>NZ_WOFH01000021.1 GCF_009733595.1 Actinomadura litoris | reverse complement strand
TCGATGGGGCAGATCCTGGCCGATGTGCAGGCGGTGAACCTGCACGCGTTGATGAACCCCGAGACCAACGCCGAGTTGCATGGGCGGATCCTGTGCGACCAGGAACCCAACACCCTCTACATCTGACCAGCGACGCGTCCGTCCAGGAGGGAGAACACCGTGAGCGGCGCCGTTCCGTCCCCCGCGGTCAAGCACGTGCCGGTCAGCGAGGCCATGCGCGCCTACCTGGCGCGCTCGTGCACCCCGCCCGACGCCGTGCTGACCAGCCTGATCGAGAAGACCGCCGCGCTCGGTGACCAGGCGGGCATGATGGTGCCCGCCGAGCAGGCCGCCCTGCTCACCCTGCTCGCCCGGACCGTCGGCGCGCGGACCGTCGTGGACGTGGGGACGTTCACCGGCCTGTCCGCGCTGGCGTTCGCCCGGGGGCTCGCGGCGGGCGGGACGGTCATCACCTGCGACGTGTCCGACGAGCACGCCGACCTGGCGCGCGAGCACTGGGAGCTGGCGGGCGTCGCGGACCGCATCGACTTCCGCCTGGGCGCGGCGGGCCGCACGCTCGCCGCGCTCCCGGACGGCCTCGCGGCCGACATCGTCTTCGTCGACGCCGACAAGATGAACTACCTGAACTACCACGCGCTGGCCGTTCCGCTGCTGCGGCCGGGCGGTCTGCTGATCGCCGACAACGTCCTTCTCGACGGTTATGTCATGGACCCCGACCTCGCCGGCGACGCGCTCATGCGCGGTTGCGCGCGAAAGCTCCGTGAATTCAACGCGGCGCTCGCCTCCGACGACAGGCTCGACACGGTCATGCTGCCGATCGCCGACGGCCTGACCATCGCCCGCAAGCGCTGACCGGCAAGGCGGGCGCCCCGAGAACGCGGGCGGTCCGGATCCTCACCACAAGCTCGGTACCCCGGATCCGGACCGCCCGTACTTCCTTTTCCCCTTAGGACCGCTGAGCGGTCGCCGCGACCTCGCGGGCCAGCGTTCCGGCGTCGCAGTCGTTGAAAAGGACGCCGATGTCCAGCACCACCCCGAACTCGTCCTCCACCCGCGCGACGATGCGGGCCGCGGAGATCGACTGCCCCTGGAGCTCGAAGAACGTGGCGTCCTCCTCGCCCTCCCCGGCGTTCAGCACGTCCGCCCAGATCTTCCTGACCCGGCCCTCGATCTCCTGCGGACTCAAGTCACCCATCATGCGGCTCCCTTTTTCTCGTGGACAATGCCGCCGGTGATCGCGGCGAAGCACGTCCATCGTCATCGCGTGCGAAGCGGCCCGGCATCCTGGTGATTGCGCTTTCTTCGCCCTGGCCAGGGGAGTCGCCGCGCATTTCATGAGAAGCGCGCCGGTCGACCGCGTGTGAGGATCCATAACTGTCAAAGGAGGTGAAATGGCGGCGACGAATTCACCGGCATCACGGGAGCGGCGGACCGCCATTTCCCGCGCCCAGGAGGGGCTCTGGTTCCTGGACCGGCTGAACCCGTCCGCGCCCGCGATGATCCTGCGCAGGGCCTACCGGGTGACGGGCGAGCTGGACGCCGGCGGGCTGGAGCGGGCGTGGCGCGCCGTCACCGAGCGGCACCGGATCCTGCGCACCCGGATCCGGCAGCGGGACGGACGGCCGGTGCCGCGGGTCTCCCCGCTCGCCCCCGCCGCGACCGGACGCCTCCTCGACCTCGCCGACGGCCCGGTGGCCGGGCTCACGGTCGTGCGGACCGGGCCGTCCGAGCACAGGGTCCTGCTGGAGGCGCACCGCGCGGTCGCGGACCGCGCCTCGCTGGCGCTGCTCGCGGGTGAGCTGTCCACCGCCTACGGCACCGGCCGGGCGCCTGCCGTCCACGCCCCTCGATACGCCGACTACCTGCGGTGGGAGGGGCGGGCGCGGTGGCAGCGCGCGCGCCGGTTCTGGGACGGCGCGCTCACCGCGCCCCCGCCCGCGCTGCCCTTCGACCGCGGCGGCGGCGCGCCCGTCGCGGTGCCCTTCGACTGGGGCCCCGGGTCCGCCGCGCGGGTGGCCGCGCTCGCCGACCGGTGCGGCACCACGTCCGAGATCGTGCTGCTCGCGGCGTTCCACGCGCTGCTGTCCCGGTACTCCGGTGGCGGCGCCGTGCCGGTCACGGTGCCGATGGACGCGCGTCCGGCGGGTTTCGAGCGCACGGTCGGGCCGCTGGAGAACCCGGTGGTGGTGTGCGGTGACGCCTCGGGCGGACCGTCCTTCGCCGAGCTGGTCGCCAGGGTCGCCCGCGCCCACGCCGAGGCGCACCGGCACCGGACCCTGCCGTTCGCCGAGGCGATACGGTCGATACGCGCCGACCGCGACCCGGACCGCGTCCCCTGGGGCGACGCGACGTTCGTCCCGCCGGTCACCGCGGACGGCGCCCTCGTCCTCGGGGACGCCCGCGCCGAGCTCCTCCCGGCGGCCGACACCGAACTCGCGGACCTGTGGCTGAGCCTGGACGAGGCGCGCCGCACGGTCCGGGGCAGGCTGGGCTACCGCGTGCACCCGCACGCGCCCGAGCCGGCGGCGATGCTCGACCACCTGCGGACCCTGGTCCAGGCGGCGGCCGCCGACCCCGACGTCCCGATCGGCGACCTGCCGTTGGAGGACCGGGCCCCGCGTCCGGACGATCGGCTCGGCGCGGACGCCCCGCGCGAGCCGGTGCACACGCTCATCGGGCGGCACCGCGACGGCACCGCCATGACCTGGCCGGACGGCCGGCTGCCCTACCGCACGCTCATGGAGCGGGCCGCCGCGCTCGCGTCCCGGCTGGCGGGCATCGGCGTCGACCGCGCGCCCGTGGCCATCCGCATGGGGCACGGCCCCGCGCAGCTCACCGCGTCGCTCGCCACGCACCTGGCCGGAGGGCACGTGGTGTGGTTCGGGCCGGGGGACGCGGGCGAGCGCGGCCGGTCGGTGCTGACCGAGCTGCGCCCCGCCTGCCTGGTCACCGAGACCCCGGACGCGCCGCTGGAGCGCTGGTACCGCGACCACCTCGGCGGCACGCTGCTCCTCCCCTCCGACCCCGCCCCCGACGGCGCGGCCCCGGTCCCGGTCCCGCCGTCGGACCTGGGCCGGCTCGCCTACGCCGCCTACACCTCGGGCTCGACCGGCAAGCCCAAGGGCATCGCGCAGACGCACGGCGCGCTCGTCCAGTTCGCCGCCTGGCTGGCGGACGAATGCGGCATCGACGCCCGCTCGCGCGTCGCCCTGTGGGTCGCCCCCGAACACGACCCGAGCCTGTGCGAGATCTTCGCGACGCTGGTCGCGGGCGGCACGCTGTGCGTGGTCCCCGACCGGCTCCGGCTGAACCCCGAGCCGCTGCTGGAGTGGCTGCGGGACGAGCGGATCACCTTCCTCCAGACCGTCCCGAGCTTCGCGGCCGAACTGCTGCGCGCCGCCCGCGACCACGCCGGCGGATGGCCCCGGACGCTGGACCGCGTCGCGCTGATGGGCGAGGCCCTCCCGGCGGGCCTGGTGAACGGGCTGCGCGCGGCGGCGCCGCACGCGCGGGTCTTCAACGGCTACGGCCCGACCGAGACCATCGCCGCCACCTGGCACAGGTTCACCGGGCCGGTGGCCGCGACCGTCCCGATCGGCCGCCCCATCCCGGGCCGCCAGGTGCTCGTGCTGGACGGCGACGACCGCCCCTGCCCGGCGGGCGTCACCGGGGAGATCGTGATCCGCAGCCCGTACGCCGCCGCCGACTACCTCGGCGGCGAGGACGCGGGCGCGTTCCGCCCCGTCCGGGGCATGGGCGGGGCGACCCGCTGCTACCGGACGGGCGACCTCGGCCGCTGGGGCTTCGACGGGACGCTGGAGTTCCGCGGCCGCCGCGACCACCAGGTGAAGCTCGGCGGCAACCGCGTCGAGATCTCCGGGGTCGAGGCGGAGCTGGCGGCGCACCCGTCGGTGCGCGAGTGCGCGGTCGTCCCCGTCACCGGTGACCACGGCCTGGTCACGCACCTGCTGGCCTACGTCGTGCCCCGGGAGGGCGCCGAGGCCGCCCCGCACGCCTGGCGCGCCCATCTGAACCAGCGGCTCGGCGCGTCCGTCCGGCTGATCGCCTTCCACGTCCTGGAGGCCGGGCTGCCGCGCAACATCGCGGGGAAGGTGGACCGGCGCCGGCTGCCCGACCCGGCCCGGGTGCTGTCCCGGCGGGGCCGCGCCCCGGCGTCCGATACCGAACGCGAACTGGCGCGCATCTGGCACGACCTGCTCGGCGCCGCCCCGGAGACCGTCGAGGAGAGCTTCTTCTCCGCCGGCGGCCATTCGCTGCTGGTACCCACGCTCACCCAGCGAATACACGGCAGATTCGGCGTGCCGGTCTCCCTCCGGGAATGCCTGCTGCGCCCTTCACTCGCCGGAATGGCGGCTCTGATCGAGTCCGCCACTGTCCATTCCCGTCCCAAGAACGACGATCGCCGTCGTGATCGAGTGAGAGGTTGAGTTTGGTGGATTCGGAGTCGCGGGTTGTTTTCGATGGTGCGGGTGTGACGACCGCCGACGTGCGGCGGGTGGCGGAGTCCGGCACCCCCTGCGCGGTGGCGCCGGGCGCGTTGGAACGCGCCGCCAAGAGCCGCGGCCAGTTCGAGGACCTGGTGAGCCAGGGCGTCCCCGTCTACGGGGTGACCACGGGGTACGGCGAGATGATCTACATGCTCGTCGACCGCGCGCACGAGGTGGAGTTGCAGACCAACCTGGTCCGCAGCCACGCGGCCGGTGTCGGGCCGCTGTTCAACACGGTGGAGGCCCGCGCGATCGTCTCGGCCCGCCTGAACGCCCTCGCCAAGGGGCACTCGGCGGTGCGGCCGGAGGTGCTGGAGCGGCTGGCGCTGTACCTGAACTCGGGGCTGACCCCGGCCATCCCGCAGATGGGGTCGCTCGGGGCGAGCGGCGACCTGGCGCCGCTGTCGCACATCGCGATGGCGCTGATCGGCGAGGGCTACCTCCTCGGCAAGGACGGCGAGGGGCAGGTGGCGACCGGGCCGGTGCTGCGGGAACTCGGCATCGAACCCGTCCGGCTGCGGTTCAAGGAGGGGCTCGCGCTGATCAACGGGACCTCCGGCATGACGGGCCTGGGCGCCCTGATCGTGGAGCGCGGCCTGGACCAGGTCCGCCAGGCCGAGATCGTCACCGCCCTGGCCGTGGAGGCGCTGCGCGGCTCGACCGGGGGGTTCCAGCCCGAGGGCCACGACATCGCCCGCCCCCACCCGGGCCAGATCGACACCGCCGCGAACCTGCGCGCCCTGCTGGCGGGCAGCGGCCTGGTCGTCTCCCACGCGCAGATGCGCGAGTCGGTGCAGGCCGAACGCCGCGAGGGCGACGGGGTGCAGCGCACCCAGATGTACATGCAGAAGGCGTACTCGATGCGGGCGATCCCGCAGGTGCTGGGCGCCGTCCGCGACACCCTCTACCACGGCCGCCGCGTCGTCGACATCGAGCTGAACTCCGCCAACGACAACCCCCTGTTCTTCGAGGGCATGGAGGTGTTCCACGGCGCGAACTTCCACGGCCAGCCGGTCGCGTTCGCGATGGACTTCACCATGGTCGCGCTGACGCAGCTCGGCGTGCTCTCCGAGCGGCGCACCAACCGGATGCTGAACCGGCACCTGAGCTACGGCCTCCCCGAGTTCCTCGTCGCGGGCGACCCGGGGCTCAACAGCGGGTTCGCGGGGGCGCAGTACCCGGCGACGGCGCTGGTGGCCGAGAACCGCACGATCGGCCCCGCCTCGACGCAGAGCATCCCCTCCAACGGCGACAACCAGGACATCGTCTCGATGGGCCTGATCGCCGCCCGCAACGCCCGCCGGGTGCTGGACAACAACCGCTACATCCTGGCGGTGGAGTTCCTGGCCGCCGCCCAGGCCGTCGACATCGCCGACCGCGCCGCCGGCCTGTCGCCCGCCGGGCGGGCCGTCTACGACCACATCCGCGCCACCGTCCCCACCCTGGACGCCGACCGGTTCATGGCCGACGAGATCGAGCAGGTCGCCGGAATGATCGAGCGCGGCGAGTTCCTGACCGCCGTCGCCGGCACCGGCACCACCCTCCACTGAAGGAGAGACAGCAATGGACGAGCCCGGCTTCGATGTGGTCGTGGTCGGCGGCGGCCCGTGCGGGTCGACGGTGTCGACCCTGATCGCCCGCGAGGGGCACCGGGTGCTGCTGCTGGAGCGCGAGCGGTTCCCCCGCTACCAGATCGGCGAATCGCTGCTCCCCGCGACCGTGCACGGGATCTGCCGCCTGCTCGGCGTGAGCGAGAAGGTCGAGGCGGCGGGGTTCACGGTGAAACGCGGCGGGACGTTCCGCTGGGGCGCGAGCCCCGAGCCGTGGACGTTCGCCTTCGCCGCCTCCCCGCGTTTCGCGGGGCCGCATTCGACCGCGTTGCAGGTGGAGCGGATGCGGTTCGACCAGATCCTGCTCGACAACGCCCGCGCCACCGGCGTCGACGTCCGCGAGGAGGCCACCGTCACCAGCCTCCTGCGCGAGGGCGACCGCGTCAGCGGCGTGACCTGGCACGACTCCGAGGGCGTCAAGCACCAGACCGCCGCGCGGTTCGTCGTGGACGCCTCCGGGAACGGGTCGCGCATCCACACCGAAACGGGCGGGACGCGGCGCTATTCGGAGTTCTTCCGGAATCTGGCGCTGTTCGGCTATTTCCGGGGCGGGAAACGGCTTCCGCCGCCGAACCGGGGCAACATCATCGCGGCGGCGTTCCCGTCGGGATGGTTCTGGTACATCCCCCTCAACGACGAACTCACCAGCGTCGGCGCCGTCCTGCTGCCCGAGGCCCTCGAACGCGTCCGGGGCGACCGGGCCGAAGCCCTGCAAACGCTGATCGGGGAATGCCCGTTCATCGCCGATCTGCTCGACGGTGTTCCCCGCGTCACCACCGGCCCGTACGGGCAGGTGCGCGTCCGCAAGGACTACTCCTACATCCAGGACGCCTTCACCGCGCCCGGACTGGTGCTGGCCGGGGACGCGGCGTGCTTCATCGACCCGGTGTTCTCCTCCGGCGTGCACCTGGCCACCTATTCCGGCCTGCTCGCCGCGCGCTCGATCAACACCGTCCTCACCGGCGCCCTCACCGAGACCGCATGCATGGAGGAGTACGAGGCGCGGTACCGGCAGGAGTACGCCCGGTTCCACGACTTCCTCGTCGCCTTCTACGACATGCACCAGGACCAGCACTCCTATTTCTGGCGCGCCAAGAAGGTCACCGACCACACCGGCACCGAACTGGAGTCCTTCGCCGAACTCGTCGGCGGCGGCTCCTCCGGCGAGACCGCCCTCACCGCGAGGACGACCGCCATCCAGGAACTGTCCCAGGCCGTCCAGACCATCGACGGCGACACGAAGCAGGTGGCGCCCGACCGGGACCTGCTGCACACCAGCCTGGCCCGATCGGTCACCCGCACCGGTATCCGCCTGCAACTCCAGGCCACCGGTGACACCGACGACACCACCCCGATCCGCCCGCACGGGCTCATCCCCACGACCGACGGCACGCACTGGACCACGCCGCCCGATCAGGCGGCCTGACGAGACGATGAAGGCCGCGCGTCACGCGCGGCCTTCATCGCTTTGTGCCAGGGCTCGGTCAAAGGGACGAATTCAGGTCGGGCACCGTCCAGCCGTCGAGGTCGTATTCGGCCATGCACCGGTCCACGAGGTCCTTGTAGGACGCGAGCTGCCCGCCGAGCGTCTGGGCCCCGAGCAGTTCGAGCCGGGTGTTCTCGTGGTTGCCCGCGTAATTGCGTTCGTAGAGCTCGTGCCGGCCGCCGAACTCGGTGCCGACCGCGTCCCACAGCAGCTTCATGAGCTTGACCCGCTCCACCGAGTCCGCGCCGCCGGAGCCGCGCAGGTACTTGTCGAGATAGGGGCGGACGCGCGGGTCGCGGAAGTCGGCGGCGCTGGAGTTGACGTAGATCAGGCCGCTCGCCACGTCCTGGAGGACGATCTCCCGGATCCGCGGATAGCCGATCTGCATGAACCACCGGTAGGCCATCCCGTAGTCCGGATTGGGGAGGACGGCGCCGTTCTTCCAGGGGACGGGATTGCGGGCCGCCGCGTCCGACAGGCCCCAGAACAGGTTCCGCCAGGCGAGCACTTCCCCGAGCCGGGTCTGCACGCCCCGGAAGTCGGCGACGCCGGTCAGGTCCAGCGCCTTGGCGAGCAGCCCGGCGATGAACTCCAGCTTCACCGCCAGCCGGGTGGCGCCGTGGAAGGTGAAGCGCTCCACGAAGCCCGACTGGCCTGTGAACGTCTGCGCCTTGCCCAGGTCCCCGTAGACGAACACGTTCTCCCAGGGGATGAGCACCTTGTCGAGGACGAGGATCGAGTCGTTCTCGTCCATGCGCGCCGACAGCGGATAGTCGAACGGGCTGCCCGCCGCCGCGGCCGCCGTATAGGAGGGCCGGCAGATCAGCTTCACCCCCGGGGCGCCGGTCGGCACGGTCGCCACGAGCGCGAACTCCTTGCGCCGTACCGGCACGCCGTAGTGCGCCACGAACGTGTGGTGGGTGAGCGCGGAGCCGGTGGCCACGACCTTGGCGCCGCTGACCACCAGGCCCGCGTCGGTCTCGCGCTCGACGTGCACGAAGACGTCGGCGACCTCGTCCGGCGGCCTGCTCCGGTCGACGGGCGGGTGCACGATCGCGTGGTTCCAGTACAGGACGCGCTCCTGCGCCCGCCGGTACCACCGCCGGGCGTTGTCCGCGTACTCGCCGTAGAACTCGGCATTGGCGCCCAGCGTGCCGAGGAAGGACCCCTTGTAGTCGGGGCCGCGCCCCATCCACCCATAGCTCATCCGCGCCCAGAGCGCGATCGCGGCCTGGTCGGCGACCAGGTCCTCGGAACTGCGCGGCGCGGTGAAGAACCGGTGCGTGTACCCCTCGCCGCCGCCGTCCAGCGGAACGGTGAGCACCGGACGGGTCTTCTCGTCGTGCAGGGAATCGTAGAGCCGCGCCGTCATCGCGATCGGATTGCGGAACGCCGGGTGGGCGGTGACGTCCTTGATGCGCTCTCCGTCCAGGAAGACCTCGCGGTCGTCACGCAGGCTGTCGACGTACTCCGCGCCGGTGTACGGCCTCGTCTCGGGCATCACCAGCCGCCTTCCTTCGCTCGTCGATCGCGGTGGCCGGGGCGGCGCCCGGTGGCCCGGGACGCGCGCCTGGCGTCGCCAGCATCCCCCGGGCCGCCGCGCGGCCACATCTCGCGACGTGCGCTCGGGCCCCCGCCGCCCTTTTCATCGGGCGGTGTTATGGAAATGCGTTATAAAATGGTGTTATCAATAAATGATCGACGGGCGCACGTGGGGAGAAGCCGGGAGAACGCCATTACGGCACGCTGTCAGCAGAATTAATTGCGGTCACGCACGGGGGAGATGAGTCCTTGAGCGCCTCGGAGATAGATTTCGTCCCCGTACCCGTTCCGCGGCCGGTGAACGGCCGCGCGCCGGCTCCGCGAGTCGTTCCGCCGAGCCGTTCCATTCCGGCCGCGCCGGCCGCGCCGGCCACGATGCGCGAACTGCGGGAGCGGCGGCGCGCGCTGGCGGACCGCGTCGCGGCGGGCGCCGGGCCCGCGGTCGCGCGGCAGCGCGCGCTCGGCAAGCGGACGGCGCGCGAGCGCCTCGGCCTCCTCCTCGACGAGGGCTCGTTCATCGAGCTCGACGCGCTCCGCCGCGCCCGGGGCGAGGACGGCGCGCGTCCCCACACCGACGGGGTCGTCACCGGCTCGGGGACGATCGACGGCCGCCGCGTGTTCGTCTACGCCCAGGACTTCACCGTGATCGGCGGCTCACTCGGCGAGGCGCACGCCGCGAAGATCCAGAAGCTGATGGACCTGGCGCTGGCGAACGGCGCGCCGCTGATCGGGCTCAACGACAGCGGCGGCGCCCGCATCCAGGAGGGCGTGATGGCGCTCGACGGGTACGGCGGGATCTTCCGCCGCAACGTCCGCGCGTCCGGCGTCATCCCGCAGATCAGCGTGATCCTCGGGCCGTGCGCGGGCGGCGCGGCCTACTCGCCCGCCCTCACCGACTTCACCTTCATGGTCCGCGACACCGCGCAGATGTACCTGACCGGGCCCGACGTCATCGAGGCCGTCAGCGGCGAGCGCGTCACGCACGCCGAACTGGGCGGCGCCGACGTGCACGGCCGGCGCACCGGCGTGGCGAGCTTCGTCCACGACGACGAGGAGAGCTGCCTGGACGAGGTCCGCTACCTGGTCTCGATGCTGCCGGGCAACTACCTGGAGCCCGCGCCCGCCGGGCCCCCGCGCGGCGCGACCGCCGACGAGCGGCCCGCGCTGGCGGAGATCGTGCCGGTGGAGCCGAACAGGCCCTACGACATGCGGCTCGTGATCGGCGAGCTGGTGGACGACGCCGACGTCATCGAGGTGCACGAGCGCTGGGCCGCCAACGTGATCTGCTGCCTGGCGCGGATCGACGGCCGGGTCGTCGGGATCGTCGCCAACCAGCCGATGGTGCTGGCCGGGGTGCTGGACGCGGCGGCCGCGCAGAAGGCCGCGCGCTTCGTCCGGTTCTGCGACTCCTTCGGCATCCCGCTGGTGACGCTCGTCGACGTCCCCGGCTTCCTCCCCGGCACCGACCAGGAGCACGCCGGGGTCATCCGGCACGGCGCCAAGCTCCTCTACGCCTACTGCGAGGCGACGGTCCCGCGCGTCCAGGTGATCGTCCGCAAGGCCTACGGCGGCGCCTACATCGTGATGGACTCCCGCTCGATCGGCGCCGACCTCTCGCTCGCGTGGCCGACCAACGAGATCGCCGTGATGGGCGCCGAGGCGGCCGTCAACCTCGTCCACCGCCGCGCGCTCGCGGCCGCCGACGACCCGGCGGCGCTGCGCGCGAAGCTGGTCGCCGACTACACCGAGCGGCTCATGCACCCCTACTACGCGGCGGAGCGGGGCCTGGTGGACGACGTGATCGACCCGGCCGACACCCGCGCCGCCGTCGCGCGCGGCCTGGCGATGCTCGCCGACAAGCAGGAGGGCGTACAGGCGCGCAAGCACGGGAACGGGCCGCTCTGAGCGGGGCTCAGGCGCCGGTGCCGCGCCGGAGCCGCTCCAGCGCGGGACGCGACGCCTCGACGGAGGCCGACGCCGCCTCGGGCGCGTCCCCCTGCCCGACCATGAGGCTGACGAGCTGGCTCTCGAAACAGGTGTCGGGGTCATAGGGCGGAACCAGATATCCGCCCAGCTCCAACGTCACGAGCCCGTGGATCGCGCTCCACATCTGGTGCGCCACCAGTTCCGCGTCGGCGCCGGTGAACCGGCCCGCGGCGACGCAGCGCGCCGCGGTCTCCACCACCCGCGCCAGCGTGAACCGGCCGTACTGGCGGTCCTGGTCGGTCAGCGAGAAACCGGCCGGCGTCGCCGTCCCGAACATGATGGCGTAGAGATAGGGATTCGTCCGGGCGTTGTCGCGGTAGACGCGGCCGATCAATGCCATGTCGGCCACCGGATCGGCCGAGTCCACGACGCCGGAGAAGGCGCGCTGCAAACGCGCGAAACCCTCGTGCACCATTCCGCGGACCAGCCCGCTCATGCCGCCGAAATGGGTGTAGACGGCCATTGTCGAGCATCCCGCCTCGGCCGCCAGCCGCCGCGTCGACAGCGCTCCGGGCCCGCCCTGTGCCAGCAGCCGGGCACCGATGTCGATCAGCCTGGTGGTCAGTCGGGGATCAGGCCGCCGGGGCGACACGGTCGCGTCCACGAGTGCGCCGCCACGCGTCCCCGTCCAAGACACCACTTCCTTACCCGAATGATGAAAGGGTGAATGCGCCGATACTAGCCGCTGCTCGCGTGTGGACCTAATTTCCTGGGGGTGTCGTGTTATAGGGAAAAAGTGAGATTTGGGGCAACAAGTCTGGAAAATAGCGGTTCAAGGGGTGGTGGGGTGATCGCCCTCGGGTTCGCGGCGCGCCGCGTCCGGCCGGTCGGCCTCGGCTGCCACCTCCGCGGCCACCTCCGCGCCGACCTCGTCCAGCAGCGCGACCAGCTCTCCCGGCGCGGACACCATCGGCCAGATGCCGGTGTCGAGCGTGCGGAACCGCCAGGTGGGCGAGGACCGCAGCCGCTCCACGTCCGCCGGGAGCCGCCCGTCGAAATGCTCCAGCCCGCACACCACGTAGGTGGCGCGCCGCTCCGCCACCGGCCGGGTCAGCCGGATCGGCTCGGTGAGCGGGCGCCCCGGATGGTCGATCAGCCGGTCGGTCAGCCACTTCGCCTGCTCGGACGTCAACCCCTGGCCGTCGGCCACCGCCTCGGCGTCGGGCGTCGGCCACCGGCCCTCGTGCTCCTCGATCAGGCGGAGCTCGGCGGTGCGCAGCGGCTCGCCGAACGCGTCAATGGCCGACCGCCCGTCATGCGGGACGAACGCCTCCACGTACACCGAGTGGACGACCCGGTCGGGGCTGCGGTCGGCGACCACCCCGGCCACCAGCCCCGAGGTGCTGTGGCTGACCAGGATGACCTGGTCGAGGGCGCCGACGACGGACGCCACGTCCTCGACATGCCGTTCGATCCCGATTTCGGAGACGTCCGCTCCGAACTCGGCGAGGCCCGACAGCGTGACGGGATGGACGGAGTGGCCGCGGGCGCGCAGGCCCTCGGCGACACCCTCCCAAACCCAGGAACCCATCCAAGTCCCGGGGATCAATACGTACGTCTGCACGAGATCTGGCCTTCCCTTCCGCATCGGAGCGGACCGACTCACGATGTCAGTTCAAAATGATCGCACCACTGCGGGACGAGCTTTGTCGCGACAATGGCCCCCGCTTGGATCCGGCGGTGAATGGCCATGATCCTGACGCACACAGGTTCCAGGTCAAGAGCCGAGCCGCGCCGTTGGGGGACGGTGCGGGCGGCGGATCGGCGGGTCGGGTTCCGTATCGGCGGCCCTTGGAACGCGGCAGCCGTCCGGCGCGCCGTCCCACCACGGGAGGCGTCCCGGTTACGGCGGTATGACGCGGTCCTCACCGACAGCCCTTTCACCCTGCGCGGGCCGAAGCCCGGCCCCCCGACCGTCACGGTCGTGCCCGCCCCGGCCCGGCCCCCGGCCGGCCCTGCCCTCGGCCGGCCCTGCCCCGCGACCACGCCGGCGCCGTCGAGCACGCGTTCACCAATGGGGCCGCTAGCGCGTGTTCGCTGTAGATGACCTCACCGCAGGGGCCCCGGCCTCGGCGTTCCCACACCCGCGCACGCGGCACGACCCCACGCCGCCGCCCGGCTCAGATCCGGTGAGCCCGGCCCGGCACGGCCACCATACTCCGTATCCGCACCCGCAACGGCGCGGGACGCCCCGGCCGGCCCGCCCTGCGCGCCGCCGTCCGTCCAGCCGCGGCGGCAGCGGCCCTGACCAGCCCGAACAGGGCCATCGTGCCCTCGGCGACCGGGGCCGCGGGGGTGGCGGCCGAGGAAATGGATCAATAAGTGCTCGTGCGCTAACCGCAATTACATGTCGGCCGGTTCCGGTGGTCGATCTCGCGGGACACGCGGTGCCCTCGGCACGACCGCAGTTGAAGCGGTGTGCGGGACGCCCGCGGTGAGTTTTCCGGCGCCCCGTCGTCACATAACCGAGCCGTGCGGGTGCGGCGATCCTGCGACCGGAGGGGGACGGGTATGGGTGCGATGGCGGAACCGGCGGCACGTGGGCGTGCGCGGCCGGAGGCCGTCGCGGGCGCGCCGCGTGCCGTGCCCGCCGAGGGGCCGGCCGAGGTCCCCGCCCGGGACCCCGCCGAGGAGCCCGCCCCTTGACCGGCCTCACGACGACGGGGGGCGGGCGCCATGATGGCGCCCGCCCCCCGAGGACGAGGTCGGCCGGCACGAGGCCCGCCGACCCTGGATCACCCCTTGGCCGCGGCCAGGACGCGGTTCGACGTGCGCATCACGCGCATCATCAGGCCGGGCTTCATGAGCGCCTGCGGCTGGTCGACGAGACCGGCCGCCCGCATGAACGCCTCGGTGACGGTGGCGTCCTGGGTGGCGGCGATGATGACCCGCGTCATGTAGGCCTGCATCATCTTCAGCTTCCGGCTGCGCTCCCCCTCGACGCCGGGGAAGCTGAGGTCGATGCCGCGGGTCATCTCCCACGCCGGGTCGATGATCTGGCCGACCTCGCGCATGAACTCCAGCGAGGACGGCGCCTTCCCGCTCCGCATGTGCTTGAGCAGCGCCAGCGCCTCCAGGGCGGCCAGCGTCTGCGCCTGGGCGAAGACGGGGTTCGGGGTGCAGACCGCGTCGCCGATGATGAGGAAGCCCTCGGGGAACCGGTTGAACTTCTCGTAGCGGCGGCGCAGCGTGGTCGGGAACTTGTAGAGGGCCGGGTCGTCGATCGCCTTCGCGTCCACGATCGACTCGTAGATCTCCGGTGCCGCCAGCGTCTTGACGAAGGCGGTGAACCCCTCGGGGTCGGTCGGCGGGTGGTCGCCGAGGATGCCGTAGGTGGTCAACTCGACGGTGCCGTGGTCGGTCTTGGTGAAGATCGCGCCGCGGGGGCGGTCGGGCGAGGCCACCACGATGATCGAGTGGTCCTTGCCGAACGGGTCGGACTTCAGGACGTAGTGGCGGCTGGCGTAGCCGAGCCCGATCTTCGCCCCGTCCTCCTGCACCCGGCCGTAGCCGAGTTCGGTGAGCCAGACGGGGGAGCGCGAGCCGCGCCCGGTGGCGTCGATGACGAGGTCGGCGTCCAGCACGATCTCCTCGCCCTCGGTGTCGCGCGGCTGGACGCGCGCGCCGATGACGCGGGAGTTGTCGTCGTTGGTCACGAGACCGAGGACGTCGTGCTTCTCCATGAACGTGACGTTCTCGTACGCCTGCACCCGCTCGCGGACGTGCGCCTCCATGAGCGGACGCCTGGCCGCCACGTTGGTCAACCCGGCACGGGTCTGCTGGAGCGGCACCCCGTTGAAGTACCAGCGGACGGTCCCCGCGAGGTCCGTCAGCGGGCAGCCGTCCCTGACGAGCTCCGCCGTGATCTCGGGGAACATCTCCTCCATGGCCCGCGACCCGCGCGCCAGCAGGCCGTTGATGTGGCGGCCCTGCGGCGCTCCCCGGCGCACCTCCCGCACCCCGACCAACTCGTCCCGGTCGACCAGGACGACCTCCTCGTACCCCTCCGCCAGCGCCCGCGCCGCGAACAGGGCGGCGATGCTTCCACCGAGCAGTACCGCGCGGTTTCCGATCTTGGCACCCACCCGATCATCTCCTTCAGTCTCTGTCCGCACTGGAATTCACCGTCGCAGCCCGCCCGCGACCGGGCACCTTCTGGATTGCTGGAGTGGCGTCCGGCCGTTCACGGGCGCGCGGCCCCTTCGGCGCGGGCGTCGCCATTGACGTCCTCGACCTCGCCGACCAGCCGGAGCAGCGACGCGGCGACCGACCCGGACGCCGCCGCGCGGCTGTCGCCCGCGCTCGTCATGAGGTTCACGAGCTGGCTCTCGAAGCACGTGTCGGGGTCGTAGGGGGGAATGAGGTAATGGCCGAGTTCGAGCGTCACCAGGCCGTGGAGCGCCGTCCACATGTGGTGGGCGACCAGCTCGGGATCATCGGTGCTGAAGCGTCCGTCGGTGATGCAGCGGTGCGCGGTGTGGACGACCTTCGCGAGCGTGTATCGGCCGTATTGGCGGTCCTCTTCGGTGAGCGAGAAACCGGCGTGGGTCGAGGTGCCGAACATGATGCTGTACAGATGCGGATTGCGGTGGGCGTTGTAGCGGTAGGCGCGGCCGAGCAGCGCCATGTCCGCGACGGGATCGGAGGTGTCGAGGACATGGGAGAAGTGGACCTGGAGCCGGGCGAAGCCCTCGTGGACCATTTCGCGGACGAGCCCGCTCATGCCGCCGAAATGGGTGTAGACGGCCATCGTGGAGCATCCGGCCTCGGCCGCCAGCCGCCGGGTCGACAGGGCGCGGGGGCCCTCCTCCGACATCAGCCGGGCCCCGATGTCGATCAGCGTGGGCCTGATGAGCGGGTCGGATCGGCGGGGGCTCACGACGGCGCCTGGGGCCTGCGGGCTGCCCCTGGTCGGGACGTTCGTACGCGCATGGGACGGTCCCTCCTCGGTGCGTCCAGACTCGTACCGGCCGGATGCGTGCATCGCGGACGGTGGCATTCCGGCGACCTTCCCGAGGCTAATCACCCGCTGATCGGCGGAAATCTCCGATCGTGCGGGCGGCCGCCGGCCGGGTGCGCACGGCACGAGATGGCGGCGGGCGGCGGCGGGTGTGAGCATGGGGCGCTACCGCAAACGGCCGGTCCTCGGGGGCCCTCGATCATGGGAGCGACCGCGCATGGAGCGACCCGAGCAGGACGCCGTCCCCGTCTTCATCCGGCTGGACGCCGCGACCCCCGGTGACGACCCCTGCGAGCGGCTGCGCGAGGCCCTGCGGGAGTCGGACGCGGCGCCCCGCGAGGTCGTCTGCGACCTCGGCGGCTCGGCGGGCCCGAATATGGCGACGCTCGAAATTCTGCTGCGCATGCAGCTCACGGCACGCCGCCTGGGCCATGAGATAAGGCTGTACCGCCCGAATGCCGAACTCGTGCAGTTGCTGGAGATGATCGGCCTGTCCGACACGCTCCCCTTGTACGGCCCCTGAGAACCGCCAGGATTTCTCGGCCGTTTCTCGTCGTCGCCGTGCCGTCACCGAAGGTCATGCGGGGCGCGCCGGCATCGAAACCGGCAAGGCGGGGATTGGCCGGTTCCGGCTAGGGCGCGATTCGCCGACCCAATAGGGATTGAGTGATCACTGCGGCACCGTAGGTGACCCGATTTCTTCGTTCGTGCTCAATTCGCGGCCCGGCGGCGAAGATCGTCGCGGCCACTTCATTCCCATGGGCATCCCCCGTAATATCCGAGGCGGCGTCAGTGGCGCCGGTGATCGGGGATCGCATGTGTTGCATATGTGGAGGGGAGCCTGGCATGAATACCAAGCGAAATCTCGACGGGGCGGGCGCGCGGAGGCCCGCCCGCGGGCTGGGCCTCGTCATCGGCGCGGTCGTGGCCGTCGCCGCGCTGCTGTTCGGCACGACGGCCGCCACCGCGTCCCCCGCGTCCAGGCCGGCGGCGCTGCCCGGCCAGGGCGACCTGGCGGGGCTGCGCGGTTTCCGCCACGGGTTCGTCCCGGTCGACGGAGGGTCGCTGCACTACGTCAAGGGCGGCCAGGGGCCCGCCCTGGTGCTGCTGCACGGGTGGCCCGAGACCTGGTACGAGTGGCACGAGGTCATGCCCGAACTCGCCAAGACCCACACGGTGATCGCCTTCGACCTGCCGGGCCTCGGCAGGTCCTCCATCCCCACCGACCGCAAGTACGACCTGGTCACGGTCGCGGCGAAACTCCACCAGGGCGTGACCAGGCTCGGCTACGACAACGTCGCGATCCTCGGCCACGACGTCGGCGCGCTGGTCGCCTACCCCTACGCCCGCAACTTCCCCGGCGGCGTCTCGCGCATGGCCGTCCTCGAAGCCCCGCTCAACGGCTTCGGGCTGGAGTCCGCGTACGGCCTGAGCTGGCACTTCCAGTTCAACATGACCGCCGCGCCGGTCCCCGAGCAGCTCGTGAACGACCGGGCGCACGTCTCGACCTACCTGGGCTGGCTGTTCGCCGCCGCCAAGTACCCGAAGGCGATCGCCCAGTCGACCTACATCGACGCCTACTCCGACGCCGCCCACCGCAGCGCCGGGTTCGACTACTACCGCGCCTACCCGACCAACGCCGCCGACAACAAGAGGCTGGCGGAGCAGAAGCTGACGATCCCGGTCCTCGCCATGGGCGCGGCGGACGTGTTCGGCCCCGCCGTCGGGCAGTCCTTCGGCGCCGTCGCCACCGACGTCCGCACGGTCGTCGCCCCCGACAGCGGCCACTGGATCCCCGAGGAGAACCCGGCCTTCCTCCAGCAGTGCTCGGCGCTGTTCTTCGGCGGCGCCGACACCAAGCCCACCACCCCCGAACTGGCGGGCTGCGCCCGCTGACGCCCTGCCCTCGCGCCGCGCCCCGGCGGCCGGTCCACCCCTTGACCGGCCGCCGGGGCGCCCGCATGCTGCGCCCCGCCTCCGACAGAGCGGCGACCAGGCGATTCGGGCTTATTGCGACTTTGTGGCAAGAGCGAGGTGTGCCACCATGTGCGGGTAGGCGACGGCGGAACGAGGAAGCCGGTGCGAATCCGGCGCGGTCCCGCCACTGTGATCGGCGAGCGGATCCCGAGCGAGGCCACCACCGCGCGAGCGGCAGGGAAGGCCGGGACGAGCGTTGACCCGAGAGCCAGGAGACTCACGCGGTCGCCTCCTCAACTGACCTGGGGCGGATCTCCCCAGAGAGGAGAGCGGGATGCCATGGGCACGACTCGCGGGGCTGCTGGCCGCCGCGGCCCTGCTGGCGGGCGGATGCGGTTCCACCGGTACGGACGCGGTGGGCGGGAGCGGGGCGGCGCCGCCCGGATTCCCGGTGACGGTGGCGAACTGCGGGGTCACGACCACCTACGAACGGCCGCCCCGGCGCGCGGTGTCGCTGAACCAGCACGCGACCGAGGTGATGCTGGCGCTCGGGCTGGAGCGCTCCATGGTGGGGACGGGCTTCCTCGACGACCGCGTCCTGCCGGAGTTCCAGGCCGCCTATGACCGGGTGAAGGTGCTGTCCAAGGAGTACCCGTCCTTCGAGGCGCTGCTGGCGGCCGAGCCCGACTTCGTCTACGGCGGCTGGTCCAGCACGTTCGACGAGAAGGAGGGCCGCGGACGGCCGGCCCTGCGCGAGGCCGGGATCGACACCCACCTCAACATCGAGGAGTGCCCCCGGGGCCCGGTGACGATGGCGACGGTCGAGGAGGAGATCCGGACCATCGCCAAGATCTTCGGTGTGCCCGAGCGCGCGGAAAAGCGGATCAACGCGCTACGTGCCGTCCTGGACCGGGTCAAGAGCAAGACCACCGGCACCGCGCCGACCAGGGTCGCCGTCTACGACAGCGGCGACAAGACGGTCTTCACCGCCGGGGGCGCCGGGATCGGCAACGAGATCATCCGGCTGGCGGGCGGCGCCAACCTGTTCTCCGACGTGCGCAAACCCTACGGGGACGTCTCGTTCGAGCAGTTCGCCGAGCGGGCGCCGGACGTCGTCCTGATCTATGACTACGGCGACCAGAGCGCCGAGGCGAAGAAGCGGTTCCTGCTGTCGAACCCCGCGCTGAAGGACGTCCCCGCGATCAGGAACCGCCGGTTCGCGGTGCTGCCGCTGTCGTCCACGGTGACCGGCGTGCGGGCGGCCGGCGCGGTGGAGGCGCTCGCCCGGCAGCTGCACCCGGACCGCTTCGCGTGACCGGCGTCCGGCGTGCCGGATACGCGCTGGTGCTCGCCTGCCTCGGCGCGCTGGTGCTGGCGGCGGCGACGGCGGGGGTCGCGGTCGGATCCGTCCGCGTCCCGCCGGACCAGGTCTGGGGCATCCTGCTGCACCGGGCGCACCCGGCGCTGGCCGAGCCGGCGTGGCCGCCGGTCCGCGAGACGATCGTGATCGACGTGCGGCTGCCCCGGGTCCTGCTGTGCGGCGTGGTGGGGGCGGGCCTGTCGGTGTGCGGGACGGCGCTCCAGGCCCTCGTCCGCAACCCGCTCGCCGACCCGATGCTGCTCGGCGTCTCGTCGGGCGCGACGGTCGGCGCGGTGACGGTCGTGGTGTTCCACCTGGCCTGGTTCGGGGCGTTCTCGCTCCCGCTCGCCGCCTTCTGCGGCGCGCTCGCGGCGCTGGTCGCGGTCTACCTGCTGGCCCGCTCGGGCGGGCGGATGACCACGGTGCGCCTCGTGCTCGCGGGGGTCGCCACGGCCGAGGTGCTGTCGGCGGTCGCGAGCTACCTGGTGATCAGCTCCGACGACCCGCGCGCGGCCGAGTCGGCGCTGCGGTGGATGCTGGGCGGCCTGGCCGGGACGCGGTGGACGGTCGTGTGGATCCCGGCCGTGATCGTGCTGGCCGGGACCGCGGTCCTGCTGGGGGTGTCCCGGCACCTGAACCTGCTGCTGGCCGGGGAGGAGGCCGCCGCGGCGCTGGGCCTGGACGTGCACCGGTTCCGCGCGTCCCTGTTCGTGCTGGTCGCGCTGATGATCGGCGCGGTCGTGGCGGTCAGCGGCTCGATCGGGTTCGTCGGGCTGATGATGCCGCACGTGGTGCGGCTGCTGGTCGGCGCCGACCACCGCCGCGCGCTCCCGGCCGTCGCGCTGCTCGGCGCGGCGTTCCTGATCCTCGCCGACCTGGCCGCGCGCACGCTCGTCGCGCCTGAGGAGATCCCCGTCGGCGTCCTCACCGCCCTGGTCGGCGGCCCCTTCTTCCTCTGGCTGATGCGCCGGAAGGCGGCCCGATGACGGTGGCGCTGCGGGCCGAGAAGGTGTCGGTCGCCATGGACGGCCGGACCCTGGTCGACGCGGTCTCCCTGGACATCGCCCCCGGCGAGGTCGTCGGCCTGGTCGGCCCCAACGGCGCCGGGAAGTCCACCCTTCTCCGCACGTTCTACCGGGCATCGCGCCCCACCTCGGGCCGAATACTCCTGGACGGCGAGGACGTCTGGCGAATGCCGGGGAAAAGGCTCGCGCGGCGGCTGGCCGCCGTTCTCCAGGAAACGCCCGGCGACTTCGAACTGACCGTCTACGACGTGGCGGCGATGGGCCGCACCCCGCACAAACGCGCCTTCCAGGGCGACGACGCGAACGACCGCGACATCATTCTGCGCTCGCTCGCCGAACTGGACGTCGCGCACCTGGCGGAGGCCCCCTTCGACCGCCTCTCCGGCGGCGAGAAGCAACGCGTGCTCATCGCCCGCGCCCTGGCCCAACGTCCCGCCGCGCTGGTCTTGGACGAACCCACCAACCACCTGGACCTGCGCCACCAGATCGACGCTCTGCGCCTGGTCCGCGGCCTGGGCGCCACCGCCCTGATCGCCCTGCACGACCTGAACCTGGCCGCCGCGTTCTGCGACCGCCTCTGCGTCCTCCACGAGGGAGCCCTGCTGGCGGCCGGCCCGCCCGGCGAGGTCCTGACCCCGGAACTCCTGGCCCGGGTCTACCGGGTCAACGCGGAGGTCAGCGCACACCCGCGCACCGCCGCCCCGCAGATCACCGTCCTCCCGGACTGACCATGGGGTGAGCGGCCCTTTCCGCGTCGCTGTGGGTGGTCTCGCAGTTCTGCGGGGCGCGCATCTCGGTGTTCTTGATGAAGTCGTGCAGGGCCCGGCGGGAGCGGGTGAGGGTGTCGATGCGCTCGTCCAGCCCGTCGAGGCGGGCGTTGAGCACGTCCATGAGTTCGGAGCACGGTTCGATCTCAAGGCTCACGCCGCTGACGCAGGGGAGCATGTAGGCGATCTCCTCGGTGGACAGCCCGGCCCCGAGCAGCTTCCTGATCTGGTACACGGTCAGGACGTCGTCGTCGCTGTACTCGCGGTAGCCGTTGGAGCCGCGGCCGGGCTCCAGGAGGCCCTGGGCCTCGTAGTAGCGCAGTTGGTGCGTGTGGACTCCGGCCCGCCGGCCCAACTCCCCGATCCGCACGGACGTTCCCCCTTGACCTTCATATCGATATGAACGTTGATGATTCTGCCATGACCTCCAACACGACCGAAAAAGAGCACGCGGCGCCCGACCAGGGCGCCGACCGCACCCCCGTGACCGTCATCGGGCTCGGGCTGATGGGGCAGGCACTGGCCGGAGCCTTTCTGGACGCCGGGCATCCCACGACCATATGGAACCGCACGGCCGCGAAGGGTGAGGGCCTCGTGGCGCGGGGCGCGCAATTCGCCGACTCCGTCGGTGACGCGGTGGCGGCGAGTCCGCTCGTCGTCGTCTGCCTCACCGATTACGAAGGGGTGCGGGGGCTCCTCGAACCGCTGGGCGACGTCCTCGGCGGGCGGGTCCTGGTCAACCTGACCTCGGGAACGCCGCGGGAGGCGCGGGAGACCGCCGAATGGGCGGGGGCCGGCTATCTCGACGGGGCGATCCTGGCCGTTCCCGAGGGCATCGGAAAGGACGCCCTCGTCCTCTACAGCGGGCCGCGATCGGCCTTCGAAGCGCACGAGTCGGCGCTAAGCAGTCTGGGCGCGGGCGTCACGTACCTCGGGGACGACCATGGGCTGGCGTCGTTGTACGACGTCTCCGTGCTGAGCCTGATGTGGAACATTCTGAACGGCTTTCTGCAGAGCGCCGCCCTTCTCGGCGCGGCCGGGGTCGACGCGTCGGCGTTCGTTCCGATCGCGACCAAGGGGATCGAGACCGTGACGGGCTGGCTGCCGGACTACGCGCGGCAGGTCGACGACGGCGTGTATCCGGCCTACGACTCCACCATCGACACCCACGTGGCCGCGATGCGGCACCTCGTCGCCGAGAGCGAGGCGCTCGGTGTCAACGCCGAGTTGCCGAGGCTCATCCAGGATCTGGCCGGACGGGCGGTGGCGGCCGGGCGCGGCGGCGACGGCTACGCGGCGTTGATCGAGCAGTTCCGCAAGCCCGCGCCGGCCTGACCGTTCAGGGCTTGCGGGCGAGGAGGAGGCGGTAGCGCGGGCTTCCGTCCTCCCGGCGGCCCAGGCCCTCCAGCGGGGTGGTCGTCACCGTGAACCCGGCCGCCGCCAAATCGTCGCGCATCGCCTGGAGAGGGCAGGTGCGGTAGTACATGACGAACGGGGGGCGCCATATCGCGTTGCGGATCCGCATGGCCGCGTCGAACCCGAGCAGCGTCCAATACCCGACGGACGCGATGGGCGGCGGCGCGCCGATCGGAAAGGCGAACAGGCCGCCCGGCCGCAGCGCGCGGTGCACCCCGGCGAAGAGCGCCGGACGTTCGGCGGGCAGCAGATGCCCGAGGGCGCCGAAGGTGACGGCCAGGTCGAATGCCTCGGAGAAGGGAAGGGCGCGGACGTCGGCTCGGATCCATTCCGCGCCGGGGTGCGCCTCGCGTGCCCGGGCGAGCATTCCGGTGCTGAAGTCGACGCCCGCGACCTGTTCCTTGCACAGCGGTTCGAGCGTCCGCATGCCCGCGCCGGTGCCGCAGCACACGTCCAGCCCCCGCTCGAACAGGCCGCGCGGACGCAGCGCGTCGGTGGTCGCGTCGAGGATGGCGTCGGGGGTCCGGAAGGGCGTGTGGTCGAACTTCGGGGCGAGCAGGTCGTAGCCGCGCTCGACCGAGGACAGCGACTGGACCGCCAGTTCGCGCAGCGACGGACCCTGGGGCGAGAACATCGCCCCAGCGTACTTCGCCGGCCGGGGCTCAGGAGGCCGAGCGCTGGGGGCGCGGGGCGATGCCGAGCACCTCGTACAGGTGGATGCCGCGCCCGGCCCAGTCGACCAGGCGCTCGCGGTCGATGAGGTGCATCCCGGCCTTGGTGGCGAACCTCCGGGCGTCGCGGGTGTAGGTGTTGGTGGTGACGACCAGGGTCAGTTTCGCCCGGTAGATCGGCCACGCCGCGCCCGCGACCTTCTGGACGTCATCGGAGGTGACCTTGGACTTCGGGCCGTAGTGCTTGACCTGGACCATCCAGCTCTCGCCGAGGACGGGATCGAGGCCGATCACATCGCCGGAGAAGTCGCCCGTCTTGCCGACGTGCTCGGCCTCGATCCCGTCCCGGCGCATCAGGTCGCGGACCGCGACCTCGAAGTTCAGCCACGTCATGTCGTCGAGTTCGCCGATCGTCCACGAGAGGGCGGCGAGCCGTTCGCGCCGCACCTTCTCGCGCGCCCAGCGCGCCCGGTACCAGCGGTCGACCAGCCACCACACGCCCGCGAGGGCCGCCAGCGCGATGAGCGGGTGCGCGATCGCCTGCTTCACGGCCAGCCCGGCCGCCAGCGCCGCGACCAGTGCCCCGAGACCCGTGTAGCCCCATTCTCCGGCGTTCCGGGGGAGCCTCAGCCGGGTGACCCAGTCGGGAATCAGCCAGCGGTGCCGGTGTTCGTGGAAGGGGCTCGGCCGAACGCGCGCCACCGGCCCGCCGCTCCCTTTTCTAGGAGGGGTCTTCATCCTGCGATGGAAACACGGATCCGTGACAGAATCGGCCCCCGTCCCGCGAATTCAGAACGCCGCGTCCACATGAGGCCATCCGGCCGGATGATCAACTTCGCGCGTTAGGGATATCCGAAACGCGAACCGGAGGTCAGGGTCGGGGCGCCGCATCTGACCTCCGACCCTGAACGCCTTTTCTGGCAAATTTGCCGATTTTTCGGTCGAGGCCCTCGGCGGTCGGCTAGGGGATTCGGCGGGTGCCGAAGCGCGCCCATTCCGCGTCCCACAGGCGGTATCGGCGCTGGTCGCAGCGGTAGCGGATGATCAGGTACAGCCCCAGCAGCGGCATGCCGAGGGCCATCGCGCTGCCGAGCGCGACGGTCAGGGTGTCGCCGACCGTCCGCGTGTGGTGGCGCGGCGCCTCGTCGGTGACCTGCGACGACGGCCCGACCCACACCTCGCGCCGCTGGCCCGCCGTGCCGCCGTGGAAGGCGGTGAACGACCCCGTCCGCGCGGTGCCGTCGGGCTCACGCCAGGTCACGGTGACCTTCCGTCCCGAGCGCATGTCCTCGACCCGCAGGACGGTGGCGCTGACCTCGTGCCGGGTCGCCCTCTCCTGCCGCTCGGCGCGGACGCCCGAGGCGTAGACGCTCCGGCCCGCCCACGCGCACAGCGGCGGGGCGAGGCTCAGGAACAGCATGAGCAGCGCGATTCCGAGCATCCACTGCCTGCGGTCCACGTCGCGGCGCAGCGCGTTGTGGTCGAAGCCGAACCTCCGCCGTAGCCGGTCGAAGCCCGACGCCGCTCCGCTCGGCCCCATAGCCGCCTCCCTCGTCCGTTCCTAGTGTGAGGCTAGGCAAGCGATCAGGTCGGCGGCAGGGCCCAATGTCCCTATATCGTCGCAAACTTCCAAATTGCTCGCCGTCCGGGCGCGGCTTGGGCCCGCCTTCCCGGGGTAGCACGTGGACGACGTCCAGCCGCGCGCCGCGGCAGAGGGCGGCGCGACACAGCGGCCCGGCCATCGGGCCTGACCCGCACGCGGGGCCCTCCTCCCTCCGGAGTCCCGCACCCGGGCCGATGGCCTGGCGAAAGGCGAATCCGGGGGGAGAACATGCGAGCACTACAGCCCGATCTTCGGGCCGTCGTGGAGGACGCGGTCTGGGCGCCCTCGATCCACAACACCCAGCCGTGGCGGTTCACACTCAGCGGGTCCCGGATCAGTCTGCGGGCCGATGCCGACCGCAGGCTGGAGGTCGCCGATCCCGAGGGCCGGGAGATGCTGGTCAGTTGCGGCGCGGCCTTGTTCAACCTGCGGCTGGGGCTGCGGGCGCAGGGCCTGGAGCCGCAGGTCACGCTGCTGCCCGACCCCGATCGGCCGCATCTGCTGGCCGATGTCGAGGCCGTCCCGGGTGAGGATCCCGACGAGTACACGCGGGCGCTGCACGCGCAGGTCCGGCGGCGGCGCAGCCACCGCGGGGGGTTCCGGGCCGATCCCGTGCTCGATCCGGAGCTGGCGCGGATCCGCGCCGAGGCCGAGCAGGAGGGCGCCCGGTTCATCCAGGCCGTGGACGCGCACGTCAAGGGCGCCTTGGCCGCGCTCAACAACGCCGCCGAGCACATCCAGCGCCGCACCCCCTCCTACGCGAGCGAGATCGCCCGCTGGGCCCCGGCCCCGGGCGGCCGCCGCACCGACGGCGTCCAGCACGGCTCCTATCCGCGCACCACACCGTGGACCGATCCGCATTTCTCCGCGCGCGACTTCGCGCGGGGACGCGGCTGGGGCGCCGACCCCGTCCACACCGAGGAGCCGCCCACGGCCGGGGTGATCGTCCTGCTGGTCACCGACACCGACCGGCCCGCCGACTGGCTGCGTGCGGGCCAGGGCCTCCAGCGCAGCCTGCTGCGCGCCTCCCAGCACGGGTTCGCCGCCGCCTACCACACGCAGTCGCTCCAGATCCCGGGGCTGCGCGCGTTCATCCGCACCCACTTCTGCGGGGACGCGTGGCCGCAACTGCTGCTGCGCTTCGGCATGCCCGACACCGAGGTCCTGACCAGCGTCCGCCGCCCCCTCCAGGACGTCCTCACCGAAGGACCGTGAAGAGGACCAAGGCCCCTGCGGGGCCCCCTCGGCGAGGCGCAGCGCGTCCTCGACCTGGGGCGCGGCACCGGCGCGTTCGACCGCGCCGGTGAATCCCGGCCCGAGGCCGTACACGTCGATCCGGGACGCCTCGACCGGCAGCGCCTTCTCCAGCGTGTCGAGGACGACGTCGACCAGCCCCATCGTCCTGGACGGGCGGCTCGGGCTCCCGTTGACGACGACGACCCGCAGCGCCGGTTCCGTTGCCGTCATGTCGCCCTCGCGGCGCGGCCCGCGATGATCTCCGCCCGGCCCGCCGACAGCAGGTCGATCGTGGCGAGCTGCTCCCAGACGCGCACGGGGTCCTCCGAGCCGAGGACGGTGACCGAACTCGTCAGCCGGATGCGCTCGGTGCGCTCGGCCGCCGCCGCCGGCCCCACCTCGTCGGCGACCCTCGCCTGCTCGATCGTCTCCCCGACGCGCCGCCGCGGCGACGGCGCCGCCCCGTGACCGGGTCCCGCGTGACCTCGCCGAACGTCATGATGCCGATCTCGAACGCCGTCTCCGGTCCTCTCCTGGCCGCCGGGCCCCGGGTGCGCCCGGCCTGACCGGATGACTTGTCTGCGCAGGCAGGTATTCCGGCTTGGTCGCGGCGCCGGCATCCGGATACGGTGCGGCCATGGCGACCGACGGTCTACGCGACCTTGAGCAGGACGCTTGGGGCGGGTTCCTGCTGACCCACGACCGGCTCTGGCGCGCGCTGGAGGCGGGACTCGCCCCGCTGAACGTGAGCATGGCCGAGTACAGCGTGCTGTCCCTGCTCTACGAGGCCGGGCCCGGGGGCATGCGCATGTCGGACCTCGCCCAGCGCCGCCTGATGTCCACCGGCGGGTTCACCCGCCTCGCCGACCGCCTCCAGAACCGCGGCCTGATCGAGCGCCGCCGCTCGGCCGCCGACGGGCGCGGCTTCGAGGCGGCGCTCACCGGCGGCGGGCGGGCGCTGATCCGCCGCGCCCGCCGCCGCCACCACGACGACCTGCACGCGCTGTTCTTCAGCCGCCTGGACGACGGCGACCTGCGCCGCCTCGCCGAGATCTGGGCCCGCCTGGACCCGGGTACCGAGTCCTAGCCCTTGGCGAGGGCGTCGATCGCGGCGACGTCGTCCGCCGTGAGGTCGAAGCCGTCCAGGTCGAGGTTGGCGGCGATGTGCTCGCGGCGCGACGACCTCGGCAGGATCACGATGCCGTGCTCCAGGTGCCAGCGCAGGATCACCTGCGCGGTGCTGACGCCGTGCCGCTCGGCGATCCCGGTGAGCACGGGGTCGCGCAGGTCGGTGTTGTTCAGCCCGCTGTAGCCCTCGACGACGACGCCCCGGCGCCGGTGCTCCTCCAGCAGGGCCGGGTCGTGCCGCCCCGGGCTCCACGAGATCTGGTTGACCGCCGGACTCCGCCCGGTGGCCCCGGTCACGTGGTCGATCTGCGCCGGGCTGTAGTTGCTCACCCCGACGTTGCGCGCCAGCCCCGCGTCCTTGGCGGACAGGAGCGCCTCCCACGTCGGGACGAGGTCGTCCGGGCCGGTCGCCCAGTGGATCAGCCAGAGGTCGACGTAGTCGGTGTCGAGCAGCCGCAGGCTCGACTCCAGCGCGCGCCGGGCCTGCCGCGCGTCCCGCGGCCGCAGCTTGGTGGTGACGAAGACCTGGTCCCGGCCGACGCCGCTGTCCTTGACGGCCCTGCCGACGTCCGCCTCGTTCTGGTACAGCGCCGCGGTGTCGATATGCCGGTAGCCGACCTCCAGCGCCGTGCGCGTCGCCTCGTAGGCCGTCGCGGGCGGCAGCTCCCAGGTCCCGAAACCGATCAACGGCAGCGCGGTGCCGCCGGGCAGGTTCACAGTCGCAGTCATGCTCCGCATTCTGCCCGGATCATCGGCGCGGAAGCCTCGCGGGTCGGAGCCCGAAAGCCGTGGCCACCTGGGCGGCGAGCGCGTCCTCGCCCATCGCGGTGCCGACCTCGACGGCGGGCAGGCCGAGCCCGGTGGTCTCGTCCATGAGCCGGTCGGTGAACATCCTGTCGCGTTCGAGCAGGTTGTACCGGGCCCGTCCGGGATCGCTCGTCCGGCGCGGGATGTCCCAGCCCCGGCGCTCGAACGCCGCCCGGCGGAACTCCGGCGTCGGCAGCAGCCACACCGCGCGGCCCGGACCGGCGAGCAGCGGCCGGACGAGGCGGGGCAGCAACCGGAAACCCTCGACGATCACGCCTTCGTCCTCCGGCAGCCGCAGCAGATCCTCGACGATCAGAGAGAAGCCCTCGCCCCGGAACCAGTGGAAGGTCTCCAGCATCTCCCGTGGAGAACGGTTCACCCAGCGCTCGTCCATTCCCATGGACTTGAACTCATTCAGGAAAGGCGCGTCGTCCGGTGAACAGCGCGCGGCGTGGTCCGGCATCACGTCGTCGGTCGAGTAGAGGCGCAATCCGTACCGGGCCGCGAGACGCCGCGCGATGGTCGTCTTACCGGCGCCGCTTCCGCCGCCGATCCAGTAGGCGTTCCGCAAAGGCATCTCGTCGGGCATGGCCATAAGCGTAGGGGTGCCTCAGCGAATGGACGCCGCGCCGATCCAGCGGTGGTAGGAATCCAGATCGACGTTGCTGCCGCACACGATGGTGGCGACATGGCGCCCGGCGAAACGCTCGCGGTCCTCCAGCACCGCCGCGATCCCGAGCGCCGCCGACGGCTCGACGACGAGGCCCGCGTGGTCGAGGAGCGCCCGCATCCCCGCGATGATCGACTCCTCCCGGACCAGGACGGCGTCGTCGGCGACCTGGAGCAGATCGTCCAGCACGGCCTTGATGGGCCGCCGCCCGGCCACACCGTCGGCGATCGTGTCGGTCGGCCCGGTCGTGACGACGCTCCGCCGGTGCCACGACCGCGCCATCGCCGGCGCGCCCTCCGGCTGGACGCAGATGACCTCGACCCCGGGCGCGAGCGCCTTCAGCACATGCCCGACGCCGGTGGCCATCGCGCCGCCCCCGAGCGCGACCAGGACGGCGTCGACCGGCTGCGCCGCGTCCACCAGCTCCAGCCCGATCGTCGCCGCGCCCTCGCAGGTCTCGATGTCCTGGCTGTCCTCAAGCAGCCGGACGCCGTCGCCGCGCGCGATGTCCACGGCGCGCTCCCTGGCCTGGTCGAAGTCGCCGTCCACCAGCTCCAGCCGGGCGCCCAGCGCGCGGATCCGGTCGAGCTTGGCCGCGGGCGCCGACCTCGACGCCACGACGGCGACGTTCAGCCCCCGCCGGCGCCCCGACCAGGCGAGCGCCAGCCCGAGGTTGCCCGCGCTGGCGCACACCACGTCCCGCGCGCCCATGTCGATCAGCCGGCCCGCGACCAGCTCCGTCCCGCGTCCCTTGAAGCTGCGGACGGGATTGGCCGTCTCCAGCTTGACGCTGACCGCGCACCCGAGCCCGGGCTCCAGGCCCTCGCACCGGTAGAGCGGGGTATCGAGGAAAAGGGGGTCGATGACCAGGCGCGCCGCCCGGATCCGTCCAGTATCAAGCCGCGTCTCCAGCACGACACAACACCCTAACGGCAAGCACAATCGGCCCAGGCGGGCGGCGCCGATCGCGGTACCCGCCGCAATACCTTCGGTTAGCCTGGCCGAAGGAATGGGCTATTCGAATCGGTCCGCATGAAAGGATCTTCGCCATGGGCAAGCATGAGAATCCCTCGAACTGCGGCATGTGCGGCGGAAATGGAAAGGTCGTGGTGAACAATGACAACCAGGAGCAGGAGATCGACTGCCCGGGGTGCGACGGCTCGGGTAGGACGTGAGCATCGACGCGGCGTTCGACGCGGTACCGCGTGAGGCGTTCGTCCCCGACCTGGTCTGGGTCCGCGGCGACGACGGCTGGGCCGTCCCGCTGCGCCGCCAGGACGACCCGGACCGCTGGCGCGCCCTGGTGCGGTCCGGCGACGCGGTGACGACCCAGATCGACGACGGGGCCACCGACAGGGGCGTGTGGCCCACCAGTTCGTGCTCGGCCCCGCACGTCGTGCGGGAGATGCTGGAACTGCTCGACCTGGAGCCCGGCCACCGGGTCATGGAGATCGGCACGGGGACCGGCTGGAACGCCGCGCTGATGGCGGCGATCGTCGGCCCGGAGAACGTCACCACGATCGAGATCGATCCGGCGCTGGCGGACCGGGCCCGGCTGAGGCTCTCCGCCGCCGGCTGCCCCGTCCGGGTGGTCACCGGGGACGGCGAGGCCGGGGACCCGGCGGGCGCGCCCTACGACCGGGTGGTCGCCACCGCCGCCGCCGCGGAGCTGCCGCACGCGTGGGTGCGGCAGACGCGGCCGGGCGGGCTCCTGCTCGTGCCCTGGGCTCCGACCTTCCACCCGGACGGCCCGCTCGCCCGCCTCACCGCGCGCGGCGGAGGGCGGGCGGACGGCCGGTTCGTGGCCCCTTCCTGGTTCATGCCGCTGCGCGGCCAGCGGATCTCCCAGCCCGACCGGCACGCCTACAAGGCCCGGTGGATCGAGACCGGCGCACCCGCCTGCGAACGTTTCGGGATCACCGTCACCCCGCGGGGCCAGACGATCTGGCTCGACACCCCCGCCAATCCGGTCGTTCCCTGACGCCGTCCAGGCGGTGGCGGTCTCAGTTCGCCTCGCGCAGGATCGACCTGCCCTCACGCAGCCAGTTCGCCGCCGTGTCCTCCTCCAGGTAGCCGTCCTCCAGCACGCCGGCGACGAACACCTCCTTGGCGCGTCCCGGCGGGAAACTGAGGTCGCCGTAGACGTTGCCGACGCAGAAGGCGTCGATCTTGGCCTCGGGCTTGGCGAAATAGAGCGAGTAGTGAAGCACCTGGGCGCGGATCACCTCGGCCGTGAGAAGGCCGCCGTCGTCGCCGTGGTCGCACAGCACGACGGTCGCGACCTCAAGCGCGCCGCTGATCGCGGCGTTGATGCCGTAGCGGAACAGCGCCGCGTGGGCCCACACGTCGCCCTGGACGGCCAGGATGCTGCCGTAGGCGTCGCCGCCCGCGACGGCGTCGAGCGTCCCGTCGACGATCAGGTCGCCGCGGATCGCGACCCCGTAGTCGTCCCGGTGGTCGTCGAACAGCGCGCCGGTGTCGGCGACGTGGACATCGCCGTCGTAGAACCGGATCTCCTCGAACGAGTACATGTCCTCGTCCGGCCATTCGACCTCGGGCATCCGCCGCTGGGCCTCGTCGAACGAGATCAGCTGGAAGGCGTCGACCGCGAGCGACGGGCGGCCGGAGCGCCCGACGGTGCGCGTCCTCGGCGGGCCGAAGTCCTGGCGCGGCGCCTCGTACACCCTGTCCGGGGCGTGCTCGCCGTCGAAGTAGAGCGCGCCACGGAACCGGTAGGGCGGGCCCTGCTCGACCCAGCCGGCATAGAGGTGGCCGTCGCCCCAGGGCAGGATGCTCGTGAGCCGGTACGGCGGCTCCGCGGCGGGCAGCGGCCGCAACGCGCCGTCGCGGCCGAGCGCTCCGACGTAGCCGTCCTCACCGGCGACCACGAAGCGGTCGCGGCGCGGATCGTAGCTCAGGCATTCCATGTCGAGCGCGGGAACGCCGTCGCACGGCTCGGGCGTCCCGCCGGGCGCGGCCAGGTAGAGCTGGCCCGCGTCACCGGCCACCGCGAAGCCGCCGTCGGACGAGTAGGCGAGGTCGGTCAGCGGCGCGTGTCCGGAGAAGACCATCTCCTCGGTGCCGTCGGGGAGGCGCCGCAGTATCTGGCGGCCGACGACGAACACCGGCTCCCCGCCGGGGGCGGCCACCGCGCGGACGACGCGCTTGCGATCGAATCGCGGCTGCGCGCGCAGTTCGCGGGTCCGCGGATCGAGCGTGGCGACGAAGCCCTTTTCCCCGGTGACCCAGATCAGGTCCCCGATCGGCGTCAGCCCGAACAGGCAGCCGCCCTGCCGCGTCTTGATCTCAACGACGCCCTCGTCGTCCTCGTCGTCGGCCGCGGAGTCGACGATCGCGGTGTCGATGACCGCGAGGAACCCGTGTTCGCCCGCGACGACGGCGGTCCGGTCGTCGAGCGGCAGCACCGCGCGCACGCCGTGGGCGTCGATCGGCCAGGCGCGCCAGCCCTCGGCTCCGAACCGTAACACCGAGCTCTCGCCGCGGCCGCCGCCGGCCGCCCAGATCGTCCCGTCATGACCGGCGAGGACCAGGGGCCCCGGCACGCTGCCGAGCGTCGGGTGCCCGTCCTTCAAGAACGCATCCATGGGACCCGCAACCTAGCCCATCCATGACGCACCCGATCGAAGAATTCACCATCTGGAAGCCGATTTAGCGGAATGAGTCTCCGCGATCACTCTAGGTCACTCCAGGGTTTCTGAAAATGCTCGACCGCCGATGATGTCAGCGGCCGGAAACATTGGAGGAAAAGGTTGGGGCGGGGTGGCCCGTTCCAGTGGGCCACCCCGGTGCTTCTTCTCGGCCTGGCCTACTTTCGGTAGCAGAGGTAGATGTACTTGCCTCCGGCTCCCTTGTTGAGGTCCACGTCGATCCTGGTGTAGCCGTCGGGCGCGTTGGCGTTCGGGTCGGAGGAGGAGACGACGGTCAGGTATTGGATGGGCGCGTAGTCGGCGGTGCGGGTGAAGGTCAGATAAATGTAGGCGCCGCCCGCGCCCTTGTTGAGGTCAGTGTCGATCTTGATGTAGCCGTCCGGGGGATCCTGCTCCTTGGAGAGGAGGAAGTAGATGTCGCTGACCGCCTCCTCGGAGCCGTCGGTCTCGAAGGCGAGGTAGAGGTAGGCGCCGCCGGCGCCCTTGTTGAGGTCGGTGGGGTCCTTGTGCCAGCCGGGCGGGGGAGGTTGGTCCTGGCCTTCCAGGATGGTGATGTTGGTGACTGCCACGCGCTGTCTCCTCTGCCGTATCGAGGGGATCTGAGCGGTACCGCTCGCTACACCGGTATGGCTACCCCACGGCATTGATCACCTACCGGAAAAGTGAACCTTTCTGATTTTGGTGTCTTTTGTCATTCGGGGGGTGCGGTTTACGGGCTCTCCGTTTCGTGTTCCGAACAAGTGGACGGAGCCCGAGTGGTCGTCAAGTTCGGCGCCGGGGAGGTTTTCATAACCGGTTCGGGGGCGGGTTCTGTCCGGTAAATCGGTGGCCTGGCCCGCATGGATGTGGTTAGGGTCGCGCGGGTGATCTACGAGCATCCCTTGGCCTACCTGCTCGGCATCGAGGGCGCCGCGCTGCTGCGGGCGTTCACGGGGGAGGGCGACCGGCGCTTCGTCGAGGAGCGGCTCGCCGAGGTCCGGCGGCTGCTGGACGATGAGTCCCTGGCGGACCTCGGCACCGAGGTGCGGCGGGTCGGCACCGTCGAGGGCTACGGCGTGTGGGCCGGGACCTATGACGACCCCGGCAACGCGGCGTTCGACATCGACCGGCCCGTCGTCGCGGAGATCCTCGGCGGGCTCGCGCCGGGGGAGGCGCTGGACGCGGCGTGCGGCACCGGCCGCTACGCGCGTGACCTGGTCGGACGCGGGCACCGGGTCATCGGCGTGGACAGCTCACCGGACATGCTCGACCGGGCCCGCGCGAGCGTCCCGGAGGCGGAGTTCCGGCTCGGCGACCTCCATCGGCTGCCGGTGGACGGCGGGGCCGCGGACGTGATCGTGTGCGCGCTCGCGCTGACCCACGTCGCGGACCTCGGGCCCGTGATGGCGGAGTTCGCCCGGGTGCTGCGGCCGGGCGGGCATCTCGTGATCTCCGACGTCCACCCCGAGGCCGTGGCGCGGGGGTCGGTGCCGTCGGTGCGCGACACCGACGGCCGCCCCGCGCGACTCGCGACCCACCGGCACCCGATCGGGGACTATCTGCGGGCGGCCCTGGCGGCGGGCCTGCGGTTGCGGCGGTGCGAGGAGCCTCGACCGCCGGCCGCCTCGCACGGGGCCTCCGGCGAGGCGGGCCCGTGGGAACTGTGGCCGTGGAGCCTGGCGCGCATGATTCCCGAGGCGGCGGGCGCCGCGAACGCCGGAGTGCCCGCGATGGTCGTCTGGCATTTCCAGGCATGACGCGCAAGGCGTGACGGATCAGGGTTCCGGGCGGCAGCGTTTCGCGTCGACGAATCCGTTCCAGGAGAAGGCCGTCTGGCAGCGGTGTTTTCCGGTGGCTCCGCTGATGACCTTGATCACCACATCGACGCCGTTGACGTCGCAATTGTGGGCGGTGAGGTTGTAGTAGCCGTTGTCTCCGGGGGTCGTTTCGCCGAAGAAGCAGGTGTAATAGCCGCCCGCGTGGGCGGCCGGGGTGGCCGGCGCGGACGAGAGCAGGCCCGCGAGCACGGTGGCGGCGACGGCGAGGCTGGTGAGGCGCACGATGATCCTTTCGCGGATCCGGCTTTCTCCTCTCAAATTAGGGAGTGGGAGCCGCCGCCACAATGGGGGGCCGGGATCGGTTGCGGCTTCAGGGGTGTTCGTTCGTGCGGATCGGTTCCAGTCGGGGGCGTTTCGCGATACGTCCGTCCGCCGATGAGCGGCCGCGTAGCCGCCGCACCACCCATGGGCCGAGAAAAGTCGCGGCCCATGTGGCTTCGGCGCGGGCGCGATGCCATTGCGGCACCGGCGGTAGTGGCGGAAGGGGGGCCGTCCAAGATGTGTCGGCATCCGGAAGCGCGAGGGCCTCGGCGACCGCCGCCGCGATGCGCGCGTGGCCGAGCGGACTGGCGTGGATGCGGTCGCCGCTCCACAGCCGGGGATCGGTCGTGACGGAATGCGGAAAGGTGTCGACCAGTACGACGTCGTGGCGGCGGGCCGCCGCGCGGATCCGGGCGTTGAAGTCCACGAGTTTCGGGCGCAGGTGCCGGACGAGCGGGGCTATCTTCCCGACGTCGGGAAAGGTGAAGGCGACGACCCGCGCGCCGGACGCCGTGAAATCGGCGTACATCGCCTCCAGGTCGGCGGTGACGGCGCGGGCGTCGAATCCGGGCCTGATGAGGTCGTTCACCCCGGCCATGACCGTCACCAGGTCGGGTTCCAGCGCGAGGGCGGCGCCCGCCTGCTCGGCCCGGATCCGCCCGGTGAGGTGCCCGCGGACGGCGAGGTTGGCGTAGCGGAAGTCCGGTTCCCGGGCGGCCAGGGTCTCGGCCAGCCGGTCGGCCCAGCCGCGATAGCCGGTCCTGTCGTCGCCGTCGTTCAGACCCTCGGTCTGGCTGTCGCCGATCGCCACGTACCGCAGGTAGCGCAATGGTCCGCCTCCACGATGGGGTCCGCCCTAAAGCCGTCCTGACCCGCACGATACCCGCAAATGATCATGATGGGGGGCAGGGGTGAAACCGGTGTGAAAGGGCGCTGAAGGGCGGTCGCCGCAGGGTTCGGGGCATGACGAACTCAGTGGAGCAGACGGCCATCCATGTGGCCGGGCTGCGGAAGGCGTTCGGGGACAAGGTCGTCCTCGACGGGCTCGACCTGGACGTGCGGCGCGGGACGGTCTTCTCGCTGCTCGGCCCCAACGGCGCGGGGAAGACGACCACCGTCCAGATCCTGTCCACGCTGATCGGCGCGGACGCCGGGGACGTGCGCGTCGCGGGCTGCGACCTCGCCCGCGACCCCGAGGGCGTGCGGCGGGCCATCGGCGTGACCGGGCAGTACTCGGCGGTGGACGGGCTGCTCACCGGCCGCGAGAACCTGATCATGATGGCGGACCTGCACCGGCTCGGCCGGGCCGCCGGGCGGCGCGCCGCCGACGAACTGCTGGAGCGGTTCGACCTGGCCGAGGCGGGCCGCAAGCAGGCCGCGGCGTACTCGGGCGGGATGCGGCGCAAGCTCGACCTCGCGATGACGCTGATCGGCGGCCCGCGGATCATCTTCCTGGACGAGCCGACGACCGGCCTGGACCCGCGCAGCCGCCGGACGATGTGGGGGATCATCCGCGAGCTGGTCCGGGGCGGGGTGACGGTCTTCCTGACGACGCAGTACCTGGACGAGGCCGACCAACTCGCCGACCGCGTCGCGGTGCTGGACGGCGGGCGCCTCGTCGCCGACGGGACGCCCGACGAGCTGAAGCGGCTGGTGCCCGGCGGCCACGTGCGGCTGCGGTTCGCCGACCTCGCCTCGCTGGACGCGGCGGCGCGCGCGCTCGGCACCAGGACGCGCGACGACGAGGCGCTCACCCTCCAGGTGCCCTCCGACGGCGGCGTGCGGGCGCTGCGGGAACTGCTCGGCCGCCTGGACGCGCACTCGATCGAGGTCGACGAGCTGTCGGTGCACACCCCTGACCTCGACGATGTCTTCCTCGCCCTGACCGGGCGGCCCGAGAACGAGGCGGCCCCGGCATGAACGCGCTCCACGACTCGGCGACGATGCTGCGCCGCAACCTGCGGCACGCGCTGCGCTACCCGGCGCTGACGATCGCGACGATCGCGACCCCGATCCTGATGCTGCTGCTGTTCGTCGGCGTGTTCGGCAACGCGCTCGGGACCGGGGTCGGCGGGCCGTCCAAGGACGACTACATCGGATACGTCGCCCCGGGGATCATCCTGATGGCGGTCGCGTCGGGCTGCATGGTCACCTCGGTGTCGGTGTGCGTCGACATGACCGAGGGCATCGTCTCCCGGTTCCGGACGATGCCGATCGCGCGCTCGTCGCTGCTGACCGGCCATGTCGCCGGCAGCATGATCCAGACGCTGCTGAGCACGTTCGCGGTGGTCCTGGTCGCGGTGGCGATGGGGTTCCGGACGAACGGGACCGTGCTCGACTGGCTGGGCGCGATCGGCCTCCTGACGATGCTGACGTTCGCGCTGACCTGGCTCGCGGTCGTGATGGGGCTGGTCGCGAAGAACCCGGAGGGCGCGAGCAACTCGCCGCTGCTCGTCCAGTTCCTGCCGTTCCTCGGCAGCGCGATCGTCCCGCCGGAGTCGATGCCCGCCGGGGTGCGGTGGTTCGCCGAGTACCAGCCGTTCACGCCGGTGATCGAGACGCTTCGGGGGCTGCTGATGGGCACGCCCGTCGGGCGGGACGCGTGGATCTCGGTGGCCTGGTGCGCCGGGATCGCGGTCGTCAGCTACGTGCTGGCCAAGCGGCTGTTCAACCGCGCTCGGTGAGGACGGCCAGCGCGGCGGACCGCAGCCCCGGGCGGTCGAGGCCGGCGTACTCCGACACCGCGTCGGCGTACGCCGGCCCGTCGGCCTCCTGGGCGGCGCGGCGGGCGAGGGGCGCGGACATGGTCGGCTGGAAGTTGCGGATGAAGCGCAGCCGCTCCGCCAGCGCGATCATGCGCGCGGCCCGCGCGGGCTCGCGGCCGCGGGCCAGGTCGGTCAGCGCGAGCGCCAGCAGGACCGCGCCGCAGACCGGCTGGTCCATGTAGAAGGACGGGATCCGCTCCTCGGGGAGGGTGAGCAGCATGGTCAGCCTGCCGGGGAGCCCGTCGGCGATGTGCTCGACCGCGCCGATGCCGCCGTGCCGGGCGTGCGCCACGACCGCCGCGCTGTGGGTCTCCAGCGTGAACGGGTCGAGGTCGAGGTCCGCCGAGGCGAGCGGGCGTTCGGCGTCGTCCAGCTGCTCGGCGGCCCGGCGCCACAGGGCGAGGCCGGCGGCGGTGTCGCCGCGCGCCAGGGCGATCTCGGCGCGGGCGCAGAGGTAGAAGGTGGGCGTGCCGGACGCCTCGTCCGCCTCATGTGGGAACGAGACCTCCAGCCAGCGCTCGGCCGCGTCCAGGTCGCCGAGCTGGAGGCTGATGATCGCGAGGGCCCAGCGCAGGCCGATGACGTCGGCCCACGCCTCGTGCCCCTCCAGGACGTCCAGCGCCACGCGCATGTGGCGCTCCGCGCGGGCGCTCTGGTCCACCTGCATGTACAGCTCGCCCAGGCGGGAGTGGGAGGCCATCCGCATCCACGGCGCCTCCTGGTCGTCCAGCGCCCCGACCATCCGCTCGGTGGCGGCGATCGCGCCGTCCAGGTCGCCGCGGCTCTCGTGGAGGTAGCCCGCGACGGCGTTCGCGGCCCCCGCCAGCAGCGGCTCGCCGCTCGCGCACATCTCCGCCAGCGCGGCGCCGTCGCGGCCGAGGATCTCCGGCAGCGACCGGACGACGGTGGCGATCGCGTTCCCGACGGTCGTGGGCGGGACGGGCGGCAGGCGGCGCAGCGCGACGAGCGCTCGGGTCGGGCGCGGCCCGTCCAGCACCAGGCCGGTCATCGCGCACAGCGTCAGCGCCGACCGGGCGACCTCGACGTGCTCGGGCCCGGGGCGGAACCGCGACAGCGCCCCGGCCGTGTCGGCGGTGAGCGCGGCGAGCCGGTTGAACGCGGACTCGACCGTCCACAGGCAGCCGAGGACGGCGGTCACGGCGGCGACGGCGGGCCCGTCCCGGCGGTCGAGGGCGTGGTGCAGGGCGAGCTGGAGGTTGTCCTGCTCGGCGCGGACCAGTTCCCCGGTCGCGAACGGCTCGGCGCCGAACAGCGCGGCGTGGTGCGCGGCGCCGAACCCCTGAGCCCACGCGATGAGCCCGTCGACCGCGCGGGCCTCCTCGCCCGCCTCCGCGAGCCGGGCCGCGCTGAACTCGCGGACGGTCTCCAGCATCCGGAACCGCGCGCCCGCCCCGGTGTCGGACACCTTGAGCAGCGACTGGTCGGCGAGGTCCGCCAGGACCGCCAGGACGTCGCCGCCGACGAGGTGGCGCGCCGCGGCCGCGGTGAAGCCGCCCGGGAAGACCGACAGCGCCCGCATCGCGGCCCGCCCGGACGGGTCGAGCAGCGCCCAGCTCCAGTCGACCACGGCGTGGATCGTCCGGTGCCGGGACGGCGCGTCGCGGGCGCCGCCGCGCAGCAGCGCGAACCGGTCGCCGAGGCCGCGCGCGATCTCCGGGACAGACATGACCCGGACCCGCGCCGCCGCCAGCTCCACCGCGAGCGGCAGCCCGTCCAGATGGCGGCAGATGTCCTCCACGGCGTCCGCGGGCAGGTCGGCGCGCGGCCGCGCCGCCCGCGCCCGCTGGAGGAACAGCTCGGCGGCCGTCGCGAGGTCCAGCTCGGGCAGCGGGTACACCGACTCCGACGACAGCCCGAGCGGCGCGCGGCCCGTGGTCAGCACCCGCACGTCCCGCGTCAGCGACACCAGCGCGCCGACCAGGTCGGCCGCGCCGCCGACGACGTGCTCGCAGTTGTCCAGGACGAGCAGCGCCGGCCCCGGCCCGAGGGCCTCGGCGATCCCGGAGACGAGGCCGTTCCGGGAGTGCGTCCCCCCACCGGGGGCCGGCCCGGCGTGCCCGGGGGCGCGGCCGGGCGTCAGCCGGGTGTCGCCGGCGCCGAGGACGGACGCGACCTCTCCGGCGACGTCCTCGTCGCGCGCGACCCCGGCGAGCGGCACCAGGTGCACCGAGCGCTGTTCGGCGCCGCGCGCGACCGCGTTCGCGAGCCGTGTCTTGCCGAGCCCGCCCGGCCCGACGATCGAGGTGACCCGCGACGCGCGCACCAGCGCGCGGACGGCGGCGAGGTCGTCCTCCCGGCCGAGCAGCGGGTTCGGCTCGTGCGCGACGCCGCGCCGCACGGGGGGCGCCGCGTCCCGCAGCAGCTCCTGGTGGACGGCCCGCAGCGCCGCGCCCGGGTCGGTGCCGAGGTCCTCGCGCAGCGCGCGCCGGTACCCCTCGTAGCGGGCCAGCGCCACCGCCGCGCCCGCCGTCGCGGCCTCGCAGCGCAGCAGCTCGCGCAGGACCTCCTCGTCCCTCGGGTACACGCGGGCCAGGGCGGCGAGCGCGTCGGCCGCCTCGGCGCGGCGGCCGAGCCGCGACAGCGCCAGGCCGCGGGCGCGCAGCAGCGTCCAGTACGTCGGGATCCGGGCGGCGCGCAGCACCGCCACCGGGTCGTCGCCCGGCGGCGCCTCGGGGCGGACCCCGTCCCAGAGGGCGAGGCCCGCGTCGGCGTGCGCGAGCGCGGCGGCGTGGTCGCCGTCGCGGGCGGACCGGGCGGCGGCGGACGCGGCGAGCAGCACGGCCGAGGCGTCCACCGCGTCCTCGGCGAGCGAGAGCCGGTAGCCGGACGGCGTGCTGGCGATGACGTCCGCGCCGAGCCGCGACCTGGCCCGCGACACGACGACCTGGAGCGCCTTGGCCGGGTTCTCCGGCCGCCCGTCCGGCCACAGGCCCTCCACCAGCCGGGACGCGGCGACGCCCGCGCGCGGCTCGGCGGCCAGCAGCGCGAGCAGGTCCCGCAGCCGCGGGCCCGTGATCTCGCGGCCCCGGCAGGCGACCCGCGTGAGCAGCGCCAGCTCGACGGCCATCAGCCGGTTCGGTAGTGCCTGCGCAGCGCGATGCCCGCCGCGACCCCGCCCGCCAGCGCGCCGGCCCCGGCGGCGGCGGGCAGCGCGACCATCGTCACCTTGCGCCCGGTGCGGAAGTCGTGGATCGGCCAGCCGTTCCGCCTGGCGTGCTCGCGCAGTTCGGCGTCGGGGTTGACCGCATGCGGATACCCGACGGCGGTGAGCAGCGGCAGGTCGTTGACCGAGTCGCTGTAGGCGGCGCAGCGCGCGAGGTCGAGGCCCTCGCGCTGGGCGAGCGCGCGGACCGCCTCGGCCTTGGCGGGCCCGTGCAGCAGGTTCCCGACGAGCCGCCCGGTGTAGACGCCGTCGCGGGTCTCGGCGACGGTGCCGAGCGCGCCGGTCAGCCCGAGCCGGTGCGCGATCGTCCGGGCGACCTCCACCGGCGTCGCGGTGACCAGCCAGACCTGCTGGCCCGCGTCGAGGTGGCCGAGCGCGAGCGTGCGGGTGCCGTGCCAGATCCGGTCGGCCATCACCTCGTCGTAGATCTCCTCGCTGAGCTTGACGATCCCGGCGACGTGCTGCCCCGCGACGAACGCGAGCGCGGCCTCCTTCGCGCTGCCGATGTGCTCGGAGTTCTCCGTGCCGCGCAGCCGGAACGCGGCCTGCCCCCACGCGAACGTGGCGAGGTCGCGCAGCGTGAACAGCCGGCGGGCGGCGAGGCCGCGCGCGAAGTAGTAGATCGACGCGCCGCGCATCATCGTGTTGTCGACGTCGAAGAACGCGGCGGCGGCCGGGTCGGGCGAAGGCGGCGGGGGCGTCGCGGCCGCCGCGGCGGCGGCCGCCGCCTCCCCGGCGCTCACGTGGTCCTCGTGCCTGCCGCGCTGCCAGAACAGCCCACGCCGCCAGATTTGCCGCATGGGCCCGAGCCTAGTCACCCGGACCCACGCGCGACGTGCCGATCTCCTCCCGGTCTCCTCCTGGTCGACCTGCCCCTACTCGACGGGTTCCGTGCGGTTGTCCTTGCGATGGTCCTCGCCGTGCCCCCCGGCGGCGGCCATCAGCCGCTCGCGCAGGTCGGCGCGGAACCGCGGGTCGGGACCGTCCCCGCTCGTCCGCAGCCGCGCCAGCGCGCCACCCTTCTCGACGATCTTGCCTCGCCTGGTTCTCACCGGCCGCTCCCTTGCGGATCCAGGCGCGAAAGCGCTCTCCTGCCCGCGAGAACGACCCTGGGGCGGGCCGGGTTACGGGCAATCCGTCATCGGACCGGCCGTCCGAGGGGGTCGGACGGGCCGTCCAGTGGTGCCCGGGGCGCACCGGTGTGTCACGTTCCGGCAGGTCACGCGGCGCCGCGCCGGCATGCGTCACCCCGGCCCATCACACGGGTCGATACCACCCGATAACACCGGTCAATAGCGTAGATCGTCCGGCAGCATCCGGGCCAGAGACCGGACGGCCCGGTATTGGAGCGCTTTGATCGCGCCCGGCTTCTTGCCCATCACGAGCGCGGTCTCGGCGACCGACAGCCCGTGCAGGAACCGCAGCACCACGCACTCCTGCTGCTCCGAGCCGAGTCGGCGGACGGCGGTGAGCAGCGTCCGGTTCGTCATCGCCTCGATCACGGCGCGCTCCGGGCCCTCCTGCGGGAGGTCCGGCTCGACCTGCTCGGCCGTGCAGACCTCCAGCCGGTACCGGCCGGACTTGAAGTGGTCGGTGACGAGGTTCCGCGCGATCGTGACCAGCCACGCGCCGAAGTCCTTGCCCTGCCAGCGGAAGTCCGGCATCCGGCGGAGGGCGCGCAGGAACGTCTCGCTCGTCAGGTCCTCGGTAAGGGAATGGGCGCCGACCCGGTAGTAGACGTACCGGTAGACCAGTTCGACATAGTGGTCGTAGAGGGAGCCGAACGCCTCGGCGTCGCCGTCCCTCGCCCGCAGCACCAGCGCCTTGAGCGTCGCGGCCCGGTCGGCCCCCGGCTCGGCCCGCGGGGTGGGCCGGTGTAGCGGGACGACCCGGGTATCGAGGGTCAAGCTGCTCATGCAGTTCTCCTCGGGGCGTACGCGACCTCCGGCGTGTTTTGCCACTCTAGATACCGAAAGGTACGGCGGGCAATGGTCGGCGGTTTGGGGTCCGCGCGGGCACCGGACGGGCACCCGGCGGGTCGCCGGACGCGAGGGTCCGCACCGGCGGTTTCCCGGGGTTTCGGACGCCGGACCGGAAAGCGGTTACCCGTCACGCCCCCGTATCGGGCACCATGGGGCGCGATGGTCGACGCTCTGCTCGCGCTGCTGGCGGCCCTGGGTGCCTTACTGGCCACCGGGTTGCTGATCTCGCGCGCCTACAAGGACCGGCTGCTCTACCTGATCAGCTGGTCCGTGACCCAGGTCGGGCTGACGCTCGCGCTGCTGTCGATGGGCGTGGGCTTCCTGGCCGGGTTCAACGGGCCGCTGTTCCGCGTCGCCGAACTCGGCGCCGCGATGATCGGGCCGGTCTGGCTCGCGCTCGGCATCATCGAGCTGATCGCGCGGTACGTGCAGGTGCGGTTCGCCGCGTGGCTGTTCGCGGTGTCCTACACGCTCGTCGCGCTCGTGATCCTCATGGTCGACCCGCTGAAGGGGTCGCTGAGCAAGAGCCTGCCGAAGCCGGGCGACACCTACGACGCGCTGCCGCTGCTGCTCATCGACGGCGCGCACGTGGTCGCGGTGATCGCGCTCGTCGGCTGCACCGGCGTCACCGCCTGGCTCGCCTCCAAGCAGGACCGCGAGGCCGGGGAGCTGCTGATCCCGGTGGCGCTGCTCGCGCTCGCCGGGGTGCTGGTGGTCAGCGGCAGCCGCGGGCTGCTGCCCGCGCCGATCGCGATCATCGCGCTGGGCGCCGCCGCCGGGCTGGTCTGGTACGGCGCGATGCGCATCGCCCCCGGCTACGAGGGCGAGGGGGGCTACGACGACGAGTACGACCGGCGGGACGACCGGCAGTACCGGGACGAGCCCGCGACCGGCTACGAGGACCAGGGGTACGAGGACCAGGGCTATGGGGACCAGGGGTACGAGCAGCAGGGGTTCGAGCAGCAGGGGTTCGAGCAGCAGGGCTATGAGCAGCAGGGTTATGAACAGCAGGGGTTCGAGCAGCAGGGTCTTCCGGCCGCGCAGCCGCGCGAGTTGGCCGCCGCCCAGGCGCCGCCCGTGACGCCGCCCCTCCCGCCGGTGCCGCAGCCGGGCCGGCAGCCCCCGGCCAAGCGCGGCGAGCTGCGCTTCCCCGAGCAGGCTCCGGCCGACGAACTGCGCTTCCCCGACGCGCTCGGCCCGCTGGACGACCCGTCCGGCGACCCGGCCGGGCCGACCTCCATCGACGGCCTGCGCGGCGCCCTGCCCCAGCCCGCCCCGCCGGGCGGCGCGCTCGCGAACCCGCTGGGCGGCCTGCCGAGCGGGTTGCCGGGCGGTCTGCCGGGCGGGTTCGGCGGCGCCGACCTGCCGGGCGGCTGCGGCCAGATCACCGTCTACACGCTGCTGGAGGGGCGCGAGGACGCCTTCGACCGGCTCGCCGCCGACCTCGTCCAGGCGGCGCGGGCGGCCGAGCCCGACACCGTCGTGTTCGCCTCGCACGAGGTGGTGGGCGCGCCCACGCAGCGGATCTTCTACCAGGTCTTCCGCGACGAGGCGGCCTTCGCCGCGCACCGGCGCCAGCCGCACCTGCAGCGCTTCCTCGCCGAGTCCCGCACGCACGTGCTGGCGACCAACGTGATCGAGCTGCGGCTCGGCGCCGCCAAGATCCCGCTGCCCGGCGCGCCGGAGTTCCCGGGGAGATGACGGTGCGGCCCATCATGATCACGCTGCTCGGCAAGCCGGGCTGCCACCTGTGCGACGACGCCCGCGCGGTGATCGAGCGCGTCGCGGGCGAGCTGGAGGTCCCCTGGGAGGAGCGCGACATCACCCGCTCCGAGGAGGACACCCGGCTCTACTGGGAGCAGATCCCGGTCACGCTGATCAACGGCGTCCAGCACGACTTCTGGCGGGTGGACGAGAACCGGCTCCGCGCCGCCGTCGAGAAACTGCGCGCCTCGCGGTAGTCCGCCCCGCGTTTCCCTCGATCGGGGACGTTTCGGGTGTCTGGTCGGTCACATCCGGGGGGCGCCGCGTCCGGCGGAACGGTCCGATGGTCCCTGCTGGGCGGGGCTTCCCGCGCGCCGGGCCTGGCCAGCGATGATCTCGTTGGCGGGGGGCCACTTTGTGCGCGTATTCACAAAGGCTTAACCTGGTCAATAGCCCTGGGGCGGTCAGGCCGCGGCCGTGCGGCCCGGCCAGGCGAGCCGGGGTGAGGGGTGCACCGGCCCCGTCCCCAGCGTCGAGCCCCGAAGAAGCAGGCCGTGACACCTCGACAGAACCGCCAGCGCGACCGCGGCATCCCCGAAGCGACCGTCGCGCGGCTCCCCGTGTACCTGCGGGCCCTGACCGGGCTCCAGGAGCGCGAGGTGGCGACCGTCTCGTCGGAGGAGCTGGCCGCCGCCGCCGGCGTGAACTCCGCCAAGCTCCGCAAGGACCTGTCCCACCTCGGCTCGTACGGGACGCGCGGCGTCGGCTACGAGGTCGAGTACCTCGTCTACCAGATCTCCCGCGAGCTCGGCCTCACCCAGGACTGGGTCGTCGCCATCATCGGCGTCGGCAACCTCGGTCGTGCGCTGGCCGGATACGGCGGCTTCGCCTCGCGCGGCTTCCGGGTGGCGGGCCTGCTCGACGCGGACGAGGCCATCGTCGGCCAGGAGATCTCCGGCAAGACCGTGGCGCACATCGACCGGCTGGAGGAGATGATCGCCGAGCACGGCGTCTCGATCGCCGTGATCGCGACGCCGGCCGGTGCCGCGCAGGGCGTGTGTGACCGGGTGGTCGCCTCCGGCGTCACGAGTGTTCTGAACTTCGCGCCTGTCGTACTCTCCGTTCCGGAGGGTGTGGACGTGCGTAAGGTCGACTTGTCCATCGAATTGCAGATCCTCGCTTTCCACGAGCAGCGCAAGGCCGGGGGCCCGGGGGACTATGAACCCGTCGCGGGCGGCGGCGAGGACCCACCCGGCCCCGCGCAGTACGTGGAGGCGGTAGAGGCGTGACGGCAGAAGCGTGACGTCGGCGGCGTTGGGATTGACAGCGTTGACGCCGGCGGAGGCTTGACGTGCTCGACGGTGGGAGAGGCTTGATGGCGGGAGAGACGGTATGAGCGTGTTGGTCGTGGGGCTCAGTCACCGCAGCGCCCCGGTGGCCGTGCTCGAACGCACGGCGGTGACCGGGGACGATCTGGCCAAGCTGCTGACCTCCGTGCACGGCGCCGCGAACGTCGCCGAGGCCGCCATCGTCTCGACCTGCAACCGGGTCGAGGTCTACGCGGTGGTCGACAAGTTCCACGGCGGCGTCTCGGCGATCTCCGAGTCGCTCGCGCTGCACTCGGGCGTCCCGCTGGAGGACCTCACCCGGTACCTCTACGTCCACTACGAGGAGCGGGCCGTCCAGCACGTGTTCGCGGTGGCGTGCGGGCTGGAGTCGATGGTCGTCGGCGAGGGGCAGATCCTCGGCCAGATGCGGCAGGCGTTCCGGCTCGCGCAGGAGCACCGGACGCTCGGCCGCGACCTGCACGACGTCCTGCAGCAGGCGCTGCGGGTCGGCAAGCGCGCCCACCACGAGACCGGGATCGACAAGGCCGGGGCGTCGCTGGTCAGCGTGGGCCTGGAGGTCGCCGAGCGGCACCTCGGGCCGCTCGCGGGCGTGCGCGCGCTCGTCGTCGGCGCCGGGTCGATGAGCTCGCTGGCCGCCGCGACGCTGAGCCGCGCCGGGGCCCGCGAGGTCGTGGTCGCGAACCGCACGCACGAGCGCGCGGTGCGGCTCGCGGAGTCGCTGGAGGTCCCCGCGCGCGCCATCGAGCTGGCCGCGCTGGACGAGGCGATCACCGCGGCCGACCTCGTCGTCTCCTGCACCGGCGCGGCGGGCCTTGTGCTCACCGCCGACCGGCTGCGCGCCCGCGGCGTCGGCGCCGACGGCCGCCGCCGCTTCTTCCTCGACCTCGCGCTCCCGCACGACATCGACCGCGCCGTCGGCGACCTGCCGGACGCGGCGCTCGCCGGGCTCGATGACCTGCGCACCGCGCAGGAGGCCCGCAGGGCGATCGGGCCCGAGGCGGTCGAGGCCGCCCGCGCGATCGTGCGCGAGGAGGTCGCCGCGTTCCTCGGCGCCGCCCGCGCCGCCGCCGTCGCGCCGACGGTCGTCGCGCTGCGCAGCAAGGCCGCCGAGGTCGTGCGGTCGGAGCTGGCCCGGCTCGGCGGGCGGCTGCCCGAACTGGACGAGCGGGCCCGCAAGGAGATCGACCAGACCGTCCGGCGCGTGGTGGACAAGCTGCTGCACGCGCCGACCGTCCGGGTCAAGGAGCTGGCGGCGGCGCCGGGCGGCGACTCCTACGCCGTCGCGCTCCGCGAGCTGTTCGACCTGGACCCGAAGGCGCCCGAGGCCGTCGCGCGCGCCGACATGCGCGAGGGGGAGCCGCAGGCGGCGCGGGAGTCGGGGCGGGCGTCCCGGCGGATCTCCCCCGGGACGGCCGCTTTCCGGGACGGCGCCGCGCGCTCGGCGCCCGCCGCCCCTACGGTGGAATCGGGCATGCGGGAGGAATGCGCGGACGCCGACTGCCTGAGCGGCGGCCCGGTCGACGCGGGCCGGGCGATCGACGCGGTGGAGGCGATCGAGGGGGCCGGCGGGGTGACCGCCGAGGCCGTCACCGCGCAGGCCGCGAGCGTGCGCGCGGTGAGCGGGCGCGACCCGCGGCGCGAAGGAGACCAGACGTGAACGGCGGCGGCGTCCGGCCGACCCGCCGGTGGACGGGCGGAGCGGGGCAGTGAGCAGTACAGGCGGGGCAGGCAGCGGTACAGGGGACGACGGCAGGCCGTTGCGGCTGGGCACGCGCAAGAGCCTGATGGCGATGACGCAGTCGCAGCAGGTCGCGGACGCCCTGGTGCGGCGTACCGGGCATGCCGTGGAGCTGGTCGGGGTAACGACCGAGGGTGATGTCTCCAAGGCGCTGCTCGCCCAGATCGGCGGGACCGGGGTCTTCGTCAACGGGCTGCGCGAGAAGCTGCTGTCCGGCGAGATCGACTTCGCCGTGCACTCGCTGAAGGACCTGCCCACCGGCGAGGCCGACGGGATCGCGCTCGCCGCGACCCCGGTCCGCGACGACCCGCGCGACGCCCTGTGCGGGCCGGCCAAGCTGTCGGACCTGCCGCTCGGCGCCCGCGTCGGCACCGGCTCGCCGCGCCGCGCCGCGCAGCTGCGCGCGCTGCGTCCCGACCTGGAGGTCGTGCCGATCCGCGGCAACGCCGACACCCGGCTCCGCAAGGTCACGGGCGGTGAGCTGGACGCGGTCGTCCTCGCGCACGCCGGGCTGCGGCGGCTCGGACGGCTGGACGCCGTCGCCGAGGTGTTCGACCCCGACCAGATGCTCCCCGCCCCCGGGCAGGGCTCGCTCGCGCTCGAATGCCGCGCCGACCGGGAGGACCTGCGCGCCCTGCTCGGCAGCGTCGACGACCCGGCCACCCGGCGCGCGATCACCGCCGAGCGGACGGTGCTGGCCGTGCTGGAGGCGGGCTGCTCCGCGCCCGTGGGAACATACGCTGCCGAAGAAGAAGAGAACCTGCGCCTGACCGCGTCCGTCGTCGCCTACGACGGGAGCCGGCAGATCAGGCTGTCCGCCAGCGGCCACCCGCAGCGGGCCGGGGAGCTGGGGCGCGAACTCGCGAACCGGCTGCTCGCCCAGGGGGCCGACCAGTTGATGGGGGAGCGCGACATTGAGCCCCGCTAGCCAGAGCCCGGCGACCCAGCGGGCCGCCGCCAAGACCACGAGACATGTGCCGGTCGGCGGCAGGACGGCCGATCCCGGCACCGTCGCCATCGTCGGCGTCGGCCCCGGCGACCCCGGCCTGCTGACCCTGCGCGCCGCCGCCGAGCTGGAGCGCGCCGACACCGTCATCGTCGGCCGCGCCCACTGCCCCGCCGAGATCCTCGCCTACTGCCGCCCGGACGCCGAGATCATCGACTCCGCCGAGGGCGACCCGGCCAAGCTCGCCGCGCGCGCCGCCAAGGCGGGGCGGCGGGTCGTCCGGCTGTTCCAGGGCGACCCCGGCCTCGGCTGCGGGCTCGCCGACGAGGGCGGCGCGCTGGCGAAGGCGGGCGTCCCGTTCGAGGTCGTCCCGGGCGTGTCGGCGGTGACCGGCGTCCCCGGCTACGCGGGCATCCCGCTGACCGACGCCAAGCACCGCGAGGTCCGGGTCGTGGACGCCTCGCACGGCGGCGTCGACTGGGACCGGTTCGCCGACCCGGCCGCGACGCTGGTGATCCTCGGCGCCGAGGACACGCTCCCCGAGACCGTCAAGGGACTGGTCGCGGCGGGCCGCCCGGCGAGCACCCCCGCCGCGATGACCAGCCTCGGCACCACCACCGAGCAGGAGACCGTCGTCTCGACGCTGCACCGGCTGGTCGCCGACACCAAGGGCATGGAGTCCCCGGCGATGATCATCGTGGGGGACGTGGTCGGCTGGCGCGACCGGCTGTCGTGGTTCGAGACCAAGGCGCTGTTCGGCTGGCGCGTGCTCGTCCCGCGCACCAAGGAGCAGGCCGCCTCGCTGTCGGATCAGCTCCGCGGCTACGGGGCCGTGCCCGACGAGGTCCCGACGATCTCCGTCGAGCCGCCCCGCACGCCCCAGCAGATGGACCGTGCCGTCAAGGGCCTCGTCACCGGGCGGTACGAGTGGGTGGTCTTCACCTCCACCAACGCGGTCAAGGCCGTCCGCGAGAAGTTCGTCGACTACGGCCTGGACGCCCGCGCGTTCGCCGGGCTGAAGGTCGCCGCCGTCGGCGAGCAGACCGCCGCCGCGCTGGTCGAGTTCGGCATCCAGCCCGACCTCACCCCGACCGGGCAGCAGTCCAGCGAGGGCCTGGCCGAGGTGTGGCCGCCCTACGACGAGGACCTCGACCCGATCAACCGGGTGCTACTGCCGCGCGCCGACATCGCCACCGACACCCTCATCGCCCGGCTCACCGAGCTGGGCTGGGAGTGCGAGGACGTGACCGCCTACCGCACCGTCCGGGCCGCGCCGCCGCCCGCGCCGATCCGCGAGGCGATCAAGGGCGGCGGGTTCGACGCGGTGCTGTTCACCTCCTCCTCCACGGTGAAGAACCTCATCGGGATCGCCGGCAAGCCGCACAACGTCACGGTGATCGCCGTCATCGGGCCGCAGACCGCCAAGACCGCCGAGGAGTACGGGCTGCGGGTGGACGTCATGGCCGACCGGCCGTCGGTCTCCGCGCTCGCCGAGGCGCTCGCCGAGTACGGTGCGAAGCGGAGGGCGGCCCAGATCGAGGCGGGGGACCCGCTGCGCAAGCCCAGCCAGATGCGCCGGGGGGCCCGCCGCCGCAAGTAGCCCGGCCGCGAGGCGGCCCGGCCGCACGTAGCCCAGACACGCCCAGAGCTGGAGAAGGACGATGACCGCTCAGTTCCCCGTCGCGCGCCCCCGGCGCCTGCGCCGCACCCCCGCGCTGCGCCGGATGGTCGCCGAGACCCGGCTCAGCCCCGCCGAGCTGGTGCTGCCGATGTTCGTCAAGGAGGGCATCACCGAGCCGCAGCCCATCGCGTCGATGCCGGGCGTGGTGCAGCACACCCGCGACAGCCTCCGCAAGGCCGCGCACGAGGCCGTCGAGGCGGGCGTCGGCGGGCTCATCCTGTTCGGGATCCCCGCCGTGAAGGACGGGGCGGGCTCGGGCGCCGACGACCCGGCCGGGATCGTCCAGCTCGCGCTGCGCGACCTGAGCGCCGACCTCGGCGACGCGACCGTGGTCATGACGGACCTGTGCCTGGACGAGTACACCGACCACGGGCACTGCGGCGTCCTCACCGGCGCGGGCGAGATCGACAACGACGCCACGCTGGAGCGCTACGCCTCGATCGCGGTCGCGCAGGCGGCGGCGGGCTCGGCCGTGATCGGCCCCTCGGGGATGATGGACGGCCAGGTCGGCGCGATCCGCGAGGCCCTCGACGGCGCCGGCTACCAGGACGTCTCCATCCTCGGCTACTCGGTGAAGTACGCCTCGGCCTACTACGGCCCCTTCCGCGAGGCCGCCGAGTGCGCGCCCCAGTTCGGCGACCGCTCCACCCACCAGCAGGACCCGGCCAACGCCGACGAGTCGCTCCGCGAGGTCTTCCTCGACCTCGACGAGGGCGCCGACATGGTCATGGTGAAGCCCGCGGGGGCCTACCTCGACATCGTCCGCCGCGTCCGCGACGCGGTCGACGTGCCCGTCGTCGCCTACCAGGTGAGCGGCGAGTACGCGATGGTCGAGGCCGCCGCCGAGCGGGGCTGGATCGACCGGGAGCGCACGATCCACGAGTCGCTGGTCTCGATGCGCCGCGCGGGCGCCGACATCATCCTGACCTACTGGGCCACCGAGGTGGCCCGCGCGCTCTGATCCGCATGCGCCTTTGACCCCCGGTTACCCAGAATCCCCTAGTTACTTAGGGTGGGTTACCGGGGGTTGCCGTGTGCCCGGGGGCGGAGCGGCGGCATCATCGTCCTAAGAGGAACCCACGGTCGACGTTGGGAAACGGGGGGCGGACATGCTGGCGGTCACGGGGAGCAGGCGGCAGCGGGCGGCGCGCGACCGGATGGCGGCGGCGGCGCTGGAGTACGCCGCGCTGGGCTGGCCGTGCTTCCCCGGGGCGCACCCGCCGGCCGGCGGTGACCGGGCGTGCTCGTGCGACCGGATCGGCTGTCCCGACCCGGGCGCGCACCCGGTGTCGGCCGCGTGGGCGCTGGAGGCGAGCGTCGACCCGGCCGCGATCCGGCGGTGGTGGGCCGAGCGGCCCCGCGCCAACCTGATCCTCCCGACGGGCCGGGTGTTCGACGTGTTCGACGTCCCGGCGGCGGCGGGCGCGCGGGCGCTGGAGCGGATCGCGCGCGAGGACCTGCCGGTCGGGCCCGTCGCGAGCGTCGGCGGCGAGCGGCACCTGTTCTTCGTCGCGACGCGCGGCGCCCCCGCCGACGAGGACGAGTGGTGGTCCTGCCATCTCGACACCTCGCCCGAGACCGTCACCGCGACCCCCGGCATGCGCTGGCACTGCCGCGACAGCTACGTGGTGGCGCCGCCGTCGGTCCTGCCCCACGGGCGGGACGTGGGCTGGCTGCGCGCGCCGGAGCGCGCCGCCGAGGGCGGGGGCCTCCCCGACCCCCTGCGGCTGCTCGAAGTGCTCTCCGACAGCTGCGAGGACGCGGCGGCGGACGCCTGAGCCCGCCTGAGCCCGCCTGAGACCGATTGAGCCCGCCTGAGACCGGCTCAGCCGCCCGGCGCGGGCCGAGGGGTCAGCGCGGGGCCTTGACCGGCGCCGCGTGCCCCCAGCCCGAGTAGGAGACCGAGAGGATCTGCGTGCGCTTCTTCGCGGCGTCCTGCGCGCGGACCCACAGCTTGACGGGCAGCCCGCCGTCCATCCGGACCGCGAAGCTGATCTTGGTGGCGCCGGTCGCGCGGGCCATCTCCGCGTAGAGCGGGCCCGAGCCCGGGTCCTGGGCGAGCCGCGCGGGAGGCGCCTCGCCCTGGTAGACGTCGCCGGACCTGCGCAGCGCCGTCGCCGACCGCAGCAGCGCCGTCATCGCCGGGACGGAGCTGCCCAGCCGGATCTGCTCGGCCAGCGCGGGGTAGCCGCGCCCGCCCGCCGGCGCCTGCCGCCACCGCTTGCCCGCCCGCAGGTACACGACGTCGCGGACGACGACGGCCTGGGCCGCCTTGCGGGTCCCCCCTGCGCCCGACAGCGACATCGAGTACGACGCCGGGCCGCCCTGCACCAGCGTGAAGCCGCCCCGTCCGGCGGCGGGGCCGCCGGCGCCCGTCCGGCGGTAGGTGAACCGGGCGCCGCCGGCCCGCGCGGTCGACTGGTCGATGCTCGCGACGAGCGGCGCCGGGTCCACGCCGCCGGCCGGGAGGCTCGGCTGCGGGGTGCTGCTCTGCGCGGGGGTCGGGTCGGGCGCGGCGGACTCGCCGTCCTTGCCGAGCAGGAGGACGCCCGCCGCGACGACGCCGACCACGACGACGGCCGCCGCCACGGCGATCCACCGGCCGCGCCCGCCGCCCGCCTTGGGCGCCGCGCCCGCCGCCGCGACGATCGGGTTGCGGCCGCTGCCGCGCGCGGGCCTCGGCTTGGGCTCCGGTTGCGCCGCCGCCTGCGCGGCGAGTTCGGTGAGGCGGCCGCGGCCCTGCGCCTCCCAGGACGGCCCGTAGGCCGACACGGCCGCGTCCTCCAGCGCGCCGAGGAAGTCCGCCGCCGACTTCGGACGCTCGTCCGGGTCCTTGGCGAGGCCCTGGGTGATCAGGCCGCGCAGCGGGCCCGGGACCTCCTCGGCGGGGATCGGGCCCTCGCGGTGCAGCTTGGCCATGTTCCGCCCGGCGAACGGCGGGCGCCCGGTCAGGCACTCGAAGAAGACCGCGGTGGCGGCGTAGAGGTCGGTGGCGGCGCTCGCGGGCGCGCCGTCCCACAGCTCGGGCGCCGCGTAGGCCGGGCCCGCGGCCGTCTCGGTGCCGGCGGGCGCCGTCGCGAAGTCGGCGAGGCGGGCGTTGCCCTGCCCGTCCACCAGCACGTTGGACGGCCTGAGCGCGCCGTGCACGATCTCCCGCGCGTGCCCGGCCGCGAGGCCGAGCAGCGTCCCGCCGAGCATCGACAGGGCCGCCAGGGGGCCGGTGGGGCCCTGCGCGGCGAGGATCCGGCGCAGCGCGACGCCCTCGACGCGCTCCATCACGATCGCGGCGCCCTCGGCGGTCTCCACGAAGTCGTAGAGGTCGACCACGTTCGGGTCCTCAAGCTGGGACAGCGGCCGCGAGAGCGCGCGGAACCGCGCCCGGAACGCCTCGTCGGCCTGCCGCCCGCCGAAGTACTTGATGGCGACCTTCGTGCTGGTCAGGTCGTCGACCGCCAGCACCACCCGGCCTGAGGCGCCGCCGCTGAGCTCTCGCTCGTGGGTGAAGCCCGGGACCGTCCAGCCGTCAACCACGGTGAAAGCCATCCCTCCGATCCGGCCGCCGCCGGTGAGAGTCATTGATGCGGGGAAGTTGTGGGGAAGTTACAGGGAAGTGGGGACATAGCAGGCCCACCTCCCGGCGGGTCTCATGTCGTACTTGGTGGAATATCGGCCCGTGCCCGGCGAGGTCAAGGGCAGTCGCCGAACTGCAACTGAGAGGATTGGAGCGTGACTGGAACCGATCGCTCCCAGCAGTTGTTCGACCGCGCCGCCGAGGTCGTCCCCGGCGGCGTGAACTCCCCGGTGCGGGCCTTCGGCGCCGTCGGCGGGACGCCCCGCTTCATGGCGTCCGGGCGCGGCCCGTACCTCACCGACGCCGACGGTAACGAATACGTCGACCTCGTGTGCTCGTGGGGTCCGCTGATCCTCGGGCACGGGCATCCGGCCGTCGTGGACGCGGTGCGCGAGGCGGCGGGGCACGGCACGTCCTACGGGGCGCCGACGCCCGGCGAGGTGGAGCTCGCCGAGGAGATCGTCGCGCGCGCCCCGGTCGCGAAGGTGCGGCTGGTCAACTCCGGCACCGAGGCGACGATGTCGGCGATCCGGCTCGCCCGCGGGTTCACCGGCCGCAGCAAGATCGTGAAGTTCGCGGGCTGCTACCACGGGCACGTCGACTCATTGCTCGCGGCGGCGGGCTCGGGCGTCGCCACCTTCGGGCTGCCCGACACCCCCGGCGTCACCGGCGCGACGACCGCCGACACGATCGTCCTGCCCTACAACGACGTCGCGGCCGTGGAGAGCGCCTTCGACGAGCACGGCCACGAGATCGCCTGTGTGATCACCGAGGCGGTGCCGTGCAACATGGGCGTGGTGCCGCCGCTGCCCGACTTCAACGCGCTGCTGAAGCGGCTCTGCGAGCGCAGCGGCGCGCTGCTGGTGGTCGACGAGGTGCTCACCGGGTTCCGGGCGTCCCGGTCGGGCTGGTACGGGATCGAGGGCGTGCCCGGCGACCTGATGACGTTCGGGAAGGTGATGGGCGGCGGGCTGCCCGCCGCCGCGTTCGGCGGGCGCGCCGACGTCATGGACCACCTCGCCCCCGCCGGGCCCGTCTACCAGGCGGGCACGCTGTCGGGGAACCCGCTCGCCACGGCGGCGGGCCTCGCGACCCTGCGCGGCGCGACCGAGGAGGTGTACGCGGCCGTGGACGCGGCGGCGGCGCTGGTGTCCAGGGCCGCCTCCGAGGCGCTGACCCGGGCGGGCGTCCCGCACCACGCGCAGCACGCCGGGAACCTGTTCTCGATCTTCTTCACCGAGGAGCCCGTCGGCGACTTCGCCGCCGCCCAGCGGCAGGACTCCAAGGCCTACGCGGCGTTCTTCCACGCCGCGCTCGACCGCGGCGTCTACCTGCCGCCGTCGGCGTACGAGGTGTGGTTCCTGTCGGCCGCGCACGACGAGGCGGCGCTGGACCGCGTCCTCGCCGCGCTCCCGCACGCCGCCCGCGCCGCCGCCGTCTCCTGACCCGGCCGGGGCTTGCGGCGGACCCCGGCCGGGAGCCGTTCGGCGGTTCGGCCGATCAGTAGGGGAGGATGTGCAGGGCGTCCCTGGCCCGCGCGACCGAGTCCGGGTGCGGCGCGCGCAGCGGCGCCCGGACGGCGGGGTCGTCGATCACCCCGGCGTCGGCCAGGCACGCCTTGAGCACCGCCGGGGACGGCTCCGCGAACAGGGCCTCCACCAGCGGGTACAGCGCGTCGTGGAAGGTCAGCGCGCGGGTGGTGTTGCAGGTGCGCGACGCCTCGGCCATCGCCGCGAACGCCTCGGGCGCGAGGCACGCCGTTGCGGCGATGGCCCCGCACGCGCCGAGCTGGAGCATCGGGTAGGTGTAGGCGTCGTCGCCGCACAGGATCACCTTGCCCGTGCGGGCGGCGAACAGGGCGAGGGTGTCCTGGTCGATGCCGCCGGGGCAGTGCTTGAGGCCGAGGACGCAGTCGAGCTCCAGCAGCCGCAGCAGCGCCTCGGCGGACAGGTGCTTGCCCGTCCGGTAGGGGATGTTGTAGACGAGCAGCGGCACGTCCACGGCGGCGCCGATCGCGGCGATGTGGTCGATCACGCCGTCGTCGGAGGGGCGCAGGTAGTAGGGGACGACGACGAGCAGCGCGTCGGCGAGCGGGGCGCGCTCGCGGGCCTGCCGGATCGAGTCCTCGGTGCCCATCGTCCCGGCGCCGACGATCAGCGGCGCGCCGTGCTCGGTGGCGACGGCGCGGCCGGTCTCCAGCACCGCCCGCTGCTCGGCGGCCGTCAGCGTGGCCGCCTCGCCGGTGGTGCCCAGCGCCACGAGCCCGGACGCGCCGCCCGTGAGGCAGTGCGCCGCGAGCCTTTCGAGGGACTTGAGGTCGACCTCGCCCGCGCGGGTGAACGGCGTCACCAGGGACGCGTGGATTCCGTGCATGTCTCTCACCTCGTCAGGACGGGTCGGGTCACCCGTACGATGGCCGTGGAACGTTCTATGAGACGCGCGACACCCTTCGCCGGACGGCACGCCCCCGGCGGGGAGCGCGGTTTCCCGCATCGTCCTCGGCGGATAGCTTTAGAACAAGCTAGAACTCTTTGACAGTTCGTTTTAGCATTGCTACATGCTCGATCTGGAACGGCTGCGCGCCCTGCACTCCGTGGCGACCTACGGCTCGGTCAGCGCCGCCGCCGACGTGCTCCACGTCACCACCTCCGCCGTCTCCCAGCAGCTCGCCAAGCTGGAGCGGGAGACCGGCCAGAAGCTGCTCGAACGCAACGGGCGCGGCGTCCGGCTGACCGACGCCGCGCAACTGCTGGTCGCGCACGCCGAGCGGATCCTCTCGCTCGTCGAGCAGGCCCAGTCCGACCTGGAGGCGCACCGCGGCTCCGTCGTCGGGCGGCTCTCCCTCGCCGCGTTCCCGACCGCCGTGCGCGGGCTGATGCCCGCCGCGCTGCGCAGGCTCCGCGCCGAGCACCCCGACCTGCGCGTCCTGCTCCGCGAGGAGGACCCGCTGCAGAGCGGGCCGCTGGTCTCGCGCGGCGACCTCGACCTGGCCGTCGTGCAGGACTGGAACAACGAGCCGCTGCCGCTGCCCGAGGGCCTGTGCAAGGGGGTGATCTGCGCCGACATCGCCGACGTCGCGCTCCCCTCCGACCACCCGCTCGCGGGGCGCGACACGATCGAGCTGAAGGAGCTGGCCGGTGACACTTGGATCAGCTCCTCGCCCGACAGCATCTGCTGCGACTGGCTCCTGCGGACGCTGCGCGCCGTCGACAGCGAGCCTCGCATCGACCACATGGCCTACGAGTTCGCCACCCAGCTCTCGCTCGTCTCGGCCGGGCTCGGCAACGCGATCCTGCCCCGCCTCGGCCGCTGCGACGTCCCGCCGGACGTGGCGGTCGTGCCGCTCGCCGAGCCGCTGACGCGCCGCGTCTACGCGCTCTGGCGGGAGGAGGCGGCGCGCCGCCCGGCGATCCGCGCGGCGGTGAAGGCGCTGCGCTCGGCCGTCCCGGCCGCGGGCTGAGCCGCGGCGGCGGGCGGGGCGCGGCCGGTGGGCCGGGACACCGCCCGGCCTGGGTAATCTGACGGGCGATGACCGAGAAGACGATCGTTCACCTGCTGCGGCACGGTGAGGTGCACAATCCGGACGGGATCCTCTACGGGCGGCTGCCCGGCTACCGGCTGAGCGAGGACGGCGTCCTCATGGCCAAGGCCGCCGCCAAGTGGTTCGGCGACCGGGACGTGACCGCGCTGTTCTCCTCGCCGATGCAGCGGGCCCTGGAGACGGCCGCGCCGCTGGCCGAGGCGTTCGACCTGCCCGTGACGGTGGACGACCGGCTGATCGAGGCCGAGAACCACTTCGAGGGGCTGACGTTCGGGGCGGGCGCGGGGTCGCTGCGCCGTCCCGAGCACTGGCGCCACCTGGTCAACCCGTTCCGCCCGTCGTGGGGCGAGCCCTACCGGGACCTCGCCGCCCGGATGCGCGCGGCGGTGATCAGGGCCAGGGAGGCCGGACGCGGCCACGAGGCGGTGTGCGTGAGCCACCAGCTCCCGGTGTGGATCCTGCGGCTGCACGCCGAGCACCGCAGGCTCTGGCACCATCCGAACAAGCGCGAATGCGCCCTGGCCAGCGTCACGAGCCTCACGTTCGAGGGCAGCCGGCTCGTGGAGGTCGCCTACAGCGAGCCCGCCGCGGGGCTCGCGAAGGGGCCCAGTGTCGCGGGTGCCTGAGGGCACCGCTACCGTTTGTACTACGTCCTGTAGTAGTAGGAGGGTCCGTTGAACCCCCGACTTTCCCCCGCGCGCGCCGGAGCCGCCGCCGTCGCGCTCTGCGGGCTGCTCGCCGGCTGCGCCGGGACGAGCGCCTCCGAGAACGGCGCCGGCGGCAACGACAACCGCTTCATCTCGGGCAACGGGAACGTCACGGAGTTCAAGCCCGGCGACCGCAAGAGCGTCCAGGACGTCGAGGCCGAGGGCCTCGCCGGCGGCCGGCACCGCCTCGCCGACCTCAAGGGCAAGGTCGTCGTCGTGAACTTCTGGGCGTCCTGGTGCGCGCCCTGCCGCGGCGAGGCCCCCTCGCTGGAGCAGGTCTACAGCGAGAACAAGGCGAAGGGCGTGGAGTTCCTCGGCGTCAACTTCAAGGACGCCAAGGAGAACGGCAAGGCCTTCGAGCGCAAGTTCAAGGTCACCTACCCGAGCATGTTCGACGCGGACGGGCGGGTCACGCTCGCCTTCCGCGAGGTCCCGCCGAGCGCGATCCCGAGCACCCTCGTCCTCGACCGGCAGGGCCGCATCGCGGCCCGCGTCATCGGCGCCACGACCTACTCCAAGCTCGGTCCGCTGGTCGCCAAGACCCTCGCGGAGAAGTGAGCCCGCCATGATCCCCGGAAGCGGCGCGGGCCGATGAGCGCCGCCGAGACCGTCACGAGCGGGTCGCTGCTCGCGGCCGCGCCGCTGGCCGCGCTGGCCGGGCTGGTCTCGTTCGCCTCGCCGTGCGTGCTGCCGCTCGTCCCGGGCTACCTGTCGTATGTGACCGGCATGTCCGGCGCCGACCTCGCCGAGCAGCGGCGCGGCCGGCTGCTGGCGGGCGTGTCGCTGTTCATCGCGGGCTTCAGCCTCGTGTTCGTCAGCTACGGCGTGCTGTTCGGCGGGCTCGGCCGGTGGCTGCTGGAGTACCAGGACCCGATCACCCGCGTCCTCGGCGTCGTCACGATCGTGTTCGGGCTGGCGTTCATGGGGTTCGTCCCCGGCCTCCAGTGGACGCTCAAGTCCGGCAGGATGCCCGCGGCCGGGCTGGCCGGGGCGCCGCTGCTCGGCGTCCTGTTCGGGCTCGGCTGGACGCCGTGCATCGGCCCGACGCTCGGCGCCGTCCAGGGCCTGGCGATCACGGAGGCGAGCGCCGGGCGCGGCGCGCTACTGTCGCTGGCGTACTGCGCGGGCCTCGGGCTGCCGTTCGTGGTCACCGCGATCGCCTACCGGCGCGCGCTCGGCGCGTTCGGCGCGGTGAAGCGGCACTACCCCCTCGTGATGCGCACCGGCGGCGGGATGCTGGTGCTCATCGGGGTGCTGCTGGTGAGCGGCCTGTGGGGCGATCTGACCATCGAGCTGAGGTCGTGGATCAGCGGCTTCGAACCGGTTATCTGAGATGGGCGAGACGACGGACGAGATCACGGACGAGGCCATCGCCGCCGCCGAGGGCGCCGAGGCCGCCGAGGGTGAGGCGGGGACGCGGGCGCCCACCGCCCGGCAGGCCCCCGGGGAGGTGCCCCGGCCCACCGGCATCGGCCCGCTCGGCTGGCTGCGCTGGGGCTGGCGGCAGCTCACCACGATGCGCACGGCGCTGATCCTGCTGTTCCTGGTCGCGCTGGGCGCGGTGCCGAGTTCGATCTTCCCGCAGCGCGACCAGGCGCCGGAGAAGGTCGCCAAGTACGTCGAGGACCACAAGACCCTCGCGCCCTGGCTCGACCGCTTCTCGCTGTTCGACGTGTTCTCCGCGCCCTGGTTCGCGGCGATCTACATCCTGCTGTTCGTGTCGCTGGCGGGCTGCGTGGTCCCGCGCGCCGTCAAGCACTACCGGTCGATGCGGGCGCGGCCCCCGGCGGCGCCCCGCAACCTCGGGCGGCTGCCGCAGTCGGCGTCCTACGAGACCGACGACGCGCCCGAGGACGTCCTCGCCGAGGCGCGCCGGGTGCTGCGCGGCCGCCGGTTCCGCGTGGACGTCTCGGGGGGCGCCGCGTCCGCCGAGAAGGGGTACCTGGGCGAGACCGGCAACCTGCTGTTCCACCTGGCGCTGCTGGCCCTGCTGTTCGCGCTCGGCCTCGGCAACCTGTTCGGCTACCGCGGCAACATCCTGCTGACCGAGGGCAAGTCGTTCGCGAACTCGCTGAGCCAGTACGACGACTTCAAGCCCGGACGCGCGTTCGGCGGCGACGACCTCTCGCCGTTCTCGATCACGCTGGACGACTTCACCGCCACCTACGAGACCAAGGGCGACAAGCGCGGCCAGGCCACCGACTTCCACGCCAAGATCCGCTACCGGAACTCCCCCGGGGCGAAGGAGAAGAGCTGGGACCTGCGGCTCAACCACCCGCTGAAGGTCGGCGGCGCCAAGCTCTACCTGCTCGGGCACGGGTACGCGCCGGTGTTCACCGTCCGCGACGGCAAGGGGAACATCGCCTTCCAGGACGCGGTGCCCTTCCTGCCGATGGAGCCGCGCAACCTCACCTCCGAGGGCGTCATCAAGGCGCCCGACGCCGAGCCCGAGCAGCTCGCCTTCTACGCGATCCTGTGGCCGACGGCGATGGCCAGCGAGGACCGGAAGCAGATCGTCTCGGCCTTCCCCGGGCCGATCCGCCCGGTCGTGACGATCTCCTCGTTCAAGGGCGACATCGGGCTCGACTCCGGCACCCCCCAGTCGGTCTACAAGCTGGAGGGCGTCGGCAAGACGCTCCAGCCCGTCAAGGACGGGCAGAAGCTGCTGGAGCCGGGCGAGTCGTTCAAGCTCCCCGGGAACGCGGGGACGATCACCTTCGACGGCCTCCGCGAGTACACGACGATGTCGGTCAACCGCGACCCGGGACGCCTGCCCGCACTGGTCGCGGCCGTGCTCGCGGTGCTCGGCGTGGCGACCTCGTTCATGGTCAGGCGCCGCAGGGTGTGGGTCCGTGCGAGCGCCGGGAAGGGCGGGCGTACGGTGGTGGAGGTCGGCGGCCTCACGCTCGGGAACCCGACCTCGGAGTTCGACGACATCGTGACCGCGCTGCGCGGTCCCGGGCACGAGGCGCCGGAGGCCGAGCCCGCGCCGGAGAACGAGCCGCAGAACGAGCCGGAAACCGCTGAGACCGAGGCCGAGGCGGGACCGGCCGGGCACGACCCCGACACAGAACCGAAGGAGTGACGAGGGTGGGCGACGCCGACCTCGCGAACCTGAGCGACAAGCTCATGCTGACCACGGTGGTGCTCTACATCATCGCGCTGTTCGCCTACGCCGCGGACCTCGGCTTCGGCCGCCGCCGCTCGGCCGCGCTGGTGGCCGAGAAGGCCGAGGCGAAGGTCCTGGTGGGCGCCGGCGCCGCCGCCCCGACCCCGGCCGAGGGGGCGGCCGAGGAGGCCGCCGCCCCCGGGAGGCCGGACGGCGGGCGCCGCCAGGCCGACTGGGCGCGCCTCGGCGTCGTGCTGAACCTGCTGGGCTGGGCCGCGCACCTCGGCATGCTGGTGACGCGGGGGCTGTCGGCCGACCGCTGGCCGTGGGCGAACATGTACGAGTTCCTCGCCGCGATCGCCTTCGCCGCCGTCACCGCGTTCCTCGTCGTGATGTGGCGCTACCAGGCGCGGTTCCTCGGCGCGTTCGTGATGGTCGCCGCCGTGGTCGCGCTCGGCATCGACAACCTGTGGCTGTACGACTCGGTCGGCCCGGTGAGCCCGGCGCTGAACTCCTACTGGATCGCCATCCACGTGACCGCCGCGATCACCGCGACCGGCGCGTTCACCGTCGCCGGCGCGGCCACGATCCTGTACCTGGTCAAGTCGCGGGCGCAGGAGCGCGGCGGCGTCGCCGAGGGCGGGGTGCTCGCGCGGATCCCGGCCGTCGAGGCCCTGGACCGGCTGTGCCTGCGCGTGACGATGTTCGCGTTCCCGATCTGGACGGCCGCGATCATCATGGGCGCGATCTGGGCGGACGAGGCGTGGGGCCGCTACTGGGGCTGGGACCCCAAGGAGACCTGGTCGTTCGTCATCTGGATCGGCTACGCGGCCTACCTGCACGCGCGGTCCACGGCGGGCTGGAAGGGGCGCAAGGCCGCGATCCTCTCGCTGATCGCCTTCGCCGCGCTGCTGTTCAACTTCTTCGGCGTGAACTACATGTTCTCCGGACTGCACTCCTACGCTTGATATTCACGGCTGATATTCACGGCCAACGGGGGGACCGCGGCGGCGGTCCCCCCGTTGTCGTGTTCGCGGAACCGCGTCATCAGCGGATACGTCCCTGGCCTGAGGGCAGCGGGTGACCGGTGGGGATGACGCGGTGTCGGGTTCCGGCTTACCCTGCCTCCGGGACCCGGACGCTCGTCGACCCCCGCCGGGGTCCCGCCGACAGAGGAGCCCGATGCGCTTCAAAGGCATCCACCGCAAGCCCCGGGAGCTGAGGAATCGGGAGGCCTCCCGGGGCCGGCGGACCGACTGGAACGACCCGTCCGACCGGAACGACCCGACCGACTGGAACGACCGTCCGGGCGACACCGCGTACTCGCCCTCGCCGCCCGACTCGGGCGGACCCCCCGAGGCCGGACGCGTGCGCCCGCGCGGCAGCCAGCCGCGCGACCGGTTCGGCCGGTTCCGCAAGGCGGGGCGCGACGACGAGTTCACCGCCGGCCCCGACCGCCCGGACGAGGCCCGTCCGGGCGACGCGCCCGAGGGCGTCGTGGGCCGCTACGGGCGGCGCCGCCCCGGCGGCGGGGCGCGCGACCACGCGCTGCGCGCCTTCGAACTCGACGACGACACGCTCCGCGTGGAGCCCTACCCGCCGGGCATGCCGCACGTCGCCGACGGCCGCCGGCACTGCGGCGTCCTGGAGGGCGTGCTGTACCGGCAGTGGGACGCCCGGCTCGGCCCGCCCACCCCCGAGGTGATCCGCGCCGTGGACAGCCTCGCCGGGCTGCCCGCGCCGCTCAAGGAGAAGCTCGCGGCCGGGCTCGACGGCATCTACGTCGGCCCCGGCGGCGTCCCGCAACTCGACGACATGGGCCACCTGCGCGACCGCCCGCTGCCGTCCGGCCGCGCGACGTGGGACATCTGCGCGGGCGCCTACGGCGACCGCAAGATCGTCGTGGGCGACCGGCCGTCGCCCACGCCCGACGTCATGCTGCACGAGGTCGGGCACGCGCTCGACGACATCGACGGCGACGACGGCGCGTGGACCTCCGACAGCCCCGCGTTCGTCGCGCTGTACGAGCAGTGCCTTCCGCACCTGGCCAGCGACTTCCACCGGCAGCCCGACGCGCTCGGCCGCCGCGAGTTCTTCGCGGACGCGTTCGCGGCGATCTCGTCCCGGCAGCGTCCCGCGCTGGTCGATATGCTCGCCGGCAACATCCGGACGGCACTTGAGGTCATGCTCTTCTTCAACCGCAGATACGGGATCTAGGACCCCCGATGGCCCCGACGCACACCGATGCACACCAAGGGTGATCGACGATGCAGGTGATCCGGCTCCCCGACGGCAGGCTCCGGGTACCCCACAGCGTCCTCGCCGACACCGGCGCGGACGAGCCGGGCCGCGGGCGGATCATCGCTGACGCCTACGTCGAGATCGGTCCGGACGATCCCGACTACGACCGGCTGCTCGACCAGTCGCTCACCGAGGACGAGCTGGCGGAGCGACGGCGGCGCTGGCGCGACGAGGACGCGGAGCTCCTCAGACGATTCGAGGAGTGGAAGGCGGACCGGACGGAGGACTAGGGCGCTTCCCCGTGAGGCGCCCTTCCCGCCGTGCGACGGTCCGGAAAAAAGTTCCGGGACGATGCCGGGACGGTAAGGTCAGCGTGCCGAGTGCTCGGCGACCGGCTCCTCGCCGCGCAGCAGCGCGTGCACCTCGGACTCGCGGAAGCGGCGGTGGCCTCCGGGAGTGCGGATGCTGCTGATCCGGCCCGCCGCGGCCCATCGTGTGACCGTCTTCGGATCGACCCGGAAGAGGGCGGCGACCTCTCCTGGGGTGAGCAGGCGCTCGCTCGTGCTCTCCACGTTTTCTCTCCCCCTTTGTCCCGCTCTCGTCGCGGGTGGACTGTTTACAGTGTGGCGGTTCAAGACCGATTTCTCCCTTGTTTTCGGAAAACATCACGCTGGGTAGTCGCATGACCTGCCGTGATGACCTGATGTGCTCGCGGGGTCGCTCGCAGCGGCCATCGGACCCCCGGCTGACCAGCCGTGTCACGCTCGCGACGCAGGGTTGACCGGGAGGCGGCGCGCGGGCGGCGGCGAAGCGAATAGTCTCCGGATCATGTCTAGTCTCCGGACCACGTCCGATCTCGTCTCGCTGGCCGAGATCGAGGGCGCGGCCGAGCGGCTCGCGGGGATCACCGTCCGGACGCCGCTCGTCCCGTTCCCGCTCCCGCCTGGTGCTCCCGCGCTGCTCGTCAAGCCCGAGTCGTTGCAGCCGGTCGGCGCGTTCAAGCTGCGCGGCGCGTACGCCGCCATCTCCTCTCTCCCGGATGACGTTCGGAAGCGGGGGGTCGTGACGCACTCCAGCGGCAACCACGCGCGCGCCGTCGCCTACACCGCCCGCGAGCTGGGGATCCGCGCCGTCCTGGTGATGCCGCACACCACGCCCGCCGTGAAGGTCGACGCGTGCCGGGAGCTCGGCGCCGAGGTCGTGTACGTCGAGCCGACCGCCGAGGCGCGCGTCGAGACGGCGGACCGGCTCGCGAACGCGCACGGCTTCACGATGATCCCGCCCTACGACGACCCGCGCGTGATCGCGGGCCAGGGCACGGTCGGCCTGGAGATCGTCCAGGACCGCCCGGACGTGGACGTCGTGCTCGTCCCGATCAGCGGCGGCGGCCTCGTCTCAGGCGTCGCGGCGGCCGTCAAGGCGCTGCGGCCGCGGGCGCGGGTCATCGGCGTCGAGCCGGAGCTGGCCGCCGACGCCCGCGACTCGCTGCGCCTCGGCCGGCCCGTCTCCTGGACGGCCGAGGACACCGGCCGCACCATCGCCGACGGCCTGCGCGTCCAGCGGGTGGGGGACCTCCCCTTCGCCCACATCCAGGCGCTCGTGGACGGCATCGTCACCGTCACCGAGGACGAGATCAAGGCGACGATGCGCCGCCTCGCCCGCGAGACCCGCCTGGTCTCCGAGCCGTCGGGCGCGGTGGCCACCGCCGCCTACCTGCACCACCGCGACGAACTCCCCGAGGGCGCGGCCTACGCGTCGGTGCTGTCGGGCGGCAACGTCGACCCGGCCCTGTTCCAGGAGGTGTACGCCTGACCTGCCGCGGGGTCGCGAGAGGGCGGGGGTAGGCTTTGCGGTGTCATGCGTTCCGTATTCTTCTACACCGCCGCGCGGTTGATGATCTTCGTGGCCACCGCGGGCGTGCTGGCGCTGCTCGGAACCCGCGGGTTCCCCCTCGTCCTGCTGGCACTGCTGATCAGCGGCATCGTCAGCTTCGTCCTGCTGTCGGGCCAGCGCGACCGGATGTCGGCGGCCGTGCTGACCGGCGTCCGCGACCGGCGCCGGAGGTTCGAGCGGGCACGTACCAAGGAAGACGCGTAGCACTACCCGGCGTGGGCGGTGCGCGGCGGTGGTTCCGCTAGCTCTTAGGGTGGACCCATGACCCGCGCCTCACTCGACAAGCAGCCCGCCGACGTGGCGGCGATGTTCGACGGCACCGCCGAGCGCTACGACCTGCTGAACACCCTGATGACCGGCGGCCAGGACCGGCGCTGGCGCAGGGCGGTCGTCGCGGCGGTGGACGCGCGGCCCGGCGAGCGGGTCCTCGACCTCGCGGCCGGGACGGGCACCTCCTCGGTGCCGTTCGCCGAGGCCGGGGCCGACACGGTGGCGTGCGACTTCTCCCTCGGCATGCTGCGGGTCGGGACGCGGCGCCAGGCCGGCGTCGAGCGGCTCAGCTTCGTCGCGGGCGACGCGCTGCGGCTCCCCTTCGCGAGCGGCTCGTTCGACGCCGTCACCATCTCCTTCGGGCTCCGCAACGTCGCCGACACCGGCGCGGCGCTGCGCGAGCTGCGGCGGGTGGCCAAGCCGGGCGGGCGGCTGCTGGTGTGTGAGGTCAGTCACCCTCCGAACACGCTGCTCGCGCTCGGCCACAAGGCGCACCTGCGGTACGGGCTGCCGCTGCTCGCGCGGGTCAGCTCCAACCCCGGCTCCTACACCTATCTCGCCGAGTCGACGCTGGCGTGGCCCGGCCAGGCGGCGCTGGCGCGGCTGATCCAGGACGCCGGGTGGACGTCGGTGCGATGGCGCGACCTCACGTTCGGGGTCGCGGCGCTGCACCACGCCACCAATCCGGGATGACCGGGACGGCAGGTGGTTCGGGGACCGCTCCATATTTGGATCGGCCCAGAAGTACCCACCAGTCGTGATAAAGGAATAGACTCCCCACCGGATCCTTGTGAAGTACTTCACAAGCGAACGAGCTGAAGAGGAAAGCCGTGACCGACTCGACCCGACACGCGGACGTCATCGTCGTCGGGGCCGGCCCCGCCGGGGCCTCGACCGCCTACTGGCTGGCCCAGGCCGGCCTCAGCGTGCTGCTGCTGGAGAAGGCGACGTTCCCGCGCGACAAGATCTGCGGTGACGGGCTCACCCCGCGTGCGGTCCGCGCCCTGATCGGCATGGGCGTGGACGTCAACGATCCGGGGTGGGGGCGCAACAAGGGCCTGCGGATCTACGGCGGCGGGGTCAAGGTCGAGCTGCCCTGGCCCGAGCTCGCGAGCTTCCCCGACTTCGGGCTCGTCCGCAAGCGCGCCGACTTCGACCAGCTCCTCGCCGAGCACGCCGCCAAGGCCGGCGCCCGGCTGCTCCAGGGCTGCACGGTCACCGGCCCGATCCTGGACGAGCGCACCGACCGCATCACCGGCGTCACCGCCACCTACGAGGGCGAGGAGACGTCCTTCCACGCGCCGCTCGTCGTCGCGGCCGACGGCAACTCCACCCGGCTCTCGCTGGCGATGGGCCTGCGCCGCCGCTCCGACCGCCCGATGGGCGTCGCGGTCCGCCGCTACTTCGAGACGCCCCGCCACGACGACGACTACATGGAGGCGTGGCTGGAGCTGTGGGACGGCGAGCGCCTGCTCCCCGGCTACGGCTGGGTGTTCGGCGTCGGCGACGGCACCTCCAACGTGGGCCTCGGCCTGCTCAACACGAGCAAGGCGTTCCAGAACGTCGACTACCGGGGCATGCTGCGGCGCTGGTGCGCGCAGATGCCCGCGGAGTGGCGGTTCTCGGAGGAGCACGCCACGTCCAAGATCCGCGGCGCCGCGCTGCCGATGGGCTTCAACCGGCAGCCGCACTACACCCGGGGCATGCTGCTCGTCGGCGACGCCGGGGGCATGATCAACCCGTTCAACGGCGAGGGCATCGACTACGCGCTGGAGTCCGGCCGGCTGGCCGCCGACATCATGGTGCAGGCGCTCGCCCGCCGCACCCCGGCGCAGCGCGAGCGGACCCTGTACGAGTACCCGCGCATCCTGAAGGACGAGCACGGCGGCTACTTCACGCTGGCGCGGGTGTTCGTCCAGGCCATCGGCGACCCGCGCGTGATGAAGTTCCTCACCGCGCACGGCCTGCCGCATCCGACGCTGATGCGCTTCACGCTCAAGCTGCTCGCCAACCTGACCGACCCGAAGGGCGGCGACGCGATGGACCGGGTCATCAACGCGATGCAGAAGGTGGCCCCGGCAGCATGAGCGCACACACGGGCGCACACAGGCAGGGGCCGCCAGCGACCCCGACCCGGAGGGGAGTGCTATTGACCACCTTGGCTAGGGTGGCGGACCGCGGAGGCGCCGCCCCGTATCGCGTCGCAGGTTCGAGAGGGAGGCGGTAGAGACATGGATCTCTATATCCCGATCATCGTGCTGGGGGTGCTCGCGTTCGTGTTCGCCGCCGGTTCGGTGGCGATGGCCTCGCTGACGGGGCCCAAGCGCTGGAACCGGGCCCGGTTGGACGCCTACGAGTGCGGCATCGAGCCGACGCCGCAGCCGGTGGGCGGCGGCCGTTTCCCGATCAAGTACTACCTGACGGCGATGCTGTTCATCGTCTTCGACATTGAGATCATCTTCCTGTACCCCTGGGCGGTCGCGTTCGACCGGATGGGGATCTTCGGCCTTGTGGAGATGGTCCTTTTCATCGTCACCGTGCTTGTGGCGTACGCCTACATCTGGCGGCGCGGCGGTCTGGAGTGGGACTGACATGGGCCTAGAGGAGAAACTCCCGAGCGGGTTCCTGCTGACGACGGTCGAGCAGGTCGCGGGTTGGGCGCGCAAGAGCTCGGTGTGGCCGGCGACGTTCGGCCTCGCGTGCTGCGCGATCGAGATGATGGCGACCGGCGACCCCCGGCACGACTTCTCCCGCTGGGGGATGGAGCGCGCTTCGGGGACGCCCCGGCAGGCCGACCTGATGATCGTCGCGGGCCGGGTGAGCCAGAAGATGGCGCCGGTGCTGCGGCAGATCTACGACCAGATGACCGAGCCCAAGTGGGTCATCGCGATGGGCGTGTGCGCGTCGTCCGGCGGGATGTTCAACAACTACGCGATCGTGCAGGGTGTGGACCACATCGTCCCGGTGGACATCTACCTGCCCGGCTGCCCGCCGCGGCCCGAGATGCTGCTGGACGCCATCCTGAAGCTGCACGACAAGATCCAGAACACCAAGCTCGGCCCGCAGCGCGAGCGCCAGATCGCCGAGCTGGAAGAGGCCAAGCGCCGCCGGCTCCCGCTGCTCGGACAGGGGGCCTGATGTCCTCCCAGCATCCCGAGCAGCAGGCCGAGCAGGCCGCCGACCGGCTCCCCGCGCAGGTCGAGGAGGAGCGCCGCGAGCAGCCGATCGCCCGCACGGGCATGTTCGGCTCGAAGACGACCGGCGACACCTCCGGGTACGGCGGGCTCGTCGTCCGGCAGAGCCCGAAGGTCGGCGCGCCGCGCCCCTACGGCGGGCCGGACGGCGCCGCCGAGCCGGGCGAGTTCGACGAGATCGCCGACCAACTGGAGCGCGCCTTCCCGGACTATGGGGACGCGATCGAGCGCGTGGTGATCCACCGCGGCGAGATGACGTTCTTCGTCAAGCGCGAGCACCTGCGCGAGGTCGCCCGCACCATGCGGGACGACCCGTCGCTGCGCTTCGAGCTGTGCTCGGCCGTGTCGGGCGTCCACTACCCGCAGGACACCGGCGCCGAGCTGCACTCGGTGACGCACCTGCTGTCGATCACCCACAACCGGCGCGTCCGGCTGGAGGCGACCTGCCCCGACGCCGACCCGCACGTCCCGTCGCTGGTGCCGGTGTACCCGACGAGCGACTGGCACGAGCGGGAGACCTACGACTTCTTCGGCATCGTGTACGACGGGCACCCGGCGCTGACACGGATCCAGATGCCCGACGACTGGGTCGGTCACCCGCAGCGCAAGGACTACCCCCTCGGCGGCATCCCCGTCGAGTACCGCGGAGCGGAGATCCCGCCGCCCGACGAGCGGAGGTCGTACACATGAGTTCCACGAAGTACACCGAGTACGACGCCTACGCCGCCGCCGACGAGGCGACCGAGGGCCGGGTGTTCGACGTCGCCGGGCAGGACTGGGACGAGGTCGTCGCGGGCGCCGAGGACCTCGGCGACGAGCGGCTCGTGGTCAACATGGGCCCGCAGCACCCGTCCACGCACGGCGTGCTGCGGATCATCCTGACGCTCGACGGCGAGACGGTGGACGAGGCCCGCGTGGTCATCGGCTACCTGCACACCGGCATCGAGAAGAACATGGAGTTCCGCACCTGGACGCAGGGCACCACGTTCTGCACCCGGATGGACTACCTCGCGCCGATCTTCAACGAGACCGCGTACTGCCTCGGCGTGGAGAAGCTGCTCGGCGTCACCGACCAGGTGCCGGAGCGGGCGCAGATCATCCGCGTCATGCTGATGGAGCTCAACCGGATCTCCTCGCACCTGGTCGCCATCGCGACGTTCGGGCTCGAACTCGGCGCGACCACGGTCATGCTGAACGGGTTCATCGAGCGCGAGTACACCCTCGACCTGTTCGAGGAGATCACGGGCCTGCGCATGAACATGGCCTACGTCCGTCCGGGCGGGGTCGCGCAGGACCTGCCGAGCGGCGCGCTCAGCAAGGTGCGCGACTACCTCGACCGGATGCCCAAGCGCCTCCAGGCGCTGCGCAAGCTCATGGACTCCAACCCCGTCTACCTCGCGCGGACCAAGGACGTCGCCTACCTCGACCTCACCGGGTGCATGGCGCTCGGCGTCACCGGGCCCGTCCTGCGCGCGACGGGCCTGCCCTGGGACCTGCGCAAGTCGCAGCCCTACTGCGGCTACGAGACCTACGACTTCGAGGTCGCGACGCAGGACACCTGCGACGTGTACGGCCGCTACCTCGTCCGGATGGCCGAGATGGAGGAGTCCCTGAAGATCGTCGAGCAGTGCGTGGAGCGGCTCCAGGGGACCAGGGGGCCGGTCATGATCGAGGACAAGAAGATCGGCTGGCCGGCGCAGCTCGCGATCGGCGCGGACGGCATGGGCAACTCGCCCAAGCACATCGCGCACATCATGGGCACCTCGATGGAGGCGCTGATCCACCACTTCAAGCTGGTCACCGAGGGCTTCCGGGTGCCCGCGGGGCAGGCGTACTCGCACATCGAGTCGCCGCGCGGCGAGCTCGGCGCGCACGTGGTCAGCGACGGGGGCACCCGTCCCTACCGCGTGCACTTCCGCGAGCCGTCCTTCGTCAACCTGCAGGCCACGCCGGCGATGGCCGAGGGCGGCATGATCGCCGACGTCATCGCCGCCGTCGCCAGCATCGACCCGGTCATGGGGGGAGTGGACCGATGACGGCGAACGCGGCGGACGGAACGAGCCGGGCCTACGAGCCGGACGTCCGGGAGCGGCTGGAGCGGGACGCCAAGGAGATCATCGCCCGGTACCCGAAGCCGAGGTCGGCGCTGCTGCCGATGCTGCACCTGGTGCAGTCGGTCGACGGGCACGTCACGCGGGAGGGCATCGAGTTCTGCGCCGAGCAGCTCGGGATCACGCCCGCGCAGGTGACGGGCGTCGTCACCTTCTACACGCAGTACAAGCAGAGGCCCGTGGGCGAGTACCACGTCGGCGTGTGCATCAACACGCTGTGCGCGGTGATGGGCGGCGACCAGATCTGGGACGAGCTGAGCGAGCACACCGGGGTCGGCCACGACGAGGCCACCCCGGACGGCAAGGTCAGCCTGGAGCGGATCGAGTGCAACGCCGCCTGCGACTTCGCGCCGGTGATGATGGTCAACTGGGAGTTCTTCGACAACATGACTCCCGAGAAGGCCAAGAAGCTGGTCGACGACCTGCGCTCGGGTGAGCGGGTGCTGCCCTCGCGCGGCCCGAACACGCTCGCGAACTGGAAGGACGCCTCGCGCGTGCTCGCCGGGTTCCCCGACGGGCTCGCGCACGAGGGCGTCCAGGCCGGGCCCGAGTCGCTGCGCGGGCTGGAGCTCGCGCGCGAGCGCGGCTGGGAGGCGCCGCCCGCCGACGCGGGCCGCGAGCGGCCGCAGGAGCCGGTGAAGCCGGGCGAGGTCACCGACCCGCCGCCGAACGAGCCGGGCAAGCCGATCGGCGGCGATGTGAAGCCCGGCAGCCAGGAGGGGCGTAACCAGTGACCACGCTCACCCCGATCCTCACCAGGAACTGGGACCAGTCCGACTCGTTCACCCGCGAGGGCTACGAGCGCGAGGGCGGTTACCGGTCGCTGCGCACCGCCTTCGGCATGGAGCCGGACGCGATCGTCCAGGCCGTCAAGGACTCGGGCCTGCGCGGCCGCGGCGGCGCGGGCTTCCCCACCGGCATGAAGTGGGGGTTCCTGCCGCCGAGCAGCCCGAACCCGCGCTACCTCGTCGTCAACGCCGACGAGTCCGAGCCGGGGACCTGCAAGGACATCCCGCTGATGATGGCGAACCCGCACGTCCTGGTCGAGGGCGTCATCATCAGCTCCTACGCGATCCGGTCCAACCACGCGTTCATCTACGTGCGCGGCGAGGTCCTGCACGTGATCCGCAGGCTCCAGCGGGCCGTCGCGGAGGCGTATGAGGCCGGGTACCTCGGCAAGGACATCCTCGGCTCCGGCTACGACCTGGACGTGGTCGTGCACAGCGGCGCCGGGGCCTACATCTGCGGCGAGGAGACGGCGCTGCTGGACTCCCTGGAGGGATTCCGCGGTCAGCCCAGGCTCAAGCCCCCCTTCCCGGCGGTCGCGGGCCTGTACGGCGGCCCCACTGTCATCAACAACGTCGAGTCGATCGCGTCCGTTCCCTCGATCGTCGGGAACGGCGCCGACTGGTTCGCCTCGATGGGCACCGAGAAGTCCCAGGGATTCGGGATCTTCTCGCTGTCGGGGCACGTGACGCGGCCCGGCCAGTACGAGGCGCCGCTCGGCATCACGCTGCGGGAACTGCTCGACATGGCGGGCGGCATCCGCGAGGGGCACCGGCTGAAGTTCTGGACGCCGGGCGGCTCGTCCACGCCGATCTTCACCGAGGAGCACCTGGACGTGCCGCTGGACTTCGAGTCCGTCGGCGCCGCCGGGTCGATGCTCGGCACCCGCGCCCTCCAGATCTTCGACGAGACGACGTGCGTCGTCCGGGCGGTCCTGCGCTGGTCGGAGTTCTACGCGCACGAGTCGTGCGGCAAGTGCACGCCGTGCCGCGAGGGCACCTACTGGTACAAGCAGATGCTGAAGCGGCTGGAGGCCGGGCAGGGCGCGGAGGAGGACCTCGAAACCCTCCTGGACCTGTCCGACAACATCCTCGGCCGCTCGTTCTGCGCGCTCGGCGACGGCGCGACGAGCCCGGTGGTCTCGTCCATCAAGCTGTTCCGGGACGAGTACCTCCAGCACTTCGAGCAGGGCGGCTGCCCGTTCGACCCGTCCAAGTCCACCCTCTGGGGAGGTGCCAAGTGACGGTCACCAGCGACTCGGCGGCTGTCGAACAGGTCGAGATGATCTCGTGCACCATCGACGGCTTCGAGATCGAGGTGCCGAAGGGCACCCTGATCATCCGGGCCGCCGAGCTGCTCGGCATCCAGATCCCTCGGTTCTGCGACCACCCGCTGCTCGACCCGGTCGGGGCCTGCCGCCAGTGCCTGGTGGAGATCCCCGACGCCGGGAACGGGCGCGGGATGCCGAAGCCGCAGGCGTCCTGCACGACGACGGTGATGCCGGGCATGGTCGTCAAGACCCAGCTCACCTCGCCGGTCGCCGACAAGGCGCAGCACGGCGTGATGGAGCTGCTGCTCATCAACCACCCGCTGGACTGCCCGATCTGCGACAAGGGCGGCGAGTGCCCGCTGCAGAACCAGGCGATGTCCAACGGGCGCGGCGAGACGCGGTTCGTCGAGGCCAAGCGGACCTTCCCCAAGCCGCTCGCGCTGTCCAGCCAGGTGCTGCTCGACCGCGAGCGCTGCATCCAGTGCGCGCGCTGCACCCGCTTCTCCGACCAGATCGCCGGCGACGCGTTCATCGACCTGTTCGAGCGCGGCGCGAAGGAGCAGGTCGGCACCGCCGACGGCAAGCCGTTCCAGTCCTACTTCTCGGGCAACACCGTGCAGATCTGCCCGGTGGGCGCGCTGACCGGCGCCGCGTACCGGTTCCGGTCGCGGCCGTTCGACCTCGTGTCGCAGCCGAGCACGTGCGAGCACTGCGCGTCCGGCTGCGCGCTGCGCACCGACCACCGGCGCGGGAAGATCACGCGCCGGCTGGCCGGGGACGACCCGCAGGTCAACGAGGAGTGGAACTGCGACAAGGGCCGCTGGGCGTTCACCTACGCCACCCGGCCCGACCGGCTGACGCACCCGCTCGTCCGCAACGAGGCCGGGGAGCTGGAGGTCGCCTCCTGGCCCGAGGCGCTGTCGGTCGCAGCGCGCGGGCTCGCGGCGGCGCGCGGCTCGGCCGGCGTGCTGACCGGCGGCCGGGTCACGCTGGAGGACGCCTACGCCTACGCCAAGTTCGCGCGGATCGCGCTCGGCACCAACGACGTCGACTTCCGCGCCCGCCCGATGTCGGACGAGGAGTCGCGCTTCCTCGGCTCGTCGGTGGCGGGCCGCCCGATCGAGGTGACCTACGCCGACCTGGAGAAGGCGCCCGCGGTGCTGCTCGCCGGCTTCGAGCCGGAGGAGGAGTCGCCGATCGTCTTCCTGCGCCTGCGCAAGGCGTTCCGCAAGAAGGCGCTGAAGGTCTTCTCGGCCGCGCCGTTCGCGACGCGCGGCCTGCGCAAGGTCGGCGGGACGCTGCTGCCGACGCAGCCCGGCGCCGAGGCCGAGACGCTCGGCTCGCTGATCGGCGAGGGCGGGCACGCCGGCGTCCGCGCGCTGCTGGAGGCCCCCGGCGCCGTGATCCTGGTCGGTGAGCGGCTCGCCGGCAGCCCCGGCGCGCTGTCGGCCGTGGTGCGGCTCGCGCAGGTGACCGGCGCCCGGCTGGCGTGGGTGCCGCGCCGGGCCGGGGAGCGCGGCGCGGTGGAGGCCGGGGCGCTGCCCGGGCTGCTGCCGATCGGCCGCCCGGTCGCCGACCCGCGGGCGCGCGCGGAGGTCGCCCGCGCCTGGGGCGTCGCCGAACTGCCCGCCGAGCCGGGGCTCGGCACCGACGCGATCATCGCGGCGGCGGCGCAGGGCCGGCGCGGCGCGCTGCTCGTCGGCGGCGTCGACCCCGAGGACCTGCCCGACCCGCTGGCCGTGCTGGCGGCGCTGGAGGCGACCCCGTTCGTGGTGAGCCTGGAGCAGCGTCCGAGCGCGGTCACCGACCGCGCGGACGTGGTGCTGCCGGTCGCGGCGGTCGCGGAGAAGTCCGGCACGTTCGTCGACTGGGAGGGCCGCGGCCGCCAGTTCGACGTGGTGCTGAGGTCCGCCGGACGGATGTCGGACCTGCGCGTCCTGAACACGCTCGCCGACGAGATGGACGTCCACCTGGGCCTGCCCGGACCGGACGCGGCGCGCCGCGAGCTGTCCGCGCTCGGCGCCCACCGCGGCGAGCGCCCGGACGCCCCGAACGTGCCGCAGGCCATCGCGCCGCACCCCGAGCGGGGCGAGGCGCTGCTGGCGACCTGGCGGCTGCTGCTCGACCGGGGCCGCCTCCAGGACGGCGAGCCGTTCCTCGCGGGCACCGCCAAGCCCGCGGCGGCGCGGCTGTCACCCGCGACGGCCGCGGAGATCGGCGCGGACGGCGCGGTGCGCGTGTCGGGCCCGCGCGGCGAGGTCACGCTCCCGCTGGAGATCACCGGCGACCTGCCCGACCGGGTGGTCTGGCTGCCGACGAACTCGGCGGGCTGCGCCCTGTACCGGGATCTCGGCGCGGTGGCGGGCGGTGTCGTGCGCGTCGCGGGCGCCTCGGGCGGTACGCTCACCGGCGCCGCCCCGCGCGGCGGCGCCATCGCGGCCAGGGACGTCCCGGGCGGCGTGGCCGACGGACCGGCCGACGAACCCGCTGGAGGCTCCCGATGAGTCCGCTCACGCTCGCGGCGGCGTCCGCGAAGGAACCCACGCTGAAGAGCTTCGGCGACGACCCGTGGTGGCTGATCGGCGGCAAGGTCCTCGCGATCTTCGTCTTCCTGGTGCTGACCGTCCTGCTGTCGATGTGGGTCGAGCGGCGCGTGATCGGCCGGATGCAGCTCCGGGTCGGCCCGAACCGGGTCGGACCGCAGGGGCTGCTCCAGGGCCTCGCCGACGGCGTGAAGCTGGCGCTCAAGGAGGACATCGTCCCCCGCCAGGTCGACAAGCTGGTCTTCGTCCTGGCGCCGATCGTGTCGGCCGTCCCGGCGTTCATCTCCTTCATCATCATCCCGTTCGGGCCGACGGTGTCGGTGTTCGGGCACCAGACGGCCCTCCAGGGCACCGACCTCCCGGTCGCGGTGCTGCTGGTGCTCGCGATGTCCTCGATGGGCGTGTACGGGATCGTGCTGGCCGGCTGGTCGTCGATGTCGCCCTACTCGCTGCTCGGCGGGCTCCGCTCGTCCGCCCAGGTGATCTCCTACGAGATCGCGATGGGCCTGTCGTTCGTCGCGGTGTTCCTGTTCGCGGGGTCGATGTCGACCTCCGACATCGTCGCCGCGCAACACGACAAGTGGTTCGTGGTGCTGCTGCTGCCGTCCTTCCTCGTGTACGTGATCACGATGATGGGCGAGTCGAACCGCATCCCCTTCGACCTCCCCGAGGGCGAGGGCGAGCTGGTCGGCGGCTTCCACACCGAGTACTCGTCGCTGAAGTTCGCGATGTTCTTCCTCGCGGAGTACATCAACCTCGCGACGCTGTCGGCGCTCGCCACGACGCTGTTCCTCGGCGGCTGGCGGGCTCCCGCGCCGATCTCCACGGTGTGGGCGGGCGCCAACGCCGGCTGGTGGCCGGTGCTGTGGTTCCTGGTCAAGCTGTGGCTGTTCATCTTCTTCTTCATCTGGCTGCGCGGCTCGCTGCCGCGCGTCCGCTACGACCAGCTGATGAAGCTCGGGTGGAAGGTGCTCATGCCCTTCTCGCTCGGCTGGATCCTGCTGGTGTCGACCATCCGCGCGCTGCGCAACGAGGGCCACGACATGCGGCAGATCGTCATCATCGCCGCCGTGGTCGCGGCGGTGGTGCTGGTGGCCACGGTGATCTGGGAGATGGTCCGCGGCGGCGAGGACGAGAAGGAGATCGTCCCCGGAGCGGGCCGGGACGTCGCGCCCGATCCCGCCGCCGGCGGGTTCCCGGTGCCGCCGCTGGACGCGCCGCACTACCACGGCGGTCCGGCCGGGGCCACCAAGGTCAAAACCCCTCCTGAGGAGGTCACCAGTGGGACTCACTGATTTCCTGAATCCCGTCAAGGGGTTCGGGGTCTCGTTCCACCAGATGTTCAGCAAGAGCGAGACCGTTCAGTACCCCGAGGTGAAGAAGCCGACCGCGCCGCGCTTCCACGGCCGGCACCAGCTCAACCGGTGGCCGGACGGGCTGGAGAAGTGCGTCGGGTGCGAGCTGTGCGCCTGGGCGTGCCCCGCCGACGCCATCTTCGTCGAGGGCGCCGACAACACCGCCGACGAGCGGTACTCGCCGGGCGAGCGGTACGGCCGCGTCTACCAGATCAACTATCTGCGCTGCATCCTGTGCGGGCTGTGCATCGAGGCGTGCCCCACCCGGGCGCTCACGATGACCAACGAGTACGAGCTCGCCGACGACAGCCGCGAGAGCCTGATCTACACCAAGGAGATGCTGCTGGCGCCGCTGCGCGAGGGCATGGAGCAGCCGCCGCACGAGATGCGGCTCGGCGACACCGAGGAGGAGTACTACCGCCTCGGCCTCCAGCCCGAGGAGTCCGCCCCGGCCGAGTCCGGCGGCGCCTCCGCCGCGGGCCGGGCGCGCGGCCGCAGGGGCGGTGAGACCCAGTGAGCGCCGGGCTGACCGGCCACGCGCTGGCGGGGCACGTCGCCTCCGGGCAGGTCCTGGCCGGGCACGTCGCCGACAAGCAGTCGGGCGAGCCGTTCTTCTTCTGGCTGCTGGCCGTCGTGTCGGTCTGCGCCGCGCTCGGCATGATCTTCATGCGGAAGGCGGTGCACTCGGCGCTGCTGCTGGCGACCGTGATGCTCTCGCTGGCCGCGCTGTACGCGATCCAGGACGCGCCGTTCCTCGCGTTCGTCCAGGTCATCGTCTACACCGGCGCGGTGCTGATGCTGTTCCTGTTCGTGCTGATGCTGGTCGGGGTCAGCTCCACCGACTCGCTGGTGGAGACGATCAGGGGCCAGCGGTTCTGGGCGGCGATCGGCGCGATCGGGTTCGTCGCGCTGCTGGCGGTCGGGCTCGGCAACGCGGCGCTCGGCGACTCGGCCGGGCTGAAGACCGCGAACGGCGACGGCAACGTCGTCGGTCTCGCGCGGCTGCTGTTCAAGGACTACGTGTTCGCGTTCGAGGCGACCAGCGCCCTGCTGATCACGGCGGCGCTCGGCGCGATGGTGCTCGCGCACCGCGAGCGGACCGAGCCGAAGCCGACGCAGCGCGACCTGTCCAAGGGACGGTTCCTGTCCGGCGACCACCCCGGCCCGCTGCCGGGCCCGGGCACCTACGCCCGGCACAACGCCGTCGACATGCCGGCGCTGCTGCCCGACGGGACGCCGTCCGAGCTGTCGGTCAACCCGATCATCGCGGCGCGCACCGACACCGTCGAGCGGCACGTCGACCTGCACGGCGAGACCGAGGAGGAGGCCCTCGGGCAGGACGTGGCGGCTGTGCGGGCGGTGACCCGGGAGTCGCGGGACGCGGGCGCCGAGTCGCGCGTCGTCAAGGCCGGATCGCCGGTCGCGGGCGCCCCCTCCGAGGGCGGCGCCGGCGGCGGGTCGGCCGGCAACGAGCGTGAAGGCGAGGCTGGTCAATGAGTCCGGGGCACTATCTGGCGCTCTCGGCGATCCTGTTCACCATCGGTGCGCTCGGCGTCCTCGTGCGCCGCAACGCGATCGTGGTGTTCATGTGCGTCGAGCTCATGCTGAACGCGACGAACCTGGCGTTCGTCTCGTTCTCCCGCATGCACGGCGAGCTGGACGGCCAGATCATCGCGTTCTTCGTGATGGTGGTGGCCGCGGCGGAGGTCGTGGTGGGCCTGGCGATCATCATGACCATCTTCCGGACGCGCAGGTCCTCGTCGGTCGACGACGCGAACCTGCTGAAGTACTGAGAGGCCAGTGATGAAAGCGGAAGGCATCCAGGCCGCGTCCTGGCTTCTCATCGCGCTGCCGCTCGCGGGCGCCGCGATCCTCCTGCTCGGGGGGAGGCGCACCGACCGGTGGGGCCATCTGCTCGGCGTCACGATGTCGCTGGCCTCGTTCGTCGTGGGCGCGGCGATGTTCGTCCAGATGCTGGGCTACGAGGCCGAGGAGCGGCGCCGGACCCTGCACCTGTGGGACTTCATCGACGTCGGCTCGTTCAAGGTCGGGATGGACCTGCTGGTGGACCCGCTGTCCATCAGCTTCGTCCTGCTGATCACCGGGGTGGGCTCGCTCATCCACATCTACTCCATCGGCTACATGGCCGAGGACCCCGACCGGCGCCGGTTCTTCGCCTACCTGAACCTGTTCGTCGCGGCGATGCTGCTGCTGGTGCTCGGCAACAACTTCCTGGTGCTGTTCCTCGGCTGGGAGGGCGTGGGCCTCGCGTCCTACCTGCTGATCGGGTTCTGGCAGTACAAGCCGACCGCCGCGACCGCCGCGAAGAAGGCGTTCGTCGTCAACCGCGTCGGCGACCTCGGGCTGATCCTCGCGATCGCGCTGATGTTCTCCACGTTCGGGACGATCGGCTTCGACCAGATCCTCGGCACCGGCGCCGAGCACGTGGGCCTGGCGTCCCAGCTCAGCACCGGCACCGCGACCGCGATCGGGCTGCTGCTCCTGCTCGGCGCGTGCGGCAAGTCCGCGCAGCTCCCGCTCCAGTCCTGGCTGCTGGACGCGATGGAGGGCCCGACCCCGGTGTCGGCGCTCATCCACGCCGCGACGATGGTGACCGCCGGCGTCTACCTGATCGTCCGGGCCGGGCCGATCTTCGAGATGTCCGACACCGCGCAGCTCGTGGTGACGATCGTCGGCGCGGCCACGCTGCTCGCCGGTGCGATCATCGGGTGCGGCAAGGACGACATCAAGAAGGCCCTCGCCGGGTCGACGATGTCGCAGATCGGCTACATGCACCTCGCCGCGGGGCTCGGCAAGCCCGGTTACGTCTTCGCCATCGCGCACCTCATCGCGCACGGCTTCTTCAAGGCGGGCCTGTTCCTCGGCGCCGGGTCGGTCATGCACGGCATGAAGGACGACGTGAACATGCGCCACTACGGCGCGCTCCGCACGATGATGGTGATCACCTACGCCACGTTCGGGCTCGGGTACCTCGCCATCATCGGGTTCCCCGGCCTGTCCGGCTGGTTCACCAAGGACGGCATCATCGAGGCCGCGTTCGACAAGGGCGGCACGTCCGGGGCGATCCTCGGCTCGTGCGCGCTGATCGGCGCGGGCATCACCGCCTACTACATGTCGCGCGTGATGTTCATGACGTTCTTCGGTGAGAAGCGCTGGGCCGAGGACGTCCACCCGCACGAGTCGCCGAAGGTGATGACCGTTCCGCTGATGCTGCTGGCGGTCGGCTCGGTGTTCGCGGGCGGGTTCCTCATCCTCGGCGGGTTCTCCGACTTCCTGGAGCCGGTCGTCGGGGCGCCCGAGCACGAGCACGAGTTCAAGCTGATCACCGCCGCCGGCGCCGGCACGTTCGTGCTGATGGTCATCGGCGTCGCGATCGCCTGGCGGCAGTACGGCAGCCGGAAGGTGCCGCGCGAGGCGCCCGCCGGGTCGTTCGTCACCGTCGCCGCCCGCAAGGACCTGTACGGGGACGCGCTGAACGAGTCGCTGCTGATGCGGCCCGGCCAGTGGCTGACCCGGCTCGCGGTCTGGTTCGACGGCCGCGGCGTCGACGGCGCCGTCAACGGCCTGGCCGCGGGGGTCGGCGGCAGCTCCGGGCGCATCCGGCGCCTCCAGACCGGCTTCGCCCGCTCCTACGCCCTTTCGATGTTCTTCGGCGCGGCTCTCGTCGTCGCGGCGCTCCTGGTGGTGAACGTGTCGTGAATGACTTTCCCTGGCTGAGCGTCCTCATCGCGCTGCCGCTCGTCGGCGCGGTGCTCGTGGCGGTGCTGCCGCGCGAGCGCGAGGCGCTGGTCAAGCAGGTCGCGCTCGGCGCGTCCGCGGTCACGCTGGCGGTCGCCCTCGTGATGGCGGCGCGCTTCGACGCCGGCGGGTCGCGCTTCCAGTTCACCGAGAAGTACTGGTGGATCAAGGAGTTCGGCGTCCACTGGGCGCTCGGCGTCGACGGCGTCGCGCTGGTGCTGATCGTGCTGTCGGTGATCCTCGTCCCGCTGGTGATCCTCGCCTCCTGGAGCGAGGACGACCGGTCGGGCGGCGTGGACGTGCCCGCCAAGCGGTCGGTGAAGACCTACATGGCGCTGCTGCTCACGCTGGAAGCGGCGATGATCGGCGTGTTCGCCGCGACCGACGTGTTCCTGTTCTACGTCTTCTTCGAGGCGATGCTGATCCCGGTGTACTTCATCATCGGGTACTACGGCGGCGCGCAGCGCTCCTACGCCGCGGTGAAGTTCCTGCTGTACTCGCTGTTCGGCGGGCTGCTGATGCTCGTCGCGGTGATCTGGCTGTACCCGCTGTCGGCCAAGTCCACCGCCGAGGGCGGCCTCGGGCACGGCACGTTCATGTTCGACGAGCTGTCGAAGATGAACATCGACCCGACCACCGCCAAGTGGCTGTTCCTCGGCTTCTTCGTCGCGTTCGCGATCAAGGCGCCGATGGTGCCGGTGCACACCTGGCTGCCCGACGCGGCGCAGCAGTCCCCGCCCGGCGCGCTCGTGCTGATCGTCGGCGTCCTGGACAAGGTCGGCACCTACGGGATGCTGCGGTTCTGCCTGGAGCTGTTCCCCGGCGCCGCCAAGTGGGCGACGCCGGTCGTGCTCGGGTTCGCGGTGCTCAGCATCATCTACGGCGCCGTCCTCGCGATCGGGCAGGTCGACCTGAAGCGGCTCATCGCCTACACCTCGGTGTCGCACTTCGGGTTCATCGTGCTCGGCATCTTCGCGATGACCTCGCAGGGCCAGTCCGGCGCGACCCTCTACATGGTCAACCACGGGTTCTCCACCGGCGCGCTGTTCCTCGTCGTCGGCTTCATGATCGTCCGGCGCCGGTCGGCGCGGATCGGCGACTACGGCGGCGTCCAGAAGGTCGCGCCCGTCCTCGCCGGGACGTTCCTCGTCGCGGGCCTGTCCGGGCTGTCGCTGCCCGGCCTGTCCACGTTCGTATCGGAGTTCCTCGTCATCGTCGGGACGTTCAGCCGCTACCGGTGGGCCGCCGTGCTCGCGGTCAGCGGCGTCGTCCTCGCCGCGATCTACATCCTGTGGATGTACCAGCGGACCATGGGCGGGCCCAAGGCCCCGGCCGTCGAGGGCATGCGGGACCTGTCCGCGCGCGAGAAGTGGGCGGTCGCGCCCATCATCGCGATCATCGTGGCGATGGGCCTGTTCCCGCAGCCGGTGCTGCACGTCATCAACCCTTCGGTGAAGGAGACGCTGGTCCGGGTCGATCGGCATGATCCCGCGCCGAAGACCACCGGGAACGTCGCCGAGAACGGAGCCCGTCCATGAGCCGCAGCAGTCAGGTGAGCGCCGTCCTCGCGCAGGGGGGTGACATCCCGGCGCCGCACATCGAGTACGACCAGATCGGCCCGCTGCTGCTCGTGCTCGGGATCGCCGTCGCCGGCGTGCTGGTCGAGGCGTTCGTCGGACGCACCTGGCGCTACTACGCGCAGGTCCCCCTCGCCTTCCTCGGCCTCGCCGGCGCGTTCGCGTGGACGATCGTCCTCGGCGTCCACGACGAGCCGCACCACGTCGCCGCCGAGGGCGCGCTCGGCGTGGACGGCCCCACCCTGTTCCTCCAGGGCACCATCCTCGTGCTCGCGCTCGTCAGCCTGCTGCTGATCGCCGAGCGCGGCGGCAGCGTCGTCGGCGGCGGGCACTTCGCCGCGCAGGCGTCCGCGCTGCCGGGCAGCGAGGCCGAGCAGCGCAGCGCCGCCGCCGGGATCACCCAGACCGAGGTGTTCCCGCTGATGATGTTCGCGGTCGGCGGGATGCTGATGTTCCCGGCCTCCAACGACCTGCTCACGATGTTCGTGGCGCTGGAGGTCATGTCACTGCCGCTGTACCTGCTGTGCGGGCTCGCCCGCCGGCGGCGCCTGCTCTCCCAGGAGGCGGCGGTCAAGTACTTCCTGCTCGGCGCGTTCTCCTCGGCGTTCTTCCTGTACGGCGCGGCGCTGCTGTACGGGTACGCGGGCTCGGTGCGGCTCGCCGACATCTCCGCCGAGATCAGCAAGGACGCCGGGAGCGAGACGCTGCTGCTCGCGGGCGTCGCGCTGCTGTCGGTCGGGCTGCTGTTCAAGCTCGGCGCGGTGCCGTTCCACATGTGGAAGCCGGACGTCTACCAGGGCGCCCCCACGCCGATCACGGCGCTGATGGCCTCCTGCACGCTCGTCGCCGCGTTCGGCGCGATCCTGCGCGTCTACTACGTCGGGTTCGAGACGCTCAAGTGGGACTGGGAGCCGATCATGTGGGGGGTGGCCATTCTCACAATGGTCATCGGCGCGGTCATCGCGATCACCCAGACCGACCTCAAGCGGATGCTGGCCTACTCCTCGATCGCGCACGCCGGGTTCCTGCTGACCGCGGTCGTCGCCACCTCCAGGGACGGCCTGTCCAGCGCGCTGTTCTACCTCGCGGCCTACGGCTTCACCACGGTCGGCGCGTTCGCGGTGATCACGATGGTGCGGGACGCGGGCGGTGAGGCGGCGCACCTGTCGCGCTGGGCCGGGCTCGGCAAGCGCTCCCCGGTCGTCGCGGGCACCTTCGCCTTCTTCCTGCTGGCCTTCGCCGGTATCCCGCTGACCAGCGGCTTCACCGGCAAGTTCGCGGTGTTCAAGGCGGCCGTGCAGGCCGACGCGACGCCGCTGGTGATCGTCGGTGTGATCTCCTCGGCGATCGCGGCGTTCTTCTACGTCCGGGTGATCGTCGTGATGTTCTTCAGCGAGCCGGAGGCCGACGGCCCCACGGTCGTCGCCGGGCCGGCGACCGCGGCGGCGGTGGCACTCGGGTTGACGGCTACTGTGGTACTCGGTGTGCTCCCCCAGCCGATCCTGGACCTCGCGGGACACGCCACGACACATATGTTCGTCCGGTAAGGGGTCATGGGTGAGCAACGCCTTCGCTGAGGAGTCCGGGCAGGCCACTGGTGGGGGGGCGACCCCCCGCACCCCCCGGAACGGCCCGTCCCAGGGCGTGCGGGGGACTGCGTCCCCGCGGGCCCTGCGCGAGGAGACCGGCCCGTTCGGCCTGCACGTCGACGCGGAGCTCGCGGCCGACGCCAAGCGGCGCCTCGGCGCCGTGGAGGCGCTCCTGCTCGACTCGGTCCAGGGCGAGGACCCGCTGCTCACCGAGGCGTCCAAGCACCTGGTGGTCGCGGGCGGCAAGCGGTTCCGCCCGATGCTGGTGCTGCTCGCCTCGCACTTCGGCGACCCCGCCGCGGCCGGCGTCGTCCCGGCCGCGGTGGTGGTCGAGCTGACCCACCTCGGCACGCTCTACCACGACGACGTCATGGACGAGGCGACCGTCCGCCGCGGCCAGGAGTCGGCGAACTCCCGCTGGACCAACACCGTCGCCATCCTCACCGGCGACTACCTGTTCGCCCGCGCGTCCGACCTGCTCGCCGACCTCGGGCCCGAGGCCGTCCGCATCCAGGCCCGCGCGTTCGCGCGGCTCGTGCGGGGGCAGATCCAGGAGACCGTCGGCCCGGCGGAGGACGCCGACCCGCTCAAGCACTACCTCCAGGTCGTCGCCGACAAGACCGCCTCGCTGATCGCGGTCTCCGGCCAGTTCGGCGCGCTGCTGTCGGGCGCCCCCGCCTCGGTCGTCGACACGATCACCTCCGCGTGCGAGAAGATCGGCATCGCGTTCCAGCTGTCGGACGACATCCTCGACATCGACTCCGACGCCGAGCAGTCGGGCAAGACCCCCGGCACCGACCTGCGCGAGGGCATCCGCACGCTGCCGGTGCACCACGTCCTCGCCGGTACCGACGCCAAGGACGCCCGGCTGCGGGAGCTGCTCGGCCAGGACCTCTCCGAGGACGACGCCCTGCACGCCGAGGCGCTCGCGCTGCTGCGCGCGCACCCCGCGCTGGACCTCGCCCGCGCCGACCTGCGCCGCTGGGCCGAGGACGCCCGCACCGAGCTGCTCACGCTCCCCGACATCCCCGCGCGCTCGGCCTTCACCGGCCTGTGCGACTACGTCGTCTCCCGCACGGGCTGAGGGCCGCTCAGACGCTCTGGGGGGTCTCGGTGACCCCGCGCGACTTCATCGCGTGCAGCACGAGGTCGATCAGGACCTGCTTGCAGGAGCCGAGCTCGCGCGCGTCGCAGAGCATCACCGGGACCTTCGGGCCCAGGTTCAGGGCGAGCTGGATCTCCTCCAGCTCGTAGGAGCGGGCGCCCTCGAAGCAGTTGACGGCGACGACGAACGGGGTGGAGCGCCGCTCGAAGTAGTCGACCGAGGGGAAGCAGTCGGACAGCCGGCGGGTGTCGGCGAGGACGACCGCGCCGAGGGCGCCGAGCGCCACCTCGTCCCACATGAACCAGAAGCGCTCCTGCCCGGGCGTGCCGAACAGGTAGAGGACGTAGTCGTCCCGCATCGTGATGCGGCCGAAGTCCATCGCGACCGTGGTGGTCTTCTTGCGCTCCACCCCGGCCATGTCGTCGACGCCCACGCTCTCGTCGGTGAGCAGCTCCTCGGTGCGCAGCGGCTGCGTCTCCGACACCGTCCCGACCATCGTGGTCTTGCCGACGCCGAAGCCGCCCGCGACCACGATCTTGACCGCGGTGGGGAGCCGGCGTGCGCGCACCTCGCGCCTAGAGCGCCCGGAGTCCATCGATCACCGCCTTGTAGAGCCTGATGTCGTGCATGTCCGCCTCCGGTTCCGGTTCCTGCATCGAGACGAACCCCTTGTCGAACAGGTCGCCCAGCAGCACCCGCACGGTCGCGACCGGCAGGTCGAGGCGCCCGGTGATCTCGGCCACCGACAGCACCGACTGGCACAGCCGGATGATCGACAGGTGCTCGGGGCCGAGCCCGATCGCGCCCTCGGGCTCGGGGCCCTCGGCCATCACGAGCGTGATGAGGTCGAACCTGCCGCGCGTCGGCTCGATCCGCCCGCTGGTCATCACGTAGGGGCGCACCATCGGCCCGGCGTTCTCGTCCAGCAGCCTCGGGTCCTGGACGGGCGGGCGCGGCGCCGGCACCGCCGGCGGCGGCTCGTCCCGCCAGGGATCCAGCGGGTGCTCCTCGGGCGGCATCATCAGGCGCGTCCCTCCACGGCGGCCTCGGTGCGGGCGGGTGAGCTGAGGTGCTGCCCCATCGCGGTGACCAGCATCGCCATCTCGTAGGCGACCAGCCCCACATCGGCCTCCTCACTGGCGAGCACCGCGAGGCACGCCCCCTTGCCCGCCACCGACACCAGCATGAAGGCCGACTGCATCTCGATGATCGTCTGCCGCACCGGGCCGCCGCCGAAGCGGGTCCCGGCGCCCTTGGCCAGGCTCTGGATCCCCGCCGAGACCGCCGCGAGGTGCTCGCCGTCGTCCTGCGTCATGCCCTTGGAGGAGGCCATGAGCAGGCCGTCGGCCGACAGCACGACCGCGCTGCGCGCGTGCGGCAGCCGGTGGACCAGGTCGTCCAGCAACCAGCCCAGATCGGATGAAGAACCCGCCTTCTGCATCACTGGTCTTCCTCGCCTTCCTCTGCGTCACTGCCGAGGGCCACGGGCGCGGTGCCGTTCGCGGCGCCCGCCGCGTCGGTACGGCCGCGCTGGGTGCCGCGCTGGTACGAGCCCATGATCTGCTTGATCTCCTCGGGCGACCGGCCGGGATCGTCCTGGCCGTCCGCCGCCTCGGCGGTGTCCGCCTCCCCGGCCCGCAGCGGCTCGGCGAGGTTCGCCTGCGGCACCCGGACGGGCAGCCCGGACGGTGTCGTGGAGAGTTCGGCCACGGGTGACTGGTCCTCCGCCTCACTGGTCGGTGCGTCGGTGGTGGTCGCGAGAGGCCCCCCGTCCACCGCCCCGGCCGGCGCCGGCGGCCCGGCGGGCTCCGCGGGCTCCGGCTCCTCGGCCGGCTCGGACGCGGGCGGCGGCACCGCGACCAGCGCGGGCCCGGACGGCTGCGCCGGACGGTCCGGCGCCACGGTCAGCAGACCGCCGGAGGGCGTCGCCGAGGGCGCGCCGACGGCGGCGGGCCGCCGCACCTCCAGCCCGTTCCGCGTCCGCGCCCCGGCGGGCGCCGGTCCCTGCTCCTGCTCGACGACCAGTTCCTTGGGGATCACCACGACGGCGGTGGTGCCGCCGTAGGCGGAGCGCTTCAGCGACACCTGGAGCCCGTACCGCCCGGCGAGCCGGCTGACCACGTACAGGCCGAGCTGCACCGAGCTCTGGAGGTTGAACTCGGGCGGGTCCGCGATGCGCTCGTTGATCTCGGCGAGCCGCTCGTCGGTCATGCCGAGCCCGCGGTCCTCGATGTCGATCGCGAAGCCGTTGGCGACGAGGTTGCCGCTGACCTGCACCACGGTGTCGGGCGGGGAGAACGACACGGCGTTCTCGATCAGCTCGGCCAGCAGGTGCGTGACGTCGCCGACCGCGCGCCCGGCCAGCCCGAGCGGGCCGAACGGCAGGACGGTGACGCGGGTGTAGTCCTCGACCTCGCCGACCGCGGCGCGGACCACGTCCACCATCGGCACCGAGTTGCGCCATCCGCGGGCGGGCAGCGCCCCCGACAGCACGATCAGGTTCTCGGCGTTGCGCCGCATGCGGGTGGCGAGGTGGTCGAGCCGGAACAGCTCCTCCAGGTCCTTCGCCTCGATGTCGTGGCGCCGCTCCATCGTGTCGAGCATGGTGAGCTGCCGGTGCACGAGCGTCTGCGTCCGCCGCGCGAGGCTGAGCAGCACGTCCCGGATGCCGCGGCGCAGCTCCGCCTGCTCGACGGCGGTGCGGATCGCGGTCTCCTGGACGGCGTTGAACGCCCGGCCCACCTGCCCGATCTCGTCGGTGCCGAACTCCAGCGGCGGCGCCTCGGTGGCCACGTCCACCTGCTCGCCGTGCCCGAGCCGCTCGACGACCCCGGGCAGCCGCCGCTCGGCCAGCTCCCACGCCGCCGCCCGCAGCCGTTCGAGCTGCCGCATCAGCGCGCGTGCGGTGGTGATCGACACCACGACCGAGGCGATGACCGCGAGCAGGCCGAGACCGCCGGCGAGCACCAGCCGCACGACGACCCCGACCGCCACCGGCTTCGCCCGGTCCACCAGGCGGTCGCCGCCGTCGAGGACGACGTCCTCCAGACCGGACAGGACCGTTCCGATCAACGAGCGCCACTCCTCGGTCTTCACCCGCAGCGGCGAGCCGGGACGGCCCTGGTAGACGTAGTCCTCCAGGAAGCGGAGCCGCTTGTACTGGGCGGTGCTCGTCAGCCGCTGGTACTGGGCGAGGTCGTCGGAGGGAAGCTCGGCGGCGGCCTCCTCGTGCAGGTACCGCTGGGTGCCGACGAGCGAGACGAACTGCGCGTGGTCGGCGGGGGTCAGGCGCCCGGCGGCGAGCGCGCCCGACAGGAGCGTGTCCTCCCGGGAGAGGATCTCCTTGGCGCGCGTGAGGGAGTTGAGGGCCCGGCTGTCCCGGGCGATCTCCTCGTTGTTCACCGTGCCCGCGGCGTTGTAGACGCGGAACGCCGAGTCGATGACCTCGTTGTAGGGCCGGACGGCCGCCTGCCGGTCGATCGACCGCGAGTCGATCGCCTTGCGTCCCGTGGCGATGGCGTCGAGGTGGCCGGCCGTCTCCCTGATGCGCCTCTTGAGCGTCCCGCTGGCCGTGCCCATCGCGTCCTCGCCGACGGCGCGGTCGCGGAACGCGGCCTCCGAGGCGTCGACGCGGGCGCGCTGCGCGACGAGGGCCTGCCGCTGCGCGGCCCCCGGGCTGCTGAGGTAGATCGCCGAGAGCTTGCGCTCCTCCTGCAGATCCGTCACCAGCGTGACCATCGGGCGGGTGACGTTCTGGTCGATGGTGCTGGCCGACAGCAGCCCCAGGCCCTCGCGCAGCGTCACCCACGCGGCGAACGCCCACAGCGCGGCGAGGGACACCAGCAGGGCCGTGATCTTTGTCCGCAGACGCGTGTTGCGGATGCGCATCAACCTGTCCTCAACGAGTTCCGGAAGACTCGCGGTCCGTCGCGAGGGTCGCCGACGTCGAGCCGCTGCTGTCCTGGGCGCGCGGACGGCGGGGTACGCCGCGTCGCACAGCGCAGTACTTTAGCAACGCTCAGGGTTCAAATGGCGCACTTTGTCCACATGGAACGGACGGCGCCAGGAAGTCACAATGGTGATCTGCGTTACAAACTATTGACGGTCCTCCGTCTGATCCGGAGCGGTCCGGGAGGTGGCCGCCAGGTGAAGCGCGGACACGACCGACGCGCGCACGATCGCCGCAGGGTAGTAGAGGTCCTTGTCGTGCCACAGGGCCGGACCGGCCGCGCCGTTCTCCAGCGTGTTCCGCGCCGCCCGGTGGAGGAATTCATATCCCCGGGTAAAAGATTCTTGTACCTCCGGGCGGGCGGATCGGGTGAGCGCGAGGATTTGCAGCCCGTACGCGGTCTCCTCGGCCGAGCCCTCCCACCGCCCCCACGAGCCGTCCGGCCGCTGGGTGGTCACGACCCAGTCGCGGGCCCGCCGCACGGCCTCCGCCGCGGCCCGCCCGCCGAAGTCGTGGAGCGCGAGCGCGCAGCACGCCGTCGCGTAGTAGGGGGACGCGTGCCACCGGTCGACCCAGCTCCCGTCGGCCCGCTGGCGGTCGCGCAGCAGATCCGTGAGCTTGAGGACGGCCGCCCGGTACCGGTCGGCCGGGCCGTCCGCGGCCGCCCCCGGAGTCTCGGACGGCGCGGGCGCGCAAGCCTTCCGGGACGCCCGGCGGGCACGGAGGTACTGGCCGAAGGCGTCGAGCACGTGGGCGTTCACGCTGACCGAGAAGCCCTGCTCGCCCGGCCAGGTGCAGAAGTGCGTGTCCGTCTCGAACTCCCACAGCGCGGCGGGCGCGCGCTGGACGCCGAGCAGCCCGAGGGCGTGGAGGGTCACGGACGTGGTGTCGGCGTCCACCGGAAGCCCGCCCGCGGCCGCCGCGCCGTGGGGGCCGAGCGCGGCGGCGAGGTCGGCGACGATCCGCGGCGGCACGTCGACCTCCAGCCCCGCGCGCGCCAGGCCGCTCAGCACCCACGACCTCTCGAACACCGTGACGGGGATGCCGCAGGGCGCGAGGCCGTCGTGGTCGGCCACCACCCGCTCCAGAAATCGTTCGGCTCGCCGCCGTGAACCCGTCCAGGCGCCGTTCTCCCCGGTGACGTCCAGCCAGGCGGCCGTCGCGGCGGCGGAGGCCCCGACCGTCCCGCTCTCCTCCGGACGGATCGCGGGGTGGCCGCGGGCGGCGGAGCCGGCGACCTCCAGCGCGTGGAGGATCTTGGCCGGCAGGCCCGCGCCGCCGCGCACGGCCGCCTGGACCATCGCCAGCCGCGCGCCGTCCACGCCCGCCGGGGGGCTCAGCCGTCCGGCGAAGCGCAGGCCGGGCGGCGCGGCACGGGCGAGCCGGTCGTTGATCGCGTCGGTCAGGGACGTCACGATCAGGTCCAGCGCGGGCATGTCCGGGACGGCGCGCGCCTCGATCGCCGGGAGCGTGCACGCCAGGAACCGCAGCCCCCGCTCGGCCGCCCGGAGCAGGGACTCGGGATCGGGGACCTCCACCGTGCCGGAGCCGGCGGACGCGGGGGCCAGGCTCGCCAGGACCGCCTCGACGGCGCTGAGCGTCGGCACGAGCGCGTATCCGCCCGGCCCGCCCCAGCCCCCGTCCGGGCGCTGGGCGGCGACCAGGTACTCCAGCCGCCGCCGGTGACCGGTGAGCCACGGGGCGAGGGTCACGAGCCGTCCCGTCTCGTAGATCGACGGCGACACCTGCCCCCAGGGCATGGCCAGCAGGTCGCCGACCAGGGCGCGGGCGGCCGCTGGGAGGTCGACGTCCGGGGCGATCCCGGCCGCCGGGCAGGCGTCGCCGACGGTCACAGCGCCCCCCAGTAGTCGGTGACCCCGTAGAACCCCGTGCTGAACCCGATCTGCCGCTCCAGGTAGACGGCGGCCTCGTGGCAGTCGTCCTTGAGCGGCTCGATCAGCTTGTGGGCGTGCTCGACCAGCTCCTCGATCCGCGCCGAGACCTCGGACCGCTCCAACCCCAGCATGAGGGCGTTGAGGTCGCCCCACTCGACGTCCCGCCGGTAGGTGGCGAGGTCGTTGAGCAGCCTCAGCACGCGCTGCACCTGCTGGCTCGCCTCCCACAGCTCGTCCACGCGGGCGACGGTCACCTCGTCGCCGGTGACGATCCAGTGCGAGAGGTTGACCCAGGTCGTCCCGAAGTTGTCGGCGTTGTCGAGGTACTCCTCGAACGTCGGCAGCGGGCCGGAGCCCCGGGCGGACTTCCACTCCCACTCCCGCGCCATCGCGGCCAGCCACCGGGCGAGCTGCTCGCGCCATCTCGGCAGGACGCCCGCGGCGGGCCCCTGGGCCAGATCTCCCATTATCTCGCCCAGAAAAGTCGTGATCGAGCCGCGCGGAGCCGGGTCCGCGCCGTCCGCGACCGCCAGGCAGTCCTCGACCAGGCGCTCGACCTCCTCGCGCGTCCCGGCGACGTAGTCGATCTGCCAGTCCGCGGCGAAGTTCCACATCGAGGTCTTGATCAGCATCCGGAGGCGGGCCGCGTCCGCCCACGGCGAGCCGAACGCATTGGCGAGCGCCACGGCGGCGAAGAGCCGGCCGTCGAACGGCTTGCTCGGGAACAGGTCGGGATAGGAGCCGACGCAGCGCTCCAGGTCGCGCTGGCACTCCATCGCCAGCGCGCAGATCCGCCCGTGCTCGGCGGCGGCCGACACCTCGCCCGCGAACGCCCGGCCCAGGTGGTCCCGGGCCCGCCCGCTTCCGGGCGCCGTCACCGCTCGACCGGACGCAGGCGGATCATGACCGGCTCCCGCGGCTTCAACGTGATGTCGACCCTCGGCCGCACCTCCGCCGTGTTCTCCAGGACCGGGCGGAACCGGCTCAGGAGCGTCGCCAGGATGAGGGGCGCCTCCAGGAAGAAGAAGACCCTTCCCGCGCACTGGTTGGGCCCGCCGCCGAAGGCCAGGTAGGCGAAGCGGTGCCGGGTCCGGTCCGCCGCGAACCGCTCGGGGTCGAAGACCTCCGGCTCCGGCCAGACCCCGGGTAGCCGGTGGGTGAGGTACGGGGAGATGGCCACGGTCGATCCGGCGCGGATGCGCACGCCGTCGATGACGTCGTCGGCCGCGACCGTCCGCGGCGTGATCCACGCGACCGAGTACACGCGCAGGACCTCGTGCAGGAACAGCTTCGTGTAAACGAGCTTCGGCAGGTGCTCGAAGCCGGGCTTGTCGGTCCCGACCACGGTGTCGATCTCGTCGTAGAGCCTCGCGCGGACGTCCGGGTGGGCGTCCAGCGCCGCCCAGAGGAACGACAGCGCCGACACGGTGGTGTCGGTGCTCGCGACGAACAGGCCGACGACGCCGTCCCGCACCGCCTTGTCGTCGACGCCCCGGCCCGCGTCGTCGCGCGCCCGGATCATCATCGACACGACGTCGCGGCCGTCCGCGCCGTCGCGGCGCGCCTTCCGGACGATCGGGTAGACGAGGTCGTCCACGGCCTGCACGCACCGGTTGAACATGCGGTCGCCCGGCAGCGGGACCGAGAGCGGCACGAACGGCATCAGCATCCGCGACCGGAACGACGACGTCGTCGCGGTCACCATCACCTGGCCCAACTCGTCGATGCCCGACAGGGAGATGCGGTCGCCGACGAGCACCCGGATGATCGTGCGGTACACCACGCGGGTCATCTCGGCGAAGGCGTCCACCGGACGGCCCGCTCCTCCGGGACCCCCCGCTCCGGCGCGGCGGGCGAGATCGTCGACGGCGTCGGCGATGGTGGCGGTCATCTCGTCCGCGAAGCCCGTGACGCTCGGCCCGGACAGCAGCGTCTGGAAGACCTTGCGCTTGACCGGCCAGCTCGGGTCCACGTCGGAGCCCTCACCGGTGAGCCGGCTGAGGGGTTTCCACATCATCCCCTCGCGGCGGTAGTTCGCGACGTTGTCGCGCAGGACGTATTGCAGATGATCGGGGTGGGTGATCAGGTACGGGCGGAACGGTCCCAGGTTGACGCGCGCGATCTCGCCGCCGGCCTCCCGTCCCACCTCCTCGAACGCCCGCAGTGGATCTCGGAGTAGCCGGGGGAGATGGCGTAGCGAGAGCGTCTTGGCGTCGTGGACAGGGCGGGGACCGGCATCGATGGACATTCTGGGCCCTTTGTGAAGTCAACGGGGAAGTGGTTCACGAAGGTGGCTCGGAAGGGGGAAGCGAGTGCTTTCGGAGCTTTTGCGAATGAAGGCGGTGCATGGCCGTTTTATCGGAAGTATCACATGATCAATTAACGGAAACAAGCGTCGAGACCGGAAAAATCATGCCGTCTCGCTTGTGAGGTAGGTCACTTTGCAAGTGATTCGTCAAAGTGATACGCGGCACTCGCAGTGCCATTCAATGATCTTCTCAATCGATTCCGGGATCGATTGATGGTCCGCCTACAGCCCGTTCGAGGTGGGGAGAATGGCGGGCCAGGCGAGGCCGCTGGAGACCTTGAACCTGCCGGTGACCGTGCGGGTTCCGCAGCGCGCCGTGACCGTGTAGCGGCCGGGCTTGGCGTCCCGCCGGACCGTCGCGACGCCCTCACCGCGGTCGCCCTCGCCGCGCAGCGGGACATGCCTGGTGAAGGCGGGGGAGTCGGCCCCGTGCGGGTGCGGGCACCGCGGCACCGCCACCTCCACCCGCGAGCCGGGACGCGCCGCGCCCGGCTCGACCGAGACCTCTCCGCGTCCCAGGCCGGAGGCCTGCCCCGCCGCCGGTGCCGCGAGGCCCGCAGTGACGAGTGCGGTTCCCAACACGGTGACGCTGAGCAGGCGCAACGGGGGGCTCCTCGGCCGGGAGGGGATGTGACCTCCGGCACTCTAGTGCCTACCGGACGCCCACTCTAGGCGGCTTCGGACACCGGCTCCGGTATCCGGGCCGTCCTGCGGGCGGTTCTCAGCCCGTCCCAGGTCAGGACGATGAGCGCGAGCCAGACCAGGAGGAAGCCCGTCCAGCGGCTCGCGGGCATCTCCTCGCCCTGGACGAGCAGCCCGATGAGGAACTGGAGCGCGGGCGCGAGGTACTGGAGCATGCCGATCATGCTCAGCGGCAGCCGGATCGCCGCCGCGTTGAACATCATCAGCGGGAAGGCCGTGACCAGGCCCGCCGTCGCCAGCAGGGTCGCGTGCCCGGGGCCCGCGTGCCCGAACGCCGCGTCGCCGCGTCCTTCCAGGGTCAGCGCGAGGACGAGCGCGGGCACGAACATCGCCGCCGTCTCCACCCCGAGGCTCTCCGCCGAGGGCATGTTGGCGAACTTCTTCAGCAGCCCGTAGACGCCGAACGAGAACGCCAGGATCAGCGCGATCCAGGGCGGCTCCCCGTAGTCGGCGGTCAGCAGCACGACCGCCGCCGCGCCGAGCCCGACCGCGCCCCACTGCCAGGCCCGCAGCCGCTCCCGGAAGACGGCGACGCCGAACACGACGCTGATCAGCGGGTTGATGAAGTACCCGAGCGCGGCCTCGATCGTGCGCCCGCTGTTGACCGCGTAGATGAACACGCCCCAGTTGACGCTGATCATCACGGCGGCCAGCGTCAGCAGCCCCAGTTGGCGCGCTCTCAGCGCCCTGATCCAGCCCCAGTTCCGGGTGACCGCGAGCACGGCCGCCACCGTGATCAGCGACCACATGATCCGGTGGGCCAGGATCTCGGCCGCCCCCGCCGGCTTGAGGAGCGGCCAGTACAGCGGAAACAAGCCCCACAGGGCATACGCCCCGGCTCCGTACAGTACGCCCCGTTTCACGTCCCGCACGATAGCAGCGGCGTAATCACTCAACCTCACCCAGGCTCATGACGGAGCAGGCGAGCTACATTGGACGCATGTTCGCGAAGACCCAACTGGTCACCCCGGAGAACGCCCTGCCGGGCAGGGACACGCCGCTTCCCGTCCCGCCCCGCCACGAGGTCCTGGACGCCCCCCTCGCGCCGCCGTTCCCGGCCGGCACCGAGATCGCCGAGTTCGCCCTCGGCTGCTTCTGGGGCGCCGAGCGCAGGTTCTGGCAGACGCCCGGCGTCGTCTCGACCTCCGTCGGCTACGAGGGCGGACACACCCCGAACCCCACCTACGAAGAGGTCTGCAGCGGCCTGACCGGCCACACCGAGACCGTCCGCGTCGTCTACGACCCGTCGGAGGTCTCCTACGACGACCTCCTCCGCGTCTTCTGGGAGTCGCACAACCCCACCCAGGGCATGCGCCAGGGCAACGACGTCGGCACCCAGTACCGCTCCGCGATCTTCTACCGCGACGACGCCCAGCGCGCGGCCGCCGAGGCGTCCCGCGACGCCTACCAGCCCGTCCTCACCGCCGCCGGCCACGGCCCCATCACCACGGACCTGACCCCGGCGACGACCTTCTACTACGCCGAGGACTACCACCAGCAGTACCTCTCCGACACCAAGAACCCGAACGGCTACTGCGGCCTGGGCGGCACAGGCCTCTCCTGCCCCGTAGGCGCCGCCCGCACCACCGGCTGACCAGCGGGCACCGCTCCAGCAGAGGAGAACGTCGGCGCCGGGCGGCCGCGCCCTGCAATGGCTCGGGGCGCGGCCGAAGGCGCGGGTATATACTGATCTGGAAGTTGGATATACGGAGGTGGCCGTGACCAAGAAGCTGATCGACATCGACGAGGACGCTCTTGCCGCTGCTGCCGAGGTGTACGGCACCGACACCATGAAGGACACCGTCAACACGGCACTTGTCGAAGCCGCCGCCGTCCTGCGCCGTCGCCAGGCGCTTTCGCGGCTTCGTCGGCGCGCACTGGCAGGGGAGTTCGACGTCCTGTACGAGAAGGACGCCTACCGTCCCAAGCCTGCCGATGCCGGGGCCGCCGCCCGTTGACCGCCCACTGGCTCGCCGACACCTCCGCCGTCGCCCGGCTGCTCCGCGACGAACGGGCGTACGGCCGGTGGGAGGACATGCTCGCCCGCCGCCTCGTGGCCATCTGCCCGATAACCGAGCTGGAGATCCTCTACAGCGCGCGGTCGCCCGCCGACCGTGCCGATCTGGTCGACGATCTGGGCGAGGTGTTCGGCTGGCTTGCCGTGCCCGACCGCGCCTACGAGCGCGCCCTGGCGGTTCAGGCGGAACTCACCGCACGCGGGCTGCACCGAGCCCCCGGGCCCGTCGACCTGCTCGTCGCCGCGGCCGCTGACCTGCACGGTGTCACCCTGTTGCACTACGACCGTGACTTCGACCAGATCGCCGACGTGTCCGGCCAACCCATGCAGTGGCTCGCCGAGCCCGGCACCCTTGACCGCCCCAAAGGGTGAGCAGGCCCGGCTCCACGGGCCACAGAGGTCAGAGACTCGGTGGCGCGGTCCTCTACTGCCCCGTAGGCGCCGCCCGCGTCCAGTAGGTAACTGTTGAACTAGTTCAACAATCGCCTACACTCGTAGGCATGACTGCCATGGCGAGTTTTCCGTGGAGCACGCTGGCGCGCGATGCCGGCAGCGTGTTCCCGGCGCTGGACGACTCCGACGTCGTCCTGGAGCGGCGCGACGGCGAGAACCTGGTGCTCATGCGCGCCGAGCGCTTCGAGGCGGCGCGCCAGGCACTGGTGATCGCGGCCAGGTCCCTGTCCATCCTGGCGCGCAGGCACCGGGCCCTGGCCGAGGAGGCGCTGGCCGAGGAGCTGCCCTGGCTGGTCTGGCTGCCGGTCGAGGAGCGTCCGCAGGCCGTGGGCGAACTGCTCGACAACCTGATCGCCGGGGTCGACACCCGCGAGTTCGGGCCGTTCCTCCGGGCCCTCGGCGCCTGGCGGAGCACCGCCATCGCGTGGAGCGACCCCAACACGGCCCGGCGCCTCGCGGACCCGTTCGACGAGACCGGTGGCGAGGTCGTCGGGCGGCCCGGCGATGATGCCTAAGCGCGGGGACGTCATTGAGCGCCCGCACCCGTGGACGCTGATCGCCGCCAACAGCGGCGCCGTGAAGGGCTGGGAGGAGCTGAAACGCCAGTCCCGCTCGAACCTCGACCGCGCGTACATGGCGATCACCGGTGATCCTCGGCGCACCGACGCGCGCCAGCACCGGCTGAAGGGATCCCTGGGCACGGTCAAGCACCGTGAGGGAAGCCTCGACCAGTGGCAGTACGAGGTCACGGGTGGCGGCCGGGTCTGGTACCTCGTCGACGACGAGAAGCGCACACTGTGGCTGACGTGGGCTGGGACGGGCCATCCGAAGCGGACGGAGTGATCCCGCCTCGGCGGCATCGCGCCTTGGCCCGTAAAAGGTCCGTGCCCTGACGGCCGGTGTTTCGTGGTGGTCGGTTGTGTGTTTCGGCGGGTTCTGGTCCTGATGGTGGGGCGGCGCTGGGTGCGGGGGCGCCGCCCCCTGTGCTAGGTCGTCAGGGTCTTGGAGTCGGGGACCCGGTGGACCGGGGTTCGGGTCTCGCTTTCGCGGCGGTCGCCGGTGAGCCATTGGAGGGCCCATTCGGCGGACATCAGGGCGCCCTCCTGCCAGCCGGGGAGTGCGGAGAGCTGGTCGCCCATCATCAGGAACCTGTTGTTGCCCTGCGGGTAGATCAGGGACTGGTAGATGCGTTTGTGGTCGGGGATGGCGGGGTCCCAGTGGGCCCAGCCGTGCTGGATGTAGGGGACCTTCTGCCAGGCGATGGAGATCGCCTTCTCGTCGGGGACGATGGAGCGGCTGAGGAATTCCTGGTGGAGTTTCGCGCCGGCCTCGCGGGCGGTGGCCAGGCGTTGGACGTGGGTCTGCTCGCCCAGTTGGCGGCCGGCGTCGTAGGAGGAGTAGGCGCCGGTGAGGGTGGCCTTGCCGGGGGCGAAGCAGTCGTTGGAGGGGTAGACGATCTGCCGGGCGAGGTTGCCGAGCCAGCTGATGCCGCCGTAGATCTGGTAGCGCTCCGATTCCCAGAACCGCTGGGTGACCTGCCAGCCGACCTTGACGGCGCCGGAGTTCTGCGCGTTCTCGACCGCCCAGGTGAATTCGGGGGAGAAGCCTTCGAGGTGGACTCGCTGGCGCAGCACCGGGATGGGAATGCTGCTCAGGCAGTGGTCGAAGGTCTTGTCGTGGGTTCCGTCGGCGTCCTTCCAGGAGACGCGGACGTTGTCGTCGGTGAGCCTGATGGCGTGGACGGGCGCGTTCAGCGTGATGATCCCGGCGGGGACGGTCTTGGCGATGGCGCGGACGATGGCGTCCATGCCGCCGACCGCCTGGAACATTGGGCTCTGCCAGGTGTTGTCGTCGCCGCGGAAGAACTGGTCGTTCCAGAACTCGCTGTCCAGCAGGTCGGCGAGGCGCAGCGGATCGGGGCCCTCGGCCGCCTGGGAGACGCTGAGGGGTTTCGCCAGTCCGGAGCGGGTGGAGCCGTGGAAGGAGTGGTCGGTCTTGCTGAGCTGGCCGAACTCGATGAGGAGGGTCAGCAGTCTCTCGCGCTGGGAATCGGTCAGCCTGTCGCTGTCGAGCAGGCCCTTCTTGACGGCCGCGGCGGCGTACTCGGCGACGTATCCGCGGGTGTCGAAGGCGACCTGGCGATAGGTCCTGGCGGACTTCTGGAACGCCTTGTCGGTCTGGTAGAGGTTGGCGGTCGCCTGCATGATGTAGGGCTCAAGGGGGATGCGGAACCGGCGGCAGAGCGCGAAGACGCGCTGGTGCTGGTGGGAGAGCCGGCTCGGCCCGATGTTGAGGTAGAGGCCCTGGTCGAACTGGCAGGTCAGGGTGTGGGACGAGCCGTCCGCCCACACCTCGGTGATCGTGTCGCCGCGGCGGAGTGTGCGGGCGCGGCCGTTGGTGTGGTCCTGGGCCTCCAGGACCGTGACCGCGAAACCGGCCTGGACGAGTTTGACGGCGGCCGTCATCCCGCTGACGCCGGCGCCGAGGATCGCCACGGACCTGCCGTTGCCCTTTCTGGGGGGCGGCGTGAAAAGGCGGGACGGCGCCGACTCGGCATGGGCGGGGAGGGCGCCGGTCATGACCTGGAGCAGGCCGGCGGAGGCCGCCATGCCCAGGAAATTCCTTCGTGACGATCCCTTGTGCGAATTCTCCATCATGTCTCCTTGGGGGCGAAACCGGCGGGGGTGGGGTGGGGCCGCCGGAGGAGCTCGCGGGCGAGGCATGGGGAGTGGGACTTATGGCACTGATCGCGTCGTGGGCATGGGCGAAGGCTACGTGGCGGGGGTGGTTCGTTCCACGGGAACGGACGGAAGCGGTCACGTTCCCATGCCCCTTTCGCCGCCTCGGGGTGGGCCGTTTATCCGTCATTCGGTGAGGAGTGTTTTGTGCAGGTTTTCTGTAGCCGGAGTTCGGAGCGGGACGTGGTGTGCGCTCGTGTTCAGAGCGGTGGCGGATTTCCGGTCCCCGGGCGGGACTGGCCGTAGATGTGGACCTCCTGGCCGCGGTAGGTCGTGTCGCGCAGGTGCGTGTGGCCGATCCGGGTCGCCACGGCGATGGAGCGGACGTTGGACGGCAGGATCACCGAGATCACCTCGTCCGCGCCGAGTTCGGTGAAGCAGTAGGCGACGGCGGCGCGGCCCGCCTCGGCGGCGTAGCCCTTGCCCCAGTGGTCGCGGGCCAGGCACCAGCCGACGCCGAGGCCGGGGAAGCCGTGCGGGCGCCAGGGGCCGGCGCGTCCGGCGAAGCGCCCGGTGGACTTCTCGACGATCGCCCAGTGCGAGTAGCCGCGGATCTCGCGGTGGCCGATGAAGGTGGCGAGGCTGCGCCAGGCGTCGGCGGGGGACGTGCCGACGGACTCGGCCAGCCCGCCCGCGACGTCCGGGTCGGCGAGCATCGCCGCGTAGTCGTCGAAGTCGTCGCCCGCGAGCGGACGCAGCAGCAGTCGTTCCGTCTCCACCACACTCATGATCACAGTGTGCCTGCGCCGTCAACGGCGCAGGGCCTTCCCGGTACCGGGAAGGCCCTGCGTCTCACGCGTTCCGCGGGAGGCGGAGTCTGTCTCCGTGTCGGACGGGTGCGTCCGGTCAGTACGGCAGGAGGCGGCCCGAAGGCGTCCTCAGGTCGGGCGGGCTCGGTTGACGTGGGGGCTTGGGGCTCTTGATGAGCTGCTGCCGTGCCATGGTGATCATCTCCCCCGTCGGGCCGGGTGTTAACCCGTTGATCGAGCCGATGTCGCCTGCACTTGTACGACGCGCCAGCCGTACGTGAGGTTCGCCGAGCTTATGCTCTAATCTCTGCCTCTTCGACCGAATTCAGTTGACGGAGAGTGACCGTGGACGCGTGGCCGACCACGGTCAGGAGACGATGTCGCGGTCGCGGAAGCGGCGGAACGCCAGGGCGAACAGGACCGCCGCGTAGGAGATCGAGATCGCGGAGCCCTTCGCCATGCCCGTCCACTGGATCTGGGGCTGGAGGGCGTCCATCCACGAGTACATCCAGTGGGTGGGCAGGAAGTCGCGCCAGGAGCCGAGCGCGGTCACCGCGTCCAGGATGTTGCTGACGATCACCAGCCCGACCGCGCCGCCGACCGCGCCGAGCGGGGAGTCGGTGGTGACCGACAGCAGGAACGCCAGGGCCGCGACGACGAGTTGGGCGACCAGCGAGTAGCCGATGATGACCGCCATCCGGCCGAGCGCGGTGCCCGCCGGGACGGTGCCGCCGGTCGGCAGCTCGACCGGGCCCCAGCCGAACCCGACGACGCCGGCGACCAGCGCCATCAGCGGGAGGCTGACGACCGCGACGACGGCGTAGGACAGCGCGACGGCGAGCTTCTGCCGCAGCAGCCGCGCGCGTGGGACGGGCGCGGCGAGCAGGTAGCGCAGCGACGACCAGCCCGCCTCGCTCGCGACGGTGTCGCCGCAGAACAGGGCGACCGCGACGACGAGCAGGAAGCCCGTCGAGACGAACAGCGCGAACAGGGCGAAGTTGAGCGCGCTCGCGGTGGCGACGTCGACGAGGCTGGGCACGCCGTCCGGCCCCGGGTCGCCGCCGATCTTGAACGCGCCGACCAGTACCCACGGCAGGACGAGCAGGATCCCGAACGCGACCAGCGTGCGGCGCCGCCGGAACTGGCGGATGGCCTCCACGCGCAGCGGCAGCGTCCGCCGGACGCGGTACCCCGAGCCGCCCTCCGCGGCGGCGGTGATCTCTCCGGTGGTCATGGGGCCTCCCCGATGATCTCCAGGAACGCGTCCTCCAGCCGCCGCCCGGACCCGGTGATCTCGGCGACGGGACCGGCGGCGACGCGGCGCCCCCCGGCCATGACGACGGCGTGCGTGCAGGTCTGCTCGACCTCGGCGAGCAGGTGGCTGGAGACGATGACGGTCCGGCCGCCGGCCGCATAACGGACGAGGACCTCGCGCATCTCGCGGATCTGCGGCGGGTCGAGGCCGTTGGTCGGCTCGTCCAGGACGAGGAGGTCCGGGAGGCCGAGCATCGCCTGCGCGATCGCGAGCCGCTGCCGCATGCCCTGCGAGTACGTCCGGACGGCGCGCTCCAGGGCCGGTCCGAGGCCGGCGATCCGCAGCGCCTCGTCCATGTGGGCCTCGTCCAGGGGACGGCCGGTGGCGCGCCAGTAGAGGTCGAGGTTGTCGCGCCCGGACAGGTGGGGGAGGAATCCGGGCCCCTCCACGAAGGACCCGAGCCGCGACAGTACGGGCGCCCCGGGCGTGACGCGGTGCCCGAAGATGCGGATCTCACCCGAGTCGGGATGGATGAGGCCCATCAGCATGCGGAGCGTGGTCGTCTTCCCCGCGCCGTTGGGGCCGAGCAGCCCGAGCACCTGGCCCTTCTCCACGCGGAACGACAGATCCGCCACGGCGAGGTGGCCGTTCTTGTACTTCTTGGTGAGGCCGCTTATCTCCAGCGGCACGTCGCTCAGGGACGGCTCGGTCATACGCCCCCTGCGTCCGCGCACCAGGATCCCGGCGGCGATCGCGAACGCGACGAGCGGCAGCACCCAGACCCACGCCGGGATCGGGGTGGGCTCGGTCTTCAGCGCCGGGACGGTCGGGACGGTCAGCCCCGACACCACCCGCACCTTGTACGAGGCGGGCTGCGGCGGCGTCGCGAACCCCATGTCGGTGGTGGCGAGGACGACGCGGAGCCGGTGGCCGCGGTCGAAGCGGTAGTCCATCGCCGGGAGCGTGACCCTCGCCTCGCCGCCGGGGGTGACGCGCAGCGGCGCGGCGATCCGCCGGGCCGGGACGGAGAGCCCGCCCGGCGAGACGTCGTACAGCTTGGCGAACAGGGGCACCGGCCCCTTGCCGCTCACCGCGATCCGGACGGTGGCGGCGCCGGTCAGCCGCAGCGGGCTCGCCAGCGGGGCCGTGTCGAACTGGGCGGACTGGCCGGGCATGTCGACCGGCAGCCCGCCGCCCAGACCGCCCGCGAGCCCGCCCAGGTCGCCGAGGCCGCCGAGCGCGCCGAGGCCGGGCAGCGCCGAGATCGACGCGGGCGACCCGCCCGCCGGGTTGAAGATCGTCTGCTCCCGGCCGTCCAGCGGGAGCGTGCGCGGCCCGGCGCCGAGGCCCGGGTAGGCGCGGGCCGTCGCCTCCTCGACGACGACCTGCTGGGTGGAGGAGTCGAGCCCGCCCGCGCGCGTCACCGCGAAGCCGTCCCGGGACGCCGCGCCGCCCCGGAGCCGCGCGTCGAAGAAGTCGCGCAGCAGCCCCCGGACGCGTCCGGTCTCGGAGTCGCCGCCGTCGTGCCCGCCCTGGTACCAGACGACCGACACCGGCGCGCCGTTGCGGGCGATGCCGCGGGCGTTGGCGTCGGCCTGGTCGAGCGGGAACAGCGAGTCGGCCTGCCCCTGGACGAGCAGCGTCGGCACCGTGACGCGGTCGATGACCGACGAGGGGCTCGACCTGCGCAGCGTCGCCACCGCGTCCGCGGTGGGGGCGCCCGTCTCGGCGACCTTCTGGTACATCTCGCACAGCGACGGCAGGAAGCGTCCGCATGCGGAACTGCCCGCGCCGTCGGTGAAGAACAGGCCCGCCCAGAGCTTCTTGAAGACGCCGTTCCCGGCGCCCCCGCCGGAGGCGTCGGGGAACAGGGAGTCGGCGAGGTCGTTCCAGGTGATCTGCGGCGCGATGGCGTCCACCCGCCGGTCGTAGGCGGCGGTCATCAGCGCGATCGCCCCGCCGTAGGACTCGCCCGCCATGCCGAGCCGCGGGTCGCCGGGCCCGTCGAGCTGCACCTCGGGGCGCTTGGCCAGCCAGTCGATGAGCTGCCGGGTGTCCTTGACCTCGTAGTCGGGGGAGTTCAGCGCGATCTCGCCGGTCGAGCGCCCGAAGCCGCGCGCCGACCACGCGAGCACCGCGTAGCCCTCCCGGGCGAGCGCGCGCGCCTCCTCGGCCACGCCGTGCTTGTCGCCGCCGAAACCGTGCCCGATCATGACGGCCGGGCCCTTCGCGCGACCCACGGGCGCGTAGAAGGTGGTGTCGAGGGTGACGCGCTGGTCGTCCTTCGGGCCGTCCACGACCGCGACGTTCTGCTCGGACGTCCGGACGCGGGGCGCCTCCCCGGCGGTGGCGCCCACGGCGGCGGTGCCGCCGACCAGCGCGATCGCCGCGGCGGCGGCGCTCCAGCGGGCGGCGCGGCCCGTCCTGCCCCACCGCGCCCGGAGCGCGCCCCCCAGCCTCATGTCCAGCAGCCTATGCGCGGCTCCGCGGCGTCCGCTCCGCCACCGAGTCGATCTTCGCTGCGCCCGCTGCCGTACGCGGCGGCCCGCCCCTACATCCCGGGCTGTACGCCGCCCCCCGGCGTGAGCGCGGCCGTGAACATCGCCGTGAGCCGGTCGGCCAGGTCGGCGGGGTCGGCGTCCTCCAGCGCGTGGACGCCGAGCAGCCGCCGGATGGGCCCGCCGCCCATGATCAGCGCGGACGCGAGCAGCGCGCGGGCGCGGGCGTCGGGGCCGTCGAGCTGCGCGGCGATCGGCTGGACGATGACCTCCTCCAGGTAGGTCAGCATGATCTGCTTGACCTCGGGGTCGCCGCTGGAGCGGTCGATCATCCGGGTGACCACGGTGGTCTCCCGCTGGTCGAGGTGCCGGACGTAGTGCTCGGCGAGGCGCCTGGCCAACCCGTCCGGATCACCGGCGATGACCGCGCGCAGTGCCGACTCGCCCGACAGGACCTCGCCGAACAGCGCCGCCTTCGAGCCGAAGTACCGGTTGACCAGCGCCGTGTTGGCCTCGGCCGCACCCGCGATCATGCGGACGGTGACGTCGGCGTAGCCGTGCTCGCCGAACAGGTCGCGGGCGGCCGCGAGGATGCGCCGCCGCGTCGCCTCCCGGTCGCGCTTGGGCCGGACCGGCCCCGCCTCGGCGGGCGACGCCGTTTCCGCAGGTCGCGCCGTCTCCGCAGCCCGCATCCCCATCGCGTTCCATCCCCGATCACCCGGCATCCGGACAGGTTCCAGTATCCCCGAGTTGCAAGTAAACAAGCGTCTACATAATATACATGCAAAGCACAGGTAATCGGTTGAATTGGGGGCAGGGTGGCTCAACCGAGCATGGCGGCCCAGGGCCCGGGGTCGCCGGAGCGGGCGCAGGCGGCGCGGCCGTCCGACCAGGGCGAGCCCGCGCGGCGGTACTACACGCACCGCCAGATCCTGGAGATCCTCTCCGGGCTCATGATGGCGATGCTGACCGCCATGATCTCGACGTCGGTGATCAGCACCGCGCTGCCGACGATCGTCGGGGAACTGGGCGGCCAGGACCAGCTGTCCTGGGTCGCCAGCGCCGCCCTGCTCACGATGACGGCCTCGACGCCGCTGTGGGGCAAGCTGTCGGACATCTTCGGCCGCAAGCTGATGTTCCAGTCCGCGCTGCTGCTGTTCGTCCTCGCCTCCGTCGGCGGCGGGCTCTCGCAGAACATCGGCCAGCTCATCGCGGCGCGCGCGTGCCAGGGCCTCGGCGTCGGCGGCCTGTCCGCGCTGGCCCAGGTGATCCTCGGCGACGTGGTCGAGCCCCGCCAGCGCGGCCGCTACGCCGGATACATGGGCGCGACGTTCGGCGTCGCGACCGTCGCCGGGCCGCTGCTCGGCGGGTTCATCGTGGACGCCGACGCCCTCGGCTGGCGCTGGTGCTTCTACGTCTGCGTCCCGCTCGCGGTGATCGCCTTCCTGGTGATCCAGCGGGTGCTGAAGCTGCCGAAGGTCCGCCGCGACACCAGGCTCGACGTCTTCGGCGCGGTCACGATCACCGGCGCGGCCACCGCCGTGATGCTGCTGCTGTCCATGGGGGGCCAGCAGTTCGCGTGGGCCTCGCGGTGGACCGGCCTCCTGCTCGGCGCCACCGCCCTCCTGCTCGTCCTCGCGGTCTTCGCCGAGCGCGGCGCCCGCGACCCGATCCTGCCGCCCCGGCTGTTCCGCAACCGGACGTTCGTGCTCGCCAGCCTCACCTCGGTCTGCATCGGCGTCGCCATGTTCGGCGGCATGATCTACATGCCGCAGTACCTCCAGGTCGTGAAGGGGATGAGCCCGACCGCCTCCGGCCTGATGACGCTCCCGCTCGTGCTCGGCATGCTCGCCACCTCCACCGGGTCGGGCCAGCTCGTCACCCGCACCGGCCGCTACAAGATCTTCCCGGTGCTCGGCCTGGTCTTCGTCGGGGCCTCGATGCTGCTGCTGTCGCGGCTGCACGTCGGCTCGTCCGAGCTGCTGATCGGCGCGGACCTCGCCGTCCTCGGCGTCGGCCTCGGGCTGACGCTCCAGATCCTCATCCTCGCCGCGCAGAACGCCGCCGCGCCCGAGGACCTGGCCTCCACCACGTCCGGGGTCTCCTTCTTCCGCAGCCTCGGCGGCGCGATGGGCGTGGCCGCGTTCGGCGCGATCCTGTCCAACCGGCTGGCGGCCGAGCTGGCCGACGGGCTCCGCGCCGCGCACGTCGCGCCCCCGGCGGGCGGCGGCGAGCTGGGCTCGCCCGACCAGATCGCCGCGCTGCCCGAGCCGTTCAAGCACATCGTGCTGACCGCGTTCACCAACGCGCTGGAGAGCGTGTTCACGGTCGGCATCCCGATCGCGGTGCTCGGCTTCCTCGCGGCGCTCGCGCTGAAGGAGCTGCCCCTGCGCGGCTCGTCGGGACGCGGCGGGACCTCCGCGCCCGCCTCCGCGGCCGCCCCGGCGCCCGCCCCCGCGCCCGAGCCGGTGCCCGCGCCCCCTACGCTGTCCGACATCCCGGTCGTCACCGGGCGCGAGCAGGAGCTGGTCACGGTCGCCGCCGGTGGCCCGCCCGACGGGAGGCCCGCCGCGGTGAACGAGATGTCGCCCAACGGGGCGTCCCCGCCCGGCCCTCCGGCCGGTGGCGGTATGGAGCGGTCCGAACCGGCCGACGCGCGGGGCGGCGGCGTCCCGGTCCAGGGCGTGGTGCGCTCGGCCGAGGGCGCGGCCGTCGCGTCCGCCGCGCTGACCCTGATCGGGGTGGACGGGCACCAGCTCGCCCGCGCCATCACGCGCCCCGACGGCCGGTACGCGCTCCCCACCCCCGGCCCCGGCACCTACGTGCTGATCGCCGCGACCGGCGAGCACGAGCCGCAGGCCGCGACCGTCGTCGTCGGCGACCGCCCGGTGGACTTCGACCTGGTGCTGGCCGGGAACGGCGGCCTCGGCGGGACGGTCCGCGGCGCGGGCGGCGTCCCGATCACCAACGCGATGGTGGTGATCACCGACGTGCGCGGCGAGGTCGTCGGCACCGGCCGCACCGACGCCTCCGGGCACTACGCCTTCCGGGACGTGATGTCCGGCTCCTACACGCTCGCGGTCAGCGCCGCCGCGCACCGTCCGGTCGCGGTGCCCGTGGAGGTGACCGGAGGCGGCCAGCACCGCGTGGACGTCGACATGCCGCCCGGCGCGCGGGTGCGCGGAACGGTCCGCACCGCGGCCGGCGAGCCGATCGGCGAGGCCAGGGTCACGCTCGTGGACGCGGCGGGCAACGCCGTCGCGATGGCGATCACCGGCCCGGACGGCGAGTACGCCTTCACCGACCTCGCCGCGGGCCGGTACACCGTGATCGCCTCCGGCTATCCTCCGGTCGCGACCGGCCTGGCGCTGTCGGGCACCGGCGCGGACGGGCACGACCTCACACTCGGCTACCCGGACGAATGACGGCACAGGCGAGCGACGGCACGGACGAGTGACGGCACAGGCGAGTGACGGATCCCAGGCAACGAGAGCGCGGGTCGAGCATGGATGACGGTCAGGGGCTGCGCGCGGCGGTGCGGACGCGGGACGGCTGGGCCGTGCCGCACGCCATCGTCACGATCACCGACATGGCGGGCCGGCAGGTCGCGCGCGAGCGCACCGGCGAGGACGGCGTGCTCGCCGCCGGGCCGCTGCCCGCCGGGACCTACACGGCGATCGTGACGGCGCCCGGCTACCGGCCGGAGGCCGCGACGCTGATCGTGCACGGCTCCGGCTCGGCCGACCTCGGCACGCTGGTGCTGGCCCGCGCGGGCGGCGCCGCGCTGCCCCCGGCCGGCACCTGGACGATCGACCCCGCGCACTCCGCCGTCGGCGCCGTCGCCCGGCACATCGGACTGTCGAGCGTGCGCGGCCGGTTCGGGTCGTTCGAGGGGCGGATCGAGATCGCCGAGCCGGTGGAGCGCTCGCTGGTCACGGCGCGGATCGACGCCGCGTCCATCGACACCGGCAACAAGCTCCGCGACGACCACCTGCGCTCGGCGGACTTCCTGAGCGCCGACGTCCACCCCGTGATCGAGTACGCGGGCGAGGGGCTGACCGCCGTCGGCCCGGACCGCTGGACCGTCCACGGCGGCCTCACACTCAACGGCGTCACGCGCCCCGTCGACCTGGACATGACGTTCCTCGGCAGCGGCGGCGACCCGTGGGGCGGCCTCCGGGCGGCGTTCCGCGCCGAGGCGGAGCTGCGCCGCGCCGACTTCGGCATCCGCTTCAACCAGGTCATGGAGGCGGGCATCGCGATGGTCGGCGAGAGCCTCAAGGTCGAGCTGGAGATCCAGGCCGTCCAGGGCACGGAGCTGCCGCAGGCGTGACCGGCGGGGCTAGCGGCCCTTCAGCTCGCGGACGAGCCGCTCGGCGGCCGCGCGGTCGGGCGACCCGGTCACCGCGACCTTCCCGTCCAGCACCGCCGTGTCGACGCGCGGCAGCGTGACCAGCCGGTCGCGGACGACGAACGCCAGGTCGTGGCCCACGGTCATGCGGGTCAGGGTGGCGAAGGCGCGCCGGTCCACCGGCCGCAGCGTCACCGCCACGTCGTAGCCGGGCGCGCCCTTCACCCGCTGGACGCGCAGGTCGGCCACCTTGTGGATCGCGATGCCCCGGTTCAGCCAGTAGCAGGTCGGCCCGGCGCCGACCTGGCCGGTGATGCCGGGCGTCCCGGCGGGGCACTGCCCGGGGGTCGTCATCTTCACCGGGTAGATGTGCAGCGGCGAGGCCAGCGTCACCGGACGGGTCCGCAGCGACGCCGCGACCATCCCGCCGGTCACCACGACGGCCGCGATCAGCAGGCCCAGCGTCAGCACCATGACCAGCAGCGCCGACCGGTGCTGCGCGGCCGCCCGGTCCGCGGCCGTGGGCCGCCTGGCCCGCTGCGCGGCACGGCTGCGCTTGGCCTCGGCGGCCTCGCGGCGCCGCGCCGCCGCCCGCTCGCGGCGGCGCTGGTCGGAATCGGGGACGGCGCCGGGAGCGGCGGCCGGGAGCGGCGCGGTCCGTCCGTCGGAGACGCGGCTGGTGAGAGGCCGGACGGGCGGCGGCGCGGGCCTCGGCGGCACCCCCTGGGTCGGAGGCATCACCGGAGAAGGCGGGCCTGAAGAAGGCGGGCCCGGAGAAGGCGGGGCCGAGGAAGGCGGGGTCGGAGGGGGAGGGGGCGGCTGGGGCGCGGTGGGGGCGAACGCCTGGTCGCCCGGTGGAGGCGCGGGAGCCGCGCTCCCCGGACGACCCTTGTTGCGGCGCGGAACGACCCGCATCGTCACCTCCAGGGCTGGATGGTCTCGACAGTCTGTCAGCACGGGGCCGCGCCCCGCACCCGTGCGATCGGCCGAAAGGCGCGCCGCGCCCCTGCCGAAAGGCGCGCCGTGCCGGGACGGGGCCGCCACCTGACAACCGTGCCCCGTCAGCGCGGTTTCAATGCGGCCGAGGCCCGCCCCCCAGGGACAACCGGGGGACGGGCCTCAAAGGTTCCGGCGCCGGGTTCCCGCTAGTCGATCCGCCAGGTGTCGCCGCTGCCCAGCAGCGCGGCCAGGTCGCCCTGGCCCTGGGTCTGGACGGCCTCGTCCACCTGCCCGCGCATCAACTCGTCGTAGGACGGCCGGTCCACGTCGCGGAACACGCCGATCGGGGTGTGCTCGAACGCCGGGGAGTCCAGCCGCGACAGCGCGAACGCCTGCGAGGGGTCCGGGTTGTGGGCGTCGTGCACCGCGATCTCCGACGGGTCGACGTCGGCGGTGTTCACGACCTCGAACGAGCCGGACGGCGTGCGCCGCAGCGCCTTGGTCCGCTCCGCGCCGAAGACGATCGGCTCGCCGTGCTCCAGCCGGACCGTGATGTCGTCGCGGACCGCCGCGTCCTTCAGCGGCTCGAACGCGTTGTCGTTGAAGATGTTGCAGTTCTGGTAGATCTCGACCAGCGCCGTGCCCCGGTGCTGCGCCGCCGCCCGCAGCACCGACTGGAGGTGCTTGCGGTCGGAGTCGATCGTGCGTGCGACGAACGTGCCCTCGGCGCCGATCGCCAGCGACAGCGGGTTGAACGGCGCGTCCAGCGACCCCATCGGCGTCGACTTGGTGATCTTGCCGAGCTCCGAGGTGGGCGAGTACTGGCCCTTGGTCAGCCCGTAGATCCGGTTGTTGAACAGCAGGATCTTCAGGTTGACGTTGCGGCGCAGCGCGTGGATCAGGTGGTTGCCGCCGATCGACAGCGCGTCGCCGTCGCCGGTGACGACCCACACCGACAGGTCGGGACGCGAGGTCGCGAGCCCGGTCGCGATCGCGGGCGCGCGGCCGTGGATCGAGTGGAACCCGTAGGTGTTCATGTAGTAGGGGAACCGCGACGAGCAGCCGATGCCGGACACGAACGTGATGTTCTCCCGGCGCAGCCCCAGCTCGGGCAGGAAGGACTGGACGGCCGCCAGGATCGCGTAGTCACCGCATCCCGGGCACCAGCGCACCTCCTGGTCGGTCTTGAAGTCCTTCATCGACTGCTTCCCGTCCGCCTTCGGGACGAGGGAGAGCAGCGACCGGCCGGCCGAGGCGCTCGCGCCGTTCACTCCGTTGTCACTCACTGTCGATCACATCCTGGATGACGCCCTGCAGCTCCTCCGCCTTGAACGGCAGGCCGCGGACCTGGTTGTAGCCGATCACGTCGACGAGGAACCGGCCGCGCAGCAGCAGCGCGAGCTGGCCGAGGTTGATCTCCGGCACCACGACCCGGTCATAGGACCGCAGGACCTCGGCGAGGTTGGCGGGGAAGGGGTTGAGGTGGCGCAGGTGCGCCTGCGCGACGTGCCCGCCGCCGGCCCGGACGCGGCGGACGCCGGCGGAGATCGCCCCGAACGTCCCGCCCCAGCCGAGCACCAGCACCCGCGCCACACCGGACGGGTCGTCCACGTCGAGCGGCGCGATGTCGTTCGCGATCCCCTCGATCTTGGCCTGCCGGAGCCGGGTCATGCGGTCGTGGTTGGCCGGGTCGTAGGAGATGTTGCCGGACCCGTCGGCCTTCTCCAGGCCGCCGATCCGGTGCTCCAGACCGGCCGTGCCCGGGATCGCCCAGGGCCGGGCGAGGGTCTCCGGGTCGCGCGCGAACGGCTGGAAGTCCTCCTGGCCGGGCGCGGCGAAGTTCGGCTCGATCTTCGGCAGCGACGCCACGTCCGGCAGCTTCCACGGCTCGGACCCGTTGGCGAGGTAGCCGTCCGACAGCAGGATGACCGGGGTGCGGTACTTCACCGCGATCCGCGCGGCCTCCAGCGCGGCGTCGAAGCAGTCCGAGGGCGACCGCGGCGCGATCACCGGGACCGGCGCCTCGCCGTTGCGGCCGTGCATCGCCTGGAGCAGGTCGGCCTGCTCGGTCTTGGTCGGCATCCCGGTGGAGGGCCCGGCCCGCTGGACGTCGATGACCAGCAGCGGCAGCTCGGTCGCGACGCCGAGGCCGATCGTCTCGCTCTTCAGCGCGATGCCCGGCCCGGAGGTCGTGGTGACGCCGAGCGACCCGCCGAACGAGGCGCCGAGCGCGGCGCCGACGGCGGCGATCTCGTCCTCGGCCTGGAACGTCCTGACCCCGAACCGCTTGTGCTTGGACAACTCGTGCAGGATGTCGGACGCCGGAGTGATCGGGTAGGAACCCAGGTAGATCGGCAGTCCGCTCTGCTCGCCCGCCGCGACCAGCCCGTAGGCGAGGGCCACGTTCCCGGTGATGTTGCGGTACAGGCCGGGCTCGTGCTCGGCCGGCTTGATCTCGTACTGCACCGAGAACGCCTCGGTGGTCTCGCCGTAGCTCCAGCCCGCCTGGAACGCGGCGATGTTGGCCTTCATGATCGCGGGCTTGCGGGCGAACTTCTTCTCAAGGAAGGACACCGTGCCCTCGGTGGGACGGTGGTACAGCCACGACAGGAGCCCGAGCGCGAACATGTTCTTCGCGCGCTCGGCGTCCTTCTTGGAGATCTCGAAACCGGCCAGCGCCGTCACCGTCATCGAGGTGAGCGGCAGCGCGTGCACGCGGTACTCGGCGAGCGCGTCGTCCTCGACGGGGTTGCTCGCGTAGCCGACCTTCGCCAGGTTGCGCTTGGTGAACTCGTCGGTGTTGACGATCAGGTCCGCCCCGCGGGGGAGGTCCCCGAGGTTGGCCTTGAGGGCGGCCGGGTTCATCGCGACCAGGACGTTGGGCGCGTCGCCCGGCGTGAGGATGTCGTGGTCGGCGAAGTGCAACTGGAAACTGGACACGCCGGGGAGGGTCCCGGCGGGGGCGCGGATCTCGGCCGGGAAGTTCGGCAACGTCGACAAGTCGTTGCCGAATGCCGCCGTCTCCTGGGTGAAGCGGTCGCCGGTCAGCTGCATGCCGTCGCCGGAGTCGCCGGCGAAGCGGATGATGACGCGGTCGAGTCGCTGGACCTGTTTGGTCACAGAGGAAGACCTCCTCGACGCGCAGCACCCGCCCCGGGGGAGGCTCCCGGGAGCGGGGTGCTACTTAGGCTTACCTTCATGGTATGTCCGGGATGACATGCTCTTCGTGGGGGACGGGGGGCACGCCGGAAGAAGCGCGCGGGCCGCGCTCGTGCCGCTGCCGGCCCGCCGGTGGCCACCGGCCGGGGGATGAGATCCGACCGGAAACCCTTGCTCCGCCCGTCATGTGACGTCCCGCTTCCAGGGAGGTCGTCGCCCCGTAACACAAGACGTACCACTCCCGACCGGAGTTCACCTGACTCCCCTGGATTCGGGCAGGCCCTATCCCATCGTGCGACCTGGGCGGGTCCCCCGCTTCATCGCGAACACAGACAGCTCGCCTGGCGGCACAGGTCGACGTGGAGCCGACGCACGAGCCGCGCGGGGATCGTCGAGGAGCCGGGGCTCCCGGGCACGGATTTCACGCCTGAAGTGTAGATGGCACGAGCAAAGCCGCTCTGAACCGGCCCCTGACCGAGGCTCTCGTCCGGCCCCGGAACAAGGGTCCTCCCTAGGGTGATTTCGGAGATGAGGCAGGGTTCGACAAGGGATCGGGCAGGGGTGGGCTAAGGCGCCGGAGGCGCCGGACGCCTCACCGGGGTGTGCCGGACCTCACTCCGGACTACTCCCCGGACCGGGCGCTCACCGTCGGCTTGGGCTTCTTCCCGCGCTCCTTGTCGATCTTCGCGAGCAGACGGGGGACGTCCGCCAGGGCCACCGCCTCGCCGACGACGCGCGCCTGCGCCTCGTAGGGGTGCGGGCCCGGCTTGTCGAGCGCGGCCTTCATCCACGTGCGCCAGGGCCGGCCCGTGACCGTGCACCGCAGCTCGACGCGGCGCCCGGAGGGCACCGGCTCCGAGCCCGTGCACGAGCCGAGCGGCCTGCCCTTGGAGACGATCGCCGTGCGGAGCGCGGCGCGGGCACCGCGCGGGACGTCGCCCTCCGGTGAGGAGAGGACGGCGGGGACGCTCACCGTGCAGCCGTTGGTGTTCTGGTTGCAGTTGACGAACTCCAGCTTCCCGGGCGCGAAACGCAGCCCGGGGTCGGCGGCGCCGCCGAGACCGGCGACCCGGGCGCGCACCTCGGAGAACAGCCCGACCGGGTCGCCCAGCGGCGCGGAGGTGAAGCGGGGGCCGCGCGGCCCGGCCGCCCGGACGGCCAGCAGCGCGTGCGGGGCCGCCGCCGTGACCAGGTAGTCGGCGCCGTCCGTCTTGACCCGGTAGGCGCGGACGCCGTTCACGTCCTCGGTCGGCGGGTTCGGCTTCGCCCGCGCGAGCCGTCCGGCGATCGACTTCGGGCCCAGCACGTCCGGGACGTCGAAGCCGGGCAGCGACGCCGGTGCCTTCGCCCAGCGGCCCGCGTAGTTGTCGGGGTGCGAGGTCTCGCCGGCGTAGTCGCGCCAGAACGCGACCGGGGCCCTGAGGTAGGTGACGCCGTCCACGGCCACGACGTCGGCCTTGAGCGCGCCCGCCGTGAGCGTGCCGCTCGCCGAGCCCGCCCTGGTGACCCGCAGCCGCGCCTGGACGGGCCTGCCGTCCACGGTCAGCGTCCCGTCGTAGCGCAGGCCGGGGCCGGAGGTGAGCTGCCGTCCGGCCCCCAGCGCCCAGCTCGACGGGGGCGGCGACGCCTTCTTCGGCGCCTCCTTCTCCGTCCCGCCGCCGCTGGTGAGGGCGAGGGCGCCCACCCCGGCCACCACGACGGCGGCGGCCACGGCACCGGCGACGATCAGCTTCAGCGGCCGCCCGCCGGGGCCCGGCGGCACGGCGCCCGGGGAGGGGGGCAGGGGAGGCGGGGGCAGGGTGGGCTGGAAGCCGTCCGGGACGGTCGCCCTCGGCGAGACGGGTGCGAGGACCTCCGGGACGGGGACGTCGGTGACCGTCGCGCTCGCCACGCCGACCGCCGGGGCCGCGAAGCCGTCGGGCACGGTCGTGTCGGCGATGCCCGCCGCTTCCCCGACCGGTGCTTGCCCGGCAGGCGCTTGCTCGACGGCCGCGGCTTCGGCGGAGGCTTCCCCGGCCGGCGCGTCCTCGGAGGGCGCGGTGTCGGAAGGCGCGGGGGCGGAAGACGCGGGTTCGGCGGCGACCGGCCGTTCGGGTTCCGGCCCGCCCGCCACCGGCCTCCAGGACGCGGGTCCGCCCGCGACGAGCTTGTCGCCGGGCGCGGGGGTCGGACGCGGGGCCGCGGAGGACGGCTCGTCCTGTTCAACGCTCACTCGACGCTCACTCTGCTCGCTTCCGGGCCGCGTCGGCCCACTCCTGCCAGGTACGGGGGTGGCTGCCGGGGCTCGGGGGGAGCGCCCACCCAGAGCATAAGTGTGCCCGGCGACGCGTCCCGCCGGAGCGGGAATCACGCATCGCCGGGCACAAGCCCTCAGCTCGGACGAATCACACCAGAAACGGCGGCTCGGACATCGTCGGCCGCGCGTCCGGCGTCACTCGCCGTCGAGGCCGCCCTGCAGGGCCTGCACCTCGCTCGCCGTGGCCCCGATGACCTTGTAGTCGGCGTGCTTGTAGTACGTGCCACCGGTGGACTTCGCCCAGCTCGACCAGGAACTGCTGGTCACGCGGCAGCTCGCCCACTGCGCGGTGCTGCTGGTGATCGTGATCCGGGCGGTGCAGTTGCCGAGGTCCCTGCCGGTCAGCGTCCCGGCGGTGAGGCGGAACCGGACGTCGATCGTGACCGGCGTCTCCACCCCGTACGGCGGGCGGATCTTGGCCTCGACCGTGCAGCCGGAGTCGCCGTTGCAGCCGCCCTTCTTCCACTCGTCGACCGTCGGGCGCGCCGAGCCGTCGAAGGAGTCCTTCAGCTCGCCCATGCTGGTGCGCATGTCGGAGACGATCGAGGACGCCTGGCCGGAGCTCTTCGGGGTCACATCCAGCGCGAGGCGCGGCGTCGTCGACTCGTAGCGCAGCAGCTCCGCGTCGTCGGCGTCGGTGATGTAGAGGGTGGAGGAGAACGTGCTGAACCGCAGCGCCTTCTTGCCCTGCCAGGTGGTCTCGGTCGGCTTCACCTTCGCGGCGGCCGCCGCGCGCAGCTTGTTGGACAGGGCCGTCGGCGTCAGCTCCTGCTTGAAGTCGACGTCGAGCTTGTCGGCGCTGAGCCGTCCCCACTGCTCGCCGGAGCCGAGGTAGTAGGGCGTCTCCGTGCCGGAGATCTGCCGCCGCCAGTAGGAGGAGTCGGCCTTGACGAACAGCTTCCCGTCGGCGGCCAGCAGCGTGACGCTGTCGCTGTTCCACCGCACGGGGCCGGTGACCCGGCCGCCCTTGGTGACGTTCAGCTCACCCTGGATCGTCTCGGCCCCGCCGCCGAAGTTGCCCTTGAGCCCGACCGCGCGCGCCGCGCCCATCGTGTCGGCGGCCGCCCGCAGCTTCTCCTCGGGCTTCTTGCCGCCGCCGGAGGCCAGCACGAGCACCACGGCGCCGATGATCACGACGACGACCAGCACGCCGCCGAGCAGCGCCGCGATCAGCGCGCCGCCGCCCCGCTTGCGCGGCGGCGGCATCGGCGCGCCCGGGGGCGGCGGGTAGAAGCCGGGAGGGGTATTGGGAGGGCCGAAACCGCCAGGTGGAGGGGGTGCCCCGCCCGGTCCGCCGGGGCCGCCCGGGATGCCGGGACCACCCGGACCGGGAGGACCGCCGGGGCCCGCGGGCGGTGGCGGCGGCGGCCATGAGGCGCCGCCGGGGGGTTCCCAGCCCGGGGGAGGCGGAGGGTTGCTCATCCGGTCACGTCCTTCCAGGTCAACTGACCCCAACGCTTCTCTAGTGTGCAGCAAAACATTGACATTGTGATCCTCTCGGGAGGAGGTACGACGTCACACTCACGCGCACGCGCATCAGCGATACTGGTTGGACGCTCCCCGGGAGGTAACGGTGCGGGACTATTTCGACTCGTACGGGGTCTTGGTGGCGCTGATCGCGGTCGGCGGCGGCATCGTCGGGGGCGGTCTGGCCGCGAACCGGCTGCTCAGACCGAACCGCCCGACGGCCGAGAAGCTGCTCACCTATGAGTGCGGCGTCGATCCCGTGGGGGGCGGGTGGGCGCATTCATACGTGCGCTACTACGTCTTCGCCTACCTGTACGTGGTGTTCGCCGTGGACGCGGTGTTCCTGTTCCCTTGGGCCACGGTGTTCTCCGCCCCCGGATACGGCGCCACCACGCTGGGGGAGATGTTCGTCTTCCTCGCCTTCCTCGCGGTGGGCCTCGCCTACGCGGGGAAGAAGGGCGTCCTGTCCTGGGTGTGACCCCGAGGGGTCGGGACGCGTCGGGGACAGGGGCCGAAACGGGGCCCTGGCGTGATCGGCGAGGGCTGCAAGAATGCCCTGTGTGAGCACTATCGATCTCCCGCCGCCCAGCGTCGGGCCGGTCTCCCGGCTGGCGCCGAAGCCGATCAAGTTCGTGCTCAACTGGGGCCGCCGGTATTCGCTGTGGGTGTTCAACTTCGGGCTGGCCTGCTGCGCGATCGAGTTCATCGCCACCTCGATGAGCCGGCACGACTTCATCCGGCTCGGCGTGATCCCGTTCGCGCCCGGCCCGCGGCAGGCCGACCTGATGGTCGTGTCGGGGACCGTCAGCGACAAGATGGCGCCCGCCGTCCGCCGCCTCTACGAGCAGATGCCCGAGCCCAAGTACGTCATCTCGTTCGGCGCCTGCTCCAACTGCGGCGGCCCGTACTGGGACTCCTACTGCGTCACCAAGGGCGTCGACCAGATCATCCCGGTGGATGTGTACGTGCCGGGCTGCCCGCCGCGTCCGGAGGCGCTGCTGCACGGCATCGTCCACCTCCAGGAGAAGATCGCGGGCGAGTCGCTCGGCGAGCGCTACGACGGCGGCGAGCCGATGTCGCCGCCGCCGGCGCCGCGTCCGCTCTCGGCCACCGTGCTGCGCCGCCCGATCCAGCCCGCGCCCGAACCGGCGCCGGAGCCCGCACCCGAGCCCATGTCCGAGGCAGCGTCCGCACCCGGGCCCGTGGCCGAGCCGGAGGCGGAGACGCGGCCGCTGCCGCCCGTCCGGGAGCCCGTCCGCGAGGAGCCCGTCCGCGAGGAGAGGCCGTCGCCGCCCGACGACGCCGGGCCGCCGCTCGACCACGATCCCTCGATCATCCCGGGCCTGACCGACCACGGGCACGACGACGAGATCGGACGCGACCGGTGAACGCCGCCCCCGACCCGAACGAGCGGACCGCGGAGCTGACCGCCGCCTGGACGGAGCGGTTCGGCACGGAGATCACCACCGGGGAGACGTTCGGCGGCCTCGCGGTCGGCGTGCCGCCCGAGCACTGGGTGGCGGCGCTGGCGTTCGCGCGCGACGAGCTGTCGTGCGGGTTCTTCGACTGGCTGACCGGCGTGGACGAGCTGGAGGACGGCTTCGCGGTCGTCGTCCACGTGTACTCGCTGGAGCGCCGCCACCACCTGCTCGTCCGCACCCGCGTCCCGCGCGCGGAGCCGGTGCTGCCCACCGCGACCGGCGTGTACCGCGGCGCCGCCTGGCACGAGCGGGAGACGTTCGAGATGTTCGGCGTGCGGTTCGAGGGGCACCCGCACCTGGTCCCGCTGCTGCTGCCCGACGGCTTCGAGGGCAACCCGCTGCGCAAGGAGTTCGTGCTCGCCGCGCGCGTCGCCAAGCCCTGGCCGGGCGCGAAGGAGCCCGGCGAGTCGGGGCACGGCGCGCCGAGCCGGCGCCGCGTCCGCCCGCCGGGCGTGCCCGAGGAGGGGACGTGGGGCCCGGCCCGGCGGCCCCCGGTCCCGGAGAACCCCGATGCTTGAGATCGTCGGCAAGCTGGTGCTGGTCGCGGCGGCGTTCGCGCTGCTGCCGCTGCTGGTGGGGCAGGCCGAGCACAAGGTCATGGCCCACATGCAGGGACGGCTCGGCCCCATGTACGCGGGCGGCTTCCACGGCTGGGCGCAGCTCGTCGCCGACGGGGTGAAGTTCGCCCAGAAGGAGGACGTCGTCCCCCGCGACGCGGACCGGTGGGTGTTCAAGCTCGCGCCGGGCGTCGCGCTCGTCCCCTACCTGCTGGTGCTGCTCGTCGTGCCGGTGGGCCCGGACGGGCAGGTCGTGCTCGACCTCGGCCTCGGCCTGTTCTTCGCGCTGGCCGTGATGGGCGTCGGCGTCATCGGCGCGATCATGGCGGGCTGGGCGAGCGCGAACAAGTACGCGCTGCTCGGCGGGATGCGGGTCGCGGCGCAGCTGATGTCCTACGAGCTGCCGATGGTGTTCGCGGCGTCGTCGTCGGCGATGGCGGCGGGCACCGTCTCGCTGACCGGCATCCCGGAGGAGTGGCGCTGGTACTGGCTGCCCTGGCAGGCGGTCGGCGCGGTGGTGTTCTTCGTCGCGGGCCTGGCGGAGCTGCGCCGCCCGCCGTTCGACATGCCGGTCGCCGACTCGGAGATCATCTTCGGCCCGTACACCGAGTACGGCGGGCTGCGGTTCGCGCTGTTCCTGCTGGCCGAGTACGCGGGGATCGTGGTGCTGTGCGCGCTGACGACCGTCCTGTTCCTGGGCGGGTGGAAGGGCCCGTTCCTGAACACCGAGCTGGGCTGGCTCTGGACGCTGGCCAAGGTCGGCGTGCTGGCGTTCGTCGTCATCTGGCTGCGGGTCAGCTACCCGCGCATGCGCGAGGACCAGCTCCAGAAGCTCGCGTGGGCGTACCTGGTGCCGCTGTCGCTGGCGCAGCTCGCGCTGACCGGCGTCCTGAAGGTCGCGTTCGGCTAGCCCTCACGGAAGGAAGATCGAGTACTCCGAGAGCTGCGGGACGATGTCGGGCGGCAGGTCCGCGTTGACCGCCAGCTCCTCGGCCGACACGAACGGGCCCTGGGTGTCCCTGAGCCGGACGACGCGCTCGGCGAGTTCGGCGTCCATGCCGGGGAGCGCCGCGATGATCTCCCCCGGGGCGTGGTTGACGTCCACGAGGCCGCCGTCGTCGTAGGTGCGGGGCGCGTCGGGGCGGCCGATCCGCAGCTCGTGGGCGAGCGCCGGGTCCTCGGCGGCGAGGGCGCGGGCCTCCTCGCGCAGCGTCCTGCGGTACTTGGCCACCTCGATGGCGTGCTGGTTGATCCGGTTGCGCGGGAGCTCGCGCGGGAAGACCGAGGAGCGGACGGCGAACGCGTGCGCGGTGCCCGCGACCCACAGCATCATCGTCAGCATCGTGCCGAACGCGACCGGGACCACCTCGTCGGACGAGGTCAGCGCCAGGCATCCGACCAGCGCGATGCCGTAGCCGGCGGCGGTGACGCCGAGGTTCCTGGAGCCGCGCCGCAGCGCCGCGTACAGGAACGAGAACGGCGTCCCGAAGCCGAACGTCAGGAACGGGACGAACGCCCAGAGGATCCCCTTCGGCCCCTCGGCGGACGCCGGGGCGGGCGGCATGGGCTGGAGGGGCTGCATCGGCGGCCCGACGAACGGGGGCCGCCAGCCGGGCGCGCCGTACGGACGGCCGGGGGGATACGGAGTGGCGCGAGGGTCGTGGGGAACCTGTCCGTAAGAAGGGCGCCCATGGGGCGGGCGGTCATACGGCGGGCGCCCGGGGGACGGGCGGCCATAGCGCGAGCCCCCCTGGTCGTGGCCGGATTCCGGACCGTTGGGGCCGTCCGCGTGATGGCTCACATGCCCTCCTCGCCCGCAGGCCGTCCCGAGCGCGGGACGACAGGTCCCACGTGTGGTTTGACGAACGCGGCCACCGCCGCGTTCCCTGGCGGCGCTTCGTACGCAATCATGGGGCGCGTGGGACGGCTACCAGGAGGCGGGCTGGCCAAGGGGCTCGCCGTGACGCTACGGACGATGACGCGGCGATCCATCACGCGCCAGTATCCGGAGGTCCAGCCTGACCTGGCCCCGCGCAGCCGAGGCGTGATCGCGCTGTTCGAGGAGAACTGCACGGTCTGCATGCTCTGCGCGCGCGAATGCCCCGACTGGTGCATCTACATCGACTCGCACAAGGAGACGCTCCCGGCCGAGGGCGGCGGGCGCGCGCGCATGCGCAACGTCCTCGACCGGTTCGCCATCGACTTCGCGCTGTGCATGTACTGCGGCATCTGCATCGAGGCGTGCCCGTTCGACGCGCTGTTCTGGTCGCCGGAGTTCGAGTACGCCGAGTACGACATCGCCGAGCTGACCCACGAGAAGGAGCGGCTGCGCGAGTGGATGTGGACGGTCCCGCCGCCGCAGGCGCACGACCCGTCCGCCGAGCCGCCGAAGGAGGTGGCCGCCGCCGAGAAGGCGTCCGCCCGCGCGGCCCGCGCCCCCCGCACGCCGCCGGGGGCGGGCGCGTGAGCGGTCAGGAGGTCGTCTTCGCGCTGCTCGGCGTGGTCGCGGTCGGCGCCGGGATCATGGTGGTGACGACGCGGCAACTGGTGCACGCGGCGCTGTGGCTGGTGGTGACGTTCGGCGCGCTGGCCGGGGGCTACCTCGTGCTCACGGCGGAGTTCGTCGCCTGGGTGCAGGTGCTCATCTACGTCGGCGCGGTGGTCGTGCTGCTGCTCTTCGGGATCATGCTGACGCGGGCGCCGATCGGGGAGTCCGCCGACCTGGACTCCGGCAACCGCTGGGTCGCGGCGGGCGTCGCGCTCGCCACGGCCGCCGTGCTGGTGACGGTCATGGCCATGGGCTTCCGGGACGACCGGATGCCGCTGAAGGCGGGCGGCGGCTCGGCCGACGAGCTCGGCGCCAGCGTGTTCCGCACGTGGGTGCTGCCGTTCGAGGTGCTGTCGGTCCTGCTGCTGGCGTCGCTGGTCGGCGCGATCGTCCTGTCCCGCACGGACATCGGCGGCGGCGCGGACATCGGCGGCGGCACGGACATCGGCGGTCGCGCGGACGAGGAGGGCGGCGCCTGATGCATCTCGCCTATCCGACGGTCGTGGCGGCGCTGCTGTTCTCCGTGGGCGTGTACGGGGTGCTCGCGCGACGCAACGCGATCCTCGTGCTGATGTCGGTCGAGTTGATGCTGAACGCGGTGAACCTCAACCTCGTCGCCTTCGACATCCGCTTCGCCGACCGGCTGCACGGCGGGCAGGTCCTGACGCTGTTCACGATCGTGATCGCGGCGGCGGAGGTCGGGCTGGGGCTGGCGATCGTCCTGCTGGTGTACCGCAACCGGCGGATGGTCGACGTCGACCGGATGGACGCGCTGGCCGAGGAGCGCGACGCGCCGTCCGTTCCCGCCGCGGAGGCTCCCGCCGCGGAGGCGCCGCACGAGGAGGCGGCCCGGTGATCTGGCTTGCGTCGCTGACCGTCCTGCTGCCGTTCCTCGCCGCGTTCGCCGGGATGCTGCTCGGACCGGGCCTGACGCGCCTGCTCGGCGGCCGCCCCGGCTCGCCGCGCAACGGGCCCGCGCTGATCGCCTGCGTGCCGATCGCCGTGTCGCTCGTCTTCGCCGCGATCGTCGCGTTCACCGTCTGGCGCGACCCGGGGCAGCGGAACGGCGAGCTGGCGACGATCGACACCGGTTCCGTCCCGATCCACGTCGGCCTCCAGGTGGACGGCCTGGCGGCGGTCGTCGCGCTGATGGTCTGCTGCGTGGCGCTCGCGGTGCAGGTCTACTCCGTCGCGTACATGCGGGAGGACGGGCGCTACTCGTCCTACGCCGCGTTCATCTCGATGTTCACCGCCGCGATGCTGCTGGTGGTCTACTCGGGCGACCTGATCGTCCTGTACGCGGGCTGGGAGGTCATGGGCATCTGCTCGTACTTCCTGATCGGGCACCACTGGGAGGACCGCGGCAACTCGCGGGCGGCGGTCAAGGCGTTCCTGGTGACGCGCCTGGGCGACGTCGGTTTCCTCATCGGGATCCTGGTGCTCGGCGTGGGCGCGAACACCTTCTCCATACGGGGCGTGCTCGCCGAGGCGGGCGGCCTGCCGCATTCGACGGTGACGGCGGCGGCCCTGCTCCTGCTCGCCGGTGTCGCGGGCAAGAGCGCGCAGTTCCCGCTGCACACCTGGCTCCCGGACGCGATGGCGGGCCCCACCCCGATCAGCGCCCTGATCCACGCGGCGACGATGGTCGCGGCGGGCGTGTACGTCGTCGCCCGCCTGTACGGGGTGTTCGTCCTGAGCTCGGCGGCGCTGACCGTCCTCGGTGTCGTCGCGGTGGTCTCCATGGTCGGGTCGGCGCTCGCCGCCCTCGCCCAGGACGACCTGAAACGCGTCCTCGCCTACTCCACGATCAGCCAGCTCGGCGTGATGGCGGCGGGCCTGGCGGTCGGCGCCGACACCGCCGCGATCTTCCACCTGCTCACGCACGGCGCGTTCAAGGCGCTGCTGTTCCTGTCGGCGGGCTGCGTGATCGTCGTCGCCGGGTCGAACATGCTCGCGCACTACGGCGGGCTGCGGCGCGGCATGCCGGTCACGTTCTGGTCGATGACGGTCGGGTTGGCCGCGCTCGTCGGCGTTCCGCCGTTCAGCGGCTGGTTCAGCAAGGACTCGGTCATCGAGGCCGCCCAGCACTCCGCGCTGCACGGCGGCGAGTCCCCCATCAGGCCCGCCCCCGCCGGTTGGTTCCCCGCCCCCTTCGCCCTGCCGGAAGTCAAGTCGTTCCCTCAGCTCATCCGGCCGCCGGCATGCGCGAACGACGTCACGGCCGCCTGCCTGTCGCGGCCGGACGAGGCGCGGGCCACGATGACCGCCTCCCTGGGGCACGCTGAATTCCGCACCTTCCGCGTGGACCTGCCCGCCGGGGTGGCGTGGCTGGTCTACCTCGGGCTGCTGCTCACGGTCGCGCTGACGGCGGCGTACGCGACGCGCGCCTGGCTGATGACGTTCTTCGGCGAGCCGCGCGGCACCTATGAGATCCGCGAGGCGCCCCGGGCCATGTCATGGACGGTCGCGGTGCTGGCCGTCCCCGCCACGATCCTCGGGTTCTTCGGGCTCGGCGCCGAGGAACTGCGCCCCCATGTCGGGTCCGCGCTGCTCGGGCTGCTCCTGGCGGTCCTCGGCGCGGGCGCCGCGTTCCTCGTCTGGAACCGCGATCCGGCGGCCGACCCGGCGCGCGCGCTCGGCCGGGCCCGCCCCGTCTTCGCGCGGGCCTTCTATGTGGACGAGGTGTACGCGGCGCTCGTCGTCCGCCCGTTCCTGGCGCTGGCGCGCGGGGTCGTCACGTTCGACTCGCGGCGCGTCGACGGCGCGGTGGTCGGCGCCGGACGCGGCGCGCGGCGGCTCGGCGGGCTGCTGCGCGTCCCGCAGAACGGCAACCCGCAGACCTACCTGACCGGCCTGCTCGCGGGCGTCGTCGTCATCGTCGCCGGGGTGGTGATCTTCCGATGATCTTCCTGCTGATGATGGCGCTCCCGCTGCTCGGGGCGCTCGCGATGCTCGTCCCGGCCGACCGGTTCCTGCGCACCGACTCCTCCGTCCGCGTGTTCGGGACGGCCGTGTCCGGCGCGACGCTGCTCGTCGCGGTCTCCGCGCTGACCGCGTTCGACTTCGACGCGCCGTCCTCCGCGGGCATGCAGCTGGAGATCGACCGGTCGTGGGCGCCCGCGATCGGGCTGCGCTTCCACCTCGGCGTGGACGGGATCTCGCTGCCGCTCGTCGCGCTGACCGCGCTGCTGACGTTCCTCTGCTTCCTCTACACGCTGCGGCACCCGCCCGCCGGGGGCCGGATCCGGCTGCTGACCGCGCTGCTGCTCGTCCTGGAGATCGGGCTGGTCGGCACGTTCGTCGCGCTCGACCTCGTGCTGTTCTTCGTGTTCTTCGAGGTCGTCCTGATCCCCATGTACGCGGTGATCATTCTCTGGGGCGGCCCGGCCCGCCAGGCCGCCGCCTACAAGTTCATCCTCTACACGCTGCTCGGCTCCGGCCTGCTGCTCGCCGGGATGCTGCTCGTCGCGGTGAACGCGGGCACGCTCGACATGACCGAACTCGCCGCCCGGCACGGCGCGGGCGTCTCGCACGGCGTCCAGATCGCCGCGTTCGCGCTGATGGGGCTCGGGTTCGCGGTCAAGGCGCCGATGTGGCCGCTGCACACCTGGCTGCCGGACGCGCACACCGAGGCGCCGACCGTCGGGTCGGTGCTGCTCGCCGGGGTCCTGCTGAAGATGGGCACCTACGGGCTCGTCCGCGTCGCGCTGCCGCTCGCCCCGCACGGCGCGCAGGTCTGGGCGCCCTGGCTCGGCCTCCTCGCCGTGATCGGCATCGTGTACGGGGCGCTCGCCTGCCTCGCCCAGCGCGACCTCAAGCGGATGATCGCCTACTCGTCCGTCGGGCACATGGGGTTCGTGCTGCTCGGCATCGCCACCCTCACCCCGGTCGGCATCAACGCCGCGCTGTTCGGCAACATCGCGCACGGCCTCATCACCAGCCTGCTGTTCTTCCTCGCGGGCGCGGTCAAGGAACGCTGGGGCACCGCCGACCTGGACGCGCTCGGCGGCGGCCTGCTCGGCACGTCCCCGCGGCTCGCCTCGATCCTCACCTTCGCGTCCGTCGCCTCGCTCGGCCTGCCGGGCCTCGCCGGGTTCTGGGGCGAGATGCTCGCGCTGCTCGGCGCGTACCGCCCGCACGCCGACCTGCCCCGTGAGACGTTCGTGACGTTCATGGGGGTCGCCGCGCTCGGCGCCGTGCTGACCGCCGCCTACTTCCTGCGGATGCTCGCGAAGCTCACGCACGGGCCGCCGTCCGGCGTGAGCGCCGCGCCCGGCCCCGCCGTCTCGACGCAGGAGTACGCCGCCTGGGTCCCGCTGATCGCGCTCACGCTGCTGGTCGGGCTCTGGCCGAAGACCCTGCTGGACGTGACCACCGGGCCCGTCCACGCGCTGTTCGGAGGCGGCTGATGATCCAGGGCATCGACTACGCGGCGATCGCGCCGCCGCTGATCCTCGCCGTCGCCGCCATCGGGCTGCTGCTCGCCGACGCCTTCGACGCCCCGCGCCGCGTCCTCGGCCTGGCCAGCGGCGGCGCGCTCGCCGTCGCGCTGGCCGCCGTCGGCGCGCTCGCCGCCGGGGACCGCCGCGCCACCTTCTGCCTCCCGGACGGCCTGCGCTCCGGCGGCCCCCGCTCCTGCTCCTACGTCGCCGACGACTTCACCCTGCTGTTCCAGGGGATCGTCCTCGCCGCCGCCGCGGTCGTCGTCCTGCTGTCGCTCCAGGAGATCACCGACTCGAAGATCCCGGTGGGGGAGTACCACTTCCTGCTGCTGTCGGCCGTGATCGGCGCGCTGGCCCTGGTCGCCGCCCGCGACCTGATCCTGCTCGTCGTCGCGCTGGAGACACTGTCGCTGCCGGTCTTCGCGCTCGTCGGGCTGCGCCGCTACGACGGGAACGCCTCCGAGGCCGCGCTCAAGCTGTTCCTCGTCTCGGTCGTCTCCGCCGCGGTCATGCTGTTCGGGATCAGCATGGTCTACGGCGCGACCGGCGCCATGCACCTGGACCGCATCGCCCCCGCGCTGGAGGACCTCCCCGCCGACCTCGACCCGGTCGCGGCCGTCGGCGTCGTCCTCGTGCTCGCCGGGTTCGGGTTCAAGGTCGCCGCCGTCCCGTTCCACTTCTGGGCCCCCGACGTCTACCAGGGCGCCCCGCTGCCGGTCGCCGCGTTCCTGTCGGTCGTGTCGAAGGCCGCCGGGTTCGCCGGGCTCGCGATCGTCCTCGCCCTCGGCTTCCCCGCCTACGCGCACGTGTGGGGGCCGCTCGTCGCCGTCCTCGCCGCGATCACGATGACGCTCGGCAACCTCCTCGCCCTCCGGCAGCGGACCGCGATCCGGCTGCTCGCCTGGTCGTCGGTCGCCCAGTCCGGCTACATGCTCGCGCCGCTGTCGGTCGGGACGCACCGCCTCCCCGAGGCCGTCGCCGCCACCACCGCCTACGTCGCCCTCTACGCCGTCATGAACCTCGGCGCGTTCGCCGTCGTGATCGGCTTCCACCGGCGGCCCGGCGCCCGCGCCTACGACACCCTCGACGACTTCCGCGGCCTCGCCCGCAGCAGCCCCGCCGTCGCCGCCGCGCTCGCCTTCTTCCTGATCTGCCTCGCCGGGCTCCCACCCGGGGTGATGGGCCTGTTCGCCAAGGTCGTCGTGTTCCGCGCGACCGTCGCCGGGGACGTCACCTGGCTCGCCGTCGTCATGGCGGTCAACACCGTGATCGGGCTGTACTACTACCTCGTCTGGGCGGCGCGCCTGTTCGCCCCGGGACCGGCCGCCGGCGACGCCGCGCCTGGACTGCCCGTCCGCGCCGCCATCGCCGCGACCGCCGCGGGCGCGCTCGTGCTGTCGGTCGCGCCGCAGATCGTCCTGCAGACGGTCGCGCAGGCCACCTGACCAGGGCCGCCGCCCCTCCCGGCCCCGGGAACGTTTGAGCAGGTCAAACCGTTGATGTTCATGGCCGGTACGAACGGGGAGGCGCAGCGAAAGTGCAGTTCAACGGCGTCCGGACCGCGGCGCTGATCGCGGCGCTGTCGGCATTGATGCTCGTCGCCGGATGGGTGTTCGGCGGCGGCGCCGGGCTGACCATCGCGCTGGTGATCGCGCTCGGCACCAACGGCGTCGCCTTCCTGTTCAGCGACCGCATCGCGCTGCGCTCGATGCGCGCCCACCCGGTCGGCGAGGTCGAGGCGCCCGTGCTGTACCGGCTCGTCCGCGAGCTGTCGACCTCGGCCCGCCAGCCCATGCCGCGCCTGTACGTCTCCGAGACGCGCCAGCCCAACGCCTTCGCCACCGGACGCAACCCCCGCAACGCCGCCGTCTGCTGCACCCGCGGCATCCTCCAGATGCTCGACGAGCGGGAGCTGCGCGCCGTCCTCGGCCACGAGCTGTCCCACGTCTACAACCGCGACATCCTCATCTCCTCCGTCGCCGCCGCGATCGCCACCGTGATCACCTACCTGTCGCACCTGGCGATCTTCCTGCCGATCGGCCGTTCGGACGACGACGACGGGCCCGGCGTCCTCGGCGCCCTCATGATGCTCGTGCTCGGCCCGGTCGCCGCCGCCGTCGTCCAGATGGCCATCAGCCGCACCCGCGAGTTCGCCGCCGACGCCGCCGGCGCCCGCCTCACCGGCGACCCCCTCGCCCTCGCCTCGGCCCTCCGCAAGATCGACGCCGGCACCCGTGCGATGCCGCTGCCCCAGGACCCCGAGCTGGCGACCACCAGCGCCCTGATGATCGCCAACCCGTTCTCCGGCGCCGGGATCGGCAGGCTGTTCTCCACCCACCCCCCGACGGCCGACCGCATAGCCCGCCTGGAACGCATGGCGGGCGGCCCCCGCTAGGGCGCCGTCAGGACCACCGGCCCATCCCCGGTGACCGCCACCGTGTGCTCGAAGTGCACGGCCCGGCTCCCGTCGACGGTGGCGACCGCCCACCCGTCCGGCATCTGCCACGTCTCGTCCCGCCCGCTCTCGGTGACGAGCGGCTCGATCGCGATCGTCAGCCCCTCCCTGAGCGGCATCCCGCGCCCGGCCCGCCCCGTGTTGGGCACCGGCGGATCCTCGTGCATCTCCGTCCCGATCCCATGCCCCCCGGACCCGTCGGCGATCCCGTAACCGGCGTCCCGCGCCGTCCGCTCCACCGCGGATGCGACATCGCCCATCCGGTTCCCCGGAACGGCCGCCGCGACAGCGTTCTCCAACGCCCGCCGCGTGGTCTCGACCAACCTCGTGGACGCCGCGTCCTGCGTCCCCACCACGAACGACACCGCCGCGTCCCCGCAGTAGCCCCCGAGCTTCGCCCCGGCGTCGATCGTCACGAGATCCCCGTCCTCCAGCACCCGCCGGCCCGGGATGCCGTGCACCACCACCTCGTTCACCGAGACGCAGATGTTCGCCGGGTACGGAAACGGGGCCCAAACCGGTTTGTAGTGCAGGAACGGCGACGTCGCCCCGCACTCCTTGAGGATCCGCCCGGCCAACGCGTCCAACTCGGCCGTGACGACACCGGGCACCGCCGCTTCCCGTCCCTCGGCGAGGATCCGGGCCACGACCCGTCCCGCCTCCCGCATGAGCTCCCACTCCCGTGGGCTTCGATAGGTCACCATGCAGAATATTTTAATACCAGTATTACAATGCTCGCATGGTCCGAACACCGCTCACCGAGGAGCAACGCGACCGGGGCCGCGCCCTGGGCCAGATCCTCCGCGCCGCCCGAGGCCCCCGCAGCGCCGCCGACGTCGCCCGCTCCGCCGGCATCTCCCTCGACACCCTCCGCAAGATCGAACGCGGCGCCATCGCCGTCCCCGCCTTCTTCACCGTCGCGTCCCTGGCGGACGTCCTCGACCTGGACCTCACGGCCCTGGCCCGCACCCTGGCCCCCTTCGACGACCCCGCCTCCGAATTGGCGGGCTGAGAGCCGAACCATTTCGCGAACCCCCGCGTCATACCAGTTACGAGCGCGCCGGCCACTTCTGCGGGGGAAGAAGTCGGCGCGCTCGCTTTTTCGTGCCCAGCCGCCTCCCCCGGGACAGAACACGTGGTCTGTGCGGAGACCGTGGCAATGACCAACGAGTCGTCCGGCGAAGCCACCCGAGCCTGACCCGACACCGGCCGGAGCGCCGGCCCGGCGTGCGACCCCCACTCCGAGCAGTACGACCCAAGTTCCGCACCCCGAACTGGAGATCAACCGATCCAGTCGGCAGTGAGGCGCAGCGGCTTCCGTGACCGGTGAACGCACCAGGCGGCCGGGGCGCGCGCCGACCAAGCACGGCGCCCCGTCCACCCATGGGCGGACGGGGCGCGACGCCGAGCACAACCAGGTGGCCCAGCCTCACCGCCAAGGAGCCGCGGGTCGGCAGAGGCCGTTGAGCAGCACCTACCGGTAGTTGACGAACTGGAGCGCGACGTCCAGGTCCTTGCCCTTGAGGAGGGCGATGACGTCCTGGAGGTCGTCCTTCTTCTTGGAGCTGACCCGCAGCTCGTCCCCCTGGATCTGGGCCTTGATCCCCTTGGGCCCCTCGTCCCGGATGATCTTGCCGATCTTCTTGGCGTCCTCCTGGGCGATGCCCTCCTTGAGGCCGATCCCCAGCTTGTACACCTTCCCCGACAGCTTCGGCTCGCCGGGATCGATCGCCTTCAGCGAGATCCCGCGCTTGACGAGCTTGTCCTTCAGCACGTCCAGGACGGCGTTGGCCCGCTCCTCGGTGTTCGCCTGGACCTCGATGGTCTCCCCCGACCACTTGATCCCCGCGTCCACGTTCCGGAAGTCGAACCGGTTGGCCACCTCCTTCGCGGCCTGGTTCAACGCGTTGTCGACCTCCTGCCGATCAAGCTTGGACACGATGTCGAACGATGAGTCGGCCATAGCACACGCACATCCCCTCAGCAGCAGCTTCCCGATCCAGGGATCGTAGCGACGAACCCGCCCCCGAGCACCCGGCCGCCCCGTCCGCTCCGATGTCACGACCGCTCCGCCCGTCCGCTATCCTTTCCAGTGCCGTCGCGAGAGCGACGCCCAGGCGGGTTGCCCGAGTGGCCAATGGGAGCGGACTGTAAATCCGTCGGCTTAGCCTACGCAGGTTCGAACCCTGCACCCGCCACAGCAGCGGAAACAGCCTCTGACCAGCGCAAACGGTCGGAGGCTGTTCGCGTCTGCAAGATCCCCCACACGCAGCCAGATGCCACCAGGCGCCACCGGATGTCACTGGTCCCGGAATATACGCGGAATGACTCCGGGCGTGTTCCCGCAGGTCGCGCCAGGAACGGCGAAGGGCCCCGGCGTAAACCGGAGCCCCCACAGCGTAGGCCGGGCTAGTCATCGAGCGCCTCGTCGATCCGCTGATTCGCCCGGTCGTGCTGGCCAAGGATGCACTTGGCGTAGACCTGCAAGAGGACCTTGACGCTGTGCCCCGCGCGTTCGGCGACCTCGGTTGCCGGAACCCCGGAGTTGAGCCACAACGATACCCCCGCGTGACGCAGGTCGTACGGCCGCCGAGCGAGGGGAGAGGCGACCTGGGCGGGGGTGAGGGCCAGGAGGCGAGTCGCGGCCCACACGTCCCCGTACGCCGTCGAGCCGACGATGCCGCCGCGCTCGGTCTGGAAGATCCGCCCATCCTCGGCCGTCCCGAACTCAGCGATGTGGTCCCGGAGGATCTGCACCAGCACCGGAGGGATCGGCACGGTCCGGACCTCGGCCAGCGGCCGGAGCTTCAGGCCACGCTGCTCGTGAGTCGACCCGCTGTCGGTCCAGCGCGACCCCGATTCCGGAAGGGAACGGCAGAGGACGAGACGGCCCCAGCCAGTTGCCGGAAGGTGGCAGTCCTCTATGTGGAGTGCCACAGCCTCAGCCGGGCGAAGCGCCCCGTAGTACATGCAGGCATACAGCGCACGCAAGCGTCGCCCACGGCCCCGCTTGCCGACATAGGTAACCGCTGTCAGGCATTCCCGCATGAGCCGGGGCCCGATTACTACGCGCCAGTCCACCTCTTCAGCGAGCTTCGGCGGAGTCCACTTGACCTTGTCGATCGGGTTGTGGTCGAGTTCCTCTAGTTCGACTGCGTACTCGAAGGCGTTATGTAGGACCGCCCGTTTCCGTGCGACCGTGGAGGCCGCCGCAGGCTTGCCGTTCAGGAGTCGAGAAAGCGCGTTGAGCGCTGCCCGGACGTTGGTGGGCTTAGCAACGTCAGGCATCGGCAGAGATGCCTTTTCCAGCCAGGCGAGCGCCTCAGCGACCCCGACCGGCCGAGGCTCTTCCCGATCCTGCGGAGCCAGGTAGTACGCCCGCAGCGCCCGCCGGAGGAGTTCCGGATCAGGTGCGCCCGAGGCGTCCTCGTGCACGAGTGCAGGCGAAACGGTCGCAATCGTCTCAGTGAGACCATCCCGACTGTTGGGGGCAGCATCCGGCCACTTCATATCGATGTAGGACCGGCTGAACTCCAGCCACGTACGCGCGGGCTTCTCCTCCGTCTTTGGGGGAAGCTTGGACAGGGGCAACCCCGAGTCGATATCAAACTCTTCGCCGTTCTTCGCCGCCTGCCGCAGGTCCGATAGGAAGTTCTTAGCCGGTGTCGACTTCTTGAAGGTCTGCGACTTCTCACGCCCGGCGACCAACCATCGGACCGTGTAAGAGATGACCTTGCCTGCATTGCGCGACCTTGGTCCGCCTACGTTCGGACGGATCTCCCAGAAAGAAACCTTGTATGACGTTCTCACGCTGCCTCCTGGAGGGTGCCGAGCCAGCGCATCAACTCACTACGCCAGACACGCAGTTCGTTGTTCGGGAGCCGAAGCGCTTCGGGCGCCTTTCCAACCTCGCGCCAGCGGTAGAAGGTCCGTTCAGACACACCCCCGAGTTCTTCGAGGACCTGGGGAACGGTGAGGAGTTCATCGCGCCGCGTACTCACGCTGCCTCCGCTGTTGCCGAGAGTTCTGGGGTCGTGGTGGGTTGGGTCGCTGCGTCGAGTTGCGCCCGGCGCGTGACCCGCTCGTTGATCAGGTGCATGAGCCGTCGTTCCAGGGACTTCACGTCCGGGTCGCCAGGCCCGGCGCGCTCCCACACGTGGACGGCGGTCGGGTCGGCCGGGTTGAGCACCGATATCCCGGCCTCGGCCAGACGTGCCAGGACCCATGCCTTGCGGTCGGCTTTGTGGTCGGCCAGGGTTTTGCCGGACCAGCGGCGGGAGACCAGCACGCGTCGTCCGCCGTAGCCCAGGTGTTCGCGGCGGTGGGCTTTGCCTTTGCAGAACCCGGGAGTCATCCCCCGCCGGGGGTTCTTGGGCTGGACGCCGTAGCGCAGCCAGTTCGCGCAGGTAGGGGAGCACGGCTCGTAGCGGAGGGTCTCGGCCATCCAGTCGACGTGTTCACGCTGCGCCGAGGTCTCCGCTTCGTGGCATTCGGCGACGCCCTTGACGAGGTATTTGGTCAGGTAGCCGATCAGCCGCCGGGACTCGGGGGAGTCGGCCATGACGCCTTGGGCGTCGATCTGGCGGCCGAAGCGCACCACGTGCAGGGGTTCGGCCTCGTCGTCCAAGCCGAGGGCGTCAAGCGCGTCATCCCAGGTCGGAAGCGGTTCCCCCGTGCGTTTATCGACGTAACCGCCACCGTCCGGGCTCGCAGCGTCGTCCCAGACCGGGAGATGCTCCCCGTCGTACTTCACCTGGTCGATCGGCGGCCACCACACCTGGTGGTAGGTCGCCGCCACCACCTGACGCAGCTCAGCGCGCGAGATGGTTCCGCGGATCGCCATGTGCAGGTGGGGGGCCAGACGGCGCTGCGGTTCGACGGTGGCGAAGTACTGGACGTCGTAGCCGACGAACCGCCGCAGGTTCTGCACGAACCGGTCGACCAGCTTGGAGAAGTGCAGCGCATCCCGCGCGGCCCGCGTGTAGTCGTAGGTGGTGGGGTCGACGGGGGTTCCGTCGTCGGAGCGGACGCGGCCGTAGGAGTCCAGGGTCAGGGTCAGGAAGATAGAGGGCCGGAAGGTCTTGCCATCCCGCCCCCGGAACACCTTGCCCACGGTGCGGGAGTCGACGGGCCGCCGGGGCAGGTCGGGCGCGTCCTGACGTCGCCGAGTCGAACGAGTCCGCCGGCCCCTGGTCTCATCCCCGGTCTTGAGGGTGCCGCGCACCCCCGCGCGTTCGATCTCGACATCGAGTTCGCGCAGCAGGCCATCCCAGAAGTCGACGTCTTCGCCGTGGGCGGTACCGGTCTCGGCCGCCTGATCGCGTTCGCTCTGGGCCCGTGCCCGCAGTTCCAGCAGCGACCGCTGTTGCTCGTCTGGATCGGCCCGGGTGATGACGGGTTCGGTAGCGAGGTGCCAACCCTGGCTGCACTGGACGGCCCGGAGCTTGCGCTTGCGCTCGGCGCAGGTCGGACACACCGAGGCAAGCGTGTGGTTGCACGGGACGTACACCACTACAGACTCACCGGTGTGCAGGTCGGTGCGGCGCATGGGGACGGGGCGGATGCACACGCCGTGGTCGATGGCGACCGCTTGGAGGACCTCCCGCGCCAGCGGCGGCAGCGTCTTGACCACCGCCTCAGGAGTGGTCTCCTCCGCCGCGGGAGGGTGCGAGCCATCAAGGGAAAGCTGCGTCATGCCGCCTCACCCGCCTCTAGGTCGGGGGCGCCGAGGGTGACCATGTGGCGGATGTCGGTGTCGGAGACGTAGGCCGCCCGCACCCGCACCGGATCCGGGACGGTCTCCAACCGGACGAACCCCACCCCGGCGCCGATCTCGGGGACGGCGGAGATCTGGTCGGCCAGCGCCCCACGGTCGCGGGACCCGTCGCCGAGGACCATGTCGACCTGTTCGCTCTCGTCCAGGCGGAGCGCGAGCCGGGTGGGGAACAGGTTGCGCAGGTTGTTGACCTCTTTGCGGGCGTCCTGCTGTGCACCGATCACGCAGTACCCCACCGACCGCCCTTGCGAGGTGAGTACGGCGATGGCTGATTCGGCGCGCTTGCGCAAGTCGCGTTCAGGGCAGTAGGCCGTCAGGAACGCCAGCTCATCCACCACGACCACCCGGAACGGATGCTCACGCGAGGGCCGGAACGAGCGCGTCACCCCGGCGAACTGTTCCGCCCGCGCGTTCATGTTCTCGGCGGCCGACTCCAGCAGTTCGACCATGCCGCCCTTGGGG
>NZ_WOFH01000020.1 GCF_009733595.1 Actinomadura litoris | reverse complement strand
CCGGATCCCTCCTGCACTGGACCCGCACCATGATCGAAATCCGCCAACGCCACCCCGTCTTCGGCGTCGGCACCTACAACGAACTCTCCGCCTCCAACCCCTCCGTCCTCGCCTTCACCCGCGAGATCGACGGCGGGGACAGCAACCAGTGGGGCGGCGCCGACACCGTCCTCTGCGTGAACAACCTCTCGCGTTTTCCGCAGCCGGTGGAACTGGATCTCCGACGCTTCCGGAACTCCACTCCGATCGAATGCATGGGCGGGGTGCAGTTCCCCGCGATCGGTGAGCTCCCGTATCTGCTGACCCTTCCGGGCCACGGCTTCTACTGGTTCGTCCTGCCCCCGCCGCCCGGCGACGCGGACGGCCCGGAATTCCCGTATTCCCCGAACGGAAAGGCGGTGTAGCCGTGCAGCCGCCCGGCCACTCCGTGGTACGGCTCCTGGAGGGATGGCTGCCCCGGCAGCGCTGGTTCGGTGGCAAGCACATCCCCATCGACGGCATCACGATCGGCACCGCCACCGAACTCCACCCCGGCGACCCGGCCCTGCACCACCTCGTGCTCGACGTCCGCCAGCAGACCTCCACCGACCACTACCAACTCCTCCTCGGCACCCGCCGGAACCTGCCCGACCGGCTGCGGCCCCACGCGATCGGACGGCTGCCCGGCCTCGGCCACCTCTACGACGCCGCGCACGACCCGGAGCTGACCCGTCCGCTGCTGGAGCACCTCGCCGGGCAGACCACGATCGGCCCGCTGCGGTTCCGCGCCGCGCCCGGCGTCGAGATCCAGGCGGACCTGGACGGCGTCCCGGTGTCGGCCGAGCAGAGCAACACCTCGCTCATCTACGGCTGTACCTACATCTGCAAGCTGTTCCGCCGCCTGTCCCCCGGCGTGAACCCCGACCTGGAGGTCAACCTCGCGCTGACGCGCGCGGGCTGCGTCCACGTCCCGGCGGTGCGCGGCTGGATCGAGCTGGAGCCCGACCACGGCGTGAACGCGGACGGCGAGCCGGCCACGCTTGCGCTGCTGTCGGAGTTCATGCCCACCGCGACCGACGGCTGGAGCCTCGCGCTCACCAGCGTCCGCGACTGGTACGCCCAGCCCGCGGGCGCGTCCGAGCCGGTGCCCGGCGCCGCCGGGGGCGACTTCGCCGGGGAGGCGGAGCGGCTCGGCGCCGCCACCGCGCAGGTGCACCGCGACCTGGCGGCGGCGTTCGGCGTGACGCCCGCGCCCGCCGGGCAGATGCGGGCGCTCGTCCAGGGGATGGCGGAGCAGCTCGACCAGGTCGGCGCCGCCGTCCCCGCGCTGCGCCCGCACGCCCCGGCGATCCGCGCGGCGTTCGAGCGGGCCGGGGCCGCCGCGACCGGTGCGGCGGACGCGCCGCCGCTGCCCCTCCAGCGCGTCCACGGCGACTACCACCTCGGCCAGGTGCTGCGCACCGGGGCGGGCTGGGTGGTGCTGGACTTCGAGGGCGAACCGGCCCGTCCCCCGGCCGAGCGGCGCGCCCTCGCCCACCCGCTCCGCGACGTCGCCGGGATGCTGCGCTCCTTCGACTACGCGGCGCGGTTCCTGCTCGCGGGCGAGGACGCGGGGCCTCCCGAGGCGGCGGACGCGCTGGAGCGGCGCGCTCAGGCGTGGGCGGAGCGCAACCGGGACGCGTTCTGCGCCGGCTACGTCGGGAACGGCGGCGCCGACCCCGCGGCCCACGCCGCGCTGCTGCGGGCGTTCGAGCTGGACAAGGCCGTCTACGAGGTCCGCTACGAGGCGCGCAACCGGCCGTCGTGGGTGAACGTGCCGCTCCGGTCGCTGGCCTACCTCGCGGGCTGACCCGCCACGGGTCTGGTCACAGGTCGATGGAGTAGTCGAGGACGACGCGGTCGGCGGGCAGCACGATGTCGCGGCACACCTCCATGACCGAGGCGCGCGACAGCATCCGCCGGGTGATCGCCAGGACCGGGACGCCGCCGGTCAGCCGCAGCGTCTCGACCTCCTCCGGCGTCGGCATCCGGGACCGCACCGACTCCTCCACCCGCGTCGGCGGATGCCCCAGATAAGCGAGCTGGGCGAGCGTCCCGCCCGGCCACGGCTCCCGCTCCGGATCACTGACGGGTGTGTCCCCCACCAGGTCCCACGGCAGGAAGTTCACCGAGATCTGCTGCGGCTCACCGCGGGCGTGGAACACGAACCGGCGCCGCAGCAGCTCGGTCCCGGGCGGCAGCTCGAACAGCGCGCCCAACTCCTCGTCCGCGCGCACCCGCGTGAACTCCTTGTCGAGCCGGTACTCCTCCCACGAGATCCGCTGATCCCGGGTGAACGTCGTCTCCGGCACCGCCAGCGGCCGGGTGAACGCCCGGTACCGGTCCATGGCCACCCGGCGCGCCGGCGGGACGACCCGCACGACGGTGCCGCCGCCGCGCCGGGTCTCGACGAGCCCCTCCTGGCGCAGCAGCGCGACGGCCTGCCGCACGACGATCTCCGAGACCCCGTGGGACGAGCACAGCTCCGCCATGGTCGGCAGCCGCGTTCCTTGCGGAAGGCTGCCGTCGCGGATGCCCTCGCGCAGCATGTCGGCGATGCGCAGGTAGGCGGGACGGTCCGACACCGGCGTCACCTCCCCTTCGTTCGACGCGGCGTTCGATCCTGACCGGCCTCCCACACTCATCCATACCTTCCTCGCGCTATCTCGGGGGAGACGGTCCGCTTACGGACAGCTTGACACCTCTTTAACCGAGTAAGACTTTTGTATACAGAAGAGCCACCTCGGGGAAAGGACGACCTTGATGGGCGACTTCGAGGATCGGAAGGCGGCCATCGAGAGCGACTTCCCCGGCTGGCAGGTCTGGCGCAGCGACGCCGGGCGCTGGTACGCCACCCGAAGCACCGACCTGACGGACGCCCAACTCCAGGCGGGATACGCGATGACCGTGGCCGCCGACGACGCGGCGGGGCTGCGCGAGCTCCTGCTCGACCAGAAGCGCGGGGAGGGATGAGTCCTCCGCGGACGACCGCGGCGACCGTGGAGGACCGGTCCGGCCCGGCCTGCGAGCGGGAGCGGGCCGGGCCGGGACGAACCGGCACGGAAGGTACCTATGGCGCTGAGGTGACACCGGAACCGATGACCGGGGCGGTGGGGTCGATGTCACCGCCGGGCCCGACAGACGTGGCCGCACGGACGGCACATTCGGCGCGACCCCAAAACAATGAGTGGTGGCGCCCGTGCGGCCGCAATATTCTCCGCTGAGATTCTCATCCGCCCGCAAGGGTTGCGCCCGCCGCCCCGGCCGGGCCGCTCCCGTCCCCGGCCGTGACCGGGGATGTTCCGTCCGTCATGCGGTGCCGGTGCTCCGCGCCCGCCGGGCGGACCGCAATCTCCTGGAAACAGGTCGCCGCGCCGCGTGAGAGAGGCCGATCTACGGGCACCCCCTACTGAGGACATCAGCATCAGTGACGGGAGGCCATGACGCCATGGCACGGGTGACGCGCGCGGAGATCGAGCGGCTCGTCGGAGGCGACCACCATGATCCGCACGGCGTCCTCGGGGCGCATCCCGGGCGCGACGGGGTCACCGTCCGGGCGCTGCGGCCGCTCGCCGAGCGCGTCGAGGCCGTGCTGCCGAACGGCGACCGGCATCCGCTCCGGCACGTCCACGAGGGCGTCTTCGCCGGGACGCTGCCGGAGAGCGCCTCGCTCGCGGGCGACGACCCCGGCCGCGCGCCGCTCGCGGTCCCCGACTACCGGCTCGCGGTCACCTACCGGGACGGCGCCGAGACCCTCCAGGACGACCCGTACCGGCACGCGCCCACGCTCGGCGAACTCGACCTGCACCTGATCGGCGAGGGGCGGCACGAGGAGCTGTGGCGGGCGCTCGGCGCGCGGGTGCGCGGCTACGCCTCCGCGTTCGGGCCGGTCAAGGGCACCGGGTTCGCGGTGTGGGCGCCGACCGCGCGCGGTGTCCGCGTCGTCGGCGACTTCAACCACTGGGACGGCCGCGCGCACCCGATGCGCTCGCTCGGCTCCACCGGCGTCTGGGAGCTGTTCGTGCCCGGCGTCGGCGACGGTGACCGCTACAAGTTCGAGATCCTCGGCGCGGACGGCGTCTGGCGCGCCAAGGCCGACCCGATGGCGCGCTCCACCGAGCAGCCCCCGGCGACCGCGTCCCGCGTGTTCACCTCGTCCTACGAGTGGCGCGACGCGGAATGGATGGACGCCCGCAAGGAGCGCGACTGGCTGCACGAGCCGATGAGCGTGTACGAGGTGCACCTGGGCTCGTGGCGGCCCGGCCTCGGCTACCGCGACCTCGCCGTGGAGCTGACCGCCTACGTGCGGGACATGGGCTTCACGCACGTGGAGCTGCTGCCCGTCGCGGAGCACCCCTACGGGCCGTCCTGGGGCTACCAGGTGACGTCCTACTACGCGCCGACCTCGCGGTTCGGCTCACCGGACGACTTCCGCCACCTGGTCGACGAGCTGCACCGCGCCGGCATCGGCGTCATCGTCGACTGGGTGCCCGCGCACTTCCCCAAGGACGAGTGGGCCCTTGCGCGCTTCGACGGCACCGCTCTGTACGAGCACGACGACCCGAAGCGGGGCGAACACCCCGACTGGGGCACGCTCGTGTTCAACTACGGCCGCGCCGAGGTCCGCAACTTCCTGGTGGCCAACGCCTCGTACTGGCTGGAGGAGTTCCACGTCGACGGCCTGCGCGTGGACGCCGTCGCCTCCATGCTCTACCTCGACTACTCGCGCGAGGACGGCCAGTGGACGCCGAACGTCTACGGCGGCCGCGAGAACCTGGAGGCCATCTCGTTCCTCCAGGAGATGAACGCGACGGTCTACAAGCGCGACCCGGGCGTGATGACGATCGCCGAGGAGTCGACGGCGTGGCCGGGCGTGACCCGCCCCACCCACCTGGGCGGGCTCGGGTTCGGGTTCAAGTGGAACATGGGCTGGATGCACGACACGCTCGAATACCTGCGGCGCGAGCCGGTGTTCCGCTCCTACCACCACAACGAGATCACGTTCTCGCTGGTGTACGCGTTCTCGGAGAACTACGTCCTGCCGCTGTCGCACGACGAGGTCGTCCACGGCAAGGGGTCGCTGCTGGGCAAGGCGCCGGGCGACACCTGGCAGCGGTTCGCCGGGCTGCGCGCCCTCCTCGCCTACATGTGGTCGCACCCCGGCAAGCAGTTGCTGTTCATGGGCCAGGAGTTCGGCCAGGGCTCGGAGTGGGCCGAGGAGCGCCCGCTGGACTGGTGGCTGCTCGACAACGCCGCCGAGGGCGCCCACCACCTCGGGCTGCAGCGGTTCGTCCGCGCGCTGAACGGCGTCTACCGGGCCGAGCCCGCGCTGTGGACGAGCGACAGCGACCACGAGGGCTTCCGCTGGATCGACGGCAACGACGCGGACGGCAACACCCTGTCCTTCCTGCGGTACGGGACGTCCGGGAGCGACGGGCCGCCGGTGCTCGCCTGCGTCGTCAACTTCGCGGGCAGCCCGCACGAGGGCTACCGGCTGGGCCTGCCCCGCGAGGGCGGCTGGCGCGAGGTCCTCAACACCGACGCCTACGAGTACGGCGGCAGCGGCGTCGGCAACCTCGGCCGCGTCGAGGCGGAGGCGGTGCCCTGGCACGGGCTGCCCGCCTCGGCCGTCCTGCGCGTCCCGCCGCTCGGCGCGGTCTGGCTCGCCCCGGAGGACGGCCCGACCGGCCGCTAGGGTGATCCGCATGACCCTCGCGCAGCGCCTCCATGCCGTCCCGTCCCAGTTCCTGGTGGAGCACCTGCCGAACGCGACGCTGCCCGAGGACGACGAGTGGATCGCGCTGGTGCGCGCCCCCGAGGGCCTCACCGTGATCCGGGACGCCTCGCCGTACGCGGAGGCGGAGCGCTGGGTCGGCTTCTACAGCGGCGCCGACCCGCACGGCGTCGACGTCCCGGGCATGCTGGCGGCGCTCGTCGGGCCGCTGGCCGAGGCGGGCGTCCCGGTCTTCGTCGCCTCCACCTTCCACGCCGACCTGGTGCTGGTGCCCGAGCACCGCCGGAAGGACGCCGTCGAGGCCCTCACCGCGGCCGGGCACCGCGTCGACCCCTAGCGCAGGCGGTCGAGGAGCCAGCGGGGGCCGACGACGGAGGCGCCCGCCGCCTCGCAGCGGGCGCGCAGCCCGCGGTCGGCGGTCACGACGAGATGCACGGTATCCGGACGCGGGTCCGCGAGCAGCCCCACGATATGGTCGTCGCCGCTGCCCGGCGCCGCCACCACCCGCACGCCGCCGGGCCCGGCCGGCTCGCCGGCGACCCCGCGCGCCGCGCCCTCGACCACCAGCACGACCTCCGGGAACGTCCGGTCGAACGGGACGCCCGGCACGCCCTCCACGCCCCGCTCCAGCACCGCCAGGTCGTCGCGGAGGCGGGCGTTGGCGCCCGCGCGGTCCTTCCACCAGCCGTCCGCGCGGGCGCCGACGACGTTCGCCGCGTCCACGATCAGGACGAGGCCCTTCATCGCGTCCCGCAGCCACGACCAGGAGCGCTCGAACGGGGCGAACAGCTCGCGGTCCCCGACCTCCTCGGCGCGCACCCACTCCGCGCCCTGCGTCTCCCGCGACGCGGGACGCACCTCCACCCGCTCCGGCACGGCGGCGATCACCGAGGTGAACGCCCACCCGCCGTGGTCCTCGACGCTGGTGCCCCGCACGACCACGTCGTCGGGCGAGAGCGTGCTCTCCTCGGACGTCTCGCGGAGCGCGCCGCCCACGGGGTCCTCGTGGCTGTGCAGGGCTCCGCCGAACATGCCCCACGTCCCGCCGCCGAGACCCCACAGGGCGCGGTGCTGCAACAGCACCCAGACCTGCCCGCCGGCGTCGCGGTGGTAGGCGAGCAGCCCGGAGGCGCCGAACCTGCCCCAGTGCGTATGCCCCTGCCCGCATTCCGCCCAGCCGTCCCCGTCGCCGCCGCCGACTTCCCTAGGGCCTCCCATACGGCGACGATAGCGGGGGCGCCGACCCGGACCGGGCCGCCGCCCCCCAGCGCATAGGCTGGTGCCATGGTGGATCCCGGTACGGTCGTCAACGTCATCAAGCAGGCCCGGGACCGGCGGACGGCCCCGCTGATCCTGGAGCTGGACCTCACCGAGGGGGTCGTGGAGCACGCGCCCGCGGACCCGATCTCGGCGATCATGTCCATGCGCCGCACCGGCCTGCGCGACGTCCTGGACGGGCTGCGCCGCGCCCGCTCCGACACCCGGGTGCGCGCGCTCGTCGTGAAGGTGACCGGCGGGGTCGGGCTGGCGCTCGCGCAGGAGCTGCGGGAGGCCGTCCAGGCGTTCCGCGAGGCGGGCAAGCTGACCGTGGCGTGGGCGGAGACGTTCGGCGAGAGCGGGCGCGGCACCGTCCCGTACTACCTGGCGACCGGGTTCGAGAAGGTGTACCTCCAGCCCACCGGCGAGGTCGGGCTGACCGGCGTCGCGCTGGAGGAGCCGTTCTTCGCGGGCGCGCTGGACAAGCTCGGCGTCCAGCCCCGGTTCGCCAAGCGGCACGAGTACAAGACGATGGCCAACACCTTCGTGGAGCGCGCCTACACGCCCGAGCACGAGGAGTCCTCCAGGCGGCTCGTCGCCTCGATCGGCGAGCAGATCACCGCGGGCGTCGCCGCCGCGCGGAACCTGCCCGAGGAGCGCGTCCGCGAGCTGACCGACCGGGGCCCGCTGCTGGCCGACGAGGCGCTGGAGGAGGGCCTGGTCGACCGGCTCGGCTACCGCGACGAGGTCTACGCCGACCTGCGCGAGGAGTTCGGCGAGTCGGCGCAGCTCCGCTACGTGGCGCGCTACGGCCGCTCGCACGGCCTCGCCCGCCGCATCCCGCAGCCGGGCAAGCAGGACGTCGTCGCGCTCATCAACGGGCACGGCCCGATCCGGCTCGGCCGCAGCGGGCGCGGCGGGCCGCTGCCGAACTCCGGCCCCGCGATGGGCTCGGACACGGTCGGCGCCGCGTTCCGCGCCGCCGCCAAGGACGACCGGGTCAAGGCGATCGTGTTCCGCGTCAACAGCCCCGGCGGCTCCGCCGTCGCCTCCGACGCGATCTGGCGCGAGGTGACGCTGGCCCGCCGCGCGGGCAAGCCGGTCGTCGTCTCGATGGGCGACGTCGCCGCGTCCGGCGGGTACTACGTCGCGATGGGCGCCGACGCGATCGTCGCGCAGCCCGGCACGATCACCGGCTCGATCGGCGTGGTCGTCGGCAAGGCGGTCGTGAACGACCTGCTCGGCCGGGTCGGCGTCGGGCTCGGCTCGGTCGCCGTCGGCGAGCACGCCCGGATCTTCAGCGCGACCAAGGACTTCAGCGAATCGGAGTGGGAGCGGATCAACGCCTCGCTCGACCGGATCTACGACGACTTCACCCGGAAGGTCGCCGAGGGGCGCGACCTGTCCCGCGAGCGCGTGCACGAGCTGGCGCGGGGCCGCGTCTGGACCGGCGCCGACGCCCGCGACCACGGCCTGGTGGACGAGCTCGGCGGCCTCGACCTCGCGCTCGGACTGGCCCGCAAGCGGGCGGGCCTGCCCGCCGACGCGCCCGTCCGCTCCTACCCGCACACCTCGCCGCTGGAGCGGCTCCGCCCGCCCGAGTCCAGCGAGGACCGCACCGCCGCGTCCGCGCGGCTGGACGGCTGGGGGTCGCTGGGCGGCCTCGCGGCGCGGCTCGGGCTGCCCTCGGCCGGTCCGCTGACGCTGCCGGGGTCCTGGGAGATCCGCTGAGCGGCGAGGCCGGCGCGGACTTCGTCGAGGCCGTCGCGGGGTTCGCGACGGGCGTGGTCGTGCTGACCGTCCGGGACGGCCGCGACGACCTCGGCACGACCGTCACCTCGTTCATGTCGGTGTCGCTGGAGCCGCCGATGGTGGTGGCGGGTGTCGCGTCCGCGTCCTACCTCGCCGAGGTGCTGCGCCGCCGCGACCGCTGGGCGGCGACCGTGCTGGCGGCGGGGCAGCGCGCGCTGGCGGGGCGGTTCGCCGCCGAGGGCCGCCCGAGCGCGCGGCTGCTGCTGGCCGCCGCCCCGCACCATCGCGGCCCGCGCTCGGACGCGCTGATCCCGGGCGGCGGCCTCGCCGCGCTCGAATGCGAGACCCGCCGGAGCGTCGAGGCGGGCGACCACACGCTGTTCGTCGCCGAGGTCCTCGCGGCCGACTACGTCGCGCGCGGCGAGCGTCCCCTGATCAGGGTCAACCGCCGCTACGCGACCTGAACACCCGCCACCTGGACACCGGCCTTCCAGACCGCGGCGACCTGCGGGACGCCGGGCCGGTAGGCGAGGTGGATGTGGGACGCGGCGTCCAGCGCGAGCACGTCGGCGCGCGCCCCGACCGCCAGGTGGCCGACGTCGGTGCGGCGCAGCGCGCGGGCGCCGCCCGCCGTCGCCGACCACACCGCCTCGGCCGGGGTCATGCCCATGTCGCGGACCGCCACCGCGATGCAGAACGCCATGCTTGAGCTGTAGCAGGAGCCCGGGTTGCAGTCGCAGGCGAGCGCGACGGTGGCGCCCGCGTCCAGGAGGCGGCGGGCGTCGGGGTAGGGCTGGCGGGTGGAGAACTCGACCCCGGGCAGCAGCGTCGCGACCGTCCGGGACGAGGCGAGCGCGTCCACGTCGGCGTCGCTGAGGAACGTGCAGTGGTCGGCGGACGCGGCGTCCAGCTCCACCGCGAGCCGCACCCCCGGCCCCTCGGTGAGCTGGTTGGCGTGCACGCGCGGCGCGAGCCCGGCCGCGATCCCGGCCTCCAGCACCTCGCGGGCCTGGTCGGCGTCGAACGCGCCCCGCTCGCAGAACACGTCGATCCAGCGGGCGTGCGGGGCGCAGGCGGCGAGCATGTCGGTCGCGACGTGGCGCGCGTAGCCGGAGGCGTCGCCGTCGTACTCGACGGGGACGACGTGGGCGCCGAGGAAGGTGACCTCGTCGGCCTGCTCGGCGGCGAGGCGCAGCGCGCGCTCCTCCTGCTCGACCGTGAGCCCGTACCCGGACTTGCACTCCACCGTCGTCGTGCCCTGCCGCGCCATCTCCCCCAGCAGGCGGCGCAGGTTCGCGCGCAGGTCGTCGTCGGAGGCCCCCCGCGTGCGCTCCACCGTGGTGCGGATGCCGCCGCCGGTGTACTTCTGGCCGCTCATGCGCGCGGCGAACTCCTCGGCCCGCTCCCCGGCGAACACCAGGTGCGCGTGCGAGTCGACGAAACCGGGCAGGACGGCGCGTCCGGCGGCGTCGAACGCCGCGTCGGCGGCGGGGGCCTCGGACGCGGGACCGGTCCACGCGACCACGCCGTCCTCGATCACCAGCGCGGCGCCGCGGCGGACGCCCAGCGGCCCCTCGCCCGCGCCGGGCTCGTTGGTGACCAGTTCCCCGATGTTGGTGATCACCGTGCTGGTACCGGTGGTGGAGGTGCTCATCCGCGAAAGCATGTCACGCGCCGATCCGTCGTCCTTCACCCGGTCACCGCCGCGATCGACTCGGCGAGCGCGGCGGGCACGTCGTCGACCAGCAGGTGCCGGCCGTCCTCCACGACCTGGCGGCCGGAGACCACCACGTGCCGGACGTCGGCGGCGGTCGCGGCGAACACGGCCGCCTCGGCGGCGTGCGCGGGCCCGGCGCCCGCCGTCCGGACCGAGCCGAGGTCCACGGTGACGAGGTCGGCGTAGGCGCCGGGCTCCAGCCGTCCCGCCTCGGGCCAGCCGAGCGCGGAGTGCCCGGCGGACGTGGCGGTGGTGATCAGCTCCCCCGCCGTCCAGTGGCCCCGGGCGCGGGTGCGCAGCCGCTCGTCCAGCTCGACGGCGCGTGCCTCCTCGAACAGGTCGATCACCGCGTGCTGGTCGGAGCCGAGGCAGATCGGGGACCCGGCGCCCGCGAGCGCGCGCGCCGGGCCGATGCCGTCGGCGAGGTCGCGCTCGGTGGTCGGGCACATGCACACGCCGGTCATCGTGGCGCCGAGCAGGCCGATGTCGTCCTCGGTGAGGTGGGTGGCGTGGACGGCGGTGGTCAGCGCGCCGAGCGCGCCCGCCTCGGCGAGGAGCCGGGTGGGCGTCATGCCGTAGGCGTCCAGGCACGCGCTGTTCTCGGCGGGCTGCTCGGACAGGTGGACGTGCAGCGGCGCCCGGCGCTCGGCGGCCCACGCCGCGACGGCGCGGAGCTGCTCGCGCGGCACCGCGCGGACCGAGTGGATCGCGGCGCCGACCCGGGCGTGCCAGCGGCCCTCCTTGCCGACCTGGTCGTGCAGGCTGCCGACCCGGCGCGCCCAGTTGCCCGCCGTGCCGTCGCCGAACCGCAGCTGCGGGCCCGTGAGCGGCTCCCCGATGCCGCCCGCCAGGTAGCAGGTGTCCAGCAGCGTGATGCGGACGCCCGCGTCGGCGGCGGCGGCGATCAGCGCCTCGCCCATCGCGTTGGGGTCGCCGTAGGGGGCGCCGCCCGGCCGGTGGTGCAGGTAGTGGAACTCGCCGACGCAGCTGATCCCCGCGAGCGCCATCTCGGCGAACGCGGCGGTGGCGAGCGCGCGGTAGGACTCGGGGGTCAGCCGGTCGGCGATCCGGTACATCTGGTCGCGCCACGTCCAGAACGTCCCCCGGTCCGCCTGGACGCGAGAGCGCAGCGCGCGGTGGAAGGCGTGGGAGTGGGCGTTCGCCAGGCCGGGCAGCGTGAGCCCCGGCAGGCGGCGGGCGCCCTCCGGCGGCGGGACGTCGCGGGTGACGCCGGTGATCCGCTCCCCGTCGGTCTCGATGAGCACGTCGGAGGCGACGCCGTCACCGAGCCAGGCGAGCTGCGCATGCCATCGCATATCAGGACCCATACCCGCCCGCCAGGTCGGCCAGTACGGTCGCGAGCGCCTCGACGCCCGCCAGGCAGTCGCCGGTCTCGGCGGACTCGGCCGGGGCGTGCGAGATCCCGGTCGGGTTCCGCACGAACAGCATCGCCGCCGGGATCCGCGCCGACAGGACGCCCGCGTCGTGCCCGGCCCCCGTCGGCAGGACGGGCACGCCGCCGAGCGCCTTGCCGAGCCGGTCGCGCAGCGCGTGGTCGAAGTCGACGACCGCGCTGTAGGACTCCTCGGCGAGGTCCACGCCCACCCGGTGCGCGACGGCGGCGGCGCGGGCGGCCGCGTCGATCTCGGCGACCGTCCGGCGGACGTCGGCGTCGGAGGGGCCGCGCGCGTCCAGCCACGCGGTGACCGCCGAGGCGATCGCGTTCACCCCGCCGGGCTCGACCCTGACCTTGCCGACCGTCGCGACCGTGCCGTTGCGCTGGGCGGCCTCGCGCGCGGCGAGGACCATGCCCGCGAACGGCAGCATCGGGTCGCGGCGGTCGGTGAGCAGCGTCGTCCCGGCGTGGTTGCCCTCGCCCGCGAAGTCGAACCGCCACCGCCCGTGCGGGACGATCGCGCTCGCCACCCCGACGGGCTCGTGGAGCGCGCGCCCCTGCTCGACGTGCAGCTCGACGTAGCAGCCGATGCGGGCGAGCAGGCCCTCGTCCGGGCCGATCGCCTGCGGGTCGAGCCCCGCCGCGTGCATGACCTCGGCGAACGTGCGCCCCTCCGCGTCGGTGAGGCCGCGCGCCCGCTCCGGGTCGATCGCCCCGGCCAGCAGCCGCGAACCGAGGCAGGCCACCCCGAACCGGGCGCCCTCCTCCTCCACGAACACGCCGATCCCGATCGGCCGCGCGGGCGTGACGCCCCGCCGGCGCAGCAGGTCGACGGCCGCGAACGCCGACACGACACCGAGCGGCCCGTCGAACGCGCCGCCGCCGGGCACCGAGTCGAGGTGGCTCCCGGTCAGCACGGCCTCGCGGCCCTCCGTGCCGTCCGGGCGCCACCAGGCGATCATGTTGCCGTTGGGGTCGTGCTCGACGGCGAGGGCGCGGCGGCGCGCCTCGTCCAGGAACCAGGCACGGCACTCCAGCTCGGGCGGCGTCCACGCGAACCGGTGGTAGCCGCCGGTCGCCGCGTCCCGCCCCACGGGCAGCAGGTCCGCCCACATCGACTCGAAGCTCACTGGCGCGCGTCCCCTATCGGTCCAGCATCGGGATGCGGACGCCACGCTCGGCGGCGACCTCGGCGGCGCGGTCGTAGCCCGCGTCGACGTGCCGCATGACGCCGGTGCCCGGGTCGTTGGTCAGGACGCGGCGGAGCTTCTCCCCCGCGAGCTCCGTCCCGTCGGCGACGCAGACCTGCCCGGCGTGGATCGAGCGCCCGATGCCGACGCCGCCGCCGTGGTGGATCGACACCCACGTCGCGCCGGAGGCGGTGTTGAGCATGGCGTTCAGCAGCGGCCAGTCGGCGATCGCGTCCGACCCGTCGAGCATGCCCTCGGTCTCGCGGTAGGGGCTCGCGACCGAACCGCAGTCGAGGTGGTCGCGGCCGAGGACGAGCGGCGCGCTGATCTCACCGCGCGCCACGAGGTCGTTGAACAGCTCCCCGGCCCGGTCGCGCTCGCCGTAGCCGAGCCAGCAGATCCGGGACGGCAGCCCCTGGAAGTGGACGCGCTCCCCCGCCATCCTGATCCAGCGGTTCAGCGGCTCGTTGTCGGGGAACAGGTCGAGGATCGCCTGGTCGGTGCGGGCGATGTCCTTCGGGTCGCCCGACAGCGCCGCCCACCGGAACGGGCCCTTGCCCTCGGCGAACAGCGGACGGATGTAGGCGGGCACGAACCCCGGGAAGTCGAACGCCCGCTCGTACCCGTGGAGCTGCGCCTCGCCGCGGATCGAGTTGCCGTAGTCGAACACCTCGGCGCCCGCGTCCTGGAAGCCGACCATCGCCTCCACGTGCGCGGCCATCGACGCGCGCGCCCGGTCGGTGAACGCGGCGGGGTCCTTCTCGCGCTCGGCGGCCATGTCGTCGAACTCGACGCCGGTCGGCAGGTACATCAGCGGGTCGTGCGCGCTGGTCTGGTCGGTGACGATGTCGATCGGCGCGCCGCGGCGCAGCAGTTCGGGGACGATGTCGGCGGCGTTCCCGAGCAGCCCGATCGACAGCGGCCGCCGCGCCGCCTTGGCCTCCTCCGCCAGGCGGAGCGCCTCGTCCAGCGAGTCGGCCCGCACGTCGCAGTACCGGTGCTCGACGCGCCGGTCGATCCGGGACGGGTCGCACTCGACGCAGATCGCGACGCCGCCGTTCATCGTGACCGCGAGGGGCTGCGCGCCGCCCATCCCGCCGAGCCCGGCGGTCAGCGTGATCGTGCCGGCGAGCGAGCCGCCGAACCGCTTCTCGGCGACGGCCGCGAACGTCTCGTAGGTGCCCTGGAGGATGCCCTGCGTCCCGATGTAGATCCACGAGCCGGCGGTCATCTGCCCGAACATCGTCAGGCCGAGCGACTCCAGGCGGCGGAACTCCTCCCAGGTCGCCCACTGCGGAACCAGGTTGGAGTTGGCGATCAGGACGCGCGGCGCCCACTCGTGCGTCCGGAAGATCCCGACCGGCTTGCCCGACTGGACGAGCAGGGTCTCGTCCCCCTCAAGGTCGGTCAGGGAGCGGATGATGCCGTCGTAGGACTCCCAGTTCCGGGCGGCCTTCCCCGACCCGCCGTAGACGACCAGCTCCTCGGGGTGCTCGGCCACCTCCGGGTCGAGGTTGTTCTGGATCATGCGGAGCGCGGCCTCCTGCGGCCAGCCCTTCGCGGCGGTCAGCGACGTGCCGCGCGGCGCGCGGACGGTACGGGACATGTGCGGTGCTCCTTCAGGAGAGGGGGCCGGTGACGGCCTCGGCGGCGGCGACGAGCGAGCCGTCCCGGACGAGCCGGGTGGCGGCGGCGATCTCGGGCGCGAGGTAGCGGTCGGGGCCGGGCGGCGGGACGGCCTCGCGCAGCCGGGCCACGACCGCGCCGGTGGCGGGGCCGGGACGCAGCGGGCTGCGCAGGTCGAGGGCCCGCGCGGCGGTGAGGATCTCGATCGCGACGACCTGGGTGAGGCCGTCCACGGCCTTGCGCAGCTTGCGCGCCGCGCTCCAGCCCATCGAGACGTGGTCCTCCTGCATCGCCGAGCTCGGGATCGAGTCGGCGCTCGACGGCACGGCGAGCCGCTTGAGGTCCGAGACGATCGCGGCCTGGGTGTACTGGGCGATCATGTGGCCGGAGTCCACGCCCGGGTCGTCGGCGAGGAAGGCGGGCAGCCCGTCGGAGCGGGCCCGGTCGAGCATCCGGTCGGTGCGGCGCTCGGACATCGAGGCGACGTCGGCGGCGGGCACGGCGAGGAAGTCCAGCACGTACGCGACGGGCGCGCCGTGGAAGTTGCCGTTGGACTCGACCCGGCCGTCCGGCAGCACGACGGGGTTGTCGACGGCGGAGACCAGCTCCCGCCCGGCGACCATCTCGGCGTGGGCGAGGGTGTCGCGCGCGGCGCCGTTCACCTGGGGGGCGCAGCGCAGGGAGTAGGCGTCCTGGACGCGGGTGCAGTCGGGCCCCCGGTGCGACTCCATGATCTCCGACTCGGCCAGCAGCGCCCGCAGGTTCGCGGCGGACGTGGCCTGCCCCGGGTGCGGCCGCAGCTCCTGCAGGTCGGCGGCGAACACGCGGTCGGTGCCGAGCAGCGCCTCCACGCTCATCGCCGCCGCCACGTCGGCGGCGGTCAGCAGCCGGTGCAGGTCGCGGATGGCGAGGACGAGCATGCCGAGCATGCCGTCCGTCCCGTTCAGCAGGGCGAGGCCCTCCTTGGCGCCGAGCGTCACCGGCTCGATCCCGGCCTCGGCGAGCGCCTCGGCGGCCGGGCGCAGCTCGCCCCCGGCGTCGCGCACCGAGCCCTCGCCGATCAGCGCCAGCGCCACGTGCGCGAGCGGGGCGAGGTCGCCGGAGCAGCCGAGGCTGCCGTGCTCGAACACCTGCGGGGTGATGCCCGCGTTGAGCAGCGCGGCGAGCGTCCGCGCGGTCACCGGCTGGACGCCCGTCCGGCCGGTGGCGAGCGTCCGCAGCCGCAGCAGCATCAGCGCCCGCACGACCTCCCGCTCGACCTCGGGCCCCGACCCGGCCGCGTGCGACCGGACGATGTTGAGCTGGAGCCGCGCCCGCAGTTCGGGGGCGATGTGCCGGGTGGCGAGCGCCCCGAAGCCGGTCGAGACGCCGTAGACGGGCGTGGGCCTGGCCGACAGCTCCTCGATGTGCTCCCGGGCCGCCGCGACGAGCGCGAGCGACTCCTCGGTCAGCGCGACCCGCGCGCCGTCCCGGGCCACGGCCTCGACCTGCGCGAAGCTCAGCGGCTCCGGCCCGACCCGGACATCAACGTCCCCCATAGCGAATCCCTACCCGGCGGGCCCGCGCCCGCCTAATGCCGTGCCCGGCGGGCTCGCGCCCGCCGATCCAAACCGGGCGGGCAGACGCCCGCCGATCCCATGTCCACCATTGGAACGCCCCGACCGCCGCCACAGGCAGACCCGGACCGCCCCATCTGTCTCACATACGAGACTATGGGACGATGAGCCAGGTCCCCGCCGCCCGACGGGCCCTCGCCGTGCTGCGCCTGCTCGCGGGCGCGCCCGGCCCGCTGCCCGCCTCCGCGATCGCCCGCGCCCTCGAACTGCCGCGCTCCAGCGCCTACCACCTGCTGACCGCGATGGCCGAGGACGGCTTCGTCTCCTACCTGCCCGAGGAGCGCCGCTGGGGCCTCGGCGTCGGCGCGTTCGAGGTCGGCTCCGCCTACCTGCGCCACGAGCCCCTCGAACGCCTCGCCCGCCCCCTGCTGCGCCGCCTGGTGGACCGGCTCGGCGAGATCGCGCAGCTCGGCGTCCTGCACGGGGCCGAGACCCTCTACCTGCTCAAGGAGCAGCCGCCCCGGCACGCGACGCTGGTCACCGACGTCGGCGTCCGGATGCCCGCCCAGCTCACCGCGAGCGGCCTCTCGCTGCTCGCCCACCTCCCCCCGGCGCAGGTCAGGGCCCTGTTCCCGCACCCCTTCATCGACCGGACGGGACGCGGCCCGGCCACCCTGCGCGAGCTGCGCCAGGTCCTGGCGCGCGACGCCCAGCGCGGCTGGTCGGCCGAAGACGGCCACATCACCGAGGGCTTCGCCAGCATCGCCGCCTGCTCCTTCGACCACACCGGCCACCCCACCGCCGCGATCACGGTCACCTTCCGCCGGGAGGGGCACCCGCCGGAGACCTGGCCCGCGCTCGCGGGCGTCGTCCGGGCGACCGCGACGTCCCTCACCACGCGCCTTACCGGCCGTCCGCCCGGCCGCTGACCGCCCGGCCACCTCCCCGCGCCCGCTTTATTGGTCCGGCGATAACGGGGCATAAGCAGCGGGGAAAATCACCGCCCGCCCCGCCGCCGGTAAATCACACGAGCCCCACCGGCACCAATTCGAAGGTTTTCTATCCCCTTTCGGATAGCGCGCCGACCGTTGACACGCCTCCGGGGCGGTCTTACGCTCGATCCGTTCCCCTGATCTGCTTAAGAACGGCTGGCGATACGCGGGCCTTTTCGCCTTTAGGTGCCGAGGTCGTACGCGATAGCCCCTTTTGCTCGCATCGTTCACAGCACTGCCCGCCACTCCGCCCGCCAGCGGAGAACCCGCGATTCCCGCGTCCCTTACGCATTTCCATGGCCGGTGCCCGGTAGGCCGACGGGTGCTCCGGCTGGACCGCTCCCGCGCCCACAACGGAAGGGAAAGCAATGACGACCGAACTGCCCGACGTCGACGTCGCCCGGGTCTTCGAGGACTCGGCGCTGCCCGCCCTGGTCACCCCCCGCGCCCCCGGCACCGACCTCGTGGCCTGGGCCGCCGCGAACAACGAGGCGGTGCGCGACCTGGTCCTGAGCGCCGGCGGGGTGCTGTTCCGCGGCTTCGAGGGGACCGCCGACGTCGAGGTCTTCCGCAAGTTCTGCGCGAGCTTCCCGCACCCGCTGCTGGACTACACCGAGCAGTCCTCCCCGCGCGACCCGCTGGGCGACCAGGTCTACACCTCCACGACCTACCCCGCCGACCAGTACATCCCGTTCCACAACGCGAACTCCTTCGGGCACGAGTTCCCGCTCAACATCTGGTTCTCCTGCATCCGGACCGCGACCAAGGGCGGCCGCACCCCGATCGCCGACACCCGGCGCGTGCTGGCCGCGCTCAGCGACGACACCAGGGAGCAATTCGAGAGCAAGGGAATCCTGTACGTCCGCAACTACTACGACGGAATGGGGGTGCCCTGGCAGGAGACGTTCGACACCGACTCGCGCGAGGAGGCCGAGAAGTTCATGCGGGACGGGCGCATCGCGTTCCGCTGGCATTCGGAAGGCCCGCTGATCCTGGAGACCCGCCAGGTCAGGCACGCGATCCTGGAGCACCCGAAGACCGGGGACAAGGTGTGGTTCAACCAGGGCCACCTGTTCCACAAGGCGTCGCTCGACGAGCGCATCAGGCCGCTCACCCGCCAGTTCAACGACTGGCAGCTCCCCCGCAACGCCTTCTTCGGCGACGGCACCCCGATCCCGGACGAGACCGTCCAGGAGATCTTCGACGCCTACACCGAGGCCGAGCTCAGCTTCGACTGGCAGGCCGGCGACTACCTGATGCTGGACAACCTCCTGACCTCGCACGCCAGGACCCCCTTCGAGGGGAGCCAGCGGCTGATCTCGGTGGCGTTCTCGGAGATGTTCACCGACTACGAACCGCAGTTCGCCAAGTACGGCGTCGCCTCCCTGACCGCCTAGGCCGCCCCCGATGGCAGCAACCGCCACGGTCGCGGCCCTGGTCGAGGGCCGGTGCGCGGCCCGGCCCTCGGCCGTCGCGGTCGAGTCGCCGGACGGCGCCACCGCCACCTACGCCGACCTGCGCGACCGGATCGCCCGCATCGCCGCCGCGCTCGGGCCGCCGCCCGCCGCGTCCCCGGACGGGCCCTTCCCGCACGGGACGGTCGCGGTCGACCTTCCGAGCGGCCTGGACTTCTGCGCCGCCGTGATCGCGGTCCTCGCGCGCGGCGCCGCGCTGTTCGCCGTCGACCGGACCCAGCCGCGGGCCCGCCTCGCCGCCATGCTGGGCATCGTCGCGCCGGAGATCGTGATCACCGGCGGCCCCGGCGGGACGGCGGCGGACCTGGCGCCCGGCGCGCGGACGGTCGACGTCGCGGCGCTCCCCGACGCCCCGCCGGGGCCCGGTCCGTCCTTCGCAACGCCCGCCCCCGGCGGCGACGCCCCCGCGTACGTGGTCTTCACGTCCGGGAGCACCGGGGTGCCCAAGGCCACGGTCAACACCCACGCGGGCCTGCTGAACCACCTGGTCTTCATGGGGGTCGTCTGCCCCCTGCCGGAGGACGGCCGCGTCCTGCTGAAGTCGGCGCGCTCCTTCGACGCGTGGCTGCTGGAGTTCTTCTGGGCCCTCACCCAGGGGCGCACGCTGGTGCTGGCCGACGAGGAACGCGCCACCGACGCCCGCTACCTCGCCGACGCGCTCGCCACGAGGTCGATCCACGGCTTCGTGTGCGTGCCGTCCCTGCTCCGGCGGGTGTTCTCGGTGCTGGAGCGGACGGCGGGGCGCACCGACCTGCGCGTGGTCGTCTCGGCGGGCGAGCCGCTGCGGGCCGACCTCGCCACCACGGTCCTGACGGCCACGGACGCGCGGCTGTTCAACTTCTACGGCCCGGCGGAGGCGGCGATCGACGTCGCCTTCCACGAGGTCACCGGCCCGCCGGTGGACGATCCCGTCCCGGTCGGGCGGCCGATCCCGGGCAACCGGCTGACGGTCCGGGACACCGCCGGCGCCGACGTCACCGGCTCCGGGCGGACCGGCGAGCTGGTGGTGACCGGCGACCACGTCGGCCTCGGCTACGCCGGCGACGCGGCCGCCACGTCCGCCGCGTTCACCACGGGCCCGGACGGCGTCCGGAGCTACGCCACCGGCGACCTCGCCTTCCTGGGCCCCGACAGGAACTTCTACCTCGGAGGAAGAATGGACACCCAGGTCAAGATCAACGGAGTGCGGATCGAGACGGCCGAGATCGAGGCGTGCCTGCTGCGGCACAAGACCGTCGCGGACTGCACGGTCCAGGTCACCACGTCCGGCGACGTGCCGGTGCTGGTCGCGTTCATCAAGCCCGAAGGCGACGCCGAGCCGCTGAGCGAGTACATCAACTACCTGCGCGAGAAGCTGCCGCCGGTGATGGTGCCGCCCGCCTATGTGTTCCTGAACGAGTTCGAGTACCTGCCGAGCGGCAAGAAGGACACCTCCAAGCTGGTCTTCCCGCGCGGCCTGCCGACCGTCACCGCCGCCGACTTCGAGGAGCCGGCCGAGGGGACCGAGCGTGCGCTCGCGGACATCTGGGAGGCGGTGCTCGGCGTGGCGCCGGTCGGCGCCACCGACGAGTTCGCGCTGATCGGCGGCGACTCGCTGAAGCTCATCGACACGCTCGTGAAGGTGTCGGACTCCCTGTACCCCGACGTCTTCGCCCTCGGCATCACCCGGCTGTCGACGGTGCGCGACCTGGCGCGGAAGATCGAGCAGGCCCAGGGGCGCTAGCGGTGGCCGCCGTCTCCCTGCGCGCCCACGAGGACGTGGACGCGGCGCGCCTGGCCGACCTGCTGCGCGAGGCGGGCCGGGCCGAGCACGACCACCTGCCCGAGGAGCGGGTCGCCGGCTACCTGGCCCGGCTGCGCGGCGGCGAGCTGCGCTGCATCGCGGCCGTCGACGGCGAGGTGGTCGGCGCCGCGGTGCTCTACTCGCGGTTCGGGCCGCTCCATCCGATCCCCGGCGGGTTCCTCCGCCTGGAGGGACTGTACGTGGACGAGGTCGTGGTGACCGGGGCGTGGCGGCGGCACGGCTGGTCGCGGACGTTACTGGCCGGGATCCGGGAGGTCGAGGGGCATGGGCCCGACATCTACATCGACTGCGACGCGGCGAACCTCGCCTCGGTCGCCATGATGGGCTCCGCGGGGTTCGGGCACCTCGCCGACTACGACGACCCGGCCCGCGCCGCGTCGCCGTCCCGGCCCCGGACGACCAGCCTGTTCCGGCACCCCGGCCGCCCGGTGGGCGCGTCCGGGGCCCCGGCGAAGGGGGCGGTGGGCGTTGAGTAGCGCGCACCTGGACGTCCGGGCGGACGCGGCCCCCGGCCTGCCCTGGGTCGTGGTCTGCAACACCGTCGGCGTCCCGCACACCGTGTTCGACCGGCTGGCCGCGACGCTCGCGGGGCGGTTCTCGGTGCTGCGCTGGTCCACCGGCCTCACCGAGCGGGACGCGCCCCACGGGCGGCCCCTCGACCTGACGGTGGACGCCCATGCCGAGGAGGCCGCGCGGCTCCTGCGCAAGCACGGCGTGACGGAGTTCGTGGGGGTGTCGTGGTGTTCGGGGACGGAGATCCTGCATCGCCTGTCACGCGGCGGCGACGCCGCGGTGCGCGGGTTCTGCTGCGTGAACGGGGCGTTCGACCTCGGCCCGGACGGCCCGTCCTCGGGCTGGGAGGGCACCGTGGAGCCGCTGTTCCAGGTGATCCGCTCCCGGCCGGAGTCGGTCGAGGGCGTCTCGGCGCTGCTGCGGACCGCCGCCGACACCGCCGCCGAGGGCGGGGACCCGGCCCTGCGCTTCCCCTACTCCACCCCCGAACGGCTGATCGGATACGCGGGCCAATGCCTGGAGATGAAGCGCTCGCGCACCGCCATGGGATTCGTCCGGTCCCTCGCCCCCGGGCTGTACCTGTCCGGTTCGGCGGACGGCGTGCAGCCGCCCGCCGTCACCGAGGCGGCGGCGCGGCTGTCGGGGTCCCCGTTCGAGCTGGTGGAGGGCGGCGGGCATGCCATGATGGCCGGCAGCCAGGCGGTGTGCGACCGGATCCGCGCGTACTGCGAGACCGTGCCGCCCGGTCCGGGCGCGTCCTGAGTCCCCGGGAGGTGGACAGCGATCGCGGACGGGAACCCCTACCTGGTCTTCGCCGGGCTGGCCCTCACCGTCGTGCTGATGCCCGGCGCCGACACCATCCTCGTCTTCCGCACGAGCCGCGCCTACGGCGTCCGCACGGGCCTGACGACGGCGGTCGGCGTGGTGACCGGGCCCGTCATCTGGGGCGCGCTCTCGGGGATCGGCGTGGCGCTGCTGATCGCCCGCAACCACGCCGTGTACACGCTGCTGGCGCTGGCCGGGGCGGCCTACCTGCTGTACCTGGCGGCGGGCTGCTTCCGGGCGGCGGTGACGGGCTCCACCGCGCTGGCCGACGCGCAGCCGGCGGGCACGGACCCGGCCGGCACGGACGGCGCGCCGCCGGAACGCGCCGGGGCGGGGCCGTCCAGCCCCTACGTCACCGGCCTGCTGACCAACCTGCTCAACCCGAAGATCGGCGTCTTCTACGTGTCGGTCATGCCGGGGCTGTTCCAGAAGCGGCCCGACCTCTGGGTGGGCGGCTCGCTCGGCCTGATCCAGTCGTCGATGGGGCTGCTGTTCCTCGGCGGCGTCGCGCTGGCGGCCGGCCGGGCCCGCCGCTACCTCGCCAGCCGCAGGGCGAGCCGGGTGGTGGAGGTCCTCGCCGGAGGATGCCTGCTGGTCTTCGCGCTCTACGTCGTCTGGTCGGTCCTGCACTCGACGCCCGCCGTGGACGCCACGGGGCCGTGACACACCCACGGGGGTGACCGTGATTTTCGAAAAGGGCTCCGAACTGATCCTCGACGACGTCTTCCTCACGCTGCCGGACCTGGCGCCGGGACGGGAGGTCCTGCTGAAGATCGAGTGCATGAACCCGGCCGGCTCCATCAAGATGAAGACGGCGCTGGCCCTGATCGAGGACGTGGAGGCCGCGGGCGCCCTCGGCCCCGGAAAGCGGGTCATCGAGTCCTCCTCGGGCAACCTCGGCATCGCGCTCGCCGCGGTCTGCACCGAGCGGGGCTACGACCTCACGATCGTGACCGACCCCAACGCCACCTCCGACGCCGTCGCGATGATGCGGGCGTTCGGCGCGGACGTGCGGACCGTGACCGCCACCGACGCCAACGGCGGCTACCTCGGCTCCCGCCTGGAGTACATCAGGGCGGCGCTGGCCGCCGACCCCGCCCTCGTCTGGCCGAACCAGTACGCCAACCCGGCGAACGCGCGGGCGCACGAGCGGACGACCGCGCCCGCCATCCTCAAGGAGCTGGGGCACCTCGACGCGCTGTTCGTCGGCGTCGGCACCGCGGGCACGCTGCGCGGCTGCCTCGACCACCTCCGGGCGATGAACGCCAGGACGCGGGTCTTCGCGGTCGACACCGTCGGCTCGGTCACCTTCGGCGGCGAGGCGCGGCCCCGGTTCGTCCCGGGGATCGGCTCCAGCCGCCGCCCCGAGCTGTTCGAGGACACCGGGGAATTCGACAAGGTGCTGGTGCACGAGCGGGACGCCGTCCGCGAGTGCCGCCTCATGGCCCGCCGGCACGGCCTGCTCGTCGGGGGCTCCACGGGCTCGGTGCTCGCCGCCGCGCGGCGGCTGTGCGGGGGCCTCGCGGAGGGCGCGCGGTGCGTCGTCATCTCCCCGGACTCGGGCGCGAAGTACCTGAAGAGCGTCTTCTCCGACCCGTGGGTGGCCGAGCGCCACCTCGGCTAGCGACCGTCCGGAACCCGGGGGAACCTTGACACCGCACGCCCAGTCCGCCGCGCCCGCCGTCGTACGTGCCACCGCAGAGGCCACCGCGCAGGCCACCGCGCGGGCCACCGCCGCGCACGCCGCCGAGAGCACCATCGGAACCGTCCTCATCGACCTCGCGCTGATCCTGCTCGCCGCGTCCGTGTTCGCCGCACTCGCCGGGCGGGTGCGGCAGCCCGCGGTGATGGGTGAGATCGTCGCGGGCGTCGCGCTCGGGCCGAGCGTCCTCGGGGCCTTCCCCGGCGACCCGGTCGGCGTGCTGTTCCCCGCCTCGGCCCGCCCCCACCTGAACGTCCTCGCCCAGTTGAGCCTCGTCCTGTTCATGTTCGGCGTCGGCTACCGGTTCAGCCCGTCGCACCTGCGGGGCGGCGCCGGGCGGCTGACGGCGGTGTCGCTGAGCTCGGTGGCCCTCCCGTTCGCGCTCGGCGCGGGGCTCGCGGTGCTGCTGCGCCCGTGGTTCGACACCTCCCAGTTACGGGACGGCGGGACGCTCGGGCCCGTGCTGTTCCTCGGCGCCGCCATGTCGATCACCGCCTTCCCCGTCCTCGCGCGGATCATCGACGAGCGGGACATGCGCCGCGACCCGCTCGGGACCATGGCGCTGGCCAGCGCGGCGCTCCAGGACTTCCTCGCGTGGTGCGTGCTCGCCGTGGTCGTCGCGGTGGTCACCTCGGGCGACCCCTGGGACGTCGGCCGGACGGTCGTCGGCGGCCTGGGGTTCGCCGCCGTCCTGGTCGGCGTCGTACGTCCCCTGCTCTCCTGGCTGCTGGCGCCGGGCCGCCTCGCGGGCGACGGCGCCCGGGTCATCCACGCCGTGCTCGGCATCGGCCTGCTCGTCTCGGCGTGGACCACGCAGGAGATCGGCCTGCACGCGGTCTTCGGCGCGTTCCTGTTCGGCGCGGTGGTGCCCGGGGACCACATCGACGCGCGGGCCCCGGCCGTGCCCGAGCGCATCGAGCAGACGAGCCTGCTGCTGCTCCCGGTGTTCTTCACCGTGACCGGCCTGTCGGTGGACCTCGGCGGCCTCGGCCGGCAGGGGCTCGTGATGGTGCTCGCGGTCGTCGCGGTGGCCTGCGCCGGGAAGATCGGCGGCGGCGCGGGCGCGGCCCGGCTCACCGGCGCGAGCGGCCACGACTCGCTCGTCCTCGGGATCCTGCTCAACACCCGGGGGCTCACCGAGCTGGTGATCTTGAACGTGGGCCTCAGCCTCGGCGTCCTGGACTCGCGGCTGTTCACCGCGATGGTGGTGATGGCCCTGGTCAGCACGCTCATGACCGGCCCGCTCCTGGACCGCCTCCACGAGCGGACCCGAGCCGCCAGCCCCGCGCCCGACCCGCTGCACCAGTAGCACCCGCCCCCGACGGAACGGGCCCCGCTCCGGATGCGGAGCGGGGCCCGTGGACGTCCGGGACGCGGGTCAGGCCAGGCCGGCCTTCTTCAGCCAGTCCTTGGCGACCTTCTCCTGGTCCTCCTTGTCGATGGCGACGCGCTTCATCATGTCCAGGAGGTCCTGGGTGGTGAGCTTGGCCGAGACGGCGTTGAGCGCGGCCCTGGCCTCGGCGTTCACCGCGGACTTGTTCACCAGCGGCGTCACGTTCTGCGCGGTGAAGACGTGCTCGGGGTCCTCCAGGACGACCAGCTTCTTCTGCGGGATCGTGGGGTCGGTGGTGAACAGGTCGGCGGCCTGGATCTTGTCCTCGGTGAGCAGCTTGACCAGCGTGGCCTGGGCGCCCGCGTCGAACGGCTGGAACTTCTTGAACTCCAGGCCGTACTTGGCCTTGAGGCCGACGAGGCCCTGCTGGCGGGTCTTGAACTCCGACGGCCCCGCGATCACGAGCTGCTTCGCCACCGGCTTGAGGTCGGTGATGCTCTTCAGCTTGTACTTCGCGGCGGTCTGCGGGTTGACGGTGACCGAGTCCTTGTCCTCCGCCTTGGCCGAGTCGAGGATCTCCACGCTCGCCGGCAGCTTGGCCTTGAGCGCCGCGTTGACCTCCTCGGTGGTGGTCGCGGTGCTGGACTTGTCGACCGAGGTGGACAGCAGCGCGCCGTTGTACTCGGGCATCACGCTGATGCCGCCCTTGACGACCTGGTCGTAGTAGATCTCGCGGGCGCCGATGTTGAGCTTGCGCTCGACCTTGAGGCCCTTGGCCTCCAGCGCCTGCGCGTAGACCTCGCCGATGAGGCCGCTCTCGGGGAAGTTGGCGCCGCCGACCGTGATCGTGCCCTTCTTGCCGCCCCCGGCCAGCGGGTTGCCGTCGTCGCCGTCGTCACCACCACCGCAGGCCGACAGCGCGAGTGCGGCCACCAGGCCGACGGCGGCGGCGCGGATCATATTCTTCATTGTCGGTTTTCCTTCTCTTCTGACCGTTCAGGAGGAACGGGCGGTGCCGAGCAGGCCCGGCGAGACGACGATGCGGCGCAGTGCCGCGAAGATCAGCTGGACGATCACCGCGAGCGCCACGACCAGCACGGTCCCGCCGACGACGAGCTGGTAGTCGTTGCGGGCCAGGCCGTCGATGATGTAGCGGCCGAGCCCGCCGAAGCCGGGGTAGGCGGCGATCGTCGCGGTCGCCACGACCTGGATCGCGGACGTGCGGAGCCCGAGCAGGATCAGCGGCAGCGCCATCGGCACCTCGGCCCGCCACAGTACGCCCCACTCCGACATGCCCATGCCGCGCGCCGCGTCCTTGGCCTCGGGATCGACGCCGCGCAGGCCCTCGTAGGTGTTCACCAGGATCGGCGGGACGGCGAGGGCGACGAGCGCGATCAGCACCGGGACGATGCTGTACTCGATGACGACGACGAACAGCACCAGGCCGAACGTCGGGATCGCGCGGGCGATGTTGGCGACGCTGATCGCGAGGAAGCCGCCGCGCCCGGTGTGCCCGACCAGCAGCCCGAGCGCCAGCCCGATCAGCGCCGCGAACAGCAGCGACACCCCGCTGTAGTACAGGTGCTGGACGAGCCGGTGCGGGATGCCGTCCTCACCGTGCCACTGCGCGGACGCGGTCAGCCACGACCAGGACAGGTCGATCTGGTTCCACAGGTCGTTCACGACGCCCTCCCGCGCGCTCGCGCCCACGGGGTGAGCAGCCGCTGGACGATCACCAGGACCGCGTCGGTGACCAGGGCCAGCACGATGATCAGCACCGAGGCGGCGATGATCTGGGTTTGGAACTGCAGCTGGTAGCCGCGGATGATGTCGTAGCCGAGCCCGCCCTGCCCGACGAGCTGGCCGATCGCGACGAGGCTGATCGAGGACACCGCCGCGACCCTGACCCCGGCGATCACGATGGGCACCGCGATCGGCAGCTCGACCCGCAGCAGGCGGCGCAGCGTCCCGAAGCCCATCGCGGTCGCCGCCTGCCGGACCGGCTCGGAGACCGAGGCGAGGCCGTCCACCACGTTCGGGACGAGCACCGACAGGCTGTAGAGGGTCAGCGGGATCATGACCGTCGCGGGCTCCAGCCCGGTGTACTGGATGAAGACCATGAACAGCGCGAGCGAGGGGATCGCGTAGAGGATGTTCGAGGCCGTCAGCACCGGCGGGTACAGCCAGCCCCAGCGGCGGCACAGCACGCCGAGCGGCAGCGAGATCAGCAGCCCGAACAGCACCGGCAGCAGCGCGAGGCGCAGGTGGATGAGGGCGTGATCGGTGAGCGTGTCGGTGTGGTCGCCGATCCAGCCCCAGTCGATGTCCATCAGTCGGAGGCACCGTCCCGCACGGCGGACGCGGAGTCGGCGCCGGCCGTGTCGACGGGATGCTCCTTGCCGGGGCGCCGGTGGTGCTCGCCATGGGTGGGGACGGCGAGCAGCTCCGCGCCGCCGGTCACGCCGACCACGGCGCCGCCGCCGTCGACGCCGACCGCGAGCCCGGCCGGGGACAGCACGGCCGCGTCCAGCGCGCCGCGCACCGAGTCGGCGCCGACCTGGAACGTCCCGCCGACCGGGGCGAGCGCCGCGTCGGCGAGCGGGCCGGTGACCTCCGGGCCGCGGACCCAGCCGAGCGGGTGCCGGGCCTCGTCGACCACCAGCACCCAGTCGAGCCCCGCGGTGTCGGCGGGCGCGGCGGTCACCGGGCGGACCAGGTCGTCGCGCAGGCTCAGCTCGGCGGTGTCGGCGAAGGACAGGCTGCGGATGCCGCGGTTCTGGCCGACGAAGCCCGCCACGAAGTCGTCGGCGGGGTGGGCCAGCAGGTCCTCGGGGGCGGCGACCTGGACCAGCTCGCCGCCGGTGCGGAACACCGCGATCCGGTCGCCGAGCTTGATCGCCTCGTCGATGTCGTGGGTGACGAACACGATGGTCTTGTGCAGCTCGTCCTGGAGGCGGAGGAACTCGTCCTGCAGTTCGGCGCGGACGACCGGGTCGACGGCGCTGAACGGCTCGTCCATCAGCATGATCGGCGGGTCGGCGGCCAGGGCGCGGGCGACGCCGACGCGCTGCTGCTGGCCGCCCGAGAGCTGGAAGGGGTAGCGCTTGGCCATCCCGGCGTCGAGCCCGACGCGCTCCATCAACTGGCGGGCGGTGTCGCGGGCCTTCTTCTTGTTCCAGCGCAGCAGGTAGGGGACGGTGGCGATGTTGTCCTCGATCGTGCGGTGCGGGAACAGCCCGGCGTGCTGGATGACGTAGCCGATGCCGCGCCGCAGCTCGGCGGGTTTGCGCTCGCGGACGTCCTGCCCGTCGATCAGCACCCGCCCGCCGGTCGGCTCCACCATCCGGTTGATGGTGCGCAGCGCCGTCGTCTTGCCCCCGCCGGACGTGCCGACGAACACCGTGATCTGCCCGGTGGGGCACTCCAGGCTCACATCGTCCAAGGCGACGGTGCCGTCGGGGTAGCGCTTGGTCACGCCCTCAAAGGTGATCAAACGGTTCACGTCCTCGTCGGGCGCCGCAACGCCGGTCATCGATTTCGGCCTTCTACCCAACCGTAGCCAATGGGTACCGTCGACCCCGTGCCCCGGTATGTCCGGAACCACGCATGTTAAGCGTATCTACCGGAAATCAGGGGAAAGTAGCGTAGCACCGTGGAACACCGCCGAATCGTTATCAACCCCTTCATCCCCGCCCGCTCCCGGCCGACACGGAAGGACGCGGAAGGGCGCATAAAGAAGTGACGATCGCCATACCGCCGCGAGGTCGCGAGAGCGCGGACACGCGAAGGCGCGGCACGGGCCGCGACGTGACCTAATCGACACGGCCGGTCGAGGCCCGCACCCGCAGCGACGGTTCGCGGACGACGCGGCGTTTGCGCGGCTTTCCGTCGATGACGTCGACGACCAGGCGGACGGCGGCGTGCACGATTCCCTCGATGTCCCAGTCGACGCTGGTGAGCGGCGGCGTCAGCAGCGCCGACATCGGGTGGTTGTCATAGCCGCAGACCGCGACGTCGCCGGGGACGTCCAGGCCCAGCTCGCGCGTCGCCGCGTACACGCCGTAGGCGATCGAGTCGGCGAAGCAGAAGACCGCCGAAGGACGGTTCGGGCCGCCGAGCACCCGGATGGCGACGTCGGTGGCCTCGGCGAGCGACTGCGGGACGACCACGACGTCCACGCGCAGGCCGAGCCGCTCGGCCTCGGCGTCGACGTGGACGTCGGCCGGGCGGTCGGGGGTGCTCGCCAGCGTCGAGGTGAACACGGTGAGCCGCTGGTGGCCGAGGTCGCGCAGGTGCTCCAGCGCGAGCGTGACGCCGCGCCGGTTGTCGAACACGACCTCGCCCTGCGCCCGGCCGCCGCGCAGCGCGTCGCCGATGGACACCACCGGGATCGTGTCGGCCAGTTCCGGCCAGAGCGCGGCGGACGGGTCGAGCGGCTGCACGATCAGCCCGTCGACCCGCTGGTCGCGCAGCCGCCGGGCGAGGGCGAGCTCGCGCTCGGGGTCGCCGCCCGCGTCCACGATGAGGGCGTAGCGGTCGCGGGCGAGCAGCGCCCGGCCGATGCCCACCGCCAGGGACTGCTGCCAGTAATCCTCCAGGGAACCGCAGAGCAGGCCAACCTGGCCGGTGCGTCCGCTGGCCAGGGCGCGGGCGATCGGGTGCGCCTCGTAGCCGAGCGCCTCCGCCGCCGCGCGGACCCGCTCCTGGGTCTCCTCCGACGTCTGGATGCCCCGCAGCGCGTAGGACACGGCCGCAGGCGACAACCCCGTCGCCTGCGCCACCTCGCGTATGGTCGCGCGCTTGCGCCTGTCTGGCACGCCTCAACCCTAGATGCCCGCACCGACGAAAACCGCGACCGGAGTTGGCGACCGGTCTGCTGAATCGGTTCACTGAAACGGTTAACTGATGCGGTTCAGGGTGGCCGCGAGCAGGAGAATTCCACGGTGGCCGCCATTTCGGCACGTGACGAAACACACGTCGGCGCCCATATCAGCGGCCCTATCAAGGTGCGCGAACAGCTCTGGTCCGCCTCCCTGATCGGAGCGCTCCGGCGCCGGGACATGCCGCCTTACCCGAAGGGTTGGAAACTCCATCCGGTAGGAGAGCCGCCCTCCGGCGTCACCCGGCACGGGAACCAACAGGCGGGTTCCGAAGCGGCCTCGGCCACCGCGCGGGCGCGTAACTGAGCGGCGGGGCCGACGCCGGAGGCGAGGCCCCGCCGCGAAGATCGCGAAGCGATGCCGCGTCCGCCAAGGCGCGGTCACGCCCCGAGCCGCCAGGCGAGGGGCGTGGGCCGGGACTTCACGAGCACAGCCGCCAGGCGAGGGGCGTGGGCCGGGACTTCATGAACACAGCCGCCAGGCGAGGGGCGTGGGCCGGGTCTTATCAGACAGTCCTCCGGCGGGTCCGACCGGGGGAGGCGGACCCGCCGGAGGCGAGCGGCCGTCCGGCGCCCGCTCACACCGGTCGACCACCCTCACCTCGTTCAGCGCGCCCCCGCGCGAAAACGTCACACCTCAGGTGTCGATCCAGGTGCGCGCCCACTCGCGCAGCTCGGCGAACGCCTCGACGGGGTCGTCGCGGTAGGCGTCCCAGGGGCGCTCGGTGACGCGGTCGCCGATCACCTCGAACTGCTTGGCGGCCCAGCGGACCTCGCCCGCCATCACGAAGGCGAACGCGAACGCGTTGTGGATCGCGGGCCAGCCGGGGCGGGCCTCGTAGGCGGAGCTGCGGATCGAGTCCCCGGCGGCGGCGACCAGGTCGGCGCGGACGGCGTCACCCGACATGTAGGCGCCGCGCCGCGCCGTCGGCAGCGACCGCCAGCGCCCGATGTGGGCCTCGGCGACGAGGACGCCCAGCGGGCTCCCCTTGGGCGCCGTGGACACTGCCTCGTGCGCGAACGCGAGCGCGTCGTCGTGGGCGTCCCGCGCCTGGAGGTAGGCGAGCATCCGGGTGTGCGCGTGCAGGTGCCCCGGGTGGACGCGGACCGCCTCGTCGAACCGCTCCCTCGCCTCCGCCTCGTCGAGATCCCCCGCGATCGCGGCGGCGACGAGTAGAGCCCGGGCGGGGGCGTCCTTCTCGTCGCGGGCGACGACCTCGGCCAGGCACTCCTCGGCCAGCGCCGCGGCGTCGCGGGTGAGCGCGTGCGCGGCGCGGATCGTCAGCGGCAGCGTCGCCTTCGGCTGCGTCCGGCACCACTCGGTGATCCAGTCCTGGACGCCGGGCGCGCCCGCGCAGACGCCGATGTAGAACGACCGGTCGTCGGGGTCCTCGATCCCGGCGAAGAAGCCCCGCACCGCCCTCCAGTCGTGGCGGCGCATGGACTCGCGCAACCGCCGCGCCCCGTCGTCGTCCATACAAGGGTCGACCGCCGACGGCGTGACCATCTCCGACCCGTGCCGGCTGAACGACCGCATCTGTCCCATCCTCGCCCCGAAACCCCCGGGACGGCAGAGCCCGGGTCATCAGAATCAACGATGATGATCGAGGAAGTGTTACCGGGTTCGCCCAGGTACCGGCCCCGGCGTCCCGATCCGGCCACCGCCGCGCCGTTCTTCCGGTGCCGAGATCAGTGCCGGATCAGTGCCGGATCAGTGCCGGATCAGCTCCGCGTCGGCCGGACGCGCCGCCGGTACGGCGGCCGCGCCGGCACCTCCCGGCGCCGCCTCCGCCGCCGGGCGCATCGGCGCCAGCGAGGCGAGCAGCTTCGCCCGCAGCCAGGCCGCGCCGGGCCGCTCGACCAGCCGGTGCACCGCGTAGGCCAGCACCAGCGACGCCGCGGTCACGGCCGCGAGCGCCGCCCACCGGTTCAGCTCGGGGTAGGCCGCGTCCAGCAGCGGCAGCGCGAGCTGCGAGTGGACGAGGTACAGCGGGTAGGTGAGCGCGCCGAGCAGGGTGAGGCCGCTCCAGCGGATCCGGCCGAGCCTCCCGGTCGCGACGAGGATCATCACCGCGAAGATCGCGGTCACGACCACGCCGACCACCGTGTCGTCGGCGCCCTTGAAGGCGGTTCCGGCGCGCCAGGTGCCCCAGTGCAGCGCCAGCAGCCACGACACCGCCACATAGCCCCACAGCAGCAGCGTCGGCCCGAACCGGTGGATCATGAACAGCGCCATGCCCGCGATGAAGTACGGGCTCCACGTCGGCACCAGCATGATCTGGAGCAGCTCGTTGCCCGCCTCGTCCGCGAAGACGCCGCCGAACATCCACGCCGCCATGAAGATCAGGCACGACCGGTAGGTGATGCCGACGGCCGCGAGGATCGCGGCGAGGACGTAGAAGTGCATCTCGACCCAGAGCGTCCAGTACACGGCGTCCACGTTGCGGATGCCGAGCCCGCCCTGGAGCATCGTCATGTTCGGGACGACCAGCCCGGGGACGCCGTTGCCCTCCCGGAACAGCGCGTAGACGACCGCGCCGAGCAGCACGCTCGCCCAGTACGCGGGCATCAGCCTGACCAGCCGCGAGATCCCGAACTCGCCGGGGCCGCGCCCCCACGCGCTCATCAGGATCACGAACCCGCTGATGACGAAGAACAGGTCGACGCCGAGGTAGCCGTACCTGGTGACCCCCGCCAGCTCGGGGAAGACCTCCCGCGCGGGTTCCGGCCACGCCCCGTCGCCGCCGAAGCCGGTGAAGTGGTACAGCACCACCGCCATGGCCGCCAGGAAGCGGAGCAGGTCGAGTTCGCGCAGCCGCGCACGCCGGGTCACCGCGGAACCCTCTCGGTGCCCGGTTGCGGGGGACGAGCCTGCGGGTGAGGACGCGGTAAACGGCGGGTGTAGGAAACGATGAGGTCTCGATCGGCGGCCGCCACGGCGAGTCGGCGCGGACCGGCCCGGCCGCGGTGCGGGGATCAGTAAGATGCGGTGCGATTCCCCGGAACATTTGGTGGTCCTCCATGACATCTCGCCGCGCCCGCCGCGGCGCGGCGATCCTCGCGCTGTGCCTCGGCCTGGGCCTGCCGTCGGTGGCGGGCTGCGGGGGGTCGGCGCACCGCTCCGCCGCGGCGGACGAGCCGTCCAAGCGCCCGGCGCCGCCCGTGGTGATGTTCCTCGGCGACAGCTACACGGTCGGCGAGCGGGGCGCGCTGCCCGAGACGACGTACGCGCCCGCGACCGCGCGGCTGCTGGGCTGGCAGGTCATCGTCGGCGGCCGGGCGGGCACCGGCTTCGTCGCGCACAGCGCGGTCGGCGACGCCTACCTCAACCTGTTCGAGGGCCAGCTCGGCTGGCGGCCCGCGCCCGACCTGCTCATCGTGTCCGGCGGGCACAACGACTGGCGGTTCCCGCCCGCGCAGGTCGCGGCCGCGGCGAACGCGGTGCTGGAGCGCGCCCGCCAGCGCTGGCCGGGCACCCGCGTCGTGCTGATGGGCCCGCTGTGGGGCAGCGCGCCGCCGCCGCAGAAGGCGGTCGACATCCGCGACGCGCTGAAGCCGCTCGCCGCGCGGCTCCAGATCCCGTTCATCGACCCGATCGCCGAGCAGTGGATCACCGGGAACCGGCGGAACGGCACCGGCAACGCCACCCTCTACATCCGCAAGGACGGCACGCACCCGAACCCGGCGGGCCACCGCTACGTGGCGGCCCGCCTGGCCGAGGACATCAAGCGCCTCGGCCTCGCGCACCCCGTACGAGGCCAGGGCTGATCCCGTCTCCTCCCGGGAGGCTCAGTCGAGCGCGGGGCGGGCGAGGACCAGGCAGAAGTCGTCCGCCGCGTCCGTCCAGAACGCGGCGGTCTCCAGCCCGGCCGCGCCGAGTTCGGCCTCCATGCGCTCGCGGCGGAACTTCGAGGAGATCTCGGTGCGCATCTCCTCCCCCTCCGCGAACGACACCGCGAGGTCGAGGCCGGGGACGCTGACGTCCTGGTCGCGGGTCGAGCGCAGCCGCATCTCGATCCACTCCTCGGCCGCGTCCCAGCGCGCGACGTGCTCGAACGCGTCCGGGTCGAAGTCGGCGCCGAGCTCGCGGTTGATGACGCGCAGGACGTTGCGGTTGAAGTCGGCGGTCACGCCCGCCGCGTCGTCGTAGGCGCGGACGAGGCGCCCGGTGTCCTTGACGAGGTCGGCGCCGAGCAGCAGGAAGTCGCCCTCGCCCATGGTGGCGCGCAGGCCGCCGAGGAAGCCGACGCGGGTCGCGGGCGGCATGTTGCCGATCGTGCCGCCGAGGAAGGCGACCAGCCGACGCTCGCCGGTGGGCAGCAGGTGCAGGTGCTGCTCGTAGTCGGCGACGACGGCGTGGACGGTGAGGTCCGGGTGGTCGGCCGCGATCCCGGCGGCGGCCTCTTCGAGGAAGTCCCCGCTCACGTCCACCGGGACGTAGGAGCGGAGCGTGCCGTTCAGCGCGTCCAGCAGCACGCGGGTCTTCTCGCCGGAGCCCGCGCCGAGTTCGAGCAGCGTGCGGGCGCCGGTGGCGGCGGCGATGTCGGGCGCGCGGGTGACCAGGATCTCCCGCTCGCGCCGGGTCGGGTAGTACTCCTCCAGTTTCGTGATCTCCTCGAAGAGCGCGCTGCCGCGCTCGTCGTAGAACCACTTGGACGGCAGTGTCTTGGGGGTGCCGGCGAGCCCCTCCCTGACGTCCAGGCGGAGCGTCTTGGCGAGGTCGTCGGCGGTCAGGAACCTGTCCACGTGGTTCTCCTTCGGAAGGACCCGGCCCGGAGCTGGCCCGGGCTGGGAGCGGCACGGCTTGAACGTGTCGGAACGGGGAATCAGAGCGGGTCGACGCGGACGCCGGACGCGAGCCCGGCGGTGACGAGCGACCGGTCGGGGACGGGCCGCCAGGCGGGATCGCCGTCCAGCGGCTCGGAGGCGAGCTGGATCTCCTCCTCCCCCTCGCGGACGAACAGCGAGTCGCCCCAGGTGGTGGCGGCGAGGGACGTGCCGTCCGAGGCGAGCAGGTTGTAGCGGCCGTGGGCGAGCGCGGCGACGGCCTCGACGGCGCCGGCGAGGCCCGCGCCGAGCGGCGCGCCCTCCCGCCACAGCCGCGCGGCCAGCGCGAACAGCGGCGCGGAGTCGAGCGGCGCGCGGGCGTCGGGGACCTCCGCGATGTCCCCCGCCAGCTCGCGGAGCTTGCCCTCCACCCCCGCGTAGCCCTCGATCTTGCCGTTGTGGCTGAACAGCCGGGTCCCGGCGCGGAGCGGCTGGGCGCACGACTCGTCCACGGGGAACCCGGTGGTCGCCGACCGGACCGCCGCGACCGCGCACGGCGTGCGGACGGCGCCGGCGATCTCGCGGAAGGAGGCGTCGGTCCAGATCGGCTGCGCGCGCCGGAACCGGACGGGCGCCGCGTCGCCCGGCCCGTACCAGCCGATGCCGTACCCGTCGGCGTTGAGCAGGTTGCCCTGCGTCATGCGCGGCGCGTACGCCTGGTGCTCCAGCGAGTGCTCGCCGTCGTAGACGAGCGAGTGCAGGGTCCGGCCGGGACCCAGGTATCCGAGGTGGCGGCACATCAGGCGGCCTCCCCTGCCGAGCGCGCGCAGCGGAACCCGGAGAAGATCTGGCGCCTGATCGGGTAGTCCCAGTTGCGGAACGATCCGCGGACCGCGAGCGGGTGCGTCGCCCACGAGCCGCCCCGCAGCACCTTGTACTCGGGGCCGAAGAACACCTCGGAGTACTCCTTGTAGGGGAAGGAGCGGAAGCCGGGGTAGCCGTGGAAGTCCGACGACGTCCACTCCCACACGTCGCCGATGAGCCTCCGCACGCCGTAGGCCGACGCGCCGGACGCGTAGTCCCCCGCCTCGGACGGGCGCAGCGAGCGCTGCCCGAGGTTCGCGCGGCCCTCCTCGTAGACCTCGCCCCAGGGGTAGCGGCGCGAGTGCTGGACGGCGGGGTCCCAGCGGGCGGCCTTCTCCCACTCGGCCTCGGTCGGCAGGCGCTTCCCCGCCCAGCGGGCGTAGGCGTCCGCCTCGTACCAGCACACGTGCTGGACGGCCTCGCCCGGCGGCACCGGCTCCGTCCGCCCGAACCGGCGCCGCAGCCACCGGCCGTCCTCGCGCGTCCAGAAGGCGGGGGCCCGCTTCCCGGACGAGTTGCGCCACTCCCACCCCGCCGGGGTCCACCAGCGCGGCTCGTCGTACCCGCCCGCCTCGATGAACGCGGTGTAGGCGGCGTTGGTCACGGGCTCGACGTCGATGTAGTACGCGGGGACGTCCACCAGGTGCACCGGGCGCTCGTTGTCGTAGGCCCAGGGGTCGTCGGACGTGCCCATCTGGAACGGGCCCGCCTCGATGAGCACCTCGTCCGCGCCGGAGGGACGGCTCGCGACGGGCTCGGGCGGCGGGTCGAGCAGGGCGGGCGCGCCCTTGCGGAGCTGGTGGGTGGCCAGCATCGTCTCGTCGTGCATGTGCTCGTGCTGGACGACCATCCCGTACACGAACCCGCCGGACGTGAGCGGGTTCCCCGGGTCGAACCGGACGGACGACAGCGAGTCGAGCACCTTGGCGCGGACGGTGGCGATGTAGGACCGCGCCTCGTCCGGCGGCAGCAGCGGCAGGGACGGGCGCTCCGCGCGCGGGTGCTCGAAGGCGTCGTACAGCCCGTCGATCTCCGGGCGCATCGGCTCGATCCCGGCCGCCCCGCGCAGCAGCCACAGCTCCTCGTAGTTGCCGATGTGGGCGAGGTCCCACACGAACGGCGACATCAGCGGCGAGACCTGCGCGGTGAGGTCGGCGTCGGCGAGGGCGTCGGTGGTCAGGCCGAAGCTGCGGTTCCGGGCGGCGCCGAGCTCGCCGGCGATCAGCTCCTTCAGCGCCTCCTCGTCGTACTCGGCGGTCGAGCCCGGGGGGCTCATCGGTGCCATGTCTGATCCTCCAGGGACGGGAAGGCGGTCGGGGTCGGGGCCTGGGGCGGTGCGGCCGGCTCGTCGTCGGCGGGGCTGCGCCCCCGCTCGACGTAGCGCTCGGCGTACTCCGCCACCAGCGGGACGAGGCCGGATCCGCCGAGCCGGGGCAGCGCGTCCAGCGCCGCGCGGAAGCAGGCCCGCGCGGCGTCGGCGAGCGCTGCGTCGGCGAGGGCGCAGCGCGCGGCCCGCTCCCACCGGCCCGCGACCGGTTCGGTCGCGGCCTCGGCGGCGCGGGCGGCGGCCGGGTCGTCCAGCAGCGCGGCGGCGACGGCGACCGGCACCGGCCAGTACCGCTCGGGCAGCGCGTCGATCATCCGCAGCTCCAGCCAGCCGCGCGGGCGGACGGGCGGGAACAGCGTGGACAGGTGGTACTCCAGGTCCTCGGCGCACGGCTCGCCCTCGGCCAGCCACTCGCCGAACGACAGTCCGGGCGCGGACACCCACTCGCCCTTCGCGGTGTGGACGAGCATGACCCGCGCGTCGAGCGCGTACCGCGTCCACGCCTCGGCGGGGTCGGCGTCCGCGCCGTCGCGCAGGACGGGCCGGGTGCGGCACGGGTCGAGCCGCGTCCAGATGCCCTGCCGGGACGAGCGGAACCCGGTGCGGCGGCCGGCGTGCCGCGGCGAGTTCGCGAACGCGGCGACGAGCACCGGGCCGAGCGCGTGCGCGAGCCGCCAGCGCCGGGCCGCGTCGGCGGCGTCGGCGCCGATGTCCAGGCACACCTGGACGGACGCGGTCGAGCACATCATCGCGAGGCCCACGTCCGCGAACCCGCCCGAGTCGAAGTAGTCGCGCATGCACTGGTAGCGCGGATGGTCGGCCTGGAAGCGCGGGCGCCTGACCGGGTCGACGCCGTGCCCGGCGAGCGTGAGGCCCGCGGGCTCCAGCGCGTCCCGGATGTGCGCGATGTCGCGGGTGAGCGCCGCGTGCAGTGGGGCGAGGCCGGGGAAGGGCGCCGAGCTGAGCTCCAGCTGGCCGCCGGGCTCGTAGGTGACGCTGCTCCCGCCGCCCGGCGCGCCCGCCGCCGAGACCAGCTCGCGCACCCGGGGGGCGGGGACGTGCGCGGCCGGATCGGCGGCGTCGACGACGAACCACTCGGTCTCGGCGCCGACCGTCCCGGGCGGGCCCGTCTTGAAACAGACACCGCGAATGTACTGGTAGACGTCGTCCACGGTCAGCCGGGTCACCCGGTCCCCCTCCGAAATTCGATAACGGGTTCGAATCCTTCCCTGCTGAACCGCATCAGGTATCCGGTGATTTTCGGGAACTTCCTTAAATCTCCATGAACGTCACTCTCCGCCGACCTCCCCGATACCTTGCGTGCCTTCCGGGCGGGCCCGTTCGCGTCGCGTTCCGTCCCTGGTTTCTCACGCGTCGGCAGGAGCCGCTAGAGTCCCGATACCCGCCGGTTTGTCCCTGTTGCTCCGACGTCGTGACAACCGGCACCGGCAGAGCCCCCACCGGGAGGTCACATGCGCGGGGACCTGGGTTCCCTCTACGACGCGCACGCCGCCCGCCTCTACGCCTACTGCTGGTCGCTGGTCGGCGACGAGCGGGCGGCGGCAGCGGTCCGCGACACCTTCGTCGCGGCGGTGCACCAGCCGCCGCGCGGCGACACCGTCCTCTGGCTGTACTCGCTCGCGCGCACCACGTGCACCGGCCCCGGCGCCGTGCCCGCCGGACGGGCCGCGCCCCTGTTCAGCGGGTCCGACCCGCTGTTGCGGGCCGCCGCCGGGCTGCGCTCGGACCACCGCGAGGTGCTGCTGCTGTGGGCGGGCGAGTGGCTCGAACCGCACGACATCGCGCGCGTGCTCGGCATCGCGCCCGACACGCTCGCGCAGCTGCTGGACGTCGCGCGGGCGCGGCTGGAGCGCGCCGTCCTCGACACGCTCATGCGCGGGACGGCCTACCTCGACCTCATCACCGCGTTCGAGAAGGGCAGGCTGCCGCGGCTGCTCGCGGGGCGCGCACCCGAACGGGCCCCGGCGTGGCTGCGCGAGCAGGTCCTCGCCGCGTGCGAGGACGAGGCCGTCCGCGCGCTGCCGACCGTCGCCGCGCCCACGCCGCTGGTCGTCATCGCCCCGGGCCGGACGGAGCGACCGCCGCGGCGCCGCGGCGTCTCCAGGGGCGCGGGCGCCGTCGCGGGCCTGGCGGCCTCGGCGGCCGCCGTCGTCGGGCTGCTGGCGTCCTGGCCGTCGGCGAAGGGCGGCGACGCCGCGTCGCTGGTGCCGACCTCCAGCACCGGGCACACCGAGCCCGCCTCCACCCTGACCGGTGACGGGCGGGGGCACCCGCCGGGCGTCACCGGCTCCGAGCGCGGCACGCACACCCCGGTCACGACCGCCTACGGCGACCCGCCGCGTCCCGTGGAGGCGGGCCCGGGAGGCGGCACCTCGCCGGGCTCTCCGGGTTCGCCTGGGGCCCACCGGGCGCCCAGCCGTTCGGCGCCCGCGCCGAGGGCCTCCCACGATCCGTCCACGGCGGCGCCGTCGAAGCCGGGCACCCCTCCGGCCACGCCGCCGAAGCCGCCGACCACTCCCCCGGGCGGCTCCCCGGACCCCACGACCCCGCCGGGCGGCGGCACGGACCCGACCACGCCGCCGCAGACCCCGACCGACCCGCCCGGCGAGGACCCGGGCACGCCCGGCCCGAGCCCCACGTCCAACCCGGCCCCGAGCCCCGGCCAGGGCTGAGGTCACCCCGCCGTGAAGTACCGGGCCGGCGACACCCCGAACGCGCGGCGGAAGACCGCGACGAACGCGCTCGGCGTCCCGTAGCCGACCCGTCCGGCGACGGCGGCCACCGGCAGGCCCTCGGCGAGCAGCCGCAGCGCCGCGCGCAGCCGCGCCTGCGTCCGCCACCGCCCGAAGCTCATCCCGGTCTCGGCGAGGAACAGGCGCGCCAGCGTGCGGCCGCTGGCCCCGGCGGCGCGCCCCCACGCGTCGAGCGTCCGGCCGTCGGAGGGGTCGGCCAGCAGCGCCTCGGCGACGCGCCTGGCCCGCCCGTCGGACGGCAGCGGCAGCAGCACCGGCCCGGCGTCCACCGGCTCGACCAGGTCGCAGAGCACGGCCTCCGCGCGGACCCGGGCGTCCCCGGACGCGCGGGACCCGGCCAGATGCACGATCAGCTCGCGCAGCAGCGGCGGGACGTGCACGACCGTCGGCGCGCTCCAGCGCACCGGGCAGGCGTCCGGCCGCAGGTAGGGGCTGCGCATGACCGACGACCGGTGCGCGGCCGTCGCGTGCGGCACCCCCGCCGGGATCCACAGCGCGCGGACGGGCGGGAGCACCCACAGACCCTCGCCCGTCTCGACGGTCAGCACCCCCTCGGCCGCCCAGGCGAGCTGGTGCCAGGGATGGGTGTGCGTGCCGAACCGCCACCGCGACGGCATCGCGAAGCTCCCGACCATGAGCGAGGCGTCGGACGTGCTCGGGAAGCGCGGGCCGGCGTCCCGGCCGGGCGCGGCGGCCGCCTGTCCGGATCGCGACATCATCCGTCCTGCCACCTCGTTCCCGGCACGGGGACCCCGATCCTAGTGTCCTGCCATGCCGATGAATCGCTTCCATCAGTGGTGCTGCCGGTCCGCCTCCTGGGCGCGGAAGGTCGAGCGCGACCTGCTGCCCTGGGCCCTCGACGGCGTCGACCTCGGACCGGACGTGCTGGAGATCGGCCCGGGGTACGGGGCCACGACGCGGGTGCTGCGGCGGCGCGTCCCCGGCCTGACCGCGCTGGAGATCGACCCCGTCCTCGCGGGACGGCTGCGCGGACTGGCCGGGTCCTCGGCCCGGATCGTCGACGGCGACGGAACCGCGATGCCGTTCGAGGAGGCGGGGTTCAGCGGGGCGGTCTGCTTCACGATGCTGCACCACGTCCCGTCCCCGCGGGAGCAGGATCGGCTGTTCGCCGAGGCGTGCCGGGTGCTGCGCCCCGGCGGCGTGTTCGCCGGGAGCGACGGCCTGGACGGCCGCGTGTTCCGCCTCATCCACCTCTTCGACACCTGTGTGATCGTCGACCCGGACACGCTGCCCGGCCGCCTGGAGGCGGCCGGGTTCACCGATGTGGCGATCGGGCTCGGCACGGGCTCGTTCCGCTTCTCCGCCCGCAAGCCCTGACCCTCACGGCGGCGGGCTCCGGGCCCGTCCCCCCTCTGGAGCGCGGGCCCGGAGCCCGCGCTCCGGGGGTCATGCGGGGCTCAGGCGACGGCGGCGCCCTCGACCGGGGACGCGCCGCGCCGGACCAGCAGCGCCGCGAGGATCGCGACCAGCGCGACGAACCCGGCGACGGTCAGCGACGTCTGGAAGCCGTCCATGAACGCGAGGTGGCTCCCGTCGGTGATGGCCTGGGCCGCCGGTGCCGGGGTGCCGGGCGGGACGGGCGCGACGCCCTGCGAGACCAGGCCCTCCTGCCCCGACAGCCGCTGCGCGGCGGCGCCGGGCACGCCCGCGCCCGTCAGCCGCTCGACCAGCACGTCCCCGACCTTGGTCGACATCAGCACACCGAGGACGGACGTGCCGAGCACGCCGCCGACCTGCGACGCGGTCTGCTGGAGCCCGCCCGCGACGCCCGCGAGGTGCGCGGGCGCGTTGCCGACGATCGCCTCGGTGCCCGCGACGATCACCATGCCGAACGCCAGGCCCACGAGCACGAACCACGGCCAGAGCTGGACGTAGGGCGCGTCCACCCCGATGCGCGAGAGGCCGAACATCGCGGCGGCGGTGAAGCCCATGCCGAGCGCGAGCGGCAGCCGCGGCCCGAACCGGTTGGTCAGCACGCCCGCGATCGGCGAGGCGACGATGAAGATCCCGGTCATCGGCAGCATCCGGACGCCCGCGTCCACCGGGCTCATCCCGTGCACCTGCTGGAGGTACAGGGTGATGAAGAAGATCGTCCCGAACATCCCGAAGAAGCCGAGGACGATCAGCCCGGTCGCGGCCGACAGCGACACCGACCGGAACAGCCCGAGCGGCAGCAGCGGCCGCTCGACCCGCAGCTCGTTCCACACGAACGCGGCGAACAGCACGACCGAGGCGGCGAAGGACACCAGCGGGACCGCGTCCCCGAACCCGTGCTCACCGGCCTTGATCAGGCCCCAGACCAGCGCGAACAGCGCGCCGGTCAGCAACGCGACGCCGGGCAGGTCGAACGAGCCCGCCGACTCCTCGTCCTTGGACTCGCGGATCACCCACAGCCCCATGGCCAGCGCGATCACGCCGAGCGGCGCGTTCAGGAAGAAGACCGACTCCCAGTTGACGTTCTCGACCAGCAGCCCGGCGACGATCGGGCCCCCGGCGATCGAGATGCCGACCGTGGAGCCCCAGACGCCGATGGCCGCGTTGAGCTTGTCGGCGGGGAAGGTGTTGCGCAGGATGGCGAGGCTGGCGGGCTGCAGGAGCGCCCCCGCGAACCCCTGCACGACCCGCCAGAAGATGACCATGCCGAGGCCGCCGGACAGCCCGATCAGCAGTGAGGAGACGGCGAAGCCGACCACCCCGGCGAGGAACGTGCGCTTGCGCCCGAACCGGTCGGCGATCTTCCCGGCGGGGATCAGCGTCACCGCCAGGGCGAGCAGGTAGGCGTTGGTGACCCACTGGAGGCCGGACAGGCTGGCCCCGAGGTCCTTGGCGATCGCGGGGTTGGCGATGGACACCACGGTGGCGTCCAGCCCGACCATCATCACGCCGAGCGCCACGGCGACGAGCGTGAGCCAGGGATGCCCGTGCCCGGCCCTCGCCCGCCGTTCGGGCGGAGCGGCGGATCTGGGGGCGCCCGGGTGGAGCACCTCGGCGCCCTGTGACTGAGTCATCTTCGGCCTCCATGCGAATATTTACTGGTCATGCGTGGTTTCAGGGATGTCGGCAAGCTGTGCGGCGCTCGCGGGCGGTGCCGCTCGGGCGGTGCGGGCCCGCTCGGGCGAGGGCCCGTGAACCCCGCGACGTAAAACTGTCATAGAGCGACACTTGTCGTCAAATGCCCGTCGTCTCAGCACGACATGATTCATATCACGACAAGCGTCAGCCCCTGCCGCTTGGCTGCACGTTCCCCGCTGGTTACACTTCGCCCATGACCGCGACCGCCCCCGAAGCCCGTTCCGAGGGTCCGGACCCCCAGCCCCCGGGCAGGCGCGAACGCAAGAAGCGGCTCACCCGGGAGGCGCTCGTCAACGCCGCGTTCACGCTCTTCGCCGAGAAGGGGTTCGACGCGACCACCGTCGAGGAGATCGCCGACGCGGTGGACGTCTCGTCCCGGACGTTCTTCCGCTACTTCGCCTCCAAGGAGGACGTCGCCCTGACGTTCCAGGAGGAGCAGACCCGCGCCATCATGGCGATGCTGGCCAGCCGTCCGGCCGAGGAACCGATCATGACCGCGCTGCGCAACACGGTGGTCGAGGTCGCGCGCGCCTGCGAGCGCGGCGAACTGGGGTTCGACCCCGAGCGGTTCAGCTGCCTGCTGACGATGATGGCCGAGAGCCCCACGCTGATGGCGGGCAGCCTGGAGCACGCGCAGAAGAAGCAGCTGCTGCTGACCCAGATCATCAGCGAGCGGATGCGGTCCGACCCCGAGACCGACCTGCGCCCGCACGTCATCGCCGCCGCCGCGACCTGCGGTTTCCAGGCGGCGGCCGACGTCGCGCGCCGGCACCCCGGCGCGTTCGGCTCGCTCTCGGAGATCGTCGACCAGGCGTTCGGGATCCTGGAGGGCGACCTCAACCGCCCCGCGGAACCGTCCCTCTGCCTCGGCCGCGCCGGCGAGAGCGCCTGCGGAGGCGCCGGCTAGCGCCCGGCCGTACCCCTGGGCGTGACCGCGCCCCGGCGGGCGGCACCTCGCTTCGCGGTCTTCCCGGTGGGGCCCGCCTCAGGCATCACCCCACCGGTCGGCGCCGCCGTCCACGCGTCCTAGGTGCGCGCCTTCACCGCGTGAATGCGCGCCTTACCCAGCTGACCCCGGTCGGGGCCGACGGAGAATATGCCGTCCAGCTCATGCCACCATCCCTGACGAAAGTCCACGGCCGCGCCCGCCGCGCGAGTTCGCGCCGCGGAACGAGGTGATCGTAGAGGATCGCGGCCCGGACGTCACCAGGTGGCGGACCGGACCACCCCCTGCCCCGCCGCGCCGCCCGGCGTTCGACCACAACGCAATCAACAGTGAAAAAACACTTCAATGCGATGAATTGTGGCCCTTTACGGATTCGCCCTACAGTCCGGGCAGGGCGCCCCTTTCTCTCCCCACCCCCACCACCTGGAGAGTGACATGTCCCGCAAACACCGTGTGCTGGGCATCGCGGTGGCGGCCGGACTCGTCGCGGCGCTGGCGACCCCAGCGCACGCGCAGGAACCGGCCTCCCCCGCCCCCCGTCCCCCCGCCGGCGCCGCGCCGCTCGCCCCGGCGCACTCCGGCGACCGTGCCGCCCACGTCCAGAAGCGGCTCCGGCTCGCCCTCGGCAAGAGGTTCGGCGGCGCCTGGGTCGCCCCGGGCTCGAAGGTCGTCGTCGCGACCACCGACGCCTCCGCCGCCAAGGCGATCGAGGCAGCCGGCGCCCAACCCAAGATCGTCAAGTTCGGCGCGGCCGCGCTGGACTCCGTCCAGACGAAGCTGAACCGGCACGCCGCGTCGGCCGCCAAGTCCGTGACCTCGTGGTACGTCGACAACCAGAGCAACCGGGTCGTCGTCGCCACCTCCTCCCCCGCAGCCGCGCAGAGGTTCGTCGCCGCGAGCGGCGTGGACGCGGGGGCCGTGCGGATCGTCCGCTCCACCGCCAGGCCCCACCTCGTGTACGACATCGTCGGCGGCGAGCGCTACTGGACGACCCAGTACGGCTGCTCCGTCGCCTTCGCCGTGACCGGCGGCTTCATCTCCGCGGGCCACTGCGGCGGCGTGGGCGAGGCCACCAAGGGCTCCAACCAGGTCGCCCAGGGGACCTTCGGAGGCTCCTCCTTCCCCGGTGACGACTACTCCTGGATCGACACCAACAGCCAGTGGACGCCGACGCCCAAGGTCACCAAGTGGAACGGCTCGTACGAGAGCGTCCTCGGCGCGACCGAGTCCCCCGTCGGCGCCCGCGCCTGCCGCTCCGGCGGCACCACGAACTCGCGGCTGTGGTGCGGCCCGATCCAGGCCCGCAACGTCACCGTCAACTACCAGGAGGGCTCGGTCAGCGGGCTCATCCAGGCCAACATCTGCGCCGACCCCGGTGACTCCGGCGGCGCGCTGATCTCCGAGACCGGCGGCCAGGCGCAGGGCATCACCTCCGGCACCTCGGGCTCCTGCAACAACGGCCAGGACTCCCAGGACACCACCTACTTCCAGCCGGTCAACGAGGTCCTGCAGATCCTCGCCCGCGACGGCCGCCAACTCGTCACCGAGGGCGGCGGCCCCGGCAACCCCGGCCCCTGCGACGGCTACCAGACCAAGGCCGAGGCGTCCGTGACCGCCGGCGCCAGCAACTACCAGCCGAGCGGCGACTACACGACCACCGCGTCCGGCGCGCACACCGCCTGCCTGGACGGCCCCGACGGCGTCGACTTCGACCTCTACCTCCAGAAGCTGAACGGAGGCACCTGGACCAACGTCGCCGCCTCCACCAGCCCCGACCCCGACGAGCGCGTCAGCTACGACGGCGGCCCCGGCACCTACCGGTACCGCGTGCACGCCTACAACGGCTCCGGCGACTTCACGCTGGGCTTCAACAAGCCCTGACCACCCCCTGATCGTCCCCGGTCGTCCCTCCCCACACCGGACGGCCGGGGACTGCTTTTCCTGTGGCGGCGCCCCGGCCCCCACTAGCCTTGGACGCGACAGAGCCGGGACGAGGAAGGTGCGCCAGTGACCGAGCAGGAACCGATCCTCAGCGACGGGGTCATCATCGAGTTCGTCGATGGCAAGGACGTACCCGTCCAGCACAAGGACTTCGGTGAGAGGGCCGTCGTCATGCGCGACGCGAAGAACCCCGAGGGGCCGATCCTCTACTTCACCGAGGCCGAGTGGGACGCCTTCATCGCGGGCGTCAAGGACGGCGAGTTCGACGACCTCCTGGAGGAGGAACCGGCCGAGGACGCCTGACCGCCCCCACCCCCAAGCCCACCCGAAAAGGCGCCCCGGAACCCCGGGGCGCCTTTTCAGGTCCTCAACGCGTCAGGTCCTCGACGCGTCAGGTCGTCTGAGCGACGACGGTGAGCCGAAGTATCCGTCCGTCGACTCGCACATCGTGGCGCTGACCAGCCACCCCGACAGTGTCCCGATGTCGCGGCAGGCCATGATCCGCTCATGGGCCTCCTCCGACACCGCCAGCCCGCGTGCGGCGAGAACCACCAGGATCGCCCTGGCCGTGCCTTCCGCCCGGCCGCGGGCCTCGCCCTCCGCGCGGCCCCGGGCCTCGCCCTCGGCCGCGTGGCGGAGGAAGGGTTCGCTCTTGAACTTGTACCCGGTCGCCGAGCTCACTGGAAGAGCCTCTCCACCGAGTCGACCGCCAGGGCGCGGGTCAGCCAGCCGTCCAGCGCGTCGAGGTCCTGGCAGGACATGATCCGCTCCCGGGCCTCGTCCGGCACCGCCAGACCCCGTGCGGAGAGGATCGACAGCACCGCCTCGGCCTTGCCTTCGGCTTTTCCCTCCGCTTTGCCTTTGGCCTCGTGGCGCAGGAAGGGTTCGCTGGTGAATTTGTACTCGTCGGTACCGGTGTTCACAAGTTCCTCCAGAACCTTGCGGGCGGCCTTTGGGAGCACACCGAGCACCATGTCAGTGTACATCTGGGCGTTTTCGTGCCCGGCGTTGTCGATCGTGGCGAGAGCCGCGTGAGTGATCTCCAGGGACTCCTCCGTGGGGGGTGTGACGTTGGCGAGGGCGGCGATGACCGTGAGTTCGGGCATGCGCGCGGCCTCGCTCGTGGTGGTGATGAGCGGGCCGGTGCCGGGGCCGATCACCAGGGGGGTGAGGGCGAAGCCGGGGTGGCCGATGGCGATCGGTTTGCGCGCCCAGTCGGCGACCTTGGGCGAGGCGCACAGGACCACCAGGTAGCAGGGGCACTGGGACCTGGCGTAGAGGGCGGTCAGGTAGACGGGCCAGCTCCGGTACTTCTTCGGGTCGACGGCGCGCTGGGTCTCCGCGATGACGTTGAGCGAGGGCTTCGCGGCGCCAGCCTCGCGGATCTCGACGACGTTGTCGGCGCGGTAGGCGGTGGGGGCGAGCTGGCTGAAGTCCTCCGAGGCCGTCCGGACGACCAGGTCGTCGGACATCTCGATGTCGAAGGCGACCCGCATGAGCTGCGGTATGACCTGCGGATTGTCGCGGATGACTTGGATGGGGGATTCGTGTTCGGCAGTGGGCATGCACGGAACGTTACTGTGCGATCACTATTGGATAGTGGCACTATTGAATGACCGTCTGTGTGTACTGCGTCACATTCTGTTGCGGAGGGTTTGCCAGCGCGTGGTGAGGGCGTGGTCGGCCGCCGGGGTCAGGTCGCCGTAGAGGCGGAGGCGGGCCAGGCCGCCGTCCGGGTGGATGTCCACGCGGACATGGGTCACCTCGGGGGACGTCACGCGGAAGTGGTGGCGGGTGTCGGGCTGCACGCGGGTGCGCGGGAGGACGACGGTGGGGGTTCCGTGCTCGTCCAGGCCGGTGAGGGCGACCTCGGCGGGGGCGTTGAACTTGAGGTGGGTGGTGTCGATCTCGGCGAGCCGGACGACGCCGGGGGCGGCCAGAGCGATGAGGGCCCAGTCGTTGCCGTCGTCGCGGCGGCGGGCGGTCTCCCAGCCGTCGGCCTGGGTGCGGGCGAGGCCGGGGAACAGCATGTTGTCCGGGGAGGAGTAGAAGGCGTCGGAGCACTCGACCACGCGGGCGCCGTTCTCCAGGGCGGCCAGGTCGACGGTGAGGCCGGTGAGGCGGTCGGGGTCGGGGACGACCTCGCCGTGGACGCGCAGGCGGGCGATGCCGCCGTCGGGGAACATCCTCAGGCGGACGTGGGTGGCGAGACCTCCCGGGGCGACGGGGAAGGCGTGCGCGGTGTCGCCCTGGAGGGGGCTCCTCGGGACGAGTTCGGTCCAGTCGGCGGCGGCGAGTTCGGCGGGCGAGGGGTGGCCGTCCATGGCCGTGGCCTCCACGGACGCGTGCGGCGGGTAGTTGCCCTTGAACCAGGCCGTGTCGATGACGACGCCGTGGACGACGCCCGGGAGGCCGAGGCGGACGAGGGCCCAGTCGTGGCCGGGGGCGCGGCGGCGGGCGGTCTCCCAGCCGTCGTACCGCTGGCCTTTCGGGCCGAACGTCGCGGGCACGAAGGCCGGCGCCCACGGGTTGAGCAGGTTCTCCTTCTCGGCGAAGGACTCGTCGCTGGCCGCGAGGACGGAGCCGCCGAGGGTCCGGACGGCGAGGTCCGGGAGCGCGGTGAAGGTCATCGGGTCTCCGTTCGGGCGAGCGGGCGTCCGATGGGGGCGTCGCCGGCGCGGGTTCCGCGCAGCCAGGTCGCCTGGACGACGCCCGACAGCGTGCGTCCCTCGTAGGGCGTGACGGGGTGGCGGTGGTGCAGGGACGCGGCGTCCACGGTGAAGTCCGCCTCGGGGTCGAAGGCGACGAGGTCGGCGTCGCGGCCGACGGCGATGCGGCCCTTGGGGAGGGCGGCGAGGGCGGCGGGCCCCTCGGCCATCCAGCGGACGACCGAGGCCAGCGAGCGGCCTCGGGACCGGGCCTCCGTCCAGACGGCGGGCAGCCCGAGCTGGAGGGACGAGACGCCTCCCCACGCGGTGGCGAAGTCGCCGCGTTTCAGTTCGGGGACGCAGGGCGAGTGGTCGGTGACGACGCAGGAGACGACGCCGGTTTCGAGGCCGCGCCACAGGGCGTCGCGGTTGGCGGCGTCGCGGATGGGCGGGCAGCACTTGTAGGACGTCGCGGACGGCCCAGGCACATCGTCCGCGCAGAGCGTCAGGTAGTGCGGGCAGGTCTCGGCGCTGACGGGGAGCCCGTCGGCCTGGGCGCGGGCCAGCGGGTCCAGGCAGTCGGCGGCGGACAGGTGCAGGATGTGGGCGCGCACGCCGGTCTCCGCCGCGAGCGCGATGACCCGTTCGACCGCCCGCCGCTCGGCCGAGGGCGGACGGGACGCGAGGAACTCGCCGTAGGAGCCCCCGGACGGCGCGCGGAGATCGGCCGGATCCTCGGCGTGCACGATGACCAGGCCGCCGAACGAGGCGATCTCCTGGAACGCCTCCCGCATCCGCGCGGCGCCGAGCGGCGGGAACTCGGGGACGCCGGAGTCGGAGGTGAAGCACTTGAACCCGAACACGCCCGCGTCGTGGAGGGCGCGCAGGTAGAGGCGGTTGCCGGGGACCGCGCCGCCCCAGAACCCGACGTCCACGAAGAGCGCGCCCTCGGCGGCGGCGCGCTTGAGCGCGAGCGCGGACGGCGTGACCGTGGGCGGCAGCGAGTTCAGCGGCATGTCGACCAGCGTGGTGACGCCGCCGGACGCGGCGGCGCGGGTCGCGGTGGCGAAGCCCTCCCATTCGGTGCGGCCCGGTTCGTTGATGTGGACGTGGGTGTCCACGAGCCCCGGCAGCAGCGCCGTGTCGCCGAGGCGGGTCTCGGCGGACGCGGGAAGCGGGGCGTCGTACGGGGTGATCGCGGCGACGCGCCCGTCCCGGACGGCGACCGCGGCGGGGCGCTCGCCGTCCGGCAGCACGGCCCGCCGCGAGCGGATCACCAGGTCGTACCTCATATGACGTGCTCCGGCCGCACCGGCACCCGGGTGAGGGGCCGTCCGGTGGCGTCGCGGATGGCGGCGACGATCGCGGGCGTGGACGACAGCGTGGGCGGCTCCCCCGCGCCGCGCAGGCCGTAGGGGGCCTCGGGGTCGGGGTACTCCAGGATGTCGAGCCGCATCGGCGGCATGTCGAGGATCGTCGGGATGAGGTAGTCGGTGAAGGAGGGGTTGCGGACGAGGCCGTCCGTCACGAGGATCTCCTCCATCACGGCGAGCCCGAGGCCCTGCGCGGAGCCGCCGTGGATCTGGCCCTCCAGCGCCTGCCGGTTGAGGATCCTCCCGACGTCCTGGACGGCGGCCAGCTCGACGACCTTGACGAGCCCGAGGTCGACGTCCACGTCCACGACGGCGCGGTGGACGCAGAGCGCGAGCTGGGTGTGGCTGCGGCCCTGCCCGGTGACGGGGTCCATGCGCTCGGTGGCGCGGTGGTGGTACTCGCGGGTGTGCTCGATGACCGTGTCGCCGAGGACGTCCTCGACCGCGGCGAGGACGGCGCCCGACGCGGCGACGATCTTGCCTCCGGCGACGTGGGCGGCCTCGGGGAGCGAGCGCCGGGCGAGGTCGAGGAGGTCGGCGCGGACCGCCTCGCAGGCCGCCTTCACGGCGCCGCCCGACATGTAGGACTGGCGGGACGCGCTGGAGGACCCGGCGTCGCCGACGCCGGTGTCGGCCGGGGCGATCGTGACCCTCTGGACGCCCAGCTCGGTGCGGGCGATCTGCGCCTGGATCGTGACGAGCCCCTGCCCGACCTCCGCCGCCGCCGTGTGGACGAGCGCGGTCGCCTCCCCGCCGATGACCTCCAGCCGGACCCGCGCGGTGGCGAGGTCGTCGAAGCCCTCGGAGAAGCAGATGTTCTTGAGCCCGACGCCGTAGCCGACGCCGCGCACGACGCCCTCGCCGCGCGTGGCCTGGGAGACGCCGCCGGGCAGGTTGCGCGGGTCGGAGGCGTCCAGCTCCGGCGGCATCGGCATCGTCTCCAGCCGCGACAGCATCGGCGCGAGCGGCGCGGGCGACTCGATGACCTGCCCGGTCGCGAGCCGGGAGCCCTGCGAGACGGCGTTGCGGCGGCGGATCTCGACCGGGCCGAGGCCGCACGCCTCGCCGAGCCTGTCCATCATCGACTCGTAGGCGAAGCACGCCTGCACGGCGCCGAAGCCGCGCATCGCCCCGCACGGCGGGTTGTTGGTGTAGACGCCGTACGCGTCGATCCTGATGTTGGGGATCTCGTAGGGGCCGACGCCGAGCGAGGCGGCGTTCCCGACGACGTTCAGCGAGGACGAGGTGTAGGCGCCGCCGTCCAGCACGATCTCGACGTCGGCGTACAGCAGCCGCCCGTCGGACGCGGCGCCGTACTCGTAGCGCATCAGCGCGGGATGCCGGTGGACGTGCCCGAAGAACGACTCGTACCGGTTGTAGGACATCTTCACCGGCCTGCCGGTGCGCAGCGCGAGCATGGCGGCGTGGATCTGCATCGACAGGTCCTCGCGGCCGCCGAACGCGCCGCCGACGCCCGCGAGCGTCATGTGGATCTTCTCCTCGGGCAGGCCGAGGCAGGGCGCGATCTGCTTGAGGTCGTTGTGGATCCACTGCGTGGAGACGTACAGGTCGACGCCGCCGTCCTCGGACGGGATCGCGAGGCCCGCCTCGGGCCCGAGGAACGCCTGGTCCTGGATGCCGACCTCGAACTCCGAGGAGACGACGACGTCGGCGCGTTCGCGGGCGGCGTCCACGTCCCCGACCCGGACCGGCTGGTACCGGGTGACACCGCCCCGGTCCTGCACCTTCAGCCGCTCGGGGTCGGCGATGACGGCGCGCGCGTCGGTGATCGGCTCCAGCACCTCGTACCGGACGCCGATCAGCTCCAGCGCGCGCCGCGCGGTCTCGGGGTGGTCGGCGGCGACGATCGCGACGGGCTCGCCCTGGTGCCGGACCTGGCCGGAGGCGAGGACGGGCTGGTCCTCGACGCCGTCCACGCCGAACGCGGCGCGGCCGGGCACGTCCTCGTGGGTGAGGACGGCGCGGACGCCGGGCAGCGCCAGCGCGGGCCCGATGTCGATCGCGCGGATGAGCGCGCGGGGGTGCGGGCTGCGGAGCGTCGCGCCCCACAGCATCCCGTCGATCCACAGGTCCGACGCGTAGGCGAACTCGCCCGCGACCTTGAGCGTCCCGTCGGGACGGGCCGCGCTCTCCCCCACCCCGCCGATGCCGGGGGCCGCCACATGGCCGGGGGACTTCACCGGGGCCACCATCAGAGGACCTCCTGCGCGAGCGTCATGAGACGGCGGTGGGCGGCGGCTCCGCGCCGTCCGACCTCGTCCTGGGGGACGGAGACGAGCGCGTCGTCGCGGACGATCGTCCGCCCGCCGACCAGCAGCCGCTCCAGCGGCGGCGTCTGCCCGAAGACGAGGGCGACGACCGGGTCGTCGATCGCGGCGTGGAAGCCGTCGATCCGCCACAGCGCGATGTCGGCGAGCCTGCCGGGCTCCAGCGTGCCGAGGTCGGCCTCGCGGCCGAGGCAGCGGGCGCCGCCGAGCGTCGCCATCTCCAGGGCCTGCCGGGCGGTCAGCGCGGCGGGCCCGTACCGGGCGCGCTGCATGTAGATCGCCTGCCGCATCTCCCCGGCGAGCGGGACCATCTCGGCCGACGCCGGGCCGTCCACGCCGAGCCCGACCGGCGCGCCCGCCTCCAGCAGGTGCGAGACGCGGGCGATGCCGGAGCCGAGGCGGGCGTTGGAGCTCGGGCAGTGCGCGGTGCCGGTGCCGGTCTCGGCGAGCCGCTTCACGTCGGAGTCGTGCAGGTGGACGCAGTGCGCGAGCCACACGTCCGCGCCGAGCCAGCCGAGCGAGTCCATGTACTCGACCGGCGTCATGCCGAACCGCTCGGTCGTGTGCTCCTCCTCGTCGCGGGTCTCGGCGAGGTGGGTGTGCAGCCGGACGCCCCGGGAGCGCGCCAGCTCCGCCGACCTGACCAGCAGGTCGCGGGTGACGGAGAACGGCGAGCAGGGCGCGACCGCGACGCGGAGCATGGAGCCGGGCGAGGGGTCGTGGTAGCGGTCGAGCGCGGCCTCGGTCTCGGCGAGGATCGTGTCGATGTCCTCGACGGCCTCGTCGGGCGGGAGCCCGCCGTCGGACCGCCCCAGGTCCATCGACCCCCGGCACGGGTGGAAGCGCACACCGAGTTCGCGCGCGGCCTCGATCCCGGCGGCGAACAGGTCGCCGCGCCCCTTCGGGAACAGGTAGTGGTGGTCGGTGGACGTGGTGCACCCCGACTTGGCGAGCCAGCCGAGCCCGGCGCTCGCGGCGCCACCCGCGACCTCCGCGTCCATCTTCGACCAGGGCTCGTACAGGGTGGTCAGCCACTCGAACAGGGTGGCGCCGGTGGCGATGCCCTGGCTCGCCCACTGGTAGAGGTGGTGGTGGGCGTTGACCAGGCCGGGCGTGGCGAGGCAGCCGCGCCCGTCGATCCGCTCCACCGCCCCGCCTTCCGGGGCGGCCGGCGCCGGGCCCGCGCCGACCGAGGCGATCCTCTCGCCGTCGACGACGATGTGGCCGCCGGGGTACTCCTCGCCGGAGACGGTCACGATGTGGGCGTTCTCGATGACGGTCCTCATGACCGCACCGCCTTCCCCCCGGCCGTCCGCTTACGCGCGGCGGCGAGGCGGACCGCGTCCAGGATCTTCTCGTAGCCGGTGCAGCGGCACAGGTTCCCGGCGAGGGCCTCGCGGATCTCGGCGTCGGACGGCTCGGGGTTGCGCTCGACCAGGTCGTGGGACGCGACGATGAGCCCCGGCGTGCAGAACCCGCACTGCACGGCGCCCGCGTCCACGAACGCCTGCTGCACGGGATCGAGCCGCGCCTCCCCCGCGTCGCCGGGCGGCCCCTCGGTCAGCCCCTCGACGGTGCGGACGTCGCGCCCCTGCGCCTGGCCCACGGCGACCAGGCACGAGCAGACCGGCACGCCGTCCAGATAGACGGTGCAGGACCCGCATTCGCCCTGCTCGCAGGCGTTCTTGGAGCCGGGCAGGCCCATCCGCTCCCGCAGCGCGTAGAGCAGGCTCTCGCCCTCCCACACGTCGTCGACGGTCTCGGCCGAGCCGTTCACGGTGATGGTCACGCGCATCAGGACGCCCTCCTTTCCGGGGTGGCGGCGCGGTGGTCGTTCCAGGCCCAGGCGAGGGTGCGGCGCGCCATCACCGCGAGGGCGTGCCTGCGGTACCCGGCGGTCCCCCGGACGTCGTCGATCGGCGCCGCCGCGTCCGCGACCAGCTCCCCGAACCGGCGGGACGCGGCGTCCGGCAGCGGGCCGCGCCCCTCCCAGTCCAGCTCGGCGGACGCGAACGCCTCGGCGGCGGGCGCGCGGCGCGGGGTCGGGGCGGCCGAGCCGACACCGGTGCCGACCCGGCGCTCCTCCGGGTGCAGCGCGAGCGCGAACGAGCACACCGCGATGACCATCGCGTTCCGGGTGCCGATCTTCGAGAAGTACTGCGGGCCGGACGCCGGGGCGCTCCAGAACGCGCGGATCAGCTCGTCCGGCTCCAGCGCGCTGCGCTTCACGCCGAGGTAGAACTCCGCCGCCGGGATCATCCGGACGCCGCGCGCCGCCGACTCGGCCTCGACCACCGCGTCCCCGGCGAGCAGCGGCGGATGGGAGTCCCCGGCGGGCGAGGCGGCGCCGAGGTTCCCGCCGACCGAGCCCCGGTTGCGGATCTGCGGGGAGCCGACGGTCCGGGCCGCCTGCGCGAGGCCGGGCAGCCGGTCCCCCAGCTCCCTGATCAGCCGCGCGTACGGGACGCCCGCGCCGACGCGCAGCCGCCCGCCGGAGGTGTCCCACTCGGTCAGCTCGGCGACGCGGTTCAGGTCCAGCAGCGCCTCGGGGCGCCGCACGTCGAAGTTGATCTCGACCATGACGTCGGTGCCGCCCTGGATGGGCAGCGCCCCGGGGTGCTCCGCCTTGGCCGCCAGCGCGTCCGCCCAGGTGGCCGGTCGCATGAACTCCATCTCTTCCCCCGTACCCGTCATACCCACGCAGATGGGGCGTCCGGGGCGTCGTCGATGAGCACCGAGCCCTCGATCAGCCCGTACGGACGGTCCGCCGCGAAGTAGACCTCGTTGTCGTTGTCCAGGCCGAACGGCTTCAGATCGACCAGGAAGTGGTGCTTGTTGGGCATCGCCATCCGCACCTCGCAGATCTCGGGCCGCTCGCCGAGCACGCGGCGCCCCATCTGGTACAGCGTCTGCTGGAGGGACAGGCTGTGCGTCCCGGCGAACGCGCCCAGCAGCGCCGCGCGGGCCGCGCGGTAGGACTCGCCCCAGGGAGCCCCGAGCGCGCGGTACCGCCACCGCGCGGTCACGGCCGTGGCGAGGATCCGGTCGTCGGTGGGCGCGAGCGTCGTGTAGGCGTCCTCGGCGAAGCCGTGGAACTCGCTGCCCGTGGACTTGAGGACGACCAGGTCGGTCAGCCCCGACACCACCGACTCGGCGCCGCCCGTCCCGTCGCTGTGGACGAGCGCGGTCCGCACCTCGCCGCCGTCGCGGACGAACGAGTGCGGCCCGGCGATCCGGTCCCAGCCGTACTCGTGGATCTCCACCCGGGCGTGGGCGACCGCGCGCTGGGAGTCGACGAAGTGCCGGGCGAGCAGCAGCGCGAAGTCCTCGATCTCCCCGATGCCGTGCTGGCGGGCGAACGCGAACACCGTGTTCTTCTGCGAGTCGGTCGGCAGGACGGCGGAGTTGTCGCCGCTCAGGTGCACCTCGTCCATGTCGCCGGACAGCGACACGCTCACGCTCAGGTCCTTGATCCGGTGGGCGTCGCCGTCCCTGCTGACGCGGACGACGCGCGTCTCCGCCTTCCCGTAGCGGTTGGGGCCGAGCACGATGGCCATGGGGGCTAGCTCCCTCGGTAGGTGGAGTAGGCGAACGGGCTCAGCAGCAGCGGCACGTGCAGGTGCCGCCCCGGGTCGGTGACGGTGAACGCGACCGTGACCTCGGGATAGAACTCCGACAGCCCCCCTGTGTCGAAGGTCAGCCGGTGCACGCCCGGCCCGGGGAGCACGCCCCACTCGCCGATCCGGCCGTCGGCGTCGGTGCGGGCCTCGGCGAGCGTCGTCCAGCCCCCGTCCGGGTCCCGCCGGTCGAGCCGGACGGCCACGCCCCGCGCGGGCAGGCCGCGCGCCGCGTCCAGCACATGCGTCGAAAGGCTCACGCGTTCCTCCCGTTCGCCTCGCCGATCACGTCGAGGAGCTTCGCCAGCCGCAGGTCGACGATCCTGGTCAGCTCGTAGCGGACGACGGCCTGCTCGGTCCCGGTGTCGTTGCCCAGGCGGGCGCGCAGCGCGGCGAGCATCTCGGCCGCGCCCAGCCCGGTCGCGCAGAGCAGGAACACGTGCCCGAACCGCTCCTCGTAGGCCCGGTTGCCCGCCGCGAGGGCCGCGCGGACCTCCGCCGCCGCGCCGTCCGCGCCCGACTGCTCGCCGCGCGACCACGCCGCCTCCCGGTCGCCGCCCCGAGGCCGTTCGCCTTGGGGCCGCTCGTGGTGGGGCCGGTCGCCGAGGCGGGGGTGGGCGGCGAGCGCCTCCCTGATCCCGGCCCAGTCCCGCGCGGCGAGCGCGACCGCCGAGGCGGAGCGCAGCGCGGGAAGGCCCGGGTAGGGGCGTCCGGCGGCGACCTCGTCCGCCCAGCGGCGGGACGCGCAGCAGGTCAGCAGCTCCGCGCGGGCGGCCCGGGCGGGCAGGGAGTTCAGCACCTCCAGCCCGGCCACCCCGACCGGTCGTTCGATGGTCACCCGCGCCTCCTCGATCCGCTCCCTGAAGTACACACAGGGGCCCCTACCGGGGTCGAGGGACAGGAGATCCGAACCGCGCCGCCCCGCCGAGGCGGGGTTTTGTACGTTCCTCCAGTTAACTAGGGCATATGAAGCTGCGCGCGCTGCTCGACCTGCCCGAGTCGCGGCTGGAGCTGGTCACCGGGCAGGACGAACTGGACCGGGCGGTCCGCTGGGTCGTCACCACCGACCTGCTGGAGCCCGGCCGGTACCTGCGGGGCGGGGAGCTGGTGCTGACGGGCCTGGTCTGGCGGTCGGGCCCCGCCGACTCGGAGACGTTCGTGCGGGCGCTGGCGGCGGCGGGCGCGTCCGCGCTCGCCGGGGGCCTGGCGCGCGGCGCGCTCCCCGACGATCTCGTGGCGGCCTGCCGCGCCCACCGGATGCCGCTGTTCGCGGTGGCGGAGGACGTGGCGTTCGCGACGATCACCGAGGAGGTCGTCCGGCACCTGTCGGGCGCCCGCGCCGCCGACCTGACCGCCGTGCTCGACCGGCACCGGCGGCTCGTCGCCGACGCGGGCGGGGGCGGCACCGGGCTGGGCGCCGTGCTGGAGCTGGTGTCCGGCGATCTCGGCATGCGGTGCTGGGTGCTGGCGCCCACCGGGCGGCTGGTCGCGGGCCCGGAGCCGGTGCCCGACGGCGCCGACCTGGCCCGCGCGTTCCTGACCGCGCGCCGGCTGCCGCGCCCGCACGCCGGCGTGTCGGTCTTCCCGGTCGCTGGGGAGGCGACGCCGCGGGTCGCGGACTGGTTCCTGGCCTGCGAGGGCGACGTGGACGACTGGTCCGTCGAGCGCCGCGCGCTCGCCACCGAGCTGGCCTCGATCGTCGCGCTGGAGCGGGCCCGGCTCGACGACCGGCTCAGCGTCGGGGGCCGTCTCGCGCAGGAGCTGGTGCGGCTGGTCGCCGCGGCGGCGGGCGCGGAGGAGATCGCGCCGCGGCTGGAGCTGTCCGGGCTGGACGCGGCCGCCCGGTTCGCCGCGGTCGCCGCGTCCGGGGGCGGGGCGCTGCGGCCGGGCGAGCTGCGGGCGGTGCTGGGCGAGGTGCTGGGCGAGGTGCCGGCCGCCCCGCGCCCGGTCCTCGGGCTGCTGGACGAGGAGGCCGTCGCGCTCGTCCAGGTGGAGGGCGCCGGACGCGACCTCGCCGGGGAGATCCAGCCGGCCCTGGACGCGCTCGCCCCCGGCTTCGCCGACGGCGGCGGCCTCGCCGTCGGGGTCAGCGACGTCGTCCCCGCCGGGGAGCTGCGCGGCGCCGTGGAGGAGGCCCGGTACGCGCGGCGGCTGGCGGCGGGGCGCGCCGCCCCGGTGTGCGTGGTGCGGCACGACGAGCTGGCGACGCACGTGCTGCTGCTGGCGAGCGTGCCCGACGACGTCCGGCACATGTTCAGGGTCAGGCTGCTGGACCCGCTGCGCACCTACGACGACGTCCACAAGGCCGATCTCGTCCGGACGCTGGAGACGTTCCTCCAGAACTCCGGGTCGTGGGCGCGGTGCGCCGAGCAGCTCCACCTGCACGTGAACTCGGTCCGCTACCGCATCCAGCGGATCGAGGACCTCACCGGTCGCGACCTGTCGCGTCTTGAGGACCGGGTCGACTTCTTCCTGGCGCTGCGGCTGGGCTGATCCACGCCCGGTACGCGGCGCGCAGGGCGGCCCTGCGGTCGCCGGAGGTCAGGACGTCCACGCCGTCGGCCCACTGCTCGACGGACCCGACGCCGGGCGGCAGCGCCGCCACCTCCGGGTCGCGGACGTCGGCGAGCAGACCCGCCCAGACGGCCTCGTCGATGGTGCGGAACGGCCGGTCCCAGAAGGGGGTCACGACCGAGTCCGGGGTGGGGAGGCCGCGCTCGCGTTGCAGGGCGCCGAGCAGCTCGGCAGCCTGCGCGAGCGCCGCCTCGCGGTCCTCCCAGCGCGCCGCCGAGACCGCCGCCGCGAGCGGGCCCTCCAGGGAGGGCGCGACGTCCAGCCGCGCGAACGCGGTGCCGCGCCACTTCGCGTAGGGGATCCACGCGCGGGAGAGCGCGAACGCCAGGCGGCACAGGTCCTCGGCGACGCGGGCGCCGAGCAGCCGCGAGCCGGTCTCATCGCCGCGCCGCGCGGTGCGTCCGACGACCGGCATCCACTGGGACACGCGCCGCCACCACGCGGCGAGCACGTACCGCTCGATGTCCGGCGGGTAGTGGCGCAGGGTCGCGCGGGCGGGCGCCAGCGTCGCGGTCGTGTCCTCGAAGACCGGCCCGGCCGTCACCTCCAGCACGGCCTGCCCGGTCAGGCAGAGCCAGTCCGCGACCGCCGGCGGGCGCGTCGGGTCGACGCCGAGGCGGGAGCGACAGAAGTCCGCGACGGTCGCGACCTCCACGTTGTGGGTGTCGGCCGCGTCCCAGGTCACCGGGAACCGGACGGGATGCCCGCCGTAGCGGGCGGGCAGGTCGCGTTCGAGGAGCCGGTCGATGCCGGGCACCGCGTCCGGGTCGTCGACCAGCAGCGTGAGGCGGCAGCCCCAGTCGTGGTCGCGGCTCATCGCGTCGTCGAGCCCGAGCACGTCCGACCCGGAGCCGAGCCGCGCCGCCGCGTACCGCAGCCCCGGCATCACCCGCGCCAGCAGCGGCCGGACGACATCGGCGTGGAAGGCCCCGGCGAGCGCCGCGCCACCCTGTCGAGCATTCACGGGCCCACTCCACCAGAGGACGCGCCGCTCGGGCGACCGGTTATCGGGCCGCTCGCGCGATCAGGTTCCGGAGGTGTGCCGGAGGATCGCGGGGACGATCACGTCCCAGGCCCGCCGGGGCAGCTCCTGGCCCATGCCCGGGACGGTGACCAGCCGCGCGTCCGGGATCTCGGCGGCCAGCGCGCGCCCGTTGCCGAGCGGGAAGAACGGGTCGTCCTCGCCGTGGACCACGAGGGTGGGCGCCGTGATCTCGCCGAGGCGCTCGCGCCAGCGGTCGCCGGAGTCGAGCGCGGCGAACGTGCTCCCCATCAGGTTCGCCCGGTACGCGCGGCCCTGCCCGTCGGCCGGGGCGGCGATCCGGTCGAGGACCGCCTCGACCGCGGCGCGGGCCTCCGCCTCGTCGAACCCGCCGCCGCCGAAACGGCGCGCGTTCTCGACCGCGGCCGCGGCGACGGACGCGCGGTCGGTCCAGTCGACGGGCGGCGGGTTCGTGAAATGGGCCATGATCTCCGGCGCGTGCTCGGGCAGGTCGGCGTCGGCCGGGCCGGGCGCGGTCGGCCGCGTCGCGATCAGCGTGAGCGTGGCGACGCGGTCCGGGTGGTCGAGCGCGAGGAGCTGGGCGATCCAGCCGCCGACCCCGAAGCCCGCGACGTGCGCGGCGGGCAGGCCGAGGGCCTCCAGCAGGGCGGCCGCGTCGGCGACCAGGTCGCGCAGCGTGTAGCCGGGGGCCTCGGGGGTGAGGGTCGTCGAGCGTCCGGTGTCGCGCAGGTCGTAGCGGATCACGAACCTGGCCGGGCCGCCGCCCTTCCCGGCCAGCGCCTCGCACAGCTCACCGGGCCAGGTGAGCATCGTGTTGCCGATGAGCAGGAGCGGCGGCGCGTCCCGGTCCCCGAACGTCTCGGCGCACAGGTCCACGCCGTTGGCCTTGATGAGGGTCTCCATACCGGGTACGACCGCCGCCGCACCCGGAACTCATCGGCGTCTCACTCCTCTTCGTCCGGGACGTTGTCCATCAGCGGCTTGAGGGCGGCGAGGATGTTCGCCTCGGCCGTCCCCTTGTCGACGCCGAGGTCGCTGAGCAGGCCCGTCCCGTCCTCGAACTCCAGCAGGGCCAGCAGGATGTGCTCGGTCCCGATGTAGTTGTGGCCGAGGCGGAGCGCCTCGCGGAAGGTCAGCTCCAGGACCTTCTTCGCCTCCGCGTCGTAGGGGACCAGCGCGGGGACCTCCTCGGCGCGCGGCGGGAGCACCGCCGTGGCGGTCTCGCGGACCGTGTCCAGCGACACGCCCTGCGCCGTGATCGCCTTGCCCGCGAGCGCCTCGGGCTCGGCGAGCAGGCCGAGCACGACGTGCGCGACGCCGATCCCGGTGTTGCCCGCCGCCTTCGCCTCGTTCTGCGACGACACGACGACGTTGCGGGCGCGGGTCGTGTAGCGGGAGAAGCCCTGCGACATGTCGAGGTCGGGCGTCGCCCCCTTCGGCACGAACCGCTTCTGCGCGGCCTGCTTGCTGACGCCCATGCTCTTGCCGATCTCGGTCCAGGACGCGCCGGACCTGCGCGCCTGGTCCACGAAGTGGCCGATGAGGTGGTCGGCGACCTCGCCGAGGTGCTCGGCGGCGAGCACGGCGCTGGTGAGCTGTTCGAGGGCGTCGGGGTGCACCTTCTTGATCGTGCTGATGAGTTCGTCGAGGCGGACCTGGCCGCCCGCCGGAGTGGGTTCCGTCATGCGTCAACCATAGGTTGACGCTCCTTGGTCGTCAACCCGTGGTTGACGTTTCCCAGGAGGCGGCGCCCGCGAACGTCGTCGGGTGCGGCCGGTAGCCGAGGACGGCGCGGGCGGCGGTGATGTCGAGCGTCCGCTCGACCGCGAGATGGCCGACGGCGTAGCGGGTGAGGCGCGGCGGCTCGCGGCGGCGGGCCAGCAGGAACGCGCCCTCGACGGCGGCCGCGAGGGGCCCGGCGAGCCGCGCGGGCGCGTAGACCGGCCGCGCCCGGACGCCGCGCTCGCGCAGGATCTCCCGGAAGGCGTCGTCGATCGCGACCGGGAACGCGTCCGTGATGTTGAAGACGCCCGAGGCAACCGGGCCGGTCGCGGCCAGCACGCAGGCCCGCGCGAGGTTGCCGACCGAGGTGAGGCTGACGCGCTGGCGGCCCGTCCCGACGGCGGGCAGCACCGGGCCGCGCACGGCGGACAGGACGCGCGGCAGCAGCGCCCGGTCCCCCGGGCCGTAGACGGCGTGCGGGCGCAGCACGACCGCGCCGTGGCCCCGGGCCAGGACGGCGCGCTCGGCGGCGGCCTTGGACGCGCCGTAGGCGTTGAGGTAGCGGGCCACCGGCGCCTCGTCCTCGGTGACCATGACGCTCGGCCGGAACGGGTCGTACACGCTGGCCGTGCTGACGTGCACGAACCGTGCCCCGGGGAAGGCGGCCATGGCGCTGCGCGTCCCGGTGAGGTTCCCGGCGAAGATCTCGGCGGCGGGTCCCCAGTCGGTGACGCTCCCCGCGCAGTGGACGACGGCGTCGACGGGCGGCGCGTCCCGGAGCGGGCCCCGGGTGAGGTCCCACGCGCGGTAGGAGGCGCCGCCGAGATGGGCGGCCGGGACGTCCCCGCGGCGGCCGAAGCCGTGGACGGTGGCGCCCTCCGCGGTCAGCGCCCGGCACACCGCGCCGCCCACGAACCCGGACGCGCCGGTCACCGCGACCCTCACCGCGCCGTACCCGCCGTACCCGCCGGGCCCGCCGTACCCGCCGCACCCGCGGTGACCAGGTCGCGCAGCCGGGCCCGGTCGAGCTTGCGCCCGCGCCCCGAGCGCGGCAGCTCGGCCAGGACGACGACGCGGTCGGGGAGGGCGTCGTGGTCGATGACGCCGGGGAGGACGCGGCGCAGCCGCCCCGGCAGGTCGCCGGGGCCGACGACGGCGAGCACGACCTCCTCGTCGCCGGTGCCCGGGTCGGGGACGCCGACGATCGCGGCGTCCGCCACGTCCGGGAGCGCGGCGATCGCCGGTTCGTACAGGCCGGGGTAGAGGTTGAACTTGCCGCGGATCAGCATGTCCTTCTTGCGGCCGGTCAGGACGAGCGACCCCCCGTCCAGCCGGACGAGGTCGCCGGTGGGGAGTTCGGTGAGCGGCTCCGCGCCGAGGTAGCCGCGGCACAGGTTGGGCCCGGACAGCAGCAGTTCGCCGTCGTCCGCCGGACGCGCGCCGACCCCGGGCAGCGGCGCGCCGAGCAGGTCTCCCCCGGCGCCGGAGGCGACGTGCGCGAGCTTCTCCTCCGCCGACGCGATCGCGACCGGCAGGATCTCCGTCATCGCGTACACCGACAGCACCTCGGCCGACGGCGCCGCCGCGACCGCGCGCCGCAGGATCCCGGCGGGCGCGGGGGCCGCGCCGAGCAGCACGTGCCGCAGCGTGTCCGGCAGCGCGGGCGCCGCGTCGAGGACCTCGGCGAGGTGCGCGGGGACGCAGAACGTGTGCGTCGCGCCGCGCTCGCGCATCAGCCGCGCGAACTCGGCGGGCGCGCAGGGCGGCGGCGGCATCGACCAGCGCGCCCCCGAGACCAGCGTGGGCAGCCCGAGCATGAGCTGGTCGGTGTGGACGACGTCGCCGGGCCCGAGCGGCATCCGCTCCCGGAACAGGTCGAGCGCCGCCGCGAGCGACCCCTGCGTGTGGACGACCGCGCGCGGGTCCTCGGTCGTCCCGGAGGTGAAGATCACGGCGGCGGGCGCGCCGGGGTCGCCGTCGCCCTCCGGCTCCGGGGCGTCGCCCCGGACGAGGTCCGCGAACGGCAGCGCGCCGCGCGGGACACCCGGCAGCCGCCGCCCCACATGGACATGCCGCATCGGCCCCTCGCCGGGGATCCGCAGGTCGGCGAGGTTCGGCAGGAGCAGCCCGCGACGCCGCGCATACGCCCGCACCGGCCGCAGCCTGCTCCCCGCATACAGCACCGACTCGGCCGCCGACCAGCGCGGGCGCGCCAGCCGGAGCCGCGCGGTGAACATCTCGGGACCGGCGCCCGGGTCGGCGAACACGACCACGCCGCCCGCCGCGACGACCCCGAGCGCGAGGACGAGCGACTCCGGCGAGGGCCGCACGGAGAACAGCACGCCGTCCCCCTCCGCGAGCCCGGCCGACAGCAGCCCGTGCCGCACGGCCAGCACCCGCCGCCGCAGCTCGCCGTAGGTGAGTTCCGCTCCGTCCCCGGCGACGAGGGCGACGGCCCCGGGTGTGCGGGCGGCCTGGTCGGCCAACCGGCGGATCAGCGTCATGCGGGAGCCCTCTCGGTGCGGACGGCCAGGCGGCGGTAGGTGGGGATGAGGACGCCGCGCGCCGCCGCCCGGCGGGTGATCCGCAGCGGCGCGGCGGCGAGGAGCGTCCGGGCGACCAGCCGGATCTCGGCCATCGCCAGCGGGTACCCGATGCAGAAGTGCGGGCCCGCGCCGAACCACAGCCTCCGCAGCTCCGGCGGATGGGAGCGGTCGAGATCGAACGCCCCGTCGGCCTGGCAGCAGTTGTGGGTGGCGATCAGGATCCGGTCGCCGGGGCGGACCGCCACCCCGCCGACCTCGGCGGCGCGGTGGACGCTGCGCAGCATCACCGGCGTCGGCGTCGCCACCCGCATGGCCTCCTCGATCGCGCGGTCCAGCAGGCCGCCGGGGTCGGCGGCGACGCGGCCGAGGGTCCCGGAGTCGGCGAGCAGGGCGACCAGGCGGGGGATCAGCGTCGCGACCGTCTCGGTCCCGGTGAGGAAGAACGCGGCGGCGGCGCCGCGCGCCTCGTCCGGCGCGAGGCCGAGGGCGCGCATCCGGCCCATCACGGTCGACTCGTCCCCGGCGGCGTAGGAGCGGGCGGCGATGCCGCCGAGCGGGTCCAGCACCTCCCGGGCCCGCGCGACCTGGGACGGGGAGAGCCGCCGCGTCCGCAGCGACACCGTCGCCGCGATCCGCTCGCCGCGCTCGAACAGGGCGCGGACGTCCGCCTCGTCCCGCACGTCCAGGCCGATGACCTCGCCGATCACCGTGCCCGCGACGACGCGGGAGAAGGCGACCAGGTCCACGGTCGCGCCGCGCGCGAGCCGGTCGCGCAGGCGGGCGAGCGGCTCGGCCAGCACCCGCGCGCACAGCTCCTCGGTGGAGGACGGTGTGAACAGCTCGGTCAGGCGCCGGCGCAGCGCGCGGTGCGCCTCCCCCTCCATGTTCAGCAGGACGGACGGCCCGAGCACCGGCGTCCACAGGTCACCGGGCGAACCGGGGCCGTCCTTGCGGAACGTCTCGCCGTCCATGAGGACGGCGCGGGCCGCGGACGCGTCGTTCACCACCACGCCGACCCCGGGCACGCGCACGGCCGGGCCGCGCCGGGCGGCGCCGCGCAGCAGCGGGTAGGCCAGCGGGTGCGCCGCCAGGTAGAGGCGCCGTTCCCAGTTCACCGGATGTCCACGACGGGGGGCCGGTAGCGGTGGTCGGCGTACCAGCCGAGGGTCCTGAGCAGGCCGAACGCGCGCAGCCGCCGCACCGACCCGTACACGGCGACGTCCCGGCGCAGGCCGTAGGCGGCGGTCAGCCGGCGGACGCGGTTGACCAGCGCGCGGTCCTCGTGGACGTCCTCGATGCGGGTGCGCGGGAAGCCGCCCGCCCGCTCGTACAGGTCCGCGGTGATCGCGATGTTGCAGCCGGGCATCATCACGTAGGGGCCGAGGTAGCAGGGGTCCTGGTTGCCAGGACGGAACCGTCCGAACAGCGCGGCGGCACCGATGACGGCGGGCAGCAGCCGCCGCTCCCACAGCTTGAGCGGGAACTCGTCGGTGCGGGGTCGCAGCGGGCCCGACACCATCTCCAGCCCGTCGGCGAACGCCCGCTTCACCGCCGCGACCCACCCGGGGTCGGGCAGGCAGTCGGCGTCGGTGCGGGCGAGGTGCGTCGCCCCGGCGGCGATGGCGTGCCGGAAGCCGGTGTCGGCGGCGGCGCCGGTCCCCTTCTCCGGCTCCGGGACGATCCGGACGTCCAGCCCCGGGTGCCGTGCGGCGAACTCCCGCACCACGGCCGCCGTGCCGTCGGCGCTGCCGTTGTCGACGACCACGAGCGTGAAGCCGGTGTCGCTCTGCCCGGCGAGGCTCCGCAGCGTCGCGCCGATGGAGCGTTCCTCGTCGTAGGCGGGGACGACGACCCACACGTTCACCGTTCTGCCCCCGCTCACAGCTCGGCGAAGACGACGCCGAGGCTGATGCCGCCGGCGAGCCCGACCAGCGCGACCCGGTCGCCGGGGCGGCAGCGCCCCCGCTCCAGCGCCGTCGCGAGTTGGAGCGGCAGGCTCGCCGAGGCGAGGTTGCCGTGCTCGGGCAGCGTCACCACCAGCCGGTCGGCGGGGATGCCGAGCGCCGCCCGCGTCGCCTCCAGGTAGGGGACCGTGACCTGGTGGACGGCGACCACCGCGAAGTCGTCCCAGCCCAGCCCGGTCTTCTCCAGCGCCGTGTCGAACAGCTCGGGGCCGCCCGCGGCGAACGCGTCCTTCAGGCGCCGGCCGTCGCCGCTGAAGTAGGTGCGCTCGGGGTCGCGCGGGTGCATCGAGCCGCCGCCCGGCAGCGTCCCGACCCGCCACGCGCTGGAGACGGCCGCGAAGTCGCGGTAGAAGATCCCGCCGTCCGGGGCGGCCTCGACCAGCGCCGCCGCGCCGCCGTCCGACAGCGTGTAGCCGGCGAACGCGTCCGCGAACTGGGCCCGGTCGCGGACGCTCCAGCGGATGGCGCGCGAGGGGCTCTCTCCCGTGCACACGAGCACGCGCTCGTGCTGCCCGGTGCGGACCAGCGCGTCCGCCACCTGGAGGCCGTTGAGGAAGCTGTTGCAGGCGTTCTTCACATCGAACACCGGGCAGCGGGCGCCGAGCTTGGCGGCGACGATGTGCGCGGTCGCGGGCTCGACCAGGTCCTGCGACGCCGAGCCGAAGACCAGCAGGTCCACCGCCTCGGGGGCCAGGCCCCGCCCGGCGAGGACGCGGCGCGCCGCCGCCGCGGCCAGGTCGGACGCCTGCTCGTCGTCGCGCATGACGTGCCGGACGCGGATCCCGGTCATCCGCTCGACGATCGTCGGACGCGGCCGGTAGGGGTGTCCGGCGGCGCCGCTCTCGGCCGCGACGCGCTCCTCGACCTCGGCGCTGGTGACCGTGCGCGCGGGCAGATGCGCCGCGACGGCGGTGATACGGGCTCTCATGGGCAGGGTTCCTCGCGCTCTCCGTGGACGGCGAGCCCCGGGGTCCCCCACGGGCCGGCGCCGCTTCGTGCCTGGTCGGGCTCAGATTCTCGGACCAGGACCGGTCCCGGACACCGCGACCCTACGGAACATCGCCTGGGCGTTGTAACCCGGTTCGCCGTGAGTACTACCACTCATCCCGTTACGTGGGGATACGGATGCCGGCGCGCGGGCGGCACCCGGCACAATCACCGAGTGACCAGCACAAAGATCAGGAACACGGCGGGCGGCGGCGCGGCGGCCGCGAACGCCGCGCGGCACGAGGCGCGGCTGCTGTGGGAGGGCAACCGCGGCCTGTACGCGCTGCTCCAGGCGGCCCGCCACGCCGGGCCCCTCGTCCGCGTCCCCCGGCTCGGCTGGGTCGTGACCGACCCGGTGCTCGCGCGCCGCGTCCTGAACGACCACGGCTCGTTCGCGATGAACGGCGAGGGCGGCGTCGGGCACCTGTGGACGCAGCTGTTCGGCGAGGACATGGGGCGGTTCTTCGGCGGCGCCCGGCACGCCGAGGTGCGCACCCGCGCCCGCGACCTGTTCACCGAGGACGCCGCCCGCGCGCTGGTCGAGCGCTCCCAGGGGGCGCACCACGCGGACCTCGCCCGGCGCCTGGCCGCCGGCGCGGTCGTGGACGTCGCCGACACCGCCCGCGTCCTGTCCGGGCGGATGGTCGCCGACCTGCTCGGGCTCCCCGCGGACCGCCCGGACGCCGCCTACCGCGACCTGTTCGCGGCGGGCGAGCGGCTCGCCTCGCTGGCCGTCGGCACCACGTCCTCGACCGACCTCGACCCGGCGACGGTCGCGCGGGCCCGCGCGATCGTCGCGGAGATCACCGCCGCGGTCCCGGCCGCCTACGCGGGCGCGGGGCCGGGCACGCTCCTCGGCCGCTGCCGCGAGATGGGCTTCGGCCTGCCGCTGAGCCGGGGGCTCGCGACGCTGCTGGTCATCGCGGGCACCGAGACCGGGGCGTCCGGGACCGTCCGGACGGTGGCGCTGCTGCACGACACCGGGCAGCAGCGCGCCCTGCTCGCCGACCCCTCGCTGACCGGCAACGCCGTGCGCGAGGGCCTGCGCGTCGCCGCCCCCGCCCCGGTGATCGGACGGCACGTCGCCCGCGACGCCGTGGTCGCCGGACGGAGGCTGCGCGCCGGGGAGCGCGTCCTGGTGCTGACCTACCTCGCCACCAACGGCGCGGGGCCGTTCGACGTGCGCCGCCCCTATGTGCCCGAGACCCGGCAGCTGTGGTTCGGCGGCGGCCGCCACCTGTGCCTCGGCGCCGCCGTCGCCCGCGAGCAGGTCGCCCGCATGCTGGGGACGCTGCACGCCGCCGGGCGCCCGTACCGGATCACCTCCCGCCGCGCCGCGCGCCGCGTCCTGGTGCCCTCCTACGCGAGCCTGGAGGTGTCCCTGGACCTCAGACGTGGGTGACCTGCTGGCAGGGCTGGGCGGCCTGGATCGGCGCGGACAGGTCGTAGGGGTCCACCGGCTTCCCGGGGGGCGCCGCGCCCGGCGTCCCCGGGAAGGTGGGGTGGACGAAGGCGTCCCCGAAGTCGCAGGCCATCGGCGCGGTGGAGCTGTCGGTGCGGACGATCCGCAGCCGCACCCTCCCGCCTTCGCGGTGGACGAAGACCTCCGTCGCGCGCCGCACGATGACGCGCATCGTCGTCGAGGGCGACCCGGGGCGCCGCACCGCGTACACGAACAGGTGGTCGGTCGTGACCTTCGCGCCGTCGGCGCCCTGGTCGCGCTGCTTCCGCGCGGTCACCGTGCCGCGCACCTTGACCACGTCGGCGGCCCGCTCGGCGCTGCCCGCCGCGAAACTCGTCACCCACGCCCGGCTGTTCTTCGGCCCCTTGCGGTCGAGGGAGCGCTCGAACTCGCGGCGCTGCCGCGGCTCCAGCAGCCTGGCGAAGGCGTCGGGCCTGCGCTCGAACACCACGGTGGGATCGAGGTTCGCCGCGACGAGCAGCTTGCGGACCTGGACGTAGGCGAGCGCCATGTCGGCCTCGGAGAGCCCGTTCACCGCCTTCGGGTCGGGCATCTGGAGCCCGGCCTCGCCGTCGGCGTAGTCCGCCGCCGGCGACCCCGCGAACGGGTCGGCCGGGCCGCCCCCCGGGCTCGGCGCGGGCAGCGGCAGCAGCGCCGCGCCGCCGGCGGCGCCGCCCGCGTCGCCGGGCCGGTTCCACCACCACAGCGCGGTGGAGATCAGCAGCAGCACCATCACGCCGCTGATCACCTGGACGACGGCCTTGCGGTGGCTCGGGTCCCGGTACCCCGCGTGCCGCGAGCCCCGGAAGAGCGCCCACCGGGGACGGCGTCCGCCCCACTCCCGGCCGAGTCCTCCCCCGAACGGCGCGGATCTTCGCTCCTCCCGCCGGGCGCGCCACCGCTCGCGCCTCCCGGGCACGTGGGCGCGCTCACGAGCGGACGGCTCGGTGAACGCCGCACTCCTGACGAAATCGTCGTCGAACACGGGTCCGTCGTCGAACGCGTGCTCGTCGGCATCTGCGGGCATCTGCGAACTCTCTCCGGCGCGGGCGAGGTGAGCCCAGGCTAACCGACCCCTCCCCCACTGGAATCCCCCGCACGGGCCGTCCCGCCCTCACCAGAAGGGGGAGCGGAACGGGCGGTGGCGCACGCACTCGACCACCATGATCGCCGCCTGGTTCATCCTATCTGGAATTATTCCTTGACAAGAATATTCGCTGTGGAGAATACTTCGGGCCATGGACACGACACTCCTCGCCGCGCTGGCGGATCCGGCCCGCTGGCGGCTGGTGAGCCTGCTGGCCGAGCGGCCCCGGCCGGTCGGCGTCCTGGCCCGGCTCGCCGACGCGCGCCAGCCGCAGACCACCAAGCACCTCCAGACGCTGGAGCGCGCCGGCGTGGTCTCCTCCCGGCGGGTCGGCCAGCGCCGCCTCTACGCCCTCCGGCCCGGCCCGCTGCGGGACCTGGCGACCGCCCTGAACCGGCTCGCCGACACCGCGGACCGGCCCGGCGGGCCGGGCGAGGTCCACGACCGCCACGCGGCCGGCCTCGACGCGGAGCGGCGGGCCGCCGAGGCGCCTGGGTGGGCCGACGGACGCTCGTTCGGGTTCCGCCGGTCGCTGGCGGGCAGCCCCGCGCGGGTCTGGCGGCACCTGACCGAGCCGTCGCTGCTGACCCGCTGGTGGACGCCCGACGACCTGCGCGTCTCCGAGCTCGTCTTCGAGGCGCGGCCCGGCGGGCGGATCGTCCTGGAATACCGCGACCTCGACGACACCGACGGCACGGACGTGGTCGCCGGACGCGCCGAGGGCGCCGTCGAGGAGGCGCGCCTCCGGGAGCGCCTCGCCTACCGGATGTCCTCGCTGCTGCCCGACGGCGGCCCGGCCTTCACCGCCCACGTCTCCCTCGACCTGACCCCGGCCGGCACCGGCACACGGCTCGACGCGCACTGGCGGATCACCGGCAGCACCATCGAGTCCGCCGACTTCGTCGCCGGGATCGAGATCGGCTTCGGCCAGAGCCTCGACAAGCTCGCGGCGGACCTCGCCGCCGGCGACGACCTGTAAGACACCGACCCCAGCACAGACACAGGAACCAGGAGCCTCCCATGGGACGACTGATCATCAATCTGGCCATGACCGTCAACGGCGCCTTCGAGGCCCCCTCCGCCGAACCGCAGGGCGGCTGGCTGGTCACCGACCCCGACAGCGTGCGGGACGGGCTGGAGATGTGGCAGGCGGCCGACGCCATGGTGCTCGGACGCAAGACCTACGAGGGTCTGGCGGCCGTGTGGCCGAGCCTGGCGGCCGTGCCCGGCTTCGAGGCGTACGCGGCCCGGATGAACGGGATGCCGAAGTACGTCGCGTCCCGGTCGCTGACCGGTCCGCTGGAGTGGAACGCCACCCTGCTCGACGGCGACCTCGCCACCGCCGTGAGCCGCCTCAAGGAGGAGCACGACGGCAACCTGGTCTCCCCCTCCGGCGGGGAGTTCGCCCGCGCGCTCATCGCCCACGACCTCGTCGACGAGTACCGGTTCAACGTCAGCCCCTACCTGTGGGCGGCCGGGCCGCGCGTCTTCGACGACATCGGCCCCGGCCGGCTGGAGCTCGTCAACACCACGACCTTCCCCTCGGGCGTCGTCCGGCTCTGCTACCGGCCCGCGCCGAAGGAGTAGGCGCGTCCGGCGGCTTCGCGGGGGTTTCGGTGGGTGTGCGGAAAGGGACGGCGAGTGTCGGTGGGGGTGGCTAGGCTCGCGGCGCGGTGATCAGGAGGGGTGAGGGTGGACGTTTCGGATGTTTCGGATGCGGTGGCGCTGGGGGCGGACGATCCGCGCGAGGCGCGGGCGCGCACGCTGCGGATCGCGGGTGGCCGGGCCGCGGCGGACGTGCCCGCGTTCCTCGACGGCGCGGCGCTCCGGTTCGCGGAGGCGGGGCAGGTCGAGCAGGCGGCGTTCCTGTTCGGCCGGGCCCGCGAGGTGGAGGACGCCCACCACCGCCTGTTCGGCCTCGACATCGACACGGCCCGGGTGCAGCGGACGCTGGTGGAGTTCGTCCCGCACGGGGTGATCACCGCGACGCTGCTGCACGATCACCTGCGGCGGCTGGCGATGCACCCCGAGCCCGCGGTCGCGCACGAATGGGCGCGCGCCGCGCTGGGCGCGTTCCTCGACGCGGGCGTCGTCCCGTATCCGAACGTGGTCGCCGACCTGCTACCGGTCGCGCGGGCCGCCGGGGTGGAGGAGGCCGAGGAGACCGGCCACATCGCCGCGCGGCTGCTGCGCGGCGGGCTGCTGGCCAGGGCGCCGCTGCCGGTGTGGGAGGCGGTCGAGGGGGCGCTGCGGCGGCTCGCCGGCGACCCCGAGTTCCTCGACCTGCTGATCGCGGCCCGGCCCGACCTCTACGACGACCCCGAGACCCGGGCCGAGCACCACCGGAGGTGGCTGCTGCTGCTCGGGCTGGTCGACGCGGGGCGGCGGCTGTCCAGGCGGTGGCTCGTCGAGCTGGGCGCGCAGCCCGCCGCCGAGCTGATGCGGCTGGCGGGGTCCGCCGGCGACCGGGTGTTCCCCTCGCTCGGGCGCTGGTTCGACCCGGACGCCGACCCCCTCACCGGACGGCGGAAGGCGCCCCTCAAGGCGGACGCGCCGCACTGGACGTCCGACGCCGCGGACTTCACCGCGTTCGCCGCGAAGGTGGAGACCGACCGCTCGGCGCGGGCCCAGCTCGCCGCCTACGCCGAGCAGGTGGGCAGGTACGACAACGTCGACTACCCCGCGGTGCTCACGGCGCTGTGGGCGCGGCCGCCGATCCGGCGCGTGCTGACCGAGCTGACCGACGGGTGGAAGGCCGAATGCGCGGCCGGCGACCTGCTCGGGCTGGAGCGGTCGCTGCCGTGGCTGACCCCGCTGGCCGCGACCGCGTCGCCGGTCAGGGACGCGCTCGCCGACGTGGAGGTCACCGACCCGGTCGACGCGCTGTGGCGGGCGCTGCGCGCCGGCGTCCCGGAGGAGCTGCGCTTCCCGAACGTCGGCGCGGCGCCGGTCACGGTCGTCCTGCACGAGGACCATCTGACGCTGGGGGTCGCGGGCAAGCGCGTCGAGGTGCACGGCCCCGGCGGCACCGTGCGGCGCCGCGACGGGGAGTTCCCCGGCGCGACGTTCCCGTGGCACGACGGCGGGGAGTTCTGGCTGTCGCGGCTGAACGGGCGGCGCCCCGAGACCTACCGGCTGGTGGACGGCGGCCTGGAGGTGCCGGACGGCGCGGCGGCGGCCGAGACCCGGTGGCCGCGCAGCCCCGCCGCCGTCGAGGTCACGTTCCCCGGCGCCGACTCGCCCGTGCTGGTCACGCTCGACCGCGGACTCCTCAGCCTGGTCGCCGACGGGCGGCCGACCGTCCGGGTGCACTACGACCCGGTGCAGGGCGAAGAGGTCATGCCGCCGCCCGGCTTCTGGCCGCACCTCTCCCCCACCGACCCGGCCGGGTCGGCGGCACTGCGCCGCGTCGACCGCGCGGACGTCGCCCGGCTGGTCGACGCGGCGCTCGTCCACCCGAAGGAGCTGGAGGAGGAGCTGCCCCGCGTCCTCCCCGACGTCACCGACCCCCGGCTGCTGAACGGGGTGGCCGAGCTGGCGCGGCGCGCCGCCGCCTGCCTGTTCCGGGTGCTGCGCCTGCACGACGCCCTCGGCACCGACCATCCGGCCGTGCTGCCCGCGCGCCTGCGTACGCGGCCCGACCTGCGGCCGGGGCGGTCGGTCGGGCAGGTCGTGGCCGTCCGGTACCTCGCGGAGGTGCTGGAGGAGGCCGCCGGCACGGGCCCCGCCTACGACACCCCGCACCCGGTCGGGCGCGTCGAGCTGCCCGAGACCGCCCCCGGCGTGTACTTCCCGTTCGGGGCGCTCGGCGGCAAGGCGCTGCTCGCGGCCATGCCGTGGACGGCCGAGTACGCCCGCGCCAGGCTGCTCGACACGCTCGCCGCCTGGGGGAACACGCCCTGGGGCGACGGGAGCGGCCGGTGGCGGCGGCTGTGGTTCGCGGCCCAGGCCACCCAGGACCCGGTCGGCCGCGTCTGGCGGACCCCCGGCGGCGCGATGATCGTCCTGTCGTTCCAGAACCACCCGCACAAGGACTCCGTCGCCGTCGAGTACTCCCCGGACGGGGCGTTCCGCGACTTCACCTTCCCCGGCTGGCACGAGAGGTACCGGCCCAAGCCGCAGGGGTGGGGCGGGGCCGACCGCATCGCCCGCCTCCTGCGGCTGATCGCCGAGCGGGGGCCCGCGCCCTACGACGTGGCGGCGATCCGGTCGCTGGCCGAGCGCACGGGGCTGCCGGTGCCCACCGCCGCGTCCGCCGCGTGCGGGTACCCGTTCACGGTGGGCCGCGACCACGAGCGCTCGCTGCTGCCGCCCGACGTCGAGGCGCTGTTCCAGGACCCGGAGACCGGCGGGCACGCGGCCAAGACCGGCTCCTGGCAGCTCGACGACGCGCTCCGCGAGGTGCTGATGCCCGACGACCCGGAGGACCTCTGGGTCACCGGCATCGCCGTCGACAAGGCCGTCGCGTGGTGGAACGGCGGAGGCCGCGACGAGGGCCACTGAACCGGCGGCCGGTATCCGGCCCGGACGCGCCCGCCCCGGCCGCGCTGGTCCCGGCGGTGCGCGTCCGGCCGCCGTCGTCCGAGGGGAGCGTCAGGGGTTGTTGGCGGGCGCGATCCTGGCCGTCCAGCCCGCGGCCTCGTCCGGCGTCAGCACGTGGTCGAGGGTGATCGTGGGCCGCATCAGCGGGTAGAGGCGGCCGGTGTCCCACGCGCGGGGGTAGGCCGGCGGGTCGAGGACGATCACGCGGTGGCCGTCCAGGAGGGGGATGTCGGCGGGTCGGCCCTCGTTCCAGATCCACTCGCCGTGGCCGTCGACGAGGTTGAAGCGGCCCTCGATGCCGCCCACCGGCCGCGGTTGGCCGTCGGTCGCGGCGGTCACCCACTCCGGGTCGGGCGGGGTGCCCTCGATGTGGCCGCCGCCGATCAGGGTCGCGGCGAGCAGCGTGTGGAGCTGGAAGTTGTCGCCGATGCCGCCGATCGTGAGCCGGTAGCCGCTGCCGGTCGGGCGGTGCAGGACGATCAGCGTCTCATCGTCCAGCACCCGGAGCAGGCCGTTCACCCAGGACGCGGCGGGCAGCAGCCCCGACGCCGTCTCGGCCGCCGCGGTGAGCCGCTCGCGGTTCGGCAGCGAGTCCCGCACCTCGCGGTGCTGCAGCGGGACGAGGAGGCTCTGCGCCCACGTCGCGGCGGTGAACCACGCCTCGGTGGCGTGCCCGGCCTCGACGGGTGGGAGCGCGAGGCCGTCGGGGTCGGCGTTCAGCCGGTCCAGCACCACCGGGACCTGCGCGTTGTCCTCGGGGGAGGGAAGCTCGGTGCCCCCCGCGCTGTCCCACAGCGCCGGGAAGCGCGCGGCCAGCTCCAGGCACTCGGCGACGCGGGCGGTCAACGCTTCGAGGGCCGCGCCGGGGTCGGCACCGAGGTCCATGAGGCCGCCGGCCAGGATCGCCAGGTCCGGCCCCTCGCCCAGCGCGACGTCGGCGAGCACCGGCGCGAGGACGGCCAGGGCCTGCGTCCGCTCGGCGGTGTCCGCCTCCTGCGCGCGGAAGATCGCGGCGTCGTGCGCGAGCCCGGCCGCGTCCCAGTCGTGGCGCCGGGTGGTCTCGATGAAGTCGGCGCAAAGGTCTGGAAGCGTCCGTGAATTCTCTGCCGTATTCCCAACCATGTTGCTCAGCATCGGCGAATCGTAGCGACCGTTTCGGCGGGTATTCCGATATCGGTCACGGACTGCCGATGATCCGGCACTAATCAACAACCCGGCCGTCCGGCGCCGCCCCGGTGGCCGCGGGGCCGAAGGCCAGGTCAGCGCATGTTTCCGGCGGGTATCAGCCGGCGATCCCGCGGCCGGGGCGTCCCGCGCCGAAGCGGGCCTGCAAATCCCGGTCCACCTCGGTGAAGTCGCGCGCCTTCGTCTCCGGGACGAACCGCGCGGTGAACAGCAGCCCGGCCAGCGAGATCACCGCGAAGATCCAGAAGGTCTCGCCCTCGCCGATCAGCGAGACCACCGGCAGGAAGACCAGGCTGACGGTGAAGTTGGACGCCCAGTTCGCCGCCGTGCACGCGCTGGAGCCCGTCGCGCTCGCCGAGGGCGGGAAGAGCTCGCCGATCAGCGTCCAGAACACCGGCCCGACCCCGCCCGCGTACGCGGCGATGTAGAGGACCATGAACAGCAGCGACACGCCGGACGTCCAGCCCGCGACGAACGCCAGGCCGAGCAGCCCCATCGTCGCCGCCATCGCCGCGAACGAGGCGAGCAGCAGGTCGCGGCGCCCGAGCCGGTCGATCAGCCGGATCGCGACCAGCGTCATCACGAGGTTGATGGCGCCGATCGCGATCGAGTAGACGATGGCGTTCGAGGCGGTCAGCCCGGACTCCTCGATGATCGTCGGCGCGTAGTAGATGATCGTGTTGATGCCGCCGAACTGCTGCCCGGCGGCCAGCGCGAGCCCGACGACGAGCGCGGGGCGCACCCGCCGCGCCCGCAGCGCGCGCCATCCGGTGGCGTCCCGGTCGGCGGGGTCGGCCTGCTCGCGGGCCCGCCGGAGCCGCTCCTCGCGCCGCCGGATCAGCCGGTCGGCGGTCTCCCCGTCGCTCACCGACGCGACCAGCGCCCGCGCCTGCGCCCGCCGCCCGTGGGCGAGCAGCCACTCCGGCGACTCCGGGAGCACCCGCACCGCCGACACGACCATGACCAGGGCGGGGACGGCGCCGACGCCGATCATCGCCCGCCACGTCCCGCCGCCGGAGAAGACCAGGTTGACCAGGTAGGCGATGAGGATCCCGATCGTGATCATGAGCTGGTTCAGGGTGAGCAGCCGGCCGCGGATCTCCTTCGGCGAGATCTCCGCCAGGTAGGGCGGGACCGTCGCCGACGCGGCGCCCACCGCGAGGCCGAGCACCAGCCGCCCCGCCACGAGCATCCCGTAGCCGGTCGACAGGACGGCGATCGCGGTCCCGACGAGGAACACGACGCCCTCCAGGCAGAAGATCCACCGGCGGCCGATCCGGTCGGCGATCCGGCCCGAGCCGAGCGCCCCCGCCATCGCGCCGAGGACCAGCACGCTCACGACGCTGCCCTGCTCGAACGAGTTCAGATGGAAGTCGGTCTTGATGAACAGCAGCGCCCCGGAGATGACGCCGGTGTCGAAGCCGAACAGGAAGCCGCCCACCGCGATCAGGACGGCGTGGAACCAGATCCGCCGCCGCCCCTCGGCCGAGATCCCCCCGACCGGCCCTTCCGCGACCGGCGCGCCGGAATATCCCTGCACGTCAGCCCCCCTCCCCCGGTACGCCGGTCTCAGGCCCGCAGGTCGACCACGACCTTGATGTCGTCCCCGTGCTCGCGCAGGCCCTCGGCGAAGCCCTCCATCGGGACGCGCCGGGTGATCAGCCGGTCCAGCCAGCCGGGATCGGCCTTGGCCAGCGCGTCCGCGCCCTGCCGGAAGTTGCGTTGCGCGGCGTTGACGGAGCCGACCAGCACGGTGTTCTCCAGCACCAGTTCCCGGTTGACCGCGTCCGCCGCGACGGGCACGGCGCGGGTGCCCGAGGAGATGCCGGTCAGGCAGATCACCGCGTCCGGCGCGACGACCTCGGTGAGCCGGAACACCAGCGGGCCGTTCCCGGTGCACTCGATCACCGCGTCCGGCGTCACGCCGAGGCCGCCGGCGTCGCCGGTGTGGAAGGCGGCGCCGAGGTCCTCGACCAGCGCGCGCTTGGCCGGGCTGTCCCGGATGTCGAGGACGTGCGTCTCCAGGCCGCGCCGGACGGCCAGGAGCGCCGCGAGCAGCCCGATGGGCCCCGCGCCCGTCACCAGCGCCACCCGGGGCCGCCACGACGAGCGGGTGAACATCAGGTCGGTCTGCTCCCACGCCTTGGCGAGCACCGCCGCGGGCTCCAGCAGGACGCCGCGGTCGCCGAGCGCGGGATCGAGCTTGACCGCGTAGTCCGCCTCCGTGGTCCAGCGCCGCGCGCCGAACCCGTCCAGCTCCTTGATGCCGCGCTCGGTGTAGCGGCCGTTGCGGCAGAAGTCCGGCTCGCCGTTCGCGCAGGGCGCGCAGGGGACGGGGTCGGGGCGCCGCACGAGGCCGACGACCAGGTCGCCCTCCGCGAACCCGCTGCCCGGCGGCGCCGACAGCACCGTCCCGAGCGACTCGTGCCCGATCACGAGGCGGTCGCATCCGGGCGGCGGCCAGCCGTAGCCGTCGCCCTCGACGATGTCGCGGTCGGTGCCGCAGATCCCGAGCAGCCGCCCCTCGACCAGCAGCTCGCCCGGCCCCGGGACGGGGTCGGGCCGCTCCTCCACCCGCACCTGGTCGGGCCGGCCGGGAACCACCGTGATCGCCTTCATCCCGGTGTGACTGCCCGCTGTGACGCCCCCGACACACCGGGCGATCAGTCCGTGGGATCATCCGGGGCGAATGATGGACGTCCCGGCGGGCCCGACCCGCGCGGCGGCGGTCCGGCACTCTGCCGCTGATGTGCTCTTCGGAACACTTTTGGACGCCATGCCCAATATTGAACTCAGCCGTAACGTGCGGAGGCTAAGGTCTAGTTTCATCGGCGGTGTCCTGGGGACGCCGGTGCGTGTGCGACCGGGGTCCCGCGACTGACGGGAGTGGTGCGTGGGCGAGGACTGGCGTGGCGGCGACCCGGACGGGCCGTTGCGGGTGGCCCTGCTGTCGTACCGGAGCAAGCCGCACTGCGGCGGCCAGGGCGTCTACCTGCGGCACCTGAGCCGCGAGCTGGCCGGCCTCGGGCACGCCGTGGAGATCCTGTCCGGGCAGCCCTACCCCGAGCTCGACCGCGACGACATTGCGCTCACCAAGATCCCCAGCCTCGACCTGTACCGCGACGAGGACCCGTTCCGCACCCCCTCGCGCGCCGAGTTCCGCGACTGGGTCGACGTGCTGGAGTTCGCCCACATGCGCACCGGCGGCTTCCCCGAGCCGCTGACGTTCAGCATCCGCGTCCTGCGCGAGCTGAGGAGGCGCCGCCGCGACTTCGACGTCGCGCACGACAACCAGGTCCTCGGCCTCGGCAACCTCGGCATCGCCCGGCTCGGGCTGCCGCTGGTCACCAGCATCCACCACCCGATCAGCGTGGACCGGCGGATCGAGCTGGAGGCGGCGGGCGGCGTCCTGGAGCGGCTCGGCAAGCGCCGCTGGTACGGGTTCGTCGCGATGCAGTCGCAGGTCTCGCGGCGGATCGGCACGGTGCTGACGGTCTCGGAGTCCTCCAAGGTCGACATCGTCAAGGACTTCAAGGTCGACCCGCGCGACATCGAGATCCTGCCGCTCGGCGTCGACACCCGGATCTTCCACCCGCGCGGCGCGCGGGTCCCCGGCCGGATCGTCGCGATGGCCAGCGCGGACGCGCCGATCAAGGGCGTGGACGTGCTGCTGCGCGCGGTCGCCAAACTCGCCACCGAGCGCGACGTCCACGTGGTCGTCGTGAGCCGCCCGCAGAAGGACGGCCCGACCGAGCGGCTCGTCCGCGAACTCGCGCTCGGCGAGCGCGTGCGGTTCGTCCACGGGATCAGCGACGGCGAGCTGGGCGAGCTGACGGCCTCGGCGGAGATCGCGGTCGTCCCGTCCCGGTACGAGGGCTTCTCGCTGCCCGCCGTCGAGCACATGGCGTCCGGGACGCCGCTGGTCGCCAGCCGCGCCGGGGCGCTGCCCGAGGTCGTCGGCGACGCGGGCGTGCTGGTCGAGCCCGGCGACGCCGAGGAGCTGGCCGCCGCCCTGCGCCGCCTGCACGACTCCGCCGAGGAGCGCGAGCGCGCCGGCGCCGCCGGTCTCGCCCGCGTCCAAGAGCGCTTCGCCTGGCCCGCCGTGGCGCAGGCGACCGTCGGGCACTACCGGGCCGCCATCGAGCAGCAGCGCTACCGGCGGCTGGCCGCGCGCCGCTGACCCCGGCGGGCCGCGCCGGGCATCACGCCGGGCAGCGCGCCGGCCACCAGGGGGCCGTTCGCGGCGCCCCGTACGGAAGGAGCACGACCCTGCTGACCGTGGATTTCGAGCGGTTCCGCGTCACCCCCGGCGAGCGCGTCCTCGACCTGGGCTGCGGCGCCGGACGGCACGCCTTCGAGCTGTACCGCCGCGGCGCGCGCGTCGTCGCCTTCGACCAGGACGCCGACGAGCTGGCGGGCGTGGAGGCGATGTTCGGGGCGATGCGCCTGGAAGGCGAGGTGCCCGACGGCGCGTCGGCCGAGACCGTGCGCGGCGACGCGCTCGACCTGCCCTTCCCCGACGACCACTTCGACGGGATCGTCGCGGCCGAGGTGCTGGAGCACATCCCGGACGACATGCGCGCGATGCGGGAGCTGCTGCGCGTCCTGCGGCCGGGCGGGAGGCTCGCGGTGACGGTGCCGAGCTGGCTGCCCGAGCGGGTCTGCTGGGCGCTGTCGGAGGACTACCACACCGCGCCCGGCGGGCACGTCCGGATCTACACCCGCGCCGAGCTGGAGGCCAAGCTGAAGGCGGTCGGCTTCCGGGTCGGCGGGCACCACCACGCGCACGGCCTGCACGCCCCGTACTGGTGGATCAAGTGCGCCGTCGGGGTGGACAACGACGCGAACCCCCTCGCGAAGGTTTACCACAGGGTCCTCGTCTGGGACATCATGAAGCGCCCGCTCGCGACCCGGCTGGCCGAGCGCGCCCTCAACCCCGTGATCGGCAAGAGCGTCGTCGTCTACCTCGGCAAGCCCGCCGCGCCGGGCGGCGCGCCGTCCGCCCCGGCCAGGGAGACGGCGGATGCCCTCTGACCTCCCGTCGGTCCCGGGCGTGGTCGGCGCGGACGACGTCCTCGCGACGGCTCGGAGCATCGCCGCGCAGCAGGAGGCGTCCGGCGCGATCCCCTGGTTCTCGCCCACCGGAGGCGTGCCCGGGCACGTGGACGCCTGGAACCACGTCGAGGCCGCGATGGCGCTCACCGTGGCGGGGCTGCGCGCGGAGTCGCGGCGCGCGTACGAGTGGCTGCGCGGCGTCCAGCGGCCGGACGGGTCGTGGCCCGCGAAGTGGATCCTCGGCGAGGTGACCGAGCCGGGCGGCGAGTCCAACCACGCCGCCTACGTCGCGGTGGGCGTCTGGCACGAGCTGCTGATGACCGGGGACGAGGGGTTCGCGCGGCGCATGTGGCCGGCGGTCCGCCGGGCGGTCGACTTCGCGCTCGGGCTCCAGACCCGGCGCGGCGAGATCATCTGGATCCGGGGCGAGGACGGCGCCGCCTCCGACCACGCGCTGCTCACCGGCTGCTCGTCCATCTACCAGTCGCTGCGCTGCGCGGTCGCGCTCGCCGAGCGGCTCGGCGAGCACCGGCCCGACTGGGAGCTGGCCGCCGACCAGCTCGGCCACGTGGTCGCCGCGCACCCCGAGGCGTTCGCCGACAAGAGCCGCTGGTCGATGGACTGGTACTACCCGGTGCTCGGCGGGCCCGTCCGGGGCGCGGACGCGGCGCGGCGGCTCGCCGCCGGGTGGGACACCTTCGTCGTGCCGGGGCTCGGCTGCCGCTGCGTGTCCGACCAGCCGTGGGTGACGGCGGCCGAGAGCTGCGAGCTGGTCATGGCGCTGGACGCGGCGGGCGACCGCGACGGGGCGCTGGAGCTGTTCGCGAGCATCCAGCACCTCCGGCACGAGGACGGCTCCTACTGGACGGGCTGGCAGTTCGAGCACCGCCGCCACTTCCCCGGCGACCGCTCGACCTACACGGCGGCGGCGGTCGTGCTCGCGGCGGACGCGCTGGACGGCGCGTCCCCCGGCGCGCGCCTGTTCAAGGAGGTCGCGGGCCGCCCGCTGGGGCCCTGCGACGCCTCCGACCCGGCCGCCTGCGGCTGCGCCCTCCTGCCCGTCCCCCGCTGACCTCCGCTGACCTCCGCCGAGCTCCGCCGGCCTACAGGGCGAGCGGGGCGCCGGTCCGCTCCAGGACGCGGAGGGAGCCCTCGGCGCGGCGCTCCTCGAAGGCCCCGCCGGACAGGGCGCGGAGGTAGACGTCGTAGGGAGGGCGGCCGCCGTCCCTCGGGTCGGGGAAGACGTCGTGGATCACCAGGGCGCCGCCGGCCGCGATGTGCGGCGCCCACCCCTCGTAGTCGCCGTGCGCGTGCTCCGCGGCGTGGCCGCCGTCGATGAACAGCAGCGACAGCGGCGTCCGCCAGAGGGAGGCGACGGTCCGGGACCGGCCGACGACCGCGACGACGTGGTCCTCCAGCCCGGCGGCGGCGATGGTCCTGCGGAAGGTGGGGAGGGTGTCCATGCGTCCGGTGCTGGGGTCGACCAGGGACGGGTCGTGGTGCTCCCAGCCCGCCTGGTTCTCCTCCGAGCCGTGGTGGTGGTCGACGGTGACGACGACGGTCCCGGCCCGGCGCGCCGCCGTGCCGAGGTAGACGGCCGACTTGCCGCAGTAGCTGCCGACCTCCAGCATCGGGCCGGCCTCGGCCAGCCGCGCGCCGTAGCGCAGGGCCGTCTCGTACAGGGCGAGGCCCTCGGCGTCGGGCATGAAGCCCTTGGCGGCGCGGGCCGCGCGCAGCAGGGCGGCGGGCATCGGGGCGGGCGTCTCCGCCGGTGGGGTGCCGGTCGTCCCCGTCGCGGCGGACGCCTGTTCGTGGGTCATCGCTCTCCTTCGTCGCGCACCCTATCCGAGGGCGTTGGTCAGCGTTCGCCCGGCATGCGATCCTTCTGCCTGTCCGGTCGGGACACCTAGTCGATCATGGAGTGCGGGTGGCGGGCGCAGGTTCGGTGGGACGGCTCACGACGCGCGGGCGGCGCGCGGTCCTCGCGGGGGTCGTGGCGGCGGTGGTCGCGGTTCCGGCCCCGTTCGGCGTGGCCCCCTCGGCGGCGCGGGCGGCCGGGGCCGTGCGCATCCACGACATCCAGGGCGCCGCGCACCTGTCGCCGCTGAACCGCCGTGTCGTGGCGGGCGTTCCGGGGGTCGTCACCGCGCTGACCGGCAACGGCTTCTGGATGCAGGACCCCCGTCCCGACAAGGACGACGCCACCTCCGAGGGCGTGTTCGTCTTCACCCGGACCCGGCCGCGCGCCGTGGTCGGGGACGGCGTCGAGGTGGACGGGAGGGTCAGCGAGTTCCGTCCGGGCGGCGCCGCGTCCAAGGGGCTGACGCGGACGGAGATCGACGCCACGGCCGCCGGCGTCGTCGCGCACGGCGTGCCGCTGCCCGCGCCGACCGCGCTCGGGCCCGGCGGACGCACGGCCCCGACGAGCCGCGTCAAGGACGGGCCCGGCGACGTGGAGGGACGCGGCGGCTTCGACCCTCGGGCGAACGGGCTCGATTTCTACGAGTCGCTGGAGGGCATGCGGGTCCGCGTCCAGGACGCCGTGGCGGTCGGCCCGTCCCGCGACGGCGAGTTGCCCGTGCTGCCCGCCGGGGGTGCCGGGGCGGGGACGCGGACGGCGCGCGGCGGGATCCTGCTGCGGGACGGCGACGCCAACCCCGAGCGGGTCCTCCTCGACGACGCGCTCGCGCCGCTGCCCGCGATGAACGTGGGCGACCGGCTGCCGGGGGCGTGCGACGGCGTCCTCGACTACGCCTACGGCGACTTCAAGCTGCTGCCCACCGCCACGCCCCGGCGGGCGGGCGGCGGGCTGGCGCCCGAGGCGACGCGTCCGGCCCTGGCGGGCGAGTTGGCCGTCGCGACCGCCGGGCTGGAGGGGCTCGACCCCGACTCGCCGCCCGAGCGATTCCAGGCGCTCGCCGGTGACATCGTGCGGGGGCTGCGGTCCCCCGACCTCATCGCGGTGAGCGGGATCGGGGACAACAGCGGCGAGGCCGACGACGGCACGGTCGCCGCCGACCAGACGGTCGCGGAGCTGATCACGGCGATCAGCGCGGCGGGCGGGCCCGGGTACGACTGGCGGTCGGTGAACCCGCGCGACAACGCCGACGGCGGCGAGCGCGGCGCCAACTCCCGGGTCGGGTTCCTGTTCCGCACCGACCGCGGGCTCGTGTTCGGCGACCGCCCGGCCCCGGCGGAGCCGATGCAGGACGAGCCGTCCCCCGGCCGCCTCGACCCGGCGGTCACGGCGGTCGCGGTCGTGCGGCGCGACGGGGCGGCCGGGCTGACGCTCAGCCCCGGCCGGATCGCCCCCGGCGACGCCGCCTGGGCCGACTCGCGCAAGCCGCTCGCCGCCGAGATCACCTGGCGGGGGCGGCGCGTCATCGTCGTCGCCGGGCAGTGGTTCGGCCGCTCCAGCGACGACCAGCCGCTGTTCGGGCGGTTCCAGCCGCCCACCCGCCCGAGCTCGTGGCGCCGGGACGCGCAGGCGAAGGTGGTCGCGGGGTTCGTCCGCTCCGTCCGGAAGGTGGACGGCGACGCCGCCGTGATCGTCGCGGGCGACCTCGGGGAGCGGGAGACCGGCGCGCCCGTGCGGCGGCTGGTCAGGGAGGGCGGGCTGGCCGACCTGCCCGAGCGGCTCCCGGCGCCCGAGCGCTACACCGCCGTGACCGGCGGGAACGCGCAGACGCTCGACCACATCCTGCTCAGCCCGGCGCTGCGGCGCCGCCGCCACGAGTTCGACGTGGTGCACCGGGCCGCCGAGTTCGCCGACCGGGCGGGCGACCGCGATCCGGCCGTGGTGCGGATCGACCTCGCGGAGAAGCGGGCCGGGCCGCCGCATTAACGGTCCGGGTCAAGGGTGGAATTAGCACTGTCCTTTTCGGGGGGCGATGTTATCGGCGCGTCGAGCCGGGCACCGGAGGGTGCGTCCAGACCCCTCCGAGGAGGAGACCACCCCCATGGCATATCGATATCGGCCGCACATCGGCCTGTTCGGACTCCTCTACATCATCGTGGGCCTGTTCATCGCCTGGGACCACGATTACCTCACCGCGAGCCTGCTACGGCGCATCGTCAGCGCACTGCTGGCCATCTTCCTGTGGTTCCTCGTCCTGCTCGGCGTGGACCTCAACATCCATACCTGAGCCCAAGAGCGACACGGGCCGTTCCGCCGACCCCCGCCCCGGAACGGCCCGTGTCGAACCACCCCGGCGACAGCCCGACCTCCCGTCCAGGTCAGGGACGGTGGTGCGGTCAGGTCATAGACCGCGCGGCGCGCGGCGCATTACGTTCCGTTTCATGACGAAAAAGGGATGTAGTTGCGGACACAGCAGTGGATGTTCCTGCGCGAAGGGCTGCTCCTGCGGCTGCAACGGCTGAGGAGCCTCCGCCCCCCGCGCAAGCCCTCAGGGTGACGCGGCGCGCCACAGGAGGGTGGCCGTACCGCGGTGGTCCGTGCGGGTGCCGAGGGCCAGCAGGTCGCCGCCCAGGGACGCCATGACGGTGAGCCGCGCGTCGCCCGCGCCGTCCAGCCCGGCGGCGGGGACGCGGCGCCAGGCCGCGCCGTCCCGGGACGCCCAGATCCCGGCCGCCCGGCCGAGCGAGCCGGCGACGACCCAGCCCTTCGGCGTCGCCGCCACGGCGGTGGTCGCCGGTGCCGGCGCGGCGGGCGCGCCGGCGAGGGGCCGGGGCGCCCAGGTCGCCCCGGCGTCGGTGGACACCAGCGGCGTCGGGCCCGCGCCGATCGCGACCAGCGCGTCGCCGCGCGCCACCACCTTGGTGAGCGGGCCGGGCACGAGGGCGGCGGGGAGTCTGACCGGCGTCCAGGCCAGGCCGTCCGGCGAGGTCCAGACGGCGGGCGCCGTGTCGCGCGCGCCGACCGCGACGTACCCGCGCGCGGTCGCGGTGACGTCGGTGAGCCTGCCCTCGATGCCGGTGCGCCTCCAGACCTTGCGGTCGGTGGTCCGCCACGCCGCGCCCGTCCCGACGGCGACGTAGCCGGCGGGGCCGGTGGTCACGGCGGAGGGCCCCTCGCCCACCGCCGGGAACGGCACCTGCGTCCAGGACGCGCCGTCCGGCGAGACGAACGCGAGCGGGCCGGGGGACGCGCCGGACGCGCGGCCCACGGCGAGCCATCCGCCCGTCCCGTGGGCGACGTCGGACAGCCGGCCGCGGGTCGCGGGAAGCGCGGCGCGGGTCCACCGGCGGCCGTCCGGCGAACTCCAGACGGCGGCGGCGCCGTTCGTGCCGCCGACCGCGACGACCCGCCCGGGGCCCGGGGCGGCGGCTCTGATCGTCCGCTCGGTGTTGACGGCGCCGGGCACGGAGGCCAGGTCCACGCCGGACAGGTAGGCGTCCTCGCCCCGGTGCCCGGTGAGCGCGACCGTGCCGTCCGCGGCGACCGTCAGCCCGCTGACCTCGGTCGCGGGCCCGTCGCCCGCTCCGGCGACCGTGCCCGTCGGCTGCCAGGCGCGGCCGTCGGCGCTGCGCAGGACCGTGCGGCCGTCCCTGCCCTCGACACGGTCGGTGATGAGGGCGGCCAGGCCCGCCGCGCTCCCGCCGAAGCGCTCGACGCCGGTGTACGCGGCGCCGCCGAACGTTCCCGCCGCGCGCCAGCCCCGCCCGTCCCGGGAGGTGAACAGGACCGCGAAGCGCGTCGTCCTGCGGTGCTTCCCGCGCCCGGTCGTGCGGCGGCCCTCCCGAACGGTGGCGAACCCGCCCGGCCCCGCCGCCAGGCCCTTCGTCGCCCCGTAGGAGCCCTGGCCCTGCGGGACGTCGGCGGCCGTCCAGGTCCGCCCGCCGTCCGCCGAGCGCCAGACGCCCTCGCCGCGCACCGTCCGCGTGGCCTTCCGGCGGCCCTTCTTGCGGGTGACCTTCTTCTCGTACGTCCCGTGCGTGACCAGGACGTCCCCGGACGCGGCGAGCCGGTCGAGCCGGGTGATCCCCGCGGCCCGCAGCCCGTCGAGGCGCTGCCAGGCGCGCCCGTCGGCCGAGCTCCACACCACGGCCCGGCCGGACGCGGCGCCCGCCGCCACGAACCCGCGCGGGGTGCGGGCCAGCGCGTTGACCTCGTCGGACGGCCGGAACGCGGGGCCGAGCGCGGGTTGGCGTGTCCAGGTCGCGGCGTCCCCGCCCGTCCAGGCGACGACGGCGCCCGCGGCGTCGCGGCCGAGCGCCACCCAGCTCCCCTGGCCGCCCGACACCAGGCGGGGGCGGTCGCCGAGCGGCGGCTCCGAGCCGTCGGCCGCGCGGACGCGGGCCGCCCGCCAGGCGCGCCCCGCACCGCCCGGGCCGCCGGAGTACAGGAACTCGGCGCGTTCGCGGCCCTGCGCGCCGGGTCCCTCCGTGCCCGCCGCGACGAGCGTCGCGCCGTCCGAGCCGAGGGCGGCGAGGTCCTGGACGAGGCCGTCCGCCATCGCCGCCGGGTCGGCCGCGAACAGCCGGTCGGCGGGGACGGCCGCCGGGACGCGCGGACGGTCGGGCCCGCCCCCGTCCCGGCCGAGGAGGACGATCGCCCCGCCCGCCACCAGCACGAGCCCGGCCGCGACCGCGACGCCCGCCCGCAGCCCGCGCGTCCGGCCGGGGACGCGGCGCGGCCGCGGCGGGGAGTAGACCTTCTCGTCGACCGGTGTCCTGGTCGGCTTCCGCGCGGGCGGCGCCTCGTCCGCCCGGACGGGCGCGAGCGCGGGCCCGGCGGGCCTGGGGGCGGTGACGAGCGGTTCGGACGGCACGCCCGGCGCGGGGCCGTGCCCCCACGGCAGGCCCGCGGACCGCCACGCCTCGTAGGCGCGCTGCCAGGGCGACAGCGACGCGGGCAGCCCGGCGAGGTCGCCGGCGACGCCGAAGGTCAGGCGCCGCCGGATCCGGCGGGAGTCGACCGGCTCGTCCTCGATCGCGAGCCGCGCCTCGTCCTGCCCGGGGGTCCTCGCCGTCACACGCGCTCCATTCACCGGCCGCAGCCCGAGTTCGCGATGGATCACCATCAAACCGCGCCACATCCGCCCGTGCCCGGACATCGACGTGAACGGCGGCCGATCCTAGCCGTGGGAGCGTTCTATCACCTCAGGCCCGGCGAAACCGATCTTTCGCCTCGATCTCCCCCTTGTACGCGAATCCCCGGACATGGATCACCGGCGCGTCCACCGGCGGCACGCCGCCGACCTCGGACGACACCCCCACGCCCTCCGCCTCGACCCGCACGCCCGCCGGGGCGACGATCTCGACCGTGGACTTGTAGGCGAGCACGCGGATCGTGGTGACCGGCCCCTCCAGCTCCACCTCGCGCAAGTCGAGCAGCGAGTGCCCTTTGTAGATGACGGTCGTGAACCGCTCCGGCAGCCGCCACCGGCCGCTGCGCCTGACCGCGCTCTTGTAGGCCATCTGGAACCGCCCGGCCGGGCGTCCGGCCGGGACGGCCGTCGGGGCCTTGGCGGCGGGCAGGTCGTCCGACACCCGGCCGAGCTCCGCGCGGGTGCGGGCGGCGAGCGCCAGGTCGATGCGCTCGTCCAGCTCGGTGTCGGTCAGGCGCCCCTCGGCGTAGGCGGTGTGCAACCGCACGAGGGTCTCGTCGCGGTCGCCGTCCGAGGCGCGCAGGGCGGCCCCGGCCTTCCGCTGCTCGGCGCTCATCGCATCTCTCCTCCACGCCGCCGCCTCCCGACGATGGGGCGCCGACTCGCGATGTATCGTAACTCACCATCGCTCGCCTTTCGAGAGATTCGCCCGGATCCGGCCGACGCGCGATCTTGGTTCCGGACCGCCGGACGTCCGTCCACTAGATTCGGGAACGGCCCGGTCTCTTGTGGGGGACGTCCCCCGCACCCCCCGGAACGGCCTACGGCACGGCTCGGAGGACGAGGGGGGAGAAGGTCCATGGGCGCGACGTACGGCCCGTACACGCTCTACGACCTGGACGCGCTGCCCGAGGAGGGCCGCCGCTACGAGCTCGCCGACGGCTGGCTGCACGAGCTGCCGGGCGACCTGTGGCACGACCACGCCGCCCAGCAACTGCGGGGCATCCTCAAGGAGGCCGCGCGGCAGGCCGACGCCGACGTCCACGTCGCGGGCGCCCCGCAGGACGTCACGACCCCCGCCGGGATCCGCAAGCCGGACGTGTTCGCCGTCAGCCGCGACGTCGCGCGCGCCGCCCTGGAGCGCCGCACCCGCACCTACTACGGCCCCGACCTGATCCTCGTCGCCGAGGTCGTCACCCCCCGTACGGTGAACGAGCAGATCGACCGCGTCCGCAAGGTCGAGGAGTACGCGGCCACCGGCATCCCGCACTACTGGCTCATCGACCTGGAGCCGCGCCCCACCGTCACGATGCTCGACCTCGCGGACGGCGGCTACCGGGTCGCCGGCCGGGCCCGCGCCGGCGAGACCCTGGCCCTGGAGCGCCCCTTCACGATCTCCTTCGACCCCGCCCGCCTCTCCGAGATGGACTGACCGGTGCGCCAAGGCCGCGGCCCAGGTTCGGAACGCGCCCCGGTCGCGCCTCACCGGGCCAGGTGCCGCAGGTAGGCCTCGCGGTCGAGGGGGTTGCCGTCGGTGCGGTCGCGCGCGGGCGGGCGGCCGGTGACCGGCCGGTCGCCGGACGGCCGGGACCACCACGTCCCCTCGCCCCGGGTCAGCGCGGGCAGCGACCGCTCGGCGTCGCGGATCCGGGAGGCGGGGATGCCGCCCCGCACCGTCCATCCCCCGCCCGCGGACGGCTCGGGCTCCAGCCCGTCCGCGCCGAGGGCGCCGAGCCGGGCGAGGACGGGGCTCAGCGCGTCCGCCGGGATCTCCGCCTCGAACGCGTGGACCGGCTCGTACACGCGCGTCCCGGCGGCCACCAGCGCCGCCATCAGCACCAGCGGCGTGAGGCCGCGGAAGTCGGCGGCGGTGCTGACCGGCGAGGCGTAGCCCGACCGGGTCAGCACGACGGCGCAGTCGGTCACCGGCCAGCCGTGCAGGCCCTGGTCGAGGGTCCGGCGGACGGTCTCCTCGATCGCCCGGTCGAGCGCGTGCGGCAGCGCGCCCAACTCGACCTCGCGGCGGAAGGTGACGCCGCGCCCCGGCTCGACGCGCAGCCCGACCGTGGCCCAGAAGTCGGGGGTGCGGCGCCGCCAGTCCATGTCCTCCTCGGCCTCGCCGACGCCCACCGGGCGCTCGGCGTAGACGGTGCGGCTCTCCTCGAACACCGCCTCGACCCCGGCGTCGGCGAGCAGCCGCGCGCCGATGATCTCCTTCTGCACCTCCCCGTACAGCAGGACGGACGTCGCGCCGCCCGGCGCCGGGCGCGCCCGGATCAGCGGGTCCTCGTCGGCGAGGGCGAGCAGCGCCGCGCGCAGCCGCGCCGACTCCGCGGGACGCCGCGCCGAGACGACCGTCTCCAGGGTCGGCGGCGGGAACGCGGGCACGGCGCGCTCCGGCTCCCCCAGGCGGTCGCCGACCCGCACCCTGGACAGGCCGCGGATCCGGGCGATGTTCCCGGCCGTGAGTCCGGCGCGCGTCCCGGACGCGCCGACGACGTCGAGGCCGGTGATCTGGCCGGTGTGCGCGCCGTCCCCTCCCTGGAGGGTGATCCGCTGCCGGGGCCGCAGCTCCCCCGCGAACAGCCGCAGGTAGGCGACCTTCTCGCCGGTCGGCCCCCGCTCGACGGCGAACACCGACCCGCGCGGCTCCCCCCGGCCGCCGGTGGGAGCCGGGGGCAGCAGGGCGGCGATCCCGTCCAGCAGGTCCGCGACGCCCGAGCCGGTCAGCGCCGACCCGAAGTACAGCGGCTGGGCGGTCCCGGCGGCCGTCTGCGCGCGCAGCGCCGCCCGCACCGCGCCGGGCCCCGGGTCGCGCCCGTCCACGAGCGCTTCGAGGAGGACGTCGTCGGCCTCGGCCAGGATCTCGGGATCGGGCGGGCACGGCACCGTGCGCGCGGCGGGGGTGCCCACGTCGAGCACGTCGTTCAGCGGGACGGCGCGCCCCGGCAGCCCGCGCCGGATCGCGGCGAGCGTCCCGTCCCGCCGCGCCCCCATGCGGTCGATCTTGTTGACGAACACGAGCGTGGGCAGCGACAGCTCGCGCAGCGTCCGCATCAGCACGCGGGTCTGCGCCTGCACGCCCTCGACGGCCGACAGCACGAGCACGGCGCCGTCCAGCACGCCGAGGGCGCGCTCGACCTCGGCGATGAAGTCGGCGTGGCCCGGTGTGTCGATCAGGTTGACCCGCAGCGCGCCCAAGCCGAACGACGCGACGGCGGAGCGGATCGTGATGCCGCGGCTGCGCTCCAGCTCGCCGCGGTCGGTCTGGGTGTCGCCGGTGTCGACGCCGCCGAGGCGCGCGATCGCGCCGGTGTCGAACAGCAGCCGCTCGGTCAGGCTGGTCTTGCCCGCGTCAACGTGCGCGAGGATGCCGAGGTTCAGGGTGGAACGGGTGGAGTCGGTCATGGGCGGTGAAGTCCTCGAAGGCTCTCGTCCTGGCAGGGAACGTGGAGTGTTCGAAGACCTGGCGCATCTCGCCCCCATCACTCGGCCGCATGACCCGCCCCATGCTGCCAGCGGGGCCCTCCAAAGGGAAACGCTTATCGCCCGGCTCGCCTAGGCTCGGGGGCGTGCTGCTGATCACGACGCTGGAAGCGTGGAAGACCCGGCCCGGACCCCGGTTCGCCCTGGCGGACGCGGGCGCCGTCTGGGCCCCCGACGACGACACCGCCGCCCTCGCGATCGCCGACGACGCCTTCGCCGCGGGCCAGGTCGTCGCGGTGGGCCTCGACCCCGGCCTGTCCCCGCCGCCCGACGAGATCGACCTGTCGGCCGCGGCCGTGACCGGGATCCGGTACGCCAGGCGCGGGCCCGACGGCCGCCACGTGGCGTTCCTGGCGCGTCCCGCCACGGCGGAGGCCCTGGACCTGCTGCCGCACCCCGAGGGCGGCTGGTTCCGTGAGACATGGCGGACCGCCGCGCGCCTCACCCCGGACGGCTACCCGGGCGAGCGCAGCTCCGCGACCGGCATCTACTTCCTGCTGCCGCCCGGCGAGGAGTCGATGTGGCACGCCGTCCGCTCCGACGAGGTGTGGCTGTGGCACTCGGGCGGACCGCTGGCGCTCCTGCTCGGCGGCGACGGCGACGCGCCCGGCGACACGCCGCGGACCATCAAGCTCGGGCCCGACCTCGCGGCGGGCGAGATCCCGCAGGCGGTCATCCCCGGCGGGGTGTGGCAGGCCGCCCGTCCCACAGGGGGGCGGGAGGTCCTCGTCAGCTGCGTGGTCTCCCCCGGCTTCGACTTCGCCGACTTCCGTCCCCCGCCGGGCCTCGCCCAGGGCCCGGTGGGGTGACGGGTCGGGTGACGGTACGGGCGGCCGGCTAGTACGTGACGGACTGCCGGCCGCTCATCGTGCGCATGATGTGCTCGACGAGCGTGATCAGCACCTGCTTGGCGTCCTCGCGGTCGCGGACGTCGCAGTCGACCACCGGCACGTCCGCGGGCAGGTCGAGCGCGTCGCGGACCTGGTCGGGCGAGTGCCGCCCGGCGCCGTCGAACCGGTTGACGCCGATGATGAACGGGACGCCGCGCCGCTCGAAGTAGTCGACCGAGGCGAAGCAGTCGGCCAGCCGCCGCGTGTCGACCAGCACGACCGCGCCGAGCGCGCCCTTGGCGAGCTCGTCCCACATGAACCAGAAGCGGTCCTGGCCGGGCGTGCCGAACACGAACAGCACGAGGCCGTTCGGCAGCGTGATCCGGCCGAAGTCCATCGCGACCGTCGTGGTCGTCTTGTTCGCGACCGCCGACGTGTCGTCGATGCCGACGCTCTTCTCGGTGAGGGCCTCCTCGGTCTGCAGCGGGCGGATCTCGCTCACCGCGCTCACCAGGGTGGTCTTGCCGACGCCGAAGCCGCCGGCCACAAGGATCTTGACGGTCAGCGCGGACTCGCCGGGTGCGGCGGCCGCGTCAGAGCGCACGGATTCCATCGATCACTTCCTTGAGTACGCGCTCGCTGGGGAACTGCGCCACCGGCGCGGGGGGACGGACCTGGATCAGCGAGTGATCGAGAAGATCGCCGAGCAGGACGCGGACCACCCCGAGGGGGAGTTCCAGATCCGACGCTATCTCGGCCACCGACAGCGGTGTGCGGCAAAGCTCCAAGATCAATTCATGTTCCGGCTCCCGCGCCCAGGGGGGCGCGGACGCCGGTGGCGGATCATCGGCGGGCTCCGCCGGGACGACGGTGGTGACCAGGGACACGAGGTCGAACTCGACGCCGTCGTAGTGCGTCCGGCCGCCGGTGAGCGCGTAGGGGCGCACGACCGGGCCGGCCGCGTCGTCGAACCACGCCGTCCCCGCCGCGCCGTGCCTGGCGCTGTGCCCTAGAGCACCGGGCCCCAGAGCACCGGGCCCCAGAGCACCGGGCCCCAGAGCACCGGGCCCCAGAGCACCGGGCCCCAGAGCACCGGGCTCCGAAGCACCGGGTCCGGGCTCGCCGGGGCCGGGCTCGCCGTTCCCGGGGAGCGGCGGCCCGGGAGACTGTCCGCCGTCCACCTCACACGCCGCCCGGCTCGGACGCGGCGGACCGCGGGTTCGCCGACAGGTGCTGGCCGACCCGGGTCACCAGCATCGCCATCTCGTAGGCGATGATCCCGAGGTCGGCGTCACCGGCGGCGAGGACGGCCAGGCACGCGCCCTGCCCGGCGGCGGTGACGAACAGGAACGACGACTCCATCTCGACGATCGTCTGCCGGACGGGCCCGCCGCCGAACGACTCCCCCGCGCTGCGCGCGAGGCTCTGGAAGCTCGCGGCGACCGCCGCCAGATGGTCGGACTCCTCGCGCGCGAGGCCGCGCGAGGCGGCGATGCGCAGGCCGTCACTCGACAGCACCACCGCGTTCCGCACCGGCGCGACCCGCTGCACGAGGCTGTCGAGCAGCCAGTTCAGCTCACCGCCGCCTCCGCCCGGAACCTCCGTGCCGGAGTGCTGGGCATCTGTCATCGGGTGTCGTCCTCCTGGTCGCCTCGGTTCCGCCCGGTGCCGGGCTCGTCCGCCGACCCGGCGGACTCGTCCCGGCCGCGCCGCCACCCGTCCTGCATGGCGGACATCATCGAGCGCAGCGCCTCGGGCGAGCGGGGGTCGTCCGCCTCCGGCGCGTCCTGTGGGGCGGCCTCGCCTCCCGGTCCCGCGCCTCCCGGCCCCGCGCCGCCCGGCTCCGGCCGGGCGTCCGCCGGTACGGGGGCGGAGAGCGGCATCGTGCCGGACGGCTCGGGCCGCCGCCGGTCCTGCTCGGCGAGATGCGCGTCCACCCGCTGCTTGAGCTGCGGGGCGAGATGCGACTGCCGCCGCCGCTTGGGCAGCTCGCCGTCCTTGAGGGGGGCCGCGGGCGGCTCGTCCGCGGCGGGCTCGGGCACGGGTTCGGGTTCGGGGCGCGCCGACGGCACCGGCGCGGCCGGCGCCGGGGCGGCCGAGTCGGTGCCCGCCACCAGCCGGACGACGCCGCTCTGGTCCGCCCTCGGCCGCGCCGACGCCGACAGCGCCGGGGCCGTGACGGCCTCGATCGGGCCGGTGGCGCGGCGGGCGACCTCGGGCTGGGCGGCCTCGACGACGAGCGAGGCGGGGATCAGCACGATCGCGGTGGTGCCGCCGTAGGGCGACTGGCGCAGCGTGACCTGGATGTCGTGCCGCTCGGCGAGCCGCCCGACGACGAACAGCCCGAGCTGCGCGCTGTCGGAGGGGTCGAACTCCGGCGGCTCGGCCAGCCGCGCGTTCGCGGCGCGCAGCGCCTCGTCGGTCATCCCGAGCCCGCGGTCCTCGACCTCGATCGCGAAGCCGCTCGCGACGGGGTGCCCGCTGACCCGCACCGGCGACTGCGGCGGCGAGAACGTCGTGGCGTTCTCCACGACCTCGGCGAGCAGGTGGATGGCGTCGGCGACCGCGGAGCCGAGCAGCGCGACCCGGGGCAGCGGCTGGACGCGGACGCGGGGGTAGTCCTCGACCTCGGCGACCGCGCCGCGCACCACGTCCACCAGCGGGACGGGACGGCGCCAGCCGCGCCCGGCGGTCTTGCCCGCGAGGATGACCAGGCCCTCGGCGTGCCGGCGCATGCGGGTCGCGAGGTGGTCGAGGCGGAACAGGTCCGACAGCTCGGCGGGGTCCTCGGTGCGCCGCTCCATCGTGTCGAGCAGGCTGAGCTGGCGGTGCAGCAGCGCCTGGTTGCGGCGGGCGAGGTTGACGAACACCTCGCTGATCCCGCGCCGGGCCGCGACCTCGCCCGCGGCGGCGCGCAGCACGGCCTCGCGGGCGCGGTCGAAGGACTCGGCGATCTGCCGGATCTCGCCGATCCGGTACTCGACCTCGGGCTGCGGCTCGGGCTCGGCGGTCTTGCCCGCGCGCACCTGCGCCGCGATGAGCGGCAGCCGCTGCCGGGTGAAGTCGACGACGCCGCCCGCGAGCGTCCGGCACTCGCGCAGCAGCCGCCGCGCGACGCGCACCGCGATGTAGGTGGACAGCACCACCGCGAGCAGGCCGAGGCCCCCGGCGAGCGCCAGCCGCAGGACGAGGCCCACCGCGATGCCGTGCGCGCGGTCGATGACGTCGTCCAGCGCCTGGTTCTCGAAGTCGTAGAGGCGGCCGTTGACGGTGTCGGCGACCGACCGCCAGACCGGCGCGTCGACCGGCTGCGCCCGCTCGGCGCCCCGGTTCGGCTGCGCGCCCCGGCCGCCCGCGCGCGCCCCGCGCGTCTTCGCGGGGGCCGGTTCGTCGCCGCGGATGACCTGGTCCTCCAGCGTCCGCAGCCGGACGGCGAGCGGCGAGGTCGCGATGGCCTCGTAGCGGGCCCGGCCGGCGGCCGGGAGGTTCGGCGCCGTGTCGGCGTAGAGCATCCGCTGCGCGCCGACGAGCTGCGCGAACTCCCCGCGCTCGGCGGGCGTGAGGCTCCCGGCCGCGAGCGCGCCGGTGAGCAGCGCGTCCTCGCGCGCGAGGAACTCGCGGGCGCGGCCGATCGCGGTCAGCGTGCGCGCGTCGGCGGTGATGGCGCCGTTGCCCGCCGTCGTCGCGGAGTAGACGCCGAATCCCGCGTCGATGAGGTCGGAGTACTCGCGCAGCGCCCGGTCGCGGCCGACGACCCGCTCGTCCACCGCGCGGCGGGTCGCCTCCAGCGAGCCGATCCGCGCGACGAACGCGTCGATCCGCCGGACGATCGCGGGCTGGATCGCCCCGCGCATGCTCCCGTCCCGGCTGCCCCGCCGCACCTCTTCCCGCGCCTCGTCCGTCGACTGCCGCTGCATGCGCATCTGGCCCCGGTCGGAGGTCCGCGCGCCGCCGAGCTCGGCCAGCGACAGCCGCCGCTCCTTCTGCAGCGCGTCGATGAGCCGCTGCGTGGGCAGCACCGACTTGTTCTGGAACTCCCGGGCCTGCAGAAGCTCCCGCGCGTCCCCGTAGGTGATGCTCGTGACGAACACCCACAGCGAGGCCAGCGCGAGCAGCGGCACGAGGACCAGAAGCGTGATCCTCGACCGGATGGAGGAGAAGCGGAGCGCCCTCACGGCGCGTGGACCCTGCTCACGTGGACGGCCTTCGGCGTTGCCATGATTGGGACATACTGTGAAACCTCCCGATGCGGGGTGTACGGGGGTCTGCCGGAGCCTACTACGTCGAAGGTTCACGGGGACCGCACTGATGATCGTCAGCCCGCGGGCGCCACCCCGGCCCCGCCGGCCCCTCCACCGTCCTCCTGCTCCGCGCCCCCGCCCGCCCGCCCCGACTCCGCCCAGGTGAGCACGTGCTCCATCAGCGCGATGAGCACCCGCTTCGAGGACTCGCGGCGGCGGACGTCGCACAGCACCACCGGGACGCCGGGGTCGAGGTCCAGCGCGTCCGCGACGTCGGCGGGGCGGTGCCGCTCCGCGCCGTCGAAGCAGTTGACCGCGACGACGAACGGCAGCGACCGCCGCTCGAAGTAGTCGACGGCGGGGAAGCAGGCGGGCAGCCGCCGGGTGTCGGCGAGCACGACGGCGCCGATCGCGCCGGTCGCCAACTCGTCCCACATGAACCAGAACCGGTCCTGGCCCGGCGTGCCGAACAGGTAGAGCAGCAGCCGCTCCGACAGCGTGATGCGGCCGAAGTCCATCGCGACCGTCGTGGTCGTCTTGCCGCCGACGCCGGTCGTGTCGTCCACGAGCACGCCGCGCTCGGTCAGCGGCTCCTCGGTGTGCAGCGGCCTGATCTCGCTGACCGAGCCCACCATCGTCGTCTTCCCCACGCCGAACCCGCCGGCGATGAGGATCTTCGTGCTGACCGGCCCGTCAGGCCGCTCGGGGTCCACCCGGACCGTGGAGACCATGGGGCACCTCCTCCGGCACGCCGCGGCGTCCGGTCAGTAGCGGTCGGCGGTGCCGAAGCGCGGGTTGGCCTGGAGGTGCTGGCCGACGCGCTTGACCAGCACCGCCATCTCGTAGGCGACCAGGCCCGCGTCGGCCTCGGCCTCGGCGAGCACGGCGAGGCAGGTGCCGTCGCCCGCGGCGGTCACGAACAGCAGCAGCGCGTCCATCTCGATGATGGTCTGGCGGACGTTGCCGCCCGCGAAGTGCCGCCCGGCGCCCCGCGCGAGGCTCTGCACGCCGGAGGCCAGCGCGGAAAGGTGCTCGGCGTCCTCGCGGCCCAACTCGCTGGACGCGGCGACCGCCAGCCCGTCGCGGGACAGGATCACCGCCTGCCGGACGGTCGTCACGCGGTCGGCGAAGTCGTTCAGCAGCCAGTTGAGCTCACCGGACACGGTGTTGTGCGTCATCGCGTTCCCTCATCCCCGTAGCCGGACGTCACCCCCGAGGCCGGACACCACCCCCGGAGCCTCCCGGAACCGGGCACCGTCCCCTGGCGGTCCCTCGGGCCGGCGCGCGGGGTGCTGCGATCATAAAGGCGCCCCTTGTCGGCACCGCAACCCCTTCGGTCCCATTCACGTGTATTGCCGCTATTGAGCGTTCGTGGGATGAACGCCGTACCACCGGAGGGACGCTCGCACCGGGCCGGCGGGGCGGTGTTCGGAATGAGATAACGGCAAATCCGAACAAGATAGTTCATTTCCCCCTGTCGCCGGGAGCGGAATGCGCCATACTCTGCTGCTTCGCTCAACGTTCGGCGGAGTCCCCGGAACGACCGCCGGCGACGACCGTCGGCACGGCCATCCAGCGAAGCGGGCGCGACGACACGGGAAGGAGATCGACGATCTATACAGGCAGTGACAGGGGCGGGAACGACGGCGCCCCGGACGCGCCACGAAGCAGGCCCGGCCAGGGCGGAAGGCCGACTCCCGGGCCCGGGGGCGTTACGATTCCCGCCGTGAGTCCCGAAAGCCAGGCATCCGAGGCACTCCCGTCGCGACGCCGCCGCACACCGCGCGGCGGGCGACATCGCGGCGACGAGTCCTTCCTGCTGCCCCCCGGATCCCCCACACTCGTCCTCGCCGTCCCCGGCGCCGCGCGGCGGGCCGGCACCGAGATCGCCGCGGAGCTGGCCCGGCTCGTCGAGATCGAGCACACCGGCCAGCCCGCCCACGTCGGCTACGTCGAAGGCGACGAGGCGGGCCTGCCCGCCGTGCTCGCCGGCCTGACCCAGGGCGACCCCGACGAGCCCGCCGCCGTCGTCGTCCCCATGTCCACCGGGCCCGACCCGGCGCTGGAGTCGGCCGTCCGCGCCGCCGTCGCCGCCGCGCCCGCGCCCGCGGTCGCCGCCGAGCCGCTCGGCCCGCACCCGCTCATCGCCGAGGCGCTGCACGACCGCCTCGCCGACGCCGGCCTCGCCCGCGCCGACCGGATCAGGATGATGACGATGGTGACCGGCGCGTCCGGCTTCGTCGTCGCCACCCCGGGCGGCCCCTCGGCCGTCCGGCAGGCCGAGGTCACCAGCGTCCTGCTGGCCTCCCGGCTCGCGGCGCCGGTCTTCACCGCCTCGCTCGGCGACGAGATGGCCGTCCGCGGCGCCGCCGACCAGCTCCGCGCGTCCGGCGCCGCCTCGGTGGCCCTCGCGCCCCACCTCATCGGCCTTGAGCCCGAGTGGGAGTACGTCGCGGCCGCGGCGGCCGCGATCGGCGCCGCCCACTCCGGCCCCCTCGGCGCGCACCCGGCGCTGGCCCGCCTCGCCGCCCTCCGCTACGTGGAGGCCCTGGCGACCGCGCTGGCCGGCTAGTCCCGCCGGTTCGGACCCCGGCCCGCGGGACGGGCGGCGTGGACCGGTCCGCCCCCGTCCCGCCCGGCCGGCGGGCCGCTCGGGCTCCCCTCCGGTCAGCCGCCGGTCAGCCGCCGGATCAGCGGCCCCATCTGCTCGCCCATGCTCCGGTGGGCGGTGCTGGGCTCGGCCGCGTTGATCGCGGCCCAGTTGTCGCGGACGTCCTCGGCCGACAGCGTGCCCGCCTGGGCGTAGCCGGGGCCCTCCGCCACGAAGACCTTCGCGACCCGTCCGCCGCCGACCGTGTAGACCTCGCCGGTCTCGGCGTTGTCCTCGTGGACGAGGTAGGCGACCAGCGGCGCGACCTGCTCGGCGCCGAGCCGGTCCGCGAACTCGGCGGGCAGCAGGTCCTCGGTCATCCGCGTCCAGGCGATCGGCGCGATCGCGTTGACCCCGATCCCGTACTTGGCGCCCTCTTGCGCGAGGGTCCTGGTGAACCCGACGAGGCCCATCTTGGCCGCCGCGTAGTTGGCCTGGCCGAAGTTGCCGAACAGGCCCGCCGGGGACGAGGTGTTGACGACCCGGCCGTAGCCCCGCTCGCGCAGGTGCGGCCACGCGGCGCTGGTGACCAGGAACGATCCGCGCAGGTGGACGGCGATGACCGCGTCGAACTCCGCCACCGTCATGTTCTTGAACGAGCGGTCGCGCAGGATGCCCGCGTTGTTGACGACGATGTCGACCCGTCCGAAGGCGTCCAGCGCGGTCTGGACGATCGCCCCCGCGCCCTCGGGCGTCGCGACGTCGCCGGGGTCGGCGACGGCCTCGCCGCCGGCCGCGGTGATCTCGTCCGCGACCGCCTGCGCGGGCCCGGCGGACGCGCCCGCGCCGGACCGGTCGCCGCCGAGGTCGTTGACGACCACCCGGGCGCCGCGCGCGGCCAACTCCAGCGCGTGCCCGCGGCCGAGGCCCTGCCCCGCCCCCGTCACGACCGCGACCCGGCCGTCGAAGCGCAGTTCCGCCATCCCTGTCTCCTCACGCTCGCCCATCACCGCCACCCCGGTCGCACCGCCGGAAGCGGTGCGACCGGGGGGCACCAGCTAACCGAATCCGGCTCGGCCGCGCACCCCGCGCACGTGCGGGCGGCATCCCCGGCGCACGCTGCGGCTTCCCAGAAAGTTGCGACGATTGCCGCATTTCGCCGTCCTTTCCGCGTAGTCTCCACACCCATCGCGGTACCCCGCCGCCGCGACGGAGCACCGGAGGTCATTCCTCGATGAGTTCCGCCGACGCACGCCCCCGCCCGCTCCGCGTGGTGCAGTGGGCGACCGGAGCGCTCGGATGCCGGGTGCTGCGGGGCGTGCTGGACCATCACCGCCTGGAGCTGGCCGGGGTCTGGGTGCACAGCCCCGCCAAGGAGGGCGTGGACGCCGGGGTGCTCGCCGGGCGCGAGGCCACCGGGATCACCGCGACCCGCGAGCTGGCCGACATCCTCGACCTGGACGCCGACTGCGTCGTCTACGCGCCGGGCCCCACCGGGGACCCCTACGCCGACCTCGACACGGTGTGCGCGCTGCTGTCCTCCGGCAAGAACGTCATCTCGATGAACGGGCTCGTCTACCCGGCGGCGCACGGGCCGTTCCTGGTGAACGAGCTGGAGCAGGCGTGCAAGCGCGGCCGGACGTCGCTGCACGGCTGCGGGATCAACCGGGGTTTCATGGCGGACGTCCTGCCGCTGATGCTGTCGCGGATGTCGTGCGGGATCTCCCACGTGTACGCGCGCGAGTGCAACGACCTCGCCCGGCACCCGTCCTGGCCGATGGTCCACCACATGATCGGGTTCGGCCGGGACGAGGAGTCCTACCTGCGCGCGCTCCGGCCCGCCCGCACCGCGATGCGGTCGCTGTACTCCGAGAGCCTGCACCTGATGGCGGCCGGGCTGCACATCGACCTCGACGAGATCGACGTCGACGTGGACCACCGCCTCGCGGGCGCCGACCTGCGCGTCGCGTCCGGGCTGATCCCGCGCGGCACGGTCGCGGCGGCCCGCTGGACGTTCAACGGCATCGCGGCGGGCCGCCCCGTGCTCACGATCGAGGCGATCCACAAGGCGGACGCCGCGCGGCAGCCGCTCTGGGGGCCGCCCGGTTACGCGGTGCGGGTGCACGGGCTGCCGTCGGTCACGCTGACGACCGGCGACGACTGGATCACCGACCCGCTGTCGGCGGCCGCGTGCCACGCGCTCAACGCGATCCCGGTGGTGTGCGCCGCCCCGCCCGGCATCCGCACCTTCCTGGACTTACCGCACGTCGGCGGCCGGATGCGCCTCGACCCCTCGGGCGGCTTCTAGCCCGCCGGCCTCCCACCCGCCGGCCCTCCGCCCGTGCGGGCCTCAGGGGTGGGTCTGCTCCAGGGTGTGCTCCGACTCCTCCGCCTCGACCTCGGCCTCCTCGTGGGCCTCCCGGCGGTGCTTGCGGACGCTCCACACCACGATCGCGACGACGGCGGCGACGGCGAGCCCGATCGCCAGGCCGCGCCCGGCGAGCTTGGCGGCGTGGTCGAACGCCTCGCCCGCGAAGTAGCCGCCGAGCGTGAACGTCAGCACCCAGGTGACGCCGCCGATGAAGTTGAACAGCAGGAACTTCGGATACGGCAGCCGCGAGCTGCCGACCAGCGCGGGCATCAGCGCCCGCAGCAGCGCCGTGAACCGGCCGATGAACACCGCGAACGCGCCCCGGCGGCGGATCAGGTCCTGCGCCTTGGCGACCTTGGCGCGGTGCTTGCTCATCGCCCTGGTCTCCAGCAGCCGCGGCCCGAACTTGCGGCCGATCTCATAGCCCACCGAGTCGCCCGCGACGGCGGCGACCACCGCGACGACCAGCAGCACCGGCAGCGAGAGCTTGTCCTGGCTGGCGAGGACGCCGCCGACCACGATCGCGGTCTCGCCCGGGAAGACGAACCCGAAGAACAGGGCCGCCTCGGCGAACACCAGGCCCGCGATGAGCAGGAGCACCAGCCACGGGGGAAGCCCGTCGGCCAGAGCGTTGAAGTTCTCGAGCATGTGCTCCCCTGCCACCTGCTGGTTCCAGCCGCTCCGCGACCAGTCCGACTAGTTCGACAAAGCTACTGACGGTTATCGTAGCCGTGGGGTTCCCGGGCGCGGATCCCCCGCGGGGACGACCGTCCGGGGCCGTGACGTCGACCTGGGGAGGAGCCCGTCATGACCGCGCAGGAGGTCGAGGGCGGACGGTTCGTCCGGCAGCGCAACCGCTTCACCGAAACGATCACGGCGGACGGAGGGAGCGGGTACCCCGCCGAATCCGGCCGCTACCGGCTCTTCGTTTCCTACGCCTGCCCGTGGGCGCACCGGACGCTGATCGTCCGGCGGCTCCTCGGCCTGGAGGAGGTCATCGGCGTCGGCGTCGTCGACCCGATCCGCGACGAGCGGGGCTGGCGGTTCCCCGACCACGACCCCGTCACCGGGACGGTGTTCCTGTCCGAGCTGTACCTGTCGTCCGACCCCGGGTTCACGGGCCGGTACACGGTCCCCTGCGTCTGGGACACCGAGACGGGCCGTCTCGTCACCAACGACTTCCCCGACATCACCACGATGCTGGAGACCGAGTTCACCGCCTTCCACCGGCCCGGCGCGCCCGACCTGTACCCGGTGGAGCTGCGCCCGGAGATCGACGAGCTGAACGACCTCGTCTACCGGACCGTCAACAACGGCGTCTACCGGGCCGGTTTCGCCACCGCGCAGGACGCCTACGAGGAGGCGTTCGACGCGCTGTTCGCCACCCTCGACGGCCTTGAGGAGCGCCTGGCCGGCCGCCGGTACCTGCTCGGGGACGCCGTCACCGAGGCCGACGTCCGCCTCTACCCGACGCTCGCCCGCTTCGACGCCGTCTACTACTCGCACTTCAAGTGCAACCTGCGCCGCCTCGCCGACTACCCGAACCTGTGGGGCTACGCCCGCGACCTGTACTCGATCCCCGCGTTCGGCGAGACGACGGACTTCGACCACATCAAGCGCCACTACTACGTGACGCACCCCACAATCAACCCGACCCGCATCGTCCCCAAGGGCCCCCTCCTCGACTGGGCGGCGCCGCACGGCCGCGAACGGCTCGCCTCCGGCTGACCGGCTCGGTCGGCCACGTCCGCCGCGGTCGGGGCGCCACCTGCCGGGAAAGTTCATGACCTGGCGCATCCCGTCGTTATGCTGACGGATCTCCAGATAGATCCCCACGACAGGACACGAGAGGCCAGCCGACCATGCGCAGCCAGTTCTTCGGCAACATCGACCAGGGCCAGCAGTTGCCCGGCCACTTCGCACTCCAGAACTCCAAGATGCTCCGGGTGCACCTGAACGGCGACGTCCTCGCCCGGCAGGGCTCCATGGTCGCCTTCCAGGGCCAGATGGAGTTCGACTACGAGGGCGCCGGCGGCATCGGCAAGTTCATGAAGAAGGCGCTGACCGGCGAGGGCGTGCCCCTCATGCGCGTCAAGGGCCAGGGGCTGCTGTTCGTCGCCAACGACGCCGACGACATCCACCTGTTCTACCTGGAGAACGAGGGGATCACGGTCAACGGCAAGAACATCCTCGCCTACGACTCCCACCTCCAGTCCGACATCCAGCGCGTCCAGGGCGCGGGCATCGCCGCCGGCGGCCTGTTCAACACCACCCTCCAGGGCACCGGCTGGGTCGCGCTCACGACCCACGGCACCCCGGTCATGCTGGACTGCGGCCGCGCCCCGACCTTCGCCGACGGCCAGTCCGCCGTGGCGTGGAGCACCAGCCTCCAGGTCGGCGTGAACCGCACGTTCAAGGCGTCCGCCCTGATCGGGCGCGGCAGCGGCGAGGCGATGCAGCTGGCCTACCAGGGCCAGGGCTTCGTGCTCATCCAGGCCAGCGAGGGCCCGACGGTCGCGCCGCACACGCACTGATCCCCCGTCTGATCCTCCGTCGGGGCCACCCCCGGCGGTCCCCTCGGCGCACGGCACGGGCCCCCTCGCACCCGTCGCCGGCATACCCCGCGCCGTGGGGGACGCGGCGCGCCGCACACGCCCGTCCGTTCACCGCGCGGCCCCCGGTGAACGGCCACGGGAGGTGGGCGGCACCCCGGGTGGACACCGCGAGGTGCAAGTGCGAGTAGCCTTATTGGGTCTTATAACTCACCTGCGAGCTGCGGAAGAGGGCGATCTCCGCCGTGTCGACAGAGTCGTCGCAAACTAGTGCCGACCCCAAGAACACAGACTTCGGTGCCAACGAGTGGCTGGTCGACGAGCTGTACCAGAAGTACCTCGAGGATCCGAACTCGGTTGACGAGGCCTGGTGGAACTTCTTCGCGGACTACCAGCCGGACACCCGGCCCGCGTCCGCGACCACCCCGGCCACCGATGGAGCGGCCCCCCGGGCCGCGAACGGCACAGCGGCCGCTCCGCCGACATCCAAGCAGCCGGTAGCCAAGCCCGCCTCGCCGCCGGCGCCGGCGGCCAAGCCCCAGGCCGAGGCCCAGGCCAAGGCGGCCCCCAAGGCCGCGCCGCCGCCGGTTCCCGCGGGCGCCGAGGAGGTCAGGCTGCGCGGCGTCGCCGCGCGGACGGCCGCCAACATGGAGTCCAGCCTCGGGGTGCCCACCGCGACGAGCGTCCGCGCCGTCCCGGCGAAGCTGCTGATCGACAACCGCATCGTCATCAACAACCACCTCAAGCGCGGCCGCGGCGGCAAGGTCTCCTTCACCCACCTGATCGGGTACGCGATCGTCAAGGCGCTCGCGGCGATGCCGGAGATGAACGCCGCCTTCACCGAGGTGGACGGCAAGCCGGTGCTGATCCGGCCCGAGCACGTCAACTTCGGCCTGGCGATCGACCTGCAGAAGCCCGACGGCCAGCGCCAGCTGGTGGTGCCGAGCGTGAAGGCCGCCGAGACGCTGGACTTCCGCCAGTTCTGGGCCGCCTACGAGGAGATCGTCCGCAAGGCGCGCGGCAACAAGCTGACGCTGGACGACTTCCAGGGCACGACGATCAGCCTGACCAACCCCGGGACGATCGGCACGGTGCACTCCGTCCCGCGGCTGATGCCGGGCCAGGGCACGATCATCGGCGTGGGCGCGATGGAGTACCCGGCCGAGTTCGCGGGCGCCTCCAGCGACACGCTGTCGCGCATGGGGATCAGCAAGGTCATGACGCTGACCTCCACCTACGACCACCGGATCATCCAGGGCGCGCAGTCCGGCGACTTCCTGCGCCGCATCCACCAGCTCCTCCTCGGCGAGGACGGCTTCTACGACGAGATCTTCGAGGCGCTGCGCATCCCGTACGAGCCGGTGCGCTGGGTCAAGGACATCTCCGCCTCCCACGAGGAGGACGTCGCCAAGGTCGCCCGCGTCCACGAGCTGATCCACGCCTACCGGGTCCGGGGCCACCTGATGGCCGACACCGACCCGCTGGAGTACAAGCAGCGCCGCCACCCCGACCTCGACATCCTCAAGCACGGCCTCACCCTGTGGGACCTGGAGCGCGAGTTCGCGACCGGCGGGTTCGGCGGCAAGCCGACGATGAAGCTGCGCGACATCCTCGGCGTGCTGCGGATGGCCTACTGCCGCACGGTCGGCATCGAGTACATGCACATCCAGGACCCGGAGGAGCGCGCCTGGATCCAGGAGCGCGTCGAGGTCCCGCACGACAAGCCCTCGCGCGAGGAGCAGCTGCACGTCCTGCGGCGGCTGAACAGCGCCGAGGCGTTCGAGACGTTCCTCCAGACCAAGTTCGTCGGGCAGAAGCGGTTCTCGCTGGAGGGCGGCGAGTCCGTCATCCCGCTGCTGGACTCGGTGATCTCCGCGGCGGCGGGCGCCAGCCTCGACGAGGTCGTCATCGGCATGGCGCACCGCGGGCGGCTGAACGTCCTGGCGAACATCGTCGGCAAGTCCTACGGGCAGATCTTCGGGGAGTTCGAGGGCAACCTCGACCCGCGCAGCGCCCAGGGCTCGGGCGATGTGAAGTACCACCTCGGCGCGTCCGGCGACTTCGTCGCCGCCGACGGCTCCAAGATCCACACCGAGCTGGTCGCGAACCCCTCCCACCTGGAGACGGTCGACCCGGTGCTGGAGGGCGTCGTCCGCGCCAAGCAGGACCTCCTGGACGTCGGCGAGGCCGGGTTCAGCGTGCTGCCCGTGCTGATCCACGGCGACGCCGCGTTCGCCGGGCAGGGCGTGGTCGCCGAGACGCTCAACCTGTCGCAGCTGCGCGGCTACCGCACCGGCGGCACCGTGCACGTGGTGATCAACAACCAGGTCGGCTTCACCACCGCGCCCGAGTACTCGCGCTCCAGCGTCTACTCCACCGACGTCGCGCGGATGATCCAGGCGCCGATCTTCCACGTCAACGGCGACGACCCGGAGGCGTGCGCGCGGGTCGCGCGGCTGGCCTTCGAGTACCGGCAGACGTTCAAGAAGGACGTCGTCATCGACATGGTCTGCTACCGGCGGCGGGGCCACAACGAGACCGACAACCCCTCGTTCACCCAGCCGCTGATGTACGACCTGATCGACGCCAAGCGGTCGGTGCGCAAGCTCTACACCGAGGCGCTGATCGGCCGCGGCGACATCACGGTCGAGGAGGCCGAGCAGGCGCTGCGCGACTACCAGGAGCAGCTGGAGCGGGCGTTCATCGAGACCCGCGAGGCCGTGAAGAAGCCGCTGGAGCCGGGCTCGGTGGTCAAGCCCGACGTCGAGGAGCGCATCCCGATCGACCACGGCAGGGCCGGGTCGGCGATCACGCAGGAGACCGTCAAGCGGATCATCGAGTCCCAGGTCAGCCTGCCGGAGGGCTTCAACGTCCACCCGCGCCTCCAGCCGATCCTGCAGCGCCGCGCCCAGATGATCGAGGACGACGCGATCGACTGGGCGACCGGCGAGCTGCTCGCGCTGGGCTCGCTGCTGATCGACGGCCACCCCGTGCGGCTCGTCGGCCAGGACACCCGGCGCGGGACGTTCGGCCAGCGGCACTCGGTGCTGTTCGACCGCAAGACCGGCGAGGAGTACGCGCCGCTCAAGCAGTTCGGCCAGGGCGTGTCGAAGTTCTACGTGCACGACTCGCTGCTGAGCGAGTACGCGGCGATGGGCTTCGAGTACGGCTACTCCATGACCCGTCCCGACGCGCTGGTCGCGTGGGAGGCGCAGTTCGGCGACTTCGCCAACGGCGCCCAGTCGATCATGGACGAGTACATCTCCTCGGGCGAGCAGAAGTGGGGCCAGCACTCCAGCGTCGTGCTGCTGCTGCCGCACGGCTACGAGGGGCAGGGGCCCGACCACTCCTCCGCGCGGATCGAGCGCTACCTGCAGCTGTGCGCGCAGGACAACATGACCGTGGTCTACCCGACCACTCCGGCGAACTACTTCCACCTGCTGCGCTGGCAGGTGCTGTCGGGGCGGGGCAAGCCGCTGATCGTGTTCACGCCGAAGTACCTGCTGCGGCTGAAGGCGGCGACCTCGACGGTCGCGCAGATCACCGGCGGCGCGTTCCAGCCGGTCATCCCCGACGAGAACCCGGCGGTCGAGGCGGCGGGCGTGCGGCGGGTGCTGCTCACCACCGGCAAGATCTACTACGACGTGGTGAAGGCCAGGGACGCGGCGGGCGCCAACGACACCGCGGTGATCCGGGTCGAGCGGCTCTACCCGCCGCCGGTCGACGAGATCCGCGCCGAGCTGGCGAAGTACCCGGCGCACACCGAGGTGGTGTGGGTGCAGGACGAGCCCGCGAACATGGGCGCCTGGCCGTTCATGGCGCTGAAGCTGCCGCACCACATCGAGGGCCTGCGGCTGTCGCGGGTGTCGCGTCCGGCGTCCTCGTCCCCGGCGGTCGGCTCGGCGAAGCTGCACCAGGCCGAGCAGGAGGCCCTGCTGACCCGGTTGTTCGGCGAGAAGTAGGCACGCGGGAAGGACCGGGGGCTCCGGCGCGGCACGCCCGCGCCGGGGCCCTCGGCGTACGGGGGCCTCGGCGCGAGGCCCGGGAACGGCCCCGGAGGGGCCCTGGAGAGAGAACGCCATGTACTTCACCGATCGGGGGATCGAGGAGCTCACCGACCGCCGGGGGGCCGAGGAGGTCAGCCTGACCTGGCTCGCCGAGCGGCTCCGCGAGTTCGTCGACCTCAACCCCGAGTTCGAGACGCCGGTGGACCGGCTGGCGACCTGGCTGGCCCGCCTCGACGACGAGGACGAGGACGGGGATTAGGGCGGCGAGGGCCGACGCCCACCCGGCGGCGGAGACACGATACATCTTGACTTCCGAGGAACGCGACATATCGTGTCTACTGGCAGGGCGTCTGACGAAGGGCTACCGCGATGTCGCGCTGGACGATCGACGAACCGACCACCCTCGGCTTCGACGGGGTGGTGGCGCTGCGGACGACGCTGATCGCCGGAAGCGTGTCGGTGCTCGCCTCCGACGAGCGCCCCTCGGTCATCGTCGGCGAGGTGGCGGGCCCGCCGCTGCTGGTCGGGCACGAGGCGGGGATGCTCACGATCACGCACGAGCGGATCTGGGAGGGCGTGCTGTCGTGGCTGCGCACCCAGCGGGTGCACGCCTCGATCACCGTCACGGTCCCGCGCGACTGCCCCGTCTCCCTCACGCTGGTGTCGGCGGACGCGCTGATCACGGGCGTGGCGGCCCGCACGTCGATCAAGAGCGCCTCCGGCGGGGTGACGCTGGACGGGGTGCGCGGCGCGGTCGACGCGAACACCGTGTCCGGAGCGATCGAGGCGCAGGGGCTGGACGGTACGGTGTCGTTCACCTCGGTGTCCGGTGACCTGTCGCTGGCGGGCGGGTCGGTCGAGCGCCTCGCCGCCCGCACGGTCAGCGGCCGCGTCGCCGCCGACATGGACCTCGTCGGCGCGAGCCGGGTCGAGGTCAACACGGTCTCCGGCGAGGTCGCGCTGCGCGTCCCGGAGTCCGCCGGCGCCGAGGTCGCGCTGACCTCGGCCACCGGCCGCATCGAGACCTCGTTCGCCGGGCTCGGCGAGCGGGAGCGGGCCGTCATGCGCGGCGTCGCCGGCACCATCGGCGACGGCGCGGGACGGCTCACGGTCAACACGGTGTCGGGCCCCGTCACCCTCCTCGGCCGGGAGGACGACGAGCCGGAGATCGCCGAACCCCGAATGGAGAAGTGACGTGAGCCCCGTATTCGGCCACGGTCGCCTGCGGCTGTACCTGCTGAAGCTGCTGGAGGAGAGCCCGCGGCACGGCTACGAGGTGATCCGGCTGCTCCAGGACCGCTTCCTCGGGGTGTACTCGCCCTCGCCCGGAACGATCTACCCGAGGCTGGCCCGGCTGGAGTCCGAGGGCCTGGTCACCCACGAGGTGGTCAAGGGCAAGAAGGTGTACTCGCTGACCGACAAGGGCCGCGACGAGCTCGAACGGCGGATGGACGAGCTGGCCGAGCTGGAGGAGGAGATCACCGCCTCGGCGCAGGAGTTCGCGCGCGGCGTCCAGCAGGACGTCCGGCAGACGGTCCGGTCGCTGCGCGAGGAGCTGACCCAGGCGGCGCGCGACATGCGCGACCAGGGCAAGACCACCTCCAAGGACGCCTGGAAGGAGTCGACCGAGCGCCAGAAGGACGAGTGGAGGCGGCAGAGGGAGCACTGGCGCGAGCAGAGGCAGGCGTGGAAGGAGGAGTGGCGGCAGAACTGGGAGGACGCCTGGCGGACGGCGACCGGCACCAGCGAGGACGTCGCGCGCCTCAAGCTGGAGCGCCTGCTCCGCAAGTTCGTCGAGGACGTCCGCAAGGGCGCCAAGCGGTCCGGTCTGGACGAGGACGGCCTCGCCGCCTGCCAGCGGCTCCTGGAGGAGACCCGCGAGCGGATGCGGAACGAGGTCTTCCGCGACCGCTGACGCCCGCGGGCCGTGCCGCCGGCCCGCGGGCGCGGGCCGCGCTCAGGTCGTGAAAACGATCTTGCCGAAGAGGTCGCCCTCCGCCATCGCGGCGAAGCCCTCCCGGGCCCGGCCGAGCGGCAGCGCCCGGTCGATCGGCGGGCGGACGCCCGACTTGACCAGGAAGCCCGCCAGCCGCTCCAGCTGCCCCCGGGTCCCCATCGTGGAGCCGACCACCTGGAGCTGGAGGAAGAACACCCGGTTCAGGTCGGCGGGCGGCACCGCGCCGCTGGTGGCGCCCGACACCACGACCCGTCCGCCGGGGCGCAGCGACTTCAGCGAGTGCGACCAGGTGGCCTGGCCGACCGTCTCGATCACCGCGTCCACGCGCTCGGGCAGCCGCGCGCCGGACTCCAGCGCCGCGTCCGCGCCGAGTTCCAGCGCCCGCGCGCGTTTGGCCTCGCTGCGGCTGGTCGCGTAGACGCGCAGGCCCGCCGCCGACGCCAGCGCGATCGCGGCCGTGGCGACGCCGCCGCCCGCGCCCTGGACCAGCACGGACCCGCCCGGCTCCACCCCGGCCTTGTCGAACAGCATCCGGTAGGCGGTGAGCCACGCCGTGGGCAGGCAGGCCGCCTCCTCGAACGACAGCTCCGCGGGCTTGCGGACGAGGTTGCGGCGCGGCACCGCCACCTTCTCCGCGAGCGTCCCCGGGTGCGACTCCGACAGCAGCGACCGCTTCGGGTCGAGGGTCTCGTCCCCGCCGCCCCGGTCGGGGTCGCCGACCACCGCGTGCACGATGACCTCGTTGCCGTCCTCGTCCACCCCGGACGCGTCGCATCCGAGGATCATCGGGAGCCGCTCGGCGGGCAGCCCGACGCCCCGCAGCGACCAGAGGTCGTGGTGGTTGAGCGCGGCGGCCTTCACCGTGACGGTCGTCCAGCCGTCCGGTACCTCGGGGTCGGGCCGCTCGCCGAGCGTCAGCCCGTTCAGTGGATCGTCTGCGTCGATGCGCGTGGCGGTGACAGCGAACATGCACGGCACACTAACCCGCCGCGCGCACGCCAAACGGCCCGCCCCCGTTCCGGGCGGAGAGGGCGGGCCGTCCGCCGTCCGGGTCAGAGGACCCTGGAGAGGAAGTCCTGCGTGCGGCGGTTGCGGGGGTTGGAGATGACCTCTTCGGGGGTGCCCTTCTCCACCACGACACCGCCGTCCAGGAAGACGAGGGTGTCGCCGACCTCCCGCGCGAACCCGATCTCGTGCGTCACGACGATCATGGTCATGCCGTCCAGCGCGAGCTGCTTCATGACCTCCAGGACCTCGCCGACCAGCTCGGGGTCCAGCGCGGAGGTCGGCTCGTCGAACAGCATCAGCTTGGGTTCCATCGCGAGCGCGCGGGCGATCGCGACCCGCTGCTGCTGGCCGCCCGAGAGCTGCGAGGGGTAGCTGTCGGTCTTGTCGGAGAGCCCGACCCGCTCCAGCAGCGCCGCGCCGCGCTCGCGCGCCTCGGCCTTGCTCCTGCGCCGGACGTGGACCGGCGCCTCGCACACGTTCTCCATCGCGGTCATGTGCGGGAACAGGTTGAAGCGCTGGAACACCATGCCGATCTCGCGGCGCTGCTCGGAGACCTCGCGGTCGCGCAGCTCGTAGAGCCGGTCGCCCTTCTGCCGGTAGCCCATCAGGTGGCCGTTCACCCACAGCCGCCCGGCGTCGATCTTCTCCAGGTGGTTGACGCACCGCAGGAACGTCGACTTGCCCGACCCGGAGGGGCCGAGCACGCACATCACCTCGCCGGGCGCGACCTCCAGGTCGATGCCCTTGAGCACCTCCAGCCGGCCGAAGTGCTTGTGCACCGCCTCGGCCTTGACCATCAGGCCCTCCGCGCCGTCCGGCCCGCTCATGCCCCTCCTCCGCCGCTGCCGAAGCCGAGCGCGCGCAGCCCGGCGCGCCTGTTCTCGGGAATCCCGCTGCCGCGGGCGAAGTACCGCTCCAGGTAGTACTGCGCGACCAGCAGGAAGCTGGACAGGAGCAGGTACCACATGCAGGCCGCCACCAGCATCGGGAAGACGTTGAACGACTTGTCGCCGACCGCCTTGAGCTGGAAGAACAGCTCGTTGTTGACGGGGACGAAGGCCACCAGCGCGGTGTCCTTGAGCATCGCGATCGTCTCGTTGCCGGTCGGCGGCACGATCACCCGCATGGCCTGCGGCAGGACGATCCGCCGCATCGCCAGCATCCGGGACATGCCGAGCGCGCCGGCCGCCTCGTTCTGCCCGGGGTCCACCGACAGCATGCCGGCCCGGACGATCTCGGCCATGTAGGCGCCCTCCGACAGCGCGAGCGCGAGGAGGCCGGCCATGAACCCGGTCAGGATCGTGTTGGCGTCGACGGTGAACAGGGTGGCGTCCATGTCCACGCCGAGCGCGTCGCCGAGCTGGCCCGCGAACGGGACGCCGCCGACGTGGTACTTGGCGTACAGGATCCCCATGTTGCCGAACATGACCGCGAGGACCAGCCGGGGCACGGCGCGGAAGAACCACGTGTAGACCCACGCGACCCCGCTGAGGATGGGGTTGCCCGACAGCCGCATGACCGCCAGCACGATGCCCAGCAGCACGCCGATGATCATCGAGAGCACCGTCAGCAGGACGGTGGTCCGCACGCCCTCGATGACGTTCGGGCGGAAGGCGTTGTCGATGATGAACGACCACTGGAACTGCTTGTTCGTGACCAGCATGTGCACGAACATCGCGGCCAGGACCGCGAGCACGGCCACCGCGATCCAGCGCCCGGGGTGCCGGACGGGCACGGCCTTGATGGCCTCGGGCCGCGCCCCGTCCGGCTTCACGAGGTCGGGCGCCTCGGGCTTCTCTTCGTCCGACATGCGGTCAGGAGACCTTCGGGTTCACGGCCGGGTCGGTGATCGCGCCCTTGCCGACCTTCCACTTGTCCAGGACGCGCTGGTAGGTCCCGTCGGTGATGATCGCCTTGTAGGCGCCCGCGATCGCCTGGGCGAACTGCGTCTGGCCCTTCTTCAGCGCGACGCCGTAAGGCGCCTGCCCGTAGGGGTCGCCGAGCAGTTCGAGCTGGCCCCTGGACTTGTCGACGGCGTCGACGAAGACCGGGTAGTCGGCGGTGCCCGCGTCGTCCTTGCCGGAGGCGACCGCGGCGGTCGCGGTGCTCTGGTCCTGGAACTGGTCGATCTTGATCTCGGGCTTGCCCGCGGCCTTGCAGTCCTTCGACCGCTTCTGGAGGTCGGGGACCTCGACGGTGCCGGTCTGCACCGCCACCTTCTTCCCGCACGGGTTCTCCACCTGGATGCCCAGCGGGTTGCCCTTCTTCACCACCCACTGGATGGGCGCGTTGAAGTAGCTCACCATCTCGGTGTCCTTGAGCCGCTCCGGGTTGATCGTGAGCGAGGAGATCCCCGCCTCGTACTTCCCGGACTTCACGCCGGTGATCACTCCCGTGAACGGCGTGGTGTTCCACTGGGTCTTCAGCCCGAGCTTGGCGGCGGCCGCGTCGAACAGGTCGACGTCGAAGCCGACCACCTTGTTGTTGTCGAGGAACTCGGCGGGGGCGTAGGTGGTGTCGGAGCCGATTTTGATGACCCCGTCGGCCTTGATCTCGGCCGGGACCAAAGCCGCGAGCTTGCTGTCCGGGCCGCCCTTCGGCGTGATCGACGCCGTCGGCTCGGTGGACTCCTTCTTCTCGCCGCACGCCGACAGCGCGAGGGCGCCCGTCAGCACGAGCGCGGACGCGGCGACGGCGCGGCGGCGCAGAGAACCGGTGGTCACGGGTCCCCCTCCAGTGGTGATTCCCCCGGATCCGGACGGGCCCGGGGGGGCAGGTGCACATTTTTGCGTACAACATCCCTGATCTGGATAAAGGCTCCGAAACAATCACGCAACGACGAAGCCTGCCCGTACGTCACTCCCGTCCCTGCCCACTCACAGCGCCCGTGCAACTACTTCAAGCGACCACCACGCCCCGACCTCGCAACGGCCGGGGCACGCGCTCCGGGTGACCTCCGCCACCGCGCATTCCCCGGAGAAGGCGGAGGGGGATATGACACAATCGGGCAACGGGTGACCCCCGTGCGTCGCGAGATGTCCACCAGGTGACCGGCCACCAGTCCGCCACCACCGCGGCGGCATCGCCCGAAAGCCAACATTCACAGACAGGGGTCGCTGTGGCTGCTGAGGCCATTCCCACGCAGAAAAATCACACGCGGAACCATTCCACCCAGGAACGAAATCTTGACGATGATCCGGCCTTCCCGCTGCACCGCGGCGGGAAGCTGGAGATGCGCTCGACCATACCCGTCCGCAACGCCGACGACCTCTCGCTCGCCTACACACCGGGCGTCGCCCGGGTGTGCACGGCGATCGCCGACAACCCGGAACTGGCCTACGACTACACCTGGACCTCCAGGGTCGTCGCGGTCGTGACTGACGGCACCGCCGTGCTCGGGCTCGGCGACATCGGCCCGGCCGCCTCCATGCCGGTGATGGAGGGCAAGTCCCTGCTGTTCAAGGAGTTCGCCGGGCTCGACTCGGTGCCGATCGCGCTGAACTGCACGGACGTCGAGGAGATCGTCGACACCGTGGCCGCGATGGCGCCGAGCTTCGGCGGCATCAACCTGGAGGACATCAGCGCCCCCCGGTGCTTCGAGATCGAGGACCGGCTGCGCGCCGCCCTCGACATCCCGGTCTTCCACGACGACCAGCACGGCACCGCGATCGTGGCGCTCGCCGCGCTGACCAACGCGGCCCGGCTCGTCGGCAAGCCGCTCTCGGAGCTGCGCGCGGTCGTGGCCGGGGCGGGCGCGTCCGGCATCGCGGTGTCGCGGATCCTGGTCGAGGCCGGTATCGGCGACCTCGCGCTGTCGGACAGCAAGGGCCTGGTCTACCAGGGGCGGGACGGGCTGAACCCCGCCAAGGAGAAGATCGCCGCGATCACCAACAAGGCGGGGCTGACCGGCTCCACCGAGGAGGCGCTGCGCGGCGCCGACGTGTTCGTCGGGCTGTCGGGCAGCACCGTCCAGGAGTCGTGCGTCGCGACGATGGCGGAGGACGCGATCGTGTTCGCGCTGTCCAACCCGACGCCCGAGGTGCCGCCGGAGGTGGCGCGGCGGCACGCCAGGGTCGTGGCGACCGGCCGCAGCGACTTCCCGAACCAGATCAACAACGTGCTGGCCTTCCCCGGCATCTTCCGGGGCGCGCTGGACGTGCGGGCGCACTCGATCACCGAGGGCATGAAGCTGGCCGCCGCGACCGCGCTCGCCGGCATCGTCGGCGACGACCTGACGGCCGACTACGTGATCCCCGGCCCGTTCGACGCGCGGGTCGCCCCCGCCGTGGCGGACGCCGTCGCCGCCCAGGCCCGCGCGGAGGGGGTCAACCGGGTCTGATCCGCAGGACCAATTCCGCTGTCCTTTTCCGGACTGCCCGCGTCCCACCTGGGGCGCGGGTAGTCCGGCCTAAAAGTGACGGTGTAATTCTCACCACGGGGGAATGAATCCTGGGGATTCGACGATCAGGTTTGACCCCCGTCGGGAGCGAATGTGGACCTCGCCTCTTACGCGGACCTGGCGGTCGATCTCGTGAACACGTGCCGCCCCCACCGGGACGAGCTGCGTGATCTCGAAGGGCTGCGCGCCCTGCTGCTGCGCCGGCCGTACCTCGCGGGTCGGACGGCGCGCCGCGATCTGGACGCCATGCGCGAACTGCGCGCCGAACTGCGCGCCGTCTTCGTCTCCGCCGCGCGCGGCGACGAACTGGACGCGATCGAGCGCCTCAACACCCTGCTCATCCGCTACCCCGTGCATCCGATCGTGACCCGGCACGACGGCCAGGGCTGGCACCTGCACCTCAATGAGGACGGCTCGGTCCCCGACCGGTGCGCCGCCCGCGCCGCGATGGGCCTGGCCGCCCGGATCAGCTCGCGGGGCATCGACGCGCTCGGCGTGTGCCGCGCCGAGGGCTGCGAACGCGCCTACCTCACCCCTGCGACGGAGCGGGCGCCGCGCTACCGCTGCGAGCGCTGCGCGGGACGGCCGGGCATGCCCGCGGGCTGCCCGCCGAGCGTGCCGCTGGTGTCGATCCGCCGTCGGGCGCGGGACGGCGGCCAGTAGCGGGCGACGACGCGTCCGACGACCAGCGTGTCGGGGACGGCGCCGAAGTCCCAGCTGTCGCTGCGGCCTGGGGCGCGCTGGTTGTCGCTCTCCAGCCACCATCCGGTGTCCGCGCGGTACGCCGCCCGTTTCACCACGAGCAGGCCGGGACGCTCCGGATGCCGGGCGACGACGACGTCGCCGGCGGCGACGCGTCCCGCGACGCGCACGAGGAGCCAGTCGCCGGGCCGCAGCGCGGGCAGCATCGAGTCGCCCTCCACGGCGACCGCGCGCAGCCTCCCGCGCCCCCTGAGCAGTACGAACGGCACCGCGCCCAGCAGCGCCCAGAGCGCGGCGGAACGGCGCGTGAGGATCGGCACGGCTCCCCTCCCGTCCGCATACTCCGGCACTCTCCGGTGATGACGCTACCGGAAGGGTTCCGGACGGCTCCGGCGTCCGGGTCTTAGGCCGAATTACCGAGCGCCCTGCCCGGACGGGCTCTGGGCCGCGAGGGTAATGTCGGTGACCTGAGCATGATCCGAAACGAGGGAAGGGAATCGCAGGTGTTGCTCAAGCTTCTGCGCCCGAAGACCACGGTCTCCGCGCACTGCGACCTGCCGTGCGGCGTCTACGACCCGGCGCAGGCCAGGATCGAGGCCGAGTCGGTCAAGGCGATCGCCGAGAAGTACGCGGCCAACGAGGACCCGGAGTTCCGCGCCCGCGCGATCCTGATCAAGGAGCAGCGGTCGCAGCTGGTCAAGGAGCACCTGTGGGTGCTGTGGACCGACTACTTCAAGCCGCCGCACTTCGAGAAGTACCCGCAGCTCCACCAGCTGTTCAACGAGGCGACCAAGCTCGCCGGCGCGTCCGGCACCAAGGGGAGCATGGACGTCAAGGCGGCCGAGGAGCTGCTGGGCAAGATCGCGGAGATCGACAAGATCTTCTGGGAGACCAAGCAGGCGTGACGCGGTTCGCGTCGGGTCGTGGGGGCCGTCCGTTTCGGACGGCCCCCACGGCATATTCGGGATAAGACTGACATTTCACGACACGGCGTGATCTTCTATGGCGCACAGTCAGAGAGAGGACGAATCATGCCCATCAGACCCGTCCGATCGACGGTGGTGGTCACGCTCGCCATCGCGTGCCTCGTGGCGCCCACGACCCCCGCCACCGCCGCGTCCCACGGTCACCGCTTCACCCCCGGCGCCCCCGGAGCGGGCGACCCGTACTTCCCCCAGGAGGGGAACGGCGGGTACGACGTCGCCCACTACGACCTGTCGCTCGACTACACCCCCGCCTCCAACGCGCTGGTCGCGACCGCGCGCATCAAGGCCCGCGCGACCCAGGACCTGTCGCGCCTCGACCTCGACCTGAAGCAGCTCACCGTCAACAGCGTGCAGGTGGACGGCAGGGACGCGCGGTTCACCCGTAAGGGCCAGGAACTCGTCGTCACCCCGCGCGCGGGCCTGCGGAAGGACACCCGCTTCACGGTCACCGTCGCCTACGCGGGCACGCCGAAGTCGGTGAGGCGCCCCGACCTCGGCGAGTTCGGCTGGATCAGGACCCCCGACGGCGCGTACGTCGTGAGCGAGCCCGACGGCGCGTCCACCTGGTTCCCCAGCAACGACCACCCGACCGACAAGGCGACCTACACCTACCGCGTGACGGTCCCGAAGGGCACGCAGGTGCTGTCCAACGGCGAGCCCGGCGGCGAGTGGACGCGCGGCGGCAGGTCCACGTTCGTGTGGAACGAGCGCTCCCCCATGGCGAGCTACCTCGCGATGCTGGCCATCGGCAAGTTCACCGTGCGGAAGGGCCGCACCGAGGGCGGCATCCCGGTCATCACCGCCGTCGCGCCGAACCGCGCGGACGAGCTGAAGACGATCCACGAGGGCACGATCAAGGCGATCGACTGGGAGGAGAAGGTCTTCGGCCGCTACCCCTTCGCCTCGACCGGCGGCATCCGGGTGGGCGTGGACGTGGCGTTCTCGCTGGAGACGCAGAGCCGCCCGATCTACGGCTACCGGCCCGACACCCCGACGATCGTCCACGAGCTGGCCCACCAGTGGTTCGGCGACAGCGTCAGCGTCCGGCGGTGGAAGGACATCTGGCTGAACGAGGGCTTCGCGACCTACGCCGAGTGGCTGTGGGACGAGCAGCACGGCGGCCCGTCCGCGAAGCAGACCTTCGACAACCTCTACGGCAAGACCGAGGACTGGCCGTACTACAACGAGCTCTGGCGCGACCGCGAGGCGGGCGACCCCGGCACCGACGAGCTGTTCACCCTCACCCCCTACTGGCGCGGCGGCATGACGCTCCAGGCGCTGCGCGACCGCGTCGGCGACCGGGCCTTCTTCGCCCTCCTGAAGGCGTGGACGAGCGCGCACCGCGACGGCAACGTGACGACCGAGCAGTTCATCGACCTCGCCGAGCGGATCTCCCACAAGCGGTTGGACGGCCTGTTCGACGCCTGGCTCTACACCAAGGACAAGCCCACCACGTGGTGACACGCGTGAGGCCCGTCCCCGGGGCGGGCCTCAGGCGCGGGCGAGCTTGGCGAGCGCGTCCCCGGTGAGCCGGTACACGCTCCACTCGTCCTGCGGACGGGCGCCGAGCGACTCGTAGAAGCCGATGGCGGGGGTGTTCCACTTCAGCACGGCCCACTCGACCCGCGCGTACCCGTTCTCGTCGGCGACGCGCGCCAGCTCGGTGAGCAGCGCCTTCCCGTACCCGTGCCCCCGGACGCCGGGATCGACGTAGAGGTCCTCCAGGTAGATCCCGTGGACGCCCTCCCACGTCGAGAAGGTGAGGAACCACAGGGCGAACCCGACGACCCGCCCGTCATGCTCGGCGACGTGCGCGAACACGCGCGGCTCGTCCCCGAAGAGGCCGGCCCGCAACTGCTCCTCGGTGACCTTCACCTCATGCAGGGACCGCTCGTACTCCGCCAGGTCGCGGATCAGCCGCCGGATCGCGGGAACGTCATCGGCCGTCGCAGTTCGAATCACACGTTCCAGACTATTGGAGCAGCCCGGATGGCCGGGACGCCCGAAGGGCGCGCCCCCGGACGGGGGACATCCGGGGGCGCGCGAGGAGCGGCTCCGCCGTGGACGGAAGGGACGGGCCGCTGGCCGGAGCGTCCTAAACGATCACACCAACACAGACGAACCACCCCCACCAAAACGTGACATCCCCAGCCCCACCGGCCAAGCGGGCGGGACGAGCCCGAAGCCGAGCGACTCACCAGGCGAGCAAGGCGAACGCAGACAGCACCAAAGCACCCACCCGCAGTAACCGAGCCTTCCACCCACCGGAAACATCGCGATCGCGTCCGAAGGCAGGCACGAGCGAAGCGAGGGCCTGATCGCGGAGCGAGCCGCAAGGCGAGTTCGGAGCGATGCCAGCGATCGCCGCGATGCCCGCCGAAGGAGGCGCCCCAGCGCCGACGCCAAGGGCAACGCAATGAACACCGCGTTCGAAGCGATGCCAGCGATCGCCGCGATGCCCACCGAAGGAGGCGCCCCAGCGCCGACGCCAAGGGCAACGCAATGAACACCGCGAGGGCCTGATCGCGGAGCGAGCCGCAAGGCGAGTTCGGAGCGATGCCAGCGATCGCCGCGATACCCGCCGAAGGAGGCGCCCCAGCGCCGACGCCAAGGGCAACGCAATGAACACCGCGTTCGAAGCGATGCCGGCGATCGCCGCAGGGGCCGCCGGAGGAAGGCGTCCAGCGCCTGACGCCCAGGTCCCTGCAATAAAGACCTCAAACACGCGGACGCGGAGTCTCGCAGCACGGCCGGAAGGCGGTAGTTTCGGAAGCAGCAGGACCATCCTGCGAGGGAGTGACGTGACCGAGGAAACCGCTGCAATGCCCGCCAGTACACAGTTGTCCGTCCGCGATGTGGTGACGGTGAAGCTGCCCGCCGCGAGTGCCTACCTCTCGGTTCTGAGAACCGCGACGGCCGGTCTCGCGGCCAGGCTCGACTTCACGCTGGACGAGATCGAGGACCTGCGCATCGCGGTCGATGAGGCCTGTGCGATGTTGCTCGCGCAGGCCGTCCCCGGAACCGACCTGACCTGCGAGTTCGAGCTGACCGGCGATGCGGTGCGCATCTCGGTGGCGGTGCTGACGGTGGACGGCCAGGAACCGAGCCGCGACACCTTCGCCTGGACGGTCCTGTCGTCGCTGGCGGGCGAGGTCGACGCCCAGGTCGGCTCCGACGACCGGGTCACCGTGACGCTGCAGAAGCGCCGGGGTGCGGCGGGGGCCCCGTGACGGAGAAGACGACCATCGCGGGCTCCGGCAACGAGCGGTCCGAGAGCGCGGTCCCCGACCGCGCGCGGGCCCGCGCGTTGTTCGAGCGTCTGGCGGAGCTGCCGGAGGGCGACCCGGAGCGGCAGCGGATCCGTGACCAGCTCGTCGAGCTGCACCTTCCGCTGGTGGAGTATCTGGCCCGCCGCTTCCGCAACCGGGGCGAGTGGCTGGACGACCTGATCCAGGTCGCGACGATCGGGCTGATCAAGTCGATCGACCGGTTCGATCTCGGGCGCGGGGTGGAGTTCTCGACCTACGCGACGCCGACGATCGTCGGCGAGATCAAGCGGCACTTCCGCGACAAGGGCTGGGCGGTGCGCGTCCCGCGGCGGCTCCAGGAGCTGAAGCTGTCGCTGACGAAGGCGATCAGCGACCTGGCGCAGCGGGAGGGGCGTGCCCCGACCGTCAGCGAGCTGGCGGCGCACCTGCAGATGAGCGAGGAGGAGGTGCTGGAGGGCCTGGAGTCGGCGAACGCCTACTCCACGGTGTCCCTCGACGCCCCCGACTCCGGCGACGAGGACGCCCCCGCGGTCGCGGACTCGCTCGGCATGGTGGACGAGTCGCTGGAGGGCGTGGAGTACCGCGAGTCCCTCAAGCCGCTGCTGGAGAAGCTGCCCGCCCGCGAGAAGAAGATCCTGCTGCTGCGGTTCTTCGGCAACATGACGCAGTCGCAGATCGCGGCGGAGCTGGGGATCTCGCAGATGCACGTGTCGCGGCTGCTGGCCCGGACGCTCGCCCAGCTGCGGGAGGGCCTGACGGCCGACGAGTGACCAGTGGCCGGGGGCGGCGGCCGGACCGAGGATCAGCGGCCGGTACGCGGCGACCGGCCACCGGAACGCGGGGCGGCGTCCGCGCCGTCCGCGTCCTCCTCCTCGTCCGGGCCCTGCTCCTGCGGGTCCTCGACGAGCCAGGCGGTGCTCGGCGGGCTGAGCACCATGATCAGCGCGAGGACGGCGGCGGCGCCCATCGGGATCGCGATCTCGGGGCGCTCGCTCTGCCACAGCGACCACGCGACGGGCAGCGCGAACAGCTGGGTGAGCACCGTGGGGGCGCGGCTCCACTGGTCGGCGCGCAGCAGCCCGCGGGCGCAGCCGAGCATGGCGACGCCGCCGACGAGGGCGAGCACGGTGACCCCGACCGCGCTGACGGGGTCGACGGCGGAGCCGGCCACCGTCTCGATGCCGGTGAAAACCCCGAAACCGACGGCGGCGAGGCCCTCCGCGGCCTCCAGGGCGGCGGCTGCCTGCACGGTGAACGGACGCTTCGTCACAACCTGAAACCCTACTCGCCCCCTCCCGGCGGCACGTCCCGGGACCGCCACGTGGAAAAGCGCGTCGGAACGGTCGATACGCTGGCGCCGTGCGCGCCATGCTGATCGCCAACCCCAAGGCGACCTCGACCTCCCGGCGGGCCCGCGACCTCCTCGTGCGGGCCTTCTCCGGGGACCTCGACCTCGTCATCGCCGACACGGCCCACCGCGGCCACGCGACGGAGATCGCGCGGCGGGCCGCGCTGGAGGGCTATGACGCGGTCATCGCGCTCGGCGGGGACGGGACCGTGAACGAGGCGGTGAACGGGCTGCTCGCGGAGGGCCCCTCGCCCGACCTCCCGGCGCTGGCCGTCCTGCCGATCGGCAGCGCCAACGTGTTCGCCCGCGCGCTGGGGCTTCCAGGCGACCCGATCGGCGCGACCCGGGTCGTCCTGGACGCGCTGCGCGCGGGCCGGTACCGCACGGTCGGGCTCGGGACGGCCTGCCACCCCGGCGGGACCGAGCGCTACTTCACCTTCTGCGGCGGCGTCGGGTTCGACGCGGAGGTCGTCCGGGAGGTGGAGCGGCGGCGCGGCGCGGGAGCGAAGGCCGACCCGTCGCTCTATGTGCGGACCGCCATCCGCCATTTCTTCTCCGGGACCGATCGGCGGCGTCCCGCCCTAACGATGGAAGTGCCGGGGCGCCCAACGAAATCGGGGGTCTTCATGGCGTTCATCTCCAATACCGCGCCGTGGACTTTCATGGGCCCGGTGCCGGTGAATCCGAGCCCCAAGGCGAACTTCTCGCGCGGCCTCGACGTGTTCGCGACGCGCACGCTGGACGCGGCGCCGACGCTGGCCGCGCTGGCCCGGATGATGACCCCCCGCACCCGTCCCGTCCAGGGACGTCACGTGGTGAACGTGCACGACGCGGCGGAGATCACACTGCGCGCGGAGCGGCCCGTGGCCTTTCAGCTCGACGGCGACTACCTTGGCGAGCAGGAGCTCATCACCTTCCGATCGGTACCGAAGGCCATCCGCATCGTCATATGAGGCCGTCCGGCCCATCTGTTAACGACAAAGCAACAGGGCCGACCCACCGATGTGACACATGCGACACCCATACTTTGAGAATCCTTTCTCAAGGGTCTTGCGTCTGCCCGCGCCCTGCTGACACGCTCAAAGTGCGCCGGCCGACAGGGGCCCAACGTCGTCAGCCACCTGCTCGCACCGCCGCCGAACAACGACCCCTGGACCTGGCCACCACCGCCGCTCCGGGTGTTCGCGACATGTGAAACCGTTCACAAAAGTGGAGTGATTCCACCACCTGACGAAGGAGTGGACCGCATGGACTGGCGCCACCGCGCAGCCTGCCGTGACGTGGACCCCGAGCTGTTCTTCCCGATCGGCAACACCGGGCCCGCGATCCTGCAGATCGAGGAGGCCAAGCAGGTGTGCAAGCGCTGCGACGTCACCGACGCCTGCCTGCGCTGGGCCCTGGAGTCCGGCCAGGACTCCGGCGTCTGGGGCGGCATGGGCGAAGACGAGCGCCGCGCCCTCAAGCGCCGTGTCAACAGGCGCGCCCTCGGCGCGGCACGCTAGGGCGCTGCTCTAAGAACGCGGGCCCGGCCTGTGGTGCTGTTCCACCGGGACGTCGACCACCACTTCCGTGCCGCCGCCCTGGCGGGGGCGGAAGTCCAGGCGGCCGCCCAGTTCGCCCACGATCAGGGTTCGGACGATCTGTAGGCCCAGGCTGTCGCTGCTCTCCACGTCGAAGTCGGGCGGCAGGCCCTTCCCGTCGTCGGCGACGACCACCACGAGGCGGCGTCCGTCGGCGGGGGTCTCCTTCTGCGGCGCGTGCTCGCCCGCGGTGGGCCACTCGCCCCAGAGGGAGACGTCGTTCGGGTCCGGGGCGGGGGACGGCCCCCCGGCGCCGTAGCGGCGGGCGGCCACCTCCAGGGTCCCGAACCGGTTCGCCAGGCCGTGCTCCAGGGCGTTCTGGAGGAGTTCGGTCAGCGCCATCGCGAGCGGCGTCGCGACCTCGGCGGGCAGGACGCCGAAGTTGCCGGTGCGCTTCGGGGTGACCTTGGTCTCGGGGGTGGAGACCTCCCCCGCCATCGTGATCACGCGGTCCGCGATGTCGTCGAAGTCGATCAGCTCGTCGGGGGTGTGCGAGAGGGTCTCGTGGACGATCGCGATCGACCCGACCCGGCGGACGGCCTCGTCCAGCGCGGCCCTGCCCTCGGGGATCTGGAGCCGCCGCGCCTGGAGCCGCAGCAGCGCCGCGACCGTCTGGAGGTTGTTCTTCACGCGGTGGTGGATCTCGCGGATCGTGGCGTCCTTGGTCATCAGCTCCCGGTCGCGCCAGCGCAGCTCGGTGACGTCCCGGCAGAGCACGATCGCGCCGATCCGCGTCCCGCCGACGACCAGCGGGATCGTCCGCAACTGCATGACCGACCCGTGCGCCTCGACCTCCACCTCGCGGGGCGCCCGGCCGCTGAGGACGACGCTCAGGGCCTCCTCCAGCGGCTCCCCCGTGTCGCACCGGTCGGCGGTGACCTGGCCGAGCGACTCCCCGACGAGGTCGGCGGGGAAGCCGAGGCGGCGGTAGGCCGACTGGGCGTTCGGGCTGGCGTAGCTGACCCTGCCCGAGCGGTCCAGCCGCATCAGGCCGTCGCCGACCCGGGGCGAGCGGACGAGGTTCGGCTCCTCGCCCGGCACCGGGAACCGGCCCTCGGAGATCATCTTGGCGAGGTCGCTGGCGCTCTGGAGGTAGGTCAGCTCCAGGCGGCTCGGGGTGCGCGCCGAGCTGAGGTTCGTGCTGCGCTGGATCACCCCGAGGATCTTCGCGCCGCGCCTTACCGGGATCGACTCCTCCCGGACGGGGATGCCGCTCCCCCACTCCGGATCGCCCTCCCGGACGATCCGCCGCTCCCGCCAGGCCACGTCGATCAGCCCGCGCCGCCCCGTCCGGACGACCTTGCCGACGAGGTCCTCGGGGTAGGCGGTCGGGCCGGTCGTCGGGCGCATCTGCGCGATCGCCACCCAGCCGGGGACGGCGGCGCCGGTGTCCAGCGCGACGGGCTGGCGGCGGGACGGGCCGCCGGACCCGGTCTCGGCGGGCAGCACGTCCGCCGACCGGAGCGGCACCCACAGCAGCAGGTCGGCGAACGACAGGTCCGCGAGCAACTGCCAGTCCGACACCAGCGCGTGCAGCCACTCCACATCGGTCTCGGTGAGGTCGGTGTGGTCGCGCACCAGATCGGTCAAGGTAGGCACCCGACCATCATCGCCCATGGGTTTTTGGACGGGTACGGCGTCCCCCTCCGCGCGCGGCCTGGGAGGATTTCCGGTATGTCCGCAACGGGAGACCCGCTGGCCCGGCTCCGCGACGCCGCCGCGCGCCGCGCGGAGGCGGGGCTGCGCCGCGCGCTGCGCCCCCGCACACCTGATCACGACGGGCTGGTGGACCTCGCGTCCAACGACTACCTCGGGCTCGCCGGTGATCCGCGGCTGACCGCGGGCGCGGTCGCGGCGGCACGCGAGTGGGGCACCGGATCGTCCGGGTCGCGCCTGGTCACCGGGACGACCGAGCTGCACGCCGAGCTCGACCGGCGGCTCGCCGCGTTCGGCGGCGCCCCCGCGGGGCTGGTGTTCTCCTCGGGCTTCCTCGCCAACCTCGGCGCCGTCACCGCCCTCGCCGGGCCCGGCACGCTGGTGGTGTCCGACCAGGTCAACCACGCCTCGATCGTGGACGCCTGCCGGCTCTCGCGGGCCCGCGTCGCGATCGCCCCGCACCGGGACGCCGCCGCCGTCGAACGCGCCCTCGCCGAGCGCGAGGAGGAGCACGCCGTCGTCGTCACCGACGCCGTGTTCTCCGTGGACGGCGACCTCGCGCCCCTCACCGGCCTGCACCGGGCCGTCCGCGCGCACGGCGCCCTCCTCGTGGTGGACGAGGCGCACGCGCTCGGCGTCGTCGGCGAGCACGGACGCGGCGCCGTCCACGCCGCCGGCCTCGCCGCCGAACCGGACGTGATCCGCACGCTGACGCTGTCGAAGTCCCTGGCGTCCCAGGGCGGCGCGGTCCTCGGCGCGCCCGAGGTGATCGACACGCTCGTCGACACCGCCCGCGCGTTCATCTTCGACACCGGCCTGAACCCGCCCGCCATCGGCGCCGCGCTCGCCGCGCTCGACGTCCTGGAGACCGAGCCCGACCTGCCCGCCCGCGCCCGCGACCGGGCCCGCGCGCTCGCAAACCTCGCGGCCGGTTCCGGCCTTGAGACCGCCGACCCGGCCGCCGCCGTCGTCCCGGTCTTCCTGGGCGAGCCGCACGCCGCGCTGCGGGCGGCCGAAACCTGCGCGGCGCACGGCGTCCGCGTAGGCTGCTTCCGGCCTCCCTCGGTCCCCAAGGGGCGCGCCTGCCTGCGGCTCACCGCCCGCGCCACGCTGAGCGAGCCGGACCTCACACGCCTCGCGGCGGCCCTGGCGGAGATCGCGGGCTCTACCGCCCGTAGTCTTCACGCATAACATCGGGGAAAACCGATGATGAACGTGAGGAGATGCCGTGACGGAGGTCAGGGGCGGGCCCCGGCACGGGGGCGGATTCGACCACGGATTCGACAGGGCCACGCTGGGGGACATCGCCAAGCACCACGCCAACCAGGCGCCGCGCATACCGAAGTACTACAAGCTGAAAGAGCTGCTCGTCGAGCTGATCCAGTCGCTGCCGCCGGGCAGCCCGCTGCCGCCTGAGCGGGCGCTCGCCGAGAAGTACGAGACGTCCCGGACGACCGTCCGGCAGGCCCTCGCCGAGCTGGTCGTCGAGGGCCGGCTCCAGCGGATCCAGGGCAAGGGCACCTTCGTCGCCAAGCCGAAGGTCTCCCAGGAGCTCCAACTGGTCAGCTACACCGAGGACATGCGGCACCACGGGCTGCGGCCCGAGACCCGCATCCTGGAGGCCGGCTACGTCAGCGCCGACGAGCGCCTCGCCTCGCTGCTCCGCATCCGTCCGGGGGGACGGGTGCTGCGCGTCCACCGGCTCCGCCTCGCCGACGGCGAGCCGATGTCCATCGACACCTCCCACCTCCCGGCCCGCCGCTTCCCCGGCCTGCGCCGCGAGCTGTCCCGGCACCACTCCCTCTACGAGACCCTCGCCACCGCCTACGAGGTCCACCTGACCGAGGCCGAGGAGACCATCGAGACCGTCCTCGCCACCCCCCACGACGCGCAGCTCCTCGGCGTGGACGTGGGCCTGCCCATGCTCCTGCTCTCCCGGCACGCCTTCGACACGACCGGGCAGCCCGTCGAGTGGGCCCAGTCCCTCTACCGGGGAGACCGGTACAAGTTCGTCACCAGACTCCGCCGCTGACCTGTGACGTTCCGCATACACTCCGAGCACGCGTTCCCTACGATGACCGGAGCAGAACGTGAGGAAGGAGTCGCCCAAAGTGACGATGGTCGATCATGTGGGTCGTATGTCCCTCCCGGACACGGCCTACAACATGTGGACCCGCGGTGAACTCGACGACTTCGTCCACGCCCCCGAGGGGCATCGCGTCGAAGTCATCGAAGGAGAGATCGTCGTGTCCCCCGCCCCTGTCGTGGCCCACGGCAACATCGTTCACCACATCACGCGCGCCATGGAGCGGGCGGCGTTCGCCGACCCGTCCTTCCCCTGGTCCGCCCGGCAGATGACGAACCTGAGCCTGCTGGGCATCGAGCAGGGCTACATCCCCGATCTCGTCGTGGCAGAGGAGCACGTGTTCGAGTCCGCCGGAGAAGCGGAGCAGATGTACCTCGTGGCGGACGAGATCGAGATGGTCGTGGAGGTCACGTCCAAGGACGGCGCGGTCTACGACAGGCCCCCGGCCGAGGGGAGAGCCCTGCGCAAGCCGTCCAAATGGTCGGGATACGCCCGGGTCGAGATCCCCTACTACCTTCTCGTCGACCGCTCCCCCAAGATCGCCTCCACCAGGCTCTACTCGATCCCCGACGCGGGCACGGGCGCCTACCTGCACAGCGATACATGGGCCTTCGGCGAGACGGTCCGCCTTCCCGAGCCCTTCGGTGTCGAGATCGACACCCGCCGCTGGACGGCCTGGAAGGACTGACCCACCGGCCCGGCGGGCCGACGCCCGCCGGGCCCGCGGCCTTCTAGCCGCCTTCGGGCTGGACGGAGGCGCGGAAGGCGGCGGGGTCGAAGGAGCCGCCGAGGGACGGCGCCAGGCCGCGGTGGGCGGTGACGAGGAACTCGGCCGGGTCCAGGGCGGCGGCGCCGGAGGGCAGGACGCCGGCCAGCGGGCGGGCGGCGATGGTCTCCAGGTCGCGGACGTTGCTGCGCATGGCGAGGTCGGGCTCGTCCGGCCAGGCGCCGATGACGACGCCCGCGAGCTGGACGCCGCGGTGCGCCATCGCCTCCAGGGTGAGCGCGGTGTGGTTGAGCGTGCCGAGGTCCGGGCGGGCGACGACGACGACGGCCGCGCCGAGCCAGCGGGCGAGGTCGGCGATCGTGGTGCCCTCCTCGTCGTAGCGGACGAGGAGCCCGCCCGCCCCCTCGACCAGCACGAGCCGGTTCCCGCTCGACAGCTCCTGGACGCGCTTGGCCACATCCGGCAACCGGACGGGCGGGACGCCCGCCCGCCGCGCGGCGGCGGCGGGTGACAGCGGGTCGGGGAACCGGGCGAACTCGTGCAGGTCGCAGACGCGGGCGAGCCGCGCCACCTCGTCGAGGTCGCCGGTCTCACCGTCCACGACGCCGGTCTGCCCCGGCTTCACGACGGCGACCGGCGCGCCCCGGGCGGCCGCCACGGCGGCCAGCGCGGCGGTGACGACGGTCTTGCCGACCCCCGTACAGGTACCGGAAACCACGATGACGCTCACGAGCCGCACACTAGCGGGCATGCGCGGCCGAGGTCCCGCACTGGAATCCACAGTCTTCGGGCCCTGTTTTTGTCACGGGCCTCTCGGCGCGGGGAACCCGGGGACGGCTTCGCTCGTCCAACGCTCATGGCTGGCCCGTACGCACGTTGTAGCTGGGTGCTGACGCTCGCTTGCGCGAGCGCGCTCACCGCCTGTGACGGGGACTCCGGCAAGCCCCCGCATTCGCTCGGTTCTCCCGGCTCGCCTTCCGGCTCGTCCGCGAGCACTCCGGCGGCGCCCGCGCCGTCGCCCACGACCGCGTCCCCCGCCACGGACCCCGCCGCCGAGCGCCTCGTGCTCCGCTGGCGCGAGACCGGGGGCTTCGCCGGCAAGGGCGGCCCCGGGACGCTCCCCGAATTCTCGCTGTACTCGACGGGTCGCGCCGTGGTCGCGTCCGAGGGGAAGGCGACGGAGTACCGCCTGAAACCCGAGGCGCTCCAGCGCCTGCTGGACGGCGCGCGCGCGGCGGGGCTCGCCCGCTCCCACACGAGCGGCCCCGGCCGCGTCATGGACGCCATCGTGCTGGAGTTCACGATGGGGCGGGCCACGACCAAGATCATCCAACCGGAGGCGCAGTCGGACCCGGCGGTGCGGTTCCGCGAGCGGCTCGACCCGCGGCGCTGGCCGCCGGGCGACCTCGTTTCCCCCGGCCGGCCGTACGCGCCCGCGAAGGTCGCGGTCCTCTCGGTCGAGAACCCCGGCGCCGGGACGGTCAAGAAGTGGCCCCTGGCCCCGCTCGGCAAGGGCGAGCGGGTGCCGGGCGGCGTCTGCACGCTGGCCCCCGCGAGCGGGGTGCCCGCCGCGCGTCCGGACGTCGGCTGGCGCAGCCAGGGCAGGACCTACACGGTCCGCGTGCGCCCGCTGCTCCCCGGCGAGTCCTCCTGCCGCGACATCCCCTGACCGGCCGCCCGCCGGGCCCCCGCGCGTTCCGGACGGACACCCGGGCTATCGTGACGCCGTGGACCGTGAGGAACAGCAGCGTGGATCGAGGGATGTCGCGGGTGGGTGAGCGGGTGACCGTGCGGGCGGCGCGGGCGGAGGAGTACGGGCGGATCGGTGAGCTGATCGTCGAGGTGTACGTGGGCAGCGGGCTCATGGCGGCGGAGTCGCCGTATGTGAGCAGGCTCCGCGACACCGCCGACTGGGCCGCGAAGACGGAGCTGCTGGTCGCCGAGGTCGACGGGGAGCTGGCGGGGTCGGTCGCCTACTGCCCGCCCGGCAGCCCCTACGCCGAGCTGGCCGGGCCGGACGAGGGGGAGTTCCGGATCCTCGCCGTCCAGGAGTGGGCGCGCGGCAGGGGCGTGGGCGCGGCGCTGGTGCGCGCCTGCGCCGACCGGGCGCGCGCGGCCGGGCTCGTGGGCATGCGGTTGTCGACGCAGTCGAACATGCGCGACGCGCACCGCATGTACGAGCGGATGGGGTTCGTCCGGACGCCCGACCGCGACTGGGCGCCGAAGCCGGGCCTCAACCTGGTGACCTACGCCCTGGCGTTCTGAGCTAGCGGGCGCGCATGCGCGGCACGATCCCGGTGTCGTACACGCCGCCGGTGAACTCGGCGTGGTCGAGCAGCTCGGCCAGGAACGGCAGGTTGGTCCGGACGCCCTCGATGTGGAAGGCGGCCACGGCCGCGCGTGCGCGGCGCAGCGCGTGGTCGCGGTCGTCGCCGTGGACGCACAGCTTGGCGAGCAGCGGGCCGTAGTAGGGGGTGACGGTGTTGCCCTCGGCGTAGCCCGCGTCGATGCGGATGCCGTCGCCGACGGGCTCCTCCCACACCTTGATCTCGCCGCCGCCCGGCTGGAAGTGCAGCGGGTCCTCGGCCTGGACGCGGAGTTCGACCGCGTGGCCGCGCGGGGCGGCGGCGGTGAACGAGACGGGCTCGCCCGCCGCGATCCGCAGCTGCTGCTCGACGAGGTCGATGCCGGTCACCAGCTCGGTGACGGGATGCTCGACCTGGAGGCGGGTGTGCATCTCCAGGAAGTAGAACTCCTGGGCGACGGGGTCCACGAGGCATTCGACGGTGCCCGCGCCGCGGTACCCGACCGCCTCCCCCGCGCGGACGGCGGCGGCCAGCATCCGCTCGCGCAGCGCGGGTGAGACGCCCGGCGACGGCGTCTCCTCGACGACCTTCTGGTACCGGCGCTGGACGGAGCAGTCCCGCTCGCCGAGCGCGAGCACGGTGCCGTCGGCCAGCCCGAGGATCTGCACCTCGACGTGCCGGGCGCCCTCCACGTAGCGCTCCAGCAGGACGTCGGCGTCGCCGAACACGCGCGCCGCGTGGGCGCGCACCGCCTCGTAGGCGTCGCGGAGCGCGGCCTCGTCGTAGGCGGCGGCGAGCCCGACGCCGCCGGCGCCCGCGGCGGGCTTGACCATGACGGGGTAGCCGATGCGCTCGGCCTCCTCCACCGCCGTCGCCGCGTCCGGGACGGGCTCCCACACGCCGGGCGCGACGGGGACCCCCGCCTCCTTCATCAGGTTCCGGGCGTTGATCTTGTCGGCCATCCGGGCGATGACGAGCGGCGGCGGACCGATCCAGCCGAGGTCGCGCTCGGCGACCCGGCGCGCGAACGCGGCGCTCTCGGACAGGAACCCGTACCCGGGGTGGACGGCGCGCGCGTTGGTCCGGCGGGCGGCCTCCAGCACGGCCTCCGCGTCGAGGTAGCCGCGGGACGGGTCGGCGGGGCCGCCGATGAGGATCGCCTCGTCCGCCTCGGCGACGAACGGGAGCTGCGCGTCGGCCTCGGAGTACACGGCGATGGCCTTGAGCCCCATCGAGCGGACGGTGTGGATGATCCGGCTGGCGATCTCACCGCGGTTCGCCACGAGGACGGACTCATACACCCGCTGGCCTCCTTCGGCGGGTCGGGGGCGGGCCGATCCGCCGACCCTAGCGTCCGCCGCGCCTCCGCGTCCGGTCACACGCCCGACAAATACCCGACCGAAGATTTGTGCGCCCCCGGTTCGGAGGGTCCGAGGGCTTTTTCGAATTGCTCTCAGCCGTCGGTCGAGGACGTCCGCGCCGGGGTGGGCACAGCGTCCGCACAAGGCGCCCGCACTTGCACAAGCACGGTCGGTATGCACGGCACGGGCAGTCGGTATACGTAGGCCGCCGTGGGCACCGTATGCGCAGGCGAGCGCCTTGGGCCCGGCTTGAATGGAACGCACCACGGAATTGGCGCGGCCCCGCCCGCTACAAGCGGGTGCGGCGGTCCACGACGCGGCTCAACGCCTCGACGACGGTCGGGTCGTACTCGGCGGCGGAGTCGAGCCGGAGCCGCTCCAGCACGGCGACGCCCCGGTCGCGGTCGGCGGAGTCGCCGACGAGGTCGTCGTAGGCGTTGGCGACCTTGATGATCCGGCCCGCGAGCGGCGGCGGGACGGGGCGCGGCACCAGCGCGTCGGCCTCGCCCCCGGGGGCGGCGGCCTCGTGCCCCGTCCGGTAGGGGTGGGAGGAGAGCTGGACGATGTGGGCGACGCGGTCCAGCACGCCGGTCTGCTTGATCACCTCGGCGCCCAGCTCGGCGATGCGGCGCTGCTCGGCGGGTGAGGCGAGCACGGTCGCGCCGCCGGGGATCGGGTCGCCGAGGGAGAGCTGCCCGATGTCGTGCATGAGCGCCGCGTACTCCAGTTCGAGCAGCTCCTCCTCGGACATGCCGAGCTCGCGGCCCATCGACACCGCGAGCTTGGACACCCGGTGCGAGTGCCCGGCCTCCACGTACCCGCCGACCTCGGTGACCCGCGACAGCGCGCGGACGGTCTGGAGGTAGGTCGCGCGGATCCCGGCGTAGCGGCGGAACGCGAACTGGGTGACGAGGATCGGCACCGTGAAGATCAGCAGCGCGGCCTCGCCCATCGCGGTGGTCGCGACCGCGATGAGCATCGCGGTGGCGCTGGTGGCCGCGCACAGCGCCATCTTCGCGTCGACCTCGTCGCGCAGCGCGATGCCGAACCTGACCCGGACGGCCTCCGCCCGGATCATCGCGGCGATCACCACGTCCGTGCAGCAGGAGAGCACGACGACGACGCCCATGAGCAGCAGCAGGAGCTGCCACGGCAGGTGCAGGGAGACCAGCGGGCGGAAGCACAGCGCGACCACGGCGACGGTGAACAGCCGCCGGGCCATCGCGTCCGGCCGCGGCGAGCGCCCGACCGCGATGTGCGGCAGCGAGCCGACGACCATGCCGGCGGCGGTCACCGCGACGACCTGGAGCGGCGAGTGCGTCGCGGCCTCGACGCCGAGCGGCGCGTGCGGCGGGGCGTTCTCCGGGCCGACGCCGACCAGCATCGCGTAGCCGATCGCGCCCGCGCTGGCGATGGGCGCGACCTCCCGGTTGCCGGGCATCACCATCCGGAACAGCTCGCCGAGCGCGATCAGCACCCCGAAGATGATCGCGATGTCGGGCTGGACGAGCCGGACGGCGGCCACCTGCGTGATCGCCACGATCACGAACAGGCCAGCGGTGGCGATCAGCAGCAGCTGACCGGAGTCGATGGTCTGCCACGCCGCCCGCTCGCGGGGGCGCATCTCGGTGCCGCTCATGGGGGGCCGGGTCACCGCCGTGCTTCGTCGCCGGCGACCTTGAGCGGCGCGCTCGGGTCGTCGTGGTCCTGCTGGGTGGTCTCGACGACGTCGTCGTCGGGCAGGACGACCGGGTCGGGCGGCTCCCAGCCGTCCCGGTCCAGCGCCCGCAGGAACGCCTCGACCATCGCCGGGTCGAAGTGGTCGCCCATGCCCCGGCGCAGCTCCTGCACGGCCGCCTCGACGCTGCGGGCCGGACGGTAGGAGCGGGTCGAGGTCATGGAGTCGAACGCGTCGGCGACGGAGATGACCCGGGCGAACTCGGGGATCTCGTCCCCGGCCAGGCCCATCGGGTAGCCGCGGCCGTTCATCTTCTCGTGGTGGTGCATGATCCCGGCGAGCGCCTCGTCCAGGAACCCGATCTCGCGGACGATCTCCAGCCCGCGCATCGGGTGCAGCTGGATCGCGGCGAACTCCTCCTCGGTCATCGGGCCGTTCTTCTGGAGCACCTTCGTGGGGACGCCGAGCTTGCCGACGTCGTGCAGCATCCCGGCGTAGCGGATGGCCTCGACCCGGTCGGCGCGCATGCCGATCTCCTGCGCGATCATCACCGAGCCTCGGGACACGCGCTCGGAGTGGCCGCGGGTGTAGAAGTCCTTGGTCTCGACGGCCTGGCACAGCGCGGCGAGGGTCGCGGCGTGCGCCTGCTGCTGCGCGTGCGCCTGCTCCAGCGCCCAGCGGGCGATGAACAGCGGCAGCAGCACCAGGACGGCGGCGAGCGGGCCGACGCGCGGCCACAGCCCGGCGATCAGCAGCCCGACCATGCCGTAGCCGAGGCAGCCGATGGCGAGCTGCCCGCTCTCGTGTAGCAGCTCGCGCGGCGCGGCCTGCCGGCTGAGCAGCAGCACCCCGGCCATCAGCGACAGGTTGACCAGGACGAAGGTGACGAGCGCGCCGAGGAACGGCCCGGTGACGTGCTCGACCCAGCGCGCCTCGCCCCGCCGGAACTCGTGCCCGCCGAGCAGCTCGAACACCGTCCCGGCGATGTAGCCGCTCAGCGCGAACTGCGCGCCGTTGAAGATCCGCTTGACCGGGGCGAAGAACCGCTGCCCGGTGACCAGGGCGCAGAGCCCGAGCAGGGCGGCCCCGGCGGGGCCGAGCAGCACCACCGAGGCCAGGCTGGCGGCGAAGCTCAGCGACACCCTCGCGCGCTCGACGTTCAGGCGCGCGGGCGCCGAGTCACAGATCAGGAAGAGCAAGGCCAGCACGGCCAGCTTGGTCCAGTCCAGCCTCGCGAAGGACGACGTCCCGATGAGGCCGGCCGCGAGGGCGGCCACACCGCAGACGTACGCCCAGGCAGCAGGAGGAAGTCCACGCATTGCCGCCCCCTCGGGAGTGACGAATGAGCGGGCCGCCGCCGGGATCGGTCGTGCCAGACGGCACTAGACCCAGGACACGCCCTTGGGCATCATCAGCGACGACGACGCCGAGGCGCTCGGGTACCGGCCGTGGCCGACCGGCGTTGAACGCTTGAGCATGGTTGCTTGCCTCCCCCCGTGGTCATCGGGCAGGCCGGCCGCGCGGCCGACCTCCGGGACCGTCCGGTCCCGGTGCTCCCGGGCGAGCACATACCCCGATTTCACGAGCATGCACGTGCTCCCGTCGCTGATTTCCGCCCAAGCGTAACGCGCCCGACCCGGCCCACACAGGCATGCGGAGAATCGTGAGCAAAGCGTGAACCAATCGTCACCTGACGTGATCAATTGTCCATCCCGAAAGGTAGCACTCGTTTGCAGGCGAACGTTTTTGCGAGCACCGAATGCACGTGCATCGTCACGGGCAGTCACAATCGCAGTCAGAATCCGCGGGAGAGGCCGGGGAAAGCGCGCGGGGAAGCGGTCGGCGAGCGGTGGAGGGGAGCCGTCAGGCGCGTTCGGCGGCGGAACGTTCCCGCGCCCACGCCACCGTGTCGGCGAGGCCGTCGCGCAGGGCGGTCGCCGGCGTCCAGCCGAGGACCTCGCGCGTGCGGCCCGGGTCCACCGCCATCGCGGGCAGGTCACCGGGGCGCGGCGGCGCGAACGCGGGGTCGTCGGGGGCGCCGACGGCGGCGGCGACGAGCGTGTGCAGGTCCCGGTCGGTGGTCTGCCGCCCGGTGCCGACGTTGAGGCGCTCGCCGCCGCCGACGTCGCCGGTGGCGCGGGCGAAGGCGTCCACCACGTCCAGGACGTGGACGTAGTCGCGGGTCTGCTTGCCGTCCCCGAACACCCTCGTCGGACGCCCGGCCAGCAGCGCGTCGGTGAAGATCGAGACGACGCCCGCCTCGCCCTCGGGCGTCTGCCGGGGCCCGTAGACGTTGGCGAGCGTCAGCGTGGTGACGTCGAGGCCGTGCAGCACCCGGTAGGTCCGCGCGTAGATCTCCCCGGACACCTTGGACGCCGCGTAGGGCGAGGCCGGCCGCAGCTCCGCGTGAGGCGGCACCGGCAGCGCGTCCGGCACGCCGTACACCGCGCAGCTGGAGGTGAACACGGCCTTGCGCGCCCCGCCCGCCCGCGCAGCCTCCAGGACGTTCGCGGTGCCGACCACGTTCACCCGGGCATCGTTGAGCGGGTCCGCGACGCTGTGCCGCACGCTGACCTGCGCCGCCAGATGGCACACGACCTCGGGACGGCGCGCGGCGGCCCGCTCGGGCAGCGCCGGGTCGGCCACGTCCATCCGCCACAGCTCCATACCGGGGTTGGCGTTGGAGCCCGAGGACAGGTCGTCCACCCCGATGACCTCGTGACCGTCGGCCAGGAGCCGGTCGACGAGATGGGACCCGATGAATCCGGCCGCGCCGGTGACGAGTGCGAGCACCCCAGCCACGATACCGATCAGCACCCGGCCCGCCGCACGCCCGCGGCGGCGCCCCGTCCCACACCTGCCACGCCGCTCTCAGAAGCCCTCAGACGGCCCTGCCCGGACGCGGTCGACACCTTGCAGGGCCCAGGATTCGGATGCGTTCAGGGGTCTTCTGGGCACGCTCAGGCATCACGGGTGTGGTTCGTGGGGGCGCTGGACGGCCCACGGTCGGGCGGGACCCACAGCGCATGATCCGAGAAGTGCGGGCGGGCCGGGTGGCCCAAGATGGATGTGCGGCCGGAACACGCGTCCGGGCCGGGACGCGCGCACGGGGCCTCAGGACGCGCGCGGGCGGGCGCGTTCAGGCGCGGTCAGGCGGTGCCGGACGTGCCCGCGTCGGACGCGGTCTTGATCTCGCCGCAGATCTCCTCGATGCGGCCGAGGACCTTGGTGCGCAGGTCGTCGGGGGCCTGCTCGCAGGCGCACGACTTGTTCACCAGCTTCTTGACGGCCTCTTCCAGCCCGTACTCGCGCAGGCAGGGCCCGCACTCGTCGAGGTGCTCGCGGACCTCGCCGCAGCCACCCTGGTCGAGTTCGCCGTCAAGATAGGTGTACACCCGCGCGAGCACCTCGTCGCACGGGGTCTCGTGGTGGTTGCCACAGCTCATGGCTCACTCACCCTCCTCATGCACCGCGCGGGCGGCCGCGGTGTCGAGCGTGTCGCTGGAGCCGGTCTGGCGGCCGGCGGGGTGCCCGGCGCGGCGGGCGGCGGGCGGGGTCATGCCGACCCCCCGCTCGTGCGCGTGAGGCCGCGGTCCCGGGCGTAGTCCTCAAGCATGCCGCGCAGCTGCCGGCGTCCCCGGTGCAGCCGCGACATCACGGTGCCGATGGGCGTGCCCATTATGTCGGCGATCTCCTTGTAGGCGAAGCCCTCGACGTCGGCGAGGTAGACCGCGATGCGGAACTCCTCGGGCAACTCCTGCAGCGCCCGCTTGACGTCGGAGTCGGGCAGGTGCTCAAGCGCCTCGGCCTCGGCGGACTTCAGCCCGCTGGAGGTGTGCGACTCGGCGCGCGCGAGCTGCCAGTCCTCGATCTCCTCGGTGGCGGCCTGCTGGGGCTGGCGCTGCCTCTTGCGGTAGGAGTTGATGAAGGTGTTGGTCAGGATGCGGTAGAGCCACGCCTTGAGGTTGGTGCCTTCCTTGAACTGGTGGAAGGACGCGAACGCCTTCGCGAAGGTCTCCTGGACGAGATCCTCGGCGTCCGCCGGGTTGCGCGTCATGCGCAGCGCGGCCGAATACAGCTGGTCCAAGAACGGGAGCACGTCGCGCTGGAACCGCTCCTGGCGCTGCTCCACGGTCTCCGTGGTGCCCGGTACCTGACCCACCCCCTTGGCTGTGGCGACGCCGGCGGCGTCGTACCCCACAGACGATATCGGTCCGCGGGGCCTGCTCACGCGGACGGGGGCCCTCGCGTCGCCGGGCGGCGCCGCGGCCCCGGCTCTCCGCCTGTGCTCGGCAACGGCTGTGGTCATGAGTTGCACCTCCGCTGTACTGGGTTGTGAGACGGTGCAACGCCGGAGGGTGCCCGCCGATTCCCCGACCCGGGGTGAGGCACGGAACAGATTCCGGAAGTTCTCCCAGCAGGATGGGATCACCTACCCCGTCCTGTACGGAGGGTGATGCCGGGGCCGGGACGGGGAAAGAAGTGACATACACGGCGAGAACAGGAGCAAACCGTTGCTACCGGTGCCGGCGCGACCTCCCGAGCCCACCATCGCGAGCCTGCGCGACGCCCCCGCCGAGGGGGCGGGGGACTCATTGGCGCGCTACTGGACGTTCTACTGGGCGGTCGCGGACGCCCAGCTCACGCGGTGGTTGCCCCGCCGCGCGTCCCGCGTGCTCGACCTGTCGGGCGGCGGCGGGCGCAGCGCGGGGCGGGCCGCGGCGGCGGGCCACTCCGTCCTGGAGGTGCACGACCCCCTCCTGGACCGCCGGCCACCCGCCCGACCTGCCGCACCGGGTAACGGGCGACATGATCGGAATAACGGGCGGTCCGCAACCAGGGGCGCCACGGCCGTCCCGGTGATCGGCGACTCCGGCGGCCTCCGCTTCGTCGGCGACGCCTCCATGGACGCGGTCATCGCCGAGAACCGCGTCCTGTCCCGCCATCTCGCCACCGAGACGACGGTCGCGGAGATCGCGCGGGTCCTGCGTCCCGGGGGCCGCGTCCTGCTGTGCGTGGACTCGCTGACGCTCGGCATGGCGCTGCTGGCCGAGCAGAACTACTGGGCGCACCTGTCGGACGTCCCGTCCGCCGAGGTCGTCCTCGTCCCCTGGCCGGACGGGACGATCACCCGCTGCTTCTGGGCCGACCAGCTCCGCGAGCTGCTCACCGAGGTCGGCCTGGAGGTCGAGTGGATCAGGCCGCGCACCGCGCTGTCGCCCTCGACCGTCGAGCACGTCCTGAGCGCCTCCCCCGACGCGCTCCCCCGCCTCGTCCGCTCGGAGCTGAACGCGCCGCCGCCCGACGACTCCCTCGGCATCCACCTCCTGGCCAGCGCGAGGAGGCGCTCCGGGTAGCGGTCACGAGGCGCAGGCGATGCACCGGGTGGCGTCCGGACGCGCCTCCAGGCGCCCCTCGGCTATCGGACGCCCGCACCCGGCGCAACGGCCGTAGGTGCCGGACGCGACCCGCTCCAGCGCCGCGACCACCGCGCCCCGGTGGGCCTCCAGCGACTCCAGCGCGGCCTCGACCCGGTCGCCGTCGGTCAGCCCGGCCCCCGCGTCGGCCGGGCAGTTCTCGCGGGCGGAGTGCTCGCCGCGCAGGATCGCGATCGAGCGGTCGAGGTCGTCCAGCATGGATTCCAGGCGGGACCGGGCGGTGGCGGTGTCCACGGTGCTCCGAACTCCTCCCGGGATTCCCGGGCGGGGGGATTCTCACTTCCGGCCGCCGCCTGCGCGGCGGTCAGAACAGGGCGTCGGAATGGTCGTCGGAACTATCCCCGTTCGCCGCCGGTTCTATGAGTTGCGGTCCGTTGTTTCTCACGTTGTTGACCATCTTGGACACGGGATAGGCGTCCATCGTCCCGGCCATCGCGGGAACCAGCAGGCCGCGCACCTCCTCGACGTCGGTGAGCTCCGGGTCGAGCCACGCCTCCCAGCGGCCCGGCTCGACCACCATCGGCATCCGGTCGTGGATTCGGCCGAGGTCGTCGGGCGCGTTGGTGGTGATCACCGTGCACGTCCAGATCCACTCGTCCTCGGGGCTTTTCCACAGTTCATAGAGCCCGGCGATCGCCATCACCGCCTCGTCCTTGGGACGGATGAAGAACGGCTGCTTCTGCGGCTTCTTGCTCTTCTTCTCCCCCTCCGCCGGGTCGTCCTTCCCCTGGAGCGTGTACCACTCGAAGTAGCCGTCGGCGGGCAGCAGGCACCGCCGCTTGGCGAACGCGCGCCGGTAGGACGGCTTCTCGTGCGCCGTCTCCACCCGCGCGTTGATCATGCGGGACCCGATCGCGAGGTCCTTCGCCCACGAGGGCACAAGGCCCCAGCGCAGCGTCCGCAGCGTCCGGACGGCGTCCTCCTCCTCGGGCGCGTCCTTGGGCCGCCGGGTGAGGATCGCGGGCACCTGCTTGGTGGGCGCGACGTTGTAGTCGGGCTCGATCTCCCCGTCCACGGCGTCGAACTGGACCTGGAACTCGTCCAGCAACTCCTGCCGCGCCCGGCTGGTGGCATACCGACCGCACATAACCCTGGGCCTCCTCGCGTCGATGCCGGAACACTCGCAGATTAGGCCCTCTGCTCGGCACACCGCCCGCGAAGGAACCGGTCGATCCCCTTCGCCGCGTCCTTGATGTCGCCCTCGCAGGGGAACAGGAACCCGCTCCACCCGTACGCCGCCTCGTGGAATCCCCACCGCCCGCCGGGAACGGCCATCACGTTCACCATCGTGACCGCCCCGTGCTCGCCGTAGACGCGCAACAACGGCTGCCGCACCAGGATCACCTCCGGACGATACGTCGGCACGCACCGCCATCCGTACACCTCAAGTTCCGGCGCCAACGCGTCCAGGTACCCGATCACAAGTTCACGGTGCATTTCCGTCCGCCACTTCAGATAGCGAACACGGAGCCTGCGCCGCACCTCATAACCGGTCAGCGAAGCTTGACCCATACGATCTTTCCTCCCTCGTTCAGCGGACGCACTCCCCACGTCCACGCCATCTCGACCACCAGCGCCAAGCCACGCCCCGAGGTAGCGGTGAGATTCTCAGAAACAACCTCCGGACGCCCCTCACCGCCGTCCCACACCTCGATGACCAGGCGCCCATCCCGCTCGTCCCGCAGAACGCGCACCACGATCGGCCCCTCACCATGCAGATAGGAATTGGTAACCAACTCACACACCACAAGCCGCCCCACGTAGTCGTCGGCGACCCCCCACTCCGCGAACACATCCGCCACAAACCCCCGCGCAACACCCGCCGCCCTATCGGTGGATTCAAGGACGAGCGTGGGAATTTCGGGCGCCTTGACCGGAGCGGACATAAGGGATCACCTCGGAGAAATTCGCGTTCTTCCTGTGCCCGAGCCTGACGCACGCAAGAGCGGCGGCATCACGAAGCGGAGATGGGTGCCTGACAATTAACCTCGACCAAATTCGCCGACTTGGTGGCCGGTTGGCTCAGGCTTGGGCGACCATGCCCCCATGGCACCACGACGGTCGAAAGCGAAGATCAGCCCGAGCCTGGTCGCGTTCGGGCGCAGGTTCCGCAGATATCGCGACGCGAAAGGATGGAGTCAGGAGAACGTCGCCCGCAGAGCCCATGACGGCGGAGGCGTCACCCCGCAGTACATCGGCCAGATCGAGACCGGCCGCACGCGCTGCACCCGTGAGTTCGCAGAGGAGATGGACCGCGAGCTTGAGGCCGGCGGCGAACTCATCGAACTGTGGGAGGACTTCGTCAAGGGCGCCACGTTCCCGACCTGGTACGAGTGGCTGCCGGTCGAGGAGACGGCGGCCGAGCTCACGTGCTACAGCCTCTCGCTCGTGCACGGCCTGCTCCAGACTCCCGCCTACGCCGAGGTCCTGCTCTACGGCGACAAGGAGAAGACGGACGAGCGCATGGCGCGCCAGGGCATCCTGACCCGGCAGAACCCCGCACCCCCGGGCTGCACGTTCCTGATCGACGAAGGCGTGTTCCTGCGCGAAGTCGGTAGCCCCGAAATCATGCGCGAGCAGCTCCAGCACCTGGTCGAGGCATCACGGACCCTCAAGGCGGCCGTACACGTCGTGAAAATGCGCGGCGACCACCTCGGCAACATCAGTTCGTTTACGATCGCCACCATGGAGGACATGGCGGAGGTGGCATACATCGAGAGCCCGGCGCGCGGGTTCACACTGGAGGAGTACGACGAGATCACCGCTCTCCGCCGCGCGCTCCGAGAGGTGCGGGCGCTGGCCCTCCCAGTAGACCAATCGCTCGACTTCATCCGAAAGGTGCAGGCAGAACGATGGATCTGAACAAGGCCACCTGGCGTAAGAGCAGCCACAGCGGCGGCACCGGAGGCGAGTGCGTCGAGATGGCGTCCGCCCCCGGCCTCGTCGCCATCCGCGACTCCAAGGACCCCCACGGACCGAAGCTGGTCATCCCCCGCGACACCTTCGCCTCCCTGGTCACCGTCCTCAAGCGATAACCCTCCAACAACACGAGCCCCGACCCTGACAGGGCCGGGGCTCACGCTTGATACGCGGCGGGCTCGGGCATCTACCGGACATGCAATCCATCGCAAGCACGGAACGACCCGCCTGGCGTAAGAGCAGCCACAGCGGTAGCACCGGAGGCGAGTGCGTCGAGATGGCGTCCGCCCCCGGCCTCGTCGCCATCCGCGACTCCAAGGACCCCCACGGACCGAAGCTGGTCATCCCCCGCGACACCTTCGCCTCCCTGGTCACCGCCCTGAAGCGATAACCTCCAACAACACGAGCCCCGGCCTGACAAGGGCTGGGGCTAGATCGTTGATGGGGGTTTGCTGAACCGGTCGCAGGCATGGTGAAGGGCGCCCATGATCAGTGTGTGAAGACAAACCTGGACGCCCTTCTGACCGCACTCTATGTCCATCTGGA
>NZ_WOFH01000002.1 GCF_009733595.1 Actinomadura litoris | reverse complement strand
CCGGATCCCTCCTGCACTGGACCCGCACCATGATCGAAATCCGCCAACGCCACCCCGTCTTCGGCGTCGGCACCTACAACGAACTCTCCGCCTCCAACCCCTCCGTCCTCGCCTTCACCCGCGAGATAGGGGAAAAGGAAGCGGACCAGTGGGGCGGAACGGACGTCATTCTCTGCGTCAGCAATCTCTCGCGCTTCCCGCAGCCCGTCGAGCTGGACCTGCGGCGCTTCGAGGGCCACTCCCCCGTCGAATGCACGGGCGGGGTGCAGTTCCCCGCGATCGGCGAACTCCCCTACCTCATGACGTTGCCGGGGCACGGTTTCCATTGGTTCCAGCTCACTCCACCGGAGGACGCGGACACCGAGAGGACCGCCTGACCGTGCTGCCGCCGCGGAGCGTCCTCCAGCGGGACCTCGCCGAATGGCTGCCCCGGCAGCGCTGGTTCGGCGGCAAGCACATCCCCATCGACGGCATCACGATCGCCGCGACCACCGAACTCCATTCCGGCGACCCGGCGCTGCACCATCTCGTCATCCACGTCCGGCAGCACACCGGCACCGACCGGTACCAGCTCCTCCTCGGCACCCGGCGCGACCTGCCCGACCGGCTCAGGCACGCCGAGATCGGCGGCTCCCCCGAGGAGGGGACGCACTGCTATGACGCCGCCCACGACCCCGACCTGACCCGGACCCTGCTGCGCGGCCTGGCGGCCGAGGCGTCCGTCGGCCCCCTGCGCTTCCGGAACGCGGGCGGCGGGGTGATCCGCACCGACCTGACGAGCCTGCCGATCACCGCCGAGCAGAGCAACACCTCGCTGCTGTTCGGCGACGCCTACATCTGCAAGCTGTTCCGGCGGCTGAGCGACGGCGTGAACCCCGACCTGGAGGTCAACCTCGCGCTGACGCGCGGCGGCTGCGCCCACGTCCCGGCCGTCCTCGGGTGGATCGAGCTGGAGCCGGGCGAAGGCGGCGAGCCGACCACGCTCGCGCTGCTCTCGACCTACCTGCGCACCGGCGCGGACGGCTGGAGCCTCGCGATCGCCAGCGTCCGCGACTGGTACGCCCACACGATGCCGCCGGGCGGGGACGAGTGGGCGGAGCTGGACGCGAGCGCCGCGGGCGGCGACTTCGCGGCCGAGGCCGAGCGGCTCGGCGCCGCCACCGCGCGGGTGCACCAGGCCCTCGCGGGCGCGTTCGGCGTGACGACGCTGCCCGCCGGCGAGGTCCACGCGATGGCGGCGCGGATGAACGAGGACCTCACCGAGACCTGCCGCGCCGTCCCCGCGCTGGCCCCGCACGCCAAGGCGCTCACCGGCGCGTTCCTCGACCTCGCGACGCGGGCGGCGCCGCTGCCCGTCCAGCGCGTCCACGGCGACTACCACCTCGGCCAGGTCCTGCGCACCGAGTCCGGCTGGACGGTGCTGGACTTCGAGGGCGAACCCGCCCGCACCCCCGGCGAGCGCCGCGCCCTCGCCCACCCGCTCCGCGACGTCGCCGGGATGCTGCGCTCCTTCGAGTACGCGGCGCGCTTTCTGATCACCAAGGCGGGCGCCCTGCCGCCGGAGTCCGGGCGCCGCCTGGAGACCCGCGCGCACGCGTGGGCCGCGCGCAACCGCGCCGCGTTCTGCCGCGGCTACGCCGCCGCGGGCGGTGTCGACCCGGCCGCCCACGCCGTCCTGACCCGGGCCTTCGAGTTCGAGAAGGCCGTGTACGAGGTGCGCTACGAGGCCCGGAACCGGCCCGCGTGGCTGCCGGTACCGCTCCGCTCGCTGGCCCATCTGACCACATGATCAAAGACACGAAACGCCGGATCCAATTCCGACCCATGATCATGTAAAATCCCCGCACTCTCCCCATTCGCCCGCGATCAACGGGTACCCGAACTGTCGGTAGGAGATCATCTGACATCACGAAAACGGAGCACGCGAATGTGCGAAGCACGCCAGTCCGGCCGGCCGAACGACCGGCCCCGGGCATTCCCCGGCCGACCCCGCCACGGCGGGACGACCGAGCGAAAACGCAGGACGCTCCGGCGCGCGGCCACCGTGACCGCCGTCGGGCTCGCGCTCAGCCTTCCGGCGGGCACGCAGGCGCTGGCGGCGCTCAACCCGGTCGTCCTGAAAAGGCTCGACCTGGACGCGGTGACGCTGGGCAAGGTCAAGGCCTACGACCGGTACCGCACCCGTGAGGCCAGGCAGAAGACGAAGGCGAGGAAGGCGCTGACCTTCGCCCGCAAGCAGATCGGCAAGCCCTACAGCTGGGGCGCCGCCGGTCCCGCGCGCTACGACTGCTCGGGCCTCGCGATGGCCGCCTGGCGCAGGGCGGGCGTGAAGATCCCGCGCGTCACCTACTCGCAGTACTCCGGCGTCCGGCGCAAGGTCGCCTTCAAGGACCTGCGCCCCGGCGACCTGATCTTCTTCCACGGCCGCAGCCACGTCGGCATCTACGTCGGCCACGGCCGGTTCCTGCACGCGCCCAACAGCCGCTCCCGCGTCCGGATCGACAGACTCGGCGCCGCCCGCAAACGGCAGTTCGCGGGGGCCGTCCGTCCGGGGGCGCCCGCGTACAAGAAGTGGTCGCCCTCCATCCGTGAACTCGTCGAGAAAATCGACCGGATGAGCGCCCAGGAGAAGGCCCACAAGGCACCGGAGACCACGGCGGATTCGCCTCTGGGCCTGCCGCCCGGCATAATCCTGCGCACCACGCCGGCCAAACCCGCGCCGCCCGCCAACGAGGCGGCGGCCACGCAGTCCCAATGGCCCACACCGCCCTACAACGACGCACCGGCCACCCATCAGGCGCCGCTCGTGAACGAGCCGACGCCCGCGGACGAAACGGCACCGACGAGCGAGGAAACGTCCGCGGAAGAGGCGGCGCCGACTCAGGACTCGCCGCCCATCGAGGCGGGGTCGCCGGCTAATCAAGCGGACGACGCGTCACCCGCAGCGGCACCGCCCGCCAATGACGCGGCCCAACCGGAGAACGCGGAGTCGACCGAGGACGGGGCGGCGCCCAACAATGGCGCCGCGCAACCGGAGAACACGGCCCACGCGCACAATGCGGCGCACGCGAATAGCGCGCCGCATGCGGCCGCCACGCACTCGCATGATGCCGCCGCCGTCGCGGACGGCGCGGTGGCGGAGGCCGAGAACGCGCACCACGCGAACGAGCAGGCCCTCGCGCAGGAGGCGGCGGCCCTGGACGGCTCCGGGGCGGGGACGCCCGGGAGGCGTGAGCGCCGGCCCGTCCCGCCCAGGGGCGTGTCCCGGCCCGTGCACGAGGTGACCATGCACGAGGTGAAGGCGCCGGTCGGCACGCACGAGGGGCACGGGCGGCCCGCGAACCTGGCCGCCGCGCAACCGCGGCCCGCCGTCCTCGCGAAGGGCGAGCGGCCCGTCGCGCACACGGCGGCCCGGAGCTGACAGGACGCGGACCGGCCGGGCGCACGACGGGGGCGCGCCCGGCCGGTCCGTCATGCGCGGGCGTCAGCGGGGTCGCAGGGCCTGGCCGACGATGAGCGCGTACATCCGCTCGGGGCTGGACGTGGACGCGGGTTCCAAGAATCCGGGCAGGAGCGGAAGGTCGGTCGCGAAGGGACGGACGCGTTCATAGAGGGACGGCGCGTCCGGCGGCCGGTTCTCCGGCTTCTTCTCCAGGAGATCCTGGACGAGGTAGTTGAGTTCGGAGGGGATGCCCTGGATGGGCGGCGGCTGTTCCCGGACGTGCTTGTCGAACACCGCGTAGGCGGTGGGCCCGGCGAACAGCTGCCGTCCGGTCAGCATCTCGTGCAGGACGCATCCGAGCGCGTACAGGTCGCTGCGGGGGTCGGCGACGCCCTGCTCGATCTGCTCGGGGGCCATGTAGGCCGGGGTGCCGAGGATCTGCCCGTGCCGGGTGAAGTGGGCGACGTCGGCGTCGCCGAGGACGGCGAGGCCGAAGTCGAGGACCTTGACGCTGCCGTCGGGGCAGAGCATGAGGTTGGTCGGCTTGAGGTCGCGGTGGCGGATCGACAGGGCGTGCGCGGCTGCCAGGACGGCGGCGGCCTGCGCGGTGATCCCGGCGGCCCAGGCGACGGGGACGGGGCCGTGCTCGGCGATGAGGTCGGCGACGGTGACGCCGTCGATGAACTGCATGACCTGGTAGAGCCGCTGCTCGAACGTGCCGAAGTCGTAGAGGGTGGGGGCGCCCGCGTGCTCCAGCCGGGCGAGGATGCGGGCCTCGCGGATGAAGCGCCGCTCAAGCTCGTCGTCGGGGCCGCCGGGGAGTTGGAGGAACTTCACCGCGACGCGGCGGCCGAGGCGGGTGTCGTCGGCGGCGTAGACGGCGCCCATTCCGCCGCGTCCGAGCGGCAGGTCGTCGAGCTCATACCGGTCGGCTATGAGCATCGCGGGAGCCTCCCGGGGTCAACGGCGGGGACGCAGATGACCGTCCACCAGCCCGTCGAAGCTCAGCCGAACCAGCGCGTCGCCAAGGGCCGACATCTCCCGCAATGTCGCGGTCAGCCGGGCGAGTTCCTGGAACGCCCGGCCGTATTCGCGCTGCCTTTCGAGGGAGAGCCTGGGGATGCGCGTCCGGCGCAGGTCCATGCGGCTGGAGCCGGTGCCGGTGCGGGTGTGCGCGAACGTCAGGAACCCGGCGAGGAAATGCGGATCGAGACGCGCGCCGTCCGGGCGGTAGAGCGTGAGGTGGGGGCCGAGGACGGCGCCGGGCTCGGCGATGACGCGGGCGGACCCGGCGGCGGTGGCGACGACGTCCCCCGGCTGGAGCCTGATCAGGGACGGGTCGGGCGCGGCGGCGCCGGAGGGGTCGCTCCCGGTGGTGAGGTCGTCGACGGTGAGCACCGGCACGGCGCCGCCGGTGAGCGGCCGCGCCGGGGCGTGGATGACGGTGAGGACCCCGGCCCTGGCGAGTTCGGCGATCGTGGTGAACGGCAGCGGCCGCTGTTCGGGCAGGAGGTCGACGCGGGGCGGCTCCGGAGCGGCGGCGGCGAGCCGGTCGAGGGCCTCGGAGAAGCGGCGGCCGAACGCCGGGCCGCTGTGGCGGGGGCGGTGCCGGGAGGGGGTGACGTCGACCTCGTCGTCCAGGAGGTCGACGACGGGCACCGACCATTCGCCGCCGCCGTCGACGTGCCGGTTCCATTCGCGTTCGACGCGGTCGAGGTCGCCCTCGGCGTCCAGCAGGAGGATCCGTTCGGGGGGCCGTTCGCCCGGTCCGGGACGGCGCAGGAGCCACAGGTCGGGGCCGCCGGGCGCGAGGGTCGCGACGGCGCGCAGGGCGCCGGTCCGCAGCAGGTTGCCGCGGACGCGGCGGCCGGGCCGGCGGCTCGCGACGGCGGACGGCATGAGCAGCGCCGCGCGTCCGCCGGGCCGCACATGGGCGAGGCAGTGCTGCACCCAGGCGAGTTCGGGCTCGCCGCGCGGCGGCAGGCCGTACTCCCAGCGCGGGTCGCCGGTCAGGTCCTCGTGGCCCCAGGCGCGGTCGCCGAACGGCGGGTTGCAGACGGCGGAGTCGGCGGCCTCCTCGGCGAAGCCGTCCGCGCGCAGGGAGTCGGCGGCGACGATCTCGGCAGGCGTCCGGGCGAGCAGCAGCCGCAGCAGGGCGATCCGCGCGGCGGCCGGGTCGCTCTCCTGGCCGAGCACGCGCCCCGCGCCGGGCGCGGCGAGGAGCAGGGTGCCGAGGCCGCAGGCCGGGTCGAGGACGGTGTCGCCCTCCCGGCAGGCGAGCCGGGTCATCAGCCGCGCCACGTCCCCGCGGGTGAGGACGAGCCGCCGCGAGTGGGCGGCGGCGTACCGCTCGAAGATCAGCTCGAAGGCGCCCCGGTGGCCGTACTCGGCGGCGAGGTCCTTCAGCATGCCGGGCAGTTCGGGGTCGCCGGGGATGATCGCTGGTTGCGACGGCCCGGTCGCGTCGCCGCGGTCGCCCAGCAGGCGCAGCCCGGCCCACCCGACGAGGTCGGCGAGGCGGAAGTCGTCGGCGGACGCGCGGAGCCGCTGCCAGACCCGGTCGCCGAGCGACACCTCGAACGGCTTGCCGTTGCGGATCAGCCAGCCCTCGACGTCGGTGAGCGAGAACAGCGGGCTGGCGGCCGTCCCGCCGACGGGCCGCGGAAAGTCGGCATGCCGGCGGCGCCAGTTGCTGACCGTCGCGCGGCCCACACCCGCGATACGGGCGATGTCGCCTGCGGTCACCCCAGGGTCGTCGCTCATGCCCCAACTCTAACGGAAGCCCAATACGCGGAAAGAACACCCGTGAATCGTGTCAACAACCACTCCACAGGCCACAACCCGAACTCCCGGCAGGGACCGGGAGCCCAGGAGGCGAAGTCCGTCGCGGGCGGCGACATCGAGGGCACAGGCGGCTGAACACCGACACCCGCGAACCGGGTCAACGGCTTCTTCGCTCGTCACGCCCGGCGCAAACGGCGGCCGAGCCTCGCCAGAGGCCCCGTGGGGGCGTGCGCGGCGGCGCCGAGCAGTTCGGGCGACTGTGTATCGGCGTCTGCGGCCTCCGGGACGACGTCGGCGACGACGCAGGTGATGTTGTCGGGGCCGCCCGCGCCGTTGGCGAGGGCGACGAGGCGGTCGACGGCCTCCTCGGGGGCCGGGGCGTCCAGCGCGTCCCGGATCGCCTCGTCGGGGATGACGCCGGACACGCCGTCCGAACACAGGAGGTACCGGTCGCCCGGCCGCGCCTCCCGGTGGTAGAGGTCCGGCTGAGCCCGCGCGCCGCTCTGCAACGCGCGCACCAGCACCGAGGCGCGCGGGTGCCGGGCGGCCTGCTCGGGGGTGAGCCGGCCCTCGTCCACCAGGATCTGGACCATCGTGTGATCGCGCGTGATCCGCTCCAGCACGCCGCCGCGCAGGACGTAGGCGCGCGAGTCGCCGATATGGGCGACGGCGAACCCGGCGCCGTCCCAGGCCAGCGCGGTCAAGGTCGTGCCCATCCGGGCGAGGTCCGGGTCGTGGCGTCCGAGGTCGTCCAGGCGGGCGGCGATGTCCGTGACCGCCGAGGCGAGCGCGGGCCCCGGGTCGCCTCCTTCGCGCCCCGCCGCGCGGTGCGGGGCGGCCTCGGCGAGGACGGTGATCGCGGTGCGGCTGGCGACGTCGCCGTGCGGGTGGCCGCCCATCCCGTCGGCGACCGCGAGCAGCCCCGGGGAGGCGAACGCCGAGTCCTCGTTGACCGTCCGCTGCCGTCCGGTGTGCGTCCCGGCCGCGAACCGAAGCACATGGTGAGTCATGCACTCCATGAAAGCACTCATTAACTCGATTCACAATCAAACCCCTCCTGCGCTGGGCTTACGCGAGAGCCGTGCTTGGGAGGGTCGGTTGGTGGGGTCTCCCAGTGGGGCGGGGATCGTAGATCGTTCTTTGCTTGGTCAACTTCCTCTCTGCGGCGGGTAGTGGTTCGGGCGTCTGGGTGAAGGTGGGCGGTCGTGGCCGGAGGGTTGGGCGGGCGAGGGGATCGCCTCGCCTTCGCTCTTCATGGAGGTTCGATGCCGCTTCTCATCGGTCGCCACGGGCCCGGTGTTCCGCGGGGGCCCGGAGGGTCGGCCGTCGCGCGGCGGCTGGTCCGGGATCCCGTCGGGCTGTTGCAGGATCTGCGGGAGGTGGGGCCGGTCGTGGTGGTGCGGCTCGGGACGGTGCCGGTCTATCTGGTGAACGCGCCGGACCCGCTGCGGCGGATGCTGGTGACCGACGCCGGGTCGTTCGTCCGGGGGCGGGCCTACGACCGGGCGCGGCCGGTGCTCGGGGGCGGCCTGGCCACCGCGGACGGGGACGCGCACCTGCGCCGGAGGCGGCTGATGATGCCGTCCTTCCACCGGGCGCGGCTGCTCGGTTACACCGGGGTCCTGCGGGAGCAGGCGGAGGTGCTCGCCGGGTCGTGGCGGGACGGGCAGCGCGTCGAGCTGGACGTGGCGCTGCACCGGGCGAGCGCGGCCGGGGCACTGCGGGCGCTGCTCCGCGCGGACCTGGACGAGGCCACCGTCGCCGAGATCGACCACTGCGTCACGGTGTTCCTGCGGGAGATCCCGCTGCGGGCCGTGCTGCCGCGCTTCGCCACGCGGCTGCCGCTGCCCGGCAACCGGCGGTTCGCGCGGGTCGCCGCGCGGCTCCGGGAGATCGTGGACGGCATGGTCGAGGAGCGGCGGCGCGATCCCGGGGAGCGGGACGACCTGCTGTCGCTGCTGATGGACGCGCGGGACGAGGACACCGGCGCCGCCATGTCGGCCGCGCAGCTCAGGGACGAGCTCGTGACCATCCTCGCGGGCGGGTCCGAGACCGTCCCGACCACCCTGTCGTGGCTGTACCACGAGCTGGGGCGGAACCCGGAGATGCAGGCCCGGTTGCAGGAGGAGCTGGACGCCGTCCTGGGCGGACGCCCCGTCGAGTTCGACGACCTCCCCCATCTGCGCTACACGCGGCGGCTCATCGACGAGACGCTGCGGCTGCACAGCGTCGCGTGGATGATGTCCCGCCGCGCGCGCGTCGACGTCGATCTCGGCGGATATCGCATTCCGGCGGGAGCGGAGTTGCTGTACAGCCCCACGACGTTCCATCGGGACCCTGTTCTCTATCCGGAGCCGCTCCGGTTCGATCCCGACCGGTGGCTGTCGCCGCCGCCGAGGGAGCATTTCGTGCCGTTCGGCGCGGGGCCCCGAAAATGTATCGGCGACCATTTCTCCTACATACAGCTGAGCGTGATAGTCGCGAGCGTGTCCGCGCGGTGGTCGGTGGCGCCCGCGCCCGGGGCCGAGGTCCGGGAGCGGGTCGCGGGCGCGCTGCGTCCGGACCGCCTGCCGATGCTGGTGTCGCGGCGGACGGCTACGCGCCGCTAGGCGCGGTGCGGGCGGCGGCCAGCGCCGCCCCGGCCAGCACCGTCGAGGACGACACGTCCCGCGGCGTGTAGAGGCTTCGTCCCACCCAGAGTTCCGGGAACGGGCCGTCGAGGTGGTTCCGCAGGTAGCGGTGGGCGCCGACCCACGCCGACCTGGGGACGCGCATGCCGTGGCGGGCCAGGGCGTCCAGGTTGAGGACGGCGCAGCCCGTCTCCTCCGGCGTGCCCGTCCCGTACCAGCCCCACGACCCGTCCGGCCTCTGGGTGGCGAGGAGCCAGGCCAGGGTCCCCTCCAGCGGCAGGGTGGACGCCCGCGTCAGCGCGAACGTCACCTGCGCGGTCGCGTAGTAGGGGGACGCGTGCCATTTGTCGTACCACCAGGCGTCCTCGCGGCGGGTGTCCAGGAGGAACTCGACGATCTTCGCCATCGGACGCGTGTAGGCGGCGGGACGGAGCGCGAGCGCCTCCAGCACGCGGGCGTTCGGGGTGACCGATCCGTCGCGCTCGCCCGGATAGGTGAAGAAGCAGTGCTCGCCCTCGAAGTCGAGCAGGGCGTCCAGCAGGTGCGGGACGCCCCGGCCCGCCGCGTGCAGCACGATGATCGCCATCGCGGTGTCGTCGGGGTCGGGCAGCGGGAAGCCGCCGCTGAGCCCGAGGTGGCCGCGCGGTCCGAGGAGGGCCCGCAGCCGCGCGACGCGGCGGGCGGCGGAAGGCGCCCGCATATCGAGGAGCCCGCCGCGCTGGAGATGGTGCAGCGCCCAGGCCAGCTCGAACGCCTCGGTCGGGTAGAGGGACGGGACGCCGCCGTCCGGCATTTCCACGTTCTTCAAATACGCCGGCATCCCGCCGTGCGGGCCGGCCGCCCAGAGCGCCGCCGTCGCGGAGGGGGAATTGGCGAGCGAGCCGTCCGGGCCCGCGAAACGCGCGAGCCCGCGCAGCGCGGGACCGGGGTCGACGGCTTCGAGGGAGTACATCAGCGACGTGGGCTCGCGGAGCAGGCGGTCCCTCGGAATGAGGTCGAGTTTCGCCCGGCGGGTCTTGGCCAGTTCGTCCCAGTCGCCATAGGGCAGGTCCAGTCCGCGGGCGGACGCCTGGCCGAGCAGGAACGGGACGGCCAGTTCGAACCCGATCGTCTCCCCGACGTCGGCGGCCCGCCACGCCGTGGAGTGCGCGCGCAGGTAGGCCAGCCCGGCGCGGACCGCCTCGGCCCGTCCGGGCAGGGGCGGCCCCGGGTCGGTCAGGGCCATGACGGCGGCGAGGGTACAGACGGTCCTGTCGTGGGGGAGGCCGATGACGGCGCCCCACGAGCCGTCCGCGCGCTGCCGGTCGAGGAGCCAGCGGCGCGCGAGCGGGAACAGCACCCGGTCGCGGTCGCGCAGCCGCGACAGCCAAGCCGTCGTGTACGGGCAGGGGCTGAACGACCCGCCCTCGCCCAGGCCGTCGAGCAGCGTCTCCGCGCGGGCGAGCAGGGAGGCGCGGACGTTCCGTCCGGTCATGCCGCGTGCCCGGCGTCGACCCGCTCGTAGTGGCGCACGGCCCACAGGAGTTGGCGCTCCAGGGCGAGCGCCGGCCCGGGGACCGGGCCGATGTGCGGACGCAGCGCCCGGCGGCAGCGCGCGACGCACTCGGCGGAGCGGGCCCGCGCCTCGCCCGGGCTCATGCCGAGGGAGAGCGCGTCCAGCACGCCCTCGGCCCGCTCGCGGCGGTGCCCGCTCAGGTCGTTGGCCAGCCGGACGGCCAGGCACGCGTCCCGCAGCGGCCCTTCCAGCGCGCGCAGCACCGGTTCCGGGCAGGCCATGCCCGACCACATCGCGAGGACGAGCGGGGCCAGCGCGACGCTCGCGGCGCCGTGCCGCAGGTACTCGCGGAGCGGCGGGGGCGGGCCCCCGGCGGTCACCCGCCGCGCGGCCTCGTACTCGAACAGCGCCCCGGCCAGCGCCGCGTCCACGGACCGGCGCCACGGGCCCGGCGCGTCCGGTGCGGCGGCGATCCCGTCCCGGATCTCCGCGAGCCCCTCCCCCAGCGGACCGGAACCGGCGGCCCCGGCGGCGACGGCGCGCAGGTCCGCCAGGCCGCGGCGCAGGGCGGCGGGGTCGCGGCGGGCGGCTGGGCCGTCGGTCCAGGCGTCCAGCGCGAAGATCCACAGGCCGGTGCGGGCGGTCAGGTCGGCGGCGGGGCGCGACGTCCAGGGCGCGACGAACGCGGCGGGCATCCCGCACAGCGGCGCGAGCGCGGGGTCCAGGGGCGGGCCGAGCCGTCTCGCCCACGCGGCGGCGCGGGCGGTGAGCCGGGCGGCGGCGACGGCCGCGTCCGCAGCGGCGAGAACGTCCAGACCCGGGCACGCGTCCGCTGACCTGTAGTCCATTGAGTGCGCTACTCCCCTATTCATGCCATCGATACGTCAGGAACATCGCTGCGACACCTCCGATCTAACCGGTAACAACCGTGTCCGGAGCGCTGTTTTGCCAGGTCACCGTCCCTTTACTCCAGGACCTTTGCCAGGTTGTCGGCAGGTATGGCGACGGTCATGGAAAGGCAATCCCAGCCGGATCGGCCATGTCTCTCCCCGTTGTTCTGGATGGTTCCGAATACGGTGGCCCTGACCTACAGGGCGGACGATGGAGGGGATCGAACATGACGGCGACCGAGGCACCGGCAGCGCCCACCGGAGCCGCCGCGCCCCCCGGAGCCGCTCCACCCGCCGCAGCGCCCGCTCCCCCGCTCGGCGCCGCGTTCGAGCCCGAGCACCTCGCGCTGTTCGAGCCCGCGCTCAGCGCCGCCGTGCACCGCCTGCCCGCCGCCGTCCGCCGCGTCGCGGGCTACCACCTCGGCTGGTGGGACGAGGACGAGCGCCCCCTGTTCGGACCGGACGCCACCGACGAGGCGGCCACGATCCGCCCGGCGCTGGCGCTGCTGTGCGGGGAGGCCGCGGGCGGCCGGGCGAGCAGCGCGCTCCCGGCGGCGGTCGCGGTGGAGCTGGCCCACCACTTCTCCCTGCTGCACGACGACATCATGGACGGCGGCGGGACGCGCCGGCGCAGGCCGGCGGCCTGGACGGTGTTCGGCGCCGCGCAGGCGCTGCTGACCGGCGACTCGCTCATGGTGGCGGCGATGGACGTCCTCGCCGCGGCCTCCCGCGACATCGCGCCGCGGGCCCTGCACGACCTCGCGGCGGGCCTCCAGGACCTCGGCGCCGGACGGAGCGCCGAGCTGCGGCTGGCCTCCGCGCCCGCCCCGACGCCCGACGACTGCCGCGAGGTGATCGCGGGCAAGACCGCGTCGCTGCTCGGCTGCGCCTGCTCGCTCGGGACGATGTTCGGCGGCGGGAGCCCCGAGCGGGTGCGGCTGATGCGGATGTTCGGCGAGCGGCTCGGCCACGCCGCCCACCTCGCCGAGGACATGCGCGGCGTCTGGGGCGACCCGCCCGGGACCGGCGGCGCCGCCCACCGCGACCTGGCCCGCCGGAAGCGGTCGCTGCCGGTCGTGGCGGCACTCGCCTCCGGCACCGCGGAGGGGCGCGAGCTGGCCGCCGCCTTCGAGACGGGCGCCGAGTTCTCCCCCGCCGTGCTGGCCCACCTCGCCGGGCTCGTCGAGCGGACCGGCGCGCGGCGGCTCGCGGCGGGGCTGGCCGCCGAGAACCTGGCGGGCGCGGCGGCCTGCCTGGACGCCGCCGGCCCCCCGCCCGGGCCCGCCGCGGCGCTGCGCGCCGTCCTCGACCGGGTCGCCGCGAGGATCCCCTGACCACCGCGCCCGCCCACCCCCAGGGCAAAGGAGTCGGGCCGGGTTCGGACGTTCGCCTTACCGCGCGCTGTCGCGCGGCTACCGTCGAGAGTCCCGAAGGAACGCGGAACGGTGGCGCGAGATGAGCACATCGACGACGGCGGGCGGCGGGCGGAGCGGCGGGAACCTGCCCGCGGGGCTGCCGAGCTTCGTGGGCCGGGCCGTGGAGCTGGCCGAGCTGGACGGCGCGCTGGAGGAGTCGCCGCTGGTCACCCTGACGGGGGTCGGCGGCGTCGGCAAGACGCGCACCGCGCTGGAGGCGGCGCGGCGCGCCCGGGGCCGCTTCCCCGACGGGATCTGGCTGGTCGAGCTGTCCCGGCTGCGCGACCCGGTGCTGCTCGTCCCGACGGTCGCGACGACGCTGCGCGTCCACGACCCGGGGACGCGGCCGCTGGCCGAGGTCCTGGCCGGGCACCTGGCGGGCCGCTCCTGCCTGATCGTCCTGGACACCTGCGAGCACCTCACCGGCGCGTGCGCGGCGCTCGCGCGGGCGCTGCTGGCGGAGGCCCCCCGGCTGCGGATCCTCGCGACGACCCGGCAGCCGCTGGGGGCCGACGGCGAGCGCGTCGTCCCGCTCGCGCCGCTGCCGGTCGACCCCGGCGCCAAGGAGGAGGCGGGCGACGCGGTGCGGCTGTTCGCCGAGCGGGCCCGGCACGCCGTCCCCGGCTTCGCGGTGGACGAGGCGAACCGCGACGCCGTCACGCGGCTGTGCCGGCGGCTGGACGGGCTGCCGCTCGCGCTGGAGCTGGCCGCCCCCTGGCTGCGGGTGCTGCCGGTGGAGGCCGTCGCCGACCGGCTCGACGACCGGTTCCGGATGCTCGCCCGGGGCCCCGGCCACGAGCCGGGCCGGCACGAGAGCCTGCGGACGGCGATCGGCTGGAGCCACGAGCTGTGCGGGCCCGCCGAGCGGCTGCTGTGGGCGCGGGCGTCGGTGTTCGCGGCGGACTTCGACCGGCAGACCGTCCAGGAGGTGTGCGCGGGCGGGCCGCTCGCCGCCGCCGACCTGCCGCGGGTGCTGGCCCGGCTGGTGCACAAGTCGGTCCTCACGTGCGACGGGACGGGGCCGCACGCCCGCTACGGGATGCTCGACACCGTCCGCGAGTACGGCGCGCGGTGGCTGGCGGAGCTGGGCGAGGAGCAGGAGATCGCGCGGCGGCACCGCGCCTTCCACCTCGCGCTGGCCCGCCGCGCCTACGCCTTCTGGATGGGCGGCCGGCAGATCGACTGGTACGAGCGCGTCCGGGCCGTCCACCCGGACGTGCGGGCGGCGCTGGAGGGCGCCCTCGCCGACCCGCGCGACGGCGACGACGCGGTCGAGCTGGCGGGCGCGCTCTGGTTCTACTGGTACGCGTGCGGGTTCCAGCGCGAGGGGCGCCACTTCCTCGAACGGGCGCTCGCCGTCTCCTCCAGGCCCGGCCTCGGGCGGACGCGCGCGGCGTGGGCGCGCGGGCTGATCACCCTCGCCCAGGGCGACCTCACGGCCGCCGACCAGTGCATCGAGATATGCCGCGCGGACACCGGGCGGCTCGCCGCGACGGCCGCCGAGTTCCTGGCCGGGTCGGCGATGACGCTGCGCGGCGAGAACGCCGAGGCCCTGCGCGTGCTGCGGGCGCTGCGGCCCGACCCGGCGCGCGGCGGCGTCGACGAGGCGATCTGGTTCCTGGAGCGCGGCGTCCGCGCGTTCGCGCACGTCCAGCTCGGGCAGCTCGACGAGGCGGCGGCGATGGCGCGGGAGTCGCGGACGCGCAGCGCCGAGCGCGGCGAACGCTGCCTCCAGGCGTGGGCCGACTACGTGCACGCGCTGGCGGAGCTGGGCCTCGGCCGTCCCGGTGACGCCGCCGCGCACGCGCGCGACGCGCTGGTGGCCAAGCGCCCGCTGAACGACACCTGGTTCCTCGCCCTCTGCGTGGACGCGCTGTCGCTGGCCCTCGCCGCGACCGGGGAGGCCGAGCCCGCGGCGCGGCTCATCGGGGTCGGGCAGCGGCTGTGGCGCTCGCACGGCCTGCCCCAGCTCGGCGCGCCCGAGCTGGTCGCGGCGCGCGAGGAGTGCGAGCGGGGCCTGCGGTGCGCGCTCGGGGACGCGGCCTACGACGCCGCCCACACCGCCGGGCTGCGCATGCCGACCGAGGACGGCCTCGACTACGCCCTCGCCGCGTTCGGCCCGCCCTCCTAGCCCGCGGGGGCGGAGCTGATGATCTCTTGGGCTCGGCACGGGGTTGCGGCGCGGGCACGGGGAACGGCTCCCCGCCCCTGTCCGACATTCCGGATCCGCGTTCGCCGTGCCGTTGCCATTCGCTTACCCGGCGGTGGGCATTGCCCCGGACACCCGGGGCATGACAGGAATCCGTGGGCATTCCGGGCGATCGGGGGGACGCGAGGATGTGGGACTACGCGGGCCGGGACACGGCGATCGACTTCGGCAGCGCGACCGTGCGGATGCACGTCCGGGGCCGCGGCGTCGTCTGCCGCGAACCGTCGCTGCTGGCCCGCTCGCGGCGCAGCGGGCGGATCCTCGCGCTGGGCGTCCCGGCCCAGCAGATGGCGGGGCGGAGCCCCGACGTGCGGCTGGTGCGGCCGATCCGCGAGGGCGCGCCGACCGAGACCGACGAGGCCGAGTACCTGATGCGCCATCTCGTCCGCACCCACCACCGGCGCCACTACATGGCGCGGCCCCGGCTGGTCATGACCGTGCCGAGCGGGCTGTCGTCCGTCCATTACCGGGCCCTCCAGTTCTCCGCCTACCAGGCGGGCGCGCGCCGCCTCACGCTCGTGCCGACGCCGATCGCCGCCGCCGCCGGGATGGGGCTGATCGAGTCCGGGCCCGAGATCGCGGTCGTCGCCGACATCGGCGCGGAGGTCACCGACGTCGGCGTGATCGCCTTCGGCGGGCTGGTCACCTCGCACACCGCGCACGTCGGCGGCACCACGCTGGACCGCGCGATCGCCGCGCTCGTCCGGCGCGAGCACGGGGTGGCGCTGTCGCCCGCCGCCGCCGAGGCCGCGAAGATCGCGGTCGGCGCGGTGCCGCGGATCGGGCGGCATCCCGCGCGGCAGACGAGCGTGGAGGGGCGGGAGGTCGTCTCCGGGCTGCCCCGGCGGCTGGTCCTCACCACCACCGACGTGCAGCGCGCCATCGAGGGGCCCGTCGCGCGGATCGTCGAGGCGATCCGGACCGGGCTCGGCGGCTGCTCCCCCGAGATCTCCGGCGAGCTGCTCAGCGTCGGCGTGACGCTGACCGGCGGTTCGGCGCGGCTGCCCGGCCTGGACCGGCTGATCCGCGAGCGGACCGGGCTGGACGCCTGGCTCGGCGACGACACCGGCGACGCGGCGGTGATCGGCGCCGCGGGCGTGCTGCGCGCCGCCGGATCGCCGCCCTCCACCCGCGACATCACGCCGCATCCGCAGCCGCTGACGACCGTCCCGCAGTCCTGACCCTCGATGAGACCCCTCCCAAAACGGGAAAAGGCCGCATGACGAGCATGTGTTCGGTGACCGTGCGGTCGTTTGGGGCGCGGCGCGGCGGCCGCGGCGCCACGATGGGTGCATGGCCAGCGAGGGCATGCCCGGATACGACCTGATCAACCTCGTCCGGGATCTCGGGCCCGTCGAGGCGGTCCGCGACCAGGAGTCCGCCGAGCGGATGCGCGTGTACCCCAAGATCGTGGGCGCGGGGCCGCCGGACTTCGGCATCGCCGAGCGCTCCGGCGGCGCGTGGCGGATCCGGCATCTCGGCGCGCTGGAGCCCTACGGGGCGCGGATCGACCTCGCGATCCACCTGCGCGACACCGCCGTACGCCACGAGCGGCGCGTCCGGGAGAAGATGCTCGCGATCGCCGACCGGTGCGACCCCGAGGTGGGCGAGCCGACGACCGAGACCGACTTCGCGGCGGGCGGGCGCCGGTACCGGATCGTCCGGGTGCTGGGCTTCACCCGGTTCGGCGAGGACGGCCCGGAGCCCGCGCGCCCGACCGACACCGAAGAGGGCCCGCTGCGCTCGTTCCTCATCGACCCGACCGCGCCGGTCGGGCCGTCGGACGCGGCGCTGCGGCTGGAGCTGCTGAGCCTGCTGCCCGCCGCCGGGACGGTCCCGGAGGCGGTGCGCCGGGAGGCGGTCGCCGCGATCCGCGAGCATCCGGGCGTGGTGCTGCTGCCGCCGGAGTTCACCGTCGCCGAGGACCTCGACGACCGCTGGCGGCCGCTCACCGGCGGCGACGGCCCGCAGGACGCCCGGGACGCGCTCGCGCACTACTTCCGCGTGATCCTGCCGCGCCACGCGCCGGGCGGCGGGCCGCCGCCGAGCAAGGGCGAGCTGGCCGAGTACGCGCGCGCCGCCGACCAGGTCGACGCCGAGCGGGGCGTGGAGTTCGTGGCGTGCGGGCGGCGGTTCCGCATCGTCCGCGTGGTGCGGATGGTCCGGGTCGGCCCGGACGGGCCCGAGCCCGCCCGCCCCTCCGACGAGGACCCGGGCGACGGCTGAACGCGATCTTCGCGCCGGATCCGGGGGGCGGAGCGCCGGGTGCTTCGCTAGGCTGCCGCACGGCAGGGCCGTAGCGCAGAGGTCGTCGCGCCACCGCAGCTCGCTGGAGGACGCCGGTTCGAATCCGGTCGGCTCTGCCCCATCCGTCCCCGGGCAGCGAGGAGCGCCGTGCCGACCGTCCCGGCCGAGGATGCGCCGGAACCGGCCGACCTCGCCGCATGCCTGCGGCTGCTGGAGCGGGCGCGGCGCGCCGCCCCGGACGATCCGCGCTGGAAGGCGGTGCACGAGGCCGCGTCGCAGGTGCACCGCTCGGGCAAGAAGGCCCGCCGGACGGCCCGCGCCGCCGAGCGCCGCCGCCGCGACCTCGCCGCGCTCGCGTCCACGACCCGCTTCCAGGACCAGAACCCCTCGCCCGAGCCGGCGGCCGCCCCCGAGTCCAGCGCGCCATCGGATGGCGTGCGGCGGACGCTCGTGGCGGCGCGGCCCTGCTATGTGTGCAAGGAGCCCTACCGCGACGTCCACCCCGACTACCACCTGCTGTGCCCGGCGTGCGCGCGGGAGAACGCGGAGCGCCGGCACGCGCGCTGCGACCTGCGCGGGCGCCGCGCCGTCGTGACGGGCGGGCGCGTGAAGATCGGCTTCCAGGTCGCGCTGAAGCTGCTGCGGGACGGCGCGGAGGTGCTGGTCACCACCCGGTTCCCGCGCGACGCGGCGCGCCGGTTCGCGGCGGTCGGCGACCACGGCGACTGGATCGGGCGGCTGCACGTCCACGGCGTGGACCTGCTCGACCTGCCGGGCGTGGCGGGGCTGCTGGACGCGGTGCACGACCGGTTCGACCATCTGGACGTCCTGGTCAACAACGCGGCGCAGACCGTCCGGCGGCCGCCCGCCTACCACCGGGAGGTGCGCGCGGCGGAGGCGCTGCCGCTGACCGGCCCGGCCGCGCGGGTGGACGTCGCGGAGGGCGCCCGCGCGGCCCTCGCCCCGGCGCACGTCGCGATGGCGGCGCTCACCGCCCGCGAGGACGCGCTGTTCCCCGCCGGCCGCACGGACGAGACCGGCGAGCCGCTCGACCTGCGCGAGCGCAACAGCTGGAGCCTGCGGCTGCACGAGATCGACCCGGTCGAGTGGGCCGAGGTGCAGATGGTGAACGCGTTCGCGCCGTTCCTGCTGACGGCGCGGCTGCGCGGGCTGCTGGAGCGCTCCCCGTGGCCCGACCGGTACGTCGTGCAGGTGTCGGCGATGGAGGGCAGCTTCTCCCGCCGGAGCAAGACCGTCCGCCACCCGCACACCAATATGGCCAAGGCGGCGCTGAACATGCTGACCCGCACGTCCGCGGCCGACTACGCGGCGGCGGGCATCCACATGACCAGCGTCGACACCGGCTGGGTGACCGACGAGCGCCCGCATCCGGGCAGGCTCGCGCAGCGGGCGGCGGGGTTCGCGCCGCCGCTGGACGTGATCGACGGCGCCGCCCGCGTGTACGACCCGGTCGTGCGGGGCGTCGGCGGCGAGCGGCTGTCCGGGCTGTTCCTGAAGGACTACCGACCGGTGGAGTGGTGATGGCCCCGACCCCCGTGCGCTGCCCCGCGATCGAGCACCCGGACGTGCCGCCCGCCGACCCGGCCGCGCTCGACCCGCTGCTGGCGCGGCTCGCCGAGGGCGCGCCGCCGGAGGCCGACGAGGGCTTCCCGCTCGGGACGCTGCGCCGCGACGGGCGCGTGGACCTGTGCAAGCGGGGCCTCGGCGCGGCGGGCGTCGCGCGGCTCGTCCCGGCGGCCGCCGCGTCCCCGCACGCGGCGCACCTGCTGCTCGGCACGAACGCGATGGGCGACGCGGGCGCGCGGGCGATCGCCGGCGCCCTCGCCCCCGGCCACGGCGTCCGCACGCTCTACCTCGGCTGCAACCGGGTCGGCGCGGACGGCGCGGCGGCGCTGGCCGGGCGGCTCGCCTCCGACACCCGGGTGCGGGCGCTGTGGCTGAAGCGCAACCCGGTGGGCGACGCGGGCGCCTCGGCGCTCGCCGCGATGCTGCGGACCAACCAGACCATCCGGACGCTCGACCTGGTCAACACCGGGGTGGGGACGGCCGGGCTGCGCGCCCTCCGCGACGCGCTGGCGGCGCGCGAGGCGCCGCTGGAGCGGCTGTTCCTCGGCGGCAACGGGCTCGGCCCGGACGCGGCGGACCTGCTCGCCGCGCTGCTGCGCGACGCGGGCGTCCGCGAGCTGTACGTGCCGGTGAACCATCTGGGCGACGGCGGCGCGGCGATCCTGGCGGACGCGGCGGACGCGGCGGACGCGGCGTGCGCGGCGGGGCGCCCCGTCCGGCTCGGGCTCGGCGGGAACGGCGTCGGGCCCGCCGGGGCGCGGGCCCTCGCGGCGGCGCTCGGCGGGATCGAGGCGCTCGACCTCGGCCGCCCGCCGTCGGAACGCGCGCTCGGCGCGCCGCCCAACGCGACCGGCGACGAAGGGGCGGCGGCGCTGGCCGAGGCGCTGCCCGGCAGCCCGATCCGCCGCCTCGAACTGCGGCACAGCGGCGTCACCGGGCGCGGTGCCAAGGCCCTGCTCGCGCGGGTCGGCGACGGGACGCGGCTTGAGCACCTCGGGTTCGGGCCGGGCGTGCCGCGCCGGATCAAGCGGGCCGCCGCCGGGTTTCTGCGCCCCGCCGCCCGCGCCCACCCGGACATGCGCGCGATCGTGAGCGTCTACCGATGACCTGGACGCCCCTTCGGGCGGACCTGGTCGCCGCGCTCCGGATCCGCCGGCACGCCGTCCCCCGCTCGGTGATCGAGAAGGCCACCGAGCGGAGGCTGGCGGGCGACTGGCGCGGGGCGTGCGCGGCGGCGAACCTCGACGTGGCGTTCGAGCTGGACGATGTCGCGGACAGGTTCGGCGCCGAGCTCGCGTCCCGGCTCGCCGACGACCTGCCGCACTTCGCGCCCGACCTGCTGCGCTGGCACCTCCCCCGGGCCGGCGGCGGCCAGACGACCATCGCTCCCCGGCAGGTGCTCGGCCTGGCGCGCTACGGCGGGGGCGCCCGCGCGGCCGCCCTCCAGGTGGTCACGCCGCGCCACGTCCACGGGCCGCAGCGGCCGCGGCTCGTCGTGCTCCCCTGGTCCGAGGAGACTCGGGACTGGACGTCGGCGCCGCACATGTTCGACGCCCGCCGGTCCGGGGACCTGCTCAAGTACTGCGGCGGCGGGGACCGCGCGCCCTTCTTCCACCCGGACGGCACGCCGCTGGCGCCGGAGGAGCTGCCCGCGTCCCCGCCCGAGGGCGGGCCCGCGCTCCACGAGTGGGCGGTCCTCGCCTACGAGCGCGGCGACGTCGAGGCCGCCTTCGACGCCGTCGGGATCGACTTCGACCTGACCGGCGACGAGCGGTATCCGCGCTGGCTCAACGCGGCGACGTACGCGTCGGCGCCGGTGGCGCCCGCGCTGCTCGCGCGCGAGATCGCCCGCCACCCCGGCGGGCCGCCTCCCCTGTGGGTGGCGGTACGGCCGTATCAGGAGCTGGTCGTGCGGGCGGGCGGGAAGCGCACGCGCCCGCTCCTGCGGCCCGTGTCGCGCGGGGAGCGGGCGAAGCGGGCCGTGGAGCTGCCCGAGCACCGGTGGCGCCGGCTGCCCGACCTCGACCTGCTGCGCGCCGGGATGGCCACGCCGGACGAGCTGCACCCGCTCGTCGCGGCGGCGCTGTTCCCGGCCCGTCCGCCCGCCTCCGGCCCGCCGGGAATGGCGCCTCCCGCGCCGACGAGGGTGCGGTGCGGGGGCGAGTGGCACGAGGTCATGCCGGGCGGTCTCGGGCTGCTGATGCCGCACACGGCCGAGGAGCGGCGGAGTGAGGCGGCGCCGCCCGCGCCGGGCGGGCGCGTTCAGGGCTGCTTCGCCGTCCAGCGGATGTGGCGGCGGGGCGGCGGGTGGCTGCCGCGCTCGCTGCGCGAGTACCGGCGGGAGGTGTTCCTGTGCGTGCAGCACGGCGACACCGAGGCCGTGCTGCGGCTGCTGGACGAGGGGCTCGACCCGTTCGTCCGGGACGGGCGCAGGCGCACGCTGCTGCACCAGATCCATCTGATGGACCACGAGGCGCTGCTGCCGAGGCTGCTGGGCGCCGGGCTCGGCCTGGAGGACGTCGACCACGAGAAGCGGACCCCGCTGCACGTCGCGGTGGGCGAGTCCGGTTCGCCGGAGGTGGTCCGCGCGCTGGTCGAGGCGGGCGCGCGCACCGGTGTACGCGACAGCCACGGAAGATCGCTCCAAAAGATGATCAAGGGGTACGGCCGGACGGAGCTGGAGTGGCTCCGCGACGAACCAAAGCGATGACCGCCCGGGAGGCGGTCGACGGGCTGAACGGCCTCGCCGCCGCGCTCGCGCCGCGCGAGCGGCCGCAGGTGGTGATCGTCGTCACCGGCGGATACACTCCGTGGCCCGCCGAGGCGCCCTCCCGCCGGCGCGACGCCCCTGCCCCTCCGTCCTGGGTGGAGACCGTCCACCCGGGCCCGACACCCGGGAGTTCCCCATGAGCGACGCGCCCGACCTCGACGGCCCCGGCGACCCCCGGCTGGTGGAGGTGTCCGACGGGATCTTCGCCTACCTCCAGCCGGACGGCACCTGGTGGATCAACAACACCGGCTTCCTGGTGGGGGCGCGCGGCGTGACGAGCGTCGACGCGTGCTCGACCGAGCGCCGCACCCGCGCCTACCTGGAGGCGATCGGGTCGGTGACGCCGCGTCCCGTCCGGACGCTGGTCAACACCCACCACCACGGCGACCACACGTTCGGCAACTACCTGTTCTCCGGCGCGACCGTCGTCGGGCACGAGGGCACCCGGCAGGGCGCGCTCGACTGGGGGATGCCGTTCGACGAGCCGTTCTGGACGAAGGTCGAGTGGGGCGGCGTCGAGTTGGAGCCGCCGTTCCTCACCTACGCCGACGGCGTGACGCTGTGGGTGGACGACCTGCGCTGCGAGGTCCGGCACGTCGGGACGCCCGCGCACACCACCAACGACTCGATCGTGTGGATCCCCGAGCGGCGGGTGCTGTTCTGCGGCGACCTGCTGTTCAACGGCGGCACACCGTTCCTGATGCAGGGCTCGGTGGACGGCGCGATCAGGGTGCTGACCGAGGTGATCGCGCCGCTGGAGGCGGAGACGATCGTGCCCGGGCACGGGCCGGTCGCCGGGCCCGAGCTGATCGAGCGCGTGGTCGGCTACGCGCGGTTCGTGCGGGCCGCGGCGGCGGCGGGCCGGGCGGCGGGGCTGACGCCGCTGGAGGCCGCGCGGGAGACCGACCTCGGCGAGTACGCGGAGCTGACCGACCCCGAGCGGATCGTCGGCAACCTGCACCGCGCCTACGCCGAGATGGACGGGTTGGAGCCCGGCGGGCGCATCGACCTGGCCGCCGCGCTCAACGACATGATCGCCTACAACGGCGGACGACCGCTGACCTGCCGCGCCTGACGAGTACTACTCAGAAGTAACCGAGTAGCCCGACGGATGCCCAGAATGTCCGTCCTGTTCGACGCTGGTCGGCATGGACGGACTCTACGCACTCAAGCCCTGGTACGCGGCGCGGCTCGGCGGCGTCCGGGCCGCGCTCGTCCGGCGCGGGGTCGCGCCGGACGCGGTGACCGCCGCCGGGGTGCTGGCGGGCGGCGCGGCGGGCGCCGCGCTCGGCCTCGTCGAGCCGGGCCCGGCCGCCGGGCTCCTCGTCACGCTCCTGCTGGCGGCGCGGCTGGCGTGCGCGAACCTCGACGGCGCGATCGCGCGCGAGTCGGGGCGGAGCACCCCGTGGGGCGCGGTGCTGAACGAGCTGGGCGACCGCGCGGCGGAGCTGGCCGCGCTGGCGGGCTGCCTGGCGCTCGCCCCGGCCTGGCTCGTGGCGTCGGCCGCGCTCGCGGCGACGCTGCCGTCCTGGATCTCCCTCGCGGGCGCGGCCGCCGGGGGCCCGCGCCCGCAGGGAGGGCCGGTCGGCAAGACCGAGCGGTGCCTGCTGCTGGCGGCGGTCGCCTTCACCGGCTGGGCCGTCCCGCTGCTCGCGGTGCTCGCGGCCGGGTCGCTGCTGACGGCGGCCGTCCGGGCGCGGCGGATCCGGAGGGCGCTGTGACCACGGCGATCCCCTACGTGGGCGGCGCGTTCGTGCTCAGCGGCGTCGCGGTGTGGACGTCGGGCCGCCGCGAGCTGGTCCAGCGGTGGCTCGGCTGGCTGCTGATCGTCCCCGTCGTCGGGGCCGCGTTCTGGCTGGGCGCGCCCGGCGCCGCCGCGCTCGCGGCGGGCGCGGGCGTCGTCGCCGCCGCCGAGTACGCGCGGCTGGCCCGGCTCCGCGGGACCGACCTCGCGGCGATGGCGGTGACGCTGACCGTGTTCCCCGCCGTCGCGTGGCTCGCGCCCGCGCACCTGCTGCGGCTGCTGATGGTGGTGCTGCTGGCCGTCGTGCTCGTCCCGGTGCTGGCGGGCGACGCCGAGGGCGGCGCGGCCCGCGCGCGGGGCGCGGTGTTCGGCGTGGTGTGGCTGGCGCCGCTGAGCGGGCTCGTGCTGCTCGGCGACCTCGCGGCGCCGCTGTGCGCGGCGATCGCGGTCGCCGACGTCGGCGCGTGGTGCGGCGGGAAGCTGCTGCGCGGCCCCGCGCTGTCGCCGCTGAGCCCGGCCAAGCGGTGGGGCGGCGTCGCGGGCGGGGCCGCCGCCGGCATCGCGGTGCTGGCCCTGCTCGGCGCCGCGACCCCGGCGACCGTGCTCGCGGTGGCGGCCGGGGCGCCGCTCGGCGACCTGCTGGAGTCCATGCTCAAGCGCGGCGCCGGGGTCAAGGACGCCGGGACGTGGCTGCCGGGCTTCGGCGGCCTGCTGGACCGGATCGACTCGCTGCTGGTGGCGCTGGCCGTCGCGATGGCGCTCTCATGAAAGGCGCTGTCGTGATCACCGCGTTCTGGCGCAGGGCATGCTGGCGGGCCGCGTTCGGGCTCGCGGGCGGGCTGGAGGTCACCGGCCCCGTCCCGGACGGCCCGTGCGTCATCGTCGCCAACCACTCCTCGCACGCCGACACCGTCGCGCTGCTGGCCGCGCTGCCCGCGCGCCGCCGCCCGGTGGTCGCGGCGGCGGCCGACTACTGGTTCGCCGGACGGTTCCGCGCGCTGGTCTGCCGGACGGCGGTCGCGGGGTTCCCCGTCCGGCGGTCCCGGGGCGGGTTCGACGACCTGGCCTCCGCCGCCGCGCCGCTCGCCCGGGGCCGCTGCGTGATCGTGTTCCCCGAGGGCACCCGCTCCCGGGACGGGGAGGTCGGCGCGTTCCGCACGGGCGCCGCCCGGCTCGCGGACCTCGCCGGGGTCCCGCTCGTCCCGGTCGGGCTCACCGGCACCCGGGACCTGCTGGGCGTGCACGGACGGCTGCGCCGCACCCGCGTCCGCGTCGGCTTCGGCGCGCCGACGCACGATCTGGAGGCCGCGCGGCGCGCCGTCCAGGAATTGACCGCTCGCGCACAGCGCCGCCCCGGCACCCGCACGTGATCAGAGCGCACCGGCCATCAGGCGCGCCGCGAATGGTCCTCAAAAACATGCGGCGACTGCTCGTCCATCGACATCCATTGAAGGATCCGGCCAGGCCCGGACCGGGGCCGGCCGGTCAGCGGAGTTCGGCGGTCACCGTCAGGCGGACGCACGCGTCGGCCCATGCCCGCACGGCCGCCCGCGGGTCGTCGCCGGTGAGCGCGGCGGCGAGGCGCGCGAGCGTCCCGGCGGCGGCGTGCAGGCCGGTGCGGGCGAGGTCGTCGCCCGCGCGGGCGACCCGGTCGCTGAGGCCGGGCGGGAGGTGCCGCAGCCCGCGATGCGCGATCTCGGCGCAGGCGGCGAGCGCGGTGTCGAGGACGGCGCCGAGCGGGTCCGGGGCGGGGGCGGGCGGCGCGGCCAGCACCGCCGTCCCGTCGCCGGGCATCAGGTCGGGCACCACGGGACCGCCCGAGGCCAGCACCGCGAACGGGTCGACGACGAGCCCGCCGCGCTCGCGCCGCACCGCGCCGCTGACGAAGCGCGGGCCGTCCGCGAGCGCGGCGGCGAGCACGTCGAGGGCGGCGGGACGGTGCGGCGCGTACTCGGCCGACAGCACGGCGGTCGCGCCCGCCGCGTCCGCGATCACGGCTTCGAGGCGCTGGGCACCGGGGTGGTAGCCGATGTCGCGGACCTCGGCGATCTCCACCACGCGCACCGTCTCGGCCTCGACGCGGGGCCGGACGAGGCGCGGCGGCCAGGCGTCCATCTCCCGCTCGTGCGCCTCCAGGTCGCGGACGAGCAGCGCCGGCGGCAGGCTCGCCCACGCCTCCCCGAGCGGCGTCACGGTGGTCCTGGCGACCCGGCCCGCCGACACCCGCACGACGCGGCTCGCGCTGCGGGTCGCGCTCTCGGAGACGACGTTGGCGGCGGCGAGCGCGCGCAGGCTCACCCCGAGGACGCGGCGCCCGGCCACGTCGGCGCCGGTCAGCGGCGCGCCGTCGGGCACCGCCCAGTGCCGCCTGAGCACCAGCACGGTGTCGGCGTGGGCGAGGTAGACGTCGGCGGTGCGGCTCTCGGCGGTGCCGCCCACCCGGCAGCCGAGCGCGGTCAGCCGGACGCGGCGCAGCGGCGTGTCGGCGGACTCGTCCGTCCCCAGCACGAGCGAGCGGGGCACCCCCGATCCCGGCGGCGCCGACGCCGCGCGGTCGCGGGCGTGCAGTTCGGCGAGCAGCGCGGCGAGGCGCTCGGGCGCGTAGTCGGCGCGGCGCTCGCGGTGGGCGTCGAGCCGGTCCGCGAGCTCGTCCACTGCGGCGGCGGGCCAGTGCAGGTCGCGGGCCGCGAGGTCGGCGCCGGTCCGCCGCAGCGCCGCCGCGAGGACGGGCCCGGCGTGCGCGGCGCCCTCCATGAGCACCTGCCCGGCGAGGTCGAGCGCGGCCTCCAGCCCGGTGCCGCCTCCGGCGGCCCGGCCGGGCCCGCCGCCGACCTCGACGCGGACGTCGGTGCCGTCGGCGCCCTGCTCGTCGGCGGCGCGGAACGCCCACGCCGCCAGCACGACGACCTCGCCGCGCACCGCCGCGGCGGCGTCGGTGTCCACGTAGCCGAGCTCGTCCGGGACGAGAAACCGGACCGTGCAGGACGGCAGCTCCACCCGCGCCACCGGATCGTCCCCGGACGGCCGGTGGATCCGCGCGGTGTAGCCTGCGCGGAACGCCCGCCGCGCGGCGGTGACGGCCCGCTGCCCGAGGACGCGGGCGAGCGCCTCGTCGTCGAACGCGCCCGGCGACCAGGCCGCCGCGGGCTCGGCGCCCGTTTCGGTGCCGGGCTCGGTCGCGGCCGTCCGCTGGTAGGCGAGGACGAGGCAGACCCGGTGCCGGCAGAGCGACGTCGCCGCGCACGAGCACGTCGCCGCCTCCAGCCCGGCGCCGGGCGGGAGCGCGGCGCGCGTCCCGTCGGGGAACACGCCGTGCACGGCGCCGTCGCCGTCGACGTCCACCTCCGGGCCCTGGCCCGCGTCCAGGTCCTTCGTCGCGCGCTTGACCAGGCCCCGGTTGGCGAGCGCGGCGAGCGCGTCCGGCGTCAGCGCGAGCAGGTCGGCGCGGGTCACCGGCCGATCCTCGCCGCGACGAACTCGGCGAGCCGGCCCGGGGTCATCGCGCCGACGTGCGCGCCGACGTCGGCGAGCCGCCGCCCCATCTCCCGGTCGTAGGCGGGCTCGGCGTCCTCGTCCAGCGCGGCGAGGCCGAGCACCTGCGTGCCCTGCCCGACGAGCCCGCGCACCGCGTGCACGAGCCCGTGCGGGTCGCCGCCCTCGTAGAAGTCGCTGACGATCGCGACGATCGCGCGGCGCGGGTTGTCGAGGAGCCCCGCGCCGTAGGTCACCGCGCGGCAGATGTCGGTGCCGCCGCCGAGCTGCACCTTCATCAGCAGCTCCACGGGGTCGGTGACATCGGAGGTGAGGTCCACGACGGAGGTGTCGAAGGCGACCAGGTGCGTGCTCAGACCGGGCAGCCCCCACAGGCACGCGGCGGTGACGGCGGCGTGGATCACCGACCCGACCATCGACCCGGACTGGTCGACCAGCAGGATCAGCTGCCAGCGGTCGGTCCGGCGGCGCGTGCGCGACACGAAGCGCGGACGCTCGATGTACAGGCGCCGCTCGTCCGGGCGGTAGTGGGACAGGTTCGCGCGGACCGTCGCGTGGAAGTCGAAGTTGCGCGAGTTCCTGACCTGGCTCGGGCGCCGCGACCGCGTCCCGTGGAAGGCCGTCCTGACCTCGGTCGCGAGTCTGTCCATCAACTGCCTGACGACGGCGTCGACGATGCGCCGCGCCAGCGCCAGCACCTCGGGGTTCATCAGGTGCTTGGTGCGCAGGACGGCGCGCAGCAGCGCCGGGTCGGGCTCGACGCGCTCCAGCACTGCGGGGTCGGTGACGACCTCGTGGATCTCGTACCGCTCGACGGCGTCGCGCTCCAGCCGCTCGATCGTCTCCTTGGGGAACAGCCGGTGCACGGCGTCGATCCAGTCGACGGTCGTGAGCGCGGACGGCCCGGACCCGCCGGTGCGGTCGCCCGACGGGACGGGCTCTCCGCCACCGCCCGCCCCGCCGCGCCGCACGCCCCGCCGGGCCAGGTCGGGGTCGCGGCCGTACAGCCAGTTGAGGGCCTCGTCGCGGGCGGCGGACGCGCCGTCCAGCCCGCCGGTGGACGGCTCGGCGGGCGCGCCGAGGATCAGCCGCCACCGCTCCAGGTCGGGCGTGGTCATGACTCCTCATCTCCGGTGGGGCCGGTGAGCCCGGCGGCGGCGAGCGCCGCGTCCACGCGGGCCTCCAGCGCGCGGGCCTCCGCGACCGCCATCGGGTCGGCCGGGGAGCGCAGCAGGGCGCGGGCGGAACCGCGCACGCCGCGCCGCTCCATCAGCCCGCGCGCGATCGTCTCGCGCTCGCGCGGCGGGAAGAACGCGAACGCCTGCCGCAGCGCGGGCAGCGCGACGAGGAAGTCCTCCTCGCCGGCGGCGGCGACCAGCTCGTCCAGGACGGCCAGGACGGCGGCGGCGGGGTCGAGCACCTCCTCGCGCGCCAGCGCGAACAGGCCCGCGAGCCAGTCCCCGAGCACGCGCGGGGACGCCGCGCCCCGGACCGCCCGCGCCGTGTCGCCGGTGTCGCCGAGCGAGCGGGCCAGGCCGAACGCTGCGCCGCGCAGGTCGGGCGGGGCGTCCGGGTCGGCGGCGACGCGGCGGCCGACGGCGAGGGCGGCCGCGCGGTCGAGGCCGAGCGGCGCGGCGGCGTGCAGCAGCGCGTCGCGCAGCGCCGCGACGGCCCGCAGCCGCCCGAGGTCGGCGGGCGCCGCGCCGCCGCGCACCCCCTCCACCAGCCACAGCAGCCGGACGGCGCACTCCTCGATCACGGTGCCGAGCAGCGGGCTGCGGGCCGTGCCGAGGACCCGGTCGTGCCGCCACAGCCCGAGGACGACCTCCAGCGCGACCCCGAGGGCCGCGACGTCGGAGGAGCCCGCGATCCCGGCGGCGATCCCCGCCGCGATCCGCTCGGACTGCCCGGCGCACCCGCACAGCGCCGCGTCGAACAGCACGGCCGCGAGCACGCCCATGTCGGCGCCCGCGAGGGCCATGCGCTCCTCCAGCGCGGCGGCCGCCGCGTCCAGCAGCGTCGGCCCGTAGGCGCCCGCCTCGACCAGCGCCGACATGCGGGACGCGGCGTCGTGCGGCGCGACCCACCAGCGCTCCTCCAGGACGAGGTCGGCGCCCGTGTCCGGCCCGGACTCGCGGTCGAACCCGGGGACGCCGAGGACGCGCAGCCGGTGCAGCGCGCGGCTGCGCTCCAGCCCCCGCTTCTCGGTCAGCTTCACGGCGAGGCGGCCGCCCCGGTCGAGCCCGAGCCGCTCCAGCTCGGCGGCGGCGTCGTAGACGAGCGGCGGCGCGGGCGTGCCCGGGTGCAGCCGCCCGACGCGCTCGCCGCTCAGCGCCGCGACCATCTCGGCGACGGCGGGATGGGAGGCGGACGCGGGGACCCCGCGCGCCGTCCACGGCAGCCGCTCGTCCAGGTCGCTCGTGACGAGGGCGGAGACCAGGCCGTCCAGCAGGTCGGTGCGGGCGGGCGAGCGGTGGCCGCGCAGCCGCGTCAGCCCCTCGGTGAGGGTGCGCGCGGCGATCAGGTCGGCGGTCGAGACGACCTGGCCGCGCCCGCGCAGCCGCGCCACGACCGCCTCGGTGAGCGCGCCCGCCGCCGCGTCCGGGCCGCCCTCCCACAGCCGCTGGTAGTACTCCGGCGAGGGCATGCCCGACTGGTAGCCGGTGAACGCGTCGAGCCGCCGGAACGAGTACGGGACGAGGAAGCTTCCGCCGGACGCACCGTCGCGCGGCGCGGGCACCCCGGGCCACGCGGTGCCGCCCTCCCGCGCCAGCGCCTCCAGCGCGGGCTTGTGGAACCCGCCGGTCACGACCACGACGGGGCGGTCGCCCGCGTCCGCCTCCGCCGCCCGCACCCACTCCGCCATGTAGGACTCGCGGGCGGTGTCGTCGGGCCCGGCGCCGGACTCCCCGCGCAGCAGGGCGAAGTAGGCGCCGAGCCGCTCCGGCAGATCGTCGGCGTCGATCTCGAAGAGGTGGTCCCACAGGACGTCGGTGTTGTCGACGGCGAACTCCCGGCACAGCCGGTCGGTGACCTCGGCGTAGCGGCGCTCGGCGTCGGCGTACCGGTTGCGGCGCTCGGCGAGCGCCGGATGCCAGGCGGGCAGGTCGATGAACCGCAGCTCGGCCCCGGCGGCGCGGCCCGCGTGGAGCGCGACCCACTCCGGGGAGTAGGCGCAGAACGGCGACCAGGAGGCGTGCACCCGCTCCGCGTCGCGGTAGTAGCTGAAGATCGCGACGGGCGGCTCGTGCCCGAGCAGCAGCTCCCCCAGCCGGGACCCGAAGTCGGCCGGGCCCTCGACCAGCACGTACGCGGGCCGCAGCCGCTCGATCGTGGCGCGGACGAGCCGGGCGCAGGCCGGGCTGTGGTGCCGGACGCCGACGAAGGCGACCCCCATCAGCCGGGCAGCAGGTGCCGGGCCGCGTGCAGCGCCCGCCACTGCTCGCCGTCCCGGCGGGGCGCCTGCTGCTCCAGGTAGCGGCGGAGCCGGGTCAGGTCGTCGGGGCTGTCCTTGGCGGCCGTCCCGGCGAGGCACGCGACGATGTCGGCGGCCTCGCCCGCCTCGCCGCGCAGGAACCAGCCGCGCACGCCGACGGCGTGCGCGACCGAGACCGCCTCGGCGGTGCTCATGACCGACGACAGCCGGTCCATGGTGCGGCCGTCCTCGGTGGTGGCGTTCCGCAGCTCCCGGAACGTGGTGACCAGCACCTCCAGGACGTCGCGGCGGGGCGCGACGCCGACGCCGCTGCGCTCCAGCAGCCGCCCGGCCTCGGCCTCCACCAGCTCCAGCTCGGTGGCGAAGTCGGCGATGGGGAACACCGTCTCGAAGTTGAACCGCCGCTTGAGCGCGGCGCTCATCTCGTTGACGCCCCGGTCGCGGGTGTTGGCGGTCGCGATGACGTTGAACCCCTCGCGCGCGAAGACCATCGCGTCCGGGCCGGCCAGCTCGGGGATCGCGAGGACGCGGTCCGACAGCGGCGACAGCAGCGAGTCCTGCACCTCCAGCGGGCAGCGGGTGATCTCCTCGAACCGGACGACCTTCCCGGCGGCCATCCCCTCCAGCAGCGGCGCCGGGACCAGCGACCGCGTCGAGGGCCCCTCCGACACCAGCAGCGCGTAGTTCCAGGAGTACTTGATCTGGTCCTCGGTGGTGGCGGCGCCGCCCTGGATGGTCAGCGTGGACGTGCCGCTCACCGCCGCCGCGACCAGCTCCGAGAGCAGCGACTTCGCCGTCCCCGGCTCGCCGACCAGCATCAGCCCCCGGCTGGTGGCGAGGGTGACCAGGGCCCGGTCGATCAGCGAGGTGTCGCCGACGAACTTGCGGGTGACGCCGAGCGCCTCGTCCCCGACGACGAACCGCCGCGCCGCCGTCAGGCTCAGCGCCCAGCCGGGCGGGCGCGGCCCGGTGTCGTTCTCGCGGAGCCGCTCCAGCTCGCCGGCGAACCGCACCTCGGCGGGCGGCCGCTGGTGGTCGGTGGTGTCGTCGTGTGTCATGTCCTGTTCCGGGGGTGCTGGTGCTGCGGGAGGGTCGGTGCGGTCAGCGTATTGAGGGCCACCGACATCTCCCACTACGGGACGGCGACCTCGGCGAGGCCGGTCAGCTCGGTGAGCGCCTCCGAGGCGGTGACCGGGTCCAGCTCGGCGAGGCGCGGCAGCGCGTCCAGCCGCTCCTGCCGGTAGGAGGGGTAGTCGCCGGGCTGCTCGTCGAGCCACACCCGCTTGAGGAGCTGGTGGTCGCCGGTCGCGCCGAACTCCATCGCGGACAGCCCGGGATGCAGCTCGATGACGAGGTGCCTTCCGCCGTCCACCGGCCGCGAGATCCACATCTCGTTGCCGCCGCCCTGTGGCTCGCCGCGCTCCCAGCCGAACCGGACCAGCCCGGCCACCGACCCGACCGGCACCTTCAGGCCCTCGAACCGCTCCAGCCGCGCGCCGCCCCGCTCCCGCTCGGTGAGGGCGTGGACGGGCCGTCCGAGCTGCCGGAACGGCTGGAGGATCGCGTAGTCCGCGAAGACCTCAGACCATGCCGCCACGTCGAGGTACAGCGGATGCGCGACGCCGACGCGCGCCGACGGCGCGAGCGTGAACGCGTCGTCGGCGACGTCGGCGAAGGTGCCGTCCTCGGCGATCCGGAACGCGTCCTTCTCGTCGGACAGCCAGACCAGGCGGCGCGCGAGGTGCCGGACGAGCGGGTGCCCGGCGATGAACTTCTGGAACTCGGCGCCTGTCCAGCGGCGTCCCGTCACCATGGCGCGTTCGAGCCGCATCACCTGCGCGGCCGCCACGGTTCTGACGTCCTTCTTGAGCGCGGCGAACGCCGCGTGCGCGGCGGGCGCGAGGTCGGGGTCGTCCTTCGCGCCGGGCTTGGGCAGCGATTTGCGGGGCTTGCCGTCCTCGTCCGCGACGACCGGCCGGAGCCGTTCGTCGAAGCCGACGACGAACCGGCGCGGCCCGTAGTCGAGGGTCATCGACCCGGCGGCGTCCAGGCCGAAGGTCGGGACGAGCCGGTCGGCGAGCTGCTCGGTGCCGAGCCCGAGCCGGTCCGCGACCTCGCGGATCCGCACCTGCGCCTCGCCCTTCAGCCCCTTGAACTTGATCTTCTGCGCGATGCCGTGCAGGTGCATGAGCGCCACGTCCGACCCGATCTCGGCGAGCACGCCGAGGCCGGTGACCGCGTTCTTGTGGCCGCCCTCGCCCGGCCAGGCCCGCACGATCGGCGTGAGGCGGCGGACGGTCTCGTCGTCGCCGCTGCGCCCGAGCTGGACCAGCGCCCAGGTGTCCTTGGACGGGGCGCCCGCGTCCCGCCACTTCCGGAACAGCGCACGCCCGAACTCGGCGACGGACGCGCGGTCGAGGTCGCGCGTCGCCTCCGCGTCATACCGGACGGGCATCGCGAGCAGCTCGACCAGACGGCGCGTCGCGTCCGCCGGGAGGGCCAGCTCGCGGCCGCGCAGCAGGACCTGCGGGAGCGCGGCCGGGTCCATCCAGTCACCGATCTTCGGCGGTGTGACGAGCCCGGTCTCCGCCGGATGCGCCGCCAGCAGCGCCCCGACCGCCTCGGCGGCCTCGTCGCCGTGGGCGTCCTTCGCGGCGGCCACGACGTCGCCGTCCAGGTGGCGCAGCGCGTGCTCGGCGGCGCGGCGCGGGCCCGCCGCCTCGCCGAGCGCGGCCGGGACCAGGAACGCGACGGTGTCCAGCCCGTGGCGGCCGAACCACTCCCGGGCGATGTGCGCGGTCTTGGCGCGGCGGGCCAGCAGGTCGCCCATCAGCAGCGCCACCTCGACGTCCAGGCACGGCATCAGCAGCGCGGCGCGCTCGGAGCCGCCCTCGGACATCCGCAGCAGCATCGGGAGCGCGTCCAGCCCGTACCGGGCGAGGAGGAGGCGCGACCAGTCGTCGGTGTCCCACCAGCTCCGGCCCGCCCAGCCCGGGAGGAGCGGCCGGACGACGTCCTCGGGACCGTGCACCATCAGCGCCACCGACTCCTGCGGGCGGGTGCGGCCCGCGCGGTGCTCGGCGGCGAGCGCGTCCCAGTCGGGGTCCTTCGGCGGTTCGACCGAGGTCACGTCCGAGGCGAGCCACTCGTCTCGTTCGCCCTCGGCCCAGGCCGTCCGCCCGGCGGGCGGCTCCAGCCCGGCGACGAGCGGACGGCTCGGACGCGTCCACGGCGGGTCAGCGAGGATCATCGGCACCGCGTCCCCCGCGGCCTCCGGAACCCGGACCAGCGACGCCGCGACCTTCTCCAGGACGGCGCGCGTCCCGTCCGGGAGCCCGGGGAGCGCCGCCGCGACCGTGTCGCCGTGGGCCCGCATGTGGTCGGTGAGCAGCGCCGCCGCGTCCGACGACGGGGACGCGGCGAGGAGCCGCGCCGCCCGCACCGGGAACCGGCCGGACGCCGCGAGCAGCGCCGCGCGGGCGCGCCTGTCCCCGGCCCGCTCCAGCAACGCCTGGAACGCGTCGTCCGTGGGCAGCGCGGCGATCGCCTCGAAGAGGACCTTGTCCTCCTGGGCGCCGCGACCGGCGCTGCGGACCAGCACGGGCAGGACGTCCGCGCCGAAGGTCTCCAGCATCGTCGCGAGCACCCAGGGGGAGGCGTCGGTCCAGCCGAACGCCATCTGCGGCCGGGAGACCTGCGCGACGTCGGAGGCCGCGCAGAGCCACAGCCAGCGGTAACCGCGGGCCAGCGTGTGGGGCTTCGTCAGGCACTCCTCCAGCCAGTCGCGCCGTTCGGGCACCAGGTAGGACACGACCCACCGCGCGACCGGCGCGGTCCGCAGGGCGGCCAGCCGCTCGACCGCGTCGGCGTGGTCGCGGTCCCCGGCCGACGCGAGCAGGCATCGGACGCGCCGGATCGTCTCCGCCTCCGCCCCTCCGAACCACTTGCGGTAGCCGGCGCCGATCCACTTGCCCTTCCACGGGCCGCCCGGAACAGGCTTCGCGATCATCTGTTCGAGTTCGACGACCGCGCACGCGGCGAACCCCGGCCCGTGCGCGACCGCCCACGCGTCGACGAACGTCCGCTGCACCACGACCGGCCCCGGGGAATCGACCGCCGCGGTGGTGACGGTCGCGAGCGCCGCCGCGCCCGCCGGGTCGGGGTCGCCGTCCAGGTGCCGGCGCGCGGCCTCGGCGAGCGCCGCGTCCCCCGCGTTGCCGGTCAGGAGCGACTCGACCGCGGCCTCCACCTTCCCGACCAGCTTCTCGGCCGCGCGCACCGCCGCCGGGCCCGGCGTGACCTCGGGGCCGGGCGTCCCGCCGCGCCGAGGATGCAGGTACCGCCGCCACGCGTCCGGAATCGTCAGGACATCCTCGCCGAAAAGCCGATCTGTCATGCCGCCCGAGATTAGAGGACGCCTGCGACACTCGCCGCCGATGCCCGATTCGTCCGCATCCGGGCAGGTGAGAGGATGGACAACGGCTTCGGACGAAGGGGACGCACGTGACACTGGGGGATGGAACGCTGGCGGTCGGCGCGGGACGGCCCGCCCCGGAGAAGGGCGCCCCGCCGCTGCCGGGGCCGGTGTTCGCGGCGTACTACCACCTGCCCGGCGAGCCCACGGGCCCCTACACCTACGGGCGCGACGAGAACCCGACGTGGACGCTGCTGGAGGCCGCGATCGGCGAGTTGGAGGGCGGCGCCGAGGTGACGTCGTTCTCGTCCGGGATGGCGGCGGTCGCGGCGGTGGTGCTGTCGCAGACGCGGGCGGGCGACGTGGTCGTGCTGCCCGACGACTCCTACATGCAGACCCGGTCGCTGCGGGAGCGTCTGGAGTCCTACGGCGCGCAGGTCCGGACGGGCCCGACGGCCGGTGACGCGCAACTCCGCCTGCTGGACGGGGCGCGCCTGGTCTGGCTGGAGACCCCGTCCAACCCGAACCTGGACACCTGCGACATCCACCGCATCGCCGACGCGGCCCACGCCCAGGGCGCGCTCGTCGCCGTCGACAACACCCTAGCGACCCCGCTCGGCCAGCGCCCGCTGGACCTCGGCGCGGACTTCTCGGTGGCCAGCGACACCAAGGCCATGACCGGGCACGGCGACCTCCTCCTCGGCCACGTGGCGACCCGCGACCCGAAGCTCGCGGCGGACGTGCGCCTGTGGCGCAAGACGGTCGGCGCGATCCCCGGCCCCATGGAGGCATGGCTCGCGCACCGCTCGCTGGCGACCCTGCCCCTCCGCCTCGACCGCCAGGCCGAGAACGCGCTCGCCCTCGCGCGGGCGCTGCGGCACCGCCCCGAGGTCGCGGACCTGCGCTACCCGGGCCTGCCCGACGACCCCGCACATGACACGGCCGCCCGCCAGATGCGCCACTTCGGCGGCGTCGTGTCGTTCACGCTCCCCGACGAGCCGTTCGCCGAGCGCTTCCTCTCATCGCTGCGCCTGGTCACGCAGGCCACCAGCTTCGGCAGCGTGCACAGCTCGGCCGAACGCAGGGCCCGCTGGGGCGGCGACACGGTGGCCCCCGGCTTCATCCGCTTCTCCACCGGCATAGAGGACACCGAGGACCTCCTAGCCGACATCCACCAAGCCCTGACCAAAGCCGGTCAGGCCGGTGAGGTCGGCCAGTAACTCCAAGGTGGTGACGGGGCCAGGGCGTCGAACGGGGGCGAGTCTTCGCCGCAATGCTCATGATCCCGTTTTCGGGAGGTGACCACGTGGACGAGAGCACATCACAGCGCCCCGTCCCGGCCGGTTTCGGCGAGGCTGGGTATCGCTCTGTGGTCGGAGGTGGTCGGTGTCTTCGACTTGAAGGTCGCCGAGCCGGACGTTGGAGCAGGTGTGCCGGACGGCGGACGAGGTCGAGCGGATTTCCGCCCAGCTCCGCGACGAGCCGCTCGTCGTGCCCGGGTCCATGGGCCCACGCCCCGGTCGTGGGAGCTATTGCCCGGCCGGCACGCGTTCGACGATCTCCCGCCACGGCTCGGGCTTGCCGGGCCGTACCCACAGTTCCCGCACGCGGCCCCGGGTGCTCACCCGCCACCAGCCCTCGTCCTCGCCGGGATGGAAGGTCGCGAGCGTGCGGCCGGTCGGCCGATGGACGGCGACGTACACGACCTCGTCGCCGTACACGTCGATGCGCTCCTGATCGTCCTTGACGGGGCTCACCTCATCCGCCAATCAGACGCGCGGGGCGTGTCCGCCTCCCGGCTCTCGCGCCGGAGCCCCTCCGGTGTGTCGGCGTCCACCGACCCGGCCCTGCCCTCTTCGCCGCGGCCGAGCGGTCCGCGCGTGGCCCACCACCGGCCCGCACTGCTGTAGATGATGCTCCATCCCGGAAACTCGGCCTTGAGCTGGGCTTTGTCGTCATCGTTGAGCATGGCGCCACCTCCACGGGTGAGTGAGCGCGGCGGCACCGTCGCGGGGGAAGGCAGTGCCGCCGCGCCGTCGAAGGGCCGCCCGCCCGGAGATCCCGGCCTCCGGGCGGGCGGCGGGCACGGACCTCGGGGGCGACGGGTCCGTGCCGGTGGTGCGGCCACGTCCACGGCGATCCCTGCGCCGGACCTCCAGCCGCACATTCGGGTGGGCGCGGCGGCCGGTGCCGCGCGCAATGGAACGCCGCGCCCACGTCATCGGGCCGGCCTCGGGGGCCGGTTCCCTGTCGCGCCCCGGAGCTGCCGGCGCAGATCCTCAGCGGACCAGGTGGTGAAGCCGCCTCGCTCGTCCATACGCTCTCGGACGAGCCCGCGCGTCGCCCACCAGCGCACGCGCCCGGCGGGCCGGGTGTAGACGATCGTCCAGCCGGGGAACTCCGCGCTAAGCTCCGCCCGCTGCTCGTCGAGAGTCGACGCGGTCATCGGGACTCCCGACCGGGCCCGATACCAAACGCCGACGCGACCTGGTCGGCCGCCCACTCAGGGTCGGCCGCGAGCTTCTCGCCCTTGTCCGGCCCGAACGACCACACGAAGGTCCCCGCGTCCTCGGCCCAGCGGACCCGGCGCGTGTCCTCGCCGCGCCGGACACGCACGTGGTTCCCCGGCCCCTGGGGCCTGCACTCCAGCCCGTCCGACGAAGGCTCGGGGAGGTACTCACAGCACCCGCCGAGCTGCGGATACCGGGCTGTCACCCTGCCTCTGACCCCCGGCCTCCTCCGGACGAGCGGAGTGGGCCACCGGCAAGGCCGACATGACGACGGCTGCCAGGTCACCACGCACCTGGCGACCGACGTCTGCCGCGACCCGGCCAAGGCCGCGGATCTCGCCTCGTGCCGGGCCTCAACCTGTCAGGGCGGAGAGGTCGGCCAGCAGTTCTGACGTGGTGACGGGATCCAGGGTGCCGAAGGGGAGGCGGGTCCGCGTGGCCGAGAGCAGGTGGACGTGGACGACGCGCTGGGTGGGTGAGGTGTCGAACTGTCCCGGCAGGAAGCCCGGAGCGAGGGTCAGGACGATCCGGCGGCCGTCGCCCGCGTCGCGGACGAGCGTGTCCGCCACCCCTGTGTCGTCGTAAGAGCCCCGGTCCCAGCCGCGCCGGGTGAGGGCCAGGACCGCGACGATTGGGACGGTCAAGCCCTCGAAGGCGGGCAGGCGGTCCGCCGCGCGCTCCTGCGGGGTCAGGGTGTGGACGGCGCGCGCCAGCTGCAGGAACGGCTGGAGGATCGCGTAGTCGGCGAACAGCTCCGACCAGGTCTCCGGCCCGTCCAGCAGCAGCGGGTGGGCCACGCAGACCAGCGCCGTGGGCGGCGGCGTGAAGTCGCCGTCGGACGCGTCGGCGAGCCCGCGATCCTCGGCGATCCGGAACGGCGTCACCTCGCCCTCGTGCTCGGCCGCCCACACCAGGCGGTGCGCGATGTGCCACACCAACGGGTGGTCTGCGAAGTGGGCGCGGAACTCCCGCAGCGGCCAGCGCTCCCCGGCGACCATCGCGGCCTCCAGCCGGTGGACGCGCTCGGCCGCGACCCTACGGGCGTCCTTGCGCAGGGCGGCGAAGCGGGCGCGGGCCGTAGTCGAGGACCAGGGTGCCGGACGGGTCGAGCCCGAAGTCCGGGACGAAGCGGTCGGTGAGCCGCTCTGGGGTGGTGCCCGCCGAACGCGCGGCCTCGCGGAGGGTCTCCCCGGCGCGTTCGCGTACGAGCTTGTACCGGGCCGAGCGGGAGATCGCGGCGATGTGCGGCAGCGCGCGGTCGCCGAAGGCGGCGAGCGTCTCCAGGCCCACGGCGGCGCGCGCGAAGCCCGGCCATCCCGGGCACGCCCGCACCCACGCGGCGAGACGGCGGACGGTCTCGTCGTCGCCGACCCGGGCGAGGACGGGCAGCGCCCAGTTGTGGGGGCTCGGCGCCCCCGCGTCCCGCCAGCGGACGAACAGCTCCCAGCCGAGTCCGGCGACGTCGGCGGGGTCGCAGCGCCGCAGGGCGGCGTCGAGCCGGGCGGCCGAGCCGGGGTGGTCACCCGGCCGCTTCGTCATCGCGAGCAGCAGGACCAGCGCGCGGACCTCCTCCGGCGGCAGCTCTCCCCCGGCGCGCAGGCGGACGTGCGGGAGCGTGGCCGGGTCGGCCCAGGCGGGGTAGGGCGGCGGGCACGGCGCCGGTTCGGACGGCCCGTCCGAGAGGAGGCGGGCGACCCCCTCAGCGTCGCGGGCGGCCTCGATCACCGGGCCAGGACCGGCGGACGCGGCGACGCGGCACAGCGCGTGCTCGGCGTCGCGGCGGACGCCCGGCGCCTCGTCCAGGGCCGGGACGAGGAAGGGCACGGCGGCGAGCCCGTGCCGCCGGAACCAGGCGCCGGTCAGCTCCCGCGCCGTCGGGGCCCGCCGCGCCAAGCGGGCCATGAGGCGCGCCACATCGGCGCTGAGGAACGGCAGCAGGATCTCCCCGTTCTCGCGCCAGTTCCACTCGGCGGCGTGGACGGCCATGTCCCAGGCGTCGAGGCCGAAGCGGGCGACGAGGGGCTTGAGCGAATCGGTCAGGTCCCAGAACTCCGGACGCCACGCCCGGACGCGGGCGCGGACGGCCTCCTCGGGGGCCTGGGCGAACAGCCACGCCAACTCGAACTCGTGCTGGTCCTCTCCTTCCTCCAGCATGCGGAGGGACTGTGCGAGAGTGCGGTCGTTGTGGAGGTTCCGGAGCGGGGTGGCCGCCCAGGCGTCGCGCTCGCCCGGCTCCCAGGCGAGGGTGCGGTCGGCGGTCATTCGGTCAAGGCGGTGAGGTCGGCCAGGAGTTCGGAGGCGATGACCGGGTCCAGGTCGCCGAAGCGGTGGGGTCCCCGGGACCCCCAGTCGGGGCGGTCGGCCAGGCGGACGGCGGTGAGCGTCTGTTCGGCCTCCGCCTCGACGGCGCCGGCGATGATGCCCGGGGTCAGATCGATGACCGCGTACCGGTCGCGGGACAGGCGGCGGGAGATCCAGCACTCGACGCCCGCGTCCTGCGGGACGCCGCGTTCCCAGCCGCGCCGGGTGAGCGCGAGGATGCGGCCGACCGGGAGGGTGAGCTTCTCGAAGCGGGCCAGGTGGCCGCCGCCCTCCTCCGCCGGGGTGAGGGTGTGGACGGCGCGTCCGAGCTGCGGGAACGGCTGGAGGATCGCGTAGTCGGCGAACACCTCCGACCAGGTGGCGACCGATTCGCCCAGGTCGATGGGGTGGGCGACGCGGATCTCGCAGGAGGCGGGCAGCTCGACGGTGTCGTCGTCGATGTCCGCGTAGGTGCCGTCCTCGGCGACGCGGAACGCGCGCGTCCCGGCGGCGTCGTCGGCGAGCCAGACCAGGCGGCGGACGAGGTGCCCCACCAGCGGGTGCGCGACCAGCAGGTCGTGGAACTCGGCGGCGGGCCAGCGGCGGCGGGCGACCATCGCGTCCTCCAGGCGGCGGAGCTGCCCGGAGGCGACGGTGCGGGCGTCCTTCTTGAGGGCGGCGAACGCCTTGTGAGCGGCGGGCGCAAGGTCGGGGTCGTCCTTGGCACCGGGCTTGGGGAGGGTCTTGCGGCGCTCGCCGTTCTCGGTGACGAACGGCTTGAGGCTCTCGTCGAAGGCGACCCGGAAGCGGCGCGGCCCGTAGTCGAGCGTCACGCCGCCGCCGGCGTCGAGCCCGAGGTCGGGGACGAGGCGGTCGGCGAGCTGGTCGGGGGTCAGCTCCAGCCCGGCGGCCACCTCCTCGATCTTCTCGGCGGCGCGGGCCCGCAGCGCCTTGAACCGCACCCGCTGGGAGATCGCGTGCAGGTGCATGAGGGCGGTGTCGGTGCCGATCGCGGCGAGGACGTCCAGCCCGGTCACGGCCCGGGCGTGCCCGCCATCGCCCGGCCAGGCGCGGATCATCGGGGCGAGGCGGCGGACGGTCTCGTCGTCGCCGGTCAGACCGAGCTGCGTCAGCGCCCACCCGTCCTTCGAGGGCGCGCCGTGCGCCTCCCAGCGCCCGAACACCGCCCATCCGAACTCGGCGAGCGAGGCGGGGTCGCACAGGTCGCGGACGGCGGCGACACCGGCGTACTCCTCGCCGGGCCGGGACAGCGCCAGCATCGTCAGGACGTGCCGTGCCGCCGCCCCGGGCAGCGCGCGTTCACTGTCGCGCAGGAGGAGTTGCGGCAGGAGCCGGACGTCGGCCCAGTCGCCGATCACGGGGACCTTCGCGGGCAGGATGTCGAGCGGGTCGGCCGACAGCAGCGCCGCGATCGCGCCGACCGCCGCGTCACCGTGGACGCGGGCGGCCTCGACGATCCCCTCGGCGCCGTGCTCGGCGGCGATGAACCGCAGCGCCCCCTCGGCGGCGCGGCGCTCGGTGCCGGACGGGCCGAGCGCGCCGGGCAGCAGGGCGGGCGCGGCGGCGAGGCCGTGGCGGCGGAACCAGGCGCGCGCCGTCTCGCCCGCGCGTTTGCGCCGCAGCAGCCAGTCGGCCATCGTGCGGGCGACATCGTCGCTGAGGTAGGGCATCAGGGCGTGGCCGGCGGCAGCCGGGGCACGGCGTGCGGCGAAGAGCACGGGTTCGAGCGCGTCCAACTCGAAGCGGGCGACGACCGCCGGCTCCCAGTCGCCCACCGCGAAGACGTCGGACGGCTCCCATCTCGCCAGCAGCGGGCGCACCAGGTCCTCAGGAGCCCCCAGGAACATGGCCGGATGCAGGTGTTCAGGCAGGTCGTCTTTCTCGAACCGCGCCGCCTGCTCCGCCCACGCGGGCTGTTCCATCCAGCGCCACAGATCGCGGACGTCGGTCGTCCAGTCGTCGCGTTCTCCCGGCTCCCAGACGATGGCACGCAGGGCGGGCAGGGGCAGGCCCTTGATGACGGGGGGCCTGGCCTTCTTGCGCGCACGCGTCCACGGCGGGTCGGTGAGCAGCGGCGGCAGGTCGTCCGCCTCGGGCAGCCGGACGTTGCGCGCGCGGTTCGCATCGACCGCCGCGCGGGACTCCTCCGGCAGGCCGGGGAGCATCGCGTCCGCGAGTTCCGGGTGCGCGAGCAGGTGGGCCGACAGCATCTCGTCGACCTCGGGGGTACCGGCCGACGCGGCGAGCAGCCGCAGCGCTCGCGCGGGATACCGGTTCGCGGCGCCGATCGCGGCGGCCTGGACGTAGCGGCGGCCGAGCCGGTCGACGAGGGCCTGGAACGCGGCGTCCACCGGCAGCCGTGCCAGGGTGTCCAGCAGCAGCCGCGCGGTGTCGGCGCCGAGGTACCGCTCGTCGGCGGCCTCGGTCACCAGCGCGGCGAGCGCGTCCGGGCCGACGCCCTCCAGCAGCGTCGCGATGACGTCCCGGCGGCGGCTGCCCCACTCCAGCGTCAGGCCGCCGACGTCGTCCGGGTCGCCGAGCGCGCACAGCAGCATCCAGGGGTGCCACTCCCGGTCGCCGTACGAGCCGACGGGGCTCGGGAGCGCGCGGGCCTCGGCCAGCCAGTCCCGCCGCGTCGGCATCAGGTAGGACGCGATCACCTGCTGGGCCGGGGTCCGGCGGTGCCGCGCGACCGCCTCGGCGGCCTCGGCGTAGACGTCGTCGCCGGCGGCCGCCAGAAGGGCGCGCAGACGGCGAACGCCGGCCGGGGCCGTCCACCAGCGGCGGTCGTCGCCGGAGCCCCGTTCCCGGACACCGCTCCAGTCCCACCGGGTGGTACCCGTCCGGGGGTCGAAGGCGGCCGACCGGTAGTCGATGACCACCTCGCTCAGCTCCAGGTAGGCGCACACGGCGAACGCAAGCCCGTGCTCGGCCGTCCACGCGTCCCGGAACGGCTCGGACGCCCAGAGTTCGGGCGTGATGCGCACGGTCAGCGTGAGCGACGCGACGACCGCCGCGCCGAGCGGGCTGGGCGAACCGGCCAGGTGCGCGCGGGCGTGCTCGGCCAGCAGCGGCGTCGTCCCCGGCAGTGCGAGGACGTGCTCGATCTCGGGCAGCGCGGCGTCCACCAGCGCCCGCGCCCGGCCCACCGCTTCGGCGTCGGGACGGACGTCGGGAACGCCCGGACGGTCGCGGCGCGGATGCCGCTCGCGCAGCCATGCTTCCGGGAAGTCCGGGGCGTCCTCGTCGACCGCAGGAGGGTTCATGGCGCCACACCCTAGAAACGGCCACCGACAAACCACGGATCAGCAGGTCAGGGCGCGGAGCGCAGGTCCTCCTCGACGCGCTCGGCGGCCTTGCGCGCGGCGATCAGCACCGGGTCCCAGGTGGGCGAGAACGGCGGCGCGTACCCGAGGTCCAGGCCGGTCATCTCCTCGACCGTCATGCCGTGCCACAGCGCGATGGCCAGGCCGTCGACGCGCTTGGCGGCGCCCTCCCGGCCCACGATCTGCGCGCCGAGCAGCCGTCCGGAGCGGCGCTCGGCGACCAGCTTGGTCCGCATCTCGGTCGCGCCCGGGTAGTAGCCCGCGCGGGTGGTGGACGCGACGACGACGCTGAGCGCCTCGAACCCCGCCGCCTCGGCCTCGCGCTCGTTCAGCCCGGTGCGCGCGACCTCGTACTCGCAGATCTTGGCGACGGCCGTGCCCACCACGCCCGGGAACGTCGCGTACCCGCCGCCGATGTTGATCCCGGCGACGCGGCCCTGCTTGTTCGCGTGCGTGCCGAGCGCGATCGCGACGGGCGCGCCGGACACCAGGTGGCGGTTCTCGACGCAGTCGCCCGCCGCCCACACCCGCTCGGTGCGGGTGCGCATCCGCCGGTCGGTGACGATGCCGCCGGTCGGGCCGGTCTCGATCCCCGCCGCGCGCGCCAGGTCGCTGCCCGGCCGCACGCCCAGCCCGAGGACGACCAGGTCGGCGGGCAGCGCGCGGTCCGCCGTGCGGACGGCCGTCACCCGCCCGTCCTCGGTGTCGAAGCCCTCGACGGGCTCGCCCAGGCGCAGCTTGACGCCCACCCCGCGCAGCGCGTCGGCGACGAGCGCTCCCATGTCGGGGTCGAGGGTGCCCATGGGCTGGTCCGCCGCGTCCACGAGGGACACCTCCAGGCCGCGCCGCACCAGCGCCTCGGCCATCTCCAGCCCGATGTAGCCGCCGCCGACGACCACGGCCCGGCGCGGCTTGTCGCGCTCCACCACGCGGCGGACGCGGATCCCGTCGTCCAGCACCTGGATGCCGTGCACGCCCTCCGCGTCGGCGCCGGGCAGGCGCGGGCGCGCGGGGACGGCCCCGGTCGCGACCATCAGCTGGTCGTAGTGCTCCCAGCGCTCGGCGCCGCCCTCCAGGTCGCGGACGCGCACCCGGCCGCCGGACAGGTCGATCTCGGTCGCCTCGGTGCGCGTCCGCAGGTCGATGCCGCGCTCGCGGTGCTCCTCCGGCGTGCGGGCGATAAGGCTCGACTCGTCCTCGACGTCGCCGCCGACGAGGTAGGGGATGCCGCACGCCGAGTACGAGGCGTGCCGCCCGCGCTCGACGACGCCGATCTCCAGCTCGTCCGGGCCGCGGCGGCGCCGCGCCTGCGAGGCGGCGCTCATCCCCGCCGCGTCGCCCCCGATGACCAGCAGCCGCTCGCGTCCTGCCATGTCGCCGCTCCTCCCGTGATCATCACGAGCCTATCCGGGGGCGGGGAGCCCGTAGACGCGGCGGGCGTTGCCGGACGCGACGAGCGCGGCGACGCGGTCGGCGTCGGCCGCCGTCCACGCGCCGTCCCGCACCCCCTCCTCCATGATCCCGGCGAGGCCGCGCCGGAACAGCACCGCGCCGAGGTGGTACAGCTCCGCGAGGCCGAACGCGTCGGAGGAGTACAGCACCTTCCCGAACGGGGCCAGCTCCAGCAGTTCGGCGAGCAGCGCCGGGGCGCGGTGCCCGAGGTTGTGGGTGGCGAGCCCGGCGTCCACGTACACGTTCGGGAGGACCTGCGCGAGATAGCCCGCCCGCCGGTGGAAGGGGTAGTTGTGCAGCAGCATCGCGGGGGTCCCGGCGTCCGCCAGCGCGCGCAGCAGGTCCAGGAGCAGCAGCGGGTCGCCGCGCCGCAGGTCGGCGTCGACGTCGCCGAGCCCGACGTGGAACTGCACCGGCAGGCCCGCGTCGGACGCGCACCACACCAGGAACCGGTGCAGCACCTCGTCGTGCACGCGCGGCGCGTCCTGGCGCATCAGCCGCCCGGCCGCCTCCGCCACCCGCGCGGCCGACGGCCGCTCGCCCGCCATCTCCAGCCCCGCCCGGTAGGCGGCGATCGACTTGGCGCCGACCACCGACGGGCCGCGCGCCGCGAGCCGGGAGCGGACCTCGTCGGCGAAGCGCGCCGCGTCGACGCCGTCCGCCGCGACCCGCTCCGCGACCGTCTCCAGCCGGACGATCTCGTACGCGGGGGCGCCGGCGAGCCGTCCGAGGCCGGGCGGGTCGAGGATCGCCTCCGGCGTGTACCCGGTGTCCACGCACAGCGACTCCAGCCCGGCGGCGGCCAGGAACCGGCGGTTGACCTCGGCCGCGCCCAGCTCGGCGCGGCGCGCGAGATAGTCGTCCGGCGCGGCGTGCGCGTCCAGGTCCAGGACGGGCGGGCACCAGCGCCGCAGCGCGAAGCCGATCTGCGAGTCGAACGGGCTCACGCCCGGCGGCCCGCCGGTCTCGGCCTCGGTGAGCAGCGCCTCGAACCCCGCGCGGTCGAGCTCGCGGTCGAGGACGCCGTGGCAGTGGTGGTCGGCCAGTCGCGGCGACTCCGGCCATTGGAGCACGACACCCGCCTCCGTCCCTGAAATCGAGCGGTCGTTGTTCCTACGATGCCCCTACGGGCAAGTGCCGGGGGGCGTGGGGGGTCGCTCCCCACGATGACTCGGCCGCGCCCGTATGGTCCCGCCCCTCGCCGACTCCTCAGGAGAGCCTCATCGTGGAAGACTCCGGACACTCCGCAGCCCCGCTCGGCGCGCTCGACGGGGACGAGCGGGCCAGGCTCGGCGCCCGCGCCGCCGAGGCCGCCCGCCGCCTCGCCGGGCAGGACGTCGTCGCCGTCGCCCTGACCTGGGTGGACGTCAGCGGGATCACGCGGACCAAGACCGTCCCGGTGGCGCGGCTGGAGCACGCGGCCGCCTGGGGTGTCGGCATGTCGCCGGTGTTCGACGTCTTCCTGCTGGACGACTCGATCGTGTCCGGCCGCCACATCGGCGGGCCGACCGGCGACCTGCGGCTCCACCCCGACCTGGACCGGCTCGTCCCGCTGGCCGCGCTGCCGGGCTGGGCGCACGCGCCCGCCTCCCGGTACGCGCAGGACGGCTCCGTCCATCCGCTCGACACCCGCGCGCTGCTGCGCCGCGAGACCGAGCGGCTGGCCGAGGACGGGTGGGGCGTCCGGACGGCGTTCGAGATCGAGTGGGCGGTGTCGGAGAGCCACGGCGACGGCTTCTCCCCCGCCAGCCACGGCCCCGCGTACGGGATGACGCGGATCAGCGAGCTGTCGGGCTACCTGCGCGACCTGCTGAAGGCGCTGGACGCGACGGGCGTCCGCGTCGACCAGCTCCACCCCGAGTACGCGGCCGGGCAGTACGAGGTGTCGGTGGCCGCCGAGGACCCGGTCGGCGCCGCCGACACCGCGGTGCTGGTCAGGGAGACGATCCGGGCCGTGTCGATGGGCCACGGGCTGATCGCCTCGTTCTCCCCCAAGGTCGACGCGGAGGCGGTCGGCAACGGCGCGCACGTCCACCTGAGCCTGTGGCGCCGCGACGGCGGCGAGGACCCGGCCGCCGCGGGCAACGCGATGGCGGGCGGCGCCGGACCGTACGGGCTGACGCCCGCCGGGGAGGCGTTCGGCGCCGGGATCCTGCGGCGGCTGCCCGCGCTGCTCGCGGTGGGCGCGCCGTCGGTGGCGAGCTACCTGCGGCTGGTGCCCTCGCACTGGGCGGGCGCGTTCGCCTGCTGGGGGCTGGAGAACCGGGAGGCGGCGCTGCGGCTGGTCGCCGGCGCCGAGGGCGAGCGGGCGGAGGCGGCGAACCTGGAGGTCAAGTGCTTCGACGGCGCCGCCAACCCCTACCTCGCGCTCGCGGCGCTGCTGGCCGCCGGGCGCGACGGGCTGTCCTCTGGGGCGCGGCTGCCCGAGCCGGTGGACGCCGATCCGGCGTCGCTGTCGGAGGAGGAGCGGGACGAGCGGGGCGTCGCGGCGCTGCCGTCCTCGCTCGGGGAGGCGGTCGCGGCGTTCGAGGCCGACGGGGTGCTGCGCGCGGCGCTCGGCGAGGAGGTGGCCGACACGGTCGCGACCGTCCGGAGGGGCGAGATCGCGCTGCTGGACGGCGCGACGCCGCGGCAGATCGCCGCCGCCACCCGCTGGCGCCACTAGCCCCCGCGCCGGCCTAGGACGGTTCGGAGGAGTCCTCCGGGCGGGCTCCCACGACCGCGCCGGGGCCGAACGACTGGACCCGCACCTGCACCTCCCCGCAGGCGCAGCGCGTGTAACTCACCACGCCCTCCGAGGTCAGGTGGCGCGAGAGCACCTCGTACACCTGGGTCTGGGGCCAGCCACAGCGTGGGCATTCCTCCACCGCGCGTCCTCACGAAACTGTAAGGGTTATAGCTAAGATGTCGTTTACAGCATGGCATGGGAGCGGGAGCCGGGGCAATGCGGATCACTGGGTACAGAAGCCACGGGGTGGCCGCCGCCGTGGCGCTCGTCAACGCGGTGACCAGCGCGGGCGGTGACGCCTCGCAGGAGGCGCTCCAGCGCCTCCTGCGCGAGAACGAGTTCTTCTGGCGGGAGTTCGAGGCGCGCGACGCCGAGGAGTTCCGCCGCTGGGGCGCGACGCTGCGCCCCTTCTTCGAGGCCGCCTCGATCGAGGACGCGATGCGGCTGCTCAACGAGCTGATGCTGGAGGTCCCCATGCATCCGCACCTGGCCGTGCACGAGCCGCACGGGCTGCACATGCACTACGCGCCGCCCTCGTCCCGGCTGCCGCACCGCTTCCGCGCGACGACGCTGATGAACCTCGCCGAGCTGGTCGTCGAGCACGGCCTCAGCCGGACCGGGGTGTGCGCGGCCGACGGCTGCGACCGCGTCTACGCCGACACCTCCCGCGCGGGCCGCCGCCGCTTCTGCTCCGAGACCTGCGCGAACCGGACGAACGTGGCCGCCTTCCGCGCCCGGCACCGCCCCGAACCTGAGTTTTGACCGGTTTTTGCTTTAGGACGGGAAGGATCGGGGACCTGAACCCCATTGGGTGAAATGTCCGGTCGTCCGACCGGGCGCCCCACCACAGTCCACGACCCCACACCCGATTGCCACGATGCCGCTCGCGTTCCTTCGCCGAGACCGTACCGACCGTCCACCGCCGATCCAGGTGGCGACGGAGGCGCTGCCCACCGCCTACCGCATCGCCCGCCTGACCCTCACCGCCGTCGCCGCGTTCGTGCTGGCGCTGGCGCTGCTGCCCGAGGGCGGTCCGCAGCCGCTGCTGGCACCGCTGACCGCGCTCCTCGTCGTCCAGTACTCGGTGTACGAGACGATCAAGTCGAGCGTGCTGCGGGTCGCGTCGGTGACCTCGGGGGTGCTGGTGGCGGTGCTGTTCGCCAGTACCGTCGGGTTCTCCTGGTGGAGCCTCGGGCTCGCGATCGGCGCCGCGCTGGTCATCGGGAACGTGCTCCGGCTCGGCGAGCACATCCTCGAAGTGCCGATCAGCACGATGCTGATCTTCGCGCTGGGCGCGGCGAGCGAGTCGGGCGCGGCCGAGCGGTTCCTGGAGACGCTGATCGGCGCGGCGACCGGGCTCGCGGCGACGCTGCTGGTGCCCTCGGTGCGGGTGCGTCCCGCCGAGGAGGCCGTCCAGTCCATCGCCGAGCGGCTGCGCGAGCTGATCGAGGACATCGCGGGCGGCCTGGACCGCGAGCCGGAGCCCGGCCAGGCCGCGCGCTGGCAGGACCAGGCGGAGCGGCTCGCCCGCGACCTCGCCCGCACCGACCAGGCGCTCGGCGCGGCCGAGGAGAGCGTCCGGCTCAACCCCCGCGCGCGGCGGCTGGTGGACGCGGGCGTCGCGCTGCGCGACGCCGTCGAGACCATGGAGCACTTCACACTGTCGCTGCGCGGGCTGACCCGGTCGCTGGCCGACGACGAGCGGCTCGGCCGGCACGGGCGGCTGCTCACCGACCCGGTGCTGCGCCCCAAGCTCGCCGACGCCCTCGCCGGCATCGCCGAGAGCATCGCCGCCTACGGCCGGCTCGCCCGCTCCGACCTGGACCGCGACGCCCGCCCGTTCAAGGCCGAGCAGGACCTGGAGGTCCGCGTCGACATCGCGCGGGAGCGCCGCGCGCGGCTGACGCGGGAACTGCACGAGCGCGCCGCCTCAGGCGACCCGTGGCCGCTGTACGGGGAGGTCACGATGAACCTCGACCGGCTGCTCGGGCACCTGCGGGTCGAGCGCCGCGCACGCGCCCGCGAGCACTGGCGGCGGCACCGCGACGCGACCCGGCACCTGCCGGAGCGGCCGGTGCAGGTCGTCCGGCAGGCGGGGCACCGGCTGCGCAGGGCCGCCGAGTCGGCGGTGGCCGCCGCCGAGCGCAACGCCCGGGACTCCGACAGCCCCTACCACTACCACCGCTAGCACTCCGCCGGCGGCATCCGCCGACAGCGGGGGCGGGGGGCGGAGACCCGCCCCTGGGGGGTTGGGACGGGCCTCCGCGCGGGTGGGGGGAGTCAGCGGAAGGTCGGCTCCAGGACGTCGATGCCCCGGGTGTTGTCGGCGACGTAGACGTACCTGCCGTGCCAGTACGGCTGCCAGGACGCCGCGTCGGCGGGCCGGTAGTAGGCGATCTGCCGCGGGTTGGTGGGGTCGCGGACGTCCAGGAAGCGAGTGCCCTGCGAGTAGAACGACTGGGCGATCACGCCGTCGCGGACGTCGAAGTAGTGCGCCGAGCAGTCGTCCTGCTTCGGATCGGGGTCGCTGCCCTCCTTGCCCGCGACGCCCCAGGTGGCGACCGTCTGGAGGCGGAACTTCTTCTCCGGCGTGGAACGCCAGCCCTGGCCGTCGTAGGAGCCGCGCAGCGAGGCGATGACGAGCAGGCCGTCGTTGGCGCAGCCCTCGTTGAACGTCTCCTCGGTGACGAACAGCAGCTTCCCGTTGCCCCAGCGGCGCGGGTCGGCGGCCTGGTTCCGGGTGCGGCCGACGGCCCGGTAGCTGTTGTGCATGAACGTGGAGTTCGTCGTGGCCTCGTCGAGCCCGCCGCCCGCGTAGGGGACGGGGTCGACGGCGCTCGCGCGGCGCCACGTGCGCTTCAGCGGGTCGTAGTGGCGGCCGGTGGTGTGGTAGCCGCGGACGCCGCCGCGCCCGGACGCCCACGCGACGCCGTCGGAGTCGACCTGGATGTCGTGGGTGTAGTCGGTCTTGCCGTCGTTGCGCCCGGTATCGATCGGGTCCTTGTGGACGACCGGCTTGGCCGGGTTGCGGACGTCGGTGACCCACACGGGCCGGCCGCCCCAGTCGGCGGGCATCCAGCTCGCCTTGGACGGGCCGCCCGTCCACAGGTACTGGCAGTCGTTGACGCACGTGGTGGTGTGCCCGGCCGGGACCTGCACGTAGGTGATCTGCCGCAGGCTCTCGGGCCGCGAGGCGTCGATGACGTACACGCCGGACTCGCCGGTGGCGGTGGTGCCGCCGAACGCGCGCGGGTCACGGGACAGGTAAATGATCTTGCGCTTGGGGTCGAAGTCGGTGTCCTCGGTCTCCCACATGCCGGGCATGTTGAGCTGCCCGACCAGCTTGGGGACGCGGGGGTCGGCGGTGATGTCGTAGGCCTTGAGCCCGAACTGGCCGGTCGCGTACATCACCGTGCGCTTGTGGCGGCCGTGCCCGTAGTCGATGAACATCAGCGAGATGGCGCCCTTGGCGTCCGGGACGCCGCCGACGCGCCGCACGTTCTTGATCGACTCCGAGCGCTCGGTGGTCGTGGCGCCGGCGCGGTGGTAGTGGCCGGAATGGCCGCCGGAGCCTTCGCTCTGCGCCTCGGCCTTGGCCCCGCTCGGCGGGGCGCCGGGCTCGGGCGGGCATGCCCAGGCGGTGCCGGCCATCAGTGCCAGCGACGCCGCGACGGCGCCACCGCCCTGGGCCAGCCGTCGTGCCCGGCGCGAGCTGCGGGGGTTGTCGCGGGGTGGCATGGGCGCCTCACTTTCGAAACGATCTGCGCAGCGTCAGTGTGACGAGTAGGCGAACCGTGATCAACAGGGCGGTATGTCACGAATTGGCAACAGGAGCGTAAGGGCAGATGATGCCTGTCATGATCGGGGGGCCGGTAGGCCCATGGTCGCTCTTCCGCCGCCGCCCGGCGGTGCCGTACGCTTCCCGGCGTCCCGCCCCCGACCTCCCGGGAGAGGCCGTTGAAGAGCGCCCCGCGCACCGCCGCCCTGGTCACCGGCGCCGTCGTGATGCTGGTGGCGCCGGTCGTGGCGCTCAAGGCGTGGAGCGATCCCGCCGACCCGCGGATCTCGGTCGGCGCGGCGGCGCCCGCGACGCTGCTGCCCGGCGACGTCCGCGACGCGACCGGCCGCATGATCGCGAACGCCGTGTGGACGGGCCTGATGACCTACGACCCGGCCTCGGGCGCGCCCGTCCCGGGCGCCGCCGAGTCGGTGACGAGCGGCGACCGGAAGGTCTGGACGGTGCGGCTGCGCCCCGGCGGCCGGTTCTCCGACGGCACACCGGTCACCTCGCGCTCGTTCACCGACGCCTGGACGGCCGTCCTGCGCGAGAGGTGGGCGGGCGCGCGGCTGTTCACCGACGTCGCGCGGGTGAAGGGCGCCCGCGAGCCGGGCGCGGACGGCGTCGCGGGCCTGAAGGTCAAGGACGACCGGACCTTCGAGGTCACGCTCGACGGCCCGCTGAGCGGGTTCCCGGCGCTGCTCGGCGACCCGGCGTTCCTGCCGCTGCCGGACGGCGTGCTCAGGTCGCGGGACTGGGCGTCCTACGCGCGCCTGCCGGTCGGCAACGGCCCGCTGCGGATCACGGCGCGGACCGGCGCGGAGATCGTGCTGCGGCGCCCGTCCGGCGGCCGCGAGGTCGTGGTCAAGGCGATGCCGGACGCGGCGCGCCAGTACAACGCCGTCCAGGGCGGTGACCTGGACGTCGCGACCGGGGTCCCGCCCGCGCGGCACGAGTCGATGGACACCGACTTCCGCCGCCGGCACCTCGCCGTCCCCGGCCGGAGCATGACCTACCTGGGGTTCCCCGCGCCGGTGGAGCGGCTGGCCTCGCCCACCGTGCGGACGGCGCTGTCGATGGCGATCGACCGCCCGGCGGTGACCGAGGGCGTGCTCGGCCACCAGTACTCCCCCTCCGACTCGCTGGTCGCGCCCGGCATCCTGCCGGGGCACCGCGACGGCCAGTGCCGGCTGTGCCTGCACGACTCGCAGGCCGCGACCGCCGCGCTGAAGGACGCCGGCGGCCTGACCGGGCCGCTGCGGATCTGGTACCAGACGGGCTCGGGCGACGAGGGCTGGGTGAAGGCCGTCGCCGAGCAGCTCCGCAAGGAGCTCGGGCTGGACGCGCGCCCGCAACCCGTCGCCGACCTGCGCAAGGCGGTGGACGACCGCCAGGTCGACGGCCCGTACGCCGTCCACGCCACGGCCGCCTACCCCGCGCCGCTCGCGTCCCTCACGCCGCTGCTGGACGCCGGGACCGGCTACGCCGACGGCTACGCGACCGGCCTGCTCGGCGAGTCGGCGGCGGCCGCGTCCGCCGAGGACGGCGTGATCCCGGCGCGGCTCGCCGAGAGCGCGCTGCTGCGCGACATGCCCGCGATGCCGCTGTGGTCCGCGCACGACCACCTCGTGTGGTCCGAGCGGGTGCGCGGGGTCGCCTCGAACGCCTTCACCGGCCTGCGCCTGGACCGGCTGACCGTCAAGGACTGACCGTCAAGGGCCGATCGTCAAGGGCTGAGGCGGTGGGCGAGGGCGGTGTGGCGGCGTCCCGCGCCCGCCGTGCGGACCGCCGCCGCGAGCGCGCGCGGCGACCCCACCAGCACGACCAGCCTCTTCGCGCGGGTCACGCCGGTGTAGAGGAGGTTGCGGCGCAGCATCGTCCACGCGCCGGTCGTGAGCGGGATGACGACCGCCGGGTACTCGCTGCCCTGCGAGCGGTGGATGGTGATGGCGTAGGCGTGGGTCAGCTCGTCCAGCTCGTCGAAGGCGTAGTCGACGCTCTCGTCCTCGTCGGTGCGGACGGTCAGCGTCTGCTCCTCGGGGGAGACGGCGGTGACGACGCCGACCGTCCCGTTGAACACGCCCGCCTCGCCCTTGTCGTAGTTGTTGCGGAGCTGGGTGACCTTGTCGCCGACCCGGAAGACGCGGCCGCCGTAGCGGCGCTCGGGGCGCGCGTCGTCGTGCGGGGTGAGCGCCTCCTGGAGCAGCGTGTTCAGCGCGCCCGCGCCGGCGGCGCCCCGGTGCATCGGCGCGAGCACCTGGACGTCGCGGCGCGGGTCGAGGCCGAACTTCCGGGGGATGCGGCGGGCGACGACGTCCACGGTCAGCTCGGCGGCCTCCTCCTGCTCGTCGCAGGGGAACAGGAAGAAGTCGTCGTAGCCGCGCGTGTGCGGGTGCTCGCCGGAGTTGACGCGGTGCGCGTTGACGACGATGCCCGACCGCTGCGCCTGCCGGAAGATCCGGGTCAGCCGGACGCGCGGGATCGGCCCGGCCGCGAGCAGGTCGGCCAGCACCTCGCCCGCGCCGACCGAGGGCAGCTGGTCGACGTCGCCGACCAGCAGCAGGTGCGCGCCGCGCGGGATCGCCTTCACCAGCTTGTTCGCGAGGATCAGGTCGACCATCGAGCTCTCGTCGACGACCACGAGGTCGGCGTCGAGCGGGTTGTCCTGGTCGAACTTGGCGTCGCCGCCGGGCTGGAGCTGGAGCAGCCGGTGGACGGTCGCGGCCTCGTGCCCGGTCAGCTCGGCGAGCCGCTTGGCCGCCCGCCCGGTCGGCGCCGCCAGCACGATCCTCGCGCGCTTGGCCGCCGCGAGCTCCACCACCGAGCGGACGGTGAAGCTCTTGCCGCAGCCGGGCCCGCCGGTGAGCACCGCGACCTTGGAGGTGAGCGCGAGCCTGACGGCCTCCTCCTGCTCGGGGGCGAGCGCCTGGCCGGTGCGCTTCTTCAGCCACGGGAGCGCGCGGTCCCAGTCGACGTCCGCGAACGCCTTCAGCCGGTCCTCCGGCGCGTCGAGCAGCTCGCGCAGGCCCCGGGCGAGCGAGCGCTCCGCGCGGTGGAAGGGGACGAGGTAGACGGCGGGGATCGTCGCCGCGTCCTCCCCCGCGCCGGGGATCGGCTCGCGGACGACGCCCTCCTCGCGGGCCAGCTCGTCCAGCGCCGGGACGATCAGCTCGCGCGGCACGCCGAGGATCTTCTCGGCGGAGGTCACCAGGTTGGGCTCGGGCAGGAAGCAGTGCCCGTCGTCGGCGGCCTCCGACAGCGTGTACTGGAGCCCGGCCTTGATCCGCTCGGGGCTGTCGTGCGGGATGCCGACGGCCTGCGCGATCGTGTCGGCCGTCTTGAACCCGATGCCCCACACGTCCGCCGCCAGCCGGTACGGCTCGCGCCGCACGGTGTCGATGGAGCCGTCCCCGTACTTCTTGTAGATCCGCACGGCGAGCGAGGTCGAGACGCCGACGCCCTGGAGGAAGACCATGACCTCCTTGATGGCCTTCTGCTCCTCCCACGCCTCGGCGATGCGCCTGGTCCGCTTCGGGCCGAGCCCGGGGACCTCGACGAGCCGGCCGGGCTCCTCCTCGATGATCCGGAGGATGTCGGTGCCGAAGTGCGCGACCATCCGGTCGGCCATCACCGGCCCGATCCCCTTGATCATGCCGGAGCCGAGGTAGCGGCGGATGCCCTGCACGGTCGCCGGCAGCACGGTCGTGTAGGAGTCGACCTCGAACTGCCGCCCGAACCTCGGGTGCGAGCGCCACCGCCCGGTGAGCCGCAGGCTCTCGCCGACCTGCGCGCCGAGCAGCGCGCCGACGACGGTGAGCAGGTCGGCGCCGGTCCGGTCGGTCGCGACGCGCGCGACCGTGTAGCCGGTGTCCTCGTTGGCGTAGGTGACCCGCTCCAGGACCGCCTCCAGCGTCACCGCTCCGGGCGCCCCCGAAGGCGGGGGGGTCGGCGTGGCGGACGGGGAGGACGAGGGGCTCGGCACGACAATCATGATGGCCGATCCCGCGCGGGCGGTGGCCGGATCCGGCAGTTGATCTAGATCTTCGCCGATCCGCGACGTACGTTCCGGGCGCACCGTCCCCGCGAACATCCGGAGGTAACGCTGGTGTTCCGCTCTCGAACCCCGGCCCTCGCGGCGCTCTGCGCGCCGCTCGTCACATTCGCCGTCACCCTCGCCGGCGCGGTCGTCGCGCCCGCGTCCGCCTCGCCGGGCGGGGCCCCGCCCGGCGGGGACGAGCCGATCGCCGGCTTCACCCAGAAGAACGCCAGATGGGAGCGGCAGTACGAGAAGCTGCTGAGCGGCATCCCGTCCGGGACGCTGGCCCGGGACCTGGACGCCGAGCTGGCGAGCGAGCCCGGGCTCGCGACCACGACCGGCGACTGGCGGCGCGTCCAGCGCATCGTCAAGCGGCTCAAGTCCTACGGGCTGCAACCCGAGGTCAAGACCTACTACGCGTACCTGTCGATGCCCAAACGGGTCAAGGTCGAGATGACCGCGCCGCAGCGCGTCTCGCTACCGGTGAAGGAGAAGGCGCGCCCCTGGCAGAAGCACTTCGAGGACGTCATCCCCGGGCACAACGGCATGTCGCCGTCCGGTGACGTGCGGGGCGAGGTCGTGTACGCCAACTACGGGCGGCCCGAGGACTTCGCGCTGCTCGCCGAGAAGGGCGTCTCGGTCAAGGGCAAGATCGTCCTCGTCCGGTACGGGTCGGTCTTCCGCGGCATCAAGCCGCGCGAGGCCGCCCGGCACGGCGCCAAGGGCGTGCTGATCTACTCCGACCCGGCCGACGACGGGTTCACCCGGGGCAAGGTGTACCCGGAGGGGCCGTGGCGCCCCGCGGACGGCATCCAGCGCGGCAGCGTCGCGCAGATCCAGCTCGCCGCGGGCGACCCGCAGACCCCGGGCTGGCCCGCGGTGAAGGGCGCGCACCGGATCGACCCGGCCGACGCGCCGATGCTGAAGGGCCTCGTCCCGACGATGCCGATCTCCTACGGCGCCGCCGAGCCGCTGTTGAAGGCGCTGACGGGCCCGGAGGTCCCGAAGGAGTGGCAGGGCGGGCTGAAGTTCCCCTACCGGTTCGGGCCTGGAGGAACCCAGGTCCACCTGGATCTGAAGAACACGTTCAGCGTCCGGCCGCTGTGGGACGTGACCGTGCGCATCCCCGGCAGCGAGCGCCCCGACCAGGAGGTCATCCTCGGCGCGCACCATGACGCGTGGACCTACGGCAGCTCCGACAACCTGTCCGGCGCGGAGAACGTGGTCCAGGTCGGGCGGGCGCTCGGCACGCTGCTGAAGCAGGGCTGGCGGCCGAAGCGGACGATCGTCCTCGCCACGTGGGACGGCGAGGAGTACGGGCTGTTCGGCTCCACCGAGTACGCCGAGGAGCGCGCCGGGCGGCTGCGGAACGCCGTCGCCTACGTCAACATGGACGGCGCGGGCGGCTCGAACTTCGGCCCGGCCGCGACGCCCGCGCTGGACGGGTTCGTGGTGGACGCGTCCAAGGAGGTGCGCTGGCCCGGCACCGACGGGACGCTCTACGAGGCGTGGAAGGCGCAGAACAAGGGCAGGACGCCGATCTCCCGGATCGGTGGCGGCTCGGACTTCCAGGCGTTCTTCCAGCGCTACGGCGTGCCCGCGCTGGACCTCGGCGCGTCGTCCACGGGGTCGGGGGGCAACTACCACTGCTCCTGCGACGACTTCTACTGGATGTCGCACTTCGGCGACCCGACGTGGGAGTACCACGCGGCGATGACGCGGCTGGTGGGGATCTCGACGCTGCGGCTGGCCAACGCCGACGTCGTCCCGCTCGGGTACCGCCCGTACGCGACGGAGACCGCGCAGTACCTCGCCGACTTCACCGCCGAGCAGCGCAAGCGGCTCGGCACGGTCGTCGTGGACGTCTCCCGCGACGTCGACCAGGCCAAGGCGTGGGAGCGGGCGGCCGAGGCGTTGCAGGCCCGCGCGGACGCGGCGCTGCGGGCGGGTGACACGGCCGAGTTCCGCCGCCTCAACGCCAAGATCATGCAGGCCGAGCGCGACCTGCTGACCTCGGCGGGGCTGCCCGGACGGCCCTGGTACCGGCACCAGATCTACGCGCCCGGCATCGACACCGGCTACGCCACGCAGCGGCTGCCCGCCCTGTACGACGCGCTGTTCGTCGACAAGGACCCGGCCACGGCGCGGGCCTACGAGCGGCACCTGAACGCGAGCCTGCGCGCCGCGACCCGCACCCTCACCCCCTAGCGGGGCGGGCCGCCCCCGGCGTCCGCCCCGACGACACCTCCAGGACGCCCGTCTCGGTGACCAGCGCGGTCACCAGGCGGGCGGGGGTGACGTCGAAGGCGGGGTTGTGGGCGGCCACGCCGGCCGGGGCGGTGGGCTCGCCGTTCCAGGTCAGCACCTCGGCGGCGGGGCGCTCCTCGATCGGGACGCCCCGCCCGTCGGGCAGCGCGGCGTCGACCGTGCTCCACGGCGCCGCGACGACCAGCGGCGCGCCCGCCGCCGCGCAGGCCAGCGCCACCCCGAGTGAGCCGATCTTGTTGGCGGTGTCGCCGTTGGCGGCGATCCGGTCGGCGCCGATGACCGCGAGGTCGGCGAGGCCCCGCAGCAGCGTGCTCGGCGCGGCGCCGTCGGGCTGGACCGCGCACGGGATGCCCGCCCGCGCCAGCTCCCACGCGGTCAGCCGGGAGCCCTGGAGGAGCGGGCGCGTCTCGTCCACGTAGACCATCTCGACGCGGCCCCGGGCGTGCAGTTCGCGGACGACGCCGAGCGCCGTCCCCCAGCCCGCCGTCGCGAGCGCGCCCGCGTTGCAGTGGGTGAGCACGCGCAGCGGCCGGTCGCCGAGGCGGCGCAGGATCCAGTCGGCGCCGAGCGCGCCGATCGCCCGGTTGCCGCGCACGTCCTCGTCCAGGAGCGCCTGGGCCTCGGCCGCGACGGTCTCGGCGCCCGCGCCCATGAGCGGGCGGACGCGGTCGACGCCCGCCGCGAGGTTCACCGCCGTGGGGCGGGCCTCCCGCACCCGGGCGACCGCCTCCTCCAGCGCGGCCGCGTCCCAGCCCTCGCGGGCGGCCTCGCGCAGGGCGATCGCCACCCCGAACGCGCCCGCGACGCCGAGCGCGGGCGCGCCGCGCACCACGAGCCGCCGGATCGCGTCCACGAGCGTCCCGACGTCGCGGACCACGACGTACTCCACCCGGCCGGGCAGGACGGTCTGGTCCAGCAGCCGCAGCCCGTCGCCCGTCCACTCCACCGCCGGCGGCTCGGTCTCCATGCCGGGTCATTCTGCCGCAAATCCGCCCGAAGCCCGATGGCGTCGGGCTTTGGGGGTCGTCACGTTCCCCCGGTTGACCTGCGAGAACTTGACACAGATCGAATCTGTGTTCGAAATTGGTGCGGAGCAGCGGAGGGGGGGACGTCCGTGCCGGAGGCGGCGCTACGGGGGATCGCGGCCGGCGCGCCGGAGGGGTCCGGCGTGCCGGTGCTGCCCGCGCTGCGGGCGCTGGTCCCGGGCGGCGTCCTGCGGCCGGGGTCGGTGGTGGGGCTGACCGGCCTGGGCGCGGCCTCGCTCGGGGCGGCGCTCGCGGCGGGCGCCACCGCGCCGGAGGGCGAGGACGGGCCGGGCGGCTGGTGCGGCGTCGTCGGGCTGCCCGAGTTCGGCGTCCTCGCCGCCGCCGGGATGGGCGCGGCGCCCGAGCGGCTGCTGCTGGTCGACGAGCCCGGCGACCGCTGGCCGGACGTGGTGGCCGCGCTCGCCGAGGCGGTCGGCCTGATCCTGCTGCGGCCCCCGGAGCGGCCCGGCGCGGCGGCCGTCCGGCGGCTGTCGGCGCTCGCCCGCAGGCACGGCTGCGTGCTGACGCTGACCGGCGCCTTCGCGGACGCCTGGCCGGGGACCCGGCTGCGGCTCCGGCTGGAGGACGTCGCCTGGCACGGCCTCGGCGACGGCCACGGGCGGCTGCGCGGGCGCCTGGCCGACGTCGTCGCGGAGGGGCCGGGGCCGGCGCGCCGCGTCCGGCTGTGGTTCCCGGACGCGGACGGCGCGGTCGCGCCGGCGGAGACCGTCCCCGCGCTGAAGCCGGTGGGCGGCCCGGTGTCGGCGGGCGGGCCCGTGTCGGCGGGCGGGCCGGTGCACACGGTGGCCGGGGAGGAGATCGCGTGACGCGCGTGCTGGTGGTGTGGTGCCCGGACTGGCCCGCGACGGCGGCCGGGGTGGACGCGGCGACGCCCGGCGCGGCCGTCGCGCGGGGCCGGGTGGAGGCGTGCACGGCGGCGGCGCGGGCGCAGGGCGTGCGGCGCGGGCAGCGGCTGCGGGACGCGCAGCGGCGCTGCCCGGAGCTGGTCGTCCGCGAGCGCGACACCGGCGCCGAGGGGCGGCTGTTCGAGGCCGTCGTCGCGGCGGTGGCGGAGCTGACGCCGAGGGTGGAGGTGGTGCGTCCGGGGCTGTGCGCGATCCCGGCGCGGGGGCCCGCCCGCTTCTACGGCGGCGAGGAGGCGCTGCGCGTCCTCGTCCAGGACATGGTGGTGGAGGCCGGGTACGACTGCGGGTCCGGTGTCGCCGACGGGCTGTTCGCCGCCGAACTCGCGGCGCGCGCCGGGCAGGGCGGCGTGGTGGTGCCCGAGGGCGGCGCGGCCGCGTTCCTCGCCCCGTACCCGCTGTCGGTGCTCGACCGCCCGGAGCTGGCGGACCTGCTGCGGCGGCTCGGGGTGGCGACGCTCGGGGCCTTCGCGGCGCTGCCGTCCGGGCACGTCGCGGGGCGGTTCGGCGCGGACGGCGCGCTCGCGCACCGGCTGGCCCGGGGCGAGGAGCCGCGCCCTCCCGCGCCCGTCCCCGGCGTCCCCGACCTGTCGGTCCGCGCGGACCTCGACCCGCCCGCCGCGCGCGCGGAACAGGTCGTGTTCGCGGCCAAGCGGCTGGCGGGCGAGCTGCACGAGGGGCTCGCGGCGGGCGGGCTGACCTGCGTGCGGCTGGAGACCTCGGTCGGGTTCGCCGACGGGCACGTGCTGCGGCGGCTGTGGCGGCACGACGGCCGGCTGTCGGCGCTGGCGGTGGCCGAGCGGGTCCGCTGGCAGCTCTCGGCGTGGCGGAGCGAGCGCCCGGTGCCCGGCACCGACCCCGACGGCGTCGAGGCGCCGCCGGAGGACGAGGCGGTGTGGGGCGGCGTCACGTGGCTGGAGCTGGCGCCCGACCAGCTCGTCCCGGACGTGGGGCGGCAGGAGGGCCTGTGGGGCGGGACGGCGGTCACCGACCGGGTCGCGCGGGCCGCCGACCGCGTCCAGGCGCTGCTGGGCCACCACGGGATCACCCGCCCGGTGCTGGCGGGCGGGCGCGGCCCCGGCGAGCGGGTCGTGCGGGTGCCGGTCGGCGACCTGCCCCCGGCGGGCGCCCCGGACGGCCCCTGGCCGGGCCGGGTGGGCGCGCCCGCGCCCGCCGCCGTCCCGCCGCGCGCCGCGTCCGCCGAGGTCGTGGACGCCGCCGGGGGCCCGGTCGTGGTCTCGGCGCGCTGCGCGGTGTCCGCGCCGCCCGCCGCGCTGGCGTTCGGCGGCGGCACGGCGGCGGTGACCGGCTGGACCGGGCCGTGGCCCGCCGACGAGCGCTGGTGGGACCCGGCGCGGTCGCGGCGGCTGGCCAGGTTCCAGGTCGTCACCGAGGACGGCGCCGCCTACCTGCTCGCGGTCGAGGGCGGCCGCTGGCATGTGGAGGCGTCCTATGACTGAGGGGCTCTGATGGGGTGGAACAACCCGCCGGTGCCGTGGCGGGAGTTCGAGGAGCGGCTGTCGTGGCGCCCGTCCGCGGCGCCGCCGGAGCCCGCGCCGGAGCCCGGCCCGCGCCGTGCGGCGGGGGCGCCGGTGGCGCCGGGGAGCGTGCCGTGGGCCGAGCTGCACTGCCACTCCTCGTTCAGCTTCCTCGACGGCGCGAGCCACCCCGAGACGCTCGTCGCCGAGGCGGCGCGGCTCGGCGTCGAGACCATGGCGATCACCGACCACGACGGCATGTACGGGGCGGTGCAGTTCGCGCGCGCCGCTGACGAGGCGGGCATCGGCACCGTGTTCGGCGCGGAGCTCGGCCTCGGCCTGCCGGGGCCGCGCGCCGGGGAGCCCGACCCGGCGGGGCGGCACCTGCTGGTGCTGGCGCGCGGCGCGTCCGGCTACGCGCGGCTCTGCTCGGCGATCACGGCGGCGCAGCTCGCGGGCGGGCGCAAGGGCCGCCCGGTCTACGACCTGGACGCGCTCGCCGCCGCCCACGACGGGACGTGGGCGGTGCTGACCGGCTGCCGCAAGGGCCACGTCCCGGCCGCGCTGGAGGCGGAGGGCCCGGACGCAGCCGAACGGGAGCTGCGCCGCCTGACCGGGATGTTCGGACGGGAGAACGTGTTCGTCGAGCTGGTCGACCACGACCAGCCGGACGACGACCACCGCAACGACGTCCTGGCCGCGCTCGCCGCACGGGCGGGCGTGGACGTCGTCGCGTCCAACAACGTGCACTTCGCCGCGCCGGGCCCGGACGCGCGGCTGGCGCAGGCGATGGCCGCCGTCCGCTCCCGGCGCGGCCTGGACGACATGGTCGGCTGGCTCCCGGCGGGCGGCACCGCGCACCTGCGCGACGGCGCGGAGATGGCGGCGCGGCTGGCGCGCTTCCCCGGCGTCCGCGAGCGGACGGTCGCGCTGGGCGCCGAGTGCGCGTTCCGGTTCGAGGTGATGGCGCCCCGGCTCCCCGACTGGCCCGTGCCGGACGGGCACACCGAGGCGAGCTGGCTGCGGCACCTGGTCGCCGAGGGCGCGCTCGCCCGCTACGGCACGCCGGGGGCCGAGCGCGTCCCGGGCGCGTACGCGCAGATCGCCCGGGAGCTGGACGTCATCGAGCAGCTCGGGTTCCCCGGCTACTTCCTGATCGTCCACGACATCGTCGAGTTCTGCCGGCGGGAGCGCATCCTGTGCCAGGGGCGCGGGTCGGCGGCGAACTCGGCGGTCTGCTACGCGCTCGGCATCACCGGCGTGGACGCGGTGCACCACGGGCTGCTGTTCGAGCGGTTCCTGTCCCCCGGCCGCGACGGCCCGCCCGACATCGACCTCGACATCGAGCACCGCCGCCGCGAGGAGGCGATCCAGTACGTCTACCGCAAGTACGGGCGCGAGTGCACGGCGCAGGTCGCGAACGTCATCAGCTACCGGCCGCGGATGGCCGTCCGGGACGCGGCGCGCGCGCTCGGCTTCTCCCCCGGCCAGCAGGACGCGTGGTCCAAGGGCATCGACCCGCGCGACCCGGTCGGCACCGAGACCGACGTGCCCGCGCCCGTCATGGACCTCGCGGGCCGGATGCTGCGGCTCCCCCGGCACCTCGGCATCCACTCCGGCGGTATGGTCATCGCCGACCGCCCGGTCGGGGAGATCTGCCCGATCGAGTGGGCGACGATGCCGGGGCGCAGCGTCCTCCAGTGGGACAAGGACGACTGCGCCGCCGCCGGGCTCGTCAAGTTCGACCTGCTCGGCCTCGGCATGCTCGCCGCGCTGCACGACTGCTTCGACCTCGTCGCCGAGCACCACGGGCCCCGCCACGACCTCCAGTCGATCCCGCCGGACGACCCCCAGGTCTACGAGATGCTGAGTGACGCCGACACGGTCGGGGTGTTCCAGGTCGAGTCGCGGGCGCAGATGGCGACGCTGCCGAGGCTGCGGCCCCGCGAGTTCTACGACCTGGTCGTGGAGGTCGCGCTGATCCGCCCCGGGCCGATCCAGGGCGGGTCGGTCCACCCGTACCTGCGCCGCCGCAAGGGCCTGGAGCCCGCGACGTGCCCGCACCCGCTGATGGAGCCCGCGCTGTCGCGCACCCTCGGCGTCCCGCTGTTCCAGGAGCAGATGATGCAGCTCGCCGTGGACTGCGCCGGGTTCACCCCCGCCGAGGCCGACCAGCTCCGGCAGGCGATGGGCGCCAAACGCGCGCCCGAGCGCGTGGAGCGGCTCCGGCGCCGCCTGCTGGACGGCATGGCCGCGCGCGGCATCCCCGCCGACGTCGCCGAGGACGTCTACCAGAAGATCCTGGGGTTCACCGGGTTCGGGTTCCCCGAGTCGCACGCGCAGAGCTTCGCGCACCTGGTGTACGCGAGCGCCTGGCTGAAGCGGCACTTCCCGGCGGCGTTCACGGCGGCGCTCGTCCGCAACCAGCCGATGGGGTTCTACAGCCCGCAGAGCCTGCTGGCGGACGCGCGGCGGCACGGGGTGGTGGTCCGGGGCGTGGACGTCAACGCCAGCGGCGTCCATCCGACGCTGGAGGAGCCCGTCGAGGTCGACAGCCCCCACCCGCACGCGCCCGCCGCACCGCAGCCCGCGATCAGGGCCGGCCTGGAGGGGGTCCGCAACCTGGGCACCGAGACGGCCGAGGCCATCGCGGCGGGACGTCCCTACGCGAGCATGGAGGACCTGGCCCGGCGCGTCCCGGTGTCGGCGGCGGCGCTTGAGGCGCTGGCGACCGCCGGGGCGTTCGGCCGCCTCGGCGTGACGCGCCGGGAGGCGCTGTGGGCCGCCGGGGCGCTGGCGGGGTCGGGGCCCGGCCGGATCGAGGGCGTCACACCCGGCGCCGCCGCGCCCGGCCTGCCCGCGATGACGCCGATCGAGGAGACGCTCGCGGACCTGTGGGCGACGGGCGTCTCGCACACCCATCCCGTCGCGCACGTCCGCGCGGCGCTGGACGAGCTCGGCGCGCTGTCGTCGGAGCGGCTCGCGGACGTCCCGGGCGAGACCAACGTCCTCGTCGCCGGGCTCGTCACCCACCGGCAGCGCCCGCCGACGGCGGGCGGCATCGTGTTCATGACGCTGGAGGACGAGACGGGCATCGTCAACGTCGTGTGCCCGCCGCCGGTGTTCCAGCGGCACCGCGGCCTCGCCGTGGACGCGCAGGCGCTGCTGGTCGGCGGGCGGCTGGAGCGGGCGGACGGCGTCGCCAACGTCCGCGCGACACGGCTGCGGCGGCTGCCGGTGCCGGGCCGCTCCCGCTCCCGCGACTTCCGCTGACCCGTGCCGGCGGAACATGGGTAGGCCGGGTCACATGCCGGAGAACTGGCCGCCGGGCTGCACCGTGTGGCCCGCCATCAGCTCCGAGACGGTCACGAACGTGTAGCCCTTCGCGGCGAGCCGCTTCAGGATGGCGGGGACGGCCTCCGCCGTCGGCCGGTGGTTCTCGTGCAGCACCACGACCGCGCCCGGCCGGGCCCGCTCGACGACCCGGTCGGCGATCCTCCCGGCGCCGCGCTCGCGCAGGTCGCCCGGATCGAGGCTCCACAGCACCTGCACCAGGCCGAGCGACTTCGCGACGCCCGCGACCGTGCTGCTGGTGGCGCCGTAGGGGGGCCGCATCAGCGTGACGCAGCGGCCGATCGCGCGGCGCAGGACGTCCTGCGTCCGCTGCACGTCGGAGTTGATCTGCATGGTCGGCAGCCGGGTCAGGTCGCGGTGGCTCTGGGTCTGGTTGCCGAACTCGTGGCCCGCCTCGGCGGCGGCGCGGACCAGCCCGGGGTCGGCGGCGGCGTTGTCGCCGACCACGAAGAAGGTCGCGCGGGCGCGGCGCGCCTCCAGGGCGGCCAGCACGTCCCGCGTGCGGGGGCCGGGGCCGTCGTCGAAGGTGAGCGCGACGCACTTGGCGCTCGCGCAGTCGACCCGGGCGGGCGGCGGGCGCGCCGCCGCCAGCTCGCGGGTGGGCGGCGGGCGGCCGACCGGGGGCGCGAGCGCCGCGTCCCGCGCCCGCCGCCCGAACGCCGACAGCAGCGGCTCGGTCACCTCGCGGCCGAGCGCGACGGCGACCCGCCCCGCCGACCCGGGCGCGACCGTGTAGTCGCTGAACTCCACCACGAGGTCGCCCTCGTCGTTGAAGCCGAGCGAGGGGAACGTCTGCGGCTCCGGCCGCACCTGCGCCGGGTTGGCCCGCGAGCCCAGCCGGTCGCGGACGTGCCGGGCGAGCGCGGTCAGCCCGACGCGTCCGGCGATCAGGTCGGCGGAGGGGTGCGCGGTGCGGGTCACGCCGTCGTACCAGAGCGTGCGCCGCGACTCGCCGCCGGAGGTGCCGAGGAACTGCCAGGTCACCAGCCGCACGCCCACGATCTGCCGGGACGCGGCGGTCAGCGACCACTGCACGTTCAGCTCCGGCAGCCCGCCGCCCGGCAGCGGCTCGGCGTCGGCGGTGTGGGCGGTGAAGGGGCGGATCTGCTCCTCCACCACGGCGGCGAGCCGGTCGGTCAGCGGCTCGGCGTCCGGGACGCGGGGGTAGGCGGCGTAGACGCGGCGCGCCGCGCCCTGCTCGACGCGCGTCACGGCGGTGACGCCGGGGACGGCGCCGGGGTCGACGGCGCGGACGGTGGTGTCGTCGGTGGCGGCGCGGCTGGGCCGGTCGGCGTCGCCCGAGCAGCCCTCGACCAGCGGCACGCAGAGCAGCACGGCCACCGCCGCGGCCCTCGCCCGGGTCCATGGGTCGATCACGGGTTCTCCCCACCGAGCCGCATGGGTTCGATCTTGAGTTGATCCGCCTGGTTCGCAGAGTATGCCCCGCTGTGCGGCACGGATCTCCGTCTTCGGGGCGGGTGACGGAGTTTTGCCGTGCGCCGGGCCGGACTTGAGCAACCGTTGACCTTTACCGGAACCCACCGGCACGGGCCCGGGGTCTGGCCGGGACGCCTCGTCCTCTGCCATCGTTGGGGCCGGAGGGGGCCGCGTGCCGTCGCGTGGCGGCCGCCAGGACGCGGCTCTGCGGGGGGCGAAAGGATCGCCGATGGAGAGCCCGAGATCTCATCCGGCGGGCGGGACCGCCCCGGGAGAACTGCGCGCGGACGACCCGGCCCGGGTCGGGCCGTACCGGATCGAGGCCAGGATCGGCGCGGGCGGGATGGGCGCGGTGTACCTCGGCCGCGGCCCGGACGGGCGGCCGGTGGCGGTGAAGGTCGTCCAGCCCGAGCTGGCGAGCGACCCGATGTTCCTCGCGCGCTTCCACGACGAGGCCGCCAACGCCCAGCGGGTCGCCTCCTTCTGCACCGCGCAGGTCCTCGACCACGGCGAGGACGGCGGCCTCGCCTACATGGCCACCGAGTACATCGACGGGCCCACGCTGCTCCAGCATGTGCGGGAGAACGGCGCGCTGTCGCCCGGCATGCTGCACGGCGTCGCGGTCGGGGTGGCCGCCGCGCTCGTCGCGATCCACAGCGCGGGGCTGGTGCACCGCGACCTCAAGCCCGGCAACGTGCTGCTGTCCATCACCGGCCCCCGGGTGATCGACTTCGGCATCGCCCGCGCGCTGGAGGAGCCGAGCGCGCACACCCGCACCGGCCAGGTCATCGGGACGCCCGGCTTCATCGCGCCCGAGCAGATCCTCACCCAGCAGGTCAGCCCGGCCGTGGACGTCTTCGCCTGGGGCTGCCTCGTCGCCTACGCCGCCAGCGGCCGCAACCCGTTCGGGCAGGGCTCGTTCCAGATCATGGCGGCCCGCGCCGTGCACGCCGAACCGGAGCTCGGCGCCCTGCCCGCGCCGCTCGCCGGGCTGGTCCGCGCGTGCCTGGCCAAGGAGCCGGAGCGGCGCCCGTCCGCCCGCGACCTGCTGCTCGCGCTGGTCGGCGGCGGTGACGAGGCCGCCGTGTCCACCACGCTCGGCGCGTCCTGGGCGCCGCCGCCCGTCCCGCTTCCGCCGCCGCGCCCGCCGGAGCCGGTCACGGTGCCGCCGTCCCCTGAGCCGACGCTCGCCGAGCCCCGCCCGGTGCCGCTTCCCCCGGTGCCGGTGTCCGCGGCGCCGAAGGCGCGGCGCGGGCGGTTCGTCCTCGGCGGAGCGCTCGCGCTCGTGGGCGTGGTGGGCATCGCGGCCGGCGCCTACCTGCTCCTGGGAGGGGATGAGAAGGAGAAGCCCGGCCCCCAGGCCCCCCGCGCCGCCGCCACCGGCTTCCCGACCGGGCCGATGCTCGTCCGGATCGACACCGCGCCCGGGTGGCCGAAGACCTGCCACGCCGACATCGGCACCTACAAGGCCGGGGACGCGGCGCCGAAGACGCTGGTCGGCGGACCGGCGTGCGACAGGCTGCCGGTCCGGTCGCCCGACGGCGGGCGCATCGCGTTCACGCGGACGGCCGGGGGCGAGTCGGCGGCGTGGGTGATGAACGCGGACGGAAGCGACCCCCGGAAGGTCACCGACATGGCGGGCGGGCGCGTGACCTGGTCACCCGACGGCACGAGGCTCGCCTACGTCGCGGGCCCGGGCACCGGCCAGCTCTACACGGTCACGGTCGAGGGCCACGCGGTCACCCGGCTCACCGGCGACGCGTCCGTCAAGGACGATCCGATGTGGTCCAGGACCGGGCGGCTCGTGTTCTGGAGCAAGCGCGACGGCGCCGAGCAGCTCTACACCCTCGATCCGGACCGTCCCGAGAGGCCGTGGACGCGGCTCACCCGGGACGGCGTCCGCGCGGTCGACCCGGCGTGGTCGCCGGACGGCTCCATGATCGCCTACACGCGCGGCGCGTCCGGGCAGGCCGACATCTGGGTGATGAAGGCCGACGGGAGCGGCGGGCACCCGCTGGCGCGGACGGACGCGCGCGAGATGGACCCGGGATGGTCCCGCGACGGGCGCTGGATCTGCTACGTCCGGGGGGCGGTGGAGCGCCCGGAGGTCCGCGCCGCCCGCGTGGACGGCACGGGCGACCGGACGATCACCCCGGCGGGCAGCACGCTCGGCCACCCGAGCTGGTCCTGAGCCGCCGGGCGGTCAGGGTTCGCTGTGCCCGGCCGTCGCGGCCTCCCTCGGCACGGGCGGCTCGGCGTGCGGCCGGGCGAGGGCGCTGGGCCACCACATGTGCCGTCCGACGTCCAGGTTCAGCGCGGTGACCAGCACCGACCGGACCACGAAGGTGTCCAGCAGCACCCCGAACGCGACCGTGAAGCCGAGTTCGGTGACGAACACCAGCGGCAGCGAGCCGAGCGCGGCGAACGTCCCGGCGAGGACGGCGCCCGCCGAGGTGATGACCCCGCCGGTCGCGGCGAGGCCGATGAGGGCGCCGCGCCGCGTCCCGTGCTGTTTGGCCTCCTCGTGGACGCGCGTCATCAGGAAGATGTTGTAGTCCGTGCCGAGCGCCACGAGGAACACGAACGTCCAGAGCGCGAAGGACGGGTCGGCCGAGGCGAACCCGAACACATGGTTGAAGACCAGCGCGCTCACCCCGAGCGCCGCGGCGAACGACAGCACGACGGTCGCGACCAGCAGCAGCGGCGCGACCACCGAGCGCAGCAGCACGGTGAGGATCAGGAACACGACGACGAGCACGACCGGGATCACGACGTTCTGGTCGTGGTGGGAGGCGTCGCTGATGTCGAGGGTGACCGCCGAGCCGCCGCCGACCTCGGCGTCCGCGCCGGGGACGGCGTGGACGGCGGCGCGGGCGTGCTTGATCGCGGTGAACCCGCTCTGCCCGTCGGGCGCGGCGGTGAGCGTCCCCTCCAGGTAGACGAGTCCGTCGACGGGTCGGCCCGGGTTGTTCCCGGCGAGCCGCACGTCGGTGATGTTCGGCACCCGGGCGAGCGCGCTCCTGACGGCGTCCTGCGTCCCGGCCTTGGCGATGACCTGGACCGGCGACCCGCTGCCCGCCGGGAAGTGCTGGACCAGGGCCTCCTCGCCGACGACCGAGTCGGGCCTGCCGGAGCTGAAGGAGTCCTTGCTGGGCAGCGAGCCGGTCTTCAGCCCGAACAGCCCGAACGCGAACGCGCCGAGCACCACCGCCGTGGTCAGCCAGGTGACGCGCGGGCGGACGGCGACGAACGCCCCGACCCGCGCCCACGCGCCGCGCTCGGTCGGCTCGGGGGTGCCGTACTTCGGCCGCCTCGGCCAGAACACCCACCGGCCGCAGACGAGCAGCAGCGCGGGCAGCAGCGTGACCATCGCGGCGAGCGCGACGACGACGCCGACGGCCATGACCGGGCCCATGCTCTTGGTCGAGCTGAGCGTGGCCATCAGCAGGCACAGCATGCTGATCGCGACGGTGGAGCCGCTCGCGACGATCGCGGGCCCGGCGCGGTGCAGCGCGATCGCCATCGCCTCGTGCCGGTCGCGGTGCCGCCGCAGCTCCTCCCGGTAGCGGGCGATCAGCAGCAGCGCGTAGTCGGTCCCGGCGCCGAACACCAGGACGGTGAGGATGAACGCGGCCTGCCCGTTCACGGTCAGCCCGGCGTGCTCGGCCAGCAGGTACACCACGGCGTCGGCGGCCATCAGCGCGACGCCGACGCACAGCAGCGGCGCCAGCCACAGGACCGGGCTGCGGTAGGTGACCAGCAGGATCGCGATGACGATGGCGGCGGTGATGAACAGCAGCGTCTTGTCGAAGCCGGAGAAGACGTTGCTGAAGTCGCCGCCGTACCCGGCGGGCCCGGTGACGTGCGCCTTCAGCCCGGAGCCGCCGTTCTGGACGATGTCGCGGTAGTCGTCCACGGCGGGGCCGAGCAGGTTCCAGCCGTCGTTGCCGACCTTGACGTTGATGATCGTCTGGATGGCCTTGCCGTCCCTGGCGACCGTCGGGCCCTGCACGCTCTCGGTGATCCGGTGGGGCGGTTTGGAGCCCTTCGGGTCGCCGGTGACGGTGGTGAGGCGCGCCACGTCCGCCGCCGCCTTGGCCCGGTCGGCCGCCGTCACGGGGGCGCCGTCGCGGTGGTAGACGACCACGGCGGGGAAGGTGTCGGCGGGGACGAACTTCTCGGAGGCGTCGACGACGCGCGTCGACTCGGCGTTCTTGGGCAGCCAGGAGGACGCCTCGTTCGTCTGCGCGTCGGTCAGCTTCCCGGCCAGCATGCCGCCGACCGGGAGGATCAGCAGGACCCAGATCGCCACCACGACGAACTTGCCGACCCGGCCGCAGGGCAGGGACGACAGCCGGTGGGTGTCCGCCATGGATGACCAACTCCTCGGGGTGTGTGCCGCCGCGCTACTTCCTACGTCGCCGCACTCCGAGCGTCAAGACATATCGCGTTCATTCTTGGATCACCGAAACGGACATTCCGGCACGCGCTCCAGGTCATCGGCCCGCGTCCGGATCCGGCCAGCGCGGCCGGCAGCGCCTTACCCGGTGATCATGTCGAGCCGGCGCAGGATCACGCCCTCGCGCAGCGCCCACGGGCAGACCTCCAGCTCGGCGAGCCCCAGCAGGTCCATCGCCGCGTCCGCGACGATCGCGCCCGCCGGGAGCTGCGGGGCGCGCCGCTCGGACACCCCCGGCAGCCCGGCCCGCTCGGCGGCGGGCATCCGCGCGAGCCGGTCGGCCCACTCGGTCAGCTCGGCGTCGCGCAGCACCCGCCGCTGGTACGGTCCATCGCCGGACGGCGCCGCCCCGCCGATCCGGGCGAGCTGCTTGAAGGTCTTGGACGTGGCGACCGCGTGGTCGGGCGGCCCGTAGCGGGCGACCTCGCCGACATGGCGGGCGATCTCGGCCCGGACGTGCCGCCGCAGCCCGCGCACCTCGTCCGGGGACGGGGGGTCGGCGGTGAACCAGTCGCGGGTGAGCCGCCCCGCGCCGAGCGGCAGCGAGAACGCCGCGTCGGGCTCCTCGTCGATGCCGACCGCGATCTCCAGCGAGCCGCCGCCGATGTCGACGACCAGCAGCCGCCCCGAGGACCAGCCCGACCAGCGCCGGACGGCGAGGAACGTCAGCCGCGCCTCCTCCTCGCCCGACAGCGCGCTGATGTCCACCCGCGTCTGCGTGCGGAGCCGCGCGAGGACCTCCTCGCCGTTGGAGGCGTCCCGGACGGCGGACGTCGCGAACGCCACCAGGTCCTCCACGCCCTTGTCCTCGGCGATCTGGAGCGCCTCGTCGACGAACGCCCGCAGCCGGGTCTCGCCCTCCTCCGAGAGCCGGTCGCCGTCCTCCAGGTGCGCGGCGAGCCGCAGATCCGCCTTGTGGGAGTACGCGGGGAGAGGCCGCGCACCCTGGTGGGCGTCCACCACCAGCAGATGCACGGTGTTCGAGCCCACGTCCAGCACACCCAGTCGCATGGAGCCGACGTTATCGGAACCGTCTGCGACAAGTGCGGGCAGACCAGCCTCGATAGGGATAGAAGGCACTTGCCGCTACGGTGACGTCATGGAGGGTGACACGGGGGTCGCGGCGCGCTGGCGGGTGCCGACCAAGCAGATCGTGGCCAAATGCGCGGCGGCGGCCGTGGCGGCGGCGCTGGCCGTCGCGAACGCCGGGGACGCCGAGCGCCTGCTGCTGGCGGGCGTCGCGGCGGCGGGGCTGGCCGCGCTCGCGCTGCGCGACCTGATCGCGCCCGTCCGGGTGGCGGCCGATCCGGGCGGCCTCACGGTCCTCACCGGCTACGCGTCCCGCCGCCACGTCCCGTGGAGCCGGGTGACCGCCATCCGGGTGGACGAGCGGCGCCGCCTGCTGCTGCACACCCGGCTGCTGGAGATCGAGACGACCGACGACCTCCACCTGTTCAGCGCGTTCGACCTGGGCGCCGACGTGCACGACGTGGCCGAGGCGCTCTACCGGATCCGCCCCTGAGTCCGGGCGCCCGGTCCCGGGCGCTCAGTCCATGCGCAGCTCGGCCAGGTCGACGGCCTCGGCCAGGTCCTCCACGGTCGGGTAGTAGCCGACGAGCGCGCCGTGCCGGGTGACCAGGAAGGCCGTCTCGCCCGGCACCCCGGCCAGGTCGGCCCACACGCGGTGCGCGCCCTTCAGCCGCACCGCGACCACCCGCAGCCCGTCCGGCCCCGTCCAGCCTTTGCGGCACTCCCCCATGCACAGAACGTTACGCTTGGCTACTTTCCGTCATTCCGGCAGGTCACCATGTCGGCTCCGGGCCGCTACGGGAGCTTCACTCCGCGTTGCCCTGATCGTCGGCCGGACCTCGATCCGGTGATCTGCACTGGACGGCGTGGACGTGACACGCAGGACGTTCCTGGCAGGCACGACCCTCACCCCTTTCACCGGGCGGGCGACCGGGCGGACGCCGGAGCCGTTCGCGCTGGGCGTCGCGTCCGGCGACCCCGCGCCCGGCGGCGTCGTCCTGTGGACGCGCCTCGCCCCGCACCCGCTGGCCGAGGACGGCCGCGGCGGCGTGCCGGACCGCGACGTCACCGTGGAATGGCAGGTCGCCGAGGACGAGCGGTTCCGGCGGGTCGCCCGCGCGGGCCGGGCGACGGCGCGGCCGTCGGCCGCCCACAGCGTGCACGTCGAGGTGGACGGCCTGCGGCCCGGCGCGGAGTACTTCTACCGGTTCCGCGCGGACGGGCACCTCTCCCCCGCCGGGCGGACGCGGACGGCCCCGGCGCCGGGCGCGATGGCCCCGCTGACGTTCGGCGCCGTCTCGTGCGCCGACTACGAGCGCGGCTACTTCACCGCCTACCGGCGGCTGGCCGAGCGGCACCCCGACCTGGTCGTCCACCTGGGCGACTACCTCTACGAGGACGCGGCGGGCGACGACGAGGCCGTGCCGGTCGTCCGGCGGCACACCCCCGGCAAGTGCCTGACGCTCGCGGACTACCGGCGGCGGCACGCCCAGTACCGCACCGACGCCGACCTGCGGGCCGCGCACGCCGCCGCGCCCTGGGCGGTGATCTGGGACGACCACGAGGTCGAGAACAACTGGGCGGGGAGCGTTCCGGGCACGAAGGTCCCCGGGTTCCCGGCGCGCAAGCGGGCCGCGATCCGCGCGTACTACGAGCACATGCCGCTGCGCCCCTCGGCGTTCCGCCGCGACGGCCGGATCACGCTGACGCGCCGCCTGGAGTGGGGCGGGACGGCGGCGCTGCACCTGCTCGACACCCGGCAGTTCCGCTCCGACCAGCCCTGCGGGGACGGGCTGCGCGCCGGCTGCGACGACCGCCTCGACACGCGCCGCGCCCTGCTCGGCCCGGCGCAGCTCCGCTGGCTGGAGGCGGGCCTGCGCGGGTCGCGCGCCCGCTGGAACATCCTGGCGCAGCAGGTGTTCCTCGCCCAGCGCGACCTGCGCCTCGGCCCCGGCCGCGAGATGGCGCTGGACGGCTGGGACGGCTACGCCGCCGAGCGCGACCGGCTCACCCGGGCCCTCACCCGCTCGCGGGCGGCCAACCCCGTGGTGCTCACCGGCGACGTGCACGTGGCGCACGCCTGCGACCTGCTGGCCGACTTCGACGACCCCTCCTCGGCGCGCGTCGGCGTGGAGCTGGTCGCCACGTCGGTCTCCAGCGACGGCGACGGTTACCACGACCCGGCCGAGAACGCGGCCGTCCGCGCGGAGAACCCGCACATCGCGCTCATCGACCAGCGCCGGGGCTTCCTGCTCGGCCGCGCGGGCGCGGGCGGGCTGCGCGCCGAGTTCCACACGCTCCCCCACGTCACCCGCCGGGGCGCGGCGTCGTCGGTGGCGGCGGCGTTCACCGTCCCGGACGGCGCGCGGTCGCTGTCGGGTTCGTCCCGCTGAGCGGACCGGGAGGGAACCGGGAACGGGCGACACGCGTCGAAGTCGTGCCGGCTCCCTGCCTGAGGAGGAATCATGGCCGACATGAAACTCCGGCGGCTACCGCTCCTACTGCTCCTCCCGTGCGCGGCGGCGCTGATCGCGTGCGCGTCGGGCGCGTCCGCGGGCACCGACGATCCGACGATCAAGCCGGGCGCGCCGTTCACGCTCGCGCCGGGCCAGACCGGGCGGCTGGACGGCGGCGCCCTGACCGTGCGGTTCGACGGGGTCAGCGACGACAGCCGCTGCCCCGCCACGGTCGACTGCGTGTGGGCGGGCAGCGCGACCGTGCACCTGACGATCACCTTCGGGGAGGCCGCCCCCGCCGCCCGCGACCTGTACGTCAACGGGACGTCCGCGAAGACGGTGGCCGTCTCCGGGTACAAGGTGTCGCTGATCGGGCTGGCACCGGAGCGGCAGTCGACGAAACCGCTGCCGAAGGACGCCTACCGCGCCAAGCTCCGGGTCGACCGGGACTGACGCGGCGAACGGGCCCGACGCGACGAACGGGCCTGAGGATCAGCCGAGGCTGTATCCGGTCAGCCCCCGGGCGGCCAGCGGGATCCGCGCCGGTCGCGCGGGGGTCCCGGTCACCTCGAACACCGCGCCGCCGAAGCCGTCGGCGCCCGGCGCGCCGACCACCAGCGTCCCGCCGCGGACGGTCAGCGCGCCGCCGAACCGGCTGTAGGGCGCGAGCGGCGCGGTGAGCGTCGTCGCCCTGAGCCGCCTCCCGCGCAGGACGAGGACCGTCCCGGCGCCGGGCGCCCCCGCCGCGAGGTCGGCGTGCCCGTCGCCGTCCAGGTCCCCGGCGGCGAGCGCCGAGCCGAGGCGGTCGTGGTCGCCGCGCCCGTAGCGGGTGGCCCCGGCCTGCGCCAGGCCGGGGCCCGCGAGGATCTGGACGGCGCCCGAGGCGAGGTCGGCGGAGCCGTCGCGGTCCTCGCCGGGCGCGCCGACGGCCAGGTCGTCGCGCCCGTCGCCGTCGAGGTCGGCGGCGGCGAGCGCGGAGCCGAAGCCGTCGGCGCGCTCGGACGTGCCGTCCACGGCGGGCTCGTCCTGGGACACGTAGTCGGCGGACCGTTCCAGCGGGTCGAGGACGGTCACCGTCCCCGCGCCGCGCGCGCCGTCGTCCGGGGCCCCGGCGGCGATCTCCGCGCGGCCGTCGCCGTCGAAGTCGCCCGCCGCGAGCACGCTGCCGAACCCGTCGGTCTCGGCCGCCGACTGGGCCACCCACGGCGTCCGCTGCGTGATCAGCGGGCCGGGCCGCAGCGCCCGCCCGCGCAGCCCGAAGACCGCGACCCCGCCGCCGCCCCGCAGCCCCGGGGCGCCGACGGCCAACTCGTCGTCGCCGTCGCCGTCCAGGTCGGCGGCGGCGAGCGACGCGCCGAAGCGGTCGGTGCCGTGGGCGCGGCGCAGGGAGCGGGCCGTCAGCAGCGGCCCCGGCCGCGGCCCGGACCGGGAGCCCAGGTAGATCCGCACCGCGCCCGCGCCCTCGGCGCCGGGACGGCGGGCCCCGAACACCCGGTCGGGGATGCCGACGGCCAGGTCGGCGCAGCCGTCCCGGTCGAAGTCGCCCGAGGCCAGCGCGGCGCCGAAGCCCTCGCCGAGGCGGGACGCCCCGCCCTCGCTCAGCAGGCTCACGCCGGACGCGGCGCGCACGGCCACCGCGCCCGCGCGCACCTGCCCGCCGACGTCCGCGTACGGCGCGCCCACGGCCAGGTCGGCGGCTCCGTCGCCGTCGAAGTCGGCGGGCGCGGAGCCCCGGCACGGGCCGGCGGGCACGGCCAGCGCCGCGACGCGGACGGGCACGGGCGCGGGCGGCGCACCGGCCATGGGAGCGGACGCGGCGGCCGACGCCGTCGCCACGAGGGCGGCGGCCACGCGTCCGGGCCGGGAGCGGAGGCGGGGGACGGTGCTCACCCCGGCAACGTCCCCGCTACGCGGAACCTGCGGTCACCGGGCGGATGACCGGCCGGTGAACCCGCGACGTCGGCCGGGCCGGGCGCCGCCGGGCCGGGCTCGCGGTGGTGCGGCCGTGCGGCCCGCGCCTATTCTCACAGCCGCGCTTTCTCCCACCGCGCCCGCTCCCAGGCGCGTCCGTCCGCTCCCAGCGGGCCTCGACACCCCCGAGGCCCGGCAGGACCCGAACGGCCCACGAGGCCGACCGAAAGGCGTGTGCTCCCATGACGACCGCCCCTTCCGAACCCACGGACCCCACGGGACCCGCGCCGGGCGACCCCGGCGCGCGGACGCTGGAGTCCTTCGGCTACGCCCAGGAGCTGCGCCGCTCGCTCCGGCTGCCCGACCTGGTCGTCTACGGCCTGGTGATGATGCTCCCGATCGCGCCGTTCACGATCTTCGGGGCCGTGTTCAACGAGTCCAGGGGCATGGTGGCGCTGACCTACCTGATCGGGCTGGTCGCGATGGCGTTCACCGCGCTCAGCTACCGGGAGATGTCGCGCGCCTTCCCGATCGCCGGGTCCGTCTACTCCTACGCGGGACGCGGCATCAACGACAAGGCCGGGTTCCTGGCGGGCTGGGCGATCCTGCTGGACTACCTGCTCGTCCCGACCCTGCTGTACGTGATGAGCGCGGCCGCGCTGCACGCGCTGCGGCCCGAGGTGCCGCAGTGGTGCTGGATCGTCATGTTCGTCGTGGTCAACACCGTGATCAACTACCTGGGCATCGAGACGACGGCGCGGCTGAACCGGCTGTTCCTGCTCGCCGAGCTGGTGGCGCTCGCGGTGTTCGTCGGGTTCGGCGCGGCCGCCGTCGCGCGCGGCGAGAACGGCGCGCGCTTCTCCTTCGACCCGCTGGTCAACGCCGACCTGCTGACCCCCGGGCTGATCTTCGGCGCGCTGTCGGTCGCGGTGCTCAGCTTCCTCGGCTTCGACGGGATCTCCACGCTGTCGGAGGAGGTGGCGGGCGGCGACCGCCGGCTCGTCGGGCGCGCCACCCTGTTGGCGCTGTGCCTGGTCGCGGGGCTGTTCGTCGTCCAGACCTGGATCGCGGCGCTGCTGGTGCCGGGCCGCACCGAGTTCACCGGGGACGAGGCCACGAACTCCGCCTTCTACGACATCGCCTGGATCGCGGGCGGCGGGTGGCTCAAGAACATGACGGCGGTGTCGGCGGCGCTCGCCACCGGCGTGGCGAACTCGCTGGTGGCCCAGGCCGCCACGTCCCGGCTGCTGTTCAGCATGGCGCGCGACCGCAAGCTGCCCGCCTTCCTCGCGCACGTCCACCCGACCCGCCGCACGCCCGAGCGCGCCCTGCTGTTCGTCGCCGCGATCTCGCTCGTGCTCGGGCTGTCGTTCACGGGCCAGGTCAGCCTGCTGTCCTCGCTGGTGAACTTCGGCGCGCTGTTCGCGTTCCTGCTGCTGCACCTCGCGGTGTTCGTGCACTTCACGCTGCGGCACCGGAGCACCCGCTGGCACCTGCACGTCGCGGCGCCGGCGCTCGGCCTGGTGATCATAGGCTCGGTGCTGTGGAACGCCGACACGCGGGCGAAGACCGGCGGGCTGGCCTGGCTCGCCGCGGGCGTCCTGGTGCTGGTGTTCTACCGGCTCTCGGGCCGCGGGACCGACCTCAACCTGGAGGACTGATGCACATCCGCCGCACGAGCGTGCACAACGCCTGGGACAACGCGATCCCGCCCGTCGCGTCCCTGGTCCCGGACGCGGAGTTCACGGTCGAGACCGCCGACGCGAGCGGCGGGCAGCTCGGCCCGTCCGCCGGCACCGCCGAGGTCGCCGCGCTCGACTTCGCCCGCGTCAACCCGGTGACCGGGCCGTTCCTGGTCGAGGGCGCCCGCGCCGGGGACGCCCTGGTGATCGACGTGCTGGAGATGGCGGTCGGCGACTGGGGCTGGACGGCGAGCATCCCCGGCTTCGGGCTGCTGGCCGACGACTTCCCCGACCCGCACCTGCGCGTCTCCAAGATCGCGAACGGGTTCGCCGAGCCGCTGCCGGGGGTGCGCGTCCCGGTCGTCCCGATGGTCGGCACGATCGGGGTGGCGCCGCCCGAGCCGGGGGCGCACTCGATCGTCCCGCCGCGCCGCTGGGGCGGCAACATGGACATCCGGCACGTCGGGCCCGGCGCGCGGCTGATCCTGCCGGTCGGGGTGGACGGCGCGCTGCTCTCGCTCGGCGACGCGCACGCCGCGATGGGCGACGGCGAGGTCTGCGGCACCGGGATCGAGACCGAGGCGTCGGTCCGGCTGCGGGTGGGCGTGCGCCCGGGCGCCGCCCCGCCCACCCCGGTCGTCGAGGCCGACCCGCGCACCCACCGCGCGGGACGCGCCCTCGTCACCACCGGCGTCGGCCCCGACCTGATGGAGGCGGCGAGGGAGGCCACCCGCCACCTCGTGGCCGAGGTCTCCGCCCGCACCGGCCTGGCCCCCGCCGACGCCTACCTGCTGGCGAGCGTCGCCGCCGACCTGAAGATCTCCGAGGTCGTCGACGTCCCCAACTGGATCGTCTCCGCCCACCTGGAGCTGTCCCTGCTGGGGTAGCCGCGGCTCAGTCGATCAGGCCGCCGATCCCCTTGGCCATCAGGACGACGCCGATGACCAGCAGCAGCACCGACACGACCGTCGCGCGGTTCGGCTCCAGCCACGCCCCCAGGGCGTCCAGCCGGGGCCGCCACCGCTCGGCGTCGACCACGTAGACGACCACCGGGACGGCCACCCCGCACGCCGCGACCAGGGAGAACACCGCCACCGCCACGACCTGCCCGCCGACGCTCAGCATCCCCTGCGACACCGCGATCGCCGCCGCGACGAACATCAGCAGGTTCGTGGGATTGATGATCGACAGCAGCAGCCCCTGCTGGACGGCCCGCACCGGCGTGACGCCCGCCAGGCGGTCGCGACGGGTGTCCTCGTGCCGCCCCGTCCACTGCCGGACGGCGAGGGTGAGCACGAGGACGCCCAGCAACAATATGATCACCGACACCGATGTCTTCGGTTCGCCGGTGTCGGAATTCATGCCGATCACATTCGCGATCACCAGCAGCACCGTCGTCGTCGCGACGATGCCCGCCGTCCACCCCGCCAGGAACCCGAGCGCCGCGTCCCTCGCGCGCGGCGTCAGCAGCAGGGCCACGATCGCGATGATCGGGATCGGGCTGACCAGCACCCCCAAGGTGAGCGGCAGCACTTGCCGGATGACCTCGCCCATCTCGCCCCCGATTCGCCCCCGCCGATCGCCCCGACGGCCATACCCCCCTGACCAGCGGTGATACCTGGCTCGGGAACGCCGTGCCGCTACCGAACGCCCGCTTGGCGCGGCCCGGCGCCCTCCCCGCCACCCTGGAGCGCCTCGACGGCGGCCTTGGCGGCGGGCGGCGGCGGGTCGCCGAACTGGTGGTCGGTCATGATCAGCCCGTCGGCGCCGAGGGTGAGGAAGATGGCGCCCCTCCAGGCGATGTCCCCGCCGCCGGCGGGCAGCATGTGGCAGGTGAAGCGCAGGGCGTCGTGATGGCCGGTGGCGTCGCCCGCGGAGACGAAGACGTGGCCGCCGTCCCTGACGAGCCGGTCGTAGGCGGAGGTGACCCGCTCCTCCATCTCCTCAAGGCCGTGGTACTCGGCCGACTCGGTGTACTGCACGCAGTCCCCGGCCCACAGCTCGCGGATCATCGCGCGGCGCGCGGCGGGGTCGGGCTCGTTCCACACGGCGACGTAGCGCGTGACGAAGTTGTCGTAGTCCATGGCGGGACGCTACGGCGGGTCCACTGACAGGGAGTGTCAGTAGAGTTCGGGGCATGCGCGCGAGCCGTCTGGTGTCGATCCTGCTGCTGCTCCAGACGCGCGAGCGGATGACGGCGCGGGAGCTGGCCGAGCGGCTGGAGGTGTCCGAGCGGACGATCTACCGGGACGTCGAGTCGCTGGGCGCGGCGGGCGTGCCGGTCTACGGGGAGGCGGGGCACGAGGGCGGCTACCGGCTCCTCGGCGGCTACCGGACGCGGCTGACCGGCCTCACCGGCGACGAGGCCGAGGCGCTGTTCCTCACCGGGCTGCCCGCCGCGGCCGACGACCTCGGGCTCGGCGCGGTGGTCGCGGCGGCGGAGTTGAAGCTGATGGCGGCGCTGCCGGCGGAGGCGCGCGACCGCGGCACGCGGCTGCGGGCCCGGTTCCACCTGGACGCGCCGTCCTGGTACCAGGCCGGCGAGGCCGCCCCGCACCTGCCGGCGGTCGCGGACGCGGTGTGGCACCAGCGCCGCGTCCGGCTGCGCTACCGCCGCTGGGAGGCGCCGCACGAGGTCACCCGCCTCGCCGAGCCCTACGGCCTCGTCCTGAAGGGCGGGCAGTGGTACGTGGTGGCGCGCCGCGACGGGGAGTTCCGCACCTACCGGGTGTCGCGGATCCTCGACCTGGAGGTGCTGCCCGGGACGTTCGAGCGCGCCGAGGGCTTCGACCTCGCCGCGCACTGGCGCGGCTACCTCGCCGGGTTCGACGCGCGCCGGCACCGCGGCGAGGCGGTCGTGCTGCTGTCCCCCGCCGGGCTGGAACGGCTCCCGCACCTGGCCGAGGCGGCGACCGCGCGGGCCGCGCTGGAGACGGCCGAGCCCCGCCCGGACGGGTGGACGCGCGTCCGCCTGCCCGTCGAGTCCGACGAGCAGGCCGTGTCCGACCTGCTGCGCCTCGGCGCCGACGCCGAGGTCGTGGCCCCGGCGGGGCTGCGCCGGGCGATGGCCCGGACGCTCGCCGCGATGTCCGCCCGCTACGACGAAACCCGCCGAAAATGAACCTCCGAGAATGAGAACCTTTGGGCGGGGTCCCTCGTTGTCACTTCGGGTTCCCTTGGTCGAGCGGGCCCACAGGGACGGTCGGTCGCCCGGGTGGGGACGGTGCGCGAAAGCGCGCGGTCCGGGCACCGACCGTCCCTCCTTTTCCCGCCGTGCTCCCCGCCGCGCTCCCTGCCGTGCTCCCTGCCTTGCCGCCTCGACCGGCGCGGCACCCGGCCGGGTACGGCAGGCGGGGTGGAGGTCGCGCTTCTCCTCAGCCGCGCCCCGGAGCTCCTGATCCCGCGCCGGCCTGTGTAGACACCGTCCAAAAACCTAACTCCCCGCACCGGGCGGGGTTCGCGGTTTATGCTCGGCGCGTGCGGTCGCGACGGGGGCGTCGGCGGCGGCCTTCCGGCGGCGCGCCACGCCCGCGCCCGGAGGGCCGGACGGGGGCCTGGAGGGTGGGGCACGCATGGTGACGAGTCCGGAACGGTTTACCTCCCCGAGGTTGACACGGGGCCCTCCTCGGCGGTTGATAGCTATGGACAACTCGGTCCCGCCAGGGACCCGGCCCGCGGGGGCCGTGCCGTGATCATGGGCGTGTTGTCCCGTCTTATTGACGTATGACTCGATAAGGTATTTTCCGCGGATTCTCAGGTAAACGGCGTATCGACCGCCTGTCGCTGTTGGGGTGTGGACATGGAGGGTCGTACGGGCCAGCGCAACGAAGCGACCGCGAACGGCGCTCCCCTGGTCGGCAGGCGGGCCGTCCTCCACGACTTCGAGGAGGCCCTCGACGACACGGCGGCGGCGGCCTTCCGGTTCCTGGCCCTGGTCGGGGAGCCCGGCGCGGGCAAGACCCGGCTGCTGACCGAGCTGGTCTCGGCGGCGGACGCGCGCAAGCTCAGCATCCTGTCCGGCCGCGCGGCCGAGTTCGAGCAGGAGATGCCGTTCGGCGCGGTCGTCGACGCGCTCGACGACCACCTGGAGGAGCACTTCCCCGACCTCAGCCAGGCCACGATCCGGCTGCTGGCCCCCGTCTTCCCCGCGCTGTTCACCGCGCTCAGCGACGGCGTGGCCGCGGGCCCGCCCGGCGGCGCCGACACCACGCCCGTGGCGCGCTACCAGCTCTACCGGGCGGTGCGGCACCTGCTGGAGGAGCTGGCCGCCCCCTCGGGCCTCGTGCTGATCCTGGACGACGTGCACTGGGCCGACGACGCCACGATCGAGCTGCTGGACCACCTCGTCCGGCACCCGCCGCGCGCCCGGGTGCTGATCGCGCTGGCCTACCGTCCGGCGCAGGCGTCGGCGCGGCTGGCGGCGCTGGTGCAGGCGTCGGTGCGGGCGGTGGGCGGCCGGCGGCTGTCGGTCGAGCCGCTCACCGAGGCCGAGGTCGTCGAGCTGCTCGGCCCCCGCTTCAGCGGGACGCGCTCCCGCGAGCTGTACCGGGCGAGCGGCGGCAACCCCTTCTACCTGGAGGCGCTCGTCCGCACCCGCGAGCCGGTGACGGTCGGGCAGCCCGACGGCGACCTGCCGCCCGCCGTCCGCGCCGCGCTGCAACTGGAGCTGAGCGGCCTGTCGCCGGACGCGCTGCTGATCGCGCAGAGCGCGGCGGTCGCGGCCGACGAGTTCCCCCCGCTGCTGGCCGCCGCCGCGGCCGAGGTCAGCGAGGAGGCCGCGCTCGCGGCGCTGGACGAGCTGGTCGCCCGCGACATCGTCCGCCCGCACGCCGAGCGGTTCCGGTTCCGGCACCCGCTCGTGCGGCACGCCGCCTACCGGTCGGCGGCGGCCGGGTGGCGGCTCGCCGCGCACGGCCGGATCGCCGGCTACCTCACCGAGATCGGCGCGCCCGCCGCCGTCCGCGCCCGGCACATCGAGCGCTCCGGGCGCGCGGGCGACCGGCACGCGATCGCGACGCTGGTGGAGGCCGCGCGCGCGTTCGCCACGCAGGCCCCGGCGACGTCCGCGCACTGGCTCCAGGCGGCGCTGCGGCTCATGCCCGAGACGCGGCCCGAGGCGGCGCCCGGCGCCGAGAACGGCTCGGGCCTGCCGTCCCGGCTGGAGCTGATGATGGAGCTGGCGCAGGTCCAGACCGTCGGCGGGCACCTGGCCGAGGGCCGCGAGACCGCGCGCAGCGTGCTGAAGATGCTGCCCGAGGACGACTACGAGCGCCGGGCGCGGGCGGCCCGGCTCGCCGCGCTGATGGAGCGCCAGCTCGGCCGCCCGCACGAGGCGCGCGCCCTGCTGCTGGACGAGCTGCGCCGCATGCCCGACCCCCGCTCCCCCGCCGCCGTGCCGCTGCGGATGCGGCTGGTCGCCGAGCGGATGATGCGCATCGACTTCCGCGGCGCGCAGGCGGTGCTCGACCTGATGCCCGACGACTCCGAGGACTGGGAGCCCCACCTGAAGCTGGCCGTCGCGGCGCTGCGTCCGATGCCCGCGCTCGCGGCGGGCCGCGTGGAGGACGCGCTGCGCTACCTGGACGCCGCGAACGTCCTGGTCGACGGCGCCCCCGACGAGCACCTCGCCGAGTGGATGGACGCGATCGCCTGGCTGTGCTGGGCCGAGACGTTCACGGGCCAGTTCCTCAGCGCGGTGGGCAAGTTCCAGCGCGCCAGCGCCGTCGCCCGCAGGACGGGCCAGCTCTACGTCGTGACGAACCTGACCGCCGGCCTGGCCCGCGCCTACGGGATGCTCGGCCGGCTGGAGGAGGCGGCGGCCACCGCCGAGGAGGCCGTCGAGGAGGCGCGGCTGCACCACTCGGGGCAGCAGCTGGTGTTCGCGCTCACCCAGCAGAGCCTGGTCGCGGGCTGGTCGGGGGACGAGGAGTCCGCGCTGGCGCACGCCGAGGAGGCGATCGAGAGCGGCGCGGGCGTCGGCGAGTGGTGGGGCTCCATGGCCCGCTACGCGCGCGCGATGGCGCTGTTCGGCCTCGGCCGCCTCGACGAGGCCGCCGACGCCGTGGAGGTCGCGCTCGCGGGCCCGCTGGACCAGCGGACCCACCTGTCGCTGTGCGAGGCGATGGCGTGCCTGGAGGCGAGCCGGGGCCGCGCCGACGCCGCGCGGGGCTGGGTGGAGCGCACCGAGGGGTTCGTCATCCCCGGCCTGGAGGCGCACAACGCGCTCGCGCACCTGGCCCGCGCGCACGCGCTCCAGCTCACCGACGCCGACCGGGCGGCGCGGGAGGCGCTGCGGGCCGCGTCCATGTTCGAGGAGGCCGGGCACCAGATCGAGGCGGGCCGGGCCCGGCTGCGGGCGGGCACCGCGCACGCCGACGCGGGCGACCGCCCCGCCGCGCGCGAGCAGCTGCGGCTGGCCGCCGGGATCTTCTCCTCCTGCGGGGCGCGCACGCTGCACGCGCAGGCCGTCCGGGAGCAGCGCCGCATCGGCGTGCGGGTGCCCTCCAAGGGCGGGCGCCGCTCGGGGCTGCCCGGCGGGCTGTCCAAGCGGGAGTACGAGGTCGCCACGCTCGTCGTCGAGGGGTGCTCGAACTCCCAGATCGCCGAGCGGCTGTTCGTCAGCATCCGCACCGTCGAAACGCACCTGTCGCACATCTTCACGAAGTTCGGGGTGACTTCCCGGGTCGGCGTCGTGAGCGCCCTGACCCGCACCGAGGCCGACCCCGGTGCGCAGAGCGGCTGACCGGGCCTTACCCGGGTCGGGCGGTGGGCCGGGCGGCCGGATTGGAACGCACCAACCTGTCCATTCCCGGACAGTCGGGCAGGTTCCAGAACATCTGCGTCGCGAGGATCGTCACAGAGGTTACGTATGCCCGGTGCCGACGCGTCCCGTCCCCGCTGACCAGGTCGGGGAAGAAGTAAGGGTTTACCACGATGCCGCGTATGGGCCGGTCACCGCATCATCATTGCGGGGACGACGGAGGTGAGGAACATGACACGCACGATCTCGCGTTTCACACTCGAAGGAGTGCGGGAGGCCGATGTATCGGTGCATCCGTTCGGGACGGAGGACGGCCTCGGCCTGAACCTGACCCGCTTCCTGCGGAGCGAGAGCGACGACGTGGTCCTGCTCGTCCACGGGCTCACCTCCGCCAGCGACGTCTTCATCATGCCCGAGCACCGGAACCTGGCGAGCCACCTGCTCGACAACGGCTTCGGCGACGTCTGGGCGGTCGACTTCAGAATGAGCGGGCGCTTCCCCTACGACGGGGAGACGCACCGCTACAACCTCGACGACGTGGCTCTGTACGACTTCCCCGCGACGATGCGCGAGCTGCGCCGCCACGTCGGCGACCGCCGCGTGCACGTCATCGCGCACTGCCTGGGAGCGGTGTCGTTCTCGATGAGCCTGTTCGCCGGGCTGATCGACGACGTCGCGAGCCTGACCTGCAACAGCGTCTCGCTCACCCCCCGCGTCCCGGCGTTCTCCAAGCTGAAGCTGTCGCTCGGCACCTGGCTGCTGGAGTACGTGGTCGGGCTGCCGTTCATCGACCCGAGGTTCGGCCAGGCGCCGGCGTTCACGCGTCCGTGGATGCTGTCGCAGGCGGTGTCGCTGTTCCACGACGAGTGCCGGACGAGCGCGTGCCACATGCAGAGCTTCCAGTGGGGGGCGGGCAGGCCCGCGATGTACGAGCACTCCAACCTGCTGCCCGAGACGCACGCGCGGGTCGCCGACATCTGCTCGGCGTCCGGGCTGAACTACTACCGGCACGTCCGCAAGATGGTCGAGGCCGGCCAGTCGGTGAAGTACGCGCCGACCGACGCGCGGTACGCGCGCCTGCCGCTGAACTACCTGTCGAACGCGGCGGACGTGCGGACGCCCCTGCTGCTGCTCGCGCCCGACCGCAACCGGGTCTTCACCGACTCCAACATCCACCTGCACAAGATCCTGGAGAAGGCCGCGCCCGGACGCCACGAGCTGGCGGTGCTGCCCGGCTACGGGCACCTGGACCCCCTGATCGGCAAGAACTCCTACATCGACGTCTTTCCGCGCATCGTCGACTTCCTCAAGCGGCACAGCGCATGAGCACCGTGACGCTCACGAGCGGAAAGAACTCTGACTGGTGACTGGTATGGAACACGTTGACGCCGTGGTCGTCGGGTCCGGATTCGGGGGCTCGGTCGCCGCGTACCGGCTGGCCGAGGCCGGACGGTCGGTCGTGCTGCTGGAGCGCGGCCAGCCCTACCCGCCCGGCAGCTTCCCGCGCTCGCCGCACGAGATGGGACGGGCGTTCTGGGATCCGGCCGAGGGCCTGTACGGCATGTTCGACGTGTGGTCGTTCAAGGGCTGCGACTCGGTGGTGTCGGCGGGGCTCGGCGGGGGGTCGCTGATCTACGCCAACGTGCTGCTGCGCAAGGACGAGCACTGGTTCGTCACCGAGCGGTCGCTGCCGGACGGCGGGTATGAGTCGTGGCCCGTCTCCCGCGCCGACCTCGATCCGCACTACGACGAGGTCGAGCGGATGATGGGCGCGACCCCCTACCCGCTCGGCCAGCAGCCCTTCGACGACACCCCGAAGGCGCACGCCATGCAGGACGCGGCGGCCGAGCTGGGGCTCCAGTGCACGCTGCCGCCGCTCGCGGTGAGCTTCGCGGCCGAGCCGGGCGGCGCGCCGGGGCTGAGCCTGCCGATCGTCGACGCGGGGTTCCGCAACGTCCACGGGGTGGGGCGGCGGACGTGCAAGCTGTGCGGCGAGTGCAACATCGGCTGCAACGAGGGGTCCAAGAACAGCCTCGACCACACCTACCTGTCGGCGGCCGCGCACCACGGCGCCGACCTGCGCACCTCGCACGAGGTGAAGGCGATCCGGCCGCGGCGGGGCGGCGGGTACGAGGTCGACTACGTCCACCACGCCGACCTGACCGTGCGCGGGGGCCGCTCGCGGATGGCGACGATCTCGTGCGACCAGCTGATCCTCGGCGCCGGGACGTACGGGACGACGTACCTGCTGCTGAAGTCGCGCAAGGCGTTCCCGGGGCTGAGCCGCGCGCTCGGCACCCGCTTCAGCGGCAACGGCGACCTGCTGACGTTCCTGCTGAAGGCGAAGGACCGCAACCGCGTCCGGGCGCTGGACGCGGCGCGCGGCCCGGTGATCACCAGCGCGATCCGGCTGGCCGACGAGCTGGACGGGGTGCCGGGCGCGGGCCGCGGCGCCTACATCCAGGACGGCGGCTACCCGGGGTTCGCCGACTGGCTGATCCAGGGGCTCGACATCCGCAACGACTTCGAGCGCGTCGTGAAGTTCCTGTGGGACCGGTTCACCGAGTTCTTCAAGGACCGTCCCGACACGAACCTGTCCAAGGAGCTGTCGGACCTGATCGGGGAGGGCGCGCTGACGGTCAGCTCGCTGCCGCTGCTCGGGATGGGCCGCGACGTCGCCGACGGGCGGCTGCGGCTGGACGACGGCCGGCTCACCGCCGACTGGACGACGCGGACCAGCGAGGCGCACTTCGCGCGGATCCGCGAGACGATGCAGCGCATCGCGGACGTGCTCGGCGCCGAGTACGCCGACAACCCGATGTGGTTCCGCAAGCGGATCATCACGGTGCATCCGCTCGGCGGCGCCCCCATGGGCGCCCACAAGGACGAGGGCGTCTGCGACGCCTTCGGCGAGGTGTTCGGGTATCCGGGCCTGTACGTCGCCGACGGGGCGGCGATGCCGGGACCGGTGGGCCCGAACCCCTCGCTCACGATCGCCGCGCAGGCCGACCGCATGGCCACGCGGCTGCTGGAGGACGTGCCCGGACGACGGGGTACGGGCACGTCCTCCACGGTCCCATCCGGCCCCGCGCCGTCTTCGGACGCGGCGCACGGGAGCGCGCCTTCGGGGGGCGTTCCGTCCGGCGCGGGGGTCGGGCCGTCCCGGGGGAACGGCTCGGCGGAGGGGAGAGGCCGGGGCGGCTTGGGGAGCCGCTCCGGGGACCGCCCGGGGGACGGCGGTCAGGGGAACGACTCGACGTACGGTCCGGTCGTGGGCGGGGCGTCCGCCTCGCACACCGCCCGGAACGGATCGGTCCCGGGGAGCCACGGCGGCGTCGGGGGATCGCTCGCCGTGGCATCGGACCGGTCGCCGGCATCGGACCGTACGTCGCTGTCGTTCACCGAGGAGATGAAGGGCTTCGTCACCTACGGGGTGTCCGAGCCGCGGGCGGGGGAACTCGCGGACGGCCGCGAGGCGATGGCGTTCCGGCTGACGATCACGGCCGCGGACACCGACCGCTTCCTGGCCGAGCCCGAGCACACCGCGCTGGCCGAGGGATGGATCGACGCCGCTGGCCACGGGGGCCGGCGTCCTGTCCAGCGGGGCTGGTTCAACCTGTTCGCGCCCGGCGGCGCGGAGGATCGACGGCTGATGAGGTACCGGCTGTACTTCACCGACGGCGAGGACCGGCCCCGCACCCTGTCCGGCACCAAGAACGTGCTGCACGGCCCGCCGACGCGGATCTGGCCCGACACCTCCACGCTGTACGTGCGGATCCTCGACGGCCATGTCGGCGCGGACGCCGAGGACGGCGCGCGGGTGCTGGGCGCGGGCGTGCTGCACATCCAGCTGACCGACTTCGCGCGGCAGCTGGCGACGTTCCGCACGGCCGGTCCGGGCGGCGCCGGGAAGCTGGTCGCCTTCGGCCGGTTCTTCGCCGGCGAGCTGTGGGAGGTCTACGGCCCCGACGAACGGTAGGGGCCGTCCATGTTCGTGCAGGCCGAGGGAACTGCGGGGTGCTCTCGGCCTGCACCTCCTTCTGTCCGGAGCCGTCTTCGGGTCCGCGCTCGGGGCGCGGTCAGGGCGTCTGCGCGCGGGCGCGGAACGCGGCGGCCTTGACGCGGTTCTGGCAGGCGGTGGAGCAGAACCGGCGGGTGCCGTTGCGCGAGGTGTCGACGTAGACGCGGTCGCAGTGCGGCGCGGTGCAGACGCCGAGCCGGTCCTGGAGTTCGCTGCCGATGACGACGGCGAGGCCGGTAGCGCAGGGCGCGCCCCACATGTCGGCGACGCCCCGCCCGCGTCCGTGGAAGTGGACGTGCCAGGGCTCGCCGTCGTGGCGTTCCAGGCGCGGCCTGGCCTGCGTGGCGTCCAGCAGCGCGTTGACCCGCCCGGCCGCCGCGTCGACGTCGCCCGCGGCGACCGCCTCGAAGACGGCGCGCAGGTCGCGGGCGACGGCGGCCAGCTCGTCCAGCTCCGGGCGGCTGACGGGCACGCCGCCGCTGAGCGACAGGATCGCGCGGGCGGCCTCGGCCAGCTCGTCCGGAGCGGGAGGCGTGTAGGGCCGGCCGCGCCGCTCCCCCTCGGTGAACGCGTTCACCAGCTCCACGGCGGCCCGCACCACCGCGTCTGTATGACTGTTGAAGTTCACTTGACCAGTTACGCCCTCTCCGGTTAGCGTGTCACCGTCCAAAGGCTATACGACAGTCATACGAGGGGGTACGACCCATGCTCACCCGCGAGGTCGCCGACACGTGGATCACCCGCTGGGACGCGCAGCAGGAGGGGTACATCCCCGACCGCGAGGAGCGCTTCACCGTCATGATCGACGCGCTGGAGGCGGGGACCGGGCGTCCCGACCCGCTCATCCTGGACCTCGGCTGCGGCCCCGGCTCGCTCGCGGGCCGCGTCCTGGACCGCATCCCCGGCGCCACGGTCGTGGCGATCGACACCGACCCGCTGCTGATGGGGCTCGGCCGCGCCGTCCACGCCGGGCGCTCCGGGCTGGTCTTCACCGAGCTGGACCTGCGCGAGCCGGGCTGGGCCGCGCGGCTGCGCCTGGACCGGCAGGCCGACGCCGCGATCAGCACGACCGCGCTGCACTGGATCACCAGCGCGGAGCTGCGCGTCACCTACGGCGAGCTGGCGCGGGTGCTGCGCCCCGGCGGGCTGTTCCTCAACGGCGACAACCTGACGGTCGGCGACCGGGCGCCCGGCCTCGCGGCCCTGGACGCGGCGCTGCGCGAGCGCGAGACCGCGCGCCGGTGGGCGGACGAGAGCCCCGAGGAGTGGGGCCAGTGGTGGGACGCGGTCGCCGCCGAGCCCGCGCTCGCCGAACTGCGGGCGGCGCGCGAGGAGACCGTGGGCCACCACGGCTCGGAGTCGACGTTCTTCTCGGCGCACGAGGCCGCGCTGCGCGGCGCCGGGTTCACCGAGGTCGGCACGCTGTGGCAGCGCGGCGACAACCGCGTCCTGGCCGCCCTCCTGCCCTGAGCCCTGAGCCCTCAGCCCTCAGCCCCGGGCCCGGGGCTCAGCCGGCCGGGCGGCCGTAGAGGCGTTCGACGTGCAGGCGGATGACCAGGCGGCCGTCGGCGACCATCGCGCGGCGGTAGTCGTCCCAGTCGGGGTGCTCGCCGCGGATGTCGCGGTACACCGACACCAGCTCCTCGACGGCCGCGTCGGCGGGGTCGGCGGCGACGGCCGTCAGCTCGGCGGTGCCCTCGGCGACCGCGTAGGACCAGCCGTCGGCCGAGCTGACGTGCAGGCTGGCGCGCGGGTCGCGGGCCAGGTTGCGGGCCTTGGCGCGGTCGGCGGTGACCGACACCCGCACGAGGCGGCGCCCGGCGTCGTAGTGGTAGTTGACGTTGGACAGCTGGGGCCGCCCGTCCCGCTTGAGGGTGGCCAGCACCCCGAGGTCGTGCTCGGTCAGCAGCTTCGCCAGCCCCGCGTCGTCCGCCATCGTCCGCCTCCATCGCCGTTCGCCTGTCACCCGTTCGCCTGTCACCGGGGTCAACCCCGGCCACAGGCGATCACTTCCCGGTGCGGGCCGCCGCCGAACACCGGGCCGTGATCACCGGCCGTGATCACCGGGCGCGATCACCGGCTACCGGACGGCGAGCGCCGGGAAGTCGTACACCCGGGCCTGCGCGGCGGGCCGGCCCGCCGGCCCGCCGCGTCCCTCCCCGCCCGCCTCGCGCTCTCCGGCGGCGCGGCCGGTGAGGATGTACCCGCGGAAGGCGTCGCCCTTCGCGGTGACCTTGATCGGCTGGAACGCCTCCGGCGGCAGCGCGCAGAACCCGGTCTGCACGACGTCCTCGAACAGCGAGTCCGACACCACGTAGGCGAGGTCGCGGTCCGCGTCGGTGACCAGCAGGCGGCGCAGCGGCCCGGCGTCCAGCAGTCGCTGGACGACGATCGGCGCGTCGCCGGCGGGCCCGAACGGCCCGGCCGCCAGCGTGCCGTGGTGCAGGGCGAGCCGCACCCGCAGCCGGTGCCTGGCGCCGTCGCCGGCGGCGTCGTTGACCTCCGCCAGCGCCGCCGCGAGCCCGAGGACGAAGTCGCCGGCCACCGGCGCCGGGTCGACGCCCTCCGGCAGGGTGGCGAGCTCCCCGTCACCGCCGACCTGCTTCTCCCAGCGGGAGCGGTCGAGGCCGACGCCGAGCGCGGCCCGGTCCAGCGCGTCCGAGAGCTGCCGCTGCGCGAGCAGCTGCTCCCGCACGTCCCGCTTGCTGTACCCCTGGATGTCCACCGCCAGGAGCAGCCGGTAGAAGAGCTGGTGCCGCCTGTCGTGCTGGTTCCTGTCCTGTTCCCCGTTTCCTGTCACTCCCGATCCGCCCCTCGGTAGTCCTCCGAGCAAGTCGGGGCCGGTTGCCCCGCATTCGCTCCAGTGCATGGAGTGAGTGTGCCGGTTGGAGGACCGCCGTCGGTCGGTGCCCGGGGAGGGTGCCGCCTCCGTTCCCTGTGCCAGGTGGTGAGGTCTCTTGGACGCGTCCGCCGCGCTCACGGTGCCACAGGTAAGGAACTAGTGGCGAACTAATAAGGCCCCTTCTGGATTGTCCCGGTCCAGGGCTCGCCGACCGGCTCTCGGGCGCCCATTGAACCCTCTGCCGGGGGCCCGCCGTACTGCCCCCCGACGTGACATCAGACTCACGGTCCCCGTCCCCGCACCCCCGCCGGAGACCCCGATGGCCCACCGATCACCGGCCGCGACGACGGCGCCGCCCCGCGACCAGCCGCCCGACCGGTGGAGCTGGTTCCGCGGGCGGCCGCCGGCGGACGTGGACGACCAGGTCCTCGTCACCGAGCTGTACCGCGTGTACGGGCGGCCGCTGCTGTCGTTCGTGCTGCGGCTCACCGGCGGCGACCGGCACTGGGCCGAGGACGTGGTGCAGGAGACGATGATCCGCGCCTGGCGCAGCGCCCACCAGCTCGACGAGCGGGCGGCGTCGCTGCTGCCCTGGCTCGCGACGGTGGCGCGCCGGATCGTCATCGACGACCAGCGGCGCCGCAACGCCCGGCCGCAGGAGGCGGGCGAGGGCCCGCTGGAGAACCTGCGCGTCCCCGACGGGTTGGAGGACCTGCTGCGCTCGGTCGTCGTCTCCGAGGCCCTGCTGGCGCTGTCGCCCGCGCACCGGGAGATCCTTGAGGAGACCTTCTTCCGGGACCGCTCGGTCAACGAGGCCGCGCGGCGGCTCGGCATCCCCGTGGGCACGGTGAAGTCGCGCGTCTACTACGCGCTCCGGGCGCTGCGCGTCGCGCTGGAGGAGAGGGGGGTGACGCCGTGATCGCGGAACCGCCGCACATCGACGTCGGCGCCTACGCCCTCGGCCTGCTGGAGGAGCCGGACCGGCGGGCGTTCGAGGGGCATCTGCGGTCCTGTCAGGGATGCGGACGGGAGCTCGGCGCGCTGCGCGGGATCGCCGTGACGCTGGAGGGCATCACCCCGGACGCGCGGCCTCCGGCGGCGCCGCCCGAGCCGGTGAAGCTCGCCGACGCGCTGCGCCGGCGGGCCCGGCGGGGGCGGCGGCGCCGCGCGGCGCGGGCGGCGACCGGGCTGGCCGCCGGGATCGTGCTGCTGGGCGGCGCGGCCGGGGCCGGGTTCACGGCCGGCGCCGACCGCGGGACGTCCGCGCGCCCCGAGGCCCCGTTCCCGGACGGGCCGCGCCTGACCGCCGCCGACGCCCGGACCGGCGCGTCGGGGACGGTGACGGCGCTGCCGGTGCCCTGGGGCAGCCGGGTCGGGCTGCGGCTGACCCGCGTCCGGGGGCCGCTGGAGTGCGAGCTGGTCGCCGTGGACCGCGCGGGCCGGGCCCGGACGGTGGCGGGCTGGTCGGTCCCGGCGGGAGGGTACGGCCTGCCCGGGTCGGCGGCGCCGATGCTGACCGTGCAGGGCGGTACCGCGCTGCGGCCCGCCGACATCGCGCGGTACGAGGTCCGCGCGACGGGCGGGCGCACGATCCTGACCGTCCCGGCGTGAGGGGCGCGGTGCTCGCGGCGCGCCGCCGCCCCCGGCCGCACCGGACCGGCGGCGCGCCGCGTCCCACCCCCTAGCCTGGACGGATGAGCGCGACCCGATCCTCGCCCGGCCCCCGGCTGATGCTGCCCGGCCTCCGCGAGGTCTACGACGCCTACGTCCGGGAGGCGGACGCGCTGCCGTCGCTGCCGTCCGCCCTGCACGCGGAGGTGTGGGCGTCGCAGCGGCTCGGGAGCCTGGAGGGGGCGGCCCCGGACGCGCGGGCCGCCCGCGCCGCGCTCGCCGACCTGATCGTCTGCCTGCGCGCGGCGGGGACGCCGGGCGCGCGGGCGTTCCTGCGCGTGCTCGCCGCGATCGGCCCCCCGGAGGGGCGCGCGGCGGCGGGCGGCGCGGCGGACGCCTCCCCCGCTCCGGCCGCGCCCTGGGAGGGCGCGCTCGGACGGGTCGTCCCCGGCCAGGCGTGGCTGATCCAGGAGGGCCCGCTGGACGGCGACCGCCTGGTCTGCGAGTTCCGCTACGAGGGCGCGGGCACCGCCGGGATGCACGCGATCGCCGTCCGGCTGGCCTACGGCGGCGCGCTCACCGAGGCCGTGGCCGTCGGGGACGTGGCGGCGCTGATGGCGGCGGCGCGCACCGCGATGCAGGCCGAGCTGTGCGTCGTCCAGCCCTGTGGCGCGGCGGCGGCCGGGGCCAGGCTCCGCGCCGCCCTCCACGGCGCGGAGCCCCCGCCCGAGACGTGCTACCCGGCCCTGGCCCTGGCCCGCCACCGCGCCGGCCTCTTGTGCGGGGACGACCCCCCACACCCCCCGGAACGGGCCTGACCCCTCTAGCGGCCCATCACCCGGTAGCGGCGAGCGGCGAGCGGGAAGAACACCGCCGTGATCACCAGCGGCCACAGCACCGCGAGCAGCACGCTGTGCTGCGCCGCCCACGACCCGCCGGTCGGGCCCGGGTCGCCGAACAGCTCGCGGCACGCCGTGACGGTCGCCGACATCGGGTTCCACTCGGCGATGGCGCCGAGCCAGCCGGGCATCGTGTCGGGCACGACGAGCGCGCTGGACAGGAACCCGATCGGCCACACCAGGGTCTGGACGGCGGCGACCGACTCGGGCCCCTTGGCGACCAGGCCGAGGTAGACGCCCATCCAGATCAGCGCGAACCGCAGCAGGAGCAGCAGCCCGAGCCCGGCCAGCGCCCTCGCGGCGCCCTCGTGCGCGCGCCACCCGACCAGCAGCCCGCAGACCGCCATGACCGCGAGCGCGGCGACCGAGTGCAGCAGGTCGGCGGCGCCGCGTCCGGCGATGATGGCGGGCGGGGAGGTCGGCATCGCGCGGAACCGGTCGGTCACGCCCTTGGCGGCGTCCCCGGCGACGGCGGCGAACGTGGTCTCGATGCCGAACAGCATCGTCATCGCGAACATGCCGGGCATGATGAACTCGCGGTAGCCGCCGCCCCCGCCCGGGACGTCCATCTGGCCGCCGAACAGGTAGCCCATCATGAGCACGACCATCACCGGGAACAGCAGCCCGACGGCGACCTCGCCGGGGCGGCGCGCCCAGTGCGCCAGCGCCCGGCCGGTCAGCGTGCGGGTGTCGGCGACGGCCCAACGCAGCCGTCCCACGGGGGTCTCCGGAAGCGTCATCACGCGGGGACCTCCTTCCTGTCCTGGGCGGTGTCGCCGGTGAGGTGCAGGAACACCTCGTCCAGCGTGGGGCGGCGCAGCCCGATGTCGGCGACGCGCACGCCCGCGGCGTCCAGGGCGCGGACGGCCTCGGTCAGCGCGGCGGCGCGGCCCGCGGCGGGCGCGCCGACCCGCAGCGCGGCGGCGTCGACCTCGGCCTCGGCGCCGACGGCGCGGGCGAGGATCGCGGCGGCGTCGGCCAGCGCGGACGGGTCGTCCAGGACGACCTCGACGCGGTCGCCGCCGAGCCGGGCCTTGAGCCGGTCGGGGGCGCCCTCGGCGATGACGCGGCCGTGGTCGATCACCGAGATCCCGTCGGCGAGCCGGTCGGCCTCCTCCAGGTACTGGGTGGTGAGCAGGACGGTCGTGCCGCCCTCCACCAGGGCGCGGACCTCGTCCCACACCTCGGTGCGCGAGCGCGGGTCCAGGCCGGTGGTGGGCTCGTCCAGGAACAGGACGGGCGGCGCCAGGATCATCGAGGCGGCCAGGTCGAGCCGCCGCCGCATCCCGCCGGAGTACTGCCCGGCGGGGCGCCCGGCGGCCTCGGTCAGCCGGAACCGCTCCAGCAGCTCGTCGGCCCGGCGCCGGGCGGTGCGGGAGCCGAGATGGTAGAGGCGGCCGAACATGACGAGGTTCTGGCGCCCGCTGAGCACCTCGTCGACGGCGGCGTGCTGGCCGACGAGCCCGACGCGGGTGCGGACGCGCGCGGCGCCGCGCACGACGTCGTGCCCGGCGACGGTGGCGGTGCCGCCGTCGGGCCGGGTGAGCGTGGTCAGGACGCGGACGGCGGTGGTCTTGCCCGCGCCGTTCGGGCCGAGCAGCCCGTGCACGGTCCCGGCGGGGACCGCGAGGTCGAGCCCGGCGAGGGCCTCGGTGCCGCCGTAGCGCTTGCGCAGCCCCTCGGCGACGACCGCGAACTGTGGTGCAGTCATCAGTCTCCCATAACTCCGTACGCTATACGGATTTACCATTCCGACGACTATAACGTACGCAGTACAGAGTTTCATCCCTGGGAGGATGGCGAACGTGACGACCGAGTACAGCGGGGCCGGCGACCCCAAGCGCAGCCTGGAGCTGCTGTGGGGCGTCCAGGGCAGGCCCCGGCGCGGCCCGAAGCCCCGGCTCACCGTCGAGGCGATCGTGCGGGCGGCGATCGCGGCGGCCGACGCCGACGGGCTGGAGGCGCTGTCGATGCGCCGGATCGCCGAGGACCTGGGCGTGGCCACCATGTCGATCTACACCTACGTGCCGGGCAAGGCCGAGCTGGTCGATGTGATGCTCGACCGCGTCGTCGGGGAGCTGACGCCGCCGGAGGGCGGCGGCTGGCGCGACCGGCTGGAGCACATCGCCCGCGACAACTGGGCGCTGTTCCACCGGCACCCGTGGATGCTCCAGATCGCCGTGGCGCGCCCGCCGCTCGGCCCGGGCATGGTCGCCAAGTACGAGTACGAGCTGGCGGCCGTGGACGGCGTGGGCCTGACCGACCTGGAGATGGACTCGGTCGTCGCGCTGGTCACCGGGTTCGCCGAGAGCGCCGCGCGCGTCTCGGTCAACGCCGCCGAGGCCGAGCGGCGCAGCGGGATCAGCGACCTGGAGTGGTGGAAGGCGGCCGCGCCGGTGCTGGAGGAGCTGCTGGACCCGGCCGACTACCCGCTCGGCGACCGCGTCGGCACCGCCGCCGGGCAGGAGTACGGCGCGGTCCTCGCGCCGCGCCGCGCGTTCGAGTTCGGCCTCACCCGCATCCTGGACGGCATCGAGGTCCTCATCTCCTCCCGCTCCTCCCGCTGACGCCCGCCCCGCGCGTCAGCGGCGCCGCTTGGCGCGGCGGGTCGGGACGGCGCGCGCCGGGTCCTCGGGCCAGGGGTGGCGGGGGTAGCGGCCGCGCAGCTCCGCCCGCACCGCCCGGTACCCCTCGCGCCAGAACGAGGCGAGGTCGGCGGTGACGGCGGCGGGCCGGCCCGCCGGGGACAGCAGGTGCACCACGAGCGGCACCCGGCCGCCCGCCAGGCGCGGCGCCGCGTCCCACCCGAACAGCTCCTGGAGCTTCACCGCCAGAACCGGCCGCTCCCCCGTGTAGTCCACCCGGATCCGGGACCCGGACGGCACCTCCACCCGCTCGGGGGCCAGCTCGTCCAGGCGGGCGGCGAGGTCCCAGGGCAGCAGGCCGCGCAGCAGCGCCGCCACGTCGAGCCGCGCCAGGTCGGCGCGCCGCCGGGCGCCGCCGAGCCGCTCGCGCAGGTGCTCCAGCAGCGCCGCGTCGCCGACGTCGGGCCACGGCTCGCCCAGCGCGCCCCGCAGGAACGCCAGCCGTTCGCGGAGCGCGACGGCGGCGGGCGTCCAGGTCAGCAGCCCGAGCCCGGCCTCGCCCAGCCCGGCCAGCAGCGCGGCCCGCACCCGCTCGGGGTCGGGGTCGCGCAGCGGCCGGGCGTCCAGCTCGATCGCGCCGAGCCGCTCGACGCGGCGGGCGGCGACGTCCCCGTCCCGCCAGGCGACCTCGTCGGCCGCCGCCAGCAGCGGCGCGGCGGCGAACCGGGCCACCTCCTCGTCGATCACCACCGCCTGCCGCACCCGCGCCGACGCGCTCCCGGCGGGCCGGTCGGCGGAGGCGACGGCGAGCCATCCCGCCCGCGCCCCGGCGAGCGCCGACCCGGCGGCGAGCACCGCGCCGGTCCCCGACGCCATCAGGTAGCCGTCGCGGTCGCGGGCGCGCGCCACGCGTTCGGGGAACGCCAGCGCCACCACGACGCCCGCCACGGCGTCGTCGCCGCGCCACTCCCCCGCCGGGGCCTTCTCCTCGCCGGGAAGGGCGGCCTGGAGGCGGCGCGCCTCGTCCCGCCAGCGCGCGGCGTGCGGCCCCGCCGGACGGGACGCGCGGCGCAGCACCCGCCAGGTCGCGGCGAGGTCGTCGCCGTCCGCGCGGGGCGGCGGCTCCGACAGCAGCGCGACGATCTCGGCGGCGGGCCGGGCGCCGACCTCGCGGGCGCCGTCGACCAGCGCGCGGGCCAGCCGGGGGTGGACGCCGACGCGGGCGAGCGCGCGCCCCCGGCCGGTGACGCGTCCGCCGCGGACGGCGCCGAGCGCGCGCAGCACGGCGCGGGCGGCCTCCAGCGCGGCGGCGGGCGGCGGGTCGGTGAGGGCCAGGCCGCTCGCGTCCGGGTCGCCCCAGCAGGCGGCCTGCAGCGCGAACGCGGTGAGGTCGGCCAGCTCGATCTCGGGGCGCGGCCGGGCGGGCAGCCGGTCGTGCTCGGCCTCGGGCCAGCAGCGGTAGACGGTGCCGGGGGCCTCGCGTCCGGCGCGTCCGGCGCGCTGGTCGGCGGTGGCGCGGGACGCGCGGACGGTGGTCAGCGACCCGAGCCCGCGCGCGTGGTCGGTGCGGGGCTCGCGCGCCAGCCCGGAGTCGACGACGACCCGCACGCCCGGCACGGTCAGGCTCGACTCGGCGACGGAGGTGGCGAGGACGACCCGGCGCCCGGCGGCGGGGGCGAGCACCGCGTCCTGGACGGCGGCCGGCGCCTGCCCGTGGATCTGGAGCACCTCGGCGGGCAGGTCGGACAGCTGCCCGGCGACCCGGGCGATCTCCCCCACGCCCGGCAGGAAGCACAGCACGTCGCCGTCGTGCCCGGCGACCGCGCGGCGGACGGTGGCGGCGACGTGCGCGAGGAGCGCGGGGTCGACGCGCGTCCCGTGCGGCGGCGGGAGCGGGCGCTCCGGCGGCGCCCAGACGGTCGCGACCGGGTGCAGCGCGGCCTCGGTCTCCACGACCGGCGCGCCGCCCAGCAGCCGCGACCAGGGCGCGGTGTCGGCGGTCGCGGACGCGGCGACCAGCGCCAGGTCGGGACGCAGCGCGGCGCGCACGTCCAGCAGGAACGCCAGTGCGGTGTCGGCGTCCAGGTGGCGCTCGTGGCACTCGTCCAGGATCACCGTGCCGGTCCCGGCCAGCTCGGGGTCGTCCTGGAGGCGGCGCAGCAGGACACCGGTGGTCACCACGTCGACCAGCGCGCCCGGACGCGACTCCCCCCGCACGACCACGCCGACCCGCCCGCCGACGCGCTCCCCCAGCAGCCACGCCATCCGGCGCGCGGCGGCGCGGGCGGCGAGCCGGCGCGGCTCCACCACGACCACCTTGCCGCCCCGGGGCGGGCCGTCCGGGCCGTCCGGGCCGGCGAGGGCGAGCCCGGCCAGCGCGAGCGGGACGAGGGTGGTCTTGCCGGTGCCCGGCGGCGCGGCCAGGACGGCGGCGCCGTGCCCGGCGAGGGCCGCGCGCAGCGCCGGGACGGCGCGGTGGACGGGCAGGCCCTCCGCGTCCGGCAGGCGCGAGGAGCGGGTGTGCTGCATCGCTCCAGTGTGGCGGGAGCGCGGGGCGGGGCGCACGGCGGCAAGGCACGGCGGTGGTGCGGGCGCGGCCCCTTACCGTGTCCGGGAGGTGATCGTCCAGGTGAGAAATGCCACTGCCGCGAAAGGGGCCGTGCGGGTTACGGTGATAGTTGCACCGAGCATTTCGTCCATTTCTCTAGAACGTTCTAAAGAAATTCTCAAGAATCATCCGGGCCGGTTGGCGCGTAAGACCAGGTTAGCACCCGTTTTCGCCCCCGAAGTGGCCGTGGAGCCTGAGTTATCTCACCGGTGGAAGTGTGGCGACAATGGCCTAGGTATCCCCATAATGGGAGCGTCGCAGCAGGGTGCCGGGAGGTTCGGATGTTCGGCGGCTCGATCTACACCAGGGATAGGGCGGCGTTCACGGGTGGTTCGCCACAGGCCGTTTACGAGGAGCTCTGGCAGCGGGACCGAAAGGGGCGGTTGCGGACCCGCGCAATTCTGGCGGGCCTGGCGTTCGCACTGTGCGGGGCGCTGGTCAACGGCGTTTTCGGAATCGCGGTCGCGCTGCTGGTGGCGGGCGCCGACACACTGGTGCATTGGCGGATTTACCACGCGTCCCACGTGTGGCGCCGCGGGTTGCGCGGCGAGGAGCGGATGAACCGGATCCTGCGCCTCACCCTGGAGCGGCGCGGCCACCGGATCCTGTTCGCGCGGACCGTCCCCGGGCACGGCAGCGCCGACGAGCTGGTCGTCGGCCCCGGCGGGCTGTGGCTCGTGCACAACGAGGCGTGGCAGCCCGACTTCGAGCTGTCCCACCACGGCGGCAGGCTGTTCATCGAGGGCCGCACCCAGTCCAAGCTCGTCCGCGAGGTGACCGCGCGGGCCGACGCCGCCGCCCGGCTGATCTCCGACCGCTCGGGGATCCCGGTGAAGGTCAGGCCGGTGCTCGCCGTGCACGGCGGGCGGATGCCGCGCCGGACGCCGTTCGAGGCCGACGGCATCACCTTCGCCCGGCCCCTGAAGCTGATCTGGTGGATGCGGCGCAACCCCTCCGCCGACTACTCCGCCGACGAGGTGGAGGAGATCGCGCGCGCCGCCGTCCACGCGCTGCCGATCGGCGGCCGCGTGATGCCGGCCTCGGTATGAGCAGCGGTGCGGACACCGGTGTGCACAGCGGCTTCAACGGCGGCGTGGGCACCGCCGCCGCGCGGGGCGGCGGGACGCGCGGCGCGGGCCGCGCGGCCGGGCGCCCCCCACGACACCTGTGGCCGGAGGGCTCACCCGCCGCCCACAGGGCGCCCACCGCCCGTGTGGGGCCCGCCACCCGTGCGGGCGGTGCGGCGCAGCCACAGCAGCCCCACGACCGGCAGGACGAGCGGCACGAACCCGTAGCCGCGCCCGAACCCGGACCAGACCGTCGCGTCCGGGAAGGCCGCCGAGTCGATGAGGCTCAGCGTCCCCACGACCAGCACGCCGGCCAGTTCCACCGAGCACGCTGCGACGGCGACGCGGAACGAGGCGGCGCCGCCGCGGGCCAGCGCGACCGTCGCCAGGACGTAGACGACCGCCGCGACCGCCGACAGCGTGTAGGCCAGCGGGGCGTCGGAGAACCGGGTGCCGATCTGCACCCCGGCGCGCGCTCCGGCGGCGAGCGCGAAGATCGCGTAGACGGCGACCAGCAGCCGCCCGGGCCCGGTGCCCGTGGCGGTGGGGCGGGCCCCCGCGGTGCCCGTGCGGTCCTCGGTGCCGGCGCGGGCACCGTCGTCCGCACGGGCTCCGGGCCCGACGGCTCCGGGCCGCTCGCGCTCAGACACCGGTGCCGTCCCAGATCTGCCGCATCCTGACGACCATGACCGCGACGGCCAGGCAGGCGACGACGATCACGCCGGGGCCGTAGCGGGAGCGTTCGAGCACGCCCCACCCGGCGCCCGCGAGGGGCACCAGCAGCGCGCCCAGCATGTAGCCGATGAACGTGGCGGGGCTCTCCGGCCCCTCGTCCCCGGCGATCTTGACGAACCCGACCACGACCTGCGCGACCAGCAGCACCTCCAGGACGCCGAGGACGATCAGGTGCGGCAGGCCCATCGCCCGGTCGCGCACCGTCGTCACCAGGGCGTGGGCGGCGGCCACCAGCGCCACCGCGATGATCGCGGCGGCCAGCACGTTCGTCACGGAACGACACAGTACTACCGGCTGTAGAGCGACACCGAACCGGCCGGTCCGCCGCCGGGCCGCCGCAGCCCCGGCGCGGCGGCCCGGCGGGGATGGCAGCATGGCGGGGGTGAACGCGCTCCAGTGGCTCAACCTGACCCGGCACGGTGAGAGCACCGGCAACGTGGCCTACCGGTCGGTGCTCGGCACCGACGCGGAGGAGACCGGCATCACCGAACGCGACGCCGACATCCCCCTCTCCGGCACCGGCCGCGCGCAGGCCGCGGCGCTCGGCCGGTGGCTCGCCGCGCTCCCCGAGGACGAGCGCCCCACGCTCGTGGTCGCCTCGCCGTACCTGCGCGCGCTCGACACCGCGCGGATCGCCCTCGCCGAGGCCCCCTACACCGTCCCGCTGCGGGTGGACGAGCGGCTCCGCGACCGGGAGCAGGGCGTCCTTGAGGGCCTCACGCCGACCGGCGTCCGCCGCCGCTTCCCCGCCGAGGCCGAGCGGGCGCGGCGCCTCGGCAAGTTCTACTACCGGCCGCCGGGCGGCGAGTCGTGGACGGACCTGGCGCTGCGGCTGCGCGGCTTCTACCGCGACCTGGAGGCGGAGGCGCCGGGCGGGCGGGTGCTGGTCGCCACGCACGATGCGATCGTGGTGGTGTCCCGGTACCTGGTGGAGGGCCTGTCCGAGCGGGAGGTCCTGGAGATCGAGAAGGAGCCGGTCGGCAACGCCTCGCTGAGCCGCTGGCGGCAGGACGGCGGCGGGCTGCGCGCGGTCTCCTACAACGACAGCACGCACCTGACCTCGGCGGGCTTCCCGGCCCACTGACGCCCCCGGGTCACTCGCCCTCCAGCAGCCGGTCGCGGCGCGAGGCGACGGCGGGCAGCCGCGGGTCGCCCGGCGGCAGGACGGCGCGCAGCCGCTCCAGCACCTCCAGGTCGGCGCGGCCGGGCTCGGTCTGGGCGTAGGTCCACAGCGCGTCCGCACCGCCCCGGTCGAGGGCCTGCCGCCGGACCAGGACGGCGAGCTCGTCGCGTTCGGCGCGGACGGCGGGCGCGTCCGAGCCGGGCAGCAGCTCGCCCCCGTACAGCCGGACGGCGGCGGTGACGTCGCCCTCGTCCAGCAGCCGCCGGACGGTACGGAAGTCGGCCTCGACCGCGCAGCCGAGCCGGTAGGGCTTGGCGTGCACGAGACCGCCGAGCTGCGCCCGCAGCCGGTGGATCTCGGCGCGGACGGTGCCGGGGCTGCCGGCGTCGCCGTACAGGTACCACGACAGGCGGTCGCCGGTGAGCCCGGCGGGGTGCAGGGCGAGCAGCGCGAGGATCTCGGCGTGCCGGGGCGTGAGCGGCAGGTGCGCGCCGTCCAGCCGCGCGGAGGGCTGGTCGGTGCCGAGCAGCGTCAGCGTCAGCAGCGGCCCCGCGCCCGGCCCGGCGCCCGGCCGCGCCACCGCGGCGGCGGCCGGCCCGCCCGCCGGCCTTTCCCGGAGGCCACGCTTGGAGGGCAGCCGGAGAAGGAAGACCTCACCGAGCGGTTCGGCGACCGCCGCCCGCCCGTCCGGGAGCGCGACCGCGCCGCCGGGGACGGGGACGGCGAGCCGGCGCCCGGACCAGCCGTCCGCACCGCCGTCCGGGGCCGTCGCCGAGGAGCCCGGCCCGGCGGCGAGGACCCGGCCGGTCGCGGTCAGCAGCAGCCCGCCGCCGCGCAGGCCCCGCAGCCGGGGCAGGAAACGCTCGCGGAGCCCCTCGTCGCGCCGCCGCATGTCCAGCTCCAGCCGCGCCTCGGCGAGCCGGGCCACCGCCGCGACCAGCGCGACCGTCGCGGGATGCAGGGTCTCGGCGACCGCGCTGACATCGACGCAGCCGATCACCCACCCGGAGTCGGGGTCGGTGATCGGCGCGCCCGCGCACGACCAGCGGTGCAGGACGCGCGCGACGTGCTCGGCGGCGTAGACGTACTCGGGGCGGCCGGTGGCGAGGGCGGTGCCGATGCCGTTGGTGCCGACCGACCCCTCCGACCAGCAGAACCCCGCCGTCAGCCCGACGGCCTCGGCGGCGCGCCGGGTCGCGGGCGGCCCGTGCGTCCACAGCGCGTGACCCGCCTCGTCGGCGACCACCATCAGGTGGTCGGACTCGTCGGCGACCCGGCGCAGCAGGTCGCGCAGCAGCGGCAGGTGCCGGTCGAGCGGGTGCGCGCCGCGCGCGTCGGCGAGGGCGTCGCGGTCGAACACCAGCGGCGCCGCGCGGACGCCGCCGTCGACGCCCGCCTCCCGGGACCGCCGCCACGACTCGGCGATCGTCCGCCGCACGGCGGCCATCGGCCCGGCGGGAGGCGGCAGCAGGGCGTCGGGGTCGCCGCGCCCCCGGACGGGCTGGTGCGCCGCCTCGTGCGCGAGGGCGATCCCGCGCGTCAGATCACCCGGCTCGCGGCACGCGTGCGGCGCCGGCGCGGCCTGGTCGTGCACCACCATCAGCCCTTCCCCCGTGGAGACAAGACACCCCGGCCCCGTTCGAAGGATCGGCCCATTCCGGAGGCGGCGCAACCGATTCCCCGGAACCGGCCGCCCTCAAACCGATACGCAGAGTAGTCAGTCGGTCGCAACGTGCATGCAACGTCGCGGCGCTTACCGTACCTCCACGCCGGGGAGCGGGGGGCCGTCCGCCCCCACCGCCCCGCGCGCGTCCGGGGGACACGCGCGGGCGGGCGGCCGACATCGGCCGCGTCCGGCGCGAGGGGGAGGGAAGAGGGGGAGGAACGAGCATGCTGTGTCTGACCTGTCAGCGGGTCCGCCCGGCCCTGAGCCGGACCGACTACACCGCCGACCGCGCCCGGCTCATCGTCAGCCGGGGGCTGTGCACGTGCCGCGTCGCACCCGTCCAGCGGACCGCCACGCAAAGTACATGAACCCTTTCACGGCGGTTCGCCTACAGTTAAGGAGCACCCCGTTCGCCGGCTCCTGGAGGGAGCACCATGACCATGATCCCGGGTCTTGTCCGCCGCACCGCCATCGAGGCGGAGCGCCACCTGCGCGAGGGTGCCCGCGAGGGTGTGCGCCTGCTCGGCAGACTCGGACGGGACCTGGAACGCGTCGAGGAGATCGGCCGGCTGCTGCCCGCCCTCGCCGAGCGTATCCGCGCCCTAGAGGAGAGCGTCCGGGCGCGCGAGGCGGAGCTCGCGGGCCTGCGCGCCGAGGTCGACTCCCTGGTCGGGCAGCTGAACGACCGCGTCCTGCCGCGCATCGACGAGCGGATGGACGACACCGAGCGCGACCTGACCGCCGTGGCCGCGGGCCTGATCCGCACCGGCCGCGACACCGCCGCCGGACACGCCCGCCTCGACAGCGCCGAACGCCGCCTCGGCGACCTGCGCACCAAGCTCGGCCAGATGGAGCAGCGCGCCGGGCTGTGGCGCGACGTGCAGGCCAGCGTGGCCCGGCTCGGCGACGACGTCGACGCCCTGCTGGTCGGCGCCGCCCGCGACAGCGCCGTCGGCGAACGCGCGGCCCTGCGCCCGGCGGGTCCGCCCGCCCCCGTCCCCGACCCGGTGCCCGACCACGCGCCGCCCGTGGCCGCCGAGCACGCCGCCGAGCACGTCACCGACCGCCCCGCCTGACCCGTCCGCGCGGCCCGGCCGACCCGCCCGCACCCGGCCCTGCCGCGCGTGCGCCGCACATGATCCGCGATGATGGGCGGCATGACGAAGTCGGCGGACGACCCAGCGGGCGGCACGGAGAAGATCGTGGTGGTGACCGGCGCGAACGGCGCCGCCGGGCAGGCCGTGACACGGCGGCTGGCGGCCGGCGGCGCGCACGTCGTCGCCGCCGCACGGCACCCCTTCACCTGGGACGACGAACGCGTCACCCCCTCGGTCGTGGACCTGGCCGACGAGGCCGCCACCCGCGCGTGGGCGAACGACGTCGCCGCCAGGTTCGGACGGGTCGACGGGCTCGTCCACCTGGTGGGCGGCTGGCGCGGCGGCACGCCCTTCCCCGACACCGACCTGGGCGACTGGGCGTTCCTGCACGACCAGCTCGTCCGCACCGTCCAGCACGCGACGCTGGCCTTCCACCCGCACCTGAGCGCCTCCCCCGCCGGACGGTTCGCGATCGTGTCGCAGCACGCGGCGCGGCAGCCCCGGGAGAACGCCGCCGCCTACGCCACCGCCAAGGCCGCGGCGGAGGCGTGGACGCTGGCCATGGCCGACTCGTTCACGGGCACCGGCGCCGCCGCCGTGATCCTCGTGGTCGAGGCGCTGCTGACCGACGCGATGCGCGAGCAGCGGCCGGACGCCGACCTCTCCCGGCTCACGCACGTCGACGACCTGGCCGCCGCCGTCGCCGCGCTGTGGGACGAGCCCGCCGCCGACCTGAACGGAACCCGCCGTGACCTCTCCTGACCCCTCCCCCTCCCCTGGCCGCGCGGCGCGCGGCTTCGCCAGCGACAACCAGGCCACCGTCCACCCCGACGTCCTCGCGGCGCTGGCCGAGGTGAACCACGGCCACCAGCCCGCCTACGGCGCCGACACGACCACCGCGCGGCTCGGCGAGATCGTCCGGCGCCACTTCGGCGCGCGCGCCGAGGTGTTCCCGGTGTTCAACGGGACGGGCGCGAACGTCGTGTCACTCCAGGCGATGTCGGAGCGGTGGAGCGCGGTGATCTGCCCCGACTCCGCGCACGTCAACACCGACGAGTGCGGCGCCGCCGAGAAGATCGCCGGGCTGAAGCTGATCACCGCGCCGACCCCGGACGGCAGGCTCACCCCGGAGCTGGTCGAGCGGTACGCCACCGGGTTCGGCAACATCCAGCGCGCGCAGCCGTCGGCGGTGTCGATCAGCCAGAGCACCGAACTCGGCACCGTCTACACCGCGGCGCAGGTCGCCGACGTCTCGGCGGCGGCGCACGAGCGCGGCATGCTGCTCCACATGGACGGCGCCCGCCTCGCCAACGCCGCCGCGTCCCTCGACCTGCCGCTGAGCGCGCTCACCACCGACGCCGGAGTCGACGTCCTGTCGTTCGGCGGCACCAAGAACGGGCTGCTGATGGGCGAGGCGATCATCGTGCTGAACCCGGACGCGGTGCGCGGGACGGCGTTCCTGCGCAAGGCGGGCATGCAGCTCGCGTCCAAGATGCGGTACGTGTCGGCGCAGCTCGTCGCGCTGCTGGAGGGCGACCTGTGGCTGCGCAACGCCCGGCACGCCAACGCCATGGCCCGGCGGCTCGCGGACGCGGCGCGCGCCGTCCCGGGCGTGGAGATCACCCAGCCGGTCGAGGCGAACGAGGTGTTCGCGGTCATCCCGAAGGACGTCGCGGAACGGCTCCGCGAGCGGTTCGCCTTCTACACCTGGGACGAGCGGACCGGCGAGGTCCGCTGGGTGTGCTCGTTCGACACGACCGAGTCCGACGTGGACGCCTTCGCCGCCGCCCTCGCCGCCGAACTGTCCCCCTGATCCCTCACCACCAACCGCGCCCTGCCCCCACGCCCGCAGCCGCCGCGCCCGGCGGACCGCCCCTGACCGCTCACGCCCGCGGCCGCTCTCTCGCGTCGCGCCTGACGAAGCGCGCCTGACGAAGCGCGCCTGACGAAGCGCGCCTGGCGGGTCGTGGCCGGGCTGGCGACGCGACCCGCCCCGCCCTAGGCGCGGTGGGGGGCGGGGGACGCCGGGGTCTGCGCCTTGTCGCACAGCTCGCGGCAGGCGACCAGGATCCGCTCGACGTCGTCGTCGCTCAGGCCCGCGTGCGTCGACAGCCGGACGATCGTGCGCCGCAGCGACGTCGCCGGCGGGAACAGCGCGGCGCTGAAGATGTCGCGGGCGGCCAGCGCGTCCCGCAGCAGCATCGCCTCGCCCTCCGACCGCGTCTGGAGCGCGATGATCTGCGTGTCGCCCTCCGCCAGGTCGTAGCCGAGCGCGGCCAGGCCGCGGCGCAGCCGCCGGGTGACCGTGCGCAGCCGCTCCCGCCGCCAGGACTCGTCCCGGACGACCTCCAGCGCCGCCGACAGCCCCGCGATGTCGTGCGGGAGCAGCGTCGTGCTGAACACCGACGGGAACGCCGTGTGCTTGAAGTACTCGACGAAGTCGGGACGGTTGCACGCGATCAGCCCGGCCCGCCCCGGGAGCGCCTTGGCGAGGCTCGCGGTGCGGAAGTCCACGCCGCTCTCCAGGCCCAGCTCGCGGGCCAGCCCCTCGCCGCGCTCGCCGTGCGTGCCGAGCGAGTGCGACTCGTCGACCACCAGCAGGCAGCCGTGCTCGCGCGCGACCTCCACCAGGCCCGGCAGCGGGCACACCGAGCCGTCGGTGCTGTAGACGGCGTCGGCGACGATCACGCCCGAGCCGCCGACCTCGATCCGCCGGCGCAGGTGGTCGAGGTCGTTGTGGCGGAAGTAGGCGATCTCGGCGCCCGCCGCCCGCGCGCCCTCCCACAGCGACATGTGCGCCAGGACGTCCAGGTAGACGGGGACGTCGGGCCCCGCGACGACCTGCAGCAGCCCGGTGTTGGCGGCCCAGCCCGACGGGCACAGCACCCCCGCGCCCGCGCCCAGGTGCCGCGCGAACCGCTCGCCCAGCTCGATCTGCGGATGGTCGTCGGGCAGGCAGGGGCCGGGCATCGGCGCGGCGCCGTCGGCCGCGCGCAGGCTCGCGATCATCGCGCCGGTGATCGACGGATGCTCGGCGATGGCCAGGTAGTCGCTGCAGGTGAGCACGATCGCCCTGGTCCCCGGTGCCTTGGCGGGCCGCATGCGGCGCCCGCCCCTGGCGCCGCGGAAGTCCCGGATGCGCTCGCCCAGGCGCTGGTGGGCGCTGGTCATGGTCGTCACACTCCCCCATCGGGTGACGGTCACGGTTGGTAGTGCATGTTAAGCATAGTGTGAAAAGAATCAATGGCGTGGCCCAAAACGGCGCCCGGATCCGGAAAAGTTTGAGTGGAACGAATCATTCCGTTCTGCTAGAATGGAGGCATCGCCAACGACAAGGAGAGCGCGATGACCACCCCGAACAGCACCCCCGGCACCGGCCTCACCACCGGCTGGGACCTGCTCGACGCCGCCCACGCCGCCCTGCTCGGAACCGTCCGCCGCGTCCCCGCCGGCGCCTGGACGCGCCCCACCCCCTGCGCCGAGTGGAACGTGGCCCAGGTCGTCCAGCACGCCGCCGGAGACCAGCTCGCCTTCGCCGCCGCCATCACCGGCGGGCCCGGCCCCGACTTCAACCCCTTCGCCCCGGACGGCGTGATCGACGGCGCGCCCGCCGACCTGCTGGAGCCGATGGTCGCCGCCTGCGCCGCCGCGTGGGCCACCGTCGGCGCGGACGCGGAGAGCGTGCCCGTCCCCGTCCCGCCGCACGCCCTGCCCCCGGCCGTCGGGGCGGGCGCCGCCGCGCTGGACGCCGCCGTCCACGCCTGGGACGTCGCCAGGGCGACCGGGCAGCCGTCCCCGCTCACCCCCGGCCTCGCGGTCGGCCTGCTCGACGTCGCCCGGCAGATCGTCGAGCCGCTCCGCCGGTACGGCGCCTACGCCCCCGCCATCGAGGGCGCCGGCGACGACGAGACCGCCCTCCTGCACTACCTCGGCCGCGACCCGCACTGGACCGCCTGACCGGTCCGGCGTGGTCCCTCCCCGGGACCGCGCCCGCCCACCAACCTCCCATGGAGCGTTCCCCTCCCCGGCAGCCCACGGTCGCACAGCCGTCAACCGGAACACCGACAACAAGGGTGTGGAGACGATCGCCGCCCCCGCCGGCACGCCCCCCGCCATCCCGACGGCACCCACGACACCGACGACGCCCACGACCCGCGCGGCCTCGGCGGCCCGGCGGAGCGCGATCCGCCGGGCCGCCGCGGGCGTCCTGCTCGCGGCTCTCGCCACCGTCGCGGTCCTGGTCTTCGGCACCGGGCCCGCGCGTCCGGCCCTGACGGCGGTCCGGCACATGCGCTGGGGCTTCCTGCCCGTCCTCGTCCTGCTGGCGGCCCTGCACTACGTGGTCGCGGCGATCGCGCTGCGCGGCGCGTCCGGCCACCGCCTCCCCCTGTACGAGGCGACGCTGACGCAGTTCACCGCCGCCGCCGCCAACCGCGTCACCCCCGGCGGTCTCGGCGCCGTCGCGGTCAACACCCGCTACCTCGTCTGCCGCGGCCTGCCGCTCCCCCGCGCCGCCGTCGCCGTCGCCGTGCTCCAGGCCGCCGGGCTGCCCGCAGACCTGCTGCTCATGGCCGCCGTCCTCGGCGCGGGCGGCGACGACCGCATGCTGGACGCGGCGCGCGTGCACTTCGCGCGCGCCGCCGCGCTCGTCCCGCCGGTCCCGCTGCTGGTCGGCGCCGGGGTGCTGCTCCCCGCCGCCGTGCTGACCGGCCGCCGCGCCGCCCGCTCCGCCCTCGTCGGGCGCGCGGTCGAGGGGTTCGCCGACCTGTGCCGCCGCCCCCGCGACCTCGCCGTCACGCTCGGCGCGTCCGCGACGACCACGCTCATCCTCGCCCTGGCGTTCGCGCTCAGCGTGTGGGCCGTCCCCGCGACCGGCGCCGGGCCCGGCGACGTCTCCGCCCTGCTCGCCGCCTACCTCGTCGGGGCCGCGGCGGGTTCGGCCGTGCCCTCGCCCGGCGGCGTCGGCTCCACCGAGGCCGCGCTCGTCGCCGCGCTCGCGGCGCTCGGCATCCCCGCCGGGCCGGCGCTCCAGGCGGTGCTGCTGTTCCGCGCGATCACCTTCTGGGCGCCCGTCCCGGTCGGTCTCGCCACCTGCCGGACGCTCCGCCGGTGAACCCGCCCGGCGCCTTTACATTGTAGATCATTAACGGGCTCCCCTGCGCGGGGGAGGCGGTTCCCCCGGAGAGGCGATCCGCGCGACCGGTCCGCACTGCGATCTTGAGGGCATGAGCACAGTCCTCACCGCCCGTGCGGGCGCGGCCTGGCGGGCCGCGCACGAACCCGTCGCCGGCGTGCCCCGCTGGGCGCGGACCGCCGCCCTCGCCATCCCGTTCCTCGTCCTGCCCTCCAGCCTCTGGCGGATCGTCGGCGTCACCCTCCACGTGCCGATCGTCAACGGCGCCGACGAGGCCGGGGCCGACGGCAACCTGCCGTCCTGGTTGCCCGGCGAGGTCTACGTGGTGCTGCTGTCGCTGCTGTCGGAGGGGCTCGCTTTCACCGCGGTCGGCCTGGTCTGCACGTGGGGCGAGGTGTTCCCCCGCTGGGTGCCCTTCCTGCGCGGACGCCGCGTCCCGACGCTCGGCGCCGTCATCCCCGCCGCGCTGGGCGCGGCCATCCTGACTCCCCTGTGGGGGACCCTGGCCGTGTTCGTCCCCTGGGAGAAGACCGTCCAGGGCCGGCCCGTCGAGGGCTCGGACCCGATGGACCTGGGCACCTGGGAGGGCGTGCTCGCCTACGGCGCCTACCTGCCGCTCGTGCTGTGGGGCCCGCTGCTGGCCGCCGTGACCGTCGCGTACTGGCGCCGCCGCCGCGCCGCCGGATGAGGGCACGAGAGAAGGGGCGGACGCGGGCGTCCGCCCCTTCTCTCGTCAGCCGGTCCTTCAGGACAGGGAGTGCACCAGCTTGGCGGAGCCGCTGAAGGCCGGCAGGTAGCCGAGCCTCTGGCCCAGGGCGGTCGGGTGGTAGGACGACTCGATCGGCAGGGTCACCGAGTTGAGCCAGTCGTCGCCGGAGCACAGCTCGTGGCCGGCGAACTCGTCCCGCACGTCGGAGAAGGTGAAGCCGGCGCGGCCGGTCGCCGAGGAGACCGTGGTGTCGAGGGCGTCGGCGGCGCCGTTGAGCGCGGTGCGCTTGGTGTTGCTCAGCCCCACGCACACTTTGACGATCTTGTAGAGCCGCGGGTAGCCGAGCACCACGACCCGCGCGGAGGGCGCCTTCACCCGGATCTTGGAATAGATCGAGTCGAGCCGTCCGGGAAGGGTGTTCCTGATATAGGTCTTGGCGTTGTCCACCGCGGTCAGGCACGCCGACTCCGACTGGAGCACGCAGACCTGCATGACGTCGGAGAATCCGGCGTCGTTCCCGCCGACGGTGATGCTCACGAGGTCGGTGGAGGAGTTGAGCGAGTCCAACTGGCCGCTCGCGACCGTGTCGGTGGTCGCCCCTGAGCACGCGGCGAACCTGAACGAGCCGGTGGAGTGCGACGCCGCCCAGAGCTTGGGGTAGGCGTTGGCGCTGCGGTTGCAGTCCCCGCTGGCGGGGTCGTAGTCTCCCGCGCCCGTGCCGGAGGAGTAGGAGTCGCCGAGGGCGACGTAGTCGGGGCCGGCCGCCGAGGCGGTGGCGGGCAGGGCGAGCGAACCGGCGGTGAACGCCGCCACTCCGAGTGCGATCAGACAGGGGCGGGGAAGGCGCATCTGAACTCCGGGGCCGGGTATCGAATTGTGTCGATCTCCTTGTACCCGGCCCGCCATTCCGTGAAGCCCACGGCCTGATCAACAATCTTTGGCAGTTTTCGCCCTTGCCGCTCCCAATTGCCCCACAATAGCCGCTTCGTCCCACCAAGAATTCGCGGCACGTTCAGCGGAATGGCGGAAACGGCCAGGACCGGCCAAGATCGGCCGGTCAGTCGCAGCGGGCGGTCATCCCGCCGTCCACGACGATCTCCGTGCCTGTCACGAACCGCGCCTCGTCGGAGGCCAGGAACAGCGCCGCGTGGGCGGTGTCGCGGCCGTCCCCCATGAACCCGAGCGGGATGCGGTTCAGCCGCTCCCGGAGCAGCCGTCCCACGTTGCCGCCGGTGCGCTGGGCCGCGAGGCGCGCCTCGACCATCGGCGTGTGGAGCTGGCCCGGCACGACCGTGTTGACCCGGATGCCGTGCTCGGCGTGCTCGACGGCGGTGACCCGCGACAGCTGGATCACCCCGGCCTTGGCCGCCGCGTAGGCGGCCTGCGGCGAGCCGGTGTAGCGGATCCCGGACGTGGAGGCGATGTTGACGATGGCCCCGCCGCCCTGCTCGCGCATCACCGGCAGGACGCTCCGGCAGGCGAGGTAGGCGCTCGTGAGGTTGAGGCCGAGCTGCCCGTCCCAGGTCCGCTCGTCGAGGTCGGCCGCGCCGCCCGGACGCGACCCGCCGACGTTGCAGACCAGCACGTCGATCCGCCCGTAGACGGCCTGGCACGCCTCGGTCATCGTGGCGACGGCGGCGGCGTCGGTCACGTCGCACTCGTAGGGGCGGCCCTCTCCCCCGGCCTCCCCGATCAGCTCCATGGTCCGGGCGAGGGACGCGGCGTCCCGGTCGACCGCGAACACCCGGGCGCCCTCGCGCGCGAACACGACGGCGGTCGCGCGCCCGTTGCCCCAGCCCGGCCCCGCGCTGCCCGCGCCGGTGACGAGGGCGACCTTGCCCGCCAGCCTGCCTTCCACCCTGCTCTCCGGTCCGCTCGTCACGCGTTCCCTCCCACCGCGGCGGCGGCCGAGGGCGCGGGCTCCGCCGCGGCCGGGCCGTCCTCGGCGGGGGCGCGCCCGGACAGCACCAGCAGCGCCCGCTCGCGGTCGAAGACGCCCTCCCACGCGCTGACGACGATGCTCGCCAGCATCTGCCCGCACAGGCTCACGATGCCGCGCATCATCGACAGGAACCGGTCGACGCCGAAGATCAGCATGATGCCCGCGACCGGGACGGTGCCCGTGGTCGACAGCGTGGCCGCCAGGAGCACGAAGCCCGCGCCGGCGATCCCGGCGCCGCCCTTGGAGGTCAGCAGGAACACCGCGAGCAGGCCGAGCTGCTGCCAGATCGACAGGTCGATGTCGAAGGCCTGCGCGATGTAGAGGCCCGCGAACCCCATGTAGAGGCAGACGCCGTCGGAGTTGAACGCGTACCCGGACGGGACGACGAGCCCGACGATCGGCTTCGGGCAGCCGAGCCGCTCCAGCTTCTCGATGAGCTGCGGCATCACGGCCTCGTAGTTGGCGGTGCCGAGGGTGATGAGCAGTTCGTCCTTGAAGTAGCGGTACAGCGGCAGGACGCGGATGCCGCAGATCCGGGCGACGGTGCCGAGCACGACGAGGCAGAAGACGATCCCGGTCAGCCAGAACAGCCCGACGAACGTGCCGAGGCTGGTCAGCGTCTTCGTCCCGAACTTGCCGGTGGTGTAGGCCATCGCGCCGAACGCGCCGAACGGCGCCAGGTACATGACGAGCTTGACGATGCCGAAGACGGCCTCGCCGACCCGCTCGACGCCGCGTCCGATGGGGGCGCCGCGCTCGCCCATCATCTTGACGGCGATCGCGAACAGCACCGAGACCAGCAGGATCTGCAGGACGTTGCCGTCCACGAACGCGCCGACGACGCTGTCGGGGATCGTGTTGACCAGGAAGTCGTACCAGTGCTGGTGCTCCCCCTCGGAGGCGTACTCGCTCGCCTTCCCCGCGAGCTTGATGGCGTTCGGGTCCGCGTGGACGCCGTCCCCGGGCCGCAGGACGTCCATCACCACCAGGCCCATGATCAGCGCGATCGTGGTGACGACCTCGAAGTAGACCAGCGCCTTGACACCGATCCGGCCCATGCCCGCGAGCGCTCCCGCCGAGACGACGCCGGTGACGATCGTGCAGAAGATCACCGGCCCGACCAGCATCCGGATCAGCGAGATGAAGCCGTCGCCGAGCGGTTGCAGGGACGCCCCCGCGTCCGGCGCCGCGAGGCCGAGCGCGGCGCCGAGGGCGAGGGCGACCAGGACCGTCAGCCAGAGTCGCGTGGTGAAGGCGGTCCGTAGGAGGGAAGCGGCACGGGACATCGCGGTTCCTCTGTTCGCCAGTCGCACAGTTGTACGTCAGTTAGATGGTGAGTGTGACCGACCTCTCCGACCAGGTCAAGAGGCAGTGTGCGACGGCGGGGTTGGGAATCGGTGGGAGCGGCCCGAGCGGGCTCAGGGGGCGGGGACGAAGCCGATGTCGCGGGAGATCGCGTCCGCCGTCCGGAGCAGCAGCGGGACCTGGTGCTCGCGCAGCTCGTCCACCGACACCCGTCCGGCGTTGGCCGAGACGTTGATGGCCGCGATCACGGCGCCGCTCCCGTCGCGCACCGGCGCCGCCGCCGAGCGCACGCCCTCCTCGCGCTCCCCGTCCACCAGCGCGTAGCCCCGCTCCCGCACCCGGTCCAGCTCCTTCTCCAGCTCGCCGGGGTCGGTGATCGTGTGCGGGGTGAGCGGCTCCAGGGCGACGGCCGCGAGGTGCTCGCGCAGCGCGTCCGGCGGCAGCGCGGCCAGCAGCACGCGCCCCATGGACGTGGGGTAGGCGGGCAGCCGCGAGCCCACGTTGAGCACGATCGACATGCTCCGGTTGGCGGGGACGCGGGCGACGTAGACGATCTCCCCGCCGTCCAGGGTGGCGGCCGAGCACGACTCGCGCACCTCGTCGGCCAGCCGCCGCATGTGCGGCTGGGCCCGGTCCCAGATCGGCAGCGAGGCGAGGTAGCCGTACCCGAGCCGCAGGACGCGCGGCAGCAGCCGGAACCGGCGGTCGTCCACCTCGGCGAATCCGAGCCGGACGCAGGTCAGAAGGATGCGCCGCGCGGTCGCGCGCGACAGCCCGGTCAGCTCGGCCGCCTCGCTGACGGTCAGCGACGGGTGCTCCGCCGAGAACGTCTCCAGCACGCGGAACGCCTTCTCGACCGAGTCGATCACATCGGGGTCCTGCCTTGACATCCCTGACTCCCGCCCTCAAAGTATTCTACTGACGTACACATGTTCGTCAGTAGAACAAACCTACCCGCTGCCGACCGCTCCCGGCAGGGGAAACACACCGATCGGGAGGGTCCACCGTGGCGGAAGGTCTGCTCTACGTCCTGTCGCAGCCGCGCGACGGCGACGAAGCGGCGTTCCACGACTGGTACGACACCGAGCACGGCCCGGCCAGGCTCGCCCTGCCCGGCGTCCATCGAGGCCACCGGTACCGCGCCGGCGACGGCGAGGTGCCGTCCTGGCTCGCATGGTACGACCTGGACCTGGCCGTCCTCCACACCCCCCGCTACCGCGACCTGCGCGAACACCGCAGCGACCGGGAGCGGTCGGTGATCGCGGCGCTGGAGGTCTTCGAGCGCCGCGTCTACCGGCTGCTGGCCGAGCACGGCGCGCCCGGCACCGCTCCCCCGCCGCTGCTGCTGGCACGGTCCCTCGCGGTCGAGCCCGAGCACGCGGCCGGCGTCGGCGAGTGGTACGAGCGCGAGCACGTCCCCGCCCTGCTCGCGATCCCGGGCTGGCGCCGCGTCCGCCGCTTCGCCCTGGAGGACGGCGACGCGCCGCGCCTGCTCGCCCTGCACGAGATCGACGACCCGTCGGTCTTCGACACCACGGCCTTCCGCGCCGCGACGGACACGCCGTGGCGCACCGAGATCATGCGGCGCGCGCTCGCGAACGAGCGCCGCCTGTTCACCTACCACTCCACCTTCCAGCCGGACGGCGCGCCCGCCGCCGGGAACACCCGCTGAACCACACACAACCGGGGGACATGAATGCCAGCCCGCGTCGACGCGCTCCGGCCAGCGGACCTGACCGACGAGCAGCGCGCGCTCTACGACCGGCTGCTCGACAGCGCCCGCGCCACCGGCCCGCGCCCCTTCCCGCTCGCCGACGACGAGGGCCGCCTGCGCGGCCCCTTCAACGGCATGCTGCTCAGCCCGGAACTCGGCGACTCCCTCCAGGAACTCGGCAACGCCGTCCGCTACCGGACGGGCTTCACCGCCCGGCAGAAGGAACTGGCGATCCTCACCGTCGCGGCGCAGGAGCACTCCGAGTACGAGTGGGCCGTCCACGCCCACGCGGCGCGGGGGGCCGGGCTCACCGAGGAGCAGATCGAGGCCGTCCGCGCGGGCGCCGCCTGCCCGCTGGAGGACCCGTCCGAGACCGCCGTGCTCGCCGCCGCCCGCGAACTGGCCGCCACCGGCGACCTCACCGACACCGCCTTCGCCGAGGCCACCGCCGCCCTCGGCCTGAACCTCCTGTACGAGCTGGTCACCCTCGTCGGCTACTACCGCCTGATCGCCTGCCAGCTCCGCGTCCTGCGCGTCACCGACTGACCCGCCCTACCGCGGGGTGGACATCGTCCCCTCGACCCAGACTCCCGCGCCCCGGACGTCCACGCCGACCGTGACCGCGTCCGCCCCGCCGTTCCACCACACCGCCCTCTCCTCCCCCGCTCCCACCCTCCCCCCGCCCACCTCGGCGTCGCCGACGCGCACAACAAAGGAGACCCCCTCCCTGGACGCGCGGTCGCGGACGACGAGCCTGCGCCCCGGCGGCACGAGCACGTCCTGGCAGTGCAGCCAACCGCCGGGCGCCCAGCACAGGAACCGCACCCCCGAATCGGCGCGCCCTCCGCGCGGCCCCCGCGCCTGCGCCGGCGTCCCGACCGGCGTCGGCGGCGCGAACGCGATCGCCACGAACCCCGCCACCGCCGCCAGCAAGATCGTCCGATTCATCACCCCTCCGCTCGTCCCACCCTGCAGAAAGCTACGCCCAGCACCCGCCCCCGCACACACAGTGGCGAAAAACCGGAGCGCGAAATCTGAGATCCAGGAGATAGGCCGTGCGATCGAGGAGGACTCAAGCGGCTAGCGACGTAGGACGCGGAGCTTGACCGCCGTATCAGAAGCTTCCTGTGAGGATCTGGTGCGCCAGGTCCTCGACCTGCGCGAGAAGGTCACCGGAGGGCAGCGAAAGGTCGAGCGCCGTCTCCACGATGCGCAGGTCCGGTGTCCCCACCACGTGGTGGGCGTAGGGGGCGCCCACCCCCTCCGCATACACGAGATGGCCGCGGTCCAGTCCCAGCACGGTGCAGTAGGCGAGGAGCTGGTAGAGGTCCGACTCGTGTTTGCCCACTGACTTCTCGATCTTGTACTTCGCGTCCACCACGGCCCGCGGCCGCCCGTCCACGGTGTAGTAGACAAGGTCGGGGCGCAGCGAGACCTGCCGGGCGTGGTCGAAGTGATGGCGGGTGCCCTGCAACCGGACGGTCCCGCCGTGGGGGCGCAGTGCCTCGGCGAGGGCGACGGTGAGGAAGTCCTCGTAGACCCGCCACATCTCCAGCATCAGGCCGTCGACCCGGACAGGGGTACCGTCCTCGAGCTCGTAGGACGTGCCGCGCAGCACGAGCTCGGCGAGGCCGAGGGCGGTGTGGTAGCGGGCATTGAGCCTGGTCGGCATCCAGCCGGGTACCGGCATGCCCGGAACGAGCCGCGTCACGCCGTCGAGCCGGAGCAGCAGGCGCCGGAGCTGCTTGCGCGTGTCCGCCGGGACGCCCGGCAGGCGCAGCAGCCGGTGGGTCGCGGTGAGCAGGAGCCGGTTCTCGGGAATGTCGGTGGTGTAGTCGTCGTACCGCACCTCGACCGGCACCGGGAAACCGAACCGGCGCTGGATCTGCTCCTTCACGCGGACACGGCCGCGCACGACCGGCAGTGCCTCCTCCGTCTCGCGATATCCGAGCAGGACGCTCTGGCTCAGCGCGCGTTCGGCGGCCCGGGCGAAGGCATGAGCGAGCGCGGGCAACAGCTCGGAGCGTTCGCCCGCGTCCACCTCCTCCTGCCTCCAGCCACGGGGCTTCCGGGCGTAACCCAGGAGGAAGAAGAGGCGGTCGATGCGAATCTTCGGTTGAACGCGGAGATCGATCGGGTCCTGGGCCGGCCCGGTCCGCGCGGCGCCGACGAAACCGTTGTCACATACCCGCCACAGCCCCGAACGCGGCCCCGGCGTCACGCGCACCAGTTTCCCGGCGGCTAAGGCGCCGGCCTGCTCCGAGGTGAGCTCGTGCTCGGTCCAGGGTCCGTTCTCACGGAGGTGGACGACGGTCATGTGAGCCGCCGCCGCAGCGCGTCGAGACCGTAGTTCGCCTCGACGTCGGTACCGTCGCCGTAGTGGTGCTCCGCCAGCAGCGGCAGGATCTGGGTTCGCCAGATGCGTGCCAGGCCGACCTCGGTGGCGGCGCTCTCACGCATCAGGTAGGACGGGCCGATCTTGAAGTCACGGTCCTCGATGCGGCGGTTGAGCTCGGCGAGCAGCCGCGCGGGCTCGTCGGTGAGCTCCTCCTTCTTGAGCCATTCGGCGAGCATGTCGCGGGTCGGCGGCTCGTCGGGATGGAGCTCGGTGAACCAGAAGCGCCGCCGCATGGCCGTGTCGATGAGGGCGATGGAGCGGTCGGCGGTGTTCATCGTGCCGATGATGAGGACGTTGCGCGGCAGGGTGAAACCGCGGTCCTCCTCAGGGGCGTACAGCAGGTTGACCGGCTCGTCGCGGTACTCCAGCAGGAAGTACAGCTCACCGAAGATCTTCGCGAGGTTGCCGCGGTTGATCTCGTCGATGATCAGGACGTAGGGGCGGCCCGGGTGGGCGAGGGCGGCGCTGACCAGCCTGCGGAACGGCCCCCGCACGAGGTCGAACGAGATCGTGCCGTCCTCGGCCTGCTTGGGACGGTAGCCCTCGAAGAAGTCCTCGTAGGAGTAGGCGGGATGGAACTGGACGAGCTGGACGCCCTCCGGCCTTCCCGAGGTCAGGTGCCGGGCGAGGTGGCGCGCCAGGTACGTCTTCCCGGTCCCGGGCGGTCCGTAGAAGATGAGCTGGGGACGTTCGCGGAGCTGTTCGACGCACTCCTGCAACCACTCGCGGTCGACCAGCAACTCTCGCGCGAGCTTGTCGGTCGCGTCGGGCAGCCGCATCGGCTGTTCGACGACCTCGACGGGCTCCCCCAGGAGCTTCTCCAACTCCGGGAGCGAGGAGGTGAGTTCGACGATCTCCGCGTCGGGGTTGCTCACCAGCACGGAGAAGTCGTCGGGAAGGTCGTCGTAGTCGATCGGCCGATCCGCGTTGCGCCATCGCACGGCCCGCTGGAGGTTGGCGCGGTTGCCCACGCTGCTGACGAAAGACGGATCGCCGGCGATCACTCCCAGGTAGACCTCGCTGCCGTCGTTGGTGACGACGATGTCGTTCTCCCCCATGCGGGAGAGGAAGGCGTGGAACTCCCCGGCGAGCCGCTCCTGGTCCTTGGTGCCGGTTCCTGAGTAGTCCTCTCGCACCGCCTCGAAGACCTGCTGCCGAGACGCACCGGGCGGCAGGTCGCTCAACCGAGCCGCGGACAGAGAGCAGACCTTCTCGGGGAGCCACACGTCTGTGATCAAGTCGCCGCCGGGAACGTTGGACGCACGGACGAGCCAGGCGCGCCGCGCACGCGCGTCATCGCCGGAGGCGACCTTCAGCTGCAAGTCGGAAGGCACCATGCGGCGCTGCGGATCGGCCCGCCCGTCCGGGAAGGGAACCCCCTCCTCCGCCAGCAGGGCGAGCCACTCCGCTCGTTCGGGCTCGGTGAGATGGGCCTCGCGCGGAAGGGACCCATCCGTGTCGAGCAGCCTGTACCACCCCTCTGGACGGTTTCCCAGAAGCACGCGGACGAGCGCGGTCGTCGTGATGTCCGTCTCGGACGCGATGTCCGCGATCGAGACCCACCGGCCTTCCGGCAGCGCCTCCGCGTATCCGATGGCGGTCTGGAAGCGGGCCTTGTTGCGATCCCAGTACCAGTAGGCCCGGTTCGCTTCGGCGAAGAACGCCGTGGCATCGGGGAACTCGGCGAGGGCGGCGCGCCCCAGCCCGGTCGGAAACCATTTCCGGTCACGCTTGCACAGCCACCCGGCCTTCACCAGGCTGATGCTCGCCCACTGCAACTCGGTATAGGAGACGTCCTGCCAGCCGTCCCCCACCATTTCCCTCCAGCGCGACGCGAGGTCGGGAATCGCGTCGAAGAGCCGAGTGCGCAGGTCACCATAGGTAACGCCCGCGGCGGGCGTATGCGGGGGGAGGTCCGTCAGGAGTCGCACGGCGACGAAGGCCATGTCCGCGGTGGTCTCGGCTCGACTGGTCACGTGATCGAGGCTGTCAGACACCCCTCTGACATTCCAGTCATCTAGCGTTTTCTGCTATTTCGAATGCCTATGTCGTAATTTTGTATCGGTAGACACCGGCGTCCCCTATCACGCACAACTCGTGCGACCTCGGTATCCACGCGGCCCCTCGCAACGGACGTTCCGTCCTCATTGCGGTGACCCTCCGATGGTCGGCGTCCCACACGTCGATCGAGCCGTCCGCGACGACGGCGGCGAGCAGGCGGCCGTCGTCGCTCACAGGGCAGGCCAGGACGCTCCCGGACGCCGGGAGCTCGCGAAGCAGGTTCCCCGCGGACGGATCCCAAAGGCGTGTCGCGCCCTCCCCGGCGCTGGCGATCCAATCCCCGCCCGGGGCGACGGCACAGGAGCGGACGCCGTCATGGCGAAGGGTCAGTCGCGACGTCGCGCCGCGCGCGTCCCATACGCGGACGGTCCCGTCGTCGCCCGCGGTCGCGATCCAGGTTCCGTCCGGGGCGACGGCGCACGAACGCGTCCAGCCGTGGTGGCCCGTCAACCGTGCGCGCTCCCGCCCTCCCGGCAGGCTCCAGAGGACCGTGGAGCCGTCGCCGCCGGACGTCGCGAGCCACGCGCCGTCCGGGGCGAAGGCGCAGGCCAGGACCGCCCCGGGATGCCGCAGGACGAGGCGGGTCGCGCCCGTGGACGGGTCGTGGAGCACGACGCGGCCGTCCTCACCGGCGATGGCGACGCCGTGTCCGTCGGGACTGACCGCGCAGGCGTTGTAGGCGATGGGAGCGCCGGGGGAGAGATCGACGCGTTCTCCGCTGCCGAGATCCAGCAGGTACGCACGGCCGCCTCCTCCGACGCAGACCGCCCACCGGCCGTCCGGGGACACCGCGCAGTCGCGGACGGCCGCCGCGTTGACATCGATGACCGTCCGGGTCCGGCCGGTGGCCACGTCCCAGATCCGGATCGTCTCGTCACCGGCGGCGCTCGCGAGCCAGTCGTCGGTGCCACCGGACGCGAGCGCCCAGACCACTCCGGAATGCCCGGTCAGCTCGCGAAGGCCGGCCTCCTGCTCCACGTCCCACACCCGGATGGAAGGGTCGTAGCCCGCGCTCGCGGCCCAGCCGCCGCCGGGGCTGACGCAGCAGGCGTTGAGCCACGCCTCGTGTCCTTCCAGGACAGCCCGCTCCTGGCGGGCGGCCACATCCCAGAACCGGACGCGGTGGTCGTTGCCGCCGGTGGCCACCCAGGTCCCGTCGGGCCCGGCCGCGCACGCGAGCGTGGTCCCGCGGTGCCCGGGAAGTTCCGCGCGCAGGGCGCCGGACGACGGGTCCCACAGGCGCAGCAGCGAGTCGTCCCCGACGGTCGCGAGCCAGTCGCCGTCCGGCGAGAGGGCGCACGACCAGATCGCCACACCCGGGTGGCCGAACTCGCGCAGGAGGTGCCCGAAGGCGACCTTCCAGACCCGGATCACCCCGTCCGAGGCGACGCTGACGAGCCATGACCCGTCGGGGCCGAAGGCGCAGTCGCGGACGGCCGCGTCGTGCCCCCTGAGAACCCCGAGCGACGTGCCGGTCGCCGACGCCCACAACCGGATCAGCCGGTCGTCGCCGCCGGTGGCGACGCGCGCGCCGTCGCGGCTCACCGCGCAGCACCGGACGGTCGAGTCGTGCCCCGCGAGGGCGCGCAGGAGCCGCCCGTCGTTCACGTCCCAGATCCGGACGCCGCCGTCGGTGCTCCCGGCGACCAGCCGGTCCTGCGCCGGGAACGCGGCGCAGGCGCGGACGACGGCGCGCCTCGGCCGCTCGGGGGCCGGCGCGTCGAGGGCGCGGTGAACGTCCCAGGTACGGATCGTGCGATCCTCGCCAACGGTGACGAGCCACGCGCCGTCCTCGCTGACGGCGCAGCCGCGGACGGCCGCGTCGTGTCCGGACAGGACGGCCAGCGCGCGGCCGGTGGCGGCGTCCCAGAGCCGGATCGTGCCGTCGCCACCGCCGCTGACGATGAGGGTGTCGTCCGGGCTGATCGCGCAGCAGCGCACCGATCCGCGGTGGCCCGTCATGGTGAGCTCGGGGCCGCCCGGCCGGATCGGGCTGCGCCGCAGGACGCCGTCTCCCCCGGAACTGGCGGCCCAGGTGCCGTCCCGGCTGGCGGCACATGACCGGACGGCGCCCGCGTGCGCGCCGACGACGGCGAGGGCGCGGCCGTCCTCGGCGTCCCACACGCGGACCGTACCGTCACCGCCGGCGCTGACCACCGTCCGTCCGTCGCCGCCGATGGCGCAGCCGCGGACGGCACCGGTGTGGCCCGCGAGCCTGAGTCGCTCGCCGCCGGTCGCGGCGTCCCACAGCCGGACGAGATGGTCGTCGCCGGCGCTCGCGAGCCAGGTGCCGTCGGGGCTGACGGCGCATCGCCGGACGACCCCCCGGTGGCCGGCCAGGACGGCGCGCTCGGTCCCGGTGGTGAGGTCCCACAGCCGGACGGTGCCGTCGTCGCCGGTCGTCGCGGCCCATGTGCCGTCCGGGGCGATCGCGCATGACAGGACCGGCCCGGTGTGCCCGTCGAGGACGTGCAGGAGCCAGCCCGTCACCATGTCCCAGACACGGACGGCGTCGTCGCCGGCGGTGACGAGCCGCTCTCCGTCCAGGCTCAGCGCGCACGCGCCGAGCGGCGCGGTGTGGCCGTGAATGATGCGGCGGAGCGCGGGATGGGGGAGGTCGGGCGGCGGCCACACCGCCTCGATCCGCCGACCCGGCGGAGGCTCGGCTCCGAGCCCCGCGATCCGGCCGAGCCTGCTGAAGAGGATGTCGCCCACGGCGTGCGGCGGGTCGGTGGCGGCGAGGAGGTGCGACGAACGCTGCAACCCCCACAGCAGCTCCCGCGCGACCGGGCCGGTGCCGAGGGCGAGGTCCGCCTCCACCGGGACCGGTCCGAGCAGCCGGAGCTTGGCGGTGACATAGCGGATGTCGGTGACGAGCGCCGCGAGCTCGTCGCCCAGCCCGGCCTCCGCGAGATGGTAGGTGAGGGACCGCCAGAGGTAGTCCAGGTCGTCCGGCAGCGTCCACCACGCGGTGGCTCCGCCGGTGCTGTTCTCCGTCCACGGTCTCATGGCGTCCAGGAACGCCTTGTTGCGCGCGACCAGCCTTTCCTGCCCGGTGCGGGCACGCAGGTAGGCGCGGACCACATCGTGAAGGCGCACGGTCGAGGAAGTCCCGGTGGGTGCGGGGCGACGGCCCTCCGCGGGAGACGGGCCCGCCCCTTGGCGGAGCGACACCAGCGAGAGGTCGGCGAACGTCCGGCACAGGTGGGCGGTCTCCGCAGCGTCGAGCCCGCCGGTCGCGTGCCAGTACGGTTCGAGGACGCGGAGGGGGATCTCGGTGTCCTCGCTGAAGATCGAAAGTTCGAGGAGGCGGTCGAGCCGCTCGCCGGGAAGGCGGGCGAGCCCGACCTCCATCGTGGCGCGCACCGCGAAACGGCGGTCGTCGGCACTGGTCAGGTCGAGTGCGGACGGACCGCCGGCCCGTAACCGCGCCGCGACCTCGCGGGCAGCGTCGGCCTCGGCGGCGCCGTCCCTGACCGTCTGCCGGACCGCCCGGTTGACGAGCGACAGCAGCAGCGGCCAGCGGCCGGTCATCCGCAGCAGGTCCTCCAGGTCACCGGGTGCCAACCCGGTGAGGCCGGTGGTCAGCAGGTCGGCGGCCTCGGCGGGCTCCATCTGCCCGACCGCGACGGCACGGGCCTCCGGCGGGATCACGGCCCTGTTCCTGGTGGTGACGAGGCGGACACAGCGCGGCGCGCCGTAGAGGAAGGGCCGGAGTTGCGCCGCAGTCCACACGTCGTCGACGACCAGCAGCATCGCCCGGTCGCCGATGACGCGGCCGAGATGGTCGCCGGCGACCTCCGGCACCGCGAACGTCGGACGGTGCCCGCCCACCAGCTCCGCCAGATCATTGATCTTGGCCGCGAGGTCGGCGCCGGCGAGGTGCTCCCCGACGTCGACCCACAGGACGCCGTCCGGGAAGAGCTGTGCGACCTCCTCGCGACGGCACACCTGCTGGGCGAGAACCGTCTTGCCGAACCCGCCCGTCCCCTCCAGGACCGCGCCGACCTCGACGACGTTGCGCGCCGGCTCCCGCAACACCGCGATGACCTGCTCGATCAGCTCCAACCGCTCGATCACCGGCCCAGGGTAGGGGGGCAGCATGATCAAAGTGTCCCGCAGCGGCGTGGCGGCGTCGCGGCCCGTCCGGGATGTGACGTCCTGCCCGGCTCGTCGACCGGCATCGTCGACCGGGGGCGGCTCGGCCCCGGGCGCGTGTCGCGGCGGAACAAGATCGTTGGCGGCAGCGAACGCGGACGCGGCACCCGCGGCGAGCCGGACGAACCACCAGCGGCCGGCCGCGCCGGCGTTGTCGTAGGTACTGTGCACCAGCGCGTGGGCGGTCACCGAGAGCAGGTACTGGGTCCGCCACTCGTCGCCGAGGGAGCCGGCGAAGGCCATCCCCGGTTCGTGGATCGCCCAGACGGCATCGGCGTAGGCGGCGGGCAGCAGCGCCGGGAAGGCACGCCGTGGCGAGACCACGTGCCGCAGCAGTTCCTCGGCCTGGTCCTCAGGCAGGGCGCCGACGACCGGGAGCAGGGCCGACAGCATCAGCGTGACCGGGTCGCGGGTGAGCGGGGCGTCCGGCGCGTAGGCCGACAGGTCGACGAACCGCAGGTCGGAGAGCCGAGATCGCTGGCCCGTGGACACGGGCGCCAGAACGTTCGCGAGGTGCAGATCCCCGTGAGCGTGGCCCTGAAGGTAGTCGATCTGGACACCGGCGATGATCGAGTCCGGGCCGAGCAGGTGGACCGGGTTGGGGACGGCGCCACCGGTTCCCAGGGAGATCCAGGCGCTGTCCCTGTCCGACAGGCCGACCTCGTCCAACCAGGTGTCGTCGTTCGCGGAGTGGCGGGTCTCGGCCCGCAGGTAGGCGTCGGCGTCGGCGCACGCCAGCAGCGGCCCGGCCCCGTTCCATTCGTCGAGGACGACCCGGGTCGTCCGGCGGAGCAGGACCGGGCGCCGTTCGGCACCGAGGAGGCTGAGCGGCGCGATCTCCTCCAGGCGGCCGGCGATCCGCTGGAACATCAGGGAGCGGCCGTCGCCGATCGGGTGCGGCGCGTACGGCTGGCGTACCAGGTGCCGTTCGGCGAACGCGGGATGCGACTGCCACGCGTGCTCGTGCCGCCGTGTCTCCTCCTCCGACAGCGCGCGCGGGCACACCTTGACGATGAGCTTCTCCGGCCGCCGCGCGGCGTCCGGCTCGGCCGACCCGAGGATGACGGCGGCGAGGAGGGCTCCGGAGTGCCCCGCGCCTCGCCAGGGGCGACGCGGTACGGTCACCGTCCGGTTGAGGCTCCGCGCCCAGCGCCGGAGCGCACGGGCGGTCGCCCGGTCGAAGCTCGCCTCAAGGTCGTCGGCCGTCGTCCGCGACGCGGTTCCCACCGGCCCTCCACAGGGCGAGATCACGAGGCGGGCACCGGACCTCCGCCTCCGGGCAGGGCGGCGTGGAGGCACCCCGAACCTGCCGACCCAGCCCGCTCCCTACCCATATCCGAGATCCACAGCACATGTTGTGTTGCGTGACGCATTCGCGTACGTCCCGCCATGGTGTCCTGGGGAGCGACCATGGGCATGGGGACATCCATCTCCGGAGGCCACGGTGCCCGAAGGGAGACCTACGCTCAGGGAGCGTCAGAACGATCCCGCGCTCCTCGCACTGCTGCGCGCCATGTCGGTGTCGCATGCCCGGGTCCGGAGGCTGAACGCCCTGCGGATGGCCGCCGCGATGGCGATGGCGGCGCTGGGCCTCCTCGCCTCGTTCACCGGCAGCCTCCCCTGGGTGAGCGTCCTGGGGGCGCTCTGGGCCCTGGCGTACTCAGCCGGGGCGTCCTTCTGGGCGGACGGCGAACTGCGCAGGGCCGCGCTGCTCCAGGAGATGTTCGACGTGCGGCTGTTCCTGATCCCCTGGAACCGCGTCATCGCCGGGGACGAGGTGCCCGCGCACGAGGTGAGCCGGCTGAACCGCAGGTTCCGTGGCGACGACGGGCCATTGCGCGACTACTACGAGATCCCGGATCTGCCGAGGCCGTTCGACGTCCTCGGCTGCCAGCACCAGAACCTCGGCTGGGGCGCCCGCGTCCGGCGCCGGTACGCCACGACCGTGGCGGGCGCCACCGCGGGATGGGCGGCGATGGGCCTGCTCGTCGGCGTGGCCGCCGACCTCGGCCTGACCGAGCTGGTGCTGCGCTGGTACCTGCCGTCCCTCGGCGTGCTGCTGCTGGGCATCGACACCCAGCGCGGCCAGCGGATGATCGCGGACGAACGGGAGCGGGTGCTGCGCCTCGTCCACGAGCACCTCGCCCGGACCTCCGGCAGGGCCGGCCCCGCCCGGACGCGCGACCTGCTGACGTTGGCGCGGCAAGTCCAGGACGCGGTCTACCGCACCCGTGTCGCCCAGTCGCGCGTCCCGAACTGGTTCTTCTCCCGGTTCCGGGCACGCGACCGCCAGGATTTCCTGGAATCCATGAGGGAGCTGGCGGCCGCGCTGCCGGGCGCCTAGCCTCCCGCGCGGTATCGCTCGTACTCGCCGACCAGCGTCTCGAAGGGCATTAGCGGCCAGCGGCTGAGGGCACCGGTATAGCGGTCCACGACCAGCAAGTAGGTGTCCCCGGCCGCGATCTCGACGGGCCGGGCGACGAACCCGGCGGAGAACTCCTCGACCGCCAGCGGCACCGGGCGACCGCCGGGGCGGAGGCAGGCGTCCGCGCGCCGCCACGCCTCCGCGCGGTCGACGACCACCGGGCGCACCGAGTAGGCGGCGAGGACGTGGTCGACGCCCCGCAGCGTCCGGCAGTCGGGGATGCCGCAGCCGAGACAGATCTCGCGGCCATAGGGATCGTCGCCGGGACGGTGCGCCGCGAGCACGCGCGTCATCGCGGCGCCGCAGGCGAGCACCAGCCCCCGCGCCTGGCCGACGAACTTGCGACTGTTCAGGTCGAGCCGTCCGCCCTCCACGAGGCCGGCGTCGATCGCGTGCACGTCCGCGCGCATCGCGATCGTCATCGCACTGTGCACTCCCCGGCTGATCTCGGTGTGCCTCCGGCCAACCGGCAGCCTCACGCGGCGCACCCCGCCGCGAACACGGCGGTGACCGTGCGGCCGTCGCCGTTGCCGTGCCAGCCCCAGCTCCGGGCCGTGCGCCAGACGGTGCGCAGCCCGCGCCCGCTCTCGGCGAACTCGTCCGCGTCGGTGACGGCGGGCTCCCCCGGGCCGCCCTGGTCGGCGACCGACACCACGATCACGCCGCCGCACCGGGCGACCTCGACGGCGAACGTCCCGCCGTCCCGGCCGGACCTGGTGTGCCGGATCGCGTTGACGACGAGTTCGTCGGCGGCCAGCAGCACGTCGTCCAGGTGGGGACAGCCCGCCAGCAGGCAGCCGACGAACCGCCGGACGGCGCGGGCCTGCTCGGGACCGCCGGGGAAGGTTCGCCGCCAGCACAGCGGCACGGACTCTCTTGCCAGGAGCATCACCGGTGACATCGGAACCACCTCTGATCATGTCGGGAACGACATTGCGGATCTGTCGAGCCACTCCTTGTCCACGAGGCAAGCGTCACAGCCGGTCGCACTCTGAACACGAAGAACCAGAATTCAGATGGCCCGGAGAGGCATTCGGCACAAGCGTCAACCGCACACGCCGACGTCGCACATCACACTCCGGCACGTGCGGACCTCTTCGGGTAAACCCCACGGTCGTCCGGCACGTCTATCTGGTAACTCGTCGCTTCTGCTCCCACATCCGGTTCCCGAAAACGCGGCGAGCGGCAAATAAGCGAAGGATGTGGCGATGGCGACGGGGCGATACCGGTCGATCTTTCACACGGTGCTGCGGGCCGATGAGGCGTTTCCAGCGGCGGAACAACAGCTGCGCAGCTGGCTGGGCGAGAAGGGCCTTGACCAGCACGCGTTCGACCGCGGCATGCCGAAGGTGGGCCCGGCAGGACAGACCCTGCTCGTCCTCGCCCGCAACGCGATGGACGGCACGCAGACGAAGCGGTGGCAGCTCCGCGAGCCGACCGACCGCGGCGCTTGGGTGTCCACGCTCACGGTGCACGCGCCCGGAAAGGTACGCGACCAGGCCCGAAGCTGGTTCTGGCTGGACGTCGAGTTCCTCGGCTCACCCGCGAGCGGGCCCCACGAACAAGAGCCCGCCCAGGCGCCGCAGGCCGGGGTCCCCCGGCTCGCCCGCGCCCTGCTCGACGCGGTCGACGCCCGCGACTCCCTGTCCCATTTGCGGGCGACGCCGATCCTCGTTCGTCCGCCGGACGTAGACGCGCTCATCGAGACGATCTGCGATCCGGACCGCCGGACGCCCGCGCTCGTCGCGAGCGCCAGTTCGCGGCACGACTTCCACGACTGGCGCGCGATGGTCGCCAAGTCGGTGCGGAACGCCGCCGGCCTGGCGAGCCTCTACCTGCTCGACCCGCACGCCACGGACCAGTTCAACGACGAGGTCGGCGACTCCCACGGGGTCTGGGGCGGTGCCGTCCGCACCTACCTGCCGGGAGCCGACCCCGCGAGCGCGGAGGACGCGCTCCGCCACCGCGTCCTGTCGGCGCCCCGCATTGAGGACAACCAGGGCCGCGCCAAGGCGCTCCTCGCGGGCCTGCCGCGCCGCCTGAGCGCGGAGGCGCGCCTCCCCCGTCCGCTCACCGGGCTCAGCAGGGCGCTGCTCGCCCAGGAAAGGCCCGAGCTCGCCCCGTCAGTAGCCGTGGAGAGGGCCACAGAAGCCTTCCGCGCCGAGACGGACCGCCTCCAGAGCACCCTGGACGCGGCACTGGAGCTGGTCGCGGAGGCGGAACGGACCGAAGACCTCCTCGCGCACCGCAACGAGGAGCTGAACGCCCTCACAGCCGAGTTCGACCGCGTCAACCAGCGCGCCGAGTCACTGGAGGACCAGGTGCGGGCGCTGCGAAGGCGCCTCGTCGAGGTCGGACGGAGCACCGAGGCGTACGCTCCGGCCGACGAGCAGACGATCCTGCCTACTTCCTTCGAGGAGCTTTTGGAGCGCATCGACGGCCTGGAGCGGATCGATTTCAGCGGCGACCGCGACCACCCACGGAGCATGGACATCATGCCGGCCGCGTCGTCCTGGGCGCAGTGCGCATGGCAGGCCGTGCTCGCCATGAACGACTACGCGGAGGCGAGCGCGGCCGGGCGGGTCTCCGGCGGCTTCGCAGACTGGTGCAAGCGCCCCGATCCCGGCGCCCACGCCATCAGCGCGGGCAAGGTCGGCCCGGACGAGTCGGAGACCGTGAGAACCAACCCGAAGATGCGCCGGGAACGGCTGCTGCCCGTCCCGCCCGAGGTGGCCCCCGGCGGAAGGGCGTACATGTGGGCCCATGTCCGCCTGGGCGGCGGCGCGGGTATGAGCGCACCCCGAATGCACTACCTCGACGACGTCAAGAACACGGGGAAGATCTACATCGGCTACCTCGGCAGCCACCTCACCGTGAAGTCCACGAACTGACCGCGCGACCCCGCACCGCCGCCCGCTACAAGCCGTCCGAAGGACGCACGTGCGGAATTCGCACGTCTGGAATCCTCTGACGCGCCCCCGACCTGCCCATTTGTCGCGACGCCCCACCCGTTGGCCGCTACAGTCCCGGTTAGTGCCGTAACTCAGAGTTAGCCGCCGATCCAGGCGGCGATGCCCCACGGGAGGCGGTCATGCCGAGCCCCTACGTCCGACGCCGCCGGTTGGCGGCTGAGATCCGCAAACTCCGCGAGAGTCACGACCTCACGACCGATGGCCTCGCCAAGCTCGTCTTCCACTCCCGAACGAAGATCACCCGCCTGGAGAACGCCCAGGTCCGCCCCAACCTCAACGACTTCCTGGACATGCTGGACATCCTCGGGGTCACCGGCAGCGAGTACGACAGACTCGTCAAGCTTGCCCGCGAGGCCGGCCAGAAGGGCTGGTGGGACAGGTACGGGATGTCGATGGGTCCCCGCCAGAAGCTCTACGCGGACCTGGAGTACAGCGCCGACACCGTCCGCGCCTACAACCAGACTGCGATGCCCGCAGTTCTCCAGGCACCCGAGTTCATTTCTGCGCTCGTCGACCTGGACAAGTGCCAGGGCAAGCTCGATTACGTGCCCGAACGCATGGCCGAAGCCCGTACGCGGCGGCAACATGAGCTCTTGCGGCCAGGCGGGCCGTCCTACGAAATCGTCCTGGACGAGTGCATCGTCCATCGTCTGGCCGTACCGCCGCCCGCTATGAGTAGCCAGCTTCGACACATGATTAGGGTGGTCTCTGCGGAGGAACGGGTCAGTGTCCGAGTGCTGCTGCACGACACCAGAATTCCTGGCGGCTTCCTGCCGAAGTCGTCGTTCTACCTCTACACGTTCCCCGAACCAGGTGACTCGCCGCTGGCGGTGGTTGACACCGTCACCGCCGATCTCGTACTCACCAAGCGACGAGAAGTGGTGCAGCATACCAGGGTGTATGACCGCCTCCGGGATGCCGCGCTCTCTCGCCAAGCCAGCATCGCCTTCCTCGAACGGGTAGCCAACCGGCTAACCGACCAGGCAGGATCGAGAACATGACCGGAGACTTCCACCACTGGCGTAAATCGCGCCACAGCGAACCCAATGGCGAATGCGTCGAAGTGGGCCAAGCCACTGACGGCACGATCGGCGTACGAGACACCCAACTGCACGGAGCAGGCCCGACCTTGGAGTTCACCCGAGATGAGTGGCGAACCTTCCTTCACAGAATCCGCGCAGCCAGCCACTGACCCCCGTCATCACTAGCGGCCTGGGACGAGCCAATCGCCCCAGGCCGTCTTGTTCTTCGCCCCAATCACCTCTCCGGATGGCGCGGACCTTCTCCTGGCGGCGGGTCGAGGATGGTCTTGTACGGCTTCCCCGTCTCCATCGCCCGCGCCATCGCATCGTAAACGTCCAGGATTAGCGCCTTCGTCCGCGCGAATCGCTCCGGATCGTTGCGCCTTAGTACATCAAAGCTGTCCAAGATCGACTCTGCGTCCTGCCGGTCCACGCCATACAAAATGAAGTACGCAGCATCCAACTCTGAACGCAAAACCATACGCCGATCATTGTTCCACATAAAGGGGGCCCCTTGATCCCCCAATTCACAAGCAAAAGCCTTCAATTCCCATGCAACATAAGTCAACTCAAGGACTCGAACCTCAAGCCATTCCCGAAGCCGAGTATCTACTTCCCACGTAACAGAAGCATCATAAGCACCGGGAGCTATTACAGGAAGTTGTTTAAGGTACCCGTAGGTCAAATGAGTGCCACCCATCTTCTGACGCAGCACATAGTCGAAAACGAGTGAGGTGACATTTGCATAAAGGCATGCCACCTTCTCCGAGTACACTAGCGCAACCGGAAACGTGTGCCCGACGCCAGAACGGGGCAATATACCAAAAATCGCAGTTCGTTCATCTGTGCTACGGGCAATATCCCGCCACCCCAGGAGCCACTTCTTATCCCACCGGCCAGCCAGCCGGTCTTCCACTTCCTTTTCCGAAATCCAGTAACGCGGGAGCACCGAGAACCGAGAATTCATCTTGTTGGCGTCCGAAACGCGAGGCAAGACACTGTCTATGCGCTCGGCACCTCTTTCGCGATAGTCTCCGAATCGGTGATCATAATGATAGACCATCTTCCCCTCATAGAGAGGAAGCATCCGCTCATTTTCCCGAGTGGCAATGTTACCTTCGAGACTCCAGCCCTCCGCAGTCAACTGATTGAAGGTTGCAAACGAGCTAGAGTCGCTCGCCATATCAAACATGCGCACAAAAGAGAGATTCCATATATTGCCACCGGGACGCTCTCTCCACAATGTTGGCAAACGTTCATAAATGTTGCGCACGATGCGTGCATCCCGCGGGAGTTTAAATGTCGGACAGTTTCGAGTATTCGGATTTACAAGCTCAACATCACGTTTGGTCAACCGATAGGTCCTGCCCATGTCCTTGAGTTCCGAGGGCAGCCCCAAGTCAAAAGCCAGCATAAAGTATTCGACCGTGACCTTGCGCCCGCCAAACGCAATCAGACAGAAGCGCACATCTCCATGTCCAACTCCTTGAAAAAGTCCGCGATTGTTGCGAAAGCCAAGAACATGAATTAGTGCTTGACTCTGAACAAGTTCGCTGAAGAATGGCGCCGTGGTGGCATCGGTGGCAATTCCAGTGGGCAGCACGAGGCCGCTGCGGCCGTGTGGGCCGACGATAGTTCGGGCCGTTTCAGCAAATACCGAATAGGTGTTAACATCACCGCGTCCAGTGAGCGGGTAGAGACCCGACGAGCGGAGTAGATGGCTCCACCCCGCAGACTTGCGCAACTCCTCCTGAAAATCATCATAAAGAGCCCGATCTGTTGGCTCCTCACTCATCTTCAGTTGCTCGATGAGCCTCTTACGCGCGGCGGCGTTGCGGGCTTTGGCGATCTTGTCGTTGCGGGAGTCGAAGAACTCCTGCTCCTGGAGCTTTACACGTTCCCACGGCGGGTTGCCGAGGACGCAGGTGAAGCCGCCCTGCCAGCCCGTGTCGTGGTTGGCGTCGGGGGTGGAGTCGTTGCCGACGAGGAAGATCTCCGGGAATTCCAGGTGCCAGTGGAAGAAGCCGTACTGTTCGATGAGCTTGTCGAGTTCGTCTTCCATCTCCGCAGTGGGCGTGGCCTGGGCGAAGTCCGTCTTGGCCACATCGTCCCCGCCCATGATTTGAAGGGTGGCTGACGTGATAGGGCGAGGCTTCTTCTGCTTGGGGAAAACGAACGCGGCGCACCAGGCGTCGGCGAGGCGCTTGCGGTTGGCGAGGTCCGGGGAGTCGAGCAGGGCGCGGAAGCGGCGGGCCTGTTCGCGAATGTCGGCGATGGAGCCGACGCGCATCCGGTTGAGGGCGGTGGCCTGGCGTGTCAGTTCGGAGGTGTCCTCCGGGGGCCGAATCAGTTCGAAAAGGCCATCACCTTGAAGGGCGAGTTGCCGATCGCGTTCCTTGGTGTTTTCGGTGCGGAACCGCTTCGCGATTTTCTTGTCGTCGTCGCCGATGGGCTTGAACGCCTCGTCCGGGATTCCCTGGATCAGCAGCTTGGGGGTCGTGCCGAGGAGGGAGTTGCCGACCTTGATGTGGCTGTCGAGGAAGGCGAGGGGACGACCGGGTTCCTGCGATTCGAGCCAGAGCGAGAACTTGGCGAGTTCGGCGGCCATCGGGTTCAGGTCCACGCCGTAGACGCACCGCTCGACGACCTTGTGCATCGCCTCGCGGACGGCGGCGGGCGTCGGCTCGTCGTCGCCGCTCCACATGATCGCGTACTTCCTGGCGATGCGGCGGGCGGCGGCGACGAGGAAGTGGCCGGAGCCGCAGGCCGGGTCGCAGACGGTGATTTTCAGGAGGTCGTCAGGATTTCCCGACTGGGCGTACTCCTCGATGATCGGGTCGAGGGTCGTCTTGAGGAGTTCGTCGATGAGGGCCGTGGGCGTGTAGTACGAGCCGGTGGTCTTGCGCTGGTTACCGCGCAGGTTCTCCAGCCAGAAGCGGGGTTCGGCGTTGTCGATCTGGGGTTCGAGTTCGAGCAGCGACTCGTAGACGCTTCCCAGTTCTTCCGCGCCGAGGTGCTGGTAGTCGACGCGGTGGGCGCTGCCCTTCTTGTCCTTGAAGGTGGTGAGGAGCCGGATGGCGGAAAGGAGGCGTTCGTTGGTGAGTTCGCAGGTGCGCAGCAGATCGGGCGCGAGACCGGCGTCATTGAGCGGGTCTCCGGCGCGGAAGAACAGGCCGCCGAGCGCGGGCAGGCCGAGCTTGGGATGGCCGTCGTCCGTGCCGAGGGAGTCGAGGACCACGACGAGCGTCCGCCACAGGTCCTTGTGGCGGTCGCCCCGGCGGCGGGACGAGATACGGCGGAGGCGTTCGACGGAGAAATAGTCCGTGTAGCGGTCGCGGGCGGCCTGAAGCTCGGCTCGCTGCTCAGGTGTGGCGTCGGGCGGGTCCTGGACGAGGAGCGCCTTCCGGCCTTCGGCGACGAAAAGGAAGATGAGCTGGTAGGCGAGGCGGAGCAGTTCGTGGCGGTAGTCCTGGCGGGTCAGCCGAGCGTTCGCCAGGTCGTCGCGTAGTTTCTGGTTGACCTCGAGGAAGCCGGTGCCGAGTTCGTTCAGGGCGCGTTCGACATTCAGGCGCAACTGCTCGCGGGCGCGGCTGCCGGTTTCGATGCCGTGGGCGCGCCACCGTTCGAGCCAGCAGTCGGCGACCGTGGGATCGCCGCCGTCGTCGCGCGGAAGAAGCTCGAACCGGGACGAGTGCAGGAGGGCGAAAAGCTGGACGAACTCCGGGTACAGGTCGCCGTCGAAAATGGTTTCCAGGTCGAACTGCACGTATGCCGAGCCGACGAGTGCGGACGAGTCGCGTAGGATGCGCAGGACGCGCCCGTTCGACAGGACGCCCCAAAGGTGGGCGTCGCTGACGTTGAGGAATTCCTGGAGCATCGACTGCGGGGCACGGCCGGTCTGGCCATGGGCCTTCGTCCGGCGGTCGAGGTCGGTGTGCCAGCCGAGCAGGTGTACGGCGACGTGCTCGCCCCACTGGTGGGAGACCGGGTACGTCTTCTCCCCGGCCGCGATGCCGCCGCGCACATAGGCGAGGCGTCCGAAGCCGAGTTCGTCGAAGAGGCGGAGGAGCCAGCGCTCGCGGGTCTCGGTGACGGCGGAGTCGGTCGGCGGAAGCGCGTCCAGGCGTTCGCGGAAGGCGCGGTAGGCGCCCTTGAGGTAGTCCCATTTGCGGCTGGCCGCCTCGCCGATCCGCTCCCCGGCGGCGAGATGGTAGTCCTCGGGGCGGTTGCCCGGCAGTTCCCTGGTCCCGGACCTGATCAGCTCGATCAGGTCGGCGGAGAGCAGGCCGCCCTCGATGTGGACGGCGGTGTAGGGCGAGCCGCTCACCGGGCGCCTCCCGCGGGCAGGTAGACGTAGACGCCGAGTACGTCGGCGTGGTCGTGGGGCCGGACGTCCAAGCCGCGCTTGATCGCGCCGACCGACGACCGGACGCGCCGGTGCGCGGCCTCCAGCCGGTCCGCCAGTCCGGCGGCGCGGGCGTCCAACTCCGCCTGGACGGAGCCGGGCGGCGCGGGTTCGCCGGGCGCGGGCGGGTCGCCGAGTTCGTCGATGGACGTCTTGACGGCCCGCTGGACGAGTTCGGGGAGCACGTTCGCGTCCGGGCCCGCGCCGAGCAGTGCGGTGACCTCGTCGTCGGTGAGCCATTCGCGACCGCCCGTGTCCCCCGGGACCGGTGTGTCCCCGGTGGGGGGGCGGACCGATCTGTAGGCGAGGATCTGGGCGTCCTCAGCGACAAGAGTGCGCGGGTCGGGCCGTGGGTCGTCCGGCCGGGGCGGTCTCGGCAGCGTCAGGTGGAAGCGGTAGCGGACGAGGAGCATGGTCGTCCGGGACGTGACGGCCGTGGTGCGGATCGCGCCGCAGCTGCGGGCGGGCCGTTCCCGATCCGGCAGCTCGGGATCGAGGGCGGCGTCGACGACATGGCGGGCGAGTGCCACGACCGACGGGTCCGTGCGGACGAGGGCGTGTTTGCCGGTGGGCGCGGGCACGTCGTTCAGGAACTCCAGGAGTGGCGGCTTCGACTCGTCCTCGGCGGCGCCGATGAGACCGAGGGCGTGCCGGACACCGATCGGGAGGCCCTGTGTCTGGACGCTGAACCCCTGCTCGCCGACCTGGACGGCGCCGCCCATCGCCGACAGCGACTCGCGGACGAACCGGGCCACGTCGGTGTGGCGGCCGACCGCGGTGCGGGCCTCGGCGGCCTCGCGCCGCACCTCGTCCAGCTCCTTGACCCCGGAGTGCGCGTACTTGGTGAGCACCTTCGATTCGCGGGCGGCGGCGCTCTCCCAGGAACGGTGGAGCTTCTTGGTGGCCGGGTCGTCCTCGAAGTCGAGGGCGAGCTGGTCGGGGTCCTTGCTGTGTAGAAGGAGGCCCTCGACGAGGGCCTTGACGACGGTCTCGCTGCGCTCGGGAACGGGCACGGCGACGCCGGTCTGCTTCGCGATCGTGGCGTGCTTGAGGAGCAGGACGTGCAGGACGACGCCGTCGATGCCGTTGTCGGTGCCGAACAGGGTGATGGCGCGGACCTTCGTGCTGCGCTGCCCGAACCGGTCGACGCGGCCTTCCCGCTGCTCGTGCCGGGTCGGGTTCCACGCAAGGTCGTAGTGGACGACGGCGTTGAAGTGCTCTTGGAGGTTGACGCCCTCGGAGAGGCAGTCGGTGGCGACGAGGACGCGGCGCTTCGACCGCCGGGTGAGTTCTTCGATGCGGTCGATGCGCTCGGCGGGTGGGAGCGTGCCCGTCACCGCCTCCACGCCGGCCTTGCGTCCGAGGGCCTTGCCGAGGTGTTCGGCGACGTACTCGGCGGTGGGGATGTACTTGCAGAACACGATCGGGTCGTAGCCCTCGATGAGCAGCGCCTTGACCTCGTCGATCAGCTTGCGGAGCTTCGCGTCGTGCTCCGCGCCCTCCAGCGCGCGGGCCTCGGCCGCCATGGCGCGCATGCGGGCGCGGGCCCGCGCGGACAGTTCCTCGTGGTCGGCGCCGGGCGCGACGTCGACGCCTTCGAGCGCCTCGTCCTCGATCATGTCGAGGACGCCCCGCGCGCCGAGCTCGTCCGCTTCGGGGACGGTCTCGGCGGCGTCGGCCGCGGACCGGGCGGTGAGCGTCGCGGCGGCGGCGCGGGGCGAGGACGCCACCGAGCGCAGCAGCGCGAGCACCGACCACCAGCGCACCTGCCGCCGGACCTCCCTGGTGACCGGGTCGCGAACGGTCTCCCGGGCGTAGGAGAGGACCTTGTGCATCAGCTCGGATTGGCCTTCGCTCTGCTCGTATGGGACGGGAAGGAGCATCCGGTCCTTGGGGAAACGGGTCTCCTCGTCCAGGTAGCGGCGAATGTCGCGGCGGCGCCGCTGGACGTAGTGGCGGGCGAGGCGGTCGCGGCCCTTCTCGGTCTCCAGGTCGACGGTGGCGAGCGCCGGGTCGAGCAGGCCGATGAGGTCGCGGAACGCCTCCTCCTTGCCGCTGTGCGGGGTGGCGGTCACCAGGATCAGGTGCCGGTCGGCATCCTCGGCGATCTCTTTGAGCAGGTCGTAGCGGCGCTGCCGGAGCGTCGTCGCGGCGCCGCCCGCCGGGACGCAGGTGTGCGCCTCGTCCACGATGACCAGATCGGGGCAGGCGCGGAGGAACTGGGCGCGGCGCTGGTCGCCCTTGATGAAGTCGGTGGAGACGACCGTGTAGGGGTGGCGTTCGAAGAGCGACTCGTCCGAGCGCAGGTCGCGCTGGAGCCTGGTCACCGTGGAGGGCAGGACGAGAACGGCGTCGATGGCGAACTTGTCGCGCAGCTCGGCCTGCCACTGCTCGGCGAGCGCGGGCGAGCACAGCACGGTCAGCCGGTCCGCCTCGCCCTGCTCGATCAGCTCCTTGGCGATCAGCGCCGCCTCGATGGTCTTGCCGATGCCGACGTCGTCGGCGATGAGCAGCCGGACGGTGTCCATGCGCAGGGCGAGCAACAGCGGGAGAAGCTGGTACTGCCGGGGTTCCACGGCGATCGCGGCGAGCGAGCGGAACGGCCCGGCAGCGGAGGTGAACCCGATCCGCATCGCGGTGCGCAGCAGGCCGGCCGCGACGCTGTCGCCGACCTCGCCCGGGTCGGCGGACGGGCGGGGGAAGCTCGCGGGCTCGACCTCGTCGGTGAACAGGCCGGTGGTGAACTCCCGATCGCCGTTGAGGGGGCGCGCGACGATGAAGCCGTCCGTGGACTCGGGCAGGACGACCCACTCCCGGCCGCGCGCGGCGACGAGGGAACCCGGCGAGTACACGGGCGCGGCGATGCCCGCGGGAGCCGCCATCAGGCGTCGCCCCGTCCAGTGCCGAAGACGCTCGGGTACCCGCTCACGATCTCGTCCCACTCCCCGTCATAACTGAACCGGACCACCAGCCAGCCGAGGTCCAGCAGCCGTCCTTCCGCTTGGACGTCGCGCTCCCACACCTGCGAGTACCCGTGGTGCGGACCGTCGACGAAAACCGCGACGGGGCCCGCGGGCAGGCGGTACACGAAGTCGGGGCGGGCCAGGGCGTCGGCGACGAGCGTCTGGGCCTCGTCCGGCAGACGATAGTCCCTTTGCTTGAGGAACGTGACGAATCGGCGCTCCAACTCGCTGCCGGAGGCGTCGGCGAGGCCGGTCGCGTGTTCCTCGACGGTGCCCCGCTGGTCGGCGCGCGCACCCGTCCAGGCCCCGGCCAGCTCGGCCAGGAGGTCGATGACGGAGTGCCGGTCGATCCGCTGGTGGAAGACCTGGTTGGTGTAGGACAGCAGGCAGTCGTAGCAACCGCGTTCGCAGCGCTCGCGGGCGCCGGGCGCGGAGCCGAGGTCCTCCAGGGTGCCAGGGTCGACATGGATGATCCGCAGCGCCGTCCTGGCGATCTCGGCGAGCGCCTCCCCCTCGTCGTGGAGGCGGCGCAGGGCGCCGGCGCCGCCCTCGGCGCTCTCGACGAACAGCATCCGGCCGCGGTCGTCGGCGTCCGGCAGCCCTTCGCTGGTGAGCTCGGAGTCCTCCAGTTGGAAGTGGGCCTCCATGCCGCGCTCCAGCGCGTAGCGCAGGGTGACCGCCTCGGTCTCGGAGACCCGGCGGCCGAGCCTGATCACGCAGATGTTCTTGTGGTCCTCGACGAACGGGACCACCTTCACCGCGCGGGCGGCGTCCTTGAGCGGGCGGAGGCCCTCGTCCTCGGGCATGAGGCCGGCCGCGGACGTCTCGCTGAGCCAGCGGCCGCGGATCGGGTCGAGCCAGAAGCCGACGTCGCTCGCGTCCCTGCGCCGCCGCCGGCCCCGGTTGATGACGCGGATCGCGGCGGCGTCCCCGTACACGAGGTCGGCGATCCGGGCGCCGTCCCGCCCCTCGACCTCCGCGTGCAGCCGGCCCGGGCGGGTGCCGTGTGTGCTGAACCGGTACACGGTCTGCAACTCGAAGCCCGCGCGGCGCCGCTCCTCCTCGTCGGAGGAGATGCGCTGGCGCCGGACGGTGTGCACGGTCTGGAGGTGCATCATCCCGGACAGCGCGCCGCCGAGCTCGGCGTCGCACTCCTCGCACCGGTCGACGCCCGCCTGCCGCGAGTGCCAGTACCCGCACGACCCGCAGATGCGGGCCTCGGTGGTGGCGACCTCGCCCGCCTCGGCGCCCGCCGGAACCTGGACGCTGCTGACCTGGTAGCGGGCGCCCTCGTGGTAGATCAGCGCGCCCGGCCCGAACTCGCCGACCGCGATGAACCTGGGCCGCTGGATGTAGGCGCCGCGCCTGCGCTCTCCCGGGATGTAGGCCGCCAGGGGAAGGCGGGGGAAGGAGTAGCCGGGCAGGAACCCCTCGGACGCGAAGTAGCGGTAGGTGTAGAAGTCGCTGAACTGCTGTTCGCTGTCCTCGTTCTTCAGCAGCTTGATCTGGTTCTCGGCGTCCATGCGCCGCCGCTGCGCCTGCGTCCGCGCTCTGGACTCGGTCGAGTGGTCCAGGACCCGCCGGTTCTGCTCGCGCTGCTCGGCCAGGGCCGCGCGGTAGAGCTGGCGCCAGCGTTCGCAGGCGTCATCGAACCTGCGGGCCGCCCCGCGGACGACGTCGCGCACCCAGTCCTCGTACCACCAGGTTGTGCCCTCGATGCTGCCCGGAGCGGCGAGGTCGGCGAGCACACGGCCCGCCCGGGCGGTCGCGCGGCGGCGGGCGGTCTCGTCGGCGAACTGGTCGAGCAGATGCGGGTGGATGTCCAGGGAGGGCTCCTCGCCTGAGATGTCCAGGACGTCCGCCATCCGGGAATGCAGGGACACACCCGTCTCCGCCAGCCAGATGGCGTGGACGTGCGAGCGGAGAAGGTCCTCGTTGGTCAGGTCGAGCCGGGGTGGTTCGACGCTGCCCGCCACCATCAGGTCGGAGCGGCGGAAGTAGTACTGGTCGTGCGCGCGTCCCGTGGAGCAGTAGGTCGTGACGAGGGCGGGCTGGCCGCTGCGTCCGGCACGCCCCGACCGCTGGGCGTAGTTCGCCGGGGTGGGCGGGACGTTGCGCATCCCGACGGCGTTGAGCGTCGCGATGTCGACGCCCAGCTCCATCGTGGGCGAGCAGTACAGGAGCGGCAGCCTTCCTTCGCGGAAGTCCAGCTCCCGTTGCATCCTGTCCTCGTTGCGGACCTGGGCCGTGTGCTCGCGCGCCTCCAGCCCGGTGAGGCGACCCGCCGTCTCCTGGTAGAGGTCGCGGAAGAACCGGTTGACGCGGACGCCGACCTCGGGATCGACGACCTTGCGGAGCGGGTCGGCGGCACCCGACATGCCGTCGCCCGCGCGCCAGACCAGCGCCGACGCCTTGAGCCGGTAGCCGCGCACGCCCTCGCGGGTCTCGGTCTCGACGGTGAGCAGCCCGCAGTCCTCCAGGACCTTGAGCAGGCTGGCGATGATCTCCTGGGCGTCAGCGACGGACAACGTGTCCGACAGGTGGGGGAACTCCTTCGGCCTGCGCAGGTAGCGCCCGACGGCGCTCCGGCCGGTGAAGTGGACGCTGCCGCGACTGCCCCCGCGCCCGGACGGGACCGCGAACACCGTCCGCGCCCTGACCATCGGCTCACCGTGCGGCAGCGCCCAGGTGCCCTTGAGAAGCTGGTCCGACAGCCCTTCGATCCGCTCCTGGCCTTGCTGGGTGAGGACGTCGATGTCCACGGCGAGGGCTCGCCGCATCTCGTCCAGGACGATCTGTATCAGCGCCGCCCGGTGGGTCGGATCGTCGTCGCGGAGAACGTGGTGGGCGTCCCGCCAGCTCTCCTCGTCGGCGGCGATCTCCTCCAGGTCGAGGTAGCCGAAACGGATCAGGCCGGTCTGCTCCAGGTTCGGCATCGTGACCCGCCAGCCGCGTTCCAGGTCCGCGTAGAGGCGGTACGACAGCACCAGCCGCAGGGCGCGCCTGATGTTCTCCTTCTGGCTGAACTTCGCCCCCGGGTTCTGCGCGAAGTCCTCCATGGCGAGGCCCAGCGCGTCCTCCACGGCCTGCGCGACGCCCTCATGGGTAAGCCCTCGCTCGCCGGCCGCGAGCGCGGCCCGGAACAAGGCCCCGCGCACCTGGGTGACCTGCACGAAGTCGTTGAGGAACCCCGCCTGGAGGCTGGCGTCCTGCCGGTTGTCGACGAACGTGAGGAGCTTCTTCGCCTCGTCGCTCAGCCCTTCCTGCGTGCGCAGGCTGCGCACGATGCTGGAACTGATCACCGAGACGGCGGAACTGCGGCCCTCCGCCGCGTAGGAGGCGAGCTTGGCGAAGTCCTTCCCGCGGGTCTGGGTGTAGGAGACCCGGCAGCGCAGGCAGAAGCGGAAAGGCGTGGAGAAGTAGGCGGCTCGGACGCCGTCGCCCTCGGGCCGCTCCGCGCCGTCCACGCCCAGCCACACCTCGCGCGGCAGGTGATCGCGAAGCGCCGGCAGGACGTAGGGGGCGCCGCTCTCGTCGGTGTCGTACCAGGAGTCGGGCAGGCGACCGGCGCCGATCGGATCCTGGACCGGCCACGGCTCGTCGGCGCTGAGGTACAGGTAGCCGTTCGCCGCGTCGCCGCCGGCGGCGTCCTGGTCCTGGCGGGGCGTGTAGAACACGCCGTCCGACCTCCGGGTGCGGGCGACGACGAGGTACTCCTGCCCGCACTCGCGGCAGAACGCCAACGGCAGCAGCGCCTTCTCCCGCTGCCCGGGGACGCTCACCTGATACTGGCTGGTGATGTGTCGCTCGTTCTCCGGCTCCAGGCTGACGTAGACCGTGTCGCCCTTGGAGAGGAACTGGTGGAGGCGGAACGCGAACAGCGGCCAGCCCGTCACCGGATGCCGGGCCCGTGAGCCCTGGCGGAGCGCCTCCTCGATGGCCCGCGCGCACCGGTCCCGCGGCTCCCCGGTGGTCCGCGCGAGTTCCTCCGCCGCGTCCGGCAGCTTTCGCGGCCGTTGCCGGACGAGCCGGTTCGTCGGCGCCTCGGTCGTGAGGCCGAAGGTCGTCTCGATCCATCCGGCGAGCGGGTCCCGCGCGAGCGCGGCATAGTCGCGTTCGGCACCTTCGAGCACCGCGGCGATGCCGCCGCGAAGGTCGTCCGCGCCCGGCTCCTCGACCTCGGTGGCTCGGCGGAGCGTCTCACCGATCACCCGGTCCGGCCTCACCGGCGTGCCGAACAGCCTGGTCGCCACACCGGCGACCTTCTCCTGCGCCTGGGCGAACGTGGCACTGGTGGCCATCGTGGCCGACGTACCGACGCACTGGAGCGCGGGGGCGTCACAGGCGTCCCGCAGCCGCCGGACGAGCATCGCGACGTCCGAGCCCTGGCGCCCCCGGTAGGTGTGCAGTTCGTCCAGGACGAGGAACCGCAGGCCCTGTGCGGCGCCGATCAGTTGCAGGCGCTCGGCCGGACGGGTGAGGAGGTACTCCAGCATCACGTAGTTGGTCAGCAGGATGTCCGGCTTGCGGCGCAGGATGCGGTCGCGCTCCTCCTCGCCCTCCTGACCGGTGTACCGGGCGAACGTCACCGGCCGGTCGTCGGCCGCCATCCCCCAGGTCAGGTACTTCTCCAGCTCGTGGAGCTGGCTGTTGGCCAGGGCGTTCATCGGGTAGACGACGATCGCCTTGATCCGTCCGGGCGCGGGGTCGCGCAGGATCGAGTCGACGATCGGGACGATGTAGGTGAGGCTCTTGCCGGACCCCGTCCCGGTCGTGAGCACATAACTCTCGCCCGTCCGCGCCGCGTCGATGGCCTGCCGCTGGTGCTCGTGGAGGGTGAGCGACCGCGCTCCCTCGTCGTCCGCGCTCTTCTTCGCCCGGAAGAAGCGGTCGCAGTAAGGGTGCAGGACGTCGCGCCGGACCAGCTCGGTCACGGTTCCGGCGGGCTCGAAGTTGGGGTTGAGGGAGAGCCAGGGATCCGGCCAGCGGACCTTGTCACCGTTCTCGTGGTCCAGATGCTCGGCGATCTTAGTGTCGCGCACCTGGACGAGCGAGGCGGTGAAGGCCGAGTAGTCCTCGATCAGCCGCTCGTGCACGCCGAAGACGTCCATGCCGCCGGCCCTCCCCTCCCGTTGCCTCTCCCCGTCGCAAGCGGCCACCGGTACCGCACGTGGCACATGCTCACCCTGGGTGGACGCCTCTCGCAAGCCGACGGATGACACCGCGTCAGGAAACCGTGGTGCTGTCCTCGCGGTAAGACTTACCCTACCATCCATCGATTTCTATGTTGATCGAGTTCACAACTGCTCTAATGGACGCTATGACCGTTCATGAGTGGGGATCTCACGATGGGCTGCGCGGTGAGGCGCACATCATCAGGCTCTCGGCCAGTGCCCTCGACCGCGACGACCGGCACTGCCGCGACTTCACGGCCCTCAAGGCCCGCCCCCGGATCTGGCCGAGCGCGTACGAGCGGCGCCGGTACGCGCCTTGGGACACGTTCCCGCTGGGGCTCGTCATGAGGGCGCTCGACTCGGTCGAGTTCCAGGGCACGGACATCGCGGACGCGGTAAACGAGGCCGTCACGCGCAACCGTTCGACCGTCCACCCCGGGGTGGCGGCGTGGGTGCGGCACGCCTGCGGTGCTTACCTCCAGGCCGCCGAGTGGGTCGCGGACGAACTCGAGCCCGAAGACGTCGTGCTCATGCCGCAGCCGCTTCCCCGGGTCGTCCAGCACGAGTCGGCGGCCGAGCTGCGGATGCTCACCGCCTGGGGACGGTGGTACGCATCCGCGGACGGCCGGGTCCGGGAGTTCCGGCGGCTGCGGATGAGCAGGGCCGGCGAACGGGACGCCCCGTCCAACGACGCCATGGCCTTCGTGGCGGCGGCGGGGCAGCGCGCACAGGGCGACGTGTACCGGGATCTGCCGGTCGACGTCGACGCGGACGAGCACATGCCCACGCGGATACGGGTGGTGGAGGTGGTCCTAGCGGCCGACATCGCCCCAAGGGTTCTCGTGGACTCCACTCCGGACGAGATCCGCCGGACCTACCAGAAGAATACGCGTCATCTTGTGACCCGGGTCGTTTTCGGCGCAGGCAAGCGCCCAGGCTCCGACTGCGTCGACTGCAAGGCACGGGCGTCGTGCGAGGCGCTGCCGCGTGTTCCCGGCCTGCTGGGCCTACAGGGAACCGGAACACATCGCCGGACGTGGTCGGTCACGACCGGAAGGCAGTACCTCATCTGCCCAGCGCAGGCGCACCTCCGAGAGCTGCACATTCCCGCGACGCCGTGGGCGGACGGATCGGCGGTGCGGCGCGGCCGGGCCGTCCACCGGTGGTTGGAGGCCGCGCACGGCCGTTCACCCGCCCGAGCCTGCCGTCTGGACGACCTTCCGGAGGTGGACGCGGCGGACCTCGGCCTGGCCGCGGAGGTCATGACCCATGAGGAGTACCTGGACGCCCGACCGTTCCTGCTCGCGCATCTGGCCGTCTGCCCCTTGGACGACACGGTGGAGAACGTCGTCCCGGAACCGGCCCTGGCGGTGTACGACCCCGCGGCTGACGTGGTGGTCGTCGCCTACCCGGACCTGATCCGCGAGGTGGGCGGCCGGACCGTCTACCGGGAACAGAAGACGACGCTGGCGGCGACGCCCGGCGAGGAGCCCGGCGAGGTCTTCTCGCGCGTGCCGCAGCTCGCGCTGGCCGTCCGCCTGGTCGAGCACGGCGTCTTCGGCGGCGAACAGGCCGGCACGGTCGAGCTGGAGACGATGACACCGGACGCGGCGACGGTCCTTTCGTTCGAGGTCTCCGACCCGGCGGTGCGGGAGGCGGCGCGGGACGTCATCGCCCGGATGACCGGCGAGTGGCACGTGGACACCGCCTTCCGTCCGAACCCGGGTCACTGGTGCGCGGGATGCCCGGTCGCCCAGTGGTGTCCGGACCGCGCCCCGACCGACCCGGCGGCGCCGATCGTGGTGGACGGCGTCCGCATCGACCCCCGGACGGGCGAGGTGCTGGACGTTCCGCGGGCGGTCAGCGGCCGCGCCGCCGCCGTGGCCCAGGGCATCGCCGAGCCCGGCGCCGACGACGAGCCCCCGTTCTAGAGGAAGCCGACATGACGAGTACGACGACGCTTGAGCGGGCGGTCACGGCGGCGATCCGGGCCGGCTTCGCCTGGACCGTCAGGCGGGAGCGGCCGGAGGCCTGGACCGAGATCGCCAGGATGACCGGAGTGATCATGAGAACGTGCGGCCCCGGGCGGGGGCCCACCACGCCGGTCGAGCTGGTCGGGGCACTGAGGCGCCCCCTCGGCACATGGCTGCCGGGATGCGGAGCCGATGTGGGCGGTCTCGTGGTGCTCGACGCGGACGACGAGCTCACCGACGCGACCTTCGAGATCGGCTGCGACTACACCGCCGAGGTCCTGAGCGGACAGGACGATCCCGGCGCGGGGTGGCTTCCGGGCTGGCGCGTCCACCGGGCCGAACAGATCGAGACCGCGGCCTTCCGCGCGCTCCTCGTCGGAACCGACGACGAGTACACCCGGGGTCGGAGGTTCATCACCGAGCGCCCCGCCGGCGCTCTGACCGAGCTGATGGTCGCGCGTGACGCCCTCGACCTTCCCGCGCTCGTCCCGTACTCGGAGATCCCCGAGGAGCGGCGGTGGCGGGGCCTGTGGTGGCCCTGTCCGGTCTGCCGCTGGCCCATGCGGGTGCGGGGCCCGCTGGTGCGCTGCGACTTCCCCCGCCACGAGGCGGTCTACGGGCCACCGGACGGTGGCACCGCTTCGCGGCTGAGGCCGGTCGGCGCGTCGCGGCGCGCCCCCGGGGCCCGGCCCGCGGACGGCGCCGTCTGTGTGGACGAGTCGGTCTGGCGCTACATCGTGGTGCCCGGTGTCGTCGAAGTACGGCTGCACGACCGGCTCGCCGCTCTCCCTGGCGTCAAGACCGCCCTCTACCCGCGAAAGGACCTTCACGACATCCAGGTCGTGGGAGCCGGAGAGGGCGACAAATGGGAGTTCACCCTGGACGTCAAGGACTACGCTTCCGCCTCCGCGCTCGCCCGCAGACTGGAGGAACGGCCGATCGCCTCGGGCCATCTCGTCCTGCCCCGGTACCGGCGCGACCAGATCGGAGAGCTGCGGCGACTCCTGCCCGAGACGCGAATCGCCACCGAGGACCAGATCCACGACCGGATCCGCCGGAGGGCGGCTCGGGCGGGGAGTCCCCGATGACGCGACCGAACGACAGGCAGCGCGTCCGCGAGCAGACGTCGATCTCCTGTGCCCTGGCGCTTGCCGAGGTCTACTTCCCCGGCATGGGCGGCAAGGCCCACGAAGAACACGCCCAATTGCTGCTCACAGGTCGAATCGACGCTTGGCCGGGCTACTGGCGTCTCGCGGAGGACGACAAGCGACGGGTCTGCGCGCTGCTGAGACACCGCCCGGACGAACTGGCGAGCGCCGAGTTCTTCGCCGCCGCGCTGCGCACCGCCGCCGCGACCGGGCGGCTGCCCGGCTACCACCGCGAACCGGACGGGACGCTCACGCCCGACCACGGCCTGTCTCCGCTCGAACACGCGGAACGCCTGCTCACGGAACTCTCACGGCAGCGGAGGAACGGCGCCCGGCTGACGGCGCCGGCCGCTCCGGGCCGCTACCGGACGACGCTCCGCGTCCTGCGCCAGGGTGCGGCGACGACCACGACCCGCGCGGTCTACAACCTGACCGACCTGCGCGCCGGAGCCGACGAGATCCCGGTGGTGACGGACGCGCCGCGTAGGGACGAGGTCGTCTTCGGAGCCGACGACCTGCGCAAGATGGCCGAACGCATCGACAACGCCCGGGGCGAGGGACACCGTCTACAGCGGGTCGAGGCGCTGTTCGCCGGGCTCGTCGACCGCGACGGCGACGCCGTCGCCGAAGGGCTGCGTGTCGGCGCGGGCGGGCTCACGAAGATTCTCCAGGCGCCGACCGGATTCGGGAAGTCCGTGCTGCTGGAGGTCATCGGGACGCACGCCGCCGAACAGCACCTGACCACCGCGCTCGTCGTCCCGACCAGGGCCGCCGCCCTTCAGCTCGCGCACCGCATCGAGAGCGACCTGTCGCTGCTGGAGATCGACGCGTCCTGCACACCGCTGCTGTCCCCGGCCAAGCTGATGGACGACGCGGTGAAGGCCGCGACCGACGATCCGGACGGCTTCGGCGCCTGGGCGTACGAGCGGCTGGCCTACGGGTGCGCGCTCGCCGCGGCGGCCGAGACCGAGTCCGAGGTGGACACCTGGCGGCCGGGAGAGGAGCCGTGCCGGGAGTTGCGCCCCTCACGCCCCGGGAGGACCGAGACCGACGGCGCTCCACGCGCCTGCCCTTGGCGGGCCGGCTGCGGCAAATTCAGGCTGATGCGGGAGGCCGTGGATGCCGACGTCATTGTCACCGCGCACCAGACGTTCTTCACCGGGCGGATGCACATCCCCCTCGAAACCTCCGGCGCGACGGCGCCGGGACGCTCCGACCGGCTCAGCGTCGAGGAGTTCCTGCTACGGCGGTGCCAGCTCGTCGCGGTCGACGAGCTGGACCAGTTCCAGGCCGCGGTGATCGGCCGGAGTGCCCGCCACCTCGTGCTCGCCGACGGACCGCGGAAGACTCCGCTGCACACCCTGGAGGAGGAGTTCCGCACCGCCTTCGGGCAGATCCCCGCCGAGATCGACGGGGAGGTCCGCCCGATCCTCTCCGATCTGCAACTGCTGGCGGGCGGGTACGTCGCGGGGCTCGCGCATGGCTGGCTCCGCCCCGTGCGCGCGCACCGCCCCGGTTGGCGCACCGACCACTGGATCGTCCCGCGCGGCCATGACGCCTGGATCACGGGGCGGCTCCTCGGCCTGCCCCCTGACGGCCGGGACATCGCCGAGGAGGAGACACGCGCGCTCCACCTTCTCTACACCGGCTCGGTCGCCGAGGCGGCCGGCATACTCCGGCTCGGCGGCGGCCTCGGCGAACGCGAACAGCGGGAACTGCTGGCCGAGGTCTCGACGGTGCTGCGCGCGGTGTCGGACGGCTGCCGCGACGCGATCCTCCCCGTCCATCTGACGCGGCTCGTGAGCCTGCTCCAACCGGTGGCGGCGGACGAGGCACAGCGCGGCCTGCTCGCCGAACGCATGATCCGCCGCGCCTACCTGGAGCCGCTGCGGCGGCGGCTCCAGGAACTGTTCGTGCACACCTCGCACCTGCGGGCGGTCGGCGCGGAGTCCGCCGACCAGGTCGCGGACGCGCTCGGCGGGCTGACGGCGTGGACGGCCATGCCCGGAAGCCCGCTCGGCCGGCTGTTCCTGGCCTTCAAGGAACGCCATGACCCGGAGACGCCCCGGCACGCCAAGCTCTCGATGGCCGCCTTCGGCGGCGACCCGCACGGCTACGTGCTGTACCTGGGCGAACTGACCGCCCGCGCCCACGCCGGAGTGCCGAGGGCCGTTCTCGGGCTGTCGGCGACCTCGTACTTCCCCGGCGCACCGCACCATCACGTTCACACCGCGCCGACCTGGAGCGTCCCCGACGCCGACCCCACGGGAGTGACGGTCCTCGCGTCCCAGGCGTTCTCGGCCGACCAGTCGCCGATCAGGGTGTCGGGCGTCCAGGGGCCGCGTCGGGAACTGAACGTGCGAGACCTCGGCGAGTCCCTGTACCGCGCGACGCTCCACCCGGAACTCGATCGGCTCGCCGTTCGGCGCCGGCGGGCGGGAACACCGGGACGGGACCTGATCCTCGTCGCCACGACCTCGTACGCGAGCTGCCTCGACCTGGCCGAGGGCATGGCGCGCGCGGGCGCCGCGCCGGGTTCGCTCTGCGTTGTCGCCAGGCGGGGCGACGAGCGCGCGATGACCGACTCGCGCTGGCACACCCTCACCGCCGACCGGGTCGAGCGCTTCCCGGCCACGGGAGCCCGCATCCTGATCGCGCCGCTGGCCACCGTGGAACGCGGCGTCAACATCCTCGACGGAACGGTCTCGGCGCTCGGCTCGATCTACCTCGTCGTCCGGCCTATCCCGATCCTCGACGAGCCCGCCGAGTTGCTCGCCCACATCAATCACCGGCTCTGGGCCGCGGAGCGGGGAGGCGAGGAGCACCCTCAGGCCGCCCTCCGGCTCCGGATCAGCAGGGCCGGCCGGCATTTCGCCGAGGTGGTCCGCTCCGCGCAGTTCTTCCGCTCCCAGCCCGACTGGGTCCAGCGCGGCGTCGTCGCCGAGATCGTCATCGGCCTCGTCCAGCTCGTCGGCCGAGCCCGCCGCGGTGGCACACCCGGCCGGGTGCACCTCGTCGACCACGCCTTCTTCGACACGCGCGGTGGATCGGACCTGCCGCGTCTCATCCGCGCGCTGCGGGACGAGTGGGCCGCCTCCGGCGAGCTCGACCCTCTCCTTCGCCTCTACGGCCCGACCCTGCGGGCCTTCTTCGAGTTCGCCGACCGGCGACCGTCCCCCGAGGAGTGAACGATGTTGTGGACCGCGGCTTTCCGCCTTCCGCCCGAACAGCTCGGCCGCCTGTACGTCTATCCGCTGCCGGCGGCCTTCGTCGAGGCCCTCTGGGAGCTCGGGCGGCGGTGGCGCGGCAAGAACGACCGCGCACGGGCACCGCACGCGTCACTGGCCAACGCGTTGACCGCCGTCACCGGCCGTCCCGTGTGCGTCCTGCCCCGGACGCGCATGGGCGAGGGGGACGTCCTCCTCGTCACGACCGAGCCCATCGATCCCACGATCCTCGCCATCGCCGTCCGCAAGTGGGAGCGGCTGTGCCGCGGGTCGGACACGAACGTGCTGGCTCCCCTGCTCAGCGGGGTCGCTCCCGTCAGCACGGCGCTCGCCGACTCGGTCCGGCGGCCCGCGCCTGGGCGGGTGGCCGCCGAGCCCTGGGTCTACCGGGTCCTGCGCTGGGTGGTCGCGAAGCAGCTCGCAGCCCGGCCGGTGCTGTTCGACGGGCGCGAGGTGACCTTCCGCCTCGACAGCTCCGGCGCCCTCGTCGCCTGGGACGACCCGATCACCAAGCCGCGGCGGAACGGAACCGACGCGAGGGCCATCATGCAGATCACCCCGCACATCAAGACGATGCCGGGCGTCGGCGACCTGATCTGCGTCCTCGACGCGACCCTCACGCGCCTTCGCGACGGCCTCTACGACGTCCGCAACGTCTGGATCGACCATGGCCGGGAGCACGGCGGCAGCGCGCTGCTGCGGCTTCCGGTCGGATACCGAAAGGACCAGGACGGCGTGGGGCGCGTCCTCGGTGACTTCAGCGCCGACATCGTCACGGCCTGCGGGCTCGATCCGCTGCCATGGGGGCCGGACGTACTGCGCGAGCATCCCGAACGCGTCCGCGCCTGGCGGGCGACCAACACCGAACACCCGATCGGCACCGGAGTCGGCCCGCGCACGTACCTACGGCTGACCGAGCACGCCGCGAAGGCGCTTGACGCGGAACCGATCACCTACCAGCCCTTCACCGCCCCAGGTAAGGGGGCCGGCCGCGTGAGCGTCCGAGTGCCCGCCTCGGCCATCAGCGACCACATTCGGCCGGAGGCGCTGGACGCCGCGATCGGCGCGACCGAGCATGGCCGCCTCCGCATCGTCCACCTGACCGCGACCTCCGGCACACGCAAGCGTATCCGGGAGGGGCTGGAGAAGTACCGGCATCCGCAGTCGCCTGAGCCGACGCCCGCGCTCGGCGTCGTGCAGCCCCTCACCCGGCGAACCGAAGTGGTGGGGTACGACATCGCGGCACTGCTCGACGACGTCCAGGTGGACGCCGCGGCGCTGGCGTCGGAGGCGCCCATGCTGAAGGCGGAACCCGGGACCCTCACGCTGGCGCTGGTCGAGACGGCCCACGACGAGGAGGACGACAGGCCCGACGCCAAGCGTCCGCTGCGGCGGGCGCTGGCCGAACTCGGAGTCGCCTCGCAGTTCATCGCGACCCGCCCGGCCTCTGAGGCCTCTGAGGACCCAGAGGCCACCGACCATCCCGTGGAAGCGGCCCTCAAAGACCTGATGCGGCTCGGCGGGTTCAGCGACGACCGGCTCCGGGACGCCGTCACGATGCGGTCCTACGCGCTGGACCGGCCGGCCTGGCTCGTCGGCGTGCACATCCGGCGACAGAACCCGACCGCGGCCAAGGCGCGTCCCGTCCTCGTCACCGTGCTCGTGGCTCTGCACGCCGACCCGGACCCGTCCCGCCCCTGGACCATGCACATGTACGTCCCGGGAACCGGATGGCGTCCCCATGCCCAGGGTCTCGCCGCCTTCCACGCTTCCGCGATCGGAGCGGAGGCGGGCCGGGACGCCTTCGCGAACGCGCGTGATCTCGTCGACCAGGCTCTGGGCTCCCTCCCGGGCCACGACGAGGACCCGGTACTGGTGATGATCGACGCGGACGCGAGCCGCCGCGTGTGGTCCGGGCTCTCCGACGCGCGCCTCGGGACGGGGGCGCTGCCCGGGGACGGCCTCCCGGAGGCTCGGGACATGGCGGTGGTGCGCATCTGCTCCGACGACGTCGAGATTCCCCGGCCCGTCCACAAGGCGGCCGGCGGGAAGCGGTCCGCGGACCCGGACCAGCCGGCCAAGCCGGACGGGCGGCTCTACGTCCACGAGGGGGATGACGGCAGGCGGAGCTGGATGCTGGGCAGGACGTCCACGACCTACGAGTCCGGCATCGTCGGCCGCTGCGGGGCCCTGTACACGCGGTTCACGCTGCCTCTTGAGAAGAAGTTCCTCCAGGGCAAGCCCTGGCACTCGTTCACGGGCACCGAGTTCGTCGTCGCGCGGTCCGGGCGGTTCTCCGAGGAGTCCGCGGCGGTGATCGCCGCGCGGCTCTGCGCCCAGCCGGTCTCCTGGCGGGGCCGTACGCGCTGGCCGGTCCCCCTCCATCTGGCCCGCGTCGCCGACATGGACCACCCGCACTACCGCGCCGCCGAAGAGGGCGACGTCTCCCCCGGGTGACGTCCTGGTCTTCCGTCATCGAGCTGACCGGCTGTCGTTGTCCGGATCCGGACGGCGATGGCTGCTCTGTATCGTTCTGGCGGCCCATCCGGCGAGTATCGGACACCTAGAATGGCGCCTCGACCAGTCGTCAAAAGGGATGAAAGGGCACGGAATTGGCTCAGCTGGCGATTGCGAACTCGTTCATGCCGCAGTACGCCAGGCTGGAGCCGAAGGTACGGAAGGGCGTCGAAGCGACCTTCGCGAAGTTCGCCGAGCACACCTACGCCGGGCTGCATCTGGAGAAGATCCACAACTCCAGGGACCCCCGTATCAGGACCATTCGGATCGACCAGTTCTGGCGCGGGGTGGTGCTCGCGCCGGAGCGGGGGGACGTGCACTGCCTGCTCGCCGTCCTGCCCCACGACGAGGCGATCGCCTGGGCCAGGAGCAGGAAGTTCACCGTCAACCAGCGGCTCGGCGTGCTGGAGGTGCGCGACCAGGCCGCGCTGGACGAGATGTCGCCGGCGCTGTCCAAGGCCGCCGAAGGCACCGCCTTCCGGCTGTTCGGGCATGTCTTCGACAAGGACCTGATCAAGCTCGGCATCGACGCGGACCTCATCCCGCTCGTCCGGTTGCTGACGACCGAGGCGCACCTCCAGGCGCTGGAGAGGCGGCTGCCCGAACCGCAGTACATCGCGCTGCTGGCACTCGCGCAGGGCATGAACGTCCAGCAGGCGTGGGAGGAGGTCGCCAAAAGCCTGTCGTGCGAGGAGCGACCGGCGTCGGTCGATCCGGACGACCTGGTCGCGGCCATGCGGCGGACACCCGGGCAGGTCGCCTTCGTGAACGGGCCCGAGGAACTGCGCGATATCCTCGCGCACCCGTTCGACACGTGGCGGATCTTCCTGCACCCGGTGCAGCGGCAGATCGCGCTGCGACCGTCCTACAGCGGCCCCGCGCAGGTGACGGGCGGGGCCGGGACGGGGAAGACCGTCACGGCCCTCCATCGCGCTCGCCTGCTGGCCTCGAAGGGGGATGCGACCCGCGTCCTTCTCACGACCTACACGACCAACCTCGCGCAGGCACTGGAGGCGCAGCTGGCGCTGCTCATCGAGGACGAGCGGGTGCGAGAGCGCATCCACGTCCGGAACGTGGACGCCATCGCCTACGGGATCGTCGGCCGGCACCGGCGGCCGAACATCGCCGGCGGCGAGGTCCTGGAACCGCTCTGGACGGAGGCGGCCGAGCAGACACCGTACTCGCCCACCTTCCTGAACCGGGAGTGGGAACAGGTCATCCTCGCGCAGGGGCTGGAAAGCGAGGCCGACTACCTCACGTGCACACGGACCGGCCGCGGCGTCCCGCTCGGCCAGGGAAAACGGTCGACGGTGTGGAAGGCCGTCCAGCAGGTGGTGGACCGGCTGAAGGCCGAGGAGAAGTCGACCTTCCCGCAGCTCGCCAACGAGGCGGCGGAACTCGTGGGCGGCCCCGAGTACGACCATGTGATCCTCGACGAGGCGCAGGACATCCACCCGACACAGTGGCGGCTGCTGCGCCGGCTGGTGGCCGAAGGCCCCGACGACCTCTTCATCGTGGGCGACCCGCACCAGCGGATCTACGACAGCCACGTGTCGCTGGCGAGCCTCGGCATCAACGTCCGGGGACGCAGCTCGAAGCTGAAGCTGAACTACCGGACGACGCAGGAGATCCTCACCTGGTCGGTGTCGCTGCTGGGGCTCTCCCCCGCGCAGGGCCTCGACGACTCCGCCGACACGCTGGACGGCTACCGGTCCCCCATGCACGGCCGGCGCCCGACGGTCACGGCCTACGACGATCAGGAGGCGGAGCTGGACGGGCTCGTCCGGCAGGTGCGGTCCTGGCTCGACGAGGGGGTCGAACCGGCCACGATCGGTGTCGCCGCGCGGTACAAGTACATGGTGCGGAAGGCCGTCGAGCGGCTGAAGGCCGATGGCGTCAAGGCCTTCCAGGTCCCCAGCAAGTCGGCGGGCGTCCAGGTGGGAACGATGCACCGGATGAAGGGCCTGGAGTTTCGCTGCATCGCGGTCATCGGGGCCGACGACCATTCGCTGCCGTCGTCCCGCGCCGTCACGCCGGAAGCCGAGGACCCGAAGGCGCACGCACAGGACGTGCAGAAGGAGCGCTGCCTGCTGTTCGTCGCGTGCACGCGCGCTCGCGACCGGCTGGCCGTGTCGTACACGGCGTCGGCCAGCCCGTTCCTTCCCTAGCCGAGCTCGTTGAGCAGGACTTTCAGGGCACTGAGCTGCGGATGGCCATCGCCGTAGCGCCCGCGTAGGTCGTCCGTGAGCTGGGTGATCTCCCTACGCGCCTCGCCCGTCCGGCCCACCGCCGGCAACAGCCGGGCCATCAGCTCCCGCAGGCGGAAGGCGGTGTCGCCGTAGGGTCCCGCCTGGGAGATGTCGTCGAGCAGCTCCTCCACATTTCGAATGGCGGTGGTGGTGGCCCCCAGCCGCGCGTGGCACAGTGCCTCCTGCTCGCGACAGCGCAGCACCTCGGCGTCGTCCGGGCCGTACCACTCGGCCAGTTCAACGGCGAGCCTGCCGTAGGCCGCGACGGCGCGCCGGTGGTCGCCGCCCTGGAAGAGAACATCGGCGAGGTCCAACCGCAGCCCCATGTATTCGGGATCGTCGTCGCCCAGCGCGAGACGCGCGGGTTCGATCATGTCCGAGAGGATCCCGGCCGCCTGGGTGTACCGGCCGTCATCGGAGAGGACCGCGGCCTCCGCTCGGGCCGCGACGATCTCGTCCACATCGGGGAGCACCGTGGGTTCCACCACGGGTGCGGCGGCAGACACGGTGTCGGCCATCTCGATCCTGCTCACGATGTCGCCGTAGAGGCGGACCTTCGTGGTGCCGTCGACCGCGCCCGGCAGGGGTTCGAGGGGCCCGATGAACTCCCGGAGGCGGTGGTAGACCTCCTCCGCGTCCGCCGGGCGATCGTCCGGCCGCTTGGCGAGCAGTCGCAGGACGAGGGCGTCGAGCCCGAGCGGGATCTCCTGGCGGTGGCAGCGCGGCGGGACCGGCTCCTCGTCCTCATGACGCCGGACCACCTCGTAGGGCGTCGTCCCTGGGAAGACCTGACGTCCCGTGAGCATCTCGTAGAGCACGCAGCCGAGCGAGTACAGATCGCTCCGCGGCTCGGGACTGCCGTAGACCTGCTCCAGGGCGGTGTAGCCCGGCGTGTAGGGACCTCCGAAGCCGGTGGTGGTCGCCCGGACGTCCTGGGGGCCGAGGCCGACGGCCGCGCCGAAGTCGAGCACCTTCACCGAACCGTCCCCGCAGAGCATGAGGTTGCTGGGCTTGAGGTCACGGTGCACGAGCGGCCTTCGATGCGCGACGCTCAACACCGCCGCCACCTGCGCCGCGATCAGAGCGGCCCAGGAGATGGGCAGCCGCTCGTGCGCGTCGACGAGATCGCCGACCGTCATCCCCTCCACGTATTGCATGACCAGGTAGAAGCAGTGGCCGCCCGCCTCGTCCCGGTGCTCGCCGAAGTCGTACACGGTCGGGACGCCCGGGTGCTCGAACCAGGCGGTGCTACGCGCCTCCTGCTCGAAGCGGCTCACCAGCGCCTCGTCCGGCGCCTCTCGCACGAAGGTGAACTTGACGGCGAGACGGCGGTCGAGGAACCGGTCGTAGGCGCGCCATACCTCACCCATGCCTCCGCGCCCGATGGCCTGATCGAGTTCGTAGCGACCGCGTTCGCCAAGAAGGTCACCCCGCCGCACGTTCGCCTCCTCCGCTCAGGCGCCGCAGCCTTTTCCCCGGGTCCTGGCGCGGGCGGGCCCGATCGGGCGCAGACTCCCGTCGGCCAGACCGTCGCCGAGCAGGCGGGCCAGATCTCCGCCGAGCGTGGCGGCCAGGCGCAGTTTCGTCTCGAACTCCTCAAGCCCCCGGAAAGCACTACCGTAGCGCCGTTGCTCGCCTATGGGGGGAAGCGGTACCTCCGCACGGCGGATGTCCACCCGGTAGCTCGACGACATCATCGAGTAGTGGCGAAGGTTGAGCGAGCCGCGCAGGACGCCCGCCAGAAAGTGCGCGTCGAGACGTTCGGGGTCGGGGCGCAGGAGGAACAGGTGACGGCCCAGCACCGCCCCCGGCTCCGGGACGACACGGGCCTCGGGTCTCCGCACGATCGTCGGGACCACGACGTCGCCCGCGAGGACCGGGATCAGGTCCTCGTCCAGCACGATCTCCGAACCGGGCGGCAGGAACGGCCAGCGACCCTGCACGACGTCGTCGGCGGTCAGGATCGGAGGGGCCCCTGCCGTCGTGGCCTCCTCGTCCGCAGAGGGAGCACCGGGCCCGTAGTGAACGGTGACCAGGCCCATGCGGACGAGTTCCGCTACGGGAACGAGAGGGGCGTCAGCCGCTCCCTCGCCGCCCTCCACCTCCGGGAGCAGCTCCGGCAGGGCCGACAGGAGTCCGAGAACGCCGACACGCTCATCGGTGACCCGCTCGATCGCGGGAGCCGCGGCGGGGCGGCCGATGTGGCGTGACGGGGTGAGGTCTACCTCCTCGTCCAGCAGGTCGATGATGCGGACGGCGCGGGCGCGTCCCGGCTCGTCGAGCTCCTCCTCGGGTTCCGCCTCGAATCGGCGCCAGATGGTGACGGCCTGTGCCACGTAGTCCTCCGACGTCTCCACCATGAGGACCCGGCTCGGTTGCCGGTCGCCGGTGGCAGGGCGTCGCAGCACCCACAGGTTCAACGGCACCGCCATGTTCGGGACGGCACCGAGCGGCAGGGTGAACACCGCGCGGAGGGCGCCGCGGCGAAGAAGCTGCGCGCGAATCCGGCGTCCGGCACGGCGGTTCGCGGCGGCGGGCGGCATCAGCAGCATCGCCTGGCCGCCCGGTACGCAGTGCGCCAGCGCGTGCTGCACCCATGCGAGTTCCGACTCGGTGCGCGGCGGTAGGCCGTATTCCCATCGAGCGTCGGCGGTGAGCTCGTCGTAACCCCAGTTGCGGTCGTTGAACGGCGGAGTCGCCACGACGAGATCGGCCAGGACGTCCGGAAACGCGTCGTGGCGTAGCGAGTCACCGGCCCGGACGACCGCGCCCGGCGCGCGAAGGGCGAGACGCACGGCGGTGAGTCGCGCGATCGTCTCGTCCGCGTCCTGGCCGAACACGGGCCCCGAGGCACCGCGTTCGAGCGCGCCCAGCAGATAGCCACCGGTGCCGCAGGCCGGATCGAGGACCGTCGTGAGATCGGGGCTGGCGAGGTCCAAGACGAGCCGGACGACCTCAGACGGCGTGACGTAGATGCGCCGCCGGTGGAGATCGAGGTAGCGCTCACGCAGGAACTCGAAGGTCTCGACCGCCCCGCGCTCCGCCGCCAGCGACGCCAGTCCGCGGAGCAACGGCGGGAACCGTCGCCGCAACACGGCTGGGAACGGGCGCCCGCCCGGAAGGATCGCGGCGGCCTCGTCGACCACACTCGGCAGGTTCCGCAGGATGTCGGCGTCGGACGCCCCAGCGAGCGATTCCCCGTACGCGGGGTCGCGCACGAGGCGGAGCAGAAAGGCACCCGCGTACCCGAGGATTTCGGGCAGCGCGGCCTCGTCGGTGGTCCGCCGGAGTTCGTGCCAGAGATCCTCGTCGACGGCCGGTTCGTCGAGCTTGCCCTGATCCCGCAACCAACGGCGTACTTCGATGAGAGAGAACGACGGACTGGTGGCCGTCCCACCGACGGGTCGGGGAAAGTCGTCGTAGCGCTTGCGCCAGTTACTGACCGCCGCCCGTCCGACACCGGCCAGCCGGGCGATGTCCGCCGCGGTCACGGTCGCGTCCTGTGGCACGGCTCCCTACCCCTCCTACCTGCGATGCACGCTTGTGGCAGCGCTGAACGCCACGCTACACCTACCAGGCTTTCGACCAATGAGACGCTGGTCGATCGCATTCACAGCCAATCTATGCCTTGATGCAGCACTGAAGCTATCCATCCGTGACCTTGCGCGAGGATTGTGTACCCGGGTCTTTTCACGGGAGTGGTACATGGACGAGCTGGCGCGCACGCAGTTGCGGAACGTTCTAGGGAAATGGCGAGCCAGCCTGATTGATCTGAGTGGACGGAACCGCCTGCTGAACTTCCGGCACACCCGCATCGCCACGCTGAGGATTCAATCTCCGAAAGCGGGGCCGCTCCTCGTCGATCTCGATTCGGGTCTGCGCTTCGCCGAGTTGCCGGAGGACGACGCCACGGACGATCGGTCCGATATCGAGCCCGACGGCCGGATCATCACCCAGAAGACCACCCGACCCGCCCTCGAGGCGTCGCTGCGCAAGTTGTACCGCGACTCCAATCAGGCTTTCAACGACACCGGCCTGTGGACGCTTCAGCTCGGGGTGTCCTTCCTCAAATGGCGCGAGCCCGGGGCGGAGGACTTCAGTTCGGCTCCGCTCCTGCTCGTCCCGGTCCGCCTCGAAAGGCTGGGCCCCGGCCTGTTCCGCCTGGTCGCGGAACAGAACGAGGACCCCGCCCCCAACCCGGCGCTCGCCGTCAAGATGAGCCAGCTCGGGCTCGCCTGGCCCGCACCGGACGACATGAAGGACCTGTTCAGTACGCTGACCGCGGTCCGGGAGATCATCGCAGACCGCCCGGGTTGGGAGGTGACCGAGGAGGTCGTGCTCGCCACCTTCCGCTCCCACAAGGAGGCGATGTACCGGGATCTGCTGGACCACGAGGACCAGATCCTCGCGCACCCCCTCGTGCAGGCCATCGGTCTGGGCGCGGCGGCGGAACTCCCGGACGACGCGCTCGACTTCGAGCCCATCGCCCCGGACAGGATCGACGTCCTCCAGCCGCCCGAGCGGATCCCCCTCGTCCTGGACGCCGACTCGTCGCAGCGGCAGTGCGTCACGGCGGCGCTGGACGGCCGGTCCTTCATCATGGACGGGCCACCGGGCACGGGGAAGAGCCAGACGATCGCGAACATGATCGCGACACTGATGCACGCGGGGCGCAGCGTCCTCTTCGTCAGCGAGAAGGCGGCGGCCCTGGACGTCGTTCGCAACCGTCTGGACTCGGTCGGTCTCGGCGCCTTCGTACTGTCGCTGCACAGCCACCACGCGAGCCGCAAGGAGGTGGCGAGGGCCCTGGGAGCCGCCCTGTCCCACCGTCCGAAGGCCCTCCGCGCCACCTCCGAGGAGGATCGGCGGAGGCTCCGCATCACCCGCGAGGGCCTGTCGGCCTACGCCGCGGCGATGAACGAGCCCCGTCCGCCCCTCGGCCTCACGCTGCACGACGCGATCGGACGGCTGTGCGCGCTGGCGCACGTCCCGCTGCTCAGGATCGCGCTTCCCGACGGCCTGACCGCCGACGGACTCCAGGACGTGCTCGCCGCGGCGACGACGGTCGACGACTCGTGGCGGCCGGTGGCCGAGGGCCCCGACTTCGTCTGGCGCGGCCTCACGGAACGCGGCACCCCACGGGCACGACTCGATCTGCTGCGCGAACGGGGCGAGATGCTCCTGCGCCGGATGGCGGCGCACTCCGACATCACCGAGCCGCTGGGACTGACGGGACCAGGCTCCGTGGAGCGGGTGCTCGCCCTGCTCGACTCCACCCGAGGCCGCCCCGACATACCGGAGGCATGGCTCACCGCGCCCGGGCTGCCGGTGGTTCGCACGATGACCACGGAATTCACCACGAGGCTGAGCGCCCTACGTGCGTCCATCACCACCGTCGCCGACGAGATCGGCCCGGACTGGGACCGGTTGCCCGCGCGACTCCCCACCGGAGTGCCGACCGAGGAAAGGGCACTCGCCGCGCTGGCCATCGAGGGCATCGCCCTGGCGGATCTCACCGAGAGTCGGCTTCGCGGCCTGGCCGACGACTTCCGAGCCGCGGTGAGAACGCTGCGGGACGCGAGAGAGACCTTGGCCGACATCGCCGCCGTCTACGGAATGCCCGCACCCGAGACCTTCGAACGGGCCTTCGCGCTGGGCAGGCTCACCGAACTTGCCCGAAAGGCGACTCGTCCGGAGGCCGCTTGGCTGACACGGGAGGGCAGGGACGCCGCGGCACGCGCCGTCACCGAACTCCAGAACCGCGTCGACTCGCTCCTTCGCGCCAAGGCGGTAGCGGTTACAGTTTTCAGTCAGGAAATCCTCAATGTGCCCGACTTTCCCATCCTCGCGCGACGGTTTGGTGAGAGCCATGGGGTCGCGAAACTCTCAGGTGCTCACCGCGGCGACAAACGCGCATTGGCCAAACTGACCGTCTCGGGCGAGTGGAACAGAGCGGCGGCCGAACGACTCTCCCAGGCGGTGGCCTGGCACGAGGCCGCGCTCGCGCTCCAGCAGGCCGCCACCGCGCACGGTCACGCCCTCGGACGCTACTGGCAGGGTGAACAGACTGACTTCGCACTCGTCCGCGACCTCCTCAAGAACGCGGAGGAGATCATCACCCTGACACGCGATCTACCTGTCCCGGCCGCTCTGGTCGAGCAGGTCTCCGCTGAGGGAACGCCCGATCCCGACATTCGCGCCGCCGCCGACGGTGTCCTCGACCGGCTGGAGCGGTGGCGGTCGTCCCTGGTGCCCGCACCGCGACCCGGCGGGCGTCCGAGGCTCGCACAAGGCACCATGACCGATGCCGCCGACTGGTACTCGGCGCACATCCGTCCGCTCGACGAGGGCGCGGTGTTCATCGCGACGGTCCAGCCCGTGTCGTCGGCCACACCGCTCACTCTGGCGCAGGCGCGCGACATCGCCGGGAGAATCGAATCGGTGCGCGCGCGACGTGAGGCGTTCCGGGCGCGGAAGGCGCAGGACGAGCGGTTGCTCGGCCCCCTCTACGCCGATCTTGACACCGACGGCACGGCCATCGACGAGGCCCTGACCCGGGCGGCCCGGATGCGACCCGCGGACGAGCCGATGCCCGAACGATCCGCCGCCGCGCTGCTCGCGGCTCAGCCCGACGAGGACCTTCGCGGGGCCTGGAACGCGTTCCGCGCGGCGGTGACCGACTTCGTGCGGCTCTTCGAGGAAGCCCGGTGGCCCGACCTGCGGGCCCGGCTCACCGGTACGGCGACGGCGTTCCAGGAGCTCACCGACCGGCTGGTCGCGGACGAGTCCGGCCCCGACGAATGGCGCTCCCTCACCAACGCGAGAGCGGTCCTGCGCGGACATGGGCTCGACGGCCTGATCGGGCGCGTCGCCGAACGCGGGTTGGACGGCGCGGGGTTCCGGGAGATCGTCGAACGGGCCGTGCTGGAGACCTGGGTGGAGCACATCATGAACGATGACGCGCGCCTCGTGCCCGTCCGGGCGGTCGAGCGGGACCGGCAGGTCGATCTCTTCCGCTCCCTCGACCAGGCCCTCGTCGAGGGAGCCCACGCCCAGGTGATCGAAGCGTGCAACGCGCGACGCCCACGCCCCAACATCGGCCAAGCCGCCATCATCCAGCGGGAGGCTGAGAAGAAGAGCCGGCACATGCCGGTGCGGACTCTGCTCGAGAAGACCCCTGACGTCGTGCAGCTCGTGAAGCCCTGTTTCATGATGAGCCCTCTCACGGTCAGCCAGTTTCTACCGTCCGACTATCGCTTCGACGTCGTCATCTTCGACGAGGCGTCCCAGGTGCTCCCGCAGGACGCGGTCAACTGCGTCTATCGAGGCGGATCCCTGGTCGTGGCGGGGGACCAGAAGCAGCTGCCGCCGACGGACTTCTTCGCCCACTCGGACGACCCGGACGACGACGAGTACGACGAAGGGGCACCCGACTCCTTCGACTCGCTCCTCGATATGTGCAAGGCCAGCGGTCTCATTCCCAACCTTTCGCTGGCCTGGCACTATCGAAGCCGGCACGAGGGCCTTATCGCGTTCAGCAATCGCGAGTTCTACGGCGACGGCCTGGTGACATTCCCGGGCGCGCGCGCGAACGGCGACGACGTCGGAGTGACATTCACCAAGGTCGCCGGTGTGTACGAGCGTGGCCGCAGCCGAAGCAATCCCGTCGAGGCGCGAGCCGTCGCCGAGCGCGTCGTACACCACTACAGGTCACGGCCGGCGCTGAGCCTGGGCGTGGTCGCGATGTCGGACGCGCAGGCCCGCGCGATCGAGGACGCCGTGGAGCGGGCGCGGGCCGAGCATCCGGAACTCGAGTCGCACTTCGCCGAGGACCGTCTCAACGGCTTCTTCGTCAAGAACCTGGAGACCGTCCAAGGCGACGAACGCGACGTGATCATCATCTCCGTCGGATACGGCCGGGACCAGGCCGGTAAACTCACCATGGCCTTCGGGCCGCTGAACAGGGAGAACGGCTGGCGCCGGCTCAACGTCGCGGTGACCCGCGCGCGGCATCGCGTCGAGGTGGTCGCGTCCATCTCGGGCGCCGACATCCAGGAGAACGGTAAAAGGAGCCGCGACTCTTTCAAGAGGTATCTCGACTACGCCGAACGCGGTCCCGCCGTCCTGGAGCAGGCCAGGCTCAACGACGATACGGCGCCCGAGAGCCCGTTCGAGGAGTCGGTTCTGGACGTCCTGGCGGACTGGGGCTACGACGTCCAACCGCAGGTCGGCGTGGGGGGCTACCGGATCGACATGGCGGTACGCCACCCGGAGCTTCCGGGCCGGTTCGCGCTCGGTATCGAGTGCGACGGGGCCATGTACCACTCGTCCAGAGCCGCACGCGACCGCGACCGGCTGCGCGAGGACGTACTGCGCGGCCTCGGCTGGAACCTGTACCGCATCTGGGGCACCGACTGGTACCGCAACCGGCCCGCCGCGGAGCAGCGGCTCCGCGAGGCGGTCGAATCGGCGATCGAGTCGGCCGACATCACCTCGCCTGATGAGGCCGAGGCCAGCCCGGAGACCGAGACCGCCCGGGTCGAGGCGCCGCCGGCCCCCGACCCCGCGCTCGTGACCATGGAGTCGACCGAGACCGCGCGTACCTGGGCGGCCACCTACCGTCGAGCGCGCCTCGAAGGCCACCTTTACTACTACGACATGCACCTCCCGGAGTCTCGACCGCTGCTCCAGCGGCTCTTCCGAGAAGTCCTGGAGATCGAGGCACCGATCCAACGCGACGTCCTCTACCGGCGGACGGCCACGGTCTGGCAGGTCGAACGGATCGGCGCACGGATCCGCGCCAATCTGGACGGTGCGCTCAACGACTTCCTACGGGACAACCTCGACGTAGAACGAGACGGCGACGCCCTCCTCCTGAAGGAACGGCCGATCGACCCCCGCGAACCGGGCGACGGCGTCCTTCGCAGGGTCGCCGAGATCCCCGCCCAGGAGAGGAAGCTCGCCCTCATCGGCATCATCGGGGAATCCCCCGGAATCACGGAACCCGAACTGACCGTTGTCGCCACCCGCTTCTTCGGCTGGAACCGCCGCGGCTCCGACATCGTGCGCACCTTCGCGCACGACCTCACCGAACTCCAAGAAGAGGGGCACATCGACGGGCGGCCCGATCGCATCTTGTTGCGCTAGGAATCAGAAGCTGCCTGTGGCGAGTCCAAGGACAGCCCTGAGACCGGCGTCACCGGACCGCGCGCCGGGCTCGGACCGCTTTGCGCGGTGGTCGGGCCGGATGGGCGGGTCATCCAGCAGCCCGCTTACTTCGCCGTCCACCCGGACTACCGGGGCCGAGGCTACGGCCGGAGGCTGTGGCGGGCCTCGATGGCCTGGGGCCGCGCGCGTGGGGCCGACGTCAAGGTCCTTCAGGCGGCCCGCGGAAGCGCCGCCGAGGCCCTCTACCTGGCCGAAGGGCTGGAGACGCACGGCTACCTCTGCCAGAGGTAGCCGGTTAGAAGGGGCAGGTGGGGAGGTCGGGGATCGGGGGGTTGGTCCAGGTCGGGGAGACCGAGGTGGCGGGGAACCAGCCCCAGCCCTCGTTCTGGTAGCGGTCGTCGCCCTGGGTGTAGAGCCAGGCGGTGGCGGGGTCGGTGGAGCCCGGGCGTTGGCAGACGAACCAGTTGCTGGTCGATCTGAGGTAGCCGGTCGTGGGGCCGGAGGTCGGTTCCTGGTAGAGCGGGCCCGGGCGGGCGGTCTGGCAGGACCAGGTGTCGAAGCTGCGGCCGGTCGGGTCGGTCACCCGTCTGGTCGCGTGCGTGCAGTGGGCGGCCGGTGCGGACGCGGTCGGGGTGGCGGATTTGGTGGGTGCGGCGGCGGGGGTCGACGGGTCGTGGATGAGGAACGCTCCCGTGATCAGGGTGACGAGGAGGGCCGCCGTGGCCGCGCCCGCCCAGATGGGCCAGGGTGAGCGGCGGGGTGGGGGCGGGGTTTCCTGGTGATGACTCACCATTTGGGTTACTTCGGGGGGTAGCCACTGGTCTGGGGTGGCCTCCGTGGTCAGGCGTTCGAGGATCTCGGGCGGCGTCGGGCGGGCGGCGGGGTCCTTGGCCAGGCAGGACGCGGCGAGGTCGTGGATCGCGGGCGGGAGGCCGGTCAGGGTCGGTTCGCCGTGGACGATCCGGTACATCAGGGTGTGGGCCGGGCCCTCGCCGAAGGGGCGGACGCCCGCCGCGTGGCACAGGACCGCTCCCAGCGCGAAGACGTCGGCGGGCGGGCCGACGTCCGCGCCGGTGATGTGCTCGGGGGCCATGAAGCCGGGGGTGCCGACGGAGCCGCCGGTGCGGGTCAGCGCGGTGCCCTCGTCGGCCTGGGCGATGCCGAAGTCGATCACGCGGGGGCCGTCGGGCGCCATGATGATGTTGGACGGCTTCAGGTCGCGGTGCACGAGCCCGGCGGCGTGGATCGCCTCCAGAGCCTCGGCGAGGCCCGCGCCGAGCACGCGCAGGGAGTGCTCGGGGAGGGCGCCGTGCTCGGCGACGACGGCGGCGAGGGACGGACCCGGGACGTAGGCGGTGACCAGCCACGGCGGGTCGGCGTCCAGGTCGATGTCGACCACCTGCGCGGTGTGGAAGCCGCCGACCCGGCGGGCGGCCTCGGCCTCGCGGGCGAACCGGCGGCGGAAGCCCTCGTCGGAGCCGAGTTCGGCGCGCACGACCTTCACCGCGACGGCGCGTCCGCCCGGCGAGTGGCCGAAGAACACCTCGCCCATGCCTCCGGAGCCGAGCCGTCCCGACAGGCGGTAGCGGCCGATCGTCTGTGGATCGGCGGGTCGCAGCGGCTCCATCGTCCCCCAGCTTCCGATATGCGAACACTCAAGTCTCCTGGACGCGCGGAGCGCCGGGCACGGTTCCGGGTCCGGGGCCGCTTCTGGTCAGGGGGCGTTTTCCGGCGATCTCGCGCGCGCTCCCAGGCTGGGAGGATTGGGGTATGTGGTTTGGGGTTCTGGGGGCCGTGGAGGTCCGGGGCGCGGAGGGCGCGGTGGGCGGGCCCCGGGTGCGGGGGCTGCTCGCCATGCTGCTGCTGGAGGCGGGACGGGTCGTCGCCGCCGAGCGGCTGATCGACGGTCTGTACGGGGAGGAGCCGCCGAAGGGGGCGGCGAACGCGCTCCAGTCGCAGGTGTCGCGGCTGCGGCGGGGGCTCGGGGACGCGGGGCTCGTGGAGGGGCACGCGGCCGGGTACCGGCTGGCCGTCGCGCCCGAGCTGGTGGACGTCCACGAGTTCGGGCGGCTGGCGCGGGACGGGCGGGAGGCGCTGGCGGCGGGCGAGCACGCGCGGGCGGCGGCCGTGCTGAGGCGGGCGCTCGGGTTGTGGCGCGGGCCTGCCCTGGCGGACGTCAGCGCGCCGTTCGCGGCGGCGCAGGCGGCGCGGCTGGAGGAGTCGCGGGCCGCGGTGGCGGAGGATCTCGCGGAGGCGGAGATCGCGCTGGGCGAGTTCGGGGCGGTGGTGCCCCGGCTGCGGGATCTGGTCGACGCGCAGCCGCTGCGGGAGCGGGCGCGGGCGCTGCTCATGCGCGCCCTGTACGGGGCCGGGAGGCAGGCCGACGCGCTCGCGGTGTTCGAGGACGGGCGGCGGCTGCTGGCGGAGGAGCTCGGCGCCGACCCCTCGCGGGAGCTGGCCGAGGCGCATCTGGCGGTCCTGCGCGGCGAGCCCGCGTCCGAGGCCGCGCCCGAGGCCGCGCCCGCGCGGGAGTTGCCCGCGCAGCTCACCAGCTTCGTCGGGCGCGAGGACGAGGTGCGCCGGGTCGGGGCCATGCTCGCGGACGGGCGGCTGGTCACGCTGCTCGGGCCGGGCGGGGCGGGCAAGACGCGGCTGGCGGTCGAGGCGGCGGGACGCGAGGACGGCGAGGTCCGCTTCGTGGACCTCGCGCCGGTCGACCGGACGGAGGTCGGCAAGGCGCTGCTCGGCGCGCTCGGGCTGCGCGAGAGCGGGATGCTGCCGGGGCCCGCCGAGGGGCAGCCGGGGGCGGAGGAGCGGCTGGTCACGGCGCTGGCGGGGCGGCGGATCCTGCTGGTGCTCGACAACTGCGAGCACGTCGTGGAGCCGGTCGCGCGGCTGGCGCACCGGCTGCTGAGCGCCTGCCCGAGGCTGCGGGTGCTCGCGACGAGCCGGGAGGCGCTCGGGATCACCGGCGAGGCGCTGCGTCCGCTGCCGCCGCTCGCGCTGCCGCCGGAGGGCACGCCCGCCGGTGACCTCACGCGCTATCCGGCGGTGCGGCTGTTCGCCGACCGGGCGGCGGCGGTGCGGCCGGGGTTCGCGGTGGACGAGGCGAACGCGCGGGACGTCCTGCGGATCTGCGGGGCGCTGGACGGGCTGCCGCTGGCGATCGAGCTGGCGGCGGCGCGGCTGCGGTCGCTGCCGGTCGGGGAGGTCGCGACGCGGCTGGACGACCGGTTCCGGCTGCTGTCGCGCGGCAACCGGGGCGCGGCGCCCCGGCACCAGACGCTGCGCGCCGTCGTGGGGTGGAGCTGGGACCTGCTGGACGGCCCCGAGCAGGTCCTCGCGCGGCGGCTGACCGTGTTCTCCGGCGGGCTCACACTGGAGGCGGCGGCGGAGGTCTGCGACGTCGAGGACGCCGACGAGCTGCTCGTCGGGCTGGCCGACAAGTCGCTGCTCCAGGCCGACGGGGCGCGGTTCAGGATGCTCGACACCGTCCGCGCGTTCTGCGCCGAGCGGCTCGCGGACGCGGGCGAGGAGGAGCGGTTCCGGAGGGCCCACGCCGAGTACTTCCTCGGGCTGGCCAGGCGCGCCGACCCGCACCTGCGGGGCGCCGAGCAGGTGGCGTGGCTGGAGCGGCTCGCCGCCGACCACGGCAACCTGCACGCGGCGCTGCGGCGCAGCGTCCGGCCCGACCCGGCGCTGGCGCTGCGGCTCGTCGCGTCGCTGTCGTGGTACTGGTGGCTGCGGGGGCGGATCGAGGGCGCGGCGCTGGCGACCGCGCTGCTGGAGGAGATCGGGACCGAGCCGCCGGAGGGCCTGGGCGAGGAGTACGTCCTGTGCGTCGCCAACGCGGTGGGGGGCGGCGAGTCCGGCGCGCGGGCGGCGGGGTGGCTCGACCGGGCCGAGGAGCTGCTGAACGGGATCGGCCGCACGCTCGCCTACCCGGTCGTCACCGTCTCCTGGGCGCTGACGGCCGGGCCGGAGCGCACCGACATCGAGGTCATGACGCGGCAGATCGGCGACGACCCGTGGTCGAAGGCGCTGACCAGGATGAGCGCGGCGTTCCTGCTCCAGTTCCGGGGCGACCTGGCGGGCGCGGAGCTGGCCTGCGGCGAGGCCGTCGCCGGGTTCCGCGAGGCCGGGGACTCCTGGGGCATCGCGAACACGCTGGACTCGCTCGCCCAGCTCGCCGACTGGCGCGGCGACCGCGCCCGCGCGCTGGCCCTGCTGGACGAGGCGCTCGCGCTGACCGACCGGCTCGGCGCGCTGGAGGACACCGCCGACCTGCTCTACCGGCGCGGCGACGTGCATGTCCACGCCGGGGACCTGGACGCCGCGCACGCCGACTACACGCGCGGCGGCGGCCTCGCGCGCCGCGCGGGCGCGCCCGACAAGGTCGCGGGCGCCCACCACGGGCTCGGGCAGGTCGCGCGGCTGCGCGGCGACCTGGCCGAGGCGCGCCGCGAGTACGAGCTGGCGCTCGGCGGCCCGATGTCCGAGCGGTTCATCGCGGGCGCCGTCCGCGCGGTCGCGCTGGTCGGGCTCGGCTGGGTGGAGCTGCGCGAGGGCGGGACCGCGCGGGCCAGAGAGCTGTTCCGCGCGTCGCTGGCCCTGTCGATCGACCACCCGGTCTTCATGAACCAGGCGGGCGCGGCCGTCGGCCTGGCGGGCGCGGCGCTCGCGGACGGCGACGGGGCGCGGGCCGCGCTGCTGCTCGGCGCGGCCCGCGCGCTGCGCGGCGCCGACGTCGAGCGCGACGCCGACGCGGAGGGCGTCGAGGGCGGCGCCCGCGCGCTGGTGGGCGACGCCGCGTACGAGGCGTCCTACGCCGGGGGCGCCGCGCTCCCCCGCGAGGAGGCCGTGGCGGAGCTGCGCCGCTGACCACCGGCGGGAAGCTCGGTCAGCGGACGGTGCGCGGGCGGTCAGCGGCCCCCGCGAGGCTCCGGCCATGGAAAACCCGACCCGCAAATGGGGCACGTTCGCCATCTGCACGCTGCTCGCCATCGTGCCCAACATCGACCTCACCGCGCTGAACCAGGCGATCCCCCGCCTAAGCGCGGACCTGGACCCCTCCGCCACGCAGATCCTGTGGATCGCCGACGCCTACGGCTTCGCGCTCGCCGGGCTGCTGGTCACGATGGGCGGCGTCGGCGACCGGATCGGCCACAAGAGGCTGCTGCTCATCGGCACGGCCGTGTTCGCCGCCGCGTCCGCCGTGACCGCCTACGCGCCGAGCGCCGAGCTGCTGATCGCGGCCCGCGCGCTGCTGGGCGTCGCGGGCGCGACGCTCATGCCGTCCTGCCTCAGCCTGATCCGGCGGGTGTTCACCGAGCCCAGGCAGCGGACGATGGCGGTGGGGGTGTTCAGCGGCGCCGCCGGGCTCGCGGTCGGGCTCGGCCCGGTCGTCAGCGGCGCGCTGCTCGACCACTTCTGGTGGGGCTCGGTCTTCCTGATCAACGTGCCGCTGATGGCGGTGGCGCTCGTGGCGGGCGCGCTGGTGCTGCCGGGCTCCCACCGGCGGGCGGCGTCCGGGCGGATGGACCTGCCGAGCGTGCCGCTGTCGGTCGCCGGCGTCCTCGGCCTGGTGTACGCGGTGAAGGAGGCCGCCGCCCACGGGGTGGACGAGCCGCGCGTGCCGGTCGCCGCCGCCCTCGGCGCCGCCGCGCTGGCGGCCTTCATGGTCCGGCAGACCCGGGTGGCCGAGCCGCTGATCGACGTCGGGCTGTTCCGCGTCCCCGCCTTCAGCGGGTCGGTCGTCACCAACATGTTCGCGATGTTCACGCTGGTCGCGCAGTCGCTGATCTTCTCGCTGCTGTTCCAGCTCGCGCTCGGCTGGTCGCCGCTGCGGGCCGGGCTCGCCGGGCTGCCCGGCGCGCTCGGCGCGATGATCGGCGGCGCCGCGCTCGCCCCGCCGCTGATCTCGCTGCTCGGCCGCGCCCGCTCGGTCGCGATCGGCATGGCCGTGTCGGCCTGCGCGTTCACCTCGTTCCTGACGATCGGGCTGGACACCTCCTACCTGGCGATGGTCCCGATGATCCTGGTGTCGGGGCTCGGGATGGGGCTCGCGATGACGGTCACCTCCGACACCGTGCTCGCCTCGGTGCCCCGGGAGCGCTCGGGCGCCGCGTCCGCGATCTCCGAGACCGCGACCGAGCTGGGCGGCGCGCTCGGCATGGCGATCCTCGGCAGCGTGCTGAACGCCGTCTACCGCGACAGCCTGGAGCTGCCCGCGGGTGTTCCGGCGCCCGCCGCCTCGGCCGCGCGCGACTCGCTGACCGGCGCCGTGCAGGCGGCGGCCGCTTTGCCCGGAAGCCTCGGGGAGCAGGTCGCCGGCGCCGCCCGCGCCGCGTTCGTGGACGGCATGCACGCCGCCCTGCTGTGCAGCGCCGGGCTGGCCGCGCTGGTGGCGGTGTTCGCGCTCGTGACCCTGCGCGGCGTCCCCAAGGTCATCGAGGACGCCGAGGTGCCCGCCGAGGCCCCCGTGCACGAGTCGAAAAAGTGATATCACTTTGCTATGCTCGTGCTAACAAGGGAGGAAGCACATGGTGGAGTCGACACGGGTGGAGATGCCGAGGCCGCAGTCCTCCGAGCGCGCGGCGCGCGACATCGGCGGCTGGCCGATGCTGGGGGCCGGGCTGGCGCTGGTCCTGCTGGGGGCCGTGGCGGTCCTCGCCGGAATCGCCGCCGGGGGCGGCGCGGGGATCGGGGTCGGGATCGCGGCGGCGGTGGTGCTGGTGCTCGCCGGGCTGGTCGTCCTGGCCGGGCTGACGGCGGTCGCGCCGGGCGAGGCGCGGGTGCTCCAGGTCCTCGGCCGCTACGCCGGGACGGTGCGCACCGACGGGCTGCGCTGGGTGAACCCGATCACCGAGCGGCGCAAGGTCTCGACCCGGATCCGCAACCACGAGACCGGGCTCGCGAAGGTCAACGACCTGGACGGGAACCCGATCGAGATCTCGGCGGTGGTGGTCTGGCAGGTGCGCGACACCGCGCGGGCGATGTTCGAGGTCGACGACTTCGTGGAGTTCGTGGCCTTCCAGACCGAGGCGGCGGTGCGGCACATCGCGGGGAGCTTCCCCTACGACGCGCACGACCGGACCTCGCTGCGCGACAACGCCGACGAGATCACCGGGCAGCTGTCGGAGGAGCTGCGGCAGCGGGTCGCCTCGGCCGGGGTGGAGATCATCGAGTCCCGGATCACCCGGCTGGCCTACGCGCCGGAGATCGCGCAGGCGATGCTGCGCCGCCAGCAGGCGGGCGCGGTCGTCGCGGCCCGGCAGCGGATCGTCGAGGGGGCGGTCGGGATGGTGCAGCTCGCCCTGGACCGGCTCGACGAGGAGAACGTGGTGGACCTCGACGAGGAGCGCAAGGCGGCGATGGTCAGCAACCTGCTGGTCGTGCTGTGCGCCGACCGGGACGCACAGCCGGTGGTGAACACCGGCACGCTCTACCAGTGAGCGCCGAGCGGAAGAAGATTCTGCTGCGGCTCGACCCGGCCGTGCACGACGCGCTCGCCCGGTGGGCCGGGGACGAGCTGCGCAGCACCAACGCGCAGATCGAGTTCCTGCTGCGGCAGGCCCTCGCCGAGGCCGGGCGGATGCCCGGCTCGGCGGGGCGGATGCGCCGGCCGGGCCGGCCGTCCAAGGCGGAGACCGAGGGGAACGAGGAGTAGCCATGGTCGAGATACCGGACACGCTGCCGGCCCGCATGTTCCTCCTGGCCTACGACCTGCGGAAGGAACGGATGACGCAGCACGGCCCCCGGCTCGGGTACGTGCTGCGCGCCGCCGCGCTGACCGAGCTGTTCCTGGACGGGCGGCTCGTCGAGGAGCACGGCCGCCCCGTGCCGGGCACGCCCGGCGATGACCCCTACGGGCTGCTCGCGGAGATCTCGGCGTCGCGTCCCCGGTCCTGGCAGCACTGGATCCGCAAGGACGTCCGCGCGATGGCGGGCACCGTCCGCGAGGAGCTGGCCCGGGAGAGGTGGATCCGGGTGACGCGGGAGCGGCGGCTCGGGCTGTTCCCGCGCGACCGCGTGAGCGTGCGGGACCCCCGGGTGGTGAAGGCGCTGTGGGGCGGCGCGTCCTCGGCGCTGCGGGGCCGCCCGGTCGCGCACGTGAACAGCTACGACGCCGCGGCGGTGGCGCTGGCGGCGGCGGGCGAGATGGCCTCGGTGCTGCCCGGCTCGGACCGGCGGCGGCACAGACGGCGGATCGAGGAGCTGACGGCGCGGAGCGGCCCGGCGGTGCCCGCCGTCCGCAAGCTCCTCCGCGCGCGGCGCGCCGCCGCCGCGGCCGGGTAGCGGCCCGAGAGGGAGGGCGGGGCCGCCCGCAATGACGGGGCCGACAAGATTCCGGGGCTGGATCTTGTGTCGGGGCGGCACCGCGACGGCGGACGCGCGGCCCATAACCTGCTCGGACATGGACCCCGAACGCCTGATCTACCCGCTGATGAAGTACGTCCTGGTGGGCCCGGCGATGCGCCTGGCGTTCCTGCCGACGGTGAGCGGGCTGCGGCACATCCCCCGGACGGGCCCGGTGATCCTCGCGGCCAACCACCTCGCGTTCGTGGACTCCTTCGTCCTGCCGCTGATGGTGCCGAGGCGGGTGCACTTCCTCGGCAAGCACGAGTACTTCACGGGGGCGGGCGCGCGGGGCCGCGCGATCGCGACGCTCTTCCGGAGCGTCGGCGCGATCGCGGTCGACCGGTCCGGCGGGCGCGCGGCGCTCGACGCGCTCGACACCTCGGCGCGGGTGCTGGAGGGCGGCGGCGCGTTCGCGATCCACCCCGAGGGCACCCGGTCGCCGGACGGGCGGCTCTACCGGGGCCGGACGGGCGTCGCGCGGCTCGCGATGCGGACCGGCGCGCCCGTGGTGCCGGTGGCGATCGAGGGCACCGACCGCGTCCAGCCGCGCGGGCGGGCCGTCCCGAAGCCGGGCCGGATCGCGCTGCGGATCGGCACGCCCATGGATTTCACCGGACGCGACGCCGGGACCCCGCGCGGCCGCGCCGCCCGCGAGGTCACCGACGAGATCATGGAGGCGATCCGGGGGCTGTCGGGCCAGGAGTACGTCGACGACTACGCGCCGAGGCCGGAAAACGGGTCGTGAGCCGCGCGGCCGGGCCGGTACCGTCCCGCCCATGGACGAGAGGACCGGCCGCTACCTCAACGTGGTCGACGTCGAGGCCACCTGCTGGCCGACGCGGGCCGAGGCGGGCGGGCAGCCGAACGAGATCATCGAGATCGGGCTGTGCGTGGTCGACCTGGAGGCGCGCGAGCGCACCGCGAAGCACCGCGTCCTCGTGCGTCCGGCGCGGTCGGCGGTGAGCGCGTTCTGCACCGATCTGACCGGCCTCACCCAGGACGAGGTGGACGGCGGCGTCCCGTTCGCGGAGGCGTGCGCGATCCTGGAGCGCGAGCACCGCTCCCACACCCGCGCCTGGGCGAGTTGGGGCGACTACGACCGCAAGCAGTTCGAGGCGCAGTGCGCGCGGGCGGGCGTCCGGTACCCGTTCGGGCGGCGGCACACCAACGCCAAGGCGACCTACTCGCAGGCCCGCGGGCTGCCGAAGCGGCTGGGCATGGCGGGCGCGCTCCAGCACGCGGGGCTGCCGCTGGAGGGCCGCCACCACTGCGGCGCCGACGACGCGTGGAACATCGGCGCGCTCGTCCTGGACGTCGTGCGCCGGGGCGCGTGGCCGGAGCGGGCCTAGCGGCGGGCCCCGGCCACGCCCCGCTCACCCGCGGACGCGCATGACCACGAGCGTCACCAGCAGCGCCGCCGCCGCGAACACGGCGCCGGCCGCGAAGGCCGCGTCGATGCCGCTCATCGCGTCCTCGCGCGAGCCCTGGACCGCGACCAGGACGGCCGAGCCGAGCGAGGCGCCCGACCACAGCATGGCCTGCGCGACCCCGGACGCGGCGCCCGCGTGCTCGGGGTCCACGCTCGCGAGGATCGTCGCGTTCAGCGGCAGGATCGTCAGCCCCGCGCCGAGGCCGATGATCATGAAGGGGCCGAGCAGGCCGCTGACGAAGCCGTCCCCGGCCGAGAGCTGCGACAGCCACAGCAGGCCGGCGCCGAGCAGCAGCGTGCCGAGGGCGACCAGGGGACGCGCGCCGGTCCTCGGCAGCACGCGCGGGACGAGCCGGACGGTCGTGAACTGGAGCCCCACCAGCGGCAGGAACGCGACCCCGGCGCGCAGCGGCCCGTAGCCGAGGTTCTGCTGGAGGTACTGGGTCAGGAAGAAGAACGCCCCGAAGATCCCCGCCACGTACAGCAGGAGGACCAGGTAGGACGCGGCGCGGTCGCGCCCGGTCAGCAGCCAGAGCGGCATGATCGGCTGCCGGGCGCGCCACTCGACCGCGACGAACACCGCGAGCAGCACGGCGGCGGCGGCGAAGGCGCCCAGCGCGCGGGCGTCGCCCCAGCCGTCCGAGCCGGCCCGGATCAGCCCGTACACGAGCGCGGTCATCCCGGCCGTGGAGGTGAGCGCGCCGGCGACGTCGAACCGTCCCGGGCGCCGCGCGGTCTCGGCGAGCACGCGCGGGGCCAGCAGCGCCAGCACGACGCCGACCGGCACGTTGATGAAGAACACCCACCGCCAGGACCCCACCTCGGTGAGGACGCCGCCGACGAGCATCCCGATCGCGCCGCCCGCGCCGGACACGGCGGAGAAGACGCTGAGCGCGCGGACCCGCGCGGGACCCTCGAAGTTGCTCGCGATCAGCGCCATCGCGCTCGGCGCGGCGACGGCGGCGGCCAGGCCCTGGGCGGTGCGGGCGGCGAGCAGGAACCAGCCGCTCGTCGCGAACCCGCCGACCAGGGACGCTGCGGTGAACGCGACGATCCCGGCGGTGAAGGCGCGGCGGCGGCCGAACATGTCCCCGGCGCGCCCGCCGAGGAGCAGCAGCCCGCCGAAGGCGAGCATGTAGGAGTTCTGGATCCAGGCGAGGCCGCCGGTCGACAGCCCGAGCCCGTCGCGGACCCGCGGCAGCGCGATGGTGACGACGGAGGTGTCGAGCGTGATCATGAGCTGGCAGCCCACGATCACGGCGAGCATCACGCCCGGACGGTGTAGGAGGCCCTGAAAAAGGCCATGATTGACTGGCGGAGCGGCGGCGCTGGGAGCGGCGAACTCCCCGCGCGCGGCCGTCCGCTCGTTGGATGTGGTCACGGGTGACCCCCGGAAACGAGAACTTAAGGAACGGGGACGTACACTATGTGGGAAACGTACCACCGATCCGCACAAAAGAGAACGCTAGCGTTCACTATATTGGCGGGGTCGAGGGTGCCGGTGAACGGGAGCGACCGGTGAGCACGGGCACGGGGGCGGACACGGCCGGGGGCGGAGGCCCGGGGACGGGCACGCGCCGCCGCGGCGGCGAACTGGAGGCGGCGATCTACGAGGCCGTGTTCACGCAACTTGAGGCCGTCGGCTACCGCAGGCTGACCATGGAGGGCATCGCGGGCGCGGCGCGCACCGGCAAGGCCGCGCTCTACCGGCGCTGGCAGTCCAAGGAGGACCTCGTCACCGACGCGCTCAAGCACGCGCTGCCGAACCCGCCGCCGCGTCCGGCGACCGGGAGCGTCCGCGAGGACATGCTGGCCTCCCTCACCTGCCTGCGCGACACGCTGATCGCCTGCCGGGGCGCGGCGTTCAAGGTGCTGAAGGAGGAGGCCGCCGACAGCAACGGCCTGATGCACGACGTGATCCGCGCGCGCATCTCCGAGCCCGTCAGGGAGATGCTGTACCAGGCGCTGGAGCAGGGCGCGGCGCGCGGCGAGGTCCGTCCGGGCGCGGTCACCCGCCAGGTCGCGAACGTCGGCCCGGCGCTGGTCGTGTACGACCACCTCACCGAGGGCGGCGCGATGGACGACGAGCGGCTCGCCTCGATGGTCGACGAGATCCTGCTCCCCATCCTGCGCCCCTGACGCGCTCCCCCGGCCCGCGGGGCTACAGGCCCGGCGACACCGGGCGGCCGTCGGGGCCGGACGCCTCGTCCAGCGTCACGCGGCGGCGCGGGTAGGGCGTCTCGACGCCCGCCTCGCGGAACCTGCGGTGCAGCCGCTTGACGAACTCGTGCTTGATGGCGAACTGGTCGCCGAACTCGCTGGTGCGCAGGATCACGGTGAAGTCGACCGACGACTCGGCGAAGGTGTGGAAGCGGACGAGGATCTCCGCGTCCTTCACGCCGCCCTGCACGTCCGCCATCACGCCCTCGCCGACCTCGACGACGAGCTTCTCGACCCGCTCCAGATCGGCCTCGTAGGGGACGCGCGCCTGGATCAGCAGCGACATGTCCTGCGCGGGCCGGTGGTAGTTGGTGAGGATCGTGTCGGAGAACCGCTGGTTCGGGATGACCTCGATGTTGTCCGACAGCGTGCGGATGGAGGTGTTGCGCCAGTTGATGTCGACGACGTACCCCTCCTGCCCGCTGCTCAGCTTGATGTAGTCGCCGGGCTCGATGGTCTTGGACGCGAGCACGTGCACGCCCGCGAACAGGTTGGCGAGGGTGTCCTGCAGCGCGAGGGCGACCGCGAGGCCGCCGACGCCGAGGGCGCCGAGCAGCGGCGTGATCGACACGCCGAGGCTCTGGAGCATGACCAGCAGGCCGATGCCGATGACGATCACGCGGGTGATGTTGGCGAAGATCGTCACGTTGGCGGCCACGCCCTGCCGCGCCATCGCGATCGAGGTCACCGACCCGGCGATGAGCCGCGCCAGCGCCAGCGACACCACGAGGATCGTCGCGGCGGTCAGCACCCGGGCGGTCACGTCCAGCGTGCCGCGCGGCAGGTGCAGGACCAGCGCCGCGAACCAGGCGCCGGTGAGCACCGCGACCGGCATCGCGAGGTCGCGGATCAGCCGTGCGGCCAGGTCGTCCCAGGTCCAGCGGGTGTCCCCGGCGCGGCGGAACAGCCGCCCGGTGAGCATCCGCAGCGCCACCGCGACCCCCAGCGCGGCCACCATGACGATCGCCGCGATGATGACCCGCCGCCAGTCCAGGTGGTCGCCCATGACGCCCTGATCACTCCTCAATGGTCGACTTGCCGGGCAGATCCGGATTTCGCCCACGATCGTAGTGAAGGACCGGACCGGGTGGGACGCGTCCCGGGACGAGGCCGCCCGCGCGGTACCCGGAACCGGCGATTACGATCGATCAAGTGGTGAGCGTCGGGATGATGCGCCGGCTGGGGGTCACGGCGCTGGGACTGCGGAACGGCCCCCACCGGGTGCGGGTCGAGCGCGACCTGGAGGTCCCCGCCGCCGACGGCGTGACCCTGCTGGCCGACCGGTACGCGCCCGCCGACGTGGAGCGGGCGCCGGTGGTGCTCGTCCGCTCCCCCTACGGGCGGCGCGGCCCGTTCGGGCTGATGTGCGGGCAGGCGTTCGCGTCGCAGGGGTTCCAGGCCGTGGTGCAGAGCGCGCGCGGCGGGTTCGGGTCGGGCGGGGTGTTCGAGCCGCTGGACGAGCGGGAGGACGGCCTCGCCACCATCGCGTGGCTGCGGGAGCAGGAGTGGTTCGGCGGCGCGTTCGCGATGCACGGCCCGAGCTATCTCGGCTATGTGCAATGGGCCGTCGCCGCCGAGGCGGGGCCCGCGCTGAAGGCGCTGTCGATGCAGGTCACGGCGTCCACGTTCCGGGACGCGGTGAACGTCGGCGGGGCGTTCGCGCTGGAGTCGGCGCTGATCTGGGTCGACCTCACGGCCCGGATGAAGCACTCGCTGTCGGGCATCACGACCGGGATCATGTCGCCGCGCCGCGCCCGCCGGGCCGCGCTGTCGGGCCGCCCGCTCGCCGAGCTGGACCGGCTCGCGACCGGCGCGCAGCAGCGGTTCTTCCAGGAACTGCTGGCCAACGGCGCCAACACGCCGTTCTGGGACCGCCGCGACTTCAGCGCCACGGTGTCGCGGGTGGACGCGCCGGTCAACATGACCGGCGGCTGGTACGACATCTTCCTGCCCTGGCAGCTGCGGGACTACGCCGCGCTGCGCGCCGCCGGGCACCGCCCCTACCTGACGATCGGTCCCTGGTTCCACGCCGACCAGCGGATGATGCGCGGCTCGGTCGGCGAGGCGGTGAAGTGGTTCCGCGCGCACCTGCTGAACGACCCGTCGCAGCTGCGGGAGCAGCCGGTCCGGCTGTTCGTGACCGGCGCGGCGGAGTGGCGCGAGTTCCCCGACTGGCCCGTCCCGGGGATGGCCGAGGAGCGCTGGCACCTCCAGCCGGACGGGGCGCTCGCCCCCGCCGGACCGCCCGAGTCCGACCCGGACCCCTACCGCTACGACCCCCGGCACCCGACGCCGTTCCTCGGCGGGCCCACGCTGCTCGGCGAGACCCGCCCCTCCACCGACCAGCGGCGCCTGGAGCGCCGCCGGGACGTGCTGACCTACACCTCCGCCGTGCTGGAGGAGGACCTGGAGATCATCGGCCCGGTCGCCGCGGACCTGCGGGTCCGCTCGAACCGGGAGCACACCGACTTCGTCGTCCGGCTGTGCGACGTGGCCCCGGACGGCGAGTCGCTGAACCTGTGCGAGGGGATGCGGCGGCTCGTCCCGGGCGCCCCCGAGGCGGGCGCGGACGGCGTCCGCCGCGTCGCCGTCGAGCTGTGGCCGGCCGGCCACCGCTTCCGCCGGGGGCACCGGGTCCGCGTGCAGGTCGCGAGCGGCGCCTACCCCCGGGTCGCGCGCAATCCGGGCACCGGCGAGCCGATCGGCACCGCCACCGCGATGCTCACCGCCGACCAGGAGGTGCTGCACTCCCCCGCGCACCCGTCGGCGGTCCTGCTTCCGGTCGTCCCGGCCCGCTGATCAGCGCCGCCACCTTCTCCGGCCGCCACGTGCCCGCCGCGCCCGGCCGCCCGCACAGGTAGGACGCGGCGCGCGCCGCCGTCCAGCCGTGCGCCTCGCGCAGCCCGTTGCCGAGCATGCCCAGGTACGCGGCGGCCGGGGCGTTCAGCTCGGCGGGGCCGTGCGGCGCGGGCGCGGTGAAGGTGAGCATGGGGTGCCCGGCGCGCTCGCCGACCCTCAGCACGGTCTCGTAGCGGCCGGGGCCGAGCCGCTGGCGGCCCGTGCGCACCGCCTCGGTCAGGTCGACGTCGACGCCGGTGTCGCGCCACATCTCCTGGGAGACCACGTCGCAGAACTGGCGGCGCGAGAGCAGGTAGGCGCGGGCGGCGGCGCGTCCCGGCAGCCCCGGGTCGTAGAAGGCCATGCCGCCGCCCCAGGTCGGCGAGGTCGAGGCGAAGTAGATCCCGCCCGGCAGCGTGACCGGCGCCGCCGCCCGCGCCGGACGCGGGTCGCGGCAGCCGGGGTAGTGCCGGGCGCCGCCGCTCGGGCGCCCCCCGGACAGGTAGCAGCGGAACCTCTCGCGGAACAGGTTCGACCCGTAGGCCACGTACCAGACCGGCTCGTCGTCCACGCCTCCAGTATCGCCGACGGTATAGTGAGGAGTCCTCGCTGGTCACGGCTTGATCGCCGCCCTTGACCCGATGTGATCCCGTTTCGCGAGGTTTGACGGACCGGGCAGACGGAAATAGTCTCCAGCGAGCAGGTGTCTAAGACGCAGATACCTCCAGGCTTCCCCTGTGTTGTCCCGGAGGATCGTCATGCATCGCCCGCTGAACATCGCGCTCGTGTCCGCCTCCGACCTTGACGGCGAGCACGCGCATTCCGTCCACGTCCGGGATCTCGCCCGCTCCCTCGCCCGGCCGCGTCCAGGCGACGAGGACACCAACCACGTCACCGTGTACACCCGGCGGCAGGACCCGTCCGCCCGTGCCCGCGGCCGACTCGGCCCCGGCGCCGCGCTCGTCCAGCTCGACGCGGGCCCCGCCCGGCCCCTCACCGAGGCCGAGCAGCTCGACCACGTCCGCGACCTCGCCGACGGGCTGCGCCGCCGCTGGAGCGGCTCCAGCCGTCCCGACGTCGTCCACGCGCACGGCTGGATCGGCGGCCTGGCCGCCTGCGCCGTCGCCCGCGAACTCGGCATCCCCTTCTTCCAGAGCTTCCACGGCGTCGCCGCCACCGAGCGGCGCGCCGGACGCGAGGTGCACCCGCACCGCGACCGGCTGGAGAAGGCCATCGGCCGCGGCGCCGACCTGGTGCTCGCCTCCAGCGTCGAGGAGGCCGCCACGATCGTGCGGATGGGCGTGCCCCGGCCGTCGGTCAAGGTCGTGCCCTACGGCGTGGACGCCGACACGTTCGCGCAGGTCGGCCCGGCGATGCCGCACGGCGGCCGGGACCGGCTCGTGATGGTGTGCCGCGACCTCGCGGCCGGCGACGTCGAGACCGCGCTGCGCGCCCTCGTGCACGTCCCGGACGCGGAGCTGGCCGTCGCCGGCGGCCCCGACCGCGAGGACCTGGAGAACGACCCGGTCGTCCACCGGCTGATGCTGCTCGCCAAGGAGCTGCACGTCGCCGACCGCGTGCTCTTCCTCGGCCGCCTCCCCCGCAAGGCGCTGCCCAAGCTGCTGCGCACCGCCCGGCTGGCGCTTTGCCTGGCGCCCGCCCAGCCGTCCCCGGCGGTGCCGCTGGAGGCGATGGCCTGCGGCGTGCCGGTCGTGGCGACCCCGGCGGGCGGCAACGGCGACGAGGTGCTCGACAAGATCACCGGGCTGCACGTCCCGGCGGGCCGCCCCGTCGTGATCGGGCGGACGATCCGGCGCCTGCTCGCCGAGGAGACCACCCTGCACGGCTACTCCATCGCCGCCGCCGACCGCGCCCGCTCCCGCTACTCCTGGGACCGGATCGCCGGCGAGACCCTGCGCGCCTACGCCAAGGCGCTGCCCGAGCCCGACCCGGTGCCGGCGCCCCGGGCCGCGGACGAGGCGGAGTGCGAGGCCGACCGGACACCCGCCATGGCCGGTTGACGCGCCCCGTCACCGGCGGGCCCCGGATCCCTCCCCGGATCCGGGGCCCGCTCATGTCCGGCCCCCACAGGCACACCCGGCCACCGCCGCCGTCCCGACCCCACACACGACCCGCCCCCACACGCGACCCGGCCCCACACGCGTCGAGACACCGCACGGTCGAGGGCACCGCACGGTCGAGGGCACCGCACGTGGCCAGGCACCGCACGTGGCCAGGCACCGCACGTGGCCGGGGGCCGTGCGTGGCCAGGCACCGCACGTGGCCAGGCACCGCACGTGGCCAGGCACCGCACGTGGCCAGGCACCGCACGTGGCCGGGGGCCGTGCGTGGCCGGGGGCCGTGCGTGGCCGGGGGCCGTGCGTGGCCGGGGGCCGTGTGGTGTATTCGGGTGTTCCAGCCGGTGGGATACTGTGCGGCATGGCCGAATACGCGACGTCCGGGGGCGCCGGGTGCTGATCGGGAGGGCGGCGCAGCTCGCCGAGCTGACCGCCGTGCTCGACCGGGCCGCCGCGGGCAGCGCCGGGGTCGCGCTGGTCAGCGGGGACGCCGGGGTCGGCAAGACCCACCTCGTCACCGCGCTCACCCGCGCCGCCCGCGACCGCGGCTGCGCGGTCCTGGTCGGCCAGTGCGCCGAGCTGGGCGAGAGCATGCCCTACCTCCCGCTCGCGGACGCGCTGTGGACCTCCGCGCGCGCCGCCGCCCCGGAGGCCGCCGCCGTCCGCGCCGCGCTGGAGGCGCGCCCCGTGCTCGGGCTGCTGCTGCCCGACGGCGAGGGGGCGCCGGGCGCCGCGTCCGAGGTCGGCCAGCAGCAGCTGTTCGGCGCGGTCCTCGGGCTGCTCGGCGAGCTGGGCCGGGAGCGGCCCGTCCTGCTGGTGCTGGAGGACCTGCACTGGGCCGACCGCTCGACCCGGCACCTGCTGACGTTCCTGAGCCGCGTCCTGCAGCGCGAGCGGGTCTGCCTGGTCGGCACCTACCGCTCCGACGACCTGCACCGGCGGCACCCGCTGCGCCCGGTCGTCGCGGAGCTGCTGCGGCTGCCGAACGTGACCGGGGTCGAGGTCGCGCCGTTCGGGCCCGGGGAGACCGCCGACTACCTCGCCGCGCTCGCGGGCGGCACCGCGCCGGTGACCGCCGAGGTCGTCGAGCGGGTGCACCAGCGCTCGGAGGGCAACGCCTTCTACGCCGCCGAGCTGTACTCGGCCGAGAGCACCGGCGAGGAACTGCCCGCCGGGCTCGCCGACCTGCTGCTGTCGCGGGTGGAGCGGCTCTCGGAGGACGCGCAGCGCGTCGTGCGGGTCGCGGCCGTCGCCGGGCGGCGGGTCGACGACGAGCTGGTCCGCCGGGTGTCGGGGCTGGACGAGGCGTCCGCCGGGGAGGCGCTGCGGGAGGTCGTCTCGCACCAGCTGCTCGTCCCGGCGGGCACCGGCTACAGCTTCCGGCACGCGCTGCTGCGCGAGGCCGTCTACGCCGACCTGCTGCCCGGCGAGCGGACCCGGCTGCACGCCGGGTTCGCCGAGCTGCTGTCGGGCGAGGCGGCCGCCCGGCGCGGGTCGGCGGCCGAGCTGGCGGCGCACAGCCTCGCCGCGCACGACCTGCCCGCCGCGTTCGCCGCGTCCGTCCGGGCGGGCCGCGAGGCCGAACGCCTCGGCGCGCCCGCCGAGGCGTTCGAGCACTTCGACCGGGCGCTGGAGCTGTGGGACACCGTCCCCGAGCCGGAGGCCGTCGCCGGGACCGACCGGATGGAGCTGTCGCTCGCGACCGTCCGGATGTCGGGGCGGGCGGGCGAGCTGCGCCGGGCCGTGTCGCGCCTGCGGCGGCTGCTGGACCTCGCCGACCCCGCCGACATCGCGCTCGGCGTGCGGCTCCGCGAGCAGCTCGCCTCCTACCTCCTCGACATCGACGAGGACGACGAGGCCGTCGTGGTCGGCCGCGCCGCCGTCGCGCTGCTCGAACCCGGCACCCCCGGCCCGGTGCGCGCCGCCGCGCTCGCCACCTACGCCCGGATGCTGCTCTACAACGACCCCGACGCGGAGATGCCGCGGCTCGCCGAGGAGGCCGTCGTGGAGGCGCGCGCGGCCGGGGCGCGCGACGCGGAGGCGAGCCTGCTGGTCACGCTGGGCCTCTACCGCGAGTCGCGGGAGGCCGACGAGGCGGTCGCCGAGGTGTTCGCCAGCGCCCGCGACCTCGCCGCCGCCGAGGGCAACCAGCCGGCGGCGCTGCGGGCGGCGTTCCAGCACGCCCGCACGAAGTTCGACCGCGGCGACCTCGCGGGCGCGACGCTCGCCGCCGACGAGGGCGTCAAGCTCGCCCTCGACAACGGCCTGGAGTGGAGCTCGTTCGGGACGGTGCTCCGCAGCCTCCAGTACCTCATCCACTACACGGCCGGGGACTGGGACGAGGCGGCCCGGCTCGCCGAGGGGTTCGCGGTGCGGGTCGTCCGCCCGCCCGAGGCGCGGGTCTCGGCCTACGCGCTGTTCCTGGAGGTCGCGCGGGGCGAGCCCCGGGTGGAGGAGCGGCTGCGGTGGATCGCGCCGCTGTGGCACGAGGACTACTTCATCGCCTACGTCGCGCGCGGGCTCGCCGCCGAGCACGAGTTGTGGCGCGGCGGCGTCGATGCCGCGATCGAGCACGTGACGGCGGTGCTGGGCGTCATGTATCCGTTCGAGACCGGCATCATCCGGATCGCCGCGACCGGCCTGTGGGCGCAGGCCGACCGCGCCGCGCGGGCCCGCGCCGCGGGCGACCCGGCCACCGTCGAGGACGCGGCGCGCGTCGGCGACGACCTGCTCGCCCGCGCCCGCCACGTCGCGGCCACCACCTGGGGCGACCACCCCCGCGCGTGGCTCGGCCTGGAGGGGCACGCCTGGCTCGCCCGCGCCGAGGCCGAGCGCAGCCGCCTGGACGGCGGCCACGACCCCGAGCCCTGGCGCAGGTCCGCCGAGCTGTTCACCTACGGCGGCGACGGCTTCACCTACGAGGTCGCGCGGTCGCGGTACCGGCTGGTCGAGGCGCTCGTCGAGCGCGGCGAGCGGGCGGAGGCCGCCGAGCCGTGGCGGTCGGCCGTCGCGATCGCCGAGCGGCTCGGCGCGGCCCCGCTGCTGGCGCGGCTGCGCGAACTCGGCGCCCGCGCGCGGCTCGACCCGGGGCGCCCGGGTCCGGGGCCGGGGCGGGCCAACGGTGCGGCCGGGCCGTTCGCGGCGCTGACCGTCCGGGAGCGCGAGGTGCTCAAGCTGGTCGCGGAGGGGCGCAACAACCGGGAGATCGCGGCGGCGCTGTTCATCTCCCCGAAGACCGCGAGCGTGCACGTATCGAACATCCTCGCCAAGCTGGAGGTCACGAGCCGCACCCAGGCGGCCGCGTTCGCGCACCGCGAGGGCCTTTAGCGGCCCGCCTTGCCACGGCAATCCGATGTCCTTTAGGATCAATTTCGTGACTGCCGGGTCGGCCATGGGCCACTACCGAGTGAGGCACCCGGCCAGGACGTGAGCGCCGGGGCCAGGGCCCCGCCTCCGCCGGTATCCGCGCACCTCGCGCCCCCTTCCTTCTTTCCTCTCGGTGCCGCACGCCCGTGCGCGCGCCGGGCTTCGGCGCGTTTTCCGCGCGCCCTTCTTCACGCGTTACCGCGTTTTTTCGACACGCCATGGTCGAGCACCGTCCCGTGGCGAACTCGGCATGCCCGAAAAAGGAGAGACACCAGAGTGACGAACGAATTCAACCGGCGGATCATCGAGGAGTTCCGCGCGAAGGACGGACGGGTGGGCGGCCCGTTCGAGGGCGGCCGGCTCGTCCTGCTGACCACCACCGGCGCGCGGACCGGCGCGCGGCACACCACCCCGCTCGCCTACTTCCCCGACGCCGGCCAGCGCATCCACGTCATCGCCTCGGCGGGCGGGGCGCCGCGGCACCCGGCCTGGTACCGCAACCTGCTGGCCGACCCCCGCGCCACGGTCGAGACGGGCCTGTTCACCTATGAGGCGCGGGCCGCGGTGCTGGACGGCGCCGAACGCGACGCCGTGTTCGCGCGGGCCGTCGAGGCCGATCCCGGGTGGGCGGAGTACGAGGCCGCCGCGTCCCGGACGCTGCCCGTCGTCGCGCTCGACCCGGCCGTCGAGGGCCCGCCGCAGGTGGCGGGCGGCCCGGCGGCCCAGCTCGTCCGGGTCCACGACGCGTTCCGCCGCGAGCTGGAGCTGATCCGGACGGAGGTCGCCAGGTCCGGGGCCACGATCGGCGCGCAGCTCCGCGTGAACTGCCTGGCGCTGTGCGAGGGGCTCGGCAACCACCACGCCGGGGAGGACCAGATGCTGTTCCCGGTCCTGGCGGAGCGGTACCCGGGGCTCGGCGAGGCCCTGGAGGTGCTCCGCGACGAGCACCGGGTCATCGAGCGGCTCCTGGAGGACCTGCGGGCCGTCCTCGCGGCGCCCTCATCCGGGTCCGCCGCCCTCGCGGGGGAGGTTGAACGCCTGACCGCCGACCTCGAAGCGCACCTGGACCACGAGGAGGAGCGGCTGGTCCAGGCGCTCGCCCAGCTCACGCCGGACCTGTAAGGCCAGGTCGAGGCGGGCGCACGGTCACGGGACGCGGACGCGGGGTGACGAACGCCCACGCGCGGCCGGTACATCTTCACGGGTGAGTCGTTATATCGGCTACTAGCCCCCTTCCCGGCCATTTGCCATTCTTTTACCTGTGACCGGCGCCCGCCGGATCCGGCAGAGAGGACCGTTGTCGTGGACAAGAGGTATGAGCTTTACTGCCTCGCGAACAAGTTCTTCTACGACGCGCCTCCGACGACCCGGGAAACCGCGTTCGAGATCGGATCCCGCCCCCTTCCCGAAGGCTGGGAAAGGATGCCTGGCGATGAATGGACGGTGTACGTCCCGCCGGAGCAGAAGGCGCCGCTCCAGGGCTGGAAGGTTCATGTCACCGGCTGCGCGGAAAGCGCGGACAAGGCTCTCGCCGCCTCGTTCGACTACTGCGTCGAGAACGGCATCGAGTTCAAGCACCTGCACGGCCCGGGGACGCTCCGGATGCGCAACGCGAAATACGCTCCGCGCGGGGCGAGCGGCAAGCTCGTCACCATCTACCCGAGCGATGAGGCGGAACTGGAGGCGGTGCTGGAGACGCTCGGCGAGCGGCTCGCCGGCCTGCCGGGGCCCTACATCCTCAGTGACCTGCGCATCGGCGACGGCCCCCTGTACGTCCGCTACGGCGGTTTCGCCCACCGCCGGTGCCTGGACGAGCGCGGCGAACTCGTCGCCGCGCTGGAGAACGGCGAGGGCGTGCTGGTCCCCGACCGCCGCAACCCCGTCTTCTCCGTCCCGGAATGGGTGACGCTGCCCCGCTGCCTCGAACCGCATCTGGCCGCACGGGGCGCCACCACGACGACCGACCTTCCGTACCGGATCGAGAAGGCGCTGCACTTCTCCAACGGCGGCGGCGTCTACCAGGGAATCGACACCCGCACGGGTGAGAAGGTGGTTCTGAAGGAGGCGCGCCCCTACGCGGGCCTCGCCGCCGACGGCGCCGACGCGGTCGAGCGGCTGGACCGCGAGCGCCGCATCCTCGAACTGCTCGACGGGGTCGAGGGAATTCCCGCCGCGCGCGATTCCTTCACGCTCGGCGAGCACCATTTCCTCGTCCAGGAGTTCATCGAGGGGCGGACGCTCAACACCTTCTTCGCCGAACGCCACCCGATGCTGGACCCCGAGCCGGAGCCCGGGAAGGTCGCCGCGTACACGGCATGGGCGCTGCGCGTCCACGAGGGCGTCGAGCGGGTCGTGCGGGCGATCCACGAGCGCGGCATCGCCTTCAACGACCTGCACATGTTCAACGTGATGGTCCGCCCGGACGACACGATCGCGCTCATCGACTTCGAGGTCGCCGCGCCCGCCGCCGACGGCGGCCGGCAGACGCTCGCCAACCCCGCCTTCATCGCGCCGCCCGACCGGCGCGGCACGGCCGTCGACCTCTACAGCCTGGCGTGCCTGCGGCTCGCGCTGTTCGTCCCGATGACGACGCTGTTCGTGATCGACCGGGGCAAGGCGCGGCAGCTCGCCGACCTGGTCGCCGAGTACTTCCCGGTGCCGCGCCCGTTCCTCGACGAGGCCGTCGCGGAGATCACGCGCGGCGTCCCCGAGGTCCCCGCGCCCGCCTTCGAGCCCGATGCCGGCGGCTGGGAGCGAGCCCGCTCCTCCCTGTCGGACGCCATCCTCGCCAGCGCCACCCCCGAGCGGGACGACCGGCTGTTCCCCGGCGACGTGGAGCAGTTCTCAGGCGCGGCGCTCGGCATCGCCCACGGCGCGGCGGGCGTCCTGTACGCACTGGAGGTGACCGGCGCCGGCCGCCATCCCGCGCACGAGGAGTGGCTCGCCGAGCGGGCCGCCGACCCGCCGCGCGGTACCGGCCTCGGCCTCTACGACGGGTTGCAGGGCGCCGCGTACGTCCTCGCCCGCCTCGGCCACCTCGACGCGGCGCTCGGCGCGGTCGGGCACTGCCTGAACGAGCGGTGGGAGCGCCTCGGCGACGATCTCTACGGCGGGCTCCCCGGGTACGCGCTGGTGCTGTCCCACCTCGCGGACCTGACGGGCGACACCGCACTGGAGGACGCGGCGCGCCGCGCCGTCGAGATCGTCGCGGACCGCGCACCCCAGGAGAAGAGCCCGCGCCCCGGACTGCTGTACGGCGGGGCTGGGACGGCGCTGATGTTCGTCCGCTGGTACGAGCGGACGGGCGACAAGGCGCTGCTGGACCTCGCCGGGACCGCGCTGCGCCGCGACGTCGCCGCGTGCGTCACCGACGGCAACGGCGCCCTGCACGTCGACCAGGGCCACCGCGTCCTGCCCTACCTCGGGCGCGGCAGCGTCGGCATCGGCCTGGTCGTGGACGACTACCTCGCGCACCGCCCGGACGACCCGGAGTTCGAGAAGGTCCGCGCGTCGGTCCGGCTGGCGGCGATGTCGCGGTACTACGCGCAGCCGAGCCTGTTCAGCGGCCGCGCCGGGATGCTGCTCTACCTGGCGGGCCAGGACCGCGACGACCCCCGCGTCGCGCGCCACGTCCGCGACCTCGCCTGGCACGCACTGCCCTACGAGGGCGGGCTGGCGATGCCCGGCGAGCACATGTACCGGCTGTCGATGGACCTCGCGACCGGCACGGCCGGGGTGCTGCTCGCCCTCGGCGCGGCGCTGCACGAGGCCCCGGCCCGGTTGCCGTTCCTCGGGACGGCCCCTGTTCCCCCCGTGGAGACCTCCACGGCGGCCACCTCTATCCAGCCCGAAAGGAGGTGAAGACAAATGGCGCTTCTTGACCTTCAGGGAATGGTGAGCGAGAACGGCGGCGGCGGCGGTAACAGCAGCCTCAGCCTGCTCTGCCACAGCTCGCACAGCTACACCATCTGCCTGTAACGGCAACGGTGACGGCCATGGTCCGCCCACTGGGGAGGACCATGGCCGTTCATCGCGGGAGACCCATGATGTCACCGAACCCATGACCTCTCCGACGACCGCCGGAGCGGACCGCCTGCTGGTCGGCGCCGCCCGGCACAGCGGCGGCTGGACCGGGCTCGTCGCGGCCACCGCGGTGGCCGACGCCCTCGCCGCCGTCCTGCTCCCCCTCGCACTCGCCCGCGCCGTCGACGCCGCCCCGCCGGGCGGCCCGTCCGCCGCGTCCGCGCTGTGGCCGTGCGTCGCGCTCGTCCTGCTGTCGGCCACCGCCGAGGTGCTGTCGGAACTCGCCACCGGATGCTCGGCGGCGCGCGCGACGGCCTGGCTGCGGCACGCGCTCGTCCGCCACGTCCTCGCCGTCGGCCCCGCGCTGCGCGTCCCGCCCGGGGACGTCGCCGGACGCACCGTCGGCGGCGCCGCCGAGGCGGGGACCGCGCCGTCCGCCGCCCCCGAGGCCGCCGTCGCGCTGCTGCCGCCGCTCGGCGCCCTCACCGTGCTGGCCTTCATCGACTGGCGGCTCGCGGTCGCCGTCGCGGTCGCGCTCCCGGCGATCGTGCTGCTGCTGCGGGTGTTCGTCCGCGACATCACCGCGTCCGCCCACCGCTACCTGAGCGTGCAGGGGACGATCGCCGGACGGCTCGCCGAGGCGCTCGCCGGGGCCCGCACGATCGCCGCCGCCGGCACCGCCGAGCGGGAGGCCGAACGGGTCCTGCGGCCGCTGCCCGGCCTGCGCGCCGAAGGCGAGACGATGTGGACGGTGCAGGGCGGCGTGGCCGCGCGCGGCCTGCTGACGCTGCTGCTGCTCCAGGTCGCCGCCGTCGGCGCGGCGGGCGCGGAGCTGATGGCGGGCCGCGTCACCGCCGGCGAGCTCGTCGCGACCGTCCAGTACGCGGGGCTGGCGGCCGGTTTCGGCCCCGTCCTCACCCATGTGCTGCGGCTCGGCCGGGCGCGCGCCGGGGCCCGCCGCGCCGCCGAGATCCTGGAGCAGCCCGCCCCCGCCGACGGCGACGCCGCCGTCCCGGAGGGACGGGGCACCCTGGAGTTCCGGGGGGTCTCGGCCGGCGGCGTGCTCCACGGCCTGGACCTCACCGTCCCCGGCGGGCTCGCCGTCGCGGTCGTCGGGCGCTCGGGCGCGGGCAAGTCGCTGCTCGCCGCGCTCGCCGGGCGCCTCGCCGACCCCGACCGGGGCGAGGTGCTGCTCGACGGGGCGCCGCTCCCCCGCCTGGCCCGCACCGAGCTGCGCCGCCACGTCGGGTACGCCTTCGCCCGCCCGACGCTGTTCGGCGAGACGGTCCTGGACGCGATCGCGTTCGGACCGTGCCGCCCGCCGGAGTCGTGGCTGCGGGAGTCGGCCCGCACGGCGTGCGCCGACGACTTCGTCCGCCGCCTCCCCCAGGGCTACGCGACGCCGCTCGCGGACGCGCCGATGTCGGGCGGCGAGCTGCAGCGCATGGGCCTCGCCCGCGCGTTCGCGCACGCGGGCCGCGTCCTCGTGCTGGACGACGCGACCTCCAGCCTCGACACCGTCACCGAGGTGCAGGTCACCGGCGCCGTGCTGGACCGCTTCGGCGACCGGACCCGGCTGATCATCGCGCACCGCGCGGGCACCGCCGCCCGCGCCGACCTCGTGGTCTGGCTCGACGGCGGCCGGGTCCGCGGCCGCGGGACGCACGCCGAGCTGTGGCGCGACCCGGCCTACCGGGCCGTGTTCGGGGTGGCCGAGCCCGCCGGGGCGGCGCCATGACCTGCGGGCGCGAGTCATGACCTCCAGGCGCGAGGCCGCGCGGCTGCTGTGGCGGACGGCGGCGGGCGCCGTGCGGGGGCGGCCCCGCGCCGCGTCCGCCGTCCTCGCCTGGTCGCTGCTGGAGGCCGTGCCCACCGCCGTGTTCGGGCGGGCCGTGGCGCAGGCCACCGACGCCTTCCTCGACGACCGCCCGGTGCGCGCGGCCGCCTGGCTCGCCGCGCTGGCGGTCGCGGCGGTCGTCGGCGCCTACGGGAGCCGCCGCCTCTACCTGGCGCTCGCCGCGCTCGTCGAGCCGTTCCGCGACGACCTGGTCCGCGCGGTCACCCGGGGCGCGCTGTACCGGTCGCTGCGCGGCCGTCCCGACACGGGCGCGGTCGCGCGGCTCACGCACCAGGTGGAGATCGTCCGGGACACCTTCGGCGGCATCCTCGTCGTCGCGCGCGGGTTCGTGTTCGCGGCGGGCGCCGCGCTGCTCGGGCTGGCGACGCTGATGCCCGAGGTGACGCTGCTGGTGCTGCCGCCGCTGGTGGCGGGGCTGGTGCTGTTCGGCGCCGCGTTCGGGGCGGCGGCGATCCGGCAGCGCGCCCTCGTCGTCGGCGAGGAGGAGATCGCCGAGCGGACCACCGCGCTCGCCGAGGGGCTGCGGGACGTCGTCGCGTGCGGCGCGGAGGACCAGGTGCGCGAGCGGCTCGCGGCGGCGGTCGACGCGCAGGCGGCGGCGGGCCGGGCGGTCGCGCGGTTCGCGGCGGTCCGGGCGCTGGCGCTCGCGGTGAGCGGCTGGCTGCCGCTGCTGGTCGTGCTCGCGGCGGCGCCGTGGCTGATGCGGCGCGGCGCGACCCCCGGCATGGTGGTCGGCGCGCTCGCCTACGTCCTGCACGGGCTGCAGCCCGCGCTGCGGACGCTCGTGCAGGGCATGGGCGGCAGCGGCCTGCGGCTCGCGGTGACGCTCGGCCGGATCCTGGAGACGAGCGCCCCCGTCGCGCCGCCCCTGCCCCCCGTGGCCGAGGCGCCCCGCGAGGAGCGCGCGGACGCGCCGGCGGTGGAGCTGCGCGGCGTCACCTTCGCCTACGGCGCCTCGGCGCGGCCGGTGATCAGCGGCCTGGACCTCACGATCCCGCGCGGCGACCACCTCGCGGTCGTCGGGCCGAGCGGCATCGGCAAGTCGACGCTGGCGGCGCTCGTCGCGGGCCTGCTGGCGCCGCTGGAGGGCGAGGTGCTGGTGGCGGGCCGCCCGGCGGGCGACCCGGCCGCGCGGGTGCTCATCCCGCAGGAGGCGTACGTGTTCACCGGCACCGTCCACGAGAACCTGACCTACCTCGCGCCCGACGCCCGCGACGAGGACGTCGTGCGCGCGGCGGACGAGCTCGGGCTGGCGCGGCTCGTCCGGGACCTCGGCGGCTACGGCGCGACCGTGGACCCGGCGGCGCTGACCGAGGGGCAGCGCCAGCTCATCGCGCTGTGCCGCGCCTACCTGGCGCCCGCGCCGCTGATCGTGCTGGACGAGGCCGCCTGCCGGCTGGACGCCGCCGCCGAGGCGCGCGCGGAGGAGGCGTTCGCGCGCCGCCCCGGGACGCTCGTCGTCATCGCGCACCGGGTCAGCTCGGCGGTGCGCGCGCGCCGCGTCCTGGTGCTGGACGGGACGCACGCGCGGGTCGGCCGGCACGCGGACCTGCCCGCCGTCTCCCCCCTCTACCGCGACCTCATCGGCCGCTGGGAGTCGGGGGACCCGGACCGGCCCTCGCCCGAGGCGCCCGGCACGGCGGGCCCGGAGGGGCCGGGCACGGCAGACCCCGAGGGGCCGGGCGGCTCACAGCCACCCGGCCTCCTCGGCGATCCTGATCGCGTGCACCCGGTTCCGCGCGCCGATCTTCCGGTTGATGCGGGAGAGGTGGTTGCGGACCGTCCCGATCGTCAGGACGAGGTCCTCGGCGATCTGCGCCGCCGAGGCCCCGCGTGAGGCCAGCTCCAGCACCTCGCTCTCGCGCTCGGTCAGCGGGCTCACCGCCGAGCCGAGCTCGCTGAAGGCCACCTCGGCGTCCACGACGCGCTGCCCGTCGGCGACCCGGCGGATCGCGTCCACCAGCGCGCCGGGCGAGGTGTCCTTCAGGACCAGCCCCGCCGCCCGGGCGGTGACCGCCCGGCGCAGGTCGCCGGTGCGGTGCCGGCCCGACATGAGCACGGTGCGGCAGTCGGGGAGTTCCTCCCGCAGCCTCCGGGACGCCGAGAAGCCGTCCAGTCCCGGAAGCGCGACGTCTATCAATGCGACGTCCGGCCTCCGTAAATTCGCCATGCGCAGCAAATGATCACCAGAATCGATCGCGGCCACGACGTCCAGGTCTTTCACACCGCCGAAGAACGCGACCAGCCCGCCTCGCAGGAGGGGCGCCTCCTCGGCGAGGAGTATCCGAATCATGTTCTGTCTCCCAAGGCCCGCCACCCATGTGGCCCGAGAAGCACTTACCCACCGTTTGTCAACCTATGAGAAGAAAGAGGCGGTGACCGAGCCGGGGGTCCCGAGGCACGGGGCTCACGATGAGGCTCTTCCTTCGACACGTCTAGACGAACCGATCTCATGAGCGGGACCTACCGAACGGAGCCAACAGTAATCGTCGAGTCAGCATAAAGACGAAATAGAATATTAACAATTACCGTGCGTGATTTTGTCGAAAGAATCCGCTGTCCGCAGTCGGCCAGTTCAACCGAGGAAATCGAACGCCAGCCCTACCTGATTGGAACGGGCCATATTAAAGGCGGCCCAGCTCAGGGCGAGGTCCTGCCAGGGCAGGCCGACCGGCGCGTAGACGGTGCGCCCGTCCTCCGCCGCCCTGCCGGGCGCCCGGCCCGCCAGCACGTCCCCGAGCGTCGCGGCGGACCGTTCCACCTCGGGGCCCGCACCGGCCAGCGCCCCCATCTCCGCCGCGAGCGCGACGTCGTCGACCACGACGCGCGCCGCCCGCAGGAGGCCGGGCGCCAGCTCGGCCTTGCCCGGCTCGTCCGCGCCGAGGGAGGTGACGTGCGCGCCGGGCGCGACGTCCGGCGCGTCCAGGATCGGGCTGCGCGCCCAGGTCGCCGTCACGACGATCCCCGCGTCCCGCACGGCCTCGCGGACGGCGTCCGGCCCCGGGCCGTAGGAGGCCGCGGCGGAGGCGTCCAGCCCGAGCAGGGCGCCGTGCCGCGCGGCGAACGCCTCGGCCCGGCCCGCGTCCAGGTCATGGACCGCGAGCCGGCGCACCGGCCGCAGCGCCGCGAGCCCGCGCATCACCAACTCCGCCTGCGCCCCGGCCCCGACCACCGCGACCGCGTCGGCGCCCGGACGGGCGAGGACGTGGGTGCCGAGCGCGGCGGCGAGCCCGGTGCGCCACGCGGTGACGGTGGCCGAGTCCAGCAGCGCGAGCAGTTCGCCGGTGCCGAGGTCGTGCAGGCACACCACGCCGCGCAGCGCCGGACGGCTGCCCGGGAACTTGGCGTTGACCTTCACCGTGTAGGCGGGGATGCCCTCGACCGCGCCCGGCAGCAGCGCCGTCGCGGTCCCGGGGCCCGGCGGGCGGGCCACGACGCGGCGCGCCGCGTCCCCGCCCCGGCTCCCCGCGGTGAATCCGCGGCGCAGCTCGGCGAGGCAGGCCGCGGGATCGAGCACGGACTCCAGATCGGACCTGGTCAGCAGCAACGTCACCTGATCATTTTGCCGCAACGTCCTACCCGCCCCACGGCAGGCCCCATACCTGGTGCGAGCCAATTGTCCTTAACAGGCCATCCTGCCCGTGACGGCTAGACAAATCCGCACCCATTGTGCCAAGGCAGTCTCCGCTGATTGGGCACTTTCTAGCCTTCCGTCCGCCCTTGGGGTCTCGGAGCATGTGCGGTGACCTCCGGCATACCAATCCGGGTGTGCCCGCTCCCCCCTGGAGGCTCAGTGAAGATCCGTCACGCTCGCATCAGCGGCGCGGCCGTCACGATGACGGCGACGGGAGTCATGGCGTCCGCCCTGGTCGCCGCCCCCGCCGCGAACGCGGCCCCGCAGGCGCCGGCCGCACCGGCCGGCGCCGTCACGACAGCCCAGACGGCGCAGGCCAGGACGGCCGCGACGCTGGCCCAGCGGCTCGGCTCCCGCAGCGCCGGCTCCTACATCGACGCCGCCACGCGGCAGCTCGTGGTCACGGTCACCGACGCGAGCGCGGCGCGGGCCGTCCGCGCGGCGGGCGCCCAGCCGAAGACCGTCGCGCGCAGCGGCGCGGACCTCAAGCGCGTCATGGCCGCGCTCAAGCGCGACGCGACCGTCCCGGGCACCGCGTGGGCCGCGGACCCGGCCAGTAACAAGGTCGTGCTGTCCATGGACTCCTCGGTCACCGGCGCCGGGCTCGCGAAGGTGCGCCGGGCCGTCGCCAAGCAGGGCGCCGCCGTCCGCACCGAGCGGGTCGCCGGGACGTTCCGCACGTTCACCCGGGGCGGCGAGGCCATCTGGACCAGCGGCGGGCGCTGCTCGCTCGGCTTCAACGTCAAGAAGGGGGGCGCGTACTACTTCCTCACCGCCGGGCACTGCACGAACATCGGCACGAGCTGGTACTCCGACCAGGGCAAGACCAGGCTGCTCGGCAACACCGAGAACGGCAGCTTCCCGGGCAACGACTACGGCATCGTGAAGTACTCCTCCACCCCGGAGGACACCCAGGGCTCGGTCAGCCTCTACAACGGCGGCAGCCAGGACATCACGAGCGCCGGGACCCCGACCGTCGGGCAGACCGTGCAGCGCAGCGGCAGCACCACGCAGGTGCACAGCGGCCAGGTCACCGGGCTCAACCAGACCGTGAACTACCGCGAGGGCAGCGTCACCGGCCTGATCAAGACGACGGTCTGCGCGGAGCCGGGCGACAGCGGCGGCTCGCTGTTCGCCGGGGCCACCGCGCTCGGGCTGACCTCGGGCGGCAGCGGCAACTGCTCCAGCGGCGGCACGACGTTCTTCCAGCCGGTCACCGAGCCGCTCCAGGTGTACGGCGCCCAGGTGTACTGACGCTCCGGCCCCGCGCCGGCCTTCCGGCCTGCGCGCCCGGGATCGGGCCCCTGGTCCCCCGCCTCGCCCGGCGGGGGCCCGGGGGCTCGCGCGCGTCCGGGCGGGGGTCGCCCCGCCAGGCCCTCAGCCCACGACGCCCAGCGCCCGGTGGATCTCGGCGATCACGGCGGACTGGTGGGGGGTGAGGTAGAAGTGGCCGCCCTCCATCACCGTCATCGCGAAGGGCCCGTCGGTCAGCTCCGCCCACCGCCGCGCCTGCGCCGGGGTCACGTGCGGGTCGTCGTCCCCGACGATCACGGTGACCGGGACCTCCAGCCGCGTGCCCGGCAGGTGCGCGTAGTTCTCGACCAGCGCGAAGTCGTTGCGGACGTAGGGCAGCACCAGCTCGCGCAGCTCCGGGTCGGCCAGGATCTCGGCGTCGGTGCCGCCGAGCCGCGTCATCTCGGCGAGCACGCCCTCGTCGTCGCGGTCGGAGACGCGGTCATCGCCCCGGTCGTGCGGCGGCCGGGCGCCGGAGGCGAACAGGTGGACGGGCGCGCTCCCGCGCTCCTGGAGCAGCCGCGCGACCTCGTAGGCGACGACGGCGCCCATGCTGTGCCCGAACAGCGCGGCGGGCCGGTCGAGCAGCGGGGCCATCGCGCCCGCGACGAGCCGGGCCAGCTCGTGGGCATCGCCGACGAGGGGGTCGGCCAGCCGGTCGGCGCGCCCCGGGTACTGGACGGCGCGCACCTCCACCGAGGGGTCGGCCTCCTTCGTCCAGGACCGGTAGGACACCGCCGACCCGCCCGCGTGCGGCAGGCAGAACAGCCGCGTCGACGCCCAGGGCCGGGTCTCGGCGCAGCGGAACCAGGTCATGTGCTCGACTCCTCCTCCTCGTCCCGGCGGGGACGAGACGATCTCGGGCGTGGGCGCGGCGGCCCCGGGCGGGGCGGCCTCCGCCGCCACCCTAAGGCCCTGTCCCGGGGGGCGGGGCGGCGGTGCCCGGGGCACGGTTATCCTCGGCTCGAAGATCATCTCGACGGACGGGAGTTCCCCCCATGACGCAGGCCCCCACATTCGCCGTGATCTCCGGAGCGCAGGTGCACGAGGTGATCGGCGGGCACGAGGAGCGGGTCACCCGGACCGTCGAGGCGGCCTACCGGCTGCACGGCGAGGGGCAGACCGTGAACCCCGACTCCTACTTCCTGCGCTTCCCGGACCGGCCGTCCGACCGGATCATCGCGCTGCCCGCGTCGGTCAAGGGCGAGATCGGCGTGCACGGCATCAAGTGGATCTCCAGCTTCCCCGGCAACGTCGCGGCGGGCATCCCGCGCGCGTCCGCCGTGCTGATCCTCAACGACGCCGAGACCGGCTACCCGTTCGCGTGCCTGGAGAGCTCGATCATCTCGGCCGCGCGGACCGCCGCGTCCGCCGCGCTGGCCGCGGTCACGCTCGCCGACCTGCGCGGCGAGCGCCCGCGCCGGGTCGGGTTCGTCGGCACCGGGCTGATCGCCCGCTACATCCACACCTACCTGGCGGGCAACGGGTTCGCGTTCGACGAGCTGGGCGTCCACGACCTGTCGGCCGAGCACGCCGAGGGGTTCAAGGGCTACCTGGAGGGCGCGGGGCCGGGCACCGTCACGATCCACGGGTCCGCGCACGACCTCGTCCGCGCGTCGGACCTCGTCGTGTTCGCGACCGTCGCGGGCGAGCCGCACGTCACCGACCCGGCGTGGTTCGCGCACAACCCGCTGGTCCTGCACGTCTCGCTGCGCGACCTGTCCCCCGAGATCATCCTGTCGGCGTGGAACGTGGTGGACGACGTGGAGCACTGCCTGAAGGCCGGCACGTCCCCGCACCTGGCCGAGCAGAAGACCGGCGGGAGGGACTTCGTGGCCGGGACGCTCTACGACGTCCTCACCGGCGCGATCGAGCCGCCCGCCGACCGGCCGGTCGTGTTCTCGCCGTTCGGCCTCGGCGTCCTGGACCTCGCCGTGGCCCGCTACGTCTACGACGAGGTCGCCGCGTCCGGAGCGCTGAGCACGGTGCCGGGGTTCTTCCACGAGATGCGCCGCTACGGCTAGACCCGCGCCCAGTGGGCAGGCTGCGGTCATGGATGAGCGAGAGGGCAGGCGCGGGGACGTCCAGGAGCTGAGCGAGTTCGAGCTGGCCGTCTACGAGACGGTCGCGGAGATCGACAAGGGGGGCGGGGCGGCGGACTTCGACACGGTGAGCCGCCTCGTCGCGGCCCCCGAGGAGGAGCTGTGGGCGGCGCTCGGGCACCTCGTCGAGGTCAACCACCTCCACTCGACGCCGAAGGGCTACGTGCTCGGGCCGCACGACTGGGCCCCGTAGCCCCGGCTCGGCAAGGTCGGGGCCTACGGGACAATCCGCCCATGACGACGACACGGCGGGCCAGCGGGACGATGTTCGGGCTGGCGTACGGGGACGCGCTCGGCGCGCCCACCGAGTTCCTCTCGATGGCGCAGATCGGGCAGCGGTTCGGCGGCCTCGGGCCCGAGCGCCCCGAGGGGGACCCGGCGCTCGTGACCGACGACACGCAGATGGCGATCGCGGTCGGCCTCGCCCTGCTGGACGCGCTGGCCGACCCGCCGCTCACCGCCGACCGGGTCGAGCCGCTGTGGCGGCGGCGGTTCGTCGAGTGGCTCGACAGCCCGGACAACACCAGGGCGCCGGGCAACACCTGCCTGACCGCGTGCCGCCGCCTCGCGGCGCCCGTGCCGTGGACGGAGGCGACCCAGCCCGGCTCCAAGGGCTGCGGCGCGAACATGCGGGTCGCGCCGGTCGGGCTGGCCCCGGGGCTGACCGACGAGACGCGCGCCGCCGCGTCGCAGCTCCAGGCGGCGATGACGCACGGGCACCCGACCGGGCTCGCGGCGAGCGAGCTGACCGCGTTCGCCGTCCGGTGGCTGGCGGACGGCCTGGCGCCCGCCGACCTGCCGGGCGCGCTCCGCGACCGCTGCCACGAGCAGCGCACGACCTATCACGGGGACTGGCTCGGGGACCTGTGGCGCGCCTCCGGCTCGGGCGACCCGTGGCGGTTCGTCTCGCGCGGCTGGGAGGAGTGCCTCGACGCGGTCGACCGGCTGGAGGAGGCGCTCGCCCGTCCCGACCGCGCGGCCGACCCGTGCGAGGCGACCGGGGCGGGCTGGGTCGCCGAGGAGGCCCTCGCCACGGGCCTGCTGTGCTTCCTGCTCTTCCCCGACGAGCCCGTCGCGGCGATCCGGCGCGGCGCCGCCAGCTCCGGGGACTCCGACTCCATCGCGTGCCTGGCGGGCGCCTTCGCGGGCGCGCACCTCGGCATGGACGCCTGGCCCGCCGAGTGGGCCGCGCGCATCGAATACGCCGGCGACCTCGCCCGGATCGGGGGCGCCTGGGACTGAGATTTGACGTCACATAGCCCTATGGCTAATCTTTTTAGCCATAGAGCTACGAAGGAGCATGCGATGACCCACTACCTGGAGCTTCCCGGCGGCCGCCTCGCCTACGACGACGAGGGGGACGGCCCGCTCGTCGTGTGCCTGCCGTCGATGCTCGACCTGCGCTCGCAGTACCGGTTCCTGACCCCGCTGCTGGTGGCGGCCGGGTACCGGGTCGTCACGCTCGACCAGCGCGGCATGGGCGACAGCGACGCCGCCTGGCCCGAGTACGGCAGCACGCCCCTCGCCCACGACCTCATGGCCCTGCTGCGGCACCTGGACGCCGGGCCCGCGCTCGTGCACGGCTGCTCGAACGGCGCGGGGGCGGCGGTCTACGCGGCGGCGGAGGCGCCCGAGCTGATCAGCGGGGTCGTCCTGTCGGCGCCGTTCGTCCGGGACGGCGAGGCCGGGCTCGCGCAGAAGCTCACGCAGGCGCTCCTGCGCGTGCCGGGGCTGGCGCGCCCGCTCTACATGTCCTACTACCCGAAGTGGGAGCCGAAGCCGCCCGCCGACTTCGCCGAGCACAGGGCGCGGCTGGACGCGAGCTTCCGCCGCCCCGGCCGCGCCAAGGTCATCGGCGCCTACATGGGCATGTCGCACGCCGAGGCCGAGGCCCGCCTCGACCGCGTCGCCGTGCCCGCGCTGGTCATCATGGGGACGGGCGACATCGACTGGCCCGACCCGGTCGCCGAGGCCGAGTGGGTCGCCGGGCGGCTGGGCGCCGAGGTCGTGCTCCTGGACGGCGCCGGGCACCACCCCCACGTCGAGTTCCCCGAGCGCGTCGCCGACGCCGTCACCGCCTTCGCCGGCTCCCTCCCCCGCTGAGCGCGCCCTCCGCCGCGTCCCTCCCCCGCACGGGCTAGGCGGATCAGCCCTCGGCGGGAGGCCCGGCGCCCCGCCCGCCGCGAGAGTGGTCGGCAGCGGAGCCGAGGCGAGGGAGGACGATGTGGGCGTCGCATACGCCGCGTCCGGGCGGGGCGCGACCGGGCGGTGGCCGCGGTGGGCCGGGTACGCGGCCGGGGCGTGGACGCTGCCCGCCGTCGGGCTCGCCCTGTACTGGGCGGCCGGCGGGGACACCGGCTACGTGCTGCGGGACGCGCGGATCGGCCCGGCGCTGGCCTTGCCGGTGGCCGCGCTGCTGCTGGTCGGCGGGATCATGGGGGTGTCGAGCGTGCGGCGCGTCGGCCGGCAGATGCCGCGCTGGTGGCCGCGCGCCGGGCTCTGGGCGGCCTGCGCGCTGACCGGCGCCGGCACGTTCGGGTTCGTCATGAACGCCCTGCAGCTCGTGTTCACCGGCACGGTCGACGACTGGCCCGTGTTCGGCGTCGAGGCGCTGTCGGCCACCGGTGCCGCGCTGTACGCGGCGGCGGCCCTGGCGTTCCAGCGCGTGGCCGCGGGGGCCTGCGCGCGGTGCGGCGGGACCCACCCGGCGGACGGCGCGGCGGGGGTCGCGGGGAGGGGCGCGGCGGCGCCCCTCCCGGCGCCCCTCCCGGCACCTCGCGCGGTGCGGCGCGCGGCGTACGCGGGGGCGCTCGCGTTCGTCCCGTACATGGCGATGAAGACGACCTGGGCGCTCGGCGGGACGTTCGCGGGCGTGTCCGGCGCGGAGATGGTCGCCGAGTTCGAGCGGAACGGCGCGTCCGGGCTCGTGCTGGCGCTGGAGCGGTACGGCGTGGACTTCACCACGCTGTCGGCGCTGCTCGGCGTCTTCCTGCTTCTCGGCCTCACCCACCGGTGGGGGCAGGTGTTCCCCCGGTGGGCGCCGCCGCTCACCGGGCGGCGCGTGCCGCGCTGGCTGCCGCTGGTCCCCGCGTGGCTCGGCGCCCTCACGCTCGGCCCCTACGGCGTCGCCGCGACGCTGCTCTACCTGCTGCCGTCCGCCGCGGGCCTCACCGACCTCCCGGACAAGGAGCCGCTGGCGGGATGGGCGGGCTGGACGGTCGCGGCATGCGGGATCGGCGCGTTCGCGGTCTACGGCACGGCACTGGGCGTCGCGGCGTGGTCGTACCAGCGCCGGACGCGTCCGGTCTGCCTCAGCTAGGGCCGTACCCCCTGGGCCGGTGCCCGCGCTCGGCGGCCCGCGCCAGCTCCTCCCCGCTGAGGACGCGCGGGTCGCCGACCGCTTTCGCCCGGATGTAGACCTCGCACAGCCACTCCAGCAGCCGCGCGTTCTCGAACGCCTCGTCCAGGTCGCCGCCGACCGCGACGCCGCCGTGGTTGGCCAGCAGCGCGGCGCGCATCCCCCCGGACATGGCCTTTTCGACGTTCGCCGCCAGCTCCGCCGTCCCGTAGGTGGCATAGGGCGCGACCTGGACCACCCCGCCCAGCAGCAGCGTGTTGTAGTGGACCGGCGGCAGCTCGGTCAGGGTCGAGGCGACCGCCACGCCGTGGGTCGAGTGCGTGTGCACGACCGCCGACGCCGGGGACGCCCCGTACAGCGCGAGGTGCAGGGGCGTCTCGGACGAGGGCTCCAGCCGCCCGTCCACCCGCCGGCCGCGCACGTCCACGACCGGGCAGTCCGCCGGCTCCAGCCGGTCGAGCCGCATCCCGCCGGGCGTGACCGCGACCAGCCCGCCCGCGCGGACGCTCGCGTTGCCGGACGAGCCCAGCACGAGCCCCGCCTCCACCATCCCGCGGCCCGTGCCGCACAGCGCGGCCCGCTCGGCCTCCAGGAGCATCGCCGAACCCCCTCCCCTCCCGCCGCTAGGGCGCGAGCGGCAGACCGGCCGCCAGCACCGCGCCCGCCGCGCCCGCGAGCTGCTCCAGGCGCAGCACCTCGGTCCGGTGGAACGGGGGCGCGCCCGCCCGCGACACCACCAGTGTCACCCCTCCCTCCGACAGCGGGCACAGCGCGAACTGCGCGCCGTCCGGCGCGGTGAACGAGCGCGGCCGCACCGGCGCCAGCGCGGGCAGCTCCGCGGGAGCGGGGTCGGCCCCGCCGACGCTGGCGTACACCAGCGCCGCCGCGCCGTCGGCGCCGACCTCCGCGAGGCCCGCCCAGTCGGCGCTGAGGACGGCCGGGACGGCGTCGGCGAGGATCTCCGCGCCGCGCTCGGGGACGGCCGCGACCTGCCCGATCACGGCGGCGTCGGGGAAGGCCCCCTGCGGCTCGCCGGTCGGCCAGACGCCGAGCACCTCCACGCCCGGCACCGAGGCCAGGCCGTCGTGGAGCCGCCCGGTCTCCGCGCCGGCGGGCCAGCAGACCGTGAAGTCGTCCAGCGCCCGCCCGTCGCCGCGTTCGAGCACGGCCATCTGCGCCACGTCGGCGCCCGCCGCGCCGAGCGTGCGCGCGACCCGTCCGAGCGAGCCGGGCCGGTCCGGCAGGCGGACACGAATCCGCAGCAACATCGCCACCTCCTGAATCCGGGACCCCTCCAGGGTCCGCGACACGCGTTTCAGTGGTGTTACCCATGTGTTCCGGCACGGAGAAGCCGGTGCTGGATCGGCGGGGCCGGGTCAAACTAGAGTCCGTTGAAGGTCAACCGCGGATCTATCGCCGCACGCCACCTCACGATTAAGGTAACTGCACGTGTCGACGGACGGGGAACGCCCGCTCAACGACGGCTCCGGGGCGCGGGTCGCGGAGGCGCTCGCCGCGCTGTCGGCCCGGCTCGACCGCGAGCACGAGCGCGCCGCGCACCGGGAGGCCGTCATCGACCGGCTGCACGAGGAGAACCAGCGGCTCCGCCGCGGCGAGCTGCAGGCGATGCTGGAGCCCGTCCGCGCCGCGCTGTACCGGCTGCACGACCAGGCGCGCCGCGAGTCGCTGCGGCTCTCGGAGCCCGGCCGCGACGACCCGCCCGACCCCGCCCGGACCGCGCAGCTGCTGGCGGCGGTCGCCGACGACGTCGCCGACGCGCTCGCCCGGCTCGGCGTGGAGCGGTACACCGTCGAGCCCGGCGCCCCCTACGACCCGTCCCGGCATCGGCCGGTGGCGGTCACCTCCGTCGCGGAGCCCGCCCGGGACGGCACCGTGGTGACCGTCCAGTCCGACGGGTTCGAGCAGGGCGGCGCGATCCTGCGCAAGGCGGCGGTGTGCGTCGGCAGGGTCGACCCCGCCGCCGCCGGCGCCACGCCCGGCGCCACGCCCGGCGCCACGCCCGGCGCCACGCCCGGCGCCACGCCCGGCGCCACGGCACCCGCCACGGCACCCGTCAGGGCCGGACGCGACATGACCGAGCCGAACAAGACCGGGTCAAGTCGCCCCCGCGCGGCGGGGCGCGGCGCGACGATGAGCACCGAACGCAACACCGGACTCGGCACCGATTAGGTGAGAGGGACATGGCTGTCTACGGGATCGACCTCGGAACCACGTACTCGTGCATCGCCTCCATCGACGAGGTGGGGCGGCCGGCGGTGCTGCGCAACCTGGAGGGCACCGACACCACGCCGTCGGTGGTGTACTTCGAGAGCGGCGACAACGTCGTCGTCGGCGCCGCCGCGAAGGACACCGCCGTCCTGGAGCCCGACAACGTCGTCAGCCTGATCAAACGCGACATGGGCCGGGACGTGACCCGCCCGCTGCACGGGATCGACTTCGCGCCCGAGGAGCTGTCGGCGTTCATCCTGCTGAAGCTCGCCACCGACGCGCGCACCTCGACCGGCGAGGAGACCCGCGACGTCGTCATCACCGTCCCGGCCTACTTCGGCGCGGCCGAGCGGGACGCGACCCGCAAGGCCGGGCGGATCGCCGGGCTGAACGTCATCGACATCGTGTCCGAGCCGATCGCCGCCGCGATCACCTACGGCGTGCTCAACCCCGAGGCGGACCGGACGATCCTCGTCTACGACCTCGGCGGCGGGACGTTCGACACGACGGTCATCGCGCTGCGCGGCGGCCACATCGAGGTGGTGTGCACCGATGGCGACCACGAGCTCGGCGGCGCCGACTGGGACGCGCGGGTCGTGGAGCACCTCGCCGAGCGCTTCCGCGCCGAGCACCCGGACGCCGGCGACCCGCTGGACGACAAGGCCACCGAGCAGCAGCTCCGCCGGGACGCCGAGGACGCCAAGAAGGCCCTCACCACCCGCACCTCGCACACGGTCCGGGTGATGCACGGCGGGCGGGTCGCGGCGGTCGAGGTGAGCCGCGAGAAGCTGGAGGAGCTGACCAAGGACCTGCTGGACCGCACCGTCGAGATCACCGGCCGGACCCTCGCGACCGCCGCCGACAAGGGCGTGGACGACTACGACGACCTCGTCCTCGTGGGCGGCTCGACGAAGATGCCGGTGGTCGCGGCGCGGCTGGAGACCGAGCTGGGCCTGGCGCCGCGCCTCCAGGACCCCGACCTCGCCGTCGCGAAGGGCGCCGCGCTCTACGCCTTCGAGGAGACCTACCGGCGGCTCGTCCGGGAGGGCGCCGCCGAGCGCGCCGAGGAGATGGCGAGCCGGGCGGGGCTGTCGGCCGAGCAGCGCGAGCAGATCGCGGGGCGGCGGATCCGGACGGTCGCCTCGCACGCGTTCGGGATCGTGGTCGTCGACCGCGAGAGCGGCGCCGAGCACGTGGCGCACCTCGTGCACGCCAACGACGAGCTGCCCGCCGCCAAGACCGAGGACTTCTTCACCGTCTACGACGACCAGGCGTCCGCCGACATCCGGGTGATGGAGCAGGCGGGCAGCGTCGAGTCGGTCGAGCTGGTCGACAACACCGAGATCGCGACCGGGGAGATCCGCGTCCCGCCGGGCAAGCGGGCGGGCTGGCCGATCGGGGTGACGTTCGCGCTGGACGCCTCCGGCCTGCTGAACGTCACGGCGGTGGAGAAGGAGACCGGCGAGCGGCTGGAGCTGAAGGTGGACGTCGGCGGCATGTCCGAGGAGGAGGTCGAGCGGTCCCGCAAGGCCCTCTCCCAGGTGCGGGTGAGCTGAGGGGGCGCCCGTGCCGTCCGACAGGGTGCCGTCCGACAGGGTGCCGTCCGACAGGGTGCCGTCCGACAGGGTGCCGCCCGACAGGGTGCCGTCCGGCGACGAGCCGTTCGACGAGCGCTACCGGCGGGAGGTGCTGGAGCCCGCGCGGGAGGCCGGTGACCGGCCCCCCGACGACCTGCGGGCCCGGTACGCGCTCGCCGAGCCGCTGGCGGCGGACGCGGTCGCCGCGCGGGTGCGCGAGGTGCGGCGGTGCTGGCGGCGCTCGCGCGGGCAGCTGAAGTACCGCAGGCTGATCGACCGGCTGGAGGCCGAGCACCGGGAGCTGGCGCCGCTGTTCGCCGCCGCCGAGCGCGGCGACCCGCGCCCGCTGGCCGACCGGCTGCGCGGCGCGGCCGAGCGCGACGCGCGGCGCGGCCGCGAGGCCCGCGCCCGGCTGGCCGACGCCGCCGGGACGCTGCGGATGGTCGCGCCCGCCGAGATCGAGGCCATCGCCCGGACGGGCGGCGTGCCGCGCGCCGAGCTGGAGGGCGCGGCGCGCGTGGCGGGCATCGCGGTCCGCGAGCCCGACGCGCTGCCCTCCGCCGCGCCCTACCCTGCCTACCGGAAGGTGCGGGAGTCGCTGGACGTCCTCGGCAAGCGGCACCTGCCCGACTTCCTGTTCGGAGAGCGGCTGGCGGGCCCGATCCGGGTCCTGGACGGCTTCGCCGGGGCGCCGGGCCTGCGCCTCGACCAGGACGCGGTGCGCGCGGCGGGCGAGGCGTGGGCGCGCCGCAGCCGCGACACCAGCACCGCCCACGCGGGCACCGTGCTGGCGGCGCTGCGGTCGGACGCGCCGCTGCACGGCCTCGTGCTGTACGACGTGGCCGACCGGCTGCGGGAGCGGCTGCGGCAGCGAGCGTCCGAGGGGGCGCTGCTCCGGTACGCCACCGCCGACCTCGGCGTCGAGGCGGAGGACGCGCGGCGGCTGGTGTTCGCCGTGCTCCGCGAGACGGGCCGGGACGGCGGCCTCGCGGGACGGCTGCGCGCCCTGCTGGACGCGGGCGAGGTGTTCGCGGCGGCGGAGCTGGCCGACGCCCGCGCCCCCGAGGGCGAGGCCCCCGACGAGGAGACGGAGGTGCTGGCCGCCGAGGCCCGGTACCGGCTCGACACCGCGCTGCGGCTGCGCGAGACCGCCGTCGCCGAGCCCGACGCCGACCGCGCGTGGCTGCTGCTCGCCGACGCGCTGCGGCTCGTCGGCGACCTGCCCGGCGCGGCGGAGCACCGGCGGCGGCTGCCGCCGCTCCCGGTCCCGGCCGCGCGGGTGGACGTGGACGGCGCCGCCGTGCGGGTGTCGTGGGAGCCGTCGCCGTCCACGGCGGGCGAGGTGGGCTACCAGGTCGTCCGGCGGGCGGGCCGGGCGCCGCGCGACGCGCGGGACGGGGAGCCGCTCACCGGGCCGCGCGACGCCGCTCCGCCGGTGAACGTCCCGCTGTACTACGGGGTCCTCGCGGTGCGCGGCGAGGCCGCGGCGGCGCCCGCGGTGGCCGGGCCGGTCGTCGTGCGGCCCGAGCCGGGCGAGGTCGAGCTGCTGGCGGGCGACGGCCAGGTGACGGGCCGGTGGCGGTGCCCGGCGGAGGCGGCGCGGGTCGTCGTGGTCCGGGAGGGGCGCGCCGTGCCCGGCGGGCGCGACGGGTTCCGCGAGCACGTCCCCAACGGCCGCACCCACCACTACCTGGTCAGCGCCGTCTACCTGGACGCGTCCGGCCGCGAGGTCGTGACGCCGGGGGTGCGGGCGTCGGTGACGCCGAGCGCGCCGCCCGGGCCGGTGTACGAGCTGGAGGTGGAGCCCGACGCGTCCGACCCGGGCCTGCTGCGGGTGCGGTTCGACCCGCCCGCGCACGGCAGGGCCGAGCTGGTGCTGGCGGCCGCGCCGCCGCCGTGGCCGCGCAGCGCGCTGATCCCGGTGGAGGAGGTCAGGCGCGCGACGCGGCGGCTGGCGTGCGCGCCCGCCGCCGGGGGGCTGGAGGTGCGGCCGGGGTCGGGCGGCTGGCTGCTCGCGGTGACGGTGGCCGAGGGCACCGCCGCGATCGGCGCCTGCCACCGGCACGTGAACCTGCCGCCGCCGCGCCGGCTGGTCGCCGAGCGGCGCGGCGCCCACGTCCACGTCGGGTTCGACTGGCCGCCCGACGTCGCGGAGGTCGAGGTCGGCGTCGCCGCCGTCGACCGCACGGGGTCCGGGCCCGGCGGGGCGGACCGCGCGGTCGTGACGCGCGCCTCCTACGACACGCAGGGCGGGATCAGGCTGCCCGTGCCCGAGGACGAGCCGGTGGAGGTGTCGGTCGCGGCGTCCGGGACCGTCGGCGGCTCCCGGGTGGTCGGCCCGGCGGTCGCCGCGCGGGTGGAGGCGCGGACGGTCGTCCGCTACGACGTGCGGCGGTCGGGGCCGCCGTGGCGGCGGTCGCTGACGATCCGGCTGACCTCGCCGCGCCCGCTGCGGGTGGCTCGGCTGGCGCTGGTGCTGCGCGCCGGGCGGGTGATGCCGCACCGCGCGGCCGACGGCGAGACGCTCGGCGCGTGGGAGCAGGTGCCCGTGCCCGGCGAGCTGTCGCTGCCCGCCCCGGCGGCGTCCGGCCCGTACTGGCTGCGCTGCTTCGCCGAGGACGACGTCGTCGAGCTGAGCGACCCGCCCGTCCGCACCCTCCAGGTCGCGCGATGACCGGCCCGCTCGCCCGTCCCCGGCTGCCCCGCGTCGGGCTGCCGCGGGTCGGGCTGCCGGGCGCCCCGTCCCGGCCGGGGATCACCTGCCCGTACTGCTTCGCGGCGGTGCCGCCGCAGCGGGTGCTGTTCCGGTGCCGGGGGCAGGCCGGGCGGACGCGGGGGTGCGCGCCCGTCCTGGACGAGCGGCTCGCGGCCTACACCGGCTCGACCGCCGGGGCGTCGCTGCCGCCGGTGTTCGCCGCGCCCGGCCGCGGCGGGCGCGCCGACTGCCCCGACTGCGGCCGGCCGACCGGCAACCGGGCCTGCCCCGAGTGCCACAACCCGCTCCCGGCCGCCTACTGCGACTCCCCCGGCCGGATCGTCGCGCTCGTCGGCGCGAAGAACGCGGGCAAGAGCACCTACATCGCCGTGCTGCTGCACGAGCTGATGAACCGGGTCGGCACCGAGCTGGACGCCTCGCTCGTGGCCTGCGACGACCGCACGATCGAGCGGTACAAGCGCGACTTCGCCCGCCCGCTGCTGGAGGAGCGCAGGCTGCTGCCGACGACGGCCAGCGCGGCGACGGGCCCGCGCGAGCCGCTCGTCTACCTCCTCACCCGGACGCGCAGGGGCCGCTTCTCCCGCGCGCGCAACGAGTCGCTGGCGCTGGTGCTGTTCGACACGGCGGGCGAGGACCTGCGCAGCCGCGAGGCCACCGACCTGCACCTGCGCTACCTGGAGGCGGCGGACGCGGTCATCTTCCTCGTCGACCCGCTGGAGCTGCCCGGCGCCCGGACGGGCCTGGCCGACGTCCCGGTCCCCCGGGGCGCGGGCGAGGATCCCGGCAGCGAGCCGCTGAACGTCATCGCGCGGGTCACCGAGACGCTCCGGCAGCGGCACGGCGCCCGTCCCGGCGAGCCGCTGCCGGTGCCGGTCGCGGTCGCGCTGACCAAGATCGACGTGCTGCGGCCCGCGCCGCTGCGGCAGTCGGCGCTGCACCGCACCCGCGCGGGCTCGGGCGTCCTCGACCTCGACGACAGGGAGGCGGTGGACGCGCAGGTCCGCGCGCTGCTGCACGACTGGGGGGCGGGCCAGCTCGACACCTACCTCGGCCAGCAGTACGCCGAGCACGCGCTGTTCGGGCTGTCGGCGCTCGGCGGCGTCCCCGAGGCGGGGCGGGTCGGCGCGGGCGGCGTCCGGCCGCACCGCGCCGAGGACCCGCTGCTGTGGCTGCTGCACCGGTTCGGGATGCTCGACGGGGCCCGCCCCGGAGGGGCGTGACGGTGGCCTGGCAGCTGCACTACACCTCGGCCCGGCATGGCCCCACCGGCCGGGCGGGGTTCCAGTTCGTCGCCGAGACGCCGGGCCTGCCCGACGGGGTGCGGGCGGGGGTGACGCCGTACCTGTCCTACCGTCCGCCGCCGGACGCGCCGCTCTCGCCGGACGAGGCGGAGCTGGCGGAGTTCCCCGTCTCGCTCCTCTACGACACCGTCGGCGGCAGGCCGCTGCTGCTGCGCAGCCGCTACCTCGGCCGCGACTACTCCGGCCGCTACGGCAACTTCTTCGCCCACGCGGTCGTGGCCGAGCCCGGCGAGCTGGAGGGGCTGCGCCCCGCCGAGCTGTGGCGCGCCCCGCTGTGGACGCACGGCCCGGCCGACGACCCGGCGCTGGAGGAGCTGGAGGAGCTGACCCCCGGCGCCGCCCTCGACCCCGAGGCGCTCGCCGCCTGGCTCGCCGCCCCCGGCTCGGACGCCCCCTACGCGACGCTCGCGGGCCTGGTCGACGCGGTCTCCTCGGTGCTCGCGCGGGGCCACGGGCGCGTCGTACTGGTCGCGGGCGACGTGGAGGTCGTCGCCCGGTGGATCGCGGTCGTCTCCTACTCGCTGCCGGTCGCGGCGGCGGCGCGGCTGTCGTTCGTGACCTACACCGCCGACCCGGAGGGCGCCGCGCAGCGCCTCGTCGGCACGACCCCGGGCGTGTGGGCCGCCGTCCGGCACCGCACCTCGCACGCGTTCGCCGTCGACCTCGGCGAGGGCGCGCCGCCGGAGGCCCCGCGCGGGCCGTCCCGGTTCGCCCGGACGGTCGCGGCCTGCTGGCGCGCGGCCGACTTCGCCGGCCTGGACGCCCTCGCCGAGCTGGCGCGCCCCGACACCGCCGCGCTGGACGGCGCGGCCGTGCTGCTCGCGCTGTGCCGGGGCGAGGCGGCGGTGACGGCGGAGGAGGAGCGGGCGGCGGCGGAGCTGGTCTCCCACCGGGACGCGCTCCCCGACTGGGTGTGGCGGGAGCTGGCGCCCGGCGCCCGGTCCATGGGCCTGGAGCTGGCGCTGGCCGTGCACCGGCGGGCCGGGGCCGGTCGGGGCTTCGCGGACGCGCTGGCCGTCGCGGCGACGCGGGCGGCGCTGGCCCGGCCGGGCGCCGCCGATCTGCCCGCCGTCCACGCGGCGTGCCCGGCGGAGGTCCGGGACGCGCTGCTGGACGGCGTGGTCGCCGGGCTCACCGAGCACGGGCACCGGGACCTCGACCCGGCCGCCTGCGACCTGCTGTACGCGAGCGCCGAGCGGCTGCGCGGGCACCCGGACGTCGCGGTGGCGGTGCTGGCGTCGGCGGGACGGCGCCGCCCGGCGACCCGCGTCGCGGTCACCGGCGAGCTGCTGGGCCTCGCCGAGGAGGCCGAAGGGGTCGGGGCGGCGCTGGGCGAGGTGTGGACGGACCCGCCGTCGGCGCTGGAGTGCGTCGAGCTGCTGGAGGCCCACCCCGCCGGGATGGCCGCGCACCCGGCGCTGGCGGAGCTGCCGTCGCGGGCGTTCGCGCGGCAGGGCGAGACGTTCGCGGACGCGATGACGCTGCGGCTCGCGGCGCGGGTCCTGGCGGTCCTGCCGGACGGGCGGGCCGCGCGCGACGCGGAGGCCGTCCGGGCGCACGCCGACGCGGTCACCGCCGAGCAGCCGAGGGAGGCCGCGCGGGCGCTGGACGAGCTGGCCGGCTCGGGCGCCGGGCCCGATCTCGCCGACGCGGCGTTCACCGCCGCCGCGCGGCTGCTGTGCCGGAGGCCGCCGCGGTTCCGGGCCGCGCTGCTGGCCGCCGCGTCCACGCCCGTGCGGGCGCGGCTCGGCGGGCGGTGGACGGCGGAGCTGCCCGCCCGCGCCCGCGCGGGCCGCGCCCCGCTGCGCGGCGCGGAGATCGGGGAGCGCAACGACCTGGTCGAGGTGGTGCTGCGGCTGCGGACGCGGGGCGTCACCGAGCCCGCGCTGGAGACGTGGGCGCGCGCGGCGGCCGGACGGTGGCTCGCGGCGCGCCAGCTCGACGCGCACCTGTCCGGCGAGCCGCGGCTGCGCGCGGCGCTGAAGGACCTCCTCGCCGAGGCCGGTTCGCGCTTCAGGGGGCGGTGAGGCGTGCATCCCGTTCTCGTGCTGCTGCTGATCGCGGTGTGGCTCGGCGCCATGTACGTCGGGTTCATGGTCGTGTTCCCCGTGCTGTTCCCCGCGACGCTGGTCGTGGCCGGGGCCGCCGCGCTCGGCCTGTACTACCTGCACGCCTGCCGGACGCTCGCCCCCTCCACGCTGGAGGGCCCCTCGCCGGTCGAGCCGCCGCCGGTCGCCTACCGGCACTACCTGCTGTCCCAGGTGTGGCGGGACTGGTGGGCGATCACCCGGACGGTCGTGCCCCGGGTGTGGACGACCGCGTCGGCGATCGTGGTGCGGCTCACCAGGACGCTGCTGCTCGGCGGGCTCTGGGGGTACTTCGCGTTCCCGATCTGGCTGGCGCTGTGCGCGGGGATCGCCACCGCCGCCGTCCCCGCCGGGGTGTTCGTGCTGGCGCTGACCGTCCTGTACGGGCTGGTCGCGGCGGTCGGGCTCGCGGCGTGGCTCGGCTGCGTGCTCGTGCTCGCGGCGGTCGAGCGGGTGTTCATGGCCTACGGCCGGATCCTCCAGACCTGCCCGCACCCGTTCTGCTACGAGCGGATCGGGCTGCCCGAGTACGCGTGCCCGGGATGCGGGGCCCGGCACCGGGGGCTGACGCCGGGCGCGGGCGGCGCGTTCCGGCACGTGTGCCGCTGCGGCGCGCGGCTGCCGACGACCGTGCCGCTCGGACGGTTCCGGCTGGCGGCCTACTGCCCGCACTGCGGCGGGCGGCTGCCCGAGCGGATCGGGCGGGTCCGGGTGGAGCCGCTGCCGTTCGTCGGCGGCCCGGCGGCGGGCAAGACCACGTTCATGGTGCTCGGCATCCGCGCGCTGCACGCGCACGCGCACGCCGTCGACGGGCGGCTCTCGTTCGTGGAGCGGCGGCACGCCCAGGCGTACGCGGGCGCCATCGAGGAGTTCCGGCGCGGCGGACGCCCCGCCAAGACGGGCCCGGAGCTGCCGCTCGCCACGATGGTGGACGTGGAGCTGCCGGGACGCGCGCGGCGCATCCTCTACCTGTTCGACCCGGCCGGCGAGCACTACACGGGCGCGACCGAGGTGGAGTCGCTGCGCTACCTCGACCACGGCGAGGCGCTGCTGTTCGTCGTGGACCCCTTCGCGCTCCCCCAGGTGCGGCGGGCGCTGACCGCCGACGAGCGGCGGCTGGTCGAGGCGGGCGCCGCCTCGTCGGAGGAGGATCCGGCCGACACGCTCCAGCGGGTGCTGAACGAGCTGCGCTCGCGTCCCGACCAGGGGCGGCAGAAGCGCGTCGCGGTCGTCGTCACCAAGATCGACCTGCTCGCCCGCACCGAGGTCGGCCGGAGCCTGCGCGAGGACCCGGACCTGCGCGGCTGGCTCGGCCGGGTCGGGCTCGGCAACACCGTCCGCATGCTCGACCAGGTCGCGGGCGAGGTCCGCTACCTCGGCTCGGGCCTGGCGACCCCGCCCGCGGGCGTCGCCGACCTGCTCGGCTGGCTGTCGGGCCTGACCCCGCCGGCGGCGAACGGCGACGGCCCGGCCACCGGCGACGGCGAGGACGGGGTGCCGGGGACGGCGCCGCCGCGCGCTCCCTGGCCGGTGCGCGGGCGCGCGGGCGGCCGCGTGCCGGTCGGCTACCAGGTCGGACGCTGGGCCGTGCTGGCCGGGGTGTCGGCGCTGACCGTCGCCGCCGTGACCGGCGCGCTGCTCGCCGCCGCCGAGCGGTTCCCTTACTGACCGTGATGTGACGGACACCACTTCCTGACGTGGCAGATAACGTAGGGTCATCTCGTTAGATCTTCTCGGAGACCTCTCGGGCTCCCCGGACCTCCTCCGCCCGGCCGCTTCCCCACGGAGACCCCCCATGCACCAGACGGCCACGCCCTCCGGGCCCGTGTCCCCGGCGCGCGCCGCGCCCGACCGGCGGCTCATGCTGATCCTCGTGCTCGGCGCGCTGACCGCCGTCGCGCCGCTGTCGATCGACATGTACCTCCCGGCGCTCCCCCGGCTCGCCTCCGACCTGTCCACCGGCGCGATGCAGGTGCAGCTCACGCTGACCGCGTGCGTGGTGGGCCTCGCCGCCGGGCAGATCATCGCGGGCCCGCTGAGCGACGCGCTCGGCCGCCGCCGCCCGCTGCTGGTCGGCCTCGCCCTGTACGCGATCGCGTCGGCGCTGTGCGTCATGGTGCCGAACGTGGAGACGTTCATCGCGCTGCGGCTCGTCCAGGGCGCGGCGGGCGCCGCCGGGATCGTGATCGGCCGCGCCATCGTCCAGGACCTCTACGACGGGGTCGCGGCGGCGAAGTTCTTCTCGCTGCTGATGCTCGTCAACGGGCTCGCGCCGATCCTCGCGCCCGTCCTCGGCGGGCAGCTGCTGCGGGTCATGCCGTGGCCGGGCGTGTTCGCCGTCCTCGCCGGAACGGGCGTCGCGCTGTTCCTGGCCGCGCTGCTCGGGCTGCGCGAGACGCTGCCGCCGGGGCGCCGCGAGACCGGCGGGGCCCGCGCCACGCTGACGACGTTCCGCGCGCTCGCCGCCGACCGGACCTTCGTCGCCTACGGCCTGTCGGTCGCGCTGGCGTTCGGCGCGCTGTTCACCTACATCTCGGGCTCCCCGTTCGTCCTCCAGGACATCTACGGCCTGTCGCCGCAGGGCTTCAGCATCGTGTTCGGCGTCAACTCACTCGGCATCGTCGCGGTCGGCCAGCTCAGCGGGTGGCTGGCGGGGCGGGTCAGGCTGGAGCGGCTGCTGGCCGCCGGGCTGACGGTCGTCGCGGTCGGCGGCGTGGGGCTGCCGATCGCGGTTCTCACCGGGGCGGGCCTGCCCTGCGTCCTGCCCGCGCTGTTCCTGGTCGCCGCCGGGGACGGCCTGATCATGCCGAACGCGACCGCGCTCGCGCTGGCCGACCGGCCGCCCCGGGTCGCCGGGAGCGCGTCGGCGCTGCTCGGGCTGACCCAGTTCGCGATCGGCGGCGCGGCCGCGCCGCTCGCCGGGGTCGGGGGCCCCGGCACCGCGCTGCCGATGGCGCTGACGATCGCCGCGCTGGCGCTGGCCGCGTTCGCGATCACGCTCCTGGCCCCGCGCCGCCGGTGAATCCACAGGTCAGAGCGCCTCTCTTCCGGCTCTAGGGACTAAACACCAGAGATCGGGAATCATTGGAGGAAAGCCCGAGGGGAGGCGCGGTGAGCGAGATCCCGGAGCGTCGCGGCGTCCGCGCGGCGGCGCTGGCGGTGCTGGCCGCGCTGGCGGCGCTGCTCGCCCCCGCCTGCCGCGCGGCGGAGGACCCCGAGGTGACCCCGCCGGTCGCGGCCACCTCCACCCGGCACGCGGCGCCGAGCGGGCGCCGCCCCGGCGTCGTCAACATCGACACCGAGCAGGGCCTGAACAGCACCAGCGCCGCCGGGACGGGCCTCGTCCTCGACCAGTCCGGGTTCGTGCTCACCAACAACCACGTCATCCAGGGCGCCACGTCGATCAAGGGCACCGACACCGACGACCACCGCACCTACACCGCGCGGGTCGTCGGCTACGACAAGGCGGGCGACATCGCGGTGATCCGGCTGGACGGCGCGTCCGGGCTGAAGGCGGCCGTGTTCGGCGACGCGTCCCGCGTGCGGGTCGGCGACCCGGTCACCGCCGTCGGCAACGCGGGCGGCAGGGGCGGGAACCCCTCGGTCGTGACGGGCCTGGTCACCTCGCTCGGCCAGTCCGTGACCGCCAGGGACGAGAGCGACGGCACCTCCGAGCGGCTCACCGGCCTGATCGAGACCAGCGCCCCGATCCGGCCGGGCGACTCCGGCGGCCCGCTGCTGGACACCGGGGGCACCGTGATCGGCATCAACACCGCCGCCGCGGGCGGTGCCGAGCTGAAGCAGAAGGGCGCCCACCGCGGCTACGCGATCCCCGCCGGGCGCGCGCTGGAGATCGCCCGGCAGATCCAGCGGGGGCAGGCGTCCGAGACCGTCCACATCGGCCCGACGGCGCTGCTCGGCGTCAAGGTGCGGGGGACGGGCGCGGAACAGGGCGCCCTGGTCGCCGAGGTCGTCCCCGGCACGCCCGCCGAGACCGCCGGGGTACCGGTGGGCGTGACGATCGTCGCCCTGGGCGGGCGGCGGGTGGAGTCCGCCACCGCCCTCACCGACCTGATGCTGGCCCACCACCCGGGCGACGACGTCCTGCTGGAATGGACGACGGCGCAGGGCGTCCGGCAGTCCGCCGTGCTGCATCTCACCGACGGGCCGCCCCAGTAGCGTCCGTCCAGCGGAACCGGGCGGTGACCAGCGAAGCGGGTCGTGCGAGAGTAGGGGCGGCCCCCTGCCCCTGACCCGAGGACGTGAACGATGAGCCGCAAGGCGCCCGCGGACGACGTCGACCCCGCCGACGACATCGCCGGCACCGAGGTCTCGGAGCCGAAGACCTGGGCGGCGGGCGTGCCGGGCGTCACGGCGGCGCTGCGCCAGGCCTACGACCAGATGGGCGTGCGCCGGACGGCGCTGACGCTGGTCCGGGTCAACCAGAAGCCCGGGTTCGACTGCCCCGGCTGCGCGTGGCCCGAGGGCGACCACCGGCACCTCGCCGAGTTCTGCGAGAACGGCGCGAAGGCCGTCGCGGAGGAGGCGACGACCCGGCGGGTCACCCGGGAGTTCTTCGCCCGCCACACGGTCGCCGAGCTGGCCGAGCGCTCCGACCACTGGCTGGGGCAGCAGGGCCGGCTGACCGAGCCGATGATCCTGCGCGCCGGGTCCGAGCACTACGAGCCGGTGTCGTGGGACGAGGCGTTCGGGCTCCTCGCCGAGGAGCTGAACGCCCTGGACTCCCCCGACGAGGCCCTCTTCTACACCTCGGGCCGGACGAGCAACGAGGCCGCGTTCGCCTACCAGCTCTTCGCCCGCGCGTTCGGCACGAACAACCTCCCCGACTGCAGCAACATGTGCCACGAGTCGTCGGGGTCGGCGCTGGTCGAGACCATCGGCATCGGCAAGGGCTCGGTGCTGCTGGAGGACCTGCACCAGGCCGACCTGATCTTCGTCGTCGGCCAGAACCCGGGCACCAACCACCCCCGGATGCTGTCGGCCCTGGAACGCGCCAAGAAGGACGGCGCGCGGATCGTCGCGGTGAACCCGCTGCCCGAGGCCGGGCTGATGCGGTTCAAGAACCCGCAGCGCGCGTCGGGGCTCGTCGGGAAGGGCACGGGCCTCGCCGACCGGTTCCTCCAGATCCGGCTGAACGGCGACCTCGCCCTGTTCCAGGCGCTCAACCGGCTGCTGCTGGAGTCGGACGCGCCCGACGCGGTCGACGAGGAGTTCCTGACCGCCCACGCGCACGGGTTCGAGGCGTTCCGCGACCACGTCCTCGGCCTGGACTGGGACGCGGTGCTGGAGGCGACCGGCCTGACCCGGGGCGAGATCGCCGCGACGCTCGGCGACGTGCTGGCCGCGAAGAAGATCGTGGTGTGCTGGGCGATGGGGCTGACCCAGCACCGCAACTCGGTGCCGACGATCCGCGAGGTCGTCAACTTCCTGCTGCTGCGCGGCAACATCGGCCGCCCCGGCGCGGGCGTCTGCCCCGTCCGCGGGCACTCCAACGTGCAGGGCGACCGGACGATGGGCATCTACGAGAAGCCCGCGCCCGCCTTCCTGGACGCCCTCGCCGAGGAGTTCGGCTTCGAGCCGCCGCGCGAGCACGGCCTCGACACCGTGGACGCGATCCGCGCCATGCGGGACGGCACCGCGAAGGTGTTCCTCGGGATGGGCGGCAACTTCGTCCGCGCCACCCCCGACTCGGCGGTGACCGAGGCGGCGCTGCGCGGCTGCCGGCTGACCGCGCAGGTGTCCACCAAGCTCAACCGGTCGCACGCGGTCACCGGGACGCGGGCGCTGATCCTGCCGACGCTCGGCCGCACCGAGCGCGACGTCCAGGACTCCGGGCCGCAGTTCGTCTCCGTCGAGGACTCGATGGGCATGGTGCACGCCTCGCGCGGGCGGCTCGCCCCGGCCTCCCCCGACCTGCTGTCGGAGGTCGCGATCGTGTGCCGCCTCGCCCGCGCCACCCTGTCCGGGCCCGACCTCGGCTGGGCGGAGATGGAGCGCGACTACGACGTGATCCGCGACCGCGTCTCCCGGGTCGTGCCCGGGTTCGACCGCTTCAACGAGCGGATCCGGGAGAAGAACGGTTTCACGCTCCCGCACGCGCCCCGCGACGAGCGCCGCTTCCCCACCGCCACCGGCAAGGCCAACCTGACCGTGAACGAGCTGGAGGTGCTGCGGGTGCCGGAGGGGCGGCTGCTGCTCCAGACCGTCCGCAGCCACGACCAGTACAACACCACGATCTACGGGCTGGACGACCGCTACCGGGGCATCAAGGCGGGCCGCCGCGTCGTGTTCGTCAACCCCGCCGACCTGGAGGCCCTCGGGATCGGCGACGGCGCGGTCGTCGACCTCGTCTCGGAGTGGACGGACGGCACCGAGCGCCGCGCCCCCGCCTTCCGCGTGGTCGGCTACCCGACGGCGCGGGGCTGCGCGGCGGCCTACTTCCCGGAGACCAACGTGCTGGTCCCGCTCGACAGCACCGCCGCCGTCAGCAACACCCCGACGTCGAAGTCGATCATCGTACGGCTGGAGACCACCGGCCGGCCGCTCTAGGCTCGGCGCATGACGAACCTGCCTGAGCGCGCCGGACGGCCCGCGACACCGGAGATGCGGGCCTCCGACGCCGACCGCGAGCGCGTCGCCGGGGTGCTGCGCGACGCGGCCGGCGAGGGGCGGCTCACGCTGGAGGAGCTGGACGAGCGGCTCGACGCGGTGTACGCGGCCAAGACCTACGCGGAGCTGGAGCCGCTCACCCGCGACCTGCCGGCCGAGGGCACGGCGCCGCCCGCGCCCGCGCCGTCCTCGGGGACCGACTTTAGGCCGGTGCGGGGCGCCCCGTCCTGGCGGGGCGGCATCGGGATCATGAGCGGGTTCCGGCGGTCGGGGGTGTGGAACGTCCCCCGGCGGTTCCGCGCGTTCGCGTTCTGGGGCGGCGGCAAGATCGACCTGCGCGAGGCCCGGTTCGAGGAGGCGGAGGCGACGATCTCCGTGCTGGCGGTCATGGGCGGGGTGGAGGTCATCGTGCCGGACGACCTCACCGTGCACGTCAAGGGCCTCGGGATCATGGGCGGGTTCGACCAGCGGGCCAGCGGCCCCGGCGCGCCGGGCGCCCCCGTCGTCGTCATCCGCGGCTTCGCGTTCTGGGGCGGCGTCGGCGTCAAGCGCCGGGCGCGCAAGCACGACAAGCGGCTGCGCAAGGAGATGAGGCGGCGCGAGGCGGAGGCCCAGATCGAGGGCCCCGACGCGCCGTCCTGATCCGCGTGCCTAGTGCGGTGCCTAGTGCGGGACCGGCGCTCCGAGCGCGGCGGGGCGCAGGTCGTGCCAGGGCCGCGCCAGCTCGAAGGCGCGGCAGGCGCGCATGACCAGCGCGTCGGCGTGCCGCGCGCCGACGACCTGGAGCCCGGCGGGCAGCCCCTCGGGCGTGAGCCCGCACGGCAGGCTCGCGGCGGGCTGCTGGGTCATGTTGAACGGGTAGGTGAACGGGGTCCAGCCGGTCCAGCGGGGTGCGGCCGCGCCCGCCGGGGCCTCCCGGCCGGCCTCGAACGCGGTGATCGGCAGCGTCGGGGTGAGCAGCAGGTCGTAGCGTTCGTGGAACAGGCCCATGATCCGCCCGAGCTCCATGCGGCGGGCCGTGGCGTCGAGGTACTCGCTCGCCGTGAACGCCGCGCCCCGGTCGCAGATCTCGCGCAGGCCGGGGTCGAGCGCCGCGCGGGCGTGCGCGGGCAGGTGCTCGACGACCTTGGCCGCGCCCGCGAACCACAGGACCTCGAACTCCTCGACCGGGTCGGCGAAGCCGGGGTCGGCCTCCTCGACCGCGGCGCCCAGCTCGGTGAAGACCCGGGCCGCGGCGGCGACGAGCGCGGCCACGTCCGGGTCGACGGCGGCGAACCCGAGGCGGGGGCTGAACGCGACGCGCAGCCCGGTGAGGTCGGCGGGGTCGCCGGGGGTCCCCGTGAAGGCGGCGGCGGGCGGGGGCAGCGCGGACCAGTCCCGCGCGTCCGCGCCGCAGATCGCGTCGAGCAGCAGCGCCGCGTCCGGCACGCTGCGGGTCATCGGCCCGGCGTGCGCGAGCGTCCCGAACGGGCTGGCCGGGTAGTGCGGGACGCGGCCGTAGGTCGGCTTGAGCGTGAACGTGCCGGTGAACGCGGCGGGGATGCGGACCGAGCCGCCGCCGTCGGTGCCGAGCGCGAGCGGCGCCATGCCCGCCGCGACGGCCGCCGCCGCTCCCCCGCTGGACCCGCCGGGCGTGCGGGAGGGGTCCCAGGGGTTGCGGGTGACGCCGGTGAGCGGTGAGTCGGTGACGCCCTTCCACGCGAACTCCGGCGTGGTGGTCTTGCCGACGATCACCGCGCCCGCCTCGCGGACCCGGGCCACGGTGGGCGCGTCCTCGTCCCAGGGGCCGGACGGGTCGATCGACCGCGAGCCGCGCAGCGTCGGCCAGCCCCGGGTGAGCAGGACGTCCTTGACCGAGACCGGCACGCCGTCCAGCGGGCCGAGCGTCGTGCCGCGCCGCCACCGGTCGGCCGAGGCGCGCGCGGCGGCCATCGCCGAGTCGCCCGTGACCAGGCAGAACGCGTTGAGATAGGGGTCCTCGCGGTCGATCCGGGCGAGGACGGCCTCGGTCGCCTCGACCGGGGACAGCGTCCCGGCCCGGTAGCCCTCCAGCAGCTCGGTCGCCGTGAGGTCGGCCGCGTCGCCCATCACTGAACCCCTCTCGATCCGACGTATCCGAGGCGCTTGTCCACGACGTTGCGCAGCGGGCGGCCCTCGACCCGGCACGCGAGGTTCTCGGCGAAGACCTGGACGAGCGCCTCCCGCCAGCCGGTCGCGTCGCCGGACATGTGCGGGGAGACGATCACGTTCGGCATCTCCCACAGCGGGGAGGACGCGGCGAGCGGCTCGTCCACGAACACGTCGAGCGCGGCGCCCGCGATCACGCCCGCGCGCAGCGCCGCGACCAGGTCGTCCTCCACGACGAGCTGCCCGCGGCCGACGTTGATCAGCCGCGCGGAGGGCCGCATCCGGGCCAGCGCCGCGGCGTCGACCATGTCGCGGGTCGCGTCCGTGAGCGGCGCGGCCAGCACGACGTAGTCGGCGTCCGCGAGCGCCTCGCCCAGCCGCTCCATCGGGTGGACGGTGCCGAGGTCGGGGTCGGCGGCGCGGGCGGTGCGGCCGACCCCCGACACGGCCAGCCCCGCGCCGGCCAGCCTGCGGCCGATCGCGCGGCCGATCGGGCCGGTGCCGACGACCAGCGCGCGCGCCCCGGTGATCCGCTCGGTCTCGCGGTGCCGCCACCGCCGCTCCCCCTGGAGCCGGACGGTGCCGTGCAGGTCCTTCGCCAGCGCGATGACCAGGCCGAGCACGTACTCGGCGATCGGCTCGTCGAACACGCCCCGGGAGTTGGTCACGACGGTGCCGGACTCGACCAGCGCGGGGAACAGCAGCCGGTCGACGCCCGCGCTCGCGATGTGCACCCAGCCCGGCCCGCCGGAGGGCGGCCACGCGGCGGCCACCGCCTCCGTCCAGAAGTCCCAGACGAACAGGACGTCGGCGCCCGGTAGGGCGGCGGCCAGATCCGGCTCTCCGACGAGGCGGACGCGCGCCAGCGCCTCCACCGCCCGCAGGCTCGGGGGCGCGTCGTCCCCGGTCAGCACCACCACGAGCGGTGGCGGCACGGGGCCGGGCGCGGCAGCGTCCATCGGCGTCCCCTCCGGGTCCGGGAAATAACGAGAAGGCAACTCGCCAAGGCATTGACACGCTAGGAACGCTTCGTAGGATTGTCAACAATCAGCGCGGCACGGGCGAGCAGGCCGGACGACCGCACTGAACGTGCTGTAAGACCGTCGCAACCGCTGCCCCAGGGCCAGGACGGATCCCAGAGCGCTCTAACGGAAGAGTCCTTTCGGGTGGCGACGCGCTCGCCCACCCCTGTCCTCGGGGAGGTCCGGCATGCCGAAGCTCATGACCATCTCACTGGAGCGGCGCGGCGTCTCGTGCGTGGCCGAGCTGCTGGAGAAGGACGCGCCGCGCACCTGCGCGGCCGTGTGGAACGCCCTGCCCCTCGGCGGCGACGCCTACCACGCCAAGTACGCCCGCAACGAGGTGTACACGATGGTGGAGCGGTTCGCCGAGGACGAGGTCGGGCTGGAGAACCCGACCGTGACGCCCATCCCGGGCGACGTCGTCCACTTCTCCTTCCCCGGCGGCATGCTCGACCGGGCGTTCAAGGAGGAGAAGGGCATCCACGGGCTGCCCGGCGTCATCGACCTCGCGATCTTCTACGGCCGCAACAACCTGCTGCTGAACGGCGACGTCGGCTGGGTGCCCGGCAACGTGTACGCGACGATCGTCGAGGGCCTGGACCGGATGGCCGAGGCGTGCAACGACGTCTGGCGGTCCGGCGCGGTGGGCGAGCGCCTGGTCTACCGCCGCGCCGAGTCCTGAGCGCGGCGATCCCGATGGCCTTCGACCCCATGCTGGTCCAGCGTCCCGAACTGCTCGCCCAGCACGGCATCGGCGTCGTCGCGCCGTTCGACTTCGCGCTCGACCGCGAGCTGTGGCGGTGGACGCCCGACGACGTGTCGCTGTTCATGACCCGGCTGCCCTACGTGCCGGTGCCGGTGACGGTCGAGATGGCCTCCGCGCTGTCGGACCACTCGATCGTCCGGCAGGCGACGCGGGACGTGCTGGCGCCCGAGCCGCTCGCCGTGGCCTACGCCTGCGCGTCGGGCAGCTTCATCCGCGGCGCGGCGGGCGAGGTCGCGCTGCACCACACGATGGTCGCGGCGGGCGCCCCGGCGGTGGCGACCACCTCGGGCGCGCTGGTGGAGTCGCTGCGGCTGCTGAACGCCTCGCGGATCGCCGTCGTCACCCCCTACATCGACACCGTGACCGACCGGCTCGTGTCCTTCCTCGGCGAGTACGGCATCTCCGTCGCCGGGTCGGTCGGGATGGGGCTGCTCAGCCACATCTGGAAGGTCGGGTACGGCGAGATCGTCTCGGCGGTCTCGGCGGTGGACACGCCCGACGCCGAGGCCGTGTTCATCTCCTGCACCAACGTCCCGACCTACGACATCATCGCGCCGCTGGAGCAGATGATCGGCAAGCCGGTGCTCACCGCGAACCAGGTCACGATGTGCTCGGCGCTGCGCGCGATGGGCCGCCCGGCGGCCGGTCCCGGGCAGTCGCTGGTCCAGCTCACCCGTCCGACCGCCGCGTGAGGCCCGCTCCCCGCTTCATGATCGAGGAAGGTAGGATTGTCGACAACATGCCGCAGACCGCACCGCGCGCCGGTTTCCTCTACCCGGGCTTCAGCGCCGAAGACGACTACCCCGCGATCGAGCGCGCCCTCGGCGGCGTGCGGCTGCCGGTCGTCCACACGCTGATGCGCGAGGACGCCCACCGGGTCGACGCCCTGCTGGACATCGGCGGCCCCGACGTCCTCGCCGAGGGCGCCCGGGAGCTGCGCGGGCTGGGCGTCCAGGCCGCCGTCTGGGCGTGCACCAGCGGCAGCTTCGTGTTCGGCTGGGACGGCGCCGCCGCGCAGGTCGCAGGCGTCGCGGAGGCCGCGGGCGTGCCCGCCTCCAGCACCTCGTTCGCGTTCGTGAACGCCGCCCGGCACCTGCGGGTGCGGCGGGTCGCGGTCGCCGCGACCTACCCCGCCGACGTCGCCGACCGGTTCGGCGCGTTCCTCGGCGAGGCCGGGATCGAGGTCGCGGCGCTGTCGGCGCGCGGCATCGTGACCGCCGCCGAGGTCGGCACGCTGGGCCGCGACGAGGTGCTGGCGTTCGTGGCGGCCAACGACCACGCCGGCGCCGAGGCCGTGCTGGTCCCCGACACCGCCCTGCACACCGTGTCCTGGCTCGACGAGCTGGAGGCGCGGGTCGGCAAGCCCGTCCTGACCGCCAACCAGGTGAGCGTGTGGGAGGGCCTGCGGCTCGCCCACGCCGCCTCCGGCACGGACGGGCCGCGCCCGCGCGCGGGACTCGGCAGGCTGTTCGCGACTCCCGCCGTCACCGGGGCCCACGCGGGCCCCGTGCCGGCGCGACATCCCTGACCCCCAGACGAAAGGGGCCCGCGCATGGGCCGGTTGGGTGAGCTGGAACCCGTCCCCCGCAGATCGACGGTCGAGCTCGTCTCGGACGAGCTGCGCTCGGCGATCATGTACGGCTCCCTGGAGCCGGGCGCGCAGCTCGGGGAGGTGGAGCTGGCGGCCCGGCTCGGCATCAGCCGCGGCCCGCTGCGCGAGGCGATGCAGCGGCTCGTCCAGGAGGGGCTGCTGGTCAGCGAGCCGCACCGCGGCCTGTTCGTGATCACGCTGGACGCCGGCGACGTCGAGGACGTCTACCTGGCGCGGCTCGCGATCGAGCGCGAGGCGTGCCGGCTGATCATGGAGCGGAACCGGGGCGAGGCCGTCGCGCGGCTCACCGACGCGCTGGAGGCGCTGGTGGACGCGGCGCGCGAGCGCGACCGGGTCGCGATGAGCGACGCCGACCAGGCCTTCCACGAGGTGCTGGTCAGCGCGTCCGGCAGCCCGCGGCTGGAGCGGATGGCGCACACCCTGCTGGTCGAGACCCGGATGTGCCTGAACGCGCTCCAGGACACCTACCCCGAGCCGTCCGAGCTGGTCGACGAGCACCGGCGGCTGGTCGACGCGATCGGCGACGGCGCGGAGGAGCGGTTGCTGCGGCTCATCGAGGAGCACATGACCGACTCGATCGAGCGGCTCCGCCCGTCCTGAGGAACACCCGGCCCCGCCCTGGACAGGAGGGCGGGGCGCGTGGTGCCATGGGCTTGCAGATTGTCGACAATCCTACGGAGTTCCCATGGCGACGCTGTCCCCCCTGCTGAAGCAGGCCACCCCCGTCCTGGCCGAGCGCGGCGAGGGCGCCTACCTCTACGACGCCGAGGGGCGCCGGTACCTGGACTTCACGGCGGGCATCGGCGTCACGAGCACCGGGCACTGCCACCCGCGCGTGGTCGAGGCGGCACGGGAGCAGGCCGGCACGCTGATCCACGGCCAGTACACGACCGTCATGCACCGGCCGCTGCTGCGGCTCACCGAGGCGCTCGGCGAGGTGCTGCCGGACGGCCTGGACTCGCTGTTCTACCTCAACAGCGGCAGCGAGGCCGTCGAGGCCGCGATCCGGCTGGCGCGGCACGCGACCGGGCGGCAGAACATCGTCGTCTTCCACGGCTCCTTCCACGGCCGGACGATGGGCGCCGCCGCCCTCACGACGGCGGGCACCAAGTTCCGCGCCGGGATCGGCCCGCTGATGCCGGGCGCCGCCGTCGCCCCGTTCCCGCAGTCCTACCGGTACGGGTGGGACGAGGACGAGGCGACCCGCTTCGCGCTCCGCGAGCTGGACTACGTCCTCGCGACCACCAGCGCCCCCGCCGACACCGCCGCGTTCGTCGTCGAGCCCGTCCTCGGCGAGGGCGGCTACGTGCCCGCGCCGCCCGCATTCCTGGAGGGCCTGCGCGAGCGTGCCGACCGGCACGGGATCCTGCTGGTGATGGACGAGGTCCAGACCGGCGTCGGCCGGACGGGCCGCTTCTGGGGCCACGAGCACGCGGCCGTGCGGCCCGACGTCCTGATCACGGCCAAGGGCCTGGCCAGCGGGTTCCCGCTGTCGGCGATCGCGGCGCCCACGGCCGTGATGGAGAGGGCCCGGCCGGGCTCGCAGGGCGGCACCTACGGCGGCAACGCGGTCGCCTGCGCCGCCGCGCTCGCCACGCTGGAGGTCGTCCGCGACGAGGGCCTGGTCGCCAACGCCGAGCGGCAGGGCGCGCGGCTGAACGACGGGCTGCGCAAGGTCGCGGCCGACCATCCCGTGATCGGCGACGTGCGGGGCCTCGGGCTGATGCAGGCCAGCGAGTTCACCGCGCCGGACGGCGAGCCCGACGCGGCGACCGCCGCGCGCGCCCACCGCGCCGCCTCCGACCGGGGGCTGCTGCTGCTGACCTGCGGCGCGTTCGGGAACGTCGTCCGCATGATCCCGCCGCTGATCGTGGACGGGGCGCAGGTCGACGCCGCGCTGGAGCTGTGGGCGGCGGCCGTCGCCGACGCCGTCTGAGGGCCCCGCCCGACTATCCGACCAAGCCGTCGACCAGGGCGCGCAGGCCGTCGAGGTAGGTGTCCTCGGCGGTGAGCCGCGCCCACCGGTCGCCGACGGCCGCCAGCCGGGGCAGCTCCTCGGGGTCGAGGTCGGCGAAGACCCGCTCCCGGTAGGTGGCGCGGTCGTCGCCGGCCCGCCGCCGGGCCGAGGCGGCCCGCACCAGCAGCTCCCCCGCCGTGTAGTACCAGATCGCGCGGTAGCCGTGGACGGCCCGCTCGGGCGTGAGCCCGCACTCGACCAGGCCGTCCACGATCTGCTCGGTGAACCACAGCGCCGACCGCGCCATCAGGTCGTCGGCGGTGAGCACCTGCGCGACCCACTCCTGGCCGGCGAGCGCCTCGCGGATCGCCGCCGCCGCCGCGACGACGCGCTCGCGGGGGTCGGCCGGGAGCTCGGGGCGGCGCAGCGCCCGCGCCGCGTACTCGTCGAGCAGCAGGACGAGCAGCTCGTCCTTGTCGCGCACGTGGTGGTAGAGCGCCATCGGCGTGCTGCCGACGTCCTTGGCGAGCCGGCGCATCGTCAGCCGGTCGACGCCCTCCTCGTCCACGATCCGCCGGGCGACGGCGAGGATCTCCGCGCGCGAGATGCGCGGCGGTCGCCCCCTGCGCTGCCCGGTCGGTGTCGCCATGCCCCCCATCATCCCGCACCGGATCCTGCCCGTTCGACATCGCGGACACGTGTCAGCTATTTTTCTTACATGTATAGAAATTCGCGCGGGCGGCCCGGGGTGGTGCTGGCGGCGGCGGCCGTCGCCCAGTTCGTCGTCGCCCTGGACATGGCGGTCGTCAACGTCGCCCTCCCCTCGATCCGCACGTCCCTCGGCTTCGCGCCGGTCGACCTCGCCTGGGTCGTGCACGTCTACGCGCTCACCTTCGGCGGGTTCCTGCTGCTCGGCGGCCGGGCCTGCGACCTGTACGGGCGGCGCCGGCTGTTCACCGGCGGGCTCGCCGCCTTCGCCCTGTTCTCGCTGCTGGGCGGCCTCGCGCAGGCGCCCTGGCAGCTCGTCGCCGCGCGCGCGGGCCAGGGCCTGGCGGCGGCGGCCGTCGCCCCGGCGGCGCTCGCCCTGCTCACCACCACCTTCCCCGAGGGGCGCGACCGGGTCCGCGCCCTCGGCGTGTGGAGCGCGGTCAACGCGGCGGGCGGCGCGCTCGGCGTCCTCGCGGGCGGGCTGCTGACCGAGTACGCGGGCTGGCGCTGGGTGATGCTCGTCAACCTGCCGATCGTCGCGGGCGCGCTCGCGCTGGTGCCGGTCGGCGTGCCCGCCGAGGAGCACCGCGCGGACCGTCCGCGCCTGGACGTGCTCGGCGCCGTCCTCGCCACCACCGGGACGGGCCTGCTGGTGTTCGGCGTCGTCCGCACCGGCACGCGCGGCTGGACCTCGGCGGCGACGCTGTCGACGCTCGGCGCCGCGGCCGTGCTGCTGGCGGCGTTCGTGCTCGCCGAGTCGCGCGTGCGGGCGCCGCTCGTCCGGCTCGGACTGCTGCGGAGCCGGTGGGTCGCGGGCGCGAACGTGTTCGTGTTCCTCGCGGCGGCGGGCCAGTTCGCCGCGTTCTACTTCGTCTCGCTCTACATGCAGGGCGTGCTCGGGATGGGCGCCGCCGCCACCGGCGCGGCGTTCGTCCCGTTCTCGGCGGGCGTCGTCGTCGGCAGCGTCGCGGCGACCCGGATCACCACCGACCGCTCCCCGCGCGCCTCGCTGATCCCCGGCGCGCTGCTCGCCGCCGCCGGCCTCGCCTGGTTCGCGCTGATGAGCCCGGACGGCGGGTTCCTCACCGACGTGCTCGGCCCGTCGGTGCTCACCAGCGTCGGGCTCGGCCTGTGCCTGGCGCCCGTGGCCGCCGCCGCGACGACCGGTGTCCCGCGCGGCGAGGCCGGGATGGCGGCGGGTGTGCTCAACAGCGCGCGGCAACTCGGCGGCTGCGTCGGGCTGGCCGCGCTCGCCACCGCCGCCGCGGGCCGCACCGGCTCGGGCACCGGCGCTGCCGCGCTCAACTCCGGCTACGCGCTCGGCGTCCTGACCGGCGCGGCGCTGCTGCTGGTCGCGGCGCTCGTCGCGGCGACCGTGCTGCCGCGCCACCGCCCGGCGGCGTCCGCCCCGCTCCGCGCCGAACCCGAACTGGAAGGGACCCCGTCATGACCCGGCCGATCATCATGGCCATCACGCCGCGCCGCGGCGGCCGCCTGGAGAGGCGTGCCTGAGGGCGCCCTCACGCCTGGGCGACCGCGCCGTCCGCCAGCAGGTCCTCGACGTCGGTGAACCCGAGGTCCTCCAGGACGGCGCGGGTCTGCCCGCCCGGCAGGACGGGCAGACCGTCGGTCTCGGGGACCGTGCGGGAGAAGCGCGGCGCGGGGGCGGGCTGCCGGTGCCCGGCGATCTCGGGGAACACCTCCCGGGAGGCGTTGTAGGGGTGCGCCTTCGCCTCCTCCATCGACAGGACCGGCGCCACGCACCCGTCGCCGGGCAGGAAGATCGCCGCCCACTCGTCGCGGGTGCGGGTCCGGAACGCGGCGGCGAAGCGGTCGCGGAGGTCGGGCCAGCCCGCGCGGTCGTCCCGGGACGGCAGGTCCTCCGGGTCCAGGCCGAGGCCGCGCACGAACTCGGCGTAGAACCTCGGTTCGAGGGCGCCGACCGCCATATGCCGGCCGTCGGCGGTCTCGTAGACGTCGTACCAGGGCGCGCCGGTGTCGAGCAGGTTGACGCCGCGCCGGTCCTCCCACAGGCCCGCCGCGAGGAAGGAGTGGGTGAACGTCGACAGGTGCGCGGTGCCGTCCACGATGGCGGCGTCGACGACCTGGCCGCGGCCGCTCGTCCTGGCCTCCAGGAGCGCGGCCAGCACGCCGGTGACCAGGTACATGCTGCCGCCCGCGAAGTCGCCGAGCAGGTTCAGCGGCACCTGCGGCGGGCCGCCCGCGCGGCCGATCGCGTGCAGCGCGCCGGTGATCGCGATGTAGCCGATGTCGTGCCCGGCGCTGCGCGCCAGCGGGCCCTCCTGGCCCCAGCCGGTCATCCGCCCGTACACCAGCGCCGGGTTGCGGTCGAGGCAGTCCTCGGGACCGATGCCGAGGCGCTCGGTGACGCCGGGGCGGAACCCCTCCAGCAGGACGTCGGACCGCTCCGCGAGCCGCAGCACGACGTCCCTGCCCCGCTCGGACTTCAGGTCGACGGCGACCGACCGCTTGCCCCGGTTGGTGAAGTCGGTGCCGCCGGTCGCGGCGTCCCCGACGGCGGAGACCCGGTCGATCCGGACGACGTCGGCGCCGAGGTCGGCCAGCAGCATCGCCGCGAACGGCGCCGGGCCGATCCCGGCCAGCTCGACCACCCGTACCCCCGACAGAGGTCCCCTGCCCATCCTCGGCCCCTTTCGCGCCTCGCCCGGCGTCCGGCGACCCAGTGTGCCCGATGGCGGCGGGCGGCGCGGTCAGCGGGCCGTGAGCGTGACCGGCGCGCCCGCGCGTCCCCGCGCGACCAGCAGGCGGCCGTCGGTCTCGGGCGAGCGGACCCCGCGGGCCCGGGGCCGCAGGCCGGGCCCGGCGGCGGCGAGGTAGTACCAGCGGCCGGACGGGGCGTGCCACCAGGTGCCGCTGACCGGCCGCCGCTCGTCGCAGGCGCCGGTGCCGCGCTGCTCGCGCGCGCCGAGCAGCGTCGCCTCGGTGGCGGCGGCGCCGTCGGCGAACCGCAGGCGGGTGCACGCCCATCCGGCGCGCCCGCCGCCGTGCGGCAGCGTCCCCGACCAGAACTGCCACGCCGCCGCCTCCGCGACCGGGCGCGCCGGGTGCCGCGTCGCGCAGCCGAGCCGGTCCCAGAACCGCAGGCCGTCCCGGCCGAGCCGCGCCGCCTCCGGCCGCGCGGCCGACGGCGGCCGGTAGGTCAGGACGGCCGCGCGCGGCCCGCCGAGGTCGCCGACCGTCCGCGTGCCATCGAGGTGGAACACGGGGCCCCGGCCGCACCGGGCGCGGGCCGGGACGGGGTCGGTCACGCCGTCCCGGACGGCCAGCTCCGCCCCGGCGAGGGTCTCGGGACGGGTGTCCCAGGGCGCGAGCAGGTAGCGGCCGCCGCCGAGGCTCACCGGGGCGGACGCGCCGGACCCCGCCGTCACCACCTCCAGCCCGGACGGCCCGTACCGGGCGAGCAGGTCGCCGTCGCGCAGCAGCGCGAGCGGGGCGCCGCCGACGTGGCCCGCGTAGAGGAGCCGCACGGCCCGTCCGGGGGCGCCCCGCCCGCCCGCCCAGGCATTCACGGCGCGTTGCGTGAAGGCGGCGTCGCCCGCGAGGTCGCCGCGCGCGGGCCAGGCGTCCAGGGTGCGGGGGCCGTGCCTCCAGGCGTCCGGCTCCGCGCGGACCAGCCGCGGCCCGCGCGCGGCCTCCGGGCGCGGGTCGCCGCCGAAGGGGCCGTTCCCCTCGGTCAGCACGAGCGCGCCGAGGAGCGCGGCGGTGAGCAGCGCCGCCCCGGCCAGCGGCAGCAGCGACCGGTTGCGGACCGGCGGCAGCGGCGCCGCCTCGAACCGCTCCGGGTAGCGGGCGGGCGGGACCTCCGCCGCGTCGGCGGCGTCGATCACCGCCAGCGGGTCGCGGACGCGCAGCTCGATGAGCTGGTCGCGGACCTTGTAGCGCGGCATGCGCTCCATGTGGCGCAGCACGTAGGCCACCCGGACGGGCGGCTCCAGCCGCGACAGCGCCCCGGTCAGCGCCGGGTCGGGCAGCCGGGCGGGCAGCGCGCGCAGCCACGGCCCGAGCCCGATGTGCAGCCGCCGCGGCGGGCGCATCGCCCGCCGCAGCACGCGGGTGCGGCGCCGCGCCAGCGCGGCGGGCGAGCGGTCGCGGCGGGCGGTGCCGTCCACGATGCGGCGCGCGACCGCGAGCCGGTTGACGCGCCTTCCCCGTCCCGGAAGAACGAAATACGCCATCCGGACAAGCTCGCTGTAAGGCGATTCCGTCGCCGGGTTCGCCATGATCTTTTCCGCCACCGCGGCCACTCCCTCCGGGCGTTTCCCTGACCGTCCCCGACCGCGGAACGGTCGCGAAACCCGAGGTTAGGCAGCATCACGGGGCGTGGAAGCGGAATTTGAATCAACGATTAATCAGGTCGGTGGATATCTCCCACTATTGTTCGCGGGTCGCACTTCGGCGCGGGCGCGGACGGCGGTCGCGGGCGGCCTGAGCGGGGCTCAGTCCTCCGACAGCGCCCGTGTGTAGGCGGGGACGGTGATGTTGCGCCCCGACAGGACGACGACGAGCCGCCCCTCCGCCTCGACCCTCCCGGCCAGGACGGCCGCGACCGCCGCCGCGCCCGCGCCCTCGGCGGCCAGCCCGTGCTCGCGGAACAGCCAGCGCAGCGCGGCGCGGATCTCCGCGTCGGTGACGGTGGTCAGCTGGGCGGTGCCCGCGAGCACGCCGGGCGTGACGCTGCCGGGCTCCAGGTTCCCGCTGAGCCCGTCGGCCATGGTGTCGCCGACCTCGACGCGGGTGGTCCGGCCCGCGGCGACCGCCGCCGACACCGCGCGCGACTCCGCCGACTCCACCCCGACGACCTTCACGTCGCCGCGTCCGCGCGCCCACAGCGCCAGGCCCGCGGCGAGGCCCCCGCCGCCGACCGGCGCGACGACCGTGAGCGGCCCGCCGGTCTGGGCGTCCAGCTCGCGGCCGATCGTGGCCTGGCCCGCGATGACGGCGGGGTCGTTGTAGGGGGAGACGTAGCGGCCGGGCAGGCCCATCGCGTGCGCCTCGGCGTCCTCGTAGGTCGTCCCGTGCTCGACGAGCCGCACCGGGAACGCGCGGATCCGCTCGACCTTCGCCGGGGACGCGCGGGTGGACACCACGACGGTCACCCGCGCGCCGGACGCGCGGGCCGCCGCGTAGCCGACGCCGAGCGCGTGGTTGCCCGCGCTGGCGGTGACGGCGGGCTCGCCGTCCGCGAGCGCGGCGAGCGCGGCCAGCCCGCCGCGCACCTTGAACGACCCCGTCGGCTGGAACGTCTCCAGCTTCAGCAGCGCGCCCGGCGCCAGCGCGGTCTCGACGACCGGCGTCGGCGGCAGCACGGCCGACACCGCGCGCCAGGCGGCGTCCAGGTCGTGCCGATCGGGCACCCGCACGGGACGGACGGAACCGGCGCTCATCCGCGCCCTGGCGATCTCATGGCGTTCCCCATGCGCCCCAGATTAGCGATCATGAGGGGCGGCGCTCGCGGTGCCGGGGCGTCCGGGCCGGTCGGTGCGGTGCCGCGCCTGGTCGGCGACGAAGCCGTGGCGTGGATCACATCCGAGGGCGGCCGGTGCCGCCGATCAACTGATTCGCGGCTTGCGAGGCGTCCGAACCGAACGCGAACGTTATCCCCGACGTCCTAATGTTGGGCATCGCGAACGACGACACCGGGGTGGACGTGGAGAACGCAAGCATCGGCGACCTGTGGGACCGCGTCACGGGGACGCAGCCGGACCCGCCGTGGTGGCTGGTCGCCCTCGTCGGGCTCGTGGCGCTCGGCGCGGTCGCGCACGGCCCGACCTGGCGCGTCGCGCGCAACACGGTGACGATCGCGCACGAGGGCGGGCACGCGCTGGTCGCCCTCGTCACCGGCCGCAAGCTGGACGGGATCAAGCTGCACTCCGACACCTCGGGCGTCACGGTCTCGCGAGGCAAGCCGCACGGCCCCGGCATGGTGTTCACCGCGATGGCCGGATACCTCACCCCCCCGCTGCTCGGGCTGCTGTTCGCCGCGCTGCTGGCGGGCGGCCGGATCACGCTGATGCTGTGGTTCTCGCTGGCGCTGCTCGCGGGCATGCTCGTGATGATCCGCAACGCCTACGGGGCGCTGTCGGTGATCGTCACCGGCGCGGTGATCTTCGGGGTGTCCTGGCTGGGCGGCGCCAAGGTGCAGGCCGGGTTCGCCTACCTGGCCGCCTGGTTCCTGCTGCTCGCGGCGACGCGCCCGGTGGTCGAGCTGCAGCGGATGCGCGCCCGGCACATGGCGCCGAGCTCGGACGCCGACCAGCTCGCGCACCTCACCGGCGTGCCGGGCCTGGCCTGGGTGAGCCTGTTCGGCGCGGTCGCGCTCGTGGCGCTGCTCGCGGGCGCGGCGCTGCTGTTCCCCGACACGGTGTCGGCGCCCGAGGTGCCGCGCCCGCCCGGCTTCTAGCGCCGGGCCCCGGCCCGGCGCGCTGACATCGGGCTTGACCGGCGGTCGAATGTCGGACCCGCGGGATAGTTTCGACACCGTGAGCGATCGATGGGAACGGGGACGGGTGCTCGGGCTGGCGCCCGACGCCGCGGCGGCGAAGGCCGCGGGCGGTGTCGCGGCGGCCGCGTCCTGGTCGGGCACCGGCTGCGACGACGGCGCCGTCTGGGGCGAGTGCCGGGGCAGCGGCGCGACCCCCTACCGGACGTGCGCCGACCTGGCCGAACCCGCGTTCCACTGCACCTGCCCGAGCCGCAAGTTCCCGTGCAAGCACGCGCTCGCGCTGCTGCTGCTGTGGAGCGAGGGCGCGGTCGGGCCCGGCCCGCGTCCGGGGTGGGCCGCCGAGTGGATGGAGCGGCGGCGCGACCGGGGCCGCGCCGCTCCGGCCGCTCCGGCCGCTCCGGCCGCCAGGGCCCGCGATCCGAAGACCGCCGAACGGCGCGAGCGGCGCGTCGAGGACGGCCTCGCCGACCTCGACCGGTGGCTCCGCGACCAGGTCGCGCACGGTCTGGCCCAGGCGGAGAAGGCGTCCTACCGGCTGTGGGACGACGCGGCCCGGCGCCTGGTCGACGCGCAGGCCGCCGGGCTGTCCGGCCCGGTCCGGGGGCTCGCGTCCGTTCCGCGCCGCCCCGGCTGGCCCGGGCGGCTCCTGGAGGAGTACGCGATGCTGCGGTTGCTGGTGCGGGCCTACCAGCGGCGGGGGGAGCTCCCGCCGGAGCTGCGCGACACCGTCCGCGCGCGGATCGGCTTCACGGTCGCGCAGGAGGAGGTCCTGTCGGCGGGCGAGCGCGTCCGCGACCGCTGGACGGTGACCGGCTCGCGCGACTCCGCGCAGGACCAGCTCACCACGCGCCGCGTGTGGCTGCGCGGCCGCCGGACGGCGCGCCCCGCGCTCGTCCTGTCGTTCGCCGCGCCGGGCGCCGCGTCCGGCGGGCGGCTCGACGCGTCCCTCGCCGTGGGCACCGAGGTCGACGCGGAGCTGGCGTTCTACCCCGGCGCCCAGCCGCTGCGCGCCCTGGTAGCCGACCGGTACGGGCCCGCCGAGGAGGGCACCCCCGAGGGCACCGGCATCGGCGGGTTCCTCGCCGAGCACGCCGCCGCGCTGGCGCGCGACCCGTGGCTCGACGGCTGGCCCGCGACGCTGGCGGCGGTGCGGCTCGGCCGCGACGAGGGCGGCGACCTGTACGCGGTCGACGGTTCGGGCGACGCGCTCCCGCTGCGGCTCACCGACCCGTGGCGGCTGCTGGCGGTGGCGGGCGGCGGCCCGGTCACGCTGTCCGGCGAGTGGGGCGCGGGCGGCCTGCGCCCGCTGACCGCCTGGCAGGCCGACGAGGGGCCGGTGGTCCTGTGAGCGCCTGGTCCGACCATGTCACCGCCGCGCTGCTCGGCACCGAGCGCCGCGACCCGCCCGTCCTGCCCGAGGCGCCGCCGGGCGAGGCCGGCGACCGGGCCGCCCGGCTGCTCGACCAGGCGGCGGTGCTCACCCTGCGCCGCCGCGCGGGCCGCCCCGCCGCGTCCGGGGTCGAGGTGATCGCCCCGGCGCCGGGCGAGGACGCGCCGGTCGTCCCGCCGGGGGCGGCGGCCCGGCTGGCCCGGATCCTCGCCGGGGAGCAGATCCGGGTGCTGCCCGAATGGCTGGACGCGGCGGCCGCGCACGGGCGCCGCGTCCCGGCCCGGCTGCTGCCCGAGCTGCTGGAGCGGGGCCGCAGCGACCGCGTGCTGCGCCCGTCGATCGCCCGTGCCGCGGGGCGGCGCGGGGTGTGGCTGGCTCTGCGCAACACCGACTGGGCCTACCTCGTCGGGGCGGGCGACGACCCCGGCGGCGGCGCCGACGTGTGGGAGACCGGCACCCGCAACCAGCGGGTCGCGTTCCTGACCCGGCTGCGCCGCACCGACCCGGGCCGGGCGCGGGACGCGCTCGCCGAGACGTGGGCGCGCGAGCCCGCGCCCGACCGCGCCGCGTTCCTGGCGACCTTCGAGCACGGCCTGACCCTCGCCGACGAGGAGTTCCTGGAGGCGGCGCTCGAAGACCGCGGCAAGGACGTCCGGCAGCTCGCGTCCGACCTGCTGGCCCGGCTGCCCGGCTCGGCCTACGGGCGGCGGATGGCGGCGCGGGCCCGCGCGTGCGTGACCGCGCGCCCCACCCGGGAGCAGGGGCGCGACCCGGCGGCCATCGCGGTCGAGCCCCCGCACGAGCACGACGAGGACCTCGCGCGCGACGGCGTCCCGTTCCATCCGAGCGGGTCGTTCATGCCGGGCAACGGGAACGGTCCGGTCGGCGCGCGGGCGGCGTGGCTGCGGGAGATCCTCGCGCGGACGCCGCTCGGCACCTGGACGGAGCTGTTCGGGCTCCCGCCGATGGAGATCGTGTGCCTGCGCGTCGCCGACCCCGACGGGCGCGCCGCACGGGATGTGCACATCGGGTGGGCGCGGGCGGCGCTGCGGCAGCGCGACGCGGACTGGGCACGCGCGCTGCTGCGCGGCGGCGTCGTGGTGGACGAGCCGGAGGCCCTCGCCGGGCTGCTGGCCGTCCTGCCCTCCGACGAGCGCGACCCAGCGGCGGCCGACCTGATCCGCTGGGTCGACGGGCAGCCCGACCTGCTGCGCGTCCTGGAGCGGGTGCCCGGCCCCTGGACCGGCGACCTCGCGGCGGCGGTCGTCGCGACGCTCACCGCCGCCGCGCGGCGCCCGACCCAGCGCGACGAGCACGCCCTCGGGCAGCTGTGCCGCCTGGCCGACCAGCGGCTCGACCCGTCCGCCGCGTCCCGGCTGGAGGAGATGGGCCCGGCCGTGCCGCGCGCGGTGACCGAGCTGATCACGACCCTGCGTTTCCGCGACGAGATGGTGAAGGAGCTGGCCGAGTGAGCGACGAGCCGTTGCCGGGGGGCCTGGGGGGTCGTCCCCCCAGAGAGACAGGGCAGTTGCCGGAGGGCCTGGGGGATCGTCCCCCCAGAGAAGCAGGGCAGTTGCCGGAGGGCCTGGGGGGCCGTCCCCCCAGGGAGGCAGATCACGGGCTTGGGGATCGTCCCGCCGCGGAGACGGGGGTGTTGCGGCCGCACGCGGAGGAGGAGTACGCGGGTGAGCTGGCGCGGTTGGCCGAGCTGGACGAGCGGCCCCGGCCGCCGGGGTGGCGGTTGTCGCCGTGGGCGGTCAGCACGTACCTGCTCGGCGGCGAGCTGCCGGACGGGACGGTCATCGGCCCGAAGTACGTGGGGTCGCGGCGGCTGATCGAGGTCGCGGTCGCGACGCTCGCCACCGACCGGGCGCTGCTGCTGCTCGGCGTCCCGGGGACGGCGAAGACGTGGGTGGCCGAGCATCTGGCCGCCGCCGTCAGCGGCGACTCCACGCTGCTGGTGCAGGGGACGGCGGGCACGTCGGAGGAGTCCGTCCGGTACGGGTGGAACTACGCGCGGCTGCTCGCGGAGGGGCCCTCGGAGCGGGCGCTGGTGGAGAGCCCGCTGATGCGGGCGATGCGGCTCGGGTCGGTCGCGCGGATCGAGGAGCTGACCCGGATGCCCTCCGACGTGCAGGACACGCTGATCACCGTCCTGTCGGAGAAGACGCTGCCGGTGCCCGAGCTCGGCACCGAGGTGCGGGCCCGGCGCGGCTTCACCGTGATCGCGACGGCGAACGACCGCGACCGGGGCGTGAACGAGCTGTCGAGCGCGCTGCGGCGGCGGTTCAACACGGTCGTGCTGCCGCTGCCGGACTCCGTGGACGACGAGGTCGACATCGTCGCCCGCCGCGTCGGGCAGATCGGCGCGGCGCTGGAGCTGCCCGAGGCCCCGGCGGGCCTGGAGGAGATCCGCCGGGTGGTGACGGTGTTCCGCGAGCTGCGCTCGGGCCTGACCGGCGACGGGCGGACGAAGCTGAAGTCGCCGGGCGCGACGCTCGGCACCGCCGAGGCCATCTCGGTGATCACCAGTGGGCTGGCGCTGGCCGCGCACTTCGGCGACGGCGTGCTGCGCGCGGCGGACGTGGCGGGCGGCATCGTCGGCGCCGTGGTGCAGGACCCCGCCACCGACCGGGTCGTGTGGCAGGAGTACCTGGAGACGGTCGTGCGCGAGCGTCCGGAGTGGCAGGACTTCTACCGCGCCTGCCGGGAGGTCTCTTGACGGCGTCCCGGGTCGAGGTCTACGGCGTCCGGCACCACGGGCCGGGGTCGGCGCGCGCGCTGCGCGCCGCCCTGGAGGACTTCAAGCCCGACGCGGTGCTGATCGAGGGCCCGCCGGAGGCCGACCCGATCGTGGAGCTGGCCGCCGACCCGGGGATGGTGCCGCCGGTCGCGCTGCTGGCCTACTCCCCCGCCGGGACGGGCGAGGACCGGCGGGCCGCGTTCTGGCCGTTCGCCGAGTTCAGCCCGGAGTGGCAGGCGGTCCGGCACGCGCTCGCGACGGGCGCGCAGGTCAGGTTCTGCGACCTCCCGGCCGCGAACCAGCTCGTCCCGCTCACCGATGAGGAGCCAGTCGCGGAGGGCTCAGGAGACGGGCCGGACGGGGCGGACGAGGGGATCCGGCTCGATCCGCTCGGCTGGCTGGCGAGGGCCGCAGGGTATGACGACACCGAGCGCTGGTGGGACGATGTCGTCGAGCACCGGCACGGCGGCCCGTCCCCGTTCCCCGCGATCGCGGAGGCCATGGCGGAGCTGCGCGCGCGGGTGGACGCGCGGCCCGAGGAGAGCGGCCTGCCCGCCGGATATCTGCGGCGGGAGGAGCGGCGCGAGGCGTACATGCGCCGGACGGTCCGGCGCGTCCTGAAGGAGGGGCACGAGCGGGTCGCGGTGGTGTGCGGCGCGTGGCACGTCCCGGCGCTGCTGGCGGGCGTGCCCGCCGCCCGCGACGACCGGACGCTGCGCGGCCTGCCGAAGACGAAGGTCGCGATGACGTGGGTGCCGTGGACGCACGGGCGGCTCGCCGGATGGTCCGGGTACGGGGCGGGCGTGCGGTCCCCCGGCTGGTACCACCACCTGTTCACGGCGCCCGACCGCCCGGTCGAGCGGTGGCTGACCGCCGCCGCGCGGGTGCTGCGCGCGGAGGACCTGCACGTCTCGTCCGCGCACGTGATCGAGGCGGTGCGGCTGGCGGAGGCGCTGGCGGCGCTGCGCGGCCGTCCGCTGGCCGGGCTGGAGGAGGTCACCGAGGCGACGCGGGCGGTCCTGTGCGAGGGCGCCGACCTGCCGGTCGAGCTGGTGCGGGAGCGGCTGGTGGTCGGCGAGCGGCTCGGCGCCGTGCCCGAGCGCACCCCGATGGTGCCGCTCCAGCGCGACCTGCGGGCCGAGCAGCGGCGGCTGCGGCTGCGGCCGTCCGCGCTCGACAAGGAGCAGGACCTCGACCTGCGCAAGCCGACCGACCTGGACCGCAGCCACCTGCTGCACCGGCTGCGGCTGGTGGGGGTGGAGTGGGGCGTCCCGTCCGAGAGCCGGTCGAAGGGGACGTTCCGGGAGACGTGGACGCTGGCGTGGCGGCCCGAGTTCGACGTCGAGCTGATCGAGGCGAGCGCGTGGGGCACGACGGTGCGCGGCGCCGCGACCGCCCGCGCCGAGGCCCTCGCCGGCGGCGCCGGGGCGCTCGCCGACCTGACCTCCGTCGCCGAGCGGTGCCTGCTGGCCGACCTCGGCGACGCGCTGCCCACCGTGATGCGCGCGCTGGCCGACCGCGCCGCCGTGGACACCGACGTCGCGCACCTGATGGCGGCACTGCCCGCGCTGGTCAGGGCGCTGCGCTACGGGGACGTGCGCGGCACCTCCACCGGCCCGCTCCACACGGTCGTGGACGGCCTGGTCGTGCGGATCTGCGTCGGGCTCCCGGCCGCCGTCGCGGGGCTGGACGACGACGCCGCCCGCGACACGCTCGGCCGGGTCGACGCCGTCCACGGCGCGCTGTCGCTGCTCGCGCACGAGGGCCATCTGGAGCGGTGGCGCCGGACGCTGGAGTCGATGGTCGCCCGCCCCGACGCGCTGCACGGCCTCGTCGAGGGCCGCCTCACCCGCCTGCTGCACGACGCGGGCCGCCTGCCGGACGTCCCCGACCGGATGGCCCGCGCGGTGTCGGTCGGCGCGGCGCCCGCGCGCGCGGCGGCGTGGGTCGAGGGCTTCCTGTCGGGCGGCGGGCTGCTGCTCCTGCACGACGACGCCCTGCTGCGGCTCGTGGACGGCTGGATCTCCGGGCTGCCCGGCGACTCCTTCACCGACGTCCTGCCGCTGCTGCGCCGGACCTTCGGCGCCTACGGGGCCGCCGAGCGGCGCGCGATCGGTGAGCGGGCCCGCCGCCTGCACGCGGGGGCGGGCGCGCCGCGTCCGCCGGGCGACGACCTCGACGAGGCCCGCGCGGCGCCCGCCGCCGCGACGGCGCTGACCATTCTCGGCTGGGAGGGCGCCCGATGAGCGACGAACGGCTGCGGCGGTGGCGGCTGGTGCTCGGCGGCGAGCGCGCCGACGGCACCGGCGCGTCGCTGACCGGCGACGACGCCCGGATGGACGGCGCGCTGGAGCGCCTGTACGGGGCGGGCGACCGCGAGGAGGGGCGGCCCCGCCCGGGGCGGCGCGGCGCGGGCCTCGGCGACTCGGCGCCCTCGGTCGCCCGCTGGCTCGGCGACATCCGCGAGTACTTCCCGTCCACGGTCGTCCAGGTCATGCAGAAGGACGCGATCGAGCGGCTCGACCTGACCCGGCTGCTGACCGAGCCGGAGATGCTGGAGGCCGTCGAGCCCGACGTCCACCTGGTGGGGACGCTGCTGTCGCTCAACCGGGTGCTGCCCGACCGGGCGCGGGAGGCGGCGCGGGCCGTGGTGCGGAAGGTCACCGGCGACCTGGAGCGGCGGCTCGCGGCCCGGACGCGGTCGGCGGCGGGCGGCGCGCTGGACCGGGCGGCCCGCGTGTCCCGTCCGCGGCGGCTCGCCGACGTCGACTGGGACCGGACGATCCGCGCGAACCTGCGCCACTACCTGCCCGAGCACGGGACGATCGTCCCCGAGCGCATGGTCGGCTACGGGCGGCGGCGCGACGGCGTCGAGCGGGACGTGGTGCTCGCGGTCGACCAGAGCGGCTCGATGGCGGCGTCGGTGGTGTACGCGAGCGTGTTCGGCGCGGCGCTGGCCTCGCTGCGGGCGCTGCGGACGTCGCTGGTGGTCTTCGACACCGCCGTCGCCGACCTCACCGACCAGCTCCACGACCCGGTCGAGGTGCTGTTCGGGGCGCGGCTCGGCGGCGGCACCGACATCAACCGGGCGGTCGCGTACTGCCAGGGGCTCATCACCCGTCCGGCGGACACGATCCTCGTGCTGGTCAGCGACCTGTACGAGGGCGGCGACCGCGACGAGATGCTCCAGCGCGCGGCGGCGCTGACGGCGTCGGGCGTGCGGGTGGTGGTGCTGCTGGCGCTGTCGGACGAGGGCGCCCCGTCCTACGACCACGACACCGCGGCGGCGCTGGCCGCGCTGGGCGTCCCCGCGTTCGCCTGCACCCCGGACGCCTTCCCCGACCTGATGGCCGCCGCGATCGAACGCCGCGACCTCACCGAATGGGCGTCGCGGGCGTCACCGGGGTGACGAGCGCAGCCCCGCCGCGAGGAGGACCACCACCAGGGCGGTGACGGCGGCGTGCCCGGCCAGCGCGGCGGCGTCCACGGACACGAGCGCGCCCCACACCCCCCACAGCGCGACACGGGTGACGCGGGCGGCCATCGCCGTCCACGCCCCGGCGCGGCTGCCGCGCCACGCGAGGATCACCGCGACCAGCGTGACGGCGGCGAGCACCGTGAACGACGTCGCGACCACGGGCAACAGGCCGCCCCGATGCCCCTCCGTCAGGGACGGCCGAGCGATCAGGATCGCGAGGGACGCGACGTCGAGCGCGGCGAGAAGCCCGGCGAGCACCAACCCCGCCACCGTGGCGGCGCCCCTCCGCAGCTCCCGCGCCCCCGAGGGCGCCGGGGCGAACGCCCCGTCGGCGGACCCGGACCCGATCCCCTGCGCCGAAACCCCTGGAGGATTCCCAGTCCCCCGACCGAAGGCGTACGCGGACCCGGCCCCGTGGCCGGACACGGAGCCGGCACCCCACGCGACATCGGACGCACCCCCGGAGCCCGGACCGTGCGCGGACCCATGACCGGACGCGGCACCAACCCCCCGCGCCGAACCCGGCGCGCTCCCGCCGGGCGCAGCGCCGAACCCCTGCGCGGAACCGGACGCGCTCGCCGGGCCGGCGCCAGGCGCGAGCCCAGGACCGTTCGCGGGACTGTAGCCGGACGCACCACCGAAACCCTGCGCGGAACCAGGCGCGCTCGCCGAGCTTGGGCCAGGCGCGAGCCCGGAATCGTCCGCGGGGCCATAGCCGGGCGCGCCGCCGAAACCCCGCGCGGAACCGGGCGCGTTCGCCGAGCCCGGACCGGGCGCGAGCCCAGGATCATTCGCGGGGCCATAGCCGGACGCGCCACCGAAACCCTGCGCCGAACCAGGCGCGCTCGCCGAGCCCGGACCGGGCGCGAGCCCAGGATCACTCGCGAGGCCATAGCCAGGCGCGGCACCGAAACCCTGCGCCGAACCAGGCGCGCTCGCCGAGCCCGGACCGGGCGCGAGCCCAGGACCGTTCGCGGGACTGTAGCCGGACGCGCCACCGAAACCCTGCACGGAACCAGACGCGTTCGCCGAGCCCGGGCCGGGCGCGAGCCCGGGATCGTTCGTGGGGGTGTAGCCGGGCGCGGCACCGAAACCCTGCGGGGAGCCGGGCGCGTTCGCGGGGCCCGGACCGTTCGCGGAACGGTTGCCGGGGGCGGCGATGAATCCCGGCGCGTTCGCGGACCCCTGGGCGGGGCGGGGTGCGGTGTCGGGGGTGGGGGCCGGGCGTGGGGCGGGGACCGGGTCCCGGGCGGGCGTTCGGGGGCCCGGTAGCGGGGTGGTGGGGCGCAGGGCGTAGGGCGGGGTGGAGAAGTCGTGGGCGGCGTGGGGCGGGGCGCCGGACTCGCCGAGGAGGCGCATCAGGACCTGCTCGGACGTGGGGCGGTCGGCCGGGTCGCGGGCCAGGCACGCGGCGGCGACCTCGGCGATCGAGGCGGGGAGCGCGCTCAGGTCGGGGGTCTCGTGCAGGATGCGGTACATGACGGCGGGGACGCTGGCGCCCGCGAAGGGGTCGAGCGCGGTGGCGGCGAACAGCAGCGTCGCCGCCCAGGCGAACAGGTCGGTGGCGGGGCCGATGCGTCCCGCGAACTGCTCGGGCGCCATGTAGGCGGGGGTGCCGACGACCTGGCTGGTCACGGTGGCGCCCGCGGCGTAGGCGCGGGCGATGCCGAAGTCGATCACACGCGGGCCGTCGCGGCCCATGAGGACGTTGTGCGGCTTGAAGTCGCGGTGCACGATCCCGGCGCGGTGGATGGCGGTCAGCGCGGTGACCGAGCTGATCGCGAGCCGGTCGAGGTCGGCGCCGGCGCGCGGCCCCTCCTCCAGGACGAGGTCGTTGAGCGAGCGGCCCTCGACGTACTCGCTGACGATGTAGGGCCGGTCGCCCGCGGTGTCGGCGGCGAGCATCTGCGCGGTGCAGAACCCGGCGACGCGCTGGAGCAGGGCCAGCTCCCGGACGAACCGGGCGCGGGCCGCCTCGTCGCCCAGCAGCCGGGTGTGCAGGAGCTTGACGGCGACCAGGGGCGGCAGTCCGGCGCCGGGGTCGAGCGGGCGGCCGAGGAACACCACGCCCTGACCGCCCGTGCCGAGGCGGCCGAGCAACTCGCAGCCACCGAGGCGCGTGGGATCGGAGGCGTCGAGGGGAAGCGGGCTCGCCATTCGTACCCCCCGTTCGGCTCCCCCGAGAAAATCAAGCATTTCACCGGGCACAAAACCGCTTCGCCCGGCATCGAAGAGTATAGGTTCGGCGGACCTGGAGCGGGAGACGACACATGCGTGAGAATTATTCGCCAATTGCCCGGATCAGGGTCGCGGCGGTGTCCCTGGCGGTGCTGTGCGCGGCCGGCGGGGTGCTGACGGGGTGCGGGGACGCGGGGGCGACCATCACCCGGCTGACGGTGGGGTCCCCAGGTCCCGAGCCGTACACGCTGATGTCGGGCACCGACGCGACGAAGGTCACGGCCCGGCCGCGGGCGGGCGGGACGCGGGACGGCGACACCCCCGGCCTGTACGGCGGGACGCGCCGCGCGGCGAGCTGCGACCAGCGCAGGCTGATCGCGTTCCTGCAGGCCAATCCGGCGAAGGCGAAGGCGTGGGCGGGGGTGCAGGGCATCCCGGTGAGCGATATCGCCCGCTATGTCTCGCGCCTGACGCCGGTCCTGCTGCGCACCGACACGCTCGTGACCAACCACGGCTGGCGCGACGGCGCGGCGACGAGCGGCCCCGCCGTGCTGCAGGCCGGAATGGGCGTTCTGATCAATGGCTACGGAGTGCCGACGGTGAAGTGCAATTGCGGCAATCCGCTCACCCAGCCGGAGAAAAAGATCAAGGCGGGCGGCGCGTCCTACCGTGGCCGATCCTGGCCGGGTTTCCAGAAGGGGAAAGTGACGAAGATCCGTCCGCGTGATTCCCGGGAGGGGACGATCGAGACGTTCGTGCTCGTCGACCCGGGCGCGACGATGGGCTTCGAGCGGCCGCGCGCCACGGCGGGCGCGCTGGACGGCCCGCCCACCGAGCTCCCGCCGGAGGAGACGGCCGAGTCGCCGTCCGACTCCCCCGCGCCGATCGACTCCGGCAGCTCCTCGCCCGGCACGGACGTCCCGTCGGACGAGCCGAGCCCGAGCCCGAGTCCCAGCGCGACCGAGCCGACCGAGACCGGCGTCCCGACGGACGAGCCGTCGCCCGGCGCCTCGGACGACCCGAACCACGGCGGCACCGCGCCGGCGGCGTCCGAACCGACCTCGGACCCGGGGTCGCCGGGGCCCATATCCATGGCGCCCACCGAGGAGTCGGGGGCCTCGCCTGACTGGTGAGGCGCGATGGGATACATTTGCTCATATGAGCAGTGCTTCAGACGTTGCCCCCGCCGTGGCGTGCGCGGTGCGGGTGATCGACGCCGAGAAGGTCTCCGTCGTCCGCGCGTCGCTGCCGGAGACGGACACGATCACCGAGCTGGCCCAGGTGTTCGGCCTGCTGGCCGACCCGGGCAGGCTGCGGGTGATCACGGCGCTGCTGGAGGGAGGGGAGATGTGCGTGTGCGACATCGCCGCGTCCTGCGGGCACTCGGAGTCCGCGGTCTCGCACGCGCTGCGCCTGCTGCGCGCCAACCGCGTCGTGCGGGTGCGCCGCGCCGGGCGGATGGCCTACTACCGGCTGGACGACTCGCACGTCCGGATGCTGCTCGACCTCGCCCTCGCCCACGTCCACCACGGGGAGGAGGACGCATGAGCGAGAGCGGGCACGGCCACGGCCACGGCCACGGGCACGGGCACGGGGTCTCGCCGGACGCCGACCGCCGCTACCTCGGCGGCGCGCTCACGCTGATCCTCCTCTACATGACCGGCGAGGTCGTGATCGGCCTGCTGGCGCGGTCGCTGGCGCTGATCTCCGACGCCGCGCACATGATGACCGACGCGTTCGCGATCGCGCTGGCGCTGGTCGCGATGCGGATCGCGGCGCGCCCGCCGAAGGGCGGCTACACCTACGGCCTGCGCCGCGCGGAGATCCTGTCGGCGCAGCTCAACGGGCTGACGCTGATCCTGCTGTCGGTCTTCTTCGTCTACGAGGGCGTCCGGCGGCTGATCGACCCGCCCGACGTCGAGGGCCAGCTCGTGTTCTGGACCTCGCTCGCCGGCATCGCGGTCAACATCGCGGCGACCTGGCTGATCAGCAGGGCGAACCGGAGCAGCCTGAACGTGGAGGGCGCGTTCCAGCACATCCTGAACGACCTGTACGCGTTCATCTCCACGGCGGTCGCGGGCCTCGTGGTCTGGACGCTCGGCTTCGCGCGCGCGGACGCGATCGCCTCGCTGGTGGTGGCGGCGCTGATGCTGAAGGCCGGGTACGGGCTGCTGCGGGACGCGGGACGGGTGCTGATGGAGGCCGCGCCCGCGGGGATCGACCCGTCCGAGCTGGGCGGCAGGCTGGCGCGCCGCCCGTGCGTGGAGGAGGTCCACGACCTGCACGTCTGGGAGGTCAGCTCCGGCTACCCGGCGCTGTCGGCGCACGTGCTCGTGGACACCATGGGCGACTGCCACGCCGTCCGGCGCGACCTCCAGGCGCTGCTGCGCGACTCCTACGGGATCACGCACACGACGCTGGAGGTCGACCACGTCGACGAGGCCGCCGCTCCCGGCGCGCACGGCCTCTGCCAGGACGCGCACGGCCCCCGCCATGTCGCCGGGGCGCAGCCGCACCGGCACGCGGGCGGCGCCCCCTGCGACCACTGAACGGCGTCAGGCGAACAGCTCGGCCGCGGAGTCGTGGCAGACGGCGCGCAGCCAGTCGTCGCCGAGGCCGAGGGCGGCCAGCGACTCCAGCTGGTGGGCGTAGGCGTAGGGGATGTTGGGGAAGTCGGTGCCGAGCAGCACCCGGCCCGCGAGGCCGAGGTCGCGCAGGCGCGGCAGCAGCGCGTCCGGGAAGGCGCCCATCTCGGCGAAGCCGGTGAAGGTCATCGTGGTGTCCAGGTGGACGCGCGGGTAGCGGTCGGCCAGGTCGAGGAAGCCCTCGTACTCGGGCGCGCCCATGTGGGCGATGACCGCGGTCAGGTCCGGGTGCCGGGCGAGGACGTCGCCGAACGGGCCGGGGCCGGTGAAGCCGTTGGCGACGGGCCCCGACCCGGCGTGGACGACCGCGGGCGTCCCGGCCTCGGCGAGCGTGCCCCACACCTCGTCCAGTTCGGGGGCTCGCGGGTCGAACCCGCCGACCTGGAGGTGGACCTTGAAGACGCGCGCGCCCCCCTCCAGGGCGCGGCGCACGTAGCCGGCGACGCCCGGTTCGGGGTGGAACGTCGCCGACGGGACGCATTCGGGGACGCGCGCGGCGAAGTCGGCGGCCCACGCGTTCAGCGACTCGGCCATGCCCGGACGGTGCGCGTAGAGCAGCGAGGTGAACGCGCGCACGCCGAGCCCGCGCAGGGTCGCGAGCCGCTCGTCCTCGGGGAGGCGGTACCGGATCGGCCACTCGGTGCCGATCAGCGGGCCCGCGTCGTCGAAGTACGCCCAGACCGCGCTCAGCAGCCGCTGCGGCATGAAGTGGACGTGGACGTCGAAGAGGCCCGGCAGGCCGAGGCTCCGCCAGAACGCGGGCACGGCCGAATCAGAACGCGGTTCTACCACGCCCCCGACTCTAAGCGATCTTCGCCCCGCACGCGCCTCGCCCGTGTACTCCCCGCCCGTGCGGGCAGGAGTCGGCGGAACACCGGCGGGTAGGGTGGCGGCGATGCGGAGCAAGGCGGAGCTGGAGGCGGCGATCCGGGACGGCGGCCGCGCCGTCCTGGTGGTCAACGCCCGTTCGCGGCGGGGCCGCCGGCTCTACGGCGCGGCGCGGCGGCTGCTGCGCGAGGCGGGGCTGGAGTTCGTCCGCGTGCTGCCGGTGACCGACCCGTCGCGGCTGCGCGAGCTGTTCGCGGAGGTCCTGGACCTGGAGCCCGACCTGGTCGTCGTCGGCGGCGGGGACGGCACGGTCGCCGAGGCGGTCGGGCACCTGGCGCACCGCGACATCGCGCTCGGCGTGCTGCCGCTCGGCACCACCAACAACTTCGCGCGGAGCCTGGAGATGCCGCTCGACCTGCCCGGCGCCGTCCGCACGCTCGCCGTGGCCGGGCCGGACGGCGGCAAGGTCGCGGACGTGGACGTCGGCTGGTTCGAGAGCACCGGCGACCGGCGGGGGCCGGAGGACCGCGAGCACATCTTCGCGAACATGATCAGCCTCGGGCTGTCGGTGGAGGTCGCCCGGAGCGTCCCGCACACGCTGAAGCGGTTCCTCGGCCGCCCGGCCTACGCGCTGACGGCGGCGCGGCTGCTGCCGCGGCACTCCGCGTTCACCGCCCGGATCACGATCGACGGCGAGACCCGCGAGCTGACGACGCACCAGCTCAACGTGGCCAACGGGGCGCACCACAGCGGGCAGCGCATCGCCCGCGACGCCAGCCCCGACGACCGGCTCCTCGCCGTCTACCGGCTGGGCGACGAGCGGCGGCTGCGGCTGGCGTCGGCGACGGCCCGGCACGTGCTGACCGGGCCGTGGCGGTCGCTGGAGGAGGACGCGTTCCTCACCACCGCGCACGTGGAGATCGAGACCGACCCGCCGCTGCGCGTGGACGTGGACGGTGAGATCCGCGGCCGGACCCCGGTCACGATCAGGCTGCGCGGCAACGCCCTGCGAGTGATCGTTCCTCGCAGTTTCAACGACACCTAAAGCACGCCGCGCGCGGCGAGCAGCTCCTTCAGCCTGTCGTGCGGGAGTGCCGGGGAGCGGTGCCCGTCCCGTCCGACCATGGTGCGGGCGGACAGCAGCGCGTTCAGCACCGCCTCCTCGACCGCCTGCACGACCGCCTCGTAGAACGGGTCGATGCGGTTCCACGGCACGAACCGGAGCGCGTCGTAGCCCGGCTCCCCCACCGGGAACCCGGTGCTGATCGCGCCCGGGTTGGCGCTGGAGAAGGCCAGGAACACGTCGCCGGACGAGTGCTGCCCGTAGGTGCCGGTCCGGGCGAGGCCCAGCGGGACGCGGCGGGCGAGCGCGGCGCACTGGCCGGGCAGCAGCGGCGCGTCGGTGCCGACGACCACGATGACCGAGCCCGCCCCGGCGAGCCCGAGCCAGTCGGTGTCCTCCATGGGGTTGTCGTCGGCGAGGTCCGCGCCGACGGGCACCCCGCAGACGCTGAGCTGCGCGCGGGAGCCGAAGTTGGCCTGGACGAACACGCCGACGGTGTAGGGGTCGGCGCCGTGCTCCACGACCCGTGAGGACGTGCCGCTGCCGCCCTTGAAGCCGTAGCAGTTCATGCCGGTCCCGCCGCCGACCGAGCCCTCCTCGACCGGGCCGCCGCGGGCCGCGTCGATCGCCGCGACCGCGTGCTCGGGGCGGACGTGGTCGCCGCCGATGTCGTTGAGGTAGCCGTCCCAGGTCTCGGCGACGACGGGCAGCATCCACTCGCGGGCGTCGGGGCGCTCGCGCAGCGCCCAGTCGATCGCGCCGCGGTGGCACGCGCCGACCGCGTGCGTGTTGGTGATCAGCACGGGCAGCGTCAGCGCGCCGGTCTCGGCGATCCAGTGCGAGCCGGTCATCTCGCCGTTGCCGTTGAGGGCGTGGATCCCGGCGGCGCACGGGTCGCCCGCCCCCGCCCGGCCGCGCGGCAGCAGCGCGGTCACCCCGGTGCGCACCGGCCCCCCGCCGCGGCGGAGCGGGCCGTCGCCGCTGGTCAGCGTGGTGTAGCCGACCTCGACGCCGGGGACGTCGGTGATCGCGTTGTGCGGGCCTGGCAGGCCGGGCAGCGGCAGGCCGAACTGGCGGGCGCGGGTCATCGGTCCCCTTCCGGGTCGTGGTCGTGCGGGGCCGCGGCGGTGCGCGGGTCGTCGAGGGCGTGCGGGGGCGCGGCGGCCTCGATGGCCTCCAGGGTGAGGCCGGTGGCGTCGGCGGCGGCGGCGAGCAGCAGCCGCGCGGCGCGGGGGGCGTCGAGGGTCGGCGCGGCCATGACGATGTGCAGGCCGTACCCGTCCTCCAGCGCGACGAGGTTGCGGGCGATCGTCGCGGCGTCGCGGGTCAGCGTGAACGCGCCGGTGGCGGCGCCGGTGTCGAGGATCCCGGCGTAGATGCCGACCTGCCGCTCGTACAGCCGGATGTGCTCGGCGGCGTAGGAGACGTCCCGGCGGGCGATGGTGCCGAGTTCGTACAGCAGCACGCACAGCTCGTCGTCCGGGCCGGTCGGCAGGCCGCTGCGGACCATCGCCGCGAGCCGCCGGAGCGGGTCGGGCTCGCCGCGCACGGCCTCCTCGCGCCCGGCGCAGAACCGCTCGACGGCCTCGCGCTGCACCTCGCGCAGGAGGTCGTCCAGCGTCGGGAAGTAGTACAGGACGGAGCCGGAGGACATGTCCGCCTCCTCGGCCACGTCGCGCAGCCGCAGGTCGAGCACGCCGCGTCCGATGACGGCGCGGCGGGCGGCGGCGACGAGGTCGGCACGCCGTTCGTGGGCCCTGCTAGGTCTCGCCATGCCCGACATTCTCTGAAGATCTTTCAGACAATGCAAGTCAGGCATCGACGCGAGAAAGCCGAGACCAAGACGTTACCCGTCCCCTTATTGACCTGGGCGGCAGGTGTTCTTTGATACTCGTTCAAAGAATTTTCGACGCGGAGGTGCCCTGATGGCCGCTCCTGAGGTCCGTCCCCCGGCCGCCGCCGACCGCCCCCCAGTGCTGCACCGCGGCCTGCGGACGGTCGGCGCGCTGCTCATCGTCCTGTCCGCGGTCACGCCCGCGTCCTCGGTCTTCATCATCGCCCCGGGGGTGATCACCCAGGCGGGCACGGGCGCGTTCCTCACCTTCGCGGCGGCGGGCGTGGTCGGCATCTTCATGGCGTTCGTCTACGCCGAGCTGTCCTCGGCGTATCCGCTGACGGGCGGCGAGTACGCGATCGTCGGGCGCACGCTCGGCCGGATGCCCGGGTTCGTGGTGCTCGGCCTGATCCTCATCACCCAGCTGCTGATCCTGGCCGTGATCGCGCTCGGCGTCGGCACCTACCTCGGCGTGGTCGTCGACGGGCTGAACGGCCCGGTCGTCGCGGCGGTCACGGTGGCCGCCGCGACCGTCATCGCGATCTTCGACATCAAGGTCAACGCGGTGGTCACCGGGATCTTCCTGGCGATCGAGATGCTCGCGCTGCTGATCCTGTCGGCGCTCGGGTTCCTGCACGTCGAGCGGTCGTTCACCGACCTCGTCGCGCACCCGGTGGTGGCGGCCGACGGGTCGGGAGTGACCGCCGCGTCCGCCGGGCTGATCGCCGCCGCGACCGCCGTCGCGATCTTCGCCTACAACGGCTACGGCTCGGCGGTGTACTTCGGCGAGGAGACCCACGACGCGCGGAAGGCCATCGCCCGGACGATCCTGTGGGCGCTCGGCATCACGGTCGCGGCCGAGCTGATCCCGGTCACCGCCGTGCTGCTCGGCGCGCCCGACCTGGACACGCTGCTGCACTCGGACTCGATGATGGAGTACTTCATCACCGAGCGCGGCGGCGCGACCCTCAACAAGGTGATCAGCCTGGCGATCGCGCTCGCCATCCTGAACGCGGTGATCGCCATCATGCTGCTCACCGCGCGGCTGATCTTCAGCTCGGGCCGGGACGGCACCTGGTCGCCGCGCGTCGACAAGGCGCTGACCACGCTGCACCCCCGCTTCGGCACGCCCTGGATCGCGACGGTCATCGGCGGGGTCTTCAGCGCCGCCGCGTGCTTCCTGGAGGAGAAGTTCCTCCTGGTCGTCACCGGCACGTCGCTGGTGTTCGTCTACGGGGCGCTGTGCCTGGCGGTGATCGCCGGGCGCCGCAACGGGACCACCGCCCACGCGGGCTACCGGATGCCCTGGTTCCCGGTCGCGCCGGTCGCCGCGCTCCTCGCGCTCGTCTACGTGGTCTACCAGAACGCCAAGGACCCGGAGGTCGGCCGGCCGAGCCTGTTCGTCGCGCTCGGCGTGATCGCCGCCGCGTCCGCCTACTTCGCGCTCGTGCTGCGCCGCCGCGGCGGCTGGCACCTCCAGGGCGCGGCCGACGAGGAGCCGGCCGGCGAGGACCCGACCGGCTGACCGCGCGGCGGCCCGGTCGGCGACCGGGCCGCCCGCGTCAGCGCGGGTCCTCGGCCATCCGGTAGGCGCCCGACTCCAGGCGCCCGATGAGGCCCTCCGTCCACGCGGTGGCGGACTCGGCCGAGTGGATCCACCAGCCGAGCAGCTCGCGCAGGTGGTCGGCGGGGTCCTGCTGGTCCTGGAGGGGGGCGATCGACGCGCGCCACGCGGCCAGCCCGTCCAGCCGCTCCCGGAGCAGGCGGAGGGCCTCGGCGCGGGTCAGCTCGGTCAGGAACCCGAGCCCGGCCGTGAGCATCTCCGGGTGCCGGACGTCCACCGTGGCGATCGCGCACCGCAGCAGCCGCAGGAACTCCGCCCGGCCCTCCTCGGTGATCTCGTAGTCGGTGTGCGGGGGCCCGGCGTCGCTCTCCTCGACGTCGTGGGCGCGCAGCAGGCCCTCCTTGGCCAGTTGCCTGAGCGCGTGGTAGATCGAGCCGGGGTTCACGTGGGCCCACTCGTCCGAGCCCCATGACATCAGCTCGCGCCGCACCTCGTAGCCGTGCGCGCGCCCGAACCGCCGAACCCCGCCGAGGACCAGCAGCCGCGTCGTCGACATCCCTACCCCGTTCCCCCTGACATGTCCGGGGATCAGGCTAGAGCGTCGGGCGGGCCGATGGCCCCGTGCCCCGCCCGATCGGCGGCTAGCCGCCGAGTTCGGCGAGGTCGTCCTCGGTGAGGCGCAGGCCGGCGGCGCCCATGTTCTCCTCCAGGTGGGCGAGGGAGCCGGTGCCGGGGATCGCCAGCATGACCGGCGACAGCGCCAGCAGCCCGGCGAGCAGCACCTGCGGAACGGTCGCGCCGTGCCGGGCCGCGACGGCCTTGACCCGCGCGTCGTCGGGGATGCCGAAGCCGCCGAGGGGGAAGTAGGGCGCGTAGCCGATGCCCTCGCGCTCGCAGACCGCCAGCATCTCCGCGTCCCGGGGCCGCGTCACGTCGAACCGGTTCTGGACGGCGGCGACCGGCGCGATCGCCCGCGCCTCCGCGAGCTGCGCCGTGCTCACATGGCTCAAGCCGAGGTGCCGGATCAGCCCCTCCTCGCGGAGCCCGGCCAGGGCGGCGAAGCGCTCGCCGATCGCCTCGCCCGCCGGGTCCTCCATGCCGCCGGGCCGCAGGTAGACCAGGTCCAGGCGGTCGAGGCCCAGCTCGCGCAGGTTGCGTTCCACCTCGGCGCGCAGCCCCGACGCCGGGAGCTGTCCGGCGGGCGTCCGGTCGTCCGGGCCCCGGTAGGGCCCGACCTTCGTCGCGACCACCAGGCCGGACGGGTAGGGGCTCAGCGCCTCGCGGATCAGCTCGTTCGCGGCGAGCCCGTGCCGGTAGTAGAACGCGGCGGTGTCGATGTGGTCCGCGCCCAGCTCGACCGCCCGGCGCAGGACGGCGAGGGCCGTCCCCCGGTCGTTGGCGGGCGCCTCCAGCGTGGCGGCGGGCAGCCGCATCGCGCCGAAGCCCAGCCGGGAGATCCGCAGGTCGCCGCCCAGGTCGAAGTGCCGCTCATCAATGATCTTCGTCATGCGTCCCACTGTGCCGACGGGCCCGCGCGGCGGCGAACGGCTGGCAGCTTGCTGCCAGTTCCGGGGGCCCGGCGCCGGTGGCAGACTGGACGCGATGAGCGTCGACCTGGACCGCAACGTCGTCCTGCGCGGCGAGGCGGAGCTGGCCGCGCGCGCCGGGCGGCTGTTCGCCGCGCGCGAGGAGTTCCTGTGCGCGGCGCACGACCTGTGCACGTGGGCGCTGCCGAGCGTCCACGAGGAGGTCGTCGCGCGGTGGCGGCGGGAACCGCCCGCCCCGTCCGCCCCGCGCGCCCGCAAGCTCTACGCCCCGGCGGCGCTCGCCGACGAGGAGTCCGAGCGGCGGCTGGTCGAGCTGGCCGCGCGCGGGCCCGAGATCCGGATCTGCGCGACGCCGCTGCCGCGCGAGACGATCGTCGTCGACCGGCGGGTCGCGATCCTCGCCGGGCCGCCGGTGGCCGGGGTGCGCGAGTACACCGTCGTCCGGTCGCCGGGCGTGGTGGCGGGCGTGCTCGCGCTGTTCGAGGCGACCTGGGAGACGGCCGCGCCCCTCGCCGTCCACCGCCGCTCCCGCCCGCCCGCGCTGGGCGAGGAGAGCCGGACGATCCTGCGGCTGCTCGCGGGCGGCCTGAAGGACGAGGCCGCCGCGCGCCGCCTCGGCCTGTCGCTGCGCACCTACCGGCGCCGGGTCGCCGAGATCCTCGTCCTGCTGGACGCCGACTCCCGCTTCCAGGCCGGGCTGCGCGCCCGGGACCTCGGCCTGATCGGCTGATCCCCCGCCGGGGCCCTAGGCTCGGGGGCATGCCGACCGCCTTCATCACGGGTGCGACCGCCGGGCTCGGCGCCGCGTTCGCGCGCCGCCTCGCCGCCGACGGGTTCGACCTGGTCCTGCTCGCCCGCGACGCCGAGCGCCTCGACCGGGCCGCCGCCGACCTCGGCGGCGGGTACCGGGTGGACACCGAGGCGCTGCCCGCCGACCTGTCGACCGAGGAGGGGCTGCTCGCCGCGCAGGAGCGCGTCCGCGCGGGCGTCGACCTGCTCGTCAACAACGCCGGGTTCGGGCACGGGAACGTGTTCCCCGACGTGCCGCTGGACGCCGAGCTGACCATGCTGCGGGTGCACTGCGAGGCCGTGCTGCGCCTCACCCACGCGGCGGTGCCCGGCATGCTCGACCGGGGGCGCGGCGGTGTCGTCAACGTCTCCTCCGCCGCCGCGTTCGGGGTGCGCGGCACCTACGGCGCGTCCAAGGCGTGGGTGGTGCGCTTCAGCGAGGGCGTCGCCGCCGACATCGCGGGACGCTCGCCCGGCACGGTCCGCGTGATGGCGCTGTGCCCGGGGTTCGTGCGCACCGAGTTCCACGAGCGCGCCCGGATGGACGTGAGCGACGTGCCCGGCTTCATGTGGCTGGAGGACACCGCCGTCGTCGACGCGGCGCTGCGCGACCTGCGGCGCGGCGTGCGGGTCAGCGTGCCGAGCCTGCGCTACAAGGCGCTCGTCGGCGCGACCCGGCTGCTGCCCCGCGAGCTGACCGCGCGCGTGTCCTCCACCCGGGGGCGGCGGCGGACCTGACCGCCCGTCCGGGATGCTGGTGGCATGCGGGTTCTGGTGACGGGTGCGGCGGGCTATGTCGGGTACGCGGTCGGACGGCGGCTCGTCGCCGCCGGGCACGAGGTGGACGGCCTCGTGCGGCAGACCGGCGCGGTCCTGCCGAAGGGGGTCCGGCCCGTCCTCGGCGACCTGCTCGACCCCGGCGGGCTGCCGCGCGGCCCCTACGACGGGGTGTGCCACCTGGCGGCGCTGACCCGCGTCCGCGAGTCGTTCGCCGACCCGCTGGGCTTCTTCACCGTCAACGTCCAGGGCACCGTGAACCTGCTGCGGGCGGTGGAGGCGGCGCGCGTCGTCTACGGCTCGACCGCCGCCGTCTACGGGACGCCCGAGCGGCAGCCGATCCCCGAGACCGAGGGCACCGCGCCGACCAGCCCCTACGGCGCGTCCAAGCTGGCCGCCGAGCAGGCCGTCCGCTTCCACGCCCGGACGGGCGCGACCGGCGCCGCCGTGCTGCGGACGTTCAACGTCGCGGGCTCGGTGGACGGCCGCCCCGACCCCGACGAGACCCGGCTGATCCCGAAGGCCCTCGCGGTCGCGGCCGGGCGGGCGCCCCGGCTGGAGGTCAACGGCGACGGCGGCGCCGTCCGCGAGTACCTGCACGTGGACGATCTCGCCGCCGCCCACGTCCGCGCGCTGGAGGCCGTCCGCCCGGGTGAGGAGCGGGTCTACAACGTCGGCAGCGGCACCGGCGCGGCCGTCCGGGACGTGGTCGCCGCCGTCGAGGAGGCCACCGGGCGGGCCGTGCCGACGCTGCGGCGCCCGCCGCAGCCCGAGCCGCCGCTGCTGCTGTGCGAGGCCGCCGCGATCCGCGCCGACCTGGGCTGGCGCCCCGCCCGCTCGTCCCTGCCGGAGATCATCGCGTCCGCGTGGGACGCCCTGACCCGCGCGGACGGCTAAACTCCCCGGCGTGTCCGAACCGAAGTTCGAAGTCCAGATGCTGCACGACCGAGTCATGATCAAGATGGAGAAGGACAGCGGCGAGCGCCGCAGCACCGGCGGGATCGTGATCCCCGCGACGGTCGAGCAGGGCAACCGGCTGGTGTGGGGCGAGGTCTGCGGGGTCGGCCACCACGTCCGGATCGTCAAGACGGGAGACCGCGTCCTGTTCCACCCGGGCGAGCAGTTCGAGGTCGAGATACAGGGCGAGAACTACCTGGTCATGCGGGAGCGCGACCTGCACGCGATCGCCAGCGAGCGCCCCGAGCACGGCACCGGCCTCTACCTTTAGGCGGGCGCCCGCTCCCTGGCGGCCGCGGCGTCCACGGACTCCGCGGCGTCCGCCGCGTCCGCCGCGTTCTCCACGAGGCCGTGGTCGGTGAGCTCCCAGAAGTGCCGCCTGCTCGGCCGGACGAGCTGGAACAGCGCCTTGTACGCAGCGACGCTCATCAGCGCCCAGTACAGCGGGATCGTGACCATGACCCGGACGGCGCGGAACAGGCCGCGCTCCAGGCACCCGGCCATCGCGCAGTAGACCATCAGCAGGTTCCCGGCGACCATCGTGACGACGCCGCAGTACAGGACCGGCGGCGGGAACACCGCCTGCACGTGCCGCGTGCCCGTGCACAGGTAGAGCGCCGTCAGCGTCCAGAAGAACGGGTTCGCGAGCGTGGTGAGCGTCGGGAACCCCATCGTGAGGTGGAAGGCGAGCGTCCGCCGGGTGCCGAGCTGCCGCCACAGCAGCAGCGGGTGCCGGGTGTGGACGAGCCAGGTCTGGATGTACCCCTTGATCCAGCGGCTGCGCTGGCGGATCCAGTTGCCGAGGCGGCTGTTGGCCTCCTCCTCGGTGACCGAGTCCATCATCCGCACCTCCCAGCCCCGGCGGGCGATGCGGATGCCGAGGTCGGCGTCCTCGGTGACGTTGTAGGGGTCCCAGCCGCCGAGCGCCGCGAGCGCGTCGCCCCGGAAGTGGTTGGAGGTGCCGCCGAGCGGGATCGCGAGCCGGTGCCGGTCGAGGCTGCGCAGCCACAGGCTGAAGTTGGTGGCGTACTCGGCGGCGAAGCACCGGGTCAGCCAGTTCGTCCAGGGGTTCCAGTACTGGAGTTCGGCCTGCACGCACACCGTCCGGTCGGGCAGCGACGCGAACGCCAGCGCCGCCTTGCGGAGCTGGTCGCGGTCGGGCCGGTCCTCGGCGTCGTAGATCACGACGAGCTCGCCGCGCGCCCGCGCCAGCCCGATGTCGCACGCCTTCGGCTTCGTCCGGGGCGGCGACGGCGGGATGAGCACGACCTCGAACGGCGCGTCCAGCGCGGGCAGCGCGGCGCGGGTCTCGGCGTCGTCCTCCTCGATGAGCAGCAGGATCTGGAGGCGGTCGGCGGGGTAGTCCAGGCGGCCGAGCCGGTCGAGCAGCACCGGCAGCACCCGCGCCTCCCGGTAGAGCGGCACGAGGACGGTGTAGGGCGGCAGGTCCTCGTCCCGGACGGCGCGCAGCTCGTCCTCGCCGAACCGGATCACCGGCGCGGTCCACGCGGTCGCCACCATCACGGTCCGGAACACCAGCGACAGCAGGTAGGCGCCGGTGACCGCCCAGACCGCCGCCTGGACCCACCGGACCGGCGACGGCCCCGCCCCGGTCAGCGCGTGCGCGGCCAGCGCCGCGGCGACCGCCGACGGCAGCGCGACGGCCACGGCCGCCTGCCCCCGGCTGATCGTGCGGCGCGCGCTCAGCTCCTCGTCCACGGGCGCCACCGGGCCCCACGGCGGCGCGTCCAGGACGGCCGTGTCCGCCGCGCCGCCCGTGGCGTCGGTGAGCGTCATCGCGTCCCCGCCAGCCGGTAGACGCGCTGGGTCGCGTCCCGGTAGAGGAGGGTGTAGTCGCCGGCCAGCCGGGGGTTCTCGCGCAGCGCCCGCCAGGTGCGGTCCGGCGACCCGGGGAGCGTCCGCGCGTAGATCCAGCGGACGCGGCTCCCGGCCGGGTCGGCGAGCGCGCGCTCCCACAGCCGGAAGCTGCCCTCGTAGACGACGCGCCCGATCGGGATGCGCGCCCGGAACGCGATCTCCTCGTTGCCGTAGTTCTCCATCAGCACGGTGCCGCCGTCGTAGTGGGCGCGCAGCCAGGACGCGGCGCCGGTGACCGCCCGGCGGTGCGCGCCGTCCTGCCAGCGCTGGGGTTCGGCGAGCGTCGCGGTCCCGGGCACCGCGAGGACGGTCGCGACGACGCCGGCCGCCGCCGCGGCCCGCGGCAGGCCGCCGCGGAGGTTCGGCGCCAGCGACACGAGGTACCCGGCGAAGACGGCGGCGGCCAGGGCCATCACCAGCCCGAACCGCACGTTGTAGAACCCGCCCTGGACCTCCGGGACGTACAGGGGGCGCTGCCCGGTGTCGAGGGCGTAGACGAAGAACGGCGCGAACGCCAGCAGGACGAGCGGCGCGACCGCCGCCGGGCGCAGCCTCCCGCGCCACACGTAGGCGGTCAGCCCGGCCGCCGCGAGGAGCAGCGTCGGGTAGCCGAGGTTGTGGACCACCGCGAGCCCGTAGGTCCGCGCGGCCGTGAGCGGCGCCCCGACGTTGGCGTCGCCCGCCATCACCCACAGCGACGGCTTGGCGTAGTCGCCGGAGTACCAGCACAGCGCGTCGTCGAAGATCACGTGGCCCCACACGACCCACGCCGCGATCCCGCCGAAGGCCGCCAGCGCGAAGAAGACGAGGTGCGCCTCCGCCCGCGCGTAGGACCTCCAGCGGCGTACCGCGACGTAGGCCACCACCAGCGTCACGGCCGCCGCGAGCAGCCAGCCCTCGTAGCGCGTCAGGGTGGCCAGCAGCGTCGCCACCGCCGCCGCCGCGAGCCGGGAGTACCGTCCGGTGCGGCACCACGCCTGGAGGTGGTGGACGGCGGCGGCGACGCAGGCGAACAGGAGCAGCTCGGTCATCGGGGTGCTCTGCAGGTAGAGCACGTTGGCGTTGAGCGCGAACAGCCCGGCCGCCGCGAGCCCCGCCCACCGGTCGCGGCCGGCCGTCCGGTCCCGGGCCGGGCCCGCGGCCGCCGCCGCGCCGGCCGCGATCAGGTACACGTACCGGACCGTCATCGTGTAACCGGCCATCGAGACCACGGTGCCGCCGAGGCCGGAGTGGAACAGGCCGTCCTGCCAGACGAACGGCAGCGCCAGCAGGTGCGGCAGCGGCAGCCACACCCCGCCGAGCTGCGCCGCGCCCGCCGTCGGGCTGTCGACCACCCGGCGGGCGATGAGCAGGTGCGAGACGGCGTCGTTGTAGGCGAGCACGGTGCCGTGCCGGAGGTGGTGCGCGAGCGCGGCGGCCGACAGCGCCACCGCCGCCGCCGTCACCCCGGCGAGGACGCGGTCCCTCGGGTTCAGCGCCCACCGCGCCCACCGCCACGTGTAGCCGTCGCGGACCAGGATCCGGTACACGTGGACGAGGCTCAGCAGCGACCGCGCGATGACCCACGGCGACGCCCCGGTCGGGCGGCCGTGCGCGCGGGGCCGGTGGTCCACCGGGTGCTCGACGACCCGGGCGCCCCGCCGCCTGATCTTGGCGAGGATCTCCGGGTCGATCGCGGCGGCCTCCCCCACCAGGCCGAGGCCCTCGACGACCCGCCGGTCCAGCAGCTTGTAGGCGCAGTCGACGTCCCGGCTGCGGGTGCCGAGCAGGATCCGGCTGAGGATCGTCCACAGCCGTCCGCTGGCGCGGCGCGCGGAGGAGTCGGCGCGGTGGCGGCGGAACCCCGTCACGGCGTCGGCCCGCTCCTCGCGCCTGACCCGCAGCAGCGCGGGCAGGTCCGCGGCCGTGAACTGGCCGTCGGAGTCGGTGAGCAGCAGCAGCGGCAGGTCGGTCAGCTCCAGCGCCACCGCGATGCCCGTGCGGACCGCCGCGCCGTACCCCCGGTTGGTGCCGTGGTGGACGCCGATGACCCGGCCCGCGTGCCGCGCGACCAGGCCGTCCAGGATGTCGCCGGTCGCGTCGGGGCTGCCGTCGTCGACGACCACGACGCGGTGCTCGTGCCCGGCCGCCTCCAGCGTCGCCAGGAAGTCCCCGACGGTCGCCGCGAGGTTCTCCTCCTCGCGGTAGGCGGGCATGACGACGACCACGCCCTCCCGTGTGGCACGCGCCCCCGGGGCGGTGCCGCCCGCCCGCAGTTCCACCGCCGTCATGAGCGCAATTCCCCGAGACCTCGCCGCCTGGGCGCACCCGGGGTGCGCCCCTCGCGCTCATTCTCACCGCGCCCCCGGCACGCCCCACCAAGCCGACGATCAAGGAGCAGCAAAGATCCACAGCGCCGGGCCCCGACACCTCCCGCTTTGCACGGCTATCCGCCCGAGGCGTCCCGCCAGGCCCGTGACCTGGCGGGACACCTCACCGGGTCACAGCCCCCGGACGGCGGCGACGCTGAACGGGATGCGCGGGACGCCGTCCCCGAGCGGCCCGCCCTTGTCGAACTGCGAGCGGACGACGTAGAGCGTGCCGCGGCTGCGCACCAGCGTCGTCGGCAGCTCCAGCGCCGCGCTCGCGGCCCGGCGCTCCCGGCGGGCGGTGGCGCCGCCGTTCCCGATCCGCCAGCGGGAGATGGCGTTGTCGAGGTTGTGGACCGCCCAGAGGCGCCCGTCCTGGAGTTCCAGGCCGTCGGCGTTGCGCAGGTCGCCGCCCTCCAGCGCCACCTTGCGGACCGCCCCCGAGGCGACGTCGAGCCGGTACAGGTCGCCGCCGGTCATGTCGACGGTGAGCAGGTACCGCCCGGACGGGTCGGCGACGATGCCGTTCAGCGTGAACGCCCCGGGCGCGTGCTGCTCGACGGCCTCGCCGAGGTCGAAGCGGGGGCGGAGGTCGGCGCGCCCGCCCTTGGCGACGTCGCGCGGCGTCACCCGGTAGACGAGGGAACGCGCGCTGTCGGTGATGTAGGCGTCGCCGTTGGGGGCGACGGCCACGTCGTTGACGAACTTCGCGTCCGTGCCGGGCACAGCGAACCGTGCCAGCAACCTGCGGGTCTTCGTGTCGTAGACCGAGACACCGGACGAGGAGTCGCACACCCAGAGCCGTCCGGCCCGGTCGGCGCGCACGCCGTTGGCGGTGCGGCGGCCGTCCGCGCCGGCGGGCAGGAACACCTCGGCCACGCGCCGTCCGCGCGTCAGCTTGTAGACCGAGCCGTCCTCGTAGGACGCGACGTAGAAGTCACCGGTGCGGGGGTCGAGGGTGATGCCCTCCGGGTAGACGCGGGCGCCCGGCAACTCGAACGCCGTGGACACACGTATCCGGGACGAGGCGGGGGCGACGGCGGCGGCCGGGGCGGCGCCCGCCGGCGCGGCGAGGGACGCCGACGCGGGCAGGACGGCGAGCGCGAGCGCGGCGGCGGTCGTGCGGGTAAGGCGGTTCATACTGCTCCATTCGCACTGACTTATAAGAACGCACACGAACGATAGTTAGAGTTCTAATGCTCGTCAACCTGCGATCGTTCGAAGGCTCGATACCATGCGGAGATGACCTCAATGCCCGTCCCGGAGCGGATCGGCTCCTACCTCAAACGCGCCGAGCAGGCGCTCAACGGAGCCAAGCAGGCCGCGGTGAAGCCGAGCGGGCTCACGGTGCCGCAGTACGCCGCGCTGCTGCACCTCGCCGACCACCCCGGGATGTCGGCGGCGGCGCTGGCCAGGGCCTGCGCCGTCACCCCGCCGACGATGAACACCGTGCTGAAGAACCTGCGGGAGCGCGGCCTCATCGAGCGGACCCCGCACGAGTGGCACCGCAACATCCTGGAGACCCGCCTCACCGCCGAGGGCGAGGCGGCCATGGCCGACGCGGACGCCCGCGCCGTACGGATCGAACGCGGCCTCGCCGCCAAGTTCACCGACGCCGAACGCGAAACGCTGGTCGAACTGCTGGGCCGCTGCATCACCTTCCTGGAGGCGGCCCGCCCCGCCCGCAGCGGCTGACCGCCGCTCACCCCCCGGCCGCCGCAGACGTCCTCGGGGCCAGCGCCGCATACGGCGCCGGGACGAGCATGCGGCGCGCCTCGGCCGGGGCCAGCGCGGCCGGGGTCGGCAGCGGGTTGATGTAGCGGGTGTGGCTGAGCCCGCCGGGCACACCCGCTGGGCTGAGCCCGCCGGGCACCGTCATCACGGCCGTGGCGCGGACGGTCGCGTCCCGACCGCCGCGCGCGAGCTGTTCGCCCTGCTGCGCACCCCAGGGGTGGGCGAGGAGACGGTCCTGGAGAAATCGCTGTTCGTCGAGGGGCTCCCGGGCACGCTCGCCCCCGCCGACCTCGACGTCTACCGCCGGCCCTGCCCGACCCCGCGGAGCCGCCGCCCGGTGCTGGCGGGGGCGGGGGTCAGATGACGACCTTGGCGGTGGAGCCGGTGCGGTCCTTGGTGACGCGGAGCTGCGCCGGGATGCGGGCGCGCAGTTCGGCGACGTGGCTGACGATGCCGACCGCGCGGCCGCCGTCGCGCAGGCCGTCCAGGACGTCCATGACCTCGTCGAGCGTGTCCTCGTCGAGGGTGCCGAAGCCCTCGTCGACGAACAGCGTGCCGATCTCGGTGCCGCCCGCCTCGGCGGTGACGACGTCGGCGAGGCCGAGCGCGAGCGACAGCGAGGTGATGAACGACTCGCCGCCCGACAGCGTCACCGGGTCGCGTTCCAGGCCGGTCCAGGCGTCGGCGACGCGCAGCCCGAGGCCGCCCGCGCCGCGCTTGGTGTCGCCCGCCGCCTTCTCCGTGGTGTGGACGAGGGCGTAGCGTGCGCCGGACATGCGGGCGAGCCGCTCGTTCGCGGCGGCGACGACCTGCTCCAGCCGCGCGGCCAGCACGTACGCCGACAGCGACATCGCGTGCCGGTTCGCGGCGGACTTGCCCGAGGCGAGCCCGGCGAGGCGTTCGGCGACCTCGTGGCGTTCGGCGGCGGGGCGCCAGGCGCGGACGGCGGCGTCCAGGTCGCGGCGCAGCTCGGCGAGGCGGTCGCGGCGGTGCCGGGCGCGGTCGGCGGCGGACGCGGCGCCGGTGTGCGCGGCCTGCGCCGCCGCGAGCGCGGCCTCCAGCGCGGGCAGGTCGGGCGCGGGCCCGGCGGCGGCCGACCGCAGCGCCGGGTCGTTGAGCTGGTCGCGGACGGCGGCCTCCTCGTCCTCGAACCGGCGGAGCCTGTCGCGCAGCCGCGCCTGGTCCTCGTCGGGCATCGCGGCGGCGAGGACCTCGTCGGGGGCGGCGAACCCCTCGTCCTCGGCGGCGGCCTTCGCGGCGGCGCGGGCGGCGGCCAGCTCCCCGGCGGCGAGGTCGGCCGCGCGGAGCGCCTCGGCGGCCTCGGTGAGCGCGCCCGCCTCGCGGCCGAGCCGGGCGATCCGCTCCTCCAGGCTGCCGTCGTCGCCGCGCGCCTGGTCCAGCTCGGCGCGCAGCCGCGCCTCCTCGGCGGCCAGCTCGCGCTCGCGGGTGCGGTTCTCGGTGAGCGCCCGGTCGATCTCCTGCCGGGCGCCGCGGACGCGGTCGAGCTCCTGCTCGTCCCCGTGCACGGCCGCCTCCAGCCGCTCGGCCTCCGCGAGCGCGGCGTCGGCGTCGGCCAGCGCGGCCTCGGCGCCCTCCAGCTCGGCGCCGAGCGCCCCGGCGGTCAGCTCACCGACGATCTCCAGCAGCCCGTCGCGCTCGGCGCGGCGCGCCTGCACCTCGGCGGTGGCCCGCTCGCGGACGTCCTGCGCCCGCTCGAACTCCGCCTGCGCCTCCTCGACCTGCTCCTGCGTCGGGATCGGCGCGAGCGAGGTGCCGGGCGCGGGGTGGTCGGGCGAGCCGCAGACCCGGCAGGGGACGCCGTCCTCCAGGTCTTCGGCGAGGACGGCCGCCATGCCCTCCAGCCGGGCCTGCCGCAGGTCCTGGACGTGGTCCCGGGCGTCCTGCGCGGCCCCGACCGCGGCCAGCCGGGCCTCCTCGGCCTCGGCGAGCAGATGTTCGACCTGGTCACGGCGCTGCGCGGCGTCGAGCCTGTGCCGGACGCCGTCGGCGGCGGCCACGGCCCCGGGACGCGTCGCGGCGACCGCGCGGGCCGCCTCCAGCTCGGCGCGGCGCGCCTCGACGCGGCCGGGCAGCTCGGCGAGGGCCGCGGACACGCGCGCCTCCTCGGGCTCCAGCCGCCGCAGCTCCGCCGCCAGCTCCCCGCGCTCGTCCCGGACCCGCCGCAGCCGGACCGCCGTGCCGCGTTTGCCCTCCAGCGCCGCGGCATCGTCGCGGCGCTGCCGCTCGGCCTTGGCGAGCACGTCCTGCGAGGCGTTCGGCGGCAGCAGCGCGCCGACGCGGGCGCGCGTCTCGTCGGCCCAGCGGCGCGCCTGCCGGGCCCGGTCGTGCCGGTCGGCGACCGCCCGCACCAGCGGGACGACGCGCTCGGCCCGGGCGGCGGCGTCCAGCCGCGAGGCGACCCGCGAGCGCTCCTCAGCGCGCTCGGCGAGGGCGGCGCGGCGCGCGGAGGCGTTCTCGTGGCGGCGGCGCAGGTCGGCGAGGTCCTCCGCCGCCTTCAGCGCGGCGCGCGCGGCCTCCACCTCCCCGGCGGCGCCCGCCCGGAGCTCCTCGACCACGGCGCGGACGTCGGCGTGCCCGCCGGCCAGCTCCGCCGCCCACGCGGGCAGCGCCTCGACCTCGGCGGCCTCGGCGTCCCCCCGGCGCGGCGCGGGCACGGCCGCCCGGCGCCGCTCGCCGGCGGGCCCGGCCGGTGCCGTGTTCGCGGCGGCGTGGGGCGGGGGCGAACCGGTCGTCTCGGCGACGCGGTCGGCGACCGAGACGGCGCGCGCGGCCAGCTCGGCGGCCTCGCGGCCGGTGGCGGCGCGGCGGTCGGCCAGCCACTTCTCGACGTGGGTGAACACCTCGGTCGCGAAGAGCCGTTCGAGGACCTCGCGGCGCTTGTCAGCCCCGGCGCGCAGGAACCCCGCGAACTCGCCCTGCGGGAGCAGCGCCACCTGGCAGAACTGCGTGGCGTTCATGCCGAGCAGCCGGGAGACGAGGTCGCCCGCCTCGTCCAGCCGCGTGGTCAGCCCGATCCACCCGCCGCGCTCGAACTCCTCCAGGACGACCTTGGCGTGCTGGGCGGTCGTGCCGGACCCGCGCAGCTTGGGCCGCTCCCACGCCGGGGACCGGGTGAGGCGCAGCCGCCGGCCGCGCACGGTCGTCTCCAGGACGACGCGCGGCGCGGCCCCGGGCGGGGCGTGGTCGCTGCGCAGCCCCTTGACGGCGCCGCGCGCGCCGGGCACCTGCCCGTAGAGGGCGAAGCAGACGGCGTCGAGCACGCTGGTCTTGCCCGCGCCCGTCCGGCCCTGGATGAGGAACAGGCCCGCGTCCGACAGCGCGTCGAAGTCGATCTCCTCCGTCGCGGAGAACGGCCCGAACGCGGTGACCTCCAGGCGGTGCAGCCTCAAGCGAGCGCCTCCTTCCGCCGGAAGGACTCGAACGCCTCGTCCAGCAGGGCGCGCTCGGCGGCGGTCGCCGGGCCGTCGGTGACCTCGGCGACGAAGTCGCCCGCGATGTCCGGGTCGGACCGCTCCGCGACGCGCTCGGACCAGGTGCGGGCGTCCTCCGCCCCGCCGCCCTCGGGCTCGTAGCCGAGGACGAGCGCGTGCGGGAACCGGCGGCGCAGCCGCTCCATCGCCGCGGCGGGGCGGCGCGGGTCGGTCAGCGTGACCTGGAGCCAGCGGTCCTCGTACTTCTTGAACGCCTCGCCCGTGAGGAGGTCGTCGACGCGGCCGCGGATCCGGGAGATCCGGCGCGGGACGGGGGCCTCCGCGAACTCGGCGGCGACGCCGTCCGCGCGCAGGTCGAGCAGCCAGAACCCCTTGACGTGCCGGTCCTCGGAGAAGGAGTAGGCCAGCGGCGAACCCGAGTACCGGACGCGGTCGGTGACGCACCAGGCGCCGTGCAGGTGGCCGAGCGCCGCGTAGTCGACGCCGTCGAACACCGGCGCGGGCACGTGCGACGAGCCGCCGACGGAGATGTCGCGCTCGCTCTCGCTGGCCTCGCCGCCGGTCACGAACGCGTGCGCCAGCACGACCGACCGCAGCCCCGGCCCGCGCCGCGCGGCGTCGGCCCGGACGCGGCGCATCGCCTCCGCCAGCGTCGCCGCGTGGCTGCGCTCGTCCAGCTCCCACTCGTGCCGGACCAGCTCGGGCTCCAGGTAGGGGATGCCGTAGACGGCGGCGTCGCCGACGACGACGGGCTCCCCCACCCGCGTGAAGTCGGTGCGGACGTGCACCCCGGACGCGTCCATCAGCGCCGATCCGAACCCGAGCCGCCGCGCGGAGTCGTGGTTGCCCGCGATGAGCACGACGCGGGTGAGATCCTTCAGCCGTCCGAGCGTGTCGTCGAACAGGCGGACGGCGTCCACGGCGGGCAGCGCGCGGTCGTAGACGTCGCCGGAGATCAGCACGCAGCCCACCCGCTCCGCCCGGACGGTCTCGACCAGATGGTCGGCGAACGCCGCCTGGGCGGCCAGCAGGTCCTCGCGGTGGAACGATCTGCCGAGATGCCAGTCGGAGGTGTGCAGGATTCTCATGTCGCAGCAACCATAGGCACCCCCTACGACACATCCCGCGCAGAAACGCCGCGTTCCCTCGATTCGGCTCAAGAGCCACACCCCGCCGGGGAGCCGCGGGCCCGAGGGGGCCGCCGGGAGCCCTAGTCTTGGGGCGTGAGCGAGCGCCCCTACGTGCTGGTGAGCTGCGCGATGTCGGTCGACGGCTATATCGACGACGCGACGCCCGAGCGGCTCCGGCTGTCCAGCACCGCCGACTTCGACCGGGTCGACGCGGTGCGCGCGGGCTGCGACGCGATCCTGGTCGGGGCCGGGACGGTGCGCGCCGACGACCCCCGGCTGCTGATCCGCTCCCCCGCCCGCCGGGAGCAGCGGGTCGCGCGCGGGATGCCCGCCGACCTGACGAAGGTCACGCTGACCTGGAGCGGCGACCTCGACCCCGGCGCGCGGTTCTTCACCACCGGCGAGGCGCCCAAGCTCGTGTACGCGCCCACCGGCACGGCCGGGGGCCTCGCCGCGCGGCTGGGCGGTCTGGCCGAGGTGATCGACGCGGGCGACCCGCTCACACCGGCCACGGTGCTGCGCGACCTCGCGGCGCGGGGCGTCCGGCGGCTGATGGTGGAGGGCGGCGGCGGGATCCACACGCTGTTCCTGACCGCCGGGGTCGTGGACGAGCTGCGGCTCGTCGTCGCGCCGTTCTTCATCGGCGACCCGTCCGCGCCGCGGTTCGTCGGCTCGGGGGTGTTCCCGCAGGCGCCGGACCGTCCGATGCGGCTGGAGGAGATCACCCGCATCGGCGACCTCGCGCTGCTGCGCTTCCTCACCGGGACCGCGCGTGGATGACGCGGGCTGGCTGCGGCTGGCCTGCGAGCTGGCGCGGCGGTGCCCCCCGTCCGGGACGGCGTTCTCGGTCGGCGCCGTCATCGTGGACGCGCGCGGCCGGGAGGTCGCGCGCGGCTTCTCCCGCGAGGACGACCCGTTCGACCACGCCGAGGAGGCCGCCCTCGCCAGGGCGACCGGCGGGCTGGGGGGCGCGACCGTCTACAGCTCGCTGGAGCCGTGCGGGCACCGGGCCTCCCGCGACCGGCCGTGCGCCGAGCTGATCGTCGCCGCCGGCGCGGCGCGCGTCGTGTTCGCCTGGCGCGAGCCGGCGCTGTTCGCCGAGGGGACGGGCGCGGAGATCCTCACCGCGGCGGGCGTCGAGGTGACCGAACTGCCGGAGCTGGCCGGGCTCGCCCGCGAACCCAACACGCACCTCCTCCGCACCGGCTGACCCGGGGGCGTCACCCGCGCAGGTCGTCGTAGGCGGCGCGGGCCCGGGGCAGCAGGGTGCGCCACAGCGGGCGCCAGAGGCGCCCGGGGAGGTAGCGGCTGCGCTCCTCCAGCGCGACGCGGCCGCGCGGGTGCGCCTTCCAGCCCGCCGAGCCGGGGTCGTACCCGGCCCGGTACTCGATGGCGCAGACGTGCTTCACGCTCTTGTAGCCGTAGTGGGCCGGGGCGACGAGGCGGAGCGGCGCGCCGTGGTCGGCGGTGAGCGGCGCGCCGTCCAGGACGTCGGCGAGCAGGACGCCGGGGGCGAGCGCGTCGTCCAGGAGCAGGGTGCTGCGGTAGCCGTCGAGCCCGGTGAAGGTGACCCAGCGCGCGGCCCGGCCCGGTGCGACGCGCCCCGCGAGGTGGGCGTGGACGGCGGCGAACGGGACGCCCTCCCAGCGCAGGCCGAGCGCGCTCCAGGTGGTGACGCAGTGCAGGCCGGAGTGCGTCTCCGCCCGCCCGAGCCGGGTCAGCTCCGCCGCCGGAACCTGCGCCGGGCGCCGGACGGCCCCGGTCACCGTGACGACCGGCGCGGCGGGGACGCGCGGGCGGCGGGCCGCGAACGCGGGCAGCCCGAACGGCGCCAGCGGCGCGGCCGACTGGCCGGGAGGCAGGACGTCCACGGCTCCTCCTTTTAGAGAGTACTCTCCAATACCTTACCCTCTAGCCCATGGGACGACCACCGCGCCACGACGTGGGCCGCCTGCTGGACGTCGCCGTCGAGCTGGCGGCGGACGGCCCGGGCCGCGTCACGGTCGCGGCCGTGGCCCGCGCGGCGGGGGCGCCGAGCGGCTCGGTGTACCACCGCTTCGCCGGGCTGCCCGCGCTGCGCGCCGCGCTCTGGCTGCGGACGGTCGAGCGGTTCCAGGCGGGGTTCCTCGACGCGCTGCGCGGCGGCCCGCCGGACCGGGCGGCCGGGGAGGCCGCCCGGCACGTGGTCGCGTGGAGCCGGGCGCACCGCGAGGAGGCGCGCGTGCTGCTGCACGGCAGGTCCGCCCTCGACGAGGACGGCTGGCCCGCCGAGGACCGCGCGCGGCTGGGCGAGGCCGACCGGCGCGTCCGCGCGGCCGTCCGCGACCTCGCGGGCCGCCTCGGCGTCGAGGAGGAGCGCGCGGCCGTCGCCGTGATCGACCTGCCCTACGCGATCGTGCGCCGCCACCTGCTGGGCGGCGGCGAGATCGCGCCGGGCACCGAGGACCGCGTCGCCGAGGCGGCCGTCCTGCTCACCCGCCGCTGAGCCCTGCCGCCAGCCCTGCCGCCGAGCCCTGCCGCGCTACTCGGCCTCGCGGGTGAGGCCGAGGCGCTCGGCCTCCTCGGTGAGCCGCCGGGCGGCCGACGCCGAGCCCGCCGAGCCCGTCGAGCCCGCCGCGTCCAGCTCGTGGGCCAGCTGCTCCAGCTCGGCGCCGCCCGCCATGAGCGCGGTCAGCTCCTCGCGGGTGATCTCGTCCTTGCCGTGGTACCCGGCGCTGCGGCCCCGGTTCAGGATCAGGAAGCGGTCGCCGACCGGGTAGGCGTGGTGCGGGTTGTGGGTGATGAAGATGACCGCGAGCCCGCGCTCCCGCGCCTGGACGATGTAGCGCAGCACGACACCGGCCTGCTTGACGCCGAGCGCCGCCGTCGGCTCGTCCAGGACGAGGGCCTTCGCGCCGAAGTACACGGCGCGGGCGATCGCCACGCACTGCCGCTCGCCGCCCGACAGCGTGCCGATCGGCTGGTCGACGTCGCGCAGGTCGATGCCCATCGCGGCGAGCTCGGCGCGGGTCGTCTCGCGCATGAACCGGGTGTCCAGCCGGCCGATGCCCCTGCGGCGCTCCGAGCCGAGGAAGAAGTTGCGCCAGACCGGCATCAGCGGGACGACCGCGAGGTCCTGGTAGACGGTCGCGATGCCCCGGTCGAGGGCGTCGCGCGGCGAGCCGAACGCGACCGGCTCCCCCGCCACCTCGTAGGTCCCGGCGTCGTGCCGGTGCAGGCCCGCGATGATCTTGATCAGCGTGGACTTGCCCGCGCCGTTGTCGCCGAGCACGCAGGTCACCTCGCCCGCGTCCGCCTCCAGGTCGACGTCGCGCAGCGCGATGACGGTGCCGTGGCTCTTGCCGACGCCGGTCAGCCTGACCAGCGGCGGCGTTCCGGTGTCGGTCATGCCGAGCGCTCCACCCTGCGTCGGACGATCAGGTTGACCATGGCGGCGACGAGCAGCATCGCGCCGAGGAAGAACTTGAACCAGTCGGGGTTCCACTCGGCGTACACGATGCCCTTGTTCGTCATCCCGAAGATGAACGCGCCGATGGCGGCGCCGATCGCCGAGCCGTACCCGCCGGTCAGCAGGCAGCCGCCGATGACCGCGCAGATGATGTAGAAGAACTCGTTCCCCACGCCCTCGCCGGACTGGACGGTCGCGAACGCGAACACCAGGTGCATCCCGGAGATCCAGGCGCACAGCGCGACGCCCATGAACAGCCCCACCTTGGTGCGGGCGACCGGGACGCCGACCGCGCGGGCGCTGCCCGCGTCGCCGCCCACCGCGAAGATCCAGTTGCCGGTGCGGGTGCGCAGCAGGATCCAGGTGGCGACCGCGACGAGCCCGAGCCACCAGAACACGGTGACGTTGACCTCCACGTCCCCGATCCCGACCTCGGAGGCGAACACGGCGCGGGCGCTGTCGAAGCCGTCCATGTCCCGGACGGAGTCGGAGGCGACGTTCCCGGTCACCGCCTTCGTCACGCCGAGGTTCAGCCCCGCGAGCATGAAGAACGTCGCGAGCGTGATGATGAAGCTCGGCAGCCGCGTGTTGACGTAGAGCAGCCCGTTCACCATCCCGAGCGCGAGCGTCAGCACCAGCGAGACCGCCACGCCCGCCCACACGTTCAGCGTGAGCTGGTAGGCGGTGAGCGCCGCGAGCAGCGCCGAGGTCGTCACCATCACCCCGGCGGACAGGTCGAACTCCCCGCCGATCATCAGCAGCGACACGCCCACCGCCATGATCCCGAACGTCGAGGCCGCGTACAGGACGGTGGAGAACGACGTGGCCTGGAGGAACGCGTCCGCGACGACGGAGAAGAACACGAACACCGCGACGGCGCCGAGGAGCGCGCCGAGTTCGGGGCGGGCCAGCAGCCCCGACAGCGGGGACCGCCGGGCCAGCCGCTCGTCCGCCGGCGCGGCCGGCCCGGCCGGCCCGGTCGGCGCGTCCGGCCCGGCCGTGCTCCGCGTCACCGGGTGCCCCGGCGCGTGAACGCCTCCAGCGCGGCGGCGTTGTCCCGCGTCACGATCGCGGGCCCGGTCAGCACCGGGCGCCCGCCGCCGAGCACGTCGCCGTTGGTCTTCAGCAGCCACAGCGCGTCGACGGCGCTGTACCCCTGGAGGTAGGGCTGCTGGTCGACGGCGAACCGGACGTCGCCCGCCCGGATCGCGTCGATCAGCCCCTTGTTCAGGTCGAACGTCCCGACCTTGGCCTTGCCGCCGACCTCCTTCACCGCGTCCACGGCGGTCGCGGCGAACGGCGCGCCGAGCGTGAGCACGCCGTCGACGTCCTTGTCCGCCTGGAGCCTGGCGGTCACCGACGACCTGACCTCCGGCATGTTCGTGCCGTTCACATACAGGTTGCGCAGGTCGCCGCCGAAGGTCTTGCGCGCGCCCGCGCAGCGGTCCTCCAGGCCCACGTTGCCCTGCTCGTGGACGACGCACAGCGCCTTCCTCGCGCCGATCCGCGCCAGCTCGCGCCCGGCGGCCTCGCCCGCGATCGACTCGTCCTGGCCGAAGTGCGCGATCGCGCCGAGCCGCGCCGAGTCGCCCGCCCCGGAGTTGATCGACACCACCGGGATCTTCGCCGCGGCCGCCTGGGCGAGCGCGTCCCTCAGCGCGTCGGGCTTGGCGAGGGTGACGACGATGCCGTCCACCTTCTGGTCGACCGCGGCCCGCACGAGCTGCGCCTGCTTGCCGCCGTCGGGGTCGGCCGAGTAGAGGAACTCGACGTCGTCCTTCCCGGCGGCGGCCTTCGCTCCCTTCTGGACGATGTCCCAGAACGTGTCGCCCGGGCCCGAGTGGGTCACCATGGCGATCTTCAGCCGGCGCCCCTCGGTCGCCCGCTTCTCCGCCTTCTTGCCGCCCGAACTGCTGCAGGCGCCGAGTACCAGCACCCCCGCGGCCGCCAGCGCCGCGAGTCTCACCGCCGGGCCGCGCGCGAACACGCCTCTCATCGGTCGGTCTCCGTTCTCCCCGATGGACGAGCCGGATCAACGGAAGGAGTCGATCACAGATGGCGACGCCGCGTCGCCCCTTCGCTCACCGCCGTATCTCGCGGGTCTCCACGATCCGTCCCTCCCGCATCGACAGCTCGCACGCCTCGGCCAGGTAGAACGCCTCCAGCGCCTCCTCCGGCGGGCACGGGCTGCCGTGGCGGCCGGTGACGACGTCCATGAAGGCCCGCAGTTCGGCGTCGTAGGCGTCGGCGAAGCGCTCGATGAACCCGCAGTAGGCGCCGCGCGGGCCGGTGTCCGGATCGGGCGCGCCCGCGGCCTGCTCGGGCAGCGGGGTGACGGGGGTCCGCTCGTCCAGGCCCGCGATGATGCTGTCCTTGGAGCCGAACAGCTCCAGCCGGGCGTCGTAGCCCGCCGCGTTGTACCGGGTGGCCGAGACGAGCCCGAGCGTCCCGTCGTCCAGGACGAGCAGCACCGATCCCGTGTCGACGTCGCCGTACTCGCGGAAGAACGCGTCGCCCCGGTTGGCGCCGGAGGCCATCACCCGCACCACCTCCCGGCCCGTCACGAACCTGATGAGGTCGAGGTCGTGGATCGCGCAGTCGCGGAACAGCCCGCCGGACGCCGGGACGTAGGCGACGGGCGGCGGCGACGGGTCGAAGCTGCACGAGCGCACGGTGTGCAGCCAGCCGAGCCGCCCGGACGCGAGCGCCTCCCGCGCCGCCGCGTTCCCCGCGTCGAACCGCCGCTGGAACCCGACCTGCACGGGGACGCGCGCCGCGTCCGCCGCCGCCACGATCTGGAACGTTCCATCAAGGTCGGGCGCGAGAGGCTTCTCGCAGAACACGGGTATTCGCCCGGCCAGCGCCGCCGCCACCAGGTCGGCGTGCGCGTCGGTGGCCGCCGCGACGATCACGCCGTCGAGCCCGGCGGAGAACAGGTCCGCGACCTCGTCCACGGCCACGACGCGGACCTCTCCGGCCGCGGCGCGCGCGGAACCGACGTCCTGCGCGCACGCGGCGTCCGCCGCCGCGAGGACGTCCGCGACGGGGTCCCCGGGGGCCCGCGACAGGCGGTCCGCCAGGGCGCGGGCCCGGGAGGGGTCCACGTCGGCGATGACGAGCGTGCCCACCTCGGGCAGCTCGCACAGCGCGGCGGCGTGGCGGGCGCCGATGCGTCCCGCCCCGGCCAGCCCGATGGTGAGTCCGGCGGTCGGTCCAGTGGTCGTGGTGTGCGTCATTGTCGATCCCGGCTGTGTCGTCAAGGCCGGTCGAGGGGCGGGCCGCGCGGCGCCCGCCGTCGCCGGTCTTGGGGCGAGCGCGGCACCGCTTCGCGATCCACCCGGATGAGGCTCGCCTGCGGCATCGCCTCGCCCGGGAGCGGGTGACGCGCTCGCGCGTCGGCTGAGGCATCTTCAAAATAGACCCTGGGCCTGAGCCGGTCACCCCTACCGTCCGTCACGTCCTCCAACCAAGCACCGGTTTGCTTCGCATCCGGGTCCCGTCCCCGGCGCCTCGGGGTTCGCCGGTTCCCACACCGTCCGCGCGCTGCTCGCGGCCGGTCATCGGCCGCGCGCGCCGGTCCGGGACGCGGGGCGGGCGGGCGCACCCTCCAGGCGGTGGACGTCCAGGTCAGCGGCATCGAGACGGTCGTCGGCGACATGCCGGACACCGGCCCGGCGGCCGCCGCGCCGCGCGGCTGCGACGCGGTCGTCCACGCCGCCGCGGCGATCGGCGCGACCGTCCCGGCCGGGTCGCGTCCCCACGCGGACCTGGCCCGGACGCGCGACGTGGCGGGCGGCGCGGTCGCGCAGGGTGGTCGGGCGGTGTACGTCTCGGCGGCCGGGGTGCTCGTCCCGCCGTCCGCGCCGGTCACCACCGCGGACGCGCCGCTCGCGCGCCCCCGCGCCGACGGTGGCTGGCCGGGAACGGCCACCTGAGCCCCCGCAGGGCCGGACGGCTCGCGGCCAGGGCGCCGCCGAATACACCGAGGTCTGGCCCCGCCTTCTCAATGCCCTACCGGTTTTCGACCGTTACGCAGAACACGTGGACCGCCAACTGGGAATCTTCCGCCCGATCCCGTGCCGACCCGCATAGGCCGCCGTCAGCCGCCGCGAATCGATTTGGAGAGTCGGCGCCCCAGAAGGAGATAGGCGAGGACGACGCCGACGACATTCAGAATGACGTCGTCCACGTCGAAGGCGCGCCCCATCACCACGGTGCCCTGCACGGTCTCGATCGCCAGGGAGCACATCCCGGCCACGAGCGCGAGGCGGATCGGGCCGCGCAGGCTCACCCAGACGATGGGCAGCAGGACGCCGAGCGGCGCCAGCAGCGCGAGGTTGCCGCCGATCTGGAGCGCGGCGTCCCCGCTCGGGCGGTTCAGATAGAACCGCAGGGAGTCGCCGGGATCGGTGTTGCCCCCGGCCTGCCCATTGTCGTCAACGGGCGTCAGCGTCAGCCGGAACGCGAAGTAGCAGAACACGCCGAGAAAGGCGAGGGCGATCGTCACCGCGACCACCCGTAGAGCGATCACATACCACGGGGACCTTTCACCGGATGCCGCCGGTTGCCACATTCTCACCACCACGGACGACTGGTCCCCGTTACAACGCGAAGTATGCACACCCGCGTTGTCCCCATTTGTTTTGGCGCCGGACCCGCATTAAGGGTGTCCGAAAAGGCGGGACGCCCGTGCCGGAATGATTCCGGCACGGGCGTCCCACCCGCCCCCGCGGGCGTTGCCGCCGGTCAGACGGCGACCGGCGTGGTGGCCGGTTCGAGCGCCAGGTCGAGGACCTCGCGGACGTCGCTGACGGCGAAGACCGTCAGGTTCTCCAGCACCTCGGCCGGCACGTCCTCCAGGTCCGGCTCGTTGCGCTTGGGCACGATCGCGGTCGTGATGCCGAGCCGGGAGGCCGCCAGCAGCTTCTGCTTCAGCCCGCCGATCGGCAGCACCCGCCCGGTCAGCGACACCTCGCCGGTCATCGCCACGTCCGAGCGGACGGGCCGGCCCGACAGCAGCGACGCCAGCGCGGTCGTCATCGTGATGCCCGCGCTCGGGCCGTCCTTCGGGATCGCGCCGGCGGGCACGTGGACGTGCACGCCGCGCTCCTTCAGGTCGCCGACCGGCAGCTCCAGCTCCGCGCCGCGCGAGCGCAGGTAGCTGAGCGCGATCCGGGCCGACTCCTTCATGACGTCGCCGAGCTGGCCGGTGAGCGTCACGCCGGTGTCGCCGGTCTCCCGGTCGGCCAGCGACGCCTCGATGTAGAGGACGTCGCCGCCCGCGCCGGTGACCGCGAGCCCCGTCGCGACGCCGGGCACGCCCGTCCGCCGCTCGGACCTGCTCAGCTCGACCTCCGGGGTGTACCGGGGGCGGCCGAGGTAGTCCTTCAGGTCGGCCGCGCCGATCGCGACCGGCAGCTCCGCCTTCTCCAGCGCCACGTTCGCGGCGACCTTGCGCAGCACCCGCGCGATCGAGCGGTCCAGCGACCGCACGCCCGCCTCGCGGGTGTACTCGGCCGCCAGCAGCCGCAGCGCGTCGTCGCCGAACCCGACCTCGGACGCCTCCAGCCCCGCCTTGTCGAGCTGGCGCGGCAGCAGGTGGTCGCGGGCGATCGTGACCTTCTCGTCCTCGGTGTAGCCGTCGAGCTGGACCAGCTCCATCCGGTCCAGCAGCGGCCCGGGGATCGCCTCGACCACGTTCGCGGTGGCGAGGAACAGCACGTCGCTGAGGTCGAGCTCGACCTCCAGGTAGTGGTCGCGGAACGTGTGGTTCTGCTCGGGGTCCAGGACCTCCAGCAGCGCCGCCGTCGGGTCGCCCCGGTAGTCCGCGCCGACCTTGTCGACCTCGTCCAGCAGGACGACCGGGTTCATCGAGCCCGCCTCGCGGATGGCCCGGACGATGCGTCCAGGCAGGGCCCCGACGTAGGTGCGCCGGTGTCCGCGGATCTCCGCCTCGTCGCGGACGCCGCCCAGCGCGACCCGGACGAACCTCCGCCCCATGGCCCGCGCGACCGACTCGCCCAGCGAGGTCTTGCCCACCCCGGGCGGACCGGTCAGCGCGAGCACCGCGCCGCTCCGGCGGCCCCCGACGACGCCGAGCCCCCGGTCGGCCCGCCGCTTGCGGACGGCCAGGTACTCGACGATGCGCTCCTTGACGTCGTCGAGTCCCGCGTGGTCGGCGTCCAGGATCTCCCGGGCGCCCGCGATGTCGTAGGCGTCCTCGGTCCGCTCGTTCCACGGGATGTCGAGCACGGTGTCGAGCCACGTGCGGATCCAGCCGCCCTCCGGGGAGGCGTCCGACGAGCGCTCCAGCTTGTCGACCTCCTTCAGCGCGGCCTCGCGCACCTTCTCGGGCAGGTCGGCGGCCTCGATCCGGGCCCGGTAGTCGTCCTCCTCGTCGGCGGGGTCGCCGTTCAGCTCGGCCAGCTCCTTGCGGATGGCCTCCTGCTGCTGCCGCAGCAGGAACTCCCGCTGCGTCTTCTCCATGCCCTCCTGGACGTCCTTGCGGATCGTCTCCGCCACGTCCAGCTCCGCGAGGTGGTCGCGCGCCCAGCCGATGACCAGCGTCAGCCGCTCGACCACGTCGGGCGTCTCCAGCACCTCGATCTTCTGCTCGTCCGACAGGTAGGGCGCGTACCCGGCGTTGTCGGCCAGCGTGGAGGGGTCGTCGATCTGCTGCACCACGTCCACGACCTGCCAGGCGCCGCGCTTCTGCAGGATCGCGCTGACCAGGCCCTTGTACTCCTTGGCCAGCTCCTCCGCGCGCCCGGTGGCGGGCGGCGTCTCGATCACGGTGCCCTCGACCCACAGCGCGGCGCCGGGCCCGGTGGTCCCGGTCCCGATCCGCACCCGCGAGACGCCCCGGACGACCGCGCCCGGCTCGCCGCCGGGCAGCCGCCCCTCCTGCTCGATCACGCCCAGCGTGCCCACGCCGGCGTACTGCCCGTTGAGCCGGGGCACCAGCAGCACCTGCGGCTTGCCCGCCGACCGGATCCCCGGCCCCTTGGCCCGGGCCACGGCGCGCGCCGCCTCGATCGCCGCCCGCACCTCACCGCTCTCCGACAGGTCGAGGGGCACCACCATGCCCGGCAGAACGGCCCCGTCGTCCAGGGGCAGCACCGGCAGCGTCAGGGTCTCGCTCATGCTCAGCTCCAAGTCCGTGTCTGAGGACCCAACAGCAAGTTGAGTCATACACACTCAAGAAAACGGAGCACGAGTTTGTTTCCTCAACAACGTTCGCTCTCAGCGATCAGAACCGCGCCCGGGGGCGGTGTGGCCCGTGCGGCTCATAGGGCGGGGGCTATGCCAAGGTGCGAGTGATGGCGGTATCGGGCTGGATGTCACAATCTCGTCCTCGCTGGACGTGACACCCGGTCTCCGGCGCGACACCCCACGGCCTCCTTCCGGGCATGCGGCGACCGGCCGCCGGACGCCCGTCCAGCGCTCCCAGAGATCCGGCACCGGCTGAACCGCCCCCACGGTTCCGGTGCCGTGCCCCCCGCTCCCCCCTGGAGGTGCGCCGTGTCCCTGCGGCCACGCGTCCTGATCACCGCGGCCGCCCTGGCGGCCGCCGCGTCCGCTCTGCCGGGCCCCGCCGCACAGGCGGCCGGGGCACGGTCGCCCGACGTCGCCGAGGCGGCGCCCGCCCCCGCCGCCGCGGCTCGGGTGAGCGTCGCCGGCGAGGAGAAGGCCAGCGATGCCGAGCTGCGGTACGCCGCCGCCGGGCGCGCCCGGCGGATCGTCATCCGCGAACCCGGCTCGACCTACGTCAAGGTGCACTTCGCGTCGTTGCGGCTCGTGCCCGGCGACCGGGTGACGGTCGCCGACCCGGCCGGACGCGAGGTCCACACCTACCACGGCGACCCGACCGTCCGGCGGATCCCCGGCGACTCGGCCCACACCGTCCACGGCAGGCCCGGCTTCGCCGCGATGTCCGTGGACGGCGACACCGCCGTGGTCACCCTGCACGCGGCGCCCCGCCAAAACGCCGCCGCCCTGACCCGCCAGGGGTTCGGCGCCCGTATCGACAGCTACTACAGGGGCTTCGACCAGGGTGAGTGGGCCGCGGCGAATCCCGGCACGTTCAGCGTGTGCGGGCCGGACGCGCGGCGCGACGTGAGCTGCTACCAGACCAGCCACCCCACCGAGTACGCCCGCGCGGGCGCGGTGGCCCGCCAACTCCTCAAGGGCGCCGGATACTGCACGGCCTGGCGGGTCGGCAACACCAACCGCATGCTGACCAACCAGCACTGCATGGAGAGCGCCGCCGACCTGCGGGCCAGCGAGTTCCAGTTCGACTACCAGTGCGCCACCTGCGGCGGCAACGACCCCCGGCCCGGCACCAAGGTGAGCGGGGCGGAGCTGATCAAGCTGAGCCCGCTGCGCGACCTGGACTACGCGCTGTTCTCGGTGAACGACTTCGCCTCGATCCAGAAGTTCGGCACCCTCTACCTGGACGCGCGGGAGCCCGTCGCCCAGGAGCGCATCTACATCGCCGGCCACGGCGACGTCCTGCCCAAGCGCCTCTCGCTCTACGAGGACCGCGACGGCGGCGGCTACTGCAAGATCGACACCGTCCAGTCCGGGGTGAACACCGGCTACCGGTGCGACACCTCCGGCGGCAACTCCGGCTCGCCGGTGCTGGCCGCCTCCTCGCACAAGGTCATCGCGCTGCACCACCTCGGCGGCTGCCCCAACTGGGGGACGCGGATCTCGCGCGTCAACGCGGAGATCTCCGGCCTCATCGACAACCGCCCGCCGGCCCCGGGCACCGCCCGCACGTCCTGAATCGCGAGGCGGACGGCAATGGGTCGGCAAAGTCCGCCGCGGATCTTGAATCTTTGCGCCCCGTCCGGTTTACGCGCGCATGACCCGGGGGTACTTAACGCAACGAGATCGTGACACACAGTGAACGACAGGCTCTTCGGCCGGCAAAGCGCCAGGTCCCGAAGGCCGCCACAGGCGAAGGAGGGGCGGAGTGAGGATCACCGCGCGTGCTCACCGCGGACCGGTCCCCGCCGGTGCGTCCGAGGGCGTTCGCCGTCCGTCCCACCGCGGCGGACCACGGCACACCTCGGGTTCTCGGCCGCACCGCCCGGACCACCATCCCGCCGCTCCGGGTCCCGGCGCCGCCCGCCCCCGCGGCACCGGGGTCCCCATGGCCGGGCCGGCGGCGCCCGTCGGCGGCGCCGCCCGCCCGGCCCTCACTCGACCGGACGCCCGCGCGGCGTCCGCGCGCCGGACGGGACCCGTCACGCCCCCGTCCGACCCGGCTCCAGGCCGGCCCGGCTCAGGGAGGGAGGTGAGGCGCAGCACCTACCCGCACCGGCGCCAAGGCCGGTGAGACACCGGCGGCTGGAACTTCCGTCCGACCCCCGTCCCGGCCGCCGACCACGCAGTTAGGGATCGCTGCGGGACCTCGGGCCCGCGAAGGCACGCGCCTTCGCGGGCCCGAGTCCTTTCCCCCCGAGTCCTTTTTGCGGCGGGTTCAGAGCCTCTTGCGCCAGGTCTGGCCGTGGATCGTGCCGCCGAACCGCCGCGACGGGGGCTCCTCGTCCTCCAGGACGAACCCCGCCCTGGCGTACAGGCGCTGCGCGGGACGCTGGAGCGCCGTCGTCCACAGCATGATCTCGGAGTACCCGGCCTCGGCCGCGAAGCGCGTGCACGCCTCCACGAGGGCGGCGCCGACCCCGCTCCCCCGGGCCTCCGGTTCGACGTGCAGGAGCCGGAGCTGCGCCACCTCGCCGTCGCGGCGGACGCAGAACACGCACCCCACCGGAACGCCCCCGCTCTCGGCGATCCAGGCCCGCTCCGCGCTCGGGTCGTGGTCCTCGACGTAGGCGGCGACGACACCGGCGACCAGCGCCTCGTAGGTGCGGTCCCAGCCGCACTCCTCGGCGTAGAGGGCGCCGTTGCGCTGCACCACCCAGCCGAGGTCGCCGGGACGCGGCTCGCGCAGGACGAGGCCGTCCGGGCGCGGGTCCTCGCCGAGGATGCCGTGGATGGAGCGCATCGCCGCCAGGAGGCGGAGCCGGGAGCCGCCGGGCAGGCGGTCGAGCAGGTCGCGGATCTCCGCGGCGGACCGCTCGTCCAGCATCGCGTAGGCGTCCCGCCCGCCCGGGGTGAGCCGGACGACCTGGCGCCTCGCGTCCCGCTCGGACCGCTCCCGCACGAGCAGGCCGTCGCCCTCGAAGCGGGTGAGCATCCGGCTGAGGTAGCCCGGGTCAAGGTCGAGCGCGCGCCGCAGGGCGAGGACCTCGGTCTCGGGCCGCTGCGCCAGCTCGAAGATCACCCTGGCCTCGGTGAGCGAGTAGGGCGTGCGCATCAGGCCCTCGCCCAGCACACCGATCACCCCGGTGTAGAACCGGTTGAACGAACGGACCGTCGCCACGTCCGCCTGGGTCGCCCGCACATCCGCCTCCAACGTTTGACTCCGTCAAACATTAGGGCACGGGACGCCGCCGGGCCAGCGGTTCGCGGCCTCAGGCGGCGGCGCCGGTCAACTCCCGCGCGTCGCGGACGATCCGGCGCTCCACGAAGAACGTCATCAGCGGGACGATGCCGCCGAGCACGATCATCGCCATCCGGCCGAGCGGCCAGCCGGTGCGCCGCCACAGGTCGTAGGCCGCCAGCAGGTACACCACGTAGAGCGCGCCGTGCACCGGCGCGACGATGCCCGCCATGCCCGGCTCGTCCGTCGGGCCGTACTTCAGCACCATGCCGACCACCAGCAGCACCAGCAGGGTCCCGACCACCAGGGCCAGGATGCGGTACCTGGTCACCGCGCCTTCCACAGATCACACCTTTCCGAAGCCGCGCGAACGCGGGCCGTCGTCAGCGGTGGGGACGTCCGCCGCCGCCCCCGGCACGAGCGGGCACCCCTCTAGTCCCGGCGGTGCGACTCGGAGTTCAGCCGCGCGAGGTAGCGGTTGTAGGCGGCGAGGGCGGGGTCCTCTTCCTCCTGGCGGCGGATGATCTCGCGCGTGACCGCCGCCTCGGCGGGCTCCTCGATCACCCGGGGCGCCTGCGGCTCCACGCCGTCGCGCTCGTCCCTGATCATCTTGACCCACATGACGATCACGAAGATCGCGAAGATCGGCCATTCGAACGTGTAGGCCCAGCTGCGGTCGTTGCCGCCCTGCGCGCGGTCGTACTGCCACCAGCCGAAGCCGAGGAACGACGCGCACAGGGCGATCGCCAGCGCGTGCAGCCCGAGCCAGCCGGGAGTGAGGAACCGTCGCACGTCACCGAGCGTACCCCCGCCCCTCCGCGGCCCGTACCGGGGTGCCGGTGTAGACGGCGCGGGGGCGCAGCGGGCTCGACCCCTCGTACTCCTCCAGCGCGTGGGCCAGCCATCCGGCGGTGCGCGCGACCGCGAAGATCGCCTCACCGGAGCCCGGGGCCAGCCCGGCGACGGCGCCGAGGACGGCGAGCGCGAAGTCGACGTTGGGCGGGGGCAGCCTCCGCCGCCGCGCCGCCGCGAGGACGGCCTCGGCGGCGGCGAGGCGCTCGTGGCCGGGCGCCGCGTCCCGGACGAGGTCGAGCAGGAACGCGCAGCGGCCGTCGCCGGAGGCGTAGACCGTGTGGCCGAGGCCGGGGACGCGCTCGCCCGCGCGGAGCCGCTCGCCGACGGCGCGGGACGCCGAGGCCGCGTCGGCGACCTCGGCGAGCAGCCGCTCCGCGCCGTAGGACGCGCCGCCGTGCAGCGGGCCGCTCGCGACGCCGAGCCCGGCGACGACGACGGCGTAGGGGTCGGCGCGGACGGAGGCGGCCACCCGCGCCGCCACCGTGGAGGCCGCCAGCTCGTGGTCGGCGAGCAGGATCATGGCGGCCTCGAACACCCGCAGCAGGGCGGGGTCCGGCGGCTCCGGGCACAGCCGCGCCCACAGCCGCGCCGCGATCGGGCCCTCGGTGCCGGGCGGCTCGGGGGCGGCGAGCGGCAGCGCCTCGACCAGGCCGGCGGCCAGGGTCCGGGCGGTCGTGGTGACGGAGTCCGGGTCCAGGCGGTGGCGCAGCGGGTCGGTGGCGGCGAGCGCGGCGGCGATCAGCTGGAGGCGGTCGAGCGGCAGCATCCCGGCGGGCAGCCCCGACTGGGCGGCCACGGCCGCCGCGACGCCCTCCTCGTCGGCCCGCCAGCCCTCCCCGTCCTCCCCGCCCGGCTCGGACGGCTCGGACGGCTCCTCCCCCGTCCAGAGCCAGGCCGCGACCTGCTCGAACGTCATGCTCCCCGCGAGGTCGAGGGCGTCGCGGCCCCGGTAGTAGGGCCGGTCGGCGCCGAGCGCCGTGATCCGCGACTCGATCGCCAGCTCGCCCGGCCCCGGCGGGCGGCGCGGCCTGCCGCGCCGGGCCAGCTCCTCGACCTGGGCGGCGTCGAACAGGCTGCGCCTGCCGTCCGGCGCGTGCCTGCGGCGCAGGACGCCCCGGCTCACGTAGGCGTAGAGCGTGGCGGGTTTCACACCGAGGCGTTCGGCGGCGCTCGCGGCGTCGATCCAGCCGTCCACCGGCCCGCCCCCCCGTAGACATTGATTTTCATCAATATTGATACATATGGATCGCGGTGTCAATCTGAGGGCATGCCACAGATCCACTTCCTCGACGTCACCAACCGCGACGGCGTCCAGACGGCCCGGACCGGGCTGTCCAAGTTCGGCAAGACGATGGTCAACTTCTACCTGGGCCGGCTGGGGGTGGCGCAGAGCGAGATCGGCTTCCCGTTCCTGTTCCATGAGGCGCCCTACGTCCGGGCGCAGATCGCGCTGGCGGAGGCGGGCGCGTTCGGGGACCTGCGGCTGTCCGGGTGGTGCCGGGGCGTCGCGGGGGACGTGGAGAAGGCCGCCGGGGTGCGGGCCGGGGGGACGGGGCTCGCGCACTACAACCTGTCCATCTCGACGTCCGACTACATGATCGCGAACAAGTTCCGGGGGCGGCTGGACCGGGACTCGATCATCCGCGGGATGGTCGCGGCGGTGCGGGCGGCCAAGGCGGGCGGCGCGGCGACGGTCGGGGTCAACGCCGAGGACGGCTCGCGCACCGGCGACGGCTTCCTCACCGAGTTCGCGCTGGCGGCGAAGGAGGCCGGGGCCGACCGCGTCCGCTACTGCGACACGATCGGCGGCGACACCCCCGACCGGATCCGCGAGCGCTTCGCGGCGCTCGCGGCGGCGGTGGGGATGCCGGTCGAGACGCACTGCCACAACGACCTCGGCATGGCCGTCGCCAACTCCGTGTCGGGCGCGCTCGGCGGCCTGGAGGCGGGCCAGGACGTGTGGATCAACACGTGCGTGAACGGCATCGGCGAGCGGTCGGGCAACGCGGACCTGCTCTCGACGATCCTCGCGTTCCGCCACGGTTTCGGGCTGGAGGAGCGCGGCGCCGACGTCGGCGACCCGATCGACCTGTCCTGGGCGCGCCGGTTCGGGCTGTGGGCGGGCTACGCGTTCGGCCAGCCCCTCCCCTACAACCAGGTCGGCATCGGATGGAACGCGTTCGCGCACGAGTCGGGCATCCACGCGGACGGCGCGCTGAAGGACCACGGCAACTACGAGCTGTACGACGAGGAGACCCTCGGCCCCTTCCCCGACGACCGGCACGCGCGGCGCGGGCGGGTCGTGCTCACCGGCGAGTACGGCGGCAAGGCCGGGTTCCGGCACGTGATGGACGGCCTCGGCGTCGAGCCGGTGGACGAGGACCTGGCGTTCGCGCTCGTCCAGCTGTGCAACGCGCAGACGGGACGCCCGCTGACCGACGACGAGCTGCGGCTGATCGGCGGCTACCCGCGCGAGCTGGCGCTGCTCTTCCCCGGCCGGCTCCCCCAGGACTGAGCGAGGGGCGACCCCGGCACGGATGCGCGCGGGGCGGGTGCGCGCAGGGCGGGGTGCGCGCGGGGCGCAACCCCAGGCAGCTCGGCGGTGTTGGCAGGAAGACGACAACGTGCGCCTCGAAAGGCGACATGTCGGCGGAAATGACATAGCCGCGTGGAAGGCTGTCCGCTGGGAAGGAGCCCACCACCATGACCGGAACACTCGCGTTCGGCACGGCCGACACCGTGCTCGGCCGCCTGCTCGTGGGCGAGACCGAGACCGGGATCGTCTCGCTGCACTTCCGCGACACCCCCGCCGCCCGCGAGCGCGTGGCGCGGGCGGCGGGCCTGCCCGTCGTGCACGCCCCGGACCGGCTCGCGCCCGCGCTGTCGGCCCTGTCCGACTACTTCTCGGGCGACCTCAAAAGCTTCGACCTGCCGATCGACTGGCGGCTGACCTCCGACGTCCAGCGGCAGGTGCTCACCACGTTGTACGAGACCGTCCCCTACGGCCGCACGCTCACCTACGGCGAGCTGGGCGACCGCAGCGGGACGGGCGTCCACGCGCAGGTCATCGGCCAGGTGATGGGCTCCAACCCCATCCCGCTGGTCGTCCCGTGCCACCGCGTGGTCGCCGCCACCGGGATCGGCGGCTACAGCGGCGGCTCGGGCGTCGAGGTCAAGCGCTGGCTGCTCATGCTGGAGGGCGCGCTGCCCGCCACCCTCGACTGGGACATCACCCGCGCCCCCTGAGGGCCCGCCGAACGGCTCGGGGACGCGGGGCCCGCCACGGGGGGCGCGGGGCTCAGAGGGCGCGGGAGGCGCGCCGACGGGGGGTTCAGGCCGGGAGGGTCCGCTCGATGGCGGCGACGACCTCGGCGGACTCGGGCTCGGCCTGCGGCGCGAACCGGGCGGCGACGGCGCCGTCCGGGCCGATGAGGAACTTCTCGAAGTTCCAGCGGATGTCGCCGGTGTGCCCCTCGGCGTCGGCCGTGCCGACCAGCCCCTGGTAGAGGGGATGCCGCTGCTCGCCGTTGACGTCGACCTTCTCCGTGAGGGGGAAGGTGACCCCGTAGGTCGCCGAGCAGAACTCGGCGATCTCCTCGGGGGTGCCGGGCTCCTGGCCCATGAACTGGTTGCAGGGGACGCCGAGGACGGTGAAGCCCCGCTCGGCGAAGCGCTCCTGGAGCCGCTCCAGCCCGGCGTACTGCGGGGTCAGGCCGCACTTGGAGGCGACGTTGACGACGAGCACGGACGTGCCCCGATATTGCGCGAGGTCCGCGGACCCGCCCTGCAGGCCGCCGATTTCCACATCGTAGACAGACATGCGACCGATCCTAGGAGACCGGTCCGACATGCCCGCGGGCCCGCCGGGGCCGGCGTCCTCGCCGGACGCCGGCCGCCGCACACCGCGCGCGGCCTACCGGCCGCCGTCGCCCAACCCGTTCACGAACGAGGAGAGCTGGTCGCCGGCGTCTCCGAGCTTACTGAAGGCGTTGTTCACCAGTCCTGCCGCGTCCTCCGGGGAGCTCAGCAAGTAGAAGATGACGAAGGCGATCGCCACATAGCGGAGGTTCTTCTTCAGCATCCGTAACGCCGTCCCTCTAGTAGCGCAGCGACACAATGACCCGATGCGATTGTGCCCAACCACGTCTGCTCGCAAAGGGGGATTTTACTGTGACGGCGGCGACAGTGCTTGCTGCCCGGGTGTGAAAGAACCCCGCGCCCGTCGCGGGCACGGGGTCTGCGAAGGCCGTCCTAGTTCGGGATCGCGCTCATGAACCGCGACACCGACTCGGCCGCGTTCCCGAGGCTGCCCAGGCCTCCGTTGACCAGGCGCGCCGCCCCTTCGGGCCGGCTGATGACGTACCACGCCACGAAGGCGATGCTCACCAGCTTCACGTATTTCTTGTTCACTCGAACCACCCTCTGCGGTCAGATGCCTACGGAGAGTGTTTCCCAGGGACGGCCTCGGAGAGATCAACGGCACGCAAAGACAGGTCCATGTCCCCTTGGCGCCACCCTTCACGGCGGCCCCGGGGACCGGTGCGTCAGGGGGTGCGGGGCCCGGCGAGGTAGTCGATGTAGAAGGGGCGGAGGGCCTCGGCGAGGTCGCCCTCGCCCGCGTGGGTGAACTCCTCCAGCAGCGACAGCCCGTGCAGGAGGTCGAACTCGGCGCGTCCGACCTCCCCCGTGGCCGCGGCGGCGGCCGGGATCGCGCGCAGCAGATCCCACAGGAAGCCGACGTCGCGGCGCTCCCGGGCCAGGCCCGTGGCCCGCTCGTACAGCTCCTTGGTGGGCAGGTCGTCCAGATCTTCGCCGTGCGGCGTCACCTCGGCCATGCCCCGACTCTAACCGGGGCCGCGCTCACTTGGTGATCGCGCTCTGGGGGATCTTCCGGTCCGACCTGAGCGCGTCGAACAGCGTGGCCGCCCTCGCCTTGTCCCAGGTGATGTAGGAGCCCGCCGCCGTCGTGCGGCCGACGCCGCCGATCGGGACGGTGGTCGTCACGCCGTCCCCGCCGCTGACGCCCTTCATGGCCCACATCATCCGGACGAGGTCGTAGAGGTGGTCGCCGTCGTCCACGAGGAAGTTCTTGGTCGCGTTCGTCGCGAGCGGCCAGCCGCGGAAGGGGTTGAGCAGCGTCCCGGGGCCGGTGGCCTTCTTCATCAGCGCGCCGAAGAACTGCCGCTGGTGCTCGACGCGCTCCAGGTCGGCGCGGGCGAACTTGCGGGTCCGCACGTAGCCGAGCGCCTGGCCGCCGTCGAGCGTCTGGCAGCCGGGGCTGAGCTTCAGGCCCGCCTTCGGGTCGTCCAGCTTCTCCTTGACGCAGATGTCCACGCCGCCGACGGCGTCCACCACGCCGACGAAGCCGCCGAAGCCGATCTCGGCGTAGTGGTCGATGTGGATGCCGGTGCTCTTCTCCACCGTCTGGACGAGCAGCTTCGGCCCGCCGTACCCGAACGCGGCGTTCAGCTTGTTCGACCCGTGCCCGGGGATCGGGACGTAGGAGTCGCGCGGAAGGCTGATCAGCGACGTGCCGCCCGAGCCGTAGTGCAGCAGCATCATGGAGTCGGTGCGGCGGCCCGCGGCGAAACCGGTGCGCAGCCGCCGCTGGTCGGCCTTGGACATGCCCTCGCGGCTGTCGGACCCGACGACCAGCCAGTTGGTGCCGGGGGTGTCGGCGACCCGGCCCGCGTAGTCGGTGAGCACGGACTCGCGCTTGAGCCGCGAGTCGAGGTAGAAGTACCCGGCGACGAGCACCAGCAGCGGGACCAGGACCAGCGCGCCGAGCACGTAGGGCCAGCGCCGCCTGCGGCGGCGGCGGTAGCCGCCGGGCGGCTCGTCGCCGAAGCCGATCCGGCCTCCCGCGAGCTGGTCTCCGGAGTACGGGTCCGCGTAGGGATCGGGCTCGTAGGCTTGCGGATGGTCCGCGGGTGCGGACTCGTGCCTGCTGCGTGCCACGCGGTCGTCCTCCTTGCGGGTCCAGCCCTCCGGCCAGCCGTCGGTCATGCCGTAGACCCTAGACAACTCGGGCGGCGCGCGCGTCCATCCGGCGCAGGATTGTCCACACCTCCATATAGCCACTCTTTGTGACATGAAAGGCGGACAACCTCCTCCTCTCGTCGCACACTTCTCCTGCCGGGTGGTACCTGAGGGCGAGGGGCGGGAGCGAATGGGGAAGCGCGCGGACAAACGCCGCGAAAGAGCTGGTGAGAGACGCGCCAGGAGAGGCGGGAGTGACAAGGGCGCACCGGAGTTGCCCGAGCTCGCCACCCATCCCTGGTACTCCAGGACCGGCGAGCTGGCCGAGACCGGGATGCGCGTCATGGCCCGGCGGCTACCGTCGGTGATCGGCCAGGCGGCGCGGCTGGCCTGGCGGGCCAGCCGCGCGGACACGGCGGTGACGATCTCCCTCAACCTCCTCGCCGGCGTCTTCACCGCGTTCGGGCTGCTGGCGACGACCGGCGTGCTCACGGCGCTGTTCAGCGCGGGCCCGACGCCGGGCCGGGTCCGCGACGCGCTGCCCTCGCTGGCGCTGGTCGCGGGCGCGGCGGCGCTGCGGGCGGCGCTGCAGGCGGGCGCGGGCTGGTCGCAGGCGCGGCTGGAGCCGCAGGTCGAGCGGCTGGTGGAGCTGCGGCTGTACGAGGCGACGACGATGGTGGCGCTCGCCGCGCTGGACGACCCCGACTTCCTGGACGAGTTGAAGCGCGCGGAGACCCGGGGCCTGACGGCGGCGCCGAGGGTCGTCCAGCACGCGGTGGACGTGCTGACCGGCGCCGTCGGGCTGGTCGCGGCCGCGGGCACGCTCGGCGTCCTGCACCCGCTGCTGCTGCCGCTGCTCCTGCTGACCGCGCTGCCCGAGGGGTGGACGTCGGTCCGCAGCGCGCGGATGCGCTACCTGACGCTGCTGAAGCTGGTGGAGGTGGGGCGCCGCAAGTGGATCCTGTCGGACCTGATGACCGAGCGGCGGCACGCGGCCGAGGTCCGCTCGTTCACGATGCGGCCGTTCCTGCTGGAGGAGTACGACCGGTTCGCCGCCTACCAGCGCGGCGTGGAGCTGGACCTGGCGCGGCGCCAGACGGTCGCCAAGGTCGCCGGGGACGCGCTCCAGGGCCTCGCGACCGGCGCCGTCTACGTCGCGCTGGGGCTCATGCTGTGGAAGGGCGCGGTGCCGCTGGCGGTGGCGGGCACGGCCGTGCTCGCGATCAGGACGGGCCAGACGTCGCTGGCCAACCTGGTCTTCGCGGTCAACCAGTGCTACGAGCAGGGCCTGTACTTCGGCGACTACCTGACGTTCTGCGACACGGCCGAGGCGAGGATCCCGCGCCGCGCGCTGCCGTCCGCCGCCAAGGAGGAGGAAGAGGTCCTCCCGGACGACTTCGCCTGCATCCGGGTCGAGGACGTCACCTTCACCTATCCGGGCGCGGACGCCGCCTCCCTGCGGGGGATCTCACTGGAGCTGCGCAAGGGCGAGGTCGTGGCGCTGGTCGGCGAGAACGGCTCCGGCAAGTCGACGCTCTCCCGCGTCATCGCGGGCCTGTACGACCCCGACGGCGGCGAGGTCGCCTGGGACGGCGTGCCGCTGTCGCGGGTCTCCCCCGAGCAGGTGTGGGACCGCGTCGCCGTGATCGCGCAGGAGTACACGCACTGGCCGATGACGGCGCGGGAGAACATCGCGATGGGACGCGGCGGCGGCCCGGCGGACCCCGCCGTCCTCGCCGCCGCCCGCGCCTCGGGCGCCGACGAGGTCGTGGCGGAGCTGGCGCGCGGCTACGACACGCTGCTGGACCGCCGGTTCCAGGGCGGCGCCGACCTGTCGGGCGGCCAGTGGCAGCGGCTCGCGGTCGCGCGCGGCTTCTACCGGGACGCGCCGCTGCTGATCTGCGACGAGCCGTCGGCCGCCCTGGACGCGCGGGCCGAGCACCTGCTGTTCGAGCGGATCCGCGCGCACACCGACGGGCGGACCGTCCTGCTGATCACGCACCGGCTGGCGAGCGTCCGCTACGCCGACCGGATCTACGTCCTGGAGCACGGCCGGGTGATCGAGGAGGGCGACCACGCCGCGCTGATGGCGCGCGGCGGCCTCTACGCCGAGCTGTACGGCCTCCAGGCCGCCGCGTACGGGGCCGCCGACCCTCCGGCGGCCCAGCGCAGCCCCGCCGGGCGCCCGAACAGCGATCGAACCAGCACAGTCAAGAATTAGTCAAGGGCATTGCTAAAGGCATGGTCAACAATGAGGATGGCACTTGTAAGTAGCGAATTGGAGATCGCCCGACAATGGATCACGTCGAGCGTTCGACGATCATCCGGAGAGGGGGGAGGCATCATGAGCACGGATCGCAAGTCGCTACGCGAACTGGTCCGGGACGAGCTTCGCGAGACCAAGAGGGAGGCCCCGGCTTTCACGGACGTGGCGATGGGCAGCGCGACCTACACCAAGATGCTCGGAAAACGCTATTCGGGTACCTCTGGCTGAGCACCCCGACAAGGCGGCGGCCGCCGCGGGAGGCGCCCCTTCCGCGGCGGCGGCCCATCAGGAGGTCATCGCGGTGGCGTTCTACACCATTCTCACGCCCTATCTCGACGAGTGCGGCAGCGTCTACGTCGCGGGCGCCGGCGCGGGCGGATCGGCGGTCCGGCTGAACGAGCGGGCCAGCGCCCTGTGGCGCGACCTGGCCGCGACCGGGCGCTGCGACGCCCCGGCGATGGCGGAGGAGGACAGGGCCTTCGTGCACGCGCTGGTGTCCAGGCGCGTGATCGCCTCCGCCGAAGAGCCCGTTCGCGGCGGCGGGTGAGGCTCGCATGCGGATCGCGTTCCTCAACCCCTCGGTCGGGTTCTCCGACCGCCGCAAGTCCATCCCGATCGGCCTCGCCTACATCATGGCTTTCCTGGAGTCGCGGGGGTACCGCTCCACCGGCTTCGACTTCGGCGACTCCACGACCGGCGCGTCCGACCTGGTGGAGCAGTACCGGCTGTGGGACCACGACCTGCTCGGCATGTCGGTCTACAACGAGTCGTTCCCCATCGCGCTCGACATGGCCCGCGAGGTCAAGCGGCGCAACCCCGGCTGCTTCGTCGTCATGGGCGGCCCGCAGGCCACCGCGACCCACGGGCGGATCCTCCGCGACCACCCCGAGGTCGACGCGGTCGTGCGCAGGGAGGGCGAGCACCCCACGCTCGACCTGGTCCGATGCCTGGAGTCGGGGCCGGACGGGCTCGGCGCGGTGCCGAACCTCACCTGGCGCGAGGGCGCCGCCGTCCAGGTGAACGCCGAGCTGCCCGCGCTCGACGACCTCGACTCGCTCCCGTTCCCGGCGGCCGACTTCGTCACCGACCGCGCCTACGCCAGGCTCCACTTCTACGACGCGCTCCGCGACGAGCTGCGCCCCGCCCTGACGATCAACACCTCGCGGAGCTGCCCCTACAACTGCAGCTTCTGCGGCGTCCTCACGATCGGGCGGCGCTACCGCTCCCGCAGCCCGGGCAACGTGGTCGAGGAGCTGGAGTTCTTCCGGGAGCGCGACGACGTCGACTACCGGCACGTCTACTTCAGCGACGCGAACTTCTTCGTCCAGGCGGGCCGCGCGCTGGAGATCGTGCGCGCGCTGCACGCCGCCGACGACCGCGTCACCTTCAGCTTCGGGACGCGCGTCAACCAGATCCTGAAGGCCCAGCACGCGATCATGGAGATGCGGGCGCTCGGGCTGCGGTTCATCGAGGTCGGCGTGGAGAGCGCCTCACCGGCCGTGCTGCGCCGGCTCGCCAAGGGCGTGGGCCCGGAGGTCAATGACGCGGCCGTGGCGTTCCTCAACCGGATCGGCGTGGAGATAGCGCTGGACTTCATCATGGTCGACCCGGCGAGCACCGTCGAGGACCTCCGCCTGAACATGGATTTCATCGAACGGCATTTCCTCGACCACTATCCGCACGAGCATTTCTACACGAGCCTCGCGCTGTACGAGGGAACGCCCATCCGGGAATACTACGAGGAACGCCTCGGAAGGCCGTTCGCCGCCGGCACGCTCCCCGACACGGCCGAGCTTTTCGAGCACGCGGAACTGCGCGTCTGGTGGAATCTCCTCTGGAGTTTCGGTTCCCGTTACCAGGGCCGGATCGACGCGCTGCTGGCGAAAACGGAGACGCTGCTGAAACACCCCGCCGCCGTGAAATGCCTGACCGAGCGGCAGGGGCCCTGGGAGGACCTCTCCCGCCTCCAGCTCGACAGCGTCACGCTGCGGCACGCGCCGCCGATGTTCTTCCGGCGGCTGGTCGACCGGCTCGCCTCGGGCGCGCTGCCCGCGACGCTGGAGGAGGTCGGCCTGCGGGGCTTCGGCCGCCGCGGCACCGACCTCGACGACGTGATCGCCTCGGCCACGGCCGCGCTCGGCCGCCTCGGCGACCGGCTCGGGCTGCCGCCCGGCGAACTCGACCGCGCGCTCCAGGTCTCCGGGGCCGCGTACCAGTGAGCGCCCGCGTACCAATACGCGCCCGCGTACCGGTGAGCGCACGCGCGGCGACGAGCGCCCGTGTACCGGTGAGCGCCCGGCTACCGGTGAGCGCCCGCGTACCGGTGAGCGCCCGCGTACCGGTGAGCGCACGCATACCGGTGAGCGCACGCATACCGGTGAGCGCACGCATACCGGTGAGCGCACGCGCGGCGGTGAGCGCACGCGCAGCGATGAGCGCACGCGCAGCGATGAGCGCACGCGCAGCGATGAGCGCACGCGCAGCGATGAGCGCACGCGCGGCGGTGAGCGCACGCGCGGCGGTGAGCGTTCGGTGAGGAGCGTTCGCCCACGCCGCGACCTCGCGCTGGTCGCCACGGCCTGCGGCCTGTCCACGCTCGGCACCACGGCGGCGTTCCTCGCCATGGTCCTGCACCTGCGGGAGGCGGGCGCGGGCTGGGTGACGGCGCTGCTGCTGGCGGAGATCTCCCCGGTCATCCTGATGGCGCCGGTGGCGGGCGCGATCGTCGACCGGCTGGAGGCGCGGGCCGTCCTGATCTGGGCGAGCGCGGGCCAGGCGGTGGTGAGCGTCGCGCTGAGCCTGGTGGACGCCCCGGCGGCCGTCGTCGGGCTGGTCGCGCTGCTCGGCGCGCAGGCGGCGGTCGAGCGTCCGGCGGCGGCGGTGCTGGTGCCGCACATCACCGGCGAGGACGGCGCGACCCGCGGCTACGCGCGGCTCGGCACCGGACGCGCGCTGGGCGGGATCATCGGCCCGGCCGTCGGCGGGTTCGCGGGCGCGGCCGGGGGCACCCGCGCGGCGCTGCTCCTCAACGCGGCCAGCTTCCTCGTCCTGGCGATCGCGATGACGACCGTCGGCGCCCGCAGGCGGCCGCACCGCGAGGCCGCCCCGGCGGGCGGCGGGCGCGGCTTCGCCAGGGCCGGGTTCCGGGTCGTGCTGGGCGACCCCGTCCTGCGGTTCGCGATCCCGCTCACCGCGCTGGCCGCCGGCATCGCGCTGGCCGACAACGTCGCCGCGCCCTACCGCTTCACCGACGACCTCGGCGCGGGCCCGGTCGGGTTCGGGGTGTACGAGGCGCTCTACTCGGTGTGCGAGCTGGTCGGCATCCAGGTGTTCGCGCTGGAGGCGGGCCGGGGCCGCGAGGAGGGGCTGCTCGGGGCGGGGAACCTCATGCTCGGCCTCGGCGTCCTCGGCATCGGCCTCGCCGCGACCTACCCGCTCGCGCTCGCGGCGGCGGTCGTCGGCGGCGTCGGCAACGGCATGAGCAACGCCGGGGAGGGCGCGGTGATCAGGCGCTGCACACCCGAGGCGACGCGCGGCCGGGCGTTCGCCGCCAGCGGGTCGCTCATCCAGGCCGCGTCCGTCGCCGGGGCCGCCGCCGGCGCTCCCGCCGTCGCCGCGCTCGGCCCGGCCGCGACGATGGTGGTGTCGGGGGCGCTCGCCTCGGCGGTGGCGTCCGCGGGCGTCGTCGTGGCCCTGCGCCGCACGCGGGAGACCGCGGTCACCGACCACCTCGTCCACGACGAAGCCCGCTAAGGAGCCCGCACATGGATGACCTGCGCACCTCCCGGGAGTACGCGTCGATCGGCGACCTCCTGGTCACGACGGCCCGCACGCGTCCGAGCCGTCCCGCCGCCGCGCGCGTGGCCGTGTCGGACGGCTACCGCGTCACCGCCGCGCGCGTCGACACCTGGCTGGACCGGGGCCAGATCACCAGCGCGTCGGTGTCGTTCTCCCGCGACAACACGGCCGCGCCGCTGTCGCTGATGTCGTCGGACTTCGAGGTGCAGGGGCGGGCGTGGCCGTTCCTGCTGTCGGCGGACAAGGTGCGGCGGCTCGTCGCGAGCGGCTACACGATGGTCATCACCGGGCCCGAGATCTGGGACGGGACGCTGCGCCGGTCCGCGCTGGAGGTCACCCGCGCGATGGCCGCCTCCCTCAACACGATGGTCTTCCTGACGCCGCCCGGGACCAGCGGCTTCCACCGGCACCGGGACCGGGACGACTTCGTGGTCGTCGTCCAGACCGAGGGCTCCAAGCGGTGGCGGCTCTACGACGCCCCGCCGGACGGGTGGACCGAGGACGACGACACCCGTCCGGCCCCGGCGGCCCAGTCGGCGGAGGTCGTCCTGGACGTCGGCGACACGCTCGTGATCCCCCGGGGCTGGGGGCACGCGGCGTCGGCCGAGACCGGCGGCGTCTCCACCCACCTGTCGTTCGGCGTCAACCACGTGTCCCCGGCGCACCTGCTGCGCACCGCGATCATCGGCGCGCTGCGGCGGATGAAGGAGTCCGCGACGCTGGAGGACACCGAGGCCGCCTACCGCGCGCTCGTCGCCGAGTTCCGGGAGGGCGCCGCCGACGACCTCGTGCTGGAGTACGTGAGCGCCCCCTTCCGGACCGGCGACCTGCGGCTCGGCGACCTCTGACCTGGACGTCGCGGCCTAGATGTAGGGTCCGAAGCCCCCCGCGTCGTCGCGGGACGGGGCGTCCGGCAGGTCCTCGGGCCGCAGCAGCCGCACCTCGGCCGCGTCGACCTCGCCGGAGCCCGCGTCGTGCGCGGCGGTGATGCGCCCCGCCTGCCGCGACACCGCCGCCTCCAGCAGGTTGCGGACGACCCGCGCGTTGCCGAAGGAGGACCCGCGCGGCAGCCCCGCGACGAGCCGGCGCAGCGCGTCCAGCAGCCCGGGGGCCAGCTCGAACCCCTTCTCCGCCGCCATCGACTCGAAGATCGTGACCAGCTCGTCGCCGGAGTAGTCGGGGAAGCGCAGCACCTTCGGGAACCGGGAGTCCAGGCCCGGGTTGAACTTCAGGAAACGCTCCATCTCCGCGTCGTAGCCCGCGACGATGACCACCAGGTCGTTGCGGTGCTCCTCCATCAGCCGCAGCAGCTCGGCGACCGCCTCGTGGCCGAAGTCGCGGCCGTCGCCGCCCGCCGAGGACAGCGCGTACGCCTCGTCCACGAACAGGACGCCGCCGAGCGCGCGCTCGACCGCGCCCCGCACCCGCGGCGCGGTCTGCCCGATGTAGTCGGCGACGAGGTCGGCGCGGGTGACCTCGACGAGATGGCCCGAGGACAGCAGCCCGAGCTGGGCGTACACGGCGGCGATCAGCCGGGCGATCGTCGTCTTGGCGGTGCCCGGGTTGCCCATGAACACCATGTGCCGGGCCGGGGAGGCGATCGGGACGCCCGCGTCCCGCCGGATCTGCTCGGCGCGCGCCTCGGCGACCAGCGAGGCCACCTCCGCCTTGATCGCGTCCAGGCCGATGAGGCGGCCGATGTCGGCGAGCGGGTCGCCCGACCCCTCCTCGCGGCCCCGCGCGAGCGTGTCGGGCACGTCCTCCAGCAGGATCTCGTCCAGCGACTCGTTCTCGTCGACGACGCCGTCGGCCAGGACACGGCGCCCCTGCATCGCGACGGCCCGGTCCAGCAGGTTGATCATGATGCGGGCGTTGCCGAAGCCGCGGTCGCGCGGCGCCGCCTGGGCGAGCGCGCGGACCTTGTCCAGGACGCCCGGGGCCAGCGCGAACCCGGCGTCGGCGGCCTTGGCGGCGAACACCTCGACCAGCTCGTCGTCGTCGAGGTCGGGGAAGCGGACCGTGCGGGGGAAGAACGCGGCGAGGTCGGGCGTGGACTTCAGCAGCCCGTTCAGCTCGGCCTCGGGCCCGGTCAGCACCACGACGAGGTCGTCGGCGTGCGCCTGGACGGCGGTGCCGAGCACGTCCAGCACCTCCCGGCCGCGCGGGCCCTCGGCGGCCGACGGCGCGAACACGTGCGCGTCCCGGACGACCAGGACGCCGCCGAGCGCCTGCTCCACCGCCCGCCGCACGCGCAGCACGCTCTCGCTGGAGTACTCGCCGAGCAGCTCGGCGCGGTCCACCTCGACCAGGTGGCCCGAGGACAGCGCGCCGAGGTCGGCGTAGATCCGGCCGAGGATCCGCGCGACCAGGCTCTTGCCGGTGCCGGGGTTGCCGGTGAACACCAGGTGCCGGGGCCGCGCCGCGACCGCCATCCCCGCCTCGCGGCGCAGGCTCGCCGCCTTCGCCTCGGCGACCAGCGCGTCGACCTCCCGTTTGACCGGCTCGATGCCGGCGCAGGCGGCCAGCTCGGCGAGCGGGTCGCGGTCGGAGCGGCGGCCGTGCACGACCCGCTGCGGCAGGTCCGCGTCGGTGATCTCCAGCTCGTCCGCCGCGGCGGCGGGCGTGCGGGCCCGCGCGGCGGCGACGCACTGCCCGACCATGTGCTCCACGAGCCGCGCCCCGCGCAGGTTGAGCAGCGGCGGCGTGCGGGTGAGCAGCACCCCGGCGGCCTCCGCGACCTCGGCGGCGACGCGCGCGCCGCGCCGGGCGGCGGCGCGGGTGAACAGCTCGGCGAAGCCGTCCTCGGCGAAGTCGCGGGTGCCGACGACCTCGAATGCCCGCACCAGCGCGGGGTTGGCGTCGATCAGCCGCCGGTCGCCGCCCGGCCGGCACAGCGCGACGACGTCCAGCGAGGGCGAGCGGGCGAGCAGCCGCCGCAGCTCCTCCACGGCCGCCGGGCCGCACCGCTCGTAGGTGACGAGCCGCTCCAGGTCGTCGACGACCAGCAGCATCCGCGCCTCCACGCAGTCGCGGACGCGGGCCTGGAGCCACAGCACGGCGTCGCTCACGCCGAGCGAGGCGAACACCTGGTCGGAGACCCACAGCGCCTCGCGCAGCACGCCGCTCTCGGCGAGGGCGCGCTCCACCACCTCGGCGGCGGTACCCTTGCCCGTCCCCTCGGGACCGGCGACCAGCAGCCGCACCGGCCGCTCCCCCGCGAGCCGCGCCGCCAGCGCGTCCTGGACGGCCCGGGTCAGCTCCGGCTGCCCGACGATCGCCTCCGCGACGGCCTCGTCCCGGGCGGCGCGCCCCTCGTCGGCGGCCCGGCCGGGGCGCCCGGCCGCGACGCGCTCGGGGAACAGCGCCGAGCCCAGCGGGTTGAACACGCGCCGCGCCGTGAACAGCCGCCGCAGGTCGGCCTGGAACGGCCGGACCGGCACCCGGCAGCGCGGGCTGATCGCCGCGTCCGGCAGGCCCTGCACGGCGCCGGTGATCCGCACCGCCATGTCGAGCCAGCCGCGCGCGGCGTCGGCCTCCCCCGCGACCAGCGCGCGGGCCAGCCAGGCGCGCACGTCCTGCTGCCACGCCTCGGCCGCGAAGCCCTCGCGCGCCGCCTGGAACCGCTCCTCCAGCCTCTCGTAGCGCGCCGTGCCGAGCGCGACCGCCAGCTCGGCCGGGACGACCCGCGCCTCCGCCGCGAGCAGCAGCAGCGCGAGCGCGACGTCGGGGTCGTCGCCGTCGGAGACGGCCCCGGCGATCCGCTCGTGCGCCGCGTCCAGGCCCTCGCACGCCCAGCCGAGGTAGGCGAGCGGCCCGGCCATCTCCGGCAGCACGGCCAGCTCGTCCTCGCCGAGGCTCGCCGTCCAGACCTCCTCCAGCGCCTTCTGCGGGACGGTCATGTCCTGCTCCCGCAGCGCCGGATCGGACGCCCGCCGGTCGAACAGGTCCATCAGCGTCCGGCGCCGCCGCTCCAGCGGCTCCAGGCCGTCGAAGACCTCCAGGCCCGCCCGCGCCAGCTCGAACATGACCGCGCGGCGCTCCCGGTCGTCGCCGGCGGGCTCGGGCAGCCACAGCCCCGGCGGCCGCCACCGGCCGCCCTGGGTGAACCACGCCATCGGGTCGCGGACGGCGGGCTCCGGCGTCGCCAGGAACGCCGACAGCAGCTCGTAGTCGACGTCGCCGCGCGTCCCGCCGCGCACCGCCGAGGCACCCAGCAGGAACGTCAGCAGCGACCACTGCTCGGCGCCCGCCGCGCTCGTGTCCTTGCCGTAGAAGTCGCTGAGCTGCCTGGTCAGCACGATCGCGCGCGGATCGGCGTTGTAGGCGACCGCGCGTTCGCGCATGTCCTCGTACAGGCCGTCGGGGACGCGCCACGGCCCGAACGCGTACACGTCCAGGACGGGCTCGTCCGTCAGCAGCACTTCGAGGTGGTCCGGCAGCCGGGGGGCACTCACCAGGGGGGTCCTTCTCCTACGCGGCGGGTCGGGGTGACGTACGTCTCGCATGCACCCTACGACCCGGCTCGATCACGCACATCCCCGTCGCGCCGCTAGAGCGGCAGCGCGTTGGGCCGTTTGGGGTCGCGACCGTCGCCGGAGGAGCGGCCGGTGGCGCGGCGCCCGATCCACGGGAGCAGGTACGCGCGGGCCCAGTGGAGGTCCGCGCGGCGCGAGGTGAGCCAGCCGGCGGGGGACGGCGGCGGCCACGGCTCGCGCCAGTCGCCCTGGACCGGGACGCCGATGACCTCGGCGACGCGCAGCGCCATGCGGCGGTGCCCCTCGGGCGACAGGTGCAGCCGGTCCTCGAACCAGGCGCGCCGGTCGTTGAACACGCGCAGCGACCACAGGTCGACGACGTCGCAGTCGCGGCGGTCGGCGATGGCGCGCAGGTGCATGTTGAAGGTCGCGGCCCGGCCGCGGATGCGCGTCGCGGTGTTCAGCCCGCGCGGGTCGAACCCGGTGAAGACGACGACGCGGGCGCCGGTGGCGCGCAGCCGCCGGACGGCGTCGTCGAAGACCACGGCGAGCGCGTCCGGGTCGGCGCCGGGGCGCAGCATGTCGTTGCCGCCGCCGCAGAACGTCACGAGGTCGGGCGACAGCTCGACGGCCCGCGGCACCTGGTCGTCGACGATCTGCCGGACGAGCTTGCCGCGGACCGCGAGGTTGGCGTAGCGCAGGCCCGGGTCGCGGGCGTCGAGATGCTCGGCGAGCCGGTCGGCCCAGCCGCGGAAGCGGTCCCGCTCACCCGGGTAGGGGTCGTTCAGGCCCTCGGTGAAGCTGTCGCCGAGGGCCACGTACGTCCGGATCCGCCCCATCTCCGCCATCGCCGTCCCCCGTGCCCGTTCGTTCTCGATCACGTTGGCAATGATGCATGGTGCACGCAACCTACGCGACCGTAGATCACCCGGATGTGGGCGACACGACACGGGCCCGGCCGGCGGCCGCCGGCCGGAGGATCAGGTCCAGCTCGGGGAGGTCGTCCCCGGCGCGGCGGTGGCGTGCACCGACATCGCGTGCTGGACAAGCGTGATCAGCACCTGCTTGGTCGACTCGCGGTTGCGCGCGTCGCACTGGACGATCGGCACGTGCCCGCTGATCGACAACGCGTCGCGGATGTCCTCGACCGCGTACTGGAACTCGCCGTGGAACCCGTTCACGCCGACGACGAACGGCAGCCCGAGCTCCTCGAAGTAGTCGACGGCGGCGAAGCAGTCCTCCAGGCGGCGGGTGTCGACCAGCACGACCGCGCCGATCGCGCCGCGGACCAGGTCGTCCCACATGAACCAGAAGCGGTGCTGGCCGGGCGTGCCGAACAGGTACAGGATCAGCTCGCGGTCGAGCGAGACGCGGCCGAAGTCCATCGCGACCGTGGTGGTCGTCTTGTCGGGGACGGCCGACAGGTCGTCCACGTCGGCGCTCGCCGCCGTCATCACCGCCTCGGTGGTGAGCGGCATGATCTCCGAGACCGACCCGACGAAGGTGGTCTTGCCGACGCCGAACCCGCCGCCGACGACGATCTTCACAGAGGTCAGCTCGGCCTCTGCGCCGTGCGGCCCCGGGGGTGGAACCTGATCAGAGCTTCCGAAGGCCACTGAGCACCCTTTCTAGCAAACGGAGGTCCGGCTGGCCGCCGGTCGTGGTGGGACGCGACTGGTGCAGGCGCAGCAGTCCCTCGACGGCCATGTCGGCGACGAGCACCCGCGCGACGCCGAGCGGGATGCGGAGCATCGCGGACACCTCCGCCACCGATCGGGCCGACCGGCACAGGTCCATGATCGCCCGGTACTCCGGGGTCAGCACGGCCACGTCCCGCGGCGGGTAGGGCGCCGCGGTGACCAGGGCCTCGATGGCCAGGTCGTACCGCGGCTTCGTGCGTCCCCCGGTGACGGCGTACGGGCGCACCAGCGAACTGGCGTCCTCCTCCTCGCGTGCGGGCGGCCGGCCCCCCTGCCCCGGCACCCGCCCCTGGTCCCCCGGCCAGCGCCCCGGGCCGCCCGGACCTCCCGGACCGCCTCCGTAGGAACTGCCTCGATCCATCTCGCCCGACCTCCGTCAGAGTCAGTCCGGTCAATAACGGGCGGGCCCCGCGCCCATCTCGGTCACCGGCGGTCCCGGGTACGGCGGCTGCTGCTCCGGGGAGCGCAGCGCGGGCGTCAGCACCCGGCCGACCCGCTCCACCAGCAGCGTCATCTCGTACGCGACCAGTCCGAGGTCGCAGTCGGGCGCGGCGAGCACCGCGAACACCGACCCGTTGGTGATCGACATGACGAACAGCAGCCCGCGGTCCATCTCGACGACGGTCTGGCTCACACCGCCCGCGTCGAAGATCTTCGCCGCACCCTGCGTCAGGCTCATCAGCCCGGAGGCGATGGCCGAGAGCTGGTCGGCGCGCTCGGGCGGGAAGCCCGAGGAGTAGGCCATCGGCAGGCCGTCCGAGGAGACCACGACGGCGTGCGCGACCTTCGGGACCCGGTCCGCGAAGTTCGTCACCAACCAGTTGAGATCCTGCCCGCTCACCGGGAGCCTCCTGTCTCGTCGTCGCCCTGCGACGGCGCCTCACCTGACGTGCCGCCGCGAGTCTCGGTGCGGCCCCGATGGACGCCTCGCTGCAGGCTCGCGAAGCGGTTGCGCACCACGTCGGCCTGCGGGCCCTGCGCCTGCCTGCCCTGTGGTTCCTGTCCCGGGCGGTCCTGCGCGGCGGGCTGCGCCTGCCCCGCCTGCGGACGGCCGCCCTGCGGCTGACCGGCCTGCCCCGGTCCGCCCTGCCCCTGACCCGGCTGCGCCTGGCCCTGTCCGGCCTGCGCCTGCCCGGCCTGGGCCTGTCCCGCCTGGCCGGCCTGCGCCTGGCGCCCCACCGCGCCGGGCACGCGGTTCTTGCCCGGCACCCGCTTGGGCAGCCCGACGGACGTGCGCGTGCTCGCCACGGGCTCCCGGACGGCCTCGGCGGCGCGGAACCCCGCGTCCGCCGGGGACTCCCAGTCCTTCGGCGGATCCTCGCCCGACGACGCGTCCGATCTGCGCTGGAACCACTCCGACTGCATCGCGTCGAAGATCGGCGAGCGCTCGGGGACCCGCCTCGGCCCGGCGGCGGGCCGGGGCGGCGGCGGGATCCGCGCGGGCTCGGCCGCCGCGGCGGCCAGCGCGGGCGTCTCGAATCCGGACTGGTCGGTGGCGGGTGGCTCCGGGATGGCGTCCTCCGGCGGGTTGGGCGTGGGCGTGGCCGGCCGCGCCTCGTCGGGCGCCGCCGGGTCGCCGTTGTCCCCCCACGGGGCCCCGCCTCCGCTGGGCCGGGATCGCGCGCCGCCTGGGGAGCCGTCGGCGAGGGTGTCGGACGGCAGCGGGCCTGTGTCGCCGCCGACCTGCTGGAGCGGACCCGTCTCCCAGGGGATGTGCCGCGGGGCGCCCGGCTCGGGCACCACGGGCTGCGCCTCGGGGACGACGGACTGGGGGCCGGTGTGCCGGCCGGGCCGGTAGAGCCCGTTGCGGGCGGCGCCGCCCGGACGCTCGCCGGACGGTCGCTCGGCGGAGGGCTGCTCGGCCTGCGGCCGCTGCTCGCCGCGCGGCTGGAACAGCCCGTTCGGGCCGTCGCCGGCGCCCGGCCGTCCCGGCAGGTTCGCGCCGGGCTCGCGGACGGGCAGCTCGCCGGGCGCGCGGGCGGCGCCGCGGTCGTCGGAGGGCCCGTAGGGCTGCACCGGGTAGGCGTCGGAGCCGAACGGCTCGGACGGGTAGGGCTCGCCGGCGGAGGGCGAGGCGTCGGCCGGGCGCTGGTCGACCGGCGGGACGATCGGGATCGGGCCGGTGAGGCCGGGCGGGGTGGCGTGCGCGCCGCTCCCGGCCTGGGCCATCGGGCCGGTGCCGCCGCCGACCACGCGGTGCGCGCCGCTGCCGCCGACCATCGGGTGGCCGCCGCTGCCGAGCTGCGGCTGCCCGCCGGTGCCGAGCACGGGCTGCGGGCCCGAGCCGTACTCCTCCTGCTGGAGCGCGCCGGCCTGCTCGAACGCGCCGCCCGCGCCGCCGGCCCCGAGGGCGGGCGGCTCGGTGATCGCGGTGAGCGCGGCGAGCTGCCCGCCGCCGCCCGTCGCCTCGCGGGGGGCCGCGGCGCCGCCGAAGCCGCGCGAGCCGATCCCGGCGGACTCGCCAGGGCTGACCACGGCGTCCGGCAGCACGACGAACGCGGTGAGGCCGCCGCCCTGCGCCGCGCGCAGCTCGACCCGGATGCCGTGCCGGACGGCGAGGCGGCCGACCACGAACAGGCCCATGCGCCGCGCGGCGGAGAAGTCGATGACCGGCGGGTTCGCGAGCCGCCAGTTGGCCTGCTCCAGCTCCTCGGGCGAGATGCCGACGCCGTTGTCGGTGATCTGGAGCATCGAGCCGCCGCCGCTGAGCATCTGCCCGGACACCGTGACCTTGGTGTGCTCGGCGGAGAACACCGTCGCGTTCTCGACCAGCTCGGCCAGCAGGTGGACGAGGTCGTTGACGACGGGGCCGGCGACCGTCATGTCGCCCTGAACCCGCAGCGCCACCCGCTCGTACTGCTCCACCTCGGACAGGGACGCGCGGACGACGTCGATCAGCGGGACCGGCCGGTTCCACCGCCGCGCCTGCTCCTGCCCTCCGAGGACGAGGAGGTTCTCGCAGTTGCGGCGCATACGGGTGGCGAGGTGGTCCAGGCGGAACAGGTTGGCGAGCTGCTCCTCGTCGCGCTCGCTCTGCTCCAGCTCCTCGATCAGGCGGAGCTGGCGCTCGATCAGCGACTGGCTGCGGCGGGAGAGGTTGACGAACATCGCGTTGATGTTGCCGCGCAGCACGGCCTCGTCGGCCGCCAGCCGCACCGCCTCGCGGTGGACCTCGTCGAAGGCGCGGGCCACCTGGCCGATCTCGTCGGTGGAGTCGATGTCGATCGGCTGCACCTCGATGCCGCCGGCGGCGGCCTCGGGATCGCGGAGCCGGTCGACCAGGCCGGGCAGCCGGGTGCCGGCGACCTCCAGGGCGCCCTGCTGGAGCCGGCGCAGCGGCTTGACCAGCGAGCGCGCCATGAACGCGGTGATCAGCAGGACGAACAGCAGCAGGATGGCCGCGACGATCGCGTCGGTGATCGTCGACTGCCGCGCGTCGGCGCCCCGCTCGTCACTGATCTTGCTGATCTCGCCGGCCAGCGACTGCTCGACCTTGCGCATCTGGTCGACCATCTCGGTCATCACGCTGCGGATGACGAGCGCCGCGTGCGAGGTGCCGAGCGTGACCGGGAGCCGCCCGTTCCCCGCGCTGGCCGCGGTGATGGCGCGCTGCCGCAGGTCGCGGGCCTGGTCGATGCGGGTGCCGACGACGGTGTCCTCGAAGAGCTGGCGCTGGGCGACCGAGGAGGAGCCGCGGAAGGCGGTGATCGCGCTGTCCTCCTCCGCGCGCGCGGCGGTGAGCGCGTTCAGCTCGTCGGTGGCGAGCCGGTGCCCGTGCGCGCCGATGAGCAGCAGGGCGCGCTCGCGGGAGACGGCCTCCTTGGCGCGCGCGAGCGAGCCGAGCGCGCGGCTGGCCTCCGCGAGCCGGTCGTCGGCGACGTTCTGCGAGAGGGCGTCGAGGATGCCGGCCAGCTCCCGGGCCGACTCGGAGTACTTCTGCAGGACGGTGAACGCGGGCACCCGGGTGCTCGTCGCGAGGGCGCGGACCGCCTTGACGCCGTCCAGCCGTCCGCGCACGGCCGTGGCGTCGCGCAGGGCCTGGCCGCCGAAGGAGGAGTCGATGCGCCCGGCGGCCGAGCGGACGGGGCCGAGCTGCGCGTCGGTCCGGCGCTGCCGGTCCTGGAAGGCGCCCAGCAGGGCCGGGTCGTGGTTGGAGGCGATGTACTCGACGGCGGTGTCGCGCTCGGCGATGAACTCCTGGAGGAACCGGGTGACGTGCTCACCGAGGTCGGCCATCTTCTCGACCCGCCCGTACGCCTCCGTCCGGCCGGCCGAGTTCGAGATGCGAAACCCGGCGAGCGCGACGGCCGCGACCGTCGGAACCAGGATCAGCACGACGAGGCGCTGCGGCACCCGCCAGTTCCGCAGGCTGAACCTGCTGCCCGTCCGTGGTGAAGGATCGGACCGTGCCTCGACCTCCCCGGGTCGAGGAAGGTCGCGACCTGCGTCGCTTGGTTGCATCCGGCGTAAACACCCTCTCCATCACGATGTGCCGCATCCTCTGTGGCCGAACCACCACGAAGAGTCCAAATGCAACATCGTTCCGCCTCCGGCGCTCGACATTGCAGCACATCCAGGGATGGGCCGCAAAGGACCCTAGGCGAGTCGATATGGACTAATGCGACAATCGGGGTTTCGTTACCGTCTGTCCGTTTTCACGGGTACGGTCCGTCACGCTCCGCACATGTTCGTTCAGTCCTTGAGCGGTCTCGGATCGTGACGACCGCTGTTCGCCCGGGATCGATTCGAGATCGTGACCTTCGCGACCCCGTTTGTGGACCGGTCCGATCGCTCACTCTCCGGAGTCGTCCGGCGATGGACGGTCACTCCTGACCGAAAGGACCAATGGGGTCGGGACGGACGGACCGAATCCGCCCCGTCCGGCGGCGATCCCACGGGCCGTACCGACCAGTGGAACAGGGGACGTGCGGGACGGAGTAGTCGCCGACGTACCATGCGTCACGCAAGACCCGCAGGACACAAGACAGTCACGCAATCCGGAAGCAAACCACCCAAGACGCCCAACCCGCGATACTCTCCCCGAACGTGATCATCAGGCGCGGCGGGAACAGTGGCCACAGTCGTCCCCCCTGGCTCTTTCGCCCTGGTCAACCCAGCCACGCCAGCATCTTCCCCTGATGAGTAAGGAGTGCCATGAGGCAATCCGGACGTCGCTCTGTTCTCCTCGGTGCTCTTCTCCTGGTCGCCTCCCTCGCCGTCGGTTGCGGAGACTCCGACGACTCCTCCGGGAGTAGCAAGGGACTGGAAAAGAAGACACTGACGGTCGCGTCGCTGCCCCTCGTGGACGGCGCGGCCCTGCACATCGCGCAGAAGCAGAAGCTGTTCGAAGCCGAGGGCCTGAAGGTACAGATCAAGCCGGTCCAGCAGAGCATCCAGGCGCTGCCCGCCCTCGCCAAGGGCGACGTGGACCTGATCGCCGGCGCCAACTACGTGTCCTTCCTGCAGGCGAACGAGAAGGGCACGCTGAAGCTGAGCATCGTGGCCGAGGGGGCGACACTCACCTCGAACATGATGAACGTGCTGGTCAAGTCCGACTCGAAGATCAAGACCGCGAAGGACCTTGAGGGCAAGAAGGTCGCGGTCAACATCCTCAACAACATCCAGTCGCTGACGCTGAACGCGATCCTCAAGGCGAACAACGTGGACGCCTCGAAGGTCACCTACGTCGCGATCCCGTTCCCGCAGATGGCCGCCGCGCTGGAGAAGGGCCAGGTGGACGCCGTCCACATCGTGGAGCCCTTCCTGTCCGACACCCAGAAGAAGCAGGGCGCGCGGGTGGCGGTCGACGGCGGCAGCGAGCCGGTGACCGGGCTGCCGATCAGCGGCTACGTCAGCACGCAGGACTTCACCAGCAAGAACCCCAAGGCGGCGGCGGCCTTCCAGCGGGCCATCATGAAGGCGCAGGGGATCGCCACCGGCGACCGCAAGCGCGTCGAGGAGGTCCTGCCCGGCTACGCCAAGATCGACCCGCAGGTCGCGTCGGTCATCACGCTGCCGGGCTACCCGACCACGCTGAACACCACCCGGATGCAGCGGGTCGTCGACCTGATGACCACCGCGGGCCTGCTCAAGCAGAAGCCCGACCTGAAGTCCATCCTCTTCCAGCCGACGGCCTGACGGCGGGACACCGAGTTCACCCATGACACACCAGTCGACGTCATCCCGCGGTCTCTCGCGCCCAGGCAAGTGGGCGCGGGGGGCCGTGGGGGTGGCGGTCCTGTTCCTCGCGAGCGAGGCCCTGGGGCGGGCCGAGATCGTGGACCGTTCCTACCTGCCCCCGGCCTCCACCGTGGTCGCCCGCGCGTTCGAGCTGTTCGGCGACGCGGAGTTCCTGCACAACGTGCGCGTCACGCTGACCGCGTGGGGGCTCGGCCTCGGCTTCGCCATCGTGATCGCGGTGCCGCTCGGGCTGCTGTTCGGCAGCGTCCCGGCGATCAACACCGGCGCGCGCGCGATCGTGGAGTTCCTGCGGCCGATCCCCTCGGTCGCGCTCATCCCGCTCGCCGGGCTGGTGCTCGGATCGGGGCTGGGCATGGAGGTGCCGCTCATCGTGTACGCGGCGAGCTGGCCCATCCTGTTCAACACGATGTACGGGCTGGACGACGTCGACCCCACGGCGAAGGAGACCCTGCGCACGTTCGGCTTCAGCCGCACGCAGGTGCTGCTGCGGGTGTCGCTGCGCAGCGCGGCGCCCTTCATCGCGACGGGCGTGCGGCTCGCCGCCTCGATCGCGCTGATCCTCGCGGTCGGCACCGAGATCCTGTCCGGCTTCGGCGAGGGGCTCGGCATCTTCATCGCCAACGCCAGCAACGTGCCGGACGGCACCCGCGACGTCCTCGCCGGGACGGTGTGGGCCGGCTGCCTCGGCCTCATCAGCGACACGCTGCTCGTGCAGGCCGAGAACCGGCTGTTCCGCTGGCACTTCGCGCTCCGGAGCGGTGCCTCGTGACCCGCGCCCCGGACCAGACCCCCGCCTCGACGTGTGAGAGGAGCGGTGCCGCGTGACCGCCGCGACCGCGACCGTGTCGTCCGCGCCGCGCTCCCGCGGCGGCGTCGCCGGGACGGTGGTGCGGGGGGTCCTGCACCGCTGGCTGCCCCTCGTGATCCTCGTCGCCGCGTGGGAGGTCGCCACGCGGATCTCCGACAGCCCGTTCTTCCCGCCGCCGTGGGAGATCGCCAAGCACATGAAGGACCTGTGGTTCAGCGGACCCGCGAGCCACCTGTTCCTGAACGGCGAGGCGACCGGCAACATCTTCCCGAGCCTCGGCCGGATGGCGCTCGGGCTGGCGCTGTCGACGCTCGCCGGGGTCGTGCTCGGCATCGCCATCGGGCGCTCCGAGCGGGCCCTCGCCTACCTCAACCCGATCATGCAGTTCGCGCGGGTGATCCCGCCGCCGACGCTGGTCCCGGTGTTCATCGTGCTGTTCGAGCTCGGCACCCAGATGCAGGTCGCCTCCATCATCTTCAGCGCGATCTGGCCGATCCTGCTGAACACCGCCGACGGCGTGCGGTCGGTCGACCCGGTGCAGATGGCGACGGCCGAGACGTTCCGGCTGTCGGCGTTCGAGCGGATCCGGTTCCTGATCATCCCCTCGGCGCTGCCCAAGATCTTCGCGGGGCTGCGGCTCGCGCTGTCGCTGTCGCTGATCCTGATGGTCTTCTCCGAGCTGCTGCCCGGCACCTCCGACGGGGTCGGCTTCGAGCTGACCAACGCCCAGAGCGTGTCCGACATGCCCACCATCTGGTGCGTCATCGTGCTGCTCGGCGTCCTCGGCTACCTGTTCAACACGATTCTGCTCGCGGTGGAGCACCGGGTCCTGACCTGGCACCGCGAGGCGCGAAAGGCGGCTTCATGACGACCGGGTCCACCGTCCGGGAGGCGGTGTTCGAGTTCTGCCGGCGCGCCGGGATGACCACGGTCTTCGGCAACCCCGGCTCGACCGAGCTGCGGATGTTCCGCGACTTCCCCGAGGACTTCGAGTACGTCCTGGCCCTCCAGGAGACCGTCGCGGTCGCCGCCGCGGCCGGGCACGCGATCGGCACCGGCAACGCCGGGCTGGTCAGCCTGCACTCGGCGGGCGGGGTCGGGCACGCGCTCGGCGCGGTGTTCAACGCCTACCGCGACCGCGTGCCGCTCGTGGTCTTCGCGGGGCAGCAGTCCCGCGACATGCTGCTGTCGCGCCCGTTCCTCGGCGCCGACGAGCCCGCGACGTTCCCCCGGCCCTACGTGAAGTGGAGCCGCCAGCCCGAGCGCGCCGAGGACGTCCCGGCGGCGCTCGCCGAGGCGTACCGGGTCGCGATGACGCCGCCGCGCGGGCCCGTGTTCATCTCCGTCCCCGAGGACGACTGGGACCGCCCGGCCGCGCCCGTCCCGCACCGCGAGGTCAGGTCCGCCTTCACCGCCGACCCGGCCGCGCTCCGCGAGGTCGCGGACGCGCTGAACGCGGCCGCCAGTCCCGTGATCGTCGTCGGCTCCGGCGTGGACGACGAGGAGGCGCTGCCCCAGGTCGTCGAGCTGGCCGAGCGGCTCGGCGCGCCCGCGTGGATCAGCCCGCTGTCGGGGCGGTCCGGGTTCCCCGAGGACCACGCGCTGTTCCGCGGGTTCCTGCCCCCGGTCAAGGACCAGCTCGCCGCGCGGCTGGACGGGCACGACGTCGTCCTCGTCCTCGGCACGCAGGTGTTCACCTACCACGTCGGCAGCGGCGGCGACGTCCTGCCCGCCGGGGCGCGGCTGTTCCACCTCGACTGCGACCCGGCGCAGACGGCCTGGTCCACGGTCGGGACCAGCCTGCTCACCACGCTGCGGCCCGCGCTGGCCGGGCTGCTCGACCTGGTCGAGAAGGCCGACCGGCCCGCGCCCGAGCCGCGTCCCCGCCCCGCCCCGCCGCGCGCGGGCGACCCGATCGACCCGGCGCTCGCCGTCGAGACCCTCCGCGACCTGCTCCCCGAGGACGCGGTGATCGTGGAGGAGATCCCGAGCCACCGCGACCTGTTCCACGCCCGGATGCCGATCACCCGCTCCGGCGGGTTCCTCGCCTCCGGCAGCGGCGCGCTCGGCTGGGCGCTGCCCGTCGCGGTCGGGCGCGCGATGGCCGGGAACGGCGAGCGGATCGTCTGCGTCATCGGCGACGGCTCCATCATGTACTCGGTGCAGGCGCTGTGGACGGCGGCGCAGCGGCGCGTGCCGCTGACCGTCGTCGTCGTCAACAACGGCGGCTACGGGGCGATCCGGTCGCTCGGCCGCCGCATCGACATCGAGACGGTCCCCGGCGCCGACATCGCCGGCATCGACTACGCGGCCGTCGCCGCCGGGCTCGGCGTCCCCGGCCGGACGGTCGCCTCCACCACCGAGCTGGACGAGGCGCTCGCGCAGGCGCTCGCCCACGAGGGCCCCTACCTCGTGGAAGTCCAGGTCGAGCAAGGCGACCCCACCCTCTACGAGCCCTGGGCGCGGTGATCAGAATGCTGGAGATTTCCGGGCTGGGCCACTCCTACGGTGGTGCCGCCCCCGTCCTGAAAGGCATGGACCTCAAGGTCGCCGAGGGCGAACTCGTCACGATCGTCGGCCCGTCGGGCTGCGGCAAGTCGACGCTGCTGCGCTGCATCGCCGGGCTGATCGCGCCGAGCGAGGGCAAGGTCGTCCTCAACGGCACGGCCATCGACGGCGTCCCCGACGAGCTCGCGGTCGTGTTCCAGGACTACAGCCGCTCGCTGCTGCCGTGGCTGACCGTCCGCGACAACGTGGCGCTGCCGCTGCGGCGGCGCGGCGCGAACCGGTCCGAGCGGCGCGAGCAGGCCGCCGAGGCGCTGAAGTCGGTCGGGCTCGCGGACGCGGCGTCCAAGTACCCGTGGGAGCTGTCGGGCGGCATGCAGCAGCGCGTGTCGATCGCCCGCGCGCTCGCCTACCGGCCGTCCTTCCTGCTGATGGACGAGCCGTTCGGGTCGGTGGACGCGCAGACCCGCGAGGACCTGGAGGACCTCGTCCTCCAGGTGCACCGCGCGCAGGGCATGACGATCCTGCTGGTCACCCACGACATCGACGAGAGCGTCTACCTCGGCGACCGCGTCGTGGTGCTGGCCCGCAACCCCGGCCGGATCCGCGAGCAGCTCCAGGTCACGCTCCCGGCGACCCGCGACCAGATCGGCACCCGCGCCGACCCCGAGTTCGTCCGCCTCCGCGCCGAGGTGGGCGGCCTCGTCCGGGGCGTGGCCCACTAGCCTCGTCCCGAGGGGGAGGCGCGACGACGATGAAGTACCTGATCCTGAAGCACTACCGGGGCGGTCCGCCGCCCGCCGTCGAGTACGGGCCGATGGACGGGTGGACGCCGGAGGAGGTCGACGCGCACCTGCGGTACATGCGCGCGTTCCTCGACCGGCTGCGGGAGCGGGGCGAGTTCGTCGACACGCGGGCGCTCGCGCCCGAGGGCGCGTTCGTGCGGTTCGACGGCGAGGGCCGCCCGCCGGTGACCGACGGGCCCTTCGCCGAGACCAAGGACCTCGTCGCGGGCTGGTGCGTCGTCGACGTGCCCTCCTGGGACCGCGCGGTCGAGCTGGCCGGGGAGCTGTCGGCGGCCCCCGGCCCCGGCGGCGAGCCGCTCCGCGAATGGCTGGAGGTCCGCCCGCTGCTGGGCGAGACGCCCGCGGCCCCGCGGTGAACGAGGCGGAGCTGCGGGAGCTGGTGCCCGCGGTGATCGGCGTCCTCGTCCGGCGCGGCGCCGACTTCGCCTCCGCCGAGGACGCCGTCCAGGAGGCCCTCATCCGCGCCCTGGACACCTGGCCGCACGACCCGCCGCGCGAGCCCAGGGCGTGGCTCGTGGCGACCGGGTGGCGCAAGTTCCTCGACGCCGCCCGGTCCGAGGCGTCGCGGCGGGGCCGCGAGCTCACCGTCGAGGTCGAACCCGCGCCCGGCCCGGCGCCGTCCGCCGACGACACGCTGCGGCTGTACTTCCTGTGCGCGCACCCCGTCCTCCCGGCGACCTCGGCCGTCGCGCTGACGCTGCGCGCGGTCGGCGGGCTGACCACCCGGCAGATCGCCGCGGCCCACCTCGTCCCCGAGGCGACGATGGCCCAGCGCATCAGCCGCGCCAAGCGCGGTATCGCGGGACGGGCGCTCGACCGGCCCGGCGACCTCGGGACGGTCCTGCGCGTGCTCTACCTCGTCTTCAACGAGGGCTACGGCGGCGACCTCGACCTGGCCGCCGAGGCGATCCGCCTCACCCGCCAGCTCGACGCCCTGACCGACGAGCCCGAGGTCGCGGGCCTGCTCGCGCTCATGCTGCTGCACCACGCGCGCCGCGACTCGCGCACCGACGCGGAAGGCCGCCTGGTGCCGCTCGCCGACCAGGACCGGACGCTGTGGGACACCGGCCTGATCGCCGAGGGGGTGGCGATCCTGCAGACCGCGCTCGCCCGCGACCGGCTGGGCGAGTACCAGGCCCAGGCCGCGATCGCCGCCCTGCACGCCGACGCCGGGACGGCCGCCGCGACCGACTGGACGCAGATCGTCGAGTGGTACGACGAGCTGCTGCTCATCACCGACAGCCCGGTGGTGCGCCTCAACCGCGCCGTCGCGGTCGGCGAGGCCGACGGGCCGCACGCCGGGCTCGCGGCCCTGGCCGGGCTGAGCCCCGACCTGCCCCGCCGCGCCGCGGCGGCGGCCTACCTGCACGAGCGCGCCGGCGACCTCGACCGGGCCGCCGACCTGTACGCCCAGGCCGCGCGCGCCGCCGCGAGCGTCCCCGAACGCGACCACCTCACCCGTGAGGCCGCCCGGGTCAGGCACCTTCCCCGCCCGTGAACGGGGGCGCCGCCCAGGCCGGCGGTGGTCACTTCGCGTCGGAGTAGCGGTCGACGGCGGCGACCTCCATCGGGAACACGACGGAGGTGTCGCCGAACAGCAGCCGGCGGGCCTCCTCGGCGGCGGCGTGGACCGCGGCGGTCACCTCCTCCGCCAGCTCCGCCGGGGTGTGCACGATGACCTCGTCGTGCTGGAAGAACACCAGGCGGGGCGGCCCGAGCGCGGTGAGGCGGCGGCGCAGCGAGCCGAGCAGCGCCAGCGCCCAGTCGGCGGCGGTCGCCTGGACGACGAAGTTGCGGGTGAAGCGGCCCCGGCCGCGCAGCGCCTGCGCCGCGTTCGCCTGCCGGCGCCCGCCCGCGCCGTCCTGCGCGCCGTCCGCGCCGTCCGCCTCGTCGTCGGCTGCGGCGGTCAGCTCGCGCCAGCCGGCCGACGGCGGCGGGCAGGTGCGGCCGAGGCGGGAGCGGACGAGGTGCCCGTTCTCGCCCGCGCGCGCCGCGGCCTCCACGTACTCGAACGCGTCGGGGAAGCGGCTCTTCAGGACGCCGAGCAGGTGCACGCCCTCGCCCGTCCCGCCGCCGTACATGGCCGACAGCAGCGCGAGCTTGGCCTTCTCGCGCGGGCCGAGCGTCTCGGGATCGCGCCGGGAGCCCTGCGGGGAGCCCGCCGCGCCGCCGGGGCGCTCCGGGCGCTCCGGGCCGAAGGCCGGGGACAGCGCGGCGTACAGGTCGCCGTGCGCGGCGGCGGCGGCGAACGCGCGGTCGCCCGCGAGGGCCGCGAGGACGCGGGGTTCGAGCTGCGCCGCGTCGGCGACCACGAGCCGCCAGCCCGGGTCGGCGACGACGGCCCGGCGCAGGACGCGCGGGATCTGCAGCGCGCCGCCGCCGTTGGTCGCCCAGCGGCCCGACACCACGCCCCCGACCACGTACTCGGGGCGGAACCGGCCCCCGCGGACCCAGGTGTCGAGCCACCCCCAGCCGTAGGCGGTGTGCAGGCGGGCCAGCTCCTTGTACTCCAGCAGCAGCGGCACGGCGGGGTGGTCGACGCGCTTGAGCACGTGCGCGCGCGTCGAGGCGACGGGCCGCCCCACCGCCGCGAACGCCTTGACGATCTGCGCCGGGGAGTCGGGGTTGACGTGTCCGCGGCCGTCGGCGGCGAACGCGGCGTTGATCCGGTCGGCGAGCGCCTGGAGCCTGCGCGGCCGCAGCCCGCCGGACGGGCGGGGCCCGAGCAGCCCGGTGAGCAGCGCGTCGTGCTCGGCCGCCGACCAGGGCAGGCCGTCGTGGCCCAGCTCGGCCGCGACCAGCGACCCGGCGGACTCGGCGGCGGCGAGCAGCGCGAACCCCTCCAGCGCGGCGATCGCGTGCTGCTGCGCGGCGTGCACGGCGACGACCTGCTCGATGTCGTCGGCGGGAGCGTCCGCGCCGGGGGCGTCGTCGTCGAACAGCGACGCCTGCGCGGGCTCGGCGCGCGGCGGCGGAGGGTCGGTCGGGACGGGTTCGCCCCGCAGCCGCGCCCACGCGGCGCGGACCGCGCGCGGCTCCCCGTAGCGTCCCGCGTGGCCGAGCAGGAGGGTCTCGACCAGCTCCAGGTCATGGCAGCGCGCCACCCGCACCCCGGCCCTCAGCAGCGCCGGGTACAGCCGGGCGGTGGCGGGCCACACCCAGCGCGGCGCGTCGGACCGTTCCCGCGCGGCGATCTCGGCGACCAGGTCGGCCGCCTGCCGGGCCGGGCCGGTGGGCGTGCCGTCCTCGGCGAGGGGCCGCAGCACTCCCCCGCCTCCGCCGCCGGCGGCCACCGCGATCCGCACCCCGCCATTGTGGCGGCGGCCTCTGACAGAACCGCGGTCGGGCGGGCCCGTGCGGCATCGGACGGTGCGGCGCGGGAACCGTGCGGCATGAAACCGTGCGGCGCGGGACCGCCGGACATGCGACGACCCCTCCGCGCCCGAGGGGCGCGGAGGGGTTCGGCACGGATGGGTCAGGAGGCCAGGGCCGCGGCCTCTGTCGCCCGGACGGGGTCAGGCGACCAGGGAGACCTGCTGGCCCGCCGGGGTGTCGCCGTAGCGGTCGATGACCTTGTTGAGCTGGAGCTGGTAGTACAGGACGCCGAAGCCGAGGATGCCGAGCAGGAAGCCCATGCCGCCGCTGCAGCTCGCGGGCAGCCCGGCGGCGCGCTGGGCCTCGGCGATGCGGCCGCCGAGCTTCACCCACATGATCAGCGGCCAGATGCCCAGCGTGATGCTGCCGAACAGGATCGACAGCAGGGCGTTGGTCGCGGCGTTGTCGATGCGCCGGTCGTACTCGTGCAGCTCCTGGTGGACCTTGAAGAACCACACCATGCCGTAGATGCCGAACGTGATGATCGGCAGCCCCAGCCAGGCTCCGACCGGGTTGCGGCGCTTCATGTTGGCGCCGGCGCCGCGCGCGACGGGCGCCTGCTGCTGGTGCTGCGGGGCCGGGGCGTAGCCGCCCTGGTACGCCTGCTGCTGTTGCTGCTGCTGGTAAGGCTGGCCCTGGCCCTGCTGGGGGTAACTCATCGCTCTCCTGAAGGACGCGGTCGTTTTCCGGCCGACCGTCCGTTACCGTTCACCCGTGTGGTGAGCCAAGACTGTAACGGGCTCGGGCGGTCGGCCGCTTCAAGATCACGAAATTCCCCGCTTTTCGGCGTCAAGATTATCCGATCTGAGACCTAACGCAGCGGGATCGGCACCTCGTCCTCGCACGGCGGTGACGTTTCGTGGTCGCCGCAGCCGGTCACGCCGAAGCAACGGATGCGCAGCTCGTCCTCCGTCACGTCCACACGCAGGAAGTTCTTGAAGAACGGCGGCGTGTCCCAGTCGGCGAGCTCGGAGCGGAACCGCTGGGGAAGCTTACGCACCGGAAGGCGGGCGAAGCGTGGCCGGGGCCGGCCACCGCGCGGCACGCCGAGGAGCCCGGCGACGAAACGCGCGCGGGCGGACGGCGCGGGCGCGTCGTATCCGCGCCCCGGCTCGATGCCGAGGCGGTGCTGGACGGCGGCCGTCGCCTCCCTCGGGGACAGCTCGAACAGCCTCGGCAGCCGCAGCCAGCGGCCGTAGAGCCTGCTGTAGCGCGAGAGGGAGTCGCCGCGGAGCGGGTAGCAGCGGAAGTCGCCCTCGTCCACGACGCGCGTGCGGGGGATGACGTGGGTCGCGTGCATGAACGCGCCGCCGCCGCCGGAGACGATGTAGTGCAGGACGCGGCCGTCCTCCAGCCCCACCGGGTAGTGCTGGTAGTTGTGGATGTCGCCGCCGATCGCCGCGACGTAGTGGTGCGCCGGGTCGCGCACGATCTCATCGACCGTCCCGCCGCCCTCGATCGGGCAGGGCCGGTGCTGGTCGTCCACGTAGAGCGGCTTGCCGGTGACCAGCATCTTGGGCTTGGGGCCCGCCGACACCTCGCGCAGCCACGCGCCCTGGTCGCGGTCGATGCGCCCGGTGATGCCGGTGTCGATGCCGACGATGCGCAGGGACGGGGTGTCGATCGCCCAGTACGGCCCCGGCTGGACGGCCTGCTGGCCGGGCGCGCCCCGGTAGGCGCGCCGCGCCTCGGCGAGCACGCTCCGCTCGACCGTCCCGGACGCGCGCCAGAACAGGCGCGGCACGAAGGAGAGCGGCCCGCGCCAGGGCGGCGGCGAGCAGTCGGCGTCCAGGTCGCAGAACACGTGCAGGAAGCCGCGCAGCCCGTCGTACCAGTCGTGGTTGCCGGGGACGGCGTAGATGGGGGCGGGGTAGTCCTTGTAGGGCCGGAAGAACTTCGCCGGGTACTGCCCCGCGTCGCCCGCCGGGTAGATGACGTCGCTGGCGATGACCATGAAGTCGGTTCCGGCGCCGGCGCTCAGCAGCGCAGGGACGACCGCGTACTGCGACTTGTCGCCCTCGCCGGTGTCGCCGACGAGCAGGAACGAGAACCGCGCCGCGGACCGGTGGACGGTGAACGCGGCGGGCGTCCCGCGCTCGCGGAGGGCGGCGACGCAGCGGCGGCGGATCGCGTCGGCCGGGTCGCCGAACAGGCGGGCGACCACGTCGTTGCGGGACCGCCACAGGATCGTCGGGCGGCGCCAGGAGAACCCCGGGATCCGGTCGGGCAGCAGCGCGTTGAACGTGCCCGGCGCTCCGCACTCCCAGCCGGCGCCCGCCTCGGACGTGCGCGAGTTGGCGGACGCCGGAACGCGCGGCGGCGGCTCCGCGGCGCCGTCCGCTCCGTCCTCTGCACGCAACAGAACACCTCCGGGGGCTGTGAGGGAGAGCTCACAGCCTGTCCCGGAGGCGTTCCGCCAGTCAAGCGACCTGGCCGATCCCGGAGGGGCTCAGTGCGCGCCGGTTCCGGTCAGCGACCGGACCTCCAGTTCGGCGAACTTCTCGTCCGTGCGCTCCTTGGACAGGACGGTGCCGAGGTAGGCGCACAGGAACCCGATCGGGATCGAGATCAGGCCGGGGTTCTGCAACGGGATGGGCGCGACCGTGGTCTCGCTGAACAGCGCGTCCACGTTGCCCTTGGGCAGGGTGTCGGTCTTGCCGCCCCAGCAGATCGGGCTGAGCAGCACGAGCCCGACCGCCGCGACGAGGCCGCCGTAGATGCCCGCGACCGCGCCGACGGTGTTGAACCGCTTCCAGAACAGCGAGAACAGCAGCGTCGGGAGGTTCGCGGACGCGGCGATCGCGAACGCCAGCGCGACCAGGAACGCCACGTTCAGCCCGCGCGCGAAGATCGACAGGACGATCGCGACCGCGCCGATGACGACGGCCGCGTACCGGGCGGTCACGACCTCGTCCCGCTCGCTGGCCTTGCCGCGCTTGAACACGTTCGCGAACAGGTCGTGCGAGAACGAGGACGAGGAGGCGAGCGTGAGTCCCGCGACCACCGCGAGGATCGTCGCGAACGCGACCGCCGCGATGATCGCCAGGAAGACCGCGCCGCCGGTCGACCCCGCCCCGCCGCCGAGTTCCTGGGCGAGTTGCGGGGCGGCGGTGTTGCCGCCCTTGTCCTGCGCGGCGATCGCCTTGCCGCCGACGAGGGCCGCCGCGCCGAAGCCGATGACCAGCGTCATCAGGTAGAACACGCCGATGATGCCGATCGCCCAGTTGACCGAGGTGCGGGCGGCGCGGGAGGTCGGGACGGTGTAGAAGCGGATGAGGATGTGCGGCAGCCCCGCCGTCCCGAGGACGAGCGCGAGGCCGAGCGAGAGCAGGTCGAGCTTGGACCACACGGTGGTGGCGCCGTACTTCAGGCCCGGCTGGAGGAACTTGTCGCCCTTGCCGCTCTTGTCGGCGGCGTCGCTGAGCAGGTCCGAGAGGTTGAAGCTGTACTTGGACAGCACCCAGACCGTCATGACGACGGCGCCGGTCATCAGCATGACGGCCTTGACCACCTGCACCCAGGTGGTGCCCTTCATGCCGCCGACGGTCACATAGAAGATCATCAGCGCGCCGACGGCGACGATCGTCCAGATCTTGGCGCTCTCGCCGTCGACGTCCAGCAGCAGGCCGACCAGCGCGCCCGCGCCGACCATCTGGGCGAGCAGGTAGAAGATCGACACGACGATCGTGGAGATGCCGGCCGCCGCCCGGACGGGCCGCTGCTGCATCCGGAACGCCAGCACGTCGGCCATCGTGAACCGGCCGGAGTTGCGCAGCAGCTCGGCGACCAGCAGCAGCGCCACCAGCCAGGCGACCAGGAAGCCGATCGAGTACAGGAAGCCGTCATAGCCCGACAGCGCGAACAGGCCCGCGATGCCGAGGAACGACGCGGCGGACATGTAGTCGCCGCTGATGGCCAGGCCGTTCTGGAGCGGGGTGAAGGCGCGCCCGCCCGCGTAGTAGTCGGCTGCGGTCTTGTTCTGCCGCGAGGCCCAGAGGGTGATCCACAGGGTGAGCGCCACGAACAGGGCGAACAGCACCAGGGAGATCGTCCGGTGCTCGCTGTCGGAGGCCGCCAGCACGGGGGCGGCGAGGTGCTGGGGGCTCACGCGCCGTCCTCCTCGGACTCGGACTTCGTCTCGGACTTCGTCTCGGTCTTCGTCTCGCCCTTCTTGAGGTCCTTGACGGCGGTCGCGCCCGCGCCGCCGCCCGTGCGGGTGTCCCGCACGGAGGAGGCCAGCGGTTCGAGCGTGCCGCGCGCGTACCGCTCGTAGAGCCAGGCGATGAGGAACGTCGAGACGAACTGGAGCAGCCCGAAGACCAGCGCCACGTTGATCTCGCCGAACAGCTTGTGCCCCATGAAGCCCCGCGCGTACGCCGACAGGACGACGTAGAGCAGGTACCAGATCAGGAACGCCACCGTCATGGGGAAGACGAAACGGCGGAAGGCCAGGCGTAGCCGTTCGAACTCCGGCGACTGCCTCATCTGCGTGTAGGCCGCGTTGTCGAGTCCGCCTGAAGCGGACCCCGGCCCTGATGACTCGGTTGTCACGACCACCTCCGCCAAACGATCACACTGCGAATCTCACCGAGAATCGCGGTAACGATGCCCTACGAAGTTGGCCGATGCAGGCCAGATGGCCGAGAAGGTGGCACAGGTGTGAGAACGGAGACCCGCCTGATGCGACCCCGATGCTAGACCGTGATCCCCATCACACGATCAATGCGGTATGGGCCGCGGCCGGGGCGGCGGTGAGGCTCCGGATCGGGACGGGGCGGACGCGCGCCGCGCGCGCGGCTCCGCGGCTCCGGAGAGTCGTGGGCGCCGACGCCACCCCCAGGGACGCCGGCGCCACCACGACGAGGGCGTCCGTGGTCATCATGAGTCCCCCCAGAACGGCGAGCAGTCGCCTTCCCATGATGCCTCCACAGACGGCCCCAAGGTCCCGAAACGGGACGTTAACGACGCTATCCGTGGAGCCGTAATGCACGCGTAAATCGACCCAAACGAGGGGTCCAAATCTCGAACTTTTGTGAGACAGCAGGTCAGAGTGCCGTCACGGGGGCCGGGGCGAGCATCCGAAGCGCGCCCGGAAGTACCCGGGCGGTCACCGGCAGGACGCCGGGCAGCTCGCCGTCGGCGCCGTAGGGCAGCCTCCGCCCGGACGCGGCGGACGGCCCCGCCAGCTCGATCCGCACCTCCCGCCCGCGCAGCACCTCGACCTCGGGGCGCCGGACGTGCGCGCCGTCCTCCAGCTCGCGCATGACGGCGAAGAACAGCGTCCGGGGCGCCCGCCGGATGAGGACGACGTCGAGCAGCCCGTCGTCCACGCGCGCGCCCGGCGCGATGTGCTTGCCGGACCCGTAGTAGCCGGAGTTCGCGGCGACGACGGTGTAGCCCTGCCGCAGGTGCTCCGCGCCGTCCACGGTCACCCGGTAGTCCGCCGGGCGCCACGTCGCGATCGCGCGCAGGGCCCCGGCGTAGTAGGCGGCGGACCCGCGCAGCACCCGCGCCCGGTTGGCGTTGCGGTTGGCGACCGCGTCCACGCCCGCGTAGACGCTGCCGAGCACGGCCGTGCCGTTGGCCTCGATGGCGTCCACGGCGCGCGGCGCGCCGTCCAGCAGCAGCGGGGCCAGCCGCTCCGGGTCGGACGGGACGCCGAGCTGCCGGGCGAAGTCGTTGCCGCGCCCGGCGGGGACGACGCCGAGGACCGCGTCCGTCCCGGCGAGGGCGCCGCCGACGCGGCCGACCATGCCGTCGCCGCCGACCCCGAGGACGACCCGTCCGGCGCCCGCGGCGGCGCGCGCGAGCGCGGCCGCGTGCTCCAGCCCGCGGCTGTACTCGACGGCGACGTCGGCGCCCGCGGCGCGCAGCAGCCGGGCGAGCGGGATCAGCGTCCGGGCGGGCGCGGAGCCGCCCGCCGCCGGGTTGACGATCGCGGTGAACGCGCGCGGGGTCCCCCGCCGGGCCTCCACCGCGCTACTCCCCCGCCGCCGGCGGGACGAGGACGCCGGGATTCAGCACGCCGGCCGGGTCGAGGCGCTCCTTGACGGCGCGCAGCAGCGCCGCGCCGAGCGGCCCGGCCTCCCGCGCGTACCAGTCGCGGTGGTCGGTGCCCACGCCGTGGTGGTGGCTGATCGTCCCGCCCGCGGCGAGGATCGCCTCGCAGGCCGCGCCCTTGGCCCGCGCCCAGTGCGCGACCGGATCGTCCCCCTGCGCGGACACGACGGTGAAGTACAGCGAGGCCCCGGACGGATACACGTGCGAAATATGGCACATGACCAGCGGCGGCGTGCCCGCGCCCGCCAGCGAGTCGGTCAGCGCCCGGCGCACCGCCCCGTACAGGCCCGGCAGGCCCGACCAGAACGTCGCCGTCTCCAGCGTCTCGGCGAACGCGCCCGCGTCCAGCAGCGCGTCGCGCAGGTAGGGGGCGTCGAAGCGGCCCCGCTCCCAGCGCTCGCCGGGGGCGGCGCCGAGCGGCTCGCCGCCCGCCCGCGCCAGCACGCGGGCGGCCCGCCCCCGCCGCGCGGCGACGTCCGCGGCGGTGCCCTCGAACCCGAGGACGGCCAGGCAGCCCGCGCCGCCCGGGGCCCCGAGCCGCGCGGGATCGGCGAGCCCGACCATGGTCTCGGCCTCGTCGCCGAGCCGGAGCACGGCGGGGAGCGGGCCGTCCTGGGCGAGGTGCCGCAGCGCGGCGGCGCCCTCGTCGAAGGAGGCGAAGCGCCAGCCCTCGTAGGAGCGTTCCTCCGGCACCGGGTGGATCCGCACGGTCACCGACGTGATCACGCCGAACGCGCCCTCGGAGCCGAGGACGAGCTGCCGCAGGTCGGGCCCGGCCGCCGACCTCGGCGCGCGGCCGAGGTCCAGCGTGCCCTCGGGGGTGGCGGCGGTGAGCGCCACGACCATGTCGTCGAACCGCCCGTACCCGGCCGACGCCTGCCCGCTGGAGCGCGCCGCCGCGAACCCGCCGACCGTGGCCCACTCGTAGGACTGCGGGAAGTGCCCGAGCGTGTAGCCGCGCGCGGCCAGCAGCGCCTCCGCGTCGGGCGCCCGCAGGCCCGGTTGCAGGACGGCCGTCCGGGACGTCCCGTCCAGCGCCAGGAGGGCGTTCATGCGCCGCAGGTCGAGCGCGACGAACGCGCCGGACCCGCCGGACGCGCCGCCGCGCGGGGCGAGGCCGCCGACGACCGAGGTCCCGCCGCCGAACGGGACGACCGCGACGCCCCGGGCCGCGCAGGCGCGCAGCACGGCGAGGACCTCGTCGTGGGTGCCGGGCAGCACGACCGCGTCGGGCGCGTCCGAGGCGTCGCCGGCGCGTATCCGCAGCAGGTCGGAGGTGGACCTGCCCCGGGTGTGCCGGACGCGCGACTCGGCGTCCGTGCGCACGGGGGCGGTCGCGGCGAGGGCGTCCAGATCAGCGGGATCGAGGCGGCAGGGCGGGACCCTCACCTCCGCCAGCGCGACCGGCGGCGCCCCGGCGGGGCGCACCCCGAGCAGGTCGCGCAGCAGCCCGACCACGGCCTCCGGCAGCGGTTCGGCGCGGGCCGGATCGCCCCAGCCGCTCCACAGCATGTCCCGTGCCTCCACCGCGCCTCCCGGTCCTGTGCTTACACTGTGACACATGACGTCTAACCGTCACAACACTGCGGCCGGCCGGACCGCCGGCGACGCCGTCCTGGACGCCGCGCGCGACTGCGTGCTGGCCGTCGGCGTGCGCCGCACCACGCTCACCGACATCGCCCGCCGCGCGGGCGTCTCCCGGATGACGCTGTACCGGCGCTGGCCCGACGTCCGGACGATCGTCGCGGACCTGATGACCCGCGAGTGGACCCGGATCGCGGCCGACGTCCACCCGCCCGACGACGGCCGCGCCGTCCGGCCCCGGCTGGTGGACGGCCTGGTCGCGGGCGTGCGGGCGTTCCGCGCCCACCCGCTGCTCCGCAAGATCGTCGAGGTGGACCCCGAGCTGCTGCTCCCCTACGTCCTGGACCGCCTCGGCGCGAGCCAGCACGCGTTCCTGGAGCTGTTCGAGGAGTCGCTGCGGGCGGGCCAGGACGACGGGACGGTCCGCGCGGGCCACCCCGGGCGGCAGGCGCGCGCGGTGCTGCTGGTCGTCCAGTCGTTCGCGCTGTCGGGCCCGACGGTGACCGGCGACGACCCGGAGCTGTCCCCCGAGGCGCTCGACACGGAGCTGCGCGCCGTCCTCGACCGGATGCTCGCACCATGACGAAGCCGGCTCTTCGCGGGGGCCCGACCCCCCAGAACCGCCCCGTGCGGTCGTCCCTGAACGCCGCCCGCCGCGAGCGGGAGCTGGCCGCGCTGCCGGACGAGGTCGTGGACGTGCTGGTCGTCGGGCTCGGCGTGACCGGCGCCGGGGTGGCGCTGGACGCCGCGTCCCGGGGCCTGTCGGTCGCCGCCGTCGACGCGCACGACCTGGCGTTCGGCACGTCCCGCTGGAGTTCCAAGCTGGTGCACGGCGGCCTGCGCTACCTGGCGGCGGGCCAGGTGGACGTGGCGCACGAGAGCGCCGTCGAGCGCGGCGTGCTGATGTGCCGGACGGCCCCGCACCTGGTCCGCGCGCTGCCGTTCGTGCTGCCGCTGACGCCGCTGGTGTCGCGCCCGCAGGCCGCGCTCGTGCGCGCCGGGACGCGGGCCGGGGACGCGCTGCGCCTCGCCGCCCGCACCCCGCGCTCGGTGCTGCCGGGCCCCCGCCGCCTGTCGGCCGTCGAGGCGCTGCGGTTCGCGCCCGCGCTGCGCCGGCACGGGCTGCGCGGCGGGCTGCTGTCGTGGGACGGGCAGCTCGCCGACGACGCGCGCCTGGTCACCGCCCTCGCCCGCACCGCCGCCGCGCACGGCGCCCGCGTCCTGACCCGCTGCCGCGCGGTGGCGCTCGCGGGCGACGGCGCGCTCGTCCGGGACGAGGCGACCGGCGCGGAGATCACCGTCCGGGCGCGCGCGGTCGTCAACGCGGCCGGGGTCTGGGCGGGCGGCCTGGTGGACGGGGTGGCGCTGCGCCCCTCGCGGGGCACCCACCTGGTGGTCCGCGCGGAGGCGCTGGGCGGGCTCCAGGCCGGGCTCCAGATCCCGGTGCCGGGCGCGCGCAGCCGGTTCCTCCTGGTGCTGCCGCAGGGCGACGGCCGCGTGTACGCCGGGCTCACCGACGAGCCCGCCGACGGCCCGATCCCCGACGTCCCGAGCGCGACCCGGGAGGAGATCGGGTTCCTGCTGGACGTCCTCGCCTCGGCGCTGGAGGTGCCGCTGCGGCCCGAGGACGTGGTCGGCGCGTTCGCCGGGCTGCGCCCCCTGCTCGACCCGGGGCGGGACGGCGACACCGCCGACCTGTCCCGGCGGCACGCCGTCCTGACCTCGCGGGACGGGGTCGTCACCGTCGTCGGCGGCAAGCTCACCGCCTACCGGCGGATGGCGCGGGACGCCGTGGACGCGGCCGTGGCCGCGCGCGGCCTGGACGCCGGGCCCTGCCGCACGGCGCGCCTCCCGCTCGTCGGGGCGGCGGCCCCGGCCCGGCTCGCGGCGCTGGACGCCCCGCGGCGCCTCGTCCAGCGGTACGGGACCGAGGCGCCGCTGCTGGCCGCGCTCGCCGACACGGATCCGGGCCTGCTGGAACCGGTCGTCCCTGGCCTGCCGGTGCTGGGCGCGGAACTGGCCTGGGGCGCGCTGCACGAGGGCGCGCTGGACGCCGCCGACCTGCTCGACCGCCGGACCCGCGTCGGGCTCGTCGACGCCGATCGCGCCGCCGCGCTGCCGACGGCGGAGGCACTCCTTGGAGCCCTCGGGGTGAGGTCGGCCACCCCGATTGGCCTCCGGAAGATTAATTAGGTTAACCTAACCTAAGAGGACCAAGGATCGGGGCGGGGGTTGTTCGTTGACGCGTGGTAAGGGCTGCGCGCACTGTCCGGGAAGCCACACCGGCGAGCGGCCGTGCGCGGCGAGCGCGACGACGAAGGCGCGCTCCTGGCTCCTGATCGAGCACCCCGGGCCCTGGCCGGAGCGGATCGAGCAGATCACCGCCCCCGGCCCGGGCCCGCGCGGGGGGGCGACCCCCCACACCCCCCGGAACGACCTGGTCGCCGACACCGTCCGGGCCGCGCAGGCCAAGGGCGTCCGCCCCCAGCTCATCCGCCGGTCGGGACGCAGGCGCCCGACGCCGCCGCTCCAGGTCTACGCCGCGTACTCGCAGGGCGACACGGTGTGGATGGAGGGGCGCGAGCTGGCCGGCCCGGCCGAACTCGCCGGGCTCGACCTCGACGCGCTCGCGGCGGGCGTCCGCCCGGGATTCGGCGAGCCGGTCCACGAACCGGTCCTGCTGGTCTGCACGCACGGGCGCCGCAACGCCTGCTGCGCGCGGACGGGCGCCCCGCTGGCCCGAGCGCTCACGCGACGTTTCGGCCGCCTCGTCTGGGAGACCACTCATGTCGGGGGCGACCGGTTCGCCGCGAACCTGGTCTGCCTCCCGCACGGGCTCTGCTACGGCGACCTCGGAGAGGCCGAGGCCGCCGCGGCGGTGCACGCCTACCTGCGCGGCGAGGTCGTCCTGGACCGGCTGCGCGGCCGCGCCGGAACTCCCGAACCGGCGCAGGCGGCCGAGCACCACGTCCGCGCGGCCACCGGACGGCTCGCGCTGGACGCGGTGACCGTGGAATCGGTCGACCCGGCCCCGGGGCCCCCGAACGGGACGTCCCGGTACTCGGTGGTCGTCACCAGTCGGCGGAGCCGTTACCGGGCGGTCGTCGAGGCCGTCCAACTCCCCCATCCCTGCGGACCCGAGTGCGATGAGAACCAGAGAACCCACGTTGTTAGGGAACTCACCCTTCTCAACGAGGCGGCCCTCGTGTAATCTCACGGAGGCCCCATTCGAGGGTCTCCCTGTCGCACGACCCCAGGTTTCCGGAGTAACCGGACGGGGAACAGAGCGGCAACTCCAGACGTTGGACCATTCGGCGCTTCTGACTCATGTCACCTGAAGCATGTCGAGCGTCCATGTCCCGAAATTGTTCGAAACCAATCAAGGTGGGTGTTCCATGGCTCAGGTACGTCGGCAGGCAAACCTCCCTCGTCCCAGCTGGGGCTGGCAGGACGCCGCGGCGTGCCGGGGGGAAGACCTCGTCCTCTTCTTCGGTCCCGACGGCGAGCGTCAGCCCGAGCGCGAGATCCGCGAACGCAAGGCCAAGCAGATCTGCATGGGCTGCCCCGTCCGCTCGGACTGCCTGGACTACGCGGTGTCCCGGCCCGAGAAGTACGGCACGTGGGGCGGACTCAACGAAGACGAGCGCGCATCCGAGCGCCGTCGCCGGATGCGTCGCGCCAACGCCGCCTAGCCGGCCGTCGCGCCGGCGGCCAGGCCGCTCGAACGCTCCCATCGCGCACCCCGGCACGCCACCGAGAAACGTCACGGCCCCGCCCCGCGGGGCCGTTTGCGTTGCCCGCGTCCACTCCTCCCCCGCGGCTCCCGGATTTCGCCGCTTTACCGTAACGGGAGATGGCGCGTGGCCTTTTCCCGGACATTCGCACGATCCATTCCCGGCCACCGCGCCGGCGCGGCTCCTCGGCCCGCCTCCTCAGCCCGCCTCCCGCGGCCTCGCCAGCCAGGCGACCACGTCACCGTCGGTGAGCTGACCGAAGTCGAGGTACCACTGGCCGACCGCGTGGAAGTCCAGCGGCGCGGCGGGCACCACCAGCTCGTCCACCTCCGCCTCCAGCGACCCGACGGTCTCGGCGGCCGCCACCGGCACCGCGAGGACCAGCCGGGACGGCCCGCGCTCGCGGGTCGCCCGCACGGCCGCGCGGGCGGTGCCCCCGGTGGCGAGGCCGTCGTCCACGACCACGACCGGCCGCCCCGCCGTCTCCGGCAGCGGGCGGTCCCCCCGGTAGACCCGGACGCGGCGCTCCAGCTCGGCGCGCTCGGCGGCCACGATCGGCGCCACGTCGTCCTCGGTGAGGCCGAGCCGCCGCAGCAGCCCCGCGTCCAGCACCGGCGCGCCGCCCTCGGCGATCGCGCCGAGCCCGAGCTCGGGCTGCGGCGGGTAGCCGATCTTGCGGGTCACCAGGACGTCCAGCGAGCCGCGCAGGCGCCGCGCGACCGCGTGCCCGACCGGGACGCCGCCCCTCGGCAGCGCGAGCACCACCGCGCCGTCCAGGCCGAGCGGGACCAGCCACTCGGCGAGCACCTCTCCCGCCGCGAGCCGGTCGGAATAGGGCAGTGACTTCCACCGCATAGGTGCACCCCCAGGCAATCGAGCACCTGAGGCAGTCCTACCCAGGATCCGGGCCCCGACCGGGCACCGGCCAGGGACCGGGGCGCGTCAGGAGGCGGCGGACCCGGCGGTCAGCCAGCGGAGCGGGTTGTCGCGCAGGACACCCTCCAGCGTGGCCTCGTCGGCGCCCGCCGCGCGCAGGGCCGGCAGGAACACCTCGAAGAGGTAGCCGTAGCCCACGCCGCCGTTGCGGGCGACCTGGTCCATCCGCGAGACGCCCGTGCTCAGCAGCACGCGGTCGGCGTGCCCGGCCTCCAGCAGGTCCATGACGCCGCGGACGCGGGCGCCGATGGCCGCGTGGTCCTCGCCCGCCAGCCCGAGCGTCCCGAACGACACGTAGGCGCCGGTCTCGGCGATCTTGCGGTGCTGGCCCGGGTCGTCCACGCGGTCCTGCTGGCCGACGGCGACGCGGCCCGGCGCCAGCCCGGCCGCGGTGAGGATCTCCAGCTGCGCGACGCCCGCGCGGCCGTAGGTCGCCACCGACAGGCCCGAGTAGCGGGCGGCCTGGGCGGCGGCGCGCAGGCACGCCTCCTCCGCCTCGGTGGGCGCCTCACCCCACGCGCCGATCTCGCCGATCACCCCGGGCAGCGAGTTCGTGCCGTCCAGCCCGAAGCCGATCTCGGCGAGCAGCCGCTCGGCGATCCGCTCGACCCCCGCCGTCTCCCCCGCCTCCAGCGCGGTGCGGACGAAGTCCGGGTGGAAGGGCTCGGTGAACACGCCCGTCCCGGCGACGACGGCCACCCGCGACCCGGCGCTGATCCGGGCGAGGCCGGCGGCGTCGCGGCCCATCCCCGAGCAGCTCAGGTCGACGACCAGGCCGAGGCCCGCCGCGGCGCGCAGGTCCGACAGCTCCCGCGTGACGGCCTTCTCCTCGTCCAGCCACCGGTAGGGGTCGGCCTCGGCCAGCTTGGGCCGCGACGGCCAGCGCAGGTCCATCCGCAGGTGCTCGTGGGTGAGCACCGGCCCGGTGATGTCGGACGCCGCGATCGTGCCGGTCACGGTCCGCAGCCGGCCGGTCTTCTCACGAGGGGTCATGTCACGCGAGGTTACGACATGTTTAATCCATTCAGGACGACCCCGGACATAGTTTTTACCCGCGGCCGTCGCCCTCGGCCGCGATGCGCTCCTCCAGCCCGTCCGGCTCGGCCCGCCCGTCCGGCTCGGCCCGCCCGTCCCGGACGGCGCGGGCCCGCGCGGTCCCGGCGCTCGGCCACAGCCGGTCGATCTCGGCGTTCAGCGCGGCGCCGATCAGCACCGCGAGCGCCGCCACGTACAGCCAGGCCAGGACGGCGATCGCGGCCGACAGCGACCCGTACACCGACACGCCGCTCAGCGAGCCGGTCAGGTAGAGCCGGAGCGTGACGCTGCCGAGGATCCACATCAGCAGGGCGACGACCGCGCCCGGCACCTCGCGCCACCAGGCCGTCCGCACCGGGACGCTCATGTGGTAGAGCGTCGCCAGGAACGCGATCGACAGGCCCACCACGACCGGCCAGTAGAACATCAGCACGAACCCGGCGCCCTCGGGCAGCGCGTCCCGCACCAGCGCGGGCCCCGCCACCAGCAGCGGGATCAGGATCAGCATGACCAGCAGGCCGACGAGGTAGAGGAAGAACGCGCGCAGCCGGGTGCGGATCACGCCGCGGATGCCCGACAGCCCGTAGGCGATCGTGATCGTGTCGACGTAGACGTTGGTGGCCCGCGAGCCCGCCCACAGCGAGATCAGGAAGCTGACCGAGACGATGTCGGGGCTGCCGCCCTTGATCACGTCGTCGATCAGCGGGACGACGACCGACTTGACCGCGTCGTCGGTCAGCACGGTCCGGGCATGCTGGATCAGCCAGGCCCGGACGTCGGCGACGGTGTCGGCGCCGAGCGCGCCCCGGAAGTGGCCCATCGTGCCGATCAGCCCGATGACCAGCGGCGGCAGCGACAGCAGGGCGAAGAACGCCGCCTCGGCCGCCAGGCCCGTGACGCGGTACCGGAACGCGGCGACGGCCGTGTTGCGCGCGAGCAGCCACGCCGTCCGCGCCGCCGTGCGGGTCCACGCCCGGAGCGCCTCCCGGACGCGCCTGAGCGGCCCCCTGAACGGCGCGCCGGTGCTCGGCGCCCTCGACGCGCCCGTGTCGGACTCGCCCGCGTCCGACGGCTCCTCGGGCGCGCCCCGGCGGGCGGGGTCCCCGGCCGGCGAGACGCCCGCGGCGTCGGGGACGGTGGTCACACCACCCCACCGTAGAGCGTTACCTGCCCGGTACATTCCGCATCGCCCATTTCAGTGATCCACTCCGCGCGTGGCGTGCCGACCGCCCCCCGTCGCCCGAACCGTCCCCCGACCGCTTCGGGGGGCCTCCCGGCCCTCCGTTGTACATCCTCGCGCCCATACCCCCTTCGACGTCCCGGAACGTCGGCCGGCCCATGATCGTTTCGAGCGCCGCGGCCGGGGTCCGAGCATCGCGGTCCGTCGGTGACAATGGAAGGGTGATATGCCAGTCGTGCCGGGATCGCCACCACGGGCAGTGCCGTGGCGGGTCGTGGTGCGACTGCCAGCACCTGCCCTCCCCCGCCGCGGCCGCGGGCGGCGCCGCCCCGTCCGACCTCGGCGGGGAGCCCGGCCGGCCGGGTACCGGCGACGCCCCCGCACCGGAGCCCCGGGTGAACTGGAGACGGCAGGGATGACTCTTCTCACGTGCGCCGACGCCGGGCGTAACTGGACAGCCCGCGAGACGTCGTGTCAAAGTCTAGGCATGACTGCTGCGGATCCGTTGCTGGCGAAACGCCGGCACGTCGACTTCCTGCGCGTCCGCAGCGCGATCTGTCGCTGACGCCCCGACCACGCCCTGCTCGACGGGCGCGTGGTGCATCGGCGTCATCCCTGGCATCACCCTGCTCAGTGCCGAGCCGGCTGTCCCACACCGCCGGTGCGCTACGCGTCCCTCACCACCACAGATGAGGACGCGCGCCGTGCCACCCGCGATCAAGCGCAAGAAGAAGGGCGAGGGCCAGTGGGCCCTCGGCTACCGGGAACCGCTCAACAAGAACGAGGAGAACAAGAAGAACGACGACGGGCTCAACGTCCGCCGCCGGATCATCGACGTCTACTCCAAGGCCGGCTTCGACTCCATCGACCCGGCGGACCTGCGCGGAAGGTTCCGCTGGTTCGGGCTCTACACGCAGCGCAGGCCCGGCATCGACGGCGGCAAGACCGGCGCGCTCCCCGACGAGGAGCTCGACGACCGCTACTTCATGATGCGGATCCGGATCGACGGCGGCCAGCTCAGCGGCGCCCAGCTGAGCACGATCGCCGACATCTCCACCCGGTACGCGCGCGGGACCGCCGACATCACCGACCGCCAGAACGTCCAGCTCCACTGGGTCCGGATCGAGGACGTCCCCGCGATCTGGGAGGCCCTGGAGGCCGTCGGGCTGCACACGATGGAGGCGTGCGGCGACACCCCGCGCACGATCATCGGCTGCCCGCTCGCCGGGATCGCCGCCGACGAGATCATCGACGCGACGCCGCAGCTGCGCGACATCCACGACCGCTACATCGGCTCGCCGGAGTTCTCGAACCTGCCGCGCAAGTTCAAGACGGCGCTGTCGGGCTGCACCTCGCACTGCACCGTCCACGAGATCAACGACATCGCCTTCGTCGGCGTGGTGAACGAGGCGGGCGCGACCGGCTACCAGCTCTTCGTCGGCGGCGGGCTGTCCACGAACCCGATGTTCGCCAAGAGCCTCGGCGTGTTCGTCAAGCCCGAGCAGGCGCACGAGGTGTGGCACGGCGTCACCTCGATCTTCCGCGACTACGGCTACCGGCGGCTGCGCAGCCGCGCCCGGCTGAAGTTCCTGATGAACGACTGGGGCCCGGAGAGGTTCCGCGAGGTGCTGGAGAAGGAGTACCTCGGGTACGCGCTGCCGGACGGCCCCGAGCCGGACGCGCCGAAGGAGCGCCGCGACCACGTCGGCATCCACCCGCAGCAGGACGGGAACTTCTACGTCGGCTTCGCGCCGCGCGTCGGCCGGGTCAACGGCGAGCTGCTCGGCGCCATCGGCGCGCTGGCCGCCCGCTACGGCTCGGGCCGCGTCCGCACGACGATCGAGCAGAAGCTGGTCATCCTGGACGTCCCGGAGGAGAACACCGAGGCGCTCGCGGACGCCCTCGCCGAGCACGACCTCCAGGTGCGCCCCTCCACGTTCCGGCGCCAGATGATGGCCTGCACGGGCATCGAGTACTGCAAGCTCGCGATCGTCGAGACCAAGCAGCGCTCGATGGACCTCATGGACGAGCTGGAGAAGCGCCTCCCGGACTTCGACCAGCCCCTCACCATCAACGTCAACGGCTGCCCGAACGCCTGCGCCCGCATCCAGGTCGCCGACATCGGCCTCAAGGGCCAGCTCGTCGTGGACGAGAACGGCGACCAGGTCGAGGGCTTCCAGATCCACCTGGGCGGGCAGCTCGGAGCCACGTTCGGCAAGAAGGTCCGCGGGCTCAAGACCACCTCGGCGGGCCTCACCGACTACGTCGAGCGGGTGGTCCGCCGGTTCGACGAGCAGCGCGCCGACGGCGAGAGGTTCGCCGACTGGGTGCGCCGTGCCGACGAAGCCGATCTGAAGTAGCGGAGGGCAGCGGAAATGAGCGAACGTGCCGCGCCGTTCTACTGCCCGTACTGCGGTGAGGAGAACCTGGAGCCCCTCGCGGAGACCGGGGCCTGGTTCTGCCACGACTGCGTCCGTTCCTTCTCGTTGAAGTTCCTCGGTGTTGGAGCGCCCCAGACACGCAAGGAGATCCCTCGGTGACTCTTCTGGAGACCGACAGACCCACACTCGATCTTGAGGACATCGTCGCGTCCGCCGCCGCGGCCCTGGAGGGCGCGCCCACGCTGGAGGTCATCCGGTGGGCGTCGGCGACGTTCGGCGACCGGATCTGCCTGACCTCGTCCATGTCGGACGCGGCGCTGATCCACCTGGTGTCGAAGGTGAAGCCCGGCATCGACGTGCTGTTCGTCGACACCGGCTACCACTTCGCCGAGACGATCGGGACCCGGGACGCGGTGGAGGCCGTCTACCCGGTGAACGTGATCAACGTGACGCCCTCCCGGACGGTCGCCGAGCAGGAGGCCGCGCTCGGCCCGCGCCTGTTCGGCCGCAACCCCGACCTGTGCTGCCACCTGCGCAAGGTCGAGCCGCTCGGCCGCGCGCTGGAGGGCTACATGGCCTGGTTCAGCGGCATCCGCCGGGACGAGACCGCGAGCCGCCGCGACCGCCGCGTCGTCGAGTGGGACCGCAAGCGCGGGATGGTCAAGGTCAACCCCATCCTGGACTGGTCCCAGGAGGACATGGACAACTACATCGAGGACAACGGCGTGCTGGTCAACCCGCTGCACTACGACGACTACCCCTCGATCGGGTGCGCGCCGTGCACGTCCCCCGTCGCGCCGGGCGAGGACCCGCGCAGCGGGCGCTGGGCCGGGATGGGCAAGACCGAATGCGGCATCCACCTGTGAGCACCCCCCTGGTGGCGGTGGCGCACGGCAGCAGGGACCCGCGCGCCGCCGCGACGGTCGCGGGCCTCATGGACGCCGTCCGGGCGCTGCGTCCCGGCGTGCCCGTCCACGCCTCGTTCCTGGACCACGCGCCGCCCGCCCCCGGACGGGTGCTGGACGGCCTGGCCCGCGACGGCGCGGACGCGGCGGTCGTCCTGCCGCTCCTGCTCACCGCCGCCTACCACAGCAAGACCGATGTCCCGGGCGTGCTGGCGCGGGCGCGGAACCGGCATCCGCGCCTGCGGACCCGCACCGCCGCCACGCTGGGCCCGCACCCGCTGCTGATGGACGCGCTGGAGCGGCGCCTCACCGAGGCGGGGGTGCCGCCGGGCGACCCGGACACGGCGGTCGTGCTGGTGTCGGCGGGCTCCTCGGACGCCGCCGCGAACGCGACGATCCGGCGGCTGGCGCGGGAGTGGCGGTCACGGGGCTGGTGGGACGCGGTCCCGGCGTTCGCTTCGGCGTCGCGCCCGTCCCCGGCGGAGGCCGTGGCGGCGCTCCGCGCGGCGGGGGCGCCGCGCGTGGCCGTCGCGTCCTACATCCTCGCGCCAGGCCACTTCGCCGACAAGGTCCGCGCGGAGTCGCTCGCGGCGGGCGCGGACGCGGTGTCGCCGGTGCTCGGGGCGGCCCCGGAGGTCGCCGAGCTGGTCGTCCACCGGTACACCGAGGCGCTCGCCGCCCAGGCGGAGCCCACCGCCGTCTGACCCCTCAGGTGCTGCGGTCCTTCCACCAGGAGGCGATCGCGCGGCGCAGCGGCGCGTGGTGCTCGTCGTCCACGATCTTGACATCGCCCATGATCGCGTGGGCGACCACATGGACGACGGGGACCCGCGCGCCGGGCCGGGGCTCGCGGACCGCGACCCGCCGGTCGCCCATGACGGCGCGGCCGCTCAGCTCGACGGTCACCCCGTCCGGCACGATGATCTTGATGTCGCCCATCACGGCGGTGGCGTAGACGGTGACCTCGCCGGTGGGGACCTGCGCGCCGCGCAGGTCCAACTCGACGTCGCCCATCACCGACACGGCCTCCAGGCGCTCGTCGATGCGGCCGACGATGCGCTCCTTGCAGTCCCCCATGATCGCGCTGAACTTGCGCTTGACCTGCACGGGTGCCGGATTGGCTCCGGGCGCGCCCATGCCGGGCAGGTCACGGGTGATCAGCTCCAGGTCACCGCGCGTGACCGCGGCGTAGGCCGCCTCGGACCGCTCGGTCAGCTCCTCGAAGGTCAGCCGGCCCTCCACCGAGGCGACGCGCAGCCGCTCGACCACGGCCTCCCGCTCGGCGTCCGACGCCCGGACCACGCCCACCCCGGGCACCGCCGCGGGATCCACACCGGGCCCGCCCGCGGTCTCCGGCACCGCGGCGGGACGGGGCTCCTTCCGCAGGTCGGCGGGGCGGCGTTCCGGCGGTCGCCCCGGCTGCGGACTGGACTGACTCATGTTTCCGAAGGTATGCCTTCGAGCCTCGCGGGCAATCAGCCGCGCGGACGAGATCACCCCACCACTTCAGGAGGATGCCCCCGGGAGGCCGGTCGGGGGCACGGCCGGCACCCGTTCCGAACGGCATTCTGTATCGTTCTCCGTAACACCCCGCATACCCGGAGGGAGCACCGTGACCCACGAGGTCCTCAACCAGGTCCCCCCGCTCGCCGGCCACGACGTGGCCGACGACGCCGTGCTGCTGGACGGCCTGGAGCGCGAGGGCGCGGGCTGGGCGGTGCCCGAGGTGCGCGGGCTGGGCCGCCTGGCGGGCACCGGGCACGCGCAGGAGCAGGGCCGCCTCGCCAACGAGCACCCGCCCGTCCTGCGGACGCACGACCGCTTCGGCAACCGCGTCGACGAGGTCGAGTTCCACCCGGCGTGGCACGAGCTGATGACGGTCGCGGTGACCCACGGCCTGCACGGCTCCGCGTGGGCCGATCCCCGTCCCGGCGCGCACGTCGCCCGCGCCGCCAAGTTCTACGTCTGGCGGGTGGACGCGGGCCACGGCTGCCCGATCTCGATGACCTACGCGTCCGTCCCGGCCCTGCGGCAGGCACCGGAGCTGGCCGCCCGGTACGAGCCGCTGCTGGCCCGCCCGGAGTACGACTTCGGCCTCCGCGCCCCGCTGACCAAGAACGCGCTGCTGGCCGGGATGTCGATGACCGAGAAGCAGGGCGGCTCGGACGTGCGCGCGAACACCACCGAGGCGTCCCCGCTGCCGGACGGCACCTACCGCCTCACCGGCCACAAGTGGTTCACCAGCGCCCCGATGTGCGACATGTTCCTGACCCTCGCGCAGGCCCCGGACGGCCTCACCTGCTTCCTCGTCCCCCGCGTCCTCCCGGACGGGGCGCTCAACCCGCTGCGCCTGATGCGGCTCAAGGACAAGCTCGGCAACCGCTCCAACGCCTCGGCCGAGATCGAGTACGAGGGCGCGCTCGCCTGGCGCGTCGGCGCCGAGGGACGCGGCGTCCGCACGATCATCGAGATGGTCAACATGACCCGGCTCGACTGCGTCATCGGCGCCGCGTCGGGGATGCGCCAGGGCGTCGCCGCGGCCGCCCACCACGCCGCGCACCGCAAGGCGTTCGGCGGATACCTCGCGGACCAGCCCCTGATGCGCAACGTCCTGGCGGACCTGGCGATCGAGTCCGAGGCGGCGACCCTCCTCATGACCCGGCTGGCGGGCGCCACCGACCGCTCCGTCCGAGGCGACGGGACGGAAACGGCGTTCAAGCGCCTGGCGCTCGCGGTCGGCAAGTACTGGGTCTGCAAGCGCTGGCCCGCCCACACGGCCGAGGCCCTGGAATGCCTGGGCGGCAACGGCTACGTCGAGGAGTCGGGCATGCCCCGCCTCTTCCGCGAGTCCCCCCTGAACTCGATCTGGGAGGGGTCCGGCAACGTGGCCGCCCTGGACCTCCTCCGAGCCCTGCGCGACCCGCGAACACTGGAGACGTTCTTCGACGAGGTCGCCCTCTCCCAAGGAGCCGACAAGCGCCTGGACGCGGCCGTCAAGGACGCCAGGGAAAGCCTCACCGACACCGCGACGATCGAGTACCGCGCCCGCCGGGTGGCCGAGCGCCTGGCACTGGTCCTCCAGGCGTCGCTGCTGGTCAGGCACGGCCACCCGGCCGTCGCCGACGCCTTCTGCGCCACGCGCCTGGCCGGCGACCGGGGCGGCGCCTTCGGCACCCTCCCGCCGGGCCTGGACCTGGCCCCGATCATCGACCGCGCCACCCCGAAGATCGGCTGACCCCTGCTCCACCATCGGCGTCCGGAGTCTCCCGAGCCACGCGACAACCGACCCAGCGAGATCATTCCCGGGTGAAGGGGCGCCCCTGCTGGTGCCGGTGGCCGACGGGGGCGGTGCCCGTCGGACGCCGGGTGACCACGGAGCCTGGGTCGTGCCGGTAGGTGTGTTCAGGGGGCGTCTGGTTTGCGGGCGGTGAGCAGGCGGGTCGGTACCCACGGACTGCCCCACCACGCGCGCCAGCCGAGGCTGCGCACGCGGATGTCCTGGGCGTCCAGCCGGGCCAGCACGGCTGCGTACTCGCGGGGGGTCCGCCCCAGGTCGGCGATCAGCAGGCGGCCGCCCGGACGCAGCACCCGGTACGCCTCGGCGATCGCTTGGGCGCGGGTGTCCGCGCCGAAGATGGTGTGCACCGTCAGGCTGGACCCGACCAGGTCGAAGCTCGCCTCCGCGTACGGGAGCCTGCGCAGGTCGCCCCCGTGCACGTGGACGCGGTCGGCGACGCCTTCGGCACGGGCGTTGCGCAGGGTCGCCGCCGGGGAATTGCCGGACTGGTGCAGTCCGCGCCACAGGTCCACGCCGACCGCCCGGCCCCGCGGGAGGCGCCGGGCCGCGGCCACCAGGACGGCGCCACGGCCGCAGCCGAGGTCGAGCAGCCGTTCGTCGCCACGCAGGTCGAGCTCGTCCAGCACGTCCCGCCAGACCAGGAACTTGCCGCGCAGTGAGGTGTGCAGGCTCAGGGCCAGGCATCCCGCCAGCAGGGTGCCCGCGAGCAGCGCGGGCAGCGCGGCGACCAGATCGACGGTGACCGCCATCACCAGCCCGGTCACCCAGAACCCCACCACGACCAGGCCCACGAAGCTGAACCCGTAGGGCGCATCCACCCCGTACCGCGCGCCAGGCATCCCCATACTCTGCCACGAACCGGCCATTCGGGGGGCGGCTACGACGCACTGTTCCACCGCCGCCCCGGCTCGCCGCTGAATACCCGACACCGAGATGACGCCGCCTTGGTCTTCAGCCGTAGACCAAGGCCGGGACGTCGCGCCGCGCGTGGCACGGCAGCCGTTGATTTACCTGAAACGGCCCGGCGGGCGGAGCCTGTTCAACAGTTCGCTCCACCCGGTTCCCACAGCCAGGGGTACTGCCGGCGCAGAATGCCGATGACGCCGCGGCTCTGCCGCCGCAGATCGGCCCACTCCCGCGCAGAGAAGGGCGCTTCGCGCGACCAAAGCGCGCTCGGCCCATCGGTCATCTCAGCCAAGATTCGATCGATCTTGTTGAGCTCCTCCAGAAGAGCCGCATCAGCGGGCCGCGACGCAAGATGTTGGCCGGCGCCCCGGTACACGTCGTCGAACATCAGCGCCAACTCGTCGACACCCACACGTTCCGCGGTCACATAGGCGACCTGCTCTTCCGCATCCCGCCCCAGCCACCGCAGAGCATGAAGCAGCGGCCGAAGATAAGGGGCATCGCAATCCCCGTGCGCTTCATCCACCTGGCAAGACCTCCCGGGTCACCACTTTATGACCGGGAGTATCGCGAGCGCGTGGGAACGGGGGCCTGGGGGCGGGCTGGGCGGGGGGCGGCGCGCGGCGGGCGAGGGCGCGGCCGTCCGCCAGGGGCTCCCCCGCCGACCGCGCCGGGAGCGAGGTCCGCGCCCGCCGCGTCGTGGAGCCTTCCTGCCGGCCGCGCCCCCCGCCGGACGGTGGGTCAGTGGGCGGCCTCGTACTGCTCGATCACGGTCGCGGGGATCCGGCCGCGGTCGTTGACCTTGATGCCGGCGGACCGGGCCCACTCGCGGATCTCGGCGCTGCGCTCGCGGTTGCCGGCCCCGCGGCCGGCGCCTCTGCGGGCGCCGACGGCGCGGGCACGGCGGGCATTGTCCTTGTAGGGCGCGAACGCCTTGCGTAGTTTGGCCGCGTTCTTCTTGTTCAGATCAATTTCATACGACCGGCCGTCGAGGGCGAAGGAGACGGTTTCCTCCGCCGCCCCGCCGTCGAGGTCGTCAACCAGGAGAACCTGGACCTTCTGCGCCATGAGCAACTTCCTCCCACTCGGTTTCTCAGTTCGAGAGTAGCCGATGATAGGCGAGCTTTCCCAATTGCAACAGCCTTACGCCGATGAACGCGCGGAGTTCACTTACCGCAGTTCCTCGGCCGGGCGCCCGTGAAGCAACCGATATGCCCGGAAAGCCCGGCCCCCAGGGCTGTGCGGGGGCCTGACGAGGGCGTTCAGGTGCGGGAGAACTCCAGGCGGAGATTGTCCTTCTCGCTGAGCACCATCACCGCGCCGCCAGGTGCCCAGCTGTCGGACACCAGAAAATAATGGCCTCCGGCATGGGCGAGCAGGCGCAGGCCGCCATACCGGTAGCCGTAGGCGGCGTTCTTGCCCGGAAGCTCGGTCTCGGTCACCCCGGGGGCGGCCAGGAACAAACGCTTTGGGCTGTAGACGGTGACCTCGTTCTGCCGGTGAATGCCCGTGATGAGCTTGTCGGCGAGGGCATTGCCTTGCAGGGTCGCGTAGTTGGAGGTCCCCCAGAAGAGCATCACCACGACGGCGACCGCGACGAAAGCGCGCAGCAGCGGCTCCTTGTCGGCGGGCGAAGTCCCGCGCAACTGCGTGCCGTAGAAAGTGAGCAGCAGGCCCGCGCCGATACTGAGCGGCCAGGCGACGTAGGCGAACTCCCGCCCGCCGTCCAGGGCGAGGGCGCGGGCGGTGAACCCGAGCGCGTAGACCGCGAGCGGGAGCGCGAGCCAGCTCACCGAGAGGAACCCGAGCGCGCGGCGGACGAGGCGGTCCCGCGTCCCCCGGTCGCGGACCCTCGGGGCGAGCACACGGTCGACCTGGAGCCACACGAGCCCGCAGACGGCGACCAGCAGGAGCAGCACCAGGGCGGGACGGACACTCCGCAGCAGGTAGTCGCGCACGGACTGGCCGAGCACGCTCTCCTCGATCCCCACCCGGTCGGCCATGACGTAGTTGCGCTGCCAGCCGAAGTACACCAGCAGCGCCGTCAGCACGGTGACGTTGGCGATCAGCCCGGCGAGCCAGCGCAGCACGCCGGGCCCGACCCCCTCCCGCTCAGGCGGGGGCTCGGGGGCCTCCTGCGTCAACTCGGCTCCGCCGAGGGGGACGGCTCGTCGGTCGGCGGAGGCGACTCATCGGTGGGCGGGTCGTCGGGACTCACCTCGGGCGAGGGCGAGTCGGAGGTCCCCGTCCCGGGCTGGACGGCGGGGCAGTCGGCGAACGAGGACGGCGGCCGGTGCCGCAGCACGCTGCCCGCCACCGTGTAGAGCTGGCACTGGAACCAGTTGTCGTCGTATCCGGGCCACTCGTAGGACGCGAACTCGTTCAGCGCCGTCGCCCGGTCGCCCCTGCACAGCGCGATCCCGACCCGCAGGATCGTCTTGTCGCCCTCGTCGCTGAGGGTCCCGCCGCTCTCGCCGTAGGCGTCGTACTTCGCCTGGGCCCCGGCGCAGTCGCCCGCCCGGATCGCCATGTAGATCGCGCCGACCGCGACCGTGAGGCCGGGGTCGCCGCCCGGCAGGCTCCAGGGGTACTCCTTCGCACCGGAGCCGGAGCCGGAGCCGGAGTCGGAGCCCTGCCCTGAGCCGCCTCCCGCGCCGCCCTGGCCTGAGCCGGGCGCGCCGACCCCGGAGGGTCCGCCGGAGCGCGCCGGTGCCGTCTGCTCCGTCCCGGGGTCGTCGACCGCCCCGCAGCCGAGGACGAGCGACAGCGCGCCCGCGACGGCGCCGATCCGGAGACCCCTCATGGCCACCGCCCCCGCCCCTGCGACATCCGTATTCCGGAGAGTAGTTCGTCCGACACGTCCGCGGCCGCGATGGCCGGAGCGGGACGCGGGGATGGCCGAACCGGGCCATGACGATCCCCGTGGCGGGACGGTTTCCCCGCGAGCGGGACACCCGGCCACGAGGCTCCGAGAGAAGCGATATGGACACGCGAGACATCCCCGACGACGTCCCGACCTCCGCCCGTGTCTACGGGTGGGCCCTCGGCGGCAAGGAGAACTACCAGGTCGATCGGGAGTTCGCGCTGAGGACGGCGCCCGCCTCCCCCGAGAGCGTCGACATCACCCGGCAGAACCGCCTCTTCCTGTACCGGGCCGTCCGCCACCCGGTCGTGGAGGCGGGCATCCGGCAGTTCCTCGACATGGGCTGCGGGCTCCCGGCCGACGCCAACGTCCACCAGGTCGCCCGGGAGTTCGCGCCGGACGCCCGGGCCGTCTACGTCGGCATCGACCCCGTCGTCCTCGCGCACGCCCGCGCGCTGCTCGCCGGGGACGGCTCCACCGTGGTGATCACCACCGACCTCCGCGACCAGGAGGCGGTCCTCGGCCATCCGGAGGTCGGCCGCCTGATCGACTTCGACGAGCCGCTCGCGGTGCTGTTCCTTTCGGTCGCCCACCACCTGCTGGACGCCGACGACCCGCGCCGCGTCCTGCGGACGGCGCTGGAGCGCGCCGCGCCCGGCAGCCACCTGGCGTTCTCGGAGATCGTCTGCTCCGACCCCGTCCGCGCCGCCGACCTCGACGCCCGGATGGGCGCCGCCGGGATCGCGTGGCAGCCCCGCACCCGCGCGCAGGTCGACGCGCTCCTGGACGGCCTGGACCCGGTCGAGCCCGGCCTGGTCAACGTGGTCCACTGGCGTCCCGACCCGGGCCAGCCGCCGCCGGCGCCCGTGCCCGGCGAGCTGACCCCGTTCGTGGGCGCCTCCCGGATGGGACGGGACTTCCGCGAGTACGGCGGCGTCCTCCGCAAGCTTTGAGGCGCCCCGCCGACCCGGCGGCGTGCTGCGCGGAGAGCGCCACCCGCGACACTAAGCTGCACGTGAGGGGTGGAAAAGGTCGCGGACGGAGGTGGGCAGTTGGGGAGACGCCATGGTTCCCCGCTGACGATCCTGCCCTTCGCGATGATGGCGCTCGTCGCCGCCGTCGACCTGTCCGCCGGGCCCGGCGTGGGCTACCTGCCGCTGCTTTCGCTCGGCCCCGCGTTCGCAAGCCTGGCCGGGGGCGTGCGGCGGACGGCGTGGGTGGGCCTGTTCGCGATCGCGCTGTGCGCGGGCCTGGCGCGGCACGACGAGATCATCGGCACCCGCGCCGGCGACGCCACCTTCATCTCGGTCGTCGGCGTGACGGCCGCCGGGATGCTCGCCGCCGCCTACCGCGAGCGCAACGAGCGCGAGCTGGCCGACGTGCGGACGATCGCCGAGGTGGCGCAGCGGGTGCTGCTGCGCCCGATGCCGCGCCGGGTGGGGCCCGTCCGCGCGGCGGTCCGCTACCTGTCGGCGTCCGCCCGCGCGAGGATCGGCGGGGACCTGTACGAGGTGGTGATGACCGCCCAGGGCGTGCGGGTGATCGTCGGCGACGTCCAGGGCAAGGGGCTGGACGCGGTGGAGACGGCGGCGGTGGTGCTCGGGGCCTTCCGCGAGGCCGCCTACGACGAGCCGGGGCTGCCCGACGTCGCCGACCGGATCGAGCGGGCGCTGGCCCGGCAGCTCACCAGCGAGCAGTTCGTCACCGGGGTGCTCGCCGAACTCGACCCGGCGGGCCGGCTCACGCTGCTCAACCGCGGCCATCCCCCGCCGCTGCTCATCCGTTCCGGTCGCGCGGTGCAGGCGCTCGACCCGCCGGAGCCGGCCCCGCCGCTCGGCCTGTCGGGGCTCGTCGAGGAGCCCGCCGCGCCGTTCTCGGTGGGCTTCGCGCCCGGCGACCGGGTGCTGTTCTACACCGACGGGGTCGTGGAGGCGCGCAACGACCGGGGCGTGTTCTACCCGCTGGCCGAGCGCGCCGACCTCCTCGTCGGCGCCGATCCCGAGACGGCGCTGGACGCGCTCCAAGCGGATCTGCTCCGGTACGCGGGCAAGCCGCTCGACGACGACGCCGCGATGCTGATGCTGACCACGGAACCGTCCATCACCGCCTGACCGCGGGCGCCCCGGCGGGGGTGAATCCGGCCCGCCCGCACGGCCTTTTCGACGCGTACTGAAAGCGCGCTGAAATTCCGATCATTGACACAACGCGGCGCCCGTCATGATCCTTGGGACCGGCACGACACGCCCCCCGCCACGTGCCACGGCAAGCGCGCGCATGCCGACCGCTCCGCCCCCGCCAAGGAGTAGCCCCATGCCGCGTCGAAGCATGCTCACGTGTGCCGCGCTAGCCACCCTCACGGTGGCTCCGGTGGCCGTCCCCGCCGCCGGAGCCACCGCTCCCGCCGCCGCGATGCCCCCGGGCGAGAAGCCGCCCGCGGCCGCCGCGTCCCCGGCCTCCCCCAGCCCGGACGCGCCCAAGAGCGGGACCGTCACCGAGGCCCGGCCGTTCACCCGCGGCGCCGGGGGCGCGAAGGCCGCCCGCGCCTTCCGCGAACTGCACGGCATGCGGGTGCGGCGCGAGCAGCTCCACCATTTCTGGGGCGTCGAGCCGACCGCCGCGAGCCACGACGGGATGATGGCGACGCAGAGCGTCGACACCTCCTACCGGGTGTCCAACAGCGCCGACTTCACCTACACGCCCACCATCAAGGCCGCCGGGTCCTGCATGGAGGTCACGACCGTCTATTCGCAGGCCGTCGGGAACGAGATCTGGGCGTGGGACTGGTGCGGCGGCAACGGGCCCGCCAAAGAGATCAAGATGGACGCCGCCTTCCTGCAGACCTACACCCAGGTCGTGAACGGCCATCCCGCCTACAACATCCAGCTCGTCAGGACCGGCACGAGCGGGAACGCGTGGTCGGCGTACCTCTACAACTACAAGACGGCCAGTTGGAGCCTGTTCTACAGCAAGTCGGGAACCGACACGAGCCAGCTCGCCTACGGCTGGGACATCTTCGAGGTGTACGCCAGCCGCAACGCCTCCACCGGGAACGCCTACTACTGCGCCGAGGCCAAGAACGTCGTCTTCGAGAGCAGTGCCATCCAGCTCCGGCAGAACGGCGCGTGGCGTCCGGCGGGAGCGTCGGACTCCCCCTGGCAGCCCTACACCGACCCGAACCCGCGCGACTACTGGTGCCCGACGCTGAAGTTCGTGCGCGCGGGCGCGAACGACCACTGGATCGTGCGGCAGTAGCGGCGGCCGCGGCGACCCGACCAGCCCTTGTTCACGGATTTGTTAGGAAAGTGTCCTGACCGGCGCGGATACGAGCGGTAGGTGAGGAGGCGGCTACGCACGGGCCCGCCGGGGCGAGCCGGAAGCGCGAATTGATCGTAGGCTGAAGGCCATGCCCGACGGTCGCCCCCCATGCGCGTGCGTGATCTGCCACGACCACGGCGACCGCGACCGGCTCGACAACTTCCGCCTCCGCACGATCGTGCACATCACCCAGTACGGGTGGAGCGTCGTCCTCGTCCACCCGGAGGGGGACGTCCCGGGCTGGGCGTACACGATCGGGCTGTGGCACAGCCACCGCTCCCCCGAGCTGGCGATGTTCGGCGGCGACGTGTACGAGACGGAGGAGACGCTCAACGCCCTCGGCCGGCGCGCCGCCGACGGCGCGGAGCCCTCCAACGGCGAGCGGCGCGACGACGTCGTCCGGGGGCGCCCGGCGGCGTTCCGGGCCGTGGACACCCGCTGGTACGACGCGCTGTTCTCCGGGGCGGTCACGTTCTACCGGCAGCCTCCGCTGCCGTTCCTCCAGGTCGTCTGGCCCAACCCCGAGGGCCTGTACCCCTGGCAGCCGGGGACCGAGCTGGAGTTCCGGCGCGCGCAGCCGTGGCTGTGGCTGGCGCCGTCGCAGCACTCCCCGGGCGTCTGGACCCGCCGGCTGCGCGCCACGGGGCTCTGACCGGCCCGTTCGGGACGCCGTACGCCGTAGGATCGGCCGGGTGTTCGGGCCGATCGCCGAGACCATCAGCACGCCGCGCCTCGTCCTGGAGCCGCTGGCGGTCCACCACGCGGCCGAGATGGCCCCGGTGCTGGACGACCCGCGCCTGCACCGCTACATCGGCGGCGAGCCCCTGACCGGCGAGGAGCTGCGCGCGCGGTACGAGCACCTCGTGGCGGGCCCGGCGCCGTTCCACCAGGAGGGCTGGCTCAACTGGGTCGTGCGCCGCGTCCGGGACGGGCAGGCCGTGGGCTACGTCCAGGCGACCGTGACGCCCGCGCGCCCCGGCTACACCGTGGCGGCCCCGGCGGACGGCTCGACGGTCACGCCGTCGGCCGCGCGCAACGCCGCGTCGGTCGCGTGGGTGATAGGCATGCCCTACCAGGGGTTCGGCTTCGCGACCGAGGCGGCGCGGGCGCTGGTGGGCTGGCTGCTCGCGCACGGCGCCGCCGAGATCGTCGCCTCGATCCATCCGGACAACGCCGCGTCGGCCGCGGTGGCGGCGCGGCTCGGGCTGCGGCCCACCGCCGAGACCGACGAGGACGAGATCGTCTGGCGTCTCCCCTATGGAGTGCCGCCGCGCGGGTAGGGCGGGTACGTCAGAATCGATCGGCGACGCCGAGTGGCGAGGGGGGCGCATGGAAGAGGCCGCGCGGGAGGTATGGCCCGGGGACGCGTATCCGCTGGGCGCCACCTGGGACGGCGCGGGCACGAACTTCGCCCTGTTCTCCGAGGTGGCGGAGCGGGTCGAGCTGTGCCTGTTCGACTCCGAGGGCGCCGAGGTGCGGCGCGACCTGCCCGAGGTGGACGGACTCGTCTGGCACGGGTACCTGCCGGGCGTCGGCCCCGGGCAGCGGTACGGGTACCGGGTGCACGGCCCGTACGAGCCCGGGGAGGGGCACCGCTGCAACCCGGCGAAGCTGCTGCTCGACCCCTACGGCAAGGCCGTGGACGGCGCGCTGCGGTGGCACGAGTCGCTGTTCTCCTACCGCTTCGCCGAGCCGGCGGCGCTCAACGAGGACGACAGCGCCCCCTACATGCCGAAGAACGTGGTGGTCAACCCGTTCTTCGACTGGGGCGACGACCGGCCGCCGCGCACCCCCTACCACGAGAGCGTCATCTACGAGGCGCACGTCAAGGGCCTGACCAAGCTGCATCCGGAGATCCCGGAGGACCTGCGCGGCACCTACGCGGGCCTCGCGCACCCGGTGATGATCGAGCATCTGCTCGGCCTGGGCGTGACGGCGGTCGAGCTGATGCCGGTGCACCAGTCAGTGCCCGAGCACGCGCTGGTGGCGCGGGGCCTCGGCAACTACTGGGGCTACAACACGATCGGGTTCCTGGCGCCGCACAACGGCTACGCCTCGGCCGGCAGCGGCGGGGAGCAGGTGGCGGAGTTCAAGGCGATGGTCCGCGCGCTGCACGCGGCGGGCATCGAGGTGATCCTGGACGTCGTCTACAACCACACCGCCGAGGGCGACCACCTCGGCCCGACGCTGTCGTTCCGGGGCATCGACAACGCCTCCTACTACCGGCTGCGCGACGACGACCGCCGCTACCACCTCGACTACACCGGCTGCGGCAACTCGCTGCACGTCCGCAACCCGCACGCGCTCCAGCTCATCATGGACTCGCTGCGGTACTGGATCCTGGAGATGCACGTGGACGGGTTCCGCTTCGACCTGGCCTCGGCGCTGGCGCGGGAGCTGCACGACGTGGACCGGCTGTCGACGTTCTTCGACCTCGTCCAGCAGGACCCGGTCGTCTCGCAGGTCAAGCTGATCGCCGAGCCGTGGGACGTGGGCGAGGGCGGCTACCAGGTCGGCAACTTCCCGCCGCTGTGGACGGAGTGGAACGGCCAGTACCGCGACACCGTCCGCGACTTCTGGCGCGGCTCGTACGCGACGATGCCGGAGTTCGCGTCCCGGCTGACCGGCTCGTCGGACCTGTACGAGCACAGCGCGCGGCGGCCGTTCGCGTCCATCAACTTCGTGACCTGCCACGACGGGTTCACGCTCGCCGACCTCGTCGGCTACGACCACAAGCACAACGAGGCCAACGGCGAGGACAACCGGGACGGCACCGACGACAACCGGTCGTGGAACTGCGGCGCCGAGGGCCCCACCCGCGACCCGGCCGTGCTGGAGCTGCGGGCGCGGCAGCGCCGCAACCTCCTCGCGACGCTGTTCCTGTCGCAGGGCGTGCCGATGCTCTCGCACGGCGACGAGATGCGCCGCACGCAGCAGGGCAACAACAACGCCTACTGCCAGGACAACGAGATCTCCTGGGTGCACTGGGACGATCCCGGCGACATGGAGTTCGTGCGGACGCTCTCGCTGCTGCGCCGCGACCACCCGGTGTTCCGTCGGCGCCGGTTCTTCACCGGGACCGGCACCGGCGCCGCCGCCGACATCGCCTGGCTGACCCCGGCGGGCGAGGAGATGACCGACCACGACTGGCAGGCCGGGTTCGCCAAGTCGCTCGGCGTGTTCCTCAACGGCGACGCGATCACCGAACCCGACCCGCACGGGCGCCGCGTCCGCGACGACTCCTTCCTGCTGCTGGTCAACGCGGGTCCGGACGCGGTCGGGTTCACCGTGCCCGGCGGCGAGTACGGCGAGCGCTGGGAGTTCGTCCTGGACACGGCCGAGCCGGACGCGGCGGGCGAGCGCCCGAGCGTCAAGGCGCGCGACGACCTGCGCGTCCCCGGCCGCTCGCTGCTCGTCCTGCGCCGCCTCGGCTGAACCCGCTCACCTGGCCTGGACGATGACGGTGAGGAACACGAGGACGACGGTCACGGCGGCGACCGCCCCGTGCACGGCGACGGCGGTGGCCGGGAACGCCTGCTCGGCCCCCCGCGCGTGCCGCCCGCCGCGTCCGACGAGCCAGCGGGTGAACAGCATGAAGCCCTGGAAGGCGACGACGAGCAGCGCGGCGAACGCCCCCCAGGCGTACCAGGCGGTGCCGGTGAACAGGTAGGCGATCCAGGCGGCGAGCCCGGCCACGGCGGCCAGGGGGTGCCCCACGACGACCAGGATCGGGAACCGGGTGACCTTCGTCGACCGGCCGCCGTTCGCCATCCAGACGACCAGCAGGTAGCCGCCCACCGCCGCGGCGAGGACCCACGCGGTGAGCGCAGCGAACTCCACGTCCGCTCCCTTCGGTGCGGTTCTCGTTCCCCGTGGCCCGAGGTCCCAGTGTGACGCGGCGGGCACACCTCCATGACTGATTCGTACAGATTGCCGCACACTGCGTCACGCGGCCCGTCAGGGAGATGACGGCCCGGGCGGTAACTTGTGTCCTCTATGGACACCTTGGAGACCTTGCGAACGCTGTCGCCGCTGCCGGGCCCGGTCGACCTCGCCGAGCGCTACGCCCCGCCCGAACGGGGCCGCCACCTGAGGGCCAACATGGTGGCCGGGCTGGACGGCGCCGCGCAGCGCGCCGGGCTCAGCGGCGGCCTCGGCAACGCCGCCGACCGGTTCCTGTTCTCGCTGCTGCGCGGGCTCGCGGACGTGGTGATCGTCGGCGCCGGGACCGTGCGGGCCGAGGGCTACGGCCCGGTCCGTCCGGTCGAGGGCTGGGGCGGCCTGCGCGAGGGAAGGTCCGCCGTGCCGCCGCTGGCGGTCATCTCCCGCACGCTCGACCTGGACTTCGACGCGCCCGTGTTCACCGAGGCGGTGGAGCCGACGATCGTGCTGGCGCCCGCCGGCGCGCCCGCCGAGCGGCTGCGGGCGGCCCGCGAGCGCGCCGAGGTGATCACGGCCGGGGAGGCCACGCTCGACTTCGCCGCCGCGCTCGCGGCGCTGGAGGCGCGCGGGCACCGCCGGATGCTGTGCGAGGGCGGGCCCTCGGTCCTCGCGGGGTTCGTCGCGGCGGGGCTGCTCGACGAGCTGTGCCTCACGCTGAGCCCGCTGCTGCTGGCCGGCGCCGCGACGCGGATCCTGAACGGGCCGCCGCTGCCCGTCCCGGAGGAGTTGAGCCTGGCGCACGCGCTCCAGGACGAGGACTTCCTCTTCCTCCGCTACACCCGCACCAGGTAGCGGACGAACAGGACGCCCTCGTCCAGGTAGAGCGCGGCGGGTTCGAGCGGGACCTCCGCGTCCAGGCCGCCGAGGAGGCGGGTGTGGCGGGGCCCGCCGAGGAGGGTGGGGGCGAGGTTCAGGCATAGTTCGTCCACGAGTGAGGCGCGGAGCAGGGCGGTGGCGAGGGCGGGGCCGCCCTCGCAGAGCAGCCGCTCGTGGCCGAGGTCCTCGCGCAGCGCGCGGACCGCGGCGGGCAGGTCGACCTCGTCCTCCCCCGCCGCGACGGCCGTGACGCCGGACGGGACGCGGGCCCGCGCGCGCTCCGTCGTCACCACGACCGTCGGGGTCTCGGCCTCGGTGAACAGGGGAAGCGACCAGTCCAGGTCCAGGGAGCGGCTCACCACGACGATGGGGGCGGGCGGGCCGCCCCGGCGCGCGCGCAGGTCGGGACGGAGGCGCGCCGGGCCGAGCCGTCCGGTCCGGACGGTTCCGGCGCCGACGAGGATCGCGTCCGCGAGGGCGCGCAGCGTCCGGAACACGCGGAAGTCGGCCTCGCCGCCGAGGCCGTCGGTCCAGCCCTCGGCGTCGGTGACCGAGCCGTCCGCGCTCATGACCATGCCGAGCCGCAGGCCGGGAGGCTCGCCGTAGGCGTCGTAGGGATCGACGCCGGCGGCGGGCTCGGGGTGCAGGCGGCGCATGCGCGCCAGCGTAGCCAATGACCGTTTCCGGCCCCCCGGCCTGCCCCTTTGTCGGTGGCAGGGCGCAAGATGGGGGCATGGACCTGCCGATCAGTCCGCCGCTGTCGCCGATGCTGGCCAAGGCGGTCAAGACGATGCCCCAGGGCGACCTGCTGTACGAGCCCAAGTGGGACGGTTTCCGCTGCGTCGTCTTCCGCGACGGCGACGAGGTGGAGCTGTCCAGCCGCGGTGAGAAGCCGCTGACCCGCTACTTCCCCGAGCTGGTGGAGGCGGTGAGGCGGGAGCTGCCCGAGCGGTGCGTGGTCGACGGCGAGATCGTCCTGCGCAGGGGCACCCGCCTCGACTTCGACGGCCTCCAGCAGCGCATCCACCCGGCGGCGTCCCGGATCAAGCTGCTCTCGGAGGAGACGCCCGCCTCGTTCGTGGCCTTCGACCTGCTCGCGGTCGGCGACGAGTCGCTGATGGAGGTGCCGCTGGGCGAGCGGCGGAGGCGCCTCGTGGAGACCCTGGCGGGGGTGGGGGCGCCGGTGTTCGTGACGCCCGCGTCCGACTCCTACGAGCTGGCGCTGCGCTGGTTCGAGGAGTTCGAGGGCGCCGGGCTGGACGGCGTGATCGCCAAGCCGCGCGACGTCCCGTACGCGCCCGACAAGCGGGTCCTGTTCAAGGTCAAGCACGAGCGCACCGCCGACTGCGTGGTCGCGGGCTTCCGCTGGCACAAGTCGGGGCCGATCGTCGGCTCGCTGCTGCTCGGCCTGTTCAACGCCGAGGGCAACCTCCAGCACGTGGGGGTCGCGGCCTCGTTCACGATGAAGCGCCGCGCCGAGCTGGTCGAGGAGCTGAAGCCCTACCGGATGGAGGACCTCGACGGCCATCCGTGGGCGGGCTGGGCGCGGCAGACCGAGGCCACCGCCGACCGGATGCCGGGCGCGATCTCCCGCTGGACGGGCAAGAAGGACCTGGCCTGGGTGGCGCTGCGCCCCGAGCTGGTCGTCGAGGTCGCCTACGAGGCGATGGAGGGCGACCGGTTCCGGCACACCGCGCGGTTCCGCAACTGGCGTCCCGACCGGACGCCCGGGTCGTGCACCTACGAGCAGTTGGAGGTGCCGGTCGCCTACGACCTCGACGACATCCTCAGCGGCTCGGCGAAGAAGCCGCGCGCCGACCGCTGAGCCGCGGCGGCCGGGCCGCCGCCCCCGGCTGAGGGAGGCGGCCCGGCCGCGCGCGGCCGGGGGTCAGGGCTGGGTCTCGTTGCGGATCGTCTGGTCGATGACCGCCTGGTCGGACCCGGCCGACGCCTTCGCGGCGGCGTAGGGGCGCAGGTAGGTCTGCTTCGGGCCGGGGACGCGGTCCTCGATGACGAAGGTGGCCTTGGTCGAGATCTCGGCGCCGGGCGTCCGCACGGTCGGGAGGGTCTTGAAGTCGGCCTTCATCTCCTCCTTGCCGATCCGGGTCATGACGTAGCCGCGCTGGTTGTTGTAGAAGCGCAGGTGCTTGTTGATCTTGAGGTAGGGGTGGTCGGCGGGGTTGGAGTCCTTGCCGTCGCCGGTGCTGGTGATCGAGGTGCACACCAGCTCGGAGCCGACGGTCGCCGAGCCCGGGTCGTCGTAGTTCGCCTTGAGCTCGCTCGCCCAGTGCGCGTGGACGTCGCCGGTGAGCACGACGGCGTTGCGGACCTTCGCGTCCACCCAGCCCTTGGTGATGCGGTCACGGGAGGCGACGTAGCCGTCCCAGGCGTCCTGCGAGGTCTTCTTCAGCGGCCCGGCGTCGCTGTCGCGCTGGGCGAAGAAGACCTGCTGGCCGATGACGTCCCAACGGGCCTCGGAGCGGCGGAACCCGTCGATCAGCCACTTCTCCTGCTGCTCCCCGGTGATGGAGCGCTTCGGGTCGTTCGCGGCGTCGCAGACCTTGTTGCCGTCGCCGCACGCCTGGTCGTCGCGGAACTGGCGGGTGTCGAGCATGTGGAAGTTGGCGAGCTTGCCCCACTGGACCCGCCGGTAGATCTGGATGTCCGGCCCCCTCGGGACCGACCGGCGGCGCAGCGGCATGTTCTCGTAGTACGCCTGGAACGCGGCGGCGCGGCGCTTGGCGAAGTCGGCGGGGTCGGGCGTGTCGGAGCCCTCCTCGGGGACGTCGTCGGCCCAGTTGTTCTCGACCTCGTGGTCGTCGAACACGACGAGCCAGGGCGCGGCCTCGTGCGCGGCCTGGAGGTCGAGGTCGGACTTGTACTGGGCGTGCCGCAGCCGGTAGTCGGCGAGCGTGACGGTCTCGGGGCCCTCGTGGTCGCGGACGTTGCCGCCCGGGATGGTGTAGACGCCCTTCTTGTACTCGTACTGGTAGTCGCCGAGGTGGAGGATCAGGTCGGGGTGCTCCTCGGCGAGCCGCCGGTAGGCGGTGAACCAGCCGTGCTCGAACTGGGAGCACGAGACGAAGCCCATCGCGAGGGCCGGGCCGAAGGAGTCGGCGCGGGGCGCGGTGCGGGTCCGGCCGACCGGCGAGACATGGGTGCCGGTGCGGAACCGGTACCAGTAGTCGCGGCCGGGGCGCAGGTCGTTCAGCTCGACGTGGACCGAGTGCGCGGCCTCGGGGCTCGCGACGGCGGTGCCGCGCCGGTCGACGCGGCGGAACCGGTCGTCGGAGGACACCTCCCACTGGACGGGGACGGGCCGCGCGGGCATGCCGCCGAGGCCGTCCTCGGCGTGCGGGTCGACGGCGAGGCGCGTCCAGAGGACGAAACCGCGCGGGTCGGGGTCGCCGGAGGCGACGCCCAGCGTGAACGGGTCGCCGGCGAGGGCGCGCGACCGGAGCGTGGCGGCGTGGGCGGTCCCGGGGACGCCGCCCGCGGCGGTGGCGGTGCCGACGGCGAGGCCGCCGACGACGAGGAAGGATCTCCGGTTGAGCTGGGGCGCGGAGTCGGCCATGTGAAACGCGACCTTTCGGACGTCTGGCAGTAAACGCCGGAAAGCCTCGTGAAGGCCGGTGACCGGGAGACGCCGCGCGGGTGACGGCCGCCACAACAGGAAAGATCGGTTCGGCGGCGGACCGGCCGCGGATCAGCGCCGGATCGGCGGCGAAGAGGTGGTCCTTCGGAACGCGCACGAAGGACGGGATTCGGATGATAAGGTGGCGGCTTACGAACTGCGCACACCAAACTCCATTCTATGAACAGGAGTGTAGCCGAGGCATGGGACTCCGTCAACCGGATGCTGTCAAGCCCGAACGTCGAGAACCTCGGGACGAGGTGCGCGAGGCGGCCCTGCGCGCGGAGCAGGAGCATGTGTCCCGCGTGTACGAGCGGCTCGACGCCGAGCGCGCCCGGGCCGAGGACGCGCTGCGCAGGGGCCCGGCCGCGGGGGGCGGGAGCGCGTTCCAGGCGCGGCTGGAGAGCGCCGTCGCCACCGACGAGGCGGCCCGGCGACTGGCCAGGCTGAGCGGCGTCGAGCAGGGGCTGTGCTTCGGCCGCATCGACCACCGCTCCGACGCCGACGGCCCCGGCGACACCTTCTACGTCGGCCGGATCGGGCTGCGCGACGGCGACCACGAGCCGATGCTGATCGACTGGCGGGCCGAGGCGGCGCGCCCGTTCTACACGGCCACGCCGGGCGCGCCCGGCACCCTCGCGCGGCGCCGCCACCTGCACCTACGGCAGCGGGAGGTCGTCCGGCTGGACGACGAGGTCTTCGACCTGGAGGGGCTGGCGGAGTCCGAGCGCGGCGGGATCGTCGGCGAGGCGGCGCTGCTGGCGACGCTGCGGCGCGGCCGGACGGGCCGGATGAGCGACGTGGTCGCCACGATCCAGGAGGAGCAGGACCAGGTCATCCGCTCGGCGCTGCAGGGCGTGCTGGTCGTCCAGGGCGGGCCGGGCACGGGCAAGACGGTCGCGGCGCTGCACCGCGCCGCCTACCTGCTCTACACGCACCGGGACGTGCTGGAGCGGCGCGGCGTCCTCGTGGTGGGCCCGAACGCGACGTTCCTGCGCTACATCGAGCAGGTGCTCCCGGGCCTCGGCGAGACCGACGTGGCGCTGGCCACGGTCGGCGAGCTGTACCCGGGGCTGCGGGCGACCGCGTCCGACTCCCCCGCCGTCGCGGTCGTGAAGGGCGGCCTCGCGATGGCGGGCCTGGTCGAGGCGGCCGTGCTGGACCGCCAGCGCGTCCCGCCCGGGGGGCTGAGCGTCGAGTCGGACGGCCTGACCCTGCACGTCGAGGAGGTGGCGTGCGCGATGGCCCGCGACCAAGCCCGCGCGCTGCGGCTGCCGCACAACCTCCAGCGGCGGCGGTTCGTGCACGACCTGCTGGAGGCGCTCGCGGTGAACCGCGCCGAGCAGTTCGAGAAGATCATGGACGAGCCGCTGGAGGAGATCATCCGCGCGGGCCAGGTCCCCGGCTGGCTCCAGGAGCTGCTCGACGAGGCCGAGGACGCGCCGCTGCTGGACGAGGCCGACCTCCGCCTGGCCAAGGAGGGCCTCTGGCACGAGCCGCCCGTCCGCGCGGCGATCGAGGCGCTGTGGCCGGAGCTGACCCCGCAGGAGCTGCTCACCGACCTGTTCGCCGACCCCGACGCCCTCGCGCGCCTCGGCGCGGACGTCCCGGATGTCGCGCTGCTGCACCGCCCGCCCGGGTCGCCGTGGACGACGTCCGACGTCCCGCTGCTGGACGAGGCCGCCGAGCTGCTCGGCTCCGACGACGCGCCCGCGCGGGCCCGGCGCCGGGCGGCGGCCAGGCGGCGCGAGGCGGACGAGCTGTACGCCCGCGAGGTGATCGAGTCGACCGGCGCCGAGACCGTGGACGCGGCGCTGCTCGCCGAGCGCCACCACGACGAGGGGCCGGCGCTGACCACGGCCCAGCGCGCCGCCGCCGACCGCGAGTGGGCCTACGGGCACGTGATCGTCGACGAGGCGCAGGAGCTGTCGGAGATGGCCTGGCGCGCGGTGATGCGCCGCGTCCCGACCCGGTCGCTGACCGTCGTCGGCGACATCGCGCAGACCGGCAGCGCGGCGGGCGCCGCGTCCTGGGGGCAGATGCTCGACCGCTACGTCCCGGGGCGCTGGCGCGAGCAGCGGCTGATGGTCAACTACCGCACCCCGGCCGCGATCATGGAGGTGGCGCAGGACGTGCTGGCCGCCGTCGCGCCGGGCGAGGTTCCCCCGGTGCCCGTCCGCGACGACGGCGCCCCGCCGCGCGCCGTCGAGGCGGGGGTGGCGGAGCTCCCGGCCCTGGTCGGCGCCGAGCTGGCCGAGGTCGCCACCGGCCCGTCGGCGGGCGGCGGCGTCGCGGAGGGGCGGCTCGCGGTGATCTCCTCGGCGGCGCGGCACCCCGGCGTCCTCGCCGCGCTGCCGGACGCGGCCGTGGGCGCCACGCCCGAGGCCCTCGACTCCCCCGTCGTCGTGCTGACCGCCGGGGAGGCCAAGGGCCTGGAGTTCGACTCGGTCATCGTCGTGGACCCCGCCGGGATCCTCGGCGAGTCACCGAAGGGCGGGCAGGACCTCTACGTGGCGCTGACCCGGGCGACGCGCCGCATGACGGTCGTCCACGACGGCGACCTGCCCGAGATGCTGGGCAGGCTGGCGGAGGGTCAGGAGTAGGGCAGCAGCCCCTTGTCGATCTCCTCCCAGCGCGACTTCAGCGCGGTGAACACCTCCGGGCGGCGGCGCGCCAGGTCGGCCTGCTCCCGGGGGTCGGCGGCGAGGTCGTAGAGGGCGCCCGGGGCGGACGGGGTCGCGCGCAGGTACTTCCAGCGGCCCCGGCGCAGCGCCCGCGCCGTCCGGGTGCGCCAGAACAGGTCGTGCCCGGGCGCGCGCTCGCCGCGCAGCAGGTGCCCGGCGAGGCTCAGGCCGTCCAGCGGGTGGGACGCGGCGGGCCGCACCCCGGTGACCTCCAGGATCGTCGCCGTCCAGTCCTGGGTGATCACGGGGACGCCGCTGACCTGGCGGGGGCGGATCCGGGCGGGCCAGCGCAGGATGTTCGGCACCCGGATGCCGCCCTCGTTGAGCCCGGCCTTGGCGCCGCTGAGCGGCCACTGGTAGGACCAGCGCTCCCCGCCGTTGTCGCTGGAGAACAGCACGAGCGTGTCACGTTCCTGGCCGGTCTCGCGCAGCGCCGCCAGGACGCGGCCGACGCCCGCGTCCATCGCCTCGACCATCCGGCGGTAGGTGTCGAGGGAGCCGCCGTCGTCGTGCCAGAGCGCCCGGGAGTCGCCCGCCCTGATCCGCGCGGTGATCTCCGCGCTCACCGCCCGGTCGCCCGGCCCCTCCCAGGGCCAGTGCGGGGCGGTGAAGTTGAGGTTCAGCAGCCACGGCCCGCCCCGCGCCTCGCGGACGAACGCGGCGGCGCGGTCGGCGATCGTCTCGGTGTAGTAGCCGAGCGACTCGGTGGGGACCTCGCCCTCGTACAGGTCGCGGCCGTCGGCGGTCATCTTGGAGTAGTAGTCGACGGCGCCCGACAGGTTGCCGAAGAAGGTGTCCCAGCCAGACTTGAGGGGGCTGTACCAGGGCAGGAAGCCGCAGTGCCACTTGCCGAACATCGCGGTGGCGTACCCGGCGCCCTTGAGCAGGGACGCGAGCGTCGGATGGCCCGGCGGGATGCCGTGCAGCTCGTCCGGGCGGGCGATCGGCTCCTCCAGTCCGCCGCGCAGCCGTCCGGGGTAGCGGCCGGTGTAGAGGCCGAAGCGGGTCGGTGAGCAGACGGCGGCGGCCGAGTAGGCGTCGGTGAACCGGACGCCCTGCCGCGCGAGCCCGTCCAGGTGCGGGGTGCGGATGGCGGGCGAGCCGTAGCAGCCCAGATCGGCCCAGCCGAGATCGTCGCCGAGGATGACCAGAATGTTGGGCCGCTTGGCGGGCCGCGCCCCGGTGTCGGCGCGGAACGGCCGCTCGTCCGCGTGGGCCGTCCCGGTCGCGAGGGGCCCCGTGGCTGCTGCGACGGCCATGGCGCCCATCGCCGCGGTGGCGCCCCGCCTGCTCATGCTCGCTCCGGATGCTTCGTCGTGCTCGGGCATGAGCAACCCACTTTCCCTACCGATTTAGTAAAACAAACCGAAATAGTAGGGAATGTCGATCGTCGGCGCAACGCTGCGAGACGAGGCGGCGGCCGGACGGTGAGGGAGGACACGGACGCGCCGCCCGCAAGGGCAGGTTCTGCCCAAAACCGGTGCAAGATCGCCGAACCGCAAACCTTTACCTCGCGCGCCGAGGCGAGGAGCGTGTGCGCGAACGGAACCACCATCAGCTTCGGAGGTGCGGATTGCCCAGGCGATCCCAGAGACGGACCCGACGGAGCATGACCGTCGCCGTACTCACCGGCGCGGCACTCGTCGGCGCGGGCGGCGCGACGGCCGTCGCGCAGGCGTCCCCCCACATCGTGGTCGAGGGCGGCGTGACCCAGCCGGTCTTCTCCTACAAGGACGCGATCCGCGAGCACGTGTACGTCGAGTCGAGCGTGGACAGCGACCGCGACGGCAAGCTCGACCGGGTCAACGTCGACATCATCCGGCCGAAGGAGACCGAGAGCGGTCTCAAGGTGCCGGTGATCATGGACGAGAGCCCGTACTACGACAACCTCGGGCGCGGGAACGAGAGCGAGCGCAAGACCTACGACGCGAACGGGAACCCGCTGAAGTTCCCGCTGTTCTACGACAACTACTTCGTCCCGCGCGGCTACGCCTTCCTCGCGGTGGACATGGTCGGCACGACCCGCTCGGACGGCTGCCCGGTCAGCGGCGGACCGTCCGACGTGCTCGGCGGCAAGGCCGTCGTCGACTGGCTCAACGGCCGGGCCAGGGCCTACAAGCCGGACGGCACGCCCGCGCAGGCCACCTGGACCACCGGCCGCACCGGCATGATCGGCAAGTCCTACGACGGCACGCTCGCCAACGGCGTCGCCTCCACCGGCGTGGAGGGCCTGGAGACGATCGTCCCGATCGCCGCGATCAGCAGCTGGTACAACTACAGCCGCATGAACGGCGTGAAGTACTGGACCGACGAGCAGCCGGGCCTCGCCGACACCGTCGACACCGACCCGCCCGCCAAGTGCGCCGCCGTCAACGCGGCCCTCGACAAGGGCGAGGACGACGCGACCGGCAACTACAACGCGTACTGGAAGGACGCCGACTACCGGCACGGGTCGGTCGGCCGCCTCGGCAACGTCCGCGCGAGCATCTTCGCCTACCACGGCGTCAACGACCTGAACGTCAAGGACGACCACTTCGCCGAGTGGTGGAAGGGCCTCGCCCAGCGCGGCGTCCGCCGCAAGGTGTGGCTGTCGCAGACCGGGCACGTCGACCCGTTCGACATCCGCCGCGACCTGTGGGTCACGACGCTGCACAAGTGGTTCGACCACGAGCTGCAGAAGATCCCGAACGACGTCCTGGACGAGCCGCGCGCCGACATCCAGGTCGGTCCGGACACGTGGGTCACCCAGGACGACTGGCCCGCGCCCGACGCCAGGACCGTGACGCTGCGTCCCGGCGAGAACGGCTCGCTCGGCCTGTGGCACGCGCCCAAGGGCGCGACCGCGACCTACACCGACGCCGCCGGCTCCCGCAACCAGGGGTACCGCGAGTCGGAGCTGGTGACCGACCCGACGACCGGCAAGCCGTTCCGGCTCGCCTACGTCACGGGCGCGCTGCCCGAGACGACGCGGCTGTCGGGCACGCCCGACGCCCGGCTGCGGATCAAGCTGGACAAGCCGACCTCGAACATCACCGCGCTGCTCGTCGACTACGGCGACGACACCCGCGTCGACTACCTCGGCCCGGGGTCGGGCATCCAGACGCTGACCACCGAGGACTGCCACGGCGAGGCCACCCCGTCCGACGACGCCTGCTACAAGCAGACGAAGATCAGGACGGTGACCTCCCCGGTGAACGTCGTCGCGCGCGGCTGGCTGGACGCCCAGAACCGCTCGTCGCTGAGCGACCCGTCGCCGCTGACGCCCGGCCAGTACTACGACGTCCGCTGGGACACCCTCAGCCAGGAGTACCTGCTGAAGAAGGGCCACCGGCTGGGGCTCGTCCTCGCCGGGACGGACGCCGACTACAACACCGAGACGCCCACCGGCGCCCAGGTGACGGTGGACCTGGCGGCCAGCTCGATCCGCTTCCCCGTCGTCGCCGCCGAGGGCGGCGCCGAGGCACGGCTCGCCCCGCTGCCCGCCACCCCGTGGCGCGGCCCGGCGGAGGTGTCGCTGCCGGTCCAGGAGCGCAGGTTCTCCTGATCCCCGAGTGACCGGAGTGACCGGCGAGGGCCGCCGCCCCCTTCCGAGGGGGCGGCGGCTCTTTCACGCGCGGTCGGTGTCCTTGCTGGGCTGGACGCGCTTGGGCTCCCCCGGCATCTTCGGGTAGTTCGGCGGATACGGCATGTCGCCGAGGCCGTGGTCGCGCTCGTCGCGGTCGGCCAGCTCCAGCAGGCCGTCCAGCGAGAACGCCTTGTCGTCGATCGCGGCGTGCAGGTCGCCGACCCGCGCGAACCGGCCCGGCATGGTCGCGATCGTGAAGTCGTGCGGGTCGGCGTCGGCCAGCTCGTCCCAGGTGAGCGGGGCGGAGACCGCCGCGTAGGGGACCGGGCGGACGCTGTAGGCCGAGGCGATCGTGCGGTCGCGGGCGTTCTGGTTGAAGTCGACGAACACCTGCTCGCCGCGCTCCTCCTTCCACCAGCGGGTGGTGACCTCGTCCGGGACGCGGCGCTCCACCTCCCGCCCGAACGCCAGCGCCGCCCGGCGGACCTCGGTGAACGTCCAGCGCGGCTCGATCCGGACGTAGATGTGCACCCCGCCCTTGCCGGAGGTCTTCACGAAGCCGGTGAGGCCCAGCTCGTCCAGCAGGTCGCGGGCCGGGCCGAGCGCCACGCGGACCGCGTCGGAGAAGTCGGTGCCGGGCTGCGGGTCGAGGTCGATGCGCAGCTCGTCGGGATGGTCGACGTCGCCGTCCCGGACGGGCCAGGGGTGGAAGGTCAGCGTGCCGAGGTTGGCCGCCCAGGCGATCACCGCGACCTCGGTCGGCCGGACCTCGTCGGCCGAGCGGCCGCTCGGGAACTCGATCCGGGACGTGCGGACCCAGTCGGGCGCGCCCTTGGGCACGCGCTTCTGGTAGAACGCGTCGGACTTGCCCGCGCCCATGCCCGCCTGGCCGCGGGCGTAGTCCTCCCGGGTCGCCATCCTGGCGCCCTCGAAGACCCCGGCGGGCCAGCGCTCCAGCGTCGTCGGGCGGTCGCGGGTGGCGCGCAGGATGCCCTCGCCCACGGCGAGGTAGTACTCCACGAGCTGCCGCTTGGTGTAGCCGGGCTCAGGAAAGTAGACCTTGTCGGGGTTGGACACCTTGACGAGTCGATCCCCGACCGGGATCTCGATGTACGGCGAGGCCATAACCAGCACGTTAACCCACGGGCCCGACACTCTCGCCGGGTACGGTCGACGGTATGGAGAAGATCCGTAAAAGCGAGGAAGAGTGGCGGGCGCAGCTGAACCCGGAGGAGTTCCGGGTACTGCGCCGGGCGGGCACCGAGCGCCCCTTCACCGGGGAGTACACCGACACCAAGACCGTCGGCGTCTACCGCTGCCGGGCCTGCGGCACCGAGCTGTTCCGCTCGGAGACCAAGTTCGACAGCCACTGCGGCTGGCCGTCGTTCTACGCCCCGTCCGACTCGGACGCGGTCGTGCTGATCGAGGACCGCTCGATGGGCATGCTCCGCACCGAGGTCAGGTGCGCGGCCTGCGACTCCCACCTCGGCCACGTCTTCCACGGCGAGGGCTACGGCACCCCGACCGACGACCGCTACTGCATCAACAGCGTCAGCCTCAACCTGGAGCCCGCCGAATAGGGCCCTGAGCGCAACCATCGGCCCGCGCGGCGCGTCCGAGAGAACGGGCGGCACGGCGGGCGGAGGGTCGATGGGCGAGTTGAGCACCTACGAGATCGCGTTCCTGTGCGGCGGCCCCCGGCGGGTCGCCCAGACCGCGCTCCTCGCGCTGGTCGAGGGCCGCCGCGTCCGGGTCTCCCGGACGCACCGCGTGGAGGCCGTCCGGGCGAGGCCGGACGCCCCCGCACAGGCCGCGCCGGACGACCCCCTTCAGGCCGCGCTCCTGGAGCGCGTTCCCGGCACCGGAACGATGCTGGGCCCACTCCTCGCCGCGGTGGCCGAGACTCCCGAACTGCAAGAGATCGCGGCCGCACTGCGCGAGCGCGGACTCCTGCGCGGGGCGTCCCGCCCCACGCGCAAGGGCAAGGCGGCGCGGCGCGGCCTCGCGGAATCACCGGTCACGACCGACCTCGCCCGCCTCGCGGCGCTCGGCCCGGAGGCCGTCGAGGACGCCAGAATGCGCGAGATCCTCGGCACCGACGACCCGAAACCGATCAAACTCCCCCGCACCAAGCACCGCGGCAACAACCTGGAAGCAAGCAACCTCCCCGACTCCCAGTACAACAGCTTCTGAGCACCCCCGCCCGCACCCTCCCCAACCGGAATCCCGCACCCCACCCCCGGCCAAGCCCCGGCCCCTGCGGGCAAGCGCGAGCGACACCTCACAACGGGCACTCGCGCCTGAACCTCACGGGCACGGGACCACGGACACAGCACTCACGGGCGGGACCTCAAGGCCTGAACCTCACGGACACGGGACCCGCGAGCACGGGACCCGCAGGCGGGCACTCGCGCCCTAAACCTCGCCCGCGGGCACGGCACTCACGGGCGGGGGCTCGCGGGCACGGGACTCGCGGGCACGGGACCCGCGGGCGGGCACTCACGCCCTGAACCTCGCCCGCGGACACGGCACCCACGGACACGGCACTCACGGGCGAGACCTCGCAGCCTGAACCTCACGGACACGGGACTCACGGGCACGGGACCCGCGAGCACGGGACCCGCAGGCGGGCACTCACGCCCTGAACCTCACGGGCACGGGACTCGCGGGCACGGCACTCACGGGCGGGAACCTCGCGGCCTGAACCTCATGGGTACGGGACTCGCGGGGCTGGCCGGGTTTGGAGGTGGGGGGTGCTGGGCGGAGGGTTGGAGGTGGGGTCAGCGGGTTTCGGGGACCTCGCAGTCGTCCTTGTCGCTCTGCTTGTTCGCCAGGACGACGCTGCCGTTGTCGCTGCTCTTGCCGTGGACGAAGACGCGGGGCTCGTCGTCGCCGCCGTCCTTGAGGAACTGGGTCGTCCACTCGCAGAGGGAGAGCGCGGGTTTGGAGTTCTCGTCGCTCTCCCCCAGGTCCGTGTAGACGCGGAGGAAGTCGCCGCTGCGGCGGACGTCGGTGACGTGCCGGGCGATCTTCTTCTCCGGATCCCTGCTCTCGAAGTAGGGGACGGCCTCGGGGACCTCGTCGGGGTCCTCGACCGACTCGGGCCGCACCCCGGCCGTCGCGGGCGCGGGGCGGCCGGTGTGCGCGGCCACCTCGGCGCGGGGCGCCTCGGCGCCGCCGCCCGGCAGGCCCGGCACCGCCCCGAACACCACCAGCCCGGTCGCCAGCGCGAGGGTCGCGGCGCCCGCCCCGGCGACCGACGCCCGGCGCCGCCGCGACCCGCCCGGCGACCCTCCGGCCAGCCGTCTCCAGCGGATCGACAGCGCGGACGGGGGCTTGGCGTGCCGGCCCCGGGAGTGCTGGGCCGGGTTCTGCTTGGCGGGAGAGTCGGTCACGGGGCGCACTTTACCGAGGGTTTGCCACTGGCTAGGGCAGGTTGGCGACGAGTTCGCTGACCGCCTTGCGGCGCCCGGTGTAGAAGGGCACCTCCTCGCGGGTGTGCAGCCGTGCGCGCGCGCCCCGCAGGTGGCGCATCAGGTCGACGATGCGGTGCAGCTCGTCGGCCTCGAACGCCAGCATCCACTCGTAGTCGCCGAGCGCGAACGAGGAGACGGTGTTGGCGCGGACGTCGGGATAGGAGCGCGCCATCTTGCCGTGCTCGGCGAGCATCGCGCGGCGCTCCTCGTCCGGCAGCAGGTACCACTCGTAGGACCGGACGAACGGGTACACGCACGCGTACGCGCGCGGCTCCTCGTCGGCCAGGAACGCCGGGATGTGGCTCTTGTTGAACTCCGCCGGGCGGTGCAGCGCCATCTGCGACCACACGGGCTCGCTCGCGCGGCCCACCGCCGTCCGGCGGAAGCGGGTGTAGACGTCCTGGAGGTCCTCGGCCGTGGGAGCGTGCCACCAGAACATGTAGTCGGCGTCGGCCCGCAGCCCGGCGACGTCGTAGGCGCCGCGCGTGGTGACGTCCTTCTCGGCGACCTGGTCGAGGAGGTCCTGGACCTCCGCCGCGTCCCGCTCGGCGACCGCGCCGGGGGTCGCGACCCGGAAGACCGACCACATCGTGTAGCGGATCACGTCATTGAGCTCGCGTGCCTTCGGCCTGCCCGCCGCTTCCGTCGCTGCCATCGTCTGCTCCTCTTCGACTGCGCACATGTTCGAGTATTCGCACCGCCGCCGCGCGCGCCGACGCGACGCACGCGGGGACGCCCAGACCGTCGTAGGCCGCGCCCGCGACGGCCAGCCCGGGCTCGCCGGCGACGGCGGCGCGGATCCTCGCGACGCGTCCGGCGTGGCCCACGTTGTACTGCGGGAGGCCGCCGCCCCAGCGGGTCACCCGCGTCTCGGCGGGCGGGCCGCCCACCCCGCACGTGTCCGCCAGCTCCGCCGTCGCGGCGGCGACCAGCTCCTCGTCCGCCCTTTGCAGGGTATGTTCCTCGCCGAACCGGCCGATCGAGCAACGCACCGCGATCAGGCCGGGGTCGTGCGCGCGCAGGTGCGGCCACTTCACCGAGCTGAACGTGACGGCCTTGACCTCGTGCGCGCTCTCCACGGCCGGGACGAGGTAGCCGCTGCCCTTCGGCAGCCTCGGGAACGCCGCCGCCGGGTAGACGAGCGTGACGATCGCCATGCTCGCGTACTCGATCTGCGCCAGCTCGGCCGCGGCGGCGGGCACCTGCGCGCGCAGCAGCCGGGACGCGGGCGCCGCCGGGACGGCGATCACCACGGCGTCGGCGTCGAGGTACTCGGGGTCGCGGGCCGGGCCGAGCGTGAGCCGCCAGCCGTCCTCGCGGCGGCGCAGCTCGCGGACCATGGCATCGGTCCTGATCGTGCCGCCGGCGGCGGCGAGGTCGGCCGCGACCGCGCCCGGGAGCGTGCCGAGGCCGCCGGGCAGCGTCGCGAAGACCGGGCCCTCCTCCTTCGGCGCGGCGTTCCGCACGCCGTGGACGGCGGAGATCAGCGACCGGCGCCCGCGCGCGGCGGCGGCGAGCGCGGGCAGCGTCGCCTCGAACGAGAGCAGCTCGGCGCGCCCGGCGTACACGCCGCCCAGCAGCGGCTCGACGAGCCGGTCGACGACCTCGCGGCCGAGGCGGGCGCCGACCAGGCCCGCGACCGACACGTCCGCGTCGTGCGGCGTGCCGGGCAGGACGAGGTCGAGCGGCACGCGGGCCAGCCCCGCCGGGGACAGCACCTGCGAGGCCGCGAGCGCCCGCAGGTCGGACGGCACGCCCATCACCTGCCCGGACGGGATCGGGCGCAGCGCGCCCCGGCTCAGGATCGCCGAGGACGTGGTGCCCGGGTTCACCAGCTCGCCGCCCCGGCCGAGCTCGCGGACCAGCTCCAGGCCCTCGGGGCGGCGCACCAGCATCGCCTCGGCGCCCTCGTCCACGGGCAGCCCCGCGATCTCGCTGACCTGGAGCTTCCCGCCGGTCTGCGGCGAGCCCTCCAGGACGGTCACCCGCACGCCGGCGCGGGCCAGCTCGCGCGCGGCGGTGAGGCCAGCGATGCCGCCCCCGACGACGACGGCTTGGGTGGCGGCAGGCGAGGAGGTCATGGCTCCCAGCCTCCCAGACGCCCCGCGGAATCGCGCATCGGGGCGTGCGCTGTGGATAACCCGTCGCCGGTGTCCGTGACCGGCGCGTGCCCGCTTCGTGCCCTGATCGCGACCGGGCCGCCGGAACGGTGACGTGGGACACGGCCGTCCAAGCGCAATGCGGATCGTCGGAAGCATCAGGCAGGTGACGTGCGCGCTGCTCGTCCTCCTGCTCGCCGCGGCGCTGGGCGCGTGCGCGAGCGGGTCGGACGAGTCGTCCTCCAGCGGGGACTCGGCGGGCGGGGGGCGCGACTCCTCCGCCGCCCGGCGCGGCGCCGCGCCGCAGGCCGGGGCCACCGGGTCGGCGGCCGGGGCGCCGCAGGACGGCGGGGGCCGCACCGACGCGAAGGTACCGCTACCCGCCGCGCGCTCCGTCGTCTACACCGCGACGCTGCGGATCAGGGCGGACGACGTGGACGCCGCCGCGGCCAAGGCCAAGCAGCGGGTCGTCGCGGCGGGCGGCTACATCGAGCGCGAGCAGGGGTCGAGCGGCCCGCCGTCCTCGACGCTGCGGCTGAAGATCCCCGCCGACCAGTACGCCGGGGTGCTCGCCCGGCTCTCGGTCGACCTCGGCACGAAGGTGTCGCTGAACCAGCAGGCGGAGGACGTCACGGGCGAGGTCGCCGACGTCGACAGCCGGGTCCGCTCGGCGCGGGCCGCGCTGGCCTCCTTCCGCAAGCTCCTCGACAAGGCGAGGACGGTCGGCGAGGTCGTCGACATCGAGCGGGAGATCGCGAGCCGCGAGGCCGACCTGGAGTCGCTCCAGGCGCGCCAGAAGTCGCTCCAGGACAGCACCCGCTACGCGACCCTGACCGTCGAGCTGGAGGCGAAGGGCGGGGCCGTCGCCGCCGAGCCCGACGACGACGGGGGCGGTTTCACCGGCGGCCTGCGCCACGGCTGGGACGCCTTCACCGCGTTCGTCGGCGGCGTCGCGACCGCGCTGGGCTGGCTGCTGCCGTTCCTGGTGACGGCCGCGGTGATCGGGCTGCCCGCGCTGGCCGTCCGGCGGAGGCTGCGTGCCCGGCGCCCGGTCGCACCCGCCGCCGAGCCGGAATCGGAGATGGCGATGGCGGGCGCTCCGGCCGAGGCGCCGCGGGACCTCCCGCCGCACGCCCCGCCACCGCCCCGCTGACCACCCCGTACCGACTACTCCGTGCTCGCCTCGTGGACGAGGTCCGCGAGGCGGGCCAGCACGTCCGGATCGGTGGAAGGGAGGACGCCGTGCCCCAGGTTGAACACGTGGCCCTCGGCGGTACGGCCGCGGGCGAGCACGTCGCGCGCCCGGCGCTCCACGGTCTCCCACGGCGCGAACAGGATCGAGGGGTCGAGGTTGCCCTGCAGCGCCTTGCCCGGCTCGACGCGGCGGACGGCCTCGTCCAGCGGGACGCGCCAGTCGACGCCGACGACGTCCGCGCCCGCCTCACCCATCAGCCCGAGCAGCTCGCCCGTCCCGACGCCGAAGTGGATGCGCGGGACGCCGAGCCCAGCCACCTCGGCGAAGATCCGGCTCGTGTGCGGCAGCACCGACTCGCGGTAGTCCTGCGGCGAGACCGCGCCCACCCACGAGTCGAACACCTGCACGGCGCTCGCCCCGGCCGCGACCTGCACCTTCAAGAACGCGATCGTCAGGTCGGCGAGCCGGCCCATGAGCGCGTCCCACAGCCGCGGCGCGCCGTACATCATCGCCTTGGTGCGGTCGTGGTTCTTGGACGGGCCGCCCTCGACCAGGTAGGAGGCGAGCGTGAACGGGCCGCCCGCGAAGCCGATCAGCGGCGTCGCGCCCAGCTCGCCCGCCAGCCCCCGCACCGCCTCGGTGACGTAGGAGACGTCGTCCGGTTCGAGCGGACGCACCGCGCCGAGCCCCGCCTCGTCCCGGATCGGGTCGGCGATCACCGGGCCGACCCCGGGCTTGATGTCGAGGTCGACGCCGATCGCCTTCAGCGGCACCATGATGTCGCTGAAGAAGATCGCCGCGTCCACCGCGTAGCGGCGCACCGGCTGGAGCGTGATCTCGACGATCATGTCGGGGCGGGTGCAGGACTCCAGCATCGGGACGCCCTCGCGCAGCCGCAGGTACTCCGGCAGCGACCGCCCGGCCTGCCGCATGAACCACACCGGCGTGTGCGGCACCGGCTCGCGCCGGCACGCCCGCAGGAAGGGGCTGTCGCGCAGGGCCGGGGCCTGCGCGTTCTGGGAGGGGTCGTCGGGACCAGCAACGTCAAGGGCCACCACCCGATGGTCCCACGGATCGCTGAAGCGGCCGCACCGACCCGGCGGAGTCCCCGGCGGAGGGCGCCTCCCGAAACACCGGGGAACGCGCAACAAGCGAACGAAGTTCCGGACACGCCGAGCGAAGTCCCGCATTCTGTCACCGGCTCATGCGAACGTGATCCGTGTCATAGCCGAGGGAGGTTCCCCCTTGTACTGCTCCACCTGCGGTGATGAACGTATGTTCGAGCAGCCGCCCTGCCCCGACGGGCACGGCGAGGAGTGTCCGGAGCGGGCCTGCACCGAGTGCGGCACGGCCATGCTCGTCGGCGCCGTCGCGGCGCCCGGCCCGTCCCCCTCGATCGACCACGCCCAACCGGCCCGAGACCGGTCGGCTCACACCCGCCCGTCCCGTGCCGGCTCCACGCGGGCCGTCGCCTGACCGGCCCGGCCCCCGAAACGAAACCATCTGTGCTGTGCCTGTCTCTCCCCCGCATCCTCCCGTCGCGCGCGGCGGCACCCCGTCCCACCGTCACCGATCCGAGTCCCACCCCCCGCCCCAGGCCGGTCCGACCATGAACCCACCTGCCTTCCAGCGGGCCCTCGACACCCTGCGCGGCATCCTCGACGGGCCGGGCGTCCGGCCCGAGCTCGAACTGGAGGACATGCCCGCCCCGCGGAACCTGGCCCCCTACGCCGCCGCGCTGTCGGGCAGCGTCTACCGCGACGACGACACCGAGATCGCGATGGGGCGGCTGATCGTCCTGTACGACCCCGACGGCGCGCGGGAGAAGGACTGGGCGAACGGCTTCCGCGTCGTCGCCTACATCCGCGCCGACCTGGAGCCCGAGATCGCCGCCGACGAGCTGATCGGCTCGGTCGCGTGGAGCTGGCTGCTGGAGGCGCTGGAGCCCGCCGGGTACGCGGGCGTCTCCGGGACGATCACCCGCGCGGTGTCGGAGAGCTTCGGCGACAAGGCCGACGAGCCCTCCACCACCGAGCTGGAGCTGCGCGCGTCCTGGTCCCCCACCGGCGACGACCTGGCGGGGCACGTGGCGGCGTGGTGCGAGGTGATGTGCACGACGGCGGGCCTGCCGCCCGCCGGAGTCGCGTCCCTGCCCGACCGTCCCGGCGGCACCGGCCGCTGAGAGACGTACGGTAGGGGGCGTGGGAAGCGAAGCGTCCGAAACCGAGGCGGCGGGGGAGAACACGGAAACAGTGGGAGTGTCCGAAACGCGCGCCACCGGTCCCGAGCGGGAGACCGGTGCGGAGAAGCCGCCCGCGGGAGCCACGCCGGAGCAGGACGCCGGCCCCCCGGAACAGGACACCGGGCCCCCTGCCATCCCGCTGCTGGAGCCCCGCGAGGGCGTGCCGGACGTCGTCGCCGACGCCGCCGGTCTGGAACGTGTCATCGCCGCGTTCGCGGCCGGTACCGGCCCGGTCGCGGTCGACGCCGAGCGGGCCTCGGGCTACCGGTACGGGCAGCGCGCGTACCTGATCCAGCTCCGCCGCGCGGGCGCGGGCACCGCGCTGATCGACCCGGTCGGCTGCCCCGACCTGTCCGGGCTGGACGCCGCGCTCGCCGACGCCGAGCTGGTGCTGCACGCCGCCAACCAGGACCTGCCCTGCCTGGCGGAGGTCGGGCTGGTCCCCCGGCGGCTGTTCGACACCGAGCTGGCCGGGCGGCTGCTCGGCTACCCGCGCGTCGGCCTCGGCTCGATGGTCGAGAACGTCCTCGGCTTCCTGCTGGAGAAGGGGCACTCGGCGGCCGACTGGTCGACCCGGCCGCTGCCCGACGACTGGCTGCGCTACGCCGCGCTCGACGTCGAGCTGCTGGTCGAGCTGCGCGACGCGCTGGAGGCGGAGCTGGAGGCGGCCGGCAAGCTCGGCTGGGCGCTGGAGGAGTTCGCGGCGATCCTGGCTATGCCGCCGAAGCCGCCCCGCGCCGACCCGTGGCGCCGCACGTCCGGCATCCACCGCGTCCGCAACCGGCGCGCGCTTGCGACCGTCCGCGAGGTGTGGGAGGCCCGCGACAAGATCGCCCGCGAGCGCGACCTGTCCCCCGGCCGGGTGCTCCAGGACGCGGCGATCGTCGAGCTGGCGCTCAAGGCCCCCAAGACCCCCGCCGAGCTGCAGGCGCTGCCGACCATGCGGGGCCGCGGCGCCCGCCGCCACCAGTCGGCCTGGCTGCGCGCGGTCTCCCGCGCCCGCGGCCTGTCCGACCGGGAGCTGCCCGAGGCCAACCTCCCCGGCGACGGCCCGCCGCCCGCGCACCGCTGGGCCGACCGCGACCCCGAGGCCGCCAAGCGGCTCACCGCCGCCCGCGCCGTCGTGGCCGCGCTCGCCGAGGAGCACACGATGCCCTCGGAGAACCTGATGCAGCCCGACTCGGTGCGCCGGCTCGCGTGGACGCCGCCCGGCGAGGCGTCCGCCTCCGCGGTCGCCGCCGCCCTCAGCGCGCTCGGCGCCCGCCGCTGGCAGGTGGAGCTGACCGCGCAACCGCTGGCCAGGGCGTTCCTGCGGCTGGAGTACAAGGGGGACGTGTAGGCCGCGGCGTGTAGGCGGCGGAACGTTCCCACCGGCCTGCCGGCGCAAGTCGCTCTTGCGGGGGGCGCCGTCCGAGCACACACTTGTTTAGGTTAGCTTTGCCTAAAACGTGTGGTCGGTGGAGGAGCGTCGCGATGCTGTTGGGCAACTTCCTCATCGGGCTGCGCGAGGGGCTTGAGGCCGCGCTGGTCGTGAGCATCCTCATCGCGTACCTGGTGAAGACCGGCAACCGCCGCGCCCTGCTGCCCGTCTGGACGGGCATCGCCATCGCCATCGCGCTCAGCGTCGGGTTCGGGATCGCGCTGAGCGCCGCGTCCTCGGAGATGCAGTTCAAGACCCAGGAGCTGTTCGGCGGCGTGCTGTCGATCGTCGCGGTCGGGCTCGTGACGTGGATGGTCTTCTGGATGCGCAAGGCCGCCCGGTTCATGAAGGCCGAGCTGGAGGGCAAGCTCCAGGGCGCGCTGGACGTCGGTCCGGTGGCGCTCTCGCTCGTGGCGTTCCTCGCCGTCGGCCGCGAGGGCCTGGAGACCGCGCTGTTCCTGTGGACCAACATCAGCAACTCCTCCGAGGGCTCCACGCAGCCGATCACCGGCGCGCTGCTCGGCCTCGCGGTCGCGGTCGCGCTCGGGTACCTGCTCTACCGGGGCGGGCTGAAGATCAACCTGAAGCGCTTCTTCACCTGGACGGGCGCGGCGCTCATCGTGGTCGCGGCGGGCGTGTTCGGCTACGGCTTCCACGACCTCCAGGAGGCCGAGGTGTTCCCCGGCCTCCGGTCGGTCGCGCTGGAGCCGCATCTGTTCTTCGCCAAGTTCGGCACGCCGGGCGACTGGATGCAGACGATCTTCCAGGGCGTCCTCAACGTCACCCCGCAGATCACCTGGCTCCAGCTCGTCATGTGGGCGCTCTACCTGGTGCCGGTGATGGCGCTGTTCCTGCGCTCCTCGTCGCCGTCCAAGCCGCGCCCGGCCCCGGCGAACCAGCCCGCCACCTCCTGAGGCGGCCTCACAGGTCGGGCAGCGGGTCGCGCGGCAGGCTGTCGCGCGCGAAAATCTCGGTGTCGGCGGCGTTGACCACCGCGACGTACTCGTCGTCGATCTCGAACGCGGCCCCGGCGAACTCGAAGGACGCGCCGGCGCCGAGCTCCACCGGGCCGATCCGGGTGCCGCGCGGGTAGCTGCCCCAGATGCTCTTCGGGGTGCTGCGGCTCAGCGACCCGGTGGAGATCACCGCGACCTGGTCGTCGGTGACGACGAAGACGAACCCCGCTCCGCCCCCGTGGGCCATCGCGGGAAACAGGTAGCGGATCTCCCCGTCGATCCCGAGGAAATCGCGGCAGCGCTCGCGGAGCGGACGTGGCACGGGCATGGCGGCGGAGGCACCTCCCCAGGTGGGACGTCGTCGGCGTCCCAATCATGCACCGGTTCCTCAGACCGTGGCCAGCGCGGCGGTCGGCGACAGCCGCGCCGCCCGCGCCGCCGGGTACAGCCCCGCCGCCGTCCCGATCGCGAGCGTCGCCGCCAGCGCGCCGCCGAGCGCCCACACCGGGACGACCGGCGGCCACCCCTTGGCGAGCGCGAACCCGGCGGTGACCCCCGTCCCGAGGACGACCCCGGCCACCCCGCCGCACGCCGACAGCAGCAGCGACTCGGCGAGGAACTGCACGCGGACCTGCCCCCGCGTCGCGCCGAGGGACCGCCGCAGCCCGATCTCGCGGCGCCGCTCCAGCACCGAGACCACCATCGTGTTCGCGACGCCGACGCCGCCGACCAGCAGCGCGACCGCGCCGAGGCCGAGCAGCAGCCCGGTGAACGCGCCCGCCGCCGCGGCCCTGGCCTCCAGCGCGTCCGAGGGGCGGCTCACCCGCACCTGCTCGGGATGCTCGGGGTCGACCGTCCTGGCGAGGACGGCCCGGACGTCGGCGACCGACGCGTCCGCCGACCGCTCGTAGATCGTCGTCGGGTGCCCGCCGAAGCCGAGGTAGCGGCGCGCCGCGTCCCAGCCGACGAGCGCGGACCGGTCGATCTCCGGCGCCAGCTCCGCCGGGGCCAGCACGCCGAGGACGGTGAACCGGCGCCCGCCGATCCACACCTGCACACCGGGCCCTTCCGGGGGGCGTGGGGGGTCGCCCCTCCACAAGTGACCGGGCTGTTCCGGGGGGCGTGGGGGGTCGTCCCCCCACAGGAGATCGGGCCGGTCCAGGCCGAGCCGCCGCGCCGCCTCCGCGCCGAGGACGACCCCGGGGTAGCGCCCGGTCGCCGCGTCCAGCCAGCGGCCCGCCGCCGTCCGCGCGCCGAGGGTGCCGAGCAGGTCGGGCGTCGCGGCCTGCACCGCGATGCCCTGGGTGACCTCCTCCGGGATGCGGTCGGTGCGGCGCACGGTCGCGCCGGTCGCGCCGGTCGCGCCGACCGCCGTCACGGTCCCGATCCGGCGGACCATCTCCGGCGCCGCCTCCGGCAGCTCCGCCGCGTCCCCGAACAGCGTGTCGCCGGGCTCGGCCCGCAGCAGGTTCGTGCCGAGCCGGTCCAGCCGCCGCAGCAGCTCCTCCTCGCCGCTGGAGGAGATCCCGATGACCGCGACCATCGTCGCGATCCCGATCGCGATGCCGAGCGCGGACATCACCACCCGCGCCGGGCGCGCTCGCAGCCCGCCGAGCCCGACCCGCAGCACGTCCCGGGGCCCGAGCCGCGCGGGCCTCACCGGGCGCCCCGCTCGTCGGCGACGATCAGGCCGTCCCGCACCCGGACGCGGCGCGGCGCGGCGGCCGCCACCTCCGCGTCATGCGTGATGATCGCGATCGTGGTGCCCGCCGCGTTCAGCTCGGCGAGCAGCGCCAGCACCCCGGCGCCCGCCGCCGAGTCGAGGTTGCCGGTCGGCTCGTCGGCCAGCAGCAGGTCGGGCTCGCCCGCCACGGCCCGCGCCACCGCGACCCGCTGCTGCTCACCGCCCGACATCTGGTGCGGCCGGTGCCGCGTCCGGTGCCCGAGCCCGACCCGCTCCAGCGCCGCCCGCGCCCGCTCCCGCCGCTCCCGCAGCGGCACGCCGCTGTAGAGGAGCCCGTCCGCGACGTTGTCGAGCGCGCTCACGCCCGCCGCGAGGTGGAACTGCTGGAACACGAACCCGATGTGCCGCGCCCGCAGCGCCGACAGCTCCCGGTCCGACAACCGCGCCACGTCGTGCCCGGCCACCTCCACCCGCCCCGCCGTCGGCCGGTCCAACGTGCCGATCATGTGCAGCAGCGTGGACTTGCCCGACCCGGACGGCCCGATGATCGCGACCATCTCCCCCGCCTCGACGCCGAGATCGACACCGCGCAACGCGACGACCTCGCCCGCGTACTCCTTGGTGACCCCGTCCAACCTGACGATCGTCATCGCTCCGGCACCCCGACCTTCACGCCCTCGGCGACCCCGGTGACCTCCACGCGCCCTCCGCCGAACGCACCGATCCGCACCGGGACGAGCCTGCCCGTCCCGTCGGCGACCTCGACCGCGAACCCGCCCTCCCGCGTCGCCAGCAGCGCCTCGACCGGCACCGACAGCACGCCCCGCCGCCGCTCGCTCTCCAGCTCGACGGTCACGGGCGCCTCGTCCAGCCGTCCCGTGCGCCCCTTGACCGCGATGTCGACGCCCACCGTGGTCTTCTGGTCCTGCCCGCTCCCGCTGCTCTCCGCGACGTCGCCGACCTCGCTGACCGTCCCGGGAACGACCTTGCCGCCGGGCAGCTCGACCGAGACCTTCGCGCCTTCCCGCGCGAGGTCCTGCTTGTCCGCGTCAAGGTCCACATGGACGACCCGCCGCGTCCCCGCCACCTCCAGCACGGGCTGCCCCTGGACGGCCTGCTTCCCCTCAGGCGTCCGCACCTTCCGCACCCGCACCGCCCCGCCAAGGAAAACGATCTGCGCCGGGTCGACGACCCCCGTCTCCTCAAGCCCTCGATCGTCCCGCCATTCCTTGACGGCGGCCTCCGTGGCCTCGGTGAACCGCGTGTCGACGGTCAGATCCCCGTACCCGAGCGCCGCGAGGTTCCCCTCAAGCTGCCGCACGTCCGCACCCGACTCCCCCACCCGGAGCACCCGGTACATGGGGCTTCCTCCATACATCAAGGTGACGGGCTTCCCGGAGACCTTCACCAGCGTCCCGCCCCGGCGAACGGTCGCCCCCTCCCTCGGCGCCCATGTCACGATCCCGGACGCACCGGTCCACACGTCCCGGGCCCCGTCATAGGTGAGCCTTCCGTCCACCTTCTCGGTGTCCACGAGATCCCCCCGCGTCACCACCGCCGTCCCCAGCCGCACCCCGGGCCGTGCCTCCGCCTCGTCCCCGCCGAGACGGAGCACCACACCGCCCACCCCGACCCCCAGGACGACGACGCCGCCCACCACCAGCGCCCATCTCATTTCCCGCTCCCCGGCAGAAGCCCCCGGCAGGCGTTCCGCGCCTTCTCGACCTTCTCGGGGCTGGTGCCGCGCGGAACCTGGATCACCCCGTCCGACCCCGGGTCCTTCATGTCGACCCCGTTCTCACGCATGCACTGCGCGAACCTGACATAGGAATCCCGCGCCTTCGGATCCTTGAGATCGGGCATCTTCCCGCCGGCCTGGAGCCACGACCGGCACTTCTTGAAAGCCCCCTGGACCTTCTCCCCGTCGCCGCCCTTCCCGAGCCGCAGCGCCTTCTGCCCGCTCCCCGGATCCGGAACGTCCACCCCGTTCTCCCGCATGCACCGGGCGAACCCGAGCTGCGCGTCCTCCGCCGAAACCGACTTCTGAGGCGAAGCCGACCCGCCACCCGCGCTGGCGACCCCACCCGACTCCCCACCGCACCCCGAAAGCCCCACCACAGCCGCCACCACAAGCCCGAACCCGCGAACCCGCATACCGTCCTCTCCGCCGGAAACCCACGTCCCAGCGCCCCAAGAGGACCACCCCAGGGGTTAAACCCGCATTAGCCGCACCACCGCGACGATCCGGCCGCGACCGGCTGACGGCGGCCTGGCCCGTTCGGCGAATCACTCGACCTCGCGAAGGCGGCACACCGTCAGCTCTGTCGCTTGGAGCATTTTAGTGAGATGTCCCCCATCGAACCCATTTTCATCGGCACCACGCCGGGCCGCGAGGCGCCGAGGTCGATCGTGTACGCCCTCTTCTCCGCGATGAACCTGCGCGACGAACAAAGAGGGACGATGCGGAACGGCCTTCGCTCGTCGCCCTCATTGCCTAAGACCAGGGGCGGCTGCACTTTTCCGCCCACCGTGTAGGAGATCGCGATCTTGAAGGACGTGGGCACGCTCAGCGTGTCGACGAACAACTGGACGCTCACCGTCTCCTGGTCCTTCAGCTTGGTGTTGCCCTTTCCATGTCCGGGATAAGGGCCCAGATCCTTCCAGCGGAAAGGAGCATTCTCGCTGTATACAGGCTCGATGGTCCGCGCCCGCACCCGTGGGGGAAGGTTCCGGAAGGCCAACCCGAGGGTCAGCATGACGCCGTCCCCTCCTCCGGGCGGGCTCCACAGCAGTGTGCCGTCCGGCATGGGGATTCTCTTGACCTCCACCGCGGTGATCTGCGTTATCTCGACGACCTGGGCACGCTGCGCCTTGAGGCCGAAAGAGATCTCCGAGTACCCGCTCCCGGCCACCCTCGGGTCATCGGCCTTCTCGTTGTACCGGTCGTAGAATGCCTCATTCGAGGTCGGCGCCACCATTCTTTCGCCGGTGACCATGGCCGCCGACTCGCCCCACCTCGGCGCCCCGGCCAGCACGAGCGACTTCGAGCCCATGAAGCCGCGGGCACGGTCCTGGGTGGATTCCAGGAGGCCCAGTCCTCGAAGCACCCCGCCGCCGGCGTCGGTCAGCGTGATCCAGCCCGCGGCGAACGTCACGGCACCGGCCGTGAAAACGGCGATCATCTTTCGCCTGGGCGGATGGGGGCGCGGAGGGCGGCGGGATGTGCGCGCGTTCCGTGGTTCCATGGCGCCAGTCTCGCGCTCACGATCACTTACCGTGGCCGCCTGACCGCATACGGCCATTGCCATACGCGGATCTTCAGTTGCTGCCCGTTGGGACGGCTGGGAGCTCTAGGTAGGTGGCCACGAGGGTCTCGCCTTGGTTCTGTGGGTAGTAGGGCGGGTTCCTTTCAGGCGTTCGAAGGCCACGCTCAGGGCGAAGGCGTTGGCGTAGCCTACTTTTCTGGCGATGGCGGATACGGTTTCGTCGGTTTCTCTCAGGAGATCGGCGGCCAGGGCTATTCGCCAGCCCGTCAGGTAGGCCATTGGGGGCTCGCCCACCTGGGCGGTGAAGCGGCGGGCCAGGGCCGCCCTTGATACTCCGGTTCTGGCCGCCAGGTCCGCGACCGTCCAGGGGTGGGCGGGAGATTCGTGCAACAGGCGGAGGGCGGTGCCCGCTATCGGGTCGTCCAATGCCCGGCACCACGCGGGGGCGGTGGAGTCCGGTGTCTCGAACCATGTGCGGAGGGCGGAGACCAGCATGAGGTCCAGGAGGCGGTCCAGGACCAGTTGCCGGCCTGGGCGTTCTCTGGTGATCTCCGCGGCGATCAGTTCCGTGGACGGGTACGGGCTGTCCCCGGCCGGCACCACCAGGACGGGAGGCAGCGCGTGGAGGAGGTGTCCGCTCAGTTCGCCTCGGCGTTCGAAGGCGCCGCTCAGGAGGACGGCCGCTTCGTCGGCGGGGTCTCCGCAGGTGCCGGTCCGGCCTGAGCAGTAGTCGGCGGTGGTCACCACCTGGGTGGGTTCCGTTGCCGGGTCGTCCGCCACCGTGTAGGGCGCGTCGCCGGGGACCACCGCTATGTCGCCCGGGGCTATGCGCACCGGGTCGCGGCCGTCGGGGACGATCCAGGCGTGGCCGTTCAGCATCGTCGCCAGCGTCAGAGGGGCGCCGCTGGCCATGCGGAGCGCCCAGGGCGGTCGCATGACCGTCTGGCGGAAGACGGCGCCGCGGGCCCGCACGCCTGCCAGGAGTTCCGATACGGCGTCCATGGGCTCAGGTTAGACGGTCAGACATCAGGCGGAGCTTTTCAGGCATGGATCGTCTCAGTGATCGCGGGTTGGCTGGGGGCATGGGTGAACACCAGATTCTTGTCACCGGCGCGACCGGTAAGTCCGGCAGGCGTGTGGTCCGGCGGCTGCGGGCGGAGGGGGCGGCGGTCCGCGCGGCGGCGCGGGGCGGGGAGCACTTCTTCGACTGGACGGACCGCGCCACCTGGGACGCCGCGCTGGAGGGCGTGGGGGCCGTCTACATCGTCCCGCTGGACGGGACGGCGCTCGTGCGGCCGTTCGTCGAGCGGGCGGCGCGGCTAGGGGTGCGGCGGGTCGTGCTGGCCTCGGGGCGCGGGATCGACGTGCCCGGTTACGCCAAGGACAGCGGCGGGATGCTGGAGGGCCTCATCGATGGCGAGGCCGCCGTCCGGGAGAGCGGGCTGGAGTGGACGATCAGCAGGCCGGGATGGTTCGCGCAGAACTTCAGCGAGGGGTTCTTCGCCGAGGCCGTCCGCGCCGGGGAGCTGCGGCTGCCGGGCGGCGACGGGGCCGCGAGCTTCGTCGACGCGGAGGACATCGCGGCGTTGGTGGTGGCCGCGCTGACCGGCGACGGGCATTCCGGCCGGATCTACGAGCTCTCCGGGCCCCGGGCCGTGACGCTGGAGGAGGCGGCCGCGACGATCTCCGAGGCGGCCGGGCGCGACGTCCGCTACGTGCCGCTGTCCGTCGAGGAGTACGTCGCCGAACTCGTCGGGCAGGGGGTGCCGCCTGAGGACGCGGCGGCCTTCGCGGATCTCGTCGAGCCGCTCAGGGAGGGGAAGGACGAGCACGTCTCCGACGGGGTGCCGCGTGCGCTCGGGCGGCCGGCGCGGAGTTTCGGGGAGTTCGCCGCGTCCACCGCCGCCGAGGGCGGCTGGGGCTGAGCGAAGGGCGGCCACCCGCCCTCGGGTGGCCGCCGCTTCTCAGCAGCGCCTTGAGGAAGCGGTGGTGCTCCGGGGTGGTGGTGATCAGCGAATCGGCGGACGACGCCCAGCTGTGGTCGAAGTCGGTGACGTTCTTGAGGGAGCCGCCGGGTGAGGACTGGTTGGAGCCCTGCGCGTGCGGACGAGCACATATTTGGTGTTGGAGTATTTCCATTTCCGCGTGCCGTCGGGGTTGCGCTCCCCCGGCTGGAAGTCCGGACGGGGTGCCGCGTCGCCATCGCGAACGGTCCCTCGGGACCGTTCCCGCCGCGCCGGACCGAATCATCGTCCGCTCCATTCTTTGCTGATCTTGACCGCTCGGCATTGACGCCGGGGATTTCGCCTCGCCGCCCCGACGGGGGCACCCGGTGCGTCAGGGTAGAGAAAAGGCCACCGCAGGCGCTGGGGACGGCACGCATCGCACAGCAGACGACGCGGATCGCGATGGTGCGGACGGGGGAACCGGGGAATCTTGACGGCATGTTGTATCGAACTCTTGTCATCGCGCTGACCGCCGGTCTCGTCCTGCCCGTCGGAGGGACCGCCCTCGGCGACACCGAGCCGCCGCCCGACCGCATCCCGCTGCCCAACGGCTTCCAGCCGGAGGGGATCACGGCGAGCCCGCGGGGTGAGGCGTTCCTCGGCTCGCGCGCCACCGGCGCCATCTACCGCGTCGACCTGCGCACCGGGAAGGGCGAGGTGATCACCCCGGCGTCGGGCAAGCCCTCGCTCGGGATGAAGACCGTCGACGGACGCCTGTACGTGGCGGGCGGGCGGAGCGGGACGGGCCGTGTCTACGACACGCGCACCGGGGCGCTGCTCAAGTCCTACGACCTGAACACGGTGCCGTCCTTCGTCAACGACGTCGTGCTGACCGACGACTCGGCCTGGTTCACCGACTCGACCAATCCCGTGCTCTACAAGGTGCCGCTCGACGGGGACGGCGAGGTGGTGAAGGTGCCGCTGACCGGCGACATCGTCTACCAGCCCGGGTTCAACGGGAACGGCATCGCGACCAGCCCGGACCACAAGTCCCTCGTGCTCCTCCAGTCCAACGCCGGGAAGCTGTTCAAGGTCGATCCCGCGACGGGCGTGACGAAGACGGTGGACCTGCACGGCGAGGTCCTCACCAGCGGTGACGGCGTACTGCGCGACGGCCGCACGCTGTACGCGGTGCAGAACTCGCTCAACACCGTGGCCGTCATCGAGTTGAGCAGGGACGGCGGCGAGGGGAAGGTCACCAAGAAGCTGACCGACAAGCGCTTCGACGTCCCGACGAGCGTCACCCGCTTCGGGAAGCGGCTCTACCTGCCGAACGCCCGGTTCAGCACGCCGCCCGGCCCCGACACGACCTACGAGGTCAATGCCGTCCAGCCCTGAGCTGGGCTTATCCGGGTTTAACCACCGTTGCGCCATGCTCGGCGCATGCGCGTTTTGATCGTCGAGGACGAGCGTGTGCTGGCGGACGCGATCGCGGAGGGGCTGCGGGAGCAGGCCATCGCGGTCGACGTGGTGTACGACGGGGACGGTGCGCTGGAGCGCGCGTCCCGCAACGAGTACGACGTGGTGGTGCTCGACCGGGACCTCCCGGCCGTCCACGGCGACGACGTGTGCCGGGAGCTGGTCGGGCGCCGGCACACGGGCCGGATCCTGATGCTGACGGCCGCCGGCGACGTCGGCGACCGGGTGGACGGCCTGATGCTCGGCGCCGACGACTACCTGCCGAAGCCGTTCGTGTTCGGCGAGCTGGTCGCCCGGGTGCGGGCGCTGGCGCGGCGCTCGCGGACGCCCGTCCCACCGGTGCTGGAGCGGCGGGGCGTCCGGCTGGACCCGCACCGGCGCCGGGTCCAGCGGGACGGCCGGGAGCTGCGGCTCACCAACAAGGAGTTCGCCGTCCTGGAGGAGCTGCTGCGCGCCGAGGGCGGGGTGGTGAGCGCCGAGCTGCTGCTGGAGCGGGCCTGGGACGAGAACATCGACCCGTTCAGCAACATCGTCCGAGTGACGATGGCGACGTTGCGCCGCAAGCTCGGCGAACCGGGTGTGATCGAGACGGTCACCGGGTCCGGCTACCGGCTGGAGGCATGATGCCGAGGCTGAGCGTCCGGGCGCGGTTGACGCTGGTGTACGGGTCGCTGTTCCTGGCGATGTCGGCGGTGCTGGTCGCGGTGACGTACCTGCTGACCGCGCGGATGATCGAGCAGCGCTACCCGGTGCGCGGGTCGGGGACGACGAGCACGCAGCTCTGGAGCCTCACGGACGCGGAGACCACGCGCCGGCTGGAGGAGCTGAAGGCCGAGGTGAACCGGCAGGCGACCCGGCAGAAGCACGACATGCTGGAGCAGCTCCTCCAGAGCTCGCTGGTGACGATGCTGGTGGTCGGCGTCCTCGCGGTGGTGATCGGGTACGTGGTGGCGGGCCGGATGCTGCGGCCCCTGCACCGGGTCACCGCGACGGCGCGGCGGCTGTCGGAGAGCAACCTGTACGAGCGGATCGCGCTGGACGGCCCGCAGGACGAGATCAAGGACCTGGCCGACACCTTCGACCGCATGCTGGACCGGCTGCACCGGGCGTTCGACACGCAGCGGCGGTTCGTCGCGAACGCCTCGCACGAGCTGCGGACGCCGCTGACCATCAACCGGACCGTGCTGGAGGTGGCGCTGGCCAGCGGGAGGAACCCGCCGGAGACCAAGGCGCTCGCCGACGTGCTGCTCGGCAACACCGCGCGGCACGAGCGGCTGATCGAGGGGCTGCTGCTGCTCGCCCGGTCCGAGCACGAACTCGGGACGCGCACGGCCACCCCCCTGCCGGACGTCGTGCGCAGCGCCCTCGACCAGCTCGACGTCCGCGACGACGTGGAGGTGGAGGCGCGGCTCGGCGCGGCCGAGGTGACCGGCGACCCCGTCCTGCTGGAGCGGTGCGCGGTCAACCTGCTGGAGAACGCGCTGAAGTACAACGTGCCGGACGGGCGGATCTGGGTCCGCACGGGAACCGCGGGATCGGCGGGGACCGAGGTGTTCCTCCAGGTCGTGAACACGGGGCGGCCCGTCCCGTCCTACGAGGCGGGGTCGATCTACGAGCCGTTCCGGCGGCTGCGCGCGGACGGCGGCGCGCGCTCCAGGACCGGGTCGGCGGAGGGCGCGGGCCTCGGCCTGTCGATCGTGCGGGCGGTGGTCGGGGCGCACGGCGGGACGATCGAGACGGTGCCGCGCGCCGAGGGCGGCCTCTCGATCACCGTGCGGCTGCCCGCCGCGGGCGCTCCCGCGGCCCCGCGGCGTGCGGGCGTGCTTACCGACGAGTACGATGGGCGGGTTACCGGCGAGTAATCTCGTCGCCGACCCACCAGCGCAGGGAGGACGACACCGTGCCTCGCACCGCACGCGACGTCGTGTTCGTCGACGGCGTCCGCACGCCGTTCGGCAAGGCCGGCCCGAAGGGCCTGTACGCGCAGACCCGCGCCGACGACCTGGTCGTCCGCGCGATCCGCGAGCTGCTGCGCCGCAACCCGTCCCTGCCGCCCGAGCGGGTGGACGAGGTCGCGATCGCCGCCACCACGCAGACCGGCGACCAGGGCCTGACGATCGGACGGTCCGCCGCCGTCCTCGCCGGGCTCCCCAAGAGCGTTCCCGGCTACGCGATCGACCGGATGTGCGCGGGCGCGATGACGGCGGTGACGACGGCGGGCGCGGGCATCTCCTTCGGCTCCTACGACGTCGTGATCGCGGGTGGCGTCGAGCACATGGGCCGGCACCCGATGGGCGAGGGCGTCGACCCGAACCCGCGCTTCCTCGCCGACCGGCTCGTGGACCCGTCCGCGCTGGTCATGGGGTCCACGGCGGAGAACCTGCACGACCGTTTCCCGGGCATCACCAGGCGGCGCGCGGACGCCTACGCGGCGCGCAGCCAGGCGAAGGTGGCCGAGGCGTACGCGGCCGGGCGCGTGCAGCCCGACCTCGTCCCGACGGCGGTCCGCTCGGCGGAGCGGGGCTTCGGCCTCGCGACCGAGGACGAGCCGCCGCGCCCCGGCACGACCGTCGCCGACCTCGCGGCGCTGAAGACGCCGTTCCGCGCGCACGGCAACGTCACGGCCGGGAACGCGGCGGGCCTCAACGACGGCGCGACCGCGTGCCTGCTGGCCGCCGAGGACGTCGCGGCCGACCTCGGCCTTACCCCGCGCATGCGGCTGGTCGACTTCTCCTTCGCCGGGGTGGAGCCGGAGGTCATGGGCGTCGGGCCCGTACCGGCGACCGAGCGGCTGCTCGCCCGCAACGCGCTGACCATGGACGACATCGGCCTCATCGAGATCAACGAGGCGTTCGCCGTGCAGGTGCTGGCGTTCCTGGAGCACTTCAAGATCGCCGACGACGACGCGCGGGTGAACCCGTGGGGCGGCGCGATCGCGCTCGGGCACCCGCTCGCCGCGTCCGGCGTCCGGCTGATGAACCAGCTCTCGCGGCTGTTCGAGGAGCGGACGGACGTCCGGTACGGCATCACGACGATGTGCGTCGGCATGGGGATGGGCGGCACCGTCCTCTGGGAGAACGTGAACCGGGAGGGCGGCAAGTGAACCCCGACATCTTCGCCGACGAGGTCGTGACGCACGCGCTGGTGCGCGACGTGGCGCTCCCCCGCGGCGCCGGGACGCTCGCGCTGATCACGCTCGACAACGGGCACGACCACACCCGGCCGAGCACGTTCGGCCCGCGCGGCCTCACCGAGCTGGGCGAAGCGCTCGACGCCGTCGCCGCGCGCGAGGACATCGCCGCCGTCGGCGTCACCGGCAAGCCGTTCATCTTCGCGGTCGGCGCCGACCTCAAGGGCGTCCCGCTGATCGGCGACCGCGCGGACGCCGCCGCCGTGGGCAGGCTGGGGCACGACGTGTTCCGCCGCCTCGGCGAGCTGCGCGTCCCCTCGTTCGCCTACTACAACGGCGCGGCGATGGGCGGCGGCGTCGAGATCGGCCTGCACTGCACGTACCGGACGGTCTCCACCGGCGTCACGGCGTTCGCGCTGCCCGAGGCGTTCCTCGGCCTCGTGCCCGGCTGGGGCGGGACGTACCTGCTGCCCCGCCTGATCGGCGCGGAGAAGGCGCTCAAGGTCGTCATCGACAACCCGCTCGCGCAGAACCGGATGCTGAAGGGCCCGCAGGTCCGCGAGCTGGGCATCGCCGACGCGATCTTCGACTCGGCCGACTTCCTGGAGGAGTCGCTCGCCTGGACGGCCCGCGTCCTGAAGGGCGAGGTCGTGGTCGACCGCCCCGAGGTCGACACCGGCAAGGCGTGGGACGACGCGGTCGCGCTCGCCCGCTGGAACGTGGACGGGCGGCTGCACGGCGCCGCCCCGTCCTACGTGAAGGCCATCGACCTGATCGCCGCCGCCAAGGACCGCACCCGCGACGAGGGCTTCGCGGCCGAGGACGAGGCGCTCGCCGACCTCATCATGAGCGGGGAGCTGCGCGCGGGCCTGTACGCGTTCGACCTCACCCAGAAGCGGGCGAAGAAGCCCGCCGGGGCACCGGACGCCGCGCTCGCCCGTCCCGTCACGAAGGTCGGCGTGGTCGGCGCGGGCCTGATGGCCTCGCAGCTCGCGCTGCTGTTCGCGCGCCGCCTGGAGGTGCCGGTCGTCATGACCGACCTCGACCAGGAGCGGCTCGACAGGGGCGTCGGCCACGCCCACGCCGAGATCGGCAGGCTGCTCGCCAAGGGGCGGATCTCCCCCGACAAGGCCAACCGCCTCACCGCGCTCGTCACCGGCTCGCTCACCAAGGACGCCTTCGCCGACGCCGACCTCGTCATCGAGGCGGTCTTCGAGGAGATGTCGGTCAAGCGCGCGGTGTTCGCCGAGGTCGAGGAGCACGTGTCGGCCGAGTGCGTGCTGGCCACCAACACCTCGTCGCTGTCGGTGACCGAGATGGCCGCGGGGCTGCGGCACCCCGAGCGCGTGGTCGGGTTCCACTTCTTCAACCCGGTCGCGGTGCTGCCGCTGCTGGAGGTCGTCCGGGGCGAGCGGACCGGCGACGAGGCCCTGGCCACGGCCTTCGCGACGGGCAGGACGCTGAAGAAGTCGTGCGTGCTGGTCAAGGACGCCCCGGCGTTCGTGGTGAACCGCGTGCTGCTGCGGCTGCTCGCCGAGATCGTCGCGGCGGTGGACGAGGGCACGCCGATCGAGGTGGCCGAGCGCGCCGCGGCGCCGCTCGGGCTGCCGATGCCGCCGTTCGTGCTGATGGGGCTGGTCGGCCCCGCGATCGCGCTGCACGTCAACGAGACGCTGCACGCCGCGTTCCCGGGCCGCTTCCCGCTCTCGGACAACCTCGCCAAGCTGGTGGCGTCGGGCAAGCCCGGCGTGTACCGGCCCGACCTCACGCTCGACCCCGAGGCGGTGGAGATCTTTGCGGGCGGGGACCGCCCCTCCACCGAGGAGCAGGTGCTCGACCGCGCGCTCGCCGCGCTCGCGGACGAGATCCGCCTCATGCTGGACGAAGAAGTCGTCGCCGCTCCGGAGGACATCGACCTCTGCATGCTCCTCGGCGCCGGTTGGCCGTTCCACCTGGGAGGGATCACTCCGTACCTCGACCGGACGGGCATCTCCGAGAAGGTGACGGGACGCCGGTTCCGTACCTGACACGCCGAATCATGCGCCGGGAGCGTCCTTAAGGCGGATAAAGACGGGCATAGGGGTGACGGACATGAGGTCACCCCACCGCGAGGAGCTCCCGGGCATGAACCTGCTGCGCACGAAGTCGGTCGAGCAGTCGATCCGCGACACCGAGTCGCCGGAGCATCAGCTCAACCGATCCCTGTCCGCGTTGGACCTCGTGGTGTTCGGGGTCGGCATCATCATCGGGACCGGGATCTTCGTGCTGACCGGGCAGGTCGCCAGGGACAAGGCCGGCCCGGCGGTCGCGATCTCGTTCGTGCTCGCGGCGATCGTCTGCGGGCTCGCGGCGCTGTGCTACGCCGAGTTCGCCTCGACGATCCCGGTGGCGGGGTCCGCCTACACCTTCTCCTACGCGACGCTCGGCGAGTTCCCAGCGTGGATCATCGGCTGGGACCTCGTCCTGGAGCTGGCGCTCGCCGCCGCCGTGGTCTCGGTCGGCTGGTCGGGATACGCGGTCTCGCTGCTGGACGACGCGGGCGTGACGCTGCCGGCCGAGCTCGTCCATCCGCCGGGTGAGGCGGGCGGCGCGGTGAACGTCCCCGCGATCGTGCTCGTGCTGGCCGTGACCGTGCTGCTCGTCCTCGGCATCAAGGTGTCCGCGCGCTTCACCGTCGCGATCGTCGCCGTCAAGCTGTCGGTGGTGCTGCTGGTGATCGTCGCGGGGCTGTTCTTCGTCAAGGGCGCCAACTACCACCCGTTCATCCCGCCGTCGGAGGCGACGCCGACGGTCGAGGGCGGCTCCGCGCCGCTGATGCAGGTGCTGTTCGGGATCAAGCCGGCCACCTTCGGCTGGCTCGGCATCTTCGCGGCCGTCTCGGTCGTCTTCTTCGCCTACATCGGCTTCGACGTGGTCGCCACCGCCGCCGAGGAGGCCCGGCGGCCCCAGCGCGACCTCCCGATCGGGCTCATCGGCTCGCTCGTGATCACCGCGATCCTGTACGCGGTGGTGTCGATCGTCGTCACCGGCATGCAGAACTACAAGGACCTGAGCACGGAGGCGCCGCTCGCCGACGCGTTCAAGGCCGTCGGCCATCCCGCGTTCGCCACCGTGATCAGCTTCGGCGCCGTGGTCGGCCTGACGACCGTCGTGCTGATCCTGCTGCTCGGCCAGAGCCGGGTGTTCTTCGCGATGAGCCGCGACGGCCTGCTGCCCCCCCGGCTCTCGACCGTCCACCCGCGCTTCGGCACCCCCTACCGCTCCACCGTGATCATGGGGGTGGTGGTCGCGGCGATCGCCGGGTTCATCCCGCTCGCCAAGCTCGCCGAGCTGGTCAACATCGGCACGCTGTTCGCGTTCCTCGTCGTCTCGGTCGGGGTCGTGGTGCTGCGCCGGACGCGGCCGGAGCTGCCCCGCGCGTTCCGCACGCCGCTGGTGCCGCTCATCCCCGTGCTGTCGGTGCTGGCCTGCCTGTTCGTGATGATCAACCTGCCGGTGGACACCTGGCTGCGGTTCCTCGCCTGGCTCCTGGTCGGCGTCGCCGTCTACTTCGCCTACGGGCGGCGCCACAGCCGTCTGGCGGGCGGGCGGGTCTGACGGAGGCCGCCCGCGATCGGAAACCGCCTGTCCTTTGTCGGTGCCGTGGGCGACAATGGCGGCCATGGCAGACCCAGTGCGCGTCGCCGTCGTCGGGTCCGGCCCCGCCGGACTCTACGCCGCCGAGGCCCTCGTGAAGCAGACCGCCGGCGCAGCGCGCGTCGACGTCCTGGACCGGCTGCCCACGCCCTACGGCCTGGTCCGCTACGGGGTCGCGCCCGACCACACCTCGATCAAGGCGATCGCCCGGTACCTCCAGAAGGTGCTGGAGGGCGAGGGGGTGCGGTTCTTCGGCTGCCTGGAGCTGGGCCGCGACCTCACCCGCGCCGACCTGCTCGGCTGCTACGACGCGGTGATCTACGCGACCGGCGCGATGGTCGACCGGCACATGGGCGTTCCGGGTGAGGACCTGCCCGGCAGCGTCGCCGCCACCGACTTCGTGAACTGGTACTGCGGCCACCCCGACGCCGCCGACCACGAGTTCGACCTGTCGGTGGAGGAGGTCGCGGTGATCGGTGTCGGCAACGTCGCGGTCGACGTCGTCCGGATCCTCGCCAAGACGGCCGAGGAGCTGCGCGCGACCGACGTGCCCGAGCAGGTCGTGGAGGCGCTGTCGCGCAGCCGCGTCCGCCGCGTCCACATGGTCGGGCGGCGCGGCCCCGCGCAGGCCAAGTTCACCACGAAGGAGGCCCGCGAGCTGGGCGAGCTGGACAACGCCGGCATCCACGTCCGCCCCGAGGACATGGCCCTCGACCCGGTGAGCGCCGAGCTCGCCGAGACCGACCGGCACGTCCGCGCGAACGTCAAGGTCCTGAACGGCTGGACGGGCGAGCCCGCCGCGCGGCCCCGCCGCATCGACGTCCGGTTCTGGCGGGCGCCGGTCGAGATCCTCGGCACCACCCGCGTGGAGGGGCTGCGCCTTGAGCGGACCCGCCTGAACGAGTCGGGCCGCGTGACCGGCACCGGCGAGTTCGAGACGCTCCCGGTCGGCATGGTGCTGCGCTCGGTCGGCTACCAGAGCGTCCCGCTGGAGGGCGTCCCGTTCGACGAGCGCGCCTACGTCGTCCCGAACGACGGCGGCCGGATCCTCGCGCCGGACGGCTCGCCCGTCCCCCGCGAGTACGTCGCGGGCTGGATCAAGCGCGGCCCGACCGGTGTCGTCGGCACCAACAAGTCCGACGCCGCCGAGACCGTCCGCCACCTGCTGGAGGACCTCCCCGCCGACCGGACGCCGCCCGCCCGCACCCTGGAGGAGCTGCTGGAGTCGCGCGGGCTGGCCGCCGTCACCTACGCCGACTGGCTGGGCCTCGACGCCGCCGAGATCGCCCTCGCCCGCTCCCTCGGACGCGGCGAACGCGTGAAGCTGGCCCGCTGGGAGGACATGACGAAGGCGTGCCGCTCCACCGATGACGCGCGGATGGAATAAACCGCTCGCAGGGTAGTGACGGAAGCGTGACGGGGACGCTACCGTGCGCGTGTGACCGGCGGTCCCGAACTGTACGGGTTCCCCCCACCCGAGACGTTGCCCGATCTGCGGTGGCTGGGCCCGGATTATGTCTCCGTGCTGGTGTACGACCTGACGCAGGGGCTGCTGCGCCAGGATCCCCGCACGGTCGTGATGGGCGTGCGCTGCGAGGGCGACCCCGACCTGCGCCCCTCCGTCGACCCGGGGGGCGTCATCCGCGCGCACGACGCGTGCTTCCCGCTCCAGGTCTACGTGCAGGACGGCGCCGGACGCCCCTGGCGGCTGCGCGGCCGGTGGACCTACTCCGGCCGCGAGCTGGGGACGTCCGCCGCGTCCATCACCCACTTCTGGCACCTGCTGTCGGCCGAGGGGGTCTAGGCCGTGCCGCACGGCGACCTCGGCCGTCGCGCGGGCGTGTAGCCGACCGGTGGGGCGGGCGCCGAAGGCGAGGCCCCACCGGTCAGGCCGCGAAGCGCCACCGCGCCCGCCAAGGCACGGTCAAGGCATCAGGCCGCCAGGCGAGCGCCTTGGGCCGGGACCCGATGAACAGGGCTCAGTCGGAGGTGGCGGGCTCGTGGGTCTCGGTCGAGGTGATCCGCGCGACGTACTCCGTCACGTCGCGGGCGAGGGCCTGCGGGGTCAGGCCGATGTCGGCCAGGATCTCGCCGCGCCCGGCGTGGTCGAGGAACTCCTGCGGGATGCCGAAGGTGCGGACCGGGGTGTCGACCTCGGCGTCGCGCAGCATGCGGGCGACGGCGTCGCCGACCGCGCCGGTGCGGCCGTTGTCCTCGGCGACGGCGACGAGCGCGTGGTCGCGGGCGAGGCCGGGCAGCGCCGCGTCCAGCGGCTTGACCCAGCGGGGGTCGACGACGGTGACCCCGATGCCCTGGGCGGCGATGAGCCCGGCCGCCTCCACGGCGGGCCCGGCCATCGACCCGGCCGCCACCAGCAGGACGCGGGTGCCGTTGGAGCCGTCGTGGCGGGCGATGACGTCCATGTCACCGGCCTTGCCGATCGCCTCGATGTCGGCGGCGGCGGGCCCCTTGGGGTAGCGGATCGCGGTCGGGCCGTCGGAGACGGCGACGCACTCGCGGAGCAGTTCGCGCAGCCGGGCGCCGTCGCGCGGCACGGCGACGCGCAGGCCCGGGACGAGCTGGAGGATCGACAGGTCCCACATGCCGTTGTGGCTGGCGCCGTCGTTGCCGGTGACGCCGGACCGGTCGAGCGCGAACGTGACGGGCTGGCGGTGCAGCGCGGTGTCCATCAGGACCTGGTCGAACGCGCGGTTGAGGAAGGTGGAGTAGAGCGCGACGACCGGGTGCATGCCGCCCATGGCGAGGCCGGTCGCGGAGGTGACCGCGTGCTGCTCGGCGATCCCCACGTCGTAGACGCGGTCGGGGAAGGCGTCGGCGAACGGGGCGAGCCCGACCGGGTGCAGCATCGCGGCGGTGATGGCGACCACGTCGCGGCGCTCGCGGCCGATCGCGACCATCTCGTCGCTGAAGTGCTTCGTCCACGCCGGTGCGCCCTTCTTGGCGGGGAACGCGCCGGTGGCGGGGTCGAACGCGCCGGGACCGTGCATGCAGTCCTCGGTGTCGTTCTCGGCGGGCGCGTAGCCGCGGCCCTTGGTGGTGATGCAGTGCACGATGACGGGGCGGCCGAACCCGTGGGCGCGGCGCAGGGCACGTTCCACCGCGTCGGTGTCGTGGCCGTCGATCGGCCCGACGTACTTCATGCCGAGGTCCTCGAACATCGCCTGCGGCTGGAGGACGTCCTTGATGCCCTTCTTGATGCCGTGCAGCGCCTCGTAGGCGACGGTGCCGACGACCGGGGCGCGCGGCACCGTCTTCTTGATGAGGTCGAGCGCGTGCTCGTAGCCCTGGGTGACGCGCAGGTCGGCGAGGTGGCCGGCGAGCCCGCCGATCGTCGGCGAGTAGGAGCGGCCGTTGTCGTTGACGACGATGATGACCGGGCGGTCGACGCCCGCCGCGATGTTGTTCAGCGCCTCCCAGCACATGCCGCCGGTGAGCGCGCCGTCGCCGACGACCGCGACCACGGCGCGGTCGTCCTCGCCGCGGAGCTGGAACGCCTTGGCCAGCCCGTCGGCGTAGGACAGGGCGGTGGAGGCGTGCGAGTTCTCGATGATGTCGTGCTCGGACTCGGCGCGGCTCGGGTAGCCCGACAGGCCGCCGCGCTGGCGCAGCAGGCCGAAGTCGCGCCGCCCGGTGAGGATCTTGTGGACGTAGGCCTGGTGGCCGGTGTCGAACAGGATCTTGTCGCGCGGCGAGTCGAAGACGCGGTGCAGCGCGATCGTCAGCTCCACCGCGCCGAGGTTCGGACCGATGTGCCCGCCGGTCTTGGAGACCGCGTCGACGAGGAAGTCACGTATCTCCCCGGCGAGACGGGGCAGCTGCCCGGCGTCCAGTCGCTTGAGGTCGTCGGGACCCGTGATCGACTCCAGCAGGCTCACGCGTGTCAACTCCTCCGTCGGGGGCGTCGCTCCCCGCTCCCGGGGCTCCCCTGGTCTCGGGCCGTTCCGAGTTTAATCCCGGTTCGCCCGCGACGCGCCGGACCCCGCCCCTCCCCGGGCGGGAAACGGGTGACCGACGTGGCGCCCATGGGGTAGGAAATGAGCATGGGCGTCGAAGAGATCGTGCTGCTCAACGCGGCTGACGAAGCCGTCGGTACCGCTCCGAAAGCGGAGAGCCACCACCGGGAGACCCCGTATCACCTGGCCTTTTCCTGTTATGCCGTGGATACGGACGGTCGCGTGCTGATCACTCAGCGGGCGCTGGCGAAGCGGACCTTCCCCGGGGTGTGGACGGGGAGCTGCTGCGGGCACCCCGGTCCGGGCGAGGGCCTGCGCGGCGCGGTGGTCCGGCGATTGCAGGACGAACTGGGCATCCCGGACGAGTCGCTGGCCGTCATGGCCCTGTCCCCCGTCCTGCCCGCGTTCCAGTACCGCGCCGTCGCCGAGGACGGGACGGTCGAGCACGAGCGCTGCCCGGTCGTGCGCGCGACGGTGCCGGCCGGGACGCCGGTCACGGCCAACCCCGCCGAGGTCGAGGAGGCCGCGTGGTGGACCTGGCGCGAGTGCCTGGACCTGGCCGGGCGCCCCGAGTCCTCGCCCTGGTACCGGCTCCAGCTCGCCGAGCTGGCCCCGCTGGGCCCCCCGCTCGACTGGCCCGACGCGGGCACCACCGGCCTGCCCCCGGCGCTCCCGTGGTGACCGGGATGGCCGGATAACCGCGAGATCACTTTTCGATACGCGGTGTTGACCCGCCGCCCGTCCGCCCGGACGCTGTGTTTGTTTTCCGGGGCAACGAAAGGACGGGCGACGATGCGACGACAGGCTTCCCCCCGCTCTTCCGGGAGGCGCCGCCCCTCCGGCGGGCGCCTCATGGCCGTCGCCGCGGTGGCGGTGACCGGCGCGCTCGCGGCGGCGGGCTGCGGCGGCGGCTCGACGGGCTCCAACGACACCTCCGAGGTCGAGGTCTTCTCGTGGTGGACCGGGGCGGGCGAGGCCGACGGGCTCGCCGCGATGAAGGCCGACTTCGAGAAGCGCAACCCCGGCACGAAGTTCACCAACGCGGCGATAGCCGGGGGGTCGGGCACCCAGGCACAGGCGGTGCTGGCCAGCCGCCTCCAGAACCGCAAGCCGCCGGACTCCTTCCAGGGCCACGCGGGCGCCGAACTGCTCGACTACATCAAGGCCGGGCAGATCGAGCCGCTCGACTCCTTCTACGACGAGAACCGTCTGAAGGCCGCCTACCCGGAGCAGCTCCTCCAGCAGATCACCTACCAGGGCAGGATCTACTCGGTGCCGGTGAACATCCACCGCTCGAACGTGCTCTGGTACAACCCGGGCGTCCTGAAGGACGCCGGGATCTCCGCCCCGCCGAAGTCGATCGCCGAGTTCATCGCCGACCTGAAGGCGGTCAAGGCGAAGACGAAGAAGGTGCCGCTGTCGCTCGGCGCGCAGTGGACGGCCGACCACCTGCTGGAGAACGTCCTGCTCGGCGACCTCGGCACCGACGCCTACAACGCGCTGTGGAAGCCGGGCGCCGACTGGGGCACCCCGGCCGTCGGCAAGGCCCTCGGCGACTTCGGCGAGATCATGGGGTACACGACGCAGGAGGCCGCGTCCACCGACTGGCAGGGCGCGGCGAAGGCGGTCGTGGACGGCCGCGCCGCCTTCAACATCATGGGCGACTGGGCCTACGGGTACTTCACCGGGAACGCCCCGAACGGCCTCGGCAAGAAACTCGACACCGATTTCAAATACGCACCGTCCCCGGGCACCGACGGTACGTACATGTGGTTGTCGGACTCCTTCACCCTTCCCCGCAACGCCCCGCACCGCGGCGGCGCGATCGCGTGGCTGAAGGAGGCGTCCAGCAAGGAGGGGCAGGACCTCTTCAACCCGAAGAAGGGCTCGATCCCCGCACGCAAGGACGCCGACAGGACGCTCTACAAGGGCTACCTCGAATACGCGTTCAACGAATGGAACAAGCCCGGCGTCAAGCTGGCGGGCTCGTTCTGGCACGGCGTGAACGCGAGCAAGAAGCAGCACACCGACATCGACACCGCGGTGGGCCTGTTCCTACAGAACAAGGACGTCGCGAAACTCCAGGCCGGGCTGGTGAGCGCGGCGAAGAACAGCGGCCAGTGACGCGCCGGGTGCCGCGCCGGGTCCGGAACTGGCTGCCCGGCCTGCTGCTGGTCTCGCCGTCCATCCTGGCGGTCGGCCTGTTCGTGTACGGGCTGATCTTCTGGAACACGCGGGAGGCGGTGAGCGGGAGGCACGACGAGATCTCGCCCTACCGGTTCGACAAGGGCAGGAACTTCGTGGACCTGTGGGACCAGCCGAGCTGGCCCGGCGCGGTGAAGCACGCGCTGCTGTTCACGGCCGTGTTCGTCGCCGGCGCGCTGCTGCTCGGCGCGTTCCTGGCGTTCCTGATGGACAAGGGCATCCGCGGCGAGGCGTCGTTCCGGGTCGTCTACCTGTTCCCGATGGCGGTCTCGTTCATCGCCAGCGGCGTGGTGTGGCGATGGCTGATGAACCCGGCGCCGCCCGAGCGCGCCGTCGGGCTGAACCAGCTGTTCGGCGAGTTGCACCTCGGAGCGCTCGCGAACGGCTGGTGGCAGGACCCGGAGTGGGGCATGGCCGCGATGGCGCTCCCAGCGATCTGGCAGATGTCCGGATATGTCATGGCTTTGTATCTGGCCGGGTTCCGCGGCGTCCCGGAGGAGCTGCGCGAGGCCGCCCGGGTGGACGGCGCGTCCGAGTGGAAGGTGTACCGCCACGTGGTGTTCCCGCAGCTCCGGCCGGTGACCCTGTCCGCACTGATCATCCTCGGGCACATCTCGCTTAAGGTGTTCGACCTGGTCATGGCGATCGCGGGCAAGCAGATCATCACCTACGTCCCGGCGATCGCGACGTACGTGGAGGTGCTCGACCGGCACGACCCCGCCAACGGCGCCACCATCGCCACCTACCTGCTGCTCGCGGTGGCCCTGCTGGTGATCCCCTACCTGGTGTGGTCGGTGCGCGCGGAGCGGACCCGATGACCGCGCCCGCCGCCTCCGCCAGGACGCTGCGGATCCTCCGGCCCGCGATCCTGCTGCTGTTCGTCGTGCTGTTCCTGATGCCGGTGTACGTCCTGGTCGTCACGAGCTTCAAGCCGCTGGACGAGGCGGACCCCGGCAGCGCGTGGAACCTGCCCGGCCACTGGAGCGTGTCGGGCTGGCGCTCGGCGTGGGAGACGCTGCGCCCCGGGCTGGAGAACAGCGTCAAGATCGCGGTCTCCGGCTCGCTGATCTCGGCGGTGCTCGGCTCGCTGAACGGCTACGTCCTGTCCAAGTGGCGCTTCCCCGGCGCGGACGCGGTGTTCGCGCTGTTCCTGTTCGGGATGTTCATCCCCTACCAGGCCATCATGATCCCGCTCGCGGGCCTGCTCACCGACCTGGAGCTGGTCGGCACGATCCGCGGGCTCGTCCTCGCCCACGTCGTCTACGGCATCCCGATCTGCACGCTGATCTTCCGCAACTACTACGTCACGATCCCCGACCAGCTCATCGAGGCCGCCCGGGTGGACGGCGCCGGGATGCTCCGCACGTACTGGTCGATCGTCCTGCCCGTGTCCGCCCCCGCGTTCGCGGTGACGATCATCTGGCAGTTCACCTCGATGTGGAACGACTTCCTGTTCGCGGTGTTCCTCGGCGCCCCCGACAGCTGGCCGGTCACCGTCATGCTGAACAACACCGCGGGTTCGGGCGCCGTCGCCGTCCAGTACAACCAGCAGATGGCCGCGGCCCTTCTCGCCTCGCTCCCGACACTTCTCGTCTACCTCCTCCTGGGACGCTTCTTCATGCGCGGTCTCATGGCGGGCGCGCTGAAGGGCTGACGTCACATGAATCCCGGCACCCACGGTGATCGCGTCAACCCCGTGAGAATTTCGCGCGTCCCATATCTGATCAATGTCGATACACACTCGCCCGCTCCGTTGGCATATTCGCCGGGATGCGCCTACTCTCACGGCATCGTCCCGCGCCACCGGAGGCAGGTCGAGCACTGGAGGTGACCGCGTGCAGGCGATCAGTGTTCAGCAACCCTGGGCGTTCGCGATCGCGCGAGGCGGCAAGACCGTCTCGAACCAGGGCCTGCCGACCGCCTACCGCGGGCCGCTGCTGGTGCACGCCTCGATGCGCGTCGACCTGAAGGCGTGCGACTCGCCGCTCATCCAGGCGGCCGGCTGGGACCCGCGCGACCCGCTGGCCACGATCGGCGCCGTCATCGCGGTCGCCGACCTCGCGCACGTCTGCTCGGCGGGCGCGCCCGGCGGCCCCTGCGACTGCGGCCCCTGGTCCGAGCGCGGCGCGCACCACTACCACCTGGCGAACGTCCGCGCGCTGCCGCGCCCGATCGTCGCGCTCGGCCGCCCCGGGGTCTGGGAACCGAAACCCGGCCTCGTCACCGAGGTGAACGCGATGTTCGCCGCCGCGACCGCCGCGAAGGCGACGGCGGCGGCGAACCAGCCGTCCTGACGCTCACGCCTCGGCCGCCTCGCGCAACCGAGCGAACTCCCCGGCCATCCGCTCCAGCGTCCAGTGCGCGTTGAGCCCGCTCGGGTTGGGCAGCACCCACAGCCGCGCGGGCCCGAACGCCTCGTCCTGCGGCCCGATCGCGGTGCGGGGCCGGGCGAACGCCGTCCGGTACGCGGTCACCCCGGCGACCGCGAGATACCTCGGCTGGTGCCGCTCGACGAGTTCGATGAGCCGCCGCCCGCCCTCCCGCAGTTCCTCGCCGGTCAGCTCGTCCGCGCGGGCGGTCGTCCGGTGCGCGAGGTTCGTGATGCCGAGCCCGAAGCCGGGCAGCAGGTGCTGCTCGGACGGGCTCAGCAGCCGGTCGGTGAACCCCGACCGGTGCAGCGCGGGCCAGAACCGGTTCCCCGGCCGCGCGAAGTGGTGCCCGGTCGCCCCCGAGTAGAGCCCCGGGTTGATCCCGCAGAACAGCACCCGGAACACCTCACCCACCGGCGGCAGGACGTCCGGAATGACCCGATCCCGAGCAGCCTCAAGCTCGGCTTTGGTAGGACGCACCGCCCCACCCTACGAGCCCGCGCACACCCCCGAGCCTCCGAAACGACAAACCGACCCATTCGACCCGCGGGTGTTCGCCGAGTTCTGAGCCGGGTCACAGGAGGCTTCGGGTTATCAGGGTCAAAGCGGACGCGGCGACGACGGCCAGCAGCGCGGCGCGCATGCGGGGGCCCGTGAGGTGGCGGCGGAGCGGGCCGGCGGCCAGGAAGCCCGCGAGGACGAACGGGGTGAGCGCCAGCCCGGCGGTGATCTGCGAGGTCGGGAGGCGTCCGGCGGCCGCGAGCATGACCAGCGACAGCAGCGCGCCGAGGGTGAAGAAGGCCGCGAGCGTCGCGCGGACGCGGGGTCCGCTCTCGCGCTGGTAGAGCAGCGCGATCGGGGGGCCGCTGATCGCGGTGGCGGTGCCGGTGGCGCCGCCGATCACCCCGGCGGTGGCGAGCGTGGCGGGGTTGCGCGGGACCTCGGCCGACCAGGTGGTGGCGCCGAGCGCGGCGAGGACGAGGCCGCCGATCACGACGCCGAGGACGCGGGCGGGGACGGCGGCGACCATCAGCACGCCGAGCGGTGTCCCGGCGAGGCGTCCGCCGCAGGCCCAGCCGAGTCCGCGCAGGTCGGCGTGCCGGATCTCGCGGGAGAGGGTCGCGAGCGGCATGATCGCGGCGACGACGAGGATCGAGCCGGGCATGGCGGCGGGGAACAGCATCGTCACGACGGGCGTCGCGACCAGCCCGACGCCGAGGCCGACGCTGCCCTGAACGATGGCGCCGAGCAGGGCGGCGAACCCGGCGACGAGGACGAAGTCGAGGTGCGGCACCGCCCGGACGCTACCGGTCGATTCGGACGGACTCACCTGGATTTTTGGCAAGATGTCCGCATGCTTGCCGCCTGTCTCGCCTTCGCGCTGGTCGCCGGGTTGATCACGATCACCCCCGGTCTGGACACGATGCTCGTCGTGCGCACCACCGTCGCCGGCGGGCGCCGGAGGGGCCTGCTCACGGCGGCGGGGGTCGCGTCCGGGTGCCTGGCGTGGGCGATGGCGAGCGCGGCGGGGCTGACCGCGCTGCTCGCCGCGTCCCGCATCGCGTTCGACGTGCTGCGCGTCGCGGGCGCCTGCTACCTGCTGTGGCTCGGCGCGCAGACGCTCTGGCGGACGCGCCGCAAGGCCGAGAGCACCGAGGACGCCCCCGGCGCGCCGCTCACCGGTCTCGCCGCGTGGCGCAGCGGGTTCGTCACGAACGCTCTGAACCCGAAGGTCGGCGTGTTCTACATGAGCCTGCTGCCGCAGTTCTATCCGCGCGGCGCGCCGGTGTTCGGGACGAGCGCGCTGTTCGCGGCGATCCACGTCGTCGAGACGCTGCTGTGGCTGGCGCTCGTGGTGGGCGCCGCCGGTGCCGCGCGGCGGGCGCTGTCGCGTCCGGCGGTGCGGCGGCGCCGCCAGCAGGTGACCGGGATCGCCTTCATCGGCTTCGGCCTGCGCCTGGCCGCCGAGCGCTAGCCGGCCTGCGCGGAGAGGGCGCGCGCCAGTTCGGCGGCCTGCGCGTCGTCCAGCGGGGCGTGCCCGGTGAGGATCCGGTACCACAGGACGCCGTACGCCTGGTCGACCATGAGGTCGAGGTCGGAGCCGGCCGAGACCTCGCCGCGCTCGCGGCCCCGTTCGAGGATCCCGCGCAGGACGCGGCGCCGCGTCTCGATGAGCGCGCGCATCTGCTCGCGAGCGTGCGGGTCGCGCTGCGCCTCGGCCATCGAGTGCCGCAGGACGGTGGCGGTGAGCCGCTCCCCCGCCGCGCGGAACGTCGCGGTGAGGAACGCCTCCAGGTCGCCGCGCAGGGTGCCGGTGTCGGGCACCGGGATCGCGGTCCCGGCGTGCTCGGCCATCGCCTCCAGCAGCACCGCCCCCTTGGACGGCCACCAGCGGTAGATCGTCTGCTTGCCCACCCCGGCGGCGGCGGCGATGGTGTCGATCGTCACGGGCGTGTCGCCGGGGCGTCCGAGCAGGTCGACGGCCACGTCGAGGATCGCGCGGCGCGCGGCCTCGTTGCGGCGCCGCCCGGTGTGCGGGCGGCGGGCCTCCCCGGTCATGGCCGCCACCCTACAAGGTTTGACGAGACCGTGAGTCTCGATGAATACTTGTCGAGACGATTGGTCTCGATAAAGGGAGCGGACATGGCACAGCGGGTTCTGGTGTGCGGCGGAGGCTCGGGCATCGGCGCGGCCACGGCGGCCCTGTTCGCCGGACGCGGCGCCGACGTGGTGATCACCGGTCGGAACGAGGAGCGCCTCGCCAAGACCGCCGCGAACATCGACGGGAACGTGACAGGCCGCCGGATGGACGCCGCGTCCGGCGAGCAGGTCGCGGCGTTCTTCGCCGCCGGTGCGACCTACGACCACCTGGTGCTGGCGCTCAGCGGCGGTTCGGGCGCGGGCCCCTTCGCCACGCTGGACCTCGACGAGCTGCGCGACGGCTTCGAGGGCAAGTTCTGGCCGCACCTGCGGTTGTTGCAGGCGGCGCTGCCGCACCTCGCCGAGGACGGTTCGGTCACGCTGCTCACGGCCTCCTCGGCGCGCGCCGCGCTGCCCGGGACCTCCGGCCTCGCCGCGATCAACGGCGCGCTGGAGGCGGTGGTCCGGCCGCTGGCGGCCGAGCTGGCGCCCCGGCGGGTGAACGCGGTCTCCCCCGGCGTCATCGAGACGCCCTGGTGGGACGCGCTTCCCGAGGCGCGCCGCGCGGCGGTGTTCGCCGAGCACGCGGCGGCGCTGCCGGTCGGACGCGTGGGCCGGCCCGAGGAGGTCGCCGAGGCGGTGGTCCTGGCAGCGACCAACGGCTTCATCACCGGCCAGGTCATCGAGTGCAACGGCGGCCTGACGCTCCCGACCGGCCGCTGACGCGAACGGGCCGCCCCTTCAAGGGGCGGCCCGTCAGTGCTCACGCCTACTTGCGCAGCAGGTTCCGCAGCACGTACTGCATGATGCCGCCGTTGCGGTAGTAGTCCGCCTCACCCGGGGTGTCGATCCGGACGACGGCCGTGAACTCCCTGCCGTCGGCCTTCACCGTCACCTCGTCCGGCACGCCGCCCTCGTTCAGGGCGGTGACGCCGGTGATGTCGAAGGTCTCGGTGCCGGTCAGGCCGTGCGAGGCCGCCGACTCGCCGTCCTTGAACTGGAGCGGCAGCACGCCCATCCCGATCAGGTTCGAGCGGTGGATGCGCTCGTAGGACTCGGCGATGACGGCGCGGACGCCCAGCAGCGCGGTGCCCTTGGCGGCCCAGTCGCGCGACGAGCCCGACCCGTACTCCTTGCCCGCGATCACGACGAGCGGCGTGCCCTGCGCGGCGTAGTTCTGCGCGGCGTCGTAGATGTAGGACTGCGGCGCGCCCTCCCGCGTGAAGTCGCGGGTGAAGCCGCCCTCGACGTCGTCCAGCAGCTGGTTGCGCAGCCGGATGTTGGCGAACGTCCCGCGGATCATCACCTCGTGGTTGCCGCGCCGGGAGCCGTAGGAGTTGAAGTCCCTGACCTCGACGCCGTGCTCCTGGAGGTACTGCGCGGCGGGCGTGCCGGCCTTGATCGACCCGGCCGGCGAGATGTGGTCGGTGGTGACCGAGTCGCCGAGCCGCGCGAGGACGCGGGCGCCGTGGATGTCGGTGACCGGCTCCGGCTCGGCGCCCATCCCGTCGAAGTAGGGGGCCTTGCGGACATAGGTGGACGAGGCGTCCCACTCGAACAGGTCGCCGGTCGGGATGTCCAGGCCGCGCCAGCGCTCGTCGCCCTTGAAGACGTCCGCGTAGTCCTTGACGAACATCTCCTGGCCGATGGACGACTCGACGATCGAGGCGACCTCCTCCGGCTCGGGCCAGATGTCGCGCAGGTGGACCGGGCCGTCGGTGCCGTCGGCGATCGGGTCGTTGAGGATGTCGATGTCCATCGTCCCGGCCAGCGCGTAGGCGATGACCAGCGGCGGGGAGGCGAGGTAGTTCATCTTCACGTCGGGGCTGATGCGGCCCTCGAAGTTGCGGTTGCCCGACAGGACGGCGGTGACCGCCAGGTCGTTGTCGTTGACGGCCTTGGAGATCTCCGGCTGGAGCGGGCCGGTGTTGCCGATGCAGGTGGTGCACCCGTACCCGACCAGGTTGAAGCCGATCTTGTCGAGGTAGGGGGTGAGCCCGGCGCGCTCGTAGTAGTCGGTGACGACCTGCGAGCCCGGCGCGAGCGAGGTCTTCACCCACGGCTTGCGGGTCAGGCCCTTCTCGACGGCGTTCTTGGCCAGCAGCGCCGCGCCGATCATCACGTACGGGTTGGAGGTGTTGGTGCAGGACGTGATCGCCGCGACCGCGACGTGCCCGTGGTCCAGCTCGAACCGCGTCCCGTCCTCCAGCGTGACCGGCACGCGCCGGTGCGGGCGGCTCGAACCGTCCGGGTCGACCTCGCGCGGCTTGTCGCCGTTGCCGCTGTGGCTGATCGCCGGGGAGTCGGACGCGGGGAAGCTCTCGTCGGACGCCTCGTCCGCCGGGCCGCGCACGCTGGTGACGTAGTTCTGCACGTCCCGGCGCCAGGTGTCCTTGGCGGCCGACAGCGAGATGCGGTCCTGCGGGCGCTTCGGGCCCGCCAGCGACGGGACGACGGTCCCGAGGTCCAGCTCCAGGTACTCGGAGAACTCGGGCTCGACCGAGGGGTCGAGCCACATGCCCTGCTCCTTGGCGTACGCCTCGACCAGCGCGATCTGCTCGTCCGAGCGGCCGGTGAGGCGCAGGTACTTCAGCGTCTCGTCGTCGATCGGGAAGATCGCGCAGGTGGAGCCGAACTCGGGGCTCATGTTGCCGATCGTCGCGCGGTTGGCCAGCGGCAGCGCCTGCACGCCCTCGCCGTAGAACTCGACGAACTTGCCGACCACGCCGTGCTTGCGCAGCATCTCGGTGATCGTCAGCACCAGGTCGGTCGCCGTCGTGCCCGCCGGGAGCTCGCCGGTCAGCTTGAAGCCGACGACGCGCGGGATGAGCATCGAGATCGGCTGGCCGAGCATCGCGGCCTCGGCCTCGATGCCGCCGACGCCCCAGCCGAGCACGCCGATGCCGTTCTCCATCGTCGTGTGCGAGTCGGTGCCGACGCAGGTGTCGGGATAGGCGACGCCGTCGCGGTCGAACACCACGCGCGCCAGGTGCTCGATGTTCACCTGGTGCACGATGCCCGTCCCCGGCGGGACGACCTTGAACTCGTCGAACGCCGTCTGCCCCCAGCGCAGGAACTGGTAGCGCTCGCGGTTGCGCTCGTACTCGACCTGGACGTTGCGCTCGAACGCGTCCGGGGAGCCGAAGTAGTCGACGATGACCGAGTGGTCGATGACCATCTCGGCGGGCGCCAGCGGGTTGATCCGCGTCGCGTCACCGCCGAGGTCCCGGACGGCCTCGCGCATCGTCGCGAGGTCGACCACGCACGGCACACCGGTGAAGTCCTGCATGATCACGCGGGCGGGCGTGAACTGGATCTCCTTGCTCGGCTGCGCCTTGGAGTCCCACCCGGCCAGCGCGCGGATGTGGTCGGCGGTGACGTTCGCGCCGTCCTCGGTGCGCAGCAGGTTCTCCAAGAGGACCTTGAGGCTGTACGGGAGGCGGGCCGAACCCTCGACCGCGTCCAGCCGGTAGATGTCGTACGACTTGCCGCCCACCTGCAGCTTGTTCAGGCTGCCGAAGCTGTTCGCGGACACGGACTCCTCCTCCGTCTTCGCCGCGCGCTCGGTCCGAAACATGGCTGCGCGGCGCTGCTCAACTCGATTCTCATGGCCGTCCCCGCGCGCTCACTCGGCGGCGAGACGGATGCTCATCTCTCCTGATCCTGCCCTAATCAGGCGCCGGGCCGAGAATCAGGTCCCCCTAACTTCGACAGGATTTCTCTTGACGTCAAGGTACCTCCAATTTATCTCGACATCAAACTACCTGTCCGGTCACCGCCGCGCCTCGGCCCGCCGGAGCGCCATCCGCTCCCGCAGGAACCACTCGACCATCCGTGCCATCTCCCCGCCGTCGCCGCCGCAGTGGCAGAGGAACCCACCGCGCCCGCGCGGCGCCTCGCACACGCCCCACCGCCCGCCCGGCACGGCCAGGACCGACAGCATCGTCGGTACCCCGTCGTCGTCGTACACCCGCAGCAGCGGCGTCCGGACGACGATCACCACCGGACGGTACGTCCGCGCGCACCTCCACCCGCGCGCCTCCAGCGCGTCCGCGAGCATGTCCAGATACCGGATCGCGGTCTCGCGCTGCCCGTCGGTACGCCACCTCAGCCAGGCCCGGCGCACCCGCGACGTCCAGTGCCTCCACCGTGCCCGCATCAGTAGAGCGCGGCCCATATGATCTTGCCTCCCTCGTTCAGCGGCCGGACGCCCCACGCCCGCACCGTCGCCGCCAGCAGCACCAACCCGCGCCCCGCCTCCGCTCCGCGGTCCTCGGACCGGACGGCCGGGCGCCCCTCACCGCCGTCCCACACCTCGATCACCGGATGGCCCTTCCGCTCGTCCCGGTACACCCGGACGACGATGGGCCCCGCCCCGTGCAGCAGGCCGTTGGTCACCAGCTCGGACACCACCAGCCGCCCCACGTGGTCGTCCGCGATCCCCCACCCCGCGAACCGCGCCCCGACGAACCGCCGCGCGATCCCGGGCGCCCGTTCGGTCGGCTCAAGAACAAGCGTCGGAATCTCCGGAGCGAACGATGCGGCCATGACACGACCTCGGGTGAGAGGGAATGTGAGTGAATCAACACACAGAGTCACCGAGTAGGGCTACCTTGACGTGAGTACGCAGCGCACTCGGAACAACACGAGAAGCGAGGGCCCCCGCCCATGGCAACGAACCCATCCCCCGACCCCAAGGACGGCATGTGGGCGTTCATCGCCTACTACTTGCGTTTCTGCCGCACCCAGCGAGGGCTGTCCGGCGAGGCCGTAGGCCGCGTCATCAACGCGAGCAAGGCCACGGTCTCCCGCATCGAGAACGGCATCGAGCGCCTGGACGCCAAACGCGCCGCCACCCTGGACCGGGCGTGGGAGACGGGCGGGGTGTTCTCCCTGCTGGTCTGGTACGCCAGCATCGGACACGATCCGCAGTGGCTCGCCCAGTACAAGACGTTCGAGCAGCGCGCACGCATCATCCGGATCTTCGAGCCGCTCCTGATCACCGGTCTCCTCCAGACCGAGGACTACGCGCGGGCCCTGCTGACCGGCGGCGGCGTGTCCGATCCGGAGCCGGACGTCGCCGAGCGAATAGAACGGCAGAGTGTCCTCGACCGAGCGTTCGTCATGGTGCTACTGAGCGAGGCCACATTGCGCTGGCCGGTCGGAAGCCCGCGCATCATGCGAGAGCAACTCGCGCACATCCTCCAAGTGGCGGAGCGTCCGAACATCGTCGTCCACATCGTCCCGCAGACCTTCGACACCGGCGCGTATCCCGGCCTGGACGGTGGCGTCAAGCTCGTCACCGGCGACGATTTCGGAGAGGTGGCTTATACCGAGTCGCTCGGCGGCGGGCGGCTTATATCGTCTCCCACGGAGGTCGCGGAGTACGCGATCCTGTTCGCGCGGATCGGTGCGAAGGCCCTCCCCGAACACCGATCCAGAGCCCTGATCACGAAGGCTATGGAGGCGTTCAGTGGCGACGACGTGGCGTAAGAGCAGTCACAGCGGGACTCAGTCCGGAAGCGAGTGCGTAGAAGTCCGCCGCTTCCCCCGGACAGTCGCCTTCCGGGACAGCAAGGACCCTGAAGGGCCCAAACTGCTGGTCAGCCGGGATGCCTTCGCAGCACTGGTGGCCGAACTCAAGCAGAACGCATGACCCAGGATCCGGACGGACCGAAGCGGGAGGTCGAGCGCGACAGATTCGCCGCTCCGATGGCTGAACTGAAGCGTTAAAGGTTGGGTGCGGTGTCCGGTTTCGGCAACCTCCGTCCAAGTTATGGACGGTGTCGGACCCCGCCGTGACTGTGTGGGACATGAGATTCCAGAGAGGAAGCACCTCCACGGTGCGTGTGCTGGGCCGTGTCTCACTGGCCGTGTCGGCGGCGTCGGTGGCCGTGCTGCCGACGTCGTTCGCCTCGGCCTCGCCGTCCGCCGGGATCGGCGATTGTCCGCTGACCCGGTTGTGCGGCTGGTCGGAGCCGAATTTCCAGGGGCAGATGGTGACCTTCCGCGGAGGCGGCGGATGCCAGGAGTCGCCGATCCCGCTCCGGTCGGTCGCCAACACCCACAGGAGCGCCATCGACGTCGTCCTGGCCGTGTACTCGGGCGAGGAATGCTCGGGCAAGTACCTCGGCACGGTCGGACGCGAACAGGAACTACCGACCCTGCCCGCCGTGGGCGTCAGTGTGTTCTCGGCGTGGTGAGCCGTGATCCGTCAGCGAGGTGGGCGGTATGGCACGGCGAATCCTGATCGGCGCCTGCTGCCTCGCGCTCACCGCGCTGACCTGCGGATGCTCGGATTCGGACGGGACGGCGTCACCGACGCCACCGACGGCGTCCGCGCCGGGAAAGACGAAACCGGCCGCCACCGACCTGAACGTCTGGGCCATCAAGTTCTGCCTGGCCGTCCGCACGCTCGGCAACGTCTACATCATCGACCCGCCCATCGACCCCGACGCGGCCGACAAGGCGAAACTGCGGAAGCTCTTCCGCTCGTCCCGCGACGCACTCGACACGGCCACGAAGACCGTCGCGCAGATCGGCCCGACCGGCGTGTCCGACGCCGACCGGCTCACGAATCAACTACGCCAGTCCCTGAACACCACGGGCCCGCGCCTGGCCGCGGAACTCGACGCGGGCAGCAAAGCGGCGAACAACACCGTGGACAAGGCGAACAAGCTCCTCGGCACCATCCACCCGAACTCCAACGACCTCTTCGACGCCGCCCAGACGAAGTCCGAGATCGGCCCGGTGGTCAAGACCACCATGGGCTGCCCCACCCAGATCATTCCGCTCCCCACCGACTGACCCGCCGCGGTCACTTACTGAAGCGCGCGAACTCCCAGGGATCGTGCGCACTGAAAACAGTGACCTGATTCCCATGTTCACGCCGAAGGGCGCGAAGCCGATCCCGGGTGTCCGCGCGCGCCCCAACATCGGTCTGCGCCCCTTCCTGGATCAGGTCGAGGGCAGGGTGCGACGAAGGCGGAGTCTGCTCGATCTCGCCGTGGTACATATACGCGTCGCCCGCGTGCAGCAACCACTGCCCCTCCCCCTCACGCACGGCGACGCCGGAATGGCCCGCCGAATGCCCCGGCAGCGGCACGAGCAACAACTCGCATTCCATTCCCTGTGGACGCGCAGCCCCTTGGAAACCGAACCAGTCCGCGCCCTCGTCGGCGACGACGGGCATCAGCTGCGGACCATGGGCCCGATGGGCCGCCATGAACCGCTCAAGACTCACCCGATGATGCGGCGCCGCCGAATCGGTCACGGCCCTGTACTCGGTCTCCCCCACATGAACCTTCGCGTGAGGGAAGTCCGGCAGCCCTCCGGTGTGGTCGCGGTGCAGATGGGTGAGCACGATGTGCCGCACGTCCTGCGGCGCGTACCCGAGGCGGATGACCTGCTGCAACGCGCTCACCGCCACGTCCCGCGCGGGCTCGGCGAAGGCCACCCAGTCCGCCCCCAGCCTCTCCTCCGGGCTGCGCAGGTCGGCGGTACCAAGCCCGGTGTCGACGAGAACCAGCCCGTCCGAATCCGTCTCGACGAGCAGGCAGTGGCACACGGCGGCCAGCTCCTCACCCCCGCCGACCGGGGGTATCTTACGAAGAGCAGCAAAGTTCAGATGGTGAATACGCATGAGGCCCCCGGAAAAGAAGCGGGCGGACTGTTCACCGAAAACCTTAGAAAGGGCTGCCGTGACTCACCAAACGGTTGGACACGAACGCGGCCCGCTCGCGGACTGCCCCGACACCGCCCTCGTCCCCCCGGACCGCGACCCGCACTGCCCCATAGACATCACCCTCGCCGCCGTGGCCGGCCGCTGGACGCCCCTGATCCTCCGCGAGTTCCTGCGCCGCGACGAGGCAACGTACTCAGAGCTGTCCGCCGCCCTCCCCGCCCTCTCGGACAAGGTCCTCTCCGACCGCCTGGCCCAGCTGACCAACGCGGGCGTGGTCGAACGCCACCGCACCCCCGGCTGGCCCCCACGCGTCCGCTACACCCTCACCCCCCACGGCCGAGCCCTGGAACCGGTAATGCACGCCATGTGGAACTGGGGCACCAAGACCAACAACCCCAGCCACCCCGCATAAATGCCCTCCGCGTCACAGCCGCGTATCCAGCAGGGTGCCGAAGAACCCACACCAAATGACACGTGCACTTCGGCGAATTGCGCCCCCTCCCAGAGGCGATGAGGACGTAGGACCACCCCATGCGGTCCGCGACTTCGATCCGGTTGCGAACCCTCCAGGGGCGATGAGCACGGGACGTCCGGCCGGAGGATCGTATCGTCCTCACGTTGTTGCGAACCCTCGCAGGGGCGATGAGGACCCCACGGTAAAGCTGCAGGTGCCCGAAGGGAAGTGGAGGCCGCCTCAAACAGATTTTTCAGCGAGCCGCTGGTCGTGCTGTCGAGCCTGGCGTGTCGCTGAAGAATGTCGCCCACCCCCGCGCCGCCCCAAGGACTGAGTGAGCAGCCCGACCGGCACCGGCCCGTGCTACTCATGAAAGCACCGGGGGTGAGCGGTTGCCCAGTGCGGTCCGCCTAGAACAGCCAGTCGGCGTCGGGGGTAGTCGCGTGTTCCTGTTGGCGCGGTCGGTGGTCAGCTCATTGGACGTCGCGGAGACAGTGCTGTGCCGAATGCAGTACGGCACACAACCCGAACCCCGTCCCAAGATGTAGGAGGAAGCGCCACTCGCGTTCGGCAGACGAGAACGGAGCCCTGACGTGGACGGCAGGAGTGCAGCCCACCGCCTTCGCCGAGGCGGCATGGTGGCGTGGGAGAAATATCGCGCTTGGGTTACCACCGCGAACGTCACTGAGGCCGAGTTGACCAAAGAGGTGGTCGATGACCTGGTGGAACAGGCGTCGTCCGCGCCACCCGACCCTGATCACCCGGTCGAGCTGACACCGACCGGGCACCAGATAGAAGCAGCCCGCACACGGAAGCAGTGGACGCGGGCCGTGGGCAGCGGCCTGGCGGCATTCGTCGTGGTGGGCGGCGTCGCGCAGCTCGCCGTGGACGCCCCGCTGCTCCTGGCGGCCGTGATGCTCGGCACCGCCGGGTGGCTCTGGCACCTGGGACGTGACCAACCCAAGTAAGGGCGACTAGGTCCGCTGGCGCGGGCGCCCTCCGACGACGAAGCCACGCGTTTCGACCCCTCAGGGCGATGAGGACCGGCCGCGTACAGGCAGGACGAAGCCTATGCCGAACAGTTGCGAACCCTCGCAGGGGCGACGAGGACGCTCGGGAGGTGAAATGGCCATCGTGATCAGACAGTCGACGGGAGACCTCTCCCCGATGTCGGCGCGCGGGTTGCCGCCCGACGCATTCGCCCCGGGGACCCCGACTACGAGCGGTATTTCACCGGCGCTCGACGCTCGCCCCGGCGAGAACGAGGCTCTGGCCCGTGGTTCGGCGGCGAGCACCGTACCGCCTGACCTATCGAAGGGCCTGGCCGGAGCACCCCGGCACGGGCAGCGTCCACACGAGCTCGAAGGTCACATACCCCGACCGGAAGCCGGGGTCAGGTAGTGCGTCACGGCTTGCGGCCGTGGACGATGAGGGTTCCGACCTGGCCGGGTTCAGGGGCGGGCTGGATCTGGGCGTTGATATCGGTGAAGCCGTGGTCGGCCAGGATGTCCGCCCAGGTGTCGGGTTCGTAGGCCCACCGGTGTATCCAGACCTGTCGGCCGGTAATTCCGTCGCCGTACATTCCCTGGACTCCATAGGCGCCTGGAACGGCCGGGGCATGGGAGAAGACCAGTCTGCCGCCGACGGCCAGGCGGTCATGGATGCGGGGTAGGAGTTCGTTGGGATCGGTGAACCAGACCGCTCCCCAGATGGAATAGACCGCGTCCCACTGGCTGTCGGTGCGGGCGAGGTAATCCACGGCGTCGCCGTGCTCGAAGCGCGCGCCGGGCAGGTGGCCCCAGTGCGCGCGGGCCTGGGCGCACTGGACGGGCGAGAGGTCCAGGCCGGTCGCGGTGATCCCCTTGGTGGCCAGCGCGGCGACGGCGTCTCCACGGCCGAAGCCGAGCTCCAGACTCGTCGCAGGATCGCCGAGGAGTTCGTCGCCGGGGCCGTGGCCGGGATACTGCGTCCAGCCGAAGGCGTTCTTCAGCGCCTCCTCGGGGGTGGAGCGGTCATCGTCCCTCTCGGCGTAGCGGTCCCAGTAGCCGGTGCGGTCGCTGATGCTGGTCGGCATGAACGGGCCCCCGGGGTCGGGTGTGGGAGGACCCGCGTCACGGTAGCGCCGTTCCGGCAGTGGCGTCGGTGGTTCGGTGACGAGCGCAGAAGCGGGGCCGGAGCTCGTGGGCTCCGGCCCCGCTCGCGTGGATCAGCTGTCCATCGGCTGGGCGGTCAGTGGCAGTTGCTTCCCGGGTAGCACGGGGTGCACTTGGCGAAGTCGGCCTCCCACAGCGGCCAGTCGATGGCGAACCCGTTGTCGTGGATGACGTGGGCGGTCCGCTCGACCGAGCCGTCGTTCTTGAACTCGATCGCGGGGACGTGGTCGAGGAACCCGCCGAAGTGCTGGTCGCAGAATTCGCGGTAGTGGCGGGTATCGAGAATGAACCCGTGGACGGCGATGTCGACCAGCGGGCCGCAGCCGATCTCCAACTGCTGGCCCCACTTGTCCATGGCGGTGATGAGGTAGGCGACGGCCTGGCCGAAGAGGCGATCGGCCATCACGGTGTCGAAGGGGTGATCGCGGACGAGCAAAGCGACCTGCCGATCCCACACATGCGGGGTGACGAACGAGCGCGGGTTTCGGCGCGGGCAGGTGGTCGGCGGTTGGCTGGTGGGCGGCTGGACGGCGGTGGACATACGTGCCTCCCTGATGGACCCGCTCGGTGGCACCTGACTGGTGCCGCTGATGTCGTGCCTTCACCGTGCGCCCCGACGCCGGGCACAGCCAGACGCGCGTGCAGGCCACGCACACCGTGTGCCGAATCTGCACACGAAGTGGCGCGGCAGCCGACTGCGTGCCTACGGTGAGAGGTCGGGGCCTACTGGAGGTGGCAACGGGCGGCCAGATCGCGCAGCGTGGGCGAGGTCCGGCCCGAGACCAAGAGCCCGCTCACCAGCTCGCGCACCACGGGCCGGGTCCGCGTCTCCTGCGGCGCGGCTCGTTCGGCGGCCAGTAGCGCCCGCAGCGCCTCCTCCCGGCGTCCCCACATTCCGTACGCCCGCGCCAGATCGGTGAAGTAGCGGGCCTGGCGTTCGGGGGTCGGTAGCGCCTGAGGTTGCACCGCGCCGGCTGCCCGTACCGCGCTGGCCGGGTCTCCGGCGGTGTACTCGGCCGAGATCAGATGCAACCGGACAGCGGTGATCCCGAACCCGCCGCCGTTGCGACGCAGCAGCAGGCCGCCGCCGAGCCGAGCGGCGAGCGCCATCGCCTGGCCGGTCAGCTCCCGCATCCCGGCGCGGTCTCCGGCGTGGGCTGCGGTGTAGGCCGCCGACATCACCAACTGCCCGCGCGCCGCGATGTGGGCGGGCCGGTCTTCTCGCATCTCGTCGGCGTCGGCCGCCGCCATGGCGATCTCCGTGGCCTGGTCGTGCCAGCCGTTGCGGCGGGTGAGCACCGCCAACTGCCGGGCCGCCTCGGCGGAGGCGAGCACATCACCGCTCATGTCGGCGTGTGTGCGAGCGCGGTCGACGGCCAGCCAACCTAGGGGTTCGTCCAGCTTGACCATCAGCCGCGTGACCAGGTTGTAGGTGTGGGCGAGGATCGCGGCGCTGCCCGGCTTTCCGGCGGCGGCGTGACCGCCGGCCAGCAGGCCGGGTAGACCTTCGGCGAGGCGACCGTACTGACAGGCGTCGTAGTCGCGGCATGCCGCGTTCAGCGCGACCGCCAGCCTCGGCGCCGCGACCGGAGCGGCGCGATCACCGGTACCGAGCAGAGCGTCACGGACCCGCGCGACCAGGGCGGCGTCGCACGCGTCCGTCCTGGGCGGAGCGGCGGAACGGGCGGCGGGGCCGGTGACGGCAGCGCCCGCGGTGACGGCGAGGTTGGTCAGCAGCTCGCGGCGCCGCACATCACCCTCCCCGAATGGCTCGCCTGTCACCGTAGCGGTCACGCCGAACGTGCCCGGGGGTATCTCTAAGATCTCGGCGAGGCGCCGTAGCGTGGCCACATCCTCCAGCGGCCGGGCGCCCGTCTCCAGGCGGGAAACGGTGGAACGTGAGCAGTGGAGACGGGCGGCCAGGTCGGTCTGGGACCAGCCGAGGGCGAGGCGTGCGGACCGTACGAGTGGACCGGGCCGAGCGCTCATTGCAGCACCCCGCGACCAGAGGAAGGGCGTCTACCCCGCCAGGATAATTCCCCGCGGATGCCGTTGATGGCATGGCTTGGTCTCCTCGCGGGTCGAAGCCCCTCACCTGCTGCGTTCATGCGGTGGCTTCGGCCTAGGGACCGGCAGGGGGTGGGTGCCGCTGGGGCGATCATGTTCTGGTGCCTCGGTCGGCGTCTTCGTTCAGGCGACCGGTTAACCCCGCAGTCCCCCATTCAGGCCCCGGACGCGGCGTCCTCGACTAGGTAGCGGCGTCTCGTCCACGTCGATCGCGACCAAGCTCTCGCAGAGGCGACGAGGACGCGATGACCGTGCCGCGGTTCCGGGTGCTCAGGGCGAAAAGCTGGAGGTACGCGAAGGGGAGAGGGGCCGGTGTTCTGCCGCTCTGGGCGAGCGCTGGGGCATTGCCGGCATGACCATCCGTGCTCGCGGGTGGCGCGGGCGAGGGATGGTCAGGCGCGGGGGGTGGTCACGCCTGCTGCGGCTCGCTGTCGAGGGTGGTGGCCAGGGTCGCAGGTGATGTGATGCGGCGTGGCCAGGACCAGGCGGAGCGCAGGATGAAGGCCAGGAGCAGCAACTCAAGTCCGATGGAGAGGCCGTAGAAGTAGGAGTAGGACAACGGCTCCCCTGCCGCGTTGAACACCGAGACGGGGATGTAGAGCGCTGCGACGACGACGTTGATGGTGCGGTTGACGCGGGCGGGCAGTGTCGCGGAGAGCAGGATCATGAGGATCGGGACGGCCATGAGCGAGAGCGCGACGGCGACGAAGGTCGGGCCGGTGTCGAACTCGTGGACGGTGCCGCCCAGGAGGTCGTCGAGGAAGCCGGGCTTGTACAGGGCGAGGTAGTCGACGTAGATGTAGAGGAACATGAAGCTGGTCCATGCCGCTGCGAGCTTGGCCTGCACGGGTAGGCGCAGGTCCTCCAGCGTGCTCTGGGGCGACGGATTCTCTGGTGCGGCTTGGGATTGGGGCGTTCTCATCACGGACTCCCTGTGATCGGGTGGGTGCTTCCACCCTCACGGATGCCGGCGGCGGGCACATCGGCCGCGGAACCTGGTTTGACCTGGCCTTTGGCACAGCCGGGCTCTTGTACTTTCGGCGGATACATTGAGCCCGCGGGCTGCCTAGGCTCATCAGATGGCCACCAACGCACTCCGCTCGCTGTGGGCCGAACCTCGACCCGCGAAAGCCCCGGCCCTGGGGCCGCGGGACTGGGCCTTGGTCGCGGTACTGATCTGCTGGTCCGTGGCGGAAGCGGTGCTTCGTCAGGACCTGGCGCCACGCCCGCTGCTGCTACTCGCGGTGCTCGCGGTCCTCGGCCCACTGCTGTGGCGACGCACGCACCCGCTCGTCGCGGTCGTGGTCTCCTGCGGCACGTTGACGATCATCGACGTCGTCAGAGTCCTCACCGGGACGCAGGGCGCCCTGCTGAACAGCGGCATCGCGGTGCTGATCCTGGCCTACGCCTTGTTCCGGTGGGGCTCCGGCCGGGAAGCCGCGAGCGGCCTCGGCGTCATCCTGCTCTGGCCGGCCCTCATCACCGCCCTCGGCGCCGACCCCACCACCCTGGCGGAGGTGGTCGCGGGATACGCGTTCTTCCTGTTCGCCGCCGCGCTCGGCACCGCGATCCGCTATCGCACGAAGATCCGCATCCGCGACATCGACCACGCCAAGGCCCGCGAACGCGAACAGCTCGCCCGTGACCTCCACGACACCGTCGCCCACCGCGTCACGGGCATCGCCATCCAGGCCCAGGCAGGACGTGCCGTCGCGGCCTCCCACCCCGAGCGTGCCGTCGAGGCCCTGGCCGTCATCGAGGACGCGGCGAGCCGCACCCTCACCGAGCTGCGCGCCATCGTCGGCGTGCTCCGCGCCACGCAGGACGCCGGGTTCGCGCCGCAGCCCGGTGTGGCCGAGGTCGAGCAGCTCGCCACCGATGGCCGGACGCGCCCCTGCGTCAAGGTGACGCTGTCCGGCGAGTTCGACGACCTCAGCCCGGCGGTCGGGACCGCGATCTACCGCCTGGCCCAGGAGTCCGTCACCAACGCCCGGCGGCACGCCCGGCACGCGTCGAAGGTCACCGTCGCCGTCACAGGCGACGCCGACCAGGTGCGGCTGACCGTCGACGACGACGGCTCCGCCGCCGGCGGCCGCGCCCCGGCGGGCTACGGCCTGGTGGGCATGCGGGAGCGCGCCTCGCTGCTCGGCGGCACCTTCCACGCGGGCCCCGCCGCCGGGCGGGGCTGGCGGGTGGAGGCGGTCCTGCCCCGAACCGGGACGCCATGATGAGCGTCAGGGTCCTCGTCGCCGACGACCAGCCCATCGTGCGCACCGGGCTGACCATGCTGCTCGACGCCCAACCCGGCATCGAGGTGGTCGGCGCGGCCGCCGACGGGCGCGAGGCGGTCCGCCTGGCGCTCCGGCTGCGCCCCGACGTCGGCCTGTTCGACATCCGGATGCCGCTGATGGACGGCATCGAGGCCACCCGGCGCCTCGCCGGCCCCGACGTCACCGATCCACTGCCGATCGTGGTCATCACCACCTTCGACCTCGACGAGTACGTCTACGGGGCGCTCAAGGCCGGCGCCCGCGGGTTCCTGCTCAAGGACGCCGGACCCGCCCTGCTGACCCAGGCCATCCACGCCGCCGCCGACGGGGACGCCCTGATCGCGCCCAGCGTGACCGTCCGGCTGCTCGCGGCCTTCGCCCACGCACAGACCCCACCACGGAGGCAGCCGATAGAACCGCTCACCGCCCGCGAGGAGGAAGTCCTCGTGCCTGTAGCCCAAGGCCGCACCAACAATGAGATCGCCGGCGAGCTGCATATCACCCCGAGCACCGTCAAGGCCCACGTCGCCAGCCTCATGCGAAAGCTCGGCGCCCGGAACCGCGTCGAGGTCGCCATGTGGGCCCACGAGACCGGCCGCATCTGACGCCGCCCCCGCTGGGCGGCTGCGGCTCGCCGAGCGGAGGTACCGGCCGCGGTTCGACCGCGGCGGCCGGCCCCTACCCGGCCTCCGGCTGACCCGCGGCGGGGGCGCGGGCCAGCCGTTGCGCCGGATCAGCGGACGGGCACCGGAATGATCGGCAGCGTGATCGACGACGGGTGCTCCGGGTCGTGCAGGACGGTCTGCGACGCGGGCTGCGTGGTCGTGTCGGCGCCGAACTTCCCGCCCGTGTTCGGGTTCCGGTCGTACATCGGGAAGTTGCTGCTGGAGATCTCCAACCGGATGCGGTGGCCCGCCTTGAACACGTTGCTGGTCGGCCACAGCTTGATCGTGTACTTGTAGACCTCCCCGGGGGTGATCAGCTCCGGCTTCTCCAGCGAGACCCGGTACCGGGCGCGCTGGATGCCGTCCCGGACCAGCATCGAGGTGCCGTCCGGCTGGACGTCGGTGAGCTTCGCCGTCCAGTCGGTGTCCTTCGCCGAGGACCTGGCGTACAGCGTGACCGAGATCGGGCCGGTGACCTCGGTGTCCTTGGTGAGCCGCGGGGTGCTGTAGACCAGCACGTCCCGCCGCTGCTCGACGGACCGCTGGTCCTGCGGGCCGCCGGGCACCGAGCTCTGGAAACGGCCGCCGACGCTCGGCACCGGGTTCGCCGGGTCGTACTGGTACTGGTCGGCCTTCTCGCCCGTCGCGGGCGCGGTGTTGTCGAGCGTGCCGCCGCCGTTCGCGGTGTTCGCGTCGCCCTTGCTGTGCAGGTAGTACGTGGTGTTGGCGGTGCCGGGGATCGGCCAGGAGTCAGCCGTGCGCCACTTGTTGGCGCCCATCACGAAGACCTTCACCGGCGGATCCGCGTCCACGCCGTTGGCGATCCCCTTCAGCCAGTGGTCGAACCAGCGGAGGTGCAGATCGCCCACCGCGACGACCGCCTCCGGACCGAAGTCGACGGCGCCCACCGTGCGGCCCGAGCCGCCGTGCGTCCACGGCCCGACGAGGAGCTGCGACCCCTGCCGGGCGACCTCGGACCCGCCCTGGGCGCGCATCCCGGCGAAGTTCTCCACCGTCCCGTTGAGGAAGATGTCGGACCAGCCGCCGAAGTTCAGCGACGGCACGTTGACCCGCGGATACTTCGTGCGGATGCTCCAGCGCTTCCAGTAGTCGTCGTCGCTCGGGTGGTCGATCCAGTCGAAGTAGTACGGCGCGATGCGGTTGTCCCCCGGGTACAGCGGCGGGAAGTTGTTCAGCGGCTGGTGCCGGTACCACTTGGTGTGCAGGTCCCGCGACGCCTGGGTCATCTCCGCCCGCAGCTTCGCGGCGTCCGGGAGCTTGCTGATGACGCCCCCGTTGAGGAAGCTCAGCAGCCAGTCCTGGATGAACGCCTGGTACAGCGCGCCGCCCTCGTAGGTCCATCCGTCGTAGATGTCGGAGGACGTGAACGCCGGGGCGATCGTGACCAGGTGCGGAGGCGTGAGAGTGGCGGGCAGCCACTGCGTGAGCCCCGGATAGGAGAACCCGTACATGCCGACCTTGCCGTTGGAGTGCGGCAGAGCGGCGGACCACTCGATGGTGTCGTAGCCGTCCTCAGCCTCGGTCCGGTACGGGTAGAAGGCGCCATCCGACTTGTACTCGCCGCGGACGTCCTGCACCACGACGAGGTAGCAGGCCTTGGCGTAACGGTCCGGGGCGCCGTAGACGAAGCTCAGGGCGCCCTCCTTGTTGTAGGGCAGCCGCATCAGGATGACGGGGAACTTGCCGTCCCCTTTCGGCGTGAACACGTTGCTGCGCAACACCGTCCCGTCCCGCATAGTGGCAGGGACGTCCTTCTGGACGCTGAATTCGCACACCTCCGCCTTCGGGGCCGCGTCGGCCGGCGCACCGGGCGCGGCGACGCCGGCCAGCAGCACCACGGCCGCCGCCACAAGGGACAGCCGCCAGCTGCGACTTCTTCTGTTCGCCCAGGTCGTCCGTCGTCTCGCGCGCATCGCCGTGACCCCTTCCTGGCCGGGGCGGCCGGGCCGCCCGTCGACTGTTCGACGTCGTCGGGCGGAGCATCGCATGATCACGACGGCTTGTCAGGAGGGCGGTCAGGGCCTGTCGGCCGAACGGTCGATCGGTGCGCCGAACGGTCCGTTTGTGGCGAATTGACCGACCCGTCCCGGTCGCTCCAAGATCACCGATCTCCCCATGCGGGGACAAGCCGGACGACCCGAAAACACCATTCCCGGCCATACTTTCAAAGTTTTCTCCGCAAGATCGATTGGGACGCCAGGGCGCTGACCTGCAAGGCTCAGCCGAGGCCGCTGTGGCGCATTTCGCCGAAATGGCTGGAGCCATCCCGGCCCGACATGATGGCCTACATGTAAAGATCTTTAGCCACAAACGGGTCTATAGGAGAGGTCGGGGACGTACTGGTTCCACTCGGCTTCGCTCAGGCCGCCGACCTGGGCGCATAGCCGGTCGGTGAGGCGGGCGGGATCAAGGGTGGTGGCCTGAATCGTGCGGTCGCCTCCGTAGGTGTAGAGCACGGTGCCGTCTCGGGAGAACGCGAAGGTGTCGACACCACCGGCGTGGCCGGGGAGGGTGGGGCCGTAGGGCCGTCCAGTGGCCACCTCGTACAGGTGGACGCCGCCGCGCGCGTCGCTGGTGGCGACCAGGCGGCCGTCGGGGGAGAACGCGGCGGGCAGGTCTTCCACGTCGGGCACGGCGGCCAGGGGCGTTCCTCTTCGCTTGTCGCCTCGGAGGTCCCACAGGTACAAGTTGTCGGGGTTGATGATGACCAGGGCGACGGAACCGTCGGGAGACACGGCCAGCACGTCGACGACGCTGAAGAAGTCGAACCGCTTGTGGACCTGTCCTGAATCCATGTCGACGACGGCGCTCTTCAAGGTCACCGTACGACCGTCGGATCGGTAGAACAGCTCCCCCGATCCGGAGGACTCCAACGGGATGACGCGGGTGCGCCGGCCCGAGCGGGCGTCCCACTCCTGCAACCACGACTTGTAGGGGTGCCGCGGGTCGATGACCTCCGCGTTCAGGCCGCCGACGAGGGACCGGCCGTCCGGGGAGAACGCGACGCCTTTGCCGAGCGCGCCGTCGGGCCAGTCGAGCTCCGCGACCTTCTGGAGCGTGCGCGCGTCCCACACGCCGAAGCCGTCGTCCGGGTTCCGGTCGGGAATGGCCACCAGACCGCCGTCGGGGCTGAAGACCATCCCTCGCCAAACGCTTCTCAAGGAAGGCACGGAGAAAGGGGACGTCCACCCCGCCGGATTACCGGTGATGGAGACGCTGTCCGCGCCCATGGAGGCGAGGAGGTCGCCGGACGGGCTGAGCACCCCGTGTCCGGCGTCGCGTCCGACGGAGATCCGGTCGGCGTAGCCCGAGATGTTCGTGGTGACGACGCGGTCGAGGGTCGTCGCACAGCGCAGCAGGTCACCGGCGGCGGAGAAGCGGCAGTCGGTCGGCGTCTCGTCGTCGAGCCCGCGGGCCATCAGGGGCGCCTCGGCGGAGCCGTCCAGATTCCATAGAGTGAACCCGACGGCCAGGAGGCGGCCGTCGGGGCTGAACACCGGTTCGTCCACGCCGCGCGCACTCCGCTCGTGCCAGGGGACCCGAGACCGCGAGGCGACGGGCTCGGTGCGCGCCAGGTTGTTCAGATCAAGCACGGTCACCCCGCTGCCGGCGACCAGGGCGAGCCTGGCTCCGGCGGGCCCGAACCCGACCTGGCGTATCCGCTGGGACGCGCTCTCGGAAGCCAGCGCCGCACCCAGCCACGGCGTGGGAATCCGTTTGCGGGCCGCGACGTCCCACAGTTGGAAGCCGCTCGGCAGGACCATCGCGACAAGGGCGTCGTCGGCGCTCACGGCCCAGGCGTAGGGGCGCTCCTTCCAGCTCATGGCGAGGCGACCGCTGCGCGCGTCCCATAAAGCCATTTCGGGAGCGGTTGTTCGGGGATCGCCGGAGCCTCCAGGCCCGTTGTCCATCATCAAAAGGTTGCCGCTCACGCTGTACCGCAGGTTCCAGAAGGATTGACGCGGATCGCCCATCGGCCTGCCCTGCGGCTTTCCGGTGGCCGCGTCGTAGACCTGGACCACACCGCGCCGGCTCAGATCTCCCCCGGTGGATAAGAGCTGCGCCATATGGCGTCCGTCCGGACTGAACACGGCCGCGCTTTTCGGCTCGGCCCCCGGCGGCATCGGAACGCGCTGGTGCGTCTTCAGATCCCAGCGTGTCACCTGGACGCGATCGTCGAACGTGGCGGTGCGGCCGTCGGGGGTGAGGACCACCTGGGCATTGGAGGCGGGGTTGAACGTATCGCCCTCCCACTGGTACATGGCGTTGATGAGGGCTTTCCGGGTCTGGTCGTCGTCGCCGACGCGCGCGGCGGCGAGGGCGAGGCGGCGGCTGGTGCGCGGGTCGTCGCGTTGGAGGGACGCGGCGAGCGCGGCGAGCCGGTCGGCGATGGCCCGGTCGCGCTGGCGGGAGAGGACCGCGCGCTGGTTCACCGCGACGACGGCCCCGCCCACGGCCACGACCAGCAGGACGGCGAGGGCGGCCGTCAGCGCGCCCCGGCTGCGGGCGCGGCGGCGGCCGAGGGCCGCCGAGGCGTCCAGGAACGCGCGCTCGACGGCGTTCAGCGTCAGGTGGCGGCGTCCGGTCGCGGCCCACTGGACGGCGCGGGCCAGCACGCTCCCCTGGAGCAGGTCACCGGCCCGGCGGCCGTGCCGGTCCCAGACCCGCGCGGCGTCCGCGAGCGAGCGGTGCACGGCCAGCCCGGCGCGCTCGTCATCGACCCACCCGCGCAGCCGCGGCCAGGCGCGGAGCAGCGCCGCGCCGCAGATCGCCACCCGGTCGCCCTCGCGGACCAGCAGCCCGGCGCGCGTGAACTCCTCGACCGCCCGCTCGGCACCGTCGCCGAACTCGTCGACCGCGGCCCGGCGGAGGGTGTCGGCGGCGCCCTCGCCCGGCAGCACCATGCGCAGCAGGATCGCGGGGACGGCCTCCCGCGCGAGCGGGTCGAGCCGCCGGTAGGCGGCCTCGGCGACGTCCGCGAGCGAGGGCGGCGCGGCACCCGCCGCGGCCGCGGCGGCGACCCGGCTCCCCTCCGAGAGCATCGCCCCCTCGTCGAAGGAGCCGCCGAGGAGGTCCAGCAGCACCTCGCGCGCCGACGGGCGGTCCCGCGGCCGCTTCGCCAGCGCCGCAGCCACCACCGACCGGAGCGGCTCGTCCAGCACGTGCAGCTCCGGCTCCACGTGCTGGACGGTGTGGGAGAGCTGCATCAGGTTCTCGCCCGCGAACGGCGGCCGCCCGAGCGCGCCGAACAGCACCACCGCCCCCCACGCCCACACATCCGACGCGGCGCTCGCGGGCTCGCCCGCGAAGACCTCCGGGGACATGTAGCGGGGCGTGCCCTTGGCGCCGGTCGCGCTGCGGGTCATGTCCTCGGCGCGGGCGAGCCCGAAGTCGATGACGCGGGGCCCGTCGGGGCCGAGCAGGACGTTCCCGGGCTTGAGGTCGCGGTGGACGACCCCGCCCCGGTGGATCGCGACGAGCGCGGTCGCGACGCCGATCGCGAGCCGTCCCAGCTCGCCGGACCCGAACGGGCCGCCGGAGGCGACGGCGCGCTCCAGGTCGGGCCCGGGGACGTACTCGCTGACCACGTACGGGGGCTCGGCGTCCAGGTCGAACGCCAGCACGCGGGCGGTGCAGAACGGCGACACCCGGGTCACGGCGTCGATCTCGCGGGCGAGCACGTCCCGGGGCCCGCCGGCGCGCTCCCCCGCGAACACCCCGTGCAGCGCCTTGACCGCGACGCGCGCGCCGTCCGCGCCGTACGCCTCGTAGACCACCCCCTGCCCGCCCGCGCCGAGGCGGCGGGCCAGCCAGTAGTCGCCGAGCTCGCGGGGATCGCCGGGAACCAGTGGGGTCGTCACATTCCTAGGACGATTCGGCGTTCCTACGCGTTCACGCCCTGTGGCAGGGTTGGGCGGATGCCGCCGATTCTTCCTGGTCCGCTCCCGTCCGTCCTTGTCGAGAACGCCGTCGAGGTCTGGGGGGACGACGGCCGCCGCTGGCTGAAGCGGCTGCCCGGCCTGCTCGCCGAGATCGCCCGCGAGTGGCGGCTGGAGATCGAGGCCGCCCGGTACGGCCTCAGCTACCACTGGGTCGCGCCCGTCCGGAGGGAGGACGGGACGAAGGCGGTCCTGAAGCTCGGCCCGCCCGAACCCGGACACCTCGGCATCGAGGCGGCGGCCCTGGAGATCTACGGCGGCGAGGGCGCGGTGCGGCTGCTGGAGCACGACCCGGGCCGGGGCGCGCTGCTGTTGGAGCGTGCCGAGCCGGGGAGGGTGCTGAGCGAACTCGTCCCGGACAAGGACGAGGAGGCCACCGCCGTGTTCCTCGACGTGGCGCGGCGGCTCCGGCACGTGCCGCCTCCCGGATGCGCCCTCCCGGGCCTGGAGAAGGAGAGCGCGTCGTTCTCCGGCCACCTGCGCCGCTTCCCGGGCGACGGCCCGCTCCCCCGCCACCTCGTCGAGCGCGCCGGACGGCTGTTCGACGAGTTGTGCGCGAGCGCGCCCGAGCGGCTCGTCCTGCACGGGGACCTGCACCACGACAACATCCTGAGCGCGGAGCGCGAGCCGTGGCTGGCGATCGACCCGCACGGCGTGGTGGGCGACCCCGGGTACGAGGCGGGCGTCCTGTTCTACAACCCGGGCCCCGACGACCGGGACGGCAGGCTGGTCGACCTGGTGCCCGCGCGGATCGAGCAGGTGGCCGACGGGCTCGCGATGCCGGTGGAGCGGGTCGTCGCGTGGGGGTTCGTGATGGCCGTCCTGTCGGAGGTGTGGACGGCGCAGGGCGACGGGACGCCCGGCAGCCGCGCGCTGGACGTCGCGCTCAGCCTGGTCGGCCGGCTGCCGTGACCGGCCGCGCCCGATAGCGAGCTAATTACCACAAAAGGCGACTTTCCTGTCGCGTCCTTTCGGTCGCGGAAACGCGCGCCGGTTCAATAACTCCATACCTTGATCAGAGTTTTTCTGGTGCCGCACCGGCGAATCTCCTAGTGGTGACCACTGAACCACCCTGGAGCGCGCGGGAGCACGAGCGGGGCCTGGACGCGCTCGCGCGGCGGGAGAACTTCCCGGTCGCGGCCCGGCTGCTGCCGGGGCGGCACCGCGCCCACCTGCGCGCGGTCTACGGTTTCGCGCGCCTCGTCGACGACATCGGCGACGAGGCGCCGGGCGCGCACCGGGTGGCGCTGCTCGATTCGGTGGACGCGGACCTGGACCTCCTCTACAAAGGGCGGGCGCCGGTTCTTCCGCAGTTAAGGCGGCTGGCGGAGACCGTCCACGCGAGGGGAATTCCGCAGGAGCCTTTCCGGCGGCTGGTCCAGGCGAACCGCCGGGACCAGGAGGTGACCCGCTACGCCTCCTTCGACGAACTGCTGGGGTACTGCGTCCTGTCGGCCAATCCGGTCGGGCGGATCGTGCTGCACGTGTTCGGCGCGGAGGGGCGGGGGCTGGAGGAGGCGTCCGACCGGGTCTGCACCGCGCTGCAGGTGATCGAGCACTGCCAGGACGTGGCCGAGGACTTCAGGGCCGGGCGGATCTACCTGCCCGGCGAGGACCTGCGGCGGTTCGGCTGCGCCGAGGACGACCTGTCCCGGGCGGTGACGCCGACGCGGCTGCGCGGGGTGCTGGCGCTGGAGTCGAACCGGGCGCGGGACCTGCTCGACCGGGGCGCCGCGCCGCTCATGGCGGGCCTGCGCGGGTGGGCCCGGATCGCGGTGGCGGGCTATGTCGCCGGGGGGCGCGCGGCGCTGGCCGCGCTCGTGCGCGGCCGCTACGACGTGCTGGCGCGGACGCCGCGTCCGCGCGGGCCGGTGCTCCTCGCCAACTGGGCCTCCGCTCTCGGAGGGGGCCGGCGATGACGCATCCGCTCCAGGACGGACGAGGCAGAACCCGCGCTCTCGGAGAGGGTGAGCGATGACGGTTTCGGAGACGTGCGAGCGGCCCGAGTGGGTCGTGGAGGCGTATCGGCACTGCGAGCGGGTGGTCCGGGAGGAGGCCCGCAACTTCGGCTACGGGATCCGGCTGATGCCCGCCCCGAAGCGCCGCGCGATGAGCGCGATCTACGCGTTCGCGCGGGGCGTGGACGACATCGGGGACGGCCCGGAGCCCGCGTGCGTCCGGATGGACCTGCTGGACCGGGCGCGCGGGCGGCTCGAAACGGTCCAGGAGGTGCTGTGGCGGCGGGCCGACTCGCGGGCGCTGGAGGGGCACCCGGTGCTGACGGCGCTGGCGGACGCGGCGGGCCGCTACCCGATCCCGCTGGACGCGTTCGCGGAGCTGATCGACGGCTGCGAGAGCGACGTGCGCGGCGCCGCCTACGAGACGTTCGACGACCTGCTGCGGTACTGCCAGCAGGTCGCGGGCACGGTGGGCCGCCTGTCGCTGGGCGTGTTCGGCTACGACGGGCGGCAGCGCGCGGAGGGGCTCGCGGACTCGCTCGGGGTCGCGTTCCAGCTCACGAACATCCTGCGGGACGTCAGGGAGGACCGGCTCGCGGGCCGGGTGTACCTGCCCGCCGAGGACCTCGACCGGTTCGGGTGCACGCTGGAGCTGGACGAGACGGGCGAGTTCGTCGACCCGGCGTCGCGGCTGCACGACCTCGTCGCGTTCCAGGCGGAGCGGGCGCGGGCCTGGTACGCCGAGGGGCTGCGGCTGCTGCCGCTGCTCGACCGGCGCTCGGCGGCGTGCACGGCGGCGATGGCGGGGATCTACCGGCGGCTGCTGGAGCGCATCGCGGAGAGCCCGGCGCTCGCGCTGACCTCGCGGGTGTCGCTGCCGACCTGGCAGAAGGCCGTCGTGGCGGCCCGCGCCCTGACGGGCGTCGAGCGGTGACGGGGGGCGGGCGGTGAGCGTCGTCGTCGTCGGCGGGGGCCTCGCGGGCATCAGCGCGGCGTTGGCGCTCCAGGAGGCGGGGGCCGACGTCACGCTGGTGGAGGCGCGCCCCTGGCTGGGCGGCGCCACCCACTCGTTCGGGCGCGGCGACCTGACCGTCGACAACGGCCAGCACGTCGCGCTGCGCTGCTGCACCGCCTACCAGGGGCTGCTCCAGCGCCTGGGCACCGACCACCTGCTGGACGTGCAGCGCAGGTTCGACGTGACGGTGCTGCGGCCCGGCGGGGCGCCCGCGCGGCTGCGGCGGGCGCCGCTGCCGAGCCCGCTGCACCTGCTGCCCGCCCTGGCCCGCTACGCGCCGCTGTCGGCGGCCGAGCGGCTGAGGGCGGTGTGGGCGGCGGCGAGGATCCGGTCCCTCGACCCGGCCGACCCCGTCCTGGACGGGGTGGCGGCGGGCACCTGGCTGGCGGAGCGGGGCCAGCGCCCCTGGGCGCGCGAGGCGCTGTGGGGGCTGTTCGTCACGGCCGCGCTGAACGCCGAGGTGGACGACGCGGCGCTCGGCCTGTCGGCGATGGTGTGCCGGCGGGCGCTGTTCGGGCGCGCGGACGCGGCCGACATCGGCGTCCCGTCCGTCCCGCTGGCGGACCTGCACGGCGGGCCCGCGCTGGCGCGGATCGAGGAGGCGGGCGGCACCGTCCTGCTCAAGGCGAAGGTGGAGGCGGTCACCGCCGACCCGAAGGTGATCGTGGACGGGGCGCCGATCGCGGCCGACGCGGTGGTCATGGCCGTGCCGCACGAGGCGGCGGCGCGGCTGCTGCCCGCCGAGGCGCTGCCCGACCCGCTGCGCTGGCCGGAGCTGGGCGCGAGCCCGATCGTCAACGTGCACGTCGTCTACGACCGGCCGGTGCTGGGGCTGCCGTTCGTGGCGGCGGTCGGCTCGCCCGTCCAGTGGGCGTTCGACCGGACGGTGGTCGGCGGGCTGCGCGGCGACGGGCAGTACCTGGCCGTCTCGCTGTCGGCGGCCGACCGCTGGATCGACGTCCCGACGGCCCGGCTGCGCGAGCGGTTCACACGCGAGCTGCGCCGGCTGCTGCCCGCCGCCCGGCACGCGTCCGTCACCGACTTCTTCGTCACGCGGGAGCGGCGGGCGACGTTCCGCCAGCGTCCCGGCAGCGGCGCGGCGCGTCCCGGCGCGGCGACGCGGGCGCCGGGCCTGTTCCTCGCCGGCGCGTGGACCGACACGGGCTGGCCCGACACGATGGAGGGAGCAGTGCGCAGCGGTCTGACCGCCGCACGCCTGGTCCGCCGCCACCTTGAGGGGGTGAGGGGCCGGTGACGACCGTTCCGGTCTCGATGACCGATGTCCGCGAGCTGGTCGACGGGGCGCTGCGCGCCGCGGTCGGGCGGCTCGACCCGCACACCTACCGGGTGGCGGCCTACCACCTCGGCTGGGCCGACGCGGAGGGGCGGCCGCGCAAGGAGCCCGCCGGGAAGGCGCTGCGCCCCGCGCTGGCCCTGCTGTCGGCCCGCGCGGCGGGCGCGCCGCCGGAGAGCGCGCTGCCGGGCGCGGTCGCGGTCGAGCTGACGCACGCGTTCTCGCTCCTGCACGACGACATCATGGACGGCGACCGGACGCGGCGGCACCGCCCGGCGGCGTGGGCCGTCTACGGCGAGCCCGCCGCGATCCTGGCCGGGGACGCGCTGCTCGCCCTCGCCGGGGAGGTGCTGCTGGAGGCGCCGGGCCAGGGCTCGGCGCGGGCGGCGCGCGCGCTGGCCGTCGCGACCCGGCACCTCATCGCGGGCCAGTCGCTCGACCTGAGCTTCGAGACCCGCCACAAGATCACGCTGGAGGAGTGCCAGTCGATGGCCGCCGGGAAGACCGCCGCGCTGCTGGCCTGCTCGTGCTCGATCGGCGCCGTGCTGGACGGGGCGCCCGAGGGCCTCGCGGCCGCGCTGGAGGGGTTCGGCGCCGACCTCGGCGTCGCGTTCCAGCTCACCGACGACCTGCTCGGCATCTGGGGCGATCCGGCGGCGACCGGCAAGCCCGCGCTGTCGGACCTGCGGTCCCGCAAGATGTCGCTGCCGGTCGTGGCGGCGCTGAACTCCGGCACGCCCGCGTCCGCGGCGCTGGCCGAGCTGTACGCCCGGCCGGAGCCGCCGGGCGAGGACGAGCTGGCCGAGGCGGCGCGGCTCGTCGACCTCGCGGGCGGCAGGGCGTGGGCGCGGGCCGAGGCCGCGCGCCGGGTGGAGAGCGCCGGGGAGCACCTCGCCGGAGCGGGCGTGCCCACCCCCGTCCGCACCGAGTTCCTGCGCGTCGCCGACTTCGTCACCCACCGGGACCACTGATGACCACGACAGCCGAACCCGCCGCCCCCTCCACCAGGGAGGCGGCGCGCAAGACGCTCGACGCGGCGCGGGAGCACCTGCTCGGCCTCCAGTCCCCCGAGGGCTGGTGGAAGGGCGAGCTCCAGACGAACGTGACCATGGACGCCGAGGACCTGCTGCTCCGCGAGTTCCTCGGCGTCCGCGACGAGGAGGAGACGCGGGAGGCGGCCCGCTGGATCCGCTCCCAGCAGCGCGAGGACGGGACGTGGGCGAACTTCTTCGGCGGCCCGCCCGACCTGTCCACGACGGTCGAGGCCTACGTCGCGCTGCGGCTCGCCGGGGACCCGACCGGCGCCGACCACATGCGCCGCGCCGCCGCGTACGTGCGCGAGGCGGGCGGCCTCCCGGCGACGCGCGTGTTCACGCGCTACTGGCTGGCGCTGTTCGGGCGCTGGCCGTGGGACGCGCTGCCCGTCGTCCCGCCGGAGATGATCTACCTGCCGTCGTGGTTCCCGCTGAACGTCTACGACTTCGGGTGCTGGGCGCGGCAGACGATCGTGCCGCTGACGGTGGCGGCGGCGCTGCGCCCCGTCCGGCCGCTGCCCTTCGACATCGCCGAGCTGCACGGCCAGCACGTGCGGAGGAGGCGCCAGGGGCCGCCCGGCTGGGCCGAGGCGTTCCACGCGCTCGACCGCGCGCTGCGCGTCTACCAGCGGCGCCCGGTGAAGGCGGTGCGGCGGGCCGCGCTGCGCCGCGCCGCCGAGTGGATCATCGCGCGGCAGGAGCCGGACGGGTCGTGGGGCGGCATCCAGCCGCCGTGGGTGTACTCGCTCATCGCGCTGAACCTGCTCGGCCACGACGTCGACCACCCGGTCATGCGGCGCGGGCTCCAGGGCCTGGAGCGCTTCACGATCCGGGACGGGCAGGGGCGGCGCCTGGAGGCGTGCCAGTCCCCGGTCTGGGACACCGCGCTCGCCATGACCGCGCTCGCCGACGCGGGCATGCCCGCCGGGCACCCGGCGCTGGAGAAGGCCGCCGCGTGGGTGGTCGGCGAGGAGGTGAAGGGCCCCGGCGACTGGCAGGTGCGCCGCCCCGGCCTGCCGCCCGGCGGCTGGTCGTTCGAGTTCGACAACGACTACTACCCCGACGTCGACGACACCGCCGAGGTCGTGCTGGCGCTCGGCCGCGTCGCGCATCCGGACGCGCCGCCCGCCGTCGAGCGGGGCCTGCGCTGGATGGCCGGGATGGTCTCGCGCGACGACGGGTTCGGCGCGTTCGACGCCGACAACACCCGCGAGCTGTGCCGCAGGCTCCCGTTCTGCGACTTCGGCGAGGTCATCGACCCGCCGTCCGCCGACGTCACCGCGCACGTCGTGGAGGCGCTGTGCGCGCAGGGGATGGGCGACTCGCAGCTGTGCAAGCGCGCCGTGGTGTGGCTGCTGAAGGCGCAGGAGCAGGACGGCTCCTGGTACGGGCGGTGGGGCGCCAACCACGTCTACGGGACCGGCGCCGTCGTGCCCGCGCTGATCGCGGCGGGCGTCCGGCCCGGCAAGCCGGTGATCCGGCGGGCGGTGGCCTGGCTGGAGCGGCACCAGCGCGACGACGGCGGCTGGGGCGAGGACCTGCGCTCCTACCGCGACCCGGCGTGGATCGGACGCGGCGCGTCCACCCCGTCCCAGACCGCGTGGGCGCTGCTGGCGCTGCTGGCCGCCGGCGAGCGCGGACCGGCGGTCGAGCGCGGCGTCGGCTGGCTCACAGAGCGGCAGCGCCCCGACGGGACCTGGGACGAGGACCACTTCACCGGAACCGGGTTCCCCGGCTACTTCTACATCAACTACCACCTGTACCGGCTGGTGTTCCCGGTGAGCGCCCTCGGCCGCTACCTGAGGGAGGACGCGTCGTAAATGGGCATGCCACTACGCCAGAGCCTGCGGGTCGGCGGCTACATCCTGCGCAACAGGCTCGCCCGCCGCGCGAAGTTCCCGCTGCTGGTCGAGCTGGAGCCGCTGTACGCGTGCAACCTCGCCTGCGCGGGGTGCGGGAAGATCCAGCATCCGGCGAGCCTGCTGAAGCAGCGGATGCCGGTCGAGCAGGCGGTCGCGGCGGTCCGCGAGAGCGGCGCGCCGATGGTGTCGATCGCGGGCGGCGAGCCGCTGATGCACCCGGGGATCGGCGAGATGGTCGCCGAGCTGGTCAAGATGAAGCGGTACGTGTTCCTGTGCACGAACGCCGCCCTGATCCCGAAGAAGATCGACCTGTTCGAGCCGTCCCGGTACTTCGCGTGGGCGGTGCACGTGGACGGGCTGCGCGAGCGGCACGACGCGTCCGTCTGCAAGGACGGCGTGTTCGACCAGGTCGTGGAGGCCATCGCGATGTGCCGCGAGCGCGGTTTCCGGGTCACGACGAACACGACCGTGTTCAACACCGACACCCCGCAGACCGTCATCGACGTCCTCGACTACCTCAACGACGACCTGGGCGTCGACCAGATGATGATCTCCCCCGCCTACGCCTACGAGAAGGCGCCCGACCAGGAGCACTTCCTCGGCGTGCAGGAGACGCGGGAGCTGTTCCGGAAGGTGTTCGCCGACGGCCGGCGCCGCCGCTGGCGGTTCAACCACTCGCCGCTGTTCCTGGACTTCCTGGAGGGCAGGGCCGACTTCCCGTGCACGGCGTGGGCGATCCCGTCCTACTCGCTGAAGGGCTGGCAGCGCCCCTGCTACCTGATGGACGACGGCTACGCCGACACCTACGAGGAGCTCGTGCGGACGACCAACTGGGGCGCCTACGGCCGGGGCCGCGACGACCGCTGCTCCAACTGCATGGCGCACTGCGGCTACGAGCCGACCGCCGTCTTCGCCACGATCGGGTCGCTGACCGAGTCGCTGCGCGCGATCCGCAGCGGCTGACCCTCCGGGGCTAGTCGGCCTCGCGGAGTTCGCGGACGACCTCCGCGACGGCGGCCGTCATCCGGTCGGCGTCGTCCACGAGGCCGGGGTCGGCGCAGACGCCGAAGCACAGGTCGCGGTCGACGCCGAGCGCCCCGGCCGCGAGCGGCGCGCCGGGCGCCAGCGGGATCACCGGGTAGACCTCCAGCAGCGGGGCGCCCGCCAGCCGCAGCAGCCGGTCGGGGCCCGGCAGGCTCGACACGATGCCCTGGAGGAACCGGGCGCTGTAGGCGTAGCGGGCGAAGCGGGCGTGCAGCGGGGCGGGCATGACCCGCCCGGCCTGGCGCATCACGAACCAGGCGGCGAGCGGGCGCGTCCCCGACCGCAGCACGCGGGCGCGCCGGGCGGTCTCGGCGAGCCGGTCGGCCTCGGGCATCTTGCCGATCGGCAGGTCGATCATGACGGCGCTGGTGTGGTTGCCCTCCGCGCCGTCGCCCGGTGAGCGCATCATCAGCGGCACCGCGACCCGGCAGGAGTCGCCGGCGCCCGGCGTCTCGCGGAGCACCCGGTGCAGCCCGCCCGCCACCGCGCACAGCACGACGTCGGTGACCCGCGCGCCGTGCCGCCGCGCGACGTCCCTGGCCTGGTCGAGTGGGACGAGCAGGGTGCCGAACCGGCGCTCGGACGTCCCGGCGGCGGGCAGCCGCGCGGGGCGCGCCGCGTCCGCGGCGAGCTGGCCGAGCCCGGTCGCCGTCGCGAGCGCCTCCTGGACGGGCCTGCGGCGGCGCCCCGTCCCGCCGTAGTCGAGCGGGTAGGGCTCCATGAGCGCCATCGCGTGCGCGACGACCCCGACGCCGTCGGCGACGACGTGGTGCATGAGGAACACGACCGCGTCGCGTCCCGGCGCGACCCCGGTCACCAGGATCATCCGCCACAGCGGCCGGTCGCGGGGCAGCGGCTCGGACTGGATCGCGGCGACCACGGCGCGCAGTCCGGCCATGCCGTCCACGCGGCGCTCCTGGACGTGCCACGCCCAGTCGATCGCCGGGTCGTCGCGCCAGAGCGGCCGCCGCCACCGGCCGCCGTCGGCGAGCCGCTGCCGGAACCGCGGGTGGTCCTCCAGCCGCGCGGCGACCAGGGCGGCCAGGTCGTCGCGGGTCACCGGCGCCCGCGCGGTGTCCAGGACGATCAGCCCCCCGGCGTGCTGGGGCGCCTCCGGGGTCTCCACGGCCAGGAAGAACGCGTCGGGCCCGCGGACCCGCTCGCCCGCGCCGCGCGGGGTCGCGCGCTCGGCGGCGTACACCGCGAAGCCCACCAGCGGGACGGCCGCCAGCGCGTCCAGCAGGTAGTGGTTGGCGGTCGCCATGATCACATACAGGGTCAGCAGGATGTGGACCGCGTTCACCGACTGCACCCACCGCCGCGCCGACACCCGGGCCAGCTCGACGCCGACCCACAGCGTCCAGGCCATGTGCAGGGACGGGACGGCCGCGAACCGGTCGGCGTGCTCGACCATCGGCGAGCCCCACGACCCCCACGTGCGGCCCAGCCGGACCGTGTCGACGAACCCGAGCTCGGGCATCAGCCGCGGCGGCATCACCGGGTACAGCGCGAAGCAGGCGATCCCGACCAGGTTGATCAGCAGGAACGCGTTGCGCGCCGTCCGGTAGCGCTCCGGGTGCCGCAGGTACAGCCAGGCGAGCAGCGCGACCGCGCTCGCGATGTAGGTGATCGCGTACTCGTAGTTGGCCAGCACGCGCCAGACCGGCTGCCCGGCGAGCCAGCCGTTCAGCGTCCGCTCGACGTCCAGCCGCAGCGCCCGCTCCAGGTCGTAGAGCGCGCGGCCGTGCCCGCGCGCGGCCCGCTCCCTGGCGTCCTGCGGCAGCATCACGACCAGCGCGTACAGGCCGAAGACCGCCATGCCCAGCAGCAGCTCGCCCCGCAGGCGCCCGCGCGCGACCGCGCCGCCCCCGGTCACGACCGCGTCCGGCGCGGTCATCGCCTCGTCCGTCCCCATCGTCCCCCCACAGGGGTGGTTACCCAGGATTTCCGCCGGTCAGACGACCATGCCCGGATCCGGCGGACCCGCGCGACGCGCCGGAGGCGCGGTTTTCGCGGGAACCATCTTCCCGAACCGTACGTCTTCGATATATCGTTGTCCTATCGCGAGAGATCATAGAGAGATCTCAGAAGGTGGTGGTGACCATGGGAGCGACGCATCGGAGCGGGCCCGACTGGCGCTGGGCGTTCGCGGCGGCGGCGATCGGCGCGAAGGCCGCGCACGCGGCGTCCCGGCACGGGCACGGGCATGAGCACGGCTTCGGGCCGGGCCACGGGCACGGGCACGGCCATGAGCACGCGCACGGCGGGCCCTGGCAGTGGGGCCCGCCCGGCGGCTTCGGACCCGGCGGGGGACGCCCGCCCTGGGCGCGCGGCGGCGGGCGCGGCCCGTGGGGACGGGGGCGCAAGGCGCCCAAGGGCAACGTCCGCGCGGCGATCCTCGCCCTGCTCGCCGAGGAGCCGCGCAACGGCTACCAGATCATCCAGGAGATCAACGAGCGCAGCGGCGAGGCGTGGAAGCCGAGCCCCGGCGCGGTCTACCCGGCGCTCCAGCAGCTCGCGGACGAGGGGCTGATCACCGCCGAGGAGGGCGGCGGCCGCCGCACCTACCGGCTCACGGCCGAGGGCGGCGCCTACGTCGCCGAGCACGCCGACGAGCTGGAGGAGCCGTGGGCGCAGATGGCGCCCGACTTCGGCGAGGGCGCGCCGGAGCTGTTCCGGCAGGTCGCGCAGACGGGCGCGGCGGTGATGCAGATCGTCCACTCCGGGACGCCGGACCAGGTCAGGCGGGCCACCGAGATCCTCTCCGAGACCCGGCGCGCCCTGTACCGCGTCCTCGCCGGCGAGGAGCCGCGCGCGGGCGGGGCCGACGCGGGCCCCACCGCCGAAGGCCCCACCGCCCAAGGCCCGGGTGAGGAGCCGGCGTGACGACCCCCGAGGGGATCCGCTCCGGCGACGTCCGCGTCGGCGACGCCGAGCGCGACGCGGTCATGGTCGCCCTGCACGACCACTTCGCGGCCGGACGGCTCGACCGCGAGGAACTCGACGAGCGGCTCGGCACGACGCTGGCGGCCCGGACGCGGGGCGACCTGCGGGCGGTCGTCCTCGACCTGCCCGACCCGCAGGGCCTGGCGGTGCCGGAGGCGGCGCCCGCGCGTCACCACCGGGGCCGGCCGCACCACCTCGGCCACCACCACCTCGGCCGCCACCACCATGGCCGCCACCGTCACGGGCCGCCGTTCCCGCTGCTGCTCGGGCTGTTCCTGGTGCTGGCGTTCACGATGGGGCCGGGCCCGGGGTTCCTGGTCGTCCTCCAGGTGGCGCTGGCGGTCTGGGCGGTGCGGGCCCTCCTGATGGCGTTGGGGCACCGGCACCTCCGCCACCACGCGCACCGTCAGGGCGCGGGCGGCGTCGGGAGGGGGACGTAGGCGGGCAGCGACGCCTCGACGCGGAACCCGTCCCCGGCCGGGCCCGCGCTGAAGGTGCCGCCGACGGTCTCGACGCGCTCGCGGAGCCCGGCGAGGCCCGTCCCGGAGCCGCTGGCCGCGAGCGCCGCGTCCGGGTCCCGTTCCGGGGCGGCGCAGAGCACGCTCAGCCGGACGCCGTCGGAGCGGTAGCCGACCTCCACCCGGACGGCGGCGCCCGGCGCGTGCTTGCGCGCGTTGGTCAGCGCCTCCTGGACGACCCGGTAGGCGGTGCGCCCGACGGCGGGCGAGGCGGGCGCGGGCTCCCCGCGCTCCACCAGCTCGACCCGGACGCCGACGGCGGCGGACTCGGCGACCAGCTCCGACAGGTCGGGTAGCGGCCCCGACGCGGGGGCGGGGGCCGCGCCCGCCGCCCCGGCGCCGCGCCGCAGCAGGCCGATGACGTCGCGCAGCTCCTCCAGCGCGTGGCAGCCGTCGTCGCGCAGCTCCTCGGCGGCGGCGCGGGTCTCCTCGTCGGGCGCCCTGACCCGCAGCGCGCCCGCGCGCAGCACCATCAGCGTCACCCGGTGCGCGACGACGTCGTGCATCTCGGCGGCGAGCCGGGCGCGCTCCTCGGCCCGCGCCCGCTCGGCGAGCAGGTGCCGCTCCCGCTCGGCGCGCTCGGCCCGCTCGGTCAGCCCTTGCAGGACGCGGCGCCGCGCCGCCACGTACATGCCGAGCAGCGCCGCCGCGACCAGCATCGCCATGCTCCGGAAGACCATCGTCTCGACCGAGGACGTCTCCTGCCCCGAGACGCGCCTGATCGACTCGTCGGGGATCACGTCCTGGGTGAGGCCGACCAGCGGGACGAGCGCGAGGACCGGCAGCGCCCGCGCCCAGACGGGCCGGTCCCCGTCGCGGGGGAAGGCCATCGCGGCGTAGACGGCGAACGGCAGCGCGGGCGGCCACCACACGATCGGGTCGAACGCGCCGGGCGGGCCGTCGCGCAGCAGCGTGCCGGGCGCGAGGCGCTCGACGGCGTCCAGCAGCGCGGCGACCGCCGCGGTGAGCCACGCGACCGTCATCGGGAACCGGCGGCGGACCGCCAGCGCGAGCGCGGGGAGCGCCACCACCGCGGCCGTCGCGCCGTGGTGGCCGCGCAGGACCGAGTCGGGGCCCGCCGCCGTCTGGAGGCTCAGCGCCAGCGCGCACACCACGGCCACGGCGTCGGCGGCGAGGTCGCGTCCGGGGGGCGCGGGCGGCGGTGTGAGGCGCACGGGCCCACCGTACGCACCCCTGCCCCGCCGGGGACCCCTACGAAAGTCGGGTCCGGCCTGCCGTTCGTCGTGCGCCGCCCGGATGCGGACGCGACGATGCGCCCTGCCGCGGCCCCGCCCCGCACCGGTCGAATCGTGGCCATGATGGTGAAGCTCGTATTCCGTGGGCTGGCCGCGCACCGCGCCCGCCTGCTGCTGTCGGTGGTGGCGGTCGTCGCGGGCGTCGCGTTCGTCTCCGGCACGCTGATCTTCTCGGCCACGCTGAGCCGCTCGTTCGACCGCGCCTTCGACGACCTCGGGCGCGGGACGGACACGGTCGTCAGGGCGCGGCAGTCGTTCCGGACGGGGCCGGGCGAGCGCGCGGCGCCGCGTCCGGTGCCCGCGTCGGCGCTCGCGGCCGTCCGGCGGGCGCCCGGTGTCGCGAAGGCGGAGGGCGTCATCACCGGGTTCGCGGCCGCCGTCGACCGGCAGGGGAGGATCGCCGGGGCGGAGCCGCAGACCGGGGTGGCGTGGAGCGGCGACCGCGACCTGTCGCTGACCCGCCTGACCGCCGGGGCGCCGCCGCGCGCGCCGGACGAGGTCGCCATGGACGCCACCACCGCCCGCGACGCCCGCTACCGGGTCGGCGACCGGGTGACGGTCGCGTTGCGGTCCGGCACGCGGACGTTCCGGCTGACCGGCCTGTTCCGGGTCGGCGACTCCGCGCTCGGCTCCTCGATCTCGATGACCGCGTTCGCGCCGGACGCCGCGCCGCGCCTGCTCGGGCAGCGTCCCGGCACCTACGAGCGCATCGTCGTGCACGCGGACGGCGGCGTCACCCAGGAGCGCCTGCGGGACGCGGTCGCCGCCGTCCTCCCGCCGGGCGTCGAGGCCGTCACCGGGGCGGAGGCGGCGGCCGAGCAGGCCGGCCCACTCAAGGACATCATCAAGATCATGCGCACGTTCCTGCTGGTCTTCGCGCTGATCGCGGTGTTCGTCGGGTCGTTCATCATCTTCAACACCTTCGCGATGCTGGTCGGCGGGCGGGTCCGGGAGCTGGCGCTGCTGCGCGCCGTCGGGGCCTCGCGCGGGCAGGTGACGCGCTCGATCCTCGGCGAGGCGGCCGGGGTCGGCCTGGCGGGCTCGACGCTCGGCCTCGCGGCGGGGGCCGTGGTCGCGCTCGGGCTCGCCAGGCTGATGACGCTGGTCACCGGCGGGGAGGAGCTGCCGTTCGGGCCGCTCGCGCTGCCCGCGTCCGCCGTCCTCGCCGCCTACCTGGTGGGGACGCCGGTGGCGCTGGCCGCAGCGTTCGTCCCGGCGCGGCGCGCGGCGCGGATCCCGCCGGTCGCGGCGCTGCGGGAGGACGCGGCGCCGCCCCGCCCGCTGCGGCGCCGCGCCCTCGGCGGATGCGCGGTGCTGGCGGTCGGCGGGATCCTGGCCGCGGCCGGGCTCGCGGGGGACGGGACGTCCGGCCTCACGCTCGCCGGGACCGGCGCGGCGCTGCTGTTCGCGGGCGTCGTGGTGGTCTCGCCCGCGCTGAGCCGCCCGGTCGCCCGCGTCCTCGCCCGCCCGTTCGCGCGGTTCGGCGGCGGCGCCGGACGGATGGGCGCCCGCAACGCGGTCCGCGACCCCCGGCAGACGTCGGCGACCGCGTCGGCGCTGACGATCGGGCTGGCGCTCATCGCGACCGTGTCGATCATCGTCCAGTCGTTGGCGGCCTCGGTCGACCGGCAGCTGGAGGCCGCGCTGACCGCCGACTACCAGGTCACCGGGCGCAGCCAGGTCACGCCGGTCGAGGCGGGCGCGGCGGCGGCGGTGGGCCGCGTCCCGGGCGTCCGCGCGGCGATCCCGGTCCGGACGGCCCGGTTCCGGCTGGAGGGCGCCGTGCAGGCCGCGACCGCCGGTTCGCCGGGCGAGCTGCTGGCCCACTTCCGGCTGCCGCTCCAGCAGGGCTCGGCGGCCGTACGCGGGGAGGACCTGCTGGTCGGCCGCAGCGTCGCCCGCGACCGCGGCTGGAGGATCGGCGGCACGATCCCCGGCGAGTACCAGGACGGGACGAGGCGGACGTTCCGCATCGCCGGGATCTACGCCGACCGGCCGGCGCTCACCCCGTCCGCGCCCACGGTGATCATCGACTGGGCCGGGTACCGCGCCCACGACCCGGACGCGCCGATCGAGCGCATCGAGGTCACGGTCGCGGGTGCCCGGCGGGCGGCGCTGGAGTCGGCGCTCGCGCCGTGGCCGAACCTGGAGCTGAAGGACCGCGCGCAGGTCAAGGACGACGCGGCGGGCGAGATCGACCTGTTCCTCACGCTGGTCCTCGGGCTGCTGGTGCTGTCGGTGCTGGTCGCCGCGCTCGGCATCGTCAACACGCTCGCGCTCGCGGTCACCGAGCGGACGCGGGAGATCGGGCTGCTGCGCGCGGTCGGCACGCAGCGCCGCCAGCTCCGCCGCATGATCCGCTACGAGGCCGTCGTGGTGTCGCTGTTCGGCGCGGTGCTCGGCGTCGGGACCGGGAGCGTGCTCGGCGTCGTCCTGCAGAAGGCGATCGCGGGCGGCGAGGACGGCATGGAGGTGCTCGCCGTCCCCTACGGGCGCCTCGCGCTGTGCGTCGCGGCCGCCGCGGCCATCGGCGTGGTCGCCGCCGTCTGGCCCGCCGCCCGCGCCGCGCGCCTGGACATCCTCCAGGCGATCGCGACCGACTGAGGCTCAGCTCGCGACGGGAACGGCCCGGGTCGCGGCGGGGAGGAGATCGCATTGGGCGGGGACGGCCTCGTGCAGCGCGGCCAGGCCGCGGGCGATCAGCGGGTGGGTGCGGCTCCCCCGGCGGACGCACGTCAGCACCCGCCGCTTCGGGACGGAGTCGCCCGTCAGCGGCACCCGGACGACGGTCTGGCCGGACTGCCCGTCGGCCAGCCTCGGCACCAGCGACACGCCGAGGCCGTTGGCGACCAGCGCCCAGATCACCGACCAGGTCGTGGCGTTGTGGGCGATCCGGGGCGTGAACCCGGCGGCGGCGCAGTAGGTCATGACCTGCTGGTGGTGGGCGCAGCCGTCGGGCTCGACGCTGATCCACGCCTCGGACGCCGCGTCCTCCAGCACGGCCGTGCCGCGCCGCGCGAGCGGATGCCCGACCGGGACGATCAGGTCGAGGGCCTCCTCCAGCAGCGGCTCCCGGTCGAAGCGCGGGTCGCCGGGCGGCGGTGCCTCCGGGGTGGGCTCGATCACGGCGAGGTCGGTCTCCCCGGCGGCGAGCAGGCCCATCGCGACGTCGGTGTCGCACTCGCGGATCTCGATCGCCAGATCGGGGTCGGCGGCCGTCAGCCTCCCGGCGGCCGGGGCGATCAGCCCGCTGACCGCCGTCGTGAACCCGCACATGCGCAGCGGCCCGGCGGCCCCGGCGCGGTGCGACTCCAGGTCGGAGAGGGCCTCCTCCCAGCGGGCGTGCAGCGCGTCCGCGTGCCCGATCAGCAGGTGCGCCGCCGGGGTGAGCCGCACCCGGCGGCCCTGCGGCTCCAGCAGCACCACCCCCAGCTCCCGCGCCAGCTCGCGCAGGTGGTGGGAGACCGCCGACGGCGTGAGGTGCATCGCCTCCGCCGCCGCCGTGACCGTCCCGTACTGGTGGACGAGCCGGAGCAGGTGCAGCCGCCGCAGATCAATCATGTCATCATATTGCACGATCAGATCCGAAAACGTGAAATAGACGCGCACGTTCGGCGGCGGGAGACTGGTCGCATGAACCAGCGGAACAGCACCCTCTCCCGCCATGTGACCAGCGAAGGAACCGTCATCTGGAGCCGCTGCGCCTGCGGGCGGCTGCGGATGGACCTCGTCCCGCACGGCTCGGCCCCGCGGCTCACCGCCGGCCCCTGCGCCCACGGCCACCCGCCGAAGTAGGGGCCCGCCGGCGGAGGGGTCAGCCCTTCCCGAGGGCGGCGGCGTCGGCGGCGAGCGCGCGGATCCGGTCCCAGTCGCCCGCGCGGACGGCGTCGCCCGGCGTCAGCCACGACCCGCCGACGCAGCCGACGTTCGGCAGCGCGAGGTAGTCGGCGGCGTTGCCGGGGGTGACGCCGCCGGTCGGGCAGAACCGGGCGTCCGGCAGCGGGCCGCCGAGCGCCTTCAGGTAGGCGCGGCCGCCCGCCGCCTCGGCGGGGAAGAACTTCATCGCCGTGATCCCGCCCTCCAGCAGCGCGACGGCCTCGGACGCGGTGGCGACGCCGGGCAGGAACGGCAGGCCCGTCGCGACCATCGCCGCCTGGAGCCGGGGCGTGCAGCCGGGGCTGACCAGGAACCGGGCGCCCGCCGCCGCCGACCGCTCGGCGTCCTCGGGCCGGACGACCGTCCCCGCGCCGACGATCGCGTCCGGGACCTCGGCGGCGATCCGCGTGATCGCCGGAAGCGCCGCCGGGGTCCGCAGCGTCACCTCGATCGCGGGCAGGCCGCCCTCCACGAGGGCGCGCGCCAGCGGGACGGCGGCGTCCTCGTCCTCCAGCACCACGACGGGGATGACGGGCGCGAGGCCGAGGAGGTCGGCGTTGGTCAGGTCGGTGGGGGTCGTGTCGGTCATGCGGGCTCCAGGTACTCGGTCGCGGGCAGGCTCGCCGCCAGCCGCACGGTGGCGCCGACGAGCGCCGGGCCGGGGTGGACGATCAGCGCCGTCGGGATCGGCCGCAGGTAGTCCTCCATCGGCGGCTTCGCCTCGAAACGGCTCCGGAACGCGCTGCCGGTCAGCACGGCGGTGATGCGCGGCAGGATGCCCCCGCCAAGATAGACCCCCCCGCGCGCGCCCAGCGTGAGGGCCACGTTCCCGGCGAGCGACCCGAGCAGCGCGCAGAACATGCCGAGGGCCTCCGCGCAGCGTGGGTCGTCGCCGTTCCGCGAGATCTGCGCGGCGGTCAGCGGCTCGGCCGCCTCGCCGTCGAGTTCGGCGAGGTAGCGGTGGATGCGGGACAGGCCGTCCCCCGACAGCAGCAGCTCGGCGGTGGCGGCGCCGCGCTCGGCGCGCAGCAGCCGCATGACCTCGATCTCGCGGTCGGTCCCGGCGGGGATGTCGACCTGGCCGCCCTCGCTCGCGAGCTGCACCCAGCCGCCCGGCACCGGGATGAGCCCGGCGACGCCGAGCCCGGTCCCCGGGCCCATCACCGCCATCGGCGCCTCGGCGGCGGGCGGCGGCGCGACCGCCTCGCCCGGCCGCGTCGCCGGCCCGCCGATCGGGACCAGGTCGGCCGGGCCGAGGCGGGGCAGCGCCAGCGCGAGCGCCTCGAAGTCGTTGACGATCTCCAGATGCGGGATGCCGAGATGCCGCCGGACGTCCTCGGGGGTGCCCGCGGGCCAGCCCGCGTTGGTCAGCCGGTAGGTCCCGCCGCCGGTGGGGCCCGCGACGACCGGCCCGGCCACCGCCAGGCACGCCGCCGACGGCCGCACGCCCGGCGCGAACCGCTCCAGGTAGGCGGCCGCCGCCTCCGCGAGCCCGGCGAACTCGCGCGTGGGCAGCGACTCGACGCCGGCCGGGGCGCCGTCCGGGCCGTCCACGAGGGCGAAGCGGGCGTTGGTGCCGCCCACGTCGGCGACCAGCCAGGGCCCGCCCTTCGGGGCGCTCACGCGAACACTCCCGCGCCCTGCTCGGCCGGGCCCACGGCCCGGCGGAACGACTCGAACAGCTCGCGGCCGGTGCCCCACCGGTCGCCCGGCGGCGCCCCCTCGGGCGGGCGCGCCTCGAACTCCTCGTCGGGGACGAGGATCTCCAGCAGGCCCTTGTCGGCGTCGAGGCGCACGACGTCCCCGTCGCGGACGCGGGCCAGCGGGCCGCCCGCCGCCGCCTCCGGGGACACGTGGATCGCGGCCGGGACCGCGCCCGACGCGCCCGACATCCGCCCGTCGGTGACCAGCGCGACCCGGTGCCCCCGGTCCTGCAGGACGGCGAGCGGCGGGGTCAGCCGGTGCAGCTCGGGCATGCCGTTGGCGCGCGGGCCCTGGTAGCGGACGACGGCGACGACGTCCCGGTCCAGCTCCCCCGCGCCGAACGCCTCGTGCAGCGCCTCCTGCGTCTCGAACACGCGGGCGGGCGCCTCGATCGTGCGGTGCTCGGGACGCACCGCCGACACCTTCACCACCGCGCGGCCGAGGTTCCCGCGCACGGTGTGCAGGCCGCCGTGGGTGTCGAACGGCTCGTCCACCGGGCGCAGGACGCCGAGGTCGCCCGACTCCGGCGCCGCGTCCCGCCACACGGCCCTGCCGTCCGCCCCCAGCTCCGGGGTCCTGCGGTAGGCGGCGAGGGTGCCGCCGCCGACCGTCCGCGCGTCCTCGTGCACGAGCCCGGCGTCGATCAGCTCGCCGATGAGGAACGCGGTGCCGCCCGCCGCGTGGAAGTGGTTCACATCCGCCGTGCCGTTCGGGTACAGCCGGGTCAGCAGCGGCGTGACCTTGGACAGCTCGTCGAAGTCGTCCCAGGTCAACTCGATCCCGGCGGCGGCGGCCATCGCGACCAGGTGCAGCGTGTGGTTGGTGGACCCGCCGGTGGCCAGCAGCGCGACGACGCCGTTCACCAGCGCCCGCTCGTCCATCAGCTGCCCGATCGGGGTGTACTCGTCGGCGAGGTCGGTCAGCTTCAGCACGCGGCGCGCCGCCGCCTCGGTCAGCGCGTCGCGCAGCCCGGTGCCCGGCGGGACGAAGCTCGCGCCCGGCAGGTGCAGGCCCATGACCTCCATGAGGAGCTGGTTGGAGTTCGCCGTCCCGTAGAAGGTGCAGGTGCCGGGCGAGTGGTAGGACGCGGACTCGGCCGCGAGCAGCTCGTCGCGGCCGATCTCCCCGGCCGCGTACCGCTTGCGGACCCGCGCCTTGTCGGCGTTCGGCAGCCCGGAGGCCATCGGCCCGGCGGGCACGAGGATCACCGGCAGGTGCCCGAACGACAGCGCCCCGATCACCAGCCCCGGGACGATCTTGTCGCACACCCCGAGCATCAGCGCGCCGTCGAACATGTCGTGCGAGAGCGCCACCGCCGTCGCCATCGCGACCACGTCGCGGCTGAACAGCGACAGCTCCATGCCGGCGCGGCCCTGCGTGATGCCGTCGCACATCGCGGGCACGCCCCCGGCGAACTGGGCGGTGCCGCCCGCCGCGCGGATCGCCGCCTTGATCAGGTCGGGGTAGTCCTTCAGCGGCTGGTGCGCCGACAGCATGTCGTTGTAGGCCGACACGATCGCGATGTTGGGTGTCACGTTCCCGCGCAGCCACAGCTTGTCCTGGACGCCGCAGGCCGCGAACCCGTGCGCGAGGTTCGCGCAGCCCATGCCGCCGCGGGCCGGGCCCCGGGTGCGGGCCTCCTCGATCCGGGCGAGGTAGGCGGCGCGCCGTCCCGCGCTCCGTTCGGCCACACGTCGGGTCACTCGTTCCAGCACAGGGTGCACAGCCATGAGAACGCTCCAGAGCAGGGGGACCACTGATCCACAAGTTACCGAGACATACGTCACCCGGACAACCCGACTTATGAATTTTGGATTACAGAACCCCCTCGATTGTGCCAACTAGACGCACAGAACGGACACGTGCTTGACTGAGCGGATGCCGCGAGCCATCCGTCCGTCCACGGCCGGGGACATGCTCCGCCTCATCCGCGAGGACGGCGTCGCCACCCGCGCCGAACTGGGCCGCATCACCGGCCTCTCGCGTCCGGCCGTCGCGTCCCGCGTCGCGGGCCTCATCGCCCGCGGCCTGGTGACCGAGCGCGCGGACGGCCCGTCCACCGGCGGGCGCCCCCCGGCCCGGCTGGAGTTCAACGCCGCCGGAGGCACCGTCCTGGTCGCCAACCTCGGCCAGTCGCGCGGCCAGATCGCCGTCTGCGACCTCGCCGGCGCGATCCTCGCCCGCGCCGAGGGCCCGCTGGCGGGCGCCTCCCCCGCCGAGACGCTGCCCCGCCTGCTCGACCGGTGGTCGGCCCTGCTGGAATCGGCGGGCATCGACCCCGGCACCGTCCGCGGCGCGGGCCTCGGCGTCCCCGACGCCGTCGAGCACACCGCCGGACGCTGGGACGGCGTCGCCGTCGGCCCCCCGGTCCGCGCCCGCTTCGGCGTCCCCGCCTACCTCGACAACGAGGTGAACGCCGCCGCCCTCGGCGAGCACCGCGCCCACCCCGGCGTCGACGACCTGCTGTTCGTCAAGGTCTCCACCGGCATCGGCGCCGGCGTGATCGCCGGCGGCGCGATCCAGCGCGGCGCCCTCGGCGCGGCGGGCGAGATCGGGCACGTCCCCATCCCCGACGGCGGCGGCCTCCCCTGCCGCTGCGGCAACCTCGACTGCGTCGAGGCCGTCGCGGGCGGCACCGCCCTCCTCGCCCGCTCCCCCGCCGCCGACCTGCCCGCCCTCGCCGCCCTCGCCCGCTCCGGCGACGCCCCCACCGTCGCCCTCCTGCGCGCCGCCGGACGCCGCATCGGCGAGGTCGTCGCCACCGCCGTCAACCTCCTCAACCCCGCCGTCGTCGTCCTCGGCGGCGACCTCGCCGCCGCCGACGCCCCGCTCATCGCGGGCCTGCGCGAGGTCGTCTACCAGCGCTCCACGTCCTGGGCCACCCGCAGCCTGCGCATCGAGGCCAGCCGCCTCGGCGAGTCCGCGGGCCTGACCGGCTGCGCCGCGATGGTCCTCACCCGCGCCCTGGCCCCCGAGACCATCGACGCCTGAGTCCGGCGATTTTCATCCTTGTTCGTTTACCCGCGCGAGGGCGGGCCGAAATAGCGCGGCCGAGCCCTTCGGCATTTCTTTTACTAACCTGGCCGCCAGGTACTCGAAAACGGCATGGGGGCTGCGCGTGGACTCATCCTTTCCGGTGGTTCCGTCTCATTCCCGTAGACCAGTGGCGCGACGCGAAAGCGGGCTGGTCGGATACGCGCCCGCGCCGGGCGTCCATCAGCCGGGCGAGATGGGCCTGAGCACGGGCCGCAACCTTCGCCACGAATGCTGGGAAATGGTCGGAGTCCGCATCCGGCAGCGGCTCGCGGAACTGTCCGGAGCCGCCATCGAATGGTACGCGGCCACCCACTCCTCCGACGAGCGGCGCCCTTACGCCGTGGCGTTCGGGAACGCGGGCCTGTCCGTCGCCGAACCCCGCGTCGGCACCGACCGCCGCCCGGTCTACGCGATCTCCTCGTTCCAGTTCGCGCCCGGTTCCCTCCGGCACGTCAGGGTGGATCACAGGCCGTACCCGCACGCGCCGGGCCCGTCCGCCGGCGGCCCCGCGAACGCCCCCACCCTGGGCCTTGGACGGAGCACGCTGGGCCTTCTCGGCAACCTTCCGCCGCGCGCCCAGGAACTCCTCCAGACGCCCTTCGTCGACGGCCAGAAGATCCTGCGCGACGACTGGCATTACGAAGGCCACGCCCATCACCTCGACATGTTCATGTTCTTCCTGGCCGGAGCCAAGGACGTGACCGTCGCGACCGGGACCAAGACCATTCCGGTCGGCCACACCGACGCGACGGCACATTGGTCGCTGACCTGCTACCGGGCGTCGGTGGCACGCCGCATCGGCCGATAGGCGCGCCATGTTCGGCGACCTCTCCGGGCACGACGCCTACGAACTCCTCCACGTCTCCCCGGACGCCTCGTCCGAGGAGATCCAGAGGGCCTGGCGAAAACTCGCGCGGACCCACCACCCGGACAGGTTCACCGACAACACGGCCAGGACCAAGGCGGAACAGGAGTTACGCCTTATCAACCTGGCACGGGACGTCCTGCTGAACCGGCGGGCCTCCTACGACGCCTTCCGCGACGCCCCGGCCGTGGACGAGGAACTCTTCGACGACCCCTGGGACGACCTCCCACCCGACCCCTGGGAAGACGAGCCCCCACCGGACCCCTGGGATTTCGACACACCCCCCTCAGCCCCGCAGGACCCGTGGGCCGACGCCACCCCGGGCGCAGCCCCGCCACCCCCCACCTACATCCCGCCGCGCCCGCCCCTTCATGTTCCGCCCCCTTACATCCGGCCGCCGTGGCCCCAATACAGACCGCCCCCACGCCATCAGGTGGGTTCCAGGCTCGGACTCGGCTGCGTGCTCCTTTTCGGCGTCCTGCTCTTCCTCTGGGGCTTCGGAGTCGTCCTCGGCGGCCTGAGGGGGCTCGTCCACTCGGACGAGCCCGAGCCCGAGGCGCCCGTCCCCGGCGTGCTCGCGGGCAGTTGGACGGGCATAGTCCAGCACCTCGGTGACGACTCGACCTGGGACATCGAACTCACCCTCCGCAAGGGGAAGCACAACGGCCAGGTCCACTACGTGCACGGAGAATGCGCTGGAACCGCCGTACCGATCGTCGCCGATGCGCAGGAGGCGGTGACCCTGCGCACCGTCTTCCCCCATGAACAGTCCCTCTGCGACGTTGGCAACGTGCACATCACCCCGAGCACGGACGGACGTATCCAGGTGACCTACTACAAGGAGGACGGGGTCACGGAGGCCGCGACGGGGACTCTCCTCCGCCGGTGAGTTTTCCCGCTCCGGGGGGTCTCTACATAGGCAAGGACAGGTCGACGAGGGAGGCTTGATGTCGCTACCGCAGGTCGTGTCGCGCGAGGAGTGGCTGGCCGCGCGCAGGGAGCTGCTCGCGCAGGAGAAGGAGGCCACCCGGGCGCAGGACGCCGTCCACGCGCGGCGCCGCGAGCTGCCGATGGTGCGGCTCGACAAGGCGTACGAGCTGGAGGGCCCGACCGGGCCGTCCGGCCTGCCCGACCTGTTCGAGGGCCGCCGCCAGCTGATCGTCTACCACTTCATGTTCGACCCCGGCTGGGACGCGGGCTGCCAGAGCTGCTCCCTGGTGACCGACAACATCGGGCACCTCGCGCACCTGCACAACGCCAACACCTCCCTCGCCCTGGTCTCCCGCGCGCCGCTGGACAAGATCCAGGCGTTCAAGGAGCGCATGGGCTGGACGGTCCCCTGGTACTCCTCCAACAAGAGCGACTTCAACTACGACTTCCACGTCTCCAACGACGCGTCCGTCGCCCCGGTCGAATACAACTACAAGGACGCCGAGACCCTGGAGCACGAGGGCCTCTCCGGCTTCGCCAGCGGCGAGGCGCACGGCCTGAGCGTCTTCCTCCGCGACGGCGAGACCGTTTACCACACCTACTCCACCTACGGGCGGGGCCCCGAAGCCCTCCTGGGCACCTACCACTTCCTGGACTTCACCCCCCTGGGCCGCCAGAAATACGTGAACGAATTCGCCCACCACGACCGCTACGAGGACTCCCCCACCCACTCCTGCCACTGACCCGCACCCGGCCCCGGCGCCCCCCAGCGCCGGGGCCTCCCCATGTTCGCATGCAAGGCGAGGCTCCCATCTCGGGAATGAGGTAGATCAATTAGCACGTGCCATTATGGGAGCGGACATCGACGACCCTTCCGTCCAGCCCTCGGCCGAGACGGAGCCCTTGTGTACGGTCTACGGACGTCCAATTCATGCTTTACAGCCACAACCAGCGCAATGATGGACGTTTGGGGCGACGCTTGTCGCCATGCGTATCCAGTGAGAGCATTTCTCCAAGGGATGGCGATCGAAAGTGGGCGACACCGTGACCAGGCCTTGGGACGCCGATCATGAGGTTGGCTTTCATCGGAGATTAGGGAAGACGGCCGCCGAGGTCGGCGACAGCCGCGTCACGCAGGACTGCCCCGAGATCTGGGAACTGGACAACGGGGACATCGCCGTTATCGGCCGCGACGCCACCGGCGCCTACAGCGATCGGCTCCCGCCCGGCGTGAGCATCGGCTCCGACGAACGACTCGTGATCATCTCCGGGCGCATGCTCTCGGCGGCGAAACCGGACATCCGCGATGCTTGATCGGATCCCGGCCTCGCACGGCGAAACACTCGACCGCGCCGCCTATCACAGGGATTTCGCCCGACACGCCGAGGGCCTGCGAGGTGTGATCTGGAAGCTCGAACGCTCCCAGGTCTTTCGCGAGCCGCGCGACACCAGTTGGCAGGCGTTCATGGCGGGTGACTGGCACGGCGCCCTGGAACTGCTGGAGAAGGACCGCGAGGCCGTCAGAACCGAGGCCCGGCAGAACGCCGCCCAGGGCCTGGAGATCCGGCGCGTCCGGGTGGCCGAACTCCCGATCGGCCCGTACCTCCAGTGGGAGCTGCACGCGCTGAAACTCCTCGCGGACGAGGGCTTCGGCCTGACCGTCCTCACCGCCGACCAGGTCGCGCCCCTCGAAACCAGCGTCCAACTGCCCGAGGTCGTCGTCTTCGAGAGCGAGGTCCTCTACGAGGTCCGGTACGAGCCCGACTGGACCCCCTGCGGGGCCCGCCGAATCACCGACGCGGACGTGATCAGCGCGGCGGCCGGCGAGATCAAGGCCCTTTACGAACGCGGCGAACCTTTCCTCGACTTCTTCAGGCGAGAGGTCGCCCCCCTCCGGGCGCCCGCTGTGTGACGTACCGTCGGTAAATGCCCTCAGCCCGTCCGATGCGCCGTACGGCGAAGGTGGTCAGCGTTTCGTTCGGCGTGTTACTCATCGTCGGGCTGATCGGCGCGTCGCCGTGGGCACTGCGCGCGTTCGACGGGTCGGCCGCGAGCTGGGAGAGGCTGAGCTTCATCGGCCAGACCTACGGCGCCGCGTCCGCGCTGCTGGCCGTCCTCGCCCTGATCGGCATCGTCGCGACGCTCGTCCTCCAGGCGCGCGATACGAGGATCGCCCGCGAGGAGACCCGCCGCGCCGCGATCGCCGAACTGCTGAAGATGGCCATGGACGACCCGGACCTCGACGAAGCCTGGGGGCCGGTGCCCGAGGGTGAGAGCCGCAAGGCCCGTCGGCAGCTCATGTACATCAACATGATCGTCTCCGAATGGCAGACCTCGTTCCAGACCGGAGCGCTCAACGAGAGGCGCCTGCGCGCAATATCTCGTGAGATGTTCACCGGACGTCCCGGACGTGCCTTCTGGCGGGAGGCGCGCGAGGTCCGCGCGAACACGTCGGAGAACAAACGGGCGCGGCGCTTTCACCAGATTCTGGACGAGGAGTTCCAGCAGGCTCCCGTTCCCCCGCCCGACCCGGCGGAGGCCTCCGCCCGGCACCGGAACTGGCCGCTTGTCGCCGGCGCCGTCACCGGAAGCTTGGTCCTGTTGCCCTTCGTCCGCTGGATGCTGCGGCGCAGGTAGGGCGCTGGAGAGCTTGGCCGGGCGGGGAGCGGGCGCCTCTTCAGGGTGATGTCGGTGTCAGCAGAAGATCTTGGTTGCCAGGGTGTGGAGCTTGTCGATGGTGGGGGGTGCGGTGCCCAGGTTGATCGAGAGGGTCAGCCGGCGGCCGTCGTCGGAGCGGAGGGCGTAGGTCGTGTAGCCGATGAGCTGGCCGCTGTGGCCGGTCATGGTCGCGCCGCAGGGAAGTGTGTACCGCTGGAGCCCGAGGCCGTAGGCGAAGCCTTCGTCGGTGGGGTGGACGGTGCGCATCGCGGTGAGGGTCGCGGGAGAGAGCAGGCGGCCGGTGAGAAGGGCGTCGAAGTAGCGGGCGAGGTCCCGGGTGGTGGAGATCATCTCGCCTGCCGCCCAGTCGATCGAGGGGTTCATGTAGGTGGCGTCCACGGTGCGGCCGTCGGGCAGGCGGGCGTAGCCGTGGGCGTGGGGGCGCGGGAGGCCGGGGTCGTTGCCGGGGACGCTCGTCTGGGTCAGGTGGAGGGGGCGCAGGACGCGCCGCCGCACCTCCGACCCGTAGGTGCGGCCGGTCAGTCGTTCTATCAGGCGGCCTACGACGATGTAGTTGGTGTTGCTGTACTTCCAGGTGGTGTTCGGGGGGTTCTCGGCGGGGATACGGAATGCCTGGGCCAGGAGTTGGTCGGGCCTGTAGCTGCGGAAGCGCTCCGCTCCGCGCCAGCGGTTGGCGGACCAGCCGGGGTCGCTCATGAAGTCGCGCAGCAGGCTGGTGTGCTGGAGGATCTGGCGCACCGTGATGTGCTCGCCGCCGGGGACGACGCCGGGCAGGTGCTCGGCTACCGGGTCGTCCAGCCGGAGTCGTCCTTCGTCGACGAGTTGGAGCAGGACGGTCGCGGCGAAGGTCTTGGTGACGCTGCCGATCCGGAAGTATCCGGACGGGTCGGCGGGGCGGCCCGTGCGGACGTCGGACACGCCCGCGGCGCCCGACCATTCGCCGTTCGCGGTCCGCACGCGCAGCAGGACGGCCGTGGCCGCCTTGGTCTTCACCAGGTCGTCCAGCATCCCCTGGTAGCCGGCCGGGGCTCGTTCCGCGTGCGCGGCGGGTGGGGTGAGCGCCGCGGACGCCGCCAGGGCCGCGGTCGCGAGCGCCGTCCGGCGGAAGAATTTGATCATGGGTGAACGCTAGGACGCCCTTCCGGCGCGGCCCATGGGGTCGGCCGCCCTTCTTCCCTGCGGAAAACCGCACCCGGCACCCTGCGGATCTCCGCTGTGGTCGACTGGGGGTGGACGCGTGTTCAGAGGAGGTGCCGGTGGGGCAGGCGCAGGCGGTCGTGGCGGTGTTGCGGCGGGGCGGGCGGGTGCTCGTCATCCGGCGCGGGCCCGAGGCCCAGCGGTCGGGGTACTGGGCTCCGCTCAGCGGCAAAATGGAGCCAGGGGAAAGCCAGGCGGACGCGGTGGCGCGCGAGGTGCACGAGGAGGTGGGCCTCCGCGTCACGCCATTGTCGAAGGTGTGGGAGTCGGAGACCGACGACGGGCGGTTCCGGCTGCATTGGTGGGTCGCCGACGCCGAGACGGGGGATGTGGTCATGGATCCCGGCGAGGTGAGCGACGTCCGTTGGGTCACGCCGAATGAGTTCCTGCGAATGGAGCCCGTCTTCGAGGGCGACCGCGAATTCTTCGAGCGGCTCCTGCCCGACCTCCTCCGGGCCCCCTGAGAATCAGCGGTCCCGCTTCTTGTAAACGGCCTCCCAGAGGTAGCTCCACGGCAGGGCGCGCCCGTCGGCGACGCATTCCCAGTCGGCGCCGGGACGGTATCCCTCGATGAAGCCGGGCACCGCCGCCCGCACCGCCTCGCTGTCGTGGATGTCCAGCAGATTCCTGAGCGGCCCGTTCTCCAGCGCCATCCGGACGGCCTCCTCCCCCGCCACATAGCCGTCCATGGACTTGTCGATGTACTTGCCCACGGGGTTCTTCACGTAGAACGCCGCGCAGGTCTCATCGATCAGCGCGAGGTAGGCGCCCACGGTCTCCGGGCGCATCTCGGTCATGGAGTGGATGTTGAGGCACAGGTCGAAGCGCTCGGGCCACCGGCCGTCCAACTCGTCGACCTCGACGAACTCGATCTTCTCGAACCGCTCGTCGTCCAGGACCTTGCGCAGGTAGGCGCGGCTCAGCCGGAGCGTGTTGCGCAGATCGACCACGCGGTAGGCGGCGACGTCGTGGTTGGACATGATCATGTGGCAGGTGCGCCCGTAGCCCGCGCCGATCTCCATGATCCGGGCGCCGGCGAGGTCGATCTCCCGCTCGATGAAGCCGACCTCGAACGTCGCCTGCAGATAGTCCATGCACAGCGGCTCGCCCTCGCAGCGGACCGTGGTCGGGTCGCCGAGCTCCCGGTTGGGCGTACGCCTGATCCGCGCCCAGTCCTCCGGGGACAGGCCCATGCCCACCTGGTAGATCAGGGCCTTCAGGTAGCGGACGCCGTTCGTCGCCGGATCCCACAGGGACAGCTTGTAGTTCCTCTGGTCGGCCCTGAAATTCGTCAGGTCGACGGCCACGTCCTCGGTGAACCAATGGTCCTGAATCCGTTCCCACTGACGGCTGGCCTGGAATTTGTGGTCCATACTCGCCTCCGCCCCGGTATGCCTGCCGCCCATGGTCGCAGATTCCGCTAAAGCCCCACTAAAATCCGCGGGCACCCCTAGCGGCACGCCGGAAATAAGGGGCGCGGGTACGGGTGCCGCGAGCGGGGAAAAGCGTCCATCATCGGAGCAGTTGATCTCAAGGAGAGTGCCGGATGATGAAGGGGATCATTCTCGCGGGCGGGAACGGAACGCGATTACACCCCCTGTCGCTGGTCGGGTCGAAACAGCTCGCCCCGGTCTACGACAAACCGATGGTCTACTATCCGCTGTCCATGCTGATGCTGGCCGGGATCTCCGATGTCCTGATCATTTCCCGGCCCGCCGAGGTGCCGCTGTTCCGCCGGCTGTTCGGCGACGGCGAGCGGCTCGGGATGTCCATCGGGTACGCCGCCCAGGACGAGCCGCGCGGGATCGCCGACGCCTTCCGGATCGGCGCCGACCACATCGGCGGCGAGGACAACGCGCTCATCCTCGGCGACAACCTCTTCCACGGCGCGAACCTCCCGACGCTCCTGCGCGACAGCGCGCGGAGGCTGCGGGGCTGCGTGCTGTTCGGCCACCGGGTCGCCGATCCCGAGCAGTTCGGGGTCGCCGAGGTGGACGCGCGGGGGCGGCTCGTCGCGATCGAGGAGAAGCCGGCGGTCCCCCGCTCCAACCTGGCCGTCCCCGGCCTGTACTTCTTCGACGGCGGGGTCGTGGACGTCGCCAAGCGGCTCGTCCCCTCCGCGCGCAGCGAACTGGAGATCACCGACGTGCTCGGCGCCTACCTGGCCGAGGGCCGCGCGGACCTGGTCCGGCTGGGCCGCGGGATCACCTGGCTGGACACCGGGACCCACGAGTCGCTGCTGGAGGCGGCGCTGTTCGTCCGCGACGCGCAGCGGCGCCAGAACACCCGGATCGGGTGCGTCGAGGAGGTCGCGCTGTACATGGGCTTCATCGACGCCGAGCACTGCCACCGGATGGGGGAGGAGATGGCCAACTCGCCGTACGGCCGGTACCTGATGGACTGCGCCCGTTCCTACAGCGGGCCGCCCGCGCCGGCCCCCTGGGAGGGCACGCCGTGAACCTCCTCGTCACCGGCGCGGCCGGTTTCATCGGCTCCGCCTACGTGCGGATGCTGCTCGGCGACGGCCCGGCCGCGGGCCCGGGGATCACCCGGATCACCGTCCTGGACAAGCTCACCTACGCCGGGTCGCCGGACAACCTCGACCTCGCCGACGCGCGGCTGCGGTTCGTCCGCGGCGACATCTGCGACGCGGGCCTCGTGGACGCGCTGACCGCCGGCGCCGACCAGGTCGTGCACTTCGCCGCCGAGTCCCACGTGGACCGCTCGATCGAGGCGGCGGCCGACTTCGTGCGCACCAACGTGCTGGGCACCCAGACGCTGCTGGACGCGGCGGTGCGGCACGGGGTGGACCGCTTCGTGCACGTGTCCACCGACGAGGTGTACGGGTCGGTGGAGACCGGCGCGCGCGCCGAGACCGACCCGCTCGCCCCCAGCTCCCCCTATGCCGCCTCCAAGGCGTCCTCGGACCTGGTCGCCCTGGCCTACCACCGCACCCACGGCCTGGACGTCCGCGTCACCCGGTGCACCAACAACTACGGGCCCCGGCAGTTCCCCGAGAAGATCATCCCGCTGTTCGTCACGAACCTGCTCGACGGCCGCGAGGTCCCGCTGTACGGCGACGGGCGGAACCGGCGCGACTGGCTGCACGTCGAGGACCACTGCCTCGGCGTCGACCTCGCGCGCGCGCAGGGGCGGCCGGGCGAGGTCTACAACCTCGGCGGCGGGACGGAGCTGACGAACCGGCGGCTCACCGACCTGCTGCTGGCCGCTTGCGGCGCCCCGGCGGACCTCGTCCGGTACGTGGAGGACCGCAAGGGCCACGACCTGCGCTACGCCGTCCGGGACGACAAGGCCCGCGCCGAGCTGGGGTACCGCCCCCGGCACGGCCTGGAGCGCGGCCTGGCCGAGACCGTCGAGTGGTACCGGCGCAACCGCGACTGGTGGGAGCCGCTCAGGCGGCGCGGGGCGGCGGCGCGGGCCGGCCGCTAGCGGGCTCGCGCGGCCAGCGCGTTCAGGCACGTGAGCAGCGTGCGCGCGTGGACGTTGACGTAGTGGCCGTGCCGCGCCATCTCGGCGAGCTGGCCGTGCGAGACCCACCGGAAGCCGAACGGCGGCGCGAGCGGCGCCATCGACTCGTCGGCGTCGATCACCATGTACCGGCTCACCGCGTTCAGGAACCGGCCGCCCTCCTCCGACTGGAGCACCGAGTAGCGGACCCGGTCCGGCCGGACGCCGGACACGACGTCCAGGAAAGGCGGGTGCTTCTCGGGGGGCAGGTGCGCGTGGTTCTCCGGGATGGTCTGGACGGTCGGGCCGAACTCCACCGTGTCCAGGAACCCGGCCTCCGCGCGGGCCCGGACGAGGATGTGCGGCACGCCCTCGATCTCGCGGGTCAGGAAGGCCACCACCCCCTCGCCGCGCGGCTCGAACAGCGGCTGCGTCCACTGCGCCACCTCGCGGTTGCCCGCCTGCACCGCCACCGCGACGACGCTGAAGTAGCGTCCGCGCTCGTGGTCGATCGAGGCCGCGCCGCGCGTCCAGCCCGAGGCGCTCCGCAGCGGGATCCGCTCGGTCCGCACGAAGTGCGCCGACCGCATGGCGGCCAGCCACGACAGCAGCTCGGTGTCGGAGTGCAGGGCGCGGGGCGTCACGTCGGCGGGCAGGCTCGCGAGGACGGACCGCGAGTCCATGTTGACGAGGTTGTCGTAGCGCAGCAGCTCGGCGATCTGGCCGAGCGTCAGCCAGCGGAAGTCCTCGTGCGGCGGGACGTCGCCGGAGACCTCGACGACCATGTTGCGGTTGCGCTTGCGGTAGAACCAGGACCCGTGCTCGGACTGGAGGACGTCCGACAGCACCCGGTGGCCCTCCGCCTGGGTGAAGTACTCCAGGTACCGGACGGCCGCCCCCTGGTGCACCCCCGTGTAGTTGCTGCGGGTCGCCTGGACGCTCGGGGACAGCTGTAACAGGTTCGGGTTGCCGGGCTCCATCTTGGCCTGGACCAGGAAGTGCAGGACGCCGTCGAACTCCTTGGCCATGATGCCGAGGATGCCGATCTCCGGCTGGCCGATGATCGGCTGGTGCCAGGTCGCGGTGGGCGGGTCGCCCACCGCCACCCGCAGGCCGCCGACGGAGAAGAACCGGCCGCTGCGGTGCACCAGGTCGCCGGTGTCGTCGCGGAAGTACCAGCCGTCCAGGCCGCCGAAGGGGATGCGGTCCACCGCGAAGCGGGTGGCGGCGCGGCGCCGGGCGAACCAGGCGTGGAAGTCCTCCAGGCTCCCCGACACGCCGTGCCGGGCGGCGGCCGACCTGGCCAGCCGGGCGGGCAGACCCTGGTCGTCCCGCGGCCGGGTCAGCGCGATCTGAGCGGTCATCTCCGTTCCTTTCGGGCGGCCCGCGAGGCGCGGCGGCGGCGCCGCCGCGCGAGACTGAGGAATTGAGCCGCCCAGCGAAGCTCGCGGAACGAAAATCTCCTTCACCCGTTGGATTGTTCCCGATATTCCTAAAGCCTCGCTAATGGCCTCGGGGCGCCCAGGGGAACCCCACTTCGCCACCCCGACGAAACTAGGGGGAAGGTGCGCCGCGAATTAGGGGATACCGCACTGCGCCGACGTCGAATAAATTGGGATACCCGAGCCCCGGTAGCCCAATCAGGTAGCCAGGCAGCGGACTTAAAATCCGTCAAGTGTGGGTTCGACTCCCACCCGGGGTACGACGCTCTAACCAAGCCAGAGCCCTTCGAGGTCCGTGTGATGCAGAACCGATTTGAGGTCGAAGCGCTTGACCTTGAGCTTGCGGTAGATCCGGGTCAGGTGCTGCTCGACCGTGCTGATCGTGATGGAGAGCTTCTCGGAGATCTCCCGGTTGGTGTGCCCGGCGGCGGCCAGCGCGGCGACCTTGCGCTCCGCGCCGCTGAGCGCGGCCATGATCCGGGCGGGCGGGAGCCCCTGGGAGGCGGGCCGCGCCGCCGGCCGCTCGCTCCACGCGTCGGCGGCCTGGACGGGGGCCCGGCACTCGCGGGCCAGCGCGGTGGCGCGCCGGGCCAGCGACCGGGCCTCCACGGGGTCGCCGAGCGCCTCCACGGCACGGCTCAGGTCCATGACGGCGTAGGCCAGCCCGAGCCGGTCGCCGCAGACCTGGAACAGGTCCACCGCCTCCCGGAGCCGCGCGGCGCGCGTCTCCGGATCGCGCGTCGCGGCCTGCGAGCGCAGCGTCAGCGCCCGCGCCCGCCGGTGCCCGGGCCGCAGCAGCGCCGCCTGCTCGTCCGCCAGGGCCCTGGCCTTCCTGGGCTTGCCCAGCGACCGGTACGCCTCGGCCGCCCCGGAGCGCCACGGCTCCACCGCCGGGAGGTCGATCCCCCAGTCCCGCATCAGCTTCCCGCAGGCGAAGAAGTCGGAGAGCGCGGCGTGGGAGCGGCCGGTGGCCAGGTGGTAGCGGCCGCGCGCGGCCAGGTAGTGCACGCCCATCCGGGTCCGGAACATCGCCTCGGGCACGGGGACGTCGAGCGAGGCCCTCGCCCGCGCCGGATCGCCCATGGCGGTCGCGGCCAGCACCCGGACGGCCAGCGGCAGCCCCACCGCCACGCCCCAGCCCTCCGCGGAGATCAGGCGCAGCGCGGTCTCGGCGTGCCCGTCGGCCTCGGCCAGGCGCCCCTGCCTGAGCGAGATCAGGGCGCGCTGCGCCGACAGCAGCGCGTGCCAGGTGGGGCTGCGCCGCTCCGTCGCCTCGGCGAGCAGCGCGTCGCACCAGAAGGACGCCGTGTCCAGCCGGTCGTTGTAGACGAGGACGGCCAGCGCCGCCGTGAGCGGGGCGAGCGTCCGGGGGTTGAGCCTGGAGCGTTGCAGGATGCCCTCGGCGTCGGCCAGCGCCGACGGCTCGTTCCCGTGCGCCAGCTCCATCGCGAGGCGGCCTACGCTCTGCAGGTCCGGGTTCAGCGGCACGGGGACGCAGTCGGGTTCGAGGCACGTGGACGCGCCGCCCTCCACCGCGCCGCCCCCTGTCACGCCGCCCCCTACCGCACCGCCCTCCACCGCGCCGCACTCCATCGGGCCGGTCTGGAACACCCCCGGATACAGGTAGGCCGCCCACAGCCGTGACGTGGCGAGCCCGCCCAGGCTCTCGGCGGTCTCGCCGCCCGCGGGCGGGCCGCCGGTCAGGTCGGCGGCCTCCTCCAGGCGCCCGTGCCAGAGCAGGTAGGGCGTCGTCGTGTTGAGGGCCGCGTTGAGGCGGGCGCCGCACGACTCCCCCGCGCCGGACGTGTCGAACTCGTGCAGCCGCCGCAGCACGGTGGCCGGGTCGACACGCCATTCGGCGTCCACGAGCATGGACACGATCCGCGGGCGCTGCCGCTCCTCGCAGATCTCGTAGGCGACGCGCAGGTAGTCGATGCCGGTGCCGACCTCGTCGTGGGCCAGGGCGTGCTCGGCGGCCTCGCGCAGGATCGGGACGGCCCAGGGCTCCTCCAGGCGCTCGGCCGCCACGATGTGGTCGGCCACGTCCCGGGCGGGCGCCCCCTCGTTGTGCAGCAGCTGGGCCATGCGCCGGTGCAGGGCGCGGCGCGCCGTGGGCGACCCGCCGAGCACGGCGTTCTGGAACATCCGGTGCCGGAACCGGCCGTCGACGAGGATCTCCGCCAGCGTCAGCGCCGCGACGGCCTGGTGGGCCGTCCCGACGTCCGTGCCGAGCAGGCGGCCCAGCACCGAGGGCGGCACGGGCCTGCCCAGCAGGGCGATCGCGCGGGCGAACTCGATGACCGGCGGGTCGTACTGGAGGAGCAGCCGCTGCACCGCCCGGCGGAACGACTCCCCGGCCTCGCCCCCCTCGGGGAACACCTGCGGGCCGCCGCCGCACAGGTCGTCGATGAGCGCCCGGACCAGCATCGGGTACCCGGCGCTCGCCTCGTGGAAGGCCGGGGCCAGGTCGTGCGCGGCCTGCTCGTCCAGGTGCGCGGCGAGCATCTGGACGACGCCCGCCTTGGACAGCGGCGCGAGCCGGATCTGCCGGAAGGACGGCTCGCGGAGGAACTCGCTCCGCAGCAGGGTGTTCGCCGCGTCCAGCCCGGTGCCCTCGGTGAACACGACGTGGAGGCGCTCGGACCGCAGGCGGCGCACCAGGTACAGCAGGCACCGCAGCGACGGCTCGTCGGCGTGCTGCATGTCGCCCACGGCGATCACGAGGGGCCGCTGGTCGAGCAGGTCGCGCAGCAGCTGCCAGAGCCCGCGCAGGACGGACGCGGGGACCTGCCCGGCGGGCGCCGTCCCCCTTCCGGAGAGGCTGCCGGCGGCCTGGTCCAGCCAGTTCGCCGCGCCCGCCGCACCGGCCGGGGGAAGGTCCGGACTGTGGAACAGCTGCTCCAGGACGCCGAACGGGACGTGGCGCTCGACCCGTGAGGCCACCCCGTACAGGGAGAGGGCCCCGGCCTCCCTGGCGCGGTCCACGTAGGCCCGCAGCAGGGTGGTCTTGCCGGTGGCTATGCCGCCGGTTATCACCAGGCCCCGGCTGCCCGTTCCGCGCGATCCCTTCACCATATTTTCGATGGCCGCGAGCCCGCATTCCCTTTCCACTAAAACCACACCGATCCCCCAAACAGTCGGCAGCGACCGCCCGTCGAATAATGACATCCTGACCGTCACACTGACAAGGAGCGGCCTGTCCGCAAATGCTTTCGGACTGTGATCAACTCGCCCGCGACCTGGTGAACCACCCGACCGGGCTCCGCGATATAGCCGGCCGGTGATTCTTTATTTACCCGGGACGGCGCGCGGCGGCGCCCACTTCCACGGGAAAACAAATTGACGGCGCGTCCGATTCCCTATGGCGCGGGACCGGCCGCCTCGGCCCGGCCCCGGCGCCGCTAGGACGCGGCGCGAAGATCGAGTCCGGCGTCGGCGGTGAAGATCGCCCGTTGCAGATCCTGGAGTGCCTGGCACGGTTCCAGCCCCAGCTCCTCCATGAGCATGCTGCGCGCGGACTGGTACACCGAGAGCGCCTCCGCCTGCCGGTCGGATCGGTAGAGGGCCAGCATGAGCTGCGCGTAGTACGCCTCGCGCAGGGGGTTCTCGCTGACCAGCAGGTGCAGCCGCCCGATCAGCTCGCGGTGCCGGCCGAGCCGCAGGTAGGTGTCGGCGAGCGCCTCCAGGCACTCCAGCCGCAGCTCGGTCATCCACGTCACGAAGCCCTCGATGATCGGGCCGCCGCGCAGGTCGCCCAGGACGGGCCCCCGCCACAGGTTCAGCGCGCCCTCCAGGCAGGCCACGGCCTCCTCGTCGCGCCGCTCCCGCATGAGGGCGCGGCCGCGCTCCACCGCCTCCAGGAACAGCCGGAAGTCGATCTCGTCGTCCTCGGTGTTCAGCTCGTACCCCGACATCCGGGTGAGCAGCGGGTTCGCCGTCCGGCCCGGCCGGTTGAGGAGCTTGCGCACCTGGGAGACGTACACGTGCAGCCCCGCCGTCGCGCGCCTGGGCGGCGCGTCGGCCCAGATCTCGGTGATGAGCTGGTCGGAGGCGACCACCCGGTCGCACCGGACGACCAGCGCGGCGAGCACCGTCTCGATCTTCCGGGCGCTGATGGTGAAGGAGTCCTCCCCGTCGATCACGCGCAAGGGGCCGAGGACCTCGTACATCATGATGTTCTCCCTCCTGGTGGACCGTCGCGGGAGCACAGCCGTCCCGGCGCCCCCGCCTACCGCTGCCCGCCGGACCCCGCCCTCGGGTGGACCGGCGCTCGTGCACCATGTGAACGCTCGTGAACCGGATGAAGTGGTCGTGGACCGCGTCGCGCGGACGCCGCGAATTCGGGAGCCGACCAAACTATGGGGACGAGCGAATATCTGAGATCGGACCGTTCCGGGCCTCCCCGGCAACGTCTTCGATAATGCGTTGGTCCGCACCGGTTTGGTACCCGTACTTTTACCCTTATCCGCGCCTCCCCGAAGTCAGGGGCATACCCCCTATCCGGCCCACCCCGCCCCGCACGCGCCGCCGATCTCCTGATGGCGGCCGCGGACCCCTGCGGCGCGCCGGCCGCAGCGCCACTCCGAACACCCAAGAACCGCTTTAGAGGGCGCGTCCACAATGGCACGGGGACACGCATGATCCCGCCTCGGGCGTCATCACCGATCTGAGGGAGTCATGGAAGACCACCAGTCTCGCGAGAGCGCGACAAACGGGAATGCCGGGACGAAACGAACGGTGCTCGCCGAGCCGCGCGGGTTCTGCGCCGGAGTGGTGCGGGCGATCGCGATGGTCGAGCGGGCGCTCGACATCCACGGGCCGCCGGTCTACGTGCGCAAGGAGATCGTCCACAACCGGCACGTCGTGGCGGGACTGCGCCGCCGGGGCGCGCGGTTCGTGGACTCGGAGGAGGACGTGCCGGAGGGCGCCGTCTGCGTCTTCTCCGCGCACGGCGTCTCCCCGCTCGTCCGCGCCAACGCCGCCGGCCGCGGCCTGCGGGTGATCGACGCGACCTGCCCGCTGGTGTCGAGGGTCCACCAGCACGCCCGGCGCGGGGCGCGGGACGGGCGGCTGGTGCTTCTCGTCGGGCACGCCGACCACGAGGAGACCCAGGGCACCCGCGGCGAGGCGCCGGACCGCACGATCGTGATCGAGACCGCGGCCGACGTCGACCGGCTGGACCTGCCCGCCGACACCCCGGTCACCTACCTGACGCAGACGACCCTGTCGGTGGACGAGACGGCCGGGGTGATCGAGCGGATCAGGGCCCGGTTCACCGACGTCGCCGCGCCGGGCGCCGACACCATCTGCTACGCGAGCCAGAACCGGCAGAACGGCGTCAAGTCGCTGGCGCGCCGGTGCGACCTCATCCTCGTGGTGGGGGCGCGCAACTCCAGCAACTCGCTGCGCATGGTGGACGTCGCCCGCGAGGCCGGGACCCGCGCGCACCTCGTGCCCGACGTCTCGGAGTTCGACGAGGCGTGGCTGCGCGGCGCGACCTCGGTCGGCGTCAGCTCCGGCGCGAGCGTGCCGGACGTCCTCGTCGAGCGGCTGGTGGACCGGCTCGCCGCGCTCGGCTACGGCGACATCACCACCGACGTCACCTCGGTGGAGGACGTGGACTTCGCGATGCCCTCGTCCCTGGCGGCCGGCCCCGGCCGGGCCGGCGGCGGGACCGGCACCGCCCAACGAGACCGCGCGTGAGCACACAGGAGTGAACCTTGGCTGACATCGGACCGGAACCCGGCCGGGGCGGCGGCACGCCGTTACTCGACCGCGTTCACCGCCCCGCCGACCTGCGGGGCCTGGACGGGAGCACGCTGGCGGCCCTGGCCGCGGAGATCCGGGAGTTCCTGATCGCCGAGGTCTCGCGCAGCGGCGGGCACCTCGGCCCCAACCTCGGCGCCGTCGAGCTCACGATCGCCCTGCACCGGGTGTTCGAGTCGCCGCGCGACCGGATCCTGTGGGACACCGGGCACCAGGCGTACGTGCACAAGCTGCTGACCGGCCGCAAGGACTTCTCCCGGCTGCGGGCCAAGGGCGGCCTGTCGGGCTACCCCTCGCGCGCCGAGTCCGAGCACGACCTCATCGAGAACTCGCACGCCTCCACCGCGCTCGGCTGGGCCGACGGGCTCGCCAAGGCCTACCGGCTGGCCGGGCGCACCGACCGCAGGGTCGTCGCCGTCGTCGGCGACGGCGCGCTGACCGGCGGCATGGTGTGGGAGGGGCTGAACAGCCTCGTCGACCAGGACCTGCGGGTCGTGGTGGTGGTCAACGACAACGGCCGCTCCTACGCCCCGACCCGGGGCGGGCTCGCCCGGCACCTGTCGGCGCGGCGCACCGCGGGCGGCTACGAGCGGATGCTCGCGCGGGCCAAGCGGCTGCGCGAGGTCCCGGTGGCGGGCGCGCCGCTGTACGGCGCGCTGCACGGGGTGAAGGCCGGGATCAAGGACGTGCTCGCCCCGCAGGGCCTGTTCCAGGACCTCGGGGTGAAGTACGTCGGCCCGGTCGACGGGCACGACATCGCCGCGACCGAGGAGGCGCTGCGGCAGGCCGCCCGCTTCGACGGGCCCGTGGTGGTGCACTGCGTCACCCGCAAGGGCAACGGCTTCGCGGCGGCCGAGCAGGACGAGCTGGACCAGATGCACGTCGTCCGGCCCCGCTCCGCGGACGGCGCCCCGCCCCCGGCGGACTGGACGTCGGTCTTCGCCGAGGAGATGGTCCGCATCGGGGCCGAGCGTCCCGAGGTGGTGGCCGTCACCGCCGCCATGCTGGAGCCGGTCGGCCTCCAGGCGTTCGCCGAGCGCTACCCGGACCGGGTGTTCGACGTCGGGATCGCCGAGCAGCACGCGGTCACCTCGGCGGCGGGCCTGTCCGCGGGCGGCGCGCACCCGGTCGTCGCGCTGTACGCCACGTTCCTCAACCGCGCGTTCGACCAGGTCCTCATGGACGTCGCCCTGCACGGGTGCGGTGTCACCTTCGCGCTCGACCGGGCGGGGGTGACCGGCTCGGACGGCCCGAGCCACAACGGCATGTGGGACCTGTCGATGCTGCAACTGGTGCCGGGGATGCGGATCGCGGCGCCGCGCGACGGCGCCCGGCTGCGCGCCCAGCTCCGCGAGGCGGTCGCCGTGGAGGGCGGCCCGACGGCCGTCCGGTACCCCAAGGGGCCCGTCGCGGCGGACATCGAGCCGGTCGGCAGGGCCGGGGCGGCCGAGATCCTGGCCCTGCCGGACGGCCCCGGCGACGTCCTCATCGTGGCGGTGGGCCCGATGGCGGCGGCCGCGCTGGGCGCGGCCGGCAAGCTCGCCGCCGAGGGCGTCGCCGCGACCGTCGTGGACCCGTGCTGGGTGAAGCCGCTCGACACCGGGCTGCTGACGCTGGCGGAGGCGCACGAGCTGATCGTCACCGTGGAGGACAACGGCCGGGTGGCCGGGGTCGGCGCCGCGCTCGCGCAGGCGATGCGGGACGCCGGGATCCACCGCCCGCTGCGCCAGGCGGCCCTGCCCCAGGAGTTCCTGGCGCAGGCGGGCCGCGGCGAGGTGCTGGAGCAGGCGGGCCTGACCGCCCAGGGCATCGCCCGGGACGTGACGGACGCGCTGGCCCGGCTCCGCGCGACCGACCAGGAGGAGGAGATCCTATGAAGGGCACCGTCTTAGGCATGCCGCAGGTTCCGCCGGCGCGGCTGGCGGCGCGCCGCCGAACGCGGCAGGTGCGGGTCGGAGGCGTGCCGGTCGGCGGGGACGCCCCCGTGTCGGTGCAGTCGATGACCACGACCCCCACCGCCGACGTCAACGCGACGCTCCAGCAGATCGCGGAGCTGACGGCGGCGGGCTGCCAGATCGTCCGGGTCGCGGTGCCGTCGCAGGACGACGCCGACGCGCTGCCCGCGATCGCGCGGCGGTCGCGGATCCCGGTGATCGCCGACATCCACTTCCAGCCGAAGTACGTGTTCGCGGCGATCGACGCGGGGTGCGCGGCGGTCCGGGTGAACCCGGGCAACATCAAGAGGTTCGACGACAGGGTCGGTGAGATCGCCCGTGCGGCCGAGGACGCCGGGGTCCCGATCCGGATCGGTGTGAACGCGGGCTCGCTCGACAAGCGGCTGCTGGAGAAGTACGGCAAGGCCACGCCCGAGGCGCTGGTGGAGTCGGCGCTGTGGGAGTGCTCGCTGTTCGAGGAGCACGGCTTCCGCGACCTCAAGATCTCCGTCAAGCACCACGACCCGGTCGTGATGGTCTCGGCGTACCGGCTGCTGTCGCGGCGGTGCGACTACCCGCTGCACCTGGGCGTCACCGAGGCCGGGCCGAGGTTCCAGGGCACGATCAAGTCGGCCACCGCGTTCGGCGCGCTGCTGGCCGAGGGGATCGGCGACACGATCCGGGTGTCGCTGTCGGCGCCGCCGGTCGAGGAGGTCAAGGTCGGCCTCCAGATCCTGGAGTCGCTGAACCTCCGCGAGCGCGGGCTGGAGATCGTGTCCTGCCCGTCCTGCGGGCGGGCGCAGGTGGACGTCTACAAGATGGCGGAGGAGGTCTCCGCCGCCCTGGAGGGCATGGACGTCCCGCTGCGGGTCGCCGTCATGGGCTGCGTGGTGAACGGTCCGGGCGAGGCCCGCGAGGCCGACCTCGGCGTGGCCTCCGGCAACGGCAAGGGGCAGATCTTCGTCCGGGGCCGGGTCGTCCGGACGGTCCCGGAGTCGCGGATCCCCGAAACGCTGATCGACGAGGCGCTCAAGCTGGCGGAGGAGATGGGACACGCCGTTCCCGAGGTGTGAGCCCGGCCGGACGCGACGGTCCGTGCCCCCCCACGCGACCGCCCACATCGACGCTTGGAAGGAGAGGACCGCCATGACCGTGTCAGGGCAGGAGATCTCGGTCGGCGCGCAGGCGCTGACCGCGCGCCAGACCGAGGTGGTCCGGCTCGCGGCGCTGGGCCTGACCGCGAAGGAGACCGCGCGCGAGCTGGGCATCTCCAAGAACACCGTGGACGAGCACCTGAGCGAGGCGCGGCGGCGCGTCGGAGCCGTCACCAAGTCCCACCTGGTCGGCTGGGCGGTCGCCGCCGGGCTCGTCTCGGGCTAGCCGTCCCGGCCGTCCCGACGCCGTGGCGACCCCCTTCCCGAAAGCGAGGAGACATGACCGCTGAACACGCCGACCGTTCCGGCTACACCACCCCGGCGGCGGTGCGCGAGCTGTGGCGGCAGGCGCCGGTGCGCGCGTTCACGACCGAGTCCGGGGAGCGGCGCTGGCTGGTCACCGGGATGGAGCAGGTGCGCGCCGTCATGGCCGACCCGCGGTTCAGCCGCGCCGAGGCGCGCCGGCTCGGCGCGGCGATCGGCCCGGCGGCCGTCTTCCGCAACACCGGGATCAACGACCTCGACCCGCCCGAGCACACCCGGTTGCGCCGCCTCGTGGCGGGGGCGTTCAGCGCGCGCCGGATCCGCGCCCTGCGGCCGCGCGTCCAGCAGATCACCGACGAGCTGATCGCGCCGCTGGTGGCCGCCGGGCCGCCCGCCGACCTGGCCGCCGGGCTGTGCTATCCGCTGCCGGTCACCGTGATCTGCGAGATCCTCGGCGTCCCGGACGCGGACCGGGAGCGGTTCCGGGGCTGGGCGGAGCGCGTGGTGTCCACGGGCGCCTACCCGCCCGAGGAGGCGCTCGCCGCCCTCAAGGCGATGGTCGGCTACATGGAAGGACTGGTCGAGGCCAAGCGCCGCGACCCCGACGAGAGCCTGCTCCAGGACCTGATCACCGCCCGCGACGAGCGGGACCGGCTGAGCGAGGACGAGCTGGTGACGCTCGGCTGCGGGCTGCTGCTGGCCGGCGGCGAGTCCACCGCGACCATGCTGGGCAAGGGGCTCGTCGCGCTGATGGACAACCCCGGCCAGCTCGCGCTGCTGCGCGCCGACCCGTCGCTCGTGCCGTCCGCCGTGGACGAGGTGCTGCGGTACGCGACGCTGGGCGTGCACCCCTACGGCGGCCACATCCGCGCGACCGTCGGCGACGTCGACCTCGACGGGACGACCATCCCCGCGCACTCGGTGGTCCACGCCTGCCTCCCGGCCGCCAACCTGGACCCGGAGGCGTTCCCCGATCCCGACCGGTTCGACGTCACCCGCGAGGGCGCCGCCGACCACGTCGCGTTCGGGTACGCGATGCACCGCTGCCTGGGCGCCCAGCTCGCCAAGCTGGAGCTGGAGGTGGCGATCGGCGCCGTGCTCGCCGCGTTCCCCGGGCTGCGGCTCACCGTGCCCGTGGAGGACGTCCCCTACAAGCACGGCTTCCTCATCACCGGGCTGCGGGCGCTGCCCGTCACCTGGTGAACGCCCCGACGCGACCGGCGAGAGGTGATGATCATGAAGGTTCTGGTGCTCGGCGGAACGCGCTATGTGGGACGCGCGGTCGTCGACGCGGCGCTGGCGCGCGGCGACGAGGTCACCGTCCTCAACCGCGGCGTCAGCCGTCCCGCCCCCGCGGGCGCGCTCCCCCTGGTCGCCGACCGGACCGACCCGCGCGCGCTGCGGCGCGCGCTCGGCGGCCGGGAGTGGGACGCGGTCGTGGACACCTGGATGGGGGCGCCCCGCGTCGTCCGGGACACGTGCGCGCTGCTCGCCGGCCGCGCCCGGCACTTCGGGTTCGTGTCGAGCTGGGTGGTGTACGAGCGGCCGCTGCCCCCCGGCGCCGACGAGAGCGCCGCGGTGATCGGCGGTGATCCGGGCGACGAGGAGCACGGCTTCTACCCCACCGCCAAGCGCGGCGCCGAACTCGCCGCGCTGGAGGCGTTCGGGGACCACGCGCTGATCGCCCGCGCCGGGCCGACGCTCGGCCCGCGCGAGGACGTCGGGACGATGACCTGGTGGATGCGCCGGATCGAGCGCGGCGGCGCGATCCTCGCGCCCGGCGACCCGTCCGACCCGCTGCGCTACGTCGACGTCCGCGACCTCGCGAGCTGGATGCTGGACGCGGCGGACCGCGACGTCGGCGGCACGTTCACCACGCTGTCCCCGCGCGGGAGGCACACCATGGGCGAGTACCTGGACACGATGCGGGAGGTGGTCGGGTCCGACGCCGAGCTGGTCTGGGTCCCCGACGAGATGGTCGTGGCCGCGGGCATCCGCCCCTACCTCGACATCCCGATGTGGCTCCCGGCGTCCATGCGGGGCGGCATGCACGAGATCGACGCCTCCGCCGCCCGCCGCGCCGGGCTCGACACGGGCCGCCCGCTGCGCGACACGCTCGCCGACGGCTGGGCCTGGCTGCGCGCCGAGGGCGAGCCGCCGTGGCAGGACACCCACCGGTGGCTGGACCCGCATGTCGAGCGGCGCGTCCTCGACCAGGTCAGCCGGGCGGGCGGCGCGCAACCCCGATGAATGGGGGAAGATCCCGCGGCCTCCCGCGAAGCAAAATGACGGCGGGCCCCCGTCCTCACGAAATCCGTGTCCTCGAACCCGTGCTCTTCGAAGGAGGCTCCCGGCCGGTGGAGATCAAGGAGTTGGCGATCGCGGGCGCGTTCCGCATCACCCCGGAGAAGCACCGCGACCGCCGGGGGAGTTTCTTCGAGACGTTCCGGACCGCGGAGGTCGCCCGACTGACCGGCGTGCCCTTCCGCATCAGCCAGGGCAACATCACGGTCAACCGGCGCGGGACGATCCGCGGCGTGCACGGCACGCGGGCCGGGTCCGGGGAGGCCAAGCTGGTGAGCTGCGTGGCGGGGGCGGCGCTCGACGTCGTCGTCGACCTGCGGGTGGGGTCGCCCACCTTCGGGGCGTTCGACAGCACGGCCCTGACCGAGGAGTCCGGCGAGCTGGTGCTCCTCGCCGAGGGCCTCGGGCACGCCTACCACGCGCTCGCCGAGGGCACCCGGATGAGCTACCTGTGCGCGGAGCAGTTCGTCCCGGGCACCCAGATCGACGTGAACCCGCTGGACCCCGAGCTCGCCCTGCCCTGGGCGCTCGACGAGGAACCGATCCTCTCGGACAAGGACCGGGCCGCGCCTGGCCTGCGGGAGGCCGCCGCGGCCGGTCTGCTGCCGCGCTACGCCGGCCCCTCCGTACGGACATGACCGGCAAGGAAGCGAGGAAGACATGGTGATCTCCGAGTGCCGCATCTGCGGGAACGGCGAGCTGGTGCCGGTCCTCGACCTGGGGGTCCAGGCGATCACGAGCGTGTTCCCGCGCACGCCCGGCGATCCGGTCCCCCGGGTCCCGCTCGAACTGGTGAAGTGCGGTCCGGGCGGCTGCGGGCTCGTCCAGCTCCGGCACACGACCGACGCCGGGGCGATGTACACGACCGGCTCCTACGGCTACCGGTCGAGTATCCGGCCGTTCATGGTCGACCATCTGCGCGGGATCGTGCGCGGCGTCCTCGACCGCGTCGACCTCGTCCCCGGCGACCTCGTCGTGGACATCGGCAGCAACGACTCGACGCTGCTGCGCGCCTACCCGCGCGAAGGGATCGGGGAAGGGATCGGGCTGGTCGGCATCGACCCGACCGGCGAGCAGTTCCGGCCGCTGTACCCGGACGGGATCGACCTGATCCCCACCTACTTCTCCAGGGAGGCGTTCGCCGCCGAGTTCGGCGACCGCAAGGCGAAGGTGGTCACCTCCATCGCGATGTTCTACGACCTCCCCCGGCCGATGGACGTCATGCGGGACATCCACGACATCCTCGACGACGACGGGGTCTGGGTGTCCGAGCAGAGCTACCTGCCCTCGATGCTCGCCGACAACGCCTACGACGTCGTGTGCCACGAGCACCTGGAGTACTACGCGCTGCGCCAGTTCGAGTGGATGGCCGAACGCGTCGGGCTCACCGTCGTCGACGCGGAGATCACGCCGGTCTACGGCGGCAGCCTCAACCTGACGATGGCGAAGCGGGGCGGGCGCCACCGCACCGCCTCCCCCGCCGTCGCGGAGCTGCGCAGGCGGGAGAGCGCGCTGGAGCTGGAGGGCCTGCGCCCCTACGAGACGCTCGCGGCGACGGCGGCCCGGCAGCGGGCGGCGCTGCGGAGCTTCCTCGACGACTCGCGCGCGGCGGGCAGGCTGACGGTCGGCTACGGCGCCTCCACCAAGGGGAACGTCATCCTCCAGTACTGCGGGCTCACGCCCGACGACCTGCCCTGCATCGGCGAGTTCAACGCCGACAAGTCCGGCCGCTTCACGCCGGGGACGCACATCCCGATCGTGTCCGAGGAGGACGCGCACGCGCTGCGCCCCGACCAGCTGCTCGTGCTGCCGTGGACGTTCCGGGACGACTTCCTCTCGCGCGAGCAGGGGTATCTCGCGGGCGGCGGCAGGCTGGTCTTCCCGCTGCCGGAGATGCAGATCGTGCCCGGCGAGACGGTCGCCGTCTAGACAAGGAGTGATCGTGGTCCCCTCGTCCACGGACCGGCCGCTGGTCGTGGTGCTCGGCGCGTCCGGGTTCCTCGGCGGCGCGGTCGCCGCGGAGCTGGCCGGGCTCCCGGTGCGGCTGCGGCTCGTCTCCCGGGAGCGGCGGCTCCCGCTCCCGGACGCCTCGGCCGAGGTCCGCCTCGCCGACCTCACCGACCCGGCGGCGGTGCGCGACGCCGTGGCGGGGGCGGACGCCGTCGTCCACCTGGCGGCGCACATCCCCGGCGAGCGCTCGTGGCGGACGCCGGGGGCCGGGTCGGAGAGCCTGGGCACGGCCCTGCTCGACACGCTCGTGCAGGCGGTCCGCGCGGCCGGGGCGCCGCCGCCGGTCGTGGTGTTCGCCAGCACCCTCCAGCTGTCCGCCCCTCCGGGGACGCCGCTCAACGACTACGTGCGGCACAAGGCGGCGGCCGAGGAACTGCTGGCCAAGGCGACCGGGGACGGCGCGGTGCGCGGGATCGTGCTCCGCCCCGCCACGGTCTACGGGTGCGTCCCGCTCACCGGCGCGACGGGACGCGGCGTCGTCACCGCGATGGCCCGCAAGGCGCTCGCGGGCGAGCCGATCACCATGTGGCACGACGGCACGGTCGAGCGGGACCTGGTGCACGTCACCGACGCGGCGCGCGCCTTCGCCGCCGCGCTGCGCGCCCCCGAGGGCCTGGTCGGCGGCCGGTGGCCGGTGGGCACCGGCACGCCCGCGCGGCTCGGCGAGGTGTTCCGCGAGCTGGCCGCCCTGGTCGCCGCGCGGACGGGGCGTCCGCCCGTCCCCGTGGTCACCGTGCCGCCGCCGGACTGGGCCGACGCCGCCGACCTCGGGGACCTGCCCGCCGACCCGTCGGCCCTGATCGCGGCCACGGGCTGGCGACCGCGCGTCCGCCGGGCGGACGGTCTGGCAGGCGTGGTGGACGCCCTCACCCGGTGACCGACGCCGCTGAGCCCCCGCCCCTGACCAGGGGTGGGGGCTCAGCGGCGCGGGGCCGCTAGGCGAGGGCGGTGACGCGCGCGGCGACGTCGGCCGGGGCGGGCTGGGCCAGGACCTCGGTGCGCAGCTCGGCCGCGGCCTTGCGCGTCCGGTCGCCGGTCAGGACCTCCCCGACGGCGTCGGAGAGCGCGTCCGGGGTGAGGTCCAGCAGGTCGAGGGAGACGCCCGCGCCCGTGGCGGCCAGCCGCTCGCAGCAGGTCCGCGTGTCGAGGGTGGCGGTGAGCGTGAGCTGCGGGACGCCGTGGTAGGCGGCCGTCATGATCGTCCCGCCGCCGCCGTGGTGGACCGCCGCGTCGCAGGACGGCATGATCGCGTTCAGCGGGACGTTCTCGACCACGGTGACCTCCGGCGGCAGGTCCCGGGTCCAGCGCCGGTCGGCGCCGGTGACCGCGACGACGACCTCGGCGCCGTGCGCCCGGAGCGCCCCGACGACCTCGGCGACCGGGAAGGCCGCCATGCCCTCGCGGATGGCCAGCAGGGAGCCCCAGGTGACCAGGACCCGCCGTCCCCGCGGCGGCGCGAGGAGCGGGCGCGGCAGCACACCGCTCCCGTTGTAGGGGACGAAGCGGATCGGGATCCGCGACGGCGTCTCGGCGATCCCCATCGCCCCGAGCCAGGGGTCGACGGTCGCGACGGCGTTCTCGACCCGGGGTTCGCAGCCGTGCCGCGCGTACAGCCCGCGCAGCGCCTCGGGCCAGGCGGAGAGTGGGATCCCGCAGCCCGGATAGCCGTACTCGTGGGCGCGCAGCATGTCCGGGCCCCAGAGGTGGTGGACGAGCGGCGCGCCCGCCGCCGCGGCCGCGGGCGCCGCCGCGAGCACGAGCGGGTCCGCGACGACCAGGCCGGGCCGCCAGTCGCGGGCGAGGGCGACCAGGTCCCGCGCGGCCTCCGCCGCGAACCGGATCTGGGCGTCGATCATCGCCGCGTGCAGCGGGCCGACGGGGGCGGCCGGGGTCGCGGCCGGGACGCGCGGCCGGTGCCGCGCGAGCTCGGCGGTCATGTCGAACGACTCGGCGATCGTGACCATCGGTACGCCGGACCCGGGGACGACCGAGCCGCCCCACGGCTGCGCGGCCACGCAGACCTCGTGGCCGGCGGTCCGGCAGGCCCAGATCAGCGGGACCATCGGGAAGTAGTGCGACGGCGCGGAAGCCGGAACGAACAGGACGCGCATCCGAAACCCCATCTCGCCAGCGGACGTGAGCGTGCGTCCACTCTGCCGACCCGCCCGGCCCGCGACCATCCCGGCTGATGGGGGTACTGGCCCGCCCCCGTCTGTGTTAACGCCGCCTCCCTGGGCGGGCCCTTGACATAATGGGCACCCGCCCACCATAGTGGGCCAGTGCCCATTATGACTCGTCCCCAGCTGAAGTCCCTCCTCATCGCGGCATGCACGGCCGCCGCGGCGTTATCCACCCTGGTCACCGCCCCGCCCGCCGCCGCGGGCCACGGCCCGATCTGCGAGACCTACGAGCTGCCCGTCCGCCTCGCCGACCCCGGACCGGCCACCGAGACCATGGCGGGAGAGCTCTGCTACCCCGCCTACCGCCGCCCCAGCACCGTGCAGTTCCTCGTGCACGGCGGGTACTACAACCGCGCCTACTGGAACTTCCCTGTCGGCAACGGCTACTACTCCTACGTCCGCGCCGCGACCTCGGCCGGATACGCCACGTTCAACGTCGACCTCATCGGCTCGGGCGACAGCTCGCATCCGCAGAGCGGCCAGGTCACCTCCGAGGCCGGCGCCGTCGCGCTGCACGACGCCATCTCCGCGCTGCGCGCGGGCACCCTCGACGGGCACGGCTTCGGCAAGGTCCTCTGGGTCGGGCACGCGCTCGGCTCGTACTACGCCTGGAGCGAGATCCCCCGGTACGGCGACGTGGACGCGGCGATCCTGACCAGCTCGCTGCACGGCTTCAACGCCCAGCACGGCCAGATCGGGGCGGCCAACGCCTACCCGGCGCCCGACGACCCGAAGTTCGCGAACGCCGGCCTCGACCGGGGGTACATCACCACCAAGCCCGGCACGCGCGGCTCCATGTTCTACTACCCGGCCACGACCGACCCGGCGGTGGTGGCCAAGGACGAGCAGCTCAAGGACGTCTACCCGTCCGCGGCGATCGTCCCGCCGCGGATCCCCTACGGGATCCGGGTGCCGGTGCTCCTGGTCGGCGGCGCGGAGGACTGGCTGACCTGCCAGGGCGTCACCGTCTACGACTGCGGCGACCCCGCGAGCGTGCTGGCCTACGAGTCGCAGTTCTACCTGCCCGAGGCGAAGCTCAAGGTCTCGATGATCCCCTCGACCGGCCACGTCATGGGCCTCGCGACGACGGCGCCGCTCGTCTACTCCACCCTTCTGAACTGGGCGTCGAGCACCGTGGCGCCGAAGTAGCCGACCGACCGGACACACGACAGAAACGCGGGGGCCTTCCTCCAGTGGACACCAGAGTGGTGCTAGAGGCGCTTTCCCTCTCCGTCTCGGCGGGCGTCCCGACCCTGCTGTGGGGCAGCCCCGGCACCGGCAAGACGTCCGCGGTGAAGGCCCTCGCGGAGTCGTTGGGCTGGCCGGTCGAGGTGGTCATCGGATCCCTTCGCGAACCCAGCGACTTCGCCGGGCTCCCCGTCGTGTCCGGCGGGGCCGTCCGGCTCGCGCCGCCCGCGTGGGCGCAGCGGCTCGCCGCCGCCGGGCGCGGGCTGCTGTTCCTGGACGAGCTGACCACCGCCCCGCCCGCCGTGCAGGCCGCGATGCTGCGCGTGGTGCTGGAGCGCGTGGTCGGCGACGTCCCGCTGCCCGCCGGCGTGCGCGTGGTCGCCGCGGCCAACCCGCCCGGGGAGGCGGCCGACGGGTGGGAGCTGGCCCCGCCGCTCGCCAACCGCCTCGTGCACCTGGACTGGCCGGTGCACGCCGAGCGGGTCGCCCGCGGCCTGGCCGTCGGGTTCGGACGTCCCTCGCTGTCCGGCTTCGACCGTCCCGCCACCCCCCGGCAGGCCCTCGTGGCGCGGGCCGCGGTGTCGGCGTTCCTCCAGGTGCGCCCCGCCCTCGTCCTGCGGATGCCGAAGGGCGAGGCGGCGGGACGGGGCTGGCCGAGCCCCCGCTCGTGGGAGTTCACCGCGACGCTGCTGGCCGCGTGCGAGGCCGCGGCGGCGGGGCCCGACGTGCGCGCGGCCCTGGTCGCGGGCGCGGTCGGCGAGGGCGCGGCGCTGGAGTTCCTGTCCTGGACGGAGAACCTCGACCTGCCCGACCCGGCGGCCGTCCTCGCCGACCCGGACTCCTTCGAGCTGCCCCGCCGCAGCGACCGCGCGTTCGCGGCGCTCACCTCGGTCGCGGCGGTGGCCGTGGCGGCGGACGACAAGGACGTCTGGGAGGCGGGCTGGCGGGTGGTCGCCAAGGCCGCGCGGGCGGCGCCGGACGTGGCGACGCTGGTGGCGCGCACGCTGGCCGCCCGGCGCCCGGAGGGCGCGCGGATACCGGCGGCGCTGCTGGAGCTGACCCCGATCCTGCGCGACGCAGGACTGATCGACTAGCGCCGGAGCGAGCCTGATCCCATGTCCGGTCTGCCTCTCGACGCACTGCCGCCGGGTCCGCGGCGCAAGTGGGCCGCCGCGCGGGTGTGGGCCGCCCACCGGGCGCCCTACCTGGCCGACGCGCTGCTGACGCTGGACCCGGTCGTCGTCCCCGACACCGAGGTCACCGGCGGCGGCGCCGCGCTGCGCAGGTTCCCCGCCGACACCGGCTGGCACCTGCACATCAGCCCGGCCGAGCTCGACCGGCAGAGCGTGCCGCGCGTCGGGTTCTGGGTCCTGCACCAGCTCGCCCACCTGCTGCGCGAGCACGCCGCGCGGTACCCGGGCGCCGCCGCGCCGCTCCCGGACGCCGCCGCCCCGGGCGCGGACCGCACGCCGGACCAGCGGACGTGGAACGTCGCCGCCGACGCCGAGCTGTACGACGACCTCTCCATCGGCTGGACGGAACCGCCCGCGGACCCGCCCCCGCCGCACGCCCTCGGCCTGCCCGGCGACGGGCTCGCCCGGCGGTACTGGGAACTGCTCCGCGCCCGCGCCGAGCCGCTCGACCCGGCGGTGGCGGCGGGCGACTGCGGCAGCGGCTGCGACGGGCAGCCGCGGCCCTGGAACTGCGACCTGCCCCCGCTGCCGCGCACCAGCGCCAGGCTCACCGCGCTGGAGACCGCGCGGCGCGTCCGCGAGCACCTGCGCACCCGCGAGGACGTGCCCGGCGGCTGGCGGCGCTGGGCGGAGGAGGTCCTGGAGCCGACCGTGGACTGGCGGCGGCAACTGGCGGCGCGGATCCGCCGCTGCGTCGCCCGCACGGCCGGACGCGTCGACTTCACCTACCGCAGGCCGTCGCGGCGGGCCGCGAGCACGCCCGGCGTCGTGCTGCCCAGCCCGCACCAGCCGCTCCCGGCGGTCACCGTGCTCATCGACACCTCCGGCTCGATGAGCGACACCATGCTGGGCCGGTGCCTGGCCGAGGTGGACGGCGTGCTGCGGGCCGTCGGCATCGGCCGCGACCGGCTCACGGTCATCTCCGTGGACGCGCGGGCCTACCGGGCGCAGACCCCGCGCCGGCTCTCCGACCTGCGGCTCGGCGGCGGCGGGGGCACCGACATCCGCGCGGGCTTCGACGCGGCGCTCGCCCGCGGGCCGGTGCCCGATCTCATCATCGCGCTCACCGACGGCCACACCCCCTGGCCGGACGACCCGCCGCCGCGAACCCGGGTCGTGGCCGGGCTGCTGGACCCGGCGGGGCGGACCCCCGGCTGGGCGACGACCGTACTGATCAGCGACGAGGGGCCGAGGGCAGAGTGATGGCAGAGTGAGGGCAGAGTGATGGCAGAGCACGGCGGCTCCGACGGGTTCGACCCTGCGGTCTACACCGCCCTGGGCTTCTCGGCCGAGGAGGCGCGGGCGTGGTGGGGCTGGCGCATCGGCCCGCGCCGGGCCGCGACCTGGCGCGCCGCCCGGGTGACCTCCCCGCTGACCGCCGCCCAGTGGGAGACGGCCCGCGTCACCCCGGCGACCGTCGCCGGGTGGCGGGCGGCGGGGATCCCGGCGGCGGAGGCGATCGGCTGGCACGAGTTCGGGCTGGACCTGGAGTCCGCGATCGCCTACCGCGCGCAGGGCCACACCCCGGAGCAGGCGTACGAGGTGAGCTGCGGACGCGAGCCGAGGGCGGCCGGGGACGGGGAGGGCCGCTCCCCCGACGCGTTCCTCGACCTGATGTCGTTCAACGCCTCCGAGGCGCAGCAGGAGACCGACCGGTTCATCAAGCGGGCGAGCGGCGCGACCGGCGTCACCATGTACACCTACCTCCAGGCCGAGTGGGTGGACGACGAGGCGATCGCCTGGGTGCGCTGCGACATCGACGCCGCGACCGCCCGGACCTGGAAGGACCTGGGGCTGCGCCCGGCGGAGGCCCGCCGGTTCATCCAGCGGGGGCTGAGCCCGATGGCCGTGGCGCGCGAGTGGTGGCGGGCGGGCATCCCGTTCGAGGAGGCGGCGTCCTGGATCGGCGCGGGGCTGACCGCCCGGGAGGCGGTCGAGCAGCGCGAGCGCGGCGTCACCGTCGAGCAGGCCGAGACCCTGCGCGTCCTGCGCGAGGGGGACGACGCCTAACACACCCGCCGCAGCCGGGAAACCCCTGGTAAATCAGGATTTTCGGGGTGGTCGAGGTCCGCGAGAGTGGGTTCCTGTGATCACAGGAAGAGGTGCTCCGGCATGACCGACCAGATCCAGCTTCCGCTCGACCTGCCGCATCCGGCGCGCCCGCAGCGCAACCTCCGCCAGCTCCAGAAACGGGCCCCGGTGCACCGGGTCACCACCGCCGTGGGCGCCCCCGCGTGGCTGGTGACCGGCTATCACGAGATCAGGGGGCTGCTCGGCGACGCGCGGCTCGGCCGCAGCCACCCCGACCCCGACAACGCCCCGCGCAGCGGCGAGTCGGTGCTGCTCGACGGGCCGCGCGGCGACTACGAGACCGAGCAGGCGTGGGTGTCGACGATGCGCTCGCGCCTCCAGCCCTTCTTCTCGCCGCGGCACGTGCAGGCGATGCGCCCGCGCGTGGAGGCGCTGACCGGCGACCTGCTGGACCTGCTGGCGAAGCAGGGCCCCCCGGCGGATCTGGCCCGGTCCCTGGCGCTGGCGCTGCCGCGCGAGGTGATCGGCGACCTGCTGGGCGTCCCGGCGGAGGACAGGGCGGCCCTGGACGGGTGGACGACGGCGATCAGCGACGCGAGCGACCGGGAGCGGTCCGCGAGCGGCCTGGCGAGCCTCAACGCCTACGGCCGCGAGCTGGTGGCCCGCAAGCGGACGGACCCGGGCGAGGACGTGGTCTCCCGGCTCGGCGCGGACGGGTCGCTCACCGACGACGAGATCGCCCAGCTCGCGATGGGCGTGCTGTTCGCCGGGTACGAGACCACGGCGGCGGCGCTCTGCGTCGGCACGACGCTGCTACTGGACTCCCGGGACCAGTGGCGGGCGCTCTGGGGCGACCCGGGCCTCGCCCCGGCGGCGGCGGAGGAGAGCCTGCGGGTCGTCAGCCGCCTGCTCCCTCCCGACATCCGCTACGCGCGCGCGGACCTGGAGATCGCCGGGGCCGCCGTCGGGCGCGGCGAGCTGGTGATGCTCGACATGTACGCGGCGGCCCACGACGAGACCGTCTTCGACGATCCCGACCGGTTCGACGTCACCCGCGAGAACAACCCCCATCTCTCCTTCGGGTTCGGCCTGCGGTACTGCATCGGGGCGCCGCTGGCGCGGCTGGAGTTGCAGACCGCCCTGACCGAGCTGACCCGGCGCTTCCCCGAGATGGAGCTGACGGTGCCGGCCGGGGAGCTGACCGTGCGCCGGGCCTCGTTCGCCGCCATCCCCGAGTCCATCCCCGTCGCCTGGTAGGCCGGGGACCGAGAGGAGCTCCCATGAGCCTGACGTCGAGCGCGCTGCGGGAGGGCGTCGAGCGGATCGCCCCCGCCGTGCTGGAGACCACCGGCGCGCCCGGCGCCCTCGTCACCATCGGGTTCGCCGGCCGGGCCCCGCTCACCCTGCCGTTCGGCGTGGCCGACGTGGGGACCGGCGCCCCGGTGACCGCCGCGCACACCATGCGGGTCGGCAGCCTCGGGAAGGTCCTGGTCGCCGCCGCGATCGCGAACCTCGCCCGCGCGGGCGACCTCGACCTCGACGCCCCCATCGACCGGCACCTGCCGTTCCCGGTCGCCAACCCGCACGGCGGCACGGTGACGCTGACCGGGGCGCTGGCCATGCTCACGGGCGCCGCCACCGACGGATACGACTGGGTCGAGCGCCACGAACCGGCGATGGGCTACATCGAGCGCGAGCTGAAGCGCGGCGTGGTCCGCGAGTACGGCACGGGCGCGCCGCGCTTCGCCGGCCCGGCCGGCACCGGCGAGTGGCGCTCCTCCTCGTTCATGTACCAGGTGGCCGCCCTGGCGGCCGAGGCCGTGACCGGTGTCCCGCTGGGCCGGTATGTGAAGGCCGAGATCCTGGATCCGCTCGGCATGCGCGACACCGCCTGGCCGGACAGCCCGAACTGGGACGAGGTGCGGGCCCGCTGCACCACGGGCCACATGGTGTTCGGGGACCGCGCCGTCCCCCTGCCCTGGCACGAGTGCGGGACCTACCACTCCGTCGGGGCGGTGACGACCCCCGCCGACTTCACGGCGCTGATGCTGGCGCTCACCGGTCCGGGCGGCCGGCTGCGCGGCGAGGTCTCCGAGACGGTGCTGGCGCCCCGGACCAGCGCCCGCGGCGGCCTCCGCGTCGGGTTCGGCGTCCACCTCGCCGGGGAGCCGGACGCGGCCGACCACTGCGTCCGCGCGGTGGGCCACTACGCGTTCGGCTGGTGGGCGGTCTCGCTCGCCTACCCGAACGCCCCCGAGCCGTTCTGCGTCACGGTGTGCACGAACCTCGCGGACCAGCGGGACGTCTTCAACCCGCCCGAGCAGTACGCCTTCGGCATCCTCGCCTTCGAGATCGCGGACTGGGTCCTCCGCGGGGCGGTCGACGCGCGCGCCCACGCCACCCGGGCCGAGTGGGGCTCCTACGTCATGGGCCTGGTCGCCGCCGACAGGTTCGCGGGCCTCATGGGCGCCGACCTGGACCGGGGCCGGATCGCCCGGATGGCCGAGGGGTCGCGGGCCGTCGGGGGGTCCGCCGCCGCGCCCTTCGACGAGGACCGGTTCGTCGAGGGCTACCTGGACATGCAGGCCGCGGCGCGCGCCGGGCGCATCGACGCGTTCCTCTCCGGGGAGTGCCCGGTCGGAGGGGTGTTCCGCAAGCTCGCGCGCAAGCAGTGGGGGGCCAAGAACTTCGAGGAGCCCGCGCCGGTCCGTTTCTGGCTGGACAGGCGTCCCTAACCCGCCGCCCCCTCCGCCCGTCCCCAGCTCGGAGGTATCATGACCGGGCGCCCGTGAAAGCGGGCGCCCGGCCACTCGTGGGCCGGGCCGAGCCGGGCGAGCGAGGGAGGGGCGCGGGTGCCTACCGGGACCGCCATCCGCGACGCACGCGAGCAGCTGTTCAGCGCGGCCGAGCGCGTGCTCCTGCGGGACGGGCCGAACGCCCTGACCAGCCGGGCCCTCACCGCGGAGGCGGGCGTCGCCAAGGGCGTCCTGCACCGGCACTTCGCCAACTTCGACGCCTTCCTCGCCGAGTTCGTGCTGGACCGCGTCCAGCGGATGGACGCCCAGACCGCCGCCCTGCGCGACGCCGCCGGAACCGGCACGATCGCGGGCAACCTCAGCCAGGCGCTGACGGCGCTCTACGGATCGGTCGCGGTCGCGGTCGTCGCGCTCGTCACCTTCCGCGACGAGCTGCGGGACCGGCTGCGCGACACCTGGCCGGCCGGGGTCCCGGTGCTCACCGAGGCGGCCACGATGTTCGGCGACTACCTCACCGCGGAGCGCGAGCTCGGGCGCCTCGCCCCCGAGGCCGACGTCGAGACCCTGGCGTTCACGCTGATCGGGGCCGGGCACCTGCTGTTCGCCGACCGGGGCAGCGCGCCGCCCGAGCCCGCCGCCGTCCACCGGCTGGTCACCACGACGCTCGGCGACTCCGTCCGGGACGCGTCCCGCTGATCCTCGGGGCCCCTCACACCGGCGCGGTGAGCGAGCGGGTCAGGACTTGGGCGAACTCCCGGGGCTCCTCCTGGAAGCCGGTGTGGCCTCCGGGGAAGTCGACCACGTCGGCGCCGAGCCCGGCGGCGAGCGCGACCGAGGCCCGGTGGGCGAGCTGCCCGCGCGACGTGCTCCCGCCCGCCACCACGACGCGGGTGGCGGAGGCCCGCAGCGCCGCGAGGTCGGGGCGGTAGGACGCGACGGGCCGCAGCAGGTGCCGGAAGAACCGGTCGAGGATCGCCCGCGTGTCGGTCGGCGGCGTGAACGCCTCGGGGTGGGACGCCGCCTGGCGGGCCCGGGGCGGCTGGGAGAAGCGCTCGATGCCGGTGACGGCGGCGTACCTCTTCAGCGCCGCCGCCCGGCCCTCGCTCTCGTAGGCGTCGCACACCTCGCCGATCGCCGCGCGCAGCCGCTCCCCGTCGGGGAGGAGCGCGGGCAGCGGCGGCTCGTGGGCGACGAACGCGCGCACCAGGCCGGGGTGGCGGGCGACCAGCGCGAGCCCGGTGACGGCCCCGCCGCTGTTGCCGAACACGTGCGCCGGCCCGGCGCCGAGGGAGGACAGCAGCCGCCGCAGGTCGTCGGCCAGCACCTCGACCGAGGTCTCCCGCGACGGGTCCTCGACGGTGCTGCGGAACGTGCCGCGCGGGTCGTGGGTGACGACGGTGAAGGCGTCCGCGAGCAGCGGCGCGATCTGCGCGAAGCCCCCGGTGCCCATGGGCACGCCGGTAAGCACGAGCAGCGGGCCGGACCCGCGGACCTCGTGGTACAGCCGCGCGCCCGGCACCTCCAGGTACCGGGACCGCGGTTCGTCGTTCGCCATGGCAGGTCTCCTCTCAGACCCAGCGGACGTGGAGCGGCAGCCGCCGGGCGCCGGAGATCCCCCGGGCGTCGTGGAACTCGGCCCCCTCGCCGACCGACATCTCGCTCCACCGGGCGAGCATCCTCGCCACGGCGATCCGGACCTCCAGCCGGGCGAGCGGCGCGCCCAGGCAGAAGTGGATCCCGTGCCCGAAGCTCAGGTGCGCGTTGTGCTCGCGGCCGGGGACGAAGCGGTCCGGGTCGGCGAAGCGCCGCTCGTCCCGGTTGGCCGAGGCCAGCCACGCCAGGACGATCGTGCCCGCCGGGATGGCGTGCTCGCCGAACCGGACGTCGGCGGTGGTCCGGCGCATGCTCGGCGCGAGCGGCGTGCGGAGGCGCAGCACCTCCTCGATCGCGGCGGGCAGCCCGGCGGGGTCCGCGCGCAGCGCGGCGGCGGCCCCGGGGTGCTCGTCCAGGGTCTGGACGACGTTGCCCAGCAGTGCCGTGGTCGTGATGTGGCCCGCGAGCAGCAGCAGCCCGACGAACCCGACGATCTCCTCGTCCTCCAGGCGCTCGCCGTCCACCTCGGCGGCCACGAGCGCGCTGGTCAGGTCGTCCCGCGGCCGGACCCGGCGGCTCCGGATGTGCTCCAGGCAGTAGGCGTTCATCTCGCGCATGACCACCGCCATGGCCTGGGTGCGCTCGGCGTTCGGGATGAAGCCCGTCTGGCTCTCCGGCGCCACCAGGGAGTCGGCCCAGCGGCCGAACGTCGGGCGGTCCCCGGCCGGGATGCCGAGGAGTTCGGCGATGACGGTCACCGGCAGCGGATAGGCGAGGTCCGCGACCAGCTCGATCCGCTCCGCGCCGCCCATCGCGTCCAGCAGCTCGTCGGTGATGGCGGCGACGCGCGGTTCGAGCCGGGCGACCACGCGCGGGGTGAACGCCTTGCTCACCAGCGTGCGCAGCTTGCGGTGCTGGGGCGGGTCCTTCCGCAGGATGTTGCCCTTGATGAAGCGGTCGACGTCCTCCTGGGCGGGCATGAGCGGGCTGAAGTCGGAGGAGAAGGTGCGCGCGTCGTCCAGGACCCGCTCGACGTCGGCGTGGCGGAAGACGTGCCAGACGCCCGCCTCCGCGTCGTGGCTGACGGGCTCGCTCTCCCGCATCCGCCGGAACCAGGAGAGCACCGCCGCGGCGTCGCCGGCCTGGTCGGCCAGCCCGGTCCCGCGCTCGGTGGTGGTCATCGCGCCCGCCCTCCCGCCGTCCACGCCGCGAACCGGCGCATCCCGTACAGCAGCGGTTCGCCGGGCAGGATCTCGGCGCCGACGACCTCGCCGAGCACCGCCGTGTGGTCGCCGACGGCGAACGTCCCGACCACCGCGCACTCGGCCACGGCGAGGGTGTCGCGCTCCAGCCACGGCAGCCCCTCCGCCCCCGTCGGCCGCCAGCCGACGTGGGCGAACCGGTCGGCCACCGGGGAGGCGAAGACCTCGGCGGTCCGGCGGGCCCCGGCGTTCAGCAGGTTGACCGCGAAGCTCCGCCGCGCCGCGATCGCCTCCAGCGTGGTGCTCCCGGTCTTCAGGCACACCAGCAGGGTCGGCGGCGCGAGCGTGACGCTGCACAGCGCGGAGCAGGTGGCGCCGCGCGGCAGCATGTCCGCGCCGACGCCGGTCACGACCGCGACGCCGGTCGGGAACGAGCTCATCAGCGACCGGTAGTCCTCGACCGCGACATGGCGGCGCCCGGACGCGGCGAGCCCGGACGCGGCGAGCCCGGACGCGAGCGGCGGCCCGGTGGGCGGCATGGCGGGCGGTGCCGCGGGCGGTGCGGCGGGCGAGGCCGCGACCGCGATGGAGCGCAGCGAGCTGTAGGCGCCGGGCGGGTCGTCGGGGTCCCACGCGGTGTGGAACTCCGCCTCCACCCGGTCGAGCAGCGACACCAGCGTCAGCGAGTCGACGCCGAGGCTCAGCAGCGTCGCGTCGCCGTCCACCGGGAGGTCGGCGGGATGCTCGTCCCAGACCTCCCGCAGCAGCGCTCGAAGGCGGTCGAGGACGTGGTCGAGTTCGGCGCCTTTCGTGCTCATGGATCCTCCTGTCACGAGCGGGGGCCGGCGGGCTCGGCGGCGCGGCGCGCCGCTTGCGTGCGAAGGTGCCGCCGGGTCACCTTGCCCGCGGGGTTGCGAGGCAGCTCCCCGACGACCTCGAATCCGACCGGGCGCTTGTACCGGGCGAGCCGCTCGCGGACCAGGTCCTTGAGCGAGGCGACGAACTCCTCGGCGGCATCGGCGCCGTCGGGGGCGACGACGTAGGCGAACGGCAGCTCGCCCCACTCCTCGCTCGGGACGCCGACGACGCACGCCTCGCGCACCCCGGGGTGGCCGAGCAGCACGCGCTCGACCTCCGCCGGGAAGACCTTCTGCCCGCCGCGGTTGATCACGTCCTTCACCCGCCCGGCGAGGTGGACGTAGCCGTGCTCGTCCACCGTGCCGAGGTCGCCCGTGCGCACCCAGCCGTCGCGCACGGCCTCCTCGGTGGCGGCGGGGTCGTTCCAGTACCCGCGCATCCGGCCCGGGCCGCGCACCCACAGCTCGCCGCCGTCGCGGCGCTCCACGACCGTGCCCATGATCGCCCGGCCGACCGAGGCGCCCGCGCCCGCGGGCTCTCCCGGCGCGTAGTCGTGCTCGGACGGGGCGAGGGTCGCCACCGGTCCCCCGCCCTCGGTGATGCCGTAGACCTGGCGGAACCCGCATCCGAGCGCCGCGTGCGCCTCCAGGAGCAGCGGGCGCGGCATCGGCGCCGCCGCGTAGATGACCTCCCGCAGGCTGGGCAGGTCCACCGGCGAGCGCTTCGCCGCCTGCAGGATGAACCGCAGCATCTCCGGCACCAGGAACAGGTGCGTCGCCTCCGTCCGGCGGATCGTGGCGAGGCATTCGGGCGGGCTGAACATGCGCATGAGGACGACGGTCGCGCCGGTCGCCATGTAGGCGAGCGGCAGCACCATCGCCCCGTGCGACAGGGGGCCGCACTGGAGGAACACGACGCCGCGGCCGGGTTCGACGTCGGCCAGGTACCCCGTCGCCACCGACCGCAGCGACCGGTGGTCGACGCAGACGCCCTTCGGGCGGCCCGTCGTCGCCGAGGTGTGCAGGATGAACATCAGCTCGTCGTCGGGGACGTCGCGCGGGGGCGGCCGCTCCCCGCTCGCGGCGGCCTCCCGGTACCGGTCGCCCTCGAACGCGAGCACGGCGCGGCCGGGCGGGTGGGCGAGCCTTCCCAGCAGCTCCTCCTCGCCCGCGATGACCGAGGTCTCGCACCCGCCGGCGATCGCGGCCACCTCGTCCGGCACCGCGCCGTAGTGGACGGGGACCGCCGCCGCCCCGAGCTTGCCGAGCGCGAAGTAGGTCTCCAGCACCTCAAGGCGGTTGTGCGAGAGGACCGCGACCCGGTGGCCGCGTCCGACGCCCATCGCGTCGAACGCGGCGGCCAGGCCGTCGGTCCGGCGGTCCAGCTCCGCGTAGGTGACGCGCCGGTCGCCGTCGACGACCGCGACGCGCTCACCGTGGCGCTGCCGGCCCCGCTCCGATAACTGCGCCATCCAGGCCATCGTGGTGGTCTCCCTCCTGGTGCCGGGCCGTCAGGCGGACGCCCGCACCGCGCTCATCGCGATCGTGGTGTAGCGCATGGTGAAGGCGCCGCCCGCCGCGTCGACGGCCGCGCCGATCCCCGCCTGCACCTCCTCCACCTCGGCCACCGGGTACTGGCCGTGGTCGCCGTGGGTCGGCAGCTGGTCCACCCACTCGTCGCGGGTGTAGGTCTTCTCCCACGCGAACCGCCACTCCTCCGGCTCGCCGAACGCGCCGGCCTCCCGCATCCCGCCGGCGGCCTTGGCGCACAGCATCGCGTAGCCGTCCATGGCCGTCGCCGTCCACTGGCGGGCGACGAGCGAGTCGGGCAGCACCCGCCGGTAGACCTCGCCGAAGGCCCGCAGCAGGTCGGGCGGCGGCGTCTCGGCGTTCCAGAACACCGCCAGCCGCCCGCCGGGCCGCAGCACCCGCGCGGCCTTCGCCGCCCCGGCGGCCGGGTCGAGCCAGTGCCAGCTCTGGCCGGAGACGACCGCGTCGAAGGCCCGGCCGGACGGCTCCCAGTCCTCGAACGCCGCCACCTCGGCCTCCAGCCCGCGGCTCCGGGCGAACTCCGCCATCCGCGCGTCCGGCTCGACCCCGAGCACCGCGCACCCGGCCGCCTGGAAGAGGCGGCCGGAGATGCCGGTGCCGCAGCCGACGTCGACGATGTCGAGCCCGGCGCGGCCCGCGACGATCCGGTCCACCAGGGCCCCGGGGTAGCTGGGCCGGGTGCGGTCGTAGCGCGCGGGGTCCGACCCGAACGCCTCGGCCACCTGCCTGTGTCGATGGAGCTCTTTCTCGGAGAGCGGGACGCGTGCGGAAGGATTAGTGGGCATATGCCCACTCTAAATGGGCGACTGCCCACTCGTCAATGGAGTTCACGTCCGGTGGTCCAGATGGGACCAGAACTCGCGTTCCGAAGGACTCAGCGCGGCGTAGGGAACGAGGCGCTCGGGATGGCCGTCCGGAGGCGGCTGGACCGGCGGCGCCTCCTCCGCCCGGCCCTCGCCGATGAAGTCGTCCCGCTCCTGGCGCAGATAGAGCACCATGTCGAAAGGAAAGCCCATCGTCATGCAGTTCAGCGCCATCGCGTAGTTGAACTCATGCAGCAGCCGGCGTCCCATCCTGCGTAAGTCCATCGCGACTCTCCGTTCGTCCTGCGATTCCACCAATCAGCCACGTTGCCCGACGGCGGCGGCCGCGAATACCCTGAAGAGTGAGGGCTTTCCAAATCGCGTTCCACGCGCTAGGGGTTTTGCGTGCGCACGGCGGGCCGTATTGTGAGGCGATGACCGATCCGTATGTGGAAGAGGCCGGGCGATTAGACGCGGCCGATTCGCTGGCCGCTTTCCGGGACAGGTTCGTCATCGCCGATCCCGCCATTGTCTATCTGGACGGCAACTCGCTGGGCCGGCTGCCGCGCGCCACCCGCGACCGGCTGCGCGCGGTCGCCGACGAGTGGGGCGAGGAGCTGATCGACGGCTGGCGGCGGTGGCTGCCGGTCGGCCGCGAGGCGGGCGACCTCGTCGCGCGGATCGTCGGCGCGGAGCCGGGCGAGGTCGTGCTGTCCGACTCGACCGGCGTCAACCTGTACAAGCTGGCCGTCGCGGCGCTGGACGCCCGGCCGGGACGCGACGTGATCGTCACCGACGACGACAACTTCCCCACCGACCGGTACATCCTGGACGGCGTCGCGGCGGCGCGCGGGCTCAAGGTGCGGCGGATCGGCCCCGGCCTCGACGACGGCGTGCGGCCGGAGGACGTGGAGGCCGCGCTGGACGCCCGGGTCGCGCTGGTGTGCCTGTCCCACGTGGCCTACCGCTCCGGCGCGGTGGCCGACCTGGCCGCCGTGACGGCGGCGGCGCACCGGCACGGCGCGCTGGTGCTGTGGGACCTGTGCCACTCCGCCGGGGCCGTCCCGGTCGGCCTGTCCGCCGCCGGCGCGGACCTCGCGGTCGGCTGCACCTACAAGTACCTGAACGGCGGTCCGGGCTCGCCCGCGTTCCTGTACGTGCGGCGGGACCTCCAGCCGCGGCTGGAGCAGCCGATCTGGGGCTGGTTCGGGCAGAGCGACCAGTTCGCGATGGGCCCGGACTACCGCCCGGTGCCCGCGATCGAGCGCTTCCTCGTCGGCACTCCCCCGGTGCTGACCGGGTACGCGGCGCTGGAGGGGGCGCGCCTGACCGCCGAGGCCGGGATCGAGGCCGTCGCCGCCAAGGCGCGGAGCCTGACCGGGTACGCGCTGCGGCTGGCCGACGCGTGGCTGGCGCCGCTCGGGTTCCGGGCGGCCTCGCCCCGCGACGGGCGGCGCCGCGGCGCCCACCTCACCCTGCGCCACCCGTCCGCCTGGCCGGTGTGCCAGGCGGCGAAGGCGGCCGGGGTGGTCCCGGACTATCGTGCACCCGAGCGGCTCAGACTCGGCTTCCCGCCGTTGTACACCCGCCACATCGACGTGCACGAGGGGCTGTCGCGGCTGCGCGAGGTCGCGGCGTCCGGCCGGTACCGGGACTTCCCGGACGATCCGAAGGGGCTGACGTGACGACCACGAGCGACGGCGGAGCGCCGGAGCCCTACCCCGCCCGGCTGGCCCGGCTGACGAGCGCGCCGGAGGGCGCGTACCGGACCGTCCCGTACGGGCCCTCGCCGGAGCAGTTCGGCGAGTACTGGCCCGGGGGCGACGGGGCGGCCGCGGTCCTGATCCACGGCGGCTACTGGCGCGCGCGCTACCGGCTCGACCTGATGCGCCTGATGGCCGCCGACCTCAACGCCCGCGGCTACGCCGTATGGAACATCGAGTACCGGCGGATGGACATGCCGGGCGGCGGCCGGCCCGGCACCTTCGACGACGTCTCCGCCGCGCTGGACGCGATGGCCGGTCTCGGCGGCGGGGCGGTCGATCCCGCCCGCGTGGCCCTGGTCGGCCACTCGGCCGGGGGGCATCTGGCGCTGTGGGCGGCGCACCGGGCGGCCGGGCCGGGACGCCTCTCCCCCGCCGCGGTCGTCTCGCTCGCGGGCGTGTGCGACCTGGCGGCGGCCGCGCGGCTGGGGCTGAGCGACGACGCGGTGCGCACGCTGCTCGGCGGCGGCCCGGACGAGGTGCCCGAGGTCTACCGGTGGGCCGACCCGGCGGCGCTGGCCCCGATCGACGTGCCGCAGCTGGTGGTGCACGGCACCGCCGACGAGGACGTGCCGATCGGGCTGAGCGAGGCGTACGCCGAGGCGGCGGGCCGCGCGGCGACGCTGCTCACCCTGCCGGACACCGACCACATGGACGTGATCACCCCGGGCACGGCGGCCTGGACGCGGATCGCCGAGGAGCTGGCCCGGCTCCTGCCGCCCCGCCGGTAGGCGCTCGCGCCCGGCCGGCTCCCCGGACGGGTCCGCCGCACCCGTCCGAGGAACCGGCGCCGCGTCAGCGGCCGTGGATGGCCCGCAGCAGCTCGTAGTTGCTGGGCAGCGTCTCGGCGTACTCCCGCTGGCGGCGCTTGACCTCCTCGAACAGCGGCTCGGCCGCGCGCACCGACTCGGGCTTGTAGGCCAGCGCCGGGAGCGGCCGGTCGGGCAAGTAGCCCATCCCGGCGAAGATGCAGTAGTAGCTTCCGTTGGTCCAGAAGTTGCGGAACTCCGCCTCGAAGTTGCCGTAGTAGTCGCTCTCGCCCGTGACCGGCTGGTTGATCGCGAGCCCGGCCTTGTAGAGCGCCATCTTCTCCTGGATGGAGTCGGACAGCTTCAGCTCCTTGTTGGCCTTCCAGAACTCGGTGTCGACGCGCGGCGAGCAGTAGAAGTGGGCCTGGAGGAAGTCGCGCGTGTCGTCGAACATCACCTGGATCTCGCGGTTGAAGCGGTCCACCAGGACGGGGTCGAAGTCGCCGTTCGGGATGAGCTTGGCCAGCCAGTACAGCGCGGCGTAGGTGAAGTAGATGCCGGTGGACTCCAGCGGCTCGACGAAGCAGGAGGCGAGCCCGACGCTGACGCAGTTCCGCACCCACGCGCGGCGGTTGCGGCCGACGCGGAACCGGACCTGGTTGAAGTCCTCCTTCTCGGGGTCCAGGCCCCACATCCGGCTGAACTCCTCGGTCGCCTCGTCCTGGGTGGTGAACTGGCTGGAGTACACATAGCCGGTCCCGAACCGGGTCAGCATCGGGATCTTCCAGGTCCAGCCGGAGCTCATCGCGATGGACGAGGTGTACGGCTCGACCCCGAGGCTCGCGTCGTCGTGCGGGACCGCCGTGGCCACCGCCCGGTCGCACAGCAGGTGGTCGCCCATGTCCACGAACGGCTCGCCCATGGCCTTGTTGATGAGCAGCCCGCGGAACCCCGAGCAGTCCACGAACAGGTCGCCCTCCAGGACCCTGCCGCTCGCGGTGCGCAGGCCGGTGATGTAGCCGCGCTCGTCCAGCAGCGCCTCCTCCATCGTGTCCTGGACGTGCTCGACGCCCTGCTTCTTGGTGGCGAAGCGGCAGAGGAAGTCGGCGACGCGCTGGGCGTCGAAGTGCCACGCGTACCGGGTGGCGCGGCGGCCGTCCAGCCACCGGGGGCCGCGCTTGGCGTCCATCATGGCCGGTTCCGCCATGCAGGCGTAGTCGAAGGGCTCGTCGGTCCGCCCGGCGTGGCGGCGCTGGAACCAGTAGTGCGACAGCGGGACCTGGTCCTCGTCGGGCAGCAGGCCGAACGGGTGGTGGAACTGGTCGGGGCGGCCGTCGAGGTCGCGCGGGGTGCTCTGGCCCTCGCCGGGGGTGCGCCAGTTGACGAACTTCACCGCGATCTTGAAGGCGGCGTCGCATTCGCGCATCCACTCGTCCTCGGGGATGCCGAGGTAGTCGAAGAACGCCCGCTGGAGGTTCGGGACGGTCGCCTCGCCGACGCCGATGCGCGGAATGGACGGCGCCTCCAGGACCGTGATGTCCACGGTTCCCTGTAATGCCTTGCCCAGATAGGACGCGGCCATCCAACCCGCCGTCCCGCCGCCGAGAATGACGATTTTCTTGATGCGGTTGTCCAGGGTTCTCACAGTTCTCTGCCCTTCTCCGTGTTCTCTCTTCGGCGGATCGGTGAAGCGCCGGGTCATACCCGCGCCCGCAGTTCCCACAGCTCGGGGTAGAAGCGCTTGGCGGTGGTGGCGTGCAGATAGTCCACCCCGGCGGAGCCGCCGGTGCCGCGCCGCCGCCCGATGAGGCGCTCCACCATGGGGACGTGCCGGGACCGCCAGAGCCCGAAGCCCTCGTCGTGCTCGATCATCGCCTCGGCCAGCGCGACCAGCCCGTCGCCGGGCACCTCCGCGCGGTACAGCTCCACCAGGTCGGGATCGCCCCGCCGCAGGCGCAGCCACCGGAACTCGTCCCCCAGGGACGGCTCGCTCAGCCGGCGTTCCAGCCGGGCCCGCTCGGGCCCCGACATGCGGGTCGTGGCCAGGTAGCCGGGGTCCTTCAGCCCGGAGCGGAACTCGATCTCGCGGAACTGGACCGACTGGAGGCCGCTGGAGCTCGCCAGCGTCCCGCGCAGCACCGCGAAGCCCCCCGGGCTGATCGTCTCCAGCGTGGCGACCTGCGCGACGAGGATCTCCTCCACCGCGCGGACGCGCCGCAGGCAGTACACCGCGCGCGGGACGTCGTCGGCCGCCACCGCCGCGACGGCCGCGTCCAGCTCATAGAGGATGATCTTGAATTGCAGCTCGTACACCTGGTGCACGGTGAAGAAGAAGTGCGCGTCGTGCGCCTTCTCCGACTCCCGTTGCAGGGACAGCAGCGTGTCCAGCCGCAGGAAGTCCCCGTAGCGGGGTTCCGGGGACGCCGGCTCCGCCGGCGCCCGCGCCATCAGTAGGGCTCCTTCGCGTTCACGCGGAAGGGCGCGTAGCGCTCGCCCGGCCGGGGCTGGAAGTGGTCCCACCGGGGCGGGTCGCCGCTCGGGCTGTCGCCGAGGACGACGACGCGCAGGCCCGTCCGGCGCTCGGCGTAGTCGTCGACGGCGTAGTGCTGCGTGGCCCGGTTGTCCCAGATCGCCACGTCCCCGTCCCGCCACCGGTGGCGGCAGGTGAACTCCGGCGCGGTGGAGAACTCGTAGAGGAACTGGAGGAGCGCGTCGCTCTCGTTGCGGCTGAGCTGCGCGATGTGCGAGGTGTGGGCCCGGTTGACGAACAGCGACCGCCGGCCGGTCTCCGGATGCACGCGGACGACGGGGTGCTCCGCCCTGCTGTCCAGCCCCGGGATGTGGATGGCGTGGATCGCGGTGAGGCCGTCGAGCAGCCCGCGCAGCGGCGCCGACAGCGCCTCGTAGGCCAGGTACTGGTTCGACCACATCGTGTCACCGCCCGTCCCGGGGCTGCGCACGATCTGCAGGACGGACCCGATCGGCGGGTTCGGCGAGTAGGTCATGTCGGTGTGCCAGATGGGGATCTTGCCGTCCTGCTCGGAGTCGATGATCTGGATCTCCGGGTGGCCCTCCAGGTGCGGCAGGTAGGGGTGGACCTCCAGCTCCCCGAACCGGCGGCCGAACGCGACGCGCGACTCGGGCGGCCAGTCGTGCTGGTCCCGGATGAAGACCACCAGATATCTCAGCAGCAGGCGGCGCAGCTCCGCGAACTCCGTATCGGTGATCTCCGCGAGCCGCACGCCGTGGATCTCGGCGCCCAGCGCGCCCGACAGCGGCCGGACGTCGAACGCCGTCGTGGCTGACTCCGCCATCTCGCAACACTTCCGTTCTGTCGTCGGTGCATCCGTGGTTCACTCCGGCGCGAGCGAGGGCGCTCCCCGGCGGTCGGGCAGGACGCCGAGCTGGAAGAGCCGGTCCAGCGTCCCGAGCCGGCGCATGCCGAGGCCCGACATGTTGTAGGTCGTCAGGTAGCGGAGCCGCGCGCTCCTCGCCGTGCTGTGCAGCAGCCTCCGGCCGAGCAGCCGGCCGCCGCGCGAGGTGGAGGTCATCATGCGCGCGGCGTTGTGGCTCATCGCGTGGACGTCGCCGATCCTGCGCATCCGCCCGTCCTCGTAGCCGCGCAGCGCGGCGTCCACCGCCGCGCCGTCCTCGACGTCGACGCCGGAGAGCCGGGCGGCGAGCGCGTGCGCGTCGCCGATGGCGGTGTTCATCCCCTGCGCGGCCAGCGGGTGGACGCTGTGCGCGGCCTCGCCGATCAGCGCGATGCCCGGCCGCACCAGCGACGGCACCACGTACCGCCAGACCTTCAGGAGCTGGCGGCGGTCCAGGCCGTCGAGCATCGCGGGCGCGAGCGGGCCGAGCGCGGGCACCTGGCCGACGAGACCGGCGACCCACTCCCGCAGCCGGTCGGCCCCCATCCCGCGCAGCTCGTCGGCCGCCACCTGGACGTAGAGGCGCGTCGCCCCGTCGGGCAGCGCGTAGACCATGACCAGTCCGCGCCCGGTCACGTAGGCGGACACCTCGTCGGGGACCGGCGGCGCGCACGGCAGCTCGAAGGTCAGCAGCCGGTGGTCGTAGGCGAGCGGCTCCGCCGTGATCCCCGACAGCCTGCGCAGCCGCGAGGACATGCCGTCCGCCGCCACGACGAGCCGCGCGCCGATCTCCCGCGCGGCGCCGTCCTCGATGGTCCGCACCCCGGTGACGCGCCCGGCGGGGTCCCGGACGACGTCGTCCACCAGGACGCCGCGCCGCCACCGCACCGTCCGACCGAGCGACTCCCCGAGGCAGTCCAGGATCGTCGTGTAGTAGTGGGAGAGCATCCACGGCCGCGCGCCGCCGAGCGCCCCGAAGTCCATGGCCAGCAGTTCGGCGCCGTCCGGTTCGCGGGCGACGAGCCGGTCGATGCGGGCCGCCCCCCTGGCCTCCAGGACGCGCAGCACGTCCCAGCCCTCCAGGATGTCCAGCGAGCCGGGCTGGAGCACCTCGCCCTTCGCGATCGGCGGCTGGCTGCGCTTCTTGTCGAGCAGGATCACCTCCAGCCCGAGCCCGCCGAGCGCGTTGGCCGCCGCCAGGCCCGCGACGCCCGATCCGCAGATCACGACGTCGGCGTCCGGGTGCCGCGCCGTCATGGCGCCCCCTGTTCTTCGAGCGGGCTGCCCGCCGCCGCGTCCCGGTAGCTCCCGAGCGCCTTGAGGGCGAGGCCGTTCACGATCAGACCGTCCACGTAGTAGGCGAGGTCGCGGATGTGCATGCAGACCGGGCTCGGTTCCCACAGGCCGTCGCCGCGCTGGGCGGCGACGATCCACTCGGCCGCGCGCCGGAGCCGGGGGTCGTCCGCCGGGACGCCGCAGGCGAGCAGGCCCCGCAGGGCCCACGCGGTCTCCTCGACGGTCCCCGCCGAGGCGTCGTCGCCGGGGACGCCGGTCTCGCCGGGGCCCCACGACCCGTCCGCGAGCTGGGCGTCCAACAGGGCCTCGCGGGCGCGCGTCGCGGCCGGGTGGCCGGTGAGCCCGGCGCGGCCGAACGCGACGAGCGCCATGGACGTCCCCGGGGTGAGGCCGCGGTACCAGAGCGCCTCGTAGGCGCCGTCGGCGCGCTGGGCGGCGAGCAGCCATTCCAGCGCCTTGGCGATCCTCGGGTCCTGTCGGGACACGCCGCCGTCGAGGAGCACCTCCACGGACTGCGCGGTGACATAGGGGCAGGGGCCGTCGTTCGCGAGCGTCGTGTCGGGGACGAAGGTCCCCCACGAGCCCGCGCGGTCCTGCCGCGACTCCAGCCAGCGCAGCCCGCGCCGCAGGCTCTCCTCCCCGTCACCCTCCCCGCCCGCCGCCACGAGGGCGGACAGCACGTTGGCGCTGTCGAGGATGTTCGGCCAGCCCCGGGGCCCCTCCCAGCCCCAGCCGCCGGGCGGCGCGTCGAAGATCGGGAACGCCTCGTCCTGCTGGCATCCGCGCAGCCACGCCCGCGCGCGGGCCAGCCGGGGGTCGGCGGCGAACCCGGCGTCGGCCAGGCCGCGCGCGACGTAGGAGCCGCCGATCAGGTCGAGCCCCTGCATGATGTGCCAGGAGCCGTCCCGGTGCACGTTCGACCGGAGGTAGCCGACGGTCGCGGAGACCAGCTCCTCCGGGGCGCCGGCGCGGCTCAGGCCGATGCACACCACCGAGACCAGCCAGTTGTCCCCGCCGTAGCCGCCGCGGTCGTTCTCGCCGCGCTCCACCTCCGCGAGCGCGCGGTACGCGGCGGGCACGGCCAGCCGGTGCAGCAGGCGCGCGAGGCCCTTCGGCGGGTCGTGGCGGGCCTGGACGAACGCCATCGCCACGAACGGCGCCACCCGGAACGACAGCCGGGGCCGCCAGAACCGCCGGGGCAGCATGAGCAGTTCGAGCGGGATGCGCCGCGACCCCTGGATGTCCCCGAGGCCCGCGAGCGTGAGGAACGTCGCGGCCATGTGGGCCATGCCGGGGTCGGTGAGCGAGCGCACGCCGCCGCGCCGGTCCAGCAGGTCCCGCGCCCGCCGCACCGGTTCCCGCGCCCCCCGCGGATCCAGCAGGTGCAGGGCCGACGCCGCGACCACGGTCGGCACGAACTGCGTGGGGGCCCGCGCGACCCCGCCCCAGCCGCCGTCGGCGTTCTGGGCCTCCACCAGCCAGCGGGCGCCGCGCTCGACCAGGTCGCGCGAGCGCTCGGGGTCGGCGAGGTGCAGGGCGACGACCGCGCCCGCCGTGCCCAGCACGGCGGTGGGCCGCCGGTTCGGCCACGACCCGTCCGGGCGCTGCGCCGCGAACAGGGCCTCGGCGGCCCGCGCGACCGAACGCTCGACTCGACTGCTCAGGGATGCGCGCACGGGGGCGTCCTCGCCTTCCTCACTTCGTACCGGTCAGTTCGGACGCGCCGCGCGTGGGCTCGGGGCCCCCGGAGGGGAACTCGTGCGCGGAGCGCATCGCACGCTGGGTGCCGAGGGTGACGGCGAGCATCGGCAGCAGGAGCGCCACCGCCGCCGGCAGGCCGAGGCCCGGCACGAGCAGCGCGCCCGCGAGCACGAGCCGTTCGACCACCAGCACCCCGTGCGAGCGCAGCGCGACGCGCGGCGGCGGGACGCGCCCGTTGGCGAAGAGCATCCTGAACGCGTGGCAGGCGAGCGCCACCGCGACGAGGAGCACGGGGAGCGGCGCCCACCGGTCGCCCGGCAGGAGCGGCAGCCCCGCGAGCACCGCCGCGACGGCCGCGCCGTAGAGCGCGACGGCGGTCCACGCCCCCGCCCGGACGCCGTGCCGGACGGCGAAGGTGGCGTAGCCGCCCTCGCGGTCCCCGGCGACGTCGCGCAGCGTCCCGACCAGGTTCGAGGCGGCGTCGTGCGCCGCGAACACCAGCACGAACGGGAGCAGCTCGACCGGCGGGGCGGAGGCGGCCGTCATCGCGCCGAACAGGAGCGCGGCGCCGGTGAGCGCGCCGCGCACCAGGTTGCCCCAGAGCCCCCGCGCCTTGAAGAAGCCGTTGTAGGCGACCGCGCCGCCGATGCCGCCCGCCAGGACCAGCACCGTCCGCCAGTTGACGCTCAGCGCGACCGCGCAGGCCCCCGCCGCGAGGACCGCCCCGCAGGCGAGCGCGGTCGCGGGCCGCATCCGCCCGGACGGGATCGGCCGCTGCGGCTTGTCGATCGCGTCGAGGTCGCGGTCGAGGTAGTCGCCCAGGTAGTGCGCCGCGACCCAGACCAGGGTCGGGACCAGCCACGCGACGACCGGCCCCGCCGTCTCCCGCCGGTCGCCGCCGGTGATCTCGCGGGTCAGCGTCGCGCCGGCCAGCCCCACCAGGCCGACGTACCAGAGGGTGTAGGGGCGCCACGTCCGCAGGTGGGCCGTGAGCGTCCTGCCGAGCCGGCGGCCGGGCATTCAGAACCGCCTCCGGGCCGCGTAGTCCGCGATCTCCGCCAGCGCGAGCACGCTCTCCCCGGCCGGGAGCGCCGCGAGGCGGTCCTTGGCCTGGCGGATCAGCCCGGCGGCGACCTCCCCGGCCGCCGCCCGCGCGCCCGTCGCCTCCAGCACCTCGCTCACGACGGCGTAGGACTTCTCCACCGGCTGGTCCTCGTGGAAGGCACGTTCCAGCCGCTCCCGGTCGGCGGCGGAGGCGCGCTGGTAGGCCAGCAGGATCGGCAGCGTGGGGCGGTGGTTGTGCAGGTCGCTCTCCTGCGGCTTGCCGATGAGCGCGAGCGGGCCGTCGAAGGCCAGCAGGTCGTCCCGGATCTGGAAGGCGACTCCGAGCCGGCTCCCGAACCCCCCCAGCGCGTCGATCCACTCCCGCGGGGCGCCGCCGAGGATCGCCCCCGCCCGGCAGGACGCCTCGAACAGCGCGCCCGTCTTCAGCCCGGCCATGGCCAGGTACCGCTCGACCCCGCAGTCCAGGTCGCCGACCAGCTCGGTCTCCATGAGCTGCCCTCGGCACACGCTCAGCCCGGCCTCGGCCGTGGTGTTCACGAGCGCGACGACGGCCTCCGCCGGGACGTCCTCGGGCGGCGCGTCCGTGAGGGCCGCGAAGGTCTCCAGCAGCAGCCCGTCCCCGGCGACGATGGCGGACGCGAGCCCGAAGGCCGCCTGGACGGAGGGACGCCCCCGGCGCATGTCGTCCTCGTCGATGATGTCGTCGTGCACCAGCGTCGAGACGTGCAGGTACTCCAGGGCGAGGGCCGGCCGGGCGAGGCCCTCGGGACGGCCGCCGACGCAGCGCGCCGACTCCAGCACCAGCAGCGGGCGGAGCATCTTGCCCGCCGGTACCAGGGCGTAGTGCGAGATGCGGTCCAGCAGGTTGCCGTCGCGGCCCTGCCAGAGCCGGAGCAGGTCGCGCTCCAGGAGGTCGCGGCCGTCCAGGAACCCGACCGGGTTCGGCCGGTCGGCCGCGCGTAAGTGTGCGCCTTCGTCGATCGCGCTCATGGTGTGGACCTTCCTTCTCGTTCGCTTCCGGCGGCGCCGGTCTCCCCGGCCGCGCCGGACGGCTCGCCGATGGTGTTGCACAGGGTGCCGACGCCCCCGATCGCCACCTCGACCCGGCCGCCGACGGGCAGCGGGCCGGAGCCTCCCGGGGTGCCGGTGAGGATCACGTCCCCGGGCAGCAGCGTCATGTGCTCGCTGACCAGGGCGACGACGTCGTGGACCGGGGTGAGGAGGTCGCGGGTGCTGCCGCGCTGGCGCAGCTCGCCGTCCACGCGGCAGGTGATCTCGGCGTCCGCCGCGTCCAGGTCCGTCGCCAGCCAGGGCCCGAGCGGGGTGCAGCCGTCGAAGTGCTTGGCCCACACCGGGTGCCCGCCCGGCCCGGCGCCGTCACGGGCGTAGGCGGTGATGTCGTTCGCGCAGGTGAAGCCCGCCACGACCGCCTCCGCCCGCCCCGGGGAGACCCTCTTGCAGCGCGTTCCGATCACGACGGCGAGTTCCGCCTCGTGCTTGAGCACCCAGGAGCGCCCCGGATGGCTGACGGGGGCCCAGGGCCCGACGAGCGAGGACGGCGGCTTCAGGACGACGGCCATGGAGGCGGAGTCCGCCGGACGCCCGGCCCCCGCCGCCCCCTCGGCCCGGTAGTTGAGCGCGACACAAACGATCTTGGTGGGTTCGGCGGGGGCCAGCACCCGCACCTCGCCGAGGGGCCGCGCGGGGCCGGGGCGCGGCACCCAGCGTCCGGCCCCCGGGTCGTACTCGACCGGGACGACGTGGTCGTGGTCGACGCGCCCGTATCCGCGCCGGCCGCCGTCGGCGTATCGGCAGACGAGCATGTGCGCTCCTTCCCTGCGGGTTCCCCGCGGCTTCCCCGCGGACCGGACGGGACGCGTCTCACCAGGTCACGGGCAGCTCCTCCAGGCGCAGCGTCACGTGGCCGCCGCGCCAGCGCAGGCTCTCCGGCGGCTCCGCCAGGTCCAGGCGCGGGAAGCGGCGCAGGAGCGTCGCGAACGCGGCCCGCAGCTCGGCCCGCGCCAGGGCGGCGCCGAGGCAGTGGTGCGCGCCGTGGCCGAACGCCAGGTGCGGGTTCGGCTCCCGCGCGATCTCGAAGCGGGCGGCGCAGGAAAAGGCGTCCTCGTCGCGGTTGGCGGCGTTGATGGAGATCTGGACGAGGTCGCCCGCGCGCACGAGCCGCCCGCCCAGCCGCACGTCCTCGGTGGCCTTCTGGACCCGGTTCAGGTCGATGACCGGCTGGAAGCGGAGCAGCTCCTCGATCGTCGAACCGAGCAGGCCGGGGTCGGCGCGCAGCCTCCCGAGCTGTTCGGGGTTCCGGAGGAGCCTGACCAGCCCGGCGCTGATCGCGGTCTGGGTCGTCTCCAGCCCGCCCGCGAGCAGGACGATCGCGAGCGAGATCAGCTCCTCGTGGCCGAGCCGCTCCTCCTCGTCGTGGGCCTGGACCAGCGTGCTCAGCAGGTCGGTGCCCGAGTCCGCGCCCGCGCGCCGCGCCCGGACCGCCCGGTCGATGTAGGCGCCCAGCTCGCGGCCCGCCGACTGGTCGAGCCCTTCCCCGCCCACGGCGGTGATGCGGTCGCACCAGTCGCCGAGCATCGCGTGGTCGGCGTGGGGGAAGCCGAGCAGCTCGCAGATGACGATGGACGGCAGCGGGGCGGCGAGGTGCCGCACCAGGTCGGCGGGCGGCCCCTGCTCCTCCATGGCGTCGAGCAGCCGGTCGGTCACCTCCTGGACGCGCGGGCGCATCGCCTCGACCCGCCGCACGGTGAACGCCCGCGACACCAGGCCGCGCAGCTCCAGGTGCGGGCGGCCGTCCATGTTCACCGTCCGCACCGGGCTCGCGCCGCCGCCGTCGCGCGGTTCCGAGAGATCGCGGGTGAAGGAGCCGCCCGCGAGCACCGTGCGGACGTCCTCGTGGCGGGTCACCAGCCAGGCGGTCCGGCCGTCGGGCAGGCGGACCCGGGGCAGGGGCCCCGGCCCGCGCGCCGCGTCGAACTCCGGGGGAAGCTCGCCCGCGTGATCGGCGGAACTCGGATAGTCGATGATGTGATCCGTAGGCATGATTCCGCAACAGTGCCGCAGATCCGTGCGCACGGGCCACCCCGACAAAGAGGGGGTGGCATCCGGGGGAACGCGTGCTAGCCGGCCAGGGCTAATAAAGCGGCGGAAGCGTAACACGCGTCTTTTGGAACGGCCACCCCGGCTAATCGGTAATGGCCCGCCCGAGCGGCTCCTGGCAATGTTGCTTTCGCGACGAGCGCCAGAATCAACCCATCCTGGAGATCTTCTGATGCTACATGACCCACCGGCAGTAGTCGTCGCCCCGGCCGGCTTAGGCGACCGCGCCCTCCGGGCGGAGGCGCGCCGTACCGCATTCCTTTTCCAGGACGGGGTGATGCTGGCTTCCGCCGTCGGGGCACTGGACGCGGCCGGCTTGCTCGACGGCGCGCCCGGCGGCCGGGGCGGCCTCCCCGACACCGGATACCTGCGCGCCCTCTGGCGCTGCCTGGCCGCCGCCGGTTGGATCGATCCCACCCCCGCCTGGACCGAACGGGGCCGGAACGCGCTCGCGCACCGTGCGCGCTATGTCGCCGGCCACCGCTTCCTGGCCCGCTTCGACGACAACGCGCCCGACTCCTGGGCCCGGCCCTGGGACGCCCCGACCGGGGCGGCCTTCGCCGAGGCGCTCGACGCGCACGAGAAGTGGCGCGCCACCGCCGACGCGGGCGCGCCGGGCACCGCCCACCTCGACGCCGCCCTCGCCGTCCCCGCGATCCTGACCCTGCGCGGGACGGGACGCCTCCACCGGCCCGAGGGGGACTTCGCCCGCCTCTTCCGGCTGCTCGGCTGGCTCGACCTCGACGGCGCGTGGACGCCGCGGGGCGGCGCGGCCCTCGACTTCGCCGACCACTGCGGCCTCATCGGCTCCTACCTGCCGATGCTGAGCCGCCTGGAACCGCTGCTGCGCGGCGAGCTGCTCGTCGCCCCGGGGGACGGCGAGTGGCACTGCCAGCGCCGGATCAACGTCGAGGCGAGCGCGGCGGCCCACCGGCGGTACTTCGCCGACGCCGACCCCGTCATCGAGGAGGTCTTCCGGCGCAGGTCGCGGCCCGTGTTCGTCGCCGACATGGGGTGCGGCGACGGGAGCTGGCTGGCCCACCTGCACGGCCTGCTCGGCGACGGCGTCCGCTACGTCGGCGTCGACGTCAGCCCGGTCGCGCTCGACCGCGCCCGCGCCGTGCTGCGGGCGGCCGGGGTGTCCGACCCGCTGCTGCTGCTCGGGGACGTCACCGACCCCGACGCGCTGGCGGGGATGCTCGCCCGGCACGGCCTCGCCATCGAGGACGGGCTGCACATCCGGTCGTTCATCGACCACGACCGCACCTATGTGGGCGGGGACCCCGGCGGCGGCGCGCCCGGCTGGTCCTCGGGCGCCTACGTCTCCCCGGCCGGCGCGCCGCTGAGCCCCGCGCAGGTCGAGTCGGACCTCGTCGCCCACCTCCGGCGCTGGGCGCCCCACGTCCGCGAGCACGGCCTGGTGGTGCTGGAGGCGCACGGCGTGGCGCCCCGGCTGGCCGCGCGCAACCCCGGGGCGCTGCACTCGGTGGCCCTGGACACCTACCACGCCCTGTCCCACCAGTACCTCGTGGAGCACTCCGCGTTCCTGCACTGCTGCCGCCTGGCGGGCCTGGAGCCCGTGGGCCACCTGGAGCGCCGCTACCCGAGCGACCGCCCCTTCGTCGCGGTGTCCCTCAACCACCTGGTGCCCGCCAGGCCGTTCCCCCGGCACGCGCCGGGCGAGCGCCGCGACACCTGGCGGCCGGACCCGGGCACGGACCTGACCGACGGCCGGGGCCTGCACGACCTGCTGTTCACCGGCGGCGACCTGGCCCGCCCCCGGGGCTGGTGCGCGGGGGCGACCGGGATCGTCGTGCGGCACGTGCTGGAGGCCGTGGAGGCCCGCGTCGGACGGGTGGGGCCGGGCGAGGCCGTCCGGGTGCTGGACTACGGCGCGGGGACCGGCCTGGCGTCCATCGAGCTGGTCAAGGCGTGCGCCGAGCGGGACGTCGCGGGCCGGCTGGCCGAGCGCGGCGCCTCGTTCGAGCTGCATCTCGTCGACATCCCGGGAAGCTGGTTCGCCCAGGGGTACGCGCTGCTGCGCGACCTCTCCTGGACGCGGTTCCACGCGCTGCGCGGCGCCGACGGCCGGTTCCGCCCGCTGCTCGACGTCACCGGCGGCCTGCGGATGGACGCCGTGCTCGCGAACATGGTCTTCCACCTGCTCGACGGCAAGGCGATGCGGAAGGCCGCGCCCTCGATCGCCGGGGTGCTGCGGCCGGGCGGCGTGCTCGCGTTCAGCGCGCCCGACCTCGCCGCGCCGACCGGCAGCTCCCTGCTGTTCCACGACGCCAACCGCCTGATGCGCCGGTACTGGCTCGCGGCCCTCGACGGCGCGCGCACGGACGGCCTCGCCCCCGTGCTGCGGGAGGCGGCGGCGAGCGCCCGCGAGGTGTCGCGCTCCAGCGCCCAGCGGCGCGCGGACCGCCGCATCCTGCCGACGCCCCGGCACATCGACGCGGTCGCCGCCGAGTTGGCCCCGTATTTCTCCGGGACCGCCGAACGGCGCACCTACGAGATTTTGGCCGAGGAATGCCTGATGACCGCGCTCGTCCCGGCCAACCAGCAGGAGTTCCTGGCGGAGATCCCCGACCGGGATCTGCGCGAGGGGGTGATCCGCCATCTCCTGCTCGACCGGGTGCTGCCCGAACTGATGGACGGCCCCGCCGGAACGGCGCGCGGGCTCAACCTGGAATGGAAGCTCGGCCGGTTCACACGGACGGCCCGTAGCACAACCACCGGCGAGTGACCATCCCCGCTAATCGCGGATTGTTGCCGAAATCGGCGTCCGGCAGAGTGGCTCCCAAGGCGAACAGGCATTTGAGGGGCCTCGGTAAGGAGAATTCCATGGCCGCAGAATCCGAGGTGCGCGACTATCCGTTCATCGGCGAGGCGACCGGCGTCGAGGTGGACCCGCTCTACGCCGAACTGCGCCGCGAGGAGCCGGTGTCGCGCATCCGGCTGCCCTACGGCGGCGAGGGCTGGCTCGTCACCCGCTACGAGGACACCAAGCAGGTGTTCGCGGACCCGAGGTTCAGCCGCGCCGCGACCGTGGGCCGCGAGGACGTGCCGAGGACCACGCCGGAACCGGCGGGCGGCGGCTTCCTGCTGAGCATGGACCCGCCGGAGCACAGCAGGGTGCGCAGGCTGGTCGCCAAGGCGTTCACCCACCGCAGGGTCGAGCGGCTGCGGCCGCGCGTCCAGGAGATCGTGGACGCGCGGCTGACCGCGATCGAGCGCTCCGGCCCGCCCGCCGACCTGGTGAGCCGCCTCGCGCTGCCGCTGCCGATCACCGTGATCTGCGAGATGCTCGGCGTCCCACCTCAGGACCAGGACCGGTTCCGCGACTTCTCCGACGCGATCCTGTCCACCACCGCCTACACGCGCGACGAGATCCTCGCCGTGCGCGACGCCCTGCTGACCTACCTCGCCGACATGGTCCGGCGGCGCCGCGAACACCCCGCCGACGACCTGCTCGGCGCGCTGGTGGCGGCCCGCGACGACGAGGACCGGCTGAGCGAGGAGGAGCTGGTCAACCTCGGCGTCGGGCTGCTGATCGCGGGCCACGGGACGACGGCCAACCAGATCTCCAACTTCACCTATGTGCTGCTCACCCGTCCGGGCAGTTGGGAGCTGCTGCGCGACAAGCCCGATCTGGTGCCCGGCGCGATCGAGGAGCTGCTGCGCTACGTCGAGTTCGGCACGGGCGGCTCGTTCGCCCGGATCGCCACCGAGGACGTCGAGGTCGGCGGCGTCCTGGTGCGGGCCGGGGAGGCGGTGTTCGTCAACGCCCAGGCAGCCAACCGGGACGGGACGGTCTTCGAGGACCCCGACGAGGTGGACCTCACCCGGGGGCGCAACCCGCACCTGACGTTCGGGCACGGCCTGCACCACTGCCTCGGCGCGCAGCTGGCCCGGCTGATCCTCCAGGTCGCGATCGGCTCGCTGCTGCGGCGCTTCCCGGCGCTGCGGCTGGCGGTCCCGGCCGAGGACGTGCCGTGGAAGACCGGCCTGCTGGTGCGCGGGCCGAACGCCCTCCCGGTGAGCTGGTGAGGGGGCGGCCATGGACGACGAGCAGTGGCGGGTGCAGGTCGACCGGCGCACGTGCATCGGCTCGGGGCTGTGCACCGCGATCGCCGAGGGGCACTTCACACTGGACGAGGGGCGCTCCCGGCCGACGGCCGAGGTCATCGCCCCCGAGGACGCCGTCCTCGACGCCGCCGAGTTCTGCCCGGTCGAGGCGATCCTCGTCCGCGCGGCGGGCACCCGGACCGTCCTCGCCCCCCAGCCGTGACGCGCCAGGAAAGGAGTCCCGATGCCTGCTGACGAACGCGTCCTCACCCCCCGGGAGTCGATGATCGTGGCGTCCGGGGCCAGCCCGGCGTTCATCACGGTCACGGCCGAGGGCGATCTCGACGCCGGCGCGCTGGACCGCGCGATGGGGCTGCTCGCGCGGGCCCATCCGATCCTGCGGACGGAGATCGTCCGGACCGGCGGCGAGCGGTTCGTGCTCCGCGTCGCCGCCGGTCGGCCGCCGCTCGTGCTCCACGAGGACGGCACGACGTTCACCGACGTGGTCACCGCGCCCTGGCGGGTGGGCGAGCGGGCGGCGCGGCTCGTCGTCCTCCGTGAGGGGCGGCGCTGCACGATCGTCCTGGCGGTCCACCACGCGGTCGCGGACGGACGGCTGATCACCGCGCTTCTCCAGCGGCTCGTCGAGCACTACGACGCGCTGGTCTCCGGCGTCCCGGTGCCCGCCGCCGACCGGGACGGACTGGACCCGCCGCTCGAAGAGGTCCTGCGCCGCGAGGGCCCCCCGGATCCCGCTCCCCCGCCGCGGCCCGCGCCGCCGCCGGAGGTGGCCACGCTGGCGCCGCGCACCGTCCAGCCGAACGGACCGGCGAGCTTCGGCTTCACCAACCTGCGGTTCGACCCGGAGGCCACGGCCCGGTTCGTCGCCGCCGCCAAACTGCACGGGCTGTCGGTCAGCAGCCTGGTCGCGGGCGCCATGGCGACCTCGCTGCGGACCCTGCACGAGACCGGGGGGCCGCTGACGCTGGCGCTGTGCCTCCAGGTGGACCTGCGCGCCCGCATGTCGCCGCCGATCCCGCCGGAGGCGGCCATGAGCGCGGTCGGCAGCGTGATCATCAACCTGCCGGTGGCCCGGGAGGCGACCCCGGTCGAGGTGGGCCTCCGGGTGGACGGCGAGATGGAGGCCGCCGCCGACCGCGCGCTCCACCAGGCGCGGCTGCTCGCCGCCGGGACCCTCGACCTGTCCGGCACCCAGGAGATCTCGGTGAGCATCTCCAACCTCGGCCGGCTGTCCTTCCCCGCGACCGCGGGCGGCCTCCGGTTCGAGGCGATCCGCTCCGTCGCCACCATGCCCTTCATGCGCGTCCCCGCCCTGGTCTCCAACACCGTGAACGGCTCGCTGAACCTGGACCTCATCTACAACCGCGCGTTTCTGGCCGACGAGCCGGCGCGGCACCTGACCCGGGAGCTCCGGAACCGCATGGCGGCTCCCGCCGGGACGGGCGCGCGCTCCCCCGTCTGAGCCGTCCCCTTCCCTACCGCCGGGAGGCATCTATGCAAGTCACAACGGAACAGGCCGAACTTCTCATTCTCGCCGCCGGTGGACGCGAAGCCGAGCTGCTCGCCGCCATCGAGGACGTCGGGGCGAAGGCCGTCAGCTCCCTCGCCGTGGAAGAGCTGGTGTTCCGCTGCCGGCTGCCGTCGAACAAGACCCACGTCCACATCCAGCTCGACCTGCTCCACGGCGGCGAGCGGTTCACCCACACGGTCGGCGTGCGGGCCGGTGAGCCGGTCACGCTGCACGAGGGCGAGCTGGACACCGCCGTCTACCTGCTGGAGTTCGAGCTGGCGGAGCTGGTCCGCGGCCTGTACGGCCCGCTGCGGGAGCGTCGCGCGGGCACACACCGCAGCAGGCTGCTGGTGGAGCGGCCCACGGCGAAGGCGCTGTACGACGGGCCGCTGCGCGGGGACTGGTACTCGGTCGGACGCGCGGTCGACACGGTGCTCAGCGGCTGCTCCGCCGGGCCGTCCGACCTCGGCGAGCTGTCGGTGCGGCACGGCACCGACAAGTGGGGCACCTGGCACTGGTACACCCCGCACTACGAGCGGCACCTGCGGGCCCTGCGCGGCGAGCCGGTGCGGCTCCTGGAGATCGGGATCGGCGGGTACGACGACCCGGACCTCGGCGGCTGGTCGCTGAAGATGTGGAAGGCCTACTTCCCGCGCGGCCTCATGACCGGGCTGGACGTCCACGCCAAGCACGGCCTGGACGAGCCCCGGCTGCGCACCGTGAAGGGCGACCAGAACGACCCGGACTTCCTGCGGGCCTTCGGCGAGGAGCACGGGCCGTTCGACGTCATCGTGGACGACGGGAGCCACGTCAACGAGCACATCCGCACCTCGTTCGAGGCGCTGTTCTCCTACGTCCGGCCGGGCGGCTTCTACATCATCGAGGACATCTGGACCGCCTACTGCGCGAAGTTCGGCGGCGACGAGGGCCCCGTCTCCCCGCCGACCACCTCGATCGGGATGCTCCAGGCGCTCCTCGACAAGCTGCACTACCAGGAGCGGGCCGGGGACGAGGGCGACGACATCGCCCGGAGCGTGGTGGGCGTGCACGTCTACCACAACATCGCGTTCATCGAGAAGGGCCACAACGCCGAGGGCGGCATCGCGCCCGCGGTCGGGCGGCTCTTCGAGTCCTCGCCGTCCACGCCGCGATGATGAAGATCGAGCCGATGTCCGTCCTGGACGCCTACCGCATCACCCCGACGCACCACGAGGACCGGCGCGGCAGCTTCTACGAGTCGTGGCGGTTCGAGGAGCTGGCCGCCCACCTCGGCCACCCGTTCGTGGTGCGGCAGGCCAACTTCTCGGCGTCCAGGCGCAACACGCTGCGGGGCATCCACGGGACCACCAGCCCGCCGGGGCAGGCGAAGCTGGTGACCTGCGTCCGGGGGGCCGCGCTCGACGTCGTGGTGGACCTGCGGGTGGGGTCGCCGACCTTCGGGCGGTTCGACATCACCCCGCAGGAGGCCGACTCCGGCGTCGCCGTCTGCCTGGCGGACGGCCTCGGCCACGGGTTCCTCGCCCTGACCGACGACACCTGCATGAACTACCTGTGCGACACCGAGTACATCCACGGGACGATGCTCGACATCCAGGCGCTGGACCCGGAGCTCGGCATCCCGTGGAACCTGGACGGCGAGCCGATCCGGTCGGACAAGGACACGGCGGCGCCGACGCTCGCCGAGGCGGCGGCGGCCGGACTGCTGCCCCGCTACCGGCCGGGCGGCACCCTACCCGGAGAGGGGGAGGCTCATGGCGGACGGACGCGGCCCGGTCCGGTTCGGGGTGATCGGCTGCGCTGACATCGCGCTGCGGCGGACCCTGCCCGCGATGCGGGCGGACGCCGGCGTCGAGGTGCGCGCCATCGCGAGCCGCGACCTCGCGAAGGCCGAGCGGTCCGCCGCCGCCCACGGCATCGGCGCCGCGCTGGGCGGCTACGCGGAGCTGCTCGAACGCGACGACGTGGACGCCGTCTACATCCCGCTCCCGGCCGCGCTGCACGCCGAGTGGGTCGAGCGGGCGCTGCTGGCGGGCAAGCACGTCCTCGTCGAGAAGCCGTTCACCACCGAGGGACGGGACACCGCGCGGCTCATCGCCCTGGCGCGCGAGCGCGGGCGCCTGCTGCTGGAGAACATGATGTTCCTGCACCACCCGCAGCACGCCCGCGTGGACGGGCTGGTCGCGGACGGGGCGATCGGCGAGGTCCGGGCGCTCGCGGCCGCCTTCACGATCCCCCCGAAGCCGCGCGGCGACATCCGCTACCGGCCCGACGTCGGCGGCGGCGCGCTGGTGGACATCGGCGTCTACCCGGTCGCCGCCGCGCTCCGGTTCCTCGGGCCGCGCCTCCGCCTGGTCGGCGCGGTGCTCCGCGTCGACCGGGCGGGCGGGGCCGTGGTGGGCGGCAGCGCCCTGCTCTCCGACCCGCGGGGGGTGACCGCCCAGCTCACCTTCGGCATGGAGCACTCCTACCACTCCGGTTACGAGCTGCGGGGCAGCTCCGGCAGGCTCGTGCTGGAGCGGGTGTTCACGCCGCCGCCCGCCTACGGCCCGGTCGTCCGGGTCGAGCGCCAGGACCACCGGGAGGAGATCGTCCTGCCACCGGCGGACCAGTTCGCGAACGTCGTCGGCCTCTTCGCCGCCGCCGTCCGGGAGGGCGGCGACCTGACGTCCTGGCACGAGGAGTCGCTGCGCCGGGCGGAGCTGCTCGACGACATCCGCGACAAGGCGGAGTACGCCCGGGTCCAGCAGGTCTGAACGCGGCACCGCCCGGGGGGAGGGGCGGTGCCGCGTGGTCAGGCGGCGCCGTCGCGCACGGCCGTCACCACGAGCGTGGTGAAGTGGTTGGTGAAGCCGCCGCCCGCCGCGTCGATGGCCGCGCCGACGCCCGCGAGCACCTGGTCCAGGACGTCCTTCGGGAGCCGGGTGTGCAGGCCGGTCGTCGGGAGCTGGTCCAGCCACTCGTCGCGGGTGTAGGTCTGCTCCCAGGTGAAGGTCCACCGCTCCGCGTCGCCGAACGCGCCCGCCTGCCGGATGCCGTCGGCGGCCTTGTCGCCCAGCACCGCGTACCCGCCGGTGTCGGACGGCGCGGCCAGGCGGGCGGCGGGCGAGTCGGGCATGACCCGGCGGTAGACCTCGGCGAACGCCTCACCGAGGTCGGAGGGCACCCGGGCGGCGTTCCAGAACACCGCCAGCCGCCCGCCGGGGCGCAGCGCCTCGGCGGCCCTGGCCGCACCGGCGACCGGATCGACCCAGTGCCACGTCTGCCCGGAGACGATCGCGTCGAAGGTCCGGCCCCGGGGGTCCCACTCCTCGAACGTCGCGGTCTCGACCTCGAACCCGGTGCCCCGCGCGAAGTCGGCCATGCGCTCGTCCGGCTCGACCCCGAGCACCGTGCACCCGGCCTCCCGGAACTGCCGGGCGGCGATGCCGGTGCCGATTCCCACATCGAGCAGGCTCCGCCCGGGAACGGCGTCCACGATCGCCGCCACCATCGCGTCGGGGTAGCGGGGCCGCGTCCGGTCGTACCGCTCGGCGTCCACGCCGAACGACTCCGCCGCCCGCTTGGCCTCCGCGGGCGTGAAAACGGAGGCGGGCGTGTTCTCCGGCCGTTGAGTGGTCATGCGCCCACTCTAGGAGGGCATTCGCCCACTCGTCAATCGGCTAGCACCCGCGCCGGGGCCCGCCTACCCCCCAAAACTCCCGATTGCCCCCGGTCACGCCATCGGACAACGTCGATTCATGCGCATCCTTCTCCTGCCGTTCTCGGCGCCCTCGCACTACATGCCGATGGTGCCGCTGATCTGGGCCTTCCGCGCGGCGGGCCACACCGTCCGGGTGGCGGCGCAGCCGTCCATCGCGGCGGCCGTCGTCGGGTCCGGCCTGCCGGTCGTGCCGGTCGCCGCGTCCTACGACATGGCGGCCGAGGTCCGCCGGAACCGCCGGCTCCTGGACGAGGCGGGCAGCGACCCGATGGCGATGTTCCGCGCGATGACCGAGTCGCACACCGCGCTGGCCCGCGCGGTCGCGGCCGACGCCGTCCCGCTCGCCCGCGACTGGCGCCCCGACCTGGTCGTCGGCGATCCGCTGATGCTCGCCGCCCCGATCGTCGCCGCTCAGGCCGGGGCGCCGCTGGTGACGCAGCTGTGGGGAGCCGACATCATGCGGATGTTCGGCTACCCCGGCGCGGGCCAGCCGGTGGACGACTGGCCCGAGTCGCTGCGGGCCCTCCACGCGGAGTACGGGTGCGACCCGAAGCCGGAGAGCGCCGCCGCCACGCTCGACGCGTGCACGCCGCGTTTGCAGGTCGGCGAGATCCCGTCCCGGGTGCCGATGCGGTTCGTCCCCTACAACGGCGCGAACGCCATCCCGCCGGACCTGGTGCGCCCGCCCCGGAAACGGCGGGTCCTGGTCACCTGGGGGTCGATGCTGGTCCGCCGGGAGGGCATCGGGAGCTTCCCGCTAACCGACGTGATGGACTCCCTCGCGGACTTCGACGTGGAGGTCGTCCTCACCGTGGCGGGCCGGGACCGCGAGTTCACCGAGAGCCTGCCGTCCACGGTCAGGGTCGTGGAGAGCGTCCCGCTGAACGAGATCCTGCCGACCTGCCACGCGATCGTGCACCACGGCGGCAGCGGCTCGATGATGACGGCGGCCCACCACGGCGTCCCGCAGGTGTCCCTCACCGCGACCCCCGACGTGATCGCCTACTGCGACCGGATGGCCGCCACCGGATCGGGCACCAACATCCCCGTCGCGACCGCGACCCCGGGCCTCGTCCGGTCGGCGATCACGGACGCCCTGACCAGCGACAAGATGCGCGAGGCCGCCGGGGACCTCCAGGCCGAGATGGCGGCCCAGCCGTCCCCGGCCGAGGTGGTCGACCGCCTGCCCGAACTCCTCCAGGGCTCCTAACCGAGGTCCAGCTCACCACGCCGGATACGCGCGACCAGCCCACCGAACTCCCCCGCCCCGAACGCAAGCCGAGGCCCCTCCGGGTCCTTCGAGTCCCTGACCCCGATGAATCCATCTAGTCGCACCGTCTCCACACACGCATTGTCGGTGACACCACCGCTACGAGAAGTCTTCCGCCATTCGTCCTTGGAGTCACTGCTGGTGGTCGGGCCGTCCAACCGCGCCAGCTCCACACACGCATCGTCGTTCATGCCACCGGTATATGAACTCTTACGCCATGCGGTCACTCGTACTTCCTCATCTCTTGCTCGATGAACTCTCGGGACGCGCTCTTACTCCAAGCGTGAGCACCAATCTGGTCAAACCGTACCGCGAGGGTACTAACCTCGTCACCCGCCTCGATCAGACGACCTCCAATCTGCGCACCGGCGTAGGCGATCGTCCGGGGCCCAAGCGTCAGGATGTGGAACGCGCCGTCCTGGCCCGGGTGAGCGCCCGCCGATCGCGGGATGATACGAATCACGACACGGGGGTGATCAACTAGATCGAGGAGCGATTGCAGCTGGGCCCGCATCACATCGCGGCTTCCGACCTGACACTCCACCGCTTCCTGGTCCAACAAGATCCACACGTAGGGCGAGTCGGACCTCTCAAGAATCTCCTGCCGCTTCTTTCGCGCCTCGGTCTCCGCGTCGATCTCGTGTTCACGGCCAGCGACTACCAGCAGGGCGCACCTGTAGTCTTCCGTCTGGACCAGTGCGGGGATGACCTTTCCGTGATAGACCTTGATGATCTCGGCGGCCCGCTCGTACTGGATGTACTGCTTGAACCAGTCGGGGTCGTGGCCGGTGCGGGCGTAGTACAGCAGGCGCTGGAAGTGGCCGCCGGTGTCCCATGCCTTGTCCAGTAGCGCCATATGTTCGTCACCGGGGCGGAAGCGTCCGGCCTCCCAGTTCGAAACGGTCGCGCGCGTGACGCGGACGATCAATGCCGTCTGGGCCAGCGAGAGGCCGCGCTGGGTGCGGTGAAACCACAGGTCGAAGGCCAGCCAGGCCCAGTGGGACGAGTTCGGGTCGATCGTTTCGCGGACGCTCATCTGTGACTCCCATGTATTGATTTATTGGCGATCCATCGCACATTAACTCTCCGGGGTCGAGTCTGTACGCCAGTTCCTCGAACAGGACGGCGGAGATGAATGATCAATCCGGGACTCTCCTATCCCGCAAATCGGGCGAAATTCGGATGACTCTACTCGGGGTGGGATCCTCAGTCTCACTTGTGCGTGAACTGGTTCGATATGCGCTCACGAACTGGGATTACCCCCGGGCGGCGATCGACGATTCGGTGCTGGTGGCGAGCGAGATCGTGACCAATGCGGTACGGGCGGCGCGGGGCCGTCCGATCCGGGTCCGGATCGCCGTCCAGGATGGGGCGCCGCTTCTGGAGTGCTGGGATCCCGATCCCGAACTCCCCCGCCCGCGAGAGGCGGGACCGGACGCGATGGACGGGCGCGGTCTCGCGATTATCGGCGCCTATGCCAAGGACGCGGGTGTCCGCCCGTCCGCCACCGGCGTGGGAAAGGTCTTCTGGGCGCTCATGCCCCTGTAACCCGTCCCATCAACCCAACGACCCTAGGTAGCGATATGCCCCCAGCCATCATGTTCGCCTTGCAGGGCGTCCTCGTTTTCCATGTGGACGCGCGCCGCCGGAGCCTCGCCAAGGTGGTGAGCCGGCTCGATCTCCTGAAGGAGGGCGGGCGGCGGACGTTCCTCGGCCCGCGTCCGTCCGGGCGTCCGGAGACCCCCTCGCGCGCGTTCCAGCGGCTCGGCGGCGAGGAGCTGCGGCGCTGCCCCGGCGGCGCCGAACTGGTCATCGCCCTGTGCGGGCAGGGCTACCGGCTCGCGCTGGTGGCCGAGGAGCCCGCCCCGGAGGCGGCGGCCGCGCTCCGGTTCCTCGGCCTGGACGACGCGTTCGACCTGATCCTCACCGCCGACGACGTCCCGCGGGGGCGGCCCTCCCCGGTGGCCCACCGGGCCGCCGCGCGGCTGCTCGCCCACCATCCCCGGGCGTGCGTCGCGGTCGAGAACACGCCCGCCGGGGTGGCGGCGGCGAAGGCGGCGGGCATGCGCTGCGTCGCGGTGGCCTCCACGCATGGCGAGGCCGATCTCGGGCAGGCGGACATGGTCGTCGGTGATGTCTCCGATCTGTTGCCGTCGTCGTTCGTCCGCCTGATCGGTCGAGCGTGAGCCCGTAGGGCGATCGCACTTTGGGAGTTGGCCATTCCGGGTTCGCCCAGGGCACGCAGGCAGGGTGGGGCTAGCCCCACCCCCGGCCAGGGGGTTGGGCTCCCGGCGGCGGGTGGTTGGGCCCAATGTGCGGGAGTCCTCCGGGCGACAGGGTTGTTGTGGTTGGAGAACCCGGCACGGAGGACGGCATGGCTAACGGTGTGATTCGCGGGGGACGGACATGGCGGTCGGCGCGGCCTCTGATGACGGAGGTGGCGCTGCTGCTCGGTCTGTTCGCGTTCTACAAGTACGGGCGGACGCTCGTGGAGCACGGCCCGGGTGAGGCGCTCTCCAACGCGCACCGGCTGTGGGGGTTCGAGCGCTCGTGGCTGCCGAATGAGGTGTCGTTGCAGCATTGGGCGCTGGAATGGGACCACACCGCGTTCCTCTCGAACCTGTATTACGTGTCGGTGCATTTCCCCGGTACGGCGCTGCTGCTGGTGTGGGTGTACGCGCGGCACCGGGATTCCTACCGCCGGGTCCGCAACGAACTGGTCGTGCTGACGGGGGCGGGCCTGGTCGTGCATCTGCTGTTCCCGCTGGCGCCCCCGAGGCTGGCCGGTGTCGGCGCGGTGGACACGATGCTGACCGTGGGGCCGTCGGCGTATCCGGCGGCGGCCGACGGGATCGCCAACCAGTACGCGGCCATGCCGTCGCTGCACATCGGGTGGGCGCTGCTGGTCGCGATCACGGTGGTGCGGGTGTCCGCGAGCAGGTGGCGGTGGGTCGTGGCGCTGCACGCGCCGATCACGGTGTTCGTGGTCGTGGTGACCGCGAACCACTACTGGACGGACGGCCTGGTCGCGGCGCTGCTGCTGGCCGGGGCGACGCTCGTGGTCAAATGGCTGCATGATTCCGCTGCACACCAGTGGCGAGGAGCGCTCGGCGTCCGTGGCGCTGCTGCCGGTCGGGAGCCACGAGCAGCACGGGCCCTATCTGCCGCTGGCGACGGACACGGTGATCGCCTGCCTGGTCGCGGCGGAGATCGCGCGGTCCCATGCGGTGCGGACGCTGCCGCCGGTGACGATCTCGTGCTCGCAGGAGCACGCGGGCTGGCCGGGGACCGTGAGCGTGTCGGCGGCGACGCTGATCTCGATCGTGCGGGACGTGGCCGACTCGCTGCGTAGCGCCGGGGTGCCGAAGCTGGTGCTGGTGAACGGGCACGGCGGCAACTACGTGCTGGGGAACGTCGTCCAGGAGGCGGGCGGCGACATGGCGCTCTTCCCCGTCGCGGACGACTGGGAGGATGCGCGCCGGGCGGCGGGGCTCGCGACCACCGGCGACAGCGACATGCACGCCGGGGAGCTGGAGACCTCGATCCTGCTGCACGCGCGCCCCGACCTCGTCCGCGAGGGGTACGAGAACGGCGACCACCTGGCCGACGACCGGCGGCACCTGCTCACGGCGGGGATGGCGCCCTACACCGCCTCGGGGGTGGTGGGGCGGCCGTCACTGGCCTCGGCCCGCAAGGGCCGGGACGTCCTCGCGCACCTGGTCGGGTCGTTCGGGCGGTGCCTGGCGGTCCTGGAGCAGTAGCGCGAGGGCGCCGGGCAGGCTCGCGACGAACGCGAGCACCCCGTAGACGACGGCGACGGTCAGGCCCCGCTCGGCGCCGAGCCCGGCCGCGCCGAACGCCAGCGACAGCACGGCCTCGCGCGGGCCCCACCCGCCGATGTTGATCGGCAGCGCCATGACCAGCAGCGCGAGCAGGACGAGCGGGACGAGGTCGGCCAGCGGGGCGGTCGCACCGGCGAGGCGGGCGGCGACGAGGAACAGCGTCACGTGCCCGGCGAGGGCCCCGGCGGACAGGGCGGTGACGAGCGGCCACGCGTCCAGGACGGGGCGGACGTCGAACGACCGGCGGCGCGCGACCACCAGCACCCCCGCGAGCACGCCCAGCGCCGCGAGCCCGGGAACGACGGCGGGGCCGAGCGCCGGGAGCAGGGACGGGCGCGCGAGCAGCACCGCCGCGCCCGCCGTGAGCAGCACGGCCTGCCCGGCGGCCCGTTCGAGGACGACGGCGCGGACGCCGCCCGCCACGTCCCGCTCCCGGTGCCCGTGGCTGACCGCGCGGTGCACGTCGCCGAGGACGCCCGCCGGGAGCACGGCGTTGAGGAACTGCGAGCGGTAGTAGTCGGCGACGGCCCGGCGCAGCGGCAGGTGGAGGCCGAGGCGGCGGGCGACGGCGCGCCAGCGGGCGGCGCTGAGCACGGTGGTCGCGAGGCCGATGCCGAGCGCGAGGGCGATCGAGGGCGCGTCGACGGCGCGCAGCGCGGCCGTGAACGCGCTCGTGCTGTGCCACCACAGCAGCGCGGCGAGGATGCCGAGCCCGGCGAGCGGCCGGAGCCCCCGTGCCATGTACCGGCGTGCCGTGTACCGCCGCGCCATGGACCGCGGCCTCATGCGGCGCTCCCTGGAACGGCCAGGATGTCGGCGTGCTCGATCTCGGCGTCGAAGCCGTCGGCGAGGCGGCGGGCGAGGTATCCGGCGGCGGCCGGGGCGAGGTCCGGGCGCTGCTCGACGGCGGCGGCGACCCAGCCGCGCAGCCACTCGGCGGCCAGCAGGGCGTGCGCGGGGCCGAGGATCCAGGGGCTCGGACGGGTCCGGACGACGGCGTGGCGCCGGCCGAACACCTCGATCGCGGCGGCGACCGCGCCGGGGCCGAGCAGCCCGCCGCGCCGCTGGTGGTCGTCGAACGCGGCGCCGAGGTCGGCGTCGAGCGGGTCGGGCGGCGTCAGCCGGACGCGGCCGACGACCGACAGCGTCAGCAGCGCGGGGATCCCGGCGGCGGTGACGGCGGCGGCGAGGCCGTCCAGTTCGGCGAAGGTGAGGATGTCCAGCAGCGCGGACGCCGTGACCAGCGACGCGCCCTCCAGATCGACCGTGCCCAGGTCGCCGACGTGCGTCTGGAAGGGGGCGGGCGCGTGCGCGTGGGCGAGCAGGCCCGGGTCGGAGTCGCACAGGATCCAGTGCTGCGGGACGGGCAGGCGCGGCGCCAGCCAGCGGGCCATGGAGCCGGTGCCGGAGCCCACGTCGCAGATCACGAGGGGGCCGGGTCGGAGCGCGGCGCGGAGCGGGGGCAGCAGGTCGGTGGCGCGGGCGGCGGCGTCGGCCGGTTCGCGCAGCGTGAGCCAGGAGGCCGTGAACCCGGTCACCGCGCGTCCTCCTGGAGCGAGTCCAGGACGGCGGCCATGGCGCGGGACGTCTCGTCCCAGCCGGGGAGGGCGCCGCGCCGGAGGCGGGCGGAGGCGCGCAGGCGCGACCGCAGCGCGGGTTCGACCAGCCAGCGCCGGAGGGCGGCGGCGAGCGCCCCGGGGTCATCGGGCGGGACGAGGAGGCCGGGCACCCCGCCCTCGGGGTCGCGCCCCAGGGTGTCGGGGACGGCGCCCGCCGCCGTGGCGAGGACGGGCACGCCGCGCGCGAGCGCCTCCGCCACGACCATGCCGTAGGTCTCGGCGCGGGAGGGCAGCACGGCGAGGTCCGCGCCCGCGTAGGCGGCGTCGAGCGCCGCGCCGGTCCGCGGGCCCTCCAGGTGGACGCGGTCGGCGAGGCCGTGCCGCCCGATGTCGCGGCGCAGGCGGGCGACGTGGCCGGGGTCGTGGTCGAGGGGCCCGACCAGCGCGCAGGTCCAGGGCAGGTGCGCGACGGCGGCGAGGGCCTCGACCAGCAGGTCGTGGCCCTTGCGCGGGGTCAGCGAGGCCACGCACAGCAGGCGTGACGCGCCGTCGCCGCCGGGCGCGAGCGGCGCCGGGTCGGTCCCCGGCGGGACGGCGTGGACGCGCCCCGGCTCCAGGCCGTGGTGGTCGACCAGCCGCCGCCGCGCCCACGGGCTCGTGGCCACGACGGCGCGCGCGGCGCGCAGGACGGCGCGCTCGCGCGTGTCCAGGTCGGCGGCGACGTGCGGGGGCAGGCCCGTCTCGTCCGCCAGGGGCAGGTGCACGAGGACCGCCAGCCGCAGCCGGTCCGCGTGCGGGACGACGACCTCCGGGACGCCGCAGGCGACCAGGCCGTCCAGCAGGACGACCGCGCCGTCGGGGAGGGCGGCGAGGTCGCGGGCGAGGCCCTGGCGGGACGCGGCGTCCGGCCGGGGCCACGTCCCCGGCACGCGCAGCTCCCCGGCGGACGCCCCGAGCCCCGCGCGCAGGCGGCGGTCGTAGACGTTGCCGCCGCTCGGCGCGTCCACGTCCCCGGGGACGACGATCACAGCGCGCATTCGTAGCTCGCCCAGGCGACATGGGACTCGCGGAACGTCACGGTGATCCCCGCCAGGCCGCGCGCCCCCTCGCCGAGGGCGCCGTCGCGGACGCGGTCCGCGAGCCGGTCCGCGACGACCTTGGCGAGGTACTCCGTCGAGGTGTTGACCCCGGCGAACTCGGGCAGCTCGTCGAGGTTGCGGTAGTTCAGCGCGGCGAGCACGCCGTTCAGCTCGCGGGTGGCGAGGCCGATGTCCACGACGAGGTTGTCGGCGTCCAGCTCCGCGCGGCGGAACGCCGCGTCCACCACGTAGGTGGCGCCGTGCAGGCGCCGCGCGGGCCCGAACACCTCGCCCCGGAAACTGTGCGCGATCATGACGTGGTCGCGGACGGTGACGGCGAACACGGGGCCTCCTCGTGGTGGTGCACTAGTAGATGATGCGGTGGCAGAGGGCGGGCAGGTCGCCGCCCGCCAGCCGGGGCATGGTCTCCGGCAGGTCGTCGAACGGGCTCTCCCCGGTGATCAGCGCGTCGAACGCGGGGTCGGCGAGCAGGCGGAGCGCGAGCGCGATCCGGTCGGCGAAGGTCCGGCTCCCCCGGCGCGGGCCGATCGTGCCGACCTGGCTGCCCCGGACGGCGAGGCGGCGGGAGTGGAAGTGCTCGCCGAGCGGGACGGCGACGCGCCGGTCCCCGTACCAGCTCAGCTCGATCACCTCGCCGCCGGGCGCGAGCAGGTCGAGCGAGCGGGCGAGGCCCGCCTCCGTGGCGCTGGCGTGGAACACCAGGTCGCAGCCCTCCTCGGCATCCTCGGGCGCCGCGAAGCCCACGCCGAGGACCGCGGCGACGGCGGCGCGGGACGGGTCGGTGTCCACGAGCCGCACCGACGCCCCGGGCAGCCCGGCGAGCACCCCCGCGACCGCGCAGCCGACCATCCCGCCGCCGACGACCGCGATCCGGTCGCCGACCAGGGGCGCCGCGTCCCACAGGGCGTTCACGGCGGTCTCGACCGTCCCGGCGAGCACGGCGCGTGCGGGCGGCACGTCGTCCGGGACGGGGGTGACCGCCGACGCGGGCACGACGTAGCGGGTCTGGTGCGGGTAGAGGCAGAACACCGGGCGGCCGAGCAGCGCGGGCGGCCCGTGCTCCACTTCGCCCACGTTCAGGTAGCCGTACTTGACCGGGCCGGGGAACGCGCCCTCCTGGAACGGCGCCCGCATGACCTCGTGCTGGTTCGCGGGCACGCGGCCGTGGAACACCAGCGCCTCGGTGCCCCGGCTGACGCCGGAGAACAGCGTCCTGACCAGGACGTCGTCCGGCCCGGGGTCGTCCAGGGTCTCGGCGCGGATCCCGCCGTCACCGGGCGATCGGATCCAGTACGCGCGTGCGTCGCGGTTCATGCGTCCTCCTTCCGGAGCGCCGCCTGGGCCGCCGGACGAACAGCCACCGGACATCGCGTCCGAACGACCATGTGAGCAGGCCCAGCGCCACCGCCACCAGCACCTCGGCGTGCGGGACGATCCCGGCGGCGGCCACCACGAGCGCCACGCCCTGGAGCGCCGCGACGGCCTTGCGCGCGGGGCTCGGCGGGAGCGCCGCCCGCAGCCAGGGCAGCGCGAGCGCCGCGGCGCCGAACGCGTACCGCATCGCGCCGATCGCCAGTGCCCACGCCCCCGCCGACTCCGCGACCCGCACCGACAGGACGAGGATCAGGAACGCGTCGACCTCCATGTCGAACCGGGCGCCGAGCGCGGAGGCGGTGCCGGTGCGGCGGGCGACGCGGCCGTCCACCCCGTCCAGGACGAGCGCCAGGGCCGACAGCGCGACGAGCGCCGCGACCCCGCCGCCCTCCCCCGCCAGGTGCGCGGCGACCAGCGCCGCCGCTCCCCCGGCCAGGACGGTGCGGACGAGCGTCACGCGGTCGGCGGGGCCGAGTGCGCGCCGCGCGCGGAACGCCGCCGCCAGCACGGCCCACGACCCGGCCGCGCAGCCGATCCCGGCCGCCCAGCCGACCGGGCCGGGCCGCAGGGTCGCCAGCAGCCCGACCTGCGCCGCGGCGGCCGCCGCGAGGTCGCGCCCGCGCGTCATCCGCGTCATCCGCGCGCCTCGTCGAGCCGTTCCTCGTCGAGTTGGGGGAGGTCGTGGCCGAGCCGGTCGCGCTTGGCGGTCAGGTAGCGCACGTTGTCGTCGCTGACCGGGACGAGCAGCGGCAGCCGCGCCGCCACCTCGATCCCGTAGGACTCCAGCGCCGCGACCTTGGCCGGGTTGTTGGACAGCAGCCGCACCGACCCGACCCGGAGGTGGCGCAGCACCCGCGCGGCGGCGCCGTAGTCGCGCACGTCCACGGGCAGGCCGATCGCGGTGGCGGAGTCGACGGTGTCGAGCCCGTGGTCGTCCTGGAGGACGTGCGTGCGGACCTTCGCGACCAGCCCGATCCCGCGTCCCTCGTGCCCGCGCAGGTAGACCAGGACGCCCGCGCCCTCGCGCACGAGCGCGTCGAGGGCGGCGCCGAGCTGGTCGCCGCACTCGCAGCGGGTCGCGCCGAAGATGTCGCCGGTCATGCACTCGGAGTGCATCCGGACGAGCACGCCCTCCCGGCCGCCGACGTCGCCCCGGACGAGCGCCAGGTGCTCGTGCCCGTCGACCGGGTCGCGGAACGCGACGGCGCGGAACAGGCCGCGCCGCGTCGTCAGGTCGGCCTCCGCCACATCGCCCGGCCCGATCCCATGGTCTCCTCCGTCGGCGCCGCGATCGTGCATCGTTCCCCTCCCGGCTCGGCCTGCTCACACCCGGTACGCGGACGCCCCGCCGCCCGGCCGTACACGAGATCAGCCTATCCATGAACCATTCAGGCCATGAATCAATTGCTGTCGCTCCGTCACCTCTGACACGGGGCGGGGCACCGGGAAGGTTCATCCCCCGCGAACGCGTTTGCTAGCGTCCCGTCGAGTCCCCGTCGTTCCCGGACCCCGCCGGAGGGCGGCGCGACCCGTCCCGTGGAGGAGGACACATGCGGCGCATCCCCTGGCCAGGCGGCACCCTCGCGGGTGTCGTGGCCTGCGCCGCCCTCGCGCTGTCCGCGTGCGGCGCCCACGACCGCGTGCGGGCGGGCGCCATCGCCGCCGGACTGGAGGGGCGCGGCCCGATCACGTTCGTGACCGCCATCGACCACTCCGGGTACCTGCGCAAGCAGCTCGACACCTGGAACGAGGACCACCCCGACGAGCGGGTCCACGTCGTCGAGCTGAACGGCGGGCCCGCCGAGCAGCGGCGGCGGCTGGTCGAGGACGCCAAGGCCAAGTCGGGCGTGTACGCCGTCCTCGACCTGGACGTGGTGTGGACGGCGGAGTTCGCGGCGAACGGCTGGCTGGCCCGGCTGCCCGAGGACAGGCTGGACCTGTCCGGGACGCTGCCCGCCGCCGTCGCCACGGGCCGGTACCAGGGCGGGCTGTACGCGGTGCCGTCCTCGTCCGACGCCGGGATGCTCTCCTACCGCAAGGACCTGCTGGACAAGGCCGGGATCGCCGCGCCGCCCCGCACCTACGCCGAGATGTGGGACGACTGCGACAGGGTGCGGAGACTCCCCGAGGGCCGGAACGTCGACTGCTACCTCACCGGCGTCGACCGCAGCGAGGACCTCACGGTCAGCCTCACCGAGGCGGTCGGCGGCGCGGGCGGCGCGCTCCTCGCCCCGGACGGCGAGCCCGCGCTGGACACCCCGGCCGCGCGGCGGGGCCTGGAGTTCCTCTCGCGGGCTCGCGCGGACGGGCGGATGCCGAAGGACGCCGCCGCGCTCGACGCCGCCGACGCGCGCCGCCGCTTCGAGTCCGGGAGGCTGCTGTTCCTGCGGCAGTGGACCGCCGACCAGGACGTGCCCGCGAGCGAGGACGACGGCGCCTCCCGGGTGGCGGGCGGCCACGCCGTCGCGCCGCTGCCCGGCCCGGAGGGCCCCGGCGCCGCCGCCCTCGGCGGCCGCGACCTGGCGGTCTCCGCGTTCGCCGAGCACAAGCTGACCGCGCTCGACTTCGTCCGGTTCCTGACCGGGCAGGCGGCCCAGCGCGCCGGGCTGATGGCGACCTCGCGGCCCCCGGCGCTCACCGAGCTCTACGACGACCCGGAGCTCGTGCGGCGCTTCCCCTACCTCCCGGCGCTCCGGACGGCGATCACGACCGCGCGGCCCCGGCCGGCCGGGCCGGGGTATCCGAAGGTGTCCGCCGCGATCCAGGACGCCGCGTACGGCGCCGTCACCGGGCGGGTCCCGGTCGGGCGGGCGCTGTCGGACCTACAAAACGATCTTCGCCATTGACCCGGCGGTGGGCCCGCACCGCACAATGATCATCATGACGGACGACGCACCGTCCGCCCCGGCCCCCGCCGAGGCGGACGCCCCCCGTGGCACAACGAAGGACGTCCAGGGAACGCGGCGGCTCGCGGCGCTGCTGCTGTCCCCCACACTGCTGGTGCTGGCCCTGGTCATCGGCTATCCCGTGCTCGCCGGGTTCCGCGAGTCGCTCTACGCGCGCGGGCAGGGCCTCGACGCCGACGGGTTCGTGGTGGAGGGCGAGCGGTTCGCGGGCCTCGACAACTACACCTCGATCTTCGGCGGCGACCGGTCGGACGCCTTCTGGAACGCCCTGTCCAACACCACCTTCTTCACCTTCACCACCGTCGTGCTGGAGACCGGGATCGGCGTGGGGATGGCGCTGATCATGCACCAGGCGTTCCGGGGGCGGGCGCTGGTGCGCGCGAGCATCCTCGTCCCGTGGGCGATCCCGACCGCGATCTCCGGGCTGCTGTGGCGGTGGATCTTCCAGGCCGACGGCGTGGCCAACGCCGTCCTGGGGCGGGAGATCCTGTGGACCGCCGGAGGGTTCCCCGCCAAGGCGGCCGTCATCATCGCCGAGGTGTGGAAGACCTCCCCGTTCATCGGGCTGCTCGTCCTCGCCGGGCTCCAGATGATCCCCCGCGAGGTGCACGAGGCCGCCCGGGTGGACGGCGCCGGGCCGCTCCAGCGGTTCTGGTGGGTCACGCTGCCGCTGGTCAGGCCCGCGCTGCTGGTCGCGGTGCTGTTCCGCATGCTGGACGTGCTCCGCATGTTCGACCTGCCCGCCGTGCTGGTCGGCGTGAACCAGCGGTCGGTGGAGACGCTCACGATGCTCGCCTGGTCCGAGGCGTCCGACCTGAGGTACGGGTCGGCGGCGGCGTACGCGACCGTGCTGTTCCTCTACATCGCGCTGATCGCCTACCTGTTCGTCAAGCTGCTCGGCGCCGACATCATCGGCGAGGCGCGGAAGGCGTCCGCCCGGCGCGCGAAGGCGGTGGCGTGATGGCGCGGCGCGTGCTGTCGGTCGTCGGCGTCGTGGCGGTGGTGGCGTACTGCCTCGCCCCGTTCTACTGGATGGTCGTGTCGGCGTTCCGGCGGCCCCAGGACCAGTTCGACGACTCGCCCGTCCCGTCCCGGTGGTCGACCGAGAACCTCACGGCCGTGTTCTCCGGCGGCAACGGGTTCGGCCGCGCGCTGCTGAACAGCCTGGTCGTCGCGGGCTGCACGACCGCGCTGACGCTGCTCATCGGCACCTCGACCGCCTACGCGCTGGCCCGGCTGGACTTCCGGTTCAAGAACGCGGTGCTCGGGCTCGTCGTCGCCGCGTCGATGTTCCCGGGAATCTCGCAGCTCGTCCCCTTGCTGAAACTCTTCACGGACCTCAACTGGATCAACAGCTACCAGGCGATGGTGCTGCCGAGCCTCGGGTTCGCGCTGCCGCTGTCGGTGTGGCTGCTCACGGCATTCTTCCGGCAGTTGCCGTTCGAGCTGGAGCAGGCGGCGATGGTGGACGGCTGCACCCGCGGCCAGGCGTTCCGCAAGATCATCGTCCCGTTGGCGGCACCCGGGGTGTTCACCACGGCGATACTGACGTTCATCGCCACGTGGAACGAGTTCCTCATCGCGCTGTCGATGGTGAACAGGAAGGAGATGCAGACCGCGACCGTGGCGATCTCCAAGTTCACCGGCGTGTCCGGTTTCGACCAGCCGTTCGGGACGCAGATGGCGGCGGGCGTCGTCGTCACCGTCCCGCTGATCGCCGTGGTACTGGTGTTCCAGCGCCGCATCGTCGCCGGCCTCACCGCCGGCGGAGTCAAGTAGCCACGAGAACCCCGGAGGACGTACATGACGCAGGACACCCTCGCCGCCTCCTCGGGCTCCCCCGCCGGGGACGCCGCCCGCTGGTGGCGCGACGCCGTCATCTACCAGGTGTACGTGCGCAGCTTCGCCGACTCGGGCGGTGACGGCGTCGGCGACCTGCCCGGCGTCCGGTCCCGGCTGCCCTACCTGGCGCGGCTCGGCGTGGACGCGCTGTGGCTGACCCCGTTCTACGTCTCCCCGATGGCCGACTTCGGGTACGACGTCGCCGACTACCGCGACGTCGACCCCATGTTCGGCACCCTCGCCGACGCCCGCGAGCTGATCGAGGACGCGCACGCGCACGGCCTGCGGATCATCGTGGACGTCGTCCCGAACCACACCTCCGACCGGCACGCCTGGTTCCAGGCCGCACTCGCCGCCCCGCCCGGCTCCCCCGAGCGCGCCCGCTACATCATCCGCGACGGCCGCGGCGACGCCCCGCCCAACGACTGGGAGTCGGTCTTCGGCGGCCCCGCCTGGACCCGCCTGCCGGACGGCCAGTGGTACCTGCACCTGTTCGCGCCCGAGCAGCCCGACCTGAACTGGGAGAACCCCGAGGTCCAGGACGAGTTCGACGACATCCTGCGCTTCTGGCTCGACCTCGGCGTGGACGGCTTCCGGGTGGACGTCGCGCACGGCATGGCCAAGGCCCCCGGCCTGCCCGACGTCGGCCGCGCGGGCCAGGCCGAGATGCTCGGGACCGCCGTCCTGCCCTACTTCGACCAGGACGCCGTCCACGAGATCCACCGCCGGTGGCGCCGCGTGCTCGACTCCTACCCCGGCGAGCGCATCGGCGTCGCCGAGGCGTGGGCGCCGACCCCCGAGCGCCTCGCCCACTACACCCGTCCGGACGAGCTGCACCAGGCGTTCAACTTCCACTACCTCACCGCGCCGTGGGAGGCCCCCGCGATGCGCGAGGTCATCGAGGAGTCCCTGCGCCTGGCCGCGGAGGTCGGCGCGCCCGCGACCTGGGTGCTGTCCAACCACGACGTGAAGCGGCACGTCACCCGCTACGGCGACGGCGAGCGCGGCCTGCGCCGCGCCCGCGCGGCGGCGCTGCTGACCCTCGCCCTGCCGGGCTCCGCCTACGTCTACCAGGGCGAGGAGCTGGGCCTGCCCGAGGTCCTGGACCTGCCCGAGGAGTTCCTCCAGGACCCCCAGCGCGCCCGCGCCGACGACGCGGGCCGCGACGGCTGCCGCGTCCCGCTGCCCTGGGAGGGCGAGGAGCCCCCGTTCGGCTTCGGCGCCACGTCCTGGCTGCCGATGCCCCCGTCCTGGCGCGCCCTGACCGTCGCCGCCCAGACCGACGACCCGGGCTCGATCCTCTCCCTGTACCGCGACGCGCTCCGCGTCCGCCGCGAGCACCCGGCCCTAGGCGACGGCCCCCTCCGCTGGCTCGTCGGGCCCCCCGGCACCCTGTTCTTCACCCGCGAGACCCCCGACGGCCAGACCCTCACCTGCGCGGTCAACATGGGCACCCGCACCGCCCGGATCCCCCTGAACGGCACCCCGCTCCTGTCCAGCGCCCCCATCCAGACCGACGCCACCTGCGCCGTCCTCCCCCCCGACACCACCCTCTGGTGGACCGGTGATGGGGGCGGTGCGGCGTAGGGCGGCGGCGGACAGGAGCGCCAGGGCCAGGACGCCCAGGGCGGCGGTCAGGGTCGCGGCGTTCAGGCCCTCGGTGGCGGCCTCCCGGGCCTGGTCGAGCAGGCCCGGGGGCAGCCGGTCCTGGACGGAGGACGCGCCCGCGAGGCTGTCGCGCGCCGGGTCCGCCACGTCCGGCGGGGTTCCGGCGGGGACGGCCCCGGCCACGCGGTCGCGGTAGACGGCGGCGGCCAGGCTGCCCAGGGTCGCGACGCCCAGGGCGACCCCGAGCTCCTGCACGGTCTCCGACAGCGCCGACGCCGAGCCCGCCCGGTCCGGCGGCGCGGCGCCGACCACCAGGTCGGTGCCCAGCGCCGCGATCGTCCCGAGGCCGAGGTAGACCAGCCCGAAGCCGGTCACGAGCGGCGTGAGGCCGTCATCGGCGTCCAGCCGGGCGAGCAGGAGGTAGCCGACGGCGGAGAGGGCGAGCGCGCCGGCCACCACGAGTCCCGGGGGCACCCGGCGCGCGATCAGCGGTGATCCGATCGCGGCCACCAGCATCATCAGGGCGGGCGGCGCCATCCACGCGCCCGCCGCCGTCGGCGAGAGCCCCTGGACGAACTGGAGCTGCTGGGTGACCAGCAGCAGGACGCCGCCGACGCCGACCAGCCCGGCGAGCAGGATCGCCAGGGCGGCGGTGAACGTGCGGTTGGTGAACAGGGTGAGGTCGAGCAGCGGGGTCTCCAGGCCGCGCTGGCGCCGGACGAACAGCACGGCGAACGCCGTCCCGGCGAGGGCGGCGGCGAGGACCGGGACGTCCGGGCCGTGCTCGGCGGCGCGTTTCACCGCGTAGATGAGCGGCAGCGTGGCTGCCAGCGACAGCGCGACGCTGGGCAGGTCCAGGCGGCCCCCGCGCGGGGCGCGGTACTCGGGGACCAGCCTCGGCGCGGCGGCCAGCGTGACGGCGGCGACCGGCACCGCGAGCAGGAACGCCGAGCCCCACCAGAAGTGCGCCAGCAGCGCGCCGCCGACCAGGGGCCCGGCGGCCATGCCGAGCGCGAAGCTCATCGCCCAGACGCCGATCGCCAGCGAGCGCCGGCGCGCGTCGGGGAACATCGTGCCGACCAGGGCGAGCGTGGAGGGCATCAGCGTGGCGCCGGCGATCCCCAGCGCGCCGCGCGCGGCGATGAGCATCGGGGCGCTGGTGGCGAAGGCGGCCACCACGGAGACGGCGGCGAAGGCGGTGACACCGGCCAGCAGCAGCCTGCGGCGGCCGATCCGGTCGCCCAGGGTGCCCATCGTGACCAGGAACCCGGCGATCAGGAAGCCGTAGGCGTCCATGATCCACAGCGCCTCGGTGCCGCTCGGGCGCAGATCCTCGACCATGGACGGCAGCGCCAGGTAGAGCAGGGTGACGTCGAGGCCGAGCAGCGCGGTCGGCAGGGACAGGACGGCGAGCCCGGCCCACTCGCGGGGGCCGGCTCGGTGCGGGGTGCTCATCGGACTCCGTTCACGGGGACGTGGCGGTGCCACGCTGCCGCCCCGCGCTCACGGAAACCTCATGGTCCGCTGGCGGTAGCCTCGGTTCCATGCGCTACGGGGTGCTCGGACCGCTCGCCGTCTGGGACGCCGACGGACGGCCGGTCGGGGTGCCCGAGGCCAAGGTGCGCGCGCTGCTGGCGGACCTCCTGGTCCACCGGGGCGGGCCGGTCCCCGCGGACCGGCTCGTCGAGGACATCTGGGCGGGCGACCCGCCCTCCGGGGCGGCGGGCGCGCTCCAGACCAAGATCTCCCAGCTCCGGCGCGTGCTGGGGCGCCAGCGGGTGGTCCGCGAGCCCGCGGGGTACCGGCTGGTGCTGGAGGGCGACGAGGTCGACGCGTTCGGGTTCCAGGAGCTGGTCGAGCGCGCGGGCGCCGAGGAGGAGCCGGCGGTGCGGTGCGGTCTGCTCGCCGACGCGCTGGCGCTGTGGCGCGGCCCGGCCTACGCCGACGTCGCCGGGTCCCTGTTCGCGCTGGGCGAGGTCGCCCGGCTGGAGGAGCTGCGGCTGACGGCCCTGGAGGACCAGGCCGAGGCGCGGCTGGAGGTGGGCGGGCACGCGGCGCTGGCGGCGGAGCTGGGCGACGCGGTGGCGCGGCACCCGCTGCGCGAGCGGCTGCGGACGATCCAGATGCGCGCCCTGTACCGGGCCGGACGGCAGACGGAGGCGCTGGAGACGTTCCAGGAGCTGCGGCGGCGGCTGGCGGACGAGCTGGGCGTGTCCCCCGGCCCCGAGGCCGCCGGGCTGCACACGGCGATCCTCCGCCAGGAGCCGCACCTGGCGCCGCCCGCCGGACGGGCGCCGTGCCGCTCCAACCTGCCCGCGCCGCTGACCGCGCTGGTCGGCCGGGAGGACGCGGTCGAGGAGCTGCGGGCACGGCTCGCCCCGGGCGCGGGCACCCGGCTGGTCACGCTGACCGGCCTCGGCGGGATCGGCAAGACCCGGCTGGCGGTCGCGGCGGCGGGCGGGATGACCGGGCGGTTCGCCGACGGGGTGTGGCTGGTCGAGCTGGCCGGTCTCGGAACCGGCTCCACCCCCGACGACCTCGCCGGACAGGCCCTCAAGACGCTGGACCACCTGGCGGCGTCGGAGCCCGTCGTCCCCCCGCGAGGGCCCGACGCGGTGGCGCGGCTCTGCCGGGCGCTCGCGGACCGGCGGCTGCTGATCGTGCTGGACAACTGCGAGCACGTCGTCGAGGCCGCCGCCGAGCTGGCCGGGGCGGTCCTGGCGGCGGCGCCCGGGGCGCACCTGCTCGCCACCGGCCAGGAGCCCCTCGGCATCCCCGGCGAGCTGGTGCGCCCGGTGCCGCCGCTGGCCCTGCCCGGCCCGACCGGCGCGGTCGCCCGGACCGGTGCCGTCGAGCTGTTCGCGGAGCGGGCGGCGGCCGCGGTGCCCGGGTTCGTCCTGGACGAGGGCAACGCGCGGGCCGTCGCCAGGATCTGCCGCAGGCTGGACGGCGTCCCGCTGGCGCTCGAACTCGTGGCCCCCCGGCTGCGGACGATGACCCCCGAGCGGCTGGCCGCCTACCTCGACGACCGGTGCGCCCTGCTCGCGGCGCGGGCGCGCGGCGTGCCCGAGCGGCAGCGGACGCTGCGCGACACGCTCGACTGCGCCTGGGAACTGCTGGCGCCGGACGAGCGGGCCGTGCTGGGGCGGCTGTCCGCGCACCCCGGCGGCTGGTCGCCGGCGTCCGCCGAGGCCATCGCCGCCGGCCCCGGCGCGCCCGCCGACCGGGTCCCCGACCTGCTGTCCCGCCTGGTGGACCGGTCGCTGCTGATCCACGAGGCGGGACGGTTCCGGATGCTCGAATCGGTGGCCGCCTACTGCGCCGAGCGGCTGGCCGAGCCGGAGGCTCAGGGCACGAGGTAGCGGGTGTCGCGCGCGTCGGTGACGGCCATGTGGCCCGGCGCGTGGCCGATCGCCAGCTTCGGACGGGACGCCATCACGGCCGCCTGGGGCGTCACGCCGCAGGCCCAGAAGACGGGGATCTCGTCCACGCGGACCTCGACGGGGTCGCCGAAGTCGGGGCGGTCCAGGTCGGTGATGCCGAGTTCGACGGGATCACCGACATGCACCGGCGCGCCGTGCACCGACGGGTAGCGCGAGGTCACCCGGACGGCGTCGGCGACCTGCGCGGCCGGGACCGGGCGCATCGACACCACCAGCGGGCCGCCGAACTCGCCCGCGCGGCGGCAGGTGCGGCTCGTCCGGTACATCGGGACGTTGACGCCCTGCTCGATGTGGCGGACGGGCACGCCCGCCTCACGGAGCGCGTCCTCGAAGGTGAAGCTGCACCCGATGAGGAAGCAGACCAGGTCGTCGCGCCAGTAGGAGGTGACGTCGCCGACCCGGGCGACCGGCTCCCCGTGCTCGTAGACGACGTAGCCGGGCAGGTCGGTGCGCAGGTCCCCGGCGAACAGCGACGCCGACACCTCGCCGGGCTCCGTCACGTCCAGGACGGGGCAGGGCTTGGGATTGCGCTGCGCGAACAGCAGCAGGTCATAAGCCTGGTCGCGGGGCACGGCGATGAGGTTGGCCTGGGTCCATCCGGCGCACCAGCCGGCCGTCGGGACGTCGAGCCCGGCGCGGAACAGCGCGCGGGCCTGGTCCGGCGACAGGGCGCCCGGGTCGATGGGGGCGGTCATGGTTCTCACCTACTTCCAGAGGTCGTCCAGGTCGGACAGGGAGTTCCAGCCGAGGTACAGCGACAGCAGCCAGGCCGCGGCGCCGAGGGCGAGCAGCCACAGCGGGTAGCGGTAGCCGCCGAGCAGGTCGCGGCGCCGGGCCGCCACCCACAGCAGGACCGCGAGGCCGAACGGCAGGATCAGCCCGTTCAGGGCGCCCGCGAGCACGAGCAGCTTCGCGGGGGTGGTGCCGATCATCAGGTAGATCGCGGTGGACACCACGATGAACCCGACGACCAGCCAGTTGCGGTTGCGCTCGATCCAGGACGAGAAGGAGACCAGGAACGACACCGAGGTGTAGGACGCGCCGATCACCGAGGTGATCGCGGCCGACCACATGATCAGTCCGAACAGGCGCAGCCCGGTCTCCCCGGCGGCGTGCTCGAACGCCGAGGGCGCGGGGTTGTCGGCGGCGAGCTTCACGCCGCCGGCGACGACGCCGAGGACGGCGAGGAACAGCAGGATCCGCATCAGCGCGGTGACGAGGATGCCGGTGACGGCGCTGCGGTTGATCTCGCGGATGTTCTCCTGCCCGGTGAGCCCGGACTCGATCATCCGGTGCGCGCCCGCGTAGGTGATGTAGCCGCCGACGGTCCCGCCGATCAACGTGGTGATCACGAGGAAGTCGACCTCGCCGGGCGCGACGGTCTCGCGCAGCGCGTCGCCGAGCGGCGGGTCGGACACGATCGCCACGTACAGGGTCATGAGGATCATCACGGCGCCGAGCACGACGACGATCCGGTCCATCGCGACCCCGGCGCGCTTGCTCAGGAAGATCGTGATCGCGATGAGCGCGGAGACGGCGCCGCCGACCTTGACGTTCAGGCCGAACAGCGCGTTCAGGCCGAGCGCGCAGCCGGCGACGTTGCCGATGTTGAACACCAGCCCGCCGAAGACGTCGAGCGCGGCGAGCGCGTACCCGCCGCCGGGGACGACGCTGTTGCCGAGGTCCTGGGCGCGGCGGCCCGAGACCCCGACGATCCGCCACACGTTGAGCTGGATCGCCACGTCCACCAGCACCGACACGAGGATCGCGAACGCGAACGCGGCCCCGAGCCTGGCGGTGAAGGTCGTGGTCTGGGTGATGAATCCGGGGCCGATGGCGCTGGTGGCCATCAGGAACATGGCCCCGACGAGCGCGGCCCGGCGCGAGGTGGCGGTGGGCGGCGGCGTCGTGTCGACGGTGTCGGTCATGACTGCCCCTTCTGGGGGTTCGGCTTTCCGACAGCGTATGGATTGTTCAACAATCCAGCAATCCCCTCGTTGAGGTATTTCGCGCAGCGGAGGGATACGCTTGCTTGGCAGATGTCCCCCGCGCGGGACGGGAGGCCCCCACGGGCGATCCGCCCGCGCCGCCGAGGAGGAAAGGCGCGTCGATGCCGGAGCGGGAGTCGTGGCTCGACAGCATGGCGGCGGCCCGGCACGGTCTGGATCGATCCAGCACGGCCGCACGGGTGGCCGACCTGCTCCGCGAGCAGATCACCGACGGGCGCCTCGTCCCCGGCGAGCGGCTCCCCGAGGAGGACGTCTGCCGCGCCGTGAAGGTGTCGCGCAACACCACCCGCGAGGCGTTCCGGCTGCTCGTCCAGGAGCGGCTGCTCGTCCACGAGTTCAACCGGGGCGTGTTCGTCCGCCGCGTCACCGCCGACGGCCTCGCCGACCTCTACCGGGTCCGGCGGATCATGGAGTGCGAGGGCGTGCGGTGCGCCTCCGAGGCGCCGCCCGAGGCGATCGAGCCGGCCGGCACGGCCGTGGCCGACGGCGAGCGCGCCGCCGCCGCCGGGGACTGGCCCTCCGTCGGCACCGCCGACATCCGCTTCCACCGGGCGCTGTCCGCCCTGGTCGGCAGCCCCCGGGTGGACGAGCTGATGCGGCACCTGCTGGCCGAGATGCGCCTGGTGTTCCATGAGATGGGATCGCCGCGGGAGTTCCATGAGCCCTACCTTGCCCGCAACAGGCGGATCTACGACCTTCTCGCGGGCGGCGCCATCGGGGAGGCCGAGCGGGAGCTGCGCGCCTACCTCGACGACGCCGAGGCGCAGCTGACCAAGGCGTTCCGCGAGTCGGAGTGACCGGGCGGGCCGAAGGCGCGCCCGGTCAGGACGGCGCGTAGTTCATGACGTGGTCGTGGAGCAGGCGCGGGGCCTCGGGGTCGCGGCGGCGGAAGGCCTCGATCAGCTCGGCGTGCTCGGCCGACTTGGAGTAGATCTCCGTCTGGTGCAGGCGCAGGGACAGCGTCGTCCACAGCTCGATGCCGAGGCCCTCCCACACCGAGACCAGCAGCCGGTTCCCGGCCGTCTCGACGATCTCGCGGTGGAAGGCGATGCTCAGCCGCATCTGCTCGGGCAGGTCGGCGTTGCGGGCGGCCTCGCAGAGGCGGCGGTTGTGCTCCTCCAGCGCGTCCAGGCAGCCGGACAGGCGCGGCAGGGCCAGCTCGACGGCCGTCCGCTCCAGCCCGGCGCGGACGGGGAAGATCTCGGCGAGGTCCTGCTCGGTGAACGCGCGGACGCGGGCGCCCCGGTTGGGCAGCGACTCGATCAGCCCCTGCGCCTCAAGCTGCCGCAGCGCCTCGCGGACGGGGCCCTGGCTGACCCCCAGCTCGGACGCGATGCGCCGCTCGACGATCCGCTCGCCCGGCTCCCAGCGTCCCGCGCTGATGCCGTCCACGATGAACTCGCGGATCTGGACGGCGAGCCCGGTACGGAGCAGCGGGGCGGGGATCGGCGCGTTCACGCCCTAGATATTAGACGGCGCGATGGTAGGCGGGGTGGCCCGGGGTAGAATATGATCGATCATTGATCAATGATGATCGGTGAGCGTCGTGGTGATCCTACGGCGTTCCCCCCGGACAGAGGAAGGTCGCCGATGACTGAGACCACCCAGTCGGCGGGCACGGCCGCCCCGGCCCGTACCCGCAGAGCGCGCGGCACCCGGACGCCGCGTCCCGCGGCGGCCGTCCCCCCGGCCGATGCCAAGGAGCTGACCGGTTACTACCGGCAGATGCTGCTGATCCGCCGGTTCGAGGAACGCGCGGCCCGCGCCTACACCGAGGCCAAGATCGGCGGCTACTGCCACCTGAACCTGGGCGAGGAGGCGACCGTCGTCGGGCTGCTGGAGGCGCTGCGCCCGACCGACTACCTCTTCACCAACTACCGCGAGCACGGATACGCGCTGGCCAAGGGCATCAGCGCCGACCGCGTCATGGCGGAGCTGTACGGGCGCTCGACCGGCGTGTCCAAGGGCTGGGGCGGGTCGATGCACCTGTTCGACGCCGAGGCGCGGCTGCTCGGCGGCTACGGCATCGTCGGCGGCCAGGTGCCGCTGGCGGCCGGTGCCGCGCTCGCCGTCTCCTACAAGGGCGGCGACGAGGTCGTCATGTGCCACATGGGCGACGGGACGACCGCGATCGGCGCGTTCCACGAGTCGCTGAACATCGCCGGGCTCTGGGACCTGCCCGTCGTCTTCGTCGTGATCAACAACGGCCTCGGCATGGGCACCACCGTGGAGAACTCCTCCGCCGAGCCCGAGCTGTACAAGCGCGGCGCCGCGTACCGGATGGAGAGCGCCCGCGTGGACGGCACCGACGTGGTCGCCGTGCGGGACGCGGCGCGCCTCGCCGTCGAGCGCGCCCGCGCCGAGAGCAAGCCGTACCTGCTGGAGGCCGTCAGCCCCCGGCTCAAGGGCCACTCGGTCGTCGACCCGGCCCGCTACCGGTCGAAGGAGGAGAAGGAGTCCCTCAAGGCCGCCGACCCGCTCGCCCGGATGGCGCTGGAGCTGGAGGAGGCCGGGATCCTCTCCCACGAGGCCCGCGACGAGCTCGACGCGGAGGTCACCGCCGAGGTCGACGCCGCCGCCGCGTTCGCCGACGCGAGCCCCGCGCCCGACGTGTCGACGCTGTTCGACTACACCTACGCCACCCCCGTCCCGGGCGAGCTGCGCCGCCTCCCCGCCGACCCCGTCTTCCGCGCCTGAGGAGCCCGTCCCCATGACCACCGCCACGCAACGGGCAACCGTCACCTACCGCCAGGCCCTCCGGGACACGCTGCGCTCGGAGATGCTGCGGGACGAGAACGTCTTCCTGATCGGCGAGGAGATCGGGCTCTTCGAGGGCTCCTACAAGATCACCGAGGGGCTGCTGAAGGAGTTCGGGCCGCGCCGCGTCCGCGACACCCCGATCGCCGAGGAGGGCTTCGTCGGCGCCGCGATCGGCGCCGCGATGCTCGGCCTCCGCCCGGTCGTGGAGATCATGACGATCAACTTCTCGCTGCTCGCGCTGGACCAGATCGTCAACCACGCCGCGAAGATCTACGGGATGTTCGGCGGGCAGGCCAGCGTGCCGATGGTGATCCGCACGCCGGGCGGCGGCGGGCAGCAGCTCGGCGCCACCCACTCGCAGAACGTCGAGCTGTTCTACTCCTTCATCCCCGGCCTGAAGGTCGTGGCGCCGAGTACGCCCGCCGAGGCGTCGGCGATGCTGAAGGCCGCGATCCGCGACGACGACCCGGTGCTCTTCCTGGAGAACCTCGCCCTCTACAACACCAGGGGCGAGCTCCCCGCCGAGATCGACGCCATCGAGCCCGCCGAGATCGGGCGCGCCGCCGTCACCCGTCCGGGCACCGACATCACGATCATCGGCTACTCCCGGATGGCGCGCGTGGCCGCCGAGGTCGCCGAGACCCTCGCCGCCGAGGGGATCTCCGCCGAGGTCGTGGACCTGCGCAGCCTGCGCCCCCTCGACCGGCAGACCGTCGTGGACTCGGTCCGCAGGACCGGCTGCGCCGTCGTCGCCGAGGACGACTGGCTGACCTACGGCATCGGCGCCGAGATCGCCGCGACCATCCAGGAGGGCGCCTTCGACTGGCTGGACGCCCCCGTCCGCCGCGTCGCGATGGCCGAGGTGCCCCTCCCCTACGCCAAGTCCCTGGAGACGGCGGCGCTGCCGTCCGCCGAATCCCTGCTCGCCGCCGCCCGCGACACGCTCCGGGCGACCGGCCGTCTCGCCCTGGAGAACGCCCGATGACCGAGATCCTCATGCCCCGGCTCTCCGACACGATGGAGGAGGGCGTGATCAGCTCCTGGCAGAAGCAGCCGGGGGACGAGGTCGCGGTGGGCGACGTCATCGTCGACATCGAGACCGACAAGGCGGTCATGGAGTACGAGGCCTACGAGGCCGGCGTGCTGGAGAAGATCCTGGTCGGCGAGGGCGAGTCCGCCGCGATCGGCGCGCCGATCGCCGTGGTCACCCCGAAGGGGGCGGCCCCGGACGCCCCCGCTCCGGAGGCACCGGCGGCGGCTCCCGCCGAGGAGCCCACCCCGGCGGAGAAGCCCGCCTCGGCGGAGAAGCCAGCCGCGGCCCCGGCCGCCCCGGCCCCTGCTCCCGCGCCCGCCGGACGCACCGGGGCGTCGCGTCCGCCGTCGTCCCCGCTGGCGCGGCGGCTGGCGCGCGACCACGGCATCGACCTGGCCGCCCTGACCGGCACCGGACCGGGCGGACGCGTCGTCCGCGCCGACATCGAGGCCGCGATCCGCGACGGCGCCCCGGCCGCTCCGGCCGCCGCCCCCGCTCCGGCGGCCGCCCCGGCCCCGGCCGCCGCGCCCGTCCAGGCGCGGGTGGACGACCCCGACGTCGAGGCCGTCCCGCTGAACCGGTTCCGGAAGGTGGCGGCCCGGCGGCTCACCGAGAGCAAGCGCGAGGCGCCGCACTTCTACCTGAACCGGGAGGTGGACGCCGGGGCGCTGCTGGCCTTCCGCGCGACGCTGAACGAGGCGCTCGCCCCCGCCAAGGTCAGCGTGAACGACCTGGTCGTGAAGGCGGTCGCGACCGCGCTGCGCGAGCACCCGGCGGTGAACGTCTCCTACACCGAGGAGAACCTGCTCTTCCACAAGCGGGTGCACGTCGGCGTCGCGGTCGCGGTGGAGGACGGGCTGCTCGTCCCCGTCGTCCGGGACGCCGACCGCAAGAGCGTCTCGGAGATCGGACGGGAGACCCGCGAGCTGGCGGGCAAGGCGCGCGACGGCAAGCTGTCGGCGCAGGAGATGAGCGGCGGCACGTTCAGCGTCAGCAACCTCGGCATGTTCGGCGTCGCCTCGTTCTCGGCGGTGATCAACCCGCCGGAGGCCGCGATCCTCGCCGTCGGCGCCGTCCGGGACGAGCCGGTCGTCCGCGACGGGCAGGTCGTGCCCGGCAGGCGCATGGCCGTGACGCTCTCGGTCGACCACCGCGCCTGCGACGGCGCGACCGGCGCCAGGTTCCTGGCGCGGCTGGCCGAGCTGCTGGAGAACCCCGTCCTCATCGTCGCCTGACCCCGGACCGAAGGGCCAGGTGCTCGGCGCTCCCGCCGACCACCTGGCCCTCGGTCGTCACTCAGCCGGTCCAGACGATGTCCTCGATGTAGAGCTCCTTGATGTCGGCCATCACCACGTACTCGACGCACGCGTCGAGGTCGTCCACCGAGACGCTCCACTCGATCCCCTTCGTGTCGCGCGGCTTCCCGGGCGGCGGCAGTCCCGCGTCGATCGCGGCGCCGCCCCGCCGGGCCAGATCACGGAGGAACAGGGTCATCACGCCCTCGACCCGGTCCGGGAGCGAGTGCAGGACCCCGCCCGCGATCTCCGAGCAGAAGACCGTCCAGTTCCTCTTCGCGATCACTCGCCGCCGCTTCGGGACCGCCGCCTGTCCCCGATCTCCTCCAGCGAGATCTTTCTGCCGTCTCTCATCTGCTCCCGAGCCCGGGCACGGCGTTCCTCCCGGTCGGGAAGCTGCGCGAACATGACCTCGGCGTACCAACCGGAGAGCAGGTTGGACAGGTCGGGCCCCAGCTCCGCCCGCGTGACCTCGCCGAGGAACTCGGCGCGCCGCTCCTCGCTCAGCCGATCGCTGATGCCCTTGATCGTGCGCGGGATGGGCGGGACCTGCCCCGGCAGCATGGGCGGTTCCGCCGGCTGTGCGCTCACCTGACTCCTCGTCGTCGGGTTCGGTCCCCTGCTCACCCGTACGAGGGAGACCCTACTGGGCCCCTCCGTCAGTACGGACGGTCAACGATGTGGACGCCTCGTGATCGCCTCGCGCGGGGTCGGAGGGCGGAGGATGGTGGTGTGGCTGTATCCAGTATCGGCGCGGACCCGGTATTCGGGACGGACTGGATTCGGCGTGTCGCCGACCCCGGTGACGGCGTGGTCGACGTGCAGGGTGTTCCAGCCCGGGTTGCGGACGCGGGCGAAGGGATAGAGCGCGCGGTCGAGGTCGTCGAGCGGGGCCGGGCGGTTCATGCCGACCGCGACGGCCGCGCTCGGCGGACCTCGCCCGCGCGCCGCGTGTCACCGGTGCGGCGCGCGTCGCCGGTGCGGCGGACCTCTCCGGCCTCCGTCCTCGGGTCGAGGCGGAACAGGTCCTCGTCGACGCGGTCGAGCGCGAGCCGCAGGGCGCCGAGCCCCACCGACTCGTCGCCGAGTTCGGACGCCTCGATCCGGACGGGGCTGAGGCACAGCGGCCTGACCTGCCGGCGCAGCTCGGCGATCAGCAGGTCGCCGGCCCGGATCAGCGGCCCGCCGACCACGATGACCTCGGGATCCAGGGCGAGCGCCATCGCCGCGATGCCGCGCGACATCCGCCCGGCGAGCCGCTCTACGACGGCCTGCGCCTCGGCGCCGCCCCACCCGGCGACGGCGAGGACGCGCTCGGCGTCGTCCAGCGCGGGACCGGCGGCGGCGATCCCCGCGAGGGCGGCGAGGGCGGCCTCGGGGCCCACGTCCGAGCCGGTGATGAGGCCCGCGGTCGTGTCGCGCAGGCCCAGCTCGGGCAGCATGCCGATCTCCCCGGCGGCGCCGTAGCGGCCCCGGTGCAGCCGTCCGCCGATGAGCGCGCCGATGCCGGTGTGCAGGCCCGCGTGGACGCAGATGACGTCGTCGGCCTCGCGGGCGGCGCCGCGCCACCGCTCGGCCAGCGCGGCGAGGTTGGCGTCGTTGTCGACCATGACCGGGCAGCTGAACGAGCGGGCGAGCTCGCGGGCGAGGTTGACGCCCTCCCAGCCCGGGACGACGGTGCAGAACGCGATCGTGCCGTCCGGCGAGACGACGCCCGGGGTCCCGGCGGCGACCGCGCGCAGGTCGTGCCGCGCGATGCCGGTGGAGGCCAGGCACGCCTTGACGGCGGCGCGCACGGCGGTGATCCGCTCGGCGGGCGTGCCGGCGACGTCCAGGTCGGCGCGGTGCCCGCCGACGACCTCCCCGGCCAGGTCGGCGACCATGAGCCGCACCCGGTGCGCGTCGATCTCGATGCCGAGCGCGTACCCGGCCTCGGCGCGGAACCGGTAGCGGCGGGCGGGCCGGCCGAGGCCGGTGCCCTGGCGGGGCGCGGCCTCGGCGACCAGGCCGCGCTCGGCGAGCGCGCCGATGACGCCCTCGGTGGTGGGCCGGGACAGCCCGACCAGGTTCGCGACCTCGGTCAGCGTCGACTCGCCGCCCTCGCGCAGCGCCCGCAGGATCGCGGCGGAGTTGAGGCGGCGGAGGACCGACGGGTCGCCCCCGTGCAGGGAGTGTTCGGACACGGCACCTCTTGACAGAGATCGGCGGACAGACGACATTATTGCCAAATCTACTTATGAAATGTGTTTTCTTAAGTCCGGACGAGCACCGGTTCCAGGGTATCCACCCAGGTCAGGAGGCACCCAAGTTGGAGATGACGGGACCGGCGATCGCCGTGGCCGGAGCCGGGCTGCGGGGCGCGGCCTACGCCCGGCGCATCGCCCGCGAGGGCCGGGGGCGCATCGTCGCGGTCGCCGAGGCCGACCCCGGCCGGCGCGCCCGGTTCGCCGCCGAGCACGGCGTCCCGCCGGAGCGGACGTTCCCCGGCTGGCGCGAGATGGCCGCCGCCGGCCGGATCGCCGACGGGGTGATCATCGCGACCCAGGACGCCGAGCACGCCGGGCCCGCGATCGCCTTCGCGGGCCTGGGCTGCCACATCCTGCTGGAGAAGCCGATGGCGACGTCCGAGGAGGACGCGCGCCGCGTCGTCGAGGCCGCCGAGCGGGCCGGGGTCATGCTCGCGGTGTGCCACGTCCTGCGGTACACCCCCTACACCCGGGCGCTGCGGGACCTGATCCGCGCCGGGCGGATCGGCACGCCGGTCAGCGTCCAGCACCTGGAGCCGGTCGGGTGGTGGCATCACGCCCACTCCTACGTCCGCGGGCACTGGCGCCGCGAGGACGAGTCCGGGCCGATGCTGATGACGAAGTCCTGCCACGATATCGACTGGCTCGTCCACGTGATGGGCGAGGTGCCCGCGCGGGTCGGCTCGTTCGGGCGGCTGTCGCACTTCCGCCCCGAGAACCGTCCGGAGGGCGCGGCCGCGCGCTGCCTGGACTGCCCGGTCGAGGCGTCCTGCCCGTACTCGGCGAAGCGGCTCTACCTGTCGTGCCTGGGCGATCCGAGGCTGGAGGTGTGGCCGCTCGACGCGGTCACCCACGACCACACCGAGGACGGCGTGCTCCGGGCGCTGCGCGAGGGCCCCTACGGCCGCTGCGTCTACGACTGCGACAACGACGTCGTGGACCACCAGGTCGTGAACATGGAGTTCCCGTCCGGCGCGACCGGGGTGTTCACGATGACCGCGTTCGCCGCCGCCGCGCCGCGCCAGACCCGGATCTTCGGGACGCTCGGCAGCGTCGAGGGCGACGGGACGCGGCTCGCGGTCCGCGACTTCCGCACCGGCGGGCTGGAGGTCATCGAGACCGAGACCGGCGCGGTGTCCCATGGGGGGACGGCCCCCCACGCCCCCCGGAAGAGCCCTGATGACCCGCCGCCCGACGGGCGGCACGACGAGGCCGACGAGGTGCTGGCCGACGCGTTCGTCGAGGCGATCGCGACCGGCGACCCGTCCGCGCTCCACTCGGGCGGCCGGGAGAGCCTCGCCTCGCACCGCGTCGTCTGGGCCGCCGAGCACGCCCGCCGGAGCGGAACGGTCGTGGAGCTGACCTCGGGCGAGCCGACCGCACCATCCATCCACCCCCAGGCGAAAGGCACGGTCCGCCCATGACGACCAGATCCCTGCGGGCCGGCGCGGCGGCGCTCGTCCTGGCCCTCGGCGCGGTGGGCCTCGCCGCGTGCGGCTCCGGCGACGACGGCGGCAAGGCGGCGGCCCCGGCCGGGAACGACGCCCGGGGCCCGATCACGCTCGCCCTCGGCAAGGACCTCACGCGGACGGTGCCGAGGCTCGTCGCGCGGTGGAACGACGCGCACCCGAACGAGAGGGCCCGGCTGGTCGAGCTGCCCGAGGACGGCGACCAGGCGCGGCAGCAGCTCGTCCAGAACATGCGGATCAAGTCCGACGCCTACGACGTCGTGCGGCTGGACGCGGTGTGGACGGCGGAGTTCGCCGCCCGCCGCTGGATCCAGGAGCTGCCCAAGGACCTCGCCGACGCCCGCACGCTCGTCCCGGCGGCGCTGCGGACCGGCATGTACCGGGGACGGCTGTACGCCGAGCCGTGGCTGACCGGGACCGGCGTCCTGTACTACCGCGAGGACCTGCTGGCCAAGGCGGGCGTGAAGGCCCCGCCGAAGACCTGGGCCGAGATGCGCGAGGACTGCGCGAAGGTGAAGCGGCTGCCCGAGGGCAAGGGCGTGGACTGCTACGCGGGCCAGTACGCCAAGTACGAGGGCCTCACCGTCAACTACGCGGAGGCGGTGCAGTCGGCGGGCGGGCAGGTGTTCGACGCCTCGGGCAAGCCGCAGGTGAACACGCCGCAGGCCAAGGCCGGGCTCCGGTTCCTCGTGGACGGCTTCGGCAACGGCACGATCCCCGGCAAGGGCGTCACGTTCAAGGAGGAGGAGGGACGCCGCGCCTTCCAGGAGGGGTCGCTCCTCTTCCACCGCAACTGGGCCTACGTGTACGCGCTCGCGTCGGAGAAGGACGGCTCCGAGGTCGCCGGACGGTTCGACGTCGCGCCGATCCCCGGCGAGCACGGCCCCGGCTCCGGGGTGCTCGGCGGCAACAACCTCGCGGTGTCGGCGTTCTCCAAGCACCAGGCGAGCGCCCGCGACTTCATCGCCTACATCGTGTCGCCGTCCGTCCAGGGCGAGTACGGGCGGGCGCAGTCGTTCCCGCTGTCGCTCGCCGCGCTCTACGACGACCCCGGGATGATCAAGAAGTACCCCTACCTGCCGACGCTGCGCGAGGGCATGGAGAGCGCCCGGCCGCGCCCCGTCGTCGTCCGCTACAACGAGGTCAGCGTCGCGGTCCAGGAGCAGGTCACGGCCGCGCTGACCGGCGGCAAGAGCGTCGACCGCGCCGCCGAGGACCTGCAGAAGGCGCTCACCGCCCTCGCCGACTGACCGTCCACCCCCTTCCCCCCTCCCCGCATTCTGGAGCACCGCCCATGAGATCCCCCCTGCCCGCGCGCCGCTCGTTCCTGGCGGCGACCGGTGCCGGAGCCGCGGCGTTCGCGCTCGGCACCGGGCACGCCGCCGCCAAGGAGACCGTCGGCGGGAAGGTCCCGGCCGACCCGTTCACGCTGGGCGTCGCGTCCGGCGACCCGCTGCCGGACGGCGTCGTCCTGTGGACGCGGCTCGCCCCGCGCCCGCTCGCCCCCGACGGCCACGGCGGCATGCCGCGCAGCCCCTACACCGTCGACTACGAGGTCGCCGAGGACGCGGGGTTCGCCCGCGTCGTCCAGCGCGGGCAGGCCGTCGCCTCGCCGGAGCTCGGCCACTCGGTGCACGCCGAGGTGAACGGGCTCAGCCCCGACCGGGAGTACTTCTACCGGTTCCGCGCCGGGACGGAGCTGAGCCCGGTGGGCCGCACCCGCACCGCGCCCGACCCGGCGTCCGGCCCCGCGGAGCTGCGCTTCGTCGCCGCGTCGTGCGCGGCCTGGTACCACGGCCACTTCACCGCGTTCGAGCACCTCGCCAAGGAGGACCCCGACCTCGTCGTCTTCCTCGGCGACTACATCTACGAATACGGCATCACCGGCACGAACATGTGGCGGGAGGGCGTCCCGCTGCCCGGCCCCGAGCACGCCGTCGAGACCACGACGCTGGAGCAGTACCGGCTGCGGTACTCCCTGTTCAAGTCCGACGCGAACCTCCAGGCCGCGCACGCCGCCGCGCCGTGGGTGTTCACGACCGACGACCACGACGTGCAGAACAACTACGCCGACGACTGGTCGGAGACCGGCATCGCGCCGGCCGACTTCCTGCGCCGCCGCGCCGTCGCCTACCGCGCGCTCTACGAGAACCTGCCGCTGCGCGCCGCGTCCCTTCCGAACGGCCCCGCCATCGACCTCTACCAGCGGCGGCGGTGGGGACGGCTCGCGCAGCTCGACCTCCTGGACAACCGGCAGTACCGCGACAAGTACCCGGCCGGGCAGGTCGTCGACGACTCGCCGGAGCGGCACGACCCGCGCCGCTCGATCCTCGGCGACCGCCAGGAGCAGTGGCTCTACGACGGGCTGCGCGTCTCGGACACGACCTGGAACCTGCACGTCACCGGCGTCGTCATGGCGCAGATCGACCGGACCCCCGGCGCGGGCTCCACGTTCAGCAACGACATGTGGGACGGCTTCCCCGCCAACCGCGACCGGCTGTTCTCCGCGTGGAAGCGCCACGGCGTCGCCAACCCGGTCGTGCTGTCGGGCGACATCCACCGGCACGTCGCCGCCGATCTGAAGGCCACCTGGGAGAACCCCGCGTCGGCGACCGTCGGCACCGAACTGGTGTGCGGCTCCGCCGCCTCCGACGGGGACGGTGCCGACACCGACTCCAGCGCCAAGGTCTGGCTGGCCAACCCGCACGTCAAGCTCTACAACGCGCGGCGCGGCTACCTGCGCTGCCGCATGACCCCGACGGCCCTGACGTCGGAGTTCATGACCGTGCCCTACGTCAGCAGGCCCGGCGCCCCGCTGGCGACCGCGGCGCGTTTCGTCACCGAGGCCGGACGCCCCGGTCTGAACCGGGAGGTCTGAGCCATGTCCCACTCCATCTCGCGACCGCTCTCGCGGCGCGCCGCGCTCGGCACCGCCGCGGCGGCCGTCCCCGCGGCCGTCCTCGCCGCCTCCGGCAGGGCGGCGGCGGCCGACGAGCCGCGCCCGGTGGAGCGGATCCGCGCCGCCGCCGAGGTGGGCCGGGTCCGGCTGACCTGGGAGGGCGAGGCCTACCACCCGCTCGTCGACCACTACGCCCTCTACGCCTCGCGGTCCAGGGACTTCACCGTCGGCCCCGACACGCTGCTCACCAAGACCGTCTACGCCTCGTTCCTGCACGACCGGCAGGGCGGCCACCGGCAGGACTGGTACTACCGCATCGTGACGGTGGACGCCTCGGGCGCGCGGAGCGAACCGTCCGCGCTGGTCGAGGGGCACAGCGCCGAGTCGGTGGCGCTGTCGGCCAAGCCGATCGCGCGGGTCGGCAAGTACGACCACAGGAGCCTCGGGTTCGCGCTCGCCCCCGCCGGATACGCCCAGTACAAGGACCGGTTCCCGAACGGCGTCGACTACACCTACGGCACGAGCAAGCCCGAGACCGACTGGTCCTACATCCAGCCGGGCCCGGCCGACGGGTGGGCGGGCAACCGGGAGAGCAGCACCACGTTCCGGTTCAACCTGGACACCGTGCCCGCCGAGACGTGGCTGTCGATCTGGCTGATCGACACGCACGCGACGCTCCCGGGGTCGCTGCTGATCTCGGCCAACGGCACCGCGGTCCCGGAGGTGAAGCTGGAGAACGGCGCGACGCGCGGGTCGCTCGAAGGCGACGCGACCGTGCCGGGGACGCTGCTCAAGCCGTCCTACGTCGAGCTGGCGCTCCCCCGCGCCGCGATGCGCAAGGGCAGGAACGCGGTGGTGATCAGGAAGAGGACCGGTTCCTGGCACGTCTTCGACGCCCTCGGCGTCTTCGCCCGCTGAGGGCCCCGGTCGCGCCGGTCAGTCGTCATCGTCGTAGGTCTGGCCGGCGCCGATCGGGAACAGGGGGCGCTTGCCGTCGCCCAGGTTGATCGGCTCCTGCGCGGCGGAGCGGGGCCAGGTGACGGGCAGGCGCCCCGACGGCGCGGACGTGCCGAACAGGACGTCGGCGACCCCCGCGCCCTCGGTGCCGGGGAGCCAGGACGCGACGAACCCGTCCCAGTGCCGCAGCTCGGACGTCACGTCCAGCGGCCGTCCCGAGACCAGCACCACCACGACCGGGACGTCGGCGCCGCGCAGCCGCGCGATGGTCCGCAGGTCGGCTCCGGTGAGCCGCAGGTCGTCGGTGCGGTCGCCCTTGTACTCGGCGTACGGGCGCTCGCCGACGACGGCGACTGCGACGTCGTAGGACGGGTCGGCGCCGCTGCCGTCCTCGGAGTAGGTGACGGTCCGCGACCTGCCCGCCGCCCGCCGGATGCCCTCCAGGATCGTCGTGCCGGGCGTCGTCGCCCCGGGCGCGCCCTGCCAGGTGATCGTCCAGCCGCCGGACTGGCGGCCGATGTCGTCCGCGCTGCGGCCCGCCACGAAGATCTTCTCGTCGTCCCGGTCGAGCGGCAGCACGTCGTCGTCGTTCTTCAGCACCACCTGCGAGGCGGCGACCGCGCGCCGGGCGAGGGCGCGGTGCGCGGCGCCGCCGACCGTGTCCAGGTAGCGGCGGTCGGCCAGCGGCCGCTCGAACAGCCCGAGCCGGAACTTCTGGGCGAGGATCCGCCGGTTCGCGTCGTCGATCCGCGCCATCGGCACCTCGCCGGCCCGTACCGCCGCGCGCAGGTCGTCGATGAACGCGCGCCACTTCTCCGGCACCATCACCATGTCGATCCCGGCGTTGACCGCGGCGGCGACCTCCGCGCGGGTGAAACCGGGCTCGCCGTCGATCTGGTCGATGCCGTTGTAGTCCGACACGACGAACCCGGAGAACCCCAGCTCGCGCTTCAGCACCTCGGTGATCAGGTAGCGGTTCCCGTGCAGCTTCACGCCGTTCCACGAGCTGTAGGACGCCATCACCGACCCCACGCCCCGCCGCACCGCCTCCCGGAACGGCGGCAGGTGGACGGCGCGCAGCTCCGCCTCCGACCCGCGCGTGTCGCCCTGGTCGTCGCCGCCGGCCGTGCCGCCGTCCCCCACATAGTGCTTCGCCGTCGCGAGGACCGACGTCGGACCGGCGCCGAGCCTGCTCCCCTGGAGCCCCTCGATGAGCGTCGTCATGCCGGACGGCAGCCCCGGGACCTCGCCGAACGACTCATACGTCCGTCCCCACCGGTCGTCGCGGGCGACGCACACGCACGGCGCGAAGTCCCAGTCCACCCCGGTGCCGGTCATCTCCTCGGCGGTCGCGGCGCCGATCCGCCGCACCAGCGCCGGGTCGCGGGTCGCGCCGAGCCCGATGTTGTGCGGGAAGATCGTCGCGCCGACGACGTTGTTGTGGCCGTGCACCGCGTCCACGCCGTACATCATCGGGACGCGCAGCGGCGTGCCGAGCGCCGCCCTCTGGAACCCGTCGTACATGTCCGCCCAGGTCCGCGCGTTGTTGGGGCTGGGCGCCGACCCCCCGCTCGACAGCACCGACCCGATCTTGAACCGGGCGACCTCCGCGGGCGCGATGGACCGCCGCTCGGGCTGCGTCATCTGGCCGATCTTGTCGTCCAGGCTCATCCGCGCGAGCAGGTCCTCGACCCGCTCCACCACGGGACGCGCCGGATCGAGGTAGGGCACGGGGGCGGCGCTCGCGTCGAGGGGCGCGCCGGCCAGGGTCAGCGCGAACGCGACCGGCATGCCGAACGCCGGGAACCGGCGGCGCACGGCCTTGGCGGCAGAGAAGTCCATGGCGCGAGGTGTTTCCGGAATCGGCCCATCGCAAGGTAATCCCGCGGGCAATATCTGGCGTGCGCAATATCCTGCGCCATCGCCGCACAGGGCACGATAAAAGGGCGTCCGCCCGGGATCGAACCGGAACCTTCAGGATCACAACCTGACGTGCAGGCCACCACACCACGGACGCCGTGTCTCCGGCAGGATTCGAACCTGCGCCCTCCGGGTCCGCGACCCGACGCGCTTTCCGCTGCGCCACGGAGACATGCTCGCGGAGGGTGCGAGATTCGAACTCGCGCAGGGTGACCCCTGACCACGGCTTAGCAAGCCGATGCCTTTCCGCTCGGCCAACCCTCCGGAGAAGAACACGAAACCGCCCGGACGGACCTCGGGTCCGCGGGCGGTCGCCGTCAGAACGCGGGAATCACGTCCGGCGGCGGCTCCCGGAACCGGAGCGGCTTCGGCTGTGCCGTCGATGGCGACTCATAACCCCGCTCCTCTCACCCCGGCGTCCCTTTCGAGACCAACCCTGTTCGAGACCAACCCTGACAGCCCGGACCACCATCGGCAACACCTTTTCCGCACACTTATCCCAGGGCGCCGTGAAGCGCGCGAAGCGCCCGGTAGACGCGGTCCTTCACCACCTCCACCGGCACCCCCAGCGCCGCCGCCGCCTCGTTGACCGACCGGTCCCGGAAGACGGTCTCGGCGAGGATCTCGCGGTGCGCGGGCGGCAGCGCCCGCAACGCCCGGACGACCGCGGCGCGGGACGCGGGCGAAGCGGTCTCCTTGCCCATTCGCAGTGCCACACCTCGAACGTCGCACCCCCCGCCACCCAGGGCGCGCCGCTTATGCCCCCGTTAAGGAAGCGTTGAGGAACGGCCCCGACCACGCCCCCCGGCAACCACCCACCTGCGCAAACGCAGAGCCGGGAAGCCGAGGGCCCGTCCAGCGCCGCCGAGGCGGGCCGAGCAGGATCGCTCACCCTGACGACAGCGCTGTGGCGCGTATCACACCGCCCAGGCGCCGACCACCGTCGTCCGGGCCGACAAAGCGCCCGCTTCGGCGAAATTCTCACCATGATCAGCACAGTTTACCGTTCGGTTATTCAATACCGCGCGACACGCACTCCCCACTTGACTCTCCGTCGCCTTCGATAACCGAAAAGGGTCTTTACTGGTGCGGGACCGTACCTCATGATCTTGGCAGTCGATCCTTGGCCGTTCAGCGGCCACCGCCTGCGACCCCGCAGAACAGGAGACCGGGAAGAATGCTCCCCATCGCCGTCGGCACTCGGGGCCGGGCCGTCCCGTGCGGCTCGCCGATCCGGTGATCATCGACCCCGCGTCCTTGACGGCCCGCCAGCGCCTCGGCCGGGCCTGCGTGGTGTGCCACAAGCGGTTCCCGCTGCCCCGCGTGCCGGTCGGCACCCTGCCCGACGGCACCATCGTGCGGGCCTGCGAAGACTGCGCCCGCATCACCCGATCTCCCCGCTGATGCCGCACCCGGCTCCCGGCGGGCGGCGGACAGCGGAAGCGATATCAGATTAACCGGCCGCTCCGCGGGCAAATGCCCGCTGCGGACACAACAGCGCACCCCTCCTTACCTCAGAGTGACGGATGGTGACCAATGCGCGAAGCCGTTTACGCTGCCGTGGCGATCATCCGCTTTGTTCTGGTGCCCCTGCCCTCCGCGTACAACGCGCGAGGTCACTCGATACCCGCCTGGCCGACCACCGTAGGAATACCGTTCGGCGTAGGCGGAATAGCCGTCGACGTCTGGTACGGGAAGGGGAAGGAGAAACAGAGGCGAGGCTCGCCTAACCAAAGCCGCCTAGGTCTTTGCGGCGGTATCCACATGGCCGGACCGAACCCCTCACCCTCGATGAAAGGATGAAACCATGGCCCGGTGGCGCCCGAAGCGCGAGATCCCCGACTCCGCACTGATGCCCACATACCGGTATGCCATCTTCATGGCCGGGTTCCTTCTGGCCGCCGTTGCTCTGACCATGATGTTGGCGGCGTCCGCCACCGGGACGACTCCCGGCGGAAACATCGTCGTGTACATCGTCCTGGCCATCGGCGCGCTCTGCGGGTATTGGCTCGCATATCTCGGCTTGAAAATGACCATGTACGCGCGACAGCGACGGGGAGGCCACTCGAATCGGTGAACGCGGCCCCCCGGGGGTCAGTGGTCGCCGGGGACGGCGCGGTAGAGGGTGCCTTCGCCGGTGAGCTTCGGGGTGGACGCGTTCGCCGGGACGAAGGCCGCCTCACCCGGACGCAGAGTCAGCGCGCCGGTCTGGCCGGTGAGGCGGGCCTCGCCCTGCACGCACAGGAGCGCCTGCGGAATGCCGGTGGGGAGTTCGTGCGCCGTCCCGTCCAGGTCGTGGCGGACGAGGGCGAAGTCGCGGACCGGCGGGCTGTAGCGGAACTCGCCGCCCGGCCCGGCGTCCGGCGCCACCTGATGCGGGGTCGTGGGGGCGAAGTCGACGACGCGCAGCAGTTCGGGGACGTCCACGTGCTTGCCGGTGAGGCCGCACCGCAGGATGTTGTCGGAGTTCGCCATGACCTCGACGCCGAGGCCGCCGAGATAGCAGTGCGGCACGCCCGCGTCCAGGAAGATCGCCTGGCCGGGCCGCAGCGTGAAATGGTTCAGCAGCAGCGCCGCGAGAATTCCCGGGTCGTCCGGGTGGGCACGCGCGATACCGGCGTGGACGGGTCCGAGAGAGCGTTCCACGCGGGACACCGGGACCCTGCCGTCCAGCATCTCCGCGAGAACGGTGGGCAGCGCCTTTTCCGCCGGTTCCTCGCGGAGCATCGCGGCCCACGGAAGCAGGTCGTCCACGCCGAGATTTTCGAGCAGGTCGGCGGTGGCCGACGGCTCGCGGAACCCGCACAGGCCGTGGAAATCGGTGATCGCGCAGATCATCTCCGGCTTGTGGTAAGGGTCCTTGTAGCTTCGGGCCCGGTCGTCGATCGGGATGCCGCGCGCCTCCTCCGCCGCGAACCCGGCCTCGGCCTGCGCGACCGTCGGGTGGACCTGGAGCGACAGCGGCCGCTCGACCGCGAGGATCTTCAGCAGGTAGGGCAGCGACGCGCCGAACCGCTCCGCCGCGGGCGCGCCGAGCATGCCCTCCGGGTCGGCCGCGATCAGCTCGGTGAGCGGCGTCCCGTCGGCGGACGAGGGCGCCGCCGGATGCGCGCCGACCCACAGTTCCGCCTGCGGGCGCCCGGTCGGCGCGGTGCCGAGCAGCTCCGGCAGTGCGGTGGCCGACCCCCAGTCGTAGGAGCGGATCGACGTCGTGAGGGCCATCGGCGCGGTGGTCGGCACGGTCGTCTGCACGGTAGGGCTCCTGCGGTCGGGGCTCACGGAGATGGGCACGGCACCGCCCGTCGTCACCACGGTGCGGGCCTCCCGGATCGATCAAGAAAATCAGCGTAGGGGCGGCGCCGCTCCCCGGGGACCGGCGCCGTCAGCCGAGGATAGGAGATCCCGGCCCCGCACGAGGCACGGCGCACGCCGGGCGGACGGCGATGAGTTTCCCAGGACGCGGCGGTCCACCTGTCCATGACCACGAACCTGCCGGTGGACCCGGCCGTCGAGAAGCGACCCGCCGTCCCCTACGTCGCGGTGCGGAGGAACGTCACACCCGCCACGTTCGCGGAGATCGCCGACCGGGTCCCGGTGATCCTCGGGTGGCTCGCGGCGCGGGGCGTCGCGGCGGCGGGGGCGCCCTTCCTCCGCTACGAGATCATCGACATGCCGGGCACCCTGGGCGTCGAGGCGGGGGTGCCCCTCGCGGCGCCCGTCGAGGGCGAGGGCGAGATCCACCCGGCCACGCTCCCCGCGGGCCGCTATGTCACCTACACCCACGTGGGGCATCCCGAACGGCTGGTGGAGATCACCGCCGCCGTCCTCGCGTGGGGGACCTCCCGGGGCCTCGCCTGGGACATGGAGCACACCGACCAGGGCGAGCGGTGGGCCTGCCGCCTGGAGGTGTTCAAGACCCACCCCGCGGAGGTGCCCGACCCGGACGACTGGGTCACCGACCTCGTGCTGAAGCTCGCGGACGCCTGACCCGCGCCCGGCGGATCGCCCGCGAAACGGCGGCGGTCCGCCGGTCGGGGCCCTACGATGGCGCGGATGGGCAAGCACACCAAGCCGGCGACGCGGCCCTGTCCCGGCTGCGACGGCACCGGCACCAGCACCGCCACGGGCGTGCGGTGCAACGTCTGCCGCGGGGCGGGGCGCATATGAGGTTCCCCCCCGAGGGCTGCTCCTACGAGGTCCGCTACACGCTCGGCCGCCGCGGCACGGGGCTGGAGAGCTTCGCCGACGAGTACGCGCTCGGCCGCTGGTTCGCGGCGATGACGGCGGAGGGCATGTTCGATCCCGAGGACTTCGCCGTCCCGGACGAGGACGGCCGCAACGGCTACCAGATCTTCTGCGTCACCGGCACGGCCCGGGTCGGCATCAGCTACTTCCACCCGCGCCTCGTCCGGGGCCGGATCGAGGGCTCCCGGCAGCCCATCTGACCCGCGCGGCGGGCACATGTCCGACATACTGCCGTCATGGTGTGGACCGCCCCGACGATCGACCGTGTCCTGGCGCCGCTGAGCGAGCCGACCGCGGACGAGCGCGCGCTCACCGAGGCGTGGCTCGACCTGCAACGCGAGACGCTGCTCTGGAAGTGCGGCGGGCTGACCGAGGAGCAGCTCGGGCTGCGCTGCGTGGAGCCGTCGAACCTGTCCCTGCTCGGCCTCGTCCGGCACATGGCCGAGGTCGAACGCGACTGGTTCCGGACGAGGTTCGCCGGTGAGACCCCCGGCTACCTGTACTGCACCGACGACGACATGACCGCGGAGTTCGACCTCGACGGCGCCGACGCGGAACGCGACCTCGCGACCTACCGGCGGGAGGTCGAGCTGTGCCGCCGCGCGACGTCCGGCCACGCGCTGGACGAGGTCTACCTCGACCCCCGGCGCGGCACCGAGATGAGCCTCCGATGGGTCTACCAGGCGATGCTCGTCGAGTACGCGCGCCACAACGGCCACGCCGACATGCTCCGCGAGCGCATCGACGGCGCCACGGGCCACTGACCCCGGCATGGCGGTGAGCCCGGAGTCGCTCAGGGGCCTGCACGAGCGGGCGGCCCGCGCCCTCCCGGCGGAGCTGGTCGAGGACGCCGGAGGGTGGTGGCTGCGCCACGCCCGCGGCGGCGCGTGGTGGGTGCGGTCGGCGCTGCCCCACGGCGGCGCCGCGCCGGACGAGCTGGCGCGCGGGATCGCCGCGGCCGAGGCGTTCTACGCCGGTCACGGCGTCGCGGCCCGGTTCCAGATCAGCCCCCCGGCGTGCGCGGACGCGCTCGACGCGATCCTGGCCGGGCGCGGCTACCGGCGGCACGACGCGATGTCGCTCCAGGGCGCGCCGACCGCGCGCGTCCTGGAGCTGGTGCGGCCGGGCCCGCTCCGCGTCCGGCTGGACGACCGACCGGCGGACGCCTGGTTCGAGGTCTGGGCCGCGGCGAGCGGCCACGGCGACGACGCCCGCCACGAACGGGACATGCTCGCGCGCGTCGAGCGGCCGAGCGCCTACGCCGGCGCGATGCTCGGGGACGAGGTCGTCGCGGTGGGCCGCGCGGTCGCCGACACGGGCTGGGCGGGGTTGTTCGGCATGGCCACGCTTCCCCGGGCGCGCGGGAGGGGCGCCGCCCGCACCGTGCTCGCGGCACTGGCCGGGTTCGCCCGCGCGCAAGGCGCCGACCGCATGTATTTGCAGGTGGAACGGCGCAACGACGCCGCGCTCGCCCTCTACGGACGGGCGGGATTCAAGGAAATCTGCGGTTACCACTACCGCACCGCGGGCTGAATCCTCCGCCCGCGCGCGGTGAGGTGATCGTTCGGGGGGCGCGCGCGGCCGGACGGTGGTTGAATTCACGGTCATGTGGCCCTCGTCACAACGATCACGTCCATGGCGGCGCTGGTACCAGCCGGGGGTTCCCACCGAGATCACCGTCCCGGACGTCCCGCTCACGCGGTTGCTCGACGACGCCGCCGAGCGGTATCCGCGCAGGCCCGCGCTGATCTTCTACGGCCGGCGGATCGGGTACCGGGAGCTGCGGGACGCGGCGGACCGGTTCGCCGACGGGCTGCACCGGCTCGGCGTGCAGCCGGGCGACCGGGTCGCGTTGGTCCTGCCGAACTGCCCGCAGCAGGTCATCGCGTTCTTCGGCGTGCTGCGCCGGGCGGCGGTCGCGGTGCCGCAGGACCCCCGGCACACGCCGGAGGAGATGCGCCTGCGGCTCGCGGACTGCGGCGCCCGCGTCGCGGTCGTGGTGGATCGTTCCTATCCGACCGTGCGGTCCGTCCGGAACGGGCTGCCGCTGGAGCAGGTGGTCGTCACGTCCCTGGCCGACTACCTCCCGGCCGCGCGGCGGGCGGCGGCGCGGGCGCGGACCTGGCGCGAGCGTGCGGCGGCGGAGGTCCCGGACGGGCCCGGGGTGATCGCGTTCCGGGAGTTGCAGCGGCCCGCGTGGCGCGTCCGGCAGCTTCCGGTCGAGCCCGCGCGGGACCTGGCGGTGATCCAGTACACGGGCGGGGACGAGGGGCGTCCCAGGGGGGCGATGCTGACCCATCGCAACCTCGTCGCGAACGCGTGCCAGCAGCGGGCGTGGGACCCCGGCGGGCGGCCCGGACGGGACGTCACGCTCGGCGTGCTGCCGCTGTTCCACTCCTTCGGCCTGATGAGCTGCCTGGTCGCGCCGGTGCTGGCGGCGGGGGCGGTGGTGCTGGTGCCGCGCTTCGAGCCCGGCCAGGTGCTGGCGGCCCTGCGCAGGCACCGGCCGACGATCGTCCCGGGCGTGCCCGCGCTGTACGACCGGATGATCGACAGCCCCGGCTTCCGCCCCTCGGACCTGCGGTCGGCGCGGGTCCTCATCTCGGGCGCGGCGGGGCTCGGGAGGGCCACCGCCGAGCGGCTGGAGCGGCTGGGCGCGCGCGGGCTGATCCAGTGCTACGGCCTTACCGAGGCGTCCCCCGCCGTCGCCGCGAACCCGCTCGGGGACACTCGCCGCCGGTCGGGTCCGGGAGGAGACCTCCCGGTCGGGCTGCCGCTGCCGATGACGGACGCCGTCGTCGTCGACGCCGAGCGGCCGACGCGGATCCTGCCGCCGGGCGAGGCGGGCGAGCTGGTCGTGCGCGGCCCGCAGGTGTTCGCGGGGTACTGGAACGCGCCGCTGGCCACCGCGCGGGTGCTGTCGAAGGGCTGGCTCCGCACGGGTGACATCGCGGTGATGGACGAGGACGGTTTCCTCACCCTCCTGGACCGCCACCGGGACCTCATCAAGGTCAACGGGTTCAGCGTCGTCCCGGCCGAGGTGGAGGGCGTGCTCCGGCGGCATCCGGCGGTGCACGAGTGCGCGGTGGTCGGCGTCCCCGACGCGCGGCGCGGCGAGCGGGTCGTCGCGTACGTCGTGGAGCACCCGGCCTACCTCTTCTCGGCGGACGAGCTGCGCCGCCACTGCGAGCGCCACCTGTCGCGCTACAAGGTGCCCGGCGCGTTCGTCCCCCGGGCGGATCTGCCCAGGGACGAGCGGGGGAAGGTGGTCCGGCGGCGGCTCCGGGACGAGGCCGCCGGTCCCGTCGCGCGGCACGGATGACGGCCGAGGTGGTTGACTGTGCGCGTGCACACCGAGACCGCCCCGTCCGGGCTTTTCGCCCGGCTCGCCGAGATCGGACGCGGCCCGGCCGGCGCCGCGAACCCGTCCGCGGCGCCCGAGGTGCTGTACGACCGGCACGGCGTGCTCGTGGTGCGGGTCGGGGACGTGGCCGTGAAGGCGCACCAGCCCGACCGCGAGTACGGGGTTCCCTTTCTCGGGCGGATCCGCCTGGCCGAAGCCCTGCCGCACCTCCTGGTGGGCCCGCTGGGCCCGCCCGTGGACGTGGACGGGCGCACCGTCACCGTCTCCCCCTACGGTGAACCCGTGGACCCGCGGGAGGAACTCCCCTGGGAAGAGGGGGCCCGCCTGCTGGCGGCGCTGCACTCCACGCCCGTTCCCGCGGACGCGCCGTCCTGGGGGCGCCCCACCCGCGTGGCCCGCCTGGTGTCGCGGCTGGGCGACGGCCCGGCCGAGGACGTGGTGCGCCGCGCGTTCGCCACGCTGCCCGCCTGGATCCGCGGCGAGGCGCCGGAGCCGCCCGGACACGCCCACCTGATCCACGGCGACTGGCACCTCGGCCAGATGGTCCGCCTCCCCGGCGCCCCTGATGGAAATCGTCGGTGGCGGCTGATAGACATCGAGGATCTCGGGACGGGCGTCCCGGCGTGGGATCTGGCGCGGCCCGCCGCGCTGTTCTCGGCGGGCGTCCTGAGCCCCGAGGAGTGGGGGCGGTTCCTGGGGGCCTACACACGCGCCGGGGGCCCGGCGGTGCCCGCCGGCGGAGATCCGTGGGCGGCGCTGGAGGTCCCCGCGCGAACTCTGGCGATCCAGATCGCCGCCACCTGCGTCATATCCGCGGGGAGGGATGATCGGCCGCTCGACGGAGCGGAGCAGGCGGTGGTGGACGCCTGCGCGAGAATCGCCGCGGCGGGCACGCCCGCATGACGTGGCGGCGAACCTGCCCTACATTTAGCCTCTACCTGGGGATCCATACCGGAAGGACGACAAGGCGATGCACTGCCCTAAGTGTCGTGGCGTGATGCGGACCTACACCCGCAGCGGCGTCCACATCGAGCAATGTGACAGCTGCCGGGGCATCTTCCTCGACTACGGCGAGCTTGAGGCCCTGAGCCAGATGGAGTCCCAGTACCGGGCGGCCCCTCCGGCCGCCGCGCCCGGTTGGGGGACCCCGGCCCCGGCGGTGCACCACCATCACCACGGTGGGCACCACCACCGCCCCCACCACGGGAGCGTCTTCCACATGCTGTTCTCGACCTGACCGGTCGGAACGACCGCGTGGCGGCCCGCCCCGGGCGAGGCGGGCCGCACGACCGCGTCCGAATCCCGCTACAGCCGCGGGTCCACGGGCTCTGACTCCAGCGCCAGCACGGCGAACACGGCCTGGTGGACGCGCCACACCGGCTCCCCCGCGGCGAGCCGGTCCAGGGCCTCCAGGCCCAGCGCGTGCTCGCGCATCGCCAGTGACCGCTTGCGGCCGAGCGACCGGCCGCGCAGCCGGTCGAGGTGCTCCGGCTCGGTGTAGTCGGGGCCGTAGATGATCCGCAGATACTCCCGCCCCCGGCACTTGACGCCCGGCTGCACCTTCGTGCCCTCCGGGAGCGGGCCGAGCGGCTTGACCACCATGCCCTCGCCGCCGGACGCGGTCAGCCCCTCCCACCAGCCGGTCACGGCCTCCTCGGACGCCGCGTCCGCGAGGTCGGCGACCATCGAGCCGGTCCGCCGGATGAGGCCGCCGGGGTCGGCGTCCGCGAGCCGCCCGGCGATGTCGAGGTGCCAGTCGTGGTCGCGGGCGGCCGCCCACGCCGTGCCGTCGCCCGCGAGCACCTGGAACGGGGCGAGCCGCAGCCCGTCCAGCCCGTCGACCGGCCAGCAGTAGCGGGCGTAGGCGTCGCGGAACCGGGCGGCGTTGGCGGCGCGCCGGTCGACGTGCTCGCGCAGGCCGCCGAGGTCCAGGCCGCGCGCCTGCGCGCGGGCGAGCGCGCCGGAGGCCATCGGCAGGGCGGCGCGGGCGGCGGCGCCGGTCGCGGCGTACTGCGTCCGGATGAGGTCCATGGCCTTGGCCGACCAGGGCAGCAGCTCGCAGTCGAGGACGAGCCAGCCGGTGTCCAGCTCGTCCCAGAGCCCGGCGGCGCCGATCGCGGCGCGGACCCGGTCGAGCACCTCGCGCGTCCGGTCGGGGTCGCGGAAGAACGCGCGCCCGGTGCGGGTGAACAGGGCGCCGGTCGTCCCGTCGTCCACGCCGAAGCGGGCGGCGGCGACCGCCTCGTCGCGGCAGACGACCGCGACGGCCCGCGAGCCCATGTGCTTCTCCTCGCACACGACGCGGGCGACGCCCCGGTCCCGGTAGGCGGCGAGGGCCTCGGCGGGGTGCTCCAGGTACCCCGGCAGCGCCGAGGTCGCGGCCGGGGACATGGTCGGCGGCAGGTAGACCAGCCAGCGGGGGTCCACGGCGAACCGGCTCATCACCTCCAGCGCGGCCAGCGCGTTCTCCTCCCGGACGGTGACGCGCCCCATGAGGCGGGTCTCGACGCCGCTGTTGTCCATGACGTCCTCGATGCGGAGGACGTCGCTCTCCCGGTGCCCTCCCGCGACGGACCCCGCGGACGCGGGCGCGTCCAGGGGCCGGACGGGCTCGTACCAGACCTCGCGGGCCGGGACGGAGACCAGTTCGCGCTCGGGGTAGCGGAGCGCGGTGAGCTTCCCGCCGAACACCACGCCCGTGTCCAGGCAGATGGTGTTGTTGACCCACTCCGGCTCGGGGACGGGCGTGTGCCCGTACACGACCGTCGCCTTGCCCCGGTAGTCGCGCGCCCACGGATACCGGACGGGCAGCCCGTACTCGTCGGTCTCGCCGGTGGTGTCGCCGTAGAGGGCGAAGGACCGCACCCGCCCGGAGGCGCGCCCGTGGTAGTCCTCCTTCAGCCCGGCGTGGGCGACGACGAGGCGCCCCTCGTCCAGGACGTAGTGGCTGATGAGGCCGTCCATGAAGCGCAGCGCGTCGGCGCGGAACTCCTCCGGCTCGGCGGCGAGCTGCTCCAGCGACTCCGCGAGCCCGTGCGCGACGCGGACCTTGCGCCCCCGCAGCGCCCGGACGAGCTTCGCCTCGTGGTTGCCCGACACGCACAGCGCGTTCCCGGACGCGACCATGCCCATCGCCAGGCGCAGCACGCCGGGCGAGTCGGGGCCCCGGTCGACGAGGTCGCCGACGAACAGGACCGTGCGCCCGCCCGGGTGGTTCGCGTCCACGGCGCGGCCGGAGGCGTCCCGGACGATCTCGTAGCCGAGGCCGGAGAGGAGGTCCTCCAGCTCGGCGCGGCAGCCGTGGACGTCGCCGACGACGTCGAACGGGCCGGTCAGGTCGCGCCGGTCGTTCCACGACCGGTCGTAGCGGATCGTCGCGGCGTCGATCTCCTCGGTGCCCGTCAGCACGCGGACGCGGCGGAACTCGCGGCCGAGGCTCCGCAGCCCGCGCCGCAGCTCGCGGCGCTGCCGGGGCACGACGTGCTCGGGCAGGTCGCGGTCGGGGCGGGCGGCGTTGCGCTCGACGGCGACGTGCTCGGGCACGTCCAGGACGATCGCGGCCGTGAGGACGTCGTGCGCCTTGGCGAGCTGGAGCAGCGACTGCCGCGCCCTGCTCTGCACGTTGGTCGCGTCCACGACGGTCAGCAGGCCGCGCCGCAGCCGCTTGCCGACGATGTAGTGCAGCAGGTCGAACGCGTCGGCGGTGGCGGACTGGTCGTTCTCGTCGCCCGACACCATCGCGCGGCAGGCGTCGGAGGACACGACCTGCGTGGGCGCGAAGTGCTTGCGCGCGAAGTGCGACTTGCCCGACCCGGACACGCCGACCAGCACGACGAGTCCCATCTCCGGAAGCCTGATCACGGTCCTGTCGTGATCACGTGTGTCGTCGGTCATCGGGTGAACACCCCCATCTGCGTCGGGGCGCCGACCTCCGGGTCGTCGTCCCCGACGGGCACGTGGCGGACGCGGTAGCCGTGCGCGGCGGCGACCCGGTCGGCCCACTCGCGGAACTCGGCGCGGGTCCATTCGAAGCGGTGGTCGGGGTGGCGCATCGCCCCCGGCGCGAGCCCCTCGTAGCGGACGTTGTGCTCGGCGTTCGGCGTCGTCACCACGACCACGCGCGGTGCGGCGTGGCCGAACACGACGCGCTCGACCGCGCCCAGGCGCGGCGGGTCGACGTGCTCGACGACCTCCATGAGCACGGCCGCCTCGTAGCCGCGGAACCGCTCGTCGGCGTAGGTGAGGGCGCCCTGGAAGACGTCCCGGACGCGGGACCCCTCGCGTCGCTCGTCGAAGCGGACCCGCCGCCGGGCGTGGCCGAGCGCGCGGTGGGAGACGTCCGCGCCGGAGATCTCGCTGAAGAACTCGTCGCGGAGGAGCCGCGCGAGCAGCTTGCCCGACCCGCACCCGAGGTCGATGACCCGGCGCGCGTTCTCCTCGCGCAGCGCCGCCAGCACGGACAGGGCGCGCCGCTCCGACAGCGGGACCGCGGTCTCGGCGGGGCTCTCCTGGGTGCTCTCCTCGGGACTCTCGGCGGCGAGCTCCTCGTCGATCTCGACGGGGTCGAGGGCGTCCTCGGGCGCGCCGTCGGCGTCCGCGAGCCGGCCGAGGGCCGCGCGGACGAGGGCGCGCCGGTTCGCCAGGTAGCGGCGGGTGATCGCGGCGCGGTCCGGATGCGCGGCGAGCCACCCCTCCCCCGCCCGGATCAGCTTGTCGACCTCGTCGGAGGCGACCCAGTAGTGCTTCGCGTCGTCCAGCACGGGCAGCAGCACGTAGAGCTGGTTGAGCGCGTCGGTGAGCCGGACCTCGCCGGTGAGCGTGAGCGTGACGTAGCGGGAGTCGCCCCACTCGCCGTGCTCGGGGTCCAGCGGGACGGGCACGGCCGACACCTCCCAGCCCAGCGGGCCGAAGAACCGCTCCGCCTGCCCCGGCCCGCCTCTGCACGGCAGCGCCGGAAGCACGATCTCAAGCGGGATCGGGGTCCGCGCCAGCTCGGGACGGGCCGCGCACCGGCCGCGCATGGCGGTCCGGAAGACGTTCGCCATGGCCGAGGCCAGCAGCGAGGACGCCGCGTAGGGGCGGTCGTTCACGTACTGGCCGAGGGAGAAGTCCGGCGTGCCCTTGCCGCGCGTCCGGACGAGCTTGACCGGATCGACGTCGAGCAGCAGCGCCGCCGTGCAGCGCCGCTCGTCCGCGTCGGGGTAGAAGACGTGCGCGGTGCCGGAGGACTGCTCGAACCGGTGCACCCGGTCGGGGTGCTTGTGCAGGAGGAAGCCCAGGTCAGTCGCCTGGTCCAGGGTCGTGGTGATCGTCAGAAGCACGGCTCAAGTGTGGCGGAACGGGCGAAGCGCCCCCATCCATTTTCGGCGGCGGGCCCGCCGGCTCCCCGATCAGGGCACGGCCGGCCCGGTCAGGTAGCGGCCGCGGCGGTCGAAGGGCCAGCCGTTGATCACGCAGCCCTTCATCCCGAAGATCTGCTGCTGCATGACGGGCGCGGGACGGCCGCGGCCGGGGCAGGTCGCGTGCCCGAACCCGAGCCGGTGGCCGACCTCGTGGTTGATGGTCAGCGCGTGGTAGGCGTCGGGCTGCCCCTTGTAGTAGGTCGTGAGCAGGAGCCAGCGCTTCAGGTTGACCACGACCTGCTTGCCACCGCTGCAGTTGACCTTGCCCTCGGTGGTCATGCCGTAGGAGCCGCAGATCTTGTCGACCGTGTCCGGCGCGGCGAGCTGCACCACGAAGTCGTAGGGGCCGGAGTCGACGCGCTTGAACGACCACTTCCCGGCCGCCGTCCAGCCGCGCCTGTCGCCGAGGATCCTGTCGACGCTGCGGGCGAAGGCCGCGGGGTCCTGCCTGAGGCCGCCCTCCACCTCGACCATGTAGCGCATCAGCCTGCCGTGCCCGTACACGCGTCCGCCCGCCGGTGGGCGCATGAACTTCCCGGTCCCCTTGGCGGGGATGTAGGGCTGCTTCTTCGGGGTGGCGAGCGGCGCCTCGGACTCCATCCTGTTCTGGTCCGGGGCGCCCTTCGGCTTGGACGAGGTGGACGTGGAATCCGAGGAGACCTGCCATACGACCACCCCGCCGATCCCCAGTACGACCACCACGAGCAGGGACGCGACCCCGAGGATGACGCCGCGCGTCCGGCTGCGCCGGGCGCCCTCGAACTCCCGGTCCAGCTCGGCGCTGATCCCCCCGACCGTCCCGGGCCGGCGTCCGCCGGGCGGAGGCGGGGGCGGAGGCGGCCCCGGCCGCGGCGGCGCGGGCGGGCGCCGCGCTGGCGGTGGCGGGGGCGGCGGTTGCGGTGGGGGCGTCGGCCGGGGGTCCCGGCGATGGGACGTGGCCCGGCGGCGGCCCGATTGTGATCTCGGAGGCGGCATGGCGGTGCACAGCATGCCAGATACCCGGGAGAAAATGATCTTTTCTCGACAATGCGCAGGTAAGAGGCAAATCCCCACAACTTGGACGTCACGGAGAGCGATCACGCAGGGTGCCGGCCCGACCGCGCACAGGTCGGCGTGGGCGGCGGCGGGCGGGGACGTCAGGGGTCCGCGTCGGCGTCCGGCACGTAGGAGGCGATGCCGCGGATCAGGATTTCGAGGCCGAACTCGAAGCGGTCGTCGCCCGACCCCCCGGTCAGGTCGTCCACCATGCCCACGATGTGCGGATAGCGGTCGACGGGCAGCGCCTTCATGAACGCGCGGATCTGCTCGAAGCGCTCCTGGAAGTGCTCCCAGGGGTCCTCGCCCGGCGGGGTCCGCCCGACGTAGATCGTGTCCTCGATCGCGTCGGCGTCCAGGTACATGCCGAACGTGTCGACGGCGAGGCCCGCGATGCTCGGCGGCACGCCGCCCGCCCGCATGAGGGCGAGCTGCACCTCGGCGACGGCCAGCAGGTTGGGGCCGGTGGGGATCAGCCCCAGCGAGACCTTGGCGATGTCGCGGTGCGAGGTGTAGACGCGGCGGACCTCGCGCGCCAGCTCCTTGAGCTGCTCCTGCCAGCGGGACGGGTCGACCTCGGGCAGCTCCACCTCGGCGAAGACCGCGTCCAGCATCAGCTCGCGCAGCTCCTCCTTCCCCGAGACGTGGGCGTAGAGCGAGGCGGCGCCGGTGCCGAGCTCCTGCGCGACGCGGCGCATGCTGACGGCCTCCAGCCCCTCGCCGTCCAGCACGCGGACGGCGGTGGCGACGATGACCTCCTGCGTGAGCGGCTGCCGCACCGGCCCGGCCCTGCGCTGCTTGCGCCAGGGGGGCGTCGGTATGTCGGTGCCCACGGCGGCCTCCAAACTCGCGATACATCTTGACAGCCGAAAATCGAGATATATCGTCTTGATGGTACGAACACGAACATCGTACTTGACACGAACGTCGTTCGTCTATAAAACAGTGTTCGCAGCTAACGAACACCGTTCCCCCCGGAGGCGACCATGACCGAGACACCGGCGCCCACGCCGAACGCGGAGGCGGGCTACCGCTGGCGCTGGGTGGCCCTTTTCGTGATCCTCGCCGCGGAGGTCATGGACATGCTGGACGCGTTGATCACCACGATCGCGTCCCCCACGATCCGCGCCGACCTCGGCGGCTCCGCGAGCACGATCCAGTGGCTCGCCGCCGGATACACCCTCGCCATGGCGGTGGGCCTCATCACCGGCGGCCGCCTCGGCGACCTTTACGGGCGCAAGCAGATGTTCCTCATCGGCGCCGCCGGGTTCACGGTGGGCTCGCTGCTGTGCGGCGTCGCCGGATCGCCCGGCATGCTGGTCGGCTCCCGCGTGCTGCAGGGCCTGTTCGGCGCGCTGATGCTGCCGCAGGGCATCGGGATGATCAAGCAGATGTTCACGCCGAAGGAGATGGGCGCGGCGTTCAGCACGTTCGGGCCCGTCATGGGCCTGTCGTCGGTCGGCGGCCCGGTACTGGCCGGCTGGCTGATCGACGCCGACCTCTTCGGCACCGGCTGGCGCATGATCTTCCTGATCAACCTGCCGCTCGGCCTCGCGGCCGTGCTCGCCGGGATGAAGTTCCTGCCGGCCGGTCGCTCGGACCACGCGACGCGGCTCGACCTCGTCGGCGCGCTGCTGGCCGCCGCCGGCGCCGGGCTCCTGATCTATCCGCTCGTCCAGGGCCGCGAGCTGGACTGGCCCGCCTGGACGTTCGCCATGCTGGCCGCCTCGCTCGCCGTCTGGGCCGTGTTCGCCTGGTACGAGACCCGCAAGCAGCGCGCGGGCGGCGACCCGCTGATCGTCCCGAGCCTGTTCCGCAAGCGCGGCTTCACCGGCGGCCTGGTCGTCGGCGTGGTGTTCTTCACCGGCATGGCGGGCATCGCGCTGGTGCTCGCCCTGTACTTCCAGCTCGGGCTCGGCTACTCGCCACTCAAGGCCGGACTCGCGGAGATCCCCTGGTCGGCGGGCATCGTCGTCGGCTTCGCCGTCTCCCAGCCGGTGCAGCGCTTCGGCCGCAAGGTCATCCAGGGCGGCGCGCTCATCATGGCCGCGGGCGTCGCCGGCATGGTCGGGACGCTCCAGGCCGCGGGCATCGACGTCACCCCGTGGCAGCTCACCCCGGCGCTGCTCGTCGTCGGCCTCGGCATGGGGCTGCTGATGGCGCCGTTCTTCGACACCGTCCTCGCGGGCGTCGAGCCGGAGGAGACCGGCTCGGCGGGCGGCACGCTCACCGCGGTCCAGCAGCTCGGCAGCGCGCTCGGCGCGGCCGTCCTCGGAACGATCTTCTTCGGCCTGCTCGGCGGGCACGTGGCCGCCGCCGCAGACGACGGCGCGGGCGGGCTGCGCGGACGGCTCGCCGCCGCCTCCGTCCCGGCGCCGCTCCAGGACCGGGTGGTCACCGGGCTGCGCGACTGCGGCCGCGACCGCGCGACCGCCAAGGACGCCGTCGCGGTCCCCGCGTCCTGCGCCCGGCTGGAGGGCGAGGTCAGGGCGGCCGTCGCCGCCGCGCCGCAGTCGGCGGGCGCCGTCCAGAAGGCGGTCGCGGACGAGGCCGAGCGCTCGGCGAAGACCGGCTTCGGCGGCGCCATGAAGATCACGCTGTGGATCGAGGTCGGCCTGCTGGCCCTCACGGTCGTCGTGGCCTTCCTGCTCCCCCGGCGCGCCCGCCTGGAGGAGGACGGCGAGGGCGGCCCCGCCGACGCCCGCGCGGCCGGAGTCGAGGCACCGACCGGAGCCTGACCCCCGGCGGCCTCCGGGACTCCCGGCGGCTCCCGGCGGCTCCCGGCGGCTCCCGGCGGCTCCCGGCCCGATGGTCTCCGGCCCCCGGCGGTACCGGAGACCCCCGGCCCGGCAACCCCGGAAGGGGAACGGCCCGTGGCGGGGGCCTTCTCGTGCGCCGCCGGGTCAGACCTTGGCGAGGACCTCCGCGGCGATCAGCTCGATGTGCTCCAGGTCGTCCAGGTCGAGGACCTGGAGGTAGACGCACTCCGCGCCCAGCTCGGCGAACCGGCCGATCTTGTCGACGATCTCGCCGGGCGTCCCGGCGAGCCCCTCCCGCCGCATGTCGTCCGCGTCCCGGCCGATGGCGTCGGCGCGGCGCCGGACCTCCGCCTCGTCGCGCCCGCAGCACACGACCTGCGCGACCGAGTAGACGAGCGGCCTGGTCCGCCCCTGCTCCCGGCATGCCTCGCGCACCCGCTCGTAGGCCGCGCCGGTGTCCTCCGGGACGTGGAACGGGACGTTGTACTCGTCGGCGTACAGGGCGGCGATCCGCGGCGTCCGCCGGGCGCCGGTCCCGCCGATGATCACCGGCGGCCCCTCCGGGCGGACGGGCTTGGGGAGCGCGGGCGAGTCGGCCACCGTGTAGTACTCGCCCGAGAACGAGAACCTCTCGCCGGGCGGCGTCCGCCACAGCCCCGTCACCACCTGGAGCTGCTCCTCCAGCCGCGCGAACCGCTCGCCGAGGCTCGGGAACGGGATCCCGTAGGCGGTGTGCTCCGCCTCGTACCAGCCGGTCCCGAGCCCGATGTCGACGCGGCCGCCGCTCATCCGGTCGACCTGCGCGACCGCGATCGCGAGCGGGCCGGGCAGCCGGAACGTCCCCGCCGTCACCAGCGTGCCGAGCCTGATCCGGCTGGTCTCGCGGGCCAGCGCGCCGAGCGTGACCCACGAGTCGGTCGGCCCCGGCTCCCCGGTGCCGCCGCCCATGACCAGGTAGTGGTCGGAGCGGAAGAACGCGTCGAAGCCGAGGTCCTCCGCCGCCCTCGCGACCGCCAGCTGGGTCTCGTAGCTCGCCCCCTGCTGGGGTTCTGTGAAAATCCGAAGTCGCATGGGCCCATCCTCGTACGAACCCGCGCCCGTGCGTCAACGCGGCCGTTCCGAACGCGGCCGTTCCATCAGCCCCGGTCGTCCGCGCGGCTCCGGCGGCGGCGCCGTCCGAGCCGGGTCAGCACGAACCCCGCCCCGACCATCGCGACCGCGATCTCCACGACCGTGCCGGCGCGGGTCCCGGTCAGCGACGTCCCGCCCGCGGCCTCCGCCGGGCGCCCCCGCCCCTCGGGCGCGTACGCCAGCGGCCGGACGGCCATGCCCTCCCGCGCGGCCGGGGGCACGGCCCGCGAGGTCGCCCCGGGGCCGTCGGTACCGCTGCCGTGGGCGCCGTGGGTGCCGTGGGCGCCGGTGGGCCTGCTCGCGCCCGTCGATCCGTCCGCGGGGGTCGGCCGGCCCTTCCCGGTCGACCCGCCGGTGATCCTGGTGCGCGCGACCGCCCGGTTGTTCGCGGGGTTGACGTCGATCGTGGACGTCGTGGCCGTGGACGGCGACTCCAGCGTGGTCCCGGCCCTGGCGCTCGCGTCCGGCCTGACCCTGGTGCGCAGCGTCCGCGACTCGCCGGGGCGCAACGAGCCGACCGCGCAGGTGTACCCGGCGCCCCGCCCGGCGCACGCGTTGTCCGGCCCGATGAGCCTGGCGTGCCCCCGCGACCGGACGACCACGTTCTCGGCGGTCGACGGCCCGAGGTTGCGCACCCGCATCACGTAGCGGATCACCGCCCCGGCCCGCGCCTTCGCGGGCGCCTTCTTCGACATGACGAGGTCGGCCGTGCGGGCGACGCGCGACGCCGGGAACATCCGCCTCGCCCGCGCGGTGCCCCAGGTCACCGTGGCGCCGGGCATGATCGTCCGCCCGGCCCCGGCGTGCCGGGCCACCTTCCCCCGCAGCACCCCGGGCACGGTCCGCCCCGGCTTGACCACGCCCAGGCGGCAAGTGACCTTCCCGCCCTTGCCGGACGTGCAGTTCGACTGGCCGGACACGAACTTCAGCGTCTTCGGGAACGTCACCCGGAGCACCGCGCGATGCGCCCTGGCCCGCCCCTTGGCGGGGGCCTGGACGGTCACCGCGAAGGGCCAGTCGTAGGTCCGGCCGGGCACGACCGTCTTACCGGGGCCGACCATGCTGAGCCTGACGACCGCGTCGGCGTCCTGCGCGGGCTTGGGTCCGGGCTTGGTCTTGGGCTTGGCCTTGGGTTTGATGTCGGTCTTGGGTTTGGGCTCGGCGGGAGGTCCGGGCTTCGCCGGCGCCGACCGCTGGTCGTCAGCGCGCCCGTCGTGCGCGGCGGGCACGGGCCCCTCAGCGCGGGTCCCGCCGTTCGCGTCCTGCATCGGAACGACTCCGAGCAGCGGAGTCGCCGCCAGCAGCACGAGACCCCGTGCCCCGGCGCGCTCCCTCACCTTCCCGAACATGTTCCCCCCGATGACCTGCGGTTTCGCTGACGATGTCCGTTGTAGCGACCGCCCGGCCCTGGCGCTAGCGCCACGTCGGCGTGTCGTCACGCATCGTGATGGTGGCGGCGGGAGGACGGGACAGCGCACGGAGCGCGCTGCGAACGTAGAGTGACCGCCCCTTGACTCGCTGATGACCCGGTTCCCGACCATGGAGTTCAGATGGCCGTCTTCGGCGTCGACTACGCGTGGGGACGCCCCGGCGCCGACGCGCTGCGCAACGCCGGCGTGAAGTTCGTGTGCCGCTACCTCTCGCATGACAAGACCGGAAAGAACCTGACCCGACCCGAAGCGGAGGAGCTGTCGGACGCGGGCCTGTGGCTCGTGGTCGTCTGGGAGTCCACCGCCTCGCGCGCGCTCGGCGGGCGCGAGGCCGGTGAGGCGGACGCCAGGGCCGCCGCCGAGCAGGCCGCCGCGCTCGACATGCCGGACGACCGTCCCGTCTACTTCGCGGTCGACTTCGACGCGACGTCCGACCAGCAGGACGAGATCAACGCCTACCTGGACGGCGCCGCGTCCGTCCTCGGCCGCGACCGGGTCGGCGTCTACGCGGGGCACGGCCCGGTCGGCCGCGCGTTCGACGCCGGGAAGATCACCTACGGATGGCAGACCTACGCCTGGTCGGGCGGCAGGTGGGACGCCCGCGCCCAGCTCCAGCAGTACTCCAACGACCACGAGATCAACGGCGTCGGCGTCGACTACGACCGCGCCATGGACCACGACTACGGCCAGTGGCGCGTCGGCGTCTCCCCCGCGGCGGTCTCCCCCACGGAGGGCTTCCCCACGGCGGTCTCCCCCAAGGAGGACGACATGCCCGACTAGGTCGTCCGGCCCCGCGGGCCCGGCCCGGTCACCAGGGCTCGTCGGAGTGGTCGGCGGCGTGGGCGGCGCGGGCGGCGTCGCGGATGACCCGGGTCTGGATCTCCAGATGCCGCAGGATCTGCCGCTGCTGCTCCCGGACGTCGCGGACCAGGTGCGCCGCCGACAGCGCCACGGCGGCGACCGCGATGACGAGGCCGGTGTTGATCAGGACGAGCAGTTCCGTCCGGCCGCCCAGCACGGCGACGGCGGCGGCGCCCGCACCGGCCGCGACGACGCTGGCGGCGAGGGCACCGGTGACACCACGGGCACGGGTGGAGCGCATCGCCGTCCCTCCTTCACGGGAAGCCGGGGACCGTTCTGACCTGCCCCGACATCCTTAGTGTTCCCACGGCCCCGCATCCGCAACAACCGGTCAGTAGTGGAAATACCCAGCGGCGACGTAAAACCTAGCGCCCGCCGGGCTCCCCGTACAGCGCGCGCAGGAACGCCAGGGCCATGCGCCGCTTGTCCCCCGCGTCGGCCCGCAGGTCGGCGAAGTAGGCGTTGAGCTCCGCGAGCTCGCGGAGCGCCTCGTCCGGGCCGTCGCCGTCCGGCACGCCGAGCGGCTCCAGTCCCTCCCCGATGCGCACCAGGTCACCGCCCCGCCACTGAAGGGTCTCCTCGATGGCGCTCCGGGTCCGCGCCTGCGGCCAGCGGTCGCCCGCCTCCAGGTTGTAGATCGTCTTGACCGTGACCCCGGCGCGCTCGGCGAGCTGCTCCTGGGTCAGGCCGAGCGATCCACGCCGGGCCACCACGTACTTGGCGACCCGCTCCCGGTCCAGCTCTCCAGCCATGTTGCCCAGCATGACGGAAACATTATGGAACATCCAGTAATCACAGGCAGAAACTTTCTCGCACGAAGATTTCTATAACTTACCGGTTCTCTCTTGATAAATTACCGGTAAGTTCCTAGTCTGGGGAGTGGGTCCGCCGCCGGCGGACCGGATTGCCGGCGGCGGGACCCCGAGAGGAAGGGGCGGGATCGCCGTGACCGAGGATGGACCGTTCACCCTGGAGCTGGCGCTGTCGGAACTGCGCCGCGACCACGACGTCCAGATCGCCAACCTGGAAGGCCAGTTCGCACTGCTCCTGCAGCGCAACGAACTGCACGAACAGCAAGCCCGCGCACACATCCGCCACATCGGCGAACTCGACGACCGCATCACGGCCGCCGAACGCGACCAGGTCACCCACGCCTACCTCGACAAGCGCTTCCGCCACATCATGACCGTGCTGTCCCTCCTGGCGACGACCGCGTCGGTGGTGGTGGCCCTCGTCACCACCCTCCTCAGCACCTGACCTAGAGGCCCGCCCGCGCGCGGCGGAACGCGGCCGGGGGGGGGCGATCGCGGATTCGCGGGGCTCGCGGGGGACGTTTTCGGGACGATGGGACGATTGCCCTCCTCCCCCGTCCCCCTGGAGCACCCGTGGCCCGTGGACTCACCTACGCCGACGCCGTCCGCCTGCTCGGCGGCGGCGAGAGCAGGATCGTCACCGCGCTCGACCGGTTGACCGGCGGCCTGCTGCTCGCCGCGACCGGCGGCGGGAGCACGTTCGCCCTCAGCCTCTTCGACGCCAAGGGCGAGCTGTTCCGCCACGGGCACGACCTCGTCCGGGAACTGGTGGCGAAGAAGCGCGGCCTCGGCCGCACCGACCGGACCGAGCTGCTGGCCGCCGCCCAGCGGGTCCTCGTGGTCACGGCGTTCTTCGAGGTGGTCGCGGAGGTGGACCTTCCGTTCGACGTCCGGGAGCTGCGGATCGGCAAGGCGGAGCAGGTGGCGATGGCGGGCGGCGACCCGTCCGCCGCCCCCCTGCTCGTCCAGGGCCTGACCGGCACGGACGTACCGCTGATCACGCCGGCGAGGCCGTACGAGCACCTGCTCGGTGACGTGATGCTCTTCGATCGAAAGCTGAGCCGCGAGCTGGTCCGGTTCATCTCGGGGCTGGCCGTCTGGGACCGGCTGAGCACCACCGACCAGGACCGACTCACCGACACGCTCCTGGAGCCGGTGCCCCGGGCCGCCACCCGGCGATTCGAGGAGTACCTCCAGCGACTCGCCGGCGAGTTCCCCGAACTCGGGTTCTGGGTGGACCGGATCGACCACCAGGCGACCCGCGCTGAGATCCTCGAAATCCGGACGGGCCTCGCCGGGCTTCAGCGATTCCTGGACGAGATGGCCGCCCGGCAGCTCCCCGATGACCGGCGTGCCGCGCTGTCCCGCCACTACTGTGCGCGGCTGGGCCGTCCGCTCTCCGAGTCGGGCGACGCGCCCACGGGAATGGTCATCCCCACGCTTCAAGACGCCTACGTCAATCCGCGCTACCGCAAAGAGTTCGCCGTTCACGCCGACAAGCTGACGAGTGAGAGCTGGTGGGAGGAGGTGGTCCCCGTCCGGGACGATCTCCAGGAGACGTTGATCGGGCATCTCACCGCACCGGATGCGACGCGGGCGCCACTTCTGCTGCTCGGCCAGCCGGGGTCGGGCAAATCCGTGCTCACCCAGGTACTCGCCGGGCGGCTCCCCGCGAACGACTTCATGGTCGTCCGGGTCGTCCTGCGCGAGACCCCGGCCGACGCCGACCTCCAGGGGCAGATCGAATACGCCGTCCGCGACGCCACCGGCGAGACGATGAGCTGGCCGGAACTCGCGCGGACGGCGGGCGGGGCGCTCCCCGTCGTGATCCTGGACGGCTTCGACGAACTGCTCCAGGCCACGGGCGTCAACCAGTCGGACTACCTTCAGCAGGTCGTCCGGTTCCAGGAGCGCGAGTCCGACCAGGGACGCCCCGTCGCGTTCATCGTCACGAGCCGGACCGCCGTCGCGGACCGTGCTCGTATCCCGCCCGGCGGTGTGGTCGCGATCCGCCTCGAACCATTCTCGGACGGACAGGTCGGCCAGTGGCTGCACACGTGGAACACCTCCAATTCCGCGTATCTGGCGAGTCGAGGTCTCCGCCCACTTCCCGCCGCGACCGCCCTCGCCCACGACGCACTGGCGCGCCAGCCGCTCCTGCTCCTGATGCTCGCCCTCTACGACGCGGACACGAACGCGCTCCAGAACGGCGACGCCACCCTCGACCTCGCCGAACTCTACGAGCGACTCCTTTACCGCTTCGCCGGGCGTGAGGTCGGCAAGACCGAGCGGGGGCTGAGCGAGCAAGCGTTCACCGAGGCGGTGGACGAGGAACTGCTCCGGCTTTCCATCACCGCCTTCGCCATGTTCAACCGGGGACGCCAATGGACGACCGAGCAGGAGTTGACCGACGACCTCGCCGCCCTGTTCCCGGGCCGCCCCGGTCGGCCCGACGCGGGCTTCAAGGCCCGCATCACCCCCGGCCAGGCCGTCATCGGGCGCTTCTTCTTCGTGCACCAGTCGCAGGCGCCGACCCAAGAGACCAGGCTGAGCACCTACGAGTTCCTGCATGCCACGTTCGGCGAGTTCCTTGTCGCCAGGCTTGTGGTACGCGAACTGACCGAACTCGCCCGCGCCACGCTCGCCCGTTCCCGCCATGTGGTGGTGGACGACGCGTTCCTCCGCGCGCTGATCTCCTACGCGCCGCTCACCGTGCGCGAACCGATCGTCGACTTCCTGGCCCAACTCCTCTCCCGCGTCGCGGACGAGATACGGCGGGCCATGGGCGATTTCGTCCTCGGGTGTTTCCACACGGCGCTGGAACCGCATGACGGCCACAGCGCCTACAGGCCAGTCCGGCAGACGGTCACCGCCCACCACGCCGTCTATATGGCGAACACCCTCTTCCTCACGACGGTCATCAAGGGCTCGGTGACCGGGAGTGAACTGTTCCCGGGCGAAGGGGACCCGGTCGGCCCATGGTGGCGCTGCGCCCGCCTGATGCAGTCGCAACTCCACAGGTCCGGCTGGTCGAGCCTGATCGGAGCCATCCGCGTGAACCGCATCCGAGCCGCGCACGGCACGCGCGATGTCCGGCTCTCCAGCCCGGCCCCGACGCTGACCCTTGAGCACTTCTCCGCGTCATGGACGTTCGACCACCGTCCCGACATCACGAATTTCGCGTTCCCCGGTGTGGACGAGATGCGGGCGTCAGCGCAGTTCGTATGCGACGAGACCGAGGACGTACTGCTCCACGCCCTGGCACCCATGAACCGCGAAGGCTACGCCGGATACGACTTCGACACGACCACGTTCGTCAAGGTCGGGGACGACCGGTACGTCTCGATCACCCACGCGCTGCTGAACCTCTGGAACCGCCGGCCGGATGCCCATGACGGAGACAACGACTCCCTCGTGGAGGCCTACGAGACCTGCTTCAACTTCGTCGGTGAGTACTTCGTCCTCTACGCGCTGCTCCGCCAACTCGCGGCGGAGGCGCCCCTACTGCCCAGGGAGTGGCGAGCGAGGGTGGTCGAAAGGTTCGCCACAGAAATCAAGGACGCGAAACATCTCCGCCCCTGGGCCAGAAAGGCGTTCTACGACATCGACGTCGACTTCCTCAACGAGGACCAATCCTGACCGCCATCAGAAATCGTCGTTGGTGTACGGGGCCAGCGGTACGGCGAAGGCACGGTCCAGGCGTGCGGCCGCGTCCGGCGTGTGCTCCGTGACGACGCCGATCCGCGCCAGCGTGCTCACGCTCGTCCCACCCAGGTAGGCGGCGCCCAGATCAGAAGCGCTCAGCGTCAGGTCGGGCGCGTCCTCCGTGCGGTCGCAGGTTCCGGCGGCGAGGCGCCAGCGGCCCTGGTTGGCGGGGAGGCGCTCGTCCAGCAACTCGATCACCAGCGAGTCACCGGTGGCCCAGGAGCGGGCGCGCAGCGCGGCCGGGGCGTCGACGAGGCGCACCCACAGGGCGCCGTGCGAACCGGTCACCTCGACGCGGTCGAAGTCGGCGACCATGTGCGGGATCAGGTCGTCCACCGGGCGGGACGGCGCCTTGATCTTGGTGGTGAGGTCGATCGAGGCGAGGTAGCGCCACAGCGCGGCCTCGACCTGCGGGGTGTCGGCGACGAGGTCGTCGATACGGACGTGGCCCGTGCCCTCCCCGTGCGTCCGGTAGATCACGTAGCCGCCGGGCTCGCCGTCCAGGACGGCGACGCGGGGTTCGGTGAAGTCCTCGTCGTCATCGTCGACGGCGGGCAGCATGTTCTTGTCCCACCACTCGGCGTCGCGGACGAGGCCGCCGGGCCGCCGCGCGAGGGCGCGGGTATGGATGGGGCCGAGGATCTCCGGGGCGGAGTCGCGGTCGATCAGCCGCAGCGGCCGAGGGTCGGGCTCGGTGCGCAGCGCGAGCGGGCGGGAGGTGTCGATCTCCAGGCTGATCGCGCGGTCGGCGAGGCCGAATCCGTACCGTCCGTAGATGGCGCTCTGGGACGCCCACAGGGCGGCGACCGGGCGGTTCGCGGCGGCGGCGTCCATGAGCATCCGCTCCATCATCGCCGTCAGCACACCGCGCCGCCGGTGGGTCGGCAGGACGCCGACGAAGGTGATCGCCGAGCAGTCCAGGAACGCGCCGGGGACGGCCAGCCGCATCGGCAGAACAGCGGCCTGGCCTGCGCTGACGTCATCGACATAGGCGGCGAGGCGTTCGGCGCGGCGGGCGGCCCACAGCTCGCGCTCGCGGTCCTCCGCCGGGGTGCGGTGGTGGAACACGAGGTCCGCGAGGTCCATCATCTGGTCGACGTCGGCCAACGGGATGTCCCGGATCTCCAAGTCGCTCATGCTTCAACCGTATGGGGGGCGCGCAACCGGTTTTCCCAGGTGATGCGGTAGTACATCAGCCGGTCGTCCGCGCCGACGAACTCCATGCCCACGGCGGCCATGACGCGCTGGGACGCGACGTTGCCGAGGTCGGTGTCGCCCTCGACGGCGGTGACCCCGCTGTCGCGCGCGAACCGCAGCAGCCCCCGCAGCGCCTCGGTCGCGTAGCCCTTCCCCTGCGCGGCCGGGATCAGCCCGTAGCCGATGGTGACGGCGCCGCGCTCGTCGGCGGCGCCGTGGAAGCCGAGGCCGCCGATGGCGAGGCCGTCCTCGCGCCGCCGGATCTCGTAGGCGCCGAACGGCTGCGGGTCGCCCGCGTGCACGCAGGTCGCCAGGTACCGCCGGGCCCCGGCGAGGTCGCTGTCGGTGGGGTATCCGGGCGCCCATCCGGCGCCGGACGGCCGTCCCTCGGTCAGCCCCTCGGCCTCGGCGATGGTCAGGGGGTGCAGCACGAGTCGTTCGGTCTCCAGGTCCATGGGATCACGCCTATCACAGCGCCCGCCCCCGCCCCGTCGGCGGGCTCGACCATGGTCGTGTCCCGTACGCGACCAAAGAAGGCCGTGATCGACGTTCGGACGACGCGGCCCCGGCGCGTCCGGCGGGACAGTGGCGGCACGAGACCGACCGAGGAGGAGCCTTGACGATGGTCAAACGGGGTGCCGCAGCGGTGTTCGCGGCGGGCGCGCTGGTCGCGGTGGCGCCGCCGCCCGCGTGGGCCGAACCGGGCCCGGACCAGTTGTACGTGGCCCCCTGGGGCGAGGACGCGGGTCCGGGCACCGCCGGGAAGCCCTTCGCGACCCTCCAGCGGGCTCAGCGGGCCGTGCGCGAACGGACGTCCCGCATGAAGGCCGACCTGGTGGTCAACCTGCGCGCGGGCACCTACACCCTGGACGCGCCGCTGCGGATGACGGAGGAGGCGGGCGACTCCGGAAGCGGCGGGCACCGCGTGATCTACCAGGCCGCCGGCTACGGCACCGGACACCAGGAGCCCGTGGCCGTCAGCGGCGGACGGAAGATCACGAACTGGCGGCCGGACCCGGGCCTCAAGGGCGTCTGGCGCGCCGAGGTGGGCTCGCTCGACACCCGGCAGCTCTATGTGGACGGCCGGCGCGCCACCCGCACCACCGTCAGAAAACGCCTTCCCGGTGATTTCAAGGCGACCAGGACCGGTTATGAGACCGACAGCACCGTCCCGCAGACGTGGAAATCACCCCGGGACATAGAGGTCCTCTACGAATACGGCTACGCCGAGGGCCGCTGCGGCATAGCAGGCATCACCGGTGACGCGAAACACTCCACGATCACCATGGACGAGCCCTGCTGGTCGCTGGCCAAGGAGCTGTACGGGGCCGAAGCAATGGCGGAGGTATCCGGAGTCGAGAACTCGCCGACCTTCCTGCGCGAGCCCGGCGGCTGGTATCTCGACCGCTCCCGTCCGGGACACCATGCGCTGTTGTACATGCCGCGCGAAAACCAGGACATGCGGCGCGCCGACGTGGTCGCACCCGTCCTGGAATCCCTGGTGAACGGCGCCGGAAGCCCGGGACGCCCATTGCACGACATCGGTTTCCGGGGCCTGACCTTCGCCCACGCCACCTGGCTCGCCCCCAGCGAACCCGCCGGGTTCGCGTCGGCCTGGAGCATGTACATGCGACCGGACGGCCTGCGCACGGTCCCCGGCAACCTCGCGTTCCACACCGCCGAGCGGATCAGGTTCGAGGGCAACCGCTTCGTGCACCTGGGCGGGCAGGCCCTGGAGATCTCCGACAACAGCTCGCACAACGTCGTGGACGGCAACGTGATCACCGACGTGTCCGACGGCGGCGTGCTGCTGGGCGTCGTCCCGCCCGCCGAAAAGGGCGTGAACCGGGGCAACCGAATCACCAACAACTGGATCCACCACATCGGCGTGGACTACCGCGCCTCGTCCGGTATCTGGGACACCGCGACCTCCGAGACCACGCTCGCCCACAACCAGGTCGACCACGTCCCCTACAGCGGCATCCTCTCGGGCCCGAGCGACGACCTGCGCGGGATCATGCACCGCAACCGGATTCTGAACAACCGGATCTTCCAGACCAACCTCGCACTACCGGACGGCGGCGGCATCTATTTGCGCGGCGAACAGGGCACCTCGTTCGCGGACGGCGCCGTCATCAGCGGAAACGCCGTCAACGACAGCAAGCACCCCGAATGGAACGTCGGAATCTACACCGACGACAGCACCAATTATGTCACCGTGAACCGCAACGCCACCTTCGACTACGCGGCGGCGATCGGCGGATGCAGCGAGGTATGGGGCGACCGCCCAGTCCAGAACGTCCGCTATGTAGGCAATTTCTGGGACGACGCCGTCCCCTCCTGGGTCGCCCGGCGCACCTTCCCCGGAGCCTGGCCCACCGCCGAACAGGAATGCGGCGACCCCAACGACCTCACCTTCACCGACAACACCCTCCTGAACCCCAAGAATCCGGCCCAGGCCTGCGCGGCGAACACCGCCTGCACCGCCATCCTCAACAACGCGGGCCCTCTCCCGCCCTACCGCCGCACGATGAACTTTCGCTAACTCGTTGAGGCCGCCCGTCCAATAGGGCACGCTGCTAGGACCGATTTCAGGAGGTCTGATGCCGCGCGGATTACTTGTGCTCACCGCAATAATGATCACACTGGTCTCCGGGTGCTCCAACAGCCCCGGCCCCATCGTCGGCAAATGGCGCGACGAGGGCGATGAGGGCGACCAGATAACGGCCGAGTTCCGCGACGACGGCACCATGTCCGCTCAGGGCGGGAGCCTAGGCTGCATTGGAACCTTCAAAGCGGAGAAACAGCAGCGAACCTACCGGGCCATCCTCGACTGCGGAACGAGCAGGGGCGCCAGTACCTGCATCGTATCCTCGGACGGAAAACATTTGACGGTCACCACCCCCGACGGCAGAAGGGGCGACTACACCCGCGTCCCCGACTAAGCCCAACGCGATAAAGGCCCATTTCGCCCATAAGAGAGCGGCCCGCACGAAGCAGGGCGGGGCGGCGGCGAGGCACGATGCCGGTCATCAAGCCTGCGGCGCCGCCCCGTCTCTGCCCGCTTCCAAGACGCGGCGGCACGGCTACGGAAGGAAGGACAAAGCCGCCCGCCCGGAGACGACGATGCCCGGGCGGGCGGCGGGTCCGGGCCGATGCGGCCAGGTCCACGGCGATCCCTGTGTCGGACGTCCAGCCGCACATGGACGGCCGCTGCCGCGCCCTCCAACGGCCGCCGCGCCGACGCGGTACAGCCCTTCCCAAGGACGCGCGGGCCAGGACAGCGTGGGGCACCCTGCCACCGGGGCCGGCGCATCGCGGGCAAGGTGCCCGGCCGCGCATGCCCGGTTGAAGGCTCACGACCTCCCGCGCGCCGAGGCAGCCCGGACACAGTCCGGACTCCTCCACGACGGCGTGCCGGCCGACCGGCGGACGCGGTGCGCTCAGATCCGGCGGCCCGGCATCCGGCGGCCGACCGCCCTGGTCGCCGGTGCCGCCGCAGTGCCAGCAGTCCACCTCGATCCAGCGCCCGTTGCGGCCGGCCATCAGCAGCCGCCGGGTGCCGCCGCAGTGCTCGCAGGCGGAAGCGTCCCAGTCCTGCATCAGACCAACCCGGCCCCATTGCACGTAAGGCACTTCACCCAGGAGCGCTCCACGCGGGCCGTGTCCTCGTCCTTGCCGTCGTCGGCACAGTGCCCGCCCTCGCCCTGGCAGGCGCCGCACTCGCGGGGACGGCGGTCCCCGTCCTTGGCCACGGGCCCATCCTCGGTCCGCCGTTCCGGCGCGACCATGGCCCCGTGGTGACGTACCGCTACCCGCCTAACTGAACATTCTGATCCGCTTGTGGACCTTCGCCAGGCCGAGCGTGCTTCCCTGGTCGGTCGCCGGCATGTCCCAGCTCGCGGCGATCGTTCGGTCCTCGGGGTTCAGGTAGACGAGCCGCCCGCCCTTGCTCGGCACGTCGAAGGTTTCGATGCCCTCGCGCGGGCGGCCCGGCTCGATCAGCGAGTCGAACTCCGGGACTGCTCCGATCCACGCCGTCGTCGCGGTGTTCCCGTCGCCGGTGGCGATGGTCCGGCCCGCCCCGCGCCACTGGAGGCCGCCGCCCGCTCCACCTGCCGTGGTGTCCGGCTTGTCGACCGCCTCCACCTTGAGGGAGATGACGGCGTACAGGCCGTTCTCGGCCTTGCCGCTCTGCTTGGCGCCGGGGGTGTAGAGCACGGCGAGCGGGGTGACGCGAATCCTCCCGCCGTTGGAACCGCTCACCTGGGCTGCCTCACCCCAGGTGAGCCGCTGGGTCGTCGGCATCGCGCTGGGCGCGGGCGCCGCCGCCGCTGCCTGCTTCTCGGTGTCCGGCTCGTCCTCGCCGCCGCAGCCGGTGACGGTGAGGGCGACGGTGACGGCGACAAGCACCGCGAGCTTGGGCATGAGGGTCCTCTCACAGGGCGTCGCGGCGGGGGACGGATGTGGGACGTACCGTCGCCGCCACCGGACGCGCTGAGGGGCACACCTGTCACGATCCGGCCACACGAGCGCACCATGATCGTGCGTGCCCGGTGCGTCGGAAGGGTCGAGAACAGGGCCGATCGTGTCACATGCCGACCCAACGATTCCCATGAACTCGCAGGTCGGGGTGGGAGTCAGCCTTTGACGAGGGTCGCCAGGAGTTCTACGTGCTGGGTCATGGGGAAGGCGTCGAAGGCTCGGAGGGTCTCCAGGGTCCAGCCTTTCTCGCCGAAGTAGGAGAGGTCGCGGGCCAGGGTCGCGGGGTCGCAGGAGACGTAGGCGATCTTGCGGCCGGCCAGGCGGGCGATGTGGTCGACGACCTCGCGGCCCGCGCCGGTGCGGGGCGGGTCGAGGACGACCAGGTCGGCGCGGCGGACGTGGGTGCCGCCCTGGTGGCCGGTGCCGCCGCGCTTGTTCTGGGTGCGGGACGAGGAGTCGGCGCGGCCGAACTCCAGGTCGGCGACGACCTCCTCGACCGGGCCGCGCTCGATGGAGACGTTCGGCAGGTCGCGCAGGTTGAAGCGGGCGTCGCGGACGGCCTGTCCGTCGGACTCGACGCCGACGACCAGGCCGTCGGGGCCGATGCGGTCGGCGAGGACGCCCGCGAACAGGCCCACGCCGCAGTACAGGTCGAGGGCGATGTCGCCCGGCTTGGGCTCCAGGGCGGCGACGACGGCGTCGGCGAGCAGTTGGGCCGCGCCGGGGTGGACCTGCCAGAAGCCGCTGCCGCTGACCTGGAAGAGGCGGCCGGAGACGGATTCGCGGACGTAGGGCAGGTTCGCGCCGGGTTCGGGCTTGCCCCGGACGAGGCGGACCGGCACGTCCAGCCGGGGGACGCGGATCTTGCGGCGGTCGCGGCCGCGCAGGACGACGAGGCGGTCGCCGGTCGTCGCCGAGACGATGCCCTCCACGCCGGACGCGCCGGGCCAGCGCTTGCGCTCGATGCCCATCAGCTCGACGCCGGGGTGGGCGATCAGGCACTCGTCCACGGGCTCGATGTCGTGGGAGCGGTGCCGGCGCAGGCCGACGGCGCCGCCGGAGACCGCGAACTGGACGCGGGTGCGCCAGCCCAGGCCGGGCGGCGGGACGATCTCGGAGTCGACGGGGTAGGGGACCTCCTCGACGACGACCGTGCGGGTGATCCCGGCGAGGCGCTGGAGCTGCTCCTCGACGACGGCGGCCTTGAGCGCGCGCTGGGCGGGCAGCGAGGCGTGCTGCCAGTCGCAGCCGCCGCAGCGTCCGGGCCCGGCGAAGGGGCAGGGCGGGACGACGCGGTCCGGGGACGCCTCGATGATCTCGACGGCGTCGGCGCGCAGGAAGTTCCGCGTGGTGTCGGTGACCCGGGCGCGGACGCGTTCGCCGGGCAGCGCGTGCCGGACGAAGACGACGCGTCCCTCGTGCCGGGCGACGCAGAATCCGCCGTTGGCGACGTTGCCGACCTCTAGTTCGAGAAGGCCCGTGTCCTGATCAGTCACGGTCCGAAACACTACCGCCACCCGGGCGTGCGTCGGCCGCCGCGCGGGGCGGGCGGCGGGACGCGCCGGGCCCCGGCGGCTCGGCGCGGCCCTTCAGGCGGTCGGAGGAGTGCAACTGCCACGCCACGCTGGTGACCATGACGCCGGGCTGGAACAACAGCCGCCCCTTCAGGCGCAGGGCGCTCTGGTTGTGCAGGAGCTGCTCCCACCAGTGGCCGACGACGTACTCGGGGATGAACACGGTCACGACGTCGCGGGGGCTCTTGCGGCGGACCCCCTTGACGTAGGCGAGGACGGGCCGGGTGATCTCCCGGTACGGGGAGTCGAGGATCTTCAGCGGGACGGGGATGTCGAGCGCGTCCCACTCCTGCTGGAGGCGCTGCGACTCCTCCGCGTCCACCGCGACGGTCACGGCCTCCAGCGAGGACGGACGGGTCGCCCGCGCGTAGGCCAGCGCCCGCAGCGTCGGCTTGTGGATCTTGGAGACGAGCACGATGCCGTGGTTGCGGGCGGGGAGCGTGACGTCCTCGCCGGAGGGGACGAGCTCCTCGGCGACCCGGTCGTAGTGCCGCCTGATCCCCCGCATCAGCAGGAACAGCACCGGCATCGCGATGCAGACGATGTAGGCGCCGAGCGCGAACTTGGTGATCAGCACGACGATCAGGACGATGCCGGTGAGCGTGGCGCCGAAGGCGTTGATGCCCCGGGAGGTCTTCATCCGGCGGCGCTGCGCGGCGTCGTCCTCGCCGGCCAGCAGCCGGTTCCAGTGCCGGACCATGCCGATCTGGCTGACGGTGAACGACACGAACACGCCGACGGTGTACAGCGGGATCAGGCGGCTGACGGACGCGTCGTAGGCGTAGATCAGCAGTCCGGCCATGGCGGCGAGGATCAGGATGCCGTTGCTGAAGGCGAGCCGGTCGCCGCGCGTGTGGAGCTGGCGGGGCAGGTAGCGGTTCTGCGCGAGCACCGACCCGAGGACGGGGAAGCCGTTGAAGGCGGTGTTGGCGGCCAGGAACAGGATCAGCGCGGTCATCGCGGTGACGAGCGCGAAGCCGGGGCTGAAGTTGCTGAACACCGTGTGCGCCACCTGCGCGATCACCGGGTCGGCGTCGGCGACCGCCTTGCCGGTGGCGGGGTCGATCATGTGGACGTCCGCGTCGGGGTCGGCGAACTTGGCGTCGGTGATGAACGCGAACGCCGTCACGCCGCCGAACATCGTCATCGCGACGACGCCGAGCATCAGCAGCGTCGTGGCGGCGTTGTCGCCCTTGGGCTTCTTGAACGCGGGAACGCCGTTGCTGATCGCCTCGACGCCGGTCAGCGCGGCGCAGCCGGAGGAGAACGCCCGCAGCAGCAGGAACACCAGCGCGAATCCGGCGAGGTCGGTCTCGTTCCCCTTGATGTCGTAGTTCGCGGTCTCGGCCTGCAGGTCGGTGCCGAGGGCCAGCCGGAACAGGCCCCACAGCAGCATGCTGCCGATCGCGAACATGAAGAGGTAGGTGGGGACCGCGAAGGCGACGCCCGCCTCCTTCAGCCCGCGCAGGTTCGCGATCGTGATGAGCACGACCATGACGATCGCGACGGCGACCTCGTGCGGCTGCATGAACTTCAGCAGCGCCCCGAGGTTCTCGACGCCGGAGGACACCGACACCGCGACCGTCATCACGTAGTCGACGAGCAGGGCGCTCGCGACGACCACGCCCCAGTTGTCGCCGAGGTTGGTGGTGGCGACCTCGAAGTCGCCGCCGCCGCTCTGGTAGGCCCGGACGTTCTGCCGGTACGAGGCGACCACGGTGAGCAGGATCACCACCACGGCCGCGGCCACCCAGGGGGTGTAGTGGTACATGGCGAGGCCGCCCGCGCCGAGCGCGAGCAGGATCTCCTGCGGCGCGTACGCCACCGACGACAGGGCGTCACTGGCGAACACGGGCAGCGCGATACGCTTGGGCAGGAGCTGCTCGTGCTGCTGGGAGCTGCTCAGGGCGCGGCCCAGGAGCACCCGCTTCACAAGGTCCGGAACCTTAGACACGAACGAGACTCTAGCCCGTCGTGGCGATCACTCCGGGTGGGCCCGCCTCCCGCGCGCGGCCCGGGGGCGGAACGCTCCGGCGAACCCGCGAAAGCCCAGGCGGGTAGCCCTCTCCTGGGCGGATGTGTAGGTTTGCAGCCCGGCAGGGATCATTCACTGTGAAGCGATCCTCGGGTGCGCACGGCGTCGGCAGCCCACGACGAATGCCGTGCACGGCGCGGGGGCTCCAGGGGGACCGTCCTCCTGGACGAATCGAAGGAACGGCCGTGCATATCGTGATCATGGGGTGCGGGCGCGTCGGGTCGACGCTCGCCCACATCCTGGAGGACAAGGGCCATTCGGTGGCCATCATCGACCAGAGCCCCGAGGCCTTCCGCCGGCTGCGCAGCGGCTTCCGGGGGCGCCGCATCACCGGGTTCGGCTTCGACCGCGATGTGATCGCCGAGGCGGGGATCGAGCAGGCGTCCGCGTTCGTCGCCGTGAGCAGCGGCGACAACTCCAACATCATCTCCGCGCGGGTGGCGCGCGAGACGTTCGGCGTCGACAACGTCGTCGCCCGGATCTACGACCCGCGCCGCGCCGAGGTGTACCAGCGGCTCGGGATCCCCACGGTCGCGACCGTCCGGTGGACCGCCGACCAGATCCTGCGGCGGCTGCTGCCCGAGGGCGCCGAGCCGCTGTGGCGCGACCCGACCGGCGCCGTGGTGCTCGCCGAGCTCGACACCGGGCACCTGTGGGTGGGCGAGAAGGTGTCCGCGCTGGAGGAGCACGCGGGCACGCGGGTGGCGTTCCTGTCCCGGATGGGCGAGGCGCTCGTCCCCGAGCGGGACTCGGTCATCCAGGACGGCGACATCGTGCACATCATGGCCCGCGCCGACGATCTGGAGCGGGTGAACGCCGCCGTAGCGGCGCGGAGCGGGGAGGACGCCTGATGCGGGTCGCGATCGCGGGGGCGGGCGCGGTGGGCCGCTCCATCGCGCAGGAGCTGCTGGAGAACGGGCACGAGGTGCTCCTGATCGACAAGAGCCCGAAGGCCATCAAGGTGGAGATGGTGCCGCGCGCCGAGTGGCTGCTGGCCGACGCGTGCGAGATCTCCGCGCTGGACGACGCGGCGCTGGAGCGCTGCCAGGTCGTGGTCGCCTCCTCCGGCGACGACAAGGTCAACCTGGTCGTGTCGCTGCTGGCCAAGACCGAGTACGGGGTCCCGAGGGTCGTCGCGCGGATCAACCACCCGAAGAACGAGTGGCTGTTCAACGAGTCGTGGGGCGTGGACGTGGCCGTGTCCACGCCGCGGCTGCTGTCGGCGCTCGTGGAGGAGGCCGTCAGCGTCGGCGACCTCGTCCGGCTGATGACGTTCCGGCAGGGCGAGGCGAACCTGGTGGAGCTGACGCTGCCCGAGGACGCGCCGCTCGGCGGCGAGCGGGTCGGGTCGGTGGCCTGGCCGCGCGACACGGCGCTGGTGGCGATCCTGCGGGAGGGGCGCGTGCTCGTCCCGTCCGCCGACGACACCCTCGAACCCGGCGACGAGCTGATGTTCGTCGCCAGCCAGGACGTCGAGGACGAACTGGCCGAACTCCTCGGAGCGCGCTGAGGCTTCAAGACGCGGGCCGACATGTAAGGCGCCACGGGACGGTCCGTGGCGCCTTTCTCGTGGGTCAGGAGTCGCGCGGGTTGAGGACGGGGTCCTCGTCGCGTTCGATGGGGGTGCGGCCTCTGGCGAGGAGCCACAGCATCGCGGCGAGGGCCGCCACCTGGAGCGGCCAGCCCATGACGATCTTGGCGGCGCCCAGCAGGCCGCTCTGGTCGCCGTCGGCGAGGTAGATCGGGTACTGGACGGCGACGCGCACCGCGCAGGGCAGCACGAGCAGCCACGTGAGCCGCATGCACAGCTTGAGGATGCCCGGGTCGGACCGCCACGCCGTGGGGTCGCCGGTGACCGAGCCGATGATGAAGCCGACGACCGGCCAGCGCACCGCGATCGAGAAGATCATGGCGACCGCGTAGCCGGCGTTGAGCAGGATGCCGGGCAGGAACGCGTCCTCGGCCTTGCCCGAGCGCAGCGCGAAGAACGCCGCGATCCCGATGCCGACGAGGCTGTTCAGGACGAACTGGGGGTTGGAGCGCTGCGCGATCCGGACCAGCAGCAGCACCACCGCCGCGCCCACGCCGGCGGCGACGGCGGTCTTGATCTCGTCGGTGCCGACGTAGGTGCCGGTGAAGGCGAGCGTCGGGACGGCCGCCTCGACCATCCCCCGGACCCCGCCGAGCGCCTTGGCGAGCTGCGCCCGCACCGCCGCCTCGACGGTGTCGTGGGCGGCCTCGGCCTCGGGCCTGGGCTCCGGCTCGGACGGCGCGCTCGGGTCGGGCGTGCTCGGTGTGCTCGGTGTGCTCGGGGCGGTCGCCGCCGCTTCGCCCACGTCTTCGCTCACGTCGCTCTCCCGGCCGGCCGGTGTCACGAGCCGCCGCGCAGCTCGTATCGCGGATTGAACATGACCTTGCGCCCGTCCTGGAGGCTGACCAGGCCCTCGGCGCGGAGCCGACGGCCCGGGTCGATGCCGGCGATCTTGCGGCGGCCGAGCCAGACCAGGTTGATCACGTCGGTGCCGTCGTAGAGCTCGGCCTCCAGGGCGGGGGCGCCGCCCCGCGGACGGAGCGTCACCGTACGCAGCGTACCGGCCACGCAGTGCCGCTTGCGCTCGGCGCAGTCGGTGATGGGCGTCGCGCCCTCGTCGTCGGTGGTCTTCTGGAGCTCCTCGGCCTCGAGTTCGGCCTTGCTGGACGCCATGCGCCGCAGGAAGCGCCGCAGGCCACCGCCCTTGCCGCGCTCGGGCGCGGAGGAGCCGGGGTCCCGTGGGGCTCCGGCCGAAACCTCGTCCATGTTCGAAGCGTATGGCATCGCGGGGACGAACCACCACAGCCCACCCGAACCCCTCCGTGACTATTGGAATGAAGCGTTCCGTTCTGCTATCATCGGAACAGAACATTCCGCTCCTAACGGAAGGCGACCACCGTGACCGCAGCGATCGAGACCCCGATCGACACCCCCGCGGCGTCCGCGCCGCACCCGCGGCGCTGGCTCGGCCTGTCGGCGATCCTCGCCGCGACCCTGCTGAACCTGCTCGACTCCACCGTGGTCAACGTGGCCGCGCCCGCGATCCGCGCCGACCTCGGCGGGTCGCTCGCGGCGCTCCAGTGGATGGCCGCCGGCTACACCCTGGCCCTCGCGGTGGCGCTGCTCACCGGCGGGCGGCTCGGCGACATGTTCGGCCGCCGCCCGGTGCTGCTCGCGGGCGCCACCGGGTTCCTGGTCGCCTCGGCGGCGTGCGCGTTCGCCTGGTCGCCGGCGACCCTGATCGGCTTCCGGGTGGTGCAGGGCCTGTTCGCGGCCGTGATGATCCCGCAGTGCTTCGGGCTGATCCGCGACCTGTTCGGCGCGCGGGACATGGGCAAGGCGTTCGCCCTGTTCGGCCCCGTGATCGGGCTCGCGACGATCCTCGGCCCGGTGGTCGCGGGCGTGCTCGTGGACGCCGACCTGTTCGGCACCGGCTGGCGCGCGATCTTCCTGATGAACCTGCCGGTCGGCGCGTACGCGCTGGTCGTCGGCGCCCGCGTGCTGCCCGCCCCGGCGGGCACCGACCGCTCCGGCGGCATGGACGTGACCGGGATGCTGCTCGGCGGCGCCGGGATGAGCATGCTCGTCTACCCGCTCGTCCAGGGCCGGGAGCTCGGCTGGCCCGCGTGGTCGCTGGCGCTGCTGGCCGGGTCGGTGCCGGTGCTCGCGCTGTTCGCCGTCCACCAGCGGCGGCGGGGCGCGGCGGGGCGGGCGCCGCTGCTGCGGCTGAGCGTGTTCGCGAACCGCTCCTACAGCTCCGGGGTCCTGTTCGTGGTCGTGTTCTTCGGGCTGATCGCCGGGTTCTCGCTGGCCGCCGGGATGTTCCTCCAGCTCGGCCTCGGCTACACCCCGCTGCACGCGAGCCTCGCGATGGCGTCCTGGGCGGTCGGCGCGTTCGTCGGGTCGGCGTTCGGCAGCATGGCGATGAACAGCCTCGGACGGCACGTCCTGCACATCGGGCTGACGCTGATGGCCGCCGGGCTGGCCGCGCTGTACGCGGTGTTCGAGGTCGCGGGAACGGGCCTCGGGGCCTGGCACCTGGCCGCGCCGCTGCTGCTGTTCGGCGCCGGGATGGGCATGATCTTCGTGCCGCTGTTCGACATCATCGTGGCGGGCATCGCCGACCACGAGGTCGGCTCGGCCTCGGCGGCGCTGGAGTCGGTCCAGCAGCTCGGCGCCTCGCTCGGCATCGCGGTCCTCGGCACGGTGTTCTTCGGGACGATGGACTCCGGCACGGGTGGCCACGAGCAGGCGGCGCTGGAGGCGGCGAAGCTCGTCGCGGGGCTGACGCTCGGCCTCACCGCGGTGGCGTTCCTGGTCGCGTTCCTCCTCCCCCGCAAGGCCCGCGGCGCCTGACCGAGAGCGGATCCGGCGTCCGGCTTGCCAAAATCGCCCTCCGTAGGTACTTCACTACGGAGGGTTTTGGTATGCGACAAGCGGCGGGACGGGACATTGCGCGAGTTCGGGGAGCGGGTCACCGGAACGGCCCTGCTCCTGCTGGTGATGACGGGTACCGGATGCTCGCCGGGCACGCCTCCGGAGGCCGGACGGCCGGAGCGCACATCGCCGCCGCGGCCCGCCCGGTCGGCCGCGCGGCAGGCGCCGCCGATCCTCATCACACCCGCCGACGGCTCCCGGGACGTCCCGCCCGACGGGCGCGTCGCCGTCCTCGCCCGGCGCGGCACGCTCGGCCGGGTGGCCGTCCGCGCCGGATCCGAGCCGGTGGCCGGGCGCCTGTCGCGCGACCGCCGGTCCTGGCGGTCACGCTGGACGCTGCCTCCGGGCACGGCCGTCACCGTCGTCGCCGCCGGGAAGGACGAGCGCGGCGCCCGCACCTCCGCCGCGTCCACGTTCGCGACGCTCCGCCCGTCCGGGACCTTCCGGGTGAGCGATGTCGCCCCGCGTCCCGGGGAGGTCGTCGGGGTGGGCATGCCGGTGATCGTCACCTTCGACCGCCCCGTGGCGCGCCGCGCGGCCGTCGAGCGGTCGCTGGAGCTGCGGGCGTCGCGGCGGGTCGTCGGCGCCTGGCGCTGGACGTCGCCGCGGCAGGTCGTGTTCCGGCCCCGGCGGCTGTGGCCCGCGCGGCAGCGCGTGACGCTCCTCGCCCACACCGCCGGGGTGCGGTCGGCACCGGGCGTGTACGGGGCGTCCGGCGACGTCACCGCGTTCCGCGTCGGCCCCGCGCGGGTCAGCACGGTCGACACGCGGCGGCACCGCATGACCGTCCGGGTGGACGGGCGTCCCGTCCGGACCGTCGGGATCAGCGCGGGCAAGGGCGGACGCCGTGCCTACACCACCACCAGCGGCGTCCACCTGACGATGGGCAAGGGCGACCCCGTCGTGATGTCGTCGGCGTGGATGGGCGTGACCGACCGGGCGGACCCGCGCTACTACGAGCTGAAGGTGCGGCACGCCGTGCGGATCTCCAGCAGCGGCGAGTACGTCCACTCCGCGCCGTGGTCGGCGGAGTCGCAGGGACGCGCGAACGTCAGCCACGGCTGCGTCAACGCCCCGCCGGACTTCGCGCGCTGGTTCTACGGCGGTTCGCTGCGCGGCGACGTCGTCACCGTCACCGGCACCGACCGCGCCCTGGAGTGGGACAACGGCTGGGGCTACTGGCAGCTCCCCTGGTCCCGGTGGAAGGCGGGCGGCGCGCTGGGCCCCCTCGTGGTCAGCCGGTGATGGGGACGGCGGCGCCGGAGACCCGCACGCGCGGATCGTCCGCCCGCAGCTCCACGGTCAGCACGCCGGGGCGGCCCATGTCGTCGCCCTGGTGCAGGGTGAGCGTCGCCGCGTCCCCGACCTCGCCGCGTTCGCGCAGGTAGGCGCCGAACGCGGCGGCCGCAGCGCCGGTCGCCGGGTCCTCCACCACGCCGCCGACCGGGAACGGGTCGCGGACGTGGAACACCCGCTCCGACTCGCGCCACACGAGCTGCACGGTGGTCAGGTCGCGGGCGGTCATGAACGCGGCCAGCCGGTCGAAGTCGTAGTCGAGGTCGGCCAGCCGCGCCCGGGTGGCGGCGGCGAGGACGAGGTGCCGCGCCCCGGCGAACGCGAAGCGCGGCGGGAGCGCGGGGTCCAGGTCGGCGGCGTCCCAGCGCAGCGCGGCGAGCGCCTCGGCGACCTCGTCCGCGCCGGCGTCCTGGACGGACGGCTCGACGCTGGTGAGCGTGGCACGCGGCGTCCCGTCCTCGGCCGGGGCGACCTCGACCGGCACGACGCCGACGGGGGTGGCGAACGTCAGCGCGCCGGGCCCGTGCCGCTCGGCGAGCGCGACGGCGGCCGCGACCGTCGCGTGCCCGCAGAACGAGACCTCGGCCTTCGGGCTGAAGTAGCGGACGGTGAACGCCCGCCCCGGCTCGCCCAGCCCCTCCGGGGGGCCGGTGAGGAAGGCGGTCTCGGAGTAGCCGATGTCGGCGGCGATGGCGAGCATGTCCGCCTCGTCCAGGCCGGACGCGTCGAGGACGATGCCCGCCGGGTTGCCCCCGCCCGGGTCGGTGGTGAACGCCGTGTACCGCAGGACCGTGGCCGGTGATTCCGTCATGTCCGCAAGCAACGCGGGGACGCCCCCGCTTACTCCCGCCGCGCTCCCGGTCATGCCCGCCGGAGGCGGGACCGCGCGAGCGAGGTGAAGTAGCCGAGTTCGGCGACGTGCAGCAGGCGCGCCGCGCCGAGGTAGAGCGCTCCCCCGCCGAGCCCGCCGACGACGACCGCCAGCACGCTCGGGAGGCGGTCGCCGTGCATGTGCCCGAACCCCCACACGACCGCCGCCGCGAACGCCATCGCGGGCAGCGCGGCGACGTGCAGCCGGACGAGGGTCCGCGCGATGCGGCGCCCGTCCAGCCCGCCGAGCCGCCTGCGCAGGACGAGCGCCGACCAGACCGCCCCGACCAGGTAGAACAGGCCGTAGGCGACCGGCAGCCACAGCACGACCTGGCGCGCCGGGACGAACCTGAGCAGCGCGAACGCCGTCACCGCCTGCGCGACCCCGGCCGGGACCGCGATCAGGCTCGGCGTCCGCGTGTCGCCGAGGGCGTAGAAGACGCGCATCAGCAGCTGGTGCAGCGTGAACGGGACGACCATCACCGCCAGCACGGTCAGGACCGCGCCGATGCGGCGCGCCCCGTCCGGCGTCATGCTGCCGTAGGCGAACAGCGCGACCGATCCCGGGACGGCGAACACCAGCATCCCGAGCGACAGCGGGACGAGCAGCGCGCACGCGAGCCGCAGCCCCCGGGAGAAGTCGTCGCGGAGCAGGTCGCGGCGCCCCCCGGCGACGTGCGCGCTCATCCGGGGCAGCAGCGCGGTGATCACCGACACGGCGATGACCGCGTACGGGAGCTGGAACACCACGAGCGCGAACTGGTAGGCGGCGAGCCCGCTGCCCGCGACGGCGTGGCCCGCGTCCAGGGCGGCGCGGCGCCCGGCGCGGGTCGCGACGTTCGCGGTGACGAGCACCCCCGCCTGCGCGACGACGACGTACAGCAGCATCCACACCGCCGTCCGCAGCGCCTCGCCGAACCCGGATCCGCGCAGGTCGAAGCGGGGCCGCCAGCGGAACCCGGCGGCGCGCAGCGTCCAGGCGAGCAGGAGGCTCTGCGCCATCGTCCCGGCCGCCGAGCCGAGGCCGAGCAGCGTGAGCTGCGCGTCGGTGACGGTCTGCGTCGTCCGGCCGGGCCCGGCGATCCACAGGAACGCCAGCCCGGCCGCCATCGTGATGAGGTTGTTGACGACCGGCGTCCACATCGGCGCGCCGAACCGCTGCCGGACGTTCAGGAGCGTGCCCGACAGCCCGCTGACGCCGATGAAGAAGATCTGGAGCAGCAGCAGGCGGGTGAGCAGCACGGTCACCTCGCGCTGCCGCCCCTCGTACCCGCCCGCGTACACCGAGATCAGCCGGTCGGCGGCGAGCACCGCCACGGCCGTCAGCACCGCGAGCCCGGCGAGCGCGACGCCCACCAGGCGCCGCTCGGTGGCCGCTCCCCCGTCGGCGTCCCGCATCCGCCGCTTCACCAGGAACGGGACGAACACGCTGGTCAGGAGCCCGCCGAGGAGCAGCTGGTACACGGTGAAGGGGATCATCTCGGCGGCCTGGTAGGCGTCGCCGAGCAGCGCGGTGCCGAGCGCGGCGCCGATCACGACCGTCCGCAGGAACCCGGTGAAGCGGGACGCGACCGTCCCGGCCGCCATGACCGCGCCGGACCGGACGACGCCCGGCGGCTTCGGGGGCGGCTCCCCCGGCGGGTCGCCGACGTCCTCGGGGTCGCGCGCGGGGACCAGCCCGGGCTCGGGCTCGCCGGGCGGCTCGTCGCGCTCGGCGGCCTCGAAGACCTCGGGCATGACGCGGCGCTGCTCGCGCTCTCCCATCGGCACCCCCTGGTGCCGCAGTATGCCCCGCGGCCCGGGGTGCGCCCCTCGTCCGAACGGCCGACACCGGCGGCGCCGACCCGTCCGAAAGGCCGATCAGGCGGTGGCGAAGTTCACCACCGACACGGCGACCACGACCCCGGCCGCGGCCGCGTACGCCCAGGACGCGATCGCGACGACCCGCCTCCGGCGGGTCTCGGGGAGCCCGGTGAGCGCCAGCGCCCAGGCCAGCGCGGGCAGGACGAGGATCGCGTGCATGGTCACGGCGTGCGCGGGCTTCAGCGCCCCCGCCACGTGGTAGGCGAGCTGCTGGTGCCCGGTCTGCACCTCCGTCACACCGCGCGCGATCATCGCGGCGCCGGAGGCCAGCGCGAGCATCAGCGCGACGAACCCGACCCGCACCGCGAGCCGCATGCTGGGCGCGACCCCCGGGTTCTCCCGGAACGAGGCGATCGCGAGCGTGACCAGCGTCGCGATCAGGATGCCGCCGCCGACGGCCAGCAGCCGCGAGATCGTCGTGTCGAGCGGCGTCTCCATGTTGAAGTGGGACGGGACGCGCCGCCACGCCTGCGTGGTGATCAGCGCGACCTCCGCGACGCAGTCGGCGGTGAACACCCCGAGCACGATGCCGCGCGTCCGGTCCCGGAGCGGCACGTAGGAGGCGACCCACGCGATCGTGATGAGCGTCAGCCCGAACGACAGCCCGAACGTGACGGCCTTGCGCCACGACACCGGCCCCTCCCAGGGACCGCCGTCCACGGCGAAGACCCCCAGGTGGAACACCCCGGAGAGCAGCAGCAGCCCGCCGACCGCGTACGCGACGCGCTCGACGCGCCGCGCGTCCGTCCAGATGCGCAGGACCCCGGCGACGACCGTCCCCGGGGCGAGCCCGCCCCGGACCTCGCTCACGCTCATCATCAACTCCCAATGAGTGAGTACTCACCCACCCTACTCCAGCCGTCGACCGCACGAACACCGTCCCACGAAGTGCAACTCGAAGGTTGCGCTTAACGCCCGACATGTGCAACTCTTGGGTTGCACGAGAACGAGAACAACGAGAGGGGACATCCGATGAGCGAGGACCGGATCGAGCGTGAAACCCTGATCGCGGCGTCCATGGAGCGGGTCTGGTCGCTGGTGGCCGACCCGGGGTTCTGGGCGTCCGACACGCCGGGGACGCCCGGCGCGGCCAAGGAGGGTGAGACGACGGTGGCGCACAACGCCCAGTACGGCGACTTCCCCGTGCGGGTGGAGAAGGTCCAGCCGCCGACGTACCTTGCCTACCGCTGGGCCAGCGCGTTCCCCGGCGAGGAGCCGCGCGACGGCAACAGCACGCTCGTGGAGTTCACGCTGTCGCCCGAGGGCGAGGGCACGCGGCTCCGCGTCGTCGAGAGCGGTTTCGCCGCCCTGGCCGGGTCGGAGGACCTCCGCGCCCAGGCGGTCAAGGACAACAGCGGAGGCTGGCCCGAGGTGCTGGAGAACTTCAAGGCCCGCGTCGAAAAGGCGTGACCGACGAACGTGACCGATCACTCTGACGGCGCCGGCGGGGCGCCGGTCGACGGCGTGCTCACCGCGCTGGCCGACCCGACGCGGCGCGCGATCCTCGACGCCCTCGCCGAGCACGGCGAGGCCAGCGCGACCGCGCTGGCCGGGCGGCTGCCCGTCTCGCGGCAGGCGGTGGTCAAGCACCTGGCCGTGCTGGACGCCGCCGGGCTCGTCACCGGCGCGCGGGTCGGGCGCGAGGTCCGCTACGCGGTGCGGTCCGCCGCCCTGAGCGCGACGGCGCGCTGGATGGGCGCGCTCGCCGCCGACTGGGACCGCCGCCTCGCGGCCATCAAGCGCGTCGCCGAGGAGGCGGAGCGAGAGGACCGCTGACACGGGGGCGCCGAACCCGACGGCGAAACCGCGAGCGGCCCTGGCGACGGGGGGTCGTCAGGGCCGCTCGCGGTCGTCCGCGGGACGGGGTCAGGGCATGACCGCGTTCACCGCGGGGGTGCGGAGCGCGCGGCGGGTCGCGCCGTAGGCGGTGGCGCCGGTGAGGACGGCGGCCAGCGCGACGACCGCGAGGTAGGTCCAGACGCTGCCGTCGGGGGTGGGCGAGTCCTTGCGGGCGATCCCGAACGGGACGATCGTGAAGACCGCCGCGACCGTGCCGCAGGCGACGCCGGTGACGGTCAGGATGACCGACTCCAGCGCGACGGTGCCGAGCACCTGGCGGGGCGTGGCCCCGGCGAGCCGGGTCTGGCCGAACTCGCGGCGGCGGTGCGCGGTGGCCGCGACGAGGGTGTTCACCAGCATGATGGCGGTGAACAGGACGACCATCCCGATGACGACGAGGTTGAGCGTCTCGATGCCCTTCTGGTCGGCGGTCTTGGCGACCCCGGCGGCGCGGGTCGCGGCGTTCTCGGTGGCCTGGAGGAACAGGGTGCCGACGGCGGTGGCGGTGAACAGGATGATCGGGGTGACGGCGGCGGCCATCGCGCCGGTCCGGCGGCGCATGTTGGTGACCGCGAGGTCGCCGGTCGCGCCGAGCATCCGCAGCGGCCCGGCCAGCAGGCCGGTCACCCGCCGCATGATCAGCGGGGACAGCAGCGCCAGCCCGATCGCGGCGAGGATGTCGGCCTGCCCGGAGGTCGCCATCGCGTCGCTGCCCTTGTCGCGCATGAGCGTGCAGGTGACGATCGCCTCGTCCAGCGCGAGCAGGAGGAACAGCCCGGCGAACACGAGGCGCTTGCGGCTCGGCTTCGCGGTGCCGGTGGAGGCGGCCATCAGCGACTCGGTGACCCGGACGCGGGTGGCGCGGCGGGCGGTCAGCAGCGCCGCGAGCGTGGCGGACACGAACGTGATGCCGAGGCCCATCGCGACCGCGATCGGCCCGAAGGAGTAGGAGACCTCGCCGGGGACCTGGTGGGTGTCGTGCAGCAGGCCGAGCAGGGCCCGGCCCGCGAGGACGGCCGGGGCGATCGCCAGCAGCGCGGCGACGACCGCGAGGCCCGCGGCCTCACCGACGATCATCCGGCCTAGCTGGGCGGGGGTGGCGCCGATGCTCTTCAGCAGCGCCATCTCCGCGGCCCGCTGCCGCACCGACAGGGTCAGGGTCGAGGTGACGGCGAAGACGACCAGCAGCAGCCCCCAGCCGCCGACGACGCTCGCCATCGTGGTGAGGGTGCTCTTCGCGGTGCCGGTGACGTTGTCGCCGTTGGCCGTGTCGAGCATGGACGCGAACGCCATCAGGATCGTCGCGCCGAGGAACATCGAGAGGAAGCTCGCGACGAACGCGCCGGCGCGCTTGCGCAGCGAGCGGAAGGCCAGCCCGATCATCGGTTCGCTCCCGCCATGTTCGCGCCCGCCGCGGCGCGCTGCCGCTCGACCTCGTCGGCGAGGTGGGTCATCCGCTCGGCGACCGCCTCGGCGGTCGGCTGCGGCTGGTGGCCGACGATGCGGCCGTCCGCGAGGAACAGCACGGAGTCGGCGTAGGACGCGGCGACCGGGTCGTGCGTCACCATCACGACCGTCTGCCCGTACACGCGGACGGCCTCCTGGAGCAGCCCGAGGACGTCGCGGGCGCTGCGGGTGTCGAGCGCGCCGGTCGGCTCGTCGCCGAACACCACGCGGGGCCGGGTGACCAGCGCCCGCGCGATCGCCACCCGCTGCTGCTGCCCGCCCGACAGCTCGGCCGGGAGGTGGTCGAGCCGCTCGCCGAGGCCGACCCGCTCCAGGATCGCCCGCGCGTGCCGCCGGTCCACCTTGCGGCCCGCGAGCTTCAGCGGCAGCGTGACGTTCTGCATGACGGTCAGCGTCGGCAGCAGGTTGAACTGCTGGAAGACGAACCCGATGCGCTGCCGCCGGAACCGCGTCAGCGCGGCCTCGTTGTCGCCGGCGAGCTCCGCGCCGTCGACGAACACCCGTCCCCCGGTGGGGCGGTCCAGACCGGCGGCGCACTGGAGCAGCGTGCTCTTGCCCGAGCCCGAGGGGCCCATCACCGCGGTGAACGACCCGGCCGGCAGCGACACCGACACCCCGTCCAGCGCCGTGACCTGGTTGCCCTCCGCGCCGTAGACCCTGCGCACCCCCTCCAGCCGGAGCGCCTCGCCGTGGGGCGCGGACGCCCCGGCCTGGTCCACCGCCTTGTTCCGCGACATCGACCTTCTCCTCTCAGCCCGGCGACTCCCGGTGAGCGCCGCTGAGAAAGAAGCTACGGACGGCCCCAGGCCCGCAGGAGGGGTCCAGCATGCCGATCGGGGTAGGCAAAACCCCACCATCGGACGGCGACGGCGTCCGGCGCCTAACGCGCGGCCTCGGCGGCCGCCGCGCATTCCGCGGGGTCGGCGGGGCCGGCGGGGTCGAGCCGCGGGGTGGCCTCGATGATGGCGTCCAGCCTGTCCCGCGCGGCCAGCAGCTCCTCGGCGGCCTCGGTCAGCCGGGCCCGCTCGCGGTGCAGGTCGGTGACCATCGCGGAGCAGGCGGGCGCCAGGACCTCGCCGTCGTCGGTCATGCACGGCAGCAGCTCGCCGATCGTCGCGGTGCCGAGCCCGGCGCCGAGCAGCAGCCGGATGCCGCGGACGGTCGCGGCGTCCTCCGCCCGGTACTCGCGGTAACCGCTGGGGCGCCGCACGGGGCGCAGCAGCCCCTGCTCCTCGTAGTAGCGCAACGAGCGCACGCTGGCGCCCGTGATCCGGGAAAGCTCTCCGATCCGCATGTGACGCCCCACCATCTCGGGTTGACTCTCACGCCGGTGTGAGGGTCCAACCTATCCGGCATGGCAGACAAGGAATCTTCTATCAGCGGCGACACCGAGGTCACCGTTCTCGGCCTGGGTCCGATGGGGACGGCGCTGGCGGCGGCCTTCCTGGACAAGGGCCGCGGCCTGACGGTGTGGAACCGCACCCCCGCCAAGGCCGACGGCCTGGTCGCGCGGGGCGCCCGACGCGCGGACACCGTCGCCGAGGCGGTGGCCGCGAGCCCCGTCACGATCGTGTGCCTCAACGACTACGCCGCCTTCCACCGGGTGCTCGACCCCGTCGGCGCCGGCGCGCTCGCGGGGCGCACGCTGGTCAACCTGAACTCGGGCACCCCGGCCGAGGCCCGCGCGGCGGCGGCGTGGGCGGACGGGCGCGGCGTCGGCTACCTCGACGGCGCGATCATGGTGCCGCCGGTGCTCGTCGGACGTCCCGAGTCCGTGCTCCTCTACAGCGGCCCGCGGGAGGTCTTCGACCGGTACGAGCCGACGCTGGGGCTCCTCGGCGACTCCCGCCTGCTCGGTGCCGACCCCGGGCTCGCGGTGCTGCTCAACACCGCGCTGCTCGGCATGATGTACGCGACCCTGAACGGGTTCCTGCACGCCGCGGCGCTGGCCGGTTCGGCGGACATGTCCGCGACCGAGTTCGCCGACCTCGCGCTCGGCTGGTTCATGCCGGTCGTGCTGTCACCGGCGAGCCTCGCCGAACAGGCGCCGAACCTGGACAAGGGCGCCTACCCCGGCGACTTCGGAACCATGACGATGAACCTGAACGCACTGGAGCACATCGCCCGCACCAGCGTCGAGCAGGGCGTCCACGCCGAACTGCCCGCTCTGATGCGGGAACTCGCCGAACGCGCGATCGCCCAGGGTCGCGGCGCCGAGAACTACTTCGCGATGTTCGAGGTCTTCAAGACCCCCGGGCGCTGAGCCCCGCCGCCACCCGCGGCACTGACGGGCGGACCGGCTCGGTGAGCCGGCCCGCCCGCGAGGGTGCCGTGATCAGACGGACCTAGCAGCGCTTCCAGGCGACGTGGTAGGTCGATTTGATGCTGCCGTCGGTGGAGTCCATGGCGATGAAGCTGACCTTGTCCGGAGCGGAGCTGCCCACGTCGGCCCGCAGCTCGCTGTTGATGTTGAGGTTGCGCGCCTCGCCGCACGGCTGCCAGACGAGCTGGTCCAGCGGGGACTGGTCGGTGAACTGCCAGTTGTTGTCGAAGGCTCCCCAGAGGTCGTGCGCGACCCTCTCGGTCCGCGGGTGCCCCTGGAAGTAGTAGCCGGCCGCCAGGGTGGCGCCCGCTCCGCCCTGCAGGTGCGCGAAACCGCGGTAGTCCACCGACGAGATGGCGTAGGTGAAGCCCTGCGGGACGTGCACCCGCAGGGAGATCAGGCAGTTCCTGCGGCCGTCGACGGGGTTCGCCGAGCCTCCCGCCTGTGCCAGATAGTCGCTGTAGGTGATGGTGAACGCGTTCCGGTCCTCCGAGAGCGCCACCGCCGTGGTGCCGACGGGGCATCCTGACCCGTTGAGCATCGCGACCTCGATGGTGACCCCGGACGGGCCGTTGGCGGGGCGCGGCGCGGCCACGGCCGGCGTCACCGCCGCCGCCGTCGCCGCGACCGCCACAGCGGAAACGACAATTCCCTTACGCATGGGACTCCCTCCTCACTGGGAGTGGACGCTGTCTTGGTTGACCGAAAATGCGGCTGCCCGGCAACCCGCTCTCCCACCAGCGCCCTTCCATAGGCGCCAACCCAAGAACTGAACGGAGAGTAACTTTCATGCCAAGTGCTGTCAATCATCAACATTTAACCGCGGCCCGCCCGAACAGAATTGACAGCCGAGCGTGCACCGTTCCAGTGGATCACCGCCAATCGAACGTGCCCGCTAGGGCCTGGTTTCGAGCCGGGTTCAGCTATTTGTTGACGGCGGCGCGCACCGAACGCGTCAGCACTGGACGGTCACGGGCGCCCCACCCCCCACAATCCCGTCGAAGGAGCCCGCGGCGGACTCGCGATAGCTGTAGAAGTAGAAGCCGACGTTGATGTTCTGTCCACAGGGCGAGTCGGCGGCGATCGTGACGGGCTGCGTCATGGTACGCGTCCCACCAGGGGGGATAGGCGTCGTGAAGTAGTTACAGGAAGTGATCTCGCCGGCGCAGGCGCCCATCGTGTATTTGGTCTTGTCGGTCGTCGTGTCGTAGGTCGGGTTGACCGTTAGATAGGTGAACGTCACATCGACGGTCTCGGGGTTCTTGAAAGTGACCGTCAAGGTCACCGTCTCACCCGGATGAGCCACCTGCTTGTCGAAACTTGACGTAATCACATCCTCGGCCATGGCGGGCTCTGCGAACACCACGCCCAACATCGTCGCGGTGACCACGGACAGCACGAACAGAATCCTTCTGACCAGCATGCCTTCTCCTTTGTGAAGCACACCTGACAAGTGCGCACGGATCAAGACGTTAAGCGCATTCGAGCCGTTCGACAATCCATTGTCCCGACGTGGTCACGCCGACTCCCCGCACAGTTCGCGGAACCCATGCGGAGCCGCCCCGGAGCATTCCCGGGCGGGGCCGCCCGACCTCGCGTCCGGCCCGCGTCCCGGCATCGGCGGCGGGGACGCAACCCGGGGGCGGGGTTCGGGATAGAGGGGGTGTCAGCATCGTGATCACAAGGAGGCACCTATGGCGAGGCGTATGCGGTGGCACGGGCGGTGAGCCGGGTGGCGCGGCCCGGCGGCCCCGGCGCCGGGGCCGCGGCGCTCGACGACCCCGGGCTCGTGGCGGCGTCGCTGGACGACCCGGAGGCGTTCGGGGAGCTGTTCCGCAGGCACGCGCCCCGGCTGCACGCCTATGTCAGGCGGCGGCTCGGGAGCACGCTCGCGGAGGACGTGGTGGCGGAGACGTTCGCCGTCGCGTTCCGGGAGCGCCGGAGGTTCGACGGGCGCTCGGCGTTCGGGGCCTGGCTGTGGGGCATCGCCGCCAAGCAGATCGCGCGGCACCACCGGCAGGAGACCCGTATGTACCGGGCGTTCGCGAAGTCGGCGGTGGACCCCGCCGAGGACGGCGTCGCCGAGTTGGCGAGCGACCGCGCCGCCGCGGCGGCGCACGGGCCCCGGCTGGCGAGGGCGCTGGCCTCGCTCAAGCCGAAGGACCGCGACGCGCTGCTGCTGCTCGCCTGGGGGGAGATGTCGTACGCGGAGATCGCGGCGACGCTGGACCTGCCCCTCGGCACCGTGAAAGCCAAGATCCACCGCGCCCGGACCAAGCTCCGCGCGGCGCTTCCCGAGGAGGACGACCATGGATGAGCTGGACGCGCTGCGCGGAATGCGGACGGCGCTCGCCCAGGAGGAGGACGCGGACCGGCTCGCCCTGAGGGTGGACTGGCGGGCGCGGCCGGAGCGTCCGGCACGCCTGAGGCGGCGGAGCTTCACCGTGCCGGCGGTGGGACTGGTGGCGACGGCGTCCGTGGCCGCCGGGGCCCTGGTCGTCGTGTCGGTGGCGGCGGAGGACGAGCGGCCCGCGAACGTGTCCGCGAGCCCGGGCGGGAACGCGCTCCTGGTGGCGGCCGCCAACGCGGAGCGGGCACCGGGCGGGAGGTACTGGCACACCAGGACCCGCAGCGGCGAGATCTACGCGGTCGGCGACAGCAGGGCGCACCACTACAAGGTGGACTCGCGGCAGGGCACCGAGACCTGGACCGACCGGAACGGCTCGGCCCGCACGGCGCACGTCGAGCTGGCCGACGTCCCGCTCACCGCCGAGGACAGGCGGAAATGGCAGGCCGCGGGGTCGCCCGAGTGGGTGAAGATCCCCAATCCGGAGGGCGGGTCGGAACAGGCCCTCCTGGACATGCGCACGGAGTCGGAGGGGAGGGACGGCTGGAGGCCGGGCGAGGACGACTACCTCGGCATGACCCGGCAGCGGATCGCGGCGCTGCCGACCCGGCCGGACGCGCTGCTGAGCGACCTCCTCGGCCTGAAGGGGGCCTGGCGCGCCGCGTCGTCCAGCACGAAGAAGGAGCCGATCGGCGCGTTGCGGGGCGAGGAGCGGATCCGGGCCCTGACCGATGTGGCGGGGATGCTGCTCTCGACGGCTCCCGCGCCGCCGAAGGTGCGGGCGGCGGCGTTCCGGATGCTCGCCGACCTGCCGGGGGTGCGAGCCGAGGGGCCGGCGGCCGACCCGATGGGACGACCCGGAACGGTCGTCTCGCTGCCGCTCGTGACCACCGTCCCGCTCGGGCTCTACACCGCGCCCAAGCAGCTCGGCACCTACCGGCGGCAGTGGATCATCGACCCCGGGAACGGGAGGCTGCTCGCCATCCGGGACCTCGTCGCGAAGCCGCCGCGCGGCAGCAGGCCGCTGCCGCCCGGGGACCGCGGCCAGTCCAGGCGCCTTGAGGCGCGCGACATGCCCGACCGGTTCCACCGGCCCGGCGAGCTGGCCGACTACACGGTGTACGAGACGACGGAGTGGACCGACAGGTCGCCCTCCTGACCGTGCGGGACGGGACCTCCCCGGCCGGATCCGGCGGTGTCCGGAGGCGTCCGGGGAGGTCGCGGTCCCGGCGGCGGTCCCCGCGGGGGCGCCGGGGCGCGAGAGGCCCGCGGGCCCCGCGAGAATGGCGGGATGGACGCGGTACCTGAGGACTGGGAGCGGGCGCTGGCGATCGTCGCGCACCCCGACGACCTGGAGTACGGCGGCTCGACCGCCGTCGCGAAGTGGACCGGGCAGGGCAAGACGGTCGTGGAGGTGCTCGCCACCCGGGGCGAGGCCGGGATCGACGGCATGGACCCCGAGGAGGCCGGACGGGTCCGCGCGGCGGAGCAGGTCGAGGCCGCCCGCCGCGTCGGCGTCGACACCGTCGAGTTCCTCGGCCTGCCCGACGGCATGCTGGAGTACGGGCTGCCGCTGCGGCGCGCGCTGACCGCGGCGATCCGGCGGCACCGCCCCGAGGTGGTGGTCTCGCTGAACTTCCGGGAGAGCTTCCCGGACGGCGGGTTCAACATGGCCGACCACCGCGTCCTCGGGCTCGCGGTCGCCGACGCCGTCCGCGACGCGGGGAACCGCTGGGTGTTCCGCGACCTCGGGCTGGAGCCGTGGCCGGGCGTCCGGTTCGCGTTGTTCGGCAGCTCGCCGAGGTCCACGCACTACGTGGACGTCTCCGGCCACCTCCAGGACGGCATCGACTCCCTGCTGGCGCACAAGGAGTACTACGCGAACCTGGGCGCCGGGTTCGACGCGGCGGCCTTCCTCACCGGGATGATGGAACCGGCCGGCCGGGCGCTCGGCGTCGAGCACGCGATGGTCTTCGAGATGATCGAGACCTGACGGCCGGGCGCCGCCGGAGGATCAGTGGCGGGCGTTGGGGCGCTTGCCCTTGTTGTGCTTGGAGCGTTTGCGAGCGCGACGTTTGCGCGTCTTCTTGGACATGCCCCCGATTCACCACCCGTTCCCCGGCGCGCGCAAGGCCCGTCACCGCCGGTCGGGGACGCAAAAGCGCCGGGCCGCACGTCCGAAAAAGCGACGTGCCACCCGGCGCCACGGAAACGCTCTAGCGGACCTCGGTGATCTCCGGGCCGCGCTCGAACGGGTCGAAGGTCTGCTCGGCGCCCTCTTCCCCCTCGTCGTCGCCGCCCTCGCTGAACTCCTTGGGAATCTGGAGTTCGAGCAGGTCGCGCGGGGGCATCGGGGCGTCGCCGCGCACGACGACCACGCCGCGCAGCACGTCCTCCAGCACCTGCCACTGCTCCTCGTCCTCGATCGCGGCGCCCTGCACCACGGCCTGGAGGAACCAGCGGGGGCCGTCCACGCCGAGGAAGCGGATGATCTGCGGCGCCCAGCCCTGCTCGACGAACTCGGCCGGGATCTGCTCGCGGACCTCCTGCGGCATCTCCGCGAGGACCTCCTCGGTCAGCGGCGCGGGGACCATCGCCAGCAGCTCGGGGCCGAACGGCCCCTCGCCCTCCTGGGTCTGGCCGTTGGCCTCCTCCTGGATGTCCTTGGCGGTCTCCCGGCGCACGTCCTCCCAGATGCCGCTGCGCTTGGGCGCGGCGAACACCTGGAGCTGCATCGCGCTCTCCTCGTACTGCACGAGGACCGCGACGGGACGCCCGTCGAGCGGGTTGCCGTCCTCGTCGACCTGGGTGGCCTCGAAGTTCACCTGGAAGCCGAGACCCGGGGCGACGGGCACCTGGAGGGAGCCGAAGTCGAGCCGCTGCAACTCGGGGAAGGAGTCCTCGGAGTCCCAGGGACCGCCCTCGCCGGAGTCGGCCTTGGCGGCCTCCTCCTCGCCGGCCTCGTCAACGGCATCCGCCGGCTCCTCGGTCAGCTCCGGATCCTTCTCAGGCTCCTCGGCCTGCCGGCGACGTCCAAAAGCCACGACTCACGCTCCTTCTCGACTGTGCTCATTATCCGCGAATCCGCCCGCGGCGCCGAATCCGCCGGTGGAGCCGAATCCGCCGGTGCCGCGCGCCGAGCCGGGAAGCTCTGCGACCTCGTGGAACACGGCCCGTTCGACCCGCTGGACGACCATCTGGGCGATCCGGTCTCCGCGCCGCAGGGAGACGGTGGCGCGGGGGTCGGTGTTCAGCAGGGTCACCTGGATCTCACCCCGGTAGCCGGCGTCGACCGTCCCGGGTGCGTTCACTATGGTCACCCCCAACCTAGCGCCCAATCCGGAGCGCGGGTGAACGAAGGCGGCGTAGCCGTCCGGCAGCGCGATCGCCATCCCGGTGGGCACGACGGCCCGCTCCCCCGGCGGCAGCTCGACGTCGACGGCCGCGACGAGGTCGGCGCCCGCGTCGCCCGGGTGCGCGTACTCCGGCAGAGGCAGCTCGGGATCCAGCCGCTTGATCAGCACATCGACCTTGCCCACGTTCCACCTCACGCTCGGGAGCACCTTGCCGGGAACACCGCCTGGAGCGCCGCCGGGACCCCGCGGCGAGCCACCCGACACTACCGGGGGCCGCGGGGACGGCCGCCGCTGAAACGCCGCACGTCCCGGCGTGACCCTACCCGCTCCCCGGGCGCTCCCCGGACGTGACCACTTCCGGCATGTTTCTCCCTATATCGACGCATCGCGCGTAGTGTCGCCACTGTCACTCCTCGCTCGTCCCGCGTGAAGGGGGCAGGGGATCGACATGAGCGCACACTTACCGGACGCCGAGGTCACCCACCGCTCACTGGACGGGGTGCGGATCCGGATCGCGGGCCCGCACGACCTCCGCCGGCCCTGCACCAGCGTGGCGCGCGTCGCGGCCGGCGGCCGCCTCCACGAGATCTCCGGCGGCACCCGCGCGGACGCGCTGGCCTGGGCCGAGGACGTCGGCGTCGAGGGCTTCGACCAGGAGTTCGGCGTCCAGGGCGGGCGGCTGCGCGTCGGGCGCGCCCGCTCCCGCGACGCCGACACCGACACCGGCGTGGCCGACCCGATGCTCGCGGCCGTGTGGGAGGGGCGCCGGCACGCGGTGTTCACCCACCTCTACCACGCCCGCCCCGCCGACGCGGTCGCGTTCTTCGCCGCCCTCCGGCTGGCCGAGCACGAGGACGGCGTCACGGCCGAGACCCGGGGCCGCGCCCGGCGCACCGGGCCCGCCGAGGCCGCCAAGGAGATCCCCGGCCTCGGCCTCCTGGAGATCACCGCGCTGACCGCGCGGACCCGCGGGCGGCTGCCGTCCTGGCGGGGCGCGCCGGTCGCGGGCGGCGAGCTGTTCCGCGACACCGTCGAGGGCCAGGGCCCCTACTTCCTGCTGGCGCTGGATTCGCTGCTGGTGACCGTCCTGCCCGAGGAGGACCGGGTGCGCGAGGTCCCCGCGCTGCTGGCGCGGCTGGCGGTGGAGGCCGTCCGGTGACCGCCCTGCCGGCCGGGATCGCGGCCGTCGCGGTGCCGCTCGTCCTGCTCGGCTCGGCGGCCGGGCACGCCGCGCGGCCGGACGCGCTGGCGTCGGCGCTGCGGGCCCAGGGCGTGCTCCCCGCCGGGCTCTCCCGGCCGCTGGCGGTGCTCGTGACCGCCGTCGAGGCCGCGGCGGGCGCCTGCGTCGCGGCCGCCGCGCTGCGGGCGCTGGACGGAACGTTCCGCGCCTCGTCCCTGGCGTCCGCCCTGCTGCTCGCCCTCTACGCGCTGTACGCGGCCTACGTCGCGCGGACGCGGAGCGGCGTCCCCTGCGGGTGCTCGGGCGGCATCGGCGCGCCGATGACCGGGTGGATCGCCGTCCGCGCCGCCGCCCTCGCCGCGCTCGCCCTCACCGGCGCCGCCCGGGGCCTGCCGGGCGGGACGTCCGGATACGAGGCGCCCGTCATCGTCACGGCGGGCCTGGGCTTCGCGGTGATCCTCTGGACGCTCCCGTACGCCATGATCGAGGAGAGGAGCCCCGGATGAGCTTCCAGGACAGCGCGCTGCTCCTGTCATGGGCGGCGATCCTCCTGCTCGCCCTGGTCGTCGCCGGGCTCGTCCGGCGGGTCCACGCGCTGGGCGGGGGCGCGCGCGGGCCGGGCGCGCTCGGACCGGCGGCGGGCGCCCGCGCGCCCGCGTTCGACCGGCTCGGCCCCGGGCTGCTGCTGTTCCTCGACCGCGACTGCGGCGCCTGCGCGGACGTCCTCGCCGCCGCCGGGGACCTCGGCGGCCCCCTGCACGCGGTCTTCGCCGGGCCCGCGCCCGACGCCCCGCGCGTCCCGGGCACGGTGCTCACCTTCGAGCGGGACGGGCTGTTCGCCGACTACCGCGTCCCGGCCACGCCGTTCGCCGTCCTCGTCGGGGAGGACGGGCGGGTCCGGGCGTCCGAGCCCGTCGGCTCCCCCGACGCGCTGCGTGAACTCGCCCCGGAGGCCGCACGATGATCGAGTTCGAGGACGTCCCCCCGCTGCGCGGCCCTCGTCCGGCGGGCGCCGAACGCGTGCGCCGCCGGGCCGCCCAGGCTCGGGAGGCCGGGCCCGCGCGGCGCGGCCTCCTGACCGGGCTCGCCGCCGCGGGCGCCACCGCCGGGCTCAACGCGCTCGGCGTGTTCCCGCCCGCGCGCCAGGCCATCGCGTCCGGGTTCAGCCTGGCCGGCTACTACGACATCTATCCGCGCTGCCCGTCCTACGCGCGCGACCACGACTGCTCGCCCGGCTGCGGGCCCAGCTACGTCTGCGCGTGGTGCTGCCGGACCAGCGGGAAGTACAAGGGCTTCCACAGGTCCGGGACGTCCGACCCGGGGCGGTTCAAGCTGCGTCCCAACGAGTGCTACACCGGCGGCTACGACGGCTGGATCTGGGCCTACAAGAAGAAATGCGGCAACTGCGCCAAGGGCGTCACCTGGCGCTGCCACGACGGCTGGAACAAGACCAAGAAGGGCAACTGGTACAAGACCATCTGCCGCAAGGCGATGACGTGCGCACACTGACGGCCCGCCGCGGCCTGGCCGACCCGTTCCCGCCCGCCGCCGCCCTGGCCCTGCTCGCCGTCGCGGCGGCGGCGCTGGAGGCGTCCATCCTGTGCTGGGCCTCGATCGGGGCCCTCGCCGGTTACGCGCTGTCGGGCAGCGTCTGAACGCGCAACAGCGAATCCGCGCTGTTCTCGCCAGGCTGGCGGGCCCCGGTGCGGCAGGACGCCGTCCTCGCCGTCTTCACCCTCGGGCTCCTGCTCGGGGGCACGGTCAGCGCCCTGGCCCTGTGGTCGCTGTCCGGGCTGGCGTCGCCGCTGCCACCGCCTGCCCGGACGCCCGTGATCCTGGCCGCGGCCGCCGCCGGCGTCGCCCGCGAGCTGGGCGTCCTCTCCCTGCCCCTCCCCCAGAACGCGCGGCAGATCCCGCAGGAGGTACTGCACGTGCACCTGTGGCGCGGCGTGCTCCAGTTCGGCTTCGAGCTGGGGACGGGGGTTCGCACGTACGTCCCGTCCAGCGCCCCCTACTTCCTGGCCCTGGCCCTCCTGCTCGCCCGCGCCCCCCTCACCGCCGCCGTCCTCACCGGCGCCGCCTTCGGCGCGGGGCGGGCCCTCAGCGCCGCCCTCACCTACCTGGCCCGCGACCCCGCCCGCGCCGCCGCGGTGGCCGCCCGAATCCCCCACATCCGGGTCATCGCGGTTTCGGCGTCCCTCGCCGCCTTCTCCCTTCTGTTCATGTGACGCGGGGCGGGAGCCGCGTCCCATGGCGCGGCTCCCGCCGGTCAACGACGTCCAGGTCAGCCGACGAAATGCAGGCAGACGTTGAGCGGGGAACCCCATCCGGTGCGGACGCGGACGAGAATCAGGCCCTTCATGGTCTGGAGGTTCTCGATGGACAGGCGGGCGTCGCCGATGAACTCCGCCCCGAGAAACCCCTCGGTCACGCTCGCCACGACCGGTTGCGAGGCGTTCACCGGTGCCCCGTGCCAGGCCAGGATGGCGCCGTCGCTGACCCCGCTGTAGCAGTTCGTCTGGGCGATGCCCGCCGCCACACCCGTCTTCTGGGCCGTGCCGGTGACCCGCGGATCAGGCTTGGCCGCCTGCGCACGGCTCGGGCCCGGCGCGCCCGCCTCCGGGGCGGCCGCGGCCGTGGTCGCCGCCAGCCCGGCGGCCGTGAGAACGATGAGCGCCGTCGTGGTGATCTTTCCTCGTGCACGCATGCGTTCCTCCTGCGGAGTCGATCGTGGGAAAGAACCGCCGGCTGGTGATCGTGCAGCGTGGTATCCCCATCGCCGCCGTTTCCCCCAGGGCGCCTCCGAGAATCGCGGAACCCACTCAGGCGGACATATCCCTAGATATAGGGGGTTGACAGCCTTTTTAGGATCAGAAATGTATATTTCGGGCACCAGCCTCGGACAGGGGACCGGTCCCTCCTTGACCGGAACGTCGGGGGCCGGTTGCATGGGGCCGAGCGGAGGGCGGTGCGGCGTGACGGGTGCGCGGGACGAGGCGCGGGTCCCCAGGTGGGGCCGCGCGGTCCTGGCGTGGGCGGTCGCCGTCTCGCTGTCGCTGCTCGCCCTGGCCGAAGGGCTGACAGCCGCGCCCGAGCAGCCCGCGCTGCTGGCCCTGGCGACGTTCACGGTGGCGGGGCTGCTCGTCTTCGCGGTGCGCGCCCTGGCCCTCGGCACCGCGCCCGCGCGGGTGCGGACGACACTGCGGGACCGGAGCCTGCGCACCGCGTTCCTCCCCCAGCGCGACCCCGACGCGGCGGGACGGCCCCGCCCGCGAGCCCCCGGAACGGCCGGCGCGGCCGCCTGAGAGCGGCCGGACGCTGTCCAGGTTTCCCCCGTTCCGGAAGGGCCCCATGTTCCTGCTCGACACCCCCGTTTCGCTTGCCCACGACCTCGTCACCGGCCTCGCGGAGGCGCTGCGCCCCCTCGCGGGCGCCTCGTCCACCGCCGCCGCCATCATCGTCTTCACCGCGGCCGCGCGGCTGGTGATGCTGCCGCTGGCGATCGCCGCCGCCCGGGGCGAGCGCGCCCGGGAGAGGCTCCTGCCCCAACTGCGGGCGCTCCAGAAGAAGCACGCGAAGGACCCGCGGCGGCTGCGCGCGGAGACCGCCGCGCTCTACCGCGACGAGGGCGTGGCGCCCGCCGCGGGCTGCCTGCCGATGTTCGCGCAGTGGCCGGTCTTCATGGTCCTGTACCGGCTGTTCGTCTCGGCGACGGTCGCCGGGCACCAGAACCTCCTGCTCGCGCACACGCTGCTCGGCGCGCCGCTGGGACAGACCTGGGTGGGGCTCCTCGGCGGCGGGCTGCTCGCCCCGCACTCGCTGGTGTTCGCGGGGCTGTTCGTGCTGCTCGCGGCCGTGGCCACATGGACGTCGCGGCGGGTGACCGCCGAGGGGCCGATGGCGACGGTGACGCGGGTGCTGCCGTTCGGAACCGTGGTGTTCGCGGCGTTCGTCCCGCTCGCGGCGGGCCTGTACCTGCTGACGTCCGGCACCTGGACGGCCGCGGAGCGCGCCGTCCTGCGCCGCCGCGCGGCCGTCGCCGTGTGAGCTTGACGGGGGTCCGGGCGATCGGTTGCATGGTGGGAAGGCGACGTCTCTGGGGGACGGTGCGGCGTGGCGGTTGCGCGGGACGCGGCGGAGATCGACCTCTCCGACCTCGGGTTCTGGTCGCGGCCGCCCGAGGCGCGGCTGGAGGCGTTCGCGCGGCTCCGCGAGCGGGGGCACCCGGCGTTCTTCCGCGAGTTGGAGATGCCGTTCGTCCGGAACGGGCGCGGCTACTACGCGCTGACCAGGCACGCGGACGTGGTGGAGGCCAGCCGGACGCCGGAGGTCTTCAGCAGCGAGCCGGCCTCCACCAGCATCGCCGACCTCCCCCGCTACATGGCCCGCTACTTCGGCTCGATGATCAACATGGACGACCCGCGGCACGCCGGGATCCGGCGGATCGTGTCGCGGGCCTTCACGCCGAGGGTGCTCGCCAAGCTGGAGACCGACCTCCAGGCCAGCGCCACCCGGATCGTGGACGGCGTGCTCCGCGACGGCCCCGGCGACTTCGTCACCGACGTCGCCGCGAGGCTCCCCGTCCAGGTCATCTGCGACATGATGGGGATCCCCGAGCGGGCGCGGCCGATGGTGTACCAGCGGACGAACACCATCCTCGGGGTCGGCGACCCCGAGTACACCAGCGGCAAGGACTTCAACCGCGACGGGATCACCCGGACCGGGGTGCTCTACGGGCTGCTCGCGACGATGGCGGCCGGATACGAGTTGAACCACCTCGCGATGAGGCTGGCGCGGCGGCGGCGCGCGGACCCCGGCGACGACCTCGTGTCCGCGCTGGTGGCGGCGAACGCGGACGGGGAGACGCTGACCGACCAGGAGATCGGCTCGTTCTTCATCCTCCTGGTGGTCGCCGGGAACGAGACGACGCGGAACGCGATCGCGCACGGGCTGACGCTGTTCACCGACAACCCCGGGCAGCGGGAACTGCTCATGGAGGACTTCGACGCGCGGATCCCGGGGGCGGTGGAGGAGGTCGTCCGGATGGCGACCCCCGTCATCCAGTTCCGCCGGACGGTCGCCCGCCACCACGTCATGAACGGCCACCACTACCGGAAGGGCGACAAGGTCCTGCTGTTCTACAACTCCGCGAACCGGGACGCGGAGGTGTTCGAGGACCCCGACGCCTTCGACATCACGCGCTCGCCCAATCCGCACGTCGGGTTCGGCGGGCCGGGGCCGCACTTCTGCCTCGGCGCCAACCTGGCGCGGCGCGAGATCACGGTGATGTTCCGCGAGCTGTTCACCCGCGTCCCCGGGATCCGCGCCGCCGGGCGGCCCGACCCGCTCTACTCCAACTTCATCAACGGGGTCAAGCACCTGCCCTTCACGTTCTGACGCGCGAGGCCGCCCGCGCGGGTCAGTGGGCGAGCGTCACCTCGACGGTCAGGTCGGCGGGCGCGTCCTCCAGCGTCAGCTCGGCGATGCGTCCGGCGGCGGCGAGGTCGGGACGCGCGATCCGGGTCACCTCGGCGCCGCGCACGACGGCGCGCGAGACGTCCGCGCGCATCGAGGCCCGCGCCTCCGACTTGGCCTTGCGGACCTGGCGCAGCGCCTCCCCCGTCGCGGCCAGCACGGACGGGTCGCCGCCCGGCGGCAGCTCCGCGGGGACCGGCCAGGACGCGGTGTGCACCGAACCCGTCCGCCACCACGACCAGACCTCCTCGGTCACGAACGGCAGAACGGGCGCGAACAGCCGCAGCAGCACCGACAGCGCGGCGCGCAGGGCCGCCCGCCCCGACCGCGCCTCGGGCCCCTCCCCGTACGCGCGGGCCTTGACCAGCTCCAGGTAGTCGTCGCAGAACTCCCAGAAGAACCGCTCGGTGCGCTCCAGGGCGCGGGCGTAGTCGTAGCCCTCGAACGCCTCCGTCGCCTCCTTCACGACCCCGGCCAGCGCCGCGAGCATCGCCCGGTCGAGCGGCTCGGTGACCGCCGCCCCCTCGCCCGCCTCGCCGAGGCCGAGCACGAACTTGGACGCGTTGAGGATCTTGATGGCGAGCCGCCGGCCGACCTTGATCTGGCCGGTGTCGAACGCGGTGTCGGTGCCCGGCCTGCCGTTCGCCGACCAGTACCGCACGGCGTCGGACCCGTACTCGCGCAGCAGGTCGATCGGGGTGACCACGTTGCCCTTGGACTTCGACATCTTCTTGCGGTCGGGGTCGAGGATCCAGCCCGACAGCGCGGTGCCCGCCCACGGCAGCGTCCCGTGCTCCAGGTGCGAGCGGACGACCGTGGAGAACAGCCACGTCCGGATGATGTCGTGCGCCTGCGGGCGCAGGCTGTAGGGGAAGACGCGCGCGAACAGGTCGGGGTCGCGCTCCCAGCCGCCCGCGATCTGCGGGGTCAGCGACGAGGTCGCCCAGGTGTCCATCACGTCGGGGTCGCCGGCGAAGCCGCCGGGCCTGCCGCGCTGGTCCTCGGTGAAGCCGGGCGGGGCGTCCGAGGACGGGTCGACGGGCAGCGCGTCCTCCGGCGGGACGATCGGCTCGCCGTGAAGGGGTTCGCCCGCCTCGTCCAGCCGGTACCAGACCGGGATCGGCACGCCGAAGAACCGCTGCCGGGAGATCAGCCAGTCGCCGTTCAGGCCCTCGACCCAGTTCTCGTAGCGGGCGCGCATGTAGCCCGGGTGCCAGGCCAGCTCCCGGCCGCGCGCGAGCATCTCGGCGCGCGTCCCCGCGTCGCGCCCGCCGTTGCGGATGTACCACTGGCGGGTCGTGACGATCTCCAGCGGCCGGCTGCCCTTCTCGTAGAACTTCACCGGGCGGCTGACCGCGCGGGGCTCGCCGTCCAGGTCTCCGGACTCGCGCAGCATCGCGACGACGCGCTCCTTGGCCGAGAACACCGTCCTGCCCGCCAACTCGGCGTAGGGCCCGGCCGCGACGCCCTCGGGCGGGTCGGCGGCCAGCCGCCCGTCCCAGCCGATGACCGCGCGGGTCGGCAGGTTCAACTCGCGCCACCACGTGACGTCGGTGACGTCGCCGAACGTGCAGATCATCGCGATGCCCGAGCCCTTGTCCGGCTCGGCCAGCCGGTGCGCGAGGACCGGGACCTCCACGCCGAACAGCGGCGTGCGGACGGTCGTGCCGAACAGCTCCCGGTAGCGCTCGTCGTCGGGGTGCGCGACCAGCGCCACGCACGCGGGCAGCAGTTCGGGACGCGTCGTCTCGATGTAGACCGGGCGCTCCGCGCCGTGGAAGCGGATCCGGTGGAAGGCCCCGGGCTGCTCGCGGTCCTCCAGCTCGGCCTGGGCGACGGCGGTGCGGAACGTCACGTCCCACAGCGTCGGCGCCTCCGAGACGTAGGCCTCGCCGCGCGCCAGGTTCCGCAGGAACGCGCGCTGCGACGCCGCCCGGGAGGCGTCGCCGATCGTGGTGTAGAGCAGGCCCCAGTCGACCGACAGGCCGACGCGGCGCCACATCTCCTCGAACGCCTTCTCGTCGACCGCGGTGAGCCGCTCGCACAGCTCGATGAAGTTGCGCCGCGACACCGGGAGCTGGCGCTTGGCGTCGGGCTCGGCGGGCGGTTCGAAATCCGGGTCGTAGGGCAGCGAGGGGTCGCACCGCACGCCGAAGTGGTTCTGCACGCGCCGTTCGGTGGGCAGGCCGTTATCGTCCCAGCCCATCGGGTAGAAGACCGCCCGACCGCGCATGCGGTGGAAACGGGCGACGGCGTCGGTGTGGGTGTAGGAGAAGACGTGGCCGACATGGAGGGAACCGCTGACGGTGGGCGGCGGGGTGTCGATCGAGTACACCTCGGCGCGCGGCCTGGTGCGGTCGAAGCGGTAGAGGCCGCCCTCCTCCCAGGCGCGTACCCATTTGTCCTCCAGGCCGTCCAGGGAGGGCTTGGAAGGGACGCTCGGGGTACGCGGCTGCTCTGTCATGCGCCAATGGTATTGACATCGCCGGCCCGCGCACGCGGTCGAGCGGCGTCGCGGGGCGCCGCCGAACGGCGCCCGGCACCCCCGGAACGAGGTGTTCCGGTAGCGTCGGACGAGACCGGACGACTGGAGGACGATCATGGCGGACAAGGGCGACATCGGCTATCGGGTGATGGCCGGCGCCGCGGCCTTCGCGGGGGGCTTCGTCGCGAAGAAGGCCATCACGCTGGCCTGGAAGAAGAGCACGGGCAAGGAGCCGCCGACCAACCCCGAGTCGCCCGACGTGGCGCTGGCCGAGGCCATCGGGTGGGCCGTGGTGATGGGCGTCGGGATGGAGCTGGCGCGGCTGCTGGCGACCCGCGCCGCCGCGCGCCAGTGGGCCAAGGGCACCGGGGAGCTGCCGTCCCACCTGAAGATCGACGTCTGAGCCCGCCGCCCGAGACGGCCACCTGGGACGGCCGTCCGCCCCCGCCGGGCGGCGGGGGCGGACGCGCGGCGCGCGGGCGAGGGGGACGCCCGCGCGTGCGGGCGTCCTAGTCGGCGGACCTCAGGTTGGGGCGCTCGCCGGGAAGCGGGGGCGGCGGCGGGGCGGGGACGGAGCCGCGCAGGTCGCTGCGGACCTTCGCGGCCAGCGCCCTGGTCGCCGCGCGGTTGAGCGCGGCACCGGCGGCGGCGCCGGTGAGGAACGGGCCCATCGTGGTCAGGCTGCGGCCGAGGACGCGCAGCATCCGTTTGCGCAGGGCCGACTTCGCGGCGGTGCCGAGCGCGCTGGTGAGCGAGCCGGCCTCCAGGGGGTTGATGCCGCGCTGCCGGGCCCAGGAGGTGAGGAACGCCGCGCCGCGCGCGGTGCCCGAGCCCTGGACCTGGACGCCGTAGACCTCGTGCAGCTCGGCGATCATCTTGACCTCGATCGCGGCGACCACGAGGGTCTCGGCGGCGAGTTGGGCGGGGGCGGTCAGCAGCAGCGGCGGGGCGGCGAACTCGACCGCCGCGAGCGCGCCGCCCGCGGCGCCGACGGCGGTGGTGGCGTTGCCTGCCACCTTGACCAGGCGGTCGGCGAGCTCCTCGCCCATCAGCCCGCGGTGGTGCTCCTGAAGGGTCGCGAGGTCGCGGATCGGGATGTGCGGCGCCGCCGCGGTCAGCAGGTCGGCGAGCACGCGCCCGCGCGCGAACCCCGCGGCGCCCATCCTGCGGGCGTTCTGGCCGAGTAGCCGTGCCAGTCGCCCGAGGAGGCGGCCGCGGGTCTCGCGGTCCATGTCGTCATCGCCGGCGAGCCTCCCGATGAGCTCGCCGATCTCGGTGGAGCCGGCGCCGTGCACCGGCTCCACCCCGTCGTCGTCGCGTCGCCGCGAATCCCGTGTCACCTGGCCGCTCCCGGTCAGGCGGCGCACTCGCGGCAGATCGGCCGGCCGTTCTTCTCGGTGGCCAACTGGCTCCGGTGGTGCACCAGGAAGCAGCGCGTGCAGGTGAACTCGTCCGCCTGCCGAGGAACCACCCGGAAGGTGAGTTCCTCGTTCGACAGGTCGGCGCCGGGCAGCTCGGCGACCTCACCGGCGTCCAGGTCCTCGTCGATGATGCTGGCGGCCTTGTCGGCCCGCCGCGCCTGGAGCTCCTGGAGGCTGTCCTCGTTCAGGTCGTCGTCTGTCTTGCGTGGGCTGTCGTAGTCGGTCGCCATCTTCTATCTCCATCCCCCTCAGTGCTTTATGCGCCCCGTCGCGCGGAACTAACGCTCGGGGGACCGTTCTTGTGCCCGATCCGGGCGGGAAATTCTGTCACGGTTGGTGACCTGCGACACACGAGGCGCGACCGTTCCCACGAGTGACACCTATCACCCGGAGCTCTTCCTCATACTGTGTCTTCTGTCACATACCCGGCAGATTGTCACCGCATCGTTCCCGCACAGGGGCGCCCACCGCGACACGGCGGCGGCGGGGATCATATCGGTCCCGCGCCGCCCGTGCGCGCCGACCCGGCACCCCCGCTCCCGGTCGCCCCGGCGCGGCCCCGGCGGCGGCCGGACGGCGGCCCGGCGGCGCCCCCGGGAGCGGCTCCACCCGCGCACCCCGAAGACGACCGGTCGGCGTCTGAACCGGACACGTCGGTGAAACGTCTGAACTAACGCGATATCGTGCCCGCCTGAGGTTTGGGGGCGGGCCCCCAGCGGGGGCCGTCCGGCGATCGTCGGACGCGACCCCACGGCGGGGTCCGGCGCACACTATCGCGGAACATCACCGCGGGTCACTGGAGGGTCAGATGCCGGATGCCGCTCCGCTGGAGCCAGGCGATCCTAGGGCACTGGGACAGTACGAGGTCGTCGGACGGCTCGGCGCCGGGGGGCAGGGCGCCGTCTTTCTCGGAAAGGCGCCGAACGGCGGCTATGTCGCCGTCAAGCTGCTGCACGCCCAGATGGCGAACGACCCGGCGGCGCGCGCCCGGTTCACCCGCGAGGTGTCGGCGGCGCAGAAGGTCGAGCCCTTCTGCACGGCCCGCGTCCTGGAGGCCGACGTCCAGGGCGACCAGCCCTACGTCGTCAGCGAGTTCATCGACGGCCCCTCGCTGCACGACGTCGTCGCGCACAACGGGCCGCGCGGCGCCGCCGAGCTGGAGCGGCTGGCGATCGGCACGGTGACGGCGCTCGCGGCGATCCACGAGGCCGGGATCGTCCACCGCGACTTCAAGCCCAACAACGTCATGCTCGCCTCCGACGGCCCGCGCGTCGTCGACTTCGGCATCGCCCGGACGGTGAACTCGCAGGAGAGCGCGGTCACCGCCACCGGGATGGTCGTCGGCACCCCCGGCTACCTCGCGCCCGAGCAGCTCACCGGCGCCCCGCTCACCCCGGCCGTGGACATCTTCGCCTGGGCCGCGACGATGGTGTTCGCCGCCACCGGGCAGTCCCCCTTCGAGGCCGACACGCTGCCGGTCATCATCAACCGGATCCTCAACGAGGAGCCGGACCTGTCGGCGCTGCCCGCCGGAACGCTCCGCGACCTGATCGGGCGCTGCCTGTCCAAGGACGCGGGCCTGCGGCCGCCCGCCGCGCAGCTGCTGCTGCACCTGCTCGGCCACGTCGGCGCCGCGCCCGCGAACCCGGGTGCGGGCCAGGAGGACCTGCTCAACCAGGGCACCCGGATCGCCGCGCAGCTGCCCGCGCCGCCGCCGGTGCCGCCCGCGCGGCACACGCCGCCGCCGCAGCCGATCACCCCGCCCCCGATGCCGATGAACCAGGGGGCGATGCACCAGGGGCCGATGCCGGGGCCGCACACCCCGCCGCCGCAGCCGATCACTCCCCCGCCGATGCCGATGTACCAGGGCGGGGGGATGCCGAACGCGCCGGGCCCGCCGCCGCCGATCGGCGGCGGCGCGATGCCGCCGCCCCCCTCCTACGGGGCGCCGCCGCGCCGCTCCAGCGCCGGGCCGGTCATCGCGATCGGCTGCGGCGTGCTCGCGCTGATCGTGATCGTCGTGATAGTGGTCATCGTGGTCGTCGCGGCCGGGGACGACGACAAGGCCGACCCGTTCTACCCGACCTACTCGCCCGGCACCGGCTTCCCCACCTCCACCAGCACCGACCTCCCGTCGCCGTCCTCGACGGGCGGGCTGCTCGGCACCTACTCGGGCACCGGCCTCCAGCCGGGCGCCGGGACGGGCCGGTCGAGCTTCCAGGTGCGGTTCGCGCTGCTGCGCACCTTCGGCACCGCCCGCTACACCTACACCAGCACCCCCACCTGCATCACGCGGCTGTCGCTGCTGTCGGGCAGCGAGAGCAGCAGCCGGGTCGAGTACCAGGAGACCCCGATGTCGGGGATGTCCACGTCGCAGTGCGCGCCGGGCTACATCACCTTCATCCAGTCCGGCAGCTCGTCGGTGCGGTGGGAGTGGCGGACGAACCGGTCCGACGCCAGCGCGTCCGCGTACGGGTACGTCAGCAAGTCGTGACGGGGCCGGCCCGCCGTGGGAACGTCCCACGGCGGGCCGGGGGACCCAGGTAGCGGCCACCGGAAAGGACACAGATGGCAGAGGTCGCCCCTCTCCGCGCGGGTGATCCGGCCCATCTCGGGCCCTACCGGCTGACCGGCCTGCTCGGCGAGGGCGGGCAGGGGACGGTGTTCCTCGCCGAGGACGAACCGGGCCACCGCGTCGCGGTGAAGCTGCTGCACGCGCGGTTCAGCGGCGACGCCAAGGCCCGGTCCCGGTTCGCGGCCGAGGTGGCGGTGGCCAAGCGCGTCTCGCCGTTCTGCACCGCCCGCGTCCTGGACTCCGACGTGGAGGGCGACCGGCCCTACATCGTCAGCGAGTTCATCGACGGCCCCTCGCTGTCGGAGGTGCTCGCGGCCGAGGGCCCGCGCACCGGCGCCGACCTGGACCGCGTCGCGATCGGCACGATGACCGCGCTCGCCGCGATCCACCAGGCCGGGGTCGTGCACCGCGACTTCAAGCCCGCCAACGTGCTGCTCGCCCCGGACGGCCCGCGCGTGATCGACTTCGGGATCGCGCGGGCGCTGGACGCCACCGGCACGCTGTCGAGCACCGCCATCGGCACCCCCGCCTACATGTCCCCCGAGCAGATCTCCGGCGCCCGGGTCGGGCCGCCCGCGGACGTGTGGGCGTGGGCGGCGACGATGGCCTACGCCTCGTCGGGGCGCCCGGCGTTCGGGCAGGACTCGATCCCCGCGGTGATGCACCGCATCCTCAACATGCCGCCCGACCTCGGGGCGCTCGCCGAGCCGCTGCGCGGGCTCGTCGCCGGGTGCCTCGCCAAGGACCCGGCGCTGCGGCCGCAGTCGCAGCACGTCCTGGCGTACCTGCTGCGGCTCGCGGGGAGCCTGCCGGAGCCGGGCGCCGCGTCCGGGGCCGGGGACGCCGGGGAGCCCCACGACAGCACGATCCTCAACCAGGGCGCCGAGGCCGCCGCCGAGTCGGCGGGGCTGTCGGCGGGGTCGCACGCCCCGCCCGCACCGCTGCCGCCCCCGTTCCCGCCTCCTCCCCCGGGGCCCGCACCGGTGATGGCGCCGCACGCCCCGGCGATGGCGCCCGCGCCGGGGCTCCAGGGGCAGGTGCCCGGCGGGCCCACGTGGCCGTCGAACGGGGCGTCCTCCGGCGGGCCGACCTCGCCCTTCGGAGACCCGTCCCCGCGAAAGCCGAACAGGACGGGCGGCGGGAAGCGGCGGCGCGGCATCGGCGTGCTCGCCGGGGCGGGCGGCGCGGCGCTGGTCGCGCTGGTCGTCACCGGCACGGTGATCGCCGTGCGGATGAGCGGCGACGGCGACCGCGACCCCGCCCCGCTCGGCCGGACGGGCGGCACCCTGGCCGTGGCCGCCCGCGGCGATCTCGGCACCGGCTCGGAGATCGACCCCTCGCACAGCATCTCGGGCACCGCGCGCTTCCTGGGAAAGCAGCTGTTCACCGGCCTGACCGAGACGGCCACCGACGGCAGCGTCCGCAACCGGCTCGCACTCTCGGTCCAGCCCGACGCGACCTGCAAGACGTGGACGATCGCCCTCAAGGAGGGGACGCGGTTCAGCGACGGCACGCCGGTCGACGCGCAGGCGTTCGCGCGCGGCTGGGCCCGCGCCGCCTCGGTCACGACCGGGGACTCGCCGCTGCTGATGGCCGACATCGACGGGTACGCGCTGGTCTCGGCGGGCAAGGCGGCGGAGTTCTCGGGGGTCAAGGTCACCGGCGGCGGCGGCCTCGTGGTCACGCTGACCTCGCCGAACTGCGACTTCCCCGCGCGGCTCGCCGATCCGGTGTTCGCGCCCGTCCCGGTGAGCGCGGGCAAGGCCGACAACGCGACCTACAACATGGAGCCCGTCGGCAACGGCCCGTTCAAGGTCGCCTCCTACGCCAAGGGCAAGTCGGTCACGCTGGCCCGCAACACCGCGTGGGCGTTCGGGCAGGCGCGGCTCGACCAGGTGACCGTCCGGCTGGACTCCGACACCGCCGCCGGGCGCGCGGCCTTCGCCGCGGGCCAGGTCGGGTGGAGCCCGCTCGGCAACGACGACCCGGTGGCCGCGGGGCAGCCCAACGTGACCACGCGGTTCCTGCCGTCCGCGCGGATGCTGGTGCCGATCACCGCGCGGGGCGCGATGTCGTCCAGGGAGGCGCGGCTCGCGGTGTCCTACGCCCTCGACCGCGACGAGATCGGCAAGGCGCTCGGCGGGGTGAGCCGCCCGGCGCACGGGGTGGTGCCGGCGGCGCTGCCCGGGTTCGGGAAGCCGGGGGTGTGCCCGTCATGCGACGCCTCCGATCCCGCGAAGGCCAAGGAGCTCGCGGCGCAGGCGGGGCTGAAGCCGGGGACGAAGGTCCGCCTCTACATGCAGAACCTGCCCGCCTACCAGCGCCTCGGGACGGTCGTCGCCGCCCAGCTGGAGCGGACGCTCGGCTGGGAGATCGAGCAGCGGTCCTCGGACTTCCCGGCCTACCGCAAGAACGTCGTCGCGAAGGACGCGTCGGGCCTGGCGTTCTTCGCCTGGTCGCCCGACTACCCGACGCCCTACACGATGCTGTGGAGCCTGCTGGGCAGCACGGGGGTCGCCACGGAGGAGAACTCCTTCTACAACCTCGCCGGCTACAAGAACACCCGCTTCGACGACCTGATGTACCGGGCGGTGCGGACCGTCCCGGAGGGGCCGCGGGCCGACCTCTACAAGCAGGCCGAGAAGGTCGCGCTGGACGACATGGCGCTGATCCCCCTCGCCGAGCTCGGACGCGCCGCCCAGCGCAGCGACAGGTACGTGGGGCTGGAGCTCGACTTCGACGGCGACCCGACCCTCGCGACCGCCGCCCTCAAGTAGAACCCGGAAGGCGGGCCGGGCGGGCGGGTCAGCCGGGCGGCAGGCGGACGGTGACGATCAGCCCGCCGCCCGGACGCGGCGCCGCGTACACCGCGCCCCGGTGCGCGAGCACCACCGAGCGGACGATCGAGAGCCCGAGTCCCGCGCCCTTGGCGGACTCGACGCGGTCGGCGTTCAGCCGCCGGAACGGCTCGAACAGCCGCTCCACCTCGTAGGCGGGGACGGCGGGCCCGGTGTTCTCGACCTGGACGGTGGCCCAGCCCTCCAGCAGGCCGGTGCGGATCCACAGCTCGCCGACGTCCTCGTTGTGCTTGACCGCGTTCTCGACGAGGTTGGACACCAGGTGCTCCAGCAGCACCGGGTCGCCGAGCGCCGTCCCCGACGTCAGCTCCGGGTGGACGGACACGTCGTTGTCGTGGTCGCGGCGGGCGGAGTGCTCCAGCACGGTCGCGGCGACCTCGGCGAGGTCGACGGGGGTGCGGGTGGTCAGCTCCCGCTCGCTGCGGGCGAGCAGCAGCAGCCCCTCGATGAGCCGCTCGTGCCGGGCGTTGGTGGCCAGCAGCGTCCGGCCGACCGCGCGCAGGTCGTCGGACACCTCGGGGTCGCCGAGCGCGACCTCCAGCAGCGTCCGGTTGATCGCGAGCGGGGTCCGCAGCTCGTGCGAGGCGTTGGCGACGAATCTTCGCTGGGAGTCGAACGCCTGCCCGAGCCGCTCCAGCATCGCGTCGAAGGTGTCGGCCAGCTCCTTGATCTCGTCGTCGGGGCCCTCCAGCGCGATCCGCTCGTGCAGGGTGCTCTCCGACAGGCGGCGCGCCGTCGCGGTGACCCGCTGGAGCGGGCTGAGCGCCCGGTCGGCGACGAAGTAGCCGAGCACGAGCGTGATGATCCCGACCCCGCCGAGCGCGACCAGCGACCGCCCGACGAGCTGCTTCATCGTCTGCTCGACGAACTGGTGCTGCACCTCGGCGGCCGTCTCCGGGTCGTTGATCCCGAACCCGACGACCTTGACGCCGCCGAGGATGTTGGCGACCAGGATCGACATCACGAACAGCAGCAGCGCGCCCGCCATGAAGAACAGCAGCCCGTACAGCAGCGTCAGCCGCAGCCGGACGCTCATCCGGCTCGGCAGCGCCTTCAGGTCGGTCGCGAACGAGCCGCCCTCGGTGCGCCACACGCCCTTGGCGCCCTGGCTCGGCTGCGGGAACTGCTGCGGGCCCGGCCGCCGCCACGGCTGCCCGCGCCGCCCGCCGAGAGGGGCCGCCCGCGTGTGCCCGGCGCCCGCGACATGGTCGTCGCCGGACGCCTCGTCGGCGCGGGAGGTGTTCGGTTCCGGCCGCTCCGGGGCGCCCTTGCCGGGCTCGCCCCTGTTGGGCTCGGCGGCGGGCGAGGCGGCCTCGGGGAAGGGCTCGGGGCCGGCCCCGGGGACGGACGCGCCGGGCGTCTCGTCCGGCCCCTCGGGGCGGCCTCGGGGCGCGGAGCCGGGGCTCACAGCCGGTACCCCACGCCGGGCACGGTCTCGATCACCGGCGGGTCGCCCAGCTTCTTGCGCAGCGTCATCATCGTGACGCGCACGACGTTGGTGAAGGGGTCGATGTGCTCGTCCCACGCCTTCTCCAGGAGCTGCTCGGAGCTGACGACCGCCCCGTCCGCGCTCAGCAGCACCTCCAGCACGGCGAACTCCTTGCGGGTCAGCTCCACCGGGCGCGCGTCGCGGTGCACCTCGCGGCGGGCCGGGTCGAGGGTGATCCCGGCGCGCTCCAGCACCGGCGGCAGCGGCGCGGCGGCGCGCCGGCCGAGGGCCCGCACCCGGGCGATCAGCTCGGCGAACGCGAACGGCTTGGCCAGGTAGTCGTCGGCGCCGATGGACAGGCCCTCGACCCGGTCGTCCAGCTCGCCCGCCGCCGTCAGCATGATGATCCGCGCCGGGTAGCGGCGCGACACGAGCTGCTTGCACACGTCGTCGCCGTGCACCTTCGGCAGGTCGCGGTCGAGGACGATCACGTCGTACTCGTTGACGCCGGCCCGCTCCAGCGCCCCGCCGCCGTCATAGGCGACGTCCACGGCCAGCGCCTCCCTGCGCAGGCCGGTGGCGATGGCGTCGGCGAGCACCCGCTCGTCCTCGACGACTAGAACACGCACTGCGTCCCCCTCCGGCCGGGGCGCCTCCGCCCCGGGATCCAGGTATGCCACGGAGCCCGTAAGACGCCCGTAAGCACCCGTTCAGACCGCCGTCCGCGACCCCGCCTAGGCTCGGCGCAAGGATCCGCGAAAATTGCATCGGCGAGCAGGTTTACCTTCAGCCTAAGGCTGGGTAGGGCTCGGGCACGATCCGGGAGGAGGCCCATGGGCGAGTTGTCACGCATGATCCACCAGCGCCTCGACGACGCGTACGCGTCATTGCGCAGCGCCCACGCAGATGGCGACACCTACCTGGTGGACATCCGCCAGGAGGAGATCAACGAACTGCGCCGGATCGCAGCGAACAACGATATCGGCGTGGAAGCTCCAAGCTGCGACTGACGCGAAACGCCCAGCGATTCATCTGGAGCCCGGGGTCGTGGCCCCGGGCTCTCAGCGTCTCCGGGGCTCAGTCCCTGAGGGGGTCGAGGCCCGCCAGGAGGGCGTGGAGGTCCTCGAAGGTGCCGGGGCCGGCGGCGATCGTCAGCTCCGGGCCGGCCGGGGCGCCGCGCAGGCCCTCGACCCGCCCGCCCGCCTCCTGGACGATCAGCGCCCCGGCGGCTGTGTCCCACTCCTGGACGCCGCGCTCGTAGTAGGCGTCGACCCGTCCGGCGGCCAGAGCGCACAGGTCCACGCAGCAGGACCCGCCCCGGCGGATGTCGCGGACCGCGGGCAGCACCCCGGTGAGCACCCGCGCCTGGCTCGCGCGGCGGGCCGCCGAGTAGCCGAACCCGGTCGCCACCAGCGCCCGCTCCAGCGGCACCGAGGGGCTCACGCGGAGCTCCCGCGTCCCGGACGGGCCGTGCAGCAGGGCCCCGGCGCCGCGCGCGGCGGTGTAGGTCTCGCCGCGGCGCGGCAGCACCACGGCGCCCGCGAGCGTGACGCCGCCGGACTCGGCCGCGATGCTGACGGCCCAGTCCGGCAGGTCGTAGAGGTAGTTGACGGTGCCGTCGATCGGGTCGATCACCCAGCGGACGCCGCTGGCGCCCTCCCGGGTGCCGCCCTCCTCCCCCAGGAACCCGTCGTCGGGGCGCGCCGCCGTGATCCGGTCGATGATCAGGGACTCGGCGGCGCGGTCCATCTGGGTGACGACGTCGGTGGGGCTCGACTTGGTCTGGACGACGTCCGGCCCCTCCAGGGGCCGCTTGTCGACCAGCATCCGGCCGGCCTCCCGCGCGGTCGCGGTGGCCAGCTCCAGCAGTTCCCCGGCCAGGCTCATGGCCGCTCCCCCGTCCCTGTGTGCGGCGACCCGGCCAGCAGTTCGCGGGGCAGCGCCGCGAAGCGCGGGTCGGTGTCCGGCGTGGCGGCACGGGCGAACGCGAGGCCGAGGGCCTCGGCGCGCTCGGCGGCCTCCACGTCGAGGTCGTACACGACCTCCATGTGGTCGGACACGAAGCCGATCGGCACGACGGCGACCGCGCGGACCCCGTCGCCGTGGAGCTTGTCCAGGTGGTCGTCGATCTGCGGTTCGAGCCAGGGCTGGCCCGGCGGCCCGCTGCGGCTCTGGTAGACGAGGTCGAAGGGCGTCCCCGGGGCGGCCCTCTCCGCGACCGCGCGCGCGGCCTCCTCCAGCTCCGCGACGTACAGCGCGCGGTTGGGCTGGGAGAGGGGGACGCTGTGCGCGGTGAACACCAGCCGCGCGCCGCCGGGGAGGCGGCCGAGGGCGTCCCTGGCGGCGTCCGCGAACGGGTCGAGGAAGCCGGGCCGGTCGCTGTAGGCGGGCAGCTTGTCGATCACAGGGGCGCCCGGGACCTCCTCGCGGGCGCGGGCGATGTCCTCAAGGTACTGGTCGTTGGTGGAGTAGCCGCTGTAGGCGGAGGTGACGAACGCCGCCGCCCGCGTGATCCCGTCGGCCTTCATCCGCCGGACGGTGTCGGCGAGGTAGGGCGTCCAGTTGCGGTTCCCCCAGTAGACCGGGAGGTCCACGCCGTGGGCGGCGAAGTCGGCCTCGATCGCGGCCTTGAGGTCCCGGCAGAGCCGGTTGATGGGGCTGACACCGCCGAACCGGTAGTAGTTCTCCCCGACCTTCTCCAGGCGCGCGCGGGGGATGTTCCGCCCCCGCGTCACGTTCTCCAGGAAGGGGATCACGTCATCGGGCCCCTCCGGCCCCCCGAAGGACAGCAGAAGCAACGCGTCATACGACGTCATGTCCCCCATCCAACCAGCCCTCCGCCGATGCCCCCGCCCGGGGGCGATCAGCGGTAGCGCGCCTCGTAGGCCCTGGCGAGGCCGAGCACCTTCCGCACGTACCAGTCGGCGTGGTTGTACTGCCACACCGCCCGGTAGAGCCGCTCCCCTCCCCCGCCGGCGCCGTTCGCGCACAGGTACTTGGCCGCGCCCGGGACGGCGTCGAAGGGGTTCGTGATGTCGGCCTTGCCGTCGCCGTCGCCGTCCACGCCGTAGGCGCGCCAGGTCGCCGGGAGGAACTGCATCGGGCCGAGCGCGCCCGCGCTGGACGGCCCGGCGTCGCGCCCGTGGTCGCTCTCGACCTGGCCGATCGCGGCGAGCACGGTCCAGGACAGGCCGCGGCAGCTCCGCGCCGCCTGCCGGTACAGGTCCAGGTAGCTGCCGGGGCGGCCGCCGTCGCCGGACGTCCGGTACCTCCCCTCGTGCAGGTTCACCACGTTCGTGCCGCGCCCGAGGAGCCCGGTCACCGCGGCGGCGACCTTGGCGGGGTCGGCGCCGGGCGCGTTGACCAGTACCGCGATGTCGGGGACGAGGCCCATCCGCGCCCCGGCGTCCCGTCCGACCAGCATGTCGATGCCGGGCAGGCCGAACTGGCCCGAGCCGCCCATCGTCAGCGTCGGCACCGTGCGGGCCACGACCGGGTACGGGAAGCCCCGGCTGAGCCGGAGCTGGTCGGCGGCGGACGGGGACACCGCGAACTGGCCGCCCTCCAGCGCCGACCACAGGTCGGTCTTCTTCGCGGTGCCCGGCGGCGTCCACGACCGGAACGAGGACGGGTCGACCGCGAGCGCGTTCACCTGCCGCCCCTGCAGCTGGACGGCGCCGCCCGAGACCGCCACCACGTCCCGGACCCCGGAGATCCTCGTGACCTTCGCGACCTGGACGGGGGAGATCGGCTTGCGCGCGACCGCCAGCACGTCCGGCGGGACGACCCGGCGCAGCGGCGCCACCTGGCCGCCCTCGGCCACGTTCACCGGCCCGCCGGGGCCGCCGGGCGACACCTCGCCCCGGGGCGCGCTCGCGCGGACCGGGTTGTCGTCCTCGAAGGTCAGCGCGGCGTACAGCCCGCCGGAGGCGGTGGCCACGGCGAGCAGGGCGATGGCCGCGACGGCGGCACGCGTCCTGCCGCGCGGTGCTGGTGGAGGAGCCACAACATGTCCCAACGAGGATCGCTACGGGTGGGTTACCTGTCTTTTCACTTCTTCCCCCCAGGTAACGTGATCATTGGGCTGAAGTCGCAGAACATGGCTCGGGGCCGCCGTTCCCCGGGGGGCGGGGGAGGATCGGTTGGCCAGTCCGTACCGGCAGCTGCTGGCGATTCCGGGGGCCCGGCTCTTCGTCGCCGCGGGCCTCGTCGGCCGCATGTCGATGTCCATGGAGGGCATCGGAATCGTCCTGATGGTGTCCGCCGCCACCGGATCGTACGGTATCGCCGGAGCCGTCAGCGCGACCCTGGCGCTCGGCTTCGCCGCCGGGGCACCGCTCACCGCGCGCTTCGCCGACCGGTACGGCCAGCACCGCGTGCTCGTCCCGGTGGTGCTGGCGAACACGGCGAGCTACACCCTCCTGATCGTCTTCGCGCAGGCGGGGCTGCCGGTGTGGACGCTGTTCGCGGCGGCCGCCTCGGCGGGGCTCACCCAGATCTCGCTGGGCGCCTGGGTGCGGGCGCGGTGGTCCCACGTCCTGCGCGACGCGCCCGAACGCGTCCACACCGCCTACTCGTTCGAGTCGGTCGTGGACGAGACGATCTTCATCACCGGGCCGATGATCGTCACGGCGCTGTCCACCGGCGTCCATCCGGCGGCGGGCGTCGCCGCCGCCGCGGCCTTCACGCTGGTGGGCTGCCTGGCGCTCGCGGGCCTGCGCGACACCGAGCCGCCGCCGCGCCCGCGCGAGCCTGGGGCCGGTGACCGCGGCATCCTCAGTAATCCCGGTGTGCTCGTCATCGCGCCGGTCTTCCTGATGCTCGGCATGGTGTTCGGCGCGATCGACGTCAGCGGCGTCGCGTTCGCCGAGGAGGAGGGGCACAAGGCGCTCGCGGGCGTGCTGCTCGGCTGCTACGCGCTCGGCAGCGGCTCGGCGGCGCTGTGGTACGGCGCGCGGCACTGGCGCAGGCCGCTGTCCCGGCGGTTCCTCGCGGGGCTGGTGCTGCTGACGGCGGGTCTCGTACCGCCCGTCCTCGTCGGGGACCTGTACCTGATGATGTTCGTGGTGTTCTTCTCCGGCCTGGCGATCTCCCCGACGATCATTCCGGGGTTCGGGCTGGTGGAGCGGCTGGTCCCGCCGCGGCAGCTCACCGAGGGGCTGGCGCTGGTCTCCACGTCGGTCGGCATCGGCGTGGCGCTCGGGTCCTCGCTGTCGGGACGGGTGGTCGACGCGCGGGGCGCGCACGCGGCGTTCTTCGTCCCGCTCGGCTGCGCGGTGGTCGCGGCGGTCGTCGGCCTCGCGGGCGCCCGCTCGGTGCGGGCGCGCGAGATCGCCGCCACGAGAACGTGAACTTTTCTCACATACAAGCGCCGAGTAGAGTCGGCGCATGTCCCCCGAGACCAACCTGACGTGGCGGAACTGGGCGGGAAACCAGCGGGCCGAACCGGTGCGGGCGCTGGCGCCGCGCACCGCCGGGGAGGTGGCCGACGCCGTCCGCGCGGCCGCCCATGACGGGCTGACCGTCCGGATGACCGGCACCGGGCACTCCTTCACCGGCGCCGCCGTCGCCGAGGGCGTGCTGCTGCGCCCCGACGCGCTCACCGCCGTCCGCTCGGTCGACACCGCGACCGGCCTCGTGACGGTAGAGGCGGGGCTCCCGCTGCACACGCTCAACCGCGTCCTGCACGAGCACGGCCTCGCGCTGGCCAACATGGGCGACATCCAGGAGCAGACCGTCGCGGGCGCCCTCCAGACCGCCACGCACGGCACCGGGCGCGACGCCGCCGGGCTCGCGTCCCAGGTCGCCGCGCTGGAGCTCGTGCTCGCCGACGGGTCGGCCGTCACCTGCTCGCCCGCCGAGCGGCCCGAGCTGTTCGACGCCGCCCGCGCGGGGCTCGGCGCGCTCGGCGTCGTCACCGCCGTCACGTGGAAGACCGTCCCCGCGTTCCTGCTGCGCGCGCAGGAGGCGCCGATGCGGTGGGACGAGGTGCTCGCGCGCGTGGACGAGTTCGACTCCGCCAACGAGCACTTCGAGTTCTACTGGTTCCCCCACACCGAGGGGTGCCTCACCAAGCGCAACAACCCCGTCGCGGGGCCCGCGCGCCCGCTGTCCAAGGCGAAGCACTGGCTGGACGACCGGTTCCTGTCCAACACCGTGTTCGGCGCCGTCAACAGGGTCACCCACCGGGCGCCGGCCTCGACCCCGTTCGTCAACGGGGTCTGCGCCAGGCTGCTCGGCGCGCGCGTCTACAGCGACACCTCCTACAAGGTGTTCACCAGCCCGCGGACGGTGCGGTTCAAGGAGCAGGAGTACGCGATCCCCCGCGAGGAGCTCGTCCCCGCCCTGCGCGAGCTCCGGGCCCTGTTCAACCGCAGGGACTGGCGGATCGGCTTCCCGATCGAGGTCAGGGTGCTGCCGCCCGAGGACGCCTGGCTGTCCATGGCCTACGGGCGCCGGACGGCGTTCATCGCCGTCCACGTCTACCACCGCGCCCCGCACGAGGAGTACTTCCGCGCCGTCGAGAACCTCCTCGTCGCCTTCGGCGGGCGCCCGCACTGGGGCAAGCTCCACACCCGCGACGCCGCCTATCTGGAGAAGGCGTACCCGAGGTTCGGCGACTTCCGGGCCCTGCGCGACGAACTCGACCCGGACCGCCGCTTCGCCAACGCCTACACCACCCGGGTCTTCGGCGACTGACGCGCTCACTCCGCCGGCGCGTTGCGCTGCTGCTCCTCGCCGCCGGGCTTCTCCTCGCCGCCGGGGTTCTGGCTCGACGGCGCGGAGCTGCCGGGCGCCGTCGGCGCCGTGGGCACCGTGGTCGTCGGCTTGTCGGTCGGGCGCTCGGTCCGCGGCGGCACCGGCTCGTCCGTCGCGGTGCCGGTCGAGGGCGTGCCGGTCTTGGGCGTCTCCCCCGACGGGCCGCCGCTCGGCTCCTCGTCGGTGGGCCTCTCGCTGCCCGACGGCCCGTCCGAGGGCGTCTCGTCGGTGCGCCCGCCGCCGCCGCCGAGGACCTTGGTCACCGTCAGCCCGTTGCCCTTGTCGCCGATCGGGCTGCCGGACGCCGCCTCGAACAGCGTGATGCCGCCGAGGACGAACGCGAACACCGCCGCCGAGGACAGCACCAGCGGCACCCAGCGCTGCCTCGCCCAGGCCACCGTGCCCTCCCACGCGGACCTGCGGGCCGCCTCGCGCACCGCCTCCTCGCCCGCGAGCCCGGCGAGGTCGCCCGCGACCGCCTGGGACGGATCCAGCCGGGTGGCGTTCGGGTCCATGTACGCGGCGCCGGGTTCCAGGCGCGTGGCGCCGGGGTCGTCCAGCCTCCTCCGGACGGCGTCCAGGTCCAGGTCCGTGCGCGTCGCGTTCGGGTCGGACCACACCGCCGTCCGCGTCGGGTCCGCCTCGACCGCGCGCGCCGCCGCGTCCTGCGCCGCGTCCCTGCGCTCCGCCGACGCCTGGACGTGCGTCAGGTCCTTGATCTGCTCCCGGCCCTGGTCCAGGTAGTGCTTGCACACCGCGGCCCCGGCGGTCGAGGCCACGCTCATGAAGGCCGCGCCCAGGATCGTCCCGTACACGCCCAGGTACGACGCCCCCACCGCGGCGGCGGCCGTCGCCATCCCGCTCGCGATGAGCTGCGTCGTGCTCAGGTCCGGCAGCTTGCCCGGCATCCGCCCCGTTCCCCCTGTCTGATCGACGACAAATACCCCGAACGGAAACTAACCGCCACATCCGGGTGTTCCGAACACGGACGTGATGCTCGCTACGCCAAACGGGTGGAGCCGGGAGGCCACGTCAGGCACAGTGTGGAAAAGGATGCACAAGAATCAGGCAGGGCGGCCACGGGCGGACCCGGTGCCCGGCAAGCTTGGTCAGGTGCCCTCTTCGGCCTCGTGAGGAGGGCTTCGAGAGCGGCGATGTTCGGACATGCCGGGTACGGTGCTGGCAGCAGGTGTGTCCGAAAGAGAGACTCGGGAACCCGGGGGAAGGGCACGCATGCGCCCTCGGCGGGCACTGGACGACCGGCGGGTGGGAGCACGATGGAGGCGGGCTTCCCACCGGCGGCGTGGTCCGGCGCCCTCCGTGCCGTCTGGACAGGGCAGGAAGGACACGCATGCAGGAGCTGCGCCTCGTCGCGGTCAGCGAGGACGGTACGTACCTCGTCCTGGCCACCGCGGGCCGAGGCACCCGGTTCACCCTGCCCGTCGACGACCGGCTCCGCGCCGCGGTCCGTGGGCACTTCTCCCGCCTCGGCCAGTTCGAGATCGAAGTGGAGAGTCCCTTGCGTCCCAAGGAGATCCAGGCCCGTATCCGGTCCGGCGAGACCGCTGAGGAGATCGCCGAGTCCGCGGGCATCCCCGTCGAACGCATCCGCTGGTTCGAAGGGCCGGTCCTTCAGGAACGCGAGTACATGGCGCAGCAGGCGCAGCGCGTCGCCGTGCGCCGGCCGGGCGAGTCGACCCCGGGCCCGCCCCTCGGCGAGACCGTCGAGGAGCGCCTCGGCCGCGGCGGCGTCGACCTCGACGAGGCCGAGTGGGACTCCTGGAAGTGCGAGGACAACACCTGGCGCGTCCGCCTGTCCTTCTTCGACAACGGCCGCCCGCACGCCGCCGAGTGGGTCTTCGACCCGCGCCGCCGCCACGTCTCCCCGCTGGACGAGATCGCCGCCCGCCTCACCGCCGTCGAGTGGGACGAGGAGTCCCTGTCCGACACCGTGACCCCGCTCGTCCCGCGCCGTCCGGCGATGAAGGTCGTCTCCGGCGACCGCGGCCTGCCCGCCGAGCCCGAGCCGGCCGCCGGGCCCGAGCCGCTGCGCGCCGCCGAGCCGCGCGAGTACGTCATCGAGCGGGGCCGCGCGCTGGACCCGCGCCCCTCCTTCCCGCCCGCCCCTGAGCAGGCCCCGACTCCGCTGCGCGAGGCCGGTGCGCGCCGCGTCCCTCCGGCCGGGCCCGAGGAGCACCCGGTCGCGGAGGCCCGCGAGCCCGCCGAGTCGCTTGAGGACGCCCTCGCGCGCGGCGCCGCCCAGCTCCGCGAGGCCGCCGCCGCGTCCTCGCGCGACGGCGAGGCCGCCGACCTCGGCGAGGCCGCGGCCGACCACCGCCCGGCCGTGGACGGCGGCGAGACCGGCGACGCCCCGGAGTTCACCGACCTCCGCGAGGACGCCGAGGAGGAGGACACCGCCGTCGGGTCCGCCGCCGACGAGCAGGAGACCGCGCCGGAGCCCGAGGCCGCTCCCGGCGAGGCGGCCCACGCCGCCGAGGACGCCGAGGACGCCGAGGAGGAGAAGCAGGAGGAGGCGGCCGAGGCCGCCGCCGCCGAGGAGGACGCCGAGGCGTCCCCGGCGGAGCCCGAGGCCCCGCCCGCCGGCGCGGAGCACGACGGGGAGTCCGTGCCCGGGGAGGAGCCCGAACCGCCCAAGGCCGAGGAATCGGGCGAGGACGAGGCGGAGGAAGCGGTCGAGGAGGAGGCGCCCGAGCCCGCTCCCGCCGAGGACGCCAAGGCCGCCGAAAAGGCCGCCGAGACGGCCGACAAGCCCGGCAGGCCGGACGAGGCCGCCGACAAGCCCGACGACGCCGACCTGACCCCCGCCGCGCGGAAGGCGGCGCAGCGGCCCGCGCACCGGGCCCCGGCGAAGAAGAAGCCCGCCGGGCGGCCCGCCGTCCCCCCGGCTCAGGACAAGCCCGCCGCGGCGTCGGAGACCCCCGCGGCGGCGGCGCGGGCCGCGCGGGGCCGCCGCAAGGCCAAGGGCAAGCGCGCCTCCGTCCCGTCCTGGGACGAGATCATGTTCGGCGCCCGGCGCCCCGAATAGGCGCGCCGCGTCAGGGCGCGGCCGCGTCCACGGGGAGCGGGGCGTCCAGGAATGGAGCGAGCCAGGCCGGGGTGATGGACGCCGCCAGGGCGACGGCGTCGCCTTCGGCCATGTCCAGCGCGGTGTAGCCGCCCTCGCCCGCGCCCACGGCGACGAACAGGGTGGCGAGGCCCAGGCGGCGCTGGAACAGCGTCCGGCGGACGCGCCACCCGACGATCGCGCCGTGCTCGATCACCACCTGGCGGCGGCGGAGGCTGCCCGAGCGGACGGTGAGGAGTCCGGAGCCGGTGGCGTGCCCGAGCTGCCGGTAGCGGTCCAGGCCCAGCGGGACGGCGAACACCGCGAGCACCGCGCAGACGTAGGCGACCCAGAACTGCCCGGCCGCGACGGCGAGCAGCGCGACCCCGGCGGGCGGGGCCATGGCGCGCGCGACGCGCCGTCCCCGCGCGGCGGTGGGGTGCGGGAGCAGCGGCCCGGGGATCGCGCCGAGCACGCGGGTCGCCAGCGCCTCGGCGGCCGGGCGCGGCGCGGCGGGCAGCAGCCGCCCCCGGTGCGCGGCGTCGCCGAGGCCGGTGATCAGCGCCCCGAGCCGGGTGACCCCGGCGGCGCGCTCGAACGGGTTGTCGGCGAACTCGACGCCGCGCAGCCGGCGGCGCTCCAGCGACACGCTGCGCCGGGTGACCAGGCCGCGCTCGGCGACCAGCGAGCCGTCCCGCTCGTGGACGGTGAAGTCCCAGTTGAAGAGCGTGAAGACGATCACCGACATGACCGGCATCGCGATCAGGACGAGGATCGCCAGCGCCACGACCAGCGCCGTCGGCAGCCCGACGGCGCTGTGCCCGGCGCTCTCCACCCGCTCCTGGGTGATGAGGCCGAGGTCGTCGCCGAGGTTGTAGAGGGTGCCGAGGAGGCTGCCCGCCAGCGCGAAGGGCGTCAGCAGGTAGGCGCCGCTGAGCGGGGCGTACACGTACCAGCGGCGGCGCATGCGGCCGAGGACGCGGCGCGGCTGCTCGGTGCGGGTCAGCAGGACGCGGCGGAGCCGTTCGGCCTCGTGCCGGGAGACCGCGTTGAGCTCGCCCTCGCCGCCGTCCGCGCCCGCGTCGATGTGGACGACCGCGAGCCCGAGGAGCCGGTGCGGGAGGGACGTGCTGATGTCCACGCCCCGGATCCGGTCGCGCGGGATGCTCTTGACCGACCGTCCGATGAGGGAGCGGCGCAGCTCGATGCGGTCCTCGCGGACGATGTAGGTGAACGTCGCCCACCCGGCGATGTGGAAGAACAGGCCGAACGCCAGGCCGACGAGCGTGAAGTAGAACGCGGTGGACAGCCCGCCCACGACCAGGCCCGTCATCCCGGCGGCCAGGAGCGCGACCAGCTCCCGGACGGCGCCCACGACGAACGTCAGCGGATGGAGGCGCTGCGCGGGCCCGGTCACGTGGCGTCGTCGCGGAGGTCGTGCGCGCGGTGCGCCAGGTCGTCGGCCAGCCGGGTCGCGACGTCCACGGGCAGGCCGGAGACCTCCGAGGAGCCCGTGTGCGACGCGGTGTTGATCTCGATGGTGGCGAGCCCCAGCATCCGCTCCAGCCAGCCCTGCCCGGTCTCGACGGTCTGGATCCGCCCGACCGGCACCAGCAGCCACTCGCGGCTGAACCAGCCCGTGCGGGTGTAGACGACGTCCGCGCTCACCTCCCAGCGGTGGACGCGGTAGCGCCACACCGGCGCGACCGTCACCATCAGCAGGCCGACCGCGCCGACGAGGTAGGCCAGCCAGCCGACCCGGCCCGACAGCCAGCCCGGCAGGGCGTCCCAGCCAGAGTCGTCTATCCACGCGGCCACGCCGAGCGCGAGGCCGAACCCCAGCCCCCACAGCAGCAGGTACTCGATCGCCCAGTGCGCCATCGCGCGGGGGGAGACGCGGTTCGCGGGCGGCCGCAGACGCGGCGGGTGCGGCCCCCCGCCGTCCTGGTGGTGACTGCGCCGCACCGACGTCACACCGCGAGTTTAGAACCACCGGGCGTGCCTCCGGGCCGGTCGCGGGCCGGTCGCGGGCCGGTCGCGGCCGCTCCCGGCGGAGCCGGAGGAAGGGTTCACGGCGATCTCAGCGTTTTGTCAGTGGTGCGTGCGAGGTTGGAAGTCAGCACCTCACGGCGGCCGTGCCGCCGAAAAAGCTGATGCGGAACGCACCGGGCAACGCATACCTTGGCAGACCGTCTGCGCGAGAAGTGTCCGGCATACGAGAAAAGCCCTAGGAGATCCCATGACCTACGCGATCCAGGCCGACGGCCTGGTGAAGCGGTTCGGTGATACCGAGGCGCTCGCCGGCGTCTCGCTCACCGCTCAAGCGGGGACGGTGCTCGGCGTGCTGGGCCCCAACGGCGCCGGCAAGACCACCACGACCCGGATCCTCGCCACGCTGATCGAGCCGACCGGCGGCAGCGCCAGGGTCGGCGGGTTCGACGTGGTCAAGGAGGCGCACAAGGTCCGGCAGCTCATCGGTCTGACCGGGCAGTACGCCGGGGTCGACGAGATGCTCACCGGCACCGAGAACCTGATCCTGATCGGGCGGCTGCTCGGCATCCCGCGCCGCGAGTCCCGGGCGCGCGCCGCCGAGCTGCTGGAGCGCTTCCAGCTCACCGAGGCCGCCGAGCGCGCCGCCAAGACCTACTCCGGCGGCATGCGGCGCCGCCTCGACCTGGCCGCGAGCCTGGTCGGCCGCCCCCAGATCCTCTTCCTGGACGAGCCGACCACCGGCCTGGACCCGCGCAGCCGCAACGGCCTGTGGGACATCGTCCGCGGCCTCACCGACGACGGCGTCACCGTGCTGCTCACCACGCAGTACCTGGAGGAGGCCGACCAGCTCGCCGACGACATCGTCGTCATCGACCGCGGCCAGGTGATCGCGCACGGCACGTCCGACACGCTGAAGTCGCAGGTCGGCGGCCAGGTGCTGGAGGTCAGGCCGCTCCAGGAGTCCGACGTCGCCGCCGCGTCGCGGATCGTCGGCGAGATGGCCGGCGCCGAGCCGGAGGCCCGCGACGGGATGGTCTCGGTGCCGATCACCGACCCGCAGCTGATGCCCGCCGTGGTGCGGCGCCTGGACGACGCCGGCGTCACCGTCGGCGAGCTGTCGCTGCGCAAGTCCAGCCTGGACGAGGTGTTCTTCGCCCTCACCGGCCACCACACCGACGACATCGAGGCCGAGGCCGACGCGCTCGCCGGGTCGACCGACCTGAAGGCGTCCGACAAGGCGTCCGACAAGGAGGGGGCGTCGGCATGACGACCGCGACCTTCACCCCGCCGCAGACCCTCTCCAAGCGGGTCTCGCCGGGCACCACCGTCCGCAACGTGCTCACGCTGGCGTGGCGCAACCTGGTGCAGATCAAGCACAACCCGATGGAGCTGCTGGACCTGTCCATCCAGCCCATCATGTTCGTGCTGCTGTTCGCCTACGTGTTCGGGCCCGCGATGGAGGGCAGCGTCGACGCCTACCTCCCGGTCGTGATCCCGGGCATCATCGCGCAGAACGCGCTGTTCGCCGGGATGAGCACCGGGTTCGGGCTCAACACCGACATCACCAAGGGCGTGTTCGACCGGTTCCGCAGCCTGCCGATCTCGCGCAGCGCCCCGCTCGCCGGGCGGATCCTCGCCGACACCGCCAAGCAGGCGTGGTCGATGATGATCCTGCTCGCGGTCGGGTTCGCGATCGGGTTCCGGGTCGAGACGAACGTGCTCGCGCTGATCACCGCGTTCGTCCTGCTGCTGACCTTCGCCGTGCTGTTCTCCTGGACGTCGGTCTTCATCGCGATGAAGGTCAACGAGCCGGAGAAGGTGCAGATCTTCGGCTTCGTGGTGATCTTCCCGCTGAGCTTCCTCAGCACCGCGTTCATCAAGTCGACCCAGGGCATCCCGGGGTGGCTCGCCGCCGTGATGGACAACAGCCCGGTGACGCACCTGGTCGAGGCCATGCGCGGCCTGCTGGTCGGCGGCCCGGTGCTGAACCACGCGCTGATCGCGCTGGCGTGGGGCGTCGGCATCTCCGCCGTGTTCGCCCCCCTGTCGCTGCGCGCCTTCAAGCAGCGCGCCTGACCCCACGCGCGCTCGGCCCGACCCGGGCCGGACGCGTCCGACAGCCGGACGGCCCGTCCACCCCCTCGAACCGAGGCACCGGTGGCCGGGCCGTCCGGCTGCTCCGTCTCGTGCCCGCGCCCGCCCGCGCCCGCCCGTGGCCGCGCCCGTCCCTGGCCGTGGCCGTGGCAGCCGTCACGGGTGAGGCAGGTCGAAGGCTTCGACGATGTCGGTGAACGTCCATGACCGGCCCCGCTCGTTGGCGGCGGTGAAGGCGGGCTCGCCGAGCGCCTCGCGGACGGCGGCCTCGATGGCCAGGACGTCCGGCTGGGAGAGGTCGCGGGTGCCGCGCAGGCCGTCGGCGGCGCCGAGCAGGACGGCCGCGCGCTCGGCGTCGCCGAGGGCGCGGCAAAGCTCGGCATGGCCGCCCAGCACGTAGGACAGGATCGGGTAGTCCTGCGACTGGACGGCGATGCGCACCGCCTCGTCCAGCCGGGCGCGGGCCTCCTCGACGGCGCCGAGCGCGATGTCGAGCTGGGCCCGGGAGCTGAGCAGCATCGCGCGGAACTGCGGCGGACCGGACAGCCCCGCCGACAGCTCCTCGGCCAGCGTGAGCCCGCGCAGCGCCTCGCCGGAGTCCCCGGCGCGGCGGGCGATCTCGGCGAGCTGGTAGTTCAGCGCCATCGTCTCCTCCGAGCGGGACGCCCCGCCCTGCTCCATGCTCCGCAGCAGCAGCGCGCGGGCGCGGGCGGACTCGCCCATGAGGTCCAGCTCGTTGCCCAGCCGCATCGTCACGTACAGCATCGACGAGCTCTCGCGGCCCAGCTCGGCGTTCAGCCGGAGGCTCTCCTCATAGCGCGCGACGGCCCCCGCGTGCTCGCCCCGGCGGCTGAGGATCTCCCCCTGCGCGGTGAGCGCGAACGACAGCCCCCAGCGGTCGCCGGCCTCCCGGAACCCCGCGAGCGCCCGGTCGAAGAAGTCCTCGATCAGATGCGTCCGGCCGAAGTTGTGGGCGATGTGGCCCTGGACGAAGTTCGCGAGGCCGCGGGCCCACGGGTCCTCGGAGTCCAGCAGCCGCTCGATCCCCTCGGCGGGGTGCAGGTTCCAGCCGTCCACCTGCATCTTGCCCATGAACAGCATCAGCCACAGCACCGGGTGGAGGTCGCGGTCGTCGATCCCGTCGCCGATCTCCTGGGCGCGCCGGAGCCAGGTGGCGGCCGGGGCCGGGTTCGGCCGCTTGTCGAGCGCGGTGAGCGAGGCGAGGGCGAACGCCATCGCGGTGGGCTGGTCGGCGGGCACGCCGGGCAGGTCGAGGATCTCCTCCAGGTGCTCGGTGCCCTCGGTGAGCCGCCCCCGCAGGAACCAGGACCAGCCGAGCGCGGCGCAGAACCGCAGCGCGAGCGGCGCGTCCCGGACGGAGACCGCCCAGCGCAGCGCGGCGGCGCAGTTGTCGTGCTCGGCGGTCAGCCGGGGCAGCCAGCGGATCTGGTCGGCGCGGTACAGGTGCGGCTCGGCCTCCTCGGCGAGCCGCAGGAAATGATCGGCGTGGGCGCGGCGCGTCCGCTCCTCCTCCCCCGCCTGGACGAGGCGCTCCAGCCCGTACGCGCGGAGCGTCTCCAGCATCCGGTAGCGGGGTCCGCCGTCCGTGCCGGACACGGTCACCAGCGACTTGTCGACCAGCGCCGACAGGACGTCCAGGACGTCGGCGCGGTGCAGGCCCGGCCCCGCGCACACCTCCTCGGCGGCCTCCAGCGTCGCGCCGCCGTGGAAGACGGCGAGGCGGCGCCACAGCGCCCGCTCGGGCTCGGTGAGCAGGTCCCAGCTCCACTCGACGACGGCGCGGAGCGTCTTGTGGCGGGGCAGGGCGGTGCGGCTGCCCGCGTTGAGCAGCCGGAACCGGTCGTCGAGCCGGACGGCGACCTGCTCGGGCGTCATCGCGCTGAGCCGCGCGGCGGCCAGCTCGATCGCCAGCGGCATGCCGTCCAGCGCGCGGCAGATCCGCACGACCCAACCGGCGTTGTCCTCGGTGACGGCGAAGCCCGGGGACACGGCGGCGGCGCGGTCGGCGAACAGCCGGACGGCGGGCCGCGTGTGCGCCGCCGCCGCGTCCGCCGAGGGCGGCGGCAGCTCCAGCGGCTCGACCGGCCAGAGCGTCTCGCCGGTGATGCCGAGCGGCTCCCGGCTGGTCGCGAGGATCCGCACGCCGGGGCAGGCCGCGAGCACCTGGTCGGCGAGCCGGGCGGCGGCGTCCAGGAGGTGCTCGCAGTTGTCCAGGACGAGCAGCAGCCGGCGGCCCGCGAGCGCGGACACGAGCCGCTCCAGCGGCTCGGCGGTGTCGGGCGCCGCCATCCGGCCGGAGCCCGCCGCGATCAGCGGCCCCCCGCGGAGCCCGAGCGCGCCGAGGGCGCCGAGCGCGGCGGCGGGGACCTCGGCGGGGTCGGCGACGGGCGCGAGCTCGACCAGCCACGCCCCGTCGGGCATCCGCCCGGCGAGCCGCTCGCCCGACTCCAGCGACAGCCGGGTCTTGCCGGACCCGCCGGGGCCGATGAGCGTGACGAGCCGCGCCCGCGACAGCAGGTCGTCGACGCGGCCGAGGTCGGCGTCGCGGCCGATGAAACTGGTGAGCCGGGCCCGCAGGTTCCCCTTCCGGTCGTCCGGCGGCGGAGGCGCGGCCGGATCGGCCGGGGCGGCCGGGGCGGCCTGGGAAGCCGGGGCGGCCGGGCGCAGGGACGCGTCCTGCCGGAGGACGGCGAGGTACACCGCCTCCAGCGCGGGGGACGGATCGACGCCCAGCACCTCGCCCAGCGCGTGCTTGGCCGCGTCGTAGGCGGCGAGGGCCTCGGCCTGGTGGCCGGCGGCGTAGAGGGCGCGCATCAGCAGGGCGGTGACGGGCTCGCGGAGCGGGTCCTGCGCGGCGAGCGCCTGGAGCTCGGGGATCAGCCGCGCGTGCCGGCCGAGCGCGAGGTCGGCGTCGAGGCGCTCCTCCAGCGCGGCGCGGCGCAGCGCCTCCAGCCGGGCGGCGGGCGCGTCGGCGAACCGGAGCCCGGCGGCGTCGGCGAGCGCCGGGCCGCGCCACAGCCCGAGGGCCGCGCCGAGCCCGGCGGAGCGTTCGGCGGGCGCCGCGGCGGCGCGGGCGGCGGCCACCCGCGCCTCGAAGTCGTGGACGTCGACGTCCCCGCGCCGGACGGTGAGCCGGTACCCGCCGAACCGCGACTCGACGGCGTCCCGGCCGACGAGCGCGCGCAGCCGCGAGACGAGCGACTGGAGCGCGTTCGCGGCGCCCCCGGGGACGTCGTCCTCCCAGAGCGCGTCGATGATCCGCTCCGCCGGGAGCACCGAGCCGGGGTCGAGCGCGAGCAGCGTCAGCAGCACCCGCAGCCGGGCGCCCCCGATCTCGACGGGGCGGCCGTCCGCGAGCACCTCCAGGGGCCCGAGCATCCCGATCCGCACGCCCACGATTGTCCCCGAAGGGCGGCCGTCCCCGAACGGCGGCGTGCCGGGGTCGCGCCGCCCCCGCGGCGGAACCCCGGCACGCTCCTCGTATCCGTTCGGTCGTCTCCGGTCAGGCGCTCAGGCGCTCAGGCGGCGTTCTCCTTCGCCTTGCGCTCGCCCGCCCTGTGGTCGTCCAGCGCCGCCAGCTCGAAGTCGGCGCGGGGCTGCTCGACGGTGGCGAGCGAGACGGTCTCGCGCTTGAGGAACAGCGCGAGCGTCCAGTCGGCCAGGACGCGCAGCTTGCGGTTGAAGGTCGGGACCATCGCGCCGTGGTAGGTGCGGTGGAAGAACCACGCGGGCCAGCCCTTGAGCTTGAAGCCCATCGGGTTCGCGACGCCCTTGTGCAGGCCGAGGCCCGCGACGGTGCCGAGGTTGCCGTGGACGTAGGGCTTGAGCGACTTGCCCCGCAGCGACCGCACGATGTTGTCGCCGAGCAGCTTGGCCTGGCGCACCGCGTGCTGGGCGTTGGGCGGGCAGAACATGCCGTCCTCGGTGAGGTCGGGGATCGCGGCGTTGTCGCCGGCGGTGAACGCGCGCACGAGGCCCTCGATCGTGAGGTACTCGGTGCCCTTGACGCGGCCCCGCTCGTCCAGCGGGATGTCGCCGTGCCGGACGACCGGCGACGGCTTGACGCCCGCGTTCCACACCAGCGTCCCGGCCGGGAACGCGCTGCCGTCCGACAGCTCGATCTGGCCGTCCACCGCCGAGCGCAGCAGCGTGTTCATCTTCACGTCGATGCCGCGGCCGCGCAGCTGCTCGGCCGTCCACTTGCCCATGTCGGGGCCGACCTCGGGCAGGATCCGGTCGGCGGCCTCGACCAGGATGAAGCGCAGGTCCTGCGGGGTGACCTTGCGCATGTACTTGGTGGCGTCGCGCGTCATGTCCTCAAGCTCGGCGACGGCCTCGACGCCCGCGAACCCGCCGCCGACGAACACGAACGTCAGCGCCTTGCGGCGCAGCTCGACATCGTTGGTCGACTCGGCGATCTCCAGCTGCTCCAGCACGTGGTTGCGCAGGTGGATGGCCTCGCCGACGGTCTTCAGGCTGATCCCGTTCTCGGCGAGCCCGGGGATCGGCAGCAGCCGCGGCACCGCGCCGGCGGCCATGACCAGGTAGTCGTAGGAGATCCGCTCCGGCGGCCCGGCCAGCGGCTGGACGATCGCCCAGCCCTCGTCGTGGTTCAGCTCGGTGACCCGCGCCTTGCGGACGGTGCACTTGGGCAGCACCCGGCGCAGCGGGACGACGACGTGCCGGGGGGAGATGTTCCCCGCGGCGGCCTCGGGGAGGAACGGCTGGTACGTCATGTACGAGTTCGGGTCCACGACGGTGACCTTGACCTCGCCCCTGCGCAGCTCGCCGCGGAGCTTCTTCTGCAGGCGGAGGGCGGTGTACATGCCCACATAGCCGCCACCCACGATGAGGATGTGGGGAGCGCCAGGGGTCTCCTCGGCGGTCCTGGCCATTGCGGCCTCCAATGTTCACGGTCGGCTTGTGAAGACATTCACAAGCTACCCGATGACCCCCGTCCGGCGCCAACCGATATCGCCGGAAGAACAGCGAAACTTCTCGTAACGGCAAAACGGCGGGCCACCTTCCATGTGAACTTCACCACTCCTTTCCACATTTCCGGACATCTCACGCCAAAGCACGCATGACCAACCTCACAGCCCTGATCTGCGCTTGATCGCCGAACTGTCCCGTCTGGTCCCGTCCGGTCCCGGGGCGCGCGGGCGGGGCGGGCCCCGAAAGGCCCGTTCCACCCCCGCGAAGCCCCTAAGGTTGGGCCGGACGAGGAAGGGGGCGCCGCCTGCGGGGCGCGCGCCGCCGGGACGTGAGAATCCGGCGGGGCGCGGCGTACGATCTCGCGCGGGAGCGTATCGACGATGATGAGCAGAGACCGGCGTCCGATCCCGGCCGTGGCGGGCGCGCTCGCCCTCGCCTTCTCGCTGGGCGGCTGCGGGCTGATCGGGCGGCCCCAGAACAAGAGCGCCGAACTGTCGGAGTGGTTCACGGTGACCAGCCCGGTCTTCCGTGATGCCCACGACTTGCCCACGCGGTACGGCTGCACGACGTACCCTGGCGGGCAGGGCAGGACCCCGCCGTTGCGGTGGTCGGGCGCCCCGGCCGGCACCAGATCGTTCGCGATCGTCATGGACGACCCGGACGCCTCCAACGGCGCCCGCGTCCACTGGGTGATCGCGGGCATCGAGGGCACGGTCAACGAGCTCGTCGAAGGGGCCGGCATCACCGGCGCCGTCGAGGGGCTGACCACGGGCGACAAGGACAAGGCGGGTTACGTTCCGCCGTGCCCGCCCAAGGGAGAACGGCATCGGTACAGGTTCACCATCTACGCGCTGGACGATCCGGCGCCGTTCAAGAGCGGCGCCAAGCTCAAGGACTCGCTCGGCGCCATCGCGAAGCACACGGTGGGACGCGGACGGATCACCGGGAACTTCGGCGGGAAGCAGGCGCGTTGACCCTGGAGCCTGAGGCACGAGGTCAGGGCGGACCCCTCGGGGGGCGGAGCTGACAGGCGGGTGCGGATCGGTCTTCTGGTGCCGATCGGTACACGCCGGGTGAGGGCAAATGTGCGCGAAGGGTGTGACAACGGTCATAGCGGTCGGACACAATCGGGCTAGGCCCGAGGGGAGCCGGCCGCCGGTGACAGACGAGACGGACCCGCGGTCCGCGCTGGCGACTCTCGCCGGGCCAAGGCATTGGGTGGTGGCATGACTTCTTACATCGTGGTCTTCGGCCTCATTGTGGTCGTGGTCCTGGTGGTCGTCCTCGTGGCCCTCGGTCTGCGGGCCAGCAGGGCCGGGCGGGACGACGACTGGATGGACGACGAGCAGCCGCAGCCGCGCGGCCGCCGGGCCGCCCCGCAGCCCCAGCAGGGGAACGCGGGCGCGCCCGAGGACGGCTACGACACCGGCTATGACGGCGGCTACGAGGGTGCCTACGAGGGCGGCTACGAGACCGGTTACGACGGGGGCCAGGAACCCGCCTACGAGGACCCCTCGTACGGCCCGGGCGCCCCCGACCCCGCCTACGACCGCCGCGTCGCGGGCGGCCCGCTCGCCGCCCCCACCGCCGCCGCGCCGCAGCAGCCGTCCCCGCCGCCGCCCCCGCCCGCCGGTCAGGGCTCCTCCGACGAGATGGAGGACGACGACTACTGGGCGACCATCACCTTCGACAAGCCCAAGTTCCCCTGGCAGCACGGCCAGGACGGCGAGCGCCCCGACGCCGACCCCGCCGCCGACCCGCTGCACGCGCAGGCGCAGGTCCCGCAGCAGGGCCAGCCGATGCCGCAGCAGGGGCACGAGCAGATGCCCGTCGAGCAGCCCGGCCTGACCCAGCCGGTCACGCTCGGCGCCGACGGGACGATCCTCAACGGCCTCGGCGCCCCGATCGGCACGGGCCCGCAGCAGATGCCGCAGGGCCCCGCCGGCCAGCAGGGCGACTTCCAGGGCGGGTTCCCGCAGGGCGGCTCGCCGTTCGGCGGCGACCCGACCTCGACCGCCAACGACCCGATCCCCGCCGACCTCGGCCTCCAGGGCGGCACCGGACCGCAGGCGCCCTACGGCGTCCCCGGCCAGCCCGACCAGCCCGTGTACGGCGGCGCCCAGGAGCCGCAGCACGTGTTCGGCGCGCCCGAGCAGCAGCCCTACGGCGGCGACCCGTCCTACGGCGCGCAGGAGCAGCCGCCCTACGGCGGGCAGGAGCAGGCGGGCTACGGCGAGCAGCAGTCGCCGTTCGGCGCACCTGAGCAGTCGCCGTTCGGCGCGCCCGAGCAGCCGCAGTACGGCTCGCCCGAGCCCTCCTACGGCGACTACGGCTCCGACCCGCTGGGCGGGCGTCCGGCGGCCGCCGCCGGGCCGCCGGCCGCGCCGTCCGGAGGGCGTCCCGACGCCTTCCCGCCGCCGTCGGGCGACCCCAGGGCCTCCGACCCGCTGGGGCTGCCCCTGCGCCGCGCTGAGGACCCGATGCGCGGCTTCGGCGAGACCGGCGGCGGGCTGCCCGGCCCGTCCGAGCCCGCCCCGCCGCCCGCCGCTCCCCCGGTGCCGCCGCCCGCGGCACCGCCCGCCCCGGCCGCGCCCGCCGCTCCCGCCGCGCACGGCGGCCTCGGCGGCGGCTCCGACACCGACAACCACAAGCTCCCGACCGTGGACGAACTGCTCCAGCGCATCCAGACCGACCGGCAGCGCGCGTCGGGCGGCGGGTCGTCCGACGGCGGCTACGGCGGCCTGAACGACCCGCTGAACGACCCGCTCGGCACCGGCTCGTTCGGCACCGGCGGCGGCGCCGCGGGCGGCGGGGGCGCGAGCGGCTCCACCGGCACCGGCCCGTGGTCGGCGGGAGGGTCGGGCACCGGCTCGAACCCGACCTCCGGTCTCGGCGCCCCGGCCGGATACGGCCAGGGCTCCGCGCCCGAGGGCTATCCGACGGCCCCGGCCTACGGCGAGTCGTCGCGCTACGATGACCCGCTCGGCACGGGCGGCTCGTCCTACGGCGGGTCCGGCGGTTCGAGCGGCGGCAACACCGGCGGCTACGGCGATTTCAGCGGGAGCAGCTACAATTCCGACCCGCTGGCGGGGCCGCAGGACCCGAACGGCGGCGGCCAGGGCGGCTACGGCGGCGACCCCAACGCCACGCAGTCCTACAACCCGGGCTACTCCCAGGACGGCTACCAGCAGGACGGCTACCAGCAGGGCGGCAACCGCCCCGGCAACGACACCGGCCCGTACGGGTCGCAGCCCGACGACTGGCAGAACTACCGCCGCTGACCCGCCACCCGCCGGTCTGACCTGACCCGCCAACGCCGCGTCACCATCGGTCGAGGGCCGCCGGATTCCCGGTGGCCCTGGCCGCGTCGGCGGGCGTGCTTATATACGTTGTGTGACTCCCAAGTTGTTAGGCGTGTCCACACTCCGACACGACCTGCTCGCGTCCTTCGTCGTCTTCCTCGTCGCGATACCGCTGTCCCTCGGGATCGCCGTCGCCTCGGGCGCACCGATCGCCGCCGGCCTGATCGCCGCCATCGTCGGCGGCATCGTCGCCGGACTGGTCGGCGGGTCGCCACTCCAGGTGAGCGGGCCCGCCGCCGGCCTCACCGTCATCGTCGCCGAACTCGTCCAGACCTACGGCTGGCGCGCCACCTGCACGATCACCCTGCTCGGCGGCCTCCTCCAGATCGCGCTCGGCGCCAGCCGCGTCGCCCGCGCCGCCCTCGCCGTCTCCCCCGCCGTCGTGCACGGCATGCTCGCGGGGGTCGGGCTCGTCCTCGTCCTCGCGCAGGCGCACGTGGTGCTCGGCGGCAGCCCGCAGCAGTCCGCGCTCGACAACCTGCGGGAACTGCCCGGGCAGATCCTGGACCCCTCCACCCATCCCGCGCTGCTCGGCGGGATCACCGTCCTGGCCCTGCTGGCCTGGTCGCGGCTGCCGCGCGGCGGCGGCCGGTTCGGGACGGCGCTGCGCCTGGTCCCCGGGCCGCTGCCCGCGATCGCCCTCGCCACCCTCACCGCCTGGTCGCTCGGCTGGACGGCGCCCCGCGTCGACCTGCCCGACAGCCTGCTCGGCGGCTGGCAGGCGCCCGTCATGCCGCACGGGACGCCGCACGCGATCGTCGGGGCCGTCGTGTCCGTCGGGCTGGTCGCGGCGGTCGAGTCGCTGCTGTGCGGGGTCGCCGTCGACCGCAGGCGGCCCGCCGGGGTGCCGCGCGCCGACCTCGACCGCGACCTGCTCGGCCAGGGCGCCGCGAACGCGGTGTCGGGGCTCCTCGGCGGCCTGCCGGTCGCGGGCGTCATCGTCCGGAGCACCGCCAACGTGGAGGCGGGCGCCCGCACCCGCGCCTCGACCGTCCTGCACGGCGTCTGGGTGCTGGTCCTCGCGCTGCTGTGCGGGCCGGTCATCGAGCAGGTCCCGCTGGCCGCGCTCGCCGCGCTGCTGATGGTGCTCGGCTTCCGGCTGATGGACACCGCGCGCGTCCGCGACCTGCGCCACCACCGCGAGGCGCCCGCCTACTTCGCGACGCTCGCGGGCGTGGTGGTGCTCGGGCTCGGCGAGGGCGTCCTGCTCGGCATCGGGATCATGGCGGTGCTGGCGCTGCGGCGCCTCACCCGCCTGTCGGTGCGCGCCGAGCAGCTCGTCCCCGTGTCCGGCGACGAGCCGGGGCCGCCCCGCTGGCACGTCGTCGTCGAGGGCACGCTGACGTTCCTCGGCGTCCCGAAGCTGACCCGCCTTCTCCAGAGCGTGCCGCAGGGCGCGTCCGTCGACCTGGACCTCGACGTCGACTTCATGGACCACGCCGCGTTCGACGCCGTCCACCAGTGGCGGCTCGCCCACGAACGCCAGGGTGGCCGGGTCGACATCGACGAGGTTCACGAGACTTGGTATGAAGGAGCTGTGACTGGTGATATGTCCTCTCCGCCCAAGAAGTCGCCTCCGGCCCGCTGGTGGGCGCCGTGGGCGAACCGGCGCCGCCGCCAGGAGGCGGAGCTGGACGGCCCCGAGGTGTCCCCGAGCGCGCTGCTGCTGGCGGGCGTGCGCGAGTACCACGGCCGCACCGCCCCGCTCGTCCGCCCGATCATGGCGGAGCTGTCGATGGAGCAGAAGCCCGAGCACCTGTTCATCACCTGCGTGGACTCCCGCGTCGTGCCCAACATCATCACCGCGAGCGGCCCGGGCGACCTGTTCATCAACCGCAACGTCGGCAACATGGTCCCGCGCCACGGCAGCCGCACGCCCGACGACTCCGTCGCCGCGACCGTCGAGTACGCCACGAGCGTCCTCGACATCCGGACGATCACGATCTGCGGCCACTCCAACTGCGGCGCCATGGCGGCGCTGCTCGCGGGCGGCACCGAGGTCGAGCACCTGGAGGGGCTGACGCGCTGGCTCAGGCACGGCAACCAGAGCCTCGCCCGGTTCCTCGCCACCGAGCACACCGACGAGCCGCCGCTGACCCGGCTCTGCAAGATCAACGTCATGCAGCAGCTCGACAACCTGCTCACCTACCCCTGGCTCCGGGAGCGCGTGGAGGCGGGCGAGATCGAGTTGGTCGGCCTCTACCTGGACCTGAAGACCGCCAACGTCCAGGTCCTCGACCGGCCCGCCGGCACCTTCGTCCCCGTCCCGGACGAGGTCACCCTCTAGAAGATCGCGGCGGGCCGTCCCCCGTGGGCGGCCCGCAGCCATCGAACGGCCCCGGCCCGGGCCTGCCGGCCCCGGCCGGGCCGCCCCCGTCTCAGCGGCCGACCAACTCGTCGCCGCGGATCTCGTCGTCCCCGTCCATGAAGTCGCTCCCGCGTGTGTACATGCCCGTCACCCGGCGCGCCCTCCGCGAGCGCCCGTCGGGCGCGGGGAGGAACAGCGCGTCGCGGCGGCTGGCCCGCGCGAACTCCGCGAGGTAGGCCAGCGAGGCCAGCAGCCCGACGAGGCCGATCACCACCATGCCCACGATGAACACCGGCGCTCCTCTCCGCGGGGCCGGGTTCGCCCCGCCATCACCGCCGATCCAGGAGACCGGCTCTACCTCGGACATTAGGCGCCGGCTTTCAGATCATTTGTGTCGTGTGACCCGAACCAGAAGAGTTCCACGCCCCTCCCCTTCCGCGCCGGCTCCGCGGCGGAACCTCCGCTGACCGCGCCCCGTCCAACCGGTCTCAACAGCGGGCAAGGAGGGGCTATGGAAACAGCCCGGATCCTCATTGGGCTCATCGTGGCAGTACTCCTACCGGACAGCCTTCCCGTGGTTCGCCGGTCCTTCCTTTTCCGCACGGTGATGGCGGGACTCTACGGCATCTGGGTCATGACACCCCTTCTTTCCATTTGGGTGACCACCCTCCTGTGCCTGCTCGCCATATTCTGGTCGTGTTCGCTGCGGGTATGGGAAAAGGCCGTTGACGGAAACCAGGGCGGAAATGGCAAGCCAGCCGGCCGGTCCACCGACCGCCTGTTCGGCATCAGGATCTACTTAACCCGGATCCTCCAGCGCGGTCGGCAGGAGGCGGCCATCACGCTCCGCTGGGCGCGACTTCACAGCAAGTCGCCCCACCGCCGCTCTGTGGGGAGTGCGCTCACACTGTCCGTGACCACGGCCATCCTGCTCGGGGCCTTCAGTTTCGACGGGCCTCCCCGAGACGTCCTGGCGATTCTGACGGGAAACAGGGCGGTCGTCGTGGTTTCAGGTTTTCTCGCCGCCACCTTCGTCAGCCACGAGGTCGTCGCCCGTATATATGCTCAGTTCGACCGCAAAGCGCCCAGGCTCCGTACCGAGATCTTCTCCTTCAGCGAAGCATATGGATACATCGGCTGGTTCGAGCGGGCCCTGGTCTTCGCCTTCGTCGCCAGTGGCCAGGCGGCTGCGGCGGCGCTCGCAATAGCCGCCAAATCACTCGCCCGGCACCCTGAGATCGAAAAGGATCGCGAGTTCGGCGAGAGATTCATCATAGGTACTTTCGTCAGCGTGCTATTTGGTGTACTCTGGGCAGTCATTGTGCGACTGGCACTGGGCCTGAAACCCATGTAGAGGACACCTTGAACGATGTGGAGCTTCTATTCGAGACCGTGGAAGCCTTGAGCCTTTGCAATGCCGATTTCATCCTCGCCGGGAGCGCCCCCCTTCTTCTGCACGGCCTCAGGGCGGACATTCAGGATCTGGATGTCGTCGCCAGGAAGGCGGCATGGAAAGAGGTCGAGAGGCTTTATCCGGTAGCGGCGGCTCCCTACGATGGCGTCCTGGTCGCCCATCATTTCGACGGGCAGGTCTCGATTGAGATCCTGAACGGCTGGTTTCCCCGGCTCATGAGCTGGAGCACCGACTATCTCATCGAGCGGGCAGAAGTCGCCCGGGGCATCAATTTCATGCCCCTGGACCTCACCCTCGCCTGGAAGAAAAGCCTCGGCCGCCACAAGGATATTGACGATATTCGCAGAATAGAGCGCTTCCTGGAGCACGAGTAGGCGGAGGCCGACCGACCCCGCGTTCGGGCCGCCGCACGTCCTCGAAGCGTCCGTTCAGCGGTGGTCGATGCGGGAGATGCGCAGGAGAGAAGAATCGCCTAACGTGACCGGGATGAAGTCCCGACCCGAGGGCGTCGACGAGGATCAACTACAGCGGGCACTGGACGGGTGGGACATCCGAGCCCACGAGGTGGCCTACGCGCCCGTCGGCTTCGGTGACCATCACTGGGTCGCGACCGGTGCGGGCGGGCGGCGCTGGTTCGTCACCCTCGCCGACCTGGCGCTCAAGGGGCACACGGATACCGGCTCGGCGCTGCAAGCGCTGCGCGCGGCCATGGACACCGCCGCCGCCCTGCGGCATCTCGAATTCGTCGTGGCGCCCCTGAAGACCACCGAGGGCGAAACCGTCCGCCCATTCGGGACACGTTACGCGCTGAGCGTTTTCCCCTACCTGGACGGAACGCCCGGCGACTACGACCGGCCGCGCACTCCCGCCGAACGCGACACCGTCCTCGGCCTGCTGGCCGAACTCCACCGCCAGCCGCCCCCGGCAATGGCGCCGGTGCTCGACACAGGACTCGCGCTGCGCGGCGTCCTGGACCGGGCACTCGACGGAGCACTCCCCTGGGCCGACGGTCCCTTCGCCGGGCCAGCGCGCGCCCTCATCGCCGACCACGCGCCCGCCCTCCGCCGATGCCTGGCGGAGTTCGACCGGCTGGCCGCCGACCTCGCGGAGAGGGGCGGCCCTCCCGTCCTCACCCACGGCGAGCCGCACCCGGGCAACCTGCTGGGCCTGGACGGGCGCCTCCTGCTGATCGACTGGGACACGACAGGCGTGGCTCCGCCCGAACGCGACCTGTGGTCGGTCGCGGAGACCCCGGCGGACCTCGCCCGCTACGCCGAGGCCGCGGGCCGCGCCCCCGACCCGTCGGCCCTGGCCCTCTACCGGATGCGCTGGGACCTGGACGAGGTGTCGATCTACGTCGACTGGTTCCGCACCCCGCACACCCGCTCGTCCGACACCCAGGAAGCCTGGGACGGCCTCCTGGAGTCGGTGGCGAACCTCGTCAACGCGTCCCGATAGGCGAGCCGCGCCCGAGCCTGAGGATCAAGCCGACAGGTCGGGGCGGGGTGGGCGGACGAGTCGGCCTGTAAGCCGGGTTCTGTGCCCGTCGCGTCTCGGCGGCGGGCGGCGGCCATCCATCTCGGGCCGTCGTTGCCGGCGGCCTCCAGCGGTCTACCCGCAGGCTCGGGCGGGCAGCCCTCAGGCACCTGCGCGGGGCTCCTGCCGGAGTCCCTTCTTGACCTTGCTCCGGGTGGGGTTTACCGAGCCGCCCACGTCACCGTGGGCGCTGGTGAGCTCTTACCTCACCGTTTCACCCTTACCACCGGAAACCGGTGGCGGTCTGATTTCTGTGGCACTGTCCCGCGGGTCGCCCCGGGTCGGCGTTACCGACCACCCTGCCCTGTGGAGCCCGGACTTTCCTCGACGGGGATCGCTCCCCGACGCGGCCGCCCGGCCGGCTCGTCCGCCGTGGCCCCAGCGTACCGGGTTCGCGGGGATTGGACGGACCGCTGCGGGGTAGCGCGGAGAGAATGATCTTCGAGGGATTCACGCTGGAGCGGATCGACGTCGGCGAGGCGGAGCTGCGGGTGCGGCACGGCGGGTCGGGGCCGCCGCTGCTGCTGCTGCACGGGCATCCGCGCACGCACGCGACCTGGCACAAGGTCGCTCCGCTCCTGGCCGACCGGTACAGCGTCGTCTGCCCTGACCTGCGCGGGTACGGGGGCTCCTCCAAGCCGGAGACCGACGCCGAGCACAGCCCCTACTCCAAGCGCGCCATGGCCCGCGACCTGGTCGCCCTCATGCGGGCGCTCGGCCACACCCGGTTCGCGGTCGCGGGGCACGATCGCGGCGCGCTGGCGGCCTTCAGGACGGCGATGGACCATCCCGAGGCGGTGACCAGGCTCGTGGTGATGGACGGGCTGCCCGTCGTAGAGCACCTGGAGCGCTGCGACGCCCGCTTCGCCGCGGCCTGGTGGCACTGGTGGTTCTTCGCCCAGGAGGAGAAACCCGCGGAGCGGATCATCAGCGCCGACCCGGACGCCTGGTACGCCACCAGCGCCGAGCACATGGAGCCCGAGGCGTGGGCGGACTTCCAGGGCGCGATCCACGACCCGGCGACCGTGCGCGGGATGCTGGAGGACTACCGCGCCGGGCTCGGCATCGACCGCCGCCACGACGAGACCGACCGCGCCGCGGGGCGCCGCGTCCGGTGCCCGACGCTGGTGATGTGGTCCACCCTGGACGACCTGGAGCAGCTGTACGGCGATCCCGTGGCCATCTGGCGCGACTGGGCGGACGACGTCGAGGGGACCCCGATCGAGTCCGGCCACCACATGGCCGAGGAGGCGCCCGCCGAGGTCGCCGCCGCGATCGGCGGGTTCCTCGACGGGACGGGCTAGCGCTCCAGGTGGTGGGTGTCGTTGAACAGGCGGAGGGTCGCCGGGCCGTCGGCGTACCAGTCGACCGCCGACAGCGACGCCACGTCCAGGTGCATCCGGTACAGGGACGGCATGGGCGCGCCCAGCGCGTCCCTGACCAGGAGCTTGATGGGGGTGACGTGCGAGACCACCAGGACGGGGCGGTGGCGGTAGCGGACCTTCAGCTTGTCCAGCGCGGTGCGGACGCGGCGGGCGACCGCGGCGAAGCTCTCCCCTCCGGGCGGCGCGGCGTCGGGGTCGGCCAGCCAGGCGTCCAGGGCGGCGGGGTCGCGGTCGCGGGCCTCGGCGAAGGTGAGGCCCTCCCAGGCGCCGAAGTCGGTCTCGCGGAAGCCGTCCTCGACGCGGACGTCCAGGCCGGTGGCGGCGGCGACCTCGGCGGCGGTGTCGCGGCAGCGCGACAGCGGGGAGGTGACGATCCCGTCCAGGTCCCGGTCCTTGAGGGCGAGCGCGGCGGCGCGGGCCTGGGCGAGGCCCCCGGGGGTGAGCGGGGTGTCGACCGTGCCCGCGAAGCGCCTCTCGATCGACAGCGGTGTCTCGCCGTGCCGGAGCAGCAGCGTGGTCGTCGGCTCGGTGGTGGGGGGCGCGGCGGACGGGGGCGGCTCGGGCTCGCCCGGGGCCTCCTCGGTCCTGCGGGTCCAGTGCTCGCCGCGCGCGGCGGCGTCCATGGCCTCGTTCGCGAGCCGGTCGGCGTGGGCGTTGCGGCCGCGCGGGATCCAGCCGTAGGTGACCGGGCCGAGGCTCTCGGCCAGCTCCCGGGCCTGGAGCGCCAGCGGGATCATGTCGGGGTGCTTGATCTTCCAGCGGCCCGACATCTGCTCGACGACGAGCTTGGAGTCCATCCGGACCTCGACGCGGGCGGACGGGTCGATGCCCGCGGCGGCGGCGAGCCCGGCGATCAGGCCCCGGTACTCGGCGACGTTGTTGGTGGCGAGGCCGATCGACTCGGCGACCTCGGCGAGCACCTCGCCGGTGACCGCGTCCCGGACGAGCGCCCCGTACCCGGCGGGCCCCGGGTTGCCCCGGGACCCGCCGTCGGCCTCGACGACGAGCCGCCGCGCCGTCACAGCCCGGACTCGGGGGTGCGGACGAGGATCCGGCGGCACTCCTCGCAGCGGATGACCTCGTCCTGCGCGGCGGCGCGGATCCGGTTCAGGTCGACGGTGTTGAGCGCGAGGTGGCAGCCCTGGCAGGCGCCCCGGAACAGCTTGGCCGCGCCGACGCCGCCGAACTGGCCGCGCAGCTTCTCATAGAGGGCGAGGAGGTCCTCGGGGACGTCCTTGGCGACGGCGGTGCGGGCGGTGCTCGTCGTGCCGGCCTCGTCGTCGATCTCGTGCTGGACGGCGTCGCGCGCCCGGACGAGCCCCGACAGCTCCTCCTGCGCCGCGGCCTGCTCGGCGCGCAGCGCCGCCACCCGGCCCTGCGCCTCCTCGGTCCGCTCCATGATCTCCAGCACGACCTCCTCCAGGTCGGACTGGCGGCGGGTGAGCGACTCGATCTCGGCCTGGAGGCCGCTGAGGTCCTTGGCGGAGGTCACCTGGCCGGAGTCGAGCCGCCCCCGGTCGCGGTCGGCGCGGGTGCGGACCTGGTCGACGTCCTGCTCGGCCTTGCGCTGCTCGCGCTCCAGGTCGCCGACCTCGGTCTCGGCCGCCACGATCGCGTCGCGCAGCTCGGTCAGGCGGCCGTCGAGGCGCTCGATCCCGGCCAGCTCGGGCAGCGTGCGGCGGCGGTGGGCCAGCCGGTCCAGCGAGCTGTCGAGGTCCTGCAGGTCGATCAGGCGAAGCTGGGCTTGCGGTGCGGCTTTCACAATGCTCCTTCGAAATGCAGGCGCCACGCGTCGGTGACGAGCGTGGACACCCGGGTCTCCAACGTGCCCGCTTCCTTCGACGCCCCGGTGAGCCGCCGCTCCGCGTCGGCCAGCCAGGGCCACTCGGTCGCCCAGTGCGCGGCGTCCACCAGCGCGGGGCCGTCCTGCTCGGTGAACTCCGAGGCGGGATGGTGCCGCAGGTCGGCGGTGAGGTAGACGTCGGCTCCGGACGCGCGCGCCGCGTCCAGCAGCGAGTCGCCCGCGCCGCCGCACACCGCCACGGTGCGGACGGCGCGCTCGGGGTCGCCCGCGGCGCGGACGCCCCACGCCGTGGACGGCAGGCCGGCCGCCGCCCGCGAGGCGAACTCCCGCAGCGGGACCGGCTCGGCCAGCTCGCCGACGCGGCCGAGGCCGCGGCGGGGGTCGTCGTCGGCCGGGACCAGCGGGCGCAGCCCGCCGGTCAGGCCGACCGCGCGCGCCAGCGCGTCCGACACCCCGGGGTCGGCGCGGTCGGCGTTGGTGTGCGCGGTGTACAGCGCGACCCCGTTCCTGATCATCCGGTGGACGAGCCGCCCCTTGGGGGTGGTGGCGGCGACCGAGTGCACCCCGCGCAGCAGCAGCGGGTGGTGCGTGACCACGAGGCCGGCGCCCCACTCCAGCGCCTCGTCCAGGACGGCGGCGACCGGGTCGACGGCGAACAGCACCCGGCCGACCTCCTGGTCGGGGTCGCCGCAGACGAGCCCGACGGCGTCCCAGGGTTCCGCCCACGAGGGCGGATACAGCTCGTCCAGAACGGCGATCAGGCGGGATAGGCGCACGTCCCGCAGGTTACCGCGCCGAGCCGCTCCCGCGGAGCCACCGAGCGTTACCGCCCGGCGCCGCGGTCTGAAACGATATGTCCGGGAGAGCCCGACCGAGGGGAGAACGCCATGTCGGCTTCCGGCGCCGCAGCTCGACCGGAGCCCGCCACCGAACCGCGACCCGTGCCCACCCGCCCGGACCCCGCCGCGTCCGCGCGGGGGCCCGCCCTGCCGTTCGCCCCGCCCGGACGCGCCGCGCACCCGGCGGCGGACCGTCCGCACATGCCCGGCTACGGCATCCTGGGCGCGGACGAGGGCAGCGGCCTGCTGCCGTGGGCCTGGGCCGTGGAGCGCCTCCGCGCCGCCCGCAACTTCTGGCTGTGCACCGTCCGGCCGGACGGGCGCCCGCACGCGATGCCCGTGTGGGGCGCGTGGTCCGGGGAGGAGCTGATGTTCAGCAGCAGCGTCCCGTCCCGCAAGATGGTGAACCTGCGGGCCAACCCCAACGTCGTCGTGACGACCGAGGAGGCGGAGGAACCCGTGGTCATCGAGGGGACCGCCAAGGTCGTCACCGAGCCGGGCGCGCTCCAGCGGTTCATCGACCTCGTCAACGCCAAGTACGCCACCGGCTATCGTGTGGACTTCCTGGACCCCGTGGTGAACGCGACCGTAGCGGTACGGCCGCAGCGGGCGTTCGGGATGCGCCAGGGAGACTTCACCGGATCTCCCACCCGGTGGTCGTTCGGGACCTGACAGGCTCGGGGCCCGGCCGCCCGCCGGGATCAATCTGGAGACTCATCGCGTTGGAGAGTGTGTGAAGTCACCCTTTCGCCGCCGCAAGCGCGTCAAGGGCCGTGCCATGGGCAACAGGCCCGAGCCGGCCGAGCAGGAGATCGTCGAGTGGCCCCGCGAGGGGACGGGCAAGTCGTCCCTGATGGGCGCCATCCGTGGTGACGGCGAGACCGGTGCCGGTTTCGGCGGCGGCATGTTCGAGGACCTCGCCTCCGCGTTCGAGGGCTCCAAGAAGGTCAAACAGGAGGAGCAGCAGCGGGAGAAGATCCTGCGGCAGGACGACCACGAGCAGGCGGGGTCCGGGGCGTCGCGCCGCGACGACCTGGACTCCGGCAAGATCCGTATCCGCCGCAGCGAGCCCGGTGTGGCGGACTGACCCCGTCCCGTTCGAACACGAGTTCGAGCATCGGGATATCCTGACCGAGTGAGCGCCCATGTCCCGCCCGGCTGGCCCGCGCAGGTGCACCCCCCGGGCACCGACCGCTTCGAGGACACCGCCATGGCCTGGCTGCTCGAACTCGTCCCGCCGGAGTACCGGCGCTACGGGATCCTGCGCCGCTACCCCCTCACGCTCGCCCGGATGGCCCGCCACCACGTGGCGGCGTCCGTCGAGGCGGCCCGCGAGGGCTTCCGCACCGCCCGCGTCGACCTCGGCGAGCTCGTCCCGCCGCACGGCATCGACGCGGTCATGGACACCTACCGCCGCGAGGGCGCCCGCCTCGTCGCGCTCCAGGAGTCCGTCGCCCTGGTCGAGACCGCGATGCGCGGGCTCGCCGAGCCCGGCGACCCGGCGCACCGGCGCCCCTTCACGCCGAAGCTCTGACCGGTGAGCGCCGAGCCCGGGTGGTACCCCGACCCCCACTGGATGGGACGCGAACGCTACTGGGACGGGGACGTGTGGACGGACCGCTCCCGCCCCTATGAGGGCAAGCCCGCCCGAGCGCACCGTCCCGCCTCCAACCCCCCTCCCGCCCCCCTGGGCCCGCTTCCCTCCCCGGAACCGGCCGCGAGGCGCTCACCTCCGAAGACGGCCGACCTGCCCCGTCCGCCGAGACCGACCGCCCCGCGGCTCCCGCCGGACGGCGAGACGACGAGCAACGCGAGAACCGGCGACGGCCCGGCGGACAACGCCCCGGCCGGCGCCGACCCGCCCGACGACGGGCCCGCCGGCGACGGCCCGGCGGACGAGGCTCCGGCGGAAGCCGCGCCCCCGCCGCCCGACCTGGTCAAGGCGGCCCCGCGTCCCGCGCCGACCCCGCAGCGCGGGGCCGCGATCGGCCTGCCCGTCGTCCTCGGCGTGGAGGCGGTCGCCGTCGCGCCCGCCGCCTACGCGCTGCACCTGCTGTGGCCGCTGTGGGGCCCGGCGGCGCTGGTCGGCGGGTGGGTCCTGGTCACGCTGCTCGCCCTGGCGCCGTCCACCGCGCGCCACGTGTACGGCCACCGCGCCGCCGCCGAGTCCGAGGCGGCCCTGATCGCGGAGGCGTGGCGGGACGTCCGGCACCGGCTCGGCCTCGACCCCCGCACCTACCGGCTGCTGGTCACCGACTCCGGCGAGCTGACCGCCTGCGCCCCGGCGGGCCGCGTCATCACGGTGACCTCCCATTCCGCCTCGGCGCTCTCGGCCGAGCAGCTCGCCGGCGTCCTCGCCCACGAGGTGGGCCACGCGTTCGGCGCGCGCCTGCTGCCGGTGTTCGTCCACGCCCAGCTCGCGCTGCCGAACCGGGCGGCGCAGTGGGTGCTGCGGGCGCTGTGGTCGCCGGTCGGCCCGATGTGGCGGCGGGCCGTCGGCTGGCACCGTCCGGCAGGGTTCCTGCCGGTCCTGCTGTTCGCCGCGTTCGCCTGCGCGGGGTCGCTGCTGGTGGCGGTCCCGGCGGCGGCCGCGTCGGCGGCGGCGCTGGTCGCGCGGCTGTTCAGCGCCCCCTCCGACGGCCGGGCGGACGCCGTCGCCATCCGCGCGGGACTCGGCCCCGACCTGCTGTCGGCGATGGAGCGGACCCTTCAGGAGGCCAGCGAGCGGGGCGAGGTGCCGGTGCGGCTGGCCCGCCGCACCCACCGCCTGCGCCGCCGGCTCTCCTGACCCGCGCCGCTGGCCCCCGCGCCGCCATTTCGATTCGCCGCCGGAATGGCGGCGGTTCCGCCCGGTTCCGAGCCATCGCGGGCGCCACGCGAGGCGGTCGGGCATTATGGGGAAATGACTCTCGTGGAGCAGGTGGCGCCCAATCTGGACGGTGTTCTCCGCCGGGACGCCTGGTGGATGGGCTGGAACATCCTGCTGGCGTGGATTCCGGTGGGGCTCGGCTGTGTGCTCTTTCGGCGGCGGAGTCCGTCGCGGTCGCCATTGTGGTGGGCGGGGCTGGTGCTGTTCGCGCTGTTCCTGCCCAACGCGCCCTATGTGGTCACCGACCTCGTGCATCTGCGCGGTGACATCGTGCTCTCGACGCAGGACGGGCCGGTGGTGACGGCCGTCCTCCCGGTTTACGCGGTGCTCGTCGGATCGGGTTTCCTCGCCTACTACCTGGCGCTCGGCGGTGCCCTGCGGTACCTCACCCGGATCGGGCTCGGGGCGTGGCGGTGGCGTGTCACGGTCGCCGCGCACGCGCTCTGCGCCATCGGGATCTTCCTCGGACGGTGGGCCCGGCTGAACAGCTGGGAGCCGGTCGTGGCCCCGCAGGCGGCGCTGGAGCGGATCGTCGTGCACCTGACCTGGCAGTGGGCCCCGGCGCTGATCCTCGGCACGTTCGCGGTGACCTGGGTCGGGCATTTCATGACACGGGCGCTCGCGGTCGCCTTCCGTGACGCCGCCCTGGAGGGGGCGCGGCGGGTCCAGGGCGCGCTGGCCTCGCTCTAGCCCTGGGCCGGAGGATGCGGGCCGGGCGCCTGCTGCCCCCAGGGCCGGCCGGGAGCCTGCGGCCGCTGCGCCTGGTAGGGCTGGGGCGGGCCGTAGGGCGCCGGGCCGGGGAGCGCGGCCGGGGTCTTCGCGCCGCCGCTCGCGATCTGGAACCCGACGCCGATGAGGACCAGCACCAGCCCGGCGACGCAGTAGTTGAGCATGGCCGAGAGCTGGAGCGTGATCTCCGCCTTGTTCTCGTCCGGGTCGTCGATCCCAGCGCCGGCGACGGTGCTGCCGAACAGCGCGAATCCCACGATCACGAAGCCCGCCGCGGCGAAGATGACAAAGGCTGGATTGATCTTCGTTCCTGACATGCCGTGCAGAATACAGAAATAGGCGGAGGTCAGAGGGGTGCCGTCAGATATCGGGGCGGATCCGGAAGGCGCGCGGTAACGGCCGCGCGTATTCGGGGAACGGCGGAGACGGGGGTTATAACCACCACGCAGGCGCCTATCGAGCGGCCGCCGAGAGCGCCCGCCTCCAGGGCCGTCGTCAGCGCGAGGTCCCGGAGCGGATCGCCGAAGGTGTGGGCGCCGGTGAGCGGATGATCCCCACAGGCGCGTCGCGGGGCGGGGAGCGGAGCGCCGGACGGGCCCGGCGGGAGGACGATGATCAGCAGGCGCTGGTCCGGGCCGGCGGACTCGGGGGGCGTGAGCGGCGGGTTCGTCCGGCCGTGGAGGTCGTTGAGGGCCCTCGTGGTCGCCTGGACGGTTTCGTCGCCGTTGAGGAGGCCCAACGCGGCGGGCAGTTCGCGGTTGAGGAGAAGGCGCGTCCCGGGGGCGGGCGTCGCGAACGCGGCGAGAGCGGCGCTCGCCTCGGCCGCCCATTCCGGCATGTCCGAAACCGGGGCCATGCGGTAGTGGTTCATGGAGTACAGCGAGACGGAGCCGTCGTCGGTGCGGTGGGCGGCGGCGACCGCTCCCCAGGGGAGCGTCACCGTCCAGCCGTCCAGGAGGGCGAGGGTCGCGGGGACGCGCTGGACGGTCTCCGGCGCGCGGCCGAAGACCTGCTCGAAGACGTACCCGACCACCCACAGGTCCGGGGGCGCCGCCGGGCCGGTCACGCCTTCTCCCTGGCCGGACGGCGGGAGTGCCCGAGCGGGAGGCCCTCGGCGAGCGTCCGCCACCACGTCCACGGGGTCAGGACGGGACGCAGCAGCGCCATGCGGTGCAGGTCCCGGGGCGACAGCGGCGTCCCGCAGAAGACGACGTACGGGACGGCGCAGTAGGCGACGACGGCGACCGCGCCCCAGTCGGTGGGCAGCGACGCCGGCAGGGACGCCAGCACGGCCGCGAGCGTGCACACCGAGCGGGCGACCGTCCGGCCGGGGGACAGGCCCGCCGCCCGCAGGGACGCCGCGCGCCCCCGGCACGCGTGCGCGCGCGGGGTCAGGTGGCAGGGCACGACGACCCGGTCGGCCGGGCCCGGACCGCCCCCGACGACGCTCGCGAACCCCGGGTCGTGCGGGGCGCGGGCGAGGTCGAGCGCGCGGACGACCGGCAGGTCCGCCGGGATCAGGTCGAGCCGCCGCAGGTCGCGGCCGCGGGCCAGGGCGGCCCGCCGGGTCTGCGCCGACAGTACGGCTCCCTCGGCGACGACCAGCGCTCCGGCGCCGAGGGCGCCGTCCCAGCGCAGCGGCGCGCGGGGCGGCGGCGTGGGCAGCACCCGCAGGGCGGCGACGCGGCGGCGCAGGCGCGCGGCGTCGGCGAGGAGCACGGCCGCCACCAGCAGGGGCAGCCAGGTCACGCGAGCCTCTCCAGCCGGTCGGCCGCCTCGGCGGCGCCCCCGGCGGCGGCGAAGGAGTCGCGGACGCGGCGCGCGGCGGCCCGGTGCGGCCCGTCGGCGAGGACGGTCTCCAGCGCGGCGCGCAGTTCGGCGGCGCGGACGCGGGAGAACCGGACCGGGATCCCCGCGCCCGCCGCCTCGACCTGCCGCGCGATGATCGGCTGGTCGTCGCGGATCGGCGCGACCACCAGCGGCAGCCCGTGCGAGAGCGTCTCGCAGACGGTGTTGTGCCCGCCGTGGCAGACGACGGCCGAGAGCCGTTCGAGCAGCTTGAGCTGCGGGACGTGGTCGCGGACGAGCACGTTGCCCGGCACGTCGGCGAGCCCGGCCGGCCCGGCGATGACGGCCTGCGCGTCCAGCCCCCGGACGGCGTCGGCGGCGACCTGGAAGAACCGCTCGCCGGACGGCCCGTTGATCGTGCCGAGGGAGATCAGGACGGCGGGCCGGCCGTCCAGCCAGTCCCAGGGGAAGGCGCTCGCGGAGGGGCGGCCGAGAGCGGGGCCGACGAAGGCGAAGTGGCCGGGGAACGGCGAGGTGTCGCCGACCAGCGCGGCGGTCGAGAAGACCAGCACGAGGTGGTCGGAGAAGCGCGGGTCCGGCGGGCCCTGCACGCCGTGGGCGCCCTGGAACGCGCCGATCTGGTCGCGCACCCACTCCTCGATCCTCGGCATGCCCGCCAGCGGCCGGGCCAGCTCGGCGGAGGTGGTCGCCGAGGTCGCCCAGGGCAGCTCGCGGAGCCGGGCCACGACGGGCGCGGCGAGCACGAGTTGGTCGGCGACGACGACGTCGGCGCGGAAGCGGTCGATGGCGGTGCCGACGCCGGGCGTCATCGCGTGCCCGAGGGGGACGACGAACTCCTCCCAGAGGAAGCGGAACGCGGCGGGGCCGCGCAGCTTCAGCCACGCCTCGCGGAGCGCGGGCAGCCGGGCGGCGAAGCCGGGGTCGACCGAGGTGAAGATCCGGGACCCGGCGCGCAGGAGGGGTTCGAGGGTGGTGCGGTGGCCCGTCCAGGCGACCTTGTGGCCGCGCCGGACCAGCTCGGCCGCCACCGCCACGGTCGGGTTGACGTGCCCGGTGAGCGGCGGGACGGCGAACAGGAACCGCCGCTCGGGCCGCTTCCCGCGCGCGGCCTGCGGAAGCGGCCGGTCGCCGAGCAGGGACGGCACCTGGACGCGGCGCGGGCTCATCGCGCTCCCCCGCCGCCGGGCACGCGGGTGCCCGCGTGGTGGGCCAGCCACGGCAGGAGGACCTCCAGGAGCTCGGCCGTCCTGTCCTGCAGAACGTCGTGGGCGCAGCCGGGCATGACGTGGAGCGTGCAGCCGGGGACGGAGCGCGGCAGCAGCCGCCCGGCCTCCAGCAGGTCCGAGTGCTCGCCGTAGACGGCGAGGACCGGGCAGGCGAGGGCGGCCAGGTCGGCGGGGCCGAGGGGCCCCGCCGCGGCGAGGTCCTCCAGCAGGGTCGTGCCGTTGATCAGGGCTCCGGCGGTCGCGGCGAACCGCCCGCTGCGCCGCCAGCCGAGCGCGCGGAACCGCTCGGCGGGACGGTCGTGCTCCAGCATCAGCGCGAACTCCCCGAGCGTGTTGAGCAGGCCCTCGTTCCACTCGGCGGGACGCTCGGACGGTCCGTGCGCCTCGATCAGCGCGAGCCCCGCGACCCGGTCGGGGGCGGTCAGGGCGGCGTTGAGCGCGACGGCGCCGCCCCAGCTGTTGGCCACCAGGTGCACTGGCGCGGTGTGGCCGAGCGCGTCGAGGAGGGCGAGCAGGTCGGCGACGGCGTCGGCGGGCCCGTACCCGGTGGGCGGGCACTCGGTGAGGCCGTGCCCGCGCAGGTCGTACAGGACGGCGCGCGCCCCGGCCGCCGCGACGGGGCAGGCGAGCGTGCAGTAGAAGCTCGACAGGTTGTCGCGGACGAGCCCGTGGACGAACACGACGACGGGCGCGCCGGGGTCGTCCGGGCCCATCGTCCGCACGTGGAAGCGGACACCGCGCGCGACGACCTCGGACCGCACGGTGGCCTCGGACCGCACGGTGGCCTCAGACCGCGCGAGGGCTTCGGACCGCGCGGCGGCCTCAGACCGCGCGAGAGCTTCGGACCGCGCGAGGGCCTCCGGCGGCGCGAGGGCCTCAGACCGCGCGACGGCCTCAGACCGCCCGAGGGCCTCGGACCGCGCGAGGGCCTCAGACCGCGCGGTGACCTCCGGTGGCGCGGTGGCCTCGGGTGGCGCGGTGACCTCAGGCATGGGCGGCCTCGATGTGGGCGACGACGTCGCCGACCGTCAGGCCCACGATCCGGTCGATGTCGAGCGCGGCGATGAAGGCCGGGAAGTCGACGCCCGTGTAGCGCTCCCTGAGCAGCTCGACGAGCGCCACGAACTCGATGCTCTCCAGGGCCAGCTCGTCGCCGAACGTGGTGTCGGGGCCGACCTCCACGTCCAGGAGGAAGTCCTCGCCCACCACCTCGGTCAGCATCCGGACGACCTCGTCCAGCACGTCGCTCATGCTCTGCTCTCCTCCATGTCGGTGCCTCCGGAGGCCGCCGTCCAGGCGACGACGTGACCGTCCAGCTCGCGGGTCGGCACGGTGGTGACGGTGCCGTCGCCCGCGACCAGCACCCGGCCGGGCTCGACCGCCGTCACGACCAGGTCGGGCCGGTCCCGGCCCGCGGGCAGGTAGTGCAGCACGGCCTGCTTCGCCGCGCGGACCTGCGCGTTCTCCACGCCCCCTGACAGGTCGGCGAGGCCGATGCCCGCCGGTTCCCCGCCCGGCCGGACGATCGCGGCGCCGAGGTCGCCGTCGCAGGCGATCGACAGCGTCAGCGGCTCGCCCATCGGCCCGGTGACGGTGGGGCGGTGCGGGCCGCCGTCCCGGACGGTCAGCTCGGCGGGGAACAGCGGCCCGTGGCCGGCGCGCCAGAGGTGGTCGCGGACGGCGTCCTTGGCGGCGATCCGGCCGAGCAGCCACGGCCCCTGCGCGAACGAGGGCAGCGCCTCGTACTCGGCGCGTTCGGCGGCGCACAGGTACTGGCGCATGAGCAGGTCGCGGGACGCGGCGCCGTCCCAGTGCCGGCGGGCCAGGCACCAGCCGCCCTCCTGCGGCTCCCCGGTGCCGGACACCTCGGGCGTGAACCGCATCCGCCAGACGGCCTCGTCGGTGTAGAAGCGGTGCGTCGTCCAGCCGTCGACGCGCGCCCACAGGCTCCCGTCGGGGCGGACCATCTCGACCGCGCAGCGCATGGTGGTCTCGGTCAGGGTCAGGTTCCAGACGGTCGTCCTCAGCCGCTCACCCTCGGGCGGCAGGGGCCCGTACAGGGAGAGCCGCTCGATGCCCACGGGGAAGACGGTCTGGTCGTCCTCGCCGTAGACCTGGATCCAGTGCCCGCACAGCTGCCCGGCGCTGTCCAGGAGCGCGCCGGGCGTGGGCAGGACGGTGAGGACGCCGCGCAGGCCGTCCTGCGCGAGCGCCGTGATCTCGGTGACGCCGCGGAACAGCGGGCCGTGGAACATCCAGCGTTCCTCGTACAGCCGGTCGGCGGTGACGACGGGCGGGCCCTCGCCGGTCAGCGGGGTCCGGTCGGGGGTCGGCGGCATGGGGTGGGACGCGTCGAGCAGGACCGTCCCGTCGGTGTGGCCGGGGATGACGACCTTCACCCGGCGCGGGCCGCCGTCGTCCTCGACCAGGTGCGCGCGGATGTCGGCGCAGGTCGGCGGCGCCGCCACCACCCACCGGACGGCGCGGACGTCGGCGAAGCCGACGACCACCAGGTCCGGCAGCAGCTCGCGGGCGGCCGCGGCCATCACCTCCAGCAGCGTCGCCAGCGGCACGATCGGGAACCGGTCCGACATGTCGGGCCAGTCGGGGGGCTGCGGGAACACGCAGTGGTCGGCGAGGAACGGCATCGCCTCCAGCGAGAACACCCGCGAGACGACCAGTCCGGCCGCGTCGGGCGGCGGGTCGCCGGGGGCGGGGCCGCCGCCACCGCCGCTCCCGAGGGCCTCCAGCACGGTCTGCGCGCCGGACGTCGCGTCGTTGAGCAGCGCCTCCAGCTCCGCGATGACGGGGTCGCCGTCCGGCAGCGGCGGGACGCCCGAGCCGGTGCCGATCGGCGGGACCGCGCCGTCCAGCCGCACCAGCGGGGTGCCGAGGTCGAGCCGCATCCCCCCGGCGGGCTCGGGCGGCGCCGGGGACGCGCCGTACCCCTCGGCCCACAGCGCCGCCACGACCCGGCGGAGCTGCGCCATCCCGTCGCGCTTCGGCACGTTCACCGCGATCGCGAGGTGCTCGCGCGCGCCGAGCCGGTCGCCGACGAACCCGGTGAGGCTGCCCGGCCCGACCTGGACGAACGCCCGCACGTGCGCGGCGCCGTACAGCTCCTCGATCAGCTCGCTGAACCGCACGGGCTCCAGCAGGTGCGCGGCGACCAGCGCCCGCACCGCCTCGGGCGAGGACGGGAACGGCGCCACCGTCGTCGCCGACCACAGCGGCACGCGCGGCGCGCGGACCGGCAGCGCCTCGAACGACCGCCGCACCCGCTCCCCGTAGACCTCGGCGGCCGGGGTGTGGAACCCGGTCCGGAACGGCAGCTCCCGCCCGAGGACGCCCTCGGCCGCGAGCCGCCCGAGGATCTCCCGCACCTCGCCCGCCGGGCCGCACACCACCGACTGGTGCGGGCAGTTGTCGTGGCTGACGTGGACGCCGGGCCGCCCCCCGATCGCCTCCTGCGCCTGGTCGGCGCCGCAGCCCAGCGCCGCGTACACCAGGTCGGGGGCCTCGCCGGGGTCGCCGTCGAGGGACGCGGCGAACGCCTCCACCGCGTCCGCGTCGTACACCCCCGCGACGGTCATCGCGGTCCACTCGCCGAGGCTGTGCCCGGCCGCGACGTCGGGCTCGACGCCCAGTTCGGCGAGCGCGGCGGCCAGCAGCCGCCCGACGCCCATCACGTCGGCGGCGTGGCCGATCATGTCGGTGCGGCCGGTCGGGACGAACCGCGGCAGCCCGAAGTGCCGGGCGACGTCGTCCACCCGGGGGTCGAAGGCGGGCTCGAAGCCGGGGAACAGGAACGCCAGCCGCCCGCCGCCCGCCAGCAGCGGGCGCGGCGCGAACCACACGTCGCTGCGGCCGCGCCAGGCCGTCCCGCGCTGCACGACGGCGCGCGCGAGGTCGAGGCGGCGCGGGGTCGGGCCGACGATCGCCAGCCGGACCGGCAGGTCGGGGACGACCTCGGGCAGCCGCGCGAGCAGCCGCTCGTCGGGCACGGCGAGCAGCTCGGCCAGCTCGTCGGTCGTGCGGGCCGCGAGCCGCAGCACGCCCTCCTCCGCGTCGGGCGGCCGCAGCCGGCGGGGCGCCCGGGTCGAGGGCGGCTCCTCCAGGATCACGTGCGCGTTGGCGCCGCCGAACCCGAAGGCGTTGACGACGGCCCTGCGCGGCGCGTCCCGCAGGCGGGCCCATTCCGCCGCCTCCCGGACGAGCCGCAGCCGCCCGCCCTCCAGCGCGGGATGCGGGTCGCTCGCGTGCAGGGTCGGCGGGAGGACGCCGTCGCGCAGCGCGAACGCCGCCTTGATCAGCCCCGCGATCCCGGCGGCGGGCATCGCGTGCCCGATCATCGACTTGACGGTGCCGAGCCCGATCGGCGGGCCGGCGGTGCCGAACACGCGGCGCAGCGTCGCCAGCTCCGCCTCGTCGCCCGCCGGGGTCGCGGTGCCGTGCGCCTCGACCAGCCCCACCGCGCCCGGCGCGGCCGGGTGCAGGCCCGCGTCCCGCCAGGCGCGCTCGACCGCGAGGACCTGGCCGTCCACCAGCGGGCTCATGATGCTGGACGCGCGCCCGTCGCTGGAGGACCCGGTGCCGAGGATCACCGCGTGGATCCGGTCGCCCGCGCGGACCGCGTCCGACAGCCGCTTGAGCAGCACGACGCCGGTGCCCTCGGCGAGCAGCGTCCCGTCGGCGGCGCGGTCGAACGGGCGGATGGTGCCGGTCGGGCTCAGCGCCCTGAGCTGGCTGAAGACGCTCCACACGGTCGCGTGGTGGGCGTGGTGGACGGCGCCCGCGAGCATCGCGTCCGCGTGCCCCCCGCGCAGCGCCCGCACCGCCTGCTCCACCGCGAGCAGCGAGGACGCGCACGCCGCGTCCAGCGTGTAGGCGGGGCCGCGCAGGTCGAAGCGGTTCGCGATGCGGGAAGCGGCGAAACTCGGCACGAGCCCGATCGAGGCGTCCGGGTCGTCGGGCCCGAGCCGGTCGCAGAACGCGCGGCGGATCTCCTCCAGCCGCTCCCGCGCGAGGCCCGGCAGCAGCTCCGCGAGGACCCCCGCGAGCTGGTGCGACGTGCGGACCCGCTGGTCGAACCGCGCGACGCCCGGCGTGATGTAGCCGCCGCGCCCGATCACCACGCCGATCCGCTCCCGGTCGGGCAGCCGCTCGTCGCCGCCCGCGTCCGCGATCGCCTCGCCCGCCGTCCGCAGCGCCAGGAGCTGGTCGGGCTCCATGCCCCGCACCGACGCGGGCATGATCCCGAACCGCGCGGGGTCGAAGGTGGCCAGCTCGTCGACGAACCCGCCGCGCCGGCAGTAGAACCGGTCGCTCTGCGGCGCCCGCCCGTAGGCCGCCGGGTCGTAGTACAGCGCGGGATCCCACCGCCCCGCCGGGACGTCGGTGATCGCGTCGAACCCGGCCAGCACGCCCCGCCACAGCTCGGCCGCCGACCCGGCGCCGGGGAACACCGCCCCGGCGCCGACGATCGCGATCGGCTCCCGCTTGTCGATCACCGGGCCGTCCCGTTCCAGGGCGCGCGGGAGGTCGGGGCCGGAGCGGCCGTCCCGGTGAACACGACCTGCGTCTCGTCGCCGTGCGCGATCTCCCGCAGCAGCGCGGCCGTCCCGGCGTCGGGGTCGATCAGCCCGACGCCGCGCCGCGCGTACTCGCGCGCCAGCTCCGGCGACACCATCCCGCCGCCCGCCCACGGCCCCCAGTCGGCGACGAGGACCCGGCCTTTCAGCCGCGTCCGCCATACGTGGGCGAGCGTGTCGCACGCGTCGTTGGCCGCCGCGTAGTCGGCCTGCCCCCGGTTGCCGTGCACGCCCGCGACGCTGCCGAACACGACGAAGAACCCCACGTCGGGGCGGACGGCCGCCGCGAGCGCGCACGCGCCGTCCACCTTCGTCCGGTACACGCGCTCGAACGAGCCGGGCTCCTTGTCGCGGACGAGCCGGTCGTCGACGAGCCCCGCGCCGTGCACGACCCCGTCCAGGCGGCCGTGCCGCAGATACACCCGCTCGACGACGTCGCGCACCGCCGCCGGGTCGCGGACGTCGCCCGCGTGGTACCGGACGGACGCCGCGTCCGCGCGCAGCGCCTCCAGGTTCCGGCGGACCTCCCGCTCGGCCAGCACCCGCCGGACCGTCGCCTCGACCTGCGCCGGGGTGCGCCCGCCGCGCGCGACGAGCGCCTTCCGCAGCGCGGCCTCGTCCGCCAGGTCCGCGAAGGCGGGCTCGGCCTCCTCGGTGCGCCCCATGACCTCGATGTGGCAGCCGCTCGTCGCGGCGAGCGCGCGCGCCACCCGCGCGGTGATGCCCCGGGCTCCCCCGGTGAGCAGCACGACGCCGTCCGGGCCGAGCCCGGTGACCGGCGCTCCCGCGAGGTCGGCCCGCACGACCGTGAGGCCCCGCCGCGCGTCCCCCTCGTGCCCGACCACGACCGGCTGCTCCGCGTGCGACATCTCGGCGAGGATCCGCTCCGCGATCGCCTTGGGCGTGTCCTTGGTGTCGACGTCCACGGCGCGGACGAGCGTCTCCGGGTACTCCCGCGCGACGGTCCGCGCGAGACCCCGCAGGCCCGCGCCCGGCACCGGGTCGCCCACCGGCCCGCCCTCCCGGCCCTGCCCGAACCCGCCGCCCGCGCCGCTCGCGACGACCAGCCAGCGCAGGCCGCCGGCGAGCGCCCGCCGGATCCCCTCGTAGGCGGACGGCAGCACCGCCGTCGCGCCGGGCCGCAGCGCCGCGAGGTGGACGAGCCCGTCGCACGCCTCCTCATCCGCTGTGTCACCCCCCGCGTCGCCTTCCGCGTCGCCTTCCGCGGCCAGGGTCGGCGGCGTCCGCACCTGCGCGCCGTGCCGCTCCAGCAGGTCGGCCAGCTCCAGCGCGATGCCGCGGCCGTCGTCCACGATCAGGAACCGGCGCCCGGCGAACGCCGCGCCCGCCCCGTCCGGCACGGGCAGCGGCTCCAGCGGGACGGTCCGCACGACCTGCCGCACCAGCCCCCCGCCGCCCGCCGGGGCCTCCTCCAGGGGCGCGGGGCCCGACAGCGCCGACGTGCCCACATGCGTGCCCGGCTTGGGCGTGCCCGGCACCGGCACGCGGCGGCGCGGCGCCTGGTAGAGGCCGGGACGGGACGTCAGGTCGGCCCGCAGCCGGCGCACGATCCCGCCGATCGTGGTGATCCGCGCGAGCTGCTCCAGCGTCGCCTCGTCGGCCGCGAGGCCGACGCGCTCGGCCAGCTCGGCGGCGATGACGGAGCGCTTGATGGAGTCGATGGACAGGTCGGCCTCCAGGTCGAGGTCGTCGCCGAGCATCGACTCCGGGTAGCCGGTCCGGGCGCCGATCACCGACAGCACCGACGCGCGGACGTCGGGCGCCGGCGCCTCGTCCCGCGGAACGGGCCGGGGAGCGCGCGGCGAGGGCACCGGCGGGGCCGGGGGCGGGGGCGGCGGCGCGGCCCCGGGCGAGCCGAGGTGGCGCAGCACCACCTCGCGCTGCGCGGCGACCATCTCGCGGCCCGCGCGCAGGAACTCCAGGACGGCGGCCTCCGAGCCGGGTTCCGGGCGTTCGCTCATCGTTCCTCCTGTGACACGCTGGGCTCCGACGCGCCGGGCGGGGCGGAGCGCGCCGTCGGGGTAGCCGCCGTCGGCGGTGCGGACGAGATGGCCGTTCACCAGCCACCCGGGCTCCTCGGACGGGGCGGGGGCGTCGCGTCCGGCGAACAGGGGCAGCGGGTCGACCGGCACCCCGGCGGCGGCCAGCTCCGCGAGCGCGAGCAGGAACCGGCGCAGCCCCCGCTCGCCGGGAACGTCGCAGCTCACGGCGGTGTGCGGGCGGCCGTCCAGGATCGCGCCGACGAGGCCGGTCAGCACGCGCCCCGGGCCGGCCTCGACGAACACCCGCGCCCCCGCCGCGTGCATCGCCTCGATCTGCTCGACGAAGCGGACCGGCGCGGCGAGCTGCCCGGCGAGCGTCGCGGCGAGGTCGGCCGGGTCGCCCTCGTGCGGCGCGGCGGTCGTGTTGGACCAGACGGGGAACGCGGGCGGGCGCGGGTCGCGGGCGGCGAGGTCGGCGCGGAACGCGGCGGCGGCCGGGGCGACGAGCGGGCTGTGGAACGCGCACGCGACGGGCACGCGCTCGGCGCGCACACCGCGTTCGGCCAGCACGGCGAGCGCGCGTTCGAGGCCCGCCTCGGTGCCGGACACCACCACCTGCCGGGGCGCGTTGTGGTTGGCGATGACGATCTCGGAGACGCCCGTGATCGCCTCGCGGACCTCGCGCAGCGACGCGGCCACGGCCGCCATCGCGCCCGGCTCGGGCCCCGCCGCGCGCAGCACGGCCTCGGCGCGCGCGGCGCTCAGCTCGACCAGGCCGTCCTCGTCGAAGACACCGGCGGCGCAGAGCGCGGCCAGCTCGCCGTAGCTGTGCCCGGCGGCGAGGCCGGGGCGCACGCCGACGGAGGCGAGCAGGCGGTGCACGGCCAGCCCGGCGATGCCGAGCGCGGGCTGCGCGACGCGCGTGTCGGTCAGCGCGTCCCGGCGGCGGCGCTCCCCGTCCGGGGTGAAGGCGGCGGGCGGGAACATCGCGGCCGCGTACCGGCCGCCGCCGAGGCGCAGCAGGCGCTGGAGGCGGGGGAAGGCGACGAAGAGGTCGGCGAGCATGTCCGGCCGCTGGCTGCCCTGCCCCGGGAACAGGAACGCGACCCGCGAGGGCGGCACCGGCTCGCCCGACGCGACGAACACCCCGGGCGCGGCGCGGAACCCGGCGGCGGCGTCGAGCTTGTCCGCGAGGTCGTCCGGGCCGGTGGCGACCAGCGCGACCTGGACGCGCCCCTCCCCGGACGCGCAGGCGCGGGCCCGCGCGCGCAGGCTCCCGGGCAGCGCGCGGATCCGGTCGATCTCGGCGCGGGCGGCGTCCCGGTCCTCGCCGCGGACCAGGAACAGCTCGGCGGGCCACTCGGCCAGCCCCGACTCGGGCTCGGGCGCGCCGTCGTAGCCCGACAGCACGGCGTGGAAGTTGGCGCCGCCGAACCCGAACCCGCTGACCCCGGCGTACCGGTCGCCGGGCGCTGCGGGCCAGGGGCGGGCCGTCCGGCCGAAGGCGAAGGGGCCCGCGGGGTCCCACGCCTCGTTCGGGCGCTCCAGGTGCAGCGTCCCCGGCAGCACGCCGGTGTGCAGCGCGTACGCGGTCTTGATCAGGCCCGCGAGCCCGGCGGCGCACTTGGTGTGCCCGATCTGCGACTTGACCGAGCCGAGCGTGACGCTGCCGGGCGCCGCCCCGGCGAAGGCCGCGGCGAGCGTGTCCAGCTCGGTGCGGTCGCCGACCTCGGTGCCGGTGCCGTGCGCCTCGACGAGCCCGACCCCCGACGGCGCCACCCCCGCCCGCTCGTACGCGCGCTCCAGCGCGAGGCGCTGCCCCCGCGCGCGGGGCGCGGTGAGGCCGAGCGAGCGCCCGTCGCTGGACCCGGCGACCGACCTGACCACCGCGTAGACCCGGTCGCCGTCGCGTTCGGCGTCGGCGAGGCGCTTCAGCGCGACGCACGCGACGCCCTCGCCGAGCGCGATCCCGTCGGCGGAGGCGTCGAAGGCCGCGCAGCGCCCCGAGGGCGACAGCGCCCGGACGGAGGCGAACAGCAGGTAGTCGCGGATGCCGTTGTGCAGGTCGGCGCCGCCGCACAGCACCAGGTCGCTGCCGCCCGCCGCGAGGTCCTTGCAGGCGGCGTCGAGCGCGGCCAGGGACGCGGCGCAGGCGGCGTCGACGGTGTAGTTCGCGCCGCCGAGGTCGAGCCGGTTGGCGATCCGCCCGGCGATCACGTTGGTGAGCACGCCGGGGAAGGAGTCGTCGGTCGGGCGCGGGAGCTGCTCGTCCAGGCCGGGCGGCACCTCCCCCAGGTAGGACGGGAGCGTCGCGCGGATGCCGTAGGCGGCGGCGAGGTCGCCCGCGCCGTCCGCGCCGAAGTACACCGACGCGCGGGACCGGTCGAACGGGCGGTCGGCGTACCCGGCGTCCCGCAGCGCGCGGGAGGCGACCTCCAGCGCGAGCAGCTGGACGGGTTCGACGCTGCCGAGCGCGTTCGGCGGGATCCCGTAGGCGAGGGCGTCGAAGGGGACGTCCGGGATGAAACCGCCCCACCGCGACGGGGTCCGGCCGTCCTCGGCGGGGCCGAAGTACAGCCCGGCGTCCCAGCGCCCGGCGGGGACCTCGGTGACCGAGTCGACGCCGCCCACGATGTTCGCCCAGTAGGCGCCCGCGTCGGGCGCGCCGGGGAACACGCAGGCCATCCCGACGATCGCGATGTCGGCGGGCCGGGCGGGGGCGGCCGCGGGGTCGGCCGGGATCCCGAGCTCGGCGGCGCGGGCGGCCAGCAGCGCGGTCGCGCCCTCGGTGACCTCGGCGTGCAGGTCCGCGACCGCGGTGCGGGCCGAGCGCAGCGCCGCGACCTGGCCGATCATGAACAGGCCCTCGGCGCGCTGCTCGGCGGGCCCGACCGGCTGCGGGTCCGGCAGGGACGGGCGGCGGCGCAGCCCCTTGCTGGCGACGCGGAGCCGGCCGAGGTTCAGCTCCTCCAGCCGCCGCCACACCTCCCGCTTCGGCATGCCCACCGCCGTCAGCTCGCGGCGGGCCTCCTCGAACGCGATGACGTAGGGGGTGCGGGCGCAGCGGGTCGCGTGCCCGGGGGAGGTCTCCAGCAGCGCCGTCCCGGCGCACTCGACGGCGGCGTCCTGGTAGCCGGGCAGGATCGAGCCCGCCTCGACCGCCTCGGCGGTGAACAGGTACGCGGTGCCCATCAGCACGCGGATCTCGGCGCCCCGCGCGGCCAGCGGCCCCGCGAGCGCCGCGACCATCGCGGCGGACCGCGCGTCGTGGATCCCGCCCGCGAACATCACCGACAGCTCCGCCGCGTCGCCGCCGAACCCCATGAGCCGCTCGACCTGCGCCTCCCAGAGGGGGAAGCTCGCACGCGGGCCGACGTGCCCGCCGCACTCCTGCCCCTCGAAGACGAACCGGCGGGCGCCCTCGGCCAGGAACCGCTCCAGCAGCTCCGGCGCCGGGACGTGCAGGAACGTGCTGATCCCGGCGTCCTCCAGCGGCGCCGCCTGCGCCGGGCCGCCGCCCGCGACCACCGCGAACGGCGGCGCCGCCGCGCGGACCGCCGCGAGCTGCGCCTCCCGGACCTCCCGCGGCGCGAAGCCGAGGACGCCGACGCCCCACGGGAGCGTCCCGAGCCGGTCGGCGGTCTCGGCGAGCAGCTCCCGCACCCGGTCGCCGTCCTTCAGCGCCAGCGCGAGGAACGGCAGCCCGCCCGCGCGCGCCACCGCCTCCGCGAACCCCGGATCGTCGCTGACCTGCGTCATGGGCCCCTGGACGACCGGCGGCGCGGCGCCCGGCCGGGGCGCGAGCGGCGCGGCCCTGACGGCGGCGGCGAGGTGCTCGACGATCTCGTTCCGGACGGCCTGGACCACTCCCCCGGCGGTCTTGTACCGCGCCGCGAGCGACGCCGCGAGCGGGCCGTCCTGCCCGACGGGCAGGCCCTCCTCGCCCGGCAGGCCGGGGCGCGCGTACACGCGGTGGCCGTCGACGACCGCCGTCTCGCCGCCGTCCATCGCGGTGAGCGCGGCGACGACGGGCGCGGGCAGGTCCATCTCCCGGACGAGCGCGAGCTGCGCGTCCAGGACGACACCGGCCGCTCCCCCCGCCACCGCCGCCCCGGCCGTGTGCGGGCCGATCCCGCCCGCCGCGTACACCGGGACGTCCACGGCGGGATCGGCGGCGAGGCACTGGAGCAGCACGAACGCCGTCAGCTCACCGACCCGGCCGCCCGCCTCGCAGCCTCGCGCGATCAGGCCCGTCCCGCCGGTCCCGGTGAGCCCCTGGGCGACGGGCAGCGCCGCGGCGGCCTCCCCGGGGTCGACGACCTCGATCAGCAGCCGCCTGCCCCGGGCGAACCCGGCGACGTCCAGCGAGTCGTCGCGGATCAGGGCGGGCGCGTCGACCAGCACCGCCTCGACCGTGTCGGGCAGCTCCGCCGGGCGGACCTCGCAGTCCGCCGGGACGCGGACGCCGAACGGCCCCCTCCACCAGCGGCGCACGTCGGCGAGCGCGGCGAGCGCCGCCGCGCGGCCCCTGCCGAGGTCGAGCACGCCGAGCCCGCCCGCCCGCGCGACCGCCACGGCCAGCGGGGCCGCGGGACGGCCGAACGGGGTCACCCCGATGATCTCGGTCGCGGGGCGCTCGTCCGGGCGGCGGATCGGCGGCGGCTCGCGCCGCTCCGCCCCGTCCCGGACCTCGCCCGTGTCCGCCGCCATGCAACTGCCCCCCGACGTCCCGCGCGGCCCGACCCCGGCGGCGCGGCTTGAAACCCTGGCTCGACGGTGCGCCACACTACGGTCGGTGACATCGTGATCGCGGGGCGACACACCCGGGAACGCGGGCGGAACGGCACCGCAAAGGAGTTTGGGAGTTCCCTTGGCATGGGCAAAACCCCGTGCCGATCGCGCACCGCGACGGGTCCGTCACGCATAATGTCGGTTACACCCCGGAGCATTCGCGCACCGGGGGCCCAGGCGGCTCAGGCGGGTGCGTATGGCGACCCTCGATCCGGCGAACGGCACACCGGGGATCACGACGGCGACCCCGGGGAGGTTCCGGCTGCCGCTGCGCCGCCGGGCGGCCGCCGGGGACGGGCCCGTCCGCGCGGCGCTCGCCCCGCTGCTGTCGGCGCACCAGGCCGCCCACCCCGGCGCCGACCAGGCCGAGCTGCTGCGCGGGTACGCGGTCGCCGAACGGCTCCACCGGGGGCAGCTCCGCCGGTCCGGCGCCCCCTACATCACCCACCCGCTCGCGGTCGCGATGATCCTGGCCGGGATGGGCATGGACACCACCACGCTCGTCGCCGCGCTGCTGCACGACACCGTCGAGGACACCCCCTACACGATCGGGGAGGTCCGCGCCGGGTTCGGCGAGGAGATCGCCGTGCTGGTCGACGGGGTGACCAAGCTCGACGGCGAGCGCTGGGGCGAGCGCGCCGAGGCCGAGACGTTCCGCAAGATCGTGCTGTCGGCCGCCGACGACCTGCGGGTCCTGGTGATCAAGCTCGCGGACCGGCTGCACAACCTGCGGACGCTGCGCTACCAGCCCGAGCACAAGCGCGCCCGGTACGCCAAGGCGTCGCACGAACTGCTGGTCCCGTTCGCGGAGCGGCTCGGCATCCACGTCCTCAAGCGCGAGATGGACGACCTCGCCTTCGCCGCCCGCTCCCCGGACGCGCACGCCGCCACCGGCCGCGCCGTCCGCGCCGCGCTCCGCGACGCCGGAGAGGCGTTCGGCCCCGCCATGCGGCGGGTCCGCCGCTCGCTGGCCGAGCACGGCCTGCGGGCCGCGATGCGGGTCAGGCCGTCGCACCTGTACGCGGTCCACCAGTCGTTCCGCGGGCGGCTCGCCGGGCTGCGGCCCTGCGAGGCCGCCCGGCTGCTCCTCGTCGTGGACGGCTCCGAACGCGACTGCTACGTCGCGCTCGGCGCGGTCCACGCCGCGCTGCACCCGGTCGCCGGGCAGGTCCGCGACTACATCGCCGCACCCAAGGACAACATGTACCGGTCACTGCACACCCGGGTGATCAGCCCCGCCGGCGACCCGTTCGAGGTGATCGTCCGCAACCGCGCCATGCACCCGGTCGCCGAGTACGGCATCGTCGCCCACGTCCGCGACGCGGCGGACGGCGCGTCCGGCGGCACCGCCACCGCCGTCGCGGGCCGCCGCGACCTGGTCTGGCTCAGCCGCCTGCTCGCCTGGCAGTCGGGCGCCACCTCCGCCGCGTTCCTGGACGGCCTGCGCGCCGACCTCGCCGCCGACCTCGCCGCCGGGAACGTCGCCGCGCTCACCGCGCGCGGCGAGGCCGTGCCGCTGCCCGCCGGGGCGACCGCGCTCGACTTCGCCTACGCCCAGGGCCCCGCCGTCGGCGACCGCTGCATCGGCGCCGTCGTCAACGGGCGGCTCGCCCCGCTGTCGGTGCAGATCCGCAGCGGCAACGTCGTCGAGATCCTCACCGACCCGTCCGGCGCCCCGTCCGAGGACTGGCTCGACCTCGCCGCCACCGTGTCGGCCCGCGTCCACATCCGGCTCGGCCTGGCCAGGCGGCGGGCCGAGGAGGCCGCCGAGGCGGGGCGGCGGCGCCTCGTCCAGGCCCTGGCCGGGCGGCACGTCGACCTGCTCGCCGCCGAGGCGCGCGGGGAGTCCCTGGCCGTCGCCCGCGCCCTCGGCTACCCCGAGACCGACGCCATGTACGGCGCGCTCGCCACCGGCGCCCTGTGCCTGGACGACCTGCTCGCCCGCTTCGCCCGCCCCTGATCACCGCCCCACTACGCTGGGCCGCATGAGCGACGAGAGCCCGTTCGAGTACGGCATCGACGGCCCCAAGGTGATCGTCGTCGGGGTGGACGGCTCAGACACCTCGCTGCGCGCGGGCGCCTACGCCTGGGGCCTCGCCCGGCGCGGCGGCGGCCGGCTGGTGATCGTCCAGGTGTCCGGGACCGCCGCGCTGACGACGCTCACCCCCGGCGGCGCCGCCGTACTGCGCGAGGCCGCCGACGAGACCACCGCCTACCTGCGCGGCGAGCTGGAGCGGGCCGCCGCGAGCACTCCCGTCCCCTACGAGCTGGTCACCGAGCTGGGCGACCCCTACACCGTGCTCGCCCGCGTCGCCGACGAGACCCGCGCCGACGCCGTCGTGGTCGGCGCGTCCACGCAGGCCGGGCACCGGCTGATCGGCTCGGTCGCCGTCCGCCTCGTCCGGACGGGCCGCTGGCCGGTCACCGTCGTGCCCTGACCCGCCGCCCGGTTGACCGGGCCGCGCGATGGAAAGGTAACCGACCAGGGGAAACCGGCTCGGGGATGAGAGCGCGGAGGGTCGCGATGCCAGATCCATGCCTGACGGAACTCCGGTGGGCGGGGTCGTGCCTGCGGGTCGCCGGCCGCGTCAAGCGGGCCGCCGCGCCCGCCGGGGTCCCCGAGGTCGAACTCCTGCTGCGCGAGCGCGACGGCGGCTGCCTCCTGCGGGTGCCCGCGTCCGTCAGCGCGGCGGACGACGCGATCGGCTTCGAGGCGATGGTGGACGTCGCCTCCATCGAGGGCGGGTATCCGCTGCCCGGCGGGCTGTGGGACGTGCACGTCGCGATGGGAGGGCCGGCGGACTGCGTCGTCCTGCCCCTCGGCCGCGACCGCGCCGCGGCCGTCGACGCCTCACCGCAGCGCCGGTTCCTGCCCGGCTCCAGCACGGTCACGGCCTACTTCGGCTTCCAGGGCGGGCTCGCGATCGACGTCGGCGGCCGCCCGCACGCCGCCGGGTCCGCCCCCGCCGACCTGCTGGCCTGGGACGAGCGCGACGAGGAGGTCTCGGTGACCGGCCACCTCGACCTCCAGCGGATCACGATGCCGATCTCCGGCACGCTGAACCTGCTGGAGCGCCGCACCCGCCGGTCCTACCAGGTGTTCGCGACGCTGGAGGAGCTGGCGGGCCGCCTCGGCTACACCGCCAGGGTCCCGGTGACGCGCGCGTTCATCGACGACCCGCTGCCGCGCGGCACCTGGGACGTCACGCTCCGCCTCGGCTTCTCGGGCCTGCGCCGCGAGCTGCGGGTGCTGGCGCCCGGCGTGCCCGTCGACGTCCAGGTGTGGCGGCGGCTCCGCCACGTCCGCGTGGTCTCCAGCACCGCCCCGGACCCCCTGACGATCACCGTGGGCCGCGGCTGACCGCGCCCGGCCGGGCGCCCCGGCCGGGCGCGGTCAGAACTCTCCGTGCCTGTACCTGCGGCGCCGCGCCCGCGTCAGGCGCGGCCCGTCGCCCATCGAGGCGGCCACCACCGCCGCCAGCAGCGCGACCACCGCGGCCCCGCCCGCCAGGTTGAGCCCGGCCGTGACGAGCGCCGCGTCCGGCGGCGCCTGCGGGAGCAGCGGCAGCGCCGCGACGACGAGGACGCCCGCCCCGCCGATCCAGCCGAACGCCCGGACCGGGCGCGCCGCCGTCGCCAGCAGCAGGTGCATCAGCGCGGTCGCCTGGATCGTCCCCGCCATCGCGCACAGCGCGTAGCTGGTGGCCGCGGCGGCCGTGCCGGTGTGCGGCCCGGCGAAGACCGGGATCCCCACCTCCAGCAGGCCGCGCACCCCCAGCACGACGACGAAGGCGAGGCCCGCCGCGAGCATCGAGCAGGCCAGCCCCGTCCACCACAGCGGACGCAGCGCCGGGTCGGACCCGGCGGAGATCTCCTCGTGCAGGGCGACGAAGTCCTGGTAGCGCTTGGCCGGCGCCTCCACCGGGCGTCTCCGCGCCGTGGAGGGACACCGGAACGACCGCTCGACGGGCCGTGGCGCAGGGCGGCCGGCGTGCCTGCCGGGCAGGCCGCCGGAGTACCGCCCGAATGGCGAATCGGGCATGTCCCCTCCCCCGGTGCGAACGAGTAGGTGCTACCCGGCACCGATCGGTGGAACTCCCCCAACCCGAACAATTTGCATCCCCTTGGCCACGTCCGGAAAAGGGAGAATCCCGAGGGCACGGCCCCCGGGACTCTCCGCGACCCGCCTCCCGGCGGGGACGGCTCAGACCTGCCCGGCGCGCTCCAGCGCCGCGCAGCAGGTGCCCGTGATCAGGCGGGCCACCACGTAGGGGTCGACGTTGGCGTTCGGACGGCGGTCCTCGATGTAGCCCTTCTTCTCCGCCTCGACCTGCCACGGGATGCGGACGGACGCGCCCCGGTCCGACACGCCGTAGCTGAACTCGCTCCACGCCGCGGTCTCGTGCATGCCGGTCAGCCGCCGCTCGATGTCGGCGCCGTACCCGGACAGGTGCTCCTGCGCCCTCTCCGCGAGCGCCTCGCACGCGGTGATGATGGCGTCGTAGCCCTCGCGCATGGCCTTGGTGGAGAAGTTGGTGTGCGCGCCCGCGCCGTTCCAGTCGCCCTCGACCGGCTTGGGGTCGAGGGTGGCCGCGACGTCGTGGTCCTCGGCGATGCGGTAGAGCAGCCACCGGGCGATCCACATGTGGTCGCCGACCTCCAGCGGCCCGGCCGGGCCGATCTGGAACTCCCACTGGCCGGGCATGACCTCGGCGTTGATCCCGGAGATCTTCAGGCCCGCGTCGATGCACGCGTCCAGGTGGGCCTCGACGATGTCCCGCCCGAAGACCTCGTCGGAGCCGACGCCGCAGTAGTAGAAGCCCTGCGGGGCCGGGTAGCCGCGCTCGGGGAAGCCCAGCGGGCGCCCGTCCTTGTAGAACGTGTACTCCTGCTCGATGCCGTACCAGGAGTCCTGCGCCGCGTACTGCTCGGCGACCGGGCGCAGCAGGGCCCGCGTGTTGGTGGGGTGGGGCGTCCCGTCCACGAGGTAGACCTCGCAGAGGACGAGCTTGTTGTCACCGCCCCGGATCGGGTCGGGACAGGAGAAGACCGGCTTGAGGACGCAGTCGGAGTTGTCGCCGGGCGCCTGGTTGGTGCTGGACCCGTCGAACCCCCAGTCGGGCAGGTCGGCGCCGTCGGCCAGGATCCGCGTCTTGGAGCGCAGCCGTGCGGTGGGCTCGGTGCCGTCGATCCAGATGTACTCGGCCTTGTAGCTCAACGTGGTCCCTCCGAGGGCCTTGTGGGTTCCGAGCGCCGTGGTCCCGGGCTCCGGACGCGCCGGCGCCGCGGGTTCCGGCGTCTCCGACGGTGCCAACGGGCCGTTTCGGACCTGTTGCCCAAATGTGAACGCCATGTAAAACGACCCCTGAGCAGGGCGAACGGGATGAGATGCTGCTCACACCCGCGAGGCGCCCCGCCGCGCCCGCCGGCGGACCGCGCCGGCATGCGGCCGGGACCGGCCACGCCCCCACCCGCCGCCGGCCGCCGGCACGGCCCGCGCCGCCCTTTCCCTTTCATGATCCAAAGCCGCGCCGCACCGTTTTCGCACCGTTCCATACGCGCCGCATTCCGCTTTCTCCTGGAAATGCGTGACCCGCCAGAACCGATGTGGGTATCGTGAGTTGCACCACCGGGTGTGCTCCGAGATCGATATCGGTCGATGACCCAGGACTGGCGCTGATGCGATGTGACCGGTTTCAACTCCATCCTTCCGGAGGGCGGATGGGCCCGGCTGGCGGGAGCGGGGGCCGCCCGTACTTTCCTGCCCGGCGAACTCATGCTCCACCAGGGGCGCAGGGACGATCACCTGCTCGTCCTGCTGCACGGCCGCGTCAAGGTGACCTGGCTCGGCGCGGACGGAAATGAGATTGTGCTCGCCGTCCGCGGCGCCGGCGACGTGCTCGGCGAAATCGCCCCGCTGAGCGGCACCGGGCATTCCGCGAACGTCACCGCGATCGACCGGTGCGCGGTGCGAATTGTCCCGCTCACCGAATTCGACCGGGCGATCAAGGAAATGAACTCCGCGCACGCGCTGATAAACCACGCGGTGAACCGGCTGCGCGAGGGCGAGATCTTTCGCGCCGAACTCCCCACGCTGCCGGCGGAGCAGCGGGTGATCCGGACCCTGCTGCGCCTCGCGGTCTCCCCCACGGCCCGGCACCGCCCGGGGAACCGCGCGGAGGTCCCCCTCGACCAGCGGGAGTTCGGCCGGACGGTCGGGCTGTCGCGCGGCGTGGTCTCCGGCGACCTGGCGAAGCTGAGCGCGCGGGGCCTCATCCAGACCGGCCGCGGCCGCATCCTCATCCACGATCTGGACGCGCTCCGCCGCATGGTGAACACCTGACCGCCCCTCGCGGCGGCCGGCCGCCGCCGGACGAGGAGCGGCCGGCCCGCGCGAGGGCGGACCGCCCCTGAAATTCAAGGCCGCTACGTCCGATAGATGACACACCGCAGGCGCGCCCTCCCGGAAGCTGGGCATGTTGGGCCGGGGTTCCCGGTCCCACCGCCTGCTGGTTCGACCGATCCAGCACGTTCGCGAGGACCATTCCATGCACGATGAGGAGATACTCGCCGAGCACTTCGTGTTCGGCGTCGACATCGAGAACTACAGCGGGCGCAGCACCCGGCACCAGGGGCTCCTCCAGGAGCGGCTGCGTTCGATCATCGAGGCCGCCGCGGACGAGGCCGGGCTCGACCCGGCCTCGTGGAAGGTGCAGGGGGAGGGCGACGGCCAGTACGTCGCGCTGCCCGCCGGCGCCGACCTCACCCGGGTCGTCGGGACGTTCGTCCGGGCGATCGACGACCGGCTGCGGCTCCATAACGAGGACCACAGCGCGAGCCTGGAGCTGCGGGTCCGGATCGCGATGCACTGCGACGTGTTCGTGCCCGCCGCCTTCGGCACCGCGGGGCCCGCCTTCGTCGAGGTGGCCCGGCTCCTGGCGGCGGGCCCGGCGCGCCAGGCCCTCAAGCGCGACCGCGACGCGGCGCTGGTCCTGCTGGTCTCGCGGGAGGTTTTCCGCAAGGTCGTCCGCTCCGACCTCGCCGCCCTGCGCGAGCGGGACTTCACCGAGATCCAGGTCAGCCATCCCGAGAAGGGATACGACAGGACGGCCCACATGCACCTGCCCCACTCCCGCCGCGCGGGCGACGCGCCGCCCCCCGAGGCCCCGCCGCGGCCCCCACCGCCGCAGACCCCACCGCCGCAGACCCCCGCACCACAGGTCCCCGCACCACAGGCACCCGCACCACAGGCACCCGCACCACAGGCACCCGCACCACAGGGCCCGCCGCCGGGGATCTCCTTCTCCGGCGACGGCAACCGGGGCATCGTCCTCGGCAACACCGCCGGCCGCGACATGAACATCAAGATCGAGGAGGCGCCCAAGGCCGATCCGCGCGCCGAGGGCATGAGGGCGTTCCGGCACCACGACTACGACGAGGCGGCCGAGCAGCTCCGCCGCGCCGCCGCGCAGGCCACGACCCCGCAGGACGCGGCGGGCCTGCGGTTCCGCCTGGCGCTCGCGCTCCTGCGCGGGCAGCGGCCCCGCCTGCACCGGCGCCCGACCATCCAGCGGGCCGAGCGCGAGCTCGGCAAGGTGCTCGCCCTCGACCCCGAGCACGCCGGGGCCCTGCTGCTCTGGGCGATCGTCAAGCAGGACTACTACGAGATGAACGGCTTCGACTACACCGGCCCGCCGCCCGAGCGGATGGTGGGCGCCCTCGTCCAGGCGCCGCTCGACCGGGGGCGGTCCGAGCTGGCGGCGGAGATCGTCGAGCACGTCCCGGCCTGGGACAACCCGATCTGGTCGACGGTCCGCATGCGGATCCGGCCGGCGGAGGACGGATGAACCCCACCGGCGAGACCGCGGCGGCGACGCCGGCGCCCGCCGCGGCGCGTCCGTCCCTGGCGGTCCGCGCCTACTTCGTGGCACCGCCGAGCGCGCGCGACCTCACGCTCGGACGGTTGTTCCTGTTACTGGGGCTCGCCGCGATCGTCGGGAGCTTCGTGCTGTACATCCTGTCGGTCGGCCTGTCGGCCTCGTCGCCGAGCACGGGCAGCATCCTCCTGCTGGTGTTCGCGATCTTCCTGGTCATCCTCGGGAACCTGGCCGGATGGCCGCTGCTCGTCTTCGCCGTCATCCGCTTCCACCGGTACCAGCGCCAGCGGGGCGCCCGGAGCGGCGCCGCGTCCGACCAGCAGATGGACTACTGGTTCAACCAGGACATGAACGCGATCGAGCAGCGGGCGTGGCAGGAGATGGGCATCCCGCGGGAGCTGGTCACCCGGCGCCCCCTCACCGTCGTGGGTCCCGCGCTGCCGACCGACTACGCGATGGGCCTGGACGGCAAGCCCCGCTACGCCAGCTACGAGGTGGCCGTGGTCCTGCTCACCGAACTCCAGGTGTGCGCCTACAGCTGCGTCCTGAACATGGTGACGGGGCTCCGCGAGCTGGAGACGACCCACGAGTTCATGCTCACCGACGTCACCTCGATCGGCACGATGAACGACCGGCTGGCCGCGCACGGCGGCGCGGCCAGCCCGGGCAACCTGATCAGGATGGCGGGCCCCATCGCCATGAGCTACCTGACCCCGGCCGATGTCAGCGTCCGGCAGGAGTTCCGGATCACGCTGACCAGCGGCGACGCCCTCGCCGTCAACGTCGGCTGCCATGTGAACGGGACGACGCTGAGCGACGAGCGCCTCCGCCACTACGTGCGCGGCACGGTACAGGCCCTGCGCGCGACGCTCCGCGAGATCAAGCGACCGAGGGACTGAGCAGGCATGAACCCGAACCCCGACCCCGCCCGCGACCAGAACGACGCGGTCGTCGCGGTGACCGTGATGGCCACCTTCCAGGGCTACGTCCAGCACGCCGAGGCGAAGATCTCCACGCTGCTCGTCGCGCACACCGGCGCGATCGTTGCGGTCATGGCGGCGCTGCCGACCCTGCCCGCGCCCGACGGGCCGTCCGGCCTCATGATGTCGGCGCTCTACCTCACGTTCGCGACCGCCTTCCTCCTGTCGGGCCACCACCTGATCCAGGCGCTGCGCCCACGGCCGCGCACCCCCGTCCCGCCCAGCGCGTTCGGCGTGTTCGGCGTCTCGCCCCAGTTCCCGCCGGACGGCCCCGCCCAGCGGGACGCGGCGTGGCAGATGGTGCGGCTGTTCGCGTTCCTCGCCGAGACCAAGAACCGCCACGTGGCCAAGGCCATCCCGGGCACGGCGGTGATGCTCGCCTCGTGCCTGGCGTGCATAGCGGCGGGGCAGATCCTGCACTGAACGGCGGATTCGGGGGGCGCGGAACCGGCCCTTTCGGATCGACCGCCCGTATTTTTACCGTCCGCACATCACGGGCAGAACATTCCCGGTTCAGGATGATCACCGAGGAATACATGACCGCGCCGGGCACAGGCGCCCGCGCGGGCGGTAGAAAAACGGGGGAAAACAGAATGAGGCGGATTATTACGGCCGCGCTCGGAACAACGGTCGCCGTCACCGGAATCGCCGGGATCGCGCCGGCGGCGCAGGCGGCGGGGGGACGCGTGATCGTCGTCCCGCCCGGACACTCGATCCAGAGGGCCGTCGACCACGCCCGGCCCGGAGACGTCATCAAGCTCAGGGCCGGGCACTACGACGGGGGCGTCCTCGTCCGCAAGCGCATCACCATCCACGGCGAGGGCAACAAGACGATCCTGCGCCCGGGCCACCGGGACCACTGCGCCAGGGTCAAGCACCCCGGCCAGGGGATCTGCGTCGTCGGCCGGGCGAAGCACCCGGTCCACGGCGTGACGATCCGCAACCTGGTCGTCCGGGACTTCGCCGACACCGGCGTCTACGGCATCCACACCGACCGCCTTTCGGTGCAGTCCGTCCTCGCCCGCAACAACGGCGAATACGGGATCGCGGAGTTCGCCTCCACGCGCGGCCACTTCCGCTGGAACTGGACCGTCGACAACGCCGACGACGCCGGGCTCTACGTCGGCGACACCGCCAACGCGCGCGGCACCGTCGTCGCCGACAACCATTCGATCGGCAACGCGATCGGCGTCCTCGTCCGGCACGCCCGCCACGTCATGGTCCATGACAACGAAATCGTCCACAACTGCGTCGGCGTCGCCCTCGTCGACGACAGCCAGCGGACCGGGCAGGGCAACACCACCGTCTGGAAGAACCGCGTCTCGAAGAACAACCGGGTCTGCCCGGCGCACGGGGAGGTGCCCCCGCTCGGCGGGACGGGAATCCTGTTCTTCGGCGGCGACCACAACATCGTCGAGCGCAACACCGTGACCGGGAACCGAGGGCGGCTCCCCTACTCCGGCGGCATCGTGCTGTTCCGCGGCACCCCGCCGCGCAACCGCCCCGCCCGCCACAACCTGATCAAGTCCAACCTCGTCCTCGGGAACGCGCCCTTCGACCTGGTCGACAAGAGCGGGAGCAGGACCAACCACTTCCGCGCCAACAAGTGCCGCACGTCCGACCCGCGCGGCCTCTGCTGACCGTCAGGGCCCCGTTCCCGCATCCCGGGAGCGGGGCCCGGCTCCACCCCGCAGGAACCGCTCCCCGAGCGGCGTCAGCGCGTGGTGCACCGTCCTCCCCCTGCGCTCGCTGGTCAGCAGGCCCGCGCCGCGCAGGGCCGTGGCGTGCTGGGACGCGGACGCCGCGCTGACCCCGAGCCGGGACGCGAGCGCCCCGGTCGTGAGCTCCCCGTCCGCCCCGACGATCCGGATCACGGCCGCTCGCGTCCGGCCGAACACCGCGGACGGGTCGCCCTCGGCTCCGCCCGGCGGCCGGGACGCGGGCACCACCACCGCCGCGGGCCGGTCTCCGGCGACCTGGACGCGCGGCCCCGTGACGAACGGCGAGAACAGGAACCGGAGCCCCCGCCCCTGGAGCCGGACGTCGCCGTCGCGCAGCGTCTCGATCTCCAGCACGGGAGGCGTCCAGCGGATGGCCGGATGCAGGCGGCCGAGCGCGGCACCGATCCCCGCGTCCGCCATCGTCCGGGCGAGACCGGACGCCTCGGCGCGCAGATGCGGGGTCAGCACGGCCCACCGGTCCGCCAGCGCGGCCCGGTGGAAGTCGCGGAGCCCGCGGACCAGCGTCCGCATCGCCTCCCCGTCGCCCGCGGCGAGGCGGGTCACCCACGAGGCCGGCGGGCGCGGCCCGTAGGACCGCTCCAGCTCCGCGCGGATCCGCCGGACCGGCGTCGAGGCGACGGCGTCGAGTTCCGCCTCCAACCCCGGCACGTCCGTGTACGGCGTCAGGAAGTCGGGGAGCAGCCGTCCGGGCGGCACCAGATCGAGCAGCATCCGCGACGGGCCGCGGGGCCGCGCGCTCGTCCGCAGGGCCTGGGCGCCGAAGACGGTCTGGGTGATCGGCGAGAGCCCGGGCAGGACGCGGATGCGGGTCAGATCCTCGTAGTCGAGCCAGAGCCGCAGCATGGCGGAAAGATACGACATTTCAGCTATTTCCAAAATCATTGCACCCCCGGCAGGGCCTGGTGAAAGGTGCGGCCCATGAACCGATTCCGCCTGCTCCTCCACACCGTCCCCCTGGTCATGGTCGCGACCATGGCCCCGTCGTCGCCCGCCGAGGCCGAGACGACCGTCCGCACGGGCGGCATCGACGGGGTTCCCTACCGGGTCGAGGTCCCGTCCCACTGGAACGGAACGCTGCTGCTGTGGAGCCACGGCGCCTACAGCCTGGAGGCCCCGGCACCCTCGGACATCGAGCTGACGAACCACCCGGCCACCCGGCAGTGGCTGCTCGACCACGGATACGCGCTGGCGGCCTCGAAACTCCGCTCCCCACGCGGCTGGGGCGCGGTCGAATCGGGCCTGAAGGACCAGATCGACCTGCTCGACTGGTTCACCGCGAACATCGGCAAACCCAAGCGGACCATCTCGGCGGGAGCATCCGCGGGCGGACTGACCGCCGTCCTCCTGGCGGAGCGCAACCCGGGCCGCTTCGCCGGCGTCGCCTCCCTCTGCGGGGTGGTCGGCGGCACGACGGGCCACTTCAACAGCGCCCTCGACGCGAACTTCGCGGTCAAGACCCTGCTCGCCCCCAGCCTCGACGTCGTCAACATCAAGGACCCGCAAACGAACACGGCCAACGCCCGCCGAGCACTCGGCGCCGCCCTGGCCTCCCCCACCGGCCGCGCCCGCCTCGCTCTCGCCGCGGCCCTCGCCGACATCCCGGCCCGCTACACCGCACGCGCACCCGCACCGGACACGGTCGCGGGCCAGGTGGAACAGCAGACCTACTACGCCGCCTACGACCGAGGCGCCTTCTGGGGCCTCAACCGCACGGACATCGAGCAGCGAGCGGGCGGAAACCCGTCCTGGAACACGGGCGTGAACTACCGGAAGCTCCTAGCCCGCTCCACCCAAAAAGCCCTGGTAGCACGCGCCTACAGCGACGCGGGCCTAAGCCTTCACAGAGACTTGGCCCGCCTCAACGCCGCCCCCCGAATAAAGGCAAACGCCCAAGCCGTCCGATACCTGAACAGATACGGCACCCCGACCGGCCGGACCACGGCACCGGTCATCACCCTGCACTCGACCGGCGACGGCAGCGTCCCCACCGACAACCAGCGCCGCTACGCCACCAAGATGCATCGCGCGGACCTGAAGCAGCTCTACGTCGACCGCGGCTACCACTGCACCTTCACCGCGTCCGAGGAGATACTCACCCTCCAAACCCTCCTCACCCGCATGAAGGCGAACCACTGGCCCACAACCAACCCGACCCCCCTCAACAAGGCCGCCGCCGAACTCGCCCCCGAGACCCAGACGGTGTTCGACACCGACCCCGAACCGGGCCTGCACCCCACGACCCCGTCCTTCACCCACCACACCCCAGGCCCCTACCTACGCCCCTGACCCACCGAGAAAAGGCCATGACCCGCAGGGGCGGTCATGGCCTTGAATCGGATGCTCAGCCCGGCAGCCGCAACCTGTACCAATGCGGATTGGTCTTGTTCATGGGCCACCCGAGCCCAGCGGTTTCCGCGGGTTCGGCCGCGAGCAGCTCCCACCCCGGGAACGCCTCCTCGACTTCCGCCTGCGACACCCCACCTATCCGGGAGCGCATCCGGTTGAGGCCGAAGGCGAGGATCAGCAAGGTGGCGTCAGGCTTGGCGAGCGAAGAAACCCCTCGCCCCACCGCTGAACGCTGCTGGACGTCGAACCCCTGGAAACAGCCGATATCGAGAAAGAAGTCGAACTCCCCCAGCTCGCTCGACAGGTTCGTCACGTCCCCCACGACGTAGGTCGCTCCACCGGTCTCACCCGCCTTCGCGGCCTCGATGGCGGCCGGCACGTAATCAACGCCCACGGCCTCCCACCCCCGCCGCGCCAGCTCCGGCGTGAACTGCCCCCGCCCGCACCCGAGATCGAGCGCCCGCCCGAGCGGCCGAGACCGCTCCCCCGCCTCCCGATCGAGCACCGCCGCGATACTCCCCGCCGCCGCCTTCCCGTACCGCTCCCACGGGGTGAACCGCATCCGATACAACCGAGCGTAGTTAGTCACCCGAACACCTTCCCCATGAGCACCCCGGAACCGGAACCAACTACAACTCATAGTACTACGTCCCGTAGTAGATGACCATGCCCCAAGCCCGAACCTCAAGGTGCTCGGGGTGTCGATGAGCCGCACATGCCCAGCCGAGGCACTCAAGCTCCGCGGCGCCCATCGTCCCTACGAGGGTTCAGCCGGAGGAGAGAGACAAGTCGGAGAGGCTCGCCAGGAGGCGCCACTCCGGACCGCCGGCGCACAGTATCTATCGCCGGGGTCGCCCGCATTGGGAATATCCTTTTACCTCTGACCGAATTTGGCCAATTCCGATGCTGCGGTCAGCCATTGCCCCTCCCCTAGCCGGCGCGCGATGATGAGGACGATGCAAATGATCTGGTAAGTGCCACCATCCGGCCAGCGGACGATGGAAGGAGATTGCGATCTTCGCCTACGAGTTCGCTACCATCGAGTGGTTGTGGGATCAAGGAGCCATCCAGGTCAACCTACCCGGCGACCAAGAAAATATGTATCGCGGCAACCACAAGGAAGTGGTAGCCCTACTCTGCACTTTCGGCCTTCAGGGCTGGGATGTCGCGGCCTGCTCCAGCACCGGGAACTGGCTCTTCTGGACCCTTCGACGGCAGCGTTGAACCACCCTTCGCCCAATCCCGACCAAGTTTCACCGGCCCCTTTCCCGTCCGAGAAGCCGGTGGGAAGCACTCCGAGTACGCCCTACGTCTGGCGGTCAGGAAGTTCCGCCGCACTCTGAGCCCGGACAGGCTCCGCCGCCTCCAAGACCTTCCAGGACGCCCCGTCCGGCGAGGACGGGTCTTCTGTACCCGCACCGGCAACCCGCTGAGCCGTAGCCGCCCGATTAGTCACTCACAAGATCAAAGGCCATGGTCCGCGCCTGCGAATCATGGCCTTGACGTGGGTGGGCGCGGACGGTTTCGAACCGCCGACTCCTCGCTTGTAAGGACTCGCGACCACCCGCCCGACGCCCCTGACCAGCACCCGACCAACGTCCGGGGGACGGCCTCGTCCACAGGCGCCCCAACCTAATGGCACGCAAATGGCACGCTCTCACCTCATGATCACCAAGGGTGATCGCGCTTCCGACCTGGCGAGAACCCAGACCTCGCGCTCCTCACTGGCACGCAAATGGCAAGATCCCTCGTCCACCCCCGCATCGACCGAAGGGCGCCGTGGCGGCTTGGCGTTCGCCGCCGGACCGACATCCCGTCGTCACAGACGCAGCGACCGGTCCGGAGTGCTCATTCGCACGAACGACGAGAAGCCGTGACAGCGCTTGGCGCGCGAATGAGTGCTCCGGCTCGCGGGGGTCCAAGGGCCTGCGAAGCCCCTTGGTTCGAGCACGCTCCACCGTCCTGGCCCTGCGGCCGTCACGGGGCGGCGCTGCGACCCCGAGCTGACGGGTCGGCCGAGCGGCGGCCGGTGCGGCGCCGATCGCGGCCGGGCGCCCACGCCGCACGCTCCGGGCGGCGCCGCCCCTTGATCCAAAACAGCCGAATTCGGCAATGCTCTTGTAAGCGCAACATGCTTCACGCCAACGAAGATCAATTAACGTCAGCCAGATCCGGCCAACAGGTCAGATCGACTCAGACATACCCACCGTAGCGAGTAACCTATCTAACACAACGAGGATTGCTGGATCATTGACCGAGGAAGATGAGATGACCCTTAATTCCGCAGGCGAACCCGGACAGGGGCCATCCCAAGGAAAATCGTCGAGTGACCTAATATCTGCACTCGTTGCCATTATCGCGGATGCTACCGGAGTTGTGGTTGCTTTTAAATCCGACCACGATCCTATATACATCGCCGCGGGTTTGACTCTCCTACTATGCGGCCTAGGATTATGTTTTCGCTCAGCTCTGCCCAATGACTCCCGCAAGTTGATTGCACCCGTCTTGCTCGTGATGGTCGGGGCCTTTTTACTGGGAGCATTTGCGAACAACGCAATAAAGAAGGATACAGCAGCGTCCAACTCAGCACCTTCGACCAGCCCTCACCCTACCGCATCGTCGCAAAAGAAGGTCACTGATTACGACCTCGCGGTAACCAAGCCAGAGAACGGTGACCTGGTAAGCACTTTTACCGATGTTAGAATTCATAGCCGCGCCCTGGGACCTGGCCTGCACGTTTGGGTGCTGACCAAATTCAAGGCGACCCAAAGACTATACCCACAAGGCGAATGCGACAACTTCGACGGATCGAACTTTGCGTGCAATCACGTTCAATTCAGCGATCCAGGCGACAATAAATCTGTTATGCAGGTTTCGGCCATCATCGTTGATGATCGAGGGAACTCAATTTTGCAGCGATACAAAAGCGGATTCGACAGCAAAGAGAGTCCAATATCGGCTATTCAAACATCCGCGACCATAACAGTGAAACGCAAGTGAGCCATATGGGAATGAAGTTAACTATCCATTTTGGGACTCACGGATAGAATTAAGCTAGACAGGCCACAGGAGAGTGGCGGCGAGAATGCGAGGGTTGCCACAGAGGCCAAAGTGTGATCCATACCGTCTTGGTCGGTGACCTTGGCTCCTGCTTCGCGGGCGATGATGACGCCGGCGGCTGTGTCCCAGGGCTTGTTGGAGAGTGTGATGCTGGCGTCCAGCTTGCCTTCGGCGACCCAGGCTAGGTCTAGGGCTGCTGAGCCGAGCATGCGGACTCGTTGGACGTTGGCGGCCAGGCGTTCGGTTAGGGCGAGGCGTAGGCGGTTCTTGGCTTCAGCTCCTTCGCCTACTGCGTAGTCGCCTATGGCGACGATGGCGTCTTTGAGGTCGGTGGTCATGCTGGCTTGGATGCGGCGGTCTCCGACGTAGGCGCCGGTGTGCTGGGCGGCCTGGTAGCGGGTGCCGAGGAACGGTAGGTCGATGACACCGACGATGGGGCGGCCCTTGTGGACCAGGCCGATGGAGAAGCCGCACAAGGGGATGCCTCGGACGAAGTTGGCCGTCCCGTCTACGGGGTCGATGGCCCAGAGAAGATCGCTCTTGGTGTCTCCGGTGATGCCTTCTTCTTCGCCGAGTATGGCGATGTCGGGTGTGCGGTCGCGGAGGTAGGCGCGGACGGCGCGTTCTACGGCGTAGTCGACTTCGGACGCCATGTCGCGGTCGCCCTTGGCGGTGAGCAGGCCGGGGACGCGCGTGCGCACTAGGTCACTGGCGATCTCCGCTGCCCTGAGGGCGACGGGGAGCAGCGATGCGGGTGCGTCGGTCATACGGGTCTGCCTCGTTCCCAGAGCGAGCGGAAGATCTCGTCAAGGTCCCATACAGGCCGGTGCCGGTGGGGTTGCGTTCGGCGAGGAAGGTGGGCGAGTCGACTCCGCGGGCCTGGGGGGAGGTAGGGCTGCATCACGCACAGGCGGTCGTCGATGAGCGTGATGTTGAACCGGATGGTCTCGTCGTAGACGGCCACGGACGATGCACTTGGGCCTCGGGCGAAAGGCGCTTGCGTAGACGGGTGAGAACCTCGATGTTCAGGCGGGTCAGGGTGGTGAGGTGGTTGTCGGTGCAGCCCTCTTCCTGTTCGCGGGCGTGGATGGCCTCGCCTTCGGGGTCCAGGAACAGGGCTTGCAGCGTCGTGCCGTTCTCGATCAGGCGGTAGAGGCGCTGGTCGGGGTACTGCTGGCACAGTGTGTTGAGTGAGAGGCCGGCGGCTCGGATGGTGGTGGCGCTGTCGAGGAGGGCGTGCGGCGGGTGGGCGGATGAGAACTCGGCGCGAGTGGTGTATACGGCGGTGACGTCGGCGTAGTCGGCCGTCCCGAACCGGTCGGTGGTCGACTCCAGGTCTGCGCGTTCGTCGCTCGTGGCGTCGGCGGGAGACTCGGCCGCCAGGAGGTGCGGCGGGCAGGGGGCGAACAGCTCCTCCGCCGTCCACCCGGGGAACATCGCCTCCAGGACGCGGCAGTGATCTTCGCTGAGGAGGAGGCGGCGGATCAGGAGCCGTAGTCACCCGGTTGGTCACTCACAAGATCGAAGGCCATGGTCCGCGACTGCGGATCATGGCCTTGACGTGGGTGGGCGCGGACGGTTTCGAACCGCCGACTCCTCGCTTGTAAGGCGAGTGCTCTACCCCTGAGCTACGCGCCCGCGTGCTCGTGACCGGGAAAGCGTACCCGGTTCGCGGGGGGTATCGCGAAACGGGGCGGAGGCGGCGAACCGGGTACGCGGGAGGGGGTCAGGAGTCGCCCAGGTGGACCCAGACCCCCTTGACCTCGGTGTAGGCGTCGATGGCGTAGGGGCCCATCTCGCGGCCCCAGCCGCTGGACTTGTAGCCGCCCCAGGGGGCGGCGGCGTCGGGGATGGGGAGCATGTTGACGAAGATTGCGCCGGCGCGGATGTCGGCGGCGAGGCGGTGGGCGGTGGCGAGGTCGCGGGTCCACAGGGACGCGGCGAGGCCGAACTCGGTGTCGTTGGCGCGGGCGGCCAGTTCCTCGGGGTCGTCGTAGGGCAGGACGGGCAGGACGGGCCCGAAGATCTCCTCGCGGGCGATCGTCATGTCGTCGGTGACGGAGCCGAAGACGGTGGGGCGGTAGAAGTTGCCGTTGGAGAGGGGGCCGTCGGCGCGGGCGCCGCCGGTGACCAGCTCGGCGCCCTGCTTCTCGCCCGTGCGTACGTAGGAGTCGACCTGGTCGAGGTGCTCCTGGGAGACGAGGGGGCCGATCTGGGTCTCGGGGTCGAGGCCGGGGCCGAGGCGGAGGGAGGCGGCGGCGGCCGCCAGCTTCTCGGTGAACTCGTCGGCGCGGCGGCGGTCGACGTAGAGGCGGGTGTAGGCGGCGCAGACCTGGCCGCTGTTCAGCAGGGCGCCCTGGAGGTTGCCGGCGACGGCGAGGTCGATGTCGGCGTCGCGGGCGATGACGCTGGGGGCCTTGCCGCCGAGTTCGAGGGTGACGCGCTTGAGGTTGCCGGCGGACGCCTGGACGATCTCGCGGCCGACGGCGCTGGAGCCGGTGAAGGAGACCTTGTCGACGCGGGGGTGCGCGACCAGGGCCTTCCCGGCGGCCGGGCCGCCGGTGAGCAGGTTGACCACGCCCGGGGGGAAGCCCGCCCGCTCGCACAGCTCGACCAGCCGGACGGTGGTCAGCGGCGTCTGCTCGGCCGGCTTGATGATCACGGTGTTGCCGCAGGCCAGCGCGGGGGCGAGCTTCCACGCGGCGATCATCAGGGGGAAGTTCCAGGGGGTGATCAGCGCGCAGACGCCCACGGGTTCGCGGCGGACGTAGTGCAGGGTGTCCGGGAAGGAGACCGGGGAGACCGAGCCCTCGATCTTGGTGCACCAGCCGGCGAAGTAGCGGAAGTGCTCGGCGGCGCCGGTGACGCTCACCGCGTGCGCGACGCCGAGGGGCTGGCCCTGGTCGCGGGTCTCCAGCTCGGCCAGCTCCGCCTCGTGCTCCTCGATCAGGTCGGCGACGCGCCACAGCAGCCGGGCGCGGGCGCTCGGCGCGATGGACGCCCAGGCCGGGTCCGCCAGGGCGGCGCGCGCCGCGTCCACCGCCCGGTCGACGTCGGCGGGGCCCGCCTCGGCGCAGGTCCCGAGCGCGGCGCCGGTCGAGGGGTCGGTGGTGGTGAACTCGGCGCCGTCGGCGGCGGCCGTCCATTCACCGTTGATATGGAGCTGGGTACGCGTGGTCATGGTGGGCCTCCCTTTGGGCCCAGCTTCGGGGGAGGCGGCGTAGGACGTCTTGTCTGTCGGTGTACGGCGGTTGACCGGTACCGCTCATTCAGCGGTGATCGTCACGCGGTACTCGCGGGGGCTGGCGCCGTAGGCGGCCTTGAACAGGCGGCTGAAGTGGGCGGCGTCGACGAAGCCCCAGCGGGCGGCGATGGCGCTGACCGGGCGGTTGAGCTGGAGCGGGTCGCGCAGGTCGCGGCGGCAGTGCTCCAGCCGGCGCTGCTTGATCCACATCGACACCGTCGTGCCCTCCTCGTGGAAGAGCTTGTACAGGTGCCGGGACGAGACGAAGTGCGCGGCGGCGATGCTGTCGGGGCACAGGTCGGGGTCGTCCAGGTGGCGCTCGATGTAGGCGCGGACGCGGATCAGCAGGGCGCGGCGGGCCGCGTCGGGGGTGGGGGCGGTGACGTCCAGGCGCTCGGCGAGCAGGGTGACGAGGAGGTCGACGATGTTGTCGCCGAGCCGGACGCCGCCCTGGTCGTCGAGGTCGTCCAGGTGCCGGGCGAGCTGGACGAGGAACGGCGACAGCAGCGCCCCGACGCCCTGGCGGCCGGAGATCCGGGTGGCGGTGATCCCGGCGATCGCCTCCTCGGGCAGGTGCAGGAGGCGGCGCGGGACCATCAGCACGAGCTGCCGGTAGGAGTCGTCGAAGGCCAGCGTGTAGGGCCGGGTGGTGTCGTAGATCGTGAAGTCGCCGGGGACGAGCGCGGCCTCGCGGCCGTCCTGGGTGAGCAGGCAGTAGCCGCTGAGCTGGACGCCCAGCTTGTAGTGGCCCGGGTCGGAGCGGGCGATCAGCGACCCCGTGCGGCGGACGACATGGGGCGTCGCGGCGACCTCGGCCACCTTCAGCGCGCCCAGCTCGCAGCCGCGCATCCGGCCCTCGAACCGGTCGGGACGGGACGTTTCAGTGCGCAGCGGGACGAACATGTCCGAGACGGAGCTGCGCCAGAACTCGAACCGTTCGCGCGCGGGCCTGTCCGCGGTGGCGATGAGCGTCGACATGCGTGTTTCCCCAGGTGAGATGCCCGGCCTCCCGGTCACATAGTGCCCTGCGGAGGCCGGTCGCACCAGGGGGGCGTTTCACTCCATGGACGCGCGGACGAGCAGCGTGTCGGTGAACTGCTCAAATCGGACGACCTTCCCGTCCCGAACACGCCAGACATGGACGAACCGGACACGCATCGACTTGCCGGTCGCGGCGAAGGTCCCGGCGTAGTGGCCGAGCGCCACGACCCGCCCCTCGTCGCCGTCGATGATCTCCTCGGCGGTGGCGGTGAAGTCCTTCCACTCGCCGCCGAGGCGGCCGAAGACGCCCTCGCGGATCGCGGGGACGCCGACATAGGTGCCCGCGTAGGGGAACCCGGCCATCTCCGTCCACTCGACGTCGTCGGCGAACGCCTCGACCATGCCGTCCAGGTCGCCCCGGTCGGAGGCCGCGTAGTGGGCCTTGATGATGTCGGACGCCTCGCTCATGGTCTCCCTCTCGTGTCGGTGGTCTGCTCCCGGTCGAGCACATCAAAGGACGCGCGCGCTTCCTTGGCTGTGTCGGAACAGTGCTTGTCTGTGGCGGCACGACCGGCGCCGGACCCGTCGTACCCGGATGGACCCGTGCCTACGCTGACCGCCCAGCAACGCGGACCCGGAGGGAGGCTGCCCGATGAGCGACGATCAGGCGGATGTGATCGTGGTCGGTGCCGGCTCGGCCGGCTCGGTCGTGGCGCGGCGGCTGGCGGACGCCGGGCTCCGCGTCCTGGTCGTCGAGGCGGGCCCGCACCGGGAGGCGCCCGAGGTGGACGACCCGGCCCGCATGCACGAGCTGTGGAACTCGCCGCTGGACTGGGGGTTCCGGACCGTCCCGCAGGAGCACGCGCACGGCCGGAGCCTGCACCTGCCGCGCGGCCACGTCGTCGGCGGGTCGCACGCGCTCAACGCGATGATCTGGGTGCGCGGCAACCCCGCCGACTACGACCGGTGGGCGGCGCTCGGCAACCCCGGCTGGTCGTGGGAGGACGTGCGCCCGGTCTTCGAGCGGATCGACGGCCTCGGCACCGGCGGGCCGGGCGTCCTCGACGTCCTGACCGGCTACCGGCCCGACCCCGTCCAGTGCTCGATCGTGGAGGCCGCGCAGGAGGCCGGGCTGCCGTTCAACCCCGACTACAACCAGGGGGCGTCGCAGGACGGCGTGTCCTTCATGCAGTTCACGATCCGCGGCCACACGCGGCTCACGACGGCCCGCGCGTACCTGGAGCCGGTCCTCGGGAAGGGCGTCACGCTCGTCCCGGACGCGCGGGCCCGGCGGCTGCTGCTGGAGGGCCGCCGCTGCGTGGGCGTCGAGTGGACGCGCGGCGGGCGGCTGGAGCGGGCCCGCGCCGGCCAGGTCGTGCTGTGCGGCGGCGCGATCGGGTCGCCGGTGCTGCTGCTGCGCTCGGGGATCGGGGACGCGGACGCGCTCGGCGGCGCGGCCGTCCACCTGCCGGGGGTGGGCCGCAACCTCCAGGACCACTGGCTGGTGCCGGTGATCGCCTCGACGGACCGTGCGCCGACGCTCTCGCGGGGACTCCCCCACACCCAGAGCCACCTGTTCTGGCGGAGCGGGCCGGGGCTGGAGGTGCCCGACCTGCAACCGCTGCACTTCGGCGTCCCCCTCTACGAGCCGTGGATGCACGGCCCGCCGGACGGGCTCTCGCTGATGGCGGGTCTCGTCCGCCCGGAGTCCAAGGGCGAGATCCGGCTGTCCGACGGCGCGGAGCCGCTGATCGACCCGCGCGTGCTGTCGGCGGACGCCGACCTGGACGCGCTGTGCGCCGCCGTCCGGCTCTGCCAGGAGATCATCGCGGCCCCCGCGCTGCGCGAGGGCTGGGGCACCCGCGAGCTGTACCCCGGGCCCCTCGCGGTGGACGAGGCGGGCCTGCGCGACTACGTCCGCGAGTCCGTGGTCACCTACCACCACCAGGCCGGGACCTGCAAGATGGGCGTGGACGACGAGGCGGTCGTCGATCCCGAACTGCGCGTCCACGGGGTGGAGGGCCTCCGGGTGGCGGACGCGTCGATCATGCCGGACGTGACGACCGGCAACACCAACGCCCCCGCCATCATGATCGGGGAAAGGGCCGCCGACCTGATCTTGGGAGGGGTCAGGACGCCGGGGTGATCCTGGCGAGCGCGGCGGCGAGCCGGTCGGGCGCCCGCCGCCCGCACGGGTCGCCCATCCCGGCCAGGACGGTCACCGCGATCCGCCCGAGCACCGGGCGCGCCAGCCCGTGCCTGGCCGCCAGCCGCATGACCCACGGATGCTCGATGGCCTGGGCGCACGCGCGGCCGAGCGTGAACGCGCCGCCGTGCGCCGACTTCAGCGCGGCCGGGTACCGGTGCAGCGCCCGCTCGCGCTGCGCCGCCGTCGGGCGGGCCAGCGCGGTCCCGATCGTCTCGGCGGCGAGCCGGGCGGCCTCCAGCGCGTAGGCGATGCCCTCGCCGCTGAACGGGTTGACCATGCCGCCCGAGTCGCCCACGAGCAGGAGCCCCGCGGCGTAGTGCGGCTGGCGGCTGAAGCCCATCGGCAGCGCCGCGCCCCGGACGGGCGTCAGCGCGTGCTCCTCGGTGAGCGCCCGGTCGGCCGGCAGCGACGCCAGCCAGCGGTCGAGGACCCGGCGGCAGTCGGCGCGGGTGTCGCGCAGCAGCGCGATCCCGGCGTTGCACGTCCCGTCGCCCATCCCGAAGATCCACCCGTATCCGGCGGGCGTGACGCCGAGCCGGATCTCCAGGTGGGCGTCGTCATGGCGGGGGCTGCGGTAGTAGCGGCGCGCGGCGGTGCCGATCGGGCGGTCCGGGCGGGGCCGCAGGCCGGTGGCGACCGACAGGCGCGAGGACGCCCCGTCCGCCGCGACGACCAGCCGCGCGTGGTGCTCCCGGCCTCCGGCGACCACGCCCGCCACCTGCCCGGTGCGGTTGCGGAGGGGCGCGGTGACCTTGGTGCCCTCCCGCAGCGTGGCGCCCGCCTTCACGGCCTGCTGGACGAGCAGCTCGTCGAGGTCCCGGCGCGTGCGGGTGAGGCCGAAGGCGGGCAGCGACCCGCCCGGCCAGCCGATCTCCAGGCGGTGGCGCCCGCCGACGAGCCGCAGCCCCGCGGTGCGGAACCAGCCCGGGTCCTCGACGTCGACGCCCAGCGCCACCAGCTCCTGGACGGCGCGGGGCGTGAGCCCGTCCCCGCAGACCTTCTCGCGGGGGAACGTGGTCTTCTCCAGGATGAGCACGTCCAGCCCGGCGCGTGCGAGGTGACAAGCCACGGCGGAGCCCGCGGGCCCCGCGCCAACCACGATGACGTCGGGCATGGACCCATGTTGCCCAAGCGAACGCCCCCAAACCACACCCTGGTTTTCGGTCCGTCCGCTCAGCGCCCCGGCGCGCGGCGAAGGTGCAGGTTGAACCACTCGGCGGCCTGGGTGGTGACCTCCTCAAGGGCGCCCGGCTCCTCGAACAGGTGGGTGGCGCCGGAGACGACGTGCAGTTCCGCGCGGCCGTCCAGCCGCTCCTGGGCGCGCCTGTTCAGCTCCAGCACCTCGGGGTCGCGGCCGCCCACGATGAGCAGCACCGGCGCCCGCACCCGCGGCAGCGACGGGCCCGCGAGGTCGGGCCGCCCGCCCCGCGAGACGACCGCCGCGACGTTCGGGCGGGCCGCCGTCGCCGCCAGCGCGGCGGCCGCGCCGGTGCTGGCGCCGAACAGGCCGAGCGGGACGCCGGCGGTGCGCGGCGCCGCCTCCAGGCCCTCCGCCAGCCGGTCGATCGTGCCGATCAGCCGCATCGTCAGCATCTCGATGTCGAAGCGCAGGGCGGCCGTCGCCGCGTCGTGCCGCTCCTCCTGCTCGGTGAGCAGGTCCAGCAGGAGCGTCCCGATGCCCGCCGCGTTCAGGCCGTGCGCGACGGCCCGGTTGCGGGGGCTGTGCCGGGAGCTGCCGCTGCCGTGCGCGAACAGCACCATGCCGGTCGGCTCGTCCGGGATGACGAGGTCGCCGGCCAGCGCGGCGTCGGCCAGCCCGATCGTGATCATCGAGACTCCCCCCTCGGGGGCTCGCCTACCCCGCCGACCGGCGGATATGTCAGGCGGGCGGCTCCGGGCCGTCCTGCTCGGCGAGGAACCGCTCGAACTGGGCGCCGAGCTCCTCGGCGGTCGGCATGTCCTGCGACTCGGCGAGCAGGTTGTCGCGCTCGGCGGCGCCCGCGAACGCGTCGTACTGCTGCTCCAGCGCCCGGACGACCTTCTCGACCTCGTCGTTGCCGTCCACCTGCTCGGCGATGTCGGCGTCGGTGCGGGCGGCGGCCTCGCGCAGCCGCTCGGACGGCAGCGACAGGCCGGTCGCCGCCGCGATCGCCTCCACCGCCGCGACGGCGGCGGCCGGATACGCCGACTGCGCCAGGTAGTGCGGCACGTGGACGGCCAGGCCGACCGCGTCGTGCCCGGCCTCGCCGAGCCGCAGCTCCAGCAGCCCGGCCGCGCTGCCCGGCACCTGCACCTTGTCGAACCAGGAGTTCCGCGTGACCAGCTCGGGCCGCGTCGCGTGCGAGGTCATCCCCACCGGACGGGTGTGCGGCACGCCCATCGGGATGCCGTGCACCCCGACGACCAGCCCCACCCCGAGGCGCTTCACCAGGTGCAGGACGGACGCGGTGAACCCCTCCCACAGCCGGTCGGGCTCGGGGCCCGACAGGAGCAGGAACGGCGTGCCCGCCTCGTCCTCGACGAGCCGGACGACCAGCTCGGGCGCGTCGTAGGCGGCCCAGTGGTCGCGGTCGAAGGTCATGCTCGGGCGGCGGGCCCGGTAGTCGATCAGCGAGTCGACGTCGAACCGTGCGACGATGCGGTGCTCCAGCGCCTCCAGCAGGTGCTCGCGGACGAGCTGCCCCGTGGATCCCGCGTCGACGAAGCCGTCGAGGCTGTGCAGCAGCACCGGCCCGGCCAGTTCCGGGACGTCGGTGTCCAGCTCGTACAGGTCCTCAGGGTTAAGCAACTTCTCCCCCACATCGTCATGTCGATGGTGCCAACACTAGGACATGGGACGGCGCTTCCCCGGCCCGTATGTGATCACCGTCGCACCCGGGAAGCGCAGCTCCGGAGAAGCCTTTCCGGCACCGGACGGCCGCCCGCTACCCGCTCCAGAGCGGGACCGACAGCAGGATCAGGCCGGTGCCGAGCAGCGCCAGCGCCGCGAACCGCCCGGCCTCGTCGGGGACCGTCTCGGTGCCGCCTGGGAGTACATCGTCCGGACCGGCGCCGTCAAGCGCCGCCTCGGCGCTCGCGGCGGTGTCCAGGGCGCCCCCGGGGGCGGGGCGCGCGGCCGGGCGGGGGCGGTGGGCCAGGGCGTGGACGAGCCGTCCGAACAGCAGCAACGCGGCGACGTCCATCGCCACGGCGAGCCCTCGCACGGCACCGTCCCCCCTCGACATGGCCACATTAGGACAGCTCCCGGCGCCGATCCGGGACGTGACCTCGTCACGCGTGGCGCCGGGGCGACCGCGAAGCGTGACAGTCCCTCGACATGGCCCCTCGACGCGGCGCGGCGCGGGGCGGCCCCGCCGTCCCATGGGTCAGGATCGGGTTTCGGTTACACGAGAGGGGTTCGCATGACCGGCGACCACCCGCACGACCGCCCGCACGAGGGCAAGCGCGACCGGGAGTACGACATCGTCCTGTTCGGCGCGACCGGCTTCACCGGCGCGCTGACCGCCGAGTACCTGGCGGAGCACGCCGGCCCCGGGACGCGGTGGGCGCTGGCCGGGCGGAACCGGGCCAGGCTGGAGGCGGTCCGCGACCGGCTGGCCGCGCTGAACCCCGCCTGCGCCGAGCTGCCCCTCCTGCGCGCCGACACCGCCGAGGTCGGCTCGGTCGCGGAGCTGGCGCGGGCGGCGCGGGTCGTCGTCACGACGGTCGGCCCCTACGGCGAGCACGGCGAGCCGCTGGTCGCGGCCTGCGCCCGCGCCGGGACGGACTACGTCGACCTCGCCGGGGAGCCCGCCTTCGTCGACCGCATGTACCTCGCCTACCACGAGCAGGCCGTCCGGAGCGGGGCGCGCCTCGTCCACGCGTGCGGGTTCGACTCGATCCCGGCCGACCTCGGCGCCTACTTCACCGTCAAGCAGCTGCCCGAGGATGTGCCGCTGCGCGTGGAGGCGTTCGTGCGGGCGCGGTTCGACCCGTCCGGGGGCACGGTGCAGTCGATCATCGGGATCGCCGCCGACGTGCCCGGCATGCTGCGCGCCGAACGCGACCGCGGGAAGGCCGAGGCGCGGGCCGAGGCGCGGCGGGAGAGCGCGCGGCGGGTCCGCCTCGCGCGCGGCCTGCTGCCGAGGACCCGCGTCACCGGCGGCTGGACGCTGCCGGCGCCGACCATCGACCCGCGGATCGTGGCGCGCTCGGCCAGGACGCTCGACCGGTACGGCCCGGACTTCACCTACGGGCACCACGTCGCCGTCAGGCACCTGGCGGAGGCGGCGGGCATGGCCGCGGGCGCGGGGGCGGTGCTCGCCCTCGCCCAGATCCCGCCGGCGCGGTCGCTGCTGCGGCGCTTCCGCGCGGCCGGCGAGGGGCCGTCGGCGGAGCGCCGCGCCCGCAACTGGTTCCGCGTGACGTTCGTGGGCGAGGGCGGCGGCAGGCGCGTCGTCACCGAGGTCGCGGGCGGCGACCCCGGCTACACCGAGTCCGCCCGCATGCTCGGCGAGTCCGCGCTCTGCCTCGCCCACGACGACCTGCCGGAGACCTCCGGTCAGGTGACCACGGCGGCCGCCATGGGCGACGCGCTGCTCGACCGGCTGACCCGGGCGGGCATCACGTTCCGCGTGTTGGACGCGGGCTGAGCGTGCACTCGTTGCGCAGCACGCCGAGGCCCTCGATCTCGGTCTCCAGCACGTCGCCGGGTTCGAGCCGGATCGGCGGGGTGCGGCTGTCGCCGATGCCCGCCGGCGTCCCGGTGAGGATCACGTCGCCGGGTTCGAGCGTCATGATGCCGCTGATGTAGGAGACGATCTCGTCCGGCGGGAACAGCATGTCGCCGGTCCAGCCGCCCTGCATCTGCTCGCCGCGCAGCTTGCACGACACCACCAGGTCGGCGACGTCGTGCAGCTCGTCGGCGGTGACCAGGGTCGGGCCGAGCGGCGTCGTCGCGTCGAACGTCTTGCCCTGGAGCCACTGGGTGGTCCGGCGCTGGAAGTCGCGGGCGCTGACGTCGTTGGCGACGGTGTACCCGGCGATGGCCGCGCGGGCCTCGGCGTGGTCGGCGTGCGCGACGCTCCGCCCGATGACGATGGCGAGCTCGGCCTCCCAGTCCATCGCGCCGGACGCGGCGGGCAGCACGATCGGGTCGCGGGCGCCGATCAGCGAGTTCGCGAACTTGGCGAACAGCGTCGGGTGCTCGGGGGTGTCCAGGCCGGTCTCGGCGATGTGCCGCTTGTAGTTGAGCCCCACGCAGATGATCTTGCTGGGCCGGGTGACCAGCGGCGCGAGGTCCAGCTCGTCGAAGGGGACGAGCGGTCCGGTCGCGGCGGCGCGGGCGCGCCAGTCCAGGCCGGTGGCCAGCAGCGCGCCCACGTCCGGCGCGTCCAGCGGCGTGACCTGCGTGCCGTCGAGGCGCCCCGCGCGGGTGCCGCCCTCGGTGCGGAAGGTGAGGAGTCGCATGGTTGTTCTTTCGTTCGATCCCGCCGGCTCAGCGGCAGGGGGTGTACGGCTGGTCGGTGAGGAGGTAGTCCTCGCCCTTCTTGATGAAGCCGAAGCGCAGCGACACGGCCTCCCGGCAGAAGGCGAGCGGGTCCGCCCCGCGTGAGGGCTTGTACTCGACGCCGAAGACCGGCTTGCCCGCCGCGATGAACGGCTTCAACCGGTCGCACTCGCGGAACTCCCAGCACTCCTCGTTGATCATGAAGTCGAACGAGGATACGAGCTGGGGGATCTGGCCGAGGTCGTTCTTCAGCCCCGCCGCGAGGCCGTTGCGGTGCGCGATGTCAGCGAGCGCGCGGTTGAACACGAGCTGGCTGTCGGCACTGACCTGCCACCCGGTGACCCCCGCCCCGTCCTCGTGGGCGTTGACGACGTCGAACTCGACGGCGTCGAACCCCGCCTGAACGCATTTGCGGACCCGTGCCTCCTGCATCCCGAGCACGAAGTCGCGCTGCCCCTTGTCGTTGTTGATGTTGGCGTAGCTCTCCTCCGGGAACCCCGGGTAGGGCTTGCCGATCAGCGATCTCCCGTGGGCCTCGTGCCACTCGGCGTACTGCCGGTAGTCGGGGCGGCCCTTCTCCACCGAACCCGAGTCGATGTAGCAGATGGCCTTGGCGCCGCGGGCGTGGATCGCCTTGACGGCGGCCGTGTTCAGCGTCGTGTTGTTCCCGACGACCGAGGCGTCGGCGTACAGGTCGATGTCGAACACCTCGGGGCGCACGCACGCGCCCCCGCCGCCCTTTCCGTCCTCCCCGCCGCCGGTCTCGCCCCCGCCCCCACCGCCACCGGCATAGGGCCGCTCGCAGATATCGACGTTGATACCCCCCGTCCCCGGGAACTTGCGATCACCCGAAAGCTGGTACTGCCACCGGCTGCCGACGACCGGCCTCCACGGAGCGTCCTCTTCCTCCTTCTTGGACGACCCCGCCGAACACCCCGCCCCCGCCAGCGCAAGCAGCAGCCCGAGAACCACCACGACCTTCGCCACTTGCTTCTCTTTCCGTATCACGGAATAGGCTTCCATGAAAGGCAACCAGCATGACTCGCCCCCTGTCAACCATCCGGCACACCCCGGACATGCGCCGGGGCACTCCGGTGGCGCCCCACGAGACCCGCCCGGCACCCTCGGGCGCGGCCGCGCGGGGCGCCACCGGGCTCACCCCGCCAGATTCACCCCGCCGGACTCACTCAGCCGGACTCACTCGGCCGGGCCGGTGGGTTCGTCCAGCTCGTCGGCGAGGATCGTGCGCACGCGCAGCGCCACCTCGGTCACCCGCGCCTTCGGGAAGCGGTCCTTCGGCGCGGTGACGCTGATCCCGGCGGACGGCGTGGAGCGCCCGAGGAAGACCGGCACCGCCGCGCAGCGCACGCCCTCCTCGTTCTCCTCCATGTCGAGCGCGTATCCGCGCTCCCTGATCTCGGCCATCTCCTCGGCGAGCCGGGCCGGCGAGGTGATCGAGTGCCGGGTGACCGGGCGCAGCTCGTGCGCGGCGGCCCACAGCTTGATCGCCTCGTCGGTCGGGTACGTCCAGGCCAGCAGGGCCTTGCCGACACCGGTGCAGTGCGCCGGGTTCCGGCCGCCGATCACCGAGGTCATCGTGATCGGGTGGATGGCCTCGACCTTGTCCACGTAGACGATCTCGCCGCCGTCCAGCACGGCCATGTGGGTGGTCTCGTTCAGCTCCTCGCGCAGCCGCAGCAGCACCGGATGGACGAGCGCGCGCAGGTCGATCCGGTCGTAGTAGCGGAACGCCGCCGCGAGCAGCTCGGTGCCGAGGAAGTAGGGACCGTTCGGCTCCGGCTGCGCGGCGAAGCCGCGGTGCCGCAGCGCGCCGAGCAGACGGTGCAGGGAGCTGCGCGGGATGCCGGAGCGGACCGCGAGGTCCTCCAGCGTGACGCCGCGCCCGCTCTCGGAGAGCAGCTGGATGATGCGCAGCGCCCTGTCCACGCTGCCCACCGGTGACTCGTTCTTCGCCATGCGACCCTCTCCCCTAGGTTTCCGCTATACGGAATGCTAGCCCACGATACGGATGGCTGCTACATTCACGGCTGTGATGAAGGCACTCGTTTTCACCGCGCCGAGCGTGGTGGAACTGCATGACATCGACGAACCGTCCGTGAAATCCGATGAGATCCTCGTCGAGGTGGCCGCCGCCGGCATCTGCGGCAGTGAGCTGCACGGCGTGCGCACCCCCGGCTTCCGAACCCCACCGCTCGTGATGGGCCACGAGTTCGCCGGGACGACCCCCGACGGCCGGCGCGTCGTGGTGAACCCCATTCTCTCCTGCGGAGACTGCGATCTGTGTACGCGGGGACGCGGCAACCTGTGCCGCCGCCGCGCGCTGATCGGCGTGCACCGCCCGGGTGGGTTCGCCGAGCGGGTCGCGGTGCCGGCCTCCTCGGTCCACGCGCTCCCGGACGGATTCTCCTGGACGGCCGCCGGCCTGGTCGAGCCGATCGCCTACGCGGTCCACTCGTGGAACGTGGCAGCGGTCCCGGAGGGCGCGCGCGTCGGTGTCATCGGCTGCGGGACGATCGGCCTGCTGTGCGTGCAGCTCGCGCGGCTGCGCGGCGCCGCGTCCGTGGTCGCCGCCGACCTGTCCGAGCGGCGCGCGGCGATCGCCGGACGGCTCGGCGCCGACGCCACCGGCCCGTCCCTGCGCGGCGAGTTCGACGTGGTCTTCGACGCGGTCGGGCTGCCGACCACCCGCGCCGACGCGCTGAACCGGCTGGCGCCCGGCGGGGTCGCGGTGGCGCTCGGGCTGGCGAGCGCCGATCCCGGGTTCGACGCGAACGACCTCGTCCGCACCGAGAAGCGGCTGCTCGGCTCGTTCGGCTACACCCCCGGCGAGTTCGGCGCGGCCGTGGACCTCGCCGCACAATGGGACCTGAGCTGGGTGAACACCTTCCCGCTGAGCGACGGCGCCCGGGTCTTCACCGACCTGATGAACGGCGGCACGGAGCCGGTCAAGGCCCTCCTCGCGCCATGACCGGCCAGTAGCAGAAGAGGAGTCGTCGATGGGGATCAGTGAGGGCTTCCGGGAGCTGGCCGTCCCGCCCGGGATGGTCGGCGTCTGCGCGCTCGGGCAGGCCGGGTTCCTGCTGAAGGGCGCGAACGGCACGGTCGTCGCCGTCGACCCCTACCTGTCGGACCGGCTGGCCGCCGACTCGGAGTTCGGCCCGCCCGGACGCTGGGCCCGCCGGTTCCCGCCGCCGTTCGGCCCCGCCGAGCTGGACGCCGACGTCGTGCTCGTCACCCACGAGCACGCCGACCACTTCGACCCGCACACGCTCGGCCCCGCGCTCGCGCGCCGCCCGTTCACGGTGGTGGCGCCGCCCGTCCTGCGGCCGGACGCGGAGGCGCTCGGCGCGCGGTTCGTCCCGGCGCTGGCGGGCGAGCCGCTGGAGGTCGCGGGCGTCCGCGTCCATCCCGTCCCGGCGGCGCACTCCCCCGAGTACACCGGGCCGCTCTGCTACGACGTGATGGTGCAGGACGGCGCGCACCGCTTCCTCGGCTACGTCGTCGAACTCGACCCGGGCGTGACCGTCTACCACGCGGGCGACACCGTCCTGCACCCCGAGATCGACCGGGCGCTCGCGGGCCTGCGGCCCCGGGTCGCGCTGCTGCCGGTCAACGGCCGCGACCGGATCCGCGAGGAGCTGGGGATCGTCGGCAACCTGACCGTCCGGGAGGCCGCGCACCTGGCCGCCGGCGCCGACGCGCGCTGGCTGCTGCCGAGCCACCACGACCTGTTCGCGGTCAACGCCGAGTCGGTGACGACGTTCGTCGACGTCCTGGACCGGGGGTTCCCCGACCAGGAGTACCTCGTGCCGAAGGTCGGCCGCCCGGTCGTGCTCGGCATATGAACAGGCATCCGGGGTCGGAGCGGGGAGGGGCATGACGATGCGCGGGCTGTCCGGAAAGAACGTCCTGATCTCGGGGGGCACCAGCGGGATCGGGGAGGCCGCCGCGCGGCGGTTCCTGGAGGAGGGCGCGCGGGTGTTCGTCTGCGGCCTCGACCGGGTGGAGGACGTCGTCGCCGCCCTGTCCCCGCTCGGCAAGATCAGCGGGACGACCTGCGACGTCAGCCACGAGGACGACGTCGAGCGGCTGGTCGCCGAGGCGACCGCCGCGCTCGGCGGCGTCGACGTGCTGATCAACAACGCCGGGACGGGCTGGCGCGAGCCGTTCCTGGAGATCACCCCCGAGCACTGGGACACGATCATGGCCGTCAACCTGCGCGGCATGTTCCTGGTCGGGCAGGCGGTGAGCCGGCTCATGGTGCGCGCGGGGACGCGCGGCTCGATCGTCAACATGTCCTCCACCAACGGCCTCGGGGGCGAGGAGGACTACGCGCACTACAACGCGTCCAAGGGCGGGGTGCTGCTGCTGACCAAGACCATGGCGGTGGAGCTCGGGCGGCACGGCATCCGCGTCAACGCCGTCTGCCCCGGCTACATCAGCACCCCGCTCAACGCCGGGATCGAGGCCGACCTCGGCCCGGACTTCGTCGCCGCCTACCAGCGCGACCACATTCCCCTCGGACGCGCCGGGCAGGCCGCCGAGGTCGCCGCCGCCTACGCCTTCCTCGCCTCCGACGACGCCTCGTTCGTGCACGGAGCCGAACTGGTCATCGACGGCGGCCAACTCGCGATCATGTAAGGGACACCGGTAAGGGACACCATGGCACGCATCGTCTTCATCGGCGCGGGAAGCGTCGAGTTCACCAAGAACGTCCTGTCGGACATCCTCACGCTGCCCGGGCTCGGCGCGTCCACGCTCGTCCTGCACGACATCGACGCCGAGCGGCTCGGCACGGCCGAGACGATGGCGAACTGGATGGTGGCCCACCTCGGGCTGCCCGCCAAGGTCGAGGCGCACACCGACCGGCGCGCGGCCGTGGACGGCGCCGACTACGTGATCAACGAGATCGCGGTCGGCGGGTTCGAGGCGACCAAGATCGACTTTGAGGTGCCGGCCCGGCACGGCGTCCGGCAGACGATCGCCGACACGCTCGGGATCGGCGGGATCTTCCGCGCGCTGCGCACGATCCCGGTGATGGTCGCGTTGGGTAACGACCTCGCCGAGCTGGCGCCGGACGCGCTGCTGCTCAACTACACCAACCCGATGACGATGATCCCGCGCTCGGTCTGGGACGGGACGCCGTTCAAGAACGTGGTGGGCATCTGCCACTCCGTCCGCGACACGCAGGAGCGGCTCGCGAACCTCGTCGGCGTCCCGGTCGACGAGGTCGGGTTCGTCACCGCCGGCGTCAACCACCAGGCGTTCGTGCTGAAGTTCGAGCACGAGGGCCGGGACCTTTACCCGCGGCTCGCCGAGGTCGTCGAGGCCGACCCGAAGCTGCGGGCGACGGTCCGCGCGGAGGTGTTCACGCGCTTCGGGCACTTCCCGACCGAGTCCTCGGTGCACGGCTCGGAGTACCTGCCCTGGTTCCTGCGCCACGACGACCAGGTCGAGCACTTCGGCGTGCAGATCGGCGCCTACCTGGAGTGGTCGCGGGAGAACCTCGACTCCTACGCCGAGACGCGCCGCCGCCTCGCCGCGGGCGAGGGCGTGGAGGTCGAGCCGATGTCGGAGCTGGCCTCGGAGATCATCCACTCGATCGAGACCGGCACCCGGCGGATCGTGCACGGCAACGTCTGCAACGACGGCCTGATCTCCAACCTCCCGCCGGACGCCTGCGTGGAGGTGCCCTGCGTCGTGGACCGCTCGGGGGTGAACCCGACCCGGATCGGCGCGATGCCGCCGCAGCTCGCCGCCCTCAACCGCACGTTCCTGAACGTCGGGGACCTGACCGTCCGGGCCGCGCTGGAGGGGCGGCGCGACCACGTCCACCAGGCGGCGGCGCTCGACCCGAACACCGCCGCGACCCTGACCCTCCCCCAGATCCACGACCTGGTGGAGGACATGATCGACGCCCACGGCGACTCCCTCCCCGAGGGCATCCGCCGCTGACCGACGGAGTTTCGCAAGGCCCGTGGCGGGCCGCCGCCATGGACGCCGTTCATGGCGGCGGCCCGCCGCCCTTTTCGCATCGAGCTTGTCGCACGGAGTTTGTTGCACGGAGCCCTTTGCACGGAGCCCTTTCACGGAGGTGGAGCATGGAGCTGAGCGAGTACCGGCCCCGGACGCGGTTGCGGGTCGAGGAGTCGCACGTCCCCCGGGCGGCGGTGCCGGCGATCGACGCGCACAACCATCTCGGCCGGTGGCTGACCGGCGACTGGACGATCCCGGACGTGAAGTCCCTGCTCGCGCTGATGGACGCGTGCGGGGTCGAGACGATCGTCAACCTCGACGGCCGCTGGGACGCCGAACTGGAGGCCAACCTCGACCGCTACGACCGCGCGTACCCGGACCGCTTCCTGACGTTCTGCCACGTCGACTGGACGCGGCTCGGGCGTCCGGGCGCCCTGGCGGAGAGCCTGCGCAAGTCGGTGGCGGCGGGCGCGCGCGGGCTGAAGGTCTGGAAGGACCTCGGCCTGCACATCCGGGACGACTCGGGCCGGCTCGTCCTGCCCGACGACCCGCGGCTCGGGGAGCTGTGGGACGCCGCCGCCGACCTCGGTGTGCCCGTCTGGATCCACACCGCCGACCCGATCGCGTTCTTCGACCCGATCGACGAGCGCAACGAGCGGTACGAGCAGCTGCTCGCCCACCCCGACTGGTCGTTCGCCGACGAGGAGCGCTTCCCCCGCTTCGACTGGCTCATGGACTCGCTGGAGGCGCTGGTCGCCGCGCACCCGCGGACGACCTTCGTCGCCGTCCACGCGGGCTGCCAGGCCGAGGACCTCGGACGCGTCGGCCGCATGCTCGCCGCCTACCCCAACCTGAACATCGACATCGCCGCCCGCATCGCCGAACTCGGGCGGCAGCCGCGGGCGACCCGCGACCTCATCCTGCGCTTCCCCGACCGGGTGCTGTTCGGCACCGACGAGTTCCCGCCGTCCGCCGACCTCTACGCGACCCACTTCCGGTTCCTGGAGACGCTGGACGAGCACTTCCCGCACTCCGACGACGACCCGCCGCTGATGGGCCGCTGGCGCATCAGCGGCCTCGGCCTGCCCGAGGACGTTCTGGCGCGCGTCTACGCGTCCAACGCCGCCCGCGTCCTGGGCCTCTGAGAAGGGCCCTGGGCGCCCGCCTGACGGAGGAGCGGGCGCCCGGGGCCTTTCGCCTCGCTTTCGGCTCGTTTTCGGCTCGTTTTCGCCTCGCCGTGTACGGCCTACCCCTTGACCGCGCCCGCCAGCGCCTGCACGAAGCGGCGCTGCCCGATGATGAACACGGCCAGCACGGGGACGGTGGTGAGCACCGTCCCGGCCATGATCTTCGGCCAGTCCGCGCGGTGCTGCCCCTGGAAGGTGGCGAGGCCCGCCTGCACCGTGTACTTGTCCTCGGAGGAGATCGCCACCAGCGGCCAGAACAGATCGTTCCAGGCGTAGATGAACGTGATCACCGCGAGCGCCGCGAGGGCCGGCCGCGCGACCGGCAGCACGACCCGGAAGAACACCCCGAACCGGGAGCAGCCGTCGATCCGGGCCGCCTCCTCCAGCTCGCGCGGGAAGTTCTGGAAGAACGAGGTCATCAGGTACACCCCGAGCGCCGACGCGAGCTGCGGCACGATCAGCGCGGCGAGCGTGTTGATCAGGTGCAGCCGGTGGAAGATCAGGAAGGTCGGGATCACGGTGAGCTGGAACGGGATCAGCGTCGTCGCGATGACCAGGACCAGCGCGACCTTGCGTCCGGAGAAGCGCAGCCGGGCGAACGCGTAGCCCGCCATGCTGCACAGCACGACCTGCGAGAGCACGATCGCGGCCGAGACGAGCACGCTGTTGAGGAACCAGCGCGGGAACTGCGAGTCCGACAGCAGCTCCTGGTAACCCGACAGGTCAACGCCCGGCGGGTACAGCGGCGGCGGGTACCGGTTGATCTGCGCCCGGGTCATGACGGACGCGCCCAGCATGTAGACGAACGGCAGCACCATCAGGATCGACAGCGGCGCCAGCACGAGGTGCCGCGCGTCGGGCATCTTCCAGCGCCGCGCCCCCGGCTTGCCGGTCGGGGCGGTGCCCGCGGGCGTCGCGGTCATCGGCGCCCCTTCATCTCGTTCACAGCAGGAACCCCTTCCGGCGTCCGAACAGCAGGCCGATGACGATGGCGACCAGGCTGCCCGCGAACAGCGCGTAGGCGACCGCCGCGCCGTAGCCCGCGGTGAAGTACTCGAAGGCGAGCTGCCAGACGTAGTAGACGATCGTGATCGTGGAGTTGACCGGCCCGCCCTTGGTCGAGGTCAGCAGCAGGTCGAAGAACTGGAGGCAGTCGATCAGCCCCCAGACGGCGAGGAACAGCGAGATCGGCCGGACGGAGGGGATGATGATGTGCCGGAACGTCCGCCAGCGTCCGGCGCCGTCGATCGCGGCGGCCTCCAGCACCTCCGGCGAGATGTCCTGGAGCGCCGCCAGGTAGATCACGACGTTGAACCCGAACTGCGTCCAGACGAAGATCCCGGTGATCACGAACATCGCCTGGGACGGGTCGTCCAGGAACCCCTGCGCGGGCAGCCCCGCCCTCGTGATCAGGCCGTTGACCGCGCCGAAGTCCTTGTCGAACACGAAGGCCATCAGCAGGCCCTCGGCGGCGGCGGAGGCGACGAACGGGACGAGGAAGCACGCCCGGTAGAACGCGATGCCCCGGATCGGCTTGTTCAGCAGCAGCGCGACGACGAGCCCGAGCAGCAGCGACGCCGGGATGTACAGGGCGGTGAGCTCCAGCGTGTTGCGGATCGACTTCCAGAAGACCGGGTCGTCGGCGAGCGTCCGGTAGTTGTCGAGCCCGACGCCCTGCCCCTCGGTGACGAGGTCGGAGTCGGTCATCGACAGCCGCAGCGCCCAGCCCATCGGCAGCAGCGAGAACCCGAGGACGAGCAGCGTGGACGGCCCGGCGAACGACCAGCCCGTGGCCTGGTCGGCCAGGCCGCGCCGGCCGCCCCGGCCGCGCCGCCGCGGCGCCCGGCCCGGCGGGTCGCGCCGCTCGGTCTTCTTCGCGACGACGGCCGCGCTCACTGGCCGGGCACCTTCAGCAGCGCGTCGGACTTGTTCGCGGCGTCGTTCAGCGCGCTCTGCGGGTCGGATTTCCCGAGCAGCGCGGCGGCGATCGCCTGCGCGACGAACCCGGACACCCGCGGGTACTTGGAGATCACCGGCCGGATCTGCTTGGCGTTGGCGAGGTTCTCGGTGACGACGTCCACGCCCGGATACTTCTTCACGTACTCCTTGTAGCCCGGCAGGCTTGTGATCGACTTGCGGGTCGGCAGCGACCCGGTGTCGGTCATCCAGACGAGCTGCTGCTCGGGCTTGGTGAGCCAGGTGAGGAACTCGACGGCGGCCTTGACCCGGCGCGAGCCGTGGTCGAAGACGGCCCAGTTGTCCATGCCGGAGACCGTCTGGTGGTCGCCGTTCGTCCCGGGCATCGGAGCGATCCCGTAGTCGACCTTCGCGGCCTGGACGTCGGGCAGCACCCACGGGCCCGCCAGGAACATCCCGAGGCGGCCCGACTCGAACAGCTTCTGCCCTTTCTCGGCCGGGCTCGTGTCCACGTAGACCGACTTGTCCTGGAGCGTCATCTGCTGGACCAGGGTGAGCGCCTGCACGCCCGCCGGGGAGTTGAAGGCGGCCTTCTTCTCGTCTTTGGAGAGGATCGACCCGCCGTGCTGCCACAGCAGCGGCCACAGCAGCCAGGTGGTCTCCTCACCGCCGCTGACCGCCCACGTCGTCCCGTAGGTCTTGTCCTTGGCGTTGGTGAGCTTGCGCGCCATCTCCCGGAAGTCGTTCCAGCTCCAGGTGGGCGAGGGCGGTTTGAGGCCGGCGTCGGCCAGCAGCTTCTTGTTGTACAGGACGGTCAGGTCGTCGGCCGCGGACGGGAAGCCGATCACCTTTCCGTTGACCGTCGCCGTCGCCCGGCTGTTCGGCCAGAAGTCGTCCCAGTTGAGGTCGGACTCGCCGATGTACTTCTTCAGGTTCGGCACCTTCGGGCTCCGCGCGAGCGCCGCGCCCCACGAGCCGTACATGTAGGCGACGTCGGGGAAGGTGCCGGCGGCGAACGCCGCGGTGACCTTGGGCAGCATCGTGTCCGCCGTCGCGCCGCCGGAGTCGGTCTTGACCTTGATGCCCGGGTGCGACTTGTTGAACGAGTCGACCAGCTTCTCCATCGACTTGGCCGCGAGGTCGTCCTGGCCGTGCCAGAGCGTGAGCTCGACGGGGCCTCCTCCGGAGTCCCCGTCCCCGGACGAGCAGGCAGCGGCGGTGGTCGCGAGGAGCACCGCGGCGACGATCGGCATGAGGTTCTTCAACGGGGATCCCTCCGTCAGCTCACGCATCCGCACTTTCCGTCATACGGAACGCTATTCCAGCATGCGGCAAAAGCTAGCAGCCAGTTTCCACGCAGGTCAAGGGTGCGCGAGGCCCGTGACGCCCGGTGTGGTCAGAGTTCGTGCCAGGGGATTTCGGGACGGGACTCGGCGACGACGGCGAGCGACTGGCCGCCGCGGACCGTCTCGTCCGGCCGCGCCGCGAGCCGGAACCGGGCGTTCGGCCGGTGGGACTCGCCCACCGCCAGCAGCGTGCAGCCGCGCCTGAGGAAGTCGATCGCCAGGTCCAGGCGCGGCCACTCCCCCGCGCCCTCGGGGACGTCGAGGCGGTAGAGCGTCGAGTCCGCGTCCAGCGTGCTGGCCAGGTTGTGGTAGATCGACGCGACGCCCGGGTTGCGGACGGCGACGGCGACGACGGCGGGGTCGTCGATGTCGACGGGTTCGATGTCCGGGCCGATCAGGCCCAGCGCCTCGGTGATCTCGGCGCGGCGGCCGCCGTCGTGCACGCCCGCCAGCAGGTGGACGCCCGCGGCGTCGTGCCGCCGCAGGTGGGCGACCACCTGGAGCATGACCCGGACGGTCTCGTCGTCGGTGTGGCCGACCACGACGACCGTGCGGGCCTCGTGCAGGCAGGCGCGCTCGAACGCGGTGCCGTCGAAGGCGACCACGTCGTACAGGTCGGGGTCGGGGTTCTCGCCGGCCAGCTCGTCCGGCCAGAAGATCGTGACGACCTTCGCGCCCGCGAACTCGGGGTCGCCGTGCAGCTGCCCGATGATGGCGCGCAGGCCGTCACGGTCGTAGCCGACGGTCACGATGTGCCGCCGCAGGTACAGCCGTGCATGGCCGTTGGCCCTCATCGTCCTCCCCTTCGCCATCCACAGCGTCAGCTCGGCGAACAGCACGAGCCCGGCGGTCGCCCCCGCCATGATCACGATCGCGCCGCCGATCCGGCCGCCGGCGGAGGTCGGGAACAGGTCCCCGTAGCCGGTGGTGGTGCCGCTGACGAAGAAGTACCAGAGGTACTCGTGCGGCTTCTTGATCTTGGCGCCGGGCTCCTCGAACACGGCGATCAGCAGCCAGCCGGTCACCAGCGCCACCGCCATCACCAGCGCGGGCGCGCGCCAGGAGCGCGCGACTACGTGGTGGGCGAGCCGCCCGGGCAAGATCGGCATCCGCGCAGCGTGACAGCAGGAGAATCCCCACGTCAAGAGACGTTCTGCCCCGGAGAATGAGGATCGCGCGGGTTGACCGGAGATGGACGGTCTCACGCCCCGTGACCGGACACGGCCACCGGGCCCCGGGCCGGGCCCCGCACCGGGGCCGTCAGCTCGACGGGCGGCGCTTCAGGACGCGGTTCAGCGCCGCCGCCACCTCTTCCGACAGCCTGCCGTCGCGCTCCGGCTCGGGCGGGGCATCGCCCGGCGGGGCGCCCGAGCACACCCGGCCGCCGGAGGGGCGGTCGGCGGCGCGGACGTGGCCGCAGTCGCGGCACTCCACCTCGCCCAGCCTGCACACCAGCGCGGACGAGCCGCAGCCCGCGCAGCGGTCGAGATCGGCGGCCCAGTCGTGGGCGGTCTGGCAGCCGGGGCAGATCAGCACCTGACGGTCGGCCCGGACACCGCGCTTCCACGGGCTCGCGCCGCGCACCGGGTCGGTCTGCCGCGCCCCGCAGCGGAAGCAGGGCATCACCCCTCCAGAGGTGCGGGGGCCGGTACCGGAGGGCCGGCACCGGCCCGGTTGCTTGTGGGAGACGACCCCGCGGCCTCCCGGGACGGTCTGGTTCCCTGTGGGGACGGCCCCCACACCCCCGGGACGGCCCGGTTTCCGGTGGGGAGACGACGGCCAGACCCCCGGAACGACCTGATCTGCTGGGGCCCCGGAACGGCCTTCCGGGCTCAGAGCGCGGCGAGCGCCTCGCGGTACTCGCCGATGTCGCGCGCGTCCGGGACGGCGTTGACGACCTTCCAGCGGACGACGCCCTCGGTGTCGATGACGAACGTGCCGCGCGTGGCGATGCCCCGCTCCTCGTCGAACACCCCGTAGCGCTGCGCCGTGCCGCCGTGCGGCCAGAAGTCCGACAGCAGCGGGAACGTGTACTTCTCCTGCTCGCTCCAGGCGCGCAGGGCGAACACCGAGTCCACCGAGACCGCCAGCACCTGGACGCCGTCGCCGCCCAGCGTGTGCAGCTCGTCCCGGATCTGGCACAGCTCGCCCGTGCACACGCCGCTGAACGCCAGCGGGTAGAACACCAGGACGACGTTGGACTCACCGCGGAAGCCCGACAGCTTCACCGGTGCGCCGTGCTGGTCCTTCAGCTCGAAGTCGGGTGCGACGTCGCCTACCTCGACCGCCATGCCTCTCCCGCGGTTCGCCCCCGCCGGACACGGGGGAATCGGTCGTCCCCACGGCCGTGGAGACGGACCCAGTCTGCCACCCGGACACGGCGACTCGCGGACCGGCGGGCGATCTGCTCCGGCCGGTCTGTGCGGGGCCCTCGGCCTACTTCTTGACCTTGGGTGCGACCAGGCGCGTCCCCGACCACTCCTTGGCGGCGCTGGTGCTGCTCGTCTGGGACAGCCCGGCGGTCTGGGCGGCCTCGCCGATGTCGCTCGGCTCCACGTGGCCCTCGCGGCCCGCCTTGGGCGTCAGCAGCCAGATGTTGCCGCCGCTGGTCAGCGGGAACATGGCGTCGGTCAGCGCCTCGAACAGGTCGCCGTCCTCCTCGCGCCACCACAGCAGCACGATGTCGACCACGTCCTCGTAGTCCTCGTCGACCAGCTCGCTCCCCGTGACGGCCTCGACGGAGCGGCGCAGCTCCTCGTCGACGTCGTCGTCGTAGCCGATCTCCTGCACCACCTGGCCCGCCTTCAGGCCGAGCCGTTCGGCCAGGCTGCGCTCAGACTGCGCCTGACCCGCGGTCGCGCTCACGAAAGTCCTCCCATGGTCGTCAAATCCGCACGGTGCCTTGTGCACGGTGCAACTCCGGCCCCCCGGGACGGGTGGCCCGCCCACACCAGTGCGGTGTTTGCGGGACAGTCCACACAAGTGGGGGCCCCTCGCGCAAGTGTCTTCCCGGCTTTTGGTCGCCTCATTGGCACGAATACGGAGGCGGCCGTCATCGGACGCCCACAGAGGGTGACATTCCACGCTCATCCCTTAAACAATCCACGCCTATCCCTTTAGCAGCGACAACCTGACCTGACGGTCGGGATTGTCCAGGTTGAGATCGACCAGCGCCACCGACTGCCACGTCCCGAGGGCGAGCCGCCCGTCCAGGACGGGGACGGTCGCGAACGGCGCGACGAACGCGGGCATCACATGGGATCTGCCATGCCCACGTGAGCCGTGGGCATGCCTCCAGCGGTCGTCGGCGGGCAGCAGGTCGGCGAGGGCGGCGAGCAGGTCGTCGTCGCTGCCCGCGCCGAGTTCGATGATCGCCACTCCGGCGGTCGCGTGCGGGACGAAGACGTGCAGCAGCCCGTCCCCGCCCTGCGCGGCGGCGAACCTCCCGCACTCGGCGGTGATGTCGTGCACGGCCTCCCGCGTACCGGTGGTCACCCGGACCACGGTGCTCTCCATGATCACTGGTGTACCCGATCCGCGGCGCGAAATCCCCCGGACGCGCTCCGCCGCGCGGCCCGGGCACGGCCGGGGCGCGGCCTGGGCACGCCCGCGGGCGCGGGCGGCGCCAGCGCGGCCGGGGGGCGCCCCAGGGTCAGCCGGGCAGGCCCTCCGCGGGCGCGCGGCCCTCGACGACCGCGTCCGGCCCCGGGTACACGAGGGTCTCGTGGCCGTCGTCGAAGCGGACGAGGTAGGGCGGCCCGCCGTCGGGCCCGCGCACCTCGATGATCTCGCCCTGCCGGTCGGTCTGGCCGACCACGTTGCCGTGGACGTGCAGCCGGTCTCCGATGTTCGCGTTCATGTCTCCCCCAAGCTCGCCGTCCCGGATGAGACGGGACATTTCGGGCATGGTCCTGTTGTCTCCACCTTCATACGTCCGGGGCGCGGCGTCGAGAGGCATCCGGCGACGGCCTCGGGCGATCGGCCCTCAGGGGGTCCGGTACCCCGGTTGACCGGGGAGAATGGGTTACCGAACGGTAGAGATGCGTTAGCCGCCGTAACCGGCGACGATGGATCACAACCGAGGCGACCAACGAGTCATACCGGGGGCCCGGTCGCCGGACGTGGCGGCCAGGGCCTCACCAGCACAGACGGCAAGCGCAGAGGGGACCCCGTGGCTTCCGGACGTCAACGCTTTTCGATCATCAGCGACGGCCTGCCGAGCCAGCTTCCGGACATCAACCCGGACGAGACCCGGGAGTGGCTGGAATCGCTGGACACGGTCATCAAGACCGAGGGCCGCGGCAGGGCCCGCTACGTGATGCTCAGGCTCCTGGAACGGGCCCGCGAGCTGCAGGTCGGCGTGCCCGGCCTGCGCAGCACCGACTTCATCAACACGATCCCGCCGGAGTCGGAGCCCTGGTTCCCCGGCGACGAGCACGTGGAGCGGCGCATCCGCGCCTACATCCGATGGAACGCGGCGATCATGGTCTCCCGGGCGAACCGCCCGGAGCTGGGCGTCGGCGGGCACATCGCCACCTACGCCTCCGCCGCGTCCCTGTACGAGGTCGGCTTCAACCACTTCTTCCGCGGCAAGGACCACGGCGAGTCGGGCGACCAGGTCTTCATCCAGGGCCACGCCGCCCCCGGCATCTACGCCCGCGCCTACCTTGAGGGGCGCCTGCCCGGCGACAAGCTCGACGGCTTCCGGCAGGAGCACTCGCACCCGGGCGGCGGCCTGTCCTCCTACCCCCACCCGCGGCTCATGCCGGACTTCTGGGAGTTCCCCACGGTGTCCATGGGCCTGACCGCGATCGACTCGGTCTACCAGGCCCGGTTCAACCGCTACCTCTACAACCGCAAGATCAAGGACACGTCCCGCTCGCACGTGTGGGCGTTCCTCGGCGACGGCGAGATGGGCGAGCCGGAGTCGCTCGGCGCGATCGGCCTGGCCGCCCGCGAGGAGCTCGACAACCTCACCTTCGTCGTCAACTGCAACCTCCAGCAGCTCGACGGCCCGGTCCGCGGCAACGGCAAGATCATCCAGGAGCTGGAGTCGTTCTTCCGGGGCGCCGGCTGGAACGTCATCAAGGTCATCTGGGGCCGCGACTGGGACCCGCTGCTCGCCCAGGACGTCGACGGCGTGCTGGTCAACCAGATGAACACCACGCCCGACGGCCAGTTCCAGACCTTCACGGTCGAGTCCGGCGAGTACATCCGGGAGAAGTTCTTCGGCGCCGACCCCCGGCTGCGCAAGATCGTCCAGCATCTGGACGACGATGACCTGCGCAAGCTCTCGCGCGGCGGGCACGACTACCGCAAGGTCTACGCCGCGTTCAAGGCGGCCCGCGAGCACGTCGGGCAGCCGACCGTGATCCTCGCGCACACGATCAAGGGCTGGACGCTCGGCTCCGACTTCGAGGCCCGCAACGCCACCCACCAGATGAAGAAGCTCACCAAGGCCGAGCTGAAGGAGTTCCGGGACCGGCTCTACCTCGACATCCCCGACTCGGCCCTCGAAGCGCCCCTGCCGCCCTACTACCACCCCGGCGAGGACTCCGACGAGATCCAGTACATGCGCGAGCGCCGCGCCGCGCTCGGCGGGTTCCTGCCGAAGCGGGTCGTGCGCGCCAAGCCGCTGAAGCTCCCCGGCGACCCCGTCTACGCGGTGCTGAAGAAGGGCTCGGGCAAGCAGAACGTCGCGACGACGATGGCGTTCGTCCGGCTGCTGAAGGACCTGATCAAGGACGAGAACATCGGCGCCCGGTTCGTCCCGATCGCCCCGGACGAGTACCGCACGTTCGGGATGGACTCGCTGTTCCCCACGTCCAAGATCTACTCGCCGCACGGGCAGACCTACGACGCGGTCGACCGCAAGCTCCTGCTCTCCTACAAGGAGTCCGACCAGGGGCAGATGCTGCACGAGGGCATCAGCGAGGCGGGCTCGATGGCCTCCACGATCGCGGCGGGCACGTCCTACGCCACCCACGGCGAGCACATGATCCCCGTCTACATCTTCTACTCGATGTTCGGGTTCCAGCGGACCGGCGACCAGATGTGGGCCCTCGGCGACCAGATGGGCCGGGGCTTCCTGCTCGGCGCCACCGCCGGGCGCACCACGCTGACCGGCGAGGGCCTCCAGCACGCCGACGGCCACTCCCCGCTGATCGCCGCGACGAACCCGGCCTGCGTCCACTACGACCCGACCTGGTCGTTCGAGCTGGCCCACATCGTCCAGGACGCGCTGCGCCGCATGTACGGCTCGTCCGAGGAGCACCCGAACGGCGAGGACGTCTTCTACTACCTCACCGTCTACAACGAGCCCTACCAGCAGCCCGCCGAGCCCGACTCGGTCGACGTCGAGGGACTCCTCAAGGGCCTGTACCACTACAAGGCCGCGCCGGACGTCGCGTCCGGCAACGGCCAGGCGCCGCGCGCGCAGATCCTCGCCTCCGGCGTCGGCGGCCGCTGGGCCCTGGAGGCGCAGCGCCTCCTCGCCGAGGACTGGGGCGTCGCCGCCGACGTCTGGTCGGCCACCTCGTGGAACGAGTTGGCCCGCGAGGCCCGCGCGTGCGACGAGTGGAACCTGCTGAACCCCGACGACGAGCAGCGCGTCCCCTACGTCACCCAGACCCTCGACAACGTCGCCGGGCCGATCGTCGCGGTGTCGGACTTCACCCGGGCCGTACCCGACCAGATCGCCCCCTGGGTCCACGGGGACTACTCCTCGCTCGGCACCGACGGCTACGGCTTCTCCGACACCCGCGCCGCCGCGCGCCGCTTCTTCCACGTGGACGCGGCCTCGATCGTCCTCGCCGTGCTGACCCGGCTGGCCAGGGGCGGCGAGATCAAGCCGGAGACCCTCTCCCAGGCCATCGACCGCTACCGCCTGAACGCGCAGGTCAGCGACGTGTTCGCGGGCGGCGTCGGCAGCGCGGAGAGCAACACCGGCGGCGACGCCTAACCGCTCTCAGGGCGGGCGGAACCGAGATCGCGGAGGTGTAGGCCGCGACCCCGGCCCGCCCGCCCCTCCCGCGTCAGGGGGCGGGCCGGAAAACCCCGAAGCGGTTGCCGGACGGGTCCTCCAGGTAGGCGAACCGGAGCCCCGACACCGTCGTCACCGGCGGTTCGGCGACCTTGCCGCCCGCCAGCTCGGTGCTGACGCAGGTCGCGTCCACGTCCTCGACGAGCACCAGGAACATGGCGTGGTTGTCGGCCGCGTCGGCGTGGTGGAAGATCCCGCCCTTGGGGGCGTCGTCTCCCGGGTAGCTGATCAGGTCGTAACCGTCCTCGTCCGGGTCGATGGCGAACCGCCACCCGAAGAGGTCGCCGTAGAAACGCCGAGCGTCCTCCGGAGCATGGGTACCCACCTGGAACCACGTCACGGTGTTGAACGCGGGAACTGCCATCTCGTGTCCTCCTCGATCGCTGTGGGAGCCAGCATCGGAGGGTCGGGCGACAGCCCCCTGTCGGGGTTTCCGGACGAATTCTTATAGAGGAGTCCGCAGGCCGCCCCTGGGACGGCTCAGGGATGTCCCCGGTTCGACCCCGAGATCGTTGACAACGCCTGTTCTCGCCACCGGAGGGGTGCGAGCGTCGGGGGATGATCTCTCAATCTCCTGTGCCGTCCGGTCCGAAGCGCCGATCCGTCCTGGTCGCGGCGGGAGCGGCGGGCCTGCTCCTCGCCATCGCGGAACCGGCCGCGGCGACCGTGCGCGGGGAACGTGTGCGGTTGTGCCTGCCTGGGCCGAGCGGTCCGCGGCGGATCGGGACGACGTCCCTGCACCTGGTCGACCGTTCCCGGCAGGACCCGTGGACCGCGCCCGCGCCGCGCGAGCTGATGATCAGCCTGTGGTATCCGACCCTGAGCGGCGACGCGCACCGGCGTGCGCCATGGCTCACCCCGGCGGGGGCGTCGCTCTACCTGGAGCAGGCCGGCGAAGACCTCCAGACACCGTTGGACGGCGTCGTCCTCCCGATGGCGCACGCGGGCCTCGGTGCCCCCGTCAACGCGCGGGGACGCGGTAATCCGGTGGTGCTCTTCTCCCCCGGCCACGGTTCGATGCGCGCGATGGGCACCGCCCTGGTCGAGGACCTCGCCAGCCGCGGATACGTGGTCGCCGCCATCGACCACACCTACGACTCCCAGTTCGTGGAGTTCCCCGGCGGCAGGCTGGAACTGAAGCGGAATCCGACAGGTTCCCCCGAGGAGGAGATCGCCAGGGCGGCGAAGGTACGGCTGGAGGACACCCGGTTCGTCCTGGGCCGACTCGCGGCCCTGAACGCCGGGCGGAATCCCGACGCCGAAGGGCGGGAGCTGCCGAACGGTCTCCAGGGCTCCATGGATCTTTCGAGGATCGGCATGTTCGGTCACTCGCTCGGCGGCGCGACGGCCGCGGACATCATGGCGGAGGATTCGCGGGTCCTGGCGGGAGCCGACCTGGACGGCACCATTCCGGGCAGCGTCGCCGACACCGGTCTCGACCGCCCCTTCCTGCTGATGAGCAACGCCACCCATGGCCGCGACAATGATCCGAGCTGGGAGAATTTCTGGTCGCACCTGCGCGGCTGGCGCCGTGAACTGCGGCTGCGCGACTCCGGGCACCAGACCTACACCGACCTGTCCCCGCTCGGTCAGCAACTGATGCGGGCGCTCCCGCTCCCGCCCCCGGTCGCCGCCCGCCTGACCGAGTGGATCGGCACGATCGACGCCGGACGGGCCGTCGCCGCCGAGCGCGCCTACCTGGGCGCCTTCTTCGACCTCCACCTGCGCCACCGCGACGACCACCTGCTGTCCGGGCCGTCTCCGCGGTACCCCGAGATCCAGTTCGTGCCGTAACCCTCGACTCCTTTGATCCACTTTGGGGGTCGACAGGGGGGCGGGGCGGTGGTTCGGTAGAGCTAAACGATCTTGGATCGGAGGGCCCGTGGGAGCTGTTTCGCGGCGTGGGTTTCTGGGGTTCGGCGGGGCGGCGGCAGCCGCTCTGGTGGTCGGGACGGGGGTGTGGGGGGCGGCCGGGAGCCGGGCGTTCGCCGAGGGCCGGAGTCTGTTCACGCTCGGGATCGCTTCGGGGGATCCGGCGCCCGACGGGTTCGTCCTGTGGACGCGGCTCGCGCCGGATCCGTTCGCGCCCGACGGCAGGGCGGGGATGCCGGACCGGCCGGTCAAGGTGGAGTACGAGGTCGCGCTGGACGAGGGGTTCCGCCAGGTCGTCCGGCGCGGGGCGGCGGTGGCGACGCCGGAGTTCAACCATTCCGTGCATCCGGAGATCTGGGGGCTGCCGCCCGGCCGGGAGTACTTCTACCGGTTCCGGGCGTGCGGGCAGATCTCTCCGGTCGGGCGCACGAGGACGATGCCGCCGGTGACGGCCGACCCCGCGAGCCTCAGTTTCGCCTTCGCGTCCTGCCAGGCGTGGGGGGACGGCTACTACACCGCCTACGACCACATCGCGGACGAGGACATCGAGCTGGTCGTCCACCTCGGCGACTACATCTACGAGACCGAGATCACCGACTCCAACCTGCGCGGGGTGACGGTGCCGGCGCAGTTCGGCACCGAGGCCAAGGACCTGGCGCGGTACCGGATCCAGTACTCGCTCTACAAGGCCGAGGCGCCGCTGCAGAAGGCGCACGCCCGGTTCCCGTGGATCGTGACACTGGACGACCACGAGGTCGTCAACGACTGGGCCGGGGACACCGTCATCCTGGGCCGCGATCCCAACCCGCCGCCCGAGGTGTTCGCCGCGCGCAAGGCCGCCGCGTTCCAGGCGTTCTACGAGAACCTGCCGCTGCGCCGGGCCCAGATGCCGGACGGGCCGCGCATGCGTCTGCACCGGCGCCTGCCGTACGGGAGGCTGGCGGCCTTCACCATGATCGACACGAGGTCGTACCGGGACACCCAGGCGTGCGGTGTGGCCGGGCCGATCGCGGACTGCGACGAGCGGCTCGACCCCGCCCGGACGCTGCTCGGCGCTCCGCAGCGCGAATGGCTGCTGGAGGGTTTCCGCTCGTCCGGCGCCCGCTGGCACGTCCTCGGCAACCAGGCCCCGATGACCGAGACCGACTGGGACCCGGGGCCCGCCAAGAAGCTGGCGATGGACCCGTGGGACGGCTACGCCGCCGACCGGGCCGCGGTGCTCGGCGCGGCGCACGACCGGGGGGTGCGGAACCTGGTCGCGATCACCGGCGACCGGCACCAGAACTACGCGTGCGACCTCAAGCGGGACTTCAACGCGGACGACTCCCCCACGGTCGCCGGCGAGTTCGTCGGGACGTCGCTGACCCGGGGCGGCAACGGCGCCGACATGACCGAGGAGGGGCGCAGGTTCCTCGCGGGCAACCCGCACATGAGTTTCTTCAACGGGCAGCGGGGCTACGTGCGGGTCGACGTCGACCGCGAGCGCTGGCGGAGCGACTTCCGCGTCCTGCCCTTCGTGCAGCAGCCCGGGGCGCCGGTGTCGACGCGCGCGTCCTTCGTGGTGGAGGACGGCAAGCCGGGTGTCCAGGCGGTCTGACGTGCGGGGGCCCGGAGACCGTGGTGGTCTCCGGGCCCCGTCGCTCAGCAGGTGACCTGCACCGAGAAGGGCCGGTCGTCATCGACGATCTTGTTGCCCGATGCCGAGGGCGTCGCGGTGCGGACGAACAGCGTCCGCCCGTTGACCGCGCCGACCAGGATCGAGGAGCTGCCCGGCCCGGGGTCGTTGCCGCCCCCGGTGTTGATCGTGCCGAGCAGCGCGCACCCGCTGATGTCGATGCTCGTCGTCAGGTTGTAGCGTCCCCCGCCGAAGTGGTTGACGTTGCCGATGCCCGACGAGGCGAGCAGGGCGCCGTTCGCGCCGACCTTCGCGAACAGCGTCGTCGCGGCGACCCGCCCGGCGGCGGGACGCGGCGCGGAGCCGGTGTCCGCCGACGCCCCCGAGACGGCGAGGGCGCCGCCCGCGATGGCGGCGCACGCCCCGACCGTCATGAGAAGTCGCACCGAATTCTTCATGTCTGCCCCTCCATGAGAATTGCACGGATCTTCGGCACCGGCCCGAGGTGAGCGCCATTGGGATGATCTTGTGGATCCCCTTGGACGCTCCCCCGGCCTCGGGCCTGCAATGACTATGAGCGGTGGCACCGGGCAGGCGACAGCCCCATGGTTTGGGGGGTTGACAGCGAAATCCGCCCTTTCTTTTCGATCAGACGAATTCGAGGCGGCGGACGACGTAGTCGGGCGGGCCGGATCGCAGATCCTCGAAACGGCGTTCGGGGGCGGGCTCGTCGAGGAGGGCGGCGCGGCGGACGCGGTCGATGCGGAAGGCGCGGAAGTCGCCGCGCAGCCGGCACCAGCCGAGGAAGTACCAGCGGCGGGCCGCGCCGGTGAAGGCGACGGGCTCGACGTCGCGCTCGGACTCGGTGCCGCCGCCGTCGACGTAGCCGAGCCGGACGACGCGCCGCGCCGAGACGGCCTCCTCCAGGACGGCGGGCACCGAGGCGGGCGCGTCGACGTCGGGCGGGGTGAGGAAGCGGATGCGCTCGGCCAGCTCGCGGGCCGAGGCGCCGTCGCCGTCCGACATCGCGGTGACGATCTTGTGCAGCGCGGTGCGGGCGGCGCGGGAGTAGGGGGAGCCGTCGGCGCGGGCGAGGGCGATCGCGATGGCGACGGCCTCGGCGGGGGTGAAGTTGAGCGGGGGCAGCGTGCGGCTCTTGTCGAGGGTGTAGCCGCCGCCCCGGCCCACGTCGGCGAAGATCGGCACACCGGCCTGCTGGAGCGCGCCGATGTCGCGCTCGATGGTGCGGACGCTCACCTCGTAGCGCGCGGCCAGCTCCCGCGCGCTGACCCGGCGCGGCGCGCGGGCCCGCAGCTCCTCCACCAGGGCGTACAAGCGGTCGGTGCGGTTCACGCGCCGACCGTACGCGCCGCCTCCGACATTTCCGGTCAGCGGGCCGTCCAGGCGAGCAGGTCGGCGGCGGGCAGGGTGTTGACCACCTGGTCGGGGGTGACGGCGCAGCGGGCGGCGCGGTCGCAGCCGTGGGGCTGCCAGTCGAGCTGGCCGGGGGCGTGCGCGTCGGAGTCGATCGCGAAGCGGCAGCCCGCCTCCACGGCCAGCCGCAGCAGGCGCTTGGGCGGGTCGAGCCGCTCGGGGCGGGAGTTGATCTCCACGGCGACGTCGTAGGCGGCGCAGGCGTCGAAGACCAGGGCGGCGTCGAACTCCGACTCGGGACGCAGCCCGCCGCGCTTGCCGCCCGCCTTGACGATCCGTCCGGTGCAGTGGCCGAGGACGTTCACGCGCGGGTTCGCGATCGCGGCGACCATGCGCCTGGTCATGGCGACGCGGTCCATGCGGAGCTTGGAGTGGACGCTGGCGACGACGATGTCGAGCCGGTCGAGGAGGCCCGGCTCCTGGTCGAGCGCGCCGTCCTCCAGGATGTCGACCTCGATGCCGGTCAGGACGCGGAAGGGGGCCAGTTCCCCGTTCAGCTCGGCGACGACGTCGAGTTGGTCGCGGAGCCGGTCGGCCGACAGGCCGTTGGCGACCCTGAGCCGCGGCGAGTGGTCGGTGAGCGCGATGTACTCGTGGCCGAGGGAGCGGGCGGTCTCGGCCATCTCCCGGATCGGGGACCCGCCGTCCGACCAGTCGCTGTGGACGTGCAGGTCGCCGCGCAGGGCCCGGCGGAGCGCGGCGGCGGCCTCGTCCGGCCGCTCGCCCTCGGTCGCCTCCAGGCGCCGCAGGTAGACCGGGGTCTCGCCGCGCAGCGCCTCCTCGATCACCAGGGCGGTGACCTTGCCGATGCCCGGCAGCGCCGTCAGCGTGCCCTCGCGGGCGCGGGCGGCGAGGTCGTCCGGGGGCGTGCCCGCCACGAGATCGGCGGCGCCGCGGAAGGCGCGTACGCGATAGGTCGGCTCGTGTGCGCGTTCCAGCAGGAAGGCGATGCGGCGCAGGGCTTCGACGGGCTCCACGTCCCGACCGTACCCAGGTATGACGCCGGGTGGCACCGGGGTGTCATCCGGTGGAGGGCGCGGACTCTCTAGCCTGGGCTCATGGCCAGCGAGAACACCCACCCGGTGCGGTATGTGCTGCGGAACGGGATCCTCGCCGCCACCGTGACCGGCAGGGCCGACCCCGTGCCGCTGAACCGGCCCTGGCCGCTGCTGCTGCGCTGGACGCGCTTCATCGGCGTCGGACGGCTGCCCTACGGCGTCGTCGCGAACCTGTTCGGGCTGGTCCTGACCGTCGGGCTGGTCGCCGGGACCGTGTCGCTGCTCACGACGGAGACGGCGCGCCGGGGCCTGGACGTCTCGGGCGGCACGAAGTTCCTCATCGCGGTCGCGGTGACCGCCCCCCTGGCGCTGCGCGAGCGGTACCCGCTCGGCGCGTGGCGGCTGAGCTTCGTGTCGATGGCGCTGGTGGACGTCAGCGGCTGGCTGACCGTCCCCTACGTCCCGGCGGGGGTGTTCGCCGCGATCGTGACGCTGTACACGGTCGCCGAGCGCTGCTCGCGCGACATCACGCTCGGCGTCGGGATCCTGTCCTTCGCCGGCGTGTGGCTCAAGGACCCGCAGAGCGGTGCGGGCGCGTCGGTGCTGCTCCTGCTGCCGCTGGTGGCCGGGTACGCCGTCCGGACGCGGCGGACGGCCCGCCGCGAGCTGGCCGAGCAGGAGCGGCGGCACCTGGACGCCGAGGCGGTGCTGACCGAGCGGCAGCGCATCGCGCGGGAGCTGCACGACGTCGTCGCGCACCACATGTCGATGATCGCGATCCAGGCGGAGGCGGCCCCCTACAAGGTCGACTCGGTGCCGGACGAAACGCGCCGCGACCTCGCCGAGATCCGCGCGACCGCGCTGGACGCGCTGACCGAGCTGCGGCGGATCCTCGGCGTCCTGCGCTCGGAGGACGGCGCCGAGACCGCGCCGCAGCCGAGCCTGGAGCGGCTGGAGGAGCTGCTCGGCAACGCGCGCGCGGCGGGGCTGCGGGTGTCGTCGCGGCTGGACGGCGACCTCACCGGCCTCCCGCAGGGCGTCGGCCTCAGCGCGTTCCGGATCCTCCAGGAGGCGCTGAGCAACGCGATGCGGCACGCGCCGGGGTCGCGGGTGGACGTCGAGGTCGTCCGGGACGGGAACCTGCTGTGGCTCGGCGTCGTCAACGGACCGCCGGGTGAGGGCCATGTCCCGACGCCCTCCCCGCCCGGCGGCGGGCACGGGCTGGTCGGAATGCGCGAGCGGGCCGCCACACTGGGTGGGGAGCTGACCGCCCGCCCGACGTCCGAGGGAGGATTCGCCGTGACCGCCACCCTGCCGGTGAACGCGAAGGACACCGCATGACCGTGCGCGTGGTGATCGTCGACGACCAGGGGATGGTGCGCACCGGGTTCGGGGTGCTGCTGAACGCCCAGCCCGACATCGAGGTCGTCGGCGAGGCCGTCAACGGCGCGGAGGGGCTGGCGCGGGTGGCCGAGCTGCGTCCCGACGTGGTGCTGATGGACGTCCGGATGCCGGTGATGGACGGCCTGGAGGCCACCCGGCGGCTGCTCGCCGACGCGGCCGAGGACGCCCCGAAGATCCTCATGCTCACCACGTTCGACCTCGACGACTACGTCTACGAGGCGCTCCGGGCCGGGGCCAGCGGGTTCCTGCTGAAGGACGCCTCCGCGTCCGAGCTGGCCGAGGCGGTGCGGGTGGTCGCGGCGGGCGACGCGCTGCTGTCCCCGTCGATCACCCGGCGGCTGATCGCCGAGTTCTCCCGGCTGGGGGCGCCGCGCGCGCCGTCCCGCAGGAGGCTGGACGAGCTGACCGAGCGGGAGACCGAGGTGCTCACGCTGGTGGCGCGCGGCCTGTCCAACGGCGAGATCGCGGCGGAGCTGGTCGTCGCGGAGCAGACCGTCAAGACCCACTTCGGGCGCATCCTGATGAAGCTCGGGCTCCGGGACCGCCCGCAGGCGATCGTCTACGCCTACGAGATCGGCCTCGTCCGCCCCGGCGACTGAGCCCGCGGGCGGCCCGCGTCTGATACCTGGCGGGGGCGCCGTAGTACCGGGGTGCGACGGCACAGGACGGCACCGTCGGTTGATCCGCTCTACAGCGCCCGATTCCTACCTTTCTGGTCAGTGGTTCCTCTCATGACCCGACCAGGAAGGACGTCCCATGCGCAGCCGCATCCGTCGCGCCGTCGCCGCCGTGGTGGTGCTGACGGTGATCGGCTCGACGACCGCCGCGACGGGACGTCCCGACCCCTACGACGCGCCGGGTCCGCTGCCCGAACTGTCGGCGGGCACGCTGAACGCCCACTACGAGGCGGCGAGGCGGGAGATCGTCCGTGCGCGGGCCACCGCGCTGCGGGTGGGCGACGGCGGACGCGTCAGGGCGCTGTCGGCGTTCCTCTCCCCCGGACGCCGCTTCCTGTCGTTCGACGCCCGCGGCCACGGACGGGCGGTCGAGGTCATCGGCGACCTCGCCGCCGCCGACCGGGTCGCGGTCGTCGTGCCCGGCGCGGACAGCACGCTCGCCTCCTACGACTCCGGCAAGTTCGTCGGCGGCGGCAGCCGGGCCCTCTACGACCGGGCGCTGGACGAGCGGGCGCGCGCGGACGGGGCCGGGCCGCGGCTCGCGGTGATCGCCTGGCTCGGCTACGACACGCCGTCCACGCTGGGGCCCGGCGTCCTCGGCGCGGCACGGGCCGGGGACGGCGCGCGCGGCCTCCGGCGGCTCGTCACCGACCTCCACCGGACCAACGCTCATGCCCGCTTCGCCCTGCTCTGCCACAGCTACGGCTCGGTGGTGTGCGCCAAGGCCGCGCACCCGCTCGCGTCCCAGCCGGTGGACGAGATCGCCCTGTTCGGCAGCCCCGGCACGACCAAGCGCGACGCGGCCGCCCTCGGGACGCCCGCCCATGTGTGGGCCGGGCGCGCTCGCGGCGACTGGATGCGCTACGTCCCGAACATCCGGTTCCTCGGGGTCGGTTTCGGCGCCGACCCGGTCTCGCGGGGCTTCGGCGCCGAGGTCTTCGACGCCGGAAGCGGCCCGCACAGCGGCTACCTGAGGCCCGGCTCGCGCGCGCTCGGCAACCTCACGCTGATCGCGCTCGGCCGCGACCGGGAGGTCACCCGTGCGTGACCGGGCGGTGGACGCGCTGCGGGCGCTCGCGATCCTCGGCGTCGTGCTCGGGCACTGGCTGGTCACCGCCTTCGTCATGCCCGAGGGCACGGGTGACGTGCGTGTGGCCAGCCCGCTCGCGGCGATGCCCGGCCTCGTCCCGATCTCCTGGGTGCTCCAGACGCTCGCGGTGTTCTTCCTGGTCGGCGGGTACTCGGCGGCGCGGGGGCTGCGCCGGGAGGAGCCGTGGGCCGTCCGGCTGCGGCGGCGCCTCGCGCGGCTGGCGCGCCCGCTGCCCGTCCTGCTGGTGGCGTGGGTGCCGGCGCTCGCCGTCCTCCGGCTGGCCGGATACACCCCGGACGGCCTGTACACGCTGGCCAAGCTGGTGGTGAGCCCGCTGTGGTTCCTGTGCGTGTACGTGGTCCTGACCGCGCTGGCCCCGGCGGTCGTCGCGCTGTGGCACCGGCTCGGGATGTGGGGCGCGGTCCTGCTCGTCGCGGCGACCGGGGCGGTCGACGCCGGGCGCTTCGCGCTCGGCGCCCCCGGCTGGATCGGCTGGGCCACCGTGCTGACCGGCTGGCTCCTGCCGTTCTACCTCGGCGTCGCCTGGGCCGAGGGGGCGCTGCGCGGCCGCCGCGCCGGGCTCGTGCTGCTGGTGGGAGGCGCCGCCGCGACCGCGCTGCTGGTCGTCCGCGCGGGGTACCCGGCGAGCATGGTCGGGGTGCCGGGCGCCGCGGTCTCCAACCTCAGCCCGCCCACCCTCGCCGCCGTCACGTTCGGGCTCGCCCAGACGGGCCTGGCGCTGCTCCTGCACGGCCCGCTCACCCGCTGGACCCGGCACGCCCGCAACCACCGCGCGGTCGCCGCCGCGAACCGCTCGGCGATGACGGTCTTCCTGTGGCACCAGACCGCGATGTTGACCGTGACCGTCGGCGCGTTCGCGGCGGCCGGTGCGCTGCCGGGGCTGCACACCGCGCCCGACCGGCCGCTCTGGCTCGCCGAGCGGCTGCCCTGGCTGGCCGTCTTCGGCGCCGCGCTGGCCGCGATCGGCGCGCTCGTCCGCCGCTTCGAACGCCCCGGGCCGCCTCCCGGCCCGCACTCGCCGAGGCGGCCCCCGAACCCCGCCCGCGTTCCGGACGTCACACGAACGACCCCCTGATTCCGGGGACGGACCGCCCCCGCCGGACGATCACGGATGGTAGAAAGACGGACGATGCCGCCGCCACGCCACACGCCCCCACCGCGCGCCCGACGACGGCTCAGGAGGGTCGCCGCGTGCGCCGCGACCATCTCGGGGCTCATGCTGACCACGGCCGGGACCGGACACGCCGACCCCTACGCCCCGCCCGTCCCCGTCCCCGCGATGGCGCCGTCCACGCTGGACGCCCGGTACGCCGCCGAGCGCGGCTCCATCGAGGAGGCGCTGCGGACGGCGCAGGCCGTCGGCGACCAGCACCGGCAGCGCGCGCTCGGCGCGTTCCTCACGCCCGGCAGGCGGTTCCTCTACTTCGACGCGCGCGGACGCGGGCGCGCCGTCGAGGTCGTCGGCGACCTCGCCCGCGCGCGCCGCGTGGCGGTGCTGGTCCCCGGCGCCGACACGACGCTGACCGGCTTCGACGACCGGGGCGGCAAGCCGTGGTCGACGCCGGGCGGCGGCGCGCGCGCCGTCCTCGACCAGGCCCGCGCGATGGCGCCGCGGCCCGGCCTGGCGGTGGTCGCGTGGCTCGGATACGCGGCGCCCAAGACCTTCAGCAGCGACGTCCTCACCGACGAGCGTGCCGGTGAGGGCGCGCGCGAGCTGCGCGCGTTCCTGACCGGGGTGCACGACGCGAACCCCGCCGCGCGGGTCGGCCTGCTGTGCCACAGCTACGGCTCGGTGGTCTGCGGGCGGGCCGCACGCGACCGCTCGGCGCCCGGCCGGGCGGCCTGGCGGCAGGTCACCGACATCGCCCTGTTCGGCAGCCCGGGGACCACGGCGTGGTCGGCCGCGAAGCTCGGCGGCACCGCCCGCGTCTGGGCCGGACGCGGCGCGGCCGACTGGATGGAGGACGTCCCGCACGTCCGCATCCTCGGCCTCGGGCTCGGCCCCGACCCCGTCTCCCGCGACTTCGGCGCCCGGGTCTTCGACGCGGGCGAGGCCGGGCACAGCGACTACCTCGCGCCGGGCTCGCCGTCCCTGCGCAACCTCACCGGCATCGCGCTGGGCCTGCCCGACGCCGTCACAATGAGCTGACCCTCCATCCACAGAACGCTGACCACCGGTGCCGACGGGCAGGCGGTCCGCCCGCTTCGGGACAGGTCATCCCCCCGGTGATGGCACCCTTGGGGTTGTGGACAACGCGAACGAGGCCGAGATCCGCGAGCAGACCACCCAGCGCCTGGAGAAGGCGATGGGGACGTTCGGCACCGCGGCCCTGACCAGCATGGAGGAGCAGCTCCCCTGGTTCAGGCGCATGCCCGCCGACCAGCGCTCCTGGATCGGCCTGGTCGCCCAGGCCGGCATCGCCGCGTTCGTGGAGTGGTTCAAGAGCGAGGAGCGGACCCGCCCGGCCATCGCGGGCGAGGTGTTCGGCACCGCCCCGCGCGAGCTGCTGCGCTCCATCAAGCTCCAGCACACGATCGACATGATCCGCGTGATCATCGACGTGGTGGAGACCCGGCTGGACGAGCTGGCCGCGCCCGGCGGCGAGGCCCAGCTCCGCGAGGCCATCCTGCGCTACACCCGCGACGTCGCGTTCGGCGCCGCCCAGGTCTACGCCCGCGCCGCCGAGACCCGCGCCGCGTGGGACGCCCGCCTGGAGGCCCTCGTCGTGAACGCCGTCCTGCGCGACGAGGTCGACGACGGCATGCACTCCTGGGCCGCCGCCCTCGGCTGGACCTCCAAGCCCGTCACCGTCATCGCCGGGTTCACCCCCGAGGACGAGGAGCCCGAGGTCACCATCGACCAGATGCAGATCGCGGGCCGCCGCGCGCGCGCCGACGTGCTCGCGGGCGTGCAGGGGAACCGGGTCATCGTGATCGTCGGCGGCGAGACCGACCCGATGGAGGCGGCCCGGCCGATCGCGGCCAAGTGCGGCCCCGGCCCCGTCGTGGTCGGCCCGCGGGTCGGCGACCTCTACGACTCCACCCGCTCCGCCCACGCCGCCGTCGCGGGGCTGCGCGCCGCCGCCGGGTGGCCGGACGCGCCGCGGCCCGTCCACGCGTCCGAGCTGCTGCCCGAGCGGGCCCTGGACGGCGACGACGAGGCCCGCCGCCACCTTGTGGACAACGTCTACAACCCCATGCTCGCGGCGGGCGCCCCGCTGCTGGACACCCTCACCACCTACCTGGAGCAGGGATCGTCGCTGGAGGCCACGGCGCGGCTGCTGTTCGTCCACCCCAACACCGTCCGGTACCGGCTGCGCCGCGTCACCGAGCTGACCGGCCTCGCCCCGACCGACGGGCGCAACGCCTTCACCCTGCGGATCGCCCTCGTCCTCGGGCGTTTCGTCAAGCGTCCCGTACGTGGCTGAGAGGGGCTCATTGGGCCTTGTAGGGGTCGTACAAACCCCTATGACCAAAGTTCGTGCCGATCGGCATCGGAATGTGGGGGCGATACCGGCAGGCTGGTCCGCGTGATCCTCCTCGCATCGCCCGGCCAGGGCGCCCAGACCCCCGGCTTCCTTCAGCCGTGGCTAGAGATACCCGGAGTCGCCGACCGCCTGGCCTGGTGGTCGGCCGTCACCGGCCTCGACCTGGTCCGCTACGGGACGACCGCGGACGCCGAGGAGATCCGCGACACCGCCGTCGCCCAGCCGCTGCTGGTCGCCGCGGCGCTCGCCGCCTTCGAGACGCTCTACCCGGCCGGCGGGCCCGGGAAGCCGGACGTGGTCGCCGGGCACAGCGTCGGCGAGCTGTCGGCCGCCGCGATCGCCGGGGTGCTGACGCCCGAGGCGGCGCTGGTGCTGGTCCGGGAGCGGGGCCGGGCGATGGCCGAGGCCGCCGCCGTCACCGACACCGGCATGACCGCCGTGCTCGGCGGCGAGGCCGACGAGGTGCTCGAATCGATCGACAAGCACGGGCTCACCCCCGCCAACGTCAACGGCGCCGGCCAGGTCGTGGCCGCCGGGACCGTCGAGGCCCTCGCCGCGTTCGCCGAGGACCCGCCCGCCAAGGCGCGGCTGCGGTCCCTGTCGGTCGCCGGAGCGTTCCACACCGAGCACATGGCCCCCGCGGTCGACCGGCTCCGCGCGCTCGCGCCGGGCGCCCCCGTGGCGGACCCGCGCACGACGCTGCTCCAGAACCGCGACGGCGCCGCCGTCGCGTCCGGCCGGGAGTTCCTCGGACGGCTCGTCGAGCAGGTCAGCGCGCCCGTCCGCTGGGACGCGTGCATGGACACGATGCGGGAGCTCGGCGTCACCGCGATCATCGAGCTGCCGCCCGCCGGGACGCTGACCGGCCTCGCCCGCCGCGCCCTCGACGGCGTGGAGCGGCTCGCCCTCAAGACACCCGCCGAGCTCGACAAGGCCCGCGAACTGATCGAGGCTCACACGTCATGACCCCCGCACTGCGCATTCCCGAGGTCACCGCCGGCGCCCGCATCCTCGCCTTCGGCGACTACCAGCCCGCCCGGATCGTCACCAACGACGAGCTGTCCAAGACCGTCGACACCAACGACGAGTGGATCCGCAGCCGCGTCGGCATCGCCGAGCGGCGCGTCGCCGGCGACGACGAGGGGATCGTCGAGCTGGGCGTGCAGGCGGGCGCGAAGGCGCTCGCCGGCAGCGGGCTCGCCCCCTCCGACATCGACCTGGTCATCCTCGCGACCTGCTCGGCCGAGTCGCCGATGCCGGGCCACGCGCCCGCCGTCGCGCACCGGCTCGGCATCAAGGCGCCCGGCGCGTTCGACATCAACGCCGCCTGCGCCGGGTTCTGCTACGCGCTCGGCACCGCGAGCTCGGCGGTCCGCGCCGGCAGCGCCCGCAACGTGCTGGTGATCGGCTCGGAGAAGATGTCCCAGTGGATCGACTGGACCGACCGCTCCACCTGCATCATCTTCGCCGACGGCGCGGGCGCGGCGGTCGTGACCGGCAGCGACTCCCCCGGCATCGGCCCGGTGGTGTGGGGCAGCGCCGGGGACGGCTTCGACAAGATCATCATTGACGACCGGCACTCGTTCATCCGGCAGGAGGGGCAGGCGGTCTTCCGCTGGGCGACCACCGCCATCGCCCCGGTCGCGCGGGAGGCGTGCGAGCGCGCCGGCATCGCCCCCGAGGACCTCGCCGCGATCGTCCCGCACCAGGCCAACCTGCGGATCATCCAGGCGATCGCCCGCAAGATGAAGGCGGTCAACGCCGTCGTCGCCGACGACATCATCCACTCGGGCAACACCTCGGGCGCCTCCATCCCGCTGGCCCTGTCCCACATGATCGAGCGCGGCGACGTGCCGTCCGGCGCCCCGGCCCTGCTGGTCGGGTTCGGCGCCGGGCTGTCCTACGCCGCCCAAGTCATCCAGATCCCGTAGGCGCGCCCGCGCCGCACAGCTCTGGACCAACCCCATCGAAGGAGAACCCGCACCATGGCAGTCGCCACCGAAGAGCAGATCCTGGCCGGCATCGCCGAGATCATCGACGAGATCGTCGGGGTCGACAAGGCGGAGGTCACCCCGGACAAGAACTTCATCGACGACCTCGACATCGACTCGCTGTCGATGGTGGAGATCGCCGTGTCCGCCCAGGACCAGTTCGGCGTCGAGATCCCCGACGACGAGCTGCGCAACCTCAAGACGGTCCAGGACGTCATCAACTTCGTCCAGAAGCTGCAGAGCTGAACCGCGGGGACGGCGCGCCGCCGAGCGGTGCGGCGCGCCAGGCCCACCCGCCTCCCGTTCGCAAGGAGCACCACGCATGAGCACGAGCAAGACCACAGTCGTCGTGACCGGTTTCGGGGCCACGACCCCGCTCGGCGGGGACCTTCCGTCGACGTGGTCGGCCCTGCTCGCCGGCAAGTCGGGCATCCGCCCGCTGCCGTGGGACGACGTCGAGAACCTGCCGGTGCGGTTCGCCGCGACGCTCGCGGTGGACCCCTCGGAGGTGATGCCGAAGCAACTCCTGCGCAAGCTCGACCGCAACCAGTCGATCGCGCTGATCGCCGCGCGGGAGGCGTGGACGAGCGCCGGCTTCGCCAAGCCGGTGACCCGCCGGTCCCGCAAGGAGGAGTCACCCGCCGGAGTCGACGGCGGCTTCGTGGTGGACGGCGAGCGCCTCGGCGTCGTGGTCTCCAGCGGCATCGGCGGCCTGCACACGGCGCTCGACAGCTACGACGTGTACAAGGAGAAGGGCTGGTCGCGGGTCTCGCCCTTCACGGTCCCGATGCTGATGCCGAACGGCGCGTCCGGGCACGTGGGCATCGAGTTCGGCGCGATGGCCGGCTCGCACGCCCTGGTCAGCGCCTGCGCGTCCAGCGGCGAGGCCGTCGGCTACGCCGTCGACATGATCCGCGCGGGCCGCGCCGACGTCATCATCTGCGGGGGCACGGAGTCGTGCATACACCCCCTCCAGATGGCCTCGTTCGGTTCCATGCGCGCGATGTCGACCCGCAACGACGAGCCGGAGCGCGCGTCCCGCCCCTACGACAAGAACCGTGACGGGTTCGTCCTCGGCGAGGGCGCGGCCGTCATGATCCTGGAGTCGGAGGAGCACGCGCGGGCGCGCGGCGCGCAGGTCCACGGCATCGTCGCGGGCTGCGGCTACTCCGGCGACGCCTACGACATCGTGCTGCCCGACCCGACCGGCGCGGGGCAGGCCAAGGCGATGCGGCGGGCCCTCGCCGACGCCGACCTGGCGCCCGAGGAGATCGTGCACATCAACGCGCACGCCACCTCCACCCCGGCGGGCGACGTCGCCGAACTGGCCTCCATCAAGGCCGGGCTCGGCGAGGAGGCCGCCCGCAAGGTGATCATCACCGCGACCAAGTCGATGACCGGGCACCTGCTCGGCGGCGCGGGCGCACTGGAGTCGATCTTCACGATCCTGGCGCTGCGGGACGGGATCGTGCCACCCGTCGCCAACCTGGACGACATCGACGACGAGGTCGATCTCGACATCGCGCGGGGCGAACCGCGCAAGCTCCCCGACGGCCCGGCCGCGGCGCTGAACAACTCGTTCGGCTTCGGCGGGCACAACGTGTCGGTCGCCTTCCGGCGGGCGCTCTGACACCTGGCACGTAACAACGCCGCGCAGTAGCGCCGCGCACGCAGCGGGACGGCCCGGTGAGCTCGGCTCACCGGGCCGTCCTGTCGTCTCACTGAGCCTCGGGCGCCCGGCTCCCAGGCGGCCGGGCGGCGAGGTCCGGGATAGACGACGGGCGCCCCGGCGCGCCCGGTGCGGCGCGGCGGGGCGCACGTGCCATGAGCCCGGTCCGGAATGCGGGGCGCGCGCGGTGCGGGGACGGGCGCGCTCCTCGTCCGGCGTCAGACCGCGGCGTGCAGCCAGCGGACGGGAGCCCCGTCGCCGGCGCGGCGGAAGGGTTCGAGCTCGTTGTCCCACGGCGTGCCGAGGAGGCGGTCGAGCTCGTGCTCCAGCGTCGCCTTGCCCACGGCGGCGTTGGCCATGACCGAGCGGAGCCGGTCCTCGGGGACCATGATGTCGCCGCTGGCGCCGATCACGCCCGTGAACACCCCGAGGGACGGGGTGAAGCTGTAGCGGACCCCGTCGCACCCGGGCGTGGGATCCTCGGTGGCCTCGAATCGCAGCAGTTTCCAGTTGCGCAGCGCGGACGTGATTCCCGCCGCGGTGCCCGGCTTGCCCTCCCAATGAAGCTCGGCGCGCAGCGTTCCCGGCGCCGCCGCCTGATCGGCCCATTCAAGGGAAACGGGCACACCGAGAACACCTGCGGCGGCCCACTCGACATGCGGGCTCAGCGCAGGTGGCGCGGAGTGGACGTAGAAAACGCCACGTGCGGTCACCGGACCTCCTGGATCTGTACCGAGGCTCGTCTTCCCCTACGGCCTCGTACGTCCCAAGTCGGCGTCCGCGTCCCTCATTGTGCATCATCGGCACCTGTCGCACCACCGTGAGTTCGCTGTTTGTCGAACCCTTGACCACGGGATGCGCACCGTTCACGGTCCTCGACCGCCCAGGTTAGGGCGCGGGAGGGGTGCCGCGCAGGGCAAGGCCCGAAGGGCGCCGGCCCCGCGGGCGGCTTTCGCGATCAAGTGTCACCGGGTGTCACGGGTCCGGCACGATGAGTTCGAGAACGGACCTCACACACGGGAACAGCGAAAGCGAGGATCGATGTTCGATCAGCAGGCACGGCTGGAGCGGGTGCTGGAGCGGCACCCGGACGCCGTGGTGGTGGAGCCGGTGCCGGGACGTCCCGCGCTGGTCCGCCGTGACCAGATCCTCGTCGCGGAGCAGGACGCGGGCGCGGCGCAGGACCGGGTCCGCCGCTGGTACGAGTCGCGGCACGACGAGGAGGGCGTCACGCGGCTGCGGCTGCGGGCGCCGCTGAAGGTGGACGTGTGCGAGCTCACCGCCGAGCTGGCCGGGGACGGGCGGCACCGGCGGATGAGCGTGTCGCCCAACCACCTCGTGCTCGGGCAGCCGCTGTGGTGGAGCGGGCCAGCCGACCTGGCGCGCCCGGCGGACCCCGTCCCGGCGCCGGAGGCCGGGCCGACCCGGCGGGACGTCACGGTGGCGATCCTGGACACGGGCCTGTCGCCGCACCCCTGGTACGAGGACGCCGACTGGTTCCGCGAGCAGCGCGAGGAGGTCGCCGAGGTCCTGGACGCCGACCTCGACGCCGAACTGGACGCGCAGGCCGGGCACGGCACGTTCATCGCGGGCGTGGTGCTGCGGCACGCGCCGTCGGCGCGGCTGCGGGCCCGGCGCGTCATCGGCGGCGACGGCGTCGGCGACGAGGCGGCGGTGATCCGGGCGCTCACCTGGCTGGCGGCGTGGGGCGGCGCGGACGTCGTCAACCTCTCGCTCGGCTGCCACACCTTCGACGACCGGCCGTCCCCGGTGCTGGCGCGGGCGGTCGCGGCGCTCGGCCGCCGGACGGTCGTGGTGGCGTGCGCGGGCAACGCCGCGTCCGACCGGCCGTTCTGGCCCGCCGCGCTGGGGCCGGTGGTGGGCGTCGCGGCGCTGGACGGCGCGGACCGCGCGCGGTTCTCCAACTACGGCTGGTGGGTGGACGCGTGCGCCCAGGGTGTGGACGTGACCAGCAGCTACGTCGACTTCGACGGCCGCGCCGCCGACTTCCACGGCTACGCGAGCTGGAGCGGGACCTCGTTCGCGGCACCGGCCGTCGCGGGGCGGATCGCCGGTCTGGCCGCGCGCGAGGACCTCGACGCGGTGGCGGCGGCCGACCGGGTGCTGGACCCGGCACGTCGTCCTACCCTTCCCGACCTCGGGGTAATCATCAGTTCTTGAGCACGGCACGGCCGCGAACCGGTAACCGAGGGTGCCGGAACCGTCACCGAAGCCCTAGGTTGAACGGAGCGGGGGGCCTCCGGAGGAGACTTCGATGGCCCTGCAAGACGGGACGGACGAACTGATGGACCGGGCCCGCGACGGCGACGGCGCCGCGTGGGCCCGGCTGGTCGAGCGCTACAGCGGGATGCTCTGGGCGATCGCGCGCGGGCACGGGCTCGGCGACGCCGACTCCGGCGACGTGGTGCAGACCACCTGGCTGCGGCTGGTGGAGCGGATGGACGGGCTGCGCTCCCCGGCGGCGGTCGGCGCGTGGCTCGCCACGACCGCGCGGCACGAGAGCGCGCGGCTGGCGGCGCGCGCGGCGCGCGACCTGCCGCCGCTGGTCGTGGCGGCGCCCGAGGCGGCGCCCGACCAGGTGGTGCTTGCCCGGGAGCGCCTCGGGCAGGTGGCCACGGCCATCGCCACGCTCCCCCGGCGCTGCCAGGTGCTGCTGCGGATGGTCGCGCAGAACGCGGGCCAGGCCGATCTGGCGGCGGCGCTGCGCATCCCGGTCGGCAGCGTCGGACCGACCCGGGCGCGCTGCCTGGAGACGCTGCGCGGGCTCGTCCGGTGAACGACGACGAACTGCTCGCGCGCGTGCGGGCCGCGTTCGAGACCCTCGACCCCCTCCCGGAGGGCGTCCTCGCGGCGGGGCGCTCCGCGCTCGCCTGGCGGGCCCCCTCCTCCGTGCTGGCGGGGCTCACCGGCGACCTCGCCGGGCGGGTCGCCTCCGGCGTCCGCGGCGGCGGCGTCCGCGAGATCACCGGGCGGCTGATCCCGTCCGCGGCCGCGGACGTCCACGTCCGCCAGCCGGGCCTCGCGCCGGGCGAGGTGACGGCGCGCGTGGAGCCGGGCGGGCTGTTCTGCCTCCCGCGGGTCCCCGAGGGCGTCGTCAGCCTCGACCTGCGCTTCCCGGACGGGACGTCCGTCGTCACGAGCTGGGTCCGGCTGTGAAGGGCCCCGGAGAGCGCGCGCTGCTGCGGCTGGTGGCGATGGCCCCGGTGACGGCCCGCACCCGCGCGCTGTCGCTGCTGGAGAGCGCGTCCACGCCGGCGGAGGAGGTCCTCGCGCTGCGCGTGGCGGGGCTGGCGGCCAAGGAGCAGGGCCTCCTGGACGACGGCCTGCGCTACCTCCACAGCGCCCTGGACCTGGCGGAGGGCCGGCGGAGCCCGTCCGTCCCCGACCCGCTGACCCTCCCCTTCGACCCGCTTGAGCGGCTCGGGCCGGCCGACCCGTTCCCGCCGCCCGAGGGCGCGCCCGCGGACTGGGCGGATCCGTACGCGGCGGCGCAGGTGCGGATGAACCTCGTCGGGCTCCTCGCCGCGCGGGGCGAGGCCGGCGCGGCGCTGGCGTGCGCGGCGGCGGCGGAACCCGTCCTGCGCGGCCTGGACGCCGACCGGCTGGCCGCGAACACGGCCTGCGCGCTCGCCCGCGCCGGACGGCTCCCCGAGGCGCGGGAGGCGGCGGCGCAGGCGCTGCGCAAGCTCCGGCGCGGGGAGGATCCGGCGGCGCTCAACGGCCTGCTCACCAACCTCGGCCTGGCGCAGGCGCTGGGCGGGGACCTCGACGGCGCGGAGGCGATGCTCGCGGAGGCGATCGCGGTGGGCGAGGCGTCCGGGCTGGCGCACCAGACGGCGATGGCCAAGGCCAACCTGGGCTTCGCGATGTCGCGGCGCGGAGACGTCTCGCGCGCCCTCCGCCTCTTCGCGGAGGCGGAGCGCGGCCTGGTCGGCGAGCGCCTCGCGCAGTGCCGGTTCGACCAGGCCGAGGCCCTCATCATGGCGGGCCTGCCGGACGAGGCGCGCCCGCTCCTCAAGGACGCGCTGGCGGCGGCCGCGGCGAACGGGTACCGGTGCGACATCGCCGACGGCCTGCTGCTGCTCGCCCACGCCGAGCTGGCGAGCGGGGAGGCGGTGCGGGCGGTCGGCACGGCGGAGCGCGCCCGGATCAAGTTCGCCGAGCAGGAGCGCATCGGCTGGATGCTGCTGGCCGAGCACCTGCTGCTGCGGGCGCGGTGGGCGTGCGGGGAGCGGTCGCCGCTGCTGTACCGGACGGCGGTCGCCACGGCCGACCGGCTCCAGGACGGCGGCTGGGTCGTCGCGGCGGCCGACGCCCGGGTCGTCGCGGCGCGCGTGGCGCTGTCGCAGGGACGGCCCGCGGGGCACCTGCTGTCGACGATCGGGAGCATGCGCGGCCCGGCGTCGGTGCGGATCGCGGCCTGGCACGCCATCGCGCTCGAACGCCGCGCCCTGGAGGACCACAAGGGCGCGATGGACGCCGTCCGGGCCGGACTGGAGGTCGCCGAGGAGCACGCGGAGGCGCTCGGCGCGCTCGACCTGCGCGCTCGGGCGGCGGGGTTCACCACGGAGCTGGCCGACCTCGGCCTGGGGCTGGCCCGTTCCGCGCAGGAGCTGTTCGCGATGGAGGAGCGGCGCCGCGCGGTCGCCCGTCCGGCGCGGGTGCGCCCGCCCAGGGACGCCGAGCGGGCCGCCGCGCTGACGGCCCTGCGGGCGCTCAGCGTCGAGCACACCGCCGACACGGCGCGCGGGGGCGTCGGGTCCGTGCTGTCGAGGGAGCTGGCCGTCCTGGAGGCGCGGGTCATGGCGCACACCCGGCGCCGGGCGCCCGACGGCCTCGCGCGGCGCTCGCCCGAACTCGACGACGTCGTCGCGGCACTGGACGGGCGGGCGCTGGTCGAGCTGGTCGCGGTCGGCGGCGACCTGCACGCGGTGACGGTCGCCGACGGGCGCGTCCGGCGGCGCCGCCTCGGGACGTGCGCGGCCGCCGCGCACCACATCACGATGGCGCGCCTCGCGCTCCGCCACCTCGCGGAGTCGGCGGACGACGCGCAGGCCGCGACGGCGTTCACCCGCTCCCGCGAGCGCCTCGGCCGCCACCTGCTGGGCCCGCTCCAGCTGGAGCTCGGCGACCGCGAGCTGGTCATCGCCCCGCCCGGCAGGCTCCACGGGCTGCCGTGGGCGGCGCTGCCGCCGCTGGCCGGGCGCCCGTTCACGGTCGTCCCCTCGGCGGGGGCGTGGCTGCGGGCCGCGGCGGTCGAACCCGTGGCCGGGCCGACCGTGCTGGCCGGTGGGCCGGGTCTGCGCCACACCGCGCGCGAGCTGTCGGTGCTGCGGCGCCTCTATCCGCGGGCGCTCGTCCTGGACGGGCCGGGGGCGCGCGCGGAAGCCGTCCGCGACGCCCTGGACGGTGCCGCGCTCGCGCACATCGCCGCACATGGGGAGTTCCATCCGGGCAACGCCCTGTTCTCACGCCTGCGCATGGCGGACGGCCCGCTCATGGTCCACGACCTGGACGAGCTGTCCACCCCGCCGCGCGTCGTGGTGCTCTCCTCCTGCGACAGCGGACGCGCGGACGAGGGCGACGCCGTCCTCGGCATGGCGGGGGTCCTGCTGGCCCTGGGCACGGCGACGGTCATCGCCAGCGTCACCCCCGTCCAGGACGAGGTGACGCCGGAGTTCATGGCCGCCTTCCACGCCGCCCTGGCCGGAGGACGCTCCCCGGCGCGCGCGCTGGCGTCCGTCCGCCGCACCCCGGGCGTGATGGGCTTCCTCTGCATGGGCCAGGGGTAGCCGCCCGCTCGCCCCGGGCGCGGCGAGGCCGAGGCCGAGCCGCGCCCGGGGCCGCTCACGACCGGTGCGGCACGCGCAGGAGAACGGCCGGCGCCATCGGCGCGGCCGCGCTCACACCGGGTCAGTCGCCGGTGGCGACCGGGCGGGACGGGTCGGTCACCCACTGGGACCAGGAGCCGACGTAGAGGGCGGCCGGGATGCCCGCGAGGTTGAGGGCGAGGATCTCGTGCGCCGCCGTCACACCCGAGCCGCAGTAGGCGCCGACGTCGAGCGCGTCGGTGGCGCCGAGCTTGGCGAACCGCTCGCGCAGCAGGCCCGGCGGCAGGAACCGGCCGTCCACGCCGACGTTCCCGGAGGTGGGGGCGTTCCGCGCTCCCGGGATGTGCCCGGCGACGGGGTCGACGGGCTCCCGCTCGCCCCGGAAGCGCTCGGCGGACCGCGCGTCCAGCAGCACGCCCGCGCCCGCCAGCGCGGCGGCGCCGTCGGCGTCCAGCACGGGCAGCCGCCCCGGGTCGGCGATGAAGTCGCCCGGCTTGACCTCCGGGTCGGCGGTGGTCACCGGGTGGCCCGCCTCCGTCCACGCCTTGTACCCGCCGTCCAGAACCCGGACGCGGTCATGGCCGAAATAGCGCAGCGCCCACCAGAGCCGGGCGGCCGCGGTGGAGTCCGCGTCGTCGTAGACGACGACGAGGCCGCCGGCCGAGACCCCGGCGCGGCGCATCGCGGCCTCGAAGTCCCCGGCCGCGGGCAGCGGGTGCCGCCCGCCCGCGCCGGGCGGCCCGGCGACGTCCCGGCCCAGGTCGACGAAGACCGCGCCGGGCAGGTGCCCCCGGCGATAGGACTCGATCCCCGGCGGGCCCCCCAGATGCCATCGCACGTCCAGCAGGACCAGGGGGGTCTGCTGCCGGAGCAGCCGGTCCAGCGCGGGCACTTCGATGAGAGGATGCACCTCGCCAGTTTGACCGTCCTTGCCCCGATTAGGGAGGGGCGAGTTCTGGTTCGTCACAACTCGTAGCCTAGGGCGCGGCGCGCCGCCCCGCCCGCCGCCGTGCGGGTCAGGCGCGCGACGTGCCGAGCAGCGGGATCAGCAGCTCCGCCGGGACGAGGGAGCCGTGCATGCCGACCATCCGGTCCAGCCACGGCTCCCGCTCGGACGCGGTGATCGCGAGCCCGCCGCGCGCGACCGCGACCACGTCGCCGATCCGCTCCGCCATCCCCGGCGCCAGCTCGCCGAACCAGCCGCTCGCGGCCGCCTCGTCGCGGGACACGACCCAGGCGCGGTCGCCGAGGACCTCCGTCCACGCGGCGAGGACGTCGCCGTGCGCGCCCGGCTCGCTGTAGACGTAGCGGCAGCGCGCGTCGCCGCCGAGGAGCGCGACGCCCGCGCGCAGCCCGGGGACGGCGTCGGCGTCCACCCGCTCGGACGGGTCGACCATGCCGTGGTCGGCGGTCACGTACAGCGCCGCCCCCGCGGGCAGGACGTCGGCGATCCGCCGCGCGAGGTCGTCGACGAACCGCAGTTGGACGCGCCAGTCGGCGGACGCGACGCCGAACCGGTGCCCGGTCGAGTCGAGGTCGGGGTGGTAGACGGTGACGAACGACCGGTCACCGAGGCCCAGCGCGTACTCGGACCGCCCGACGAGCTGGCCGAGGCTGTCGGCGGCCAGGTAGTCGGCGCCCCGGGTGGTGGCGCGGCTCAGCCCGGATCCCCGGTAGTAGCCGAGGCCGACGTAGGCGACCTCGACGCCGTCCGCCGCCGCGCGCTCGTACACGGTCGGGGCGGGCTGGAACTCCGCCGGGTCGACCGAGTCGTCCCGCCAGCGCAGGCAGTTGAGCAGCCGCCCGGTGCCCGGGACCCGCACCTGCACGCCGAGCAGGCCGTGCCCGCCGGGCGGCAGGCCGGTGGCGAGCGAGCCGAGGCTCGTGACCGTCGTCGCGGGGAACCCGGCCGTGATCGCGCCGCCGTCCATCGCGTTCAGGAACGGCGCGTCGGCCGGGTGGGCGCGCAGCAGCTCCCAGCCGAGCCCGTCCACGATCAGCACGCACACGCGCGGCGCCGGCGGCAGGCCGAGCACGTTCACGGCGCCCGGCACGCCCAGTGCGGACAGCACCGACGGCGGAAGGTCCGCGAGCGCGCCCGCCCCGTAGCGGGGCGGCGCCGGGCGCGCCGTGCTCACCGCGCCGTCGCGGTCGACAGCTCCTCGGCGAACGCCAGCACCTGCGCGACCGCCTCGGCGCCGTCGGCGGCCTCGCTCACCCGCAGCGACAGGTCGTCGGCGGTGACGCTGCCGGTGTAGCCGTGGTCGGCCTCGCAGTTCTCGTCGCCGCAGGTCGCGGGCTCCAGGTCGATGTGGGCGATCGCGCCCCAGCCGATCGTCAGCACCACCTCGGTGGGCGGCACCCCCGGCACGTAGGACGCGGGGTCCGGGACGACCCGGGTCACCGCGACCGACTGGACGCGGTCCAGCTTGACGGCCTCGGTGGTGGTGGACGCGTGCGGCTGGGCCATGCCCTCGCCGGGCGGGTGCTCGTCGGTGTGGCACACCAGCAGCCGGCTCGCCGACAGCACCAGCACGGTCACGTGCCGGCGCACCTCCATCGCGGGGTCGAAGGTGGCCTCGTGGTGCACCACGTAGGCGATGACGCGCTCGTCACCGACGGCCGACTCCACCGCGTCCGCGACCAGGACCGGATAGTAACCGCTGCGCTCGATCGCCGTGCGCAAACCGTGATCGGTCGCTCGGGTTTCCCTCATGGCCCCCATCCTGCCCTGTCCGGGGGCGGCGGCGCACATGCCAGGACCGGCACATGCCCCTGGGGGCATGGTCAGGCGGCGGAACACGGGGTACGGGGTGGGCATGGACACAGATCCGCTGCCCTCCCCGACACCGGTTCCGCCGCCCACGCCGGACCCGGCCCCCCAGCCCGAGCCGCTGGTGCCGCCCCCCGAGCCGCCGCCCGGACCGGCCCCGCAGCCTCCCGGGCCCGTGCCGCCGGGGCCCGCGCCCGATCCCGTCCCGCCCGGTCCGCCGCCGGAGCCGACGCCCCCGGGACCGGCTCCGGAGCCGAGCCCGCCGGGCCCGCCGGAGCCCGACCCCGTCCCGCCGACACCGGAGCCCAGCCCGCCTCCGCCGCCCGGGTGAGGGTCAGGGCAGGCGGCGCGGCCCCAGCTCGGGGCGCGGGCCGAGCGGGCGCTCCAGCCGCAGCGCGGCACCGCCGACGGCGGCGCCGGACGCGTCCGCCATGACCGGGTTCAGCTCCAGCCGCGCCACCTCGGGGATCTCGTAGCCGAGCCGCGACACCCGGACGAGCAGGCCCTCCAGCGCCGCGAGGTCGACCGGCTCGGCGCCCCGGTGGCCCAGCAGGAGCGGGGCCGTGCGGATCGCGCGGACCAGCTCGGCCGCCTCCGCGTCGGTGAGCGGCCCGAGCCGGTAGGCGCGGTCGTCCAGGAGCGCGGCGGTCTCGTCGGCCAGGCCGAACGACACGACGGCGCCGAACGACGCGTCCTCCATGGAGACGACGCGGGTCGGCACTCCCCCGCCGCCCGCGCGCATCTCGACGCCATAGCAGGCGAGGAGCTCGGCGGCCTGCTCGGCCGTGGCGTGCACCGGGCCCCCGTCCCCGGACCCGAGCCACTCCCCGACCAGGCCCCGCGCGCGGTCGCGGTCGGCGTCGGGCAGCTCCGGGAGGCGGCCCACCGGGCGCTGCCGCCACCGCGCGTACCGGACGACGTAGGCCAGCGCCCGCACCGCGTCCTCCGGCGCCGCGTAGGAGGGGATCGACCCCTCGGCGGCGGAGCCGTCCGGCCCGGGGACGCGCAGGTCGGCGGGCATGCCCTCGAAGCCCAGGTACGTCGCCACGATCGGCTTGGACGCCCCCTCCGCCAGCCGCACGATCCGCTCGGGGACGCGCTGGTCGTAGCCGCCGATCGTCGGGGGCGTGAACAGCGCGACGACCGCGTCGACGGCCTCGTCGGCCAGCGCCCCGGCGAGCGCCGCCTCGTACTCCTGCGCGCCCGCGCGCGGCCCGAGGTCGAGGCGCGGCCTGACCTCCAGGCCGAGCGCGGTCGCCGCGTCCTGCGCCAGCAGCCCCAGCGAGTCGGAGTTGTCGATGATCGCGATGCGGTCCCCGGCGGGGAGCGGCTGGTAGGCCAGCAGCTGGGCGACGTCGAACAGCTCCGACAGGTCCTCGACGCGGATCACGCCGGCCTGCGCGAACAGCGCGCTGACCGCGTGGTCGGGCAGGGTCAGCGCCTGCGCCGAGTGCCCGATCGGGACGCCCTGCGTGCCGCGCCCGCTCTTGACCGCCACGATCGGCTTGCGGCGGCCGAGCCTGCGCGCGAGCCGGGCGAACTTGCGCGGGTTCCCCAGCGACTCCAGGTACAGCAGGACGGCCTTGGTCGCCGGGTCCTCCTCCCAGTACTGCATCAGGTCGTTGCCGGACACGTCGGCGCGGTTCCCGGCGGAGACGAACGTGGACAGCCCGAGACCCCGCGACGCCGTCCGCTGGAGGATCGCGATGCCGAGCGCGCCGGACTGGGAGAAGAACCCCACCGGGCCGCGTCCCGGCAGGGTCGGCGCCAGCGTCGCGTTCAGCCGCACGTCCGGGTCGGTGTTGGCGATGCCGAGGCAGTTGGGCCCGACGACCCGCATGCCGTAGGCGCGCGCGAGCCGGACCAGCTCCTCCTGGCTCGCCCGCCCCTCCGGCCCGGTCTCGCCGAAGCCGGACGACACCACCACCAGGCCGCGCACGCCCTTGCCGGCGCACTCGTCCACCACCCCGTGGACGGCGTCGGCGCGGACGGCCACCACGGCCAGGTCCACATCGTCCGGGATCTGGAGCACCGACGCGTACGCGCGCACACCCGCGACCGCCATCGCGGTCGGATGCACCGGGTACACCGGGCCGGTGAAGTTCCCGCCGAGCAGGTTCCGCAGGACGGTGTGCCCCACGCTGTGCTCGGCCCGGCTCGCCCCGATCACCGCCACCGAGCGCGGGAACAGCAGCCGCTGGATCGACCGCGACTCCGCCCGGTGCTCGCGCGCGGCCATGACCTCCAGCGACGTCTCGGTCGGCGCGAGGTCCAGGACGAGCTCGATCACGCCCTCCTCGAACCGCTGCCCGACCTCGTAGCCCGCCTCCCGGAACACCCGCGTCATCCGCCGGTTGTCGGGCAGCACGCTCGCCACGAACCGCCGCACGCCCCGCTCCCGCGCCGCCGCCGCGATGTGCTCCAGCAGCACCGCGCCGAGCCCGCGCCCCTGGTGCGCGTCCTCCACCAGGAACGCGACCTCCGCCGTCTCCGGACGATCCTCGAAGCTGTCGTACCGGACGACCGCCACCATCTCCTCCCCGATCGTGGCGATCAGCGCGACGCGCCGGTCGTGGTCCACCGAGGTGAAATGCTCGACCTCACGGTCGGTGAGGCTCGGCCGGGGCGAGAAGAACCGGTAGTAGATGGACTCCGGCGACAGCCGCGCGTAGAACACCCGCAGGATCTCGGCGTCCTCGCTCCGGATGGGCCGCAGATGGGCCGTCCCGCCGTCGCTGAGGACGACGTCGGCCTCCCACTGATCCGGGTAACGCTCGGTCACGTACCAGAGCGTAAGGCACGCCGCCCCAGGTGAGCTTGCCGGGAAAAAGGAGGGCTTCCTTGGTTTCGCTGCGCGTTCGAGACCTCTTCGGGGGGCAAGAGCTGTTACGGTCGAGCACACGCCCAGGATGCCGCTCGCGCGGGCCGTGTTGATCGAGGTGATGACTCCATGACGCGCGTGGTCGTGGTCGGCGATCTTATGACAGACACCGTGGCCCGTGCCGCGTTCCCCCTGGCCAAGGGCAGTGACACGCCCGCCGCCGTGACGACCCACGGGGGCGGCTCCGGCGCCAACGTGGCCTCGTGGCTCGCCCTCGACGGGGTCGAGGTGGCCTTCGTCGGCCGCCGCGGCGCCGACATCGCGGGCCGCAACCGCGACATGGAGCTGATGGGATACGGGGTCGACGCCCGCCTCGTCATGGACCAGGAGCGCCCCACCGGCACCTGTGTGGTGATGGTCACCCACAAGGGCGACCGCACCATGCTGTCGGACCCGGGCGCCAACGCCGCCCTCCTCCCCGAGGACATCGAGCGCTGCAAGGACCTGTTCGTCCAGGGCACGCACCTGCACCTGTCCGGCTACTCGCTGATCAACGAGGGCTCCCGCAAGGCCGCCCGCCACACCCTGGACCTCGCGCGCCAGGCGCAGATGTCCATCTCGGTGGACGGCGGCTCGTCCTCCCCGCTCAAGCGCATGGGCGCCGAGCCGTTCCTGGAGTGGACGCAGGGCGCCCGCCTCCTGGTCGTCAACCACACCGAGGCCGAGATCCTCACCGGCCGCGACAACCCCGACCAAGCCGCCAAGGTCCTCACCGCCTGGTACCCGCAGGTCGTCGTCAACGTCGGCGCCGACGGCGCCCTCTGGTACACCAACGGCCGCCCCGAGCCCGTCACGGTCGCCGCCGACCCCGTCGAGAAGATCATCGACGGCACCGGCGCGGGCGACGCGTTCGTCGCCGGCTTCCTCCCGCCCTGGCTGGACGGCAAGCAGCCCGCCGACGCCCTCACCGCCGGCTGCCGGCTGGCCTCCCAGGCCCTCCAGCACCTGGGCGCCCGCCCGTCCCTGGACGTGGTGGACAACCAGATCAAGACCTGACCGGTCCGGCCCAGCCGGAGGCAGCGGACGCGCCACCGACCGAGGGGCACCCTCGGCCATGCGGCCGCGCCCTCGTCGATCGGCGAACCCCGTCCGCAGCGTCGCCCAGGCGCGGGCGAAACCGAACAGGCGGCAAGAAACGCGGCGAGGCCCGCTGGCTCAGGCGGACGGGGTGTAGGTGCGCACGTCCTCGCGGACCGCGTCCCACAGGCGGTTGAGCGGATGCCCCGCGTCGTAGCGTTCGAGGTCGGCGCGGCGCACGAACGCGCCGGTCATCAGCTCGGCCCTGGGCTCCAGGTCGTCGCGCAGCTTGATCGCGCGCAGCGGGACCGCGTCGGGGTCGTCCTGCCCCGCCATGCCCCGCCCGATCGACCCGGTCACGATCATGCAGCCGCGGACGAAGCCCGACTTCAGCAGCGACAGCCCGTAGTGGACGTCGTCGATGTCGGCGACCACGCTCAGCCGCTCCCGGAAGTTCGGCCCGTACCAGGTGGCCAGCAGGTCGGCGACGAGGCCGGCGGGCGGCACCACCAGCGGGACCCCGGCGAGGCCGCTCGTGCGCACCGGCCCGTCCGGCAGCTCGTTCACGGACAGGTTCGTCAGCAGCAGCGCCTGGCCCCGCGCGTACTCGATGACCTCGTACTCGTCGAGCCGCCGGTCGCCCTCCGGCGTGCTGACGATGCTGCCGCAGATCAGGTCGACCTGCTTGGTCTCCAGGCGCGACCACAGGTCCTTGGTGCGGACGTGCGCGACCTTGAACTCGACCTCGCGCTGCCGGAACTCCTCCGACACCCGGTCCCACGCCCGCGACACGATCGGCAGCGTGAACTCGGTCGTGCCGACCGTCAGCATGCGGCCGAGCCGCCGGCGGCTCCAGTGGATGGACTCCAGCCAGCTCCCGATCGTCTGGCTCGCCAGCTCCACCGTCGTCTCGCCGGTGGGGGTGAACAGGAAGTCCTTCCCGCGCCCCTGCCGGACGGTCAGCACCTCCCCGCACAGCGCCTGGCTGTTGCGGTTGAGCGTGTCGAGCTGCTTCTGCACGCTCGACTGCTCCCGCCCGAGGACCCGCGCGGCACGCAGCGCCGACCCTGTCGCGTGCACCACGAGCAGCGTCCGGAGCTGGTCGAAGGTGGTGTCGAGCAGGCCGGACGGGCAGTCGAGGAGCTCGTCGAGGGACGGGGCCACGGGGGGTGACATTACTACCTGCTCCCGAAATGGCCGAGCGTGCATCCCAGCGGGAAATGATGACATTTCCCGCTCAACTTATCTCAAGATGTTCTTTGAAACAGCTGGACAGCGTTTCCTGACCTCTAGAACACTTTGGTCCCGCCCCCGACCGAGGAAGTGCACCCGTGAGCCCGTCCGCCCCCGAGCGTCCCGTCCAGCCCCAGGATGTCCCCGCGAAGATCGTCGCGTCCGTGCCGTCCGAGTTGGTCGTGGTACCGGCCGACAAGCTCGTGTACTCCGCCAAGGCGGCGGCCACCTAGGGACTCCCGGTTCGCCGCGGCTCTTCTCCGCCGCGGCGCCCCGGGCCGATCGTCGGCCCGTGCGCGGGGCCGCGCGCACGGGCCGACCCATCGCCCGCCCGCGCCGACAGGGGCGCGCGGGCGGGGCGGCACCGGGCACCAGCCCAGGCCCCATCTGGACTGGCGCCCGCCGCCCCCCGCCCCCACAAACCCGTCGGCCACGCCCGACGGGCCGGACCGCAGGGCACGCGGGAACACGGAGGCGTCCCGCCTCCCGGCCGCGCGATCGGCCGCAAGAACGCTCGATCACTGCCTCAGGCGGGGGTGCCGCCGGTGTTGCGGATCATCTGCTGGAGCACCTTGAGCGCGGTGACGTAGTCGGCGTCGTCGATGCCCTCGTGGATGCGGGCCCGGATCGCCGGGGCGTGCCGTCCGAGATCGACCCGCGCCCGCTCCCCCGCCTCGGTGATCCACAGCCGGCCCTCGGCGTCGCGGGTGAGCCAGCCGCGCTCCACCAGGACCTCCGCCTCGGCCGCCAGGTCGTCCTCCGGCCTGATGTAGGAGCTCATCGCGTCCCGCAACTCGCGGAGGGTCATGCCCCGGCCGTCGAGGGAGATGTCGTTCTTGGACAGGTTGCGCAGCAGCCAGAACTGCGGATGGGTGTAGCCCTGCTCGGCCTGCCGGGCTCGGGTGAACGCGACGAGGGCCTCGTAGGCGACCCCGGTCCAGTAGGCGGCCGGCTGCGCCGCCAGTTCGGCGTCGGAGACCTGCTGAGTCGACATGCGATGCTCCCCTTGGTTGGATACCCGTCCAGGCACCGTAGAACCTTGAGTTAACTTGAGGTCAAAGTAGGGGGCGGAGGAACCTCACCCTCGGCCCGATGGCGAGGCACAGGCCATCGGCACACCCGAGTTCGACCCCGACCACCGCGGACGCCGGAGTGCGGGATCAACCGCCTCAAACGCAACCGAGCGGTCGCGACCGGATACGACAAGCTCGCCGTACGCGACGAGGCCACCGTCCACACCGCCTGCATCAATGAGTGACTGTGATGGGCACCTTTGAAACAGGTCCTGCGGCCGTGTTTCAGAAACCTGTCGCGCGCCGGATTGTCTGTACACAAACCTATGCTCGTCCCCATGCCGAAATCCGCCATCCCCGCGTCCCTGTGCTATGCCGAGGCCGATGCCCGCCTGGGTGGCGCGTTGTCCGCCGTGTTCGAGGGGGCGGGAGCGTCCCCCGGTTACGACGAGGTGCTGTTCTTCGACGGCGACCTCACCCTCGACGGTGATTTCCTGGACGCCATCAAAGAACTGCGCGGCGGCGACGTCGATTTGATCGTGGTGACCGGCGATCTGACGGTCAACGGTCCGATTGCGCTCTATGGGGACCGGCCCGGCCTGTACGTCGGCGGTCACACCAAGGCCGAGACCCTGGAAGGCGGCGAAGGGGAGATCTACATCCACGACGGCGCCTTCACCCACCTGGTCTACGGCTGGTACAACCACGGCTCTTTGCGGACCGGGATCGTCGATACCCCGTGGGTGATGAACTACGACCACGCCATGGACGTGTACGCCCCCGGCGGGCGCTGGGTGAACAATTACGACGACGATGACGACGACGTCGACTTCGCCGTCGGGGACGGCATCGTCGAGGCGTTCGTGCCCGAGGTCGTCGACGCGGAGGACCGCTGCCTGAACGTCGACGAGTTTCCTGGACCGGCTGCGGGCCGGGCTGCCGGTCCTGCGGCCCGGAGCCACGGACGCAGGCCGAGTCGGAGAGTGACCACGCGTCCCGGGCTTCGGCCGACCGAGCGCAACGTTCAGGCGTTCCCCGCCGAGGTGCTCCCGGAGGCCGTGGCTGCGCACCCTGATCCTGGACGGCAACCTGATCGACGAGCTGGAACCCCGAGACACGCGCTACCGCGAGACGAGCTGACCGTCGAGCACGACCTCACCGCATCGCGGCAGAAGTCACAATCTGGCCCGCTGCCAGCTACCGCCCCCCGCGCGACTCCCGAACCACGCTGAGCGAGAGCACTGCGGAGTCACCAGAAACTCTTCGGCTCACCCTTGATCTGCGTCCAGTAGTCGGGGTGCTTGTCCTCGGCCACCCGCAGATAGAGCAGCAGATAGCGCACATTGCTAGCCGCGATGTCCCCCGGGCGTCGCTGGCCCCGACCCCCTTGATGTACTCCTGCACAACGGTGACAGCGGGCAGCCCCATCAGCCCGGCATTCAGCGCCGCGAGCACGCCCCGTGGAGACGGATGGCCATGGTCATGGACCAACCCTCATGCGCTAAGCGGCACCTCCCCAATTCGGCGGCGCGAGCGTTGAGGCAGCACCGCGGAGGCTCCCGAAACTCTCACGAGGCTGGTGACCACAGTCGCCAACCAACCCCCACGTGCCACGCGTCACCCCCCAATTCGGCGGCGCGAGCGTTAGAGGGAGCGCTGCGGAGGCACCGGAAACTCGCACGAGGCCGGCGACCACAGTCGCCAACCAACCCCCACATGCCAGGCGTCACCCCCTAACCCAGCGGCGCGAGCGTTAGAGGCAGCACTGCGAAGGCTCCCGAGACTCGCACGAGGCCGGCGACCACAGTCGCCAACCAACCCCCACATGCCAGGCGTCACCCCCCAATTCGGCGGCGCGAGCGTTAGAGGGAGCGCTGTGAGGGCTCCGGAAACTCTCACGAGGCGGGCGACCACAGTCGCGGACCGATGCCCACGTGCCAGGCGTCACCCCCTAACTCAGCGGCGCGAACGTTAGAGGCAGCACCGCGGAGGCTCCGGAAACTCGCACGAGGCGGGCGACCACAGTCGCCGACCAACGCCCACGTGCCAGGCGTCACCCCCCCAATTCGGCGGCGCGAGCGTTAGAGGGAGCGCTGTGGGGGCTCCGGAAACTCTCACGAGGCGGGCGGCCGCGGTCGTGGGCCGGCCTCCGTGCGCTAGGCGGCGCCTTCCTAGTTCGGGGTGGCGAGGGTCAGGGGGAGGACGGCGGGGGCTCCGGATTCTCTGAGGAGGCGGGTGGCCACGGTCATGGTCCAGCCGGTCTCCACGCGGTCGTCCACCAGGAGGACGGGGCCCGGGGCGGTGGAGAGGGCCGCGGCCAGGTCCGGGGGGACGGTCAGGGAGTGCCAGACGGAGCGGAGGCGCTGGGCGCTGTTGTGGCGGCGCGGGACGGGTTCGCCGGTCGGGGTCAGTTCGCCCAGGTAGGGCAGGCGGCCGATCTCGGCTATGCGGCGGCCCAGGCCGGTGACCAGGCGGGGGCGGGAGTGGGAGCCGATCGTGACGACGCCGGTGGGGCGGGCCGGCCAGTCCCAGGCGGTGAGGACCTTGACGACGGCCTCGACCATGTCGGCGGGGACGTCGGTGTCGGCGGAGGCGAACAGGTCGCGGAGGCGGTTACCCCAGCCGATGTCGGTGAGGCGGCCGAGGGCGCGGCCCGTCTCGGCGAGGTGCTCGGGTTTGATGCGGCCGGAGACGCCCAGGTCGTCCTTGACGCCGGTGGGCCACATGCGGCGGGGGGCCAGGTCGACGCCGGGGCGGTGCAGGCGGTCGCGGGCCTGGGCGGCGCCCTGGGGCGTGACGTCGGCGGGCCAGTGGTCGCCGGTGCAGTTGTCGCAGCGTCCGCAGGGGGCGGCGGACGGGTCGTCCAACTGGTCGCGGAGGAACTTCTCCCGGCAGGTGGTGGCGGCGATGTAGTCGAGCATGGCCTGCTGCTCGCGGCGGCGTTCGGAGGTGACGCGCTCGTAGCGTTCGCGGTCGTAGGACCAGGGCCGGCCGGTGGCGGTCCAGCCGCCCTTGACGCGGCGGGCGGCGCCGTCGACGTCGAGGACCTTGAGCATCATCTCCAGCCGGGCGCGGTTGAGGTCGACCTGGGGTTCCAGGGCGCCGGTGGACAGCGGGCGGCCGGCGTTCTCCAGGACGTCGAGAGTGGCGCGGACGATGTGCTCCGGCGGGAAGGCCAGGCTGGCGAAGTAGGCCCAGATGTCGCGGTCCTCGGGGCCGGGAAGGAGGATGACCTCGGCGCGGTCGACGCCGCGTCCGGCGCGGCCGATCTGCTGGTAGTAGGCGACCGGGGACTGCGGGGCGCCGACGTGGACGATGAAGCCGAGGTCGGGTTTGTCGAAGCCCATCCCGAGGGCGCTGGTGGCGACGAGGGCCTTCAGCTTGTTGTCCTGGAGGTCCCGCTCGGCCTGGAGGCGCTCGGCCTGCTCGGTCTGGCCGGAGTAGGCGGTGACCTCGTGGCCGCGATCGCGCAGGTAGCCGGTGATCTCGTGGGCGGCGGCGACGGTGAGCGTGTAGATGATGCCGGAGCCGGGCAGGTCGGCCAGGTGCTCGCCGAGCCAGGCGATGCGCTGCTCGGCACCGGGCAGCTTCACCACGGCCAGGCGCAGTGACTCGCGTTCGAGCGGGCCGCGCAGGACGAGGGCGTCGTCGCCGGCGAGCTGTTCGGCGACGTCCTGCGTGACGCGCGCGTTGGCGGTGGCGGTGGTGGCGAGGACGGGGATGCCGGGCGGCAGGTCGGCCAGCAGCGTGCGCAGCCGCCGGTAGTCGGGCCGGAAGTCGTGGCCCCAGTCGGAGATGCAGTGCGCCTCGTCGACGACGACCAGCCCCGCGCCCGCGGCGAGCTTGGGCAGCACGAGGTCGCGGAAGTCGGGGTTGTTGAGCCGTTCGGGGCTGACCAGCAGGACGTCGACGACGCCCGCCTCCACCTCGGCGAAGACCGCGTCCCAGTCGTCGGTGTTGGCCGAGTTGATCGTGCGGGCGTGGATGCCGGCGCGGTCGGCGGCGTCGATCTGGTTGCGCATGAGCGCCAGCAGCGGCGAGACGATCACGGTGGGGCCCGCGCCGCGCTCGCGGAGCAGCCGGGTCGCGACGAAGTAGACGGCGGACTTGCCCCAGCCGGTGCGCTGGACGACCAGCGCGCGCCGCCGCTCGACGACGAGGGCGTGGATCGCGGTCCACTGGTCGTCGCGGAGCCGCGCGTGCTCGCCCGCGAGGGCGCGCAGGCACCGCTCCGCCTCACCTCGGAGTCCCTCGAAATCGCTCATGCGTCCTTGGTATCAGCGCCCGCCGACCACCCGCACCAGAATCCCGTTCTGGGGATAACCCCGGATGATTGTGAGGGCCGACGACCTGGGTAACCTGCCCTGGACGATCAAGTCCTACGGGTGAAGGGGCGCAAGCAGCGAATGGGCGCGGGGGAACGCTTGCGACGGACCTGGCACGCCCTGATGGAGGGTCACACCCCCGAGCCCCCCGAGGACGAGCCGGGCGAGACCGTCGATCCGCGGGCGATCGACCTCGTCCTGCGGGTGGGTGAGCTCCTCCTGGCGAGCGGGGAGACGACCGAGCGGGTGAACGAGGCGATGCTCGGCCTCGCGGTGGCCTACGAGCTGCCGCGCTGCGAGGTGCAGGTCACACTCACGAGCCTCCTGGTGAGCGCGCATCCGGGGAAGGGCGCGGCGCCGGTGACGGGCTCGCGGGCCATCCGGCGCCGCACGCCCGCGTACTGGCGGCTCACCGCGCTGCACAACCTCGTCCAGGAGGCGTCCATCGGGATGGTCGAACTGGACGAGGCGCACCGGCGGCTCGCAGAGATGAAGCGGGGGCGACCTCCCTATCCGGCTTGGCTCATCGTCGTGTCGCTGGGGCTCATCGCGGCGTCGGCGAGCGTGCTGTCCGGCGGCGGCCCGCTCGTCGCGGTGACGGCGTTCGTCGCGACGCTGCTCGGCGACCGCGCGGCGGCGGCCCTGGCGAGGCGGGGTGTGGCGGAGTTCTTCCAGCTGACGGTGGCGGCGGGGATCGGCGCGACCGGCGCGGCGCTCGTGGTGGCGATGGGCAACCCGGCGCAGGCGGCCACGATCGTCACGGGCGCGATCCTGGCGCTGCTGCCGGGACGCCCGCTGGTCGCGAGCATCCAGGACGGCATCACCGGCGACCTGGTCAGCGCCGGGGCGCGGATGCTGGAGGTCTTCTTCATGATCGCCGCGATCGTGGCCGGGCTGGGCGCGATCGTCTACATCGCGGTCAAGCTGACCGTGCCGATCGACGTCGGCCATCTGCCGAGTGCTCCGGTGACGCTGAAGCCCGTCCAGCTACTGGCGGCGGCGGCCGTGTCGGTGACGTTCGCGGTGTCGCTGGCGGCGCCCCGGGACGTCCTGACCGCGTCGGCCCTGGGCGGAGGGCTGATCTGGATCCTGTACGTGCTGCTCCAGGGGTGGAACTTCCCTCCGGTGCTCGCCTCGGCGGTGGCGGCGACCGTCGTGGGCGTGCTCTCGAACTGGCTCGCCAGGCGCCACCAGGCCCCGGTGATGCCCTACGTGGTCCCGGCCATCGGCCCGCTCCTGCCCGGGACCATGCTGTACCGGGGCATGGTGGAGTTGAACACGGGCGATCCCCAGGGGGGCGTGCTGAGCCTCATTGGAGCGCTCTCGGTGGCGCTGGCCCTGGGGGCCGGGGTCAACCTCGGCGGCGAGCTCGTCCGGGCCTTCCAGCGCGTCGGCCTGAGCGCCTCCGGCCGCTGGGCCCGCCCGGCCGCCCGCCGCACGCGCGGCTTCTGAGGCCGGCCGCGCGGCTCCCGGAACTGTCGGTGGCGGGCGTTACGTTCGCCGCATGTACCGACAAGGAGACATCCTGATCATGCCCGTGCCGGAGGAGTCCGTCCCGCGGGCCGTGCGGGAGCTGCCGGCCGCCCCGCGCGACGGGCGGGGGCGCATGGTCCTGGCGCTCGGCGAGGCCACCGGGCACGCGCACGCGCTGGCGGCGCCCGGCTCGCTGCTGCGGGTCCCCGACCCGCTCGCGCCCGACCACCTGCACCTGCCCTCCGGCGGGCGGCTCGTGCACGAGGAGCACGCGGCGATCACGTTGCCCAAGGGCTGGTACCGGGTGGTCCGGCAGCGCGAGTACGTGCCGGGCGCCGTCCGGGTCGTGGCGGACTGACGCCGTGCTCACCGAAGCGCCCCGTGCGGCGCACTTCGTGGTCAGTGACTGGCAGTCGGCGGCGTTCGGCACCGGGCCCGCCGACCGCGGCCGGGCCGAGGCGGGCGTGGCCGCCGCCTACGCGTCCGCGGGTCTGGACGCTCCGGCGCGGTTCGTGTGGGTGCCCTCCCCCGCGCGGGGGGCGGCCGCGGCGGCCGTCCTCGCCGGGCATGGCGACGCGCTGAGGGCGGCCGGTCTGGACGATCTGGTCGACCGCGCCCAAGGGGACCTGGGCGCGGGGTCCGCGGGGTCCGCGGGGGCGAGCGTGCTGGCCGAGGTCAGAACGCGTCCGTGGGAGGCGGCACGTTCCGCCGCCTGCTCCGAACAGGGGCCGGAGCAGTGGCCGCGTGTCTGGGGCGAGTCGGGCGGCCTGCTCTGGAACCAGGTCCAGTCGCTGGTGACGCGGGTCCGCGCCGCCATCGGCGACCTCGCGGGCGGGGGCGGCGAGGACGCCTCGGCCGCCCAGAACGAGGCCGGGACCCTGCTGCGCGCCGCCACGCTCGACGCCGTCCTCGGCCAGCACGACGCGCCGTGGCTGGCGCTGTTCGAGTCGCTCGGACGCCTCGGCGGCCCGCTCGCGGGCCTGGCGGAGGTCGCGCGCTCGGCCGGGTGGTGGTGGCCCTACGAGGGGCTGGTGATCCTCTCCGAGCGCCCCTCCGACCTGTACCGCGACGAGCCGGGACGGCTCCACCGCGGCGACGGCCCGGCCCTGGCCTACCCGGACGGTTTCGCCCTGCACGCCTGGCGCGGCATGCCGATCCCGCCCGACTTCGTGGCCTCGCTCACCGACCTCACCGCCTCCCGCATCTCCTCCGAGGAGAACGCCGAACTGCGCCGGGTGATGCTGGAGATCTTCGGCTACGACCGCTACCTGGCCGAGACCGGCGCCCGGCCGCTGCACCGCGACGAGACGGGCGTGCTGTGGTCCATCGACCTGCCCGGCGACGAGCCGGTCGTCATGGTCGAGGTGGTCAACTCCACGCCCGAGCCCGACGGGACGCACCGCACCTACTACCTGCGGGTGCCGCCCACCACCCGGACGGCCCGCGCGGGCGTCGCCTGGACCTTCGGGGTGGACGAGGCCGACTACGCCCCCCAGAAGCAGACCTGAGCCGGAACCGACCCCCCGCCCCACCTCACGCGCGGTGGAGCAGGGCGGGGATGCGTTCGAGGATGCCGCCCGCGAACGTGTCGTAGAGCCCGAGCGGTTCCAGGTGCACGTAGCCGATGTGGCAGTCGCAGGTGTCCAGCGGGCAGGGGCGCGGGCCGAGGGCGTCGAGGAACGTGCCGTCGTAGAGGTTGCCCAGGACGGACGGGACGAAGTGGCAGCGGCGCACCGTCCCGTCCCCGTCCACCGACACGACGGACTCGCCCGTGCGGCACGGCAGGCCCCGGCTGGCATGCGGACGGCGGCTCACCGGGAACAGCGGGTCGATCCCGGTCCAGGCGCCGGCCTCGGCGTCGCCGTATCGGCGCCCTTCCTCCGCGTTGACCCACAGGTAGGTGCCCGTGGGCAGGTCGGCGCGGAGGCGGCGGGCCGCGTCCAGGTGGTCGGGGTGCCCGACGATCCCGACGCTGAACCGGATGCCGCCGTCCGCCAGCTCACGGCACTTGCCGAGGAACCGCTCGTAGGGCACCTGGCCGGGATGGTAGGTGGCCCACAGCGCGAGCCGCGACGGGTCGGCCTCCGCCGTCCACGACACGCGGTGGCTCAGGTTCGTCTGGATCGCGACGCGCTCGACGTGCGGAAGGTGGCTGAGCGCGACCAGGGCGCGCCGGTACCAGGACCGGACGAGCCCCTCCCCCCACGGCGTGAACAGCACCGACACGCGGTGGTCGCGGCCGGAGACCCAGGCGGTGAAGCGTTCGAGCGCCGCGCGGTCGGCACGGAGCCGGTCCGGCGTGTCGCGGCGCTTGGCGAACGGGCAGTACGGGCAGTCGTAGTCGCAGCTCGCGAGCGGCCCCCGGTAGAGGATCGTGAGGTGTTCCATCGGCGTGCGGCGCTCTGCCAACGTGCGGCGTCCCGTCAACGTGAGGTGTTCCATCAGCGTGAGGTGTTCCATCAGCGTGAGGTGTTCCATCAGCGTGCTTCGTAGGACGCCATGCGCTTCCGCACGCCGGGCGAGAACAGCGCGGGGCCTATGGCGTCGGAGTGGGCGAGCCCTTCCGGGGTGAGTGTGATGGTGTCGGGCGTCGATTCGATCCATTCCCGCTTGGCGAACGACGTGAGATCGGCTTCGAAGTCGTCGAACGGGTCGGACGCGAAGCGCGCGCGGTAGGAGTTCCGGTCCAGGCCGGCCGCTTGCAGAAGTGACTGGACGAGGTGGCGGCGACGGCGTTCGTCCGCGTCCAACGTGAACCCCACGCGGGCGCTACCGAAGTCGCTCTCGCGCACGTAGTCGTCGATGATGGCGCGCACCGGCCTCGCCTTGACCGCGTACTCGAAGGAGTAGTGCAGGGAGGCGGTGTAGGAGCGGGCGCCGCATCCCAGGCCGACCATGCCGTCCGTCTGGCAGCAGTACTCGGTTCCGCGCGCGTCCGGGGACGGCAGGCGGAACATCCGCATCGACACCTGCTCGTAGCCCTCGGCCAGGAGGTGGTCGCGGCCCATGCGGTAGAGGGTCAGGCGCCAGTCGTCCCACTCCCGGTCCAGCAGCGCGAGGCCCGTGTTCGGGCGGACGTACAGCGGATACAGGTAGATCTCCTCCGGACGCCAGGCCAGCGCGGCGTTCAGCGAGTACAGCCACGACGCGGGCGTCTGCCCCTCGATGCCGTAGATCAGGTCGATGTTCAGCGTCGGGAAGCCCGCGGCCCGGATGCGGTCGAGCGCGGCCTCCACCTCGGCGCGCTTCTGCGGGCGGACGGCCGCCCGCGCCTCCTCGTCGATGAACGTCTGCACGCCGATGGAGACGCGCGTGGTCCCCCGTTCGGCGAGGACGGTCAGCCGGTCGGCCGTGGCGGTCTTCGGCGACGTCTCCACCCCCAGCGGACCCGTCCCGAACCCGGAGAAGCGTGCGGCGATGTCGCAGAGGCGTTCCAACTCGGACGCGGTCAGATACGTCGGTGTCCCTCCCCCGAACGCCGCCGTGGCGAAGGTGCCGCCTCCCTCCAGCGCGTCCAGGAGGGCGGTGGCCTGGCGGTCGAGGGCGGCGAGGTAGGCGCCGGTCAGTTCTTCGGGCGCGCCCGTCCGGGTGAAGAGGTTGCAGAAGCCGCACCGCATCTCGCAGAAGGGGATGTGCATGTAGAGGAAGAGCGCGTCGAGGTCCTCGTCCGCCCACACCTCACGCAACGGACGTGGTGGCTCCAGCTCCCGGTACGCGGTCTTGTGCGGATAGGCGTAGACGTACGCCTCGTAGGTCTCGGTGGTCATCACGGCAGTACGAACTCCCCATACGGAACGGTCCAGACGACTTCGTGGCCGATGCGGTGCCCGGTGTGCCCGTCCTCCCCGTAGGCCGTCCCGTGATCGGAGCAGACGATCACGAAGCAGGGGCGGCGCATGAGGGCGAACAGGCGGCCCAGGTGGGCGTCGACATGCCGCAGCGCCGCCGCGTGGCTCTCGCGCGTGTCGCTCCGCGAGCCGCCGGCGGAGGAATCGAGGTAGAACCAGTTGGGCTGGTGCAGGGACGCGACGTTCAGCAGCAGGAACAGGCGGCGCGCGGCGGGCAGCCGGGCGACCGCCTCGGCCACGCGGTCGATCTGGTGGGGCAGGGACGCCGGGTCGGCGACCCCGAACCCCGGCTCCCAGTGGCTCTCGGCGAACAGCGACGGCAGCGCCGAGCCGAGCGGTGTGAGCTTGTTGAAGAACCCCACGCCGCCCACGCAGACCGTGTGGTAGCCGGCGGCCGCCAGCCCGGACGGGAGGTCGGCGGCGTCGAACGTCCACGTCCCGGGCGCGGTCGTCTCGCTCCCCGGGAACGCCCCGGCGAACAGCCGGGGGTGCGGGCCGGGAGTGGCCGGGGTCGGCAGGAATCCGGCCAGCATGGCGGCGTGCGCGGCGTAGGTGAAGCTGCCCGGCGTGTGGCGGCGCTCCCACCGTCCCCCCGGCAGGAGCCCCGCGAGCGTGGGCGTCCCGCCGGACGCCGCCAGCTCGGCGGCCACGTCGTAGCGCAGCGTGTCGAGCGTCACCAGCAGCACGTCGTGGCTGCCGATGATCTCGTTCATGTCGTACATGCGGGGGCGTACTCCGGCAGAACGGCTCTGACCTGGGCAGTGTAGGTGTCGAGGCCCTCGGCCGGGCCGCCCGGCAGGCCCGTCAGCCCGGGGAGCAGGTCGCCGAACGCGTTGACCTCGCCCACGGCGAACCGGCGCATCCCCTGGTGGACGAGCAGGTCGACGCCCACCATCGGGCTGGCGGGGAAGCAGGCGGCGGCCCGCGCGCACACCTCCAGCGCCCGCCGCCAGCCGCGTTCGCCGAGCGCGCGCCGCACCGCGCCGAGGTCGCCCCTGGCGCCGCCGAGGTGCAGATTGGTCATCGGGTTGCGGCTCGTCCGGACCACCGCGTGGGTGGGTTCGCCTTTGATGACGACCACGCGCAGGTCGAAGGCGCGCCCGCCGATCGTGGCCTTGGGCAGCCACCGCTCCACATGGAGGCCGTCCGGAGCGAGCGCGTCGATGAGCGCCGCGACGTCCCCGGTGGTGTCGTAGGTCCGCACCCGCAGCGAGTTCACGAGGCCGGACGGCGTCATCACCGCGGACGACACCGCCTTCACCCGCGCCTCCCCGTGCCGGCCGGGAGCGGTCTGCAAGGCGACGACACCTGACGCCGACGAACCGTGCGCGGGCTTGACGAAGACCCGTCGCACGCGCGCCTCGTCCATGTGCCGCCGGAGTTCCGCATGGCTCCCGACGGGCGGAAGGGCGCCGGGGACCGGGACCCCCGCCTCCAGCAGGCGGGCATGGGTCCGGCGCTTGTCGAACATGACCGCGATCTCCCCGGCGTCGCCGAGCAGCCGCGCCCCGGCCCGCGCGGCGGACGCGGCGATCCGCTCCACCGCCGCCATGAACGTCCGGTACCAGGCGGCGCCTCCGCCCACCCGCGCCGGATTCCCAGGGCCGCGCAGAAGGGCGTCCGCATCCGGGTCCTCCCCCGGCGAGTCCAGGCGGAGCACGTCCCCCGGCCCGAGGGCGAGAGAGGCGCCCCGCAGGACGTCCGTCCAGGGGATGAGACGCGGCTCCGGGAACCCGGACGACCGGCACGCCGCCGCGAAGAGCGCGGCCCGCCGGTCGCCGGGCGCGCCGACGACGGCGAGGGTCATTCCGACGCCGCGATGTAGAACCAGTCGCCGTCCGGCTTCTGCTGCTCGCTAAGGTCGACCTCGACCCCGGGGAGGGCGGCCTTCAGGCGCGCGGCCATGGCGTCGGACAGGAAGTGGTGGTGCAGGTCCAGCTTGCGCAGGTGCGTGAGCGGCTGGCCGGACAGCAGCGCCTCCGCGCCCTGGTCGGTCAGGACGCCCAGCGCGAGGCTCAGCGACTCCAGCCGCGCGACGACGGGCGCGCCCGCGACGGCGGCGGCCACCTCGTCCTGGATCCGGCTGTCCTCCACACCGAGGTGGCGCAGCGACGGCAGCCGCTCGCCGCCGAGGAACGGCGCGAGGTCGGCGACCGAGGCGTCGCCGCCGTAGTTCTCGTCGCCGAGCCACAGGTCGAGGTGCTCCAGGTTCGGCAGCTCGCTCGCCCCCACCGCCTGCACGATCCGCGCGGGGAGCCCGCCCGACTCGAACCGCAGCACCCTGAGCGCGCCGCTCCTGATCGGCGACAGCTGCAGGCCCTCCGCGCCGCGGACGTCGAACCGCTCCAGCCTGGGGAAGGCCGTGAACAGCGGGGTGATGTCGGAGTGCTCGATCCAGGAGATCTCCGCCTCCTCCATGACGATGTCACCGAGGAACAGCGACCTGAGGGCGGGGAAGGACGCGGCGGCGCCGGTCAGCACCGCCACCGGGTCGCCGGTGTCGTCCTCGTAGGACGCGCCCCAGTAGCCGATGAGGAGCGTGGTGACCTGCGTGGTGTCCACCGCCTCAAGGAACCGCGCGAAGACGTCGTTGAACGGCTCCGCCTCGAACCCCGTCCCGACGTACCAGGCGACCTCGGCGGGAGCCGGGAGCGCCTCCGCGTCGCCGTCGTCCTCGACGCCCTCCTCCCGGTAGGGGAAGCGATGCACCGGCAGACCGGCGTATTCCTCCAGGTGGTGATATATGGCCATGGGGTCCCCTTCACGTGATCGTTGGGTCCCTGTCCTATCAGCACCGGCGGACAGTACGCGCCCGCTTCAGCCTTCCTCGTCGTCTCCGTCGTCCTCCAGGAACACGCCGTCGAACTCGTCGGACTCCCCGGAGCCGCGCGCGGCGCCCAGCAGGCCGCGGGTGAGCGACTGCGCCGGATCGAACATCTCGTCCACCGCCGCGCCGAAGTGGGCGTCGGTGAGGCGCTCGGGCGCGCCCGGCGCGGGGCCGTCGCGGAGCGCGGCGCCTTCGCGGAGCGCGATCAGCACGGCGCGGCGGACCAGCTCCTTGATGAAGGAGGCCGTCACGCCCTCGGTGCGGGCGGCGACCTCCGCGAGGTCGGCGTCGAGACGCAGTTCGCGCCCGTACAGGCGCAGGAGGCCGACACGCCCTTCCAGGTCCGGACGGGGGATCTCGACGGCGAGGTCGATGCGCCCCGGGCGTTCCGCCAGGGCCCGCTCCAGCATCTCCACCCGGTTGGTGGTGAGGACGAACACGACGTCGGCGTCGCCGGAGATGCCGTCCATCGCGTCCAGGAGCGAGAACAGCAGGGGGTTGGTGCCGTCGTCGACGAGGTCGCGGTCCTCCGCGACGAGGTCGACGTCCTCCACGATGACGACGGCCGGTTGCAGGCTGCGGGCCAGCGCCACGGCCTGGCCCAGGAACCGCATGGCGGGGCCGGTGAGCTGGATGACCGTGGCCCCGAGAAGCCGCCCCATCAGGTAGCGGACCGTGTGGGTCTTGCCCGTCCCGGGCGGCCCGTACAGGAGCAGTCCGCGCTTGAGGTGCTGCCCGGCGGCGAGAAGCCGCTCGGCGTGCTCAGCGATCCCGACCACGTGCGCCTCGACCGCCTCCAGCCGCCCGTCCGGCAGGACGACCTCGGACGCCGCCAGGTGCGGCCGGGGCAGGAACGACACCAGCGCGTTCTCGTGGTACTCGCTCGCGCCGAAGCCGAGCACCTGGCCGCGCATCACGTCGTGCTCGCGGCGGAGCCGGTCCACCTCGTCGCGGACGGCGGCGGCCGTGGCCCGGTCCCGGGCGAAGACGTTGAGGACGCACATCGCCTCGTAGGACTCGCGGGTGAGGACGCCGAGCACGACCGGCGACCCGTCCGGCGCGGCCGTCGGCACCAGCCCGAGCTCCACGACCTCGATGGACTCCTCGGGGCCGACGGCGGCGGTGCCGTACTCGGGACGGCCGAGCGTGTAGGTCCCGAGCATGACCGCCGCGCCGATCATCGCGCTGAGGTTCTCGTAGTGGCGCTCCGTCCCGGCGATCCCGAACCACTCGGCGCCGGGCGTGTGGGCCGCGAGGTAGGCGTCGAGCCCGCGCTGCAGGCAGGCGTGCTCCCAGGACCGGTACTCCTGGCCGACCATCACGAGGTCGTGGAACGCGACGCCGACGTGCCCGCAGATGCGGCTCACCAGCGGCGAGGCTGCGTTGTCCTCGGTGATCCGCTCCCCCGCCGTGCGGACGAGCCGCTGGAGGCCGGCGGCCAGGGAGCGCGCGGTCTCCAGGTCGATCTCCCCGTCGCCGGGATCGGTCAGGGCATCGGTCACAGGTGTCCCCCAGTTTTTGTCCGGCCGCCCCCTTGGGGGTCAGCTTAGGCAGCGCCCGCGCGCGCTTGCGACCGGTTAAAAAAGGAACACGAAACCCCTGGGCGGACGGTTACACCGCCCACCCAGGGGTCACCTGCGTAGCGACACGGCAAGGCGTCACGACGCGATGAGCACGGAGCCCTTGTACTTGTCCTGCACGAACTTCTTCACCTCGGGCCCGCGGAGCAGGTCGACCAGCTTCTTCACGCGCGGGTCGTCCTTGTTCTCGGGAAGGGTGACGACGCCGTTGGCGTAGGGGTTGCCCTCGGCCTTCTCGGCGGCGAGCGCGTCCTTGTTCGGCGCCAGGTTCGCCTCAAGGGCGTAGTTGCCGTTGATCACCGAGAGTTCCACGTCGTCCAGCGAGCGGGGCAGCTGCGCGGCCTTCAGCGGCTTGAACTTCAGCCCCTTGGGGTTGCTCGCGATGTCCTTCTCCGTCGCGCTCGTGGACGCGCCGGGCTTCAGCGTGAGCAGGCCGTTGTCGGCGAGCAGCTTCAGCGAGCGGCCCTCGTTGGCCGGGTCGTTCGGCACCGCGACCGTCGCGCCCTGCGGCACGGCCTGGAGGCTCTTGACCTTCTTGGAGTAGACGCCGAGCGGCTCCAGGTGGACCGGCGCCACGAACGCCAGCTTCGTGCCGGACTTCTTCTCGAACTCCTGCATGAACGGCACGTGCTGGAAGTAGTTGGCCGTGACCTGCTTCTCCTTCAGCACCGTGTTGGGCTGCTGGTAGTCGTCGAAGGTCACGATGTCGAGCTTCAGCCCGACCTTGGACGCCAGATTGTCCTTGACGTACTTCAGGATGTCGCCGTGGGGCACCGGGTTGACCGCGACCTTCAGCGGGGCGTCCGCGTCGTTGGACGCCTCGGACGAACCGCACGCGGTCAGCCCCGCGAGGAGGCTCACGGAGGCCAGTGCGATGGATAGCTTGCGAAGCACGAGGAGTGCCTTTCTGTGCGTTCTTTAAGGGTTTTTATTCGGCTGTGCGTTATATGTGTTATTTGTGCGTCAGGCGCCGGGCGACGAGGTCCCCCACGGCCTGGACGAGCAGGACGATCACGATCAGCAGCACCACGGTCGCGACCATGACCTTGGACTCGAAGCGCTCGTAGCCGTAGGTGATCGCCAGGTTGCCGAGGCCGCCGCCGCCGACCGTCCCGGCCATGGCGGTGTAGCCGATCAGCGCGATGACGGTGACGGTCAGGCCCGACACCAGGCCCGGCCGGGCCTCGCGCAGCAGGACCTTGCCGACGATCTCCCGGCGGGTGGCGCCCATCGCGCGCGCGGCGGCGACCACTCCGGGGTCCACCTCGCGGATCGCGATCTCGACGAGCCGCGCGTAGAACGGGATCGCGCCGACGGTCAGCGGCACGATCGCCGCCGCGTTGCCGATGCTCGTGCCGACGACGATCCGGGTGAAGGGGATGATCGCCACCATCAGGATCAGGAACGGCAGCGAGCGCCCGATGTTGACGACGACGCCGAGCACCGCGTTGGCGGGCGGCGCGGGCAGCAGCCCGCCGCGCTCGGTGATCACCAGCAGGACGCCGAACAGCAGCCCGAGCACCGCCGTGAACAGCGTCGCGACCCCGGTCATGTAGAGCGTCTCCCGCGTCGCGGGCCACAGCAGCGGGGTCACTTCGTCCCAGGTCATCGCGTCTCCTCCTCGCCGGCCGCCACGGCCCCGTCGGCCCCGTCGGCCCCGTCGGCCCCGTCGGCCCCGTCGGCCCCGTCGGCCCCGGAGCCGCGCTCGGGCCCGCGGGCGCCGCCCTCCGCGGCGGATGTGTCGGCGTCCGCCGCGGACGCCTCGGTGTCGGTGATCGGGGTCTTGACCTCCACGGCGAGGCCCGCGTCGCGGAGGAAGGCCAGCTGCGCGGCGTTGGCGGACGGGTCGCCCGGCAGCTCCAACTGCAGCCGCCCGACCCGCCCGCCGCCGACGGTCTCCACGGCGCCGCCGAGGATGTTGACGTCCAGCGAGTACTTGCGGGCCAGCGCCGACACGAACGGCTGGTCGGTGACGCCGCCGACGAAGGTGACCTCGACGACCGTCGAGCCCGCGCGCGGCGTGACCGGCGGCAGCGGGAACAGCCCCCGGGCGAGCTCCGAGCCGGGGCGCGCGAGCAGCCCGGTGACCGGCCCCGACTCGGTGAACCGGCCGTCGCGCATGACGGCGGCGGAGTCGCAGATGCGCTTGACCACGTCCATCTCGTGGGTGATCAGCAGGACGGTGAGGCCGAGCCGCCGGTTGAGGTCCCGCAGCAGCTCCAGGATCGAGGCGGTGGTCTCCGGGTCGAGCGCGGAGGTCGCCTCGTCCGACAGCAGCACCTTCGGCCGTCCGGCGAGCGCGCGGGCGATGCCGACGCGCTGCTTCTGGCCGCCCGAGATCCGCGCGGGGTGGGCCCGCGCGTGCTCGGTGAGCCCGACCAGCTCCAGCAGCTCGGCGACGCGGTGCCGCCGCTCCGCCCGCGGGACGCCCATGACCTCCAGCGGGAACGCCACGTTCCCCGCGACCGTGCGGCTGCCGAGCAGGCCGAAGTGCTGGTGGATCATGCCGATGCCCTGCCGGGCGCGGCGCAGCTCGGCGCCCCGCAGCGCCAGCAGGTCGCGGCCGTCGATGAGGACGCGTCCCTCGTCCGGCCGCTCCAGCAGGTTGACGCAGCGCAGCAGCGTGCTCTTCCCGGCGCCGCTGCGCCCGAGCACGCCGAAGATCTCGCCCTCGGGGACGGTGAGGTCGACGCCGTCGACGGCGGTGACCTCGCGTCCTCGGGCGCGGTAGACCTTGCGAAGTTTTTCGATCTGAATCACAGAGAATCATCCGTGCGTGCGGGCGCCGCTGTGCAGGCGTCGGCGCGGTGGACCGGGACGGTGCGGAAGGAGGATGCGGGTACGTGCGGAAGGTCACGGCGTGCGGGGCACGCCGGACGCGCGAGCCGGGGGCGGCCCTGCCTCGCGGCGGCCTACGACAGGCCGGGCGGGTACGGCGCGTGGCTCAGCAGGTGGCGTTGGAAGATCATGCGCGACTCGGGTCTCGGGACGGCTCGCTTCGGGGCGCGAGGCTCAGGCGGGGGCCCTCAGCGGTCACACATTCGACGGCGGCGCGCACACCCCATGGCCCGCCGGGTCGGCGGTCCGAACTGAGGGCATGGGCATGTCACGGTCACGTCATCAGTTAACCCGCTCCAGACAACTGACGCAAATCGCACCCTCGGGAGAGGCCGTCACTCGTCCCTGTAGTCCAGGTAGGTGCGGCCGGAGCCGCCGCGCAGGGAGATGACCCGGGTCGACCTGTCGTCCACGACGGCCTGGCCGAGGTGGGACGGCATGGGCCCGACCAGCCGGTAGTGCGACCCGGGCGGCACGATGATCCGCGCGGAGCCCGAGCCGACCGCCGCGTCCACGATGTCCGGCGGCTCGGCGTAGCGCAGGTTCAGCTCGCCGGAGCCCACCTCCGCCTGGGTCTTGGACGCGGCGATCCCGGTCCCCCTGACCGTGCCGGAGTTCGCCCTCAGCCGCAGGCGGCCCCGGGCGTCGGCGACGGCGATCTCGCCCGAGCCGGTCCGCAGGTCGAGGTCGCCGGTCAGCCCCCGCACGTTGATCTGCCCCGACTCCGACACCGCCGACACGCGCGCGGCGCGCGGCACCCGCACGTCGATGTCGCCGCCGCATTCGAGGCCCCCGTAGATCCTCACCGTGCTGTTGCAGCGGAACGTGATGTAGAGCACGCCGTCCACCAGCGACTCGTTCACGGTCGGCTTGGTCGGCGCCCACGTCAGCCTCTTGTGGACCCGGCCCTCGCCCTCGGGGCCCGCGCCGACCGTGACCCGCGCGTCGCCCATGTCGAGCCGGACGTCCTTGATCGCGAGGTGGTACGGGGTCGTCTCCGTCGTGGTCCGCCGGAAGGCGTGCGCCGCGACCCGGAACCCGATCGGCGCCACCATGAGGACCGCCGTCACGGCCGCGAGGAGGATCCACACGCCGCGCCGGCGGGGGCGGGCGGGCGTCCCCGGCACCGCGCCGGTCCCGGTGTCCGCGGTCATGTCTCCCCGTCCAGGAACCGCAGGACGGCCAGCACCCGGCGGTGGTCGCCCTCGGCGTGCGGGAGGTCGAGCTTGGCGAAGATGTTGTTGATGTGCTTGGCGACCGCGCTCTCGCTCACCACCAGCGCCCCGGCGATGCCCGCGTTGGAGCGCCCCTCCGCCATGAGCGCCAGCACCTCCCTCTCGCGCGGCGTGAGCCGGTCGAGGGGGTCGCGGTGGCGGCGCAGGAGGAGCTGGGAGACGACCTCGGGGTCCAGGGCGGTGCCCCCGGCGGCGACCCGGCGCAGCGCGTCCAGGAAGACCGAGACGTCGGCGACGCGGTCCTTGAGCAGGTAGCCGATGCCGCTGGTGCCGGCCGCCAGCAGGTCGGCGGCGTAGCGCTCCTCGACGTACTGCGACAGCAGCAGCACCGCGACCTCGGGCGCCTCCCGCCGCATCACCAGCGCGGCGCGGACGCCCTCGTCGGTGAAGCCGGGCGGCATCCGCACGTCCACGATCGCCGCGTCCGGGCGGTGCTCGCGGACCGCCGCGAGCAGCCCCTCCGCCTCGCCCACCGCCGCCGCGACCTCGAACCCCGAGGTCTCCAGCAGCTTGATCAGCCCGGCCCGCAGCAGGACCGAGTCCTCGGCGATCACAATGCGCACGGCAACTCCACGGTGACGGTCGTCGGACCCCCGGCGGGGCTGGTGATGCGGAAGGTACCGTCCACCGAGCGGACGCGGCGCGCGAGCCCGGTCAGGCCCGTCCCCCGGGCCGGGTCGGCGCCGCCCACGCCGTCGTCGCCGACCGTCAGCAGCAGCACCCCGCCCCGGCGCAGCACCTCGACGTCCACGGACGCGGCGCGGGCGTGCTTGACCACGTTCGTGAGCGCCTCGGAGACGACGAAGTAGGCGACGGCCTCGACGGTGGACGAGGCGCGCGGCTCCACCTCGACCCGCAGCCGGACGGGCAGCGGCACCCGCGCGGCGATGCCCGACAGCGCCGCGTCCAGGCCCCGGTCCTCCAGGACGGCCGGGTGCAGGCCGCGGATGAGCGTGCGCAGCTCGGTGAGGGCCTCCTTGGCCTGCTCGTGCGCCTCGACGATCACCTCCATCGCGTGGTCGGGGACGTCGTCGAGCGTCTCGCGGGCCAGCCCCAGGTGGAGGGCGAGCGAGACGAGCCGCTGCTGCGCCCCGTCGTGCAGGTCGCGCTCGATGCGGCGGCGCTCGATGTCGGCGGCGTCCACGACGTCGGCGCGCTTCCCGGCGAGGTCCTCGACGCGGCGCTCCAGCTCGCTGGCCCGGTCGGGGCCGAGCAGCGCGGCGGCGGCGCGGGCGTCCAGCCGCCGGACGCCCGCCGCCACCCACGGCGTGACGACCAGCAGCACGGCACCGCACGCCATGAGCCCCGCCGTCTGGACGACCTGCGCCTTGTCGGACAGCGCCGGCGAGGTGCTCTCCGGCAGGGCCCACGCGTAGGCGCCGTAGCTCCCGAGGACCGCCCCCGCACCCCACGCCGAGACCACGGCGAGCCCCCCGCACGCCACCAGCGGCCCCACGAGCAGGTGGTATTGGAGGACGCGCCACAGCTCGGGCGAGCGGAGGTCGCGCAGCGCGTCCCAGGGGCGGCCGCCGTCGAAGTCGGGCATCGGCGGGATCTCGACGCCGAGCACCGCCCAGCACCGCTCCCGCTGCCACGAGGTCAGCGGCCGCGACGCCAGCAGCACCAGCGCGACCGTCGCGACCGAGAGCACCAGGACCGGCGTGAGGTCGATCGGCGTCCACACCGTCCAGAGCACGCCGACGATCATCCATCCGGCGCACTGCAACGGCACCCCGGAGGCGACGAACACGGTGTCGCGCCACGCCGTCCTCGACCACGGAGCATGCGCGAGCGCGTGCCGGGCCACGGAGATGGATGCCATGGGGCAACCGTATTGGCCGTGCTCAGCGCGCGGCCATGCAGCTTGTTTCAGCTCCGATGGTGAACCCAGTGCCACCCCCGAACGGATAGCGGCGCTACTGAAGGTGACCGGCCGCTCGGCCAGGGTTGAGGAGGCGCCGGGGAAACGGGCGCCGCCAGCCGTCACCGCAGGGAGCACAGCCATCATGGTCGCCGACACGACGCCGTTGAGGCCCCGCCGTCCGTTGGTCTACGGTCCGCCCGCTCGGTCACGTTCCGTGCCCGGACGCGCGCGGCCCCGGGAACGAGGGGGGCGGCGGCTCGGGTGGGCCCTGATCGGCGGCGGGGCCGCGATGGTGCCGTGGATGTGGACGCTGGCCAGGACCCTTCCCTCGACCACGCAGGTGTCGCACTGGTCCACGGCGTGGGTCGGGCTGGACCTGATGCTGGCGGCCGGGCTGCTCGGCACCGGCGTCCTGCTCACCCGGCGCGACCCCCGGCACGGGCCGGTCGCCGCCGCGACCGGGGCGCTGCTCGTGGCGGACGCGTGGTTCGACGTGGTGACCGCGGCGGCCGGCGCGGACCGGGCGCTGGCGGTCGCGCTCGCCGCCGGAATCGAGATTCCGGTCGCGGTGCTGTGCGGGGTGCTGGCGGCCCGAGCGCTTCCGCAGGTCCCGTCGCGTGGCGCCGCTTCCGGACATGACCGGCACGACGACCCGCAGGTGAAGGCCGGATGGCAAAGCATCAACGGGAGTACGCCAGACGGGTGAAACCAGACGAGCCGGACCTCTAGAGTGAGTCACACAGCGGGGCCCTCTTGCGGGAGGGCCCCTCGCCCTGCCTGCACGATCAGAGGTCCCGGACATGAACGACCACGAGGTGCACGAGGAGTGCCTGCGGCTCCTGCGGGACGGCCTGCCCGATCCCGCGCCCGACGTCCTCGACGAGGACCGGGAGTTCCTGCCGCTCGGCCTCGACAAGGACGGCGACGTCGCCGCCGTCACCTTCCTGCACCAGCGGGGGGACGGCGCGTCCGGCACGGGCGCGTTCATCGAGGGCTGGACCTTCCACCGCAGGGACGGCGAGTGGATGGAGCTCGGCGGCGCCGGCGGGTCGGCGCCCGACCAGCCCCTCACCCGCCGCTCGTCCGGGGAGCTGGGCCGCTACCTGCACAAGTACGGGTCGGCGCGCACCGTCCGCAACGCCGGCCGGCTGCTGCCCTGGGGCGCGAAGTGGGTGAACGAGGCGCGGCTGCGCGCCTCGGCGGAGGTCGCGGCGGTCCGCGTCGGCAAGCGGATGCTGGACGTCCCCGTCCACGGGCACCTCGTGGTGGTGTGGTCGGCGCGCCGCGGCCCGGTCATCGAGGCGCTCGCCGCCGACGGCGCGGTGCTCGACGAGCTGGACCTCGACCGCCCGTCCGTCCCGGGGCGCCCCGCGGCCGACCACGCCGATCTCTGACGGTCCCCGACTGGAGCGTTCTACATTCGGTGCGCGTCCGTGCCGCCCCCGTAGCGGCGGGCGCCGGGCGACGCTTTCGCCGCGCCTGGCTGGGCAGACTCCAGACATGGCCGTGACGCGCGACTACGACGCCGACCCGGAACGCTTCCGCCTCGCGACGCGGGTGACGCGCCGGTACCTGATCGGGGCGCGGAGCCTGCACGAGCACATCGCGGTGAAGCTGCTGAACTCGGCGGTGTCCCGGGTCCTCGACATCGGCTGCGGGGAGGGCGCGCTGAGCGGCGCGCTGCCCGACCGTCCGCCGTTCCGCCTGGTGGGGGTGGACGCCTCGGCGACCATGCTGCGCGCCCATCCCCCGCCCCGCGTCCACGCCGACGCCGTGCGCCTGCCGTTCCGCGACGGCGTGTTCGACGCGGCCGTCGCGGTGAACATGCTCTGGCACCTGGACGACCCCGGCCTCGTGCTGCGGGAGGCGCGGCGCGTGCTCGCCCCGGGAGGGCTGCTGATCGTCACGGCGATCTGCCGGAACGACAGCCCCGAACTCGCGCCGGTCTGGCGCCCGGCGCCGACCCCGTTCGACGCCGAGGACGCGCCCGCGCGGGTCTGCGAGGTGTTCGGCGAGGTCGAGGTGGAGCGCTGGGACGCGCCGCTGATCACCCTGCCCGACCGGGACGCCGTCCGCGACTACCTGATCGCCCGGCGGATGCCCCGCGCGGAGGCCGCCGAGGCGGCGCGGCGCGTGCGCACGCCGCTCCCGGTGACCAAGCGCGGCGCTCTCGTCCTGGCCCGCCGCTAGCGCGGCGTCACGCCGGGACCGGCGCGCTCGTCAGGCTCTCGGGGGTGAGCTGCCCGGGACGGGTCAGCCCCGACAGGGCCAGCGTGAGTTCCAGTTCCGCCTGGAGGCAGCGCAGGACGTGCCGGACGCCCGCCTGCCCGCCCAGCGCCAGCCCGTAGGCGTAGGGGCGCCCGACCAGCACGGCGCGGGCGCCGAGCGCGAGCGCCTTGACGATGTCGGCGCCCGTCCGGACGCCGCTGTCGAACAGCACGCACGCCCGACCGCCGACCGCCGCCGCGACGGCGGGCAGCGCGTCCAGCGCGGCGACGGCGCCGTCCACCTGCCGTCCGCCGTGGTTGGAGACGATGACGCCGTCCATGCCCGCCTCCACGGCCCGCCGGGCGTCGTCCGGGTGCTGGATGCCCTTGAGCGCGATCGGGCCGTCCCAGTGCTCCCGCAGGAAGGCCAGATCGTCCCAGGTCAGGCTCGGGTTCCCGAAGTTCGCGACCCAGTGCAGCAGCGCCGCCTGCCGGTTGGCGCCGGTCACCGGCCCGCCGACCGCCCGCTGGAACACCGGGTCGGCGAAGTAGTTCGCGACGCCGACGCCGCGCAGGAACGGCAGGTAGGCGCGGTCGAGGTCGCGGGGGCGCCAGGCCAGCGTGAACGTGTCGAGGGTGACGACGAGGGCGGTGTAGCCCGCGGCCCTCGCGCGGTCCAGGAAGCTCACGGCGAGGTCGCGGTCCTTCGGCCAGTAGAGCTGGTACCAGCGCGGCGCGCCGTCGCCGGCCGCCTCCGCCACCTCCTCCATCGAGTGGGACGCGGCCGTGCTCAGCACCGCCGTCAGCCCCTCGGCCGCCGCCGCCCGCGCCGTCGCCAGCTCCCCGTCCGGATGGAGGATCGACTGGACGCCGATCGGCGCGAGCAGCACCGGCGCGGGCATCGCGGTGCCCAGCACGTCCACCGACAGGTCGCGTTCGGCGACGTCCCGCAGCATCCGGGGGACGATCCGCCACCGGTCGAACGCCGCGCGGTTGGCGCGCGCGGTCGCCTCGCTGCCCGCCGCGCCCGCCACGTACCCGAACGCCTGCGCCGACAGCACGCCCTCGGCGAGGCCCTCCAACCGCGTCAGGTCGGTGGGCAGGCCCGGACGGACGTCCCCGAGCCCCTCCAGGTAGATCGAGTTCTGGAAGTCGGCGAGCGGGCTCAAGCGGCACCTCCGGCGTGATGTGGGCGGCGCGCCGCGCCGGGACACGGGCCGGACGGGGCCGCCCGATGCGTTCCGTCCGCCCTCAATCTGCCAGGTATGCGGCGGGTGACGGAACGGCCTCGATCCGCCCGATCGGGCGGCGCGCCCGGCGGTCGGGCGAAAGATGTCCCCGGGACCGGCCACAATGTGGGGCATGGCACGACGCGGATCCCAAGCCCCTCCCCCGCCGCCGGACTTCGAAGAGAACATCATCGACGTCGATGTCTCCGAGGAGATGCGCGGCAGCTATCTGGAGTACGCCTACTCCGTCATCTACCAGCGGGCGCTGCCCGACGCGCGCGACGGGCTGAAGCCCGTCCAGCGGCGGATCCTGTACTCGATGAACGAGATGGGCCTGCGCCCCGACCGGGGGCACGTCAAGTGCGCCCGCGTCGTCGGCGAGGTGATGGGCAAGCTGCATCCGCACGGTGACAGCGCCATCTACGACGCGATGGTGCGGATGGCGCAGCCCTGGGCGATGCGGATGCCGCTCGTCGACGGGCACGGCAACTTCGGCTCGCTCGGCGGCGACGACATGCCCGCCGCCATGCGCTACACCGAGGCGCGGCTGTCGCGCGAGGCGATGCTCATGGTCGCCTCCATCGACGAGGACACCGTCGACTTCCGGCCGAACTACGACGGCCAGGAGACCGAGCCCGAGGTGCTGCCGTCGGCGTTCCCGAACCTGCTGGTGAACGGCGCGTCCGGCATCGCGGTCGGGATGGCCACCAACATGGCGCCGCACAACCTCGGCGAGGTCATCGCCGCCGCGCGGCACCTGATCGACCATCCCGACGCCTCGCTGGACGAGCTGATGCGCTTCGTCCCCGGCCCCGACCTGCCCACCGGCGGCAAGATCGTCGGCCTGGACGGCATCCGCGACGCCTACGAGCGCGGCCGGGGCACCTTCCGCACCCGCGCCACCACGACGGTCGAGAACGTCACGCCCCGCCGCAAGGGCATCGTCGTCAGCGAACTCCCCTACGCGGTCGGCCCCGAACGCGTCAAGGCCAAGATCAAGGAACTGGTCAACGCCAAGAAGATCCAGGGCATCGCCGACCTGAAGGACCTCACCGACCGCAACGTCGGCCTCCGGCTCGTCATCGAGATCAAGAACGGCTTCAACCCCGAGGCCGTGCTGAACGACCTCTACCGGCTCACGCCGATGGAGGAGACGTTCGGCATCAACAACGTCGCGCTCGTCGACCGGCAGCCCCGCACGCTCGGGCTCCGCGAGATGCTCCAGGTGTACATCGACCACCGCCTGGAGGTCGTGCGGCGCCGGTCCCAGCACCGCCGCAAGAAGCGCGAGGACCGCCTCCACCTCATCGACGGCCTCCTCGTCGCGCTGCTGAACATCGACGAGGTCATCCAGGTCATCCGGCAGAGCGACGACGCCGCCCAGGCCAAGCAGCGGCTCATGCAGATCTTCGAGCTGTCGGAGATCCAGGCGCAGTACATCCTCGACACCCCGCTGCGCCGCCTCACCCGCTACGACCGGCTGGAGCTGGAGAAGGAGAAGGACCAGCTCGCCAAGGAGATCGCGAAGCTGACCGCGATCCTGGAGTCGGAGAAGAAGCTGCGGGCCCTGGTCTCCAAGGAGCTGGGCGAGGTCGCGGCCGAGTTCGCCACGCCCCGCCGCACCGTGCTGCTGGAGTCCTCCGGGCACACGGCGGCGGCCGCCGTGCCGCTGGAGGTCGCCGACGACCCGTGCACGGTCCTGCTGTCGACCACCGGGCTGATGGCGCGCACGCACGGCGGCGGCCCGCTGCCCGACAGCGGCCCGCGCGCCCCCCACGACGTGCTGCTGTCGGTGGTGCCCGCGTCCGCGCGCGCCCAGGTCGGCGCGGTGACCTCGCTCGGACGCGTGATCCGGGTGGACGTCCTCGACCTGCCGACGCTGCCGCCGTCCGCGACGCCCCCGTCCCTGGCGGGCGGGGCGCCGGTCACCGAGTACGTCGACCTCGAACCGGACGAGGCCGTCGTCGGCATCGCCGCGCTCGACGACTCCGGCGGCGGGCTCGCGCTCGGCACCGAGCAGGGCGTGGTCAAACGGGTCGTCCCCGACTTCCCCGCCAACCGCGACGAGTTCGAGGTGATCGGGCTCAAGGAGGGCGACCGCGTCGTCGGCGCCGTCCAGCTCGTGTCGGAGGAGCAGCACCTGGTGTTCGTCAGCACCGACGCGCAGCTGCTGCGGTTCGCCGCGTCCAACGTCCGACCGCAGGGCCGCGCCGCGGGAGGCATGGCGGGCATCAAGCTCGGGGCGGGCGCCCGGGTGCTGTGGTTCGGGGCGCTCGATCCCGCGCGGGAGGCGCGGGTCATCACGGTCTCCGGGGCGTCCACGGCGCTGCCCGGCACCCAGACCGGCGCGATCAAGCTCGCCGACTTCGCCGACTTCCCCAGCAAGGGCCGCGCGACCGGCGGCGTCCGCTCGCACCGCTTCCTCAAGGGCGAGGACGTCCTGCTCCAGGCGTGGGTGGCGCACACCCCGCTGCGCGCGTCGGGCGCGAACGGCAAGCCGATGACGCTGAACGCCGCCCTCGGGCGCCGGGACGGCTCGGGCGAGAGGCTCGACAGGCCGATCGCCGCGATCGGCGGCCCGCTGGGCCCGCCGCCGCCCGAGGACGACGCGTCCGACACGCAATGACGCGGGTGTCCCGGGCCCGCCCCGGGCCCGGGACACCCCGTGCAGCACGACCGCGCCGGCGGCGGCGCCGAGGCCCCCGCTTGCGGGCCCACGCCCCTCACGGGCGGCCGAATGCGTCGGGACGGTCGGCGGGGTCAGGTGGTGTCGAGGCGGACGGCCTGTTCGATGTAGTCGCGCAGGGCGTGCTCGTCGAGGTCGTCGAGGCTCTTGATCTTGACATGCCGGGTCCGCTTGCCGACGCCCTCCAGCAGCCCGTGCTCGTCCTCGAACTCGGCGCCGCGCTCGAAGGCGAGGGTGAGGTGGGTCTTGCTCTGGCTGACGACGGCGAAGACCTCCGCGCCCCGCCACGCCGGGGAGCCGTAGGCGAGGCCCTCGACGGCGGCGGGCGCGTGCGCGGCCATCAGCGTGCGCAGGGCGCCGAGGATCCCGGTGTACCTGGGGTCGAGCTGGCCGGCGATGTAGGCGTCGATCTCGTTTCCGGGCATGGCGCTGGCCCCTTCCGTTCGATGCGTCCCGCCGGCCTGGCGGCCGATCCCGCCACGCTAGGACCGGCGGAAGGCGCCACGTCAGGGCCCTAGGACCCCAACCCGCGGCCGGGGGACCCCAGGCGCGGTCAGGGGGCGAGGTCGTGCCGGAAGGCGTAGGTGACGGCCTGGGCGCGGTCGCGCAGGCCCGCCTTGGCGAACAGGTTGTTGATGTGGGTCTTGACCGTCGCCTCGCTGATGAACAGGTCCCCGGCGATCTCCGCGTTGGAGCGGCCGCGGGCGATCAGCGCGAGGACCTCGGCCTCGCGGCGGGTCAGCCCGTCGGGCAGGCCGCCGGTCCGGCCCCCGCGCCGGGCGGGGCGCTCGTCCGCGGCGACCGCCTCGACCAGGCGCCGCTGGATCGCGGGGTCGAGCTGCGCCGCGCCGCCGCGCACCGCCGCCACGGCGCGCGCGATCTCCTCGGCCCCCGCGTCCTTGGTGAGGTAGCCGCGGGCCCCCGCCCGCAGCGCCGCGAAGATCGACTCGTCGTCGGCGTAGGTGGTCAGTACGACGACCTCGACCTCCGGGTGGGCCTGTTTGATCAGCCGCGTCGCCTCCACCCCGTCCACGCGCGGCATCCGCAGGTCCATCAGGACGACGTCGGGCCGCAGCTCGCCGACCATGGCGAGCGCCGCCGCACCGTCCCCGGCGGACCCGGCCACCTCGATGCCGGGCAGCAGTTCCAGCAGCAGGACCAGGCCCTCCCTGACCACCGTCTGGTCGTCGACGACCAGGATCCTCGTCACGTCGCTCACAGCGTCCCGTTCCCGTTCGTCCTCCGGGCGGATCAGGCGGGCACCCGGAGTGACACCCGGAAGCCCTTCCCGTCCGGCCCGGTCTCCAGCGTCCCATCGATGAGTTCGGCGCGCTCGCGCATCCCCGCCAGGCCGTATCCGCCGCCGTCCGCCCCGAGGTCCGGGCCCGCTCCGAGCCCCGGCTCGGTGGCGCCGGTGTCGGTGACCTCCAGCTCCACCGACCCGCTGAGGTAGCGCAGCGCGACGTGGGCGCGCGCGCCCGGCGCGTGCTTGCGGACGTTGGTGAGCGCCTCCTGCGCGGTCCGGACGACCGCGAGCCCCGCCTGGGGCGGCAGCTCGCGCGGCGTCCCCGTCACCCGCACGTCGCAGGGACGGCCGGTGCCCGCGTAGAACTCCTCCGCGAGCCCGGCGATCACCTCCTTCGGCTCGGGGATCTCGCCGCGCAGCGTGGCGAGCGCCCGCCGGGTCTCCTCCAGACCGGATCTGGCCAGGTTCCCCGCGCGCTCCACCCGCTCCAGGGCCTGGACGCGGTCGCCGTCGCGCGACAGCAGCAGCCGCGCCCCCTCCAGGTGGACGATCTGCGCCGACAGCGAGTGCGCGAGGATGTCGTGGATCTCCCGCGCGATGTGCGACCGCTCGGCCAGCGCCGCGTTCGCGGCCTCCGCCCGCCGGGTCGCCTCCTGCGCGATCGACGCCTGCCGGCTGGCGAGGCCGCCCAGCGTCATCCCGGCGAACGCGGCCACCAGCCCGAGGTCGGCCTCGCCGTGCGTCGCGCTGACGACCGCGACCGCGAGGGTCGTGAGCGCGCCCACGCCGACGCCCCAGAGCAGCGGGATCCGCCGCAGCAGCACCCACAGCGGGATCATGGCGATGAACGTGACCGTGTCCCGCGCGACCGCGTAGAGCGGGACGACCGTCGCGACCGACGCCAGCAGCAGGGCGATCCCGTGCCCGCGCCACGGCGAGCCCTTCTCGCGCCCCACCAGCATCCCGGCGCCGCCCAGCGCGAACATGACCACGTTGAGGACCACGACCGCGAGCCCGCTGCCGTGCAGGGCGGGCTCGGGGGCGTGGCCGAGCAGGGAGCGCACGTACGCCGCCAGCCCCCAGAGCGGCAGCACGCCGAGGACGACCACCCTCGTGATCCGCTCGCCGGAGACGGCTCCGCCGAGGCTCACCGCGCCGGCCCTCACGGCGCCGAGCCGGCCGGGACGCCGGGGGAAGGGGTGCACTGCGGGTTCATGGCCCCGACGCTACGTGACCGCCCGCCCCCTGAGAATCGGCGCACGGCTGGACATCCCCGTCTCCACCCGACGGTGGAGCCCCGGCGGTCAGACGTCGATGCGTTCGGTGTCGAGCTCGGTGGCGCCCGCGGTGATGAACTCGCGGCGGGGGGCCACGTCGCTGCCCATCAGCAGGTCGAAGATCTTGGCGGCGGCGTCGGCGTCCTCGATGCGGATGCGGCGCAGGATGCGCTGCCGCGGGTCCATCGTGGTCTCCGCGAGCTGGTCGGCGTCCATCTCACCGAGGCCCTTGTAGCGCTGGACGGGCTCCTTCCAGCGCTGGCCCTTGCGCTCGAACTCCACCAGCTTGCGGGTCAGCTCGCCGTCGCTGTAGCAGTAGACGTACTTGTCCTGCCCCTTCTTCGGCTTGACCAGCTCGATGCGGTGCAGCGGCGGGACGGCGGTGAAGACCCGGCCCGCCTCCAGCATCGGACGCATGTAGCGGTAGAGCAGGGTGAGCAGCAGCGTACGGATGTGCGAGCCGTCGACGTCGGCGTCGGCCATCAGGATGATCCGGCCGTAGCGGGCGGAGTCGAGGTCGAAGGTGCGGCCCGAGCCGGCCCCGATCACCTGGATGATCGCGGCGCACTCGGCGTTCTTGAGCATGTCGGCGACCGACGCCTTCTGCACGTTCAAGATCTTGCCGCGGATCGGCAGCAGCGCCTGGAACTCGGAGTCGCGGGCGAGCTTGGCGGTGCCGAGCGCCGAGTCGCCCTCGACGATGAACAGCTCGCTGCGGTCGTCGGCGGTGCGGCAGTCGACGAGCTTGGCGGGCAGCGCCGAGTTCTCCAGGGCGTTCTTGCGGCGCTGGTTGTCGCGCTGGGTGCGGGCGGCGATGCGGGTCTTGGCGGCGCCGGCCACCTTCTCCAGCACGGCGCGCAGCGGCTGCTTCTGGCCGCGCGAGGGGTTCTCGAACACCGCGCGCAGCTCGCGCATGACGACCTGGGAGACGATGCGGGTGGCCGCGGACGTGCCGAGGATCTCCTTGGTCTGGCCCTCGAACTGCGGCTCGGGCAGCCGGACCGTCACGACGGCGGTGAGGCCCTCCAGGACGTCCTCCTTGATGACGTCCTCGTCGCCGTTCTTCAGCAGCCGCCCCGCCCGGAGCTGCTCGTTGATCACCTTGAGCACGGCGCGGTCGAAGCCGCGCACATGGGTGCCGCCCTTCGGGGTGGCGATCACGTTCACGAACGAGCGGGTGATCGTGTCGTAGCCGGTGCCCCAGCGCAGCGCGATGTCGACCTCAAGGTCACGTTCCACATCGGTGGGGGTGAGGTGGCCCTGGTCGTCCAGCACGGGGACGGTCTCGGTGAAGTGGCCGCGCCCCTGCAGGCGCAGGACGTCCACGATGGGGGCGTCCTTGGCCAGGTAGCTGCAGTACTCGCCGATGCCGCCGTCGAAGCGGAACCTGGCCTCGACGGCCTCCTCGCCGCGCTCGTCGCGGACGTCGATGGTCAGGCCCGGGATCAGGAACGCGGTCTGGCGCATGCGGTCCATGACGAGGGACTGCTCGACCGTCGCCTCCTTCAGGAAGATCTGGAGGTCGGGCCAGAAGCGGGTGCGGGTGCCGGTGACCTTGCGGGCGACCTTGCGGACCTGCCGCAGCCCCGACTTCTTCTTGAAACGCGCGTTCGGGCGGCCCTCGTCGGCGAACTCGCCGGGCAGGCCGCGCCGGAAGCTGATGGCGTGGGTGTGCCCCTCGCGGTCGACCTCGACGTCCAGCCGGGCGGACAGGGCGTTGACCACGGACGCGCCGACGCCGTGCAGGCCCCCCGAGGCGGTGTAGGAGACGCCGCCGAACTTGCCGCCCGCGTGCAGCCTGGTCATGACCAGCTCCACGCCCGGCAGGCCCGTCTTCGGCTCAAGGTCGACGGGGATGCCGCGGCCGTTGTCGCCGACCTCGAAGGAGCCGTCGGCGTGCATCGTCACGCTGATGTGGGTGCAGTATCCCGCGAGGGCCTCGTCGACGCAGTTGTCGACGATCTCCCAGAGGCAGTGTGCGAGACCTCGGCTGTCGGTCGACCCGATGTACATGCCGGGTCGCTTCCGCACGGCCTCCAGCCCCTCCAGCACCGAAAGGTGCCGGGCGGAGTAGCCGTGCGGGTCGTCGGTGCTGGCTTCGGCGGTCGCGGCGGTCAACTGCTTGTGCTCCTCGGGGGTAGGACATTCGGCAGCAGAGTACCCCCGGCCGCCGACAATCTTTCGCCAGGCTCGCCGCCGCGGCCCGTGCCGCGCGCGGGGTGGAGGTGCCGAACGTCCACCTATGGGTGGGTGCGTACGGCTTCACTCGTTCCCTAATCTCCTCCGCATGACGCAAACAATCGAGGTCGCCGGCCTCCGCAAGCGATACGGAGACGTCCAGGCGGTGGACGGGGTCACCTTCGCGGTCGAGGAGGGCGAGTTCTTCGGCATCCTCGGGCCGAACGGGGCCGGGAAGACCACGACCCTGGAGATCGTCGAGGGGCTCCGGGAGGCGGACGAGGGCGAGGTGTCGGTCCTCGGCCGGTCGCCGTGGCCGCGCAACCCGGGGCTCTTGTCCCGCGTCGGCGTCCAGTTGCAGGCGTCCTCGTTCTTCGAGCGGCTGACCGCGCGGGAGCAGCTCCAGACGTTCGGCTCCCTCTACGGCGTCCCGGCGGCGAAGGCCGACACGATGCTGGAGGCGGTCGGCCTCGCCGACAAGGCCGACGTGCGCGTCGAGAAGCTGTCGGGCGGGCAGGCGCAGCGGCTGTCGATCGCGTGCGCGCTCGTCCACGACCCCGAGCTCGTCTTCCTGGACGAGCCGACCGCCGCGCTGGACCCGCAGGCCCGCCGCAACCTCTGGGACATCCTCCGGGAGATCAACACCGAGGGCCGGACGATCGTGCTGACCACCCACCACATGGACGAGGCGGAGGTCCTGTGCGACCGCGTCGCGATCATGGACGCCGGGCGGGTGCTGCGGCTCGGCCCCCCGGCGGTGCTGGTGCGGGGCCTGGACGCGCCCGCCCGGATCAGCGTGGCCAGCGGCGTCCTCGGGCTGGAGGACGCGCGGCTGCTGCCCGGCGCCGACGGCGCCGACGACGACGGCGTCTCCCTGACGATCTCCACGCGGGACCCGTCGGCGGTGGTCGCGGCGATGGCGGGCAGGGATGCCCTGGACGGCGTCCAGATCCGCGGCGCGACGCTGGAGGACGTCTTCCTCGACCTGACCGGGCGGGAGTTCAGGCCGTGAGCACGTTCGCGAGTTTCAAGAGCCTGGCGCGGGCGATGTTCCTCGGCTTCAGCCGGGACCGCGGCGCGCTGTTCTTCACGATCCTGTTCCCGCTGATGTTCCTGGCGATCTTCGGCGGGGTGTTCGGGCACCAGACGACGTCCAAGGTCAAGGTGCTGGAGGTCGGCCGGGCGGCGGTGCTGGACCAGGCCGTCGCGCACGACTCCGGCGGGCTCGGCAAGGTCATGAAGGTGACCAGGGCGTCCGACCGGGCGGCGGCCCTGCGCAAGGTGGAGAAGGGCGACGCGGACGCGGTCGTGGAGCAGCGGGGCGGGGAGCTGGTCGTCCACTACTCGGCGGCGGACCAGGTCAAGGCAGGGACGGTGCGGGGGCTGATGGACTCCCTCGTCCAGTCGGCGAACCAGGCGGCGTCCGGCAAGCCGCCCGCATACAAACTGGCGACCCAGCAGGTTGAGGACGACTCCCTCAAGGCCATCCAGTTCTTCACCCCGAGCCTGCTCGGCTGGGCGCTGGCCTCCGCCGGCGTGTTCGGCGCCTCGCAGACGCTCGTGACCTGGCGGACGAAGGGCATCCTGCGCCGGCTCCAGCTCTCCCCCGCGCCGATCCCGACCGTGTTCGCGGCCCGGGTGGCGGTCAGCCTCGCCGTGGCGCTCGCCCAGTTCGCGCTGTTCGTCCTGGTGGCGCAGCTACCGATGTTCGGGCTGAGGCTGGGCCACGCGTGGTGGATGGCGGTCCCGATGGTGATGGCGGGCGTCCTGGCGTTCCTGTCGATCGGGATGGTGATCGGCGCGTGGGCCAAGACGCAGGAGACGGCCCAGGCGGTCACGCAGCTGATCGTCCTGCCGATGGCGTTCCTGGGCGGATCGTTCTTCCCGCTCGACGCGGCCCCCTCCTGGATGAAGGCGCTTTCCTACATCTTCCCCCTGCGTTATCTCAACGAGGGCATGCTGAACGTCATGGGGCGCGGCCTCGGGCCCGCGTCCGCATTGCCGCAAATCGGCGTCCTGCTGGGCGTGGCGGTGGTCGGAGCCCTGATCGCGACGCGGTTGTTCCGCTGGGACGCGGCCTGATGTGACCTCGGTCACTTATTGGTCCATTCTGCTCTGGGCGTACGAAGAAACAGGTTGGGAACGTCCACGTCGGGTTAGATGTTCTCCTAAGTACCGACCCCGAGCATGAGGAAGGTGCCGTGACTGGAGCCCTTGCCCCAACCAAGCCGTTGACCGTCGCCGACCGTTGCGACCGCTGCGGCGCCCAGGCCTACGTCCGTGCAGTCCTTGTAGGCGGCGGCGACCTTCTGTTCTGCGCCCACCACGGACGCAGGTACGCGGAGGCCCTGCGCGCCAACGGGGCCGACATTCAGGACGAGACCGACAGGCTCAACGAAACCCCGGCAACCGCTACGGACGACGAGCGGTAGGCATGAAATAGAAGTTCCCCTGTACGGCGGTCATCGGAGACGGTGGCCGCCGTTCGCATTCCGCCCATCAGGCAACTCACCGAGTCAATAAGACATGACTCCACTGAGTCATTAATCGATCACATAGCGTATCGGCAATACCCGCCGCGGTGACCCGGCCCACCGGCTTCCGTAAGCTCCCGACCAGCCGTGACGGCCTCCACCCCGGCGGCAGATACCGCCGGGGCGCCGTCTCGCACCGCATCCGGCTCGTACCGCATCCGACTCGTACCGCATCCGGCTCGTACCGCGTCTGGGGGGATCGTGCACATCCTGCTTCCGCCATCGGAGAAGAAGGCCGCCGAGGGGGACGGCCCGCCTCTCGACCTCGCGTCGCTGAGCTTCCCCGGGCTGAACCCCGTCCGGAGACGCGTGCTGGCGGCCCTGGGGAAGGCGGGCCGGCGCGCCGACGCGGCGGAGATCCTGGAGATCCCCGCCGGTCAGGTGCGGGACGCCCTGGCCCGCAACAAGATCCTGCGCAAGGCGCCGACGCTGCCCGCCGCCCGGCTCTACACCGGCGTGCTGTACGACAACCTGGACCTGCCGAGCCTGGACGCCGAGGCCGCGGCCGACCGGATCATCGTCTTCTCGGGCCTGTGGGGCGCGCTGAGGCTCACCGACCGCGTCCCGCCGTACCGGCTGGCCATGGCGGTGTCGCTGCCGCCTGAGGGCCGTCTGAGCGCCCTGTGGCGTCCGGCGATGGGGGCGGCCCTGAACCTGGAGGACCCTCGGGCCAGGCGGGCGCCGCGCGAACGCCCGGCCGGCGGGCCGCCCGCCCGGCTGATCGTCGACATGCGCTCAGGCCCGTACGCGTCCGTCTGGAAGGCCCCCGGTCCCGCGGTGGCGGTGCGGGTGTTCCGGGAGGCGGTCGTGGACGGCGTCCCGAAGCGGACGGTCGTCAGCCACATGGCCAAGGCGACACGCGGGCGGATCGCCCACGACCTGATCAGGTCGGGCGCCTCCCCCGGCACCCCGGACGAGCTGCTGAAGACCGTCGCCGACCTCGGCCACACGGTCGAGCTGAACGGCGCGAACCTGGATGTGATCCTCCACGACTGAGCCCGGCGCGCCCCGGCGCGCATGCGTCTGGGCCCCCGTCCACAAGTGGACGGGGGCCCAGAGCGTCGTCCAGGGGCTCAGTCGAGGTAGTCGCGCAGGACCTGCGAGCGCGACGGGTGGCGGAGCTTCGACATGGTCTTGGACTCGATCTGGCGGATGCGCTCCCGGGTCACCCCGTACACCTTGCCGATCTCGTCCAGGGTCTTCGGCTGGCCGTCGGTGAGGCCGAACCGCATCGACACCACGCCCGCCTCGCGCTCGCTGAGCGTGTCGAGCACCGAGTGGAGCTGCTCCTGGAGCAGCGTGAAGCTGACGGCGTCGGCCGGCACGATGGCCTCGGAGTCCTCGATGAGGTCGCCGAACTCGCTGTCGCCGTCCTCGCCGAGCGGGGTGTGCAGGGAGATCGGCTCACGGCCGTACTTCTGCACCTCGACGACCTTCTCCGGGGTCATGTCGAGTTCCTTGGCCAGCTCCTCCGGGGTGGGCTCGCGGCCCAGGTCCTGGAGCATCTGCCGCTGGACGCGGGCGAGCTTGTTGATGACCTCGACCATGTGCACCGGGATGCGGATGGTGCGGGCCTGGTCGGCCATCGCGCGGGTGATCGCCTGCCGGATCCACCAGGTGGCGTAGGTGGAGAACTTGTAGCCCTTGGTGTAGTCGAACTTCTCGACGGCGCGGATGAGGCCGAGGTTGCCCTCCTGGATGAGGTCCAGGAACAGCATGCCGCGTCCGGTGTAGCGCTTGGCCAGCGACACCACGAGCCGGAGGTTGGCCTCCAGCAGGTGGTTCTTGGCGCGGCGGCCGTCCTCGGCGATCCACTCGAAGTCCTCGGTGTCCTCCTCGGACATCGCGGGGCCGTCGGCGGCGAGGCGCTCCTCGGCGAACAGGCCGGCCTCGATGCGCTTGGCGAGCTCGACCTCCTGCTCGGCGTTGAGCAGCGGGACCTTGCCGATCTGCTTGAGGTAGTCCTTGACCGGGTCGGCGGTGGCGCCGGCCGCGGCGATCTGCTGCGCGGGCGCGTCGTCCTCGTCGTCGCCGAGGGTGAAGGACTCCTCCTCGTTGACCGGCGCGGCGCCGTCGGCGCCCGCCTTGCCCGCGGGGGTCTTGGCCGCGGCGGGCGCGGCCGGGACGGCCTCGTCCTCCTCGGGCTCGGGCGTCACCTCCGCCTCGTCCGCGGTCACCTCCACGAGGTCGGCCTCAAGGTCGGTGAGGTCCTCGTCGAGGTCGACGTCGACCTCGTCGTCGAGCTCGGGGTCCTCGCCGCCCTTCTTGGCGGGGACCGCGGCGGCCGGGGCGGGCTGCGCCGCGCCCTTCTTGGCCGGGACGGGCTTCTTCGGCTTGGCCCCCTTGGCGGGGGCGGCCTTCCTGGCCGCGGGCCTGGGGGCCGCGGGACGCGGCTCGGCGGCGGTCTCGGCGGGGACCTCGTCGTCGCTGACGACGGCGGTCACGGTGTCGGGCTGCTCCTTGGCTGCAGCGGCTGTCTTGGGCCTGCGCGCCGGCGGCGTCGCGCGCTTGCGCGGCCGCTTGGGCGCCGCGGAGTCGGCAGCGCTCACCATGACGGTCACACCCTCCTTGCTAAGGCTCCGCAAGATGCTGGAGGCCTTCGACACGGGGATGTCGGCCTCCTCGAACGTACGTCGTACGTCGTCGGCTTCGAGGTAACCCTGGGACCGTCCACGCTCGATCAGTTGCGCGATGACGTGCTCGTGCAGATCTGACGCTTTCGAGGTCGAGCTAGCAGGCGACACAAATACCTCTCGAACGAACGTGTGGCTGGGTTGACCCAAGTGCCCTGACGGGCCCGGCCTCACACTGGGTGGGACCACACACTGGGCGGGACCTCCCCGTGCGGGACCGCAGCGTACCCGCTCTTACTAGGGTCAAGCATTCTGGCACTGCTGCGCATTCCGCTTCTGAAGTCCTGCCCGGTAACACCCCACCTTAGAGGGCGCTGGACGGTCCTTCGTACGTACTACACCGTCTTCGCGCCGCCGTCGGCGGGTGTCACGCGGGCTTGGGCGGGACGTGCAGGGCGAGCACGGTCACATCGTCTACCTGCTCATACCCGGCAAGCATCCGATCGACCAGGAAGTCGACGAGCCTCTCTGGATCTCCTACCACCTCGGGCGGGGCGTCCGCCGCCACGGCGACGAGCTCCTCCAGCCCGGCATCCACCCCGCGTCTACGGTTCTCCACAAGTCCATCGGAATAGAACACCACAGTGTTGCTGGTCTCGATGGAAAAATTTGTCTGCTGTCTCTGGCTCGGCCAGCCGAGGGGCGTCCCGGGCTCCAGCGCGCTGACCCGCGCGGGCGTGTCGGGCGAGATCAGCAGGGGCGGCGGATGGCCCGCGTTGCTGAAGGCGCCGTGCCCGGTCTCGGGGTCGATGACCACGTAGGCGACGGTGGTGAACTGCTCCTCGTCCTCGGTCGCGCTGAAGAGCCGGTCGAGGCCGGCCAGGACGGCGGCGGGGCGCGGGTCGTTCAGCGCGAGCGCGCGCAGGGCGTTGCGGACGCGTCCCATTCCGGCCGCGGCGAGGACGCCCTTGCCCATCACGTCGCCCACCGCGACGGCGAGCCGGTCGTCGGGGAGGCGGAACACGTCGTACCAGTCGCCGCCCACCTGCACGTGGCGGGTCGCCGGGTTGTAGCGGGCGGCCAGCACCATGCCGGGCAGCTGCGGGAGGTCGCTCGGCAGGAGGCTGCGCTGGAGCTCCTCGGCGGTCTTGTGCTCGCGTTCGAAGAGCAGGGCACGCTCCACCGCGAGGGCGCACTGGCCCGCGAGCGCCTCCAGGAAGACGCGCTCCTCCTCGGTGATCTCCCGGGGGCGGGTGAAGGAGAACCGCAGCGCGCCGATCGGGGCTCCGGCCGCCAGGAGCGGCAGGCCCACCCAGGCGCGCTCCTCGGTGTGCTGGGTGAACAGGCCCTTCTCGTCGCGTCCCAGTTGCAGGCGGAGGCTGTCGGGGTGCTCGGCCAGGAACGGGCGGCTCTCGCGCACCGCCACCGACATCACGGTCGGGTCGCTGACCTTGATGTCGTCGCGGACGATCGGCCGCACCTCGCCCTCGGCGCCCGGCTGGGACGGCGCGACGATGCTGAGCCGCAGCTTGTCGTCGTCCAGCAGCGCGACGGCGGAGTAGTCGGCGCCGATCGCCGACCGCCCGACCTCGGTGATCACCTGGACGACCTGCGAGACGGTCAGCGCCTCGGCGAGCATCGAGGTGGCCTGCTGGAGGCGCGCCGTGCGCAGCGCCGCCGCCGAGAGCTGCTCGGTCAGGCGCCCGCGCATCTCCTCGGCCTCGCGCTGGCCGGTCACGTCGGTGTTGGCGCCGACCCACTCGATCACCGCGCCGCCCTGCCAGATGGGGACGGCCCGGACGTCGAAGTGGCGGAAGGTGCCGCTCTTGGTGCGGACGCGGTAGTTGGTCTCGAAGACCCGGTTCTCGGCCACGCACTCGCGCCAGGTGGCCTCGATGCGGGGGCGGTCCTCCGGGTGGACGACCGCGAGCCATCCGCCGGCCGCGTAGTCGTCGGGCGTCTGGCCGGTGATCGCGCGCCACTCCGGCGCGTCGTCGATCACGCCGCCGCCGGGCGCCGCGACCCACACCACCTGGGCGCTGGCCTCCACGAGCGAGCGGTAGCGCTGCTCCTTGCGGCGGATGACCTCCTCGGCCCGGCGCCGCTCGGTCACGTCCAGGGCGGTCAGGACGACGCCCAGGGCCTCGCCGTCGCCGCTCCGGGCCGGCAGCCAGGTGCAGGCCAGGATCCGCTCCTCGACCGCCGTGGCGAGCGCCGCGGCGTCGCCCGGCGGGTCAGCCGGGCGGGCCGGGGCGGGCGGCTGCACGGCCGGCACGACCAGGTCCAGGTCGCTGATCGGGCGGTCCTCGTCGAGCACCTTGCGCAGGGCCGCCTCGAACGCGGTCGCCACCTCGGCGGGCAGCGCCTCGGCCGGGCGGCGCTGCTGGAGATCGCGGACGGCGACGCCGAGCAGCGCCGCGAGCGCGTCGTTGGCCCTGCGGCAGCGCAGGTCGCCGTCGAAGAACGCGAGCCCGCCCGGGGCCTCCTTGAGCAGGGTCGCGTACAGCGCGGCGTCGGACGCATCCATGGGCTGACCCTCCACCCCCGAGACGCGGGGATGCGGAACGGACGTATCGGTGCTCATGGACAACACCTCCGCCCCAGAAGGTCCCGTACCGCGCGGCAATTTTTCATCACTATGAGTGAATGGGAGCAGGCTAGCGCTCCCGCCTCCATCACAACACCGGTCGGAGTCAGGTATTCATCATCCCGATGGTTCGCCCCCGACGGAACCCCTGATGGACAACCTTGTCCCTGTGGCCCCCTGCGACGACCTCGGATTCGGACGCCGTCCCCGCGGGGCTCCGGGAGCGGTCCGCGGTGAGGGCGAGTAGGAGATGTTACGGCGCCCTGAGGCCACAGGCAGTGAACCCGGTCCGTTCGGCGAGTTCCGGGCGGCGGCGAACCCGGCCGAATCCCGGCCGCATCACCCGTCCCTCTCCAGCAAAAAGATGGCAAAACTCGACTTGCGGGTTCGCGCCGCGGCGGCGGCAGCTCGTCCTGGTTGCCGGATTTGGCCTATTTGCCGCTTTTAGCCGCCGCCTTCATCTCCGCCTTGAAGGCCCGCACCCGGGCGAGGGACTCCGGGCCGGTGATGTCGGCGACCGACCGGTGCGAGCCCTCCTCGCCGTAGGCGCCCGCGGCCTCGCGCCACCCGTCCGGGCGGACGCCGTACTGCTTGCCGAGCAGCGCCAGGAAGATCTGCGCCTTCTGCTTGCCGAAGCCGGGGAGGGCGTTCAGGCGCTTGAACAGCTCCTTGCCGGTGGCCGCGTCGGCCCACACCTTCGCGGCGTCGCCGTCGTAGTTCTCCACGAGGTACTGGCACAGCTGCTGGATCCGCTTGGCCATCGACCCCGGGTAGCGGTGGACGGCGGGCTTCTCCGACAGCAGGGCCGCGAACCGCTCGGGGTCGTAGGCCGCGACCTCGTGGGCGTCCAGGTCGCCGGTCCCCATCCGCTGGGTGATGGTGTAGGGCCCGGAGAACGCCCACTCCATCGCCACCTGCTGGTCGAGGAGCATGCCGACCAGGGCGGCGAGCGGGCTGCGCCCGAGCAGTTCGTCGGCCTCGGGCCGCTGCGCTAGTTGAACCTTCGTGGCCATGTGCCCAGCTTAGGACCGCCCTCCGCGGGGCGAGGCGGAGATCTGTCCGAAGTGTTACGGGCGGGCCATGGGCATGGCGGCGCGGGCGCCCGAGTGTTCGAATGAAGGGGTGAACGACGAGGAACGGGCAGAAGGCAGTCCGGTCGGACGCCGGCTGGTGCTCGGGATGCTGGGCCTGGGCGTGGCGGGGGCCGCCGTGGGAGCGTCCGTGCAGCAGAAGGTGAACCACGCCCTGGCTCCCGTGGGGGGCCTCAGCGACGTCCTGCCGGCGGCGGGCGGCTTCCGCTACTACACGGTGACCGGGAGCGTGAAGAAGTACACGGCGGCCACGTGGCGGATGGAGGTGAAGGGCCTGGTGCAGGCCCCGCGCGCCTTCACGATGGCCGACCTCGCGCGGATGCCGCAGACGGCGCTCGACAAGGACTTCCAGTGCGTGACGGGGTGGCGCGTCCCGGACGTCCGCTGGTCGGGGGTGGCGCTTCCGGACCTGCTGCGGGCGGTGGGCGTGTCGCCGCAGGCGAGGGCGGTGCGGTTCACCTCGTTCGACGGCACCTACACGGAGTCGCTGACGCTCGACCAGGCGCGGCGGCGCGACGTCCTCGTCGCGACGCAGATGCAGGGCGGGCCCGTCAGCCACGACCACGGCGGGCCCGTGCGCCTGTACGTCGCGCCGATGTACGGCTACAAGTCGCTCAAGTGGCTCGGCGGGATCGAACTGACCGACAAGGTCAGGCCGGGCTATTGGGAGCACCGCGGATACGACGTGGACGCGTGGGTCGGACGGTCGAACGGACGCAACGATGCCCCCACATGAGCCGACTCCCCCTGACGCGGGCCGGCGGGAGCCCGCCCCCGCGGATGCCGGTGGAGGCCCCGGAGCGGTCTGGCTGGCGCGCTTCACGGGGGCCGAGCGGTCGATCCACCATGTGACCGCGTTGCTCATGCTGGTGTGCCTGGTGACGGCGGCGTTCCTGTACTTCCCGTTCCTCTCCACGATGGTGGGGCGCCGGGAACTGCTCAAGACGGTGCACGTGTGGAGCGGGTTCGCGCTGCCCGTGCCCATCGTCCTCGGTCTGCTCTCCCGGGCGTTCCGGGCGGACCTACGGCGGTTGAACAGGTTCGCGCCCCACGACTGGGAGTGGCTCCGGCGGGGCGACCGCAGGGCCGTGCAGAGGGGGCGCGGAGTTCTGCCGGTAGGGAAGTTCAATGCCGGTCAGAAGTTGAACGCCGCGTTCACCGCCGGGGCCATCCTGGTCATGCTCGGGACGGGTGAGGTGCTCACCTTCCCCGGCCCGTGGCCCGACCGGTGGAGGACGGGCGCGACCTTCGTCCACGACTGGCTCTTCCTGCTGATCCTCGCGGTGACGGCCGGGCATCTGTGGGAGGCGCTGCGGGACCGCGGCGCGCTCACGGGGATGCTCACCGGGCGGGTGGAGCGCGGGTGGGCGGAGCGGCATCACGCCGGCTGGGCGGACGTCGCGCCGGAAGCGCGGGCCAAGGCGCGGGCCCATGTGCGTCAGGGCGGGGACGGGACGCGGCCGCATGCGGACGGAGCAAAGAAGAACGCGCAGGTCAGCGGCATCGACGAGAATTCCACCGGGGCGTCTCCTGGAGAGGGCCCAGAATTTGCGAAACGTCGCCCCGGCATCTCTTGACTCTCCTCATAAAAGCGCTGGAATGGGACATCGAGGTGGAGTGTGGGTGGAAGCTCCCAGCCAGGGTCGGTCCGCGCGCTCCGTCTCGGCCCGGCGGTTCGGCCCCGTCCGCCGAAGTCCCGTGCGCGGAGGTTGCGCAGATGCCCGCACTGACCGACCACCCGAGAGCGACACACGACGCGCTGGCACGCCTTTCGGAGGAGTTCGCCATCTTCCCCACCGAGGCGGTGCGACGCTGCGTCACCGACGTGCATGCGTGCATGACGCATCTGGGGATCGACGCGTCCCCGGACCAGGTCGAGCGCATGGCGCGCGAGCATCTGCTGGGGATGCTGAAGTCGGAGCCGCCCTCGGGGAGGACGCGCGCATCCGGGGGCGACGGGGGGCACTGAGTGGGCGGCGCCCAGTAAGGGGCGCTGGTAAGAGCCTGTACCGGCTCGTCCCATTGCGGCCTTCGCCGGTGTCTTGGACAACGCCCGGCGCCGGATCTGAGAAACTGGGGGCGTGAGTCCCCGAAGCCGCCACCGCTCCCCCGGGGATCCGACAGGGGACGGCCCGCATCCCCCCGACGAGGTCTCCGCGATTTTCGACGGCATGCTGCAGCACGCGCGCGAGCTGCTGGCCGTGCGCAGCCCGCTGGACGCCGAGCTCATCGTCAGCGAGATCCTCGGATCCTGGTGGGGCCACCATGTCCCCGGCGGCGACGTGGAACAGGTCATCGGCGAGGCCCTGGTCGACTACGCCGCGCGCGCCGGGACGCCCGCCGCGCTGGCGCTGCTCACCGGCATGGCCTACCTGGGCACGCCCAGGCAGGCGGTGAAGGCCGAACGCGCCGCGCTGGAGCTGATGGAGAACGGCGTGGCCAGGCCGGGGTGGGCCGACCGCGTCGGGATGGTCGCCCCGGAGGAGTGCTTCGTCTCCAGGGACGTCTACGGCGACCAGGACTCCATCGTGTGCACCTACACCTACGGCGGCGCGGAACGGCACGCCCTGGTGGTGCTGGTCGACCGCAACCGGGCGGGCGCCGTCCAGAAGGTCGGCATCCCGTTCACGACCCCCGCGCGCGGCGGACGGCCGCCGACGAGCGGCATGGTCCGGGACGCGTGGGTCTCGTCCCAGGTGGGCAAGCTCCTCGACCACTGCCGCCAGGAGGGCCGCGCCAACCCGCTGATGCGGTTCGAGCAGTTGGACCCGCGCGACACCAAGGCGCTGTTGCAGAGCGCGCTGAACCTCACCGACGAGACCGACGACCCGCCGGTGAACGAGAACTTCGGCTCCTACCACGCGTTCGCGCGGGCGCGCGTGGGGATCCTCCCGCCGGGCGGGCGCCTCCCCCAGCCGCCCGTGTACGGGCGCGACCGGCGCGCGATCATCGCGGCCCGGTTCCTGGCCTCCGACGAGGCGGAGGAGCTCTCCGACCGCTCGGCCGCGAGCCGCTGCGTCGACCGCATCATCGACTACGGCTGCACCCACGACTTCGGGCGCCCGCTGCGGGTCAGCCCCATCAAGTGCGAGATGTTCCTGCTCGACTGGCTGCCCCGCAAGGTGCTGCTGTCGCCCACCGAGCAGGAGGCCGTGCCGCACGTGCTGGCCGCCTGGGTGCGCTGGGCGGGCAAGCGCACCGGCCTGCCCGACGAGGGCGTCAGGGCGACGCTGGACGCCGTCTGGGACGCAACCGGAAAGTTCGCCGAGGCCTACCGCGACCCCGCCGCGTTCGGGCTCGACCGCGAGCTGGTCGACCGGCTGCTCCCCGACGGCGAACTCGACGCGCTCCCCCGCCGCGCGTTCGCGCTGCCCTTTCTGTCGGGCGTCCACCGCCAGACCGGGCGGCACGGGTCGATCGACCTGTCCACCCTCGATCCGGCCGACCCCGACGACCGCCGGATCCTGCTGGAGTTCGAGCACCCCGGCGCCGACACCGAGCACCTGGACGCCCACGAGCGCCTCGCTGAGCGCCTGTGGAACGGCGACCCTCCCCAGCTGTGGGACACCGCCCAGGCGCTCCTCGACGTGGGCTACGAACGCCACGAGATCCTGCACCGGCTCATCGACGTCCTCGACGCCCACGGAGCCGATCCGGAAGCGCTCCGGGACGCCCTGCGTGTGCTGCGTCACGAACCGCCGCCCGAGTGAACTTCTGGTTTGCGCGCGGCGTCCCCGGCGACAATCATCGGGTCTCGGGCAGATCTCGCGGGGCCGGGGGCGCCCCCGGCCGTAGGGAGTGATCTTGTTGGAGTGGTCCGAGTTCGCCCGGCGGCTGGGTCGCGAGCTGGCGGGTCTCGAACGGGACACCATCCTCATCGTTCGTGAACGCGATGAGAGCCGCCACTACGTCCAGGCCATGCGCGAGCCCGACCGGCTCTACGCCGAGGCCGTCAGCAACAACTTCCTCGACGGCCCGCTGCTGCTCACGCCGGCCGACGAGGAGGTCATGAGCGAGGCGGGCTGGCGCCCGCCGGCCGACCCCTCGCCCCGCAACTGGTGGACCGAGCTTCCCGAGTCCGGGGCGCCCGGCGGCATGCGGTCGGTCTCCCTGGGCGACTACTCCCGCCTGGCGGAGGTGATGGTGACCGCGCTGCGCGACGTCCAGGGCGTCCGGCGCCCCTCCGACCTCGTGTACGAGTCGTTCCACCGGCACGGCACCGGGCTCATCGAGCTGCTCGACTTCGGGATCGAGACCGCCGACGCGTCGCGCGTCGCGCGGCGCCGGTCCTCCGCCGAGACCTCGGGCACGGGCCCGCTCCCCGCAGGCACGCCCCCAGGAGGCACCCCCATGCCGCTACCGCCGGAAGGCACTCCCGCCTCCGGGGCCGACCTCCTCGAACCCCGGCTCGCCGAAGCCAAGGCGCACGGCGACCACACCACGTACTTCGACCTCCTGGCGCACGCCGACCCGGTGCTCCCGGCGAGCGGTTCCGCGGTGGAGGACCCCGACAACGCCGAACTGCCGACCATCACGCTCGGCTCCATCACCTACGTCACGGTGTTCACCTCGCCCGGCGCGCTGGCGCGCGCCGCGAACCCCGGCCTGTACCGGCGCACCTCGTTCGCGTTGCTCGCCGCCGGATGGCCCGATCCCTCCTGGCAGCTCGCCATCAATCCGGGGCTGCCCAGCGAGGTCCTGCTGGACGCGTCGTCGCTCGCTCGCCTCAGCCGCGCTCCGGCGCCTGAGGCGATCGTCCCCAACCCGTACGGGAACGTCGATCCGCATGCTCTGTCGGGGCCGAACCCCGTCGCGGGCGGGTCCGTCCCCAGCGTGAACGGTTCCGCTCCCAAGGCGAGCCCGACCGCGAACGGCGCTTCCTACAACGACGACCACACGGCGGTCGACTCCTACACGCTGGACGAGCTGCGTGCCGCGCTCGAATCCGGCGGCGTGCCCAGCGGTAGGCCCGCGGCCGGAGGCGTCCGGAACGGCGCCGTCGCGGGCCAGGGTCAGGACCCCACCGTCACGAACACCGACCTGGGCAGAAGCGTCGCGGGCGGTGTCACGGGCGGCGGTGTCACGGGCGGCGGTGTCGCGGGCGGTGTCGCGGAGACCGGCGGTTCGGGCGTCGGCGGCGCGGACGCCGGCGGTCCGGCGGCCGAGCCGCGCGCGATCGCGCCGGAACCGCAGCCCGAGGTCGCGCCGCTGGGCGCCCCCACGGACAACGCCTCCGGGCCCGTCCCGGAACGGCCGGCCGGGGTGCCTCTGCGGCCGCCGCACGGCACCCGGCTCTGGCAGTCGGCCGGTGCGGGCGAGGAGATCCCGCTGGCGGTCTACGACGCCATCGGCGGCGTCTGGACCCCGGTCCGGACGGACGCCGTTCCGGCCCCCCACACCGAGTGACGCGGGGCCCGGCCGCCGCCGGGCACGCGGAACCGCCCACGGACGCGAGAGTGGATCCCGAGTGGACTGGAACGACTTCGCCAAGCGGCTGACCCTGGAGCTCTCGCGGCTGCCCGTCGGGTCGTTCCTCATCGTCCAGGACGCGAGCGGGCTCCCCTACGTCCAGGCGATGCGTTCGGAGGGCGCCCTGGACGCGGAGGCGGTCGGCAACGCGTTCCTGTCGCCCCCGCTGGCACCGCACCAGGAGCGCCGGTTGAGCACGCTCGGCTGGGAGCCCCCGGACGGGGACGAGCGGCGGAACTGGTGGCGGCGCAGGCCGCTCCGCGACCGTGCTTCGCGCGCGTCCGGCGAGAACCTGGAGTCGTGCGCGCTCCTCGCGGGGCTGATGGTCGGCGCGTTCCGGGACGTCTACGGCGTCGATTCGCCGCGCGGGCTCGTGTACCAGGCCGAGCGGATCGGCGCCAAGGGCGGTGTGAGGGGCGGCCCGATCACGCTGCCCGGCCTGGGCCTCCCCTTAGCCTCCGCCGAGGGAGACGCCCCCGCGGAACAGCGCGCGCCGCAGCCCTCCGCCTACAGCCTGGAGACGGCGCTCACGGAGGCGCGCGAACAGGGCGACCAGCGGCGGTACCTGGAGATCCTCACCGACGCCGTCCTGTACCTGCCCGCTCTGGACTCCCCCAAGGACGACCGCCGGTTCGCCACGGCCCGGTTCGGTGAGGGCACGTTCGTGCTGGCGTTCACCTCCCCCGAGGCGATGGACCGCTCACTCCAGGGGCAGGCCGTCCACCACCGGCAGGTGTCGCTGGCCGAGCTGACAGAGGGCTGGCCCCACCCGGGCTGGCGCCTCGCCGTCAACGCGGGCCTGCCCAGCGCGTCCTACCTGGACGCCGACGCGATCAGCACCCCCGGCGACCGGGTGCCCGCGAGCGCCGCGGCCGCCGTCCCGGCGCCGCGTCCGCCGGGCGACGGACGCGCGGGCCGATCTTGGATCCGGCGCCGGCGTCCGCGAGCCCGCGTCCCGGAGGCCGCGGCGGCCGCGCAGCCCTCAGAGGGCCTCAGACGCCCGCCGGACGCGGAGGAGGCGGCAGAGGCGGCAGAGTGTCCGCGAAGCGTCGCCGGGCCGTCACGGTCCGCTGAGAGCCGTGGAGCGGCGGACGCGGCCGCCGACCCGCCGCCGTCCCCCGCCGGAAGTGATCATGCTCCGCTCGCCGCCGACGGCGAGGTCGTGATCGTGCAGAAAGTGCTGCGGGAGGAGCATGTGCGGCACTACCTGGAAGGCGGTTTCGACCTCGTCGCGGGACACGTCCACCGCCTCCAGGACGTGCGAGAGCTGACCACACCGGAGGCCCTCGTCCGCGGTCTGGGCCTGCTGTACGACGGCTCGCCCTTCACGCCCGCGGACGAGAGCGTCTTCGTGATCCGGTGGGCGGCGGTGCGCCCGTCTCTGTTCCGGGCGTCGGGGCACGCGCCGGGCGAGGCGACCCCGATCCCGGAGTTCGAGACCGCGAGCCAGCGGCTGCCCCACGGCGCGGAGCTGCTGCGGATCGACGCGTCCGGCACCGCGTCGCTCGTGGCCGTTTACGACGCCGACCTGCGCACGTGGCCGGTGCGGTCGCCGGGAGAGCGGGCATGAGCGCCAGGCGCGGCGAGCCGTTCGTCGTGCCCGGCGAGCAGGACGGCTGGCCGCGGCTGGAGTACTCCGGCCGCGACGTATCCGTGGCGGAACGGATGGGGCCCGAACCCTTCGACCGTGGCGTATACCGGGCGTGAGCAGCGCAAGACGAGGTGGAGGACGTGGCGGAGGAGGTCGTTTCGACCTCCTCGCCGGGGCCGATCAGAGCGCGCGCGGGAGACGGTGGTAGTTCTTGGGGATGGCGATCATCGACATCAACGCCGATCTGGGCGAGGGGTTCGGCATCTGGGAGCTGGGCGACGACCTGGCACTGCTCGACGTGATCACCAGCGCGAACGTGGCGTGCGGGTTCCACGCGGGCGATCCGCTCATCATGCGGCGGGTGTGCGCCGCGGCGGTCGAGCGGGGGGTGACGATCGGCGCCCAGGTGTCCTACCGCGACCTGCCCGGTTTCGGGCGGCGCGAGATGGACGTCGCCGCGCCCGAGCTGACCGCCGAGATCCTCTACCAGCTCGCCGCGCTGGACGGGATCGCCCGCACGGAGGGCGGGCGCGTCGCGTACGTGAAACCGCACGGCGCGCTCTACAACCGCGTCGTCCGCGACCCCGTCCAGGCCGGGGCCGTCGCCGACGCGGTTCGCGCATACGACCCCGCGCTCCCCCTGCTGACCCTGCCGGGATCAGCGTTGCACGACGTCGCCGATGGGCTGGAGGTCGTCGCGGAGTGTTTCGCGGACCGCGCCTACACACCGTCCGGGGCGCTCGTGTCCCGCCGCGAGCCGGGGGCCGTCGTGCATGACGCGGACGCCGTGACCCGCAGGGCCGTGCGGATGGCCGTGGACGGCACCGTCGCGGCGGTGGACGGAACGGAGGTCGCCTTGCGCGCCCGTTCGATCTGCGTGCACGGCGACACACCGGGCGCGGTGACGCTGGCCCGGTCGGTCCGGTCGGCGCTGTCCGACGCGGGGGTCGCGCTGGAGGCGTTCGCGTGAAGGTGCGGCGCGCCGGAGACGCGGCGCTGCTCGTGGAGACGGGCGACCTCGCGACCTCGCACCGGCTGGACACGGCGTTCCGGGACGCGGCGCCGCCCGGCATCGTGGACGTCGTGCCGGGCGAGCGGACCGTCCTGGTGGTCACCGAGCCCGGCACCGACCTGGACCGGCTCGCCGCCCTGCTGCCCGGCCTGCCGCTGCCCGACGACGCCGCCGGCGGCGCCGACCCGGTCGAGATCCCCGTCGTGTACGACGGCGACGACCTGGACGAGGTCGCGCGGCTGACGGGCCTGTCCCGGGACGAGGTCGTCGACCGGCACGCGTCGGCCGACTACACGGTCGCCTACCTGGGCTTCTCGCCGGGCTTCGCCTATCTCACCGGCCTCGACCCGGCGCTGCACGTCGCGCGCCGCGAGTCGCCGCGCACGGCCGTCCCGGCGGGGTCGGTCGCGATCGCGGGCCCCTACACCTCGGTCTATCCGTCGCGCTCGCCTGGCGGGTGGCGGCTGCTCGGCCGCAGCGGGCTCGCGTTGTGGGACGTGACGCGCGACCCGCCGTCCCTGCTGCGTCCCGGTACCCGTGTCCGTTTCGTCCGCGAGGAGCAGCGTTGATCGAGGTCGTGCGGACCGGGCCCCTGACGACCGTGCAGGACCTCGGCAGGCCGGGCCACGCCCACCTCGGGGTCCCGCACTCCGGGGCCGCCGACGCGCGCGCCCTGCGCCTGGCGAACCGTCTCGTGGGCAATCCCGAGGGCGCGGCGGGTGTGGAGTTCACGCTCGGGGGTGCGGCGCTGCGCTTCCATGCGAGCGCGTGGATCGCCGTCACCGGTGCCCCGGCGCCGCTCCGCATCGGGGGCCGCGCCTACGGGGCGAACAGCCCCTGCCACGTCCCGGCCGGGGCGCTGGTCGAGTTCGGCCTGCCGGCGTCCGGGCTGCGCAGCTATCTCGCCGTCCGCGGCGGGGTCACGGTGGAGGAGGTCCTCGGCAGCCGCTCCACCGACCTCCTGTCGAGCCTGGGGCCCGATCCGCTCAAGCCCGGCGACCGCCTCCCGGTCGGCCCCGCCCGGGACCTGGGGGACATCACGGTGGATGTCGCCCCGGTGCCGCCCATCCCGGACACGCCCGTCCTGCGCGTCCTGCCCGGCCCGCGCGAGGACTGGTTCAGCCGGGACGCGCTGGAGACGCTCACGTCCACCCCGTACACGGTCACGCCGGACAGCAACCGTGTCGGCGTCCGCCTGGACGGCCCTCCCCTCGCACGCGCGCGCGACGGCGAGCTGAGCAGCGAGGGCATGGTCACGGGGGCGCTGCAGGTGCCGCCCAGCGGTCTGCCCATCATCTTCCTGGCCGACCACCCGACGACCGGCGGCTACCCCGTCATCGCCGTCCTCGCCTCGCCCTCGCTGCCCGCCGCCGCGCAACTGCGCCCCGGCCAGACGATCCACTTCCGCCTCTAGCCCCGGCCGCCTCCAGTCGACCGTCACTGGCCGACCGTCACTGGCCGACCGTGACCGGCCCGTGGGGCGGGCGGGCTCAGGCCAGCGAGCCGCCGTCGATGTCGAGGACGGCGCCGGTCACGAAGGACGCCCCCGGCCCGGCCAGGAACACGACTCCCGCGGCGATCTCCTCAGGGCGCCCGTACCGTCCCATCGCGTTGGCGCCCCGCTGGAAGTCCGCGCTGGGCCCGTCCTCGGGGTTCATGTCCGTGTCCACTGGGCCGGACCGGATGACGTTCACGGTGATGCCCCGCGGGCCGAGGTCGCGTGCCGCGCCCTTGCTGTAGCCGACGATGGCGGCCTTGGTCGCCGCGTAGTCGGCCACGCCCGGCCCCGCCGCCCGCTGCGACAGGTTCGAACCGATCGTGATGATCCGGCCGCCCTCGCCCAGAACGGGCGCCGCCGCGCGCACCGCCGCCACGACACCGCCGAGGTTGACGTCGTACTGGTACCGCCGCTCCTCAGGGGACGCCTCGGAGGCGTCGCCGAGCACCTCCCGCAGCATCACGCCCGCGTTGTTGACGAGCACGTCCAGCCGCCCGAAGTCCTTCACGACCCGCTCGACCAACCCCGCCACCTGACCGGGATCGGCCTGGTCGGCCTGGTAGGCGCCGCCCCGGCGGCCGAGCGCCTCGATCTCGCGGACGACCCCCTCCGCCTTGCCCGCGGACGCGGCGTAGCTGATCGCGACGTCCGCGCCCTGCTCGGCCAGCGCGCGCGCCGTCGCCGCCCCGATCCCCCGCGACCCGCCCGTCACCAGCGCGACCCTGCCGTCGAGAACCATCGTCGTCTCCCGTTCGTTCAAGCAACCTTTTATGTACCGATCGGTACTGAACCGGTAGCGTACTATACCGTTCGATACACAAGCGCAGGAGTGGAGTACGGCACATGGCCACCGGACGTCCCCGCGAATTCGATGTGGACGAGCGGCTCGACCGTGCCCTCACCGTCTTCTGGCGGCAGGGGTACGAGGGCACCGCCCTGTCGGACCTGACCAGGGCGATGGGCATCAACCGCCCGAGCCTGTACGCGGCCTACGGCAACAAGGAGGCCCTGTTCCGCAAGGCCGTCGACCGCTACGTGGAGGGCCCGGCGTCCTACGTCCGCGGCGCCCTGGCCAAGCCCACCGCGCGCGCCGTGGCCGAGGCCCTGCTGTACGGCGCCGTCGAGGTCATCACGCGGGGGCCCGGAGGCTGCCTCATCGTGCAGGCCGCGCTCGCCACGGGCGAGCAGAACGAGAGCGTCCGCGAGGAGATCGCGGCGCGGCGCCGGACGGGCGAGCGCGACCTGGCCGCCCGCTTCGAGCGCGCCCGGGCGGAGGGGGACCTCCCCCCGGACATCGACTGCGAGGCCCTGGCCCGCTACGTCTGGTCGATCTCCTACGGCGTCTCCGTCCAGGCCGCCGACGGCGCTTCCAACGACGAGCTGAGGAAGGTGGTCGCGCTGGCCCTCACCCTGTGGCCGAGGCAGGACGCGCCCGACGCGAGGCGGCCCGCCGCTTCCGTGCCAGGGCGGTAGCGGGGTTCCGCGTCAGGACAGGAGGGAGCGCATGCGCGCCTTCTCCTCCTCCAGCAGGTCGGCGGGAATGTCCTCGAAGGCGGTGACGGCGATCTCGCCGCCGTCGTCCTCCCAGACGCCCGCCACTCGCCCTTCGTGCAGGACGACGGGGGAGATCCAGCCGCCCGTCCGGCTGACCGCGCCCCGGTGCTCGGCCGGGATCAGATAGGTCGCCCCCGTGCCCGCCCCCAGTACGTACTGGTCGAACCCTCCGAGCAGCCTGACGGACGAGGTGGGTTCCGTGGCGAGCAACTCGTCCCTGTGCCGCTCCCGCACATACATGGGGACACCCTCCACCTCTACCGTGGCGAGGCCGTCCTCGGCGGCGGCGAACCACGCCTTGACGTCGCGCTTCCGGTTCCCCTTGCGCATCAGCCAGGTGTCGAACTGGTCGGGTGTCGCGGGCCCGTGCGCGCCGAGGTAGGCGTGGACGACCGTCCGGGCGGCCTCGTCCGCCGGGGGAAGGCCCTTCCAGCCGGGAAGCCACTTTTCCGGCGATGCGAAGGTGACGTTGGTGCCCCGGGAGGGGCCGTGGCAGAGCACGCCCCACCAGGCGAGCGGCTTGAGGAGGGTGCCCCAGCCGGAACCGAGCACCTCGGCCAGATGCCTCGACCCCGTCTCCTCGACGACGGCGGTGGTGAGCTCCTCGCGCGTGAGCGCGGCACCGCCCGCGAGCGCCCCGGTCGCGGCCGCCGCGATGGCCTCCAGGTCGGCGGGCGTGGCGCCGAAGGTCCGCTGCCAGGCGCCCTTCTCCCAGTTGCGGACCGCCGAGCACAGCACGAGGTAGGCGGCGGCCTCGTCCGCGGGGAGCAGGTGCAGGGTGCCGCGCATCGCCCAGGTCTTGACGAGGGTCCGCTCCTCCAGGAGGGCGCGCGGCACCTCCCCCGGGGCGGGGCCCGTCCGCCGGAGCGCGACGGCGGTCTCGGCGGCGGACGCCACCTGCGCCTGCACACCGGCCAACCGCCGCGCGACGTCCGTCGCCGACACGTCCGCCGCCGGGTCGAGGTACTGCCGCCGCATCCGCCAGGCCAGCACCTGCGCCCATGTCACCGAAGCCATGCCCCGATTACATCGCGGCCCGCCGACAGTACGGATCGCCGGGTGGCCCGCCGTGGTGGTCCAGGTCAGACGAGGCGGTGCGCGAGGTCGGCGAAGGCGTCCCGGACGTCGTCGGTGGTGAGCAGCGTGAGGTCCGCGGTGGTCGCGGCGGAGCCGAGCTCGGCCGCGCGCAGGGCACGGCACGCGCACGCCTTCTCGTACATGGACCGGGCGAAGCGTCCGTTGCCGAGTTCGTCGATCCGGCCCGTCCCGCATGCGCGCTGGAACACCAGGGCGAGGTCGTCCAGCGCCTGCTCCTCCCATTGGTCGCCGCCCTGCTCCGCGATGAGCTGCGCGATGCGGAGGAGTTCGTCAGGGCCGTAGGAGGGGAAGTCCACGCGCACGTCGAAACGGGAGGCCAGCCCGGGGTTGGACGAGAGGAAGCGCTCCATGTCGGCCTCGTATCCGGCGAGCACGACCACGAGCCGGTCGCGGTCGTCCTCCGCGCGCTTGAGCAGCGTCTGCACCGCCTCCGCGCCGAACGCGTCGCCGCCCGAGTAGCCCGCGTTGGTCAGCGCGTAGGCTTCGTCCACGAACAGGACGCCGCCGAGCGCGGAGTCGACCACCTTGTTCGTCTTCAGCGCGGTCGCGCCGAGGTGCTCGCCGACGAGGTCGGCGCGCTGGGCCTCGACGACCTCCGGGCGGGCCAGCAGTCCGGCGGCGGCGAAGATCCGGCCGAGCACCCGCGCGACCGTGGTCTTGCCGGTGCCCGGCGGCCCGGCGAACACGAAATGCCTGGTCGGCGGGCGGGTGACGAGCCCCTGCTCCTGCCGCATCCGGGCGACCTGGAGCTGCGCGGCGATCTCGCGGACCTGCCGCTTCACCGGCTCCAGGCCGATCATCGCCTCCAGGGACGCCAGCGCCTCGTCCAGCGTCGGGGTCTCGGCGTAGCCCCGGTACCTCTCGGTCACCTCCGCGTAGGCGGCCTCGACGTCCTCGGCGCGCAGCGTGACCAGGTCCTCGGCGCTGGGCCTGGCCGGCTCGCCCGAGGACGAGACGGACTCGACGACCCGCACGTCCCGCGCGCGGGCCGCCGCCTCGGTGAGCGACCGGACGAAGCGCCCGTTGCCCAGCTCGTCGATGATCCCGCGCCGCTCGACCTCCTCGAACCGGACCGCGAGGCGGCGCCGGGCCTCCCCGTCCAGCCGGTCCTCGCGGAGGCCGGTGTGGTAGTCGGCCATGCGCAGGAGCTCGGCGGGGCGGTACGACGGGAAGCGCACGCGCGTACCGAACCGGGACGCGAGCCCGGGGTTGGAGGACAGGAACTCCTCCATCTGCGCGTCGTATCCGGCGAGGATGATGACGAGGTTGTCGCGGTCGTCCTCGGCGCGCTTGAGCAGCGTCTGCACCGCCTCGTCCCCGAACCGGTCGGGCTGGCCCTCGGCGGAGTTCACCAGGCCGTACGCCTCGTCGATGAACAGCAGCCCGCCGAGCGCCGAGTCGACGAGCCGGTTGGTCTTGAGGGCGGTGGCGCCCAGGAACTCACCGACCAGGTCCGCCCGCTGCGCCTCCACCACGGCCGGCTCGGGCAGCAGCCCGAACGCGTAGAAGATCTTGGCCAGGACGCGCGCGACGGTGGTCTTGCCGGTGCCCGGCGGCCCGACGAACACGAAATGCCGCATGGGCTTCTCCGTGGGCACCCCGGCGGCGGCACGCATATGCGCGGCCTCTATGGACGCGGCTATGGAGCGCACCTGGCGCTTGACCGGTTCGAGGCCGATCATGCCTTCGAGTTCCTCCAGCGCCTCGGCCACCGACAGGGACGGCGCCTCCTCGGCACGCCCCTCCGGGGACGCCGCCTGTTCGGGCACGGGCGCCGCGTCGTCCGCCTGCGCGGCGGCACGCTGCTCCTGGGCGGACGGTGCGGGCGGCATTCCCACCGGCGCGGGTTCGTCCCCGGGCGGCGCGCTGCCCGACCTGTCACTCGATCCCGCTCCCCCTCCGCGCCGGTCACGCCTGTCCGGTCCCGGCGGGTTCTTGGACGGCCCCGGCACGCTCTCCCCCTTGGAGTTGGACTGCTCCTGAACCCAGCCCGTCTCGTACGCCTCCGCGGGCACCGCGCGCCGCGCCTGGTCCCACCGGTAGAACAGGACGGCCAGGGCGGCGGCCCAGCCAGGGGCCACGTTGGCGGCCGGGAGCGGATGCACGACGGCGGCGGTGACGACCCCTGCCGCGGCCAGGGCGAGCGCCACGGTCCGCCAGGGCGTGTAGCCGCGGAGACGGAACGCGGCGAACGCCACCGGCAGGGCGAGAACGGCCAAGAGCAGGGCGGGGTTGAGATAGGGCGGGCGTCCGTCGTCCGGGTAGAGCCCGCCCAGCGGAATCGACAGCGCCAGCCATGTCGTCATCACCGCGATGGTGGCCATGCCACTGGGTGAGCGCAGGGTCAGGTGGACGACGACGAGCAGGATGACCGTGAAGGCGGCGGCGCCCAGGACCGGTCCGTCCAGGAAGACCACGGCCGAGAGCACCAGGGCGACGAGCAGCACCCCGCCCAGGAAACGCAGCCCCGGGGTGACCTGGAAGTAGCGCACCCGCAGGCGCTCGAATAGATCCCGTGCCCGGGCGCCCTTCGCCGGTCGGGAGCGTGACCTGCCGAACAAAGCCATCAAAGCCGAGTAAAGCGCAGGACGTGCCAGAACGGGACTCCCCACACGCGGTTCCTTGGCAGAGGACGGGAGGAGCCCGTGCCGGTTCATGGGCGCACCTCGCATGGCACCGGGACATTTGTACTGTCCACAAGCGGATGTACGGCTCTGTAGAAGGAACGGGCTCATTCCCTACCGTCGTCACGGTAAAAGCCGGGCGGTGACGGAACGCGGGAGTGCCGTGTCCATGAACGTGACCGGAGGCTACGAGGCGATGCGGACGGCGAACGGATCGTGACGCTCGGCGCGCTCCGGTCGACGCCCGCTCCCTGCTCCGTCACGGCCCTCCGCCGGTGTTCGCCCCGGTCAGGAGGACACCACCGGCCCGCATACGGTGTTCCCCGTGGCGAAGGAGGGCGGTAGGTGAGCTTTTGGAAGGGACCGCCGACCCCGCGACTCCCCGACCTGGATCTGGAGAAGGTGGAGCGGAAGGGCCCCGGTAGGCGAACGTTCATTTTCTGGATGATCCTGCTTGTGTGGCCTCTCTGGGACATGGCCGGCGGCCACGCCGAACCGCTGTGGCTGGCGTGCGTCGCCCTCGCCGCGGTGGCCGCCGTGCACGTGGCCATCGTCCTGACCGCGTTCGACGGTCGTGTGCCCATGCGGATCCCCATCAGCCTGGTCGTCGCCCAGACGGGGCTCACGTCCGTCGTCGCGGTCGGGTTCAAGGGCGGCTGGTACTCGCTCTTCCCGCTGTTGGGCCTCGCCACCGGCGTCGTCGTGGGCCACGCCTCCAGGCAGGCGCGGGGCCCGGAGGCGTCGATGCTGCTGGGCATCGGCGGCGTCTCGGCCGTCTGCGGCCTGGCCGGGTGGGTGGGCGGCGAGGACGGCACGAGCATCCTCGGCAACTCCTACGGGACGATCACGGCGGGGTTGGTGACGGCCGTCATCCTGCGGCTCTTCAGCGCCATCACGCTGCTCCGCGACGCGCGCGAGGAGCTAGCCGAGGCCGCCGTGACGCAGGAGCGGCTCCGCTTCTCCCGGGACCTCCACGACCTGCTGGGGCACACGCTCTCGCTCATGGTCGTCAAGGCGCAGGCCATCCGGCTCGTCGCGGACCGCGATCCCGTGCTCGCCGCCGAGCAGGCCACCGACATCGAGACCGTGGGGCGGCGGGCGCTGGGTGAGGTGCGCCAGGCGGTCAGCGGCTATCGCGGGCGCGGCCTGGCGGACGAACTCGACGCCGCCCGCACGGCGCTGTGCGACGCGGGCGTGGACGCGACCGTGCTCCGCGACGGCCCTCCCCTTCCGGCCGGGCCCGACGCCCTGCTGGGCTGGGCGGTGCGGGAGGGCGTCACCAACGTCATCCGGCACAGCGGCGCCCGCCGTTGCGAGATCTCCGTCCGGAACGACGGTGAGCGCGTGGTCCTTGAGCTGAAGGACGACGGCGTGGGCCCGGGTGGTGCCGTGCCTGACGTCAACGGTTCGGAGTACGGCGCCTACGGTGTGCGTGGCGGGCACGGCCTACGCGGGCTCACCGAGCGGATGGCGGTGGCGGACGGCACGGTCGAGGCCGGTCCGGCACCGGGCGGCGGTTTCCTGCTGGCCGTCACCGTCCCTGTGACCCCGTCCCTATGAGAACGCCGCTTTTTCGCGTCGTCTCTATAACCGTGCCGGGGAGAATGGGGCCGGGAGGTGGCACGTGATCAGAGTTCTGCTCGCCGAGGACCAGGGCATGATGCGGAGCGCGCTCGCCCTCCTGCTGGGCCTGGAAGAGGACATCGAGGTCGTCGCGCAGGTGGGGAACGGCACCGACGCCCTGCCCGAGGCGTTGCGGACCCGGCCCGACGCGGCGGTGCTCGACATCGAGCTGCCCGGCCGCAGCGGACTGGACGTCGCCGCCGACCTGCGCCGGGAGCTTCCCGCATGCAAGGTCCTCATCGTCACCACGTTCGGGCGTCCGGGCTATCTGCGCCGTGCCATGGAAGCGGGTGTGAGCGGTTTCCTCGTCAAGGACGGCCCCATCGAGGGCCTCGTCGCGGCCCTGCGCCGGATACTCGCCGGGGAGCAGGTCGTCGACCCCGTCCTGGCCACGACCGCCCTGTCCGTGGGGCCGAACCCGCTGACCGGGCGCGAGCGGGACGTCCTCACCGCCGCCGCGGACGGATCGACCGTGGCCGACATCGCGGCGCGCCTGCACCTGTCGGAGAGCACCGTCCGCAACTACCTGTCCGCCGCCATCGGGAAGACGCACGCGCGCAACCGCATCGAGGCCGTCGGCACGGCCCGCCACAATGGTTGGCTATGACCGCGCCTGGAGACCGCCTGCGCGTCCACTTCCCGAGGGGGACCCCTTGACCGACCCGACCGGTTCCCTGCCCGGTCTGACCTCCGCCGCCGCGCCCGTCGCACGTCCGCGGACGCCGCGCGTCGCCGGATACGAGATCGAGCACGAGCTGCGGGCCGCGCTCGCGGACGGGGGCCGCCCCCTCCGGATCGCCGGCGTCGACGAGGTCGGCCGCGGCGCCTGGGCCGGGCCCGTCGTCGTGTGCGCCGCCGTCACCGACCTGAGCCCGCCCCCCGTCCTGCGGGGACGGGGCGAGCGGACCATCGGCCTCACCGACTCCAAGCTCCTCACCGAGGCGCACCGCGAGTCGTTCGCCGAACTGCTCCCGGGGTGGCTGGACGCGCACGCCTTGGGCGCGTCCGGCCCGGAGGAGATCGACGAGGTCGGCATGACGGAAGCCCTCCGCCGCGCGGCGGTGCGCGCGCTGGAAGCGCTGCCCGTCCCGCCCGACATCGTGATCCTGGACGGCAAGCACGACTTCCTCCGCCGCCCCTGGCGCGTGCGGTGCGAGATCAAGGCCGACCAGCGGTCGGTGACGGTCGCGGCCGCCTCCGTCCTGGCGAAGGTCCACCGGGACGGGCTCATGACCGTCCTGGACGAGGAGTTCCCCGGATACGGCTTCGCGGAGAGCGCCGGCTACCCGTCCCCCGTCCATCAGAAGGGGTTGGAGGAGTACGGCCCCACCCCGCACCACAGGATGTCGTGGTCCTACCTGGACGACCTACCGCGCTGGCGCCACCTGAAGAAGCACCGCGACCCGCTTGCGGGGGAAGGCCAACTCAGCCTCCTTTAAGGCGCCGGCGCCTTGTGACGTCGTTCTCGGCCGTCCATGAGTCACCTCCGCCTGGCCGGGTAGGGCGGCGCCAACGGGAGGTACACGCCATGAACACCGTCACCAGGAAGTTGCTGCGGGAGTCCGGCACGACGTTCGCCGAGGAGGTCGGCGTCCCGCTGAAGGACCAGCCCGCCGCGCTGTTCAAGCTGCTGGTCCTCGCCGACCTGCTGAGCGCACGCATCTCCTCGGGGGTCGCCATGGCCGCCGCGCGGGAGCTGTTCGACGCGGGCGGCGGGACGCCGCGCGGCATGAGCGGGCTGACCTGGCAGCAGCGGGTCGACGCGCTGGGCCGGGGCCACTACGTCCGCTACGACGAGAGCACCGCGACCCGCCTCGGCGAGGTCGCGCGGATGGTCCAGGACAAGTACCGGGGCGATCTGCGCAGGCTCGCCGCCGAGGCGGACCACGACCCGGGAAAGGCCGCCGAACTCCTTCGGGAGTTCCCCGGCATCGGCCCCACCGGCGTCGACATCTTCTGCCGGGAGGCCCAGGCCATGTGGCCGTGGCTCCGCCCCTACGTCGACTCCCAGGTCAGGAAGGGCGCCGAACGGGTCGGCCTGCCCAGCGCCCCGGACAAGCTCGCCGCGCAGGTGCCGGCCAAGGACCTGGCGCACCTCACGGCCGCGCTGGTCCGGGTGTCCCGCGACAAGAGGCTGGCCGACTCGGTCACCTCCTCCTGACGCCCCTGGGCGGCGTCACAGCCGGACGATGACCTCGTCGATCGGCTTCCGGGTGATGTCGGGGACCATCGCGTCGTCCGCCGGATAGCCGACGGGGATGACGACGTATGCGCGCTCCTCCTGCGGCCGGTCGCAGACCTCGTTCAGGAAGCGCATGGGGCTGGGCGTGTGGGTCAGCGTTGCCAGGCCCGCCTGGTGGAGCCCCGCCAGGAGGAACCCCACGGCGATCCCCACGGACTCCTTCACGTAGTAGGGACGCGGCGTCTCCGGGCCCTTGTGCACCTCGAAGACGATGATGACCGCGGGCGCGTCCTCCAGGAACGGCTTGCGCCAGTCGGTGCCCAGCGGCGCCAGGGCCTCCAGCCACTCCTGCGAGGCCCGCCGCTCGTAGAACTCGCGCTCCTCCTGCTCGGCGGCCTCCCGCAGGCGCCTCTTGCGTTCGGGGTCGGTCACCACCACGAACCGCCACGGCTGCAGGTTCGCGCCGCTCGGCGCGGTCGCCGCCGCCCGGATCGCGTGGTCGATGACGTCCGGCGGCACCGGGCGGCGGGAGAAGTCGCGCACGGTGCGGCGCAACGTCATCGAGTCCGCGAACGCCTGCGCCCGCTGGACCGCCTGCTCGCCCGGCACGTCGAAATGGGGCGCCGGCACGACCGGGTACTGCCACTGAGTGCTCATGGGACAGTTCCTACCGCGCGCCTCCGGCCCCGGACAACAGGCAAGACCAGCCAACGTTCCGCGGCCGCCGCGGCACGGGCGGGGCGAACCCTCAGTCCTTGCCGCGCGAGGCGACCCAGTCGAGGTTCCAGCCGTATGCCTGGTCGACCGTCATCTTCCCCCAGCGCGGACGCCCCGGGGGCGGCAGGACGTAGCGGCCCTCACGCCGCACGACCAGCTCGCCGCCCACGTTCTCGATGAGCGCGAGCACCGCGTCACGCGAGGCGTCGGTGCAGTCGTTCATCTGCATCTCGATGGGAGGCGACCCCACCGGATACAGCGTGGCCACCGCGTCCAGACCGCGGAAGTCGTCCGCGCCGTCGTAGATCTCGGCGAACACCAGGATCCGCTTGAACTTCGTGGTGAAGTCGAGGTTGATGGTGAGGTTCTCCCCCGACTCCACCGCGCCCGTGCGGTCGTCCTTGTCGAGCTTGATGAACGGCGGGCGGTCGAGCGCGCCCATGTCGCCGAGCGCGTGGATGATGCCCTTCCGGCCGTCCGTCAGCTCCCACAGGCAGCACAGGTCCAGGTCGAGGTCGACGCCGCGGCGGCGCTTGCCCAGCCGTCCCTTGGCGACGCCCTCCCGCGCGGTCCAGTTCAGGTTGACGCGCATGTGCCCGGAGGTCGCGCCGTGCTTGGTGAGCGAGACCGACGGCGAGTTCTTGGTGAGGGAGATCTTGCCGCCCTGCGGCTGCGGCTGCGGCGGCGCGGCCTGCGGCTGCTGGCCGTACGCGGGCGCGGGTGGCGGCGGCGCGTACTGCCCGGGCTGGGGCGGCGCGTACTGCTCCGGAGGAGGGGGCGCGTACTGCCCGGGGGGAGGCGGCGAGTACTGGCCGGGAGGGGGCGGGGCGAACTGCCCGGGCGGAGGCGGGCTGTACTGGCCGCCGGGCGGGGGCGGCGGAGGCGCGTACTGGCCCTGCCCCGGAGGAGGAGGCGGCATGTACTGGCCGCCCGGCGGAGGCGGCGGCGTCTGCGGCTGAGGGGGCGACGGCTGCTGCGGAGGGGTCGGCTGCGCCGGAGCCGCCGGAGGCGGCACGGCCTCCTGCCCCGGCTCGTCGACCGAGATGCCGAAGTCGGTCGCCAGCCCCCCGAGACCCGAGTCGTACCCCTGGCCGATGGCGCGGAACTTCCACGCCCCCTGGCGCCGGTAGAGCTCGCCGAGGACGAAGGCGGTCTCCGTGGTCGCGCCCTCGCTGTCGAACCGGGCGACCTCCGTGCCGGCCGCCGCGTCCACCACGCGCACGTACAGGCCCTGGAACTGGCCGAAGGTGCCGCCGTCCGAGGAGGCCGCGATCACGATCTTCTCGATGTCGGGTTCCACCCGCGCGAGCTCGACCGACAGGACGTCCAGGACGGTCGGGCCCTGCCGCTTGCCCTCATGCCGGACGGCGCCCGAACCGTGCGCGGGCTGGTTGTAGAAGACGAAGTCGTCGTCCGAGCGCACCCGTCCCGTGCCCGCGAGCAGGAGCGCGGACGCGTCCGCGTCCGGCACGCCCGGGCCACCCTGCCAGCCGAGCTCGACCCGGACCGAGGGAACCGGCACCGCGGTGTTGGCGCCCTTCTGCATGGACATGAACGCTCCTCATCATCAGCCGACGTGACCAACCTAGAGGCAGTCGCTCGGCCCCGCGACCTGCCACGAGGGGAGGACGGACGACACCGCCGCGGAGTTCCGCCCACCTGGGCCGCCGCCCCCGCGCGCCCGTCTATACGCGCTTGGCGGTCGCGTTCGCGTCCTCGGGAGGAGCGCCTGGGAGCGGCGCGGGCTCAGGCGAGCGGAGCCCGTCCAGCACGACCTGGAGGTTGCGGTCCCACTGCCGGTGGCCCGCGCGGAGGCCCAGCGTGTGCGCCGTCGTGGAGACCGACACCAGCAGGAAGGCGACGTCCTTCCAGGTGACGTCGGCGCGCATGGCCCCGGCGCCCTGCGCCCGCTCGACCAGCAGGCGGATGCGGTCGCGCAGTTCGGAGCGGGCGTGGTCGAGGGATCCGCCGGCCGCCTCGTTGATGTCGCACAGCTCGTTGCGGAGGCGGATGTAGTCCCCGGCGAACCCGGCGAAGCCCGCCCAGGGATCGGGGTCGGCGAGGCCCTCGTCGCCCCTGGCGACGATCTCTTCCACCATCTCGGCGAGAACCGCTTCGAGCAGCAGTTCCAGGGTGCTCACCCGGCGGTAGAACGTCCCCACGCCGACCCCGGCGCGGCGGGCGATCTCGTGCGCGGTGACCTCGCCGCCGACCTCGGCGGCCGCCTCCCGGGCCGCCCGGACGAGCCGCTCCACGTTGCGCCGGGCGTCGGCGCGCGGCCGGCGGCCCGAGCCGTCGTCGAGCAGCCGGTCGACGGCGCTGGAAGTCGAGGTCATGGCCCCATTCTACCGATAAGCGGACACTTACACTCCGTTTTAAGTGGACAAGCGGAGTCCGCTTGGGCTACCGTCGACGAAAGCGGACCAGAACTGTCCGTTTAGATCGCCAGGGGGGACCTCGAATGACCAGCCAGAACATCCGCGTGGGCATCATCGGCGCGAGCCCCGACCGGGGGTGGGCGGCACGGGCGCACATCCCCGCGCTGCGCGCCCTGCCCGGCTACGAGATCACCGCCGTCGGCACCAGCCGCAGCGACAGCGCGCGGGAGGCCGCCCGCCGGTTCGACGTCCCGCACGCGTTCACCGACGCGCGGGAACTGGCGGCGCACCCCGAGGTCGACCTGGTCATCGTCACCGTGAAGGTCCCCGCGCACGACGAACTCGTCCGGGCGGCGCTGGAGGCGGGCAAGCACGTGTACTGCGAGTGGCCGCTGGCCCGCACCACCGCCGAGGCCGAGGAGCTCGCGCGGCTGGCGGAGGACGTCGGGGTCCGGCACGCGGTGGGGCTCCAGGCGCGCTTCTCCCCCGCGGTCCGCTACGCGCGCGACCTCGTGGCCGACGGTTATGTCGGACGGGTGACCTCAGTCAACGTCTACTCGGCACGCGGCAAGGGCGCCGCCGGCCAGGTCCCGCCGTGGTGGGCTTACACCTTCGACGCCGTCAACGCCGCGGGAACCCTTGAGGTGGGCGCCGGCCACACCCTCGACGCCCTGGAGTTCCTGGCGGGCGAGATCTCCGAGCTCTCCTCCTCGCTGGCGGTCCAGCGCACCGGGTACACCGTCCAGGGCACCGGCGAGCCGGTCACGGCGACCACCCCCGACCAGATCGCCGTCACCGCCGCCCTCGCCGGCGGCGCGACGGCCGTCGTCCACGTGCACGACGGCAAGGTCAGCGACGCCCGCACCCGCATCGAGATCGCGGGCACCGACGGCGACCTGGCGGTGCTGTCCAGCGGCCCGGCCGCCGCCCAGGGCGTCCAGATCGGCGAGCTGGCCGTGCACGGCCGAGGCTCCCGCCTCCCGATCCCCGACCGCTACCTGTGGGCGCCCGAGGCCGCCCGCGACGTGGAGATCGTCAACGTGGCCCAGTTCTACGCCAGGCTCGCCGACGACATCCGCACCGGAACCGCCCACACACCCGACTTCCACCAGGGCATACGCATGCACCGCCTGCTCGACGCCGTCCGCGAGTCGGCCGAGACCGGCACGCGGAGAGCGGTCACGGCACCCGCCCGATCCACTCCGGCGCGGTGAACTTGTCGGCGACGTACTTGTCGGCCAGCCGCAGCTCGTCCTCGCTGAGCCGGTCGTCCAGCAGCCCGTAGCGGCCCCGGAAGTGCCCGATCATCCGGTCGATGATCTCCTCCCGGGGCAGCCCGGTCTGCCGCCGCAGCGGGTCGACCCGCTTCTTCGCGCTCGCGATGCCCTTGTCCGACAGCTTCTCCCGGCCGATCCGCAGCACCTGCAGCATCTTCCCGGCGTCGATGTCGTAGGCCATCGTCACGTGGTGCAGCACCGACCCCGAGGCCAGCCGCTTCTGCGCCGCCCCAGCGATCTTGCCCTGATCCGAGGTGATGTCGTTCAGCGGCTGGTACCAGGCCCGCACCCCCATCTCACCGAGGGCGCCCAAGACCCAGTCGTCGAGGAAGGCATAGCTCTCGGCGAACGACATGCCCGCCACCAGCGTCTCCGGCGCGTACAGCGAATAGGTGATCGTGTTGCCCGGCTCGATGAACATCGCTCCTCCGCCGCTGATCCGGCGGACGACCTCCACCCCGTGCCGCTCCGCGGCCTCCCCGTCGACCTCGTTGCGCAGCGACTGGAAGCTCCCGATGACCACCGCCGGCGACGCCCACTCCCACACCCTCAGCGTGGGCGGCCTGCGCCCGGCCCCGACCTCCTCGGCGAGCACCTGGTCGAGCGCCATGTGCAGCGCGGGCTCCTGCGGCTCGTTATGGATCAGCCGCCACTCGTGGTCGCGCCAGTCCGACGCCCGCGAGACCGCCCGCCGGACCGCGATCCCCACGGCCTCGGCGGTGATCCCCAGCATCACCGTCCCCGGGGGCAGCCCACCCTGGACCCGCGCGCCGATCTCCTTGGCCTCCAACCCGGCGGGCAATCCCTCCAGAACGGCGTTGACGGCCTCCAGCGCCTCGTCCGGCTCAAGGAAGAAGTCCCCGCTCACCCGCGGGCCGCGCAGCAACCCGTCCACGACATCCACATCGACGACCACGAGCTTGCCGCCGGGCACCTTGTATTCACCGTGCATCACACCACCTCAAACCCCGCCACTCCCCCACCGACTCCGCCCCCCCCGCCCAGCACCGCCCCCGGTTCCCTCGCCCCCCCGAAACGGCCCCTCGACCGGCCCTGAACACCGACACGCCCCCCTACACCCCGAAAACAAGGGCTCACACCCGACACCACCCCAACTCCCAGCACCCGCCAGGCCGGCCGAACACCCCTCCCACTCCTGGCCGGGCCGGCGAGCCGGCGATCAGCGCCCAGACCGAAATCGGCTCGCGCGCGCCGCTCCCCGACTGCCACGCTGCCCTGATGGATCATGCGGAGGTACTGCTCATCGGAGGCCGGGCGGGTGTCGGCAAGACGACGGTGGGATGGGAGGTCTCGGCCCTGCTGCGCGCCGCGGCCGTCCCCCACGCGATCGTCGAGGGCGACTTCATGGGGAAGGTGCACCCGGCACCGGACGGAGACCCCGATCGCGCGAAGATCACCGAGAGCAACCTGGCCGCGGTCTGGGCGAACTTCGCCGAGCGCGGCTACCGCCGCCTGATCTACACCAACACCCTCAGCGTCCTTCCCGAGACGACACCCATGTTCCAGCGCGCCCTCGGGCCCGGTGCTCGGATCATACGAGTGCTGCTGACCGCGTCCGACGACACGGCCCGCGAGCGCCTGCTGGGCCGGGAGATCGGCTCGGAGCTGGAGCAGGAACTGCGGGGCGGCATCCGCAAGGCGCGGCTCCTGGACCGCCAGGTCTCCGCCCAGACCGTCCGCGTGGCGACCGACGGGCGACCGGTGACGGACATCGCACGGGAGGTGACGTCCGCGACCGACTGGCTCGCCCCCGACCACCCCCGCGACACGTAGCCACGCGACCAGCGCAACGCCGACGTTGACAGGACCGCCCGGCGCGGCGCCACCTGATCAAAGCGGCAGGTGCACAGCCGCTTGCTTCCGAGGATGCTGCCAGCGAGAGCGACCTGCCAGGAGCAAAGACAACGAGCCAGCGGATGCCTTGCCAGTCTCACGCGCGCGTCGAGAACGACCTGATAGGAGCGAAGGCACCCCCGCCACCGCGCGCGCCAAGCGTCCGGCGCCAAGACCGACCTGAAAGGAACGAAAACCACCTGGCTAACTGAAACCGGCACCCGAGATCGGACCGAGACCACGAACCGAGACCACGGACCGAGACCACGGACCGAGACCACGGACCGAGACCACGGACCGGGAACGCGGACTGGCGACCAGCGCCCGGTATCGGGCCGGGGAACGCGGACCGGGGACGGAGGCCGGGGACGGAGGCCGGGGACGGAGGCCGGGGACGGAGGCCGGGGACGGAGGCCGGGGACGGAGGCCGGGGGCCGCGGACCAGGGAACGGGGACCAGGGAACGCGGGGTGGGGAGTGTGCTTGGGGGGGCGAGCGGCTTGTGGGCCTTGGGGTGGCGGGGCTGGGGTTCAGTCTGAGCGGGGCGTGAGCAGGTCCTCGACGAGGGTGTCCACCAGGTCGCGCGGGATGCTCGAACCGGTCAGCGCGCGGTGCACGATCGGGCCGACGAGCGCGTCCATCGTGGCGTCGGGGCCGAGTCTCGGCGCGAACTCCCCCGCGTCGATCCCCCGCGCGATCATGTCGCGTTCGTGGCCGCGGCGCGGCCCGAAGTAGCGCGCGTGGAAGCTCTTGGCCGTGTCGGGGTCGTGCTGCGCCTGGGCGATGAGCGCGAGCAGAACCTTGCCGGCGGGGTCGCGGGTGAGGAAGCGCGCGAAGCCGCGCAGGTAGCCGCGGACGCTCTCCAGCGTGGGCGGCTCGGCCGGGACCGGGATGCGCTTCTCGCTGTCCTCGATGAGCGTGTCGAGGAGGATCTCGACCTTCGAGGGCCACCAGCGGTAGATCGTCTGCTTGGCGACACCGGCGCGGCGGGCGATCGCCTCGATGGTCAGGGCGCCGAAGCCGCGCTCGACGAGCAGATCGTCCGCGGCGTGGAGCACGGCCAGGCGCGCGGCCTCGTCGCGACGGCTCCCGGAGCGCGGCCGGCGGGGCTGAGAGCTCGTGGCGGGCATGCGAGACACCATACCGCCAGCCGCTTCACCGATTTGTTTAGACGCAACGTCGCGTCTACTCTAAGGACTCCCACCATGAAGGAGCGACCCGTGTCCGACCGTCAAGCCCTCATCATCGGAGCCTCCCAGGGCCTTGGACTCATCCTCGCCGACGAACTCGCGCGGCGCGGCTGGCGGGTCATCGCCACGACGCGCCGGCTCGGCGGCGAGCTGCAAGACCGCGCCGACGCCTGGAACGGAATGCTCGAAGTCGAGTCGCTGGAGATGACGAGCGCCGAGCAGGTGACCGCTCTGCGCGATCGCCTGGACGGCCACCGGCTGGACCTGCTCTTCGTCAACGCCGCGATCGACCGGGGCGACCTGCCGATCAACGAGGTGCCGACCGAGATGTTCACCGAGGTGATGGTCACCAACGCGCTGAGCCCGCTGCGCACGCTCGAAGCCCTCCGCGACCTCGTCGCCCCCGCCGGGACCGTCGCGGTCATGTCCTCCGAGCAGGGCAGCATCTCGCGGAACACCGAGGACGGATACGAGCTGTACAAGGCCAGCAAGACCGCGCTCAACCAACTGATGCGCAGTTACGCCACCCGCCATGCTGACGACGGCCACACCAAGCTGCTCATCGACCCCGGCCACAACCAGACCCGGCTCGGCGGGTTCGACGCGCCGCTCATTCCACAGGAGAGCATCCCGGCCGTGGTCGACGTCCTCGAAGCGCAGGCGGGCGCCCCGGGCCTGCAATTCCTGGACCGGCACGGCGAGACCGTCCCGTGGTGAACCCGAAGCCGCAACAGGAGTCCAACGCGATGCCGCGGATCTCAGCAAGCCGGACACCGTCGCCGCGCCGAATCGTCCCGACGCCGCGAGCGCGCACCCCATCAACCATCGTTACAAGCGGAGCGCCTACTCGACGACCGGCTCATGCCGGACGGGAAAGTTCACCGAGTTCGCGATGAAGCACAATTCGTGGGCACGTCCGTGCAGCCTGCCGACCTGGTCGGCCTTCTCGGAGTCCGCCAAGCCCACGCGGGGACGCAGGACGACCTCCTCGAACCGCCCCCCACCGTCCGGGGTCTCGGCCATGGTCCCGTAGGGCTTGTCGACATAGGAGGTGACCACGACCTTCTCCATTGCGCACAAATGCAGGAACCACAGCATGTGGCACTGCGACAGCGACGCGACGAGCAGTTCCTCGGGGTTCCACCGCGCCGGGTCACCCCGAAAAGCAGGGTCGGAACTCCCCGGGATCAACGGCTTTCCTTCGACTTCGACCTCGTGGGCTCGCTCGAAAGCGCGGTAGGAGCTCGTTCCCGCACCGGTGTTTCCGGTCCAGGTCACGGACACTTCGTAGTGGTGGGTCTTCGACATCCCGCAGCCCTTCTCAGCTATTCCAGGGTCGCCCTGGTGGCACGTGCATGGTCACCGGCGATCCGTCCCGCCCGGACACGGTCGCCGTCGGCGATCGCCCCCAGCAGTTCCCGGTGCTCACCCGAGACCGTCTCCGGACGTTCCGGACGCACGAGCGACGCCCGCGTGGAGACGATGATCCGATCCCACAGCCGTTCGAGGCTCTCCAGCGCGATCGGGTTGCCCGCCAGCTCGGCGATCCCCCGATGGAACCGGCGGTTCAACTCGATCGCGCGATCCAGCTCCCCCGCGGCGGTCACCTCTTCCAGGTGCGCCGCGTCCCGCTCCAGGTCGGCCAGCGCGGCCGGGGCGATCCGCCCGGCCCGCCGCCGGTCCGCGGCCAGCTCGGCGGTGAGCGCCTCCAGCGCCGCCCGCACCTCGTAGGCGTGGTCCAGGCTCTCCGGCGTCATGACCTCCACGACGACGCCGCGTCCGGCGCCGAGGACCAGGCCGTCGCTCTCCAAACGCCGCAGCGCCTCCCGGACGGGCGTCCGGCTCACGGCGAGCGCCTCGCTCACCGCCACCTCCGTGAGCCGCTCGCCGGGCGAGTACTCACCCGCGACGATCAGCCCCCGCAGTCTCCGGTAGACCGTGTCGACCTGCATGCCCACCTCCATTGCATACAAAGCATACATTGCATACAAAGCATACATTGCATACAAAGGCGCCACAGACTCTCCCGGCCGACCGACCGTCCCGGTCGTGCTAACTCGGAGGTGATCGATTGGGCGTGTTCGCTAGGTGTCCACGGGCCCGCACACGGCAGCCCAGTTCGCCTCGACGCGGCGGAGACCGGAGCCAAGGACGCCTGGGACGGGCTATGGACACTCCTGGCACCAGGGGAGCACATGCGTGGCGGGCGTCGCGGCGTTGCCGGCCCTGGCCGCCCTTACCCCAGCGCACGAACCCGGCGGTCCGGCGCTCGGCCGTCGAACTCGCAGGCGAGATCGTGGGGCGGCCCCGCGCGAGGGCCGGTCTCTAGGCCCACCGGAGGCAGGGCGCCGGCCGCGCTACTGCCTAGAGTTCCAGCCGCTTGGGACGGTTGCGCCGGGGGCCTGAGGCGAGTACCCGGCGCAGTCCGTCCCGTAGTTCTTCGAGAGCGGTCGCCTCGGCGAACTCAAGCGTGATGGCGAGTTCTGGACCGATGCCGAGTTCTCGTGCCGCAGCCCTGGACAGCTTGATCCGCAGGAGGTCGTCCTCCAGGACGCACTCACGTACTCCTCCATAGCGGGTGGCTGCGGATTCGGTGGAAAGGCAGTAGGTCTCGGCGTCCGGATCATCTGCGAGCGGGCCCATGAAGAGCAGGCACTGGCCACCGCCATCGGGCTGCTCGGCGAGCCCGACGGTGAAGGTGTCGGAGTCTTCGGAGGTGCCGACGAAGCGCATCGTAGGGGTGTCTGAGGGCGGCGCTGGTGGATCAAGCTGCCTCCGCGCCTGGTCCCAGAACGCGTCAAGCGGGTCGTGAGCAGGAGGAATGGGCTTGAGAACGTCCGCTCTGGCGAAGAACTGGCTTTCCGCCTGGACATCGAGGCCGGGGTAGAGGTACTTCAGCCGCGTCGGGCTGGCGAGCCAGAGCATGGCGGAGGCAGGGGATTCTGGTGGGGCGGTGAAGAACCGCTGGAGCTCGGTGTCGTCCCCGTGCCGTTCCTTGAGCCGAGCGAGTTCGGAGCGGGCGGCCGCGCAGACCGCGGCGCCGTCCTCGAACCGGATCTTGACGGCGCTGACGATGTAGTACTCGTCCGAGGCCATGGCCGGCGCTCTCCCCCGACCTCGCGGCGCGTGCGACGTCGTTGACTCTGTTCGATTGTTCGGGTCATCCGCGCCGGGAGGGGGCGGCGAAGCAAAGTGCCTCGCCGCCCCCTCCTGGACTGTGCCTGATACGCCCGTCCAAGCATGGGCCTCGCCGTCAGGCTAGGACCGGGGCGTCAGGAGCACCGCTCAGCTGCAGCCGCTGGTGGAGCCGCAGCCTTCGCAGACGTAGCAGCTGCCTGCGGGGCGCATCTTGGTGCCGCAGGTGAGGCAGAGCGGCGCGTCGGCGGTGCGGCCCTGGCGGCTCTCGATGACCTCCATCGAGGAGTGCGCCTCGCGGGACGGGGCCGGGGCCGGCCTGCTGATCTCCGCCGACTGGGCGAGGGTCTCGTGGTCGACCTCGTCCTCGGCGGGCTGGGCGCCCGGGTCCTCGCCGTTGGCCTGCATGGCGCGCTCGTCGGCGGTGAAGATGCCGAGGGCGGCGCGCTCGTCGTAGGGCAGGTGGTCGAGGGCGAGGCGGCGGAAGATGTAGTCCATCACCGAGGTGGCCATGCGGATGTCGGGGTCGTCGGTCATGCCGGCGGGCTCGAACCGCATGTTGGTGAACTTCTCCACCCAGGTCTCCAGCGGGACGCCGTACTGGAGGCTGATGGAGATCGCCATGGAGAAGGCGTCCATCACGCCGGCGAGGGTGGAGCCCTGCTTGCCGAGCTTGAGGAAGACCTCGCCGAGGCCGTCGTCGGGGTAGGACGAGGCGGTCATGTAACCCTCGGCGCCCGCGACGGAGAAGCGGGTGACGGTGGCGGGGCGCTGCTTGGGCAGCCGCCTGCGGACGGGGCGGGTCTCCACCGGCGCCTCGGCCTTCGGCTCCTCCTTCTTGCCCGCCGCCGAGAGGGGCTGGCCCACCTTGCAGTTGTCGCGGTAGATCGCCAGGGCCTTCAGGCCGAGCTTCCAGCCCTCGAAGTACACCTTCTCGATGTCCTCGATGGTGGCCTGCTCGGGCATGTTGACGGTCTTGGAGATCGCGCCGGACAGGAACGGCTGGGTGGCCGCCATCATCCGGACGTGCCCCATCGGACTGATCGCGCGCTCGCCCATCGCGCAGTCGAACACCTCGTAGTGCTCGGGGCGCAGGCCGGGGGCGTCCACGACGTGGCCGTGCTCGCCGATGAACTCGACGATCGCCTCGATCTGCTCCTGCTGGTAGCCGAGCGTGTCGAGGGCGCGCGGCACGGTCTGGTTGACGATCTGCATGGAGCCGCCGCCGACGAGCTTCTTGAACTTCACCAGCGCGAGGTCGGGCTCGATGCCGGTGGTGTCGCAGTCCATCATCAGCCCGATGGTGCCGGTCGGCGCGAGCAGGGACGCCTGGGCGTTGCGGTAGCCGTGCTTCTCGCCGAGCTTCAGGCACTCCTGCCACTGCTTGGTGGCGGCGGCGTGGACGGCCTTGTCGACGGTGTCGAGGGTGCGGATCTCGTCGTTGGCGGCGGCGTGCTTGCGCATGACCCGCTTGTGGCCCTCGGCGTTGCGGGCGTAGCCCGCGTACGGGCCGACGACGGCGGAGATCTCGGCGGAGCGGCGGTAGGCGACGCCCGTCATCAGCGAGGTGATCGCGGCGGCGAGCGAGCGTCCGCCCTCGGAGTCGTAGGCGTGGCCGCTCGCCATCAGGAGGGCGCCGAGGTTGGCGTAGCCGATGCCGAGCTGCCGGTAGTCGCGGGTCGTCTCGGCGATCTTCTCGGTGGGGAAGTCGGCGAAGGTGATCGAGACGTCCATCGCGGTGATGATCAGCTCGGTGAGCTTGACGAACCGCGCGACGTCGAACGTCCCGGAGTCGGTGAGGAACTTCAGCAGGTTGATGCTGGCGAGGTTGCAGGAGGAGTTGTCCAGGCTCATGTACTCCGAGCACGGGTTGGACGCGGTGATCCGGCCGGTCTCGGGGTTGGTGTGCCAGGCGTTGATCGTGTCGTCGTACTGGATGCCGGGGTCGGCGCACTCCCACGCGGCCTTGGCCATGAGCCGGAACAGCTCCTTGGCCTTGACGGTCTCGACGACCTCGCCGGTCATCCGGGCGCGCAGCCCGAAGTCGCCGTCGGCCTCGACGGCGTGCATGAACTCGTCGGAGACGCGGACGGAGTTGTTGGCGTTCTGGTACTGGACGCTGCCGATGTCCTTGCCGCCGAGGTCCATGTCGAACCCGGCGTCCCGCAGCGCGCGGATCTTGTCCTCCTCGCGCGCCTTGGTCTCGATGAACTCGGCGACGTCGGGGTGGTCCACGTCCAGGACGACCATCTTCGCGGCCCGGCGGGTGGCGCCGCCCGACTTGATCGTCCCGGCGGACGCGTCGGCGCCGCGCATGAACGACACCGGTCCGCTCGCGGTGCCGCCCGAGGACAGCAGTTCCTTGCTGGAGCGGATGCGCGAGAGGTTCAGGCCGGCGCCGGAGCCGCCCTTGAAGATGACGCCCTCTTCCTTGTACCAGTCGAGGATCGACTCCATCGTGTCGTCCACCGAGAGGATGAAACACGCCGAGACCTGCTGCGGGGACTTGGTGCCGACGTTGAACCAGACCGGGGAGTTGAAGCTGAACAGCTGGTGGACCAGCGCGTACTTCAGTTCATGGTCGAAGATCTCCGCGTCCTCTTCAGAGGCGAAATAGCCCTCTCGCAGTCCCGTCTCGGTGTACATCCGGACGACCCGGTCGACGAGCTGCTTGAGGCTCCACTCGCGTTGCGGCGTCCCGACCGCGCCGCGGAAGTACTTGGACGTGACGATGTTGACGGCGTTCAGGGACCAGAAGTCGGGGAACTCCACCCCGCGCTGCTCGAAGTTCACCGAGCCGTCACGCCAGTTGGTCATGACGACGTCACGACGCTCCCAGCGCATCTCGTCGTACGGATGCACGCCGGGCGTGGTGAAAATGCGCTCGACCTTCAGCCCTTTGCGGCCCCCCTTGCCGCGCCGTGCCGCCGAGCCGCTCACCGTCTCCGTCATGACCTTCCCCCTCTCGGGCCACCCGCCGGGGCCCTGTTCAGGAACAACTCCGCCGCCGCGCGGGGCATGCCCGGCGCGGTGGCGCTTTCACGTGTGTGCTGCTGTGTACTGCCGGGCCCGCCCCTATCGGGGCGGACCGGACTCCCCCGAGGAGCCTGACCTGCGCAGTGATTCGATCTCTTTCGCGAAGTCGTCCAGCGACTCGAAGCTCCGGTAGACCGAGGCGAATCGCAGATAGGCGACCTCGTCGAGTTCGCTGAGCGGCCCCAGGATCGCGAGACCGACCTCGTGCGAGGGGATTTCCGCGGATCCCGACGATCTGATCGCCTCTTCGACCCGCTGCCCCAGCTTCGCGAGCGCATCCTCGTCGACCGGGCGGCCCTGGCAGGCCCTGCGCACCCCGGCGATGATCTTTTCCCGGGAGAACGGCTCGGTGACCCCGCTGCGCTTGGCCACCATGACGAGCACATTCTCCTGCGTCGTGAATCGCTTGCCGCATTCCGAGCACGCCCGGCGGCGCCGAATGGCGCCCCCGTCATCGGTGGACCGGCTGTCGATCACTTTGGTGTCAGGGTTGCGGCAGAACGGGCAATGCACGTCTGGTTCCTCCCCTGACGAAAACGCGTCACACCTCTGAACGATGCCATATATAGGTGAAGTACATCGGTGTGACTACTAGATGTTGTGGTCAACCGTACGGGGACGCGCAGGCGTACGCAACCTCGGTCAGCCGCCCCGGACGTTGACCCGTGTCACATCCGCCACGTCCGCCCAGGTCACGGCGAAGCAGATGGATCTTGGTCCGGGCGTGTCGCGCGGCGGGCCCGCATCGCGCCCCTGACCAGGACGATCACGGCTGAACGCCACATCCGGCCCGTGGATGACCGCCAGGGACGTACCGGGCGGCGGAAGGAGCCCCCGGGAGACGGCGCGTACGCCTCCCCCCGCGGGCGCGTCAGCGCGCGGGGAGGCGTATGCGCTGCCCCGGCTGGACGGTGGGGTCGCCACCGAGGCCGTTGAGGTCGATGATGCGCTGGACGACGATGCGCGGGTCGGAGCGGGGCTCGGCGGCCGTGGCGATCTCCCAGAGGGTCTCTCCGGGCTCCACGACGACCGTCTCGCCCGGACCGGAGGGCCCGCCGCCCTCATGCCCGCCCGCCAGGGCCCCGGGGCCCCGGGCGAGCCAGAGCGCGGGCAGGGTGAGGAGGGCGGCGCCGGTCACCACGACCACGCGGCCCCGGCGCGTCAGCCGGATCGGGACATGTTCATGGGGTGAACCGGACATCTCTCCCCTCCCAGCGTCGAATGCATTTTCGATCGAACGCCTGTACGATGTTCTACCGCAGGACACCGGGAAAACGCGACCCTCATCTTCGAACAATTGTTTGATCATCGGCGCTGGACGCGATAGCGTTCCATGACAAGGAGTGACGGATCGAGGCGCCCGGGAGGCGACGAGCGATGAGCAAGGTCCGGGAGCTGCCCGACGGGCCCATGGACGAGACGGGCCTGACCCAGCGGCAGCGCATGGTGCTGGAGGTGATCCGCGACTCGGTCCAGCGCCGGGGCTACCCGCCCTCGATGCGCGAGATCGGCGAGGCGGTGGGCCTGACCAGCACCTCCAGCGTGTCGCACCAGCTCCGGGCGCTCCAGCGCAAGGGCTTCCTGCGGCGCGACCCCAACCGGCCGCGCGCGGTCGAGGTGCGGGTCCCGGGCACGACGCCGGTGCGGACCGAGCCCGACACCTACGAGGGGCTGGGCGGCCAGCCGACCTCGACGCAGCCAGCGCCCGCCTACGTGCCGCTGGTGGGCCGCATCGCCGCCGGTGGGCCGATCCTGGCCGAAGAGGCCGTCGAGGACGTGTTCACACTGCCGAAGCAGCTCGTGGGCGAGGGCACGCACTTCCTGCTGAAGGTCACCGGGGACTCGATGATCGAGGCCGCGATCGCGGACGGTGACTGGGTCGTCGTCCGGCAGCAGCCGGTCGCCGAGCAGGGCGACGTCGTCGCCGCCATGATCGACGGCGAGGCGACGGTGAAGACGTTCAAGCGCAAGGACGGCCACATCTGGCTGATGCCGCAGAACTCCGCCTACGAGCCGATCCCCGGCGACGAGGCGTCCGTCCTCGGACGGGTCGTGGCGGTCCTGCGCAAGATGTGACGCGCCCCCGAACGGGCCTACCGAAGGCGGTCTCCCCCACCGGGGTGACCGCCTTCGGCCTGTTCCGCGCTCCACGGCGCACGCGTGGCCGGCACACGCCGAAGACCCCGGCAGGACGAGCCTGCCGGGGTACCGGAGCGTGCGGGGTCAGCGCTTGGGGACGATGTTGACGATCTTGGGGGCGCGGACGATGATCTTGGCGATGTCGGCGCCGGCCAGGGCCTCCTGGACCTTCGGGGAGGCCAGCGCCAGCCGCTCCAGCTCCTCGTCGGCGATGGCCGGGGGGATCTCCAGGCGGTCGCGGACCTTGCCCGCGACCTGGACGACGCACGTCACCGACTCCTCGACCAGCAGCGCCGGGTCGGCGGACGGCCAGCCCGCGCGGATCAGGGGCGCGGTGCCGCCCAGCAGCTCCCACGCCTCCTCGGCGGTGTAGGGGGCGAACAGCGACAGCACCACGGCGATCGCCTCGGCGGCCTCCCGCACGGCCGGGTCGGCGGCGCCGGGGCCGGAGTCGATGGCCTTGCGGGTCGCGGTGACCAGCTCCATGATCCGCGCGATCGCGACGTTGAAGCGCTGCGTCTCGACCAGCTTGGTGGCCTCGTCCACGGCGCGGGCGGTGGCGCGGCGCAGGGCGATGTCACCCGACGCGGCGTCCGCGCCGGGCGCCGAGGAGACCTCGGTGGCGATCCGGTGGACGCGGGCCAGGAACTTGGACATGCCGTGCGGGGACACGTCGGCCCAGTCGATGTCGTCCTCGGGCGGGCCGGAGAACAGCATCGCCAGCCGGACGACGTCCACGCCGAACTCGCCGATCTGCTCGCCCAGGTCGACCAGGTTGCCGGTGGACTTCGACATCCCGCTGCCGTTCAGGATCACCTGGCCCTGGTTCAGCAGCCGCCGGAACGGCTCGGTGAAGTCGACCATGCCCATGTCGTACAGGACCTTGGTGAAGAACCGGCTGTACAGCAGGTGCAGGATGGCGTGCTCGACGCCGCCGGTGTACTGGTCGACCGGCATCCACCGCCGGACCCGCTCGACGTCGAACGGGCCGTCCTCGTAGCCGGGCGAGCAGTAGCGGAAGTAGTACCAGGACGAGTCGACGAAGGTGTCCATGGTGTCGGTGTCGCGTCGGGCGGCGCCGCCGCACTTGGGGCACTCGACGTTCACCCAGTCGGACGCGGCGGCCAGCGGCGAGGTGCCCTTGGGCGCCAGGTCGGCGCCGCGCAGGCCCTCGGGCAGCCGCACCGGCAGCTGGTCGTCCGGGACGGGGACCTCGCCGCACGCCTCGCAGTGGACGATCGGGATCGGGCAGCCCCAGAACCGCTGCCGCGACACCAGCCAGTCGCGCAGCCGGAAGTTCACCGAGGCGCGCCCGGTGCCGCGCTCGTCCAGGATCTCGATGATCTTGGCGATGCCCTCGGCCTTGTCCAGCCCGTCGATCGGGCCGGAGTTGATGATCGCGCCGTCGCCGGGGGTGGCGACTCCGGTCTCGGCGGGGTCGGCCTGGCCGGTCTCGACCACCACGCGGACCGGCAGCCCGAACTTCAGCGCGAAGTCCAGGTCGCGCTGGTCGTGCGCGGGCACGGCCATGATCGCGCCGTGTCCGTACTCGGCCAGCACGTAGTCCGAGGCCCAGACCGGCAGCCGCTCGCCGTTCACCGGGTTGACCGCGTAGCGGCCCAGGAACACGCCGGTCTTCTCGCGCTCGGTGGACAGCCGCTCGATCTCGCTCTCGCGGGAGACCTCCTCGCGGTAGGCCTCGAACGCGGCGCGCTGCGCGGGCGCGCAGACCTCCTCGGCCAGCGGCGCGTCGGCGGCGACGACCATGAACGTCGCGCCGTACAGGGTGTCGGGCCGGGTGGTGTAGACGGTGACCGGCTCGTCGCGCCCCTCGATGACGAAGTCGACGTCGGCGCCGGTGGAGCGGCCGATCCAGTTGCGCTGCATCAGCAGGACGCGCTCGGGCCAGCTCCCCTCCAGCTGCTCCATGTCCGCCAGCAGCCGGTCGGCGTAGTCGGTGATCTTGAAGTACCACTGGGTCAGCACGCGCTTCTCGACCAGCGTGCCGCAGCGCTCGCAGTGCCCGCCGACGACCTGCTCGTTGGCCAGGACGGTCTGGTCCTTCGGGCACCAGTTGACGTGGCCGCCCTTGCGGTAGGCCAGGCCCCGGTCGTAGAAGCGCAGGAACAGCCACTGCGTCCACTTGTAGTACTCGGGGTCGGAGGTGTGCAGCCGCCGCGTCCAGTCGAAGGAGGGCGCGTACCGCTGGAAGGAGGCCGCCTGCGTCTCGATGTTGGCGTAGGTCCACTCGGCGGGGTGGGAGTCGCGCTTGATCGCGGCGTTCTCGGCGGGCAGGCCGAAGGAGTCCCAGCCGATGGGGTGCAGGACGTTGAAGCCGCGCTGGAACCAGTAGCGGGCGACGACGTCCCCGATCGCGAACGCCTCGGCGTGCCCCATGTGCAGGTCACCACTGGGGTAGGGGAACATGTCCAGCGCGTAGCGGCGCTCGGGGCCCTCGCCGGTCTCCACGGCCTCGAACGGGTCGAGCTCCGCCCAGCGGGCCTGCCACTTGTCCTGAACCGCCCGTGGGTCGTAGTGCTCGTCGCTGCTCACGCTTCCAGACTCCGCATCCTGATCAACTGGGTCCCCAGACCGCCCGCCGACATGAAACGGCCCCTCGCACAGGAGGGGCCACCACGCTGACGTCGATCCGTCAGCGTGGTCGTATAAGGAGCAGCCTGGCTGGCATACAGCAAGCGTAGCGCAACCGCAAGCCCTCCCGCCGAGAGTTCCGGCGGCCCCCCTCAGTGCCCCGACGACTGGCGCGCGAGCGAGACCACGCCGGTCACCTGGACGTGGGTGAGGCCGAGGTCGGCGCCCACGGCGGACAGCGTGCCCTCCTCGTTGACGCTGAGCGGCCCGTCGGTCAGCGCGACCTCGGCGGCGGCGCGCAGGATGCTCTCCCTGGCCTCGGGCGCGAGCGCGGAGGACGCGCGCGCCATCTCGACGCGCACCTCGTCGAAGGGGCGGCCGAGGTCGGCGGTGAGCGCGCCGTCGTCGTAGGACGGGTCGCCCGCCTCGCGGACGACGGTGACGGCGCGGCCGCGGGCGGCCGCGTGGGTGTAGTCGCCCGAGCGCAGCACCTGGGCGATGGCCATCCGCAGCAGCATCGCCGGCATCAGCGCGAGCTGCGCGGTGGTCGGAACCTCCAGGATGCCGAGGTTCCAGCGGCCGTGGCAGGTGTCGCACTCGACGAACTCGCCGCCGGTCTTGTTCAGCGGGATGACCGGGATGAAGAACAGCGTGAAGAAGTTGCGGCCCTGCCGGCGCCGGTACTCGCGGTCGCCGCCGCAGTCGGGGCAGTGGAAGACACCCTTGCTCAGGGTGAAGAAGACCACCCGCCAGCCGAAGATAATCAAGATCTCGGACCCTTTCTCGGTGAGGCGGCACATCGTAACGGGGACGCGGGCGCGGCCGTGGGACGGAGGGGGCACCCCGGCCACGCCGGGCGAACCTGGCCGAATCCGGCCAAATGTTTGAAACCTTGACTAGGCACCGTTCCAGCCGGAAACTAATAGGAAGGTTTCTTATTAGAAATGGAGGCCGTCCCCGGACGCCCCACCCCGGCACGCTCCCCGCCCCACGGCTACCGACTCCATCCGGACCCCACCCCTCCAGTCCCCCCGCCAGGAGGATCGCGTATGCCCAGCAGACTCCGTCCGCCCCGAAGACTCCCCTCATCCCGCAAGCTCCCCACGCCCCGCGCGAGGACGCTGGTGCTCGCCGCCGCCGCCTCGGCCGGACTCACCGTGGTCGTCGCCGCCCCCGCCTTCTCGCACGGCTACACCAACACCCCCGTCAGCCGCGCCCTCTTCTGCAAGCAGGGCACGGTGAAGGACTGCGGGGAGGTCAAGTACGAGCCGCAGAGCGTCGAGGGCCCGAAGGGCTTCCCGAAGTCCGGCCCCCGGGACGGCACGATATGCGCCGCCGGTGACAGTCGCTGGGCCCCGCTCGACGACCCGCGCGGCGGGCAGTGGCCCGCCACGTCCCTGACCGGCGGGCAGTCCTACACCTTCGCCTGGACGCTCACCGCGGCCCACTCCACCGCGTCCTTCCGGTACTTCGTCACCAAGGACGGCTGGGACTACAAGCGGCCGGTGACCCGTGCCGCGCTCGACCTGACGCCGTTCCTCCGCCTGGACTACGGCAACAAGCAGCCGCCGCGCGACTTCTCCCACTCGGGCACGCTGCCGGTCCGCCACGGCCGGCACCTGATCGTGGCCGTCTGGGACATCGCCGACACGGGCAACGCCTTCTACCAGTGCTCGGACGTCGACTTCGGCTGACCTCGACCTCCCCCCGCGGGCTGCCGCTCTGCGCCCGCGCCGGGGGCCGGACGGGACCGCGCACCCGTCCGGCCCCCGGCCCCCTCCGGCCGACCGCCCCGTCCCGCCGCCCGGCACGGCGGGGCGGGGCGGTCGCTCCCCGCGACCGCCACCGGGAACGGGAAAGGCGCGAAGAACGGCACGTCACGGCACACGCCGGGGGATGGCGCGGGCCGAACCGCATGCAGCAGGATGAGCTGGACGGTTCCAACACTCGCCGGTAACAACCGGCGGGAGCCCACCCCGCGAGGAGTGCCATGCTCAACCTGTCCGTGCTGCTGGAGGACGCGGCCCGCGAGACGCCGGAACGGGACGCCGTCGTGTTCGGCGACATCAGGCTCTCCTACGCCTTCGTCGACGGGGTCGCGAACCAGGTCGCGAACCTGCTGCGCTCGCGCGGCATCGGACCGGGCGACAAGGTCGCGCTGGCCTCACCGAACCTGCCCTACTTCCCGATGGTCTACTTTGGGGCGCTGAAGGCGGGCGCGGTCGTCGTCCCGCTGAACGTGCTGCTACGGCCCCGCGAGATCGCCTACCACCTGGCCGACTCCGGGGCGAAGGCGCTGTTCTGCTTCGAGGGGACGCCGGACTTCCCGCTCGGCGAGACGGGCCGCGCCGGGTCCGCCGAGGTGGAGGGCTGCGAGCACCTCTTCCTGCTCCCGGCGAGTCTCGCGACGACCGAGTCGCCGGTCGAGGGGGCCGAGCTGTTCTGGGCGGCGCTCGCCGGGCAGCCCGACACCTTCGAGACGGTCCGCACCGAGAGCACCGACACCGCGGTGATCATCTACACCAGCGGGACGACCGGGCAGCCGAAGGGCGCGGAGCTCACGCACGGCAACCTGCTCATGAACGCGATGGTGGACGACACGCTGTACCGGCGGACGCTGCACGACACGTTCCTCGTGACGCTGCCGCTGTTCCACATCTTCGGGCAGACGTGCGTGATGAACGTGGGGCTCTACCGGCGCGCGACGCTGGTCATGCAGGCGCGGTTCGACGCCCGGCAGACCGTCGAGCTGATGGTCGCGGAGAAGGTGAACTTCTTCGCGGGCGTCCCGACGATGTACTGGGGGTTGCTGCACGCCGAGGCGTCGCCGGAGGAGATCGAGGCGATCCGCGCCGAGCTGCGGGTGGCGGTGTCGGGCGGGGCGGCGCTGCCGATGGAGGTCATCAAGGGCGTCCGGGAGCGGTTCGGGGTGAACATCCTGGAGGGGTACGGGCTGTCGGAGACCTCGCCGGTGGCCTCGTTCAACCGTCCGGACCGTCCGACCAAGGCGGGGTCGATCGGCCTGCCGATCTGGGGCGTGGAGATGCGGCTGATCGACGACGACTGGAAAGAGATCGAGGGCGAGGGGCCCGGGGAGATCGCGATCCGCGGGCACAACGTCATGAAGGGCTACCACGGCCGTCCCGAGGCGACGGACGAGGCGATCCGGGACGGCTGGTTCCGCACCGGCGACGTGGCCCGGCGCGACGACGAGGGCTACTACTACATCGTCGACCGCTCCAAGGACATGATCATCCGCGGCGGCTTCAACGTGTACCCGAGGGAGCTGGAGGAGGAGCTGATGACCCACCCGCAGGTGTCGCTCGCGGCGGTCGTGGGCGTCGCGCACGCCACCCACGGCGAGGAGGTCAAGGCGTACGTGATCCGCACGCCGGGCGCCACCGTGACCGAGGACGAGCTGGTCGCGTGGGGCAGGGAGCGGTTCGCGGGCTACAAGTACCCGCGCATCGTCGAGTTCCGCGACGAGCTGCCGATGACCGCCACCGGCAAGATCCTCAAGCGCGAGCTGCGCTGACCTCCGCCTCTCAGAAGAGGATGTGCTCCCTGGCGAACCCGTAGAACGCCACGCGGCTCTCGGAGAGCAGTTCCAGGTCGCTCGGACGCCAGGTGTGGCGCGCCGCGTCCGCGTGCCGGATCGTGACGAAGGAGAACCGGTCGGCGGCGTAGACGCGCACGCCGTCCGCGCGGAGCCGTTTGAACAGGTCGGTGTCCTCGCCGCGGCCGAGGTCGGCGAACCGGTAGGAGCGCATCAGGCCGCCCTGGCCGAGGAGCGCGCCGCCGCGCAGGACGTCCACGTAGCGGTTCTCCAGGTCGGGGTAGCGCAGCAGCGTCGCGTCGATCGAGCCGAGGTGGGCGTAGTGGGCGAGCTTCCCGACCACGCCCGCGTCGGTGTAGGAGAAGGCGGGGACGAGGTCGGTCAGGTAGTGCGGGCCGTACAGCTCGTCGTCGTCCACCTTGCCGACGTAGTCGCCGTCGGCGGCGTCGATCGCCATGTTCAGGCACGCGCCGAGCGTGCGCGAGCGGTCGGCGGTGAGGACGGCGACGTCGTCGAGCCCGGCGGCCATGGCCTGCTTCTGCACCTGGACGGGGTCGAGGTCCAGGTCGTGCAGGACCATGACGAGTTGCAGCGGACGCCACTCCTGGGCTGCGATCATCTCGACGGCGGGGGCGATCTGCTCGGCGCGGCAGGTCGACATCACCAGCGACACGGTGGGCCGTCCGTCCCGCCGCACCGGCGCGCTCCCCAGTTTTTCCAGGACGGTGTCGACCCGGTGCCTGTAGGTGTGCGCCGCGTGGATCTCGCGCAGGGCGAGGTGGGCCTGCCGGTCGCGCAGTTCGGGAGCGCGCAGGAGCGCGCGGAGGATGCGCCCCGCGTCCTTGCCGTCCTCCACGGCAGGGCCGAAGGAGGGCGCGGCGTCCGCCCTGTGGTGGACGACCGGGACCCCGGCGGCGGCCGCCTCGTACGCCCGCCGCGCGTCCGGGGCGATCATGACCTGGTAGCGCTTGCGGGCGGACGCGGCCCGCTCGTGCGGCCACGGCGGGACGACCCGCTGCCGGTACAGGTGCGGGACCCCGGTCGCGGCGAAGTGCGCGCCGAGCCGGGGCGCGGGGGCGATCAGCGGTTCGGCGGTCGCGTCGTACTCCCCCTCGTACAGCAGCGGGTACCGGCCGTGGTCGTGGACGCGGACGGGGTTGTGCAGGCGCGGCTGGGCCGCGAACGGCAGGTGCGTGACGCGGTCGTGGCCGAGCCGCCGCCGGTGCTCGGGGACGGCGCCGGAGTCGACGGTGAACACGTGGTCGAAGGCCCCGGCGGCCTCGCCGAGGCCCGCGCCGGTGTCCCAGTACGCGGACGGGACGCCGCGCTCGCGGCACCAGGCGGCCATCTCGGCGACGGGCAGACCGGTGCCGATCGACTCGACGAGCAGCAGCGCGGGGCGCCGCGCCTCCAGCGTCTCCCACCAGTCGCCCGGTTTCAGGCCGGCGACCTGCGTCCACTCGTAGCGCAGCGCCGCCTCCAGGACGGGCCCGAGCACGACCGCCGCGACGAGGCCGGGGCGGGCGACCGGGCCCTCCGGCGGACGCGGCGCCGCGCCCGCCGGCTCGACCGGCTCGGTGTCGGCGACGCGGACGTCGGGACGGCGCGTCCGGCGGGGCTCGGCCGGGGGCTCGGGCGGCAGGGGGCGCTCGCGCAGCGCGTCCCGGACGCGGCGCAGCGCGGCGGGCGCGAGCGGCCTGCGGCGCAGCGCGGCCAGCGCCGGGCCGAGCCGCGTCCAGCGGCGCAGCCGCAGCTCCTCGAACCGCCACCGCTCCTTGTCGGCGCGGTGCTCCTGCTCGGCGCGGGCCCGGTCCAGCTCGCCGACGCGGCGCGCGGCGTCGTTGAGCGAGCCGATCAGCCGGCCGATCTGCTCGTCGCGCTCGTCCCGCTGGCGTTCCAGCTCGGCGAGGCGCATCCGGACGGCGGCGTTGTCGGCCGCGAGCCGGTCGCCCCGCGCCCGCAGACCGTTGATCTCGGCGGTCGTCGGGTCGGTGTCCGGCACGGCGGGCTCCCGGTGTGAGGTCGGTGGAAGGGACGGCGGTGCGGAGGGGGCGGCACGGCGGCGGGGGCGCGGCGGCCGCCCTCGCGTTCACGCTAGACGCGCCGTTCCCGCCGTCCGCCGTACCCGGCCGGGTCGCCACCCAACGTTCACCGGACCGTCGCCGGCCCGTACCGCCGCCGACGGGGCCCGGGACTCGAACCCGGTCATTCGGGGCGAGACCGCCCGCACAGGGACGGGCGAACCGGACATATATGCCGCCAATCCCCCACGGATACCCGCCTTGTGTGTGATGCAGGTCACAGAGATGAGGTTGAACCGGAAGGTCGGATAAAGCATCTCTTTTCCACACACTGTGTTGCGAAAGGAACCCCCTCATGGTCCGCCGGTTGATCGCCTGCACGGTGGTGGCCACGGCCGCCGCCCTGTCCCTCACCGGTTGCCTGGGCGACAAGAAGGAGGACCCGGCGCTGCCCCCGGCCCCGACCCCTCCCTCCGCCCCGTCCGCCAGCGCCCCGTCCCAGACCCCGGCCGGCTCGGCCAACGGCGGCACGCCCGCCGGGTGGAAGGCCGTCGGCGGGCCCGAGAACGGCGTCCGCATGTCGATCCCGGCCGGCTGGATGGAGATCGACCTCACCAGCGGCGAGGCCGAGCAGGGCCTCAAGCGCCTCGGCCTCCAGGGCGCGAACGAGGAGATGCTCCGGCAGAGCTTCGCCTCGCTGGAGAAGCAGAAGGCCCTGTACGCGGTCGAGACCGAGGCCGCCCAGCGCGGCTACGCCACCAACGTCAACGCGCTCTGCACGCCGACCCCCGTCTCCTCGGTCGACGCGCTGGAGGCCGCCACCCGGTCGGGCATGGTCCAACTCGGCGCGCAGGACGTCGAGATCACCCGGACGACCGTCGCCGGCCGTCCCGGGATCCGCACCACCTACTCGCTGCGGACCGCCGCCGGCACCCTCACCGGCCGCCAGGTCCAGGTCGCCGACGGGTCCCGCGCCTGCTCGCTGACCGTCACGGCCAAGGACGGCGAGATGCCGGACGACGCCGACCAGATCATGGGCACGCTCGAACTCCTCTGACCGTTCCCGCACGGGGCCGGGCGCCCCGCGGCCGGGATCGACGATCCCGGCCGCGGGAATTGCCCGGCCTTTCGCTATTCACCCGCGGGCGCGGCGGCCCGCCATCACCGGCGAATCTCTTCGCCTTTGTCGATGCGTGCCACGGTGATCTGTACTTCCCTGCCACAATTGCGCCGCGCGGGTGCCGGAGTGCGCCGCAGGTGCCAACAAAAGCCCGAGAAGTGCCCAGAAGTTCCTGGAAGACCGGGACCGGCGGCACCGGGGCGGTGGCGCGCGGAAAGCGCTGTCCCTACACTACGAGACGACCAACGTGAATATCAGGGGTAAACGGGGGGGAGCACCGAATCCGGAACCGTCCTTCTTAGGAGCACCCCGTGATCACCAGCCGAGTCCTCTTCTGCGCACTGCTCGCCGCGGGAACCGCCTGCACCGCGACCGCCGCCGACGCCGCCTCCGCCCCCGCCGCCCCGACGCGCGCCGCCTCGTCCCCCGCCGCCTCCAAGGCCGCGTTCTCCATCACCAGCAGCGCCTTCCGTCCCGGCGGGACGATCCCGAAGGTCCACCTGTGCACCAGCGACGGCAGCGGCGACCCGGGCCAGAAGAACGAGTCGCCGCCGTTCGCGTGGACGGGCGGCCCGGCCGAGGCCAAGAGCTACGCGATCATCATGCGCGACCTCGACAACAACGCGCTGCTGCACTGGATCATCTACGACATTCCGGCGACCGTCGGCTCGCTCCCGCAGAATGTGGAGCACGTCTACCAGCCCACCGTCCCGGCCGGGTCGCGGCAGGTCTACTACCGGGGAAGCGCGAGCCTGTTCGGATACCAGGGCCCCTGCTCGCCGTCGTCGGTGAACACCTACGAGTTCACCGTCTACGCGCTGAACAAGGCGACCCTGTCGGAACTCTCGTCCAACTCCTCCATCCGGACGGCGGCCCAGGCCATCATGAGGGCGTCCATAGGATCGACCGCCGTGTCCGGGGAATCATGAGCCGTCCGGCAGACCGAAAGGACCATGCGAAACGCCGGTGGCACGAGGAACACAGGTAACGAGGAACACAGGTAACACAGGTAACACAGAGAACGCGGGAAACGCGGACGGAACGGGGAACGCGCGGCGTGCGCGGCGAAGGCGCGCACGCCGGGGCGCTCCGCGTCCCGGCCGCCGCAGGACGACGACGAGCCGGCCCGAGGCGTCCGGCCGGCTCGTCGTCCCGCGGGGAGCGACGCCCTGGTCACACTCCCCAGTCGGGACGCAGCGGCATGTGGCTGCCGCCGTCGTCGTCCAGCTTCACGCCGAGCGTCTGGTGCAGCTGGATCCAGTTCTGGTTGAACCCGAGCACGCAGCCCGCCATGTAGACGCGCCACACCCGCGCCGTGCCCTCGCCCACCTCGGCGACGGCCTCGTCCCAGTGCGCGTCGAGGTTGTCGCACCAGCCGGTGAGCGTCCGCGCGTAGTGCTCGCGGAGGTTCTCCTGGTGGCGGATCTCGAAGCCCGCGTCGTTCATCTGCGTCTGGACGTACCCCGGGCCTTCGAGCTCGCCGTCGGGGAACACGTACCGGTTGATGAACCCGCCCTGCTTGATGGCGGGGGACGCGTTGTCGGGCCGGGTGATGGTGTGGTTCAGCATCCGCCCGCCCTGCTTGAGCTTGCCGTGCAGGAACCCGAAGTAGGACGGCAGGTTCTTCTTGCCGATGTGCTCGGTGAGCCCGATCGAGCTGACCGCGTCGAAGCCGGTCTCGGCCACGTCCCGGTAGTCGAGGTGCCGGACCTCCGCCAGGTCGGACAGGCCGCGGTCGGCGATCGCCTTCTGCGCCCACTCCGCCTGCTGCTTGGACAGCGTCACCCCGAGCGCCCGCACGCCGTACTCCTTGGCGGCGTGCATCACCATCCCGCCCCAGCCGCAGCCCACGTCCAGCAGCCGCATCCCGGACCGGAGCCCGAGCTTCCTCGCCACCAGGTCGTGCTTGTGGAACTGCGCCTGCTCCAGCGTCGCGTCCTCGGACGGGTAGCACGCGCAGGTGTAGGCCATGGACGGGCCCAGCACCCATTCGTAGAACGTGTTGGACACGTCGTAGTGGTGCGAGATCGCCTTCGCGTCACGGCGCTTGGAGTGCCGCAGCCACGTCGGGACGCGGCTGAACGGGGCCTCCTGCGGCGGCGGGTCCAGACGGCGCGACATCGCCGCGCGCAGCAGCGGGTCGCCCAGCACCCCGCCGACGATCCGCGCCTTGTCGCGGGGCGTCACGTCGCCGAGCACCTGCTGCATCGTCGTGAGCGCCCGCACCATGTCGCCGCTGACATCGATCATGCCGGTGACGTAGGCGCGGGCCAGTCCCAGCGCCCCGGGCGAATGCAGCAGGTAGGACACCGCGTACGGGGAGCGGACGTCGAACCGGATGTCCGCGCCCGGCACCCCCGCCCGGGACCCGTCGTAGGCCGTGAACTCCACTGGCGCCTCAGCCCCGGCGAGCTGCTCGAAGACCCTGGCCAGCGTCATCTTGATCCCTCCTGTCTCTCCGCCCCGTCGGCCACCAGCCCTCCGAGGCATCCCCCCGATCGGACGCCTGGTCAGCGTCCACGCACGCACTTGTCGTAGAGGTCCAGCAGCCGCCCCTGGGAGTCGTAGGCCCCCTTGAGACGCCGGTAGGTCTCCCCGTCGTAGTACCGCCAGAACTCGTCCCGGGCGTAGAACGCCGTCGAGTACAGCGACTTGTGCCCCTCCAGCGCGGCGACCTCGCGCTCGATCAGCCGGTTGTGGTGCTCGGGGATCCGACCCGGTGGCAGCCGCACCGTCCCCCAGAACCCCGCGTTCACATACGTCCGGCCCACTTCGAGCGGGTAGAGCGGCCACCGCTCCTTCGCCCGGAGCGGGCACAGCCAGATGGGGCTCATCCCGACCTTGTCGTGGAAGAACTCCAGGAACTCCGGCAGCCGCTCGACGGGGACCTCGATGTCCTGGATGACGTCCTCGCGCGGTCGCAGCCCCCGCCAGCGCTCCACGTGCGCCACCAGATGGTAGCGGCGGTCGTAGGCGACGAGCTTGCGGTACACGTCCGAGCGCTTGTACTTGTCGGGCCACAGCCGCCTGATGGTGGGGTTCTGCACGCCGAACGCGCCCGAGCACCAGAACCAGTCGGTGTCCCAGCGCCAGATGTAGTCGCGGATCGTCAGGAAGTCGATCGACCGCTCCTGGATCGAGCGGTAGTAGATCTTCTGGCCCTTGTAGTCGGAGGTGTAGGGCGCGTCGTCGGCGAAGAACCCGAGCGTGATGTACTGCTCGGCCTTGCCGAAGACCGTCCCGTCCATGAAGTCGACGGTCTCGCCCTCGTAGGTCCCCGCCTCGGTGATCTCCGCCATGGCCTTCGCCAGCTCGGAGGCGTCACCGAACCGCAGGTGGCGGAGCCGCACGTAGGGGCGCACCCGCCGCAGCTCGATCTTCAGCCGCAGGCTGTAGCCGAGGGTCCCGTAGGAGTTGGGGAAGCCGTAGAACAGGTCGGAGTGCTCGTTGTCGCGGGACGCGGTGACGATCCGTCCGTCCCCGGTCAGGACGTCCATCTCCAGCACCGACTCGTGCGGGAGGCCGTCCCGGAACGACGTCGACTCGATCCCGAGCCCGGTCACCGCGCCGCCCAGCGTGATCGTCTTGAGCTGCGGGACGACCGTCGGCATCAACCCGTGCGGCAGCGTGGCGTCCACCAGCGCCTCGTAGGTCGTCATGCCCTGGACCTGCGCCGTCCGCTCCTCGGGGTCGACGCTCAGCACGCTGTCGAACCCGGAAACGTCCAGGCCGGGCGCCTCCGAGGGGTCGCGCCACCGGAACAGGTTCGAGGTCCGCTTCGCGAGCCGCACCGGCGCCCCCGCCGGAATCGCCTCGTAGGACCTCCTGAGCGCCTCCACCGCCCGCTGGTGGTCGCCCTTGATCGCAAGCTCCGTCATCTACCCCTCCCCGGACACAGTAAATCGATCATCCCATGTACGTTCCATATAACTCGGACGTTAGGGTCATCACAGGTCGAGAGGGGAATAAAGCCTCAACGCACGCGTCCATCTCCGAGCAGCCCTCTCCAGGTGGCGACGGTGCCGCGTAGAGGCGGCCACGTCAACCTTTCCCCGAAGGCACACGGCGACAAACCCGTCCGCCAGCTCCCGCGGACCGGGAGCGAACCTACCGCACCAGCCGCAGGATCCAGGGGTAGCGGAACGTCTGGCCGGTCAGCGCGAACACCGCCGCGATCGCCGCCAGGATCCACGCCACCGCGTACAGCAGCCCGCCGACGCCGAACGTGACGATCGTGACCAGCAGCAGCGTCACCTGGAAGTTCACCGCCTCCTTGGCCTGCGTCCGGACGTACTCCGAGCGCTTCCCGCTGAGCAGCATGAGCACGAGCGGCCCCACGAACAACGTCGGCACCGCGACGGCGTGCGCGGCGGCCGCGAGCATCCGGTCCTCCCCCGTCGGCTGCTCCGGCACGGCCCCCGGGAACAGCGCCCCCCGCTGCTGGACCGGGACCAGGTCGCGCGTCACCGTGCCCAGGTCGTCGCGGGTCTTGGCCGTCATGGCCAGGTGCACCCGCATGTCGAACTCGTCGTGGTCGATCCGTCCCTCGGCGTAGGCCTCCTGGAGGCGCTCCAGGACCGGCTCGCGCTCGGCGTCCGAGACCCGCAGATTCCCCGCCGCATAACTGCTGTCCATACTCTCCATGGTCGGAGGCTCCACCCCTGACGGCCATCGGGGATGACCCTGGCCTTCCCCCCACCCGTCCGGGCCCCGCTCAGGGTCCGGGCGCCTCAGCGCTGGGCGTAGATCTTGCCGGGCGTCATCGTCCCGCCGAACAGCTCCGTGACCGTGACGAAGACGTAGCCGTCGCGCTCCAGCCGGTCGAGGATCCTCGGCACGGCCGCCACCGTCGTCGGGTGGATGTCGTGCATCAGCACCACGTCCCCCGGCCGCACCGACTTCATCACCCGCCGCTCCACCGCGCGGCTGTCGCGGATCTGCCAGTCGAGCGGATCGACCGTCCACAGGACCTGCGCCAGCCCCATCCGCCGCGTCTTGGACGTCAGGCGCCGGCCCGTCGACCCGTACGGCGGGCGCAGCAGCACCGGCGCCACCCCGATCGCGCGCCGGATCGCCTCCTGCGTCCCGGTGAGTTCGGCGTCGACCATCTTCTCCGGCGCGTGCCCCAGGTCGGCATGCGTGTAGCTGTGGTTGGCGATCTCGTGCCCCGCCGCGTACTCGCGCCGCACCATGTCGGGACGCTCGGCCGCGTTCTTCCCGATGAGGAAGAACGTCGCCCTGATCCGCCGCTCGGCGAGGATGTCCAGCAGCTTGGCGGTGCTCTCCACCGGCCCGTCGTCGAAGGTCAACGCCACGCACCTGGCCCGCGCGCAGTCGACGCCCCCGCTCACCGCCTCCTGCCGCTTCGGGCTCTCCACCAGACCGGCGGCCCCCATCACACCGGGCGTGTCGAACGCCCGCAGCACCCGCTGGGTGACGACGTTCGGGTCACCGCCCACCTGCGCCCTGACCTGGGACGCCTCGGACTCATGGCCGCCCCTTCCCACAGGCGCCTCCGCTCCTGAAGCGTCCGCCCCCGCGGTCGCAGGACTGTCCGGCCCATGCGCCCGCGGGCCGTCGGCCCCTCCGGCCGCGGGAGCATTCGCCCCGCCCCCTCGCGGAACATTCGCTCCCGCTGCCGCGGGAGCGTTCGGCCCATCCCCTAGCGGCGCGTTGGGCTCTCCGGCCCCAGGCGCGTTCGGCCCATCCCCGCGCGGGACGTTGGGCCCTCCGTCCCCAGGCGCGTTCGGCCCACCCGCTCGCGGGGTGTTCGGCGCATCCCCGCGTGGGGCGTTCGGCCCTTCCGCTCCCGGGGTGTTCGGCCGTTCCGGGCCGCCATTGCTCTTTGCCGTGCCCTGACCGGAAATAGACTCCTGGCCGACCGCACCGGAGGACGCGTCCGCCCCATTCCCCGGCCCATTCTCGGCCGCCCCGCGCACATCGGAGGAACCCCGCGCGCTCCGCGGTGTCTTCGGCGGAGGAACATGATGCGCCGCCGCCATGAGCCCCGCGGACCCCGATTGTGGAGACAGCGCGCTCAACGCCCCGCACAACGCCGCCGCGAGCACGCCGAGCGCCCCCCGCCGGACCAGGCTCGGCCCGTCCATCAACACCCCCGCCGCCGATTTCCCCGTTCCGCCAGTCTAGGGCTCGCGCTCTTGAGTACCTTGAAGGCCGCCGCTGTGTCGGGAACCCGTCGGCCACGAACGATCGTTATCGTCGTACACCAAAACCGGCCCCGGAACGGTTCCGGGTGCCCTAGACACGACGGGACAGGTCATGAGGTTCCGCGACCGATTCGGGATACGCAAGAACCGTGGTTCAACGGTGACGAAACTCGACCGGGAGGCGACCGACTCCGACATCGAGGCACTTATCGCCTTCGCACGCGACCGGCGCGGCGTGGAGTTCTACGTCGAGCCGGAGACGTTCGCCACCGACACCACGGCCGTCGCCGTCGCCCACGACGGCGAATGGACCCGCCGCCGCGTCGGCTCCCCCAAGGTCATCGGCAAGGTGGCCCGCGACCTTGGGCTCCCCGTGTACGACGTACAGATCGTCGGCTACCCGCCACGCATGCGCGCGTGGAACGAGCGCAACCGCGACCGCCGCATCGACCCGGGCACCCCGGGCCAGGCCGTCGCCCCCTGAGCCAGGAGACGCCCGGGCCGGCCCGCCCGGGAGACCGTCTCGGACTCGCCCGCTCCCCCTGCCGCCGTCGACGAGGTCCGGCGCCTGACATTGGACGGGTCACCACGTTCCGGCCATTGCGGCCATCGGGAACGATCCATGCGACGGCACGGCAGAACGGTGCCCCAAAAGACGAGCGGCGGGCTTGCGAAACGCCGCACGGCACCTGCTATGCTCCCTCGCGATATCTCACCAGGGGCCATGCCTCGCCAATCAGCTTCCCGTGTCCGATGGCACGTGGAAGGTGAGAGTCACACGACATCCTGACAAGGCGTCCTGCGATGGTTGTGACTTTTCGGCGAGCCCGGAAGCTTTCCCGCCCCACTTCGGCCCTTTCGTGCTCTGAACACGCGCCGGCCCCACGATCCACCAGAACCGCGCCCCAGCCTTAACGCGCCCGGACGGAATCCCTCAGGCATGCCCTGAGGGACCACAAACCCGAACCGGTCGGTGGATCCCGGGCCGAGGGCCATATGTCACGCTCCTTCCTACCGGCCGGTGCCCCCCATACGGAGGTCACCGGAATGCCAGCCGCCCATCGTCCCTGGCTGACCCTCAGCATCCTGTGCGCAGGCTTCTTCATGGCCCTGCTGGACGGAAGCATCGTCAATATCGCCGTCCCATCCCTGATCGCCGATATCCACGCCTCCTACGACGAGGTGCTGTGGATGATCGACGCCTACCTGCTCGTCTTCTCGACCCTGCTGATCACCACGGGGAAGCTCGGAGACATCTTCGGCTACAGGCGCCTTTTCCTGACCGGCGTCTCCATCTTCACGATGGCCTCCGTCCTCTGCGGCCTATCGGCATCCCCGGGGCAACTCCTGGCGGCACGAATCCTTCAGGGCATCGGCGCGGCGCTCCTGTTCCCCCAAGTGATCTCGTCGATTCTGGTCACCTTCCCGCCCCCCATGCGTGGACGTGCCTTCGGCGTGTTCGGCGCGATCGCGGGTTTCGCGCCGATCATCGGCCCGGTCCTGGGCGGCCTCGTCCTCGCCCACCTCACCTGGCGCTGGATCTTCTTCATCAACGCGCCCATCGGTGTGATGATCCTGGTGCTGGCGCTCGTATTCATCCCGGACCTCCGCCCCTCGCGCACCCACAGGATCGACCTGGGAGGCGTCGCGCTCGTCACCGCAGGGCTGAGCTGCATCGTCTTCGGCCTGATCGAGGGCCGGCGCTACGGCTGGGGAAAGATCGGCGGGCCGATCGGCATCACGTCGCTCATCGCCACCGGCGTAATGCTCCTGCTGCTGTTCATCATCTGGCAGCGCGTCCAGCGAGGCGAACCGCTGATGCCGTGGGAGCTGTTCACCTCGGAGCGCAACTTCCCGTCCGGCAACTGGATCGGCTTCGTCTTCCAGTTCGGGATGATCGGCATATCCCTGGTGCTCGTCCTCTACCTCCAGATGGCGCGCGGCTTCTCGCCGCTGCGCACGGGCCTGGTCCTGCTGCCCAACGCCGCCCTCACGGCGGTCGGCTCGGCCTTCGCGGGACGGGTGTCGGACAGGGTCGGCGGCAGGCTCGTCCTCATGACCGGGCTCGCCGCCCTGTCCGTCGGCCTGGCCGTCCTCGCCCTGACGGCAGGCGCCGACTCCGGCGTGCGGCACCTGCTCCCCGGCCTATTGATCATCGGCCTGGCCAGCGGCGCGACCTTCGCGCCCCTGCAACAGGTCACGATGGACCATGTCGACACCCGCCTGGCGGGCGCCGCGTCCGGCGTGGCCAACACCACCCGCCAGATCGGCGGCGTGATGGGCACCGCAGTGATGGGCGTCCTCCTGTCCACCCGCCTGAATTCGGCTCTGCGCCACGAGGCGCGCAAGCACGCCGGCGAGTTGCCCCCACAACTACGCGCCCAATTCATCGACACCGCGACGACCAACGGCCACCGGTTCAGCCCACCGCCTCCGCCCCACGACCTGCCACCGGCGGAAACCTCCCTCCTAACCCACCTCGGCCAGAAGACATTCGCCGCCGCCTACACAACCGCAATGCAGACGACCCTCCTCACATCAGCAGCGATACTCGCCGCAGCCGCCCTCTTCTGCCTGACCCTGAAACCCCAAACCCGAAAACGCCCGAGCCCCGAAAAGACCACCACCAAGACAAAGCACTAGGGCGTTTCTGATGGATCATCAGGGCGACCTTGCGGGTCCTGGAACGGCTCCACAAACCACCTCTCGGCGACCTGCTGCCACAGCAGCAACAACCACGTTGCCCGTTGGGTCCGCCCAAGATTCATCAGAAGCGCCCTAGCAGCAGAAGCCGAACCCTCATGCCGAATCACCGGAGGCACTGTTCCTAGCACTCCAGCCGTAGATCGTTATGGCCGCTCAAAGGCTGCTTCTTGGCGGTGACAGTGGCTGGTGCGGGCCCGGTGTTGATGGCGTCGGCGCCAGGTCGACCAGGCGTGTGGGCGGGCCCGAACACGTGCGGGCTCGACGACCAGACCCGCTCGGGCCCTGTCGTCCGCCAGCGGCGAAACATCGCGCTGATGGCGGGGATTACCGGCCGGGTCGGCCGGTGCGCAGTGCCTCGATCACCGCGACCGCCTCAGCCAGCATGTCGATGGGGCAGCCCCAGTAGTCGTAGATGCCGCCACGGGCCTGGTTGCTGCCGCAGATGACGAACACGCCGGTCCCCAACTCGGCCTTGAGGTGGGTGGCCAGCCAGCCGACGAACCCGCTGTTGTCCTGATCGGCCGGGAAGTGGAAGGAGAAGACTCCGAACCGTTCGGCGCCACCACGCCCGGGAACCGCGGGCGCCAAACGGCTCCAGCTCTCCTCGTCGCGGACCACCGCAAGGGTCTCCGCCGTGAGCGCGGGGGCCTGGTCGGCGGGGAACTCCTCAAAACCCCAGACGCCATCGTGGACGACGAGCTCGGCCTGAGCGATCACACCGCGCAGCCGGGCCTCCGTCTGCTCCGCGGTCTCCACACTGACACCGACCATGGATCCCCCTCCCGCACCGGCCTCCCAATGATCACCTCAACCCCGTGTACGGCTCGTTCATTTCGTCCCGGCCGCCCCCACCCCCAGACCAAACGCGACGGGTGGGCGAGCAGGCAGATCGCGTACCGCGCGAGTGGCAGGGGCGGGTGGCGGATTGTTCTGGGCGTCGGAGGTGTGGGTCAGCTGGCTTGGCGGGTTTCGTCTTCGTGGTAAGCGGCGGCTAATTCCTGGGGGGTCATGCGCATGCGGGCCCTGGTCGGAGGGATCCCCGCGGCCATCACCTCGCGGAGGATGACGGCCATCGAGTAGGTGGGGTCGGCCTCCAGGGCGCGGTCGAGGGCCACGTTGGCGAGGCCGCCGTTGCCCGCGGCGTAGGCGGCGAAGGCCAGCAGGGCGGCGGGGGCGGCCGCGTAGGGAGGCTGCACGCGGCGGACGATGTCGCGCCAGAAGTCGATGTCGGCCGCCGGGTCGTCCTCGTCGATGCGGACCCAGCCCTCATCGCGGACGCGGAGTTCGGTGAGGAGGAAGCCGAGGCGGGCTGCCTCGTCGTTGCTGGGACGGGTGCCCGCGCGGGCCCGGGCCAGCAGGGCGGGCAGGACGGCGACGCCCTCCCTGACGAGGTGCGCCTGGAACTCGAACGAGGATGTGTCGTCGCGGGCCCAGCCCAGGTAGCGGCGCTCCGCTCGGATGGTGGCCTCGCGCATGGCCTGCCGGGCGGGGCCGGTGAGAGGGCGGAGGGTGTCGGCCAGGTCGGCGCGGCCCGGGAGGGCGACGTGGCCCGCGAGGGTCGCCTCGGCGGCGAGGACGCTGCTGCCGATGTCGTACGGGGTGCCCTCGGGTGGGCAGCAGTCCCCGTCGCAGGTGAAGGACCACCAGCGGCCGTCGGACACGCGGACCGCCTCCGTGACCTCGATGCCGGCGGCCACCAGGGCGGCGTGCATGGCGGCGGTGGCGGAGGTGGACTCCTCCGGCGTGCCGTAGGCGAGCAGGAGGACGCGGCGAAAGCCGTTGGCCGCGAGCATGCCGGAGACGTTGGCGGGATCGGGTGACGGTAAGTCGACGCGGACCGCACAGGTGCCGTCCGGGCCGTCGAAGGCGACCACGACGAGGCTCGCGGACGGGTGGAACCCGAGGAGGTACGGAACGGCGACGATGGCGTCTTGGGCGGAGCGGATCACCATGGGTTTCATGGCCTCGACACTCGCAGCGGCGGCCCGCCGAGCGCACCAGAATCCCGTTCTGGGGATAAGTCAGGCGTCGAGGACGCGGCCCGCGACCACCGGCGGCTCGGTCGACCACGGGAAGTTGATCCAGCGGTCGGTGCGGCGCCAGACATATTCGCATTTGACGGTCGAATGGGGCTTCTCATAGATGACCGCGCAGCGGACGTCCGCGACATGGTCGGCGCAGAAGTCGCGGACGAGTTTGAGGGTGGCGCCCGTGTCGGCGACGTCGTCGGCCACCAGCACCTTCGCGCCCGACAGGTCGATCGCGTTCGGGACGGGAGGCAGCATCACCGGGAGATCGAGGCGCTCGTCGACGCCGGTGTAGAACTCCACGTTCATGACGTGCAGGTTCTTGACGTCCAGCGCGTAGCCGAGGGCCCCGGCGACGAACAGGCCGCCGCGCGCGATGGACAGGATCAGGTCGGGGCGGTAGCCGCCGTCGGCGACCTCCTGCGCCAGGTCACGGCTCGCGGCGCCGAACAACTCCCAGGTCAGGACTTCTCTCTCTGCGGCCACGTTCCCATTCTGGCCGATGCCGCGGAGGCGGAGCGCGCCCGGCCCGGGGCACGCGTTCCCGGTGTCCCGGCGCGGCGGTCCGAACGCCTCGGCACGCCGACGGCCCGATGGCCCGACGCGGGCCGGTCCGTTGGGTGGCCGTATTCGGTCAGGGGTTGTAGTGAGGGGTTGGGAGGTTTGGCGGGGCCGGGTGGGGGTGGAGGGACGCGGGTGTCCTTCGCGGGCGGTAGCGTTGGGCGGCGTGCCCGCCCCTGATCTGCTGACCGGCAGCGATACCCGGATTCCCGAAATGACGGCCCTGCTGTCCGCGGCCGTGGAGGCCATCGGCGGCGCCACGCGTCCCGGCCAGGTGGACATGGCGCGGGCGGTGGAGAAGGCGATCGGGTCCGGTGAGCATGTCGCGGCCCAGGCGGGCACCGGCACCGGGAAGTCGCTGGCCTACCTCGTCCCGGCGATCCGGTACGCGGTGGAGAAGCAGACCACGGTGGTGGTCTCGACGGCGACGATCGCGTTGCAGCGGCAGCTCGTCGACCGGGACCTGCCCAGGCTCGCCGAGGCGCTCGGGCCGATGCTCGGGACGGAGCTGAAGTTCGCGATCCTCAAGGGCCGCCGCAACTACCTGTGCCTGCACCGGGTGCAGACCGGCGTCCCGGAGGAGGACGAGCCCGGTCAGAGCCTGTTCGACCCGCAGCAGCTCTCCGCGATGGGACGGCAGGTCAAGCGGCTCAACGAGTGGGCCGAGGAGACCGGCACCGGGGACCGCGACGAGCTGGTGCCCGGGGTCAGCGAGCAGGCGTGGCGGCAGGTCGCGGTGACGGCGAAGGAGTGCCTCGGGGCGACGCGCTGCCCGCAGGGCACCGAATGCTTCGCCGAGCTGGCGCGGGCGGAGGCGGGTGAGGCGCACATCGTCGTCACCAACCACGCCCTGCTGGCGATCGACGCGCTGGAGGAGTTCCAGGTCCTGCCCGAGCACGACGTGGTGATCGTGGACGAGGCGCACGAGCTGGTCGACCGGGTCACCTCGGTCGCGACCGGGGAGCTGAGCGCGGCGGCCGTGGAGACGGCCGCGCGGCGGTGCGGGCGGCTGATCGAGGAGGCCACCGCCGACCGGCTCAAGGAGTCGGCGGAGGGGCTCGGCATCCTGCTGGAGGATCTGCCCGCCGGGCGCATGGACGTCCTGTCCCCCGCTCTCGGCACCACCATCACCGTCGTGCGGGACGCGGCCCACGCGTGCATCACGGCGCTCGGCCCCGACAAGAAGGAGAACGACCCCGGGGACATGGCGGCGCGCAAGGCCGCGCGCTCCTCGCTGGGGGATCTGCACGACACGGCGGTGCGGCTGCTGGAGGCGTTCCAGCCGGAGATCGCGCAGCGGTTCGACGTGGTGTGGCTGGAGAAGCCGTTCGTCCCGGAGGGGCGCCCGAAGCGTCCTCCGGCGCTGCGGGTCGCGCCGATCGGGGTGGGCGGCCTGCTGCGGACCACGCTGTTCGAGCGGCGCACGGCCGTGCTGACGTCGGCGACGCTCACGCTGGGCGGGTCGTTCGAGCCGCTGGCCCGGCAGTGGGGGCTGCCGCCGCTCGCCGAGAACGGTTCGCGGGACGCCAAGGCCGCCGCCGAGGGCCTCGCCCGCACCGCGACGAAGGACGGCGAGGACGGCAAGGAGCTGACATGGTCGGGTCTGGACGTCGGCTCCCCGTTCGACCACCCGAAGGCGGGCATCCTGTACGTGGCGCGGCATCTGCCGCAGCCGGGACGTGACGGGCTCGCCGACGCCTACCTGACCGAGATCACCGAGCTGATCGAGGCGGCGGGGGGCCGGGCGCTCGGGCTGTTCTCCTCGATGCGGGCCGCCCGGCAGGCCGCCGACGAGCTGAAGGACCACCTGTCGCATCCGCTGCTGTGCCAGGGCGAGGACTCCACGTCCCTGCTGGTCAAGCAGTTCGCCGAGGACGAGCGGACGTGCCTGTTCGGCACCCTGTCGCTGTGGCAGGGGGTGGACGTGCCCGGCCCGTCGCTGCAACTGGTGATCATGGACCGGATCCCGTTCCCGCGTCCGGACGACCCGGTCACCTCGGCCCGCTCGCGGGCGGTCGCGGCGCACGGCGGCAACGGCTTCATGGCGGTCGCCGCGACGCACGCCGCGCTGCTGCTGGCGCAGGGCGCGGGGCGGCTGCTGCGGTCCATGGACGACCGCGGCGTCGTCGCCGTCCTCGACCCCCGGCTGGCCACCGCGCGCTACGGCGGGTTCCTGAAGGGGTCGCTGCCGCCGTTCTGGGCCACGACCGACCCCGAGGTCGTGCGCGGCGCGCTCCGGCGCCTCGACCAGGCCGCGACCGCCTGACCTCAGCGCCGGTAGGTCTGGAGGAACTCGCCGATGCGGCCCACCGCGTCCTCCAGGTCGTCGGCGTACTGGAGGGTGACGACGCGGAAGTGGTCGGTGGAGGGCCAGTTGAACCCCGACCCCTGGACGACGAGGAGTTTCTGCTGCTCCAGGAGGTCGAGGGCGAAGCGCATGTCGTCCTCGATCGGGTACATCTCGGGGTCCAGGCGCGGGAAGACGTACAGGGCGCCCTGGGGCCGGGCGCAGCTCACGCCGGGCAGGTCGTTCAGCAGCTTCCAGGCGCGGTCGCGCTGCTCGCCGAGGCGGCCCGTCGGCAGGACGAGGTCGTCGATGCTCTGGTGGCCGCCGAGCGCGGCCTGGACGGCGTGCTGGCCGGGGACGTTCGGGCACAGCCGCATGTTGGCGAGGATGTCCAGGCCCTCGATGTAGGACTCGGCGTGCTCCTTCGGGCCCGACAGCACGACCCAGCCGGCGCGGAAGCCCGCCACCCGGTAGTTCTTGGACAGCCCGCCGAAGGTGAGGCAGAGCAGGTCGGGGGCCAGCGACGCGATCGGGACGTGCTCCGCGCCGTCGTAGAGGATCCGGTCGTAGATCTCGTCGGCGAGGATGATCAGGTTGCGGCGGCGGGCCACCTCGACGACGCGGGTGAGGACGTCGCGGGAGTAGACGGCGCCGGTCGGGTTGTTCGGGTTGATGATCACGATCGCGCGGGTGCGGTCGCCGATCTTGGACTCGATGTCGTCCAGGCTGGGCTCCCATCCGGCGTCCTCGTCGCACAGGTAGTGGACGGGGGTGCCGCCGCACAGCGACGTCGCCGCCGTCCACAGCGGGTAGTCGGGCGCCGGGATCAGCACCTCGTCGCCGTCGTTGAGCAGCGCCTGGAGGGTCATGACGATCAGCTCGGACACGCCGTTGCCGAGGTAGACGTCCTCGACGTCCACGCCGGTGACGCCGCCGTCCTCGCAGCGCTGCACGACGGCGCGGCGGGCGGGCAGGATGCCCTTGGAGTCGCTGTAGCCGTGCGCCTCGGGGAGGTTGCGGATCATGTCCTGGAGGAGTTCGGGCGGGGCCTCGAAGCCGAACGGGGCCGGGTTGCCGATGTGCAACTTGAGGATCTTGTTGCCCTCGGCCTCAAGCCGCTTGGCGCGCTTGAGCACCGGTCCCCGGATGTCGTAACAGACGTTGGCCAGCTTGCCCGACTGGTTGACCTGCATGGGGACACCCTATCCGCGCGCGGCCGGTGACCCCGGGGGGGTGATCCCCGGGGTCACGGGCCGGCCTCACACCGAGGCGATCGCGGACAGGATCCCCAGCCGCGCCGCGCGGCGGGCCGGGCGGATCGCGGCGAGCGCGCCCGCCACGGTCCCGACCACCGCGATGATCGTCACCTGGACGGCCTGCGGCGCGAACGGGTTGCCGAGCGCGGTGCCGAGCCCCCAGCCGAGGAACAGCCCGAGGCCGAGGCCGCCGGCCGTGCCGAACAGCGCGACGATCACCGACTCCCACCGGATCATGGACCTGACCTGCGGACGGGTCGCGCCGACCGCGCGCAGCAGGCCGAGCTCGCGGGTCCGCTCGTGCACCGACAGCGACAGCGTGTTGGCGATGCCGAGCAGCGCGATGACGATCGCGAGGATCAGCATCCCGTAGACGACGCCGATGAAGCCGTTCATCTCCTCGGTCTGGCGGGAGACGAAGGCGTCCCGGGTCTCCACCTCCGGCGCGCCGTAGGGCTTGGCGAGCGCGGTGAGCGCCTGCCTCACATCGCCCGCGGACGCGCCGGGCCGCAGCTCGACGAACGCCATGAGGTCGAGCGGCTGCCGGGTGTGGGCGTTCCAGACCGTCCTCGGCACGAGGTAGTCGCCGACCAGGTCGGCGTTCTCGTAGACCGCGCCGATCCGCAGCGTCTGGCGGGCGCCGTCGGCGAACTGCACGCCGACGGCCGACCCGGCGCGCCACCCCTTGTCGTCGGCGACCTTCTTGGACACCGCGAACGCGCCGGGGTCGGCGAGGCTGCCCTGCCGCACGTCCAGGTCGAGGACGCGGCGCAGCGCGGACGGGTCGCCGACGTGGACGCCCGCGTTCTTCCCGTCCACCCGCATGTTGCCGTTGCCGAGCCCGGCGGCGTTCTGGATCTGCGGGAGGCGCGCGGCCTGCCCGGCGAGGGCGGTGCTGAACCCGGCGGTCTCGTTGCTGCCGCCGTCCACGACGATCGCGCCCTTGAACGACCCGGCGACGCCGTCCTCCAGGTTGGCGCGCAGCGAGCCGATGAACACCGTCAGCAGCGTGACGACGCCGACGCCGATCATCAGCGCGGTCGCGGCGCCTGCGGTGCGGGCGGGGCTGCGGCCGGCGTTGTCGCGGGCGAGCCGCCCGGAGACGCCGCGCAGCCGGGCGGCGGGCCCGCCGGCGAGGGCGGCGACCGGGCGGGCCGCGACCGGCCCGAGCACGACCATCGCGACGACGGTGAGCACCGCGCCCGCGGCGGCCATCGCCGTCTGCTCGCCGACCGCGCCGAGGACCACGGTGCCCGCGGCGACCGCCGCCAGCACGCCCCCGACGATGACCCGCGTGTCGGACGGGCGCCCCGCCTCCACGGCCACCTCGCGCAGCGCGGCCAGCGGCGGGACCCGCGACGCCTTGAGCGCGGGGCCGAGCGCGGCGACCAGCGTCACCGCGATCCCGACCGGCGCCGCGATCAGCACCGAGGTCGCCGACACGACGAGGCCCTCCATCGCGATCCCGATCTTGAGCTGGGTGAACAGCTGCCGGAGCAGGGCCGCGAACCCGTAGCCGCCCGCGAGCCCGGCGAGCGTCGCGGCGCCGCCGACCACGAGGGCCTCGACGCCGACGAGCGTCACGACCTGGCGGCGGCCGGCGCCGAGGGCGCGCAGCAGCGCCGACTCGCGGGTCCGCTGCGCCGTGGTGATCGCGAACGTGTTGTGGATGCTGAACGCCGCGACCAGCAGCGCGACGCCGCCGAACGCGCCGAGCACGATCCGGAACACGCGCAGGAAGCCGTCCTCGACCATGGTCATGCCCTCGTCGACCTGCGCCTTGCCGGTGACGGCCTCGGTGCCGGGGGCGAGGACGGGCCTGACCCTGGCGGCCAGCTCGTCCTGGCCGACGCCGTCCGCCGCGCGCAGCCACACGCCGGTGACGAGGCCGGGCGTCCGGGTGACGTGCCGCCGCGCCCCCTCCAGGCTGAAGGCGGTGAACGAGGTCTCCCCGAAGGCGTCCTGGTCGCCGAACCTGCTGATGCCGACCACCGTGACGGCGACCCGGTCGGGGGTGAGCACCGCCGTCCGGTCGCCGACCTTGAGCTTGCCCTTGTCGGCGAACATCTTGTCGATGACGACCTCGTCCGGGGCGCGCGGGGCGCGGCCCTCGGCGAGCCGGTACGGGTTGAGCTTGGGGTCGGTCATCCAGTTGCCCGCCGTGCGGGGGCCGCGCGACTGGATCGTCGTGCCGTCCTTGGCGAGGAGCTGGCCCGAGCCCTGGATGTAGGGCTCGGCGTTGGCGACGCCGTTCACCTTCCTGACGCGCTCCAGGACGGACGCGTCGATCTCCCCGCGCGCGCTCCACGGCGCGTCGCTGACGCTGGTCGAGTTCCTGATACTGACGTCGGTCTCCCCGTAGGCGCGGGAGAAGTAGCCGTCGATGCTTCCCGCGAGCGTGTCCCCCAGGACGAGCGTTCCCGTCAGGAACGTCACGCCGAGGAACACCGCGATCAGCGAGCCCGCCAGGCGCCGCTTGCGGCCCCACAGCTCCTTCAGGACGATGCCGATCATGAGTGGTCCCCCAGCCCGCGCATGCGGTCCAGCACCCGGTCGGGCGTGGGCGCGTCCATGACGTCGACGATCCGCCCGTCGGCGAGGAACACGACCGCGTCGGCGCGCGCCGCCGCGACCGGGTCGTGGGTGACCATCGCGACGGTCTGGCCCAGGTCGTCCACGGCCTCGCGCAGGAGCGTCAGCACCTCGGCGCCCGTGCGGGAGTCGAGGTTGCCGGTCGGCTCGTCCGCGAACACGATCCGCGGGCGGGTGACCAGCGCCCGCGCGAGCGCCACCCGCTGCTGCTGCCCGCCCGACAGCTCCGACGGCCGGTGCGTGAGCCGCTCCCCCAGCTTCAGGACGCGCACCACCGTGTCGAACCACTCCCGGTCCGGGCTCGTCCCCGCGAGGGTCATCGGCAGCGTGATGTTGTCGCGCGCGGTCAGCGTCGGGAGCAGGTTGAACGCCTGGAACACGAACCCGATCCGCTCGCGCCGCAGCCGGGTGAGCGCCCGGTCCGACAGCGCGCCGAGCTCCTGGTCGCCGACGTAGACCTGGCCGGAGGTCGCCGCGTCCAGGCCCGCCACGCAGTGCATCAGCGTGGACTTCCCGGCGCCGGACGGGCCCATGATCGCCGTGAACCGTCCGTCCGGGAACTCCACGCTGACCTCGTCCAGCACGCGGACGGCCATGTCGCCCGTGCCGTACACCTTGCTGAGCCGGACCGTCTTGGCCCCTCCCCGGCCCCTCTTCTCGTCGTTGGTCGCTTGCCTTGCCTGTGCCGCGTTTGCCATGTCCGGGATCGTGTCGCCGGGACGTGCCGCGCGTCGTCGGGCCAGGAGAGGTACCTGTGCTGCGCCTCCGGGTGTGCGCGCCCCGCCCCGGCTACGCCCCGCGCGGTACGGCCGGGAAGATCGAATCAGACGCGGCGTCCAATTGTGACCGGCGCAACATACATGCAGGCTTGCTTGCTTGTTTGTGCGCTCGTACCGTCGGGGTTGTGCCAGTGAGACGCCGCCGCCACGGCGGGAGCCGCCGTACCCAGGAGGAACGCCGCTCCCGGACCCAGGCCAGACTCCTCGACGCCACCATGGACTGCCTGGTGGACCTCGGCTGGTCCGGCACGTCCACCACCGAGGTGGCGCGCCGCGCCGGGGTGTCGCGCGGGGCGCAGCAGCACCACTACCCGACGAAGATGGTCCTGGTCGCGGCGGCGCTGGAGCACCTCCTTGAGGCGCAGCGGCTGGCCTACGAGCGGGCCTTCGCGGTGCTCCCGGCGGAGCGGCGCGACGTCGCGGGCGCGCTCGACCTGCTGTGGGAGGTGTTCCGCGACAAGCCCGCCAAGGCGCTGACCGAGCTTGCGGTGGCGGCCCGCACCGACGACGAGCTGCGCCCGCTCTGCCGCGACCTCAACGAGCGCGTCCTCCAGGTCATCGTGGAGACGTTCGAGCGGCTGTTCCCCGCGAACACGCTCACGCCGGAGTTCACCGACAGCGTCCTGCGCGGCGTGTTCGCGATGTTCGTCGGCCTGTCGGTGCAGAACGCGCTGGACGACGACGAGAGCGGCCACCAGGAGGCCGTCCTGCGCACGCTCAAGGACTTCGCGCGCCAACTCGTCCCCGAGCCCGGCGCCTCCCCCACCGCCGCGTCCACCGCCGTCCCCACCAGGACCTGAAGGCCCCCGACACAGCAGCCCGGCGACGGCGACGCCGCCCGTACCAGCCCCGAGGGAGTCCGACATGCCGAAAGCCCCCACCGAACTCGCCGACGAGGTCCGCGCGCAGGTCACCGACGCGAAGTCCTACCTCGGTGTCATCGACCGGCTGAACAGGGCGTCGGTCGACAAGCACTGGGAGGCCTACGCCGACATCCCGTGGGAGGACCCGGAGTTCGCGGTCGACAAGAACGATCCGCGCTGGGTGCTGCCGCCGTTCGACCGGCTCGGCGAGACCGCCTGGTACCAGGCGCAGCCGCCGGAGGTGCAGGCCCAGATCGGGCTGTGGCGGGTCGCGACCGCGATGAAGATCGGGCTCCAGTTCGAGAACCTGCTGAAGCGGGGCCTGCTCAACTACGCCTACCGGCTGCCGAACGGCCGCCCGGAGTTCCGGTACGTCTACCACGAGACGACCGAGGAGTGTCACCACGGGATGATGTTCCAGGAGTTCGTGAACCGGACCGGGATGCCGATCCGGGGCATGCCGCGCTCGCTCAGCCTGATCGCCCAGGCCGCCCCGTGGATCCCGCTGATCAACACCGAGATGTTCTTCGTGTTCGTGCTCGGCGGCGAGGACCCGATCGACTACGTCCAGCGCAAGTCGCTGAAGGGCGGGCACATCAAGCACCCGCTGGAAGAGACGATCATGAAGATCCACATCGCGGAGGAGGCCCGGCACATCTCCTTCGCCCGGCACTACCTCCGGCACCGGGTGCCCGCGATGAGGCCGCTGCGCCGCCGGATCCTCGGCGTCGCGACCCCGGTCGTGCTCGGCGTGATGGCGCGGATCATGCTGGCCCCGCCCGGCCCGATGGTGCGGCACTTCGGCATCCCGAAGGACGTGGTGCGCGCCGCGTACCGGAGCGAGGCGTCGCAGGCGGAGATCTCCAACTCGGTGGGCAAGATCCGCGACCTGATGGCCGAGCTCGGCGTGGTCGACCCGGTCAACCGGCGGATCTGGAAGGCGTTCGGGATCTGGGACGAGCCGCGGACGCGCCGCGCCGTCGAGCCGTCGGGCGGGGCGCGCGCATGAGCGTCGCGATCGTGACCGGGGGCGCCTCGGGCATCGGCCGCGCCATCGCGACCTCGCTGGTGGCGCGCGGCGACACCGCCGTCGTCGCCGACATCGACGCCGCGGGCGCGCGGGCCGTCGCCGACCGGCTGAACGGCCTGCGCCGCGGCACGGCGGTCGCCGCGCCGCTCGACGTCACCGACGCCGCCGCCGTCGCGGCGCTGTACGGCGCCGTGCGGGACGAGCACGGACGCCTCGACCTCGTGTTCAACAACGCGGGCATCGCGATCGGCGGGCTCGCCGAGGAGCTGGCGCTCGACCACTGGAACCGCGCGATCGACGTCAACCTGCGGGGCGTCGTGCACGGCGTCCACGCCGCGTACCCGATCATGCTGGAGCAGGGGCGCGGGCACATCGTCAACACCGCCTCGCTCGCCGGGCTCGTCCCGATGCCGGCCGGGATCCCCTACACCGCGACCAAGCACGCGGTCGTCGGGCTGTCGCTCGGGCTGCGCGCCGAGGCGGCCGGACGCGGCGTCCGGGTCAGCGCCGTCTGCCCGAGCTTCGTCGACACGCCGCTGCTGCGCAACATCAACCCGGACCTGCCGGAGACGCCGCTGAGCGGCGACGCCGCGGACGACATCGCGCGCGCGGCGCCGCGTCCCTACACGACAGGCAGGCTGGCTCGCGACATCATGCGGGGCGTCGCGCGCAACCAGGCGCTGATCGTGGCGCCCGCGTACGGCCGGGCGGCGTGGCGCGGCGCCCGGCTGAGCCCGGCGGCCGCCGTCCGCGTCGCGCAGTTCGCCGTCGGCCGCATCCGCGCCGGACGGTGAGCGTTCACGGCCCGGCGAGGCAGGGCCGGTCGAGCCGGTAGCCCTTCGCCGTCGGGCCCTCGGTGAAGTCGGTGAGCACCTTGAGGCCGGAGAACTCGTGCTCGTCCGGCCGGGAGAACACCGTCTTGCGGAACGCCGAGTCGTTCGGCGTGCCGGAGGAGTTGCCCGCCTCGGACGGCAGGATGCCCTCGTAGTCGACGTAGGTGATCTCGCGGACCGCCGCGAACAGGCCCGCGCGGGTCAGGTCCTTCTTCTGGACCGCCCGCTGCAGGGCCGCCTTCAGCGGATACGACAGCGCCCACCCCGAGACGAGGTTGTCGTCGGGCTCGGTCCGGCCGACCGCCTGCCGCATCGCGGTGTGGCCCGGCGAGTCGGTCGCGTACGGCTTCCACGGCGCGACCTGGAGGTAGCGCGACTTGATCGCGCTCGCGGACGGGTCGCGCAGCATGCTCCGGTCCCACGTCGGGTTGTCGCCGATGAAGCGGCCCCGGAACCCGGCGTCGACCGTCCTGCCGATGATGGAGGCGGCGTCGTCCGGCGACGTCGTGAGCACGACGAGGTCGGGCTTGCGCGTCATGATCGCCTGCACGGCGGCGTTCTGCACCGCCGCGCCCTGCGTGGTCGGGACGTCGGTGAAGGACAGCCCGCGCGCCCGCGCGCCGATCCGCGCGCCCGCCGCCGCGTCGTCGCCGTAGTCGCCGGTGTAGTGGATCGCCATCACGCTCTTCGCGCCGTACTCGTCCGCGCCGTAGTCGACGGCGTTCATCGCCTCGAAGCAGTAGGAGGAGCCCGACTCGACGATGTCGTCCTCGAACTCCCAGCGCGAGGTCCAGGAGACGGGCAGCGCGATCATCTTCTTCGCGCGCAGGTCGCCGAGGATCGCGTCGGTCTCGGGCGAGCCGAACGTCTGCGCGAGCGCCAGGACCCTGTCCTTCATCTCGTCGTACGCGCGGACGTGCGCCTGCGGCTGGTAGTGGTTGTCGCGGACGTAGGTCACCACGTCGATGTCGTAGCCGCCGATGCCGCCCTGCCGGTTGACGCGGTCCCAGAACGCGCGCTGCGCCTTGGTCACCGCCGACCCGAGCGCCCGGAACGGGCCGGTGGTCAGGTCGGAGATGGTGCCGAGGTAGATGCAGCCGTGGTCCTTGTTCACGGCCTCGGGGCACGGCTTGTCGGTCACCCCGGGCGCGCCCGCCTCGACCCGCCCGTCGCCCGAGCCGCACCCGGCCGCCGCGACCACCGCGAGCAGGGCCGCGCTCGCCATCAGGGCCTTGAACCTCGGCAGGCCGCGCCGGTCATAGCGCACGGAGACCATCGATCACTTCCTTGAGGAGACGCGGGTCGGGGCGCCCGGTGGCGGTCGCGGCGGGCCGGTCCACCGTCACCAGCGCCCGCCGCAGCAGGTCGCTCAGCAGCACGCGGACCACCCCGACCGGCAGGCTCAGGTCGGCCGCCAGCTCGGCCACCGACCGCGGCCGCAGGCACAGCTCCAGGATCCGCTCGTCCTCGGGCCCGAGCGTGCTCGGATCCGGCATCGGGACCTCGGCGGTGGTGACGATCGCGATGAGGTCGAGGTCGTCCGCGCCGCTCTGCCGCGTCCGGCCGCCGGCCACGGCGAAGGGACGCACGACGGGCCCGGCCATCTCGTCGACCCACAGGTCGTCCGGCTCGTCGGGCATCACTCACCGCCCGGCCCTGGGGGCGGCGTCTCCGGGGCCCGGCCGTCGCCGTCGCGCTCGGACTCGGCGTCGTCCTCCCGGCCGCGCCGCCAGCCGCTCTGCATCGTCGACATCAGCCTGCGCGCCGCCTCGGGCGAGCGCTCGACGGGCGTCTCGCCGGACTCGCCGGGCGCGGCCGCCCTGAGCTGCGGGGCGATGTTCTGCTGCCGCCGCCTCCGCGGCAGCCCGCCCGGTCCGGTGCCGGGTCCGGCGTCGTCCTCGCGGCGCGAGGGCAGGACGGTCGGCGCCGCGGGCGCGAGCTTGGGCGTCACCGGGGCCCGCTCCCCCGCCGGCTCCATCGTCGTGCGGGAGACGGCCACCAGCGGCCGGTACTCGCCCGAACCGCCGGCGGGCGCGCCCGGGTCCCGCGCCGCGTCCTGCGCGTCGACGACGAGCGCGTGCGGGATCAGCACGATCGCGATCACGCCCCCGTACGCCGAGGAGCGCAGCGACACGCGGATGCCGTGCCGCGCCGCGAGCCGCGCGACGACGAACAGCCCGAGCTGCACCGAGTCGTCCAGCTTCAGCTCGGGGTCGGTGGCCAGCAGCCGGTTCAGCCGTGCGATCTCCTCGCGGGTGAGGCCGAGCCCGCGGTCCTCGATCTCGACCGCGAAGCCGTGCGCGACCTCCCCGCCGGTCACCCGGATCCGCGTGGTCGGCGGGGAGAACGCGGCGGCGTTCTCGACCAGCTCGGCCAGCAGGTGGATGGTGTCGGCGACGGCGCGGCCGGACAGCGCCGCCCGGCCCATCGGGACGACGTCCACCCGCGTGTAGTCCTCGATCTCCGAGGCCGCGGCGCGCGCCACGTCCATCAGCCGGACGGGATGCCGCCAGCTCCGCCCCGACGGGCGCCCGGACAGGATCACCAGACCCTCCGCGTGCCGCCGCATCCGGGTCGCGAGGTGGTCCAGCTCGAACAGCGCGGCGAGCGCGTCGGGGTCCTCGGTCCCGCGCTCCATCGCCTCCAGCCGGCCGAGGAGCCGCTGGAGCAGCGACTGGTTGCGCCGCGCGAGCGTGACGAACACGTCGTTGAGCCGCTTGTGCGCGGCGGCCTCGCCGGAGGACGCGCGGATGACGGCGCGGCGCGCCTCGGCGAACGCCTTGTCGATCCGGCTGATCTCGGTGACCGTGAACCCGGTCTGCGGCGGCGCGGCGGCGAACCGCGCGAACCAGGCGGGCGGTCCGGTCGGCTCGTCCTCGCCCGGCTTGGGCGGCTCCGCGGGCTTGGCCTCCCCGGCGGGCCTGGGCTCCGCGACGGGCCTGGACTCCGCGGCGGGGACGATGTCCTCGTCCGGGACGGGTTCGCCGCGGCGGGCGCGCTCGGTGATCGCGGGCAGCCGGTCCCGGGTGAAGGTCGTGACCGCGTCGGCCATCTCGCGGCTCTCGTGGATGACGCGCCGCGCCATCCGCACCGCGACGACGACCGCCACGACGACGGCGAGGAGACCCAGGCCGCCGGTCAGGTACAGCCGGAGCAGGACGGCGTCCGCCTTCTGCGCGGCGCGGTCGGCGGCGGCCGAGCGGATGCCGGACGACAGGCCGGCGAGCTGGGTGTTCACGGTCTCGATCGAGGTGTGCCACGCGCCGATGTCCACCGGCGGGCGCCCCTGCGCGGCGCCGGCCTGCATCAGCTCGTCCTCCAGCTTGCGGAACTCCACGAACGCGGCGCCGGACACGATCGCGTCGTAGCGGACGCGGTCGCCCGGCGGCAGCGCGCGGGTCGAGTCGTCGTAGAGGAACGCGCGGGCGCCCACGAGCTGCACGAGCCGCAGGTACTCGGAATGGCTGATCTTGCGTGCCGCGAGCGCGCCGGTGACCAGCGCGTCCTCGCGGGACATGCTCTCGCGGGCCCGCTCCAGGCCGAGCAGCAGCCGGGTGTCGCGGACGATCCGGACGTCGTCGGAGCGCGGCTCCTCATAGATCTCGGCCGCCCGGTCGATGAAGGCGGTGTAGCGGCCGAGCGCCTCCGAGCGGTCGATGAGCCGCTTGTCGACCGAGGTGCGCACCGCCTCGATCTCGCCGAGCGAGGCCGCGAGGTCGGCCATCCGCTCGCGGGTGCGCCGCGCGGCGGCGCCCCGGACCGACGGGTCGGAGGCGGCCGCGCGGAACGCCGCGCGGGTCCGGTCGGTCCGCGCCCGCTGGGCGTCGAAGCCGGACCGGCCGATCGTCCGGTCGTCGCCGAGGTAGGACAGCGACATGCGGCGCTCGTCCTGCAAGGCGGCGATCATGGCGTCGGTGGGCTTGATGACCTTGTCGGTGAAGGTCCGGGTCCGGGTCTGCCGGAGGGTGTCGCCGAGCGTGGCCGCCGCCGTGAAGGCCCACAGCAGGATCAGCGCCGCGACCGGCGGGACCAGCAGGAACACGATTTTCGTCCGTACCGACCGCGTCCGCCTGGCCATCACGTCTCCCCGCCGCCGCGTCCGTCGCTCACCCCTGGCCGCCCCCTGTGATGCAGCTCACCGTCCCGCGGGAACCGTAGTGCCAGCGGCCGCACGGGCTCGTCTGATTTGTCGCGAAGGCCGAGATTGTTACGACGGCGTTATCGTCATGATTGCCGATCGGCAAGGGCGGGAATCGGGCGGGGCGACCGGCCTCCGTCGGGCGCGCGACGGGCGGTCAGCCGGAGGCCGCTCCCCCGCCGTCCGCCGGTTCCACCTTCGGGTAGTGCAGGTCGAACGCGGGCCGCTCGGAGCGGATCCGCGGGATCGCGTCGAAGTTGTGCCGGGGCGGCGGGCACGACGTGGCCCATTCCAGCGAGTTCCCGTAGCCCCACGGATCATCGGCCCGCACCCGGACGCCGTGCCGCGCCGTCCGGTACACGTTGTAGAGGAAGAACAGCGTGGAGACACCGAGGATCAGCGCGCCCGCGCTGGAGACGCGGTTCAGCGCGGTGAACTCCTCGGGATAGTCCGCGTACCGGCGCGGCATCCCCCGCGCGCCCAGCCAGTGCTGGACGAGGAACGTCGTGTGGAAGCCGACGAACAGGAACCAGAAATGGACCTTGCCCAGCCGCTCGTCCAGCATCTTCCCGGTCATCTTCGGCCACCAGAAATAGAAGCCCGCGAACATCGCGAACACCACGGTGCCGAAGACGACGTAATGGAAGTGGGCCACCACGAAGTAGGAGTCCTGCACCTGGAAGTCCAGCGGCGGCGACGCCAGGATCACCCCGGTCAGCCCGCCGAACAGGAACGTCACGAGGAATCCCACCGCGAACAGCATCGGTGTCTCAAAGCTCAGCGTGCCCCGCCACATCGTCCCGACCCAGTTGAAGAACTTCACCCCGGTCGGCACCGCGATCAGGAACGACATGAACGAGAAGAACGGCAGCAGCACCTGGCCCGTGGTGAACATGTGGTGCGCCCACACCGACATCGAAAGGCCCGCGATCAGGATCGTCGCGCCGACCATGCCGAAATACCCGAACAGCGGCTTGCGGCTGAACACCGGAATGACCTCGGTGACGATCCCGAAGAACGGCAGCGCGATGATGTAGACCTCGGGATGGCCGAAGAACCAGAACAGGTGCTGCCAGGTCAGCGCCCCTCCGTAGGCGGGGTCGAACACGTGCGAGCCGAACCGCCGGTCCGACTCCAGCACCAGCAGCGCCGCCGCGAGGACGGGGAAGGCCATCAGCACCAGCAGGCTGGTGAAGAAGATGTTCCAGGTGAAGATCGGCATCCGGAACATCGTCATGCCCGGCGCCCGCATCCCGATGATCGTCGTGATGAAGTTGACACCGCCGAGGATCGTCCCGAACCCCGACAGCGCCAAGCCCATGATCCACATATCGGCGCCGATCCCCGGCGAGCGGACCTCGCTCGTCAGCGGGGCGTAGGCCGTCCATCCGAAACTCGCCGCGCCGCCCGGCGACAGGAACGCCGCGAAGACGATCAACCCGCCGAACAGGAAGAGCCAGTAGCTGAGCATGTTCAGCCGGGGGAAGGCCACATCCGGCGAGCCGATCTGCAACGGCATGATGACGTTGGCGAACCCGACGAACAACGGCGTCGCGAACAGCAGCAGCATGACGGTGCCGTGCATCGTGAAAAGCTGGTTGAACTGCTCGTTGCTCACGATCTGCTGCCCCGGCGAGGCCAGCTCCCCGCGCAGCACCATCGCCATCAGCCCGGCGAGCAGGAAGAACGCGAACGATGTGATCAGATACAGATACCCGATCACCTTGTGGTCGGTCGTGGTCACCCACGACACCAGTACCGAGCCCCGAGGGCGCGCGGGGGCGGGCGCCTCGGGGAGTTTGCGGCCGAGAAGGACCATTGCCGGTCTCCCTGCGTGCGGCGGTCGCCACCACTATTCGCCCGTGCGGGGAGTCAGGCAAGTGGCCGAATAGGCTGGTGTGCGTGGAACGCATACTGGTCAGCTCTTGCCTCATGGGAAGGCCCGTCCGATACGACGGGAGAGCCAAGCCCATGGAGGCGGGCCTCTTCGGACGCTGGCGCGCCGAGGGGCGCCTCGTCCCGTTCTGCCCCGAGGTGGCGGGCGGCCTGCCCGTCCCCCGCCCGCCCGCCGAGATCGTCGGGTCCGGCTCGGTCCTGGACGGCACGGCCCGCATCGTCACCGCCGCCGGCGAAGACGTGACGGACGCCTTCCTGCGCGGCGCCCGCCTCGCCCTCGACGCCGCCCGCCGCGCCGGGGCCCGCGTCGCGCTGCTCAAGGAGGGCAGCCCGTCCTGCGGCAGCCACCGCGTCTACGACGGGACGTTCACCGGCACGCCGATCCCCGGCGCGGGCGTCACCACCGCGCTCCTGGAGCGCTCGGGCATCAGGGTCTTCAGCGAGGACGACCTGGACGCGCTGGAATCCTTCCTCATCTCCCTGGAGAGCCCGCGGGCTCACCCGGACGGCCCCGAGCCTGCTCCTCGGTGAGCGGCCCGGCGGGCAGCGGACCCGCGGCGCCCGCGCGCAGCCCGTCCAGGTGGAAGGCCAGGAAGCGGCGCCAGGCGTCCGGGGCGACGTCCGCCGTCTCGCGGATGACCTGCGACATCGCCCACATCAAGGGCGCCATGTCCTGCGCCTCGAAGTCCTCCCGCAACCCGGCGCCCCGCGCCCGCTCGATGATCTCCACCAGGTGCACGAACCCCCGGTGGCAGGCCCCGCTCAGCTCCGGGGAGGCCGGGTAGCGCCGGGCGAGCACGTCGTTGAGGCCGCGATCGCGCGCCTGCAACGCGAACAGGCCCTCGACGAACAGCACGAACCCCTTCCAGGGGTCGGCCTCGGCGAGCGCCGCGTCGGCGACCTGCTCCAGCGCCGCCAGCCGCACCGGGAAGATCGCGTCGATGAGGTCCCGGCGCGCCGGGAAGTGGTTGTAGAGCGTGCCGATGCTGACCTCCGCCCGCCGCGCGACCTCCTCCAGCGGCGCGTCCAGCCCGCGCTCGCCGAAGACCTTCGCGGCGGCGGCCAGCAGCTTGTCCCGGTTGCGCGCCGCGTCGGCCCGGGGGGCACGGCTCGTCCTCGCCATGGGCTCATTCTACGAACTTGAGGTCACCCTCGACTTTCGGCTAACTTGAGGTCATCCTCAATTTTGAGGGCACCCTCAACTTAACGGAGGCACCCATGCCCACGACCGTCGTCATCGGAGCGGGCCCCGGGCTCGGCATGTCCGTCGCCCACCGATTCGGCCGCGAGGGCCACGAGATCGCGCTGATCTCCCGCAACGCGGGCCGCCACCCCGGCTACCTCGCCGCGCTGGACGCGGCGGGCGTCAAGGCGACCGCGCACCGGGCCGACGTCCGCGACCGCCCCTCGCTGCTCGCCGCCCTGGACGCCGCCGCCGGACACCACGGCTCCATCGACGTCGTCTACTACGGGCCGGGCGCCGCCGACCCGGACGCCGTCCCCGCGTCCATCACCGCGACCGACGTGGCGTCGGCGAAGGAGGCGATGGGCTGGATCTACCCCGCGATCGACGCCGTCGGCGCCGTCCTGCCGCGCATGCTGGAGCGCGGCGACGGCGGCCTCCTGTTCGCCGGGGGCCTCAGCGCCGTCGTCCCGGTCCCCGCCCTCGGCAGCCTCGCGATCTCCTCCGCGGCGCTGCGCAACTACGCCCTCACCCTGCACGCCGGCCTCGCCGACCAGGGCGTCTACGCGGGAATCCTGACGATCGGCGGGCTGATCGAGCGCGGCGACATCCACCGCATGATGACCGCCATGCCCGGCCCGCTCCCCGCGGGCACCCTCGACCCCGACGCCCTCGCCGACGCGGCCTGGACCCTCTACACAGACCGCGACGCCCCCGAAGCGACCTTCAACGCGCTCCTCTGACGCCGCCGACGGTAGGAGTATCACGGCCCCCTTACGGGCTCCTCCCAGGCGTGATCGGCGCCTAGTGTCGAGGGCATGGACGGCGAGAACCTGCTGGGACAGTTCCTCCGCGCCCGGCGCGCGCTGGTACGGCCCGAGGACTCGGGACTGCCCGTCGGGGGCCGGCGCCGGGTGGCGGGGCTGCGCCGCGAGGAGGTCGCGATGCTGGCGGGCGTCAGCACCGACTACTACGTCCGCCTGGAGCAGGGCCGCGAACGGCACCCGTCGGCGCAGGTGGTGGACGCGCTCGCCCGGACACTGCGCCTGGCCGCGGACGAGACGGCGCATCTGCACCGCCTCGCCCACCCGGCACCGGTGCGGCGGCGTCCGCGCGTCCGCCCCGAGCGGGTCAGCCCGACCCTGCTCAGCATGATGGACGGCTGGCACCGCACCCCGGCGATCGTCCTCGGCCGCTGCCTGACCGTCCTCGCGCACAACGCGCTGGGACGGGCCCTGTTCGACGGGCACACCTACAGCGACGACCTCGTCCGGCTCGTGTTCCTCGACCCGGACGCGCGCGGGTTCTACCCGGACTGGGAGCGGGTGGCGGTCAACACCGTCGGCGGGCTCCGCTCCGCCGCCGGGACCGACTACGACGACCCCCAGTTGATCGAGACGGTCGGCGAGCTGTCGCTGAAGAGCGAGGACTTCCGCCGCCTGTGGGCCCGCCACGACATCCGCCAGAAGACGCACGAGACCAAAAGGTTCCGGCATCCCCTGGTCGGGGAGCTGACGCTCGACTACGAGTCGCTCACCGTCAACAGCGCGCCCGGCCAGCAGCTGGTCGTCTACGAGGCCGCCGCGGGCAGCCCGTCCGAGCAGGCGCTGTCCCTGCTGGGCAGCCTCACCGCGGGTGAGGCGACCGGATCCGCGCCGACGGAGAACACCCCGGCCGGCGACCACTGATCACCCACTCCCGCACGACCCCGGGCCGACCCATGCCCTAGATCGCATCCGCACATCAGAGAAGGACATTGCGCATGAGCACGAACTCCCCCGTCTGGTTCATCACCGGTTGCTCGACCGGTCTTGGACGGGCCCTGGCCGCCGCCGTCCTCGACCGCGGCCGGCGGGTCGCGGTCACCGCCCGCGACCCGCGCACCCTCACCGACCTGGTCACCGGCCGCGAGGACCGCGCCCTCGCCCTGGCGCTCGACGTCACCGACACCGGCCAGATCGCAGCGGCCGTCAAGGAGGCCGAATCCGCCTTCGGACGCATCGACGTCCTGGTCAACAACGCCGGATACGGCTACCTCGCCGCCGTGGAGGAGGGCGAGGACGACGAGGTCCGCGCGCTGTTCGACACCAACGTCTTCGGGGTGGTCGACATGACCCGCGCCGTCCTGCCGGGCATGCGCACCCGCAGGAGCGGCCACATCGTCAACATCTCCTCGCTCGGCGGCCTGGCCGCCTTCGGCGCCACCGGCTACTACCACGCCACCAAGTTCGCCGTCGAAGGGCTGTCGGAGTCCCTCGCGGCCGAGGTAGCTCCCCTGGGCATCAAGGTGACGATCGTGGAACCGGCCGCTTTCCGCACCAACTGGTCGGGCCCGTCCATGCGACAGTCCCGCACCACGATCGACGACTACACCGACACGGCGGGCGCGCGGCGCACAAGCACCCTCGCCACCTATGGCAAGCAGCCGGGAGACCCCGTACGGGCCGCGAGCGCCATCATCGACGCGGTCGGCTCCGACGAACCCCCGCTGCGGCTGCTGCTCGGCAAGACAGCCTTCGACATCGCCACGGCCAGGCTCGACACCCTCAGGACGGGCTTCGATGCCTGGCGGGACGTCACCCTCAGCGCCGACTACCCGGAAGACTGACCCCGGTGCCGGCGCAAATACCCCAGAAATGAGAAAGGGCCCCGCCATGAGGCGGGGCCCTTTCCAACAATGAGTCCGGCGGCGTCCTACTCTCCCACACAGTCCCCCATGCAGTACCATCGGCGCTGAGAGGCTTAACTTCCGGGTTCGGGATGGGACCGGGTGTTTCCCTCTCGCCAAAACCACCGAACGACCAACCCCAACACCCCCACAACAACCAGGGGTGCGGGAAACTCATCGTCCGAGACCAGGCTCGAAACATTCACTTATCAAAGACCAACGGGTTCCCGTTTGCTTTCCGGGAACCACACAGGGACGCGAACACCACACAGCGACATGCCTTGAACGTATTGTGTGGTCAAGCCACTCGGCCTATTAGTACCGGTCGACTCCACACGTTACCGCGCTTCCATCTCCGACCTATCAACCCGATCATCAACCGGGGGCCTTACCCCACCAAAGTGGGA
>NZ_WOFH01000019.1 GCF_009733595.1 Actinomadura litoris | reverse complement strand
TGTTAAGCACGCCGCCAGCGTTCGTCCTGAGCCAGGATCAAACTCTCCATCAAGGCCACACGACCACCCAGGGGGCGAACCCCGAGCAGCCAAACCTCAGAAGAAAATCCCAGCAAACACCAACCCCAAAAGGATCGGTGCATTGCCTCAAAGAAATCCCCAGCCCCAACAATCCTTCCGAAGAAGGATGCACAGGGCCACGGGGCGACCCGACCAGTCACGGCCGGGCCGATAAAGGCACTGGCTTTTAACACGCTGTTGAGTTCTCAAGAAACGGACACCCACCGCACCGAACCCGCTTCCGCAGGCCCCGCTCCGGGGCAACCCTTCTATCTTACCCGAAGCGCCTGGTTTGTCAACCTGTGGGCTCTTCGGCCCCCCACGTCCCATTTGGGCAAGACAGAGTCCAGCTCATCTGGTCTGAGGAGGTGTCCCCCGGGGCCGGCCGCCTTGTCGGCGTCCCGCTCCCCTGTGGGGCGTGTAGAACATTAGGTCCCCTCAGCGGGACCGTCAAATCAACCTTCGGGCGGCATGAACACCCTGGTCAAACCATGTTTTTGGACCCTGGATGATGCCCGGTCGCCGCCGCCCGTAACCTCACTGTGACGTTTATCTACCGAAGTTTGCCCGCGCGATGACGGACGCCCGCCCGGCACAGGCCGGACGGGCGCGCTTTCTTCGCAGGTCAGCCATGGTTCACGCCGACGTGACCTCGACACCGCCGATGTTGCGCTTCCCGCGTCGCAGGACGAGGAAGCGGCCGTGCAGGAGGTCCGCCGCGGCGGGCGTGGCGTCGTCCGACTCGACCTTGGCGTTGTTCAGGTAGGCGCCGCCCTGGGCGATCGCGCGGCGCGCCTCGGACTTGCTCTTGCACAGGCCCGTGGCGGCCAGGAGGTCGGCGACGGTCGGCAAGGATCCTGGCGGAACCTCGGTGCGCGGAACCTCGGCGAGCGCCGATCTCAGCGTCCGCTCGTCCAGCTCCTCCAGGGCGCCCTGGCCGAACAGGGCACGGGACGCGGCCACGACCCGGGCGGTCTCGTCGGCGCCGTGGACGAGCGTGGTCATCTCCTCGGCGAGCGCGCGCTGGGGTGCGCGCGCCGCGGGACGGTCGACTCCCTGTTTGACCAGGTCCTCGATCTCCTCGCGGGAGCGGAAGCTGAACGCCTTGAGGTACATCTCGACGTCGCGGTCGTCCGCGTTGATCCAGAACTGGTAGAACGCGTACGGCGAGGTCAGCTCGGGATCGAGCCAGTAGGTCTCGCCGCCGGCGGTCTTGCCGAACTTGGATCCGTCCGCCTTGGTGAGCAGCGGCGTGGTCAGGGCGTGCGCCGTGCCGCCCTCGACGCGGCGGATGAGGTCCGCGCCGGCGGTGAGGTTGCCCCACTGGTCGCTGCCGCCCGTCTGGAGCACGCACCCGTACCGGCGGTACAGCTCCAGGAAGTCCATCGACTGGAGCAGGACGTAGCTGAACTCGGTGTAGCTCATCCCGGTGGTGTCGAGGCGGGCCTTGACGGTCTCGCGGGCGAGCATGCGGTTGACCGGGAAGTGCTTGCCGATGTCGCGCAGGAACTCGATCGCGGACATCGGCCCGGTCCATTCGAGGTTGCTGACCATCGTCGCGGCCGTCGGGCCGTCGCCGAACTCCAGGAACTGGGCGACCTGGGCGCGGACGCGCTCGACCCAGCCCGCGACGGTCTCCTCGGAGTTCAGGACGCGTTCGGCGCTCTTGCCGCTCGGGTCGCCGATGAGGCCGGTGGCGCCGCCGACCAGGCCGAGGGGCCGGTGGCCGGCCTGCTGGAAGCGCCGCAGCACGAGGATCTGGATCAGGTTGCCGAGGTGCAGCGACGGCGCCGTCGGGTCGAACCCGCAGTACAGCGTGACCGGTCCCGCGGCGAGCAGGGCCCGCAGTTCGTCCAGGTCGGTGGACTGCGCGATCAGGTCGCGCCACGCGAGATCGTCCAGGATGTCGGTCACGGTCTCCCTCGTCTCCGGCTTGCTCTGTGGTCGGCGCCGGGCGGGCCCGGCGTCTGCACCAGGGTGCCCCGTCCGGCCTGGGTGGGGCCAACGATATTCAATGCCCCGGGAAGCGGCGGGCGGGGACGAACACCTCGTGTCCCGAGGTGAAGGCCACCCGGACGCCCGTCCGGTCCCATTGGGCGTTCTTGATGGCGGGCCGCTCCGAGGACCCCCAGTCCAGGCGGACCCAGTGCCCGTAGGACGGGTCGCGGCGGCCCGACACGATCATGCCCACGAGCAGGTCGTAGTACCGGTGCCGGTGCAGGATCCTGCTGCGGTTGTCCTGGACGGTGACGAAGTACCGGACGGACCCCTCGGCCTTCGGCTGCCGCACCGACGCGGCCGGCTCGTCGATCGAGGCGCCCCAGGAGTCGACACCCAGCACGACCACCCCGAGGAGGAGGGCGGCGGCGACCAGGCTCCCGCGGACCCACCGCGCGCGTCCGGCCGGCGGCCGAGGGCGCGGCGCCGCCTCCGGAGGGGCGGGCGGGGCCTGGTCAGTCATCGGCGGTGACCTTCTTGCGCTTCCTCGGGACGTGCGGACGGTACGGGGAGACGCTCGGGTCGCCGTCGATCCAGAACCGCCAGGGCACCTCCTTGGCGCCGTTGACCCCCGTCCGGGGCCCGCTCCTGATGAGCGCGGGGTCGGCGGGCTCGCCCAGGTGGACGGTCAGCGGCCCGTCCGGGGAGCACACGTCCAGGCCGTTCTGCTCGCGGGCGATGCCGAGCGCCTGGCAGAGCCGCGCCGGGCCGCGCGCGAGGTCGCGGGTGGACGAGCGGGGCCGGCGTGCCCGCGCCGTCCCCTCCCCCGCGACGATCTCCCCGGCGCGCAGCAGGACGGCCGAGGAGATCCCGTCGGGCCCGCAGACGAGGTTCACGCAGAAGTGCATGCCGTAGGTGAAGTACACGTAGGCGAAGCCGGGCGGCCCGAACATGACGGCGTTGCGCGGCGTCCGGCCTCGGTAGGCGTGGGACGCGGGGTCCAGGGGCCCCGCGTACGCCTCGACCTCGGTGAGGCGGACGGCGACCTCCCCCTCGGGGGTGCGGTGCCTGAGCACGTGTCCGAGCAGGGCGGGCGCGACCTCGTCCACCGGGCGGTCGAGGAAGTCCCGTGGCAGCAACGCTCCGTTCATCGCCTCACCGTGGGTCGTGGGGTGGATCCGGCGGGGCGCCCCCGGCCCGGGACCGGGGGACCCTCCGGGCGTCCGGAAAGCCTAGAGGCGGCCCGGGGTGGGTTCGGCCATCACGCGACGCGTCCCGCCGGCCACCCCGGCCGGATCTAGGAGGCCCAGGCGGCGTGTTCGTTGACCTCGGCGCGCAGGGTGTCGATCTGCTCGCGGACGCGTTCGGGGGCCGTGCCGCCATAGGCCTTCCGGGACGCGAGCGCGCCCTGGACGTTGAGGACCTCGCGGACGTCGGGCGTCAGCGACGGGGACACCTTCGCCAGTTCCTCGTCGGTGAGGTCGCCGAAGTCCTTGTCGTTGACCTGGCACCAGACCACGAGGTGCCCGACGATCTCGTGGGCGTCGCGGAAGGCCACGCCCCGGCGGACGAGCAGTTCGGCGAGGTCGGTCGCGAGGGCGAAGCCGTCGGGGGCGAGGGCCTCCAGGCGCTCGGTGTTGACCCGCATGGTCGCGATGAGCCCGGACATGGCGGGCAGGACGAGCAGGAGCGTCTCGACGGCGTCGAAGGCGCCCTCCTTGTCCTCCTGGAGGTCGCGGTTGTAGGTGAGCGGCAGGCCCTTGAGCGTCGTCAGCAGGCCGACGAGGTGGCCGATGAGGCGGCCCGCCTTGCCGCGCGCCAGCTCGGCGACGTCGGGGTTCTTCTTCTGCGGCATGATCGACGACCCGGTGGCGTAGGTGTCGTCCATCTCGATCCAGCGGAACTCCTGGGACGCCCAGAGGCAGATCTCCTCGCCGAGGCGCGACAGGTGCACGCCGATGAGCGCGGCGGCGAACAGGAACTCGGCGACGAAGTCGCGGTCGGCGACGGCGTCCATGGAGTTGGCGGCGGCGGCGTCGAAGCCGAGCTCGGCGGCGGTGGCCTGCGGGTCCAGCGGCAGCGAGGACCCGGCGAGGGCGCCGGAGCCGAGCGGGGACACCGCGGCGCGCCGGTCCCAGTCGCGGAGCCGGTCGATGTCGCGGGTGAGCGGCTGGACGTGCGCGAGGAGCTGGTGGGAGAACAGCACGGGCTGGGCGTGCTGCAGGTGGGTCATGCCCGGGGCGGCGACGCCGAGGTTGTGCTCGGCCTGCGCGATCAGCGCGGTCTCCAGCTCGACCAGCCGGGAGACGATCTGGCGGGCGTGGTCGCGCAGGTACAGGCGCAGGTCGGTGGCGACCTGGTCGTTGCGGCTGCGGCCGGCGCGCAGCTTGCCGCCGAGGGTGCCGAGGCGCTCCAGCAGGCCGCGTTCGAGGGCGGTGTGGACGTCCTCGTCGGCGACGGCCGGACGGAACTCACCGGACCGGCAGGCGGCCTCCAGGTCGTCCAGCGCCCCGAGCATGCGCGCGAGCTCGTCGTCGGTGAGCAGCCCCGCCCGGTTGAGGACGCGGGCGTGCGCGCGGGAGCCCATCAGGTCGTAGGGGGCGAGCCGCCAGTCGAACTGGACGCTCACCGAGAGCCGCGCGAGCGCGTCCGCCGGGCCGCCTTCGAACCGGCCGCCCCACAGTCGCGTCGGTGCCTTGGTCACGGAGATCCTCTTCTTCCCACCGCTGTGCGTGTCGTGTTCCTGCCCATCCCACCACGGCCGCCGGCCGCGGGGCATGGGCAAACGTTATCCGGGGCGTGCCGCCGCCGGGGACGCCCCCGGCGGCGGCACGCCCCGGCCGGAGCCGGGCGGCGGTCAGCCGGCCTGGTCCCGGTCGCGCTTGGCGGCGATCTTGCTGGGCAGGCTCCACAGCTCGACGAAGCCCTTGGCGAGGCTCTGGTCGAAGGTGTCGCCGGTGTCGTAGGTGGCGAGGTCGTAGCTGTACAGGGACGCGTCGCTGCGGCGCCCGGTGACGACGGCGCGGCCGCCGTGCAGGGTCATCCGGACCTCGCCGGACACATGCTTCTGCGCGTCGGCGATGAACGCGTCGAGGGCGTCCTTGAGCGGCGAGAACCAGAGGCCGTCGTAGACGAGCTCGCCCCACCGCTGGTCGACGGACCGCTTGAAGCGGGCGAGGTCGCGCTCGACGGTGACGTTCTCCAGTTCCATGTGCGCGGCGATCAGCGCGATCGCGGCGGGCGCCTCGTACACCTCGCGGCTCTTGATGCCGACGAGCCGGTCCTCGACCATGTCGATGCGGCCGACGCCCTGGGCGCCCGCGCGCCGGTTCAGCTCGTCGATGACCTGGTACGGGGTGAGCGGGCGGCCGTCCAGCGCGACCGGGACGCCGGCGGCGAAGGTGATGACGACCTCGTCGGCCTCGCGCGGCTGCGCGGGGTCGGCGGTGTAGTCGTAGACGTCCTCGATGGGGCCGTTCCAGATGTCCTCCAGGAACCCGGTCTCGACGGCGCGCCCCCACAGGTTCTGGTCGATGGAGTAGGGCGACTTGGCCGACACGTCGATCGGCAGGCCCTTCTCCTCGGCGAACGCGATGGCCTTGTCGCGCGTCCAGGCGAAGTCGCGGGCGGGCGCGATGACCTTCAGGTCGGGGTTGAGGGCGGACAGGCCGGCCTCGAAGCGGACCTGGTCGTTGCCCTTGCCGGTGCAGCCGTGCGAGACCGACGTCCCGCCGAACTCCTCGGCCGCCGAGACGAGGTGCTTGACGATCAGCGGCCGGGACAGCGAGGACAGCAGCGGGTAGCGGTCCATGTAGAGGGCGTTCGCCTGGAGCGCGGGGACGCAGAAGTCCGCGGCGAACTCCTCCTTGGCGTCGACGACGACGGCCTCCGCGGCGCCGCAGGCCAGGGCCCGGTCGCGGATGGCGTCGAGGTCCTCGCCGCCCTGGCCGACGTCGACCGCCACCGCGATGATCTCGCCGCCGGTCTGCTCGGCGAGGAACGGGATGGCCACGGAGGTGTCCAGGCCCCCGGAGTACGCGAGTACGACGCGCTCGCTCATGGTCGTCATCTCCTGTGAGAAAAGGGTGTCCGATGGTGGAAGGGCGGGGTCAGGGGGCCGTCGGCCCCTGACTTCGTCGTTCGCGGCCGCCCGCCAGCTTGAGCAGCGACTCGGCGACCTGCTCGCCGCCCAGCGGGTCGCGGGCGATGACGAGGATCGAGTCGTCGCCGGCGACGGTGCCGAGGATCGTGGGCCATTCGGCGTGGTCGATCGCCGAGGCGAGGTACTGCGCGGCCCCGGGCGGGGTCCGCACGATGACGAGGTTGGCGGACGCCTCGGCCGACACCAGCAGCTCCGCCGCGATCCGGCCGAGCCGGCCGGTGAAGGTCTCGGCGGCGCCGGTGCGGGCGCGGCGGATGCGCTCGCCGCCCTCGCCGGGGACGGCGTAGATCAGCGTGCCGTCGTCGGCGCGGAGCTTGACGGCGCCGATCTCCACGAGGTCGCGCGAGAGCGTGGCCTGGGTGACCTCCACGCCCTCGTCGACGAGCAGCTTCGCCAGCTCGCCCTGGGAGTGGACGGGGTGCCGGGTCAGCAGCTCGATCACCCGGGCGTGCCGGGCGGCCTTGGTCAGCGGGGTCGTCACGTGCGCTCCAGCAGCCATGCCAGCAGGGCCTTCTGGGCGTGCAGCCGGTTCTCCGCCTCGTCCCAGACGCGGCTGCGGGGGCCGTCCAGGACGGACGCGGCGATCTCCTTGCCCCGGTAGGCGGGCAGGCAGTGCAGGACGATCGCGGTGGGGTCGGCGAGGGCGAGGAGCTCCTCGCCCACGGTGTAGGGGTCGTAGAGGGAGGTGTCCTTGCCCTCCTGCCCCATCGACACCCAGGTGTCGGTGGCGAGGACGTCGGCTCCGGCGGCGGCGCGCTTGGCGTCGTCGGTCACGGTGACCGAGCCGCCGGTCGCGGCGGCGATCTCGGTGGCGCGGGCGACGATGCCCGCGTCCGGGGGCAGGGAGGCGGGGGCGCCGATCCGGACGTGCATCCCGGCGGTGGCGCAGCCGAGCAGGTAGGAGTGGGCCATGTTGTTGGCGCCGTCGCCGAAGTAGGCGAGGGTGGCGCCCGCGAGGGAGCCCTTGGCCTCCTGGACGGTCTGGAGGTCGGCGAGGATCTGGCAGGGGTGGAAGGCGTCGGTGAGGGCGTTGACGACCGGGACCGTCGTGCCCGCGGCCATCTCCTCGATGCGCTCCTGCCCGGACGTCCGCCAGACGATGGCGCTGACCTGCCGTTCCAGGACGCGCGCGGTGTCGGCGATGGGCTCGCCGCGGCCGAGCTGGCTGGATCCGGCGTCCATGACCAGGGCGTGCCCGCCGAGTTCGGCGACGCCGGTGGCGAAGGAGATGCGGGTGCGGGTGGAGGGCTTGTCGAACAGGACGGCGACCGTCCTCGGGCCCTCCAGCGGCCGGAGCGCGAACCGGTCGGCCTTGGCCCGGGCGGCGAGGTCGAGCACCTCGGCCTGCTCGGCGGGGGCGAGGTCGTCGTCGCGGAGGAAGTGCCTGGTCATGGTCAGCTCTCCTTCGCGGGAGGAGTCGCGGTGCCGGTGGCGGCGGACGCCGCGGCGAGGATCGAGGGGAACGCGGCGACGAACGACTCCGCCTGCGCGGCGGTGAGGACGAGCGGCGGCGCGATCCGCAGCGCGTCGGGCTGGAGCGCGTTGATCAGGAATCCGGCGTCGCGGGCGGCGGCCTCCACGGCGGCGGCGTGCGGCCCGGTGAGGACGGTCGCGAGCCACAGCCCGCGGCCCCGGACGCCCGCGAGCAGCGGGTGGTCGACGGCGGCGAGCCCGGCGCCGAGGACCTCGCCGACGGCGGCGGCGTTGGCGAGCAGGCCGTCCTTCTCGATCGTGTCGAGGACGGCGAGGGCGGCGGCGGCGCCGACCGGGTTGCCGCCGAACGTGCTGCCGTGGTCGCCCTTGGCGAACAGGTCGCCGTGCTCGCCGAACCCGACGCACGCGCCGATCGGCAGGCCGCCGCCGAGGCCCTTGGCCAGCGTCAGGATGTCGGGCCTGGCGTTCTCGGCCTGGAAGGCGAACCAGGCCCCGGTGCGTCCGATCGCCGCCTGGATCTCGTCGGCGACCAGCAGCGCGCCGGTGGCGTCGCAGATCTCGCGGGCGGCGGCGAGGTAGCCCTCCGGCGGGGGGACGACCCCGGCCTCGCCCTGCGTGGGTTCGAGGAAGACCGCGGCGCAGTCCTCGCCGACGGCGTCCTTGAGCGCGGCCGCGTCCCCGTAGGGGACGAAGGTGACGTCCAGCGCGAACGGCCCGAACGGCTCGCGGATCGACGCCTTCCCGGTCAGCGACAGCGCGCCCATGGTGCGGCCGTGGAACCCGTTCTCGGTCGCGACGAACCGCGCCCGCCCGTGCGCCCGCCCGTACTTGATCGCGAGCTTGAGCGCGCACTCGTTGGCCTCGGTGCCGCTGCTGGTGAGGAACACGCGGCCGTCGCCGTCCAGCAGGCCGCGCAGCCGCTCGGCGAGCAGCACCTCGGGCTCGTGCAGGAACAGGTTGGAGGTGTGCGCCAGCGTCGCGACCTGCGTGGACACCGCCTCGACCAGCGCCGGGTGGGCGTGTCCGAGGGAGCTGACCGCGATGCCGGCGATCAGGTCGAGGTACGCGCGGCCGTCGACGTCGAAGACCCGGGCGCCCTCGCCGCGCGCGAGCGCCAGCGGCGGGACGCCGTAGTTCGGCATGAACGCGGCCTCGTACCGCGCCCTGAGGTCGTCGTTCGCGGTCATGACGCCATCCCCTGGGGGGCGGGCAGCACCATCGTGCCGATCCCTTCGTCGGTGAAGATCTCCAGCAGCAGCGCGTGCGGGACGCGGCCGTCCAGCACGTGGGCCCTCGGGACACCGCCGCGCACGGCGGTCAGGCAGGCCTCCATCTTCGGCACCATCCCCGCCGACAGGCCGGGCAGCAGCGCCGCCAGCTCGTCGGTGGTGAGGCTGTCGATCACGTCGTCGCTGTTCGGCCAGTCGGCGTACAGGCCCTCGACGTCGGTGAGGACGACCAGCTTGGCGGCGTCCAGCGCGACCGCGACGGCCGCGGCGGCGGTGTCGGCGTTGACGTTGAACACCTCGCCGTCGTCGCCGCGCGCGATGCTGGAGATGACCGGGATCCGGCCGTCGTCCAGCAGCGCACGCAGCGCCCCGACCTGCACCTCGACGATCTCGCCGACCTGGCCGATGTCGACGGGCTCGCCGTCGACGAGCGCGCGCTTGCGCTCGGCGGTGAACAGGTTGGCGTCCTCGCCGGACATGCCGAGCGCGAACGGGCCGTGCCGGTTGATCAGCCCGACGACGTCGCGCTGCACCTGCCCGGTCAGCACCATCCGGACGACCTCCATGGCCTCCGGCGTCGTGACCCGCAGCCCGGCGGTGAAGGTGGAGTCGATGCCGTTGCGGGCGAGCGCGGAGTCGATCTGCGGGCCGCCGCCGTGCACGACGACCGGCCGCAGGCCCGCGTAGCGCAGGAACACCACGTCCTCGGCGAAGGAGTGCCGCAGCGCCTCGTCGGACATCGCGTGCCCGCCGTACTTGATCACGATCGTCGCGCCGTGGAAGCGCTCCAGCCACGGCAGCGCCCTGATCAGGGTCTCCGCGCGGCGCTGCGGCTCGCCGCGCGGGCCGGTCCGCGTCTCGGTGGCCACGTCGCTCATGTCGAGTACGCCGAGTTCTCGTGGACGTACTCGGCCGTGAGGTCGGTCGTCCAGATGGTCGCGCTGGCCGAGCCCGCCGAGAGGTCGACGGTGATCGTCACGTCCCGGGGGCGCAGGTCGACCCGGTCGCGGTCGTCGCCGGACGAGCCGTTCCGGCACACCCACACGCCGTTGATCGCGACGTTGATCCGGTCGGGCTCGAAGACCGCGTCGGTGGTCCCGACGGCCGACAGGACCCGGCCCCAGTTCGGGTCCTCGCCGTGGATGGCGCACTTGAGCAGGTCGTTGCGGGCGATCGAGCGGCCGACGGTGACCGCGTCGTCCTCGGACGCGGCGCCGACGACCTCGATCGCGATGGCCTTGCTCGCGCCCTCGGCGTCCACGAGGAGCTGCCGGGTGAGGTCGGCGCACACGTCGGTGACCAGCGCGGTGAACTCCTCCTCGCCGGGGACGACCCCGGCGGCGCCGGAGGCCAGCAGCAGGACGGTGTCGTTGGTGGACATGCAGCCGTCGGTGTCGAGCCGGTCGAGGGTGACGGCGGTCGCGGCGCGCAGCGCCCGGTCCAGCGCCTCGGCGGGCAGGTCGGCGTCGGTGGTGATGACGCACAGCATCGTGGCCAGCGACGGGGCGAGCATGCCCGCGCCCTTGGCCATCGCGCCGATCCGGTAGCCGCCCTCGCCCTGCCGGAAGGCGATCTTGGCGACGGTGTCGGTGGTGCGGATCGCGTCGGCGGCGGCGAGCCCGCCGTCCCCGCGCGACAGCTCGGCGGCGGCCTTGCCGACGCCGGGCAGCAGGACCTCCATCGGGAGGCGCACGCCGATCAGCCCGGTGGAGCAGACCGCGACCTCGCCGGCCGAGTCCTCCAGCGCCTCGGCGACGGCCTCGGCGGTGGCGTGGGTGTCCTGGAAGCCGGGCGCGCCCGTGCAGGCGTTGGCGCCGCCGGAGTTCAGCACGACGGCGCGGAGGCGGCCGCCCTTGAGCACCTGCTCGGTCCACTCGACAGGAGCGGCCCTGACCCGGTTGCGGGTGAAGACGCCGGCCGCCGCGCGCGACGGCCCGTCGTTGACGACGAGGGCGACGTCGCGGCCGCCGTTGTCCTTCAGCCCCGCGACGACGCCTGCGGCGCGGAAACCCTGGGGGGCGGTGACGCTCAAGGGGACACTCCGATCGTGGTCAGCCCGAGTTCTTCCGGAAGGCCGAGGGCGAGGTTGGCGCTCTGCACGGCGGCGCCCCCCGTCCCCTTGGTGAGGTTGTCGATGGCGGCGACGGCGACGACGCGTCCGGCGTCCTCGTCCAGGGCGACCTGGACGAGCGCGGTGTTGGCGCCCAGCGTCATGGACGTGGCGGGCCAGCGCCCCTCCGGCAGCAGGCCGAGGAACGGCTCCCCCGCGTAGGCGGTCTCGTAGGCGGCGCGGAGCGTCGCGGCGGTGACGCCGGGGCGGGCCTTGGCGGTGCAGGTCGCGAGGATGCCCCGGCTCATCGGCGCGAGCGTCGGGGTGAAGGAGACCGTGACCGGCTCCCCCGCGACGGCGCTGAGGCCCTGGACCATCTCGGGCGTGTGGCGGTGCGCGCCGCCGGCGGCGTAGGCGCCGACCGAGCCCATGACCTCGCTGCCGAGCAGGTGCGGCTTGAGCGTCCGCCCGGCGCCCGAGGTGCCGGACGCGGCGACCACGACGACGTCGGGCTCGGCGAGACCGGCGGCGAACGCGGGGAACAGCGCGAGGTCGACCGCCGTCGGGTAGCAGCCGGGGACCGCGATCCGCCGGGCGCCGCGCAGCCGCGCGCGCTGGCCGGGCAGCTCGGGGAGGCCGTAGGGCCAGGTGCCGGCGTGGACCGTTCCGTAGAAGCGCTCCCAGGCGGCGGGGTCGGCGAGGCGGTGGTCGGCGCCGCAGTCGACGACCAGGACGTCATCGCCCAGCTCGGCGGCGAGCGGCCCCGACCGCCCGTGCGGCAGCGCCAGGAACACCACGTCGTGCCCGGCGAGGGTCTCGGGGGTGGTCTCGGCCAGGACGCGCCCGGCCAGGGATCGCAGGTGGGGCTGGTGCGCGCCCAGCTCGGTGCCCGCGTTGGAGCCCGCCGTCAGCGCGCCGATCTCGAACTCTGGATGTCCCGCCAGGAGGCGCAGCACCTCGCCGCCCGCGTACCCGCTGGCGCCGGCCACCGCCGTCCGGATTCCCATGTCGCACTCGCCCTTCCGAAGCAATGAGCAAGAGTATGCATGAGGGTGGATGTCTATTCAATGCCGTGACCGCCGGTCCGAGCCGTCTGAGACGAGGGACACACCAAGTACTTAGACACCTAATGATTTGACGCCTAAACATCAGGACCCTAATAATCCTGGGCATGGACACCCGCAAGCTCGGTTTCGGGGACCTCACGGGCCTCGGGCCGATCGAGCAGTGGCCCGTCGGCCGCCTGTTCGCCCTCGCGTCCCGCATGTCGGGCCCGGTCGTGTCGCGGATCATCGAGCGGCACGGCGTCAGCCCGGTCGGGTTCTTCACCCTGCGCATGCTCCTCGCCGAGGACGGGCTGCGGGCCGGGGAGATCGCCAAGCGGCTGCTCATCACCCCCGCGTCGGCGACCTCGGTCGTCGACACCCTGGAACGCAACGGACACGTGGAACGGCGCCGCTCGGAGACGGACCGGCGCGCCGTGCTCGTCTACATCACCGACGAGGGGCGGCGGCTGCTCTCCGAGAAGGGCATGCCCATCGGCCGCGACCTGTGGCACCTCTACGACGTCGTCGACGAGGGCGACGCGCCCGCCGTCCGGCGGTTCCTGGTCAACCTGATCGAACGCTTCGAGGAATATCCGGAGGCGATCCCCGAGGATCCGCCGGAACCGAAGGGAGACGGCGCGTGAGCGCACCCCCCGAGTCCGCCGTGAGCACGACGGACCTGAAGAAGACCTATCCCGCCGCCGGCCCCCGGCCGGCGGTGCACGCCGTCCGCGGCATCGACCTGGACGTCCCGAAGGGCGAGTTCTTCGGGCTGCTCGGCCCGAACGGGGCCGGCAAGTCCACCACGATCGGCATGCTCACCACGCTGGTCGTCCCGACCGGCGGCAGCGCGCGGGTCTGCGGGCTCGACGTGGTCAGGCAGCCCGTCGAGATCAAGCGGCGCATCGGCGTCGTCTCGCAGAACAACACGCTCGACTCCGACCTGACCGCGGGCGAGAACCTGGAGTTCCGCGGCCGGTTCTTCGGGCTGGGCGCCCGCGACGCCCGCCGCCGCGCCGACGAGCTGATGGAGCTGTTCGGGCTCACCGAGCAGCGCGGCGGCAACCCGTTCGAGATCTCGGGCGGGCAGGCCAAGCGCTTCATGATCTGCCGCGCCCTCATGCACGGCCCCGAGGTGCTGTTCCTGGACGAGCCGACCGCCGGCCTCGACCCGCAGACCCGCACCAACCTGTGGGAGGTGCTGCGCGGCCTCCAGGAGAGCGGCCAGACGATCGTGCTCACCACCCACTACATGGAGGAGGCCGAGGCGCTCTGCGAGAAGGTCGCCGTCGTCGACCACGGCAAAATCCTCGCCAGCGGCACGGTGGACGAGCTGAAGGGCGCCGCCGGCGCCGACACCGTCATCACCGTCACCTACGACGCGCCGCCCCCGCGCGAGATCAAGGCGCTCGCCGACCGGGACGGCATCAGCAAGGTCGAGATCCACGACGGCCAGGTGCGGGTGTTCGCCGCCGAGGCCGAGGGCATCCTCGGCGAACTCGTCGCGGTCGGCGCCGCGGCGGGCGTCGGCGTCACCGACGCGACCCAGCTCCGCCCCAGCCTGGAGACCGTCTTCCTCACCATCACCGGAAGGGACTACCGAGAATGAGCTCCCAGGTCCTCCCCCCGCCGCCCCCCGCCAGGGCGACGGTCCCGCGCACCTTCGCCGCGATGATGGCGCGCGAGGCGCGGGTGATGCGCAAGAACTTCCTGTCGACGTTCCTGCGGGTGCTGGTGCAGCCGGTGATGTTCGTGTTCGTGTTCGCCTACGTGCTGCCCAAGCTCGGCGGCGGCGCGATGGCGGGCGGGCCCGGCGGGCCGACGTTCTCCACGATCCTGCTGCCCGGCCTCGTCGGCTCGTCCATCATCATGCAGGCGATGATGGCGGTGATCTTCCCGCTGATGATGGAGCTGAACTGGCAGAAGTCGATCACCGACCGGGCGCTGGCGCCGGTGCCGGTGCCGCTGCTGGCCGTCCAGAAGATCATCGCGGCGGCGCTGCAGGGCCTGATCGGCGGCCTGCTGGTCTTCCCCGCGGTGCTGTTCATCCACGCCGACGGGCAGGCCCCGAGCGTCCACGTCGGGAACTGGCCGGTGCTGATCGTCGTGATGGTGGCCGGGTCGCTGCTGTCGGCCGCCGGCGGGCTGCTGCTCGGCACGCTGCTGAACCCGCAGAAGGTCCAGATGCTGTTCGCGCTCGTCCTGCTCCCGATGACCATGCTCGGCTGCGTGTACTATCCGTGGTCGGCGCTGGCGGACATCCGCTGGCTCCAGATCCTCAGCCTCGTGAACCCGCTGGTGTACGTCAGCGAGGGCCTGCGCACCGCGCTGACCCCCGGCATCGACCACATGCCGGTCTGGGCGTTCCTGCTGGCCATCGTCGGCGGGACCGTCGTCCTGTCCTGGGCGGCGACCCGCACCTTCACCAAGCGCGTCCTGACCTGACCGGATCCGGCCCGGCCCCGCGGGGCCGGGCACGGAACCCCGGTGCCCGCCAGGTCGTCACACCAGGAAGCGGAGAGTGGTCGTCTCCCCACTCCGACCGGCGACCAGGCCCCGGGACCGCACCGGGCCGGAGGCGCGAATGGCGAACCCGCTCAGGAACTGGGTCCAGTTGCTCGGCGTCGCCGCGCCCGTCGCGGGCGGGCTGGCCGCCGCCGACCAGCCGAGGCGCTTCCCGTTCTACCTCGCCGGGGTCTTCTGCCTGGTCTACGTCGTGGCGTGGTGGCTGGAGGACACCGACCGGCTCGGCCACCTCAAGAAGCGCATGTCGTGGACCGTCGTCAAATGCGGGGGCGCCGCGCTGGGCGGGGCGGCCGTCGTCGCCGCCGGGTGGATCGTCGTCCTGCAGGCCCGGTCCTTCGGGGCCGAGGGCTGCGAGCCGCCGCCCGACGTGCGCGTCATGGCCGCGCCGGAGAACATGGCCCTGGCCCAGGCCGAGGCCGCCAGGTTCGTCCAGGCCGAGAGCGACGCGGACGGCTGCCTGGCCGTCCGCGTGACCGTGTTCGAGGCGCCGCCGCCCGGCAACGTCCTCGGCGGCGTCTTCAAGGACATGGGCATCCTCACCGAGCTGCCGCGCCCCGACGTCTGGCTCCCGGCGACCAGCGCCTCGGTCGAGGAGGTCGTGCGGAACCTCGCCCCGGAGGCCCGGCTGACCTGGGGCGGGCGGTACGCCGGGCCGGCGTCGCCGCTGGTGCTCGTGCTGTCCGAGCCGGACGCGGGCGAGCTGGGCCTCACCGGCTCGGAGTCCCTGACCTGGAGGCGGCTCGCGGAGAAGGTCCGCGGCACCCGGTTGCTCATGCCCAGCCCGCAGACGACCGAGACCGGGCTGGTCGGCCTCGCCGCCCTCCTGTCCGGCGACACCTCCGACGCCTTCCAGCAGCGGCGCAGGGTCCTCGCCGGGCAGGTCGAGGCCGGCGGGGCGGCGGCGGACGACCCCGGCGAGGTGCTCTGCCGGCTGCGGACGGCGCGCGACGGCGGCCCGGCCACCGCCGCGATCGTGCCGCTGGACACCGTCAAGGGGGACCGGCCCGGCACCCGCTGCGACGCCCCCGGCGCGGAGGCCCGGCAGCTGGTGACCGTGCAGCCCGAGGGCGGGGCGATGGCGGTCGACCGGCCGGTGGTCCAGGTCCGCTGGCAGGACGGCGACCCGGACGGGATCACCTTCGCCGAGCGGTTCGGGGACTGGCTGGCGCGCTCGCTGCCCCGGGGCGCGGCGCCCGCCGCCCGCCCCCGGTTCGGGCTGGACGACCTGAGGAACGCCCGCGCCCTGATGACCAACGCGTGGAAGCCGCGCTCGGTGGGCTTCATGCTCGACCTCTCCCGGACGATGAACACGCCCGTGAACGGCGGGACACTGCTGACGGACGCCCGGAACACCGTCTACCGCACGCTCGGCTGGCTCGGCCCGAACGACCGGGTGGGCCTGTGGCGGTTCCCCGACGGCCCGGGAGGCCGCGAACCGCGCCGGCTCGTCCCCATGGCGCCCGCGAACGATCCCGCCAAGACGCGGATCGAGCGGTGGCTGGCACAGGCGCACGAGGCGGACGCCGAGACGACGCCGCTCTACCACGCGATCGCGGGCGCGGCGCGGCACGCGGCCGGGGAGGCCGCCGACCGGCGCGCCAGGGGGCACCGGGACGGCCGCCAGGCGCTGGTCGTGCTCACCGACGGCGTCGACGACGACCCCGGCCACGGCGACCGCGCCACCCGCGCGGAACTCCAGGACGCGCTGAAGGGCGCGGACGCCCCGGACGTCTACGTCCTCGCGCTCACCGGGGCGGGATGCCCGAAGGAGCTGGCCGACCTGCGGCGGGCGGAGCAGCGGTTCCACTGCCTCCCCGCGAACGCGGACGGCGACCCGCTGTTCGACGCGCTCTTCGGCTCGTCCTAGCCGCCCTCCGCCCGCCCCAGCCGCCGGACCCTCGCACAGAAACGGAGCCGAAGCAGGTGAACCCCTCCGCCGTGCAGGTCAGCGCCGTCGCCGGGGCGCTGGCGGCCCTGGTCGCCCTGGTCGCGTACCCGAGGGTGGCGTCCGGGCCGTCCGGGGCGGGCTGCGCGCCGGGCGCCCCGCTCGTCGTGGTCGGCGGCAAGGACCCGATCGGCGTGCGGCAGGCGCTCGTCGGCGAGTGGGCCGGCCGGCGCGGGCTCCGGGCGCGGTTCCGCCACCTGCCGCTGAACAGCGACATGGAGCACAGCGAGCTGGTGTCGACCGCGCGCTCGGGCGGCTGCGACGGCGACGTCTACATCCTCGACACGCCCTGGACCCCGGAGTTCGCGAGGGCCGGCTACATCCGGCCGCTCGACGACCTCCCGCAGGCGGGCCTGCGGCCGATCATCCCGGACCTGCTGCGCACCGGACGCTACCGCGGCAGGCTGTGGACGGTGCCGCTGAACACCGACGCGCCCCTGCTGATCTACCGCACCGACCTCGTCCGGCGCGTCCCGACCACCCAGGCGGAGCTCAGGGAGCAGGCGCGCGCGGTCATGGGCCCCGGCACCCGCCTCAAGGCCGGGCTCATGCTCCAGCTCGACCGCTACGAGGGCTTCACCGTCGACATGCTCGAACTGGTCCGCGACCAGGGCGGGGACATCACCGTCGGCGAGGACGGGAAGGTCGCGATGGACCGCGCGGCGGTCCGCGCCGCGCTGCGCGACCTCGCCAACGCCATGCGGGGAGAGCGCCCGGTGATCTCCCCGGCGTCGCTGGAGGCCGACGAGACGGCGGGCGTCACGGCCTTCAAGAACGGCGAGGTGGCCTTCCTGCGCGACTGGCCCGCGTTCTACACCCTGCTCCTCAACAGCGGGAGCGAGGCCGCGAAGCACCTCGACGCCGTCCCCTACCCGGGCGAGCGGGTGCTGGGCGGCCAGAGCCTCGCCCTGGCCGCCTCGCTCACCGGCGAACGGGCCCGCGCGGCGCGCGAGCTGGTCGAGTACCTCACCGACCGGGAGCGGCAGCGGCGGCTGTTCGCCTGCGGCGGGTGGGCGCCCGTGCGCGAGGACGCCTACCAGGGCCCCCGGGCCTGCGGGTCCCAGGGGGCCCCGAACGAGGAGGTCGTCCTGCACGCCGAGGCGCCCGTGATCCGCCGGGCCGTGGCGTCCGCGCGCCCGCGGCCCTCCTCGGTCTACTACCCCGAGGTCAGCCGTGTCCTCCGCGACCGGCTCCGCGACCGGCTGCGGTGCATGACCGGGACGGCGGACTGCTCGGCGCAGGGCGGCGACGGGCAGTTCCTGGACGACCTCGAAGAGGCCCTGGGGCGGGCGGCGCGCGGACGGGTGCGCTGACCCGCCGCGATCACATCGGGTCCACCTCCGACAGGCCGGCGCGGCGGTCCATCGCCAGCCAGCGGGTGATCCCGATCGTCCGCAGGAACGGCAGGTCGTGGCTGACCACCAGCAGCGCGCCCCGGTACCCCGACAGGGCCTGGCCGAGCTGCCGGACGCTCGCCATGTCGAGGTTGTTGGTCGGCTCGTCCAGCAGCAGGAGCCGCGGCGCGGGCTCGGCGAGCAGCAGCGAGGCCAGCACGGCGCGGAACCGCTCGCCGCCCGACAGCGTCCCCGCCGGCTGCTCGGCCCGCGCGCCCCGGAACAGGAACCGCGCCAGCCCGGCCCTGACCTGGTTCACCGGCACCGACGGCGCGACCGCGCGGACGTTGTCGATGACGCTGAGGTCCGGGTCGAGGACGTCGAGCCGCTGCGGCAGGTAGCGGACGCCCTCCACGCCGAGCCGCACGTCCACCCCCTCCGGGACGGACTCGCCGGTCAGGGCCCGCAGGAACGTCGTCTTGCCCGACCCGTTCGGGCCGACCAGCGCGATCCGCTCCGGACCCCGGACGATCAGCTCCTCCAGCGACCCGGTCTCCGGCTCGGGCGGCGCGAGCCCGGTCACGGTCGCGACCGTCCGCCCGGCGGGCACCTCGGTCGCGGGCAGCGTCACCCGGATCTCGGCGTCCCCGCGCACCGCCTCCTCGGCCTCGGTGAGCCGGTCGCGGGCCCCGGCGAGCCGCTCCTCGTGCATGATGCGGTGCTTGCCCGCCGCGACCTGCGCCTGCCGCTTGCGCTCGCCCATCACGATCTTGGGTTCGCGCTTGGTCTCCTGCATCTTCTTGCCGTAGCGCAGCCGCCGCGCCAGCTTGACGTGCGCCTCCTCCAGCTCGCGCTTCTGGCGGCGCATGTCGGTCTCGGCCGCCCGGACGGTGCGCTCGGCGGCCTCCCGCTCGACCGCGAGCAGCTCCTCGTAGGCCGTGAGGTTGCCGCCGAACGTCCGGACGGCGCCCTCGCGCAGGTCGGTGATCTCCTGCACCCGGTCGAGCAGCTCCCGGTCGTGGCTGACGACGACGAGCACGCCCGTCCAGGACTCGACCGCCTCGTACAGGCGGCGGCGCGCGTCCAGGTCGAGGTTGTTGGTCGGCTCGTCCAGCAGCAGGACGTCGGGGCGGGCCAGGAACAGCGCCGCGAGCGCGACCATGACGGCCTCGCCGCCCGACAGCGTCGGGACGGTGCGGTCCAGCCCCACCTCGCCGAGGCCGAGCCGGTCGAGTTCGGCGCGGGCGCGCTCCTCGACGTCCCAGTCGTCGCCGACGGCGGCGAAGTTCTCCTCGGTGGCCTCGCCGCGCTCGATGGCGTGCAGCGCCGCCCGCGCGGCGCTGATGCCGAGCAGGTCCGAGACGGTGCTGGCGCCGTCGAGCGGGAGGGACTGCGGCAGGTAGCCGACCTCCCCCGCCACGTTGATCTTTCCGGCGGCGGGGGCCAGCTCCCCCGCGATCAGCCTCAGCAGCGTGGACTTGCCGGAGCCGTTGACGCCGATCAGCCCGGTGCGGGTGGCGCCGAACGCGACGTCCAGGCCGTCCAGGACTCGCGTGCCGTCGGGCCAGGCGAACGACACGCCGGAGCACACGATGGCGAATGACATGAGGGGGCCTCCATGATGGCGAGCGATTGGCGGAACACATGGAGACACCGCGTGGGGCGCGCGACGCGGCCGGCGGGCGGGAGGCCGTGGCGGCGGGTGAGGCCGTCATGACATGCGAAAGCCCGGCGGGGACGAAGGTCCACGGCTGAGGTCACGTGCGCGGGCCGGTGAACGGCCGTCGCGCGGTGTCGGACCTCAGATCCTCAATGGACTCCCCTGCCGGGCGGCAATATGACCCGGTCACCTTACCCGAACCATCGCCGGGACGCAAATCGCGTCAGCGGAGACGAAAGGGCGGCCCCGCGCGGGGCCGCCCTCCTCAGCCGTCAGGCGCCGCGGAGCGTGGCGCCGGTCCCGGACGCCGCGGCGGCGACGGCCGCGTCGCGGGCCCGAGTCGCCTCCTCCGCCGTCAGTGTGCGGTCGGGCGCGCGGAACCGCAGCGTGTAGGCCAGCGACTTGCGCCCCTCGCCCACCTGCTCGCCGGTGTAGACGTCGAACAGCCGGATCGCCTCCAGCAGCTCCCCCGCGCCCTCGCGCAGCGCGGCCGCGACACGCGCGGCGGGGACGTCCGCGTCGACGACGAGCGCGACGTCCTGGGTGGCGACCGGGTAGGTCGACACGTGCGGCGCGCGGGGCGCCGCGGGCTCGCCCAGGCGGCGCAGCTCCAGCTCCATCGCGCAGGTGCGCGGCGGCAGCCCGTAGGCCTTGGTGACGCGCGGGTGCAGCTCACCGGCGTGGCCGACGAGGACGTCGCCCGCGTACAGCGCGGCGCAGCGCCCCGGATGCCACGGCGCGTGCCGGTCGGCCCGCACCTCCAGCTCGACCCCGGCCTCGCGGGCCACGGTGCGGGCCGCCTCGACGGCGTCCGCCCACAGCGCGGGGCGGCCCGGGCCCCACCAGCCCGACGGCTCCCGGTCGCCCGACAGCACGACGGCCACCCGGTGCGGCTGGTCGGGCAGCGCCGCCTCGACGGAGGCGACCTCCTCCGCCGTCGGCCCGCGGTCGACCGCGAGGCGCGGCGCCCGGCCCGGCGCGTCGGGGCGGGGGCGGAACACCAGGCCCATCTCGAACAGCGCCGCGTCGCCGAAGCCGCGCCCCACGTTGTGGACGAGGGCGCGCAGCAGTCCGGGCAGCAGCGTCGTGCGCAGGAGCGGCTCGTCCTCGGAGAGGGGGTTGGCGAGCCGCAGCGCCGTGCGCCGCTCGTCGCCGGACGGGAGCTGGAGGTCGTCCCAGTCCTTCTCGGCGGCGAACGGGAACGACAGCACCTCGACGTACCCGGCGCCCGCGAGCGCGCGGCCCACCCGGCGCCGCAGCCGCTGCTGGAGCGTCAGCCCCCGCCCGTTCGAGGGGCGCGGCGCGCGGACCGGGATGTCCTCATACCCCTCCAGCCGGATGACCTCCTCGGCGAGGTCGTTGGGGTCGACGAGGTCGGGGCGCCACGACGGCGGGGTCACCGTCAGCACCTCCCCCTCGCCGGTGCCGCCCGCCACGGAGCAGCCGACGTCCTCCAGCCGCCGGACGACCGCGTCCGGCGGGTAGGCCACGCCCGCGACCCGCCCGGGGTGGCCCGCCGACATCGTGACCGTGACCGGCTCCACCGGTGCCTGCGCGTGCGTCACGCCGGGCACGATCTCGGCGCCGCCCAGCTCGGCCAGCATCCGCGCCGCCCGGTAGGAGGCGTACAGCGGCAGCTCGCGGTCGACGCCGCGCTCGAACCGGTAGGACGCCTCGCTGTGCAGCCGGTGCCGCCGGGCCATCCGGGCGATGCCGACGGCGTCGAAGTGCGCCGCCTCGATCACCATGTCCGCCGACCGGTCGTCGATCTCGGTGGCGAGGCCGCCCATCGTGCCCGCCATCGAGATCGGCCCCGACGCGTCGGTGATGAGGACGTCCTCGGGGTCGAGGGTCCGCTTGGCGTGGTCGAGGGTCTCCAGCGCCTCGCCCGGCGCGGCGCGCCGCACCACGATCGGGCCGGTGAGCTTGGACCGGTCGAAGGCGTGCAGCGGCTGCCCGAGCTCCAGCATCAGGTAGTTGGTGACGTCCACGGCCAGCGACACCGGCCGCATCCCGGCCCGGTGCAGGCGGACCTGCATCCGGATCGGGGTCGTGGCGTCCGGGTCGAACCCGCGCACCTCGCGCAGCACGAACCGGTCGCACGCCGACGGGTCGCCGATGCTCGCCGGGTAGGACTCGCCGGTGTCGGCGGGCAACTCCACCTCGGCCGGGTCCTTGAACGGCACCCCGTAGGCCGTGGCGGCCTCGCGGGCGATGCCGCGGATCGACAGCGCGTAGCCGCGGTCGGGCGTGACGGCGATGTCGAGGACGTCGTCGCGCAGGCCGAGCAGCTCCACCGCGTCCGTGCCCGGCGGCGTGCCGGGCGGCAGCACGAGGATGCCGGCGTGGTCGTCGCCGATGCCCAGCTCGTCGACCGCGCAGATCATCCCCTCCGACAGCCTGCCGTAGGTCTTGCGCGCCCCGATCTCGAACCCGCCCGGCAGCACCCCGCCCGGCAGGATGACCACGACGTGGTCGCCGACGGCGAAGTTCGTCGCGCCGCAGATGATGTTCTGCGGCTCGCCGGTGCCGTTCGCCTGGCCGACGTCCACCTGGCAGTAGCGGATCGGCTTCTTGAACCCGGTGAGCTCCTCGATCGCCAGGACCCGGCCGACGACCAGCGGGCCGGTCAGGTCGGCGCCCGCCCGCTCGACGGTCTCGACCTCAAGGCCCGCCGCGATCAGCTTCGCGGCCAGGTCGCGGCCGGTGACCCCGGCGGGCAGCTCGACGTACTCGCGCACCCAGGAAAGCGGCGCCCGCATCAGATCTCCATCCCGAACGGGAGGGTGAACCGGACGTCGCCCTCCACCATGTCGTGCATGTCCTCCACACCGTGCCGGAACATCAGCGTCCGCTCGACGCCGAGGCCGAACGCCCAGCCGCTGTAGCGCTCCGGGTCGACGCCGCAGGCCACCAGCACCCGGGGGTTGACCATCCCGCAGCCGCCCAGCTCGATCCAGCCCTCCGAGCTGCACGTCCGGCAGGGGTCGCCGCCCGGCTCGGCCGAGGCGCCCCGGCACACGAAGCACTGCATGTCGACCTCGGCCGACGGCTCGGTGAACGGGAAGTAGGACGGGCGGAAGCGCGTCTTCAGCCCCTCGCCGAACATGCCCTCCACGAACACGCCGATCCCGCCGCGCAGGTCGGCCATCGTCAGGCCCTCGTCGACGGCGAGGCCCTCCAGCTGGTGGAAGACGGGGCTGTGCGTGGCGTCCAGCTCGTCGGTGCGGAACGTCTTGCCCGGCATCACCACATACACCGGCAGCGGGCGCGACAGCAGCGACCTGACCTGCACCGGCGAGGTGTGGGTGCGCATCACCAGGCCCGTCTCCTCCGAGCCGACGAAGAAGGTGTCCTGCATGGTGCGGGCGGGGTGGTCGGGCGTGAAGTTCAGGGCGTCGAAGTTGAACCACTCCGCCTCGACCTCGGGGCCCTCGGCGACCTCGAAGCCCATGGAGACGAAGACGTCGGCCATCCGCTCCTGGGTGGTGGTCAGCGGGTGCCGGGCGCCCCGGGGCGCGCGGTCCCAGGGCAGCGTGACATCGACGGTCTCCTCGACGAGGACGCGCTGGTCGCGCTCGTCCTCCAGCTCGGCCTGGCGCGCCTTGAGCGCCTGCCCGACCGCGCCCCGGGCGGCGCCGATGCGCTTGCCGGCCTCGGCGCGGCCCGCGGGCGGCAGCGCGCCGATCTCGCGGTTGGCGAGCGCCAGTGGGGAACGGTCGCCGGCGTGCGCCAGACGGACCTGCTTGAGGTCGTCGAGGGTGCCGGCCGCGGCGATGGCGGCGAGCGCCTCGTCACGGGCCCGCTCCAGCTCCTGCGGGCTCAACGCGGTCACCTCGACGGGATCGTAGGACTTGTTGGGTGCAGACATGGTGGTGTGATAACTCCGGTCGGCGTGGGACGCCCGCAGTCTAGTGCGCGGGCGGAAAGGATCCGGAAAGCTCGTGCGCGCTCAGCGCGGCCCCCCGGGGGCCCGGTGCCGCGGCTCCGGCCGTCGGCCGGATCAGCTCGCGTAGTCGGGGGCCCCGGCGGGCACGGTAAATCGGAACTCGGCGCCGCCGCCGGGCGCGCGCCGCACCGTGATCACGCCGCCGTGCGCCTCGACGAGGCCCTTCACGATGTAGAGGCCGAGGCCGGTGCCGCCGCGGCGGTTGCCGCCGGGGCCGCGCCAGAACTGCCGGAACACGCGCTGGACGGCCTCGGGCGGTATGCCCTCGCCCTCGTCGCGCACCGACACGGCGGCCCCCTCCTTGTGCGCGTCCGGCTCCACCACGATCGTCACGGTGCCGGCTCCGTGCCGCACCGCGTTCTCGACCAGGTTACCGAGGATCTGGTCGACCTTGTCGGGGTCGAGCCACATCTCGGGGAGCTCGCCGCGCGTCTCGAAGCGGAACCGGTCCTCGGGCTCGCCGGCCGCGACGCGCCCGGCGATGACCTTGCGGACCTCCTCGGGCAGGTCGACGACCTGTCGGTGCATCTCCAGGCGGCCCGCCTCGATGCGCGAGACGTCCAGCAGCTCGGTGATGAGCCGGGTGACGCGGTCGGCGTCGGCGTTGACGGTCTCCAGCATGACGCGCTTCTGGTCGTCGTTGAAGCGGTGCCACTTGGCGAGCAGCGTCGCCGTGAAGCCCTTCACGCTGGTCAGCGGGGAGCGCAGCTCGTGCGCCACGGTGGAGACGAGGTCGGCGCGGTCGCGTTCCTGGCGGGCGCGGTGCGCGGCGTCGCGCAGCGAAACGGTGAAGCGCTCGACCCGGCCGCGCTGGTCGCGGCGGTAGGCGGCGGTCACCAGCAGCTCGGTGCCGCCGGGCAGGAACAGCACCCGCTCGGGGTGCCGGGTGCGGGTGGCCAGGCCCTCGTAGGGCGCCAGGCACTTCCACCAGTCGCGCCCCTCGGCGTCGTGCAGGGGGAGGACGTCGCGGAAGTCGGCGCCGAGCGCGGCGCCGGCCTCGACCCCGGTCATCCGGACGGCGGCGGCGTTGAACACCACGACGCGGGCGTCCCGGTCGGCCACGAGCAGGCCGTCGGGCAGGTCGTCGGCCGGATCGCCCGCCGGCGCGCGCGCGGCCACGCGGGGAGGTCGATCTCCGCCCACTGCGGCCTCCAGAAACACCGGTCGGGACGTGGCCTGTCGAGAAGAGACTCTATCTGGACTCGGGCCCCTCGCGGGACCCGGAAAACGCCCTGCGGCAAGGCTTTTGTAGCCACCGGGCGGGGTGCGCGCCCCGCCGTGGACGTCCTCACCAGGAAGTACGCGGGCCGCCCCCGCGACGGTTCGACCGCGTCCCCGCCGATCGAGATCGTTTCGCGGCGCGGCCGCGGAGCAGGGCGGCGGCCCGAGGACGGGAACCGCCGGTGCCGGACGGACGGGATCAGCTCGCGCGGCTGGGCGGGCCCTCGGTCAGCGCGCGGTCGGCGTCCGGGTGCAGGGCGAACAGCCGGTGCAGGCCGGTGATGCGCAGCAGCCGCAGCTGCGCGGGGCGGACACCGGCGAGGACGATCTCGCCGCCGGACGCGGAGACCTGGTTGTGCGCGGCGACGAGCGCGCCGAGCCCGGCCGCGTCGCAGAACGGCACGGCGGCGAAGTCGACGACGAGGCGGCGGAAGCCCGCGCCGTACATCTCGATGAGGCGGGCGCGCAGCGTGTCGGCGGTGTGCAGGTCGATCTCGCCGGTCACGGCGGCGACGGCGGTGTCGCCGCGGACCTGGGCGGTCTCGATGGTCAGGCCGGTGCCCACCGCGGCGGTCACGGCGGGGCCCGCCGCGCCGGGCCGCGCCGCGGGCGCGCCTTCGGCGGACACGGCGGACGCGGCGGGCACGGTGGAGGCGGCGGCCCCGGCGGGCACGCCCGCGCGGCACCTGAACTCCGGCCCCCGCCGGCCCGGCCTCCTGGCCGCCCTGGTCTCCTCGGTCATCACGTTCGCCCCCACTCTGCGCGGCATCGTCGCCGCCCCTGGTCAACCACGGTAAGCACCCGTTGGAACGTGCAAATCCCTCGCCGGGCCGGTATCCCGCTCCTACCTGGGGACGAGGGCCCGCCGCGTCGGCCGGACCCCCGCCCCGCCGTCGCGAGGCACCATCTTCGCAGGTCACACCCGGAGAAATCAGTTCGGAGGCGACCGCTTGCGGCCATCCGAACACGGAACGCAGTGAATCCAGCGCAAGCGTCCGCGTAACGCTCGTCACATGCCGTCAGCTGCGGGAACGCTCCCGTTGCGACCGCTGCGCCCGCGCCGAGGCGTACAGGCATACGGCGGCGGCCGTCGCGAGGTTCAGGCTCTCGGCGCGGCCGTGGATCGGCACCCGGACGACCTCGTCCACGTGCCGGAGGATCTCCTCGGGCAGCCCCCACGCCTCGTTGCCGAACACCCAGGCGGTGGGCCGGGCGAGGAGGCCGTCGTCGATGCCCTCGTCCAGCGTGCGCTCGCCCGCGCCGTCGGCGGCGAGGATCGTCAGCCCGGCGCCGCGCAGCTCGGGGACGAGGGTGTCGAAGCGCGGGCCGACCACGACCGGCAGGTGGAACAGGCTGCCCGCCGAGGCGCGCACGCACTTGCCGTTGTAGGGGTCGACGGAGGCGTCGGTGAACACGACCGCCTCCGAGCCCGCCGCGTCGGCGGTGCGCAGCACCGTCCCGGCGTTGCCGGGGTCGCGGACGTGCGCCAGCACGGTCACGAGCTCGGGCCCGGTCTCCAGCGCCGTGCCGAGCGGGACGTCGAGGAACCCGCAGACGGCCAGCAGCCCCTGGGGCGTGACCGTCTGCGCCAGCTCGGCCATGACCTCGCCGCTGACGCGCAGCACCGGCGCGCCGGCCTGCTCGGCGGCCGCCACCAGCTCGGGGTGGCGCGCCTCGGCCTCGGCCGTGGTGAACAGCTCGGCGAGCCCGCCGGGGATCCGCAGCGCCTCCCGCACCGCCTGCGGGCCCTCGGCGAGGAACCGGCCCTCGCGGCGCCGGAAGGCGCGCTTGGCGAGCCGGCGAGCGGCCTTCACCCGTGGTGATCGGAGGGAGGTCAGCTCGCGGCCCGCCATGTCACTGTGATCGCCTGGATGCCGGTCGCCCGGCTCAGGCGGCCTCCGAACCCTCGGCCGGGAGCGCGTCCTTGGCGACCTTGACGAGGGCGGCGAACGCGGCGGCGTCGTTCACGGCCAGCTCGGCGAGCATGCGCCGGTCGACCTCGACCTCGGCCGCCTTCAGGCCCTGGATGAACCGGTTGTAGGTGATGCCGTTCGCGCGGGCGGCGGCGTTGATCCGCTGGATCCACAGCCGGCGGAACTGGCCCTTGCGGTCCTTGCGGTCCCGGAAGGCGTAGGTCATGGAGTGGAGCTGCTGCTCCTTGGCCTTGCGGTACAGGCGCGACCGCTGGCCGCGGTAGCCGCTCGACCGCTCCAGGACGACCCGACGCTTCTTGGCGGCGTTGACCGCCCGCTTCACGCGTGCCACGTGATGGACTCCTTCGTGGGGGCCGGGGCCATCCGGGCCTCGGCCGGTCGCTGATGTTGCCGGTCGGGTGCTACTTGCGCAGCAGCTTCTTGATGTTCTTCGCGTCCGCGGGGGCCACCACGGCGGGGCCGGACAGGCGGCGGGTCCGCTTGGTCGGCTTGTGCTCAAGCAGGTGGTTCTTGTTGGCGCGGCGGCGCATCACCTTGCCGGAGCCGGTCAGCTTGAACCGCTTCTTGGCACCGCTGTGGGTCTTGGTCTTCGGCATGGTCGCCGTCGTCTCCCTCGCTGTGTGGCCCCCGCGCGGCGGCACGGTGGCGCGCCTGAATCGGCGCATCGCACGGAACCCCGTGTGACGCGCCGGGTCAGGCTTCAATGTACGTGCGTCACGACCCCGCGAAACCGCGGGGGCGTGAGACGGACCCGCCCGGAGAGGCGGGCCCTGGTGGCCGGTTCGCCCCGCGTCGCCCCGGATCCCCGGGGTCGCCGCCGGTCTCCCGGTGCTCGGCTCCGCCGAAGCTCCCCGCGGGGGCGGGCCCCGGCCGGGCCGTCAGGCGGTGCCGGCGTCCTGCTCGCGGCTCGCCGCGCGCTCGGCCTTGGCCTCCGCCTTCTTCTTGTGCGGACCGATCACCATGATCATGTTCCGGCCGTCCTGCTTGGGCCGCGACTCGACGAAGCCGAGTTCCTCGACGTCGTCGGCGAGCCGCTGGAGCAGCCGGTAGCCGAGCTCGGGACGGGACTGCTCACGACCACGGAACATGATCGTGACCTTCACCTTGTCCCCTGCCTTCAGGAACCGCACCACGTGACCCTTCTTGGTCTCGTAGTCGTGCGGGTCGATCTTCGGGCGGAGCTTGATCTCCTTGATGACCGTGTGCGCCTGGTTCTTCCGCGCTTCACGCGCCTTCATCGCGGACTCGTACTTGAACTTGCCGTAGTCCATGAGCTTGGCGACGGGCGGGCGCGCGGTCGGCGCCACCTCGACGAGGTCGAGATCCGACTCGCGCGCGAGTTCAAGGGCCTTGGCGATGGGCACGATGCCCACCTGTTCGCCGTTCGGGCCGACGAGCCGGACCTCGGGCACGCGAATGCGGTCGTTGATACGCGGTTCGGCGCTGATGGGACCTCCTTGGGGCCGTTCTCAAGTTCGTAGACCGGTCGTACCCCGAGGCTCTCACGCGAAAAGCCCCGCACGACTCACGTACGGGGCCACCTTCGGTCTCCCCGTACGGTGGAACCGCCCGGGGACGACGGCGGGACGAGCGCGCGACGCTCGTTTCGCCGGACCGAGACCCACCGGCCGCACGGCCGGTCAGGTGGGAGGTGGCCTCCGCTTGAGCGCCCCGCACGATTGATCGCCTCGATCGCGCGCACAGGGCCGGTCGGCCTCCAAGACTACCACCTGCGAAGCCCCGGCGCGCCCCGCCGGTTCGCTCCTCGTTCGTCCGGTTCGTCCCTTGCTCGTCCGCCGTCTCGCGGGATCCCGCGCCTGTCGCGGTCCCGGGGTACGCCGCCGTCTACAACCGGCCGCGCGGGCGGACCATTCCCTCGTGGCGGTGCCCGGGCGGGTGAGGTTCTTCTGGCCCGGCGGGGCTCTCGGCGCGGGGGGCGGGGCTTGTTACGGTAGGGCGGATGACGGCCCGGTGGGGCCGGCACCAGGGAGGTTTCCCGCGATGCCCTCGGTCAAGGCCGGCGCCCCCGGTCCCCTCACCGCCGGGTCCCCGGTCAGGCTCCAGTTCGCGCAGAAGGCGTTCATCGAGGCCCACGGCAGGCTGCTGCTGGTCCGCAAGTCGGCGGACGACCCCTTCCACCCCGGCCGCTGGGAGGTGCCCGGAGGCCGGCTGGAGGTGGAGGACGACCTCGACCTGGACGACCACGTCCGCCGGGAGGTCTGGGAGGAGGTCGGCCTCAAGATCGACCCGGGGCCGCCCTTCCACCTGTGGCAGTGGTTCATGCCCGACCGCGGCGCGCGGGCCCGGAACGCGCGGATCCGCGTGGTGGCGACGGCCCGCCGCTGCCGCCCGCTGTCGCTGGACGCCGACCTCGGCAACCAGGAGCCGGGCGACCACCTGGCCGAGTGCGCCTGGGTGCCGCTGGCCGAGGTCGCCGGGTACGCGCTCATCCCGAGCCTGCGCCCGGTGATGCGGGCCTACCTGTCGCGGTCCGGCTGAGCCGCCGATGGACGCCCGGGACCCCTCGCCCGCCCGGTCGCCGGGCCTGGACGGCGCGCCGCGCCGCCGCTTCTCGCTGTTCGTCGTGGGCGAGGTGCGGATCGAGGCGCGGGCGTCCCTGCCGGACGCGCGGTTCGGCGAGCTGACCGCGGACCGGCTGTCCTACGCCCCCGCGCGGGCGCTGGTCGCGGGGACGGCCGTCAACCTGGCCCGGTGCGCGGTCGGCTACTTCCGCAAGGTGAGCGTCCTCGGCAAGGTCGGGGACGACGCGTTCACCCCGGTGATCCGGCGGGAGCTGCGGCGGCTGGGCGTCCGCGACCGGCTGCGCGTGGAGGAGGGCGCGCCGAACGGCGTGACCGTGATGGTGCGGGACCGTCCGGACGGCGAGGGCCCCGGGGTGCGGCTGCTCGTGGCGGCGGAGGACGCGCCGGGCCGGCGGCTGACCGAGTCGGAGGTGCGCGCCGCGTCGGCCGGGATCCGCCGCGCGGACGCGCTGTTCGTCGACGGGTACGCGCTGCTGTCGCCGGTGTCGCGGGCGGCGCTGCGCGCGGCCGCCCGCGTCGCGCGGGAGGCGGGGACGCTGGTCGCCTTCGACCTCGTCCCGCACGACATCGACGGGCGGCTGCCCGCGGCCGACGTGCTGCCGGCGCTCTCGCTCGCGGACGTGGTGTTCACCGAGGCGCCCACGGTGGCGCGGCTGCTCGGGGTCGCGCCGCCGACCGGGTCGGGCGGCATGCGGGACCTGCTGCCCGCGCTGGACCGGGCCGCGCCGGGCCGTCCGCTGTGGCTGCTGCGGTTCGGGGCGACGTCGCTGGAGTATGTGCTGGCCTACCAGCGGGAGCGGCTTCTGCTGGAGTATCCGTCCGGGTACGGGGCGGGGATGGAGCGCGCGGGTTTCGGCGACCGGCTGGCGTCGAGCGAGCTGTACTGGTGGCTGTCGCGGCGCTGACCCCGGCGCCGGTGGTCAGTGCCGCGCGGCCTGGACGGCGGCGGCCCGCCGCACGTCCCGGACCGTGCGCAGGAAGCGCCGCCTGCCGGCGGGCAGGCCGAACGTCTCCTGCCAGCGCCAGGGCCCGCCGGAGCCGGTGGCGGCGGTGAAGGCCCAGCGGAGGAACTGGCTCGGCACGCCGTCCCCCGCGTGGACGGTCGCGCGGCCCTCCTCCTCGACCAGCAGGTAGGAGCGGCCCGCCCGGAAGCGGGCGCGCAGGGCGGCGTGCCCGGCCGGCGCGCCGGGCAGACCGCGCTCCTCCAGCACCGCGCGGACGCCCGGCGTCCCCGGCAGGAGGTGCCAGTGCGCGTGGTCGACGCACGCGCCGCCGCCCTGGGACGTCGCCGGGCCGTGCTCGAACAGCACCAGGTCGCCGCTCCCGTAGGCGGCCTCGTAGAGGCGGGAGACGTGGTCGCGCCAGTGGAGGGCCGATCCCCACAGCGGGGCGCCGAACGCCCCGGCGCACTGGTGGTGGCGCCGGGTCACCAGGAGGAGGTGGCCGGCGGCGAGGGGCGCCACGTCCGGGATGAGCAGGAACCCGGGGTCGCGGGCGAGCACGGCGGAGTCTCCGGGCAGCCCGGCCGCGGCGTTGACGCGGAACCGCAAGGGCGGGCACAGGACGCAGTCGCGGACGGGCGGGCTCCAAGTCGATGGCTCGGCCAACCGTCCTCCTGCGCCGGGGGCCGCACGGGATCTGCCCTTCCCAGCGTGCCCGGTGGCCGGGCGACCCGATCTGTGCGGGCACCGATACAGACATGGAACCCACGGGGTACAAAGCCTGGCCGGGCGGGCATAAAACATACAGAAGGCGATACCGTGCACCAGTCTCCCCCAGAACCCCCGCTTCCGCAGGCCACCCGTGGCGCCCGTCCGGACGATCCGTTCCCGGTCACCGGGGCCGTCATCGACATGGCCGTCCTCGCGACGCGGCTGGAGGAGTCCCTCGACGTGCTGCGCGACACCTACGCGCCCGCGCTCGGCGCGGGCGGCGGCTGGTACCACGAGCTCACGCGGCCCGAGCCGGGGACGACCGCGACGGCCCTCGGCCTGCTGGCGTTCGTGGAGGCCGGAAGGCCCTTCGAGTACTTCCACGAGGGGCTGGCGCTGCTCGCCGCGCGGCAGGCCGCCTCCGACGACGCGCTGCGCGACGGGGGCTGGGCCACCCGCACGAGCCTCGGCATGCCCGTCGTGGAGGCCACCGGCTGGATCGCCAGGTTCCTCGCCCGCGCCCGCTGCGACCTGCGCGAGGACGCGCCCGACCTGCGGCGGGCCTACCAGTGGCTGCTGCGCAACCAGAACCCCGACGGCGGCTGGGGCTCGCTGCGCGGCTGCCCCTCGCGGGTGTGGCTGACGTGCCTGGCGCTGCGGGCGCTGAGCCAGCTCAACCCGCACGACCCGGCGGTCGACCGGGGCGTGGAGTGGCTGACCGCGGACCGGACCGCGCACCGCCCCGGCTGGGGCCCGACCCCGGCCGCCGCGCCCACCGTCACCCACACGGCGTTCGTGCTGGTGACGCTGGCCGAGGCGCGTCCGGAGCTGGCGACCGAGCGGCTGCTGGACGCCCACGACTGGCTCGCGGCGCGGCTGGACGGCGCCGAAGACCACATCTGGATCGAGACCTACGACGTCTCCCCGCCGGGCGCCGCGCCGGGGCCCGTCTGGCGGCTCGCGCTGTGGCACTACGGCCTGCCGATCGCGCTGGTCGCGCTGCTGCGCGACCCGCGGGGCCCGCGCGGGCCCGCCGTCGCCCGCGTGTTCCGCGCGCTCGCGCGCGGCGAGGTCACCGGCCCCCGCTGGAACAGCCATCCCGGCGGCGGGCGCACCTCGCTGTGGACGCTGTGGTGGCGGCTGGAAAGCCTGGTCGCACTCACCCGTATCCCGCTGGCGGGGCGCGCGGACGTGCTGCACTGGCTGCCGGACGCCACGATCGTGCAGCGCGCCCACGCGCGCGAGCTGCCCCTCGCCGCGCTGCTGCCGCACCACCGGCGGCTGGAGCCGGTGGCGCTCGTCCGGCGGCACTGGTCGGCGCTGCTGCTGGCGTTCATCTGCCTCGGCAGCGCGCTCGGCGTCACGGCCGGGGCATGGGGCTGGCGGGACTTCTGGCTGAGCGTGATCCTGCCGATCGTCCTGGCGATGGTGGACGAGTCGCTGAAGCGGCGGCGCGGCTCGCGCGACCCGCCGCTCGACCCGACCTGACCCGCGACCCGCGCGGGGATCAGGCGCGGCGGGCGAGTTCGGCCTCCCCGGCGGCGCGCATCGCCTCCACCGGGACGTCCTCGCGCCCGGTCATCAGCGCCACCTGCCGGACCGCCTGGTGCAGCAGCATGCCGAAGCCGCCCGCGACCGTCCCGCCCGCCGCCGCGACGGCACCGGCGAGGGCGGTGGGCCACGGCGCGTAGACGACGTCGAACAGCGCCGCGCCCGAGGCCGCGACCGGCTCGGCGTAGGCGTCGGCGGCCCGTCCGGGCAGGGTCGAGACCACGAGCCCGGCCGGGAGGTGCTCGGCCAGCCGGTCCAGCGGGACGACCCGGACCGCGAGCCCGAACCGCTCCCCCACGGCGGCGGCCTCGGCGGCGCGCGCGGGGGTGCGGGCGGCGAGCACCGCCTCGTCCAGGCCGAGTCCGGCGAGCGCCGCCAGCGCCGAGGCGGCGGTCGCGCCGCCGCCGAGCACCAGCGCGGAGCCGGGCGCCGAGAGGCCCGCCTCGGCGAGCGCCGCCGTGATCCCGTGGACGTCGGTGTTGTCGGCGTACCGCCGCCCCTCCCGCAGGACGATCGTGTTGGCGCCGCCGACGCCGGCCGCGAGGTCGGACACCGAGTCCGCCAGCTCCAGCGCGACCCGTTTGAGCGGCATGGTCAGCGACAGGCCCGCCCACTGCGGTCCGAGCCCGTCCAGGAGTGCGGCGAGGCCGTCCTCGCCGCACTCGACCGCCTCGTAGGACCAGGCGTCCAGGCCCATCGCCGCGTACGCCGCCCGGTGCAGGACCGGCGAGAGCGAGTGGGCGACGGGCGAGCCCAGCACCGCCGCCCGCCGGACCGCGCCGTCCTCCCGCTCCGCCCGCGTCAGTTGCCCGGGTGCTTGCGCTGCCACTCGCGGAACTCCTGCTCCAGCTTCTGCCGGTCCGCCTCCGTCGAGGCGAACTTGGTGATCTTTCTGGTCGGGTCGGTGGCGACGAAGAACAGCCAGTCGCCCTTCTCCGGCGTCACCGCCGCCTCGATCGCCTCCGGCCCCGGGTTGGAGATCGGCCCCGGCGGCAGCCCCTTGTGCTTGTAGGTGTTGTAGGGCGAGTCGACCTGCAGGTCGCGGTTGCGCACGTCCAGCGTGCGCTTGTTGAGCGCGTACAGGACCGTGGTGTCGAACTGGAGCGGCATGCCCGTCTTGATCCGGTTGTAGATCACCCGCGAGATCTTCGGGAAGTCCGACGGTCGGCCGCCCTCGGCCTGCACGAGGCTCGCGAGCGTCAGCACCGTCCCCGGGCTCAGGTCCGCCGCCTTCGCCTTCTCCTCCAGGCCGACCGACTCCGCCTCCTTGCGGAAGCGGTCCACCATGAGCTTGAGGGCCTGCTTCGCCGAGCCGTTCGGGTCGAGGTCGTAGCGCCCCGGGTAGAGGTAGCCCTCGACGTTCCCCTTGGCGTAGGCGGGGAGGCCGAGGCCCGCCCCGTCCTTGGCCGCCGTCTGGAACTCCTTCACCGGGATGCCGGTCTTCTTCGACAGGAACTGGTAGACCTCGATGGCGCGGCGGCCCTCGGGGACCGTGACCTGGTTGCCCGCGCGGGACTTCGCGTCCAGCAGCAGCGCCATCGCCGCCGACGAGGACATCTTCAGCCGCATCTGGTAGAAGCCCGGCTGGATCGAGGACGCCTTGGTCTCCTTGCCGTAGGCCTTCACGAACGCGCGGACGCTCTTGACGACGCGGTGCTCCTGGAGCGTCGTGCCGATCGCCGAGCCGCTGTCGCCGTCCTTGATCTGGACGGTGACCTTGCCGCTCCCGGCGCCCTTGTAGTCCGGCGGGTGGAGCTTGTTGTCGAGCCAGGCGGCGCCGAGGACGCCGCCGGTGCCGAACACGGCCACGATGAACGCCATCGCGAACAGCGCGGCGGCCCGGCCGCTGCCCTTGCGCCTGCGCTGCTTCTTGCGCACGCGTCGCTGGGCCCGCCGGCCGGGCTGCTGGCGCTCCGGCTGCGGGCCGTCCCCGTGGGGATCGGAGAAAAGGTCCAAATCGTTCATGAGCTCCCCCGGACGATCTCGCCTGGGGGGCGCCCAGTCAACCGTTCCCCGTCAAGAGCCGCTTGAAGCAGGACGGCGGCCGCGGCCTGATCGACGACGCGGCGGCGCGCCTGACCGTGCACGCCGCCCGCGCGCAGGCCCGCCTCGGCCGTGACCGTGGTGAGCCGCTCGTCGTAAAGGCGGACCTCCGCGTCCGGGAGGCGGCCCGCGAGCCGCGCCGCGAACCTGCGCGCCGCCTGCGCCGCCGGGCCCTCCCGGCCCGACAGCGACGTCGGCAGGCCGACGACGACCTCGATCGCCTCGTGCTCGGCGGCGAGCCGGACGAGCCGGTCCACGTCCCCCTTGCCGCTCTTCACGGTCTCCAGCGGCGAGGCGAGGATCCCGCCCGGGTCGCAGCGGGCGACGCCCACGCGGACGGTCCCCACGTCCACCCCGAGCCGGACGCCCGGCCTCATCGCTCCGCCCGCCCCGGCCGGGGCGGGCACGCGCTCGTTCCCCCGAACGCGGGCCTCACGCGGCCCCTACGGCGTTCTCGACGGCGGCGAGCGCCTCACCGAGGGCGGCCGCGTTCGCGCCGCCTCCCTGGGCGAGGTCGTCCTTCCCGCCGCCCCCGCCCCCGAGGGTCCTGGCGGCCACGCCGACGAGCGCCCCGGCCTTCAGGCCGCGCTCGCGGGCCCCCTCGGTGACGGCGACCACGACGACCGGGCGGTCCTTCGGGACGCCGCCGACCATGACCACGGCGGGCCGGCCGGTCAGCCGCCCGCGGACGTCGACGGCGAGCTTGCGCAGGTCGTCGGCGCCGGTGCCGTCCGGGGCGCGGTGCCCGACGAACGCGGTGCCGCGCACGTCGCGGGCACCCTCGGCGAGCGACCCGGCGACCGCGAGGACCTGCTGCGAGCGCAGCCGCTCCAGCTCCTTCTCGGCGTCGCGGAGCCGGGAGACGACGCCGGAGATCCGCTCGGGGAGCTCCTCCTTGCGCGCCTTCATCTGCTCGGCGAGCTGCGCGACCAGGACGCTCTCGCGGGCCAGGAAGCGGAACGCGTCGATGCCGACGAGCGCCTCGACGCGGCGCACCCCGGCCCCGATCGAGGACTCGCCGAGCACCTTGACCAGGCCGAGCTGCCCCGAGCTGGCGACATGGGTGCCGCCGCACAGCTCGCGGGAGTAGTCGCCGACCTCCACGACCCGGACGTCGTCGCCGTACTTCTCGCCGAACAGCGCCAGCGCGCCCATCGCGCGCGCCTCGTCCAGCGAGGTGTGGAAGGCCCGCACGTCCAGGTCGTTGACCAGGACCTCGTTGACCTCGTCCTCGACGTCGCGCAGCACGCTGACCGGGACGGCGCCGGAGGCGGTGAAGTCGAACCGGAACCGGCCGGGCGAGTTCTCCGAGCCGGCCTGCGCGGCGGACTCGCCGAGCGCGCGGCGGAACCCGGCGTGGACCATGTGGGTCGCGGTGTGCGAGCGGGAGATCGCCCGCCGCCGCTCCACGTCGACCTCGGCGTGCGCGGTGTCGCCGGCCCGCGCCTCGCCGCTGCGCACGCGGCCCCGGTGCACGATGAGACCCGCGAGCGGCGCCTGCACGTCGGTCACCTCGATGACGGCGCCGTTGCCGAGCCTGATCAGCCCCTGGTCGGCGAGCTGGCCGCCGCCCTCGGCGTAGAAGGGGGTGCGGTCGAGGACGACCTCGACCTCGGTGCCCTCCCCCGCCGCGCCCGCGTTGGCGCCGTTGACCAGCAGGCCGACGACGCGGGCGTCGCCGAGCAGGCTGCTGTAGCCGATGAAGTCGACGGTCCCGCCCGCGCCGGTGAGCAGCTCGTCGAGGACCGAGACGTCGAGGTTGCCGGTCTTCTTGTCGCGGGCGTCCTTCTTGGCGCGCTCCCGCTGCTCCCGCATGAGCCTGCGGAAGCCCTCCTCGTCGACCTTGAGGCCCTGCTCGGAGGCCATCTCCAGGGTCAGGTCGATCGGGAAGCCGTAGGTGTCGTGGAGCTTGAACGCCTGCTCGCCCGCCAGCGCGCGGCCGCCGGACCTCCGGGTCTCCTCCACCGCCGTGTCGAAGATCGCGGTGCCGGTGCGCAGCGTCTGGAGGAAGGAGTCCTCCTCGGCGTCGATGACCGTGTGGATGTTCGGGGCGGTGCGGACGAGGTCGGGGTACTGCTCGCCCATCGCGGCGACCGCGACGGCGGTCAGCTCGTGCATCAGCCCGGCGTCCTGCCCGCCGAGCAGCCGCAGGTTGCGGATGGAGCGGCGCAGGATGCGGCGCAGCACGTAGCCGCGGCCCTCGTTGCCGGGGCGGATGCCGTCGGCGACCATCATCGTCCCGCTGCGGACGTGGTCGGCGACGACGCGCAGCGACACGTCCGCGCGCTGGTCGCGGCCGTACTTCGCGCCGGTCAGCTCGGCGGCACGGTCCAGGACGCGCCACAGCGTGTCGGTCTCGTAGATGTTGTCGACGCCCTGCAGGATCGCCGCCATGCGCTCCAGGCCCATGCCGGTGTCGATGTTCTTGGCGGGCAGGTCACCGAGGATCGGGAAGTCGGTCTTGCTGTCGCCGGGACCCCGCTCGAACTGCATGAACACGAGGTTCCACACCTCAAGGTAGCGGTCCTCGTCGGCGACGGGGCCGCCCTCGCGCCCGTACTCGGGGCCGCGGTCGTAGTAGATCTCCGAGCAGGGCCCGCAGGGGCCCGGGACGCCCATCGACCAGAAGTTGTCCTCCATGCCGCGCCGCTGGATGCGCTCCAGCGGCACCCCGACCTTGCGGTGCCAGATGTCCTGGGCCTCGTCGTCGTCGGTGAAGACGGTCACCCACAGCTTCTCCTCGGGGAACCCGAAGCCGCCCTCTTCACGCGGCCGGGTCAGCAGGTCCCACGCGAAGGGGATCGCCTGCTCCTTGAAGTAGTCGCCGATGGAGAAGTTGCCCAGCATCTGGAAGAAGGTGGCGTGCCGGGTGGTCCGGCCCACCTCCTCGATGTCGGGGGTCCGGACGCACTTCTGGGCGCTGGTCATCCGCTGCGACGGCGGCGTGCGCTGGCCGAGGAAGTACGGCTTGAAGGGGACCATGCCGGCGTTCACCAGCAGCAGGGTGGGGTCCTCGGCGATCAGGCTGGCCGACGGCACCACCGTGTGGCCGCGCTCCTCGTAGAACCGAAGGAAGCGGCGCGCTACCTCTGCCGACTCCATGATCAGTGGCCATCCTTGTCGTCGTCGATGATCGTGTACCTGGCCCGCAGGACCCGGCGGGGCCGGGAGCCGTCGGGCTCGGGAGGAGCCTGGTCCATGCGGACGGCCTCGCGCAGCTCCTCCTCGCGGGCCCGCATCTCGGTACGCACGTCGGCGGCGAAATCCCTCAACCGCTCGCCCGCGCCCTGCCCGGTCGAGACCGCGCGGGCCGCGACACCCTCGGGCGACCAGGTGCGCGCGATGCGCTCCACCCGCCGCTTGACGCGGTGCGTGGCGTAGATGCCGGCGCCCGCCCCGACCGAGAGCCAGAAGAGCCTTCTCATCCGCGTCCCTTCCCGTCGGAGCGGGTCTGAAGCTCGCGCCGGCCGGACCCGGCGGACCGGCCCCTGCCCTTCCCCGCGCGCCTGCCGGAGCGCTTGCGCGGGGCGGGGGCCGGGGCGGCGTCCTCCTCCGCGCCCTTCGCCGAGCCGCCGAGCGCCTTGCGGACGCCGTAGGAGAACGCGGCGGCCTTCACCACCGGGCCGCCGACGACCGAGGTCATGACGGTCGTGACGGCCGAGACGTTCTGGGTGACGCCGGCGACCTGCTTGGTGATCACGTCGGTGCGGCCGAGCTGCTCGTTGGCGCGGCCGACCGTGCGGGCCATCTCGTCCATCAGCGGGCCCGCCTGGTCGCCGATCTCGCGTACGACCTCGCTGGCCTCGCCGAGCAGCCGCGCGAGCCGCAGCAGCGTCAGCGCGACGAACGTGACGAGCACCGCCCAGAAGACGGCCACGATGAGACCTGCGAGCTGTCCACCAGTGAGCATCGGGGCTTTCCGTTCGACGTGTGTGCGGCTCGGGCCGGGTCAGCAGACCCTACCGTGGGCGCCGGCCCCGGCCGCTCGGGCGATCCAGGCTATCGGGCGAACGCCGCCGATGGCGCGAGCACCGCGTGATCACGGCGTGGGCGTGATCACGGCCTGGGACGGCGCCGGCCCGGCCGGCGGGCGGCGCCGCGTCAGGGCGTCCCGTTCGCGCGGGTGCCGCGCAGCACCGACCGGATCCGGGCGAGGACCTCGGTGAAGCGGGACTCGGCGCCGTGCCGGGTCGGGCGGTAGTACTCGCGGCCGTCCACGGCGTCGGGCGCGTACTGCTGCCGGACGACGCCGCCCGGGTGGTCGTGGGCGTACTTGTAGCCCTTCCCGTGCCCGAGCTGCTTCGCGCCCGTGTAGTGCGCCTCGCGCAGGTGCGTGGGGACGGCCCCGGCGAGGCCCTTGCGGACGTCGCCGAGCGCCTCGTCCACCGCCTTGACGACCGCGTTGGACTTGGGGGCTAGAGCCAGGTGGATGACCGCCTGGGCCAGGTTGATGCGGACCTCCGGCAGACCCACCAGCTCCACGGCCTGCGCCGCCGCGACGGCGGTCTGGAGCGCGGTCGGGTCGGCCATGCCGACGTCCTCGCTGGCGTGCACGACCAGCCGCCGCGCGATGAACCTCGGGTCCTCGCCGGCCTCGATCATCCGGGCGAGGTAGTGCAGCGCGGCGTCGACGTCGCTGCCCCGGATGCTCTTGATGAACGCGCTGATCACGTCGTAGTGCTGGTCGCCCTCGCGGTCGTAGCGGACGGCGGCGCGGTCGACGGCCCGCTCCAGCACGTCCACGTCGATGGTGCCGCCCTCCTCGACGACGAGGGACCCGGCCTCCAGGTAGGTGAGGGTGCGGCGGGCGTCGCCGCCCGCGAGCCTGATCAGGTGGTCCTCGGCGGCGGGGTCGAGGCCGACGGCGCCGCGCAGGCCGCGCTCGTCGGCGAGCGCGCGGCGGATCACCTCGCGCAGGTCGTCCTCGCCGAGGGGCTGGAGGGTGAGCAGCAGCGACCGCGACAGCAGCGGGCTGATCACCGAGAAGAAGGGGTTCTCGGTGGTGGCGCCGATGAAGGACACCCAGCGGTTCTCGACGGCGGGCAGCAGCGCGTCCTGCTGGGCCTTGTTGAAGCGGTGCACCTCGTCGACGAACAGCACCGTCTGGCGGCCGGTCATGCCGAGCTCGCGGCGGGCCAGGTCGATCTCGGCGCGGACGCGCTTGACGCCGTCGCTGACCGCCGAGACCTCCACGAACCGGCGGGAGGTGACGTGGCTCACGACGGTGGCGAGGGTGGTCTTGCCGGTGCCCGGCGGCCCCCACAGGACCAGCGACATCGGCGCGTCCCGGTCGACGAGCTGGCGGATCGGGGTGCCGGGGCCGAGCAGGTGCGCCTGGCCGACGACCTCGTCCAGCCCGCGGGGGCGCATCCGCACCGCGAGCGGCTGCCCGGCCTCGGTGCCGGTGTTCCTGGAGGCCGCCGCGGACTCCGGTGCCGGGGACTGCGCCGGGCCGCCGGCCGGATCGTCGAAAAGGCCCTCTGGTTGGCCCGATTCCGCCCTACTGGTCACGCTCCGACACTATCTCGCCGCGCCGACGCCCCGGCCCGGCCGCGGTCCCGGTCGTCCAGCGCCGGGATCCGGGACGTGGCCCACAGCGCGGCGACGACGATGGCCGACCCGGCGACGCCGTCCAGCCAGTAGTGGTTGGCCGTGAGCACCACGACCAGCAGCGTGACCACGGGATGGGCCGCGGCCAGCCAGCGCCACCGGCCGCGGGCGTAGCGGATCACGCCCCAGGCGATCAGCAGCGCCCAGCCGACGTGCAGCGAGGGCATCGCGGCGAACTGGTTGGTGATCCCCTGCCCCGGCTCGGTCGCGTAGGCGCTCGGCCCGTAGGCGGTCATCAGGTCCACGAACCCGTGGCCGGGCAGCATCCTGGGCGGCGCCAGCGGGTAGGCGAAGTGGACGAGCAGCGCCGCCGCCGCCGACCCGAGGATCACCGCGCGGACCCGCGGCCAGGCGCGGCGCCGCCAGAAGTACACCCAGACCATGAACGCGGTGATCGCGGGGAAGTGCACGCGGACGTAGTACTCGTTGGCGGCCCGGACCCAGCCGTCCCAGCGCAGCGCGCCCTTCTGCAGGGACGACTCGTCCGGCAGGAACAGGGAGCGCTCCAGCCCCCAGACGGCCCGCGCGTGCTCGTAGGCCCGCTCGGGGCGCCCGTCGGCGAGGTGGCGGCCGTAGGCGTAGGCGCCGAGCGCCGCCGCCATCAGCAGGAACTGCAGGACGGCGGCGAACGCCAGGCCCGTGACGCGCCTGTCGCCGCGCAGTGTCGCTCCCTCGCCCGCCCATCGCCGCATCCGTTCATCATCCAACTACCCGCGCTTCCGCGCGTGATACGTCAGGAGGGTTCGCCTGGTACGTCAGGAGGGGCCGCGCTCCATCCGAGGTCCCAGGCACGGGGAACCCCAGGGCGGGTTTTGGCGTTGGAACCGGCCGGAGGGTTGAATCAGGAGCGTGAGGGTGCCAGGGACGACCCAGCGTCGGCGGCACGGGCTGGCAGGGCTGCTCGTGGCGCTCTTCGTCGTGGGCGGGCTCGTCTTCAGCTACGGGCTGGGCCACGCCCCGCCCGCGCGCGCCTGCACCGAGCACGCGGTGACCGCCCCGGTGGGCGCCCCGACCGGGCACGCCACCGGGCAGACCACAGGGCAGACCACAGGGCACGCCACCGCCCGGCATGCCTTGCAGGGGGCCGTCGCCGACGCCGCGATGAACGTCCCGAAGCCCCCGGCGCACGGCCCGGCCGAGGTCTGCCTGTGCCTGGCCGTGCTGTTCACCCTCCTGGCCCTCGGCCTGCTGGCGGCGGGCCTGCGGCGCCCCCTCCTGCGCCTGCCCGCCCGCTCCGGCTGGTCGCCGGCGCTGCCCCGGGGCGGCGTCCCGCCGCTCTCCCCCGTGTCCTCTCTCCAGGTGCTCCGGCTGTGACGGACCGGCCGTAAGGCCACCGGCACCCGTCGCCCGCGCCCGCCGCGGTGCGGCGCTGCCGCCGTTTCCGAACATCCAGCCAGAGCGGAGGGGACAGCCATGTCCAAGAGCAGTCGCAACAGGAACGCCAGGAACACCAGGAACACCAGCGCGAGAGGCTCCGGCGCCAGGAACAAGAACGTGCTGACCCAGCGGCAGGTGCCGTGGGGCGGCATCGCCTTCTTCACCGTGATCGGCCTGGTCGCGGTCGTCGCGATCACCTACGCGTTCATGCAGACCAGGTCGGCCTCGGCGGGGTCGGCGTCGATCTCCGGGCTCGTCCAGAAGGACGGCCTCGGCCGCGACCACACCACCGGCGCCGTCAAGTACGACGCCGAGCCGCCGATGGGCGGCGACCACGACCCCACGTGGCAGAACTGCGACGCGCACGTCTACGACCGGCCGCTGCGCAACGAGAACGCCGTCCACTCCCTGGAGCACGGCGCCGTGTGGATCACCTACCGCCCCGGCCTGCCCGCCGAGCAGCTCGACCGGCTCAAGGCCCGGGTCGCCTCCACCGACTACACGTTCCTGAGCCCCTACCCGTCCCTGGACGCCCCGCTCGCGCTCACCGCGTGGGGCCGCCAGGTCAAGCTCCAGGACGCGGGCGACGGGCGCGTGGACGCGTTCCTGCGCGCGTTCGTGAAGGGCCCGCAGACCCCGGAGCCCGGCGCCGCCTGCAACGGCGCCAAGGACGCCCCGTGAGCACGCCCGCCCCCGCGCGAGGACGGCGGGTCACCGTCGTCCTCGCGGCCCTCCTCGTGGCCGCCGCGCTCGCCACGCTGGCGATGACGCGCTCGGGCGGCCCGGGCGCGGACGGCCCCGAGGCGGGGTTCGCCCGGGACATGAGCACCCACCACGCGCAGGCGGTCCGGATGTCCTTCCTCGTCCGGGACCGCACGCGCGACCCCGCCGTCCGCCTGCTGGCCTACGACATCATCAACACCCAGTCGGCGCAGATCGGCATGATGACCGCCTGGCTGGACGAGTGGGGGGCGCCCAAGACCGACCCGGCGGGCCCGATGCGCTGGATGTCCGGCCATCCCGGCCACGGCGCGGCCTCCCCGGGCGGGACGGCTCCGGCGCGGATGCCGGGGATGGCGTCCCGGGAGCAGCTCGCGGAGCTGGAGAAGGCCGAGGGCCGGGACGCCGAGCTGCGCTTCCTGCGCCTGATGATCGCCCACCACCGCGGCGGCGTCGGCATGGCGGAGGCGGTCCTCGCCCGCACCGGCCGGGACCGCGTGCGGCGGCTGGCCCGCACGATGGTGGACGGCCAGAACGCGGAGATCACGCTGATGAACCGGATGCTCGCCGAGCGCGGCGGCGGCGCCACGTGAGGGCCGCCGAGCGGGGGCGCTCCCATGGCGGACCGGTCCGGAGGTGACCCCGGCCACCTTCGTGATATCGCTTGACAGCGTCCCCCGATCGCGGGTCACTGACGACCATGGCTCAGAACCTCAGCGGCTACCACCGGGCCCTCGACCTGTTCGAGGGCCTGGTGGCCGGCGTCCCCCGGGACGGCTGGGACGCCCCCTCACCCTGCGCCCGCTGGACGGCGCGGGACGTCGCGGGCCATGTCACCGGCGGCCAGCACCTGGTCCGCGCGCTGGCGTGCGGCGAGCCCGTCCCGGACGTCACCGCCGACCCGGCGCGGTTCGTCCCCGGCGATGTGCGGGCGGCGTGGGACGCGGCGCGCGAGGAGTGCGCGGCGGCCCTCACCCCGGAGGCGCTGAGACGCCCCGTCCCGGTGGGGGCGCTGGGCGAGCTGCCGCTGGGCGACTACCTCGGCGGCTACGTCCTGGAGCCGCTGGCGCACGCGTGGGACCTGGCCGTGGCCACCGGCCAGCCGTCCCGGCTGGACCCGGGCCTCGTCCACCACGCCTTCGCGACCGCCCACCTGATCGCGGCGCCGCTGCGGGCGGCCGGGCACCTGGCCCCGGCGCTGCCGGTCCCGCGCGGCGCGGACGAGCAGACACGCCTGCTGGCCTTCCTCGGCCGCGCCTCCGACGGACACGCCGACGGCCGCGGCTCCGACGGACATCCCGCCGGGCGCGCCTCCGACGGACACGCCGACGCGCGGACCTACCGGGCGTGACCGGCGCGGGTCAGGAGAACGGCGCGGGTCAGGAGAACTCGGCGAGCGTGCGCTCGGCCTCCTCCAGCCACGCGCGGCGGGCCGACAGCGCCTCCTCGGCGTCCTTGATGTCCTTGTCGCGCCCCGCGCCGCGGGCCTTGTCGAGGCGCTTCTCCAGCTGCTCGATGGAGCTGCGCAGCTGGTTGACGGTCGCCTCGGCGCGGGCGCGGGCCTCGGGGTTGGTGCGCCGCCACTCGTTCTCCTCGGCGGAGCGCACGGCCTCCTCGATCTTGCGGAGCCGCCCCTCCAGCCGGTCGCGCTGCTCGCGCGGCACCATCCCGGCGGCCTCCCAGCGCTCCTGGACGGTCCGCAGCGCCTGCCTGGCGGCACGAACGTCCCGGACGGGCAGCAGCCGCTCGGCCTCGGCGAGGATCTTCTCCTTCTCCTCGGCGTTGCCGCGGAACTCGGCGTCCCGCTCGGCGAACGCCGATCCGCGCGCCTGGAAGAAGGTGTCCTGGGCGCCCTTGAAGCGGGCCCACAGGTCCTCCTCGGCCTCGCGGGACGCGCGGCCCGCCATCTTCCAGCGGCGCATCAGGTCGCGGTAGGCGGCGGCGGTGTCGCCCCAGTCGGTGGACCCGGCCATCGCCTCGGCCTCGGCGACCAGCCGCTCCTTCTCGCGGCGGGCCTCCTCGCGCTGGTCGTCCAGCGTCGCGAAGTAGACCTTGCGGCGCTTGGTGAAGGCGTTGCGGGCGGCCGACAGCCGCTTCCACAGCGCGGTCTCGGTCGGCCGGTCGATGCGGTCGGCGGCCTTCCACTCCTCGACCAGCTTGCGCAGCCGCTCCCCGCCGTTCTTCCAGTGGGTCTCCTCGGCGGCGATCCGCTCGGCCTCGGCGACGATGCGCTCCTTGACCTCGCGGGCCTCGTGCCGGTGCTGCTCGCGCTGGGCCTTGACCTCCTCGCGGCGGCGCCCGACCTGCTCGGTCAGCCCGTCCAGCCGGCGCGCGAGGGCGCCGAGGTCGCCGACCGCGTGCGCGTCGACGACCGCCTCGCGCAGCCGCTCGATGCTCTGCTGCGCCTGCGCGGGCTGGAGGTCGGTGGTGCGGACGCGCTGCTCCAGCAGCCCGATCTCGGTGGCGAGCGCGTCGTACTTGCGCTTGAAGTAGGCGAGCGCCTCCTCCGGCGCGCCCGCCTGCCAGGACCCCACGACCCGCTCACCGTCCGACGTTCTCACGTAGACGGTGCCGTCCTCGTCCACCCGGCCCCAGGGATCGGTAGCGCTGGACACCCTTGCCTCCTGAATCGCAGGTCCGATCGAGCTCTCGGCCACCGGACCCTCCACACCTTAGTATCCCGTTCGGCTATTTCCCGACGATCGTTACGTCCTGGATCGTGACCTTCTCCTTGGGCGCGCCGTCGAAGCCGGGCTGACCCTTCTCCTGCTTGTTGTCCGCCACGCCCGCCTTCGCCGCCTTCTCCAGCACCTCGACACCCTTGGTGATCTTCCCGAACACGGTGTAGTCGGGCGGGAGCTGCGAATCGGCGTACACCATGAAGAACTGGCTGCCGTTGGTGTCGGGGCCGGAGTTCGCCATCGCGAGCGTCCCCTTGGGGTACTTCGCGCCGGTGGTGTTCTCGTTGGCGTACTGGTAGCCGGGCCCGCCGCGTCCGGTCCCCTTGGGGTCGCCGCACTGGAGCACGTTGAGGGAGCCCCCGCCGGTGATCCGGTGGCACGGGGTGTTGTCGAAGTAGTTCTTCTGCGCCAGGAACCCGAAGGAGTTCACCGTGCAGGGCGCCTTGGACGCGTCCAGCGACATGACGATGTCGCCCTGGCCGGTCTTGACGGTCGCCTGGACCATCCCCGTGTAGGCGGGGTTCCCGGGCGGCGTGCCGACCTTCTTGGAGTCGGCGGCCTGCGCGGCGTCGACCGCCTTGTAGGCGCAGCCCGAGGCCACGGGCGCGGGCTTGGCCTTGGGCTTGTCGTCGTCCTTCATGACCACGGCGGTCGCGGTGCCGCCGCCCGCGAGGACGACCACCCCCGCGACGGACCCTATGATCTTGACCCGGCGGGCCCTGGCGGCCTCGGCCTGCCGGCGCTGCTCCTGGCGCTCGTAGCGCTGCCGAGCGAGCTGCTTCTTGCGATCCTTCCCCGCCACGGGCCTGCCTCTCCACGGTGATCAGGTGAACGTGCAGCGCATAGTAGCGGTACCGCGCGCGGGGCGCCCCTCCCCCTGAACGAACATGGAGGAACCCTCCTGCTCTCCCCCCACGAGCCCGCCACGAGCCCGCACGGCAGGCTCCGCGACACGGCGGCCGCGGCATCTCGTTCGCGGTGGCCTCGGCCGCGCCGGTACCCTCGGACACGCCCATCCGAGATGGTTCGAAGGAAGGACGGCCGTGCTCGTCGCCGGGTTCCCCGCTGGATCGCTCGCCGCGAACTGCTACGTCGTGGCGCCCGCCGCGGGCGAGGAATGCGTCATCGTCGACCCGGGCCAGGACGCCGGGGGCGGGATCGAGGAGATCCTCCGCGAGCACCGGCTGAAGCCGGTCGCGGTGCTGATCACGCACGGCCATTTCGACCACGTCATGTCGGTCGCCCCCGTCTGCGGCGCCCGGGACGTCCCCGCCTACATCCATCCGGACGACCGGGCCCTGCTCAGCGACCCCGGCCGCGGGCTGAGCCTCGCCGCCGCCCAGCAGCTGCTCGGCGGCCTGGAGATGAGCGAGCCCGACGACGTGCGCGAGCTCACCGACGGGACGACGCTGGAGCTGGCGGGGCTGACCCTCACCGTCGACCACGCCCCCGGCCACTCCCCGGGCTCGGTGACGTTCCGGACGCCCGCGACCGCCGAGATCCCCGAGGTGATGTTCTCGGGCGACCTGCTGTTCGCCGGGTCGATCGGCCGCACCGACCTGCCCGGCGGGTCGGACGAGGAGATGACCGAGAGCCTGCGGCGGGTGTGCCTGGCGCGTCCCGACGACACCGCCGTCCTGCCCGGCCACGGCGTGCAGACCACAATCGGCCGCGAGCGGGCGACCAACCCCTACCTCACGCGGCTCGCGCCGGGCGGCGCTCCGGGTTCGCCGGGCGAGGCACCGCTGAACGCGCCCACCAAGGGAATCTGAGCCAAGAAGATCATGAGTTCGAGCTTTCAGGCCCCCAAGGGGGTCAGTGAATACGTCCCGCCGCGCGCGGACCTCTTCTACGCCATCCGGGAGGCGTTCGCCGAGCAGGCCCGCCTCGCCGGCTACGGCTACCTGGAGCTGGCCGTCTTCGAGGACACCAACCTGTTCCGGCGGGGCGTCGGCGAGTCGACCGACGTGGTGTCCAAGGAGATGTACACCTTCGAGGACCGCGGCGGCAGGTCGCTGACGCTGCGTCCGGAGTTCACCGCGACCGTGCTGCGCTCGGTCCTGGAGAACAACCTGCACAAGCAGGGCGCGCTGCCGGTCAAGGTGTGGACGAGCGGGCCCGCGTTCCGCGCCGAGCGCCCGCAGCAGGGCCGCTACCGGCAGTTCTACCAGCTCGACCTGGAGGCGATCGGCAGCGAGGACCCGCAGGTCGACGCCGAGACGATCGCGATCGCCGCGAACTGGTACCGCTCGCTCGGCCTGACGCGGGTGCGGCTGCTGCTGAACTCGCTCGGCTGCCGGGAGTGCCGCCCGGCCTACCGGGCCCTGCTCCAGGACTTCCTGCGCCGCCTCGACCTGGACGAGGCGACCCGCGCCCGCATCGAGATCAACCCGCTGCGCGTCCTGGACGACAAGCGCCCCCGGGTGCGCGAGCAGCTCGCGGGCGCGCCGCTGATGGCCGACCACCTGTGCGCGGCCTGCAAGGACCACCACGACCGCGTCCGCGGCCTGCTGGCCGACCTCGGCATCGGCTGGGAGGACACCCCCACCCTCGTCCGCGGCCTGGACTACTACACCCGCACCACCTACGAGTTCGACCACCCGATGCTCGGCGCGCAGTCGGGCATCGGCGGCGGCGGGCGCTACGACGGCCTGTCGGAGGACATCGGCGGCCCGCCGCTGCCCGGCATCGGGTTCGGCCTCGGCCTCGACCGGACCGTGCTCGCGCTGGAGGCCGAGGGCGCCGCGTTCGCCGCCAAGCCGCGCTGCGAGGTGTTCGGGGTGCCGCTCGGCGACGCGGCCGAGCGCGCGATGTTCGCGCTCGTGGCGGAACTGCGCGGCGCGGGCATCGCCGCCGACATGGCGTTCGGGGGCAAGCGGCTCAAGGGCGCGATGAAGGACGCGGACCGGTCGGGCGCCCGGTACGCCGTGATCCTCGGCGAGCGAGATATCTCGGACGGCGTCGCCCAGGTCAAGGATCTGACCGAGGGCGAGCAGACCGCCGTCCCCCTCGCCGACATCACCCCGACGTTGAAGGAAAGGCTTTCGAGATGATCCGCACGCACGAGGCGGGGACGCTCCGCAAGGAGCACGCCGGGCAGCAGGTCACGCTGGCCGGCTGGGTGGGCCGCCGCCGCGACCACGGCGGCGTCACGTTCATCGACCTGCGCGACGCGTCCGGCACCGCGCAGGTGGTGTTCCGCGAGGAGGGCGGCCCGGACGCCGCGGGGGCCGCCCCCGAGGGCGGCGCGGGGGCCGTGGTGAGCGGCGTCGCGCACGACCTGCGCGCCGAGTTCTGCGTCCGGGTCACCGGCGAGGTCCGGGTGCGGCCCGCCGGCAACGAGAACCCGGAGCTGCCCACCGGCGGCATCGAGGTCGCCGCCACCGAGATCGAGGTCCTGTCGGACTCGGCGCCGCTGCCGTTCCCGATCGAGGGCGACGTCAACGTCAACGAGGAGATCCGGCTCCGGTACCGCTACCTGGACCTGCGCCGCGACGCGGTCGCACGGACGATGCGGATCCGCTCGGAGGCGACCTTCATCACCCATGAGGTGATGCGCGAGCACGGCTTCGTCAACGTCGAGACCCCCACCCTCACCCGGTCCACGCCCGAGGGCGCCCGCGACTTCCTCGTGCCCGTCCGGCTCCGCCCGGGCCACTGGTACGCGCTGCCGCAGTCGCCGCAGCTGTTCAAGCAGCTCCTCATGGTCGCCGGGATGGAGCGCTACTACCAGATCGCGCGCTGCTACCGCGACGAGGACTTCCGCGCCGACCGGCAGCCCGAGTTCACCCAGATCGACATCGAGATGTCCTTCGCCGAGCAGGACGACGTCCTGCGGGTCGGCGAGGACCTCGTCGCCCGGCTCTGGAAGGACGTCGCGGGATACGAGATCCCCCGCCCGATCCCCCACATCACCTACGCCGACGCCATGGCCCGCTACGGCTCCGACAAGCCCGACCTGCGGTTCGGCAACGAGCTGACCGACCTGACCGAGTACTTCGCCGGCACCTCGTTCCGGGTGTTCCAGGCGCCCTACGTCGGCGCCGTGGTCATGCCGGGCGGCGCGTCCCAGACCCGCAAGGAGCTGGACGGCTGGCAGGACTGGGCGAAGGCGCGCGGCGCCCGCGGCCTCGCCTACGTGCTCGTCGGCGAGGACGGCACGCTCGGCGGCCCGGTCGCCAAGAACCTCTCCGACTCCGAGAAGTCAGGGCTCGCCGCCGCGACCGGCGCGGCCGCCGGCGACGCGATCTTCTTCGGCGCCGGCAAGCGGCACGCCACGCAGGAGCTGCTCGGCGCGGCCCGCCTGGAGATCGGCCGGCGCGGGAACCTGATCGACCAGTCGGCCTGGGAGTTCGTCTGGGTCGTGGACGCGCCGATCTTCGAGCCCGTCGAGGACGAGAAGGGCGAGCAGATCGGCTGGACGTCGGTCCACCACCCCTTCACCGCGCCCAAGCCGGAGTTCGCCGACTCCTTCGCGGACGACCCGGGCACCGCGCTCGCCGACGCCTACGACCTCGTCCTGAACGGCACGGAGATCGGCGGCGGGTCGCTGCGTATCCACCGCGCCGAGACGCAGCAGCAGGTGTTCGACGTGCTCGGGCTGTCCAAGCAGGAGGCCGAGTCGCAGTTCGGGCACCTGCTGGAGGCGTTCAAGTTCGGCCCGCCGCCGCACGGCGGCATCGCCTTCGGCTGGGACCGGACCGTCATGCTCCTCTCCCGCCAGGACACGATCCGCGACGTGATCGCCTTCCCCAAGGCGGCGTCCGGCACCGACCCGCTGACCGACGCGCCCACCACGATCACCGCGCGGCAGCGCGAGGAGGCGGGCGTGGACGTGGTCCCCGACGAGGACGAGGCCCAGGCCGAGGGCTAGGGACGGTTCAGGGCGACCGCTCAGCGCGGTCGCCCTGGAGGACCCGCCCCGGATCCGCCCCGGGGCCCGCCGCCGGTGTTACCGGGTGGCGCCGCTGGTCACCCGGTAGACGTCGTAGACGCCGTCTATCGACCGGACGGCCTTCAGGACATGGCCGAGGTGCTTCGGATCGCCCATCTCGAAGGTGAAGCGCGACACCGCGACCCGGTCGCGGGTGGTGGTGACCGACGCCGACAGGATGTTGACGTGCTGGTCGGACAGGACGCGCGTCACGTCCGACAGCAGCCGGGGGCGGTCGAGGGCCTCGACCTGGATCGCCACGAGGAAGACCGAGTCCTCGCCCGGGGACCACTTCACGTCGATCAGCCGGTCGGGCTGGGACTTCAGGCTCGCGATGTTCGAGCAGTCGGCGCGGTGCACCGACACGCCGTGCCCGCGCGTGACGAACCCGACGATGTCGTCGCCGGGGACGGGCGTGCAGCAGCGCGACAGCCGCACCCACACGTCGGGGTCGTCGGCGACGACGACACCCGGGTCGCCGGCGGGACGGTTCCGCTTGCGCCGCGTCGGGAAGGCGATCTCGGCGAGGTCCTCCTCGGCGCTCTCCACGCCGCCGAGGGCCTCCACGAGCCGCTGGACGACGGTCTGCGCGGACACGTGCCCCTCGCCGACCGCCGCGTACAGCGACGAGACGTCGGTGTAGCGCATGTCGCGGGCGAGGGCGAGCAGCGCCTCACCGGACATCATGCGCTGGAGCGGCATGTTCTGCTTGCGCATCGCGCGGGCGATGGAGTCCTTGCCGGACTCGATCGCGGTGTCGCGGCGCTCCTTGGAGAACCAGTGCTTGATCTTGTTGCGGGCGCGGGCGCTCTTGATGAAGCCCAGCCAGTCGCGGCTCGGGCCCGCGTCCTGCGACTTGGAGGTGAACACCTCGACGGTGTCGCCGTTGTCGAGGGTCGATTCGAGGGGGACGAGGCGGCCGTTGACGCGGGCGCCGATACATCGGTGCCCGACCTCGGTGTGGATCGCGTACGCGAAGTCGACCGGGGTCGCGCCCTGCGGGAGCGCGATCACGTCGCCCTTCGGGGTGAAGACGAAGACCTCCGACACCGACAGGTCGAACCGCAGCGACTCCAGGAACTCGGCGGGGTCGGCGGTCTCCTTCTGCCAGTCCAGGAGCTGGCGGAGCCACTGCATGTCGCCGGCCTTGCGGCCGCCGACCGTCTCCTCCTTGTACTTCCAGTGCGCGGCGACGCCGTACTCGGCGCGGCGGTGCATGCCCCAGGTGCGGATCTGGAGCTCGACGGGCTTGCCCTCGGGGCCGATGACCGTCGTGTGCAGCGACTGGTACATGTTGAACTTCGGCATCGCGATGTAGTCCTTGAACCGGCCGGGGACCGGGTTCCACCGCGCGTGGATCGAGCCGAGGGCGGCGTAGCAGTCGCGGACGCTGTCCACCAGGACCCGGATGCCGACCAGGTCGTAGATGTCGTCGAAGCTGACGTCCCGCGCGATCATCTTCTGGTAGATCGAGTAGTAGTGCTTGGGGCGCCCGGTGACGGTCGCCTTGATCCGCGCCTCGCGCAGGTCGGTCGAGACGTTCTCGATCACTTCCTGGAGGTAGACGTCGCGGCGGGGGGCGCGCTCGGACACCAGGCGGGCGATCTCGTCGAACCGCTTGGGGTACATCGTCGCGAACGCGAGGTCCTCCAGCTCCCACTTGAGGGTGTTCATGCCGAGGCGGTGCGCGAGCGGCGCGAACACCTCCAGCGTCTCGCGGGCCTTCTTCTCCTGCTTGTGCCGGGGCATGTAGCGCAGCGTGCGCATGTTGTGCAGCCGGTCACCGAGCTTGATCACCAGGACGCGGATGTCGCGCGACATCGCCACGACCATCTTGCGGACGGTCTCGGCCTCCGCCGCCTCGCCGTACTTGACCTTGTCGAGCTTGGTGACGCCGTCGACCAGCGCGGCGATCTCGTCGCCGAAGTCGGTGGCGAGCTCCTCCAGCGTGTAGGGGGTGTCCTCGACGGTGTCGTGCAGCAGCGCCGCGCACAGGGTCTCGGTGTTCATGCCGAGCTCGGCGAGGATCGTCGCGACCGCGAGCGGGTGGGTGATGTAGGGGTCGCCGCTCTTGCGCTTCTGGTGCCGGTGGTAGTGCGCGGCGACGTCGTAGGCGCGCTCGATCAGCCGGAGGTCCGCCTTCGGATGGGTGTTGCGGACCGTCTTGATGAGTGGTTCGAGTACCGGGTTCATAGTGGGACCGCGCTGGGCGCCCAGCCTGGCGAGCCTGCGGCGCACCCGGGCGGCGGACGGCGGGATGGTGGTGGACGTGGCGGACGGGCCCCCGCCGGCGGGGCCGTCGGCGGTGGCGGCGCTCCCGGGCGTCGCGGCGGGCCCTGCGGGCCGGTCGGACGGTGCTCTCTCGGGAGCCCTCTCGGAGGCCGCCGTGCCCGGCGGCGGCGTGCTGTCGGACGCCGCCCTGCCGGCGGAGGACCGGTCGGACGATGTCGCGGCGGCCGGTAGGGCGGGCGGGCCCGGGGGCGACGCCCCCGCGGGCGGGGAGCCCGCGGATGGCGACCGGGCGGGCGGCGACTGGGCGGATGGCCTGGCGGGCGGTCTGGCCGGCGGCATGGCGGAGGGCGGCGTTCCCGCCGCCTCGGCGGTCTCGTCCACGGCGCCGCCCCGGTCCGGGCGGGACTCGGCCGCGAGATCCACCGCGGCGTCGGTCACCGCGTCGGTCGATACCACCTCACCTGGCACTCAGCCTCCCTGGTCAGAGCGGGCCCGGTGCGCCGACCGGTCCCGCGGGCCGCGACCGGCCCGGATCTCGCCAGTGTATCCGGCCCCTTTTTGGTGCTAGACCGTAACCAGCGAATGGACGTCCACATTCCCGAGCCTCTGGCGTCCCTGGAGGAACGAAAGCTCGATCAGGACGCTGATCCCGGCGACCTCCCCGCCGCCTCGGCGGACGAGATCGACGGCCGCCCTGGCCGTCCCACCGGTGGCCAGCACGTCGTCGACGATCAGCACCCGGTCGCCGGGGCCGAAGGCGTCGACGTGCATCTCGATCGTCTCGGTCCCGTATTCGAGATCATAGGTCTCCTCGTGGGTCCGCGAGGGCAGCTTTCCCTTTTTGCGCACCGGAACGAAGCCCGCGCCGAAGTGGTAGGCGACGGGCGCGGCGATGATGAAGCCGCGCGCCTCGATCCCGACGATCTTGTCGATGGTGCCGCGGCCGTGGTGGTTGACGATCGCGTCGACCACGCCCGCGAACGCGACATGGTCGGCCAGCAGCGGGGTGATGTCCTTGAAGAGCACACCCGGCTTCGGATAGTCGTCCACGTCGCGGATCCGCTCCTGGATCAGCTTGTCGAGGTCCACGCTCGTCTCCCTGCGCTCGGTACCGCCGTGCTGGATGCCGCTGGTCCCCTTGAGGATGGACTCCACCGCTCAAGGAACGGCCGTGCGCGCGTCCCCTCCCGGTCGGGAGGGGCGCGGCACGGCCGCCGGTGTCTATCCGATCTTCGCTACTTGCCTCGGCGCTGCTGGCGGCTGCCGCGTTTGGGCTGCTGGCGCGGCCCCTGCTGCACCACCTTGCGGACGGTCACGCTCGCCTTCACGTCCTCGGCGCCGCCGTCGTCGTCATCGTCGTCGGCATCCTCGTCGGAGGACCCCGTCGCCCGCGTGACCTTGGCGGCCTTGGCCTGCCGCTTCGCGCTGTGCTCGCGGCGCGCGATGTTGGCGCGGATCTGCTTGTACTTCGGCTCGCGCTCCTTGAGCTGGACGAGCAGCGGCGTCGCCACGCACAGCGAGGAGTACGTACCGATGATCATGCCGACGAACAGGGCGAGCGACAGGTCCTTCAGCGTTCCCGCGCCGAACAGCGTGGTGCCGATGAACAGGATCGCCCCGACCGGCAGGATCGCGACCAGCGAGGTGTTCAGCGAGCGGACGAGGGTGCTGCTGAGCGCCTGGTTCGCCGCCTCGCTGTAGGTCGTCCTGGAGGCCGCCGTGAGCGGTTTGGTGACCTCCTTGATCATGTCGAAGACGACCACCGCGTCGTACAGCGAGTACCCGAGGATCGTCAGGAAGCCCAGCAGGGTCGCGGGGGTGACCTCGAAGCCCGACCAGGCGTAGACGCCCGCCGTGATCACCAGGTCGTGGACGAGCGCGACCACCGCGGCCAGCGCCATCCGCCACTCGAACGCCACCGACAGGTAGCCGATGATCAAGATCATGAAGACGACCAGCGCCTGCCAGGCCTTCTTCTGGATCTCACCGCCCCACGAGGCGCCGACGACCTGGGTGCTGACCTTGCTCTCCGGCACGTCCAGCCGCTGGGTGACGCTCTTCTTGACCTCGGTGACCTGCGCGGAGGACAGGCTCTCGGTGGTCACCCGCCAGTCGCCGCCGGCCTTCTGCACGATCGCCTGGTGGGCGCCGCCGCCGGTGACGGCGCCGCGCACGTCCTCGATCGAGTGGCCGGAGGCCTTGAAGGTGAAGACCGAGCCGCCCTTGAACTCCACGCCGATGTTGAGGCCCTGGACGAGCAGGCCCGCGATCGACAGCACGAGCAGGAACCCGGAGATCGAGTACCAGATCTTCGGCTTTCCGACGATGTCGGCGCTGATCTCGCCCCGGTAGATCCGGGAGATCGCCGCACGCAGCCCCATTTCGCTCAGACCTCCTGGCTCGTCGTGCGCGCGGCCTTGGTGGCCGCCGCGTTCTGCGCGGACTTGCGCAGCCGCTTGGCGTCCAACCCGGACAGCGGATGGCCGCGGCCGAAGAAGTCGGTGCGCGACAGCAGCGCCACCATCGGCTTGGTGAAGAAGAACACCACGACGACGTCGATCAGCGTCGTGAGACCCATCGCGAACGCGAAGCCCCGCACGCCGCCGACGGCGAGGAAGTACAGGACCAGCGCGGCGAGGAAGGTGACGGCGTCGGCGACCAGGATGGTGCGCCGGGCCCGCTTCCACGCGTTCTCCACCGACGAGCGCAGCTTGCGGCCGGCGCGCAGTTCGTCGCGCAATCGCTCGAAGTAGACGATGAACGAGTCGGCGGTGATGCCGATGGAGACGATCAGGCCGATGATGTGCGGCAGCGAGAGCCGGAAGCCCATGCCCTCACCGAGGATCACCACCGAGATGTAGGTGATCGCCGAGGCCACCACGAGGCTGGACACGGCCACCAGGCCGAGGCCCCGGTAGTAGAGCATGCAGTACAGCACCACCAGGCCGAGGCCGATCGCGCCGGCGATCAGGCCGCCCTCCAGCTGGTCGGCGCCGAGCGTGGAGGACACCTCGTCGATGGAGCTCTGCGTGAACTCCAGCGGCAGCGCGCCGTACTTGAGCACGTTGGCGAGGTCGGTGGCGTACTGGCGGTTGAAGCTGTCGGGCGGGCCGTCGATGCTGGCGGTGCCGCCGTTGATCGCGCCCCGGTTGATGCTGGGCGCCGAGACGACCTGGCCGTCCAGGACGATCGCGATCTGCGCCTGCGGGGAGCTGGGGTTCTGCTGGTAGGCGCGGTAGGCCTCGGTGGTCACCTGGCCGAACTGGCGGCCGCCCTTGCCATCGAACTTCAGCGAGACCGACCAGCTCGCCTGGCCCTGCTGGGAGTCCGGCGGCATCGCGTTGGCGCCGTCGACGTTCTCGCCGAGGACCCGCACCGGCCCGAGGATGTACTTGGTGACCTGGCCGTTCTCTTCCTTCTGGTCACAGGCGGCGACCCACTTGCGGTTCGGGTCGTTGGACCCGGGCGCCCGCCGGTCGCCGGTGTAGCAGTTGAGGGCCTCGAACTGCTTGATGACGTTCTTGTCGTCGATGCCCGTGTAGTCCTGCTGGGGCTGCTGCGGCTGCTGGGGCTGCTGCGGAATGCCCGACGGGACGCCCGTCGGCGTCCCCGAGGGAGTGCCGGACGGGGTGGCCGAGCCGGACGGATTCGGGGTGGGCGCGGTGAGCGCACCCGACAGCGCCCGCCCCCGCGGGGTGGCGGACGCCGAGCCGGACGGCGAGGCCGAGGCCGACGCGGACGGCGAGGGGCTGGCCTTGTCGTCCTTCTTCTTGCCGTCGTCCTTGCCCGACGGGCTCGCCGAGGGCGCGGGCGAGGCGGGCGCCCCGGTGGTCGGCTTGCCGTCGGCGATCGCGAAGGCCTGCCGGAACTGGAGCTTGGCCGTCGTCCCGATCAGCGAGACGACGCGCCCCTGGCCCTCGCCGGGCACGTTCACGACGATGTTGTTGTTGCCCTGCTTGGCGACCTCCGCGTCGGAGACGCCCAGGCCGTTGACGCGCTGCGTCATGATCTTGACGGCCTGGTTCATCTGCGAGGACGGGGGATTCTTCCCCGACTCGGTCTTGGCCGTGAGGGTGACGGTGGTCCCGCCCGCGAGGTCCAGTCCCAGCTTGGGCGTGGTCCGCCCCTGCAGGACGGCCACGCAGGCCAGCACCACCATGATCGCGAAGAGCGCTAGGAGCGTGCGCCCTGGCTTGGGAACATTGCTAGGCGGAGCCACTGGTCGTTTTTCCCGTCTTGTATCGGTGCCGGAGGGGGCGTCAGGCCGTGGGCTTCTCCGCGGCCTTCGCCTTCACGCGCACCCTCGACCTGGACCCGGACTTGGCGGCCGGGGCATCGGTGTCCGCGACGTCCGCGGCCGTCGCCCCCGCCCCTTCGGCGACCTCGACGGACTCGGCGCCCTTGGAGCGCCCCGAGCCCTTGGCGTCGTCGTCGTCGCCGTCCTCGTCCGCGGTGTCATCGGCGGAGGCGGTCTCGTCGGCGGCGTCCGTGTCGTCGGACTTGTCGGCCGCACCGGACTTGGTCAGCTCGACACGCCCCGCGTCCTCGGCCTCGTCCTGGTCGTCGTCGTCCTCGTCGAGCTCGTCGTCGAGGTCCTCGGGCTCGTCGTTCTTGAGGACCTGCATGACGGCCTGCTTGAGGAAGCGGACCTCGACGCCGGGGGCGATCTCCAGGAGAAGACCGTCGTCGTCGACCTCCACGACCGTGGCGCGCATGCCGCTGGTCGTCAGCACCGTGGCGCCGGGTTCCATGCGGGCCTGCATCTGCGCCTGCTCCTTGCGGCGCCGGCTCTGCGGCCGGATCAGCAAGAAGTAGAAGACCAGGGGTACGGCGAGGAGCAGCAGCAGGTTGAAACCCCCGCCGCCGCCCGAACCCGCCGCGATAATCATGTCGCTGCCGCCCATTACTGGGGCATCCTTCCGATGTGGTTTGCCCAGCCTGTGACCGAAGCGGTCACTCCCGCGAAACCGTCGGCTGGGGACGGTGAACCAAGTCCCGGAGTCTAGAGAGTACGCGAGACCCCGGCAACGACGTGACGATCGGTCACGCCGGGAAGTTCCCAAGCCGTTATCCGATGATCACTACTCCGTGCCTTCGGCGTCCCCGTCCACGTCGAAGAGCGTGCCGGTCAGCGGCGCGGCGGGCGGCGGCGTGAGGCCGAGGTGGGCCCAGGCGGCGCCGGTGGCGACGCGGCCGCGCGGCGTGCGGGCGAGCAGCCCCTGCCGGACGAGGAAGGGCTCGGCGACGACCTCGACGGTCTCGGGCTCCTCCCCCACCGACACCGCGAGCGTCGACAGCCCCACCGGCCCCCCGCCGAACTTGCGCAGCAGCGACCCGAGGACGGCGCGGTCGAGCCGGTCGAGGCCCCGCTCGTCCACCTCGTAGAGCTTCAGCGCGACCCGGGCCAGCTCCCGGTCGATCACGCCGTCGGCGCGGACCTCGGCGTAGTCGCGGACGCGGCGCAGCAGCCGGTTGGCGATCCGGGGCGTGCCCCGGGACCGCCCGGCGATCTCGGCGGCGCCGTCGTCGGTGATCTCCACGTCCAGCAGCCGGGCCGACCTGCGGACGATCACCTCCAGCTCGGCGGGGCCGTAGAAGTCCATGTGCGCGACGAACCCGAACCGGTCGCGCAGCGGGCCGGGCAGCATCCCGGCCCGGGTCGTGGCCCCCACCAGCGTGAACGGCGCGATGTCGAGCGGGATGGCGGTCGCGCCCGGGCCCTTGCCGACGACGACGTCGACCCGGAAGTCCTCCATCGCCATGTAGAGCATCTCCTCGGCGGGCCGCGCCAGCCGGTGGATCTCGTCCAGGAACAGCACCTCGCCCTCGGCGAGCGTGGACAGGACCGCCGCGAGGTCCCCCGCCCGCTCGATCGCGGGCCCGGAGGAGATCCGCAGCGGCTGCCCCAGCTCCGCGGCGATGATCATGGCGAGGGTGGTCTTGCCGAGGCCGGGGCCGCCCGACAGCAGGACGTGGTCGGGGGTGCGGCCGCGCCGCAGGGCGCCGTGCAGGACGAGCGAGAGCTGCTCGCGGACCCGCTCCTGCCCGACGAAGTCGTCGAGCTTCTTCGGCCGCAGCGCCGCCTCGATCACCTGCTCGTCGACGTTCTCGGCGTCCGCGGAGACGAGCCGCTCCTCCTCGCTCATCCGCTGAGCTTCCGCAGCGCGGACTTGAGCAGGGCGGCGACCGGGGGCGTCTCGCCGCCGTCCAGGTCGGCTGCGACGGCCTCCACGGCGGCGTCGGCGTCCTTGGCCGACCAGCCGAGGTTGATCAGCCCGGCCTGCACCTGGGCGCGCCACGCCTGGGCGGGGCCCGCCGCGCGGGTGGCGGGCGCGCCGTCCCCGACGGGGCCGCCGAGCCGGTCCTTCAGTTCCAGGACGATGCGCTGGGCCCCCTTCTTCCCGATCCCCGGGACGCGCGTGAGCGCGGCCAGGTCCTCGGCGGCCACGGCGTGCCGCAGCGCGTCGGGGGTGTGGACGGCGAGCATCGCCAGCGCCAGCCGGGGGCCGACCCCGCTGGCGGTCTGGAGCAGCTCGAACACCGTGCGCTCGTCGTCGTCGGCGAACCCGAACAGCGTGAGGGAGTCCTCCCGGACGACCAGGGACGTGGGCACCCGGGCCTGGTCGCCGACCCGCAGGCCGGCCAGGGTGGCGGGGGTGCACTGCACCGCGTACCCGACGCCCCGCACGTCGATCACCGCCCCGTCGGGCCCGGCGGCGGCCACCTGGCCGCTGACGAAGGCGATCACTGGCTGGTTCCTCCTCTGGTCGGGGCGGTCCGGACCGCCGGGGCCGTCCGAGCGGCGAGCCGCTCACGTTCGGCGCGCGCCGCGTCCTCGATCCGGCTCCGCTGCTCGCGCGCGAGCCGCTGCTGGGCGCCGCCGCGCCACACGTGGCAGATGGCGAGCGCCAGCGCGTCGGCGGCGTCGGCGGGCCTGGGGGCCGTCTCCAGGTTCAGCAGGCGCGTCACCATCCGGGTCACCTGCGCCTTGTCGGCGCGGCCGTTGCCGGTGACGGCGGCCTTGGCCTCGCTCGGGGTGTGCAGCGCGACCGGCAGCCCGCGGCGGGCGGCGGCGAGCATGGCGATCCCGGCGGCCTGGGCCGTGCCCATCACGGTGCGGACGTTGTGCTGGGAGAACACGCGCTCGACGGCGACGGCCTCGGGGGCCAGCTCGTCCATCAGCGCCTCGACGCCGCGCTCGATGCCGAGCAGCCGGAGGGCGTGGTCCTCGCCCGGATCGGTGCGGACGACCGACACGTGCACCAGATGGAGCCGCCGCCCCGGGGCGCCCTCGACGACGCCCACCCCGCACCGGGTGAGCCCGGGGTCCACCCCCATCACCCGCACGGCCACTCCTTCGATCATCTGTTCGGCCGAACACGCTACCAAGCCAGCATCCCACCCGTTCAGCGGCGGCGGACGTGTCGCGGAAGTAATCCGCTTCCGGAAGGCCCTCAGAAGTAGTCCAGGGAGAAGGGGGCGGCGGCGAAGGGCGCCGTGAGCGCGCTCGCGTTGCCGCCCCGGAGCAGCCCGGAGCGGCGCAGGGTGGCGACCGGGACGCCCGCGTAGAGCGCGGCGAGGCCCCGCGGCCCGAGCCGGACGGCGTCCGGGTGTTCGGCGGAGCGTTCCAGCCGGCCGCGCCCGTCCGCGACCTCGAACAGCCAGTGGCCGGAGTTCGACGGGCGCTGCGGATCGTCGACCAGCAGGGGCACCCGGGCGCCCACCCCGGCCGGGTAGCCGCGCGCCTCGATCGCGGCGGGCGCGTCGACCACGCGCAGCATCCACTGGTTGCGGCGGACGTGGTCGACCTCGCGCTCGGCGGGCAGCCACAGCGCCGCGTCCATGGGTCCGACGCACGCGTGGACGGTGGGCGCGACCGACGACCCGGACCCCACGATCGCCCACAGCGCCCGCAGGGTGCGCTCCGACGCCGCGACGAGCCGGACGACCTCCAGCGCCGTCTTGCCGCCCGTCCAGCGGTAGGTGAGGAACCCGTCGTCGGCCAGGTAGGAGAAGTCGTTCTCCTCGGCGAGTTGGACGCGCCAGTCCGCGTCCGCCCATCCGACCGGACCGCAGTCGCCCGCGCCCCGGTGGACGCGGCGGATGACGGCCGCGACCTCGGCGGCGTCCTCCGGCCCGGCGCGGCGGACCGGGACGCGCTCGGCCGCGATCCCCCGCAGCGCCTCGGCCGAAAAGTCGATCTTGTGCTGGGCGCCCGCGTGCTCCCAGCCGAGCGAGCGGTACAGCCGCGTCGTCGCCGGATACAGCATGGACAGCGGGTGCCCGAGCGCCGCGCAGCGCTCCAGCAGGTCGGCCATCAGCGCGCGGCCGAGCCCGCGGCCGCGCTCCTCGGGCGCGACCGCGACGCCGCCGACGCCCGCCAGCGACACCGCCCGCCCGTGCCACCACTGCGTCATGTCGTGCAGCCGTCCGGCGGCGACGACGCGTCCGCCGTCGAAGCCCGCGAACTGCCGCCCGGCGGCGAGCGTGGCGGCGTTGTAGCGCAGCGACCGCTCCCACTCCGCGTCCGAGTAGGGCCCGAAGGCGCGGGCCCGGACGTCGCGGGCGGCCTCGGGCTCATCGGGTGCGAGGGCGCGGATCTCCATGATCCAGACCGTACCCGCCGCCGGTGACCGGCGGCGGGCCGGGCCGGGCTAACCCGCCGAGACCGTGCTCAGGCGTCGATCGAGGCCATGATCTCGTCGGAGACGTCGAAGTTGGCGTAGACGTCCTGGACGTCGTCGGAGTCCTCCAGGGCGTCCAGGAGCCGGAAGACCTTCTTGGCGTTGTCCTCGTCGAGCGGGACGGTGACGCTCGGCAGGAACTTGCTCTCGGCCGACTCGTAGTCGATGCCGGCCTCCTGCAGCGCGCTGCGGACGGCGACCAGGTCGCCGGCCTCGCTGACGACCTCGAAGTTCTCCTCGTCCAGTTCGGCCACCTCCTCGGCGCCGGCGTCCAGCACGGCCATCATGAGGTCGTCCTCGCTGGTGCCCGCCTTGGGGACGATCACGACGCCCTTGCGGTTGAACATGTAGGACACCGAGCCGGGGTCGGCGAGCGAGCCGCCGTTGCGGGTGAGGGCCACCCGGACCTCGGACGCGGCGCGGTTGCGGTTGTCGGTGAGGCACTCGATGAGCACGGCGACACCGCCGGGGGCGTAGCCCTCATAGGTGATGTTCTGCCAGTCGGCGCCGCCCGCCTCCTCACCGGCGCCGCGCTTGCGCGCGCGCTCGATGTTGTCGTTGGGGACGGAGTTCTTCTTCGCCTTGTAGATGGCGTCGTACAGGGTGGGGTTCGCGTCGGGGTCGCCGCCGCCGGTGCGGGCCGCCACCTCGATGTTCTTGATCAGCTTGGCGAAGAGCTTGCCCCGCTTGGCGTCGAGGGCCGCCTTCTTGTGCTTGGTCGTCGCCCACTTGGAATGGCCGGACATCTGTCAATCCTCCTCGGTCGCCCGGCGCACCAGATCGGCGAAGTAGTGGTGCACGCGGAAGTCGCCCGTCAGCTCCGGATGGAAGGCGGTCGCCAGCAGGCGGCCCTGACGGACGGCGACGATCCTACCGGCGTTCGGACCGCCCTCGGCGCGTCCGAGGACGTCGACGGCCTCCCCGACCGACTCCACCCAGGGCGCGCGGATGAAGACGGCGTGGTACGGCGTGTCCCCCATGCCGGTGAGCGGCACCTCGGCCTCGAAGGAGTCCACCTGGCGGCCGAAGGCGTTGCGCCGCACGGTCATGTCGATCCCGCCGACGGTCTCCTGGTCCGCCACGCCGTCGCGGATCCGGTCCGCCAGCATGATCATGCCGGCGCAGGAGCCGTAGGCGGGCATCCCGCCCTCGACGCGCTTGCGCAGCGGCTCCAGCAGCTCGAAGGAGCGGGCCAGCCGCCACATCGTGGTGGACTCCCCGCCGGGGAGGACGAGCCCGTCCACCCGCTCCAGCTCGTCAGGGCGGCGGACGTCCAGCGTCCGCGCCCCGGCGGCCTCCAGCGCGCGGGCGTGCTCGCGCACGTCTCCCTGCAGGGCGAGGACACCGATCGTCGGCACAGCAGTCACGTAGGAACCTTCCGGGGGTACGCGGGGGTTTGGCCGGTATCAGACGTCTCGTACAACGTTCCAGGACGTGCGGGATCTTCCCGGAGGAGCGAGGGTCAGGCGTGCTTGAACCGGCGGAGCGGCAGCTCCAGCGGGAGGAAGCCGTCCTGGCCCCGGCTGGCGATGCCGCGCCCGAACATGTGGGCCTCGGCGAGCGCCAGGCCGAACTCCTCGGGGTCGAAGGGCAGCGGCACGTCGGCGGCGCCCGCGTCGATCGCGCTCCAAAAGGGGCGCTCGGCGGGCAGCCGGTCGCCCTGGTCGACGACGACGCCGTCCTCGGCGGTCACGAAGACCTCGCGGAGCAGCGCGCCGGACTCGTACCAGCGGAACCAGCAGCCGTGGATGACGGTGTGCAGGACGAGGACGCCGCAGCGCGAGCCCGGCAGCGCGGCGGCGGCGGTGTCGGCGATGCGGCGGGCGTCGTCGTCGAGGCTGAACAGCCGCCGGTCGCACAGCAGCAGCGCCCGCTCGAACGCGCCGACGAACAGCTCGTCCTCGTAGGGCCAGAGCGCGAAGTCCAGGACCGTGTCACCGGTCTCGGTGAGGGTGGCCGCCGGATAGAGACCGCGCGCGATCTCCGCGGCCGCGCCCGGATCGGACACCAGGCCCGGCCGGAACACCTCGGTGGGTTCACCCGCGCTCGCGCATGCCAGCGCGACCGACCAAGCCATGCTCGTCCCTCCCGCGGCCGGGCACCGCCCGGGAGGCCTCGCGCCTGCCCACCGGCCGCGCGGCCAGCGTAATCCCTCGACCTGCGCGTTGTGGAGGGGGGTCCCCCGGTTGCCGCCCGGCCGCCGCGCCCGTGCCGGCGGGCTCGGGCGGGCGGCGGGCGCCGGGGTCGGTCAGCGCGGGGTCACCAGCCGCGGCCGGCGAACTTCTGGTCCTCGCCGAGGGAGGCGGCGCTGATCCCGACCATGGCCTCGCCGAGGCCGCGGGAGACCTTGGCGATCACCTCGGGGTCGTCGTGGAAGGTGGTGGCCTTCACGATGGCCTCGGCGCGCTGGGCGGGGTTGCCGGACTTGAAGATGCCCGATCCGACGAACACGCCCTCGGCGCCGAGCTGCATCATCATCGCGGCGTCGGCGGGGGTGGCGATGCCGCCGGCGGTGAACAGCACGACGGGCAGCTTGCCGGCCCGCGCGACCTCCTTCACCAGCTCGTACGGCGCCTGCAGCTCCTTGGCGGCCACATACAGCTCGTCGTCGGCGAGCGACCCGAGCCGGCTGATCTCCCGCCGGATCTGGCGCATGTGGGTGGTGGCGTTGGAGACGTCGCCGGTGCCGGCCTCGCCCTTGGAGCGGATCATCGCCGCGCCCTCGGTGATGCGGCGCAGCGCCTCGCCGAGGTTGGTGGCGCCGCACACGAACGGGACGGTGAAGGCCCACTTGTCGATGTGGTTGTCGTAGTCGGCCGGGGTGAGCACCTCGGACTCGTCGACGTAGTCGACGCCGAGCGCCTGGAGCACCCGGGCCTCGACGAAGTGGCCGATGCGCGCCTTGGCCATCACCGGGATGGACACCGCCGAGATGATCCCGTCGATCATGTCGGGGTCGCTCATCCGGGAGATGCCGCCCTCGGCGCGGATGTCGGCGGGAACCCGCTCCAGGGCCATGACGGCCACCGCGCCCGCGTCCTCGGCGATCTTCGCCTGGTCGGGCGTGACGACGTCCATGATCACGCCGCCCTTGAGCATCTCCGCCATGCCGCGCTTGACGCGGGCGGTCCCCGTCTCGGGCGCGGTGTTCTCGGGGGCGGGACTGGAAGTGGACACGGGCATTCCTCACCTCGCGGACGACAGGTCACTTCCATGATATTGCCTGCTAGCGGGACATCTCGACCGGGCAGAGTGTCAGAACCGCGACTTTTTGGCTTACGAAGTGACCGCAGAACGCCCCCGACTCACTGGTCCGTAAGGGTTCGTCACGGAATGCGAGGCTTGCCGTCGTTGAGCAGAACGACCCAGACCTGGCCCGGCGCGAAGGTCATCGGCCTGCCGTCGGGGGTGGTGTAGGCGGTGCCCTTGTCCTCGCTGGGCCGGGTCCACCGGGCCTGGTAGGACTTCCCGTCGCGCAGGACGAGCGCGCGTCCCGAGCCGGTGGTGCGGATCAGCGGCGTGTAGCTGCCCAGGAAGTCGTGGAACCGGGACCTGGTCGTCTGGGCGTACTGGACGACGATCGTCCGGCCGCCGAGCCGCCCGCCCTCGGCGGCGAGGTCGGGCCGCCCGCCCCAGGACGCCAGCCAGCGCTTCTGCCGGGCCGACCAGGTGAAGCCCATCGTCGTCGCGGGCCACCGGGCGGTGAAGGACGCGGTGGGCCTGCCGCCCTCGGGCGCCGGGCCGAAGCGGAACCCGATGTCGCGGGGCGGCTCGGCCTTCGGCGCCTGCTTCAGCAGGTTCCTCGGGTCGGCGTAGAGGTTGTACGGGATGGGCTTGGGCCCGGCGCGGAAGTAGGCGGACCCCGCGTTGTCCTGGGAGATGTCGTAGACCGGCGCCTGGCGGATGTAGGGCTTCATCTTGCTCTGGACGCCGCTGAAGGCGAACGCGGGGCGGCCGAACTGCGGGAGGATGTGCAGGTCGGAGATGCGGGCGCTGCGGACCGGTCCAACGCGGCCCGGCAGCCGGGAGGAGTAGACCGCCATCAGCCGGGTCTCGCCGCCCTCGACCTGCTCGACGTAGACGATGTCGGCGGAGGAGACCCCCGCCTGCGGCAGCGCGGGCCGGGTGTTCTCGATCTTGACGGCGAGGACGGGGTTGCGCCGGCCCGTCGCGCCGCCGGTGAAGGGGTGCGTCGTCGGCTCGGGCGTGCCGGATCCGGAGGGGCCCGGCGCGCCGGGGGGACTCGCGGTCCCGCCGTCCGAGCCGTCCGAGCACGCGGCCCCCGCGGCGCCGAGCAGCGCGAGCGCCGCGAGCGCCGCGGCCGTCCGCCCGTGCGTGACGAACCGGCCGCGACGGGGTGTTTCCCACGCGTATCGCACGATATGACCCTCCCTTGAGCGATCTGCCCGAGGGTAGCGAACCCACCCAGATGGGAACCCCCGTATGCGAACCCCGGGGATGCGCGGCCCCCGGAAGGGGAGTCGGAAGGGTGCCCGCTCAGATGCCCGGGGGGTCGTCGTCGATCTCGAAGAAGCCGGGCAGCGGCGCGCGCCCGTGCAGCGGCAGCACCCGGACGAGCAGCTTGCGGCGGGCGATGCGGGCCTGGGAGACGGCGTCGTTGTAGAACCGGCGGGCGTAGGCGACCTTCGCGGCGGCCGAGGACAGCTCCTCCAGGACGGCCTTCCCCTCGCCGTCCGCCCGCTCGGCGAGCGTGCTGGCGAACTCGGGCTGGTCGACGACCGCGCGCAGCGCGCGGGACAGGTCGCTCTCGGCGAACTCCCGGTTGTCGGCGTCGGCGGTGCGGGCCTCGTGCGCGGCGGTGGCGAGGACGAGGCTGGTCGCCGGGTCCAGCAGCCGGGAGGCGGCCAGCTCCAGCGCGGCGGCGGCCCGCCGGACCAGCGCGGCGTCCAGCGCGGCGCGGGCGGTCTCGACGCGGACGTGCAGCCGGTCCAGGCGGGTGGCGCGCCACGAGACGTAACCGGCGGCGAGGAAGACGACCGCGATCCAGAACAGGACGTCGATGATCCAGTCGTAGGACATGGGGTCCCCTAGGCGCCGACGCCGGACTCGACGACGCCCGCGCTGTCGAGGGACACCGTCTCGTACACGCGCACCACGTCCCGCGCCACCGACGACCAGTCGTAGGCGCGGACGGCCGCCCGCGCCTCGGCCGAGAGCTGCTTGCGCCGCGCGGCGTCGGCGAGGAGGTCGTCGGCGGCGGCGGCCAGGGCCTCGTGGTCGCCGACCGGGAACAGCACGCCCGCCCGGCCGCCGAGCAGCACCCGGTCGAACGCCTCGATGTCGCTGGCCACGATCGGCGCGCCCGCCGCCATCGCCTCGGCGAGCACGATCCCGAAGCTCTCGCCGCCGGTGTTGGGCGCGACGAACACGTCCACCGAGTGGTAGGCGCGGATCTTGTCCTCCTCGCTGACCATGCCGAGCACGACGACGCGGTCGCGCAGCTCGGGCGAGACCCGGGCCACGACGTCGTCGGCGTCGCCGGGGCCGGCGAGCAGCAGCCGCAGCCCCGGGCGGCGGCGGCCGAGCACCTCGAAGGCGCGCAGCAGGACCTGGAGGCCCTTGCGCGGCTCGTCCATGCGGCCGAGGAAGCCGAGGGCGCCGCCCTCCCCCTCGCCGCCGGAGCCGCCGGCGCGCGGGCCGCCGCCGCGCCCGGGCCAGCCGGGCAGCGGCTCGCCCATCGCGAACCGCTCGGTCGCGACGCCGTTGGGGATCAGCACGGCGTCGCCGCCGAGGTGCTCGACGAGCGTGGTGCGGGCGGCCTCCGACACCGCGATCCGCCCGGTGATCTTCTCCAGGGCGCTCTGCAGGATCGGGGCGGTGACCGACACCACGCGGGACTTCTCGTAGGAGGCGTGGAAGGTGCCGACGATCGGCCCGTCGGCGGCCCAGCAGGCCAGCAGCCCGAGCGAGGGCGCGGCGGGCTCGTGGACGTGCAGCACGTCGAAGCGCCCCTCGTTGATCCAGCGCCGGACCCGCGCCGCCGACAGGAACCCGAACGCCAGCCGGGCCACCGAGCCGTTGTAGGGGACGGGGACGGCGCGCCCGGCCGAGACCACGTAGGGCGGCGGCTCGGCGTCCTCGTCGGCGGGCGCGATCACCGACACGCGGTGGCCGAGGCCGATCAGCGTCTCGGCGAGGTCGGCGATGTGCCGCTGGACGCCGCCCGGGACGTTCCAGGTGTACGGGCAGACGAGGCCGACCCTCACCGGGGTGCCTCCGCGAGGTCCTCGACCCAGACCTTCTGGAGCATGTGCCAGTCCTCCGGGTGGGCGGCGATGCCCTCCTGGAAGACGCGCGCCATCTCCTGCGTCATGGCCTGGATCTTCTCCTGCCGGGAGCCCTGCCCGGGGACGGGGATCTCCTCGTGGACCCGCGCCCCCCAGTACTCCCCCTCGTACCAGAGTGTCACGGGGATCAGCGCGGCGCCCGTCTGGAGGGCCAGCGCGGCGGCCACGGCGGGCATCCGGGCGGTGGCGCCGAAGAACTCGACGTCCACGCCGGTGGCGGTGAGGTCGCGGTCGACGACCAGGCACACCGGGCGCCCGGCGCGCAGCCGCCGCGCCATCCGCCCGAACGCCGAGGCGCCCTTGTGGGCCAGCACCTCCATGCCGAGGCCCTCGCGGAACTCGACGAAACGGTCGTAGAGCGACTCCGGCCTCAACCGCTCGGCGACGGTGGTGAACGGGTAGCCGCTGTGGACGAGCCAGGCCCCGGCGTGCTCGTAGTTGCCCATGTGCGGCAGCGCCAGCACGACGCCGCGTCCCGCGTCGAGGTTGCTGAAGATCTTCTTCTCGCCGGTGACGCGCATGCCGCCGAGGATCCGCTCCCGGTCGTACTCGGGGAGCCGGAACACCTCCAGCCAGTAGCGGAAGTAGGAGCGCAGCACCTTCTTGCTGAGGACGCGGACCTCGTCGTCCACGGCGTCCTTGCCGAGGACGCGGCACAGGTTGCGTTCGAGCTGGCGCACCCCGGACCCGTGGCCGTGCCAGGTGCGGTCGGCCAGCGCGGCGAAGGCCAGCCGCGCGGCGCGCTCGGGCATCTTGCGGACGACCGTCCAGCCGAGCGCGTACGCGGCGTCCATGACCTCGTCGCGGACCGAGGCCGGGGCGGCGCCGCGCGGCCGGGTCACGGCCTGCGCTCCGCTTTGGGTCTGGCGGGTTCGGCGGGTTCGGCGGGTTCGGCGGGTTCGGCGGGGCGGCCCGGCGCGGGCCTCGGCGCGGGGTCGGCCTTGGCCTGCGCGTAGACGGTCGCGAACCGCTGGCCGACCGTGACCGTGCTGAGCGCGGCGAGCACCCACAGGGCCAGGGCCAGGATGTAGGGGACGCCGAGGCCGTCGAACCCGGCGGCCACCAGCGCGACGATCAGCCGTTCCGCGCGTTCCGCGATGCCCACGTTGCAGGTGTACCCGAGCCCCTCGGCGCGGGCCTTGGCATAGGACACCACGACGCCGGACACCAGGCAGTACAGGGCGACGCCGGCGAGCATCTCCCGGTCGTCCCGGTACAGGCCGATCATCAGGCCGGAGAAGATCGCGGCGTCGGCGACCCGGTCCATCGTGGAGTCCAGGAACGCGCCGAACTTGGAGATCTTGCCGGTGACCCGGGCGACGGCGCCGTCCAGCATGTCGAACAGCACGAACGCGGTGATGACCATCGTGCCCCAGAAGAACTCCCCGCGCGGGAACAGCACGAGCGCGCCCGCGGCGACGCCGACCGTCCCGATGACGGTGATGGCGTTGGGCGAGACCCCGGTCCGCGCGACCGCCCCGCCGATCGGGGTCAGCACACGCCCCAGCGCGGGCCTGATTCTGTTGAGCATCGCCGTCCGTTCTCGTGATTGCGGGGCCGAGGGGCGGCAGGGGGCACCCGAGGGCGCCGCGGGCCGCGCGGCGCGCCCAATCGTAGTGCGCGAGCCGGCCCCCGAGGGTCGGACCGGCCGGAGCAGGGGGTTCGCCGGGCGCGCCGCGCACCGGAGGGAAGGCCGGAGGAGAGATGACGGATGTTTGGCGTTCACCCCTTGTGATCCTGGCCGTCACGGGAAAAGGTGTTGGCACGGGTGTGACGTCGGTCACGCACGTTGGACGAGGTCGGACGCCGCACTCGGACGTCAGGGCCGGGCCCGCCGGGCCGTGGCCCCAGCCGCACGCGGGCCTCCGCGGCGAGGCCCGTCCGAGGAGGTAGTCATGGCGGACAAGGGAGGCCACCCGGGAGCCCCCGGCAGGGCACCGGAGGCCGGCGGGTGCGACAGGGTGCGCAACGTCGCGCTGGTCGGCCATTCGGGGGCGGGCAAGACCACGCTGGTGGAGGCGCTGCTGGCCGCGACGGGGACGGTCCAGCGCGCGGGGAGGGTCGAGGACGGCACCACCGTCAGCGACTTCGACGAGGTCGAGGTGCGCCAGCAGCGCTCGGTCAACCTCGCGCTCGCCCCCCTCCAGTACGGCGACATCAAGGTCAACCTGATCGACACCCCCGGGTACGCCGACTTCACCGGCGACCTGCGGGCCGGGCTGCGCGCCGCCGACGCGGCGCTGTTCGTGATCTCGGCGGTGGACGGCGTCGACGGGCTGACCCGGATGCTGTGGGAGGAGTGCGCGGCCGTCCAGATGCCGCGCGCGGTCGTCATCACCAAGATCGACCAGCAGCGCGGCGACTTCGACGACGTCGTGCTCAACTGCCAGGACGCCTTCGGTGAGGGCGTGCTGCCGCTGTACTTCCCGGCGGCGGGCGAGCAGGGGCTGAGCGGCCTGGTCGGGCTGCTGACGCGCCGCTGCCTGGACTACTCCACCGGCGAGCGCGTCGAGTGCGACCCCGACCCCCGCTACCTGGACCAGATCGCCGAGCAGCGCGCGTCGCTGATCGAGGGGATCATCCAGGAGAGCGAGGACGAGACCCTCATGGACCGGTACCTGTCCGGTGAGGAGATCGACGTCAAGGCCCTCATCGAGGACCTGGAGACCGCGGTCGCGCGGGGCAGCTTCTACCCCGTCCTCGCCACGTCGGTGCCGCACGGCGACCACCCCGGCCCGGTGATCGGGATGCGGGAGGTGCTGGAGCTGATGGCGCAGGCGTTCCCGTCCCCGCTGGAGCACGGCATCCCGCCCGTGACGCCGGTGAAGGGCGGGCCGCCCAGGGAGCTCGGCTGCGACCCCGACGGGCCCCTGGTCGCCGAGGTCGTCAAGACCACCTCCGACCCCTACGTCGGCCGGATCTCGCTCGTCCGCGTGTTCTCCGGGACGCTGCGCCCCGACACCGTCGTCCACGTCTCCGGGCACGGCATGGCGGACCGGGGCCACGAGGACCACGACGTCGACGAGCGCGTCGGCGCCCTCACCTCGCCGCTGGGCAAGACCCAGCGGACCGTCTCCTCCTGCGGGGCGGGCGACATCTGCGCGGTCGCCAAGCTGGCGCGCGCCGAGACCGGCGACACCCTCTCCGACCCCTCGGCGCCGGCGCTGATGGCCCCCTGGTCGATGCCCGACCCGCTTCTGCCGGTGGCGATCCGGGCCCACTCCAAGGCGGACGAGGACAAGCTCAGCCAGGCCCTCGCCCGGCTCGTCGCCGAGGACCCGACGCTGCGCCTGGAGAACAACCCCGAGACCCGCCAGCTCGTCCTGTGGTGCATGGGCGAGGCGCACGCGGACGTGCTGATCGACCGGCTGCGCGCCCGCTACGGCGTCGAGGTGGAGCGGATCGACCTGCGGGTCCCGCTGCGCGAGACGTTCGGCGGCACGGCCAAGGGCCTCGGCCGGCACGTCAAGCAGAGCGGCGGGCACGGCCAGTACGGCATCTGCCACATCGACGTGGAGCCGCTGCCGTCCGGCGGGGGCTTCGAGTTCGTCGACAAGATCGTCGGAGGGGTGGTGCCCCGGCAGTTCATCCCATCGGTGGAGAAGGGCGTCCGGCAGCAGATGGGACGCGGCGTGTCGGCGGGCTACCCGCTCGTGGACATCAAGGTCACCCTGCACGACGGCAAGGCCCACTCGGTCGACTCCTCCGACATGGCCTTCCAGGCCGCCGGGGCGCTCGCCCTGAAGGACGCGGCGGGCGCGGTGCCGATCCTGCTGCTGGAGCCGGTGGACGAGGTCGCCGTGCTGATCGCCGACGAGTACGTCGGCGCGGTCATGTCCGACCTCACCTCCCGGCGCGGCCGGGTCCTCGGCTCCGAGGCCGTCCCGGGCGGCCGCACGATGATCAAAGCGGAGGTCCCCCAGCTGGAGATCATCCGCTACGCGATCGACCTGCGGTCCATGTCCCAGGGCACGGGCACCTTCAACCGCGGCTTCCTGCGCTACGAACCGCTCCCCTCGCACCTCGCCGAGAAGGTGGCCGCGGGCTCCCGGGACGGCTGAGCCCCGCCCGCGAAGGGCTGGGGGCGCCCCGGGCCGGCCGGGCCGCCCCCACCTGGGGATCTCACCCTGGAGTTCATCCTCGCGCCACCCCCTTCTCATCCCACAGGGTGACGAGCGGTTCAGCCGCCCGGTCGATCAACTCGATCTTCCGGCGTGGAACAGTGGATCATGCTATGGACGCTACGGGGATGGAACGGCGGCCGGGGCGGCGCCGGGTGCTCAAGGGGCTCGGGCTGGCCGCCGGGGGGCTGCTGGTGGGCGGCGCGGGCGTCGCCGCCGAGCAGGAGTGGAAGCGCGACGCGGCGCCGCTGTCGGCGTCGTCGGTGGACTCCTGGCGGCCCGAGGGCCGCCAGGTCGACGTCGTGTGGGCCGTCGACACCACGCGCCGCCTGGCCGCGCTCACCTTCGACGACGGCCCGATGAACCACTGGACGCCGCAGACCCTCGACATCCTGGACGCCGAGCGGGTCACCGCCACGTTCTTCGTCGTCGGCAGCCGGCTCGTCCGCAACGCCGGGCTGGTCAGGGGGCGGCTCGGCCGCCACGAGGTGGGCAACCACACCTGGAACCACGACGACCTGTCGAAGATGAGCCACGCCCGCGCCTACCGCTCCATCCACCGCACCCACGAGGCGATCACGGAGGTCACCGGCCGGGCCCCGACGCTGCTGCGGCCGCCCTGGGGACGGCTCGGCGGGACGACCCTGCACGTGGCCGCCCAGCACGGCTACGACATCGCGCTGTGGTCGCTGCTGGTGCAGGACCGCCGGTTCGGCGACGAGCCGGCCGAACTGGTGCGGGCCGTCGTCGACAACACCCGTCCCGGCACCATCCTGCTCGCCCACGACGTCGGCGCCCGCAGCCGCGAGACCGCCGTGCGGCAGCTTCCCGCCATGATCCGGGGCCTGCGCGCCAAGGGCTTCGAGTTCGTCACGGTCTCCGAGCTGCGGCGGAACGCCGCCCCTTCGAACAAGGGCGGCACGGGCCGCACCGGCGCGCCGGGCGGGCGCGGCACGGGCGAGCCGGTGTCCGTCCCCGGGCGGTCCGGGCGGCCCTAGGGTAGGACGATGCACATCCCGGCCCTCCGCCTCGGCGCGCGCGCCAGGTTCTGGCGGTCCGCCGTCGCGGCGGCCGGCATCGCCGCGCTGTTCTACACCAGCGCCTACGGCGCCGACGACGACTTCCCGTTCGGGCCCATGACGCAGTTCGCGTTCTCGGTCAAGAACGACGGCGGCGAGATCGTCTCCCACTGGCTGGAGGCCGACACCGCGACGGGCGCGCACGTGAAGCTGTCCATGGACGCGGTCGGGTCGGGCATGAAGCGCGCCGAGATCGAGGGGCAGATGACCCGGCTCGGGCGCGACCCGTCCCTGCTCCAGGGCATCGCGGAGGGGCAGCACCGGCTGCACCCGAAGGAGCCCCGGCTCACCAGGATCTACATCGTGAAACAGGTCCAGACGTTGAAACACGGGAAGGTCGTGTCGACGACCAGGGCGAACGCCGTCGTCTGGGGGGTGCGGTGACGGCCGCCGCCGCGCCGGAGACGCCCGCCCCGGCGCAGCAGGACGCGGCGCCCCGCCGGGGCCCCTGGGACCGCTGGTGGTTCGGGCCCGTGCCGCGCGCCAGGATCGCCTGGCTGCGGATCCTCGGGTACGGGTTCCTGCCGTTCGACATGCTGCTGCTGACCAGCAGCTCGATGGCGCACGCGCGGCTGCCCGCCGACCTGTACCAGCCGGTGCGGCTGGCCCGCTGGCTGCACCTGCCCGCGCCCACGCCGGGCGCCATGACCGCGCTGCTGGTGGTGACGATCGCCGCCGGGCTGGCCGCCGCGACCGGGCGCGTCCTGCCCCGGCTCACCGGGTACGTCGCGGCCTGCGGCTACCTGTGGTGGGTCACGATCAGCATGTCCTACGGCAAGGTCGACCACGACCACCTGGCGCTGGTCATCGCGCTGTTCGTGCTGCCGGGCGTCGGGCGGGCCGGGATCGGCGACCGGCGCCGCTGCGAGTCCTCCGCCTGGTCGATCCGGTGCGTCCAGGTCTCGGTGGTCGCGGCCTACTTCCTGTCGGCCTGGGCCAAGGTCCGCATCGGCGGGTTCCCCGACTGGCCGAACGGCGCCACCGTGCAGTGGGCGCTGAGCAGGCGCGGGACGCCGTTCGGGCGGAGCCTCATCGACTACCCGCTGCTGCTGAAGATCAGCCAGTGGTTCATGTTCACGGCGGAGGCGACCTCGCCGCTGCTGCTGTTCCTGCGCGGGCGGCCGCTCTACCTGCTGGTGCTGTTCTTCGCGGGCTTCCACGCCGTCACCTACGCGCTGATGACGATCCACTTCCTGCCGCACGCGATCTGGCTGGCGGCGTTCCTGCCGCTGGAGCGGCTCACCGGCCTGCTGCCCGAGCGGCTGCGCGGCGCCGCCACGCCCGCGGGCGCGGCGGCGGAGCCGGCGCGGACCTGATCGGCCGGACGTCCGGGCCCGGTCAGCCGGAGGCCCCGGGCCGCCGCGCGGCGGGCAGCGCGCACGCGGCGGTGCCGCCCGGCATCCGCTGCCGGTTGTTCGCCACCAGCCGGTAGACGACGTGCGCCGCCCAGCTCACCGGCGGGACCCGCATGAGGACGCCGAGCGCGCGCCAGGGGCCGCCCGCGGCGGTCAGCAGCCGTCCGATGGCCTCCGCGCCGCCGCTGACCCGCCCGGCCCGGTCGATCCACAGGACCTCGTGCTCGGCCCGCTCCGCCGTGGTGCCGAGCGCGTCCAGGTCGGCGAACTGGAACGCCACGACGGTCGCGTCGACGGGCACGCGCCGCTCCAGGAACCGCACCGAGGACGTGCAGAACCCGCAGTCGCCGTCGTACACGAGGACGGGCCGCTCCCTCATCGCACCTCCCGATCGCACGGAGCCTCCGGCCGCCGCCGCGCCCCTCACGGGCGCGGCCACGCGTCGGCGAGCATCTGCCGGGTGTCGCGCAGCAGCTGCGGGAGCACCTTGGTGTGCCCGACGACGGGCATGAAGTTGGTGTCGCCGCCCCAGCGGGGCACGACGTGCTGGTGCAGGTGCGCCGCGATGCCCGCGCCCGCGACCAGGCCGAGGTTCATGCCGACGTTGAACCCCTGCGCGCCGCTCGCCTTGCGCAGCGCCGCGAGCGCGCGCTGGGTGAAGACGGCCAGCTCGCGGTACTCCGGCTCGTCGAGGTCGCCGTAGTCGGCGACGTGCCGGTACGGGACGACCATGAGGTGCCCGGAGTTGTAGGGGTAGAGGTTCAGCACCGCGTACACCGCCGCGCCGCGCGCGACGACGAGGCCGTCCTCGTCGGTCATCGCGGGGATCTCGCAGAACGGGCAGCCCTCGTCGCCGCCGGTGCCGGTGGGCTTGTTCTCGCCCTTGATGTAGGCCATGCGGTGAGGGGTCCACAGCCGCTGGAAGTTGTCGGGCGTGCCCGCGCCGCCCCTCTCCTCCTCGATGCGGGGGCTGCGTTCGGTCCCGGGGCCGGCGCCGGGCGCGTCGTCGCGTCCCGTCCGGTCCACGGGCTTGTCCGGCTCTGCGCTCAAGGCGGCGGTCTCCTTTTGTTCACGGCCTGACCAGCAGCATAGAGAGGGACGCGGCGGGCCCTGTAGCCGGGCTCCCCCGCCGCGGGGGCTCCGCTGGTGACGCGCCCGCGAACCCGCCGTTGCGTGACGTCCGGCGGCCCGCTCCGACACCATGGTCACCTAGCCGACCACAGGGAGCGATCATGACCGACCCCGACCAGGGCCGCGCCGGGACCGGCGGGGAGCCGCGCGCCGAGGCCGGGTCGCTGCCCTTCTATCCCGGCCCGCCGGGGCGGCCGGGGCCGCTGCCGCCGGGGGCCCCGCTGCCCGCGCCGCCGGCCTCGCTCATCCCGCACATGCCCGCTCCCTCGTCCGCCCACACCCCCCTGACCCTGCACGGCGGCGCCCCGGCGCCCGGCGCGGCGCCGCCGGTCCCCCGCCCGGCTCCGGACGCGCAGCCGGACGCGCGGCCGGACGCCGGTGACGCCGCGCCGGTGGACGGCCGCATCACGATCGACGACGAGGTGGTCGAGAAGCTCGTGGCGATGGCCGCGCTGGAGGTGCGGGGCGTCGCCGGGCTGGTCGCGCACCCGGGGCAGGACGGCGGGCGCGGCGCGGGCGGCGTCCGGGTCCGGATGCACGACGACGAGGTGACCCTCGACCTCGGCATCGCGGTCGGCTACGGCAGCGTGATCATGGAGGTGGCGCGGGTCGTGAAGGCCAACGTGGCGCGGGTCGCGGGGCTGATGCTCGGGATGCGGGTCGCGGCGGTCAACGTCGCGGTCGAGGACGTCCGGATGCCCGCCGGGGCCGCGCCCCCGGCGGCCCCGCCCTCTCCGCACCCGCCGTCCGTCTAGGCGCGCCGGGCGGCTAGGCGGCGACGCGTGCATAGCAGGTCTGCATGGCCACGCCGACCGAGACCGTGGTGACCTTGACCCGCTCGACGAGCGCCGGGGGGACGCCGGTGAAGCGGAACGTGTGCGGCGCGCCGCCCCGGACGGCCGCCTGCTGCGACCGGGGCGCGTACCCGCGCAGCGCCATCTCCGCGCGGATCGCGCCGCTGGCCGACACCGTGATCACGACCTCGACGGCGTCGCGGACCGCGCGGTAGTACGCCGTGCCCCGCGGGCACCACGTCAGCGAGGTCCCGGAGCCGTTCCCGCCCGGCATCGGAGGACCGCCGCCCTCTCCCCCGCCGCCGCCTCGGCGCGGGCCGTCCGCGTCGACCGTGCCCTTGGGGCCGGGGAGGGACGGGGCGGCCGGCGGCGGCGACGCCTCCGGCACCGCGGCCGAAGGGGTTCGGCCGGGGGGCGGGGCGGCCTGGGCCCCGGCGGCCCTCGTCCCGCCCTCATCCTCGTCGAGCAGCGGCAGCACCAGCACCACGACGGCGGCCACCACGAGCAGCACGGCCGTCCCGTAGCCGGCGACCCGGACGGGCAGGCCGCCGAGCCCGCGGGGCCCGCGAAGCCCCCGGGGCCCGCGCGCCGCGCCGCGCGGCCCGCGGCGCGGCCTCGTGGACTTCATCGGTGCGCCCTCCCCGGTCGTGGCACGTGACCGTCGAGGTTAACGGGTCAGATCTGCACGCGGGCCTCAACGGCCTTGACGATCTCCTCGACGGCCTCGTCGATCGGGACGGCGTTGCGCTGCTCGCCGTCGCGGTAGCGGAACGACACCGCGTCCTTGGCGACGTCGTCGTCGCCCGCGAGCAGCATGTAGGGGACCTTCTGCTTCTGCGCGTTGCGGATCTTCTTCTGCATCCGGTCGGACGAGGCGTCCACCTCGACGCGGATCCCGCGCTCGCGCAGCCGCTCGGCGACCCGCTCCAGGTGCGGGACGTGGGCGTCGCCGATCGGGATGCCGACGGCCTGCACGGGCGACAGCCACGGCGGCATCGCGCCCGCGTAGTGCTCCAGCAGCACGCCGAAGAACCGCTCGATCGACCCGAACAGCGCCCGGTGGATCATGACGGGCTGCCGCCGGGTGCCGTCGGCCGCCTGGTACTCCAGGCCGAACCGCTTGGGCTGGTTGAAGTCGACCTGGATGGTGGACAGCTGCCAGGTCCGGCCGATCGCGTCCTTGGCCTGCACGGAGATCTTCGGGCCGTAGAACGCGGCGCCGCCGGGGTCGGCGACGAGGTCGAGCCCGGACTCCTCGGCGGCCAGCCGCAGCGCCTCGGTCGCCTCCTCCCAGTCGGCGTCCTCGCCGATGAACTTCGGCGAGTCGTCGCGGGTGGACAGCTCCAGGTAGAACTCGCTCAGGCCGTAGTCGCGCAGCAGGTCCAGCACGAAGGTGAGCAGGTCTTTCAGCTCGCCGCCCATCTGCTCCTTGGTGCAGTAGATGTGCGCGTCGTCCTGGGTCATGCCCCGGACGCGGGTGAGGCCGTGCACGACGCCCGACTTCTCGAACCGGTACACCGACCCGAACTCGAACAGCCGCAGCGGCAGCTCCCGGTAGGACCGCCCGCGCGCCCGGAAGACCAGGTTGTGCATCGGGCAGTTCATCGGCTTGAGGTAGTAGTCGCCGCCGTCCACCTCCATGGGCGGGAAGATGTCGTCCTTGTACCAGCCGAGGTGGCCGGACACCTCGAACAGGTCGCCCTTGGTGATGTGCGGGGTGTTGACGAACTCGTAACCCGCCGCCTCGTGCCGCCGGCGCGAGTAGTCCTCCATGACGCGGCGGACGACGCCGCCCCTGGGGTGGAAGACGGGCAGGCCGCTGCCGATCTCGGGCGGGAAGGAGAACAGGTCGAGCTCGGCGCCGAGCCTGCGGTGGTCGCGCTTCTCGGCCTCCTCCAGCATCCTGAGGTACTCGTCCTGCTTCTCGCGGGACTCCCACGCGGTGCCGTAGATGCGCTGGAGCTGCGGGTTCTTCTCGCTGCCGCGCCAGTAGGCGCCGCCGGTCCGCATCAGCTTGAACGCCGGGATGACGCGGGTGGTGGGCAGGTGCGGCCCGCGGCACAGGTCCTTCCAGCGCAGGTCGCCGGACTTGGCGTCGAGGTTGTCGTAGATGGTCAGCTCGCCGCCGCCGACCTCGACGTCGGCGCCGTCGGCCGCGTCCCGCACCGGGCCCGCGCCCTTCAGGCCGATCAGCTCCAGCTTGTAGGGCTCGGCGGCCAGCTCCGCGCGCGCCTCCTCGTCGGAGACGGGGCGCCGGGAGAACCGCTGCCCCTGCTTGACGATCTCGCGCATCCGCTTCTCGATGCGCTTGAGGTCGTCGGGGGTGAACGGCTCGGCGACGTCGAAGTCGTAGTAGAAGCCGTTCTCGACCGGCGGCCCGATGCCCAGCCTGGCCTCGGGGAACAGCTCCTGGACGGCCTGCGCCATCACGTGCGCGGCCGAGTGCCGCATGATGGCCCGGCCGTCCGGCGAGCCGACCTCCACGGGCTCCACGACGTCGCCGTCGCTCAGCACGCCGGCCAGGTCGCGCAGCTCGCCGTTGACGCGGGCGGCGACGACCGAGCGGCCGTCGGCCTCCAGCGCCTCCCCCGCGGTGGTGCCGGCGGGCACCACCCGCTCGCCGCCTTCCAGGGTGACGCGCAGATCGGACACGGTGGACACGGGAACTCCTCATGATCGGGCGGCTGGTCGTCGGGAGCGGATCGGGGTCGCAAAGCCGTGAGGCCCCGGGATCGCTCCCGGGGCCTCACCGCGTGCAATGTCAGGACATGCGGCCGTCGCGCCGGGGTGGACCCGGCGTCGTCGTCTCCGGTACGGCGCGCATTCCCTTACTGTAGCCGACCGCCGCCCGCGCGCGCATTCGTCCCGGACGGGCCCACACGGCCCTCAGAAGGCCGCAGGGGCCTCGCGCGCACGCGCGCGGCACTCAGGCGGGGGCGCGCCCCTCGGGCGCCCTGGTGCGGGCACGGGGGACGGCGATCGCGTCCATGTCCTCCAGCTCGCGGCCGCGGGTCTCGGGGACGCCGCGGACCACGAACAGGAACGCCAGGATCGCGAACAGCGTGTAGATCCCGTAGGCGAGCCCGAGGGAGAAGCCGGAGACGCCGGGGAACGTCGTGGTGATCATCCAGTTCGCGATCCACTGCGCCGCCGCGGCGACGGCGAGCGCCGAGGCGCGGATGACGTTGTTGAACATCTCCCCGAGCATCACCCACACGACCGGCCCCCAGGTCGCGGCGAACGCGAACACGTAGACGTTGGCGGCGACGAGCGCGACGGGCCCGGCGACGGAGCCGAGGTGCGGGTCGCCGTCCACGACCGGCGCGGTGGCGAAGCAGACGGTCAGCGTCGCAAGCGTGACCGCCATGCCGACCGCGCCCGCCAGCAGCAGCGGACGGCGCCCGACCCGGTCGACCAGCGCGATCGCCACCAGCGTGGACACGACGTTCACCACCGAGTTGATCACGGAGGTGAGCATGGCGTCGTCCTCGCTCATCCCCGCCGCCTGCCACAGCGAGGACGAGTAGTAGAAGATCACGTTGATCCCCACGAACTGCTGGAACACCGACAGCAGGATGCCCGTCCAGACGATCGGCATCAGCCCGAAGCGGCGGCCGCGCAGGTCGCTCAGCCGGACCGGGCGGTCGCCGGCGAGCGACCGGACGATCTCGCTGATCTTCATGTCGACGTCGCCGCGGCCCATGACGCGCGCGAGGACCTGCCGGGCGCGGGCCGTCTCGTGCTTCTTGACGAGGTAGCGCGGCGACTCGGGGATCGTCGTGGCGATCACCCCGTACATGAGGGCGGGCACGACCGCGCTGGCGAACATCCAGCGCCAGGCGCCGCCGCCCCAGGGGAAGGTCCCGGTCGCGCCGCCGTCGGAGGCGGTCGCGATGACGTAGTCGACGACCAGCGCGGCGAAGATGCCGAGCACGATCGCCATCTGCTGGAGCGAGCCGAGCCGCCCGCGCAGCTCGGCGGGCGCGATCTCGGCGATGTAGGCCGGCGCGATGACCGAGGCGGCGCCGATGGCGAGGCCGCCCACCAGCCTCCAGAACGTCAGGTCGACGGCGTTGAAGGCCAGCGCCGACCCGAGCGAGCTCACGACGAACAGCACCGAGGCGATCAGCATCACCCGGACCCGCCCGATCCGGTCGCTGAGCGGCCCGGCGAACCAGGCGCCCGCGGCGCACCCGAGCAGGGCCGAGGACACCACGAAGCCCACGGCGAACGAGCTGAGGTGGAACTGCTGCTTCAGCGCGTCCACGGTTCCGTTGATAACCGATGAGTCATAGCCGAACAGGAAACCGCCGAGCGCCGCGGCGCCCGCCAGCAGAATGGCGGTGGACGCCGAGTTGGACGGCTCGGCGCGTCCCCGCCGGGGCACCGATCGCGATCCACTGGTCATGCGCCGGATCTTCCCCGGAGCGGGGACCTTATGCGGACGAACCGCGACGACCCGCGACGACTCAGTCGCGCACCGCGATCCCGAGGACGTGGGGCGAGGCCGGATTGGGCATGGCGGTGGGCGGGAACTCGAAGCGCCGCTGGCCGCGCACGGTGAATCCGCTGCCCGCGATCCACTCGTCCGTCGGGCGGGACACGCGGCAGCCGGCGGCGATGAGCGGCCAGGCGAGGTCGGCGTAGCGCTGGAAGCGGATCTTGCCGGGCGTCCGGCCGCGGACGTGCTCGTAGTAGCGCAGCTCCCCGCCGGGCCGCAGCACCCGCCTGATCTCGGCCAGGGCGCGGATCGGGTCGCGCACCGAGCACAGCACGAGCGAGGCGACGACGACGTCGACGGACGCGTCGTCCAGGTCGAGGTCCTCGGCGCGGCCGGGGCGGACCGTCACCGGGACGGGCGCGCGGGACGCCGCCTCGGCGGCCAGCGCCCGCAGCCGGGGCTCCGGCTCCAGCGCGACGACCTCGGCGACCGCCTCCGGGTAGTGCGGGAAGTTCGCGCCGTACCCGGCGCCGATCTCCAGGACCCGGCCGGCCGCCCCGTCCAGCAGCTCGGCGCGGTGCTCGTCCCCGCCCGCCTTCGCGCTGGCGGCGTCCAGCCTCGGGTAGAGCCGGGCGAAGATCGGGTGCCTGAGATCATCGGTCATTCCCGCAGTCTCCGTCGCCCCGGCGATCACCGCAAGATCACCGGGGCGGCGGAGTGCCGGACGGCGCCGCGGGAGCGGGGGACGGTGCCCCCGGAGCGCCGCCGACGGCGGCGGTGCCGTCCGGGCTCACCAGTCCTCGGCGGACTCGGCCGCGAGCTCGACCAGCTCCCCGGTGGAGTCCACGTCGTAGCGCCGCATGGACGACAGCGGCGGCGAGTACACGTGGACGCTGACGGCCGGGGCGTCGGAGGTGTTGCGGACGTCGTGGACGTAGTCGGGGCCGAACGCGTGCGTCTCCCCCGCCCCCACGTCCCGCGCGGAGCGGACGTGGTGCTCCTGCAGCGTGCCGAGGGCGACGGCGAACGCGCCGGACGAGCCGCCGTGGTCGTGGAAGCCGGTGGACTGGCCGGGCAGCCAGCTGATCACCCAGACCTCGTGGTCGGCGTCCTGGTGGATCCGCTCGTACCAGCGGCCCTGCGGGTCGAGGCGGACGCGGTGCAGCCAGTCCCCGGAGTCGCGGGCGAGGTCACGGGCCCGCTCGGCCAGCCGGGGCGGCGCGAGGGATCCCTTCCGGGGGGCGCGGGTGGTCGTCCCCCTGCCGGGGACCGGCCCGCCGGACTGTTTCGCGGGCGTGCTCGATTCGGTGGTGACGGTCATTGCGGTGTCGCTCCTCGCGGTGTGTCGTGGGTCCTTCCTGTTCAGCGGAACGGGTGCGGACACAGCGCGCTGGCCTGCCGGCGCAGGTCGACATGGAGGCGCTCGTGGAGGCTGGTGAACGTCACGACTCCCAGCGTGAACCACATTCCCTATAAAGTCAATCGGAAATAAGGAGATGAGGCGAACGCCGCAGCTCAGCGCTGATACCCAGGGAGCGGGTCGGATCTCCCTCCCCGGGGTCAGGCAGGTCCGGCGCGCCGCGTCCTAGGCTCACTCACAAATGAACGAACCATCGCGCTCCTACGGGGGCCGGCGGGCCCGGCTGGGCCGGGGCGTCCGCGCCGCCCTCGTGCCGGGTCCGGCCGACCCGGCCGTCACGCTGCTGCCCGAGCACCCTTTCCTGCGGATCCCGCTCCTGCTGTTCCTGACCGGCCTCACGATCGGGTTCACCGCCGGGTCCATCGCGATCCCGATCGCGGTCGACCAGCAGGCCGCCGGGCTCTCCTGGCCGCTCGGGGTGCTCCAGGCGACGCCGCTGGTGTTCGCGGCGCGCTGGCCGCTGGCGGCGTGGCGGATCGCGCTGACGGGGCTCCTGCTGACGGTCGTCGTGCGGCACGGCGGCGGCTTCATGCCGTGGCCGGTCCCCGCGATCCTGGCGCTGATCGTGATCCTGTTCTTCGTCGGCGTCGGCTGCGACCGGGAGACCACGGTCGGCGCGGGCACCGTGACGATCGTCGGGGCACTGGTCCCGGCCGTGCTGTTCGGCATGCCGAGCTGGTTCGGGATGATCCTCGCCGGGCTCGTCGTGCTCGCCCTCACCTTCGGCGACGCGGTCGGCGGCCGGCACTCCGCCGAGGAGGAGCTGCGCAGGCGCGAGGCCCAGCACCGCGAGGACCTGGCCCGCCAGGCGGTGCTGGAGGAGCGGGCCCGCATCGCCCGCGAGCTGCACGACGTGGTCGCGCACCACATGTCGGTGATCGCGATGCAGGCGGAGGCGGCCCCCTACAAGATCCCGGACCTGCCGGACGCGGCGCGACAGACGTTCGGCATCGTCCGCGACGCCGCCCGCGAGGCGCTGACCGAGACCCGCCGCGTCGTCGGCCTGCTGCGCTCCGACGACGACGGCGCCGAGCGCGCCCCGCAGCCCGGTCTCGACCGGCTGGACGACCTGGCCTCCTCCACGCGCCGCTACGGGCTGTCGGTCGCCACCGTGATCACCGGCGTGCCGCGCCCGCTGGACGCCGGGGTGGACCTGTCGGCGTACCGGATCGTCCAGGAGTCGCTGAGCAACGCCGCCCGCTACGCCCCGGGGTCGCGCGTGCACGTCGAGGTCAGGTACGGGGCGAAGACGCTCACGGTGACGGTCACCGACGACGGGGCCCGCAGCACGCCGGAGGAGTCGCACGGCGGCGGGCACGGGCTGGTCGGGATGCGCGAGCGCGTGACGATGCTCGGCGGCACGCTGTCGGCCGGCCCGAGCGAGCCCGCCGGCTGGGAGGTCGTGGCCGAGCTGCCCTACGGCGACTGACCGCCCGGACGGGGGGAGACGACCGTTCCCGCGTGCCCATAGGGTTGCAGGCGTGACGATTCGGGTGCTGATCGCCGACGACCAGGTGATGATCCGCGACGGGCTCGCGGCGCTGCTGTCCTCCGACCCGGAGATCGAGGTGATCGGGCAGGCGGGCAACGGCCGCGAGGCGGTGGCGATGGCCCGCGAGCTCGACCCCGACGTGGTCGTGATGGACATCCGGATGCCGGAGATGGACGGGCTGGCCGCGACCGCCGAGCTGGTCGGCGAGCCGATCGCCGACGCCGACCCGGCCGCGACGCGGCCGAAGGTGCTCGTCCTCACGACCTTCGACCTCGACGAGTACGTCTACGAGGCGCTCGGCTCGGGGGCCAGCGGGTTCCTGCTGAAGGACGCCTCGGCCGCCGACCTCGTGAGCGGCGTGCGGGTCGTGGCGGCGGGCGACGCGCTGCTCGCGCCGTCGATCACCCGGCGGCTGATCGGCGACTTCGCGCGGCGGCGGCGCCACCAGCGGCCGAGCCCGAAGGCGACCGCCGGGCTGACCCCGCGCGAGCTGGACGTGCTGCGGCTGATCGCGCGGGGGCTGTCCAACGCCGAGATCGCCGGGGAGCTGGTGCTGGCCGAGCAGACGGTCAAGACGCACGTCGGGCACGTGCTGACCAAGCTCACGCTGCGCGACCGCACGCAGGCGGTCGTCTACGCCTACGAGAACGGCCTGGTGGGCTAGCCGCCCCCGGTCGGCTCCGGCGCCGCCGTCCCGCTCAGCGGGACGGGTCGAGGACGAGCTTGCCCGTGGTGCGGCGGGCCCGCAGGTCCTCGTGGGCGCGGCGGGCCTCGGTCAGCCCGTACTCGCCGCCCGCGACGACCCGCAGCAGCCCGGTGGAGGCGAGGCCGAACAGCTCGTCCAGGGCGGTGCCCATCACGTCGCCGGGCAGCTGGAAGACGTGCGGCAGCCACATGCCCGCGATCGTGGCGGAGTGCGCCAGCAGCGCGGCGGGCGGCACCGGCTCGGGCTCGCGCCGGGACGCCATGCCGTAGAAGGCGAGTCGGCCGAAGGGGGCGAGGGCGCGCAGGCTCTGGTCGGTGACGCTCCCGCCGGTCATCTCCAGCACGACGTCCACGCGGCGGCCGCCGTTGGCCTCGACGAGGGCGTCCCGCAGTTCGGGCTCGGCCGCGTCGACGGCGGCGTCGGCGCCGAGCTCCAGGGCCAGGGCGCGCTTCTGCGGGGAGGAGGCGGTGGCGATGATCCGTCCGGCGCCGAAGGCCCGCGCGAGCTGGACGGCGAGCGTCCCGACCCCGCCCGCCGCCGCGTGCACGACGACCGACTCGCCCGGCGCCAGGTGGACGCTGCGGCGCAGCAGCAGCCACGCGGACGCGCCCTGCACGAGCAGGCCGAGCGCGGTGACGTCGTCGATGGCCGCCGGGACGTCCCAGGCCAGCGGGACGGGCGCGACGGCCCGCTCGGCGTACCCGCCGGTGCCGACCAGCGCGACCACGCGGCGCCCGTCGCCGGTGGTGCCGACGACCTCGCCGCCGGGGACGAGCGGCAGCCGCGGCTCCCGCAGGTAGCTGTTCTCGGCCTGGTGGGTGTCGGCGTAGTTGACCCCCGCCCGCGCGACCTCCACGAGCAGGTGGCCGGGCCCGGCGACCGGGTCGGGCAGCTCGGCCGGCACCAGCACCTCGGGCCCGCCGAACTCGGTGATCTGGATCGCGCGCATGCCCACTCCAAGTGACTGACTGGTCAGTTACTGTAGCGGAATGGACTTCGGACTGAGCGGCCGGGCGCGCGAGCATCTCGACCGCCTCCAGTCCTTCATGGACGCCCATGTCTACCCGGCGGAGCCGGTGTACGCGGCGCAGCGGCGCGAGCTGGCGGCGCTCGGCCGCGAGCACCACGTCCCGCCGGTCGTGGAGGAGCTGAAGCGGGAGGCGCGCGGGCTCGGCCTGTGGAACCTGTTCCTGCCGGACTCCGACGACCCGGCGCACGGGCTGTCGGTCACCGACTACGCCCCGCTCGCCGAGCTGACGGGCCGCTCCCCCGTCCTCGCGCCCGAGGCCATCAACTGCGCGGCGCCCGACACCGGCAACATGGAGGTGCTGCACCTGTTCGGGACGCCCGAGCAGAAGCGGCGGTGGCTCCGCCCGCTGCTGGACGGCGAGATCCGCAGCGCGTTCGCGATGACCGAGCCGGACGTGGCGAGCTCCGACGCCACCAACATCGCCACCCGGATCGAGCGCGACGGCGACCACTACGTCGTCAACGGCCGCAAGTGGTGGATCACCGGGGCCGCCGACCCGCGCTGCGCGGTCGTGATCGTGATGGGCCGGACGGACCCGGAGGCCGCCGCGCACCGGCGGTGGTCGATGGTGCTGGTGCCGATGGACGCGCCCGGCGTGGAGGTGGTCCGCGCGCTGCCCGTGTTCGGCTACCAGGACCAGCACGGCCACTGCGAGATCACCTTCACCGACGTCCGCGTCCCGGTGGGCGACCTCGTCGGCGAGGAGGGCGGCGGCTTCGCGATCGCGCAGGCGCGGCTCGGGCCCGGCCGCGTCCACCACTGCATGCGCGCCCTCGGCACGGCCGAGCGGGCGCTGGAGCTGATGTGCCGCAGGGCGCTGGCGCGGGAGGCGTTCGGCGGGCCGCTGGCCGCGCAGGGCGTGGTGCGCGAGCGCATCGCCGAGTCGCGGATGGCGATCGAGCAGGCGCGGCTGCTCACGCTCAAGACCGCCTGGCTGATCGACGAGCACGGCGTGGCGGCGGCGCGGTCGGAGGTCGCGGCGATCAAGGTGGTCGCGCCCCGGGTCGCGCTGGAGGTCGTGGACCGGGCGATCCAGCTGCACGGCGGCGCGGGCGTCGGCGACGGCACCCCGCTCGCCGAGATGTGGGCGGGGCTGCGCGCGCTGCGGCTGGCCGACGGCCCCGACGAGGTGCACGTCCGCTCCGTCGCCCGCGCCGAACTGGCCGGGTACACCGGCGGCTGACGGGCGCCGTCGCGGCGGGGCCGGCGCGCGGGGGCTCAGCCGAAGACGTCGTCGCGGGTGAGGTCGAGCGCGGTCAGCACCGCGCCGCGCAGGACGGCGTCCCCGGCGACCAGGCTCGGCCGCACCTCGGTCGGCGCGAACGACAGGTCGCCGAGCCGGGCCGCGACCAGCGCGGCGAGCCGGTCGCCGCCCCCGCCGCCGACCGCGCCGCCGAGCACGACGAGCCCCGGGTCCAGGACGGCGACGAGGGCGAACACGCCCTCGACGATCCGGTCGGCGAGCGCCTCGGGCCCGAGCCCCTGCGCGAGGCCGGTCTCCATCAGGTCGCAGAAGTCGGTGCCCCCGAACTTGAGCAGCCCCACCTCGCCCGCGCCGCCGGACGCGCCGCGCCGCAGCCGCCCGTCCAGGACGACCGCCGCGCCGATCCCGTCGTCCAGCCACAGCAGCACGAAGTCGTCGTGCCCGACGGCGGCGCCCTCGCGGTGCTCGGCGATCGCGGCCAGGTTGACCTCGTTCTCCAGCACCACCGGCACGCCGAGCCGGTCGGCGATCACCGTGCGCAGGTCGGCCCGCCCGCCGGGGAGCTTCCCGAAGGACGCCGCGCCGGTGCGGGGGTGGATCAGCCCGGGGGCGCCGACGACGACCGTGTGCGGGGTGACGCCGCCCGCCGCGTCCACGACGGCGTCGGCGACGAGCGCGCCGAGGTCGGGGCCGGGCAGGACCGCGCGGGTGGCCGTGCCGCGGACCGACCCGGCGATGTCGGCGACGCTCACGTGCACGGAGCCGCGCCGCAGGTCGACCCCGGCGACGTGGGCGCGCCCGGCCACCACCCCGTAGAGCCGCGCGTTCGGACCGCGCCGGTCGGCGCCGGACTCGCCGGTCACCTCGATCAGCCCGTCCGCGCGGAGCCGCTCGATCAGGTCGGACACGGTCGGCCGGGACAGCCCGGTCAGCGCGCGCAGCTGCGGCGCCGTCAGCGGGCCGCGGTCGAGCAGCAGGTCGAGCGCGAGGCGGTCGTTGATCGCGCGCGCCATCGTCGGGGTCGCCGTCTTCACACCGACCATATTAGTCAGGGAGCCTGCCGGTTAATCTCTTTTCATCAGGAAGCCTGCCTGTTAGTTTCTGTGGGCATGAGCAACCGCAGCGCCATCAGCGCCGTCTTCGCCGTTCACGGGGCCGTGGCCGGCACCTTCGCGACCCGCGTCCCCTGGATCGAGCACCGTCTCGGCCTCGGCCCCACCCTTCTCGGCCTCGCCCTGCTGTGCCCGTCGATCGGCGCGTTCGCGGGGATGCCGATGGCGAGCCGGCTCGCCCACCGCGTCGGCGGGCGCACCGCGACGCGCGGGCTCCTGGCGGCCTGGTGCGCCGTCCTCGCGCTCCCCGCGCTGGCCCCCGCGCCCGGCTGGCTGTTCCCGGCGATGCTGCTCTTCGGAGTCACCTCGGGCATGTGCGACGTCGTCATGAACGCGCACGCGCTGACGCTGGAGCGGAGGCTGCGGCGCTCGATCATCTCGGGGCTGCACGGGTTGTGGTGCGTCGGCAGCCTCGCCGCGGGCGGCGTCGGCATCCTCGCCGCGCACGCCGGCGTCGACGCCAGGCTGCACCTCGGGACCGTCGCGCTGGCGCTGCTGGGGGCGGGGGTGCTCGCGGGACGGCAGCTCTTCCCCGACCGGGTCGCCCCCGGCGCCCCGGCGCCGCGCCGCTTCGCGCTCCCGGGCCGCGCCATCCTCGCGATCGGCGCGGTCGGCTTCTGCGGCACCTTCGCCGAGGGCGCCAGCGCCGACTGGGCCGCCGTCTACCTCACCAAGGTCGCCGACGCCGGGCCCGGCCTCGCCGCCGCCAGCTTCACGATCTTCATGTCGTGCATGGCGGCCACCCGCCTCGCCGCCGACCGGCTGGTGGGGCGGATCGGCCCGGTGACGCTCGTCCGCTGCGGCGGCGCCGTCGCCGTGCTCGGCGGCGTGCTCGTGGTGACGGCCCGCACGCCGTGGCAGGGCATCACCGGGTTCGCGCTGCTCGGCGTCGGCGTCGCGACCGTCGTCCCGATGGTCTTCGCGGCGGCGGCCGCCACCGAGGCGAACGCGGGCGAGGGTGTGGCGGGCGTCGCGACGATCACCTACCTGTCCGGCCTGACCGCCCCGGCCGTCACCGGCTGGACGGCGGGCGCGTTCTCCTACCCGGCCGCGTTCACCATGATCACCTGCATCGTGGCAATGATCACGGTGACCGCCGGAGCCCTCCGTCCCCGGACGGGGACGGCCGGCGCGGGCGCGCCCTCGGAGGCCGCGTCGGTTCCGGCCTCGTCCCAGGGGGCCGGGCGCCCATGACTTCTGCCGGAAATGCCGGTGATGGTGGAGCGCGCACGAATGGACAGGACAGCGGCGAATTTCTGACCGTAACGATTTCGGCACGGCAGGTTCCGCCGGGGGCCACCTCGGCGCAACGATTACGGTGTGGCTACTGGCGGGAGTGGCACGGATTCCAACGCCGGACGCGTCGTCGCCCGGCTCAGAAAATGGTCCGGGGTCTCGGTGGGCCGGGCCGACTGCGGTGTGGGCGTCGCGCTCTGCGCGGGACACGGCCAGTTCATGCACCTGCACACCGGTGACGAGGCGGAGCTGTGCCTGACCCGGCCGGTCGTGGACCGCCTCGGCGGCGCGCTCGCCGACTCGGGGCGGGTGCTGGTCCGGCCGGGGGGCGACTGGGTCGCCGTCCGGCTCGACACCGACTCCGACATGGCGATGGCCGTGTCGCTGGCCAGCGTCGCGATCAAGGCGCACACCCGGCCCGCGGCGCGGGGGACGCCGATCACGCCGTGCCCGGCCGCGACGCCGCCCCGCCCCGGCGGCTCGGGGGCGTCCGGCGGTCCGTCCGGCGAGCCGTCCGGCGAGCCGTCTGATGGACCGTCCGGCGGGCGGGACGCCGAGGGTGAGCCGGATCACAGGGGCGGGCACCGTCCGGCCGACTCGGACGCGCGGGCGGAGGCCCCGGATGGTTCGGGCGTGGAAGCCGAACGCCCCGGCATCCGCGATGCGGTGCCGGGGCGACGGTCCGGATAGTCCGGAAGGCCGACGGGTGGGCCTCCGGTGGGGGCGCCCCCACCGGAAGGCCCGGAGCCCTGCGATCGGCCGGGAGCCTCAGAGCGGGTAGACGCCCTCGGCCTGCGGGCCCTTCTGGCCCTGGGTGATCTCGAACCCGACGCGCTGGTTCTCCTCCAGGCTGCGGTAGCCGCTGGTGGTGATCGCCGAGTAGTGGACGAACACGTCGGGGCCGCCGCCGTCAGGCGCGATGAACCCGAAGCCCTTTTCGGCGTTGAACCACTTCACGGTGCCTTCGGCCATGCTTCCTTCTCCTCTGGTGACGCTTCACCGGCCGCCGGGCGACGACCGGGCTGCAATGCGGACAAATCTCACGTCCGCCGGATCACCCGGGGAAACGGAGAACGCCCGTTGTCTAGAACTTCTGCGGGCGTTTCATTAGCAAACGTTCGAGACTGCTGGCCAACTGCCTGCCTAACTGCAACGCCTCGAACCTACCCCATGCGGGCCCCTCAGGGACACCGACACACCGGGCGCGCCAAGGGCACGCGCGGCCGCGCTCAGGACGGGCCCGGGGCCAGATCGGCGAGGGCCTCGGCGGCGCGGTGGCAGTCGTGGAACGTACAGTACAGCGGGGCGGGCGCCAGCCGGACGACGTCGGGTTCGCGCGCGTCGGCGATCACCCCGTGCCGGGCGGCGAGGGCCCTGACCAGGGCGCCCGCGTCCGCGACCCGCAGCGAGAGCTGGGCGCCGCGCGCCGCCGGATCCCTCGGCGTGATCAGTTCGGCGCCGCGCGCGGCGCCGAGCCGGGAGGCGAGGTATCCGGTGAGCCGCTCGCTCCTGGCCCGCAGCGCGTCCATCCCGATCCGGTCGAAGATCTCCAGTGCGGTGAGCACCGGCGCGAGCGCCAGGATCGGCGGGTTGGAGAGCTGCCAGGCGTCGGCGGAGGCGGGCGGCGCGATGGCGGGGTCCATCCGGAACCGGACGGCCGGGTCGGTGCCCCACCAGCCCGCGAGCCTGGGCGGCGACGGGTCCCCGACGTGCCGCTCGTGCACGAAGCACCCCGCGACCGCGCCCGGCCCGGAGTTCAGGTACTTGTAGGTGCACCAGGCGGCGAAGTCCACGTCCCAGTCGTGCAGCCGGAGGGGGACGTTCCCGGCGGCGTGGGCGAGGTCCCAGCCGACGACGGCGCCGGCGGCGCGCCCCGCCTTGGTGATCGCGGCCATGTCCATGAGCTGGCCGGTCAGGTAGTTGACACCGCCGAGCATGAGCAGCGCGACCGTGCCGCCCTCGCGTTCGAGGAAGGTCAGGACGTCCTCGGTGCGCAGCACGTCCTCGCCCGGACGCGGCGTGAGCCGCACGACGGCGCGCTCGGGGTCGAGCCCGTGGTGGACGGCCTGGCTGGCCACGGCGTAGGAGTCGGACGGGAACGCCGAGTCCTCGATGACGATGCGCACGCGCTCGCCTGCGGGCCGGTAGAAGGTCGCCATCATCAGGTGCAGGTTGACGGTCAGCGAGTTCATCGCGACGACCTCGCGGGGCAGGGCGCCGACGAGGCGGGCGGCCGGGTCGCGGAGCAGCTCGTGGTAGTCGACCCACGGGCGGCGGGCCCGGGTGTGGCCCTCGACCGCGAGCCGCGCCCAGTCGTCCAGCTCCTCGCGCAGGACGCCCGCGACGGCCCTCGGCTGGAGGCCGAGGGAGTTGCCCGCGAAGTAGGCGGCCTCCGCGTGCGGGCCGCCCGGCGCGGGCGGGACGAGGAACTCCGCGCGCGGCGGGGGCAGCGGGTCGGAGGCGTCGAGGCGCAGCGCCTCGTTCTCGGAGCCCGCGGCTTCGTCGAGGCTCACAGCGCGCCTCCTTCCGAGGCCACCAGGCCGGCGGGGGCCTCGGCGGGCGCGAGGAAGTCGCGCGCGTTGCCGCCGAGGAGCCGGGCGCGCGCCGCGTCGTCCAGGCCCGGGCAGGCGCGGATCGTCGAGCCCGGCTCCCGCTCGCCCAGCGGGAACGGGTAGTCGGTGCCGAGCAGCACCCGCTCGGGGCCCATGACGTCCACGAGCAGGCGCAGCGCGCGCGGGTCGAACACGGCCGAGTCGACGCTGAACCGGTCGAGGTACCCCGACGGCGGGAGCGGCGAGTCGGCGCGGACGATGTCGCGGTTGTGCCAGGCGTTGTCCGCGCGTCCGAGCAGGAACGCGAAGCTGCCGCCGCCGTGGCAGAAGCACAGCCGCAGCGTCCGGGGGATCCGCTCGAACGCGCCGGAGAGCATCAGCCCGAGGATGCTGAGCTGCGTCTCGGCGGGCATCCCCGACAGCCACGGCAGCATGTGGCCGCGCATCCGGTCGGCGCCGAGCATGTCCCACGGGTGCGCGAGCACGGGCAGGCCGATGCCGGCGCAGTGCGCGAGGAACGCGGTGATGCCGGGGTCGGCGAGGTCGCGGTCGCCGACGTGGTTGCCGATGTGCACGCCGCGGTGCCCGGCCGCCGCCGCCCGGCTGGCGACCTCGCAGGCGAGGACCGGGTCCTGGAGCGGGACCTGGCACAGCGGCAGCAGCCGGTCGGGCGCGTCCGCGCAGAAGGCGAGGATCCGCTCGTTCACCAGCTCGCACCAGTCGGCGGCGCGGGCCGGGTCGGCGGCGTACCCGAACATCAGCGGGGTGGAGGAGACGGCCTGCGCGTCGACGCCCGCGGCGTCCATGTCGGCGAGGCGGCGCTCGGGGTCCCACAGCCCGGCGTGGACGGGCCGGTACTCGGCGTCGCCGCTCATCATCATGCCGGTGCCGTCGGCGGCGACGCGCAGCCACGGCTCGTCCGCGTCCGCGAGCACGCGGCCCTGGGCCCGGGTGAGGTGCGGGAAGACGTGCGAGTGGACGTCGACGACGGGCTCAGACACGGGGCGCCGTCACCGGGACCATGGACTCGGGCCACTGCTTGCCCGGGTGGACCGCGCCGCAGTGCGGGCACTTGCGGTCGCTGTCGTAGAAGCTCTGGAAGACCGGCGGCAGGTCGGCCACGATCGAGCGCACCTGGAGCTCGGCGCGGTGCACCAACCGGTGGCACTCGACGCAGTACCACTCGAACGACTCCAGCGTCCCCTCCGGGCGCGGGATCTCGACGACGAGGCCGATCGAGCCCTCCTCGGGCCGCTGCGGCGAGTGCCGGACGTGCGGCGGCAGCAGGAACACCTCGCCCTCGTTGATCTGGACGTCGACCGGCGGGCGGCCGACCTCCTCCATGACGCGCAGGACCATGTTGCCCTTGAGCTGGTAGAAGAACTCCTCCTTCGGGTCGTCGTGGAAGTCGGTGCGGCGGTTGGGGCCGCCGATGACCATCACGATCAGGCCCGCGTCCTCGAACACCTGGACGTTGCCGACCGGCGGCCTGAGCAGGTCGCGGTGCTCCTCGATCCACGCCTCGAAGTTGAAGGGCCGTCCGAAGGTGAGCTGCGGAAGGGTCATGCTCCGGCCTCCTTACCGGTGGTGCGGTCGGCCGGGACGTGGGCCACGCACGAGATCTCGACGAGCAGGTGGGGGTGCGGGAGCTGGTGGACGGCGACGGTGGTGCGGGCGGGCCCGGTCTCGTCGAAGTACTCGGCGTAGACCTCGTTGTAGCCGCCGAAGTCGTTCATGCTCACCAGGTAGGCGGTGACGTTGACGACGTCGGCGAGCCCTCCCCCGGCGGCCGCCAGCAGGTCCCGGATGTTCTCGATGACGGCGCGCGTCTGGGCGCGGATGTCGAGGTCGGTGACTCCCATCGCGTCGGCGCTCGCCCCGGCGAAGGTCCCGTCGGGGCGTCGGGAGCTCGTCCCGGACACGAACACGAGGTCGCCGGCGCGGCGCAGGTGCGGGAACCGGCCGCGCGGGGCGGCCTTGCCCTCGACGAGGATCGCGTCGCTCATGTCGTCACCTCGACGGCGCCGAGGCCCGCGCAGGTGACGCGGACGTGCGCGTCCTTGGGCAGCGGGACGGCGGCGGTCGCGGCCCCGGCGAGCACCACCCAGCCGGGTTCGAGCGTGATCCCGGCGCCGAGCGCGAGCCGCGCCGCCGCGCGCAGCGACCGCGCGGGGTCGCCGAGGATCGCGGCGGACGACCCGGTCTGCGCGACCCGCCCGTCGATCTCCAGGACCATCCCGGCGTTGGCGAGGTCGCGCGGCGGGTGCCAGGCGCCGACCCCGAACCGGGCGGCCGAGGCGTTGTCGGCGACCACGTCGGGGAGCGTGAAGCTGAAGTCGGCGAAGCGGGAGTCGAGCACCTCGAACCCGACGGCGACGCCCGCGACGGCGGACTCGACGTCGGCGACGGAGCGGACCTCGCGGCCGATGAGGTAGGCGATCTCCGGCTCGACGCGCGGATGGATGAGCCCGGACACCTCCACCGACGGCCCGGCCACCATCGCGTCGGTCAGCAGGCCCCAGATGACGTCGTCCACACCCATCTGGGCCATCTTCGCGCGGCTGGTGAAGCCCATCTTCACGCCCGCGAGGCGCTCGCCGCGCCGCTCGCGCCGCTCGATCACCGCGCGCTGCACGGCGTAGGCGGTCGCGACGTCGAACGGCTCGGCCTCGGTCAGTTTCGGGATCGCCCGGACGTCGCGCGCGGCGCCGTCCAGCGTCGCCGCCAGGGCCTCGACGTCGATGCTCATGATTCCTCCTTCGCGAACGCGGCGCGCACGTCGCCGAGCCCCTCGACGCGGGCCTCGAACACGTCACCGGGCGCGGCGGCCACCACGGGCCCGAGCGCGCCGGTCAGCACGGTGTCGCCCGCGCGCAGCGGGCGCCCGACGCGCACGAGCGTGTCGGCGAGCCACAGCGCGGCGTTGAGCGGGTTGCCGAGGCAGGCGGCGCCCGTCCCGGTGGACAGCTGCTCGCCGCGCCGCTCCAGCACCATCCCGCACAGCCGCAGGTCGAGGTCCCGCAGCGGCACGGGCCGCGTGCCCAGCACGTACAGGCCGGAGGAGGCGTTGTCGGCGACGGTGTCGACGAGCGTGATGTCCCAGTCCGCGATCCGGCTGCCGACGACCTCGATCGCGGGCAGCGCGAACGCGGTCGCGCGGAGCAGGTCGGCGACGGTGTGCCGCTCGTGGGTGAGGTCGGCGTCCAGCACGAGCGCGATCTCGGCCTCGGCGCGCGGCTGCAGGACGGCGCCCGGCGGGATCTCCGCGCCGTCCGGGACGGCCATGTCGGCGAACAGCATCCCGAAGTCGGGGCTGTCCACGCCGAGCTGCGCCTGCACGGCCGCGGACGTGAGGCCGATCTTGCGGCCGGTGAGGCGGCGCCCGCCCGCCAGGGCGTGCTCGGTGAGGCGGTCCTGGACCGCGTACGCCTCGTCCGCGGTCGTGATCAGGTCGCGGACGGGCGCGCACGGCACGCCGGAGGCGCGCGCCGCGAGCAGGCGCTCCGCGGCCGCGCGTACCGGGTCGGGACTGGTCGGATCGGTCACTGGGCTCGCTTTCAGATCTGGATGCAGACGTTGACGGGCTCGGAGAAGAAGTCCAGGGAGTACTCGCCGCCCTCGCGCCCGATGCCGGACGCCTTGACGCCGCCGAACGGGGTCCGCAGGTCGCGCAGGTTCCAGCAGTTCACCCAGACGATCCCGGCCTCGACGCGCGGCGCGACGCGGTGGGCGCGCGAGACGTCCCGCGTCCACACGGTCGCGGCGAGGCCGTAGTCGCTGTCGTTGGCGAGCCGGAGCGCCTCGTCCTCGGTGTCGAAGGGCGCGACGTGGCAGACCGGGCCGAAGATCTCCTCGCGGACGGTCCGCGCGGTCTCCGGGAGGCCGGTGAGCACGGTCGGCTCGACGTGGTAGCCGCCGTCGCGCGCGTCGCCGAACTCGGGCGTGCCGCCGCCCGCGACGACCGTCGCGCCCTCCTCGCGGGCGAGCCGGTAGTACGACAGGACCTTGTCGCGGTGCTCGGCGGAGATCATGGGGCCGTAGCCGGTCAGCGCCCGCGCCCGCGCGCCGAGCCGCTCGACGAACTCCTCGTACAGGGGCCGCTCGACGTAGACGCGCTCGGTGCACAGGCAGATCTGCCCGGAGTGGGTGAAGGACGAGCGGACCGTCCCCTCCACGGCGGCGTCGAGGTCGGCGTCGGCGAACACCAGCGCGGGGTTCTTGCCGCCGAGCTCGAACGACACGGGCGTGACGTGGTCGGCGGCGTTGCGCATGATCGCCGCGCCGGTGGCCGACTCGCCGGTGAAGGCGATCGCGTCCACGCCCGGGTGCGCGGTGAGGAACTCGCCCGCCGCGCCCGCGCCGTGCCCGTGGACGAGGTTGAACACGCCGTCCGGCAGCCCGGCCTCGGCGATGACGCGGGCGAGCAGGGTGGCGGTGGAGGGCGTCTCCTCCGAGGGCTTGGCGACGACCGCGTTCCCGGCGGCGAGGGCGGGAGCGACCTTCCAGGTGAGCAGCAGCAGCGGCAGGTTCCAGGGCGAGATGACCGCGACCACGCCGAGCGGCCGCCGGACGCTGTAGTTCAGCGCCTGCCCGCTCCCGCCGCTCCACCCGGGCACCTGGGTCGTGTACGCGCGCTCGGGGCGCCCGTAGAGCAGGTCGGCGTAGGCGCGGAAGTTGCCGACGGCCCGGGGGACGTCGATCGTCGCGGCCAGCTCGCGGGGCTTGCCGGTGTCGGCGACCTCGGCGTCCACGAACTCCTCGAACCGGGCCTGCACCCCGTCGGCGATCCGGCGCAGCGCGGCGGCGCGCTCCTCCGTGCTCGTCCGGCCCCAGGGACCGGCGAGCGCGGCCCGCGCGGCGGTGACCGCGTCGTCGACGACCTCCCGGGTGGCCTCGGGGACCTCGCCCAGCTCGGTGCCGTCGGCCGGGGCGATGAGGGGGAAGGCCGGGCCGTCCGAACGGAAGACCCCGCCGACGTAGTGCTCAGCCTTCATCCCGCTTCCTCCACCCTGGTGATCTGCCCGGACACCTGTGATCCTGCGCCACCCGAGCTATGCCTGGCAAATACCAAAAGGCGGTCGAGCTATAACAAGCATGTGATATCAAGGGCGCATGCGCGCGATCGACCTGCTCAACGGGCGGCTCAAGCTCCGCCACCTCGTCCTGGTCGTGGCCGTCGCCGACCAGGGCAGCGTGCTGCGGGCCGCCGAGCAGCTGCGGCTGGCGCAGCCGGCGGTGACCCGCAGCCTGCGCGAGGTGGAGGGGATCCTCGGCGTCGAGCTGTTCACCCGGGGCCCGCGCGGGGTCACGCCGACGATGTTCGGCGACGCGTTCGTCGAGCACGCCCGCGCCGTGCTGGCCGAGCTGCGCCGCGCGGGCGAGCGGATCACCGGGCTGGCCGACGGGGAGGTCGGCACGGTCACGATCGGGACGCTGCTCGCCGGCTCCAACGTGCTGCTCCCCCGCGCGATCGCCGCGCTGAAGCGCGACCGCCCCGGCATCACCGTGATCGTCCAGGAGGCGACGTTCGACGCGCAGGTCCCCCGGCTGCTGGACGGCGAGATCGACCTGATCCTCGGCCGCCTCAACCCGATCGGCGACCTGCGCGGCCTGCGGCAGGTCACCCTGTACGGCGAGCCCGTGCGGCTGGTCGCGCGGCTCGGGCACCCGGCCCGGTCGCGGCACCCGCTCGGCCTCGCCGACCTGCTCGACTACCCGTGGGTGCTGCCGCTGGAGCAGACGGCGCTGCGCGCGGAGCTGGAGCAGGTGTTCCGCGCCGAGGGGCTGGTCCCGCCCGGGAACCTGGTGGAGTGCACGTCGGTGCTGACCGTCCGCACGCTCGTCCGCGACACCGACATGATCGCCGCGCTGCCCGAGCTGGTCGCCGAGACCGACGCGGGGATCGCGCCGCTGCCCGTCCCGCTGGAGACCGTCCGCCGCCAGGTCGGGGTGACGCTGCCCGCGCAGCGCGCGCCCACGCCGTCCGCGCGGCTGATGCTCGACCACCTGCAGCGCCAGGCCGCCGAGATCACCGGCGTCGAGGCCGGCTGACCGGGCCCCTCCCGGACGGCCCGCGCGGTCCCGGGACATCCTTGTTCTCCCGCTCCCAGGATCACCGCGCTCTGCCTGCGCGGCGCCGTCCGGCGAAGCATGGGCTCATCGCGCGGACGACCACCGCGCCACCGAGGAAGGGCACGCCATGACTTCGTCCACCACGCTCCCCGGCGGAACGTTCACCCTGCCCGGCGGGCTGACGCTCACCCGCATGGGCTACGGCGCCATGCAGCTCGCCGGCCCGCACGTCTTCGGCCCGCCCGCCGACAGGGACGGCGCCGTGGCGGTGCTGCGGGAGGCCGTGCGGCTGGGCGTCCGGCACATCGACACCAGCGACTACTACGGCCCGCACGTCACCAACGAGATCATCAGGGAGGCGCTGCACCCCTACCCGGACGACCTGCGCATCGTGACCAAGGTCGGGGCGCTGCGGGACGCGGAGGGCAACTGGCCGCCGGCGCTGCGGCCCGACCAGCTGCGCCAGGCCGTCCACGACAACCTCGACCGCCTCGGGCTGGACGCGCTCGACGTCGTCAACCTGCGCGTCGGCGGGTTCGACACCCCCGAGCCGGGTTCGATCGCCGAGCCGTTCTCCGTGCTCGCCGAGCTGCGGGACCAGGGGCTGATCCGGCACCTCGGGCTCAGCACCGTCACCGCCGACCAGATCGCGGAGGCCGAGGCGATCGCGCCGGTCGTGTGCGTCCAGAACCGCTACAACCTCGCCCACCGCGCCGACGACGACCTGATCGACGCGCTCGCCGCGCGGGGCGTCGCCTACGTGCCCTACTTCCCGCTCGGCGGCTTCACCCCGCTCCAGTCCGGCGAGCTGGACGCGGTCGCGGGACGTCTCGGCGCCTCCCCGATGGCCGTGGCGCTGGCGTGGCTGCTGCGGCGCTCGCCGAACATCCTGCTGATCCCCGGCACCTCGTCCATCGCCCACCTGCGGGAGAACATCGCGGGCGCGGCGCTGCGCCTGCCCGAGGACGAACTGGCCAGGCTCGACGCCATCGCCCCCTGAATCCGTCTCCCCACCCGGCGGTTCAGCGGGCGCCCGTCCAGTCGGGGACGTCCGACTCGGTGACCCGGCCGCCGGCGCCGAAGACCAGGTAGCGGTCGAAGTCCTCGGCGAACCAGCGGTCGTGGGTGACGGCGAGGACCGTCCCCGCGTAGGAGGCGAGGCCCTCCTGGAGGGCCTCGGCGCTGGCGAGGTCGAGGTTGTCGGTCGGCTCGTCCAGCAGCAGGAGCGTCGCGCCCGACAGCTCCAGCAGCAGGATCTGCAGGCGCGCCTGCTGGCCGCCCGACAGCGTCTCGAAGGGGCGGGAACCGGCCGGGGCCAGCTCGTAGCGGGCGAGGGCGGCCATCGCGTCGTTGCGGGTCAGCGCGTACCCGGACATGACGATGTCGGCGGGGGTCCGGCCGCGCAGGTCGGGGCGCGCGTGGGTCTGGACGAACAGGCCGGGTACGACCCGGGCGCCGAGGCGGAACGCGCCGCGATGCGCGACGTCGTGCCCGGCCAGGACCCGCAGGAAGGTCGACTTGCCCGCGCCGTTCGGGCCCAGCAGCGCGACGCGCTCGCCGTACCAGACCTCGGCGCCGAAGGGCTCGGTCAGGCCGGTCAGCTCCAGCGACTCGCAGGTCAGGGCGCGTTTGCCGGTGCGCCCGCCCCGCAGCCGCATGCGCACGTTCTGCTCTTTGGGGGCGCTGCGGGGCGGGCCCGCCTCCTCGAAGCGCTGGAGGCGGGTGCGCGCCGCCTGGTAGGACGAGGCGACCGCGTCGTTGTGCGTCGCGCGCTGCCGGAGCGTGTGGACGAGGCGCCGGAGCCGCGCGTGCTCCTCATCCCACCGGCGGCGGCGCTCGTGGAGGCGGTCCACGCGCTCGCGCCGGGCCTGGGCGTAGCCCGCGAACCCGCCGCCGTGCACCCACACGTCCCGCGACTCGACGGTGACGATCCGGTCGGCGGCGTCGGCGAGCAGCCGCCGGTCGTGCGACACCAGCAGCACGGTCTTGCCCGTCGCGCGCAGCCGCTCGGCCAGCCATTCCTTGCCGGGCACGTCGAGGTGGTTGTCGGGCTCGTCGAGCAGCAGGACCTCGTCGGGCCCCCTGAGCAGCGCCTCCAGCACGAGGCGCTTGCGCTCCCCGCCCGACAGCGTGGACACCGGCCTGTCCCTCGCCTCGTCGAAGGACAGGCCGAGCGCGACCGTCGCGCAGGTGTCCCAGACGACCTCGATGTCGTAGCCGCCCGCGTCGGTGTAGTCGGTGATGGCCCGCGCGTAGGCGAACTGGGTGCGCTCGCCGTCGTCCAGGGCGGCCTCCGCGCGTTCCAGGGCGTCCGCCGCCGCCCGGACCCGCGCGGGGGCGACCGACAGCAGCAGGTCGCGGACGGTGCGCCCGGTGACGAACTGCCGCATCACCCCGAGGCCGCCGCCGGTGGCGACGGTGCCCGAGGCGGGCCGCAGGTCGGCGGCGATCAGCCGCAGCAGCGTGGTCTTGCCCGCGCCGTTCGGGCCGACCAGCGCGGCCTTCGCGCCCGCGCCGACGCGGAAGGAGACCTCGTCCAGCAGCAGCCGGCCGTCGGGCAGGGCGTAGCTGAGGCCGCTGACCTCGATGTGTCCCAAGAAGAGCACTCCTCGTACAGTGTTCGAGTATCTGGACCAACGGTCCGGTGCTCGCCCAATGTACTAGGGTGGCGGGCATGAGCGAGAGCGTGTGGCTGCGCGAGGAGCGCCCCCGGCGGGACGCGCCGCCGCTGACGCGGGAGCGGATCGTGGCCGAGGCCGTGGCCCTGCTGGACGAGGAGGGCGCCGCCCGGCTGACCATGCGCCGCCTCGCCGAGCGCCTGGGCACCGGCTCCACGACGCTGTACTGGCACGTCAGGACCAAGGACGACGTGCTGGAACTGGCCCTCGACGCGATCTTCGGCGACGTGCCGGTACCGCCGCCCGGACCGGGCCGGGCCGGAGTGGTCGCGCTGATGTCGGGGTGGCGGGCCGCGATGCTCGCCCACCCGTGGTCGGCGGCGGTGCTCGGCGGGCGCCCGCTGCTCGGGCCGAACGTCCTCGCCCGCACCGACCGCCTCTACGGCGCGCTGGCCGCGACGGGCCTGAGCGGCACGGAGCTGGCGGGCGCCGCGTACGCGGTCGCGAACTACGTCATCGGCTCGGCGCTGATGGAGGTCGGCGCCCGGAGCGCCCCGGACGAGCGCGGCGCGGGCGAGTACCTGGAGCGCACCCGCGACCGGTACCCGCACCTCGCCGAGCACGGCCGCCTGCGCGGCGACGGCTGGGACACGGCGTTCGCCCAGGGGCTGGGGTACCTCCTGGACGGGATCGAGCGCCCCCCGTCAGCGGCTCAGGAGTTGAGGTAGGCCAGCACCGCGAGGACGCGGCGGTGCCCGCTGTCGCTCGGCGGGAGGCCGAGCTTGGCGAACACGGCGCCGATGTGCTTGCTGACCGACCGCTCGGTGATGACGAGCGTTGTGGCGATCGTGGCGTTGTCGAGGCCCTGCGCCATCAGCCCGAGCACCTCGCGCTCGCGGGGCGTGAGCGCCTGCAGCGGGTCGCTGCGCGTCGTCATGAGCTGCGAGACGACCTCGGGGTCGAGCGCGGTGCCGCCGCCCGCGACCCGCGCCAGCGCCTCCAGGAACTCGTCGACGCGGCTCACCCGGTCCTTGAGCAGGTAGCCGACGCCGCTGGCGCCGCCCGCGAGCAGCTCCGCGGCGTAGGTCTCCTCCACGTACTGCGACAGCACGAGCAGCGGCAGGCCCGGCAGCCGCTTGCGGGCCTCGATCGCGGCGCGCAGCCCCTCGTCGCGGAAGCCGGGCGGCAGCCGGACGTCCAGGACCGCGACGTCGGGACGGTGCTCCAGCAGCGCGGGCAGCACGTCCGGGCCGGTGTCGGCGACGGCGACGACCTCGTGCCCGTCGGAGGTCAGCAGCAGCACCAGGCCCTCGCGCAGCAGGACGTTGTCCTCGGCGATCACGATCCGCACGGCAGGTCCACCTCCAGCGTCGTCCCCTGTCCGTCGGGGCTGTCGATACGGGTACTGCCGTCGAGCGCCGCCACCCGGCGGCGGATGCCCGCGAGGCCGCTGCCCCGGCCGGGGTCGGCCCCGCCCTTGCCATCATCGCGCACCACGAGCCGCAGCACCGGCCCGTGGCGGCCGACCGTCACCCACGCGTGCCCGGCGCCGCTGTGCTTGGCGATGTTGGTGAGGGCCTCGGCGACGACGAAGTAGGCCGCGGCCTCGACGGCGGCGGGGACGCGGCCCTCCGCGACGTCCATCTCGACGGGGATCTGGTGCCCGGCGGCCAGCGCCCGCAGCGCCCCCGCGAGTCCCCGGTCGGACAGGATCGGCGGGTAGATCCCGCGGATCACCGTCCGGAGCTGGGTGAGCGCCTCCTCCACCCCCTCCCTGGCCTCCAGGAACAGCGCGCGCGAGGCGGCCGGGTCGGCGTCGAAGCGGCGGTCGGCGAGGCCGAGCCGCAGCGCCGCCGCGACGAGCTGCGCCTGCGTCCCGTCGTGCAGGTCGCGCTCGATCCGGCGCAGCTCCGCGCCGTGTGCCTCCAGCGCCTCCGCGCGGGTCTCGGTCAGCACCTCGACGCGCTCGGTGAGGCTGGTGCGGCGGGTGGGGCGCAGCAGCAGCTCCGACAGCCGCGCCTGCCAGTGGGCGAGCCTCGGCACCAGCCACAGCAGGAGGAAGCCGTCCAGCGCCACCTGGAGGAACGGCAGCGTGAGCGCCTTGGGCCAGCTGTCGAGCGTGACGAACGCCGACTGCGAGCCCTCCGGCGCCGCCCACCACCACAGCGGCAGCGACGCCGAGAACGGGATCGCGGGCCACAGCGAGACCGCGAGCACCGCCGCCACGAAGCCGAGGAGCCCGTGGGCCGCCATCCAGCCCACGTCCCGCCACAGGACGGGCGAGCGGACGAGCGTGACCCCCTGCCGCAGCGACGAACCCTCCAGCCGCCGGTAGGGGCTCGGGATCTCGCGGCCCAGCAGCCTCCCGGCGCGGCGCCGCTCGGCGTCGGCGAGGGCGCGCAGCGGCCTGACGGCCTCGGGCAGCCACGGCAGCGCGACGAGCAGCAGCACGGCGCAGAACGCCAGCGGCATCAGCCCGGCCAGCGCGGGCCCGGCCGTGCGAAGGGCCGCGACCAGGGTCCAGGTCGCGCCCGCACTCCGTCTCAACGCCTTGGTCATGTCACCTCCCAGCCCACCGTAGGCGACACCGCCGCGGCGCGCCCCGGGGCCGGCACCCCGGCCGTTGGTGTAGCCCGCTACACCACGGTTTCGGGGGCGCGCGCCAATGTGGCGGCCCCCCTCCGGATTCTAGATTCGACCAGGTGAGCGGCGATCTGACGGAGGGACCATGACGACGATGACGGCCGAGGCGACCGCGGTGGCGGTGAGCCTGGAGTCGGTCACCAAGGACTACGGTGACGTGCGGGCGCTGGACGGCGTGAGCTGGGCGTTCCCACGCGGCGGGTTCACCGCCGTCATGGGGCCCTCGGGCTCGGGCAAGAGCACGTTCCTGCACTGCGCGTCCGGGCTCGACCGGCCGAGCGCGGGCGCGGTCCGGATCGGCGGGACCGACATCGGCCGCCTCAGCGAGACCAGGCGGACGCGGCTGCGCCGCGAGCGGATCGGGTTCGTCTTCCAGGCGTTCAACCTGATCCCCTCGATGGACGTCGAGCAGAACATCACGCTCCCGCTCCAGTTGGCGGGGACGAAGGCCGACCCGGGCCGGGTCGCCGAGGTCGCCCGCCGCGTCGGGCTGGCCGACCGGCTGCGGCACCGGCCCTCGGAGCTGTCGGGCGGGCAGCAGCAGCGCGTCGCGCTCGCCCGCGCCCTGGTGACCCGCCCCGAGGTGGTGTTCGCGGACGAGCCGACCGGCGCGCTCGACCCCCGCACGGCCCGCGACGTCCTGCGGCTGCTGCGCGAGGCGGTCGACCTGGCCGGGCAGACGCTCGTGCTGGTCACCCACGACCCGATGGCGGCCGCCTGGGCCGACTCGGTGCTGTTCCTGAGCCGGGGGCGGATCGTCGACGAGATGACCTCCCCCACCGTCCAGGGCGTCATGAGCCGCTGGGAGTCGCTGTGAGCGCGGGCGGAAGGCGGATCGGGGGCGCGTTCGCGGGGGTGTTCGCGGCCCTGCTGTTCGCGGCGGCCCTGGTCGGGTCCTGCGGGGTGCTGCTGGAGTCGGCGCTGCGCGCGCACGCGCCGGTCGAGCGCTACGGCGCCGCGGCGGCCGTCGTCAGCGGGCCGGAGAAGGTCGAGGACATGCTGCGGCGGCCCGGGGACTCCCCCGAGCACCAGACCCGGCCGGTGGCCGAGCGCCCCCGGGTGCCGGTCGCCGCCGCCGCGAGGCTGCGGGCCGTCCCCGGTGTCCGGGGCGTGGTGGCGGACGTGTCGTTCCCCGTCCTGACGTCCACGGGGGCGTCGGTCAGCGGGCACGGATGGGACTCGGCCGCCCTCCGCCCCTACCGGCTGAGCGCCGGCCGGGCCCCGCGCGCGGCGGACGAGGTCGTCCTCAGCGAGTCCGCCGGGATCCCCGCCGGCAAGAGCGTGTCCTTGCAGGCGGGCGGGACGCCGCGTCCGTACCGGGTCACCGGGACGGTCGCGTCCGGACCCGGCGCGGCGTTCTTCACCCCCGCCGCGGCCGCAGCGCTCTACGGGCGCCCCGGCATGGCCGACGCCCTCGTGGTGACCGCCGACGGGAAGCTCGACGAGGGCGCGCTGCGCGCCGCCGTCCCCGGGCTGACGGTCGCGACCGGGGCCGCGCGCGGCGACGTCGAGGACCGCGCGGTCCTGGCCGCCCGCCCCGACATCGTGGACCTGGCGCTGTCGATCGGCGGCGTCGCGGTGATGACCGCGCTCGTGGTCGTCGGCGGGCTCATCGCCCTGGCGACGCGGGAGCGGGCGCGCGAGTTCGCGCTGCTGCGCGCGGTCGGCGCGACGCCCTGGCAGGTGCGCGGCAAGCTGCTGCGCGAGACGCTGTGGACCGGCGTCCCCGCCGCGCTGGTCGGCGGCGTCCTGTCGCTCGGGCTCGGCGCCGCGATGCACTCGCTCATGATCGGCAAGGACGCGCTGCCGCACGGGTTCGGGCTGTCGCTCAGCCCCCTCCCCGCGCTCGCCGCGTTCGCGATCACGATCGTCGCCGCCCTGCTCACGGCGCTGGTGGCATCGCTGCGCGTCTCCCGGATCCGTCCGGTCGAGGCGCTGGGCGAGTCCGCCGCCGAGCCCGCGCGGCTGCCCCGCTGGCGCCTGGTCACGGGTGTGGTGTTCGTCGTCGTCGGGCTGAACGCGCTCGGGGTGTCCACCGCCACCAGCGGCCCGACCGCCGCCGCGTCGGTCGGCGGGCTGGTGATCTCCCTGATCGTCGCGACCGCCCTGCTCGGGCCGCTGCTGGCCCGGCTCGGCAGCCGCCGGCTCGGCCGCCTGGCCGCACTCGCCTCCCCCGTGTCCGGACGGCTCGGCCGGCACGCGAGCGGCGCCGCCGCGCTGCGCGCCGGGTCGGTGCTCACCCCGGTCGCGCTGGCGATCGCGTTCGGCTGCACGCAGCTGTTCGCCCAGTCCACGATCGCCCACGCGACGCGGGGGCAGGCCGCCGACGGCAACCGCGCCGACCAGGTGATCGTCTCGGCCGGTCCGGGGCTCCCGGCCGGCGCCGCCGAGGCCGCGCGGCGCGTGCCCGGCGTGACCGCCGCGACCCCCGTCAAGCGGACCACGGTCGTGATGGCGGTCAAGGAACTCGGCGAGAAGGACCTCAGGACGCTGAACGCCCAGGGCGTCGGCGCGAGCGCCGAGGCGACCATGGACCCGAAGGTCCGCTCCGGGCGCCTCGCCGACCTGCGCGGCGGCACGGTCGCGCTCAGCCGCGACGTCGCCGCCGGGCTGCACGTCGGGTCGACCGCCCGGTTCTGGCTCGGCGACGGGACGCGCGTCCAGGCGCGCGTGGTCGCGATCTACGACCGGGGCCTCGGCTTCGGCGACGTGCTCCTCCCCCACGCGACGGCCGCCGCGCACTCCACCACGGCGCTGGACGACCACGTCCTCGTCCGGGGGAAGGCCGACCTGCGCCCGGTCGCCGCCGCCTACGCGGGGGCCCGGGTGGTCGACCGGGACGCCTACGGCGAGGCGCTGTCGCGGGAGCTGCGGCTCCAGGGCCTGGTCAGCCTGATCGTCGTCGCGGCGATCGGCGGGTTCATCGTCATCGGCGTCGTCACCACGCTCGCGCTCGCGACCGGCGCCAGGCGGCGCGAGTTCGCGCTGCTGCGGCTGGTCGGCGCGACCCGGCGGCAGGTCCTCGCGGCGCTGCGCTGGGAGGCCGCGATCGTCCTCGGCACCGGGCTGCTCACCGGCGCGGCCATCGCCCTGGTCACACTGCTGGCGCTCGCCATGGCCGTCACCGGGGCGCCGCTGCCCGCGATCTCCCCGGTCGCCGCCGCGGCGATCCTCGCGGGCGTCGCGGGCCCGGCCGCCGCCGCGATGCTCCTGCCGGCCCGCGCGATGCTGCGCCGCCGCTCGTCCCCCCGACTCCCCTGACCCACCGGAAGGAAGAACACGATGACCAACAACGGGCGCTGGACCATCTTCGGCGTGCTGCTCACCGTCAACGTCATGAGCAGCGTCATGCTGCGGGGCACCTGGTACCAGACCGTCATCAGCGTCGTCACCGGGCTGGGCGTGCTCGCCGTGGTGATCGACTACCTGGTCCGCGGGCGCGGCGGCGCGCGCTGACCCCGAGCCCCCGCTCCGCCGGGTTACCGAAGACGGCCGCTCCGGCCACGGCGGGTGCCCGACGCCGTTACCATCTCGGAGTGCCAAGATCCCGTTGGCATGCTCTGTACCGGAACGGCGTGAAATGGATGACGTAGAGGTCCGGCGGCACCTGCCGGGCAACCTGCCCCAGCTGTTCGCCGGCGGCGCGGAGGACGCCGCCGGGCGGACGCTGTCGGTGCCGCTGCCCGAAGGGGACGTGGTCTGGCCCGACCCCGGGTACCCGCAGCGGCAGCTGCTGCCGCGCCCCGCGTTCTGGCTCAGCGACGAGCCGGTCCACGGGGAGCTGTGGGGGCGGCTGCGGGCCGAGCACGAGCGGTCGGGGCTGTGGCCCCTGCTGATGGACGAGACCGACCAGCCGTGGGCCTCCGGGCAGATCGCGCCCGAGCCGGTCGAGGAGGTCGGCAACTACGTCCCCCACGCGTTCATGTACGAGGTGTGGGGCGACTGGGCGGCGCAGGCCGCCGACGGCGACCACGACGACCTCGCGCCCTTCGGGCGGCACTGCCCCGGCCCCGCCCCGGAGGGCCATCCGCTGGACGACCCGGACGCCATGGCCGACCGCTACGCCCGCTCCCTGTCGGCCCGCGGCCTGTCGCTCGGGCTCGTCGCCGTCGAGCGGGGCGCGGACGCCCTGGCCGCCGTCGGCTGGCAGGGCGCGCTCAACCACAACGAGTGGACGGCGCCGCTCGCCGCCGTCGTGCGGAGCTGGGAGGAGCGGTTCGGCGCCCGCGTCGTCGGGCTCGGCTTCAACACGCTGGAGCTGAGCGTCGCCGCGCCGCCGGTGACGACCCGGCACGCCGTCCATGTCGCGGCCGAGCACTGGGCGTTCTGCCCCGACATCCTGTTCCAGGGCCCCGGCACCCTCGCCGGGTACGCCGAGGAGATCCGCGGCAAGACGTGGTGGTCGTTCTGGTGGGACTGAGGCCGGGCCGGCGGCGCCGAGGGCGGGTCAGGACGTCCGCTGCTCGCACCAGACGACCTTGCCGCCGCTGGTGTGCCGGACGCCCCACCGCTCGGCGAGCCGCCCCACGACGTGCAGGCCGCGCCCCGAGTCGAGCATGTCGCCCTCGTCGTCGAGGCGGATGCGGGGACGGCCGTCGGAGTGGTCGAACACCTCGCACACGAGGCCGCCCTCGCGGACGAGCCGCAGCGTCACCCGGCCGCCCGCGTGCCGGATCGCGTTGGTGACCAGCTCCGACACCAGCAGCGCGGTGGTGTCGGCCAGCTCCCCGAGGTCCCAGCGGTCGAGCCGGTCGCGGACGAGCCCGCGCGCCCGCCGCACCGCCGCGGGCTCGGCGGGCAGCTCCCAGGACGCGTGGTGGTCGGAGGGGATGCGCCGCAGCCGCGCCACCAGCATCGCGATGTCGTCGCGGTGCTGGTCGTCGTAGACGCCGTCCAGCGCGGCCTGGCACAGCTCCTCCAGCGGCCGGGCGGTGGCGTCGCGGCCGAAGGTCTGCTGGAGCCGGGCGAGGCCGTCGTCGATGTCGCGGGCCCGGTTCTCCACGAGCCCGTCGGTGTAGAGGAACAGCAGCGTGCCGTCGTCGACGGTGAACTCGCGGCTGACGATCGGGCCGTCGCCGACGCCGAGCGGCGGGGCGGGCGGCACCGCGAGGTAGTCCGACTCGGCGCCGGGCGGGGCGATCAGCGGCGGCAGGTGCCCGGCGCTGGCGACCTCGCACCGGCCGCTGACCGCGTCGTAGACGACGTAGGCGCAGGTGGCGAAGTGCGGTTCGCGCTCGCCGAGCGTCCGCATCAGCGAGTCGAGCCGCTCCAGCGCCTCGGCGGGCGGCAGTTCGAGGCCGGCGAGGGTGTGGATGGCCGTGCGCAGCCGTCCCATCGTGACCGCGGCCTTCACGCCGTGCCCGGCCACGTCCCCGACGACGAGCGCGACCCGCGCGCCGGGCAGCGCGATCGACTCGTACCAGTCGCCGCCGACCTCGATGAGCCGGCTGCCGGGCAGGTAGCGGTGGTGGACCTCGACCGTGGAGGGCGCCGACAGGCCGGTGGGCAGCAGGCTGCGCTGGAGGGTGAGCGCGGTGGCACGCTCCCGCGAGTAGCGGCGCGCGGTCTCGACGAAGATGGACGCGCGGCCCGCGAACTCCATCCCGATCTCGACGTCGTAAGCGTCGAAGGGGCGGTGCGCGACGCTGCGGGTGCAGACGAAGAAGCCGAGCACGCCGGTCGGCGTGGTGATCGGCAGCAGCAGCATCGAGGCGCCCTTGAGCAGGTCGGCGACCGGCGGGCGGCGCCAGGTCGCGGCGATCCGCGCGGCGCCGTCGCCGCCGAGCCCCACCAGCACCGGCTCGGCCGTCTCCATGCACCGCGAGTAGGGGGTCCCGGCCGGGTAGGTGAGCGTCTCGCCGGTGGGGAACGTCGCGTCCCAGGCCGGGTCGCCGTCGTCGAAGCCGAGCGCCATCCGGCGCAGCAGCAGCGACCCGTCGGTGCCCGCCGGGGGCTCGTCGGCGTCGACGAGGCTCTCCAGCAGCAGCAGCGCGCCGGAGTTGCAGAAGTGCGGGACCAGCACGTCCATCAGGCCGCGCGCGAGCAGGTCGAGGTCGAGGGTGGAGCCGATGCGCGGGAGCGCGTCGTCCAGCAGCGCCCGGCGGATCACGGCGGGGTCGACGAACCGGTCGGCGAGCGGCACCGGCACCCGGACGACGGCGAGGGCCGCGAGGTCGGGCGAGCCGCCGCTCATCGGGTGCACGGTGACGACGGCGTCCAGCGTGCCGCCCGCCGGCGTCTCCACGGCGAGCATGGCCGTGCGCTCCCGCCCGGCCCGCAGCGCCTCCAGCAGCGGCCTGCGCGCTCCGGCGATCACCTCGTCGAGGTGGGCGCCGCGCAGTCCGCCCGGTATGCCGGACAGCACGCCGGCGGCGTTACGGTCGAACTGGAGTATTCTCCCCGACGAATCCATGCCGAGAATAAGAATTCGGGTGGACGACTCCATCGCTCGATTATGGGACATCGCGCGCCCCCGTGAGGCCGATACGGCGGGGGAAACCCGCACAGAACCCCGATCCCGTGGGCTTGGCGGGCCGTCCGCCTCCGTCGTCGACGGTGCGCGAAATTGGAATCCGCGGACACGTGGGCGCCTTTCACCCGCCGCTGATTTCGCGTATATGCGCCGCTATCTGGGAAAAGACGCGTCGAGGAACTCCTGCCATGTCCGGCGGCCCGTGGCGCCGCCCGGGGCGAGGTGCAGGCCGGCCCGGAACCCGCGCATCGCCCGGCCCGGAACCGGCAGCGGCAGCCGCGTGCGGCGCCGCCCTCGGGCCAGCAGGTAGGTGCGCGCCATCTCCTCCAGCGTCAGCACCTCCGGGCCGCCCATGTCGTCGGCGCGGCGGGCGGGCCCGGCGCCGAGCGCGAACCCGGCGAGCCGGTCGGCGACCTCGGCGACCTCGACCGGCTGGCAGCGCAGCCCGGTCGGCAGCGGCATGACGCCCGGGGCCCGGGAGAGGTAGTCCAGGACGGCGGCGGGCAGCGAGTGGAACTGCGTGGCGCGCAGGATCGTGTAGGGCAGCCCCGACTTCTCGATCATCCGCTCGACCGTGTGCTTGATCGTGTAGTAGCGGTAGGGGATCCGGTCGACGCCGACGATCGAGACGTAGACGAGGTGGGGCGCGCCCTGCTCCCGCGCGGCCTCGATGAGGTTGCGGGCGGCGGGCAGGTCGCTCTTGGGGTGCCGGGGGTCGCTGGCGCAGTGCACGATCGTCTCGGCGCCCTCCAGCGCGGCGCGGACGCCCTCCCCGGTCGCCAGGTCGCCCCTGGCCCAGGCCATGCCGTCCGCGGGTTCCCTGGCGCCTCGGCTGAGCCCGCGCACGTCCGCGCCGGCGGCCCGCAGGGCCCGGGTGAGCGGGCGGCCGAGCGTGCCGCTCGCCCCGGTCACGATGATCATGTGCTCCCCTCCATGCCGGCGCCGGGCGGCGCCGGCGGACGTCAGGACTTGCCGAAGGTCCGCGGCGGCGGGACGGGCGCGGTGACCTCCTCGCCGTCGCGCAGCGGCGCGACGCCGGCGCAGAAGCCGGCCAGGTCGTGGCCCTCCACGACGCGGGCCCGGGTGATGCCGCCCGCCGCGCGGCGGGTCAGCACGTCCACCGGCAGCGGCGCCCGGGACGCGGCGACGATCAGGTTGCCGAACCGGCGCCCCCGCAGCACGCCCGGGTCGCCCATCAGCAGCGCTTGCGGGAACACCGAGCGGACCGTCGCGGCGACCCGGCGGGCGAACGGCAGCCGGAACCCGTCGGCGACGTTGACCAGGTACGCGCCGCCGGGGCGCAGCACCCGCGCGACGTCCTCGACGAACTCGCGGGTGGCCAGCTCGACCGGCATCGACGCCTCGGCGAACGCGTCCATCACGACCAGGTCGTCGGCGGCGTCGGGCAGCGCGGCGATCCCGGCGCGCCCGTCGGTGACGCGGATCCTCAGCCCCGGCACGCCCTTGACGGGGAGCCGCTCGCGGACGACCGCCACGAGTTCGCCGTCCGGCTCCAGCACGACCTGCCGCGAGCCGGGGCGGGTCGCGGCGACGTAGCGCGGCAGCGTGCATCCGGCGCCGCCGATGTGCACCGCGTCGAGCGCGTCGCCCTCCGGGGCGATCGCGTCGACGCAGTCGCCCATGAGCCGCATGTACTCGAAGTCGAGGTAGGTCGGGTCGGACAGGTCCACATACGACTGCGGGACCCCGCCCACCAGCAGCATCCAGCCGCCGTCCCGGTCGGTGTCGCGCAGGAACTCGGCCTCTCCCCCGGCGATCGGGTACCGGTCGGGCCAGGGACCCCGCCTGCCCTTGCGTGCCATGACCCCACCCTACGGAACCGCCTCGGGGCGCTCGTCCGGGGTGGCGTCCGGGGCGCTCCCCGGGGCGTGGTCCTCGGCGGCGAAGTGGCAGGCGCTCGGGTGCGCGGAGCCGTCGCGCGCCGCGAGCGCGGGCTCGTCGGCGGCGCAGACGTCGCGCGCCTTCCAGCAGCGGGTGCGGAACCGGCACCCGGACGGCGGGTCCAGCGGCGAGGGCGGCTCCCCCTCCAGCCGGAACCCCTCGGCGAAGCCCGGCGCGTCCGGGTCGGGGACGGGGACGGCCGACAGCAGCGCCTGCGTGTAGGGGTGGGTCGGGTGCTCGTAGATCTGCGCGCCGTCGCCGGTCTCCACGACCTTGCCGAGGTACATGACCGCGACGCGGTCGGAGATGTGGCGGACCGCCGCCAGGTCGTGCGCGATGAACACATACGCCACGCCCAGCTCGCGCTGGAGGCTCGCGAGCAGGTTCATGACCTGCGCCTGCACGGACACGTCCAGCGCCGACACCGGCTCGTCGCAGACGATCACGTCGGGGCGCAGCGCGAGGGCGCGGGCGATCCCGACGCGCTGGCGCTGCCCGCCGGAGAACTGGTGCGGGTAGCGGTTGACGTGGTCCGGGTCGAGGCCGACCAGCTCCAGCAGCTCCTGGACGCGGGCGCGCCGCTCCCCCTTGGGCGCCGCGTCGGGGTGGATCGCGAACGGCTCCCCCACGATGTCGCCGACCGTCATCCGGGGGTTGAGGGAGGAGTAGGGGTCCTGCATGACCATCTGGACGCGGCGCCGCAGCGCGCGCAGCTCGCCCCGCGGCAGCGCGAAGACGTCGCGCCCCTCGAACCGGACGGTCCCGGCGGTGGGGCGCTCGGCCGCGAGCAGCAGCTTGGCGAGCGTCGACTTCCCGCACCCCGACTCCCCGACGACGCCGAGCGTCTCGCCGCGCGCCAGCTCCAGGTCGACGCCGTCCACGGCCCGGACCTGCCCGACGGCCCGCTTCAGCAGCACCCCGCGGGTCACCGGGTAGTGCTTGACCAGGCCCTCCACCCGCAGGATGGGGTCCTCACTCGGCTGCGGCACCGTGCACCTCCGGGGCGAAGTGGCAGGCGGACTCGTGGCCGGGCGCGACGGTCACCAGCGGCGGCGGCTCCGCCGAGCACAGCGCCTCGGCGCGCGGGCAGCGCGGCGCGAACGCGCAGCCGGGCGGCAGCGCCGCCGGGTTCGGCGGCGCCCCCTTGATCGGGACGAGCGGCGCGCCGCGCCGGTCCAGGCGCGGCACCGAGGCCAGCAGCCCCCGCGTGTAGGGGTGGGCGGGCCGCGCGTACAGCTCCCGCGCGGGCGCCCGCTCGGCGACCGACCCCGCGTACATCACGACGATCCGGTCCGCGACGCCCGCGACGACCCCGAGGTCGTGGGTGATCAGCACCATGCCCATCCGCAGCTCGTCCTGGAGCGCCGCGAGCAGCCGCATGATCTGCGCCTGGACGGTCACGTCCAGCGCGGTGGTGGGCTCGTCGGCGATCAGCACGTCCGGCTCCAGCGCCAGCGCCATCGCGATCATGATGCGCTGGCGCATGCCGCCGGAGAACTGGTGCGGGTGGTCGCCGAGCCGCCTGGCCGCCGACGGGATCCGCACCCGCTCCATCAGCTCCACGGCCTTCGCCGTCGCCTCCTTGCGCCGCATGCCCCGGTGCACCTGGTACATCTCGCGGATCTGGTCGCCGACCGTGAACACCGGGTTCAGCGCGGTCAGCGCGTCCTGGAAGATCATCGAGATGCGGTCGCCCCGGTAGGCGCGGCGGCGGCGCTCGGGCAGGCCGAGCAGCTCCTCGCCGCGCAGCCGCACCGACCCGCGCGCGATCCGCGCGGGCGGGGTGTCGAGGATGCCCATGACGGCCTGCGCCGCCACGCTCTTGCCCGACCCCGACTCGCCGAGGATCGCGACCGTCTCGCCCTCGGCGAGGGTGTAGGACAGGCCGTTCACCGCCCGCACGTCCTGGCCCCGGACGTCGAACCGCACGTGCAGGTCGTCCACCGCGAGGAGCGGCGCGCCGTCTTTCCCCAGGTCCGTCGTCATCTCCGCCGTCATCTCCTGCTCACCGCAGCTTCGGGTCGAGGGCGTCGCGGACGGCGTCGCCGAGCATCAGGAAGCTCAGCACCGTGGCCGACAGCAGCACCGCGGGGAACACCAGCAGGTGGGGGTGGTCGACGAAGGCGTCCTTGGCCTGGTTGAGCTGGAGGCCCCACGACACCTGCGGGTACTGGAGGCCGACGCCGAGGAAGTCCAGCGTCGCCTCCCCGGCGATCACGTTCCCGACGTTGAGGGTCGCGACGACGATCACCGGGGCGAGCGCGTTCGGCAGGATGTGCCGGGCCATGATCCGCGCGTCGGACGCGCCGAGCAGCCGCGCGGCCTGCACGTAGTCGGCGTCCCTGACCGAGATGACCTGGCCGCGCATGATCCGGATCATCGTCGTCCAGCCGAGCAGCACCAGCACCAGCGTCATCGCGCCGACGCCGTGGCTCGGGAAGGCCACCAGGATCACGGTGGCGCCGAGCACGAACGGCAGCCCGAAGAACACGTCGGTGATCCGGGCGACCAGCGCGTCCAGCAGCCCGCCGTAGTAGCCCGCGAGCATCCCGAACACCAGCGCGATCGCGAACGCGAACAGCGTGACCGCGACGCCGATCAGCAGCGTCGGCCGGGCGCCGTGCACGACGTGCGCGTAGTAGTCGCAGCCCGCGAGGTCGGTGCCGAACCAGTGGCCGCCGGACGGGCCGAGCTTCGCGCTGTTCGGGTCGCAGCCCTCGTTGACGCCCTTGGAGGTGAACAGCCTCGGGACGGCCGCCATCACCGCGACCAGCGCGAGGAACACCGCCGACGCCCAGAACACCCAGCGGCGCCGCAGGTCGCGCCACGCGTCGTCCCACAGCGACGCCCGGCCGATCTCGCCGCCCGCGACGGCGAGCGCCGCCGCCGCGGGCTCGGCGGCCGCCACCGCCGGTTCGGGGCCCGGCACGCCCGGTTCATCGGTCTTCATCGCCCACGCCTCACCGCGCCCGCGCGCGCTCCGTCGGTCGCCCTCACCCGTGCCCTCACCCGTGCGGCCGCCCTCACTCGTACCTGATCCGGGGGTCCAGGAACCCGTACAGCAGGTCCACCAGCAGGTTGACGAGCAGGAAGATCAGCACCAGCACGGTGACCGCGCCGACCACGACCGGCCCCTCCTTGAGCTGGATCGACTGGAACACCTGCTGCCCGATGCCGGGGAGGTTGAAGATCCCCTCGGTGACGACCGCGCCGCCCATCAGCGACCCGAAGTCCACGCCGAGGTAGGTCACGACGGGGATCAGCGAGTTGCGCAGCGCGTGCCGCCCGACGACCCGCGCCCGCGACAGCCCCTTGGCGTTCGCGGTCCGCACGTAGTCGGCGCGCAGGTTCTCGGCGAGGCTGGTGCGGGTGAGCCGCGCGACGTAGGAGAGCCCGAGCGAGCCGAGCACCATCCCGGGCAGCAGGTAGCTCATCGGCCAGCCGTCGTCGGTCCCGGCCGTGGGGAAGACCTTCCAGTGCAGGCCCAGCAGGATCTGCGCGGTGTAGCCGAGCACGAACACCGGCACCGCGATCAGCAGCGTCGTCCCGCCGAGGACGAGGGTGTCGGCGAGCCTCCCGCGCCGCAGGCCCGCCCACACGCCGAGCAGGAGCCCGAGGGCCAGCTCGAACAGCCAGGCGGTGACGGCGAGCTGCGCGGTCACCGTCCAGCGCCCCGAGAGCATCTCCGACACCTTCTGGCCCGTGTAGTTCTCGCCGAGGTTGCCCTGGAGCAGGCCCCACATGTACTTGCCGTACTGCACCAGCAGCGGGTCGTTGAGGTTGTAGCGCTCCCGCAGCGTCTGGAGGACGTTCTCCGGGATGGGCTTGTCCCCCGCGAGGGCCTGGATCGGGTCGCCCGGCAGGGCGAACACCATCGCGTAGATGAGCAGCGTCGTGCCGATGAAGACGGGGACCGCCTGGAGCAGCCGCCTGAGGACGTAGCGCCACATCGCCGGCTACTTCACGGTCACTTCGTAGGCGAGGAGACCCGTCGCGTACGGGGTGATGGTGACGTTGCCGACCCGGTCGGAGCGCCCGCCCTGGCCCGCCCACGTCCACAGCGGGATCATCGGCATCTCGCGGATCGCGACGTCCTCGGCCTGGTTGTAGAACCTGAGCGCCTCCTGCGGGTCGGCCGTCCGGTTCGCCTTGCCGACGAGGCCGTCGAACTCCTTGCTCGTCCACCCCATGCGGTTGGCGCTCGACAGCCACATGTTCTCCAGGTAGTTCTGGGCGCTCGGGTAGTCGGCCTCCCAGTTCTGCCGGTAGGGGCCCTTCTCGGTGCGCTTGTTCAGCATCCCGAAGTAGTCGGACGCGGGGACCTGCCGGAACTGGATGTCCTGGATGCCGAGGTTCTGCCGCAGCGAGTTCGCGACGATCTGCATCCACTGGTAGTAGGTCGGCTGCGCGTTGGAGAAGTACAGCTCCAGCGTCCCCTTGAACCCGCCCGACCTGGCGTACAGCTCCTTGGCCTTCGCCGGGTTGAAGGTGCACAGCTCGCCGCACGCGTTCGGCCGGTGCCCGGCGATGATCGCGGGGAGCAGCGAGTCGGCGGGGATGTAGTCGCCGTTGTAGACCGCCTTGTTGATGCCCTGCCGGTCGATCGCCATCGAGATCGCGCGCCGCAGGTCGGGGTTCGCGAACCGCTTGTCGAAGACCGGGAAGCCCAGGTAGTCGATCGTGCCCATCTTGCGCGGCAGGAACTTGTCGCCCAGCAGCCGCTTGGCCTCGGGCACCTTCCCGGCCGGGATCGTCTGGTAGACGTCGATGCGGCCCGCCCGCAGGTCGGTGTAGGCGGTGTCGGCGCTGGAGTAGCTCTTCCAGGTCACGCCCTTGTTCTTCGGCTTGCGCGGCCCGGTGTAACCGGGGTAGGCGACGAGTTTGATCTGCTTGTTGCGCTCCCACTTCCCGCTCATCATGTACGGGCCGTTGCCGATGGGGTGCTCCTCGAACGCGCGGAGGTCCTTCAGCCCGGCCTTCGGCATCGGCGCGAACGCCGGGTAGGTCAGCAGTAGCGGGAACTGGTTGAACGGGTCGTTGAGCGTGACCTTCAGCGTGTTCTGGTCGACCACCCGCACGCCCGACAGCGTGTCGGCCTCCGGCTTGGCGTTCTCGTCCTCGGGGTTCATCTCCGCGTACCCCTTGATGTGCGAGAAGTAGTCGTTGGCGTTGTAGGCGTGCGGACCGTAGGCGGCGTTGTTCCACCCGTCGGCGAAGCTGGCGGCGGTGACCGGCTCGCCGTTGTGGAACCTCCGGCCCGGCCTGACCTTGATCGTCCAGACCTTCTGGTCGTCGCTGGTGACCGACTCGGCCGCGAGGTTGTAGCCCTTGCCGTCCGGGGTGAGCCCCACGAGGTTGTCGAACAGGTTGCCGAGGACGTCGAAGGCGTAGCTGCTGGTGGTGTTGCCCGGCACGAGGTGGTCGGGCTCGGGGTGGCCGGCGGTGAACGTGCCGTCGCCCGCCTCCGCCCCGCCGCCGCAGGCCGACAACCCGAGCGTGGCCGCCAGCGCCGCCGCGCCCAGCGCCGCCGTCGCGCGCCGGCCGCGCCTGCGCCGGTGGACGTCACGGCTCGCACCCCTGAGGCTGGTCATGCTCCTCCTCGTGCCCTGTCGCGTACGCGGCGTGGCATCCGCCCGCGCTCTTCAGATTGGTGGCAGCGTCGTACCGGCGGGATGATTTGGGTACGGCGCTGAACGATTCGAAACCGGATCGATACGTTCTTGATCATTGGTTGACAGAGGTCAGCGCGGGGGGAAAATGAAGGTTTGTTGCGAAAGGTGGGTATCGGCGTGACGGAACCGAAGGTGCGCGAGGACGTCGGGGCCGCTCCGGCGCCCAGGGCCGCCGAGGCGGCCGGGGCTGAGGCGGCCGGGGCTGAGGCGGCCGGGGCTGAGGCGGCGGAGATCTGCTCCGCGCTGATCCGCATCGACACCACGAACCGGGGCGAGGGCGTGGCCCGTCCGGAGCGTCCGGCCGCCGAGTACGTCGCCGCGCTGCTGGACGAGGTGGGCGTCGCCGGCACGATCGTGGAGTCCGCCCCCGGCCGCGCCAGCCTGCTGGCGCGGATCCCGGGCACCGACCCCTCGCACCCGCCGTTCCTGATCCACGGGCATCTCGACGTGGTGCCCGCCGAGGCGTCGGAGTGGAGCGTTCCGCCCTTCTCGGGCGAGGTGCGGGACGGATGCGTGTGGGGGCGCGGCGCGGTCGACATGAAGGGCACGCTCGCGATGACGCTCGCGACCGTCCGGCGGCGGCTGCGCGAGGGCCGCCGCACCCGGGGCGACCTGGTGCTGGCCTTCCTCGCCGACGAGGAGTGCACGGGCGACCTCGGCTCCCGGTTCGTGGCCCGCGAGCACCCGGAGGTCTTCGAGGGGTGCACCGAGGCGATCAGCGAGTCGGGCGGCTTCAGCGTCCACGCGGGCGGCGCCCGGATCTATCCGATCGCGACCGGCGAGCGCGGCACGACCTGGATGCGGCTGACCGCGCACGGCACCGCGGGGCACGGCTCCAAGCCCGCGCCCGACAACCCGGTCGCCGAGATCGCGCACGCGGTCTCGCGCATCGCCTCCCACGAGTGGCCCGTCCGCCTGACGCCGGGCGTCCGGGCGCTGCTGGACGGCCTGGCCGCCGCGCTCGGCACCACGATCGACCACGACCGCCTCGACGAGGAGGCGCGGCGGCTCGGGCCGGCCGGGCGGCTGTTCGCGGGGACGATCCGCAACTCGGCCAACCCGACCCGGCTGGACGCCGGATACAAGATCAACGTCGTGCCGGGGACCGCGACCGCGCAGGTCGACGGCCGGTACCTGCCGGGCACCGGCGAGGAGTTCCTGGCCACGATCGACCGGCTGCTCGGCCCGAAGGTGACGCGCGAGTTCGTCAACTACGAGGAGGCGCCCGCCGCCGATCCGGCGGGCGCCACCTTCGCCGATCTCGCCGCCGCGCTCCGCGCCGAGGACCCGGCGGCGCGTCCCGTCCCGTATGTGATGCCGGGCGGCACCGACGCCAAGTCCTTCCACGGGCTCGGCATCGCGAGCTTCGGGTTCGCGCCGCTGTTCCTCGGCCCGGACCTGGACTACTTCGGCATGTTCCACGGGGTCGACGAGCGCGTCCCGCTGGACGGCCTGGCCTTCGGCACCCGCGTCCTGGACCGGTTCCTCGACACCCGCTGACCGGGCGCCACCGCCGTCACTGCGACCTCTGGTAGCTGCGGAAGGAGAAGACCGCGAGCCCCACCGTCGCCGCCGCCAGCGCCAGCAGCGGGGCGGCGTGCCCCGCGACCGCGCCCCAGTCCGGGTCGTCGGCGAGCGCCGCGCGTCCGGCGTCCAGGGCCCAGCTCACCGGGTTCCCGGACGCGACGTGCCGCATCCAGCCCGGCATCAGGCCCTTGGCCATGAACGCCGAGGACAGGAACGTCAGCGGGAGCAGCAGCATCACGTTCAGCATGATGATGGTGTTCCGGTCGCGCACCAGCAGCGCGAGCGTGGTGGACAGCTCGGCGAGCACGACGCCGATCAGCACCGACGCCGCGACGAGGATCGGCAGCCCGGCGGCGGCGCCCGGGTAGTGCGCGCCGCCGGCCCAGCCGAGCGCGATGATGACCAGCGACTGGAACGCGGTGCTGAGCGCCTGCTCGATCACGCCCGCGTTGGCGAGCGCGCTCCGCCGCACCGGGGTGACCAGGAACCGGTTGAGGGTGCCGCGCTCGATCTCGTCGAGCGTGGCCATCCCGGCGAAGGAGTTCAGCGACACCGCGTTCATGATCACGACGCCGGGGACGAGGTAGTCCAGGTAGGACCCGGCGCCGAAGCCGGGCAGCTCCACGACCCGCTTGAAGAGCTGGCCGAACAGGAACAGCCAGATGACCGGCTGGGCGAGCGACATGATCAGCATCGCGGGGTTGCGGACGAGCGCGGACAGCCGGCGGTGCGTCATCCACCAGGTCCCGGCGATCAGGGCGGTCATCGGGCGCCTCCCGTGGCGGCGGGCTCGGCGGCCGCGTCGGCGGTGCCCGCGGTGTCGGCCTGGGCGAAGCGGCGGCCCGCGTAGCGCAGGTAGACGTCGTCCAGGGACGGTCGCGCGACGGTCACCGCGGCGGCCGGCACCCCGGCCTGGTCGAGCGCGGCGAGGACGGCGGGCACGGCGGCGGCGCCGTCGTCGGCGCGCGCGCTGAGCCGCGGGCCGTCCAGGACCACGTCGCGGAGGCCGGGCAGCCGGCCGAGCGCGGCCCGCACCGGCGCCTCCTCGGGGGTCTCGCCCCACTCCAGGTGGACGGCGTCGCCGCGCAGCTCGCCCTTCAGCGCGTCCGGCGTGCCCTCGGCGACGACACCGCCCCGGTCGACGATGGCCAGCCGCCGCGCGAGCCGGTCGGCCTCGTCCAGGTAGTGGGTGGTGAGCAGGATCGCCAGGGCCTCGTCCCCGGCGAGGGCGGCGATCTCCGCCCACATCGACGCGCGCGCCTCCGGGTCGAGGCCGGTGGTGGGCTCGTCCAGGAACAGCACGCGCGGCCGGTGGACGAGGCCGAGCGCCACGTCCAGCCGCCGCCGCGTCCCCCCGGAATAGGTCTTCACCTTCCGGGAGGCCGCCTCCCCCAGCCCGAACCGCTCCAGCAGCTCGTCGGCGCGGCGGCGGGCCTGCGCGCCGCCCGTCCCGTACAGCCGGGCCTGCAGGACGAGGTTCTCGCGGCCGGTGGCCTCGGGGTCGGCGCCCGAGCGCTGCGACACGACGCCGATGACGCGGCGGACCCGGTCGGGGCGGCGGAGCACGTCGTGCCCGGCCACCGCCGCCGTGCCGGCGTCCGGCCTGACCAGCGTGGTGAGGATCTTGACGGTGGTGGACTTGCCGGCGCCGTTCGGGCCGAGCAGCCCGAGGATCTCGCCCTGCCCGAGGGTGATCGACAGTCCGTCCAGGGCCCGGACGTCGCCGGGGTAGTTCTTCACGAGGCCGTCGGCCTCGATGGCGTGAGCCATGGTCTCCTCCGTTGTCCGCGGAGGGCCCCGGGCTAGGCTGTGACTGCGGTCTCGCCGCCGGGGCCCGCTCCGCGAGCGGGTCGGGTGGTGGGTTCCCGGCCCCGGCGGAGGTGTTGCCGCACCTCCGCCGGGGCCCTTCTTCGGCTACTCCTCGGCGCCCCTCTCCGCCAGCTCCGCCATCTCGGGCGGTATCTCGCCGGTCTCGTGGAAGGCGCGCCACAGGTCCAGGCCCTGCAACGTGCCCGCGGCGATGTCGGCCAGCAGGGCGCGCACCCAGGCGGCCTCCGCCCTGCGCATGGCCAGCTCGTACTCGGACTCGATGAGGAAGACGCGGGGGACGTCCGCCGCGTCCGCGAGCGCCGCGTCCTGCTCGGCGATCTCCCGCTCCAGCGTGCCCAGCCGGCGCCGCATCAGCTCCGACGCCTCGTCCGGGCCGAGCGCGCCGAGCACCGAGAGCGCGGCGACGAAGCGCGGGGACTCGCGCTCGGGGACCGCGACCAGCTCGCGGACCCAGTCGGCGAGCTCCTCGCGCCCGGCGTCGGTGATGCGGTAGACGGTCCGCTCCGGCCGCGCCCCCTCGCGCACGCTCCCCTCGACGGCGAGGAAGCCGTGCTTCTCCAGGTTGCGGACGACGGTGTAGAGCGTCCCCCACTTGATGTCGATGTCGCGGTCCTTGCCCCGGGCGCGCATCAGCGAGGCCATCTCGTACGGGTGCATCGGCCTGGCGGTGACCGTCGAGAGCACGGCGAGGGCGAGGAGGTTGCCCACCTTGCGCCGCTTGGCCATCTCAGCTCCTCGGATACGAATACTCGTTGGCGAGTATAGGCACGGCGCCCGGTCCTCGTCCAGCGGGCGCGGAGCGGGTAGAGACCGGTCGTGGACTTCTCCAGCGCCGCCGGGGAGCTGTACGGCGTCACCCCGGACGAGTTCGTGGCGGTCAGGACCCGGCTGTCGCGGCGGGCCAGGGACGAGGGCGACGCCGCGCTCGCCAAGCGCCTCGGCGCGCTGCGCCGCCCGACGCTCCCGGCGTGGGCGGTCAACCAGCTCGCCCGCTCCGCCGCGGACGACCTCGGCCGCCTGCTGGACGTCGGCGGGGAGATCCGGGCGGCGTGGGGGTCGGGCGGCCTCGGCGACCTGGAGCGGCGCCGGGCGGGGCTCGTCCGCGACCTGGTGCGGACGGCGGGCGAGCTGGCCTCGGCGGCGGGCCGTCCGCTGCGCGACCAGGCCGTCCGGGAGGTCGAGGACACGCTCCAGGCCGCGACCGTCGACCCGGACGTCGCGGACGAGGTCCGCGAGGGCCGCCTCGCGCAGCCGCGCAGCCACAGCGGCTTCGGCCCGGTGGGCTTCCCCACGCCCGCCGAGAGGGCGGCGCGGCCCCGGAAGGCGCCCGCGAAGGACGAGCGCGCCGGGACGCGGCGGAAGCGGGCCGAGGCCGAGAAGCCCAAGCCGAGGCCCGAACCGAAACCCGAGCCCAAGCCGGAGCCCAAACCGAGTGCGGCGCGGGTGCGGCGGGCGGAGACGCTGCGCAGGCGCGCCGACGAGGCGGAGGCCGCGCTCGCCGGGCACCGGGAGCGGGCCGCGGAGGCGAGGGCGGCGGCCGGGTCGGCGGCCGGCGAGGTGGGGCGGCTGCGGCACGAGCTGGAGCGGGCCGTCGCCGACCGCGACGCGGCGGAGCACCGGGCCGAGCGGGCCGAGCGGGCCCTCTCCCGCGCCGAGGACGCGGCGCGGGAGGCGCGCGCGGCGGCCGACGCGGCCGGCGCCGCCGCCGGGGGCCGAGGTCAGCCGGGGCGGCCCGCCGGGTCGCGCCCGAGGTAGGCGAGCAGCCGCTCGCCCGCCCCGGCCGTGCCGGGCACCGGGACGGGCGGGGCGAACAGCCCGTGCCGGGTGGCGCCGGAGACCAGCGTCGGCGCGAGTTCCAGCAGGGCCCCGGCGAGCGCGGGCGGGACGGGGCGGGGCCGGCCGGCGGCCTGCGCGACGTCCCAGCCGTGCACGGCGATCTCGATGGCGCCCGTCCCGGCGACGAGGTCCGCGCAGAGGGCGGATCCGCCGACGGTGACCGGGCCGGGGGCCTCCGTCCAGGCGCCGAGGAGCCGCTCCGCGCCCTCGCGGAACACCGCGATCGGCTCCTTCCCCTCCTCCGGCCCCGCCTCCGGGCGCGGGACGAGGCGGACGCGGCCGGTGTCGACGGCCTCCAGCAGCGCCGCCAGCGACTCGCCGGTGTGCCGCAGCAGCGTTTCGAGGTCCCAGCCCCGGCAGGGCGTCGGACGGCCCAGGGCCGCGGGCGTCACGTCCTCCAGCGCGCGCAGCGCGTACCCGATCGCCTCCTCCAGGAGTGCGGGTCCCCGCCCCTCCGGCGGCCTCGTCGACGCCGCCGTGTCCACCGAGCCCATGCGCCCTCATCTCCTCGGGGTTTCCGTCCCTCACAGGAACCGACCGTCCGGAGGCCCGGAAGTCACCGCCGCCGGACCGATGAGTTCGCGAGCGCCCCCGAGTCTGTATCGGATGACGGCGCAAGGAACCCGATTCCGGACGGAGGACCAGGCATGACTCTCCCCGATGTGGTGTCCCGCGAGGAGTGGACCGCCGCGCGCAAGGCGCTGCTCGCGAAGGAGAAGGAGCTCACCCGGGCCCGCGACGCGCTCAACACCGAGCGCCGCCGCATGCCGATGGTCCGGGTCGAGGAGGACTACGCCTTCGAGGGGCCGGACGGCCGGGCGAGCCTGCTCGACCTCTTCGAGGGGCGGTCCCAGCTCATCGTGGGCCACGTCATGTGGGACCCGTCGTGGGAGCGCGCCTGCCGGAGCTGCTCGTCGGGGCTGGCGGAGATCTCCGTCGGGCACCTGCGCCACCTGCACGACCGCGACACCACCTACGCCGCGGTGTCGCGCGCCCCGCAGGCGAAGATCGGGCCGTTCCGGGCCGGGATGGGCTGGGTGTTCCCCTGGTACTCCTCGTTCGGAAGCCGGTTCAACCACGACTTCCACGTGACGATCGACGGGTCGGTCGCGCCGGAGGAGTACAACTACCGCCCGATCGGGGAGTTCGAGCGGGCGGGGACGTCCTTCGGGGACGAGCGGCCGCTGGAGATGCCCGGCACGAGCTGCTTCCTGCGCGACGGCGACACCGTCTACCACACGTATTCCATGTACGCGCGCGGCGCCGAGCAGGTCGGCGGCTCCTACTACTTCCTCGATCTGACGGCCCTCGGCCGCCAGGAGCCGTGGGAGAGGCCCGAGGGACGCGGCTCGGGCGGCGTCGCGGCGGGCGGCAGGCTCCCCTACCCCGACGAGTACGACGACGAGTACTCCTGACGCCTCGTCGGGCACCGACCTGACCCGGGCACCGCCGCGCCTTCCCACCGGCGCCCGCCCCCGGCGGGGCGCCGAACGCGGCGGCCGGGGGGGGGGGGGGGGGGGGGGGCCCGGGGGGGGGCCCCCCCCCCCGCCCGCCGATCACCTCAGGCGGAGCCGCCGGTCACCGCGCGCAGAGCGCGTCGCGGACGACCACCCCGGCCGCCAGGTCCTCGCGGTCCCCGGCGTCGCCGTCGAGCTGCGTCGAGACGTTGACCGTGACGGCGCGGCGCCCGTCCGGGGTGACGCCGCCGCGGGTCATGTAGCCGGGCGTGTCGCCGCCGTGCCCCCAGTACCCGGCCTTGGAGCAGCCCAGCGGGAACCACATCAGACCGAGGCCGTACCGGCTGCCGGCGAGGGACCCGTCCAGGTCGTCCGGGACGGTCCGGCGCATCTCGGCGAACTCGGCGGGCCGCAGCAGCCGCCCGCCGAACAGCGCCCGGAGGAACCGGTTGTGGTCGGCGGCGGTCGTGACCAGGTTGCCCGCCGAGGACGCCCAGCTGTAGTCCATCGCGGTGGCGTCCAGCAGCGGGCCGCCGTCCTCGAACTGCTGGTAGCCGCGCGGGTGCCGACCGGGGAACTCCACGCCGTGCGCGAACGCGGTGTGCGTGAGGCCGAGCGGCCGGACGATCCGCCGCATGACCTCCTCGTCCCACCGGTGCCCGGTGACCCGCTCCACGATCATCCCGGCGAGGACGTAGCCGGTGTTGCAGTACGACCACCTGGGGTTCCCGTCCGGCCCGGTCTCGCCCGGCTCGAACTCCGGGCGGTGCCGCAGCGCCAGCCCCACCAGCCGCTCGGAGGTGTAGTGGTCGAACCGGTGGGCGTCGAGGTCCTCCCGCGTCTCGAACGGGAGGTCGTGGGTGTAGTTGTAGAGCCCGCTCGTGTGCTGGAGCAGGTTCCGGACCGTGATCTTCCGCCCGTCGTTGCCGTTGCCCCGGACGAGGCCGGGCAGCCACCGGTCGACGGTGTCCTCCAGGCTCATCCGCCCCTCCCCGACGAGCTGGAGGACGACGGTGGCCACGTACGTCTTGGTGTTGCTGCCGCCCCGGAACGACGCGCCCCGGGGGATCGGGCGCCCGGTGCGGACGTCCATGACGCCGGCGCGGGCCTCCTCCGTCCCGCCCGGCGCGCTCGTCTCCGCCAGGACGCCGGTCACCCCGGCGGCCCTGACCGCGTCCACGTCCCGCTGGAGCGTCGTCCCACCGGGCGACGCGGCGGCCACTCCCGTTCCCGCGAGGAGCGCCACGGCCCCGACTCCCGCGGCGACGCCCCGGCGGGCCCTGCTGAGCGTGCTCAATGTCTTCTCCCTCTGGTGCTCCACGCCGCCCGGAGATCACGCTAGGCAGGCGCCCGTGCCCGCACGACGGGGCCAGCCGGTGTCCGCAAGGTGGGGTGTGCACCCTGGACCCCGCCCCCCGGATCCCGGACCGCGCGAAGTTACGCTGAACCTCCGGCCCCCGGCGGAAGGATCGGCCATGACGCTCGCCACGGAGTCAACCGAGCCCACCAAGCCCACCGAGCCCATCAAGCCCACCGAGCCCGCGAGGTTCACGGAGATCACCTCGGCGGAGGAGCTGCGCGCCCTGCTCGGCACCCCGCTCCGGCGCGCGCTCGACAAGGAGCGCGCCACCCTGCACGCGTGGGACCGGGAGTGGCTGCGCCTGTCGCCGTTCTGCCTCATCTCGACCAGCGACGCCGACGGCAACTGCGACGTCTCCCCCAAGGGCGACCCGCCCGGGTTCACGCTCGTCCTGGACGACACGACGATCGTGATCCCCGAGCGTCCGGGCAACCGCCGCGCCGACGGCTACATGAACGTCCTCGGCAACCCGCACGTCGGGCTCGTCTACCTGATCCCCGGCCGCCGCGAGACGCTGCGGATCAACGGCCGCGCCCGGATCCTGCGCGACGCGCCGTTCTTCGACGAGATGGTCGTCAAGGGGCACCGGCCGGAGCTGGCCCTGCTCGTGGAGATCGAGCAGATCTTCTTCCACTGCGCGAAGGCGCTGATGCGCTCCAAACTGTGGATGCCGGAGTCATGGGAGCCGGACGCGCTGCCCTCGCAGGCCCGGATCGTCAAGGACGTCCAGTACACCGAGGAGACCCTGGAGCAGATGGAGCAGCGCTACGGCCCCGCCTACGCCGACGCGCTCTACAAGGGCCGCTACGAAGGCGGCCGGCCCTCCAGCTGAGCACGGCGCGGCGGGCATGGCGGGCATGGCGGAACAGGCCGACGGGCCCCGCGCCTGGCGTGCGCGGGGCCCGTCGGCCTGGCGGCCTGTCCCGGCCGCTCCCTCGTGTCCGCGGGCGGGTGGCCCCGGGCGCGCTCAGCCGCTCTTGCGGCGGAACTGGCGCTGGTGGTCGGCGCGGTCGTGGGTGCCACGCACCTTCGACCCGTTCCGGCCGTCCCCGCCCGCGTTCTTCTCGGCCGCCGCTCCGCGCTTGCGCTCCAGGGCCTCCCGGAACCTGCGCTTCACGTCGTCCTCGTTGCCGTCCTTCTCTCCTGAGTCGGCCATGCGGACCTCCAGCCGTTCGTAGGGGCACCCCCTAGCCTCACATACCCGGACGGGAAGCGCGCGACGGACCCGCCCCGAAGATCATTCCGGTCTTTTCCCCGACGAACGCGAGCGAAAAGGACGAACTCCCCTAGGGTGTGGGGCGTGGAGCCCCAGACGCCGCAGGCCGAGCCCGCGCCCTCGCATCCGCCGCTGGAGTCGCTCGCCGTCCAGCCGCTGGTGAACCGGGACCACGAGTCCCGCCCCGCGCTCTTCTACGAGCGGCTCCGCGCCGAGTACGGCCCGGTCGCGCCGGTGGACGTCCTGGGCGTCCCGGCGTGGCTCGTGATCGGCTACCCGCAGACGCTCGACATCCTGCGCGACACGCGCGGCATCTGGAGCCGCCGCCTGGACTCCTGGCGGGCGCGCCGGGAGGGCCGCGTCCCGGCGGACTGGCCGCTGCTGCCCGCCTACGGGTTCGACATGTCGGTCTACTCCGACGGCGCGGACCTGTCCCGGCTGCGCGGCGCCTGGGCCGAGGGGCTGCGCCCGTTCCAGGACCGCACCCGCCCGCAGGCCAAGGAGCTGGAGCAGGCCATCCGGCGGTACGCCGACGAGCTGATCACCGTCCTGTCGGAGGGCGGCCGCACCGGCTGGGCCGACCTGTCGGCGCAGTACGCGCGGCCGCTGCCGATGATGGTGATGGGACGGCTGCTCGGCGCCGGCACCGGGTACGGCGACGAGGTCGTCATGGACGTCTGGCGGGTGCTGGACGGCGGCCCGGACGCCGCCGAGGCCGCGGGGCGGCTGCTGGCCGACCTCACCCGGGTCTGCGCCGACAAGAAGACCGCGCCGGGCGAGGACCTGCCGTCCTACATGCTCGCCGCCACGCCGGACCTGACGGTCGACGAGCTGGCCCGCGAGATGGTGCTGCTGGCGGGGCTGATCGGCGACTTCACCGGGACGCTGGTCTGCAACACGATCGCCGAGGTGATCATCGGGGAGACCGGCGCCCGCGACAGCCTGTCCGCCGGGATGATCCAGGAGGCGGTGAACCGGGCGGCGATCTCCAGCCCGCCGATGTCCAACCTGACGTTCCGCTGGCCGAAGGTCGACGTGCGGGTCGGCCGGTTCCAGATCGCGGCCGGCGACCCGGTGATGCTCTCGCCCGCCGCCGCGCACCTGGACCCGGCGTTCAGCGACGGCGCGGCGGCCGACTCGATCTACAGCTCCCGCGCGCACCTGACGTGGGGCGCGGGCCCGCACGCCTGCCTCGGCCGCGACCTCGCCACGACCATCACCACGATCGCGGTGGAGCGGCTGTTCGACCGGTTCAGCGGGGTGCGGCTCGCGCTGCCCGCCGACCAGCTGCCGTGGCGGTCGTCCCCGATGATGCGGGGGCTGCGCTCGTTGCCGGTGAACTACGAGCTGGCGGCGCCGCCGCCCGAGCCGCCCGCCGGCCCGTCCGACACCGGCGCGGCGGAGGACCCCGCCGAGCCGGAATCGGAGTCGCTGGTCAGGCGGCTGCTCCGGGCGATGCGCCTCGCCCAGGGCTGACCCCCGCCCCGGGCCTCAGCCCGCCAGGGCCTCCTCGCGGACGCGGCGCCAGGCCGCCTCGATGTGCTCGGGCCCGGTCGCGGGGGCGCCGACCGCCATGCGCAGCAGCACCCGCCCGCCGGCCCTGGTGTGGGTGAGGTAGAGGTCGCCGGAGGCGTTGAGCCGCTCCATCAGCCGCATCGTCGCGGCGTCGGCCTCGTCGGCGGGCAGGCCGTCCCAGCGCGGCCGGAAGCAGACGAGCCCGAACGGGTGGTGCTCCAGCAGCTCGAAGCCGGGGTCGGCGCCGATCCGGGCGGCGAGGTCGGCCGCGAGCCGGACGCCCGTCCGGACGTGCTCGCGCAGCCCCTCCGCGCCGTACCAGCGGATCACCGACCACAGCTTCAGCGCGCGGAACCGGCGGCCGAGCGGGATCTGCCAGTCCCGGTAGTCGATGACCTCCCCCGACGTCGTCGCCTGGTTGCGCAGGTACTCGGGCAGGATCGACAGCGCGCCGGTGAGCGGCGCCCGGTCGGCCACCCACATCGCGGTGCAGTCGAAGTTGGTGAGCAGCCACTTGTGCGGGTTCGTGGAGTAGGAGTCGGCGTACTCGGCGAGTCCGTCGTTGACCCAGCGCAGCTCCGGGCACACGGCGGCGACGCCCGCGTACGCGGCGTCCACGTGCAGCCAGACGCCGTGGCGGCGGCACACCGCGCCGATCGCGGGCACGGGGTCGACCGCCGTCGTGGACGTGGTGCCGACGGTCGCGCAGACCAGCACCGGCAGCGCGCCGGCGGCGGCGTCCTCGGTGAGCAGCGCGTCCAGGTGGGCGGGGTCCATGGCGAGCGTGGCGGGGTCGACGTCCACCACGCGGACGTTCGCGGCGCCGATCCCGGCGATCCGCGCGGCCTTCTCCAGCGACGAGTGCGTCTGCGAGCTGATGTAGAGGGTGTGGCGCCGGGTGATGCCGTCGCGTCCGGACGTCCCGCCGTCGGCGCGGTGCAGCGCGGCGAGGATCGCGACCAGCGCGGCGCTGGACGCCGAGTCCTGGATGACGCCGCCGCCGGTGCCCTCGCTGCGGAACCCGGCGGGCAGGCCGAGCAGCTCGGCGAGCCAGTCCAGCACCCGCGTCTCCAGCTCCGTGCAGGCGGGGCTGGTCGCCCACAGCATGCCCTGGACGCCGAGCCCCGCCGACAGCAGGTCGCCGAGGATCGCGGGCCCGCTCGTGTTGGAGGGGAAGTAGGCGAAGAAGGCGGGGTGCTGCCAGTGGGTGATGCCGGGCATCACGACGCGGTCGAGGTCGGCGAGGACGGCCTCGAAGCCCTCGCCCCGCTCCGGCGGGTGCGCGGGCAGGTCCGCGAGGACGTCGCCCGGCTCGGCCCGCGACAGCACGGGGTAGGACTCGACCTTCTCCTGGTAGTCGGCGATCCAGTCGACCACCTGCCTGCCGTACCGGCGGAACTCCTCCGGCGTCATGTGACCCGCCACCGCGTCCCTCCCTGCCGCGCCGCTCCCGGACCCTCGGATCCTACGGCGCCGGACGGCGCTCCCGCCCTCCCCCCAACGGCGTGCGGCGCACCGCAGGACGGTCGCGGCTGTTTAGGCGCGTCCGCCCGGGAACGTTCACCCCCGTTGAAGAAGGGACGGACGATGCCAGACAAGAGCGACAAGCACTCCCCCAGGGTCGACGACGAGATCGGCGCCGAGACGCAGGGCATGGTCAGCGGCGGCCATCCCACCCGCGCCGAGGAGTTCAAGGAGACCGAGCCGTTCTCCGATGAGGACCCGACGGACCCCGTCGTGGCGTCCGGGTTCGCGGCCGAGGGGACGCCGCCGGGGATGAGCGCGCGGGACGTGGAGAGCCGCAGCGCCCTCGCCCGGCTGCTCACCGGCGTCCGGTACCCGGCGCGGCCGAACGAGCTCGTGCGGCACGCCGCCGACGGCGGCGCGCCCGACGAGACGGTCGAGGCGCTGCGGGCCCTGCCGAAGCGCGAGTACGAGAACGTCGCCGACATCGCGGAGGAACTCGGCTACGGACGGGAGGAGCGCCGCTACTAGCCCCTCGCGCCGCTCGCGGGCGAGCCGGACCGCCGGTCGCCGCGCAGCAGGGGGATCTGCCCGCCCGCCGCGACGAGCTCGCGCTGGCGGGGGGACAGGCGGTGCCGCGTCCGGTACGTCTCGCCCTTGGTGGCGTTGCGGACCTCGACGTCGCCGCCGGACGCCAGCGCGCCGCGCACGTCCGGGATCTTGAGGGCGTCCCCCCGCTCGACGCGGTCGTAGTCGGCCTCGTCGGCGAACTCCAGCGGCAGGATCCCGAAGTTGACGAGGTTCTGCCGGTGGATGCGGGCGTAGCCGCACGCGAGGACGAGGCGCAGCCCGAGGTGCCGGGGCGCGATCGCGGCGTGCTCGCGGGAGGAGCCCTGCCCGTAGTTGCGCCCGCCCACGACGGCGTGCGGCCCGGCCGCGCGGGCCCGCTCCGGGTAGTCCTCGTCGATCCGGACGAACGCGAAGTCGGCGAGGCGCGCGATGTCGCTGCGGAACGGCAGCGCACGCGCGCCCGCCTGGAGGATCTCGTCGGTGGACACGTCGTCGCCCACCTTGATGGCGACGGGGACGTCCAGGTCGTCGGGCAGCGGGTCGAGCTCCGGGAGGGCGCCGATGCTCGGCGCCTTCTCAAGCTCCACGCGCCGCGCCTCGTCCGGGGGGAGCGGCGGTTCGAGCAGGTCGGCGGCGCTCGCGGCGGCCCCGGGGAGCCGGAGGGCGGGCGGGTCCACCGGCAGGTCGCGGGGGTCGGTGATCACACCGGTGAGGGCGGCCGCGGCGGCGGTCTCGGGCGAGCAGAGCCACACCCGGTCGTCCTCGGTGCCCGACCGCCCGCGGAAGTTGCGCGGGAACGTCCGCAGGCTGTTGCGGCCGATCGCGGGCGCCTGGCCCATCCCGATGCAGCCGAGGCACCCCGCCTGGTGGATGCGGGCGCCCGCCTGGAGGAGGTCGGTGGCGGCGCCCATCCGCGTCAGGTCGAGCAGGATCGACCGGGACGCCGGGTTGACGTCCAGCGAGACCCCCGGGTGCACCCGCCGGCCCCGCACGATCGCCGCGACGGACGCGAGGTCGCGCAGCCCCGGGTTCGCCGAGGACCCGATGACCACCTGGTGGACCTCCTCCCCCGCGACGTCCCGCACCGGCACCACGTCGCCGGGCGAGCCCGGACGCGCGATGAGCGGCTCCAGCGCGGACAGGTCGATCTCCTCCTCGACCTCGTAGGCGGCGCCGGGGTCGGCCAGTAGCTCGGCGAAGTCGTCCGCGCGCCCCTCGGCGCGCAGGAACTCCCGGACGCGCCCGTCGGCGGGGAACACCGTCGCCGTCGCGCCCAGCTCGGCGCCCATGTTGGCGATGACGTGCCGGTCCATCGCCGTCAGTGACGCGAGCCCGGGGCCGTGGTATTCGATGATCCGGTTCACGCCGCCGCGCACGCCGTGCCGGCGGAGCATCTCCAGGATCACGTCCTTCGCGCTCACCCAGGGCGGCGGCGCCCCGGTCAGCCGCACCCCCCACACGTCCGGCATCGTGAGGTGCAGCGGCTCCCCCGCCATCGCCATCGCGGTCTCCAGCCCGCCCGCGCCGATCGCGAGCATGCCGAGCGCCCCGGCCGCGCACGTGTGGGAGTCCGACCCGGCGAGCGTGGCGCCGGGCACGCCGAACCGCTGCATGTGGGTGGGGTGCGACACGCCGTTGCCCGGCCCGGAGTACCAGAGGCCGTAGCGGCGGCACGCCGACCGCAGGAAGAGATGGTCGGCCATGTTGCGCTCGTCGGCCTGGAGCAGGTTGTGGTCGACGTACTGGACGGAGACGTCGGTGCGGACGCGGTCCAGCCCGAGCGCCTCCAGCTCCAGCATGACCATCGTGCCCGTCGCGTCCTGGGTGAGGGTCTGGTCGACGCGCAGCGCGATCTCGCCGCCCGGCGCCATCTCCCCGTCCACCAGGTGCGAGGCGATCAGCTTCCGCGCCACGTTCAGCGCCCCCGTGCCGTTCCGCTCGCTCGTGCCGTTCCGCTCCCCCGTGGCGTGCGGCATGTCAGGCCCTCCCCTCCTCCCGGACGTCGCCGGGGACCCGCCAGCCCTGGCGCCGTTCGTGCGCGGGCGGCCCGCACCAGTGGGCGAGCGCGTCGCGGATCGCGGTGGCCCGGCGGTCGGGCGCGGTCTCGTCGGTCGCCCACGCCACGTACCCGTCCGGCCGGACGAGCGCGGTGGTGCGCGTCGCGCGGCCCGCGAGCGCGTAGTGGACGCGGTCGGCCCACATCTTCGCCGCCAGGTAGGTGACCGCCGGGTCGTTCGCGGCGACGACCAGCACGAAACGCCCGTCGCCGAGCAGCCCGTACAGGTGCCCGGGGGTCCCCGAGAGCGGGACGTCGGGCGCGCGCCTGCCGGTGAGCCGGTGCGCGCCGCGCGGCGCGGGATAGGCGATGGCGACGCCCGACACCGCGCCCGCCAGCCGCCGCGCGACCGGCGGGACGCGCGTGAGCGCCCACGCCGCCGCGTCGCGCGCCGCCCGCAGCGGCGCCCGCTCCACCAGCGCGAGCCGCAGCAGCGCCCCGCTGCCGCGCAGGACGAACCGCCCGACCGGGTAGCGCTCCGCGTGGTAGGAGTCGAGCAGCCAGGGCGGCGCCCACCCGCGGACCTGCGCCGCGAGCTTCCAGCCGAGGTTCGCCGCGTCCTGCAGCCCGGTGTTCATGCCCTGCCCGCCGAGCGGCGAGTGGACGTGCGCGGCGTCGCCCGCGAGGAACACCCTCCCGACGCGGTACGCCGGGACCTGCCGCTCGTCGCTGTGGAACCGCGACGTCCAGCGCGGGTCGCGCATGCCGTGGTCGCCGCCGAGGACCCGCCGCGTCACCTCCCGCAGCTCGTCCATGTCGACGGGCTCGGAGTCGGGGGCCCGGTGCCGCCGGTTCCAGGCGATCACCCGGTACCAGCCGTCGCCGAACGGGGCGAGGAAGGCGAACCCGGCGGCCCCGGCGCCGACGGTGAGGACCTCGCCCGGCGGGGCGTCCAGCCGGACGTCGGCCAGCATCACCGACCGGACGGCGGAGCGGCCGGGGAACGGCAGCCCGAGCGCCCGCCGGACGGCGCTGCCGACCCCGTCGGCGCCCACCAGGTAGGAGGCCCGATGCGTGAAGCTCTCGCCCGCGCGGGTGCGCACGTCGACCTCGACGCCCGCCGCGTCCTGCCGGAGGGCGGTCACCTCGGCGCCCCGCACGATCCGCGCGCCCGCCGCGAGGGCCCGCTCCCGCAGCAGCCGCTCGGTCTCGTACTGCGGCGTGACCAGCACGTACGGGAACCGGCCCGGCACGCGGAACAGCTCCAGGCGGGACCGGCCGACCAGCCGCAGCGCGCCCACCCGCTGACCGGTCAGGGCCAGCTCGGCGGCGACGCCGCGCGCGTCGAGCAGCTCCATCGTGCGCGCGTGCACGGCGAACGCGCGGGTCTCGCCGGTGGTCCGCGCCTCGCGGCGCTCGAACACGGTGCAGCCGATCCCGGCGGCGGCGAGGTCCCCGGCCAGCATGAGCCCGGTGGGGCCCGCGCCCACGACCGCCACGTCCCCGGTCGTCGTCCCGCTGGGCGCCATCGGTTCCCCCTCTCGCCGCTGCGGCCGGCTCGTCCCGTCGCCCCCGTCCCCTTCCCCCGCTGCGAACCCTCACGCGCCGTGACGCAGACCGGCCCCGGACAGCGGCGGCCCCGCTGATCCGGGGATCAGCCCTGGACGCGCCGGTCGTGCCCGGCCCACTCCTTCTCGCGGAGCTGGAACTTCTGGATCTTCCCGGTGGAGGTCTTCGGCAGCGCCGCGACGAACTCGACGCGGTCGGGCGCCTTGAACCGCGCGAGGGTCAACCGGACGTGGTCGGCCAGTTCCTCCCCGGTGGCCGCACACCCCTCGCGCAGCACGACGAACGCCTTCGGCCGCTCCCCCCACCGCTCGTCGGGGACGGCGACGACCGCGACCTCCAGCACCGCCGGATGCGAGTCGATCGCGCGCTCGACCTCCACGGTCGAGATGTTCTCGCCGCCGGAGATGATGATGTCCTTGGACCGGTCGCGCAGCTCGACGTAGCCGTCGGGGTGGCGGACGCCGAGGTCGCCAGAGTGGAACCAGCCGCCCCGGAACGCGGTCGCGGTCGCCTCCGCGTCGCGGTGGTAGCCCTTCATGACGTTGTTGCCGCGCATGACGATCTCGCCGAGGGTCTCCCCGTCGGCCGGGACGTCGTTCATGTCGTCGTCGACGACGCGCAGCCCGTCGGTCTGGATCATGCCGACGCCCTGCCGGGCCAGCAGCCGCGCCCGCTCGGGCGCCGCCAGCCCCGCCCAGCCGGGCTGCGGCTCGCACACCGAGTAGGGGCCGTAGGTCTCCGTCAGCCCGTACACGTGGACGATCCGCGCGCCGAGCGCCTCCATCTGCCCGATGATCGTGGGACTCGGCGGCGCGCCCGCCGTGGTGACGACGAGCGGGCGCTCCAGCGGATGCGCCTCGGGCGCGTTGGCGATGCCCACCAGGACGGTCGGGGCGCCGTTGAGGTGCGTGACGCCCTCGGCGTCGACGATCCGCCAGATCTCCGCCGGGACGACGGCGCGCAGGCACACCTGCGTCCCGCCGATCGCGACGAGGCCCCAGGGCGTGCACCAGCCGTTGCAGTGGAACATCGGCAGCGTCCACAGGTAGACGCTCTCGGGCGTGTGCCGCGAGTGCAGGACCTCGCCGAGCCCGTTCAGGTACGCGCCGCGATGGGTGTAGACGACGCCCTTCGGACGTCCCGTGGTGCCGGAGGTGTAGTTGATGGAGATGGCCGCGTTCTCGTCGTCCACCTCCCATGGCAGCGGGTCGTCGGAGCCGCCCGCGAGGAACTCCTCGTAGCCGAGCCCGCCGACGGACGGGTCGGGTTCCGCGCCGGCCGCGGGCACCGTGACCACCCGCGGCAGGCCGCCCGCCAGGGGAGCGACGACCGGGTGCAGCGCCGCGTCCACGACCAGCGCCTTCGCGCCCGAGTGGGCGAGGATGTGGCGGACCTCCTCCGCCGCCAGCCGCGTGTTGATCGCCACCAGCACGCCGCCCGCCAGCGGCACCGCGAAGTGCGCGACGAGCAGTTCCGGGATGTTCGGCGCGAGATAGGCGACCCGGTCGCCCGGCCCGACACCGAGGGCCCGCAGGGCGTGCGCGGCCCGCGTGACCTGCCGCGCGAACTCCGCGTAGCCGACGCGGAGGTCGCCGTGGATATAGGCGGTCTTGCCGGGGAACACCTCCGCCGACCTTCCGAGGAAGGCGAGCGGGGTGAGCGAGGTGTGACCCGGGCCGTTGTCCATGTGCGGTCCTCCGGTGCCGTCGGCCGGGGACGTCCGCCGCCCCGGCCCGAATGTGATCTACGTCTCCAGGCTCTCACGCGGGGCGGGGCGGCGTCCCGGGTCCTCAGCGGAGCCCGGAGGCGGGCCTGCGCGGCGGCTCCAGACCGAGATGGATGCGGTACCGGTCGGCCCGGTAGGTGGCCAGCGCGACCTCGACGCACAGGCCCCGGCTGAACGTCCGCTGCCGCAGGAGGAACACCGTCGCGCCCGGCGGGATCGCCAGCAGGCGCGCGTCGGCGGCGCCCGCCGGGCCCGCCTCGATGGTCTGCTCCCCCGCGTCCATCACGATGCCGTATCCGCGTTCCAGCGCGTCGAACAGGGACGTGTCGGGCGGGCGGCGCTCGAACAGGCCCGGCGCGACCGACGCCAGGATGTGGGAGCGCTCCACCGCCATCGGCTCGCCGTCGGCCAGCCGCAGCCGCTCCAGGACGTGCACGCTCACCCCCGGCGCGGCGCCGAAGAACCGCGCGAGCCGCGCGTCGGCCTCGACCGTGCGGGACGCGAGGTCCACCGACCCGGGCCGCATGCCGCGCGAGCGCATGTCCTCGGTGAAGGAGACCAGCTCCTTCGGCATCTGCACCTTGGGGCGCGCGACGAACGTGCCCTTGCCGGGGATGCGGCGGAGCCGGTCCTCGGCGACGAGCTGGTCGACCGCCTGCCGCACCGTCATCCGCGACACCCCGAACCGGCGGCACAGCTCCCGCTCGGACGGGACTGCGGCGTCGACCGGCAACCGGTTCTGCTCGATCAGGTCGACCAGGATGGCCCGAAGCTGGAGGTACTTCGGCAACGGCCCGGAGGGATCGATCACACTCCATACATACCGGATCCGCCCGCGCGCGTCCGCCGCTCACCGCCGAATCACCGGTGCCGGACGCGGCGTCATCCAATCGTATGACCGGCCATCGGACCGAAGGCTGACGATCGGCGGAGGCCCGCTGGATTAGCGTCGGCCGCATGATGAGATCACGGTGGATGGCGCGCGGGGTCGCGGGACTGGCGGCGGTGGCCGCGGGCGCGGGCGCGCTCGGGGGGAGCGTCGCGGCGGCGGCGCCGCCCGGCGGGGCTCCCTGGGCGGCGGCAGCGCCGCAGTGGGGCGAGTGCGCCTACGGGGAGCCGAGCCCGGCGGAGTGCGCGGACATCCAGGTGCCGCTGTCGTGGGCCGATCCGGACGGCCCGAAGATCTCCCTGCGCCTGTCGCGGCTGCCCGCGCAGGACCGCGAGCACCGGCTCGGGTCGATGCTGTTCAACCCCGGCGGCCCCGGCGGGCCGGGCGCCGCGGTGATCGCCCTCAGGGGGCGCCAGCAGATGCCCGCCGACCTCCAGCGGCGTTTCGACATCGTCGGCTTCGACCCGCGCGGCGTGGGCGACAGCACCCCGGTGACGTGCGCGGGCGCGGCCCTGTCCCCCGACGTCGCGGTGTTCCCCCGCTCCAAAGCGCAGTTCACCGCGATCAAGCGGCAGAGCGCCGCCTACGGCGCCTCGTGCGCCGCGGGGTCCCGGCCCGATCTGCTCGCGCACGTCGACACCGTGAGCGCGGCCCGCGACATGGACGCGATCCGCACCGCGCTCGGAGAACAGCGGATCAGCTTCCTCGGCCTGTCCTACGGGAGCTTCCTCGGCCAGACCTACGCCCGCCTGTACCCGCGCCGCGTCCGGACCATGGTGCTCGACGGCGCGGTGGACCACGCGGTCGGCCCGTATGCGTTCCTCGACCAGGAGTCCTCGGCGCTGTCGAAGGTGTTCGGCCAGTTCGCCCGCTGGTGCGGCACGACGGCGTCGTGCGCGCTGCACGGCCAGGACGTGACCGCCGTCTGGGACGGCCTGCTGGCCCGGGCCGCGCGCACGCCGATCCCGGCGCCGCACGCCGCCGGCGGCCCGACCACGGTGAACGCCGACGCGATCCGGATGGTCCTGCCCAACCTGCTGCTGCTCGGGCCGACCAGCTCCCTGCTGCCGTCGACCTGGCCGGAGCTGGGCAGAGCGCTCGCCGAGGCACGGGCGGGCGACGCGTCCCTGCTGGCCGACAACTCCTCCGTCGGCCAGCCCCAGGACGCCTACGCCGCGGTGGGCTGCCACGACTTCCCGCCGCGACTGCGCGGCTACGGCGACGCCGCCGCCCGGCTGAGGAAGGCGCGCGCCCTGGCCCCGCACACCGGCGGCGCCTCGGAGGCATGGCTGATGACGCTCCTGTGCGCGGACTGGCCGGTGCCCCCGGCCAACCCGTGGACCCGGGAGCGGGTCGTGGGCGCGCCGCCGATCCTGGTGGCCAGCACCCGGGACGACCCGTCCACGCCGCTGGTCTGGGCGCAGGGCATGCACCGCCAGATCGACGGCAGCGGACTGCTCGTCGCCGACCTCACCGGCCACACCGCGTACTTCAACTCCGCCTGCGCCCGCCGGGCGGAGACCGACTACCTCATCACCGGCAGGCTCCCCGCGTCCGGCCACTGCGGAGCCTGAGGCACCCGCCCCGGAAAACCGGGTGCGTCCGGCGGGGGCGCCCGCCTAGCCTGCCGCCATGGACGTGAGCTTCGAACGGACCGGGGAGCGCGGCTACGCGACCGTCGTCACCCTGCCCGGCCGGGCGCCACGCCGCATGGACCCGGCCCCCGGCTACGACGAGGACATCCCGCACGACCTCGTCCACTACATGGTCGAGGCGGAGCTGGGACTGGCGCACGCCGTGTACGGGCGGGCGCTGGCGGGCGGCGGGAGCTTCCGCGAGACGGTCGAGGCCCCCGGCGACCGGCGCCGCCGCGCCCGCGCGCAGCGCAGGCTGAACAGGCGCGAGGCGGCGCTGCGCCGGGGCCACCACGCCGACATGGCCACCTCCGAGCACTTCGCGAGCATCTGCGACATCGCCTGGAGGCGCCGCGCGGGCGCCCGTCCCCCCGAAGGGGCCGAGCGCAGGCACATCCCGGAGGAGGACATCGCCAAGATCGGCCGCGTCCTCGACCGCCTCGACGCGGCCGCCCCGCTCTGGCGCGCCGTCCCCGTCGGCGGCTCCCTCACCTTCACCTGGCCCCGGACGACCGCGAACCCGCCCCGCTGAGCCGCCGCCCGCGCGGCCCTATCCGGCGCGCAGGGCCAGGCCCAGGGCCTGGAACTGCTCCACCGGACGGTGGTAGCCGCGCTCGATGTGGTGCACGCCGCGCAGCGTGGACGGTCCTTCCGCCACCGCCGCCGCGAGCACCGCCGAGAACCCCGCCCGGATGTCGGGCATGGTCACATCGCCGCCGCGCAGCTTGCTCACGCCGCGCACCACGGCCGAGTGGACCGCCGCCGTGTCGTGGTAGCGGCACGCCGGGCCGCCGAGGCAGGTGTCGTACACCTCGATCTCCGCGCCCATGCTCTGCAGCGCCGGGACGTAGGCGAGCCGGTTCTCGTACACGGTCTCGTGCAGCACCGACATGCCGTCCGCCTGCGTGAACAGCACCATGAGCGGTGTCTGCCAGTCCGTCGCGAACCCGGGGTGGGTGTCGGTCTGGACGGCGGCGGGGCTCAGCCCGTCCGGCGCCGACGCCATGATCCAGTCGTCGGTGATCTCGAACCGGGCGCCCATCCCGGTCAGCGTGGTGATCGCGGTGACGAGCCGGTCCTGCGGGCAGCCGTGCACCCGCACCTCCCCGCCCGTGACCAGACCCGCGACCAGGTAGGAGAACGCCTCGATACGGTCGCCCGCCAGCCGCGTCTGCGCGCCGCCGAGCCGCTCGACGCCCTCGACCACGATCCGCCGGTCGGGCGCGAAGGAGATCCGCGCGCCCATCCGCTGGAGGAACAGCGCCAGCTCGATGATCTCCGGCTCGGTCGCGGCGTTGCGGATGACCGTCTTGCCCTCGGCGCGCACCGCCGCCAGCAGCACCGTCTCGGTGGCGCCGACGCTCGGGTAGGGCAGGTCGACGCGCGTCCCGACGAGCCGCGACGCCCGCGCGCGGATCCCGTCGCCGTCGATCGTCACCTCGGCGCCGAACGCCCGCAGCGCCTCCACGTGGAAGTCGACCGGGCGGCGGCCGATCGGGTCGCCGCCGACCAGCGGGACGAACGCCTCCCCCGACAGGTGCAGGAGCGGGCCGAGCATCAGGATCGGGATGCGGTTCAGACCGGTGAACGCCTTGCCGACGCTCGGGTCCGCCACGGGCCCCGGCACGATCACGACCTCGCCGCCGGAACGCTCCACGCCCATCCCGACGTGCTCCAGCATCCCCGCGGTGATGCCGACCTCGCCGACGTCCGGCGCGTTGCGGATCGTGCTCGGCTCCGCGCCCAGCATCGCCGCGACCATGTGCTTGCTGACCGCGTTCTTGGCCCCTCGCACGGTCACATCGCCGCGCAGCGGACCCGACGGCTCGATCTCCCACCACTTGTCGGTCATCCGGAAAGCCTACGGCCGGGCCGGGAGTGGACGAACCCGATCCACCGAAAGGACATCTCCGGGCGGCCCCGGCGTCGCCCTCCGGCCCCCCGCGCGTCCTACTTGACGGTCAGCACGGGGAGGCGGCCCCTGCTCACGGCCCGCGCCCCGACCGCTTTCGCCCTCGGCGGGCTCCAGGGCGACAGCAGGTAGGCGCCCGGCGCCAGCGAGACCGTGAACGTGTAGGTGCTGTGGACGATCGTCGTCCGCTCGCACCCCTTGGCCGACACCCGGGGCTGCGAGCGCCGCACGTCCGCCTTCACCGGCGTGCCGACCCGGGTCGCCGGAAGGAGCCCTGCGGAGCGCGGATAGGACCACAGCGCGCTCTGCCCGTCCCCGATCCGCCACTTCAGGACGGGCGGGCAGCCCGCGCGCCGCCGCTCCGCCATCTTCACGGTGACGGTGTTGCCCGCGTGAACGACGGCGGGCGTCACGGTCAGCGCCACGTCCAGCCTCTGCTTGCCGACCGCGTACGCGAGCCTGCCGCGCGCGAGCCCCGTCCCCTGCGGGACGGCCTTGTGCGTGGCCGGGGGCGCCGCGTGCTTCGGCTCGTCCTCGCCGACCGCCTTCCCGACACCGAACCCGCCGCCCGCGCAGACCACCCCGAGCGCCACGGCCAGGGCCATCGGACGCGCGAGCCCCGGCCTGCCCTCGGGCACCGGTGCCGAGGACACCGGCTGCGGGGGGCTCGGCCGCGACCACTGGTTCCGCGCGACGGCCTCCACCAGCGCCGCGTACGCCTGCGCGGAACCCGGCCGCGCCATCGGGTTCTGCGCCAGCCCCCGCGCGACGAGTCCGCGCGCCGGCTCCGGCACCAGATCGAGCTGGACGACACCGGGCGCCTGCCCGGTCAGGCACGCGTAGAAGATCGCTGCCGCCGAGTACAGGTCGCCGGCGGGCGTGAACTCCCCCGCCCTCCGCTCGGGCGCCGTGAAGGCGTCCGTCCCGGGAGCCTCGATCCCGAACCCGGTGAGCTTGCAGGTACCGCCCACCAGCAGGACGTTCGCCGGGGACAGGTCCCGGTGCACGAGGCCGGCGTCATGGGCGGCGGCGAGCCCGAGCAGGCACCCCCGCAGCACCCGGAACGCCGCGCCCGGCGCCATCGGCCCCCCGGCGAGCTGCCGAGCCAGCGATTCGCCCTCGACGAACTCCATGACCAGCGCCCGCCGGGCCTCGACGTACTCGTGGACGCGCACCACATGCGGGTCGCGCAGCCGCGTCAGGGCCCACGCCTCGTCCTGGACGACCGGGGCGCCGTCCAGGACCAGGACCCGCTCCCCGAACCCGTCCCGCACCGCCTCCGCGACACGTCCCGCCGGCCCCTCCCTCAGGACTCGCACCACGGAATAGCCCGGAACGTCCCAAGTCATGGCCTGTACCCTGCCGTTCACCCAGGTCCGGCCGCAACCACGCATAGGTCACAATGCCAGGACGACACGTCCGCCGAGGACATGCCGTCCCGGCGCGGAGCGGGAGCGCGGCCCGCGAACGTGCCCGACGCCGGATCCCCAGGGACTCTACGAGATCGAACCGCGTCGGGCGACTTAGACCGCGCAACGGACCAACGCCGCGATAATGCTCTGATGGCGACGCTCGTGGCATTTCACGCCCATCCCGACGATGAGGTACTGCTGACCGGCGGCACCCTCGCCCGCGCCGCGGCCGAGGGGCACCGGGTCGTGGTGGTCGTGGCGACCGACGGCATGATGGGGCCCGTCCCCGACAAGGGCGCGCCACGGCTGGACGAGTTGCGCGCCAGCGCTGCCATCCTGGGCGTCCACCGCGTGGAGCACCTCGGCTACGCGGACAGCGGGCACGGCCCGCTCCTCTACCCCGACCCTCCGGACCGGACGCGCTTCGCCCGCGCCGACCCCGAGGAGGCCGCCGCCCGCCTGGCCGCGCTGCTGCGCGAGGAGAAGGCCGACATGCTGCTCAGCTACGACCCCAACGGCGGGTACGGCCACCGCGACCATGTCAGGGTGCACGAGGTCGGAAAGCGCGCCGCCGAGATGGCCGACGTGAAACGCGTGCGGGAGGCGACGATGCCGCACGACAACGTCATGCGCCTGGTGCGGCTGATCCGCCTGCTGCGGATCCCTCTCCGCTTCGATGACGCCGCACTGCGCGCGGTCGGCAGCCCGTCGTCCGCCATCACCCACCGGGTGGACGTCCGGCGCTTCGCCGAGCAGAAGCAGGCGGCGCTGGCCGCGCACCGCAGCGAGGTGCGGGGGGACGGAAGGACCGCGGCCGTCATGCGGGTCCTGGTGCGGCTCCCGACCCCGCTGTTCGGGCTGCTCCTGGGCCGCGAGTGGTACATCGAGGGCCCCCGCGAATAGCGGCGGTCCGGACGGTGGGGACCGGGTGGCCGCGCCGGTACATGTTTCGTGTGGGTGGCACCGGCGCGACCATGGTTACCAGCCCTATCTCTAGGACCAATTCTTGCACATGGAACGTTGCATCAAGGTTGCTTCGGAGACACGAGTCGCAGAAATGAGAAAGGGCCCCGCCACAAGGCGGGGCCCTTCCCTACAAAGAGTCCGGCGGCGTCCTACTCTCCCACACAGTCCCCCATGCAGTACCATCGGCGCTGAGAGGCTTAACTTCCGGGTTCGGGATGGGACCGGGTGTTTCCCTCTCG
>NZ_WOFH01000018.1 GCF_009733595.1 Actinomadura litoris | reverse complement strand
GTGTTAAGCACGCCGCCAGCGTTCGTCCTGAGCCAGGATCAAACTCTCCATCAAGGCCACACGACCACCCAGGGGGCGAACCCCGAGCAGCCAAACCTCAGAAGAAAATCCCAGCAAACACCAACCCAAAAAGGGTTGGCATATTGCCTCAAAGAAATCCCCAGCCCCAACCACCCTCCCGAAGAAGGACGAACAGGGCCACGGGGCGACCCGACCGCATCACGGCCGGGCCGATAAAGGCACTGGCTTTTAACACGCTGTTGAGTTCTCAAGAAACGGACACCCACCGCGCCGAACCCGCTTCCGCGAGCCCCGCTCCGGGGCGACTCCTTTACTTTATCGGATCCGCCCGGCTTGTCAATTTCCGGGCTTTTCCGATAACGCCTTTCCGTTCCGCTCACGCGGCCCTTCCAGGCGGTGAAGCCATTTCACCAGATTCGGCGCGATTGTCAAAATCGAACCGGTTCCGGCCCACCGCCGTACAGCAGACACGACGAAGCCGCGTCGGCTGGTTCGGTGGTGGATTCCCCATCCGGGCCGGCCGCCTTTCGGCGTCCCGCTCCCCGTGGGGCGAAGTGAACAGTATGCCCAGGAGGGTGCGGCGTCAAACCGGCACGCGCGTGTCAGTGCGGCCGGTTCGGTCGTCGACCCCGGTCAGGGGGCGCTTCTTCGGCCGTCCGACCTCGGGTTTTGTCCCGGATCACCCCGACGGAACGCCCCATTCGGCGCGTCTCGAACCATCCGAAGTTTCTTCGAGGATGCTCTCGTGCCCGTGCGATCCGGATCAGGCGCGGCTCACGGTTGCGCGAGGTACCCACCGACGAAGAGGACTCCCTCGGCCAGCACCCACACGACCGCCGCGGTGGTGAGCAGCGCGTCGAGCCGTCCCGGATGGTGGCGGACGGTCCGCGTCGCCCAGGCCGTCACCGCGAGGACGGCCGCAACCGCGGCGACCGGCACGGAGAACACGACCGCGTCCTTGAAGGCGGCACCGCAGCCGGGGTCGTGGGCGTCATCGTCACCGCAGAACGCGGCGTCGCCCCACCCGCCCAGGGCCGAGAAGAACCAGAGCAACGCCAGCACGCAGTTCGCGATCGTCGGGATGGCCGGCGAGATCCACCAGCCGTTCGAGCGTCCGCGCATGGCCTGCACGATCGGAACGTACCTCCGGGCGGGCCGAGCGGGAACCCCTGGGCACGAACCTCGGGCGGCGATGCACGCGCCGGGCCTCGGTCAGGTGATCTCCTTCGACTCGTGGAGGTTCAGGTCCATGACGATCGCCGTTACCGCCGCGATCGTCCGCAGTGGCTCGGGGACGGGGTCGTAGATCTCCGCGCTGTACTTGTCCGCGGTCGTCAGCAGGTGCGTGGCGAGTCCCGCCCACTTCTTGCGCACATGGGCGACCTTGCCGCCCCCGGCGTCGGCGACCTCGAAGTTGTTGCGCGGCAGATCGACCGCGACCGCGCCGATCACCGCGTCGGCTCCGTCGCGGATCACATAGCGGCGGCCGACCCGCTCGGTGACGAAGGTGCCGATGATGTCGCCCTCGGGCTCACGCACCTCGGTGATCTCCCGCCCCCGCCGCTTGTCGATCACCAGCAGCGGCTCACCATCGGGTGTCGTCAGCAGGACGGCGCGCGCGTCCAGGTCCGACTTTCCGGGGAAGACCTGCCGGAAGGCCTCACCGCGCCCCTTCTCGCTGGTCTCACCCGCGATGGCGAGGAGGGTGCCGTCACCGTCGAGCACCTTGTACCGCGACTTGGCGATCGGTCCCCTGCGAGGCTGTTCGATCTTGAGGGTCGAGGAGCTGAACACTTCGCGCACGCGTTCTCCTGCCTTGTCGGTGGCCGGACGAGCCACCTCAATCGTCGCGTATCGGGCGTCACCCATCTTCGCCGCTGCACCCACCCAACCGGCGATCCTGCCAAGCCCGGTCCCCGAGGGGAAGGTCTTCTTCAAGGCGACGTCCCAGCAACCGCGCTCACTCGGAGAGGAAACCTGCCTGGCCTGGCGACATGCCCGCTCGGGTCGGGGCGCGGCAAGCATCTTCTTCCCGTCAGGACCCCCTTTCGAGCACCACCACACGCCCTTGTCCGGTGGAGCCGGATCGCCACCGAGCCGGCCGCTGCCGTCCAGGTGGCTCACCTATGGTGCGTCGTCCCCGTTCAGCGCTCCATCCCCGATGAGCCGGGCGCGATCGAGAAGTCGGCTGACCGGCAGGCCCTCGTCGCGTGAAGTCACCGTTCTCAGAGGGGTGAAGTCCTCGGGCAGGACGTCCAGGAGGCACAACCCGTGGCCTCCCGCAGAAAGCGCGAGCAGCAGCTCGCACCGCAGTTGCCGAGGGACATCGGGCCGGTGGAACAGGTCGTGCCACAACGCAGGCCACAGGTAGTGGTCCCCGTCGGGCGCCGCGTTCGTGCGCACCCACTCCAGGTCCTGGCGTCGGCTGAGGCCGAGATCATGTGCCCGCCCCTCCAGCCTGAGCAACGAAGCCGTGTCGACGGCCTTCAACTCCCGAGGCACAGGCTGGTCCGAGGTCACCACCCCATGCTGCCCAGCCGCTCCCGAGTCCGGAAGCCCTTCCCCGCCGTCACATCCCAGGAATCGGTGGAACAGGCACCAAGCCGCCTGTGACCACCGAAACGAAACCCCAGGAAAACGCACGTGGAGGACGTGCCACGCCCGGCCCATCGCGTCTGGAACGGTGAACGACATGTTCGAGCCCCCGCAGCAGCGCCCCTGCCCCACACTCTAAGGACTGCTACGCGACAGGCGCGAGGTTCCGGCGATGGACGCTGCTCAACGAATGCCGTCGGGAGCATCAAGCTTGGAATGTCGGGGCAGAAGCGAAGCCGGTAGCACTGGCCCGCCCTTGGGACGGCGAGAAGCGACTACCGATGTCGTCCACCGAACGAGGCCGCCACTCCTTCAAGGAGCCGGACGCCCCCGCGTTGTCGACGGCGGCCAGGGCCCGCCGCTTCCTCAAAAGCCCGGACGCCTCTCACCGAACTGCCGCCCACAAGGGGCTCCGACACCAGGGAGGCGCACCGTTGGAGGCTGCACCGTCTACGCCAGCCTCGGCCTCACCGCGTACCGACGCGAGATCCGCCAGGCGACCGGGGGCCTCATGGCGAAGGCGGCGCGGCCTTCGCACTTTCGGCCAGACGGAGAGGACCCACCAAACGCGGGCGCCGCGCTCCCCTGCCTCAGCGCTCCGGCGCACCGGACCACCCAAGCACCGGACCACCAACCCACCGGCACTTCAGGCCATCTGCACACCGGCACATCAGCGCTCCGAATCATCGGCCCACCGGCCCACCGGCGCGTTGGCGCGTCGACACACCAGGGCGCCAGCCCACCCAAGCACTGGGCCACCAGGCCACCGGCGCTTCCGGCTATCTGCACGGCGGCACATCGGCGCTTCGAATGATCCGCGCACCAGCCCATCGACGCGTTGGGGCATTGGGGCGTCGGCCCCATCGAAGCACCGGGTCGACAGGCCACCGGCACTTCAGGTCATCTGCACGGCGGCACATCAGCGCTTCGAATCATCGGCGCGTTGGCGCACCCAAGCACCGGGTCGACAGGCCACCGGGCTATCGGCGCTTCGGGCCATCCGCACAGCCACGCATCGGCGCACCGAACCATCGGCCCGTCGGCGCTCCGGAGCGTCAACACACCGGGGTGCCGGGCCGCCATCGGCGTACCGATGCGTCAACACTTCAGGGCACCGGGCCACCGGCGCTTCGCGGTATCGGGGCGGAGCGTTAGCAGGCCCGGTGGGGCTACGCCTGGGGCGTGCCTCACCGGGCCTGAACGCGGAGCGTTGTGACGCTCGCGCGAGCCCGGCCCGAAGGGACGAGCCGCCGCGAGGCGGGCCCCCTGGGCCGAGATCACGATGAACTCGGAATGGACCTGCTCAGAAGTCCATGCCGCCGGCGTCGGGCATGCCGCCCGCGGGAGCCGGGTTCTTCTCGGGCTTCTCGGCGATGACGGCCTCGGTGGTCAGGAACAGCGCGGCGATCGACGAGGCGTTCTGCAGCGCGGACCGGGTCACCTTGGCCGGGTCGAGGATGCCCGACTCGAACATGTTGACGTAGTCGCCGGTGGCGGCGTTCAGGCCCTCGCCCGGGGTGAGCGAGCGGACCTTCTCCACCACGACGCCGCCCTCAAGGCCGGCGTTGACGGCGATCTGCTTCAGCGGCTCCTCCAGAGCGCGCTTGACGATGTTGGCACCGGTGGCCTCGTCGCCCGCGAGCTCCAGCTTGTCGAACGCCTTGGTGCCGGCCTGCAGCAGCGCGACGCCGCCACCGGGGACGATGCCCTCCTCGACCGCGGCCTTGGCGTTGCGGACGGCGTCCTCGATGCGGTGCTTGCGCTCCTTGAGCTCCACCTCGGTCGCGGCGCCGGCCTTGATGACCGCGACACCGCCCGCGAGCTTGGCCAGGCGCTCCTGGAGCTTCTCGCGGTCGTAGTCGGAGTCGGTGTTGTCGATCTCGGTGCGGATCTGGTTGACCCGGCCCGCGATCTCGTTGGCGTCACCGGCGCCGTCCACGATCGTGGTCTCGTCCTTGGCGATGACGATCTTGCGCGCGCGGCCGAGCATGTCGACGCTGGTGTTCTCCAGCTTGAGGCCGACGTCCTCGCTGATGACCTGGCCGCCGGTGAGGACGGCGATGTCGTTCAGCATGGCCTTGCGGCGGTCGCCGAAGCCGGGGGCCTTGACGGCCACGGACTTGAAGATGCCGCGGATCTTGTTGACGATCAGCGTGGCCAGGGCCTCCGCCTCGACGTCCTCCGCGATGATCAGCAGCGACTTGCCGGACTGCATGACGCCCTCAAGGACGGGCAGCAGGTCCTTGTTGGCCGACACCTTGCCCTGAACGATCAGGATGTACGGGTCTTCGAGAACCGCCTCCATCCGCTCGGGGTCGGTCACGAAGTAGTGCGAGATGTAGCCCTTGTCGAAGCGCATGCCCTCGGTCAGTTCGAGCTCCAGACCGAAGGTCTGGCTCTCCTCGACCGTGATGACGCCTTCCTTGCCGACCTTGTCCATCGCCTCGGCGATCATCTCGCCGATCTGCGGGTCGCCGGCGGAGATGGAGGCGGTCGAAGCGATCTGCTCCTTGGTCTCCACGTCCTTGGCGAGCTTGGACAGCTCCTCGCTCACCCGCTCGACCGCGGCCTCGATGCCCCGCTTGAGGGACATCGGGTTCGCCCCGGCCGCCACGTTCCGCAGGCCCTCGCGCACCAGCGCCTGGGCCAGGACGGTCGCGGTGGTGGTGCCGTCACCGGCGACGTCGTCGGTCTTCTTGGCTACTTCCTTGACGAGCTCGGCGCCGATCTTCTCCCAGGCGTCCTCAAGCTCGATCTCCTTGGCGATCGACACACCGTCGTTGGTGATCGTGGGGGCGCCCCACTTCTTCTCCAACACGACGTTGCGGCCCTTGGGACCAAGGGTCACCTTCACGGCGTCGGCGAGCTGGTTCATGCCGCGCTCAAGACCCCGGCGGGCCTCCTCGTCGAACGCGATCATCTTTGCAGCCATAGGCTCCAGTCCTCCCGGAACAAGGTGGCTAAAAAAGGATCGAGCCGACGCCCGCGACGGACGGCCCCCGCCGACGGCTGCCATTCCGCCGCCGAACTGAGGCCTCATCGCCCCGACCCAGACTGTGAAGCTGTCACTCTCCACAGTAGAGTGCCAACCGTTTTTTAGCACTCTACCCCGCCGAGTGCAAGCGCCACACCTCACCGCCGGGGACAGGTCGATCTACCTGACCCAAGTCGGCCTCACCTGCGATGGCGCCTCATCAAGCCTGGTCAGACGTGTCGAGCCAGAGCCCGATACCGGGGTGACCGTGCCACGGCCTGCTTCCCGAGCGGTGACGGCGTTCGGGCCGGGGGCGAGGAGCGGCCGCCGAGGACGGCGTCCTGGACGACCGCACTGACCCCTGGTCGACTCCCCGGCGGCCCTGAATGCGGGTGATGAGAACGATGCCTAGGCGTGCGTCGATGTCATTGGCGGCCTGAAGGTGGATGCCGAGCATGCGCCGGTGTCGACGGTTGTTCAGGATTCTGAGCCCTGCTGTTGGCGGGCGCGTTCCGCTTGCGCGCGTTCAAGGTAGGTGAGCCGCCAGTGCTTGGGGAGAAGACGCTGCCTGGTCCAACGTCCGCGCCTGCTCCACTGGAGGGCCAGGGTCCCTTGGCCGGGCGGTAATGTTCGCGCGTGGGCGGCTAGCGCTTCGAGGAACGAGAACGTTCCCGCCGAGGGATTCAATTCCTGCTCGCGGACGATGTAGGGGGCGATGGCATCCCACACCGCGGTGACGCGGCGCCGAACCAGGGCGAGCACCTCGCGCTCGTTGAGAATGCCCAGCCCCACCAGGGTCGCGAAGTCCATGTAGTGGTAGACGATGTCATAAACGGCCTCTTGCGCATCCTCGGGGAGGCCGCTGAGGCCGAGGTCGGGAGAGTGCTCCTGAGCGAGCCGTCGACAGACGTACTCGTAGCGCTTGTGGAACGCGGGCGATCGATATTCTGAGAGAAGGGTGAGGAGCGCGGGTGACGCGTTGGCCCTCTCTTGCAGGAGGGACTGCCGAAGGGCGATCAGGGTCGAGAGAATCAACGCGCAGGCGGCGATGATGAGGGCCGCGACGTTCAAGAGGGTCGACAAACCGGTAGCACCTGCTTCCGAGGAGCCGTCCGCGCGTGGCTGCTCCGCGCGGCCTGGGGCGATTGTGGATTGCCTCCCGCGGTGTCGTCACGATGGGGGAAGTCGCTGACCGTTCCCGAACTTGGACGGTGACCGGCTCCGCACGGTTTCTGGCCGGCGCGACCGATACTCGATCCGCGTGACACCGGGCGGTTCGGCGCGGCGGCACGAGCGGCAGCCGGGCTTCGACCTAGTCCCGGGACCAGTAGTGGTCCATGTCGGGCGGGTCGTTTTCAGGGGGTGGTTCTTCGCTCCGGCGGCCGCGCCATGAATTGCGCAGGATTATCGCAGTGATCATTATGAGGCTGCCGCCTACCGCGAAGACGCCCATCCGTATGCAGGCCGGGTCGCCCAGTCCGGTGGCCGCTCCCGCCGCGTAGCCGAGGGCGAAGAGGAAAAGGAGAATCAGCGTCCAGATGAGGAGTTCTGCCATGACGAGCAGGACCTGCATGCTCTGACGCTACGCATCCCGTCGCGGGACCCCTCACGGGCGGGACACCGCCCTACTACGAGGCCAGGCCGGTCGGGCGGTAGAGGACGAGGGGTAGCACCTCCTGTTCCAGGCGGCGGGACAGGCGCAGGCGGTAGCGCGCCTCCAGGCGGTCGCGGGCGCGGATGTAGTGGGTCGCCGCCTCTTCCAGAGTGGGCGGGATGGAATGGACGCCCAGCGGTTCCAGAATGTGCAGGCTCATGCGGAGGAGTTCGCCTCGGACGCGGTCCTTCATTCCATGGCGGCGTTTGCTGACGAGCCACAGCGACCAGTCCCAGAAATGGGCGTCCATGGCGGCGAGGGTGTCGGGACCCGCGCGCCAGGGCGGGTTGGAGCGGCGCGGGACGTCCGGGAAGAGCAGATCGACCTTGGTGGGGCCGGGGAAGATCAGGAGGTAGCCCGCGACGTCGCCGAGGCGGTCCCACTGGGCGGCGAGCGGACGCCAGGGCGCGACGAGGGCGGGCAGGTCGGAGGCGATGCGGCCGAAGTCGTCGGCGGTGACGTGGTAGTCCCAGTCGGACAGTTCGGTCGCGGTGCCGCGCGCCCGGGAGCCGACGAGCTCGATCCGGCGCACCGTGGGGTGCGCCAGGATCGAGCCCTCGATGTCGTCAGCTATGCCCATGCTGGGGCTTTACCCGGGTTCAGCAGGGGAAAAGCCCCGGTCATCAGCCGCCCGCGACGGCGGGGATGATCGAGATCTGGGCGCCGTCGGGGGTGGTGGTGTCGAGGCCCTCGGCGAACCGGACGTCCTCGTCCCCCACGTAGACGTTCACGAAGCGGCGGATCTTGCCGGAGTCGTCGAGGATGCGGGCGGAGATGCCGGGGTAGCCGGCCTCCAGGTCGGCGACGACCGCGCGGAGGGTGTCGCCCTCGGCCTTCACCTCCGCCTCACCGCCGGTGTAGGTCCGCAGGATCGTCGGGATGCGGACGGACACGCTGCTCATGTACTGGCTCCTTCGTTGTCTGGCGCGGTCGGCGGCTTGCAGGTCAGGCGAGGCCCGCGGCGCGGAACGCCTCCAGGGTCGGGGCGATGTTCGCCGACGGCCGGGCGACGGGCGCGACGGCGTCCAGGGTCTTCAGCCCGTCACCGGAGTTGATGATGACGGTCTCGGCGGACGGGTCGAGCGCGCCGCTCTCCACCAGTTTGCCCAGCGTGGCGACCGTGACGCCACCCGCGGTCTCGCCGAAGATGCCCTCGGTGCGGGCGAGCAGCCGGATGCCCTCGACGACCTGCTCGTCGGTGACGTCCTCGACCGCGCCGCCGGTGCGGCGGGCGATGTCCAGGACGTAGGGGCCGTCCGCCGGGTTGCCGATGGCGAGGGACTTGGCGATCGTGTCGGGCTTCACCGGCCGGACGACGTCGTGGCCCGCCTTGAACGCGGCGGCCACCGGACCGCAGCCGGTGGCCTGCGCGCCGAACACGCGGTAGGGCTTGTCCTCGACCAGGCCCAGCTTGACCAGCTCGCCGAACGCCTTGTCGATCTTGGTGAGCTGGGAGCCGGACGCGACCGGCACGACGATCTGGTCGGGCAGCCGCCAGCCGAGCTGCTCGGCGATCTCGTAGCCGAGCGTCTTGGAGCCCTCGGCGTAGTAGGGCCGGACGTTGACGTTGACGAACGCCCAGTCGTCCTGCTCCCCCGCGATCTCGGAGGCGAGCCGGTTGACGTCGTCGTAGTTGCCGTCCACGGTGACGAACGTCCCGCCGTAGACCGCGGTCGTGATGATCTTCTGCGACTCCAGGTCGGACGGCACGAACACCGCGCTGCGGATCCCCGCGCGGGCCGCCGCGGCGGCGACGGCGTTGGCGAGGTTCCCGGTGGAGGGGCAGGCCAGCACCTTGAAGCCGAGCTCGCGGGCGGCGGCGAGCGCGACCGCGACGACGCGGTCCTTGAAGGAGTGGGTCGGGTTGCCGCTGTCGTCCTTCACCCACAGGCGCTGGAGGCCGAGGCTCTCGGCGAGGTTGTCGGCGCGGACGAGCCGGGTCAGGCCGGGCTCGGTGTTGGGGGTGTCGACGACGGACGCCGGGACGGGCAGCAGCCCCCGGTACCGCCAGATGTTGCTAGGGCCGGACTCGATGTCGGCGCGGGTGATCCCGCCGAAGTCGTAGGAGATCTCCAGCGGACCGAAACACTCCTCGCACACGTAGTGCGGGCCGAGGTCGCGGGTGGAGCCGCATTCGCGGCAGACGAGACCGGTAGCGGGTCCGAGGTCAACGGCAGGCGTGAGTCCCATGAGGGCGAGGGCCTTTCTCCCATCTTCCCTGCGCCACCTTGGTCGCAGGCCGGAGTTGGCACCATCTCCCGGCCGGCCCCGCAGGATCGCGAGCGCACGCTAGCCGGGTGGTTGCCGGGGCTTCGTCGGGCCGGTCCCTCCACCCCTCTGGATGAGCGGTATTCAGTTGTGTGAGGGCTGACCTGGAAGACCGGCCCCTCGGCCACTCTGCTTCCTGCACCCCTCTGGATGAGCGGTATTCAGTTGTTGCGAAGGCAGAGCCCCCGCTATGAGCGCTATCGGCTCGTATGCGAACTTTACATGATCTGACCGGGTTCCAGACAGGTGGGTCCGCCGTTGGAGACGTTACCCGGGTGAGTCCTTGATCACGCTGGGGGCGTCCTCGGCCGGGCGGGGGCGCTGGGTCGGGTCGAGGAAGACGTGCCGGACGATCGGCACCCGCTCGCGGAGCCGCCGGTCGATCTCGCCCGCGACGTCCTCGGCCTCGTCGGCGCTGATGGCGTCCGAGAAGTGGACCTTGGCGGCGACGAGCAGCTCGTCGGGGCCGAAGTGCATGGTGAGCAACTCGTCCACGCCGGTGACGCCGTCCGCGCCGACGATCTCGGCGCGGATCCGGCGCAGGTCGGCGGGGTCGGCGGCGCGGCCGATCAGCAGGCCCATGCTGTCGCGGCCGAGGGCGAGCGCGACCGTCACCAGCAGCAGGCCGATGAGGACGGAGGCGAGCCCGTCCCAGAACGAGGAGCCGGTGATCTCGCGCAGCGTCAGCCCGGCGGCGGCGATCGCGAGGCCGACCACGGCGGCGGAGTCCTCGAAGAGGGCGGCCTTGAAGGTCACGTCGGGCGTCCGGCGGACGTGGTCGACGAGGTCGCGGCCGTTGTCGCGGGTCTCCCGGCGCGCCTGCGTGAAGGCCCGCACCCAGGACCCGCCCTCCAGCACCACGCCGAGCCCGAGGACGGCGTAGGCGAGCCACACCTGCGTCCCCTCGCCGCCGTGCCCGGTCATCGTCAGGATGCCCTCGAAGATCGAGAACCCGGCGCCGGCGACGAAGATCCCGAACGCGGCGAGCAGCGACCAGAAGTAGCGCTCGTTGCCGTAGCCGAAGGGGTGGCGGGGGTCGGGGGGGCGTGCGCTGCGCCGCAGTGACGCGTAGAGGAAGCCCTGGTTGAGGGTGTCGGCGGCGGAGTGCGCCGTCTCGGCGAGCATCGCGCTCGATCCCGCGAGCAACCCGGCCACCAGCTTGGTGAAGGTCAGGATGAGGTTCGCGGCACCGGCGACGAGCACGGTCTTGTTCGTTTCGGCCCTGCTCATCCCGACGCGTTACCCGGAGCGGATCCGGCTAACCGAGAGGGAGGTCACGTCCGCGCGGGGTGCTTGGTGGGCGGCGGTCGCGGCTGAGACCCTGCCGTCATGAGCCAAGTGCTGGTGGCGTCGAACCGGGGCCCGGTGTCGTTCTCGCTGTCGGAGGACGGCGGGCTCGTCATGCGGCGGGGCGGGGGCGGGCTGGTCTCGGGCCTCGCGGGGGTCGTGGGCGCGGCCCCCGATCCGGGCCCGCCGCGCTTTCCCGGTCCCGGACGCGGCGACCCGGGCGTGCTCTGGGTGTGCGCGAGCCTCGGGGACGCCGACCGCGCCGCCGCCCGCCGGGCCCCCGAGGGGCGGCTCGACCTGGACGGGCACGACATCGGCGGCGCGGCCGTCCGGATGCTGGACGTCCCCGCCGACACCTTCCACCGCGCCTACAACGGCGTCGCCAACTCGACGCTCTGGTTCGTCCACCACCTGCTGTTCGACACCCCGCGCGTCCCGCACTTCGACGCGAGGGCGCGGCGGGACTGGCAGTCCTACGAGGCGTACAACGCGGCGTTCGCCGACGCGCTCGCCCGGGACGCGGCTCCCGGGGCGAAGGTCGCGATCCAGGACTACCACCTGTCGCTCGCGCCGAGGATGCTCCGCGACCGGCGTCCCGACCTGCGGATCGTGCACTTCTCGCACACGCCCTGGGCGCCGCCGGACTACTACCGCCTGCTCCCGGACGACATCGGCGCGCAGGTCCTGCACGGCGTCCTCGGCGCCGACCACGCCGGGTTCCTCACCGGGCGCTGGGCGGCGGCGTTCCTCGACTGCTGCGAGCGGTTCCTGCCGGGCGCGCGCGTGGACCGGGCGGCCGGGACCGTCACCCGCGCGGGGCACGCCACCCGGGTCGGCGTGCACGGCCTCGGGGTGGACGGGGACGCGCTGCGCCGCCGCGCCGCCGAGCAGGACGTCGTGGAGCGGGCGCGGGCGCTGCGCGACCAGGTGGGCGACCGGCAGCTCATCGTGCGCATCGACAGGACGGAGCTGTCGAAGAACATCGTCCGGGGCCTCGCCGCCTACCGGGAGCTGCTCGTCAACCATCCGGAATGGCACGGGCGGGTCGTCCATCTGGCGTTCGCCTACCCGTCGCGTTACGACCTGTCCGAATACCGCGAGTACACGGCGGCCGTACAGCGGACGGCCAAGCAGATCACCGACGAGTTCGGGACGCCGGACTGGGACCCGCTGGTCCTCCAGGTCAACGACGACTACCCGCGCTCGCTCGCCGCCTACCGCGTCGCCGACGTGCTGCTGGTCAACCCGATCCGGGACGGCATGAACCTCGTCGCCAAGGAGGGGCCCGTCCTGTCGGAGCGGGGGTGCGCGCTGGTGCTGTCGCGGGAGGCGGGGGCGGCGGCGGAGCTGTCGGGCGACGCGCTCATGGTCAACCCGTTCGACGTCTCGCAGACGGCGGAGACGCTGCACCGGGCGCTGCTGATGCCGCGCGAGCGGCGCGCGGAACGCTGCGCGCGGCTGGCCGCCGCCGCGACCGCGCTGCCGCCGCGCCGCTGGTTCGCGGGCCAGCTAGCCGCCCTCGACTGAGACGGCCCTGAGCAGGGACTCCACCGGGCCGGGCTCGTGCCGGCGCTGCCACCGCTCGCGCAGGTCGGCCTTGTGCTGCGCCATCCGGCGGTGCGCGCTCGTCCGGCCGAGGCGGGCGAGCCGCGCGGCGGACGGCTTGGGCAGCCCGCTCGGCTCGTACCCGTACTCGGCCAGCCGCTCGCCGAACGCGGCCTCGGCCAGCGCGATCTCCCACGGTTCGAGCCGCTCGGCCCAGGAGCCGACGTGGTCGGCGGTGATCGAGGCGCGGGCGTGCGATCCGCGCGGCGGCGGGACGGGGAACCCTCCGTGGGCGACCTGCGGGTGGGTCATCGCGGGGTCGAAGTCCTCGCCGAGGAACTCGCAGAGCCGGATCAGCTCGTCGGCCGGGTCCGCGATGAGCCGTTCGTACTGGAGCTCGTAGTAGGCGTCCGGGCCGAGGCGCCCGGCGAGCCGCCGCCCGATGTCGATCGTCTCCCGCCACACCGAGATCGCGTGGTGGACGTCGTGCTCGTACCAGGGCATCTCGCGCAGCGACGCGACGCAGTCCCGCCCGTCCCGGACGAGGTGGACGAACTGCGCGCCGGGGAACATCCGCAGCAGCGTCCCCACGTGCCGGGCGTAGCTCGGGCGCCGGTCGCCCCAGCGCGCCTTCCCGCAGTGGCGCGCGTAGGCGTGGAAGACGAGCGCGAGCGCCGACCCGAGCGTGGGCGGACCGGCGGCGATCTCCTCGGCGACCTCGGCCGCGTCCAGGCCGAGGGCGTGGAACCGCGTCCGCCTGCTTCCGGTGAGCCACTCCGCCAGCGCCCGCCTGTTCTCGCTCTCGCCGAGGTCACCGAACTCGAACCGCGCCGTGTAGGCGGGCAGGACGAACTTCGTCTCGGTGGGGATCGCGATGCGGTGATGCGAGTGCAGCATGAGCCGCAGCAGCGTCGCCCCCGACCGGGGGCAGCCGAAGACGAAGATGGGGCGGTCGGGCGGACCGGGCCGGACGCCGCCCCCGAGCCCCTCCAGGCGGGCGGGACGGACGGGACGGTCGGAGCGGGAGCCGAGCTGGGCTGGAGACATGCTCGGCATGGTGACCGACGCGCCCGCCCGGCGCCCTCCCACTTACGGCATGGTTGCCGGTCGATGACCGAGCCGTTGACGTTCCGCCCCACCGGGTTGGGGCGCGGAGGGGGAAGCGGGTCAGGTGTAGGACTCGCCGAGGGTCTGGCGGACCTGCTTGCGCGCCTCGTGGATGCGGGACTTGACCGTCCCGAGCGGCAGCTTGAGCTGCTCGGCGATCTCCGCGTACTCCAGTTGCGACACGTCCCGCAGGACGAGCGCCTGGATGAGGTCGGGCTTGCGCGCCTCCAGGTCCTCCATGGCGTCGAGGATGTCGACGCGCGAACCGGCGATCACGCTGGTGCGGCGCGGGTCGGGGCGCTGCTGCGGGAGCTCGCCCGCCTGCTCGACCGAGCGGCGTTTCAGCGACCGGTAGGTCGAGCGCGCGGAGTTCGCGACGACGACGTGCAGCCACGTGCTGAAGCGCGACCGCCCCTCAAAGCGATGGATGTTCCGCGCGACCTGCAGCAACGCGTCCTGGCATGCCTCCTCGGCGTCCTGCCGGCAGGGTAGGAACCGGGAGCTGTGCCGCAGCACGTCCGGTTCGATCTTGCGGAGAAGCTCGTTCAGCGCGGACTGGTCGCCCTGGGCGGCCTTGACCGCCAGCTCCTCGGTCCTTTCGTCGAATGCCATGCGGCGCCTCAATGCTCGTTCGCACACTCACCCCGTTTGTTGGGATGATACGGGAGTGTCGTTCCCACCATCAGTCGGCCGTTACCGAATCGATCGCGTCCTGGGTTCGGGGGCGTTCGCCTCTGTATGGCTCGGGCACGACGACGCGCTCGACTCGCAGGTCGCGATAAAAGTCCTGTCCGGAAGCCTGATCGACGACCTCGACGTGCGCAACCGGTTCCTTGAGGAGGCCAGGATCCTGCGCCGGGCCGACTCCGAGCGGCTGGTGCGGGTGCACGACATCGGTGAGCTCCCCGACGGGCGCCCCTATTTCGTGATGTCCTACGCCGACCGGGGGACGCTGGGCGACCGGATGCGAGAGCGGCCACTTCCGGTCAACGAGGCCCTGGCGCTCGCCGAGGAGATCGCCTACGGCGTCGAGGTGATCAACACGCTGGGCGTGATCCACCGGGACCTCAAGCCGTCCAACGTGCTGTTCCAGTCGACCAACAGCGGCGGCGAGAAGCTGCTCATCGCCGACCTCGGGCTGGCCAAGGCGCTCGCGCACGCCTCCGGCGCGTTCACGCTGCCGGTCGGCACGCCCGGCTACATGTCGCCCGAGCAGGCGCGGTTCGGCGGTGGCCTCGACGTGCGCGCCGACGTGTACGGGCTCGGCGCGCTCACCTACCACATGGTCACCGGACGCGCCCCCGGCCCGGCGCCGGTCAAGACGCCGCCGAGCGAGATGCGCGAGGGGCTGCCGCCCGCCGCCGACGAGGTCATCCTGCGGGCGCTGGAGACCGAGCGGGAGAAGCGGTGGCCGACCGCCGAGGCGTTCGCCGAGGCGCTGTCCACGCTGCGCCCGACGGTGCTGCCCGGCGCCGCGGTCCCGCCCGCGTACGCGGCGGCCCCCGTCATCGAGCCGGACGCGACCATCCAGGACTACTACCAGGACGGCACGGTCGCGCAGAAGCAGGGCGGGCAGGCACGGGGCGGGCAAGCACAGGGCGGGCAGGCGCAGGGGGCGCAGAAGCAGGGCGCCGCTCCCGAGCGGCCCCCGGCGCCCGCGGCCGGTCAGGCGCCGCAGACGATATTCGACCAGCCGCCGCCGTCGCCCTCGCCGTCCAGCCCGGACGACGTGCACACGTCCGAGATGCGCGTCCCGCCCAAGCCCGCCGCCGGCGGCGAGCCCGCGACGATCGTCGACCAGCTGGCCGGCGGCCCGTTCGGCGGACGGGTCGAGCCGCCGACCGTCCCCGACGAGGACGAGCACACCGTGACCTACCAGCCGCCCCCGTCTCCCGGCGGTGGCGGCGGTGGCGGTGGCGTTGGCGACGACGTCAAGACGGCCGCGTTCCCCATGCAGCAGGGCGGCCCGCCCCAGAACGCGCCCGCCCCGCACGGGCCGGTAGGCCCGGGGCAGGGCCCCCCGCCTCCGATGCACGGCCCCGGACCCGGCGGCCCCGGCGGGCCCGGACCCGGTCCCGGCGGTGGGTATCCCCCGCCCCCGACCGGTTTCCAGCCGCCTCCCCCAGGGCAGGGCCGGCAGCCGTCCGGCGCGAAGGGCGGCGGCCTGCTCGGCAAGCTGAAGGGCGCGGGCGGCGGCAAGGCGGGCGGCCCGGGTTCCGGCGGTTCGGGCGGCGGCGGGGCACCCAGGAAGTTCGCCACGCCGCTGATCATCACGGCGGTCGTGCTGGTGCTCGCCGTCGTCGGCGGGCTGGCCCTCGGCACGCTGTTCTCCGGTGACGACGGCGGCAAGAAGGGCGGCGGGAAGAAGTCGTCCGCGCTCCCGGCCGACTTCGCCGAGGTCTCCGACACCTCGGGCAAGATCAAGGCCGCGGTGCCGAAGGCGTGGCCGAAGCAGCAGGAGCCGACGTGGTCGCCGTCCACCGTCCGGCTGAACGACGCGCAGCCGCGGCCGGTGCTGCGCGCCACCCCGAACAAGGCCGCCTTCCTCGGCGACGGCGCCGGGCCCGGCGTGTTCATCGGCATGACCACCGACGTCCAGGACGGGAAGCTCCCCCCGCCCACCGCCGCCGTGCACCCGAGGTGCACCAAGTCGGCGCCGGAGAACTACACCACGCCCGACAAGGCCCTCAGCGGGACGATCACGCGCTACACCGGCTGCAAGTCCGGGACCGCGTCGGTCACCGAGGTGGGCCTGAAGGACGCCTCCGGCAAGTTCGGCCTGTGGATCCGCGTCAAGGAGACCGACGGGCGGGCCGCCACCAAGGACATCCTCGACCATCTGAAGGTCACCGGCCCGTAGTCCCGGGCCCCCAGGGGAGGTAGCGGACGTCGTCCCGGGACGTACCGCGCCCCCTCGCGAGCGACGTCGCCCACGTCCCGCATCGGCAGCCGCGAACCGCGTATCCGCGCCGCGCGCGGCGCCTTCGGCATGCCCGGAAACCACACCCCGGAGACGGATGTCAATACTCGTTGTTGCATCGCGAGCGATCTCGATATATCGTTAAGCCATCGCAACCGATACCGACACGAAGGAGCACGCGATGCGAGAGCCCGACATGAGAAGGCGCGGCGGCCACCGGGGCCCCGAGGAGCGCGCGCGCCGCGGCGATCCGTTCGGCGGCTGGGGCGGCTTCGGCCCGGGGCCCGGCCACCGGGGACGCGGCGGCCGCGGCCGCCGCACCCGGCGCGGCAACGTCAGGGCGGCGCTGCTCGCCCTGCTCGCCGAGCGGGCGATGCACGGCTACGAGATGATCCAGGAGCTGGACAACCGCACCGGCGGGGTCTGGCGTCCGAGCCCCGGCTCGGTCTACCCCACCCTCCAGATACTGGAGGACGAGGGGCTCGTCAGCAGCGAGGAGCAGGGCGGCAAGCGGCTGTTCGCGCTCACCGAGGCGGGCCGGGAGGAGGCGTCGGCGCAGACCGTCGCCCCCTGGGACGAGGTCACCGAGGCCGCGGGCGAGAACGTCATGCGCGGGCGCGAGGCCATCGGCCAGCTCCTCGGCGCCCTGCAGCAGGTCATGTCCGTCGGCAGCGAGGCCCAGAAGGAGCGCGCGCTGGACGTCGTCAACGACGCCCGCCGCCGCCTCTACGGGATCCTCGCCGACGACCCCGCGGCCGAGTGAGCGCCGCCGGGGCGAGCCGGAGCAACCACGAACCGCCGTGGCCGTCCTGGACGGCCGCGGCGGTTCCTTCTCTCGCGGCGGGATCGGCGCGGGGTGGCGGCCGGTCGGCCGCGCGACTCCCCCGCTACGGCAGTGAGCCGAGGAGCTCCACGACGCCGGACGGGCCGTCCACGACGAGGTCGGCGCGCTCGGCGAGCGCGGTGACCTCGGCGGAGCCGCTGCACACCTTCACCCCCGGCACGCCCTCCTCGCGCAGCGCGTCGACGGCGGCGAACCCGGCGAGGTCGCCGAGGTCGTCGCCCGCGAACAGCACGCCGGACGGGTTCGCGCCGCGCTCGTCCACGAACGACCGGAACGCGATGCCCTTGTCCGTGCCGGGCGGGCGCAGTTCCAGGACGTAGCGTCCGGGCTCGACGACGAGGCCGGTCCGCTCGGCGAGCGCGGCGAGCAGGCCGCGCAGCCGTTCGAGCGCGACCTCCGGCTCGGCGCACCGCCGCGTGTGCACGGCGATCGCCTGGCCCTTGTCCTCGACGCCGACCTCCGGCGGGGCGCCCGCCGCGCTCAGCACGCCGGGCAGCTTCGCCCGCGCCTCGGCCATGCCGGGCGGCGGGTCGGGCACGGTCAGCGTGCCCGACTCCCAGCGCTCGCGCCCGTACTGGCCGAGCACGACCAGGCCGTCGATGCCCGCGAAGCCGCCGTACTCCACCGCGATCGCGGCGGGACGTCCGGTGACGATCGCGAGCCCGCCGACCAGCGGGGCGAGGCGGGCCAGCGCCGGAGCGGCGCCGGGATGCGCGCGGGCCGTGGCCGGATCGGCGACGATCGGCGCCAGCGTGCCGTCGAAGTCGAATCCGAGCACGGCCCGGGCGGGATGGTCACGGATCGCGTCGAGGCCGCCCGTTCCGGCGGCCGTCACAGACTGGGGAGAGTTCACACCGACCAGTGTTGGTCATGTCAGGGCCGGATGCCGAGTCGGCTCGCGGCGCGCCGCCGCTGCCGCTGCGTCCGCATCCGGCGCAGGCGCTTGACGAGCATCGGGTCGCACTCCAGCGCCTCGGGCCGGTCGATCAGGATGTTCAGGAGCTGGTAGTACCGCGTCGCCGACATGTCGAACAGCTCGCGGATGGCCTGCTCCTTGGCTCCGGCGTACTTCCACCACTGCCGCTCGAAGGCGAGGATCTGGCGGTCGCGCTCGGAGAGGAGGCCGGCCGGGAAGGCGGCTTCGGCCTCCAGGCCGTCGCCTTCCGGGCCGTCGTCTTCCAGACTGTCGTTCACGGGTTGCAGGGCTGCGCCATCGTCCATGCTTCCGTCCTGTTGGGGGCCGTCGCCGGGGGCATCCGCCGCGTGCATGAGGTCCCCTCTGTGGTTACTGATCCCGGGACGTCCGGGTTCGGCAGGGTGCCATGCTAGCCGTCCGCGCCGACAAGTTCCGGCGGTTCGCGCGGAAGAACGGGAGCCCCGTTCAGTGCATCACATCCCCCTTCACCTGGGGCTCTTTCACGCGCTCGTGTCCCATCGCGAACGCTCGTCACAGCAGCCGCCGGGGTCCCGCATAAGGTCGGCGTAAAGAAAGCATGCACACTACATGCGTTAGGGTGGGAGATCGGCGATCACCGGCATGGAACGGGAGACCTGGCATGGCGACGGAGACCTCCGCCACCGAGCGGTCCACCGAACGGTCCACCGAGCGGTCCGCCGGGCACCCCCCGCCCGAGGCCGACCCCGTCCTCGCCGAGATCGGGGTGGCGCTGTTCCACCTCCGCCGCGTCTGGGCCAAGCCCGACCTCATGAAGCGCATCCGCGCCCAGACGTCCGGCGGGCCCGGCGGGCGCCCGCTCCAGATCTCCAACCTGATGGTCGTCAACGCCATCGCCGCGCTGACCGCCGAGGCGGGCGAGGAGCGGAAGAGGCCCGCGCCGGACGAGGCGGACTGCGCGTGCGAGGTGACCGTCGGCGCGGTCGCCGAACGGCTGGAGGTCGACCCGTCGACCGCGAGCCGCCTGGTGGGCCACGCGATCGACGCGGGCCTGGTGTCGCGGCGCCCCTCCCCCGTGGACGCGCGCCGCGCCAACCTCGGCCTGACCCCGGCCGGACGGCGCGTCAAGCAGGTCTCCGAGCGGTTCCGCCGCGCCTACCTCGACGAGCTGATGGCCGGCTGGTCGGAGGGCGAGCGCTCCGAGTTCGCGCGGCTGCTCACCCGGTTCGCCGACGCGGCCGCCGCCCGGGCACCGATGTACCCGGACGGCATCGACCAGATCTTCGAGGAGGCCGGCGCCGAGTAGCCGCGCCGTCGTGCCCCGCACGGCCCTGGCCCCGCCCTCAGCCGCCGTTGCGCAGCGCGGACATGCGCATCAGGTACTCGTCCTCGTCGATCTCCCCGCGTGCGAAACGCTCGGCGAGGATCGACTGGGCCTTGCGCATCGGGTCCGCCTCGTGCGCCGCGGCCGGTGGACCGAAGCCGCGCCATCCGCCCGGCCCCGGCCGCCCGCCGCCCGCCGCGATCCGGCGGCGGATCAGGTAGAACGCCGTGCCCAGCACCGCCAGCCACAGCAGCCCGAACGTGATGGGGAAGATCGGCCAGAACGCGGGCGGGTCGCCGCCGTCGTGCCATGCCGGCGGGCTCGCCGCGACCTGTGCCGCCAGTGTCGTCATCATGGTTCCTCGACCCTTCCTGTGTGCGGATGAGTCGATGCTCGGCGACGGGTCAGGGGGACGTCATCGTCCAGCCGGAGACTCCCGCGCTACGCCCGCCGGAGTAGCGGGACGCGGGGCCGGTGCGCCGGGGTCACCACCAGGGCGGACGGTAGTCCTCGTCGTCGGCCGGGGGCGCGGTCGGCGGGGAGGAGTCGCGCGGCCCCCGCGACTCCCGGGGCTCGCGCGGGTCCTGCGGACCCCACGTGTCGCGCGGATCACGCGGGCCGAGGTCACGCGGGCCGAGATCACGCGGGCCGCCGAACTCGCCGAGATCGCGGGGTTCGAGCAGGTCGCGGGGATCGAGCGGGTTGCGCGGGTCCAGCGGGTCGTGGGGGTCGAGCGGGGGTTCCGCCGGTTCCGGCGGAGCCGCCGGGGGCTGCGCGGGAGGCGCCGCCGGGGGCGCGACGGGCGGGACCATGGGCGTGGCGCCGCCCGCGTCCGGACGTCCGGGATCACCCAGGGCGCTGCGCCGGAACCGCTCCCAGTCGTCGTCGTCCAGCGGGTCGGTGTCGTTGAGGTCCCGCGCGTCCGGCGGCGGGCCGTGATGCTTGCCGTTCGGCGCCACGCCGCTCCCGTTCAGGCCGTGCCCGTTCAGGCCGTGCCCGTTCAGCCCGTGCCCGTTCAGGCCGTGCCCGTTGTGGCCGTTGGCGCCGTTGTGCCCGTTGGCGCCGTTGAGCCCGCGGCGTCCGGCGCGTCCGCTCCCCGGGTACTCCTCCGGGACGAACGGGTGCAGCTCCGACGGCGGCGCGGGAGGCTCGGGGGGCATGTGGTCCGCCTCGTCCGGCATGGGGGGCATCGGCGGGTAGTCCGGGGTGGTGTAGGACTCGTCGAGGCCCCAGGGCTGCACGTCCACCGGCGCGCTCAGCGGCTGCCCGACCGGCTCGCCCATGTCGGCGGGAGCGGGGGCCCACTCGACGCCGATCGGCGCGGGCGGGGCGTACGGGGAGGGCGACGGCAGCCCGTAGTCGGGGACGACGTCGGCGTGGTCGCCGGCGTCCGGACCGCGGCGGCGGCGCCGCAGCCGCCACGCGATCAGCAGCGCGAGCGCGAGCAGCAGCCCGCCCCCGCCGAGCGCCCCGGGGATCAGCAGGTCGGTGCCGTCGTCCTCGGACGCGGCGGACGGCCCCGCCGCCGGAGCGGACGGCTTCGCCGACGCGGCCGGGTTCCGGACACCACGGTTGAGCCGGGACGCGGCGAGCAGCGCCCGGACGGCGTCGACGGTCCCGGCGCACGTCGTCGAGCCGGTCGGGTGGCCGCGGCGCGGCGGGGAGCCCTGCACGAGCGCCTGCCGCACCTGGTCGGGGGTGAGCCTCGGGTAGCGGGCGCGCACCAGCGCGGCGACGCCCGCGACCATCGCCGAGGACGCGCTGGTGCCCGTCCCGACGACGTAGCCGCTGCTGGAGTCGGCGCTGACGATGTCGACGCCGGGCGCGCAGACCGACGCGTGCGAGCGGCGGTTGCTGTCCTTCCACAGGCGCAGCCTCCGGTCGAGCGCGCCGACCGCGATCACGCCCGGGTAGGCGGCGGGGAAGTTCTTGCTGTTGGCCCCGGAGCCGTCGTTCCCGGCCGAGGCGATCAGCACCACGCCCTTGCCGAGCGCGTACTCGATCGCCGCCTCCTGCGACGGCGTGCCGTTGTAGTTCAGGTGGCCGCCGCCGAGCGACATGTTGATGATGTCGGCGCCGTGGTCGACGGCGTACCGGATGCCCTGCGCGATCGCGTTGGGGTCGCCGACGGTCTGCCCGCCGCGGCGCAGCGGGTCGTCGTTCTCCAGGGTGACGCGCACCGACAGGACGCGGCTCTGCGGGGCGACGCCGAGCACGCCCTCCGACTGCCCGGCCCCGTGGCCGTGGCCGGCGATGATGCTGGCCATCGACGTCCCGTGCACGCCCCAGTAGCTGCCGCCGGGCTTGCGCGCGCCGCCGGTGAGGTCGGGGCCGTCCAGGACGCGCCCGGTGAGGTCGGGGTGGCGGCGGTCGACCCCGGTGTCCAGGACGGCGACGGTGACGCCGGAGCCGCGCGTCCACCTCCAGGCCCGCGCGGCGCGCAGGACACCGAGGTGCCATTCGCGGGCGCGGATCTGGTCGGCCCTGGCCGCGTACCGGACGCCGGACGCCGCGCCGTGCACGGACCGGTCGCGTTCCCCGGTGGTGAGCGCCGCCGGTACCGCGACGGCGGCGGCGAGGGTCAGCGCGGTGAGGGCGGCGGTCGTCCGCGCGCCGAGCGACGGAGCGATCCACACCCGTGGTACCGGACGAGCGCGCCGGACACGGCGTCGACCGGCATGGGACACTCCGCGCACCTCCTCCCCGGCAGTCGGCCGTGGTACGCCCGCGGGCCGCGAGGCATCATTCTGCCACGCGAATCCGCTGGGCCCCGGGCACTCGTCGCATTCGGGGACGGTCCGGGCCAGCGCGCACCTTACTCCCCGTCAACATCCTTATCACCGTCCACCCGCGCCTCGCCGGCGTCCTCCCCGGCAGGACGGGCTCAGTGCGAGCCCACGCCGGTCAGAGCGCGGACGGCGAGATCGTCGTAGCGTGCCGGGTCGGCCTTGCCGCGTGTGACGAACGTCCCCACGACCGCGCACAGAAACCCGATGGGAATCGACACGAGACCGGGGTTCTCCAAGGGGAACAGATGGAAGTCGACCCCCTTCGGGAACAGCGACAGGTTCTCGCCCGTCACGGGGTCGACCTTGCCGGAGACGACCGGCGACAGCACGACGAGCACCAGCGAGGCGACCAGCCCGCCGTAGATGCCCGCGACGGCGCCGCCCGGGGTGAACCGGCGCCAGAACAGCGACAGCACGATCGCCGGGAGGTTCGCCGCCGCCGCCATCGCGAACGCCAGCGCGACCAGGAACGCCACGTTCAGGTTCCGCGCGACGACGGCGAGGACGATCGCCAGCGACCCGACGAGGAACGCGGCGAACCGCGCCACCGCGACCTCCTGCGACTCGCGCGGGCGGCCGAGCATCAGCACCTGGCCGAAGTAGTCGTGCGCGAGCGAGGTCGCGGACGCCAGCACGAGGCCCGACACGACGGCGAGGATCGTCGCGAACGCCACCGCGCCGATGAAGGCGAGCAGGACGTCGCCGCCGACCCGTCCGGCGGCGTGCTCGCCGAGCGCCCGCGCGAGCTGCGGCGCGGCGGTGTTGCCCGACGGGTCCTGCGCGAGGATCGCGTGCCGCCCGACCAGCGCCGCCGCGCCGAACCCGAGCGCGAGCGTCATCAGGTAGAAGACGCCGACGAGCCCGATCGCCCACGACACCGACGTCCGCGCGGCGCGCGCGTCCGGCACGGCGAAGAACCGGGTGACGATGTGCGGGAGCCCGGCGGTGCCGAGGACGAGGGCCAGCGCGAGGCTGACGAAGTCGAGCTTGCCGACGACGGTCCGGTAGGTGTCGCCGGGGACGTCGCGCCCGTACCGCTGCCCCGGCTGGAGGAACCCGGCGCCGCTGCCGCTGGCGTCCGCCGCCGAGCCGAGCATCGCGCTGACGTCGAAGCCGAACCGGCCGAGGACCAGCCCGGTCAGCGCCGCCGCGCCCGCCGTCAGCAGCACGGTCTTGATGATCTGCACCCAGGTCGTGGCCTTCATCCCGCCGAACATCACGTAGCAGATCATCAGTACGCCCACCGCGACGATCGTGGTGGTGCGGGCGGCGGCCGCGGACATGCCGAGGAACCGGTGCCCCGCCCGGATGCCGAGCAGCAGCGACACGAGCGCGCCCGCCCCGACCATCTGCGCGAGCAGGTAGAACACCGACACGGTCACGGTGGAGACGGCCGCCGCCGTCCGCACCGGCGCCCGGTCGGGCGCGCGCCGCGCGAGGACGTCGCCCATCGTGAACCGGCCCGCGTTGCGGATCGGCTCGACGAGCAGCAGCGTGAGCACCCACGCGACCAGGAACCCGACCGAGTACAGGAACCCGTCGTAGCCCGACAGCGCGATGATCCCCGCGATGCCGAGGAACGACGCGGCCGACATGTAGTCCCCGGCCAGCGCGACGCCGTTGCGCGCCCCGGAGAACATCCGCCCGCCCGCGTAGAAGTCGTCGGCGCCCTTCGTCGTGGCCCGCGCCCAGACGGTGATCGCGAGCGTGACGACGACGAAGCCGAGGAACAGCCCGAACGTGAGCGTCCGCCCGTCGGTCACCGCGGTTCCCGGGCCTGCTCGGCGGCCGCCGCGGCGGCGTCGGCCCGCAGCCGCGCCGCCAGCGGGTCGAGGCGCCGCCGCGCGTAGCCGACGTAGAGCCCGGCCAGCGCGAACGTCGAGACGAACTGGAGGAGCCCGAGCAGCAGCGCGACGTTGACGTTCCCGGCCACCTTCCGCGCCATGAGCCCCCGCGCGAACCCCGAGAGCGCGACGTAGCCGAAGTACCACCCGAGGAACCCGAGCGCGACGCCCGCCGCCAGCCGCGCGTACCTCCTCCTGAGCAGCACGAACCGCGCGTCGTGCGCGTAGTGCCCGGGACCGGCGCCGCCCTCCCGTTCGGGCCCCCGCCGCGCCGGTCGCGCCCCCCAGACCATACGGTCCCCCCTGACCCGATCATGACCCTGTGTGGCCGTTGCGGTCCCCCATGAGATCAAGGGCCGGGAGGGGCGGCGTGCCACTTGGGGAGAAGCAGATCAATCCTTGCCCGCCACCGAATCCTCGATCGCCCGCAGCACATCGCGGTGGAACCGGTCGACGGCGAGGTCGACGCTCCGGACGAAGCCCGCCTCGTCCGTCCCGCGCCTGGTGCCCATCCCGGTCGGCAGCGCCAGCCGGAACGAGGAGATCTCCACCCCGCCCCGCACGAGCAGCCCCGGCTCGCTCCGCAGGTTCTTCAGCAGGTCGCACGGGCCCTCGGCGGACCCGTCCGCGAGCGCCTCCACGCGCAGCTCGGGCGGCGCGTCCGCGAGCCGCCGCAGCAGCCACTGGACGCGCGTCAGCGACCGCGCCCGCTCGGCCGCCGGGACCTCGACGGAGGTCTCGATCTGCCCCGTCCGCAGGTCGGCCTCGATGCGCACCGGGCCCGCCGCGTTCGCCATCCGCACCTCGGCGCTCATCCGCCCGGTCTCGACCAGGGACGCGACGACGGCCGCCCGGCGCTCCTCGGCCCCGCCGCCGCCCCGCCTGCGCCGCGTCACCGGCGCGACGCCGAGCCCGGTCTCCCCGCTCAACCGCAGGCACAGCTGCCGGACGAGGCGCTCCCAGCTCTCGGCCACCCGGGGCGCGTACCGGTCGCCCGGACGCAGCGTCCCCGCCGTGATCGCGTTGCGCAGCGGCACCCACGCCTGCCCCATGTCCTGGAAGCCCTGGCAGCCCGCGTTGTCGTGCCGCAGGTAGTGCAGCAGCTCACCGAGGAGCCAGGCGTGCGACTGCCCGGCGAGCCCGTGGTGGTGGCAGAGCATGTGCGCCTCGTGCGCGACCTCCGCCCACGACAGGTGCCGCAGCGCTACCTTCCGCAGCTTGCGCCGGTCGACGGTCAGCGGGTGCTCGCCGTCCAGCGCCAGGTCGTTGGACAGCGTGATCACGGTCTCGTAGCCGTTGCGCGCGGCGACGTCCAGGTACGCCTCGACCTGGTCGGCCTTCAGCGGGCTGCCGCCGGTCTTGGTCTCCACGAGGGCCGTCCAGATCCGCCCGGCCCGCGCCACCCGGATCACGCCGTCCGGACGCACCTTGCCCTCGCCGTGCTTGAACGGCGTCTCGACGAACGTCTGGAGGGTCCCGGCGGGCGCGTTGAACCTGGCCGTGAGCCGCCGCCCGAACTCGGGGACCTGCGCCATCACCGCCAGCAGCGTCGAGGTGGCGCGTGCCTCCCGCTCATGGTCGCTGCGCAGGCCGCTGACCGGGAACAGCCGCGCGCCCTGCCAGGCGGGGTGGTCGGCGAGGTCGACCTTCGGCGCCTTCGGCAGCGTGACCCGCCTCTTCGCCGTCCGCACCCGCGCGGGCCGCGGCTCCTTCACCGGCGCGGCCGCCGCCCCGACCCCCGCCTCGGGCGCGGGCTCCGCCTCGGCGGCGGGAATTGCCGGGGCCTCCTCCCCGTCGTCCACGCTGATGCCGAAGTCGCCCGCGAGCCCGGCCAGGCCGGACGCGTAGCCCTGCCCCACCGCGCGGAACCTCCAGCCGCCGCCCCGCCGGTACAGCTCGCCGAACACGAACGCGGTCTCGGAGGCGGCGTCGCCGATGTCGAACCCGAGCAGCGCCGCGCCGGAGCTGTCGTAGAGGGTCAGGCCGAGGTCGTCCAGGTCCCCGAACGTCGCGCCCGCGTACCGGCTCGCCGTGAGCACGACCCGTTCGACACCGGCCGGCATCGCCGCGAGGTCCAGCAGGACGCGGTCCTCGCTGCCGCCGCCGGTCGGCGACTTCCCGAGGAGCTGGACGGTGCCGTCGGGGTGCGCGGGCTGGTTGTAGAAGACGAAGTCGGCGTCGCCCCGCACCCGGCCGGACGCGTCGAGCAGCAGCGCCGCCACGTCCGCCTCCCCCGCGCCGGTCGGATCGGTCCAGCGCAGCGCGGCGGTGACCGGCCCCTCGGCCTCGGTCAGGCTCGACAGTTCGACGTTGGATCCCTTGCGCATCTGCTGCATTCGCCACTCCCCACGACCGCGAGCGTCAGGAAGGCCACCGTGACCGGTCGGTCACGGTCGGGAGCGGCCACAACGAGCATCGCACCGATCACGCCATCCGGCGTCCACCGGTACTGCAACTGGCAGGCATCGGCCATTCACCTGCGGGTCAGGGGGTCTGGGCCAGGCCGATCACGTTGCCGTCGGCGTCGCGGACGGTGGCGATCAGCTTGCCGCCGCCGACGTCCTTGACCTCGTCCTGCGCCCGCGCGCCCGCCGCGAGCAGCGCCGCCACGGTCGCCTCGATGTCCTCGACCTCGACGTAGGGCACCGGGCCCGTCATGCCCTTGCGGTGGCCGTTCGGGTCGAGGCCGATGTCCTGCCCGGCGACCCGGTAGCCGACGTAGAAGGACTCCTCGTAGACGGGCTCCGCGCCCAGCAGCGCGGTGAAGATGGGCGTGGCGCGCGCGATGTCGGTGACGGGGAAGATGATCGTCTGGATGCCCTGGCTCATTGTCGCTCCCTGTGTCGAACGGTTGGCGGGCCCGGCCGGGGGCCGGTCACGGGGACGGCACCCTCCGGGTCGAGAATGTGACCGATGGACGAGCGATCCCTGGCCTCGGCGTTCGAGGAGCACCGGCCGCGCCTGCGGGCGGTGGCCCAGCGCGTGCTGGGCTCGGCCGCCGAGGCCGAGGACGCCGTCCAGGAGACCTGGCTGCGGCTCGCCGGGGCCGGCGCCGAGGGGATCGAGAACCTCGGCGGCTGGCTGACCACGGTGGTCGGGCGGGTGTCGCTGAACATGCTGCGGTCCCGCGCGTCCCGCCGCGAGGACCCGCTCGGCGAGCGGGCGCGCTCGACCGCGGGCGGGACGACGCCGGAGGACGAGGCGCAGCTCGTCGACTCGGTCGGGCGGGCGCTGCTCGTGGTCCTGGACACCCTCACGCCCGCCGAGCGGCTCGCGTTCGTCCTGCACGACATGTTCGCGATGCCGTTCGACCAGATCGCGCCGATCGTCGAGCGGACCCCGGCGGCGGCGCGCAAGCTCGCGAGCCGGGCCCGGGGCCGCGTCCGGGCGGCACCGGACGCGGCGGGCACCGGCCTCGACCGGCACGGCGAGGTCGTCGAGGCTTTCCTGGCGGCCTCGCGGGCCGGCGACTTCGAGGCGCTGCTGTCCCTGCTCGACCCGGACGTGCTCATGCGGGCCGACCGCGCCGGCGTCGCGATGGGCGCCGCGGACCTGGTCCGGGGCGCCGCCGGTGTGGCCGAGACGTTCTCCGGCGGCGCCCACGGGGCGCGCCCGGCGCTCGTGGACGGCGCCGCCGGAGCCGTCTGGACGGTCGACGGCAGGCCGCGCGTCGTGTTCGACCTCACGATCATCGGGGGCCGGATCACCGCGATCGACCTGCTCGCCGAGCCCGAGACGCTCGGGGCGCTCGTCCTGGAGCCGCCGGCGCGCTGACGGCGGCCTCAGTGGGTGCCGGCGCCGCGTCCTCGCCCCCGCTGCTTCCAGCCCGCCACGAGGGCCACGCCGACGACGGCGAGGCCGACCTGGAGGACCAGTTCGATCCAGTCGATGCCGTCGGTGGTCTTCACCCCGACCTTCTGCGCGATCGCGGTGCCGATCAGCGCGGCGATGATGCCGATGGCGACGGTGAGCAGCACGCCGATGGGCTGCCTGCCCGGCAGCAGCAGCCGGCCGAGCGCACCGATGATCGCCCCGATGACGATCGCGGTGATGATCCCTGTGATGGTCACGGGTCCCGCCTCCTCCGAGGTGTAGTAGGGGCCCTTGTGCCCGTTCAGGGCTGTTTGTCACCTGTATCAGCCGTCGTAGTCGATCGTGAGCCGCTCGGTGGTCGGGACGGACTGGCACGTCAGGACGTATCCGGCGGCGATCTCGGCGGGATCGAGCGCGAAGTTGCGGCGCATCCGGACCTCGCCCTCGACGACCCGGGCCCGGCACGTCCCGCAGACGCCGCCCTTGCACGCGAACGGCAGGTCGGGCCGGACGCGCTGGGCCGCGTCCAGCACGGTCGCGTCCCTCGGCTGGGTCATGGTGGTCGAGCGGCCGTCCAGGACGACCGTCACCTCGCTCGACGGCCCGGACGGCGCGCCGCGCTCCCGGACCGGCGCGGGCGGCGGCCCGTCGTCGTCCACGTGGAACAGCTCCTGGTGGACGCGCTCGCGCGGCACGCCGAACTCGCCGAGCAGCTCCCGCGCCCCGGCGACCATCGCGAACGGGCCGCACAGCCACCAGTGCCCGACGTCGTGGACGGGCACGAGCCGCGGCAGCAGCTCGCGCAGCCGCGCCGCGTCCAGCCGCCCGCTGAACAGCTCCGCCTCGCGCGGCTCCTGCGACAGCACGTGCACCAGCTCGAACCGGTCGGGGTGGGCGTCCTTCAGGTCGGCCAGCTCGTCGGCGAACATGACCGTCCCGCTGCGCCGGTTGCCGTACAGGACGGTGACGCGGGCGGACGGGTCCTCCAGCACGGACGCGGCGATCGACAGCACCGGCGTGATCCCCGACCCGGCCGCGACCAGCACGTGGTGCGCGCCGCGAACGCCCGGGGCGTCGAGCGTGAACGTCCCGGCCGGCGCCAGCACCTCGATCTCGTCGCCCGCCCGCACCTCGTGGACCAGCCAGGAGGAGAACAGCCCGTCGGGGATCTCCCGCACGCCGATGCGCGGCGGCGCGCCCGCCGGCGCGCAGATCGAGTAGGACCGCCGCTCCTCCCGCCCCTGGACGAGGCGCCGCAGCGTGAGGAACTGGCCGGGCGTGAACGCGTACTCCTCGGCCAGCTCGTCCGGGACCTCGAAGGCGACCGCGACCGCGTCGTCGCAGAGCCGCTCGACGTCCGCGACGCGCAGCGGGTGGAAGCCGCCGCGCCGCCGCGCGGCCCCCGCGGTGTCCAGGACGGTCACTCAGATCTCCTTGACGTGCTCGAACGGCTCCCCGCACGCGGCGCAGCGGTGCAGGGACTTGCAGGCGGTCGAGCCGAACCGCGACACCTGCGCGGTGTCGGCGGAGCCGCAGCGGGGGCAGGGGACACGCCGGGTCGGGCCGAGGGACAGCGGGATCGGGCCGGACGCCCTGCGCGGCGCGGAGCCCGGCGGTGAGATCCCGGCCTCGGCGAGCTTGGCGCGCCCGGACGCGCTGATCCAGTCGGTCGTCCACGGCGGGTCGAGGACGGTCCGCACCCGCACGTCGCGGTGCCCCGCCTCGGCCAGCCGCGCCCGCAGGTCGTCGCGCATCGCGTCCAGCGCGGGGCAGCCGGTGTAGGTGGGGGTGATGAGGACCTCCACGTGCCCGGCCTCCTCCCGCACGTCCCGCAGGACGCCCAGCTCGGCGAGCGTCAGCATGGGCAGCTCGGGGTCGGTGACGGTCTCCGCCACCGCTCTGGCCGTAAGGGTGCTCACCAGGTCGCTCCCGGGTGTGCGCGGGCGACGCCCTGGAGGTCGCCGAGGAGGTCGTCCAGGGCGGCGGTGTGGGAGCCGTCCCGTCCGGCGAGGGCGGTCGGGCCCGGTTCGGGGAGGGTCAGCGTCGCCTCCGCCAGCACCTGCGCGAGCACGCCGTCGAACTCCTCCCGCACGTCGGACGGGTCCACGCCGACCCCCGCCGCCGCCATCGCCCGCTCGGCCCCGTGGGTCGCGAACAGCTCGCCCGCCCGCGGCCACAGGGCGTCCAGCGCCTCCTGCGCCCGCCCGTGGGAGTACTCGGTGCCGTCGCCGAGGCGGATCGTCCACAGCGCGGCGTGGTCGCGGTGGTAGGCGACCTCCTTGACGCCCTTCGCCGCGATCGCCGCGAGGACGGGGTCGCGGGAGCCGGTGAGGCGGTCCAGCAGCGCGAGCCGCCACGTCGAGAACAGCAGCGACCGTACGGTGCAGTGCGCGAAGTCCCCGTTCGGGGCCTCCACGAACCGCACGTTGCGGAATCCCGACGCGTCCCGGAAGTAGGCGAGTTCGTCCTCGTCGCCCGATCCGGCGGCCGCGGCGGCGCGGGAGAGCAGCAGCCGCGCCTGCCCGATCAGGTCGAGCGCGATGTTGGCGAGCGCGACCTCCTCCTCCAGCTCGGGCGCGCGCGTGCACCACTCCTGGAGCCGGTGCGAGGCGATCAGCGCGTCGTCGCCGAGCATCAGGCAGTACGCGGCGAGGGCGTCGCGGTCGACGCCCTCGGGGACGGACGCGTCGATCCCCGCGAGCGGGTCGTGGAAACCGGTGCCGAACGCCCAGCGGGCCTCGTCGTTGTCCTCGGTGATCGCGCCGAGTGCGTTGTCGAAGGACATCGGACCTCACATGTGCGGGACGTTCTCGGGGATGTCGTAGAACGTCGGATGCCGGTAGACCTTGTCGCCGCTCGGGGCGAAGAACGGGTCCTTCTCGTCCGGGCTGGACGCGATGATGTCCCGCGCCCGCACGACCCAGATGCTCACGCCCTCGTTGCGCCGGGTGTAGAGGTCGCGCGCGTTCCGCAGCGCCATCTCGTCGTCGGGCGCGCGGAGCGAGCCGACGTGCACGTGGTTCAGGCCCCGCTTCCCCCGGACGAACACCTCGTACAGCGGCCAGTCCTTCTCCATCACGCGACCTCCCTCGTCTTCGCCTTCGCGGCGTGGGCGGAGGCCGCCGCGCGCACCCAGGCGCCCTCCTCGTGCGCGGCCCGGCGCGTCGCGATCCGCTCGGCGTTGCAGGGGCCGTCGCCGCTGATCACCCGCTTCAGCTCCGACCAGTCGATCTCGCCGAAGTCGTGGTGCCCGCGCTCCTCGTTCCAGCGCAGGTCGGGGTCGGGAAGCGTGACGCCGAGCGCCTCGGCCTGCGGGACGGTCATGTCCACGAACCGCTGCCGCAGCTCGTCGTTGGTGTGCCGCTTGATCTTCCAGGCCATCGACTGCGCGGTGTGCGTCGAGTCGGCGTCGGGCGGGCCGAACATCATCAGCGACGGCCACCACCAGCGGTCCACCGCGTTCTGCACCATCTCGCGCTGGGCGTCCGTCCCGCGCATCAGCGTCATCAGCAGCTCGTACCCCTGCCGCTGGTGGAACGACTCCTCCTTGCAGATCCGGATCATCGCCCGCGCGTAGGGGCCGTAGGAGCTGCGGCACAGCGGCACCTGGTTGCAGATCGCGGCACCGTCCACGAGCCAGCCGATCACCCCGACGTCGGCGAACGACAGCGTGGGGTAGTTGAAGATCGAGGAGTACTTCTGCCGGCCCTCGATCAGCTTCTCGGTGAGGTCGGTGCGGTCGGCGCCGAGCGTCTCGGCGGCCGAGTAGAGGTAGAGGCCGTGGCCCGCCTCGTCCTGCACCTTGGCGAGCAGGATCGCCTTGCGGCGCAGCGAGGGCGCGCGGGTGATCCACTCCCCCTCGGGCTGCATCCCGATGATCTCCGAGTGGGCGTGCTGCGCGATCTGCCGGACCATCGTCGTGCGGTACCGGTCGGGCATCCAGTCGCGCGGCTCGATCCGCTGGTCGCGCTCGATCGTCTGCTCGAAGCCCTTCTCCGGATCCACGTCAGACCTCCTTCGGCTCGGCGGCCTCGCGCTTGGCCACCAGTGTCAGGACGTCGTACTTCGCGACGACCTCGCCGTCCTGCCGGGTGACCTCGGTGTCCCATCGGACCTCGCCGTAGTCGGCGTTCTCGCGCGGGGTGATCTGCTTGGCGGTGAGCGCCACCGTCAGCTCGTCGCCCGGGAACGTCGGCGCGAGGAACCGCAGGTTCTCCAGCCCGTAGTTGGCGAGGACGGGGCCGGGCTCGGGCGAGACGAACAGCCCCGCCGCGAACGACACCACGAGGTAGCCGTGCGCGACCCGGCCGCCGAAGAACGGGTTCGCCCGCGCGGCCTCCTCGTCCATGTGGGCGTAGAAGGTGTCGCCGGTGAAGTCCGCGAAGTGCTCGATGTCGGCCAGCGTGACCGGGCGGGGGCCGGCGACGACCGTGTCGCCGATCCGCAGGTCCTCCAGGTGCTTGCGGAACGGGTGGACGTCGCCCCGCGCGCGCGGCGAGCCCTGCGTCCAGCGCCCGGTGATCGCCGTGAGCATCGACGGCGAGCCCTGCACGGCGGTGCGCTGCATGTGGTGCATGACGCCGCGCACGCCGCCCATCTCCTCGCCGCCCCCGGCGCGTCCCGGGCCGCCGTGCACCAGCGTCGGCAGCGGCGAGCCGTGCCCGGTGGACTCCTTCGCGTCCTCCTCGTTCAGCACGAGCAGCCGCCCGTGCCAGGGCGCCGCGCCGATCACGACCTGCCGCGCGAAGCCCGGGTCGGCGGTGACGACCGAGCCGACCAGGCTGCCGCGCCCCCGGGCCGCGAGCGCGACCGCCTCCCGCGTGGAGGAGTAGGGCAGCAGCGTCGCGACCGGCCCGAACGCCTCGACCTCGTGCGGCTCGGCGCGCCCGTGGTCGTCGGCGCGCAGCAGGACCGGCGACAGGAACGCGCCGCGCTCGGCGTCGGCGTCGAGCACCTCGACCCGCTCGGGGTCGCCGAACACGATCCGTCCGGCGTCCGTCAGCGCCTTCAGGCTCCGGCGGACCTCCTCGCGCTGTTCGAGCGTGGCGAGCGCGCCCATCCGCACGTCCGGGTTGGACGGGTTGCCCACGGTCACGCGAGCGAGCCGCTCCCCCGCCGCCTGCGCGACGTCGTCGACCAGGTCCGCCGGGACGATCGCGCGCCGGATCGCCGTGCACTTCTGGCCCGCCTTCACCGTCATCTCGGTGACGAGCTGCTTGACGAACAGGTCGAACTCCGCCGTCCCCGGACGCGCGTCCGGGCCGAGGATCGCGCAGTTCAGCGAGTCGGCCTCGGCGTTGAAGCGGACCGACCGACCGGCCACCACCGGGTGCGTCCGCAGCCGCAGCGCGGTCGAGGCCGACCCGGTGAACGCGACGAGGTCCTGCTCGGTCAGATGGTCGAGCAGGTCGCCGGCGTCGCCGCAGACGAACTGGAGCGTCCCGGCGGGCAGGATGCCGGACGCGACGATCAGCTCCACCAGCCGCGCCGTGAGGTAGGCGGTCTGGCTCGCGGGCTTGACGAGGCTCGGCATCCCGGCGAGGAACGCGGGCGCGAACTTCTCCAGCGGGCCCCACATCGGGAAGTTGAACGCGTTGATCTGCACGGCGACGCCCTGGAGCGGCGAGCAGATGTGCCGTCCGGAGAAGGTGCCGCCCTTGCTCAGCGGCTCCACGTCCCCGTCGACCAGGACGGTGTCGTTCGGCAGCTCGCGCTTGCCCTTGCTCGCGTACGACAGCAGGACGCCGATGCCGCCGTCCACGTCGATCCGCGAGTCGGCGAGCGTCGCGCCCGTCCGCGCGGACAGCGCGTACAGCTCCTCGCGGTGCTCGCGCAGGTGCAGGGCCAGCGCCTTGAGCAGGACGGCGCGCTGGTGGAAGGTCAGCTCGCCCAGCGCCGGGCCGCCGACGAGCCGCCCGTGCGCGAGCGCGGCGCCCATGTCGATGCCCGCGGTGGAGATCCGCCCGATCTCCTCGCCCGTCACCGCGTCGGTGAGCGGCGCCCCCTCGTCCGGCGGTATGTGCCAGGCGCCGGACACGTAGCTGGGCAGCGGAGCCATGGGCGAGCCCTCCTCGTCCTCGGAAAACCCTCGGAGTCGTGGAATTACCGACCGTCCGTTCAGTAAGTATCGTACCTCGGTGCCGGGCCGCTGAGAAGGCCGCGCCGGGCCGCCGGGCCGCCGCCTGCTGCGATAATGCCGCGGTGAGCGAGGTGGGCGAGGTGGGTGACGGCCGCGCGACCCGGCGGCGCGGGCGGCCCGGATACGACCGGGAGAGGCTGCTCGCGGTCGCGGTGACGGTGTTCAACGAGCGCGGCTACGACGGCACCAGCATGGACGACCTCGCCCGGCGGCTCGGGATCAGCAAGTCCGCGATCTACCACCACGTCACCGGCAAGGACGAACTGCTCCAACTCGCCGTCGACCGCGCCCTCGACGGCCTGTTCGCCGCCGCCGAGGAGGCCGCCGCCGCGCCGGGCCGCGCGATCGACCGGCTGGAGCACCTGGTCCGCGCCAGCGTCGCCGTCCTGGTCGAGCGGCTCCCGTTCGTCACGCTGCTGCTGCGCGTGCGCGGCAACACCGCCGTCGAGAAGCGCGCGCTTGCCCGCCGCCGCGAGTTCGACCGGCTGGTCTCCGGGCTGGTCGCGCAGGCCGAGGCCGAGGGCGACATTCGCCCCGACATCGACCCCGCGATCACCGCCCGGCTGCTGTTCGGCCTGGTCAACTCGCTCGTCGAGTGGTACCGCCCGCGCGGCCGCGCGGGCGGGGCGCAGCTCGCCGACGCCATCAGCAAGGTCGCCTTCGACGGGCTGCGCAACCCCCGCGCTACAGGTGGGTGACGAGGAGTTCGGGACGCTCGACGCAGTCGGCGACGAACCTCAGGAAGCCGCCCGCGACGCCCCCGTCGCAGATCCGGTGGTCGAAGGTGAACGAGAGCTGCGCGACCTTCCGCAGCCGCACCTCGCCCTCGAACGCCCACGGCCGGTCCACGATCCGCCCGACGCCGAGCATGGCGGCCTCGGGGTGGTTGAGGATGGGGTTCGAGCCGTCCACCCCGAAGACGCCGTAGTTGTTCAGCGTGAACGTCCCGCCGGTGAGGTCGGCGGGGGTGAGGCGGCCCTCGCGGGCGTCGTCGGTGCGCCGCCTGAGCGCCGCCGCGAGTTCGGCGAGCGTGAGGGACTGCGCGTCGCGGACCACCGGCACCACCAGGCCCCGCCCGGTCTGCGCGGCGAACCCGAGATGGATCCGGGACGACTGGACGATCTCCTCGCGCTCGGCGTCCACATGGGCGTTGAGCTGCGGGTATCGCCGCAGGCCCGCCACACAGATCCGGGCGAGCAGCGCCAGCGTGCCGACGCGCGCGTCCGGGTCGGCGCGGCCGATGCGCTCCCTCAACTCCACCAGCGGTGTCGCGTCGACGTCCACCCAGGTGCTCGCGTCGGGGATCTCGCTGCGGCTGCGCACGAGCTTCTCGGCGATCGCGCGCCGCGTCCCCCTGAGCGGGATGCGCACGACGTCCGGGGCCTCCTCCGGCGGCTCGGGCCTGGCGATCGCGGCCTCGACGTCGCGCCGCAGCACGACGCCGCCGGGCCCGCTCGCCTCGATCGCGGCGACGTCGACGCCGTGCTCCTTCGCCAGCCGCCGCACCACCGGCGAGATGACCCGCGGCGCCTCGGCACCCGGCTTCGGGGCGGGCACGGATGCGGGCACGGACACGGGCGCGGACACGGGCACGGGCGCGGACACGGGCACGGGCGCGGTCTCCGGACGGGCGGCGCGGCGGCGCGACCGGCGGGAGGCGCCGTCGCTCGTCCCGTAGCCGACGAGGACGTTGCCGGAACCGGCCCGCTCCTCCTCCCGGTACCGCTCGCCGGCGCCCTCCCGGAGGGTGATCTCGATCAGCGGCGCGCCGACGCCGACCACCGACCCGGCGTCGGCGTAGAGCCGGGCCACGACGCCCGCGATCGGGATCGGGACGTCCACGGCGGCCTTGGCGGTCTCGACCTCGACGACGCTCTGGTCGACGGTGACCGGGTCGCCGACCGCCACCTTCCACTCCAGGATCTCGGCCTCGGTCAGCCCCTCGCCGAGGTCGGGCAGGTTGAAGACCGTCGCGGTCACGCGGCACCGCCCAGGAACCGCGTGTCGGGCTCGTCGTCGCGCTGCAGCCGGTCGAGCGCGTCGAGGATCCGGTCGACGTTCGGCAGGTGGTGGCGCTCCAGCATCGGCGGCGGGTAGGGGATGTCGAAGCCGGTCACGCGCAGCACCGGCGCCTGGAGGCTGTGGAAGCAGCGCTCCTGGACGCGGGCCGCGACCTCCGCGCCGACCCCGGCGAACCCGGCGGCCTCGCTGACGACGACGCAGCGTCCGGTCCTGCGGACGGACGCGACGACCGTGGCGTCGTCGAACGGGACGATCGTCCGGAGGTCGACGACCTCCAGGTCCCAGCCCTCGCCCGCGGCGGCCTCGGCGGCCTCCAGCGCCACCGGCACGCTCGGCCCGTAGGCGACGAGCGTCGCGTCGGCGCCGGACCGGCGGATCGCGGCGCGGCCGAACGGCTCCGCGCGGGCGGGCAGCGCGACGTCCGCCTTGGACCAGTACAGCTTCTTCGGTTCCAGGAAGATGACGGGATCGGGGTCCTCGATGGCCTCGCGGAGCAGCGAGTACGCGTCCGCCACGGTCGCGGGGGTGACGACCTTCAGACCCGGGGTGTGGGCGTAGTAGCCCTCGCTGGAATCGCAGTGGTGCTCGACGCCGCCGATCCCGCCCGCGTAGGGAATGCGGATGACCAGCGGCAGCCCCACCTGCCCGCGCGTGCGGTTGCGGGTCTTCGCGACATGGGAGGCGATCTGCTCGAACGCCGGGTAGGCGAACGCGTCGAACTGCATCTCCACGACGGGCCGGAACCCGCCCATCGCCATGCCGACGGCGAATCCCACGATCCCCGCCTCGGCAAGCGGGGTGTCGAAGCAGCGGTCGTCGCCGAACTTGTCGGTCAGGCCGTCGGTGACGCGGAAGACCCCGCCGAGCGCGCCGACGTCCTCGCCGAAGACGATGACCTGGTCGTCGCCGTCCATCGCGTCGCGGAGCGCCGCGTTGAGGGCCTGCGCCATGCTGGTCGTGCTGGTCGTGCCGGTCGTCGCGGTCGTCGTCACGGCAGCGCCTCCTCTGCTTCCAGCTCGGTGCGCAGCAGCGCCCGCTGCTCGTCGAGCTGCGGGGTCGGGGTGCCGTAGACGTGGTCGAACATCCCGAGCGGGACGAGTTCGGGGTCGGCGTTCATCCGCTCGCGCAGCCGGGAGGCGAACTCCTCAGCCTCCGCCGCGCACGCCTCGACGTCCTCGTCGGTGAGGAGGCCGCGCCGCCGCAGATGGGCCTCCAGGCGCGCGACCGGGTCGCGGCGCCGCCATCGCGCGGCCTCGCCCTCCGTCCGGTAGCGGGACGGGTCGTCGGCGTTCGTGTGGGCCTCAAGCCGGTACGTGCACGCCTCGACGAGGAACGGCCCGTCTCCGGACCGCGCGTGCTCGACGGCGGCCCCGAGCACGGCCAGAACCGCGACCGGGTCGTTCCCGTCCACCCTTTCCGAGCGCACGCCGTAGCCGACGCCCTTGTGGGCGAGCGAGGGCGCGGCGGTCTGCCGGTCCAGCGGCACGGAGATGGCGTACTGGTTGTTCTGGACGAGGAACACGACCGGCGCCTTGAAGACGGCGGCGAAGTTGAGCGCCTCGTGGAAGTCGCCCTCGCTGGTCGCGCCGTCGCCGACGCAGGCGAGCGCGACGCGGCCGGTCCCCTTGCGGCGTTCGGCGTAGGCGAGGCCCGCCGCGTGGACGGACTGCGTCGCCAGCGGCGTGCACTGCGGCGCCGTGTGGTGCCGCTCGGGGTCGTACCCGCAGTGCGCGTTCCCGCGCAGCAGCGCGAGCACCTCGACGGGGTCGATGCCCCGCGCCACCAGCGCCATCGACTCCCGGTACGTCGGGAACAGCCAGTCGTCCTCGTTCAGCGCGAGCACCGCGCCGATCTGGCACGCCTCCTGGCCGTGGCTGGACGGGTACACCGCCAGCCGCCCCTGCTTGGTGAGCGCCGTGGCCTGGGCGTCGAACCGCCGTCCGACGACCATCCGGCGGTACGCGCGGCGCAGCAGCGCCTCGTCCGGCGCCCGGTAGGCGGACCGCCGCCGCACCACCGCGCCTGAATCGGTCAGGAACCGCACCGGCTCCGCCGAGGGAAGCAGCTCCTCCGCCGAGGGGGGTCGCCCCTCCGCCGTGGACCGCCCCGCCGGCGAGGGGAGCGGCGCCTTCGGACGTGGACCCGCCATACGCCCCCACCTCCTCATTTTCCATCGGTGGTAGGAATATGAAACAGGTCGGCCATAAGTCTCAAGAGTCGGCCGGAATCCAGGACGACCTGCCCTCAACCGGAGCCAACATGGACCATCTGTCTTCGGAGAGCGCGGCCTCCCCGACCCCGCCGGGACGATCGGCGGCGTCCCTGGACGACGTCGACCGCGCCCTCCTCCGCGAGCTGACCGCCGACGGGCGGCTGTCGATGCGCGCCCTCGCCGAGCGGGTCAGCGTCTCCCGCTCCAACGCCTACGCGCGCGTCGAACGCCTGATCGAGGAGGGCGTCATCGCCGGGTTCACCGCCCGCGTCGACCCCGTCCGCGCGGGCCTCGGCACCGCCGCCTACGTGCTGGTCAACATCGAGCAGAACTCCTGGCGCAAGGTGTCGGCGCAGCTCCGCGAGGTCCCCTACATCCAGCACCTGGCGTTCGTGGGCGGCGACGTCGACCTCGTCATGCTCGTCCGGACGCCCGACAACGCGTCCCTGCGCGACGTCGTGCTCGGCCGCATCCACGCGGTCGAGGGTGTCCGCTCCACCCGCACCTGGCTGATCTTCGACGAGACCCCGACGCCGCACCACCACTGACCCCGGCCGGCTGCGGAAAAGAGAACACGTCCGGTACGGAGCGGGGCCGTACCGGACGTGTCCGGGGGGACGTTGCCAGACTCGGCCGCCTGCCGGCGGGGGATTCGGCGGCGGTCACGGGCGAGAGCCTTGGGACGTCCCTTTTCGAAAAGCCATTCAGTTGTCGTGCCGGCCGTGCCGGATCAGCAGGCCGGCTCGCCGCTCTGCGCGGGAACGCTCACGGCGGACCAGGCCGACTTGACCGCGTTGCACTCGGCCGAGGAGCCGGCGAACAGCTCCTTGGCGGCCTGGACGGTCGCGACCCGCGCGCGGGCGTGGGTCCAGCTGCTGACCTTCTTGTTGAGGCCGCCCATGAAGATCTGGCCGGCCTTCTGGATGCCGATGCCGGTGACGGTGGAGTTGTTGCAGGTCGGGCTCGTCGGGTTCCCGTTGGTCGGGTTCGAGCCCTCGGCCAGCAGGTAGAACCAGTGGTTCTGCGGGCCGGCGGCCTTGTGCACCTCCGTCCTCGGAATGGAGGAGGAGTAGCAGTTCGGGTCGCCCTTCGCACCCGGGTTGTACATGTTGCGGATCGGGCCCTGGCCGACCAGGTCGACCTCCTCGCCGACCAGGTAGTCGGGCGGGTCGTACTGGGCGGGCTCGTTGATGTAGTGCTCGGTCAGCGCGCCGAAGATGTCGCCGGCCGACTCGTTCATCCCGCCCTTCTCGTTACCGCCGCCGCCGTCGCCGCCCGGGGTGTTGGTGAAGACGGCGTGGCCGTTCTCGTGGCCGACGACGTCGACCGAGGTGGCCTGCTTGTTGTTGGCCTGGTTGTGGCCGAAGTTGGTGTAACTGCCGTTCCAGTACGCGTTGACGTCACTCAGCCCCACACGCGCGGGGAACCCGCGCCCGTTCCCGTTGGTGCCGTTGCGGCCGAGCCATGCCTTGAGCATGTCCCATTCCTTCTGGACCGCGTACAGCACGTCCACGCACGCGGTCTCCAGATTGGTGCCGCTGCCATTGCCCCACGCGCTGTCGGTGCCGGTGTAGGCGGAACCGCCCTGGCCGCCGCACTGGTGGCCGGGACGCTGCGGGTCGGTCATCGACGTCGCGGCCGTACTCAAATCGACCGTGCCGTGGTAATTGCTCTGGTCGTCGGCCGCGTCGCGGACCTCGTCCCAGGTCTTGACGACCTTCCCGGACTTGGCGTCCACCATCACGTGCAGCTTGGTCTCGGCACGCTTCTGGTGACCGCTCACGACCGTCTCGTAGACCAGCCGTCCCGAGCCCTCGGCCAGCACCGTGAGGCGCGGGGAGGAGACGGTGGAGACCCTGGAGACCTTGGCACGCGAGACCCGCGCGGCCTGCGCGGCCGTGACGGTCGCCTTCGTCCCCACGTTGAGCGCCTCGGTCTGGTTGACCGACGAGCTCAGCACACCGCCGGACGCGTTGGTCGTGACGACGAAGTCGCCGCCGTACACCGGCAGGCCGTCGTAGGTGCGCTGGTACTCCACGTGCTGGAGACCGCGCAGGCCGGACGTCACGTTGGTCCGGAAGATCTTGTCCTTGGGCGCGGTCTTGAACGCCGCGGGCTGGGAGGTGACGAAGGTGTCGGCCGACGCGGCGGCAAGAGAGCGGGGGTCCGGCTTGGCCGCCTTCGCGGTACCGGAGGTCGCTCCTGTGGCGGGGGCGGACATCGCCACGGCGAGGCCGACGGCCAGTGCCGTCGCCCCGATCGCGGTCTGGTGTCTCACAGGGATGCTCCTTCGACGGGCCCGCCATCCGAGGGCGCGCGGAGCCGAGGCTTGGGAGCGCTCCGCCGCGTCCTGTCTGCCGGGCGAGGACTGGGGACATGCAACTCATCCGATGAGCTGTCCCGAAGTGCACCCCGCCGCACCGGAACGTGTCAATGCATTCAACGAGACACGAATTTTCACAACTGTGAAATTGAAGGAGAAATAAAGATGATCAATACGCTGAGCAGCGGTCACGCCCGAACTCGGTATTCAGGCCCAACGAAATACGGGGGGCCGCCCGTCCCGGTGAAGCGGAATTTCCCGCGCGGCCGCGCCCGCGGGGGTCAGGCGTCCTCAAGCAGCCGCAGGTGATCGGCCAGTTCGGGAACGGTCGCCAGCACCGCCGGGTCGACGCTCCGCCGGATGAGGACGGCCTCCTCGTCCTCCCGTTGCCCTTCGAGGACGGCGACGACGAACCCGGGTGGAAGCGCCGCGTGAATGCCGCCCCGGCGCGCCGTCGCGGTCATCGCTTTGCAGACCTCGGCGAGCGCGGCGTCGTGCGCCGCCCCAAGCGCGACCATCGCCGCGTCACGTTCCGCATCGCCCGAGGCGGGCACCAGGTATTCCTCCGTCAGGCGGCGATACCACGGCGCCATCTCCTCGGCGCCCAGCACGTCCCACCGCCACTCCGGAGGGAGGAATCGCGTCGAGTACCCGCGCTCCTCGCGCACCGCCGCCTCGGCGTTGACGGCCAGCGCCGAGGGGAGGATCTGCTCGCCGTCCAGATAGGAGAGATGGAAGGCGGCGGCGTACAGCGACTCGCCCGGATTCGCCTCCGCGAGGCCCGCCACGGCGCGGCATCCGCGGTCATGCCAGGCGCTCTGGAAGGCGCCCCAATCCATCCCCGCACTCCCAAGATCGAAAAGGGCCTTCACCTGGAGCCGACGAGGGGACTTGAACCCCTAACCTTCTGTTTACAAGACAGATGCTCTGCCAATTGAGCTACGTCGGCGTGTTCGTCGTGCATCGTAGTCGACTCGGCGGGGGCCTCGCTCGGGGGTTACCGGGTGAGCATGGGCGGGGACGGGGAAGTGACCCCTGGGGACGTCTTCGCGGGGGCGGGGACGGCGCGGCCGGTGACGGGTCGCGATGCGGGACTAGGGGGACCGATGAAGCTCTACGCGCTGAACATGTTCCAGCCGGAGGGGGAGCCGCCGCCACCCGAGTTCCTGGTGGGGGTGATGGCGGAGCTGGCGGAGATCCGGCGGGAGCTGGAGGCGGCGGAGGCGTGGGTGTTCGGCGCCGGGCTGTACCCGCCGGAGGCCAGCACGGTCGTCCGGGCCGAGGCGGAGCAGGTGATCGCCTCGGACGGGCCGTACGTGGTGGCCCCGGAGTACCTCGGCGGGATCACGGTCATCCGGGTCGAGGATCTGGACGCGGCGCTGTGGTGGGCGGCGCGGTATGCGCAGGCGACCCGGCTTCCGATCGAGGTGCGGCCGTTCCGGGCGGAGGTGTGACCGGTGCGGGCAGGGCCGAGCGCCGGCCGAGGGCCTGGCCCGCCACCAGGGCGCCGAGCGCGATCGCGAACCCGGCGGCCTGCCCCGCGGTGAGCGTCTCCCCGAGGATGGTCAGGCCCGCGAGGGTCGCGACCAGCGGGTTGGTGAGGCCGAGCAGGGAGATCGAGGTCGGCGCGAGCCGTCCGATGCCCCGGAACCACAGCGCGTACGCGGTGCCGGTGCCGATGGCGCCGATGTAGGTGAAGCCCAGCACGTTCTCGCCCGTCAGCGTCGGCGGGAGGCCCTCGAACGCGACCAGGAACGGCACGATGACCAGGCCGCCGACCGTGAGCTGCCAGCCGGCCATCACCAGCGGCGACTCGGGGCTGCCCCACTTCTTGGCGAGGACGATCGCCACCGCCATCATCGAGGTCGCGACGAGCATGGCGGCGATGCCGAGCGGGTCGAGCCGGGCCTCGGCCGACAGCGTCAGCAGCGCGACGCCGCCCGTCCCGACCAGGGCGGAGAACAGGACGGCGCGCGCGGGGCGGACCCGCAGGATGGGCAGCGACAGCAGCGCCACGACCAGCGGCTGGACGGAGGCGATCGTGGCCGCGACCCCGCCGGGCAGCCGGTAGGCGGCGAAGAACAGCAGGGGGAAGAACGCGCCGAAGTTGAGGACGCCGAGCACGGCCGCCTTCCACCACCACTCGCCCTTGGGCAGGCGGCGGTTCACGGCGAGCAGGACGAGCCCGGCGGGCAGGGCCCGCATCGTGGCGGCGAGCCAGGGGCGGTCGTCGGGGAGGAGCGTGGTGGTGGTGACGTAGGTGGTGCCCCAACTCGCCGGCGCGAGGGCCGTGAGCGCGAGGTCGCCGAGGTAGCGGCCGCGCTGCCCCCGGGGGGCCGGGACGGCGGTCATGGGATCAACCCCTCATGGTTAATAATCTCAACGTTGAGCCAAATTCGGCTACATCGACGTCAAGTCTCTGAACGTTGAGATTATTTCCGCGACAGAAGGGACATGTGCGACACCAAGCCCGAACGCCCCCTCAGGCGCACCGCGCCCCCACAGGCGCACCGCGGCGGCAGGGGCGGCATCGCTTCAACCGCGGCGTGGTCTCAGGCGCGGCGTGGTCTCAGGCGCGGCGTGGTCTCAGGCGCGGCGTGGTCTCAAGCGCGGCGTGGTCTCAAGCGCGGCGTGGTCTCAAGCGCGGCCTGGCCTCGGGGCGGCCTGGCCTCGGGGCGGCCTGGCCTCGGGGCGCGGCGTGGCCTCAGGAGGCGGCCTGGCCTCAGGAGGCGGCCTGGCCTCAGGAGGCGGCCTGGCCTCAGGAGGCGGCCTGGCCTCAGGTGCGGAGGCGGCTGATCTCGTACAGCGCGATGCCCGCCGCGACCCCCGCGTTGAGGGACTCGGCCCGGCCCGGCATCGGGATCGTGACGAGCATGTCGCAGGTGTCGGCGACCAGCCGTCCGAGGCCCTTGCCCTCCGAGCCGACGACCAGCACGAACGGGCCGGAGGCGACCTCCAGGTCGGCGACCGTGACGCCGCCGGCGGCGTCCAGGCCCGCGACGAAGCAGCCCGCCTTCTGGTAGGCCTTGAGCTGCCGGGACAGGTTCGTGGCCCGCGCGACCGGGAGGGTCGCGAGCGTCCCGGCGGACGCCTTCCACGCGCCCGCGTTGACCCCGGCGGCGCGCCGCTCGGGCACGACGACGCCGGAGGCGCCGAACGCGGCGGCGGAGCGGACGATCGCGCCGAGGTTGCGCGGGTCGGTGATGCCGTCCACCGCGACGATCAGCGGGGACGTGCCGGTCAGCAGGTCGTCGGGGTGCGCGTAGCGGTACGGCCTGACCTGGAGCGCGATGCCCTGGTGGACGGCGCCGTCGGTGAGCCGGTCGAGTTCGTTCTTGCCCGTCTCCAGCAGCGGGATGCCGCGGTCGGCGGCGAGCTGGATCGACTCGCGGACCCGCTCGTCGGTGCCGGAGGTGACGTACAGGGCGCTGCCGGGCACGCGCGCGCGCAGCGCCTCGACCACCGGGTTGCGGCCGGTGACCAGCTCGGGGACCTCGCCGTTCGCGCGGCGGGCACCGGCGGGACGGGTCGCCCGCTGCGGCTCGGCGGACGCGGCGCGCCCGCGCGGGCCGACCGTGGTGGTCCCGGTCCGCTTGGCGCTCTTGACGGCGCGGGCCTTCTGGCGCTTGCCGTGCCAGTGCCGGTCCTCGGCCTTGGGAGTGGGTCCCTTGCCCTTGCGCTTGGCCATGCTGGTACGCCCCTCGCGACGATCGCTGCTCGCTCGCCCTCGTGGCGGGGCGACCCAGATTCCGGGGCGGCACCTGTGCTCACGCCCTCGACCGTCCGATTTTACCCGTGACCCGGCACGCCTCGCGCACCGTGCCGGGCCCGGGACGTCAGGCCCGCTTCAGTTCCCAGCGGGCGCCGTGCGGGGTGTCCTCGACGACGATCCCCGCCTCGGCGAGGCTGTCGCGGATGGCGTCGGCGGCGCCGTAGTCCTTGCGGGCGCGGGCGGCCTGCCGCTGTTCGAGGGCGACGGCGACCAGGGCGTCCACGACGGGACGCAGGTCGTCGCCGCCGGTCTGGTTCCACTGGGCCGACAGCGGGTCGAGGCCGAGGACGTCGGCCATCGCCCGCACGCACGCCAGCCGCGCCCGGACCACCGCCTCGTCACCGGAGGCGAGGGCGCTGTTGCCCTCCCGGACGGTCTCGTGCAGGGTCGCGAGCGCCTGCGGGACGCCGAGGTCGTCGTCCAGCGCGGCGGCGAAGGGGGCGGGCACCTGCCGCGGCACCGTGCCGGGGCCGACGACCTCGGCGGCGCGCGTGACGAACCCCTCGATGCGCTGGTAGGCGGAGACGGCCTCGACCAGCGCTGCGTCGGTGTAGTCCATCAGCGAGCGGTAGTGCGCGGCGGCCAGGTAGTACCGCACCTCGGCGGGACGGGCCTTGCCGAGCAGGTCGGGAAGCGAGACGACGTTGCCGACGGACTTGCTCATCTTCTCGCCGTCCACCGTGAGCAGCCCGTTGTGCAGCCAGTAGCGCGCGAAGGCGTCGCCCGCCGCGCGCGACTGCGCGATCTCGTTCTCGTGGTGCGGGAAGATCAGGTCGACGCCGCCGCCGTGGATGTCGAACTCGGGCCCGAGGTAGCGGGTGGACATCGCCGAGCACTCCAGGTGCCAGCCGGGGCGTCCGGGGCCCCAGGGCGTCTCCCAGAACGGTTCGCCCGGCTTGGCGCCCTTCCAGAGGGCGAAGTCGCGGGCGTCGCGCTTGCAGTCCTCGTTGGGGGTGTCGCCGGCGGAGCGCATGTTCTCCAGCCGCTGGTTGGACAGCGACCCGTACTCCGCCGCCCACGACTCCACGTCGAAGTAGACGTCGCCGCCCGCCGCGTAGGCGTGGCCCCGCTCGATCAGCCGCCGCATCAGCGCGATCATGTCGGGGACGTGCCCGGTCGCGCGCGGCTCGATCGTCGGCGGCACGCAGCCGAGCACGTCGTAGCCCTGGGTGAACGCCCGCTGGTTGCCCTCGGCGATCGCGAACCAGGGCACGCCCCGCTCCGCCGCGACCGCGAGGATCTTGTCGTCGATGTCGGTGACGTTGCGGACGGCCGTCACCTCGTAGCCGGACGAGCGGAGCCAGCGCAGCAGCACGTCGTAGATGACGCCCGAGCGCAGATGGCCGATATGGGGGGTGGACTGCGGCGTCGCCCCACACACGTACATCCCCACGCGGCCCTCTTCCAGGGGCTCGAACGCACGGACGCTACGGGTGCCGGTGTCGTACAGTCGCAAGCTCACAAAGCCAGGTTATTGGATGACCGCGGGCCCGCGGGGCGCTCTGCGGCATGCTCCTGGAACGCGCTCAGCCGCCCGCCGGGGCGAACAGGGCGTTCAGCCTGGTCGCGAACGCCTCGGCCTCGGTTCCGAAGCCGCCGTGGTCGCCCGGCCAGGTCTCGGCCCGCGTCCCGAGGCGCTCGGCGGCGATGTGCGCGGCCCGGTGGGCGGGCTGCCCCTCCGACGCCTCCCCCGCGACGAGCACGATCCGCACGCCGGACGAGCGCAGCGCCGCCTCGTCCAGCGAGGCGCGGGCGAACGTCGACACCTCGTAGGGGAAGAAGAAGTCGGCGTTCTTCTGGAAGCGCGCGAACATCTCCAGCGTCTCCGCGTCGAGATCCTGCGGGGGCCCGGCCTCCTCCAGGGGCGCGGCCTCCTCCGGGGGTGCGGTGTCGTCGCCCTCCCCGCTCGTCAGCGCGCCGAACCTGGCCATGGCGGCGTCCGCGCCGCTCTCCGCGAAGACGTCCTTGACCTCGTGGACGACCGACCGCCAGTGCGGGGCGTCCGGCAGCAGCGTGAAGAACGGCGGCTCGTGCGCGACCACCGTCCGGACCTGCTCCGGGTGCCGCGCGGCCAGTCCGAGCGCGATCGTCGCGCCCGCGCTGTTGCCGAAGACGTGGGCGGGCCCGCCCCCGACCTCGCGGAGGACGCGGGACGCGTCGTCCACGTGGTCCTCGACGCGCTGCGGCTCCGGGGGGCCGTCCAGCGGGCTGCGCGAGTTGCCGCGCCGGTCGTAGGTGACGACCGTGTACCGGTCGGCGAGCAGCCCGGCGAGGCCCGCGTAGCCGGCGGCGTCGTAGATGCCTCCGCAGATGAGCAGGAGGACGGGCCCGGCGCCGCGCACCTCGTAGTGCAGGGTGGCGCCGGGGACCTTCAGCGTGCGCACGTCCATGATCAATCCGTTCCGTTCAGGCCCGCGGCGCGGGACTCCAGATAGCGCTTCTCGGGCAGGCTCGTGGTCGCGCGCGCGGCGGCCCGGTACGCCTCGCGCGCCGCGCCGGTGTCACCGGCCTTCTCCAGCAGGTGGGCGCGGACGGCGTCGAGCCGGTGGTGGCCGGACACGCGCTCGTCGCCGTCCAGGGTCGCCAGCAGGTCGAGGCCGGCGCGCGGGCCGCGCACCATCGCCAGCGCCACCGCCTCGTTCAGCGTGACCATGGGGTTGGGCGCGACGCGGGTGAGCAGCCGGTAGAGCGAGAGGATCTGCGGCCAGTCGGTGTCCTGCGGACGCGCCGCCTCCGCGTGCACGGCGGCGATCGCGGCCTGCAACTGGTACGGGCCCGGCGGCGACCAGGTGAGGGCGTCGGTGATCAGCGCGGTGCCCTCGGCGATGGCGGCGGCGTCCCAGCGCGTCCGGTCCTGCTCGGTGAGCGGGATCAGCAGGCCGCCGGGCCCGGTCCGCGCGGCGCGGCGGGCGTCGGTCAGCAGCATCAGCGCGAGCAGGCCGGCGACCTCGCCGTCGCCGTCCAGCAGCGCGTGCAGGGCGCGGGTCAGCCGGATCGCCTCGGCGGTGAGGTCGGCGCGGTGCAGGTCGGGCCCGCTGGAGGCCGTGTAACCCTCGTTGAAGATCAGGTAGAGGACGTGCAGGACGGCCCGCAGCCGCTCCGCGCGCTCCCCGGCGGGCGGCATGCCGAACCGCGCGCCGGTCGACTTGATCTTCTGCTTGGCCCGGCTGATCCGCTGGCCCATCGTCGTCTCGGGCACCAGGAACGCGCGGGCGATCTGCCCGGTGGTCAGGCCGCCGACGGCGCGGAGCGTCAGCGCCACCTGCGAGGGCGGGGACAGCGCGGGGTGGCAGCACAGGAACAGCAGCGTCAGCGTGTCGTCGCGGTCGCCGGGCTGGTCCTCGCCCGGCTCGGGCCCGCTGGAGGAGGCGGCCGGGTCCCACGCGGCGACCGCCGCCTCGCGGTCGCGGCGCGCGCTCTCGCTGCGCCACTGGTCGGTGAGCCGCCGGGTCGCGACGGTCAGCAGCCAGCCGCGCGGCTTCTCCGGCACGCCCTCCTCCGGCCACTGGAGGGCGGCGGCGAGCAGCGCCTCCTGCACGGCGTCCTCGCAGGCGTCGAACGCGCCGTGCCGCCGGACGAGCACGCCCAGGACCTGCGGCGCCAGCTCGCGCAGCAGGTCCTCGACGCCCAGCGGATCGGTCACATCTCCGTCCCGGCGGCTTCCATGACGGCCCGCACCTCCATGCGCCCGCCGTACCGGACGTCCGGCCACCGCGAGGCGATCTCGACGGCCCGCTCCAGCGTCTCGGTGTCGACGGTGAGGTATCCGGCGAGGTGCTCCTTGGCCTCCAGGAACGGCCCGTCGGTCACGGCGGGCAGCCCGTCCCGCTCCCGGACGACCTTGGTCTGCGACGGGTCGGCCAGCCCCTCCCCGCCGACCCACTCGCCCCGGTCGTCCAGCTCCTTCATGATCGAGTCGACCTCGGCGAACAGCTCCTGGCGCTCGGTCTCGGTCAGTTCCTCGACGAACCCGGGCCGGTTGAAGATCAGCAGCATGTACTTCACGTCGTCTCCTTCGATTCCCATGTGTTCAGGCGTCGCCCGGCGCCCCGAGGGGCCGCCCGGACGGGCCGGGCCGGACGATGTCGTCCCGGACGGCCGGGGCGCACCTGGGGATCGGAGCCGTCCGGCCGTTCTCGACGTCCCCCGCGAAGTTTTCCCGAAAAACTAGCGATGGCCCTCGTTCAGCGCCTTGACCTGCGAGCACAGGGCGGTGAACACCAGCGCGTCCGGCATGTGGCCCGCGATCGCGGCCAGGGCCGTCCGCTCGCCGCGCGTCCGCACCGCGACCACGCCGTTCTCGATCACCACGTCCCGGACGGCGTGCCACGGCAGCCGCTCGCCCTCCTTGCCGACGCCCTCCAGGTCCACGGTGAACGGGCCGAGGCACACCTCCTCGCCCGCCTTCACCGCCGCCAGATGGCGCGGGACCTGGCGGGACGCCGCCTCCGCCGCCACCGCCTCACCGAGGGCGGAGACGTCCGGCAGCTCCTCCCCGAACCGCAGGACGCGGCCGTCCTCGGCGAGGAGCGTGAGCCGCCACCGCGTCCGCCGCCCCCGCCGGACCCCGGCGAGCGTGACCGAGACCAGATCGTCCCAGGTGTAGGAGGCTTCGCCCTCCGGCCCGCCGCTCACCGCCAGACCGCCGCCGAACAGGCTCACCACCCGGTTCCCGTGCCGCAGCGCCGCGCCCCTGGCGACCGGCGCGGCGACGAACGCGCAGGCCGCCGCCAGCAGCGCCGCCGGCACCCCGAGCCGCCACAGCCCCGCGGCCGTGAACACGATCGCCGCCGCGAGGAGCATCACCACCGCCGCGCCCAGCAGGACCAGCCACCCCACGGCGCGCCGGTAACCGCCCCTGCCGTCGAAGGCCCGCTCGAACTCCCCGAGCCGCTCCTCCGCGTCCGCCCGCTCGTCGTCGTCTCTTCCCACCCCTGGTGGCTCCGTGTCGTCTCGTCTCATCCGGTCGCGCGCCTCATCCGGCGGCGCGCGCCCACGTCCACGCGTACTCGGGATCCTCGCAGCGCCGCGCCGCCGCGCCGAGCCGCAGCGGGCGGAAGGTGTCGATCATGACGGCCAGCTCGGTCGAGGTGCCATGCCCCTGCCGCACCCCCTCGACCACCGCCTCCACCGCACCCGGCTGCGGCCCATGCGTGAAGCCGGACGGATGCAGGGAGATCGACCCGATACCGATGCCCGAACCCTTGCGCGCGGAGTAGTCACCGCCCACATAGAACATCATCTCGTCGCTATCCACATTGTGGTGGTTGTACGGGATCGGCACCGCATCATCGTCGAAGTCCAGCGGCCTCGGGCAGAACGAGCAGATCACGAACCCGGGGCCCTCGAACGTCTGGTGGACGGGCGGCGGAGCGTGCGTCCGCTTCACGATCGGCTCGAAGTCGGCGATGGCGAAGGCGTAGGGGTAGAGGCAGCCGTCCCAGCCGACCACGTCGAACGGGTGGTGGAGGTAGGTCAGCCGCGACAGGCCGTCCCGGGTGCGGACGAGGACCGGCACCTCCCCGCCCTCCACCAGCACCGGCTCCAGCGGCCCGCGCAGGTCGCGCTCGCTGTAGGGGGCGTGCTCCAGGAACTGCCCGTACCGCGACAGGTAGCGCCCCGGCGGCCGGACGTGCCCCCGGGCCTCGACCACGAGGGCCTTCACCGGCCCCTCCGGTATCCAGCGGTGGATCGTCCCGGTCGGAATGACCACATAGTCGCCCTCGGACACGTCGAGCGCGCCGTACATCGTCTCCACCCGGGCGCGCCCGGTCTGGAGGAACACGACCTCCGCCCCAACGGAATCGCGGTACAGCTCGCTCGGGCCGCCCGCGCCCGCGGTCGCGGCGAACGAGATCCGTACGTCCTCGTTGCCGAACAGCACCTGGCGGCCGAGGACGAGGTCGTCTCCCTCAGGGAGGTCCTGGGTGCGGTAGGCGCGCGGCCGCAGCGGATGGTTCGGCGCCGGCTCCGCCTCGGCGGACAGCACGCCCTCGCTCCTGGTGATCGCCGTCGGGGCGTGCCGGTGGTACAGCAGGCTCGAATCGGACGAGAATCCCTCCTCGCCCATCAGCTCCTCCGCGTACAGGCCGCCGTCCGGTCGGCGGAACTGCACGTGGCGCTTGCGCGGGATCTCCCCCACGACCCTGTAGTACGGCATCGTCGCCTCCTCCCGGGACGTCGCCGATCCGGGCTCCCGCCGGTCTCCGTACGGCGGTCCGGGTCACCCACCCCTTGCCTCCATACCGTACGTCTCTACCCTTAACGCGCACATGACGACGTTGATCGCGTTGAAGTCAGGGTCAACCGCCCTCGGGGCTGGCTAATCTCGCTGTGGGGACGACCTTGGAGTCCCCTCACGCGTCCCTCCCCGGAACGAGAACCATGCCATCTGATCCCACCCGCCCCGGCGCTCCCCGCTACACGCCGGTGCAGCGGCGGCTGCTCACCGCGACCGCCGGCCTCGTCGTCGCCGCGCTCGCGGGCGGCGCCTACGTGCTGACCTACGACCTGCTGCGCGACCTCGCGATCGAGGGACGCGCGAGCCGCCGCTGGGCGCCGATCTACCCCGCGATGGCCGACGCGCTCACCGCGCTGACGATCCTGTCGCTGGTCATCACCCGGAACGCGCGCTGGTGGACGCGGCTGCTGCGCTGGACGCTGCTGCTCGTGCTGGTCGCGGGGGTCGCGGCGATCTCCGTCCAGCACTCGCTGCGCGGCTTCGACGACCTCTCGGGCGACCCGCTGCGGGTGGGCGTGGCGGTGGCGCCGCACGCCATCCTGGTGATCGCGCTCTGGCTCTGGCTGACGATGTTCAAGCAGATCAGGACGGCCCGCCCGGCCGCCGGGGAGCCGGAGCCCGTGGAGGGCCAGCGCGGCCACGTCAAGGTCATCGAGCCCGCTCCGGTCCCCGAGGCCCGCCCCGAACTGGAGGCGCCCCCCGAACCCGAGGCGCGGCCGGAACTCGAAACCCGGCCCGAGCCGGAGGCACCGCCCGAACTCCGGGCGCCCGCCGCGCCGGAGACGCCGCCCGAGCCCGCCCCCGAGGTCGACCACATCCCCGGCCTCGGCCCGCTCGCGATCGGCCCGCCCGCCACGCTCCCCACCGACGTCGAGCTGGTGCGGGACCCCGCCAAGCCCCCGGCCCGGGAGCCGAGGTCGACCCGCACGACCCGTCCCGACCTGGTCATGCCCCCGCCGCGTCCTTCGGGCACCCACGCGGCGGACGGCGAGGAGCACGACGGTCCGCCCGCCGACCGCGCCGAGGACCCGGACGCCGCCGACGACCGGGACACCCGCCGCGCCGCCGACCCAGCCGCCGACCCAGCCGCCGACCCAGCCGCCGGCTCCGACGGCGAGGAGTCCGACGACCTCCCGATCCTGACCTGGAACCCGCCGCCGTCCGGCAGCTTCCGCAGCTCCCCCGTCCCGCCCGCCGAGTAGCCGCGCGCCTTTCGCGGCTTTTACCGGCCTTTGTGGCTGTACTGTCGGCCGGTCCCGGACGGATCCGGAGGCTCCCGGTCAGATCAGATGCCCGGGCGCGGGGGAAGGTACCTCTCCATGACGACCGTTTCGTGGGTTGAGGTCAGCGAGGAAGGCGGCTTCGGGGTCGAGAACCTGCCCTACGGGGTGTTCTCGCGTCCGGGGGAGCTGCCCCGCGTGGGCGTCGCCATCGGGGAGCACGTACTCGACCTGGCCGGGCTGTCGGCCGCCGGGCTGATCGACGACCGGCGCTGCTTCGCGTCGGGGTCGCTGAACGCCTTCATGGTGGCGGGCCCCGCCTCGTGGCGGGCCAACCGCGCCCGGCTCGTCGAGCTGCTGACCGACGAGGCGCACCGCCCCCGGGTCGAGCCGCACCTGATCCCGGTCGCGGACGTCAAGCTGCTGCGGCCCTTCGAGGTCGCCGACTACGCCGACTTCTACTCCTCCGTGCACCACGCCACGAACGTCGGCCGGATCTTCCGCCCCAACAGCGACTCGCTGACGCCCAACTGGAAGCGGCTGCCCGTCGCCTACCACGGCCGGGCGGGCACGGTGTACCCGTCCGGGACGCCGATCATCCGCCCGGCCGGCCAGCGCAGGACGCCCGGCGAGGCGGAGCCGGTGTTCGGGCCCTCGCTCCGCCTCGACTTCGAGGCCGAGGTCGGGTTCGTCGCCGGGGTGCCCTCCCCGGCCGGACGCGGCGTCCCGACCTCGGCATTCCGCGACCACGTGTTCGGGTTCGTGCTGGTGAACGACTGGAGCGCCCGCGACCTGCAGAGCTGGGAGTCGCAGCCGCTCGGCCCCTTCCTGAGCAAGTCGTTCGCGACGTCGATCTCGCCGTGGGTGGTGCCGGTGGCCGCGCTGGAGCCCGCGCGCGTGACCCCGCCCGTCCAGGACCCGGCCCCGCTCCCCTACTTGCGCTGCGCGGAGCCGTGGGGGCTCGACCTGCACCTGGAGGTGCTGATCAACGGGCAGGTCGCGTCCCGCCCGCCGTTCGCGTCGATGTACTGGACGTCGCCGCAGCAGCTCGCGCACGCCACGGTGAACGGCGCGCCGCTGCGCACCGGCGACCTGTTCGCGTCCGGGACGGTCTCCGGGCCCGAGCGGGACCAGCGCGGCTGCCTCCTCGAACTGTCGTGGAACGGCCGCGAGCCCCTGGAACTGGACGACGGCACCAAGCGCACCTTCCTGGAGGACGGCGACACGGTCACGATCCGCGCGAAGGCGCCGGGCGCGTCCGGCTCGCTGATCTCGCTCGGCGAGGTCACCGGGACCGTCCACCCCACGCCGGCCTGATGAAGCCCCGGCCCACCGCCCTGGCGGGCGCGGCATCGCTTCGCGTGACGGCCGAGGTCGTTCAGGGCGCGCCCTGGACTAGACGGCGCACGGACGGCGCTGCGCGCGTGCCGTGACCGCCAGCGCGACGCCGGTCATCGCGGCGAGGACGCCCCACACCGGCGTGAACCCGCCGGTGGCGTCCCTCAGCAGCCCCAGCAGGGGCGGCGCGAGGATGATCGCGATCTGGTTCACCGACATGGCCAGCCCCAGCGCGAAGCCCGTCTTGCCCGGCGGCGCCGACTCGGCGACGTAGGCGACCCAGGGGCCGTACCAGCCGTATCCGAAGAATCCCAGCCAGACGAACAGGAGGCAGGCCGTCGGCGCCGCCCGTCCGAGCGGCGTGGCCAGCGCCGCCATCCCCGCGACCACGGCGACCATGCAGATCATCACGGACGCGTAGCGCCCGGACCCGACGCGATCGCTCCAGGCCGCCATGCAGATCCGTCCGGCCACGCCCGCACCCTGCGCCACCACGAGCACGAGCGCCGCCGCGCCCGCGCCGAGCTCCGTCACGTCGTGGAGGTACAGCACGGTCAGGACGAGGATCCCGCTCTGCACCGAGATCAGGCTCGTCCCCGACAGCATGATCTTCACCATGGACGGTTCGCGCAGCATCCGCACCCGCGCGGCCAGCGTGACCTTCTCGCCCCGGGGAGCCTCGGGCAGGGGCGGCGCCCGGTAGAAGCCCATGAAGACGGCGGCGCCCGCCAGCGCGACGCACCCGCCGACCACGAGCGCCGTCCGCCACCCGTGGACATCGGCGACCAAGGGCAGGACGGCGGCCGCGAGCGCGCCGCCCAGCGGCAGCCCGGCCTGGCGCAGCCCCATCGCCAGCCCGCGCTGGGACGCATCGAACCAGGACGCCACCGCCTTGCTGCCGCCGGGCTGGGCGGTGCTGTAACCGGCGCCGACGACCAGCAGGACGCCGAGCAGCGCCGCGTAGCCCGGCGCGAGGCTGCCCGCGCCGAGCCCCGCCGCGACCACGCACGCGCCCGCGCCGACGACCCAGCGCTCGTTGTAGCGGTCCAGCAGCTCGCCCGCCACCACCAGCCCGATCAGCGGGGCGAACTGGGCCGCCGACAGCAGGAGCCCGAGCTGCGCGGTGCTCAGGTCCAGGTCCCGCTGGAGCGTGATCCCCATCGCCCCGATGCCCTGCACGAAGAAGCTGGACGCGGCCTGGGCGAAGGTGGCGATGCCGAGAACGACCCACCGGTACCTCACGGACGCCAGTACAGCGCCGGGTCGGGGTGGTCGGTGAAGCCGAGATCGCGGTAGAGCGGCGAACCGTCGTGCGAGGCGAACAGGTCCACGCGGGCGACGTCGCGCTCCCTGAACCAGTCGAGCAGCCTCCCCATGATCGCCCGGCTGTACCCGCGCCGCCGGTACTCCGGGACCGTGACGACACCGACCACGTGCCCCACCCGGCCGTTCCGCGAGTGCGGGCCGGGGAACCACTGCTCGATGGTGCCGATGCCGCACGCGGCGAGGCCGTCCTCACCGTCCACGACGAGGATGTGGGCGTCGTCGTCCTCCAGCTTCTCCTTCAGCACGCGCTCCAGTGCCACGAGCCACTCGTCGTCTCCGTCGGAGGGGTTGAAGTACTCGCCGCCGAGGTTCACGAACAGCATCGCCCGCAACCGCATCAGCTCCGCGACGTCGTCCTCGGTCGCCCGCCGCACCTCATACGTCCTGCTCACAGGGTTTGTCATGGACATAGCATGATGTAATGGGCTTATGCACCTCAACCCTTACGGAGAGGACGCCGTCAACCTGGCCGCCGATCTGGCCAACCGGCGCCCGGCGGATCCGGCGGAACTCGCGGACCGCTGCCGCGCCGCCGGACTGCTGCTGGACGGCCCCGCGACCCCCGACGACCTCGACCGCGTCCACACGGCCCTGGACGCGTGGGAGAAGGCCGTCGACGCCACCGACGAGCGCGAACGCGCCGACCTGGTCAACCGGATGCTCGCGGCGTCCGCCGCCTACCCCCGGCTGACCGACCACGGCGGTACCGGCTGGCACCTGCACTACCGCGAGGAACGGCAGCCGCTCGGCGTCCTGCTGTCCGCGCTGATCTCCGTCGGCACGGCCCTGCACCTGGTCGGGCGCGGCATGCACCGGCTCCGCCGCTGCGCGGTGGCCGGGTGCACCGTGATCTTCGCCGACACCACCCGCACGGGCCGCCGCCGCTACTGCTCGCAGCGCTGCTCCAACCGGGACGCCGTCCGCCGCCACCGCGCCCGCACCGCCTAGCGCCCCGGCGCGGCCGCAAAGGCGGCGGCGCCGACACGGGCCGTTCGGCAGGCCACGCCACGAACACGGCCGTCCGAGGGGCTCGCCTGGGCGAACGCGGCTCTGGTCAGAGGGTGGGGACCACCAGGGCGGTGGCCATGGCGGCCAGGCCCTCGCCCCGGCCGGTGAGGCCCAGGCCGTCGGTGGTGGTGGCCGAGACCGTCACCGGAGCGCCCGCGAGGGCCTCGGTGAGGACCTTCTCGGCCTCGGCGCGCCGTTTGCCGATCTTGGGACGGTTGCCGATGACCTGGATCGAGACGTTGCCGATGGTGAATCCGGCCTCGGCCGCGAGCCGGGCGACCTCGCGCAGCAGCGTGACGCCGGACGCGCCGGACCAGCGCGGGTCGGCGGTGCCGAAGACCGCGCCGAGGTCACCGAGGGCGCAGGCCGACAGCAGGGCGTCGCAGGCCGCGTGCGCGGCGACGTCGCCGTCGGAGTGCCCGGCGAGGCCGTGGCCCTCGCCCGGCCATTCGAGCCCGGCGACCCACAGGGGGCGCGGCTCCGACGAGAACGGGTGGACGTCGGTACCGACGCCCACCCGTGGAAGCCGTGCGCTCAACTCAGCTGGCCAGGACCTCGTCGAGCAGGGCCTCGGCCTTGTCCTCGTTGGTCTTCTCGGCGAGCGCGAGCTCGCTGACGAGGATCTGCCGGGCCTTGGCGAGCATGCGCTTCTCGCCCGCCGACAGGCCGCGCTCCTTGTCGCGGCGCCACAGGTCGCGGACGACCTCGGCGACCTTGTTGACGTCGCCGGAGGCGAGCTTCTCAAGGTTCGCCTTGTACCGGCGCGACCAGTTCGTGGGCTCCTCGGTGTATGGTGCGCGAAGCACCTCGAACACCTTCTCCAGACCCTCCTGGCCGACGACGTCCCGGACACCCACGTCCTCGACGTTCTCGACCGGGACCTGCACTGTCAGGTCGCCCTTGTCGACCTTCAAGACCAGATAGGTCTTTTCCTCACCTTTGATGGTGCGAGTCTCGATGGCCTCGATCCGAGCAGCCCCATGGTGGGGGTAGACGACGGTGTCGCCGACCTGGAAAGTCATGTGACAAGTACCCCTTCCGCTAAGACCAGGGTAGCACGGAAACGAGCGTGGCTGAACCGGCCTTGAGCGCATATGCGCAGGTCAACCCCCTTATTGGGGTATTGACAAAGCCCTTTAATGGTGCATCTCGCCCCTGTTCCGCGTACGCAGGGTGACCAGAACACCACCATGATCCCGGCGAACCGCCTCTACCGGCAAGACCCCCTCGGGGCAAGAGTCCAGGGAGCCGTGTGCCCGCGGATCCGCCCCCGATCGGCCCGGCGGTCCACCTCTGATCCACCCGCCGATCCCCTGCCGATCCCCTGCCGATCGCGCGGAAGCGTCCCATACTGGAGGTGAACATGCCGGGCCGCGCGGGTACGAAGCGCCCGGAGGGGTCCGAAAGGGGCGCGGCGGGCATCGAAGGACGGTGAGATAGCGCGTGAGGCCAGACGGCGACCCGGAGCCCGATGACTACGGGCTCCCCCGAGTGGACGTCGTGGTGCCCGATGACGCCCGTGAGCTGGAACGCGACATGGTCGCCTACCGCCGGGAGGAGCGCAGGCGGCGGCGCAGGGAGCGGTGGGCGCGCCTCGGCCGGCCGCTGACGCGGTTCGGGGTGGCCATCCCGATCATCGCGGGCGCGCTGCTGGTGGCCCTGCTGAGCGGCGCGCTGATGACCGCGTTCGGGCCGCGTCCGGCGCCGCGCCCGCCCGCCGCGCAGCTCGCGCCGCGTCCCACGGCGGGCGTCGGGCGCGTCGGCGGCCTGCTGCCCGCCGGGACGATCGACCGGGTCGACCGCGAGCGCGCCGCGAAGCCGATCCGGGACCTGCGGCCCGGCGTCATCGGCGTCGTCCCGCCCGGCTACCGGTGCGACCCGCTCGTGGCGGAGCTGGCCGGACGGGCGAACGAGTACAACGTCAGCTTCTGGCTCGTCGCCGACCCGCGTCCCGCGGGCAGCACGCACGGCGTCTCGATCAAGGAGCTGAGGTCCTGCGCGGGGACGGCCCACAACGGCACCGTGACCCTCCTTGAGGACCGTCGGGGCGTCCTGGCCGGCGCCTACCTGCCCGCGGCCTCTCCCTCCCCCACCCCGTCCGCGAGCACCTCTCCCAGCCCGACCGGCAGCCCCTCCGGGAAGGCCGCGCCCGCGCCGCCGCCCTCCGACGCGCGGATGACCGCCGTGTTCGTCCAGCCGGACGGCGTCGTCAACGACGTCGTGACCGCGCCGAAGGCGGGGCAGGAGCTGATCGAGAAGGTCAAGGCGTTGCAGTCCGGCTGACATTTCACCGCCGTCTACGGACCCCGAGGCGGGGTCGGCGTGCCCGCGCCGCTACGCTTCCCCTGGCGTGTCTCACGCCGTTCCCACCACATTCCAACGCCATTTCGCGAGGAGAACGACGCCGTGATCCGAAACAGCCGTCGAGTGGCCGTGCTCGCCGTCGCGGGCGCCGTCGCCATCGCACCGGTGCTCTCCGGCTGCGGCGCCGGCAGCGAGCCGCAGTCCGCGGCGCCGACGCAGCTCACCGAGGCCGTCAACGTCACGGTGCCCAAGGACAAGCCGCAGGCCGCGCAGATCGACATCCGCAACATGTTCCTGCTGGGCCCGAAGCCCGACATGACGTTCGGCCAGGGCAGCTCGCTGCCGCTGTACGCCACGATCATCAACCAGGTGAAGGGGCGCCAGGACAGGCTCCTGTCGGTGTCCTCGCCCGACTTCGGCCAGCAGCGCATCACCGGCGGATCGGTCGTGCTGCCGCCCGCCCTCCCGTCCGGGCAGGGCAGCGCCGTCCAGCTCGTCGGCCAGGCGCCCGCCGCGTCCCCCACGCCGGAGGGGACGCAGAAGCCGGGCAAGAAGAAGAAGGCGAAGCCGGGCACCACGCCGACGGACGGCGCGACCACCGAGCCCGCCGCCCCCGGCGCGACCACGGAGCCCGGCGCGACGACCGAGCCCGGCGCGACCACGGAGCCCGGCGGCGCGTCCCCGAGCCCGGGCACGTCCACCGGCCCCGGCGCCTCCGCGTCGCCCGGCAAGGCGCCCGACGCGAGCACGACGCCCGGTGGGCCCGCGGCCGAGCCGACCGTCCAGGTCCCCGGCGGCAAGGCGCCGCTGGTGGTGCTGGTCAACCCGAGCAAGCCGCTGATCGGCGGCGAGCGCGTCCAGCTGCGCCTCCAGTTCGAGCAGGCGGGCGTCGTGGACGTGGCGGTGCCGGTGATCCCGCAGCAGGGCGAGTACGCCCAGTACACGGCCGTGTCGGCGGGCACCCCGGTGCCCGGGGCGACCGCCCCCGCGCAGCCGTCCGAGGGCGCCCACTCCAGCGCGCCCGCCGAGCCCGGCGGCGAGTCCCCGGGCACGGGCGGCGAGGGCGCCACGCCGGGCGCCACCACGTCCCCGTCGCCGGGCGGCGAGAGCGGGACCCCGGCCGGCCCCGAGGGCGGCCACTAGCCCCCCGCGAAGCACGCGAAACGGCCCGTACGGCAGTCACCGTACGGGCCGTTCTCCGCTCCGATCAGGGCTCGAACTTGTAGCCCAGGCCGCGGACGGTGACGATGTAGCGCGGCGTGGACGGCGTCGACTCGATCTTGGCGCGCAGCCGCTTGATGTGGACGTCGAGGGTCTTGGTGTCGCCCACGTAGTCGGCGCCCCAGACCCGGTCGATGAGCTGCATGCGGGTCAGGACGCGGCCCGCGTTGCGCAGCAGCACCTCCAGCAGCTCGAACTCCTTGAGCGGCAGCTGGACGGGGTCGCCGCCGACGCTGACCACGTGCCGCTCCACGTCCATGCGGACCGGTCCAGCCTCCAGCGTCGCCGGGGTCAGCTCCTCGACCTCGCCCTGGCGGCGCAGGACGGCCCGCATCCGGGCGACCAGCTCGCGGGTCGAGAACGGCTTGGTGACGTAGTCGTCGGCGCCGAGCTCCAGGCCGACGACCTTGTCGACCTCGCTGTCCTTGGCGGTCAGCATGATCACGGGGACGCTGGACTTGGCGCGCAGCTCCCGGCACACCTCGGTGCCGGGCAGGCCGGGGAGCATCAGGTCGAGCAGCACGAGGTCGGCACCGTTGCGCTCGAAGATGTCCAGCGCGTCGGGGCCGGTGGCCGCGACGGCGACCTCGAAGCCCTCCTTGCGCAGGTTGTACGACAGTGCGTCGCTGAACGACTCCTCGTCTTCCACGACGAGCACGCGGGTCACGGTGTTGCCTCCCGGGCGTTTTCCAATGAGGACCCTTCGGCGGGGCGGCGCGGCCCCCTCTGAACAGTGTTCATCGCGCCGTTCCTCAGGGGTTGTGCGGTGCTGGGCGGGCGATCGACGCGCCGCCCTCGGGGCGGATCCGGGGGGCCGGCTCGGACGTGCCGGCGATGTCGGCGATGTCGGCGGCGGGGGCCAGGCCGGGGGCGGAGGAGTGCAGCAGCGGGAGCCGGATGGTGAACGTCGATCCGGACCCCTCCTTGCTCCACACCGTCACCTCGCCCCCGTGCTTGGTGGTCACGTGCTTGACGATCGCGAGACCGAGGCCGGTGCCGCCGGTCTGGCGCGAGCGCGCGGGATCGACCCGGTAGAAGCGCTCGAAGATGCGCTCCACCTCGCCGCCCGGAATGCCGATGCCCTGGTCGGTGACGTTGATCTCGACATGCCGATCGTCGCACCTGCGGGTCGAGACGACCACCCTGGTGTGCTCGGGGCTGTAGGCGACGGCGTTGTCGATCAGGTTGCGGAGCGCGGTGATCAGCAGCTCCTCGTCGCCGCGCACCTTGAGGCCGTCCTGGCCGCCGGTGGCCAGCTCGATGTCCTTGGCCGCGGCCTTGATCTGGCAGCGGTCGATCGCCTCGACGGTGATCTCGTCCAGGCCGACGGGGTGCAGCTCGGGCAGCGGCTCGTCGCCCTGGATGCGCGAGAGCGTCATGAGGTCCTGGACGAGGTTGGTGAGGCGCACCGACTCGTGCTGCATGCGCCCGGCGAACCGGCGCACGGCCTCGGGGTCGTCGGCGGCCCCCTCGACGGTCTCGGCCAGCAGCGACAGGGCGCCGACCGGGGTCTTCAGCTCATGGCTGACGTTGGCGACGAAGTCGCGGCGGATCGCCTCGGTGCGGCGCAGCTCGGTCAGGTCCTCGGCGAGGACGAGCACGAGCCCGTGCGACCCGAGCGGCGCGACGCGGACGGCGAACCAGCGCCCGTCGGCCCTGCCCCGGCCGCGTCCGGGGCCGACCTGGATCTCGGTCTCGCGGATCTCCCCGTCGCGGCGGACCAGGCGGGCCATCGCGAGCAGCTCGTCCAGGACGAGCCGGTCGCCGCTGACCATGCCGAACGCGCGCGCGGCCGAGCTGGCGCGCAGCACCCGATCCTCGCCGTCCACCACGACGGCCGAGGACCTCAGGACACTGAGCACCGACGCCACCCCGGGGGGCAGCGCACCGATCGGCGCCGCCGGGGGCACCGCACGCTGGGCTCGCTCGCTCACGCGCACCGCCAATCCAGTAGCGAGCCCGATCGCGAGCCCGGCAAGCCCGGTCAGGCTCGCGACAATCTCGACCTCCACACCACGGATCGTAAGCGGCGTTGCCCCATGTGCCGCCCCATCGGCCCAGGCCAACAGGCCTCGTTCGCCGAAAGTTCACCTTCATATGTGGTTTGGTTCACGCTGGTCAGGCAGGGTATTGCGTGGACGAGTCCGCCCGTCTGCCAGGCGAGGCGCCCCCTTTCGTCCCATTCGCCCCAAATGAAACTCCGTTCGGCCTCCGCTCGAACACCTGCCTTGAACACCTCGCTTCGAACCTGGCTTCGAACTCCGCACAAGGGATGCTGAATTGCGCGACGCCTACCACGAGGAGCTCGACTCCCTCTCCGACAAACTGGTGGAGATGACCCGGCTCGTCCGGTCCGCGATGGCGCGCGCGGTCACCGCGCTGCTGGACGCGGACGTCCGGCTGTCCGAGGAGGTCATCAGCGGGGACGAGCTCGTCAACAAGATCGACGCTGAGATCGAGGAGACCGTCTTCGACCTCATGGCGCGCCAGCAGCCGGTGGCGGGCGACCTGCGCACGCTGATCACCGCGCTGCGGATGAGCGGCGACCTGGAGCGCATGGGCGACCTCGCGGTCCACATCGCGCGGACGGCGCGCCGCCGCCACCCCGAGTCCGCCGTCCCGCCCGAGCTTCAGGCGACGGTCCTGGAGATGGGCCAGATCGCCGAGCGGATGATCGCCAAGACCGGCAGCGTGATCGCGTCCCAGGACGTCGAGATGGGCCTGGAGCTCGACGCCGACGACGACCAGATGGACCGGCTCCACCGCCGCCTGTTCGACATGCTGCTGTCGCCCAAGTGGAAGCACGGTGTCGAGCCCGCCGTCGACATCACCCTGGCCGGCCGCTACTTCGAGCGCTTCGCCGACCACGCGGTGCATGTGGCGGAGAACGTCGTCTACCTCGTGACGGGCCAGCGCCCGGAGGAGATGACCGACACCTGAGCCGGCCCTTCCCCACCCCGCACATGAACAACCCGCCGCGGCTTACTCGGGGAGCCGCGGCGGGTTCTTGCTCTGCGCGCCCCCCGTCAGCGTCGCAGGCGCACGACCGCCCGGTGCCCCTCGATCGCCACCGTAGTGATCTTCAGGCCGTTCATCCGCGAGGTCATCCCCGGCGCCTGGCCGCTGAAGGTGATGCTCCCGTTCTCCGAATCGGAGACGAAGGTGACCCCGCCGCCGCCGACCTCCGTGACCTGTATCGTCCCCAGCCCCGTCGCGGGCGGCGCGGGGATCTCGTCGTGGGGCTTCACCAGGACCTCGCACGAGCGTTTCGCGCACACCCTGAACCGCCTGCCGTCACGGGCGTGTAAGGGCCGCCCGGTACTCGGCGGGGAACTGGGCGTCGAACTGGACGTCGAACTCGGCGCGGCCGACGGCGTGCCGCTCCGGGGGGTGCTCGGCGCCGGTGTCGGCGTTTCGGCGCGCCCTTCGGCGTCGCCGCCGCCCCCGCACCCGGCGGATGCCAGCAGGAGGGTCGAGATGATGATCGCGCGTCGGTGCATGGCCCAATACTGAACGTGAGCGCCCGGGACCGGTCCCGAGGTCGGCCGAACTCCTGGTGATCGCCCGATTACGGTCGTTGCGAACGTCGGAGGGCGCCGGTCAACGCGGCCAGGTGGTCCGAGACCGGGCCGAGGGTGACGAGGCCGCTCGCGGCACCGGCCAGCTCCGCGGCGGCGGGGGCGAGGGCCTCGCGGGCGCGGCGCATCAGCCCGCGGTCATCCAGGGCCACGGCGGCGCGGGCGGCCAGGCACCAGAGGGCCTCCTGCATGAGGTCCCGGGGCGGGTCCGGGACGCGGCGGAGCGCGTCCGCCGCGTCCCCGGGGCGGGCCTGCGCCAGCAGCACCAGCGGACGCGCCCAGGGCTCGTAGGGGCCCCAGTCCAAGGGCTCGGTCGGGGCGGGCCGATCGTCCAAAACGCGCAGGGAGAGCAGGGCCAGCGGGACGAGCCCCCGCTCCAGGCCCGGCATGCCGCAGCCGTCCAGGAGCGCGGCGGCCTCCCGGTAGGCGGCCTCGGCGGGCCGTCCGGCGGCGGCCGTCCGCAGCGCCCGGTACCACCCGGTGAACACGCGGACCAGCGGCCGCTCGTGCCGGTCGGCCAGGCCCTCGGCGGCGGACGCGTGCCGGTCGGCGGCCGGGAGGTCCGCCATGCCGGAGCACGCCTGGAGCCGGATGAGATGCCCGAGGATCTCGAACGCGGTCAGGCCGTGCCGCTCGGACAGCGCGACCAGCTCGGCGCCGATCCCGTCGCGGCGCGGGGCGAGGCCCGTCCTCTCGAAGGACTGCATGAACACGGCGTTGAGGGCGAAGGCCAGCAGCGCCGGGTCGTCCAGCCTGCGGGCGATCGCCTCCGCCTCGCCGGCCGCCTCGGGGCCGCGCGCCGACCGCGTGCCGCGCGATTCGAGGGCGACGGTGGCGAGCAGGCGCGCGCGGGTGGCGTCGCGGCCGGGCGGGAGGGCGGCCAGCGCGCGTTCGGCGGCGGCCACCACCTGGCCGGCCTGGCGCGGGTCGTCCGAGCGCGTCCAGATCGCGGGGACGTCGTAGGAGCCGATCACGCGTGCGGTCAGCTCCGGGTCGCCCAGGTCCTCGGACGCGCTGATGGCCGCCATGCGCTGCTCGCGGGCCGCCGCCAGGCCGCCGCCGCCCGCGAGCGCGAGGGTCCGCAGCAGGCCGACGGTCGACTCAAGCCGGTCCCGGGAGCCGGACGCGACCGTCCGGTCGTAGGCGGTCGCCGCGCGCGCCCAGACGCGGGCCGCCGCGTCCGGCTCGGTGAGGTGGTCGGCATGCCGGAGGATGTCGGCTTCCAGTTTCCGCAGCGACGGCCCCGGCTCCACCCCCAGCCGGTCGACGAGAAGCCCGCGCGCCCGTCGCAGCACGGCCAGCGCGTCCCCCTGGCGCCCAGAGCGGTAGAGGGCCAGCGCCAGGAGGCGCCACGCGTCCTCACGCAGCGGGTGGACGGCGACGTGCGCCTCCAGATCCGGAACCGCCTCCGCGGGCGCCCCTCCCGCCAGACGCGCCTCCGCCAGGCGCTCGACCGCGTGCAGGCGAAGCTCGTCCAGCCGGGAGCGTTCGGCACGCGCCCAGGGCTCGTCCGCGAAATCGGCGTAGGCGGGACCGCGCCACCAGCCGAGCGCCTCCTCCAGACGCTCCGCCGACCCCTCGCCTACGGCGTGCTCGAAACGCCAGGCGTCGACGTCATCCGCATGCAGCGCGTACCCGGGCCCCTCGGTGACCAGGACGCGCGGCCGGGCCCGCGGCGGCCGCTCGGGTTCGAGGGCGCGGCGCAACGCGGCGACGAACGTCCGGACGGCGCTCACCGCGCCCGGCGGCGGGGCCGTCCACAGGTCGTCGACGAGGACGCCGACCGGCACGACCCGGCCCCGGGCGATGATCAGGCGGGCCAGGACCGCGCGGTGCCGCGGCCCCCGCAGGTCGATCGCGTCCCCGGCGTCGTCCCAGGCCACGACCGGCCCCAGCACCCCGAACACGCCTCCACCGTAGCGCTCATCGGATGCTCATCCGCGTCCAGCAGGCTGGGGTCGCCAACGGAAGGGAATCACCATGGTCATCACCGGTTTCGAGTACCGGCGCGTCCCGGTCGCCGACGGGGTCGCGCTGAACGCGGCCGTCGGCGGGACGGGCAGCCCGATCGTCCTCCTGCACGGCTTCCCGCAGACGCACCTGATGTGGCGGCACGTGGCCGCCGACCTCGCGGCCGACCACACCGTCATCTGCCCGGACCTGCGCGGCTACGGCGCCAGCGACAAACCCGGGGAAACGAGCCCGGACGTCTACTCCAAGCGCACCATGGCCACCGACATCGTCGAGCTGGCCCGCGCCCTCGGCCACGAGCGCTTCGCGCTGGCCGGGCACGACCGCGGCGCGCTGGTCGCCTTCCGCGCCGGGCTCGACCACCCGGACACGGTCACGCACCTGGCCTGCCTCGACGTCCTGCCGACCCTCGACATGTGGGACGCGATGCGCGGCGCGTCCGCCGCCGTCGGCTTCCACCTCTACCTGATGGCCCAGCCGCCCGGCCTCCCCGAGACGATGATCGGGGCGAGCCCGGACGCCTTCTTCGGCCATTTCCTCGACGTGTGGTCGAACGACCCGTCCGCGATCCCGCCCGACGTCCGCCGGGCCTACCTGGAGGCGTGCCGCGCGGCGGTCCCCTCCATCGTGGCCGACTACCGCGCGTCCGCCGGGATCGACATCGCCCACGACCGGACCGACCTGGCCGCGGGCGCCGAACTGCGGATGCCGGTCGCGGTCGTCCAGCAGGACTGGGGCGCCGCCCTCGGCTTCGACGCCGCCGCCCTGTGGCGGGCCTGGGCCCCCGACCTGCACCACCGGACCGTCGCCCACGGCCACTACATGGCCGAAGAGGCCCCCGCCGAGATCACGAAGACCCTCCGGACCCTCCTCGCCCGCTGAAGGGCTACTTCTTCTTGGGTTTCTGGGAGGTGGCGCCCTGGTTCTTGACGGCCTCGATGGCGGCCCTGGCGGCGGCCGGGTCGAGGTACTCGCCGCCGCGCTTCAGGGGGGCGAAGTCGTCGTCGAGTTCGTAGACGAGGGGGATGCCGGTGGGGATGTTCAGGCCGACGATCTGCTCGTCGGTGACGTCGTCCAGGTGCTTGACCAGGGCGCGCAGGGAGTTGCCGTGGGCGGCCACGAGGACGGTGCGGCCGGCGGCGAGGTCGGGGACGACCGCGTCGTACCAGTAGGGCAGGAGGCGGTCGACGACGTCGGCGAGGCACTCGGTGCGCGGGATGAGCTCGGAGGGCAGCTCGGCGTAGCGCAGGTCGTTGACCTGGGAGAGGGGGTCGTCGTCCTTGATCGGGGGCGGCGGGGTGTCGTAGGAGCGGCGCCAGGTCATGAACTGCTGCTCGCCGAACTCCTCGCGGGTCTGGGCCTTGTTCTTGCCCTGGAGGGCGCCGTAGTGGCGCTCGTTCAGGCGCCAGGAGCGGCGGACGGGGATCCAGAGCAGGTCCGCGACGTCCAGCGCGATGTTGGCGGTGCGGATGGCCCGTTTCAGCAGCGAGGTGTGCACCACGTCGGGGGTGATGTCGGCGTCGAGCAGCAGATCGCCGCCCTTGGTCGCCTCGCCTTCGCCCTTCGCGGAGAGATCGACGTCCACCCAGCCGGTGAACAGCCCTTCCGCGTTCCAGACGCTTTCGCCATGCCGCAGCAGTACCAACGTCGCCATGACACCAGAGCCTAGCGGCCGGGGGTTCCTAGTCGCGGTTGGCGGGGTCGGCGAACGAGGCGAACGCCCGCAGGTTGGCGAGGCTCTCGCCCCGGCTGACCCGCCAGTCCCACTCGCGCCGGATGGAGGACTTGAACCCGCGTTCGAGGGCCCTGTCGAAGTTGTCGTCGGAGTAGGTGAGGACGCAGCCGAGGAGGCGGTCGATCTCGTCCTCGGTGACGGAGGCGAGGGGGACCTTCCCGACGAGGTGGACGTCGCCGACGTCGTCCAGGGCGAACGCCACCCCGTACATGCGGCCGTTCTTCTCCAGGAGGAACCGGTAGAAGTCGGCGTGGTTCTCGTCGGGGCGGCGGCAGAAGAACGCCTCGACGTGCAGGCTGTGGTCGCCGACGATCAGCCAGGTCATCGTGGCCAGCTTGTGCTGGCCGGGGAGCTTGACGAAGAACGCCCTCTCGCGCGGCTCGTCGTATTCGAGTCCGGCGCCGTCCAGGGCCGCGCGGACGGTCTCCACGGTCGTCACGCTGTTCCCCTGCGGGGGGACGACCCCACGCGCCCCCCGGTCCGCTTCGCTCATGCTGTGGCCTCCGCCGTCAGGCGCGGCGTACTCACGGGCTGGAGTGACATGGCACCGGTATACACCTCGATGAGGCGGTCCACGGTGACGTCCCAGCCGAAGTTCTGCGCGTGGCGGACGGCGCCGCGCGCGAGGCGGGCGTGCCGGCCCGGCTCAGTGTGGAGGCGGCTCAGGGCGGCGGCGTAGTCGGCGGGGTCGTGGCCGTCGATCAGCAGGCCGGACTCGCCGTCCGCGACGGCGGTGCGCAGGCCGCCGACCGACGCGGCGACGACGGGGGTGCCGCACGCCTGCGACTCGACGGCGACGAGGCCGAACGACTCGTTGTGGGACGGGACGACCGTGACGTCGGCGGCGCGGTACCAGTCGGCGAGGACGGGTTGCGGGCTCGGCGGCTCGAACCGGACGACGCCCGCGATGCCGAGCGCGGCGGCGAGCGCCTGGAGGCCCTCGGGGCGGGAGCGTCCGCTGCCGCTCGGGCCGCCGACGACGGCGACGACGAGGCGGGAGCGCAGGGACGGGTCGTCCGCGAGCATCCGGGCGGCGGCGCGCAGCAGGACGTCGGGGGCCTTCAGCGGCTGGATCCGCCCGACGAACAGCAGGACGTAGGCGTCGCGCGGCAGGCCGAGGCGGCGGCGCGCGGGACCGGTGCGGTGCGGGAGGAGGCCGGTACTGGCCAGCAGCGGCGACTCCGGCCGAAACCGGGACAGGTCCACCCCCGGGCTGACGGTCGCGACGCGGGCCGGGTCGGCGCCGTAGAGGCCGATCAGGTCGCGGGCCTCCTCGCCGGTGTTGGCGACGAGCTGGTCGGCGGAGGCCACGACCTGCTCCTCGCCGAGCACGCGCTCGTCCGGCTCGGGCTTGTCGCCCTCGGCGAGCGCGGCGTTCTTGACCTTGGCCATCGTGTGCATCGAGTGGACGAGCGGGACGCCCCAGCGCCGCTTCGCCGCCCATCCCGCCTGGCCGGAAAGCCAGTAGTGCGTGTGCAGGAGGTCGTAGTGGCCGGGGTCGTGGGACGCCTCGGCGCGCAGCACGCCGGAGGTGAAGCCGCACAGGTGGCGGGGCAGCTCGCCCTTGTCCAGCTCCTCGAACGGGCCCGACACGACGTGCCGGACGAGGACGCCGGGCGCCAGCTCGGCGACCGGGGGCAGGGCCCGTGATGTGGCGCGGGTGAAGACGTCCACCTCGATCCCCCGGGCCGCCAGCCGCCGCGCGACCTCGACGATGTAGACGTTCATGCCGCCCGCGTCACCCGTACCCGGCTGGTCAAGGGGGGAAGTATGAGCACTGACCGTCGCAACTCGGTTGATACGACGCGACACCGGACACCACCTCCGACAGTGCAACCTATCCCCCGGTTCGGCTGTTCCCGGCCACCCCGGGCTGCGGGGAGCGCGGCGGAACTGGAAGGCTTGGGCGCATGCGTAAGACGGCGGTGGTGACGGGAGCAAGCAGCGGGATCGGGGCCGCCACGGCGCGGCGCCTGGCGGCGGAGGGGTTCAACGTCGTGCTCGCGGCGCGGCGGACGGACCGGCTCGACGCGCTGGCCAAGGAGATCACCGAGACCGTCCCGGGGGCGGGGCGGCTCGCCCCGGTCGAGCTGGACGTGACGTCGCAGGCGTCGGTGGACGCGCTCGCGGCGGCGGTCGGCGGGACCTGCCACGTGCTGGTCAACAACGCCGGGGGCGCGCTCGGCCTGGACAGCGTCGCGACCGCCGACCTGGACGACTGGCGCGCGATGTACGACACGAACGTCCTCGGGCTGGTGCGCGTCACGAAGGCGCTGCTGCCCGCGCTGGTCGGGAGCGGCGCGGGGCATGTGGTGAACATCACCTCGCTCGCGGCGCACGAGCCCTACGAGGGCGGGGGCGGCTACAACGCGGCCAAGCACGCCGCGTACGCGGTGAACGAGGTCATGCGGCTGGAGCTGGTGGAGCAGCCGGTCCGGGTCACCGAGGTCGCGCCGGGGCTGGTCAGGACGGAGGAGTTCTCGCTGGTCAGGTTCCGCGGCGACGAGGAGAAGGCCGCCAAGCCGTACCAGGGCGTCCCGGAGCCGCTGGTGGCCGACGACGTCGCCGACTGCGTGGCGTGGGCGGTCACCCGTCCGCCGCACGTGAACATCGACCGGATCGACGTCCAGCCGCGCGTGCAGGCGGCCGCGCACAGGCTGCACCGCGAGTCCTAGCCGACGGACGTCCACGGCAGCGTGACCTCGCCCAGGCGCCAGCGGCGGCGGCCGCCGTAGGGCGGGGCCGTGAGCACCGGGTGGGTCAGGGCGAGCAGCCGCACCGCCTCGATCCAGCGGGCGCGGGGACCGAACGCCGAGTGCGGCGCCGCCGTCGCCCAGCAGCGGTCGAACGCCGCGAGCAGGTCGTGCACGGGCTCGCCCGGGACGTTGCGGTGGATCAGCGTCTTGGGCAGCCGCTCCGCCAGCGCCGAGGGGCGCGGCAGCGTCGGCAGGTGGGCCGCGAACGTGATCGTCCGCGGGCCGTCCCGGGTGAGCGCGACCCAGACGGCGCGGCGGCCGATCTCGTCGCAGGTGCCCTCGACGAGGACGCCGCCGGGGGCGAGGCGGGCGCGCAGACCGTCCCAGGCGCGCCAGGCCGCCGCCTCGTCGTATTGGCGGAGCACGTTGAACGCCCTGATCAGGACGGGTTGCCGCGGCACCGGCAGCTCGAACCCGCCGCGCCGGAACGACAGGCCCTCGTGCGGGCCCGTCGCGTCCAGGAACGCCTCCCCCGCCGCGACGCGTGCCGGGTCGATCTCGATCCCGGTGACCTCCAGCCGGGGCGCGACCGCGCGGAGCCGCGCGTACAGCTCGAACGTGGTGACCGGCGACGCGCCGTATCCGAGGTCCACGGCCAACGGGTGTTCCCGCATGCGCAACGGGCCGACTTGCGTGGCGGCGATCCAGCGGTCCACCCGCCGCAGCCGGTTGGGCGCGGTGGTGCCCCGCGTGACCTCCCCCTGCGGCTTGCGCGTCCCGACCATCCGCCGATTCTCCCGTGAGACGTTTCCCACTGTTCCCACCGAGCCGCGTTAACCAGCCTTTTTCTGGACATGCCATCCGTATGACAGTTCTCATCGCCTTCGACGGTTCTGACGACGCGCGCACCGCGATCGAGTACGCGGCGCGGCACGTCCGCCCCGAGCCGACCGTGATCCTCACCGTCTGGGAGCCCCTGCTCATGCAGATCGCGTGGGCGCCGCTGGCCGCCGCCGCGCCGGTGCCGAGCACCGAGGTGGAGGACGGGCAGTACGCGGAGGAGAAGCAGGCGGAGAAGCTCGCGCGGCAGGGCGCCGAGATCGCCGCCGCGGGCGGGCTCACCGACGTCACGCCCCGCGCCGAGCGCGGCACCGGGCCGATCTGGGCCACGATCGTGGACGTCGCGGACGAACTGGACGCCTCCCTGATCGTCACCGGCTCGCGCGGCCTCGCGGGCGCGCGGTCGGTGCTGCTGGGCAGCGTGTCGACGCGCGTCCTGCACCACGTGCACCGCCCGACGCTCGTCGTCCCGCCGAAGAAGGACGAGGACTAGACGGGGACTAAGTGCCGACGGCGCGCTCGAACGCGGTGTAGGCGTCCGGGGTGAACAACACGAAACGGGTGTCGGAAACCTGGGTGGGCGTCGATCGGACGGTCTCGACGGCGATCCTGGCGGCGTCGTCCATCGGCCAGCCGTAGATCCCGGCGGAGACGGCGGGGAAGGCGACGGAGGCCGCGCCCAGCTCGTCGGCGACGCGCAGCGACTCCCGGTAGCAGGAGGCCAGCTGGCCGGAGCGGTCGTCGGACGCGGAGTACACGGGCCCGACGGTGTGGATGACCCATCGCGCGGGCAGCCTGCCCCCGGTCGTGGCCACGGCCTGGCCGGTGGGCAGGCCCCCGCCGTAGTGCGAGGCGCGCAGCTTGCGGCACTCGTCGAGGATCGCGGGGCCGCCCCTGCGGTGGATGGCGCCGTCGACGCCGCCGCCCCCGAGCAGCGAGGAGTTCGCGGCGTTCACGACCGCGTCGACCTGCTGCTCGGTGATGTCGCCGCGGACCAGGCTGATCTTCATCTCGGCGCTCCTCGCTCGCCACGGGTGGGGAGAATTATCCCCCGCGGGTCACACGAAACGCACGGCGGCGGCCGACGGCGGTACGCTCGTGGCGGACGGCGCTCCGGGGGCGGTGCGCGCCGTCCGCCCCCCGCCCGCCCGCAGCCGTGGGATCTCCACCCCTGGGGCCGGGCGTGACCAGGAGAGAAGCCACTGCCTATCCTGCCGTCGAGACGACTACAAAGGCGTGAAAGTCGTGGAGGTTACCCCCTTGAAGATCCTTCTCGCCGGTGCGACCGGAGTCGTCGGCCGCCGGCTGACACCGCTGCTCGTCCAGGCGGGCCACGAGGTCGCCGGGACGACGCGCCACGAGGCGCGCGCCGCGTCCGTCCGTGAGGGCGGGGCCACGCCGGTCGTCATGGACGCGCTGGACGCCGCGTCGGTGCGCCGGGCCGTCGAGACGGTGCGCCCGGACGCGATCATCCACCAGCTCACCGATCTCAGCGGGGAGGACTTCACGGCCAACTCCCACCTGCGGATCAAGGGCACCCGCAACCTGGTCGACGCGGCGCTCGCCGCCGGGGTCCAGACCATGATCGCGCAGAGCGCCGCCTGGCTGTACGTCGCGGGCGCCGCCGCGGCGGTCGAGACCGACCCGCTAGACCCGGCGCTGCCGCCCTCCCCGGGCGTCGTCGCGCTGGAGGAGGCCGTCGGCGAGATGCCGCGCGGCGTCGTGCTGCGCTACGGCGCGCTCTACGGCCCCGGCACCTGGTACGCGCCGGACGGCGCGATCGCCAAGCGGGTCCGCGCCGGGAACCTGCGGCAGACGCCCGCGTGGACGTCGTTCGTGCACGCCGACGACGCGGCCGCCGCCGCGCTCGCGGCGGTGGAGTGGCCCGCGGGCGCGGTCAACATCGTCGACGACGAGCCCGCCACCACGGCCGACTGGCTGCCGGTCTACAGCGCCTCGCTCGGCGCGCCCCTCCCGGGGACGGCCCGGCACGCCGCCGCCATGGGGCGCCCGGTGTCCAACGCCAAGGCGCTGAGCCTCGGCTGGAAGCCGCAGGTGCCGTCGTGGCGCACGGGGTTCGCCGCGCAGCGTTGACCCCCTTACGGGAACGTGACAAGCGTCAGCCGAACTGGAACGACCGCTTCGCGAGCCCGAACCAGTAGCCGTCGATGACCGCACGCCGCTCGGCGGGCGTGTCCGCGTCGGCGCCGAGGGCGACGAACAACGGGGCGAAGTGCTCGGCACGGGGGTGCGCGACGCGCGCGGCGGGGGCCTTGGCGCGGAAGTCCAGCAGGGCGTCGATGTCGCCGCCCCTGACGGCGCGGTCCGCCCAGTCGTCGAACTCCGCCGACCACGCGGGCGGCGCCGCGTCCGCCCCGGGGGCCAGCTCACGCAGGTTGTGCGTGGTGAAACCGCTCCCCACGATGAGGACGCCCTGGTCGCGCAGCGGCGCGAGGCTCCGGCCGACCTCGAACAGCCGCTCGGGCTCCAGCGAGGGCATGGACATCTGGAGCACGGGGACGTCGGCGTCCGGGAACATCTCCACCAGCGGGACGTAGGCGCCGTGGTCGAGCCCGCGCTCCTCGTCGCGCCGCACGCCCGGGACGAGCTTCTCGACGTCCTCGGCCAGCCCCGGCGCGCCGGGGGCCTCGTAGCGGACGCGGTAGTAGTGCTCGGGGAAGCCCCAGAAGTCGTAGACCAGCGGCAGCGTGCGGGTGGCGCTCACGGTCAGCGGCGCCTCCTCCCAGTGCGCCGACACCATCAGGATGGCCTCGGGCCGGGGCAGCCCCGCCGACCAGCGGGCGAGTTCGGCGGTCCAGACGGCGTCGTCGGCCAGCGGCGGCGCGCCGTGGCTGAGGTAGAGCACCGGCATGCGGCTCATGGGGTCCCCCCGTGGTTCAAGTACTTGAGAGTTCAACTATAACCCGGCTTTGCTTGAATCTTCAAGTAACCAGGTAGTCTGACCCGTATGACCGGAACGCGGTGGCTCGACGCCGACGAACAGGAGACCTGGCGTGCCTTCCTGTGGACCTCGCGCCTGCTCAACGAGGCCCTCGACCGCCAACTGCAACGCGACTCGGGCATGCCGCACACCTACTACATGATCCTCGCGATGCTGTCGGAGGCGCCCGGACGCGCGCTGACGATGACCGAGCTGGCGGCGATCGTCCGCTCGTCCCCGAGCCGGCTGTCGCACGCCGTCAAACGGCTGGAGGAGGACGGCTGGGTGCGCCGCGTCAAGGACGGCGCCGACCGCCGCACCACGATCGCCGAGCTGACCGACACGGGCATGGCCGTGCTCACCGAGGCCGCGCCCGGCCATGTCGCCGAGGTCAGGCGCCACCTGTTCACGCCCCTGACCCGCGACCAGATGCTCCAGTTCCGCGAGACGCTACGCGCGCTCCTCGACTCCCTGGACCCCGCCCGCGAGGCCCCCTGCGCCGACGGCTGATCCGCGGCGCATCGCGACGAGGTGCCGGGCGAGCGCGAGCACGGCCAGCACGGCGACGAGCAGGCAGACGCCGTTCCAGCCCAGCCCGGTGTAGGCGCGGACGCCGAGCCAGGACCCGGCGCTGCCACCGAGGAACGAGCAGGTCATGTAGGCGGTGTTGAGCCGGCTGCGGGCCTCCGGCCGGAGCGCGAAGATCCGCGCCTGGTTGGCCACCTGGCCGGCCTGCACGGCCACGTCGAGCAGCAGCAGCGCCAGCGTGACGCCGACCAGGCCCGGGACGCCGCCGAGGCCGCCGGTGGTGAGCAGCGCCGCGGCGGCGACCGTGCCCAGCATGCACACGAGGCCGACCGGGTCGGAGCCGTGCCGGTCGGTCAGCCGTCCGGCGATCGGGGTGGCGAACATGCTGGCGGCCCCGACCAGGGCGATCACCCCGACCGCCGAGGCGCCCATGCCGTAGGCCGGGCCGGTGACCAGCAGCGCGAGGCTCGTCCAGGCGGCGCTGAACCCCGCGAAGACCAGCGCCTGGTAGAGGCCGGAGCGGCGCAGGTCCGGTTCGGTGCGCAGCAGCCGGATCGTGGTGGCGAGCAGCGCCGGATAGCGCTCGGTGGACGAGGGCGTCGTCGCGGGCACGGCGAACGCCAGCACGACCGCCAGCAGCACGACGACCGCGGCGGCGACCAGGTAGGGCGCGCGCCAGCCGAGCCACTGGCCGAGCCCGCCGCTGAAGGAGCGGGCCAGCAGGATGCCGCCGATGAGCCCGCTGAGCAGCGTGCCGGTCACCGCGCCCCGGCGCCGCTCGGGCACCAGCCCGGCCGCCATCGGAATGATGATCTGCGGGACGACCGTCGCGACGCCGATCAGGACGCTCGCGGCCAGCAGCAGCGGCAGCGCGGTCGCGAGGCCCGCGACCAGCAGGCCCGCCGCGGTGACGGCGAGCAGCGTGACGACCAGCCGCCGGTGCGCGAGCCGGTCCCCCAGCGGGACCAGCAGGAACACACCGGTCGCGTAGCCGAACTGGGCCGCCGTGACGACCGCGGCCGCCGCGCCCCGGGACACGCCCAGGTCGTCGGCGATGAGCGGGCTGATGGCCTGCGGGAAGTAGATGCCCGCGACGCCGACGCCGCAGGTCAGCGCGAGCAGCGAGATCAACCGGCGCGAGGGGCCGGCCTGGTCGGGGCGGGGGGAGCCTGACGGCATGGGGGTCCTCTCGAAAGTGAACCGGTTTAAGTGGTTCAGAAAGGTACCAGTCAAACCGGTTCACGAGTAGGGTCGGCCCCATGCCCTCCTCGCCCTCGGGTTTCCGCGCCGGTTCCGGGCGGCTGTGCCTGGACTTCATCCGCACGCTGCGCCATCGCGGCACCGGCTCCGCGGCGGAGGAGCTGCCGGATCCGATGGCGCTGGCCGCGTGGGTGAGCCGGTTCGGCCCGTGGGAGTCGGTCCCGCCGGACGCGGCGGACGGGCGCGACGCCGAGGCCCGGGAGCTGCGCGAGGCGATCCACGCGCTGATCGCCGCCGCGCGCGGGCCCGCGGGGGTCGGCCCGTCCGCCGACGCGCCCCGCGAGCTGGTCAACCGGGTCGCGGCGCTCCCGGTCCCGGCGCCGCGGCTGGACGGCTCGGGACGCCCCTCCTGGCACGCCGAGGACCCGGTGCAGGCGGTGCTCGCCCTCATCGCGCGCGACGCCGTGGACCTGGTCGGCGGGCCGGCGCTCGACCGCGTCCGCGAGTGCGCCGGCGCCGACTGCCAGGCGCTGTTCCTGGACACCTCCCGCCCCGGCACCCGCCGCTGGTGCTCGATGAACACCTGCGGCAACAGGGCCAAGAAACAGGTCCTGCGCGACAGGGCGAGCACCGGCGGGCGGGGCGCCGACCCGGGCTAGAGCTCGACGGTGTGCGTGGCGGCGTCGGGGTGGGCGGCCGCCAGCAGGCGACCGGCCTCCTCGGCGAGCGCCGCCTGAGCCGGTTCCGGCACGGGCGAGAAGGGCATGAGGCGCAATGTCGCCGCCCCGCGCTTGCGCTCCATCTTCCACATGCCGTGGACGAAGCCGTCCACGAGGAACGTCGCGCGGATGATCCCGTTGACCGTGAAGACCCGCTTGCGGTGCTCCTCGCTGATGACGCGCGCCCGGTCGGCGTGCGAGAGGAGCAGGTTGTCGAACTCCGGGACGAACCGCACCGGCGCCGGGGTGCCCGGGTCCGGACGCGGCGCCTCGGGCAGGTCGTACAGCACCCGGCCGCTCTCGTCCCGGAAGGCGCGGAGCTTGGGCAGCACCCGCTCGACGACCTCGCCGAGACGCGTCAGACCCGACCAGTGCTGGACGTCCTGGACGGACGCGGGCCCGAACGCGCCCAGGTAGCGCAGCACCATCTCGTCCAGGGACGGCTCGGGATGCGGTTCGCCGAGCCAGCTCTCCAGGGTCGTGTGGCGGGCGAGGCCCGAGGCGCCCCAGACGCCGCGCGGCGGGACCTGCACCAGCGGCAGCGAGCACCGGACCGCCCAGACCAGCAGGTCGGCGTCGAGGTCCGGCCAGCGCTCGGCGAGCAGCGCCCGCAGCTCCTTGTCGGAGCGGGGGGCCTCCTCCAGCAGCGTCCGCGCGCGGGCGACGACGGGCGCGAGGTCGAATCCGCGCAGCGGCACGGCGCGCGGGCTCTTGAGGTAGTTGTCCAGCACCACCTGGGTCAGCGGCCGCAGCGCGCGGGCGTCACGGGCGCTGACCAGGTGCAGTGTGCCGCGCATCAGGACGATCCGCGCCGCGCGCCGGTCGGTCATGAGCGCGGACAGCTCGCCGAAGTCGAAGCCCTCCAGGCGGCTCCACAGCCCGACGTAGGGCGGGTTCGGCGCCTGGGACTGCATCCCGACCAGGTGCTCGATCGCGTCGAGCGCGGGCATCGGGTGCCGGTCGAGCAGCAGTTGCCGCGCCAGCAGGGCCCGGTTGAGGGCGCGCCGGCCGAGGACGTCAGTCGTCATAGCGGCCTCGCAGCTCCTGCCAGGTGGGCGGCGGGCCGGGCAGCTCGTCGGCGCCGGTCAGGCGCAGCGCGTCCAGCATCAGGGCGAGGTAGCGGTGCTGCAACCGGTTCATCCGCGCGTCGTCGCCGATCCGGATCGTGTGCAGGTGCTCCAGCAGCACGGAGATGTCGCCCACCTCGATCTCGGGACGCAGCACGCCCGCCTCCTTCGCCCGGGTGAGCAGCCGCTGCGTGGCGAGGTGGATCTCGCGGCCCTTCGCGCTCATCGCCTCGGTGACCTCGAAGGTGCCCGCGAGCCGCATGGTGAGGGACCCGGCGCCGATGTCCAGGCAGCGGCGCATGAACCCGGCGAAGGCCGCCCACGGGTCGCCCTCGTCGGCGAGGGCGGCCTCGACCTCGGCGAGGTAGCGGTCCATGCCGTCGTCGGCGAGCCGCTGGAGCAGGTCCTCCTTGCTCTTGTAGCGGCGGTAGAGCGCGCTGATCCCGACCCCGGCGTGCTCGGCGACGGCCGAGATCGGCGCGCCGGGATCGGCGGTGAACACCGCCCGCGCCGCGTCCCGGATCAGCTCGTCGTTGCGCGCCGCCTGCGCCTTGCGCCCGCTCATGGGCGCCCGTGTGGAGGTCTCCATACCGCCAGCATACGGGAACGAATGATTCCGTTCTACTGTAGGCCCGGAAAGCGCGCCCGCTTGGAACGTGCCTACCAGCGTGACCAGGAGCGGGACGGCCCACCCGCGTCCACCGGCGTGGATTAGCATCGCCGCCATGACCGATGCCGAGTCGCTCCCCGAGCCGCTCCCCGGGACGCTGACGTTCCAGCTCGTCGTCCTGGGCGCGATCGCGACCGACCGGTTCGCCGACGCGCTCGCGCCCCTGCGCCTGAAGCCCAAGCACGCCGGGCTGCTGGCGGTGGTCAGCCGCGGCCTCGCCGCGTCCCAGCTGGAGGTCGCGACGACGATGGGCGTCGTGCCGAGCCTCGTGGTGTCGCTGGCCGACCACCTGGTCGGGCTCGGCGCGATCGAGCGCGTCCGCGACCCGGCGGACCGGCGGCGGCAGGTGCTCACGCTCACCGGCGAGGGGCGGCGGCTGCTGGAGGAGTGCGCCGCCGCCGCCCGGTCGGTGGACGACCAGCTCGCCGCCTCCCTCCCCGCGCGCGAGCGGGGCGACCTGGCGCGGTCGCTGAGCGCGCTCGCCGCCCCGGCCGCCCCGGGGGGTGCGGGGGGCCGCCCCGCCGCGAGGAATCGGTCCGGGGTTCCCACCCGCTGAGCCCGGTGCGCGCCCTCAGGTCGCCATGGCGGCCCTGACCTCGGTCAACGTGCGCTCGGCGAGCGCGTTCGCGCGGGCGTCTCCCTCGGCCAGGACGTCGCGCAGGTACGCCCGGTCGGCGGCCAGCTCGGCGCGGCGGGCGCGCAGCGGGCGCAGGAACTCGTTCACCGCCTCGGTCGCCGTCCGCTTGAGCTCGGCGGCGCCGCCGGAGCCGATCTCCTCCGCGACCTCGTGCGGGTCGCGCCCCTGGCACAGCGCGGCGAGCAGCACGAGGTTCGACACCTCGGGACGGGTGCCCGGGTCGTAGGCGATGTGCCGCTCCTCGTCGGTCACCGCGCGCCTGATCAGCCTGGCCGTCTCGTCCTCGGTGGCCGACAGCGCGATCGCGTTGCCGCGGCTCTTGCTCATCTTCCGCCCGTCCGTGCCGAGCAGCAGCGGCGTCTCCGACAGCAGGGCGTCGGGCACCGGGAACACCGGCGCGTACCGCTCGTTGAAGCGGCGCGCGATCGTCCGGGTGATCTCCTGGTGCGGGAGCTGGTCGCGGCCCACCGGCACGAGGTTGGCCTTGCAGAACAGGATGTCGGCGGCCTGGTGGACGGGGTAGGTGAACATCAGCCCGCTGACCGCCGCCTGGCGGGAGCCGGCGATCTCGTCCTTCACCGTCGGGTTGCGGCTCAGCTCGGAGATCGACACCAGCGACAGGAACGGCAGCATGAGCTGGTTCAGCGCGGGCGCGGCGCTGTGCCGGAAGATCGTCGCGGTGGACGGGTCGACGCCGGCGGCCAGGTAGTCGGCGACCAGCCCCTCGACGTGCCCGGCGAGGTTCTCGACGATGTCCCGGTCGGTGAGCACCTGGTAGTCGGCGACGAGGACGAACAGCTCGACGCCCGCCCGCTGGAGCCGGACGCGGTTGGCGAGCGTCCCGAAGTAGTGCCCGAGGTGCAGCGCGCCGGTCGGCCGGTCGCCGGTCATGATCCGGAACGCCGCGGGGTCGGCGGCGACGCGTTCCTCCAGCTCCAGGCGCCGTGACTCGGCGTCGGCGGGCTGCTCCGGGGCGGTGCCGGTGGTCTGCATGGGGGTTCTCTCCTCCTGTCGGGGGGCGTCCGCCCGGCCGGCCCGCCGTGTCGCGGAGAAGAGAGAGGGCCGTCCAGCGGACGGCCCGGGGCGTGTGTGGGTGTCGGCCGTCCTAGGACGGCCACCAGCCCAGACACGTGGTGCGGTTCACGCCGTCAACCATAGCCCATCAAATGGAGCTGCTCATAGATAATCTGGAACGGAACCAAATGGGTATCCTGGCGGTATGACAGCCCTCGCCCCCGCGAACACCGAACCGGACCTGTCGTTCTTTCTCGACCACACCACGCACGTGCTGAAGACGCAGATGACCGCCGCGCTGGCCGAGGTCGGGCTGACGCCGCGCATGCACTGCGTCCTCGTGCACGCGCTGGAGGAGGAGCGCACCCAGATCCAGCTCGCCGAGATCGGCGACATGGACAAGACCACGATGGTCGTGACGGTGGACGCGCTGGAGAAGGCCGGGCTCGCCGAGCGCCGACCGTCCTCCACCGACCGGCGGGCCCGCATCATCGCGGTCACCGAGGAGGGCGAGCGCGCCGCCGCCCGGGGCCAGAAGGTCGTCGACCGCGTCCACGGCGCCACCCTCGACGCGCTGCCGGACGCCGACCGCGCCGCCTTCATGCGGGCGCTGCGCGTCCTGGCCGAGGGCCACCTGAGCACGCCGGTCGAGAACCCGCAGCCGGTGCGGCGCGCCCGCCAGCGCGCGAAGTAGGCCGACCAGGAGATCTATGACAAAATAAGACCGTCAAGGATCGTCTGTTACGGAACTATCTGCTACGGTCTCTCCCATGTCCTCCAGACACGGGTCCACCGACCGCGGGCAGACCGCGGCCTCCCCCTCCTTCCTGCGCTCGCGCTGGGCGGCGCTCGGCGTGCTGTCCGCGACCATGCTCATGACGATCCTGGACGGCAGCATCGTGACCGTCGCGATGCCCGCCATCCAGCGCGACCTCGGCTTCTCCCCCGGCGGGCTGAGCTGGGTCGTCAACGCCTACCTGATCCCGCTCGGCGGGCTGCTCCTGCTCGCCGGGCGGCTCGGCGACCTCCTCGGCCGCCGGACGCTGTTCCTCGCGGGCAACACGCTGTTCACCGCCGCCTCCGTGCTCGCGGGCGCGGCGAACGGCCCCGGCCTGCTGGTCGCCGCCCGGTTCCTCCAGGGCGTCGGCAGCGCGCTCGCCTCGGCCGTCGTGCTCGGCATCCTCGTGACGCTGTTCACCGACCCCCGCGAGCGGACCCGCGCCATCGGGATCTTCAGCTTCACCGGCGCGGCGGGCGCCTCCATCGGCCAGGTCCTCGGCGGCGTGCTGACCGACGCGCTGAGCTGGCACTGGATCTTCCTCATCAACCTGCCGATCGGCGTCGCGACGGTCCTGCTGGCGCTCCCGGCGCTGCCCCGCGACCGCGGCGCGGGCCTGTCCGCCGGGGCGGACGCGGCGGGCGCGCTGCTCGTCACCTCCGGCCTCATGCTCGGCATCTACACGGTCGTCAAGGTCGAGCGGTACGGATGGCTGTCGGCCCACACGCTCGGCCTCGGCGCGGTGTCGCTCGTTCTACTCGCCGGGTTCGCCGCCCGCCAGGCCACCGCCGCGAACCCGCTGATGCCGCCGCGCTTCCTGCGCTCGCGCACGGTGTCGGTCGCCTACGCCGTCCAGTTGCTGACCTTGTCGGCGATGTTCTCCTTCCAGGTCGTCGTCGCGCTCTACATGCAGAAGGTGCTCGGCTACGGCGCGCTCGACACCGGCCTCGCGATGCTCCCGGCGGCCGTCGCGATCGGCGCGGTGTCGCTGCTGGCCTCGCCCCGGCTGGTCGGACGGTTCGGCGAGCGCGCGGTCCTCGTCGCCGGGCTGGTGCTGCTGGCCGCCGCGATGATCTGGCTGACGGCCGTCCCGGTGGACGCCGACTACGTCACCGACCTGCTGCCGGTGTTCGTGCTGGTCGCGGGCGCGGGGCTGGTGATCCCGGCGCTGACCGGGCTCGGGATGTCCAGCGCCGGGCCGCAGGACGCGGGACTCGCCTCGGGGATGCTCACCACCGTCCAGCAGGTCGGGATGGCGTTCGGCGTCGCGGTCCTGACGACGCTCGCCGCCGCCCGCACCGAGCGCCTGCGCGCGGACGGGCGTCCCGAGCCCGCCGCCCTCACCTCCGGCTACCACCTGGCCTTCGCCGTCTCCGCCGGCCTCCTCGTGGTCGCGCTCGCCCTCACCCTGTTCGCCCTGCGGCGGCGGCCGGCGCCGGCGCCGCGGGAGAGCGAGACCCCGACGTCCGTCACCATCTGAAAGAGAAGGATCATGACCGAATACGGCCCCGGACAGGGACCAGGCCCGAAGCCCGTCAGCGCGGACGACCTCGCCCGCGTGCTCGGCGAGCAGACGTTCGCCGTGCTCGCCACGAACCGCGCGAACGGCCACCCGCACCTGTCGACCGTCGTCTACACGTGGGACCCTGCCGAGCGCGTCGTCCGGATCTCGACGACGGCCGACCGCGTCAAGGTGCGGCAGCTCCGCAAGGACCCCCGGGCCGCGCTGCACGCCTCCACTCCGGACCACCTGGCGTTCGCGGTCGCCGAGGGCACGGCCGAGCTGTCGGAGGTATCAGCGGAGCCCGGCGACGCGGCCGGACGGGAACTCCTGGCCATGACACCGGGCTTCGACGACCCGAACGACGAACGCCTCTTCCTGGAGCAGATGGTCAAGGACCGGCGTCTCGTCATCCGCCTGCACGTGAACCGCCTCTACGGCACGGCCATCGCCGACTGAACCCGGCTGCTGATCCCGGATGGGCGGGCCTCAGTGCGGCAGGATGATCAGCAGCAGCGGGAGGCCCGCGACGACGGGCACGGCGACGGTGGCGGCGAAGCGGGTCCGCCTCGGCAGCGGCTGCGGCTCCAGCAGCCGCCTGACCCGGGCCATCACCGGGATGTCGTCGGCGGACGCGACGCCCAGTGTCCCCGACGGCGCCGCCGCCGGGCGCGCCGCCGCGAACCGCAGCAGCGCGGTGGCCAACTCGCGCGGCGGCCGCCCCGACCGGGCCCGGTCGTCGGCGGCCATCTCGATCAGCAGCTCCACGGCGTCCAGACATCGCCCGACCAGCCGGAACTGCGGGAACACCTGGCGCAGCGAGGCGAAGGGCAGCAGCACCAGATCGTGCCGCTCCCGCGCGTGCGCGCGCTCGTGCGCGAGCACGGCGGCCAGCTCCGCCTCGTCGAGGAGCTCCATCGTCCCGGCGCTCACCACGACCTTGGACGACCGCACCCCCGGCACGCAGTACGCGGCGGCGCCGGGGTGGTCCAGGACGAGCGTCCCCGGGACGGTGGAGTCCGACCGCGAGACCAGCGCCAGCAGCGCCCGGTGCCGCCGCCGCGCGCGCACGACCCGCACCACCGCGTACATCAGCATCGCCAGCAGCACGCCGGTGAGGCTGACGGCCGCGAGCAGGGCGGCCATGTGCGGCGCGTCCAGCCGGGCGGCCTGGTCGTCGAGCAGTCCGGGCACGCCGCCCGCGACCCCCCGGCCGTAGGGCAGCAGCGCGACTCCGAGGAGCGCGCCGATCGTGGCGACCCCCCAGCACAGCCCGAGGGCCTGCCAGAGGGCGATCCCGGTGCGCGGCGTCCGCCACGTCCAGCGGGCCCCGGACAGCAGGTGCGCCCCGCCGACGGTCCCGAGCGAGATCAGTGCGAGCAGGGCGGTGCCGGTCATACCGGATGTTCCTTGCCTGTGAGCCCGGCGAGGGCCTCGCGGATGACGTCGATCTCGTCGCTCGACACCGAGCGGACGAAGTGGGCCAGCGCCGCGTCGCGGTCGCCGGTCTCGTTCAGCGCGCCGAGCATCAGCTCGGTCACATACCCCTCGCGGCTGGCGACGGGTTGATAGCGCCAGGCCCGGCCGTCGCGCTCCCGTTCCAGGAAGCCCTTCTTGGCGAGCCGGTCGAGCACGGTCATGACCGTGGTGTGCGCGAGGTCCCGGTCACCGGCGAGCGCACGGCTCACATCGCGGGCCGTGGCCGCCTGGACACCGGCGTCCTCCCGCGCCCACAGAACCTCCATGACCGTGCGTTCAAGCTCTCCGAGACCCTTCACGCAAGCCAGGGTAACCGATTGAGAGGCATGTCACCACGGCAGGTAGTACTACAAGCTTTAGTACTACAGCTCGTAGTACTACGTTTGGTCGTATGAGCACCGTCGCGCTCCTCACCGACGCGGTCGCCCCCCACGCGGGTGCCGCGTCCCCGGCCGACTACATGGCCGCCCGCCAGCAGATGGCCTTCACACTGGGCTTCCACATCGTGCTGGCCTCCATCGGGATCGGACTCCCCGCGATCACCCTGCTCGCCGAGTGGCGCTCACTGCGCACGGGCGACGCCGTCTACGCCGAACTCGCGCGCCGCTGGATGAAGGCGGCGGGCGTGCTGTTCGCGGTCGGCGCGGTGTCAGGGACGGTCCTGTCGTTCGAGATGGGCACCCTCTGGCCCGGCTTCATGGACAAGTACGGGCAGGTCTTCGGCACCTCGTTCGCGCTGGAGGGCATCGCCTTCTTCATCGAGGCGATCTTCATGGGCGTCTACCTCTACGGCTGGGACCGGCTGTCCCCGCGCGCCCACTTCCTCACCGGCGTCCCCGTCGTGATCGCCGGGCTGCTGTCGGCGGCGTTCGTCCTCACCGTGAACTCCTGGATGAACCAGCCGCGCGGGTTCAAGCTCGTCGACGGCGAGGTCACCGACGTGGACCCGCTCGCCGCGATGTTCAACCCGGCGACGCCCGTCCAGGCCGTGCACCTGATCCTGGCCTCGCTCATGGTCTGCGGGTTCATCGTCGCCTCGGTCTACGCGGTCGGCCTCCTGCGCGACCGCAAGGCCGGACGCGACGACCGCTACAACCGGATCGGGTTCGCCATCCCGTTCTCGCTCGGCGCGGTCTGCGCCCCGCTCCAGGTGATCGTGGGCGACTGGGCGGTCCGGTTCGTCGCCGACAACCAGCCCGCCAAGTTCGCCGCCATGGAGGGCGTCGAGCACACCCAGGCCGGGCAGCCGTTCCGGTTCGCGGTCTTCGAGGTCCCGAACGCCCTCTCGCTGATGTTGAGGTTCGACGCGCACGCGACCATGCGCGGCATGGACTCGATCCCGGTGGACGACCGCCCGCCCGCCGAGGTCGTCCAGACCTCCTTCGAGATCATGATCACGATCGGCGTCCTGCTGCTGGCCCTCGCGACCTGGTGGGGTTTCGCCTGGTGGCGCCGCCACCACTCGCCCGGCCTGCCCTGGCGCCCCTGGTTCCTGCGCGTCGCCGCGACGGCGGGCGTGCTGGCCGCCGTCGCCATGGAGGCCGGATGGACGACCACGGAGGTCGGGCGGCAGCCCTGGATCGTCTACGGCGTGATGCGCACCGAGGAGGCGATCAACCCCAACCCGGGCCTGCGCTACGGGCTCTACATCGTCCTCGTGGTCTACGCCGTCCTCACCGCCGCGACGATCAGCGTCCTGCGCCGCATGCGCCACACGCCCCCCGTCGCCGCCCCGTCCGACGAACCGGAACTGGAGCCCGCACCGTGACCGACGCCGCGATCGCCCTCATCCTCGCCGGGCTCTCCGCCTACCTGCTGTTCGGCGGCGCGGACTTCGGCGCCGGGCTCTGGCACCTGGTGTCCCGCCGCCGCGCCGACAAGGACGTCATCGAGCACGCCATGGGCCCGCTCTGGGAGGCCAACCACGTCTGGCTGATCTTCGTGATGGTCATGACCTGGACCGCGTTCCCGCCCGTCTTCGCGGACGTCATGTCCGCGCACTGGGTGCCGCTGTCGCTCGCCGCGCTCGGCATCGTCGCCCGGGGCAGCACGTTCGTGTTCAGCAAGGCCGACCCCGACCAGCGCTGGTACCCGTGGCTGTTCGGCGTCTCCTCCGTCCTGACCCCGTACTGCCTGGGCTCGGTCGCGGCGGTCGTCGCCACGGGCGGCTCGTCCTGGCTGAGCCCCACCGGGCTGTACGGCGGCGTCCTCACCACCGCCCTGTGCGCCTACCTCGCCGCCGTCTACCTGATCTGGGACGCCCGGCGCCTCGGCGACAACGACGCCTCGCTGCGCTTCCGCGGCTACGCCCTGCTCTCCGGCGCCGCCGTCGGCCTGTTCGCCCTGCCCGGCGCCGCCGCGCTGGGCGTGCGGTCCCCGATGATCTGGCTGTCGGCCCTCGCGGGGACGGTGTCACTCGTCCTGCTGCTGCGCCGCGCGTACCTGTCCGTCCGCGTGACGGGCGGGCTGGCCGTCGTGACCGTGCTGTGGGGCGCGGCCGAGATGTCCGGCCTGGACCTGGACGGCGCCGCCGCGCAGGACGCCGTCCTGCGCGCCGTCTTCATCGCGCTGGGCGTGGGCGCGCTGATCCTCGTCCCGTCCATGACGTGGCTGTACGTGCTGTTCCAGCGGCAGCCCCGCTCCCCCTGAGCCGGCGGTGTGCCGGGACCACGGTCGGCAGCCAAGCCCCGGCACACCGCTCCCCCGCCTACCATGGCCCGGCATGGCGGACCTGTACGAAATGCTGCTCGTCGCGGAGCTTCCCGCGGACCTCCCCGAAGCGGAGCTGGCCGAACTGCGCTGGCACCTCGGACTCGGCCCGGAGCCGGACCGGTTCGCCATCGTCACCGACGGCCTTCCCGTCGTCACGGCCGACGACGAGGGCGAGCCCCTCCCCGAGGCGCTCTGGACGGTGGAGCACCTCCCCCTGCTGGCGGGACGCGGCGCGGCCGACCCCCGGATCGGCGGGGCGCTGTTCTCCGGACTCGTCCGCCGCGAGGGGCCGCGGGACGCGAACTGGGCGCTGACCTCGCGCCAGGTCCTTCACCCCGACGATCGGGACCAGCTCGCCCAGCTGCTCGGCTGGCTGCGGCGGCGCGCGGTCGGGCACCGGGGCGCGCCGCCGTGCCTGACCTGCCACCTGCGCCACCACGAGGACGGCCCGGCCCTGAAGCCGGTCGCCCTGGACGGCGCGGAACCGCTCATGTACTAGGCCGCATCCGGCCAAGCCCGCGCGAACCCTGATCCGAGCGGCCCCGCCCGGCGAATACCGGGCGTTCAATACGCCGGCGGTTGGGCCGCCGGGCCCGTCTCCGTCTCCACCCCGCGGGAGAGCCGGGGGGACGGGCCCGGCGCGTGGGCCTTTCAGGCGCCGCGGACGAGCTCGCGCCGGATCCAGTCGGTGACGGACGCGTGCTCGGGCCGCCAGTCCAGATCGGCGCGGGCGGCGGCGTCGCGGACGCGGCTGTTGGAGCCGAGCGCGTAGACGGCCGGTTCGTAGCCCCAGGCGGCGATAGCGGAGTCGATGTCCCAGGGCCGGGCGGGCTCCTGGCCGAGAGCGCCCGCGATGGCGTCCGTGATCGCCTTGAAGGACGCCTCGCCGCTCTCGACGAAGTAGAACGAACCGGCGGGGGCTCCCTCCAGCGCCCGCACATAGAGCTCCACGACGTCATCGACATGGACGGTCGACCAGATGTTGGCCCCGGGACCGATGTGCCGGGCGACACCGGTGCTCTCGGCCTGCCGCACGAGCAGCGGGATCTGGACGCTGTCCCGCGCGACCCCGCGTCCGTGCCCGTAGATCAGCGTGTTGCACAGCACCACCGACCGCACGCCGTGGTCGGCGGCGCCCAGCACCCGGCGGTCGATGGCCACCCGGGCGGCCTTGTCCGGCGACGGCCGCCAGCCGGGGGCCAGCACCTCCTCCTCGGTCCAGACCCGGTCGGACGCCTCGCCCCGCGCGTCGTCCCCGACGATGCTGGACCCGCTGGTGTGCAGCAGCGGCTTGCCGGAGCCCTGGAGCGCCTCGACGAACGCCTCGACCGCCCCGGCGTGGTCGCTGTCGGCCGCGTTGACCACCGCGTCGGCCTCGGACGCGGCGCGCGCGAGCACGTCGCCGTCGTCGAGCGTCCCCGCGACCGGTTCGATCCCGATCCGGCGGAGCGCGTCCGCCCCTGCCGCCGAGCGGGCCAGCCCGGTGACCGTGTGCCCCTCGGCGACGAGCCGGACGCCGATGGAGCCCCCGATGTAGCCGGTCGCGCCGGTCAGGAAAATACGCATCAGACCTCATTTGTGTGCACTTACACTATCTGCATATACATATATCTTGTGCACCACGCGCCCCACCTGTCAAGCCGCGATCAGGCCGGGGGCCTCCCGTGTCGCCGTGCTCGCGCCCTGGAGGGAAGCTCCACGCCCCGGACGCACAGCATCGCCAGGGCGAAGCCGAGCGCCCCCTCCGCCACCAGCCGGAAGACCGCCTCGGACTCGCCGAACAGCCCATCCGGAACGAGGTCCACGCGGACGAGCAGCGGCGCCACGGCGACCGCGAGGAGCGCCCAGGCTCGGCGCCCCTGGGCGGTGCGCGCCAGCCCCGCCGTGACCAGGACGGCGGCGAGCCGCACGACGGAGTTCTGGAGCAGGTCCCAGGTCCACGAGTAGGTGATCAGGCGGTCGACGTCCATGGAGACCATCTCCTCGAAGTCGAGGTCGCCTCGGAGCAGGAGGCTGAACAGCGGGGTCGTGGAGAACGCGACGAGGGCGGCGGCGACGGCGCCCGCGCCGAGGACGTGGCGGCGTCCCAGGAGGCGCGCTCCATGCGCGGGCCCCGGGGAGAGGAGGAGCGAGGCGGTGGCCAGCACGGCGAGCGCCAGCGGGGGGCCCGCCAGCGACGTCCCGAGCCACGCCCACGGACGGTCGTAGGCGGACGTCCCGTACAGGGCGAACGCGATCTGCGCGGCGGTGACCGCGCAGGCGCCGATCGTGGCCGCGCGCCGTCGTCCACGCCAGAGGAGCAGTGCGATGACGACCCAGGCGAGCCAGTAGGGAGCCGTGCCGAAGTGGAGGGCGACCGTCCGGGGCAGGGAGCCGCCCGTGTCCGGCGGCTCCGGAAGGACGGTGACCCAGTAGGGCACGTTGACCGCGAACCGGAGCCCGTCGGCCAGCAGCAGGCACACCGCCAGGAACCCGGTGATGGAGAACGCCCCCGGCCACGGCGACCCGCCCTCGCCCGCGGCCAGATGGCGCAGGCGGATCCGGAGGGCGCCGTAGAGCAGGTCGGCGGCGTCGGCGGCGGAGGGACGCCGCTGACCGGGCCTCGCGGCGGACAGCAGGACGTCCAGCATCTCCTCCCCGTGCTCCGCGCGGTGATCGGCCGGATAGCAGGCGAGCAGGCGCCGGTAGCGGCTCTCCAGGGCGCTCAACGCGGCCCCCCGTCGAACGCGGGGGCGCCGCCGCCGCGCAGGCGCGGGAGGGCGGCGAGGCGGCGGGCGGCGACCTCCGTGCGGCGGCGCAGGGCCTCGACCTCGGCGGCGAGCGCGGCGGCGCCCTCGTCGGTGAGCCGGTAGTAGCGGCGCAGCCGGCCGTCCACGACCTCTTCCCGGTCGGGGGCGACCAGCCCTTCGGACCGGAGCCGGTCGAGGGCGGCGTAGAGGGTGCCGGCGCGGAGCCTGGTGCGGCCCGCGGAGATCCGCTCGACGTCGGCGATGATCCCGTAGCCGTGCTGGGCGGCGTCCGCGAGCGCGGTCAGGATCAGGAACGTCGGTTCCTGCATCATCTTGCTCATGCGATCTTTATATATCGATCATCTGACTGTAGCAAGTATGCAGTGATTGCAACTTTGCACTCATGGTAATCTTCGCCGCATGGACGAGCGGCCGGCCCCGCGACGCGAGCCCGGAACCGGCCCCGAGCAGGGGCTCAGGGAGCTGAAGAAGCAGCGCACCCGCCGCGCCATCGCCGCCGCCGCGCTCCGCCTGTTCGCCGAGCGCGGCTACGAGGAGACCACGATCGCCGACATCGCCGCCGCGGCCGAGGTGTCCCCGCGCACGTTCTTCGGCTACTTCCCGAGCAAGGAGGACGTGGTATTCGCCGAGGTCGACGACCGGCTCGCGGAGGTCGCCGAGCGCCTGCGCGGGACGCCGGGCGAATCGCCCCTGGAGACGATCCGGCGCGGCGTCGTGGACGTCCTGGAGGCGATCGTCGGCGAGCACGGCGAATACGGATCGGTCCGGACAGGGCTCGTCCTGGAGCACCCCGGGTTGCAGGCGCGCGCGCTGCGACGCCTGACCGCCGCCCAGGAGGCCGTCGAGAACCTGCTGCGCGAGCTGTGCCCCGGCATGGACGAGATCGACGCGGTCGCCTCGGCGGGCGTCGCGGTCGGCGGGATGCGGGCGGTCATCGTCCACTGCCGGCGCCACGGCCACGGCCCGGCCTCCATGCGGACGGCGCTCGACCGGGCGACCCGCGTCGTGGAGAACGGCCTAGCCTCGGTGGAGACCCTCGTCCGCCCGTGAACCCGATCGGGATACACGACACAGGATGTCGTGTTTCGTTGCGAGGCTGGTCGCATGACCAGCAAAGACACCGGCCACCGAACCGGGGGTGAGGCGATGCGCACGATGGTGACGATCGGCGTCTACGGCTTCGACGGCGAGTCCTTCCTGCGGCGGCTGCGGGAGGCGGACGTCCGCCTGCTGCTCGACGTCCGCCAGCGCCGCGGCGTCCGCGGCCCCGAGTACGCCTGGGCGAACTCGCGCCGGCTCCAGGCCGCCCTCGCCCAGGCCCGGATCGCCTACGAGCACCACCCCGAACTCGCCCCGACCACCGAGCTGCGCCGGCTCCAGTACGCCGAGGACGACCGCCACGGGGTCGGCAGGCGCTCGCGCCGCGCGCTGGCGGCCGACTACATCCGCCGCTACACCGCCGAGATCCTCGACGCCGCCGACCTCGGGCCGGTCCTGTCGGCGCGGCCGGACGGCGGGAGGGCCGCGCTGTTCTGCGTCGAGCGCGACCCCGAGGCGTGCCACCGCTCGCTGATCGCCCGGCGGCTGGCCGAGCGGCACGGCGTCACGATCGAGGACCTGCGCCCGCTGTGAAGCCGCGCGCCGGGCTCGCGGCCGTTCGGAGATCCCGACGCGCGGGCGCCGGGACGGCGGCCTCCCGTTCGCGCGGGTCCTGGTCGTCCGGTTCGAGCCGGGTGGTGCGCCTCGCGGTCACCAGGGGCCGTAGGGGCCCATGTTGCCGCCGCGCCCGCCGTTCTTCTTCTTGTACGGGGCGACCGCCGGACGGACGTCCGCCAGGTACACCGCCGCCGCGATGAACGCCGCCACCGGCAGGATGCCGAGCAGCAGCCCCACCGGCCTGATGCCGAGCGCGAGCGGCGCGACCGCGTGCGCGATGCCGAGCACCGCGGCGACGATCAAGATGATCAGCCACAGCTTCTTGCTGAGCTTGCCGGCCGCCGCGTACGCGCCCTCCGGCACGGTCAGCGCGTCCAGCAGCGCCCACCCCTCCATCACGAACGCGATGATCAGGAGAAGCCAGAAGAAGTAGTCCAGCACATTGAAGTCCGCCACCGGGGATCAGCGCTCCTGCCTGTCTCGGACGGCGACTCCACGTCGCACCCATGGGATCACCGTCCCAACCCTACGGGCCTTGTCCACCCTCGGACGGGGAGGCGCCGCGAGGCGCGTGGAATGCCGCGGCCACCTGGAAAGACGACGGGGCCCGGCCGGGTGTTCCCGGCCGGGCCGCCCGCCATGATCAGGCGCCGCGCGACGACCCGCCATCGGTGATCTCGGCGGCCTCGCCGTGCACGACCTTCCTGCCGCGCTCGGCGAGCCCGTCGATGAACTCGACCGTCCGGGTGCCGACGTGCGTCACGTAGGCGATGGCCGCGCCGGGCAGTTCCTTGGTGTCGACCCGGTCCTGCACCTTGGTGACCTCGACGCGGTAGCGGCCCACGGCCTCGCGGACCTGCTCGCGGTACCGGCCGACCGTCCCGCGGACGTCGCCCTGGTAGCGCGTCGCGGCCTCGCGCGCGCGGTCCTGGTAGCGGTCGAGGTTCTCGCGCGCCCGCGTCATCTGCTCCGGGACCTCGCGAAGCTTCTCCACCGCGAGATCGCCGGCGCCGGCCACGGTGTGGACCGCCTTGTTCTCTCGGAGGCTGCTGGCCAGCGTCATCTGACCCCGTCCTTTCCGCTCGTCTGTCTGCTTCGGGTGCCGCGCGGGGCGGCTCGTCATGGCGCGCGGGTCGTGTGCTCGTCGCCGAGCGCGGCCTCGTCCTCCTTGAGCGCGGCCTCGTTCTCCTTGAGGAACGAGGCGTAGATGTCGAGGAGCACCTGCTTCTGACGCTCGCTCAGAAGGGCATCGGCCCGCACGGCGGCCATCACATCGGTGTCGGCCTCGCGGTCCTCAAGGATTCCGGCCTGCACGTACAGCGCCTCGGCGGAGATCCGCAGCCCCTTGGCGATCTGTTGCAGTATCTCGGCGCTCGGCTTGCGCAGCCCGCGCTCGACCTGGCTCAGATACGGGTTGGAGATGCCGGAGGAATCCGCGAGCTGCCGCAGCGAGATCTTCGCCCGGGTGCGCTGCTCGCGGATGTACTCCCCGAGGGAGCCGACCTTGGAACCTGCCATGGCTCCACCATGCGCCAGCATGCTTGCAATTGCAAGCGCTCTAGCTAGCACTCACCGGTGATACCCCTCACAACGGCTTTTCGCGTGATCGACTCCGCGAAGGCGGCTCCGCGGCACGTTTCGCCGCGACCAGCACGCCGATCCCGTCCAGGATCCGGTCGAGCCCGAAGGCCACGTCGTCGTCGACGACGTCGTCGGTGTAGTCGTCGCCCTCCATCATGGACGCCAGGACCGAGTGGCCGCGTTCGCGCAGCCGGGGCAGGAGGAACGCGGCCACGGTGTCCGACCGCGTCGGAGCCGCGGTGCTGTACCGCAGGTCGCGGCGCATGCCGCCGATCTGCCGCGCATAGCCGTCCAGCACGAACGCGCACCCCAGAGCCTCGGCGGGGGTCAGCCCGGCGCCGGTCAGCACCTTCAGGATCGCCTCCGTCCAGTCCAGCAGGTTCGGCGTCACCGGGGCCCCGCGGACGGGGAGATCGCACAGCCAGGGGTGGACCTCGCACCGGTCGATCATCGCCCGCGTCCACCCGCTCGCCGCGTCGCGCCAGTCCCCCGTCCCGGACGCCAGGTCCGGCGCCGCGCCCCAGGCGGCCTCGGCGACCAGGACCAGCAGCTCGTCCCGGGACCTCACATACCGGTAGATCGCGTTGGCGGTCAGCCCGAGCCGCCGGGCGATCCTGGGCATCGACAGGGCCTCGAATCCGTCCGCGTCGGCCAGTTCGAGGGCCGCGGCGACGATCTGCTCGACGCTCTGCGACGGCTTGCGCCCGAGCTTGGTCGTCTTGACGGGGAGGCCCCACGCCAAGGCCAGCCCCGGCGGCAGCCCGGGGTCCTCCGCGATCGGCATCCGGCGGCCTCCTCCGCTCGACCGGGGATCCCTGTCACGCCGACTCTACCTTGACTTCGTGTATGCCCCACACTTAAGTTTGTGTGACCCACACACGAATAATGATCGCAGAGGGAGCGCGACATGGAACCGCCGTATCGACACCCCGCGCCGGGCCGGCGCACCCGGCGGCTCGGCGGTGTGGTGGTGCTGCTGACCGCGGCGTTGCTCTCCGGCTCGGTCGCCGGCGGAGGGGCGGCCGACGCGCTGCCACCGGACCGCGGCGACGCCGTGGTCCGGACCGACGCCGGCGCCGTCCGCGGCAGGGTCGATTCGACCGCCAGGGTGTTCCAGGGGATTCCGTACGCCGCGCCACCGGAGGGCGACCTGCGCTGGGCCTCGCCGCAGCCGGCCGAGCCGTGGCGGGGAGTGCGGGACGCCACCGAGCCCGGCAACCGCTGCGCCCAGGCCAAGGGGCTGGTCGATGAGGCCAGCACGGACGAGGACTGCCTGTTCCTCAACGTCACCACGCCGCGCCACACCGGGAAACGCAGACTGCCGGTGATGGTGTGGATCCACGGCAACGGGTTCATCAGCGGCGCCGCCAGCCTGTACGGCGCGAAGCGGCTGGCCGCCGAAGGCGACGTGGTCGTGGTCAGCCCGAACTACCGGCTCGGAATCTTCGGGTTCCTGACCCACCCGGCACTCGACCACGGCAAGGCCCGGAACCTGTCCGGGAACTTCGGTCTCGAAGACCAGCAGGCCGCACTGCGCTGGGTGCGGCGCAACGCCGCGGCGTTCGGCGGCGACCCCGGCAACGTCACGATCTTCGGCGAGTCCGCGGGCGGGACCAGCGTCTGCGCCCAGCTCGCCGCGCCGTCATCGGCGGGGCTGTTCCATCGGGCGATCGTGCAGAGCGCGCAGTGCACCGGTGCGAAGTGGTCGCCGGGGCCTGCGACCTGGTTCCCGCTGCCCCGCGCCGACCGTCGGAAGCACGGTCTCAAGGTGGCGGCCGAGCTCGGCTGCGCCGACCCGGCGACCGCGGCGACCTGCCTGCGCGACGTGGACCCCGGCGAACTGACCAGGTGGTCCGACATCGGCGTCGGGTCGGGTCCCACCGTCGGTGGCGGTTTCCTGCCGCTCAGCCCGGAGCGCGCCTTCGCGACCGGCCGCTTCAACCGCGTCCCTGTCATGCAGGGGACCACGCGGGACGAGCACCACCTGTTCACCGCGGCGATCGAGGCCGCCACCGAAAAGGAGACCACCCCGGAGAGCTATCGCGAGCAGCTCGCCGCCTTGTTCCGCCCGGCCGACCTGCGGCGGGTCATGGCCCGGTATCCGGTCGCCGGGTTCCACTCCGCGGGCGAGGCACTGTCCACGGTCGTGACCGACTGGGCCTGGGGATGCCCCGCCCAGGACCGGGACCGCGCACTCGCCGCGCACACCGCGGTCTACGCCTACGAGTTCGCGGACGACACGGCGCCGTGGTTCAAGACCCTGCGCAAGCCGAACTTCCCCACCGGCGCGTTCCACGGTGCCGAACTCCAGTATTTGTTCGACGACGAGCAGCTCCCCGGCCCGCAGACGCCCGCCCAGCAACGGCTCGCCACGACCATGATCAGCTACTGGTCCCGGTTCGCCGCCGCCGGAAACCCCAACAGCAGCGGACGACCCCGGTGGATGCCCTTCCAGGGCGACGACGGGGTGCAATCACTCGCGACCACCACGATCGGCCAGACCGACCGCGACGCGGAACACCGGTGCGCCTTCTGGAGGACCATCGATTCCTGACCCGATGATTTTCGCGCGCCGTGCTGGTCTGTACGCCGAGTACCGAATCACAGGAGGCGCACGCGATGCGGAAACTGACCTTCGGCATGAACATGAGCTTGGACGGCTACATCGCCGCGCCCGGCGACGACCTCGGCTGGAGCGCACCGAGCGACGAGCTGTTCCAGTGGTGGTCCGACCGGGTGGCCGCGACGGAACTGGCGCTGTACGGGCGCAGGCTGTGGGAGACGATGAGCTCGTACTGGCCGACCGCCGACCGGGAGCCCGGCGCCGCACCGGCGGAGATCGAGTTCGCCCGCCGCTGGCGGGACATGCCGAAGGTGGTGTTCTCCTCGACGACCCGCGCGGTCGACTGGAACACCCGCCTGGTCACCGGCGACGCGGTCACCGAGATCACCCGGCTCAAGGCCGAGGACGGCGGCCCCATGGACATCGCGGGCGCCACGCTCGCCGCGGCGGCCATGCGGGCCGGGCTGATCGAGGAGTACCTGGTCGTCACCCATCCGGTCCTGCTGGGCGGCGGCACGCCGTTCTTCACGGCCCTGGACAACTGGGTGAACCTGAGCCTGGCGGAGACCCGGACGTTCCCCGACGGCGTACTCCTGGCCAGGTACGAGACCAGGCGCTGAGGACCCGGCCCCGGCGACGCGGAACGGCGCCTCGGGCTCCGGCCGGTGCGCCACGACGGACCAGGTGGTCGGTCCCGCCCGTCAGCTCACCTTTTCGGGGCGGGCCGTCCAGGTGTTGCAGACGGCCAGGCGGCGGCCCTGGAAGCCGGTGACCACCCAGCCGGCGTAGTTGCGGCCCGAGCCGTGGTCGCGTTCCTCGGGCGGCAGCCGCTCGTCGCCGCGGCCGCGCACGTCCATGACCATCGCGACGTACTGCTCGCGCGTCATCGGGAGCGTCGCGCGCTCGGCGCCGAGGAAGGCGCCCGCGAAGCACTGCGCCTGGAGCTCGATGCGGCGGCTGGCCTCGTTGCGGGCCATGATGTCGGCCTTCTCCATCTCCTCGTGCCCGTAGAGGAGGATTCCGGCGCGGTCCTGGACGTGGTGCCCGTACTCGTGCGCGATCACCCGGGCGAACACCGCGAAGTGCGACAGCGGCTCGCCGCCTGAGGTCTCCACGATGTGCCGCAACCCCACGTACATCGTGTTGTTGGCGGGGCAGTAGAACGCGGACGCGCCGGGGCTCGGGTACGTCCCGCACGGGCTGCGGCCGGACTGCTCCCAGAACACCCGCTTCGGCGGGTCGAACCGGGCGTCGATCTTGGCGAACTGGCGCGTCCAGGACGTGTCGAGGCAGTCGCTCAGCACGTCCATGAACCGGCGCATCGACCCGGCGGCCGGGGTGATGCGCGGCAGCGCGCACCGGACGGGGGTCAGCGCGCCCGTCGTGTAGAGCTTGTTCGCGGTGGCCGCCGAGCGCGGCGCGCCGCCGCCGGAGGCCGAACCCGGCCGCGCGCCGATGCCGCCGATGCCCCCGATACCTCCGTCGCCGCCGAGGACCGAGAAGGCGAGGATCGCCAGGACGACCAGCGAGGTCAGCCCGCCCACGACGCCCGCGACCGTCCCGCCGGCGCTGCGGCGCGGCGGCCTGCGCGCGGGCACGTACCGGTACTGCGGCGGGCGGTAGGCAGGCGGACCGTACGGTGGCGCCGGCGGGGGCGGGGGGCGGTGACCTGCCATAGCGAAGAATCATCGCACGCGTTCCCGATACTATTTGCGCCCATGTCTGCTCATGCGGCGTTGTGTCGTCTGCGACCGGCGGTCCTGATCTTGACGGCCGCCGTCCTCGTCCCGCTGACCGCGAGCGCCCCCGCGGCCGCGGGGACCGCCGCGTCGGAGCGGGTCCTCAAGGACGAGGTGGTCCTCACCGCGGGCAAGGGCGGCCTGACCCGCGTGAAGGAGACGATCGTCTACCGCTTCGCGGGCAGCAAGGGCTTCAAGCGGACGTTCGTCACCCGCGACCACGACAGCGTCACCGAGGACCGCGTCTACAGGATCGAGGGCCTGCGCGCCTCCAGCCCCAACGGCGGGCCGACGAAGGTCCACACGTCCGAGAGCGGCACCCGGACCATCGTCAAGGTCGGCGGCGGGACGTCCCTCACCGGCGAGCGGACCGTCGTCCTGGAGTACGGGCTGCGCGGCGCGATCGCCCGCATGGACTCGGTCGAGGAGCTGCGCTGGCCCGCCGTCGGCGGCTGGAGCGTCCCCGTGGACGAGGCGCGCGCGACCGTCACCGGCGGCGCGACGATCAACAACGTCAACTGCTTCGCGGGCCCGCCCGGGAGCACGATCGGCTGCACGCAGTTCTACACGAACCACACGCGGACCGAAGGGATCTTCAGCCAGCAGCGGATGCTGTCCGGGGAGTCCCTCACGGTCGTCGCGGGCTTCCCCGCCGGGACCACCGGCGGCACCGCCCTCTACGAGCGCCGGCACAACGTCGCGACCGCGTTCTCGGTCAACGCCGTCACCGGCGGCGCGCTGCTCGGCCTGCTCGTCCTGCTCGGCGGCGGCCTCGCGGCGCTGTACCTGCTGCGCGGCCGCGACGCCCGCGTCGTCGGCAAGAAGGCCGCCGAGGGCGACCAGCCGCCGGTGTCGGGGGCGGAGTTCGAGCCGCCGGACGGCGTCCGCCCCGGCCAGATCGGCACGCTGATCGACGAGCAGGCCGACGTCATCGACGTCACCGCCACGATCGTGGACCTCGCCGTCCGCGGCTACCTGCTGATCGAGGAGGAGGACCGCGCCGCCACCGGACGCCTGGACTGGACGCTGCGCCGCCTCGACCGCCCCGTCGTCGACCTGCTCCCCTACGAGCGGATCCTGCTCGACGCCCTCCTCACCGCGCCCGACGGCAGCGGGCGCGACTCGGTGAAGCTGTCGCAGCTCGGCGGTACGTTCGCGACGCGGCTGGCCCAGGTGCGCTCCGCGATGTACGACGATGTCGTGAAGCAGGGCTGGTTCGCGCGGCGGCCCGACACCGTCCGGTCCCGGTGGACGGTCGCCGGGATCGTCGTGACCGTCCTCGGCGTCGCCGGCACCGTCGCGCTCGCCCTCACCACCGAATGGGCCCTCGCCGGGCTCGCCCTGGTCATCGCCGGGGCCGCGCTCGCCTACGGCGGCCAGTACATGCCCGCCAAGACCGCGCGCGGCGCCACCGTGCTCGCGCACACCATCGGCTTCCGCGCCTTCCTGGAGCGGGGCGTCCTCCCCGAGGGCGACGCGTCCCGGCAGCGCATCGCGCTGTACTCGCGCTTCCTCCCCTACGCGGTCGTGTTCGACGTCGTCGCGAAGTGGTCCGAGACCGTCAAGGACGCGGGGCGGCAGGGCGCGGACAACCTGTACTGGTACGAGGGCCCCGCCGAGTGGGACCTGTCGAAGTTCGCCGAGTCGATGCGCGCGTTCACGCTGACGACGTCCGGCTCCATCTCGCAGTCGCGCGGCTTCTGAGCCGCCGCCCCGGCGGGGCGCGGAGGGTTGGGATCCGTGTGCCGGGTAGAGCGTGGTGGCGAGGAGGTGGCGCCGCATGCTCGCCGACACAGGCATGGTGGGGGACGCCCGCCTGTGGGTGTTCGGGCCGATCATCGTGTTCGCCGCGCTGGCCGTCTGGCTCACGCTCACGCTGACCGCCGCACGCGAGCGGAAACGCCCCCGGGGCAAGGACCCGGGACTTCCGCACCGGGGCGCGGTGACCGGCGGGATCATCGAGGGCAGCCCGGCCCAGCGGACCCGCCGCGACGCCGCCCCCACCGAACCCGAACGCGAGGCCGCCGCGGGCCGCGCCGCCGCGCTCGCCGCCGAACGCGAGCGGGCACGGCGTGAGGCGGAACCGGAGCGGCGGCGCGCGTCGTCTCGCAGGAAACGCCGCCGGCACCCCCTGCTACGCCGCCGCTGACCCCCTCGACACGGCGCCCGCCGGACCGGAGCGCACTCACCTCCCCCGCACCCCTCGGTCCGGCGGGCGCCGTCCGCCGTCCGCGTGATCACCGACACGTTTTCCCGCGATCTTCGCGGAAGTAAGATGTCTGACGTCTTACTGAGAGAGGCTCTTGTGGTTCTTCATCCAGTTCCGGGCGGGTCGACCGTCGACGCCGTCCTCGACCAGCTCCAAGCCCAGGTCAGCGAGGGCTCCTGGCCGGTGGGCGGCCGCATCCCGGGCGAGGTGGACCTGGCGGCCCAGCTCGGGGTGAGCCGGCCGGCGGTCCGGGAGGCGATCCGGGCGCTGACCCACGTCGGCGTCCTGGAGGTGCGGCGCGGCTACGGCACCTACGTGCGCAGCAGCGCGAACCCGCGCCCCCTCCTGCGCCGCGTCGCGCGGGCCAACCTCCGGGACGTCTTCGAGATGCAGCTCGCCTACGACGTCCAGGCCGCCCGGCTGGCCGCCCGGCGCCGCACCGACGCCGACCTCGTCCGGCTCGAAGAGCTCCTGCGCGCCCGCGACGAGGCCACCGAGGCCGACGCGTTCGGCGCCGCCGACGCGCTCTTCCACCTCGGCGTGGCGGAGGCGACGCGCAATCCCGTCCTGATCGAGGCGATGCGGTTCTTCATCGACCGCCTCCAGGAGTCGATGCGGGCGCTCCGCCTCGACCAGGAGGTGCCGGAGGCGGGCCCGGCGCGGCACCGGGCCGTCCTGGACGCGATCATCGCCCGCGACCCCGTCGCCGCCGGTGAGGCCGCCGCGGCGGTGGTGGAACCGGCGCTGGCCGTCCTGGAGACCCTCGTCCCCCGCGAGGAGGGGTCCGCGGCGGCGGGCGGGCCCCGCCGGCCGGACGGCACCGAGGAAGGGCGATGATGGCGGGCCGACCCGAGACCGGCCCCGAGCACGCGGCCGCGGGACGCGGCGTGGTGGTCGGGCAGCTCGTGCTGATCGTCATCGTCGCCGTCAACCTGCGTCCGGCGCTGGCGGCGGTCGGGCCGCTGCTGACCGAGATCCGCGACGCCTTCCACCTCTCCGGGACGGCGGCCGGGGCGCTCACGACCCTGCCGCTGGTCTTCTTCGGCTCCTACGGCCTGCTCGCCCCGTTCCTGCGGCGCCCGCCGCGCAGCGAGACGCTCCTGGTCACCGCGATGGGGCTGCTCCTCGTCGGCCTGCTGCTGCGGCTGGTGGACGCGACGTTCGCGCTGTTCGCCGGGTCGCTGGTCGCCGGAATCGCGATCAGCGTCGGCAACATCGCGATGCCGGCGATCATCAAGCGCGACCACCCCGCCTCGATCACGGTCGTGACCTCGGTCTACACGGTGGCGATCACGGTCGGGGCGTGCCTGGCGTCCGGGCTCGCGGTGCCCGTCGAGAACGCCTTCGACGCGTCCTGGCGGCTGCCGCTCGGGCTGCTGGTGGTCCCGACCGCGGTCGCGGGCGCGATCTGGCTGCCGCGGGCGCTGAGGTCGGCGCGCGCGGCGCGGTCGGCCCCCGCCGCCCCGGTGGCGCGCGGCGCTGCGTCCCGGGTGTGGCGGTCGGGCCTGGCGTGGCAGGTCACGTTCTTCATGGGCCTCCAGTCGCTGCTCGCCTACGTGGTGCTCGGCTGGCTACCGACGATCTGCCAGGACCGCGGCATGGGCGAGGTCCCCGCCGGCTACGTGCTGGCGCTGTCGGCGGCGGTGCAGGCGCTCGGGTCGCTGTCGGTCCCGCTCCTGGAACGGCGGTCCCGCGACCAGCGTCCGCTCGTGATCGCGACGGCCGTGCTGAGCTTCGTGGGGTTCGCGGGCATCACCTGGGCGCCGATCGGCTCGGTCTGGGGCTGGACGGTCGTCCTCGGCTTCGGGCAGGGCCTCGGCTTCGCCACCGCGCTCTCGTTCATCGGGCTGCGGGCCCACGACGCGCGGGTCGCGGCGCAGCTGTCCGGGATGGCGCAGGGCACCGGCTATGTTATCGCGGCGCTCGGCCCGCTCGCGGTCGGCGCGCTGCACGACGCCACCGCTGGATGGACCGTTCCAATGATGGTCGTCCTGGCGGTCGCGACGGTCATGGTCGTCCCCGGCGCCGCCGCCGGACGGAACCGGACGATCGGCGCCGCCCCCTCCCCCGAGACCTCCGACGCCTCGCCCGCGCTCAACTGAGGTCAAGCGGTCGCCACGACGTCCCCTCGGCACGGTCTCCGCCGGGGGGACGTCGCGATTGATCGGCGTTTGCCCCCATATCGTCCCTGGCAACGGGCATGTAACCCACGAGGAGGTGGACGGCATGCTCGCAACCGTCCTGGCCGGGTCGTCGGATCTGGCCAACACCGCTCCCCACGGCGCGATGCCGTGGGCGTGGCTGATCCCGGTGCTCGCCTCGGTGGCCCTGCTGAGCTGGCTGGCCCTGACCGTCGAGGCCTCGTCCAGGAAGGTGAACCCGAGCCGCCGCAACGACCAGGACAACCACCGGGGCGGCGAACAGGGCGGCTACTACGTCTATACGCCCGGAATCTACTCGCACAGCTACCCGCCGGGTGAGGCGAAGTACAACGACGAGCCCTCCTAGGGCGTTATGGAATAGAGCATTCCGTTCTGATAGCGTGAGGTCGACCGACCGCCTCACACGCGAAGGAGTGCCGCCATGACGACACCGCGCCCCACCCCGGTCCCCGACGGCTACACCACGGTCACCCCGTGGATCGTCACCAAGGACACCGCCGGGCTCATCGACTTCATCACCGAGGCGTTCGGCGCGGAGGAACTCAGCCGCCTCGACGTGGGCGACGGCGTCATCGGCCACGCCGAAGCGCGCATCGGCGACTCGATCGTGATGATGTTCGACTCGCCGTTCGCCATCGAGACCCCGGGCCTGCTGCGCCTTTTCGTGGACGACGCGGACGCGGTCGTCCGGCGGGCGGTGGGCGCCGGAGCCACCGTGGTGACCGAGCCGACCGAGCTGTTCTGGGGCGACAAGGTCGGCCGGGTGCGCGACCCGCTCGGCAACCTCTGGTGGATCCAGCAGCGCCTCGCCGAACCGACCCCCGACGAGATCGCGGCACGGGCGCAGGACCCGAGGTACGCCGAGGCGATGACCTACGTCCAGTCGAGCCTGGGCCCCGCCCTGCCCGCGCCCCGGAGCGCCGGCGCCCCGGCCTGACTAGCGCGCCCTGGTCCCGACCAGCAGCGAGTTCCGCAGGTCGGGGAGGACGACCTCGGTCGAGACGAGCCGCCGGTCGCCGAAGAACGCCCGGCGCTTGGGGTCGTCGGCGAGCAGCGGCGAGCCGGGCGGAAGCGCCGCCCTCGGCGTCAGGTCGTCCATGACGACGCGCCCGCCGATCCGCAGCAGGCCCACCGGGTCGACGCCGTGGGCACCGGCGTCGCTGAACACGAGGTCGAACGGCCCGCGCGCGGGCACGACGTCGGCGGCCTCGCCGGTGAGGACCTCGACGCGCGCGTCGCCGGACAGCAGTTCGCGGGCCACGGCGGCGAAGCGCTCCTCGACCTCCACGGTGACGAGCGTGCAGTCGGCGGGCATGGCGTCCGCGATCCACGCGGCCCCGACGCCCGTGCCCGTCCCGAGTTCGGCGATACGCCCGCCGACGCACCCGGCCGCCAGCACCGCCAGAAAGCGGCCGACGCCGGGCAGGCAGGCGGACGACGCACCGGCTCCCGCGTCCTCCCTGGTGAGCGCGAACCCCGCCGCCCGCGCGAGCTCGAACGCGCGCGTCACCAATGCGGGAAACTCCTCCACTCCGACCTCCTCGGAACTCCGGCCTCAAGGCTCGCGGACGCCGAGGTAGGCGTCCAGTTCGGCGGCGCCCCTGAGCATGGCGCGCCCCCGGGCGGACAGCCGGGCCTGCCAGTCGCGCAGGGCCGCCTCCAGCGGGGCGACGCCCCCGGCGGAGCGGACCTGCTCGATCAGCGGCGCGATCTGCTCCAGCAGGTAGCCGCCCCGCCTCAGCTGGTGGGCCAGCCGGACGTCGCGGACGTCGGCCGCGCTGTAGACCCGGTAGCCCGTCCGGGGGTCGCGGCCCGGCCGGACCAGCCCGGCGTTCTCCCATTTGCGCAGCGTGGCGGGGCGGAGGCCGAGCCGCCTGGCCAGCGGGCCGATGAAGGTGCCGCCGTCCTCCGGCGGCACGGGCGCCAGATCGCGCAGCGCGGCCTCCACGGCCTGGAGGGTGGCGCGGTCGTCGAGGAGCTGGCCGTGGCTCTGGTCGATGAGGCGCAACGCGTCCTCGACGGCGCCCCGGTTGACCGCCCGCATGATCGACGTGGCCGTCCGGTGCCCGTGCCCCGGCAGGAGGGCGAGGAACGCGCGCAGGGCCTGCGCGTGCGGCGGCCGGTAGGTGCGGTAGCCGTGGACGCTGCGTCCGGCGGCGGGCAGGATCCCGGCGTCCTCGTAGTTCCGCACGGCCTGGGTGGAAAGACCGTGCTCCCGGGCCAGGTCCACCGGCCTCATGGATGCACCGCTGTTTGAGGCTTCACCGCACCGTCCCGCATCCTTTGAGAGCAAAGTTTACACTGAAAGTTCAACGATACCGTCGAAGGCATGGGTATCCAGGACACGGCCGGCCCGCTCGACGGCACCGGCATCTCGACGTTCCTCCGCTCGCTCCCCGCCCGTCCCGTGCTGCTCGGCCTGGGCGAGGCCAGGCACTTCGTGGGAGAGCTGGGCGAGGTGCGCAACGAACTCTTCCGGCACCTGGTCGAGCACGAGGGCTACCGGGCGTTCGCGATCGAGAGCGACTGCCTCAGGGGCCTCGTCGTGGACGACCACATCGCGACGGGCGCGGGCGGGCTCGACGACGTCATGGAGCGCGGTTTCAGCCACGGCTTCGGCGCGTCACCGGCCAACCGCGAACTCGTGCGCTGGATGCGCGCCTACAACCGGGAGCACGACGAGAAGCTCCGGTTCTTCGGCTTCGACGGCCCCCTGGAGTACTGGGCGGCGAGCCCGCGCCAGGCGATCACCGCCCTCCACGACCTCCTCGACGGCCCCCTCCCCTGCACCCGCGAAACCCTCGACGCGCTGCTCGGCCCGGACGAGCGGTGGTCGAACGAGGCCACGGCCATGGACCCGTCCCGGTCGATCGGCCGGTCCCCCGAGGCCCGGCGGCTGCGCCTGATCGCCGACGACCTGGTCGCGCTGCTCGAAACGCAGGCACCCCAACTGAGCGCGGACGACCGGGAGCGGGCGGCCCTGTACGGCCGCACCGCCACCGGCCTGCTCCGCTACCACTACTGGATGGCGGACACGTCCCCCGTCCGGTGGCCCCGGCTGTCGGCGCTGCGCGACGCGATGATGGCCGCCAACCTCCGTGCCGTCGCCGAGCGGGGCCCGGCCCTGGTCTTCAGCCACAACCTCCACCTGCAACGCGGCAGAAGCCGCATGTCCTTCGGTGACCAGGAGCTGGAGTGGTGGAGCGCGGGCGCGATCACCGCGACGCACCTGGGCGACCGCTACGCGTTCCTGGCCTCGGCCTTCGGGACGGCCGGCGAGGACGCCCCGCCGCCCGGCACCGTCGAGGGCGCCCTGTCCACGCTCCCCTGGGACCGCTCGCTCGTCGACGCCCGCCGCCTCGCGGAGACCCTCCCGTCGCCCTCCCCGCGCGTCTCCCACGACTTCGCCTATTTCCCCCTCGACCCGACCCGGCTCGATCTGATCGACGGCATCGTCTTCCTCAAACGCGCCGCCGATCTGACCGGACCCGGCTGACGGGGGGCGAGGCGAAGACGACGATCGCCGCCCCCGGCGCCTGAGCGGCTACGGCGTGAAGACGTCGGGGGCCGGGCGGATCGTGCCCACCACCGCGTCGCCGCCGTGGAGCGGGACCGTGGCGAGTTCGTCCAGGGCCGCGGCGTCGACGTCCGGGGCGGTGTCGATCCTCAGGGCTCTGAGCAGGGCGGTCGTCACGGGGGTGCGGGCGCGCATGGCGCCGTCGTCGATCTTGACGGCTCCGGCGCGGCCGTCGGCGTGGGCGAAGGCGTCCACGCCCTCGGCGCCGCATTTGACGAGGAGGCCGGGGACGGCGTCCATCAGGCGGCGCTCCTCGCGGCGGGTGCCCGAGGTCCATCGGGGATGGGCGCGCATGGCGTCGGCGACGCGGCGCTCGGGGGTGCCCGGCTCGGCCAGGACGAGGGCGCGGAACGCCCTGGCGACGGCGGACGTGGAGATCGCGAACAGCGGGGCGCCGCAGCCGTCGACGCCGACCGCGACGGGGCGTTCGCCGGAGAGGGACTCGACGGTCGCGCGGACGGCGCGTTGCAGCGGATGGGACGGGTCGAGGTAGGAGGCCGTGGGCCAGCCGGACACCGCGCAGGTGGCGAGCATGGCGGCGTGCTTGCCGGAGCAGTTCATCCGGAGCCGGGACGGGCCGCCGGCCGTCCGCGCGACCTCCAGGTCGATGGGCCACTGTTCGGGGCAGCGCAGGTCCGCGGCGCCGAGGCCCACGCCGGCGAGGATCTTCTCGGCGCCCGCGACGTGGAAGTCCTCGCCGGAATGGCTGCCCGCGGCCAGGGCGAGGAGTTCGCCGTCCAGGTCGAGGCCGGAGCGGAGCATGGCGACCGCCTGCATCGGCTTGTTGGCCGAGCGGGGGAAGATCGGCTCCTCGGGCGTCCCGGCGCGGACGGCCGCCGAGCCGTCCGCCGCCAGGCCGATCGCGGCGCCGCGGTGCCGTGACTCCACGAACCCGGACCGCTCCACCTCGACCAGCACCGGATTGCCCCGCATCGCGCCCCCACTCGTCGCAAGCACCGCTAGCGCCGTTTCACGGCCAGGAGCGCGCGGGCCTCGGCGGGCGGCATCGGCGGGCGTTGCGCCAGGTGGGCCGCCGACGCGGCGCGTTCCACCAGTTCGACGTTGGCCGTGACCGGGCGGCCCTTCGCGTAGGTGATCGTGTCCTCCATGCCGACGCGGAGGTGGCCCCCGGCGGACAGGGCGGCGAGCAGGACGGGCAGGGTCGTGCGGCCCACCCCCGTGGCCGACCAGGTCGCGCCCTCCGGGAGGGCCTCGACGGCGGCGACGAGGGTGCGGGTGTCGCCCGGCATGCCGCCCGGAACGCCCATGACGAGGTCGCAGTGGACGTGCCCGCCGTAGGGCGGGCCGTGCCTGTCCAGGAGGCGGTGGAGGGCGGCGACCTGTCCGAGGTCGAACAGCTCGAACTCCGGGACGACCTCCATCGCCTGGGTGCGCTCGTACAGCTCGGTCATGAACGGCCAGGGGTTCATGAACACGTCCGCGCCGAAGTTGACCGTCCCGCAGGTGAGCGAGCACATGTCGGGTTCGGCGTCCAGGACGCGGAGGCGGTCCTCGTAGGGGTCGGTGACCGCGCCGCCCGTGGAGAGCTGGACGATGAGCCCCGTGCCCTCCCGCAGCGCCTGCACCGTGTCCCGCAGGCGGGACGGGTCGAGCGTGGGCCGCGCGTCGTCGTCGCGGATGTGCACGTGGACGACGGCCGCTCCCGCCGCCTCGCACTCCTTCGCCGTCTGGACCAGTTCATCCAGGGTGACGGGCAGGGCCGGGACGTCCGCCTTCGCGGACTCCGCGCCCGTGGGCGCCACCGTGATGAGCGTCGTTGCTCCCATAGGGGGCAGAATGCATGGTCATGCGTGCCGTAGTCCAGCGGGTGAGCCAGGCGAGCGTGTCCGTCGACGGTCGTGTCACCGGGGAGATCGAGGGGCCGGGCCTCATGGTGCTCCTGGGCGTCACCCACGACGACGACGCGGAGAAGGCCCGGAGGATGGCCGCGAAGCTGTGGGGCCTGCGGATCCTCGACGGCGAGAAGTCGTGCTCGGACGTGGACGCGCCGCTCCTGGTGGTGAGCCAGTTCACGCTCTACGGGGACGCGCGCAAGGGCCGCCGCCCCACCTGGGTCGCCGCCGCGCCCGGGCATGTCGCCGAGCCGCTGGTGGACGCGGTCGTCGCCGGGCTGCGGACACTGGGCGCCGAGGTCGCGACCGGGGTCTTCGGGGCGGACATGAAGGTCGCCCTGGTCAACGACGGTCCGATCACGCTCGTCGTGGACATGTGACCGGCGGGTGACTCAGAAGCCGTAGACCATTCCGATCAGGGTCACGACCGTCCCCGCGGCGGCCAGCAGGACGAGGACGCGGTCGGCCGGTTCCAGGCTGATCTTCGCGGTGTCCGTCGACCCGGCCCGGAACGGGTTGCGGAGCCCGACCAGCTTCCAGAGCGCGTCCACCTTCGCCTGCTGGTGGCTCGGTCCGCATGCGAACAGCCTGCCCCGGGCCCGCTCCGTGCAGTAGTGCCCCTCCCGCGTCCTCACCCGGCAGAACGTCGGGACGAGCATGAACTGGTACAGGCACCACGCGAGCAGGCCGAGGAGCGCGACGGGCCACGATCCCAGCATCCAGGCGGCGACGGCGAAGACCGCGAACACGCCCCACCACACGAGGGCCGACTCCCGCCGGCGGCGGCGCCGGGTTCCGCGCCTGGCGGGCGGGGGCTGCGTCGGGGTCTGGTTCGGGGGCTGGTTCGGGGGCTGCGTTGGGGGCGGCGTCCTCCCCAGGTTCGCGACCATCGTAGGAATCCACCTTCCCCGGCCGGTGGCCCGGCAGAAATCATCAGCTTCTGATGATTTGCCCGGAAGATCGCGGTTTTACGCCAGGTTCACCGTCATGCGCGGCTCGCCGGACGGCGCCGAAGATCGATCTGCGCGTTCGCGCCCGTGTCCGGCGCCACCACGACCTCCTGGGCCGCGGCGATGCCGCCCGCCAGCAGCTCGTCGGTGACGGGGACGTTCCGCTTCACGAGCGCCAGCGCGACCGGGCCCAGCTCGTGGTGCCGCGCGGCGGAGCCGACGGCGCCGACCGTCCGGCCGCCGGGGATGTCGACGGGGTCGCCCTTGGCGGGCAGCCGGTCCACGCTGCCGTCCAGGTGGAGGAAGACGAGGCGGCGCGGCGGCCGGCCCAGGTTGTGGACGCGGGCCACGGTCTCCTGCCCCCGGTAGCAGCCCTTGCTGAGGTGCACCGCCGTCTCGACGAGCCCGACCTCGTGCGGGATCGTGCGGTGGTCGGTGTCGAGGCCGAACCGGGGCCGGTACGCGGCGATCCGGAGCGCCTCGTAGGCCCAGATGCCGGCGGGACGCAGGTCGGCGGGGAAGCCGTCCGCGCGGGGGACGATCCGGGTCTCCGTCCCCGACACGTCGGGCCACGCCAGGCCCTTGCCCCGCGGCGGCCCGGTGATGACGGCGTACTCCGCCGAGACGTCCTCGACCTCCACGCGGAGCATGAACCGCATCTTGTCCAGGAACTCCACCAGGGACGGGGCGTCGCCCGGTTCCACGTGGGCCCAGACGGCCTCGCCGTCGTCGATGACGTGCAGATGGTGCTCGATGTGCCCGTTCGGGCTGAGCAGCAGCGCCTCGGTGGGCTCATACGGCTTCAGCCCGTCCAGCCGCTGGCTCAGGAGGCTGTGCAGCCAGCTCAGCCGGTCGGGCCCGGAGACCCGCACGACGCCGCGGTTGCTCCGGTCGACGAACGCCGTCCCGGCCTCCAACGCGCGTTGCTCCTGCGAGGGCTCCCCGTAGTGGGCGGCGACCTCCTGGTCGGGCGCGTCGGCGGGGACGGCACCGGGCGACTGCAACAGCGGGCTCTCCATGATTCCCAGGTTATGCGCCCGCCCCGCGGTTGCGCGCTCCGGTGCCGACTACGTCGCGCGGCAGTCCTTGCACCGCCCGTAGACGGTGAGGTGGTGGACGTCGGTCTCGAAGCCGAAGTCGCGCTCCAGGCCCCCCGCCAGGCCCGCCGCCGCGCGCGGGTCGACGTCCTCGACCGTCTGGCACTCGCGGCAGACCAGGTGGATGTGCTCGGCGTCGGCCGCCAGGTGGTAGTTGGGCGGGCCGTGCCCGAGATGGGCGTGCTTGACGAGCCCGAGCCCCTCCAGCAGCTCCAGCGTCCGGTAGACGGTGGAGATGTTCACGCCCCGGGCGGTGCGCTGCACCTCGGTGCAGATCTCCTCGGGAGTCCCGTGCTCAAGGTTGGTGACCGCCTCCAGCACCAACTGGCGCTGCGGCGTGACCCGGTATCCCTTCGCCCGCAGCTCCTCCTGCCACGACTCGACCATGGGTCGAGTGTATGCCGGAAGAGATCGCCGGAAACTCGCTTGCCTCCTCGCGGCGGCTCACATAACGTGCCGGTACGCGCGAAAGGAGGTGGTCCAAGAAAATGATTGATTCTAGGACTCGCGAGGTGGCTGTCCGCTAGTCGCCGTTCCGCCTCGGCGCCGCCGCCCCCGGCGGCGGCAACCGGTCGCGACGGTGACCGGCGAATCCCAGGCAGTTACCCGATCCCCGGACCGATGGACCAGTCCTGTCCGTCGCCCCGCCCATGCGGGAAGGTCCGGGGATCGCTCATTTCTCCAGGCCGCCCGGCGCCCTGCTCGCTCAGGCGACGCGCTTCAGCTGGGCCGACAGGTGCGACTGGAGCTTCTGGCCCATCGCCGCCATGTCGTAGGCCCACCCGAGGTCCTCCCCGATGAGGCCGTAGAGGCGGGTGCCGCCGGTGACCTCCTTGGCCGACTCCGTCCGGGCGACGACGTCGGTCTGGAGCTCGACGCGGTTGAACGCGACGTTGCCGACGTAGATCTCGACGATGCCGGTCGGGTGGGCGAGCGTCACCTCGACCTGGTGGTCGGGACGCGGCCGCCAGTAGCCCGTCTCGGTGCCGAGCGGGCGCCCGAGCGTGCCGTCCTTCTCGATCATCCAGGTGCGGCTCGCGTAGATCAGGAAAGGCTTTCCGTTGTGGGTGAAGGACATCTCCTGGCCGAAGTTGAAGTTTTCGATCGTGGGATAGCCACCGACACCGGCGCCCTCCCACGTGCCCAGCAGGAACTTCAGAGGCTCAAGGTCGGGGTGCAGCTCAGGCTCCATGGGGACCGAGCGTAGCGGCGCGGCGCGGGCGAGGGGACGCGCCCGCCGTCCCCGCCTCCGGCGCGGGCTACTTCAACCGGCCGAGCTTGACCACCAGCAGCACGGCCGACACCGCCACCAGCGCGAGCACGACGACCAGGACTCCCGCGTTCACCATGCCGCCCACGGCACGGATGCTACAGCCCGGCTAGAGTTTTCGTATGGCGAGACCTCTGGTGATCAAGGTGACGGCGGGGGCGGACGCGCCGGAGCGGTGCAACCAGGCGTTCACGGTCGCGGCGGCGGCGGTGGCGAGCGGGGTGCCCGTCTCGCTGTGGCTGACCGGGGAGTCGGCGTGGTTCTCGCTCCCGGGCCGCGCGGCGGAGTTCACGCTCGCGCACGCCACCCCGCTGGAGGACCTGCTCGCCGTGATCCTCTCCGCCGGGCGGGTGACCCTGTGCACGCAGTGCGCCGCCCGCCGCGACATCGGGCCTGACGACGTGCTCCCGGGCGTCCGCATCGCCGGTGCGCCGACCTTCGTCGAGGAGATCACGGCGGACGGCGTGCAGGCCCTCGTCTACTGATCGGGCCCCTCCGCGCCGATCAGGGCCGGGTGACGCGGTCGAGTTCGGCGACGGACGGCGCCGGACGCCGGTCGGAGGCGTTCCGGCGGACGCGCGGGCGGGAGCGGACGGCGACCGCCGCGGCGGCGAGGCCCGCCGTGGTGGCGCCCGCCAGCCCCAGCATCAGGTCGCCGATGGTGTCGCGGTAGATGGTGACGGTCTCCGGGGTGTCCAGGATGAAGACCCAGTACTCGAAGAACTCCCAGAGGATCGCGGCGATGGCGCCCATCCCCGCGCAGGACACGGCGATGGCCCAGGGCCTCAGGGAGGCCCATCGGTGCAGGGCGACCCCCGCCGCGGCGCCCAGGAGCGCCCAGTTCGCGTAGTGGCAGAAGTCGTCGAACCCCTCGACGGTGTCATAGAGGTCGGCGGCGTTGCCCGCGACGTCGATCAGGAACGGCGCCGTCACCAGCAGGTCGATGTCCCACGGAAAGGGCGTCCCGCGGCCGCGCCCCCGCAGCAGCCAGATCAGTGCGACCACCATGACGGCGCCCGGGTAGGTGAACGCCCGGACGTCCATCGCCTTGTCGGCGAACCGGTCCCATTCGGGGAACACGAGGGCGAGGGCGAGCAGCGCGGCCAGGGCGGCCTTCGCGAGAAGGGCGGGCGGCCGCCACCGTGGGGTGTCCATGCCCGTACCCTCTCCGGCCGGGCGGCCCGCCGGCATCGGCGCGGATACTCAGATCCCCCTGAGTGCCCGTACGGGGCCTCGACCGGGGACGACCCCGCCGCCGGCCCTCAGACGCCGAAGTCGGGGCCGCAGAAACGGCCGCCGAGCCAGCGCGCGTCCGGCGACTCCGGATCGAGGGTCCCGAAGCGCTCGGTCAGTTCCGCCGCGTAGGGTTCGGCGTCGTCCTGCGGTTCGTATCCGATCGCGCGGGCCTCGTCGAGGGAGAACCATCCCCGGGTGTTCGCGGACACGCCCCACACCACCCGGAAACCGGGGCTCGGCGCGGAAAGGCCCGCCTCGAACAACCGCGCCGCGTCGCCGGGCGAGAGCCAGGTCGCCAGGGAGCGCAGGTCGGGCGGACGCTCGTTGCAGGTGAGGATCCGGATCGCGATGACGTCGAGCCCGTAGCGGCTGTGGTAGAGGCTGCCGAGGGCCTCGCCGGTCACCTTGCTGACGCCGTAGTAGGTGTCGGGGGCGGGGAACAGGTAGTCGGGGGCCGGTGCTTCGTCGGACGGATGGAAGCCCGCGGCATGGTTGCTCGACGCGAACACCACCCGGCCCACGCCGGTCCGGCGGGCGGCCTCGTAGATGTTGTAGGTGCCGTTGATGTTCACGTCGGCGATGTCGTTCCACGGCGCCTCGGACGCGAGCCCGCCGAGGTGGACGACGGCGTCCACGCCCTCGCAGGCCCGCTCCAGCGCGGCCAGGTCGGTCACGGAGGCCCGCAGATGCTCCTCGCCCGCTCCCGCCTCCCCCATGTCGGCGATGTCCAGCAGGCGGAGGGTCCGGCCCGGCCGGGCGAGCCTCGGCCGCAGGAACGACCCGATCAGTCCCGCCGCGCCGGTGATGAGAATCCGTTCCGCGCTCATCGTCATTACGCCCCTGCTCCGTGTGGCATGTCCGCCCGACAGTATGACCGCAGGCGAAGCCGGCGCCTCAGGGCGGGTCAGGCGGACAGGTCGGCGACCGTCCTCTCGATGCGCGCCGCGCGCCCGGCGGCGGTCCTCGTCTTCAGCAGCGGGAGGATCAGTTGGTACCGGCCGGTCTTGCCGAGCGCCTCGAACCGGGCGGCGGCCCGCGGGGACGCCTCCAGCGCCGCGAGCAGATCGGCCGGGACGGCCACGTCGCGCTGCCGCGCGTACGCCGCGTCCCAGCGCCCGTCGGCCTTCGCGGTGTCGATCTCGGCCTGGCCGGGCGGGCGCATCCGGCCCGCCGCGATCAGCGCCTCGGCCTTCTCGACGTTGACCCGCGACCACGCGCCCCCCTTGCGCCGTCGCGAGTACCGCTGGAGGTAGCCGTGCTCGTCGAGGGACCTGCGCTGGCTGTCGATCCAGCCGTAGCAGAGCGCGACGTCCAGCGCCTCCCCGATGGTGATCGAGCCGGAGGGCGATCCCTTCTTGGCGATCCGCAGCCACACGCCGCCCTCGTCGCCGTGGTGGTCGGCCAGCCACGCCTCGAACGCGGCGGCGTCCGCGAAGTCCATCATCGTCCCACCACGTCCAGGTAGTGCCGGTTGTACATGATGCCGAGGACGTTCCCGAACGGGTCGACCACGGACGCGGTGACGAACCCCTCCCCGCGCTCGGTGATCGGCTGGTACTCCGCCGCCCCCATGGACAGCAGCTTCTCCAGCGTCCCCTCAAGGTCGTCGACGTGCCAGTACATGAGGGCCCCGCCCGGCTCGGAGGCCGATCTGCCGGGCGGCGCGAAGCGCCCGTCGATCAGGCCCAGCTCGTGCTCGTTGTCCCCGACGCGGAACTCGTAGTAGGCGGGGCGTCCGTCCGGCCCGGAGCGGCTGAAGTACGGCTCGAATCCCAGGAACTCGGTGTACCAGCGCTTGGCGGCGTCCAGGTCGTCCGCCCAGAAGTTGGTGGTGGCGGGTCCTCGCAGCATCGGTTCTCCCTCTCGTCGTGCCGTTGACCACCACGTTAGGGGCCCAATAGGTCAGCGAATGTCCTACTGGGACATGGGCGCGCAAAAAGGCCGTGGACGCGGGTTCGCGTCCACGGCCGGGGAGGGCGGGATCAGGTCAGGACGGCGTTGAGCCGCTCCTCGCGGAGGCGGCCCGCCCAGGAGTCGTCGATGGGCGGGAGCTGCCGCCCGACGGCCCAGGTGAGGATGAGGTCGGCCAGGCCCGGGTTGCGGACGAGCGCCGGCCCGTGCATGTAGGTGCCGAGCACGCGGCCCGCGTAGGCGCCCTCGAAGCCGCTGCCGTCGCCGTTGCCGATCCCGGAGATGACCTTGGCGAGGGGCTTGGCGCCGGGGCCGATGCTGGTGGCGCCCTGGTGGTTCTCGAAGCCGGTGATGCGCGGGACGTTCAGCTCGGCGGAGACGTCGCCGACGACCTCGCCGACGGCGCGGGTCTGGCCGCGGCCGGAGTGGATGTCGAGGATGCCGAGCCCGGGGACGGGCTGCCCCTCCTCGCCGCCGAACTCGTGCCCGAGGATCTGGAAGCCCGCGCAGACCGCGAAGATGACCGCCCCGCGCTGCGCCGCGTACTGGAGGCCGCCGTCGTTGCGCAGCCGCTGCGCCGCGAGGATCTGCGGGCGGTCCTCGCCGCCGCCGAGGAGGTAGATGTCGCCGTCCTGCGGGACGGGCTCGTCCGAGCGCATGTTGACGGTCTCGGTCGGGATGCCGCGCAGCGCGGCGCGGCGCTCCAGGACGATCGTGTTGCCCTGGTCCCCGTAGGTGCTGAGGAGGTCGGGGTAGATCCAGACGATCTTGATGCGGTCAGACGACACGGCCGTACCTCGTTCGGATGTTCTGGAAGGCGGTGTAGTTGGCGATCACGTCGAGATGGCCGGGCGGGACGGCCATCACGGCCTGGTCGATGTCGTCGACGAGCGTGAAGGCGACCTCGGCGGCCTCCAGCCGGGCGGCGAGGTCGATGCGGCGCTCGCCCGCGACCCAGACCGGGCGGCCGCGCAGGATGCGGTAGTCGACGTCCCAGAGCCAGGACGTGTCGCGGCCGTCGGGCCCCTGCGCGTTGATCGACAGGGCCACCGGGCCGGGCGGCGGCTGCAGGACGTCGAACGCCTCCAGCCAGCCCGCCGGGTTCTTCGACAGCAGCAGGCGGATGCTGCGGCCCTCGTGCTCGACCGTGGTGTAGCGGCCCGCGACCGAGGTGACCTGCGACAGCAGCGGCAGCGCCTGCTCGGGCGGAACGCCGAACTGGGCGACGACCGCGAGCGCGATCAGGGCGTTGGAGCGGTTCGCGCGGCCGGGCAGCGACAGCCCGGTGAGGCCGAACGTCCGGCCGTCGGGGGCGGTGATCAGGTCGCCGTGCAGCGCCCAGTCGGGACGCGGCCGGGCGAAGTGGCACTGGCGGCAGCGCCAGTCGCTGTCCTCGCCGGTGTCCTGGCGGTCGAGGGGGCCGCCGCACTCGGGGCAGCACCAGGAGTCCTCGCGCCAGTGCTGCCCGGCGGCGACCCACGTCACGCTCTTGGCCGTGGACGCGCCCCAGGTGACCAGCGGGTCGTCGCAGTTGGCGATGACGTGGCTGTTCGGGGACGCCTCCAGGGCGCGCCGCCACTTGCCCGCCAGCAGCCAGATCTCGGCGGCACGGTCCATCTGGTCGCGGCTGAGGTTCATCAGCGCGACGATGTTCGCGCCGGTCTCGGCCAGCACCATCGGGACGTACTTCTCGTCGCACTCCAGCACGCCGTACCGGGCGGTCGGGGCGGACGCCAGCGCGGACACGTGCCCGGTCGGCATGTTCGCGCCGAACGCGTTGGTCGCGACCTCGCCGAGCGGCGTCATCGCCGAGGTGATCAGCCGGGTCGTCGTCGTCTTGCCGTTGGTGGCGCTGACGAGGACGAGCTTGCGGTCCTTCGCGAGCCTGGTCAGCAGCTCGGGGTCGAGGCGCAGCCCGATGCGCCCGCCGATCACCGAACCGTCCCCACGGCCCGCGATGCGGGACATCTTGGCGGCCGTACGACCGAGCGCGACGGCCAGCTGCGAACGCAGCGGAAGATCGCTCATTGACTCCGTCTTCTCTGGATGCGCCGGGGAAACCGCTCCGAGCCTAGCCGCTGGACGGTCCGCACGCGCGCGGAGCCGTGACGCCCGACGCTCCGTGGACCGCCTTTGACGCGCCGTGGACGGGAAGGGGACGGGAAGGGAATGGAAGTGGGTCGGAAGATGGACGGAAGACCGCGCGGCACCCGGCAATGCGATGAGCATCACAGCGGATCGTGTAAACCACTCCCGGCAATCTTGACCTTCGGCGAGGTGTCGTGATTCGGTGCGACCCCGACTGCGGTGAGCCAGATTCCCATCCACGCGTCCTGGATCGACGTCACCCACTACTTTTGTCGGGAGCCCTGCGGTTTGCGGGGAAGCTGTCCGCCGCGAGGGCGGACCGGGATCGCAAGCGTGGACGAAGCGGCGACAAGGCGAGGTCTGAGCGATGCAGTGTCCGACGTGCGGTTCCAACACGCCCGGGACGCTCGGCAAGTGTTCGAACTGCGAGGCGCCGATCGACGTGTACTCGGTCGGCCCGGCCGCTCCGCTGGCGGCGCCGACCGCCGGCGCGCTGGGCGACAAGACGTTGATGGTGCCGCCCCCGACGCAGGCGCCGACGCAAGCACCGACGCAGGCGCCGCCACCGGCGTGGGCGCCGGAGACCCCGCCGGCGGCCCCGCCCCTCCAGCCGCCCGCGCCGCCCGCGCAGCAGGGCCCCGGGGCGCCGGAGGCCGTCGACTCCGAGTCGACCTCGCCGTGGGCGTTCGACCCCGACGCCGACAGCGGCGCCTACGACACCGTCGCGCCCGCGCCGGCACCGGCACCGGCACCGGCGCCGGTGCCCACGTGGGCCGAGCTGCACGCGCCCGAACCCGAGCCGTCCGGGCCGCAGTCGATCGTCCCGGAGTCGTGGTTCGCGCAGCCGCGCAAGCCCCAGCCGGTGGAGGCGGACGCGACGCAGGTGTACGCGCCGCAGCCCGCGCCCGCCGACCAGGGATGGGGCGCGCAGCCGCCCGTCCAGCCGCAGCCGACGATGATGGACGCGAACGGCGCCACCCAGATCGCCCCGATGGGCCACCCCGGCGGGCCGGGCCTCGGCGACGGGACGCGCCTCGACTTCAACCCCGGCGCGGCGCCCATGGGCGCCCAGATGGGCGCGCCCATGGGGCCGCCGCCTATGGGGGCGCCGCCGATGGGGCCGGGCGAGCCCCCGTACGCGGGCTACCCGGGCCAGGGCCCGACGCGGTCCGGGGGCGGGACGAGCAAGCCGCTCATCGTCGTGGTCTCCGCGCTGGTGACGGTCGCGGTCGGGGCCGTCGCGTTCGTCATGTGGCCCTCGGGCGATGACAAGGCGCCCTCGGCGGGCGGCACGCCGACGCCCGCCAACAGCAAGGTCGCGCAGACCAACAAGATCCCGAGCGCGGCGCGGGAGCAGGCGGCCGCGATGAACGCGGTGCTGGACGCCAGCGTCGACACCCGCCGCGTCCTCGCGGGGGCGCTCGGCCGGGCCGGCACCTGCAAGGAGCTGCCGCAGGCGATCCAGGGGTTCCAGACCGTCGCGCAGCGCCGCCAGAACCAGCTCCGGCGCACCAAGAACCTCAAGCTCGACAAGCTGAGGAACGGCGAGCGGCTGCGCGGGTCGCTGAACCAGGCGCTGCTGGCCTCCCTCCAGGTCGACCAGGTGCTGCTCCAGTGGGCACAGCGGAACCAGGCCAAGTGCAAGGGCAAGCCGCGCCCGGACGCGGCGCACGTCCCCGGCCGCGCCGCCGGGGAACGCCGCGCCACCCGCGCCAAGCGGCAGTTCGTCATCGCCTGGAACCCGGTGGCGAAGGCCACCGGACAGCCGCAGCGGAGCTGGCAGCGGGTCTGATCCGCCGATCACGACCGCGTTGCGACTGGCGCCGGGGCGTCCACGCTCGGGGACGGCGCGTTATCTTGGCCACCGGCGAACCTGACGGCTAAGGGGTCGGTATGCGGTGTCCGGGCTGTGGCAGCGACACCACGGCGGCGTTGCCCCGGTGCACCCGGTGCAACGCCCCGCTGGACGAGGCGTCCGGCGACGACGAGACGGCGACCTTCGGCGGGGCCTACGACGCCGCCACCGGCGGGCCCCCGCCCGGCGGACCCCCGCCCGGCGGGCCTCCGACCGGCGGCCCCCCGCCGGGCGATCCGGCGGCGGGCGACCCGGTACCGGGCGATCCGGCGCCGCACGGCAACCTGTTCGAGCCGCGCCGGCGCAACCCGTTCGCGCATGATGCGACCGCGAGGGACGACGAGCAGGCCCCGGGAGAGTGGGGCGGCGTCCCCCCGCGGGAGAACGAGCCGATGGCGCCGCCGTGGGCGTCGCCGCTCTGGGGCGAGCAGGCGCAGGGGCCCGCCCCGTGGCCGCAGGGTCCGGCCGGTCCCCCCGGCGCGCCGGGTCCCCCGGGCGCGTCCGGGCCGCCCGACCACACGTTGCACATGCCGCCGTCCGGGGAGACGTCGATCCCGCTGTCGCCCGAGCCCTGGGCGTCGCCCGAGCCGTGGGCGGAGCCGCAGATCTGGCGGCCCCCGCCGCCGCCCAGGAGGAGCAAGGCGCCGTACCTGCTGATCGCGGCGGGCGTCGTGCTGCTGGCGGGGATCGCGCTCGCGATCGTCCTGTGGCCGGACGGCTCGTCCTCGCCCCCGGCGGCCAACGCGGGCTCGCAGCAGAGCCCCGGCGTCACCCCCGAGACCCCGGGCACCCCCGACGCGACGACCAGCCCCCCGGCCGCCGAGGGCGACCTCGACGCGGAGGCCGAGGAGGTGGACGGGCTGCTGAAGGAGATGTCCGGCACGCGCACCGACCTCGGCTCGGTGGTGGCGGCGGGCTGCGGCACGGCGGGCCTGGAGCGCATCCGCGACCAGCGGCAGGAGCAGCTCGGCAAGGCGAAGGCGCTGGAGGTGGGCGCGCTCCTGGAGGGCGAGGCGATGAAGGAGGCGCTGGTCCGCGCGCTGGAGGCGTCGGTCGAGTCCAACCAGCGCTACCTCGACGCGGCGCCCGGCTGCCCGTCCGACGACGAGGTCGCGGGCATCAACCAGCAGGCCAGCGACGCCAAGACCGAGTTCATCCGGCTGTGGACGCCCAACGCCGAGAAGGTCGGCCTCGACCCGCGCAGCGAGTCGGTGATCTGACCGGCCCGGCGCCTCACTCGCTGAGGAACGGGAGCGCCGCCGCCGGGTCCTCGAAGGGGTCGATGAAGCGGTCCGCCCAGCACAGCACGGGCTCCAGCCAGGAGTCGACGCGCATCGTCGCGGCGACGTACCCGACCTGCTCGTCCTCGTCGACGCCGAGCGCGACGACCGGCAGGTCGCGGAAGAAGCCCGCGTGGTCGTCGTCGCCGTACAGGGCGGTGAGGGCGAGCGGGCGGTTGCGCGCCAGCTCCATCGACAGCGGGTGGCGGCGCAGCGCCCGCAGCCGGTGGCCGAGCCGGGCGTCCGGGGGCTGCTTGAGGCCGGGGAGCTGGTAGTCCAGCGGTGGCGCGGGCGCGTGCTTGTCGGGGACGGGCCGGTCGTGCGGGAACAGGCGGTCGAGCTCGTGCAGCCACCGCACCTGCGGGATGACGAACGCCGGGCCCGGCGCGCTGCCGGTGGCGCCGCCGCCGAGGACGCGCTGCGCCACGTCCGCGACCCGGCCGGTCAGGTCCGCCGGCGGGTAGGCGGTGCGGAGCGCGCGGGAGCGGCGGGACACGGCCTGCTCCAGGACGGTCGCGAGCGCGCACTCGCGCAGCCTCGGCCGCAGCCGCGACCAGCCGCGCAGCAGGTCGGGCGGGACGGCGGGCAGCGGCCGGTTCACCACGTGCGCGAGCACGAGCGTGTCGGCCCACAGCCGCAGCCAGCCCCGGTCGGGGTGGCCCGCGACGAGGTCGGCCTCCCGCAGCTCGTAGAGCGTGCAGGCCCGCCCGGAGCGGCACTCGCAGCCGCAGGCGGCCGAGCGGCGGCCGTCGACCGGGGGCGGCGGCCCCGGCAGCTCGGCCTCGCGCCCCTCCCCGAGCGGGACGCGGACGCGCAGCGGCCGGTCCATGCCGTCGGCGAACACGGCGGCGACGCCGGGGCGCAGCGACACGACCTCGCGGGACTGGTCCTCGTCGAGGTTCATCGCGGCGCCGACCTGGTGCCGGTCGTCGTGGGCGGGCAGCCGGTGCACGACCTTCAGCGCCGTGTTCTTGATGACGTCGGGGACGAGCTTGGTCGGGATCTGCTCGGCGACGATGATGCCCTCGCCGTAGGCGCGGATCTCGGCGAGCATCCCGGCGAACAGCTCCACGGCGTGCGAGCTGGTGCGCTCGGGGCCGCGGTTGCGCAGCAGCCGGTGCGCCTCCTCGATCACGATGACGTGCCGGAGCGCGGGCCCGGCCGAGCCCGCCCGGTCGCGGCGCCGCTCGCGCATCCGCAGGTGCTCGACGATGCGGATGATGAGCGTGCCCATGAGGAACGCCTTGTCCTCGTCGTTGGCGACGTCCTCGATGGCGAGGACGATGTTGTCGCGGAGCATGCCGCCGATGTCGGCGGGGTGGCCGCCCTCGAAGAAGCGCCCGGCCGAGCCGATGCGCAGGGAGCGGAGCCGCACGTCCACGAAGCCCTGGACGTCGGCCATCAGCTCCCGCCCGTACCCGACGTCGGAGATGACCTGGAGCGCGGCGTTCTGGAGCTGCTCCAGCGTCGGGACGGCGGGCTCGATCAGCGACCCGGGGACGCCCGCGCCGGTCACCACGTCCCAGCCGTTGGTCTCGTAGACGCGCTGGAGGGCCTGCGCCATGATCTGCGGGAACGGCTCCTCGGCGTCGAAGGCGGCCTGGAACAGCGCGCGGACCATGTCGATGTGCGCCTGCACCGGGTAGCCGGGCTCGGGCGCGAGCGGGTTGACCGACAGCGGCACCGCCGCCGGGTCGGAGGGGTTGACGACCGTGACCTGCCCGCCGAGGTCCTCGATGCGCCCGGCCATCGCCGCGTACTCCGACTTGGCGGGCTCGATCGCGAGCCACGGGATGCCCGCGCGGGTGAGCTGCTCCAGCAGGTGCCGGACGGTCTGCGACTTGCCCGCGCCGGTCGCGCCCGTGACGAACACGTGCCGGTTGATCGTGGACCTCGGGACGGTGAACCGGCCGACGTGCCGGTCCTGGCCGTCCAGGATGGCGCCCAGCTCGATCCGCGCGGCGGGCTCGGTCGGCGGCGCCGCGTGCCCGTCGGTCTCGGAGGTGACGTCGAAGTACCCGGCGTCCAGGACGCGCAGCCCCGGCACCTCGCGGCGCGGCAGGCCCGCGAGCGCGGCGAGCGCCCCGGCGGTCGCGACGAACGGGAACCGCTGCTCGGACTCGGCCATCGCGCGCGCCGGGGCGGCGGGCTCGGCGGCGGGGCGCAGCGTCTCGCTGAACGGCCCGCTGCCGTGCCCGGACCTGAGCCGGTAGGGGTGGTGGCCGAGCTCCATCGACCCGACGAGCACGGGCGCGATCTGGCCCAGCTCGTTCTGGTCGGCGGCGCCCGCGACGACCCGCACCTGCCAGAGCCCGGCCTCGCGGAACGCGTCCAGCTCGGCGAGCCGCCGGTCGGCGCGGGCGACGGCGAGCCTGGCCTGCTCGTCCTCGCCCCGGCGGAGCATCCGCAGCTCGTGGTGCAGCTCGCGCATCTCGGTGTCGATCAGCCGCTCGTCGCACGGGTCGGCGACCAGGAACCAGCCGAACGGCCGCTCCATCAGCGTGACGAGCGTCGACTCGAACAGGCCGGGGCCGAGCGGCGCGGCGGCCGGGGCGGCGCCCGCCTGCGGGGCGAGGCGTCCGGGGCAGCGCGTCCAGGCCATCCGCTCGGCCTGCCGCAGCCAGCCGTCGCCGACCGGGACGCCGCGGGCGCCGCTCGGGAACAGCAGCCCCCGCGCCTCGCCGCCCTCGACCGGGACGGCGCCGATCGGGCCCGCGTTGGTGATCAGCTCCAGCGGCGCGCCGCCGCCCGCCGACAGCCAGCCGACCACGAACGGGGTGCCGCGCCGCGCCGCCGACAGCGCGGCGGGGAGCACGCTGACGAAGTCCGACTCGGCGGAGGCGTGCCGCTCCGGCGCGGGGATCGCCTGGATGCGGTACCAGGGGCCGGGGAGCGCGAACGGCTCCGGCGCCGCCGCCCGCCCGGCGCCCGGATCGCGCACGGCGGACGAGCGGGGTTCGGCGCCCCACATTCCGGGAGGCGGTGTCCCGGGCGTCCCCGGCGTTCCAGGTACGCCCGGCGTCCCCCCGGGCCGCCTGGGCGGCATGCCTGACATCACCCCAGCATCCTTGCGCTCCCTCCGCCGACGCGCCAGACGCGGGCGGTCAGGACGGCGGATCGGCCTTGTGGCGGCCGGCCCGTTTGAGGGGCGGGACGATCCGGGGCCCGCGCCCGTTCGCGCCCCGGGGGAGCGCGTGCCGCGGCCGCGGCCCCGAGGCGGGCCGGGACGGCGCGGCGGGCTCCTGCTCCGCCGCCTCCGGCTCGGGCGGGACGGCGGGCCTCCCGGCGGGCGGCTCGGCGCCGGGGAGCTCCGGCGCGGGCGGCGCCTGGGCCTGGGCGCGCACCTCGCGGACGTACTCCTCGAACTCCATCGAGTGCGCGGTGGGGAGCGTGATGATGCCGGGGTTGGCGTCCACCAGCATGATGCGGCGGCCGGTGGCGCCGGCGTGGGTGAACACCATCGCGGTCGGCGGCAGCTCCTGGAGTTGCAGGGGCTCGGCGAGCAGCTCGCGGAAGCGCTGCTTGGCGGCGCGCCGTTCGTCGGCACGGCGCGGCGAGACCGTGCGGCCCCAGGCGGTGGCGGAGCTGATGCCCTCGACGAGCGCGGTGTCGTCGGCGGCCGGGGCGGGCAGCGGCGACCAGGCGGGGTCGGTGAGGCCGTCGCCGCTCGGCCGCGCGTAGGCGACGGTGCTGGCGTAGCTCTCGCCCGCGAAGTCGAACAGGGTCTCCCCGGCGGAGTCGGTGATCTCGGCGACGAGCAGCGGCTGGTCGGCGCCGATGTGCTCGGCGGCGACGCGGGCGTCCTCGGGGTTGCCGAGCCGCATGAACCCGACGGCGGCGTGGCCGCGCCGCCCGAGCCGCTCGCGGACGTGCGCCGGGATGGAACGGTACATCAGGACGAGCCCGGTGCCGGTGGCCTCGCAGGCGTCGATGAGCCGGTCCAGGACGTCGCCGCGCAGCTTCTCGGCCCCGCACAGGAACAGCGTGTGGTCCCAGCGCCCGCCGGGCGGCGCCTCGCGGACGCGGTGCGTCAGCGCGGTCGTGACGTAGGTGCCGAGGATCCGGTTGGTGAGCACCCCGGCGCGGCGGTCCATGGACACGACGTGCAGCCGGGACGGCGGCAGCGCCACCCGCTCGGTCGCGAGCCGCTCCAGCTTGCGGAGCTGCGCCTCCAGGGCCCAGGCGCGGCGGATCACGATGCGGTCGGTGGCGTCGCGGCCGAACAGGGTGGCGATGCGGTGCAGCTGCTCGTCGGTGAGCAGGCCCCGGCGCAGGTCGTCGCGGGGGTCGCCGACCTGGGCGAGGACGCGCAGCGCGGCGGTGATGCGCGGGATGCCCGCGCCGGGGCCGAGCACCTCGATGAGCCGCTCCAGGATGGAGTTGTCGAAGGAGAGGTCGCGGGTGCCGTCCTGCTCCTCCCCCGCCGAGACCACCAGCGACAGGACGTCGGCGAGCGCCTCGGGGCGCAGGCCGCGCGTCACGTCCAGCCGGGGCAGGTCGGCGGGCAGCACCCAGACGAGCGGGTCGTCGCCCCGGTCGGCGGCGAGCCGCAGCAGGTCGTGCGCGACCGCGCCCTCGGACAGGTCGATGACGGTGAGCCGGGCGCCGACGGCCAGCCGCGCGGCGCCCATCGTGGTGACGGCGGCGGACCAGCCCGCGAGCGTGCCGCCGACGACGTCGACCCGGTCGACGCCGGGCGGGACGGCGACGGGGTACCACTCGCGCTGGCTCTCGTAGGCGGCGTGGCGGCGCTCCCACTCCGTCCTGGCCTCGCCGTAGGCGCGCTCGGCCTCGGCGCGCTCGCGGTCGCGGGCGGCGCGCTCGCGTTCGTCACGTTCCCGTTCGGCGGCCAGGCGCTCGCGGACGGCCCGCTCGTCCCGCCAGAGCGGACCGCCGGTGATCCCGAGGACGACCGCGCAGGCCAGCAGCGCGACCCCGGCGAAGGGCCAGGGCAGGAAGCCCGCGATCCCGCAGGCGAGGAACAGCGCGGCCCCGGCGATCGCGCCGCCGGCGGCCGTCCGCAGCGGGCGGGCGGCCATGTGCTCGGCCGGGCGCCGGGCGGTCGAGGGCACCGGACCGGGCCGGGTGCGCTCGGGCAGGCCGGGCGGCGGCCCGGGGTCCGGGTGCGCCTGCGCATAGCGCCAGCCCACGTGGACGCGGTCGCCTTGGGTGAGCCGCGCCGTCGCGGACCCGCTCGCCATGTCAGTCACGTCGAGAGACCCCTGGGAGTTGCGGGATGAGGAGGAACGCCTGGGGGTGGTCGGGTTGGTTTCTTACACCACACACAGTAAAGAGATTGCCGGGTTTCCGCGTGTCGTTCGAGGAACAGGACCCATGATGACCGACTTGCGCCTGCAATTCGGTCACCACGTCAACCTGCGGGAAACATCGGGCGCGCCCGGTCCGGAGGGTGGCCGGATCCGGCCACCGCGAACTGGCATGGACCGGTGCGAGGGCCCCGCCGGGGAGGTCAGCCCGCCCGGGGCGCCTTCACCGGCATGAACGCGTCCAGCTCCATCGTCGGGTGGGGGTACTTCCAGTCCGCCCCGTCGAAGGGGACGTACATGCCCTCCGGCGTATCGGCGAGGAAGTAGTTGCCGTTCCACCGGTTCGGGTGCGTCACCGGGGCGTCGGCGGGGTAGCGGGCGCCGAGCGGGTGGTACTTCACGTCCACGCCGAACATCGCGTGGACGGCGGCGTCCACGAAGTTGCAGTGCTCGATGGCGCCGCGCAGGTGGGTGTTCTGGACCACGACGCCGTGCACCCGGTCGCGGGCGAAGTACAGCGCGCTGAGGTCCTTGACGACCTGGTCGAAGTCGTGGGCGCCGTCGTGGTGGACGAGCGCGCGCGTCCCCTCCTCGGCGAGCAGGACGTTCCGCACGTAGGTGGGCAGGTCGCCGAGGAACATGCGGACGCGCGGCATCGCGCCGGGGAAGACGCGCCGCACCCGCTCGTAGGCGAACTGGAGGAAGCCCGGGTTGACGTCGACGAGGTCGAGTTCCAGGCCCATCGGCTCGACGCAGCCCGCGAGGACGGCCGCGGACCCGCCCATGAACACGCCGACGTCCACGAGCCGGGTGACCGAGCGGTGCTCGCGCTCGACGCAGCCGAACACGTCGAAGTAGTGCTGGGCGCTGCACTGGTCCTCGTAGGCGAGGTCCACGCCCGCCGCGCGGGCGGCGATGCGGTCGAACACGGCGTTGCGCCCGGCGAAGGCGCCGAGGTCGGCGCGGTGGCCGCCGAGGATCGGGATGCCGAGCAGGTCGTGCGGGTCAGCGGCGGCGGCGAGGTCGCCGTCGGGGGCGAGGAAGCCGCCCCACCGCTCGTCGTGCATGGCGACGCTCTCGACGAAGCCGCCCGCCGCGGGCCCGCCCGCCGGTCCGTCGTCGGGCCCGGCCGGGTCGCGGTCCCCGGCGCGCAGGCGCTCGATCTCCTGCCGCTGCGCTGTGATCGTCTCCGTGAGCCGGTTCGCGTCCGCGATCCGCGCCTTCGCCTCGTACTGCAACTGGAGGACGCGCGTGTACAGCGCGATCCGGTTGTTCTCCAGGGTCGCGAGCAGGCCCGAGGAGGTGTAGGGCCGCAGCGCCTCGACGACCTCCGCCGCGCCGGGCGCGCCGTCCCGGACGAGGACGCCGAAGCCGAACACGGCCGGGACGACCTCGAACCGCCAGCCGTCCGCCTCCCGCACGGCGTCCTCGACGGCGGTGAGGACGCCGTTGCGCTCGCCGCCCGCGTGCCGCGCGACCGTGTACGCGCCGCCGCCGACGAACCCGGCGGGGGTGGGGTCGTCGTGCCAGACGGTCGGGCCGTCCGGGGTGTCGGGGTGGAGGTCGCCGGGCGGCAGCGGGGACGGCTGGTAGTAGGTGTCGCGGCGCCCGCAGGGCCACAGCACGTCGTGCAGGACGACGACCGCGTCGGGGGCGTGCTCCATGATCCAGGCCAGCTCGGCGCGGACGACCGCGTAGTTGTGGTCGCCGTCCAGCACGTAGAGGTCGGCGGCGGGCAGACCGGCCAGCGCCCCCGGGGACGCCTCCTCGACGAGGTGCAGCCGGGGGTCGGCCGCGACGACGGCGCGCATCTGCGCGTCGGGGCTGGGCTCGACGCAGTGGACGTCGGCGCCGAGGTCGGCGTACAGGGAGCTGACCTGCCCGGACTCCACGCCCACCTCGACCACCGTGCCGATCCTCCGGCACCGCGCGATCGCCTCGAACAGCTCCCGGAACACCGACATCGAGTGGACGAGCAGGGGCAGCCCCCGGGCCGCGCGGGCCTGCGCGTGCGGGTCGTCCCGCGTCCCGGTCACGGGCGGGGTCCAGCCGTCATGTGCCATCGCCGAGCTTCCTCCTGGCCACTCGTCCGGCGCCCGCCGCGACGCCCTTGACCCCCGCCGCGCGGTACTCCTCGCGCAGCCGCTCGGTGAGCCGGGCGGCGCGCGCCGACCGCTCGGCCCGCCGGTCCACCGGCATCCGCGGCGCCATGCCCGTCATCGACTGCGGCAGCATCGCGAACGCCACCGTGACCTGCGCGGAGGAGACGACCCGCGTCCCGGCGCGGCGGGCCAGCGGAAGCCACACCGCCGCGTAGGAGGTGTCGAACTCCATCAGGTTGCCGCCGAGGTAGCGGCAGTCGGCGTAGTGCAGGCCGACGAAGTCCTCGGGTCTGTCCCAGCGCAGCACCTCGCCGTGGCGGCGGCCGCCCGCGATGACCTCCGCCTCGATCCAGTCGACCCGGACGATCGCCGGGCGCCCCGGGATCGCGATCGAGATGTCGACGGTGTCGTGGTGCTCGAAGCGGAACCGGGCGAACGACAGCCCGTTGTGGTTGATCCGGACGCGCCGCCGGATCGGCTCGTGCCACCGGTCGTCGGCCGTCCGGTAGCGGAGCCTGCTGTCGTGGGGCTCGCCCGCCGGGTCGAACGCCTCCCGGTCGATCGCGCCCTCGGCGACGGCCCGCGCCATCGCGCCGAGCCCGGTGTCGGACGCGGAGATCAGCGCGGGCCAGAACGAGTCGCGCATGTCCAGGTCGTGGAGGTCGCCCGGGGACAGGTACGGGATCGCGGGCTTGAGGTCGCGGGGCAGCAGCGTGGTGACGGTCGCGGAGCCGAAGTTGTCCTCGTGCACCCAGTTGCCGAACACGGCGGCCTCGTCGGCGGTCGGCGACTCCAGCGCCGCGACGAGGATCCGCGCCAGCCGGTTCCGCGCGGCCTCCGGCTCGGCGAGGTCGGGCCAGGGAGCCTCGCCCGCGGTCGCGGCGGCGGTGACGTACCGGTTCCAGAGCCGCTGGAAGGCGAGCACGCCGTCCTGGACGGTGCGGCGCTCGGCGTTCTGCGACGGCGAGTCCGCCGCGACGCCGAGGATCGGCGCGGCGTCCTCGGTGAAGCCGATCAGCGACCCGCACAGCGCGTTGACGCACTGCTCGACGATCTCGGGGCTGCGGGTCACGGTCGCGGCGACGTCCGCGGGGTGCCCGGCCTGCGCGAGGTAGCCCTCGGCACGCAGCCCGGCCAGGTACACCCGCTCGGCGCGGGCGTCGGTGGCGAGGTAGAGCCCGGCGGGCGCGATGTCGATCCGGGCGATGTCGAGCGCACGGGCCAGGTGGCGCTGGATCGTCCCGCCCCAGCCGAGGTCGACCAGCGTGAGGTCGGGCCCGTCGAGCGCGCCCGCCTCCCGCAGCGCGCGGATCAGCCGCTCGCGCGCGGCGGTGACCGTCACCGCGAGCCGGTTGCACAGGTGCGGCGTCTCGGTCAGCGCGCGGGCGACCCGGTCGGCGACGTCGCCGTTGTCGATGACGGTGTCCAGCTCGGTGGCGAGGCCGGGCACGTCGCCGGGCTGGAGCTCCAGCACCGACAGCGCCTGCCGGACGGTCAGCCGGTAGCCGGTGCGGATGAAGGCGTGCACGGCCTCGGTGTCGTGCGCGTCGAGCCCGGCGAGCGAGGTCACGAACCGCGACAGCCACACCGGCCTGGCCTCGACGTCCAGGCCGCGCGCCCGCGCCGCGTCGTTGATGAGCTGGGAGAGAAGCTCGCCTTCGCGCATCGTGCACCACAGCACGCGGGTGCCGGTCTCGTGCGCGCGCCGCGCGGCCCACTCCGCGAACCCGGTCAGCACCGGGCCGAGGACGCCCGCGCCGAACCGCCACGCGACGTCCAGCGCCGAGGTCGAGTACGGGACGCCGGAGTGGACGGCCTTGGCGCGCAGGCTCGTCAGCCCGAAGTCGCCGTGCCGCTCGTCCAGGTCGGGGGCGTGGTCGCCGTGCGGGTCGACGGGCTCGCGCTCGCGGCGCAGCACGTCCCGGTAGGGGTCGTCGAGCCTGCGGTAGTGCACGGTCCGGACGCCGAGGCCCGCCGGGACCTCGTCGTCGGCGACCGGGTGGTCGCCGATGTGCACGATCTGCTCGGGCGCCCGGCCGAGGTCGCGCAGCACGATCTCCCACAGGCCGGTCGACTTGGCGGTGCCGTGCTGGTTGGAGCGGAAGACCCGCACGTCCTCCATCGGCCCCAGCTCGGGCCGGTCGAGCAGGTGGGAGAGCTGGTCCTCGGTGAAGTAGGTGTCGGAGACGAGGACGACCTCGACGTCCTGCTTGCGCGCCGCCCGGATGACCTCGGCGATGTCGAGGTCGACGACGGTCAGCTCGCGTTCGAGCGCGACCTCGGCGGCGACGAACCGCTCCAGGGGCGTGTCGCCGAACGGCGCACCCGGGGTGTCGAGCGGCATGAACCGCCAGATGTCGGCCAGCGAGACCTCGGAGCCGAGGCCGACCCGGCCGCGCCGGGCGGTCTGCTCGGCGCCGATCCGCATCCGCCGGAACGTCGCGTCGCCCATCCAGGGCGGGCACAGCCCCTCGGCGCGCAACCGGGCGCCGAGCAGCGCGAACACGTCCTTCGGGCGCGGGACGCGGCGCCACAGGATCGTGTCGAAGACGTCCAGCGACAGGACCGCGCAGCCCCGGTCGGCGATGACGCGATGGACGTTGTCGAGCAGCGGGACCGCGTTCTCCTGCTTGGCCAACGCCGCACCTCTCTTCCGGACCCCGGGCGTGGACCGGGAGCGGGGTCCTCACGTTCTCGGGCCGCCGCCCGCCACAGCCCGGGACACCTTATCTAAGTCGATTTCGGGATTTGGGAGCTCGATCCGTCCGGCAGCGCGGCGGCGGCGCGGCGCGCCTGGCGGTCGGCGCGGACGAGCGCGCCCGCCTCGGCGGTCGGCCCGTCGAAGGCGACCCGGCCCTGCCGCATCGTGATCCCCCGGTCGCACAGCCCGATGAGCATCTGGATGTCGTGCGCGACGACGACCATCGTGCGGCCCTGCCCGCGCAGCTCCCGGATCCGCTCCAGGCACCGCTCCCGGAACGGCGGGTCGCCGACGGCCAGCACCTCGTCGATCAGGAACACGTCCGGCTCGGTGTGCGCGGCGATCGAGAACGCCAGCCGCATGAACATGCCGGACGAGTAGAACTTCACCTGGTCGTCCAGGAACCGGCCGATCCCCGAGAACTCGACGATCGCGTCGAACTTCCGCTCGATCTCCGGCCGGGTCATGCCGAGGATCGCGCCGTTGAGGCGGACGTTCTCGCGCCCGGTCAGCTCGGGGTGCAGCCCGGCGCCGACGTCGATGAGCCCGGCGACGCGGCCCCGGACGAGCACCCGGCCCTCGTCCGGCCGCATGACCCCGGAGATCAGCTTGAGCAGCGTGCTCTTGCCGGACCCGTTCAGCCCCATCAGCGCGACGGTCTCGCCCCGGTCGATCGTCAGGCTCACCCCGTCCAGCGCCCGGAACCGGTCCGACAACCGCTCGCCGCGCAGCGCGCGGACGCTCATCTCCTTGATCGAGCGGGCGTGCCGCAGCGTGAAGTGCTTGGTCACGTCGTCGATGACGATCGAGGGGGTCACGGCTACAGCTCCTGCGCGAATCGGCGCTGCATGCGGGCGAACAACGCGTGCCCGGCGAGGAACACCAGCACGCTCACGCCGAGCGACAGGCCGGCGCGGGCGTACAGGTCCGGCGGAAGGGTGAAGTCGTCGCCGGTCGCGGGCGGCCAGAACGCGCGCTGGAACAGCGAGACGGCGCTGACCAGCGGGTTGGCGAGGTAGGCGTCCAGGACCCAGCCGGGCGCGTGCTCGCGGACGTGCGTCCACGGGTAGATCATCGGCACCGACCAGGTGATGACGATGACCGAGATGTCGATGACCTGCTCCAGGTCGCGGAAGAACACGTTGACGGCCGCGCACGCCAGCCCGAGGCCGAGCCCGAGCACCACGATGATCGAGAACCCGAGCGCGGCGGCGGCGAGCGCGGCGGGCGAGGGGCGCCAGCCCGCGGCGGCGGCGCCGCCGAGCAGGATCACCATGCCGGGCAGGAAGTGCACCAGCGACACCAGCGCGGACGCGGTCGGGAACAGCTCGCGGGGCAGGAACACCTTGTTGACCAGCGGCGCGTTTCCCGTCACCGACCGGGTCGTCGAGTGCAGCGTCTCGGTGAACAGGTTGACCAGCACCATGCCGGAGAACAGGTAGACCGGGAAGTCCTCGATCTGCTTGCCCATGCCGAGGAAGACGCCGACCACGGAGAAGTAGACCGAGAACGTCACGGCCGGCCGCACGTAGGACCAGCCGAGGCCGAGCAGCGACCCCTTGTAGCGGGCCCGCAGCTCCCGGCGGACGAGCAGCCGCAGCAGGTACCTGTTCCGGAACGTCTGCCGCAGGCCGCCGTCCTCACCGGGAGGGCGCAGCGGCGGATCGTCCAGGAGGGGCGCCGTCATTCGCCGCCCGGCCCGGCCTCGGCGACCTCGGGGAGTCCCGTCGCCTCGGCGGCTCCGACCGCCTCGGCGGCCGCGAAGGTGGCGCGCCACGCCTCGGGCGAGGTCAGCTCGGCCACGGCGTCCCGGTAGCGGCGGCTCAGCTCGGGCCACTCGCGGCTGAGCCGGGCGTGCAGCAGCGACGACCGCGTCAGCAGCCGGCGGAACCGCTCGGGGTCGCGCTGGTACCAGGCGACCTTCGTGCCGTCCGCCGAGGAGACCAGCGCGCTGTCGACCTGCGCGAGCAGGCTCCAGTGCCGGTCGATGTGCGGGACGACGACCTGCGGGTGCGTCCGCCCGGCCGGGTCCAGCGGCCGGAGCTGCTTCAGCGTGCCGAGCATCGCGCTCGCCAGCACGTTCACCCTGCCGCGCGGCGGCTTGAACCCGCGCCCCCGCTTGGGCGGCTTGCTCCGCCGCACGCGCGGGAACTCCTCGTGGCTCGGCCGGCTGTGCGCGTCGGGGAACTCCGCCCGGAACGCGGTGATCTCCGCCAGCTTCCCGGTGATGCCCGCGTGCATGTGCCCGGGCCCGCTCAGCACGTCCTCGATCGCCGACAGCATCAGTTCGGCGGTGGAGTACTGCATGGCGAGGGCGTGCTTCACCGAGATGATGTAGCTCTCCTTGACCAGGTTCCCGCCGCGCTCGTAGGGCGAGTGCGTGAGCGCGGTGACCAGCCGGTTGCGCTCGTGGAAGTAGGACTGCCAGTCGATCCCGTCGTCCTTGTCCTGCCAGGGGACGTGCCAGGCGGCCATGCCCGGCAGCGTCACGGTCGGGAAGCCCGCCGCGCCCGCGCGGACGCAGTACTCCGCGTCGTCCCACTTGATGAACATCGGCATCGACAGGCCGACCTTGCGCAGGACGTCGACGGGGATGAGGCACATCCACCAGCCGTTGTAGTCGACGTCCACGCGCCGGTGCAGCCACTTGGTCTCGCGCAGCCCGCCCGCGCTCCCGCGCAGCCGCGGGTTCGGGTTCGTGTCGGGTTCGGCGGCGAAGTCGTGCTCGCGCCTGGTGTGCGGCGCCTCCTCCCACCACCAGCGGTACCGCCCGATCGTCTCGCCGTAGGCGTGCAGCTGCGAGCGGGCGAACAGGTTGAACATGTGCCCGCCGACGATCGTCGGGGTGCGGGCGAAGTCGGCGAACGCGACCGCGCGCAGCACGCCCTCGGTCTCGGTCACGACGTCGTCGTCCAGGAGCAGGACGTAGTCGCTGGTCCCGGCGCTGAGCGTCTCGTCCATCGCGCGGGAGAAGCCGCCCGAGCCGCCGAGGTTCGCCTGCCGGATCAGGCGGAGCTTCGCGCCGAGCGCCTCGGCGGCGGCGGCGAAGCCCGCGTCATCGCGGACGAGCCGGGTGCCCTGGTCGACGACGAGGACCTCGTCCACGACGTCCAGGACCTCGGGGGCGCCGCCGAGCGCGGCGAGCTGCGCGACGCAGAAGTCGGGCCGGTCGTAGGTGGTGATCCCGAGGCTGACCCTGCCCTGCCGGACGCCGCCCGCCTCGGCGCACCAGTCCGCGCGCTCCAGGACGGCCGCGTCCTCGCCCGCGAGGACGTCCATCCAGTACCAGCCGCCGTCGATGAACGGGTCGAGCGTCAGCCGGAACGTCTCCTCGCGCGGCGCCCGCGAGTCGAACCGGACGGACGCCACGCGCTGCACGTGCCCCTTCGCGCTCGACCGGTAGACGATCACGTTGGCCTGCCCGCGCATCCGGACCCGCAGCACGACCTCGTCCACGCTCGTCCAGCGCCGCCAGTAGCTCGCGGGGAACGCGTTGAAGTAGGTCGCGAACGAGACCCGCCCGCCGACCGGGACGACGAGGCTGCGGCGCCCGACGGCGTCGGCGGAGGCGGCGCCGTCCTCGGCGGCGGCCTCGGCCGCGAGCGCCTGCGCGCCGCGTCCGATCTCGCCCTCGACGTACAGCTTGAGCACGTCGAGGTCGCGGTCGACCGGGATCACCACGCGCTGCAGCACGCGCAGGTCGGTTCCGTTCTGCCCGGTCACTCGTGCACACCTCCGGTTGTCAGGCGGGCGGCCCCCGTGAAGTGGGGGCGCAGCTTGTTGTCGACCATGCTGAGCGCTCCGGCGATCGCCATGTGCATGTCGAGGTACTTGTAGGTGCCGAGCCTGCCGCCGAACAGGACGCCCCTCTCGCCTCTGGCCAGCTCGCGGTAGGCGAGCAGGCGGGCGCGGTCCGCGGCGGTGTTGACCGGGTAGTACGGCTCGTCGCCGCGCGCGGCGGCCCGCGAGTACTCCCGCATGATCACCGTCCTGTCGGACGGGTACTCCCGCTCGGGGTGGAAGTGGCGGAACTCGTGGACGCGCGTGTAGGGGACGTCCTCGTCGGCGTAGTTCATGACGGGCGTCCCCTGGAAGTCGCCGGTCGGCCTGACCTCGGTCTCGAAGTCGAGCGTCCGCCAGCCGAGGTCGCCCTCGGCGTAGCCGAAGTAGCGGTCGAGGGGGCCGGTGTAGACGACGGGGACGTTCCCGGCCGCGTCGTCGCGGACGCCGAGGAAGTCGGTCTCCGTCCGCACCTCGATGCGGGGGTGGTCGGCCATCCGCTCCAGCCACGCGGTGTAGCCGCCGGTGGGGAGCCCCTCATAGGTGTCGTTGAAGTACCGGTCGTCGAAGGTGTACCGGACGGGCAGCCGCGTGATGATCTCGGCGGGCAGCTCGCGCGGGTCGGTCCGCCACTGCTTGGCCGTGTAGCCCCGGATGAACGCCTCGTAGAGCGGGCGCCCGACCAGCGAGATCGCCTTCTCCTCCAGGTTGGACGGGTTCGACACCTCCGCCGCGTGCCCGGCGACCAGCGCGCGCGCCTCGTCGGGGGTGAAGGCGCGGCCGAAGTAGGCGCAGATCGTGCCGAGGTTGATCGGCATCGAGTAGACCCGGCCCTTGAACGTCGAGAACACCCGGTGCCGGTAGCCGGTGAACGTCGTGAACCGGTTCGCGTACTCCCACACCCGCCGGTTGGAGGTGTGGAACAGGTGCGCCCCGTACCGGTGGACCTCGATGCCCGTCTCCGGGTCGGGCTCGCTGTAGGCGTTCCCGCCGATGTGCCCGCGCCGTTCGAGCACCAGGACGCGCAGGCCGAGGTCGGCGGCGCACCGTTCGGCGACCGTGAGCCCGAAGAACCCGGATCCGGCCACCACGAGGTCGACATTCACTGACGGCGTCCATCCCGTGCGGGGGGAGCGGTAGACCCGGTGTCGCGGACGGTGACGCGAACGCGACGCACCGGTCTGTTGGTAGGGAATGCGGCTAAGATACCCGGGGTTCGATCGGTACCGGCAAGAACCCGAGGATCGCGGTGGCCCGACCCACTCCCGGCGGAGAGCCGCGGCCCGTGGTCTACCTGCATGTCGGTGCGGCCAAGAGCGGCACGACCTACCTCCAGAACGTCCTGTGGCACAACCGGGAGCGGCTGCGCGGGGACGGCCTCCTGTACCCCGGCGGCGACTCGGCCTCGCACGTCCGCGCGGCGTTCGACCTGCGCGAGACGTTCTTCGGCGGGGCCGCGGACCTGTCCGTCCGGGGAGCGTGGCCCGCCCTCGTGGAGGAGGCCCGCGCCTGGCACGGCGACGTGATCCTCTCGCAGGAGCTGTTCGCGCCCGCCACCCAGGAGGAGGTCGCGCGGGCGCTGGCCGATCTCGGCTTCCTCGACGTCCACGTGGTGTTCACGGCCCGCGACCTCGCCCGGCAGATCCCGGCGCACTGGCAGGAGGACGTCAAGAACCGGTTCACGACGTCCTTCCCCGACTTCGTCGCGGCGCTGCGGCACCGGAACTGGCAGGGGATCGACAGCGCGCGGCTGTTCTGGGGCCTCCAGGACCCGGTCGCGGTGCTGGAGCGGTGGGGCGCCTCGCTGCCGCCGGACCGCGTCCACGTCGTCACGCTCCCCCGGCCCGGCGCGCCCCGGGACCTGCTCTGGCGGCGGTTCTGCGCGGCGGTCGGGCTCGTCCCGGACGGGTACGACCTGGCCGTGCCGTACACGAACCCGTCGCTGGGGCTGGCCGAGACCGAGTTCCTGCGGCTCCTCAACGGCGCGCTGGACGACGGCCTCGGATGGCCCGCCTACAACGACGTGGTCAAGCACTACCTCGCCCAGGACGTGCTGACCGCCCGTCCGGACCCGGTCAGGATCAGGCTGCCCGCCGGCGACCTGCCGTGGGCGACCGAGCGGGCCATCGAGACGGCCGAGGGGCTGCGCGCGGCCGGGTACCACGTGGTCGGCGACCTGTACGAACTCGTCCCGGTGGAGGGCGCGGCGGAGGCGGAGTCGGCGGAACCGCCCCCCGCCGACCTGGCCGACGTCGCCGTGGACGCGGCCGCGGCGCTGCTGCTGCGCGTCCGGGAGCGGGAAGGGCGGGCCGAGGGGACGCCACCGGCGCGCGATCAGATCGACCGGCTGCGCGGCGAGGCGGCCGAGCTGGCGGACCGCACCGGGCGACTGGCCCACGGCGCGCTGCCGCTCGTCCACCGGGCCGCGCGGAACGCGGCCGAGCGGTACCCGGCCGTGCGGCGGGTCGGGGGCGCCTACCGCCGCATCCAGGACAGGAGGTGAGGGCTCTCGTGGGCGAGCATGGTCCGGAGAAGAGGGTGTGGCTGCATGTCGGCGCGCCCACCGCCGGGGACGCGTTCCTCCAGCGGGCGCTGTGGGCGAACCGGCTGCGGCTCGGCGACGCCGGGGTCTGCTACCCGGTCACCGCCCCGCAGGAGGACTTCGCGGCGGTCATGGACCTGCGCGAGATGAGCTGGGGAGGGCACCGCGACCCGTCCTGGGACGGGACGTGGGAGCGCGTGGCCGGGCGCGCCCGCGACTGGGACGGCGGGACCGTCGTCCTGTCGCAGGGGCTCCTCGGCGGCGTGTCGAAGAAGCAGGCCGCGCGCGCGGTGGCGGACCTGGAGCCCGCCGAGGTGCACGTGGTGTTCGCCACCCGCGACCTCGGCTGGCAGCTCATCCTCGACTGGCAGGAGCAGGTCCGGCACACCCACTCGATCACGTTCGAGCGGTTCGTCGACGACCTGGTCGCGTTCGGGATCGACGCGCCCGAGCCGTACGGGGAGATGTTCTGGGGGCTGCACGACCCGGTGCGCGTCCTCGCGACGTGGGCGACGGCCGTGCCGAAGGAGCGCGTCCACGTGCTCACGCTGCCGCCGCCCGGCGGGTCGCCGGCGCCGCTGTGGACGCGTTTCTGCGCGCTGACCGGCATCGACGCCGGGGCCTGCGACATCGAGGGCATCGACGCGGACGAGCCGCTGTCGGCGGTCGAGGCCGAGCTGCTGCGGCGGCTGAACGTGCGGATCGCGCCCGCGCTGGGCGCCGACTACGAGCGGATGGTCGGCGACCACCTCGTGGGGAGCGGGCTCGCCCGCGCGGCCGACGAGACGGGCCGCACGCCGATGGGCCTGCCCGAGCGGCACCGGGAGTGGGCCGCCGCGCGGACGCGGGAGACCGCCGCGTCGCTGCGCGCGTCCGGCTACGACGTGGCGGGCGACCTCGCCGACCTGACGACGGCCCGGACGCCGGTGGAGGCTGCGCTGCTGCCCGGCGACGTCCCGGAGGAGCTGGTCGCGGCCGCGGCCGTCGGCGCCGTCGCGCACCTGCTGGAGGGGCTGGCCCGGACGAACGAGCGGATCGGGCTGGCGCACCTGCACGGTGAGATGGCCGAGGTCAGGCAGAACCTCGAACGGCTGCTGAAGGCCGCCGAGGCGCCGTCGCCCGTGCTGCGGCGCGCCGCCCGGCGCGCCACCGGACGGCGCGCCCCGTGAGCGCGGCGCCGACCGTCGCGGCGGTCGTGGTCACCTTCGACCGGCGCGAGCTGCTGGCGGAGGCGCTGACCGCGCTCGGCGCCCAGACCCGCCCGCCCGACCGGATCGTCGTCGTCGACAACGCCTCGCGGGACGGGACCGCCGCCATGGTCCGCGACCGCTTCCCCGGCGTGGAGCTGCGGGAGCTGCCGCGCAACGTGGGCGGCGCGGGCGGCTTCGGCGCCGGGATGGCGCTCGCGCTGGACTCCGACCTCCTGTGGCTGCTGGACGACGACACCGTGCCGGAGCCCGGCGCCCTCCGCGCGCTGCTGGACGCGCGCGACCGCGCCGCCGGTGGCCCTCCGACGCTCGTCGCCAGCCGCGTGGTGTGGACCGACGGGCGCGACCACCCGATGAACACCCCGCGCGCCAAGCCCCGCGCGTCGGCCGCCGAGACGGAGGCGGCGCGGGCGGCGGGCTGCGTGCCGATCCGCTCCGCGTCGTTCGTGTCCGTGCTGGTGGACGCGGCGGCCGTGCGCGAGCGCGGGCTGCCCGTCGCCGACTACTTCCTGTGGAACGACGACTTCGAGTTCACCACGCGGCTGCTGCGCGGGCGGCGCGGGCTGCTCTGCCCGGCGAGCGTCGCCGTCCACAAGACCCGGGCGTTCGGCGGCACCGAGACCGACCCCGGCGACCGGTTCTTCTACGAGGTCCGCAACAAGATCTGGCTGTTCACCGGCAGCCGGGGTCTCGCGCCGCCCGAACGCGTCCTGTACGCGGGGTCCACGGCGCGGCGGTGGGCGCGCACGTTCGCCGCGTCCGAGGACCGGGCCGTGCTGCGGCGGGCGCTGGTGCGGGGCGTGCGCCAGGGACTGTTCACGCGTCCGCGGCCGACCGAGGCGCTGCTGCGCGAGGTGGGAGTGGAGCCGCCCGGTCCCTACCGCAGTTCCAGGTAGTCGACCTGGCCCTGGCCGGTCAGGCGGCGCAGGCCGAGCGTGTTCCATCCGGCGCCCAGCTCGACGTCCGCCGCGGCCGAGGTCCAGTCGGCGCCCCCGGTCGCGCGCAGCCGCACCGGGGCGCCCGCCGTCCCGTTCACCGACAGCTCCAGGTCGGTGTCGCGGCCCGACCGGTTCGCGTACTGCGTCCGGACGGTGTAGCGCCCGGCGGTCGGCGCGAACACCGGCACCTCCAGGCGGCAGCCGTCGCGGTCGAACGGGCCGACCGCCTTCCGGCCGGAGGCGTTGGGGCGGTCGAGCGCGGAGACGCAGCCGTTCAGCCGTCCGGCCTCGGCCTCGTACCGGACGGGGACGCCGCGCACGACGGGCCGCGCCCCGTCCCAGCCGAGCGGCGCCACGTACATGCCGCGGTTCACGTTCGCACCGCCGTGGTAGCCGATGATGCCGTGGAAGACCAGGTAGTCGCCGGTGTCGTCGCTGAGGACGTCCGCGCTGCCCGGCCCGTCGATCCGCCGCCCGTACGCCTCGGTCGACTGGAGCGGCGCCGGCGCCTTGGTGTAGGGGCCCTCGATGGACGGCGCGGTCGCGTACCGGGTCTGGTAGTTCGACCGGAAGTACCAGCCGGAGGAGTACAGCAGCACGTACTTCCCGCCCCGCTTGACCAGGTCGGGCGCCTCGACCAGGACGGGTTCGGACTCGTGCCCGATGAGCTTGACCGGCGCGGCGGCGATGCCGAGGCCGTCCGGGCTCAGCCGGACGAGGAAGATCGACGACGTCTCCCGCGCGTCGCTCTTGTAGAGCAGGTAGCGCGTCCCGTCGGGCTCGATGTGGGACGCCGGGTCGATGGCGCCGCCGAGCTGCCGCGGGCACACGAGCGGGTCCCCCTCGACCGGGACGAACGGCCCGGCGGGCGACGACGCGGTCGCCGCCCCGATGCACTGGACGTCGGCGTCCTTGCGGCGCGCCGAGAAGTAGAGCGTGTAGGACGCCTGGCCCGGACGCGGCGGAACGACCTCCGGCGCCCACGTCCGCCCGGTGGTGGCCCAGGCCGGGAGCCGGGCGAGTCCGTCGCCGGGCGTGCGCGTCCACGGGCCGGTGGGCGAGGGCGCGGTGGCGACGGGCATCGCCGCCTCGCCGTTGTTGGTGCCGTAGGCGAAGTAGGTGCCCGCGACCTTGATCACCGATGGGTCGGCGAACGGCCGGCCGAGCACGGGCCTGTCGGGCGCGTATCCGGGCGGGGTGATCGGCCCCGGCGTCCCGGCGGGGCTCGGCACGGGCGCCCCGGACGCCGCGGCCGGCCTGCTCGGCCGCGCCTCCGGTCTCCCCGAGCCGGGCACGCACGCGTTCGCGACCGCGACGACGAGCGCCACGACGGCGCTGATGGCGGCCCCGGCGATCAGCGGCGTCAGCGGCCCGCGCAGTCGCGGATCCCCGGCCCATCTGTTCATCCCCCCGCATGATGCCAACAACGTGACTGCCACCGCGAACCAGCCCGCGAACCGGCACCGCGAACCGGCATCGCGAACCGGCATCGCGAACCAGCAGCACAAGGCGGGCGAACCGTCACTCTCCGAGCGAAACGCCCATCGAATCGTTACGCTGCCAACGGCACTTGATCATCGGCACGGGACGGGGCGGCGGGCTTGATCCATCGACGGCGGCTCCCGAGACCCGCGCCGGCGGCCCTGTTCTGCCTGGTCCTGGCGCTGGCACTGGTCGGGTGCTCGGGCGGCGAGGGCAAGGGCGGCGCCCCGAAGGCGGCGCCGCCGGGCAAGCCGAACATCGTCTTCGTGCTCACCGACGACCTCTCGTGGAACCTGATCGCGCACATGCCGCAGGTGCGCGACATGCAGGCGAAGGGCCTCACCTTCGACAACTTCTTCGTGGCGGACTCGCTGTGCTGCACGTCCCGGTCCACGATCCTGACCGGCAAGTACCCGCACAACACCGGGGTGCGCACCAACTTCCCGCCGGACGGCGGCTACCGGGTCTTCAAGGCGCACGGCGGCGAGCAGGCGTCGTTCGGCGCGGGGCTCCAGCGGGCCGGGTACCGGACGGCGTTCCTCGGCAAGTACCTCAACGGCTACCAGCCCGGCGACAGGCAGGGCGGCCCGGCGCCGTACGTCCCGCCCGGGTGGAGCGAGTGGTACGTCACGGGCAACGGCTACCCCGAGTACAACTACAACCTGAACGAGAACGGGCGCCTCGTCCACCACGGGCAGGCGCCGCAGGACTACCTGACCGACGTGCTGTCGGGGAAGGCGGACGACTTCGTCCGGCGGGCGGCCGCCGCCGGGAAGCCGTTCTTCATGGAGGTCGCCACGTTCGCGCCGCACGGGCCGTTCGTCCCGGCGCCCCGGCACGCGGGCGCGCTCCCCGGGGTCCGCGCGCCGCGCACGCCCGCGTTCAACGAGGCCGACGTCGGTGACAAGCCGTCCTGGCTGCGCGCGCGTCCGAGCCTGCGCAGCCCGGGGCTCCAGGGCATCGAGCGCGGGTTCCGCGACCGCGCCCGCATGGTCCAGGCGGTGGACGAGATGATCGCGCGGTTGCGGCGGACGCTCGCGGCCAAGGGCCTCGACAAGGACACCTACCTGGTCTTCGGCTCCGATAACGGCTTCCACATGGGCGAGCACCGGCTCGCGGGCGGCAAGATGACGGCGTTCGACACCGACATCCGCGTCCCCTACGTCGTGGTCGGGCCGGGCGTCGAGGCGGGCGGCCGCACCGGGGCGATCGTCCAGAACACCGACCTGGCGCCGACGTTCCTGGACATCGCGGGCGCCGCCGTCCCGCCCGCCACCGACGGGCGCTCGCTCGTCCCGTTCCTGCGCGGCGCGCGGCCGCCGGACTGGCGGACCGCCGCGCTGGTCGAGCACGTCAAGCCGCCGCCGTCGCCGCAGGACCCCGACCGGCAGGACTCCTCGCCCGGCGCGCCGCCCACCTACAACGCGCTGCGCCTGCCCGACGCCCTCTACGTGGAGTACCAGAACGGCGAGCGCGAGTACTACGACATGACCCGCGACCCCCACCAGCTCGACAACCTGGGAGGACGGCTCCAGCGTGACCGGCGGCGGCAGCTGTCCGCGCTCCTCTACGCGCTGACGCACTGCTCCGGCGCGGGCTGCATGTCCGCGGGACGCACGCGCTAGGCCCGGTTCCGGGCGCCGAGCGGGGCCGAACGAGGGCACCCGGACCGATCGCTATCATCGCTGGCGACACATTGGTCCGCGGAGGTCATGGATCGACCGACCCGACCTGATCGAACCGTTCGACCGCACTGGCCGACCGACCCGACCGACCGACTGGGGGAGACGGGCGTGACCCCACCCAAGGCTCCGGACACGCCGGACGACGAGAACGGCCACGACCGGCCGGAGGCCGCCCCGGACGGCTTCGGCGCCCCGCCGCCGCCCCAGTGGCTCTCGGACGGCCCGCGGCCGGGCGGCGCGAACCTGCTGCCCGAGCCGCCGCCCGCGCCCCCCTCGCCCCCGCCCGCCGAGGAGACCGTCGCCGAACCGGCCGTCGAGCCCGGCGAGCCCGGTGACGACTCCGAGAACGACAAGACGATCGTCGGCGGCGACCTCGCGGGCGCCTACAAGACGCAGGTGTTCGAGAAGCGGAACCCGCAGGACGAGCGGCCGGAGCAGGAGGAGCGGCCCGAGGACGAACCGAAGCCGCCCGCTCCCCCGGCCGCCGAGCCGGAGCCGGACCCGGACCCGGCCTCGCTGACCTCGACCGACATCCCGCTGCCGCCGCCGTTCCCGTACGCGGACGACGACAGCGCCCAGAACGACAGTGCCCAGAACGACAAGACGCAGTTCGACTTCCCGCAGCCCGACCCGGACGTGACGCACATCGACACGCCCGTGCCTCCGCCCGCCCGGCCTCCGGCGCCCCCGCAGCCCGACGTGCCGCCCGCGCCCCCGGCACCTCCGGTCCCGCCCGCGGCGTCCGCGCCCCCGCCGTTCCCGTACGCGCAGGAGATCCCCGGCACGCCCGCTCCCGCCCCCGCCCCGGAGCCCTTCCCGTACGCGCAGGAGATCCCGGGGACACCCGGCCCGTCGTCCAGTCCCCCGGCCGCCGAACCGTTCCCCTACGCGCAGGAGATCCCCGGCGGTGGTGCGCCGCCCCTGCCGTCCACCGGCGGCGGCGCCGAGCCGTTCCCCTACGCGCAGGAGATCCCAGGGCACCCCCCGCAGCCCGCCTACGAGAGCCCGCAGCCCGCCCCGCGACCGGCGCCGCAGCCGGCGCCGCTCCCCGCGCCGCCCGCGATCGACGAGCCCTGGCGCACCGCCGGGCCCGGCAAGACCAAGCGCAAGCGCGGCAAGAAGCCGCTGCTCGTCGGTGTCGCGGGCGTGGCGGTCGCGGCGGTGCTCGCCGCCGGGGGCTTCTTCGCCGTGACGAGCCTCGGCGGCGACGACGGCGACGGCGGCGGCAAGGAGAGCGCCAGGCTCGCCGCGTCGCTGTTCCCGGTGGAGGGCGGCGCCCGCACCGACGGCCGCGACCAGGAGCTCAACGGCGTCGCGTCCGTGGGCTCGACGGTCGTCGCGGTCGGCGGCGAGAGCGACGTGCAGGCCGTGCGCGGCCTGTTCCTGGTGTCTGTGGACGGCGGGCGCACGTTCAAGCCCGCCGCCCAGCAGGGCCCCGACGGCGGCGCGCCGCGTCCGGGCGAGACGCCCCAGGCGGTCGGCGGGTCGGCGGAGGGCTGGGTCGCCGTCGGCACCCGGACCGGCGGCACCGGCGTCGTGTGGACCAGCGAGGACGGCCGGGAGTGGCGGCGCGAGCCCGACGCGGTCGGCGGCGTCTTCGGCGCGAACGACCGGGTCCGGCGGATCGTCGCGTCCGGCGGCGGGTACATGGCGGTCGGCGACCACTCGCAGAAGGGCGACTTCAGCGACGCCGCGCCCGCCGTGTGGCTGTCGGCCGACGGGCGCCGCTGGGAGGCCCGCACCGGCGACCAGATCGGCGTGCAGATCGACCGGGGGACGTTCTCGCTGGTCGAGGCCGCCGCGAGCGGCAAGGTGATCCTGCTGGAGGGCCTGGTCACCCCCGGCCGCAACAAGCCGCCCTACCGCAAGGTGTGGCGCTCCGACGACGGCGGCCGCACCTGGTCCGCCTCGGACGTGCCGGTGCCGAGGGGCAGCCGCGGCCTGATCATCGGCGGCGGCGGGGGCGGGTTCCTCGCGCTGCGCGAGATCCGGGCCGGCGGCAAGGCGTACGCGCAGGCGTTCGCGTCCAGGGACGGCTCGCAGTGGCGCAGGGCCGGCAACCTCACCACCGGCGGCTACGAGCGGACGAGCCAGGTCCTCGGCGACGAGCGCGGGTTCGCGGCGGTCGTCGTGCGCGGCCGCGACGTGCTGCTGTCGCGCAGCGCGAACGGCGCCGCGTGGAAGGACGCGGGCACCGTCGAGACCAGGCCGCAGCGGGAGATCCGCGGCGGCGCGCTCGCCGGGGGGCGGACGGTCGTCGTCGGCCGCGAGCCCGGCGGCGGCGACATGGACCCCATGCTCGGCGTGTGGGACGCGGCGGGCACCGCCGTCCCGGTCGACCTCGCGAAGGTGCCGGGCGCGATCCGTCCCGACCACACCGTCCGCACGGTCGGGGTGAACGGCGACCTCGCGGTCGCGGTGGGCAGCGCGTCCGGTGACGCCGCCGCCTGGACCTCGGCCGACGGCGGCGCCTGGAAGCCCGCGCAGGGGCTCGGCGCCGCGTTCACCCGGCCGGGGCCGCAGCAGCTCATCGACGTCGCGGGCGGGAAGGCGGGCTGGCTCGCGGTCGGCTACGACCAGTCGGCGCCGCGCCGCGCGCTCGTGGTGACCTCGGCGGACGGCGCGACCTGGCAGGCCGCCGACAACGCCGCCGCGTTCCGGGCCACCCGGAACGGCGTCCCGGTGACCTCCGCCGCCGCGTCCGGTCCCGGCGGGTACGTGGTCGTCGGCATCGAGGGGTTCTCGGCGGTCACCTGGTACTCCGGCGACCTCAAGAACTGGGAGCGCGGGACGAGCGGCGGCCGGAACGCCCTCGAAGGCGCCAAGAACCGCAGCCACTGGATGCTGGACGTCGCCTCCGCCGGGTCGTCCGGATTCGCGGCCGTCGGCGGCGAGCGCGACGCCAAGGGCAACCACCCCGCGGTGTGGACGTCGCGCGACGGCAAGCGGTGGTCGCTCCAGAACCTGCCGCTGCCCGGCGGCATCACCGAGGGCCACCTCACGCACATCGCCGCGCGCGGGAACACGCTGGTCACCGCCGGAATCGCCGCGACGCCGCGGGGCCTCGTGTGGCTGGGCTACACCTCGTCCGACGCGGGCCGGACGTGGCGTCCGCTGCCGGTGCCGGGCGGCGGGACGAACGAGGTCATCACGACCGCGCTGGCCGCGACCCCGAAGGGCTTCGCGGGGACCGGCACCGTCCAGCAGGACGGCGCCGCCGACGTGGTCTCGTGGACGTCCGCCGACGGCTCGTCCTGGAAGAGCACGACGCCCGGCGGCACCGGGCTCGGCGGGGCGGGCGACCAGCAGGTCACCGGGCTCGCCGCGTTCAGGAACTCGCTGCTCGGCGTCGGGCGCAGCACCGACGCGGGCGCCGACCAGCCCGTGCTGTGGAGCCGTCCCGTCCCCTAGGTCCTGTCCGGTGGATCTGGGTGTTTGGCTGAGGCTGATCTGTGTCCTGGGTTGTGATGGTGGACATGGTGCGTCGTCATGAGCTCACCGATGCCGCCTGGGCGCGGATCGAGCCGTTGTT
>NZ_WOFH01000017.1:84832-146798 GCF_009733595.1 Actinomadura litoris | reverse complement strand
ACAACGGCTCGATCCGCGCCCAGGCGGCATCGGTGAGCTCATGACGACGCACCATGTCCACCATCACAACCCAGGACACAGATCAGCCTCAGCCAAACACCCAGATCCACCGGACAGGACCTAGGACCGGCGGCGCATTCCGGCATAGCGGCGGGCCACCGTGTGGAAGGCGTCTCTCGGGTCCCAGTCGCCGGTGGCGGGGTAGTTGCGCGGGGAGTCGGGTGGGAGCACCGAGACCAGCGCGAAGCCCGCCATGTCGAGGTCGAGGCTGGGTTCGGGCATGTGCGGGGAGTCCGACTCGATGAAGTTGTAGACGAACGCCCCGTACACGCCCTCCGCCTCGTAGACGTCGAGCAGTTCGGAGATGTAGCGGGACTGGACCCGCTCGTCCCGGACGTGGCCGGGCGGGATGATCGGCGGCTCGTGGTTCCAGTCGATGATGTCGAAGCCCTCGCCGCCGCGCCGGTCCGCGCCCCGGTAGGCGCAGCAGCCGAACTCGGTGATCACGACGGGCTTGCCGAACCGGTGCAGCGCGCGCACGTCGCGGACGTAGGTCGCCTCGTTCGACGCGTCCCGGTACAGGTCGACGCCGACGACGTCGAAGCCGCCCCAGGTGACTGCCTCCCACATCCCCGAGGTGTAGGTGAGGCGCCCGCCGAACAGCGGGCGGACCGTCGCCCGCGCCCGCGCGAGGAACGCGTTGAGCCGCTCGTTGTAGCCCCGGCCCGCCGGGGTGCCGAGGTTGGCGGCCCGCTCCCTGTAGTCGGCGCCGGGCACGAGCCCCGACATGAAGATCGTCAGCTCGCAGCCCACCGAGATCCCGATGTCCGGATGGCTCGGGCGCAGGGTCTCGGCGGCGCGGGACACCGAGGCGAGGAACCTCAGCGTGGTCCGCGCGTCCCGGTCGAACTGGCGGGCCTCCAACCAGACGTACAGGCCCTCCTCGGCGGCGCAGCGCGCGGCGAGCATCAACCGGCCGACGTCCGAGCCGAGGATGATGATCGCGTTGCAGTGCAGGTCGCGGGCGATCGCGCGGATCTCGCGCCGCACGTACGCGGGCTTCCACACCTCGCGCTCGGTGTCGTAGTTGACGCCGTGCTGCGCCAGGCCCGGCCCCCCGCGTCCGGGTCCGCGGCCCCGGGACGCGGCGCGCGCGGGCGGCGCCGCGCCCGTGATCGAGATGGCCGCGGTGGCCGTCCCCACGAGCACGGTCCGCCGGCTGACCGGTGGTTGTGGCATGCGCTGGCTCCTCACTGGTCGGGCCGCCCCGACCGTGAGTCTCGCGCCGGAGGACCCGCCGGGGCAGCGGCCAGGGGGCCAGGCCGCCGCGACCAAAGTCGCCGGGACGCCGCCCGAAGGTCGATCAACGCCCAGAACGGGCGTCAGGCGAGGAGGCCGCGCTCGTCCGCGAGGTCGAGGGCGGCCTGGGCGGCGGGCGCGAGCAGGTGCCGTTCGCCGCGTCCGACGTAGCGGTACTCGTCGACCTCGCCCGCCGCCGCCATCGCGCCGCTGTAGGACGCGGTGAAGCACGCCATCCGGACCCGCGCGAAGTCGGGCTGGTCGTGCGCGGGCGCGCGGATCACGCCCAGCTCGCGGAAGGACGCCGCGTCCAGCTCCAGGTCGAGTTCCTCGCGGACCTCGCGCGACAGCGCCGACCAGTCGCTCTCGCCCGGCTCCCGCTTGCCGCCGGGCAGGTAGAGCAGGTCGCGGCCGCGGGAGCGGACGGCGAGCATCCGCCCGTCCGACACCTGCACCCAGGCGACGACGTCGAGTTCCATGCCGGTCAGTCTGCCAGCCGCACCGCGACGGCCTCGCCGCGGAACCCGAACCGCTCCGCGGCCGACCCCTGGTTGACGGCGAAGCCGAGCCGTCCGGACGAGTCGGTCAGCAGCAGCGGCTCGCCCACGGGCACGCTCCCGAACGTCTCGGCGAAGGTGACCCGCGCGGCGCGTCCGGGCCAGGACACCTCCAGCGCGGCGCCGAAGGCCACCGGGCCGAGGGCGGCGGCCAGGTCGTCCGGTCCGGCGTTGACGATCACGCTGCCGAACCGGTCGGTGTAGAGGTAGGCGGCGGTCAGCACGCCGTCCTCGGCGCGCGGCGGCGCGACGTCCAGCGGCAGCGGAGCGGCCCGCGGCCCGAACGCGGCGATGTCCGCGCCGCCCGCCAGGTGCGCGGCGGCGGGGGAGAAGATGTCGCGGCCGTGGAAGGTGGAGGAGACGCGCGGCAGCCGGTAGGCCGGGTTCTCCAGGACGTGCGCCCTGACCACGCCGCCCAGCTCCTCCGCCGCCGGGACGAGCAGGCCGTTGTCCGGGCCGACGAGCACGTCGCCGCGCCCGGTCTCGACCGCCAGCGGCCGCCGCGGGGTGCCGACGCCCGGGTCGACGACGCCGACGTGCACGCCCACCGGGAGGTAGGGCAGCGCCTGGACCAGCAGCATCGCGCCCTCGGCGACCGCGTAGGGCCGTACCTCGTCCGACAGCACGAGCACGGTGGCGCCGGGCGCGATCGTGTGGACGACCCCGGCGCAGATCGCGGTGTAGGCGGCGCCGAAGTCGGTGGTCAGGCTCACGAAGGGGGGCGCGAAGGACGGGGCGACGGACACGCCTGGAGCCTACGCCGCGCCGCCCGGCGCGCATGGCCCGACCCGTCCCCCGGCCGCCCTATCCTCCCTACCGTGCGCGCCGAAGCCCTCGATCCGGTCCTGCTCCGGACGTTCGTCGCCGTCGCCGAACTCGGGTCCTTCACCGCGGCGGCGGCCGCCGGGGGCTACACCCAGTCGGCGGTCTCCCGGCAGATCGCGACGCTGGAGGACGTCTGCGGCGTGGAGCTGTTCGCGCGCGGCGCGCGCGGCGTCCGGCCGACCCCGGCGGGGGAGTACCTGCTGCCGCACGCGCGCGGCCTGCTGGACCGGCTCGCCGGTACCGCCCGCGCGATCGAGGGCCTGCGCCGCCTCGACACCGGCACGCTGCGGCTCGGCGCGTTCCCCACGGCCAACGCGGCACTCGTCCCGCGCGCCCTCGCCCGGTTCCGGGCCCGCCATCCCGGGGTCGAGGTCGCGCTGCGCGAGGGCACCACCGAGCGCCTGCTGCCAAAGCTGGAGGCGGGGGACCTCGACCTCGCCGTCGTCAGCACCCACAAGGTCACCTCGATCGACGCCGCCGACCTCGTCCCGCTGCGCGAGGACGCGCTCCTGGTCGCGCTGCCGACCGGGCACCGGCTCGCCGCGCGGCGCCGCGTCCCGCTCGCGGGCCTGGCGGACGAGCCGTGGATCGTCGCCGACGACCCCGAGGCCGTCGCCGCGCTGCGCGCCCGCTGCGAGGCGGCCGGGTTCACGCCCGCGACGCCGCTGCGGGTCGCCGAGTGGATCTCCAAGCTGGGCCTGGTCGCGGAGGGCTTCGGGGTCACCTTCGTCCCGGCGCTGGCGGCGGACGCGGCGGCCCGCGGCGGCCTCGTGCTGCGCCCGATCGCGCCCGACCCGCCCCGCCGCACCGTCTACGCGGCCGTGGCCCGGCACGCGCGGCGGTCCCCGCCGGCGGCCGCCTTCCTCATCGACCTGAAGGAGACCGCCGCGGCGCTCCGCACGTGATCAGGCCGGGAGGGCGGCGACGGCCTCGACCTCCAGCAGCGCGCCGGGGCGGAACAGCCGGGGGACCTCCACGGTCGTGCTGGTCGGCGGCCTGCCGGTGACGTAGCGGCGGCGGACGGCCGCGTACTCGTCGAGCCGCCCGAGGTCGGTCATGAACGTCCTGATGTTCACGACGTCGCCGAACCCGGCGCCGTGCGCGGCGAGGATCCGCTCCAGCAGCGAGAGCACCACCTCCGACTGGCGGGTCATGTCGCCGGGCGCGACGACCTCGCCGTCCGCACCGAGGGCGATCTGCCCCGAGATGTACAGCATCGGGCCGGACGTGACGTGGATCGCGTGCGTATAGGCGCCCGGCGGGGCCGGGACGGTGGCCGGGTCGTCATGGGTGATTCGCATGCCCGGAACGCTAGGCGGGGCGGTCCCATGCCACCAGCGAAGATCTCGCACATCGGCCATGCGACCCGCGCATGGCTCAGCTGTGCAGGGTGAACAGGGCCCCGACCACGCCCAGCAGCATCGTGAGCGCGGTCGTGATCAGTACGGAGGCGGGGTCGGCGACGCGGCCGCCCGCGGGCAGCCGCCGGCGCCGCGTCCGCAGGGCCGCCTGCGTGCGCCGCAGCAGCAGCACGACCCCGCCGCAGACGACCAGGGCCGCCGCCCCCGCGCCGGGGGAGGAGGGCGCGAGCCGCACGCACAGCAGGCCCGCGCCGATGAGGGCGAGCGCCGTCCGGGACCAGGCGAGCGCCGTCCGCTCGGGCTGCGCTCCCCGGTCCCGGCAGGTCATCGGGTGGCCAGCAGCGCCGCCGCCAGGGCGAGCGCGCCGATCGCCAGGCCGTAGGACAGGATCGGCGCGAGCGCCGGGGGCGGCAGCGTCTCGGCGCGCCGCAGGGCACGCTCGGTGACCAGCCAGCGCCGGAACGCCAGTGCCGCCACCAGCGCGCCGGTCGCCGACAGGCCGATCGCGAGGCCGACGCGCAGCGCGGTGTCCATCAGGTCGCCGCTGAGCGCGACGCCGACCCCGCCGGCGATCATGGCCAGCGCGGTGCGGATCCAGGCGAGGAACGTGCGCTCGTTGGCCAGGGAGAAGCGCGGGTCGGGGTCGTCTCCCTCGGCGAGGAGGCGGTCGGTCCACCGGTCGCCGGGGGTGTTCGGTGGTGCGGTCATCAACGGGTCACTCTGCAAAGCTCGGCGGCGTGCGCGGCGAGCGCCGTCCACGGCCTTTCATATTAGGCGATTCGTAATGAATCGTAATACCGACCCATTATGCCGGAATTGACGACAACTCCCTGGTCAGGCCGGATGGGAACCGGCCCGCCCCGGGGGACCGAAACCCCGTCAGGGGGCGCCGAAACGGCGGGACGAGGCGTCCTCCTGGGCCAGCCGGTGCAGCGCGGTCAGGACCTGCTCGTACAGGACGGTGGAGACCAGCAGGGAGTGGACGGTGCGGGCGCGGGAGGTGTCGTCGGCGACCCGTCCGATCTCGTGGTCGGCGACCTCGGTCGCGGCCTTCACATACGGCCGCAGGTCGGTCAGCGTGATCGGGAAGCCGAGGCGGCGCAGCGCGACGAAGGTGTGGGCGAGCAGGTCGCGGGCGGGGGCGCGGTCGCCGACCGTCCAGCCGAGCTCGCGGACGAGGGCGTCGACGTCCTCGCGGGCGGCGCGCCAGTGCGGGTCGCCGGGCGCGGCCACATGCGGACCGATCGCGTACTGCGTGGTGCCGAACAGCTCGTGCAGGCTGACGTCCTCGTCGTCGATCGCGGCGATGATCTGCTGGATCGCCGCGACCGGCAGGTCGCCGACCTCGCGCAGCGCGCTGATCAGCCGCAGCCGCTCCAGATGCGGACGGCCGTACTCCGAGCGGGTCGCGCTCACCGACGATCCCTTCGGGAGCAGGCCCTCCCGGATGTAGAACTTGATCGTCTGGACGGTCAGCCCGCTGCGATCGCTGAGCTCGGAGATCTGCACCGCTCACCCCCTTGACTGGAGGTTAACGTTATCCAGGGTGACCTATTGGATACTGTCACTATCCAAAGCCCGCATCCAAAGCTCGCCTCGGCCGTCGCGGCCGGGCGGCATGACCGGGGCCGGTCAGGCGGCGGTGCGGCGCATGCCCTCGGAGATCTTCTCGGCGGCGGCCACGACCGGCCCGGCGTGCAGCCGCCCGGGGGAGCGGGTCAGCCGTTCCAGGGGGCCCGACACCGAGACCGCGGCGATCACCCGTCCGGCGGCGCCGCGGATCGGGGCCGACACCGACCCGACGCCCTGCTCGCGCTCCCCGACGCTCTGCGCCCAGCCCCGGCGGCGGACCGAGGCCAGCGTCGTCGCCTCGAACTTCGCGCCGCGCAGCCCCCGGTGCAGCCGGTCGGGCTCCTCCCAGGCCAGCAGGATCTGCGCGGCCGACCCGGCGGTCATCGGCAGCGCGGCGCCGACCGGGATCGTGTCGCGCAGGCCGCTGGTGCGCTCGGCGGAGGCGACGCAGACCCGCACGTCGCCCTGGCGGCGGAACAGCGAGGCGCTCTCGCCGGTCAGGTCGCGCAGCTGGGCGAGGATCGGCTGCGCGATCGCGAGGAGCCGGTCCTCCCCGGCGGCGACGGCGAGTTCGGCGAGCCTCGGCCCGAGGATGAAGCGGCCCTGGGTGTCGCGGTGGACGAGGCGGTGGTGCTCCAGCGCGACGGCCAGCCGGTGGGCGGTCGGGCGGGCCAGCCCGGTCGTCTGGACGAGCTGGGCGAGCGAGGCCGGGCCCGCCTCCAGCGCGTTCAGCACGAGAACCGCTTTGTCGAGTACGCCGACTCCGCTAGAGTTGTCCATGACTTGATATTGCCGTCTCGTCATTTGAGATGCAAGTCGGGTGGCCGGAGTCCAGCGGCGCGCGGTCGCGCGCCGCCGATCATGACAGGTGAGGTGGGAGTGATGGGCCGTACGTTGGCCGAGAAGGTGTACGACGCGCACGTCGTACGGCGTGCCGAGGGTGAGCCGGATCTCCTCTACATCGACCTGCACCTCGTCCACGAGGTCACCAGCCCGCAGGCGTTCGACGGGCTGCGGATGGCCGGGCGCCAGGTCCGCCGCCCCGACCTGACGATCGCCACCGAGGACCACAACGTCCCGACGACCGACCTGCTGCGGCCGATCGCCGACCCGGTGTCGCGCACCCAGGTCGAGACGCTGCGCAAGAACTGCTCCGACTTCGGGATCCGGCTGCACCCGATGGGCGACGCCGGGCAGGGCATCGTGCACGTCATCGGCCCGCAGCTCGGCCTGACCCAGCCGGGCACCACCGTCGTGTGCGGCGACTCGCACACCTCCACGCACGGCGCGTTCGGCGCCCTCGCCTTCGGGATCGGCACCAGCGAGGTCGAGCACGTCCTCGCCACCCAGACGCTCCCGCAGGTCAAGCCGAAGACGATGGCCGTGACCGTGGACGGCGCGCTGCCCGAGGGCGTCACCGCCAAGGACCTGATCCTGGCGATCATCGCCAGGATCGGCACCGGCGGCGGCCAGGGCCACGTCATCGAGTACCGGGGCGAGGCGATCCGCTCGCTGTCGATGGAGGGCCGCATGACGGTCTGCAACATGTCCATCGAGGCGGGCGCCCGCGCCGGGATGATCGCCCCCGACGAGACGACGTTCGCCTACCTGGAGGGCCGCCCGCACGCGCCCCAGGGCGAGGAGTGGGAGCGGGCCGTCGAGTACTGGAGGTCGCTGCGCACCGACGACGACGCGGTCTTCGACAAGGAGGTCGTGATCGACGCGTCCGCGCTGACGCCGTTCGTGACCTGGGGCACCAACCCCGGCCAGGGCCTCCCGCTGGGCGACTCCGTGCCGGACCCGGCGTCCTACGGCGACCCCGCGCAGCGCCAGGCCGCCGAGCGGGCCCTTGAGTACATGGGCCTGACCGCCGGGACGCCGCTGCGCGACATCGCGGTCGACACCGTGTTCGTCGGCTCCTGCACCAACGGCCGCATCGAGGACCTGCGGGCCGTCGCGGGCGTGCTGCGGGGCCGCAAGGTCGCCGACGGCGTCCGCATGCTGGTCGTCCCCGGGTCCATGAAGGTCAAGAAGCAGGCCGAGGACGAGGGGCTGGACGAGGTGATCTCGGCGGCGGGCGCGCAGTGGCGCGAGGCGGGCTGCTCGATGTGCCTCGCGATGAATCCCGACAAGCTCACCCCGGGGGAGCGCAGCGCCTCCACGTCCAACCGCAACTTCGAGGGCCGGCAGGGCCCCGGCGGCCGCACCCACCTGGTGTCGCCCGCCGTCGCCGCCGCGACCGCCGTCACCGGCCGCCTGGCCGCTCCCGCCGACCTCTAAGGAATGAGCATGGAAGCGTTCACCACCTACACCGGACGCGCGGTGCCGCTGCGCCGCAGCAACGTCGACACCGACCAGATCATCCCGGCGGTCTGGCTCAAGCAGGTCAGCCGCACCGGGTTCGACAAGGGCCTGTTCTCCGCCTGGCGCGAGGACCCGGAGTTCGTCCTGAACCAGCCGCGGTACGAGGGCGCGGGCATCCTGGTCGCCGGGCCCGACTTCGGCACCGGCTCGTCCCGCGAGCACGCCGTCTGGGCGTTGCAGCAGTACGGGTTCCGCGTCGTCATCGCCCCGCGCTTCGGCGACATCTTCCGCAACAACTCCACCAAGATGGGGCTGCTGCCGGTCGTGCTGACCGCCGAGCAGGTCGAGGACATCCAGGCGGGGGTCGAGCAGGACCCCGCCCTGGAGATCACCGTGGACCTGGAGAGGCGCGAGGTCCGCTACGGCGCCGAGTCCGCCGGGTTCGAGATCGACGACTACACCCGCTGGCGCCTCCTGGAGGGCCTGGACGACATCGGCCTGACCCTCCGCCACGGCGACGCGATCACCGAGTTCGAGGGCCGCCGCGCGCCCTGGCTGCCCGTCACCGTCTGACCCGCCGCGGCCCTGCCCCGGCCCGCCGTCCCGGGACGGCGGGCCGGGGCTTCGGCGTCCCCGAAACCCCTGATGGCGACCCCGGATGCGGGAGCACGGCTCCGCGGCAGGGACAATTCCCTTGTACGAAGCCCGTTCGCGAACCGTTGGGGGCACGAAATTGAGCACGGTCCCATGGACCGGGCCCGAATGGGACGACCCGGATCTGACCCGACTCGCGCGGCAGTTGCGCGACGCCCACCGGGCCGTCGCGCCGCTGCCGAAGGAGACGCGGCAGCGGCTCATCCGCCACCTGCTGGCGATCACCGATCTGGCCAAAAGGGACGCCGAGCTGGCCGACCGCAGGCTGGAGGCGTTCCTCGCCGATTTCCAAGAGGCCCCCGACGTCCGTTAGCGTGCGCAGTGGCCGGATCCGGTCCGGTCACCCGGCGAGACGGGGGCGAGGCCGACAAAACGCCAGCGACACGGCAACTCTTGCGTGCAGGTGATTGTGTCCATGCTGGAGGTCCCTTAGTTTCGTTCGGGCAAGGGGGGAACTAGAGGAGTAACCCATGAACAAGCGTGAGCTGGTCGACGCCATCTCTGACCGGCTGGGCAGCAAGAAGGCCGCAGCCGAGGCCGTCGACGCGATCCTGGACGCCATCCAGACCGCCGTCGCCAAGGGCGACAAGGTCGCGATCACCGGGTTCGGTTCGTTCGAGAAGGCCGACCGGCCTGCCCGCACGGCCCGCAACCCCGCAACGGGCAAGACCATCCAGGTTCCTGCGACGTCCGTGCCGAAGTTCAAGGCCGGCCAGGACTTCAAGAACCTGGTGGCCGGGAAGAAGTAGCCTCACCCCGCCGCCGCCCGGGACCGTCCCAACAATCCGTACAGGGGCCCGGGCGCCGGCGTTCGTATGCCTTTCGACGGTCGCGCGGCCCCGCGGCGCGCCGTCGCGGAACCCCCGGGGGCTACGTCGCGGGGAGCGGGAAGGTCGAGAGGGTCACGACGGTGATCCGCTGCTCGGCGTCCACGGCCAGGTTGACGCGCTGCCCGAACCGCAGCAGGCGCAGCCCGCCCGCCGCGAACGCCCCGGCGTCGAAGGGCAGCTCCGTCCCGTCGTCGAGGAGCACGCTCCCCGTCCGGGTCTCCGCGTCGAACGCCTTCACCGTCCCCTGCATGCCCCGCACCCTATCCCCGGCCGCGCCTTCGGCCCCCGGCCGAAGCTCACCCGGGCGCCACCGTCCTGAGGCGCGCGGCGACCTCCGCCGTGCGGGGGCCGACGCCGAGGCTCAGCGCGACCTGGAGATCGGAGGGAGTGTCGACGTCCCGGCGGATACTGTCGATGTCGGGGAGGAGAAGCTCGCGGGCCCCGCGCGCCCGGTGCGCGGCGCGGGAGTCGCGCCCGAACGCGGGGGAGAACGTGACGCCCGGACGGGCCGTGTAGAGCGTCGTGCCGATCCCGGCGGCGTCGGGGACGAACGCCTCGGGCGCCTGCGCGGCGGCGTCGAGGACGCGGGCGAGTTCGTCCGGGCGCAGGGCGGGAAGGTCGGCGGAGAGCGCGCCCGTGCCGGTGCCCGGGGACACCTCCCGCCCCCGGCCCGCACCGTGGACGAGGGCCGGGTTCAGGCCCGCGTCCGGCTCGTCCGGCACCACGCGGGCGCCGAGCGCGGCGAGCCGCGCGGCCGGAAGGGGGTCGTCGGTGACCACTATCACATCGCGGACGCGGGGGCAGCGCAGCGCGGCGGCGACCGTGTCGGCCGCCACCGCGAGCGCGAGGTCTGGGCGGTGGGGTCCCGCCGCCGCGGACATGCGGGTCTTGGCCCGTGCCAGCACCTTGACCGGTACGACGAGCGACCACTGGAGAGGGGGCGCGGTGCGCGCTGCTGTAGACATGGCAACTCGACACTATGCGCACGGAGCCGCGAGACTTGTGGACACCCCGCGTTCACGCGGGCGACGGAACGAGGAGGGACGGGGCATGGGCCACGGGTATTCGCCGCGCTGGCGGAAGCTCACGATCGTCATCCTGCGCCCGCTGCTGTTCGGGGCGCTGAGGCGCGACTGGCGCGGCCGGGGCAACGTGCCCAGGACGGGCGGCCTGATCATCGCCGCCAACCACATCTCCGAGTCCGACCCGCTCGCCCTCGCCCACTTCGTCTACGAGGCGGGCCGCTACCCCGTCTACCTGGCCAAGTCCACGCTGTTCGATGTGCCGCTCATCCGGAGCGTGCTGCGCGGGACGGGGCAGATCCCCGTCTACCGCGACAGCGCCGACGCCGCGTCGGCCCTCAGGGACGCCGAGAAGGCGCTGGTGGACGGCGAGTGCCTGATGTTCTACCCGGAGGGGAGCTGCACCCGCGACCCCGAGCTGTGGCCGATGACCGGCCAGACCGGTGTGGCGCGGATGGCGCTGAAGACCGGCGCGAAGGTCGTCCCGGTGGCGAACTGGGGCGCGCACGAGCTGCTGCCCTACAAGAAGGGCGAGCGGCGGGGCCTCGCCGGGAGCCTGCGCAAGGGCTTCCACCCGTTCCCCCGCAAGACGATGCGGGTGGTCGCCGGGCCGCCCGTCGACCTCTCCCGCTACGAGGGCCTGCCCCTCGACAAGGACACGCTGCGCGCCGCCACCGACGAGATCATGGACGCGATCACCGCCCTGCTCGGCGAGCTGCGCGGTCAGGAGCCGCCCGTGGAACGCTACGACCACCACCGGGTGCTGGAGGAGCGCCGCCGGGCCGCCGAGGGCGCGGTCCCCGGGCCGCGCCCGGCCGACACCGCCTCCCGGCCCGCCGACGCCGCCTCCCGCCCGGCCGACGCCGCGTCCCGGCCCGCCGACACGAAGGCGGACGGCTCGTGACCTTCCGCACCGCCGTGATGGGCTCCGGGTCGTGGGGCACCACGTTCGCGAAGATGCTGCACGACGCGGGCGGCGAGGTGACCCTCTGGGGCCGCCGCGCCGAGGTCGTCGAGGCGATCAACGAGCGGCACGAGAACCCCGACTACCTGCCCGGGGCCGCGCTGCCCGAGGCCGTCCGCGCGACGACCGACCCGGCCGAGGCCCTGGCGGGCGTCGACTTCGTGGCGCTGGCCGTCCCGGCGCAGACGCTCCGCGCGACGCTCGCCCCCTGGGTCCCGCTGCTGCCCCCCGGCGCCATCCTGGTCAGCCTGATGAAGGGCGTCGAGCTCGGCACCACCCGGCGGATGTCGGAGGTGATCCGGGAGGTCGCCGACGTCCCGCAGGAGCGGGTCGCGGTGTTCAGCGGCCCGAACCTGGCGCGCGAGATCGTCAGCGGCGAGCCGAGCGCGGCGGTCGCCGCGTGCGAGGACGAGGACGCCGCGCGCGGCCTCCAGGCCGCCACCATGACCCCCTACTTCCGCGTCTACACCTCCACCGACGTGATCGGCGTCGAGCTCGGCGGCGCGGTGAAGAACATCGTCGCGCTGTGCGTCGGGATGTCGGTCGGGCTCGGGTTCGGCGCCAACACCCAGGCGCTGCTGATGACCCGCGGCCTCGCCGAGATCGCCCGGCTGGGCGCGGCGCTCGGCGCCGACGAGCACACCTTCGCCGGGCTCGCCGGGATGGGCGACCTCGTCGCGTCCTGCGTGTCGCCGCTGGCGCGCAACCGCACGTTCGGCGAGAACCTCGGCCGCGGCATGACGCTGGACCAGGTGACCGCGGTCACCAAGCAGACCGCCGAGGGCGTCAGGTCCTCGGAGGCCGTGCTGGAGCTGGCGCGCAAGCACAACGTGGAGATGCCGATCACCGAGGCGGTGACGGCCGTCCTCTACCACGGCATGCCGATCAGGGAGGCGGCGATCTCGCTGATCTCGCGCGCCCCCAAACCGGAACGCTACGGAGTCTGAAAAGGGGACGATCCGGGGCGGTACGCGGCGGGCGCCGCGTTCGTGACCGCCCCGGGTGATCCCCGGTAGGGTCTGGCCTCATGTCCCAGGTTTCTCGCAAGACCCGTGTCGCGGTGGTGTTCGGCGGGCGCAGCTCCGAGCACGCGATCTCCTGCGTCACCGCGGGCGCGGTGATGGCCGCCATCGACCGGGACCGCTATGAGGTGCTGCCGATCGGCATCGCCCGCGACGGCCGCTGGGTGCTCCCGCCCGCCGGCATCCGCCTGGCGATCGAGGACGGGCGGCTCCCCGAGGTGACCGGTGACGGCAGCGCGCTCGCGCTGCCGTTCGACCCCGCCGCCGGGGGGCTGATGGTCGTCGAGCCGGGACGGGTGCCGAGCACGCTCGGCGACGTCGACGTGGTCCTGCCGCTGCTGCACGGCCCCTACGGCGAGGACGGGACGATCCAGGGCATGCTCGACCTGGTCGGCGTCCGCTACGTCGGCGCGGGCGTGCTGGCCAGCGCCGTCGGCATGGACAAGGGCTACATGAAGCTCGTCTGGCAGGCGCGCGGCCTGCCCGTCGGCCCGTACGCGCTGATCGGCGACCGGGAGTGGCGGCGCGAGCGCAAGCGCGTGGTCGACGAGGTGAAGGAGCTCGGGCTGGCCGACGGCCGCCCGGTGTTCGTCAAGCCCGCGCGCGCCGGGTCGAGCATGGGCATCACCCGCGTCACCACCGAGGACGCGCTGGAGGCCGCGGTCGAGGCGGCCCGCGAGCACGACCCGAAGGTGATCGTCGAGGCGGCGGTCGAGGGCCGCGAGATCGAGTGCGGCGTCCTGCAGGGCCTGGACGACGGGCCGCCCGACGCGAGCCTGCCCGCCGAGGTCACCATGGCCGGCGGCCACGACTTCTACGACTTCGAGACCAAGTACCTCGACAGCGCGACCAGCATGACGATCCCGCCCGACCTGCCGCCCGCCGCGATCGAGGAGGTGCGGCGGATCGCCGTCCAGGCGTTCGAGGCGCTCGACTGCGAGGGCCTCGCCCGGGTCGACTTCTTCTACACCCCCGAGGGCCGCTGGATCCTCAACGAGATCAACACGATGCCGGGGTGCACCCCGACGTCGGCGTTCCCGAAGATGTGGGCGGCCACCGGCCTGGACTACCCGGCCATGGTCGACCGCCTCATCCAGACCGCCCTGCACCGCCCGACCGGCCTGCGCTAGGTCCGGGCTCGGCGAGGCCCCGGCTCAGCGCTGGGCGAAGGGCAGCCAGGCGCGGTCGGCGAGGGTGGCGGCGTCGGTGGCGCGGGCGCCCGCGTCCGAGAACGTCCACAGCGTGCCGCCGACCATCAGCGAGCGCTGGACGGAGCCCTCGCCGTTGCCCTCGCCGTTGCCCTCCTCGTGCCGGACGGCGCCGACCTTGGTGATGCCCGACCCGGTGACCTTCAGCGCGAGCGCCTCGCCCGCGCCGGTCTCGGGGCGCGACACCGGGACGACGGTCAGGCCGGTCGAGGGCCAGTACAGGAACGCGTGCGGCTCGAAGTCGCTCGCGGACGCGGCGCCCGGCAGCCGGTAGGAGGCGACCCGGCGCGGCTCGCCGCCGACGTCGAACAGCGAGGCCAGCAGGCCCGTCGTGCGGCCGGAGGCGTCGGCGTCCCGGCCGATGCCGAGGATCTTGCCGTCGGCCGTCGGATGCAGGTACGCCGAGTATCCGTTGATCTTGAGTTCGCCCTTGACGCGCGGGTGGCGCGGGTCGTTCAGGTCGATCACGTACAGCGGATCGACCTGCCGGAACGTCACGACGTAGGCGGTGGCGCCGATGAAGCGGACGGAGTGGATCCGCTCGCCCTTGCCGAGCCCGGCGACGCGTCCGACCTGGTCGAGGCGGGGGCCGTTGCGCCCGAGGACGTAGAGCGTGCTCTCGGTCGCCGGGGGCTGCGTGCCGGGTTTCGGCGGTGCCGTGGCCGTCGTCGCCACCCGCAGGTTCCCGCCGTGCTCCGAAAGCGCGTACTGGTTCAGCAGCGTGCCGGGCACCGAGCCGGACGCCACGTAGCGGGGCCGTCCCGCGCCGCGCACGTCGAACATGTGGACGTCGGTGTGCTGCGACCGCGGCGCGGCCCCCTTGCGCGGGAGGCCCACCAGGGACGGGGGAGTGCCGGTCACGTACAGGCTCGACCCGTTGCCGTAGACGGTCTCGCCGTCCGCCGCGATCCCGACCGGCGACGGGTCGCCGAGCCCGCGCGACAGGTCGAGGGTCAGCACGCTGAGCATCGACGTGCCGGTGTAGGAGGCCGGGCGGCTGACCTGCCCGCACGGCGCCCGGTAGGTCTTGGCGGCCGAGCCCTCGCCCACCGTGAAGCCGGGCAGCCAGGCGTCGAGCGGCGCCTTCCGGACGATCTCCCGGTTCCGCTCGGTCGCCTTCCGCCCCGAGTCCTGCTGCGTGCGGGGGTCGCGCGAGGGCGCCGGGAAGTCGATCCGCGGCGTCGAGCGCACCACGACCCGCGCGACCGAACCGGTCATGCGCGCGTCCACGTAGACGGTGTCGGACGTCATCGAGCCGATCACCTTCGGCGCGCCGGAGAGGTCGACCAGCGTCAGGACCGTCTGCGGGCGCGGCGGCCCCGGACGGGGCGCGTCCTCCGCACCGGCGCTCGGCCGCAGCCCGTCGTACATCACCATCGGGGTGCGGGGCGTGAGCACCAGCGCGCGGTCGCCGCTCAGCAGCAGCCGCGCGTTCGTGCTCGCGGCCCGGTACCCGTCGCCGCCCGGGAGCCCGAGCGTGTGCGCGACCTTGCGCGTCGCCGGGTCGATGACCTGGAGGCGGCCCCGGGCGAGCGCGACGATGCGGCGGCCGTCGGTCTTGACGAGGTCGGGCTCGTCGGCGCCCGCCTCGTGGACGTTGGTACCGGAATGCTGGGGCGCGCTCCGTCCGGCGTCGGCGGGCGAGGGGCCGGGGACCGCGCCCTTGGTGATCGCCGTCTCGCCGTCCCCCGTGGCGAACGGACCGTAGGGCTCGGGGACGCCGAGCCCGAACGGGCCGACGCGTTCGGCGGCCGCTTGGCGCAGGCCGTCCAGGAGCGCGTCGCAGCCGTCGTAGGAGACGAGCCGCATGGGCGGCGCCGCCACCGCCTCGTCGTCGGAGGCGGAGGACCCTGAACATCCGGCGAGCAGCAGGGGCAGGGTCGCGGCCGATGCGAGGGGAGCGTAGATGCGGGCACGCATTGACGTTGGACGCCCCCGGAATGCCCGCGGTTCCCCGTTCGCGAAAAACATCCGGACTCTACGGTCGCGCGAGTGTCTTCCGTATTGGCCGATGGTCCGGATATGTCAATCTTGGAGTGCCCGACCCCACGTCCAGAGGAGCACCTGCCTTGCCGACCGAACTGCCGGGCCGGATCGGCCCCTACCGGGTGGTGGACCGGCTCGGGGAAGGCGGCATGGGGACGGTGTACGTCGGTCTGGACGACGACGGCCGCAAGGTCGCGATCAAGGTGATCAGGCGCGAGTACGCGGCGGACCGGCAGTACCGGGCGCGGTTCGAGGCCGAGGTCGCGGCGGCGCAGCGCGTCCGCCCCTTCTGCACCGCGCCCGTCCTGGACGCCGACCCGGGCGCGGAGCCGCCGTACCTGGTGACCGAGTTCGTCAACGGCCCGAGCCTGGACGACGCCGTCGCCAAGGACGGCCCGCTGCGCGGCGCCGACCTGGAGGCGGTCGCCGTCGGCATCGCCACCGCGCTGACCGCGATCCACGACGCGGGCGTGGTGCACCGCGACCTGAAGCCCTCCAACGTGCTGCTGTCCACGTTCGGACCGCGCGTGATCGACTTCGGCATCGCCCGCTCGATGGACGGCACGCGCCTGACAGCGACCGGCGGCATCATCGGCACCCCCGCGTTCATGGCGCCCGAGCAGCTGAACGGCCGGGGCGCGACCCCGGCGTCGGACGTGTTCGCCTGGGGCGCGACGGTCGCGTTCGCCGCGCGCGGCGGCCCCTGCTTCGGCGGCGACTCGATCCCCGCGGTCATCCACAGCATCATCAGCGGCGAGCCGGACCTCGGCGGGCTCGGCGGCACGCTGCTGGAGGCGGTGCGCGGCGCGCTCGCCAAGGACCCGGCGGGCCGTCCGTCCGCCCAGGAGCTGCTGGACCGGCTCATCTCCAGCGGCGCGTCCCGCCAGACCCCGAGAACGCCGCCGCCGCGGCACACGCAGGCGCCCCCGCACACGCAGGCGCCGGCCTCCTCGCCGACGCCGCCTCCGGGCTTGTCATCCACGCCGCCGCCTCCGGGGCCGGCGCCCGCGCTGGCCGAGGGGGAGGCGCAGGCGCTCGTCGAGCGGCAGTACCGGCAGGCCGCGCAGGCGGGCGACCCGGCCGCGATGCGGAACCTGGCCGTCCTGCTCAGCCAGCAGGGGCGTACCGCCGAGGCCGAGACGTGGAACCAGTACGCCAACGCCGTCGCGGCCCGCGCCTACCCGCAGAGCACCGGCTACGGCGGGTACGCGCCCCAGACCCAGCCCGCGCACCCGGCGCCACCCCCGCAGGCGCACCCGCACCTCAAGAACCCGCACGCCAAGCCGCCCTACAACCACGCGGCGATCTACTCGCTGTCGTTCGGGCTGGTCGGGCTGATCACGTGCGGGCTGCCGTCCATTCCGGCGATCATCGCGGGCCACATCGCCTGGGTGAAGATGCGGCGGACGGGCGAGCGCGGCGCGGGCATGGCGGTCACCGGGATCGCGCTCGGCTGGGTCATGGTCGCGTTCTGGGCGCTGGTCGCCTTCGGCATGTCGCTGCCGGACGAGCCCACCCCCTGAGCCGACGAACAAATGGGTTGCCCGGGGCGCCCCCGTCCTGGCACCGTGGACTGCGTCGGCCCGTCCAGGACGGGCCCGCGAGACCCTGAGAGGAGGACCGGCCATGGAACGTCTCCGCTATCGACTGCGACTGCGACTTCCCGAGGCGTCGTACGCCCGCCCCGGCCGGTATCCCCTCTCCTAGAGGCCCTGGCCGAGCCGCCGCGAGTGACGCCTTGTCGAGCGACCTTGCGGCTCTACCCCAACCGGCAGAGGGACCACTCTCAGGAAGTGGACGCTCCGGGTTCGAATCCCGGGAGCCGCACGCATGCCCCTGTAGTCCAACGGCAGAGACGGCAGCATGAGGTGCTGTGCGATGCGGGTTCGAATCCTGCCAGGGGTACGACGCGGGTCCCAGCTGGGCCTGTGCGCGGGGCGGCGCCGACGCGGGAGAGTCGGGCCTGGCTGTAACCCAGGTGCTTCGGCTGAGCGGGTTCGAATCCCACCCGCCCCACATGTTCGCTTTCTCCGGTTTGGGGGTCTGACCTGGGGGCACTCCGTAGCCACATGCGCTGTGTCGGCCTGTGATGACGGGGGGCGACCATGGGCTTCGGACGACGGCACGTGCTCGGGGGAGCGGCGGTCCTGTGCTGCGCGGTGGCGTGCGGCGGCGGCGGGGGCGGCCCTAAGACGACGCCGCTGCCGATGCAGCAGAGCGGCTTGGCCGTGGGCGGGGACGCCCAGTCCCAGGCGACGGACGTGGCCCAGACGCGCGTCTCCGACCGGCAGCTCAAGAAGATCGCGGCGGCGTGCCGCAAGGCGGTGGAGATCACCGACCCCGGCTCCGACCCGTGCGCCCGCGCCATCCAGGAACAGATGAAGCACCGGAGAGATTGCCACCCGGGATCAAACTGCGTGACGTTGAAGCAGATCGCCAACACGAGCGGCATGCCGAGCAGCGTGAGCGGTAACCAGGGGCTCGCCGCCGTCACGGCCGGCAGTTGCGGGACGTTGCCGTGCGTGATGGTGGGGATCCGGAAGCTGGGAGATCTGTACAAGGTCGCCGCGACCACCCCTCCCGGTGCCTCTCCGAAGAACACGCCGACGGAGCACTCGCCGACCAAGCCCACACCGTCGGGGGATGATTCGTCGACGGAGTCCGCGGGGCCGTCCGGGGCGCCGACGGAGTCGGACACGGAGGAGGCTCCGAGCGGGCCGGGCCCCTCCGGCGGGACGACGCACGAGGAGAACCCCGGAGACGGCGGCGAGCCCGAGCACAACGGGCCGGGCCCGGACACGAGCCCCTGACCGGTGGCGGTCGGAGCCGCCGGTGAGCCCGGCGACGACAGGGCGATCGGCCGGCTGGTCGAGATCGCCGGGCGGGTGCTGGCGTCCACCGGCGTGCTCACGGCGATCCTGTACTACTTCGGGTACGTGCGCGAGCAGGCCCTGTTCGCCTACTTCGGGATCGACCTCGGCACGGTCGGGTTCACCACGACCGACTACCTCGTGCTGAGCGCGGGCCCGGTGTTCTCGCCGCTGGCGACGGTGATGGTCGCCGGGATCGGGGCGCTGATCCTCCATCATCTACTCGTCCACCTGCTGCGGGACGCGGGGGCGCGGGCGCGCCTGGCGGTGTGCGTGGGGCTGACGGTCCTCGCGTTCACGCTGCTGACGATCGGCGCCGTCAGCCTGCGCCGGCACGCCGACAACGCCGTCAGCGGCCCCTACCTGTCGCCCGCCGCGCTCGGCGCCGGGACGCTCCTGCTGGAGTACGTCGCGGAGGCCGCGACGCGGTACGGCGTCGCGCGGGGCGGATGGTCGGAGACGCTCGCGGTGACACGGGCGGTCCGCCGCCTGCTGCTGATCGCGCTCGCGCTGATCGCGGCGTTCTGGGCCACGGCCAACGCGGCGCAGCAGCACGGCCTCGACGCCGCGCGCGCCGTCGAGTTGTCGCTGCCGACCCGTCCGCAGGCGGTCGTGTACGCCAGGAACCGGTTGCACATCACCGGACCGGGCGTCGCCGTGGTGCGGCTGGGCGGCACCGACGCCTCGTTCGGGTACCGCTACAACGGCCTGCGGACGCTCGCGCACACGAAGGGGCGCTGGTTCCTTCTCCCGGCCGGATGGACGCGCGACAACGGGGCGACGGTCGTGCTGCTGTCGGACTCCGCCGACGGCGTCCGCGTGGACCTGGCGCCCTGAGGCGATCGCCGCCCGAGGGTCAGATCTGGCCCTCGGGCTTGGTCGGGATCGTCGAGGTGATCGCGCCGCTCAGCTCGATCAGCACGTCCCCGGCCGGGTTGTACTTCGCCGGGACCGTCACCTCCACGTACGCCTGCCGCGCGACGGCGGTGAACGTCACGGGGCGGCCGGTCGGCTGCCCGAACCAGGAGATGCCGTTGATGTCGACGAGCTGCGACTCCGGGTGCAGCGCGGCGGGCCTGCCGACGCCGCAGCGCAGCGCGATCGCGGGGGAGCCCCACGCGGCCGTGAGCGGGGAGTCGGGGGAGGCGTCGCGGCGGGACAGCCCGTGGACCTTCTCCGGGAGCCGGAGCCCCTCGCACAGGCGTGCGGTCGCCGCGTCCGGCTTGGGGACGGGGATCTCGACCGCGCCGTCGCCGCAGGCCGCCGCCAGCAGCCCGGTCCCGGCCAGCAGCGCAGCCCGGGGCGCGGCCCTAGATATGAACGATCGGACAGGTGAGGGTGCGGGTGATCCCCTCGACCGACTGGATCTGCGCCACGACGAGCTTGCCCAGCTCGTCCACATTCCGCGCCTCCGCTCGGACGATCACGTCGTAAGGGCCCGTGACGTCCTCCGCCAGGGTGACACCGGTGACGCCGGCGATCTCACCGGCGACCTCGGCCGCCTTGCCCACTTCGGTCTGGATGAGGATGTAGGCCTGCACCATCACGTCCTCCCCGGGCGGAGAATTAGCCGTCGAACGGTCACCGTATCGTGTTACCCGCCACCGCGGGCGCCCGGGGTACCGGACACTTTCCGGAGCGCCATCGGGGGCCGCGAACAGAACGGAACCGGACGTCCGGGAGCGCGGGCGGTGGGACGGCACGGGGAGTCGGGGCGGATGGGCACCATCGGGGAGCTGGGCGAGTTCGGGCTGGTCGGCCGGCTGACGCGGCGGCTGCCGCAGGGGCCGGACGTGCTGCTCGGGCCCGGTGACGACGCGGCGGTGGTGGCGGCGCCCGACGCGCGCGTCGTCGCCACCACCGACCTGCTCGTCGAGGGGCGGCACTTCCGCCGCGACTGGTCCGGTCCCTACGACATCGGGCGCAAGGCCGCCGCGCAGAACCTCGCGGACGTCGTCGCGATGGGCGCGCGGCCCACGGCGCTGCTCGTCGGGCTCGCGGCCCCGCTCGACACCGGCGCGGACTGGGCCGAGCGCCTCTACGACGGGCTCGCCGACGAGTGCGCCGCCGCGGGCGCCTCGGTCGCGGGCGGCGACGTCGTCGGCGCGAGCGAGATCACACTCGCGGTCACCGCGCTCGGCGACCTGGGCGGGGCGCCGCCGCTCACCAGGTCCGGCGCGCGTCCCGGCGACGTCGTCGCGGTGCGGGGGAGGCTCGGCTGGTCCGCCGCCGGGCTGGCGCTGCTCGCCGCCGGAGGCGGCGGCCCGGCCGAGCTGATCGCCGCGCACCGCCGTCCGGCGCCCCCCTACGAGGCGGGCGCGCAGGCGCGGGGCCTCGGCGCGACCGCGCTGCTCGACGTCAGCGACGGGCTCGTCCAGGACCTCGGGCACATCGCCGCCGCGAGCGGGGTGCGGATCGAGATCGGGTCGGCGGCGCTGCCGGTCCCGGAGATCCTCGGCCCGGACGGGACGCGCCACGTCCTCACCGGAGGGGAGGACCACGCGTTCGCCGGAACGTTCCCCGCGGAGGCCGTCCTGCCGTCATCCTGGAGTGCGGTGGGGGTCGTCACCGAGGGGGCGGGGGTGCTGGTGGACGGGCGCGATCCGGGTCCCGGAGGCTGGGACCACTTCCGCGTGTGAAGCCATGGGAAACCGCCGGTGTCGGCCGGTGCACGTTCCCGCATCTGGTAGGCATGTTCGGTACTGCTTTGGTATACATCCTGTGATCGAAGAGGAATGGGATGGGACGACACACCAAGCTCGACCAACCGGACGACGAGCCCGTACCGGACGCGCGGGCGTCCGCCGGACCGTTCTTCGGTGCTCCCCCGGGTTCGTCCTACGACGCCTTCTCCGGTCCGGCCGACGACCAGGTGTTCGTGACCTCCTACGACCGCCCCGCCGCCGAGAGCCCGGCACCGGCACCGGCCGCCCCCGTCCTCCCCGAGGCCGAGCCGTCGGCCAAGGGACGCGCGGCCCGGATGCTCGCGGTGATGCCCGTCCCGCTGCTGCCGATCGTCGCGCTCGTCGTCGCGGTCGGCGTCGTCGCCTACGCGCTCAGCACGCAGCAGATCTCCCTCAACTTCGCCGGCGGCGCCCCCAAGGAGTCGGCCCACGGCCCCCGTGACAGCCCGGTCTCCCAGCGCGGCCCGGGGCAGCGCGCCAGCCGGGGCGCGGGCCGGCCCGACGGCGTCGTCGTCGCGTTCCGCGTCCAGTCCCGGACGGCGCGCACCTTCAAGGCCACCGCCACGGTCACCAACAAGGGCCAGGCGGCCGTCCCGCGCTGGGCGCTGGCCTTCAAGATCCCGAACGTGTCGGTCCGCGCGGTGAGCGGGGCGACCGTCGTGCGGACCGGGGCGTCCCCGTTCGTGCGCGGCCGCGGCACGATCGCGCCCGGCGAGTCCGTCCGGATCGTCTTCACCGCGACCGGCACCGCCAGGAAGCCGACCTACTGCGTGCTCAACCGGCTGGCCTGCACGCTCGTCTAGGGACGATCCGCCATAAGCTGGACGGCATGCAGCAGAACCCGCCGCCGTCGCGCCCGCAGGCCCCGCCGCTCGTCCTCACGATCGCGGGCTCGGACTCGGGTGGCGGCGCCGGGATCCAGGCCGACCTGAAGACCATGCTCGCGCTCGGCGTGCACGGGATGAGCGTCGTCGCCGCCGTCACCGCGCAGAACTCGCTCGGCGTCCAGGGCTACTGGGAGCTCCCGCCCGAGGCGGTCCGCGCGCAGCTCGACTCCGTGCTGTCCGACATCGGCGTCCACGCGCTGAAGACCGGCATGCTCGCCTCCTCCGCCCTCGTGGAGATCGTCGCCGAGGCGCTGGAGGGCAGCGACGCCCCCTCCGTGGTCGACCCGGTCGGCGTCTCCAAGCACGGCGACTCCCTGCTCGCCCCGGACGCGGTCGCCGCCGTCCGCTCCGCCCTGCTGCCGGCCGCGACCGTCGTCACCCCGAACCTGTACGAGGTCGAGCAGCTCACCGGCGTCAAGGTCGTGGACGAGTCGGGCCTGCGCGAGGCCGCCGAGGCGGTGAAGGCGCTCGGCCCCGACTGGGTCCTGATCAAGGGCGGCCACCTCCCGGGCGAGGCCGCCGACCTGCTGTTCGACGGCGAGCACGAGCACCGCTTCACCGCGCCCCGCCACGACAACCGGCACACCCACGGCACCGGCTGCACGCTCGCGTCCGCGATCGCCTCCCACCTCGCCCAGGGCGACGACGTCCCCACGGCCGTCGGCCGGGCCAAGGACTACGTCACCGGCGCGATCGCCGCCGGATTCCCCCTCGGCGCGGGCATCGGCCCGGTGCACCACGGCTGGAGGATGTAACCGCGACCGTTTTCGCGCATGCGAAAGTCGGCCCATCGGGAAAATCCGATGAGCCGACGGGGTGCCCCGCTCAGACGGTGGGCTTGACGATCTTGCCGGCCTTGATGCAGGACGTGCAGGCGTTGATCCGCTTGGTGCTGCCGTTCACGACGGCGCGCACGCGCTGGATGTTGGGGTTCCAGCGGCGCGGGGTGCGGCGGTGCGAGTGGGAGACGCGCATGCCGAAACCGGGTCCCTTGCCGCAGACGTCGCAGACGGAAGCCACGGGAAACTCCAAGTGGGTGTCGATGCTCTGAACCGGAGCGCAGCCGCCCGAGCGGGCCGGGGCGTCATGGGCGCTCACTGATGGCGCCCCAGGACGAGGCGCACGAATCAGAGTAGCCGACCGTCCACCACGTAGGCGAATCGGTCCGTGCCTCCGGTCCGGCTCGTCCGGCCACGGGATTCCCGTCCGTGCCATGGGCTAGAAAAGGGGGCGTGGCGAATCTCGACGAGCCGTTGCGCAAGGTTCTCGGCGACAAGACGGCCAAGGTGCTGGAGAAGGGCCTCGATCTGGCGACGGTCGGCGACCTCCTGCACCACTATCCGCGCCGCTACGCCCACCGGGGCGAGCTGACCCCGCTGAGCGGCCTGGCCGACGGCGAGCACGTCACGGTGATGGCCGAGGTCGTGAAGGTCCAGGGCCGCACGCTCACCCGCAACCCCGGCTACGTCCTGGAGATCACCGTCACCGACGGCACCGGGCAGCTCAAGCTGAGCTTCTTCGGGCGCAAGGGCTCCTACCGCCCCGAGAAGGAGCTGGCGCCCGGCACTCGGGGCCTGTTCGCCGGGAAGATCAGCACCTACGTGCCGCGCGGCGGGAACGTGCAGCGGCAGCTCACGCATCCGCAGTACAAGGTCGTCGAGGAGAAGAGCGCCGAGCAGGCCGCGCAGGAGTGGGCCGACGAGATCATCCCGATCTACCCGTCCACCAAGGGGCTGGCGATCGAGACGATCGGCACGTCGGTCGGGATGGTGCTGGACCAGCTCGACCTGCCCGCCGACCCGATGCCCGAGGCGCTGCTGCGCCGCCGCCACCTGATCGGGCTGCGCGAGGCGTACGAGGGCATCCACCGCCCGAAGTCCTGGGAGGAGCTGGGCCGCGCGCGGGCCCGGCTGAAGTGGGACGAGGCGTTCGTCGTCCAGACCGCGCTGGCCCAGCGGCGGCTGGCGGCGGCGGCGCTTCCCGCGACGCCGCGCCCGCCCTCGTTCGGCGGCGTGCTCGCCGAGTTCGACGCGCGGCTGCCGTTCGAGCTGACCAAGGGGCAGCGCGAGGTGGGCGAGGAGATCGCGGCCGACCTCGCGTTGGAGCACCCCATGCACCGGCTTCTCCAGGGCGATGTCGGCGCGGGCAAGGCCCAGCCTCTGGACGCGCGGGTATTGACGCCGCGCGGATTCCGGAGAATGGGGGAGATCTCCACGGGAGACGAGGTGATCACGCCCGGGGGCGAGGTCACGGTCGTCACGGGCGTCTTTCCCCAGGGGGAGCGCGATGTCTATCGCCTCGTCTTCTCCGACGGCACTGCGGCGGAATGCGACGACGAGCACCTGTGGGCGGTCGAAAGCGATGGCGGGCGGCGGGTGGTGACGACGCGCGAGCTGCGCGGCGGCCTTCTCGGAGAACGCACGTGGTACCTGCCCGCCATTGAGGCGCCCGAGCTGGATTCGTTGCAGGACCGCCCCGACGATCCCTACGAGCTGGGGGTCCGGCTCGCCGGGGCGGGGCGGGAGGGCGTGCCTCCGGGCTGTCTGGTCGCCCCGGTCAAGGAGCGCCGCGCGCTGCTGCGAGGGCTGCTGGACGCGGGCGCCACGACGCACGGGCCCGAAATCGCCTTCGTCTCCGCGTCCGAACGGCTGGCGGAGGACGTCGCGTGGCTCGCGCGGTCGCTCGGCGGTCACGCGCGCTGCCGTCCCGCGGCGGAGGCGGGCCATTGGACGACCGAGGTCACGCCGAGAGGGCGCGAGCCGAAACGCAAGAGCGTCGACGCGATCGAGTACGTGGGGCGCGAGCACGTCCAGTGCATCTCGGTCGCCCATCCCGGCCGCCTCTACGTGACCGACGGCTGGACGCCCACCCACAACACCGTCGTCGCGCTGCGGGCGATGCTGCAGGTCGTGGACGGCGGCGGGCAGGCCGCCCTGCTGGCGCCCACCGAGGTCCTCGCGCAGCAGCACCACCGGTCGATCACGGCGATGCTCGGCGACCTCGCGCAGGCGGGGCAGATCGGCGGCGCCGAGCACGCGACGCGGGTCGCGTTGCTGACCGGCTCCCAGGGGGCGAAGACGCGCAAGGCCGCCCTGCTGGACGCGGCGTCCGGCGGCGCCGGGATCGTCGTCGGGACGCACGCGCTGCTCCAGGAGAGCGTCCAGTTCGCCGACCTCGGCCTCGTCGTCGTGGACGAGCAGCACCGGTTCGGCGTCGAGCAGCGGGACGCGCTGCGGGAGAAGACCGGCGGCGGGCGCCCGCACGTCCTGGTCATGACCGCCACGCCGATCCCCCGCACGGTCGCGATGACGGTCTTCGGCGACCTGGAGACCTCCGTGCTGGGCCAGCTCCCGGCGGGCCGGTCGGAGATCAGGACGCATGTGGTGCCGCCCGAGCGCCCGGCGTTCCTCGCGCGCACCTGGGAGCGCATCCGCGAGGAGGCGGCCGAGGGGCGGCAGGTCTACATCGTCTGCCCGCGCATCGGCGGGCAGGAGGGCGACGAGGGCGACGGCGAGCCGGTCGAGCAGGAGCCGGATCGCCGCTCCCCGCTCGGCATCATGGAGCTGCTGCCGAGGCTGGAGGAGCTGCTGGCGGGGCTGCGCGTCGGCGTCCTGCACGGCAAGCTGCACCCCGACGAGAAGGACGCGGTCATGCGCCGCTTCACCGACGGCGACCTCGACGTCCTGCTGGCGACCACGGTCATCGAGGTCGGCGTGGACGTGCCGAACGCGACCGTCATGGTGATCATGGACGCGGACCGGTTCGGCGTCTCCCAGCTCCACCAGCTGCGCGGCCGGGTCGGGCGCGGCTCGCTGCACGGCCTGTGCCTGCTGGTGACCGACGCCGAGCCGGGCAGCAAGGCCAGGGAGCGGCTGGACGCGGTGGCCTCCACGACCGACGGGTTCCGGCTGTCGCGGCTCGACCTGGAGCAGCGCCGCGAGGGCGACGTGCTCGGCGCGGCGCAGGCGGGGCGGGCGTCCAGCCTGCGGCTGCTCACGCTCCAGAAGGACGAGGACGTCATCCGCGACGCCCGCGAGGAGGCGACCGCGCTGGTCGAGGCCGACCCCGGGCTGGAGGCCCATCCGGGCCTCGCCGCCGTCCTGGACGCGCTGCTCGACGAGGACCGCGCCGGATTCCTGGAGAAGGGCTGACGCGCCGCGTGGCGATGGCGCGGTCGAAAGCTTCCGATATTTCCGATTGATTAAGTTGACTTATGTCGCGGCCAGGGTGAGGATTGACCGCGTGAAGCCGAGTGAGTCCCTGACCCACCGCCGCCACGTCGATCTCCGGCGCCAGGCGAGCGCCCTGTGTTCGCGTCGCTGATCCCGACCCTTTCTCAGGATCCGACGGCGCACAGGAGGCCGCACATGACGATCACACAGGGGCCCGGGCCGACCGCCCGCGTCCTCGAAGTCCATCGCATCAAGAGTCCCGCACTGGACGACGTGGAGCTGTACCTCCGCGACACCGAGCCCGAGGTCCGCGCCGCCGCGCTGAAGGTCCTCACCGGCGAGGCGCGCAAGGGCGGCGCGCCGCACGGCACCGGCGACACGCTCGCCTGGGCCCTCGCCGACGAGCACGAGGACGTCCGCCGCGTCGCCGCCGACGCGCTGCGCGGGCTGCCGGAGCTGTTCCTCGGCGACGACGGCGTCGCCGCGCTCCAACTCGCCGCCGCGCGCGGCCGGGACGCCTTCGTCCGCGAGACGGCCGCCGACCTGCTGGAGATCCTCGTCCGGGGCGCCGCCGAGCTGTACGCCCAGGGCCTCCAGGAGGACGAGCCGCACGTCAGGATCCAGGCCGTGCTCGGGCTCGTCGCGCTGCGCGCGGTGGCCGAGGTCGCCGCCGCCGCCGACGACCCGTCGCGGGAGGTGCGGGTCGCGGTGGCCGAGGGCCTCGCCCGGCTGCCCCGCCCCGCGAGCCTCGACGCGCTGGAGGTCCTGCTCGCCGACCACGACCCCGTCGTGCGGATGGCCGCCCTCGACACCGCCGCCGAGCTGGGCGTCCCGCCGCAGCTGGAGGGGCGGGTGATCACCTCGACCGCGCACACGGGCTGGCAGGTGCGCCGGCGCGCCGTGCTGGCGCTGGCCGCGGCCGGGCCCGAGGTGGCCGTCGAGCCGCTCGTCCGGGCCCTGCGCGACCGGACCGTGGACGTGCGGCGCGCCGCCGTCCAGGCCCTTGAGCAGTGGGCGGGCGACCACCCCGAGGTGGTCACCGCGCTCACCGAGGCGCTCACCGATCCGGACCCGGGCGTGCGCACCCAGGTCCGCTGGGCCCTCGCCTGACGACCTTCCTCTGGTACCTCGCTGGTTCGGGTACCGCGCTGGGTGCGGGTCGCCGGTGGTTTGGGCTGGGGCACCGGCGGCCCGCGGCGCGGATTCGGTCAGGATCGAGTATTTCGGTCAGGTCCGGACTATTTCGGCCAAAAAGGTAACGCAGGATAGAACTCGGAAAACTCACCGTAATTCAGCAACGGAGAACACTCGGTCGATCACGGACGTCTAACGAGTGCCGGGCGGCGGGAGCCCCCGGTGCTCGCGCGGGTAGGGAGCCCGTGGCGGGTCCGCGCGCGACGGAGGTGTGCCCGATGGCGGCCGTTGGCCCCCTGCTGCCGGACGACCCGGCGCGGCTCGGCCGCTACGCGCTGGTCGGACGGCTCGGCGAGGGCGGCCAGAGCATCGTCTACCTGGGGCGCCGCGACGACGGCGGGCAGGCGGCGGTCAAGCTGCTGCGCGCCCGGTTCAGCCGGAGCCCGCAGTGGCGGGCCCGGTTCGAGCGCGAGATGAAGGTCATCGGACGCGTGGCGGGGTTCTGCACCGCGCAGGTCATCGACGCCGACTTCTCCGGCGACCTCCCCTACGTCGTCAGCGAGTACGTCCCCGGGCCCTCCCTCACCGGCCTGGTCGCCGAGCGGGGCCCGCGCACCGGCACCGACCTCGACCGGCTGGCGATCGGCACCATCACCGCGCTGGCCGCGATCCACCGCGCCGGGATCCTGCACCGCGACTTCAAGCCGTCCAACGTGCTGATGGGCCCGGACGGCCCGCGCGTCATCGACTTCGGCATCGCGCGCGTGCTCGGCCCGGCCGCGACGCGGGGCAGCGGCGTGGTCGGCACCCCCTCCTACATGGCGCCCGAGCAGGTCGCCGACGGCGAGCTCGGCACCGGCGTCGACCTGTTCGCCTGGGGCGCGACGCTGCTGTTCGCCGCGACCGGGCGGCACCCGTTCGGCAACGACACGATCTCCGCGGTCTTCCACCGCGTGCTGCACTACGAGCCCGACATGTCCGCGCTGCCGGAGTCGCTGCGCGGCGTCGTCGCGGCGTCGCTGGAGAAGGACGCGGCGCGCCGTCCGCAGGCGCAGCAGGTGCTCCTGGACCTGCTCGGACGCCAGGCGCCGTTCGCGCCCGAGGACGAGGGGGCGCTGAGCACCGGCGCGCACCTCGCCGATCCCGCGTTCGCGGGCCCCACCGGTCCGGCCGCCGACCCGCGCACCTCGCGCACCGCGCCGACCGCCGGGCGGGCGGGCGGCGGCGGGGCACCGGCGGGGGAGGCGACCGTCGCGCCGGGGCTGCGCCGGTTCCCGCGCCGGTTCCCGCGGCGGATCGCCGCGGTCGCGGCGCCGCTGCTGCTGGTCGCCGCCGCCGGGACGGCCTTCGGGCTGATGGCGGGCGGCTCGTCCGGCGACCCGCGCCCGCCGCGGGTGCCCCCGGTGGCGCCGCCCGCCTCGGCCGCCGCCGCCGTCGCGCCCGCCGCCACCGCGATCACGGCCGTGCTCAGCTTCGACCACACCGCGGTCGAGCGGGACGTCGCGGCGGCTCACCGGCTGTCCACGCCCCGGTTCGGCGCCGACTACGACCGGCAGCTCGCCACCCGCGACTACCTGGACCAGCTCCGCGACAAGCGGGGCTCGGTCGCCGCCACCGTCGTGGACTCCGCCGTCGTGTCCGCCGGGGGCGACCGCGTCACCGTCCTGTCGTACGTGCGGCGGACCGTCCGGGCGCGGGACGCGCGGCCGGGCGAGCTCCAGAACCCGATGCGGGCGACGATGGTCCGGCAGGGCGGCGGCTGGCTCCTCGACTCGCTCTACACGCTCAAGGCGGGCTCCGCGCGGGCCGACACGGCGGGCACCGCGTGGCCGGACGGCCCGGCGCGCGGCGCGCTGGACGCCGTGGCGCGCGACACCTCGCTCGCGGCGGTGACGCCGGTGGAGGAGGGGCTGCGCGCCGGACCGTCCCCCGACCAGGCCGTCGCGCTGGTCACCGTCGGCGAGTGCGCGCGGGGCGCCTGCGACGACGGGGACGCGGTGAGCTTCCGCCGCCTCACCCTGCGGCGCGACGGCTCCGGCTGGAAGGTCGTGGCCTCGCGCCGGCTGTGAGGAAAGGCGACGGGGCGCCCCCGCCCCGGGGACGCCTTGTCGCCGGGCGCGCGGCGCCGGTCAGGACTCGCGGACGCGCCGCCTGCGGGTCGCGGCGACCGCCGCGCCGCCCGCGAGCACCGACGCGAGGCCGAGCGCGGCGAGCGGGAGCGCGCCGGTGCCGGTGAACGGCAGGGCACCGGGCCGCGCGATCGTCCCGGCGGCGGCCGGTGCCGAGCCCATCGCCGGGGAGGGCAGCTCGGGCAGCGGCGGCGAGGAGGAGGGCGGCAGGCCCGGCGGCACCGGGGCCGGGCCGGGCGGTGTCGGCCCCGGCGGGGTCGGGCCCGGGGGCGTCGGCGGGGTCGGCGGTGTGGGAGGCGTCGGGGGAGTGGGGGGCGTCGGGGCCTGCGCGCAGCCCGAGCCGACGCACGCGCCGGCCGCGAGGTTCACCGACAGCGGCGCACCGCCCGCGGGCTGGACGCGGACGCCCGCCCCGACGTTGGCCGACAGCAGCGGCTCGCCGGCGGCCAGGGTCGTCGCCTTCCCGCCGCCGGACGGGACGGAGAGGGCCGCGCCCGCGTTGAGCCGCGCGCCGAGCCCGCCGCCCGGTGTGTCGAGGCCCGCCCCCGCGTCGAGGCCCAGGCCCGTGGTCCTGGTCCGCTCGCCGTGGCCCAGCGCCAGGCGGAGGCGGAGGTCGAGCAGGGGAGCGGCGGACTTCGGCTTCGCGGTCGCACGCCTGACCGGCGCCGCCCTCTTCGCCGCCTTCTTCGGCGCGGCGGTCGGCCTCGCCTTCGCCTTCGCGCCGGTGATGCGCGCGGACGTCGTCCTGGCGGGCTCGGTCCTGGCGGGCTCGGTCTTGGCGGGGGTCTCGGGCGCGAGCAGCGCACGGACGGCCGGCAGCGGCCGATCGGCGGACTGCTCTGCGCCCGGCCGGGACGCCTCGGCGTGTGAGACGCCGCTCATCGCGGCGACGCCGAGAACCGTCGCGCCGGCGGTCACCGCCAGTCTCCTGCCTTGGGGCACGAGGGGCTCCTGAGGATAGTGGGTGCACAACCTGCGAGCACGTTGACACGACTGGTAGTCGAGGTAAACAGCGGCCGCCGCATTTGGGCTGAGATTCACGACGAACACCGATCGGTTTTGTCGAGGTTTCTCCGAAGCGCCTGCTTGTATGGAGCCGTGGCTGAACGATCATGGTGTCGCCGGGCGGGCGCCGCCGGGATACTTGAGGCATGACGAGGGTCATCGCGGGCAGTGCGGGCGGGCGGCGGCTGGCCGTCCCGGCGGGGCGGGACACGAGGCCGACCAGCGACCGCGCGCGGGAGGGCCTGTTCTCCACCGTCCTCGCCCTCCTCGGCCCGCTGGAGGGGCTGCGCGTCGCCGACCTCTACGCCGGGTCCGGAGCCGTCGGCCTGGAGGCGCTGTCGCGCGGCGCCGCGCACGCCCTGCTGGTCGAGTCGCACCCCCGCGCGCTGAAGGTCGTCCGGCAGAACGTCGGCGCGCTGGGGCTGCCCGGCGCGGTGCCGAGCGGCGACAGGGTCGAGCGGCTCGTCCGCCGCCCGCCCGACCTGCCCTACGACCTGGTCTTCGCCGATCCGCCGTACGCGCTGCCGGACGCGGAGGTCACCCTGCTGCTGGAGAACCTGCGCGACCACGGCTGGACGGCGCCGGACGCGCTCGTCGCCGTCGAGCGCGCCGCCCGGGGCGCCGCGCTGCGCTGGCCGGACGGCTACACCCCCGAACGCGACCGCCGCTACGGGGAGGCGGTCTTCTGGTACGGGCGCGCGACGGGTCACCGCGCCGCGGACGGGTAGGAGTCGCGCATGAGGCCGGGCGTCGACCGTGCCGTGGGGCGCACCTGGATCATCTCGATCCTGATGATCATCGCGCTGCTGGCCAACATCACCTATGTGCAGGGCTTCCAGGCGCAGGACCTGCGGGACGACTCGCTCAACGCGCGCCAGTTCGAGGACCGCAACAAGATCGAGCGCGGCCCGATCGTCGCCGACGGCCAGCGGCTCGCCTGGTCCGAGCCCGTCGGCGGCGACGACAGGAAGTACCAGCGGCACTACAAGCAGAGCGAGGTGTTCGCGCCGATCACCGGGTACTTCTCGCCGTTCTCCCAGACGGGCCTGGAGAACGCGGCGAACCACGTCCTGGACGGCACCGACGCGCGCCTGGCCACCACCAGCTTCGTCGACAAGCTGCTCGGCAGGCACGTCCCCGGCGGCACGGTCGAGGCCACGATCGACGTCCGGGCCCAGCAGGCCGCCTACGCGGCGCTCCAGGGCTCCGGCGCCCGCCGCGGCGCCGCCGTCGCGCTGGACGCCAGGACCGGCGCGATCCTGGTCATGGCCTCCACCCCGTCCTATGACGCCAACGACGTCTCCGTCCTGGACGGGAAGCAGGCCGGGAGGGTCTTCGAGCGGCTCAACCGCGAGCGGCTGAAGCCGCTGCTGAACAAGGCGACGAGCGAGCTGTTCCCGCCGGGGTCCACGTTCAAGACCGTGGTCGCCGCGTCCGCGCTCGCGAACGGCGTGGACGCCGGGACGGGGGTGCGGGCCGGGCGCTCCTACCGGCCGCCGGGCGCCGGGCAGGCGATCAACAACGACGCCGGCGACATCGGGGGCCAGTGCGACCTGCCCGAGATCCCCCTGATCGACGCCTACGCCCAGTCGTGCAACACCACGTTCGCCTACATGGGCGCGCAGGAGCCGGGCAACGGCGCCGTCCACGAGCGCGCCGCCGCCTTCGGCTTCGGCAGGGGGGTCGAGATCGAGCCCGGGATGCGGAGCGCCGCCAGCTCGTTCCCCGAGACCGACCAGCCCTCGCTCAGCGCGCTCGGCTCCATCGGCCAGGGCAGCACGGTCGCCACCCCGCTCCAGATGGCCATGGTCGCCGCCGGGGTCGCCAACGGCGGGAAGGTCATGCGGCCCTACCTGATCGCCAAGGAGAAGGCGGCCGACGGGCAGGAGATCGGACGCGGCGCGCCGAAGCGGCTGGCCACCGCGCTGACCTCCGAGCAGGCCGACCAGGCGCAGGAGATGATGAGGGCCGTCGTGCAGAAGGGCACCGGCAAGTCGCTGCGCGGCTCGTCCGTCCTCGGCGGCAAGACCGGGACCGCCGACGTGGAGGGCGCCCCCTACAACGACCGCTGGTTCATCGGCTTCGGGCCGCGCCCGGACGCCCGGTACGCCGTCGCGGTGATGACCGAGGCGGACGGCTACGGCATCGAGTCCGGGCCGATCGCCGCCAGGATCATCGACGCGCTGGGGGACTGAGCCTCCCGGCGGAGGGCCGGGTGTGGGGCGCGCCCACCCGGTTTGGTACGTTCGCGCCGCAGGTCAGAAACCGGGACCGAAGGGGTTCACCTCGTGCGCCGTGTCGTCTGTCCGGGATCGTTCGACCCCGTCACCAATGGGCACCTCGACATCATCAGCCGAGCCTCCCGCCTCTATGACGAGGTGGTCGTCGCCGTGCTGATCAACAAGAGCAAGAAGAGCCTGTTCACCGTCGAGGAGCGGGCCGAGATGATCGCCGAGGTGACCGCGGAGTACGGCAACGTCACGGTGGACACCTTCTACGGCCTCACCGTGGACTACTGCCGCGAGCAGGACATCCCCGTGATCGTCCGGGGGCTGCGGGCCGTCAGCGACTACGAGTACGAGTTGCAGATGGCGCAGATGAACCACCGGATCGCCGGGGTCGAGACGCTGTTCATGGCGACCAATCCCGAGTACGCGTTCCTGTCCTCCAGCCTGATGAAGGAGGTCGTCAGGTTCGGCGGCGACATCTCCGGGCTGGTCCCCGACAGCGTCCACGACCGCCTGGTGGCGCGCCTGCGCGAACGGGACTGAGGGCCCCCGGCCCCCGGAACGGACTGGTCAGTGGGGCGCGAGTTGGGCCATCGGCGCGCGTTCGGTACCCTGGGACATCGGCCATCACCGGCGGCCGCCGTCCGCCGTGCCTCACGAAAGCAGGATTCCGCTGTCTCGCCTCGACCCCAAGGCCCCGCTCGTGCTCGACACCCGAGCTCTCAGCAGGCAACCCGGGTCGTCGAAGGACAAGCGCCTGTCCGTGCCGGCACCGGAGGACTTCGGCGTCGAGATGGTGGGCGTCCCCGAGGGCGCCGCGATCGAGCTGGATCTGCGGTTCGAAGCGGTGCTGGAGGGGGTGCTCGTCACCGGCACGGCGACGGTCCCCCTGGAGGGGGAGTGCGCCCGCTGCCTCGACCCGATCGCCTCGACGTTCGAGGCGCGCTTCCAGGAGCTCTTCGTCTATCCTGACACCCGCTCCGGCGGGCACGCCGGAGACGACGAGCTCCAACTAGAGGACGACCTGGTCGACCTCGAACCGGTGCTCCGGGACGCGGTTCTGCTCACGCTGCCGCTGTCGCCACTGTGCCGGGACGACTGTCCCGGCCTGTGCCCCGACTGCGGCGTCCGGCTCGCGGACGCCGGGCCGGATCACCACCACGAGACCGCCGACCCCCGGTGGGCGGCGTTGCAGGGCCTGGCCGGCGGCGTGGCGCCGGCGCCCCCGGAGGGGGGACGCGGCGACGCCGGGTCCAGCGGTTCAACCGACCGACGAGAAGGAAAGCAGGAGGGCTGACGTGGCCGTCCCGAAGCGCAAGAAGTCGCGCAGCAACACGCGGCACCGTCGTTCCCAGTGGAAGGCCACCGCGCCGACCCTGGTCGACTGCCCGACGTGCCGCGACAAGAAGCTGCCGCACACCGCGTGCGCGTCGTGCGGCACCTACGACCGGCGGCAGGTCATCGCTCCGTCGGCCTGAGCTTTTCGCATCCCGGGGGCGGATCCGCGCGAACGGCGCGGCCCGCCCCTTGAGGTGCGCGGGCACCCGACCACCCCGGCGCGTGACGTCGGCGTGGTGACCGGCGCGGCGACCTGCGCCCGGAGCCGTGGTGCACGCCGGGATCAACCGACCGGCGCGCACCTCGTCTTCGCGGAGCCGGCGTCCCGGGGCTGACCCCGGACGTCGCGGCCCGAGCCCGGCGGCTCCCGTCTCGGGGGCCACCGGTCTCCGGCCCGTTCCCGTGCCCGTCCGTCCTCGCCGCAGCGGCCGAACCGGCCGCACGCGCCACAACGGCGACCGCGCCCGAGCGCGGCGCCACGGCCTGCGAGGAGGGCCTGTGAGCGGAAAGAAGAGCGACCCCACGCGCGACCGCGCGGAACTGACCCGCGCGCTCGGTGTCGAGGTCACCGCCGAGCTGCTCGAACGCGCGCTGACGCACCGTTCGTACGCCTACGAGAACGGCGGCCTGCCCACCAACGAGCGCCTGGAGTTCCTCGGCGACTCGGTGCTCGGGCTCGTCGTCACCGACACCCTGTTCCGGGGCCACCCCGACCTGCCCGAGGGGCAGCTCGCCAAGCTGCGCGCCGCCGTGGTGAACATGCGGGCGCTCGCGGGCGTCGCCCGCGCGCTCGGCGTCGGCGCGCACATCCGGCTCGGCCGGGGCGAGGAGGGCACCGGCGGCCGGGACAAGGCCTCGATCCTCGCCGACACGCTGGAGGCGCTGATCGGCGCGGTCTACCTCGACCGCGGCCTGGACGAGGCGTCCGCGCTGGTGCACCGGCTGTTCGACGCGCTGATCGACCGTTCGGCGGGGCTCGGCGCCGGGCTGGACTGGAAGACCTCGCTGCAGGAGCTGACGGCCGTCGAGGAACTCGGCGTCCCCGAGTACCACGTCGCCGAGAGCGGCCCCGACCACCAGAAGACGTTCCGCGCGTCCGTCCGGGTCGGCGGGACCACCTACGGGGCGGGGGAGGGCCGCAGCAAGAAGGAGGCCGAGCAGCACGCCGCCGAGGCCGCCTGGAACGCGATCCGCGAGATCGTCGTCCAGCGCGCCCCGGAGGCGCCGCGGCATGGGGCGGCCGCCGCGCCGGCCGCCCCGCCCGCCGCTCCGTCCAGTGCCCCGTCCAGCGCGCCGCCGGGCACTCCGGCGGGGGATGCGCCGTCCGGGAACTCGCGGCCCGCCGGGCTCGCCGGTGCCTGAGCTTCCCGAGGTCGAGGTCGTCCGGCGCGGGCTGGAGCGCTGGACGACCGGGCGGACCGCCGCCTCCGCCGAGGTGCTGCATCCGCGGGCGGTCCGCAGGCACGCGGCGGGCCCGGCCGACTTCGCCGGGCGCCTCGCCGGGCGCACGATGCTGGCGCCGCGCCGCCGGGGCAAGTACATGTGGCTGCCGCTCCAGGACGCCTCGTCCGAGGCGGCGCCGGGTGAGGCGCTGCTGGCGCACCTCGGCATGAGCGGGCAGCTGCTCATCGGCGACCCCGGGCGCGAGCGCGAGAAGCACCTGCGGGTCCGCGTCGCGTTCGCCGACGGCGGCCGCGACCTGCGGTTCGTCGACCAGCGGACGTTCGGCCACCTCATGGTCTGCGACCTCGTGCCGGACGCGTTCGGCGGGCGCGAGGGGGGCGCCCCGGCCCTGGTCCCCGAGCCGGTCGCGCACATCGCCGCCGACCCGCTGGAGGACGCCTTCGACGCGGAGGCGTTCTTCCGCGCCCTGCGCCGCCGCAGGACCGGGATCAAGCGGGCGCTGCTCGACCAGTCACTGATCAGCGGGGTCGGCAACATCTACGCCGACGAGGCGCTGTGGCGGGCGAGGCTGCACTGGGCGCGGCCGACCGAGACCCTGACCCGGGCGGAGGCCGCGCGCGTCCTGGAGGGCGCCAGGGAGGTCATGGGCGCCGCCCTGGCCGTCGGCGGCACCTCCTTCGACAGCCACTACGTCGACGTGAACGGCGACAGCGGCTACTTCGAGCGGTCGCTGGACGCCTACGGCCGCCGGGACGAGCCGTGCCGCCGCTGCGGCACCCCGATCCGCCGGGACGTGTTCATGAACCGGTCGTCCTACAGCTGCCCGACGTGCCAGCCCCGCCCGCGCCGGGCAAGGTACTAGCGCGAGGGGACGCGGCGGGGAACGGTGACCGGGGGAGCGATGGACGAACGACACGACGAGACCGAGACCGAGGTTGTGCGGCTGACGGCCTGGGTCCGGGGCCGCGTGCAGGGCGTGGGGTTCCGCTGGTGGGTGCGGGCGCGGGCGCTGGAGCTGGGCCTGGAGGGCAGCGCGACGAACCTGCGGGACGGACGGGTGGAAGTGGTCGCCGAGGGCCCGAGGCCGGCCTGCCGGCGGCTCCTGGACCTGCTCAGCGCGGACATGAGCGCCGAGGCGGCCGCCGGCACCCCGCCCGCCCCCGTCGTGTCGCGGGACCGCCCCCTCCGCCCGGGGCGGGTGAGCGGGGTGACCGAGCGCTGGAGCGCGGCGCGCGGCGGCGTCGCCGGATTCCAGGAACGGTGATCGGGTAGGGATTTCCGGTTTGTACCTGCTAAACTAGAGGAGACAGGTTGTTACCGGCCTGTGATGTGCGTCTTGACCAGGACAGCGGCCGGTGCGACTCTAGACGATACGCGCACCGGCTTCAGTTGCTTCTTGTGCGCGATCCCTGCTGGTTACTCAGCGTGGAGGACCCTTAGTCATGGCGAAGGCTCTACTCGGCCACGTCGGCGGTCCCGACCCCCGGATGGTCGCGGAGATGCGGCGCCTTCAGCAGCGCGTACGCGACCTGGAGGCCGAACTCGTACGGCTCCAGGCGGAGAACGACGCGCTGGCGACGGCGACGGACGACGACGTGATGTCGCTTGCGGTGAAGGACCGTGAACCGGCGCTGACCTGATCGGCGCCTTCTTCTCGAAAGTGGACAGGGACGCCCTGACAAGGCGTCCCTTCTGTTTGCCGTCGCCGCCCTCGCGCGGTGGCGGACTCTCGTCCTCGGACACATAACGTGACCCCGGAATCCGGAGCCGCGCACCTTCTCGCGGCCCGTCGCCGCCCCCGGGCGGCGCGAACCTTCAGGCTTCGGTCAAACCTCGGTCCGGTTTCAGTCTGTCCGATTCTGAGAGCCTTGTGGTAATTGTCGGTATTTGGGGCCTACCGGGGCCCCAGACCCTCCGTGCCCCGAATCCTGCCCCCGGCCGCGCGTCCTGTACCCGCTCCCGCCGGAGGCCGGGGTATAACGGAACATTGCCCGTCGACCGGCGACCGTCCGCCGACCGGCGGGGGCGCCGCGAGGAGGGAGGACACGCTTGTACCTGAAGAACCTGACGCTCCGCGGGTTCAAGTCCTTCGCGTCCTCCACCACGCTGCGGTTCGAGCCGGGGATCACCGCCGTGGTCGGGCCCAACGGGTCGGGCAAGTCCAACGTCGTCGACGCGCTGGCGTGGGTGATGGGGGAGCAGGGCGCCAAGTCGCTGCGCGGCGGGAAGATGGAGGACGTCATCTTCGCCGGCACCGCCAGCCGGGCGCCGCTCGGCCGCGCCGAGGTCGTGCTGACGATCGACAACTCCGACGGCGCGCTGCCCATCGACTACACCGAGGTGACGATCAGCCGGCTGATGTTCCGGTCCGGGTCGAGCGAGTACGCGATCAACGGCGACTCCTGCCGGCTGCTGGACATCCAGGAGCTCCTGTCGGACTCGGGCATCGGCCGCGAGATGCACGTGATCATCGGGCAGGGGCAGCTCGACCGCGTCCTGCACTCGGGGCCCGAGGGCCGCCGCGCGGTGATCGAGGAGGCCGCGGGCGTCCTCAAGCACCGCAAGCGCAAGGAGAAGGCGCTCCGCAAGCTGGACGCGATGCAGGGCAACCTGACCCGCGTCCAGGACCTCACCGGCGAGCTGCGCCGCCAGCTCAAGCCGCTCGGCAGGCAGGCCGAGATCGCCCGCCGCGCCGCCGTCATCCAGGCCGACCTGCGCGACGCCCGGCTGCGGCTGCTCGCCGACGACCTGGTCACGTTGCGGACCCGGCTGGAGCAGGAGGCCGCCGACGAGGCGGCGGTCCGCGCGCGGCGCACCGAGACCGAGCGGGCGCTCGGCGAGGGCCAGCGGCGCGAGGCGGTGCTGGAGGCCGAGGAGGCCGAGGAGGCGCCGAAGCTCGCGCTGGTCCAGGACACCTGGTTCCGGCTCTCGGCGCTGAAGGAGCGGCTGCGGGGCGTCGCCGACCTCGCCGCCGAGCGGCACCGCAACGCCGCCGAGGCGCGCGAGGAGGAGCGGCGCGGCCGCGACCCCGAGGACATGGAGCGCGAGGCCGCCGAGATCCGCGAGCAGGAGGAGATGCTCCGCGCCGCCCTGGAGGAGGCGCAGGACGGGCTGTCGCGGGCCGTGGAGGAGCGCTCCTCCGCCGAGGACGCCCTGGCCGGCGAGGAGCGCCGGCTCCAGGCCGCCGCGCGCGCCGCCGCCGACCGCCGCGAGGAGCTGGCCCGGCTGCGCGGCCGGGTCGAGGCGCTGCGCAGCAAGGCGCAGGCGGGCCGGTCGGAGATCGGGCGGCTGGCGGACGCGCGGGACGAGGCCGAGCAGCGCGCCGACGCGGCGCGCAGCGATTTCGAGGCGTTCGAGGCCGAGGTCGTCGAGGACCCGGCGCTCGCCGCCGAGCACGAGCGGGCGCAGGAGGCGCTCGCGCTCGCCAAGGACGCCGCCGAGCAGGCCCGCGCGGCCGTGGACGGCCCGCGCGGCGCGCTGAAGGAGGCGCGGTCGGCGGTCGGCGCGGCGCGCTCGGCCGACCAGGGCGCGCAGAAGCGGGTCACCGCGCTCCAGGCGCGGATCGAGGCGCTGAACCTCACGCTGGCGAGCGCGGCCGACGGCGGCGAGGCGCTGCTGGCGGCGGGCGCCGACGGGTCGCTCGGCGGGGTGCTCGGCACGGTCGCCTCGCTGCTGAGCGTCCGGCCGGGATACGAGGCGGCGGTCGCCGCCGCGCTCGGCGACGCCGCCGAGGCCATCGCGGTCGGCTCCCTGGACACCGCCGAGGCGGCGCTGGCGCTGCTGCGGGCCCGCGAGGCCGGCCGCGCCGGGCTGGTCGTCGGCGGGGGGCCGGCGCGGGACGCCGGCCGCGTCCCGGGGATCGACTACGCGGTCGACGCGGTGAGCGTCCCGGAGGCGGTCCGCCCGGCGCTGGGCCATCTGCTGGGCGACGTCGCCGTGGTCGAGGACGTCCCGGCGGCCGTGGCGCTCGTCCGGCGCGAGCCGTCGCTGCGGGCCGTCACCCGCGACGGGGAACTCGTCGGCGCGCACTGGGCGCGGGGCGGCGACGCGGGCGGCGGGCAGAGCCCGCTGCGGATGCGCGCCACCCTCGACGAGGCCACCGAGGACCTCGCCGCGGCCGAGACCGCGGCCGTCGCCGCGGCCGAGGGCCTCGCGGCGGCGATGGAGTCCGAGCAGTCGGCGCAGACCGCGCTGGATGCGGCGCAGGCCGCCGCCAACCAGGCCCAGACCGGGGTGAACCAGGCGCAGGGCGACCTCGACCGCGTCCGCGCGCGGGTGCGCGAGTTCGACGCGCGGGCGGCGCAGGAGGCCAAGCGCGCCGCGCGGCTGGAGGCCGACGTCCGCGCCGCGCGGGGCGAGGCCGAGCGGCTGACCAAGGCCCTGGACGCGGCGAACGAGTCCCTGGAGCGCGACACGCAGGCCGCCGAGGAGCTGGCGCTGCGGCTCGCCGAGTCCGAGGAGGCGGCCGAGGTCGCCGACGAGGCGGGTGAGGACACCGAGGCGCGCGACGAGCTGGGCGCGCGCTGCCAGGAGCTGCGGTCGGCCGAGATGGAGGCGCGGCTCACCGTCCGCACGGCGGAGGAGCGCGTCCAGGCCATCGCCGGGCGCGCCGACGCCCTCGAACGCGGCGCCCACCGCGAGCGGGAGGAGCGCGCCCGCGCCGCCCAGCGCCGCGCCCGCCGCGAGCGGGAGGCGCGGGTCGCCAAGGCCGCCCTGAAGGGCGCGCGGGCCGCCCTGGAGCGCATCGAGCTGTCGCTGGCCGCCGCCGTCCGGCGCCGGGAGGCCGCCGAGCAGGCCCGCGCCGCGCGCGAGGCCGAGCTGAAGGTCGTGCGCGGCCAGGTCCGCGAGCTGTCGGCCACGCTGGAGCGGCTGGTGAACGTCGTCCACGGCAACGAGGTCGCCCGCGCCGAGCAGCGGCTGCGCCTGGAGCAGCTCGAACAGCGCGCGCTGGAGGAGTTCGGGCTGGAGGTCGACTCGCTGGTCAACGAGTACGGGCCCGACCAGCTCGTCCCGCCCGACCCGGAGAAGGGCGAGGACGCGAAGCCCGCCCCCTACGAGCGGGCGGTGCAGGAGAAGCGCGCCAAGGCCGCCGAGCGGCAGCTCAACCAGCTCGGCAAGGTCAACCCGCTGGCGCTGGAGGAGTTCGCCGCGCTGGAGGAACGGCACGCCTTCCTCACCTCGCAGCTGGAGGACCTGAAGAAGACCCAGCGGGAGCTGCTCGGCCTCGTCAAGGAGGTGGACGACCGGGTCCAGCAGGTGTTCGCCTCCGCCTACGACGACACCGCCCGCGAGTTCGAGCGGATCTTCGCGCGGCTGTTCCCCGGCGGCGAGGGCAGCCTGTCGCTGACCGAGCCCGGCGACATGCTCGCGACCGGCGTGGAGGTCGCCGCCCGCCCGCCCGGCAAGAAGGTCAAGCGGCTGTCGCTGCTGTCGGGCGGCGAGCGCTCGCTCGTCGCGATCGCCTTCCTCGTCGCGGTGTTCAAGGCGCGGCCGTCCCCGTTCTACGTACTGGACGAGGTCGAGGCCGCGCTCGACGACACCAACACCCAGCGGCTGATCACCGTGTTCGAGGAGCTGCGCGAGTCGTCGCAGCTCATCGTCATCACCCACCAGAAGCGGACGATGGAGGGCGCCGACGCGCTCTACGGCGTCAGCATGCGCGGCGACGGCGTCACCCAGGTCGTCAGCCAGCGCCTCCGCGAGCACGAGCCCGCCTGAGCGCCGCCGGGGCGCCGGCGGTCAGTCCGCCGAGGGGGGCGCGGCGGCGGGCGTGAACAGGAAGCCGTCGACGTCGGTCCGGCCGCAGGCGCTGTGGATCGCGTACGCGCCGCCGGTGGCGCCGAGGTCGATGCCCACGCACATGCCGTTCGCCCGCGTCACCTCCGGCACGAGCCGGTAGAGCTGCCCGGCCTTGACCTGCCGCTTCGCCGGGTCGAGCCGGAACCGCTGGAGCCGGTCGACGCCGCACCTGCGCATGTGCAGCGCGGCCCGCTCGTCCACGGTGTCCAGCGTGACGCAGCGCAGGTGGCCCTGCGTCGTCCACGCCCGGAGCTGGAGGAGGTCGCTGCCCTGGACCTCGGCGACCTCGACGCGCTGGTAGCGGTCGTCGGGCGCGCATCTGTCCCGCGCGAGCTGCGGGTCCAGATGGTCGTCGGGCAGGATCGACAGGCACTGGCCGTCCGGCTCGCCGCCGGTCACCGGCATGATCGAGTACCAGCCGGGACGCGGCGGCGGGATGCGGTCCGCCGCGCCCGACGCCTCTCCCGACCGCTCGTGCCGCGACTCGCCGCCGAACGCGCCGAGCAACGTCGAGCCCACCACCGCGATCGTGATGAACGCGGGCGCCGCCACCAGCAGCGACAACGGCCGCTTCGACCCGCCGCTCCCACCCGGCCCGGCGCCCTTGCCCGGCCTGCCGCCGCGCCCGCCCGACTTGCGGTGGCGCGGGCGGGCCGCCGCCTGCTCCGGCTTCGCGGGCGCCTCGCGGCCGGAGTGCCGGCCGTGCCGCGCCCCCGTGGGCCGGGTGGCGCCGGGAGGCGGCGCCATGTTCGACGCGGGCCTGCCGACGAGCAGTTCGTCCCCCTCGGCGGCGGGAGGCTGTGCCTGGAGGCCGCCGATCGGAATGGGCATCGTGTCAGGGTTCGCGCCCGGCGCGGATGCGGAACTGATGCGCGCGTGCGCTTGAGCCCACCGCTCGCGGTCCTCGGGGACGAGACCGCATGCGGTCACGAAGGCCACGACGACCTCGCGGGACGGCAGCACGTCGCCCCCGAGCAATCCGGCCATCCCGCCGGGAACCAGCACCCCGGCCGCCCAGACCCGTTCCTCGACCTCGGAAACGCGCAGGCCGGACCATTCCTGGAGGCGGCGCAGCAGCATGAGGAACTCCGCTGGACCGCCGGCGTCGTCCGGCTGGGGAACCACCCTGTTGACCGACACTGGTGTCCTTCCGCGAACGGGGACGCGTGATTTCGTGGGCATCGTAGCGATCTCCTCGGCCGAAGTGACTAATGTTCGCTATGCGGTCTCTTGACTTGATTCATTGCTCTTGGCTTGATTCATGGCGCCAAGACCTACGGCGCTCGTCCGATGGAGGGCACTCGCGATGTCGCGCTCCGGCGACCCGTCCCCGCGGGCCCTGAGGCGTTCCGTCGAGACCCGGATCGGCACCACGTTCGTGCTGCTGATGCAGATGCGCGTGCTCATCGTCGGCGCGACCGTCCTCGCCGACGACGAGGTGCGCGCCGACCCGTGGGCGCTGTGCGTGCTGGCGGTGGCGGCGCTGCTGTCGGGCGTGGTGCTCGCGGGCTGGGAGCGCGTCGTGCTGCGGCTGTTCGAGCAGCCCGCGCTGCTGGCCTTCGACGTGCTCATCGGGTACGCGGTGCTGCGGGTCGGCGGGATCTTCGGCCCGTACTTCCTGCTCACGGTGGTCGCGGCTGGTCTCGCGGGGCTGCTGTACCGGTGGCAGGTCACCGCGCTGCTGTGCCTCCAGCAGACCGCCCTGTACTACACGGCGCTCTACCAGAGCGGGCAGGGCGAGACCGGCGCCGCCCTGCCGCTGCTCGTCGCGCTGCCCGCCTTCTACGTGAGCGGCGCGCTGGTCGGGACCGTGCTGCGGCGGCTGTTCGACGAGCACGCCGCCGCCGAGGAGGCCCGCTGGCGGATGGAGGCGCAGGCGATGGCGGCCGAGGAACGCTCCAGGCTGGCCAGGGAGATGCACGACTCGCTGACCGCGACGCTCGCCGGGATCGCGCTGTCGGCGACCGGCCTGCCCGCCTGGGTGCGCAGGTCGCCCGAGCGCGCCGAGACCGAGGCGCGCCGCATCGCCACCGCCGCGCAGGTCGCGACCCGCGAGGCGCGCTCGCTCATCGCCGACCTGCGCGACGACGCCGTCCAGCGGCCGCTCGGCGAGGCGGTGGCCGAGCTCGCGACCGAGTGGGAGAGCGTCGCCGGGATCCCCGTCCGGGTGGACGCCGAACCCGGCGCCGACCTGCCGCTCAGGACGCGGTACGAGATGGTCACGATCGTGCGGGAGGCGCTGGAGAACGTCCGGCGGCACGCGCACGCGTCCCGCGTCGAGCTGACGGTGGCCTCCGTGGAGGACGCGGACGACGGCATGGCGGAGGACGGCGTGCGGGACGGCGCCGAGGGCGGCCTGGAGGTGCGCGTGTGCGACGACGGCCGCGGCCTGCCCGTCCGGCCCGGCGGCGACGGCTGGCTGGACGCGCTCGCCCGCGACGGCCACTACGGCCTCGTCGGCATGCACGAGCGGGCCCGCCGCGCGGGCGGGAGGCTGGAGGTGGTCTCGACGCCGGGCGCCGGGACCGTGATCATGGTGCGGATGCCGGCGGCGGACACGGGGTCCGGGACCGCCCCGGCCGCGGCGGGGAGGCAGTGATGGCGGACGTGGCCGGGCGCTACCGGGTCCTGATCGTGGACGACAACGCCTTCATCAGGGCCGGGCTCACCTCCGCGCTGGAGGCGACCGACGACATCGAGGTGGTGGGCGAGGCGGGGGACGGGCACCAGGCGCAGGAGCTGGCCTGGCGGCTGATGCCCGACGTCGTCCTGCTGGACGTGCGGATGCCGCGCACCGACGGGGTCAGCGCCGCCGCCGCGCTGAGCCGCGTCAGCCGGGTGATCATGCTGACGCAGGTGGAGGAGCCCGAGGTGGTGCTGTCGGCCGTCCGCAACGGCGCGGTCGGCTACCTCGTGCACAACACCTTCACGGTGGACGAGCTCGCCGAGGCGATCCGGAACACGGTGCGGCACCGCGCCCACCCCCTCTCGCACGCGGCCAGCGCCGCGCTCATCGACGCCGCGCGGACGGACCGGGCCGCCGCGCCCGCCGCCGATCCGGCGGAGCGGCGCGCGCGGTTCGGCCTTTCGGCCCGCGAGGTCCAGGTCATGGATCTCATCGTGCGCGGTCATGCGAATCAGGACATCGCGGCCAAACTATTTCTTACCGAGAAGACCGTCAAGAACTATATCAATCGCATTTACGCGAAGCTCGGCGCGCCGAACCGGGCGACGGCCATCGTCACCTGGCTCGGAATGCCGCCGCAGGGCTGATCGGCGTCTTCGTATTGGGGCCCCGCGCGGCTCCGGGTAGGGCCCTAGGGCCCTACGGCCGCCTGTCGCGGCTCCGTAGCGTTCCCGGCGAAGGAACGGAAGGCAAGGCCCGCCCATTCTCTTCCGGGCCGCCGTGTATATCCCTTGTCTGGAGCCCCCCATGCATTTCCTGAACCAGAACAGAATGGCGCTGCTGACCGGCGGGATATTGGCGGCGAGTGTATCCGCGGCGGCCGCCGTGCAGGGCGGGGCGGCGGACCCGGAGCGATCCGCGGTGCCGGCCGGGGCGCTGGAGCACGCGGTCCCCGCCGTCACGGTCGCGAAGCCGGGCGCCCGGTCCCACGAGGACGCCTGGGACTCGGCGCGGCGCGGGCCGGCCACCGCCGCGCGACGGTACGGGTGGGGCCGTCCCGTCGCCTCCGACGACTTCCGCCGCCTCGACCCGCGGGACTGGGAGGTCTACGAGGGCAAGGGCAACGGCGGGCTCGGCAGGCGCGTGCGGAGCGCGGTGGCCGTGCGGAACGGGACGCTGCGGATCACGGGGAGGAAGAACGGCGACACCGGCGGCGTCGCCTGGCTGCGGGGGGCGCGGAAGCTGGGGCGCTGGGAGGCCCGCGTCCGGATGAACCGCGCCTGCGCCTGCTACAACGCCAACCTGCTGCTGTGGCCGGTCGGGGGCGGCGGCGGCACCGACCCGCAGGGGGGCGGCGGCGAGATCGACTACATGGAGACCTACGGCGACGACGGCCTGCGCAAGGGCACCAACTTCTTCCTCCACTACGGGCCCGAGAAGCACGCCGACCGCCTGGACTCGCACGTGAAGACGGACCTGCGGAAATGGCACGCGTTCGCGGTCGAGTGGACGGCGGCGTCCATGACCGCGTACATCGACGGCCGCGTCTGGTTCAGGACCCGGAACCGCAAGGCGCTGCCGCCCGGGAAGATGGGCCAGGCCATTCAGCTCGACTGGTTCCCGAGCCTGCGGAAGCGCACCGCGCGCGGCGTCGGCAGGACCGCTCCCGCGACCCTTGAGGTCGACTGGATCCGCATGTACGCGCTCGGCGGGAAGTGAGCGCCAGGACCATTACCGAGGCGCCAGGACCACTCCGGAGATGCCGCCCCCCCGGACTCCCTTCCCCGAGGGGGCGGCCACACCTCTCCCGGGCGCGTCGTCCGGTCAGCGGTAGATCTGCCAGTTCTCGTCGTCGCGCCGCAGGGTGAACCTCGGCTGGAGCGTGCTCTCCTCCATGCTCCCGGCCGTCCAGCGCAGCGCGGAGAACGGGATGACGGCCTCCTCGCCCTTGAGCCTGCCGCCGGTCACGACCACCGTCCGCAGAGCCTGCCGCTCCTGCGGGCGCAGGAGGTGCGGGATGTTCCTGACCCCGATCGTGCAGTCGCCCCCGATCGGCGGGCCCTTGAAGAACGGGCTGTCCGGCGCGACGTAGCGGCAGACGGCCGCGTCGCCCGCCGCCTGCCCGCGCAGGAACGTCTGCAGCGCGGCCCGCGCCCCCTCGATGCCCTCCCGCGCGGCCGGGTCGGGCGCCGCCACCGTGGGCGTGGCCTTCGGCGAGGGCGGGGGCGTGTACACCTCGGCCTTGTCGGACCCGTCACCGCCGCACGCGGCCGCGAGCAGTGCCACCGCGAGTGAGACACAGGCGGGGCGGACCAGGGATGGATGTGCCATGGCGAGCCTTCCTCAGGCGGGGTTTCCGCACGCGCTTCGAGACCGGACCAACGCCGCGTACATGATTCGCCACGGCATGATCAGGCGGCCTTGCGAACATTAACGCCCTTCGGGGTGGTTGACCAGGGCCGAAATGAGGCCCGGACCGCCTCCGGACGGAGAACGCCGCGCCGCCGATCGGAGCAGGCGCGCCGAACGGCCGGAGTAGGCGCCGTGACCGGCCCGAACGGCATTCCGGCGGGTGGGGTCCCCCATTCGCCGACATGGGGTCCTAGGGCCCTACGGACGCGAATTGCGGATCTGTAGCGTTCGGTTGCGAGGGCGAAGGGGGAACGCGCCCTTCCTGGGGAAACACCCGGATGACTTCGCAGATCGAAGGCCGGTCCGCCGTGAGGGCGCGCCGATGGGGGGCGGGGTTCGCGCATGGGGGAGAACACCGGTCATCCGGGACGAGGGGACGGCGGGTGGCCGCGCTTTTCGGTCACCCGCCGGGGGCCCGGTCGGGGTCCGGCCCGGTGCCTCCGGCCGGGGGCGGGCACCGGACCGGTCCGTCGCGGGGGCGTCCCCGCACACCCGCCGGGACGGGCCCACCCCGGCCGGGGTGGGCCCGGTGGCCCACCGGAGCCGGGGTCCCGGCGCCCCCGGGACAGGACCGTTCCGGTGCCCGCCCGGCGGGACCGTTCCGGCGCCGAAGCGGTGAAACAAGGGCGGGAAATGTCGATTCCGGCGCCCCGGCAACATCGCAGGCCGAACTGAATCGGATGTACCCAACGTAATTATCCGGCGACGGTGGCGGACTTGTGCGTGATCATGCGATCCACTACGCATGTGCACCGTGGTTCTCGGGCTCCTTCCGTACCGGCCACCCCGCCCGGCATGGAGAACCACATGAGAGGTGTGCCATGGATCCGCAGCGACTGAAGCGCAACTTCGAGCAGGTCGGCGGCAACGGAATTGACGTCGCCGAATACTTCTACGCCGATCTGTTCGGCCGGGAGCCGCAGCTCAGGCCGCTGTTCCCCGCCGCGATGACAAAGCAGCACGAAAAACTTCTGAGCGCGTTGTCGCATATCGTGTCGATGGTCGACGATCCGCAGGGCCTCGCTCCGTTCCTGTCGGAGCTCGGGCGGCGGCACAGCGGTTTCGGCGTCCACCGCGAGCACTACCCGCAGGTCGGCGCGAGCCTGATCGCCACCCTGGCGTTCTTCAGCGGGCCCGACTGGGACGAGGACCTGGAGCGCGACTGGCAGGCCGCCTACGGCCTGGTCGCCCAGGTGATGTCCGAGGCCGCCGCCGAGCCCGTCGCCTGACCGGTCGTGGACGCCCAGCGCCTGAAGGCGAGCTTCGCCCGCGTCGCCGAGCAGGGCGACGCCGTCGCCATGTTCTTCTACGCCGACCTGTTCGTCCGCAACCCGCACCTGCGGGACATGTTCCCCGTCGGCATGAGCGGCCAGCGCGACAAGCTGCTGCGCGCCCTCGGGCACATCGTCTCCCGGGTGGACGACCTGCCGAACCTGCTGCCGTTCGTCCAGCAGCTCGGCCGCGACCACCGCCGCTTCGGGATCGTCGCCGAGCACTACCCGCAGGTCGGCGCCAGCCTCGTCGCCACCCTCCGGCACTTCTCCGGGGCCGACTGGAGCGAGGAGCTGGCCGCGGACTGGCAGGCCGCCTACGGCCTGGTCGCCAAGGTCATGCAGGAGGCCGCCGACGAGGACGCGCTGACCAGCCCCGCCTGGTGGAACGGCCAGGTCGTCGGCGTCGAGCGGCGGCGCTTCGACATCGCGGTCCTGCGCGTCCAGCCCGACCGGCCGCTGCCCTACCTGCCCGGCCAGTCGGTCGCCGTGGAGGTCCCGGCGCGGCTGCGGCACTGGCGCTACTACTCGATGGCGAACGCGCCGCGTCCCGACAACACCGTGGACTTCCACGTCAAGCTGGTGGACGGCGGCCCGGTCAGCACCGTCCTGGTCCGCTCGACCCAGACCGGCGACCGGATCCGGATGGGCGCCCCAATCGGCACGCTCACGCTGGACGAGTCGTCCCGGCGCGACGTCCTGCTGGTCGCGGGGAGCACCGGGCTGGCGCCGCTCAAGGCGATCCTCGAACAGCTCGTGCGGCGCCCCGCCCCGCCGCGCGTGCACCTGTTCTTCGGCGCCCGCGACCGCGACGCCCTCTACGACCTGGAGGACCTGACCAAGCTCGCCCAGCGGCATCCCTGGCTCACGGTCGTGCCCGCCGTGTCGGACGAGTCGGCGGGGCACGGCTTCTCCGCGCTCCTGCAGTCCGGCGGCGGCGAGGTCGAGCACGGGAACCTTCCCGACGTCGTGGCCCGGCGCGGCCCCTGGGACGACCACGACGCCTACGTGTGCGGCTCGCCCGAGATGGTCGGGCGGACCGCCGAGCGGCTCACGCGGCTCGGCGTCGACCGCGCGCGCGTCCGGCTGGAAACCTACGCAGACGCCCAGAGGTGAGCGCGATGAACTCCCCGAACCTTCCCGTCGTGCCCGACGGCTCCCGGCTGACGCCGGGCGAGCTCCAGGCGGTCGTGTTCGCGCGGGCCGCCCTCGGCCGGCGCGGCTACGACGAGGACGAGGTCCGCGGCTTCCTGCAGTACGTGGAGCGGGAACTCGTCCAGATCCTCAACGAGCGGTCCTCGCTGGCGGAGGAGGTGGACCGGCTGCGCACCCAGCTCTCCAAGGGCGGGCCCGGGGTGATGGCGCCCGAGGACGCGCACTTCCAGGCCGTCCGGATCCTGTCGCAGGCCCAGCAGACCGCCGACCTCTACGTCGCCGACGCCGAGCGCTACACCCGCGAGCTGGCGCACGAGGCCCGGCTGCACCGCGAGGCGATCCTGACCGACGCCAAGGGGCGCGCCGAGCACCTCCTGGAGGACGCGCACCGCCGCGCCGCCGAGGTCGCCGACGCGGCGGTCCGCTCGGGGCCGCCCGCGCCCGTCCCGGCCGACGCGCCCGGCACGCCCGTGCTCGCGGGAGCGGGCGCCCCGGCGCCCTCGCGGCTGCCCGAGGAGGAGCGCCGCCGGATGGAACAGGAGATCACCTACCTGCGCACCTACAGCGACGTCTACCGCACCCACCTGCGCTCCTACCTGGAGGCCCTGCTGCGCAACGTCGACGAGTGGGAGGACTCGGAGCGCTCGTCCCTCCCCCCGGCACCGCGGCGACCCTGACGGCGCGCCGGCCCCGGGGAAGGGGACGTCCTCGGGACCCGCCGTCGCCGCCGCCTCGTGAGCCGAGGACCCGGGACGTCGCGATAGTGTCGCGATCGCGTGCGACGCCGGTGATCGCCGCAGCGCCCGCCGAAGGGGGGCGCTCACCGCCCGGCGCCGAGGGCGCTGCGAGGAGACAGGGGGCGCTATGGAGTACTTGATCGTCATCGCGGGGCTGGTCGCCGTCGCCCTGGTCGTCGGCGGCGCCGTGTTCCTGCGGCCCGGCCGCCGGGCGCAGCGGCCGCCGGTCGAGCCGGGGCCCGCGCGCGGCGGCGGCGCGACCGCCGTCGACGAGGCGGAGGCCGCCGCGCCGACCATCGAGCGCGCGCCGCCCGTCGAGGCGCCGCCGCCGGTCGTCGAGATCGAGCAGCCGCCGCCGGGCGCCGGACGCCTCGTCCGGCTGCGGGCCCGCCTCGCCCGCTCCCAGAACGCCTTCGGCAAGACCCTCCTCGGCCTCCTGTCGCGCGAGACGCTCGACGACGACGCCTGGGAGGAGCTGGAGGACACCCTGATCACCGCGGACATGGGCGCCGCCGTCGCCCGCCAGGTCACCGACGACCTGCGCACCCGCGTGCAGGTGCTCGGCACCCGCGACCCCGCGCAGGTCCGCGAGCTGCTGAAGGACGAGCTGGTCAAGCAGATCGGCGCCGACCTCGACCGCTCCCTCGCGACCGAGCCGCACGGCAACCGCCCGGCCGTCCTCCTGGTCGTCGGCGTCAACGGCACCGGCAAGACCACCACCTGCGGCAAGCTCGCGCGGGTCCTGGTCGGCGACGGGCGCACCGTGCTGCTCGGCGCCGCCGACACCTTCCGCGCCGCCGCCGCCGAGCAGCTGGAGACCTGGGGCTCGCGGGTGGGCGCGCAGGTCGTCCGCAAGGACGAGGGCACCGACCCCGCGAGCGTCGCCTTCGACGCCGTCCGGCAGGGCATCGAGAGCAAGGTCGACACGGTGATCATCGACACCGCCGGTCGGCTGCACACCAAGACCGGCCTGATGGACGAGCTGGGCAAGGTCAAGCGCGTCGTGGAGAAGCAGGCCGACGTCGACGAGGTGCTGCTCGTCCTCGACGCGACCACGGGACAGAACGGCATGCAGCAGGCCCGCGTGTTCGCCGAGGTCGTCAACATCACCGGCGTCGTGCTGACCAAGCTGGACGGCACCGCCAAGGGCGGCATCGTCGTCCAGGTCCAGCGGGAGCTGGGCGTCCCGGTGAAGCTGGTCGGCCTGGGCGAGGGCCCCGACGACCTGGCCCCGTTCGAGCCCGAGGCGTTCGTGGACGCGATCCTCGGCGACTGATCCCGTCGGCTTCGACCGCCGCCGCGCCCCGCGACCGCCCGCCGGCCGCGGGGCGCCCGCGTGCGGTGGATCACCGGGGGTGATCGGTTCGAAACACCGGTGAAACATCGGCGGGCGCTGTTTCACAAACACGAAACATGGGAGGTGTCCGGGCGAAACGGCCGCGCGGGAATCTGCTGAGCATTCCACGGATTCCCGGCCGAGAAGGGCACCGCCCGCGATGAAGATCGATACAGGCGCGACCGCCTGGCTGCTCACGGCCACGGCGATGGTGCTGCTCATGACGCCCGGCCTCGCCTTCTTCTACGGGGGCATGACACGGGCCAAGAGCGTCCTCAACATGATGATGATGTCCTTCGGGAGCATCGTCACCGTGACCGTCCTCTGGGTCCTCTACGGGTACTCGGTCGCGTTCACCGACGGCTCCTTCGCCGACGGGTTCGCCGGAGGGCTCGGCGCGGTCGGGCTCAGGGGCGTCGCGACCCAGGTGTCCGAGGGGCTCCTGCCCGACCAGAGCGACAACGTCCCGACGATGGTGTTCTCGGCGTTCCAGCTGACCTTCGCCATCATCACGGTCGCGCTGATCAGCGGCGCCGTCGCGGACCGCGCCAGGTTCGGCGCCTGGACGGTCTTCAGCGTCGCCTGGGCGACGCTCGTCTACTTCCCGGTCGCGCACTGGGTGTGGGGGACCGGCTGGCTCAACGACCTCGGCATCGAGGACTTCGCGGGCGGCACGGTCGTGCACGTCAACGCGGGCGCCGCCGGGCTGGCGCTCGCGCTCGTCCTCGGCCGGCGGCGCGGCTGGCCGAAGGAGCCGATGCGCCCGCACAACCTCCCGTTCGTCCTGCTCGGGGTGGGGCTGCTGTGGTTCGGCTGGTTCGGCTTCAACGCCGGGTCCGAGCTGGCCGTGGACGGCACGACCGGTCTCGCGTTCATGAACACGCAGGTCGCGGCCGCCGTCGCCGCGGGCGCCTGGCTGCTCGTGGAGCGCTTCCGCGACGGCCACGCGACCACCCTGGGCGTCGCGTCCGGCGCGGTCGCGGGGCTCGTCGCGGTCACCCCGGCCGCCGGGTTCGTCGACCCGTGGGCCTGCGTCGTGCTGGGCGCGGTCGCCGGGGTCGCCTGCGCCTACGCGGTCGGGCTGAAGTACCGGCTCGGGTTCGACGACTCGCTCGACGTCGTCGGCGTCCACCTCGTCGGCGGCGCGATCGGCGCGCTTTCGCTCGGCCTCCTCGCCGCCTATCCGGCGCTGCCCGGCCAGCACAAGGGCCTGCTCTACGGGGGCGGCGTCCACCAGCTCGGCCTCCAGGCGCTCGGACCGGCCGTCGTCGGCCTGTACTCCTTCGGCATGGCCTGGATCATCGGCAAGGCCATCGACCGGACCATCGGCTTCCGGCTCGCCGAGGAGGACGAGGCGACCGGCATCGATGTCACCGCCCACGCCGAGACCGCCTACGACCTGGCGCCCGCGGGCGGCGGCGCGACCCGCGCCCCGCTCCTCGGAACCGCCGCCGACCCCGCGCGGAAAGCGGCGGCCGACCGGAAAGGCGGGGCCGACCGGAAAGGCGGGGCCGAGCGGGAGGCGGACGCCGAGCGGAAAGTGGAGGCCGACGCGTGAAGCTGATCACCGCCGTCATCAAGCCGTTCAAGCTGGACGAGGTCAGGGCGGCCCTGGAGTCCTTCGGGGTCGAGGGCATGACCGTCAGCGAGGCCAGCGGATACGGCCGCCAGAAGGGCCACACCGAGGTCTACCGGGGCGCCGAGTACACCGTGGACCTCGTCCCCAAGCTGCGCGTCGAGGTCCTCGTGGACGCCGCGGACGCCGACGACATCATCGACGTGATCGTCAAGGCCGCCCGCACCGGGAAGATCGGCGACGGCAAGGTCTGGGCCGTCCCGGTGGACACCGCCGTCCGCGTCCGCACCGGCGAGACCGGCCCAGACGCGCTCTGATGCCCGCGAAGCCGGGGCGCGCCGGCCTGGCGGCGGCGCGGGTGTCCCGCGCCGCCGCCCTGGACGCGTGGCTGGCGCCCCTCCTGGACGGGCCGTCCGCCGGCGTCGCGCTGGTCGCGGTGGGCAGCCACGCCCGCCGCGAGCTGACGCCCGGCGGCGACCTGGACCTCGTCCTCCTGCACCGCGGACGGCCGGACATCGCCGGGGTCGCCGACCGCGTCTGGTACCCCGTCTGGGACTCCGGCCTCCGCCTTGACCACTCCGTCCGCACGCCGGACGAGGCCCGTTCCGTCGCCCGCGCCGACCTGAAGGCGGCCCTAGGGCTGATCTCCGCGCGCCATGTCGCGGGGGATCACGACCTGGCGAACGAGCTGCGCGCGGCCGTCCTCGCGGACTGGCGTGCCGATGCTCCGGTCCGGCTGCCGGAGCTGTCGGCGCTGTGCCGCCGGCGGTGGAAGGCCCACGGCGAGCTGGCGTTCCTCCTGGAGCCCGACCTGAAGGAGGCGCGCGGCGGGCTGCGCGACGTCCACGCGATGCGGGCGGCCGCCGCGTCCTGGGCCGCCTCGGCCTCCGGCCCCGGGGTGAGCGACGCCTACGAGCTGCTGCTGGACGTCCGCCACGCGCTCCACGAGGTCACCGGCCGCTCGGCCGACCGTCTCGTCTTCCAGGAGCAGGACGCCGTCGCCCGCGCCCTCGGCATGCCGGACGCCGACGCGCTCCTGCGGGCCACCGCCGAGGCGGCCCGCACCATCGCCTACGCCGCCGACCACCTCTGGCGGCACGTGTCCCGCCGCCCCGCCCCGCCCGACGGCGCGGCCCGGGGCGTCGTCCGGCGGCCGGTCGGGGACGGGGCGGTCGAGCACGGGGGAGAGGTGGTGCTCGCGCGCGGCGCCGACCTCCGGGACCCCGCGCTGATCCTGCGGGTGGCGGCATCGGCCGCGCAGGCGGGGCTGCCGCTCGCGCCCGCCACCGTGGCGCGGCTGGCCGAGCAGGCCGCCCTACCGCCGGACCCCTGGCCTCCGCCGGTCCGGGACGCGCTGGTGTCGCTGCTGGGCGCCGGGCCCCCGGCGATCCCGGTGTGGGAGGCGCTCGACCAGGCGGGGCTGATCGTCCGGCTGCTGCCAGAGTGGGAGCGGGTCCGGAACCGGCCGCAGCGCGACCCCGTCCACCGCTTCACCGTGGACCGGCACCTGGTCGAGACCGCGGCCGGCGCCGCCGCCCGCACCCGCGAGGTCGCCCGCCCCGACCTGCTGCTCGTCGGCGCGCTGCTGCACGACATCGGGAAGGGCCAGGGCGGCGACCATTCGGTCACCGGGGCCGCCCTCGCGCGGGGCGTCGCGGCGCGGATGGGCTTCCCCGAGGACGATGCCGCCGTTCTGGAGACCGTCGTCCGGCGGCACCTGCTCCTCCCCGAGACCGCGACGCGCCGCGACATCGACGACCCGGTCACCGTGCAGTCCGTGGTGGACGCCGTGTCGGCCGTGCCGGGCCGCGAGCGCGACGTCCTCGACATCCTGGCCGCCCTCGCGATCGCCGACGGGCACGCCACCGGGCCCGCCGCCTGGGGGACGTGGAAGGCCGGGCTCGTCGCCGACCTGGCCCGCAGGGCCGCGGCCGCGCTGTCCGGCGGGACGCCGCCCGCCCCCGGACGCGGGCACCTCGCGCTCGCCCGGCACGACGGCGCGGCCGTGCGGGTCGCCGGGGCCCGCGTGACGATCGCCGCTCCCGACCGTCCCGGACTGCTCTGGGGCGCCGCCGGGATCCTCGCCCTGCACCGGCTGGCCGTCCGCACGGCCCGCGTGGTCTCCGGGGACGCCGGGACCGCCGTCCTGGACTTCACCGCCGTCCCCGAGTACGGCACCCCGCCGGACCCGGCCACCCTGGAGGCGGACCTGCGCCGGATGCTCGCCGACCGGCTGGACGTGGCGGCGCGGCTCGCACGGCGGGAGCGCGCGGTGCGCCTCCGTCCGGGCGTGGCCGTCCCGCCGCCCCGGGTGCGGGTGGTGGACGAGGCGTCCGCGACCGCCACCGTCGTCGAGGTGCGCGCCCACGACCGTCCCGGGCTGCTGTGGCGGATCGGCCGAGCCCTCGGCGCATGCGGCCTGGACGTCCGCGCCGCCCGCGTCGACACCCTCGGCGCCGAGGCCGTCGACGTCTTCTACGTCGTGGACGCCGCGGGCCGCCCTCTCACCGATCCTGCGGAGCTGTCGTCGGTCCGCGCGCGCGTCCTCGAAGCGCTCCGCTGAGCGCGGCGACGAAGACGGGAGGCGCGACGGGGCGGGAGGTGGCCGGCGACCCGATACGCTGATAGGCGATCCCAGAAGCTTTCCAAGGACGGTCCAGACACGTGTTCGAGACGCTCTCCGACCGGTTGACGACGGTCTTCTCGTCGCTGCGCAGCAAGGGCCGGCTCTCCGAGGCCGACATCAACGCGACGGCCCGCGAGATCCGCGTCGCTCTGCTTGAGGCCGACGTCGCGCTGCCCGTGGTCAAGGACTTCATCGCGCGGGTCAAGGAGCGGGCGCGGGGGGAGGAGGTCTCCCAGGCCCTGAACCCCGCCCAGCAGGTCGTCAAGATCGTCAATGACGAGCTGATCAACATCCTCGGCGGCGAGACGCGCCGGATCCGCTTCGCCAAGAACCCGCCCACCGTGATCATGCTGGCGGGCCTCCAGGGCGCCGGCAAGACGACGCTGGCGGGCAAGCTGGCCCGGTGGCTGAAGGCCGAGGGCCACGCGCCGATGCTCGTGGCCGCCGACCTCCAGCGCCCGAACGCCGTCCAGCAGCTGCAGGTGGTCGGCGAGCGCGCCGGGGTGCCGGTGTTCGCGCCCGAGCCCGGCAGCGGCGTCGGCGACCCCGTGGACGTCGCGCGCCGCTCCCTTGAGCAGGCAAAACACGCCCAGCACGACGTCGTCGTCATCGACACCGCCGGCCGCCTCGGCATCGACACCGAGATGATGCGGCAGGCGATCGACATCCGCGACGCGGTCAGCCCCGACGACGTGCTGTTCGTCGTGGACGCCATGGTCGGCCAGGACGCGGTCAACACCGCCCAGGCGTTCATGGACGGCGTCGGCTTCGACGGGGTCGTCCTCACCAAGCTCGACGGCGACGCCCGCGGCGGCGCGGCGCTCTCGGTGCGGCACATCACCGGCCGCCCGATCATGTTCGCCTCGACGGGCGAGAAGCTGGAGGACTTCAGCGTCTTCCACCCGGACCGCATGGCGGGCCGGATCCTCGACATGGGCGACATCCTCACCCTGATCGAGCAGGCCGAGCAGGCGTTCGACGCCGAGCAGGCCGAGAAGATGACCAGCAAGTTCGCCTCGGGTGAGGACTTCACCCTGGAGGACTTCCTTGAGCAGATGATGATGATCCGCAAGCTCGGACCCATCGGCAACCTGCTCGGGATGATGCCCGGCATGGGCCAGGTCCGGGACCAGATCAGCCAGATCGACGACAAGGACCTCGACCGGGTCGCCGCGATCATCCGCTCGATGACCCCGCAGGAGCGCTCCCAGCCCAAGATCATCAACGGCTCCCGCCGGGCCCGCATCGCCCGCGGCTCCGGCGTCAGCGTCGGCGAGGTGAGCAGCCTGGTCACCCGGTTCTTCGACGCGCAGAAGATGATGCGCCAGATGGCCGGGGGCATGGGCATCCCCGGCATGCCGGGCGGCGGACGCCGCAAGGCGGTCAAGGCGCCCAAGAAGAAGAAGGGCAAGCAGCGCAGCGGCGACCCCCGCAAGCGCGCCGCTGGACGGCAGCCCGAGGAGCAGCCCGCCGCCGACGCCGCGCCGCAGGGGCTCCCGCCCGGTCTGGGCGGCGGCCAGGGCGGCCTGCCCCCCGGCCTCGGCGGTCAGCTGCCCCCCGGCTTCCAGATGCCCGACCTGGGCAAGCTCCAGGGCCGCAAGAAGAAGTAGCGCCACAGCGGGCGACCGGCCGTGCGCGCACAGGAAACGCCGCGTGTCACGCCACGATTGCGCGTTCACGCCGTTCGTCTGGCAGAATGGCTGGCTGGAAACCCCGGAATCGCCAGGCGCCCTCTCTCGTCCTGTGCGCCCGGAGTCCATCGAGCGGCCGTGAGCCGGTGTTCCCCACCTGGTACGGGCCGCTCACCTCGTCATGAAGTCTGGAGTACACCACACCCGTGGCAGTCAAGATCAAGCTCAAGCGTCTGGGGAAGATCCGGAACCCGCAGTACCGGATCGTCGTGGCCGACGCGCGCACCAAGCGCGACGGCCGTGCCATCGAGGAGATCGGGCTCTACCAGCCCAAGCAGGAGCCGTCGCTCATCAAGATCGACTCTGAGCGCGCGCAGTACTGGCTCGGCGTCGGCGCGCAGCCGACCGAGCCCGTCCTGAACCTGCTGAAGATCACCGGCGACTGGCAGAAGTTCAAGGGCGAGCCGGGTGCCGAGGGCACCCTGCGGGTCGCCGAGCCCAAGGCCGACAAGAAGGCCGTGTTCGAGGCCGCGGTCAAGGAGTCGCTCGGCGACGACGAGCCCGCGGGCCCCGCCACCCGGGCCAAGAAGAAGGCCGAGCCGAAGAAGTCCGAGGCCAAGGCCGCCGAGACAACCGAAGTCAAGAGCGAGGGCTGACGTGCTCGAAGAAGCGCTCGAGCACCTGGTCCGCGGGATCGTGGAGAACCCGGACGACGTCCGGGTCCGCGCCCGCCGGATCAGGGGCGGCCGGGTCCTTGAGGTGCGCGTGCACCCCGAGGACCTCGGCAAGGTCATCGGCCGAAGCGGTCGCACCGCCAAGGCCCTCCGCACGGTGATCAGCGCCCTCTCCGGAGGCCGCTACGTGCGCGTGGACCTGCTCGACGTCAACGAGGTCCGCTGAGTGCGCCCCTGGCATCACGCATGCCGGGGGCCTCTCGGTACCCGGGGGACCACACCCCACCCCCTCGGCCTTGGCACGCCCACCCCGCCCCACCCAGCGTCCAGGCCCCAGGCCCCAGGCACCAGAACCCAGCTCCCCGTGCCGACGGCCGCAACCCGCCACCAGCCGAGCCTCGCGCAGCGGCCCCTGGCCCCCACCGCCAAATCACCATCCCCCGTGCGGACGGCCGCAGCTCCCCGCCGGCCGAGCCTTGTGCGGCGGATCCCGGCTAACACCGCCGAGTCACAGCTCCCCGGGCGGACCATTGCACGCCACTCCCAGCTAAGCCCGGCGCAGCGACTCCCGGCGATCATCGCCGAATCGCAGCATCCCGTGCGGACGGCCGCAGCTCCCCGCCGGCCGAGCCTTGTGCGGCGGATCCCGGCCGACACCGCCGAGTCACAGCTCCCCGGGCCGACCACTGCACACCACTCCCAGCTAAGCCCCGCGCAGTGGCCCCCGGCCTCCACCGCCGAGTCACAGCCCCCCGGGCCGATCACTGCACACCACTCCCAGCCGAGCCCGGCGCAGTGGCCCCCGGCCCCCACCCCCAAATCGCAGCCTCCCGTGCGGAAGGCCGCAGCTCCCTGCCAGCCGAGTCTTGCGCGGCGGATCCCGGCTGACACCGCCAAGTCACGGCCCCCCGGGCGGACCATTGCACACCACTCCCAGCCGAGCCTTGCGCAGCGACTCCCGGCGATCATCGCCGAATCGCAGCCTCCCGTGCGGGCGGCCGCAGCCCCGCGTCGGCCGAGTCCTGCGCGGCGGATCCCGGCCGACACCGCCAAGTCACAGCTCCCCGGGCCGACCACTGCACACCACTCCCAGCCGAGCCTCGCACCCCGGGTTCCAACCAGCACCACATCGCGGAACCCTGGGCCGACCGCCGCAGGGAACCCTCTCGCCTGGCCCAGCCGGCCATGCACCCCACTCAGCGCCTGCACCCTTCACACTGAGCCGCAGCGCGGCATGGCATGCGGCGTCGCCGCGTACGCGGGCCCCAACAAGCACGCCACCGCCCCTCACACCAGGACGCACCCCGTCCGGGTCATCGCATCGCGCGCCCACTCCTTCCGCCCGGACGGTGCAGTCCGCGCGATCCGCATCGCCGCCGTCGGCGCTGCGGGCGGCGCGTCCGAGGCGGGAAGCAGGGGCCGGGAATGGATGGAGCGGTCCCGATGAGCGAGAAGATCGTGGTGGGACGAATCGGACGCCCGCACGGAATCCGCGGCGAGGTGACCATCGACGTCCGCACCGACGAGCCCGACACCCGGTTCGCGGCGGGCACCGAGATCGCCACCGACCCTGCCGACGCCGGGCCCCTCACCATCGAGCGCGCCCGCTGGCACTCGGGCCGGCTCCTCCTGCGCTTCGCGCGGGTCGATGACCGCGACCGCGCGGAGGAACTGCGCGGCACGTGGCTGGTCGTCGATCAGGACGACATCGCGCCGTCCTCCGACCCGGACTCCTTCCACGACCAGGAGCTGATCGGGCTCGCCGTCGTCACCACCGACGGGACCGGAATCGGCCAAGTCGCCGAGGTCCTCCACCACGGCCAGGACCTCCTGGTCGTGCGCGGCGCCGGAGGCGAGAAGCTGGTCCCGTTCGTGTCCGCGCTCGTCCCCGAGGTGGACGTGGCGGGCGGGCGGCTCGTCATCAACCCGCCCCCCGGCCTGCTCGACGAATCATGAAACTCGACATCCTCACGATCTTCCCCGAGTACTTCGCGCCCCTGGACGTCTCGCTCCTCGGCAAGGCCCGGCGCAACGGGCTCCTGAACGTCCATGTCCACGATCTGCGCGACTGGACGCACGACCGGCACCGCACCGTGGACGACACCCCCTACGGCGGGGGCCCCGGGATGGTGATGAAGCCGGAGCCGTGGGGTGAGGCAATTGACTCCATCGCGCCACACGGCCCGGTGCCCCGGATGATCGTCCCCACCCCCAGCGGCCGCCCCTTCACACAGGCCCTCGCGGTCGAGTACGCCGCCGAGCCCTGGCTGCTCTTCGCCTGCGGACGGTACGAGGGCATTGACTCCCGCGTCGTCGAGGAGACCCGCGCCCGCATGACCGTGGACGAGATCAGCCTCGGTGACTTCGTCCTGGCGGGAGGGGAGGTCGCCGTCCTGGTCATGGTCGAGGCCATCGGGCGGCTCCTGCCCGGTGTCCTCGGCAACGCCGACTCCGTCGCCGACGACTCCTTCGCCCCCGGCGCCATGGAGTCGCTCCTGGAGGGTCCCGTCTATACCAAGCCCCCGATCTGGCGCGATCGTCCCGTCCCGGACGTTCTTCTGTCAGGGCATCACGGCGCGATCGCCCGATGGCGCCGTGACGAGGCACTGCGACGCACGGCCCGGAACCGGCCCGAACTCCTTGCCCGCCTGGACCCCGGCTCCCTGGACGGGCGTGATCGGGACGTCCTGCGCGAGGCCGGTTTTCCGGTTGACGCGGATGATGTGGCAGACTAGAGCGTCCGTGCCCATGAGACCGCACGGGCACCCTAAGACCGCTTCCCGCGGCGCGACGCCCCCACGAAAGACCCATCGGGGCCTCTCGGCGCCCGCGTTCGACCATGAGGAACCGCTGCGATGCACACGCTGATCCAGGAGATCGAGAAGGCCGCGATGCGCGCCGACGTCCCGGACTTCCGTCCGGGCGACACGCTGAAGGTGCACGTCCGCGTCACCGAAGGCAACCGGAGCCGTATCCAGGTCTTCCAGGGCGTGGTGATCCGGCGCCAGGGCGGCGGCGCCCGCGAGACCTTCACCGTCCGCAAGGTCAGCTACAGCGTCGGCGTCGAGCGGACCTTCCCGCTCAACAGCCCCTCGATCGACAAGATCGAGGTCGTCACGCGCGGCGACGTCCGCCGCGCCAAGCTGTACTACCTGCGCAACCTCCGCGGGAAGGCCGCCCGCATCAAGGAGAAGCGCGACTTCTGAGCCATGGCTTTCTCAACGCCCCGGGAACCGCGCGCGGTCACCGGGGCGTTGCCCGTTTCGGACGAAGATGAACGGCACTGTCCCGGCGACACGCCAAGGGGTGGGGCTCCTGGGCCCCGGCGCCGCTAGGCTTTCGCTCTGATGACTGACGAGGACGATCGGAGAGACGTGCGATCCGAAGCCGAGGGCGCGGTGCCCGAAGATGAGCAGACCGTGACCTCCGCCGAGGAGGCCGAGGAGACGGCCGAGGACGAGTCCTCCGAAGAGGGTGAACCCAAAAAGAAGAAGCCGGGCTCGTTCTGGAAGGAACTCCCGGTCCTCATCGTGGTCGCCGTCGTCCTCGCACTGGTCATCAAGGCGTTCGCCGTGCAGGCCTTCTACATCCCGTCGGGCTCGATGCAGAACACCCTCCAGGTCGGCGACCGCGTCCTCGTCAACAAGATCGTCTATCACACCCGCGACATCGCGCGGGGCGACGTGGTGGTCTTCAACGGCCTCGACTCCTGGGACCCCGAGACCCAGGTCAAAGAGCCCGGCAACCCCGTCTCCAAGGCCCTGCACGCCGTCGGCAGCGCCTTCGGGGTAGCCCCCAACGAGAAGGACTACATCAAGCGGGTCATCGGCATCCCCGGCGACCACGTCAAATGCTGCGACGCCCAGGGACGGATCACCGTCAACGACGTCCCGCTTGACGAGAAGTCCTACCTTTTCACCGACCCGATCACCCACGAGCAGAACAAGCCGTCCAACGACCCCTTCGACGTCACCGTCAAGGAGGGACAGCTCTGGGTCATGGGCGACCACCGGGAACTGTCCTACGACTCCCGCTCCCATCGCGGCGACCCCGGCGGCGGCACCATCCCCACCGACCGCGTCATCGGCCGCGCGTTCGTCATCGTCTGGCCCCTGAACCGCCTGGACACGCTCCCGATCCCCAAGACGTTCAAACAGGCCGGCTTCAAGGCCAGCGCAATGGCCCTCCCCGCCGCCCCCCTGGCCCTGGGCATGGTAGGCGCCTTCCCCGTCACCTACCTCCTACGTCGCCGCCGCCTCAGATAACCCGCCCCTGAGGCCGCACCCACAACGCCGAAAGCCTCGCCCACAATCGACCCGCCCGGCGCCCCCACAGCGCAGGCCCGGCCGCTACCCAACCACGCCCACCTCCCAGTAGCCGGACAACAACCCCGCCAGCAGGGCCACCCCCACCAGGCCCCCACCCTGTGCCCCCACGCATCCAGGGGACACCCTTCACGCCCAAGAGCCCGCCCCTCCCCACCACCAATCGCGCCCGCAGCCTCAAAGGCGGCCCCAACCAGCGCCCCCACAAGCAGGCAGCCGGGCGGCCCCACCGGGCGGCCCCACCGGGCGGCCCCACCGGGCGGCCCCACCGGGCGGCCCCACCGGGCGGCCCCACCGGGCGGCCCCACCGGGCGGCCCCACCGGGCGGCCCCACCGGGCGGCC
>NZ_WOFH01000017.1:0-84822 GCF_009733595.1 Actinomadura litoris | reverse complement strand
GGCGGCCCCACCGGGCGGCCCCACCGGGCGGCCCCACCGGGCGGCCCCACCGGGCGGCCCCACCGGGCGGCCCCACCGGGCGGCCCCACCGGGCGGCCCCACCGGGCGGCCCCACCGGGCGGCCCCACCGGGCGGCCCCACCGGGCGGCCCCACCGGGCGGCGCGGTTACCCCTCTGAGTGTCTGGGCGAACCTCCTGCCAGCTGTTATCTGGGCTGATTTTGTAGACGGCGGACGGGTGCCGCTGGTCCCGTTGCTGATCGGCAGGCCTCCGATATCCGCCTCACAACCTGCCGACCGGCGGGTTCGGCGGTGGTGGGCGCGGGGGAGGGGGACGCGGAGGGATTGGGCGTGATCGTTGACATGTCGGAGAAGGCGGGAATCGGGAGCAGCTTGGGCTTCCGGCGACGTACGCTGCGGAGCATGAAAGGACGTCCGCTTCGCTTCACGCCGCGCCGAGACGCCGGTCTGCATGGCTACGAGCGCGCCTTGCAGCATGCCGGTTTCAGCCCCGTGGCCGGAGTGGACGAGGCGGGGCGGGGCGCGTGCGCCGGGCCGATGGTCATCGGCGCGGTGATCTTGCAGGGGGGACGCGGGAGGATCGAGGGGCTCAGCGACTCCAAGCTCCTGACCCCGGCTCGGCGCGAGGAGCTGTACGCCGAGATCACCGAACGCGCGTACGCGTGGAGCGCCGTCGTGGTCCCCTGCTACGACATCGACCGGATCGGTCTCCATCGCTGCAACATCACAGGGATGCGGAGGGCGCTGGCCGCCCTCGACAAGCGCCCGGCCTACGTGTTGAGTGACGGCTTTCCGGTGCCTGGGCTGGAGGTCCCCAGCCTCGCGATGATCAAGGGCGACCAGGTGGCGGCATGCGTGGCGGCCGCCTCGATCATCGCGAAGGTCACCCGAGACCGCATCATGGTGGACCTCCATGACCGATACCCCGCATACGGCTTCGACGTCCACAAGGGTTATGTGACCAAAGCGCACGGTGCGGCACTCGTTGAACACGGACCGTGTCCTGAACATCGCTTCTCCTACGTCAATGTGCGTGCCTTGCGTAACAATGGAGCCGTGGCCTTGGTGGAGGAGACCGACGGGGAGGTCTCAGGCGAAGGCCGTACGGAAGGGGCACGAGCGTGAGCGCCGAGGATCTGGAGAAGTACGAGACCGAGATGGAGCTGCAGCTCTATCGCGAGTATCGGGACGTCGTCGGGCTTTTCACCTATGTCGTCGAGACCGAGCGAAGGTTCTACCTGACCAACTCGGTCGATCTGCAGGTGCGCAGCGCCGACAACGGTGAGATCTACTTCGAGGTCACGATGCAGGACGCCTGGGTCTGGGACATGTATCGCCCTGCTCGCTTCGTCAAGAACGTGCGTGTGGTCACGTTCAAGGACGTCAACGTCGAAGAACTGGCCAAGAGCGACTTCGAACTCCCTTCGGATCAGTAAGTCGGGCGCGGCCCCCAGAACTTGATCTTCCGCTGTTGCCGTAGGACGGCTGTCCTCGACCTGCTTTGAGAGTCTTGAGAAGTCGCGCGTTGGTGCAGGCGGTTGCGACGCTGGCCGCTGACAGTTGGTGACCGGCAAGCCCAGTTCAGCCGGATGCCTCGTTCGGGTGGACGGCCGGATCCCGTCGGCCAGGCGTGGCGGAGCCTGGTGGGTCGCTTGACGTCTCGGAGGTGCTCGCGGGGCTTCGTTCGTTGGCGGGCGAGTCTGCGTGGCTGTGAGCATGTCGGCGGTGGTCGGTCGGTCCGGCGGCGGTTGTGGCTGGCCAGAAGGTGGGCGGAGTCAGTGACTTCGGTGGTTTCGCCTTTGGCTCAGGTCGCCTCCTTGGCTCTGTCTGCGGATGGTGCGTGTTCCTGCGAGGTGTGTTGTCGCTCCCAGTGGAGGGAAGCGGCGGTTGAACCAGGCGCCTTGTTACGTAGTGGTGCGTCGGGGTTGGTCTGGGGGCGTGGGGCGGAGTAGCTGTGTGCCGCGTACGTCCAAGTTGCTGTGGGGCTGTCAGGCGGCGGCACGTTGGGGGCCGAGGTTCTGGGACGAGTCGTTTCGATGTCTGTGAGAGTTCTCAGGTGGGGTTGAGAGCTACTTGGGTGATCTGGCTTGTTTCGTCAGGCGCCAGCCGGCTGGGGCGCGTTCGACGAAGCCGGAGGCGGCCAGGAGGCCCAGCTTGGCGTTGACGATGTGGGGGCCGACGCCCACCTTCGCGGCCAGTTGTGAGGGGCCGGTGGAGCCGCGGGTGGGCATCGCCTCCAGCACCGAGCGGGTGAGCGGTTCCAGACGGTCCCGGGGGAGGACGGGTGTGTGCGGTGGTGGGGCGAGGTCGGTGCCGATGAGGCCGACGGCCTCGATGACCTCTTCGGGCCGGGTGACCAGGACCGTGCCCTCTTCCCGCAGGAGTTTGTGAACGCCGACCGAGGTGCGTGAGGTGATCGGGCCCGGGACGGCCATGACGACGCGGCCGAGTCTGCGTGCCCAGGTGGCGGTGTTCAGCGCGCCGCTGCGGGCCTCGGCCTCGACGATGACGCTGCCTCGGGAGAGGGAGGCGATCACGCGATTGCGGACGAGGAAGCGCAGCCGGTTCGGCGGTGCGCCCGGCGGGGACTCGCTCACCAGGAGGGAGCGTTTGGCCATCTCGGCGAACAGGCCCTCGTTGGAGGCGGGGTAGGGGACGTCGACGCCGTTCGCGAAGATCGCGACGGTGGCGCCGTCGGCGGCCAGGGCGCCGCGGTGGGCGGCGGCGTCGATGCCGAGGGCTCCGCCGGAGATGACCGTCCAGCCCTGGTCGGTCAGGTCGGACGCCAGGTCGGCGGCGGTGCGCAGGCCGTAGGGGGACGCGGCGCGGGACCCGACGATGGCGACCGACCGCAGGCAGGCGAAGCGGAGGTTCTCGGGGCCGCGAAGCCACAGGGCGTAGGGGCGGTGGTCGGCGAGGTCGTCCAGCGTGGTGGGCCATTCGGGGTCTCCCGGGCAGATGAGGCGGCCTCCGAAGCGGTCGCAGACGGCGAGGTCCTGGTCGGGGTCGACGGTCGCCAGCCGGACGCGCCACTGGTCGAGCCGCTGGAACTCCTTGGCGGTGACGGTCAGGTCGTGGGGGATCCGGGCGGTGCGGATGATGTCGAGGGCCTTCTCGGCACCGGAGTGGTCGATGATCCGATTGAGGAACGGTTCGCCGGGTTCCGCGATCGCGGTGAGGGCCGCGCGAGTGGTTCGTTCGGCGTTCATGGGCGTGACCACAGGGCGAGGGCGCCGCCGACGTCGTCCGCGTCGGGTTCGTCGTGGCCGGACAGGTCGGCGATCGTCCAGGCGACCCGGAGGATGCGGTCGAGGCCGCGGGCGCTGAGGGTGCCCCGCTGGAGGGCGTCGTCGGCCGCGTGCATCGCCTCGGGGCGGGGGGTGAAGCGTCGGCGCAGCTCCGGCCCGGGGATCTCGGAGTTGGAGCGCCAGGGGGTGTCGCCCAGGCGTTTGGTGGTTCTCTCTCTGGCGAGCAGTACGCGTTCCGCGACGACCTTGCTGGACTCCGCGAACTCCAGGTCGTAGCGGAGTTCGGCTCGGCTGGCGGGGGACAGTTCGAGCTTGAGGTCGATCCGGTCGAGGAGCGGGCCGGAGAGCTGCGAGGTGTACTTGCGGCGGATGCCGGGGGCGCAGGAGCAGTCGATCTGCTTGGCTGCGGCGCAGGGGCACGGGTTCGCCGCGAGCACGAGCGTGAAGCGGGCCGGGAAGGTGGATGTGCCCCCTGCCCTGGAGATCCTCACCTTTCCCTCTTCGAGGGGCTGGCGCAGCGCGTCGAGCGTTCCGTGCTGGAACTCGGGAGCCTCATCCAGAAAGAGGGCGCCTCGGTGGGCCAGTGAGACGGCTCCTGGCTGGAGGGTGCGGCCGGAGCCGCCGCCGACCATGGAAGCGCGGGTGGCGGTGTGGTGCGGCGCGTGGAAGGGCGGATGGGTGATCAGGGGTTGCCCGGGTGGGAGTGTTCCCGCGACGGAGTGGATGGCCGTGACCTCCAGCGCGGTGTCGGGCTCCAGGGGCGGCATCAGCGTCGGCAGGCGTTCGGCCAGCATCGTCTTGCCGCATCCGGGAGGCCCGGTGAAGAACAGGTGGTGCCCTCCGGCCGCGCTGATCTCCAGCGCGCGGCGCGCCTCGGCCTGCCCTCGGACGTCGGCGAGGTCCATGTCGGGACGGGTGTCGGGCCGCCGCGCGGCCAGGCCTTCGGACGGCGTGGAGAACAGGTCGGGCTCCTCGTCCTCGACGGGCGGCGGCTCGTCGCGCAGGATGCACAGGAGGCCGCGCAGGGTGCCCGCGGAGATCACCTGCATGTCGGGGACGAGTTCGGCCTCGGCGGCGTTCGCGCGGGGCACGACCACCGTGCGGCAGCCGGCGTTGGAGGCCGCCAGGACGGCGGGCAGGACACCGGAGATCGGGCGGAGCCGACCGTCCAGGCCGAGCTCGCCGATCAGCACCAGGCCCGCGCAGGACTGGACGGGCACGGCCTCCGCGGCGGCGAGGAGCGCCACCGCGATGGCGAGATCAAAGGTCGAGCCCCTTTTGGGCATGCTGGCGGGGCACAGGGACACCGTGACGTGTCGGTTGGGATAGTCCTCTCCGGAATTGAAGATCGCGGCGCGGACCCGGTCGCGGGCCTCGCTGAGCGCGGTGTCGGGCAGGCCGACCAGATGCAGGCCGGGCACCCCGCTGGTGATGGCGGCCTCGACGTCCACGACGGAGCCGTCCACACCCACCAGGGACACCGAGCGTGTCTTGGCGAGCGTCATCTAGCACACCTCCTTCAGGTGGTCGACCGAGAAGCCGTCGCCCTCGGAGACCAGACCCAGGACGTCCACCCGGATGAGGGTGCGGCCGACGCCGTGGCTCGTGGCCCACTGCCAGGCGAGCAGCCTTAACCGCGCGGCCTTGGCCGGGGTGATCGCCTCCAGTGGGTCGCCGTAGCGCGCGGAGCTGCGCGTCTTCACCTCGAAGACGACGTGCCGGACGCCGTCGTAGGCGACGATGTCGAGTTCGCCCTGACCGCAGCGCCAGTTGCGGTCGAGGATCGTCCAGCCGAGCTCGGTCAGGTAGTCGACCGCCGCGTCCTCACCGCGGCGACCGAGGCTGATGTGGGTGTTCATGACCTCACCTCCGGCCTTCGACGGTGCCGCAGCGGCGGACAGCCCGGAAGTAGAACGGCATTCTGTGGATAGAGCGGGTGAACAATCGCGGCGGATCAGCCCGAACCGGCGTTGGGTGCTTGCTTCGGCCGCGTGGTTGCCGCAGCGTGGCGGCTGTGAGCAACCCCTTGGAGGAGGCCGTCCTGGAGTTCGGCCGTCACCTGCGCGCCGAACGTGACGTGTCACCCCACACGCTGCGCGCCTACCTCGGCGACCTGAACGACCTGTGCGGTTTCGCGGGCGATGTCGGGGTGACGGAGCCCGCGGAACTCGACGTCTCGGTCCTGCGTGCCTGGCTCGCCCGCCAGCACGCCCTCGGGCGCTCCCGCGCGACGCTCGCCCGCCGTACCGCCGCCGTCCGGACGTTCACCCGGTATCTGCACCGGCGCGGTCTCCTGGAGAACGATCCGGGACTGCTCCTGGGCACTCCCAAGCGCGCGCGAGACCTGCCCGGGGTCCTCACCCAGGACCACGCGGCGCGGCTCTTGGACGAGATGGACGTTCAAGGGCCCGTCGGCCTGCGGGACCTGGCCGTGCTGGAGACCCTGTACGGCACGGGCGTCCGGGTCAGCGAACTCTGCGGGCTGGACATCGACGACCTGGACACCGAGCGCCGCACCCTCCGCGTCCTGGGGAAGGGCGGGCGTGAACGCACCGTCCCGATGGGGGAACCCGCCGCCCGCGCCGTCCAGGACTGGGTGCGTGCCGGCCGGCCCCGGTTGGCCAATGAGAACAGCGGGCCGGCTCTCTTCCTGGGCACTCGCGGGCGACGCCTTCATCCGACGACCGCCCGCAGGGTCGTCCACGCTCGGATCGCCGAGGTCGGCGGGGTGCCTGATCTGAGCCCGCACGGTCTGCGGCACAGCGCGGCCACCCATCTGCTGGAGGGCGGCGCGGACCTGCGCAGCGTCCAGGAGATCCTCGGCCACGCCTCCTTGCAGACCACCCAGCTCTACACGCACGTATCGGCTGAGCGGCTCAAGCAGGTTCACCGGCAGGCGCATCCACGCGGGCAGAAAGAGCCCTGATCGGGCATGGCGCCGCCCCCTGACACGCGGCTGTGGCGCCAGGTCGCCCGCACAGGGGCTGCCCCAGAGTTGGCGCCCGGAGGACTGTTGCCCGGCGTGCCCTTGTTGCGCGCTTGCCGGCCTGCCGTCGGACGAGTGCGCGACGGCAGGCCGGCGCTCAAGATTCGACTACGGGCTCCTGCTCAAGGATCGAGGGCGGGCTTGACGGCGCGAGGGCCTCGTCGGCTAGGGGGTTCGGCGCAGGCGACGTTCCCGGGCCAGGTCTATGACGCCGGGCGGCGGACGATGCGGACGGCGGCGCCCAGGACGGATCCGGGCCCGACGCCATGCGAACGCGACGCTGTACGTCAGGACGATCCCCGTGAGAGCGCCGCCCGTGGCCGTCGTGGCGTCCCGGAGGCCCAGCCTGGGTTCCTGGTCGGGCGGGCGGTCAGGCTCCGGCTGCGGTGAGGGCGTGGGAGCCGCGGCAGGCGGCGACCAGTAGGGCAGCAGGCGGACGCGGCGCATGACCAGGCTGAGCGGGTTCAGATAGACGCGCCCCTGGAGCAGACCCCAGTGCAAGCAGGCGACCGGGCAATGGAACGGGCCGTCCTCCAGCACGCCGATACGTGCCCCAAGCGGCACCTGACGGCCGACCTGGACCTCGGGACGAACAGGAAGGTACGTCGTGCGCAGCGGCCCATGGGTGATCGCGACCACGCCCTGCCCCGCGAGCCGTCCCGCATACGAGACCCGGCCCGCACCAGCGGCGCGGACCTGCTGGCCCGGACTCGCGGCGAGATCCACACCGCGATGCCCGGCCGCCCACGGAGCCGGAGGCGGAGAGAAGGGCCGCAGGACGCGCGGAGCGGGCGGGCCTAAGGGCCAGCGCCATGTATCCACCCCCCTCCTTGATGCCGCCCGTAGCAGCGTGGTCGGCGGTGCCGAAGGGAGCGTTGGTACCGATGTGATCAGAGCCCGACGCCCCACATCAGCATTAACCGCGTTCGGTTTCAGGAAGGGCGCGTTCAGGTTCGCGGGCGCTTCGGAGGGCGTCGTCGCCCTCGCGCGGTCCATCCCCGAAGGCATGGAAGGGCCCGAGAAAGGGGAAGCTGCGACGATCATGCAGGTGAGCAGCAGGGTGAGCAGGGTCATGTCCGGGAGCCTGCCCGCCGCCGGCGCCGCCCGTCGAGGGGGAGCGCGAACTGTGGATAACTGCCCCGATCGTTGATTCCCGGAGGTGTCCGCGCCCTGATAATCTGTGACAGTGCCCGGAAGGACACCGGCCAGGCCAGGCCGTCGCCGATCCACCACCACGGGTGGTGAGGCGAGAAGCCGCTCCCGGTGAGCGGAAGGGCCGGACTCGGGAACGGCTCCGGGTCACAGCCGCCTGGGGTTACTCCGGCGGCTGATTTCACGCGTCCGCATGCCACCGCAGACATGGTGGGGCGCTGTCCCTCGGTCCGTCGCTCATGGGCGACGGTGGGGCGGTGCCCGGGCGCAGGCAGACAACCAAATGCGGCCCGTCAGGGCCAGAGAAGGAGAACACGGGCAATGGCACCCGTCGTCACCATGCGGCAGCTCCTTGAGAGCGGCGTCCACTTCGGTCACCAGACCCGCCGGTGGAACCCGAAGATGAAGCGCTTCATCCTCACCGAGCGCAACGGCATCTACATCATCGACCTGCAGCAGTCGCTGTCCTACATCGACCGCGCCTTCGAGTTCGTGAAGGCCACGGTCGCGCACGGCGGCACGATCCTGTTCGTCGGCACCAAGAAGCAGGCCCAGGAGTCCATCGCCGAGCAGGCGACCCGGGTCGGCATGCCCTACGTGAACCAGCGCTGGCTGGGCGGCATGCTCACCAACTTCTCCACCGTCCACAAGCGGCTCACCCGGCTCAAGGAGCTGGAGGAGATCAACTACGACGACGTGGCCGGCTCCGGCATGACGAAGAAGGAGCTGCTCGGCCTGCGCCGTGAGAAGGACAAGCTGGAGCGCACCCTCGGCGGTATCCGCGACATGGCGAAGGTTCCGAGCGCCATCTGGATCGTGGACACCAAGAAGGAGCACATCGCGGTCAACGAGGCCAAGAAGCTCGGCATCCCGGTCGTCGCGATCCTGGACACCAACTGCGACCCCGACGAGGTCGACTACCCCGTCCCCGGCAACGACGACGCCATCCGCAGCGTCAGCCTGCTCACGCGCGTGGTCGCCGACTCCGTCGCCGACGGGCTGATCGCCCGCGCCGGCGCCGCCTCGGGCGGGGACGAGAAGCCCGCCGAGGGCGCCGCCTCCGGTGCCGCCGAGCCGCTGGCCGAGTGGGAGCGCGACCTGCTGGAGGGCAAGCAGGACGGCGCCGCCGCTCCTGCCGAGGCCCCCGCCGAGGCCCCCGCCGCCGACGCGCCGGACGCCTCCGGCGCGGAGGCCGCCGCCCCCGAGAGCGACAAGGCCGAGGCCGAGCCGGCCGGCGACCAGCCCGAGCAGGCCGCCGACGCGCCGGAAGGCGCCGACGCCCCCGCCGAGGCGAAGGCCGAGTCCGAGCAGGCTTGATCCCGCGGTCCCGGCGGCCTCCCGAGGGGGCCGCCGGGACCGTCGCGGGTCCTACGACCAACGACGAGAGAAGCGAAGAGAGCGATGGCTAACTTCACCGCCGCTGACGTCAAGCGGCTTCGCGAGCTGACCGGCTCCGGCATGATGGCCGTCAAGAACGCCCTGACGGAGGCGGACGGCGACTTCGAGAAGGCCACCGAGCTGCTGCGCCTCAAGGGCGCCAAGGACGTGGGCAAGCGCGCCGAGCGCACCACCGCGAACGGCCTGGTCGCCGAGCACTTCGACGGCACCGGCGACGGCGCGCTGCTGGAGCTCAACTGCGAGACCGACTTCGTCGCCAAGAACGCGCAGTTCATCGAGCTGGCCCAGCGGGTCGTCACGTTCGCCGCGGGCAGCGGTGTCACCGACGCCGCCGCGCTGCTGGCCGCCGAGATCGAGCCGGGCAAGACCGTCCAGGCCCTGATCGAGGAGAACAGCGCCAAGATCGGCGAGAAGCTGGAGCTGCGCCGCTTCGCCCACTTCCGGGGCGCCTACGTGGCCAGCTACCTGCACAAGTCCGACCCGTCCCTGCCGCCGACCACCGGCGTGCTGGTCGAGCTGGACGCGGAGAACCCCGCGGTCGCCAGGGACGTCGCCCAGCAGATCGCGGCGATGGCCCCCAAGTACCTCACCCGCGAGGAGATCCCCGCCGAGGCGGTCGAGAAGGAGCGGGCGCTCGCCGAGCAGCTCACCCGTGACGAGGGCAAGCCCGAGCAGGCCATCCCCAAGATCGTCGAGGGCCGCGTGAACGCCTACTTCCGCGACTTCGTGCTGGTGGAGCAGGCGTTCGTCAAGGACAACAAGAAGACGATCGCCAAGGTCCTGGACGAGGCCGGGGTGAAGGTCGTCCGCTTCGCCCGCTTCAAGGTCGGGCAGGCGTAGGGGCACCCTGGAGGCAGGGACCCGAGATTTCGCGACGCAACGAGGAGGCCGCCGACGTGCCGGAGAAGACGACCACTAGCGCGACGGCGGCCTCGTCGTCGGACCCGAACGACCAGCACGCGCCGCGCGAGGGCTGGAAGCGCGTCCTGCTGAAGCTGTCGGGCGAGGCGTTCGCCGGGCGCGAGCCCCTCGGTATCGACCCCGAGGTCGTGCAGCACGTGGCCGAGGCCATCTCCGAGGCCGTCCGGGACGGCGTGCAGGTGGCGGTGGTGTGCGGCGGGGGGAACATGTTCCGCGGCGCCCAACTCGCCGCCCGCGGCATGGACCGGGGCCGCGGCGACTACATGGGGATGATCGGGACCGTCATCAACTGCCTCGCCCTCCAGGACTTCCTGGAGAAGCTCGGCATGGACACCCGTGTCCAGACGGCCATCACGATGAGCCAGGTGGCCGAACCGTACATCCCCCGGCGGGCCATCCGGCACCTGGAGAAGGGCCGTGTGGTCATCTTCGGCGCGGGCCTCGGCCAGCCGTTCTTCTCCACCGACACCACCGCCGCGCAGCGCGCGCTGGAGATCGGCGCGGAGGCCGTCCTGAAGGCCACTCAGGTGGACGGGGTCTACGACGCCGATCCCCGAAAGAATCCAGACGCGGTCAAGTTCGACCGTTTGGATTACGGTGAAGTCCTACAGCGGGGACTGAAGGTCATGGACGCCACGGCCATCAGCCTCTGCATGGACAACGTGCTTCCCATCGTGGTCTTCGACCTCATGGGGCAGGGCAACATCGTCCGGGCCGTCCGGGGTGAGAAGATCGGCACGCTGGTCAGCCCGGCGCAGGGCTGACCGCAGCCCGGACATCCGGTGCGGAACCGCACCGACCAGGGCCGACCAGATGACACGGGAGTCACAGTGATCGACGAGACCCTCCTCGAAGCCGAGGAGAAGATGGAGAAGGCGGTCGCGGTCGCCAAGGAGGACTTCCAGGCCATCCGCACCGGCCGGGTCACCCCCGCCATGTTCAACAAGATCACGGCGGAGTACTACGGCACGCCGACGCCGATCAACCAGCTCGCCTCGTTCACGCTGCCGGAACCGCGGATGGTCATCGTCCAGGTCTTCGACAAGTCGTCCGCGCAGGCGGTCGAGAAGGCGATCCGCGACAGCGACCTCGGCGTGAACCCCACCAACGACGGCAACGTCATCCGGGTGGTCTTCCCCGAGCTGTCGGAGGAGCGCCGCAGGGAGTTCATCAAGGTCGCCGGCGGCAAGGCCGAGGACAGCAAGATCTCCATCCGCAACATCCGCAGGCGCGCCAAGGACACCCTCGACAAGCTCGTCAAGGACGGCGAGGCAGGCGAGGACGAGGTCCGCCGTGCCGAGAAGGAGCTCGACGACACCACGCACCGGTACGTGGCGCAGATCGACGAGCTGCTTGAGCACAAGAAGGCCGAACTGCTTGAGGTTTGATGAGACTCGACGACGCCGGGGAGCCCGCGGGCTCCCCGGACGAGCCGGTGGCCGGCCCGTCCGGCTCACCGTCCGGGCGGACGCACGTCTCGTCCCTGGACGAGGCCCTCGACGGCACCTCCGAGGTGACAGGTTCGCTGGACGGGACGCCGGGCACTGACCGCGGCGGGGCGTCGCTTGCGGGCGAGTCGTCCGGCCAGGGAGGCGCGGAAGCAAAGCGCCATGGAAAGACCGGCCGGAACCTCCCGCTCGCCATCGGCGTGGGCAGCGCCCTGGGTGCGCTGGTCCTGCTGTCGCTCTACACGGTCAAGGAGATCTTCCTTGGCGTGATGGTCGTCTTCCTGTTCCTCGGCATGCGCGAGCTGACCGAGGCGTTCAGGAGCCGCGACATCCAGGTGCCGTTCATCCCGCTCGCCACCGGCATGGTCGCCACGCCCGTAGTGGCGTATGTGTGGGGTTCGACGGCCGTCATCGCGTCGGTGTCGCTGACCGTCCTCGCCGTCCTGATGACCCGGATGACCGAGGGCGCCGACGGGTACGTGCGGGACGTCACCGCGGGCCTGTTCGTCGCGGGCTACCTGGTGCTGGTCGGCGGCCTCGTCGCGCTCACCATGCGCCCCGACGACGGCGACCACCGCATCGTCATCTTCATCGCGACCACCGTGGCCAGCGACATCGGCGGCTACTTCGCCGGGTCGTTCCTCGGGAAGCACAGGATGGCGCCGACGATCAGCCCGAAGAAGACCTGGGAGGGCTTCACCGGGTCGGCCCTGACCTGCATGCTCGTCGGCGGCTGGCTGGTGTGGTGGCTGCTGGAGGACGGCCGCGTCTGGCAGGGCGTCCTGATCGGCCTCGCCGCCGTCGTCACCGCGACCGTCGGCGACCTCATCGAGTCGATGATGAAGCGGGATCTCGGCATCAAGGACATGGGGACGCTGCTGCCCGGCCACGGCGGCGTCATGGACCGCCTCGACTCGCTGGTCGCGACGGCCCCGGTCGTCTGGCTGCTCCTGGAGCTGTTCCACCCGACCTGACCGGCGCGGGTGCGCGGGCTAGGAGACCACCCAGGAGCGGCCCTGCTGCGCCAGGCGGCGTACCAGGGCGTCCGACCCGTCGCTCTTGGCGAAGCGGTGCTCCTCGCCGGTGATGGGGACGAGCCACAGCCACCGCACCGGATCGCCCTGCACCGTCAACCCGGTCAGGGCGGGGGCGGACGGCCCCGCGAGTCGTGTCGGATCCTCCAGCAGCAGGACGCCCTCCCAGGCGCTCTCACCGTTGCCGAGGGGGAACGTGCGCGCCTCGTGGTACCACTTCACGACATCCCCGGGGGCGAACCAGGTCACCGACCGCCATGGATACTGCGCGAGCCAGGGGAAGATGCTGCCCGCGCGCTGGCTGGGCAGGGTGCTCGCCACGGCGAGTTCGATCCTGGCGTACGGCGCGACGTCGTCCTCGTACAGTTCGACGGTGGGCATGCGCTGGCGGCTCATCCCCACGGTGCTCAGCACCGTGAACTCACGTCCGCCTCTTGGGGGGCGCTCCGACACGCCCACGGTCGGGGCCACGCTCGGCCGTCCGCCCGCCAGTTGCCGTCCCACGTCGTGCCAGTAGTGGCCGCCCGGCCCGAGCCGTTGCAGCAGGTGGCCGAGCACGGACTGCTGGAACTCCGCCCAGGAGCCGTCCGCCCGGCAGGTCTTCCAGTGCTCGCGCGCGCGGTCGATCCTCGGCGCGAAGTCCTCGATCTCCTCCGCCAGCGGGAAGACGAACGGGCTCTGCGCCGTGGCGTCCCTGCCGTAGCCGGGGATGCCGCGTCCCATGTCGGACCATCCCGGAATGACGAACAGGGGGTCGCCCGCCTCCAGGACGGCGACCCCGTCGCCCTCCTCGAACCACACGACCTCCAGGGAGGCGGCGTCCAGCGCCTCGCGCCCCTGCGGGTGGCCGACGTGGGACCGCGGCAGGAGGGGCGCGCTGCCCGAGTTCAGCCGGGACCGGTCGAGCTCCTCCGGGGCCTGACCGTGGTTGGCCACCCAGACCGCGCCGACGACCGAGTCCCTCGCGTCCCTCAGGTAGGCGGCGGTGACGTCCCCGTCGGTCTCGATGATGAGCCGACGGCTGCCGTAGGGGCTGGCCTCCGCGTGGACCACCGTGGAGGCAGGGCTTCCGGGGGACACGGCGCCCCTGCGCAATACCGACATGATCGGCACCTTAGTCGCGAACAAGGTCATGTGCAGGGATGTCGCGTCTCGCTTGTGTCCCGGGCGGGAAACCGGGCCCGCGTCGGGCGGACGAGGCATCGGCCGGGGTTTGCGACACTGGTAGCACCATGTCTGCCACCCCTGATGCCACGAAGACCCCGGCGAAGCTCGTCTTCGCCGCGCCGCGCCGGGGCAAGCCGCCACGGCACCTCGCCGACCTCACCTCCGCCGAACGGCGCGAGGCGGTGGTCGCGCTCGGGGAGAAGCCGTTCCGCGCCGATCAGCTGTCGCGGCACTATTTCACCCGGTTGATCGACGATCCGGCTGAGATGACCGACCTGCCCGCCGCGGTCCGCGAGCGCCTGGTGGCGGAGCTGCTGCCCGACCTCCTCAGCCCCGTCCGCGAGCTGGACTGCGACGGCGGCAGGACGCTGAAGACCGTCTGGAAGGCGTTCGACGGCGTGCTGTTCGAGTCGGTGCTGATGCGCTACCCGGACCGGGCCACGATGTGCGTCTCGTCCCAGGCGGGATGCGGTATGAACTGCCCCTTCTGCGCGACGGGACAGGCGGGCCTCACCCGCAACCTCTCCACCGCCGAGATCGTCGAGCAGGTCGCGGCGGGCGCGCGGGCGATGGCGCGCGGACGCATCCCGGGCGGACCTGGACGCGTCTCCAACATCGTGTTCATGGGCATGGGCGAGCCCCTGGCCAACTACAAGGCCGTCATCGGCGCCGTGCGCCGCATCACCGATCCGGCGCCCGCCGGGCTGGGGATCTCCCAACGCTCGGTGACGGTCTCCACGGTGGGGCTGGTTCCGGCGATCGAGAAGCTCGCCGCCGAGGACATGTCCGTACGCCTGGCCCTCTCCCTGCACGCGCCCGACGACGAGCTCCGCGACGAACTCGTGCCGGTCAACAACCGGTGGAAGGTCGCCGAGGTGCTGGACGCCGCCTGGGCCTACGCGGACCGGAGCGGGCGCCGCGTCTCGATCGAATACGCCCTCATCAAGGACGTCAACGACCAGGCGTGGCGGGCCGATCTTCTCGGCAGGCTCTTGCGCGGGCACCTCGTACACGTCAATCTGATCCCGTTGAACCCGACGCCGGGTTCCAAGTGGACCGCCTCCCGGCCCGAGGACGAGCGCGAGTTCGTCCGGCGGCTGGAGGCCCACGGGGTTCCGGTCACGGTGCGCGACACTCGGGGCAGGGAGATCGACGGGGCCTGCGGACAGCTGGCCGCGGCGACCAGGGACTAGCGCGCCGCGGGCGTGCTCGTCGCGCTCCGCGCGCGCGGGGGGAGCACGGGTGGCGGTGAGGGCGGGTACGCGGCTGCCGGTGGCGCTGCGGGGCTATGACCGGGGGCAGGTGGACGGCCTGCTGGGCCGGATCTCACGGGCGCTGAACGGCGGCCCGCCGGTGTCGGTGGACGAGGTGCGCGCGATCCGGTTCGACGTCGTCCTGCGCGGCTACGAGCAACGCGCGGTGGACGAGCTGGTCCGCGAGTGCATCAGGGAGCTCCAGAGCACCGCGCCCTACGACGAGCGGGCCGGGCGCCCCCGCGTGCACCCCGGCTGGCTGATCAACTGGATCCAGAACGCGCGCTTCGCGGGCGCCGGGCTGCGCACGGGCTACGACGTCCGCGACGTCGACGCGTTCTTGGACCGTGTCATCGCGGGCCTGCGCGGGACCGCCCCGCCGGTGACGGCCCGCGACGTGCGGGAAAGCGCGTTCCGCGTCGTCCGGTTCGGATCGGGTTACGACGAGCAGGAGGTCGACCGGTTCCTCGTCCAGCTCGCGGGGGCCCTCGAACGCCGCTGAGTTATCCACAGTTGTACGACGGGCTGGCGCCTACGCACCGGGTCGCGCGACGCTTCGTACATGGATCAACTCGAAGCGCAACTGCAACGGTTGCGCGCCCTGTTCGGCCTCTTCTTCGAGCCGGAGGTCGTCGCCGCGCTGCTGCCCCTGACCCGTCCCGCGCTGCGGCTGGGCGCCGAGAGCGCGGTCGGCGTCCGGCTCGGCGGCGCCCCGCTGCTCCCGGCCGGTGAACGCTGGCCCGAATGGGAGGGCCGCCCCCTCGACTTCCTCGGCGCGATCGACTTCGCCGGGTTAGCCGTGCTCGGCGAGATCCCCGGGCTGCCGGCCACGGGCACGGCCGCCTTCTACTACGCGAGCGAGGCGCCGCGTCCGTGGGGTGACTCCGCAGGCCAGCGCGACGGCTGGAGGATCTTCACGGGACACCTGCGGGAGACGGCCGCCCCGTCGGGAGCCTCCACATACCCCCGGTGCCGTCTGGGCGCCGCCCCGTACATCTCTCTCCCCTCTCCGCAGGAGCCCGTCGTCCGGAGACTGGAGCGGATCTACAGCGGCGTCGTGGCGGTCTACGAGCAGCTCTATGCCGCCTGGTCACAACATTCCTGGCCGGACGAGAGACCCGTCCACCAACTGGGCGGCTGGCCCGCCCTCGTCCAGCGCCCGGTCGGCCCCGACTGCATGTACGCCTCGTCCGGCCGCGACCTGGACTCCTTCAAGCCCGTCGCACTCTCCCCGGAAGAGGAGTCCGCCGCAGCCGAGTGGCGCCTGCTGCTGCAACTCGACTCCGACCACCGCCTCGGGTGGTTCTGGGGCGACCCAGGCCGCGTGTACTTCTGCGGCCGCCAGAACGAGCCTTTGGAACGAACATGGCTAACCGTCCAGGCCACCTGACCCCCACAAGCCACGACGCCCCCCCCGCCGCATCCACAACCCCAGCCCCACAACCCAGCTCACACCCCTCCAGCCCACACCCTCCAGCCCACAACCCCAGCCCACACCCTCCGGTGCGCCGCCTGCGGCCCTGCATAGGCCGTCGCTCCACATGTCTCGCCAGTCCGGTCACGCCGGTTGGGTCGCGGCGGCTTCGTCGTGGGGGGCTCGGGCGGGTGCCGTCCAGCACGGTGCTGTTGCCTGGGAGCCGCCGTGTGCGCCTCAGGCAACGGTCTCAGCGGTGTGGGGTCAACGGCGGAAGCGGGGGGTGGCCATGTAGGCGGCGCCGACCACGGCCGTCCAGATGGCGAGGTGCAAGGCGATCGCCGGGAAGCCGGAGACCAGCTCATCCGGGCCGTCGTGGGCGACGCGGAGCCATTCGATCATGGGAATCGAGAGCCACGAGAGGCGGCCCAGTCCGATCAGGACGAGGCCCGCCGCACCGCCGAGCATTGCCAGAAGGGCGGCACCCGGAGCAGGTATGACCGCCCGGCTCGTCCACGCTCCCAGGAGGGTGCCGGCTGCGGCCACCAGCGGGGACAGCGCGAGCCCCGTCAGCACCGCCTGGGCGGGCGAGCCCACCGTGATCGCTTGGAAGAGAGGAACCAGCAGTGCGACGAGACCCAGGCAGAGGTTCACCCCGTACGCGGCGAGTATCCCGGCCCACAGGGTGGTGGACGTGCGTCCGACGGCGGTCGTCGACAGCGACCGTTGCTCATCCGGCTGGGTGTCGAGCAGGGCGCGGGCCGCCCACGCCCAGATCGGGAACATGAAGGCCGCCACGTCCCCGAAGCTCGCGACGCCGAGCTCGCGGGCGTCCGGTCCGCTCGGGCCGTTGAGGAGGACCAGGCAGACGATCAACGCGATCACGATCAGGGGGTGCAGCACGCGCAGGGAGCGCACATAACCCTCGACCTGGAACCGGGCGAGTGCGATCACTTCTCCGCCCTCCGCACGTCGTGGCCTTCAGCGCGCAGCCTGTTCTCCACGGCGTCGGCTTCGTCCTCCCTGACGATGACCGTCAGAACCGTCCACGCAGCCGCACCCTCACGCCCGTGCGGACCGCCGCTGCCCCCATCGTCCAACGCCCGCGCGCCCTCAGCGGCCCGTATGTGCTCCTGGAGTTCGGTGCCCTCTGCCGGCGCTGTGTGCCCGGAAAACCCGGGGTGCTCGGAGGCTTTCGTCGCCGTCGTGGGTTCGGCTTGGTGCGGGGGTCCGACCGCGGGGGTGGGCTCTAGCGAGCGCGGCATGGCGCTGGCCTGAAATACGGGCTCAGCCGCGCTGACGGGTTCGGCGGCGTTGACGGGTTCGGCGGCGTCGGCGGGATTAGCCGCGCTGGCGGGTTCGGCGGGGTTGGGGAGGGGCTCGGTGGACCTGAGGGGGTTGGTGGCGTGGCTGGGTTCTGAGTCTGGGGTGGGTGTGGCCTTATCGGGGCCGGTGGGGCTCGCTATGGCGGTGCCTTGTGTGGGGGCGGTGCTTTGCGTGGAGGCGGTGCCTTGTGTGGGGACGGTGCTTTGTGTGGAGGCGGTGCCTTGCGCGAAGACGGTGCCTTGCGCGGGCGCGGTGCCTTGCGTGGGGGCGGTGGCTTGTGTGGAGGCGGTGCCTTGGGTGGGGGCGGTGCTTTGCGTGGGGGCGGTGCTTTGTGTGGTGGTGGCGGTCGTGGTTGTGGCGGGGGAGGGGAGTTTCTCTTTGGCGGTCGAGTTGTGGGTCAGGAGGGGTGGGGTGGACGTTGGGGGAGCCGAAGGGAGGTGAACCACCTCGGCGTTGGCCACGCGTATGCGGCCTAGCTCGGGGAGCTTCTCGATGGTCCGCTGGTGATCGCTGACCACCACGGTGGTGCCTCCGGCGGCCAGTTCGGCGATCAGGGACGGGAGTGAGTCGCGGGTGGCGGCGTCGAGGCCGGCGAAGGGCTCGTCCAGGATCAGGAGACCGGGATCGTCCATGAGCGCCTGGACCAGGCCGACCTTCTGTGCGCTGCCCTTGGACAGTTCCGGCAGGCGCACGTTGAGCAGGTGTTCCAAGCCGAGCCGTTCCGTCCACGCGCTCACGGAGGAGGGAGGAACTCCACGCATGGCTGACATGTGATTCAGGTAGGAGCGAACCTCGAACGGTTGGTCCACCGGGAAGCGTTCTGGTGCGTAACCCACACGGGTCGGCCGATCGTGAACGGCCCCCTTGTGGGGGCGGCGCAGCCCGGCGATCAGTCGGAGCAGCGTGGACTTTCCCGCTCCGTTGCGTCCGGTCACCTCGGTGACAGTGCCCGCGGGGAGCGTGAGGGTGACGTCCTTGAGTACCCAAGGGCCCCTACGGTGGTAGCGAAAGGCGACGCTCTCTAGCCGCATAGTCCACGGACCGTAGTGACCCGCCCGTAAGCGCGGCGTTAGCCCCGGATCGGCGGCGGCGCGGCCCCGCGCGGGCGGAGTTCTCTCTGCGGACGCTGCGGTTGAGGCGGTGTGTGGACCCAGTCGGGATGTGATTTTCTTGGGTCGCTGGTTGAGGGGCTGTGGTGATCGGAGGTCGTGCTGGTGGCGAGTGAGGGGTGCCTCTTCTGCGAGATCGTGAAGGGGGAGCGGCCGGCGCATGTCGTGCTGGACGTCCCGGATGCGATGGCGTTCCTCGATACGCGGCCGTTGTTCAAGGGGCACACGCTGCTGGTCCCACGGACGCATTACGAGACCTTGGGGGACCTGCCGCCCGAGTTCCTCGGGGAGTTCTTCGGGCACGCGCGGCGGCTGGCGGGGGCGATGGAGTCGGTGCTCGACGCGGCGGGTTCGTTCGTGGCCATGAACAACCGCATCAGCCAGAGCGTCCCTCACCTGCACGTCCACGTGGTCCCGCGGAACAAGAAGGACGGCTTGCGCGGATTCTTCTGGCCGCGCCAGAAGTACGACTCGGACGCCGAGGCCGCCGACTACGCGGCCCGCCTCGCAGCGAGTCTTTGAGTCGCGGTCATGCCCGGGGAGAGGGCCTGTGAGAGCGAGCGGGCCAGCCGGGCGGGGAGTGGCCTGCGCGCCCTTGAGAGGTGACACTTCTGGCGTGAGTGGATGCGGCCTTGTGTGGGCGCTGTGGGTGGGCCCCGGTTGTGGTGTGGGTTGGTGGCTGCTGCGGTGCGAGGGGGTGTGGGTGCGGTTGCTTTTCGGCGCCGCCGTGTGGCTTTGGTGGATGGCGGCGTCGGTTTGTGGAGGGAGGCTGAATGAGGGTGGTGGCGGGGTTTGGTGGGCGCGGCAGGGCTTGGTGGTCGGTGGGGAATGGCGGGGCTTTGGGGGGAGCCCCTTGAATCGGTGGGCTATGGAGGGCGTGCTCGTGTGGGGGTGGGTGGCAAGGCCCGGTTGGGGGCGGGCCTTGCCGGTGGGGTCAGCCCAGGGCCACGACGACGGCCACGTAGGGTTCTGCTGTTCCGGGATCGGGTGGGGGTGGTGTGGTGCCCGCTAGGGCTGCTGCGTGTTCGTAGAGGTCGCGTTCCGCGCGGTCCAGTGCCGCGGACAACACGTACTCGGGGACCGTCCAGCCGATCAGTTCGGCCGCCTTGCGGATGACGAGAGTCTGTTCCGCGGACGTCTGGAAACCGATGTGATCGATGGCGGGAAGGTCCTGGCGAACCGACTCAGACATGGCCGGTCTCCTTCCGTGCGGCATCTCAAAGTACGCCGGGAGGAGCGGCCGCGACATCCTCTGTAAGGACGATTATCGGGGCGAAGCCGGGGCTCAGCGGGTCCCCCAGGAGTAGGACTGTTTGCGGAGCCGGAGATAGACGAAACTCTCGGTCGACACGACGCCGGGGACGGCGCGGATGCGGCCGAGGAGCTCCAGGACGCGGTCGTCGTCCTCGCAGACGAGTTCGACGAGGATGTCGAGGGACCCGGCGGTGATGACGACGTGGTCGATCTCCTCGGCGGAGGCGAGCTCGTCGGCGATCCACTCCAGGTCGCCCTCGCAGCGGACGCCGACCATGAGGCGGCGGGAGAAGCCGAGCATGAGGGGGTCGGTGACGCCGACGATCTGCATGACGCCCGCGTCCAGGAGCTTCTGGACGCGCTGGCGGACGGCCGCCTCGGAGAGCCCGACCGCCTTGCCGATGGCCGCGTAGGAGCGCCGCCCGTCCTGCTGGAGTTGCTCGATGATGTGCTTGGCGGTGGCGTCGAGCGCGACGGCGGGGGTGCCTTGGCGGGCGGGCGGCTGGGCCGTCATCGTGATCTCCTATTTGCGGAGTCGGGGCTGCGCGGTATTTGTTTCAAGGGAATCAGTCGCCGAATTGGATCGTGACGAGCGGATCACTTGAATTGGGCGGGATCCTCTGTAAGGGTCGGGCCGACAAGAACGCATCAGACGAGGGTCCCCGGGAGGGATTGGATGAGCGGCGACCGGCTGCGCAACTTTATCGGCGGCGAGTACGTGGACGCGAAGGACGGGCGGACCCTGGAGGTCGTCGATCCGAGCACGGGCGAGCCGTACGCGCGGGCGCCGCTGTCGGGCGCCGCGGACGTCGACGCCGCGTTCCGGGCCGCCGAGGGGGCGTTCCCCGCGTGGCGGGACGCGACGCCGGGGGAGCGGAGCCTCGCGATGCTGCGGTTCGCGGACGCGGTCGAGGCGCGGGCCGAGGACCTCGTCAGGGCGGAGAGCCGTGACACCGGCAAGCCCCTGCAGCTGACCAGGGACGAGGAGGTGCCGCCGATGGTGGACAACCTCCGGTTCTTCGCGGGCGCGTCCCGCGTGCTGGAGGGGCGGGCGAGCGCCGAGTACATGGCCGACCACACCTCCACGATCAGGCGGGAGCCGATCGGGGTGTGCGCGCAGGTGACGCCCTGGAACTACCCCATGATGATGGCCGCCTGGAAGATCGGCCCGGCGCTGGCGTCGGGGAACACGGTCGTGCTGAAGCCGTCGGAGACCACGCCGGTCAGCACGCTGCTGCTGGCCGAGATCGCGGCGGAGTTCCTGCCGCCGGGGGTGTTCAACGTGCTGTGCGGCGACCGGGACACCGGGCGCGCGCTCGTCGACCACCCGACGCCGCAGATGGTGTCGATCACCGGCAGCGTGCGCGCGGGGATGGAGGTCGCGGCGGCGGCGGCGAAGGACCTCAAGCGGGTGCACCTGGAGCTCGGCGGCAAGGCGCCGGTCGTGGTCTTCGACGACGCGGACGTGGAGGCCGCGGCGGCGGGCATCGCCGAGGCCGGGTACTTCAACGCGGGGCAGGACTGCACGGCGGCCACGCGCGTGCTCGTCGCGGACGGGGTCCACGACGCCTTCGCCGAGGCGCTCACCGAGGCCGCCAAGGGGACGGCGGTGGGGCCGCCGAGCGACACCGGCGCCTACTACGGCCCCGTGAACAGCGCGGGGCAGTTGGAGCGCGTCCAGGGGTTCCTGGACCGGGCGCCCGGTCACGCGGAGGTCCTGACGGGGGGCGAGCGGATCGGGGACCGCGGGTACTTCTTCGCGCCGACCGTGGTCGGCGGGCTCCGGCAGGACGACGAACTGGTGCAGGAGGAGGTGTTCGGCCCCGTCATCACCGTCCAGCGGTTCGCTGACGAGGGGCAGGCCGTCGAGTGGGCGAACGGCGTGCGGTACGGTCTGGCCGCCAGCGTGTGGACGCGTGACCACGGGCGGGCCATGCGCATGACCAGGGCGCTCGACTTCGGCGCGGTGTGGGTCAACACCCATATCCCGCTCGTGTCGGAGATGCCGCACGGCGGCTTCAAGCACTCCGGTTACGGCAAGGACCTGTCGATGTACGGGATCGAGGACTACACGCGCGTCAAGCACGTCATGCACTACATCGGCGGCTGACCGTCCGCCCGTCCGCGCGAAGGAACGCCCCATGACCTCGACCCCTCCCGGCGCCCCGGCGGACGGCGCGGGTCCCGCCATCGAGTTCGCCGGGGTCGAGAAGACCTACCACGCCCGCGGCGAGACGGTCGCCGCGGTTCGTGGTCTCGATCTGGAGATAGCGCGCGGGGAGTTCTTCTCGCTGCTGGGCCCTTCCGGTTGCGGCAAGACCACGACGTTGCGGTTGGCCGGGGGGTTCGAGGAGCCCACGGCGGGCGAGGTCTTTCTGGACGGAGCCAGCGTCACCGGGGTCCCGGCCAGCAGACGCGACGTCAACACGGTGTTCCAGTCGTATGCGCTGTTCCCGCATATGAACGTCTTCGACAACGTGGCGTTCGGCCTGCGGCGCCGTGGCGTCCCCAAGGGGGAGGTCAAGGCGCGGGTGGGCGGGATGTTGGATCTCGTCGATCTCGCCGGACGGGAGCGCCGCCGCCCGGCGGAGCTGTCCGGCGGGCAGCAGCAGCGGGTCGCGCTGGCGCGGGCGCTGGTCAACCGCCCGCGCGCCCTGCTGCTGGACGAGCCGCTGGCCGCTCTCGACCTGAAGCTGCGCCAGGCCATGCAGGTGGAGCTGAAGCGCATCCAGCGGGAGGTCGGCATCACGTTCGTCTACGTGACGCACGACCAGGGCGAGGCCCTCTCCATGTCGGACCGCGTCGCCGTCATGGACGAGGGGCGCGTCGAGCAGCTCGGGACGCCGAGGGAGGTCTACGAGCGTCCGGCGACCCGGTTCGTCGCGGGGTTCATCGGGACCTCCAACCTGCTGGGCGGCGAGATCGCTGAGGCGGGGCCCGGGACGGCGGTGATCTCCTACGGGCCGGACGGCCGGATCGAGGTGCCGGTCGGGGGCGCGGCCGAGGGCGGGAAGCTGGAGCTGACCGTCAGGCCGGAGAAGATCGGCATCGGACGGGACCGGCCGGCGGACGGCCTGTGCCGGATCCGCGGCACCGTGACCGAGGTCGTCTATCTCGGGACCTCCACCAACTACACCGTCGCCACGGCCGCCGGGAAGGACGTCGTCGTGTTCTCGCAGAACGTCACGTCCGGGGAGGACGTTGCCGCCCGCGGGGACGTCGTCTGGCTGTCGTGGGACCCCCGCCACTCGTACGCCCTAGGAGAACCCCGGTGAGCGACATCCGTCCCGAGCTCGTCCGCGGGCTCACGCGTCCGCGCGCGGCGGCCCCGCCGGCGCGCACGGGGGTCTCGCGGCGCCGGGCGCTCCAGCTGATGGGGACCGGGCTCGTCCTGGCGGGCTGCGGCGTGGACGGGCAGGGCGGCAAGGCGGCGGTCGGGCGGAGCGACGTCCGGGAGTACTGGTCGGGCAGGTCCGGCAACGGCAGGCTGCGCTGGGCGAACTGGCCGGGCTACATGCAGGACGACCACGAGACGATCAAGGCGTTCGAGAAGGCCACCGGGATCGGCGTGACCTACCGGGAGGTCATCCAGGAGACCGGGCCGTGGTTCGGCAAGATCCAGGCGCCGCTGGCCGCCGGGCAGTCGATCGGGTTCGACCTGATGGTCATGACGAACGGGATCCAGCTGGAGAAGTGCCGCCAGCTCGGCTATCTGGCGCCGTTGGATCGGTCCCGCCTGCGGAACTTCGCGGCGAACGCGGGGCCGACCTACCGGAACCCGTCCTACGATCCGGGCAACGCGTTCACGGTGCCCTACCAGTCGGGCATCACCGGCATCGCCTACAACACCCGGTACGTCAAGGACGAGATCACCAGCATCGCCCAGCTCTTCGACCCGAAGTACAAGGGCAGGGTCGGCATGCTGGGCGACTCGCAGGAACTCGGCAGTTTCGGGATGTTCCTGCTCGGCGTCGATCCGGAGCGCTCGACCCCCGCCGACTGGGAGCGCGCCGCCGCGAAGCTGCGCGAGCAGCGGGACAGGGGGATCGTCCGCAAGTACTACACGCAGGACTACGTCGACGCGGTCAGCAAGGGCGACGTGTGGCTGACGATGGCGTGGTCCGGTGACGTGTACAGCCTCACCAGCCCCGACGTGAGATTCGTCGTGCCGGAGGAGGGCGGCACCCTCTGGACCGACAACCTGTGCATCCCGAGGACCGCCGAGAACCCGGTCGACGCGCTCACGCTCATCGACTGGCTGTACGTCCCGGCGAACAACGCGCCGCTGACCGAGTTCGTCAACTACATCACGCCCGTCCCGGCGGTGCGGGAGATCGTCGCGGCGGACGCGGCGAAGGCGACCGGCGCCGAGAGGAGGGAGCTGACCAGGCTGAGCACGAGCCCGCTGGTGTTCCCGTCCCAGGCCGACCTCGCGCGGTTGCGGCACTACCGGCGGCTCACGCAGGCGGAGGAGACGCGGTACCAGCGGATCTTCGAGCCCATCGCCAAAGGCTCGTGAGGCGTGCGCGGGGGCGGTTCACGCCCTACCTGATGATCCTGCCGGGCGGCCTGTGGCTGGCGGCGTTCTTCGTCGTCCCGATGGCGCTGATGGTGTCGCTGTCGTTGCAGACCGGCAACCTCGTGGACGGGTTCCGGCAGACGTTCCACTGGCAGAACTACACCTACGCGCTGGACACCTACAGGGACGCCTTCCTGCGGTCGCTCTGGTACGGCCTGCTGGCGACGGCGGCGTGCGCGGCGCTGTCCTATCCGGCCGCGTACTGGATCGCGTTCCGCGCCGGTCGCCACAAGTCGACGTACCTGGTCCTGCTGCTGCTGCCGTACTTCGTCTCGTATGTGCTCAGGACGGTCTCCTGGAAGCTCGTCCTGACCGACAACGGCCCGCTGCTCGGGCCCCTGCGCGACCACGGCATCCTCCCGCAGGATTTCCACGTTCTGGATACAGGCTTCGCCGTCGTGTCGGGGCTGACCTACAACTTCCTCCCGTTCATGGTGCTGCCCATCTACGTCGCCCTGGAGCGGATCGACCCCCGCCTTGTGGAGGCCGCCCACGACCTGTACGCGAGCCGGGCGCAGGCGTTCGCGCGAGTGGTCCTGCCGCTGTCGCTCCCGGGCGTCCTCGCCGGGGTGATCATGACGTTCGCGCCCGCGTCGGCGGACTACGTCAACGCCGAGGTGCTCGGCGGTCCCCGCGACACCATGGTCGGCAACGTGATCCAGGCGGAGTACTTCGACAACGGCGCCTACCCGGTCGCGTCCGCGCTGTCGTTCGCGCTGATGGCGGTGCTGCTGCTCGGCGTCTTCGCCTACGCCCGCGCCCTCGGCGCCCGGGGGGCCCGGAGCGTGCTGGACGTGGCGGCCGGACGATGACGCCCCGCCCCCGCGAGGCCGTCTCCGGCCTGCGCGTCTACACGCTGCTGCTGATCGCCTGGCTGCTCCTGCCCGTCGCGGTCATGATCGCGTTCGGGTTCAACGACGCCCACGGCAAGCAGAACTTCCGCTGGGAGGGCTTCACGCTCAGGTGGTACGCGCACCTGCTCGACAAGGGCGACCTCACCACGGCCGTGCTGAACTCGCTGACGATCGCGCTGCTCAGCACGCTGGTCAGCACGGTCATCGGGACGCTCGCGGGCATCGCGCTCGGCCGCCACCGGTTCCGCGGCGGCGGCGCGGCGAACCTGGTGCTGCTGATGGCGATCTCGTGCCCGGAGATCGTGATGGGCGCGTCGCTGCTGTCCATGTTCGTCACGTTCGGCGTGCCGCGCGGCTACCCGACGGTGCTCGCCGCGCACGTGATGTTCTCGATCGCGTTCGTGGCGGTGACCGTCCGCGCCCGCGTCGCGCGCCTCGACCCGGCGGTCGAGGAGGCCGCGCGGGACCTGGGCGCCGGGCCGTGGACGCGGTTCCGGCTCGTCACGCTCCCGATGATCAGGCCGGGGGTGGTCGCGGGCGCGCTGCTGGCGTTCACGCTGTCGGTCGACGACTTCGTGATCACCGGCTTCACCGGCGGGGCCACGGTCACGTTCCCGCTGTGGATCTACGGCTCGACGCGGACCGGGACGCCGCCGCAGGTCAACGTGATGGGCACGCTCATCTTCGCGTCCGGCGCGCTGATCGCCGTGGTCGTGGCGCGGCGGACCGCCGCCGCGGCGGGGCCTCAGGCGAGGGACCGGTAGACCGACGTCCAGAAGTCGTCGCGGACGGGAGAGGCGCCCGGCGGCATCGGACGCTGCGTCAGCAGGATCGCGGTCAGGTCCTCGGCGGGGTCGTTCGCCCAGGACGTCCCGAACCCGCCGTTCCAGCCGTACCGTCCGGGCGTCGCGTACGGCTCGTCGCGGCGCAGCACGACCGACACGCCGAACCCCCAGCCGCGCGCCTCGCCGAGCGCGTCCGCGTGCTGCCCGGGGGCGAGCTGGTCGGTGGTCATCAGCTCGACCGTCCGCCGCGACAGCAGCCGCCCCCCGCCGTGCGCGCCCCCGTGCGCGCCGCCGTCCGCCAGCATCCGGGCGAACGCCAGGTAGTCGTCCGCGCTCGACACCAGCCCGGCCCCGGCGTCGGGGAACGCGGGCGGACGGCTCCAGCGGCCGTCGGCGCCGTCGTACACGGTGAGCCGGCCGTCGGCGTCGTCCGGCGAGTAGGAGTCGGCGAGGCGCCCCTGGTCGGCGGCGGGGACGTGGAACCCGGTGTCGCGCATGCCGAGCGGCTCGAACAGGCGCTCGCGCAGGAACGCCTCCAGCGGACGCCCCGAGGCGCGCGCGATGAGGATGCCGAGGATGACGTACCCGGTGTTGTAGAGCCACCGCTCACCGGGCTGGCACTGGAGCGGCAGCGTCCCGACGAGCCCGAGCCACTCGTCGGCGGTGTGGGGCGCGTCCGGACGCGGCGGGCCGAACCCCATGAGGCCCAGCTCGCGGACGGCGTCGTCGAACGGCGTCCCGAAGAGGGAGCCGTCCAGCGCGATGCCGAGGCCGCAGCGGAAGGTGAGCAGGTCCCGGAGGGTGATGGGACGGGCGGCGGGCACGGTGTCCTCCAGCGGCCCCTCCGGGGCGCGCAGGACGCGGCGTCCCGCGAGCTCGGGCAGGAGGGCGTCCACCGGGTCGTCCAGGCGCAGCACGCCCTCCTCGACGAGCGTCAGCGCCGCCACCGCCGCGATCGGCTTGGTCATCGAGGTGATCCGGAAGAGGGTGCCGCGGCTCATCGGGGGGCCGCCGACCGACGCGGCCCCGAGCGCCTCGACACGGGTCTCGCCGCGCCGGGACACGACCGTGACCAGACCCGGCAGCGCGCCCCGCTCGATGTGCCCGGCCATGGCGTCGCGCATCGCGTCGAGCGGCGCGGGGGAGAAGGCCATGTTCTCGCGCTCCATCCGTGGGTCGGCGCCGTGCCGCGTGTCAGCCGGGCGGCGCGTCAGTCGGGGGACTCGTCGATCGTGCCGAAGATGACCGACGACACCTCCAGGTAGAGCTGCTCCGGATACGGCATGAAGCCCACGTTGCGCAGCGCCTGCTTCTGGCCCGCCGACTCCATCACGAACTCGCCGTACCCGAGCATCCGCCCGGCGACGGAGCGCTCCAGCGCGATGTCGGTGACCTTCGCCAGCGGCATCATCGCGACGTTGCGGTTGAGGATGCCGCTGACCAGCATCACGCGGTGCTCGGTGACCAGGAAGAACTCCACCGACCAGGCGATGAGCTTCCAGACCAGGTAGCCGATCGCGATCAGCCACAGGAACCAGAGCCACAGGACGCCCGAGACCGCGTAGGCGGCGCCGCACGCGATGAGCCCGCCGACCACCAGCGCCACGGGGAACAGCAGCACGGCGGGGTGGCGCCGCACGGCGATGACACGGCCCTCGTAGGCCATCAGATACTTGTCGACCGTCCGCGAGGAGTTGTCGCGGCGCACCATCATGTCCTGCAGATTCACGGTGGCGTCCTCGTCATGGTCTGGTGGGTCCAACCGTAGCCGAACGGGCGGCGCCGGTGCAGAGGCCGCGCGGTAAGGCCGCGGGGCGCCCGCGGGCCCGGCGAGGAGGCCCGGCGGTCCGGCCTTGTGCGCGCCGGATCGTCGGCTGATGATGATGGGCATGGACGGGGTGCGGGAGCCGGTGGGCGGGCCGGGCGACCGGCCGATGGACGGGCCGGGTGAGTCGGCGCGGGACGCCGGAGGTGCGCGGGGCGCGTTCGCGCCCGGCGTGACCGGACGGCCGATCTGGCGGCTGCTGCTGCGCGGGCTCGGCGTGTACCTGCCGGGCTGGGAGGCGCCCGCGGGCGCCCACCAGGTGGTGCGGCAGGCGGCGCCCGGCGGGCGGCGGGCCGCTCCCGTGTGGGTCGGGCCTCCCGCGTTCCTGGACGGCGAGGCCGGGTTCGGCCTGCACCTGCCCGAGCGGCGGCGGGGCCTGGAGCCCGACCGCGAGATCTACGTGCGCGGCCGCGAGAGCCCGAGCTTCGGACTGGTCGTCGCCGGTCCGAGCGCGGCGATCGGCACCCGGGTCGTGGACGCGGCGGCGCTGGTGCGGTTCGCGCGCAGGCTGACCTTCGAGGAGCTCCTCGACGCCGGCGACGCCGACTCGGTGCCGTATGCGGTGCGCGGCGCCCGCGCGGTGGAGAACGTCGTCTTCCTCGACCGCGCGGCCGGGGTCGGGCTGTGCGCCGAGGTGGAACCGACGACGCGCGCCGCCCGGTGCCCGGTGTACGTGCGCCTGGGGGATCCGGCGGAGCGCACCGTCCGCGCCTACGGGACCGTCCTCGCGGCCCCCTAGGACGTCGCGGCCCATGCGGTGAGGTCCCAGAGCTGGTGGGACGGCAGGCGCCGCAGCCGGACGGTCGCGGCGGCCGGGTCCCAGAAGACCTCGTCGCTCTCCAGCTCCAGCGACTGCGGCGCGGTCAGCACCGCGCACAGCAGCTCGTCCCGGGTCCGGACGGCCATCAGCGGGCCGATCTGCGCCACCGCCCCGGCGCTCTCGAACAGCGCGCGCAGCAGCGCCTTGAGCGCGGCCTCGTCCTCGGGCGGGCGGCTCGGCGCGACACCGGAGGGCAGGCCGGGCTCGACGCGGGCGAGGCCGCGCCGCCCGTCGCCGGACGCCGGGCCGTTGCGGGGCAGGTCGGCGCCGGTCGAGATGAGCAGGGCGCTGAATGCCCCGGCGAGGTCCTCGGCGTCCTGCCCGCCGAGGAAGTAGCGGTGCCGCGCGGAGGACCCCGTCGCGGGCCCCTCGCCGCCCTCGGCCGTGCGGAACCGGACGTCGAGCCGGTTCGCGTGGACGCACCGCTCGTACAGGTCGGTGAGGATGTCCTGGAGCTGCTCGTCGCGCGTCCACAGCCGTCCCGTGGCGGTGACGCCGGCGTCGGCGGCGGGGGAGCCGCTGAGCGCCCCCGCGGGCGGCTGGGGGCGGCCGGTCAGCGCGGCGGCGACGGTGTCGTCCAGCCTGCCCTCGGTGAAGCGGAGCAGCTCGGCGACGACGTCCTCGACGGTCTCCAGCGTCCGTGTGAGCGTGCGCTGGAGCACCAGGATCTCCGCGCCGCCGCGCTCCAGCTCGGCCAGCCGGTCCAGCGCGGCGTCGACCCTGCCCTCGACGGCGGCGGCGCCCGCGCCGGTCACCGCCCGCACCGTCGCCTCGACCTCGGTCAGCTTCCGGCGCAGCGCGGCGAGCGTGACCCGCTGCTGTTCGAGCTCCTGGAGCCGCGCGCCCTGCGTGCGCAGGTGGTCGTCGGCCTCGTGGACGCGCGCGGCCAGCTCGTCGACCTGCCCGCTGCTGTGCCGGAGCCGGTCGTCGAGCGCGGGCAGCACGTCCTGCTTCACCCGCGCCAGCTCGGCCGTGAGCTGCTCGCCGACCGTCACCAGCACGTTGTTCTGCTTGGTGACCTGCTGGTTCAGCTCCTCGATCCGGCGCGTGAACGCGTTCGCCTGGTCCTTGCTCTGCTTTCCGGCGTAGAGCTCCAGCGCCCCCACCACGACGCACATCACCACCAGGATGACCGTCGTCATGGCACTCCTCAGGCGGCCGTATTCCACCGGTTCGGGTTTTGTTCGCGACCATAACTTACGATCACGTGCGACGACCGGAACTTACGTAACCGACTGATCTCAGTGGCCATCCGGTCTCAACCGCGCCCCGAGCCCCCGTGGACGGCGCCGACGTCACGCCCCCGTCCCGCGCGGTCGCGGTCAGTCACAGCCCTCGAACTGCGGGACGGTCGTGGTCACCTTGAGGGTGGTGTCGCCGAACCACTTCGCCAGCAGGTCGCGCATCGTGGAGCCCTGGTACATCTCGGTGATCGCCTTGTTGACGGCCTCGCAGCCGTCGAGGTCGCCCTTGCGGATGCCGATGCCGTACGGCTCGTCCGAGAACGGTGCGTTCACGAACCGCGGCGGGCGGCCCCGCCCGTCTTTCGCCGCCTGCGCCGCGAGGCCCGCGAGGATCAGGTCGTCGGTGGACACCGCGTCCATCCGTCCGGCCGACATCTCGGCCACGCAGGCCGCGTAGCCGCCGGCCTCGACCGGCAGCGCGGCGACGCCCTTCTCGTCGTGCACGCGCGGGAACGAGACCGACCCCGGGACCTTGCACAGGCGCTTGCCCTTCAGGTCGTGCACGTCCTTGACGGAGGTGTCCGACGCGGGGACGAGGATGTCCTGGTGCGCGACGTAGTACGGGCCCGCGAACGTCACCCGTGTCTTGCGCTCGGGCGTGATGGAGTAGCTCGCCACGACGAGGTCGACCTTGCCCGACCGCAGCATCGAGTCGCGGGTCGCGTAGCCGACCTGCTTGAAGGTGAGGTTCTCCGGGGGCACACCGAGGCGGCGGGCGACCTCCTTCGCGACGTCGATGTCGAAGCCCTGGTGGCCGCCTCCGACGCGCTGGCCGACGCCGGGCTGGTCGGAGTTGACCCCGACGACGAGGCTGTCCTTCCTCGCGACGGAGCTCTCGCCCGCGTCGGCGACCCCGCAGGCGCCGGCCGCGAGGAGCGCCCCGGCCGCGAGCACCGCCCCCGCGCCGGCGCGCGGCGGCGCGCCCCGCCGCCGTACCGACCGTGCCGATCCCGACCGTGCCGGCCTCGACCGTGCCGACCGTGCTGCGCCCATGACGCCCCCTCACCTAGACCATCGGTACTCCGCCAGCCGGGGGCGCACACCGATCAGCGTGAGCGCGATGATGATCACGCCGGCCACCGGCAGGACGCCGTACCAGCCCTCCGTGCCTCCCTCGCCGTCCGCGACCGCGGCGCGGAACGCGGCCTGGTGCGCCTCGATCAGCGACTGGAGGGACTTGTCGTAGCGGACGTAGTCGCCCGCGGCGGCGTCGTGCGCCGCGACCGCCTGGGCGCGCTGCCCGCCGTTCACGAGGTCCCGCATCCGGCGGTCGTTCGCCTGGAACCGCCGGTACTCCTCCAGCACCTTGACGAGCGCGCCGCGCTGCCTGCCGTCGGTCGAGCGCGACGCCTCGGTGCCGAAGAACCCGAGGAACGGCACCCGCCCCCGCTCGAAGTCCAGCCCCTTCTGCACCGCCTGGTTGTACTCGTTCAGATTCCCGGCCTTCAGGTACAGGACGGTCTGGGACTTGCTCAGGAACACCTGCTCGTAGGAGTCCGCCCGACCGGGGTCGATGAGGTACCGCGTCTCGTCGGCGTTCGCGCTGTTGCTGATGGCGCGGGCGCGCGACAGCGCCAGGATCGAGTCGAAACCGTCGTCCTTGGCGTCGCGCAGATGGTTCGCCTGCCCGGACAGCATCACCGCGCTCACCCCGGTCAGGACGAGCGTGAGGAGCGTGGCGAGGGCCAGCGCCGGGTTCAGCGTCCGCCGGAACCGGGCCGCCATGTACACCTGGAGACCGACCAGCACGACCAGCAGCGCCACGCCCGTGACGAGGATCAGCGTGCGCCCGTCCAGCACGTCGGACCGCCGGTCCTCGTAGGTGTGCCGGACGAGGGTGCCGTTGTCGAGCGTCAGGTTGTAGGCCTTGGGCAGCAGGTCCAGCTTCATCAGGTCGGTCGCGGCGCGGTACTGCAGCACGACGTTCTGCGGCGGCGCCCCGGAGGTGTGCCCGGCCCGCCGGTCGAGGTCGAGGGCCTGGGTGGCGAGCCGCTCGTACCGGCCGAGCGCGAACACCAGCTCGCGGGCGGTGGTGTCCTCGGTGTACTCGTCGGCGAGCTTGGCGGCCTGGAGCAGCGCCTCGCCGGCCTTCGCGCGGCTCCGGTCGTAGGCGGCGAGGGCCCGGTCGCGGCCGCCGCCGGGGGCGCCGCCGATGAGCAGCGCGTCGGCGAGCTGCGCGTCCATCTCGGTGAGCTGGAAGTACAGGTCGCCGGTCGCGACGACCTGCGGGCCCGCGTCGTACCCGATCACCTGGACGCCCTCGCGGGCGCTCGCGACCGCCCACCACGCCGCGCCGAGCAGCCCGAGCAGCAGCGCGAGGGCGAGCGCCGTCAGCGTCCGGACGCGTCCCGCGACCGTGCGCGGCAGCGTCCGCGCGAGGCCCTTCCGCGCCGGCGGCGGGGTGCGCCTCGGCCGGATCGAGGACGGGCCGCGCCGGGCGGGGGGCGCGCCGGACGCGGTGGCGGCCGTCCCCGTCGCGGGCGTCTGCTGAACGGCGGTCATGTCGCCTCGCCTCGTGTGAGCGTGATGGTGGTCCAGGCGCCGATGTGGATGCGGTCGCCCTCGGAGAGCGGCACCTCGACGTTGAACGGGATCGGGGTGGTGGACCCGTTGAGGCAGGTCCGGTTGGTGGAGCCGGGGTCCACCAGCGTCCAGGTGCCGTCCGGCTTGGCGAGCAGGACCGCGTGGGTGTGCGAGACGCCGGGGTCCTCCGGGGGCTCGCGCAGGTCGATCTCGGGCGGTTCGGGCCGGGACGAGCTGCGCCGCCCGATGCGGACCTCCCGCTTGACGAGCGGGATGCGCCGTTCCGGGGCGTAGGGCGGGAAGGAGAGGGACGCCGAGTCCGGGCCCTCCTCGGCGATGACCGCGTTGTAGTAGTCGCGGTCGGCGATCACCACGGCCGTCCACGCCCCCGCGCCGTTCGGGGCGGGGGACGGAGCCGGGGGCGGCGCCGGATTCGGGACCGGGACCGGCGCCGGAGCCGGGGCGGGCGGCGGCGAGAGGGACGAGCTCGGAGCCGGGGCCGGGGCCGGCTGCGGAGGGGTCGGCCTGCCGCCGCCCGTGGCGAAGTCGTAGCCGCACGCCTCGCAGAACCGGTCGCTCGCGGGCGTCCCGCAGTCGGGGCACCGGGTGCCGCCGGGCGTGGGCATCGCCTGCGTCGGGACGCCCACCCCTCCGCCGCCGCCCGAGGGGACCGACGGGGCGGACGCGCCGGACGCCGCGCCGATGCGCTCGCCGCACAGGTCGCAGTAGTCGTCCGACTGCGAGGAGTGGCCGTTGGGGCAGGTCGGCATGCTCAGCCCTCGCCCCGCCGGGTGTGCACGGTCTCGTCCCGCCGCGTGTGGACCTCGTTGTGGCGCGTCCGCACGGTCTTGGACGAGCGGGTGTCGAGCTCCATCTCGTCGGCCTTGTCGATGTCGCGCTTGAGCCGGACGGTCCCGGTGGCGGGGTCGACGACGTCCACGACCTTGCGGAGCATCGAGGTGATCGCGTCGTTGCCCGCCTCGTCGGCCAGCACCACCGCGCGGCCCAGCCGCGCGGTGGCGGTGTCGAGGTCGCCGTCCTTGCGGGCCTGCAGCCCCTCCTGGATGACGGCGGCCAGCTCCGCCTGGCCGGTGTAGTGCGCGACCCGCGCGTTGATCCGGGTGGACTGCGCCTCGTCGTCGGTCCACTGCGCCAGCACGTTGCCGGTCGCCAGCGGCGCCGACTCGCCGCCGGAGGCGTCCGGCACGACCAGCTTCACCCACGCGGCCCGCAGCTCGCGCCCGATGTCGCCGGGCGGGACCTCCACGCACAGGTGGTAGTCGCGGCTCTCCGCGCCCCACGCGCCGAGGGGGTAGTCGCCCGCCTGCGGGCCGTTGTCGACGCGGCGGCCCGTCAGGTCCTCCACCGACGGCATGACCTGCTTGACGAACCGCAGCTTGGCGGTCTGCGGCGTCTGCACCCGCAGCACGACGTCGGCCACCGACTTGCCCATCGCCGCCCGCGTCATCGCCTCGAAGTCGGCGACCAGCCCGGCGGGGTCGGCGACGATGTCCACGCTGCCCAGCAGCGCCGAGGAGATCTTGCGCAGCTCGGCGACCTCCCAGTCGGTGCCGACGCCGCGGCAGTCGCACACGAACCGCCCGGCGCAGCGGAACAGGACCGAGTCCAGCTCCTCCGCCGTCTCGTGCTGGTTCTTGCCGTCGGTCAGCAGGATCGCGTGCCGGATGGCGCCCTGCCGGTCGTCGAACAGCTGGTCGGCCAGCCGCAGCCACGACCCGATCGCGGTACCGCCCGACGCCTTCAGCCTGCTCAGCGCGTGCTTGGCGAGGCGCCTGCTCTCCTCGCTCGCCGGGACCAGGCCCGGCTGCTGCGGGTACACCATCGCCGCCGAGTTCGACCCGGACACGACCGCGAACCGGACGCCGTCGCGCAGCGTGTCGATCGCGGTCTGCGCGGCGGCGATCGCCGCGCGCAGCTTGGTGTCGGGGTAGGACATCGACCCCGAGGTGTCGATGATGATGACCTCGGACGCGTCGGTGGCGGTGGGCGCGGCGGCGGCCGCCCCGTCGGCGGCGGTCGCCTCCACCGACACGATCGCGTGCACCTCGCGGCCGCCCTCGGGCAGGAACTTGTTCTGGTCGATCCTGATGCTGAACTGGGGGTGCTGGCTCATCGGCGCTGCTCCGTGCTCTGTGTCGGAAAGGCGGGCAGGACGGGGATCACGGCGACCGTGATGTTGTCGCGGCCCCCCGCGTCGAGGGCGCGGCGCACCAGCGTCCGGGCCGCGCGCAGCGGATCGGCGGTGGGGTCGGCGGCCGGGCCGCCGGCGGCGGAGGGCGCGGGGTCGGCGCCGGCGACGGCACCGGGGGCGGCGCCGCCGGAGGCGGGTTCGCCGGTGTTCGACAGCAGCCCCGCGAGGTCCGCCGCCTGCGGGAAGTAGTTCCACAGGCCGTCGCTGCACACCAGCAGCGTGCCCGGCCCGGACGGGCGGAACGTCCGCACGTGCGGCCTGACCTCCTCGGCGTCCGCGCCGAGCCAGGCGGTGATGACGTGCGCGTTCGGGTGCGCCTCCGCCTCGGCCTCGGTCAGCGCGCCCTGCGCGACCATGATCGCGGCCCACGAGTCGTCGTCGGTGAGCTGCCGGGACCCGTCGAGGTCCACGACCTCGACCGCGTCGCCCCCGTCGGGCTGGGTGTCGCCGGTGTCGAGGTCGGCCAGGGCGAACTCGGCGGTGTCGGGCCCGTCGTCGCCGTCGCCCCCGGGCGGCGGCGGCTCCTGCGCGGCCAGCCAGTAGGCGCGGCTGTCGCCGACCCAGCCGACCGTGAGCGCCCCGTCCCGCGTCACCGCCGACACGTAGGTGCACGACGGCGCCTCGGACGGAGACTCGGCCAGCGCCGCGACGGCCTCGGCCGCCTTCAGCGCCGCGGCGCGGGTGGCCTCGGCGGGGTCCTCGCCCGAGTCCAGGCGCGCGGCCAACTCGGCGGCGCCGGTGTCGGCCGCCGCGCGGGAGGCGTCCTCGGGGCGCTGGGAGGAGCCGACGCCGTCCGACACCACGGCCGCGATCCCGGCGGAGTGGGCGATCAGGGCGATGGCGTCCTCGTTGCGGGGGTAGCGCAGGCCGCGGTCGCTCGCGCCCGCCGCGACGAGCCGCCGGACCTCGGCGACGCCGTTGCCCGCGGCCCCGTTCGCGGTTCCGTTCGCGGGCGGCGCCGCGTCCCGGGCGGGGATCTCGATCTCGACATGGTCGCGGTCGACGGGCTGGCGGAGCCCGCACCGCTCGCAGTAGCCGTCCTCGTCGATCGCCGTCCCACCGCACTGCGCGCACGGCACCGCGGCCGGGGCGCGGCGGGCGCGCGGCGACGCCGAGCTCTGCTTGATCGTGGCGCCCGCGCGGGCGGCGGGGCTCAGCCCGTCCGGGCGGGGTTCGGGAGCACCGCCCGGCTCGGCGCCGTCCAGCCGGTGCCCGCACTCCTCGCAGAACTTCTCCCCGGCGTACACGATCTCGCCGCAGCTCGGGCACGCGAGCTCGGCCGACTTGGTGCTCGCCTGGTCATCGGTCACAGCAGCGTCCTCGGGCGTACGGTGTTGGCGGCGTCGATCAGCAAGCGGCTCTCCTCGCGGTCGCGGGTCAGCCGTGCCAGCCCCCGGTAGGTCCTCTCCAGCAGCGACCGCAGCGGCGCCTCGGCGAGCTGCTCGCCGAGCAGCGCCCCGCCCCGCGCCCCGGCGCCGGGGCCCGGCCCGACGACCAGCCAGTCGAGCGCGGCCTCCAGCACCTCGGCGGCGAGCCGGTCGCCGTGCTCCCCGTCCAGGCCGAGCCGGCCGAGCCGCTCGCCCGCCTCGACCAGCTCCGCCGCCGTCAGCTCGTCCGCGTGCCGGCCGCGCACGGCGGTCGCGACGGCCGCGACCTGCGCCGGCACGTACCGGATGGAGATCTTCGGGACGGAGTCGAGCGCGGCGATCGCGCCGCCGCGGTCGCCCGCGGCCAGGTGCACGCGGGCGAGGCCGAACGCGGCGTTGATGTAGCTCTGGTCGGTGCGCCACACCAGCTCGTAGAGCCGGACGGCGTCGGCGGGCGCGCCGCGCTCGCGGCAGTAGGCGAGCGCCAGCTTCGGCGCCGCCTCCCCGGGCAGCAGCCCGTAGAGCCGGTCGAAGCGCGGCTCGGCCTCGGCGACCCGGCCCTGCGCGAGCACGGAGACGGCCCGGTACCACTCGATCCGCCAGTCGCCGGGCAGCTCCTGCCCGAGCTCCTCCAGGAACTCCTCGGCCTCGTCGAACAGGCCCATCTCGATCTTGGCGCGGGCGAGCGCGAACCGCACCTCGGGCGTGTGCTGCGGCGCGCCCGCGACGGCGGCGGCGAGCTGCGCGGGCTCCAGCGCGGTCAGCCCGCGCAGGAACCCGGCCATGGGGTCCTCCCTGACCACCAGCGGTACCGGCAGCGCGGCGGCGGCCCGCGCCGGTGGGACGGGCGGCAGCGCCGGCTCGGGTCCGTCGAGGGCGTCCGGCTCGCCCGGGTCGCCCGGGGCGGCGCGTCCGCCCTTGACGAGGGTGTCGCCCGCCGCGAACCGCTCGGGCCCGAACAGCCCGGACGGCTCGGGCCGCGGCTCGCCGTCCTCGGTGGCGAGGATCTCCCGCAGCACGCCGGTGAGCTGCTCGGCCATCTCGCCCGCGTCCTGGAAGCGCTCCGCCGGGTCCCGGTGGGTCGCGCGGCGCAGGAACCGGTCGAAGGACTCATAGCGCCGCAGCAGCTCCACCTCCCCGCGCGCCGGCAGGCTGTCGACGTACTTGCGGGTGTAGCCCTTGAACGGGAAGCTCAGCACGGCCAGCGCCCGGCCGACCGTGTACAGGTCGGAGGTGATCGAGGGGCCCTCGTCGGCGATCTCGGGGGCCTGGTAGCCGATCGTCCCGTAGATGGCGCCGTCCTGCCGGGTCAGCCGGCGGACGCCGCCGAGGTCGATCAGCCGGAGCTGCTCCTCGGACTGGATCACGTTGTCGGGCTTGAAGTCGCAGTAGACGAGGCCCTGCGTGTGCAGGTAGTCGAAGGCGCGCAGCACCTCCAGCGCGTACGCGATCGCCTGCGTGACCGGCAGGGACTCCTCGCCCAGCTCGCGGCGCCGGTGCAGCAGGATGTCCTTGAGCGACTGCCCGCCGACGTACTCCATGACGATGTAGCCGTCGCCCGCGTGCTGGACGAAGTTGTAGATCCGGACGATGTTGGGGTGCTCGACCTCGGCGAGGAAGGCGCGCTCGGCCGCCGCGGCCTCGATGGCGTCGGCGTCGCCGCTGTCCAGCAGGCCCTTGAGCACCACCCACCGGTCGCTGACGTTCTTGTCCTTGGCGAGGTAGATCCAGCCGAGGCCGCCGTGCGCGAGGCAGCCGAGCACGTCGTACTGGCCGTGGACGAGGTCGCCGGGGGAGAGCTTCGGCCGGAAGGAGAACGCGGCGCGGCACTTCGCGCAAAAGCCCTCGGTGCGTCCGGGCCGGTCGCCCCGGCTGCGCCCGACGGGCTCGCCGCAACTGCTGCAGAACCGCTTGTTCTCGGCGACCTGCGGGTCGCTCATCACGGCCGTGGACGGGTCGCGGTAAGGAACGGGGGGCACCTCGACGAGCCCCTCGCCGAGCCTGCCTCGGCCCCTGGACGACCGCGAGGAGCCGGTGCGGGTGCTGCCCGTCCGGTACGTCCCACCGGTCGACGTGCTGCCCGACATGTACCCGGAGGAGCCGCTGGACGTGCCGCCCGACGTGCCGGACGAGCCCGACGTCTGCGAGGGCGGCGAACCGCAGGACTCGCAGTAGCCGTCCACGATCGTCCCGGAGCAGCCGGGCTGGCCGCACCTGTCCGAGGCCGGGGCGGAGGCGGGGGCGGGGGCGGGGGCGCTCGCCGCCGGAGCCGATGCCGCGGCCGATGCCGGAGCCGATGCCGCGGCCGCCGCGGGCGCCGATCTGGCGGCGGGGACGGCCGCCGGTGGAGAGCCGCATCTCTCGCAGTAGCCATCGACGATCGTGCCCCCACAACCTGGGACAGAGCAGACAATCGGCGCGGACGAGCCGGTGGGGGCCGATGCGGCTGACATGCCGCATTTGACGCAGAAGCCGCCGTCAATGGTTCCGTCGCAGCCCGGCGTCGCGGTGCACTGGCTCATCGTTCCGCTCCTTTCGTCCGTGTGGTGATGGCCTGTTGGTAGTCGGACAGGGTCACGGTGGCCTTTCGCAGGTCACAGGGCGACGACCACAGCAGCCGCCGGGCGTGCTCGTACATCTCCGCGAGCGCCGCGTCCTCCGCGAGGCCCAGCCTGGCAGCCTTCACGCGGTACCCCTCCAGCCGTCCGCGCAGCTCCTCGCGCCGGTCGAGCAGGCCGCGGATCACCTCGGCGGTCCGCCGCGCCTCCTCCAGCGCGGCGCGCGCCGCCCGCTCCAGGTCCGCGACCCGGGCCGCGAGCCCGCTCCAGTCGCCGCCGCGGCCGAGCGCGGCGAGCCGCCGGTCCAGCCCGCCCGACAGCGCGGGCAGGTCGGGCAGCACGGGTGAGGCGATCTTGGCGAGGACCTCGTCGCGGTGGGCGGCGGCCGCGGCCTCCGCGGCCCGCACCTCGTCCAGGAGGCCGCCGAGGGCGCGCAGCCGCTCGTCGAACCCGGCGCGCAGCCGCTCGGCGTCCTCCAGCCTGCGGCGCGCCCCGCCGAGCGCGGCGTGCAGGGCGTCCAGGCGGGCGGTGTCGGCGCGCCCGTCCCGCGCCATCGCCATCGGGTCGGAGCGCACGGTCGCGCCGGCCGCCGCGAGGTCGGCGGCCAGCCGGTCGAGTTCGGGGTCGGCCGCGCCGAGCGCGTCCCGCAGCGACAACGCCGCGCGGCGCTCGGCCTCCACCTCGGCGAGCCGCGACAGCAGCGCCGACCACACCGTGTCGAGCGCCGCGACGGCCCGCGCGACCTCCTCGTACAGCGGCGTCATGCGCTTGACGGCCGCCTCCAGCGTCAGCCTCTCCCCGGTCGGGACCGACAGCAGCGTCCGCCGCTCCAGCGGGACCTCCTCCGCCGGCAGTTCCACCGAGGGGCCCGAGAGCAGCCAGGTGAGGCGCGCGAGGTCGGCCTGCCCCGGGCGGGAGTGCCGCGTCCTCAGCTCCTCGGCGGCGCCGAGCGCCCGCGTGTACAGGTCGAACAGGGCCCACATCGCGGACATGCGGGACTGCACGGTGGCCTGGACGCGCCGCGTCTCACCCTCCACCGCCGCGCCCTCCAGCAACTGGTAGCCCTGATGGCCTTCCAGTTCGAGGAGGGCGGTCCCGATGCGCTGCTTCTCGTCCCGCAGATGTTCGAGCGCCCGGTCGACCTCGTCCCGGCTCATCGGCGGAGTCGTCTCATTCAAGGCGGACCCACGTTCGACCCAAGTCCTTTCCCCGATTCCCCCGGCAGGAGCCACTCTCGGGGATCAGTTTTCCCCATGCGCAGTCACCATCTCAAGGCCGCGCCCAAGGACGGGCGTCCGGGCTTCCCGCACTGTGTCATGTGACGCTCCCGGGACCCGCGAAATGTCAGTGTTCGAACGTATGATCGAACCATGGCGAACGTTGCGACGCACCCCGAGACCACGCTGTCCACCGCCGAGATCGCCGCCCTCGCGCTGTCCCTCGCGCACCTGGGCACCGGCCCCCAGGCCACCACCGCGCGCCGCGCCCTGCGCGCCCTCGTCGGCGACGGCGCCCACGACGACGTGGTCGCCGCCACCCTGGCCACCCTCACCGAGCCCCTCGACGCCTCCACCGCCGACCGCGCGCGCGTCGTCGCCGCGGCCATCACCGAGCACCGCGTCGTCCGCCTCTGCTACGGCGACGCGGGCGCCAACGTCACGATCCGCGAGGTCGAGCCCGTGACCTGCCTGGTCCACCGCGACCACTGGTACCTCGTCGGCTGGTGCCGGATGCGGCGCGGCGTCCGCGCCTTCCGCTTCGACCGCGTCCTCGCCGTCGAGGCCACCGGCCTGCGCGCCCGCCCCCGCCGCGCCGACCGCTACCTCCCCTTCCAGCGCCGCCTCACCGCCGCCTGACGGGCCCGTCCGGTGCACGGCCGCCGAAGGGCCGTGCGAGCCGGCGCGCGATCACGTGATCTGACCGGCGGGGCGACGCCGAGGGCGAGCCCCACCGGTCAGGTCGCGAAGCGATGCCGCACGCGCCGAAGGGACGTGGGCGGGGCTCGGTCAGCTGAGCCAGCCGTCGAGGAGGGTGCCCGTCTCGTGGGGGGCGTCGACGTAGAGCATGTGGCCCGACTCGATCTGGGAGAGCGTCAGCCGGGGGCCGAGCGCGGTGCGGCAGTCGACGACGAACTCGGGCCGCACCAGGTCGGCGCCGGTCGCGATCACCAGGTGTGTGGAGATGTCCGGGGGCGGCGGCAGGTGCGGCCTCGCCATCTCCGACTGCGCGGTCACGATCGCGGCGGGCTCGTACCGCCAGCGGGTTCGCCCGTCCTCGTCGTGTTCGAGGTGGGTGGTCACCTCGTCGTCGAGCATCCGCTCCGACGCCTCGGGCCACCGCGCCGCCAGCGACTCCCGCGCCTCCGCCGCGTCGGCGAACCACCGCGTGCCCAGGTAGGCCCGCGCCTCCTCCCACGCCGCGGCGGGGTCGAGCCCGATCGCCGGGTCCAGGAGGACGAGCCCGCCGACCCGGCTCGGCGCCGTCCGCGCCAGGTGCACGGCGATCATCCCGCCGTAGGAGTGCCCGACCAGGTCGGCGCGCCCGACGCCCTCGGCGTCCATGACCGCGAGGACGTCCGCGACGTGCCGCTCCACCGTCCAGGGCGGCTCGTGCGGCGACCGCCCGTGCCCGCGCAGGTCGGGCGCCAGGACGAAGCGGTCGGCGAGGTAGGTCTCGGCCGTGTGCCGCCACCGCGCCCCGTGCCCGGTGATCCCGTGCAGGGCGACCACCGGCGCCCCCGAGGGGTCGCCGTACCGGTGAACATGCAGCGCCGCGTCCGTCATGGTCGAAGCGTAAGGGCCATCGGAACCCTTGGGGGGTGTCTTTGCCGGGTCGGATCCGGCCGATCTCCGCCACGCCCCGCCCGTGGCGCGGACCCGCCTCAGGGGCGCTCCCAGCGGACGGAGCTGAGCGCCAGCAGGGCCACGTGGAGCGAGACGCAGGACTCCACGTCGTCCAGGTCGGCGTCCAGGACGCGTTCGATGCGGTGCAGGCGCTCGTAGAAGGCCGGGCGGGACAGGTGCGCGAGCTGGGCGGCGACGGCCTTGTTGCGGCCGGAGTCGAGGTAGAGCTCCAGGATGCGGGTGAGGTCGCTGCCGCGCTGGGCGTCGTAGGTCAGCAGCGGGCCGAGTTCGCGTTCGACGAAGGTCTGGACGCGGGCGTCGTCGCGCAGCAGGTGCAGGAGGCCGCGCAGGCGCAGGTCGGGCAGGCGGTAGAACAGGCGGCCGCCCGAGCCCCGGGACGCGACGTCGGCGACCTGCTCGGCCTCCATGAAGGAGCGGCGGACGTCGCGGATCGAGTCGACGACCGAGCCCGTCGCCATGACGGTCTCGCCGCCGGACTGCTTGCGGATGCGGGTGGCGACCTCGGTGAGGGCGGTCTCGACGTCGGCGCGGGCGGGCAGGGACGCCAGCACGCCGACGCGGGCGTGCGGGCCGCCCTCGTCCAGGACGCCGACGAGCGCGGCGAGCCGGGCGTCCTTGCAGGCGGCGGCGGCCGCCTCGGCGAGCTGGGCCAGCTCGGCGGCGTGCGGGACGGACGTGCCGGGCCCCCGGTGCCGCAGGACGGCGCCGAGCAGGCGGCGGCCGGCGAGCGGGACGCCGAGCGCGCGGGCGCGGGCGGCGGCCTCCAGCGGGTCGGAGTAGGCGTGCGCGAGGATCCGGGCGATGATCGTCCCGTGCGCCTGGCGCTCGACGCCCTCGGCGTGCCGGTCCAGCAGGCGGCCGAGGGCGAGGGTGGTGGCGGCCCGCTCGACCAGCACGGTCTCGCGGGCGGACGGCGCGGAGCCGAGCACGATGATCAGCCGCCCCCAGTCCTCGCCGCGGGCGCCGACCGTGGTCACGAGCCAGCCGGAGGTCTCGTCGAAGCCCGTGCGCTGCCCGGTGCGGACCGCGCGCGACCGCGTCTCCCAGGCCGACAGCAGGTCGGAGGGGTCGCCGCCGTCGGCGTCGGCGGCCAGCACCTGGTGGGACAGGTTCTCCAGCACGACCGGGTGCCCGGCGAGCGCGGCGACCTGCCGGACGACCTCGTCGGTGGAGGCGCCCTCCACCGAGAGCTGGGTGAAGATCTCGTGGAGCTGCTCGGAGGCCCGCAGCTCGGCGAACTGGTCCTGGAGGATGCGGGCGTGCACGGACTCGGTGATGTCCACGAACGCGGGCTCGTGGGCGAGGACGATCACCGGGAGGCCGTGGTCCTCGGCGGCGGCGACCAGCGCGGGCGGCAGGACGCTGGCGTAGCGGCGGCCCAGCTCGATCATGAGCCCGCTGGCGCCGACCTCGGACAGGTCGCCGATGTAGGCGCGCAGCCGGTCCGGCTCGTCCGGCAGGGCGATCCCGGTGGTGAGCACCAGCTCGCCGCCGTGCAGCAGGTGCGCGATGTCGGTGACCTCGGCGACGTGCACCCAGCGGACCTTGTTGCCGGTCCGGTCGGCGCAGGCGACGACGCGCGGCTTGCCGCGGCGGACCGCGTCGAGCTGGAGGACGTCGTCGAGCGTGGGAAGCATCAACCGCGATGATATCCGCCGAACCCGCCCTCACCGGCGGATTCGCGTGGGGGGCCTCCGGCAGAACGTCAAACCTTGGGGCCGTGTCCTGACACTCTGCGGGTGTCGCGGTGGGGTCCGGCCGACCAGACTGGGGTGCATGTCGGAAAACGTCACGTCAGGACACGCGGAACTGCTCCGGCGCCACAGGGCGGTCATGCCGTCCTGGATGGCGCTCAACTACGCGGATCCCATCGAGATCGCCGGCGGCAAGGGGAACCGCGTGACCGACGCCGAGGGGCGCGGCTACCTGGACTTCTTCACGGGCATCCTCACCAACATGATCGGGTACGACGTGCCCGAGGTGCGCGAGGCGGTGGAGCGGCAGATCGCGACCGGCGTCGTGCACACCTCGACCGCCTACCTGCTGCGCGGGCAGGTCGAGCTGGCCGAGAAGATCGCCCGGCTGTCGGGCATCCCGGACGCGAAGGTGTTCTTCACCAACTCCGGGACCGAGGCGAACGAGACGGCGCTGCTGCTGGCGACCTACGCGCGGCGCACCGACCAGGTCCTCGCGATGCGGCAGAGCTACCACGGGCGCTCGTTCGGCGCGGTCGGGGTGACGGGCAACCGGGCCTGGACGAACATCTCCTACTCGCCGCTGAACGTCCACTTCCTGCACGGCGCCGACCGGAGCCTGCCGCAGTTCGCCGGCATGACCGACGGGGCCTACATCGACGCGTGCGTCCAGGACCTGCGGCACGTGCTCGCCACCGCCACCGGCGGCGACGTCGCGGCGCTGATCGCCGAGCCGATCCAGGGCGTCGGCGGGTTCACGATGGCGCCGGACGGGCTGTTCGCCGCCTACAAGCGGGTGCTGGACGAGCACGGCATCCTGTTCATCTCCGACGAGGTCCAGACCGGATGGGGGCGGACGGGCCAGGGCTTCTGGGGCATCGACAACCACGGCGTGACGCCGGACATGATGACCTTCGCCAAGGGCCTCGGCAACGGGTACGCGGTGGGCGGCGTCGTGGCGCGGGGCGAGCTGATGGACGCCCTGCACGCGGTGGGCCTGTCCACGTTCGGCGGCAACCCGGTGTCGATGGCCGCCGCGAACGCCACCCTCGACTACGTCCTCGACCACGACCTCCAGGCCAACGCCGCCCGCCAGGGCGCCACGATCATCGGCGGGCTGGAGCGTGCCGCCGGCCGGTTCCCCGTGGTCAAGCAGGTGCGCGGCAAGGGGCTGATGTTCGCGGTCGAGCTGGCCGACCCGGCGACCGGCGAGCCGAGCCCGCCGCTGGCCGCCGCGCTGATGGAGGCCGCCCGCGAGCGCGGCCTGCTGGTCGGCAAGGGCGGCCTGTACGGCAACGTGGTGCGCATGGCGCCGCCGCTGACGCTGACCGACGACGAGGCCGCCGAGGGCCTCGGCATTCTGATCGCATCTCTCGAAACCGTGAACGAGGCCGCAACATCGTGACCCAGACAGGCAAGACCGACAGCAAGCACATCACCCACTGGATCGGCGGCAAGCCCTTCGACGGCGTGGCCGAGCGCCGGGGCGACATCTACGAGCCCGCGACCGGACGCGTCGCCGGCACGGTCGACTTCGCGTCCGGCTCCGAGGTGGACGCGGCCGTCGCGGCGGCCAAGGCGGCGTTCCCCGGCTGGCGCGACGCGTCCCTCACCAAGCGGACCCGGGTGCTGTTCCGCTTCCGCGAGCTGCTGACCGAGCACCGCGACGAGATCGCCCGGCTCATCTCCGCCGAGCACGGCAAGGTCGTCTCGGACGCGGCGGGCGAGGTCGCGCGCGGCCTGGAGGTCGTGGAGTTCGCCTGCGGCATCCCGCACCTGCTCAAGGGCGGCTTCTCGGAGAACGTGTCCACGCGGGTGGACGCCTACTCGATCCTCCAGCCGCTCGGCGTCGTCGCCGGGATCACCCCGTTCAACTTCCCGGCCATGGTGCCGATGTGGATGTTCCCCGTGGCGATCGCGTGCGGCAACACCTTCGTGCTGAAGCCCTCGGAGAAGGACCCGTCGGCGTCGGTGCGGATCGCCGAGCTGTGGGCCGAGGCGGGCCTGCCCGAGGGAGTGTTCAACGTCGTGCACGGTGACAAGACCGCCGTGGACGGGCTGCTCGACCACCCGGACGTGCGGGCCGTCAGCTTCGTCGGATCCACCCCCATCGCCCGCTACATCTACGAGACGGCGGCGGGCAACGGCAAGCGGGTGCAGGCGCTCGGCGGCGCCAAGAACCACATGGTGGTGCTGCCGGACGCCGACCTCGACCTGGCCGCCGACGCGGCCGTCTCGGCGGGCTTCGGCTCGGCGGGGGAGCGCTGCATGGCGATCTCCGTGGTCGTCGCCGTCGAGCCCGTCGCCGACGAGCTGCTGGCCAAGGTCCGCGAGCGCGTCGCGAAGCTGAGCATCGGCCCCGGCGACGACCCCGAGTCCGACATGGGCCCGCTGGTCACCGCGCAGCACCGGGACAAGGTCGCCTCCTACCTCGACAGCGGCGTCGCCCAGGGCGCGACGCTGGCGATCGACGGGCGCGGGACGCCGGTGCGCGGCGGAGCCGGCGAGGGGTTCTGGCTCGGGCCGTCCGTCCTCGACCACGTGACCCCCGACATGGACGCCTACAAGGACGAGATCTTCGGGCCCGTCCTGTCGGTCGTGCGGGTCGGCTCCTACGAGGAGGCCATGGAGGTCATCTCCGCCAACCCCTACGGCAACGGCACCGCGATCTTCACCAACGACGGCGGCGCGGCGCGCCGCTTCCAGAACGAGGTGGAGGTCGGGATGGTCGGGATCAACGTCCCGATCCCGGTCCCGATGGCCTACTACTCCTTCGGCGGCTGGAAGGACTCGCTGTTCGGCGACAGCCACGCGCACGGCATGGAGGGCGTCCACTTCTACACGCGGACGAAGGCCGTCACGGCGCGCTGGCTCGACCCGAGTCACGGTGGCGTGAACCTCGGTTTTCCCACCAACGGCTGACGCCCCGCTCGGGCTCCGCGTCGCCGGGGCCCGTCCCCTCGGGATCTGAGGGTTCGTCGTCCCCGGGCCCGGGTCCGGACTCGACCGGCTCCGCGCCGGCGGGCACCGGCTCGGGCCTGCGGGCGCGGAGGGCCGACAGCGCGAGCCCGACCGCCAGGCAGGCGAACGGCATCGGCGGCACCACGTACCGGTAGTCGAAGTCGGCGCTGGCGATCGGGAACAGCAGCAGCGTCGCGGCCGTGCCCCACGCGAGCAGCACCTCCCGGCGCCGCCACCGCGCGGCGGCCAGGCCGACGGCGCCGGCCGCGAACACGGCGCCGAGCGCGGGCCCCGGCAGGAAGATCTTCTCCTGGTAGCCGATCATCCGGTCGGCCTGCGGCTGGACGACGCGGCTCGGCGTGTCGGTGCCGCCGTAGCGCATCGCGTCGGTCAGGACCGTGCCCCCGCCGCCGATGCTCCTCCCGGCGGGGAAGAGCTGCGGCCGGTCGGGGAAGTGGTAGAGGCGCTCGGTGCCGGCGGTGGGGTGCGGGGCGCGGTGCTGCGAGAACGCCATCTGGACGCCGCGTCCGATCGCGTGCAGGTAGTCGCCGGGCTGGGCGAGGATCGCGCGGACGGCGAAGTCGCGCAGCGTCTTGTTGGCCTCCGAGGAGGTCACGCTGTGGAACCGCTCGCGCGGCGGGATGTCGTTGCGCCAGATGAGGTGGCCGGGCGGGTCCTGCTGCGCCTTGGTCGCGGCGTCCAGGCACAGGCCCCGCTCCTCGGGCGGCGGGTCCATCTTCGCGCAGTCGGCGAAGTTCGCCGTCCGCCCCCACAGGTAGAGGCCGTCGGCCGTGGTCAGCCCGTACTCGCCGCGTTCGGAGTGGAACCACATCGCGTACGCGACGAGCGGGACGGCCGCCGCCGCGCCGAACGCGAGCACCGGGGGCAGGTCGGGCCGCGCGCGGGGGAGCAGCCGGGGCAGCAGCCTCGCCGGACGCCCGCGCAGCAGCAGCACGAGCAGGATCACCGGGATCAGCGGGGCGCCCGCCGACCGGACGAGCACCGCGCCGCCGAGCAGCACCCCGGCGGGCAGCGCCGTCCACCAGACGGGCCGGCGCCACAGCAGCAGGGTCAGGCCCGCCATGATGAGGAACGTGAACAGCGCCTCGGACATCAGCAGGTGTTCGAGCTCGATCTGGTACGCGTCGTACAGCACGGGCAGCGCGACGATCGCGGCCGCCCAGGCGGGCAGCCGGGCGCGCACGAGCAGCACGTAGATCATCACCGCGACCGCCAGGCCCATGAGGTGCTGCACCACCACGACCGCCTTCAGGCTGTGCAGCGGCTCCATGAGGTTCAACATGAACGAGTAGCCGAGCGTCTTGCTGCGGGACGGCGACGGGCGCAGCGCGTAGCCCATGTAGAAGTAGGAGTCGCCGGTGAACCAGAGCCCCTGCGGATAGGCGCGGACGGCGGTCCAGCGCAGGAGCGCGCCTCCGATCAGCGCCACCGCGAACGGTCCATGGCGAAGATACGGACGAAACGCCCAGATTGCAGTAAAGGCCGCGATAAGCCGTGGGGGCACGCCCGCTCCGCCTCGATGGTCCTCGGTCACAAACGATCAGCAGCGAGCCAGGGTAGACGTGCACCGTGACACCCTGGTGAACGCCGGGTTGCGGCCCGTGAGCCGTGGTGGGCCCACCGTGAGAAGCGCCAGGTCCGACGTATGTTGCTTTCGGTGGGCGACCCGATTCCGTCGCCAATTTTCGTCCACCGGCCCCCGGCAAATAATAGCTACTACTATTGACTGGCCCTGTGACCGGCGACACAATCTCACTAACACCATTAATTCAGACGAATTAAAAGGTCAGGGCCCTGAGTCAGGGCCGTGGCCGAGGGGTCCGCCAGGGAGTGCGCGCTATGAGTGCCGACGACCATGCCGCAGAGGTCGACGCGCTGGGGCGGCGCTTCCCGGGCTGGACCATCTGGTTCGGCCCGTTCACCCGTCGGTGGTGGGCGCTGCCCCCGCGCGGCGCGGGCTCGGGCGAGTTCCTTGAGGCCGAGACGCCGCAGCGGCTCATCGCATGGATCGAGGTGGTCCAGGACAAACCCGCAGACGACGGCCCATGGCCGTCCCGCGACCCCCGGCAGGACGCGCGCCGTCCCTCGAATCTCCTCCGTCTCGAGGGCGTCACACCGTCGCCGTCCCGCCGGGTTCCGGTGATCGCGTGGCCGGGCAGCACCGCGAAGTGATCCGCTGTTCCCCAACCTCGCCACGCCCACCGGAGCCGCCAGGGCCCCGGGCAGGGCAGTAGACGCGCCACATCCCTCTCCAGCAACCTCCGTGTGTGGCGCGGTCGCCAGCACCCACCTGCCCCCCGGGGCCGTGGCGTTTCTCGTGTTAACCGCAGCCCGAAAATAAAACAGCGAACACAATTACCCGGTCGAGCCCGCCAGTAATGCCCCACCCCGAAAAGGGCTCGGCCGAAAAGGCGCCGTCAACGTCGCCGCCGAGCGCACTCGCTCCGGCTCCGGGCCGCCTCGCCGGGCGGGAGGCGCTACGCTGCGCCGACGGGCCGGATCACGAGGGGGACGGTCCGCGGAACGGATCGGGAGCGACATGACGGCCACGAGGCGGGCCAAGGCGATCACGGCGCTTGCGGTGGCGGCGGTGCTCGCCGTCGCGACCCTGCTGTCGTGCGGCTCGGGCGACGAGCCGGTCGGCAGCGTCCAGGTCGCCAGCACGCTCGGCCCCGGCGAGGGCACGCTCAAGCTCGTCACCCTCCCCGGCTCCGTCGAGGGCGGCAGCAGCGACCCCCGCGTCAACTGGGTCACCCCCTTCCAGAAGCGCACCGGCTGCAAGGTCGACTGGAACGTCGTCAAGACGCCCCGCGAGATGACCGCCCTCATGCGCGACAGGCGCCACCGCTACGACGGCGTCGCCGCGCCCCCCGAGGTCGCCGGCCAGCTCATCGCCGAGGGCCAGGCCACCCCGGTCAACACCAACCTCGTGGACGGCTACAAGAAGCTGGAGCCGCGCCTGCGCGCCCTGCTCAAGCGCGACGGCAAGTACTACGGCGTCCCCTACGTGTGGGGCTCCAACCTGCTCATGTACGACACGCGCACCGTGGAGACGCCGTCGAGTTGGGCGGCGCTGTTCGACCCCGGGCAGGCCCGCCGCCACTCCGGCAGGCTGGTCGTCCGCGACAGCCCGCTCTCGATCGCCGAGGCCGCCCTGTACCTGCGGGCCAGGGACCGCAAGCTCAAGATCTCCGACCCGTACTCGCTGACCCCGAAGCAGCTCGACGCCGTCGCGAAGGTCCTGGCCCTCCAGCGCCCGCACGTGAAGACCTACTGGGACCTGCCCGCCGACGCCGTCAGCGCGTTCGCCGGGGGAGAGGCCGTCCTGGGCGAGGCGTGGCCCTACCAGGTGGACGTCCTGACCCGCGCGTCCAAGCCGGTCGAGGGCGTCGTCCCGTCCGAGGGCGTCACCGGCTGGATGGACGCCTGGATGATCGGCGCGCGCGTCCAGCACCCCAACTGCATGTACCAGTGGCTCCAGTGGACGGCGTCCCCCGACGTCCAGCAGCAGGTGGCCGAGTGGACCGGCGTGGCCCCCGCCAACCCGCAGGCGTGCGCGGGCGACCGCCTGAAGCCCGGTTTCTGCAACGCCTACCACGTGGGCGACCGCGCCTACCTGGACAAGGTCATCTTCGCCCACACCCCCACCAAGCTCTGCACCGGCCGCCAGAAGGGCAAGCACGAGTGCACCGACTACGCCGACTGGACCAGAAAATGGATCGAGTCCACGAAGCAGTAGCCCCCAAAGATCGCAAAGCGATGTGCACGGACCCCGACCAACGCCTCAGCCACCGCACCGAGCGCGGGAACGTCCGTAACCAGAGGTAGCGCCGACCGAAAGGTTGCGATCGCGTCCGAAGGCAAGTTCGAGCCTGCGAGAACTTGATCGCGAAGCGAGCCGCCAGGCGAGCCGAAGCGATGCCAGCGATCGTCCTTTTGTCCGCCGAAGGGAGGCGCGCCAGCGCCGACCGCCAAGGACAAAAAATTAAATGGAGCGCGCCCGGCCGCCCCCAGCCGGGCGCGCTCCTGGGGTGGTCCCGGGCTTCCCCCCGAAGGCCCGGGTCACCCTTCTCCCTGGAGAGATCTCCACGGCGACGGCGTCGTGGCGCGTCGCCGGTGTCGCGGCCGGTTCCCGTGGGCCCCGCGGGCGGGGTGCCGGCGGGGCGGGTGCGCAGTCGTCGCACGCGAACACCCCGGTGGAGTCCGGCAGGCGGCCGACGCGGACGCGCGGCCGGGGCCATCTCTTGCGGCAGGCGACGCAGGCCTCGCCCGCGCGCTGGGCGGTGCTCAGCGCGGCGGGGTCCACCGTCGGTTCGCCCGTCTGGCCCATGTACCCATCCCCCTGGCGGGAAGTCGACTCACGTAGCTCCCTTTATAGGCGCGAGACCTTGTTGTCCCTGTTAGTGCAGGTGAAAGGGGCGGCAAAGGCTTTCGTGTCGGGGCCCGGACGGTGATCGTCGGGGGCTATGCGGTCGAGAGGTGAACGCGGGGGCGGGGATGGATGACAATGGGCTGGTGATGTCTTCCTCTGACGCCGTCCGCGAGATCGTCGTGCTCGGCTCCACAGGCTCGATCGGCACCCAGGCGCTGGATGTGATCCGGCGCAACCCGGGGCGGTTCCGGGTGACGGGTCTCGCGGCGGGCGGCGGCCGGGTGGGGCTGCTGGCGGAGCAGGCGCTGGAGTTCCGCGCGGAGATCGTCGCGGTGGCGAAGGCGTCGGCGGCGCAGGAGCTTCAGCTGGCGTTCTACGCCGAGGCGAAGCGGCGCGGGTACGCGGCGGGCGACTACGCGATCCCGAAGATCGTGGCGGGTCCGGACGCGGTGGCGGAGGTGGCGGCGTGGCCGTGCGACGTCGTCCTGAACGGGGTGACGGGCGCGCTGGGCCTGGCGTCGACGCTGGCGGCGCTGGACGCGGGCCGGACGCTCGCGCTGGCCAACAAGGAGTCGCTGATCATGGGCGGCCCGCTGGTGAAGGGGCGGGCGCGGCCGGGGCAGATCGTGCCGGTGGACTCCGAGCACTCGGCGCTGGCGCAGTGCCTGCGCGGCGGTCGCGCGGCCGAGGTGCGGCGGCTGGTGCTGACGGCGAGCGGCGGGCCGTTCCGGGGCCGGGCGCGCGAGGAGCTGACGGAGGTGACGGTCGAGCAGGCGCTGAACCACCCGACGTGGGACATGGGCCCGGTCGTCACGATCAACTCCGCGACGCTCGTGAACAAGGGCCTGGAGGTCATCGAGGCGCACCTGCTGTTCGACGTGCCGATGGACCGGATCGAGGTGATGGTCCACCCGCAGTCGGTGATCCACTCGATGGTGGAGTTCACCGACGGCTCGACGCTGGCGCAGGCGAGCCCGCCCGACATGCGGCTGCCGATCGCGCTCGGGATCAACTGGCCCGACCGGGTCGCGGACGCGGCGGCGGCGGTCGACTGGACGGCGCCGCACACCTGGGAGGTCTTCCCCCTCGACGACGAGGCGTTCCCGGCGGTGGCGCTGGCGCGGCGGGCGGGTGAGGCGGGCGGCACGGCCCCGGCCGTCTACAACGCCGCGAACGAGGAGTGCGTGGAGGCGTTCCGCGCGGGGCGGCTGCCGTTCCTCGGCATCGTCGACACGGTCACGCGGGTGGTGGAGGAGCACGAGGGGAGCGTGCGGGGCGGCGGGCGCCGGGACGGCGAGGACCGGATAGACGGGCTCGGTTCGGGCATGCCTGCGGAACTGACGCTGGACGACGTCCTCGCCGCCGACGGGTGGGCGCGCGCCAGGGCCAGGGAACTGACCGGACAGGACTGACGGCCCCGGGCCCGCCCGGGGCCGGCCCCGGGGCCCCGCCCCGGAACCCCCTGGGGGCTCGGATGGCCTTTCTCCTCGGCGCCGCGGCCTTCGTCGTCGCGCTGCTGGTGTCGGTGATGCTGCACGAGGGCGGGCACCTGCTGACCGCCAAGCGGTTCGGGATGAAGGCGACGGAGTACTTCGTCGGGTTCGGCCCGACGCTGTGGTCGACGCGGCGGGGCGAGACGGAGTACGGCGTGAAGGCGATCCCGCTGGGCGGGTTCGTGAAGATCGTCGGCTACACGCCGCTGGAGGAGGTCCCGGCGGCGGACCGGGAGCGCGCGTTCTACCGGCAGCCCGCCGGGCGCCGGGCGGTCGTGATCGGCGCCGGGGTCGTCGTCAACCTCGTGTTCGCGTTCGTGCTGCTCGCGGCGATGGCGCTGACGGTCGGCGTCCGCGACCCGGGGACGGCGACCTCGACGGTCGACGAGGTCTCCTCCTGCGTGCCCGAGCGGATCCAGGACGGCTGCGGCCGGAACGCGCCGCCCTCCCCGGCGGCGACGGCGGGGCTGCGCGCCGGGGACCGCGTCGTCTCCTTCGGCGGCGTCCGCGTCGCCGACTGGGCGGAGCTGCGCGAGGCGATCGGCGACGCGGAGCCGGGACGGACGGTGCCGGTGGTCGTCGAGCGGCCTGGGACGCCGCGTCCGCTGACGCTGCCGATGCGCCTGGCGGACGTGGGCGGCCGACCGTTCGTCGGGATGTCCGCCCGGGTCGTCGGCCGGCGTTATGACCGCAGGGGCCCGCTGGGGGCCGTGGGGTTCGCGGCGCGCGGCGTCGGGACGACGGTCGCCGGGATCGGGACGGTGCTGGTGGACCTGCCCTCCGCCGTCCCGAAGCTGTTCACGCCCGAGCGGGAGAGCACGCCGGGCGGACAGGTGGGCAGCGTGGTCGGCGCGACGGAGGTGTCGGGCGAGATCTTCTCCTCGGAGAGCAGCGCGCGGGACAAGCTCGCGCTGTATCTGTCGCTCGTCGTCTCGGTGAACATCTTCCTGGGGGCGCTCAACGTCCTGCCCCTGCTCCCCCTGGACGGGGGCCACCTCGCCGTCGTCGCCTACGAGCGGGCCCGCGCCCGCGTCGCCCGCGCGCGGGGGCGCCCGGACCCCGGCACGGTCGATATGACGAAACTCATGCCCATCACCTATCTGGCGCTCCTCGTGCTGGTGGGGCTGGGGGTGCTGCTGATCCTCGCCGACCTCCTCAATCCGCTCCGGATACCGCAATGACCCCAAAGGTTTACCATCCGTAGTTGAATGGTCACATACCTTTGTACCGACCGCCGTCACCGCATTGGTCCAGGGCACCTAGGCTTGTACGGGTCTGGCGTCTCCGGGCGGGTTGAGGCGAGGCAGAGGAGAGGGATGAGCGTTTCACTGGGAATTCCGACGATCCGCGGCGAGGACGACGGGCAGGGGGAGCAGGGGGCGCCGCGCCCGCTCGCGCCGCGCCGCGCCTCCCGCAAGATCATGGTCGGGAGCGTGCCGGTGGGCGGGGACGCGCCGGTGTCGGTGCAGTCGATGACCACGACGCTCACCGCCGACGTGAACTCCACGCTCCAGCAGATCGCGGAGCTGACCGCGTCCGGCTGCCAGATCGTGCGCGTGGCCGTCCCCTCGCAGGACGACGCCGACGCGCTGCCCGCGATCGCGCGCAAGTCCCCGATCCCGGTGATCGCCGACATCCACTTCCAGCCCAAGTACGTGTTCGCCGCGATCGACGCGGGGTGCGCCGCCGTCCGGGTGAACCCCGGCAACATCAAGAGGTTCGACGACAAGGTCGGCGAGATCGCGCGCGCCGCCGGGGACGCGGGCGTCCCGATCCGGATCGGCGTGAACGCGGGCTCGCTCGACAAGCGGCTGCTGGAGAAGTACGGCAAGGCCACGCCCGAGGCGCTGGTGGAGTCGGCGCTGTGGGAGTGCTCGCTGTTCGAGGAGCACGGCTTCCGCGACATCAAGATCTCGGTGAAGCACAACGACCCGGTCGTGATGATCGAGGCGTACCGGCGGCTCGCCGCCGCCTGCGACTACCCGCTGCACCTCGGCGTGACCGAGGCCGGCCCGGCCTTCCAGGGCACGATCAAGTCCGCGGTGGCCTTCGGCGCGCTGCTGGCCGAGGGGATCGGCGACACGATCCGGGTGTCGCTGTCGGCGCCGCCGGTCGAGGAGGTCAAGGTCGGCACGGCGATCCTGGAGTCGCTGGGGCTGCGCCAGCGGGGTCTGGAGATCGTGTCCTGCCCGTCGTGCGGGCGCGCGCAGGTCGACGTCTACACCCTCGCCGAGGAGGTCACCGCCGGGCTGAAGGACTTCCCCGTGCCGCTGCGCGTCGCGGTGATGGGCTGCGTGGTGAACGGCCCGGGCGAGGCCCGCGAGGCCGACCTCGGCGTGGCCTCCGGCAACGGCAAGGGGCAGATCTTCGTGAAGGGCGAGGTCGTGAAGACCGTGCCCGAGTCGCAGATCGTCGAGACGCTCATCGAGGAGGCCGTGCGCATCGCCGAGGAGATGGGCATCGAGATCGGCGAGGACGGCTCGGTCTCCGGCCCCGGCGCCGACGTCATCGTGACCTGAGCCCCGCGGTCCCGCACCGCTCAGAAGGAAGGCCCCCGGGTGGAGGACCCGGGGGCCTTCCTCACGTTGCGCGTGCGCCCGGAACCGGAACGTTCTTTATGATCACGAAGTTCCGTGGATCTCGTCACGATTCCGCATCCACTCGTCAGGGGCTCTGTCGGCGCGCTCGCGCAGGACGCCACAATCTTCACTCATTTACCCGTATGTCTGACTCAACTGGAGTCAGCACGTTTAGGGGGATATGTGAAGAGGATCGTTGTCGTGGCCGCGGTGGCCGGGCTCGGTCTCACCGGCCTCGGCGCCACAAGCGCGCAGGCCCAGGGCCCGTCCGCCGGATCGGCGGGAGCGTTCAAACCCGCCGCGCCGAAGTGGCACGCCTGTCCCGCGGACTTCGTCAAGCAGGTGCACGACCTTTACGACGTGCTGTACCCGGTCTCCAAGATCGTGCAGTGCGCCGAGCTCCGGGTCCCGCTCGACTACGCCAAGCCCCGCGGCAAGCAGATCACCCTGCAGCTCACCCGCACCCCCCACACCGGCAAGGGCGCGGCCAAGGGCGACATCGTCGTCAACCCGGGCGGACCCGGCGGCGGCGGCGCGCTCTTCGGGCCCCGCGTGTTCGCGCAGAACTCCGCCCCGATGCGCGAGGCGTTCAACGTCATCGGCTTCGACCCGCGCGGCGTCGGCAGGAGCGTCCCGGCGCTCAGCTGCGACCCGAACTACACCAACGCGCCCCGTCCGGACTACGGCACCGGCGACGGCAAGTCCGTCGCCACGTGGCTGAAGAAGGCCAAGGGCTACGCGGACGCCTGCGGGAAGTCCGACAAGATCGGCCTGCTCGACCACATCAAGACCATCGACTCGGTCAACGACGTGGAGTCGATCCGCAAGGCGGTCGGCAGCAAGAAGCTCGACTACTACGGCGCCTCCTACGGCACCTACCTCGGCTCGACCTACGCCACGGTGTACCCGAAGAACGTCGGGCGCATGGTGCTGGACGGCAACGTCGGCCCCTCCGACGTCTGGTACGACGCGAACCTCAACCAGGACATCGCGTTCGACAAGAACATGGAGTACTACTTCGGCTGGCTCGCCAAGTACGACTCCGTGTACCACCTGGGCGCCAAGCAGAAGCAGGTCCGCGACTTCTTCTACGGGCTGCGCGCCAAGCTGAAGAAGCAGGCCGTCTACTACAAGGACCCCGACAGCGGCCAGACCCTCGCCGTCGGACCGGACGAGCTGACCGACGTCCTGCAGAACGCCGCCTACCGCCGCAACCAGGCGCTGTGGCACGGCTACGGCAACGCCCTCTCGGCGCTCACGAAGGGCGACGTCGCCACGTTCGCGCTCACCTTCGGCGCCCAGACCACCGGCGGCGCCGACGACAACAGCTACGCCGTCTACGACGCGGTGCAGTGCACCGACGTCCAGTGGCCGCTGAGCTGGCGCAAGTGGCAGCGCGACAACGAGAAGATCAACAAGAAGCACCCGTTCCTCACCTGGGGCAACGCCTGGTACAACGCGCCGTGCCTGTTCTGGCCCGCCAAGGCCGGCAAGCCGGTCAACGTGGGGCACACCAAGGACCTGCCGAAGAACATCCTCCTGTTCCAGTCGACCGACGACGCGGCGACCCCCTACGAGGGCGCGCTGGAGCTGCACCGCCGGCTCAAGGGCTCGCACCTCGTCGTCCAGGACGGCGACCGCACGCACTGCATCGTGCACCGCGGCTCGGCGGCGGTGGACGCCTACTTCGACGCCTACTTCCTGACGGGCGCCCTGCCCGCGAAGTCGACGGTCCACGTCCCGCAGCTCGGCGACCCGAAGCCGCCGTCCGGCGCCTCGGCCAAGACGCTGTCGGGTGCGGGGACGCTGACGAACGACGTCATCCGCTGACGCCGGGCGTTCGCTGACACACCACCATGACGAGGGCCCCGGGGAGCGATCCCCGGGGCCCTTTCGCTTCGCGTCCGGCGCGTCCGGCGCGGGCCGACTCCGGGCGGCGACATTCGGCCCACGGGAAGTGGGCAAACGAGAATCCGTGTCACGGAGTTCCGCTTGTCTTGTCACGATTTGGCATCCACTCAGAATGGCCCCTCCCGGCATAACCGACGTAACCGCCACAATTTCCACGCAATCCACGCATCGGCTATGCATCGGCGTGCCTCCCCCGGCCTCCCGCCGGCCCGCGGAGCCGCCGGTCCCGAGGGGGTTAGGTGAACAGGATCGTGATCGTCGCGGCCGCGGTGGCCGTGGCAGCGGGCGGCGGCGCCGCCGTCTCCGCGAGCGCGTCCGCGGACGCGCGGGGGCCCGCGAGCCCCGTCGCGGCGGCGGGCATCGCCTGGGGCAAGTGCGAGGTCACCGGACCCGACGACCCGATGAACAAGGCCGAGTGCGCGCAGGTCCCGGTGCCGCTGGACCACCGCAAGCCGAACGGCCGCAAGATCTCCATCGCGGTGTCGCGGTTCAAGCACACCGACACCAAGAACTACCAGGGCGCCCTGTTCGTGAACCCGGGCGGCCCCGGCGCCGGCGGCCTCGCCTACGCGCCCGCGCTCGCCCGCTGGCTGGGCGGCGTCGGCCACGCCGCGACCGCCGCGAAGTACGACATCATCGGCTTCGACCCGCGCGGCGTCGGCGCCAGCAAGCCCGCGCTGAGCTGCGACCCGCACTACTCCGACCCGATCCGCCCCGACTACGTCCCGGGATCGGGCAAGGAGGAGCGGGCCTGGATCGCCAAGTCCAAGAAGTACGCGCAGGACTGCGCCAAGCGCTACGGCTGGCTGCTGCCCCACATGCGCAGCACCGACGCCGCCCGCGACGTCGACACGATCCGCGCCGCGCTCGGCCAGCGGAAGATCAGCTGGTACGGCTTCTCCTACGGCACCTACTTCGGCGCCACCTACGCCACCCTGTTCCCGGGCCGCGTCCACCGCATGGTGCTGGACGGCAACGTCAACCCGAAGACGATCTGGTACGACTCCCAGCTCGAACAGGACCGGGCCTTCGAGCACAACATCAAGGCGTGGTGGGCCTGGACCGCCAAGTACGACAAGGTCTACCACCTCGGCACGACCGAGAAGGCCGTCGAGGCGCGGTACTACAAGGCGCGGGCCGAGGCGAAGAAGGCCCCGATCGGCGGCAGGATCGGGCCTGACGAGCTGGACGACATCGTGCTGAGCGCCGGGTACAACACCGGCTACTACATCCCGTTCGCGGAGGCGCTGTCCCGGTGGGTCAACGGCAGGGACGCCTCCGGCCTGCTCGACTGGCTGAGCGAGGGCGGTGACGACAACGAGTTCGCCGTCTACAACGCCGTCCAGGCCGCGGACGCCAAGTGGCCGCGGAACTGGAGCAAGTGGCACGACGACGCCGCGCGCCTCTACAAGCAGGGCTACCGGTTCAACACCTGGAGCAACGTCTGGTTCAACGCCCCGGTCGCGTTCTGGCCGTTCCAGGGCGGCCCGGCGCTCAGGCTGAACGGCAGGAACGCGCCCGGCATGCTGCTCGTCCAGTCCACGGAGGACGCCGCGACCCCCGTCGCGGGCGGCCTGGAGATGCACAAGGTGTTCCCGCGCTCGCGCCTGGTCTTCGAGGTCGGCGGCAAGACCCACGCCAACACCCTCAACGGCAACGCGTGCCTGGACGACAAGGTCGCGGCCTACCTCGACACCGGATGGCTGCCGGGCAGCCGCCGCGGCGCGGACGCCTACTGCAAGGCCGTCCCCGCGATGAACGACCCCGACCCGACGTCGCTGTCGGCGAAGTCCGCCCGCGCGAAGGCGGGCAAGGACCTCCCGGTCGGCCGCCCGTAGCCGTCCGCTGAACGCTCGCGGCGCGCTTCCCCTGGACGGGGAGCGCGCCGCGACTTGTTGGGAGAGGTCCGCTTCACGGTGGAATCGCGCGATCCGGATGTTCACCGCTTCCGGACGCGCGGCCGGTAGAAAGCGAAGGTGCTGAACGTCCCTGGCAAGAGGGCCGCCGCCGCGACGGCCGCCGCAGCAGTCACGCTCGGGCTCGCCACCGCGGCCGCCCTCGGCGCCCCCGCCACCGCCGGGCGGGCCGCCTACGCCGGGACGGGCGGCCCCGGGCCCGCGCCGCGTCCGATCACGCACGCCGACCCCGACCCGGCGCCGCGTCCCGCCGGGCTCGCGTGGGCCTCGTGCCCCGCCAAGGACCCGGTGGAGAAGGGCCGCCTCAAGGGCCTTCAGTGCGCGACGCTCGGCGTCCCCCTCGACCACGGCCGTCCGGACGGGCCGCAGATCACGCTCGCGCTCACCCGCGCCCGCCACACCGGCGCCGCGTCCAGGGGCGCGATCCTGCTGAACCGGGGCGGGCCCGGCGCGCACGGGCGCGACCTCGCCGCCGTGTTCGGCGCGGGGCTGCCGAAGAAGGTCGCGCGGTCCTACGACTGGATCGGGTTCGACCCGCGTGGCGTCGGCGCGAGCAGGCCCGCGCTGGTGTGCGACGAGCGCTACCAGGACCCCGGCCACCCGCGCGCCGACCCCGTCCCCGCGGACGAGCGGGAGGAGCGGGCCTGGACGGTCCGCGCCAGGGCCTACGCCGACGACTGCGCGCGCAAGTACCGCGACCTCCTCCCGCACATGGGCACCGCCGACGCCGCGCGCGACATCGACGCGATCCGGCAGGCCCTCGGGGAGCGGCGGATCGGCTTCTTCGGCTACTCCTACGGCAGCTACCTCGGCGCGGTCTACGCGACGATGTTCCCCCAGCGGGTCGGGCCGATGGTGCTCGACAGCGTCGTCCGCCCGAGCGGGGTCTGGTACCAGGACAACCTCGACCAGAACGTGGCGTTCGAGAAGCGGATCAAGACCTACTTCGGCTGGATCGCCCGCCACCACGAGGTCTACCGGCTCGGCGGCACGGCCGCGCGGGTGGCCGCCGCCTACGCGCGGGTCCGCGCGGCGGTCAGGGCGAAGCCCATCGAGGGGAGGGTCGGCGCGTCCGAACTGGACGACACCTTCCTCGCCGACGGCTACGGCGACTACTCCTGGGCCGCGCACGCCGCCGCGCTGTCGGCCTACGCCGTCCGGCACGACCCCGCGCCGCTGCGCAAGGCGTGGCAGCCGCCCAGCCCGCTCGACCAGAACAACTACGCGGTCTACAACGCCGTCCAGTGCCGGGACGCGGCGTGGCCGCGCGACTGGAGCCGCTGGCACGCCGACAGCGAGCGGCTGTATCGGGAGGGCTACCGTTTCGAGACGTGGGGCAACACCTGGTACAACGCCCCATGCGCGTTCTGGACGGTGCCGGGCGGGCCGCCGCCCGCGGTGCGCGGGACGGCCGCGCTGCCGCCGATCCTGCTCGTCCAGGGCACCGAGGACGCCGCCACCCCCTACCCGGGCGCGCTGGAGACGCACCGCAGGTTCCCGACGTCCCGGCTGGTGGCGCAGGTGGGCGGCGGCAACCACGGCGTCTCCCTGACCGGCGACAAGTGCGTGGACCGGGCCGTGATCACCTACCTGGACGGCGGCGGGGTGCCCGCCGACCGTCCGGGCCCCGACGTCGAATGCCCGGCGGGACCGCCGCCCGAGCCCACCGCCGCCCCGGCCCCGAAACGCGACAGGGAGCCCGCTGCGAACCGCTGACGCCCCGGCGCGCCGCCGCCCGCGGGAGCCGGTTTCGATGCCCGTCCCCGGGACGTCATAGGCTTGTCACGTGGTGACAGTGCTGACGACCGCACGGGGGTCGGCCCCGGCTCGGAGCCGGTAGCCGTGCGCATGCTGGGCTCGCTGCCGGTGCGGGTTCTGGACGACCGCTACCGGGCGGAGGCGCTCGCGATCCTCGACGCCGACCCGGTGGCCAACGTGTTCGTCGGCTCGCGCGTGCACGCCGCCGGGCTCGACCCGCGCCGCCTCGGCGCCCAGATGTGGGGCTACCTGCGCGACGGGCGCCTGACCTCGCTGTGCTACTCCGGCGCCAACCTCATCCCGATCGCCGCCGGGCCCGAGGCGGTCCGCGCGTTCGCCGAGCGCGCCCAGGCCCAGGGGCGGCGCTGCTCGTCCATCGTGGGGCCCGTCGGCGCCGTCGGCGACCTGTGGGAGATCCTCGCGCCCTACTGGGGGCCGCCGCGCGCGGTCCGCGCCGTCCAGCCGGTCATGGCGACCTCGTCGGTGCCGGAGGTCCCGCCCGACCGCGCGGTGCGGCGCGTGCGGATGGAGGAGTTCGACATCGTCTACCCCGCCTGTGTGGCGATGTTCACCGAAGAGGTCGGGGTCTCGCCCAACACCGGCGACGGCGGGGTGCTCTACCGCGCCCGCGTCGCCGAGCTGATCCGCGACGGGCGCGCGTTCGCGCGGATCGAGGACGGCCGCGTCATGTTCAAGGCGGAGGTCGGCGCCGTCACCCCGCGCGCGTGCCAGGTGCAGGGCGTCTGGGTGCCGCCCGACCTGCGCGGCCGGGGGCTGTCGGTCGCGGGCATGTCCGCCGTCGTGGGGGAGGCCCTGCGCGCCATCGCGCCGACCGTGTCGCTGTACGTCAACGACTACAACACGCGGGCGCGCGCCGCCTACCGGCGGGTGGGCTTCGCGGAGTTCGGATCGTTCATGTCGGTGCTCTTCTGAACGCCCGCCCGGGGGGCGCCCACCGATAGTTTCGGGATGCGACCGTTCCGGCGCCCGGTTTGTCTTCGCGTGCCAGGTACGCCCGGAAGCCTGACGCGGGCCCGCTGGACGGGTACCATCCGCCCGTGGAGTTCGCCGGTGCGTTGCGGCAGGCCATCCAGGCGAGCGGGCTGACGCTGGAGCGAATCCGTCACCGGCTCGGCCAGCGTGGCCTGACGGTCAGCGTCGCCACGCTGAGCTACTGGCAGCGCGGCCGCAGCCGACCCCGCTCGCGCGCGGTCGTCACGACGCTGGAGGAGATCCTCCAGGTCCCGGCGGGGACGCTGACCGAACTGCTGGACGACCCGACGCCGACGGCCCCGCCCGTCCGCGGCGGACCGGGACGCGGCGGGCTCGCCGCCGGGACGGTCGGCGCGGGCGACCGGGGCCGCGCCGCCGGCGACCTGTGGCCCGACCCCGACCGCTACGCCTTCCTCGTCGCCCAGCTCGACCGCTCGGGCGACCACCGGCTCGAACGCCTCGGCATCCACGACGTCTACCGGCTCGACGACGTCCGCCGCACCTGGACGCTGTCGGTGCGGACCGTCCTGCGCGCGGCGGGCGACGACATCGACCGCGTCGTCTGCGTCCACCAGACCGGCCCCGCCAAGATCGACTCCGGGGTGGACGGCCAGGGCCCGGCGGGCGCGTCGGCGGCCGGGAGCGAGTCCGGTGGCCTCTCCGGCGGCGGGCTCGGCGGCGGCGCGGGCGGCGACGTGGAGCTGACCGGCGTGCGGTACTGCCGGCCCGGCCGGATCCGCGCCGAGGACGGCCTGATGGCCTTCGAGCTCGTCTTCGACCGGGTGCTCGCGGCCGGCGACACGGCGGTGGTCGAGTACGAGCTGGGCCCCGCCGACGGCGCGCAGGCCGGCGCCGGGACGGTCGGCATCGGCGGCGGCGGTGGCTGGTCGGCCGACGGCTACGAGCGGCGCTTCTCCCATCCCGTCCACGACTACGTCGCGATCATCCAGTTCGAGGGCGGGCGGCTGCCCGCGCGCTGCTACGGCTTCACCGCCGACACCTCCGGCGCGCCCCGGCGGCGGCTCGGTGAGCTGTGGATCGGCACGTCGGGCAGCGCGAACCTCGCGGTCGGCAACGTCCGGCGGGGGATCGTCGGCATCGAATGGGAATGGCACTGATCAGGGGATGGCACTGATCGCATACCGCTGACGTGCGGTTTCGGCCGAATACGGCCCCGGGAGGCGCGGCCCCGCGTTCACACTGAATTTTCGGACGCGTCGAAAACATTGACGTTCTCTCGCGTGCTGGCTGAGTATCGACGCGTTCGCGCTTCGTGAGCCCGGCCACTCCACGGCCCCGGCGCCCCGACACGGAGCGCAGGCTTCAGCGTCGAAGCCCCCCGCACCCGGCTCCGCCCTGACCTCAGCCACGCCGAAACGGAGGGACCGGCAGCATCGGCGGCGGCGCGTCCGACGGCGCGCCGGGCCTGCCGCTGAACAAAAGAAACCCCAGATGGGCGCCCCGGCGAGATGCCCGCCGAGGCGCGAGTCAGCGCTCCGTCGCCCCCGCCCGCGGCCGACGGGGGATTTTGTTGTGACACTTTGCCTGTTGGAATCGGTGCCCGGATGGCCTTACAGTGAGCGCTGGATGTGCAATTGCAAGGTGTCAGGGCCGTTACGGGGGCCGGCCGGAGCTGATCCGGAGGCCGAACTGTGCAGAGCGTAACGGAGGACGACCTCCTTCAAGTACTCCAGTACGGGCCGTTCAACGTGGCCCTCCACGCGGCCATCCAGGCGCGCGGTCTGAGCCTGGAGTCGCTGCGGCGGCGCCTGGAGGACCAGGGCATCGCGGTGAGCCTGTCCACGCTGAGCTACTGGCAGCGGGGCCGGACCCGGCCCGAGCGCGCCGATTCGCTGCGCGCCGTCCGCGGCCTGGAGGTGATCCTGGAGCTGCCGCGCCACTCGCTGCTCACGCTGCTGAAACCGACCGCCGAGCGCTCCGCCGGGCCCTGGCTGCCGATCGAGGAGCTGTGCCCCGAACCCGGCGTGAAGGACCTGCTGGACGAGATCGGCGACCGCGGCGAGCGCCAGCTCACCGGCCTGAGCCTCCACGACCAGCACGTCATCGGCCGCCGCCGGGAACTGCTGGAGGTCCGCACCCGCGCGGTCTTCCAGGCCCAGCAGCGTGGCGTCGACCGGTGGATCGCGATCTACCACCACCCGCAGGGCATCCTGCCGTCCTCGCGCACCGCCCGGGGCTGCCGCTTCGGCCGCGTCCGGATGGACGAGGCGAGCGGCCTCATCGCCGCCGAGCTGCTGTTCGACCGGGCCCTCGGGCGCGGCGAGACCTACCTGCTGGAGTACGGCTTCGGGTTCGACGAGACCGGCCCGGTCGTCACCGAGGAGGGCCGCGGCTTCCGCACCCCCCAGCACGAGTTCCTCATCGAGGTGCGCTTCCACCCGGCGATGCTGCCCGCCCGCGTCTACCGGACGTGGCGCCCCGACGGCCACACCGCCCTCAAGGACTCCGCCGACCTGCGGATGTCCAGCTACCACAGCGTCCACTTCATCGAGTTCGGCATGGCCGCGGGCTTCCACGGCATCCGCTGGGAATGGGATTGAACCGATCCCATCGCTTCGCGTTCCGAGCGGTGGGCTCGCCTTCGGCGTCGCCCCACCGCTCGGTCACGCGCTCGGCCTGACGGCGGAGGTCCGTCATCCGGCCCCCCGGGCTATTTGGGGGTCAGGACCAGCAGGTCCAGGAGGCGGTCGAGTTCGGCAGCCGGGTCGTCGGTGAGGCCCGCGTGCACCGGGCCGGGCTGGACGATCGTGCTGCGCGGGGCCGTGAGCCAGCGGAAGCGCGCACCGGGCGCCTCCGCCGCGGCCTGGCCCGCGCGCTCGCCGCCGCAGCAGACCGCGTCCACGCCGAGGAGCGCCGAGCGCACGCCGTCCAGGTCGAGGGAGGCGTCCAGGGCCAGCAGGCGCGGCTCGTCCAGGTGGGAGCGGCAGGCGAGGTAGTCCAGCGCGCGGCAGTAGACCACCACGCCCACGTTCATCGCCTCGCCGCGTTCGACGCGGGGCACCACCCGCAGCGCCGCGTACTCGAAGACCGTCGGCTCGGCGGCCGTCCTGATGTTGGTCATGCCGAACCGCCCAGCCAGCCGGGGCGGTTCTGCCCGCGCCGCGGCGCGCTCCGCCGCCCGCGGTCGCCGACGTCGAGGTCGGGCAGCCAGTCGCGCGGCTTCCCGGCGCGCGGGAGCAGGATGTCGACGTAGCCGTCGCGCAGCGCGTCGGGGGTCTCGAAACCGGGCTCGCCCTCCAGCCAGGGGTCGGGCACGAGCGCGGCGACCTCGCGCAGCAGCGGCTCGGTGATCCGCGGCGCGAGGTCGGCCTCGGCGGCCTCCAGCTCGGTCGCGTACGGGGTGAGCACGTGGTCGTCGACGTCGTAGGGGCCGGAGAACAGCCGGGTCGCGTTCCGCCACGCGTGGTGAAAGATCAGGCTGGCGCCGTGGTCGATCAGCCACACGTCCCGGTGCCAGACCAGCATGTTCGGGTTGCGCCAGCTCCGGTCGACGTTGCCGATGAACGCGTCGAACCACAGCACCCGCGAGGCGAACCCCGGGTCGGCGTGCCAGGCGAGCGGGTCGAACCCGAGCGAGCCCGGCAGGAAGTCGACGCCGAGGTTCCAGCCCGGGCTCGCCTTCAGCAGGTCCTGGACGTCGGGATCGGGCTCGTGCCGTCCGATCGCGGGGTCGAGGTCCATGAGCACCTGGTCGGGCACCCGCAGGCCGAGCCGGCGGGCCAGCTCGCCAGCGATCACCTCGGCGATCAGCGCCTTGCGGCCCTGCCCGGCGCCGTGGAACTTCATCACGTAGGTGCCGAGGTCGTCGGCCTCGACGACGCCCGGCAGCGACCCGCCCTCGCGCAGCGGCGTCACGTACCGGATGGCTGTCACATGTGGCAACACGCGCCTCACGCTATCGGGTCGGCGCGCACGCGGGATAATCGTCCGCATGGGCGTTGAACTGCTCGACCTGTCCGTGCCGGTGACCACGGGAATGCCGGTCTACCCGGGCGATCCGGAGGTCGAGGCCGTCCCGGCGCTGACGGTCGGGGAGTCCGGCGTGAACGTCCTGCGGCTGCACATGGGCTCGCAGTCGGGGACGCACGTCGACGCGCCCTTCCACATCGACGACGCCCTCCCGCGCCTGGACGAGCTGCCCCTGACCCGCTTCACCGGCCCCGCCCTCGTCATGGACGCGCGGGGGCTCCCGCCGCGCACGCCGATCCCGCCCGTCGCGCTCCCGGGCGGCCTGGCGCCGGGCGTCGTGCTGCTCATCGCCACCGGCTGGTCCGAGCACTGGGGGAGCGACGGCTACCTCGCGCATCCCTATCCCGCGCCGGAGACGGCGGAGGCGATCGTCGCCGCGGGCGTCCGCACCGTCGGCATCGACGCGCTGAGCGTCGACCGCACGCCGCCGCCCGGCTCCGAGGACTTCTCGCCGGCCGCCCACCGCGTCCTGTGCGGTGCCGGGGCGGTCATCGCCGAGAACCTCACCGGGCTCGACCGGCTGCTGGACGCGCAGGCCGGCGGCCGCGCCGTCACCGTGTACCTGTTCCCGCTCGCGCTGGCGGGCGCCGACGGCGCTCCGGTCCGCGCGGTCGCCCAGGTGGAGGACCGGGTCGTGCTCGTCTGATCGCCGCGCCGGACCGGATCGCGCCGGGGCTGCCAGAATGCCGGACGGTGGCGGCGGCCGGAGGGCGGGAGCGCGATGAGGGTCGAGTGGGCGACGGATGAGGGCAGCGCCGAGCGCGGGAACGAGGACTTCGTCGCCGCGGCGGCCGGGGCCGTCGTCGTGCTGGACGGATGCGGGCTGCCGCTCGGCACCGAACTCGGCTGCGCGCACGGCACCGCGTGGTACGCGCGGTCGCTCGGCACGCGGCTGCTCGCCCGGATGCTGGACGGCATCGGCGGGGCGCCGCCCGCCGGTCAGCCGGTCGGGCCGCCCGAGGGGGCGCACCGGCCGGGGGGCCGGCCGCTGGTGGCGCGGCTCGCCGGGGCGATCTCCGATGTCGCGGCGTCGCACCGCGCCACCTGCGACCTCGCGGTGCCGACCACCCCGGCGGCGACCGTCGTCGCGCTGCGGGTGCGCGGCGACCTGGCCGACTACCTCGTGCTCGCGGACTCGACCCTGCTGCTGGACGGTCCGGGCGGCCTCACCCGGATCTCCGCCGGGGCGCCGTTCGCGGCGGCCGACCCGGCCGTGGCGGACGCGGCGATCACCGGCACCGTGCCCGTACCGGAGCTGCGGCGCGCGTTCCTGCTGACCGACGGCGCGACGCGGCTCGCCGAGCGGTTCCAGCTCATCGGCTGGGACGCGCTGGCGGAGCTGGCGGCGGGGCCGGGCCCGGCCGCGCTGATCGCGCGGACGCGGGAGGCCGAGCGAACCGACCCGCAGGCGGTCCGCTGGCCCCGGGGGAAGCCGCACGACGACGCCACTGCGGCGGTCTGCGCCTTCGACTAGAGCGGGCCGCGGCGGACCGGCGTCATCGGATCATGCGGAAGCAGAAGAACGTGGGGAACCGGTAGTACTCGTGCTTGCCCGCCTTCACCGCGCCCAGGATCAGGAACACCCACTGGGCGATCAGCGCCTCCAGATAGGGGAGGATCAGCGGGATCAGGAAGGCCGGGTTCTTCGCGATGATCGCGGGCGGCACGCAGACCACCGCGACCGCCAGGATGTGGATCAGCAGCGTGATCTGGTAGTTCAGCGCCTGCGCGGCGTGGAAGCGGACGAACGCCGAGTCCCGCATCTTCACGAAGTAGATGATCAGCGGCGCGAGGAAGCCGACCAGCAGCGTCCCGAGGTAGGAGAAGATCGCCCAGGTCGGGTCGTTGCTCTGCATCTGCGGCGGCGGCCCGTAGGGGACGCCGGGCGGGCCGTAGCCCCAGCGCGGGTCGTAGGGCCCGCCGGGAGGCGGCGGGTAGGGCCCGCCCGGAGGCGGCGGCCCCTGGTAGCCGCCCTGGTGGCCCTGGTACCCGTAGGCGCCCTGATAGGGCGGAGGCTGCGGACCGTCCGCGCCGGGCGGCGGAGGCGGGGTGTCCGCCCCGGGCCCGGCGGACCCGGGCGGAGGAGGCGGGGCGTCGGCACCGGGTTGCGGCGGGGGCTGCTCGGACACTGGCGTTCCTGTTCCTCCGGGGAGATCTCCCCGGAAAATCTACCGTGGGCTGCGTCCCGGCACGCCGCACCCCTGGGGGCGCCGTCAGTACTCGTACACCTTGACCGTCGCCGGACGCTCCAGCCACGACGCGACGACCGACGACGTGCGCTCCTCGGTGAGGAAGTCGACGCGCAGCCAGCCGTTCGCCTCCGTCACCCGCGTCTCGTAGCCGGGGTTGGGCGTCGCCGACACCAGCCGCACCCGTCCGCCGCCGAACGACACCGCCGCCTGCCCGCCGCGCGTCGCGTAGCTGCGCACGTCCCCGGGCGGACGCGGCGCGTCGTTCCCGCTCCACTTCGGCGGCCGCGTCGGCGTGGGCGCCCGGTCCTCACCCGCCGCGGCGGTCGGATGCGTGGCCGGCGACCCGACGCTCGTCGGCACCGACGGGCTGGCGTGGATCACCGGACCGGCGATCGGCGGGCGCGCCGACCGCTCCGACACGGTGTCGCGGACGACGCCGCGCACGCCGAGCCAGGAGAGCGTCACCGCGAGCGCCGTCACCGCGGCCCAGGGCGCAACATACGACATCGCGCGACGCATGGGCACATGGTGGCATACGGTTCCGCCATGCCGAGTGTGCTGGTGGTCGAGGACGACCCGGACGTCCGCACCGCCTTGATCCGCGAGCTGAGCGCCCGGTCCCACGCCGTGCGCAGCGCCGGGACCGCGATGGACGCGCTGCGCGAGGTCACCCAGTCGCCGCCCGACGTCGTCATCCTCGACCTCGGGCTGCCCGACCTCGACGGCGCCGAGGTGCTGAAGATGCTGCGCGGCGTCTCCGACGTGCCCGTCATCATCGCGACCGCGCGCGACGACGAGCCCGAGGTCGTCCGGCTGCTGAACGCGGGCGCCGACGACTACCTCATCAAGCCGTTCTCCGCCGAGCACCTGAGCGCCCGGCTCGCCGCCGTCCTGCGCAGGTCGGCGCGGTCGGGGCCGTCCGCCGAGCTGACCGTCGGCGGGCTGCACATCGACCTCGACCGGCGCGAGGCGCTGCTGGACGGCACCCCGCTGGAGCTGACCCGCCGCGAGTTCGACCTGCTGTCCTACCTGGCCGCGCGGCCGGGCCGGGTCGTCGCGCGGCGCGAGCTGCTCGCCGAGGTGTGGCGGCAGGCCTACGGCGACGACCAGACCATCGACGTGCACCTGTCGTGGCTGCGCCGCAAGCTCGGTGAGACCGCCGCCGCGCCCCGGTACCTGCACACGGTCCGCGGCGTCGGCGTCCGGCTGGCCGAACCCCGCCCATGAGGCGGACGCTCGTCCTGGTGTCGCTCGCGGTCACCTCGATGGTGGCGCTGGCGTTCCTCATCCCGCTCGCGCTCACCGTCCGCGAGATCGCCCGGGACCGGGCCCTCACCACCGCCGAGCGGCAGGCGAGCGCGCTCGGGCCCGTCCTCGTCGTCACCGAGGACCCGGCCGCGCTGGAACGTGCCGTCGCCAGCACCCAGGCGGGCGCCGCGCGGCGGATGACGGCGCACATGCCGGACGGCGTGCTCGTCCCGAGGCCGCGCGGCGGGTCCGGCGCCCGCCCCGGGCAGCTCGCCGAGGCGGCCCGGCGGGGCCGCGCGTCCACCGTCCGCGTGTCCGGCGGCTACGCGCTCCTGCAACCGGTGTCGCTGGACGCGGGACGCACCGCCGTCGTCGAGGTGTTCGTGCCCGACGAGGACCTCACGCGCGGCGTGTGGAAGGCGTGGTTCGTCATGACCGCCGTCGCCGCCGCGCTCGTCGCCGGGTCCGTCGTCGTCGCCGACCGGCTCGGCGCCCGCATGATCCGCTCCACCCGCCGCCTCGCCGAGGCCGCCGCCGCGTTCGGCGACGGGGAGCTGTCGGCGCGCATCGAGCCGGACGGCCCGCCCGAGCTGGTCGAGGCGGGCCTGGCCTTCAACGCGATGGCCGACCACGTCGTCCAGCTCCTGTCGGCCGAGCGCGAGATGGCCGCCGACCTCTCGCACCGCCTGCGCACCCCGCTCGCCGCGCTGCGGCTGAACGCCGAGGCGCTCGGCGAGGGCGCGGTCGCCGACCAGACCCGCGAGGCCGTCGACCGCATCGAGCGCGAGGTCGACCAGATCATCCGGACCGTCCGGCGGCCGACCGGGCGGGGCAGCTGCGACGCGTCCAAGGTGCTGCGCGACCGCGTCGCGTTCTGGTCGGTCCTCGCCGAGGACGAGGGACGCTCCTGCGAGCTGGTCGGCGCGCAGGATTCGGCGCCGCTACCGCTCCCCGGCACCGAGCTGGCCGCCGCCGTGGACGCCCTGCTCGGCAACGTCTTCCGGCACACCGCCGAGGGCACGGGGTTCGTCGTCACCCTCCACCAGGGGCAGGGCATCACCGGCATCCTCGTCGCCGACGGCGGCCCCGGCATCGCCGACCCGGACTCCGCCCTGCGGCGCGGCAGCAGCGCCGCCGGCTCCACCGGCCTCGGCCTCGACATCGCCCGCCGCGCCGCCGAGTCGACCGGCGGCTACCTGCGCATCCACCGCAGCGTCCTCGGCGGCGCCCAGGTGCAGATGTGGTTCCGGACCAGGTGGCTGCCCCCCGCCCGGCGGTCGCGGCGGCTCGTCCGGCGCCGCCACTCCCGCGCGTCCTAGGCCGGCGCCCGGTCGTGGTCGCCGACCGTCCCGTCGATGAGCTCGCGCAGGATGTCCACGTGCCCGGCGTGCCGCGCGGTCTCCTCGACCAAATGGATGAGGACCCACCGCAGCGACACGGTCGCGCCGTGCCAGGCCGTCCCGGTGTCCTCCAGGTCCAGCTCCTCGATCACCCGGTCGGACGCGGCGCGCGCCCGCCCGTAGAACGCGACGATCCCCGCGATGGTCTCGTCCGGCTCGACCCTGAGGTCGGCGTCCGGATCGTCGTCGTCGAGCGGCAGCGGCTCGGTCTCGCGCCCGAACGTCTCGCAGAACCAGCTGTACTCGACCGCCGCCAGGTGCTTCGTCAGCCCCAGCACGCTCGTCCCCGACGGGGTCATCGGCCGCCGGGCCGACTCCTCGTCCAGCCCCCGCAGCTTCCACAGCACCGCGTCCCGATGCCGGTCGAGCGCGACCCGCAGACTTTCCTTCTCACCGCCGGTGAACGGCACCTGTTCCATACCGGGACCCTAACGGCGGCGCGGCCGGTGCCCCGCGCTCGGGTCACCGGCCGCGCCCCGGCCGTCAGCAGTGCGAGTAGCGCACGTACCACTTGCCGTTGCCGTCACCGGTCTTGTAGTCGGCGATCCAGTGGGTGCTGTGGTAGAGCCTCACCCACAGGTAGCCGTCCCGGCGCTGGATGGTGTCCCAGTCCGTGGTGACCCGCGTGCCGTGCGCGAGGGAGCCGACCTTGTGGAACCTGAGCCCCGGGCCGGTCCGCACGTTGAGGTGGGCGACGGCCACCGTCCCCCGGCACAGCCGGACGCGCTGCTCGTCCCGCTCCAGCAGGCGCCCCATCGCCTCCTGGTCGCCCTCCGGGCCGACCTCGATGGCACCGGGGCCTTGCCCTTCCTCCTCCTCGCCCTCCGGCTGCGGCTCGGCCTGCGGCTGAGCCTGGGCCTGGGCTTGAGGCTGGGCTTGAGGCTGGGCGTCGCCCCTCGGGTGCGGCGGCGGCTGCGTCGCCCCGGCGCCCGTCGTCCCGACGGTCAGGGCCGTCCCCGCCAGCGCGGCCGCCAGCAGCCCCGTGCCGAGCCTTCGTCCAACGTCCATCTGTCCCTCCATGTTGTCCGACCTACAGCCCGGTTTCTTACCGAGCGTAATGAATCATATTCACTGAGTAACGAAGACTCTTCTTGGCGCGCCCAAGCCCCGCCACCCGGCCGTTCGCACACCAGACTCGGGGGCAGCGGCCCCCATCAGCACTCGCTCAACCCCAGCGGGACCAGACGAACAGCACCCGCAATCAGCGCGCCCCACCCCGCACGAGGAGACGCCCAGCGCTCCCGCCCCGGACCGCCATGAACCGGCTGCCGCGAGAGAACGCCACCGGCCTGAACAACCGGGCTTCGCCCCGCCCGGTGACGCGCGGGCCACCCTGAACGCCAAGCCCAGCCTCGCCGCCCACCGCGTCGTCGTGAGGGCGCTGGCACGCTTCTCACACGAACCGGAGATGACGGCGGACGACCCCCACCGCCCTCGGCCCGACGTCCGGATGCCCAGGATGAACGGCCTGGAACCGACCACCGTGCTCGACGCCGGGTCGTCGTGGTCGCAACCTGCGCGCACCGTGCGCCGCAGGCGGGCGCCGACGGATCCATCCTGAAACGCTCAGACCCGGCCCATCGAGGCAGTCAAGGGCGAGGCGCTGGTCAACCCGCCCAACACACTGCGACCTCTCCGTCGCGAGACCGACATTGCGAACGCGGAGATCGGCACCGAGCTGTTCATCTCGCCCAGCACGGTCAAGACGCACGCCGCGAACCAGGCGCCCGCAACCGCGTTGCCGTCACGATCTGGGCGCGGGAGAGGAACTCGCCCGACCTCCTTTCCCGAACAGCGGATGTGCCGCAGGCTCCCGTCCCGGAACGTTGGCCGCGTCACGGAACTCAGCTACGCCACAACTCGCTCGAACGAAAGGTGCGGATCAGAGTCCTTCCCGGCAGACCGAGCGCCGTTGCCCTCAGCGAGACGGCCTATCAAAAGCAGACAACAACGCTCACACCACCGCCTCGCCAGAGCTCACACCCCGACCGCCCCCAGCCCAGCTAGCCAGGAAAAAGAGAATGCATTCTCAGAGTGTGCGAGCTTCTGAGGCTGGCAGAGCAAAGTGATCGGCGACGATGGCGGCGATGGCGTCGGCGTCGCGGCTTCCGTCGACTTCGATCACACGGATGCCGAGCCGCTGAGCGGAACGCACGGCGTCCTCGGCGACGAGGCGGTCCCGTTCGAGCCGGTTGCGTTGGGCCCGAGCGGGATCGCTGAGGTCATGCCCGACGCTGCCGGCCCGGGCGAGTTCACGCGATTGTCGATCGCGGAAAGCCTCGGTGGGAACCATGACGACCATCTGCCGGGGCGAGTCGACGATCGGGGCGACCAACTCAGGGCGCAACCCCCAGCCCTCGGCGATTACGGGGCGACCGGAAAAGAGGGCCCGCAAGTCGTCCAAGGCCCATTCGAAGCGGACCGGGAAACCGGCGAGAGTTTCGGCGGCCATGTCCTGCGGTGTGGTGTTGACCCAGGTGGTCTCGCCGTCCGGATCATCGGTCGAATGTCCGAGCCTGACCCGACGGGCGATCCGGCGATCGTTGTGACCGCGGGGGTCGTGGTAGTCGTAGTGGTAGGCGGTCAACCCGTATCGTCCGGCCAGCATCCGCGCCACGGTGGACTTCCCGGCCCACTGCCCGCCGCCGATCCACAAGACCCGCCGAAGCGTCCCGAACGGATCCCAGACCTGGCCATTGGTGACGCTCTCGCTCACAGAACCCCTTCTCAGATACCGCAGCCGCCGAGCATACGCGGCAAGCACGAAGGCGACCTGACCTGCCCGAACAGAGAGTGACATAAGCGTTGCTCAGCGGTTCCCTAAGTGAGGGTTAAGGGGGTGGGTGGGGTGGGGTGGGCGGATTAGCGTTCTGGGTGTCACATCCGAAGACGGCGGAGGTGTTCAGGCGGAGAGCAGAGTGAACGTCGACTGAGGTTCCTGTATGAGACAGGTTTCTGGCCCGCACGGCCCCGTTGACCCCGCTCGGGGGCCGTGCGGGCCAGCGGCTTATCGGGCGCGGAGGCCTTCGAAGAGGAGGGCCAGCATGCGGTCGGCGTATTCGCCCGGGTCGGGGGTTCGTTCGGCGGCGACGCCGATGGCGTTGGTGAGGCGGAGGAGGTCGCGGGGGTCGATGTCGGGGCGGATGGCACGCGCGTGTTGGGCGCGGTCCAGGAGGTGGCCCAGGGCTTCGCAGATCGCGTCCGCGCAGGAGCCGAGGGCGGTGCCGGTCCAGCGGGGGGAGAGGGCGTCGATGATCACGGTGGACGTGCCGCGGGGCGTCGCGGCGCCCGCGAGGTAGAAGCGCAGCCATGTGGCCAGTGCTGGTTCAGGGGTGGGGGCGGTGAGGAGGTCCGCGGCGCGGGTCAGGAGGGAGTCGACGCGGTCGCGCAGGACGGCGTGGAGGAGGTCGTCGCGGGTGGGGAAGTGGCGGTAGAGGGTACCGGAGCCGACGCCGGCGCGTTTGGCGATGTCGTCGAGGGACGCGCCGGTGCCGTGTTCCATGAAGGCCACGCGGGCGGTGGCGACCAGGCGGTCGTAGTTGCGGCGGGCGTCGGCCCGCATGGGCCGGGTGTCCATGGGCACCGTCCAGCGGTCCTTAGCGGGTCTTGCTGCCGGCCTCCATCCTGGCAGGACGCGATGGTCATGCGCCAGAGAGCGCGTCGCGGGAGAGGCGGTCGGCGCGGCGGGTCGTCTCGGGCAGGCGGTGGCGCGCGATCCTCAGGACGGTGCGGCACGCGTTGTCGAGGCTCATGCGGTGTCCGACGGAGACGAACACGGGCTTGACGTTGTCCTGGGTTCGGAGGGCGCGGCCCACCTCTTCGTCGTCGTTCACGAGGGGGCTCGATGCGCCGCGCTGCGGGGCGGGTGGGGTGAAGGTGCCGACGAAGCTCGTTTTGGCGACGCCTATCGTCGGGAGGCCGGTGAGGACGCCGAGGTGGCAGGCCAGGCCGAAGCGGCGGGGGTGGGCGAGGCCGTAGCCGTCGCAGACGAGCAGGTCGGGGGTCGTCTTGAGGGCGCGCAGCGCGTCCATCAGGGTGGGGAGTTCCCGGAAGGCGAGCAGCCCGGGGACGTAGGGGAAGGCGGCCCTGCCCACCGCGACGGACTCCTCCAGGACGGCCAGTGTGGTCGTGTCCAGGACGACCACGGCGGCGGCCAGGGGCGCGCCGGTGCCGTCGCCCGCGTAGGAGACGTCCAGCCCGGCGACCGTGCGGGGTTCAGCGGGGCCCGGTGTGCCGAGGTCGAGGAGGGGGCGTAGGCCGTCCTGGATCGCCTTCGCCTCGGCGGCGCTGGTGGGCCATGGGTGCAGGTCGCGTACCTCCATGAACCGGCACGTTACCGGCGATGAGCGGTGCGCCGGTTCTGCGGGGCGGGGCGAACTCCAGGGTGAGCAGTGCCGCGGCCAGGCGTCCTATGTCGAACCAGGAGCGGAAGACGATGCTGCGCGGCTCGTAGGCGGGTCTGAACTTCTTGTCGAACAGGTAGAGCGACTCCACCGCGATCAGCGGGTCCAGGAGGTGGAGCGCCTGGTAACCGAGTTTCTGCGGGACGCTGCGGTCCCGCGAGTCGAGCAGGGCGCGGAAGGCGGCGAAGTTCAGCGACACCGGGTCGTGGCCGTGCTCGGACGCGTACCCGATCATCTCGACGATCAGCAGTTCGTTGACGCCGTTCGGGGCTCCGGGGGCGCGGCGCATCGCGTCCAGGCTGACGGCCCGGCCGGAGGTCACGTACCGCTGGAAGGCGATCGGCGGGCCGTCGGGGCCGTAGGCGACGGCGACGAGCGCGCCGGGGTGGTGGCCGGTGAGCAGTTCGTCCAGGTTCATGGAGAAGCCGCGCTCGGCCGCGCCGCCCAGGGAGCGGGACGCGACGTCCAGCAGCGCGGCGCGCAGGTCGGGGGACAGGTCGCGTTCGGCGACGATCTCGGACGTGACGCCCGCGTTGGCGGTGCGGGCGACCGCCTGCCGGACGTTGCGCATCGGACGTCCCGCCAGCGTGAACCCGGACGGGTGCACGACGACCTCGTCCCCGTATCCGAAGGAGCGCAGGGGAGCCCAGGCGGGCAGCAGCGCGGTCCCGGCGCCGAGGACGGCGGGGCGCCAGCCCGTCCGGCGGCACAGGGCGAGGAACGCGCGGACGGCGGCCTCCCGCGAGCCCGGGTCGCCGACCGGGTCGCCGCCCGCCACCGCCATGCCGAACATGACGCGGTAGCCGATGGCGGCGCGGCCGTCCGGGCTGAACACATAGGTCTTGTCGCGGCGCAGCGCGAACGGCGCGAGCGTGTCGGAGCCGGAGCGCGCGACCAGGCGGGCGACGAGGGCGCGTTCGGCGTCGTCGCCGGGCGGCGGCGCGGGGGCGGGCGCGAGGAGCATGCCGACCAGGACGAGCAGCCCCGCCATGCCGAGGACGCCTGGCAGCCACGAGGCGCCGCCGAGCAGCACGGTCGCGGCGAGGGTCAGTGAGGCGCCGGCCCGGACGGCCGCGCGGACGCGCTTGGGGTGCGGGCGGACCGTGAACCGGTCGCGGAGCGTCCACAGCGCGGCGAGGGCGGCGACCAGCGGCGGCAGCCGCCAGGGCGCGTCCTCGCCGGCGAGGACGGCGAGCAGGCCCGCGGACACCAGCGCCAGCAGCCCGTACCAGGCGGCGCGGCGCCGCAGCAGCACGCCGCGCGCCACCAGGGCGAACACCAGGGCCAGGAGGACGGCGTGCGCCGCGGCGAGCGGACGGCCGGTGGCCAGCAGCGACAGCCGGTCGAGCCAGCGCGGGGCGCCGGTCGCCGGGACCGCGACCAGCGCCGCGACCGCGGCGGTCGCCGCCGCGAGCGGCAGCACCGGCCGGTCCGCGGGATCTGGCATGTGGGCACCTCCGCTGAGCCGACAACCACGGCCTCGGGGTACCCATTCCCGCGGCGTGGCTAGGCTCGTGGGATGAGGAGGCTGCTGATCGTCCACCACACGCCGTCGCCGTCGGTGCAGGCGATGTTCGAGGCGGTGCGCTCGGGCGCGTCCACCGACGAGGTCGGCGGCGTTGAGGTGGTGACCCGCCCGGCGCTGGCGGCCTCTCCCGTCGATGTCCTGGAGGCGGACGGCTACCTCCTCGGCTCGCCCGTCAACCTCGGGTACCTCTCCGGGGCGCTCAAGCACTTCTTCGATCTGATGTATTACCCCTGCCTGGAGGAGACAATCCGGCGCCCGTTCGGGGCGTTCCTGCACGGGAACAGCGACGCGTCGGGCGCGCTGCGGGCCCTGGAGTCGATCACGACCGGGCTGCGGTGGCGGGCCGTCCTGCCGCCGGTGGTCGTCACCGGCGAGCCGGGCAAGGCCGACCTGGAGGCGTGCTGGGAGCTCGGCGCGACGGCGGCGGCGGAGATCGGCGAGGTGTGAGCCGGACGCCGCCGGGCGGACGGCGGTAGCGTGCCGCCATGAGCGGATTGCGCCATGTGGCGATGTTCATCTGGGCCGAGGGGACGACGACCGGGCAGCAGGAGGAGGTCGCGGCCCGGCTCGGTGAGCTGCCGGGGATCATCCCGCAGATCCGGGAGTACAGCGTCGGGGCGGACGCGGGCATCAACCCCTCCTCCTACGACTTCGTGCTCGTCGCGGACTTCGCCGACCGGGACGCCTACCTCGCCTACCGCGACCATCCGGCGCACCGGGAGGTGGTCGACAGGTATGTCACGCCGATCGCCGCGGCGCGCGCCGCGATCCAGTACGAGCTGTAGTGCGGGCCGAAACCGAACAAGCGCTTGAACCCGAACCTGTTTCGGGTTAGTTTCACCGGACGTCCACCGGGGGCGGATCGCGCCCCGCCCCCGGCGGACCGGACCTATGAAGTCGCCGCCCACGCGCCCCCTCGGTCAGCCACGCACTCGCGTGACGGTCGAGGTCCTTGTGCGGCGTACTCTCCGCGGACCCTGGTGTGTCCCTGAGGGGGCCCTGACTCGTCCCTGAGCGGGCGCCATACCGGGTGGGATCGTCGTACGGTTGACGCGTGAAGATCCTCCGCCCGGTGACCTGGCGCGGGCCCCTGCTGGACGCGGGCGTCGCGCTGGCCGTCGGGGCGGTCACCACCATCATGATCCACGAGTCGGACGAGCAGCACGCGCGGCCGGTCGACGCCGGCGCCTACCTGGTCTGCGCCCTGATGACGCTGCCGCTCGTCCTGCACCGGCGGAAGCCGGTCGCGACGCTGCTGCTGAGCAGCGCGGGCCTGTTCGTGTACTACTCGCTGGGCTATCCGGGGATTCCGCCGACGGCGCTGCTGGCCGTCCCGTTCTTCTCGACGGTGTACGCGGGGCGGCCCCGCTGGGCGGTCGGCGTATGCGCCGGGTACTTCACCGTCGGCTTCGTCATCGTCTCGCTGAAGCACGGCAAGCCGCTGGAGGCGCTCGCCAACTTCCTCACGCACACGGCGCTGGCGGTGACCGTGATGCTGCTGGCGGAGGTGCTGCGCAGCCGCCGCGCCCTGGCCGCGGAGACGCGGGAGCGGCTGCGGCTCGCCGCCGAGGAGCGCGAGGCGGAGGCCGCCCGGCGGGTCGCCGAGGACCGCGTCCGCATCGCCCGCGAGCTGCACGACACGGTCGCGCACAGCATGGCCACGATCACCGTGCAGGCGGGCAGCGCGCTGCACGTCCTCGGCGAGGAGGACGAGGGGGCCCGTCCGGCGCTCGCCGCGATCCGGGAGACGAGCAAGCAGGCGCTCCGGGAGATGCGCGCGACGCTCGGCGCGCTGCGGTCCGGCGCGGACGCGGACACCCACGGGCTCGACCGGCTCCCGGCGCTGCTGGAGGCGGTCCGCGCGTCGGGCGTCCCGGTCGAGTTGGCGGTCACGGGCACGGTGCGGGACCTCGACCAGCGCGCCGACCACGCCGCCTACCGGATCCTCCAGGAGTCGCTCACCAACGTCCTGCGGCATGCGGGGACGAACGTGCGCGTCCGCGTGCGCATGGCCTACGACGACGCCGGGCTCGATCTGGAGATCGTCGACGACGGCGGCGGCCCGGCCGCGGGGGCCGGGGGAGGGCACGGCGTGAACGGCATGCGCGAGCGCGTCCAGGCCCTCGGTGGAACGTTCGCCGCCGGGGCCGGCGCGTCCGGCGGCTTCCGGGTGGCCGCGTCGCTGCCCGCCGCGCGGGCGCCGCTCGCGGACGTGGCGGGCGGCGTGCCGTGATCCGCGTCGTGCTCGCCGACGACCAGTCGCTGGTGCGGGCGGGCTTCCGGATGCTGCTGCGGTCGGCCGAGGGCATCGAGGTGGTGGGGGAGGCCGAGCACGGCGGCGCGGCGATCGCGCTGGCCCGCGAGCTGCGCCCGGACGTCGTGCTGATGGATCTGAGCATGCCCGGCGTGGACGGGCTCACCGCGATCCGCCGGATCACCGCCGACCCGGCGCTCGCCGAGGTCCGGGTCGTGGTGCTGACCACCTGGGCCGAGGACGAGAACCTCTACCGGGCGCTGCGCGCGGGCGCCGCCGGGTTCCTGGTGAAGGACATCGAGCCCGCCGACCTGCTGCGCGCCGTGCGGGTGGTCGCGGCGGGGGAGTCGCTGCTGGCGCCGGCGGTGACGCGGGCGGTCATCGAGGGGTTCGTGGCGCGGGCGCCGGATCCGGGCCCGCCCGGCGGCGGGGCCGGGCTCGGGGTCGCGCCCGCCGCGGCCGCGCTGCTGGACGTGCTCACCGGCCGGGAGCGCGAGGTGCTCCGGCTGGTCGGGCGCGGGCTGTCCAACGAGGAGATCGCCGACGCGCTCGCGGTCAGCCCCCTCACCGCGAAGACCCACGTCAGCCGGACCATGGGCAAGCTCGGCGCGCGCGACCGGGTCCGGCTGGTCGTGCTGGCCTACGAGTGCGGGCTGGTCACCCCCGGTTCCGCGCGCTCATGATCTCTTCTCGCAGCTCCTGGGCCGAGGCCGCCTCCAGCAGCCGCGGACCGTCCCGCCGTGGGACCAGGGCCCACCACGATCCGGTGGCCTCGCCGTACCAGACCCGCACCCCCGGGAACTGCTCCTGCAATCCCCGCGCCGTGGCGGCGCGCAGCGCCGCCGGCGTGGGTTCCTCACGACCGGCGGCGCCCCGTTGAGCCGACATGTCGCCTCCCCCCGTAGATGTCTCCGGTAACAGCGTCCCCAAGGGCCAAAGCGTCACCCCTACTCGTCAAATTGTGACTAAGCACACTATGGGGGTTAGGGGGCCCATGCCGTGGGATACCGCGCCGGACGTACTCCAACCGAAGTACGCCGAAGATCGGGTGACGCCGTGCGCCGGATGTCCCGCGGCGCCCCGGGCGCCAGGCTCGACGGGTAGGCAATTCTCCCTGTGAGCGGCATGTCCGCGAAGGTGGTTCCCCATGAGACTGGCCAGACTCGCCCGGCTCTGCTACCGGAGGCGGCGTCTGACCGTGGCCGCCTGGGTGCTGGGCACGATCGTCGTGCTCGTCACCGGATTCGGCTTCGCCGCCGAGCCGCTGAACGACTTCTCCGGCGGCGACTCCGGCTCGGCGAAGGCCGAGCGGCTGCTGGACGACCACTTCCCCGAGCGCAGCGGCGACAGCATCACGCTCGCCGTCCGCGCGGACGCCGGCGTGCGCGCACCGGACGTCCAGGCGAAGGTGCGGCAGGCCCTCGACCGGATGGGCAGGACCCCGCACGTGACGTCGGTGGCCTCGCCCTACGGCCAGCCGGGCCAGATCTCCCGGGACGGCCGGACGGCGTTCGCCACCGCCAACCTCGACGTCACCTCCGAGGACATGCCCACCGGCGCCGTCACCGAGCTGCTGGACGACGTGCGCTCCAGCGACGGGCCCGTCCGGCTGGAGCTCGGCGGGTCGGCCGTGGACGCGGCGGAGACGCCGGGCGGCGGCCCCGCCGAGGGCATCGGCGTGCTCGCCGCCGTGGTCATCCTGCTCGTCGCGTTCGGGTCGGTGCTGGCGATGGGGCTGCCGATCGTGACGGCGCTGCTCGGCATCGGCTCCGGCCTCGGCCTGATCGCGCTGCTCGGGCACCTGCTGCCGGCCCCGTCGTTCAGCCCGATCGTCGCCGCGCTCATCGGGCTCGGCGTCGGCATCGACTACGCGCTGTTCATCGTCACCCGCTACCGCGAGGAGTTGCACGGCGGCAGCGACCCGGAGGAGGCGACGGTCACCGCGATCACCACCGCCGGACGCGCCGTCCTGTTCGCCGGGACCACGGTCGTGATCGCGATGATGGGCCTGTTCGTCATGCAGCAGAAGCTGTTCAACGGCGTCGCGGTCGCGGCGGGGCTCGCGGTGCTGATGACGATGCTCGGCGCGGTGACGCTGCTGCCCGCGCTGCTCGGCTTCACCGGCCGCGCGATCGACCGGTTCCGGGTGCCGGGCCTCGGCCGGGCGCGCCGCCCGCTCGCCGAGCGCTGGGCGCGGACCGTCCAGCGGCATCCGGTCGCCGCCGGGCTGTGCGCGGCGGCGGTGCTGCTGGTGCTCGCCGCGCCCGCGCTGTCGATGCGGCTCAGCCTGCCCGACTCCAGCACCCAGCCGCACGACACCAGCGGCTACGCCTCCGCCGAGATCCTCAGTGAGGGCTTCGGGGCGGGCACCGCCGCGCCGCTGGTGATCGTCACGCGGGGCGGGGACGCGGCGCCCGTCGCCGCCGCCGTCCGCGCGACCCCGGGCGTCGCCGCCGTCCAGCCGCCGCGCGCCAGCCGGGACGGCGCGGTCTCGGTGGTCATGGCGTTCCCCACGACGGGCTCGCAGGACGAGCGGACGCCGCGCCTCGTCCATGAGCTGCGCGACAGGGTCATCCCCGCCGCCACCGCCGGGACGGGCGTCCGCGCCTACGTGGGCGGGCCGAACGCCGCGTCCATCGACTTCGCCGACAGCGTGAGCGAGCGGCTGCCGTGGCTGATCGCGGTCGTGGTGGGGCTGTCGCTGCTGCTGCTGGTCGCGCTCGTCCGGTCGGTCACGGTGGCGGTCCAGGCCGCGCTGATGAACCTGCTGTCGATCGCGGCGGCCTACGGGGTGCTGACGGCCGTCGTCCAGTGGGGCTGGGCGGGCCGCGCGCTCGGGTTCCCCACGGACATGCCGGTGACCACGTGGGTGCCGCTGATGATGTTCCCGATCCTGTTCGGGCTCTCGATGGACTACGAGGTGTTCCTCGTCTCGCGCATCCGCGAGGTCCACCGGACGGGCGTGGAGACCCGGGAGGCCGTCGCGCAGGGCCTCACCCACACCGCCCGCGTGATCACCGCGGCGGCCGCGATCATGGTGATGGTGTTCCTGTCGGTGCTGCTCGGCGCGGACGTCGCGGTCAAGCAGATCGGCCTCGGCCTCGGCGTCGCGATCGTCGTGGACGCGACGATCGTGCGGCTCGTGCTCGTCCCGTCGCTGATGGAGCTGTTCGGTGAGGCGAACTGGTGGATGCCCCGCGCGCTGGCGCGGCTGCTTCCCTCCGGTGCCGGGCACGGGGACGCGGTGCACGTCGAGCCGGTCAGTGGGCGTTGACGCCGTCGAACATGACCTTGACGTAGTGGTCGGCGAGCGCGCCGGTGTCGAGCCGTCCGCCGGGCCCCGCCCAGCGGACGGCGAGCCGGATCGTGTCGCGGATCATCCGGTAGGTCAGCCCCGGGTCGATGTCGGTGCGGAACAGCCCCTCGGCCTGGCCCGCCTTGATGGCCCCGACCCACATCCGCTCCGCCTCGCGCTCGGCGTCGGCCAGGTAGGCGAACCGGTCCATGCCCTGGAGGTAGCTCCAGTCGTTCTGCAGCACGGTGACGGCGGCGCGGTGCGGCGCGAGGGAGGCGAACGCGGCGCGGACGAGCCCCTCGACCGTGGCGCGCGGGTTCCCGCGCTCGGCGACCACCTTGCGGTAGGCGGGCATGACCTCGTCGAGGTAGCCGGTGAGGATCTCGTCGACGATCGACTCCTTGGAGTCGAAGTGGTGGTAGAGGCTCCCCGACAGGATGCCCGCTTCCTGGGCGATGTTGCGCACCGTCGTGGCCTGGAAGCCCTTCTCCGCGAACAGGTCGGCCGCCAGCCTGACCAGGTGCTCGCGCCGCTGGGAGACCGGGGCGGGGGCGTCGCCCCCGTGGCGGCGGGCGGGAGCGGTGCGGCGCGGGCGGGGCCCGCCGGGGTTACCGCGCGTCGTGGTCACGCGGCCCATTATGCCGCCGCGTCCGGGGCGGGCGTGCCCGGTGCGCGTCCGGGCGGCGGGACGGCCGTGGCGGCGTTGACGGCCCATCGCAGGTCCACCGTGCTGAAGCCGAGGTCGGCCTGGAGGGAGGGCGGCGCGACGTTCACCACCGACACGTCCAGGACGACCATGAACTGCGCCGCGCACGTGTGGACGAGCACCGCCGGGTCATGGTCGGTCCATTATGATACGGATGTATTATTATGTTACGACCGGCGGGGCCGTGCGAGAGGATCGGGGGGTGCCGAGAACCGCGGATCACGACGCGCGCCGCGCGCAGATCACCGACGGGCTGGTCCGGGTGGCCGGACGGGACGGGCTGCACGCCGTCACCATGCGGTCGGTGGCGGCCGAGGCGGGGGTCTCGCTGCGGCTCGTCCAGTACTACTTCGAGAGCAAGGCGCAGCTCATGAACGCGGCGCTGGAGCGGCTGGAGCGGCTGAGCCGCGAGCGGTGGGCGGCGCGGCTGGCCGCGCTGCCCGCGCCCGCACCGCGCGCGTTCGTCGAGGCGCTGCTGGCCGAGGCGCTGCCGACCGACCCGGACAGCCGCGCGTTCCACCAGGTGTGGACGTCCTACGCCGTGCTGTCGATGACCGACCCCTCGCTCGCCGACCAGCCGTTCGTGGACGGCCCCGACCGGCTGGAGCGGCAGCTCGCGCAGGCCCTGGACGCCGCGGTCGCGGGCGGCTCGGTCGCGGCGTCGGCCGACACCGCGACCGAGGCCGCGCGGCTGCTCGCCCTCGTCCACGGGCTGGGGACGAGCGTGCTGGTGGGGCGGCGCACCTCGGAGTCGGCGATGGACGTCCTGCGCTACCACCTCGACGCGCTGTTCAGCGGCGGCGGGAGCGGTGTCAGCGGCAGCGGCCGAGGTCGAGGTACGCCTGCCGCCCCCGGTCGACCAGCACCCTGACCGTCGAGGAGTGGCCGCGCGCGGTGCAGGTGAGCGTCCACTTCTCCTGGAGCAGGCCGGTGACGGGCTTCTGCCCGGCCGGGGTGAAGGGCGGCTCCGGGCGCACCGACGGGTTCACGTCCCACACGAAGCGGCCGTTCGCGGGCACCCGCATCGAGGACGTCAGGCGCGTCGGCACCGGCCGGGGCTTCCGGGCGCCGACCGGCGACGTCCACAGCGTGAAGCCCTTGGTGATGCTCAGCGTGGCGCCGCCGGGCGCGCGGCCGCGCAGCACCGAGTGCGCGCCGCGGTCGGCGGCGTTGCGGAGCGCGACGAGGAACGCGCCGCGCGCGCCCTTGCCCGCCGTCGGGCCGGTCCCGTGGTACTCGTCGACGAGGGTCTCGAACGCCGGGTGGAACGACTTGCGGCCGAACTCGATCGTGTAGCCGAGGCCGCGGGTGGCGTAGTAGGACCAGTCGTTGGTCTCGCCCGTCGTCTCGTAGTCGTCGCCCGACCGCATCCCCGTGTAGCCGTTCTGCGCGGACATCGCGTCGCTGAGCGCCTTGTAGGCGCGCTCGTCCGGGGCGACGCCCTCGGCCTTGGAGAAGTAGGGGCGCAGGATCGTCCCGCCGTAGGTGTGGTTGGTGATCAGCGTCGTGACCTGCCGGGAGGACACCAGGTCGCGGATGTTGCGGGACTCGGGCTCGGAGAAGGGGCCCGCGCCGTGGTAGTCGCCGGCGGTGCGGTCCGCGCTCGACCCGGTGCCGCCCCAGCCGAAACCGTAGTTGCGGTTCACGTCCACGCCGAGTTCCTCGTTCGCCGGCTTGGCGCACAGCGGCGGCGGGGCGTCCTTCCCGTCCACGACGCGGCAGTTCTTCCGCTTGTACTCCAGCGCGCCGCCGCCGCGCGAGAGGTTGAAGCCGTCCGGGTTCACCACCGGGACGAGCACGACGCGGGTCGTGTCGAGCAGCCGGGTGATCTCGCGGTCCCGGCCGTCGCGGCGCAGCAGGTCGTAGCCGAACTCCATCGCCATCTCGCCGGACGGCCACTCGCGCGCGTGGTGCAGCCCGACCATGAGGAACACCGGGCGCCCGTCGCGGGCGGACACGTGGTGGCCGATCTCTATGCCGCGGACCCGGCGCCCTTCCAGGGTCCGCTCCGGCAGCGTGAACCCGCGGACCCGCGAGGGATGGCGGCGGGCGAGCGCCGCCATCTCCGACTCGTAGTCGCGCAGCGTCCGGTAGGACGTGCGGCCGCTGGGCAGCGGCGACCGGGCGGTCCGCGCGGCGTAGGCGCGGTCGCGTTCGCGGTCGGCGCCGAGGTCGGCGACGCGGACGCGCCAGGTGTACCCCGCCCCGCGCAGCGCCGCCGCGTCGGACGGGGAGCGCAGGACGACGTCCGCCCACCCGGGGCCGGACGCCTCGGCGAGGTCGAGGCCGAGCCCGGCGAGGCGCCGGGCCGAGGGCGCGTCCGGGACGTCCACCCGGACGATCTGCTCCTTCGCGGCCCCTCCCGGGGCCGCGTGGGCGGGTGAGACCAGGGCCGCGCTGAGCGCGAGCGCGGCGGCGGAGGCAGCGAAGGGCCGCATGGGATCACCTCTCGCGTGGGGAGAGGCTCATGATCCGCAATGCCGGGACGCGGGGCACGGGCAATGTCTGCCAGCGTTCGCGCCCCGGCTCGGGAGGGATTTCCTCTAGTCGCGGGGCGGGCGCGTGCTAAGGCTCGCGGGCTGCCTAGGTTCTGTCCGGTGGATCATGTGTTGATCCAGAACAGGGCTGTGACCAGGACGATCGCTGCGCGGTAGTTGCGGGCGAGTTTGTCGTAGCGGGTGGCGATGCCGCGCCATTGCTTGAGGCGGCCGATGCAGCGTTCGACCACGTTGCGCCGCTTGTACAGG
>NZ_WOFH01000016.1 GCF_009733595.1 Actinomadura litoris | reverse complement strand
GACGTGGTCGTCCAGATGGACATAGAGTGCGGTCAGAAGGGCGTCCAGGTTTGTCTTCACACACTGATCATGGGCGCCCTTCACCATGCCTGCGACCGGTTCAGCAAACCCCCATCAACGATCTAGCGGGCGCCCACCAGCAGCGACACTGTGCTTCCGCAGGGGCGGGCGTCGAAGCCCCGCCCGCCCCGGTAGACGGCGCCGGGCGGCCAGGCCGCCGTGTTGGAGGCCATCACGCGGCCCGGCGCGTTGACGACGAACGCGGGCGCGGGGATCTCGCGGAGCGCCGGGACGATCTCGTTCTCGAAGGTGCGGGCGAACACGTCGGCGGCGGCGACCCCGGCGAACACCCCCTCGACGTGGACCGGCGCCGACAGCGTGAGGACGTACTCGTCGCTGCACAGGTAGTCGACGTAGGGGCCGCAGACGGTCCGCTCGGCGCCGCCGCGCGGGCCGGTGAACCAATCCCAGGCGGTGTAGTCGTACAGGGCGCTGCTCTCGGGGTCGAGGTCGGGCAGGAGCTGGGACGGCGCGCCCGCCGGCCCGGTCTGCCACCACTCCAGGTACCAGGCGGCGTCGGCGAGCAGGCCGGGGGCGGCGATGAAGCCCAGCCCGCAGACCAGCGGGCCGAGGCGGGGGAGCAGCAGCGGGCGCAGCGGGGCGAGGTCGGCGCGGACGGGCGCGCGCCCGGCGGCGGCGACCTCGGCGAGCCGCCGGGACGAGGCGTCGCGCACCTCCGCCACGGTCGCGAACACCGCGTCGAGGGTCGCGTGGACGCGCGCGGCGGCGGCGCCGACGGCGGCACCGGCGGCCGCACCGGCGGCCGGGCGGGCCACCGGGAGCTCGGAGCGCATGGATCACCTCGGGGTCAGAGGGCGAGCCGTCGTTCAATCAGATGTTCTACCGCATTCGCGACGTGACTTTCAGCGACATCGCGGGCCCGCCCCTCCTCGCCCCGGGCGATCGCCTCGACGAGCGCCGCGTGCTCGGCGCGGACCCGGTCGCCGGCCTCGGGACGCCCGTGCGCGGCGAGGATCAGCGGCCCGATGTCGGCCTGGAGCCGGATCTCCTCCCGGGTGAGCCGGACGGACTGCGACGCGGCGGCCACCTCCAGGTGGAACCGCCCGTCCAGGCGGCACAGGTGAGGGCCCGGGTCGGCCTCGGCCATCTCGGCGAGCGAGCGCCGCAGCCGGTCGACGTCGCCGGGCAGCGAGCGCAGCGCCGCCAGCCGCGCGGCGGCGCCCGCGATCGCCGCGTAGTGGTCGCCGAGGTCGCGCAGCTCCTCGGCGGCGAGCGGGCGCAGCCGCCCGTCCAGGTCGAACGGGCGGGCCGGGGTGCGGACGAAGCTCCCGCCGCCGCGTCCCCGCCGGGTCTCGATGAGGCCCTGCTGACGCAAGGCCATCAGCGCCTCGCGTAGGGTGACCGTCGACACGCCGAGATACCCGGCGAGGTCGGTCTCGCTGGGCAGCTGCTCCCCGTCGGCGAGCAGCCCGAGCGCGATCGCGTCGCCGAGGCGGCGGACCACCGCGTGCACCCGCGCGGTGTTGTCGACCGGGGCGAACACGGCCGGACGCGCGCTGTCCATCGGGCCCCCTCCCGCCGGCGTCGACTCAGTGATACCGGATCATCACTTGAACTGAAACTTATGAATCCATATGTTTTCATCCCATGTCGGTTTCAGCGGTGCGGATCCGCGACCTCCGCAAGGGCTTCGGCGCGGTCGAGGCGGTCGCCGGCGTCGACCTCGACATCGGGGACGGCGAGTTCTTCTCGATGCTCGGCCCGTCGGGGTCGGGCAAGACGACCGTGCTCCGGCTGATCGCGGGGTTCGAGCGTCCCACGGCTGGAACGGTCGAACTGGCCGGGCGTGACGTCACCTCCCTCCCGCCGTTCGAGCGCGACGTCAACACCGTCTTCCAGGACTACGCGCTGTTCCCGCACCTGGACGTGCTCCGCAACGTCGAGTACGGGCTGAAGGTGCGGCGGGTGCCGCGCGCGGAGCGCCGCGCGCGGGCCCGGGAGGCGCTGCGCGGCGTCCGGCTGGAGGGCATGGAGGCGCGGCGCCCGGCGGAGCTGTCGGGCGGCCAGCGGCAGCGGGTCGCGCTGGCCCGCGCGCTGGTCAACGAGCCCCGCGTCCTGCTGTTGGACGAGCCGCTCGGCGCGCTCGACCTCCGGCTGCGCGAGGAGATGCAGGCCGAGTTGAAGGCCATCCAGCGCCGCGCCGGGATCACGTTCGTGTTCGTCACCCACGACCAGGAGGAGGCGCTGACGCTCAGCGACCGGGTCGCGGTGATGGACCGCGGCCGGATCGAGCAGGTCGGCACCCCGGCGCAGCTGTACGAGCGTCCGGCGACCGCGTTCGTGGCGGGCTTCGTCGGCACCTCCAACCGCGTCGGGGACGTCCGCGTCCGTCCGGAGAAGCTCCAGGTCGACGGGCTCGACGGGGTCGGCACGGAGCGCGGGCCGGGCCAGGGGGACCGGCACGCGCTCGGCACGGTCGCCGACCTCGTCTACGCGGGCGCGCTCACCCGGGTCCACGTCGACCTGGAATCGGGCGAGCGGGTCGTGGCGCTCCGGCAGAACCTCGCGGCCTCGGACGACATGCCGCACCGGCCGGGCGACCGCGTCCGGGTCCGGTGGCACTCCGCGCACGAGTTCCGGGTGGCGGACGCCGGCCGGGGCGACGCGGCCGAGGCGGCGCCCGCCTCCTGAACCGCACGACACCTCCTTCATCACCCCCGAAATAAGGAGTTCCCCATGTGGTCCACGCGCGTGGCGCTCGCCGCCACGGCAGCGCTGGCGATCGGACTGACCGGCGCCTGCGGCGACGGCGATTCGGCAGGCAAGGCGACCGGTGCCGGGCAGGGCGGGTTCACCGTCCCGAAGATCGCGGCGCGGCAGTCGCTCGGCGCGGGCGAGGGCCGGGTCAACCTGGTCGCCTGGGCCGGGTACGCCGAGGACGGCTCCAACGACAAGAAGGTCGACTGGGTCCACCCGTTCGAGAAGCAGACCGGCTGCAAGGTCAACACCAAGATCGCCGGGACGTCCGACGAGATGGTCACGCTGATGCGGACGGGGGAGTACGACGCCGTGTCCGCGTCCGGCGACGCCTCGCTGCGGCTCATCGCCTCCGGCACGGTCGCGCCCGTCAACACCGCGCTGGTGCCGAACTACGCCGACGTGTTCCCCGGCCTGAAGCTCAAGCCGTGGAACTCGGTGAACGGCGTCGCCTACGGCATCCCGCACGGGCGCGGCGCGAACCTGCTGATGTGGCGGTCGGACAAGGTCAGGCCCGCGCCGACGTCCTGGGGCGCGGTGTTCGACGCGAACTCGCCCTACAAGGGCAAGGTCACCGGCTACGACTCGCCGATCTACATCGCGGACGCGGCGCTGTACCTGATGTCCTCGCGCCCCGAACTCGGGATCAAGAACCCCTACGCGCTCGACCAGAAGCAGTTCGACGCGGCCGTCGCGCTGCTGAAGACGCAGCGCGGCCTGATCGGCGAGTACTGGTCGGACTACACCAAGGAGGTCCAGGCGTTCAAGAGCGGCGACTCGGTGCTCGGGACGACCTGGCAGGTCATCGCCAACCTCGCCAAGGCCGAGAAGGCGCCGGTGGAGGTGGCGCTGCCGAAGGAGGGCTCGACCGGCTGGTCGGACACCTGGATGGTCGGCGCCAAGGCCAAGAACCCGAACTGCGCCTACAAGTGGATGGACTGGATCGTCTCCCCGAAGGCGAACGCCCAGGTAGCCGAGTGGTTCGGTGAGGCGCCCGCCAACGCCAGGGCGTGCGGGCTGACCGCCGACAGGAAGTTCTGCGACACCTTCCACGCCACCGACGAGACCTACTTCTCCAAGGTGCGCTTCTGGACGACGCCGATCGCGCAGTGCCTCGACGGCCGCAAGGACGTCAAGTGCGTGGACTACTCCAAGTGGACCCAGGCGTGGACGACGATCAAGGGCTGACCGCCGTCGCCGCCGCCCGCCCGGCGCCGGGTCCCCGGCGCCGGGCGGCGGCCGTCCTGCACCGCCGCCCCCGGCTGCGCCTGACGCTGCTGCTGAGCGCCCCGCTCGCCTGGCTGGTGCCCGGCTACCTCGGCGCCCTCGCCGCGATCTTCCTGACCGCGTTCTGGACGACCGACACCTTCACCGGCGAGGTGGTCCACCAGTACACGCTCGCCAACTTCCAGACGCTCTGGGACGAGCCCGTCTACCGGACGATCGCGCTGCGCAGCGTGGGCGTCGCCGCCGCCGTCACGTTGATCGACATGGCGATCGGCCTGCCGATGGCGTTCGCCATGGCCAAGGTCGTGAGGCCCCGCCGGCGGCCGTACCTGGTCGTCGCGGTGCTCGCGCCGCTGTGGGCGCCCTACCTCGTCAAGGCGTACGCGTGGCGGGTCATGCTGGCGCACGGCGGCCTCGCCGACGAGGTGCTCGGCCCGTTCGGGCTGTCGGGGCCGGGCTACGGCCTGACCGCGACCGTCCTCGTGCTCGCCTACCTGTGGCTGCCGTACATGATCCTGCCCGTCTACACGGGCCTGGAGCGGCTGCCCGACTCGCTGCTGGACGCCTCCGGCGACCTCGGCGCGCGGCCGCTGCGCACGCTCCGCGCCGTCGTGCTGCCGATGGTCTTCCCCTCGCTGGTCGCCGGGTCGGTCTTCACGTTCTCGCTCTCGCTCGGCGACTACATCACCGTGAAGATCGTCGGCGGCCGGACGCAGCTGCTCGGCAACGTCGTCTACGACAACGTCGGCGCCGCCAACAACCTGCCGTTCGCCGCCGCCGTCGCCACGATCCCCGTCGTGGTGATGCTGGCCTACCTCGCCGCCGCCCGCCGCACCGGCGCGCTCAGGGAGCTGTGATGACCCTCTCGCCCGCGGCCCGCGCCGCGCTGCGCGCCGTGCTGGTCCTCGGCCTGGCGGTGATCTACGTCCCGCTGCTGGTCGTGCTGGTCAACTCCGTCAACGCCGACCGGGCGTTCGGGTGGCCGCCGACGTCGTTCACCGGGCGCTGGTGGGCGCACGCGATGGACGACGCGGGCGCCCGGCGCGCCGTGCTCACCAGCGTCAAGGCCGGGCTCGGCGCGACGGCGATCGCGCTCGTGCTCGGCACGGCCGCCGCGTTCGCGGTGGCCCGGCACCGCTTCTTCGGCCGCGAGGCCGTGTCGCTGGCCGTCGTGCTGCCGATCGCGCTGCCCGGCATCGTCACCGGCATCGCGCTCAGCAACGCCTTCCAGGTCGTGCTGAAGCCGCTCGGCGTCGGGCTCGGTCTGTTCACCGTGATCGCCGGGCACGCCACGTTCTGCGTCGTCACGATCTACAACAACGTCCTCGCCCGGCTGCGCCGCACCGGGACCAGCCTGGAGGAGGCGTCCGCCGACCTCGGCGCCGACACCTTCCAGACGCTCCGGTACGTGACGTTCCCGGCGCTGCGCTCGGCGATGCTCGCCGGGGGGCTGCTGTCGTTCGCGCTGTCCTTCGACGAGATCATCGTGACCACGTTCACCGCCGGGCCCGGCGCGCAGACGCTGCCGATCTGGATCTTCGGCAACCTGTTCCGGCCGAACCAGGCGCCGGTCGTCAACGTGCTGGCCGCCGCCATGATCGTGCTGTCGGTGATCCCGATCTGGATCGCGCAGCGGCTCTCCTCCGGCGCCCGCTCGCCGGTGTGAGGGCGTCGTGTGAGGGCGCCGTGTGCGGGCTCCGTGTGCGGGCTCCGTGTGCGGGCGCGGAGGGGGTCAGGCGCGCAGGCCCCGCGAGACCTCGATCCAGCGGTCCAGCAGGGCGCTCGCGGCGCCGGAGTCGATCGCCGCCGCCGCCCGCTCGTAGCCGGCGCCCAGCGTCGCGGTGAGGTCGGCGGCGGCCGGCGCGCCCTCGAACGCGGTGATCAGCGCGGCGGCGTTCAGCAGCACCATGTCGCGGACGGCGCCGGGCGCCCCCGCGAACACCTCGCGCGCCACCCGGCCGTTGAACGCGGCGTCGGCGCCGCGCAGGTCCTCCGGCTTGGCGGGCGCGATCCCGAGGTCGGACGGGTCGAACGTCGTCTCCACCGCCGCGCCGTCGCGGACCACCCACACCGTGGACGTGCCGGTCGTCGTCAGCTCGTCGAGCCCGTCGTCGCCCCGGAACACCAGCGACGAGCAGCCCCGCGAGGCGAACACGCCCGCGACGACCCCCGCCATCCGGGGATGGAACACCCCCACCGCCTGCGCGGGCGGCCGCGCCGGGTTCGTCAGCGGGCCGAGGAAGTTGAACACCGTCGGCGTGCCCAGCTGGCCGCGCGCCTTGGAGGCGTGGCGCAGCGCCGGGTGGAACATCGGCGCGAAGCAGAACGTGATGCCGGTCTCCTCGGCGACGCGCGCGGTCGCCTCCGGCGGCAGGTCGATCGCGACGCCGAGGTGCTCCAGCAGGTCGGCGGCGCCGCACGAGGACGAGGCGGCCCGGTTGCCGTGCTTGACGACCTTCACCCCGGCCGCGGCGCCCACCACGGCCGCCATCGTGGAGATGTTGACGGTGTGGGCCCGGTCGCCGCCCGTGCCGACCAGGTCGGCGAAGCGGCCCGCCACCGTGATCGGGGTGGCGTTGTCCATCATGCCGTCGGCGAGGCCGGACACCTCGGCGACCGTCTCGCCCTTGGCCCGCATCGCGACCGCGAAGCCCGCGATCTGCACGTCCGTGGCCTCGCCGGCCATGATCTGGTTCATGGCCCAGGCGGTCTCCTCGCTGGTCAGCGAGTCGCCGTCGAGGAGGGCGTTCAGCAGTGCGGGCCACGTCGTGCGGGCGTCCATGTCGCTCCGGGGAAGTTCGTCCGGGGGCGGTGCGCCCCGGGCTGAATCTGTTCTGGCCTGCCCGGCCTGTGCCTGCCAGGCCCCGCCTGAGGAGTCGGGCCTACAGGGCGGGCAGGCGGCTCTCGGCGCGCCGCCGCATCAGCCCGGCGAGCGCGGTGGCGAGGGCCATCGGGTCGAGCGGGAGGCTGACCACGGCGTCGGCGCGCGACCAGGTCGCGAGCCAGCCGTCGTCGCGGCGGGCGATGATCGCCAGGACCGGCGGGCAGTCGTAGACCTCGTCCTTGGCCTGCCGGCACACCCCGAGGCCCCCGGCGGGCTGGGCCTCGGCGTCCACGACCAGCACGTCGATGTCGCCCTCGTCCAGGCGCGCCACCACGGCGGGCTGGGTCGCGATCTCCACGAACTCGACCCGCGGGACGTCCGCGGCGGGGCGGCGGCCGACCGCCATCCGGATCTGGGCGCGGGTGTTCGCGTCGTCGCTGTAGACGAGAACCTTCATCGGGCTCTCCGTGCTCTCCGGGGCGGTGCTCATGGCACCGAAGGGTACCGCTTCGCGTGCGTGCGCACGAGATACGCCCCCGGCCGCTGCCAGGCAAGAGCCCCGGAGAGGTCCTCCGGCGCGACGCGCCGTGACACGCTCGGGGAACTCTAGAAGGGGGGTCATGCGTCGATCACTGGATAGGGGCGCAATAATGCTGCCCGTGACAGCATCCGCGATAGAGACAACACCTCACGCACGGGCAAACCGTCCCAATCTGGTCAGCGTGGGGACGATCGTCTGGCTGTCGTCCGAGCTGATGTTCTTCGCGGCGCTGTTCGCGATGTTCTTCACGATCCGCTCCGTGACGATCGGCCAGTCCGGGCACGGCGCGTGGCCCGGCGCCCCGCTGAACCTGCCGCTGTCGGCGGTCAACACCACCGTCCTGGTGCTGTCCTCGGTGACGTGCCAGATGGGCGTGTTCAAAGCGGAGGCGGGCAAGGTCGGCCGGGACGGCGGCCTGCTGAACTTCCGGCGGTGGGGGCTGCGCGAGTGGTACGTGCTGTCGTTCCTCATGGGCGCCTACTTCGTCGCCGGGCAGGCGTACGAGTACTACAGCCTGGTCACCAAGGACGGCCTCACGCTGTCCTCGTCGGCCTACGGCTCGGTCTTCTACCTGACCACCGGCTTCCACGGCCTGCACGTCACCGGCGGGCTCGTCGCGTTCCTGTTCGTCCTCGGGCGGACCTACGCCGCCAAGCGCTGGACGCACGAGCAGGCCACGAGCGCGATCGTCGTGTCCTACTACTGGCACTTCGTCGACGTGGTGTGGATCGGCCTGTTCGCCACCATCTACCTGCTCGACTGACGTGACGCCGTGACCTGCTCGACGACCTGCTCGAACCACCAGACGACATGACCCGAACGGGGATTTCCGTGAGAAGGATCACCGCATGGCGACGGCGCCCCTGGGCGGGCTACGCCGTCGTGCTGGCGGCCCTGGCGGCGATCGGCGCCATCTACGCCGGCTTCTCGCCGCAGACCGGCCGCGCCGAGGCGGAGGGCACCGCCGCGGCCGCGCAGGACCTGGGCAACGGCAAGCAGCTGTTCAACAAGAACTGCGCCAGCTGCCACGGCCTGAACGCCGAGGGCACCAAGGACGCCAAGGGCAAGCCGATCGCCCCGAGCCTCATCGGCGTCGGCGCCGCGTCCGTCGACTTCCAGGTCAGCACGGGCCGCATGCCCGCGATGAACCCGGGCGCGCAGATGCCGCGCAAGGAGCCGATCCCCCCCTTCGACACCTCGATCAAGACCGACTACGAGGAGAAGGAGAAGCGGGAGGCGGCCGAGAAGCAGAAGGCGCAGGCCGAGAAGAACCTGGCCGACCTGCGCGCCTACATCTCCTCGCTCGGCAACGGCCCGGACGTCCCCCCGGCCTCGGCGGTCGACCCGAAGACCGGCGACGTGGCCCTCGGCGGCAAGCTGTTCCGCACCAACTGCGCCCAGTGCCACAACTTCACCGGCCAGGGCGGGGCGCTGACCGGCGGCAAGTACGCCCCGCCGCTGAACAACAGCGACGTCACGCCCACCCAGATCTACGAGGCCATGCTGACCGGCCCGCAGGCGATGCCGGTGTTCAACGACACCACGCTCACGCCCAAGGACAAGCAGGCGATCATCGCCTACCTCGTCCAGACGCGCGAGGAGCCGAACCCGGGCGGTAACGGCCTCGGCCGCATCGGCCCGGTGTCGGAGGGCCTGGCGGGCTGGCTGATCGGGATCGGCCTGCTGGTGCTGGCCGCCATGTGGATCACCGCGAAGAAGCCGAAGAAGCTGAAGAAGCCATGAGCGACGACAACAAGGACGACACCGGCGCCGCCGGCTCGGAGGAGCCGCGCAGGGGCGCCCGCGGCGGGGACGGCCGGCGTGAGGAGGCCCCGCGCGAACGGGTGATCCGCACGCCGTCCCCCGCCAGGGACAAGGAACTGCTCGCCGAGGGCGACATCTCGGCCCCGGCGGGCGCGGGAGAGCAGCTCGACGAGGCGTCGGCCAAGCGGGCCGAGCGCGTCGTCGCGACGTTCTTCCTGCTCGCCTTCGCGGGCAGCGTGGGCTTCATCGCCTACTACATCGGCTGGAGCGGCCGCGACGGCGGCATGCACGGCGTCGACCGGGCCCGGGAGTCCAACTTCTGGCTCGGCGGCATGATGGCGCTGTCGTTCCTCGCCCTCGCGATCGGCGTCACGATCTGGGTGCGGCGGCTGATGACCAGCAAGCCGATCATCCAGGAGCGGCACCTGCCCGCCGCCGACGAGGAGACCCGCGCCGGGTTCAACGAGGACTTCATGGAGGGGGCGGTCGACAGCGGCATCACCAAGCGGCCGCTGCTGCGCCGCACGCTGCTGCTGGCCTCCGCCCCGCTCGGCCTCGCCCCGCTGGTGCTGCTGCGCGACCTCGGCCCGCTGCCGGAGAAGAAGCTCCGCAGCACCTTCTGGGCCAAGGCCGTCGAGGAGGCGCACAAGCAGGGCAAGAAGGGCGTCCGGCTCGTTGTGGACGGCACCAACCGCCCGCTGCGGGTCAGCGACTTCTCCTCGCCCGGCTCGATGATCACCGTGCTGCCGGAGGGCATCGAGGAGCACGTCCCCGAGGAGCAGGTGCTCACCGAGACCGCCAAGGCCGTGACCATCCTCATCAACGTGCCCGCGGACGAGTTCAAGCCCGCCAAGGGCCGCGAGAACTGGCACGTCAACGGCATCGTGGCCTACTCCAAGATCTGCACGCACGTCGGCTGCCCGGCCGCGCTGTACGAGCAGACCACGCACCACATCCTGTGTCCGTGCCACCAGTCCACCTTCGACGCCACCAACGCCGCGAAGGTCGTGTTCGGCCCGGCCGCCCGTCCGCTGCCGCAGCTTCCGCTGTCGGTCGAGGACGGCTACATCGTCGCCACCAGCGACTACCACGAGCCGATCGGCCCGAGCTTCTGGGAGCGCGGATGAGCCAGACGACAGCTCCGCAGTCGGTCGACGCCTCGCTGAACTGGCTCGACGACCGGCTCGGCTCCACGACCTTCATGAAGCGGAACCTCAAGAAGGTCTTTCCCGACCACTGGTCGTTCATGCTGGGCGAGATCGCCCTGTACTCCTTCATCATCCTGCTGCTGACCGGGACGTTCCTGACGCTCTGGTTCCAGCCGAGCATGCAGGAGGTCGTGTACAACGGCTCGTACACGAAGCTGAACGGCGTGAAGATGTCGCAGGCCTACGCCTCGACGCTGGAGATCAGCTTCGACGTGCGCGGCGGCCTGCTGATGCGGCAGATCCACCACTGGGCCGCGGTCCTGTTCATGGCCTCGATCCTGGCGCACATGCTGCGGGTGTTCTTCACCGGCGCCTACCGCAAGCCGCGCGAGCTGAACTGGCTCATCGGCATCGGCATGTTCACGCTCGGCATGCTGGAGGGCCTGTTCGGCTACTCGCTGCCCGACGACCTGCTGTCGGGCACCGGGCTGCGGATCACCCAGGGCGTCACGGAGTCGATCCCGCTGGTCGGCACCTACCTGTACATGTTCCTGTTCGGCGGCGAGTTCCCCGGCCAGGACATCGTGCCCCGGCTGTTCACCATCCACGTGCTGCTGATCCCGGGGCTGATCCTCGGCATGGTCACCGCGCACATGATGATCATGTGGCACCAGAAGCACACCGCGATGCCGGTCAAGAACCAGACCGAGCAGCAGGTGTACGGCTACCCGTTCTACCCGGTGTTCATGGCCAAGACCGGCGCCTACTTCCTGTTCACCTTCGGCGTGCTCGCGCTGATGGGGGCGTTCGTCCAGATCAACCCGATCTGGCTGTTCGGCCCCTACGACCCCGGCGCGATCTCCGCGGGCTCCCAGCCCGACTGGTACATGGGCGTGCTGGAGGGCGCGCTGCGCATCATGCCGAACTGGGAGATCTCCGCCTGGGGCCACACGGTCAGCTTCAACGTGCTGATCCCGGCGACGGTGCCGCTCGGCATCATCTTCACCGGCGCGGCCGTCTGGCCGTTCGTCGAGGCGTGGGTGACCGGTGACAAGCGGCACCACAACGTCAACACGCGTCCGCGCAACGCCCCGGTCCGCACGGCGACGGGCATGGCCGCGGTGACGTTCTACGGGATGCTGTGGATCGCGGGCGCCAACGACGTCCTGGCCGACAAGTTCCACCTGTCGATGTTCGGGATCACGTGGTTCTTCCGCGTGGGGATCTTCATCGGGCCCTACCTGGCGTTCGTCATCACCAAGCGGATCTGCCTGGGCCTCCAGCGCAAGGACGCGAACATCATCGGGCACGGCGAGGAGTCCGGCATCATCATGATGTCGCCGGACGGCCGGTACTCCGAGCGGCACGAGCCCGCGCGCGAGGAGAAGCGGGTGACGATCCTGTCCAAGGAGAACACCCGTCCCGAGGCGCCCGCCAAGGACGCCCGCGGGATCCCGGCGCCCGGCTCCAAGGGCCCGCTCGGGCATCTGCGCTCGCGCCTCAACCGCGCCTGGACCTTCGACGACATCCCCGTCGAGGAGCACGAGCACGGCGAGCACGGCGAGGGTGGGCACGGCGGGGTCGAGGGCCGGGAGTCCCGGCCGCTCAGCCGCTGACCGCCGCCGCGATGTCGCAGGCAGGGGCCCGTCACCGGACGTCCGGTGGCGGGCCCCTCCGCTTGCCTTCCGGACCCGGCCGATGACCCGGACGCTGTTCGTCACCAACGACTTCCCGCCGCGTCCGGGCGGCATCCAGGCGTTCGTGCACGGCCTCGCCGCGCGCCGTCCGCCCGGCTCGGTGGTCGTGTACGCGCCGGCGTGGGAGGGCGCGGCGGGGTTCGACGCGCGGCAGCCGTTCCCGGTCGTCCGGCACCCGGGGTCGCTGATGCTGCCGGTGCCGGGCGTGCTGCGCCGGGCGCGGGAGGTGCTGCGCGCGGAGGGCTGCGAGTCGGTCGTCTTCGGCGCGGCGGCGCCGCTCGGGCTGCTGGCGCCCGCGCTGCGGCGGAGCGGCGCGGGACGGCTCGTCGGGATCACGCACGGGCACGAGGCGGGCTGGGCGTCGCTGCCGGTCGCGGGCGGTGCGCTGCGCCGTATCGCGGACGGCCTGGACGTCCTCACCTACCTGGGCGAGTACACGCGGTCGCGGATCGCGCCGACCCTGTCGCCGGACGCGGCGGCGCGCATGGCGCGGCTCGCCCCCGGCGTCGACGAGCACGCCTTCCGGCGGGGCGCGGGGGGCGCGGAGATCCGCGCTCGGCACGGCCTGTCCGACCGCCCGGTCGCGGTGTGCGTGTCGCGCCTCGTGCCGCGCAAGGGGCAGGACGCGCTGATCCACGCGTGGCCGCGCGTCCTGAGGCGGGTCCCGGACGCGGCGCTGCTGCTCGTCGGCGGCGGCCCCTACCGCGCCGAGCTGGAGCGGCTGGCCGCGTCCCTCGGCGTCGACCGCTCGGTGGTGTTCGCCGGGAACGTTCCCTGGGAGGAGCTTCCGGCGCACCACGACGCGGGCGAGGTGTTCGCGATGCCGTGCCGCACCCGCCGCCGCGGCCTGGACGTGGAGGGCCTCGGCATCGTCTACCTGGAGGCGTCCGCGACCGGGCTGCCGGTGGTCGCGGGCGACTCCGGCGGCGCGCCCGACGCGGTCGTCGACGGGGAGACCGGCGTGGTCGTGCCGGGCCGGTCCGTCGCGCGCGTCGCCGACGCGGTCGCCGCCCTCCTCGCCGATCCGGCGCGGGCCCGCGCGATGGGGGAGCGGGGGCGCGCGTGGGTGGAGCGGGAGTGGCGCTGGGAGGTTCAGGCGGCGCGGCTGGGCGCGCTGCTCGGCCACTGAGATGTGGCCCCATGGTCAGCAACGAAAATCCCTAGGTCATGCCACGTTTCGCGGCACGTCGTGAGGGTGCGAGGATGCGGGATATGGAGAACGCGGACATCGAGGACGCTTGGGCCCGGGCTCCGGGAGAGGCCGCCCGCTGGCTGCACGAACTCGACCCCGACCACTGCTACTCGGGTTTCGAGCCGCCGCGGAACCCCGACTCCGCCTGGCTTCTGCACGCGATGTACGCGTGGGAGGAGGGCCTGGTCACCACGACCCACGACGACGTCCACCAGTCGGTGACGGCGGCCGGGCTCGTCGAGCCCGCCGATCCCGCCGCCGACGTCCCCGGCGACGTGGGCGACCTGCTGGAGGGCGCGATCGTCACCGGCACCGAGCTCGGCCGCAGCGGCGACCCGGGCGCGGGGTGGCGGCGGCTGCGCTGGCGGGAGCTGGCGCGCGGGTTCGGGGAGCCGGTCGTGCCGGAGGGGGAGCTGCCCGGCAACCGCTGCCTGCGCCAGGGCCATCCCACCGGGAGCTGGTCGGCGGCGATCCAGCCGCCCGCCGAGGGCTGCCTGGACCGCGAGAGCTGGCACCGGCTCGTCGGCGTGCTGCTGCGGCACAGCCCGGCGGGCGCCGACACGCGCTGCCTCGCCTACTACTGCCCGCTGGTCACGGCCGACTGGGACAACGAGACCGTGCTCGCGGGGCGGCTCGGCGACGCGGCGCGGCTGTACGACCATCCGGGGATGGCGAGCTGCCCGTCCGACCTGTGGTCGGCCGACCGGTCGTGGGTGGTCTACTGCGACTGGGACCTGTGGGGCACCAAGGTCGTCGGGCCGACGGAGCTGGTCGAGGCCGTGCTGGCCGACCCGGAGCTGGAGGGCGTCCGGCTGCCCTGGACGCGCTGACCCGACACGCCGAGTGACCGCTCGGCCGCGCGTCGAAGATCAGCCTTGGGTCGCATGTGCCGGGCGACCGGGGGCTGAGATGATCGTGCTCCGCTCGGGGGGAGAGTGGAGAGATGTCGCGTGCGATCACGGGGCGTGGCCGTGCTGGCCGTGTTGGTGACGCTGGCGCTGGCGGCGGGGGCCGCCGCGGTGTGGCTGTGGCCGGGGAAGGACGAGGGGACGCCCGAGGAGGTGGCCCGCGACTACTTCGCCGCCTGGTCGCGGGGGTCCCTCGACGGGATGGGGAGGCTGGTCGCCGACCCGCCGCCGGACTTCGCCGACCAGCACCACGCGCTGTCGGACGGGCTGCGGGTGAGCACGATCGCGCTGGATCCGCGTCCGGTGGTGCGGTCGGGGCCCGACACGGCGCGCGCGGCCTTCACGGTCACGCGCGCGGTCGCGGGCCGCGGCGACTGGACGTTCGGGTCGGAGCTGAGGCTCGGGAAGGTGGACGGGCGGTGGCGCGTCCTGTGGACGCCCTCGACCCTGTACCCCGGGCTGAGGGGGAAGGGCACGTGGTCGCTGCGGGAGGTGACGGTGCCCGCCGTCGCGCCGGTCGCGCGCGACGGGAAGCCGTTCCCGCAGGACGGCCCGCTCCAGCCCTACCTGAGCGCGATCAACGAGCGGATGGAGGGCGAGGCCGGCACCGGGTGGGTCATCGAGCTGCGTGACGGCTCCGGGCCCGTCCAGCGGGTCAAGGTGCTCGGGGTGAAGGCGACCCGGAAGGTCCGCACGACGCTGGACCGGCGCGTCCAGGCGGCGGCGGAGAGGGCCGTCGGGGGGCGGCAGGCGGCGGTCGTCGCGATCCGCCCGTCCAGCGGGGAGATCGTCGCCGTCGCCGACGCGCTCGGCGGGATGGGCGCGTTCGTCGGCACCTACCCGCCGGGCTCGACGTTCAAGGTCGTGACGGCGGCGGCGCTGCTCGCGGACGGGATGGGCGCCGGATCGGCGGCCGACTGCCCGGCGGTCGTCGTCACCGCGCAGCGGACCATCCGCAACGACCAGAACCACGACCTCGGGCGGACGACGCTGCGGGACGCGTTCGCGGCGTCGTGCAACACCACGTTCGCGCGCCTGGCGGTGGAGAAGGCGGGCGCGAAGAAGCTCGCGGCGGCGGCCGAGTCGTTCGGGTTCGGCGCGCGGGTCGCGCCGGGCCTGTCCGCCGCCCCCTGCCCCTTCCCGTCGGTCGGGAGCGGCGCGGCGCTGGCGGAGGCGGGCATCGGGCAGGGGCAGGTGCTGGCGAGCCCGCTGCTGATGGCGTCGGTCGCGGCGGCGGTGGCGGACGGGACGTGGCGCGCCCCCCGGCTGCTGTCGCCGGAGCTGATCCGCGAGGGCGGGGGAGGTGTTCCGGACGCCCACGACGTCCCGGGCGCCGCCGACCTGCGGTCGATGATGCGCGCGGTCGTCACCGGCGGCACCGCCGCGCGGGCCGGGCTTCCGGAGGGGACGTCCGGCAAGACCGGCACCGCCGAGTATGACGGCGGCACCCACGCCTGGTTCATCGGCTTCCGCGGCGACCTGGCGTTCTCCGTCCTCGTCCCGGACGGCGGGTCGGGCCCCGAGGTGGCGGCGCCGCTGGCCGCCGCGTTCCTGCGCGGCCTGAGGTGACGCCGCGGGGTCGAGGTGACGCTGCGGGGTGAAACGTTTTTGGGCATCCTCATTCATCCGGACGCGCCGTGGGCGTATGCTCCCGGGTGATCGACCGGACCCGCGAGGGTCCACGAGGCAGCGGTGGGAGCGGAGCGGGCTCCCGCGCCGCGGCCTCGACGTCTCACATGTCTCATCGGGACCACCGAACAGGTCGGCGTTCGCCGAGCCCTCCCCTCCTCCACAGGAGAGGGCATGGTGCGACGCGACACCCGGCATGCGTCACGGCACGCGCATGCTTCATCTCGCGCGCGGACGTCCGCGCGCCCCCCATCGGGCCCGGGGCGACCGGCCGAGGAACCGCAGTGGCCCGAGGGGTCCTGGTGGGCCCGGCAGCCCGGATGGACCGGGGCCCGGCCCGCGGCCGAACCCCGGCGCGCGGCCGAACCCCGGTATCCGGCTGAGCCCCGGTATCCGGGTGAGTCCCGGCGTCCGGCTGAGCCCCGGCGTGCGGGCGGGCACCGGGCGCGGCGCGCCCCCGGGCCCCGGGCGCGGCCGCGCGGCGGGCGGCGGGGGTCACCCGACCGGCTGAGCATCGGCGCGGTCGTGCTGTCGTGCGTCGTCGGCCTGTCGCTGCTCGGCGTCGTCGAGCGGGCGCTGCTGGACGGCGGCACCGTCGGCGCGTCCGGAACGGTCGGCGACGACACCCCGGCACGAAGCCACCGGGAACGCGCCAAGCCGGGCAGGCGCGAGGCTCCCCGGCGGACCCCCGGCCCCTCCGGCGGCCCGGCCGCGCCCGCCGCGCCCGATCCGGCGGTGCTCACCGCGCGGGTGCGGGAGTTGACGCTGGAGCAGCGCGGCGCGACCGCCCGCCGCTCCTACGGCGCCGCGCCGTCCCGCCCGCCCGTCGTGGACACCGCCCGCACCAGCGCCGACGGGACGTGGGCGTTCGGCACCACCGCGATCCCCGTCCCGGCCGCCAGCGCCGCCACCCCCGAGATCGCGTTCTTCGCGGCGCGGTGGCGGCGCGGCCGGTGGGAGATCGGACTGTCGGGCGGCGCGGCGTTCACCGGCCTGCTGTCGGCGATGCCCGCGAGCCTCATGTCGGCGGCCGAGGCGGGCGCGCTGCGCCGCTACGCCGCGCTCACCGCCGAGGGGGCGAACGCGCTGGTCAACGGCAGCCGCACCGGCGACGGGCTGATGCTGCCGTGGAAGAGCGGCGCCGTCTGGTCGATGACCGCCGGGGAGCCGCCGGGCGGCGCGGCCGGGCGCCCGCTGGGCTCGCTGGCGTTCTCGGGCGGGGACGGGCGCGTCCTGTCCTCCGGCGCCGGACGGCTCTACCGGTTCTGCGGCGACGCGGCGGGCCGCGCGCTGGTCATGGTGGTCCACCGCAGCGGCCTCGCCACCACCTACTACCGGGTGCGGTCGGTGCCGCGGCTGCGCGACGGCAGCGTCGTCGGGCGCGGTGAGCCGATCGGGCGGACCGGCACCGACCTGCCCTGCGGCGGCGCCGCCGCGCCGCGTCCGCAGGTCGGGTTCGACCTGCGGCGGGGCACCGAGAGGGTCCCGCTGGACGGCGCGCGCATCGGCGGCTGGACGTTCCGGGAGCGGGCCGAGCCCCTCCTCGGGTTCGCCGAGCGCGGCGACCTCCAGGTCCTCCCCGGGGGGCTGCTGGCCAACCTCGGCCCGGTCCCCGCGGCGGACGACCCGCCGCCATCGCCGCTCCCCGGCACCCCGCCGGAGGACGGTACGCCAGGTCGGGCGAAACCGGGCGGCGCGCCGTCGCCGTCCGCGACGTGAGAAGAGGAGTCCGAGCGGTGCGAACACGCAACAGCGATGAACCCGCGGTGCCGTCCTGGGCACTGCGCGCGGTGCTCGTCGGCGCGGTGGCGGTCCTGGTCGGCGCGGCGACCCCGCCGGGCGCGGCCGCCGCGGCGAACGTGCAGTACTTCCTCTCCTTCTACGCGGGGGTCTTCACCCTGCTCGCGATGACCGCGGCCGTGATGAGCGGGCTGCTGGCCACCGAGCGGCTGATCCTCGGCATCCGGCACCGCGTGCTGGCGCAGGGCGTGCACCGCGCGTCCGCCGTGCTCGCGGTGGCGATGGTGGTCGCGCACATCGCGGTGAAGGTGGTCGGCGGGCTCGCCGCCCCCGAGCAGATCGCGGTGCCCGGCCCCGGCGCCGTCGGCCTCGGCACGCTCGCGTTCGAATTGATGCTGCTCGTCGTGGTCACCGGCCTGCTGCGGGCGCGGTTCGCGTTCCGGGGGCGCCCGTGGGTGTGGCGGATGATGCACGCCGTCTCCTACGTCTCCTGGCCCCTCGCGATCGTGCACGGCCTCACCGCCGGGCGGGTCGCCGCGAACTGGGTCGTGCTCAGCTACGTGCTGAGCGTCGCGGGCGTCGCGCTCGCGCTGCTCACCCGCATGATCGTGGTGGTGCGGCCGCGGGAGGTGCGGCGCGCGGGCGAGGACGCCGGCGAGCGCCGCGCCGCGCCCGGCTCCCGCACGGCCCCCGGCTCCCGCGCGACCGTCGCCGACCCGCGCGGGATGCGCGTGCCCCCGGCGGGGCGGGGCCATGACAGCGAGGCCCTCCGATGACGCCCCCGGTCGCGGTCTCCCATCTCGGCGGGCCCCGCCTGACGCTCGGCTTCGACCGGTTCGACCGGCTGGACCTCGCCCGGCACCTCGCCGTGCACGGCCGGCTGCGCGCCCCCGGCCTCGCCGACCTCGTCGAGATGGCCGAGCAGGTCGACCTGCGCGGCCGGGGCGGCGCGGGCTTCCCGTTCGCGCGCAAGCTCACCGCCGTCGCCGCCCGGGTGCGCCACCCCGGCGCGGACGACCTCCCGCCGCTGCCGGGGGAGCGGCGCGGCGCGCGCGGCCCCAGCGAGGACGTCGTGGTCGTGGTGAACGGCGCCGAGGGCGAGCCGGGCAGCGCCAAGGACCGGGTGCTGCTCGGCCGCGCGCCCCACCTCGTCCTGGACGGCGCGCAGATCGCCGCGTCCGCGCTCGGCACCCGGCGGATCGTCGTCGCCGTCGAGGACGGCGAGGCCGCCCGCTCGGTCCGCGCCGCGATCGCCGAGCGGCGGATGCCCACCCGCGTCGTCCGGCTCACCGAGCGGTTCATCTCCGGGGAGAGCGGCGCGGTCGTCCGCGCGATCAACGGGGAGGCGCCGATCCCGCCGGGGGTGAAGGTCCGCGCCGCCGAGTCCGGGGTGGACGGCTGCCCGACGCTGCTGTCCAACACCGAGACGTTCGCGCAGCTCGCCGTGCTGGTCTCGCTCGGCCCCGACCTGTACGCCTCGGCGGGCGGCGAGGACGAGCCGGGCACGACGCTGCTCACCGTCGGCGGGACCCGGGTCGTCGAGGCGCCGCTCGGCACGCCGCTGCGCGCCGTCCTGGAGCACTGCGAGGTCCCGCCGTCCCCGGGCGTGCTCGTCGGCGGATACCACGGCATGTGGCTCGACCCGCCCGGCGCGGCGCGGGCCGTGCTCTCGCGCGCCGGGATGCGGCGGGTGGGCGGCACCGTCGGCGCCGGGATCATCCTGCCGCTCGCGCGCGGCACGTGCCCCCTCGGCGAGGTCACGCGCATCGCGTCCTACCTCGCCGCGCAGTCCGCCGGGCAGTGCGGGCCGTGCCGGCTGGGGCTGCCCGACGTCGTCCGGTCGCTGACCGCGCTCGCCGACGGCTCCGGGACGGTCGAGGACGTGCGGCGCGCGGCGGGCGTCGGGCGGGGCCGGGGCGCCTGCACCCACCCCGACGGCACCGCGAGGTTCGTGCTGTCGGCGGTCGAGGCGTTCGCCGGGGACATCGACGTCCACCGGCAGGGCGGGACCTGCGGGCAGCCGACCTACGGGGTGCTGCCGCTGCCCGTCCCGACCGGCGAGGAGGGCCGCGTCGCGATCGACTGGAGCCGCTGCGACGGGCACGGGCTGTGCGCCTACCTCGTCCCTGAGCTGATCCAGCTCGACCGGTACGGCTTCCCCGTCGTGCTCGGCAGCGACATTCCGGCCTGGATGGAACGCGACGTGGCCAAAGCGGTGGCGATGTGCCCCGCGCTCGCGCTGCGCGTCACCGGCGGAATCACGGGAAGTGCGGCGCGGCGTCCATGACCGGCCAATCCTCCGCGATTTTCCATCGCGAATCGGTGAACCCCGGGTTCGGTGCGGTGCGTACCTCCTGGCGACCCGCGCCGGGTCGGTCCGGCGACATTTCCGAAAGGAGGACGAGGCCGTTTTGAGGAAGAGCCACGGTTTCGCGCGGGTGCGCCGGCGCCGCCGCCACCGCGTCGGCCGCGCCCTGCTGCTGCTGGCGGTGGCGGCCGCCGTCGCGGGCGCCGCCGCGGTGGTCCTGCGCCCCGGATACGGCGGTGCGCCCGCCGACGGCGCGACCCGGGGAGGCACGACCCAGACCCGCTGGGGCCGCCTCAGCGCGCTCGACAGGGTGCTGCTGGTGAAGGTCCGGCAGGCCGGGCTGTGGGAGATGCCCGCAGGCCAGCAGGCCCAGCAGCGCGCCTCCAGCCCCCGCGTGCGGGAGGTCGCGGGGATGATCATGGAGCAGCACATGCGGCTGGACGCCGACACCCGCGCCACCGCGGAGCGGCTCGGAGTGATCGTGCCGAACCAGCCGAACGGCACCCAGCAGAGCTACCTCCGGGAGCTCTCGCACAAGATCGGGGCGGACTACGACCGGACGTTCGTGCTGCGGCTGCGCTCGGCCCACGGGCAGGTCTTCAGCGTCATCGCCAAGGTCCGCGCGCAGAGCGAGAACACCGAGATCCGCGCTTTCGCGGAACGGGCGCTGAAATTCGTCAACACCCATATGTCACTGCTGGAGAGCACGGGCCTGGTGACCAAATCGGCCCTGCATTGAACGGCACCGCATTGAGGCTTTCCGCCCACACCTAGGGAGTTTTTCCATGGGAAGAAGGAAGAAGGCGCTCGCCGCGATCGTCCCGGCGCTCGCGCTCGTCGCGACGGCGGCCGGGACGCCCCCGGCGGGGGCCGCGCCGATCGGGGGCCGCGCGGTGCTCGCCGCCGGCCCGTCCGATCCGCCCTCCTCCGACCCGCCGCCCCCCGACCCGTCCGCGAGCCCGTCGGCCGATCCGTCGGCGGAACCGCCCGCCGACGCGTCCGCCGATCCGTCGGCGGGGCCGCCCGGGGAGCCCTCCGCCGAACCGTCCGCGGAGCCGTCCGTGGAGCCGCCGGACCAGCCGACCGCCGCGCCGCCGCAGGGGCAGGGCGGGCAGGCGGTCAAGCAGGGGCCGAACCGGAACCAGTTCGCCGACATCCGCCGGGCCCCGCGCGTGCGGCAGCCCCGGCAGGGCCGGGGCGGGTCGCGCGGCACCTTCACCTCGAACTGCGGGCGCAACGAGGGCCAGCGGCACAGCAACCCCGACAACGTGATCGTGGCGCCCGGCGTCCAGAACGGCGCGCACCACATCCACGACTACGTGGGTAACGAGTCGACCGACGGGTTCTCCACCGACCAGAGCCTCGCCGCCGCCGGGACGACCTGCACCAACGGCGACAGGTCCACCTACTACTGGCCGGTCGTGCGGCTCCGCGCCGGGCGGGACGGGTCGGACGCGGCGGGCCAGAGCAAGCAGGACGGCAACACCGGCTCCGTCGTCACCCCCTCGTCCGTGCAGCTCCGGTTCATGGGGAACGCGCGGGGCAGGGTCGCCGCGATGCCGGAGTTCATGCGGATCGTCACCGGCGACGCCAAGGCCGGGACGAACGGCCCGGGCAACGCCCGCTCCCAGTGGACGTGCACCGGCTTCCAGGACCGCGCGTTCACCGACCGGTACCCGCTGTGCCCGCGCGGCAGCCGCGTGACGCGCGTGCTGAACTTCCCGAGCTGCTGGGACGGGCGCAACTCCGACAGCGCGAACCACCGGGACCACGTCGTCTTCCCCGACCCGCGGACCGGCGCGTGCCCGCAGGGGCGCCAGGCCGTCCCGCAGCTGCGGATGACCCTGACCTACGCGGTCCCGGCGCGCGCGCTGGCGTTCGCGCTCGACACCTTCCCCGAGCAGGGCCACGACCCGGTGACCGACCACGGCGACTTCATCAACGTGATGTCGCCGGACCTGATGCGCCGCGCGGTCGGCTGCGTGAACTCCGGCCGCCGCTGCTGAGGTCCCGGGTCCCCGGCCCGTCCGGCCGTAGGATCGCGGGTATGAACGTAGTGATCGCGGGCGGGCACGGGCAGATCGCGCTGCGGCTGGCGCGGCTGCTGGCCGCGCGGGGGGACACGGTGCTCAGCATGATCCGCAACCCGGCGCACGAGGAGGACGTGCGGGCGGCGGGCGCCGGGCCGGTGCTGTGCGACCTGGAGTCGGCGTCCGTCGAGGAGGTCGCCGACGTGGTGTCGGGCGCGGACGCGGTCGTGTTCGCCGCCGGGGCGGGGCCGGGCAGCGGCGCCGCCCGCAAGGACACCGTGGACCGGGCCGCCTCGGTGCTGCTGGCGGACGCGGCGGAGCGCGCCGGGGTCCGCGACTTCGTGCAGATCTCGGCGATGGGCGCCGGGGAGCCGCCCGCCCCCGGCCGCGACGACGTCTGGGCCGCCTACATCAGGGCCAAGGGCGAGGCGGAGGACGACCTCCGCGCGCGCGGAGCCCTCGACTGGCTGATCCTGCGCCCGGGGCGCCTCACCGACGACCCCGGCACCGGCCGGGTCCTCCTCGCCGAGCCGCCGGTCGGCCGCGGCGAGGTCACCCGCGACGACGTCGCGGCGGTCGTGGCCGCGGTGCTGGACGCTCCCGCCGCCCGCCGCCGCACCCTCGACCTGCTGGGCGGCGACACGCCCGTGGAAGCGGCGGTCGCCGCGCTCTCCTGAGCGGTCAGGAGTCGTAGAGCGCGTCGATCTCGGCGGCGAAGTCGCGCAGCACCACACTGCGCTTGACCTTGAGGCTGGGCGTCATGTGCCCGGCCTCCTCGGTGAAGTCCACGCCGAGCACGGCGTACTTCTTGACGGCCTCGGCGTGGCTGACCGCCCGGTTCGCGGCGGCGACGGCGGCGTCGATCTCGGCGACGAGGTCGGGGTCGCGGCGCAGCTCGTCCACCGTGGCGCCCCCGGGCTTGCCGTGCCGCTCCTTCCACGGGCCCAGCGCCTCGTCGTCCAGCGTGATCAGCGCGCCGACGAACCTGCGGCCGTCGCCGACGACCAGGCACTGGCTGACCAGGGGGTGCGCGCGGATCCGGTCCTCCAGCGGCGCGGGCGCCACGTTCTTGCCCGCCGCGGTGACCAGGATCTCCTTCTTGCGGCCGGTGATGCTCAGGAAGCCGTCGCCGTCCAGGGAGCCGAGGTCGCCGGTGTGGAACCAGCCGTCGTCCAGGGCCTCCTTGGTGGCGGCCTCGTTGTTCCAGTAGCCGCTCAGGATGTTGACGCCCCGGACGAGGACCTCCCCGTCCTCGGCGAGGCGGACGTCCACGCCCGGGATCGGCGGGCCGACCGTGCCCATCCTGATCTTGGTCGGCCGGTTGACGCTGACCGGCGCGGTCGTCTCGGTGAGCCCGTAGCCCTCCAGGATCGTGATGCCGACGCCGCGGAAGAAGTGCCCGAGCCGCTCGCCCAGCGCGGCGCCGCCCGACACCGCGTACTCGACCCGCCCGCCGATCGCCGCGCGCAGCTTCTTGTAGACCAGCACGTCGAAGACCTTGTGCCGGACCGCCAGCCCGAGGCCGGGGCGGCCGGAGTCCAGCGCGCGGCTGTAGGCGACCGCCGTCTCGGCCGCCGCCTTGAAGATCCTGCCCTTGCCCTCGGCGGCGGCCTTCTGCTCGGCGCCGTTGTAGACCTTCTCGAACACGCGGGGGACGGCGAGCAGGAACGTCGGGCGGAACGTCGCGAGGTCGGGCAGCAGGTTCGGGACGTCGCTGTGCCCGAACACGACCCCGGCCTCGACGCACGCCACCTCGATCATCCGCGCGAACACGTGCGCGAGCGGCAGGAACAGCAGTGTCGAGCTGCCGTCCACGGTGATCTCGGAGATCGCGCCCTGGACGGCGTTGCGGGCCGTCCGCAGCAGGTTCCCGTGGGTGATCTCGCAGCCCTTGGGGCGCCCGGTGGTGCCCGAGGTGTAGATGAGCGTCGCGGTGTCGGCGGTGTCGCGGGAGGCGCGGCGCTCCTCCACCACGTCCCGCGCGACCTCCTTGCCGAGCCGGACGACCTCGGCGACGCCGCCCGCGTCGATGCCCCAGACGTGCGCGAGGTCCGGGAGCGAGCCCCGGACCTCCTCGATCGCGGCCTCGTGCGCGGCCGTCTCGGCGAACACCGCCCTGAGACCGGAGTCGCCGGCGATCCACTCGATCTGCTCGGCGGAGGACGTCTCGTAGACCGGCACCGAGACCGCGCCCGCCGCCCAGATCGCGTAGTCCAGCAGCGTCCACTCGTAGCGGGTCCGCGACAGCAGCCCGACCCGGTCGCCGGGCTCGATCCCGGCGGCGATCAGGCCACGGGCCACGCCCGCGACCTCCTCCGCGAACTCGGCCGCGGTGACCGAGCGCCACGCCCCGCCGCCCCGTCTGCGCAACACGATCACGCCGGGTTCCCGCGCGGCGCGGGTGAAGGGCGCGTCGGTCAGATTGGCGGAGTCGGGGACCTCCACCATCGCGGGGACGCTGAACTCGCGCACGGCCCACTCCTGTTGTCGGTCGTCTGTTGTGGCTTGGCGGGACGGCGGGGGAGTCGTCTCCGGCTCCTCCGCAGCCGATGATACCCACGGGTAGGTAACAGACCGCCAGCAAAACGCCGCCAACCAGGGCGTGCGCGGCATCGCGGAGGCTTTCGAACGCCCGCCGGAGGCGGCTGCTAACGGCACGGCAAAGACCGCCCGGCCACCCGTGGCGGGCGCCGTGCCGTGGCCTACCCTTGGTGTCGCCGGACACCTGGGACTCGGGGGATCGCCATGTCGCTGCTTGAGGTGATCGCGCTGACCGCCGACGACGCGCGCGCCGCGCAGGACGGCGGCGCCGACCGGATCGAGGTCGCCGCCGACATGGCCGCGGGCGGGCTCACCCCCGATCCCGACGTCGTCGAGGCGATGCGCCGGGCGACGTCGCTGCCGATGCGGGTGATGCTGCGCGCCAACGCCGGGTTCCGCACGACCGGCGCCGAACTCGACCGGCTCCGGGACGCCGCCGCGCGCCTGGCCGGGTCGGGCGTGGACGGCTTCGTGCTCGGCTTCCTCGACCCGCTCGGCCAGGTCGACACCGCCGCGATCGACAAGCTCGCCGCCGTCACCGCCCCGCTGCCGTGGACGTTCCACCGCGCCCTCGACAACGCCGCCGACCCCGCGCAGGCGTGGGAGGTCGTCCGGGGCCTCGGCGGCGGGCTCGACACCGTCCTCACCGCGGGCTCGGCGCGCGGCGTGGACGCGGGCGTCGACGTCCTCGCCCGCCGCGCCCAGCGGGACGGCGACTCCGCGAGCATGATCCTCGCCGGCGGCGGGCTGCGGCGCAGGCACGTCGCCGTCCTCGCCGCCGCCGGCGTCAGCGCGTTCCACGTGGGCGGCGCCGTCCGCCCCGACGGGGCCTGGGACGCCACGGTCGACGCCGCGCTCGTCGCCGAGTGGCGCTCGCTGGTCTCCGCCGCCGCCGACGGCGCCTGAGCGGCGCGCGGGCGGCGTTCTGGCCGCCTCTCGGCCGATTAGAGTCGGTTCATGAGGATCCACGTGGTGAGCGACGTCCACGGCCGCGCGGACGCGCTGAGGAGCGCGGCCGACGGCGCCGACGCCCTCCTCTGCCTGGGCGACCTGATCCTGTTCGTCGACTACTCCGACCACGGCCGCGGGATCTTCGCCGACCTGTTCGGCCCGGAGGCCGCGAGCCGCTTCATCGCGCTGCGCGACCAGCGGCGCTTCGACGAGGCGCGGGAGTTCTCCCGGACGCTGTGGACCCGGCTCGACGGCGAGCCCTGGCCGCACATCGAGCGCGCCGTGGACCGCCAGTACGCCGAGCTGTTCGCGGCCATGCCCGCCCCCGCCTACCTCACCTACGGGAACGTCGACGTCCCGCACCTGTGGGCGCCGCACCTGCGGGACGGGCACCGCGTCCTGGACGGCGAGACCGCCGAACTCGGCGGGCTGCGGTTCGGGTTCGTCGGCGGCGGCCTGCGCACCGAGTACCGCACCCCCTACGAGCTGGACGAGGACGCCTACGCCGCCAAGGTCGAGGCGGTCGGGGCCGTGGACGTGCTGTGCTGCCACATCCCGCCCGCCGTCCCCGAACTCCTCTACGACACGGTCGCGCGCCGGTTCGAGCGGGGCAGCGAGGCGATCCTGGAGGCGATCCACCGGACCCAGCCGAAGTACGTGCTGTTCGGGCACGTCCACCAGCCGCTCGCGCGCCGCGTCCGCCTCGGACGCACCGAATGCGTGAACGTGGGGCACTTCAGGGCCAGCGGGGTGCCCTACGTGCTGACGGTGTGAAGATACTTCCTGTGAGGACCCCGTCCGGAGGGAAGCGCGCATGGCCGACCGCACGAGTTCGTCGATCAACGTGAAGGCGGCGAAGGCCGAGATCATGGCGGTGATCGCCGATCTCGGGAGCTATCCGCGCTGGGCCAGCGGCATCCGGGAGTTCACCGTCCAGGAGACGGGCGGCGACGGGCGGGCCGAGCGGGCCCGGCTCACCTTCGACGGCGGGCCGTTCAGCGACACGGTCGGGCTGGCCTACACCTGGGCCGGCGACGACCGCGTCACCTGGGACCTCGTGGAGAAGGGCAACGTCGTCACCGGCCTGCACGGCTCCTACACCCTCACCGAGGCGGGCGGCGGCACCGAGGTGACCTACGAGCTGGCCGTGGACGTGCGGGTTCCCATGCTCGGGATGGTGAAGCGCAAGGGCGAGAAGCGGATCATCGACTCCGCTCTCAAGGGGCTCAAGCGACACGTTGAGAGCTGAGTGGTTCGTTCCCTGTCGCGGGGGCGATACCGTTTCACGCCGACAACGGATGGAAAATGTGGTCATGACCGATCAGCCGGGTGGTGTGCGGGGCCGGGCGACCGCCGAGGACGTCCAGCGTGCCGGCACGGAATGCCGGTACCGCCCGATCCGCCGGGCGACTGCGCTCGGCCGCGCTGGGGACCGCCGCGGCCGCGGCGGGGAGGGGTCAGGGGGCTTCTGGGCGGGTACGTCCGATCGGTCGGGCCCGTCGCGTCCCGAGGGGAGCGGCCGCCCGCAGCGGGAGGACGCGTGGTCGCCGGCCACCGCCGGCGATCCCACCGACATCCGCCAGCGCGGTACGCGCCCCTGCCGGGACGCGTGAGGAGGAGGAAGCGTTACATGGCCCTGACCATCGGCGTGGATGTGGGCGGCACGAAGGTGGCCGCCGGGGTCGTCGACGACCGGGGGAGGATCCTGGAGAAGGTCCGCCGGCCGACCCCCTCGACGAACCCCAAGGAGACCGCCGACGCCATCGCCGAGGTCGTCGACCTGCTGAAGGGCAAGTTCGAGGGCGTCTCGGCGGTCGGGCTCGGCACCGCCGGGTTCGTCGACGAGACCCGCTCCACCGTGCTGTTCGCCCCGAACCTGGCCTGGCGCGACGAGCCGATCAAGGAGAAGGTCGAGAGCCTGGTCGGGCTCCCGGTCGTGGTCGAGAACGACGGCAACGCCACCGCCTGGGGCGAGGCGAGGTTCGGCGCGGGGCGCGGCGAGAACTTCATCGTGCTCGTGGCGCTCGGCACCGGCATCGGCGGCGGCATCATCATCAACGGCGAGCTGTACCGGGGGCAGTTCGGCATCGGCGCCGAGATGGGCCACTTCCGCGTCGTCCCGGACGGGCGGCGCTGCGGCTGCGGCAACCGCGGCTGCTGGGAGCAGTACGCCAGCGGGAACGCCCTCGTCCACGAGGCCCGCGACCTCGCCCGGGTCGCCCCCGCGATGGCGGGGCGGCTGCTGGAGCTAGGCGACGGCAGGCCCGACGGGATCAGCGGCCCCGAGGTCACCCAGGCGGCCCGCGAGGGCGACAAGGCGGCGCTGGAGTGCTTCCGCACCGTCGCGCACTGGGCGGGCCAGGGCCTCGCCGACCTCAGCGCCATCCTCGACCCGGGCGCGTTCATCATCGGCGGCGGCCTCTCGGACGCCGGGGACCTGCTCCTCGACCCCATCCGCGCCGCGTACGGGAACGCTCTGACGGGGCGGGGCCACCGCCCGGTGTCCGACATCCGCATCGCCGAACTCGGCAGCGCCGCCGGGATCGTCGGCGCCGCCGACCTGGCCCGCGCCCGCACCCGCGAGGACGCGGTCGTGTGACGGGCGCCCCCGCCCGCGGCTCCGGCGTCCGCGTCCTGAGCTACAACGTCCGGTCGCTGCGCGACGACCCGGCCGCCGTGGCGCGGGTCGTCCGCGGGATCGGCCCGGATCTGCTGCTCCTCCAGGAGGTCCCGCGCTTCTGGGACTGGCGGGTCAAGCGCCGCAGGCTGGCCCGCGCCTGCCGGATGGAGATCGCCGCCGGGCGCCGCGCGTGCGGGCTGGCCGTGCTGGCGGCGCCGGGCGTCCGGCGGGTGGGGCGCGAGTTCCACCTGCTCAGCCCCGTCCCGGGGCTGCACCGGCGCGGGCTCGCGATCGCCGTCGTGGAGGTCGGCGGCGCGCGGCTCGTCGCCGCGTCCACCCACCTGGACCTGATGGACGCGCCGCGCCTGCGGCACACGAGGGAGGTCCTCGGCCACCTGGAACGCGCCCGCGACCGCTACGGCGCGCCCGTCGTGCTGGCGGGCGACATCAACGAGGAGCCGGGCGGCCCGTCCTGGACGATGTTCACCGGGACCTTCCAGGACGCCCACGCCGTCGCCCCGGACGGCGGCGAGCCGACCTTCTCCGCCCGCGACCCCCGGCGGCGCATCGACGCGGTCTTCGCCGACCCGCCGGTGGAGGTCCTCGCGTGCGGCGTCCCGCCGGACCCGGACGGCGACCACGAGCGCGCCACCGACCACCGCCCGCTACGCGCCGACCTGCGCCTCCCGGCGGGCTCCTAGACGACGGCCCCGTCGTCGGGGTCGCGGGGCTCGTCGCCCATCCGCAGGACGAGGGTGACGAAGCCGCCGATGAACGCGGCGACCGCGAGGAAGGCGGCCCAGCCGGGCACCTCCCAGTCGAGGATGACGGTGATCAGCAGGTAGACGGGGCCGCCGATGAGCGCGATCCAGGCGCCCTTGGTGAGGGGGTCGGCGGTCGGGAGCGGGGGCGGCGGCGGGGGGACGTAGTGGCCCTCATCGTCGTCGTCCGGGGGGAACTCGGGCGGGTCGTCGGTGTCGATCACGCGGGCGCGGGGCAGCCGGCCGGTGCGGTCCTCGCCCTCGGCGGGCGGCGCGGAGGGCTCGTCGATGTTCTCCTGGTCGGGCCAGGGGTTCTCGTCGCCCTCGGGGGCGGTGTCGAAGCCGGCGACGATCTCGGCCCAGATCGCGTCCTCGTCGCGCTCGGCGGTGTCGCCCTCGGGCGGGGAGGCGGGGGTCGGGGCGGGGGTGTCGGCGTCGCGGTCGGCGAGGTCGGTCTCGGGCTCGGAGCCGCGCACGGAGGCGTCGCGCAGGCGGGCGAGGTGGGCGCGCAGGATGCCCTCGGCGGCGGGCTTCATCTCGACGTCCACGTAGAGCCGGTCGAGGACGTCGCCGGACGCGGGCTCGCCCGCGAGGTCGGGCAGGTCGGCGAGCCCGGACGGCGACGCGGCGTAGGCGGCGACGCCCGCCTCCCCGAGCGCGGCGAGCATGGCGTCGGCGAGGTGGGGGGCGAGGTCGACCAGGGGGGCGTAGGTGTCCGCCGACAGTCCGTTGCCGCGGCGGTTCACGGAGCCGGCTCCTTCGACTGCACCGGCATGACGGCCTCCGCTCCCCGATGGTCATGTGCCCGGCGGTACGCGGTGGCACCCACGGACACCCCGAAACGTGAGTCCCACGGTATTCGCTGCGCCGCCCGGGACAAGCCCCCGGGGCACACCCGATTGAGATTTCGTACAGAGCCTACGTTCATGTCGCGGCCACCCGCGCCCGCGCGGACGGACGGGGCCTGTTCGCCGCGCCGTTCCGGGTGCGGCTCCTGGGGCTGGTCGCGGCGGCGTTCGACGTGTGGGCGCCCACCGGCCGGGATGCGAGGATGTCCCATCATCTCCCCTCGGGGACTTAACCTTGCGCCCGCGGGCTCGCGCGGTCGGAGGAAGGTGTCGGCATGCTCTGGTTCTGGATCCTGCTGAGGATCGTTCTCACACCCATCATGTACGCCGGGTGGTGGCCGCGGAACCGGGGTATGCGGAACGTCCCGAAGCGGGGCCCCGCGCTGCTGGTCAGCAACCACCTCTCGTTCGCCGACCACTTCTTCGGGCCGCTGCCGCTGCTGCGCCCCATCTTCTTCATCGGCAAGGGCGAGTATTTCACCGGCCGCGGGATCAAGGGCCTGGTCAGCAGGGCGTTCTTCACCGGGGTGGGCGTCGTGCCGGTGGACCGGACGGGCGGCTCCTCGGCCGAGGCGGCGCTGCGGACGGGCCTGCGGATCCTGTCGGAGGGCAAGCTGCTCGGCATCTACCCCGAGGGGACCCGGGCACCCGACAACCGCCTCTACCGGGGCAAGACGGGCGTCGCGCGGCTGGCGCTGAAGTCCCGGGCGCCGGTGGTCCCGATGGCGATGATCAACACCTTCGAGCTGATGCCGCCGGGACGGCGGTTCCCGAGGTTCGGGATCAGGCCCGGGGTGCGGTTCGGCGCGCCGCTGGACTTCTCCCGGCACTACGGCCGCGAGGACGACCACGACGTGCTGCGGGAGATCACCGACGAGATCATGCAGGCGATCCGGGACCTGTCGGGCCAGGAGTACGTGGACCGCTACGCGGCCGACGTCAAGGCGGAGCTGGCCGGGGGCCCGGCCCGGGACGCCGAGGACGACGGCGGCTTCGGAGGCGGCTGAGGGCCTCGGGCGAAGGAGGGGGCGGGGTGACCGGCACCGGCGTCGGCGGCGGGCAGGGCCTGGAGGTCGCGCTGTGGCGCGCGGTCGCGGTGTACCGGGTCGCGGCGCTCGGCTACGCGGCCGTGGTGATCGTGATGAACTACGACGGCTACGCGCACCCGTGGGGCGGCTGGGCCGTCCTCGCCGTGATGACCGCCTGGACGGCCTACACCGTGCCGGCCTACGGCGGCCGGCGGCGCCGGGGCTGGCCGCTGCTGATCGCCGACCTCGCGGTCGCGGCCTGCTGCGTGGTCGCGACCGCGTGGGTGGAGCGGCCCGACAACATCGCGGACGGGCGTCCGACGCTGCCGGTGTCGTGGGTCGCGGCGGCGCTGCTGGCGTGGGCGGTGGCGGGCGGGCGGCGCGTGGGGATCACCGCGGCGGCCGTGCTGTCGGCCGCGAACCTGCTGGTGCACGCCCTCGCGCGGACGAGCGGCGGGATGAGCCGCACCACCTTCAACGCGATCGTGCTGCTGTTCCTCGCGGGCCTGGTCGTCGGGCACGTCGTCCGGCTGGCGCTGGAGGCCGAGGCGCGGCTGGCGCGGGCGGTGGAGATGGAGTCGGCGACCCGGGAGCGCGAGCGCCTGGCCCGCCGCATCCACGACTCGGTGCTCCAGGTGCTCGCGATGGTGCAGCGGCGCGGCGGGGAGCTCGGCGGCGAGGCGGCCGAGCTGGGTCGGCTCGCGGGGGAGCAGGAGGCGGCGCTGCGCGCCATGATCGGCACCGCGCCGTCCGTCGAGGCGGTGGTGGACGCCGCCGTGGACGGGCGGCGCGGAGCGGACGGGCACGGGCGGCTCGTCGACCTGCGCCCCCTGCTGGCGGCCCACGCGTCCCCCTCGGTGACCGTGTCGGCCCCGGCGACCGCGGTGCGGCTGCCCGAGCACGCGGCGGGCGAGGTCGCGGCGGCGGTGGCGGCGGCGCTGGACAACGTCCGGCGGCACTGCGGCGGCTCCGCCCGCGCCTGGGTGCTGCTGGAGGACGACGGCGCGGGCGCGGTGACGGTCAGCGTCCGCGACGACGGCCCCGGCATGCCGCCCGACCGGCTCGCGCTCGCCGCCGCCGACGGGCGCCTGGGCGTCGCGCAGTCGATCCGGGGCCGCGTCCGCGACCTCGGCGGGACGGTGTCGATCGTCTCGGCCCCGGGCGAGGGGACCGAGATCGAGATGACGGTTCCGGGAGCGGAGGCCGCGGGGCGCGTCCGGCCGTAGGGTGAGGGGGTGAGCGAGGTTCCCCTCAGGGTCATGGTCGTGGACGACCATCCGATGTGGCGCGAGTCGGTCGCCCGCGACCTGGCCGAGGCCGGGTACGAGGTGGCCGCGACGGCGGGCGACGGCCGCACGGCGGTGCGCGTCGCGGCGGCGGCGCGCCCGGTGGTCGCGGTCGTCGACCTCCAGCTTCCCGACATCAGCGGCGTCGAGGTGACCAGGCACCTGGTCGCCGCCGACCCGCCCGTCCGCGTGCTGGTGCTCTCGGCCAGCGGCGAGCAGCAGGACGTCCTGGAGGCGGTCAAGGCGGGCGCCACCGGCTACCTGCTGAAGTCCGCCGCGCGCGAGGAGTTCCTGGACGCCGTCCGGCGGACGGCGGAGGGCGACGCGGTCTTCACCCCGGGCCTGGCCGGGCTCGTCCTCGGCGAGTACCGGCGGCTCGCGGCGGCCCCCGCCCGCGCGGACGACGGCGCGCCCCGCCTCACCGACCGCGAGACCGAGGTGCTGCGCCTGGTCGCCAAGGGGCTGACGTACAAGCAGATCGCGCAGCGGCTCGTCCTTTCCCACCGGACCGTCCAGAACCACGTGCAGAACACCCTTGGAAAGCTCCAGTTGCACAACCGCGTCGAGCTCGTCCGCTACGCCATAGAAAAGGGGCTCGATCAGGAGGCGGAGTAGGGGCCGGACGGCTATGGTCTAGACCAATGGCGGCGCGCCGGGGGCACCGGCGAATGCCCCGAGGGGCCGTGTGCGGACGGCTAGTCTGACCACGTGGACGAGGGAGGATCCCGGTGGCGGGAGAGGGAGAGGGCATGCGCGTCGGAGTGCTGACCGGCGGCGGGGACTGCCCCGGCCTGAACGCGGTGATCCGCGCTGTCGTGCGCAAGGGGGTCCAGGTCTACGGCTATGAGTTCGTGGGCTTCCGGGCGGGCTGGCGCGGCCCGCTGGAGGGCGACACCGTGGCCCTGGACGTGCAGGCCGTCCGAGGGATCCTGCCGCGCGGCGGAACGATCCTCGGCTCGTCGCGGACCAACCCCGTCAAGGTCGAGGGCGGCGTCGAGCGGATCAAGGACAACCTCGCCGGGCTCGGCGTGGACGCGCTGATCGCCATCGGCGGCGAGGACACCCTCGGCGTCGCGCGCGAGCTGCACGCGAACGGGGTCGACGTCGTCGGAGTGCCGAAGACGATCGACAACGACCTGAACGCCACCGACTACACCTTCGGCTTCGACACCGCCGTCAACATCGGCATGGAGGCGGTCGACCGGCTGCACACCACCGCCGAGAGCCACCACCGCGCGCTGATCTGCGAGGTCATGGGGCGGCACGCGGGCTGGATCGCGCTGCACGTCGGGATGGCGGCGGGCGCCAACGTCATCCTCATCCCCGAGCGGCCCTTCGACATCGACAAGGTCTGCGAGTACGTCGAGAGCCGGTTCAAGACCCGCTTCGCGCCGATCATCGTGGTGTCCGAGGGCGCCCACCCGATCGACGGGCAGATGGAGCTCCAGACCGGCGAGCGCGACGCGTTCGGGCACGTCCGGCTCGGCGGCATCGGCCAGGCCCTCGCCGACGAGATCGAGAAGCGCACCGGCAAGGAGGCCCGCGCCACCGTGCTCGGGCACATCCAGCGCGGCGGCACCCCGACCGCGTTCGACCGCGTGCTCGCCACCCGCTTCGGCCTCCAGGCGATCGACGCCGTCCGCGACGGCGACTACGGGAAGATGGTGTCGCTCCAGGGCACGGACATCGTCCGCGTCGCCCTGGCCGACGCGACCAAGGAGCTGAAGACCGTCCCGCTGGAGCGCTACTCCGAGTCCGAGGTCTTCTTCGGCTGACGCGGCGCCCCACCTGACGGCCGGCCGGGGCGACCCCGGCCGGCCGGTCCGCCTCCGGGAACAGGTTCACGCGGTCGCGGCGTTGCCGACTGTGGGCCACACTAGAGAGGCCCGCCCCCAGTACCGTCCGGCCTGTTCCGGCCCTCGCCAGGAGGATCACGCATGACCACGCTCGACACCGCGCCCGCCGCCGTCCGGGAGGCGCCGGTCGACGGCGAGCCGTGCGTGCTGCTGAAGCTGGGCGAGGTCGTGCTGAAGGGCAAGAACCGCGAGCTGTTCGAGCGGCGCCTCGCCGACAACGTCCGGATGGCGTGCCGCCCGATCGCCCGGGTGGACGTGATCAGGCGGCACGGGGTGTTCATCGTCCGCACCAAGGACGCCGACACCGCCACCGTCGACCGGCTCGCCCAGCGCATCACCGACGTCATGGGCATCGTGTGGGCGCACCGCGCCTGGCGGGTCGGCAAGGACCTCGCCAGCGTCGAGCGCGCCGCCCTGGAGCTGATGGACGGCCGGATCGGCGCGTTCGCCGTCCGGTCCCGGCGCCGCGACAAGCGGTTCCCGATGACCTCCACCGAGCTCGACCGGCACATCGGCGGCCTCGTCGCCGACCGGTACGGGCAGCCCGTCCGGCTGAAGGCCCCCGAGCACACCCTGTCGATCGAGGTCGACCGCGACGAGGTGTTCGTGTTCTCCGGCGGCCTCCCCGGCCAGGGCGGCCTGCCCGTCGGCATGAGCGGCCGCGCGCTGGTGCTGATGTCGGGCGGCATCGACTCGCCCGTCGCCGCGTACCGGATGATGCGCCGCGGCCTGCGCGTCGACTACCTGCACTTCTCCGGCATGCCCTTCACCGGCCCCGAGTCGATCTACAAGGCGTACGCGCTGGTCCGCGAGCTGGACAAGTTCCAGGGCGGCTCCCGGCTGTTCGTCGTCCCGTTCGGCAAGGCCCAGCAGCAGATCAAGTCCTCGGGCGCCGACCGGCTCGCGGTGATCGCGCAGCGCCGGCTGATGCTGCGCACCGGCGAGGTCCTGGCCCGCCGGCTGCGCGGCTCCGCGCTGATCACCGGTGACGCGCTCGGCCAGGTGTCCAGCCAGACCCTCACCAACATCACCGCGCTGGACGACGCGGTCGAGCTGCCGATCCTGCGCCCCCTCGTCGGCATGGACAAGGTCGAGATCATGGACCAGGCGCGCCGCATCCGGACGCTGACGATCTCCGAGCTGCCCGACGAGGACTGCTGCACGATGCTGGCTCCCCGCCGCGCCGAGACCAAGGCCAAGATCGACGACCTCCGCCAAATCGAGAAGCGCCTGGACGTGGGCGAGCTGGCCGACCAGCTCGCCGCCTCCGTCCAGGAGCACCGCCCGGTCTACGGGGACACGACAGCCTGACAGCCCGCCCTCCGGCAAGGACCTCGGCCGTCAGGCGAGCCTTGCCGGGAATTCCGCGGAGGGACGCCGGGCGAGCACTTCGGGCCAGGACAGGTCAACAGGTGTCGAAGTCGTCGGGGCGGGGCGGTTCGGGGCCGTCCGGGCCGATCAGGGTGATCCGCTCGATGCGGACGATCCGGAACCGGCGGCCCGCGGCCTGCACGCCGTTGCGGCGCGGCTCGTCCTCCATCAGGTCGGCGGCCTCGGTGTACTCGGCGAACGCGGCCGGGGTGGGCTGCTCCACGGCCGGGATCACGTGCCGGAAGTAGGTCACGAGCGCGGCGCGGGCCTGGCGCGGGGTGTCGTGCAGCCGGCCGATCGGGCGCCAGCGGCCGCCGAGCCGCTCGGCGACCGTGAACGCGGGCGCGAGGGCGATCGGGGTGAGGAACGCGCCGGACGGCTCGTTGCCCGTCGCGGCCGCCGCGTCCAGCACCTGGCACAGCAGTTCGGCGGTGGTGAGGTCGGAGGCGGCCCGGTCCTCGGGCAGCAGGTCGTAGGGGCGGGGCGGGACGGCGCGCCGGTCGGCCGGGTGCGGGTCGAGGTCGGTGGGGCGCGGCGGCTCGGGGCCGTCGGGGCCGGTGCGGACGAGCTGCTCGATCCGGACGACGCGGAACCGCCGCCCGTCGGCCGCCACGTCGTCGGCGGGGGAGTCGCGCAGCAGGTCGGCGGCCTCCCGCAGCTCCCGCGCGGACGCGCCCTCGGCGAGGGCCGCGCCGTCGTCGAGGTGGTCGGCGAGCAGCTCCCGGGCGCCCTGGGGGAGCGGGTCGCAGGGGCAGAGGATCTGCCAGCCGCCGGGGACGTGCTCGGCGGCGGTGAACAGCGCGCCGACGACGACGAGTTCGGGATAGGCCGCGATGGAGCGGCAGGCGTCCGCGAGCATCACCGCGGCGACCGGATCGACGCCGTCCAGATTGTCCGGGAAAAGTCGCCCTCCGGCGTCCCCATCGCCCGTAGTCATGCCGGATATCATCCCCGCCGAGATCGGTTCTGGCGAGTGGTTCAGACCAATTTGTTACTGCGGAGTCTGTCCCGTCTCCCCCGTCCCCGTACGCGATGCCCCGGCGGGCCCGCGCGGGCCCGCCGGGGCCCCTCGCTACCGCCGCGCGGGCAGGACCAGGACGACCAGGCTCGCCGCCAGCAGCGCGAGCCCGCCGAGGGCGACCGCGCCGAGGCTCTCGCCGAGGACGGCCGTGCCGAGCACCGCCGCCACGGCCGGCTCGGCGAGCGTCAGCGTCGTCGCCGTGGTCGCGGGGGTGGTGCGCAGGCCGCGGGTGAACAGCACGTACCCGCCGCCGGTGGTGACCGCGCCCAGGTAGAGCGCGGTGAGCGCGCCCGGCCCGGTGAGCAGCCAGCCGGCCGGCCCCACGAGCAGGACGGGCAGCAGCACGGCGCCCGCCGCCCCGAACAGCGCCGCCGCGACGGCCCGGTCGTCCTCGCCCCGGGAGATCAGCGCGGACGCCGCCGTCGCGTACGCGGCGTAGGCGAGCCCGGCCACCAGCGCCAGCGCGATGCCGACCGGCTCGATCCCGGCGTCCCGGCCGCCGCCGATCAGCGCCGCGCAGCCGCCGACCGCGCCCGCCGTCGCGAGCGCCCAGCGCCGCGACGGCGCGCTCCGGTGGACCACCAGGCCGATCAGGCCGGTGAAGGCGGGCGCGCTGCCGATCGTGACGACGGTCCCGGCCGCGACGCCGGTGCGGGCGACCGCCACGAAGAACGCCGTCTGGTACACGGCGATCGCCGCCGCGCCGACTGCGAGCGGCGGCCACGAGCGGCGGGCGGCGAGCAGCCGCCGCAGCCCGGCGGCGCGGGTGAGCGCGGCGAGGGCGACCAGCACGGTCCCGCCGATGACGATGCGGGCCGCGCCGAGCGAGACGCTGGACGCGCCGTCCGCGAACGTCGCGACGGTGCCGGTCGTCCCCCACAGGGACGCGGCGGCGAGGATGTCGGCGCTGCCGCCCGGCAGCCGCCGCCGGGACGCGGGCCCGGGGGACGTGCCCTGCTTGGAGGTGCCCTGCTTGGAGGTGCCCTGCTTGGAGGTGCCCTGCTTGGAGGTGCCCTGCTTGGAGGTGCCCTGCTTGGAGGTGCCCTGCTTGGAGGTGCCCTGCTTGGAGGTGCCCTGCTTGGAGGTGTTCGGCCTGAACGTGCGCACTGCCACGGGAGATGCTCCTGGGCTCGAATCGGGAGGGGATGATCCGGATCCGGGGCGCAGGAGGATGCCAGCCCGGCGCAGGTCAGCGCCGGGCCGCGGCAGGTCTCAGGGAGGTCGTGTCGCCGCGCCCCGTCAGGAGCGGGGTGGCCCGAGGTTGGAGGTCCAGTACGCCATGCCGCCGAGGCTACCAGGCCAGACGTGGCGACCGGCCCCCGCGCGACCGGCTCAGGCGGGGACGCCGTCGGCCGTCCCGGTGAGCACGCGGCCCACCATCGGCGGCAGGTCGCGGACGATCTTGGCCAGCTCGCGCAGGTCGCCGTCCACGAGGGCCTGCGGGCCGTCGCACAGCGCGGTCTCCGGGTGCGGGTGCACGTCGATGATCACGCCGTCGGCGCCGACCGCGATCGCGGCGCGGGTCAGCGGCAGCACCAGGTCGCGGCTGCCGCCCGAGTGGGACGGGTCCACGATCACCGGCAGGTGCGACATGCGCTGCGCCACCGGGACCGCGGAGATGTCCAGGGTGTTGCGGGTGGCGCGCTCGAAGGTGCGGATGCCGCGCTCGCACAGCACGATGTCGAGGTTGCCGCGCTGCGCGATGTACTCGGCGGCCATCAGCCACTCCTCGATCGTGCCGTTCATGCCGCGCTTGAGCATGACCGGGCGCCCCGCCTCGCCCGCCGCCTGGAGCAGCGCGAAGTTCTGCGCGTTGCGGGTGCCGATCTGGAGCATGTCGGCGTAGGAGGCGACGAGGTCGACGTCCCGGGCGTCCACCACCTCGGTGACGATCGGCATGCCGGTCTCCTCCCGCACGTCCGCGAGGATGCGCAGGCCCGCCTCACCGAGGCCCTGGAACGCGTACGGGGAGGTCCGGGGCTTGAACGCGCCGCCGCGCAGCAGCGTCGCGCCGGCCGCCTTCGCCATCTGCGCGGCGCCGAGCGTCTGCTCGGGGGTCTCCACCGCGCACGGGCCGGCGATCAGCGTCATCGTGCCGGGGCCGACCGGGACGCCGCCGACCCGCACGACCGTCCGCTCGGGGTGGTTCTCGCGGCTCACCAGCTTGTGCGGCGCGGAGATGCGGATCACGTCGCTGACGCCGCGCATCCCGCGCAGGTTCAGGGAGGCGAACTGCTGGACGTCGCCGACGAGCCCGACGATGGTCCGCTCGACACCGCGGCTGACGAACGCGTCGCCGCCCGCCGTCTCGACCAGTGAGACGACGGCCCGGACATCCGCTTCGTTGGCCTCGGGGGCCATGACGACGACCATTGGTGTGCTGCCTCTCCTCGTGGCGCGGGGGCCGGCGGCCCCCGCGAACATCCCTGGAACGACGAAGAGCCCCGGGCCGCTGGGGCCCGGGGCTCTTCGTCTGGTGGTCTGTCAGCGCAACGTCTGGCAGACCAGCCGCCCGGGCTGGTCGAACCAAAAGAAATACACGACGTTGCGCACGAGGTCAGCGTAGCCGATTCCCGGGCCCCCGCTCCGTACGGGGGGCGAATATGGCTCAGCTCACGCCGGATGGCAGGATGGCCGCGTCATGTCGTCCCCACCCGATGAGCCCGCGCCGGATCCGCGGGACCTTCCGCCCGGCCAGTACGTCCCCCGGGGCTGGCCGGTCCTCCACTACGGGCCGGTGCCCAGGTTCCGCCCGGAGGGCTGGGACTTCCGGGTCTTCGGCGCCACCGAGTCGGGCGGGCAGTACCGCTGGAGCTGGGACGAGTTCGACGCGCTCCCGAAGTCCGAGGCCGTCGGCGACTTCCACTGCGTCACCAAGTTCACGATCCCCGACAACGAGTGGCGGGGCGTGCCCTGCACGCTGATCGTGGACCTCGCGCCGCCCGCGCCGGACGTCACCCACGTCATGGTCTGGGCCGAGTACGGCTACAGCGCCAACATCCGGATGACCGACTTCCTCGCCGACGGGACGATGTTCGCCACGCACCGCGACGGGGAGCGGCTCAGCCCCGACCACGGGTTCCCGATCCGCATCGTCGTGCCGCACCTGTACGCGTGGAAGAGCGTGAAGTGGGTCCGGGGCGTGGAGTACCTGGTGAGGGACCGCCGCGGCTTCTGGGAGGAGCGCGGCTACCACAACGTCGCCGACCCGTGGCGCGAGCAGCGCTACTCCTACCAGGAGGACGAGGGCGAGTCGCCGCCCGGCTGACGCGGCGAATCGCGGCCCATGGCGCTCCTACGGGGACGACTCCCTGGCCATCCGCCTTTGTGGACCATGCGCGGATCGGTGCGTTGTCCGGGATTTCGGTCCAATCGAGTTCTTCGTAAATGGGCAACAGACAGACCGGGCGGCGAGACAGCCATTACCGTGGGTCGTCATGGACCTACCGTCCGTTGTGGGTGTCATGGCATGCGCGTCGGCCGCCGCGGCGGTCACCGGCGCCTGCGCGCTGCACCGCTGGCCCGCGGCCCGGCGGCGCCGCGGCCCCGGGCTCGCCGCCGAGGCGGCGAGGTTCGCCGCGCTGCACACGATCGCGCGGGCCTCGCCGCCGCTGCGCGGCGGGCTGAGCAGGGAGGCGGCCCGCCGGTCGGCCGGGCACCTGCGCTCGCTGCTCGGCGCCGAGGCGGTCGCGCTGATCTCCGCCCACCCCCCCGAATGCGAGGAGGGGGCCGACCCCGGCGGCGCGGACGGGCGGCTGCTCGCCTGGGACGGCGCGGGCGGCGGGTGGCACGCGGCCGAGGCCGTCCGGCACGCCCTGCCGGTGCTGGCCTCCGGGCGCCCCCGCGTGGTCACCCCCGGCCCCCCGGCCTGCGCCGACCCCCGCTGCGCGCTGCGCGTCGCCGCGATCGCCCCGCTCACCGTCGAGGGACGGGTGGAGGGCGCGCTCGCCGCGTACTGGCCCGGCCCGTCCGCCGCCCGGGTCAAGGCGGTGGGCGAGGCGGCCCGCTGGGTCACCGACCAGCTCGAACTCGCCGAACTGGACGCCTCCCGGGTCCGGCTCGCCGAGGCCGAGACCCGGGCGCTGCGGGCCCAGATCTCCCCCCACTTCGTCTACAACTCGCTGACCACGATCGCCTCGTTCGTCCGCACCGACCCCGCCCGCGCCCGCTCGCTCCTGCTGGACTTCGCCGACTTCGCCCGCTACTCCTTCCGCAACCCCCGCGACTTCACCACGCTCGCCGACGAGCTGCGCTCCATCGACCGCTACCTGCTTCTGGAGCGCGCCAGGTTCGGCGAGCGGCTGCGGTTCAGCGTGGAGGTGGCGCCCGAGGTGCTGCCCGTCGCGGTGCCGTTCCTGGCCCTCCAGCCCCTGGTCGAGAACGCCATCCGGCACGGCATGCAGGGCGCGGACGGCGAGTTCCACATCTCGATCGTCGCGCGCGACTCCGGCGCCGACGCCGCGATCAGCGTCGAGGACGACGGCGCGGGCATGGACCCCGAGCGCCTCCAGGAGATCCTCTCCGCCCCCGTCGGCCGGTCCCGGACGCACGGGCCGGGGGGCGCCGCGTCCCGCGGACGATCCGGGGGCGACCCCCAGGAAAGGCCGAACGCGGACGGAGCGGGCATCGGCCTCGCCAACGTGGACGAGCGGATGCGGCAGGTCTACGGCGAGGAGTACGGGCTGACCGTCGAGACCGCGCCGGGCGCCGGAACGAAGGTGAATTTGCGTGTCCCGAAGTACCGGCCAGGAGTATTTCCAGAGTGAGCGGCGGTCCACGACACGCCACTCACATTTCGAAACCGATTGCGGACAGACGGTAATCGCGGCAAAGTCGCCCCTATGCTGCGCGTCCTGGCCGTCGACGATGAACGCCCCGCCTTGGAGGAGCTCACCTACCTGCTCCGCAAGGACCCGCGGATCGGGCAGGTCACCGGGGCGGGCGAGGCCGCGTCCGCGCTGCGCGACCTCAGCCGCATGCTGGTGGCGGGCGAGCGGCTCGACGCGGTCTTCCTCGACATCCGGATGCCGGGGCTGGACGGCCTCGACTTCACCCGGCTGCTCACCGGCTTCGCCGCGCCGCCGCGCGTCGTGTTCGTCACCGCGCACGACGACTGCGCCGTCACCGCCTACGAGCTCGGCGCGCTCGACTACCTGCTCAAGCCCGTCCGGCCCGAGCGGCTCGCCGAGGCCGTCCGCCGGGTCGCCGAGGCCGCCGGGCGCGCCGCGCCGCCGGGCGAGGGCGGCCGCGCCGACGACGAGATGATCCCCGTCGAGCTGGGCGGGCGCACCCGGCTGGTCTCGCGCCGCGCGGTCACCCACGTCGAGGCGCAGGGCGACTACGTCCGGCTGCACACCGCCGACGGCGGCTTCCTCGTCCGGATGCCGCTGGCGGCGCTGACCAAGCGGTGGGAGGCGGCCGGGTTCATCCGCATCCACCGCAGCACGCTCGTCGCGTCCGAGCACATCACCGAGCTGCACTTCGACGGCGGGCGGGCGGCCGTCCAGATCGGCGACGAGCTGCTGCCGGTGAGCCGCCGGCACACCCGCGAGGTCCGCGACCTGCTGATCCGCCGCTTCCACCAGCCCGCCCGACAGCAGCCCGAAGCTCCCGGAGGTGGCCGCCTTGGCTGACCGACGCCGCGTCGTGGTCTCCGGCGCGACCGCCGCCCGCGCCCGTGCCCTGCCGCAGGCGGCGCCGGACCCCGGCGGCGGGCCGCCGGGCGCCGAGCCCTCCGGCGCCGGTCACGACCCGGCCGGGCGGGAGACCGCCGACACCGACCCGCCCGATCCGCCATGTCCTTCGTGTTCTGTTTCGTTCCCCCTCGCGGCCTGCGCCGGTGAGCCGGCGGGACGCGGCGGCGACGGGGCGGGGCTCGCGCAGGCGCGGGCCCTGATCCGCGTCCAGCTCCGGGCGGCCCTCACCACCGGCGCGACCGTCATGATCGTGGTGACGGGCCTCCCGCTGCTGCTCGCCCTCGCCCCCGCCCTCGGCCGCCTGCGCGCCGACGGCGTCCCGCTCGCCTGGGCCGTCCTCGCCCTCGGCATCCAGCCGGTCTGGGTCGCCGCGTCCCTCCTGCACCTCCGCCGCGCCGAGGGCGCCGAACGGGCCCTGACCCGCCAGACCTCCCGCGCCGCACCGCCCGAGCACACGGCGCCGACCGGCGGCACGGCGCCGGCCGGGCGCCGGGGGCCGGTCGGGCGCGCGGGGCCGGCGGGGCGCCGGTGACCGTGACGGCCACGGCGGCCTCCCTCAGCGCCCTGGCCGCGCTGGTCGGCATGACCGCCGCCCTCGGCCTGTACGGCCGCCGCGCCGTCCGGACGACCTCCGACCTCCTCATCGCCTCGCGCGGCGTCACCCCCTGGTGGAACGCCTCCGCCATCGGCGGCGAGTACATCTCCGCCGCCGCCTACCTCGGCACCGCCGGGCTGGTGCTCGCCTACGGCGCCGACATGGTGTGGCTGCCCATGGGCGCGACCGCCGGATACGTCCTGCTCCAGGCGTTCGTCACCGCGCCGCTGCGCAGGTCGGGCGCCTACACGATCTCCGACTTCGCCGAGTGGCGGCTCGGCTCCCGCGCCGTCCGGCGGATCGTCACCGGCTGCGTCTGCTTCGTCGGCTGGTTCTACCTCCTGCCGCAGTTCCAGGGCGCCGGCGTCACCCTCCGGGTGCTCACCGGCGCGCCCGTGTGGGCGGGCTGGGCCCTGGTGATCGCGGTGGCGCTGCTCGTCGTGGCCTCCGGCGGCATGCGCAGCATCACCGCCGTCCAGGCCGTCCAGTTCTGGGTGAAGCTCGTCGCGGTCGCCGTCCCCGCCGTGGCGCTGCTGGCCCTGTGGCACCTGGACGGCGGCGCCGACCCCGCGAGCGCCGGCGCCCCCACGTTCGCCCGCGACACCCGGGTCCACGTCGGCCATGGCCTGACCGTCACCCTCCCCGCCGACACCGTCGTGACCGTCCGCGGGCCCGTCGACGGCGTCCCGCGCGCCGGGGAACGGCTGCGGCTGCCCGCCGGCACCCACACGATCGGCCCCGGCGCCGACGTGGACTTCCCGCCCGGCGCGCCCGTCCCGCACGCCGGGCGCCTCACCGTCCAGGACGGCGACACCTGGGCCATGCCGTTCGGGCACGGCGAGGGCCTCGGGCTCTACGCCGGGTACTCGGCGATGCTCGGCGTCCTCCTCGGCACCATGGGCCTCCCGCACATCCTCATGCGCTTCTACACCAACGCCTCCGGCACCACCGCCCGCCGCACCGCCGCCGCCGTGCCCGCCCTGCTCGCCCTGTTCTCGGTGTTCCCCGTCCTGTACGGCGCGCTCGGCCGCCTCTACACCCCCGACCTGCTGCTCACCGGCGACCTCGACGCGACCGTCCTGCTCCTCCCGCAGCGGATGCTGCCCGGACCCGCCGGCGCGCTGCTCACCGGCCTCGTCGCCGCCGGCGCGTTCGCCGCGTTCATCTCCACCTCGTGCGGCATCGTCGTCGCCATCGCCGGGACCCTCTCCCAGTGCGTCCGCCGCCGGGGCGTCACCGCGTTCCGCGCCGGCGTCGTCCTCGCGCTCGCGGCGCCGCTCGCGCTGCTCCCCGGAATCGGCCCCCAGGGCGCCGCGAACGTCGTGACGATGGCGCTGTGCGTGTCGGCGTGCTCGCTGTGCCCGCTGCTCGTCCTCGGCATCTGGTGGCGCGGCCTCACCGCGCCCGGCGCCGGCGCCGGGCTCCTGCTCGGCGGCGGCCTGTCGGTCGCCGCCGGCGTCGCCCGCCTCGTCGCGGGCCCGTTCACGGGCTGGCCCGCCGTCCTGCTCACCCACCCGGCCATGCTCCTCGCCCCGCTGTCGTTCGCCGCGATGGTCGCCGTCTCCCTGCTGACCCGGCGCCGCGTCCCGCGCCGTGCCGAACGCGCGCTCGCCCGGCTGCACCTGCCCGAGGACATCACCGCCCGCTGATCCGCCGCCCATCGGGCCGGGCGGCAGCCGCCCGACCTGCGTGGACCGTTCCCGCGACCGCGCCCGGCCCGCTCGTCCCGTCGGACCGCCCGCTCGTCGCACAGCTACTCTACGCACATCTCCGACTACATACCGCTCATCGAGCCCCGCGTTTTCCGCCTCCCGATCGGTGGCACCAGACCCCTAGTGTTCTCAGTGGCACTACAACCACACCCGCCACGGAGGGCGGACGGCGATCCAGCACCACCCCACCGCCGGAACCTCCCACAACAGCAAATCCGGAGATCCGGCGCACGCCAGTCGAGCGCCGGGTCGTGAGTCGCTGGATCCCGTACCGGGGGGGTGGGATCCGGCGACCTGTGGCTCGGGCGTCGCGGAACAGTCGGGGGGTTGTTCCGCGGCGCCTGAGTCCTTTTGTATTGCCCTTGGCGTCGGTCGCTGGCGCTCCCTCCTTCGGCAGGCAACACGGCGATCGCTGGCATCGCTCCGAACTCGCCTTGGCGGCTCGCTTCGCGATCAGATTCTCGCTTCGCTCGCATCTGCCTTCGGACGCGATCGCAACGTTTCGGTCGTTGCGGGGCTGGGCTTACTGCGTTGCGCGTGGTGCTCTTGGTGCCTCTCTTGGCCCTTGCTTCGGGCCTACGGGCGCAGGTTTTTCAGGGTGGTTATGTCTTTGGCGTGGGGTTCCGGGGCTCGGCCCGGGGTTTCGATGATGAAGGGGATGCCGGCCACGGCGGGGTGGTGGAAGAGGTCGGCGAAGGGGGACTCGCCTATGTGGCCCGCGCCGATGTTCTCGTGGCGGTCGCGGCCCGAGGCGCAGGGGTCCTTGGAGTCGTTGGCGTGCACGAGTTTGAGGCGGCCCTCGCCCACGGTGGCGACCAGGGCGTCGATGGCGGCCTTGGCGCCGCCGGGGGCGGCCAGGTCGTGGCCCGCCGCGTAGGCGTGGCAGGTGTCGAAGCAGACGCCGAGCTTCGGGTGGTGTTCGAGCCTGTCGAAGAAGGGGCCGAGTTCCTGGACCTTGGCGCAGAGCATGTTGTTCTGGCCCGCCATCGGCTCCAGCAGCAGGTCGGGGCCGTCCTCGGGGATCTCTTCGAGGAGGGGGAGGACGTGCTCGTGGACCTGCGCCATCGCCTCGTCGTAGGTCTGGCTCACGGAGGAGCCGGTGTGGACGACGACGCCGCGGGCGCCGATCGCGCGGCCCCGGGCGAGGGAGTGGCGGATGCTCGCCAGCGACTTGGTCAGGGTCTCGGGGTTCGGGGAGCCGATGTTGACCAGGTAGGGGGCGTGGACGTAGACGGGGACGTCGGCGCGCTCCAGCAGCTTCGCGTCCTCGGCGGGCTTGCCCTCGGGCATCGCCCAGCCGCGCGGGTTCGCCACGAACACCTGGATGGTCTCGGCGCCGATCTCGGCGGCGTACTTCAGGCCGCCGGTGGCGAGACCGCCGGCGACCGGGACGTGCGCGCCGATCAGGCTCTTCGGTGAGGTCATAGGTCGTCCAGCCTATGGCGTGTTGCGAAGTGGCCTCAACGGGCGCGTTGGGCCGGGACGGCTCAGGGGCCGCGGAGGAGGGTGATGGTGGAGCCGCGGGGGGCCTCGCCGGAGCTCGGGTTCTGGAAGCGGACGGTGTCGCCGCCGATCCCGGTCACGGTGACCTTGAAACCCGAGTCCTCCAGGGCCGCCTTGGCCTCGTCGACGTTGCGGCCCATCAGGTTGGGGACGGGGATGTCCTCCTCGCCGCCCTGCTTGCAGCCCCACTTGACCGGGCCGATGTCGATCTTGCAGTCGTCCTCGTTGACGACGAGCGTGACGTGGTCGCCCCGCGACACGCCGGTGCCCATGGGCGGGTCCTGGCTGACCACCGTGGCCGCCGGCTTGCCGTCCACCTTCCGCTTGTCGATCTTGACGTCCAGGCCCATCGAGCGGAGCTGGTTGGCGGCGTTCTCGCCGCCGATGCCGACCAGGTTCGGCATCGACATGCCGCTGCTGATGACGAGGTCGACCGGCTCGTCGGGGGAGCGCCGCTCGCCCGCGGGCGGGTCGCTGCTGATGACCCGGTCCCTGGAGACGGTCTGCGAGCCGTTGGTGCTGGTCTGCCCGACGGTGAAGCCCTTGTCGCCGAGTATTCTCCGGGCGTCGGCCAGGGACTTGCCCTCGACGTCCGGGACCTCGCGCGGGGAGCGGCCCCGGGACGGGGTGAGCGTGACGGTCTCGCCCTTGGCGACGCGGGCGCCCGCGGGCGGGTCGGACCTGGCGACCTCGCCCTTGCGGACGCGGTCGTCGTAGACGGCCTTCGCGACGCGGACGTCGAGGCCGCCGCCCTCCAGCTTGGCGCGGGCGTCCGCGACCTTCATCCCGACGATCTTCTCGGGGACGTGGTCGTACTGGCCGGACGTCTCGTACCAGACGGCCCAGCCGAGGACCATCGCGACGACCGCGCCGACCGCGATCAGGACGTAGCGGCCGGTGATCACGCCGATCGCGCGGTCGGCGCGGCCGCGCTCGCGGGGCAGCTCCCGCCGGTCCATGACGGCCGTGTGCGGCGCCGGGGCGTGCATCTCGACGGTGGTGGTCGGCTGCTCCATGCGCTGGTCGAAGTCGCGGGGGAGGCCGTTGTAGGCCTCGGCGACCTCGGCGAGGAACTGGTTCGCGTCCCGGGGGCGGCGGTCGGGCTCGTGGCTGGTGGCGTCGGTGACCAGGTCGTCGACCTGCCGGGGGATGCCGGGGACGGCCTCCGAGGGCGGCGGGACGGTCTCGTTGACGTGCTTGTAGGCGACGGCGAACGCGGTGTCGGCCTGATGGGGCAGCCGCCCGGTGACCAGCTCGTAGAGCATGATCCCGGCGGCGTAGACGTCGGTGCGGACGTCGACGTGCCCCGCCACCACCTGCTCGGGCGCCAGGTAGCCGACGGTTCCGATGATCACGCCGGTGCGGGTCATCTTGCTCGCGGACTCGGCGCGGGCGAGGCCGAAGTCGGCGACCTTGACCCGGCCGTCCTCGGTGATCAGCACGTTCTCCGGCTTGACGTCGCGGTGCACCAGCCCGGCCCGGTGCGCGGCGCCGAGCGCGGCGAGCACCGGCTGCATGATCTCCAGCGCGGCGCGGGGGCCGAACCGGCCGGCGGCGGTGAGCGCGTCGCGGAGCGTGTGGCCCTCCACGTACTCCATCACGAGGAACACGTGCTCGCCGTCGGTGACCTGGTCGTAGACGGCGACGACGTTCGGGTGCGAGAGCGCGGCGGCGGACTTGGCCTCGCCGATGAAGCGGGCGACGAAGTCCTCGTCGGCGGCGAGCGCGGCGTGCATCACCTTGATCGCGATGACGCGGTCGAGGCGGATGTCGCGCGCGACGTACACGGTGGCCATGCCACCGCGGGCGACCCGTGACTCAATGCGGTATCGCCCGTCGAGTACCCGCCCGACGAGGGGATCGGTAGCCGTCGCGTCCATCGCTGCGAGTTTACGGCGACGTCCGGGCGGATCTCATCAGTCCCGAGTATGAGCGCCCCTGCGCCGCGGGTCGGAGCCTCACCGGGCGCCGGCGCCGGCGCCGGTCGGGTCCGGCTCGGGTTCGGCCGGCAGGACGGGGGTGCCGCGGCGCGGCGACCGGGTGCTGCGGGACACGCCGACACCGGCCAGGCACAGCACGCCGCCCGCGAGCGTGAGCAGCCCGGGGACCTCGCCCAGGAACAGCCACGACATCAGGACGACCAGCGCGGGCGCGGCGTAGGTGGTGGCGCCCATCTTCCCCGCGGACGTGCGGGCCAGCGCGTACCCCCAGGTCGTGAACGCCAGCGCGGTCGGGAAGACGCCCAGGTAGAGCACGTTGAGCGTCGCGCCGGTGGAGGCGTCGGCGGCCTCTCCGGCGAGCTGCCCGGCGAACGGCAGGCAGGCGAGGGCGCCGATCGCGCAGGAGAACGTGGTGAACTGCAACGGCGTGGCGTGCCTGAGCGTGGGCTTCTGGGTGACGACGCCCGCGGCGTAGGTGACGGCGGCGGCCAGGCACAGCAGGACGCCGCCGACCGAGGATCCGCCCTCGTCCGACATCGACAGCCCGACGACGGCGGCGCCCGCGAACGAGACCGCCATGCCCGCCAGGAGCCGGGGCGCGAAGCCCTCCTTCAGCAGCCAGCCGCCGAGGAGCGCGATGAGGATCGGCCCGATGTTGACGACGAGCGCGGCGGTGCCCGCGTCCACGAGCCGCTCACCCCAGTTCAGCGCGATCATGTAGGCGCCGAACCACAGCACCCCGGCGGTGGCGATGCCGGGCCAGGCGGCCCGGGAGGGCAGGCCCTCCCGGCGGACGAGGCAGATCGCGCCGAGCACGAGCGCCCCGGAGAGCATGCGGCCGAGCGCGAGGGCGCCGGGGCTGTAGTCCTCCCCGGCGCTGCGGATCGCGACGAAGGCCGACGCCCACAGGACGACGGTCACGGTCGCGGCGGCCACCGCGAGCCGGTCGACGCGCGCCGGGGCGGGAACGTTCCCTTCTTCCATGTCACGCACCTTAGGTCTGGAATGCTTCCATCAACACCGAAATGTCGCGCATGGTTGCGGGACGGGGGGGTTCGGGGGGATAGATCCAGTCTCGGTGCGGTTGACGTGCGGGTCCAGCGAATCCTGCTACAGGCGATCTTTAAGGATCTCTACATCAGGTGGCGAGGCCCTCGAAGGGGGAGGACGCCTGGGCGTGGTGGCGCCTCGGGATGCGTCCCGCCTGCCGGGCGAGGCGTCCGGCCTCGACGGCGTGCCGCATCGCGGCGGCCATCCGCGCGGGGGACTGGGCGCGGGTCACGGCGGTGGCGAGGAGGACGGCGTCGCAGCCCAGTTCCATGGCGAGGGCGGCGTCGCTGGCGGTGCCGATCCCCGCGTCCAGGATCACCGGGACCCCGGCCTGCTCGACGATCAGCGCGATGTTGTGCGGGTTGCGGATGCCGAGCCCCGAGCCGATCGGGGAGCCGAGCGGCATCACCGCCGCGCATCCGATCCGCTCCAGCCGCCGTGCGAGGACGGGGTCGTCGCTGGTGTAGGGCAGCACGGTGAAGCCGTCGTCGACGAGCTGCTCGGCGGCCTCGACCAGTTCGATCGGGTCGGGCAGCAGCGTCCGCTCGTCGGCGATCACCTCCAGCTTGACCCAGTCGGTGCCGAGCGCCTCGCGCGCGAGCTTGGCGGTCAGCACGGCCTCGCCCGCCGTGAAGCAGCCCGCCGTGTTCGGCAGCACCCGGACGCCGCACTCGCGCAGCACGTCCAGCACCGAGCCCCGCGCGGACGGGTCGACCCGCCGCATCGCGACCGTGGTCAGCTCCGTCCCGGACGCGACGAGCGCCTCGCGCAGCACCGCCATGCTGGGCGCGCCGCCGGTGCCCATGATGAGCCGGGAGTCGAGCCTCTCGCCCGCGATCTCCAGCGGGTCGGTCTCGTTCTGGACGGTCATGTCAGCCTCCCTGGACGGCGGTGAGCACTTCGAGGCGGTCGGCCTCGCGCAGCGGCGTGTCGTCCCACGCCGACCGGCGGACGACCTCGTCGTTGAGCGCGGCGGCGACGCCGGACCCGGCCGCGGAGACGGTGGCGACGGCCTGCGCGACGCTGGTGCCCTCCGGCACCTCGCGCGGCTCGCCGTTGACGATGACCTTCATCAGTGCACCTCGGGGGAGAAGCGGTCGGGGGTGAAGGGGGCGGCCTCGGCGGGGACGGGCCCGTCCAGCAGCATCGCGGCCAGGATGTCGGCGCTGACCGGGGCGAGCAGGATGCCGTTGCGGAAGTGGCCGGTGCCGAGGAACAGGCCGGGCAGCGCCGACGGGCCCATCACCGGCGCGTTGTCGGGCGAGCCGGGCCGCAGCCCCGCCGAGACCTCGGCGAACTCCAGCTCGGTGATGCCCGGGAGCAGCTCGTGGGCGTCGCGCAGCAGCTCCCACACGCCGCCCGCGGTGACCCGCGTGTCGAAGCCCAGCTCCTCCTGGGTCGCGCCGACGACGATCTCGCCGTCCGCGCGCGGCACGAGGTAGACCGACGAGCCGCGCACCAGCGCGCGGGTGGAGCGGCGCAGGAACGGCACCGCCGTCCGCAGCCGGATGACCTGGCCCTTCACCGGGCGGACGGGCGGGACCACCCCCGCCGACAACCCCTCCAGGTCGCCGGACCAGGAGCCGGCGGCGAGCAGCACGCGGTCGGCGCGGATCTCGGTCCCGTCGTCGAGGCGGACGCCGGCGGCCCGGTCGCGCTCGACCAGGACTCCCGCCGCCCGCCGCCGGACGAGCCGCGCGCCCAGGCCCTCGGCCGCCGCCAGCAGGGCGGGGGCGAGGCGGCGCGGGTCGATCGAGCCGTCCTCGGGGGCGAGCAGGCCGCCGCGCACGCCGGGCGCCAGCATCGGCTCGTGCCGGCGGCACTCGCGGCCGGTCAGCGCCTCGGTCGGGATGCCGAGGCTCTCCTGGAAGCGGCGGAGGTCGTCCAGGTGGTTCAGGTCGCCGGAGTCGAACGCGACCTCCAGGATCCCGTCGGTGCGGTGGGCGACGTCGAGCCCGGTCCGCTCCTCCAGCTCGGCGACGAACGCGCCGTAGCGGTCGCGGGAGGCCAGGCCGAGCCGCAGCAGCGGCTCCTCGCCGTAGGTCAGCTCGCTGACCGGGGTCAGCATGCCCGCCGCGACCGAGGTCGCCCCGCTCATGGGCGCCGGGTCGACGAGCGTGACGGCGGCGCCGCCCGCGGCGGCCCGCCAGGCGGTGGCGAGGCCGATGATTCCGGCGCCGAGGATGACGATCTCCATGCGCGCTCCCTTCGCCGGCATGATCCGGATCAGGTCGTAGCGGTCGGCGGCCCGTTCAGCCGCCCTCTCAGCCCGGTCGCACCGGACTCCCGCGCTCTCGCCCCCCACCATACGACCCCTGGCGATATGCGCCGATGTCCGGATACCGATCACTGTGTCCGGAGGTCCCCCGGCTAGGGTGGACGGCCATGGACAGCGTGATCGTCGTCGGCGGCGGGCTGGCGGGACTGCGGGCGGCGCAGGGGCTGCGCGAGGGCGGCCACACGGGCGCGATCACCCTCGTCTCCGCCGAGCGGCACCTGCCCTACGACCGCCCGCCGCTGTCGAAGGACGTCCTCGCGGGCGCCGCCGACGACACCACGCTGGAGGCCGACTGGGACGCGCTGCGCTGCGAGGTCCTGCTCGGCGAGCGCGCCACCGGCCTGCGGCTGGACGCGCCGGGCGCGGGCGGCGCGCTCGCCTCCACGGCGGGCGAGCTGCGCTTCGACGGGCTCGTGATCGCCACCGGCGCCGCGCCGGTGACGCTGCCGGGCGGCGGGCGCCAGCGCGTGCTGCGCACCGTCGAGGACGCCCTGGACCTGCGCGCCGCGCTCGTCCCCGGCACCCGGCTCGCGATCGTCGGCGCGGGCTGGATCGGCGCGGAGGTCGCGACGGCCGCCGCCGCCAAGGGCTGCGCGGTCACCGTGGTCGAGGCTGCGGAGGCCCCGCTCGCGTCCGCGCTCGGGCCCGAGGTCGGCGCGCTGACCGCGCGCTGGTACGCCGAGGCGGGCGTCGGGCTGCGCACCGGCGTCAAGGTCGCGGCGGTCGAGGACGGCGGCCTCGCCCTGGCGGGCGGCGAGCGGATCGACGCCGACGAGGTGGTCGTCGGCGTCGGCGTCCGGCCCGTCCTGGGCTGGCTTGAGGGATCCGGGCTGCTGCTGGAGCGCGGTGTCGTCACCGACGCCTCGTTCCGCGCCACCGGGGCGGACGGGGCGCCGCGTCCCGACGTGGTGGCGGTGGGAGACTGCGCCGCCTGGTGGTCCGCCCGGTACGGGCGGCGGCTGCTCGTCGAGCACTGGGACACCGCCCTGAACGCGCCCGCCGTGGCCGCCGCCGCGCTCCTCGGCCGGGACGCGGCGTACGACGCCGTCCCCTACTTCTGGTCGGAGCAGTTCGGCCGGATGGTCCAGTACGCGGGCGTGCACGGGGCGTCCGAGCGGCTCGTCCGCCGGGGCGACCCGGCGGAGGCGGCGTGGGCGGTCGTCTGGCTCACCGGCGACCGGCTCGACGCGATCCTCGCCGTCGGCCGCCCCCGCGACCTCGTGCAGGCCAGGCGGGTGATCGCCGCCGGGACCCCCGTCGACCCCGCCGCGCTGGCCGATCCGGGCGTGCCCGTCCGGCAGGCTGTTCGCGCGTAGCGGACACTGACCTGCGCGAACGGGCGCCGAACGGGTTTGAGTCTTCCGAAGGCGTGGTAGGCAGGGGGCGTGACGCAGATGCACGCGACCGTTGACAGCGCACTCGACCCCCGCACCGACGCCCTGGCCGGGGAGTGGCTCTCCCTCAGGGAGACCGCCGACCGCCTCGGCATCAAGACCAACCGGATCAAGCAGCTCATCAGCGAGCGCCGGCTCCTGGCGATCCGGCGCGCCGGCGAGCCGATGGTGCCCGCCGCGTTCCTCAAGGACGGCCAGGTCATCAAGGGCCTGGCCGGGACGCTGACGCTCCTGTCGGACGCGGGCTTCGACGAGGTGGAGACGGTCCGCTGGCTGTTCACCGCCGACGACACGCTGCCGGGCACGCCCGTCGAGGCGCTGAGCGAGAACCGGGGCACCGAGGTGCGCCGCCGCGCCCAGGCCCTCGCCTTCTAGGGCGGGGCGGTCGGACGGGCCGGACCGAGGGCCCGGCGAACACACGTGACACGATTGCGGGGTCACGCGCGGTGCCGCGGCGCCGCCGCGTGCCCCCGCGATCCGTCTCCGGAAGGAACCGTCCGACACCGTGGCCAGCACCGTCTCCGCGCACATGCCCACCGAGCAGGGCGTCGCGCTCCGCGCCCGGCTCTCCCGCGCCCGCCTCTACCTCTGCACGGACGCGCGGGAGCGGCAGGGCGACCTGCCCGAGTTCCTGGACGCGGTGCTCGCGGGCGGCGTCGACCTCGTCCAGCTCCGCCAGAAGGGCCTGGAGGCCCGGCAGGAGCTGGAGTACCTGGAGGTGTTCCGCGCCGCGTGCGACCGGCACGGCGCGCTGATGGCGGTGAACGACCGGGCGGACATCGCGCGCGCCGCCGGGGCCGACGTCCTGCACCTCGGGCAGGACGACCTGCCCGTGCCGGCCGCCCGCGCGATCATCGGCGAGGACGTCCTGATCGGCCGCTCGACGCACTCGGACGGGCAGGCGGGCGCGGCGGCGGCGCAGGCGGGCGTCGACTACTTCTGCGCGGGGCCGGTCTGGCCCACGCCCACCAAGCCGGGGCGCGCCGCGCCCGGCCCCGAGCTGCTGGAGCGGGTCGCCGGGCGGCGCGGGAGCCGTCCGTGGTTCGCGATCGGCGGCATCGACCTCGGCAACCTCGACGAGGTCCTCGCGGCGGGGGCGCGCCGCGTCGTGGTGGTCCGGGCGATCACCGAGGCGGACGACCCGGGCGCGGCCGCCGCCGCGTTCGCCGACCGCCTCCCGCCCGCCTGACCGCCTTCCGTTCAGGTTCCGTCCGCTTGGCGCCCACCCGGCCGATGCCCGCTCGTCGGGTGCCGTTCGCCCGCGCGCGGCCGGGGCAGCGGCCCGGATGACCGACAATGGGATCATGGGACCCGACGACGACAGGCTCGTGCACCTGGACGACGACGACCTGGACGTGCTGCCCGACCAGACGTCCGACGACACCGACACCGGGTGGGGCGAGTGGCGCGGCGGCGTGAGCGACGACGACCGCCTGCTGGAGGAGCGGCCGCCGCACTGGTGACCTAGAACAGCACGCCGAGCGCGAAGCCGGCGGTGACCACGACCGCGAGCGCGACCATCATCCGCCACCGGTAGCGGGGGATGCGCTTGGGGCGCGGCTTGGCCGCGGGCGCCTGCCCGTCCCGCAGCGCGCGGACGAGCTGCCGCGCGGTCGGCCGCGCGGCGGGGTTCTTGTCCAGGCAGCGCGCCGCCAGCTCGCGCAGCGGGCCCTCCAGCTCGCCGAGGTCCGGCGGCCGGGACGTCACGCGCCGCATGACGGCGGCGCTCGGCCCGGTGCCGAACGGCGGGCGCCCGGTCGCGGCGAACACCAGCGTCGCGCCCCAGGCGAACACGTCCGCGGGCGGGCCGACCGGCTCGTCCTCGATCTGCTCGGGCGCCATGTAGGCGGGGGTGCCGACCGGGCCCGTGGTCACCGGGGTCGCGTCGGCGGTGCGCGCGATCCCGAAGTCGATCACCTTGGCGCCGTCCGGGCCGAGCAGGACGTTGCCGGGCTTGAAGTCGCGGTGCACGATCTCGGCGCGGTGGATCGCGGCGAGCGCGCCCGCCGTGCGCAGGGCGATCTTGTGGAGCCGGGGCGCGGGCAGCGGGCCCCGGTCCTCGACGACCTGCTGGAGCGAGGGCCCCTCGACGTACTCGCTGACGATGTAGGGGCGGTCGCCGGTGACGTCGGCGTCCAGCACGCGGGCGGTGTGGCGGCCCTCGACCCGGCGCGCCGCGTCCGCCTCCTTGACGAAGCGGCCCCGGGCGCGCTGCCCGGCCGCGACGCCGCCGCGCAGCAGCTTGACGGTGACGAGCGCGCCGTCCCCGTCCTCGCCGAGGTAGACGACGCCCTGGCCGCCCTCGCCGAGCCGCCCGAGCAGCGTGTAGCCGCCGAGGGAGCCCGGGTCGCCCGCCCAGAGCGGCGAACCGGGGTGCCGGGGCCGCGCGGGCCTGGCCGCGCGGGGGTGCGGCTCCGCGGCGCGGGGCTTGCCGCCGCGCGGCTGACCGGCGCGCGGCGGGGCGCCGCCGGCGGATCGGGCGGCGGGACGCGGGTGATGGGGGTTCGCCCTCCCGCGGGAGGTGTCGTGCGGCACGGCGGACTCCGACTCGGCGGGGACGGACGAAGATTTCCTCATTTGTACCGCGTCATCACGGGAGTCGGCAGGGGAACCCCGATCTTCGGGTCCCCGGAGCGCGCCGCGCGGTCAGGTGCGGCGCGCGGTCGCGGCGACGGCGAGGGCGTTCAGCGCGGCGCGGGCCTCCTCCGGGACGGGCGCGGCCGCCAGCACGCGCTCGGCGTCGCCGGTGTAGCGGGCGATCATCGCCTCGCAGGCCGCGAGCCCCCCGGTGTCGGTGATGATCTGGCGCAGCTCGTCCACGCCCGGCCGGTCGAGGCCGGGGTCGCCGAGGCGCCGCTGGAGCGCCGCCGCCTGCGCGGGCGTGGCGCGTTCGAGGGTCAGCGCGACCAGGACGGTGCGCTTGCCCTCGCGCAGGTCGTCGCCCGCGGGCTTGCCGGTCTCGGCCGGGTCGCCGAACACGCCGAGCACGTCGTCGCGGAGCTGGAAGGCGATGCCGAGCGGGACGCCGTAGCCGGTGAGGGCGGCCGACACCTCCGGGGCGCCCCCGGCGAGCGCGGCGCCGAGGTGCAGCGGCCGCTCGATCGTGTACTTGGCGCTCTTGAACTCCACCACGCGCAGCGCCGTGTCGACGGCGGCCTCGCCCCGGGTGCCCTCCAGCATGTCCAGGTACTGGCCGCACATGACCTCGGTGCGCATCAGGTCGTAGACGGCGCGGCCCCGGCGGCGGCGCTCCTCGTCCAGCCCGCACGTCTCGAACATCTCGCCCGACCAGGCGAGGCACAGGTCGCCGAGCAGGATCGCGGTGCCCTCGCCGAACGCCCGCGCGGGGCCCGGCCAGCCCTGCGCGCGGTGCAGCGCCTCGAACCTGCGGTGCATCGAGGGCTGCCCGCGGCGGGTGTCGCTGGAGTCCATCACGTCGTCGTGGATCAGCGCGCTCGCCTGGAGCAGCTCCAGCGACGCCGCCGCGTTGACGATCCCCTCGTGCAGCCGCTCGCCGGGCGGCCCGTCGAGGTCCTCCTCCACGGCGCCCGCCGCGCGCCAGCCCCAGTAGCAGAACGCCGGCCGCAGCCGCTTGCCCTCCGCGAGCAGCGCGTCCAGCGCGGCCATCAGCGGGGCCAGCTCGTCGCTGATCGCCAGCAGGTTCGGACGCTGCCGGGCGACGAAGGCCAGCAGCGCCCCGTCGACCTCCTTGCGGATGGGGCTCGATGACATGCCGAGATCGTATCCAGGAGTCGGTGGCCGCTCGTACGTCATAACGGGATAAATGCCCAGTTCTAGCTATTTAAGGTGCATACCGGATGGCGCGAGGTGGGAGGGATCACTCCACCCGGGCCCGTCCGCCGTTCACCTTCGGCTCAAGGCCGCTTCTGTACTCTGGGGTGATGCGACGCCTGCGCCCAGACCGGCCCCCGACCGTCCGAGAACTCCTGGCCTCGGGCAGGTCCTTCTCCTTCGAGTTCTTCCCGCCCAAGACCGAGAAGGGCGCGCGGAACCTGTGGCGGACGATCCGCGAGCTGGAGCCCCTCCACCCGTCGTTTGTCTCGGTGACCTACGGCGCGGGCGGCGGCACCCGCGACAAGACCGTCGACATCGTCGAGCGGATCGCGACCGACACCACGCTCACGCCCGTCGCGCACTTCACCGCCGTCGACCACTCGCAGGCGGAGCTGCGCCAGCTCATCGGCCGGTTCGCGGCGGTCGGCGTGCGCAACATCCTCGCCGTGCGCGGCGACCCGCCCGGCGACCCGATGGGGGAGTGGGTCAAGCACCCCGACGGCGTCGAGTACGCCGCCGACCTCGTCCGGATGATCCGCTCCTACGGCGACTTCAGCGTCGGCGTCGCCGCATTCCCCTACAAGCACCCGCGCTCGCCCGACATCGAGAGCGACACCCGGCACTTCGTCGCCAAGTGCCGCGCCGGCGCCGACTACGCCATCACCCAGATGTTCTTCCGCGCGGACGACTTCCTGCGCCTGCGCGACCGCGTCGACGCCGCGGGCTGCGACGTGCCGATCATCCCGGGCATCATGCCGGTCACCCAGATCAGCACGATCGACCGGTCCGAGCAGCTCTCGGGGGCGCCCTTCCCCGCGGACGTGCGCGCCCGGTTCGAGGCCGTCGCCGACGACCCGGAGGCCGTCCGGCGCCTCGGCATCGAGCACGCGGCGCAGCTGTGCCGCGACCTGCTCGACCAGGGCGTGCCCGGCATCCACTTCATCACCTTCAACAAGTCGACGGCGACCCGCGAGGTCTACGGGCTGCTGGAGGCCGACGGGTACGGCGCCAGGGGCAGCGTCCCGCCCATGACCGCGTAGAGCGGCCCGCCGCCGGGGAACTCGAACCCCGTCAGCAGGTCGACCATGCCCACCGACCGGTAGAGCCGTTGGGCCGGGGTGGCGGACCGCAGGTCCAGCGTGGACAGCACCACCGTCCGCTCCGGCCTGCCCTCGCACAGCGCGGTCAGCAGCCCCCGGCCGAGGCCCTTGCCCTGCGCCGCCGGGTGGACGTGCAGCTCCGCCACCTCGAACGGGTCGTCCATCCAGGCGTCCGCGTGCTCGGGCCCCTCCCGCGCGGCGAGCGCCTGGTGGACGATGTCGTGCCACCACTGCCCGCGCGAGCCGTGGAACCCGTAGGCGAACCCCTGCACCGGCCCGGCCAGGCCGGGCAGCGGCCCGCGCCGCTCCGCGACGAACGCGCGGAACCCGGGGTAGGCCGCGTGCCGCTCCATGATCGTGTGGCGGCCGGGGAGCTGCTCGGCGGGCGGCGCCATCGTCGCGGCGTACACCTCCAGCATCGGGCCGAGCCGGCGCAGGAAGGCGCGCTCGTCGATCTCGCGCAGCTTCGGATCCCTCACCGGACGTCCCTCACCAGACAGAGACTAGACGTCCCGCCCGCTCACCCGCTCCGGGAACGGTGATCCGGCGCGGCCGCGGGCGCGGTGACGGAGGCGGCCCGGGGGAGGGGGATCAGAGCTTGGCGATGGTGCGCTGGGTCGCGTTGAGCCGGTCGTAGATGTCCCACAGGATGCGGTCGGCCGCCTTGCGCAGCGCGTTCCGGTTGGCGTCGAGCTGCCCGCCCCACTGGCGCGCCTCCGGGCCGAGCCAGGCGTCGGTCGAGCCGAGCGTGCGGGCGGAGGCGTCGAGCGCCCGCCGGAGCCGGTCGATGCTGCCGTAGGCGTCCGCGTACGCCTGGTACAGCTGCCCGTACTCGGGGTTCGGGCGCTCGGTCGGCGGCAGGCCCACCGCCGCCGCGGCCTCGATCGGCGGCGGCAGGCTCCCGGGCGGCGGCGGGGCGGACGAGGGGGAGGACACGCTCAGCCACCCGCCTTCTGGTGCAGCCCGGCGAGCGCGTCGCGGGTCCGGGGGCTCAGATCGGCGCCGGTGAGCACCTGGACGGCGACCGGCCGCACGCCCTCCCGGTCGGCCTCGGCGAGGAACGCGCGCAGCCACGCCGTGTCCATCGCCAGGTGGTGGCTGGAGGTGCCGAGCGCCTGCCGCAGGGCCTGCAGCAGCGCCGCGTCGCCGTGGGCGGCCTTCACCAGGGCCGCCGCGGAGGCGGGGCCGAGCCGCTCGTACAGCGCCTCGGTGTAGTCGGGGTCGTCGGCGTTGGCCCGCAGGTGCTTCCACACGCCGTCCGGCACGGGGTCGCCGTCGCGGACGGCGGCGGCCACGGCCAGCGCGTCGGCCCGCGCGGCCCGCGCCGCCGCCTGCCGGGTCGGGAAGTTGCCGAGGTCGCCCGCGCCCCGCGAGGTCGGCGGCGCCGTGTGCCTCGGCGGGCGCACCGGATGGCGCCGCCCCGGCGTACCCGGCGTGCCGGGCGAGGGCGTGCGCGGCGCGGTCGCGCCCGGCCTGCCGGGCTGCACGCCGCCGCCCGCGCCCGGGTTCCCGCCGGGGCTCGGCTTCGGGCTCGGCGCGTGGACGGGCGGGACGTCGACGCCGCCGCCGTCCGGGTGCGTGATCGCGTAGTTGTAGCGGCGGGTCAGCATGCCGAGCTGGTCGGCGGCCCACAGCGCGACCTGGTCGGCCTGCCGGTACCCGGTCGCGGGCACCCCCGGCGGGGGGCGGTGCCCGTTCAGCCAGCCCTGGATCGCGTTCTGCGCGTCCTGGAGCTGGCGGATCACCCGGTCGAGCGCGGGCGGGTCGATCCCCCGGAACTCCGGGTCGCGCGCCGCCGGGCCGGAGCGCATCTGCGCGGTCATCGCCCCTCCGGTTGGTCACCGATCGTCGTTGCTCGGTCCCCCAGGATCACATCCTGGCCACCAGAATCACATCAGGGTCACCGGCTGTCGAGGGCCCGGCGCAGCGATTCCCCGTCGCGCGCCACCACCGCCACCGCCCGGGTCAGGACGATCGGCCGCTGGATCAGCACCGGGTTCGCCACCATGATCTCGATCCAGCGCGCCCGGTCGTGCTCCAGGGACCGCAGGCCGAGCTCCTTGGCGACGGGCTCGTTGAGCCGCGCGACGTCCCAGGGCTCGGCGCCGATCCTGGTCAGCGCCGCGTCCAGCTCCGCCGCCGTGGGCGGCTCGTCGAGGTAGCGGCGCTCGGTGTAGGGGACGCCCGCCTCGTCCAGCGCGGCCTTCGCGGCGCGGCTCTTGGAGCAGCGCGGGTTGTGCCACAGTTCCGTACCCCGCGCGTCACCCTGCGCGTCGTCGCCCATCTCAGCCCACCTCCGCCGGGGTGCCCCCGGTGATTTTCAGCAGTTCCTCGTACGAGGTGGGGAACACGGTGTGCGGGTGCCCGCCGGCCGCCCAGACCTCGTCGTACTTGTCCAGCCAGACGTCCACGAGCGTGCGGATCGGCGCGGGGTGGCCCAGCGGGGCGACACCCCCGATGGGCTGGCCCGTCGCGTCCCGGACGAACTCCGGCGTCGCCCGGCGCACCGCCTCCGCGCCCACCAGCGCCGCGACCCGCGCCGTGTCGACCCGGTGCGCGCCGCTGGTCAGCACCAGCAGCGGCGCCCCGTCGGCGTCGAACACCAGGCTGTTGGCGATCGCGCCGACCTCGCATCCGAGCTGGTCGGCGGCGGCCTGCGCCGTCCGGGCCGAGTCGGGCAGCTCCACGATCTTCCCCGTCGCCCCTTGCGCCTCCAGGGCCCGTGCGACACGTTCGGCATTTGCGTGCATGGGAAGCACTTTAAGGTCAGCGGTGAGGCGGAGGAGACCATGGGCATGCGGAAAAGCGCGGCGTTGCTGATCCCGATCGTCCTGCTGGCGGGGTGCAAGACGGCGGGCGAGGCGGCCCCCGCCGACGCGGGGCGCTCCTCGCGGCCCCACAAGCCGTCGGCGGACAGGCCCAAGCACAAGCCCAAGCGGGAGCCCGTCCGCAAGCCGAGGGCCAGGGCCACGCCCAAGCCGTCGCCGTCCAGGCCCGTGCCCCCGCTCCGGGCCGGGGACCGCAAACTGAGGCCCGGAGCGGAGGGGGCCGACGTCCGGGAGCTCCAGCGCCGCCTGAAGGGCCTGCACTACGACCCGGGCGTGGTGGACGGGGAGTACGGGACGTCCACCCAGCTCGCCGTGTGGGCGTTCCAGGCCGTCAACCGGCTCAAGCAGTCCGGGACGCTGGGCGCGCCCTTCTGGAAGGCGCTGGACCGCCCCCGCGAGCCCCGCCCGATGGCCAGGCGCCACGAGGCCGACCGGGTCGACGTGGACCTGCGCCGCCAGTACCTCGTCCTCTACAGGGACGGCAGGCCCCGGCTCATCACGCACGTGTCGTCCGGCTCGGGGGAGTACTACTGCGCCAAGGACCGGGGCGCCACCGTCGCCCGCTGCCGCTACGCCACGACGGGCACCGGCGACTTCCGGACGGGCCGCCGCGCCAAGGGCTGGGAGGTCTCGCCCCTCGGACGGCTCTACAACCCCGTCTACTTCAACGGCGGCATCGCCTTCCACGGGGCCCTCGACGTGCCCCGGTACCCGGCCTCGCACGGCTGCGTCCGGCTGCCCATGCACATCGCGGAGTACTTCCCGAGCCTGGTCGGGACGGGTGTGGCCGTGCACGTCCGACGCCTGGGATGACGGGTGGTCAGGTGGTTCGTGTAACCCGCTGACCTGTGGGAAGCGCCACCCGTTCGAACACGTTGACGAATCGCCCCGGGAACGCTTTACTGTGAGTGCGTCGAACTTATGTTCGACGTGGCGCGGGACTCGCGGCCCGCGCCAGGGCGACGTCCCCGCCCGGCGGCAGCGCGATGCCCCCGGGCGGGACGGACGGCCGGGCGGAGTGAGGGGAAGCTCTCCGCCCGGCCGGCCCGAGCCCCGGAAGGAGGCAGTCATGTCCGAAACGACGACCGCCCGCGGAGTTCATTCCGCCGCGCAGTTCGGCCCGCCGGGCCCGCGCTCGCGGCCGAAGCCCGCGCCGCGTCCGGCGCACACGGCGGTCGGCCAGCTCCACGCCGCCCGCATGGGCCTCGCCGAGGCGGCCGAGGCCACCTCGCCCGCCGTCCGCTACGTCTGCGCCCACCTGGCCGCGCTGCGCGCCGCCGCCGCGGTGCTGGCGTCCAAGGAACCGCTGGAGACGCACCGGCGGGGGCGCCCCCGCAGCGTCTGGGTGCTGCTGCCCGAGGCCGAGCCCGCGCTGCGCGAGTGGGCCGCGTTCTTCGCCGCCGGCGCCGACAAGCGCGCCGCCGCCGAGGCGGGCCTGCCGCGCGCGGTGACGCCGCGCGAGGCCGAGGAGCTGCTGCACGACGCCGAGGTCTTCGTCACCCTCGTCGAGGACACCCTCGGCGTGACCAGCCAGCCCACCTTGCCGATCCCCGAGGCGAGCTGACCCCGCCGACGGGCTCCGAGGCGAGCCGACCTCGCTGACGGGCCCGCCGACCGACCCCGCCGACCGACCCCGCCAACCCCCTGAGCCACTCCCGGGCCGTCCCGTAGACCTCCCCAGGGGACGGCCGCGCCCGAAGACCGGGGCCGCCGCTGGAGCACGGCCCCGGTCTTCGACGCGCCCCCTCAGAGCTTCGACGCGCCCCCTCAGAGCCGGGACGCCTCCCGCGGCGGGCACCCGTTTCGCGCCCTGCGCCGCGTCCGGCCGGCGTCGGCCCGCATGCAGGCGCGCGCCGGCGCCCGCCGCAACGGAATTCGGGCCGGGACGCGGAACGGGGGCCCGGCGTCGGCCGGGCCCCCGTTTCGGTGGTGCCAGAATTAGGTGGTGCTAGGGGTTAGAACGACTCGACGGCGCGCCGCGCCTCCGGGTCGAGGACGCCCCACGTGATGAGCTCTTCCGTGAGCTCGTTCGGGGACTTGTCGTAGATGACCGCGAGTGAACGCAGGTCTTCCTGGCGGATGGACAAAACCTTTCCGTTGTAGTCGCCCCGCTGGCTCTGGATCGTCGCGGCGTAGCGGGCGAGAGGACCGGCCTTGTCTTTCGGAAGCTGCTGCAACCGCTCGAGGTCGATCACGAGCTTGGGTGTAGGCCCGAGCGGGCTCGGCGCGGCTCCGCCGGGCAGCAACTCGGAAACCGGCACGCCGTAGAAATCGGCGAGCTCGGCCAGCTTCTGAACGGTGACGGCGCGGTCGCCCCGCTCGTACGAACCCACGACGACGGCCTTCCAGCGGCCGCGGGACTTCTCCTCCACACCGTGCAGGGACAGGCCCTGCTGTGTGCGGATGGCGCGCAGGCGCGCGCCGAGAGCCTTAGCGTATTCAGACGGCATTGTCGGCCCCCCAGGCTCACTTTCGTCGTCGTTTGCCCCCGGCGGGACGCCGGGGCGGAGGCGGGGAACCCGGCGCGCTGATCGCTCCGGGAATCCACCTCCGGGGATGGTTACGGACAGTGACGGTAAAACGGGGACGGCCTCAGGTCAAGCTGATTGGAAAAAAGCGGTCGAATCAGTAGGTCTCGCTGGGGGTCGTCCGGATCGGCCGGAAGCCCGGCGGGCCCGGCCCCGCGGGCGCCGCGCCGGGGCCGCGGGCCGCTCCGCGCGCGTTCGAGTGTGACCCCTCTCACCAGGCAAGACGTGGACCGGTCCGATGCGGACCCGTGGGTACCGGCTGCTACGGTGTGGGGGACAAGGCGTCCTTTAAGCCCCGTCCTGTGAGGCGGGAAAGGAGGTTTCGGTGGTGAATGCTGCCTCCCGGCCGGACGAGCCGGCGGCGGCGCGCGTGGCGGACGGTGACCCCCGGCCCAAGGCCGTTCTGGAGGGACCGGACATCCGGCGCGCGCTGACCCGCATCGCGCACGAGATCCTCGAACGCACCAAGGGCGGGCACGACGTCCTGCTCCTCGGCATCCAGACCCGCGGGGTGACGCTGGCCGAGCGGCTGGCGGGCCTCCTCGGGGACGTGGAGGGCCGCCCGGTGCCCTGGGGGTCCCTGGACGTGACGATGTACCGGGACGATCTCCGGATGCGTCCCGCGCGCGCTCTGGGCCGCACGGAGGTACCCCAGGACGGCGTCGACGACCGCGTGGTCGTCCTCGTCGACGACGTGCTGTTCTCCGGCCGGACGGTGCGCGCCGCGCTCGACGCCCTCAACGACCTCGGGCGGCCCCGCGCCGTCCAGCTCGCGGTGCTGGTCGACCGCGGGCACCGCCAGCTGCCGATCCGCGCGGACTACGTCGGCAAGAACCTGCCCACCTCGATGCGGGAGACCGTGCGGGTCCTGCTGGGCGAGAACGACGGACGCGACGCGGTGCTGCTCGGTCCGGCGGGGGGTGACCGGTGAAGCGCCATCTGATCTCGGCGGCCGACCTGACGCGCGAGGACGCGCTGCTCGTCCTCGACACGGCCGAGGAGCTGGAGAAGGTCGCGGGCCGCTCGATCAAGAAGCTGCCGACGCTGCGCGGCCGGACGGTCGTCAACCTGTTCTTCGAGGACTCCACCCGCACCCGGATCTCCTTCGAGGCGGCCGCCAAGCGGCTGTCCGCCGATGTGATCAACTTCTCGGCGAAGGGGTCGAGCGTGTCCAAGGGCGAGAGCCTGAAGGACACCGCGCTGACGCTGGAGGCGATGGGCGCCGACGGCGTCGTCGTCCGGCACGGCGCCTCGGGCGCGCCGCACCGGCTCGCGGGCTGGGTCCAGGGCAGCGTGGTCAACGCCGGGGACGGCACCCACGAGCACCCCACCCAGGCGCTGCTGGACGCGTTCACGATGCGCAAGCGGCTCGGCGACCTGGAGGGGCGCCGGGTCACGATCGTCGGCGACGTCCTGCACAGCCGGGTGGCACGCTCCAACGTGCTGCTGCTCGGGACGCTCGGCGCCGACGTGACCGTGGTCGCGCCGCCCACGCTGCTGCCGGTCGCGATCAACACCTGGCCCTGCCAGGTGTCCTACGACCTCGACGCGGTGCTGCCCAAGAGCGACGTCATCATGATGCTGCGCGTCCAGCAGGAGCGGATGAACGCCGCCTACTTCCCGACCGTGCGCGAGTACAGCCGCCGGTACGGGCTGGACGGCGAGCGCATGGCCGCGCTCCCCGAGCACGCCATCGTCATGCACCCGGGGCCGATGAACCGCGGCGTGGAGATCGCCGCCGAGGTCGCCGACTCGGTCCGGTCCACGATCGTCGAGCAGGTCGCCAACGGCGTCAGCGCCCGCATGGCCGTGCTCTACCTGCTGCTCGGAGGCTCCGAGCCCGCCATCGGCACGGAGGTCACCGAATGAACCACCTGATCAGGGGCGCGCGCATCCTGGGCGGCGCGCCCGCCGACATCCTCGTCCGGAACGGGCAGATCGCCGAGATCGGCACCGGGCTCGACGCCGGCGGCGCGCAGGCCGTCGACGCCGACGGCCTGGTCGCGCTGCCCGGGCTCGTCGACCTGCACACCCACCTGCGCGAGCCGGGGCGCGAGGACGCCGAGACCGTCGAGTCCGGCACGAAGGCCGCCGCGATGGGCGGGTTCACCTCCGTCCACGCGATGGCCAACACCGACCCGGTCGCCGACACGGCGGGCGTGGTCGAGCAGGTGTGGCGGCTCGGCCGCGAGGCCGGGTACTGCGATGTCCAGCCCGTCGGGGCCGTGACGCGCGGCATCGCGGGCGAGCAGCTCGCCGAGCTCGGCGCGATGGCCGACTCGGCGGCGCGGGTCCGGGTGTTCTCCGACGACGGGCACTGCGTGTCCGACGCGGTGATCATGCGGCGGGCGCTGGAGTACGTGAAGGCGTTCGGCGGCGTCGTCGCCCAGCACGCGCAGGAGCCCCGGCTCACCGAGGGCGCGCAGATGAACGAGGGCGAGATGTCGGCCGCGCTCGGGCTGCGCGGCTGGCCCGCCGTGGCCGAGGAGGCGATCATCGCCAGGGACGTGCTGCTCGCCCAGCACGTCGGGTCGCGGCTGCACGTCTGCCACGTCTCCACGGCCGGGTCCGTGGAGATCATCCGCTGGGCCAAGAGCAAGGGCTGCCCGGTGACCGCCGAGGTCACCCCGCACCACCTGCTGCTGGACGACACCCGCGCCGGCACCTACGACCCGATCTTCAAGGTCAACCCGCCGCTGCGCACCGCCGAGGACGTCGCCGCGCTGCGCGCCGCGCTCGCCGACGGGACGATCGACTGCGTCGCCACCGACCACGCCCCGCACCCGGTCGAGGCGAAGGAGACCGAGTGGGCCGTGGCGGCGATGGGCATGATCGGCCTGGAGACGGCGCTGCCCGTCGTCCAGGAGGCCATGGTCGAGACCGGGCTGCTCGACTGGGCCGGGGTCGCCGAGCGGATGTCGCTGAGCCCCGCCCGCATCGGCCGCCTCTCCGGACAGGGCCGTCCGCTGGAGGCGGGATCGCCCGCCAACATCACGCTGTACGACCCGTCGCCGCGCCGCGCGGTGGACGCGTCGGAGATGACCTCCAAGAGCCGCAACACCCCGTTCGCGGGGCTGGCGCTGCCCGGACGGGTCGTCGCGACGTTCCTGCGCGGCACGCCGACCGTCCTGGAAGGGAAGCTCCAATGACCCCTGCTCTGCTGGTTCTGGAAGACGGCAGGGTGTTCCGGGGGACGGCCTACGGGGCCGAGGGCGAGACCTTCGGCGAGATGGTCTTCAACACCGGCATGACCGGCTACCAGGAGACCCTGACCGACCCGTCCTACGCGCGGCAGATCGTCGCGATGACCTCCCCCCACATCGGCAACACCGGCGTCAACGCCGAGGATCCGGAGTCCGGCCGCATCCAGGTCGCCGGGTACGTGGTGCGCGAGCCCGCGCGCGTGGCCTCGAACTGGCGGGCCACCGGCTCGCTCGGGTCGGCGCTGCGCGACCAGGGCGTGGTGGGGATCGCGATCCCCGGCACCCGCGCGCTGACCCGCCACCTGCGCGACCGGGGCGCGATGCGCGCCGCGATCTTCAGCGGCGGCGAGGCGCTCGCCCCGGGCGAGGCCGCCCTGGTCGAGCGGGTCCGGCAGGCGCCGCCGATGGTCGGCGCCGACCTCGCCCGCGACGTCTCGACGGCCGAGCGCTACGTCGTCGCGGCCCAGGGGGAGAAGCGCTTCACGGTCGCGGCCGTGGACCTCGGCATCAAGGCGATGACGCCGTACCGGATGTCCGAGCGGGGGTGCGAGGTGCACGTCCTCCCGGCCTCCAGCACCGCCGAGGAGATCCTCGCGCTCGCCCCCGACGGGGTGTTCTTCTCCAACGGCCCCGGCGACCCGGCCGCCGCCGGGTACGCGGTGGACGCGCTGCGCGGCGTCCTCGACGCGGGCAGGCCGTTCTTCGGCATCTGCTTCGGCAACCAGATCTTCGGGCGCGCGCTCGGCCTCGGCACCTACAAGCTCCGCTTCGGGCACCGGGGCATCAACCAGCCCGTTCAGGACAAGGCGACCGGACGGGTCGACGTCTCCGCCCACAACCACGGGTTCGCCGTGGACGCGCCGACCGACGGCCCGTTCGACACCCCCTACGGGCGCGCCGAGGTCAGCCACGTGAACCTCAACGACGGGTGCGTGGAGGGGCTGCGGCTCCTGGAGCGGCCCGCGTTCAGCGTCCAGTACCACCCGGAGGCCGCGGCGGGCCCGCACGACGCCTCCGGGCTCTTCGACCGTTTCTGCGAGATCATGGAGGGGTCGAGGTAATGCCGCGCCGCGAAGACCTGACGTCCGTCCTGGTGATCGGCTCCGGGCCGATCGTGATCGGCCAGGCGTGCGAGTTCGACTACTCCGGCACGCAGGCGTGCCGGGTGCTGAAGGCCGAGGGCCTGCGGGTCACGCTGGTCAACAGCAACCCCGCCACGATCATGACCGACCCCGAGTTCGCCGACGCCACCTACGTCGAGCCGATCACGCCCGAGGTCGTCGAGAAGATCATCGCGAAGGAGCGGCCGGACGCGCTGCTGCCCACGCTCGGCGGCCAGACGGCCCTGAACACCGCGATCGCGCTGTACGAGAGCGGCGTGCTGGAGCGGTACGGGGTCGAGCTGATCGGCGCCGACGTGGACGCGATCCAGGCCGGGGAGAACCGCGAGCGGTTCAAGGAGGTCGTCGCGAAGGTCGCGCGCGAGCGCGGCCTGAACGCCGAGTCCGCCCGGTCGCTGATCTGCCACACGATGGAGGAGTGCCTGGCCGCCGCCGCCGAGCTCGGCTACCCGGTCGTGGTGCGCCCCTCGTTCACGATGGGCGGCGCCGGGTCCGGGTTCGCCCACGACGAGAACGACCTGCGCCGCATCGCCGGGGCGGGGCTCGACGCGTCCCCGACCAGCGAGGTGCTCCTGGAGGAGTCGATCCTCGGCTGGAAGGAGTACGAGCTGGAGGTCATGCGCGACCGCCACGACAACGTGGTGATCGTCTGCTCGATCGAGAACCTCGACCCGATGGGCGTGCACACCGGCGACTCGATCACGGTCGCGCCCGCGCTGACGCTGACCGACCGCGAGTACCAGAACATGCGCGACGTCGCGATCGCGGTGATCCGCGAGGTCGGCGTCGACACCGGCGGCTGCAATATCCAGTTCGCCGTGAACCCGGGCACCGGCCGGATGATCGTCATCGAGATGAACCCGCGCGTGTCGCGCTCGTCGGCGCTGGCCTCCAAGGCGACCGGGTTCCCGATCGCCAAGATCGCGGCCAAGCTCGCGATCGGGTACACGCTGGACGAGATCCCGAACGACATCACCCGCGAGACCCCCGCCTCGTTCGAGCCCACGCTCGACTACGTCGTGGTCAAGGTCCCCCGGTTCGCGTTCGAGAAGTTCCCCGGCGCCGACGGCACGCTCACCACGCACATGAAGTCGGTGGGCGAAGCCATGGCGATCGGGCGCTGCTTCACCGAGGCGCTCCAGAAGGCGCTGCGGTCGCTGGAGCAGAAGGGCTCCTCGTTCAGCTGGGCGACGGGCCCGGACGGGCTCGACGCCGCCGCGCTGGTGGAGTCCGCGAGCCGGCCGCACGACGGGCGGCTGCGCGACGTCCAGCGGGCGCTGTGGGCCGGGGCGAGCGTCCAGGACCTGTTCGAGGCGACCGGCATCGACCCCTGGTTCCTCGACCAGATCGCCGCGATCAACGAGACCGCCGAGGAGATCCGCACCGCCGACGACGCGCTCACCAGGGACAAGCTGCTGCGCGCCAAGCGGCACGGGTTCTCCGACGCGCAGATCGGCGAGCTGCGGAACCTCTCGGAGGAGGTCGTGCGGGAGCTGCGGCACGCGCTCGGCGTCCGCCCGGTGTACCTGACCGTCGACACCTGCGCCGCCGAGTTCGCCGCGCGGACCCCGTACCTGTACTCGGCCTACGACGAGGAGACCGAGGTCCCCCCGGGCGCCAGGCCCAAGGTGATCATCCTCGGCAGCGGGCCCAACCGGATCGGGCAGGGCGTGGAGTTCGACTACTCCTGCGTCCACGCCTCGTTCACGCTCGCCGAGGCGGGCTACGAGACCGTCATGGTCAACTGCAACCCCGAGACCGTCTCGACCGACTACGACACCTCCGACCGGCTCTACTTCGAGCCGCTCACGCTGGAGGACGTCCTGGAGGTCGTGTACGCCGAGCAGTGCTCGGGCGAGGTCGCGGGCGTCATCGTCCAGCTCGGCGGGCAGACGCCGCTGGGCCTCGCGCAGAAGCTCAAGGACGCGGGCGTGCCGATCGTGGGCACCTCGCCGGAGAGCATCCACCTCGCCGAGGAGCGCGGCGCGTTCGGGCGCGTCCTGCACCGGGCCGGGCTCCTCGCGCCCAAGCACGGCACCGCCTCGTCCTACGCCGAGGCCCGCGAGATCGCCGCCGAGATCGGCTACCCCGTCCTGGTGCGCCCCTCGTACGTGCTGGGCGGACGCGGCATGGAGATCGTCTACGACGACGTCACGCTGGAGTCGTACATGGCCCGCGCGACGGAGGCGAGCCCGGAGCACCCCGTCCTGGTCGACCGCTTCCTGGACGAGGCGATCGAGATCGACGTGGACGCCCTCTACGACGGCGAGGAGCTGTACCTGGGCGGGGTCATGGAGCACATCGAGGAGGCCGGGATCCACTCCGGCGACTCCGCGTGCGCGCTCCCGCCCATCACGCTGGGGCACGACGACATCCGCCGCATCCGCGCGTCCACGGAGGAGCTGGCCAAGGGCGTCGGGGTGCTGGGGCTGATGAACGTCCAGTACGCGCTGTCGGCGGGCGTCCTGTACGTGCTGGAGGCCAACCCGCGCGCGTCCCGGACGGTGCCGTTCGTCTCCAAGGCGACGGCCGTGCCGCTCGCCAAGGCCGCCGCCCGCGTGATGATGGGCGCCACCATCGCCGAGCTGCGCGCGGAGGGCCTGCTGCCCGAGGCCGGCGACGGCGGCTCGCTGCCGCTGGACGCGCCGATCGCGGTGAAGGAGGCCGTGCTGCCCTTCGACCGGTTCCGCAACGAGCAGGGGCAGGGCGTCGACACCGTCCTCGGCCCGGAGATGCGCTCCACCGGCGAGGTCATGGGGATCGACGAGGTGTTCGGCACCGCCTACGCCAAGTCGCAGCAGGCCGCCTACGGCTCGCTGCCCACCAAGGGGCGCGCGTTCGTGTCGGTCGCCAACCGCGACAAACGGCACATGGTCTTCCCCGTGAAGCGGCTCGCTGACCTGGGCTTTGAGATTCTTGCCACGGAGGGGACCGCGGAGGTCCTGCGCCGCAACGGCGTGCGTGCCAAGATCGTGCGCAAGCACGGCGAGGGGCCCGGCCCCGGCGGCGAGCCCACCATCGTGCGGCGCATCCTGGACGGCGAGGTCGACCTCATCGTCAACACGCCCTTCGGCGGCCCCGGGCAGTCCGGGCCGCGGCTCGACGGCTACGAGATCCGCACCGCGGCCGTGCTGCGGGGCGTACCCTGCGTGACGACCGTCCAGGGGCTCGCGGCGGCCGTCCAGGGCATCGAGGCGGTCGCCGGGGGCCAGGTCGGCGTCCGCTCCCTCCAGGAGCACGCCGAGCGCCTCAGCGGCGCCCACGGGCGCACCGGGACGCGGTAAGGGCGCGGTCCGGGGAGGGACGAGGAGGGAGAGGTGTGTCCGACACACCGGTGCAGACGTCGGCGACGGTCCTGACGGTCCGCCAGGTGCAGGACTACCACGCGGTCACGCTGGTGGCCCCGGCGATCGCCGAGCGGTTCCGGCCCGGCCAGTTCGTGGCGGTCGCCGTCGGCGGTGAGTACTCCGCCCGGCTCGTCCGCCGCTGCTTCGGGGTGCACGAGGTGAAGTCCGACTACGGCGGCACCGTCGAGCTGGTCTTCGCCGACACCGAGCCCGGCACCGGCTGGCTCGCCGGGCGCCGCTCCCGCGACCAGCTCGACCTCCTCGGGCCGCTCGGCCGCCCGTTCCGGCTCCCGCGCGACCCGGTCACCTGCCTGCTCGCCGCGGGCGGGCCGGGCGGCGCGGCGGTGTTCGCGCTCGCCGACACGCTGCTGCGGCGCGGCTGCAAGGTCCACTTCGTGCTCGGCGGGCCGTCCGCCAAGGCGGTGTTCGGGTCGCGGATGGCGCAGCGCATCGGCGACTCGGCCACCATCACCACCGAGGACGGCTCGATGGGGGAGAAGGGCACCGTCCGCGACGTGCTGCCCCGCGTCCTCCAGGAGACCGGCGCCGACGTCGTCTACGGCTGCGGGCCCACCGGCCTGCTGCGCGCCGTCACCCAGGTCGCGGGCGACTTCGGGCTGCCCTCCCAGGTGTCGGTCGAGGAGTTCCTCCAGCGGACGGGCGCGTGCGGCATCGGCGTGTGCATGACGTGCATGCTGCCCGTCCACGGCGACGACGGCGTGACCCGCATGGTGCGCGCCTGCGCCGACGGGCCCGTGCTGCGCGGCGACCGCGTCCGCTGGGGCGACCTCGGCACCATCCCGTTCGACGCGCTGGGGGCGCCGCGCGTCCTCAGCGTCTCCGAGGGGGGCTCCCAGTGAGCGACCGGCTCAGGACCACCCTCGGGCCGCTGGAGCTCCCCAATCCCGTCCTGACGGCCTCCGGGTGCGGCGGGACGGGACGCGAGCTGGCCCAGTTCTCCGACCTGGCCCGCCTCGGGGCGTTCGTCACCACCTCGGTGATGCCGCAGGCGCGCGCCGGGCGCCCCACCCCGCGCGTCGCCGAGACGCCGAGCGGCCTGCTCACCGCCACCGGCCTGCCGAGCCCCGGCGTCGAGACGTTCCTGGAGCGCGACCTGCCCTGGCTGATCGAGCAGGGCGTCCGCACGATCGTGTCCGTCGCGGGCAACAGCGTCGAGGAGTACGGCGACATCGCCAGCCGCCTCCGCAACGTGCCCGGCGTCGCCGCGATCGAGGTCAACGTCGCCTGCCCGAACGTCGAGGACCGGGGCCGCATGTTCGGCTGGCACCCGACGGCCGCCGCGTCGGTCGTGCGCGCCGTCCGCGCCTACGCCCGCCCCGGCCTGCCGGTGTTCGCCAAGCTCGCGCCCGACGTCACCGACATCGTCACGATCGCGCTCGCCTGCGTCGACGCGGGCGCCGACGGGCTGACGCTGATCAACGCGATGGAGGGCATGGCGATCGACACCGGCACGCTGCGGCCCGCGCTCACCGGCGTGTCGGGCGGGCTGTCGGGGCCCGCGATCCGGCCCGTCGCCGTCCGCTGCGTCTACCAGGTGCACGCCGCGCTGCCCAGCACGCCGATCATCGGCGTCGGCGGCGTCGCCTCCGGCCTGGACGCGCTGGAGTTCATCCTCGCCGGGGCGAGCGCCGTCGCCGTCGGCACCGCGCTGTTCCACGACCCCGCCGCCGGGCCCCGCGTCCTGCGCGAGCTGGACGAGGCGCTCGGCGCCCGCCGCCTCGGGCGGCTCGCCGACGCCGTGGGCCTCGCGCACAAGCCCGCCGGATACGTCCCGCCCCAGGTGCGCCCCCAGGAGCCCGAGAAGGAGCCGCAGTGACCCCGCCCATCACCCCCGCGCCGATCGCCGTCGCCCTGGACGCCCCCGACCTGGACACGGCGGCGCGCTGGGCCGCGCTGGTCACGCCGTACGTCACCACGGTCAAGGTCGGCCTGGAGCTGTACCTGCGGTACGGGCCGGACGTGGTCGCCGCCGTCCGGGGCGCGAGCGGCGTCCAGGTGTTCCTCGACCTCAAGCTGCACGACATCCCGGCGACCGTCCGGGGCGCCGCCCGCGCGGTCGCCCGGCTCCGCCCGTCGTACCTCACCGTGCACGCCGCCGGGGGCCCCGCCATGGTCCGCGCGGCGGTCGAGGCGGCCCCCGGCACGGCCATCGCGGCGGTGACCGTGCTGACGTCCCTGGGGGAGGCCGACCTGGCCGCGATCGGGCTGGAGGGGCCCGCGCCCGACGCCGTCCGCCGGCTGGCCGCCCTGGCCGTCGAGGCGGGCGCGCGGGCGCTCGTGTGCTCCCCGCAGGAGGCCGCCGCCGTCCGCGCCGAGGTCGGCGCGGGGGTCACGCTGATCACGCCCGGCGTCCGCCCGGCGGGCGCCGACGTCCAGGACCAGGCGCGCGTCGCCACCCCCGAGCAGGCCCTGGCCGCCGGGGCGGACCTGCTGGTCATCGGCCGTCCCATCACCGGAGCGCCCGACCCGGGCGCCGCCGCGGCGGGCATCGCCGCCGCGCTGCGCCGCGCGTCCGCCGGAGCCTCCTAGCGGCTCCCAGAGGCTTCCGCGGGGGCCTCCGCGGCCCTCTGCGGGCCTCCGCCGCCGCCACCCGGACATGAAAGATCTTCGCGTGTCCGGATGGCGAGTTTTGCTTTCCGGGCAACGTTTAGGGCCCGCTGTACTACGGCCCGCACTAGGGCGTCCTGCATCGTTCTTAGTCGTTTCTCCGCAATGCCAATCGGGCGCCGGGGTCTTCCCCAATCCGGTACGCGCCGAACGGCGGAAGTCGTTCACCCGGGCCCGGGGTTTGCGGGCATCGTTACTCGGAGTTGTCACCCCGGTTCCGGTGGAATCGTTTCCGCGCGCCATCGGCGGGCCGGAGGGCGCGCGGCGGCGGGCGCACGCGCGCGGCCGGGCGCCTGCGGGGAGGGGGAGCGGGGAGCGGGACGAGGCGGCGACTCCAGGGTCGGTAACGATCTTGGCGGGCGACGTGTCACGAGGATGGCAGGCCCGGTGCCGCCCCGACGTGCGGAACGGCCCGGCGTGACGAGCGTCACTAGCGTCCCGGCGGGGTGTGGGGGACGTCACACGCGCGTCAGGGCCTGGACCGGTGGGAGCGGGCCCGCGGATGCCGGGATCATGGTCCAGAGCTCCCACCCGCCTCCTGGCCGCCATGGCATTCTGGTACTCGGTGCCGCAAATGGGGTCAGAAAGGGGGGATTTTCACGATCATGCGAAAGTCCCAGCAAGGCACGGGGATGGGCCCCGCACCGGCGAAGTTGTGTACACTCGGTATTCAGGACACTCCGGGGAGTGATTTTCGTGAATTTGTGGCGGGCTAAACGGCACTTCACGTTGCCTTATGGGGCGTGAACTCGCTAGTTTCCCAACCCGTCCGACTCCATCGAGTGGAAACCTGAGGTGACCCGGCGTGGCTCTTCCGCCCCTAACCCCCGAACAGCGCGCCGCAGCCCTGGAGAAGGCTGCCAAGGCGCGCAAGGAGCGGGCCGAGGTTAAGAACAAGCTCAAGCACGGGGGAACCTCTCTCGCGGAGGTTCTCAAGGAGGGTCAGTCCGATGACGTCATCGGAAAGATGAAGGTCTCGGCCCTCCTGGAATCACTTCCCGGCGTGGGCAAGGTCCGTGCGAAGCAGATCATGGAGCGCCTGGGTATCGCCGAGTCCCGCCGCGTGCGGGGCCTCGGCGCGAACCAGCGCGCCTCCCTGGAGCGTGAGTTCGGCGGAAGTGCGAACCGCTGACACGCGACTCACGGTCGGGCGCGGCGGCGTGACCGCCGCGGCCGGCTCGGGGCTCCCCCTGGCCGGCTCCATCCCGTCCGGCTCCGGCGCACCCATTCCTGCGCCGGACGGCTCCATGCCGCATGGCCCGCTCCTCCGGCGGCTGACGGTCCTCTCCGGGCCGTCAGGCGTCGGCAAGAGCACGGTCGTCGCCGAGATCCGGCGCTCACACCCCCGGGTGTGGCTGTCGGTCTCGGTGACCACCCGGTCCCCCCGGCCGGGTGAGACCCACGGCGTGCAGTACTTCTTCGTCGACGACGCCGGCTTCGACCGGCTCGTCGCCGAGGGGGAGCTGCTCGAATGGGCGGAGTTCGCGGGCAACCGCTACGGCACCCCCCGCGGCCCCGTCGAGGAACGGCTGGCGCGCGGCGAGCCGGTGCTCCTGGAGATCGACCTCCAGGGTGCCCGGCAGGTCCGCCAGGCGATGCCGGAGTCCCGGCTGGTGTTCCTCGCCCCGCCCTCGTGGGAGGAGCTCGTCCGCCGGCTCACGGGCCGGGGCACCGAGCCCCCCGAGGTGATCGAACGCCGGCTCGACGCCGCCCGCGTGGAGCTGGCCGCCGAGCAGGAGTTCGACGTGACGCTCGTCAACACCGCCGTCCAGGACGTGTGCGCCGAGCTGCTAGCCTTGATGGCTGATCGCTAGAAGCCGAACCTAGGGAAGGCCACCGAGTGGCAGCCAGCAATGAGGGCATCACCAACCCCTCGATCGACGAGCTCCTGGAGGTCGTCGACACCAAGTACGGCCTCGTGAGCATCGCGGCCAAGCGCGCGCGCCAGATCAACGCCTACTACGCCCAGCTGGGCGAGGGCCTGCTGGAGTACGTCGGCCCGCTCGTCGAGACGCAGGTGCAGGAGAAGCCCCTCTCCATCGCCCTGCGCGAGACCCGCGAGGGCCTCCTGAACGCCGAGCCCATCGAGGGCTGAGTCCGCCCCACCGGGCCCGCCGTGCCACGGGTCGGTCGCCTGATGGGAAAGTTGAGCGCATGACCTCCCGTAAGCCGCGTGTCGTGTTGGGCGTGGGCGCCGGCATCGCCGCGTACAAGGTGTGCGAGCTGCTCCGGCGGCTCACCGAGTCGGGGCACGATGTCCGGGTCGTGCCGACCGCCGACGCGCTCCGGTTCGTCGGCGAGCCCACCTGGGCCGCCCTGTCGGGGCACCCGGTCTCCGCGCAGGTGTGGGACGACGTCCCCGCCGTGCCGCACGTGCGGCTGGGGCAGGACGCCGACCTGGTGCTCGTGGCGCCGGCCACCGCCGACCTGCTCGCCAGGGCCGCGCACGGCCTCGCCGACGACCTGCTCACGAACACGCTGCTCACCGCGCACTGCCCGGTCGTGTTCGCGCCCGCGATGCACACCGAGATGTGGGAGCACCCCGCGACCCGCGCGAACGTCGAGACGCTGCGCTCGCGCGGCGCGGTCGTCGTCGAGCCCGCGTCCGGGCGGCTGACCGGCAAGGACACCGGCCCCGGCCGGCTGCCCGACCCGGGCGAGCTGTTCGAGGTCGCCCGGCGCGTCCTCGCGCGGGGCGCGGGCGACGCCGACCTCGCGGGGCGGCACGTCGTGGTGTCGGCGGGCGGCACCCGCGAGCCGATCGACCCGGTCCGCTTCATCGGCAACCGCTCGTCCGGGCTCCAGGGGTACGCGCTGGCGCGGACGGCGGTCGCCCGCGGCGCCCGCGTGACGCTGGTGGCGGCCAACGTCGCACTGCCCGACCCGGCTGGCGCGCGGGTCGTCCCGGTGGGGTCGGCCGAGCAGTTGCGCGCGGCGGTCCTCGCGGCGGCGGAGGAGGCCGACGCGGTCGTCATGGCCGCCGCCGTCGCCGACTTCCGGCCCGCCGGCTACCGGGACTCCAAGATCAAGAAGACCGAGGGCTCGGGCCCCGAGCCCATCGCGCTGGTGCAGAACGCCGACATCCTCGCCGAGCTCGGCCGGACGCGGCGCCCCGAGCAGGTGATCGTCGGGTTCGCCGCCGAGACCGACGACGTGCTCGCCAACGGCCGCGCCAAGCTCGCCCGCAAGGGCAGCGACCTCCTCGTCGTCAACCAGGTCGGCGAGGACCTCGCCTTCGGGCGCCCCGACAACGCGGCGGTCGTGCTCGGCGCCGACGGCTCCGAGACCGAGGTGCCGCGCGGCGCCAAGGAGGCCCTCGCCGACGTCGTCTGGGACCTCGTCGCCGCCCGCCTGAAGCCCGCGGCGCCCGGGTGAGCGGCCGAGCGGGCCTGCATCGCGGCTTTAGGGCGCCTCCAGCCGATCCCGCTAGACTCGCCCTCATCATCCAAGGGGAACCGGTGGAGGGGCGGCGTCCCGCCACCGGGCACGACAAACAATCCGTCCTGCGACGTCAGTCAGCAGCCGCTGCAAGGAGCTCACGTACGTGTCTCGCCGCCTGTTCACCTCCGAGTCCGTCACCGAAGGCCACCCGGACAAGATCGCGGACCAGATCAGCGACGCGATCCTCGACTCGATGCTCAAGGACGACCCGCGCAGCCGGGTCGCCGTCGAGACGATGATCACGACCGGTCAGGTGCATGTGGCCGGTGAGGTCACCACCGAGACCTATGTCGACCTCCCCGGCGTGATCCGGGAGAAGATCCTTGAGATCGGCTACGACTCGTCCAAGAAGGGCTTCGACGGGCACTCCTGCGGCGTGTCGGTGTCCATCGGGGCGCAGTCGCCCGACATCGCGCAGGGCGTCGACGACGCCTACGAGACCCGCGAGGGCGAGGGCGTCGACGACCTCGACCGGCAGGGCGCGGGCGACCAGGGCCTGATGTTCGGCTACGCCACGAGCGAGACGCCCGAGCTGATGCCGCTGCCGATCACGATCGCGCACCGGCTCGCGCAGCGGCTCTCGCACGTCCGCAAGAGCGGCGACGTCCCCTACCTGCGCCCCGACGGCAAGACCCAGGTCACGATCGAGTACGACGGCGACCGCGCCGTCCGCCTCGACACCGTCGTGGTGTCCTCGCAGCACGCGCCCGACATCGACCTGAAGGAACTGCTCACCCCCGACGTCAAGGAGCACGTCGTCGACCCGGTGCTCGCCGCGTTCGACCTAGACACCTCCGGCTACCGGCTGCTGGTCAACCCCACCGGCCGGTTCGAGATCGGCGGGCCGATGGGCGACGCGGGCCTCACCGGCCGCAAGATCATCGTTGACACCTACGGCGGCATGGCCCGGCACGGCGGCGGCGCGTTCTCCGGCAAGGACCCGTCCAAGGTCGACCGGTCCGCCGCGTACGCGATGCGGTGGGTCGCCAAGAACATCGTCGCCGCGGGCCTCGCCGACCGCGCCGAGGTGCAGGTCGCCTACGCGATCGGCAAGGCGCACCCGGTCGGGGTGTTCGTGGAGACCTTCGGCACGGAGAAGGTCCCGGCCGCGCGCATCCAGGCCGCCGTGCCCGAGGTGTTCGACCTGCGTCCGGCCGCGATCGTCCGCGACCTCGACCTGCTCCGCCCGATCTACCAGCAGACCGCCGCCTACGGCCACTTCGGCCGGCCGGAGCCCGACTTCTCCTGGGAGTCGACCGACCGCGCCAAGGACCTGGCCAGCGCCGCCGGCCTGTAACCGCGACGGAGAAGGGCCCCGGGGACGTCGTCCCCGGGGCCCTTCCCTGTGTCCGCGTGTCAGCTCGGGCAGTGGTTGCCGCGGTGCAGGCCGTACCGGGCGGCGATGGTGTAGCGGCCGGGGGCCTTGACGTCCATCCGGACGAACTCGCCCGCGCGGGCCAGGCAGCCGCCGCCCCCGCCGGTGACGCTAAGCCAGGGCGACCAGGAGACGCGCACCAGCGTCGATCCGGCGGCGGGCACGTCGACGACGAGCTGGCCGGAGTTGACGCGCCTCACCTTCGCCGGGGCGTCCACCAGCGGCGTCGGGCGCGAGACGCGGAAGATCCGCCAGTGCTCGTCGCTCCACACCTCGGTCAGGTAGGGCTGGCCCGCCTCGACGAGGTCGGCCTCGTCCTGCGCGGACCAGTCGGTCTCCTGGGTGGGCAGGACGACGTAGTGCACCGCCCACTTGTGCAGCCAGTCGCGGTAGGACGCGGCGGTGAGCGCGCCCTCCTCGTAGAACAGCGCGTGGCGCTCGGCGTCGACCTGCCGGTTCCAGCCGCGGGCGAGGATGAAGTGGCGGCTCAGCCCCGACGCCTCCCAGTGCGAGCGCAGCGGCACGACCTCGATGCGGGTGTCGTCGGCGCCGAGCGCCTTCATCTCGTCGATGAGGCCGCGGGCGTGCCGCGCGGCGGCGTCCGCCGGCTCGGTGTGGATCACGTCGTCGACGGGCTTCACGACCTGCCAGGACGCGGTGACGATGAACGCCGCCGACAGCACCGCGATCCGCGCCCGGCCGTGGGCGCGCGCGACCGCGGGCAGCAGGAACATGCCGCCGAACAGCAGCGAGAGCCGCTCGACGTTGCTGCCGACCGGCGAGGGGATGAGCCAGGTCAGCGTGATCCCGGCGAGGTAGACGGCCGCGCCGATCCGCACGATCTTCCACTCGCGGGGCGCGCACAGCAGCACCGCGACGACGCTGGCGATGGCGGGCAGCACGATCGCGTCGAGCGAGATCGGCTGGACGCCGCTGAAGGGGAACAGCAGGCTGGTCGTGCCGACGACCAGCGGCGGCCCGGCGGCCAGGCAGATCCCGGCGCGCCGCCGCCCGGTGAGGATCAGCGCGGCGGCCAGCACCATCAGGAACAGCCCGGCGACGGGGCTGGACAGCGTGGCCAGCAGGCCGAGCCCGACCATGGCCGCCGCGCGCAGCGCCGGGGTGCCGTACTCGGTGAAGACGACGATCGTCGCGGCGAGCGCGAACAGCAGGCCGAGCCCGAAGGTGACGCGCCCCGAGGCGGAGTTGCAGACCAGCGCGAACGCCGCCCACAGGCTCGCGGGCAGCGCGACCGGCGTGCGGAAGCGCCGCAGCAGGTAGGCGGTCAGCGTGGCCGACAGGGTGCCGGTCACCACCGCGACGGTCCGGATGCCGAACACGGCCATCAGGTAGGGCGACAGGACGCTGTAGGACGCCGGGTGCATCCCGCCGTACCAGGCGAAGCTGTAGGCGGTGTCGGGGTGCTTCCAGGCGAAGTCGGTCCAGGCGGCCTGGGCGGCGAGGTCGCCGCCCTCGGTCGCGAGGTACAGCGCCCACAGCAGGTGCATGACGGCGGAGGCGACGGTGGCCGCCACCACGGGATGGCGCGGGTTCGTCCACCGGCGCCAGTCGGCGAGGGCGGTGAGTGCCGTGGACCTCGGGGAGCGGCGCTGCGGCCCCTCCCGGGGCGGCGCGTCCGTCCGTTCTGGGGTATGCGCTGCTGTCACATCGCCTACGGAGCTCGTCGGGCGGCGAGGGGGCCGGCGGGCGCCGGGCGGTCTCCCGGCGACACCCGCCCCGTTCGAAGGGACCACTCACCCTAGCGTGCGGCGGTGACTGTCGGGTTGATCTGGTAGGACGGGGACGTGACCAAGGACGGCGGGGGCGCGGACCTGATCCCGGGCCTGGACGACCTTCCCAGGGCTCCGGCGGGCGGGGCGGGGCGGGCGTCCGGCGCGGGCGGGAAGGCGGGGGCGGGCGGGCGCAGGGGCGCGAAGAAGGGTGCGCGCCGTCCGGCCGACGATCTTCCGGTCGCGCGCGTGGCCGTCGACATGTCGCTGCCGCACCTGGACCGCCCGTTCGACTACCTGGTGCCGGCCGAGCTGGCCGCCAAGGCCGTCGCCGGGTGCCGGGTGCGGGTGCGGTTCGCCGGGCAGCTCGTGGACGGATTCCTGCTGGAGCGCGTGGCCGAGAGCGACCACGAGGGCCGCCTGGCCTATCTGGAGCGGGTCACCTCGTCCGAGCCCGTGCTGACCCCGGAGATCGCGGCGCTGGCCCGGGAGGTGGCGGTCCGCTACGCGGGGACGTTCGCCGACGTGGTCCGGCTGGCCGTCCCGCCCCGGCACGCCCGGGTGGAGGCCGAGCCGGTGCCCGAGGGCGGGCCGGTGCCCGAGGGCGGGCCGGCGGCCGAGGGCGGGCCGGCTCCCGGAGGCGAGCCGGAGGAGGCGGACGCCGCCGAGGCCGGCGGGTGGGCGGAGTATCCGGCGGGCGCGTCGTTCCTGGGCGCGCTGGAGGCGGGGAGGGCGCCCAGGGCGGTCTGGACGGCCCTGCCCGGCGACGGATGGGCCCCGGCCATCGCGCGGGCCGTCGCGGCGGCGCTGGCGGGCGGGCGCGGCGCGCTGGTCGTGGTCGCCGACGGGCGCGACGTCGCCCGCGTGGACGCCGCCCTGGCCGCCGAGCTGGGGGAGGGGCGGCACGTCGCGCTGACGGCGGAGCTGGGCCCGGCCGAGCGGTACCGCAGGTGGCTGTCGGTGCTGCGGGGACGGGCCCGCGCGGTGGTCGGCACCCGCGCGGCGATGTTCGCGCCGGTCGCCGACCTGGGGCTGGTCGTCCTGTGGGACGACGGCGACGACGTCCACGCCGAGCCGCACGCGCCCTACCCGCACCCCCGCGAGGTGCTCGCGCTGCGCGCCCACCGGACGGGCGCGGGCGCGCTGATCGGCGGCTTCACCCGCACCACGGACGCGACGCGGCTCGTCGAGAGCGGGTGGGCGCACGCGCTGGCCGCCGACCGGGCGCGGGTGCGGGAGGCGATGCCCCGCGTCCGGTACGTGGGGGAGGACGCGCAGCTCGCCCGGGACGCCGCCGCCCGCACCGCCCGGCTGCCGAACGTGGCGTTCGAGGTGGCGCGGGGCGCGCTCGCGGAGGGGCCGGTCCTGGTGCAGGTGCCCAGGCGCGGCTACGTGCCGGGCATCGCGTGCGGGCGGTGCCGGAGCCCGGCGCGGTGCACGGCGTGCCAGGGGCCGCTGGCCCTGTCCTCGTCCCACGCGGCCCCCTACTGCCGGTGGTGCGGGCGCATCGCGGGCGACTGGCACTGCCCCGAGTGCGGGTTCTTCCAGGTGCGCGCCGTGGTGGTGGGCGCGAAGCGCACGGCCGAGGAGCTGGGCCGGGCGTTCCCGGGCGTGCCGGTGCGGACGTCGGGGCGGGAGGCGGTCCTCGACCGGGTGGGGCCCGAGCGGGCGCTGGTGGTGTCGACGCCGGGCGCCGAGCCGTCCGCCGAGGGCGGGTACCGGGCGGGCCTGCTGCTGGACGGATGGGTGCTGCTGGGCCGTCCCGACCTGCGCGCCGGCGAGGAGGCGCTGCGCCGCTGGATGAACGCGGCCTCGCTCGTCCGCGCGGGCGCGCCGGTGGTCGTGGCGGCCGAGGGGTCGCTGCCGCCGGTGCAGGCGCTCGTCCGGTGGGATCCGGTGACCTACGCGGAGCGGGAGCTGGCCGAGCGGCGCGAGGTGGGCTTCCCGCCCGCGGCGCGGATGGCGTCGCTGACCGCGTCCCCCGCGGCGATCCGGGAGCTGCTGGCCGACGCGCGGCTGCCCGACGGCGCGGAGGTGCTCGGGCCGGTGCCCGTCCCGCAGGCGGGGGCGGGGGACGGGCCGGAGCGGGAGCGCGCGCTGGTCCGCGTGCCGAGCGCGGCGGGGCAGGCGCTGGCGCGGGCGCTGAAGGAGGCCCAGGGGGTGCGCAGCGCGCGCAAGGCGGCCGAGACCGTCCGCGTCCAGGTCGACCCCCTCGAACTGATCTAGCCGGCCGATCCGGCCGGCCGATCCGGCCCGCGGGGCCGCGCGCCGGCGTGGCGGCCGGGCGTGTACCCGTACTCCTTGGCGAACGCGGAGATGAACGCGGACGCGCTGGCGTAGCCGACCTGGTGGGCGACCGTGCTCACCGGGCGGGAGTCCAGGAGGGCCCGTGCGGCGCGCAGCCGCAGCGCCGTCCGCCACCGGGTGTAGGGCATGCCGAACTCGCGGACGAAGTCGCGCTGGAGGGTCTTGACGCTGACGCGGAGCCGCCGCGCCCACTCGTCGAGGCCGGTGGGGTCGGCGGGGTCGTGGGAGAGGGCGCGGGCGACGGCGAGCGCGAAGCCGGTCCCCGCTCCGGGGGCCGCGTCCGTCCCGGCCACGCTCGTTCCGGCCGGGGGTGCGCCGATCCCCGCCATGATGCGGCGCCTGGCCTCCAGCGCGGCGGCCTCGTCGCAGCCCCGGCGGGCGATCACCGTGACGAGCCGGGCCGCCTCGGCGTCGATCGGCACCGGGCCCGACCGCAGGTCGCCGAGCGCGGGCGGCACCTCGCGCAGGCAGATCCGGTAGACGGTCTGCCGGTCCCCGGCCCGCACCTCGTGGCTCGTGGCGCGCCGCGCCCAGAACGCCTCGCCCGCCCCGACGAACCGGACGGCCGGGCCGTGCGTCGTGGCGAGCGGCCCGTCGGGGGACCAGTAGAGCTGGTGCAGGAAGTCCTGGCGGCCCTCGCCGAAGGCCAGCGCGTCCGCCGAGCGGTACCGCAGGACGAGGATGCCGCCGGGGTCGCCGAGCCCGTAGCCGAACTCCTCGCAGGTCTCCGGGTCGGCGGCGCCATGACGCGTCAGCGACACAGGGTGTCCTCCCAGCGATATCGCGATGGTTAAGTAAGGCTTACCTTAGTAGCTCATCCAGCCCTCCCACCACGCACGACGAGGAAAGACGACCATGCCTTCTGCCAAGCCCTGGAGACTCGCGGCGGCCGCCGCGGCCGCGCTCGTCCTGGCGTCCGCGTGCGGGTCCGGCGGTTCGGACGGGGCGTCCGGCGTATCCGGCTCGTCCCGGACGCGGGTCTTCGACGCCGAGAACGGCGAGGTCGAGATCCCCGCCCGGCCCCGGCGGGTCGTGGCGACCGGCTACGCCGTGCCGGTGCTCATCGAGCTGGGCGCGCCGCTGGTGGGGATCTCCAGCTGGAAGCGCGGCATCCCGATGATGAGCCCGGCGGACCGCGCGTCCTACGACAGGCTCGCCAAGGTCGCGGGCGAGATGGCGGCCGAGACCAACTACGAGGCCATCGCCAGGGCCGACCCCGACCTGATCGTCATCGGGGTGCCGAAGCCGGTGCTGGGCGACCTGAACATGAAGCGGCTGGAGTCCATCGCGCCCGTCGTCGTGCTCGGGCCGTCCTCGCCGTCGGACTGGCGGGACCTGTCGCGGCGCCAGGCCGACGCGGCGGGGAGCCTCGGCGGCTACACCAAGGCCAAGGCCGCCTACGAGAAGCGGGCCGGGGAGGTCGCGGCCAAATACAGGGGCACGCTGGCGAAGCTGAGGTTCGGCCATGTCGGCGGGTACGGCAAGGTCGCCGCCGGGACCTTCATGCGCGAGTACGCCGGGTCCTGGGGCACCAACATCGCGGAGGACGTCGGCGTCAGGTACTACGGCGAGGTCAAGGACAAGAAGGGCGGCGGCGCGGGCGTCTCGGAGTACCCCTCGATCGAGGAGGTGTCCACGAGCCTCGGCGGGGCCGACGTGATCACCTACACGCTGGAGCCGGACGGGACGGTCGGCCAGGCCGTCGAGTACGTGCTGGAGTCGCGGATGTGGAAGGACCTGCCCGCGGTGAAGAGGGGCCGCGCCATCGGGCTGCGCTACACGCAGGCGGCGACCTACCCGTCCGCGGCCAAGGCCCTCGACGCCCTCGACCAGGCGCTCGCGCCGCTCGCGACGCCGTGAGGGCCGACCGCGGCGACCCGCGGGGGCGGGTCGCCGAGCACCACCGCGCCGGGACGGGCGTGGCGCGCGTCGGCTACCCGATCGAGGTCAGGGAGGCCGCGGTCGTGCGCCGCGAGCGGCTCACGCCGGCCATGCTGCGCCTCACCCTCGGCGGCCCCGGGCTCGACGGCTTCCACACCTACCAGGCCGACGACCACGTGAAGATCGTCTTCCCGGAGGCGGACGGCGTGCTGCGCGCCCCCGTCCCCGGCGAGCACCAGGAACTCCACTGGCCCCACCCGCTGCCGCCCACCCGCAAGTACACGGTGCGGCGCTACGACGCGCGGGCGCGCGAGCTGGACCTGGACTTCGTGCTGCACCCCGGCGGGCTCGCCTCCGCCTGGGCGGAGGACGTCCCGGTGGGGGAGCGGGTGACGATCGCCGGACCGCCCGGCGCCAAGGCGTTCGCCCAGAACTACGACCACTACCTGTTCGCGGTCGACGCCACCGCGCTGCCCGCGTTCGCGCGCTGGCTGGAGGAGGCCCCGGCGGACGTCTCGGCGCACGCGGTCGTCGAGACCGGGGACGCCGCCGACCACGCCTACCCGCTCGCCCGGCGGTACGGGGTCGGCGTCACCTGGCTGGAGCGCGGGGACGGGGCCCCCGCGCTCGCCGACGCCGTCCGCGACCTGCCCCGGCCGGACGGGCGGACGTTCCTGTTCGCGGCGGGCGAGGCCGACGCGATCCGGCCGCTGAGGGCCTGGAGCCGCGGGCGGATGGACGCGCTGTTCACCGGCTACTGGAAGCGCGGAGTGGCCGATCTTGACGACTGACCTTCGGCGGCGGTTCGCGGTGCTGGCGGTCGCGGTCGCCGCGCTGGCCGTGCTCGCGGGCGCCAGCCTGTGCGTGGGGGCGCGGTCCGTCCCGCCGGGGACGGTGTGGGCGGCGCTGACCGGGCACACCGCGACCGACCTGGAGGCGATCGTCCGCGACGTCCGGGTGCCGCGGACGGTGCTGGCCTGCTGCGCGGGCGCGGCGCTCGCCACCGCCGGGACGCTGATCCAGACCCTCACCCGCAACCCGCTCGCCGAGCCGGGCGTCCTCGGCGTCACCGCGGGCGCCGCGTTCGCGATCACGCTCGGCACCGTGGCCGGGCTGAGCGGGTCGCAGCCCGCGCGGATGGCGCTCGCGGTCGCCGGGTCGGCGCTCGCCGCGGCCGCGGTCTACGCGGTCGGGCGCTCGTTCCCGCTGCGGCTCCTGCTCGCCGGGGTCGCGCTCACCGCCGTGCTGGCCGGGCTGACGCTCGGGCTGCGGCTGGTGTACCCCGACGCGCTCGACGAGTACCGGTACTGGTCGGTCGGGTCGCTGGCCGGACGCGAGCGGACGCCGCTCGCCCTGCCGCTCGCCGCGATCCTCCTCGCGCTCGCCGGGACGGCGCTGGTGACCCGCCCGCTCGGCGGGCTCATGCTGGGCGACGGCGTCGCGCACGCGCTCGGGGCCCGGGTCCGGCGGACGCGGGTCGCCGTGCTCGTCCTCGTCACGCTGCTGACCGGCGCCGCGACCGCCGTGGTGGGGCCGGTCATGTTCGTCGGGCTGATCGTCCCGCACCTGGCCCGGCGGCTCGCGGCCGGGTCGCTGCCGTGGCTCGCGGCCTACACGGCGGTGCTCGGGTCGGTGCTGCTCGTCGCCGCCGACATCGGCGCGCGGCTGCTGCTGCCGACCGGCGAGGTGCCGGTCGCGATCGTGACGGCGTTCCTCGGCGGCCCGGCGCTGATCTGGGTCGTCCGGCGGCACGGGGCGGTGGCCCTGTGACCGGGCCGGACGCGGTCACCCTCCGGGTGGGGCCGGTCTCGGCGCTGGTGGAGCGGCGCGCGGCGGCGGTCTCGCTCGGGCTGGCCGCGGCGGTCGCGGCGCTCGCGCTCGCCGCGCTGTGCCGGGGCGACACGTGGGACCCGCCCGGCGAGGTCGTCCGGGGCCTGCTCGGACGCGGCGGATCGGCGCTCGTCGTCCGGGAGTGGCGGCTGCCGCGCGTCGCCGCCGCGATCGTCTTCGGCGCCGCCCTCGGCCTGGCGGGGTCGCTGTTCCAGAACCTGACCCGCAACCCCCTCGGCAGCCCGGACGTCGTCGGCCTCGACGCGGGCGCCTACACCGGCGTGCTCGTCGCGATCACCGTGTTCGGCGGCACCGCGGCCGGCCTCGCGCTGGGCGCGCTCGCGGGCGGGCTGGGCACGGCGGGCGCCGTCTACGCGCTGTCGCTGCGGTCGGGGGTGAGCGGGCTGCGGCTCGTGGTCGTCGGCGTCGCCGTGAACGCCATGCTGACCGCCGCGAACTCCTGGATCGTGCTGCGCGCCGACCTGGACGTGGCGATCGCCGCCACCGGCTGGCAGGCGGGCACGCTCAACGGCGCCGAGTGGGCGGCGCTGCGCCCGGCGTTCCTCGTCATCGGCGCGCTGGCGCTGCTGACGGCCGCGCTGGCGCGGGGCATGCGGCAGGCGGCGCTCGGCGACGAGGCCGCCGCCGCGTCCGGGCTCGGCCTCGGGCGGTTCCGGTTCCTGGCCGTGCTGGCGGGGGTGGGCTGCACGGCGAGCGTCACCTCCGCCGCCGGGCCGATCGTGTTCGTCGCGCTCGTCGCCCCGCAGATCGGCCGCCGGATCACCGGCGCGGCCGGGACGCCGCCGCTGCCCGCCGCGCTGACCGGCGCGCTGCTGCTGCTGGCCGCCGACCTCGCGGCGCAGACGGTGCTCGCGCCCGTCCAGCTCCCGGTCGGGGTCGTGACGACGGTGCTCGGCGGGGGCTACCTGTGCCTGCTGCTCCTCGGAGAGGTCGCGAGAGAGGCCGGACGAGCGCCATGACGAGCGACGCCAAGGGGCGCCTCAGCGCCCGCGACATCACGCTCGGCTACGGCGACCGCGTCGTGTCGACCCGGCTGAGCCTCGACGTCCCCGACGGCGCGTTCACCGCCGTCGTCGGCGCGAACGCGTGCGGCAAGTCGACGCTGCTGCGCGCCTTCGCGCGGATCCTGGCGCCCTCGGAGGGGGAGGTGGCCTTCGACGGGCGGGACGTGCGCGGCTACCGCCCGAAGGCCATCGCGCGGCAGGTGGGGTTCCTGCCGCAGGGCGTCGTCGCGCCCGAGAACATCCTCGTCCGGCAGCTCGTCGCCCGCGGCCGCTACCCGCACCAGTCGCTGCTGTCGACCTGGTCGGCCGGGGACGAGCGCGCCGTCGCCGCCGCGATGGAGGCGGCGGGCGTCGCCGACCTCGCCGGGCGCCGCGTCGAGAGCCTGTCGGGCGGGCAGCGGCAGCGCGCCTGGACGGCGATGGTGCTCGCGCAGGAGACCCCCTACCTGCTGCTGGACGAGCCCACGACCTACCTCGACATCACCCACCAGTACCAGCTCCTCGCGCTGCTCGCCCGGCTCCGCGACGAGGGACGGACGATCATCGCCGTGCTGCACGACGTCAACCAGGCGTGCCGCTTCGCCGACCACCTCGTCGCGATGCGCGACGGCCGGGTCGTCGCCCAGGGCGCGCCCGCCGACGTCGTCGACGCGGCGCTGGTCGCGGAGGTCTTCGGGCTCTCCTGCGTGATCGCGCCCGACCCGGTGACCGGCACCCCGATGGTCGTCCCGACGGCCGAGTACGGGGGGCGGGCGGCGCCCGTCCCGGGCCCGGCGGGCTCCCGGGCCAAGATGGGCGCGCCCGGCGGTGATGACCAATAGGGTTCTCGGGTGGCCGACAACTGGGTGGAGACGACCGCGGGCGAACTGCGGCTGTGGGCGGACGAGCACGGCGGGGGGCTGGACGAGCAGGGCGCCCGGCTGCTGCTCGACCTCGTCCGCGAGGAGATGGGGCTCGGCGCGCCCGAGGAGCTGACCCCCGAGGGCGTCCGCGAGCTGCTGCTGGAGGTGTTCCCCGAGTCGGTGGTGGCGGGCGCGGAGGAGGTCCCCGCCGTCCTGGACACCCTGCGCCGCCTCGTGGCGTTCCTGCGCGACACCCGCGCGGTGCCCGCCCCGCGCGCCGCCGAGCTGGCGGCGGAGATCGAGCGGAGCGCCCCGGCCTTCGCCGAGGTCGTCGCCGCCGCCGACACCGCCGAGCGGCAGGTCGCGGCCGAGGTCATCGCCGGGCTGATGCGCGCCGACGGCGTCCCGCTGGACGACCAGGGCGCCGTCGAGGCGTGGGTGGCCGAGTTCGAGGCGCTGCCCGAGGACGAGCGCTACGCCCGCACCGAGGAGTACCTGCGGCAGACCGAGGAGCTGGTCGTGCCGCCCGTCCGGCTGCCGGCCGAGGGCGAGCTGGCCGCCGCCGTCCGCGCGTCGGAGCTGACCGGGCGGGCCGTCGCGCTCGCGGAGTGGGCGGACGGGCGGGCGCTCACCGAGCACGACCAGCTCACCGAGGCCGACGCCGAGGCCGCCCGGGACGCGCTCGGCATGAAGCTCACGCGCGGGTACGCCCAGGTCGAGGACGAGGGGGCCCTGGAGCGGCTGTGGTGGGCCGCCGTCGAGGCCGAGGTGATCTCCGTCGCGGACGGCGCCGCCGGGCCGGGCCCCGCGCTGGAGGGCCTGCGGTCGGCCGACGACGCCGCGCTGCTCGCCGCCTGGCTGCCGCTGTTCGACGCCGTCGTGGTGCCCGAGCACGACCCCGAGGACGGCCTGGACGCGATGGAGCTCGTCCAGAACGAGATGACCGGCGTCCTGATCCACCTCTACGAGCAGGAGGAGCCGACCTCTCCCCACGACCTGCTCCAGGCGCTGCGCGAGCACGTCGGGGAGAGCTACGACCTCTCCGACGAGGACGCCATGTCCGGCCTGGTCGCCGACGCGTTCCTGCTGGAGCTCGGCGCGCTGCAGGAGTGGGGGATCGTCGAGGTCGCCGGTGACGGCGGCCGCGCGCTCACGCCGCTCGGCGTGTGGGGCGTCCGGGAGCTGCTGCTGGCCGACGGGTTCACCGCGCCGCTCGTCGGCGACCTGGCGGACGCGTCGGCGGCCGGGCTGGTCGAGGGCCTCACCTGGCACCGGCCCGACACCGCCGACGAGGAGATCGCCGGCTGGCTGGCCTCCCGGGACGCCAAGGACGCCGCCGCCGACCTCCTCGACGTCATGCGGACGGGCGGCCCCGGCGCCCGCAACCTCGCCGCCGCCGTCCTGCACCGGATCGGCCCGGAGGCCGCGCCGGTGGTCCGCGCCGCGCGCGAGCACCCGCTGGTCTCGCCCTACGCCGTGCTGTGGCTGAACGCGGCGGGCGACCCCTCCGGCCGGGAGCTGGCCCGCGAGGAGTACCTGTGGGTGTTCGTCGACACCGTCGCCGGGATGCTGGAGACCGCCGAGCCCGCCGACGCCGTCGAGGCGGCGCTGGCCGACGCGCCGCCCGGCCCGGAGCTGCTCGTGATGATCGACGAGCTGTGGCGCACCCACCACGACGACGTGGCCGACGTGCTGGAGGCCCTGGGCGACCACCATCCCGACAAGGCGACCGCCAAGGCCGCCCGCACCGCCGCCTACAAGGCGCGCTCGTCACGGTAGGAGCCCGGCGGGGAACCGCGGCGGGAAACGGGGCGGGGAACGCGGCGGGCAGCACGGCCACGTGTGCCGCTCCGTAGACTGGAGGCGGTATCGCGTCCCCTGACCGTCCCGTCCGGAAACGGCTTCCCCGCCCCAGGAAACGGAGTCCTCGTTGGCCGTCAAGCCCATCCGCATCTTCGGCGACCCCGTGCTGCGCACGCCCGCGGAGCCGGTGCGGGACTTCGACAAGGAGCTGCGGCTCCTCGTCAAGGACCTCACCGACACGATGATCGACGCTCCCGGCGCCGGCCTGGCCGCGCCGCAGCTCGGCGTGGGCCTGCGGGTCTTCACCTACTACGTCGACGACCGGCTCGGGCACGTGGTGAACCCCACCCTGGACCTCACCGAGGAGCAGGAGACCGGCGACGAGGGCTGCCTGTCCCTGCCCGGCCTGGCCTTCCCCACGCCCCGCTCGGTGGGCGTGGTGGCCAAGGGCTTCAACATGCACGGCGAGCCGATCACGCTGGAGGGCACGCACCTGCTGGCGCGCTGCGTCCAGCACGAGACCGACCACCTGGACGGCATCATCTTCATCGACCGGATGGACCCCGAGCAGCGCAAGGCCGCCATGAAGGCGATCCGGGAGGCCGAGTGGTTCGGCGACCCGGCGCCGGTCGTGAAGGAGTCCCCGCACCGCACGTTCGGGAAGGCGATCTGAGTGAGGCTGGTCTTCGCGGGCACCCCCGAGACGGCGCTCCCGTCCCTGAACGCGCTGCTGGCCTCCTCGCACGAGGTCGCCGCGGTCGTGACCCGCCCCGACGCGCCCGCGGGCCGCGGCCGCCGCCTGGTGGCCAGCCCGGTCGGCGAGCGCGCCGCCGAAGCGGGCGTGGAGGTGCTCAAGCCCGCCAAGGCGCGCGACCCGGAGTTCCTCGCCCGGCTGCGCGCGATCGCGCCCGACTGCTGCCCGGTCGTCGCCTACGGCGCGCTGCTGCCGCGCGAGGCGCTGGACATCCCCCGGCACGGCTGGGTGAACCTGCACTTCTCGCTGCTGCCCGCCTGGCGCGGCGCGGCGCCGGTGCAGCGCGCGATCCTGCACGGCGACGACATGACCGGCGCGGCGACGTTCGAGATCGAGGAGGGCCTGGACACCGGCCCCGTCTACGGCGTCCTCACCGAGCCCATCCGGCCCGACGACACCACCGGCGACCTGCTGGGGCGGCTCGCCGTCGCGGGCGCGACGCTGCTGCTCGACACGATGAACGGCATCGAGGCGGGCGTGCTGGAGCCGCGCCCGCAGCCCGAGGAGGGCGTCTCCACCGCCGCCAAGCTGAACCCCGACGACGGGCACGTCGACTGGCGGTCCCCGGCGCGGCACATCGACCGGCTGGTCCGGGCGTGCACGCCCGCCCCCGGCGCGTGGACGAACTTCCGCGACACCCGGGTGAAGCTGTGGCCCGTCCGGCCCGCGCCGGACGCCGAGGCGCTGAGCCCCGGCGAGATCCGCCCGGGCAAGAAGGAGGTGCTGGTCGGCACGGCCACGCATCCGGTCGCGCTGGGCGAGGTGCAGCCGCAGGGCAAGCGCCGCATGGCGGCCGCCGACTGGGTCCGCGGCGTCAACCTCATCGGCAAGGACGCGTTGCACTGATGGCCCCCGCCCGTAACGGCCGAGCCGACCACGGCAGGAACCGCAGGCCCGGCGGGCCCCGCCGGACCGGCCGCCCGCAGGACCTCGTCCGCCGCACCGCGTTCGACGTCATCCGCGCGGTCGAGTCCCGCGACGCCTACGCGAACCTGCTGCTGCCCGCGCGGCTGCGCGACCGCGGCCTCACCGGCCGCGACGCCGCCCTCGCCACCGAACTCACCTACGGGACGCTGCGCGGGCGCGGCACCTACGACGCGGTCCTCGCGCTGTGCAGCGACCGGGAGCTGCGCCGCATCGACGCGCCGCTGCTGGACGTCCTCCGCCTCGGCGCGCACCAGATCCTCGCCACCCGCATCCCGCCGCACGCCGCCGTCGGGACGGCCGTGGAGCTCGCCCGGTCGGTGTCGGGCCCCGGCCAGGCCAAGTTCGCCAACGCCGTGCTGCGCAAGGTCACCACCCGCGACCTGGACGCCTGGCTCGCGATCGTCGCGCCCGCGGACGCCGACGTCACCACCCGCCTGTCGGTCGCGCACAGCCACCCCAAGTGGATCGTGTCCGCGCTGCGGGACGCGCTGGGCCCCGACCGCGCCGAGATCGACGCGCTGCTGGCCGCCGACAACGCCCGCCCCCGGGTCACGCTCGTCGCCCGCCCGGGGCGCGCCACCGTGGACGAGCTGCGCGCCGAGGGGGCCGAGCCGTCCTCCTACTCCCCGTACGCGGCGCTCCTGCCCGAGGGCGACCCGGCGGGCATCGCCGCCGTCCGCGAGGGCCGCGCCGCCGTGCAGGACGAGGCGAGCCAGATGGTCGCGCTGGCCCTGGCGGCGGCTCCGCTCTCCGGCCCCGACGCCCGCTGGGCGGACCTGTGCGCGGGCCCCGGCGGCAAGGCGGGCCTGCTGTCGGCCGTCGCCGCCGGACGCGGCGCGCGGCTGCTGGCCGCCGACGTCCAGCCGCACCGCGCCGGGCTGGTCGCCCGCGCCGTGGACGCGCGCACCGGCGTCGTCGTCGCCGACGGCACCGCGCCCGCGTGGCGCCCCGGCGCGTTCGACCGCGTCATGGTCGACGCCCCCTGCACCGGCCTGGGCGCGCTGCGCCGCCGCCCCGAGGCGCGCTGGCGGCGCGGCCCCGAGGCGATCGCCGAGCTGGGCCCGCTCCAGCGCACGCTGCTGGGGTCGGCTTTGGACGCCGTCCGTCCGGGCGGGGTGGTCGCCTACGTCACCTGCTCGCCGCACCTGGCCGAGACGCGCGTGGTCGTGGACGACGTGCTCCGCAAGCGGGCCGGCGTCGAGCGGCTGGACGCGCCGTCCGTCCTGGCGGCGGTCGCGCCGGAGCTCGCCGGCCTGGGGGAGGGCCCCTACGCGCAGTTCTGGCCGCACCGCCACGGCACCGACGCGATGTTCCTCGCCCTGCTGCGCCGCGCCGATCCCGACGGGACGGACTGACCGGGAGGTACCCACCGCACCCCATGCTCACCGCCTTCATGCACGTGATGTCGTACTTCGGCAGCGCCGGGTTCACCATCCCGCTGCTCGCGGCGGTGTACTGGTGCGTCGACCCGCGCCTCGCGGCGCGGGCCACGGTCATCCTGTCGTTCGGGTCGGTGCTCAACACCGTCCTGAAGCTGGTCTTCCACGCGCCCCGCCCGTACTGGACCGACCCCGGCATCGTCGGACGGGAGTCCAGGGTCTCCTTCGGGATGCCGTCCGGGCACTCGCAGAACGCCGTGATCCTGTGGGGCTTCTTCGCGGCGCGCACGCGGCGGTGGCCGCTGTGGGCCGGTGCCGCCGTCGTCGTCGCCCTCATCGGCGCCTCACGCATGTACCTGGGCGTGCACTCGGCGGGCCAGGTCCTCGCGGGCTGGGCCGTCGGGCTCGTCGTGCTCGTCGCCGCGCTCGGCCTGGAGCCCATGGTCGTCCCCTGGTGGACGCGCCGCCCCCTGGCGGTGCAGATGGCGCTCGCCCTGGCGGTGTCCCTGGTGGGGGTCGGCGCGGCCTGGGCGGCCGTCCACGCGCTGCACGACTGGCGGTGGCCGGACGCGTGGGCGCGCGCCATCGCCGCCGCCGGGGGCCGCACCCGTCCCATCACGCTGAACGAGGTGGCCGCCGCCGCCGGCGGCCTCTGCGGGATCCTCGCGGGCCTCTCGCTGATGTCGGCCCGGGGCTGGTTCGACGCCGGAGGGGCCCCCGGGCGGCGCCTGGCGCGCCTCCCGGTGGGGGTCGCGGGCGCCCTGGCCCTCTCCGCGCTCGGGTACCTGCTCGGGGCCCATCCCGTCCAGGCGTTCGCCGTCCAGACCCTGCTCGGGCTGTGGGCGACCGCGGGCGCGCCGGAGGCGTTCGTGCGGCTCGGCCTGGCGCGCCGCCCGGCCCCTCCCGCGGGGCGGCCGGGTGACGGGCTCGCGGAACTGCGGCAATAGACTCATCCCATCATGGCTCCGCAGATCTCACCCAGCATCCTGTCCGCCGACTTCGCCCGCCTCGCCGAGGACGTCGCGCTCATCGCCGACGCAGCCGACTGGGTCCACGTCGACGTCATGGACAACCACTTCGTGCCCAACCTGACCCTCGGCCTGCCGGTCGTCGAGGCGCTGCTCAAGCACAGCGCCCTGCCGCTGGACTGCCACCTCATGATCGAGGACCCCGACCGCTGGGCCCCCCGGTACGCCGAGGCGGGGGCGGGCAGCGTGACCATCCACGCCGAGGCGGCCAAGGCCCCCATCCGCACGCTGCGCACCATCCGTGCGGCGGGCGCGCGCGCCGGGCTGGGCGTGAACCCCGCGACCCCCGTCGACGGCCTCGAAGACCTGCTGGGCGAGATCGACATGCTGCTGCTCATGACCGTCGAGCCCGGGTTCGGCGGCCAGAAGTTCTTGGACGTCGTGCTGCCGAAGATCCGCCGCGCCCGCGCCCTCATCAAGGACCGCGACCTGCCCGTCTGGCTCCAGGTGGACGGCGGCGTCAGCGCCGAGACGATCGAGCGCTGCGCCGAGGCGGGCGCCGACGTGTTCGTGGCGGGCAGCGCGGTCTACGGCGCCGACGACCCCGCCGAGGCCGTCCGGGCGCTCCGCGCCCAGGCCGCGGCCGCGGGGGGCGGGGAGTGATCCTGCCCTGCCGCGCCGTGCTGTTCGACGTGGACGGCACGCTCGTCGACTCCACCCCGCTGATCGAGAGCGCGGCCCGCGAGTGGGCCGCCGAGTACGGCATCGACCCCGACGAGTACCTCGTGGGCTCGCACGGCCGCCGCACCAGCGACCGCGTCGCCGACTTCCTCCCGGCCGAGGAGGTCGGCGCGGCCACCGCGCGCCTCGACGAGCTCGAAGCGGCGCGCAGCGACGGCATCACCGCGCTCCCCGGCGTCCACGACCTCCTCGCGTCCCTGGACGGCCTGCCCTGGGCCATGGTCACCTCCATGGACCGGGAGCAGGTGGCCGTCCGCACCCGCGTGGCCGGGGTCCCGCTGCCGGACGTCGTCGTCACCGCCGAGGACGTCGTGCTGGGCAAGCCCGACCCGTCCGGCTACCTGCTGGCCGCCGAACGCCTGGGCGTGGAGCCGTCCGGCTGCCTCGTCTTCGAGGACGCGCCCGCGGGCGTCGCCGCCGGACGCGCCGCCGGGGCGACGGTCGTGGCCGTGACCACCAGCCACCCCGCCGGGGAGCTGACCTCGGCCCACCACATCATCAAGGACATGACCTGGGTCAAGTCCGCCCCGGGGGGCCTGCGCATCTCCTAACCGGCGATCCCGAGGGACGCGTGGAACATCTCGTGGACCCGGAACCGCCGCGCCGCCGCCAGGTTCAGGTGGTGGACCTGGTGGCTGCCGAGGAACCGGCCGTCGGCGGTGGGCTGCGCGGTCAGCAGCCCCGCCCGCCACAGGATCTCGATGAGGTCGTCGGGGTCGCAGAACGGCAGCCATTCCCCGGTGCCGTGCGTGGGGACGTCCCCGCAGGCGAGTTCGAGGCAGAGCATCTCCAGCCGCTCGCGGTCGAGGACCGGCGGGAGGCTGCGGAACACCTCGAAGACGCTCAGCAGCCCCGGGTACTGGGAGCGGTACTCGGCGGCGATGTCCTTGGTCCGCTCGGCGGAGTAGCCGTACTCCGACCTCTCGATCGCCGCGTAGGGGACGGGCAGCCGCGACCCGCGCCCCCGCGCCTGCTCCAGCGCCTCCGAGCAGAACTGGATCAGCTCCCTCGGCCGGTACAGCGTCCGGCCGACCATGTAGCCGAACGCGGCGTCCCGGGCCGCGCCCGGCGGCCCGGCGAACACCGCCGACCAGCACGCCCGGTCCCCGGCACGCTCCAGCGCCTCGACGTCGAAGCCCTTCTCGTGCGCCGAGAAGCGGATCCGCCTGGCGATCATCTCCAGCAGCGACTCCTCCGTCCAGGAGATCTTCTCCAACTGGTCGCGGTGCTTCTGCGCGTCCTCGTACAGGGCGGGGATGTCGTCGTAGAGCTCCTGCCGCAGCGACACGTACACGCGCAGGTTCCGGTGCAGCCCGTTGATCGACATGCACGCCTGGAACAGCCCGGCCACGAACGCCTTCGCGTCCTCGGAGGAGTCCCACCCCCGGTCGAGCTCGTCGACGAAGACGACCACCCGCTGGCCGTCCAGCACCTTCCGAAGTGCGGGAAGCAGATTGTGTATCTCCTCCAGTTTGTAGAGCCGGTCCAGCTCGCGGGTCCGTATGCCCGCCTCGATAGGCCCGAGCTTGATGGATTCGAGCCTTTTCAAATAGGACACCAATAGTGAGAGGGTGCCGAGCGCCTGGGCGCCGTGGTTGTCCCGGATGTAGTGGTGGATCTCCCGGCCGCCGCCCTTGGTGAGCCGCATGCCCTTGCGCGCCACGGCCTTCATAACGAGAACGTAGATCAGGTATTTCCACGCCGCCGCGTAGGCGCCGTGCTTGGCCCACGCGCCCGCGCTCTCCGCCGCCATCGTCGAGCTGAGCAGCTCGTAGGAGTAGTCCTCGGGGGACAGCTCGATGACGTGGGAGCCCGCGGCGCGCTCCCGTCTCGCGAGCACCTGGAATATCGCGCTCTTCCCCGACCCGCGGGTGCCCATCAGAACCGTCTTCGAGCCCGAGCGCACCCGGTGGAACGCGGGCGACTCGACGAAGTACTTCTCCAGCCCCCGGCCGATATCGCGTTCCGCGGACGGCGTGCCGAAGTCCAGGACATCGAAGACCTTCTGCGGCAATGACACCTTCGCCATGGCTCCCCAATCCTTGGCGTGCATTTCTGGACGAGTGTCGCCCCCGCTCCCGTCACGATCAACCGTTATCCCGCGCCGAAAGCGGCGAGCAGCGCGGATGGTCGAAGCGGACAGGTCGGCCTCGGGATCGGCCCGTCCGAAAAGCGGCGCCGGGACCCCCGAACAAGCGAGCGCTTGTTCGACCACATGCGGCCGTGGCGTTCCTCACACCGGATCGGGAATGTGCGGCGTGGCACACTGGTTGCCAAGCAGTAAGCGTGCTCCGGGGTCGGTGCAATTCCGAACCGGCGGTGACAGTCCGCGACCCGGCCGAAGCCATCGGCCGGTTGACCCGGTGGAACTCCGGGACCGACGGTGAAAGTCCGGATGGGAGGCAGCGCGCAGTACGCCCCTGCATGGGGGCGCTGTTCCGCCACACGCACGTCCCCCGGAGCCTTACCTAGGAGGCCCGGGAGATGTTCACCGGCATCGTCGAGGAACTCGGCGAGATCGTGGCGATCGAGCACGACGGCGACTCGGCCGTCCTCACCATCCGCGGCCCGCTGGTCACGCGGGACGCCGTGCACGGCGCGTCGATCGCCGTCAACGGCGTCTGTCTCACCGTCGTGGACGTCCGGGGCGACACCTTCACCGCCGACGCGATCAGGGAGACGCTGGACAGGTCCAGCCTCGGCGCGCTCGGCGCGGGCTCCCGGGTCAACCTGGAGCGGCCCGTCCGGCTCTCGGACCGGCTCGGCGGCCACCTCGTCCAGGGCCACGTGGACGGCGTCGGCGAGATCATCTCCCGCGAGCCCGGCGAGCGCTGGGACGTCGTCACGATCTCCCTCCCCGCCCACCTGAGCCGCTACCTGGTCGACAAGGGCTCCATCACGGTGGACGGCATCAGCCTCACCGTCGTCGAGGCCGGGGCCGACCGGTTCAGCGTCGCGCTCATCCCCACCACGCTCTCCCTCACCACGCTCGGCCGCAAGGAGCCCGGCGACCCGGTGAACCTCGAAGCCGACGTCGTCGCCAAGTACGTCGAACGCCTCATCGGCGACAGGGCGGTCGGCGAAAGACTGGCCGGTGATCCGACATGAGCTGGCTCAACGCGGACTTCTCCCTGTTCGGCGAGCACATCCTGTGGACCGACCTCATCGGCAACGTCCTGTCCCTCGCCGTCGTGTGGCTCGCCATGCGCAAGACCCTCTGGACGTGGCCCGTCCAGCTCGCGGGCGCGCTGCTCCTGCTCGCCGCGTCCCTGCACGCGCACGTCCCCGGCAACGCCCTCAAGCAGCTCCTGTTCTGCGTGCTCGCCGTCTTCGGCTGGGCCATGTGGACCCGCGGCCGCCGCCGGGAGCGCGGCCTCGCCGTCCGGCGGGCGACCCCGCGCGAACGCGCCGTGCTCCTCGCCGCCCTCGCCGTCGGGACGGTCGTCGTCGCCGAGCTGTTCATCCACCTGGACTGGCTGAAGGTCGCCTGGTCCCCGTGGGCGAACGCCTACATCTTCGTCGGCAGCGCGGTCGCGACGTTCGCGCAGAGCCGCGCCCTCGTCGACTTCTGGGTCATCTGGGTGCTCGTCGACCTCGTCGGCGTCCCGCTGGCCCTCAACTCCGGGCTGTACGTCTCCGGCGCCGTCTACGGGATCTTCTTCGTGATGGTGGTCGCCGGGTTCAGGAACTGGCTCAGGGAGTCCCGGGACGTCCGGACCCCCCGCAACGAGGCGGTGACCGCATGAGCGGCCCTGCCGACCAGACAGCCGACCAGACAGCCCACCAGGTAGAAGACGGGACAGGCGGGACACGTGATGAGCGGTAACGACGACGGGATCTTCGACTCCATCGAGGCGGCGGTCGCCGACATCGCGGCGGGACGCCCCGTCGTGGTGGTCGACGACGAGGACCGCGAGAACGAGGGCGACATCATCTTCGCCGCCGCCAAGGCGACGCCGGAGCTGCTGACGTTCACCATCCGGCACACCAGCGGCGTGATCTGCGTCCCGATGACGGGCACGGACCTGGACCGGCTCCAGATCCCCCTGATGACGGCGCAGAACAACGAGCACATGCGCACCGCCTACACCATCAGCGTGGACGCGCGCGACGGCGTCACCACCGGCATCTCCGCCGCCGACCGCGCCCGGACGATCCGCACGCTGTGCGACCCGGCGACCGAGCCCCGCGAGCTGGTCCGCCCCGGGCACATCTTCCCGCTGCGCTACCACGAGGGCGGCGTGCTGCGCCGCCGCGGCCACACCGAGGCGGCCGTCGACCTCGCGCGGCTGGCCGGGCTCGCCCCCGCGGGCGTCCTCGCCGAGGTCGTCAACGACGACGGCACGATGGCGCGGCTGCCGGAGCTGCAGGTGTTCGCCAAGGAGCACGGCCTGAAGCTGATCTCCATCGAGGGGCTCGCCGAGTACCGCAGGCGCACCGAGGCCATGGTCACCCGCGTCGTGGAGACCCGCGTCCCGAACCGGTTCGGGACGTGGCGCGCCGTCGGCTTCTCCAGCGCCGTGGACGGCGGCGAGCACGTCGCGCTCGTCCTCGGCGACGTCGCGGGCGGCGAGGACGTCCTGGTCCGCGCCCACTCCGAATGCCTCACCGGCGACGTCCTGCACTCCGAGCGCTGCGACTGCGGCCCCCAGCTCGACGCGGCCATGGAGCGGATCGCGGCGGCGGGCCGCGGCGTCGTGCTGTACCTGCGCGGCCACGAGGGGCGCGGCATCGGCCTGCTCGCCAAGCTCCGCGCCTACGCACTCCAGGACGAGGGCCACGACACCGTCGACGCCAACCTGGAGCTGGGCCTGCCCGCCGACGCGCGCGAGTACTCCAACGCGGCCCACATGCTGCGCGACCTCGGCGTACGCTCCGTCCGGGTGCTCACCAACAACCCGGCCAAGCTGAAGGGCCTGGAGGGGTTCGGCCTGGACGTGCGGGGCCGCGAGGCCATGCCGGTCGTCGTCACCGACCACAACCGGCGCTATCTGACGGTCAAGCGGGACCGTCTCGGACACCGGATCGAGGGACTGACATGAGCGGCGCCGGACGCCCCGAGGACGCCACCGTCGAGGCCGCCGGGCTCACGCTCGGCGTCGCCTGCACCCGCTGGCACGCCCAGATCACCGACCAGCTGCTGGAACGTGCCCTCGCGGCGGCCAAGGCGTGCGGGGTGGACGAGCCCGTCGTGGTCCGCGTGGCCGGGGCGCTGGAGCTGCCCGTCGTCGCCCAGCAGCTCGCCCGCGACCTCGACGCCGTCGTCGTCCTGGGCGCCGTCGTCCGGGGCCAGACCGCCCATTTCGACTACGTCTGCGACTCCGTCACCTCCGGTGTGACCCGTGTCGCGCTCGACGAGGCGACTCCGGTGGGCAACGGGGTGCTCACATGTGACACCATTGAGCAGGCACTGGACCGCAGCGGGCTGCCCGACAGCCACGAGGACAAGGGATGGGAGGCGACCGTGGCCGCACTCGACACGGCACTGACCCTGAGAGGTCTGCGGCATCACGGTCACGCCGGGCACGTCCTGGAGCATTGACGGCGGGGCACGGGGGCCTGAGCGCCCCCGACCGACCCGCGCCACCGGGCTCCTGAGACGACCGGGTCTCCGACCGCTTCCCTTCCGAAAGGCTTTTCCGTGCTGTCACTCGTCCTGCCCAAGGGCTCGCTGGAGAAGGCGACCCTGGCGCTGTTCGACGCCGCCGACCTCACCGTCCGGCGCGCCTCGGACCGCGACTACCGCGCCTCCATCGACGACCCCCGCATCGACCGGGTGCGGGTCCTGCGCCCGCAGGAGATCCCGACCTACCTCGAACAGGGCCTGTTCGACCTCGGCATCACCGGCCGCGACTGGATCACCGAGACCGACTCCGACGTGGTCAGCCTCGGCGAGCTCCAGTATTCCAAGGCGACCTCCGACCCGGTCCGGGTGATCATGGCGGTGCCCGAGGACGCGCCCTGGCGCCAGGTGTCCGACCTGCCGGAGGGCGTGCGGATCTCCACCGAGTTCCCGGCGATGACCCGCCGCTTCCTCGACCGGCACGGGGTGAAGGCGACGGTCGTCCCGTCCTACGGGGCGACCGAGGCGAAGGTGCCCGACATCGTCGACGCGATCGTCGACCTCACCGAGACCGGGTCCTCGCTGCGCAAGAACGGCCTGCGCATCCTCGACACGCTGCTGACCAGCTACACCGAGCTGGTCGCCAACCGCGCCGCCTACGAGGACGAGGCCAAGCGCGCCGCCATGGAGGACGTCGCGCTCCTGCTCCAGGGCGCGATCCGCGCCCGGGGCAACGTGCTGCTCAAGCTGAACGTGGCGCAGAGCGACCTGCGCGCCGTCCTCGACATCATGCCCTCGATGTCCTCGCCGACCGTCACCTCCCTCGCGGGCGGCGACTCCAGCGCGGTGGAGTCCGTGGTCGCCAAGCGCGGCGTCAACACCCTGATCCCGGCGCTGAAGGCCGCCGGCGCCCACGACATCCTCGAAATCCCGATCTCGAAGATCGTTGACTGACGTCCCGGCCCTGCCGACCGTGTGGCGTCCCCGCGTCACCCGGATCGTCGCCTACGCCACGGCGGGCATCATCGTGCTCGGCATGATCGTGCTCGCCGTGGTCGTGGCGCCCCAGTTCAAGCTGTTCGACCGGATCCTGCTGGTCGTGTTCGGCCTGTTCGTCGGCTGGATCCTGCACATGCTGGCCCGCTGCCGCGTCCAGGCCGACGAGGCGGGCCTCACGGTCGTCAACCCCTTCCGCACCCGCCGCCTCGAATGGGCCGAGGTGATCGACGTGACGATGGGCGAGGGCGAGCCCTGGCCCACCCTCGACCTCGCCGACGGCACGTCCTTCGGCGCCATGGGCATCAACGGCGCCGAGAAGACCCTCGCCGCCCACCAGTTGGCCGAACTCCGAGCCCTCCTCCAAACCCAAGGCGAAGCCCCCAACCCCACCTGACCCGAGTCTTCCGTTGCGCACGATGTGTACAGCGAGAATCGCTTAGGGTAGCCGAATGGATCTGGATGAGCTTCCCGACTGGTTGATCCCTCCACCGGGTGGATTCACCGCTGATGACTTCCTGAGGATGGACACCCCCCCGGCATACGGAGCTCATCGACGGGAGCCTCGTCTTCGTCGGCCCCCAGGAGAAATGGCATTCCTTCGTCCTCCGGATGGTCGAGAACGAGCTGGACAAGCAGGCTCGCGACGCGTTGCGGGCCGTCCAGAGGATGGCCGTCGTGCTGGGCGCGCGGCAGGTGCCGGAGCCGGACGTGCTGGTCGTGACCGCCGAGGCGTTCGAGCGGGACGAGCCGTCCACCTACTACGTTCCCGAGGACGTCGTGCTGGTGGTGGAGGCCGTGTCGCCGGAGTCCGTCGACCGTGACCGGGACACCAAGCCGCGCAAGTACGCGGCGGCCGGGATCCGGCACTTCTGGCGGCTGGAGAACGAGGGCGGCGAGACGGCCGCGTACGTCTACGAACTCGGTTCGGCCACCGGTGTCTACGCGCTGACCGGGATCTATCGCGGCGTCCTCAAGGTCACGGTGCCTTTCGACATCGAGATCGACCTTGCGACCGTGGGGCGGCGCGCCCGGTATTGACGGGGTCAGAGGGCGGTCAGGACGGTTATGGTGCCGGCGCCTATGAGGGCGGCGGCCCAGAGGCGGTCCAGGTTGAACCAGGCGCGGCGGAGGACGGCCAGGCCGAGGATCTCATAGACGGCCACCGCGACGACGCCCGCGACCGTGAACATGGCGAGGGTGTGGACGGCGGTGACGAACACGCCCGTCGACAGCGCGCTGCCCGAGGCGTGCAGGCCGTGGTCGTGGCCCGCCGGAGCCGTCCCCGAGGAGGTCAGGACGGGCAGGAGCATCAGCCCCGCGCCGTGCACGGACGACATCAGGAACGACCAGCCGGCGAGCTGCCACAGCGAGATCCGCATGCCGACCCAGCGGAAGTGGCGCTGCGACAGCAGCCGCCACAGGCCGAAGCCGACGAGCAGGACGCCGCCGCCGATCGCCAGCGTCTGCGTCGCGACGACCGAGCGGGTCAGCGCGACCAGGACGGCGACCGCGCCGACCGAGGCGGCGTGGCCCGCGGCGATCGCCGGGAGCGCCTGCAGGACGAGTGACCTGCTGCGCTCCTGGAGGCCGCGGGCCACCGCGAACAGCCAGCCCATCGCGGGGTTGAGGCCGTGGAAGGCGCCCAGCGCGACGAGGGCCGCGAGCGAGCCGTCGGTCACGGATAGCAGTAGGAGTCGGAGGAGGCGTCGCCGCCCTGGAGGCGGGTCTGGTGGGGACGGCGGCCGCGGAACGCCTCGCCGTGCGGGAAGAACCGCTCGTCGAGCTTGAAGCCGTTCGCGGAGGCGTCGCCCGGGTCGGAGTCGAGCTTGGCCATCCAGGCGCCGACGCCGTCGGGGTAGAACTGGTCGTCCCAGGCGCCGTAGAGGGAGTTGGTGACGTAGACGCGGCGGCCGTCGCGGCTGACCTCGACCATCTGGGGGCCGCCGGACAGCGGCAGGTCGGGGGCGGCGGGGTGCGCGGCGCGGCCGGTGATGCCGCCGAGGCGCACCGAGCCCGCCTCGACCGGGTTGAAGGGGTCGCTGACGTCGTAGCGCTTCAGCTCGCCGGTGCCCCAGCACGAGACGTACAGCCACCGGTCGTCCACCGACAGGTCGATGTCGGTGACCAGCGGCGGGACGGCTCCGAACGGCGCGATCACGGGCGGCAGGCCGGCGGCGTCGGCCGGCTCGGCGGGGATCGTGATGACCTTCTTGGCCGCCCAGCCGTCGCCGTCGCGGTGCCAGGCCCAGACGGAGGCCGACAGGTCCTCCACGCTGACGACGACGCCGACGAACCCGTACTGCTTGGTGGGGTCGTGCGCGGGACGCAGCTCCAGCGCCATCTGGTGCTCGTCGCCGAGGTCGACGGTCTGGACGTGGCGGCGCTTGCGCAGGTCCCAGAAGTGCAGCGCGTGCCCGTACTTGCGGCCGAGCAGCAGCTCGCCGACGACCCCGTCCTCGATCATGGAGGGGGTGCCCCACTCGGAGGTCACGAGCACGTCGTGGGCGATGTGCCACCACGCGTCGTAGGCGAAGTACTGCGGGCCCCGGTCGACCTCCCAGCGGCCGAGGACGTCGAAGGAGGTGTGGTCGAGCAGCGCGATGCCGCCCGGGCCGTCCTCGCCGTTCGCGCCGCCGAGCGCGGTGAGGTACAGCCCCTCGGGCCCGCAGTGGACGGTGTGCGGGCGCGAGTACCCGGCGCGCTTGGCCAGCTCGTCCGGCTCCAGGATCTTGACGATCTCGGGCGCGGTCGGGTTCTCCTTGGTGTCGATGACATAGACCCGCGACGAGCGCAGGCCCGGCACGATCAGGTAGCGGCGCTCGACGTGCGGGTGCGGCGCGTAGGGGCACAGGGCGCTGCTGCACGCGTTCCAGCCGAAGTGGTGCAGCTCGTCGCCGAGGTAGGGCAGGTCGGTCCAGCCGACGACGTCGCCGTAGGACGAGGAGCCGGGGTCGACGTCCAGCACCGCGATCGCGTCCGGCTTCTCGGCGGCGCGGTCGAACGCGGCGACGTAGGCCAGCTTCTCGGGCGGCGCGGAGACCGCGTCCCGGGGCGAGGCGTAGAACGTCGGGTCTGGCTTCCACAGTGCCATGGGGTTCCTTTCAGGCGAGGGTGACCGGGTGCCGGACGACGGCGCCGAACAGGTAGCCGAAGGTGTTGAAGGGCGCGATGGGCGGCTGGGACGTGCCGGTCACGTCGGTGGCACGTGCCATCAGCTCGTACCGGCCCGGGGCGTGCGGGCGCCACGGGAACTCCCACCGGACCCACCCGCTCGGGCTCGCGTGCGCGTCGTGGAGCCGGGCCCGCCGCCAGGTCCGGCCGCCGTCGACGCTGACCTCCGTCCGCCGGACGCGCCCGTTGCCCGACCAGGAGCGCCCGCGCAGGACGTGGACGCGGCCCGCGCGCAGCGTGGCCTCCCAGGGCAGCTCGAACGCCGCCTTGACGTTCATCCGGGTGAGCGGGGCGCTGCCCTCGGGCGGGTGGCCGGGGCCGAAGAGGCGGTAGTAGCGCGTGTTCCACGGCGAGAACAGCGGCTCGTCGGCCACCTGGATGTCGCCGAGCCACTTGACGGACGCGATGCCCACCCACGACGGCACGACCAGCCGGACGGGGAACCCGTGGTCGGGCGGCAGCGGCGCGCCGTTCATCTCGTAGGCCAGCAGGACGTCCTTGAGCGCCTTCGCGACCGGGAGGGGGCGCCGCACGCGGCCGAGGTTCTCGCCCTTGTCCACATAGTCAGCGTCCAGCCCGCGGGGCAGGATGTCCACGGCCGCGGGGGTGAGACCCGCGCGCTCCAGGACGTCCGACAGCCGGACCCCGCGCCAGCGGGCGACGCCCACCGCGCCGAGCCGCCAGGGGGTGCCGGACACCTGCTGGCCCTGCTGCGCGGTGTAGAAGCCGCGCCCGTTGCCGGTGCACTCGATGGAGGCGGTGAGGGTCTCGGCGGGGAGTCCGAGCAGGTCCGCGTACGACAGCTCGAACGGGCGGTCCTCGGTGGGCGCGCCGCGCAGCCCGGTGCCCCACAGCTTGAGCCGCCACGTCCGCGCGTCGATCCGGGGCGTCGCGACGTGGTTGCGGACGAAGAACCGGTCGGCGGGCGTGAGGTAGCCCTGGCCGGACATGGCCTCCCAGCGCATCTCGGCGTTGGTGCCGTGCGGGATGAACAGCTCGGGGGGCAGCGGCTTGACGATCCCGGTGGCCGGATCCTCGGCGGCGGCCGCGGGGGCGGTGCCGATGGCGGCGCCGAGACCGGCGCCGGCGGACAGGCGCAGCAGCCCGCGCCGGGAGATCGAGCGGGCACGTTCGTAGTTCGCCTCGTCGGTCAGGTCTTGGGCCCGGCCGTCGCTGCCGGTCAGGGGCTCCCGGTCACCGATTCGCATGTGCATGATGCTGCTGAGTGACGTAACAAAAGTCAACAATCCCTACTGATTAAGATGGGAAGATCGTCCGCATATGCCCCCCTTGTGCCGCTGGGTAGCCTGAGATCGTGGGGGAGAGCGCGCCGGCGACCGCCGACCAGGTCGGTTCGCCCGCCGAACTGGCGGGCCTGCTGGAGCGGCACGCCTACCTCTGCGACGAGGGGCTCGCGACCGCGTGCTTCCTCGCGCTGCGGATGGGCCGCCCGCTGTTCCTGGAGGGCGAGGCCGGGGTCGGCAAGACCGAGCTGGCCAAGACGCTCGCGCTGGTGCTCGGCGCGCCGCTGATCCGGCTCCAGTGCTACGAGGGGCTGGACGCCTCGCAGGCGCTCTACGACTGGGACTTCCCCCGCCAGCTCCTGCACCTGCGCGCCGCCGAGGCCGCCGGGGCGCGCGACGTCGCCCGGCTGGAGGGCGAGCTGTACGACCGCCGGTTCCTGCTGGCCAGGCCGCTGCTCCAGGCGCTGGAGACGGCGCCGAGCGTCCTGCTGGTGGACGAGCTGGACCGCGCCGACGACGAGTTCGAGGCGTTCCTGCTGGAGGTGCTGAGCGACTTCACGATCACGGTGCCCGAGCTCGGCACCATCCGGGCCGAGCGCCCGCCGGTCGTGGTCGTCACCTCCAACCGCACCCGCGAGGTGCACGACGCGCTCAAGCGGCGCTGCCTGTACCACTGGCTGGAGCACCCGTCCTTCGACCGCGAGGTCGCGATCATCCGGCGGCGGCTGCCGGAGGCGACCGGGCGGCTGGCCGCCCGGGTCGCCCGCGCGGCGCAGCGGCTGCGCGGCGCCGACCTGCTCAAGCCGCCCGGCGTCGCCGAGTCGCTGGACTGGACGCGGGCGCTGCTCGCGCTCGGCGTCCGCGACCTCGACCCGGGGACGGCGGCGGTCACGCTCGGCGCCGTGCTGAAGTACCGCGAGGACCAGCGGCGCGTGCTCGGCGGCGGCCTCGACGCCCTGCTCGCCTCCAGCCTCGCGGGAGGCGACGCGGATGCGTGACGTCACCGAGACGATGGTCGGGTTCGCCCGGACGGTGCGCGCGGCGGGCGGCGGCGCGGGGCCCGAGCGCGTCCAGGCGATGCTCGCGGCGCTCGGCCACCTCGACGTCCTGGACCCGTCGCAGGTGTACTGGGCGGGGCGGCTGACGCTGTGCGCCGACCCCGCCGACCTCGCCCGCTACGACCGCTGCTTCGCCGCGTACTTCTCCGGCGCGACGGCCCGTCCGGGGCGCAGGCCGCCGCCGGTCGCGGTGCGGCGCGCGGCGCGTCCCGTCCTGGACGGCGCCGGAGCCGGGGAGCGCGCGGGTGAGCCCGAGGCGTCGGCCGCGAGCGGCGCCGAGGTGCTGCGCGACCGGGACGTGGCGCGGCTGACCGCGGCCGAGCGCGCCGAGGTCGCCCGGCTCATCGCGCTGCTGGAGGCGGGCGCCGAGCCGCGCAGGTCGCGCCGGTTCGCCCCCGCGCCCGCCGGACGCCTCGACCCCGGCCGGACGATCCGGGAGACGCTGAGGCGCGGCGGCGAGACGGCCCTGCTCCGGCACCGCGCGCACCGGACCCGCCCGCGCCGCGTCGTGCTGATCGTGGACGTCAGCGGGTCGATGAGCCCCTACGCCGACGCGCTGCTGCGGTTCGCGCACGCCGCCGCGCGCTCGGGCGGCGCCGCCGTGGAGGTCTTCAGCGCCGGGACGCGCCTCACCCGCCTCACCCGCGACCTGCGGCACCGCGACCCCGACACGGCGATGGCGGCGGCGTCGGCCGCCATCCCGGACTGGAGCGGCGGCACCCGCCTCGGCGAGGAGCTGAAGGAGTTCCTCGACCGGTTCGGGCAGCGCGGCCTCGCCCGGGGCGCCGTCGTCGTGATCGCCTCCGACGGCTGGGAGCGCGGCGACGCCGCCCTCCTCGGCGACCAGATGGCGCGGCTGCGGCGGCTCGCGCACCGGGTCGTGTGGGCGAACCCGCACAAGGCGCGCCCCGGGTACGAGCCGCTGACGGCCGGGATGGCGGCGGCGCTGCCGCACGTCGACGACTTCACCTCCGGCCACAGCCTCGCGGCGCTGGAGCACTTGGCCCGGCTGATCGCGGGCGGCGCGAACGGGGCCGCCCGGAGGGAAGCCGGTGGGAGAGAGGAGACGGGCCTTGCGTGACGTGCTGGACGACATCGCCGGGTGGTACGCGTCGGGGGAGACGTTCGGGCTGGCGACGGTCGTGCACACCTTCCGCAGCGCGCCGCGTCCGGCGGGGGCGGCGATGGCCGTGTCGGCGGGCGGGGAGGTCGCGGGCAGCGTGTCCGGCGGCTGCGTCGAGGGCGCGGTGTACGAGCTGGCGCGGAGCGTGATCGCGAGCGGCGAGCCCGTCGTGCGGCGCTACGGGGTCAGCGACGACGACGCGTTCGCGGTCGGGCTGACCTGCGGCGGCATCCTGGACGTGCTGGTGGAGCCGGTCGGCCCCGCGACGTTCCCGGAGTTCGCCGAGGTGGCCGAGGCGATGCGGGCCCGCGAGCCGGTCGCGGTCGCGACCGTCGTCGGCGGTCCCGGGCGGCTCGGGGCGCGGCGCGTCGTCTGGCGCGACCGCGCGTCCGGTTCGCTCGCGCCCGGCGAGCCGCACGCCGCCCGGCTGGACGCGGCGGTCGACGACGACGCGCGCGGCATGCTCGCCCAGGGCCTCACCGGCTCGCGGCACTACGGCCGCGAGGGCGAGCGGCGGCTGGACGACCTGACCGTGTTCGTGCACTCCTTCGCGCCGCCGCCGCGCCTGCTGGTGTTCGGCGCGATCGACTTCGCGGCGGCGGTCGCGCGGATCGGCAAGTTCCTCGGCTACCACGTGACGGTGTGCGACGCGCGGCCCGTCTTCGCGACGCCCAAGCGCTTCCCCGACGCCGACGAGGTCGTGGTGAAGTGGCCGCACAAGTTCCTGGAGGAGTCGCGGGACCTGGTCGACGAGCGGACCGCCGTCTGCGTCCTCACCCACGACCCGAAGTTCGACGTGCCGCTGCTGGAGGTGGCGCTGCGCACCGGCGCCGGGTACGTCGGCGCGATGGGGTCGCGCCGCACCCACGACGACCGGCTGGCGCGGCTGCGCGAGGCGGGCCTGACCCCCCGGGAGCTGGCCCGGCTGCGCTCGCCGATCGGCCTCGACCTCGGCGCCCGCACGCCCGAGGAGACGGCGGTGTCGATCGCCGCCGAACTCGTCCAGCTCCGCTGGGGCGGCTCGGGGCGACCGCTCACCGACACCGGCGGCAGGATCCACGCCGCGCAGGGGTGAGCGGGCTACCCTCGCGTGATGACCCTGCACGGCGCCAACTCACGCGGTGTCTTCCCGAAGGACGAGCCCCCGGCGGGGCTGCTGCTCGCGGCGGGGGAGGGCCGCCGGTTCGGCCGTCCGAAGGCGCTGCTGGAGCTGCGCGGCGAGCGCCTGGTCGACCGGGGCGTGCGGACGCTGCGGGACGCGGGCTGCTCGCCGGTCCTCGTGGTGACCGGCGCCGCGCAGGTCGAGGTGATCGGCGCGGTGGTCGTCCCGAACCCGCGCTGGCGGGAGGGCATGGGCTCCTCGCTGCGCGCCGGGCTCGCCGCGCTGCCGCCCGGCTGCCCCGCCGCCGCCGTCGCGCTCGTCGACCAGCCGCTGGTCACCGCGGCGGCCGTCGCGCGGCTGGTCGGGGCGTACGAGGCGGGCGCGGGGATCGCCGTGGCGACCTACGGCGGCGCGTGGCGCAACCCCGTCCTGCTGCGGGCCGAGCACTTCGCGGGCGCGTCGGACGCGGCGTCCGGCGACCGGGGCGCGCGCGGCTACCTGCGCGCCCACCCGGACCTCGTCACGCCCGTCCCGTGCGACGACGTCGCCGCCCCGGACGACATCGACACCCCCGAGGACCTCGCCGCGCTCCTCGACGCGGGCCTCGGCTGACGCCGCTCAGCGCGCGCGGGCCTCGGTCACCGCGCGCTCGTAGGCGAGCAGGGTGTCGATGAACATCCCGCGCTGGGCCGGGGTCAGCGGCTCCAGCGCGGCGCGCCACGCGCCCGCGCCCCGGCCGAGCCAGCCGTTGACGGCGGGCAGGTGCTCGGCGGCGACGCTCACGATCGTCCGGCGCCGGTCGGCGGGGTCCTCGGCGCGGACGAGGATGCCCTGCCTGCTCAGGTCGCCGACCATCAGGCTCACGGTCGCGGGCGCGACCTCCAGCCGCGCGGCCAGCTCGTTGACGCCCATCGGCCCGTCGAACAGCAGGTAGGCCAGCAGGGACAGGTGCCGGGGGGCCAGGTCGAAGCCGGCCAGCTCGTCGGGGACCCGGATCCGCTTGGCGGCCGACACCAGCCGGGGCATCAGCAGCAGCATCGTGCGGATCCCGTCGTCGACGCCGGGTCCCGCGTGCTCATCGGTTGACATGCGCTGGCCGTCCAAAATAGCTTTGTTTTGCAAAAGACTTTGCTCTCAAAGCAAAGTCTGCCGGGCGTACCCAGGATAGGAGACCGATGACCGAGAACCCCGCGAACACGAGCACGCGACCCGGGCCGGGCGGTGTGGCGCTCGGCGACGCGCTGGTGCGGATCCACGACGACCTGCGGGTTCGGCTCGCCGCCCTCCGGGACGAGGTGCTCGCCGCCCTGGACGGCCGGGCCCCGGCTCCGGATCTCGGGGCGGAACTCCGCGAGCACTGCGCGGCCGTGTGCGGCGCCCTCGGCGAGCACCACGACAACGAGGAGACGCGCGGCTTCCCGCTGCTGGAGAGGGAGGCCCCGGGCCTGGCGCCGGTCCTCGACCGGCTGCGCCGCGAGCACGTCGAGGTGGAGCGGGCCCGGCGGAGCCTCCAGGCGCTGCTGGACGACCTCGGTGCGGCCGACCCCGCACGCGTGCGCGCCGAGCTGGACCGGATCACGGCCCGACTCGACGCGCACTTCGCCTACGAGGAGGATCAACTCCGCGAGGCCCTGAACGGCATCTCGGTCTGAGGGGCGTCAGGGCGCCTGCTGCGGCGACAGGTGGAGGCTCACGATGCGCCACGTGTCGTCCCGCCGGAGGTAGACCTGCGTGACGCGGAACCTGCCCTCCGTCGGGCGCCCCTGGTGGGTGGCCTCCTGGACCTGCGTGCCGATCGCGATCGCGGTGTCGCCGAAGACCCGCACCCCGACGGCCCTCAGCGTGAACGCGGTGACGTTCAGGCCGCCCTGGTAGCGGCCGAGCCACTGCTCCTTGGTGAGGACGTAGCCCACCGGCCCGACGGCGCGGAAGTCCTCGTCGAGCAGCTCGTCCAGCGTCCCGGCGTCCATGGCGCGCTCGGCGTCCGCCCACCGGCCGCTCAGCTCGCGCACCCGTTCTTCAGCCGACATGGCATCCCCCTTCTGAGTGAGTACTCACTCAAAGCTAGTCGAGGGAATGTCCGGCGGCAACCGCCGCGGGAAGCGGGAGGGGTCAGGAGACCTCGGACGCGGGCAGCGCGCTCTCGTCCAGCGCGCCGCAGTCGACGGCGCGGCGCAGCCGGCCGACGAGCGCGGTGATGGTCGCGGGCTCGTCCAGCACCCCGGCGCGGCCCGCCGCCTGGTCGTGCCAGGCCCGGACCCGCCCGATGACGTCGTCGACGCCGGTCAGGTGGAAGGCGTAGACGACGGCGTACCGGCTCGGCAGGTGCGCGGGGTGCAGGTCCCAGCCCTGGTAGAAGCCGCGCCGCAGCGAGTGCCTGACGTGCTCGGCGTGCACCGACCAGGCGGCGTTGACCTCGTCCGGCCCGTCGTTGCGGGGGATGACGTTGGTCGAGCCGTCCGACAGCCGGACGCCGGTGCCCGCGAACGCGACCTGCATGAGGTCGCGGGCGAAGTCGCAGGCCGGGTGGTCGAGGCGCTGCTCCTCGGGGGGCAGCCCGAGCGCGGCGGTGTAGTCGAACACGCCGAAGTGCGCGGCGGTGAGGCGGCCCGCGGCGGCGCCCGGGTAGCGGAGCAGGGCGACGCGCCCCTCCTCGTCCAGGAGCGCGTCGGGGGTCTCGATCTGGATCTCGAACCGCAGGATGCCCGCCGGGAGGCCGAGCGCGGTCTCCAGCCGCTCCAGGTACTCGGTGAACAACTCGACCTGGCCGGAGTTCTGCACCTTGGGGAAGGTGATGGTGAACCCGCCGGGCAGCCGCCCGAGCCGGTCGCGCAGCGTCGTGAGGAACCCGTCGAGCGTGCGCATCGCGCGGTCGTGGCCGCCGTCGGCGAACGACTTGACCCGCACGCCCCAGTAGTGGGGGAGGCTCTTGACCTGGTAGGCGGCGGCGACGGCCTCGGCGACCTGCTCGACGTGCGCGTCCTCCTCGGCGTCGCCGCGCACGCCGTAGCCGTCCTCGAAGTCGATCCGCACGTCCTCGACCGGCTCGCCCGCGAGCTTCGCCGCGACCCGCTCCCGGACCAGTCCGGCGATCTCCGGGTCCATCCCGAAGGCGGCGCCGAACGAGCCCGCGCCGGGCGTGTGGGTGTTCAGCAGCCGCAGCGCCTCGGCGCCGAAGTCGGCGGGCGCCGTGCGGGAGAACCGGTCGGCCGGGACGTAGACCGTGTGCACCGGCTGGCGCCCCTCGGCGGGCCCCGGACGGCGCTCGGCGTGGCGGGCGCGCAGGGCGGCGACGCGCGCGGACAGGTCGTCGAACGAGGAGACACTGAGGTTCACCCCGTCATGATCCCGCATGTCGCAGCGGCGCGGAAGCGATCCGGCGCGGTTGGCCGCCGATCTGCGGACGGGCGGTGGGCGGGTGGTGGGCGCTTAGCGATCAAGAAGGCATATGATCCCGAAAACAGGTCCCACTTCAGTTTCGGGGTTGTACATGACGGACAGTAGTATTGACCTAAAGACGGACATACCGCACTCCGCACGTATTTACGACTACATTCTCGGCGGAAAAGACAATTACCCCGCCGACCGGGAGGCCGCGGGCGCCATCGTCGCCGACTGGCCGAACCTCCCGAAGTCGATGCGCGCGAACCGGAACTTCATGGCGCGGCTCGCGCACCACCTGGCCGCCGAGCACGGCGTCCGCCAGTTCCTGGACATCGGCACCGGCCTCCCCACCTCGCCGAACCTGCACGAGGTGGCGCAGTCGGTCGCGCCGGAGTCGCGCATCGTCTACGTCGACAACGACCCGATCGTCCTCGTCCACGCGCGGGCCCTGCTGACCAGCACCCCCGAGGGCCGGACCAGCTACCTCGACGCCGACTTCCTCGACCCCGAGGCGATCCTCGGCTCCGCGCAGCTGCGCGACACCTTCGACCTGAGCCGCCCGGTCGCGGTGAGCCTGATCGCCATCGTGCACTTCATGCCCGACGACGCGAAGGTGCAGGCGATCCTCGACCGGCTCATGGAGCCGCTGGCGCCCGGCAGCCTGCTCGCCGTCTCCGCGTGCACCGCCGACAGCGCGCCCGAGGAGGTCACCGCCGGGGTCGCCGCCTACAACGCGAACGGGATCTCGACCGTCGCCCGCGACAAGGAGCGCTTCGGGCGCTTCTTCCGCGGCCTGGAGCTGCTGGACCCGGGCGTCGTCCTCGTCAACCACTGGCACCCCGACGCGGAGGCGGCGGCCGTCGACGACGCGCACGTCCACATGTACGGGGCCCTGGCCCGCAAGCCCGCCTGACGCCCGCCGGTCGGCCCGACGCCCGCGAGCCCGCCTGGAAAGGGCGGGCGGCCCCCACACGCCACATCGCGTGGGGGCCGCCCTGAGCGGGTCCTGTCCCGTTTCGAGGAGACGGCGCGGTCAGGACGAGACGGCGCAGCTCCCGCGGTCGGCGCGGCGCGGCCCCTCGGCGGTCGGGCGGATGTCGAAGTCGAAGATCTCGGTGGGCAGGTAGAGCGAGCAGCAGGCGTTCGGGATGTCGACGACGCCGCTGACGCGCCCCTCGATCGGCGCGGCGCCGAGCAGCAGGTACGCCTGCTCGCCGCTGTAGCCGAACGTCTTCAGGTACTCGATCGCGTTGAGGCAGGCGTTGCGGTAGGCGACGGTCGCGTCGTTGTACAGGTTGGTGTCGGTGTCGTGGTCGACCGAGATGCCGATGAACGACAGGAACTCGCTGTAGCGCGGCTCGACGTTGCCGGGCATGAAGATCGGGTTCGTGGTGACCCCGTACTTCTCCATGCCGCCCTTGATGATGTCGACGTGGAAGTCGATGAAGCCGCCCATCTCGATGGCGCCGCAGAAGGTGATCTCACCGTCGCCCTGGCTGAAGTGCAGGTCGCCGCCCGACAGCAGACCGCCCGGCACGAACACCGGGTAGAACACCCGCGCGCCCCGGCTGAAGTTCTTGATGTCGTGGTTGCCGCCGTTCTCCCGGGGCGGGACGGTCCGCGCGCCCTCGCGTCCGACCGCGTCGAGCTCGGCGCCGGTGAGCGTCCCGGCGAGCACGCCCTGCTCCAGCGGCGGCAGCGCGAGCGGGGGCACCCGGTCCGGGTCGGTGGCGATGAGCGCCCGCTCCCGCCGGTTCCACTGGTCGAGCAGTTCGGGCGAGGGTGCGGTGCCGAACAGGCCGGGGTGGGTGATGCCGGTGAAGCGCACGCCCGGGATGTGCCGTGACGTGGCCTGCTGGCCGTGGAAGTCCCAGATCGCCTTGTAGGCGTCCGGGTACTGGTCGGTGAGGAAGCCGCCGCCGTTCTGCTTGGCGAAGATCCCCGTGTAGCCCCAGCCCTGGCCGGGGACCGAGCCGGTCTCCTGCGGGATCGGCCCGATGTCGAGGATGTCGACCACGAGCAGGTCGCCGGGCTCGGCGCCCTCGACGGCGATCGGGCCGCTGAGCATGTGGCAGGGCGACAGGTCGACGTCGCGGACGTCGTTCGCCGAGTCGTTGTTGCCGATCTGCCCGTCGGTCCACTCCCGGCACTCCACCCGGAACTCCGATCCCGGGCGGACGGTCGCCGCCGCCGGGATCGCGTGGTGCCACCGGTTGTGGCCGGGGTGCGCCTGGTCGCGCATGGACCGGGCCTGGTCGACGCTGAACACTACTTCGGGCATCTGTGCCTCCGTCTGGGTGCTGTGCCGTGCTGTGCTGTGCCTTGCTGTCTCGGTGCTGGGTCTGTGTGTCGCGGACGTGGACGGGTCAGGCGGCGGGAGGCGTCGGGGGAGCGGAGGACGTGCGGCGCGGGCCGACGAGGACCCACAGGCCCGCGACGGCGACCACGGCGCAGACCGCGAACGGGACGGCGAGCGCCGGGCCCGTCGTGTAGTGGTCGGTCAGCAGGAGGAACGCGGGGAGCACGGCCGTGCCCCAGGCGGCGACGAACGTCACCCAGCCGGTGTAGCGGGTGTACTCCTCGCGCTTGAGGCCGAGGACGACGAAGAACAGGAACCACAGGAACGACCAACAGAGCCAGATGACCCCGAACGGGTGGTCCTTGACGTCGAAGAAGTTGATCGCGGAGAAGACCAGCGCGGTCACCGAGACGAACAGCGAGAACCAGCCGACGCCGGTGGTGTCGAGCCCGGCCAGCAGGCCGATGCCGACGTAGAGGTAGGTGAACCCGAACAGGTAGATCCCCGACGCCGCCGTGATCGCCGCGAGGTCGTCCCCGGCCTTCACCAGCAGCAGCGTCGGCAGCACGACCTGGAGGGCCCCGACGAACAGGTTGAGCAGGGCCGCCGCCCGCGCCTCGACGCGGCCGAGCAGCATCATGGCGTTGATGAACAGCACGGCTCCGACGTAGAGCAGGCCCACGTTTCCCATGACCGGCTCCCCGCTAGGGCCGCGGCAGCTTGGCGTGGCGGGGGTCGCTCGGCGGCGCGGGGCGGCGCGGCTCCGCGGACCGGGTCACGACGCGGGGCTCGTGCGCGGACGCCTCCTGCGCGGCCCTGGCGCGCGACAGCGGGCTCCCGGCGCGTCCGAGGGCGGGGGCGGTGAACACCCGCCGCGCGGCGCCGCCGCATTCCGCGCAGGGACGCTCGGGGGCGGCCTGCCCCATCGGGAGTGCGAGGTCGAAGCTGCCGCAGCCGGAGCAGCGGTATCGGTACGTCACCATGGCGGGCCTCCCAGCCGATTTACTTCCCACAGAAACTATTTCTTGGGGAAGTATCTGTCAATGACGGATCCGGCGGACGGAAGCGCCGTGGAACCGGCATCGGAACCGATGCCCTCGATTGCGAGGACGAATCGGATCGGCGGAGGTCAGACGGTGGATTCCCCCCGCCGGCGGGGGAGGACGGGCGGAATCAGAGGCAGTGGATGACGTCGAAGTCGAGGCCGTCGGCGGCGGCGAGGAAGACCCGCTGGCGCAGGTGCCGGTCGCGCATCTCGACCGCGCCGCGCGGGCCGTCGTAGCCGAGCCCGTCGGAGACCGCGCGCATCCGGCGCGCGTCCACGCTCTGCGCCCGCCGCGCCAGCTCGCTGAACAGCCGGACGCCCTCGTAGCAGGACTCGCCCAGGCTGTTGAGGACGGGCGCCTCCGCCCCGAAGCGGCGGTGGTAGCGGGCGCCGAAGTCCAGGCCCCCGGCGGTCGGCAGCGACTCGAAGTAGCCCGCCGCCGCGAACAGCCCGCGGGTGCTGTCGGCGCCGGTGGCCAGCAGCATGTTCTCGTCCATCAGCGGGCTGAAGCGGACCAGGTCGCGGTCGAGCCCCGAGCGCGCGAACGCCCGGTTGAAGGCGACCGCGTCGTCGCCGACCAGCAGCATCAGCACCCCGTCGGAGCCGCTGCGCGCCAGCCGCGCCAGCACCTCGCCGTAGTCCTGCGTGCCGAGCCCGACGAAGAACTCCGCGCTGATCTCGCCGCCGAGGCCGTCCAGGTAGCCGCGGATCGCCCCGGCCGTGAGCCGGGGCCACACGTAGTCGTCGCCGACGATCGCCCAGCGGCGCACGCCCAGCTCGTCGGCGAACCAGCGCAGCGCGGGCCGGAGCTGGCGGCCCGGCGTCTCGCCGGTCAGGAACACCCACGGGGCGCGCTCCCCGCCTTCGTAGAGCGGGGTGTAGACGTAGGGGACCCGCCCGGCGACGCGCGGCGCGACCAGCTCGCGCACGGCCGAGATGTGCCAGCCGGTGACGGCCTGGACGGCGCCGGAGGAGACCAGCGAGTCGACCTCCGCCGCCACCCGCTCGGGGGCGGCGCCGCCGTCGACCACCGTGAACCGCACCTCGCGGCCCAGCACGCCGTGGTGCCCGTTGATCTCCTCGGCCGCGAGCCGCGCGCACAGCTCGCAGGACGGGCCGAAGATCCCCGCGGGGCCCTGCAGCGGTATCACCAGCGCGATCGTGAGCGTTTCCGTGTCGCCGGGCGTCGAGACCATCGGCAGGTCCGCATGGTTGAGAGGTGAATAATTCGTCTGTGAACGGTACCCTGTGCCTCCGATGGAGGCAATAAGCACAGGACGCAGCGAAAGGGACTTTTCCCAGCTCCTCGCGCTCGTCGACCGCCGGGTCGCGGCGCGGCTGGCCGCCGTGCTCGCCGAGGGCGGGCGCGGGCTGGACGAGTGGCGCGTCCTCGGGCTGCTCGCCGACGGCCGGGGCCACGCGATGACGGAGGTGGCCGAGCACGCGATGCTGCCGCCGCCGACGCTCACCAAGCTGGTCGACCGGATGGTGTCGGCCAACCTCGTCCACCGCCGGGTCGACGACGCCGACCGCCGCCGCGTGCTGGTGTTCCTCACCCCGCGCGGCCGCGAGACGCACGAGACGCTCGCCGGGGCGGTCGACGCGGAGTGGGCGCGGCTCGCCGACGCCGTGGGCCCGGAGGAGATGGCGCTGCTCGGCGCCCTGCTCTCGCGCGTCGCCGCCCGCCTGGCCTGAGGCGTCCCGCGCGCTCAGGGCGCGACGGCGTGGATCCCCCAGGTGCCGGTGAAGGCCGCGCCCGGCGCCAGCTCGATGACGTCCTCGCCCGACACGAACGCGTTCGGCGGGCACGTCATCGGCTCGACGGCGAGGCCCGCGCGGGGCTCGGCCGCCTCCTCGGCGGTGTAGATCTGCGTCCACGGGTGCGCCTCGTCCGACCAGAGCGCCACCGCGCGCCCGGCGCCCGCCAGCGTCACCGTGGAGCGCCCGTCGCCGTCGCGGGCGAGGCCGGTGAAGGTGTTGTCGATCAGCCGGTCGCCGAGGAGCGGGCCCGTGCGCAGGTCGCGGTCGGTGCCGGTGACGTCCAGCGGCGGGCCGGAGGGGAGCTTGCGCGGCCCCACCGGCAGGTACCGGTCCGCGAGGAAGGTGACCGTGCACGCGTCGATCGGCACGCCGACGGTCAGGTACGGGTGCGCGCCGTGCCCGTAGGGGGCGGTGACGTCCCCGCGGTTGGAGGCGGTCAGCCGGACGGTGAGCCCCCGCTCCTCCGACAGCGCGTACTCGACGTCCAGGTCGAGGCGGAACGGGTAGCCGGCGGTTCCGAGCAGCCGGTGCCGGAGCCGCACCCGGTCCGGCTCCCGCAGCACCGCCCGCCACGGCGCCCAGCGCACCAGCCCGTGGATGGCGCAGTCGTGGTCCGGATCGGAGACGTCGAGCCGGTGGGTCGCGCCGCCGTAGGCGTAGCGGCCGCGGTCGAGCCGGTTCGGCCAGGGGGCCAGCAGCTGCCCCGACGCGGCGGGCGCGTTCTCCCCGGCGCCGTGGGCCAGCACGAGCGGCCGCCCCTCGTGGGTCAGCTCGCGCAGGGCGGCGCCCGCCTCGGTGACGACGGCCTGGTACGGCCCGGCGATGAGCGCGTGCTGCTCACCGGTGATCGGCCCGGTGGTGGTCGGCCCGGTGGTGGTCGGCCTGGTGGTGGTCGGCTCGGTCATGTGCGGGACGCTACCCGGGGGCGGCCCCGCGTCAGGCCGTTTCGGCGAGGGCGCGCAGCGCGTCCTCGAAGACGTTCGCGGGCGGCTCGACCAGCCCCGCGCCGACCTGGCCCGTTCCGGCCTCGCGTCCGGCGATCCCGGTGTCGATGACCGGGAGGATCCCCGTGCGGACGACGCGGGTCACGTCCACGCCGACGGGGGTGCCCCGGAACGACAGCAGCGGGATCTGGAGCGCCGGGTGCTCGGCGAGCGTGATCTCGTACATCCGGCGGGTCGCGGCGACCGCGTCGGGCACCTCGCCGCCGACGAACCGGACGATCGCGGGCGCGGCGGCCAGCGCGAACCCGCCCATCCCGGCGGTCTCGGTGATGGCGGAGTCGCCGATGTCGGGGTTGGCGTCGTCCGGGCCGTGGTCGCCGAGGTAGAGGCCGTGGGGGACGTTCGCCGGGCCGGTGAACCAGCGGTCGCCCGTGCCCGACACCTGGATGCCGAAGTCGGTGCCGTTGCGGGCCATCGCGACGACCATGCTGGAGCCGGGGACGCCGCGCGCCGCGTCCGCCGCCGCCTTCGCCGCCGCCATCCCCGCGTTCAGGAAGAAGTGGTCGTTGCCCGCCGCGAACCGCAGCGCCTCGGCCGCCCGGTCGCGGTGCACCTCCGGCGCGGCGGCGAGGTCGGGCGCCAGCTCGCGCAGCAGCAGCGACGTCGCCGCGCGGTTGCGGTTGTGCAGCTCGTCGCCCATCTGGAGCGCCTGCGCGATGACCGACAGCAGGTCCAGCGGGCCGTGCCGGCGCACCGCCGCGCGCAGGGCCGGGCCGAGCACCTCGCCCATCCAGGTGAGCCGCTCGATCACCTCGGGCCCGTACGCCCCGTACCGCAGGACCTTCCCGAGGCCCTCGTTCAGCGAGCAGTACGACCTGCCGCCGTGCTCGGCGTCCTCCACGACCAGCATCCACATGGACGGGCTGACCACGCCCGCCATCGGCCCGACCGCGCCGTGGTGGTGGCACGGCTCGAACGTCGCGGCGCCGCGCGCCAGCGCCCGCTCGGCGCCGAGCGGCGTCTCCGCGAGCCCCTCCAGCAGCATCGCGCCGATCAGCGCGCCGCGCATCGGCCCGGACGCGCGCTCCCACTCCAGCGGCGGCCCCGCGTGCAGGAACGCGCCGGGCTCCAGGCCGAGCGCCTCCCGCGCGGGGCGCACGTCCACCAGGTGCGGGCGCGCGGTCACCATCCGGCCCACCGCGCGGGCGTTGGCCTCCGCGCGGCCGGGGGCGCCGAGGACGGCGGCGAGCGCCGCGTCCGTCCCGGGCGGGGGCGGACGCCAGTCGACGGGCTCGACCCGCACCGCCTGGTCCGCCAGCGCGTCCGCGAGCACGTCCACCCCGGCGGTGACGACCACCGGCTCGCGCGTGAGCAGGCCCCCCAGCGGGTGCCGCTCCGCGCCGCTCGTCCCGCTCATCCCGGGGCCCCTTCCGCGCGCTCCAGCGCCTCCACCAGCTTGACGGCGCGGCGCGCCGCCTGCGCGTTGGAGGCGTACACGTCGGCGCCCGCCTCGCGCAGCGCCGCGGCCTGCCGGTCGCGGTCCTGCGGGTCGGCGGGCGTCCCGCACAGCGACACCACGGCCGCCAGATCGGAACGGTCCCTCAGCGCGGCGGCCAGCACCGGCGCCAGCGCGGCGGCGGGGTCGGGCTCGGCGCCGAAGCCGAGCACCACGTCCAGCAGCAGCACGCCCGCCTCCGGGTCGGCCGCCGCGTGGGCGAGCGCCTCCAGCCGCAGCGACGGGTCGATCATCGGGTGGGCGCGGCCCCGGGTGAAGGCGTCGCCGCCGAAGTCGACGAGGGAGTGGCCGCGCGCCTCCAGGTCCCAGCCGAGCCCGGCGCGGGCGATCACGGCGGCCTCCTCGCGCAGCGTCCCGCCCGCGAACAGGCCGCGCAGCTCCCGCCCCGCCACCGCGGCGGGGCGCCGCCGGGCGGGCCAGCGCGGCCAGCGCGGCACCGGGCGGCCGAGCGCGCGCAGCGCGGTCTCGGCGGCGCGGGTCAGGTCGTCCTCGCCGGGCATCGGCAGCGCGAACACCACGGGCGTGTCGAGCCGCCGCGCCGCCTCCCGGATCAGGTCCGCGACGCGCGGCGCGGGCGGTTTGGAGACCAGCAGGATCAGCTCGGTGCCGGGGTCGGCGTCCAGGGCCGCCAGCGCCGCGAGCGCCGACCGCCCGCTCACCTGCGAGGACAGGTCGCGCCCGCCGACGCCGAGGACGTGGCTGACGCCGGTGCCCGCCGCGTCCAGCAGGCACATGAGCTGCTGCGCGCCCGTCCCGGACGCGGCGACGATCCCCACCGGGCCCGGCCGGACCGCGTTGGCGAACCCGAGCCCCGCGCCGCCGACGACCGCGGTGCCGCAGTCGGGGCCCATCACGATCAGTCCGCGCCGCGCCGCCGCCTCCTTCAGCGCGATCTCCTGCGCGAGCGGCACCCCGGCACTGAAGATCATCACGTTGAGGCCCGCGTCGAGCGCGTCCATCGCCTCGGGGAACACGCCCGGTCCCGGCACCGACAGCAGCGCCACGGTCGCCTCGGCGCGCGCCGCCGCCGACGCGGTCGTGCGCGCCGCCGGGGCCTCGCCGAGCAGGCCGCCCCGGTCGGGGACGCGGGACGCCTCGCCGAGCAGGCCGTCCAGCGCGGTCCGCGCGGCCTCCAGCGCGGCGGCGTCGCGCGCGCGGATCGCGACGACCAGGTCGCCGGGCCCCGTCTCCGCCGGGACGTCGAAGCCCATCCGCCGCATCGTCTCGACGTTGAGCGGGGTGCCCATCGCCGCCATCGCGCCGTCCACGCCGTCCCGCTCGGACACGGCGCGGCTCACCCGCATCAGCGTCACCGAATCGTGGTAGCCGCCCGGCCGCACCTCGACCCACCGGCTCACCCGCGCCCCTCCCGAACGGCCGTCCGGCGGACCGCGCGAACGCTCATGCGGACGCCCTGCGCGTCTGGCGCGCCACCGCGGGCGCGCAGAGCGCGAGCGCGGCGCGGCAGCCCGCGAGGACGCCCCAGGCCAGGTCGGCGCCGGAGGTGTGGCCCACCGCCAGCAGCCGCCGCACGGCCGGGGCCGCCGCCTCGTGCCCGGCGACGCCGCGCAGCACCGCCGCGACCTCGCCGCCCGCGCCGCCCGCCGCCGCGAAGTGCAGCAGGGTCGCGGCGAGCGCGGTGGTGCGCGTGCCCGCGTCGGCGGTGACGGCGGCGCCGAGCCAGTCGGCCAGCCGCACGGCGGGGCCGCCGCCGGTGACGGCCGCGCCGACGAGCCGCAGCGTCACCAGCAGCCCGGACAGGATGTCGTCGCCGCTCGGCGTGAGCCCCGGGCCGAGCCCGACGATGCGCTCGGCGGCCTCCACCGCGCCGGCGAGGTCGTCCGCCGCGCAGCACTCGGCGAGCCGCGCGGGGTCGGGGTGCCCGGCGAGGCCGCCTCCGGTCATCCCGGCGGCGGCGAGCGCGGTCTCCAGCGCGCGGACGCCGCGGGCCAGCTCGGCGGGGCGCATCCCGCCGAGCGCGGGCGAGGGGTCCCACCAGCGGCGGACCCGCACGCTCAGCGGTCCGACCTCGACGCGGCCGTCGCCGACCCACGCCTCCCCGCCCTCGCGGATCGAGCGGAACGGCTGGTCGCGGCGGGCCGCGCCGACCACCATCGCGTTCGGCAGCCGGTTGGCGTCGGAGCCGACCACGGCCACCACGCGGGGCTCGCGGTCGCCGCGCGTCTCCAGGTAGACGGCGGACGGGAACACCGCGAGGACGCGCGCCGCGCGGCGCGGCGCGTCGAGCAGCGGGCGCAGCGCCAGGCTGGCGGCGCCCGCGGTCTGGGGGCGGGAGCCGTGCCGAAGCGGGATGGGCTCGCGTACCAGGGCAGTCACGGATCCTCCCGAGGCCGGGGTCGGATGCCTTCCGCCGATGCCTCCACCGTGCGGGCGGCCCGGCCTCTGCGCAGACGCTAGACCGCGCCCCCCGACGGTCGTATGGGGAAAGCTGCCAAGGATGGTTGTCATCGTTCGTCTTTGTTGTCAGGGTTGATCAGGAACTGGTAGCGATCTCGCCGCAATGGGCGATGTACGCACCAAAAGGCGAGGTGACCCCTGGCATGAGTTACACCACTGCGGACCCGGGCCCACCGGCCCTCAGGCTCGCGAGCACCGGAACGCTGACCTACGGCCTCTCCGTCGGAGAGGTCCTCGGCGTCAGCACCCTCAACGGCGCGCGCCTCATCGCGGGCCGTGCCGGCCTCGAACGCATCGTGCAGCGGCTCAACGTGATGGAGGTCCCCGACATCCTGTCGTGGGTGAAGCCGAACGAGCTCCTCCTCACCACCGGCTACCCCCTGCGCAACACCCCCCAGTCGCTCGACAACCTGGTCGCCGACCTGGACGAGCGCGGCCTCGCGGCCCTGGCCATCAAACTGGGCCGCTACCTGGAATCGCTCCCCGCGGAAATGATCGCGCAGGCCGACCGGCGCGGCTTCCCCCTGATCCTGCTCCCCAACGACGTCGGCTTCGACGACATCCTCAACCAGGTACTGACCGACATCCTGAACCGGCAGGCCGCCGTGCTCGCGCGCACCGAGGAGGTGCACCGCGCGCTCGTGCAGATCGTGCTGTGCGGCGGCGGCCTCCAGGAGGTCGTCGACGAGGTCGCGACGCTGCTCGACGTCGCCGTCGTCGTGCTGGACGGCGAACAGCGGGTGCTGGCCGGAGCCGGCCCCGACGAGCACGTCCAGGCGATGCGCGCGTTCGACGCGGGCCGCCACACCGCGTGCGGACGCGGCGGCTGCGGCATCACCGGCGCGCACGGCACGTCCGACCACCTGGTCGTGCCCGTCGTCGCGGGCGGGTTCGACCACGGCCGCATCATCGCCTTCAGCCCGGGCGGCACGCTGCGCGGCACCGACCTCGGCATCCTGGAGCGCGCCGCGACCGTGGCCGCGCTCGTGGTGACCAAGCAGCAGGCCGTCGCGGCGGTGGAGAGCAAGTACCGCGCCGACTTCCTGCGCGACATCCTCGCCGGCCGCGCCGGCGAGGACGACCGGGTCGTCGCGCACTGCGACGGGTTCGGCTGGGACCTGGACCGCCCGATGATGGTGGTCGTGGCCGAGCTGGACGGCCGCCCGCGCGGCGGCGCCCCGGGCGCCGAACCCGAGGGCCGGGCGGCGCGCGACGCGCGGCGCCGGGCGGCGGGCGCGTCCATGGGCACCGCCGTGGGCGCCGCCATGGGCGCCGGGGCCGAGCCCGACGGCGGGGCGCGCGGCGTCCGCGGCGCCGAGGAACGCTCCGCCCAGGAGCGGCTGGCCGCCGCGTGGACGATGGCCGTCCGGCGGCACGACAAGGGCGCGGCGGTCGCGAGCTTCGCGCACGAGGTCGTGGCCGTGATCGGCGCCGACGGCGACGACCCGGCGGAGCTGTCGACCGGTCCGGTGCAGGCGATGGTCAAGGAGGCGTCGTCGGTGTTCGCCGAGCACCTGCCGGTGCGGCGGACGTTCTCGACCGGCATCAGCCGGACGGTGACGTCCCCGGCGGAGCTGCCCGAGGCCTACGAGCAGGCCGTCAAGGCGGTGCGGGTCGGGCGCCAGCTGCACGGCGCGGGCGCCCGCGCGCACTTCGACCAGCTCGGCGTCTACCGGCTGCTGAGCCTGGTGTCGGACCCGGAGGAGCTGCACGCGTTCGTCCGCGAGACGCTGGGCGACCTCGCCGCCGACGACGAGCCCGAACTGGTGGACCTGCGGCGCACCCTCCAGGTGCTGCTGGAGACCAACCTGAACGTCGCCGAGACGGCGCGCCGCCTGCACTTCCACTACAACACGCTGCGATATCGCATCGGGAAACTGGAGCGGATGCTCGGGGCCTTCACCGAGGACGCGCATCTGCGGCTCAACCTCACCCTCGCCCTGCACGTGCTGCGCATGCGTGGCATCTGAGCGTAGCGGCGCGCGGCGCGGCGGGATCCCACCGACACGCGCCGTCCTCGGCATGCCCTCACCGGCCCGGGGCCGACGGAAGGCGGCCCCGGCCACCGGTCCTCCGAAACCGGTCCGCGGGCTTTGGCAGATGTCGCCGGTGCCCGCTCACCTGGGTAGATCTACCTTGCCCGCAGGAACGCGGGGCGACGAGCCGGGGAGGGCCGCATGTCGATCGGCTGGAAGCTGCACGGCGACGGGCGGACGCCGCCGCCGGGCGAGGTCGTCGGTCCCGGCGAGCGGCTGACCTGGCCCCGCACCGCCGGGATCGGCGCGCAGCACGTCGTGGCGATGTTCGGCGCGACGTTCGTGTTCCCCGTCGTGATGGGCCTGGACCCCAACCTGTCGATCATGATGTCCGGGGTCGCGACGATCCTGTTCCTGCTGGTCGTCGGCGGGCGGGTGCCGAGCTACCTCGGCACCAGCGCCTCGTTCGTCGGCGCGGTCGCGGCGATCCGCGCGGCGGGCGGCGACAGCGCGACCGTGACCGGCGCGATCCTCGTCGCCGGCCTCGCGCTCGCCGCCGTCGGGCTGACCGTGCACGTCCTCGGCGGCGAGGTCGTGCACCGGCTGTTCCCGCCCGTGGTGACCGGCGCGGTCGTCATGCTGATCGGGTTCAACCTGGCGCCGGTCGTCGCCACCGTCTACTGGCCGCAGGACCAGTGGGTCGCGCTGGGGACGCTGGGCTTCGCCGTCCTGTGCACGGTGCTGCTGCGCGGGTTCTGGGGGCGGATCTCCATCCTGCTGGCGCTGGTGTTCGGGTTCGCGCTGTCGTGGCTCCTCGACGCGACGGCCGGCAAGATCACCTCCGTGCTGCCCGGGCAGAACCTGCTGGACGCCTCCGGTAAGGCGTGCCGCGGCGAGGGGCCCTACTGCGTCGCGACGGCGTTCCCGCACGACCGGCTGAGCTTCTCCGGGGTGGACGCCGCGGACTGGTTCGGGTTCCCCGACCTGCACGCCCCCGACTTCAAGACCTCCGCGATCCTGCTGGCGCTGCCGCCGGTCATCGCGCTGATCGCCGAGAACACCGGGCACGTCAAGGCCGTGTCGGCGATGACCGGCGAGAACCTCGACCCCGTCCTCGGCCGCGCGCTCACCGCCGACGGCGCCGCGACCGCGCTCGCCACCGGCCTCGGCGGCTCCCCGACCACCACCTACGCCGAGAACATCGGCGTGATGGCCGCGACCCGCATCTACTCGACCGCCGCGTACTACGTCGCGGCGGTCGTCGCGATCGCGTTCGGGCTGTGCCCGAAGTTCGGCGCGCTGGTCGCGGCGACGCCGGGCGGCGTGCTCGGCGGCATCACCGTCGTGCTGTACGGGATGATCGGGCTGCTCGGCGCGAAGATCTGGATCGAGAACCGGGTGGACTTCGGCGACCCGGTCAACCTCGTCCCGGTCGCGGCGGCGGTGATCCTCGCGATCGGGGACGTGCGGCTCGACATCACGGACGACTTCCCGCTCCAGGGCATCGCGCTCGGCACGGTCGCGGTGCTGGTCGGGTACCACCTGCTGAACGCGGTGGCGCGCCGCCCGGAGGGGCGGGGCGGCGGCGTCATCGCGCCCGACGAACGCGAGATCGGCGGGCCGGTCCGCCCGCCGACGTCGGGCGCGGGCTGAGGGGGCCGCCGGTGAAACCGCCGCCGTTCCGCTACCACGCGCCCCGCACGCTGGAGGAGGCGCTGGACGTCCTCGCCGCCGACCCGTCGGCGAAGGTGCTCGCCGGGGGGCAGAGCCTCGTCCCGCTGCTCAACATGCGGCTGGCCGCGCCGTCCGCGCTGGTCGACATCAACCGCGTCGCCGGGCTCGACGTCCTGCGCGTCCGGGACGACGGCGTCCGCGTGGGCGCGCTCGCCCGGCACGCCCGGGTCGAGCGCTCGGCGGAGGCCGGCGCCGTCCAGCCGCTGCTGCGCCTCGCGCTCCGGCACGTCGCCCACCCCGTCATCCGCAACCGGGGGACGGTCGTCGGGAGCCTCGCCCACGCCGACCCCGCCGCCGAGCTGCCCGCCGTGCTGGCGCTGGTCGGCGGCACCGTCGAGGTGGCCTCGGCGGCGGGGCGCCGCACCGTCCGCGCGGACGCGTTCTTCCGCGGCCCGCTGGAGCCCGCGCTGGAGCCGGGCGACCTCGCCGTGTCGGCGTTCTTCCCGGCGCTGCCGCCGCGCACCGGCGCCGCGTTCGCCGAGACGTCCCGCCGCCACGGCGACTACGCGCTCGCGGGCGCCGCCGCCACCGTCGCGCTCGACCGCGACCTGCGGGTCACCTCGGCTCGCGCCGCCTACCTCGGCGTCGCCGCGACCCCGCTCGTCCTCGACCTGACCGGGGCCGCCGGGCCCGCGGGGGACTGGGCGGCGGCGTCCGCGCACGTCCTGGAGCGCGTCGAGCCGGAGGCCGACATCCACGCGAGCGCCGACTACCGGCGGCACCTGACCGGCGTGCTCACCGCGCGCGTGCTGCGCGCGGCGGCCGCCGGAGCCCTACGTGACCTGCGGAAGGCGGAGGGATGCTAGAGGAGCCGCACGACATCGCGCTGACCGTCAACGGCGTCCACCGCACCGCCCGCGCGCCCGCCCGGCGGCTGCTGTCGGACCTGCTCCGCCACGACCTCGGGCTGACCGGCACGCACGTCGGCTGCGAGCACGGCGTGTGCGGGTGCTGCACCGTCCTGCTGGACGGCGATCCCGTGCGCTCGTGCCTGCTGTTCGCCGTCACCGCCGCCGGGCACGAGGTCACCACCGTCGAGGGCCTCGCCGCGCCGGACGGGACGCCCTCGCCCGTGCAGCGCGCCTTCCGCGAGTGCCACGGCCTCCAGTGCGGGTTCTGCACGCCCGGGTTCCTGTGCACGGTCACCGCGCTGCTGCGGGAGACGCCGCGCCCCACCGAGGACCAGGTGCTCGAAGGCATCTCGGGGAACCTGTGCCGCTGCACCGGGTACCAGAACATCGTGAAGTCGGTGCGGCGCGCCGCCGAACTGGCCGCCGCCGACGGGGCCGCCACCGACGAAGGGACCGCCTAGATGGGGACGCGCGTGTTCGGCGAGCCCGTTCGGCGCCGCGAGGACGCCCGGCTCCTCACCGGCCGGGGCCGCTTCCTCGACGACCTCGGGCGGGACGCGCTCGCCGCCGCGTTCGTCCGGTCGCCGCACGCGCACGCCCGCGTCCTCGACATCGACGTCATGGACGCGCTGGACGTCGACGGCCTGGTCGCCGTCTACACCTCCGAGGACCTGCCCGGCGGGGTCGGCGAGCCGCTGCCGCTGCTCATCCCGCACCCGGCGCTCACCCACGGCCGCACCGCGTACCCGCTGGCGCGCGGTATCGTCCGGCACGTCGGCGAACCCGTCGCGATGGTCGTCGCCCGCGACCGCTACCTCGCCGAGGACGCCGCCGAGCGCGTCCGCGTCGAGTACGAGACGCTGCCCGCCGTCGTCGGGATCGAGGCGGCCACCAGGGCCGAGCACCTCGTGCACGACGACGTGCCGGGCAACGTCGGCGCCGTCCTGGTGCAGGAGACCGGCGACGCCGCGGCGGCCGTGGACGCGGCGCCGCACCGGCTGGAGTTCCGGCTGTCGATCGAGCGCAGCGCGTCCACGCCGCTGGAGGGGCGCGGCGTCTACGCGCGCTGGGACGCCGACGACGGGTCGCTGCGCGTGTACACCTCCACGCAGGCGTCCACGGGCGTCCGCGCCGCGATCGCGGCGCGGCTCGGGCTGCCGAACGGCAAGGTCGAGGTGATCGCGCCGGACGTCGGCGGCGGCTTCGGCGTCAAGATCGTGCACCCGTGGCCGGAGGAGGTGCTGGTGCCGTGGGCGGCGCGGCTGCTCGGCCGCGAGGTCAAGTGGGCCGAGGACCGCCGCGAGCACTTCGTCTCCGCGGCGCACGAGCGCGGCCAGGTGCAGGACGTGCGGGTCGGGTTCGACGGCGAGGGCCGCGTCCTCGGCCTGGACGTGCGCATCCGGCACGACCACGGCGCCTACACCCCGTACGGGATCATCGTCCCGATCGTCACCTCCACCCAGCTCCTCGGCCCCTACCGGATCGGCGCGTACCGGGCGGAGGTGACGAGCCTCTACACCAACACCGTGATGGTCACCCCGTACCGGGGCGCGGGCCGCCCGCAGGGCGTGTTCTGCATGGAGCGGACGATGGACCGCATCGCCCGCCACCTCGGCCTCGACCGCGCCGACGTCCGCGCCGCCAACCTGATCCAGCCGGACGAGTTCCCCTACGACCAGGGCCTGACGTTCCAGGACGGGCGTCCGCTCGTCTACGACTCGGGCGACTACCCCGAGCTGCTGCGCCGGGCCCGCGAGCTGGTCGGCTGGGACGGCTTCGAGGCCGACCGCGCCGCCGCCGCGTCCCGGGGCCGCCGCGTCGGCGTCGGCATCGGGATCTACGTCGAGGGCACGGGCGTCGGCCCCTACGAGGGCGGCCACGTGGAGATCGACACCGCCGGGCGCGTGCACGTCTCGACCGGGCTGACCTCGCAGGGCCAGAGCCACGAGACCGTGTTCGCCCAGATCGCCGCCGCCGAGCTGGGCGTCCCGCTCGCGGACGTCCGGGTGACCACCGGCGACACCCGCCGGTTCGGGTACGCGGTCGGCACGTTCGCCTCCCGCGCCGCCGTGATGAGCGGCAACGCGATCGCGCTGGCCTGCCGGAAGGTGCGCGCCAAGGCGCTGCGCATCGCGGGCGAGGCGCTGGAGGCCGACCCGGGCGACCTGGACATCGCCGACGGCGTCGTCCACGTGAAGGGCGACCCGTCGGCGTCGCTCCCGCTGCGGACGGTCGCGGTGCTGTCGAACCCGCTGCGGTACGCCTTCGACGCCGAGACCGCCGCCGCGACGCAGTTCGCGACCGGCCGCCCGGTGACCGAGCCGCCCGTCGCGCCCGGGGACGAGCCGGGCCTGGAGGGCCGCGACTACTACTCGCCGGTCCGCTCGACGTTCGCGGCGGGCGCGCACGCCGCCGTCGTCGAGGTCGATCCGGACACCGCCGAGATCGCGATCCTGCGGTACGTCGTCGTCCACGACTGCGGGCGGCTCGTCAACCCGATGGTGGTCGAGGGCCAGATCCACGGCGGCGTCGCGCAGGGCGTCGGCGGCGCGCTGTACGAGCGGATGGTCTACGACGGGTCGGGGCAACTGCTCAACGCCTCGTTCATGGACTTCCTCATGCCGTACGCGACGGAGGTGCCGCGGATCGAGACCGACCACCTGGAGACCCCGTCGCCGCTGAACCCGCTCGGCGTGAAGGGCGCGGGCGAGGCGGGCGTGATCCCGGTGTCGGCGGTGATCGCCTCGGCGGTCGAGGACGCGGAGGGCATCCGGATCGACGCGATGCCGCTGTCACCCGACGACCTGTTCGCACTGCGCAGGCAGGTGGAAAGCGCCGGCGGGGTTGCTTCGGCCGGAATGGGCGAGAGGGGGGCCTGCGACCTTGGGGGTGGTGCTGGCGGGGTTGCTTCGGCCGGAATAAGCGAGAGGGGGGCCTCCGACCCTGGGGGTGGTGCTGGCGGGGTTGCTTCGGCCGGAATAAGCGAGAGGGGGGCCTCCAACCCTGGGGGTGGTGCTGGCGGGGTTGCTCGGGGAGCGGGGGACCTCCAACCCCGCCAGCGTGTTGACGATAACGCGGTGGCCGCACGCCAGCGGCGCAACCGGGATACGTCCGGGTAGGTCGGGTTTCAACCACCCGCGGGGGCGTCGGGGGCGGTGCCGCCGAGCGAGGCCGGGAGGTAGTTCTGGACGGCGGCGGGCCGGAACCCCTGCTGCCTGATCCAGCCGAGGATCATCTGGAACTGCTGCGCGAGCCCCTTGCGGTAGTGCATGAGGACGATGTCGCCGGGCTTGAACTCCTTGCCCGTGCCGTCGCCGCGCGCGAAGCCGTTGAGGCCGACGCCGGGGCCGGTCGTGCCGTTGTAGAACTCGGCCGACCACAGCAGGATCGACCTGATCCCGCACTCCTTGGCGACCTTGCGGGTCGTCGCGTTGAAGCTGCCGAACGGCGGCCGGAAGATCTGCGGCGTCCGGCCGTACTGCTGGGCGATCGCCGCCGAGGAGTCGCAGATCTGCTTCTTCTGCCCCTCGGGGCTGAGCGTCACCATGTTCGGGTGGCTGACGGTGTGGTTCTCCATCGGCGAGCCCGCGTTGCGCATGGCCCAGAAGTACTGGCCCTCGCCCTTGATGTAGGTCGAGGTCAGGAACGTCATGATCGGAACCTTCTCCTTGCGGACGAGGTTCACGAACTCGGCGTCGTAGGTGTAGCCGTCGTCGATGGTGAGGAAGACGACGCGGTCCTGCGTCTCGATGCGGCTGATGACCGGCGGGAGCCCGTCGGCCGAGGGTTTGGGCATCGTCCAGGAGCCGGGCTTGGGCGCCTCCCACTTCTGGTCGGCGAGCGCCGCGCTCAACTCCGTCCGCACCGAGGGGCCGGAGTGCCCCGCCTGCGCCCGCAGGACCGGCCAGCCGCCTGCCGCCACGCCGAGCGCGGCGGCGACCGCGGTGGCGATGACGGGCGTCTTCCCTCGCATCAGCCGCGTTCTCCGTTTCAGTTGGGGGACTTCCGTGGGACGTCGTCGTCCCGCAACGGTTGACGCGGCCGGGGGGCCGGTAGTTCGCGCGAGACGCGGAGTTAGCGGACATTCTGGCCATTCCCGGGGCCGCGCGCCCGGAACCGGCCGATGCTCGGCGTGTACGCGGCGCGCGATCGGCAAGTGTTGCCGTTCGGCGGGGCGGCGGCATTCCCTAGAGTCGGGTCATGCAGGTCACAGGCAGTGCCACCGTCGCCGCGCCGCTCGCCCGCGTCTGGGACGCGCTCCAGGACCCGGCGGTCCTCGCCCGCACGATCCCCGGCTGCCACTCGCTGGAGGAGACGGCCCCGGGAAGCTACCGCATGACGATATCGGCGGGCGTCGCGTCCGTGCGGGGTACTTACGTGGGACGGGTCGAGCTCACCGACCCCGATCCGCCCAGCGCGTTCACGCTCCGCGCGCGGGGGCAGGGCGCGCCCGGCACGGTGGACGCGACGGTGCGGGTCCGGCTGTCCCGCGACGGCGACGGCGACGGAACCGGGGACGGCGGCACGGGCGGCGGTTCGACGCGCGTCGACTACGACGCCGACGCGGTCGTCGGCGGGATGATCGGCGGCGTCGGCCAGCGGATGCTCGGCGGCGTCGCCAAGCGGACGGCGGGCGAGTTCTTCGCGGCCGTGGAACGTGCCCTGACCGAGCCCGCCGCCGCTGCCGCACCCGAGGCCGGACCCGGGCCCGCCGCGGCGTCAGGTCGCGTCCACGCGGGCCGGGCCGCCGCGTCCCGGGGGTCCGGCCGGGTCCCGGTCTGGCCCATGGTCGCCGCGTTCGCGACCGGCGGCCTCGTCGCGCTCGCGGGCGTCGCGCTCGGCCACCTTCTCGGCCGCCGGGCCCGCTGAGCGGCGGTGCGCCCGGCCCGGCCGAGGAGCAGCGCCGCGACCGCCGCGACCATCGCCGCGATGCCGGACAGGCGGGTGGCGACGACGCCGTAGCCACGCCGCGGCCGTGCCGAGCGCGACCGTCCTGCGCGCGGGCGCGCCGCGGGAGAGGCTCACGCGTCCCGCCGCTCGAACAGGGCCAGCGCGGCGGCCAGCACCGCGAGCGTGTAGAGGGCGAACAGGCCGAGGCCCGTCCACGGCGCGAGCTGGTCCGACCGCCGGACGGGCGACAGGATCGCGTTCCCCGCGTTGGACGGCAGCACCTTGTTGACCTTCTCGCCCCACGCGCCGGGCAGGAACCCGCCGACGATCCCGAGGACGAACATCAGCACGAACACCGCGACGACCGACCCCGCGGTGTGCCGCAGCAGCGTCCCGACGCCGAGCGCCAGCACCGCGATCAGCGCGAGGTACACGCCGCCGCCCACGACCGAGCGCGCCATGCCGGGGTCGCCGAGCGAGCCGTCGAGGTCCTTGGAGGCGAGGATGCCCTGGCTGACGAAGAAGCACGCGAACGACACCGCGATCCCGACGAGCAGCACGACGGCGCCGAGCACGGCGGTCTTGGCCGCGAGGTAGTGGGCGCGGCGCGGCACGGCCGTGAGCGCCGTCCGGATCATCCCGGTGGCGTGCTCGGAGGTGATGACCAGCACGCCCAGCGCCCCGAAGACCACCATGCCGAAGTAGAACGCGACCTGCGTGGGGAGCATCGGCGTGAACGTCGCGCGGTCGTGCTCGCTCATGTCGTCGAAGGACGCGCTGAACGCCAGGGCCCACAGCGCGGAGAAGCCGATGAGGACGACCGCGCCGGCGAGCAGCGTCCAGAACGTGGACTTGACGGTGCGGATCTTCGTCCACTCGGCGGACAGCACGTGCCCGAACCGCACCCGCCGATCGGCCCGCGCGCCACCGGGCGGCGCGGGCGGCGCGGGCGGCGCGGGAGCCGCCATCAGCGCACGCCATCCGGCCTCGGCCCCCGCGCGGGCGGCGGGTTCGGTGGCGGCGCGCCGCCGGGGACGCCCGCGTGGTACTCGACGGACTCGCCGGTCAGCCGCATGAACGCCTCCTCCAGCGACGGCTGGACGGTCGCCAGCTCGTGCAGCCGCAGCGCGTTGTCGGCGGCCAGGTCGCCGATCAGCGCGGCGGGCGCGCCGAACACGCGCAGCGACCCGTCCGGGCCCGGCTCGGCGCGGTGGCCGCGCGCGGCCAGTAGCCGCGCCAGTTCGGCGGCCTGCGGCGACCGGACGAGGACGTGGCTGGAGGCGTTGGCGTCGATGAACTCCCCGACCCCGGTGTCGGCGAGGATCCGGCCGCGCCCGATGACGACCAGGTGCTCGGCGGTGAGGGCCATCTCCGACATCAGGTGGCTCGACACGAACACCGTGCGGCCCTCCCGCGCGAGCCGCCGCATGAGCGTCCGGATCCAGAGGATGCCCTCCGGGTCCAGGCCGTTGACCGGCTCGTCGAACATCAGCACGCCCGGATCGCCGAGCAGCGCGGCGGCGATGCCGAGCCGCTGGCCCATGCCGAGCGAGAAGCCCCGGGCCGGCTTGCGCGCGACGCTCTGGAGCCCGACGAGGCCGAGCACCTCGTCCACGCGGCGGGCGGGGATCGCGTTGCTCCGCGCGAGGCACAGCAGGTGGTTGCGGGCGCTGCGGCCGCCGTGCACGGCCTTCGCGTCCAGCAGCGCGCCGACCTCGCGCAGCGGCGCGCCGAGCGAGCGGTACCGGCGGCCGTTGACGGTGACGTCGCCGGAGGTCGGCCGGTCCAGGCCGAGGATCATCCGCATCGTCGTCGACTTCCCGGCGCCGTTGGGGCCGAGGAACCCGGTCACCCGTCCCGGCAGGACGGTGAACCCGGCCTGGTCGACGGCGGTCTTCTCGCCGAACCTCTTCGTCAGCCCCCGCGCCTTGATCATGCGTCCCTGATACCGGAGCGCCCGGACGCGGAAACGGCACGGCGGGCACCCGGGGACGGATTTCACCCCCGGATTGCCCGCCGTTGGACGTGCCCGCCGCCGGGCACGTCCGAGCCGGTCACCGTACCGCCGGTTACTTCACTTCCAGCAGGTCCACCACGAAGATGAGCGTCTCGCCCGGCTTGATCGCCGGGCTCGGGCTCCGGTCGCCGTAGGCGAGGTGCGGCGGGATGACGAGCTTGCGGCGCCCGCCCACCTTCATCCCGGCGATCCCCATGTCCCAGCCCTTGATGACGCGCCCGGCGCCGAGCTGGAAGTCGAAGGTGCCGCCGCGGTTCCAGGACGCGTCGAACTCCTCGCCCGTGGACCAGGACACGCCGACGTAGTGCATCGACACGGTCGCGCCCTTGACGGCCTCGTCGCCGTCGCCCTTGGTGATGTCGGTGATGTCGAGGTGCTCGGGCGGCTGGCCCTCGGGGAAGTCGATCTCGGGGCGTTCAAGCGCCATGAACGTGCTCCAGCGTCTCGTCGGTTCGGAAACCGCCCAGCCTAGCCGCCCGGCACCCGGACCGCGCCCGCGGATCAGCGGGTGCGGGTCAGCACGCCCGGACGTAGTAGACCGGCCCGAAGTCGTACGGGCCCGACTCGCCGGGGGCGACGTCCTTCAGGACGTTGCGGCCGGAGCCCTTCAGATAGCCGTGGGCGCCGCCGGTGTTGGAGTTGTGGTAGAGGCCCTCGCCATTCCACCTCCGCAGCGTGAAGTCGCGGCAGCGGTAGAGCGAGAAGACCTTGCCGCCCTCGTTGGCCCACACATTGGTGTAGATGCAGAAATGGCCGGACGGGCAGGGCGTGCCGTTCTGCTTGTCGATCCAGGCCCAGCAGTCCTTGCTCTGGTTGATCGCGCACTGGCCGACGCCGTCGACCGAGGCGTTGTCGTTTCCGCTGTTCAGCACCGTCGTCTGGTGCGTGGGGGCGGTGACCCGCGTGCCGTCGGCCCGCGCGGCGGAGTCCTGGGCATAGGCGGTGCCGGTGCTCATTCCGGCGACGATGACCGCCGCCGCGGCGGCCGATCCGAGGGCATTGCGAAATGCGAAGCGCGCCATGGGAGACTGCCTTTCTTGGTTCGGTTGACCCGGTAAAGGGTTCGGTCGGCGCGGGGTCCAACAAGCATTGCCCCCGCGGCGCTTTGATCGCAATCCTCGGCCTTGGCCGGAAGTTGACGGCCTTTCACATTTAAACAATGGCAGCGGGCCCGGCCGCGAACGCGCGGCGGGCGACTTGGCAGGTTGTGGGGGTTTCGCAGGTGGGCGCGGTTCGGTAGACCCGTGGTCATGACGAGGCGGCTGCGGATCGGGATCGACACGGGCGGGACGTTCACCGACGTCGTCGCGCTCGACGAGGACACCGGCGAGATCATCACGACCAAGACGCCCTCGACGCCCGCCGACCCGGCGGAGGGGTTCGCGGCGGCCGCGGCCGAGGCGCTGCGGCTGGCGGAGGCGGCCCCGGCGGAGGTGACGGCGCTGGTCCACGGCACGACCGTCGCGACGAACCGGCTGCTGGAGGACCGCGTCGAGGGGCTCGGGTTCGTCACGACGGAGGGCTTCGAGCCGCTGCTGGAGATCGCGCGGCAGAGCGTCCCCGACGGCTACGGCAACAGCTACTTCTGGGTGAAGCCGCCGCGGATCGTCCCGGCGCACCTGGTGCGGGGCGTCGGCGGGCGGATCGACCACACCGGCGCGGAGCTGGCGCCGTTCGACGAGGAGTCGGCGGTGGCGGCGGCGCGGTTCCTGCGCGCGGCGGGGGTCGAGGCGGTCGGGGTGTGCTTCCTGCACTCCTACGCCGACCCGTCGCACGAGCTGGCGATGCGGGAGGTGCTGCGCCGCGAGCACCCGGACGCGGCGGTGTCGCTGTCGTGCGAGGTGCTGCGCGAGTACCGCGAGTACGAGCGCGCGGTGACGACGCTCGTGGACGCCGCCGTGAAGCCCGCGATGGGCGGCTACCTCGCGCGGATCCGCGCGGGCGCCCCGTCCCGTCCGCTGGTGATGCAGAGCAACGGCGGGGTGCGGTCGGCCGAGGAGGTCGCGCGGCGGCCGGTCACGACGGTGCTGTCGGGGCCGGCGGCGGGCGCGCTGGGCGCGGCGTTCGCGGTCGGCGGGTCGGTGGTGACGCTGGACGGCGGCGGCACCTCCACCGACGTCGCGGTCGTGCTCGACGGCGAGCCCGCCCTCACCACCGAGGGCGTGGTCGGCCGCCACCCCGTCCGGATCCCGATGGTCGACATCGTGACGGTCGGGGCGGGCGGCGGGTCGGTGGCCTGGCGGTCCCCGGAGGGCGCGCTGCGGGTCGGGCCGCGCAGCGCGGGCGCCGACCCGGGCCCGCTGTGCTACGGGCGCGGCGGCGCCGAGGCCACGGTGACCGACGCGCACGCCGTTCTCGGCCGGATCCCGCCCCGGCTGCTCGGCGGCCGCGTCCCGCTGGACGTGGACGCGGCCCGCGCCGGCCTCGCGGTGCTGGCCGAGGAACTGGGGCTGGAACCCGAGCGGGCCGCCGCCGGGATCCTGGAGATCTCGGCGTGGAACCAGGCCAACGCCATCCGCCGGATCACCGTCGAGCGGGGGCTGGACGTCCGCGACTACCCGCTCGTCGCGTTCGGCGGGTCGGGGCCGCTGCTGGCGTGCCGGCTGCTGGACGTGCTGGACCTGCCGTCCGCCGTGATCCCCCACAACCCCGGAAACCTCTCGGCGTTCGGGCTGCTGACCGTGGACGTGCGCGGCGACCACGTCCGCACCCGCGTCGTCCGCGACGACGAGCTCGGCCCGGCGCTGCTCGCGGAGGTGTTCGCCGACCTGGAGGGCGAGGCCGCCGCGGCGCTCGCCCGCGAGGGGTTCGGCGAGGACCGCCGCTACGCCCGCTCCGCCGACCTGCGCTACCACGGGCAGGCGTTCGAGGTGCGGGTCGCCGCGCCGGACGGACCGCCGGGCGAGGAGCTGCGCGCCGAGACGGTGCGGCGCTTCCACGACGCCCACGAGGCCCTGTACGGATACTGCCACCGCGGCGACCCCCGGCACCCCGTCGAGTGGGTCAACCTGCGGGTCTCGGGGATCGGGCCGCTCGCCCGGCCCCCCGTGCGGGAGCGGCCGCCGGGCGACGGCGACGCGTCCCGCGCGGTCACCGGCACCCGCCCCGTCCACTTCGACTCCTGGGAGGACACCCTCGTGTACAGGCGTGACGCGCTCCGGCCCGGCGATGTCGTGCGCGGCCCGGCGGTGATCGAGGAGTTCGGCTCGACGGTCCCGCTGCACCCCGGGTTCCGGGCGACCCTCGACCGGCTCGGCGCCCTGGTGGTGACCCGGTGACCGCCCCGAGCCCCGGCGGGGGGACGGCCCCCCGCGAGGACCCGGTCCTGGTGGAGATCGTCGAGGGCACGCTGGCGGCGGTCGAGCGGGAGGTGGAGACCGCCATCGCCCGGACGGCCCGCTCCCCGATGATCCGCGACGCGCACGACTTCCGCGCGGGCGTCCACGACCGGCGCCTCCGCAAGCTGACCGGACGCTCCTACTCGGCGCTCGTCCAGCCCGTCGCGCGCGACTTCCCGCCGGAGACGATGCGTCCGGGCGACGTGTACTTCCACAACGACGTGTACCTGTCGGAGGGCGGCATCGGGCACCTGCCCGACCTGTGCGTGACGGTCCCGGTGTTCCACGGCGGCGAGGTGGTCGCGTTCGTCCAGGCGTTCGGCCACCACGACGACATCGGCGGCGCCGTGCCCGGCTCGATGCCGAGCCACGCCCGCAGCGCCTTCGAGGAGGGCCTGATGGTCCCGCCGATCAAGCTGTGGGACCGGGGCGTCCGCAACGAGGCGGCGCTCGCCATCATGACCCGCAACTCGCGCACCCCGGCGTCGCTCGCCGGCGACCTGGACGCCGAGTGCTCGGCGTGCCTGATGGGCGCGCGGCGCCTCGGCGAGCTGTTCGCGCGCTACGGCCGCGCCGAGGTGGAGGGGTGCTTCGACGCCATCATCGACCGGACGACCCGCGCGTTCCGCCGCGAGCTGCTCGCCAAGCTCCCGGACGGGACGTTCGTCTGGGAGGACTACGCCGAGCACGACGGCGTCGACCCGCCCCGGCTGCACGCGCAGCGGATCACGCTGACCGTCGACAAGGCGGCCGAGGTCCCGCTCGTCATCGATTTCACCGGCACGTCCCCGCAGGCCAGAGGCCCGATCAACCACGCGGGCGACTACGCCGACGGGGTCTTCCTGAAGAAGTGGCTGGCGCCCGTCCTGCGCAACCTCGCCGACACGCCCGAGCGGGCCGCCGAGCTGGAGGTCAACGAGGGCGTCGTGCCGCTGATCGAGATGCGGTTCCCCGAGAAGGGCACGCTGCTCACGCCCGTGTTCCCGGCGCCGACCAACGCCCGCACATTCGTGATCCTGCGGCTGCTCGGCGTGCTCGCGGGCGTGCTCGCGAAGGCCACCGGCGGGCGGATGCCCGCCGACCAGGAGACGATCCGCTACACCGGCGTGCACGGCGAGGACGACCGGGGCCCCTACCTGATGCGCGAGGTGCTCGGCGGCGGCTCGGGCGGCCGCCCCCACGCCGACGGCGAGGACACCGTCCACATCGTCCCCGACTCCCGCAACATCCCCGTCGAGTTCGCCGAGGCGCGCTGGCCGCTGCTCGTCGAGCGGCTCGGCCTCGCCGTCGACTCCGGCGGGCCGGGGGAGCACCGGGGCGGCCTCGGCTACGACAAGCGCGTCCGGATGCTCCGCGACGCGCACTTCATGTCGATCGCCGACCGCTCGATCCTGTCGTGCTGGGGCGTGAACGGGGGCCGCGCCGGGCGCCCGTTCCGGGTGGACGTCGACGGCGCGGAGCTGGAGGGGCTCGTGGACGACCATCCCGTCCGCGCCGGGCAGGTCGTCCGCGTCCGGACGACCGGCGGGGGCGGCTGGGGCGACCCGCTGAACCGCCCGCCGTCGCGCGTGGCCGACGACGTGCGGGACGGGAAGGTCTCCGTCCGGGGCGCCCGCGACGACTACGGCGTCGTCATGCGGGGCGCGGCGGTCGACGCGGCGGCCACCGCCGCGCTGCGGGCGCGGCTGCGCGCCGAGCGCGGGCCCGCGCCGTTCTTCGACCGGGGCCCCGGCTACCCGCTGCTGTCGGGCGGCGCGCCGTCCGCCGACGTGGACGCGCTCGACTTCAGCCCGCCCGAGGACGGGTCCGCGGGGTAGAGGCGGAAGCGGTGCGGGGTGAAGGCGGCGCCGTCCACGTGGAGGTCGGCGCGCTCCCGCGTGCGGTCGGCGGCGAAGAACGCGGACTCGTGGGACGCCCACAGGTCCCAGTCGCCCGCGTACTCGGCGCCGTCGCGGGCGACGGCGCGGGCCCGGCGCAGCTCGCGCGGCGCGTCGATCCAGACGCGGAACGCGGCGGGCGACCCCGCCCAGGCCGCGCCGACGCCCTCCACCAGCAGGACGGGCGCGGCCGGGATCTCCTCCTGCGGCCCGTACCGGTCGCGGTGCCAGTCGTAGCGGCGCAGCCGGGCGGGCCGCCCCTCGCGCAGCGGCGCGAGCACCGCCTCCTCCAGGGGCCGCCACCAGGTGAGCGGGTCGGCGTCCCAGGGCACGCGGAAGTCGTCCGAGCGGACGACCGGCGCTCCGACCAGCACGGCCGCCAGGAATCCCGCGAACGTGGACTTGCCCGCGCCGCTCGGGCCGTCGACCGCCACCAGCCGCGCCGGGCCGCACGAGGGCGGCAGCGCGAGCAGGCGCGCGGCGAGCCCGGTGTAGGTGGTCGCGGGGCTGGGCGGTGTGGGATGCGGCACGGACGGCATACTTCCAGGTGGCTGCGCGGGATCGGCGGAGCCGGACCCTGAGGGAGGTGGCGCGCGATGGACCTGCTCGGCGGGACGGGCGGCCCGGTGCGGATCGCCGGCCGCGGCCTGGAGCGCGAGGCGCTGCTCGGGTGGGCCGCGGCCGTGGCGAAGGAGATCGCGGGCGCGGACGCCGTCGCGGTGCACGCCACCGCGTCCCTGGAGACGGCCGCCGCGGTCGTCGGCGGGCTCCTCGCGGGCGTGCCCGTGGTGCCGCTCCCGCCCGACTCGGGCTCCGACGAGCGCGCCCACATCCTCGGCGACTCGGGCGCGGGCCTGCTGCTGGCCGCCCGCGCGGAGGCGCCGCCCTCCGGCCCGCCGCTGCTCCCGGTCGACGAGCTGCCGCGCGACGGGTCGTTCTCCGCGCCCGAGCCGCCCGCCGACGCGACCGCGCTGATCCTCTACACCAGCGGGACGACCGGCGCGCCCAAGGGCGTCCTCGTCGCGCGCGGCGCCATCGCCGCCGGGCTGGACGGGCTGGCCGAGGCGTGGGCGTGGACCCCCGACGACGTGCTCGTCCACGGCCTGCCGCTGTTCCACGTGCACGGCCTCGTCCTCGGGCTGCTCGGGCCGCTGCGGGTGGGGTCGCCGCTCGTCCACACCGGGCGCCCCCGCCCGGAGGCGTACGCGGCGGCGGCGCGCGAGGACGGCGGCAGCCTGTTCTTCGGCGTCCCCACCGTCTGGTCGCGGACCGCGGGCGACCCCGCCTCGGCCGAGGCGCTGCGCGGCGCGCGGCTGCTGGTGTCGGGGAGCGCGCCGCTGCCCGTCCCGGTCTTCGAGCGGCTCGCCGCGCTCACCGGGCACGAGCCGGTCGAGCGGTACGGGATGACCGAGACCCTGATCACGATCAGCGCCCGCGCCGGCGGCGAGCGGCGGCCCGGGCACGTCGGCACCCCGCTGCCGGGGGTCGAGACGCGGCTGGCCGCCGAGGACGGCGGCGACGTCCCGCACGACGGGGAGACGCCCGGGGAGCTGCACGTGCGGGGGCCGCTGCTGTTCAAGGGCTACCTCAACCGCGCCGAGGCGACCGCCGCGTCGTTCACGGCGGACGGCTGGTTCCGCACCGGCGACATCGCCGCGATCGGGCCGGACGGCTGGCACCGCATCGTCGGCCGCGCGTCCACCGACCTCATCAAGAGCGGCGGCTACCGGATCGGCGCGGGCGAGATCGAGAACGCGCTGCTCGCGCACCCGGGCGTGCGGGAGGCCGCCGTGGTCGGCACGCCGCACGCCGACCTCGGCGAGCAGGTCACCGCCTACGTCGTCGCCGACGGCGTGGGGGAGCGGCAGCTCATCGACTTCGTCGCGGCGCGGCTGTCGGTCCACAAGCGCCCGCGCGTGGTGCACCTGGTCGGGTCGCTGCCGCGCAACGCGATGGGCAAGGTCGTCAAGACCCGCCTCGGCGAGCCGTAGGCGGATGACAGATGTCACGCGGGAGGGCTGACAACCGCCGCGCGAACCGGTGACACCGGCTTCTACCCCGGCGCGCCCGCGCCCGCCACGCTGGGGGCATGGAGACGAACCCAGCCATCCGGGTCGAGCGGCTGCGCCGGCGCTACGGCGACCACGAGGCCGTCGCCGGGATCTCCTTCGAGGTCGCGGCCGGGGAGCTGTTCGCGCTGCTCGGCACCAACGGCGCCGGGAAGACGACCACGCTGGAGACGCTTGAGGGGCACCGTCCCGTGCACGACGGGACGGTCCGCGTCCTCGGCCGCGACCCCTACGCCGAGCGCCGCGCGGTCCGCCCGCAGATCGGGATCATGCTGCAGGACGGCGGCTTCTTCGGCGACCTCACCGTCGCCGAGACGGTCGCGCACTGGCGCGGGTTCACGCCCCGGCCGCGCGACCTCGGCGAGGCGCTCGCGCTCGTCGCGCTGGAGGAGCGGGCGGACGTGCGGGTCCGGCAGCTCTCGGGCGGGCAGAAGCGCCGCCTCGACCTCGCGCTCGCGCTGCTCGGCCGCCCCCGCGTCCTGTTCCTGGACGAGCCGACCACCGGCATGGACCCCGAGGCCCGGCACGCCACCTGGCGGATCGTCCGCGACGTCGTCGAGGACGGCACCACCGTGCTGCTCACCACCCACTACCTGGAGGAGGCCGAGCATCTCGCCGACCGCCTCGCGATCATGCACCGGGGCCGGATCGAGCGGTCCGGCACCGTCGCCGAGGTCGTCGCGGGCCACGGCGACCGCATCGGCTTCCGCATGCCCGAGCGGCTCAGGGTCGCCGACCTGCCCGCGCTCGGGGGCGCCGCCGCCGACGTCGCGGTCGAGGGCGGCCGCACCGCCGTCACCTACACCGTCGCGGGCACCGGCCTCCAGGCCGGCCTGTACGAGCTGCTGCGCTGGGCCGACGAGCGCCGCGTCCGGCTCGACGGCCTGCACGCCCGCAGCGCCTCCCTGGAGGACGTCTTCCTCCGCACCGCCGAAGGAGCGGCCCGATGAACCTCCCCGCGCCCTACGGGGCGAGCCCGGCCGCGATGCTGCGCGTCGCCCGCCTCGACCTGACGCTCCTGTGGCGCAACCGGACGTCGCTGTTCACCGTCATGGGCCTTCCGGTGCTGTTCACCGCCCTGCTCGTGCCGCTGCGCGGCGAGCGGATCGACGGCACGGACGGCGCGCTCCTCCAGGGCACCGGGCACCTCGCCTTCTTCCTCGTGTTCGCCGTGTTCATGAACCTCGTCACGGTGTTCACCGCGCGCCGCGAGGACCGCACGCTCAAGCGGCTGCGCGGCACCGCGCTGTCGGACGCCGACATCCTCGGTGGCAGCGTCCTCACCGCGACCGCGCTGTACGCGGCGCAGGCGCTGGGGCTGCTGGTGCTGCTCGGGGCGGCGATGGGCGGCCGGTTCCCCGCCGACCCGCTGCTGCTGGCCGCGGGGCTCGCCGGGGGAGCGGTGGTGTTCGCGCTGCTGGCCTTCCCCGTCGCGGCGGTCACCCCGACCGCCGAGCTGGCCGGGCTCACCGTCCTGCCGATCATGTTCGCGTGCATGGCGGGCGCCGGGGTGATGTTCCCCCTGGACGGCCTGCCCGGCGCGCTGCGGGAGGCGTGCCGGTGGCTGCCGCTCAGCCCGGTCGTGGAGATCGCCAGGACCGCCTACTTCGGGCGGGACTTCGCGGGCGGCGGCGGGCACCCGTCCGTCGGCCTCCTGGAGGGCTGGGCCGAGTGCCTGCGCTCGTTCGCCGTCCTCGCGATGTGGGCGGGGCTCGGCCGCGCGATGGCGGGCCGCTGGTTCCGCTGGGAGCCGCGCCGCGGCTGAGTCGGTACCCTGCCTGGCGAGGAGGAAGCGGACATGGCGGTCGCCACCACGGCGGAGCTGGCGGAGCAGGACACCCGCAGGCTGGAGCGCTACCGGCGCGTCACCTACCGGTCGTTCATGCTCGCCTCGCTGGGCTTCCTCGGCCCGGGCCTGGCCGCCCTCGTCGGCTCCTACGCGGCCGGCGACCTCGCCGGGCCCCTCGCGCTGGCCGGGCTCGCGGGCCTCGGCGTGCTCTTCGCCTGCTACCTGTGGCTCGTCCGGACGGGCCTGGACGGCGGGGCGCCGCGGCGCGCCCTCGTGGTCAGCGGCGCGGTGACGGCGGCGCTGACCGCGCTGCTGCTCGCCGACCCGCTGTTCAGCGTCGTCCCCGTGTTCTGGGTGTCGGCCGTGGCGCTGACGCCGATGAGCCGCACGCGGATCGCCGCGCTGTGCGGCGGCACCGGCGCGGTCTGCGGGGTGTTCGGCACGCTCGGCGCCGAGCGCCTCTACCCCGGCCACGCCATGCCCTGGTTCGGCGTCCTGCCGATCCTCGTCGCGGTCTACACGGCGACCTGCGCGCTGGTGGCGTTCCTCAACCGCTACCAGCGCGGCACCTGGGAGCTGCACCAGCAGGCCTACGCCGGACGCGACGCGCTCGCCCGGCTCGCGGTCACCGAGGAGCGGCTCCGCTTCTCCCGCGACCTGCACGACCTGCTCGGCCACAGCCTCTCGCTGATCGCGGTGAAGAGCGAGCTGGCGATGCGGCTCGCCGAGGCCGACCCGGGCCGCGCGGGCGCCGAGATGTCCGACGTGCGGCGCGCCGCCCGGGACGCGCTGCGCGAGGTCCGCGCCGCCGTCCACGGCTACCGCGCCGTCGAGCTGGACGCCGAGCTGGCCGGGGTGCGGGCGGTGCTGGAGGCCGCGGGCGTCCGCTGCGAGGTCGGCGACCTGCCGGACGGGCTGGCGCCCGAGGTCCGCTCCGTCCTCGCCTGGGTGATCCGCGAGGGCGCCACCAACGTGATCAAGCACAGCGAGGCGCGCCGCTGCGCCGTGACCGTCGTCCGCCGCGACCGGTCGGTGGTCCTGGAGATGGTCAACGACGGCGTCCGCGCCGCCGCCGACCCGCGCACGGGCCCGCGCACCGGGTCGGGGCTGGCCGGGCTCGCCGAACGCGTCGCCGTCCACGGCGGCGAGATCACCTCCGGCCCGCACGGCCGCACCGGGTTCCTCCTGCGCGCCGCGGTCCCGCTGCCCCGCGAGGGCGGCCCGGCCGGCGGGCCCGGCGCGTCGCCCGCCCCGGACGCCCTGCCCGCCGGGAGGACGGCGTGATCCGGGTGCTGCTCGCCGACGACGAGCACCTCATCCGGGGCGCCGTCGCGGCGCTGCTCGGGCTGGAGCCCGACCTGGAGGTCGTCGCCGAGGTCGGACGCGGCGACGAGGTCGCGGCGGCCGTCGCCGAGCACGACCCCGACGTCGCCGTCCTCGACATCGACATGCCCGGCGCGAACGGCCTCACCGTCGCCGAGACCCTCCGCGACCAGGGCGCGCGGTGCTCGGTCTGCATCCTGACCAGCTTCGGGCGCCCCGGCTACCTGCGCCGCGCGATGGCGGCGGGCGTGCGCGGCTTCGTCGCCAAGGACGCGCCCACCGAGGAGCTGGCCGCCGCGATCCGCAAGGTGCACGACGGCGGCCGCTACCTCGACGCCGAGCTGGCCGCCAGCGCGATGGCCGCCGGCGACAACCCGCTGACGGGCCGCGAGCGCGAGATCCTCAGGCTCACCGGCGCCGGGACCGAGACCGCCCGCATCGCCGCGCTGCTGCACCTGTCGGAGGGCACCGTGCGCAACTACCTGTCCACCGCGATGGCCAAGCTGGGCGTCCCCAACCGGCTCGCCGCCGTCCGCGCCGCCCGCGACATGGGCTGGATCTGACCGGGGCGGCCGGACCCGATCGGGTTAGGCTGTCGGCGTGGCTGAGGCTCTCGTACCGCGCATGCAGGGATTCGGCGAGACGATCTTCGCGGAGATGTCCGCGCTGGCCGTCCGGACCGGCTCCATCAACCTCGGCCAGGGCTTCCCCGACACACCGGGGCCCGCGGCCATGCTCGACGCGGCGGCCGAGGCCGTCCGCGCCGGCGACGTCCAGTACCCGCCCGGCCCCGGGGTGCCCGAGCTGCGCGAGGCCGTCGCCGCGCAGCGGCTCCAGCGGTACGGGCTGGCCTACGACCCGGCGACGGAGGTGTTCGTCACCGTCGGCGCCACCGAGGGCATCGCCGCCTCGGTGCTCGCCCTCGCCGGGCCGGGCGACGAGGTCGTCGTCTTCGAGCCCTACTACGACTCCTACGCCGCCGTGATCGCGCTGGCCGGGGCCGTGCGCAGGCCGGTGCTGCTGCGCCCCTCCGGCGGCCGGTTCACCTTCGACCCCGACGAGCTGCGCGCGGCGGTCGGGCCGCGCACGCGGCTGCTGCTGCTGAACTCGCCGCACAACCCCGCCGGCACCGTGTTCACCCGCGAGGAGCTGGAGACGATCGCGGACGTCGTCCGCGAGCACGACCTCGTCGCCGTCACCGACGAGGTGTACGAGTACCTGACCTTCGACGGCACCGAGCACATCCCGCTCGCCACCCTCGACGGCATGCGCGAGCGGACGGTGTCGGTGTCCTCGGCGGGCAAGACGTTCTCGGTCACCGGCTGGAAGACCGGCTGGGTGACCGCGCCCGCCCGCTACGTCCGCGCCGTCCAGACCGTGAAGCAGTTCCTCACCTACGCCGCCGCCGCGCCCTGGCAGCGGGCCGCCGCCTACGCGCTGGGCTCGGAGCTGGCGTGGGTCGCGGAGCTGCGCGCCTCGCTGGAGGGCAAGCGCGACCGGCTGGTCAGCGGGCTGGAGGCCGCCGGGTTCACCGCCTACAGCCCGCAGGGCACCTACTTCGTGCAGGCCGACATCCGGCCGCTCGGCTTCACCGACGGCCGGGAGCTGGCCCGCGCGCTGCCCGAGAAGGTGGGCGTCGTCGCGATCCCCACGCAGGTGTTCTACGACCACGCCGAGGCGGGGGCGCACTTCCTCCGCTTCGCGTTCTGCAAGAAGGACGAGGTCATCGACGAGGCGGTCGAGCGGCTCTCGCGCCTCCGCTGACCGCGCCGCAGGACAGGAGCCGACGACGTGCCCGACCCGATCGAGGTCCGCAAGGTCCCCATCGAGAGCGTGACCGACGCCTCCGGGCTGGCCCGGCTGATCGACGGGGGCGTGCTGGAGGCCGACCGGGTCCTCGCCGTCGTCGGCAAGACCGAGGGCAACGGCGGCGTCAACGACCACACCCGGCTGCTCGCCGACCGGGCGTTCCGCGAGGTGCTGACCGCCCGGGGCACGCGGTCGGCCGAGGAGGTCGCGCGGGTCCCGCTGGTGTGGTCGGGCGGCACCGACGGGGTGCTGAGCCCGCACGCGACCGTGTTCGCCACCGCCGACCCCGCGTCCGTCCCGTCCTCCGGCGAGCCGCGCCTGTCGGTCGGCGTCGCGATGAGCGAGGTCATCGCGCCCGAGGACATCGGCCGCCCCGCGATGGTCGCGACCGTCGCGGCGGGGGTGCGCGCGGCGATGCGGGCCGCGGGCATCGAGGACCCCGCCGACGTCCACTACGTCCAGACCAAGACGCCGCTGCTCACCCTCGACACCATCAACGACGCCCGCTCGCGCGGCCGCGACGTCGTCACCGACGACACCCTGGCGTCGATGGACGTCTCCAACTCGACCACCGCGCTCGGCGTCGCGGTCGCGCTCGGCGAGGTGGAGCCGCCCGCCGCCGAGCAGATCCACCGCGACCTGTCGCTGTACTCCTCGGTGGCCTCGTGCTCCTCGGGCGTCGAGCTGGACCGCGCCCAGATCGTCGTCGTCGGCAACGTGCGCGGCATCGGCGGCCGCTACCGCGCCGGGCACGGTGTGATGAAGGACGCGATCGACGCCGACGGGGTCTGGGACGCGATCCGCTCCACCGGCCTGCCGCTGCCCGACCGGCCCCGCGCCGCCGACCTCGGCGACCGGCTCGTGAACGTGTTCGTCAAGTGCGAGGCCGACCCGGGCGGCGCGGTCCGGGGCCGCCGCAACATCATGCTGGACGACTCCGACGTGCACTGGCACCGCCAGATCAAGGCGTGCGTCGGCGGCGTCGTCGCGTCGGTCACCGGCGACCCCGCCGTGTTCGTGTCGGTCGCCGCCGTTCACCAGGGGCCCTCGGGCGGCGGCACCGTCGCCGCCATCGCCGACCTCGGATGACCGAGAGTATCCGGGTTGTCGCCCACGGCGGTCGCCGGAGGCTATAGCCTTCCTGCCGTGTCCGGACTGAGCATTCCCGAACCCCAGTTCCCCGGGGACGACGGCGGCGCCGACCCCCGGCTGTGCGAGGCGCTCGCCGGCCACGCCGCCGGCCGCGTCGGCGAGCACGCGGTGCTGCGGCGCCTGCAGGGCGCGCGGCTGCTCGTCCCCGTCGTCGCGGTCCTCACCGAGGAGGAGCAGGTCGCCCCCGGCGAGCTGCGCCGGGAGAAGTCGAGCGACATGGCGCTGCCCACCCTCGTCGGCGAGGACGGCCGGCGCGGCGTCCTCGGGTTCACCTGCGTCGAGACCATGCTGGCGTGGCGCCCCGACGCACGGCCCGTCGCCGTGCACGCCCGGCAGGCGTGCCGGGCCGCGCTCGACGAGGGCGCCCACGCGCTGGTGGTGGACGTCGCGGGCCCCGTCCCGTTCGCCGTCGACGGGCTGCGGCTGCACCTGCTCGCCGAGGGGCGCCCCGTCCCGCCGCCGCACGAGGACCCCGACGTCCTCGCCGCCGTGGAGGCCGCGTTCGGGTCCGACCAGGCGGTCAGCGGCGTCCGCGTCACCGAGGGCACCGGCGCCGAACTCGCCGTCCGCTTCGCGGTGGTCCCCGGCCACGACGAGCGGCTCACCGTGCGGCGCGTCTCCGACCGGCTCGCCGCCCTGCTGCGCGGCAGGATCGTCGGAGGCGTCGAGTTGAGCGTCGTCCGCCGGTAGGGTACGGCGTCGTGGACGCTCCCGACGCCCCCGTCCCAGGCCCCGCCGGCCCCGACACCCCCGCCCCCGAGCCCGCGGGCCCGCCCTCCGCGGCCCCGGCCCCCGAGGCCGGAGTCCCGGACGCCGAGGCCCCCGAGGCCGGAGTCTCCGAAGCCGGATTCTTCGAGGTTCCGCCCGCCGCGACCCAGCCCTCGGCGGTGCGGGCCCCCGGCGAGGACCCGGCGGACGCGTGGTCGCTGCACGCCGCCTGGGCCGCGCCGCTGCGCCGCCGCCCCGTCCCGATCGCGCTGCTGGCCCTCGCCGTCCTCACCGCGCTGACCTGGCGGATCGGCGCCCGCCCCGATCTGCCCGCGTTCCTGTGGCTCGGCCTCGCCGGAACGTTCCTCGGCGTCGTCGACGCCACGCTGCGGCGGCTCCCCGAACCGCTCACGCTGCCCTCCTACGCGGCGGGCGTCACGCTGCTCGGCGCCGCCGCGTCCTTCACCGACGACGGCGGCGCGCGGTTCGGCCGCGCGATCCTCGGCATGGCCGCGCTCGGCGCGTTCTTCGGCGTCCAGTGGCTCCTGCTGCCCGAGGGGACGCTCGGCTTCGGCGACGTCACGCTCGCCGGGCTCCTCGGCATGCACCTCGGCTGGCTCGGCTGGCGCGCCTGGGTCCTCGGCGTCACCGCCACGCTCGCGATCGCGCTGGTCGTGTCGCTGGCCCTGCTGGCCACCCGGCGCGCCGGGCGCAAGTCCCAGATCCCCTACGGCCCGTTCCTGCTCGCGGGCACGCTCGCCGCCGTCCTCGTCCACGGCTGAGCCGCCCGCCCCCGCCGGCCCGCGGTCGATCATCCGAAGCGGCCGGTGACTTCGTCAACACTGGCCGTTGCCTCGCCGCCGCCCGGCATTCATGATCAACTCACCGTCACGGAAGGAGCCGACGTTGACGGACCTCCATGACGCACACGACCACCGGCGGCGGGACGGCACGTCCCTGGACGATCTCGACCGATGGGCCGGCGCCGCCCCGGACCGTCCGGCCGTCGTGGGGCACGTCTAGGGGACGGGGGAGGCTCCCGACACCGTCCTCACCTACGCGGGCCTCGCCGAGCGGGTGGACCGGGTCGCGGCGGGCCTCGCGGAGCTGGGCGTCCGGCCGGGCGGCTTCCTCGACCTCGCCGAGCGGTACGGGATCACCGCCGCCTACCTCACCCCGCTGGTCCTGGACGCCCCCGTCATCTGAGACCCGAGCAGGGCAACCGAAGGAGGACGATGGAGTTCCAGGACGTGCCCGCCGCCCGGCGGATGGTGCGCCGCGGCCTCCCATGCGCAAGCCCCTGGAGGACCTCGTCCGCTACGAATCCTGGTGACCTCCGGCCGCCCCCGCCCTCTCAGATGGTGGACGGCGTCACGGGGCGCGGCGGGGAGTCAATAGGATCTGACGCATGCTGCGCTGGTTGACCGCGGGGGAGTCCCATGGCCCGGCCCTCACCGCGATCGTGGAGGGCCTGCCGGCCGGCGTGCGCGTGACCTCGGCGGACATCGCCGAGGATCTGCGCCGCCGGCGGCTCGGGCACGGGCGGGGCGCCCGGATGAAGTTCGAGCAGGACCAGGTGCGGATCCTCGGCGGCGTCCGGCACGGGACGACGCAGGGCGGTCCGGTCGCGATCGAGGTCGGCAACACCGAGTGGCCCAAGTGGGAGACGGTGATGGCCGCCGACCCCGTGGACGCGGACGTCCTCGCCGCGCAGGCGCGCAACGCGCCGCTGTCGCAGCCGAGGCCCGGCCACGCCGACCTCGTCGGGATGCAGAAGTACGGCTTCGACGACGCCCGCCCGGTGCTGGAGCGGGCGAGCGCCCGCGAGACCGCCGCGCGCGTCGCGCTCGGGACCGTCGCCAGGGCGTTCCTCCGGCAGACCCTCGGCGTGGACGTGCTGAGCCACGTGATCGCGCTGGGCGAGGTCGAGGCGCCCGAGGGCGTGCTGCCGGGCCCGGGCGATCTCCAGCGGGTGGACGAGAGCCCCGTGCGCTGCTTCGACGCCGCCGCGTCCGAGGCGATGGTCGAGCACATCGACGAGATGAAGAAGGCGGGCGACACGCTCGGCGGCGTCGTGGAGGTGCTCGCCTACGGCCTGCCGCCCGGCCTCGGCAGCCACGTCCACTGGGACCGGCGGCTCGACTCGCGGCTCGCCGGGATCCTCATGGGCATCCAGGCGATCAAGGGCGTGGAGGTCGGCGACGGCTTCACGACCGCGCGGCGGCCCGGGTCGCGGGCGCACGACGAGATCGACGCCACCCCCGACGGCGTCCGCCGCCGCACCAACCGCGCCGGCGGCGTCGAGGGCGGCATGACCACCGGCGAGCCGCTGCGGGTGCGGGCGGCGATGAAGCCGATCTCGACCGTCCCGCGCCGGCTGGACACCATCGACGTGCGGACCGGCGAGCCCGCCAAGGCCATCAACCAGCGCAGCGACGTCACCGCCGTGCCCGCCGCCGGGGTGGTCGCCGAGGCGATGGTGGCGCTCGTCCTCGCGGACGCGGCGCTGGAGAAGTTCGGCGGCGACTCCGCGGAGGAGACCGCCCGCAACGCGCGGGCCTACCTCTCCGCGCTGACGGTCAAGTGACCCCGGGAGGCGAGTGGACATGACGCGACCGAAGGCGGTCCTCATCGGGGCCCCCGGCTCCGGCAAGAGCACGGTCGGCGCGGAGCTGGCCGGCCGGCTCGGCGTGGCGCTGCGCGACACCGACGCCGACGCCGAGGCCGCGGCGGGCAAGCCGATCGGCGACATATTCGTCGAGGACGGCGAGGAGCGCTTCCGCGAGCTGGAGCGCGCGGCCGTCGCGGCGGCGCTCGGCGAGCACGAGGGCGTGGTCGCGCTCGGTGGCGGCGCCGTGCTGGCCCCCGAGACGCAGGAGCTGCTCGCCGGGCACACCGTCGTCTACCTGCGGGTGGGCCTGTCGGAGGCGATCAAGCGGGTCGGGCTGGCCTCGGCCAGGCCGCTGCTCGTGCTGAACCCGCGCAGCCAGATGCGCAAGCTGCTGGAGGAGCGGCTCCCGGTCTACGAGCGGCTCGGCACGCTCCACGTCGACACCGACGGGCGCGAGCCCGCCGACATCGTCGAGGAGATCGTGCGGGCGCTGCCGTGACCACCCGCATCCGCGTCGGCGGCGCGGCCCCCTACGACGTCGTCATCGGGACGGGAGTGCTCGGCGAGCTGCCCGCGATGGTGGGGGAGCGGGCCCGGACGGTCGCGGTCGTCCACGCCGAGGGCCTGCCCGAGATCGCGCGGCCGGTGTGCGGGGCGCTGGAGCGGGCCGGGCACGAGGTCCACGCGCTGCCCGTCCCGGACGGCGAGGCCGCCAAGGAGGCCGGCGTCCTCGCCGGGCTGTGGTCGGCGTTCGCCGCGCTCGGCATGACCCGCACCGACGTGGTCGTCGGCGTCGGCGGCGGCGCCACCACCGACCTCGCCGGGTTCGCCGCCGCGTCCTGGCTGCGGGGGGTCCCGGCGGTGCTCGTCCCGACCACGCTGCTCGGCATGGTGGACGCGGCGGTCGGCGGCAAGACCGGCATCAACATCCCCGAGGGCAAGAACCTCGTCGGCGCGTTCCACCCGCCCGCCGGCGTCCTGTGCGACCTCGCCACGCTGGTCACGATGCCGCACGAGGACTACATCAGCGGCCTCGCCGAGGTGATCAAGGCCGGGTTCATCGCCGACCCGAAGATCCTGGAGCTGGTCGAGGCCGACCCGGCGGCGGCCGTGTCGCCGGCCGGGCCCGCCACCCGCGAGCTGGTCGAGCGCGCCGTCCAGGTGAAGGCCGACGTCGTGTCGTGCGACCTGAGGGAGAGCGGGCTCCGCGAGATCCTCAACTACGGGCACACCCTCGCCCACGCGATCGAGAAGGCCGAGGACTACCGGTTCCGGCACGGCCACGCCGTCGCGATCGGCATGGTGTACGCGGCCGAGCTGTCGCGCCTCGCGGGGCGCCTGCCCGCCGAGGTGGTCGAGCGGCACCGCGCCGTGCTGGCCTCGGTGGGCCTGCCGGTCTCCTACGGCGCCGCGTGGCCCGGCCTGCGCGCCACGATGAGCATCGACAAGAAGGCGCGCGGCGCCACGCTCCGGTTCGTCGTGCTGGACGGCGTCGCCGAGCCCGGCCGCCTCGAAGGGCCCGACGAGGCGCTGCTCGCCGCCGCCTACCGGGAGGTCGCCCGATGACCCGCGTGCTCGTGCTGAACGGCCCGAACCTCGGCCGGCTCGGGATCAGGGAGCCCGACGTCTACGGCACCACCACGCTCGCCGACCTCGCGGAGCTGTGCCGCGCCGAGGGGGAGCGCCTCGGCCTGGACGCCGAGGTCCGCCAGACCGACGGCGAGGCGGAGCTGATCGGCTGGGTGCACGAGGCCGCCGACGGGCGGCTGCCGGTCGTCCTCAACCCGGCCGCGTTCACCCACTACTCCTACGGGCTGCGCGACGCGCTCGCCCAGCTCACCGCGCCGCTGGTCGAGGTGCACATCTCCAACCCGGCGGCCCGCGAGGAGTTCCGCCACACCTCGGTCGTCGCGGGCGTCGCCACCGGCACCATCGCCGGGTTCGGCGTGAACTCCTACGTCCTCGCCCTGCGCGCGGTCGCCGACCTGCTGGCCCGGGAGCGCTAGGCGGAGTCGACCGCCTCCCGCGTCATCGCCTTCAGCTCCTTGACGATGTCGTCCAGCGGGGCGACGTCGCGGTGGGCGCGGCAGAGGATCGTGGCGCCCTCGACGGAGGCGACGATCAGCCGCGCGAGCCGCGCCGCGCGGTCGTCGGCGACGCCGGCGTTGCCGAGGCCGGTGGCGAGGGTGTCCTGCCAGCGGTCGAACACGCGCGCGGCGGCCGCGGCGAGCTGCGGCGCGTCCTCGTGCGACTCGACGGTGACGGCGACGACCGGGCAGCCCGCGCGGAACTCGCTGCGGATGAGCACCTGCCGCCACCAGCCGGTGAAGGCGTCCACGGCGGACGCGGCGTCGCCGCCCTCGGTGGCCGCGAGGATGCCCGCGTTGAGGAACTCCCCGGCGTAGCGGACGGCCTCCTCGGCGAGCTGCGCCTTGCCCTCGGGGAAGTGGTGGTAGATCGAGCCGCGCGGCGCGCCGCTGTGCGCGATGACGTCGCGGAACCCCGTCCCGCTGTAGCCGCGCTCGCGGAACAGGTGGGCGGCGCTGCGCACCATGCGCTCCCGGCTGTCGGTCCCCATCCCCCGATTATGACCCTCATCATAAGCTTTGGCGATTCTCCATGACGGCCGTCATATTCGGCGCGCCCCGCATGGCGACCAAGATTCCCTCAGGGGTTACCGGCGAGTAAGGTTCGCTCTGGAACGGATCGAAGGAGATTTCGTGATCGACCTCCAGCGCGACGGAGACGTGTACGTCCTGCGGTTCGACGCCGGTGAGAACCGGTTCGGGCCCGACTTCCTCGCCGCCGTCGAGGAAGCGCTCGACACCGTGGAGAAGGACGAGGGGCCCCGCGCGCTCGTCACCACGGGAACCGGGAAGTTCTACTCCAACGGCCTCGACCTGGAATGGCTCGGCGCCAACCCGGAGCGGTTCGAGGACTACCTGGGCCGCGTCCACGCCCTCTACGCGCGGCTGCTGGCGTTCCCGGCGCCGACGGTCGCCGCCGTCAACGGGCACGCGTTCGCGGGCGGCGCCATGCTCGTCCTCGCGCACGACTTCGCGGTGATGCGCGAGGAGCGCGGCTACTTCTGCCTGCCCGAGGTGGACCTCGGGATGAGCTTCACACCGGGGATGAGCGCGCTGGTCCAGGCGCGGCTGCCGGGCGCGACCGCGCACGAGGCGATGCTCACCGGCCGCCGCTACACCGCCGAGCAGGCGCGGGACGCGGGGGCCGTCCAGCACGTCGCCGCCGAGGCCGAGGTGCTGCCGGCGGCGACCGGGCTCGCCGCGTCCATGGCGGGCAAGGACGGCACGGTCGTCGCGCGGATCCGCTCCGGCCTGTACCCGGAGGCGCTGGAGGCGCTGCGGGGCCCGGTGTTCTCGTGACCGGCGGCGACCCGCTACCGTCGGCTGAATCAGGTTCGGTTCGAGAGGGGACGCCGGCATGCGCATCGGGATGGCGCTGAACTACGCGGGCGGTTTCAAGGAGACCGTCGAGGAGCTGGCCGACTTCGAGAAGGCCGGACTCGACATCGTGTACGTCGCCGAGGCCTACAGCTTCGACGCCGTCAGCCAGCTCGGCTACATCGCCGCCAAGACCGAGCGGGTGGAGATCGCCTCGGGCATCCTGAACATCTACTCGCGGACGCCGACCGCGCTCGCGCAGACCGCCGCCGGGCTCGACTACGTCTCCGGCGGGCGGTTCACGCTCGGCATCGGCGCCTCGGGCCCGCAGGTCATCGAGGGCTTCCACGGCGTCCCCTACACCGCGCCGCTCGGCCGCACCCGCGAGATCATCGAGATCTGCCGGACGGTGTGGCGCCGCGAGACCCTCCGCCACGAGGGCCGCCACTACACGATGCCGCTGCCGCCCGAGCGCGGCACCGGGCTCGGCAAGCCCCTGAAGATCATCAACCATCCGGTGCGGCCCGACATCCCGGTCCTGGTCGCCGCGATCGGCCCGAAGAACGTCGAGCTGACCGCCGAGATCGCCAACGGCTGGGAGCCGATCTTCTACCTGCCCGAGAAGGCCGCGGACGTGTGGGGCGCCTCGCTCGCGGCGGGGAAGGCCAAGCGGGACCCGGCGCTCGGCGCGCTGGACGTCGTCGGCCAGGCGCCGCTGGCGATCGGCGAGGACGCCCAGGGGTTCCTGGAGTTCGGCCGCCCGATGGCCGCGCTGTACATCGGCGGGATGGGCGCCAAGGGGAGGAACTTCTACAACGACCTCTGCCGCCGCTACGGCTGGGAGAAGGAGGCCGAGGAGATCCAGGACCTCTACCTGGACGGCAAGAAGGACGAGGCCGCCGCCAAGGTCCCCTACGAGCTGCTGGAGAAGATGTCGCTGATCGGCCCGGAGGGGCACGTCCGCGAGCGGCTCGCCGCGATGAAGGAGTCGGGCGTCACCACGCTCAACGTCACCCCCGTCGCCGGGGACCACAAGAGCCGCCTCGCGCTCGTCGAGAAGGTCAAGGAGATGGCCGACGACCTGTGAGGACCGCGGCGGCGCGGGCCGGGCTTCCGGCGGGTCGCGCGCGGCCGTAGAGTCCTACCCATGGGGGAGACGCACATCGAACGGCGCCGCCGGCTGGCCGCGCGCGTCGGTGAGAGGGACGCGGGCGCGCTGCTGGTCACGCGGCTCGTCAACGTCCGCTACCTGACCGGCCTCGACAGCTCGAACGCGGCGCTGCTCGTCCCGGCGGACGGCCCGGCCGTGCTCGCCACCGACGGCCGCTACGCCGGGATGGCCGCGCAGGTCTGCCCCGAGCTGCGCGTCGTCGTCGAGCGGGGCGCCGCCGCCGCGCTGACGGCCCTCGCCGCGGGCGGCGGCATCACCCGCCTCGGCTTCGAGGCGCACGACCTCACCGTCGAGCGGCACGGGGAGCTGACCGCGCGGGCGGAGATCGAGCTCGCCGCCCTCGGCCGCCTCGTCGAGGAGCTGCGCCGCGTCAAGGACGAGGAGGAGATCGGCCTGCTGCGGGAGGCGTGCGCGATCACCTGCCGCGCGTTCGACGCCGTCCTGCCCGAGATCCGCGCGGGCGTCACCGAGCGGGCCGTCGCGATCGCGCTGGAGCGGGCGATGGTCGACCTCGGCGCCGAGGGCCCCGCGTTCGAGTCGATCGTCGCGTCCGGGCCGAACGGCGCGATCCCGCACCACCACCCGGGCGGGCGCGAGCTGCAGCGCGGCGACCTGCTCACCCTCGACTTCGGGGCCCGCTACGGCGGCTACCACGCCGACATGACCCGCACCGTCGCGATCGGCGAGCCCGCCGCGTGGCAGCGGGAGGTGTACGACCTCGTCCGCGCGGCGCAGGCCGCCGCCGTCGAGGCCGCCGTGCCGGGCGCCGAGACCGCGGCGGTCGACGCCGCCGCCCGTGAGATCATCAAGGCTGCCGGGCACGGCGAGGCGTTCACCCACGGGCTCGGCCACGGCGTCGGCCTGGAGATCCACGAGGCGCCGCTCCTCGGGTACGACAGGACCGGTAGGCTGGTTGACCGGGTTCCGATCACCGCGGAGCCGGGGGTCTACCTGGCGGGCCGGGGCGGTGTCCGTGTCGAGGACACGCTGGTCGTCCGCGACGGCGGCCCGGAACTCCTCACCACGACGACCAGGGACCTGCTCGTTCTGTAAGAGCGCGCGGGACCGCGACCGGGAGAATGACGCAGTGGCGACGACGAACGACCTGAAGAACGGCATGACGCTGAACATCGACGGCCAGCTGTGGACCGTCCAGGAGTTCCAGCACGTCAAGCCCGGCAAGGGCGGCGCGTTCGTCCGCACCAAGCTCAAGAACGTGCTGTCGGGCAAGGTCGTCGACCGCACCTTCAACGCCGGCACCAAGGTCGAGGTGGCGAGCGTCGACAAGCGGGAGATGCAGTACCTCTACCGCGAGGGCGAGGACTTCGTGTTCATGGACACCGAGACCTACGACCAGCCGCGCATCCCGGTGGGCACCGTCGGCACCGCCGCGAACTACCTGCTCCCCGAGCAGAACGCGGTCATCGCCTTCAACGAGGAGAACCCGCTGTACGTCGAGCTGCCCGCGGCCGTCGTGCTGGAGATCACCGAGACCGAGCCGGGCCTGCAGGGCGACCGCTCGACCGGCGGCAGCAAGCCCGCGACGCTGGAGACCGGCGCGCAGATCCAGGTGCCGCTGTTCATCTCCACCGGCGAGAAGGTCAAGGTCGACACCCGTTCCGGCGAGTACCTCGGCCGCGGTTGATGAGCGCTCGCACCAAGGCGCGCAAGCTCGCACTCGACATCCTGTTCGCCGCCGAGCTGCGCGAGGAGCGGCCGACCGCGGTGCTGGAGGCGCGGGGCCGCCCCAACCAGGACGAGCTGGCCGAGTACCCGCACGCCGTCCGCCTGATCGAGGGCGTGCAGGAGAACGGCGAGCGGATCGACGAGCTGATCGCCACCTACGCCACCGGTTGGACGCTGGAGCGCATGCCCGTCGTCGACCGCAACATCTTGCGGATGGGCGCCTACGAGCTGCTGTGGGTCGACGACGTCCCCGACGGCGTCGCCGTCAGCGAGGCGGTCGGGCTCGCCACCGAGCTGTCCACCGACGAGTCCCCGAGGTTCGTCAACGGGCTGCTGTCGCGCCTCCAGCAGCTCAAGCCGTCCCTGACGCTGTAGCCCCCGGAAGTCACCCCCTACCGCGGTCCTGTCAGGGCCCTGGCCGCCGCTGTGGCCGCCGCGCGTCCGCCGGGGGAGGCGAGGCGGCTAGGGTGGGCGGGGATGAGCGACGTCAGAGGAGTGGCCGTGGACGGCCGCCAGCAGAAACGGCCGCGGGGCGGCGGCCGCGCGCGCAGCACCGTCCTGTGGGACGCGCTGCGCACGGTCCTTGACCGCATCGCCCCCGAGGACGGCCCCCGCGACGTCGTCGACGTGGGCGGCGGCACCGGCGGGTTCGCGGTCCCGCTCGCCGAGCTGGGCCACCGCGTCACCGTGGTCGACGCCAGCCCCGACGCGCTGGCCGCGCTGGAGCGCCGCGCCGCCGAGTCGGGGGTGTCGGTCCGCTCCGTCCAGGGCGACGCGGTCGACCTGCCCGACCTGCTCGGCGCGGGCGCGGCCGACCTCGTGCTGTGCCACAGCGTGCTGGAGTTCGTCGACGACCCCGCCGCCGCGATGGCGGCGCTGACCAGTACCGTCCGCCCCGGCGGGTCGGTGAGCCTGCTGACGGCGGGCCAGGTCGCCGCCGCGCTGCACCGCGCGGTCGCCGGGCACTTCGACGACGCCCGCCGGGTGCTGACCAGCACGTCCGGGCGCTGGGGCGAGGGCGACCGGATGCCCCGCCGCTTCACCAGGGAGACGCTGTCGGCCCTGGTGCGCGGCGCGGGCCTGCGCGTCGCCGAGCTGCACGGCGTGCGGATCTTCGCCGACCTGGTGCCCGCCGGGCTGGTGGACGGCGACGCCGACTCGGCCGAGGCGCTGCTGGCGCTGGAGTCGGTCGCGGCCGTCCACCCGGTGCTGCGCGACCTCGCGACCCAGCTCCACCTGGTGGCCGACAAGCCGGCGCCGTGAGCGCAGCGAACCGGGAAACACGGCAGCGAAGCTCACGCATGGCCGAGCCGCCGGGCGAGGCGGCCTCCGAGCCGCCGGGCGAGGCGGCCGGGTGAGCCGGAAGCAGCAGCTGCACCGGCCGGGGCCGCAGCCGGGGCCGCCCGCCGACGACACCGGCTGCGCGATCCTGCACGTCGACATGGACGCGTTCTACGTCAGCGTCGAGCTGCTGGAGCGGCCCGACCTGCGCGGCCGGCCGGTCATCGTCGGCGGCGCGGGCGCGCGCGGAGTGGTGTCGGCGGCCTCCTACGAGGCCCGGACGTTCGGCGTGCACTCGGCGATGCCGATGTCGCGGGCGCGGCGGCTGTGCCCGGCCGCGGTGGTGCTGCCGGTCAGCCCCGAGAAGTACGCGCGGGTGTCGGCGGCGGTGTTCGAGATCTTCCGGTCGGTCACGCCGCTGGTGGAGCCGCTCTCGCTGGACGAGGCGTTCCTGGACGTGGCGGGCGCCGTCCGGCGGCTCGGGCGCCCCGCGCACATCGCGCGGATGATCCGCGAGCAGGTCCACGCCCAGCAGGGCATCACCTGCTCGGTCGGCGTCGCCGGCACCAAGTTCGTCGCCAAGCTCGCCTCGACCCGCTGCAAGCCCGACGGGCTCCTCGTCGTCCCCGCGGACGGCGTCGAGGACTTCCTGCACCCGCTGCCGGTCGCGGCGCTGTGGGGCGTGGGGGAGCGCACCGAGCAGACGCTCACCCGGCTCGGCCTGCGGACGGTCGGGCAGCTCGCCCAGGTGCCGCTCGCGACGCTCCAGCGGGAGCTGGGCACCGCGTCCGGCGCGCACCTGCACGAGCTGTCCTGGGGCCGCGACCCGCGCCGGGTCGAGCCGCACACCCCCGACAAGAGCATCGGCGCGGAGGAGACCTTCGACACCGACATCGACGACCCCGAGGTGATCCGCCGGGAGCTGCTGCGGCTCGCCGAGCGGGTCGGCGCGCGGCTGCGCGCGTCGGGGAACGCCGGACGGACGGTGAGCGTCAAACTGCGGATGGCGGACTTCAAGACGATCACCCGGGCGCGCACGCTGCGCGAGCCCACCGACCTCGCTCGTGTGATCTACATCACAGCATGCGAGCTGTACGAGGGGGCCGGGCTGGAACGGGTACGACTCCGTCTGGTCGGGGTCAGGGTCGAGAACCTTGGTCCCGCCGGCGAGGCCCCCCGTCAGTTGGCCCTCGACGAGCCGGAAACCGGCTGGCGCGAGGCCGAACGCGCGATCGACCGGGTGGCGGACCGGTTCGGCCGCGGCGCCGTCCGTCCCGCCGCGCTGGTCCGGCCCGCGGACGGGCGGGGCCCGCGTGACGGCGGTGACGACAGGCGATGAAAGGGGTCGGTGAGGTGGCCGGCAAGGGGTCCTCGGTTGGCCGTTCGCTTTCGTCCGCTCGTCGAGGCTCGTATTCTGGGCATATCACCGTTGAGGTTCCCGTCCTGCATCGGATACCCCGCCGCGGGGCTGTCGTTGGGAGGCGCCGTGCCGCTGTCTGAGCACGAGCAGCGCATGCTCGAACAGATCGAGTCGGCGTTGTACGCCGAGGATCCGAAATTCGCCCACGCGGTCCGATCGACGAATCCCCAGGTCCACTACAAGCGCCGGATCGTGAAGGCGGCCCTCGGCTTCGTGGTGGGCGTGTGCGCCCTGATGGCGGGCCTGGTCATGAACGCCGGCACCGTCACGATCGCGATCAGCGTGACCGGCTTCCTGCTCATGGTGGTCTGCTGCGTGTGGGCGCTGACGAGCTGGAAGCGCATGACGGGCATCGGCAACGAGCCCGCCAGGCGGGGCAGGCAGGGCCGCCAGGCCCGGCCCGCCAAGGCCGGGTTCATGGAGCGCATGGAAGAGCGCTGGCGCCGCCGCACCGAGGGCGACTGACAGGCCGACTGACAGGGCGAACGGCAGGGCGACCGACAGGCGACCGCCCGCACGGCGTTCGACTCCCCGTCCTGGCCTTCCTCATGGGCCAGGACGACCCCCTTCAGGGGCCAGGTCTCCCTGGCCCTTTCGTGTGACCTTCATCTCACGCGGGGCGGTGCGCCGTCAGCGGCGGCGCATGCGGCGGGGCAGCTCGTTCAGCCGCTCCGACAGCTCCGCCGCGCGGCCTCCGGCCGACCGCAGCGTGCCCCGCGCCTCCGCCATCGTGGAGGGCGGCAGCAGCCTGGCCCGCCAGCGGGCGCGGCGGCCCACCGACGCGGCGAACGCCTCGCGGACCGTCCGGACGTCGGCGCGCAGCCGCTCCGCCGGCGCCGGCGGCAGCGACCCCGAGTAGCGGGCGAGCTCCTCGGCGCGCGCGATGCGGGCGAGGGCCCGCTCGCCCTCCTCGTCCAGGTCCACGAGCTGCCCGAGCCGCCGCGCGGCGGCGCGCGGGGTGTCGCTCGGCAGCCAGTGCAGGCCGTGGTCGAGCGCGTCGGCGCGCAGCTCCCGCCAGGCCGCGTGCGCGGCGCCCGCCGGGTCGGCGGACGGCCGCGGCCCCCGCGCCCGGTCGTCCGCGGCGGGACCGGTGTCGCCGGCCGGTCCCGCGGACGGCGCCGTCCGCACCGCCAGCACCGCCCACCGCCGCCGCCGGGTCAGCACGCGCAGCACCATCGGCACCGCCAGCAGGGCCAGCACGAGCACCCCGCCCGCCAGCCACGGCACCGCCCAGGACCGCTTCTCCTCCTCCGCCGGGGGGAGGGGGGCGCTCTGCGGGCCCTCGTCGTCCTGCCGGTGGCGCGGCCCCGCGCCGTCCGTCTCGGACTCCTCCTCGCGCGGGGACGGGCCGGACGACGACCCGGCGGAGCTCTCCGGCCGCTGCCCCGCGCCCGGCGCGGCGGGCTGGCTGTAGACCGGCGTGGTGGCCGTGCCCTGCCCCGCCGAGCCCGACGGGGTCGGCTCGAACCGCACCCAGCCCGACCCCTCGAAGTACAGCTCGGGCCAGGCGTGCGCGTCGCGGGAGCGGACCGTCCACTCGCCCTGCCCGGTCTCGGTGCCCGGCGTGTAGCCCATCGCCACCCGCGACGGGATGCCGACGATCCGCGCCAGCAGCGCCATCGCGGCGGCGAACTGCTCGCAGTAGCCGCGCTTGCTGTGCAGCAGGAAGTCGACCAGGTCGCTGCCGTGCTGGGGCGCGGGCTCGGACAGGTCGTACACGTACTGCCCGGCCTGGGTGAACCAGTGCTGGAGCCGGACGGCCCGCTCGTGCGCGCTCGCGGCGCCGTCGGTGACCTTGCGGGCGAGGTTCTTGACCTCCTGCGGGACGCTCCTCGGCACGCCCAGGTACCGGGAGGCGATCTCGGCCGGGTACGGGTAGCCGGACCCGGCCTCCAGGTCGGCGGGCGTCGGCTGGGCGCGGACGCTGCGCACCGTGTAGGTGCGCCCGCTCGCCGAGTCGCGCAGCGAGTAGACCATCAGCGACGCGGGGTGCACCCGCCAGTCGCCCTTGATCGACACGCGGGCCGGCGCGTAGGGCACGGGCAGGAACGTCATGTTCCGGACCTCCTGCCTGACCCGCACCCGCGTGACCACCTCGCGCCTCGGCGCGATCCGCAGGCCGGGCGGCGCCGGGATGTCGCCGCCCGACAGCCGGTCGTTGACGCTGCTCTTGAGCGCCGTGTAGGTCCAGCGGTCGCCGTCGAACCGGTCCAGGGCGTACAGCCGCAGGTAGTCGGGTCCGGCGGGGTCGTCGCTCTGGTAGGTGAGCACGACCGAGTCGTCCATCCGGGTCAGCTCGCGCTTCAGGCTGACGAGCGGGTCGGGCGTCGTCACCGTCTGCGTGCCGCCGGTGCCGTGCAGGTCGAACAGGCGCGGGTGGACGCCGGGGATGGCCATCGGCAGCAGCACCGCGACCGCGACCGCGCCGACCCCGATCCGCCGCCCGCTGGCCGCGAGCGAGCCCGCGTCCGGACGGGCCGCGCCTTCCTCCCGCGCCGCGCCCGCCCCGGCCATCGGGACCTCGTCGAGGCGGCGGCGGGTGTCGACCGTCCGCCCCCAGCCGCCGACGTGCTCGCGCGCGTCGGCCATCAGCAGCGCCAGGAACCCGGCCGCGCCCGCGCCGAACGCCAGCCAGCCGACGCCGTCGTCGCGGACGGCGGCGGGCACGCTGTACATCGCCAGCAGCGGCAGCCCGGCGGGCGCGGCCCGCCGCAGCCCCACGGCCAGCAGGTCGACCAGCGTGGCGACGACGCCGACGCCCGCCGCGACCAGCAGCCCGATCCCCGGGACGAGCGGCACCGGCGCCGCGTACCGGCCGACCGCGTCCTGCCCCTCGGCGGCCAGGTCGGACAGGTGCCGCACCGAGCCCGGAGTCGGGACGAACCACAGGAACGCGTAGTCGCGCGCGTATACGACGGTCAGATAGACCACCAGCGCGCCGAGGCCGCCCGCCGGGCCGAGCGGCGCGGGCAGCCGCAGCCGCCGGAACACAAGGCCCCCGGCCGCGACCGAGGCGACCGCGCCGAGCCCGGTCCAGAACCAATTCGTGCTCTCGAACAGCGGGTACAGCGCGGCCGACCCGGCGAGCGTCGCCAGCCCGGCCATGAGCGTCATCCGGATCCTCATGAGGCGTCCCCCGCGAAGTCCTCGTCCCGGCCCGTCCGGGCCCAGGCACCGGCCAGCTCGGACGCCGACCGCACCGTCACGACCCGCCAGCCGCCCGCCCGCAGCAGCCCGGCGGCGTCGGCGGCGGAGACGCGGCCCGGGCCGTCCGGCCCGCTCCGCTCGCGCGGGCCGGCCGCGCCGACCAGCACCGCGACGCAGGTCGCGGTGCCGCGCCGCGCCGCCGCGACCGCGCGCGCCTCCTCGGCCTGGAGCGCGCCGAACACCGCGACGACGAGGCCGTCGCCCTCCCGGCCGCTGCCGAGCGTGCCGCGCAGCTCGGCAAGGCCCAGCGTCAGCGTCCGGTTCCGCGACCGCTGGCTCACCGCGAGCCGGTCGAGCAGCAGCCCCTCGAACGCGCCGTCGAACGAGGCGACCGCGCGCAGCGTCTCCCCGCCGTCGGTGACGTAGCGCAGGCTCATGCCGGTGCGGCCGAGGTGCACCCCGATGGACGCGGCGACCGAGATCGCCTGCTCGAACGAGCCCGCCGGGCCCTCGCCCCAGTGCGCGGCGGCGCGGGTGTCGAGGAACAGCGTGCCGCTGCTCTGCCAGTGCTGCTCCTCGCGCCGCACCATCAGCTCGCCGTGCCGCGCCGTCGAGCGCCAGTGCACCCGGCGCAGGTCGTCGCCGTGCCGGTACTCGCGCGGGGCGACGTCGTCCTCGCCCGCCGCCGACACCGCCCGCGCGACGCTGTCGCCGCCGCCCGTCCAGGCGCCGGCGAGACGCCCCGCCGGGAGCGGCACGATCGAGGGCGTCACCGTCAGCCGGTCCGACAGGCTGAACGAGCGCACCAGCTCCACCATCCCGAACGGGTCGGCCAGCCGGACGGTCAGCGGCCCCACCCGGTAGCGGCCCCGCACGTCCGAGCGGATCCGGTAGCCGAGCTCGCGGGAGCCGTGCGGCTCGATCCGGCTCAGCACGAACCTGGCCCGCCCGCCGAGGCTGTAGGGCACCTGGTCCTCCACCATCAGCAGCCCGCTCGGCAGCCGCGACACGTTCTCCAGCCGCAGGTCGACGCGGGCCTCGTGGCCCACCGGCAGCCGCACCGGCGACAGCCGCCGCGCGCACGCCAGCCGGTAGCGGGTCCGCGAGACCGCGAGCGTCGACAGCAGCGGCAGCGCCAGCACGAGGACGCCGGCGCGCAGCAGGTCGCGCTCGCCGAGGACGAACGCGCAGACGATCGCGGTCGCGCCGGCGGCCACGAAGGACCGCCCCCGGGTGGTGAGCCCGGCCAGCGCTCGCCTCACCGCGTCACTTCCTGGGGGAGGGGACCGGCAGGCGGTGCACCAGCTCGGTGACCACCTGCTCGGGACGGCGCCGCTCGACCTGGGCCTCGGCGGTCGGCAGCAGCCGGTGCGCGAGGACCGGCACGGCGAGGTCCTGGACGTCGTCGGGGACGACGTAGTCGCGGTCGTCCAGCGCCGCGTAGGCCCGCGCCGCCCGCACCAGGTGCAGGGTCGCGCGCGGGGAGGCGCCGAGCCGCAGCTCGGGGTGCCCGCGGGTCGCGGTGACCAGCTCGATCGCGTACTGCCTGACCGACTGCGCGACGTGCTGGGCGCGCACCACCTCGATCAGGTCGCGGACGTCGCCCGCGTTCGCCACCGGGGACAGCCGGTCCAGCGGGGACGCCTGGCCGTGCGCGTCGAGCATCTCCAGCTCGGCCGCCGGGTCGGGGTATCCCATCGAGATGCGGGCGGTGAACCGGTCGCGCTGCGCCTCCGGCAGCGGATAGGTGCCCTCCATCTCCACCGGGTTCTGCGTGGCGATCACCATGAACGGGCGCTCCAGCCCGTAGGTCGTGCCGTCGACCGTGACCTGGCGCTCCTCCATGCACTCCAGCAGCGCCGACTGGGTCTTCGGGGACGCGCGGTTGATCTCGTCGCCGACCACGATGTTGGCGAACACCGGGCCCGGCTTGAACTCGAACTCGCGCATCTCCTGGTTGTAGGCGCTCACCCCGGTGATGTCGCTCGGCAGCAGGTCGGGCGTGAACTGCACGCGCCGCACCGAGCAGTCGACCGAGCGGGCCAGCGCCTTGGCGAGCATCGTCTTGCCGACACCCGGCACGTCCTCGATCAGCAGGTGCCCCTCGGCCAGCAGCACCGTCAGCGCGAGCCGCACCACCTCGGGCTTTCCCTCGATCACCGACGCGACCGCGTCCCGGATCTTGTTGGCGACCTGCGCGAGCCCGTCGAGCCCGCGGCCCGGCCCCGGGCGGCCGTCGCCGCCGCTCGGCGAGGGGCGCCGGGGCGCCGGGGGGTCCGCCTCCATGAACGACTCGCCGTGCGTGCCTACTGCCACCAAACCCTCCTCAGCCGTCCCGGCCGCGTGGTCCGCCCGAGGGCCCATGGACCTGGACCCGCCCCGCGGTCGGGGCCGGGCTCCCGGCGAGCCGGTGCGGCGCTCGCTGTGCGCCCGCCCAAACGACAGTACGTTGTCGCAACGCCGTCCGCGATGTTCGTGGGAAACGGGAGCCCATTGTGCTCCACATGGGTGACGATCTTGGAATCGGCGACCCGGCGCCTTCTTCCACCCCGCCGTTCGGGAACCGTTCATCTCCCGACTCACCTCACGACGCGCGCCCGCGCGAAAACGTGACACGCGCGTTCTGATCCGTCCTGCCGTCAGGTGGGGCTTGACACGGCACGCAGAGGGGGCCCGTGCGCGCCCCACCTCACACCACCCGGTCTGACCTGCGCTTTTCTTCTCGATCTCGTGGTGTGGAGCGTGTTTTCCTTGTTGACGGTGGGGAAGAGTGGAGTAGAGTGGGGCGCCGTGGGGAGCAGTAGCGCCCCATGCGGCGCGGGAGGTGGGGCCGGTGTTTCTCGGCACCCATTCGCCGCGCCTCGACGACAAGGGACGACTGTTCCTGCCGGCGAAGTACCGCGAGGAGCTGTCGGGGGGATTGGTGATCACGAAGGGCCAGGAACGCTGCCTGTACGTCTTCCCCATGGCGGAGTTCCAGCGCATCACCGAGGCTCTGCGTGCGGCGCCGGTCACCGAGCGGGCCGTTCGCGCCTACAGCCGCGTCTTCTTCGCCAGCGCCTCCGACGAGACGCCCGACAAGCAGGGCCGCGTCACGATCCCGCCGCCGCTGCGCACCTACGCGGGCCTCACCCGCGACTGCGCGGTCATCGGCGCCAACACGCGTCTGGAGATCTGGGACGCGCACGCCTGGGAGTCCTACCTCGAACAGGAGGAGCAGGCGTTCTCCGACGTCTCGGAGGAGGTGTTGCCAGGGATCCTCTGAGACACGACTCGTCGGTCCGATGACCGGCACTGGCCCACGTTCGGCCAGGTCTCCAGCCGCTCTCCGAGCCAGCTGGCGCAGCTTCCCCGGTGCCAGACGGCGACCCCCCGCGCGAAAAACGCGGTGATCTTCCTCTAGGGCAGCGGATGGGGACCTGGCCGGGCGAGGCCGCCGCCGGGGGAGCGGGACGGTCAGGGCCGGCGATGCCACACAGTCCGCGAGCGAGGTGGCAGCACCGCAGGGGGGTGGAACGATGGGCGTGGGAGAACACGCGTCCGGGCCCGGTCACGTACCGGTCATGCTCGGTCGCGTCCTGGAACTCCTCGCACCGGCCGTGGCGGCCGCCGCCACGCGCGATCCCGGGCGCGACCCCGTGTACGTCGACGCCACCCTCGGCATGGGCGGGCACGCGGAGGCGATGCTGAAGGCCCACCCTTCCCTGCGCCTGGTCGGCCTCGACCGCGACACCACCGCGCTGGAGCGCTCCGCCCGCCGGCTCGCCCCGTTCGGCGACCGGGTGCGGCTGGAACACGCCGTCTACGACGAGATCCCCTCGGTACTGCGCCGGCTCGGCCTCCCCGCGGCCGACGCCGTCCTGTTCGACCTCGGCGTCTCCTCCCCGCAGCTCGACGAGGCCGACCGCGGCTTCGCCTACTCCTACGACGCCCCGCTCGACATGCGCATGGACCGCACCCAGGGCCCCACCGCCGCCGAGGTGGTCAACGGCTACCCCCCCGCCGCGCTGGCGCGGATCCTGCGCGAGTACGGCGAGGAGCGCTTCGCCCAGCGGATCGCCTCGGCGATCGTCCGCGAGCGCGAGCGCGAGCCGCTGGAGTCCACCCGCCGCCTCGCCGACCTCGTGCGCGCCAGCATCCCCGCAGCGACGCGCCGCACCGGCGGCAACCCCGCCAAGCGCACCTTCCAGGCGCTGCGCATCGAGGTGAACGGCGAGCTGGACGTCTGGCGCCGGGCGCTGCCCGCCGCGCTGGGCGTCCTGCCGGTCGGGGGCCGGGCCGCCGTGCTCAGCTACCACTCCCTTGAGGACCGCGTCACCAAGCAGGTCCTCGCCGCCGAGGCGGCCGACAGCACCCCGCCGGACCTGCCCGTCCCGCTGCCCGAGCACGAGCCGCGGTTCCGGCTCCTGACGCGCGGGGCCGAGCTGCCGTCCGACGAGGAGACCACGACCAACCCACGGGCCGGATCGGCGCGGTTGCGCGCCGCCGAGCGGGTCCGGGAGGCGACATGACCACGACGACCAGAAAACCGCCGGGTTCCGCGCCGCAGCCCAGGGCACGCCCGGAGCGCCGGTCCCGCAAGCGGCGTCCCGCCGCGCCCGCCCAGGACCCGGCACAGGACGGCAAGCCCACGGGCACGGCCGCCAATGCGCCGTCGAAGGCGCCGTCGAAGGCGCCGGGCAAGCCCGCGCCCGCGAAGGCGCCGGGCAAGGCTCCGGCCAAGGCTCCGGCGAAGAGCGCGTCGAAGGCGGCCCCGGCCAAGGTCGCGGCCGCGAAGAGCGCGCGGAAGAAAGGCGCGGGACGCGCCGCGCGAGGGCGCGCCGCGTCCCACACGCCGCCGCGCGCCCCGTTCGTGCTGCTCATCGTCGGGCTGCTCGGCGGCGCGCTGGTGAGCCTGCTGCTGCTCAACACCGTGCTCGCCAAGGACGCCTTCACGCTGACCCGGCTCCAGCAGAGCAACAAGCTGCTCGAACAGCAGCGGCAGGCCCACCAGGCGCAGATCGCGGCCGAGGGCTCGCCCGAGTCGATCGCGGAGAAGGCCGAGGCGATGGGGATGCGCAAGCAGACCGAGCTGGCCTTCATCGACGGCCGCACCGGCCGCACCAGCGGCGCCCGCATCCGTCCCGTGCCGCAGTCGGCCGCCGCGTCGGCGGGCGCCGCGAGCATGATCGGCATCCCGGGCACGATCGTGCCCGGCGACCCCCGCGCCGTCGGCGCCCCGTCCGGGACGGGCGCGCCGTGACGGCCCGTGACCGCGCCCGTGACCGTGCCCGGGAGCGGGTGACGCGGTGAGCAAGCGGCCGGGAGGCGGCACCGGCGGCCCCCCGCCCGGACGCCGGGGCGGCAACACGCCCCGCCCGTCCGGCGGGCGCGCCGACGGCGGCGCCGGACGGGCGGGCGGCAAGGGCGGCGCGTCCCGCCGCCCCGCCCGCACCGGCATCGTCCCCCCGCCGCGCAAGGGCGCCAAGCCCGCGGGGCCCGCCGCGGGCAAGCCCGCCGCCCAGAGCGCCAAGGACGCCAAGGACCCCAAGGAGGCCAAGCGGCCCCGGGAGCCCAAGCCGTCCTCGGGCGGCGCGGCACCGAAGGGCCGGGCCGCCAAACCCGCCAAGGCCGAGCCGGCCAAACCCGCGAAGCCTCCCAAGGCCGCCAAACCTCCCAAGGCCGCCCAACCGAAGCCCGCCGCGGGCACGAGGACGACCGCGAAGCCGAACGCCAACGCGAGCGGCAGGGCCGGTAACAGAGCGAGCGCGGCCCGGGCAAGGTCGCGTCAGGAGGGCGACGGCCCGCGTCCGCCGCGCCGCGCCACCGGATCCGGGTCCGGGCGGCGGCCGCCGCGCCGCCCGATCGCCCGCGTCCCCTTCCGCCGCCGCGACCCGCTCAAGCGGCTGAACATCGGGCTGCTCGTCGTCGCGTTCGTGCTGTCGCTGTTCGCCGGACGGCTCGTCCAACTCCAGACGATCGAGTCGAACCGCTACACCGAGAAGGCGATGCGGCAGCGGCTCCAGCGCATCGACCTGCCCGCCGTCCGCGGTGAGATCACCGACGCGCAGGGCAACGCGCTGGCGATGACGGTGGAGGCGCGCGCGATCTTCGCCGACCCGTTCGTGATCAAGCCGGAGCGGCGGCAGGCGATCGTGAGCGCGCTCGCCCCGACGCTCGGGCTCAACCCGTCCTCGGTGATGAAGGCGATCAGCAAGCCGAACTCCCGGTTCGTGTACCTCGCGCACGGCGTCCGGCCCGACCAGGCGCGCCTGATCATGTCCTGGAAGTTCCTCGGAATCGGGACACTCCCGGAATATCGCCGCGAATATCCCAACAAGTCGCTGGGCGCGAGCGTCATAGGGTTCGTGAACGGTGAGGGCGAGGGCGCCGCCGGGCTGGAGCACTCGATGAACGGCGTGCTCGCCGGACGGCCCGGCTGGCAGCGGGTGGAGATCAGCCCCGAGGGCCAGCACATCCCCATGGGCGAGGACCAGAAGCGCCCGTCGGTGCCCGGCCGGGGAGTCCGCCTCACGCTGATGCGCGACATGCAGTTCGCGGCGCAGCAGGCGATCGAGAAGCAGGTCAAGGCCACCGGCGCGCGCGGCGGCACCGTCATCGTCATGGACCCGCGCGACGGGCGGCTGCTCGCGATGGCCTCGGCGCCCGGCTACGACCCGGGCGACTACGCGCGCTCGGCGCCCGGCCGGTGGGGGAGCCCGCTGGTGCAGGACGCCTACGAGCCCGGCAGCACCGGCAAGGTCGTCACCGCCGCCGCCGCGCTGGAGAAGGGCGGGGTCACGCCCCAGACGGTGTTCGACGTCCCCGACCGGATCCGCAAGTACGACACGATCTTCAAGGACTCGCACCCGCACGCCCCCGAGCGGCTCACCTTCGAGGGGGTGCTGGCCAAGTCCAGCAACGTCGGGACGATCCTGGCGAGCGAGAGCATCTCCTCGCAGCAGCTCTACCAGACGCTGCGCGACTTCGGGTTCGGCCAGAAGACCGGCCTGCCGCTGCCGGGCGAGACGGCCGGGCTCCTCCAGCCGCCGGCCAGGTGGTCGGGCACCGACCGGTACCCGATCGCGTTCGGCCAGTCGATGTCGGTGAACGCCGTCCAGATGGCGAGCGTGTACGCGACCATCGCCAACGGCGGCGTCCGCGTCGCCCCGACCCTCGTCGAGGGCACCTTCGAGGGCACCGCCGGCGAGAGCGAGAAGTTCACCCCGGCCGCCGCGCCCGCGCGCAGGCAGGTGATCAGCGCGGACACCGCGCGCAAGATCAGCGACATGCTGGAGGGCGTCACCACCGACGAGGGCACCGCGCCGAGCGCGCAGATCCCCGGCTACCGCGTCGCGGGCAAGACCGGCACCGCCGAGATCCCCAACCCGCGCTGCCACTGCTACAAGGGCGGCGGGTACATCGCCTCGTTCGCGGGGTTCGCGCCCGCCGACGACCCGCGGCTCGTCGTGCAGGTGGTCCTGCAGGACCCCAAGCGGGGCAGCCACTATGGTGGCGTTGCGGCCGCGCCCGTCTTCAAGGACGTGATGACCTTCGCCCTGCAGACCCAGAAGATCCAGCCGACGGGCAGCAGGCCGCCGATCGCCAAGATCTACGCCGGAGGCTGAGCCCAGCGAGTACCCTCCTCGCCGTGAGTTCACGTCCGGTGTCCCCGCATTCCCGTTCAGTACGCGACGAAAGAAACGCCATGCGCCCATCCACCAATCCGGCCCGTCCGCTGACCGGGCTCGCGGCGCTACTCGGCATCGAGCGGAGCGACTGGAGCGACATCTGGGCCGATGTCGCCGCGACGGGCATCACCCACGACTCGCGCGCGGTCCTGCCCGGCGACCTGTACGCCGCGCTGCCCGGGGCGCGCGCCCACGGCGCCCAGTTCTCCGCGCAGGCCGCCGAGGCCGGCGCCACCGCGATCCTCACCGACCCCGACGGCTACGACGCGGCGGTCGCCACGGGCCTGCCGGTGCTGGCGGTCGCGAACGTCCGCGCCCACCTCGGCGCCGCCGCCGCGTGGGTGTACGGGGAGCCCGCCCGCGACCTGCTGCTGATCGGCGTCACCGGGACGAGCGGCAAGACCACCTCGGTGTTCCTGCTGGAGTCGGGCCTGCGCGCCGCCGGGATCGAGACCGGGCTGGTCGGCGGCGTGGAGATCCGGGTCGGCGGCTCCCGGGTGCGGAGCGCGCTGACCACCCCCGAGGCCACCGACCTGCACGCGCTGTTCGCGACGATGCGGGAGCGGGGCGTCGGCGCCGCCGCGATGGAGGTCTCCAGCCACGCCCTCGCGCAGGGACGCGTCGGCGGCGCCTACTACGACGTCGCCGTCTTCACCAACCTCTCCCAGGACCACCTGGACTTCCACGCCACCATGGAGGACTACTTCGCCGCCAAGGCGAAGCTGTTCACCCCCGAGTACGCGCGGGTCGGCGTGGTCAACCTCGACGACCGCCACGGCCGGGTGCTGATAGAGACCGCCGCCATCCCGATCACGACGTTCTCGGCGACCGGCGACCCCGCCGCCGACTGGCGGGCCGAGGACGTGCGGATCGGCGCGGACGGCAGCGTCTTCCGCATCGTCGGGCCCGGCGGGATCGAGGCCGACGCCGCCGTCCAGCTCGCGGGGCCCTTCAACGTCGCCAACGCGCTCGCCGCGATCGTCGCGCTGGTCGAGGCGGGGATCGGGCTGCCCGCGGCGGTGCGGGGGGTCGGGTCGCTGCCCGGGGTCCCCGGCCGGCTGGAGCGCGTGGACGAGGGCCAGGAGTTCGTCGCGCTCGTCGACTACTCCCACAAGCCCGGCGCCGTCGAGGCCGTCCTCACCGCGCTGCGCCGGGTCACCGAGGGCGACCTCGTCGTCGTGCTCGGCTGCGGCGGCGACCGCGACCGCGGCAAGCGCCCGCTGATGGGCGAGGCCGCCGCCCGGCTCGCCGACAAGGCGTACTTCACCAACGACAACCCGAGGTCGGAGGACCCGCTCGCGATCCTCGCCGCCATGGTCGAGGGCGGGCTGAAGGTGCCCGCCGCGCAGCGGGCCCACATCGTCGTCGAGCCCGACCGCGCCGCCGCCATCGCGCTGGCGGTCCGCCGGGCCCGCCGGGGCGACGTGCTGGTCGTCGCGGGCAAGGGCCACGAGCAGGGCCAGTACGCGGCGGGCGAGATGCATCCGTTCGACGACCGCGAGGTCGTCCGCGAGGCGCTGCGGCGGCGCGCGGAGGGAACCAGAGGGGACGGGGCGCAGGCGTGATCCCACTTCCGCTGTCGACGATCGCGGAGATCACGGGGGGCACCCTCCACGGCCCCCCGGACGCCGTGGTGGGCGGTCCCGTGGTCATCGACTCCCGCGCGGTCGTGCCCGGGGCGCTGTTCGCGGCGTTCGAGGGCGAGCGCGCCGACGGGCACGCGTTCGCGCCCGCCGCGCTCGCCGCCGGAGCCGCCGCGGTGCTGGCGCGGCGCCCGGTGGAGGGCCCGGCCGTGGTGGTCGACGACGTCCAGGAGGCCCTCGGACGGCTCGCCCGCGGCGTGCTGGAGCGCCTGCCCGGCGTGACGGTCATCGCCGTCACCGGCTCGGCGGGCAAGACCTCCACCAAGGACCTGATCGCGCAGGTCGTGTCCCGCGCGGGCCCGACCGTGTGGCCGCCCGGGTCGTTCAACAACGAGATCGGGCTGCCGCTGACCGTGCTGCGCGCCGACGCGCGGACCCGCTACCTGGTGCTGGAGATGGGCGCGCGTGGGATCGGCCACATCGCCTACCTCACCGGGATCGCCCGTCCGGGCGTCGGCGTCGTGCTGAACGTCGGCACCGCGCACGTCGGGGAGTTCGGCGGCCGGGAGAACATCGCCGTCGCCAAGGGCGAGATCATCGAGGCCGTGCCCGAGGGCGGGACCGCCGTCCTCAACGCCGACGATCCGCTGGTGGCCGCGATGGCGCCCCGGACGCGGGCGAAGGTCGTCACGTTCGGGCGCTCGCCCGCCGCGACCGTCCGCGCCGCCGGGGAGACCCTCGACGAGCGGGGCCGCGCCCGGTTCACGCTGGTCACACCCGAGGGCGCGGCGCCGGTCGCGCTGCGCCTGTACGGGGCGCACGCCGTCGCGAACGCGCTGGCCGCGGCCGCCGCCGCCCGCGCCGCGGGCCTGCCGCCGGACGAGGTCGCCGAGGCGCTGTCGCGGGCCGAGCCCGCCAGCCGCTGGCGGATGGAGGTCGCCGACAGCGGCGACGGCGTGACCGTGGTCAACGACGCCTACAACGCCAACCCCGACTCGACCCGCGCCGCGATCGACACGACCCGCCACCTCGCCCGCGACCGGCGGGCGTTCGCGGTCCTGGGCGAGATGGCCGAACTGGGCGCCGCGTCCGTGGCGGAACATGCCAAGATCGGACAGCATGTCGCGCGCAGCGGGTTCGCCGGCCTCGTGGTCGTCGGCCCGAACGCGGCGGCGATGGCCGAGGGGGCCGGGCAGGTGGCCTCATGGACGGGAGAGTGCGTACAGGTGGATGACGTCGGCGCGGCCGTGACCGCGCTCAGCGAGCGGCTCAGGCCGCGAGACGTCGTGCTGGTGAAGGGCTCCCGCGTCGCCGGGATGGAACGGGTGGCCGAGGCGATCCTCGCCGGCCGCGCCGGGGAGGCCGCCCGATGACCAACATCATCCTCGCCGCGGGGGTGGCGCTGGTCTTCGTGATGGTCGGCACCCCGGTGTGGATCCGGATCGTCAACCGGCTGGGCTACGGCCAGATGATCCGGGACGAGGGCCCCGAGGCGCACCTCACCAAGCGAGGCACCCCCACGATGGGCGGGACGGTCTTCATCGTCGGCTCGCTCGTCGGCTACGCCGCCGCGCACCTGTTCACCGGCGACGAGCCGACGATCTCGGGCGTGCTGGTGCTGTTCCTGATGACCGGCCTCGGGCTGGTCGGGTTCGTGGACGACTACATCAAGGTGTTCAAGCAGCGCAGCCTCGGCCTGCGCAGCGGCGCCAAGATGATCGGCATCATCCTGGTCGGCGTGGTCTTCGCGATCGCGTCGCTGAACTTCCCCAACGGGTACGACATCACCCCCGCCGACCCCCACCTGTCGTTCCTGCGCGACTTCGGCCCCTCGATCGGCCCGTACCTGTTCGTGGTGTGGGCGCTGCTGCTGATCGCGGCCATGTCCAACGGCGTGAACCTGACCGACGGGCTCGACGGCCTCGCCGCGGGCCCGGCGGGCATGGTGCTGGCCGCCTACGTGATCATCGGGAACTGGCAGCTGCGCAACAGCTGCGCCTACGCCCTCGCCCCCAACTGCTACAGCGTCCGCGACCCCCTCGACCTCGCGGTGGTCGCGGCGGCCGTGCTCGGCGGCGTGTTCGGCTTCCTGTGGTGGAACGCCCCGCCCGCCAAGATCTTCATGGGCGACACCGGCTCGCTGGCCCTCGGCGGCGTGCTGGTCGGCCTCGCGATCCTCACCCGCACCCAGTTCCTGCTCGCGATCCTCTGCGGGCTGATCGTGATGATCACCCTGTCGGTGATGATCCAGGTCGGCGGGTTCAAGATGACCGGCAAGCGCGTGTTCAAGATGGCGCCGCTCCAGCACCACTTCGAGTTGTCGGGCTGGGCCGAGACCACGATCGTCGTGCGGTTCTGGCTGATGTCGGCGCTGTTCGTCGCGATCGGCATCGGCCTGTTCTACCTGGAATGGATGCCGAAGAAATGACCACCCGTCCCTGGGACGGCCTCGACGTCGTCGTCGCCGGCCTCGGCGTGTCGGGCCGCGCCGCCGCCCGCGCGCTCGCGGCCCGGGGCGCCCGCGTCACGGCCGTGGAGGCCCGCGACGACGACGAGCGCCGGAGCGCCGCCGCCGAGCTGGAGGAGCGCGGCGTGGCCGTCCGGCTCGGCGACGGCGAGAGCCTTCCGGCGGGCACCGACCTCGTCGTCACCTCGCCCGGCTGGCGGCCGGACGCGCCGCTGCCCGCCGCGGCCGCCGCCGCGGGCGTGGAGATCATCGGCGAGGTCGAGCTGGCCTGGCGGCTGCGCCCGGCCGAGGGCGCGGCGCCGTGGCTGGCCGTCACCGGCACCGACGGCAAGACCACCGTCGTGCGGATGCTCGCGTGCATGCTCACCGCCGCGGGCCACGACGCGCTCGCGGTCGGCAACGTCGGGACGCCGATCGTCGAGGCCGTCGACCAGCCGCACGACGTGCTGGCGGTCGAGCTGTCCAGCTACCAGCTGCACTGGTCGAGTTCACTGGCCCCGTACGCGGCGACCGTGCTGAACGTCGCGCCTGACCACCTCGACTGGCACGGCACGATGGACGCCTACGTCGCCGCCAAGGCGAAGATCTTCGCGGCGGGCGCGATCGCGGTCCACAACGCCGACGACCCCGTCTCCACCTCCCTGGCGGCGGGCGCCGAGCGCCGCGCGGGCTTCACGCTCCAGGTGCCCCGGCCGGGCGAGCTGGGCGTCGTGGAGGAACTGCTCGTCGACCGGGCCTTCACCGCCGACCCGCGGCGGGAGGCCGCGGAGCTGGCGGCGCTCGCCGACGTCCGGCCGTTCGCGCCGCACAACGTCGCGAACGCGCTCGCGGCGGCGGGCCTCGCGCGCGCGTTCGGGGTGCCGCCCGAGGCCGTCCGGGACGGGCTGCGCGCGTTCGTGCCCGACCCGCACCGCATCCAGCACGTCGCCGACGTCACCGGCGTCGCCTACGTCAACGACTCCAAGGCGACGCAGCCGCACGCCGCCGCCGCCTCGCTCGCCGCCTACGAGCCGGTCGTGTGGATCGCGGGCGGCCTCCTCAAGGGCCTGGACGTCGACGACCTCGTCCGCGACTGCGCGCCGCGGCTGCGCGGCGTCGTGCTGATGGGCCGCGACCGGCACCGGCTCGCGGAGGCGCTCGCGCGACACGCCCCGGATGTCCCGGTCGTGGACGTCGCCGACACCGACACTGGGGCCATGGACCGCGTCGTCACCGAGGCCGCCGGGCTCGCCCGCCCCGGCGACACCGTGCTGCTCGCCCCCGTCGGGGCCTCCTTCGACATGTTCGCGAACTACCCGGCCCGGGGGGACGCCTTCATCGCCGCCGTCGAGCGGCTCGCCGGGACCGCGCGGCGGCGATGACCGCCGCGACCGCGCAGGAGGAGGAGGGCCGGCGGGCCGGCCCGCGCGAGCAGGTCGCCGCCGCCGTCGGGCTGCTCGACCGCCCGCTCACCTCCTACTACCTGGTGCTCGGCTGCTCGGTGATGCTGCTGGCGCTCGGGCTGACCATGGTGCTGTCGGCCTCCAGCGTCAAGCAGCTCCAGGAGACCGGCTCGGCCTACACCCTCTTCCAGAAGCAGGCGATCTGGATGGCGATCGGGCTGCCCGGCATGTGGCTGGCCTCCCGGCTGCCCGTCCGGACGTTCCGCGCCCTCGCCTACCCGCTGCTGCTGCTGTCGATCGTCGCGCTGGCGCTGGTGCTGATCCCCGGGCTCGGCCGCAGCGCGGGCGGCGCGACCCGCTGGATCAGCTTCGGGCCGCTCCAGATCCAGCCGTCCGAGCCCGCCAAGCTCGGCCTCGTGCTCTGGGGCGCCGACCTGCTGGCCCGCAAGGAGCGGCTCGGCCAGCTCACCGAGTGGCGGCCGCTGCTCGTCCCGCTGCTGCCCGGCGCGGGCATGCTGGTGCTGCTGGTCATGCTCGGCAACGACCTCGGCACCACGCTCGTGCTGCTGACGATCTTCCTGGCGCTGCTGTGGGTCGTCGGCGCGCCCGGACGGCTGTTCCTCGGCATCGCCGGGCTGGTGTGCCTGCTGGTGTCGATCCTCATCGTCGTCGAGCCGTACCGGATGCAGCGGCTGACCGGCTTCCTCGACCCCGCGGGCAACCAGCTCACCAGCAACTACCAGGGCCGGCAGGGGCTGTTCGCGGTCGCCTCCGGCGGCTTCTTCGGCACCGGCCTCGGGGAGGGGCGCGCCAAGTGGGACTACCTGCCGCACGCCGAGACCGACTTCATCTTCGCGATCGTGGCGGAGGAGTTCGGGCTCGTCGGCACCCTCGTCGTCCTCGGGCTGTTCGGGCTGCTGTCCTACGCCGGGCTCCGGATCGCCCGCCGGGTGAAGGACCCCTTCACCCGGCTCGCCGCCGCGGGCGCGACGGCCTGGCTGGTCGTCCAGGCCATCGTCAACATCGGCGCGGTCATCGGGGTGCTGCCCATCACCGGTATCCCGCTGCCGCTGGTGTCCTACGGCGGATCGGCGCTCATCCCGACGCTCCTGGCGCTCGGGATGCTGCTCGCCTTCGCCAAACGCGAGCCCGGGGCCAGGCAGGCACTCTCCGCACGGGGCCCCGGACCGGTCGTGAGGGCTCTAAGCTGGCTGGGCCTGGCACGGCGTTGAGACCCCCTCCGGGGTGCCGGCGGACCCGGCGCCCGCGAAAGCCGTCCCGCGCGCCGCGGGGCGCGGCACCCGAGAAGACGAGCACGCCGAGTCGAACACGCCGAGTCGAACACGTTGAGCCGGAACACGCTGAGTCGAACACGCTGAGGAGTTGTCAACGAGCATGAGGGTTGTCCTGGCCGGCGGCGGCACCGCCGGACACATCGAGCCCGCGCTGGCCCTGGCCGACGCGCTGCGCCGCAACGACCCGAACGTCGGGATCACCTGCCTCGGGACCGAGCGGGGCCTGGAGACCCGACTCGTCCCGCAGCGGGGCTACGAGCTCGCCCTGATCCCCCCGGTGCCGCTGCCGCGCACGCTGACCCCGCAGCTGCTGTCGGTCCCGGGCCGGCTGCGCGGCGCCATCAACGCGGCGGCCTCCGTCCTCGACCAGGCGCAGGCCGACGTCCTGGTCGGCTTCGGCGGCTACGTCGCCACCCCGGGCTACCTGGCCGCCCGCAAGCGCAAGGTACCGATCATCGTGCACGAGGCCAACCCCAAGCCCGGCCTCGCCAACAAGCTCGGCGCCCGCTTCACCGACCACGTGGCCGTCTCGCACTCCGACTCGACGCTGCCGAACGCGACGTTCGTCGGGATCCCGCTGCGCCGCGAGATCGCCGCGCTCGACCGGCTGGCGATGGGCGACAAGGCCCGCTCCTACTTCGGGCTGCTGCCCGACCTGCCCACGCTGCTGATCTTCGGCGGCTCGCAGGGCGCCCGGTCGCTCAACCAGGCCGCGGTGGCCGCCGCGCCCTACTTCCGGCAGGCGGGCATCCAGGTCCTGCACATCGTCGGGCCGAAGAACACCGAGGAGCCCGAGCCCTCGTCCGGCGGCCCCCAGTACGTCACGATCCCCTACTGCGACCGGATGGACCTCGCCTACGCCGCCGCCGACATGGCGATGTGCCGCGCGGGGGCGATGACCTGCGCGGAGCTCGCCGCGGTCGCGCTCCCGGCGGTGTACGTGCCGCTGCCCATCGGCAACGGCGAGCAGAAGCTCAACGCCGAGCCGATCGTCGCGGCGGGCGGCGGGATGCTGGTCGACAACGCCGAGCTGTCGCCCGACTGGATCGCGCACAACCTGCTGCCCGTGCTCGCCGACCCGGGCCGGGTCGCGCACATGTCCGAGCAGGCCGGGCGGATGGGCCGCCGGGACGCCGACGTCGCGCTCGCGCGGATGGTGTACGCCGTGGTCGGCGCGGCGGGCGCCGCCCGATGAGCCTGATCGGTCCCGGCGAGGTCGTGCCGGCGGGGGACCTCGGCCGCGTCCACTTCATCGCGATCGGGGGCGCCGGGATGTCGGGCATCGCCCGCATCATGCTGCGCCGCGGCATCGCGGTGTCGGGCAGCGACGCCCGCGACTCCGCGCTGCTCGGCCAGCTCGGCGAGCTCGGCGCCGAGGTCTTCGTCGGGCACGACGCCGCGCACGTCGGCGAGGCCGACACCGTGGTCGTCTCCACCGCGATCCGCGAGGGCAACCCCGAGCTGGTCGCCGCCCGCGAGCGCGGGCTGCGCGTCCTGCACCGCTCGGCGGCGCTCGCGGCGCTGATGGCCGGGCGCCGCGCCGTCGCGATCGCCGGGACGCACGGCAAGACCACGACGACGTCGATGCTGACGGTCGCGCTGCAGCACGCGGGCGCCGACCCGTCCTACTGCATCGGCGGGCAGCTCGTCACGACCGGGCTCGGCGCCGACGAGGGCACCGGGGACGTGTTCGTCGCCGAGGCCGACGAGAGCGACGGCTCGTTCCTGATGTACAGCCCGCACGTCGCCGTCGTCACCAACGTCGAGGCCGACCACCTCGACAACTACGGCGGCTTCGACATGGTCAAGGAGAACTTCGCCAGGTTCGTGGAACGTATCGAACCGGGCGGCACCCTCGTCGCGGGCGCCGACGACCCGGTCGCGGTGCGGCTCGCCGAGCACGCGCGGGCGCGCGGGCTGGACGTCCGCACCTACGGGGAGGCCGCCGACGCCGACCTGCGCGTCACCGGCTTCACCCCGCGCGGCCTCGGCTCCCGCTTCGACATCGAGGGCGTGGGCGAGGTGCGGCTCGGCGTCCCGGGCCGCCACAACGCGCTCAACGCGACCGCCGCCGTCGCCGTCGCGCAGGCCCTCGACCTGGACGAGGAGGCCGTGCGGGTGGGCCTCGCCACGTTCGGCGGGGCGATGCGCCGGCTGGAGCCCAAGGGGTCGGCGGGCGGCGTCGAGGTGTTCGACAGCTACGCCCACCACCCGACCGAGCTGACCGCCGACCTGGAGGCGACCCGCGACTACCTCGGCGAGAAGGCCGCGGGCGGGGGCCCCTCGGGCCGGATCGTCGCGGTCTTCCAGCCGCATCTGTACAGCCGCACCCGCTTCTTCGCCGCCGGGTTCGGCGCCGCGCTCGGGCTCGCCGACGTCGCGGTCGTCCTGGACGTCTACGGCGCCCGCGAGGACCCCGAACCCGGCGTGACCGGCGCGCTCGTCGCCGACGCCGTCCCGGACGGGACGCGGGCCGTGTACGCGCCCGTCCGCGACGAGGTGCCCGCGATCGTCGCGGGTCTGGCCCGCCCCGGCGACGTGGTCATCACGCTGGGCGCCGGCGATGTCACCCAGCTCGGCCCGCTGATCCTGGAGCGCCTCGCGGCGTCGTGACCTGCGCGGACGTGACAACACGCCGGGGCGCCCGCGATGGGCGGTCCGCGGCGGGATCGCTGCCAGGCTGGGGGCATGACTGCCCTCCCGCCCGAGACCGAGACCGAGACCGGGACCGGCGAGCGGCCGGAGACCGGTGCGGTCGGCGCGGATCCGGCGCCCCGGGGCCGGCGGCGCCCGAGCCGGTGGAAGGCGGCGTTCGCCGCCCTGCTCGTGCTGGGCGTGCTCGCCGCCGTCACGTGGGTGCTGCTGGGCTCGCGGCTGCTGGTCGTGCGGGACGTCGAGGTCAGCGGGGCGCGGCTCGTCCAGCCCGACCGGGTCGTCGCGGCGGCGGGCGTCCGGCTGGGCGTGCCGATGGTGCGGCTCGACACCGGTGCCGTGCGGGCGCGGGTCGAGGGGCTGCGGGAGGTCGAGTCGGCGCGGGTCGAGCGGCGCTGGCCGGCGACGGTCCGGGTCATCGTGCGCGAGCGCGTCCCGGTGGCCGTCCTGCGGCGGGGCGGCTCCTACCAGCAGATCGACCGGTTCGGCGTCACGGTCGTCGAGGGCGCGTCCCGGCCGGCGGGGCTGCCGACGCTGACCGTCGCCTCGCCCGGCCCGTCGGACCCGGCGACGCTCGCGGCGCTGCGCGTCCTCACCGACCTGCCCGGACGCCTGCGGACGCGGCTGACCGACGTGGCCGCCACCGGGCCCGGCGACGTCGTCCTGCACCTGTCGGACGGCCCGGTCGTGGTGTGGGGCCCCGCGGAACGGGCGGCGGAGAAGGTCCGGCTGCTGGAGGCGCTGCGGCGCACCGCGGCGGGCCGCGCCGCCCGCACCATCGACGTCAGCTCGCCCGAGGTCGTCACGACGCGGTGAACCCGAGCACGCGGTTCCGGGGCCGGTGCGTGTGTCGGGGCGATTCCGGCCGTCCGATGGGGCACGCTGGAAGCGGTCGGCCGGACGGACCGGCACGGCGACGCGTGTGAGCGGCGAGGCGAACCTCGGGCGAGCACCGGCGCGAACATCGATCAGGAGGGCGGGAAGCGCGATGAGCGGCAGAAGTTCCGCAGAAGTTCCCGTGCCAACCAGGGCAACCCGGCGCCAGTGCGACACGCCGGTGGACTTCGGGGGAGGTTAGTTGACCCTGGCGGTTAGGCCGCCCTACTGTCCGTATCAGTCCTCAGGTTGACATAACTGTAAGCCTCAAGTTGAGGGTGAGGGTTGTCGACGGCTCCCGGCACCGTGCCAGGACCGTCCGGCCCCGCCAGAAGTGCACACAGGTCAGGAACACCGCGGCGGCACGGTCGGCAGACCGGGCAGGGCGGTCGGATAGAGCGGAAAGGCCCCTCGTCGTGGCAGCACCGCAGAATTACCTCGCGGTCATCAAGGTCGTCGGCATCGGCGGCGGCGGCGTCAACGCCGTCAACCGGATGATCGAAGAGGGACTCAAGGGCGTCGAGTTCATCGCGATCAACACGGACGCCCAGGCGCTGCTGATGAGTGACGCCGACGTGAAGCTCGACGTGGGCCGCGAGCTCACCCGGGGCCTCGGCGCCGGGGCCAACCCCGATGTCGGCCGCAAGGCCGCCGAGGACCACCGCGAGGAGATCGAGGAGGTCCTCAAGGGCGCCGACATGGTCTTCGTCACCGCGGGGGAGGGCGGCGGCACCGGCACCGGCGGCGCGCCCGTGGTGGCCAACATCGCGCGCTCGCTCGGCGCGCTGACGATCGGCGTGGTCACCCGCCCCTTCAGCTTCGAGGGCAAGCGCCGCGCGATGCAGGCCGAGGCCGGCATCGAGACGCTGCGCGACGAGGTCGACACCCTCATCGTGATCCCCAACGACCGGCTGCTGTCGATCTCCGACCGGCAGGTCAGCGTGCTGGACGCCTTCAAGGCGGCCGACCAGGTGCTGCTGTCCGGTGTCCAGGGCATCACCGACCTGATCACCACGCCCGGCCTGATCAACCTCGACTTCGCCGACGTCAAGTCCGTGATGTCCGGCGCCGGGTCGGCGCTGATGGGCATCGGCTCGGCGCGCGGCGACGACCGCTCGGTCGCGGCCGCCGAGATGGCGATCTCCAGCCCGCTGCTGGAGGCCAGCATCGACGGCGCCCACGGCGTGCTGCTGTCCATCTCCGGCGGCTCCGACCTCGGCCTGTTCGAGATCAACGAGGCGGCGCAGCTGGTGTCCAACGCCGCCGCGCCCGACGCCAACATCATCTTCGGCGCGGTCATCGACGACGCCCTCGGCGACGAGGTCCGGGTCACGGTGATCGCGGCGGGCTTCGACGAGGGACGTCCGGACAAGCCCGCCCCCGAGCCCGAGAGCCGCAGGCTGCCCCCGCCGCCTCGGCCCACGCCGCCGCCGGCCGCCCCGCCGAACCCGATCCCGAGCCGGGTCGGACGCTCGGAGACCGGCGCCGCGGCGCAGCCGACCGCGCACCAGCAGTCGGTGGCGCAGGCCGCGGCCGCGCCGCACGCCTCCGCCCCGTCCCCGCCCCGGCCCGCCGACCAGGCCGGACGCGCGCAGCCGCCCGCGGGCCAGGGCGACGAGCGCGCCGCTGGCGGCACGCGCGGCGAGCCCGCCCGCGCCGAGCCGCCGGTGCCGCCGCCCCCGGCGCCGCTCCCCGCGCCCGTCCCGCCCGCCGACCGCGACGCGGGGGAGCCCGGCGCCCGCACGCCGCCGCGCCCGGCACCCGAGTCCCCCTCCCGCGTCCACGCGGGCGAGAACGACGGCGGCCCCGCCACCGGCGAGCGCCGCCGTCCCGTCGTGTTCGAGGACCCCGACGACCTCGACGTCCCCGACTTCCTGAAGTGATCACACCCGTCGCCCTGGGCGACGGCGTCGGCGCCGGGTTCACCGCCCGCGCCGGCGGCGTGAGCGAAGCCCCCTACGACACCCTCAACCTCGGCGGCGCGGTCGGCGACGACGCCGCGGCCGTGCGCGCCAACCGGCGGCGCGCCGCCGCCGCCCTCGGCATCGACCCCGACCGCACCGTCTGGATGCGGCAGGTCCACGGCGCCGACGTCGTGCACGTGACCGCCCCCGAGCTGCCCGACCCGGTGGACGCGGTCCTCACCACCGTCCCCGGGCTCGCCCTCGCCGTCCTCGTCGCCGACTGCGCGCCGGTCCTGCTCGCCGACCCCGTCGCGGGCGTCGCCGGCGCCGCGCACGCGGGGCGCCCCGGCACCGCCGCCGGAGTCGTCCCCGCGCTGGTGAAGGCGATGTGCGGACGCGGCGCCGACCCGTCCCGCATCCGCGCCGCGATCGGCCCGGCCGCGTGCGGCGGCTGCTACGAGGTGCCCGAGGCGATGCGCGCGGACGTCGCCGCCGTCGTGCCCGCCGCGTACGCCACCACGTCCAAGGGCACCCCCGGGCTCGACATCCGCGCGGGGATCGTCGCGCAGCTCGCCGCCGAGGGCGTCACCGGCGTGCAGGTCGACCCGCGCTGCACCATCGAGGCCCGCGACCTCTTCTCCTACCGCCGCAACGGACGCACCGGACGTTTCGCCGGCTACGTCTGGCTCAGGGAAAAAGGCGCGTGACTCCGCGCCTCCCCGGTGCCACCCTTGAGCGGGGCTCCGGGGAGCGCGGCGCGCTCCGGCCGTCCGGCGGCGGCCGGGCGGTCAACCGAGCGGGCGATCGGGTGGGTCGCGACACACCCGCGGGTCGCTACGGCGTTGCTCGGCGGCCGACGGGCAATCGTCAGGTAATGTCCCCCCAGTGGTACCTGCCGGAAAGCGTGCCACGTTGTCGAACAGCCCAGTCGGATCAGTCCAACGGCGGCCGGACGTGCCGGACGCCGCGGCCACAGGAGGGGCGTATGGCCAGCGCGATGCGCAAGATGGCGGTCTACCTCGGCCTCGTGGAGGACGACCGCTACGACGACGACAAGTACGGCAAGTACGACGACTACGACGAGTACGAGGTCTACGACGAGGAGACCGACACCGGTCAGGGCCGTCGCCGCGAGGACGAATCCGGCGGTCAGCTTACCCGAGCCGAGGACGGCGCGGACCGCGATCGCGAGCATCACGCACCGTCCCCCGTCGAGCGACGCTCCGTGGCACTCTACGAGTCCGGTACCACCGACCTCGCGCGTATCACTACGCTGCACCCTAGGACCTACAACGAGGCAAGGACCATCGGGGAGCACTTCCGGGAGGGCACGCCGGTGATCATGAACCTGACCGAGATGGTCGACAGCGACGCCAAGCGTCTGGTCGACTTCGCGGCTGGTCTCGTGTTCGGCCTGCATGGGAGCATCGAGCGTGTTACGAACAAGGTGTTCCTCCTGTCACCCGCCAACGTGGAGGTGACGGCGGAGGACAAGGCCCGGATGGCAGAACGAGGGTTCTTCAACCAAAGCTGACAGCCACAAGCGAGAGTGTCCGTGAACATCGTTGGACTCGTACTGCAGTACGTGCTGTACTTCTTCCTCCTTTTCCTCATCGGGAGGTTGATCCTGGAAGTCCTGCAGTCGTTCGCCCGGCAGTGGAAGCCGACCGGGGTGGTGCTGGTGATCGCCGAGGCGGTGTACACCGTCACCGATCCGCCACTGAAACTCCTCAGGCGCTTCATCCCGCCGCTCCGTCTGGGTAACGTGGCGCTGGACCTCAGCTTCACCTTCCTCATCCTTGTGGTCTGGGTCATGATCATCTTCGTGCAGAGGCTCTGATCGGATACCGTCCTTTGGGGACAGACTCCAAGCGCGCCAAGGAGACGAACATGCCGCTGACACCCGCCGATGTGCGGAACAAGCAGTTCAGTACCACCAGGCTGAGGCCGGGGTACGACGAGGAGGAGGTGGACGCCTTCCTCGACGAGGTCGAGGCCGAGCTCGACCGCCTCATCCAGGAGAACGAGGAGCTGCGGGCCAAGCTCGCCGAGTGCCTGCGCGGCAAGGTCCCCGCCATGGCCGCTCCCATCGTGGAGCCCAAGCCGGACGTGCAGAAGATCCCCGAGCCGCCGCGCCCCGAGCCGCAGCCCCAGCCCGAGCCGGAGCCCGTGATGGGCGGCCTCGGCATGGCGCCCGCCTCCACCGGCGAGGACAACATGGACACCGCCGCGCGCGTGCTCGCGCTGGCGCAGCAGACCGCCGACCAGGCGATCGCCGACGCCCGGCGCGAGGCCGACGAGACGCTCGGCCGCGCCCGCCGCGAGGCCGAGGAGATCCTCGGCAAGGCGCGCCGCCAGGCCGACCAGATCGTCAGCGAGGCCCGCTCGCGCGCCGAGGCCCTCGACCGCGACGCCCAGGAGCGGCACCGCCAGGTCATGGGCTCGCTCGTGCAGCAGCGCGAGGAGCTCGAACGCGAGGTCGACCACCTGCGCGCGTTCGAACGCGAGTACCGCAGCCGCCTGAAGGTCTACCTGGAGGGCCAGCTGCGCGACCTGGAGGCGGGCAGCACCGAGACCGGCGCGTTCGCCGCCGTCCCCTCCCCGCCGCAGCAGACCGCCCCCCAGGCGGGTCCGCAGACCGGCCCGCAGGGCGCCCTTCCCCACGCCGAGAACCGCAACGGCGCGGGCGCCACGACGGCCAGCCCGTTCCCGCCGCCCGCCGAGCCGGCCCAGCACCAGCAGGTCCAGCACTCGGCGACCGGCGCGTTCCACTCGGGCGGTGGCGACAACCCGCCGCACGAGAGGCGCTGACGCGGGCGCCGCAGGCGATAGGGTCGTGCCGACCGCCACGCGCGTGACGGCAGCGCCGCCGTCCAGCGGCGCCGGCGGGCCGACCACCGGGCCCACGCGGCCCGGAGCCGAGCGGCTTGAACGAGGGGGAGAGACCCTGTGATCATCCTGAGTGGCGTCCTCGTCGTGGTGGCGATCGCCCTGCTCGTGGCGGGCATCGTCGCCGGCAACGGAGACAGCGCCCAGGTCTTCGGCCTGGACGCGCTTACGGTGATCTACATCTCGATCGCCGTGAGCACGGTCTCCGCCGTGTGCCTGATCGTCGGGGTGGTCCTGCGGCGCAAGGAGCTCTTCGGAGCGGGGGCCCCGGCCTCCGCGAGCCGCAAGCAGGGCTCCAAGCGCAAGCGTCCGGCTCCTCCCGCCGCCGTCCCGGCCACGCCCCCGGTCCCGGCCGCGGCCAAGCCCCCGGTACCGGCCGCCATGCCCCCGGCGGAGCCGGCCGACGACGCGCCGGAGATCCCCGGCCCACCGGTCGACGTCCCCGAGGACGCCGTGGTGTTCGTCGTGCGCGGCCGCAAGCGCTACCACCTGGACACCTGCCGGCAGCTCGCCGGGCGGGACACCGAGGAGCTCACCTACGCCGAGGCCAAGGAGGAGGGGTTCAGCCCCTGCACCGCCTGCATGCCCGACACCGCACTGGCGGCGCGCGCCGCGGTGTCGGTCACCGCGCCCAAGGACGGCGCGCCCCGGGCGGAGCCTCGCAGGTCCGACCTCACCCGGCCCGACCTCACCAAGCCCGCCGGCGGCCTCCCCGCGGCGTCCCACGCCGACAACGGCCTGTCCGGTCTCGCCAAGCCCGCCCCGGCGCCGGCGCCCTCCCCTTCACCCTTCGCCGCGCCGGCCCCGTCGCCGGGCCTCGACCAGACGGCCGAGATCCCGCGCACCGAGCCCGCCGCGCCCGCCGCGCCCGCCCCGGCGAAGGCCGCCTGGTCCATCGACCCGAAGCCGGACGGCAGGCCCTCCGAGCAGGCGACGGTGACCGACCTCCCCACGGTCACCGAGCCCCCCGAGGCCGAGCCGGAGGACCGGGCCGAGCCCGAGCCCGAGCCGGACACGCCCGAGCCGGAGGCGCCCGAGCCCGCGGCGCCCCGCCCCCGTGACGCCGACGACGAGCACGCACCCCGGCACGCCGCGGACCCCGTCCCGGTGGACGAGCCCGAGCCCGCCACGGCGGACGCCGACGAGCCGCCCGCCGGCGAGGCCGCCGACACGCCCGGCGGCGCGTCCACCGACGCCCCCGACGACGCCTCCGACGAATCCGGCGACGCGTCCGACGGTGACGGCTCGCAGGTGCGCATCCTCAGCGGCACCAAGCGCTACCACCGCACCGACTGCGCGCTCATCGAGGACATCGGCGACGACGCCGACGACCTGGAGTCGCTCTCCCGCGCCGAGGCCAAGGCCCGAGGCTGCACCCCCTGCCTCGTCTGCCAGCCCGATCGCGCTGTGTCCATTTAAGGCCCGGCCCAAGGGGGCTCGCCTGGCGGCTGTGTTAATGAAGCCCCGGCCCAAGGGGGCTCGCCTGGCGGCTCGCCCCCTTGACCGCGCCTTGGGCGGGCGCGGCATCGCTTCGCGATCTTCCCGGTGGGGGCTCGCCTCCGGCTTCGCCCCCACCGGTCAGCTACGCGCCCGCGTGAGGGGTGGGGTCGTCGCGCGGACTGGGGCAAAGCCTTGCGTGTTTCCTTGGAGCTGTGGGACGGCCCTGGCGCGTTCGGGCTTCAGCGCTTGGTGGGATCAGGTTCGGCGGTGGCGTTCGGCGCGGAGTTCGCGTAGGCGGTCGCGGCGCTCGTCGCGCAGCTCGCGGCGGTGTTCGCGGTGCCGGAGGTGTTCGGCGTGGCGGTCGAGGTGGCGCTGGTGGTGCTCCTCGTGCCGGCGGCGGCGGCCGTTCGTCTCGCCCACCTCGCGGCGCTCGACCGAGACGCCGCCGAAGGCGACGAAGCCGGCCAGGCGGATGACGGGGGCGTCCGGGTCGAGGGTGTCGTCCTCGGCGCAGTCGGTCCCGCCGAAGACCGCCGTCAGGGACGGCAGCACCCGCACGCCCGGCGGGACGGTGATGTTCACGCCGCCGAACAGGCAGGTGATGGTGAGCGTCACCTCGCGGCGGCTCAGCACGGCCTGGCGGAAGTCCAGGTCGGCGCCGCCGAACACGCACGCGACCGTGGTGTTCTCCTCGACCAGCCAGCGGCCCTTGCGCTCCACGCCGGAGAACACCGCCGCGAGCGTGGACGACTGCGGCAGGGGCGGCGGGAGCGGATCCGGCTTGCGCAGGTCCACCCGGGGCACCTCGGCGGACGGCAGGTCGCTCAGCACCGGCTCCAGGTCGGCGTAGGTCTTGGCGGCGTAGACGGCGTCGATGCGCTCGGCGTGCTCCTCCGGCGTGATGCGGCCCTCCGCCAGGGCCTCGCGCAGCCGGTCGGCGACCTGGTCGCGGTCGGCGTCCGAGGCGCGCATCCGCGCGGGGGAGGTGGGGTCGGAGGGCTGCTCGGGAAGGTTCACCCCGCCATCATCTCAAACGCGATGTGTCGCGAAAAAGCCCTACACGGATGTTGGGCCCCGCCGTCGTG
>NZ_WOFH01000015.1 GCF_009733595.1 Actinomadura litoris | reverse complement strand
CAACAACGGCTCGATCCGCGCCCAGGCGGCATCGGTGAGCTCATGACGACGCACCATGTCCACCATCACAACCCAGGACACAGATCAGCCTCAGCCAAACACCCAGATCCACCGGACAGGACCTAGGACGCTCGCGGGGCGGGTTGTCCACCAAGATCCATCTGGCCGCCGATGGGCGCTGCCGGGTCCTGTCCTTTCTCATCACTCCTGGTCAGTGGGGCGACTGTCCGCAGTTCATCGCCGTCCTGGACGCCATCAATGTCGCAAGGATGGGGCCGGGCCGCCCGCGCCGCCGTCCCGATCACGTGTTGGCGGACAAGGCCTACTCCTCGCGTGCCAACCGTGCTCACCTGCGGCGGCGCGGGATCGCACACACCATTCCCGAACCGGCCGACCAGCGGCGATACCGCCGCAACCGCGGCCGCCGGGGCGGGCGCCCGCCCCGCTTCGACTCCGAGCGCTACAAGCACCGCAACACCGTCGAGCGAGCCATCAACCGCATCAAACAGTTCCGGGCCGCGGCCACCCGTTTTGACAAACGTGCCTACATCTTCACCGGCACCGTCAGCGTTGCCATCCTGCTCATCTGGCTGCGCACCTGATCCAAGAAACAGGCCCTAGGCGGCAACGTGTGCCGGCATGGGGATGAGTGAGTCGTTCTCGGTTCGAACCGTTGGCCGGTGCGGGCATGTGGGGTCACGGCGGGCCGGAAATGCGGTGAGGCGTGCCTCGCGGCTCTGCCGTGATGAGCCGATCTTTCCCCGCGATCCCGAGGGCCTCGGCCCAGCACACGAGCTGCAACCGGGAGCAGCTGACAGGTTCATCCTCCGCCTGGAACCCGAGCCGCACCGCGACACGGCGCCCTTCGCGATGGCACAGGCAGAAGACGGCCAGCTGGCTTACATCGTGCGCTTAACGATTCGGTACGACGGTGGCAGGAAGGTCCGGGAGATATCGACTGGGGACACCGATGACTTCCGGTGAGTGCTGCATTAAACTTCGAAGCCATCGAGCAAAGACGGCAGGCCGTGATTTTCTGTGAAGTCCCTGACGGGCTCTGAAAACGTGCTCATGCTCGCGCCAGAACCACGGCGACGCCAGTAGGTGTGGTGGAGATGAGAGCGATCAGGGTAGCGAGGGTGCTGGTTAGCTCTCGTATCAGTTCTACGTGTACCCGCTTCTTCTCTTGCAGTCGTGAGATCGCCGCCATCACAAGCATTGAGGCAAATACCAGGTCAGTCGGCCTGATCGGGCGACTCCGCTCTACCAGAGGGTCGAGTAGGCGCAATGCACCTTTCAGCATCCGATCAACTTCCGGCGCTAGCGGTGCCGGATTGCTATTCTGAACATTGATCAAACGTTGGAGTACGGCAGTCGGGTCATCGGCCGGCGAGCGAAAACTCCCCGTCTTGTCCAGTTCGTGAGTGAGGAAGAGGCGAAAGCCGGCTCCCAAGGCTGGTTGACGGGTCCTACCTGGCCGGGGGGTTCGACGGTCGACATTGGCGAAGTAGTGACCGACTAGATCGACACAACTTCGTGCGAGCGAGAATTGTGTCGGCAGATCCACGTCATCAAGGACCGTACCGACCATCCGGGCGACAGCGAGGTCGCGGTCGAGGCCGCGGTCGAGGCCGAGGGCGAGGTCGCGGTCAAGGGCGAGGTCGCGTGCGAGGTCGCGGTCAAGGTCGCGGTCGAGGGCAAGGGCGAGGGCGAGGTCGCGAGCGAGGTCGAGGGCGAGGTCGACAGCGAGATCGTGATCGAGGGCAAGGTCGAAGTCATCGTCGAGGTCGCGGTCGACGGCACGGTCGACTTCGAGGGCGATGTCGAGGACGACGTCGAGCCCGATGTTGCGGTCAATTTCGAGGCCGAGATCGGGGTCGAGATCGCGTGCGAGGTCGCGGGCGTGGCCAAGAACGCGCTCGAGATCACGGGCGCTGTCGAGCGCAGGTGCACGCGCGAGGTCGTAGGCGCGGTCGAGGGCTAGGCCGCGGGCGCGGGCAAGGTCACGGGCAAGGTCGTGAGCATTGTGGAGGGCGCGAGCGAGGTCGCGGGCGAAGGCGCGGGCGAGGTCGAGGGCACGAGCGGGGGAGAGGGCGAGATCGAGATCGAGGTCGCTGGCGAGTTTGAGGGCGCGGGCCAGGTTGCGGTCGAGATCGCGGGCGAGGTCGAGGGCGAGGTTGAGAGCACGGTCGCGATCGAGCACCTGGTTGAGGTCACGGTCGGGGTCGAGGGCGAGGGTGTGGTCGAAGTTGCGGGCTGTGTCGAGGGCACGGTTGAGGGCGAGGAGGAGGTCGAGGACGTGAATCACTTGGTCAATGGGGTCGGAGAGGTTGCGGGGGCGTCCGTAACGGAGCAAGCGGCTCAGCGGGTGGGGGGATGCGCGGTGGACGAGGTGGATGAGAGGCCAGATGCAGGCGGCGATCAGGTCGGGAAGGTTACGGGTCTTTTCGGCTGTGGGGACGTAGGGATGTGGTTGTCCTGGATGCAGAACGAGAGAGGGAGTTTGTCCAGGAGTGCTGGCCCAGATGGCGGTGAGATCGGGATGGTGGCCCTGAGCGAATGCTTGGTGGGCTTCTTGTGGGGTGGGCAACCGGTAAGGGGTGTCAGGATTGAGCGCGTTAAGCCACGTAAGAAGGCCCTGGATGTCGGCGCTCCAAGGACCCTGGGTCGTCCCAGAGACGATGGGGGGCGCGTTGGTGTGAGCGGTGTAGCGGTTCCACAAATCTGTGGTGACGGGTGTGGCGCATAGGCGGGTTCCTCCGGGAAGGCTGTGAGTGGTGTGCAGTAGGCGGTCGGCGGCGATGCCGTCCAGTAGGCGGGCCTCTTCAGGGTTTGTGGGTGTAAGGGGAAGAATCTGGTTGAGTTGCTCGCGTAGGTCGGGATCGATTTCGCGGGCCTGGGCGTCCAAGGCGTAGGCGAGACTGAGGGCGTTGACGCTGCGAGCCTGTAGACACGCTTGGACCAAGGGCGTGGCGTCGGTACCGGCTGCCCACAGCAGGATGGTCTCGCGCCACCAGGGGTCATTGACGCTGGTGATCAGAAGCTGGCGACGAGCCTCGTGGCGGGGTTCGCGGGCTGACTCAGCGGCGAGGTGCTCTTGCAAGGTGAGGTGAACAAAGCCGTAGTGGCCGTAGCGATGCTCGGCAAGTAGGCCGACGCGGCGGACATAGTTCAGAAAAACCTCGGGAGCCAGGTCGGGGTTGGTGCGCCGCAGTACAGCGCGTACAGCCCGGCTGGCTTCGGTGATGGAGATATCGCGAAGTTTGTGGCGCATCATGTGCCAGGCAAGTTCTTGGACGATGAGTTGCTTCTGCTGGCCGGTCAAGGCGTCGACTTTCGGGTCGATGATGATGTCCCGGACGTCCTGGCGGCGGTGCACGAGGACCAAGCAGATCTCGGCGTACAGGGCGGCGCGGCCGGCGGGCAACTGTCCGCCGTACCGGTGCACGTTGGCGATCATGGTCAGAAGCAGGGGGTTGGCGGCCAGGTCGTACAGCGCGGGTAGAGCGTTGACACGGTCGAACAGGTCCTGGGCGGCAGCTGCGGCATCTCTGTCGATCTGCGTGCGGTCGCCTTGGCGGGCCCGATGCTCGATGGCCCGGTACCAGGCGTGCAGAAACTCGCGGATTTGATCAGTGGTGAACCGCTGCACACGCAGGATCTCAGCGTTAGCGAGCCGGTTATCCTCATAACCGTGGGGCCGAGAAGTGATGACGAAGGCGTTACCGGGGTAGCGGGCGATCTGACGTTCGACCCAGTCGACCACGCGTTTGCGGTCGGCGCCGTCGGCGACCTCGTCCAGGCCGTCGAGTAGTACCACGCAGCGGTCCCTGCCGAGCTGGCGCTCCAGCCAGCCGGCGGTGACCACACCGTCCAGCCACCGCGCCGCCGCTGCGGCGTCTGCCAGCCCGATCCGCCGACCGCCCTCCTGAGACCCCGTCAGGATCGTCTCGGCGTGGTCCCGTAGATACAGCAGCAGCGGCAGCGGCCGGCGCCGCCAAAACCTGTGGCGCCACGGCCGCCACTCCCGCTCGGCGAGGTCCAATGCGGTGTAGCGGGCCAGCGTCGTCTTGCCCGACCCTGCCGCGCCCAGCACTGCCAGTACTCTCGCAGGGGCCAAGAAAGAGGCCAACGACACCCGCACCCCCGCCTCCTGGGGGGCGACTCCGGATGGCCGGCCGACACCGGTATCGCTGGAAGCTTGGGTAACAGGCAGGGGCTGCAGGGCAACGTCGACGTAGACCTGTCGCGTGCGCAGCACATACTCCGCCTGGGTGACCACCCCCACCGTCTCCATCTGCTCCGTCGACGCGTGCACCCGCCGCCGGTACTCACGCCGCGACACCCTCCTGGGTACTGCAACGGCCCGCTCGGGGGCGGCCGTCACCACCAGCCCCAACGTCGTGAAGGCGAGCGCAGGCAACACCCACTTCAGCGCCCACTTATCGTCGTTGAGGATCTGATTGCTGGCGACCGCCGCGCTCACCATCGCGAGACCAGCGGTGAGTACACCGAAGACGTACTTGGCCAGTGGGCCGCCCGCCCTGCGCGCCGTCGTGGCCGTGTCAGCACCATTGGCCAGGTCTCGCCGACTGCGACCGGAGACCTCGTCGGCGATGCGTTCGGTGCCCTCACGCTCGGCGCCCTCGCGATCATCATCGGTATGCTGGCCTGTCATGGCCGCCATCATTGCCGCGCCGGGCCGATCAGCACAGGTCATCAGCTAGATACGCCCGCAACCGGACACCGCGAGCTAGAGCAGCTCGGGCGATGTGTTGAGCGGTTCACCGACCGGGCAGCAGAAGATCTTGCGATTCCACTCAACCAATCTGGCTCCGTAACGCCTGTAGTCGGTGTACTCCTTGACGTGCCGATCGATGTGGGGAGCCATCTATGGCGCAAGGTCGTGCCATCATCGCCGCGATCTCACGCTGCTCTGGGATCTGGCGGTACTTGGCGGTCCGCAGCTACGGACGGACGGTTATCGCGTTGGAGCACGAGCGCAACGCCGGGACCGCGCAGGTGATCAGACTCCTGCCGCCGGGAGGTGAACTAGTGGAGTACGAAGTCGGAGGACGATTCCGCGTCATCCGGCTACCGAGTGCCTGCACGCCTCAACTGAAAAGCTCACACCCCGAGCCGACCGCCTCTCCCGATGAGGGGTGATGATCAGAAGGAGGCGGAGGAGTTTGCCGTGTTCTTCGAGCGGAACATGAGCGCCCTACGAGGATATCTGATCAATGCTGGTAGTGGGGAAACTACCGCCGACGATATCGTGCAGGACACTTTCCTGGCGACCCGCCTTTACTGGCAGACAATCCGCAGCCTAGATAAGCCGGAAGCTTATCTCTACAAGGTCGCCACTCGCTGTCTGTACAAGGAGCGGCGCCGGAGCGTGAGGTGCCCCGGAGATTCCGGACAGCTTCCCAGCTAGAGTTAGGGAGAACCGGAAGGGAAGGTCGTTGGTGCGACAGAGGCGGCATTTCGCCCAGGAGCACAAGGACGAGATCGTCCGCATGGTTCTGGACGGCCCGCGCCCCATCGCCCACGTTGCGCGTGAGGTCGGATCCATGACACCACCCTGGGCAACTGGGTGAAGGACTACCGCAGGAGGCACGGCGACGCGGCCGCCATCGACACCGGCGGAGGCGGGCATAAGAGCTGGCGGGAGCTCCAACTCGAACGAGAGAACCGTAAACTCCGCGAAGAGAACGAGTTCCTGAAGAAAGCCGCGGCCTTCTTCGCCAGGGATCACCGGTGACCGCCAAGTACGAGTTCATCGACGCGGAGAAGGCCGACCACGCCGTCATCGACATGTGTGCCTGGTTGCACGTGTCACGATCGGGATATTACGAATGGCGCGGACGGCCGGTGTCGGCGACCGCGGAACGACGACAGCGCCTGAAAGCGATGATCCAGGCGGTGTTCGACGCCAACCACGAGACCTACGGGTACCGCCGGATCCACGTCGTGCCAGCCCGTTCCGGTGGACAGGTCTTGCCGGGACTGGTCCGGCGGTTGATGCGCGAGTTGGGCCTGCAGCCGGTGCAGTCCAGGCCCTGGCGGCCGATCACCACCCTGGCCGGCGACCCGCGTGACCTTCCCGACCTGGTCGAACGGGACTTCGCCGCCGAGCGGCCCGGCATCAAACTCCTCGGCGATATCACCCACATCCCTACCTGGGAGGGTTTCCTTTATCTGGCGACCGTCATCGACTGCCACTCCAAGATGGTCGTCGGGTGGGCGATGGCCGATCACTTCAAGACCTCGCTCATCAACGCCGCGCTGGACTCGGCGGCCGGGCACATCGACATCGAGCCCGGATGCATTTTCCATTCCGACCGTGGTTCGAACTACACCAGTGAGGAGTTCGGCAGCCATCTACGCAGGTATCGGATGCGTCGCTCGGTGGGGCGGACGGGAGTGTGCTGGGATAATGCCATGGCCGAGTCATTCTTCGGCTCCCTGAAGAACGAGTGGCTCCACCGCATGGTATTTGCCACACGCGCCAAAGCGCGCAGCGCGGTCGTCCAATACATCGAAGGCTTCTACAATCGACGTAGGCTTCACTCGGCGATCGGGTACCGGACCCCTCTGGAGGTCCACACCGAGTACCTGAGCCGACACCAGGCCGCGTAGGACATCCATCAAGCCACTGTCCGGAAAACGCAGGGCCCCTCACTTCCAGCGCCGGGGTCCGCACCGAGCACCGACGGATCGGCGACGAAACCATCCGCCGCCTGCTGTCCCAAGCCCTCACCGACACCGGCTTGACCGACCCCGCCACCGGCGGACCGCTGCACTACACCCCACACGACTTCCGTCGGCTGTTCATCACCGACGCCATCATGGGCGGCCTGCCTCCGCACATCGCCCAGATCCTCGCCGGTCACCAGGACATCAACGTCACTCTCGGCTACAAGGCGATCTATCCCGAAGAGGCAATCCAGGCTCACCAGGCCTTCCTGGCGCGCCGCCGCGAGCTCCGCCCGAGCGAGGAATACCGCGTCCCCGCCGACGAGGAATGGCAAGAGTTCCTCGGCCACTTCGAACGCCGCAAAGTCTCCATCGGTGCCTGCGGCCGAGCGTTCGGCACCCCCTGCATCCACGAACACGCCTGCGTCCGCTGCCCCATGCTCTGGCCCGACCCCACCCAGCGCGAGCGGCTTCGAGATCCGGGACAACCTGTCCGCACGCATCATCGAGGCCGAGCGCGAGGGCTGGCTGGGCGAAGTCGAAGGGCTCAAGATCGGTCTCAGCGGCGCTGAAGAGAAGCTCGCTCAACTCAACAGGCGCCCCGAAGGCCGCACGGTGGTCGAGCTCGGGGTCCCCACCCTGGTCCGCTCGATCGACGACCCGTCGCCATCGGCCTGACTCAAAAGTCCCACAGCAGTCGGCAACGATCAAGCAGCGAAGTTCAGGGAATACAGCAGCGTGTAGAGCGTCCGCTCCCGTAGCGCCAGGTCCTGATCGAACAGCGCGTCGATCTCGGAGTGCGACAGGGCCCGGGTGCGGTCGGGGGTGCGGCCGCGTCGGCGTAGCCGCCGCGTCGGATCGGTTGACAGCCAGTGCTGGTCTTGCAAGTAGCTGACGGCTGAGCGCAGCGCGTCCAGGTTGCGGTTGAAGGTGGCTGGGGCGCGCTGGCCCCACCGGCCGGTGAACCAGTCGGTCACCCGGTCGGCGCTGGCGTCGGTGTCGAACTCTGCGACGGTGAATGGCGCGTCGGGCGGGCTGAACTCGGCGCGCAGGGCCCGCAGGGTGGAGCGGTAGGCGCGCTGGGTGCCGGGGCTTTGGAGGATGGCGAGGTAGGCGGCGATCGCAATCCTTTCACGCGATAGAATCATCGTGATCGTCAGGCCTGCCCGCCTCCCCGTCCGGGAGGTCCCGATGCCCGCGAGCCCCGTCCCGCCACCCGCGCCACGAACCCCGATCGTCTGCGCCCGGCCCGACCGGCCGCACCGCGCACGGCGCCTTGCACGGCAATGCGCCGGGTGCGGGCTGACAGCTAAGGCCTTCGTCAGGCCGGTCGCCCATGGCCACCGGCCTGACCCGCGCTGGCGGGATGCGGCGACGGTTCGGGCGGTGTGGTCGGCGCTGACCATCGCCGAGGTAGATCTGGAGACCGTCTGGCTGGTGCCGCACGGTAAGACCCTGGCCGAGCGGCAGTTCTGTGCGCGGTGCGGACCGACCGGGAAGCGTGGCCGGTCGAGTGTTCCCGTTTGCGGCCTGGACGGGGTGTCGGTACGGTACGTGTCACCAGACGTCACGTGGCGGCGGCGGTACGTTCCGTGAGTGGTTCCGGTCGCAGGGACGGCGGGCAAACCGGGATTGATCCGGCGCCGTGCGCGCTGTTCCGCACCGATAACCGCGTCGCCGCGGTGAAGGCAGCGAGCGCCGCCCCAGGTCATGGGCTGGGTCAGGCGGTCGCCGCGAGGGCTGGGCGTGGTCGCGAAGAGACGTTACGTCAAGCGGCCCGCCCCGACGTCACCTCCGCCACCAGCGCCGATGGCCACAGATGACCTCTGGTGGGCCTTCCTTGCCGACGCTTCGACTTCGTGGCCCGGGACTCGGGAACGCGCGATGAGCCGCGAGTTATCTGCCAGTGGCCACTGTGACCTGGTGGTACGCGGCCAGTTCTGATAGCAGGCGGCAGGGCGCTTCTGGGAGCTGGACTGGCCGCCACGATCGGGTCACAGGCCCAGGGAATCCTCGGTTCGAGGGGCCAGGAGGATCGCGCCGATCGCGGCGCCCGCCGCCATGGTGATGACCGCGACCGTGAGGGCCGTTCTGTAGACGCTGACGAACGCCTCGCCGGTGGTCGCCCCTCCTGCCAGGGACGACCTCTCCTCCGCCATCAGGACCGTTCCGGCGCAGATGATGCCGAACAGGCTGGAGAGCTCCCGAGCTGTGTCGAGGAGGCCGGAAGCGGTTCCGTAGCCGGTCTCGGAGACCACGGCGAGTGCGCTCGCTACCGGAGACGCCGGTCTCGTCCTGCTCCAGTCGCACCGACCTGGCCTGCTTCTTCGGCAGGCCAGCGAGCTCGCGGCCGAGCACGCCGTGGTTGAGCCCATCGATGAAGAACGTGAGCGGGTAGGCCCCCCTCCTCGTCCGCGCGCCGGCAGCGCACGCACACCCCGGCCTGCATGTACGGTGGCCGCCGTTCCACACCGCCGTCCGGCAGGTGGAAGCTTGCGCTGACGAACTCGGCGACCCAGACGGCGGCGATCGGCTCCTCGGTAGGGCACAGCGGCGGTGGCAGCACTCGCGCGAGGACGTCCGGGCGGGTCCGGTACTCGACGGTCAGCCAGCGCAGCGACGCCGTCTCGCTGCCGAGGCCGTAGAGGGGCGCGAACGCGGGCATGGAGACCGCGGTCCTGTCCGTGGCGAGCACGTTCACTCCCTTCTGGCCGGTACGGCGGTGCCATGCACCGATCTGGTCAGCGCGCCGGCGATCACGTCGGCGGCCGGGATGACGGCCTGCGCCAGCGACGGCGCGGCCGGGATCCGTACCGGCGGCGCGCCAACGCGGATCGGCGCGGACCGCAACGGCACCCCCGCCTCGGCGATCGCGGCGACGACCTCGCCGCCGACCCCGCCGGTGGTGTGCGCCTCGTGCACCACGACCAGCCGGCCGGTACGCGCGAGGCTGCCGAGCACGGCGTCCAGGTCGAGCGGTCGGATCCATCGGGCGTCGAGGACCTCGGTCTCGATCCCCTGTACCGACAGGCGCTCCGCCGCGGCCAGCGCCTCCTGCTGGACGGCTCCCCACGTCAGCACGGTGACGTCCGATCCCGGCCTGCGCACCGCGGCGCCTCCGACGGGCGGCACGGCCCCGCCCAGCCGCACGTCCTGCTTGCCGGCGTGGTAAAGCGTGCGGTTCTCGATGACGATCACCGGGTCGTCGCTCCAGATCGCCGACAGCAGGAGGTCGTAGGCGTCCTGGTGGGTGGCGGGCATGCACACGCGCAGTCCGGGGACGTGGGCGAAGAAGGCTTCCAGGCTCTGCGAGTGCTGCGCGCAAGCGCCCGGGGCGCTGCCCTGCTGGGTGCGTACGGTGATCGGCGCGCCCAGCAAGCCGCGCGAGACGTAGCGGGCGTTGGCCGCCTGGTTGACCAATTGGTCCAAGGCCACCAGCGAGAAGTCGGCCCACATGATCTCGGCGATCGGCCGGCGTCCGAACATCGCGGCGCCGATGGCTCCACCGAGAATGGCCGACTCGGAGATCGGCGTATCGAACACCCTGTCGCCGAACTGCTTGCGCAGCCCCTTGGTCACGCCGAAGACGCCGCCGGGTACGGCCACGTCCTCGCCGAACAGCAGGGTCTCCGGCCGTTCCTCCAGCGCGCGGCGGAGCGCGGCGTTGACGGCCTCGGCGTAGGAGAGGCGTTTGGTCTGCTCAGGCATACAGGTGCTCCAGGACGGTGGTCGGGTCGGCCGGCGGGTCGGCGAGCGCGCGCTTCGAGGCCTCGGCGATCTCGGCGTGCACGCGGTCCGCGCCGGCGTCCAGTTCGTCCTGGTCGACGCCCGCGGCGCGCAGGACGGCCAAGAGCCGGATGATCGGCTCGTCGGCCAGCGCCCGCTCCATCTCTCCGGCGGGGCGGTAGTGCTGGGCGTCGCCGATGTAGTGCCCGACGAGTCGCTGCGTCATGGCCTCCAGCAGCACAGGTCCCTCGCCGGAACGGGCCCGCCCGGCCGCCTTGGAGACGGCCTCGCGGACGGCCGCGGGGTCGTTGCCGTCGATCCGCGCCCCCGGCATGCCGTACGCGGACGCGCGCTTGAACAGGCGGTCCACCCGCACCATGTCGGCGATCGGCGTCAGCTCCGAGTAGTGGTTGTTCTCCACCAGGAAGATCACCGGAAGGCGGCGTACGGCGGCGAAGTTCATCGCCTCGTGCACCGCGCCCTGGTTCATCGCGCCGTCACCGAACGCGGCGAGCGCGACCCTGCCCGACCCGTCGTAGGCGGCGGCCAGCGCCGCACCGGCGGCGATCGGGGCGCCCGCGCCGACGATGGAATTCTCGCCGTACATGCCGTACTCAGGCGCCGTCAGGTACGCCGACCCGCCCCGGCCGCCGTTGATCCCGCTCTGGCGGCCGAGCAGCTCGGCGAACAGCGGGTACGGTGGCACGCCGCAGGCCAGCGTCCACCCGTGCCCACGATAGGTGGGGAAGACCGCATCGCGGCTCAGGTCCAGCGCCGCGCAGGCACCGGTGTAGATCGCCTCCTGCCCGTTGCACAGATGGACGGATCCGACGACGTCACCTCGCGCCCGCAGGCGGGCGACCTCTTCCTCGAAGAACCTGATCCGCCGCATCGACTCCAGATGGTCGAGCAGCATGGCTGTTTCAGGCATGGGGGTACCCACTCTCCTCTGTCTCGGTACGAGATCCCTGGTCGCCGGCTTGCTATCGGGACGTCATGACGCGTCCCGGTGGCCGGGCGACTTGCCCCGCTCGGCGGGAAGCACGGCCAGGTGCCCGGCGCGCAGGAAACCGGTCGCCATCGAGGCCGCCTCGCGGACCGCCATGGTCAGCGTGACCTGCCGCACGTGGAACCGGGCAGTTGGGACGGACACCGTGAACGCGCCCGTCGGCGAGCCCGTCTCGTCGAAGAAAGGCGCGGACACGCAGCACACGCCCTCGCTGAACTCCTCGCGGTCCACTGCGTAGCCCTGCCTGCGCGCCCGGGCCAGCTCGACGGTGAGGTGGTCGTAGTCGACGATCGTGTGCGGGGTGACCGCCGCGAGCTCCACTCCCTTGAACATCGCCGCCACCTGCTCCTCCGGCAGGAAGGCGAGCACCGCCTTGCAGGAGGCGCGGGCGTGCATGTGGCCGGTGTAGCCCACGTCGAGATTGCCGACGCTGACCGTGTGCAGCCCGGAGATGTAGTGCTGCAGCGTCAGCGTCCCGTGGTACCAGCCGGAGATGTAGGACGTCTCGTGTGTCCTGTTGTGCAACCGGGTCAGGATCACCGTTAGCTCCGGTGACGGGCCCGACCTGCGCTGGAGGTGCCTGTTCAGCGACGCCGCGCGGTGGCCGACGTCGTAGCGGCCGCCGGGCAGGCGCACCACGTAACCGCTGGCCAGCAGGGTGCGCAGCAGGTGGTAGCAGGTGCCGAGTTTGATGCCGAGCTGGCGGCTGAGTACCTTCGCGGTGGCAGCGCCGTCGGCGACGGCCACGGCCTCCAGGACCTGCAGGCCGCGCTCCAGCGTGTGCAGGACGGTCTTCTCGCTCATGCCCGCCTCCCCGGCAGGTCTCGCCCGGTCAGGTCTCGCCCGGTCAGATCTCGCAGGGCGAGGGCGAGCACTCCCGCGGCCTGCACCACCGCGTCCTCCTCGACGAACTCGTCCGGGCTGTGCGCCCTGACCACCTCGCCGGGCCCGAACACGGCCGTCGGCACCCCGGCCGCGCCGAAGAAGGCGGCGTCGGAGCCGGCGGTGAACCCGGTCAGCCGCTCGGCGCCCATGCACGTGCGCTGCGCGTTGCGGAGCGCAACGATCAACTCGTGCTCGACGGGCGTCTCCCACCCGGTCCTGCCCTCGCCGTCCCAGCGCACGATCGGCGGGTGCGCACGCAGCCAGTCGTCGGTGGCGGCCACCTGGTCGAGGACGCGCTGGAACTCGCCGCGCACCGCCTCCACCGACTCGCCCGGCGCGACCCCGATCCGGCCGGACATCGTGGCATGATCGGGGACCGCCGCCCGCCAGTTCCCCGCACTCGCGGTGCCGATGGCGAAGGGGATCGCGGTCGGCACGTCCGCGAACAGCGGATGCCGGTAACCCTCACCCCGCTTGCGGCCGAGCTCGACCAGGGCCTCACGCACCCAGATCAGCCGTTCGAAGGCGTCCACCCCGCGCCACGGCGCCGAGGTGTGCGCAGAGCGCCCGGTGACGTCCACGGTGAAGAACTGCAGGCTCGTGCTGATCGGCACGATCGCGCCGCCGGTCGGTTCCAGGATCAGGGCTGCGACCGGATCCGGGACCTCCAAGGCCGCCGCCCGGGTGCCCACGCCGGTCGTCTCCTCGGCGACGACAAGCTCGACGGCCACGTCGATGTCCGGCTCGACGCCGAGGTCCTCCAACGCGGCAAGCGCGTACAGGCCGGCTGCGATGCCGCCCTTCATGTCCACCGAGCCCCGTCCGTACACCCGGCCGCCGGCACGAACCCCGGCGTACGGCGGATGCGTCCACGCCTGCTCATCACCCGCGGGCACAACGTCGAGGTGGCCGTTGACGACCATGCAGGGCCGCCCGCGGCGTCCGCGGAACCAGGCGATGAGGTTCTCCCTCCACTCGGCCCGCGGTTCGCCGTCCGCCAGCCCGGTCGCTACGATCGGCTGCCGGACAACCGGCCAGCCCCGGCGTGCGAACCACTCCGCGTACAGGCCGGTCCCCCGGTCCTCCCAGCCGCTCTCGCCGGCCTGGCGGACGCTCGCGGACAGCAGCTCCAGCATGTCCTCGGCCAGCGCCTCCACCTGGGCCAACACCTCGGCGTCACTCGGTTGCGGTGGCATCCGGTCACCTCCCTTTGGCCGTTCACTGTGCGCTGTCGCCTCGCTGCACCGCATCAGAATGAACCCGTTTCTCGACTATCTGAAATTCAGTATGCGGACACGTGAAAGGCCAGGTCACACTTGCCTAGCGTGCTCACACCTCAGAACCGATCTCCGAGGAGGAGCTCACCGATGATCCGCCGCTGGAATCCCGGCACGCTGGCCCCGCCGATCGGCCAGTACAGCCACCTCGCCTCCGTGCCGGCCGGCCACGAGCTGGTGATGATCTCCGGCCAGGTCGGCGCGCTGCCGGACGGCACGCTCGCGGGCCCCGACGCCGAAACGCAGACGCGGCAGATCTTCGCCAACATCGAGCGGCTGCTCGACTCGCTCGGGGCTGGGCCACACGACTTGGTGAAGCTGTTCACCCTGGTCGCGGGCGCCGAACACATCCAAGGCTGCCGCGCGGCGCGGGCGGAGACGTTCGCGAAGTGGTACCCCGACGGCGACTGGCCCGCCCATTCGCTTGCCGTGGTCACGGCCCTGGCCGCCCCGGAGCTGACCGTCGAGATCGAGGGCGTGGCCGCCCTGCCGCGCCGATGAGCCCGGAGGACTTCCGCGGCCTCTTCCCCGCACTGCGGTCAACGGTCTGGCTGGACACGCCGGGTGTGCCGCCCGGCGCACGACCGGTGACCGATGTCCTGCACGAGGCCGTGTCCGCGTGGTCCAGCGGCGAGCTCGATTGGCCGGCATGGGACGCGGCGGCGGGCGAGGCCCGCACCCTGTTCGCCCAGCTGGTCGGGGCCGACCCCGCCACGATCTCGACGCTCGGCTCGCTCGCCGAGGCCGCCGCCACGGTCGCGGGCTCCCTGCCGCGCGGCCGGGTCGTGGTGGCGGCCGAGGAGTTCCGCAGCAACCTGTTCCCGTGGCTGGCACAGCATGACGTGGTTGCCGTCCGGGCCCGCGACGGCGCGACCCGGGTGGAGGACCTGATCGCTGCGCTGGACCACGACACCGTGCTCCTCGCGGTCAGCGAGGTGACCAGCAGGGAAGGGCAGCGGCTCGACCTGGCCGCCCTGCGGGAGGCGACCGACCGGGTGGGCGCGCGACTGTTCGTCAACCTGACGCAGTCGCTGGGCGCGCTGCGCTTCGACCCGGCGGCCGTGCGTCCAGATCACCTGGCCGTGCACGGCTACAAATGGAGGCTGTGCCCGCGTGGCGCGGCCTGGCTCGTCACCAGGCCGGACCGGCTCGGCGAGCTGACGGCGCTCGCGCCGAGCTGGAAGTCCACCAGCCCGCCGCACGGCTACTTCGGCGGCCCCATGCGGCTGGCCGACGACGCCGGCCGGTGCGACACGTTCCCCGCCTGGTTCTCCTGGCTCGGCGCCTGCGCGGCGCTGCGCCTGCTCGGCTCGCTGGACGCCGACCGCGTCGAGCGGCACTGCCTCGACCTCGCCGGGCAGCTCACCGCGCAGGCGGCAGGCATCGGCTACCGGCGCGTGGTGAGCGGCCCGCTCTCGCAGATCGTCGTGCTGCACACCGACCACGCTGACCGCCTGTCCGCGCGGCTGCGCGAACAAGGCGTGCGAGCGACCGCGCTCGGCGACCGCGTGCGTTTCGGTTTCCACTACTTCAACAACGAGGACGACGTACGAACGACGCTGAGTAGCCTCGCAGAGAGGTAGACCTTCTGGGGGCCGAGGACGGGCTGCACGGCTCATATAACGTAAGCCGTGCTCGTCGTGACCTGAGTCGATACGGAATCCGATACCGGAACCGGGGTCCCTCCGTTGGATCGAGGCGATGCGGCCGCTGACCGCCGAGAACCCGCGCGATGATCCCCGGCCACTGCGACGTCGTCGGCGCCAGTCCCGGTCCGAGCAGGAGGTCAGCGGCGGTCCATGAGGCGTTCGGGGTGCATGCCGTTGACCACGCCGGCGGCGTCGTGGCTGGTGGAGAGGGTGAACGCCTCCTGGGCCCGCAGCCAGGGCTGACAGTACTGGGCGGTGGCGGCAAGGCGTGGTGTGGCACTGTGGTTGGCGCCGCCGCCGTGCCAGAGGGTGCCGACGAACAGGCGCAAGAGCCAGCGGGCATTGCGGCGGCCAGGCGGGAGTCCGCGCCGGTCGGGGTCCTGCCGTCCGGCCAGCGATGACTCCCGGGGATGAGAACGGTTGCGCCGTTGGCCTCGGTGAAGTCGTCGATTGCCCAAATGGTGGCCACCGACAGCTCCGGTCGGGGGCGGGGAACCGGATAGAAGCCATCGTCGGGGTGCAGCAGCTGGGCATCCTCGCCGGGTTGAACACAACGGGTCTTGTTGAGCACGCTGTGGATCCGCTGGGCGCGGTGGCCCTCGAAGGCGTTGCGTCCTGTCTGGCCAAGCAGCGTGATGAGTTCGGCGCGAAGACTGTCGAATTCATCGCGGCTGAGCCGGTCGGCCAGGACGACGTAGCCGTCACGTTCCAGCGCAGCCAGGTCGGCTTGGATCTGCTCAGGCTCGACGCCGCGGTCGCCGCCGCTGGTGGTCCGGTGCATGCGAGCGAGATCGCCAATCAGATCCTTCAGGCTGTGCACCTCGGGGTTTGTGCTCCGCAACTGGACGATCACTGAAGATCTGAACTGACCCAGCTCTTTGATTGGAACCAGGCATGGGTCGCGAGACCGGGCTTCACCCGGCCAGGTGACGGTCACGTCGCCGCCCTGAAGCTTTTCGAGCAGTTCGGCGGTGGCTTTGTAGGTGCCAAGGTGGATCACTTGGTCGGAGTGGCCGATGCCGGCGGTGTTGTAGTAGAAGCCGAGGGTGCGCCAGGGCACGAAGTAGATGAGGTCGCCGTCCTCGGGGTCTGATCCGGGTGAGCCGGCCGTATCCAGCTTGCGCGGGAGGTAGCCGATCTTCTCGCGGCCGCTGAACTCCTCCAAGGTGAGGGTCAGCGGGAGCATCGAGAGGAAGTCCCGGGTGGTGGCGCTGTCGGCGCCGATGACCACGTCGACGGAGACGCCGCGCGCGGTGAAGCGCACGATGCTGCCTTCGACCTGGCGCGGGAGGGAGGCGGTGGCCGAAGACGCACGGGCCGGGGTGGCGTTCGGGGTGTCCGTCATGCCGGCGGTCGCGGGCGAGGAGGCCAGCGGCGTGGATGCCGAAGCGTCCGGTCCGGAAGCCGCGGGTGCCGGGCCGGTGACGGCGCACCCGGTGAGGGCGAGCAGCATCGCGAGCGACCCGACGATAAGGGTCGTCGGTAGCACGGGCACGTTCCTTTCAGATGGTCGATGGAGCAGGCCAGGTCGCTTCCGCCGGGCCGCTGATCTGCGTTTCCTGCGCGGCTGGACGCATGGCCGGACCGGCCTCACGGGCGCTCGATCCGGTGAGGGAGTTCTCGTGCCGGCGCGGACGGTCTTCGCGGCCCTGCCCGGCAGGTCGGGCTACTGGCCCTGGTGGTGCGGTTGGTCCTCTTGCGGGAGGTGGGAAGCGGCGTCGAGGGTGGCGGCCCAGCTCGCGAGCAGGCGCAGGGCGTCATGGGAGGGGCTGTCGGGGGCGGCGGCGTAAACGGTCAGGTTCAGGCCGGGGTCGGCGTGCAGGTCGATGGATTCGTAGTCGAGGGTGAGGTCGCCGACTGTCGGGTGGTGGAAGGTCTTGGTGCCGGCGTGGTGCAGACGGACGGTGTGCTGGGCCCAGCGGGTGCGGGCGGGCCTTCGACCGAGGCCGGGCCTGCCTCCTCCTGACACCCGCGAACTAGGCCGTGATCACTGGCCTCACGCGGCGGACGCGTCCGCGACACCACTCACGGTGTCCTCTCCGGCGTCGTCGTCATCGAGGTCGAGGTGGTGTTCCACAGTCCCGTCAGGCGGGGTGTCGTCCAGGGTGTAGTCGCCGAAACGGCGGATGTGGGCCCGCGCGTACGGCGACAGCACGGCGATGTCCTCGGGCTTGAGCACGTACTTGTTGCCCTGGTCGTCGCGTTCGGTGCGCAGCTGGTTGAGGATCGCCGTCAGCTCCGCGGCGTTGTAGTAGATCACGATGTTGGCCAGCAGCTCGTTGAATTTGACCAGCTTCTCCATGTGGTCGGGGTCGTTGTCGGTCAGTACGCCGTCGTGGCCGAACCCCAGCCACTTGGCGAAGCCGTGGAAGCCTCGACCCGGTTGGTGATCGCGGTGATCGACTCTCTGAGCTCGGGTTCGGAGAGGAACCGGAGCAGCACGATCGTCCTGGTCACCCGGCCCAGTTCGCGGAACGCCTTGTAGATGCGGTTCTTGCGGGACTCGTTGCCCAGCCGCCGCAGCAGCACCGAGGAGGAGATCTTCCCCTCCCGGATGGAGATCATCACGCGCGGCAGGTCGATCCAGTGTTCCTCGATCAGGTCCCAGTTGATGACCTGCGAGGTGTTGTCGCCGCCGAAGGTGTCGTCGTCGCCGAACAGCGGCCCGATGTGGGCGAAGGAGGCGTTGGCGCTGTGCTTGTAGAAGACCAGGTCCTTCCAGTCGCGGATGCGCGGCAGCAACTCCACCCCCAGCATCGTGGCCAGGCCGAAGACCGGCAGCGACTGCCCTTGCGTGTCCGCATGGATCTGCTCGGGGTCGACCTGTTCGGACTCGTTGTCCAGCAGCCCCTCGAACAGGTGCACCGCCTCCCACACCCCACAGGGAATGAATCTTGAGAACAAGGCGATGTAGGAATCGGCGATGTGCCTGTATGCAATGCCGCCGTAGCCCCCATATCGGACGCTGGTCTCGGCGAGGAGGTTGTCGTCCCAGGTGTCCATCTGGGTGCCGTCGGCGCCGACCTTGGTGCCGTCGCCCCACAGCTGCGCCACGTCCAGCCGCATGTACTCATCGGCCAGCCGGCCCGACGCGGTCACCAGGTTCGCCGCGGTGATGTGCTTGTCGCCCGGCACCGAGATCTCATGCGCCGACACCTGCCCGCGCAGATGCCTGGCCATCTGGTAAGGGCCCATGTTGGTGCCGTAGGTGAAGGTCACCAGGCTGTAGCGGGCCCGCGGGTTGCGCAGCTTGGGATCTGATCCTGACAGCGGACCGAACGGCCGCCACCACGGCACCCAGTGCGCCACCTTGGTGACGATGTCCAGCAACGACACCTCGCTGCGGTGGTCCTCCACCAGCTGTTCCAGCCGGATCGCCGAGGCGGTGCGTTCCTGGCCGGGGCCGCGCAGGGTCAGGTGGGCGAGGTAGAAGCCGGTGGGGTCGCAGGCCGAGCACGACTCCAGCGCCCAGGGGCTGCCGTCGACCAGGTCGGCGAGTTCGGCGGCGCTGAGCAGGAGCCGGTCGAACCAGGGGAGGCCCACCGCCGGTAGCGCACGCGCATCCGGACCTGTCCGGGCAGCCGCTCGGCGGCGGTGTTGTTGTGGTGGTAGCGGGTGTGGTCGGGGTCGTCGACGGCGCGGGGGCGTGGCCGTTGGCCAGGATCTGCGCGCCGGGGTTGGCGAGGCGGGCGAGGCCGGCCAGCACCCGCGGCGCCTGTTCGGCGGAGCCGAGCAGGCCCAGGTTGCCGCCGATTATGTGGAATCGGTTGCTGTCAAGCGCCGCAGGTCAGCGCGTTGGGCCTTGTGGCAGCGGCCAGGGGAGGTAATCGTCCCGGGCCGGCCGTTGCGCTGCGCACGCTGCCATGGTGAGGCGTCCCGGCGTCGGCGTCACACAGAGATAGCTCGCTATTTGTTATGGATATTTACTGACAGTGATGAGATGGAGGTCCGATGTCCGCCGACCCCCATCGTCACCACACAGGAGGAACCCGCCGATGCGGACGTCACGCTCCACGCCGCTCATCGTGCTCACCGCCCTCAGTGCGGCCTTGCCGCTCGCCCTGACCGCCCCCGTCGCCCGGGCCGGGTGTAGTCGACGCCGAACAGCTCCTTGATCAGCGCCACCACCCGCGCGAGCATCCACCGCTCGTCACCGTCCAATGCACGGCCACCAGGTCGTCCAGCGCGGCACAAAGAGATCCCGGGGAGCCGCGCTCGGCGCGGCGTCCAGGCTCCTCCGGTTGCGGGGAGCGGAATGTGGTCCGCCGGAAAGCGGACCAGTGGGGGCGTGGCCCGCAAAGTAGAACCAACCAGCAGATTATCTACTTACAGCGACCAAACTGTTACAACAACCCTCACCCATCCGACGCCACCCGCAACGGAACGACCAGTCACGACAAGGGGCGCCCGCCGAGCTCCTTTATGCCCTTTTCGCTGCTGTGGCGAAGGGTGGATCGCTTCCTCACGGGCCTGTCAACATCCTTCACGATGACGTGGGGGGCATGTAACGCCATATGGTGGCAAGGTCACTCCAGGTCCCCTGGAGTGGGGCAGTCTGCATGGGGTGGTCGTAGATCAGCGCCTCGACGGCCTGCTCCAGGGTCAGTCCGTCGGCTTGGCCGACTCGCTCGACGCATCCCCGGATAAGCGCGAGGAGGGCTGTTCCTGCCAAGGTTCGCCCTCTGGCGCGGTCGATGATGGCGTGTCGGGGGCGGCCAGCGCGTGTAGGGCGACCCCTTCCATGACCGCCGTGATCAGGTCGACGAAGGTCTCGATCGTGATCCCGGCGCGTAACTGGGTTCCCCGGGCCGATAACAGTTCGGCGCAGATGTCCTTCCACGGCTCCAGGATCTCCTGGTAGGTCTCGGTCATCGCCTTTTGGATCACCTCATCGCCCTCGGCCGCAGCGGTGGCGATCAGTTCTAGGCGGAACCGGGGACGGTCGACCAGGGTCAGTACATTCCAGAACCCCATCCGGTGGATGGCCTCGACAAAGTGCGGTCCGTCGAGGATCTGGGCGAGGATGTCGGCTGCTTCTGTGGCGTCGCAGTGGTTGGGATGGTAGGCCCACAGGCCGAATCGCAGCAGGTCGGCGACGTAGTCCGAGTGGTGGCTCCAGGCGGATCGCAGCGTCGACACGCTCCCCCGCTGAGGGAAGGGGGCCGGATTGTTGCCGACCTCGGCGGCCACGGAGCGCTGTGACAGGAAGCTGAGTAGGGGCCGCTCGATCGAGTTCTCATCATCGGGGTCCACTGGCGTCCGGACGGCTTGCGGCCCCAGATGGGTTTCGATCAACCGCATGCCGGCCGCCAGGTAGGCCGCAGTGACCGGATCATTGGCCAGCCTGCCCCTACTGGCCGGTGTACGCCGGTTCAACTGCCGCAGTACTCCCGACAGGTCCTGGTCATAGGGATAGGGAAGTTGACGTTTCAAGCCCTGGCCACGAGTCACGCCTTCAGACTCACCCGGCACAGCTGGTTCGTACAAGTGCGCACGTGCGCGGTAGTGCGCACGTGCGCCCTCCCAAACGCGTCCGCGCATCTGCGCAGCAGACAACACCGCGCCCATCCGGATTTAGTTGCAATGTATCGGCGCATCGGAGTCACGAAGAAGAGGGCTCTGATGCCTGGCCCCGAGCACCGCTGGATTCGTTGAAAGATGCCTGAAGGCAATCATTCAACACCAGCGCTGGACAGCGATCTCACAGGAGGCAAGAATGCGCAAGTTACGCACCGTCCTCGCAACCACCGCCACCGTAGCCGCCGCAACGGCCCTGCCCGTCGGCTATGCCACGTCCGCTCACGCCGTGCCCTCCCACACCCAACCAGACCATGGGCGTGTAACCACGGCCGGCGACGGATTCGACTGCCCTTCCGGTGATGTGTGCCTGATAAACGACAAATTCGTCATCGCGAACAAGTACTTCCATTACGGAACCTACAAGCTGAGCGGGAAATACGGCTGGTGGATCGTGGACAACAACCAGACCGGGGACGCACACGTCGATCTGTGCTACAACTCCAACGGCACCAACTGCTTCCCAGGTCCTGCCGCTGGCTTCTACCGCTGGGTAGATTTGACTCCGGTCAATTCGATTAGACTGCGCCGGTAACGCGCACTTCCAGCGAACCCAGGTCAGACGGAGCTTCCCCGTTTCCCGGTTCCGCCCGGGCAGGATAGCCGAGCCAGTTCCTGGCGGCTGCCTCACTCGGACGCGGGGGAGCTCCGGCCTGCGGTACCGGTCTGCCCACCGCTTGGCGGTGGTCGGCGAGACCTGAAACCGCGCGGCGGCCCGCAGGTGCCAGCGATCGGCGCATTGGCGGGCATCCGGTGCTCCCAGGCGGGCGCCTTCGGCATACCCGCCCGCGCGGTCACGGCACACGGTGCCCACCCCCGGATGGACGGCAAGCCAGTCGGCCAGTACCTGGGCCCCCTGCCATCCAGCAGGTCGACGGGCCGGTGGGTGTCCATGTCGACCAGGATGTGGCGTAGTTCTGTCCCTTGCGCTTGGTGAATTCGTCCACTCCCAGGACGGTGACCTGGCCGACCTCGGGGTTGGGCAGGGCACGTATCAGCCTGAGCAGTGCGCACCGCGACACCGCCGCCCCCAGAGCCGTCGCCAATCGGGCTCCCGCCCGTCCGGCCAACGCCAGCGCGACCCGCTCCAAGACGGCCCTCAGCCCCGGCGTTCGGCGCTGCCGCCACTGGGCCACCCCTTCGACCTGCTCGGCGAACGTCACCACCCCGCATGCGGTGTTACCGCAGATGAACCGGCGCACCTCCGGTTCGACCTGGACCGGCCGACCGCCACAGGACACGTCCTGCAGACGCCGCCGATACCGGTCGTGCACCCGAGCCGACGAGGTCCCGCAACCACGACAAGCCACCATCCCCGAACCGGTCCGGGCCGTGACCCCACCCGATCCCCCAGGTCCGTCACCAGGTCCAGAACCAGCCCCGCCAGGTGCGGGAACAACAGGTGCAACATGCGGACTTCCATGGCGCCGACCTCGGGCAGCACAATGACACCCCTACGGCCGTTCTTCATGATCAGATCTTGAGGATCCAGACCATGACAGAACGGCCGTTTCTATGCGCAACGAGTTACGAGATCGCTACCAACTCACCAGTGCCCGACGTCACCTTCAACAATCACGCCCCATGGAGTGAGACAGAGCCAGAACTCAGTGACCGCTAGCACCTTGGTGGACGTCGACGATGGGCAGGAGCGTTACGGTCGATGGGACGCCGATCTGCCGCGGTCGTGGGCCCGGCCGGGGTCGGGATATCGGAGAGCTGGTCGAGGAGTTTGTCCAGGGCGTTCTGGCTGTCGTCAACGGCTGCGCGTTCGTCGTCGGTGAGGGGAACGGCCGCAAGCATGCGCTGCAGATTGTCTTGGCCTCCAGGAGCAGTTCCTTCGAGGAGTCCTTTGGGGTGTAGAAATCGCACTTTGCGCATGCCATCCGGTGGGGGCACTGCTCGAAGAAGGCGTAGTTGCAAAATCCGTGCCCCAGGTCGTAGTACTGCCAGCAGAACCAAGATCGATGAGAAGGCTGGCCCCGACTTTTTTCACCGCGTCCAGTTCCCGTCGCCTTCCCCAGCCTTAAGACGTTGTTGCTCGGGCCTTCGTAGGGCCAAGGCGCCGCAGGGGGGTGCTGGGTATGGCTTCCGTCCGCTCCTGCCACCCGTGGGGAGGGCTTTTGGTGGCTAGGGGATGGTCGCGGCGGTCCTGCCTCATCTCGGTACGGCTGAGGCCAGGAAGGGCTCTAGGTGTGGGACTCGTCGTTGTGCGGGGATGCCCGCGGCGCTCCGAGCGGGCGGCGCCGCGATGCGCGGACCTACACGAGGCGGTCATGCCGCTGCTGGCTGATCCGGGACGCCGCGCCGTGATGGCTGTGCGCGCTCGCAGCCACGGCGTCCCGGACGCGGCCGATCGGCTGGCGGCGGTGGCCTTGGCCGCCGCCCACGCCGCCCCGTGACCGGCCGCTAGGACCGGGTCAGCGCCGTCTCGCGCACCGGGGGCGCCGTGGGCGGGCCCCGGGGCTAGCCGGTGACGGCCGGGGCCAGGAGAGAGGCGACGCGCTCGACCGGGGCGGGGTCAGGTGCTGGTGGAAGGGCAGGGTGAGGATCTTGCGGCCCACAGCCACCCGGCGATCTGGGCCGGGTCGGTGGAGGTACCAGCGTGGAGGTGGTCCAGCTCAGTGCGCAGCTCGGCGGCCTCGCTTACGGCAGGTCGTAGCGTCGAACGCCCGTCCGCAGGCCGGTAAACGTTGCGTCGTGGGCATGGCTTTGCTCCTGCGGAGACCATTGACCCCTGTGGTCACTGCGTGTTTCGTCGTGGCTGCTGAGCAACCTCAGTGCTGCGCGGAGGCGTGGATCGATCAGGGTCCCGTCCTGGGCGGCCAACCCGACCAAGGAGACGCCTCATGCGGATACGAGCGATGGTCATCGCAGCCGTGCTGGCCGCCTCGTTAGTGCCCGCGACGGCGGCACAAGCCCGCCAACCGGCCGCCGCTCAACCGGCGGCCAATGGCGCCGCGTACGCGGCGCCGGTTACGCAAGCCGGTGGTCCCTATCGATGGGCCACTGCTGAAGACGCCTACTATCAACGTCGCCTCACGGTCTGCGCTGACAGTCTGGAGGTGCGCCACACCCGAGGCGGAGCCGCGTTCGGCTATCTCGGCAAGCCCCAGACGTTCACCGTTCAGGGCGTCGATGCCGAGTTCGGCAGCGAGTGGGTCTACGGATTCGCCTACGGCGACGTCAACGCCCATGGCTACGTCCAAAACGGCTGGTTCTGCCTATAACCCAGTAGCCGCGCGGCAGCGTACTCGGCGACCCTGCTCGGCTCCAAGGTGCACACGAGAGGCTGGGGGTCGAGCAGGGACGTGGTCTCCTCCTGCTGGGGTGTGCTGGCGCGCCCTGCGCCCCACGTCGCCCGTAGGGGTGCCAGGGGGACTCCGGTTCACGATGTTTTGCGCTGCTCACCCAGCCGGTGGAACAGGGGAATGGTCGCCGCGGGAGCGTGTTTACAGCAAGGCGGCGAGCTTCCGCGCTCCAGGCGTCCGCCGGTGCCGCCGGACCAGCTCCACGGCGACGCCGCGGATGGAGGTGCGGTCCCGGACCTCGCCGGGTGCGTGCTGGTAGGCCGCCAGCAGCCGGGCGATCGCGGGTTCGGGCTCTTGCCGGAGGACGTGTGCGCGGGCCAAGTCAGTGTGCAGGCGTGCGCGCCGCTCGGCGGTGGGGAACTGCTCGGCGCGTAGTCCTCGTCCGGCGGCCAGTGCCGCGCCGGCGTCGCCCCGTCCCCACCGCACGCCCACGTCGTACAGCGCGACCTGCGCGGGAGTGGCCTGGAGCCGGTGAACGGTGGGCGGCAGCGCGGGCATCTGCTCCGGCAGCCTGACCGCCACCTCGCGCGCCTGGGCCATCATCGCCAGCGCGTCCTCGCGGCGGCCCGCCATCGCCGAGTTGTAGGCGGTCGTGCAGAGCGTCGAGGCGTAGGCCGAGGCCTGCGCCGGGTCGTTGAGTCCAGTCTGTTCCAGCCGGTCGGCGGCTCGGGTGGTGAGGCGCTGCGCGACCGTTTCGCGGCCTTCGTGGCGGAGCACGATGCCCAGCGAGCGTGCGGCGGTCGCCTGCGCGAGCGGGTCTTCTGAGCGCGCCGCATACGTCATCGCCCGGTCGGCGGTGACGCGGGCCTGCGCGGCGCCGACCTTGTGGAGCACTTCGGTCGCCAGGTCGTACACGCCCGCCAGCAGCGCCCAGGTCGCCGGTTCGTCGGCGCTGTCGGCGGCGGCCTGATGGGCGTTGGCGAGCAGCCCCGGCAGGTCCTCGACCAGGTCGCGGAGACGCCCGGCGTCATATAGTCGCCACCGGTGCTGGAGCTGCGCGGCGAGTTGCCCGCGTGTGAGGGGCCCGGCCGCGTCCGAGGGTGAGCGCGAGCGCGTCATCCAGCCGCGCCAGCGCCGCCACCGGCACGGCGGCCAGGCCGGCGGCGAGAAGCGAGCGTCGTCGCATCGGATCCTCCCGGGTATCGGTGGCCCCTGTGGTGACCACCGTAACCTCCGGCCGTGCGCCGACGCCCAGTAACGCGGCGAGTACATCGCGCGGTATTCCGACGATCTCGGCGACCGCTGAGCCTTCGCCAGGTCCAGGGAGGCGTAGCGGCCCGCTTCCAGGCGGGAGATGGTCGCGGCCGAGTAATTCGCGGCCGCCCCCAGGTCGCACTGCCGCCATCCAAGCCGTTCACGCGCGAGCCGGATCACCTGGCCCAGCTCCCCGGCGCCCACCAGCGCCGTCACCACGGCGCCTCCCCAGAACGGATCGCCCTTCACCTGCGCCCCCACGGCCGTCACCGAGAGTTCAGCTCACACCACGCTACGAGATCTACTGGGTGGTGCCCAGATCCCTGTGCAGATCCTGCAATCCCCTTCAACGTCTGCACGGCACCCGCCCGATCCGGCGGCGGCGTAGTCCGGTTGAGGGCAGCGGCGCCGACGGCGCCCTCCCTTGCAGGAAGGAATCCGACATGCTCTCCACCCAAACCCCCACTCCCACCGCCCCCGCACCCGCTGCCGCCGCTCCTGCTGCCGGCCCGGCGCTGTCGCCCTACGGGCTGCGCTGCGCCCAACGGTTGCCTGCCCACATCACCCTGGCGCCGGACCTGGCCTACTGCCCGCACCGGCAGCAGACCCTGGCCGGTGGACGTCCGCTGGCCGAGCGGCCCGACCTGCTGGCGGCCCGGTCGGTCACCTGGGGCACCACCGACCGCGACAACAAGACCGACAACAACGGCTGAACCCGGGGCGCCTGATGAACCGCGGCACGGTGCTCATCCTCACCGACACCGACGACCAGACCGTCGACCTCATCGTCCACGAACTCCAGCGACGCGACGCGTCCGTCGTCCGCCTGGACCCCGGCGCCGGACCCATCCACCTCGACGCCCGTTTGGACGGCGACCGGTGGCGCGGCCTGGTCGGTGACGAGCACCGCGCCGTGCGCCTGGACGAGGTCGTCTCGGTGCTGTGGCGCTGGCCCGGCCTGCCCGCCGGGCATCCGGACATCGGCGACCCGGCCGCGCGCCTGGGCCGCCCGCGAGGACCTGCTGGCGCTGCGGGGGATCCTGCGGACGCTGCCCGCCCGCTGGATCAACCACCCCGCCGCCATCAGCCTCGCCAATGACAAACCGGGGCAACTGGTCACCGCGCACCGCTGCGGGCTGCCCGTCCCTGACACCCTCATCACCACCAGCGGCGCGCCCGTCCCCGCCTGGGCGGCCGGACGCGCCATCCTCTACAAGGCCTTCCACGCCGCCAGCGCCGACCCCGACACGATGGTCGTCGCGACCACCGCCGACACCGACGGCCTGCCCGCCGAGCTGGCGGCCGCCTCGACGTTCCAGCCGATCGTGCACGGAACCAGCGTCCGCGTCACCGCTGTCGGGCCGCGGCTGTTCGCCGCCCGTATCACCGGGACCACGCTGCTGGACTGGCGGCCCGTCCAAGACCAGATCACCTACACCCCCACCGCCATCCCGCATGATGTAGTAGGGCGAGTTCATGGCACGCCATTCATCAGCCTTTCCGCCATCGTTCCTCACGAAGAACCAGGGCACCGCAGTCTCGCCTGCGATGACCTCTTCGGTGTACTGCGGCGGCTCGTGGAGGCTGGTGAGCTCAGGGGTTTTGAACTGCGGAGGCTTGAGCTGGGACAGCTTGACAACTTCGTCGAACTGCACGACCTCCTCCAGGAAGAAGAGGTCGAGACCGTCGGTCCGTTTGTCGCTGAGCTTGAGCTGCGCGACCCTCGAGACCGGTCTCACCATGCCCCGCCCAGGCACATCACTCCACCAGCGATGTTGGGCTGTCGTTAACGGTGAAGTACGCCGCGGGGCGGCGTCGTCTGCGCAAGGCGCGGGCGTCCGGTTGTGGGCAGATCGCCGTTGCCCAAGACGGCGTCAAGGCGTGGTCCCTACGGTCGGCTCGTGGGTGAGAAAACGGCGAGCGCGGCGTCCAACGGTGCGGGCGGGCAGAGCGGACGCGGCCCCATGCGCGGCACCGTGGACCGGGTTGGGGAGGTGCCGCGTCCGGCGGTGCGGGTGCTGCCGTGGTGGGCCTACACGCTGAGCGCGGCCGTGGCGGTGGCGCTGATGGGGCTGGCGGTCTGGTGGCTGCTGGCCGAGGCCGGTGGGGACGCCAAGCTGCGGATCGAGGCGATCCGGACCGGGCTGACGGTCGGGCTCGGCGCGGGTGGCGCGTTCGCGCTGCTCATCAACGCCCGCCGCCAATGGCTGCAAGAACGCGCGCACAACCACCAGACCGCCGTGAACGCCGCCGCCGAGCACGACGCGGCCGAGCGCCGGATCACCGAGCTGTACAACGCCGCCGCCGAGCAGCTCGGCTCGGACAAGGCCCCGGTCCGCCTGACCGCCCTGTACACCCTGGAGCGCCTCGCCGACGACAACGAGCGGCACCGGCAGACCATCGTCAATATCATCTGCGCGTATCTGAGGATGCCGTTCACCCCGCCCGCTGCTGCCGGCCCGGAGGAGGAACACCGCGAGCGGGCCCGCCGCAGCGCCGCCCGCTACCGCGCCGCCCGCCAAGGCCGACCCGAGCCCGCACAGCCGCTACCAGGACCCGACCCGCACGAGGAACTCCAGGTCCGCCTCACCGCGCAACGCCTCCTGCACACCCACCTGCAACCCGACGCCGCCGTCCACTGGGGCGAGATCTCCCTGGACCTGACCGGCGCCACCCTCACCAACTTCACCCTCACCGGCTGCCGCCTGAACACCGCCGACTTCAGTAGCACGACCTTCACCAGGAACGCCTGGTTCAACCAGGCGACCTTCACCGGGAACGCCGTGTTCAGCGAGGCGATCTTCACCGGGAACGCCTGGTTCAACAAGGCGACCTTCACCGGGAACGCCGTGTTCAGCAAGGCGACCTTCACCGGGAACGCCCGGTTCAACCAGGCGACCTTCACCGGGGACGCCTGGTTCAGCGAGGCGACCTTCACCGGGGACGCTCGGTTCGACGAGGCGACCTTCACCAGGACCGCCGTGTTCAGCGAGGCGACCTTCACCGGGGACGCCGGGTTCGACAAGGCGACCTTCACCGGGGACGCCTGGTTCAGCGTGGCGACTTTCACCGGGAACGCCGGGTTCAGCAAGGCGACCTTCACCCGGGACGCCGTGTTCAGCGAGGCCACCTTCACCGGGGACGCTCGGTTCGACAAGGCGACCTTCACCAGGACCGCCGAGTTCAGCAAGGCGACCTTCACCGAGACCGCCAGGTTCGACAAGGCGACCTTCACCAGGACCGCCGGGTTCCACAAGGCGACCTTCACCGAGACCGCCGGGTTCGACGAGGCGACCTTCACCGGGGACGCCTGGTTCAGCGTGGCGACTTTCACCGGGAACGCCGGGTTCAGCAAGGCGACCTTCTCGCGTGGGGTCGACCTGGAAGCGGCGACGGTGGCGGATGTCAGGCTGGTGCACCAGATTCCGGCCGGGTGGGAGATCCAACCGGTCGGGGGGACTGGGGGCCGCTTCGTGCAGGCGGGGACCTCCCCCTCGTCTGGGTCCTGAGGCTTGCGCAATCCACGACGTCTCACGTCCGTGGCCGCACGAAGACGCCGGACTTGCGGCGTATAGCACCGCCCTTAACGAGGGTCCATGTTGTGGAACAGGCACTCATCTTGCCGTTAAACCTCTGATCTGCGTGTTCGTGGCATTGCTGGCATAACGGACTGTTGCTGTCTGTGGCGGAGTCAGGTCTTGCGTCGGGGTTTGGTGCCTTTCTGGTGGTGAGCTGGGCGTTTGTGAGCTTCGCCGGTGGCCAGGACGCGGCCGACCTGGTGCCGTGGTGCGGGGCGATGCCGGGAGCTAAGTGGCCGTCCGGGGCTGGGCCGGGAGGGTTTTGGTGCACGCGCCGGACCGGTGGCTTTCACGCGCAGGTTCCGAAACCCCCTGCGCACCCGGGCGGGGGTGAGCCTGCCAGGCGGGGTTGGGCGTTCCCAGGGGCGGCGCAGGTCGGCGGCGAGTGGCCGGGCCAGACGCAGTTCGGTGTGGGCGGCGATGATGATCCAGGTCCAGCGGTCCGCGGCTTGGGGGTCGCGGAGCTTGGGCCGGGTCCACCCGAGGGTCTGCTTGAGCATTCGGAAGGTGTGTTCGATGTCGAAGCGTCGCAGGAACGCCTGCCAGAGCCGGTCGACGTCGGTGTCGGTGGCATCGACGCCGGACCACCACAGCCAGACCGGCTTGGGGTCGCCGCCGGCGGGCAGGTGGTCGACCTGCAGGCGGGTTACGGTGCCGGCGATGATGGGCAGCTCGCCGGCGAAGCCTTCCCAGGCGGCACGGCGGGTGAGCCGGGGGTGCAGCCGGTCCCATGCGGTGGCGACTGCGGTGCCGTAGCGGGTGGTGGCGGTGGTGGTCTCGGTCTGCGGCGCGTCCCAGGTGGCCGGATCGCCGAAGACGAACTCGGTGCCGTGTTTGGGCGGGCGGCCGCCCTCGAAGTTGTAGGTCCAGGGCGGGGTGGCCCGGCGCAGCACGCGATCGCTGCGCATCCGTCCGAGCACCTCGACCGGCAGATCATCGAGCAGGAACGCGATGCGGGGCACGTCGTATCCGGCATCCAGCACGATGAGAATGTCGAGGTCGCCGCCGGTGCGCTGGTCGGTGGCCAGCAGCCGCCCGACGATCTGGCGGATTTGGGCGACGGTGACGGCCGCGACGTCGGCGCCAGGCTCCAGGCGGACCGCGTCCAATAGCGCGGTCCAGGAAGTCCGGCCGGTTTCCAACGCGGCGACGATGGAGTACGGCCAGCCCGGGATCATGTGGTGCTGATCCTTGCCGCGCCCATAGGTGTGGCAGAACGAGCGATCCGGCGAGGTGGCGGCGTCGGGCCGCAGCCACGGCGAGATGTCGACCGCCAGCACGATCCGGCCGTCGGCGGCGCGGGGCAGTGGCAGCGCCGCCAGCGCCCACCGCAGCCGCTCGGCCTCGATCCGGCCACGGTTCAACCCGCCGTACAAGGCACCGTGCCCGCGCCTGTGCTCGGGCGCCAGCGCCAGGTCGACCAGCGTCTTGACCGGACCATCGGTGCACAGCACCGCGTCAGCCAGCTCGAACAGCTCGTCGGAACGAGCCGACAAGCAGTCGTAGAACTCGGTCCGAAACCTCGACAGCACCGCCAGAGCCCCGTTTCCGCCAGTCCCACCGTCGCCTACTTGCGCACCGTCGACCGGCCCCCGTGCCATCGTGGAGTCCACAGCCACCGCCTCCTGTTCGGAACAGCATCCGACCCGAAGATGAGACGGTGGCCGCCTCCGTGCACGGCGACACACCATGACGCAACGGCCACAATCCGCTATGCGGTGAAACGTCACCAATCGCTCACCGACCAAGGTCAAGGGCAGAACCAGAGGTGAACGGCCGGTGCCTGGCTCGGGCTCACTCGCCATAAGGCAGGCTGGAGGGCATGAACACCGATGGGCTCACTGTTTCCAACCGACTCGGCCGCATCCGTGCCCTGTTGTCTGGCTTGACAGGCCCGCTCAGCAATGGCGAGTTGCACGCCTGGGCCAACCTCGGCAATGCCGAAGGAATGCCCCGCGAGGTGTTCCAGCTGATTGACGGCCTCGACTCGTCTCAACCCAGGCGTCCCGACGCGCCCGGTGACATCCTGGAATCACCCGTCGATCTTGCCGCCCGCCTCGCCGAAACCGACGAGGACGGCGCCCTGCACAGACTGATCAGCATTGTCTCGACCACTCTGGCCTACCGCACTCCCGGGCGATACGACGAGGTCAAGGCCAAAGATGTCTTCGGTTCACTGCTCTACCTGCTCGGCCACGACACCCGCTGGTGGACCACCACCGACGCCCCCGCCTGGAACCCCGTGACGCGACACGTCTTCGACGCAGTGGTGGTCGGCGTCGGCAACGGCATCATCGTCACCGTTCTCGCGTTCGACGAAGACTGATCCGCAGACCCCGGCAGGTTAAACAACAAGCTCATCGCCATGTTCTGAAGTCGCCACCGGAGAGTTCGCATGACGACGCCCTTCACCGACGATGATCGCGAGCAGGCCGACCAGCCGCCACCCGATGAGACGGTCCCGCAGGACGAACCGTACGTGCGGCTGCCGATCGACCCTCATGAGCCCATGGCATCTTGGCTCGCGATCCTCTAGGGCCAGCCTGCCTGCGCTCTTGCGGCCGCGGTGTGCCATCGGGTTCATCGTGGCCCCGCGCCGTTGGGTGGTGGAGCGCATACTGGTCTGGCTGATGCGATCGCGTCGCCGACTTCAAGTCCAACCGCCGGTATCGGTGATCGATAGGGGGTCGGCCAGCAGCCAATGCGCTGACGATCTTGGGGACCGGCCACCCCTCGCCGCACCCTGGCCGCTCCTCAGCCGAACCCGGTGAGGAAGATCAGTTCGCCCGACCGCGATCTCGTCAGACTGGCCCATAAATAGTGTGTGCCGCGTCGGTCATAAACGCCCAGTAGCTGTCACCGTAGGACCAGTGCCATCATTCGGTCGGATAATTCACCAACTCCACGGCGTTCAGTGCCTTCCCGAGGATGCTGCGAAGCTCTCGCGCTTGGTTGCTGATGTTCGGAGCGTGGGTGTAACAGGCGCCGGTGCTTTCCTCCGGGGTAGCGTTCATCATTGTGCCGAGGTCGAACTCGTTGCCGTCATCGTCGGCCAACGTCAGATCCACAGCTGCTCCCATGCAGTGTGGCGCGACCTCTGGCGGTGACACGAAGCGGCTGGTCGCCGACCGGACCAGCTGTTCGTCCCAGTCGGGATTCTCGGTGCGGAGTCTGCTCGCGTACTCATCGAAATAACGACGCTGGAGTGCTAGTGATCGATACCCTTCGACGATGAGGAATCGCATACCGCTGGGCAGTAGCGCCTCCGCTTCCTCCAGACGATCGGCCAGTCCCTGACGCAGGTAGAAGTAGGTGTCAGACTCGCTCCGCTTACGGGGGTCCACCAGCAGCCCCTCGTGCCGCCGAAGATCGGAGAGCGTCTCACCGCATTCGCTTATCGAGACCGCAGTAACGCGAGGATCGGACATCAGGACAATCTCGCACATGTAGCGTTCCTTTCCGCAACAGCTCGAAAGGCCACATTGCGACTTGCCGGCGCGGCGAACGCTCACCTCTGCGGTAGTGGCTTATAGCTCCTGCGTGGCCTCATCCCGTTCGTTCCAGTATGGGCCTTGGTACCAGGGATCCTTCCACGCTCGTCAGCCCCGGCTGATGGTTGTATCGGTGACGTTGCGGAGTGGACAGACCTGGAGGCCAGGGAGGACCTGTGGCAGCCGCGGAATCAACCTCGCGCGCTGCCGCATCTAGCTGGTGCAGCCGGCGGCCTTGACGTCGTTGTCGAGCTGGGTCTTCAGCGCGTCGGTGTTGGCGTTGGAGTTCGGGATGTTCTTCAGGGTGATCTTCTTGGCGTGGAAGTTGGGCGCTTTGACGGTCATGCTGGTCTTGAAATGGTCCGGGATCACGCTGTCGCCGCTGCGGGGGTAGAACACGGTGGCGGTGTAGACCTGCACCTGGCCTTTGGCCAGGCACTTTTTGGCGGCGTTCTCGAAGGAGTGGTAGATCCCCCGGTTGATCGTGTGCCACTGCGGGACCAGGTTGTGGCGCCTGGTGGGGCCCCGCAGGGTCTGGGCGATGAGATGACCGCCGTCATAGCCGGTGCCGCCGAAGTGGCCGACGTCGGCGCGGCACTGGGGGTCGGGGTGTCCGGCGCCCGCGGCCAGGGGCTTGGCGGTGGCGGTCTTGGGGCGGCCGCGGGCATCGGTTCTGAACACCCACCGTCGGTGATCGTGTCGTTCTTCTTCAGGTACTTCTTGTTCGCGCACGACTCGCGCCGGGTCGCCGGCGGCGGGGCCACGGACAGGGGGGCGGGCGCCGCGCCCGGCGATGCCGCCGATGATGCGGCCTGGGACCGGGTCTGCGCAGGGCCGTTGGCGGGGCCGCCGGTGCTGGCCGAGGCTGGGATGCCCTGGGCGGTGATGCCGATCAGCGCGGCGGTCAGGGGCGTGAAGCGGCGCAGCAGGATCGAGCGGGGCACGAGTCGACCTCCCATGGTGACAGATGGTGCTGACTCATTCACTATGAGTGGCCTATGGGGTGGGGGGAGTGCCCGCCCCGCTACATCCTGCTCGCGGCACCCGCGCGAGAAGATGCCGGCGGTGCCCCATCCACAGGCAGCGCAGCTCGCCGAATCGAGGCGCTCGCCACCGAGAACTCCCCGCACGCGGCGATCGCCAGGGGCGACCTGCTCAGCGGCTACCCCGGTCCTGCCGTGCATGCCTAGCCGCGCGAGCGGGCCGACCGCGCCGTAGTCGACGCCGAAGTGCTGCACGCGTTCGCCGCGGGCTGGACCTCGCCCTGAACGCCCGCCCGCTCGAACCGGACGTCACCCTGGTACACCTGACCGGGCGGCCTGGAGGCGGGTTCGGCCAGAACCCGCATGGCCCGCCGCTGGCCCGGCCGCCTCAACACCGCGCCCCTGATGATCGCCGGGCCCGGCCGCCAGCAGATCCGCCGCCGCGCCGAGACCTGCGCCAAGGTGACCTCGGACCGGATGACGTCCGCCTGGGGCCCTCACGACCTGCTGATGTTCGCCCCAGCTGCGCGCGGTCGAGCGGGGCCGGGGTCGCTAGCACATGGGTGCTCGTCCTGGCGGTCGGAGACCTGGCGGTCGGAGACCTGGCGGTCGGAGACCCGGTGGGCTTTCTCGGCGTGCGTCGCGTCCTCCCGGCTTCTGCGGATCCTCAACGACCCGCGCAGAGGGCGTCGGTAGGCAATCGGGTGAGGTGGCAGGTCGCCAAGGCCAACTGAGGCCGGCAGCGGCGAGGCGTGCGGGGCCGGTCAGCGTTTGACACGGTTGCGGATGGCCAGGCCCGCCAAGCCGAGCAGGAGCGGGACGGTAATGCGCAACACGATGCGGAAGACCTCGCCCCAGCGGGTGACGGTTTCGGGCACGTGGGCGCTCTTGACGTTGATGAGGAAGGCCGAGCGGAGGCTGTAGAGGAGCGCGTCGATGTAGGGGACCGGTTCGCCGGGGAACCCGGCGTACTTCACCGCGACCGCGACCAGCGCGACGAGCACGGCCAGGGCGGCGATCGCGCGCCAGGCCCGCAGGCCGTAGCCCGCCACCAGCCAGTAGGTCCACACCAGCGCCCGCTCGGCGAACCCGCGGCCGCTGTGGCGGCGCATCTGCATCTCGCCGTAGTAGAAGTCGGCCGCGCCCGGCTCGTTCTTGGAGTCCTCCAGCGCCTTGCGCAGCTGCCGATACAGTACCTCCAGCCGCGCGGCGTCAACCACGGCCACCCCGTCGGGTGCGGCCCTCCACCGGGTGGCGAGCCGGGTCTTCCGGGGCCGCGGTCGGGGTCTCGCTGCCCGCCAGTGGTGCTCCTCGGCCAGAACCTGCCGGGTGCCGCGCGGGTCGGTGGCCAACCGGCACCGGCCGTCCAGGGTGATCTTCTCCAGTTGCTGCATGCCGGCGAACCGGCACTCGCTCAGGTCCACATCGGTCAGCACCAGCCGCTCGGCGTCGGCATTGCGCAGCGACACCATTTTCACCCTCGGCGCGGGCCCGCCCGGCTCGGTGCCCTCCCAGGCGATCGTCGTCTCATCGACCCCGGCTATCGCCGTCTGCAGGCCGTGCACGGTCACCGGGCCGGTGAACACCGCCTCGCTCAGATCGACCCGGGCGCCCCGCAACCGCAGCCCCACCCGACCTGACGCCCGCACCCCCGACAGATCCACCCGCGCTGCAGCGGCCTCCACTACCAACTCCCCGGCGATCCGGGCCCTCGCCCACACCAGCCCTGAGGCAGCGCAACCCACCATCTCCGCCCTCCCCTCCACCCTCCCCCCGCTGAAGTCGGCGTTCTTGGTGAAGGTCGCGTCGCGGAACGAGGCGTGCCCGGTGAAGGCCGCGCTGCTGAAGGAGGCGTCCTCGGTGAAGGTCACGTCGCTGAAGTTGGTGTCCTTGGTGAAGGTCGCGCCGCCGAAGTCGGCGTGCTCGTAGAAGAATGCGTCGCTGAAGTTGGTGTCCTTGGTGAAGGTCGCGCCGCGGAAGTCGGTGTGCCCGGTGAAGGTCACGTTGCCGAAGTCGGTGTCCTTGGTGAAGGTCGCGCCGCGGAAGTCGGTGTGCCCGGTGAAGGTCACGTTGCCGAAGTCGGTGTCCTCGCAGAAGGTCGCGCCGCGGAAGTTGGTGTGCCCGGTGAAGGTCGCCTCGCGGAAGGAAACGCGCTCGGAGAAGGTCGCGCCGCGGAAGTCGGCCTTTCCGAGTTCTGATGAACGGCCAGCTACGGCGCGGAGTAGGCGTTGCAGCAAGTCTGAGGTGAAGACGACGTTGCGAGTGTGGATGTCGGCGCCTGTCGCGAGATTGGCCAGGTAGGCCTGAAGCTGGTCGGAGCTGAGGTGGGCCAGGCAATGCCCGTCGACCACCGGCGCGGCACCGCACAGCTCCTCTGGGCTCGCCGAAGGACGCAGAGACTCTTTCGGGCAGCGCGTCGGGATGGTGGTCGCCATGTCAGCCGTTCTACGGCTCGCCATCGCATGGAGGGGACGGTTCCGCCGTATCGACCGGAAAGGGCCACCAGACCTTTGCGCGCAAGATGTGGACGCTCTGGCTGGCCGTCCCGGAGCACAGGCTCCGGGGCGGTGGAGGGGGCACGGCTCTTGTGAAATCCCGCAGCGGGGCGCGGGGCGTTGACCGCCGGGGGAGCGGATGCTGTGGGGCGCGCCGCTGCCATCCTCGTGCGTGGTGGTGCAGCGGACAGGCGGGGCGCCGGAGCGTTCGGCGACGCTCGCGAGCCGCGCGGCGAAGATCTGCTCGCCATCCAGCGACAGCCGCTTCAGCAGGCTCATCACCAGGAGGATGACGTCGGCGGTTCGGTCGGCGACGTCGTTCCAGGTGCGGGAGGCGCCCTTGCGTTGGCTGCTGCCCATCGCACCGTGCACCGCTTCGGCGATCTTCCCGCCGGCGGTGCCCATCCTCTGGTCGTGTCCGACCGCCGAGGTGTCATCGCCTCCGCGCGGGCGGTCTCCTACAGGTCATCGTAGGGAGCACGGGCAGGCCGGACCCGCCCGCGCGCGCTGGCAGTGCCGCTGCCGGATTCGGGGACGGTCTGGCCGGCGCGACCGCGCCGGTGGCGATGACGCCGCAGCTCTTGGTGGACGTCGTGAGAGGTGAACCAGCTTGAGGGGTCAGCGCTGGTGATCTGAACTGACGCCTTCGGCGAGCCAGTCCGACAGGTCCAGGCATTCGGCCCGCCGCGCCATCATGAACAGCCGGGCGTTGGTGCGCTGCTCCGTTCTCACCAGCGTGAACCCCTGGGAGAGGTTGTAGCGGGCGACACCCTCGAAATGGCAGTGCCGCCGCACCCACCCCACCCCCGACCGGGCCGCGCGATCGACCGCCCACCAGGCCATCACCGTGCCCGGCCTCCGTGATCGGAGGCCGGGCACCGTGAGTGAGCCCGACAGGTACCAGGCCGGTTCGGCGCGCTCGGCGTCGGTCCAGCCCCACGGCGGACCGACATCCTGCACGAGCATCCGCCCGACCACACCCTGCTCCTCGCAGTCCAGCACCCACACATCCCCGGCCGGGTTGTCGCACTCCTCGACCAAGCCCTCGACCGCGCCCCGCCAGCTCTCCAGTCCGCGCTCCTCCAGCCAGGCGCACCGAGCCCCCGCCATCCGGGCCACCTGGTCACGATCACCGCCGGTCGCAAGCCGCATCCGCAACATCCGGCCATTGTGCGCCCCGGCCGTGCTCGGCGTCCGGCATCCTGCCGACCTGGTCCGCGCGGTGGCCGAATGCCCGGCACCCGGGGCCGTGTCACTCCAGGTCATCCCACCCCCACTCGTGAGCGGGACGCCCGTCTGGTTCTCGCCCGAACCGGTACCGCACACGGTGATCAGCAACTCGCAGAAACTCATCGAACAGGCCCTCAGCCGGCAACCGATCAGTCAGCGCGGCCACCTGCTCGTCCGCCCCCATCACCTGTAGCTGGGTCAGTAGCGCGCCGACGAAGTAGCGGTCGTCGAGAGTGATGTGTGCGGCGGGGTCGCGCGCCAGCAGCGCGGCCACCTGGTCCTCGGCCCCCACTGGCCCTAGATGGTTGAGCAGCACAGCGACGGCGGCCGGGTGGTCGGGGGTGATGTGTGTGGCGGGGTCGCGGGCCAGCAGCGCGGTCACCTGCTCGTCCGCGCCGACCTCCCGCAGCCCTTTCAGCAGGGTGGCAACGGCGTAGGTGTTGTCGAGGGCGATGTGCGCGGCGACCCGGTCGGCCAACACGCCCACCTGCTCCTCCGCACCGGCCCACTTCAACCGGCTCAGCAGGGAGGCGACGGCCGTCGGGGCGTCGAGGGTGACGTGCGCGGCGGCGCGGTCGGCCAGCGCGGCGACCTGCTCGTCGGCCCCGGCCCACTTCAACCGGATCAGCAGGGAGGCGACGGCGTCGGGGGTGTCGAGGGGGGCGTGCGCGGCGGCCCGGTGGGCCAGCACGGCGACCTGCTCGTCCGCCCCGACCTCCTGCAGTCGGCTCAGCAGGGTGTCGATGGCGTCCAGGTCGCGGAGGGAGGCGTGTGCGGCGACGTGGTCAGCTGGGCGATGGTCGCCTGGGTGCAGGGTGTGCAGGTGGTTTACGAGCGTGAGTGCTGCCTTGGGCCTGCCGCCGGTGGTGGCGTTCTTGTGGAGTTGGGTGGCGTCGCGGTACAGGCCGCGGGCCCAGGCGGCATCCCCGAGCGCTTCCTGGTCGCCGGGGCGGGCGTGGGCGGCCGCGGCGGCCCAGAAGCCGATGGGTGGGATCAGGCTGCAGCGAGTGGCGCGGGCGTGCTGGTCGAGGTAGTCGGCCAGCCGGTACACCGGCACCTCAGCGTGTTCCCCGGCCGGGCCGGGGCGGCGGCCGCGTGCGCGGCGGGAGGGGGCGGCGCGGATCCGGGTGAGCGCTCCCCGGGCGCCTTTGCAGGGACGGGAGGTGTAGGCCAGGGCCTGTTCCAGCCAGTCCTCGCCCAACTGGTCGTATTGCAGGTCGGTGAGGTAGGCCGGTGCGGCCTGCTCCAGCAGCGGCAGGGGTAGGGCGGTGCGGTGGCCCAGGCGGCGGGCGTCCATCGCCGCCCACATCAGCGCCTTGGCCGCCGGGTCGGCGGTGGCGAGCCGGTCCAGCAGTTCCGGCCCACCTGCCAGATACTGGGTCACATGCCCGTCTTCGGCCTGCTCGATCGCCTCGGCCAGCCGCAGGTCGGTGCCGGCGGCCTGCCGCAGAGCGGCTGGATCGATGTCGGCGAAGGTCTCGGGCACCTCGATGACCACGCCGTCCAGCAGGTGCCGGACCTGCGACCCGGGACGGCTGGTGAGCGCCGCGTGGTGCTCGGGCCACAGGGTGCCCAGTACCAGCACCGGCCCCCGGGAGGCGTCGGTGAGCAGGGCGCGCAGCCCGGCGGCGACCCGTTCTCCGGCCTCGCCGCCCAGGTAGTCCTGGGTCTCGTTCAACCACACCACGGTGCGCGGTCCGACCCGGTCCAGCTCCTGCAGCGCCGCCTCGGGCCGGGTCGGGTCATAGGGGTGCCACAGCCGTCACCCGCCCGCTCGCCGCAGCGGCTTCAACGCCTCCCAGCATGCGCGGGTCTTGCCCGCCGACGACCCGGCCACCAGCACCGCCATCGCGCTGCCGCCGCCCAGGACCTGTTCGACCACCTGGCCCAGCCGGTCATCGTGCCCGCGCCGCACATAGGGGGGAAGCAGTCCGGTGGTGGCGCCGTTCACGGTGATCGGCCGGTGCACCTCCACCGTGAACGGATCGGTCACCTGCTCCAGCGGCGTGCCCGGCCGCGCCGCCTCCAGCACCGCCCGCGCCTGCGCGCCTTGCACCGCCTGGCCGGTGGTGTCGGCGCGCCGCTGAGCCTCGGCGAAGCGGGCCTCGCGCCACTTCGGAAGGTCCCAGAGCCCGGCCGCCGCACCGCCTCGGCCTTCCCGAGCCGGTGGGCGTGGGCCCGGACCGCCTCCACGATCGCCACCACAAGCTCGATCCGCTGGGGGAACGCGGCGCCGCGCAGCCACGTCCCGACCGTGGTCGGGCTGACCCCGGCGGCCTTGGCCAAGGCCCTATCCGACGGCGCCCCCTCCAAGGTGACCGCGCGGAACTCCGCCAACTCGCCCAGCAGCGCACGCAAACCCGGTCGCCGATCCGAAGCCGCCATCCCACCCCTGTTGCCTGCGCTCACCCTCGCACGGGCGCGACCGCCCATACCCGGGCTGTCCGCCCACCTCGCCGACACCCGCTCGATGCGCCCGTCGTCCGGCGCCGCCTCCAGCCTGTCACCGGCCGCTATCGAGCACGGTGTCCAACCTGCGATCTGACCACTGCAGGACATCCCACCGGGCGGCGAACCTCATCTCCATCAGCTCAGTGCCCTTGAAGGGGGCGGGCACCGCACGAAGGGAGCACCCGGTGAAGCCGGCGGCGGTGACGGTGCTACGGAAGGCGGCTTGGGCGGCGGTGCGGGCGAGCCGGTGCAGGCGGTCGCGGTGCGGGTGGTCGCGGTTGTGGTGCGTCATGGTGTGGCCCCTTTTCGGCGGCGGCCTGGCGTGGTGTGCCGGTGGCCTGGTGCCGTCGATGAGGCTTGTCCGGTGGGTTTTCCGGTTTGGGCCATCTTCGGGTGGTGGGGCGGGGCAGGCTGGTGAACTGAGGGGCGGAGGACGGGTTGGGTTTTCCGGACGGTTTACGGTCCGGATCCGGGGAGGGGGCCGGCGAATGGGTGGGCCGATGGATGCGACCGGGGTGTGGGCGGCCGCGCTGCGGGCGTTGTGGGAGGCGGCGGGGACACCGACGGGTGCGGTGATCAAGCGGCAGGCCGCCGGGCAGGTGCCGCCGTTGAAGGTGAGTTCGCAGTCGTGGAGCGATTGGCTGGGCGGTAAGAACGTCCCCGCCGACCCGGCGATCGCGGCCTGGCTGGTGGCGTTCCTGCGCGGCAGGGCCCGGCAGCGGACCCCGGCGTTCGTGTCCGAGTCTGATTTGTGGTGGCGGCAGATGTGGGGGCAGGCGCGCGAGGAGCGGCGTGGCCGGGGCGGCCGCCCGCCTGGCCCGCATCATTCTGCGCCGCCGGTGGTGTGGGAGCAGGTACGGGTGGGGGTGGTGCCGCGGGCGGCGGACTGCTTCCAGGACCGGGCGGTGGCAGGCCGGTTGGAGCGGGCCGTCGAGCGGGACGGCACGGTGGTGCTCACCCAGCAGGACGACCAGGAGTCGACACAGGAACCGGGGCGGGAGTCGACGCAGGTGCTGGCGGGGATGGGCGGGGTCGGCAAGACCCAGCTGGCCGCCGCCTACGCGCGCCATGCCTGGGAGCAGGGGGTGGGGGTGCTGGTGTGGGTGAACGCCGCCACCCGCGACGGGGTGGTCTCCGCCTACGCCGACACCGCAGTCAAGCTGGGTCTGCCGCTGGCCGACCGGGAGGACCCGGACCAGTCGGCGCGGGAGTTTTTGTCCTGGGCGGAGACGACGACCCGGTGCTGGTGGCTGGTGGTGCTCGATGACGTCCGCAGCCCGAGTGATCTGCGGGGGTTGTGGCCGCCGGCGGCCGCGTCGGCGGCCGGAGGGCAGGTGGTGGTCACCACCCGGCTCCGCCATGCCGCGCTGGAGGGAGCCGACCGCCGCATGGTCACCGTCGACACCTTCACCACTGGGGAGGCCCGCTCCTATCTGCGGGCCAAACTCGGCCCCCGCGCCACCAATGCCGGGCAGGTCGAGGCGCTGGCCGCCGATCTGGGCCACCTGCCACTGGCGCTGGCGCAGGCCGCCGCCTACATCCTCGATGCCGACATCACCATCGCCGCCTACCGGGAACGGCTCGCCACCCATCTGCTCCGCCGGGCCATGCCCTCGGGTGAGGAGTTGCCCGACGACCATGAACGCATCGTGGCGGCCACCTGGGAGTTGTCCATCGACCAGGCCGACCGGGCCGAGCCGGTCGGGCTGGCCCGGCCGGTGCTGCAACTGGCCAGCGTCCTCGATCCGGCCGGCATCCCTCAGACAGTCCTAGGCAGCCCGCCAGCACTGGACTACCTGACCGGCTACCTGCCCGACCAACCGGCGCACACCGTCGAGCAGGCCTCTCAGGTGAGCGGTGAGATGGTCGATGAGGCGCTGCGGGTGCTGCACCGGCACAGCCTGATCGACCACGACCGCACCGCCGCCCCCCGCGAGATCCGCGTCCACCAACTCGTTCAACGCGCCACTCGCGAGGCACTCGCCGCCCACCCCGACCTGGGGCCCGAGTTGTTCACCGCGCTCGCCGACACCGCTGCCGACGCCCTGCTGGCGGTGTGGCCGCAGGCAGAACGGGACGAGTTCGGCCAGATCCTGCGGGCCAACACCACCGCGCTGACCCGCGCCGCCGAGCCAGCATTATGGAATCCCGACACCGGCGGTCATCACGTCCTGTTCAAAGCCGCCACCAGCCTCGGCGAAACCGGACAGGCCGCCGCAGCCCGCGACGCCTACACCACCCTGCACGCCACCGCCCTGCACCACCTCGGCCCCGACCACCCCCACACCCTGGCCATCCGCAACAACCTGGCCAAGGGGCAGGGAGAGACGGGGGACGCGGCTGGCGCAGCCGCCGCCTCCCAGGATCTGCTCGCCGACCAGATGCGGGTGTTGGGCCCCGACCACCCCGAGACCCTGACCACCCGCAGTAACCTGGCGTCCTGGCGGGGCGAAGCGGGCGACGCGGCCGGCGCAGCCGCCGCCTTCCAGGAGCTGCTGGCCGAGTTCTTGCGGGTCTTTGGCCCCCGCCACCCCCACACCCTTACCGCCCGCAACAACTTGGCGTACTGGCGGGGCGAAGCGGGCGACGCGGCCGGCGCAGCCGCAGCCCTTCAGGACCTGCTGACCGACCGGTCGAGGGTGTTGGGCCCCGATCACCCCGACACCCTGACCGCCCGCAACAACTTGGCGTACTGGCGGGGCGAAGCGGGCGACGCGGCCGGCGCAGCCGCCGCCTTCCAGGAGCTGCTGGCCGACTACTTGCGGATCTTTGGCTCCCACCACCCCCGCACCCTGAACACCCGCAACAACCTGGCGTCCTGGCGGGGACGGGCGGGCGACGCGGCCGGCGCAGCCGCAGCCTTCCAGGACCTGCTGACCGACCGGTCGAGGGTGTTGGGCCCCGACCACCCCGACACCCTGACCGCCCGCAACAACTTGGCGTACTGGCGGGGCGAGGCGGGCGACGCGGTCGGCGCGGCCGCCGCCTTCCAGGAGTTGCTGGCCGAGTTCTTGCGGGTGCTGGGCCCCAGCCATCCACATACCTTGGAAATCCGCAGCAACCTGGCGTACTGGCGCATGCGGGCAGGCCTTGGGCTGGAGCCGGGACCAGGTGGTGATGGACTGACTCCTTGAGCCCAAGTTCGTTCGATGAATGCCATGTGGCATGGTCCGACTTCTGCTCCACCGCGACGCGAACGCGCCGCCGCCGAACAACGCGCCCGAGTCCTCCTCGTTAGTGAACCCTTTCAGTGACCACCGCCACTCCTGACTCCACCTTGAGTCGTGACCGGTGGCGGCCCAAAGCGGTCCGGGTGCCCCGACCCCGGTACTCCGGGCGGTTGGGCTCGTAACGTGAGCGCCGATCCCTCATCCATCATCGGAGCTGACCAGGTGGACAAGAGCGCCAACCTGTTCCATGGCCGAGCGGCTGGCCCGGTGATTCAGGCCCGCGACATCGGCGGCATCACCGTGCAGCAGCGCCCGATCTGCCGCCGGTGGCGCAGGTGCTCGCGCATGGGCTGACCGGGTTTGGTTGCAGCGCCGTCCCGCGCGGGTGTTTGTCGGCCGCGACCTGGTGCTCGATGAGCTGCGGCGGACGCTGCAGGCCGAAGCGCCGTGGCCGGTCGTGCAGGTGGTGGCGGGGTGGGGCGGTGTCGGCAAGAGCGAGGTGGCGTTGCAGTTCGCCGACCGGCACCGCGATGAGTGCCGGTTGGTGTGGTGGCTGATCGCCGAGACCGCCCAGGACGGGCGGGCGGGGCTGGGCGAGCTGCGCTGGGCGTTATGCACACCGCTGGGCTCGGCCGCCGTGCAGGCCCCCCGCCCCGAGGCCGCCGCGTGGGCACTGGCGCGGCTGGCCGCCCACGACCGGTGGCTGGTGATCTTCGACAACGCCGAGCACCCCCACCTGCTGGAGCCGCTGCTGAGATGACTGCGCACGGGTATATGTCGGTCACCAGCCGCCACGCCGCCAGCGCTCGATAGTTTCGCCTCGCCCCGGCGGCTTCGGGGGCTGCCGAGGATGGAGCGGCTGAGGATGGACAGGTGGCGAAGCGGCCAGGCGAGTACATGGGCACGGTGATTGAGCTTGTGGGTCTCGGCATGGCTGCCGATGGGGATCCCCGAGTTGGGCTAGTGGTCGTGCATCTCGCCTTCCCTGGCACGAGTCGCTCTTTCACCTGCAGGGCGGGCTGCAGATGACCACGGCGTCGCCGGAGACTCTGGGACCGTGTCACTCCAGGTTCTCCCATCCCCACCGGTGAGCGGGACGTCCGTCGGGAGTCCGCCCGAATCGATACCGCACACGGTGATCAGCGATCTGCAAAAACTCAGCGAACATGCCCACGGCAGGCAACCGGTCGGCCAGCGCCACCGCCTGCTCCCGCGCGCCGACCAGCCACAACCGGTCCAGCAAGCTGGCGACGGCGCCCGGGCCGGCGATGGCGGCATGTGCGACGACCCGGTCGGCCAGCGCCGCCACCTGCTCCTGCGCCCCGATCTCCCGCAACCGCTCCACCAGGTCGGCGACGTGGTGCGGGTTGTCGAGGGCGGTGTGTGCGGCGGCTCGGTCGGCCAGCGCCAGCGCCTGCTTGTGCGCGCCGATCTCCTGCAACTGCTCCAACAGCCGGTCGACGCCGTAGGGGTAGTCGACGGCGGCGTGCGCGGCGGGGTCGTGGGCCACCAGCGCGGCGATCTGTCCCTGTGCCCCGATCTCCCGGAACCGGCCCAGCAGGGACGCGACGGCGATCGGGTCGTGGAGGGCGGTGTGTGCGGCGGCTCGGTCGGCCAGCGCCACTGCCTGCTTGTGCGCGCCGATCTCCTGCAACCGCTTCAACAGGTCGGCGACGTGGTGCGGGTTGTCGAGGGCGACGCGTGGGGCGGCACGGTCGGCCAGCGCGACCGCCTGCTCCTGCGCCCCGGCCTTCCACAACCGGCCCAGCACGGACGCGACGCCGTCCGGGTCCTCGACAGCGAGGTTCGCGGCGACCCGGTCGGCCACCAGCACGGTCACCTCCCCGTCCGCGCTGATCTGCCGCAACCGGTCCAGCACGTCGGTGATGCTGCGCGGGTAGTGGAGGGCGGTGCACGCGAGGCCCCGATCGGCCAGTGCGGCCATCTGCTCGTGGGCGCCGATCTGCCACAGCTGGCCCAGCAGGTCGGCGACACTGTAGGGGTTGTTGACGGCGACGCGTGGGGCGGCACGGTCGGCCAGCGCGACCGCCTGCCCCTGCGCCCCGGCCTTCCACAACCGGCCCAGCAACGCAGGGACGGCGGAGGGGTTGTCGAGGGCGGTGTGCGCGACGGCCCGGTCGGCCAGCGCGACCAGCTGCTCATCCGCCCTGACCACCTGCAGCATGTGCAGCAGGAAGCCGATGGCGATCGGGTCGTCCAAGGCGACGTGTGTGGCGGGGGAGCGGGCCAGCAGCGCGGCAATCTGCCCGTGCGCGCCGACATTCCACAACCCCTTTAGCAGGGACGCGACGGCGGACGGGTTGTCCACGGCGGTGTGCGCGAGGACCCGGTCGGCGAGTGCGACCACCTGCCCATCGGCCCCGACCGTCCGAAGCTGGCTCAGCATGAACGTGATGGCGGCCGAGTTCTCCAGTGCGACGTGCGCGGCGGGGTCACGAGCCACCAGCGCGGCCACCTGCTCCTGCGCTCCGATCTCCCATAAGCCGACCAGCAGGTGGGCAACGGCGTCTGAGTCGCCGAGCGCAACGTGTGCGGCGGGGTCGCGGCCCATCAGCGCCACCACCTGCTCGTCCGCTCCGATCCACCGCAACCGACGCAGCAGGTGAGCGACCTCGTGCGGGTCGTCAAGGGCGGCGTGCGCGACGATCAGGTCGGCCAGCGCCACCGCCTGCTCCTGCGCGCCGACCAGCCGCAACCGGTCCAGCAAGCTGGCGACGGCGCCCGGGCCGGCGATGGCGGCGTGCGCGACGACCCGGTCGGCCAGCGCCGCCACCTGCTCCTGCGCCCCGATCTCCCGCAATCGGTACAGAAGGCGGTCGACGGCGCCCGGGTCGTCGAGGGCGGTGTGCGCGGCGGCTCGGTCGGCCAGCGCCGCCACCTGCTCCTCCACCCTGGCCCTCTGCAGCGAGTCTAAGAATGTGGCGACGCCGTCCGGGTCGTCGATGGCGGCGTGCGCGACGATCAGGTCGGCCAGCGCCGCCACCTGCTCCTGCGCCCCGATCTCCCGCAATCGGTACAGAAGGCGGTCGACGGCGCCCGGGTCGTCGAAGGCGAGGTGCGCGAGGGCGTAGTCGGCGGGGCGGTGGTCGGCCGGGTGCACCGCGTGCAGGTGGTCCACGAGCGCGGCTGCCGCGTGGGGGTTGCCGTGGGTGGTGGCGTTCTTGTGGAGTTGGGCGGCGTCGCGGTACAGGCCGCGGGCCCGAGCGGCGTGCCCGAGTGTGTGCTGGTCGCCGGGGTGGGCGTGGGCGGCTGCGGCGACCCAGAAGCCGATGGGCGGGATCTGGTCGGCGCGGGTGTCGCGAGCATGCTGGTCGAGGTAGTCGGCCAGCCGGTACACCGGCACGTTCCCGTGGTCTTCGTCCGGATTGGAATGGCGGTCGCGTGCGCGGCGGGAAGGGGCGGTGCGGGAGGGGCGGGGGCGGATCCGGGTGAGCGGCCCCCGGGCGCCTTTGCAGGGGCGGGAGGTGTAGGCCAGGGCTTGTTCGAGCCAGTCTTCGCCGAGCTGGTCGTGCTGCAGGTCGGTGAGGTAGGCCGGTGCGGCCTGCTCCAGTAGGGGCAGGGGTAGGGCGTTGCGGTGGCCCAGGCGGCGGGCGTCCATCGCCGCCCACATGACCGCCTTGGCCGCCGGGTCGGCGGTGGCGAGCCGCTCCAGCAGTTCCGGCCCACCCGCCAGGTACTGGGTGACATGGCCGTCCTCAGCGTGCTCGATCGCCTCGGCCAGCCGTCGGTCAGTACTGGCGGTCTGCCCCAAGGCGGCCAGGTCGATGCCGGTGAAGGTGCCGGGCACCCCGATGACCGCGCCGCCCAGTACCTGCCGCACCTGCGACCCGGGACGGCCAGTAAGGGCGGCGTGGTGTTCGGGCCACAGGGTGCCCAGCACCAGCACCGGCCCCCGGGAGGCATCGGTCAGCAGGGCGCGGAGCTTGGCCGCGACCCGTTCTCCGGCCTCGCCGCCCAGGTAGTCCTGGGTCTCGTTCAACCACACCACGGTGCGTGGTCCGACCCGGTCCAGCTCCTGCAGCGCCGCCTCGGGCCGGGTCGGGTCATAGGGGTGCCACAACCGCCACCCGCCCGCCCGCCGCAGCGGCTTCAACGCCTCCCAGCATGCGCGGGTCTTGCCCGCCGACGACCCGGCCACCAGCACCGTCACCGCACTGGCACCGTCCAGCACCCGGGCGACCACCCGGTCCAGCCGCTCGTCGTGCTCGCGCCGCACATAGGGCGGAAGCAGCCCGGTGGTGGCGCCGTCGACGGTGATCGGCCGGTGCACCTCCACCGCGAACGGATCGGTCACCTGTTCCAGCGGCGTACCCGGCCGCGCCGCCTCCACCACCGCCTGCGCCTGCGCCGCCTGCACGGCCTGGCCGGTGGCCCCGGCGCGCCGCTGGGCCTCGGCGAAGTGCGCTTCGCGCCACCGCTGGAGGTCCCAGAGCCCGGTTGCCTTACCGGCCCGCCCGGTCCGGTGAGCGTGCGCCCGGACCGCTTCCACGATCGTGATGACAGGGTCGATCTGCTGGGGGAAGGCGCCGCCGCGCAGCCACGTGCCCACGGTGGTCGGGCTGACCCCGGCGACCCTGGCCAGAGCCCGGTCCGACGGCTCCCCCTCCAAGGCGAGGGTGCGAAACTCCGCCAACTCGCCCAGCAGCGCGCTCAGGCGTGAATGTCGATCCGGTTTTAGATCCGCAGCCGCCATTCCACTCCTTGTCCGAGCCCGGCCCGCCCGAGCAGGACCGTCCAGACACCTACCGGACACCCGCCCGGTGACCCGCTGCCGTGGTGCCACCCCAAGCCTGTCACCAGCCGCCCTCAGGGAAGGTGTCCACCCCGCCACCTGACCGCAGCAGGACACCCCACTGGACAGCAAACCTCGTCCCCATCAGCGCCCCCGCCCGCCGGGGGTCGGGCACCACACGAGGGGAGACCTGATGAACCCGGTCCAGATCCTGTCCCTGCTGCTGGCCCTGTCGATCGCCCTGCACCTGGCCACCGCCGCAGCTTTCACCGCCCGCCGCACCGGCGCCGGCACCGCCCACGCGGTCCTCACCGGCGCCGGCGCGGCCGCCACCGCGCTCGGTTTGTACTTCGCCGCCGTGGCCGCCTACCACTGAACACCCACGGCGTCGTGTTCATCATCGCAGCCAGCTCCGGGCAAGCGGTTCTGGTGAACCGTGCGGTGAGGGCCCAACGGCCGCCGGAAAGCATCAGATCGTTTCGCGGCAGCAGTGCTTTGAGGGGTGATCGTCCTGGGCTGCGGCTAACGGAGGCATCACGGGCCGCTTGAGGGTGAACCGCTGGAACTGGCGGAGGGGTCTAATTGGCGAGAACACGGGTGATGCCGGGCACGAGGGACGATGATGCAGCGACCGAAGACGGCAGATGTGGTGGCGGCATTACTGGCGCTGGGGGTGCTCGCGGCCTTGTGGGGCGCGCTGGTGTGGGCGCCCTCGGACACGGCGCGGTGGCTGCTGGGCGGGGGCGCGGTGACCGGTGCCGCGGCCCTGGCGATGTGGGGGCTGCTGGGTCCGGCGGCGCGGCGGCTGTCGGGAGAACGTACCGAACTGACCGCGGCCGAACGCAGCACGCTGTCGCCGGCCGAGCGGGTCGAGGCGGTCAACCACGCCCGCTCGGCGCTGATGCAGTCGGTCACCGGCCTGGTGGTGATCGTCGGTGTGGTGTTCACCGCGGCCGGGCTGCTCTACACCGCCCGCACCCTGGACACCACCCGGCAAGGACAAGTCACCGACCGCTACACCAAAGCCGTCGAACAGCTCGGCTCGTCCAAGCGAGAGGTCCGCACCGGCGCCATCTACGCCCTGGAACGCATCGCCGCAGATTCGCCCCGCGACCGCCTCACCATCCGCGACGTCTTGGCCGCATTCGTTCGCGAACACGACCCAGGTCCCAGCACTAAGACCTCAAAGCTCCCGAGGGAGCCCGACACTGACGTCGACGCGGCGCTCATCGTCCTAGCTCGCCGCACTGCCGATCCACCCAGCTCGGCAGAACTCGACCTGCACAACGTCCGCGTCCCGAACGCCCGATTCCCGAAGGAATCCGATGACCTCGGAAGAGTGATCGGAGCGAATCTAGGCGGCGCGGACCTGACCCGCGCGGACCTGACTCGCGCGTCTCTGTACAACGCTAGGCTGCCCGGCGCGAACCTGTACGCCGCGAAGCTGCGCGGCGCGACCCTGGACCTCGCGGACCTGGGCGGCGCGGAGCTACGCGACGCGGACCTGTTCGGTGCTCACCTGATCGGTGCTTACCTGCGCAGTGCAAACCTGAACGGCGCGGACCTGCGCGGCGCCATCCTGAACGACGCGGACCTGCGCGGCGCGGACCTGCGCGGCGCCATCCTGAACGACGCGGACCTGCGTGGCGCGGACCTGCGCGGAAGCGAGGGAGTTTCAGCCGAGCAAGTGCGCAAGGTAGCCAAGACCGACGCCACCACTCGGTTCTAACGACCGCGTCGGGCAGAGGGCAGCGGTCGTCCCGACATGCGGCCTGTGACATGCCGCGGTGCGGTCTCGGGCGGTACAGCCCCACCTCTCCGAAGCCCCTGGCTGCGGGGCGGGTCCCGGGGAGGAGGCAACTGGACTCGATAGATCACGAGGCCGCCAGCCGGATCAGCGGCCGCCGGAGGTGACCCTGGAACTCGGGCGGCCACACAGAGTGGCACCGACGGCCGAGCTCAGGGCGCCGCCGGGTCTCCCGAGGGCGACGATTGGCCGCGCCGGCAGGGGAGGGGGCCGCCCTCCCGAAGGTGGGAGGCCCCTCCTGGCTCATGGATCATCGCCGGTGGCGGGGGTTGCGATCGGCCGGGTCCTGCGACGACTGGCTTTCAGGGGCGACGCGGAGCCGATCAGCCAACTGGCGTCCCAGGGCGATGGTCGGGTGCCTCTCGGGCAGACCCTCGGACAGGTGCCGGGCGCGGTCCAGGGTCTGGCGGGCGGTGTCCGGGTCGCCTGCGTCGGCTTCGGCGGTGGCCCGCAGGACCTCCAGGTAGGCGGCGTCGGACCCGGTGCGGTGGGGGAGGTGTTCGGCGGCGCGGTTCAGGTGCGCCAGCGCCCGGTCGGGTGCGCCGACCCGGAGGGCGGTCTCGGCCCGGTTGGTCGATAGCCGGGCCAGCAGGTAGGGCTCGCCGAGTCCGGTGAAGGTCTGCTGGGCGGCGGCGAAGTGCTGGTCGGCCTGGTCGTGCTGGTCGGCCAGGCTGTGGGCGATGCCGAGCTGGCGTTGGAGCAGGGCCTTCCCGCGCGGGTGCGGCGGCAGTACCCGGTACAGCTCCCAGCCCTCGGTGAGGATCCGCAACGCCTGGTCGTGCTCGCCCATCTCGATCAGGGTGGCGCCGTGGTGCTCGGCGCAGGCGGCTTCCGTCAGGCCGTCACCGGCCCGCCGTGCGGCGCGGACGGCGGCCTGGTGGTGGTCCAAGGCTCCGGCGAGGTCTCCGGCGCGGCGCGCGCGCAGGCCCGCGAGCAGGTGGATGCGGGCCAGGGCGCCCGGGTCACCGCACCGCCCGGCCGAGTCCAACGCGATCTCGCAGACGCGGCCCCACTCCGCGTAGGGCTTGGTGAGCCGCAGGAACCCCCACAGCACGTCGCCATGTTGCCAGGCCAGGTGGTGCAGCCCGGCCGCGGACGCGGCCGCCTGGTCGGCGAGCAGCTCCTGGAGGATCTGCTGGACGCGCCGGACCGCGCGCCGCTCGTCACCCGCGCCGATGTCGGAGTCGACGTCGGCGCGGGGGTCGGCCTCCGCTCCGAATGCGGGGGCGTAGCGGCGGCGGCCGGGGGCGATCACGCGGTCCAGCCGCGCGGCCCGCACCAGCCGGGAGCGGACAGTGCGTGCGAGCACGGCGAGCGGCCCGTCCGGCCCGTCCGGGTCCGGTCCGTCGGGGTCGGGGAGGGAGGCGGCGTGCTCGGCGACGTCTTCGGGCATCCGCCACCGGACCTCAGGCTCGCCGCCGGGCAGCCGGTCCAGCAGCGCGGCCTGGTGGAGCGCGTCGAGCAGCCGGTCGGTGGTGGCGGGGCCGGTGCGCAGCGCGGCACCGGCCGCAGCGGGGGTGAGGTAGGGGCCGGGGACCAGGGGGAGCAGCCGGTAGGCGCGCTGCTCGGGGGCGCTCAGGGTGGTGTAGCGGTCCTGGGGTGCGGGCTCGATGGGTGCGGTCACGAAGACGGGGATCCCTTCTGGTTGGGGCGGTTCACTCCGGCGCCCCGGGCGGGGCCGGAGGCGGGACGTCAGAGGTCGATGGAGTAGTCCAGGACGACGCGGTCGGCGGGCAGCACGCGGTCGCACACCTCCACTGCGGCGCCGTGGGAGATCATCCGCCGCGTGACCGCCAGGACCGGGACGCCGCCGGGCAGCCGCAGCGTCTGAGCCTCCAACAGGGTGGGCATGCGGGAGCGGACGGTCTCCTGCACCCGGGTCGGCGGGTGCCCGAGGTGGGTGAGCTGCGCGAGCGTTCCGCCCGGCCGCGGCTCGCACGCCGGATCGGCGACGGGAGTGCCCGAGACCAGGGACCACGGCAGGAAGCTGACCGCGATCTGCTGTGCCTCGCCGCCGGTGTGGGAGACGAAACGGCGGCGCAGCAGCTCGGTCCCGGCGGGCAGCTCGAACAGCGCGCCCAACTCGGCGTCGGCACGCACCTGCGTGAACTCGGTGTCGAGCCGGTCCCACTCCCGCTCGGGTGCGGGCGACTGGCAACCGTTGGGTGGGGGGACCGGCGCCGCGAGCAATCCGGCGGCCGTCCGGTAGCGGTCCATCGCCACCCGCCGCGGCGCCGTCCGGGCGGGCGAGGGGACCAGAGCCCTCAGCGTCTGGGAGGGGGGTTCGCCGAACCGGCGCCGGTAGTGCAGCCCGAACCGGGTCAGGTCGGTGTAGCCGACGGACTCGGCGACCTGGGTGATGGCCCCGGTGCTGGGCGCGCGCTTGCGGTGGGCCAGCAGGTGGTGGGCGAGTTGCAGCCGCACCTCACGTAGCAGTTGCAGCGGGGACAGGCCGAAGTGCGCCTTGCAGGTGATCTGGAGCTGCCGGACTCCCAGCCCCGCACCTGCGGCGATGTCGCCTACCCCGATCGGTGCAGCGAAGTTCGCCTCGATGTAGGCCCAGATGCGATCGACGGTCGGCGGGGCGGGGGCGGGAGCCAGATCCGGGCGCCTGAGGGCGGCGCGGATCGCGGCGCGGCCGTGCTCGTGGGTGGCGTGGCCGCTCACCGTGACGTCTTCCCGGCCGGGCGTCGTCGGGGCGGCCTGCGGGCCCAGCCGGGGTCGAGGGCGTCGAGTCTGCGGCGCCTTTTCTGCGGAAGGACCCCATCGGTGAGCTGGCGGCTTTGGGTGTAGAGCCATTTCCCGAGCGGATAACCGCTGCGCGGCGACTGGTAGTCGATTCCGACCTGCAGATTTCCGTTGCGGCGGACAAAAGCTTTAGCTTCGTCGTAGCCCTGCTCCCAAAGGTGTTCCTGAACCTCCCAGATCATGCCGATCGTGTCGAGCTTGTTCTTCCGGGCTGGGCGGATCCGGCCATCGGCCCAGTATTGGCGCTGTACGCTGATCCATTTTCCGAGCTTGTGTTCTTTGCCGTCCTGGTCGGCGGCGACATGGCTGTCGGGGATGAGCAGGTGGCCGTGTTCGCGGTAGAACGCGGCCGCGAGGGCGTACTTGCGTTCCCAGCGGAGATCTTGGGCGTTCCAGACCATGCCGATCGCGTCAAGGAGCTTCTCGCGTTCACGGGAGAGCTCGCCGCGCCGTTTGTAGGTCCGCATCCAACTGACGAAGTCGCCCACGTCCAGGTCCAGGGCCCCGGCCCGCACCTGGTGATGTCGGGGTAGGTCCAGGTGGCCGTGCCGGTCGCGGAAGGCTTTGAGGGCGCCGTAGTAGACCTCCCATTTGGGAGTGGTGGCCTCGACCGCGCGGACGGTGATGGCGTCCGCGAAATCGGGGGGGACGGGGATGCCGCGCACCTGGAACCAGCGCGGCAGTTCCCGGGCCGGTTCGCCGTCCGGCGCCGGCACGCGGGCTCCTTGGCCGCGGCGCAGGTCGGTCAGAGCGGTCTCCAGGCGTTCGTCGTGGTCGCGCAGCGCCCGCACCACTCGCCATACCGGTGCCCAGTCCGAGCGCAGCGCCGCCTGGTGCGGGTCCTCGCCGTCGCCGACCAGCAGCGGGACGATGATCGAGGCGACCTTGCCGGTGACGCCGCCGGTGCGCAGCGCACGGCCGATGGCCTGGACGGTGTCCACCGGCGAGGCGTTGGCGGAGGTGAACACCACACCGTCGACGGCGGGCACGTCCACGCCCTCGGTGAGCACCCGGGCGTTGGCCACCAGGCACACCTCGTCCCCGGCCCTGCCCAGCCGGGCCAGCACACGGCGGCGTTCGGCGCCGGTGTGCTCGGCCTCCAGATGCGCGGTCCACACCTGCTGCGGCCCCTCGGGAACCAGGCCGGTGGCCTGCGGGAGCACGATCGACCACATCCGCGCGTCCTGGATGCGGGGGTGGAAGCTGATCGCGCGGCGGATGTCGAACTCGCCCATCGCCCGCAGCACCGCGACCTGCACCGCCAGGGTGTCGGGCCGCACACCGGCCCGGCCGACCTGCCAGAAGATCGCCGACGCCGGATCGACCGCCGCGAGCACCTGCTGGTTGGTGACCACCGCCACGACCAGCCGGTAGTCCGCCAGCAGCCCCCGGCTGATGGCGGTGCCGAAACTCATCCGGGAGCACACCGGCCCGAACACCTGGTGGTCGTCCATCGCGACGGTGTCGGAATCAGAGGTCCCCGAGATCCGCGGGGTGGCGGTCATATAGAGACGCCGCAGCGCCGGGATCTGGGCGTCGTGGTGCACCACGCTCCATGGGCGGCCGGGCGCGCCGACGGTCCGGTGCGCCTCATCGACCACCAGCAGGTCCCATGCGGGCAGATCGTGATTTGTGTGCGCGGCGGCCACCATGGGCGCGCTGTCGTAGGTGGAGACCATCGTGACCCGGCCGGGCACCGCGCCGGCGGCCGCGATCTGCTCCGGGCTGGTGGTGACCACCGCCGCCGTGTCCAGCTCGACCTCACGGCCGGTCAGCACCGCCGGATCCGAGCACGCCACCACGACGGTACCCAGGGACCGGCCGCCTTTGCTCCGCCATTCGCGCAGGGTCTGGGCGGCCAACTCCAGCGTCGGCACGGTCACCAACGTCCGCCCAGCGGCGGCCAGCTCCTCATCCACCGCTGAGGCGGTGATGGTCTTGCCCGTCCCGCACGGCGACAGCAGCTGCGCCCGCCCGCCGCCCGCCAGCGCACGCACCGCCTTCCCGACCGCCTCCCGCTGGTGCGGCAGCAACCCCACCGCCCTCACCGGCCCACCCCACCCGGCGGCTCAACACCCGCGTTCGCTGTGGCGACCACGAAACAGGCTCCCTTTGACATCGGTGATGCGAAACGGTGCGAAACGGGACCCCGGGCGTGCCCGACCGCGGGAACCACGGCCGGGCGCACCCATGGACCAAAAAGGGGACGACCGTGCCAGCGCGCGCCGACTGGTGTCAGCGCACGCCGGACGCGCTGGACGCGCCGGGCACGCGGGTCGCCGACGGCCCAAGTGAACAGGTTGGGTGGGCGTGGCCCGCATTCGGCGGGCCGCGCGCGACCGGTTCGGCGACCAGCGAGCCTCCGGCCATGCCGCCTCCGTGCCCCCACCAGCGGGGAGGGGGACATCGACCACGGCATGGACGATGGCGCGGTGCACGGCGCGGTGCCTGAGCGCGGCTAAGGCGTCGGCGCTGGTGGTCATCGGCCTTGGCCTCGCCAACCCCGCACCGCAGGGCCTCGGCAGCGGGGTGCGCAAGCCGGGCGCGTCGCAGCGCGGCTTGCGACCTGGGTCGACCGATGCCCGAGGGGGGCGAGCTGGGTGGGCGTCTGGCTCGGGGCGGCGCGGGTGTCTCATGGGCGGTGCCCCTGGCGTTCACGGGCGAGCAGCGGGGGGAGGTCGGTGAGGCGGCGGAGCAGGTGGAGGCCGTAGGGCAGGTGTTCGTCTGGGCCGAGTCCGCCGGGCCGCAGCACGGCGGCGCGCATGCCGTAGGCGAGGGGGCCGGCGACGTCGTTGGTGTAGTTGTCGCCAACCACCATCACCTGCTCGGGCGGGCACCCGGCGGCGTGGCAGACCGCGGCGTAGGCGAGCGGGTCAGGCTTGAGAATCCCCGTTTGGTGGGATTGCAGCAGTGCGGTGAACACATCCAGGACCCCGGCGCGGTCCAGCGCGCGGGTCCGGTCCTGGCTGGGGCCGGTGTTGGACAGCAGCACCAGCCGGTAGCCCTGACCCGCCAGCGCCCGGACCGTGTCGATGGCCTCCGCGGTGACGGGGCGCATGCCCAGCTCGGGGTCCGGGTGCGCGTAGAGGTCGCTCAGGGTGCCGCCGTAGTCGAAGGTGATGCAGGTGGTGCGGGTGATCACTGGCGTGCTCCGCGCGGTCGGGAGGGGGAGGGCGGGGGCGTCCTACTGGTCTGGCAGGGCGGACAGGCCGATGGGTGTCGGGGGTCGGCGGCGGAGACCATGAGCGGGCGGGTGGCCTCACCGGCGGCGCCGGTCATGGCGGTGGTGGTGAGGGCCGATGCCGCGTTGTCGCTGGGCTTGGTCATGGGGTTTTCCCGGACCGGTGTGCGGGCCTGGCGTCGGCCTGCAGGAGCAGGGCCGCCAAGATCAGTAGGACCAGGACGTAGGTGAGGCCTTGGGGCCAGTAGTCCAAAAGGGCGTTGTAGGCCAGATGCACGGTGATGAGGGGGGTGAGTCGGCGGGTGCGGGTGAACAGCCACAGGTTGGCTACGGCGAACAGGGCCACGCCCAGTGCGGGGACGCCGATGTAGGCGTGCCAGAGGATCCGCGCGGTCATGCTCACCGCGTAGAGCTCCCGCAGGGGGCGCCCGGCTGCGGTGAGCATGACCGCGGTGGCCGCGACGAACACCGTCTCCTCGCGGAACCCGGCGGCCAGGCCCATGACGCGGAAGCTCAGGTCCGTGCCGCCGAGAAGGTCGGCTTGGCTGGTGGTCATGGTCGGGACCGGCAAGCTCATCTGGTGGGGGATGAGGAGCTTGGTGCCGATGACGCACGCTGACAGCGAGATCGCGGCGATGGTGACCGCTTGGATGCGGCCGGGCCGGTCGGCGGCCCAGGGCGGGGCGATCCCCATCTGCGCGGCGCTGATGCCGCGATCACGGGCGACCCCCAGGCACAGCCACACTCCGGCGCCCGCCACCGCCACCACACCGATGATGTCGGCCCACGTCTGTCCCCGGCCGGTTCCGGTGAGGGCGCACAGTGCCACCCCCAGCAGGCCCACCCCGCCCGCCGCGGCCGTCGGCAGCACGGGGCGGCAGCCGTCGGGATCGGCGCGGCGGGCACGGCGCCCCTCCAGGGCCAGCAGCCAGACCGCGGTGGCGGTCAGGACCGCCCCGTAGATCGCTGCGGCGGGCCAGTGGCGGGGCCAGGTCACCCAGGCGGGCGCGCCAGCCAGGTGGGCGCCGACCGCGATCCGCTTGACCAGGTCAGGTCCCAGCAGCACGGCGAGCAGGGCGCAGGCGGTCAGGTAGCCCCGGAGGCCGGTGAGCGGGGGAAGATCGCGGGCCGACGGTGGCGAGTCCAGCCACCGGCTCACCGGGGTGGCTGTGCGGGCACCGGGGGTCGCCGACGGCGGCGCCGCATCGGCAGGAGGCGAAGAGGGGCGTCCGGGCCGCTTTGATGTGCTGCCGAGTGGCATTACGACCAGCCCTCCCGGTCGGTGGTCAGGGACGGCCCGCTCAGGGAAGGCCCGGTCAGGGACGGCATGGTCGGGAACGGCCTGCTCGGGGTGGGGACGGTGATGCGCGGGGCGACCGGGCCCGCGCCGGTGGACACCGTGAGGGCCGCCGTGCGCGTTGGCAGGGGCGGATGGGTCGGCGACAAGAACAAGGTCTCGCTTTCTGGGTGAGGAAGGATCATGGGCGTCGCGCCGCAGGTGACCGCCGTGACGGGCGTCCCCTGGAGCGGCAGTTCGGGAGGCGGTGTGGGGTCAGGTGAGCGGTTCCCATCCGGAGACGATCGAGCGGACGACCCGCCGGGGCTGCGCTGCGTCGGGCTGGGCGGGGTCTGCGGGGTCTGGGGTGCTGGGGGCGGCGTCGGGCGGCGGGTCCAGCAGGTCGACGTCGGTGGCGGGCATGTCGGGCATGTGGGCGAGGGCGGCGGCGAGCGCGTCCAAGGCTTGGCGTTGTCCCTCAAGGTGGGCTGCCGCCAGTCGGCGTTCGGGTCCGGTCAGGCCTGGCTGCTGGGAGCGGGCGTGCTCGGCGCGGTGGCCGGCGGCCACGGTGCGCAGCAGGTGCCGGGCGCGATCGCGGTTGCCGTCGGGGGTGTCGGTCATGGGCTGGTGGATCCAGTCCGTCAGCGGCGAGCCGGACGGCGCAGTGGCCGGCGTGGTGGCGAACGCGGCGGCGTCGATGAGCGCGGAGGCTGCGTAGACGTGCCTGATGTAGGTGCCGTAGGGCAGCTCCACCGGGCGGGTGCGGCCGGTGGTGAAGTAGGCGTCGGCGATCAGCGCCTCCTCCAGCAGTTCCCGCACCGCCAGCGAGGGGTGGGACGCGATCGGCCATTCACCGCGGGGCACCTGGTCGCTGGCGGGCTCGGCGCGCACCAGCGTGATGTTCAACGCGGCCAGGACCCGCAGAAGCTGCCGGTAGCGGTCCGGGAGCGTGCTCATCGGTCACCTTCCGGCATGGCGCGGGCGCACGGTTCGGCGGCCGGGCCGCGGCTGGGCAGGGGGCGGACCTGCCGGGTTGCCTGGATCTGGGGAGCGGTGTGGGCGGCGTGCGGTCGGCCGGTGTCGGTGGTGTCGGTGGGGTCGGTGGGGTGGTGTCGGGGAGCGGCGGCTCGGGCGGGGGTGTCAGTGGTCGGCATCGGCGGCGTTGTGGGGGTGGGTTCGGCCCGGCGGCTGGGCTGGCTGGGGCGGCTGGGGCGGGGGTTGCGGTGTCGGGGGCGCGGGTGGCCTTGCCCGCGCGTGCGGGTCGTGGGAGTGCTGCGGGGTCGGGGCGGGCCGGTCTGTGCGGAGGGCGGTGAGGTCGGCGGCGGTGAGGGAGCCCATTCCGCCCTGGAAGATGAGGGCGTCTAGTTCGGTCAGCTCGGTGTCGTCCAGGAGCCCGATTTCGCCGCGCGCCGTGTTGTGGAACTGCAGGGCGAGGTGGTGGGCGGCGGTGCGCCGCAGCCAGGCGGCCTGGAGCCGGTTCCAGGGGGTGGAGCTGCGCTCGACCAGGTCGGCCAGTTCCAGGGTCCACCGGTGGTAGGTGGTCAGGGTTTCGTGGCTGTCGCCGCCGCAGACGATCCGGTACTCGCTGTGGCCGGTGAAGGAGCGGGCGTGCCGGACCCAGACCACCGCGAGCGGGGGCAGGCCGCGCTCCAGGTGGTTGAGCTGTGTCGCCATGATCTCGTCGGTGGGCGGGCCGCCGGGGGCGGCGACCGCGAAGGTGCGCGCCCAGACGGCGCCGGTCTTGACGGCGGCCTGCATGAGGCGGCTGATCGCTGCGGCGTGTTCGATGCCGGGATCGGACACAGGTGGGCTCGCTTTCGTTGCGCACGGTGGTCACGGGGGGCCGTAGAGCGCGGGGAGCTCAGGTGCGGGGTGGGGTCCCCGGCCTCTGCGGCGGCTTGAAGGCAGGAGGCGCGCTAGGCGGCGCGCTCAGGCTCAGGCTCAGGCTCGGGCTCGGGGGCGGGCGGTGTGATGAGGTGGGCGAGTCGCTGTGACCAGGCGGGGTGGCCGGTGCCGCCCAGCGCGGTCTGGGCGAGCCGGTGGAGTTGGATGTCGCTGGTCCCGGCGGGTGCGTCCAGGTGCCAGGTGTCGCGGACCAGGCGCTCCAGCGGGTAGTGGGTGCGGAGCCCGGCCGCGCCGTGGATGCTCATCGCCGTGCGCGCGGCGTCCTGGACTGCCTGCACGCCCCAGTACTTGGCGTTGATCAACTCGTCGTCGCAGGGGCGGGGGCGCCCGTCCTGCAGCGGGTGGTGGTGGAGGTGGTCGAGGCGGTGGACGGCCTGGTAGGCCAGGTGGCGAGCGGTCATCAGCCGGTGGTGGAGTTGCCCGATCTTGTGCTGGATGGTGGGCAGGTCGGCCAGGGGAGCGCCGTAGCGGCGGCGGGTTTGCGCAAATCGCAGGGTCAACTCGGTGATGGCCTGGTGCAGGCCTAAGGCGACGGCGGTGAGGTTGGGTCGCCCGTACAGGATGGAGGAGCTGTAGGCGACGGCCAGGCCGTCGCCGGGTCGGCCGATCATGTTGGCGGCGGGGACGCGGACCTCGCGCAGGACCAGGTCGCCGAAGCTGAACCCGTGGACTCCCGTGGCGGGCTGGTGGGGCTCCAGGTGCACGCCGGGCCGGTCGGCCTCCACTAGGAACGCCGACAGTGCCGAGGCGTCGTCCCGGCGGGGGTCGGGGGTGGTGTCGTCGGTGCGGGTCACCACGCCGTGCAGGTGGCCGATGTGGGAGTTGCCGATGTAGACCTTGCGGCCGTTGAGGACCCAGTCGTGGCCGTCGCGGCGGGCGGTGGCGCGCATGCCCAGCACGTGCCCGCCCGATTCGGGTTCGGTGACGGCGATGGTGGGCAGGCACTCGCCGGCGGCGATGAGCGGCAGCCAGGTCTGCTGCTGCTCCGGGCTGCCGAAGTGCAGGATCTTGGCGACGCCGAGCTGGGAGGCCTGGGCGATCATGCCCGCCGCGCCGCTGACCCGCGACAGCTCCTCGATGATCAGTGTTTTGGCCAGGTGCCCGGCGCCCATCCCGCCGTAGCGGGTGGGGATGGTCGCCCCGATCCAGCCGTTCTGGGCGATCAGCGCGCCGAGGTGGGTGTCGACGTCGGCGGGGTGGGCTTGCATGTGGGCGATGCGGGGCGCGACCTCGCCGAGGGCGAACTCGCGGACCTGCTCGCGGAGCCGCCGGTGGTCGTCGGTCTCGAACTCGGTCTCGAACTCGGTGTCGGACATCGACGTCCCTTTCATATGCGCGTGAGGGTCCCTGCAGGGAGGCGTTGCCGGTGGCCGTGGCCGTGGCCGGGGCCGGTGAGAGGGCGGGGTGCCGCTGCGGCGCCGCTCAGCGGGGCCGCTCGCGGCCTGCGCCGCCCGCCGCACCGCCCGCCGCACCGCCCGCCGCACCGCCCGCCATTGCTGCGGTGGGTGCGGTGGGGGTGATGAATTCGTCCAGGAGCGCGTCGCGGTGCTGCTTGATCAGCGCCAGCGCGGTGGCGCGGGTGTGTCGGGGGGCGGGGTCGGGGCCGATGACGCAGACGGTGCCCAGCACGGTGCCGGTGGGCGGGTGGATCAGGGGTGCGCCGGTGTAGGTGCGGATCCCCAGGCCGTCGACGACCGGGTTGGAGGCGAACTGGGGATTGGCGCACACGTCGGCGAGGGCGAGGGCCTTGGTGCGGGCGAGCAGGGCGGGGCAGAACCCGTGGTCGGGGCTCATCGTGCGGCTCACCGGCCGCAGGCCCGGCGGGGTGTGCAGGCCGACGAACAGCTGCTGGTGATCGGTGAACAGGTTCACCATGGCGTACAGCCTCTGGCCGTGCCGGCCGAGCGCGGTGACGAACGCGGCGGCCATGCGGTCGGCGAACTCATCGAATCGGGTGTCGGGTGCGCCTAGGCCGAGTTCGGCGTGCAGTGCCGCGCGCTGCGCGGCCTGGTCGTGCCAGCGGGAGACCGGCAGACCGGAGTCGGTGTCGTAGTTCACGTGGGGACTCCATCGGGCGATGGGGACGGGGATGGCGTGTGCTGGTGCTGGTGGGTGAGGGTGTGGGTGATCAGGGCCGCCAGCACCCGGGCCGTGGAGTGGCGTTCGCGGGCGTCGCAGCGCACGACGGGTACGTGCGCGGGCAGGTGCAGGGCGTGGGCGACCTCGTCGGGGGAGTAGCGGTGCGGGTCGTCGGCGAAGTCGTTGATCGCGATGATGAAGGGGATGGCGCGGTGCTCGAAGAAGCCGATCGGTTCGAAGCTGTCGGCGAGGCGGCGGGTGTCGATCAGGATCACGGCGCCGCAGGCGTCGGTGACTAGGTCCTCCCACAGGAACCAGAACCGGGGCTGGCCGGGGGTGCCGAACAGGTACAACTCGATGCGCTGGCGGTGCAGGGTGCGGCGGCCGAAGTCCAGCGCCACGGTCGTGGTGGTCTTGCCCTCGATCCCGGTCAGCGGGTCCAGGCCGCCGCTGGCCTGGGTGAGGCGTTCCTCGGTGGACAGCGGCTCGATCTCGCTGACCGCGCCGACCATGGTGGTCTTCCCGACCCCGAAGCCGCCACTGATGATGATCTTCATCGGGGTGCAGGGGCCGGGGGTGGGGTTGTGGTCAGGCGACATCGGACATCGCCTCCAGGCCGGTCAGCAGCGCTTCCAGCAGCTGCCGGCGATCGCGGTCCTCGGGGAGCGGCGGGGGCACGACCAGTGCACCGGCGTCCAGCAGATCACTGACGATGATCTTGGCGGCCTGGACGGGCAGGCCGATCCGCGCGGCGATCTCGGCAAGCGAGCGGGGCCGCTCCCGGCACAATCCGACGACCAGATCGGCCTCCGGCACCCGCCCCTGGACTAGCACACCGGCCGCCACCTCACCGCCCGCGTCACCGGCCGCGCCACGGCCCGCGCCACCTCCCGCGTTGCCAGGCGCGCCGCCGAAGGTGTCATCTGCCGCCTGGTCGGCTGGGTTGTTGGCGCTGAGCAGGGTGATGAGCTGGATCGGGTGCCGGGGGCGGGTGCGGCCGCCGATGAGCGCGAACGGCCGCACCTGCTCGACGGGGTAGCTGGCCCAGGGCGCGTCCCACGGCGGACGCGGCGCGGGCGGAGTCGTGCCACCAAATGGGTGCCGCGGGTCGCGGCCTGGGACGTCGGGGGTGGCGGGGGTGGCGGGGGTGTCGGTGGCCATCTCAGTGGCCGTCGTGGGTGCGGTCGCCGCCGCGGGTCGCCTCGACCAGGTGCTCGGCCACGCTCCGCACCAGCAGGCTCATCTGGTGGGCGATGACGCCGACGTCGGCGTCCGGCCTGGCCCAGACCCCCAGCACGGATCCCACCACGTCCCCGCCCAGGTCCAGGACGGCGTGGTCGGTGCTCATCAGGAACACCAGGGCCATATCGTGCTCCACGACGGCCTGCCGGAGCCCGCCGCCCTCGAACCCGCCCTGCTGAGCGGCCACCCGGGCCAGGGAGTGAATGGAGCTCAGCCACGCGGCCGCCCGATCGGCCTGGTCGAGGTCGATGCCGGTGAACGCGCTCTTCAGCCCGTCCCGCCCCACCAGTAGTGCGCCGGTGACCCCGGCGACCCGCCCGGTGAAGTTCTGCAGGATCCCGCTCAACTGGTGCATGCGCTGCTGGGGGACCGGGTGGGGGACCGGCTGCAAGGCCGAGGCGGCGCTCTGGTCTGGGACCACCGTGTCCGCCCTGTCTGCGTGATCTGTTTTGTTCGTCGGGCCCGGTTCTGCGGGCACCGGGGGCTGGGTGGGCGACGGCCCGGCGGGCGGGGAGGTGAAGGGCACTGTGTCTCCGTGGGGAAGGAACCGTGTGGTCGAAGGAGTGGGCGCGGTCGGCATGGCCGGCATGGCCGGGCGTCAGTCGTCGACGGGTTCGGTGTGCTGGACGGGCTGGACGTGTTCGGTGTGCGCGGCGGGCTCTGGACGCCCGGCGGTGTGTCCGCGCTCGGCGCCGACGGTGAACCGCGCCGCCAGATCCGGCGAGGGCGCCGACCTTGACCCTGCCCCCGGGGCTGGACCCGGTTCAGATCCCGGGTCCGTTCCCGGTCGGGGGGAGGCGGCCGGTGGACGGCGGCGCTGGGGAAGGGGAGGGCGGCCCTCTTGCGCGGGGCGTGAGGGCGGCCCGGCCGGTGTTGGAACCGGCGAAGGCGTGGGGGCGACAGCCGGGCCGGGCGGGGCGGGCGGGCCGGGCGGGGCCGTGCTGCGGGCGTCGGTGGTGAGGGCGGGTGAGATCCGCACAGTAGGAGGGGCAGGAGGGGCAGGAGGGGGCGAGGGCCAGAGCCTGGTCGCGGGCGCGGAGGTCAGCAGGGTCGGCGGGAGGATGACCAGGGCGCGTGTGCCGGGGGGCTGGGGGCGCAGGTGGATCTGGATGCCGTGCCGGGCGGCCAGCAGCGCGGCGACCAGGAGGCCGATCTGCCCTTGGCGGACCTGGTCGCGTGCGCTGATCTGGTGCGGTGCGGTCAGGATCTGCTGCAGGTCCTGGAGTTTGCGCGGCGAGGGTGTCAGGCCCTGGTCGCAGATCTCGACTCCCAGGCCATCAGGGGTGGGCAGCGACCTCATCTGCACCGTGGTGTCGGGTGGGGAGAACCGGGTCGCGTTCTCCAGCAGCTCGGCCAGCACATGGATCACGGCCGGTCCGGCGTGCCCCACCAGCGTGATGTCCCGCTCGGGCAGCCTCACCCTCACCCGGTGGAACGCCTCGACCTCGGCCATCGCCTGCTGCAGCACCGTGGAGACCGGCAGCGGCACGCTCGCGCGCCGCGCCGTGCGGCCCGCCAGCACCGCGAGCCGTTCGGCCGCCCGGCGGATCTGCGTCACCAGATGGTCGACGTGGTAGAGGTGGTCGAGGAGGTCGGGGTCCTCCAGATCGTTCTGGGCGCCCTTGAGGCGCTCCAGCGTCCGGCTGGTCAGCGCATGCACGCCGCGCCCGACGTAGTCCAGCACCTCGCTGTCGGCCTCCTCCGCCACCGGCATCCCCGAGGCCGGCGTGTGCGCGGCGCGGGCCCGCTCACGCGCCTGGACCTCCAGCACCACCGCGATCGCGGCGGCGGCCCCCTCGACATCGGCGGCCGGAAGCAACGGCTGGAACCAGTACCGCCCGGCGCCGGAGTGCCCGTGCAAGGGCCGCGGCCAATGCCAGAACAACCCGCGAGCGCGACCGCCCCCCGGCACCCGCGCCGACGGCGCCGGGGGCTGCGGTGCCGGCTGCGGTGCCGGTCGCAGCGCCACCCAGCGGGCCTGGTGGGGTGCGGGGCGGGCATCACGCGCCGCCACCACCGCCACCACCGTCTGCTCCGGCGCCACCGCACGCACCCCCATCGTCGCCTCCAGCAGGCCCGGGGCGGGCTGGATGCTCGCGTGCAGCCCGCGGCCGGTCAGGCACTCCACCAACCGCCGCGCGTACTCGGCCGCGTGCTCCTCGCGGTCCCGCTCGGCCGCCGTCATCAAGCCCCTCCACAGATCGGGCCGGTCCACATCGCCGCGCTCTCATCCCATCGGTCGCGCGGCCTGGTCATGCCGTGGCCGTGGGGGTCGGGATCTGGCCGATTGCGCACCACAGATCGATGGGCTCTTGCGCCAGGTCCCGCTGGGTGGGGCGCCACCGGTTGGCCGGGACGATGCCGGGCTGGAGCAGGTCCAGGCCGGCGCACAGCGCGCGCACGCCTTCGTGGGTGCGGGGCCGGGGCAGTCCCGACATGCGTTCGGCGTGTGCGGGGTCGCCGGGCGGGCTGTGGCACAGGGCCCCGAATCCCTGGTCGGTGAGGGCGGCCAGGTGGCTGATCGCCAGGGGGCTGCCGGGCGCCAGCGCCTCCCGCAGGGCGCGCAGGGCGTGCACGGCCTGCACGTCGTCCAGCAGGTCCAGGCTGGTGGACAGCAGCACCCCGACCGGCTGGGTGAAGTCCAGCGCCTGGGCGGCGCCCCGCAGCACCGCGCCGGGATCCTCCAGGCCCGCGTCGATGTGCCCGCCTGCCTCGCCTTCGTCCAGGTCGCCGGGCAGGCGTACCCGGGCGAGCTGCATCACGTGCGGGTCGGCGTCGGCGTACACGATCCGGGCCCAGGGCGCGTGGTCCTCGACGACCTGGTGCACCTCGTCGCGGACCTCGGGGAACAGCGGCAGGTCGGTGCCGGCCACCAGCAGCTGGTCCACCTCCAAGTCGTTGAGCATCACCTGGACCGCGCGGGCGCGGAAGGTTCTGCGCGCCGCCGCCACGGCGGTGATGTGCGGGTACCAGTGTTCGGCGTAGGCGCAGAACTCCTTGTCGATGGCAAAGGCGTCCTTGCCGCCGCACCAGTGGTTCCACAACCGCGGGGGGTGGGGCACCGTGTCATCGATGGCGCTCCCCAGCAGATTGCGGGTGAGGGCCACCCAGTCGACCCCGTCGCGGGTGGACAGCTCCCACAGCCGCGCCATGAAGGGCGGCGGCGTCTCCGGCCCCGGCAGCGCCCGGGACGGGGGTGTCCGGCCCAGGTCATCGGCGCCGCTCACCGCACCCTCCCCACCCCGGCGCGGGCCTCGACCACGGCCACCGGCCCCAGCGCTTCGGTTTCGGGGCGCCACAGGTTCGGCGCGACCACCCCGGGGTCGAGCACGTTCAGTCCGTCCAGGAACGCGGCGATCTCCTCGGGGGTGCGCAGCCGGTAGGGGAGGGCGCCGGTGGCGGTGTAGTGGGCGTGGGCCTGGGAGCGGCCCGAGCTGGCGGCGATCCCGTCGCACACCGCCACATACGACCCGGACGTCAGATGCCTCGCGAGCTCGTCGACGACCTCGCGGGCCTGCGCGGTGTCGTGGATGTGGCCCAGGATGCCCAGCAGCATCACCGCGACCGGCCGGTCGAAGTCCAGCGTCCGCGCGGCGCGCTCCAAGATCAGGTCGGGGTCGCACGCGTCGGCGTCGAGGTAGGCGGCGGCGCCTTGCGGGGTGGAGGTGAGCAGCGCGCGGGCGTGCGCCAGCACCAGCGGGTCGTTGTCGACGTAGACGATCCGGGCGTCGGGGGTGATGCGCTGGGCGACCTCGTGGGTGTTGTCGAGGGTCGGCAGCCCGGTGCCCAGGTCCAGGAACTGCCGGATGCCCCGCGTGGACAACTCGCGCACCACGCGTCTGAGGAACAGGCGTTGGGCCAGGGCGAGGTCCACGATGCCGGGGAACACGCGGAGGTAGGCCTCCCCGGCCGCCCGGTCGACCGGGTAGTTCTCCTTACCGCCCAGCCAGAAATTCCAGATCCGCGCCGAATGCGGCACCGAGGTATCGATGCGCGGATCCTGCGCCCCGGCAGCGGTTCCGGTGTCGGCTCCTGTGTCGGGCTCGCGCTCAGGGGTGGAGGCCACGTTGGTTCCTTGGGGTGCGGGGACGGGCGGGCTGGGGGCGCGGCGCGGGCATGGGCCAAGGCCTAGGCCGGGGCTTGGGTCTGGGGCGACGGTCCTCGGCACGGTCGTGGGCGCGGTCGTCGGCACGGTCGTGGGTGCAGTCGTGGGCGGGGTCATGGTGCCTGGCCGCTCTTGCGGGCCAGCACGCACGAGGCGTCCACCGCATCGGTGACGTCGCCGCTTGCCTCGGCCTGCGCATCGGCGCCCGTATCGGCGTCGGCGGCGTTGGCCGTGCCGGCGGCGTCGCGGTCAGAGGTGGAGGAGGGGGCGGGGGTGTTGCAGTGGAGTTGATCGAGTCGCTCACGCCAATCGCGTCCATCCCTCGCTGCGGGCCGCGCGGGCCAGGCGGGCCAGGGGCCTTCGTCCAGGGCGAGGTCGGGCCGCCATCGGGCGACCGGCATCACCGGATCCAGCACCCGCAGCCCCTCCACCCCGCCCAGCAGGTCCGCCAAGTCACCGGCCGGGCGCACCAGGATGGGGTCGGCGCCCAACTCCTGCACCGCGCGTATCGCATGGGCGATCGCCTCGCCCGGCCCCTCGCAGGTCAGGTCGGCGATCGCGAGGTGGCTGCCCGGCGCCAGCGGCGCGGCCAGCCCGGTCACGACCGCGCGGGCCTGCTCCCGGTCGAGTCCGTGGAGGATGTTGAGGAGCAGCACCGCCACCGGCCGGTCCAGATCCAACGTCGCGGCGGCCTGGTCGAGGACGGCGGCGGTGTCGGCGGCGTCGGCCTCCACGAACCCGACGCCGCCCTGGTCGTCGCGGTCGCCGGCCAGGAGCGCCCGCGCGTGCGCCATCACCACCGGGTCGCGGTCGAGGAACACCACCCGCGCGTGCGGGGTGACCTGCCGGGCGACCTGCAAGGTGTCGCCGGGCACGGGCAGCCCGACACCGACGTCCAGGAACTGCGTGAGGCCCTGCTGGGCCAGGTGCCGCACGAGCCGGGCCTGGAACCGGCGGGCGCGGCGGACGGCGGCAACGAGCCCGGGGACCAGCCCGGCGAAGACCCGGGCCGCGTGCTGGTCGGCGGCGTAGCCGTCGGCGCCGCCCAGCCACCACTGCCACATCCGCGGCCAGTTCGGCCGCTCGGGGCCGACCCTGGCGGTCATCCAGTCCGTCGGGATCGACCCTGAGGCCCAGTCCCGGCCGGCGGGCGGGGAGCCCACCACCATCGAGGCCAGCGGGTGCGGCTCGGCCCACCCCTCGGGGAGGGCAACGGGGACGCGCAGCAGCGCACACCACAACCCGACCGTAGGCTCACCCGCCCCTTGGGGCGTGGGGAGGTCCCGGTGCGGCCTGGGCTCGACACCGGGAGCAGTACCGCCGGAGGCCGTCCCCTCCGGCGTCACACCTTGGGGGGCGGTGTCGGATGCGAGGTTGTCGGAGGTGAGGTCGTCCATGCCTTCGGTGAGCGCCTCCAGTGTCGCGGGGCTGCGCACCGTCGGCGGGTCAGTCACGTGTTCGTTGGCGGCGGCGTCCTGCAGCGCCAGGTCCAAGTCGGGGTCGCCGGTCAGATGGCAGAGCGCCAGCACGCTGCCGGTGGCCAGCACCCCCCGCAGCGTCTGCAGCATGGCCGCGGCCTGGTCGCCGGGCAGCGGATCCAGGCTGTTGATCAAAACGACGCCCACGGGACGGCGCAGGTCCAACAGCGGGAACGCCTTGTTGAGCATGTCGCGCCAGGACTCCAGCCCGGCGGCGACGAACGCGCAGCTTGCCCCGGCTTTGCCGACGGCGTTGGTCAGGGCCGCGATGACCATCGGGTCGCCGCTGGCGTACACGGTCCGGGCCCGCGGATTTATGGCCTGGACGACCTGGTGGACCTGGTGATGCGATCGTGCGCGGGGCGGTAGGTCGGCGTCGGCGACCAGCAACTGCTCGATGCCGTGCTCGGCGAGCATCGCCCGCACCGCCGCGGTACCGAACCGCACCCGCCGCGCCGCCACCTGCGCGACCTGCGGGTAGCGCTCCAGCACCCGCGCACCGAAACCCTGTTCAGGCGCGAAGGAACGGGGATCGCCCGCCCAAGCGGCCCACACCCGCGCCATCGACAGCCGCGGCGTCCGCGCCCCGCCGTCGGCCACGCTGCCGGCGAGCGCCGCGCCGGTGCCCGCGCCCGCGCCGGTCATGGCCGCCGCTCCGATCGGGCCGCTCGTGCGCGGCTTTCCGCGCGGCCGCCCACCCGAGGCCGGGTCGCCACCGCGCCCACCACCCGCACCGAAGGACTGGGCTCACCCCGGTAGCGTTCGCCGGGCGGCGCCCACCGCTGCACATCGGTCACGCCCGGGTCGGTCACTTCCCAGCCCGCCTCCTGCAACATCGCGGCCACGGCCGGCTCGGTGCGGAAGGTCAGGTCGCTGCTGGCGTTCTCGTATCCGGCGGCCATCGCGGCCGCGGCCGGGTCGGCCTCGGGGGCGCAGGCGTGGGAGAACACCAGCACCGACCCCTCAGGCAGCCCCTCACCCAGGCGCGTGAGGATCCCCACCGGGTCCTCGGCCTCGGCGACGAAATGCAGTACCGCCACCAGGGCGACCAGCACGGGCCGGTCCCGGCGGAACCGGCGGGTCAGCTCCGGGTGCGACAGGATCTGCTCGACGGCGCGCACGTCGCCGAGGAACACATGCTCATACCCCGAGTCCGGGGATCCGCGCCAGGCTTGGGCGTGGCGGATCACGACCGGGTTGTTGTCGCAGGCCAGCACCCGCGCCGCCGGGACCGCCCCGCGGACGGCCTCCTCGACCGTGGGCACCTGGATGCCCTCCACCAGGCTCACGCCGATGTCCAGGACCTGCTCGATCCCGTAGGCCCGCGCGGCCCACGCCGCCGCCCGCGCCGCGAACCGGGCGTTCTCCCGCGCCGCGATCGGCACCTCGCCGCGCCCGGCGCGCATCACCTTCTGCGCCGCGTCCCAGTCGGCCCACACCAGTCCCAGGCCGCCCTGGTACACGTTGTACATTCCCGCCGCACTGGCCCGCCCGACCTCCAGGTCCGCGCTCTGGGGCCGGTATGTGTCTCGTGGCTGCTTGTTCAAGCTCATGCGGCACCGTCCGCGGGGTAGGACGGTTTGCCGGGAAGGTGCTCGTCGTACCGGGCGGCGCTCGTATCGTCCCGCCCAGCGTGGTGGCGGGGCACACTGCGCGGAGGGTGGGAGCTGAGACAGGCGGATGGTGGCAAGGTGGTCATGGTGCGTCGTCCGCGAGCTGCTCGGGGGCCTCCTGGAACGCTGGAACGCGCAGCCGCCGGGCCAGCGAGGCCAGAGCGGCCGCCGCGCCCCCTGGGTCGTTGCCGGGATGGGAGGCCTCTTTCCGACCCTCCCGCCAGCGATAGTCGGTGCCGTCGTGCGTGACCATCAGGTTCACCAGAACCGTCAACGACAGGCCGTCGGGCATTGGTCGCAGGGCGCAGGTCGCCACACCGTGTTCGCCCAGCTTGCGGCGGAGTTGTTCGAGTGCTTCGCGCTCGCCCATCACGGCTCTCCTCACCATGGTGCTGGTTGCGGCGACGTGGATACCGGGACTGTAGATGCGCCAGAAGAGCAACGACTTTCAATGTTGTTGAAAGTCGCGAGGCGACAAACGGGGCACACTGACAGGGACCGCCCAAGTAATGATCGTCACAGGTGACAAGGGAGGAGGATCCGTGCTGATCGAAGACTCGGCCGGCGCTCGGATCGCGGCTCTGCGCAAGGCGCAGGGCATGAAGCAAGCTGGCCTGGCCACGAGTTCGGGCTACTCGCTGAGCATGGTCACCAAGGTCGAATCGGGGCATACTCCAGCCACGCCAGGGTTCATCTCGGCCGCAGCTCGGGCCTTGAAGGTCGACATCGCTCAGATCACCGGGCAGCCGTACGCGCCCGACTCGCCCACCGACGCGCAAATGCACGAACACGTCGCGGTATTGCGGCGCGAGTTGTCGGCCTACAATCTGCCGCCCACGCATGACCGCGCGCCCAAATCGCTCGACGAACTGCGAGCGGCCGTCGCCGACCTCGCGCAACTGCGGCACGGCGTCAATCTGCTGACGCTCGGCGAGATACTGCCGGGCCTTCTGCAGGACCTCCGCATGGCCGCCCACACCTACCAGAGCCGCCTCCAGGAGCAGGTCTACGGCCTGCTGGCCGAGACCTATGCCGCCGCCGGTCAACTGGCCTACAAGATGGGCTACATCGACCTGTCCAGCCTCACCACCGACCGCTACGAATGGGTCGCGGAACGCTCCGGGGACCCCCTGGCGGTGCATGTCGGTGAATACCTGCGCGCCGGAGAGTTGATGGTCGCCGGTGACTGCTCCTCGGCCGCCGCTCTGATGGACGCCTCGCTGGGGCGACTGGAACCCCACCTGGCCACAGCCCAACAGCAGGAACGACCACGCGTATGGTCGGTATGGGGCAACCTCCACCTCAAAGCCGCCCTGGTCGCTGCCCGCTCCGGCCAGCCCGACGCCGAGCTGGCCACCTGGCAGTACTACGGCCACGCCGAACAAGCCGCACAGATCGTCGGCGTCGACCGCGACGACTACCGCCTCTACTTCGGCCCCACCAACGTGGCCATCTGGGGCGTCAGCCTGGCCGTAGAACTGTGCGACGACGCCGCCGCACTCAACCGGGCAGACAACGTACATCTCCCAGAATCGGCTCCACGCGAACGCAGCTCCCACCACTGGATCGATGTGTCGCGCGCCCACGCATGGCGAGGCGATGCACAAGCAGCCCTGCAATGCCTCTACCAGGCCCGCAGCATCTCTCCGCAACACACCCGCTTCCACCCACAGGTGAGAGAGACCATGCAAATGATCGGACGCACAGAACGCCAAGCAAAAGGAACCGTCCGAGGATTCGCCCACTGGCTCGGCCTTCGCGACTAGCTGAAGAGCCGCCCACGGAGGCCGCATTCGACCAATAGAGAAATCGGATTTCTCCCCGATCCCACCTCGACACCGCCGGCCGAATACCTGGCCACCCATGTTTACCGGGCGTGCGACGAGGCGATGCCCCTTCAATCCTCGGCCCGCAGCCCTACCTGTCCCTCCGAACTCTCTGAAACGACCGTCCTCCGGTGGTTCAGCCAGCGGTAGCGACGAACGCGGCAGCCAGCACTGCAGCACCTTCCTGGCCGCCCCCTGCGGCCCGGGCCGCCCCCGGCGAAGCCAGAACTGAACATGGGCATGGCGAAATCACCTGACATAGACGGAGGCTTAAGGCGGAGTGGAGAGCGGTGGCGGGACTGCTTTGGGAGAGCGTCCCGCCACCGCCGCTAGAAGGGCCGGGCAGCCCGTGCGGTCCGAGCGGTCACCTGTACCGCCAGGCCGCCCGACCCGGCCCCGGGAACGCGACCCGGGACCAGGGCGTGGACACACCGGAAGCTCGCGGCGGACGCGGCCATGTCCACAAGTTCAACGTGAGTTCGAAGACGGCCCGCACACCGCCGCCGGCTCCCAGCGAGTGAGGGCAACCCCAGGGCGAGGCTGTCGGCCGTCATCGGCGGTGCGCCGCACGCTCTGGGCCGCTGGGGCGGACCGGTCGTTCACCCGCTCTCGGCCGGGGGCCGACTCGCGCCGCATGCCCCGAGGGGAACCGGATCGGCGCGGCTGGCCATTGGGCGCGGCGAGGGCGTGGGGGCGTGCGCCCTGAACGACCCGATCGGTGCAGGCGGCGCGCGGTTCGGTGCGGACGTGGACGCGCGCCGGTGGTCTGCCTGGAGGGGTGTGTCCGGTCGGTCGCGTCGTCCACCACCGGCCGGAATCGGTGTGGAGGAGCGACCAGTCCGGAGAAGCCGCACGCGGTGAGGTTCTGTCTGCGTCGGTTGGTGGCGACTGCTGTAGCTTTCTCACAGTCGGGCCTCGCTTCCGGTCAGATCCCGGCCGGTGGTCAGAGCGCCGCGTGCGGGACCGATCTGTCTGTGGGGGCGAGGCCACACACCGAGGTGATTCATCAGGCCACTACGGGATGAGTGGTTGGTGTGTGGCCCCGTGCTTCCGAGTGAAGCGAACTTGCGTGCACGCCAACAACACTCATGTGACTATGAGGATGTGTATACGTCCTGGTCAGGGGTTGCGTGAAATGCCTGAATCGTCGAAGTGTTCCCAATGTGGAGAACGGCTCAACCGCTACAGTCCTGGTGAACGCTGCGGGTCCTGCGCGTGGGAGGCCCGCGCCCGGGTAGGCGAGCGCCCCGCGCTCCCGGCCGATTTCTGGACCGAGTCGCCGATGCGGGAAGCCTTGGACCGCAAAGACCTTCAGACGGTGTTGCGGATCTATGTGAAGGCGACGGGGCTGACGCAGGAGGCCGTCGGGTTTTTGATCAACACGCAGCAGGCCAACGTTTCCCGGATATGGCGCGGCGTCCGGAAGCGCTACTCGATCGAAGACCTCGAATCCTTCCGCGACGGGCTCGGTATTCCCGGTCGGCTCCTGGGACTTCAGCCAGGTCCGCATGAAGAGGCAGCAGGCACCTCACGGGACGGCGGAGGCGACCTCGAAGAAGCGAGGGCCGAACGCTCTGACGAGATCTACGGCGGTGATGGTCGCCTTGTGGGTCTTGCCCGGACCGCACTGGAGGCCGGGACCCCTGGACCACCGATCGCGGGCGACGACAATGAGAGCGTGAAACGTCGCACCCTTCTTGGTGGCCTCGTGGCCACCGCCGCTACCGCTGGCTCGCTCGCCCGAGACGCCGAGCCGCTGCGTGAGGCGTTCGAGGCCGCGGTCGCCGCAGACGCCAGCGACCGCGACGCCGACACATGGGAACGCCTCGCATACGACTACGCTCATGAGGTCGGCCAGTCCCCGGCGACGGTCCTCCAGCCGGAACTCGCAGCGGATTTCACCGAACTGACGAACCTGCTCTCATCCGCCCAGGGAACCGCCAAGACCCGCCTGGTCCACGTGGCCGCGCAAATGGCCGCGCTCATCGCGATCAATCTGACCAACCTGGGGGAGGGGCGCTCCGCGCGCCGCTGGTGGCGCACCGCTGCTCGCGCTGCCGACCAGACCGGGGATCACACCGCTGCGGCACGCATCCGCGGCCGCGCCGCCGTCATCTCCCTCTACACGCAGACGCCCCGCCTGTCGGTCCTGGAGGCGGCCGAGGAAGCGATCGAACTAGGACGTGGCGCACCCGAAAGCGTCGTGAGCGGGCACGCCGCCAAGGCTCAGGCGCTCGCCGAACTCGGCCGCCATGTCGAGGCCAAGGACGCTCTCGATGACCTGCGCGGCGTGTTCGAGCGGCTGCCCGAGGCGGTGCTGACCGAACGAAGCTGTTGGGGCTGGTCGGCCGGCCGTCTGCACTTCGTCACCAGCCTCGTCCACACCACGGGTGGAAACGTGGAAGCGGCGATGGGCGCCCAGGATGCCGCGTTGGGCGCTTCCTCAGAGCAGAGCTGGAAGTTCCGCGGACAGATCGAGATGCACCGCGCCGGAGCCCTGTTCGTGACCGGAGACATCGACGAGGGCGCCCGCCACATGAGGCGGGTATTGGAGAACCTGCCGGCCGAAAAACGCAACGACGGACTTCTCCAGGGCAGCGCGATGACTTCGCTGCGGCTCGCGGCCCCTGCGGAGGCTGAGCGGCCGTCGATACGACAGGTGCGGGAACTACTCGCGGCGACAGGAGACCGGTGACCGCGGACCTCACCTTCACCCGCTACGGCCCAGCCGACGCGGAGGACATCCTCGACAGCGTCATCGCGCCGGTCTTCGTTGCATCCCACCAGGACGTCATCGACCAGCCGTTCTACACCGCCGACCGGTTCATCGAACGCTTCCCCGGCTACGTCAAGGTGCCCGGATTCCAGATCGTCGTCGCCCGCTCGGGCACTGAGCCAGTGGGGCAGGCGTTCGGCTGCACCTTGCCGGTGAAGACGCGCTGGTGGAACAGCCTGACGACGCCGGTCCCGGACGGATTCACCATCGAGACCGGGACGCGGACCTTCGCGCTCAACGAGCTGATGGTCATCCCGCAGTGGCAGGGCAAGGGCGTGGCGCACGCCCTGCACAATGCCCTGCTGGAGGGCAGGAGTGAGCAGCGGGCCACGCTGCTGGTCCGCGAGGACAACCAAGCGGCGCAGCGCGCGTACGCGCGCTGGGGCTGGCACAAGGCGGCGAGGGCACAACCCTTCCCCGACTCCCCGCACTTCGACGTGATGATGATCGACCTGCCCCTGCACTCCGTGTCGGCTACCAAAGCCTGACCATCACGACCCAGAGCGCGACTCGGTGCGCTGGGCGGAACGCCGGGGCGCCCGGTGTCTTGTGGCGGCGGCCGCCTCCGACGGAACCGGGCAGCGTGCACCCCACTGCTCGCCGTTGACCGATCACCGTAGGCCGCCGTCAGTGAGGCCGCCAGCGAGCTACGCGCCTGTGAGACAGTCTTCGTGCGGCTGCCAGCGCCGGTGACCACGACCTGCGGTCGGTCGCCGGGTGGGCCGAGGACCGGCTGCGCTACGCCCAGGAATGGGTGACGCCTGCACCGGTGACCGCGAGCGACTCGACGCCGCGTGGCCGACGGCAGGCAGATCCTGCCTGCCGACAAGCCGCGCATGCCTGTCCACCTCGACCTGCTGCGTGTCGCCGGTCACGTGCGGGCGGGCGATGTGTCCGAGGGCGTCCGCCACGCCCACGTCGTGTAGGAGCGCCGGTAAGTCTGGTGCCACCAGGTGTACGCGATTGAGTTCGCCCAGTTCAGCGGTTATGGCGGAGTAGTGGGCGAAAGGAAAGGCCCCCACGCATGACTGGGCTGTGCGCGGGGGCCCTCTCTGCTGGATCGGTCTTGATCCTTACGGATTCAAGAGCCGATCCCATGGCGGACGAGCAGTTTCTCGATCAGGGCCCAGAGCGCTCGCGCGCCGAGGGCGACTCCCAACCGTCCAAACCACTCCAGACTTCGCCCCTTTCGATCAGGAGCTCGTTCCTTCGCCATGTCTGCCCACCTCACCTCATCTTGGATATGGGCCGGGCCGCCGACTGTCGGCGGCGCCCAATCACCCGCCGACTGACGTCGGCCCGGCCTGCCCAACTGATGAGGTAAGGCATTTGGAGGATATGTCACCTCAATACGGTTGTCTGCTGACCTCCGGGGCTCGTTTTCCCTTACCCTTGCACGTGTGCCATCCGGCCGACTGAAGCGCTCAGTCGCCGCGGGAGTGCTTTGAGAGCCGTGGAGCGACTTTCCTTGATCGTGGTGCGTGGGTGATCGTGTACGGCCAGTATTGATCCAGATTCATGGGCGTGTGGTGATTTGGCTGCCCGTTTCGTGAGAGGTCTTTGTGCCGCGTGGTGCGTGTGCTGGTCGGGGACGAGCTTGTCGGGAACCGGGCGCTGGTCGGGGGCGAGCCGGATCAGCTGTCCGGCCGGCGGGGTGCGACGAAATTCGGGCTTGCGTTGCTGCTGCGGTTCGTCGTGGTAAACGGCAGGTCCCCGACGGCCGAGATCCCCGACCAAGCCGCCTCCTACGTCGTCCGCCTGGTCAACGTTCCAGCGTCTGAGGTCGGGCTGTATGAGTGGGATGGCCGGAAATCAAGGCGCATCGCGCGGGCATCCGCAGGTACTTCGGATTCAGTGAGTGCACGGTCGCCGACGCCGACACGGTCGCGGACTGGCTGGCCGTCAAGGTGTGCGCGAAGGAAGGCAGGTCGACCGGGTCTGCGCCGTGCCGTTGGGGCGCCTGCGGGAAGAGCGGATCGAGCCGCCGGCCCGGGACCACCTCCGCCGGATCATGGGGGCCTTAGGACGGGATCCGGCTGAGGCCCGATCGCCACGTCCGGCTCGACACCACCCGGCGGTACACCTTGCCCACCCACGCCGCTGGCCCATCGGGTGGTCGACGCCGTCCCAGGCGGTGGCCGCGCCGCCGCTGCCCTGGTCGCCTACCGGGAACTGCTGGGCGCGGAGCGCAGGGCGATCAGATAGAGGTCGAACCACGGTTGGGTCGCGGCTGCCGCGCCCGGCGCACGACCGACCGGCCGCCAGCCCCACCGCCGGTACATCGCCTGCGTCTGGTGCTCGTGCGGGGCGGTGGCCAGGACGGCGCGCTCCTCGGGCCGTCCCGCGAGCAGCTCCTCCAGCAGGCGCCGCCCGAGACCTCGGCGGCGATGCGCCGGCCGCACGGCCAGGTCGATGACGGCGAACGTGCGGCGCCCGGTCTCCTGGGTGAACCCCGCGGGCGGAGCAGGATCCAGGCCCTCCCACCAGGAGGTCCTGGCCGACAACGGCAGCCCGTAGACGAAACCGGCCAGCGCGCCCTCGTGCCGCGCCGTCACCGCCTCGAACCCCGGAGCGGCGAGCTGACGCCTCATGCGGGTCCGGTAGTCGCCCAGGTCGTAGCGCGGGAACGACTCGGCGTACACCGCCTGGATCTCGTCGAACCGGTCGCGGGTGGCGTCGCCGTCGAGGTGCTCGATGTCCATCGGGTTCATGACAGCACATCCTCTCGATCACCTGGCGGCGCGCATCGAGCCCGCGTGGGTCCTCCTGGGCCGGCTCGGTCAGGGAGTTCGTCTTTCTCACCTTCCGGCCACACCATCACGAGATAGCGTCACGGTGTGGCATCGGTCGAGGACTGTCGGAGAGGTAAGCCCCTTGAGGTAAAGCTCATTGGGACCGACGTCTGGAAAAGGAGCGTCGTGTCGATGTAGGACCGGCCGGCTCCCGGGGAGGCCGCTGTCGTACACGCGAGTTGAGCTCGGTCTTCGCGGCGCTGATGCTGCTCCTTCCGCCCAGGCCGTCATCGTGGCGAGGTGAGTCCGCGGCCGATGGTGCAGGGCGCGGGTGAGGAATCCGTACATGGAGGTTCGAGTGGGCAAGCACGAGGACGGGGACCAGAAGGAGATCGAGGGCGACGGGCGGCAGCAGGGCCGCCCGGTTCCGCCCAAGGACACCGGTAAGGGCGGCGGGAAACGCGGCAGATGACCGGGCAGATGACGCCTCGGATGGTGGATGTGCCGGATGTGGCCGCGCGTATCGCCGCGATGGCCGATCAGCTCGCCGCGCGCGGCGCTTTGACCGACCCTTCCTGGCGTGGGGTGCTGGGTGAGGTGCCCCGGCACCTGTTCGCGCCCCCGGTGGCCTGGGCCGCGCCCGAGGACGGCCCGCGCTACAGGATCGATGCTCGCAAGGACCCGGTCGCCTGGTGGGAGGCGGTGTATGAGCCGGGCACGGCGGTGCTGACCCAGTTCGACGACGGCGCCGCATCCGAGGGCGCAGCATCCCGGGACCCGCGCGTTCCCACCTCGTCGTTGTCGGCGCCGGAGATCGTGGTGCCGTTTCTGGAACTGCTGCATCCCTTCGGGGGGCAGCGGGTGCTGGATGTGGGGACGGGGACGGGGTGGACCGCGGGCCTGCTGTGCGAGCGGGTCGGCGACGCGCACGTGGTGTCGATCGACATCGACGAGGGCGTCGCCGCGCAGGCCGCGGCGAACCTGCACGAGGCCGGGTTCAGACCCCAGCTGCGGACCGGCGACGCCGCCGTCGACCTCGGCGAGGAGCAGGACTTCGACCTGATCCACGTGACGTGCGGGGTGACCGCCGTTCCCTACGGTTGGGTGGAGCGGATGCGGCCGGGCGGCGCGATCGCCTTCCCGTGGATGCCGGACTTCTCCTACGGCTACCGGGTCCGGCTGGACGTGCTGCCCGATGGGACCGCGACCGGGCGGTTGGCGGGGTCGGCCGGCTACATGATGCTGCGCTCCCAACGCCGCCACCGCGCCACCCCGGCGAAGGAGTGGCCTGCGGCCGTTCCCGAGTTCGCCGCCTCGACCACCCGGATGGACCCGCGGCTGCTGTGGCACACCCCCGGCGGCGGTTTGGAGGCGGCCATGAGCGGCCTGGTCCCCGGTGTCCGCGCCGCGTTGTTCCACGACAGCGAACCTACCGGCGAGGCCACGTTGTGGCTGTTGGAGGCCTGCGGGCCGGGCGGCTCGTGGGCCTCGGTGGACTACGCCCCCGGCAGCAAGGAGTTCGCGGTGGAGCAGGCGGGGGAGCGGCGGCTGTGGGAGGAGGCCGAGGTCGCCTACGTCCAATGGCTGCGGTGGGGGCGCCCTGCGCTGCACCGCTTCGGCCTCACCCTCACCCCCCAAGGCCAGCACCTCTGGCTCGACGACCCCGCCACCACCGTGAACCCCTGAGCGACACCACCCGCACAACGCGGCACCAAATCCCCTGCATGCCCGAGGACTGACCCTGATGGCCCGCCGCGACCCGAGCTTCCACGCGCGCGTGGAAGCGCTCGCCGACTTCCTCACCGACGCCGGGGTGCTCACCGATCCGCGATGGCGGGCGGCGCTGCACGAGGTGCCCCGCGGGCGGTTCGTCCCGGCCCGCGCCTACGCCGCCTCCTACCTGCCTGAGGAGTCCGACCACGTCATCGACCGGTCCATCGACCGGGCCGGCTGGCTGAACGCGGTGTACCGCAACTTCTCCATCATCACCCAACGCGACGACGGAGCGACCGACCCGACCGACACCGCCGGGACGCCGACGTGCTCGCTGTCGTGCCCGCACATCGCCATGGAGTATCTGGAACTGCTCGCTCTGGAGCGCCACCACCGGGTGCTGGAGATCGGGACAGGGACCGGGTGGACGGCCGCGATGCTGGCCTGGCGGGTCGAGGCCGACAACATCGTCACGGTGGAGGTCGACAAGGACCTCGCCGAGACCGCCCGGGCCAACCTCGCCCGGATCGAGTGGCAGCCGCAGGTCATCACCGGCGACGGCGCCGAAGGATACGCGGCCCGCGGCCCCTATGACCGGGTCCATGTCACCTGCGGCATCCGCGAGGTCCCGGGCGCGTGGCTGGCCCAGACCCGCCCCGGCGGGGTGATCGTGGCGCCCTACATGCCGATCGGCGGCGCCTACGGCCACCAACTCGTGCTGCACGTCCTGGACGCGCACAACGCGGTCGGCCGCTTCACCGGCGGCGGCGGGTTCATGATGCTCCGCTCCCAACGCCACCCCCGCTCGGGCGCCGCGGTGCAGACGAGTACAGCCGAGCAGAGGGTCACCCGCACCGATCCGCGGCTCATCGCCGCCGCCCAGGGCGGCGCGCAACTGGCGATCGCCGCGCTGGTCCCGGGCGGCCTCACCATCGACACCGCCGCCGTCCGCACCGGCGAGGGCTGGGGGTATGAGGCGACCCTGTCGGTCGGCGACTCGGCCGCCAGGTGCACCGCACCGCCCGGCGCCGACGAATACCACGTCCTGCAGCAGGGTGAGCGGCGCCTGTGGGACGAGGCCGAGGCCGCCTACCGGTGGTGGCTGCGCCGCGGCCTGCCCGGACGTGAACGGTTCGGCCTGGACATCAGCGAGGGCAGATCGCGGGTCTGGCTCGACGACCCCTCGGCGCCGGTATCGGTGTAGGCCCGGACACGCAGCGGAGGATGTGTGGACGTCGATGATGTGGCCGCCGAGTTGGTCCGGCGGCGAGACCTCGATCAGCAGGCCCGCAGGAACGCCCCAGCCGGCCGGTGGACCCAGCGGGAACGCGACCACGCCCGTGGGGTGGATGCCGACAACACCCGGTGGCTGGCCGCACTGGTGGCCGAGCACGGCTGGCCTCGCACCGACCAGGTCGGCGAAGCCGCAGCCCACGCGGCATGGTTGATCGCCCAGCACGCCGACGCCGCCCCCGCCCAGCAGCAAAGGTTCCTGGCCTTGATGCGCCAAGCCACCGCCGACGGCCAAGCGCGACCGGCGGACCTGGCCTACCTCGAAGACCGATGCCGACGCAACTCCGAACGACCCCAACTGTATGGAACCCAGGTGACCATCACCGACGACGGTGAGGTGGTTCCGGCTCCGCTGGAGGAGCCCCAGACGGTCGACGACCGCCGCGCCGCGGTGGGCCTTCCGCCCATGGCCGACTACCTTGAGAGCTTCCGCGAGCACGATCCATGACCGGCACCGAGCACGAGGCCGAGCGGGACGGCGCCGGCCTGGATACCGACACCGCGGCCGTCAGCCTCAAGGCCCTGCACACCGACCTGAAAGGCCGCGTCTGCCACCAAGTCCCCAATGGGTGCATCATTCCTTGACCTCGCCGCCCCGCTGGCCGAAACACCCCCGATGCCCTGCGGCCCGGCCAAGACCCCGGCGAGCACGCTGCGGCGCATAAGAGGGCCACTGACGAAACTCTTTGATCAGCGACAACGCACGGGGTCCTGCCCCACCGTTTCCACGCAGAGCAAGATCATCTGTCACTCTCCGGTGAGCGACGGCTCTCCGTAGGGTCCCGGGTCTGCTCGCTCAGTGAACGCCCTGCCTCCTCCCGGAGGTATGGCTGTCGGCGCTAGCAGTTCCCCCGGTACGGCCAGCACCGGCGTGGAGCCGCCGGCGAGTCTGGCGCCGTGCCCATAGCCGCCGGCGGCGCGACGGATCTATGCGCCGCACGCACCGGCTCCCGCGAGCTGTCCACGCCCCTGACCCCCAGTGCCGTGGGGCCCCAGGACACCCGAGGCGCTGGCCGCTGGCGACTGCCCGACCTCTGCGCGGCGGCCGACGAAGCCGCCCTCCAGCGAACGCGCCGGTTCGGCGTAGGACGTCGAGCTCGGCATGTGGGCTCCTTCAGGCGGCGCGCAATGGCGCGAGAGCCCCGCTCCAGGCGATGACCTCGGTCAGCATCTGGTGGAGGGTCGCGGTGTGGCGGTCGGTAGGGACGAAAGTGGTGAAGGACTCGAAATCGCTGATCAGCGAGAGGTTGAGCTGAGTGCGGACCGTCGCGATATGCAGGCCCGCGGCGATGAGGCGCAGATGCTCGGCGGCGCGGGCGCCGCCGACGTTGCTGCCATAGGCGACGAAGCCGGCGGCCTTGTTGGTCCACTCGGCATAGAGGTAGTCGATGGCGTTCTTCAGCGCGGACGGGATCGAGCGGTTGTACTCCGGGGTGACGAACACGAAACCGTCGAACTCGGCGATCTTCGCGCTCCACTTGCGCGTGTGAGGATGCTCGTAGTCGCCCATGAGCGGAGAGCGCGGCTCGTCGAACAGGGGAAGGTCGTAGTCGGCGATGTCCACGGTCTCCCACTCGGTGCCGGAGTGTTCGCGCGCCGTCCGCTGGACCCAGTTCGCCACCTGCGGACCCACACGCCCCGGGCGCGTGGTGCCGAGGACGATACCGATTCTGGTCATGATGTGCTCCTTTGGTCGAGGACATGGGTGAAGGAAGTGGGGGCACCGGGCCTTTCCGGCGGCCGGAGCGTCACCGCCAGGCCGTTCAGGCGAAGCGCCGTGGCGCCGCGCAGGTGCGGAAGGTCCGCCGAGCCGTCGCCGGTGCGGGCGAGGAAGGCGACCTGCTCGGTCCAGGCCAGGTCGGTCGATCCGGCGCCGCCGTCCAACTGGACCGTCACGAGGGAAGTCCAGCGCAGCACGTCGTTGACCGTGGATGCGTAGACGTAGACGATGCGGCGGTCTGGCACGATGTCGAGATAGCGCGACCGGTAGTCGAGATGCTCCGGGGGCGCGTCCAGAACGGTGAAGGTGCTCCGGGCGGTCTCGCCGCCACCGACGCGAAACTCGTGGTGGTATGCCGACCCCGACCCGGGAAGCCTGGCCCAGCGGCGCCGGACGTGGGTGTCGGCGAAGGCGGCGAAGACTTCGGCCAGGGGCGCGTCCAGGCGCCGGGCGATCGTGAAGGTGTCGTGCCGAACGTCGCCTCCTCCGGCCGGATGCCCCCGTGTGCTGTCCTGATCGCTCATCCGTGTCCTCCGTTCGATGGCCGCCGCAGCGGACCACGGCGCCTACGATCGGTAGGAAACGCGGCCTGACAGGGCTTAAATCCCCCTAGCCGATACGCACTTTGAAGTACGCCACGCACCGGGAAGGCCCAATCGCATGGACACCGTGCTCCGCGCCGAACTGACCGCCCGAGGGATCGCGCCCGACTGCGTCGAGACCATCGGGCTCGTCCGCGACGTCCTGGCCCGCGTCGGTGACAAATGGACCGTCCTCATCGTCACGGAGCTGGCGTCCGGCCCGATGCGCTACACCGCCCTGCACGAGAAGGTCAGCGGCATCTCCCAGCGCATGCTCGGACACACCCTGCGCGCGCTGCACCGCGACGGCCTGGTCACCCGGACCGCCTACCCCGAGGTCCCCCCACGGGTCGAGTACGAACTCACCGCGCTCGGCCGCTCGCTCGCGCAGGCCGTCGACCACCTCGTCCTCTGGGTGCGGGCCCACCAGCCCGCCATCGCCGCCAACCGCGAAGTCTTCGACACGGCCGGCTGACGTGCCGGCACCGGACGGTCGTCAGACGGTGTAGCCGCCGTCCACGGCCAGGGCGGTGCCGGTGACGTAGCGGCCGCCCGGCCCGGCCAGGTAGACCACAGCGGTGGCGATGTCCTCGGCCTCCCCGTACCGCCCCAGCGCGGTGAGGGAGCGCTGGAAGTCGGCGGTCTCGCCGCCGGCCGGGTTCATGTCGGTGTCGATCGGCCCCGGGTCCACGACGGTGGCGGTGATCCCGCGCGGCCCCAGCTCCCGCGCGAGCCCCTTCGTCAATCCGACGAGAGCGGACTTGGCCGTCGCCTGCAGGACGAAGTTCGCGCCGGGAACACGCCCGTTGAAGCACGACCCGATACTGATGATCCGCCCGCCTTCGCCCATGTGGCGCGCGGCCGCCTGGGCTGCCAGGAAGACCGACCGGACGTCCACGGCAAGGACCCGGTCCAGTTCCGCCGCCGTCACCTCCGCCAGCGGGCCGTAGGCGAGGAACCCCGCGTTGTTCACCAGGATGTCGATGCGGCCCAGTTCCCGCACCGTCCGCTCCACGGCCCGCGCCGCGGCGTCGGGTCGGGTGAGGTCGGCCTGGAGGACCACGGCCCTGCCGCCGTCCGCCTCGATCCCCTCGGCCACCTCCCGCGCCTGGTCCGCCCCCTTGACGTAGGTCACCGCTACCGCCGCGCCCGCGCCGGCCAGCCGCCGCGCCACCGCCGCGCCGATTCCGCGGCTGCCTCCGGTCACCAGCGCCACCTTGCCCGTTAGATCACTCATGAGCCCTCCCCCTCCATGGACGATCCGCTCGTCGCGATGGCAAGGTAGGAGTTCACACCAGTGTCAGATTCAAGTCGTCCTCCAGACGGGGCGCGGAACGCGGATCGGCGAACTGGCGCGGCGCAGCGAGGGTGCCCTCCGAGCGAGACCGCCACTCCGAAGCTCGTCGGAGAGCTCGCCGTGGAACGCGACCGCATCAACCGCCTGGTCAACGACCTCTTCCGCTCTCGCGACGTCCTCGACACCCCGCTCGCACGCGCCAGGCGGTTCGCTCTCAGCCGCCAGTCCGCCATAGCCTCGGCCAACCGCCAGGCGCTCGACTGTGCGACCGCTGCGGCGTAGTGATCGGCGCGGACGGCGTGCGGCCACTGGCCTACCTGGACGAAGTCGCGAGGAGACTGGCCGCCGACACCGCCTGCAACAACTCGATCGCCGCCGACTGGCAGATCCCTCTGCGCAGGCTCGGCTACCGGCCCACCTACGACCGGCGCTCACCCCGCTGCCACACCACCACAGACCAGGCCCAAGGGTTGAGGCGCTCTCCCGCGTGCCTGTCCCCTTGGTTCCGGCGATCACAGCCCCCGTAAGGACAAAGACCCGAAGCTTGCCAGCTCCGGGGTCGTTTCGTCACTGTGGGCTACGACTTTCGTCTGTGCCCCTAAGAGCTACCGGGCGGACCGCGCGGCCCTTACCGGGTCGAGCCGCCTGGCCTCCTCGCGCACATGGCCGGCCATCCGGCCTGCACGGCTGAATAGGACAATCGTCACTTTCCCCCTCCAAGCTCTTGCTGTCGCGATCTCCTGCGCTCGATGTCCGGTGACGGCCAAAGCAAGTTGCGCGGAGGGGCATTCTGATCTATTGATCTGAGCTACAAATAAAGAGTGAAAAACCCGCAGCAAACAGAGCCCTCAAGAGTCTCAGGGTTCCACAAGATGCTAATATTTTACTTAGTGATGACGGTTCTCTCCTTGGTGGCTGGAGTGATGACGGCGATTCTTCAAAAGTCCCCGGCGGATAAGGCGTCTGCGCCTCCACCGCCTGGTGGAATGTCGCCGTCAGTTCCGCGCCTAGAACTACCTGGAAAAAAGGGCGAATTCGCCCGTTCCAACGTGGTTATACTTTCAGGTGAAAGTCAAGAAGTGCTGGAGAGTTCAATTATTCGCGCGTATGTTTGTCCGGCTGCAGCTATTTTGGCGGATTCGTGTCCGCCGCGCTGGTCAGGGCCGCCTACGTATCCTGGCGCTACATCGCGCCCCAGGTGGGGTAGCCTAGTGGGAGTCAGTGCCAGGGTGAAAGCAGACTTAAAGGTCGATTCGCCCGCGGTGGTGGTGAGTAGCTATGGGGAGCCGGTCGAGGTTATCAACGAAGAGACCGAATACCTTCAGTGGTACTGGACGGTGAGGTCTAGCAAGGCGGGACACTATCTCGCTGTTTTAACGTTGACGCCGCTTGAACGCAGGTCAAATGAGGCAACGGGGCCTACCCTCGAATTCCCGATCTCACTGACCATCAAAGAAAAGTCGGTGGGTAATGCGCAAGGCGCTTCGAAAGTCGGCCTGTTTTTGAAGAATCAAATCACCTGGGTGAATAGTCTAATCGGGACCGCTGGTGCGACAATCGTGGCCTTGCTCGCATTGAGAAGGAGCGGTCGGGGTCAAGGTCGGTCTTCGGAGCGCCGCCCTGAGTAACGTACGTCTCCCTGAGTTGCCCGCTTCTCACATACATAGCCCACGGCTGCGCGGACTTGTTCTCCTCAGGCGGGCGGGTCAGGAACACCCACCGGCCGACGGTCAGCGCGATCACCGGTGACGGGTCCACACTCGTGTCGCGCCGATCCCACACCCACGCGTCGCCGATGTATCGCTTGGTAGCGCCCGCCACGGCCGCCGTGAGCGCCGGGTGCGGACGGATGCGGACGCTGGGCTCCCAGTCGGGGGGCGCGTTACGAGGCCGGACGATCGCGTCATACAGGCCACCGCATGCCGCGTCCGTGTCCATCCCCCTGACAAGCGTCAGTTCGATCCGGGCGCCCTCGTCCAGGTCCTCCTGGGCCTCGGCGAGCGCGTCGTCCAGGTCCGGTTCCAGGCTCCCGGTCGGGCCGGCCGGGGCGATCGCCACCGCCAGCGGCCGCAACCTGCGAACCCGTGCCTCGATCCACGGGGCAACCCACGCCGTGCCAGCCTCATAGGCGACGATCTCGCCGTGCAGCAGGCCGTCCTCGCGCAGCCCGACCGCGGCGACGGACGCGGCCTGCCGGTCCGGGGCGACCTCGATCGCGAACGCGATCGGGTCGAGCGCGCGGGACTCGGCGTCCTCGACCGCCTCGAACGCGGCCTGGGAGATGACCTGCCAGCCGCCGTCGACCGCCGGGTAGTTGCCGACCGAGAGGATCTCTCGGTCGAAGCCCTTCATCGACATGGAGTCGTGCAGGTGCTGGATCATCTCCAGCGACACGCGGACGTGCAGGCCGGGGTTGGTCTTCGCCCAGGTGGCGGGATCGTCGCGGTCATCGTGCTCGGCGCACCCGCTCTCGCAGTCGGAGGTGTGCACCTCGACCGACCACTCGAAGTAGGCCAGCTTGCGGGCCGTCTCCCCGCCCGTGAGCGCCCGGTTGCGGACCCTGGCGATCTGCTCGCACGGGGCGATGTCCTTGTCCGGCGCGGACCCGCCGTACCAGAGTTGGGGGTTCTCGCGCGCCAGCATCGTCGGTATGAGGGCGTCCACTGGGGCGTCACTGAGGTTCTGGCACTCGTCCCAGAACACCGTGTCGCCGCTGAAGCCGCGGCCCGAGCCACCGGAACGGGCCACGAACCGCAACCGCTGCCCGTTCGGGCACTCCTCGGTCGGCCACAGCTCAATGCCCTCGTCGCCCTTACTCCTGCTCACGGCCTTGATCCGCTTGCGGAAGGCCGCGCGGCGCTGCATCAGCGCCAGGATGCGCCGGAAGATCTCCTGGCTGGTCTTGAACTCATGGGCGCTGTAGATGATCAGTTCCTCGTGGAAGAGGAACAAGCCAGCGAGGGTGCGCGCCTCGAAGATCGCGCTGTTGTGCGTCGCGATCAGGTCCCGTCCGGCCAGGTAGAGGCCGTCCGGCGAGGCGACGGTGATGCACCAGACGGGCACCGACTCCACTCGCTCGATGCTCGCGACGCTGACCGCAGCCCGACCCTTGCCGCCATCGGCCGCTCTGATGCGCTCTGCCTTGCGCGGCATCCGGACCGGCGTGAACGGGTCCTGCCGGGTGGGCGTGAAGCACACGCGGTACTTGGGGCCGCAGTCGCGACCGCTCAGGCTCGCGCGGCCCTCCCTCATCGTCGCTCGCCAGCCGATCGAGCGCGCCAGGAACAGCACGCCGTTGGCCAGCCGCCGATTGGTCGAGCAGAATTCGGCCTGCCCGCGCCGTGCGCCGATCGTGCCGTTGGTGTCCATCAGCCCTTGCAGCAGCGCTTCACGCTGCGCCGTCCCGGCGGTGAGGTACAGGTCCGGGACGTGCTTGTTGCGTAGCAGGCCGAGGCGTCGCAGGTGCCCGTCGAACGAGCGGCTCTGTCGTCCGGGCCCGAGAGATGTGGTGATGCCGGTCTGGCACGCGTTCTGCGACACGCAGTCGGTCGGAATGAACCCCGCCTCACGGATCGCCGCGCGCCAGTGGGCCGCGTCCCCATCGTCGCAGGTAAGCGCCCCGCAAGCCGAACGCCCGTCCCCGAGCCAGGCACCGAGCAGGTGCGGATCGAGCGGCAGGTTGACGTCCGGCGGCCTCAGCGGCTCCTGGACGGGGAGGCCGAATCGGTACTCATTGGTGAGGTACGCCTTGCCGGCCGTCGTGGACGTACGACTGCCGGAGGCGGACCGCGAGAGCCCCTCGGCGAGCATCTCGCGCGTGCTCAGTGTGCGGGTTTCGAACCATCGCCGCCGCTGCGACCGCGCCCCTGAGGACCGCTCCCGCCGCCGGTCGGTCACGGTCCACAGGTGTTCCGCGTCGGCGATGACAGACCGGCCATCCGTCGTGGTCACGCGATAGCACTCGCGGTTCGTCTGGACCGCATGGAGGTGCGTAACGGCCGTGGCCTGCCCAGTTGGGTGCCAGACTTTGTCGCCGACGCGGGCGTCCGCCATGGTGATCCAGCCGCGATTCGCGGTCAGGGTCGGTGTTTCCCTAGCGAGGGCTTTCCCGTTCTGCCTCGGCGCTATCAGCCCCGCCTCGAAAGCGCTCCAACGGCCGTCGTCGCGCTCGCCGAGGGCCCGATGTAGGACCCATGTTTGCCAAGGATCGAGATGCAGGCCCGCCTTCGCGGCGAGGTCGATGCACTCCTGACCGGCCGAGGCGGCGAAGTCGGGCACCGTGCAGATCCTCACCCTCGACCACGCTGTCGAGGGTGGGGATCACTCGCCCGCGGCCCGGCGCTTGCGGCGGCGCTCGGTCAGCTCGTCGATCTCGTCGCCCTCCTCACCGGATGGGGCGAGTTCCCGCAGGTCAGCCAGGTACTGGCGGAGCTGGCCGTGCAGCAGCGACGCAGCCGACGGGCTGACCTTCGGGCCGTCCAAGCGGCGGGCGGTGTCCAGCGCGGCGGCCGGCGCCGTGTCGGCGATCTCCGGGCCCCACCGTTCAAGAGCGGCGCGCAGAGCCGTCTCAAGATCACTCATCTCGCGATCAGCCATGGCACCTCGCTGTTCGGGGCGAGCCGATTTACTCACTCCGGCGAGCCAATTTTCCTCACATAGACGAAAGATTGGTATCCGTCAATGGTGACGCTTGAAGCATCTAAGACCAACACAGGTCAACGTTGTGCGCAGGGCAAGAAGAGATTTTGGGCATCCTTACCAGTGACCAACCCACTTTGCGGGAGAGAGTAACAGGAATGTGGAAGCGGAAAAGAGCGAGATGTATCGCGGCAGGTTCGATGGCTGGAGTCGCGGTCATGGGGATGCTTACGTGCACTGCCACGTCCGCGCATGCGGCGGATCTTGGCTTCGGAATTAAAAGCCTGTGGCGTCCATACAAGGTCCTGGACGTAGCGAACTTTTCGACCGGCGACAGAGGCCGAGTGCACCTGTGGGAGTGGAGAAACTTCTCGCCTGAAACGTACGTGTGGAACCAGAGGTGGTCGCGCGAGTTAATGGGTCACAGTGCCAGCGGTAATCCTGTCTACAGATTTATTAACGCGCACTCTGGAAAGTGCCTCGACAAATCCGAGGACAGTCCCAACGGCAACGGCAACCTGGTCTACCAGTTCGAGTGCAACTACCACTTCAACCAGCTATGGGAGGCAATTCCTAGCGGCGACTACGGGTATTGGCAACTCAAGAACTTCGCTGGCGGCCGCTGCCTCGACATCGAGGGGCCCAGAGAGGACAACGGCACCACGATCCATGTCTGGGACTGCTACTCGATCGACGGCAAACCGGCACCGAACCAAGTCTGGAATATAACTGCGACTGTCCCGGGAAGGTAGTGATTTCTTCGGGCCCGCGCACCAGCACGTGAGGGTGGGCCCGAAAGGCTTCTGGAGTATCACAGCGAGTGGCATTGCGCAGAGTAATGACGATCACGACGGATGATTGAGCCTGTCCATCACTCTGTGTTATGTGTCACGGAGTGACATCCTGGGTGATCTTGACCAGAGAGAGAAAAGGGAGGGCTGGCTGTGGGAGTGCCGCCTCGACTACGCCAACCTCACCGGCCTGCACGCCACCGGCTCGGTCGCCTTCCTGGACTGCACGCTCCGCGAAAGCGCCATCGAGGGCCCCGGGTGCACACCCACTCTTCGGACGGGCCAGAACGTCGAAAGCGCGGCCTTGGCCATTCTGGCGCGCATTACAGCAGGTACAGCGGCTGGACGAGGCCATCGCCGCGTGCACTGACGCGATCGCCGTCTCCCGCGAAATCGGCGAGCGCCATTTCGAAGGCGAGGCGTTGACCCATCTGGGAATCGTGCTATGGCAGGCACGGCGGTGGGAGGAGGCGGCAGCGGCAGGCAGAGCGACTCTCGGCATCCTCGCCGACATCGGCGAGGGGGACAGCGAGGCCACCGCACGCCGCGCCCTTGAGGAGACCCTTCGGGCCGGCCGCCGAAACCGACCTCTGGCACGAGCCGCCCCTGCGAGGCGGACCGTAGGAACCTCTGCTGCTCACGACACCCCGGCTGGCACGGCGCGCAAGGGGCCTGCGAAGGATCGCGCAGGCAGCCGCCGAACGTGGCGATCCCCAGCCAATACAGCTCGCGGTAGGTCCTCACCGCCTTCAGCAGCCCGCCGACCAGGGGCAGCGACCTGCTGGCGGTACTGCGCGGCGCGGGCACGGCGGGTGAGCAACTGAGTCATAGTGGCCAGGCCCCCACCGGCCCGAAGGCCGCCTCGGACGCTGGTCCGGTCTAAAGTCCGTTCTCGAACTCTCTGTTCCGTTCCGGGCGCCGTGAAGGCTTGCCTTGGGCGTGGCGAGCCTGGGACGCTGCGCGCCATGAATCGTGATCAGTTCTGGAGCCTCATCGCTGAGGCACGGGTGGGCCTAGCGGAGCCGAGTGCAGACAACGTTGCCGAGAGTGCGTCGGCCGTCCTTGTCCGGCGGCCTGCTGCGGAGATCGTGCGGGCGGCGCAGCCGTTGTGGGAGCTGATGGCCGAGTCCTATCGGGCTGAGCTGTGGGCGGCTGCCTATCTGATCAACGGAGGGGCCTCCGACGACGGCTTTGAATATTTCCGCGGCTGGTTGATCAGCCAGGGGCGGGAGGTCTTCGACCAGGCCGTCGCCGACCCGGACGCCCTGGCTGGCATGCCCGCGGTGATGGCGGCCGCCGAGAAGGGCGAGGACCTGGATGGAGAGCCCGTGCTGGGCATTGCCTGGAACGCCTATCGGCAGAAGACCGGCGAGCAACTCCCCGCCGAAGCGTTCACGATCAACTATCCTCCTATCACCTTCGGTTGGGATTTCGAGGACACCGAGGAGATGCGCCGCCACCTGCCCCGGCTATCGCATCTCTACCTCGAATGACAAGGATCGGGCTCGGGCCCGGCTGTCGTCTGGCTCTCACCCTCAGTGCCCGTTCCTTGATATGAGGGCGATGCCGCGAGTCGCGTGGTGGACGCCGCTGCATTTGCGGCGGCAGTTGCGCAGGAGGGCCCAGCTGTTCATGTGCGCGAACGCGTGCTCGACCCGGGCGCGGACGTGCTTGTGAACGGTATTGATCTGCTGCTTCCACGAGGGCAGCTCGCTGCCGTCGCGGAGTTTTCGGTACGGCATGATCACGCCTGGGTTGCCCTGGCAACCGCCGTCGGCCATGACGTGCGCACCCTCCCGCACGCCCGGTCGACGCCCGAGTCGCCGAAGGCGGTGCAGAGGACCTGCGGCAGGGCACCCGCGCGGCGCGCTACACCATCGCCCAGGCGGTGACCGACGTCCGCACCGTGCTGGACCAGCGCGGCCGAGGGCCCTCGACGAACACATCTGGGCCGCACGGCGGTCGGGATCGAGTTGGAGTCACGCTGGGCCACCTTGGCCCGCGCCAAACTCGACCACGCCCAAGAGCACGGCGCCACCGGTACCGGCGCGGTCATCAGCGGCGACGCGCGCCACGCTCACGTCTTCGACCCGCCTCCGCGTCCTGCCACCCTCCGTACGATGTCCCCGCAGCTGAAGAACCTGGCCAGACTGCTCCATCTGGACGACTGGGCCCAAGAGCACCTTCCCTGACCCCTGCCGCCCACGCCGGGACACTCAGCACAGACAGCGATGCCGGTGAGCTGAGGCTCACGTAGGCAAGCGCTCAGGCGTCCGCCCGACCCGCCGGTCGACCGCAGGGTCAACGACCAGAGCGAACCGGTCGATCAATGGGTGGGTCGAGCCGGCCGCACAGCCAGGTGATGATGTCGCACTGGTCGTGGCGCGTGGCGGTTGGTCCCCTTCGGCCGCCGGTTCTGGCGCCGCCGAGGATGCCACGCCTTTCACGGCCGCCACGGCGGCTCTTATCCGCCGCGAGGGCCGCCGATCGAGGTGAGTTGGTGCGATGGGCGGTCGCGGTGACCTCGACATCAGGGTTCAACCTTGATGTCGAGGTCGGCCAGGAACGCCTCGGTGAGTTGGGGGATCTGGGAGCCCTCGATGATCGCTCCGGCCAGGCAGGCGGCCCCGGCGAGGCCGGTGAGGCCGCTGCCGCGCAGATCGGCTCCGCGCATCGTGGTACGGGCGAGCTGGGTTTGGGGCATGGGGCAGTCGGCGAACACCGCGCCGTCCAGGCGGGAGTCTTCGATGGTGGCTTCGCGGAGCGTGCAGTCCAGGAAGGCGAGGGAGCCGGTGGCGTGCAGGCCGGTGAGGCGGGTGCCGCTGAAGGCGCACCGGTCGAGTTTGAGGTTGGTCCAGCGGGCCGAGGCCAAGTCGCAGTCGGTGAAGCGGGTGTTGGTGACCCGGGCGTCCTCCAGATGCGCCTGGGCCAGGCTCACGTTGGTGAGGTGGCAGCCGGAGATTCGGCGTTCGGTGGCCTGCAGGCGGGACCAGTCGGCGCCGTGGACATGCAGGTCGGTGATGTCGCCCCGGGCGGGCGGCTGGTCGCCCCGGGTGCGTTGGCCAGGGTCGTCGGAGGGCAGCAGGATCGTGGCGTGGCGGATCTGCCGGACGTCCATACCGAACCCTTCAGGGATGGGCCGGGGCGCACCCCTCCGCCCGAGGAGCGGCCCGGGGTGCGCCCGGCGGGTTGTGGCCTACCCCTTGGCTACCTCTTGGTCCAGTTGTCCCAGGTGGGCCGGTTGTCCCAGCTCGCTGGGAGGTCTGGGCCGGTGGCGGTCACCTGGGCGAGGAACTCCTCTACCGTAGTGTCGGTGGTGGTCTCCACCATTTCGAGGACGGGCATCGTGTCTACTCCTTGATGGTGGTGGCGAACGCTGTGACGCCCGGCTCGCCGGTCGCAGGGCGGGACCGTGGCGCGACCGGCCGCGGCGGTGCCCCCACCCCCCCGCCCGGGCCGCAGCCGACCTCCTCGCCGGCCTCAACCCCGGTCGAGAGGCGACCACCGGTTGTCATGGTGTTGGCCGTCCTCAACTTCCGCGCTCCCCGTGACCTGGCTCGACATCGAGTCTGCGGATAACCGATGATCGAACACGTGTTCGGTATGTCCTGAAGCAGGGCAGCGTACGGGCCCGCCGCTACCCCTTGCGCGGCGGGCCCTCGCCATGTCCAGGCGACACCCGGGGCCCGGCCCGAGCCGAACCCCTGCATCCAGGCCTACACGATCAGGACGACGACCAGCAGCGCGCCGACAGCACACGCCGCGCCGATCGCCGTCGCGAGCTTGGGGTCCCGATAGGCCGCGAATGCGACCACGATCAAGATGAACATGATCAACAAGGTTGAGTTGTTGATCGGCAGCTGTTCGGGCGGCTGTGCACCGCCCACGACCGGACGTGCGCTCATGGGAGAACCCGACTTCTGTGGAAGGGACTCGGTTCGGCTTGAGGTGGCTCCCTGCCGGCGCCGGGAGTCGCCTCCATTTCCGGACTCAGTTTCCTGGAATAGAGGACGTGCGTCGTCTTCCGCGTCGACCTTTGGATTTTGGCAAGCCCGATCCAAGTGCGAAACTTCGGCGCTTTGTGCCCTACGACACAGACCGGAGCCTGCAGCCGGGGCAATATGCGGAGCGCGCCGCAGGACTGGGTGTCCCGGCCTGCGCAGTAAGTGAATACTTACCGAGGTCAAAGTGAAGTTGATCTTCGGTAAAGGTGGCGGGCATAGTTCTGTGGCCACGTCCGGCCATGGCTGAAGACAGCAGCGTCGGGAGGTGCCCCGATGGCTACCGACGCATGGTCTGACCGCAGGAGCGCACGATGTCGCCGTCGAGGTCGCGGCGGGCCGGGAACTCCCGGGCGGCCCGCCCGAGCGTGACCGCCCGGATCGGGACGATCTGCGCGGTCACAGGTCAGTGAAGGATGCTGGAACTGGCGGAGGCGTCCGCGGCGTAGGGGGCGACGCCGGACCGGCGGACGAAGGTGTGGTGGACCAGCATGCTGAGACTGCCGCCCTTGGTCCGCTTGGCGAACCACTTCAGCGCCTCGACCCACTCGGCTGCGGCCGGGTCGACATCGCCGGCATGAGCCGCGGCGTACCTCTCGGCCCAGCCGCAGACCTGCGCGCGGGCGTCGGCGCCGGGCCCGTCGTCGAGGGTCTCGATGAGCAGCCGCATGATCGCGCGGCCTCGCAGCGCAGAGGTGGGGGCTTTCGCTCCGACCGCTCGGATCAGTGGAGATCCTTTCCTCCGGTGATGATCGTGAAGATCAGTCCGGCGGCGGCGAGACCGGAGCCAACTGCTATCCCGATCTGCGGAATTTGCAGGACCAGCACCATCACGCCCAGCCCGCCGCTGGTGCAGCTACCAGCCAGCAAGGCCTTGCAAGGAATGAACCTCCCGTCCGGGGGCTCGGGCGGGGGTGCGTGGTCGGGCGGTGCGGCGTTCGGGGTGCCGGAGATCGAGTCATTCTGAAAGGGATTCATCGCTGTCTCCTCGTGCGTTTATCTAAAGGAGGTGGCGTCCGCGCCTCGGCGTGGTCGGCCGCGCCGAGCGCCGCCCGGAGGGCGGGCGGGTCGGCTGGGACCTCGGCGTACTCGCCCATCGGAGTTCCGGATCAGGTGGAGAGGACCAGAACGAGGGCGGAGCCGTCCAACATCGACAAGCCGAGGAGCGGCATGGCGAAATCACTCATAGGAGCAATACGACCAAAAATGGTCGGTGCTCCACAAGGGAAACCCGCCACCGGGGCACAGAGATTCCGGCGAATCCGAACGAGGAACTACTGAGGCGGCTTCGGGCCGAGGGTTCTCCTCGTACCGGCACGTGGAGCGGGCAGGGGGCCCTCGCCGTCCGGCTTACCGAAGTCGGAGCCGAAGGCGGAGGTGACCAGCCAGGGAACAACTCGTGGCGGCGGACCGCCTGGCCTATCCGGTGGTGCAGCCGGGTCAGCTCGTCGTCGGCCTGCAGTCGGGTGCTGGCTTCCAGTGCGCACGCACAGAACCGGTTCGCCTTTGTCGGGAGCGTTGGTCCACCCCGGCGCGTGCGGCACGGAACTGGGTTGCCGTGCTGATGTGCGCGGCGGTGCCCGGGGTGCTGATGGCCAAGGCTCTGCCGTGCTGCAGAGCCAAGGCCTGCTGCATGTGGGTGATGTCGGTGTTGTAGCGGTCGATCTCCCTGGGCAGATACCAGCGGTCCTGGGCGTCGGCAGAGAAGCGCGGGCGGGGCGCGGGTGATTCTCTCCCGCCTGTGCGCTCATTCAGGGGGGCCGCCGATTGTCGAGCCAGGTCCAACGCCTGCTCCTAACCGCACAGGCCTGGTCCGCAGCGGCCGCTCTCGCCAGCCGGGTCACGGTTGCTCCGGGTCTTCCCTGTTTCTCGGTCGCGACGGTCGCATGGCGCATCCGTCCTTTTCGCGTCCTGCTTGTCAGGACCGGCGAAAGTCGGCCTCAATGCAGGTACGCGCATAGCGGCTGCGCACTTGTAGGATTTTCGCATGGCGTGTTCGCTTCGGCCATATTTGAATCAAGTAGCTGTCGATGACGTCACCCCCAAAGCCGTCCGCTTCGGCTTCGTCCATGTTCTTGGCATGGTAGCGGATGCGGTAATGGCCGGGGCCGTCGGGGAGGGGAGGGAGGATCTTGAGGTATCCGAGTCCCCAATGGCTGTGCAGAGCGATGACTCCGTCACGTGATTCGAAGGGAAGTTCGACAACATCTTCGTATTCGTGCAGTCGTGCGCCCGGGTCGGAGGAGGACATCTCCACGGCGAGACGGACGGTGCCGTCATTCCTCCCGGTGACAAAGTTTGCGCGTTGTGCGGCGGACTCGGCGATTCCGATTCTGACGGTCCCTTCCTTGCCTGCCAGGATGGGGTTGCATCCCTCTTCGATCAGGAAGAACGCGTGGTAGTTGACTCCCACTTCAAGCGTAATCGCTTCCAGCATTTCGAAGTCCTTGGTCAAGGCTCGGCTTCCGCGGCCCGTGTCGGGCCGCAGAAGCCAAGGTCATGCTCCTGTGGCGAGGCGCCGTAGCGTAGAGATCATCTCAGGGGCAAGATGCAATCACTGGAAGTTGGGCACGTGCCCGCCTCGTTTCCGAGATCTCCGGTGCCCTTGTGTAGTTGCCGGCAAGCCGCAGTCGAGCTCCAGTCTCGCCGCCGGTACCTCGCCTGAGCCTGGTGTTCGTGCGGGTCGGTGGCGAAGGGCGGCCCGTTGCCCGTCCTGGGAGCAGAGCAGGGCGGCCGCCATTGACTGCTTGCGGCGGGGTTCGCCGTCAAGCGGCGAACTGCGAGCCGGACGCAGGAGGACTCCTGGGTGCACCTCACGCCGATCTCACCGGACGGTGGGACGATCACCGCCACCGGAAGGCAACGTAGCCCGACCAGCACGCTCGGGGGTGCGGCGGTGGGTGAGGAGCGTGACGGGGGCGTCCATGGCAGTGGTGAGGGCACGGGTGGGGCTGGCGGTCGCTAACGGGCTGTACGGGTATTGGCCGCACGCCCCCTACGACCGCATCGTCGCCGCCTGCTCGGTCCGGACCGTTCCGGAGGCGTGGCTTGCGCAGACCGGGCCGGGCGGGAAGATCCTCACCCCCTTGGCGGGGTGGCTGTACGGCTACGCCCGCGTCCTGCTCACCACCACCGGCACCGCCGAAGGGCCCGCGCTGTAGGAACGACCCGCACCCGGCAACCCCGCCGACTGGAACGCCCTCACCGCCGACGCCCCAGATCGCCCCGCCCGCCACAGCCCCGGCCGCATGGACGAGGCGACCGACGAGGGCTTCTTCGCACGCTTCCTGGCCCAACTCGCCGCCCCGAACACCCAGCAGCTCACCGACCCCGACGGCAACACCGTGCATTTGGTTGACGTCACCACCGGGTCGTCCGTCACCCTCACCCCCGACAGCGCTCCTGGCGGCACTTCGGGCGGGCCGTCGGAAGGGCGGGGCTGGCGCGTCCGCCAAGCCGGACCGCTGCGGTTGTGGGAGGGCCTCGTGTCTTCCCTCCGGGTCCTCAACCTCCTGGGCCGCTCGGCGAGACCGGTGATGAGGAATTCGCCGGTCGACTCGTCGACGTGGCAGCCGCGATGAGCCGCGAATACGGTGCCCGCCATGACACCTTGGCCTGAGCTGACCTTCCGACGCCTGGAACCAGCGCGGACACGCGCCATCGATGGCCTGGTCGAGTCTCTACTTCGACGCCTACGCCGCGGAGACCGCCTCGGGGGATGAGGTCGACTCCGTTGAGCAGTTCATGCGGCGATTCGACGCCGGCACCCGCTCGGGCCGCAGGGTCGACCTGGTGGTCGCCTGCCGCCCCGGCGGGGCGGCGGTCGGGCAGAGCTCCAGAAGTCGCCGCCGACCGGGGCCCGGTGGAACACCTCGACGATGGAACGGACGGCTCCGCGGGCGGCTTGGTCGCCGTGCTGCGGCCATCATCCCGGCGTCGCTGGGATCTGTGGCATTGATGGCGATTTGACGCCCCTGGCATTCGCATTCACGACGAATGTCCCCCCGAGGCGCCGCACGAACCAAGGCCGCCACCCCCTTTGGGCGTTATGCGCCTTTGATCGCCCGGGGCTCCTTGCCGTCGCCTTGACTGTCGCCGATTCCGCCCGGCGCAATCGCCACGAAAGAGGGAAAGCCTTGGCGAACGCTTTGCCCTCTCGCCGCGACTCACCTTAGAAGGGACACCACCATTCGCCAGGAGGAGAATCCATGAAACAGCACCACATAGTCGCGGCGGTGATCGCGTCCGGGATCGTCGGCGTCGGAGCGATCAGCGTGCCCGCCGCGTCGGCCACGGAGCGGCCGGCGGCCGCGCAGCACGCCGCGGGCATCCAGGCCGCCCACGCGATGGAGAAGGTGATCTCGCGGGGGCGGCTGGCGGTCTACAAACGCCCCACGACCAAGTCCGGGATCGCCGGGTGGCTGAAGTCGGGCCAGATCATCAGCATCAGGTGCTGGGATGAGGGCGGGCGGGTCCACGGAAACCGGCGGTGGTACCGCATCGCCAAACCATCCGGGTGGGTGTCGGCCTACTACATCAGGGCCACCCGGGGCCGCCCCGCCAAGCACTGCTGAGCCTCGCCGCGCGACGAGCGGCGCGGCACGTTCGCCGGCGCGGGCGGGCCGGGCCCCGAGACCTTCCGTATGCGCATCGACCACGGGCGCCAGACCATTGCCCACCCGGACCTACCGGGGTTGCGTTCACGCTCGGGTGGCTATCACCGGCCCGCGGGGCGCCGCCCGGCCCGGCCGCAGACCGGCCGTTCAAGTGGAGGTCGTCGGAGCCTGCGGAGGCGCCCTGGTGCTGGAGATCGGCACGAGACACCGGTCCCTCCGCCGTGCTGGTGGTCGGCGACTTGGCCCTGAGATGGGCGGCCCGATGTCGCGGACCGCGCCGCTTTCTCGCCCTCGGCCACGACATCAAGTCGTTATTGTGACCGTGAGAAGCCGGAACGTTGGTTCGCGTTGCTGACGGTCAAATGAACTTCGGCGGCGGGCGGCCAAGATCGGGTGACCGGCGGCCACGGAAATGATGATTGATGATCGGGCTGCGGCCCGGTCGGCTGAGGCCGTTTGTGGACGTGGTGCCCGTGGTCGCGGGCGAGGAGCCCAGGATGGCGGGCATGCGCAATGGCAGGGCCTGGTGGCCGTGGCTGGTTCTCCTGGCGGCGGTGGCGGGGGTGCTGGTTCTGGCAGCGGTGACGTTCGCTCCGTTGACCGGCAGGGACGGGTTGCAGGTCTCGGCGAACCGCGCGCAGCTCACCGGAGGGTTCGTGCTGGCCGCCGCGGTGCCGCTGATCTCGGTATGGTGGTGGGCCCGGCGGCGTACCCGCGAGCTGGCCGCGCGGGCCGTCCCCGCCCCCGACGCGCTGATGAGCGCCAAGGAGCTGCTGGCCGAGCTGGTGGCCGAGCAATGGAAGGACGAGGCGCGGCTGCGATCGTTGGACGATCCTGATCCGATCCCGGTGCGCTGGCGCGCGCCCGCGTCCAGCGAGCACACCCCGGCGATCATGGACCATCCCGCCCTCATCGACCCCACCGCCGCGAGTACGCCCGGGGGCGGGTTGTGGTGGACGGCCTCCAGCGCCGACATCGCCGCGCTCACCACCCGGTTCCGGCGAACCCGGCGGCGGCGCCTGGTCATCCTGGGCGGCCCGGGGGCGGGCAAGACCACCCTGGCGGTGCAGTTGCTGCTGCACCTGCTGGCCACCCGCCCGCAGCACCCCGGCGAACCGGTTCCCGTCCTACTCCCGATCGCCGGCTGGGACACCGAACGGCACCCCCGCCTGCACGACTGGCTCACCGAACGGCTCCTGGCCGACTATCCCGCGCTGCGCGCACCCGGACTCGGCGAGGAGGTGGTGCGGGCACTGGCCGCCCGCGGCCATCTGCTGCCCGTCCTGGACGGCATGGACGAACTCCCTTTACCCGCCCAGGCCGCCGTCATCGGCGCGCTGAACCGGTCGCTGGGCGGCGAGGACCAGCTCATCCTCACCAGCCGCACCGCCGAGTTCACCCAGGCGGTCACCCAGGCCGGAGACGTGATCACCTCTGCGGCCGTGCTGGAGCCCCGCCCACTCGACCCCGCGGCCGCCGCCGAGCACCTGGAAACCTGCCTGCCCCCCGCACCCGGCCCGACCTGGCAGCACACCCTGACCGCGCTGCGCCACGCGCCGCCGCCCGGCCAGCGTCCCCCCGGCCATCCGGCAGCGGCGCTGGCCGAGGTCACCCAGACCCCGCTGGGACTGTGGCTGCTGCGCGCCGTCTACCTCACCCCCCGCACCGACCCCAGCCCGCTCACCGACCCGGCCCGCTTCCCCACCGCCGACGCCCTGAAGGCCCACCTGCTCGACCAGCTCGTCCCCGCCCTCATCACCACCCGCCCACCCTCAGGCAACCCCGCCGACCCCTTCCGCCCCCGCCGCCGACACGACCCCGCAAAGGCCCGCCGCTGGCTGGGCTACCTGGCCCACCACCTCACCCACCAACCCGGCCCCGCGGGAACCGGCACCGGAACCCGCGACCTGGCCTGGTGGCGCCTGGCCGCCACCACCCCCACCACCCGAATCACCCTCGCCCTCCTGCCCACCGCGGGCGAACTCACGGTCGAGCTCGCGCTCGGGTCCCCGCTCGGGCTCGCATTCGGGCTCCCGTTCGGGCTCGTGCTAGGGCTCATGGGCGGGCTGTTCATCTTTGCCACCGCCCGGACCTGGGCACACGATCGACCGGGCTATGCCAACCTGCGCGTCCGGCAACGCACCACCGAACTCCTACGCGAACTCGCAGCCAGGCTCGTAGGCGGGCTCCTGCTCGGGCTCGTGCTAGGGCTCGCAGTCGGGCTTGCGGCCATGCTCGGGACTGACCTCGCCGGCGGGCTCGCGACCCCGGTCAAAGACGGGCTCGCCGGCGCGCTCGCGACCGTGCTCGCTGACGGGCTCACTCAGTGGGCACAGACACCTGCGCACACACGTCACGCCCAGACCCCATGGGCAACTGGCACGCCGACCGGACCCTGAACCTGTTCCGCGCCGCCAACAGCGGGCTCATGACCGGACTCGGGGTCGGGCTCACAGTCGGGCTCCTGTACGAGCCCGCGGCCGGACTCGGGTTCGGGTCTACGCTCGGGCTCCTAGCCGGCCTCGCGGTCGGGATCACCGATGGTGAGCACCGGGCGTGGCTGGCATACCTGGTCGCCACCTACCAGCTCGCACGGACCCGCCGCCTGCCACGCCGACTGATGCCCTTCCTGGACGACTGCCGCCGCCTCGGCCTGCTGCGCGCGGTCGGCCCGATCTACCAGTTCCGCCACGCCGAACTCCACGACCACCTCGCCGCCACCTATCCGTCCCCCGCCTAACTCGGCAGCGGTCCTGGCGCGGCTCGAACCGGCCCGGCCGCCACCGTGCCCGTGCTCACGCGCGTGGGCCATCAGGAGACGCTCGCAGCTCGGCGCGCGACCTGGAGCCGCCGGACGATCATGCGTTGCGGGTCCGTCCATCAGTAGGGAGGGGAGGCGAATAGAATGGAGGGCCTGTGACGGCACTGATTCAGAGCGCGATGATCAGCCTCAGCCTGCCCGCGGCGGCGGCGAGGACCATCCCCGCTCGGCTTTTGAGCCACATCAGGGCTGAGTGTCGGATCGTGGTGGCACCGTTGGCCGCGGAGAGTCGGATGGAGGCGCTCCGCCGCATGTGGATGTGAGGCCGTCCCGCCGCGAGCATCGCGTGGATGACGACGTGGCGGCGAGCTCCCGGGCGCGAGGTCAGGGTGCGTCCTGGCGAGGGGTGTTGGGACCAGGTGCTGGCGCTTCGGAAGAGGGCCGCCAAGTCGACTACCAGGAGGCCATGGTGATGATCGCGATCGAGGACCTGTGGGATGCGATCTTCATCGGCGGCTGGCTCACGCAGGGCGACGGCAGTACACCCCTGACCGGCAATGACCATGTCGAGTTCCTGACCGCCACCGCCGGAGGAGGCTGACCGCCATCCCGCAAGCCTGACCGCCGCCAATACTCGGACCGCCCGGTCCACGAACCGTGCCGTTCACTCTTCCCGTACCTCTTGCCAGTCGGCGCAGGTGATGACCTCGAACCCGCGACTGGGGAACACGGCGTCCATGAAGAAGTCGTGCATCACCGCGTCGCCATCGGCGCAGCCGTCGCGCAGGACGGTCACCCGGTAGCCGCGGTCCGCCGCGTCGTAGCACGTCGCGGCCACCATCGCGCTGGTCGCGACCCCGGCGACCAGGATCGTGTCGACGCCGCCGGCGCGGAGCACGAGGTCGAGGTCCGTGCCGGCGAACGCGCTGGCGCGGCGCTTGAGCACGACGACGTCTTCCTCGGTGACCGGCAGATCGATCTCCGCTCCGGCCGATCCCTCCAGGAAGGCGTCCCCGGCCTCGTAGAACGACCTGAACATGGCATTGCCCGGCGGGAGGTCGGCCCCGTTGGGGCGGAAGGCGAAGTGCACGAAGGCGACGAGCGCACCGGCCGCGCGAGCGCGCGGGAGCAGCTCCGTGAGCGGCGGTACGACCTGCCGGGCGAACGGGTAGCCGTTCGTGATGCCCCGCTGGACGTCTCCGATGATCAGTGCTGTGGTCATGACAGGCTCCCGGTGAGTCGTTCCATCCGCCGTCCCGTGGTCGGTAGGACGGTCATGCTGGCCACTATGATGATCGCGTGGTGGCGGCCCGCGCAGTGCGACGCCCCAGGCGGGACGCGGCGCTCCGCCGCGAGCTGGCGGTGAGCGAGAAGGACCGCACCGAGAACCTCATGATCGTCGACCTGGTCCGCAACGACTTGACCACCGTGTGCGCCGTGCGGTCGCGCGATGATCGCCGCGATCGCTGCGGCCTCACCGCAGGCGGTGGGCCAGGCGCGGTCAGCAGAGAGCGGGCGTGGTGGGGGAATGCGATCGGTTCGGGCCGGTCCGCCCGGAAGGCACTCCTTGGGCCTCTGCGTCCACACGCGGCCGCTCCCCGAGCCTGCTCAGGGGCGGTGTGGCCGGGGCCGGTCACCGTCTCGCTGATCCGCGCTGGCGGCGCGCGGGCGGGGTGGTGGTGTCCGTACTGTCGCGTCATGGCGGGTGAACGGCGGGGCGGGCACCGGGGTGGGCCGGGTTGGGTGGTGAGTTCGGTATCGGGGATGGTGGTGCAGGGCCGCGATATCATCGTGCAACTCCCGCCTCAGGTGCCTTCCGGGCTGAACGGCTGGCGTGCTTCTGCGCCGGAGTTCGTCGGCCGCGCCGACGCCTTGGCCGATCTGCTGGAGGTCCTCGCGCCCATCCCTACCGGCGGCGGGTCAGGCGGAGTGTCGGTGGCTGGCGCAGGTGCCGAGGCGCGGGTGACGCTGGTGGCCGCGGCGGTGGCGGGCTTGGGCGGGATCGGCAAGACCGAGCTGGCTGTGCAGGCGGACCACATCGCGGTGGGCAGGGGCTGGTTCGCCGGTGGGTGCTGCCGATCGACCTGCACGGCTACGCACCCGACACCACCCACCGGCTCACCGCCCAGCAGGCGATCGCGAACCTGCTGCGCGGGCCGGGCGTCCCCGATGAGGTGGTTCCGGCCGCCTTCGATGAGCGGGTGCGGATGTACCGAGCGGTCCTGACCGCCTACACCGCCGCGGGCGCTCCGGTCCTGCTGGTGCTGGACAACGCCTCGCCCCAGACCGACGTCCAAGCGCTGCTGCCCGGAGCGGGGCATGCGATCTTGACCTCCCGCCACACCCTCGGTGACCTGCCCGCCCTGCTCCTGGACTTGGAGGTCCTGTCCGACGCCGATACCGCCGAGCTGCTGGCTCGGTTGCTGGCGGCCAAACGCCCCCGCGACACCCGCGCCGCCGAGCACCCCGACCACGCCGCCGCTGCCTGCGCAGGTCTGCCCCTGGCGATCCACCTGGTCGCCGCGCTGCTGGCCACCCATCCGGGCATGCCGCTGGCGGTGATGGCCGAGCGGCTGCGCGACGAGGCCACCCGTTTGGAGCGCATCGACAACGATCGGCCGGGCCTGCGCACCGCCTTCACCCTGTCCTACCAGGCGCTTTCCGTCGACCAGCAGCGCATGTTCCGGCTGCTCACTTGCAACCCCGGTCCCCAGGTCTCCACCGCTGCGGCCACCACGACCGCGTGACTGCTAGAGCCCGAGGGCCACCGCCTGCTGGAACGGCTCGCCGAGGCGCACCTGATCGAACCCGGTGACCCCTACGGCTGGCGGCGCATGCACGATCTGGTCCGCCAGTACGCCACCATCATGGGCGAGTAGCACGCCGGTACCGACCACCGCGACGGGGCCCTGGACCGCCTGCTGACCTACCACTCCTTGACCTTGTACGCGGCGACCTCGCATCTGGCGTGGACCGCGGATCCGGCCGCGCGCGGGGCGGAAGCTGTGACCTTCAATGGTTGATGGCGTGGTGGTATCAGGGCGCCCTTTGTCGGGATCCCGGTGGTACTGACGAAATCTCGGTCGGATAAGGCCGCTACCTGCGGCGATGTGCCAGCTCGACCTCACTCTGCGACCAGCACCACCGGGTCGGGGTCGGGCGTTACGCCTGGGCCTTCTCCGGGGTGGAGGGGGTCGGCTGGGGTGCTGCGGGGGCACGGTGGCGTGTGGTTGTCAGATGGTAGAGCAGCGCCAGGATCGTGACGCCGGCGGCGGGCAGACCCAGCGCGGCGGGCACCATGGCAAACCACTCCTGGGCCAGTCCGCCCAAGCCACCGCCAAGGGCGATCCCGAGGTAGATGGCCGAGGAGTTGAGGCCGAGGAGAACCGGTGCCGCGGCCGGGCTGAGGGCGATGAGTCGGTGCTGTTGGGGAACGACGACGACGCCCAGGGCCGCGCCCCAGATCGCGGCCCATACCAGGGTGGACACGAGCGTGGCGGTCGCCACCGAAGTGAGGCCAAGGGCGATGGCGGCGACGATGAGGGGCCCGGTCAACACCTGTGCGGGGTCGTACCGGTCGACCAGTCGTCCGGCGATGATGTTTCCGACCAGGATGCCGATTCCCCAGGTCAGCAGGATGACGGTGAGCAGCGATTCGGAGCCGTCGGTCGCATCCTCCAGGGCCGGGCCGATGTAGGTGTAGAGGGTGTAGGCGCCGAGGAAGACCAGTGAGGTGACGGCCAGCAGCGCGAGGACCCGGCCCTGCTTGAGCGGGCGCAGCCGGTCGCCCAGTGTGGCGGCGGGGAGCGTCACCTTGGGCAGTCCTATGGCGATTCCGAGGAGCGCGGCGAGGCCGATCCCGGCGACGGCCCACAGGGTGATGTGCCAGTCGGTACGGCCGATCAGCATGCCGAGGGGGAGGCCCAACGCCGTCGCCAGCGTGAGGCCGCCCAACACGAAGGCCAGGGCCCTGCCGCGGCGTTCAGGGGGCGCGATGGCCCCCGCAGTGCTGGAGGCGGCGGAGTTGATCATCCCGGCCCCGACCGCGGTCACGACGCGAGCGATCATCACTACCTCGTAGCTGGTCCCCAGGGCGGTGGCAGCGTTGCCGACCACGAAGATGCTCAACGCGACCAGCAGCGCGGACCGCCTGTCCAGTCCACTGGTGAGCGCGCCCATGACGGGCGCCGACAGGGCCATCACCAAGGCGAACACCGTGACCAGTTGCCCGGCGGCGGGAGTGGAGACCTGCAGGTCGGTGGCGATGGCCGGGAGCAAACCGGCGATGACGTAGCTGTCGGTGCCGACGGCGAATGTCGCCAGGGCCAGCGGAAGTAGTCGTTTCAACACCGGGCGGTGCCGCCTTTCCAGAGGAACCTCAGAAGTACCGAGCGGAACCCTAGGCGATACATGGATACTTGTCCATATATCCATTAGTTGGTAGCGTGCGGGTGTGCGGAACCCAGGAGGCGGCGATGCGTGAGGTGTCACAGCCGGCGACCGAGGCCATCCGGCTGGTGGAGGTGCTGCGTGCTCTGGCCGATCCGGTGCGGCTGGACCTCGTCCTGCGGCTCGACCGGATGGGCGAGGACTTCTGCAACGCGATCGGCGCCGAAATCGACGTGCATCAGACGACGCTGTCGCACCACTACCGGGTGCTGCGCGAGGCCGGCGTGACGTGGACGAAGGTGCAGGGTCGATCTCGGCTGGTACGGCTGCGCCGAGAGGACCTCGACGCACTGTTCCCCGGCCTGCTCGACTCTGTACTGAGCGCTGGCCGCCGAGCACGCGATACCGCAACCACCAGCACCGTCCAGGCGCCGTAGACGTAGGCTCCCCGGCACTCGCTGTTGGGAGGCGTTCGGCCCGAGCAGCGAGCGGTTCGGGTCACGTCGAGTGATCAAGCACCCACTGACACCAGTCACGCCGTTGTCGCACCTTTCCTGAGGCACCACCGCAGGTCACGGCAATAAACGACGGCTATCGCCGGGCCCTCTGGTCAGCACGAGCGGAGCATGTCCTGCAGGGCGCTCTCCTCGGCCTGGTCGAGGTGCAGCCGGCGGTGCTTCACATCGCCCCAGGAGCGCGCGTAGACGCAGTGGAAGGAGACCAGCGATCGCTTCTACTGGGCCGGGCCTTGTCCTTCTTGGCTTGGTTGACGTGGTCGGTGACCGCCCACAGGAAGGTCCACAAACGGCTGGTCGGCGCGGATTCCTCGCCACCCGACCCAGCTGTCAGACCAGCCAGATCCTCAACAGGAACCGCACCGAGGTGTCGAAGATCACTGAGGCGGGGGAAGGGATATGGGCCCGCAGCAGCTCGCGCGCCGACGGTGTGGACTTGGAGGCGGTACCAGTCGGGCCTGCCGAGCGGCCCGCGAGACGAAGTGGGGGATCCCCTTGCGGAGCACCCGGGTGCCGGCCCTTGTGCTCTTCGACGCTGAGCGGATGACCCCGGGTTCCATGCGGTCGGTGTGGAGGTAGTCGACTTCGTGGCTGGTCAGCGCCTCGGTGAAGACGGTGAGGGTGCGGGTGCCGTCCAGGCGGGCGTGTCCGATCTTCAGGCGGCCGTGGGGGAGGAGTCCGCGCACGTCGAAGTGGCCGCCTGGTGGCCGATGCTTCGCGGCCACCTGCCGGGGTCAGCCTTCGATACCGGTGGCCTCGTGGGAGGTTCCGACGGGCTTGGACTCGGGTGAGCCGCGTTGGCGCAGGTAGATGCTGAAGGCGGCCATGGAGGCGACGGCCAGGAACTCCGACTGCCAGTTCTGCAAGGTCCGGTTCCAGAAGTCGGCAGAGGTCACGTAGCCCGTCCAGGAGACCGGGTCTTGGTAGTCGGCGAGCTGTTCGGCGTTGTAGGCGACGCGACCGGCGATCGATTGGGCCAGCCACGACGCCAGGAAGATCAGCCCCATCGCCAGGCCGAGGGAACGGGCGAAGACCGCGCCACGCAGTCCACCGATGGCCGCCCAGCGGGGCGAGCCGCCGGTGGCGTGACGGCCGACGTGCTGGTCCTGGTCGGACTCCTCGCCTGCCCTGCCGGGTGACTTGGACTCGGGTGAGCCGCGTTGGAGCAGCCAGACGGTCATGAAGATGTAGAGGAAGAACTGCAGGTACTCCGATTGCCAGTTCTCAGCGACGTCGACTCCGAACTGGGACGACGAGAGGTAGCGCAGCAGCGAGATCTCGGCCCCGGACTGGACGAGCGCCTGGTTGTTGTACTCGTGCCATCCTGACAGCGCCTGCCCGACGAGCGCGAGCAGCAGGATGCCCAGGAAGAACAGGGTGAGCGAGTTGTCGCGAACGAACCGGCGCATCGTCGTCACCGCCCCATCAGCCCGATGGCCATCACGTACGCCAGCCCGCTGACGATGATGAGCATGGTGAGAGCGAAGACGGCGCGCATCAGGCTTCCACCTCGCAGTCGTAGGGGCCCTTCGGCTGCGGCTCGCACCCGGCCGCGGTCACCTTCCAGCCGCCAGGAAAACGCGCCAGGAAAACGGTGTCGTCGCTCAGATGTGCCTGCGCCCGTTCGCCCCATACCTGAACACCCGTGATCGCCCCTGATCCCAGATCCAGGCCCGTGACCTGTGCGGCACACTGCTTTCCGCCCGATTCCAGGCTCTCGGCGGCGTCGGGTGCCAAGGCCCCGCACACGCCAGGTCCATCGTGTCGCTGAACCGCGCTGACGAAGGTCTGCACGGCCTGGCGTAGATCGCGGTTGTCACCGGTACGATCGCAGGCCCCGCAGACCATCACCGCAATCACCGCCACGGCGAGGACCCGTCGCACCGGTAGGTTGACAGCGAGAACAGCCATCTGAGCTGCCTACCCCATGATCGGCAGCTCATCCCGACGGCGGGACCACCGCGACCGCGGGCGAGCGGGTCTCAGTGACCGGTGGATCGGACGCATGAGGGCGGTCAAAGACGGCGCGGAAAGGGCGAGTCGGGGGCGGTCACGCCGCGTTCGAGCAGGTCGACGTAATACGCGGCGACGGAGGTGGTCGTGGAGTCGTCGAACGATGACGGCCGGTGGACGAAGGCCACCCGCAGGCCGCCGTTCTCGGTGACCAGGGTATTGACCATCAGTGTGCAGAGCGACAACTCGAAGGTCGCTGTGTCCTGGACGACGGGGTCCCACGGCGGCGGCACATTGGGTTGACGATCGGCGCCGGGCCGGCCGCCTCCGTGATTCACCAGCATCTCGAAGATCGGATCGTGCTCAGCGTTCGGGCCGACTTCGAGTGCGGCCGCCAGGTGTTCGAAGGGGACGTCCTGGTTGGCGTGCGCGCTCCCCCAGACGTCGCGGGTGCGCTGGACGAGTTCACAAAAACTGAGGGTGTTCGGTGAAAGGTCCACCCTCAGGGCGACGGTGTTGAGGAAGCAACCGACCACTTCTTGCAGGTCTGGTCGTGGACGGTCGGAGACGATCGCGCCGATGACGACGTCCGTTCGGTCCGTCATGGCGCCCAGTGCCGCGCACAGGGCCGCGGTGACGACGATGGCCGGACTCGCACGGGCTCGCCAGGCCATCCTCGTCAACGCCGCATTGGACTCGGCCGACAGTTCCACCGTCGTTTCCCGGCCCAGCGTTTCGTTCGCCGCCGGGTGCGACCGATCGGCGGGCGGGCCGGGGCGCCGGTACCCCGCCAGCGCCCGCTTCCAGTAGAGCGATCGCGGTCGCACGAGATCGCTTTCCAGGAGCCGCCGCTGCCACAGCGCGTAGTCCCCGTACTGGACCGCGAGGGCGGGCAGTCGCGGAGTCCGCTCGGCGCGCGCGGCGGCGTAGAGCTCGAAGAGGTCACGGGCGATCACGTCCATCGACCAGCGGTCGGTGATGATGTGGTGCAACACCAGCAGGACACCGGTGTCGTGATCGTCCAACTCGGCGATGACCACCCGCAGAAGCGGCGGAGCCGACAGGTCGAACGGCTCGGCCGTGGCCTGCCGAACGGCGTCCTCCGGGTGTGCGCCCGCCCGGATGACGGGAACGGTCGCGTCCTTGTCGACCCGCTGCGCGGGGGTGCCGTCGGGCCGCCGGACGAATCTCGTCCGCAGGATCTCGTGCCGCTGGACCAGACCGGCGAGCGCCGTGGAAAGCACCTGGTGGTCCACGGGCCCGGGAACCCGCCAACCTTCGGTCACGTGATCCTGGCGCTTACCGGTGGCATCGAACCGGTCATGCCACCACAGGCGCTCCTGCCCCGCCGACAGAGGGAACTCGGGGGGCCTGGGGGAGTGAACGATCGGATGGGGGTTCGCCGGGCGTTCGTGTTGGGGCATCGGGCGTCAGGCCGGTGAGCTGGTCTCGGCGAGGGCGTGCTCGACGGCTGCGGCGATGGTCTCGACACTGCGGAAGGTGGCCTCGTTGAGGTGGCTTTCGGGGAACTCGATGGCGAAGCCGTCCTCGATGGCCAGCATGAGACCGACAGAGCTCAGGGACAAAGCAAGTCGATGTGTTAATCATCGGCAATGGAACCCTGGGGATGTTTCTCGCCGCGGAACTCGCCGAACGCGAGATCGGCTCCGTCGCGGTCGTCGGACCGGCCGACCGGAGTGGCGGCGGGAGCCAGGCCGCCGGAGCCATGCTGGGTTGCTTTGGGGAAGTGACCTCGGAAACACTGCGGACCGCAGCCGGACGGGCCCGGTTCGAGATCGGGATCGCCGCACATGATCGCTGGCCAGAGGTACTGTGCAGGCTCGAAGAGTTCTCGCCGACGTCTCACGCCTTGCAGACGGCCACCGACACGCACGTCGTCCTCAACGCCATCGGCTCCGATCTCGATTCGATCAATTACGCCGCCATCATTGACGCCCTCGACGTCTACAAGAAGCCTTGGAAAGAGATCGAGCCCCATGACATACCGGGCTACAATTCCGGTAGTTGACAAGGAGTGCGGCCCGTCGCATGGACGGTTAGGCGAAGGGCCACGCGGACGCGGCGGTCTCCTGGCGCAGCGGGGGCAGGACCTCGTGCGCGAGCCGCTCGACCTGTTCGGCCATGCCGGGACCGGCGGGCATGAAGTTGAAGGCGTTGAAGCCGATCCCCACGAAGCCGAGGAGCCGCTCGATGACGGCGTCCGGTGGCCCGCTCACCAGGCCCGGATCGTCCTCGACCCGCTCGCTGATCCGGACGCCGACGTTGTAGGCGCGGGTGATGTCGGCCGGGTCGCGTCCGGCGTCCTCGGCGGCGGCCGCGATGCGCTCCAACATGACCCGTGCCCTCTCGGGCGGAGCGAAGCCCAGCGATGGGATCCAGCCGTCGGCGAGCCGTCCGGTGAGGTCGAGCGCGCGCGGGCCGAACGTGCCGAGCCAGATCGGGATGTCGCGCTCGGGCTTGGGTTCGAGGTCGGCGGCGTCGACGTGGTGGACGCGGCCGGCGTGGGTGAAGACCGGCTCGCTCCACAGGCCGCGGGCGATGCGGATCGCGTCCTCCAGGCCGTCGACCTTCTCCCGCGGCGTCGGGACGGGAATGCCGAAGGAGCGGAACTCCTCGTCGGAGTAGCCGCCGCCGAGCCCGAGGATCAGACGCCCGCCTGAGAGCCGGTCGAACGTCTCGGCCATCTTCGCGACCATGGCCGGGTTGCGGTACGGGACGCCGAGGACGCGGGTCGCGATCGTGATCGTGCTGGTCGTGGCGGCGATCCAGGACAGCATCGTCCAGGTCTCCATGGTCGGGTGCGCGGTGCACGGATGATCGGAGGCGGACACGAAGTCGAAGCCGAGCCGTTCGGCCTCGCGTGCGCGGGCGACGGGGTCGGCGCCGGGCGCCGCCGACGTGGAGACGTTCAGGCCGCAACGCATGGTCGTACCTCCAGCTTGGAAACGAAGAACTGCGCGATCGGGCCGATGCCGACCGCGTACAGGACGGTCCCGATCCCGACCGTCCCGCCGAGGAGCCAGCCGAGCAGGAGCGCGGCCGCCTCGATCGCGGTGCGCACGGCCCGGATGGAGTGGCCGCGCGCGGCGAGGCCGGTCATGAGGCCGTCGCGCGGTCCGGGACCGAACCCGGCGCCGATGTAGAGGCCGGTCGCCGCGCCGTTGCCGATGATCGCGACGGCCAGCAGCGAGATCTGCCAGCCGAGCCCGGACGGCTCGGCGACGACCGCCAGCGCCGCGTCGGCGGCGAGGCCGACGACGAGGACGTTGCTGACCGTGCCGAGGCCGGGCCGCTGGCGCAGCGGGACCCAGAGCAGCAGGACGGCGGCGGCGGTGAGGTTGACGATCCAGCCGAGCGGGAGCCCCGTCCGTGCGGCGAGGCCCTGGTGCAGGACGTCCCACGGGGCGAGCCCGAGGTCGGCGCGCACCATCAGCCCGATGCTGACGCCGAAGAGGGCGAGCCCGCCGTACAGGTGGCTCAACCTCCGCCATCTATTTGACATGTCAAGAAAGTTACGAGCCAAGTATGTGACATGTCAACTAGAGTGTCCGGCATGGACGAAACACGCTGGCTCAATTCCGACGAGGACCGCGCCTGGCGCGGCTACCGGCGCCTGTCGCTGCTGCTCGGTCGGCAACTCGCCCGGGACCTGGCCGCCGACTCCCAGCTCTCGGAGGCCGACTACGACGTCCTGTCCAACCTCGGCGAGACGCCGGGCGGGCGGATCAGGCTGACCGACCTGGCCGCGCACATGCGCTGGTCGCCGAGCCGCCTGTCGCACCAAGTGGCACGGATGCGGCAACGCGGCCTGGTCACCCGTGAAACCAGCCCGGACGACGGCCGCGGGTCGGTCATCGTCCTCAGCGACGAAGGACGGCGGACGATCGAGGCCGCCGCGCCGCGGCACGTCGAGTCCGTCCGCCGCCACTTCATCGACCTGCTGACGCCCGCGCAGGTCCAAGCCCTCGCCGCGCTGAGCGACACGGTCGTGGAGCATCTCGTCAAGGCCGAGTCCGAGTAGGCCCTCGCCGGCAGGGGGCGTGTTCTGGAAAAGGCGCTGAGGAGCGAGTTAGTGGTGGCCCCGCTGTGTAGCCGGGGCCTGTCGGTGCAGGCGCTGGACCGCAAGTACGGGGTGTATCGCCGGACGGTGCGTGAGGCGTCGGCGTGGTCGGGGCCGCATAAGAAGCCGCCTCTGCGGTCGTCGCGGTTGGATCCGTTCAAGCCGGTGATCGACCAGATTCTGCGGGCGGATCCGGATGCCCCGCGCAAGCAGCGGCATACGGTCCGGTAGATCTTCAACCGGCTGGTCGCCGAGCAGGTGATGGAGAGTGCCTCCCACCCCACCGTCTGCAACTAAGTCGCCTGGCGCCGTCGCAGATCATGGCGGAGGCGGGCCGAGGGCCGCCGCCCGAGGTGCTGATCAATCAGGTCCACCGGCCCGCTGTTGAGGCCGAGGTCGATTTGGTTCGAGTTCTGCTGTCAGGGCCTGGAAGCGTTCTATTGCCGACCGGGCAAGGACGGCGCTCACCGAGCCGACGCCGCACCGCCACGACCACCTCCATCGACGCCTGGAGCCGACCGGCATGGGCGCACGTACCCGGCCGGACAGCGGCTGACCGTTGACAGCTCGACCAGACCAACACCCAGACAGATAGCCTCCTTTACATGGCCGTGCCCGAGAACTCAGACGATCCCATCGGGTCGCTCCCGGCACCCAAACCCGGCGTCGTCGTCATGATGTGCGGTCTGGCCGGATCCGGGAAGACCACCTACGCGCGTCGCCTGGAAGCCCGCGGCTACATACGTTTGTCGGTCGATGAGATCATCTGGCGGCGCATCGGCCACGACGCCGCGCTACTCGACCCCACCGAGCACGAACAGCACCAGGCCACCGCCGACCAAGAGCTCCAGGAAGAACTCATCCGGCTCATGGCGGCCAGACAACCCGTCGTCCTGGACAAGAGCTTTTGGAACCGAGCCACCCGCGACCGCTACAAGGCCTTGATCGAAGGACACGGCAGCACCTGGATCCTGGTCTATCTCAAGGCCGACCCCGACACACTCCGACGGCGCCTGGCCATTCGCAACGCCCAAGACGGCCCGAGCAGCGTCACCGTTTCCCCCGAGCTCCTCGACCGCTACCTCATGAGCTTCGAAGAACCTCGCGACGAAGGCGAACACACCATCCTTCAATCCTGAAGACGCCCCACTATGCGAGCTGAAACACCGAGCCAACCGACCCGCCGGTCAACACGCGAGATCGAGTCGATCTCTACGGCAGGGCCAGTTCACGTACAACCTCGCTAAGTGGGGTCAACTCACACCCGTATCCGGAGCCAGCGTTCGTTCGCCGAATCATCCCCCCTCGCCCACCTCCGCCATCTACTCGTCGGTGTCGATGCCCTACGTGAACGCGACGAGTACATGGCTCGCCTCCACCGATTCCTCACAGCACAGCAGGACCCTGAGCAGCGCAAATCCTGCACCGGTGCACGATCTGGCAAACGGCCGGACGCCTTCGCCGACGCAACAACAGGCGTCCTGCCATCCCGCAGTAGTTCGACGCCACCAGTCACCGATCCGCCCGGCGGGTGGTCCAGCCCCCGGCCATCCACCTGCGGGTAACGTCTCCAGCTTTTCAATTCCTCTCGCAGGGCTCGCCGCGCATCCTTGCGGATTTCTATCAGCGGGTAGTAGGAGAACTGGCCAATGGTCCTCGCCCGGCAGCGTATGGATATAGCGCGTCACTTAACAATGGCAGACGGCGTCGACCTGCCCGGGGTGGAGGGTACGCTTCAGCGGCGCCTGGGCTAGATTTCCTTCCGCCTCGCGCATCTGTCGACGCAGGTAGGGGTATTCCTCGGGGGGATGCGCAGTGGATCGGGCGCTCGGTGCTTGTGGCGCGGAGGGAACCCTTCGACCCACGGCGGTATCCAGCCCGGTTTTCACCTTGGTGACGAGTACTGGGACAATGCGCTGACTACCCCAAGCCCGGCCAGGAAGCCTAGCGGGCCCCGGCCCGATAGGGCGGGCAAATGCACCGGGGCGAGTTTGGACTACGCCGATGCCCCCCGTTTTGGTAACAATATTGGCCCATGGATGCGCTCACCTGTCGAACGCCGGTCGACCCCATCGCTCCTGGTTCGTACCACCGCTTCACCTTGCCACGCGCTTGCTGCGTGTACGGCACAACGGGCTTCTCACCTTGCGATACGTCTTCAGCAACAGCAATGTTCTATACCAGGGCGGCCCCGCTGCGGACTTGCGCTGGATCTAGACGGCCGGTTTAGGTCTTTGGCCGCGCATGAGACCGCATCGGCGGTTGTATTTCGGAGTCAGTCGATCGCGGCCCCGGGAGGCCTGCGCCATGAAAGAGCTCATCGCCCCGCTGGCCTGGATCGGGATCATCGCATTCCTCGTCTGGGGCGTCAGAAGGATACGCCGCGAGCGGGCGGCACAGCATGCGGCCCGCGAGGCCCTCCGGCAACAGGCCGTGGCGGAACTCCGCCGTTTCGACGGGCAAGACGGCCACCTCGCCTGCGTCGAGCAGGTCTACCAACGCGCCAGGACCGGCGCCAAGGCGATCATCGTCTGGGACGCCAACGGCACCTCGCAGGACGCCTGGTTCCACGACTGGCCCGGCATCCCCGTCGGGGCCTACCTGCTCTTGGCCGGCACCACGGGCTACGGGCCCCACAATCACAACCCCAACGTCTACTACGTCCACCCCGACCAGGTCCTCACCGTGATCTGAGCCGACCGGACCTCGGTATGAAACGGCGAGGGCCGCGGCACGCCGTTCGAGCACGTCGGCGCACACCAACCTCCGCCCGCATCGCCGCCGGATGATCAGCGCGACAACTGGCGAGGTCTACCCGAGTCGCTCCTGCGAGGGCGGCCCTTGTGACTCACTCAGCTCAAGGCCCTTGACGCCTCCCGTGCCCTGACCGCCCTCACCTGCTCCTGCGACCTGGTCCGCCGCCTACGGGAAACGGCACCAACGCGCCACGACGTGGCCAGATCGCGCACGCGCGGCAGCGCATCACCCCGGCCGTGGGGACGTCGCCGCTGGGCGGTCGAGCGATCGCGGCGTGCCTGGCCGACCGCGGCCTTCTGCCAGCGCAAGGCCGAACACGTCCTGTCCTTGGTCGGCAAGGCTCACCCGCCGCCGGTTCGCCAAAGGAAACGATCTCTAAGGTGACACCGAGGCATGCAGCGACATGACGTGCTGGGCGAGGGCGATGAGGACCTGCTTGGCCGACTCGCGGTTGCGCGCGTCGCACTCGACGATCGGCACGTGCTGGCCGAGGGCCAGGGCGTCACGGATGTCATCTTCCGGGTGCTGGAACTGGCCGTGGAACCCGTTGACGGCGACGATGAACGGGAGTCCTGCGCGTTCGATGTAGTCGAGCGTGGCGAAGCTGTCGGCCAGGCGGCGGGTGTCGACCAGCACGACCGCGCCGATCGCGCCGCTGACCAGGTCGTCCCACATGAACCAGAACCGGTGCCGGCCGGGCGTGCCGAACAGGTAGAGAATCAGCTCACGGCCCAACGCCACGCGGCCGAAGTCGACGGTGACCGTGGTCTTGTCGGGCGCCGCCGGCAGCCCGTCCATGTCCGCGCTCGCGGTGGTCATGACGGCCTCGGTCGTGAGCGGAATGATCTCCGACACCGACCCGACGAAGGTCGTCTTGCCGACGCCGAGGCCGCCGCCGATGACGATCTTCACCGAGACCAGGTCCGGGTCCTGCGGCCCTGGCCCTGGCGCCGGTGGGCGTTCAGAGTTTGCGAAGTCCACCGAGCACCCTTTCGAGCAGGCCGAAGTCCGGCTGCACACCAGGGGTTCCCGACTGGTGCAGTCGCAGGAGCCCTTCAAAGATCATGTCGGCGACGAGGACGCGGGTGACCCCGAGGGGGAGCCGGAGCAGGGCCGACACCTCCGCGACCGAATGCGCCGACCCGCACAAATCCATGATCGCCCGGTACTCGGGCGTCATCTGGGAGACCTCACTGGAGGGCACTGCGGTCACCAGGGCTTCGAGTGCCAGGTCAACGCGGGGCCTGACCCGGCCGCCGGCGATCACGTAGGGGCGCACCAGCGTGGCTTCGGTGGAGTCGCCCACCGCTACCAATGAGCGGGAGCCGCCCCGCGCGGCCGCCGCGGGGGGCGCCGCGGCCGCCGCGGAGAGGCCAAAGTCCGGGCTGCCGACTCCTGAGGGATCCTCGACTTCGCCGGAACCCACACCGAGCACGGTGTCGATCTCACTCTGGGTCAGCGGCCGCTCGGCCGCCGCCGCGCGGATGAGAAGTGCGGCATAGAGTTCGATCTCGTCCAGTGCGATGCGGTCGTGTACGTGCAGATCCACCTGTTGCCGGTGCGTGCGTGCTCGCTTCTCGGGCGAGCGGTGGGCTCCTTGCCCGTCGGGCGGGCGCTCGACACCCCTCTGCTCAGGTGCCGGCCCGCCGGCGCCGGTGCGGAGGTCGGCGCGCTGGACCGCTGCCTCGGCGAGGTCACCGGAGGTGCGTTTCCGCAGCTTGGCCGCTGCCGGATCGCCCAGGGAACTTGCCTCCAGCAAGGCGTTGAGCCGTTCCAGGTCCAGGCCATCGCTCATGATCGCTCTCCCCTCTTCCGACGGAAGCGATACAGCGCGCCCTCGACGGAGCGGGCTGTGGCGCCCTCTCCGATCAGCTCGGCGATCTCGGCGTGGTTGTAGCCCAGGGTGGTCAGGACGAGAGCGGCTCGCAGGTTGTGGTCTGGCAGGCTCGCCAGCGCACGGTCGGCATGGTCGCGGTCGGCCATGAGGTCCTCAGGCCCCGGGCGGGTGTCCGGCCAGCGTTCGTCGAGTTCGTCGGCGCAGGATCGTAACCCTTCGGAGGCTCGCAGCCACTTCTTGTAGGTATCGGGGAACTGATAAGTGCAGTGGCCGATGAAATAGGTGCGCAGGCTCGCCCCCTTTCCCGGATCCCAATGGCCGCTTCGCAGGCGCTGCTGGAACGAGCGGGTCGCGACCGCGACGGTCTCCAGGGCCAACTCCAGTTGGTCGTCCTTCGACCAGGCGCTCATGGGGGGACGCGGTAACTTGATCCCTTTCTCGGCGCATCGCACAAAGATCATCCCCGTGTGCAGCCAGGCAGTGAGGACGGCGATCGCGTAGGCCGCCATCTCCTCGGCGAATCGGGTGTACACCGGCCCCGCGAAACCGTGGGCGGCCAGGAACTCCACCAGTTCTTGATCGGCTTTGTGGCGCGCACCGTCGTCGTCCTCGGGGACATCACCCATCGACACCTCATCCACCCGACCGGGGCCCGGGGCAACCCGCGAGCCGCTGCACGGGGCCTTCCGCGAGCCGCTACACCAGCCCTCTGCCTCCTCCAGTCATAGGCGTCAGCGAGCACCGACCCCACGCCATCGCGGAAAGTCGTCCCAACACGGCCAGCGCATGGGCTCACGGTGTCGAACGGTCCTATGCGTTCAACAGGAAGGCACCGACCCTCGACCTGAAGGAGCCGTTCATGACCACACCCGAATCTGACAAGCCCCTGGTGACCGTCCGGGCCGCGCTGGTGCTCACGCTCGGTGTGCTGGTCGGTGTCGGCGCGGGCCTGCTTGCGGGCGCTGCTGGACGCGGACTTCCCGAGTCCGTTTTGAGTGGCTGCGCCGCAGCAGCGGCAGGGCTCCTACTGTTTCACCAGCTCATCGCTAAAGACGAGTAGCCCACGGGAGTTGCGCCATGCGGCGTCAGCGCCCTCATGCCCGATGAGTGCTTGTTCCAGGTGGCTAGCGTCGGTCTTGACCGATTTCGCGCCGCTGAGGCCCTTGAGGTTCGCTTGGACTACCGCACGAGGTTGCTCGTCGAGCCCGGGGCGACGTGCCGTCCGGCAGCGATGGCGACGGCGCGTCCCTCGGAAGGCTGGAACACGCGATCATTCCCGAACAGCTGGTGCGTGGGGTCGACGGCGCCGGCACCGTGGGCGCGCGGACGAGATGCTCGGTCCGGTCGGTCATCGAGGACCCCAGGCCCTGCTCGACGACCTGACCGGTCCGCTTGATCGTCCAACATCTCCGCCCGAGCCCACCCATCCACGCCGCGGTTCCTGGGACGGGAACAGCGCGGTGGCCGTCGCCGTGGGGGCGTCCGCATCGAACCGGACGTCGAGTTGAGCCATGAGGAACGCCGTGGCAAGGGCCGTCTGGCCCAGCGACCGGCAGGACGCCTGGGCGGCGGTGTCGCTCACGCCCTTCTCCCGGACCGTGGCGAGCGCAGCTGCTTTCTGAACACCTTCGTCGGAGCGTCCGGGACATGACGCAGCGGACTGGATCACGTCCTGCGGTCGCTCCTTGCGCACGGTTCTCTGCGGCCCGCAGATGTGCCTCGCGGACCGCCCTCGCCGGTTGCGTGCGCGGGGATGCGTGGCGCCTTTCTGGAGCTTGAGCAGGGCCCCCGCGCGGCGAATCTCATGGTGACGGAGTCGTCGCCTCGGGTTTCAGCTTCGCAGGGCGGCGATGGCCTTCTCGATACGCCGCTGACGCGTCTCGGGCTTCTTCGCGCTTTCGATGGCGTGGACGTGCTTGCGCTTGTGGCTCGGCGCGAGAGCGTCGTAGGCGGCGCGCGCGGACGGGTCCTCGTCGAGGGCGCGGGCGAAGTCCGCGGGTTCGACGACGACGCGCGGTTCGGTGTCGAGCTCCAGGTCGACCTCGACCTCGTCACCGACCGCGACCCCCGCCGCCGCTCGGTTGGCGTTGCTGAGGCCGAGCAGGTGGCGCCCCCGCATGATCGCCACGCGGCTCTTCCAGGAGTGCCCGTTGATGGTGATCGTCACCGGCGGACGCGCGCCCCCGCCGAGCGCGTCCACCACCTCGGGTGGGATTTCCAGTCCTCGCATGGGCTCGGGCGGCTCGACGAGGGTGCGGAACTTCACAATGGGCTCCTTGCCGATCGGTGTTGTTCAGGACGCATAGGTGGTGACCTTCCACAGGTAGCCGTCCGGGTCGCTGAAGTAGCCGAAGTACCCGCCCCACGGGGCGGCGGCCGCTTCCTTGACCACGCTGCCGCCGGCGGCCACCGCGTTGTGCATCATCTCGTCCACAACTTCCCTGGAATCGGGGTTGAAGTGCAAAGAGACCCCACGGAATCCGGATCCCCGCGGAGAGACGCCGGCGTCCTGTGCCGCTGCCTCCCATTCGTAAAGGGCCAGCCGCGAGGAACCCTCGCCCAGGACGAACGAGACGAAGTGGCGGGTGTCCTTGTCGATCTCGCAGCCCAGGCGCTCGTAGAACCTCTTGGCGCGGACCAGGTCGTCGACGCCGAGCATGATGGTGCTCACCTGAAGTGACACGGTTCTCTCCTGTGGTTTCGGGGGACGGTTCGGCGCCGGCACGATTCCGTGTCGACGCCGAACCTGCTCGTGCGCGCCGGTCACGCGGTGGTGGCCGCCCGGCGCTCTCGCCTTTCCTGGACGGCTATTCCGCGTATGGCTGGTCGGTTCCCTGGGCGCTGTAGGCGAGGCTCCAGATGTAGCCGTCCGGGTCCGCGAAGGTGCCCCCGTACCCGCCCCACGGCAGGGCGGCGGCGGGCTTGAGGATCGTGGCGCCGGCCTTCTCCGCCTCGGCGATGATCTCGTCCACCCGCGCCTCGCTGCGGACGACGTAGGTGAGGACGAGTCCGCTGAAGCCACTGCCTTCCGGGCTCACGCCCACCTGGTCGGCCAGGCCGTCACGGCCGTAGAAGCCGACGGGGGAGGCGCCGTCCGACTCGAAGAACACCGAGATGCCGTAGTCGTCCTTGATCGTCCAGCCGAGCCCTTCGGTGTAGAAGCGCTTGGCCGCCTCCATGTCCCGGACGCCGAGGAGGATCGAGCTGACGTGCGCTTTCATGTCTGTCTCCTTGATACTTGAGGTGTTCGTGTCGTCTGGACCGGCGGGCCGGACGGCCAGGGCTGGGCCCGGTCGTCACATCGGCGTGGGTTCGCCGGTCAATCAGTAATGACCGGCCGGACGGAGGAATGTGACAGATGGTCGAGCGGGATTGGGTGGGCGAGCGGTTCGCCGAGCATCAGGACCGCCTGCGTGCGATGGCCTACCGGATGCTCGGCTCGTCCGGCGAGGCCGAGGACGCGGTGCAGGAGGCGTGGCTGCGGGTCAGCCGTGCCGACACCGGCCAGGTGGAGAACCCGGGAGGGTGGCTGACCACGATCGTCGCCCGGGTCTGCCTGAACATGCTCGAAGCACGCCGGAACCGGCGTGAGGACGCGGCCGGAGCGCTACCGGCCGAGCCCCAGGAGCGGCACGTGAGCATCCGCCCGACCGGACAGGACGACCCGGAGGATGAGGCGCTACTGGCCGATTCGGTCGGCGTCGCGCTGATGGTGGTGCTGGACGCGCTGGCTCCGGCCGAGCGGCTGGCGTTCGTCCTGCACGATGTGTTCGCCCTGTCGTTCGCGGAGATCGGCACCATCCTCGACCGTTCCCCGGCGGCGGCCCGGCAGCTCGCCAGCCGGGCACGGCGGCGGGTGCAGGGAGCGGCGGGCGCGACCGGCGCCGCGCGGTCCGCGAAGCGGGAGATCGTCGAAGCCTTCCTGGCCGCCTCCCGGGGCGGGGACTTCACCGCCCTGCTGGAGCTGCTCGATCCGGACGCCGTCGTCGGGGAGCTGCGCGGTGGCCGGGAGGTGGCGGACTTCTTCGCCGGACGGGCTCAGGGCGCCCGCCTCGCGCTGGTGGACGGTGTTCCGGCGGCCGTCTGGTCACATCTGGGCCGCCCCAAGGCGGTCATCACCTTCACCGTCGGCGGCGGCAAGATCACCCGCATCGACGTCGACACCGATCCGGATCGGATCCGGGACCTCGACATCGTGGTCCTGCCCGCCGACGGCCAGGACCGGCGTTGACCCGCGCGGAGTTAACGTTCTCGTCGTGCGCCTTGGCCGTCCGCGACCTGGACGAGGCACTCGGCTTCTACCGTGACGTGCTCGGCTTCGAGGTGCGCGCCGACGCGGATCTCCAAGGGCGGCGGCGGGTGAGCGTGGGCCCGCCTTCGCAGCCTGAGGTGCGGATCCTCCTCCAGTTTCCCGGCGCGGACCCGGTGATCTCACCGGCCGATCGGCGGGCGATCGTCGATCTGGCGGCCCCAGGAGCCTGCTGGGATGCCTCGTCTTCGTGACCGACGACTGCGACGCCACCTTCGAGCACATCGAGGCCGCGGGCGCCGAGGTGGTCCAGGAACCGATCGACCGGCCCGACGACGTCCGCGACTGCGCGTTCCTCGATCCGTCCGGCAACATCCTGCGGTTCACCCAGTCGCGGCAGGTGAACCGGCGTCGCGCGGCGGCCAGGCCCACGCCGCCACGGATCCCCGGGCATCCTGAGGACGACCCTTACCACGCAGCACACCGACCTGCGCCGTCCGACGGTGCGTGGCGGCATGTGTCGCCCCAGCGGAGGGATCGGGTGGGCGCTCGGTGGTCGCCCCGGGTCATAGGCCCGCCTCCTCCCGCTTGTCGAAGCCTTCGCGTGCGCGTTCGACCGCGGGCATGTGCTGCGAGGCCCATGCCAGCAGCACATCGATGGGCTGCCGGAAGGTCTTGCCGAGAGGCGTGATCTGATACCTGATCGCCACGGGGCGGGTGGAGACGACCTCGCGCTCGACCACGCCGTTCCGTTCGAGCCGCCGAAGCGTCGCGGTCAGCGACTTCTGCGTGACCTGGGGGATCGCTCGGCGCAGTTCGTTGAAGCGGCACGGGCGTTCACAGAGCTCGTTGAGGACGCTGAGCGACCACTTGTCGAGGACCTGGTCGAGCAGCTCGCGGTGCGGGGCGTCGATGCGGAGTTCGTCGGCGGTATCCATGGCGAAACCTGGTCTCGTTGAAGTGTCTTTCTTCTACTAGGTAGCTTACAGATACTTACTCTGAGAGGGAGAAGGCCATGACCGTTCAGCACTTCACGCCGGAAGGCATGCTGCAGCCCGTCCCGTACCACCACGTCGCCGTGGGCACCGGGACGAAGCACGTCCACATCAGCGGTCAGGTCGCACGCAAGGCCGACGGGACACCGGTCGCGCCCGGCGATCTGGCAGGGCAGGTCGCCCAGGCGCTGCGCAACACCTCCGTCGGACTGGCGGGCGCGGGCGCGTCGTTCGCGGACGTGCTGCGCCTGACGTTCTACGTGACCCGGTGGAGTCCGGAGAAGATCGACGACTTCATGGCCGGGGTGGAGAGCGTCGCCGAGGAGATCGGACTCCGGTTTCCCACGCCACCGGCCTCCCTGATCGGCGTCGAGTACCTCTTCGAACCGGATGTACTCGTCGAGGTCGAGGCGACCGCCCTCCTCGACTGACCGGCGCGTGCCGTCCGGTCTCGCCTGGACGCGGACGCTCCGGGAGACCGGTCGGGCCCCTCGGAGCGCGTCGTTGGCGCCTGTCCAGACGACCCCGAAGCCGGGGACTGCCGTCGGGGACGACCTGCGCGTCACGTGCCTGCTCTGGCGGCTCGGCGACGGGGGTTGGCGACACAGGTGGTGGCGCTCCTCCCGGAACCGCCGCACGCGTGGGTGTGGTCAGGGGGTGCCGCGGTCGGCGAACAGGTCGATGAGGTCTTCGACGTCGTGGTTGGCCTCGGTCGGGTAGCGGAAGGGGCGGTGGGCGTTGATGGTGTAGGTGTTGCGGCGTCCGACGCGGGTGCGGGTGAGGTAGTCCGCCTCTTCCAGGTCGTTGATGATGAGCTGCGCCGCGCGTTCGGTGATCCCGATCTCTTGGGCCACCTCCCGGACCCGCAGGTCGGGGTCGCGGGCGATCTGGATCAGTACTCGCGCGTGGTTGGTCAGGAACGTCCAGGGCTTGGCGTCCGGCCGGGTCGGCGTCCTGTCCATCCGCTCACTCCTCCTGTACGCACCCGGCCCCCTCTGCCCGCCGGGAGGCGACAGAGTGTGCTTCCCGGCAGGTGCGGAGCTTGTTCACCCAAGATTCTATGAGAAAAATTTGACGAATAGTATTTCATGTAACACTCTTGGGGTGTCCGACTCGTCCGCTGCCTCATCACCGCTGGGAGGGTGTTCCATGCTGGTGCGACCGACCGAACCGCCGCTGGAGGCGACCTCCAGCCCCACCCCTCCCGCGGGTGCCCCTACGGCGCCTTCCGGGGCCAGGGCGCTGAGGGTGCAGGCCGGTCGCCACGGCCGCTACACGCTGCTGCAGATGTCGGGCCGCCTGACCGCCGACACCGCCGTGACCGCCGAGGCCCAGATCCTCACCACGATCGTCCTCGACCCCTCACCGCACCTGGCGCTGGACCTGTCCGAGCTCGACGTGGTCGACCTGCACGGCGCGCATCTGCTGACCAAGACCCAGTTCGCCGTCCGCGCCGCCCGCGGCACCCTGCACCTGATCGCACCCGCTAACGCCCCCGCCCGCGACGCGCTGAGCCGGTATCTGCTGCACTGCGTCGTCCAGCGCCGCGAGGACCTCCCCCTCCTGGCTCCCCTCACCGCCCCTTCGGACCCCGGCTCCCTGTCGCCGCTTGACGCGCTAGAAGGATCGACTCTCTAGCGGCGTGCGGCGACCGTCCCGGGCGGCTCCTCAGGCCGCATGCACGGCTCGGGCGCCTTGGCGGCCGACTCCAGGGTTTTGGTCGTCTTCCCGACCCCACCCTTCTGGGCGAGCACCCTTTCCGGGACCGTACCGCGCCGTTGTGTCGTGACGCCGTCGTGCCGCTGACGCGGTCACGAGGAGGACCAGGCCGACAGCGCCGTCGCCCCGTCCACCGCGCCTTCCACGCTCGGACACCAGGTCGGAGGCCGTTCACTGCGACGAGGGGCAGGGCGACGCCGTTTCCACTGCCCCAGGCCATAGCGGATTCCGGCCCTCCTGGCCGCGCTCTACGGCCACGCGTGGTCGGTTCGGCGCTGTTCACTTCGGCGGGGCGCAGGAAGTCACCCTGCCCGGCATGTGGAGGGCGACGGGCAGTTCCAAGGCCCGGGTGTCCTGGTGGCCGGCCACCGGTGCGGCTGGGCATGATGGCCGCGCGGACGGCGACGCCGTGTTCGCGGGCGGCGGCGATGGGGCGCGGGTGAGTCGTTCGAGTCCGGTGGGCCGAGTGCTGGGCGCGGCAATGCATCGCGTCCGCAGGTACCGGCGCAGACCCGCGGCAGCGGGCTTAGGGACTCAGTCGCCAGGTAGGAGGCGCCTGGCCTGGGAAGTAGCGGGGGGTGTGTCCGGGTTACGCTGTTCTGCCGCCGAGTTAAGGACAGCGCAGTGACCGAGATAAGGCCCTCCTGTACCTAGATCCCGCGGGCCGACTGGTCGTAGCTGCGGCCAGGTGCGTCGCCTGGACGGCCATCCTCGGCGATGGCCGCCTAGCGGGCCTGGTCGGCTCGCGAGTCCAAGCCGGTTCTCCGATGATCAGGAGGTCTCATGTCCATGAACCGTCCAACCAGCGACGTGCACGCATTTGAAGCCCATGCGCCTGAAGCCGAACTTGAGGATCTGCGTGCGCGACTGGCCGCGGCGCGACTGCCGGAAGCCGAGACGGTCCATCACGCCGCGTCCGGCCCTCGCCGATGGGACCAGGGCGTCCCTCTCGCCGACCTCGTCGATGTCGTGAACTACTGGCGCACCGGCTACAATTGGCGGGCGTTCGAAACGCGCCTTAACCGGATCGGCCAGTTCCGTACGACCATTGACGGTTTGGGAATCCATTTCCTGCACCGCCGATCCGCGCGCGCGGAGGCCACTCCTCTGATCTTGACGCACGGTTGGCCGGGCAGCGTTGCTGAGTTCGTCGATGTGGTGGACGAGTTGGCGGATCCGAAGGATGTCGACACGCCGGCGTTCCACGTCGTGGTCCCGTCGCTGCCAGGCTTCGGGTACAGCGACAAACCGGCAACCACCGGGTGGGGGATCGAAAAGATCGCGGCCGCTTGGGTGGAACTGATGGGAAGGCTCGGCTACGGCAAGTTCGTAGCCCACGGCGGCGACTGGGGAGGTGTGATCACTACGGTCCTCGGCGGCAGGTTCCCGGCGCACGTTCTCGGCATTCACACAACGACCGCGCAGGCACCGCCCGGGTTGGCGACGGGCGGGCTGACGGCGGTCGAGCGCAAATGGGCTGAGGAAACCCGCGATTTCTGGGCCGGGCCCAGCGCGGCGTACGCGAAGCAGCAGGCGTCTCGACCGCAGACCATCGGCTACTCGCTCGTCGACTCACCGGTCGGGCTGCTCGCCTGGATCCTTGACAAGTTCGCCGACTGGACGGATACCGAAGATAGCCCGTTCGAGAGAATTTCCAGGGACCGAATCCTCGACGACGTCACGCTGTACTGGCTGACGCGGACCGGCGCGTCGGCGGCTCGCATTTATTATGAAAGCCACCTTTCGCTCGACCCCGAGCTTCGGGTCGACGTCCCGTCGGCAATCAGCGTCTACCTCCACGACATCGAGAAGTCTCCGCGCGCCTGGGCGCAGGAGCGGTACCGAAATATCATCCGATGGAGGTCGCCCGAAACCGGGGGACATTTCCCATCGCTGGAGGTTCCCGAGTACTGGGTCAAGGATCTGCAAGAAGGCCTCGCGGCAGTGCTGGCCGCCGATTGATCTGATTCCGCCTGGGTCCAGGGCCTCAGGCACCGGATCGAACTCGGAGGCCGTCGAGCTTGGACATTCCGCCGTGACGGCGTCGAGCGCAACGACGTCGAACAGCGGGAAGAACTGCCACCGGCGGGCCCGGAGCGGCCGACCACGCTGGTCAGGCCCTGCTCGGCTGGTTTGGCGATGCGCAGGATTCGACGGCACAGCCCATCGCCTCAGCCCGTCTTTCTGCCTACGCCGGGTTCGCTGGCCAGCCATGACTGCGGCCGGGGGCCGTCGACGCTGCTTCCGGGCCTCGGCTTGGTGGACCGGTCAGATATGGCGCTCGGCGGGGGCGGGATCACCGTCGGGCGGTCGGCACGGTGCGACCCCAGGCGCTGCCGACTCCCGAACTCCAGGCCCGCTACTTCACTGATTCGGCGCGGGCACATGGGATGTGGGGCGCCGAACGCGCCGCGCCGCAGGGGACCCGGGCCCGGCCAGCCGTCCGGAGACTCGTGAGGGCACTGCTGGTCTCGGGCCGAACCCCACCCCCGAATCACGCCCGCTGTCGCCCTCGGCAGGGCACCAGACCGAGTAGGTGAGCCGGGGCCGTGGGTTGCTCGGGTCATTTGATGTTGGTCGGATTTGGTGACGGAATTCCTCGGCTTGGTCGCATTACATCACACGAAGGGCTACAGGTGGTTCAGTCGGAACCACTCCCACGGCCCGATCTCGGTCGCGCGTGCGCGGAGCATCCCGTTGCGGTCGCCATCGTAGTTCAGCTCGGCCGACACGAACTTGCCGTTGGCCTGCGACTTGAACGCGTAGAGGTCCCGGGACGGGCTGTAGTACAGGTTGAACTTCTCCCATTCGGCGACCACGTCCGCCCGCGCGCGGAGCATCGCGTAGTTTTTCCAATCATAGTTGAGCTCGGCCGAGACAAATTTCTGGTTGGCATCCGACTTGATCATCCAGACCGCGCCGGACGCGGACAGATCGAACCGCTCCCACTCGGCGGCGACGTCCGCCCGCGCGCGGAGCATGCCGTAGTCGCCGCGACCATAGTTGAGCTCGGCCGACACGAGCCTGCCATTGGCGTTGGACGTGATGGTGGAGCCGGCGAGTCTCTTGCCGAAAGGCGAATTCGCCGCGGTCACCAGCACGAGGCGGTCCTTGGTGGCGGCGGACGCACCGGTGGTCGTGACGGAGCCCAGCAGTCCAAGGGCGGCCACCATGATCGTGGCCCTGATCATCAGGCGACGCATGAAGATCCTCCTCGTCCGGGTGGCCCCCGGCGTCTCCGGGGGCGGCACCGCACCGAATGCTCAACGATCAAAGGAGGATGCGCAATAGACGGTTTCATTGATGAGCATCCATGGTGTCCACTTGTGGACCCGTGCGGCTTGTATCCACCCAGTCCGGCGGGATGGCGCCGTCATTCCCATGACCGAATGCGGTCCGCCGGGAACGGTCCTTTCTCTTTTGAGTCATATTTGCATTATCGGTGGTCACCGAATTCGCGGCCCACGTCGGTCTGGAGGTCTGGGATGGAAGGCGCCATCGCACGGGTCATCCCCGAGGGGGTGAGCAGTCGGACTCGTCCCTCTCGGAGAGCGCACGGGGACAACCACACCCCCTCCGAAGCCGTCAGCACACCCCGCTCAACAACCTCCGCACTCTCGGCAAATCCACGACCTTCACGATTTGCACACGAGTACGGACGAGGGCCGGCGGTAGGGCGCACAAGTACGGAACCAGGAATATCCAAATCTCACTGCAAGCAACCCCATAACGCCGGGTCACCGTGAGCGCGACCACGGGAATTGGCAGACCGGGCAGCAGCGTCCGCCGCCGCTCATCGAGGACCGGATTGCGGCCGGACAACGCCGCGGCGACCCGGTCAGCCGCGCCGGCCGCGGTCGGAGGGTCGGTGCTCACAGGCCGATGCTGAGCCCGGCCGTGCCCCCGCTCGTACCTGGACGTTCGGGTCGCCACCGGTCACGGCTCAGCGGCTGGCGGTCCCCGGAGGGTTCGGCGGCGTCCTGGAGTGCCTGTGGCCCGGCCCGGTGAGGCAGGTGCCGGGCGTGGCGGTCGGCGTCGCGGGGCGCTTGCACGATAGGCGAAGGCTTCGTGGAGTGGTCTAGGACGTGGGCGTCTGTAGCAGCCGTCGGAGCAGAGGAGTGGTCCGGTAGGCGACGATCTCGCGGGTGACCAGTGACGTTGTGGTGCGTTCGACGCCAGGGATGGCGAGCATCATCCCGGCGATCCGGTACAGGTCATCGGCGTCGGCCGCGACGGCCTGCACCATCAGGTCGGTCGGGCCGCTCACGCTGTAGACCTGGAGCACTTCCGGGATGTCGGCCAGGGCCTCCGCGACCTCGTCGAGCATGCGTTGCACCACCTGTACGGCGGCGAAGACCGTCAGCGGGTGGCCGAGCCGCCGGGGGCTGATCCGGCGTTCGAAGGACTCCAGACCGCCGCCCTCCTCCAGCTTCGCCAGTCTGGCCTGCACGGTGTTGCGTGAGAGGCCGGTCTGGTCCGCCAGCGCGACGGTGGTGGAACGCGGGCGTTCGATCAGCGCCAGAAGCAGGCGGGCATCCATCACATCGATCCGGTCACCGTTTGGCATTCTGCTCGTCCCCTCACGCTGCGGTGTCTGGTTCTACGCATAATGCTCAATCTGAAGAGCATATCTTGTGCACTAAAGCGCTTCGTGTTGTGCTTTGCGAGCATTACGCACGGATCGTGGGGAGAGCCATGAAGCATCTCGGCATCATCGCGCACAGCGTCGAAGGCGCGGCGCTCTGTTTTCAGGCGTTCTGCCGGGAGGGCTTCCGGGAGCTCGGCCCCCACCAGCACCCCGATGTCAGCCTCGACTGCATCGCCATGGGACGCAGCATGTCCCACTGGGACCAGGGCGAATACGGCCCCATCCGCTCGATACTCGCCGAAAGCGCACAGCGGCTCGCCCACGCGGGCGCGGACTTCTTCGTCTGTCCCGACAACACTGCTCACATGGCCCTCGAACTGCCGGGAGATGCCCTCGCGCTTCCCGGCCTGCACATCGCCGACGTCGTCGCCGACCGCGCGGCGCGCGACGGACGCGAGCGCGTCGGCGTCCTCGGTACCAGGTATCTCATGGAGGGGCCTGTCTACGACAGGGCGCTCGCGGATCGGGGGATCGCCTCGGAGGTCCCCCGGGCCGAGGACCGGGAGAGGATCAACACGATCATCTTCGACGAGCTCGTCAACGGCGTGTTCACCGAGAGCTCGCGCCAGGAGTACGTGCGCGTCATCGCGGATCTGGCAAGCAGAGGCTGCGACGCCGTGGCCCTGGTCTGCACGGAGATTCCGCTCCTGGTGACGCCGGACGTCTCCCCGCTGCCGACCCTCGATTCCACCCGCCTGCTGGCAGGCGCCGCGTTCGACGCCGCCATCGGCCGCATCGCCCTTCCTTCCTGGCGTGGCGGCCCTGTTCGCTGACCAGCCGGAGCAGCGCGGTGGCCGAGCAGTGGGAGGACGAGGCGCGGCTGCCTGCGCCCGCCCCCCGGCGATGACCAGGGCCAGCCGATACCGGGTCTCCTTCTGAGTTCGCTGCTCCCACCTCAGCGGACCTCCAAGGAGGAACCCGATGGGGAGGGCGCCTCGCCACATCGACCCGGGGAAAGCGGTGGGCCCTGGCCAGGGGGCAGCGACGCTCCTACAGGGTTAGGTGGCGCGGGCGGGCACCACGTGCTCGTTCAACGGGCCTCCCACCCGGCTGGAGCATCCAGGTGGTGCCGATGTCGCCGTGTTGGACGTCGGGCTGCTCGGTGTCAGGCGTGTACTGCGGCTTCGGCTCATCGTTGGGGCTGGAGCAGGCCATAGAGCCTGCGGATCTCCTGGTCGTCGGCGATCAGGGGGAGCGTGTCGAAGGTCAGTGTCCAGTCGGTCAGCCGGCCGTCGCGGTATCCGAACCGCTCGATGACGCCGAAGGAGGTGGTGCGGTTCTGGCTGTTCACCGTCCCGAACCACTCCTGGTAGGTGGCGGCGGGGGTGCGCACCCTCTGGCCGGGGTCGAGCCTGGCGCCGGGGTCGTTGCCGAAGGTGCCGAACAGTCGTTGCAGGTAGGCGAGCTTGGCGGCGCGGGTGCGCAACCGGCGGCCGTCGAGTCCGGTGCCCGACAGCGCGGCATCGCCCGTGGAGTCCGCCAGGGCGGCTGCGTCCCGCCGGTTCCAGGCCGCGGCCCGGCCGGGGATGTCGTCGGGGCGCGCGGAACCCTTGGCGAGTGCGGCCGTGCCGCGGCGCTGGTCGGTCACGTCGGCGAACAGGTCCCTCAGGGTGCCGTCGAGCGGTTTGAACCAGCGGAACCGGTCGTAGTAGCGCCGCCCCTGGACGACGTCGCCCCTCTTGTTCAGGACGACCCGGTAGATCGCCGGGTACTCGACCTTGTTCTTGTTGAGAACGGCCCGGTTGTCCGCGCCGTACATGACGACGTTCCGGTCGGCGGCGATGCGGGTGGGCCGGAAGTTGAGCGAGGGGACGAGCCCCAGCGATGTGCGGATCGACTTCTCGATGTTCGCGCGCCCCTGGACGGGAACGGCGGCGGCCTCCCACAGGGTCGCGTTCTGGTCCCACATCTCCCCGTAGGCGGCGACCCGCTTGTCCAGGTCCCTCTCATCTGGCGAGTCCGGGGTGGTGTAGGTCGGCATCGCCCCGAACCGTGTCTGCCGGTCGATGAACTTCTGGGCGGCGGGCGTGACCCTGCCCTCGGTCACGGGCGGGGCATCCGCCTGAGCCGGAACGGCGAGCACCACCGGGACGGCGGCCACGGCCGCGGCCACAAGGGCCTCTACTGAACGCCTGGTCACTGACACTCCTCGCGGATGAGAACGGGTATGGGGAAGACGCTCGTCAGCCTGCCGAACGGTCAGTTGAAGATCCATTACCCGGCGGGTAATCCAGCACGACGCACCCCGCCGGGGGGTGTGCGCGTCGACCACGGCGCGAACGGCAGCGCGGTCCGCGACACGAGTCGGCCGGGTCCTGGCCGCGCCCGGCTCACCGACCGAGGCGAGGAAGCCATGGCCGTCCTCGGCGGCGTCTTAGGACGCGCCCGATCTCCTCCGGTGCGCCTCGTCGTCCGACGAGCGGAGTGTTGCCGGGACGCGTCCCTGCGTCGCGGGTCGCACGACCCCTTTGTCCCAACCCATTGACCTGCGGGGCATTCGCCTTTGCCGCCGGTCCCTTCCGTCAGCTGACCAAAAGGTCATTTCACCGTGCCGGGGAGGCGAGGAGGGCGGCGGCCTCGTCCCAGCGGTCCGTGTCGCCGGACGGGGCGAAGCGGCGCAGCGGCTGCGTCCCGGCGACCAGCGCTCGTGACTCCGCGAGCCCGCCCGCTGCGCCCAGCGCGCGGGCCTGGGCCAGCACGTTGCCGAGCGCGGTCGCCTCGACCGGCCCGGCCACGACGGGGAGGCCGCTCGCGTCGGCGGTGAGCCGGCAGAGCAGGTCGTTGCGGCTGCCGCCGCCCACCAGGTGGACGACCTCGACGTCCCGTCCGGACAGCGCCGCCGCCTGCCGGATGGCGGCGCGGTGCGCGAGGGCGAGGCTGTCCAGGACGCATCGGACGGTCGCCGCGCGGCCCTCCGGGACGGGGAGGCCGCGGCGGCGGCAGTGCGCGGCGATGCGGGCGGGCATCCCGCCCGGCGGCAGGAACTCGGGGTCGCCCGCGTCGATCAGCGAGCGCAGGCCGGGGACGTGCGCGGCCTCGGCGAGCAGCGCGGGGAGGTCGGGGTCGCCCCACGTGCGCAGGCATTCCTGGAGGAGCCACAGGCCCATCACGTTGCGCAGGTAGCGGACCGTCCCGTCGACGCCGCCCTCGTTGGTGAAGTTGGCCTTGCGGCTCTCCTCGGTGAGGACGGGCGCGTCCAGTTCGACGCCGACCAGGGACCACGTGCCGCAGGAGATGTAGGCGAACCGGTCGGTCGTGGCGGGGACGGCGGCGACCGCGGACGCCGTGTCGTGCGACCCGACGGCGACGACCGGGAGGCCGGGGTGCCCGGTCTCGGCGGCGGCGTCCGGGCGGAGGACGCCGATCGGCGAGCCCGGGTCGCGCAGCGGCGGCAGGATCCCGGCGGGGAGGCCGAGGCGGGAGAGCAGGTCGTTCGACCAGGCGCCGGTGCGGACGTCGAGGAGCCCCGTCGTGGACGCGTTCGTCCGCTCGGCGCCGGTCTCCCCGGTGAGCCAGTACGCGAGCAGGTCGGGGATGAGGAGCAGGGTGCGCGCCCGCGACAGGTCGTCCGCCGCGAGCTGGTAGATCGTGTTGAACGGGAGGAACTGGAGGCCCGACGCCTGGTAGAGGAGGTCGTCGCCCACCTCGGCGCGGATCCGCTCCATCACGCCGTCGGTGCGCGGGTCGCGGTAGTGGACGGGGTTGCCGAGCAGCGCGCCGCTCCCGTCCAGCAGCCCGTAGTCGACGGCCCACGAGTCGACGCCGACCGAGGCCAGGCCGGAGGGGGCGGAGCGCAGGCCGTCCAGGACGTTCCCGTACAGGCCGAGGACGTCCCAGTGCAGGGTGCCGTTCACCCGCACAGGACGGTTGGGGAAGCGGCGGAGCTCGTCCAGCTCCAGGGTGCGGGGCCCGACGCGCGCCGCCATCACCCGCCCGCTGGACGCGCCGAGGTCCACGGCCGCGAAGGTCGCCTCGCTCACGCGACGACCAGCACGTCGAGCGTGCGCGGGCCGTGCACGCCCTCCACCCGGGACAGTTCGATGTCGCTGGTCGCGGACGGCCCGGACACGAACGTCAGCGGCCGGAGCGGGTCGAGCCGCTCCAGGGCGTCCGGCACGTCGGGGGCGACCTGCTCCGCCCGCACGATGATCAGGTGGTGGTCGGGCACGAGCGACAGGGCGCGCGGCCCCTGCGCGGGGCCGTGGTCCAGGATGATCGTGCCCGTCTCGGCGATCGCGGCCGCGCAGCCGGTGACCGCGCCCGCGAGGCCGTCCAGCGCGGCGACCGAGGGGTCGCGGACGAGCGGGGCGCCCGCCCCGGCGACCCACTCCGGCGGCAGGTCGGAGGGCACCCCGTACGATCCGGGCCGGGCGGCGAGGCACTCCGCGACCGCCCCCGCCACGCCGGACGGCGCGACGCGCCGCACGGTCGCGCGGTAGTCGGCGACCCGCTCCGCGAACAGGTCGAGGACGTCGCCGTCGTGGTGCCGCCGCCGGTACGCGCGGTCGATCCGGCCGTAGGACGCGGCGACCTCGGCGGCCGGACGCGTCGGCGTCACCCGCTCGATCCGGCGGAGGATCTCCTCGCGTGCGCTCACTCTCCCTCGCCCCCGTTGGTCCGGGCCCACCAGGCGCGGAACGACTCGGGCGGCGGCACGGGCGCGTCCCGCGTCTCGGTCCACGCCGACAGCGGGCCGGGCAGCCGCCGGATCCGGCCGCCGCGCCCGACCAGCCTGCGGGACGCCGACGCCCCGCGCTGGGCGAGCGCGAGCCGGGTGGGGGAGCGCAGCGTCCACCCGGCCGCCGCCATCGCGACCCTTTCGAGGGGATGGCGCGGCCCCTTCTCCACCGCCCGCGCCCGCAGGTGGACGAGCACCTCGGGGATGTCGATCGCGACCGGGCACGCGTCGAAGCACGCCCCGCACAGCGACGAGGCGTAGGGGAGGGAGGCGTCGACGTCCGACCCGATGCCCCTGATCTGCGGGGACAGGATCGCGCCGATCGGCCCCGGATACGGCGAGCCGTAGGCGTGGCCGCCCGCGCGCTGGTAGACCGGGCACACGTTCAGGCACGCGGAGCAGCGGATACAGCGCAGCGCCTGCCTGCCCACCTCGTCGGCCAGGGTCGCGGTCCTGCCGTTGTCCAGCAGCACGAGATGGAAGTCGCGGGGCCCGTCGCCCGGGTGGACGCCCGTCCACGCCGAGGTATAGGGGTTCATCCGCTCGGCCGTGGACGAGCGCGGCAGCAGTTGGAGGAACACCTCAAGGTCGCGCCAGGTCGGGACGATCTTCTCCACGCCCATCACCGAGATCAGCGTCTCGGGGAGCGTGAGGCACATCCGGCCGTTGCCCTCCGACTCCAGCACGACCAGCGTCCCGGTGTCGGCGACCGCGAAGTTCACCCCCGACACCGCGACCTTCGCCGACAGGAACTTGGCCCGCAGGTGCCGCCGCGCGGCCTCGGCGAGCGCGGCGGGGGAGTCGGTCAGCCCTTCGGGCGCGTCGTCCATCGCGCGCAGGAAGATGTCGCGGATGTCGGACCTGTTCCGGTGGATCGCCGGGACGAGGATGTGCGAGGGGCGGTCGTCCCCGAGCTGGACGATCAGCTCCGCCAGGTCGGTCTCGTGCGCGGTGATCCCCTCCCCGGCGAGGAACTCGTTCAGCCCGATCTCCTGCGTCGCCATCGACTTGACCTTGACGACCTCGCTCTCGCCGGTCGCCTTCACCAGGTCCGCGACGATCCTGTTGGCCTCGGCGGCGTCGCGCGCCCAGTGCACCGTTCCACCGGCGCCCGCGACCTTCTCCTCCAGCAGCCGCAGGTAGTGGCCGAGGTTCTCCAGCACGTGGTCCTTGATCTGGCGGCCCGCCTCGCGGAGCGCGGGCCAGTCCTCCAGCTCGGCGACCGCGTCCGCGCGCCGCCCCCGGATCGTCGTGGTCGCGCGCGCCAGGTTGGCGCGCAGCCGGGGGTCGGCCACCGCGCGCCGCGCCGCGTCCGGAAACGACGGCATCCCGACGTAGGTCGGCATCGTCATAGCGGGTCCTCCTCAGTGGACGCGAGGATCTCGGCCAGGTGCACCGTCCGGACCCCGGCGCGTGTGCGGGTGAGCGCTCCGCCGATGTGCATCAGGCACGAGTTGTCGGCCGCGCACAGCGCCCCGGCCCGCGTCTCCCGGACGGCGGTGACCTTGTCCGCGCACATCGCCGCCGACACCTCGGGGTTCTTCAGCGCGAACGTCCCGCCGAACCCGCAGCACTCCGCCGCGTCCGGCAGCTCGACCAGGTCGATGCCGCGCACCTCGCGCAGCAGCCGCAGCGGACGGTCGCCGACCCGCAGCATCCGCAGCGAGTGGCAGGTGGGGTGGTAGGTGACGCGGTGCGGGAACGACGCGCCGACGTCGGTGACGCCCAGCACGTCCACCAGGAACTCCGTCAGCTCGTACACGCGGGAGGCGACCCCGGCGGCGCGCGGCGCGAGCCGCGGATGCCAGTCGCGGACCATCGCCCCGCACGACGCGGACGGCGTCACGATCGCGTCGTAGGGCCCGAACGTCTCCGCGAACCCCTTCACCAGGGGCAGGGCCTGCCGCCGGTAGCCGGTGTTCAGGTGCATCTGCCCGCAGCACGTCTGCCCGGACGGGAACTCCACGTCGTGGCCGAGCCGCCGCAGCAGCCGCACGACCGCCCTCCCCGTCCCCGGGTAGAGGGTGTCGTTCACGCAGGTCAGGAACAACGCGACTCTCACAGCGCCAACCTCACGATGCCGCCTCCCCCCTCGGACCGGCTCGACTCGCGGACGACCAGCTCCGGCTGGAACATCACCTGCTGGTGGGCATGCCCCACCGGGTCGTCGCACTCCTCCAGCAGGAGTTCGGTCGCGATCCGGCCGAGCTGGTAGGTGGGCTGCCGCACCGAGCTCAGCGGGACGGCGGCCGCCGCGGAGAACTCGATGTCGTCGTACCCGATCAGCGCGATGTCAGCCGGGACCCGGATCCCCGTCTGGAGCAGCACCCGCAGGACGCCGAGCGCGAGCAGGTCGTTCGCGCAGAAGATCGCGTCCGGCAGCGGCGCCCCGGCCTCCAGCATCCGCCGCGCCGCCTCCTGCCCGGCCCGCGCGTTCATCGCCCCGACCGGGATCTCGCGCAGCGCGTCGCGGCCGAGCCCGGCGGCGCGCAGCGCCCGCAGCGCGCCCTTGCGCCGGTCCGCGCACTGCCGCAGCACCGTCGGCCCGGTGACGAAAGCGATCGTGCGGGCGCCCGCGGCCAGCAGCTCCGCGGTGGCGAGCTCGCCGCCCGCGACGTCGTCGACGGCGACCGAGCACTGGTTCGCGCGCGGCGTCGGATGGTCGAGCAGCACCACCGGGACGTTCCGCTCGCGCAGCCGCCCGGCCGCCGCGCCGTCGTCGCCGACCGGGGTCAGCAGCACGCCGCGGACCCGCTGCTCGGCGAACACCCGCAGGTTGCGCAGCTCCCGCTCGTCCGACTCGCCGGACGAGGACAGGATCACCGCGTAGCCGCGCTCGCTCGCGGTGTCCTCGACGCCGCGGGCCACGTCGGTGAAGAACGGGTTGGCGAGGTCGAGGACCATCAGCCCGATCGTGCTGCTGTGGCCGGCGCGCAGCGTGGACGCCGACCCGTTGCGGACGAACCCGAGCTCCCGGATCGCGCCCTCGACCCGGATCCGGGTCGCCTCGGCGACCCGCTCCGGCCGGTTGAGCACGTTGGACACGGTGCCGGGCGAGACGCCGGCGTGCGCCGCGACCTGCTTGATCCCGACCGTCCCGCGCGCCGCGCCGGGACGGTCGGTGCCGTCTGTGCTCAATCTGTGTGCCCCCGGTCCGATCGCTGATATCGGCTCACTTTGGGTCATCGCATTAAAACGTGTCAACCCCGCCGACCGTGCGCTGGAGGCCGATAGGCGGGTGGCCGGTGCCGGTCGCGAACGATTTCGAAGTGCTCACAGGCCCTTACTGCGCCGGGGTTTCCGGCGATCTTGGGCGACCCCGGCGGAAGATCGGCTCTTGACGGGTGCTCTGGCTCACATCTAGCGTCCTCCGCAACATCTTGTTAAAACGTTTTTCATCCCAGCGTCCTGGAGCTGCCTCCCGAGGAGGGCCCTGATGACAGCACCCGCGCGATCGGCGCCGCCGACATTGGCGCTGGTCAACGTGAGTAAATCGTTCGGCGCCGTGCGCGCCCTCCAGGACGTGACGCTGGAGCTCCACGCGGGTGAGGTGCACGCCCTGGCCGGGGAGAACGGCGCGGGCAAGTCAACGGTCGTAAAAACGTTCGCAGGCGTGCACCGGCCGGACGCGGGCGAGGTCCGCGCGGACGGCGCCGCCGTGACGTTCGGCGGCCCCGCCGACGCGCGGGCCGCCGGGGTCGCGGTCATCTACCAGGAGCCCACGCTGTTCCCGGACCTGTCGGTCGCCGAGAACATCTTCATGGGCCGCCAGCCCCGCGCCGGTCTCGGCCGGATCGACCGCCGCGCCATGCACGCGGAGACGGCGCGGCTGTTCGAGCGGCTCGGCGTCCCGCTCGACCCGCGGCAGCCCGCCCGGGGACTGTCGATCGCCGACCAGCAGGTCGTCGAGATCGCCAAGGCCATCTCCCGGGACGCGCGGGTGCTGATCATGGACGAGCCCACCGCCGCGCTCACCGGCCAGGAGGTCGCCCGGCTTTTCGCGGTGACCCGCACGCTGCGCGAGCAGGGCTGCGCGGTGCTGTTCATCTCGCACCGGCTGGAGGAGATCTTCGAGCTGTGCCAGCGGGTCACGACGCTCCGCGACGGCGGCTTCGTCGGCACCGACCTCGTCGCCGACCTCACCCCGGACGACCTCGTCCGCCGGATGGTCGGCCGCGACCTCGACGCCCTCTACCCCAAGCAGGACGTGACGCCCGGCGAGACCGCGCTGAAGGTCCGCAGGCTGACCCGCGAGGGCGCGTTCACCGACGTGTCGTTCGACGTCCGGCGCGGCGAGATCGTCGCGCTGGCCGGGCTGGTCGGCGCCGGACGCAGCGAGGTCGCCCGCGCGCTCTTCGGCGTCGACCGGTGGGACGCCGGGACCGTCGAGGTCGACGGCCGCGCCCTCCCGCCCGGCAGCCCCACGGCCGCGATGTCGGCGGGGCTCGCGCTCGTCCCCGAGGACCGGCGCCAGCAGGGCCTCGTCATGGGCATGTCCATCGAGCGCAACATGGGGCTCACCCAGCTCAAGGCGCTGCGCCGCGAGAGCGGGCGCGGCGGCCTGATCTCCCGCCGGGTCGAGCGGGACCGCGCCGCCGACTGGGGCCTGCGGCTCCAGCTCAAGTACTCCCGCCTCACCGACGCCGTCGGCGTCCTGTCCGGCGGCAACCAGCAGAAGGTCGTCCTCGCCAAGTGGCTCGCGACCGAGCCCGCCGTCCTGATCGTGGACGAGCCGACCCGCGGCATCGACGTCGGCACCAAGGCCGAGGTGCACCGGCTGCTGTCCGAACTGGCCGCCCACGACCTGGCGGTGCTGATGATCTCGTCCGACCTGCCGGAGGTGCTGGGCATGGCCGACCGCGTCCTCGTCATGCACGAGGGCCGCCTCACCGCCGAGATCCCGCGCGCGGACGCGACCGAGGAGACCGTGATGGCCGCCGCGACGGGCCGTCCCGGCAATGGAAAGGCGGCGTGATGACCGTACTGGCGGAGTCCCCGGCGCGGCCGGGAGCGGGCGGGCCGCCGGGCGGCGGGCGGCGGCTGGTCGAGATGGTGCTGCGCGCCCGGGAGCTGAGCATCCTCGGTGCGCTCGCCGTCCTCGTCGTCGGGACGACGATCGCGAACCCGCGCTTCCTGTCCGGGCAGGGCGTGAAGGACATCTTCCTCAACGCCTCGATCCTGGTGCTGCTCGCCGTCGGGCAGAGCATGGTGGTCGTCACCCGCAACATCGACCTGTCGGTCGGGTCCGTCGTCGGGCTCGTCGCGTTCAGCGCCGGGAGGTTCGCCTCCGGCGGTGACCGGAACATCGTGCTCGTGCTGCTGGTCGGCGTCGCGATCGGACTGGTGTGCGGGCTGGTGAACGGGCTGCTCGTCAGCTTCTGCCGGGTGCCCGCCCTCGTCGTCACCCTCGGCACCCTGTACGTGATCCAGGGGCTCGACTACCGCATCGCGCACGGCGACCAGATCGGCGCGGCGGAGCTGCCGCCCTCGGTGCTGGAGCTCGGCAGCGACGGCGTGCTCGGCGTCCCGTACCTGCCGGTCATCACCGTCGTGGTGATGCTGGCGGTCGGGTACTACCTGAGGTCCTACTCGTCCGGACGCGAGTTCTACGCGATCGGGTCCAGCCCGGAGGCGGCGCTGCTCGCGGGCGTCCCGATCCGCCGCCGCGTCCTCACCGCGTACCTGGTCAGCGGCGCGCTCGCGGGCCTCGCCGGGGTGCTGTGGCTCGCCCGGTTCGGCACCGTCGTCGCCGACGCCGCGCACGGCTGGGAGCTCAAGGTCGTCAGCGCGGTCGTCGTCGGCGGCATCGCCATCACCGGCGGCGTCGGCACCGTGTACGGCGCGGCGCTCGGCGCGCTGCTGCTCACCACCATCGGCAGCGTGCTGGTCGTGCTCAAGGTCGACTCGTTCTGGCAGGACGCGATCACCGGCGTCCTGCTGCTGCTCGCCATCAGCGTCGACCGGCTGCTGGCGCTGCGCGTCACCCGGGCGCTCAAGCAGCGCTCCCTGGAATCCACCGCGCACAGGGAGGGACGGCCATGAGCCGCATCGGAGGCATGCTGCGCTGGGAGACGGCCGTCACCGCCCTGCTGGTCGTGGTGTTCGCGGGCGGCGCCGGGTTCTCGCCCGACTTCGCCGGCGGCGACAACCTGTCGTTCGCCCTGGACGACCTCAGCGAGATCGCGCTGATCGCGCTGCCGATGACGCTGCTCGTCGTCTGCGGCCAGGTGGACCTGTCGGTCGCCTCGATCCTCGGCCTGTGCAGCGCCCTCACCGGCAAGCTGTGGGACGCGGGCCTCGCCATCGAGATGATCATCCCGCTGGTGCTGCTCGTCGGGGTCGGCTGCGGCCTCGTCAACGGGCTGCTCGTCACGCGGCTCGGGCTGCCGTCCCTCGCCGTCACGATCGGCACGATGACCCTCTACCGGGGCCTCGCGTACGTGACGCTCGGGACGGGCGCGATCTCCGAGTTCCCGGCCGCCTACACCGACCTCGCGACGTCGTCCGTCCCGGGCACGCCGATCCCGTACCCGATCGCGCTGTTCGCCGTGCTCGCCGCCGTGACGGGGACCGTCCTGCACGCCACCGGCGCCGGACGGTCGCTGTTCGCGATCGGCGCGCAGGAGGACGCCGCCTACTTCGCCGGCATCCGCGTGAAGCGCGCCAAGCTGGTCCTGTTCGTCGTGTCCGGGCTGGTGGCGGGGTTCGCGGGCGTCGTCTACACGCTCCGCTACGGCAGCGCCCGCGCCGACAACGGCCTCGGACTCGAACTCACCGTCATCGCGGCGGTGCTGCTTGGCGGCATCGACTTCGACGGCGGCAAGGGCACGCTCGGCGGCGTGATCGCCGCCGTCCTGCTGATCGGCCTGCTCCGCAACCTGCTGATGCTCAACGACGTCTCCACCGAGGTCCAGTCGATCGTCACCGGGCTCCTGCTCATCGTCAGCGTCCTCACCCCGCGGCTGATCGCCGTGGCGCGCGAGGCCCGGGGCAGACGGCGGGGCGCGCGAACCGCGGCCGCCGCCCTGCCCTGACCCGGCGCCCGAGCCCCCCGCCGCGACCCACCCCCCGGAAGAAAGAACCCTGAGAGGCACCCTGATGACCATTCGTCTGCGCGCCCCGCGGCTGGCCGCGGTCGCCACGGCCGGCGTCCTGGCCCTGAGCCTGGCCGCCTGCGGCGGGACCACGAAGGACTCCTCGTCGGCGTCCGACGCGGGCACCTCCGGCGGGACGGCGTCGGCCGACCCGAACGCGCCGCTGAAGAAGGGCCTCAAGCTGGCGTTCCTGCCGAAGCAGGTCAACAACCCCTACGAGACGATCGTCGACGACGCCGGCATCGCGGCGGCGAAGGAGTTCGGCGGCGAGGCCAAGGAGGTCGGGCCGTCCGACGCGTCGGCGTCCTCGCAGGTCTCCTACATCAACACGCTGATCCAGCAGCGGCACGACGCGATCCTCATCGCGGCGAACGACGAGAACGCGGTGTGCGGGCCGCTGAAGCAGGCGCGGTCCAAGAAGATCAAGATCGTCGCCTACGACTCCGACACCAACCCCCAGTGCCGCGACCTGTTCATCAACCAGGCCGGCTCGGAGGAGATCGGCCGCAGCGAGGTCAAGCTCCTCGCCGAGCAGCTCGGGCACGAGGGCGAGATCGCGATCCTGTCGGCGACGGCGAACGCCACGAACCAGAACACCTGGATCAAGTTCATGAAGGACGAGCTGGCGAAGCCCGAGTACTCGAAGATGAAGCTCGTCAAGGTCGCCTACGGGGACGACGACGACCAGAAGTCGTTCCAGCAGACGCAGGGCCTGCTCCAGGCGTACCCGAACCTCAAGGGCATCATCTCGCCGACCACGGTCGGCATCGCGGCGGCGGCCCGCTACATCTCCGCCTCCAAGTACAAGGGGAAGGTCGCCCTGACCGGCCTCGGCACGCCGGACCAGATGCGCAAGTTCGTCAAGGACGGCACCGTCAAGCAGTTCGAGCTGTGGGACCCGAAGAACCTCGGCTACCTCGCCTCGTACGCGGCGGCGGCGCTGTCGTCCGGGCAGATCACCGGCGCGCAGGGCGAGAGGTTCAAGGCGGGCAAGCTCGGCGAGCGCACGATCGGCGGCAACGGTGAGGTGATCCTCGGCCCGCCCACCGTCTTCGACGCCAAGAACATCGACCAGTACCACTTCTAGAAGTGAACGGGAAGCGCGTCTGCTTCCTGCTGAAGGTCAGGCAGGACCGCCTGGAGGAGTACGAGCGGCGTCACCAGGCGGTCTGGCCCGGCATGCGGGACGCCCTGCGCGACTCCGGCTGGCACGACCACTCCCTCTTCCTACGCGAGGACGGCCTCCTCGTCGGCTACCTGAAGACCGACGACTTCGAGGCCGCCCGGGCGGCGATGGCCGCACGAAGGTCAACGCCCGCCGGCAGGCGGAGATGGCGCCGTTCTTCGAGGACCTCGACGGCCGTCCCGATCGGGGGATGCGGCCGCTCCCTGAGGTCTTCCACCTGGATTGAGAGGTCAAGTGCCCGTGGTTGACACCAGCGCGGTGAAGGGCGCCCTGCGCCGCCAGCAGATCGAGACCCCCTCGTGGGCGTACGGGAACTCGGGGACCAGGTTCAAGGTCTTCGCGCAGGAGGGCGTCCCGCGCACCCCGTGGGAGAAGATCGACGACGCCGCGCAGGTGCACCGGTTCACCGGCGTCGCGCCGACCGTCGCCGTCCACATTCCCTGGGACAGGGTCGATGACTACGCGGCGCTCGCCGCGCACGCCGAGGAGAGGGGGGTGCGGATAGGCGCGGTCAACACCAACGTCTTCCAGGACGACGACTACAGGCTCGGCAGCGTCACCAACCCGGATCCGGCCGTCCGCCGCAAGGCGCTCGGCCACCTCCTGGACGCCGTCGACATCATGGACGCCACCGGTTCCCGCGACCTGAAGCTGTGGTTCTCCGACGGCACGAACTACCCGGGCCAGGACGACGTCCGGACCCGCCAGGACCGGATGGCCGAGGCGCTCGCCGCCGTCTACGAGCGGCTCGGCGACGGCCAGCGGTTCCTGCTGGAGTACAAGCTGTTCGAGCCCGCGTTCTACATGACCGACCTGCCGGACTGGGGGGCGTCCTACGCGCACTGCGTGAAGCTCGGCCCGAAGGCGCAGGTCGTCGTCGACACCGGGCACCACGCTCCGGGCACGAACATCGAGTTCATCGTCGCGTTCCTGCTGCGCGAGGGGAGGCTCGGCGGGTTCGACTTCAACTCCCGCTTCTACGCCGACGACGACCTGATGGTGGGCGCGGCCGACCCGTTCCAGCTCTTCCGGATCATGTACGAGGTGGTGCGGGGCGGCGGCTACGACCCGGACACGGGGGTCGCGTTCATGCTCGACCAGTGCCACAACATCGAGCCGAAGATCCAGGGCCAGATCCGCTCGGTGATGAACGTCCAGGAGGCGACGGCGAAGGCGCTGCTCGTGGACGGCGACGCGCTCCGCGCCGCGCAGGAGGCCGGCGACGTCCTCGACGCGAACGCGGTGTTCATGGACGCCTACAACACCGACGTCCGCCCGCTGCTGGCGGAGCTGCGCGAGGAGATGGGCCTGCACCCGGACCCGGTCGCGGCGTACAGGGCGTCCGGCTACTTCGAGAAGGTCCGCGCCGAGCGGACGGCCGGCCAGGCGGCGGGATGGGGCGCGTGATGATCTCTCGAAGAGGCTTCCTCGGGGCCACGGCCGCGACCGGCGTCGCGCTCGGCGTCCCCGCCACGGCGCGGGCGGGGTCCGGCGGCGGGATGCGGGTGACCGCGCTCGACGTCCAGGACGCCCCGAACCCGCTCGGCATGGACGAGCCCGCCCCCCGGCTCGGCTGGCGACTGGTCTCGCCGCGCCAGGGTGACGCCCAGACCGCCTACCAGGTCGTGGTCTCCTCCGGGCGGGACGTCGTCTGGGACAGCGGCCGGGTCGCCTCCGCCGAGACGCGCAACATCGTGTACGGCGGTCCGGAACTGGAGCCGGGCCGCCGGTACGAGTGGAAGGTGCGCGCCTGGGACGCGGCGGGCCGCACGTCGGGATGGGGCGACCCCGGCTGGTGGGAGACGGGCGTCGGCGACTGGGGGACCGGCTGGATCTGGCCGGGTTCCACCGTCCCGGTCTGGGACGACTTCCGCCTGGAGGCCGACCTCACCGTCACCGAGCTGGCGTTCGGCCTGTTCTTCCGCGCTGACGGCGGGTCCAACGGCTACATGTGGCAGCTCTCGGAGGGGTCGCTGCTGCGGCCGCACAAGCTGGTGAACGGCGCCTGGACGGTCCTGAAGAGCGTGCCGATCCCCGTCGGCCAGGTGATCGGCACCCCGCTGAAGGTCGCGATCGACGCGCGCGGCGCCACCATCCGCACGTACGTGGACGGCGCGCTCGTGGACACCCTGTCCGACGGCACGTTCGCGTCCGGCACCGTCGGGCTGCGCACCGACGGGCGCGAGGCGGGCGTGCTGCGGCGGATCACCGTCACCGGCGGCGGCCCGCCGCTCGACGACGACCTCACCGGCGGCGCGCCCTACCGGTGGAGCGCGGGCGCGGTCGCGGACGGCGAGCTGCGGATCACCGGCGCGGTCGCCTTCCCCCGGCCGTACAACCCGCTGCTGCGCAAGGAGTTCACGCTGCGGGCGCGCCCGTCGCGGGCCCGCGCGTACATCTGCGGGCTCGGCTACCACGAGCTGTTCATCAACGGCGAGCGCGTCGGCGACCACGTGCTCGACCCGGCGTGGACCGACTACGCGCGCCGCGTCGGCTACGTCGTCCACGACGTGACGCACCACCTGGCCAAGGGGCGCAACGCGGTCGGGGTCGCGCTCGGGCGCGGCTGGTTCGCCGGGATGGGCACCGGGAAGATGGGGCCCGGCGATCCGGCGCCGGAGCCGGGCACGGGCTGGGACGGCCGCCAGCGCCTCCTGTTCCGGCTGGTCGCGGACGGTGCGGCGATCGTCGGCGACGGCACCTGGAAGACCACGCCCGGCCCGTCGTACTCGGGCGCGGTCACCCCGGACACCGAGCACTACGACGCCCGGCTGGCCGTCCCCGGCTGGTCCTCCCCGGGCTTCGACGACGCGGCCTGGACGCCCGCGAAGCCGATCCGGACCGCCGGCGTCGAGGTGCGGGCCCAGGCGATCGAGCCCATCAAGATCACCGACTCGCTCCGCCCGGTGAGGATCACCAATCCGGCGCCGGGCGTGCACGTGTACGACTTCGGCGCCAACATCGCGGGCGTCGTCCGGCTGAAGGTCCGCGGCCCGGCGGGCACCGAGGTGCGGCTGCGGCACGGCGAACGGCTCGACGCGGACGGCACCGTCCACCCCGGCGGACGCGACCAGACCGACACCTACGTGCTGAGCGGCAAGGGCACGGAGGTCTGGCAGCCGTCGTTCAGCTACAAGGGCTTCCAGTTCGTCGAGGTGCGCGGCTACCCGGGCACCCCGGGACGCGACGCGCTGCGCGCCCTGCGCCTGCACACCGCCGTCGCCGGCACGGGCCGCTTCAGCTGCGCGAACGACCTGCTGAACCGGATCCACGAGGCCGCGCGCTCCACCCTCCTCAACAACCACGTCTCGGTGCCGACCGACGGCTCGATGGAGGAGAAGCTGCCGTGGACGGGCGACGCGGGCCTCATGGAGGACTCCGCCTTCGCCAACTACGACATGCGCCGCTTCTACACGAAGTGGCTCGCCGACATCCGCGACACGCAGGGCGAGGACGGCGACATCGCCTCGTGGGCGCCGCAGCCGCGGCCGGGGTTCCGCCGGCCGTCGCCGTCCTGGGCGAACCAGTACGTCGCGACCGTGTGGAACCTGCACCGGTACTACGACGCGCCCTGGGTGCTGGCCGAGTACTACGACTCGCTCGACCGGTACGCCGCCTACGAGGCGGGCCGGCTGGACGGCAGGGGCCTCAGCACCGACGAGTGGGGCGACTACACCGCGCCGTCCGCGCAGAACGCCGCCGTGAACGCGCTGATGGGCACCGCGTACGTGCACCGGACCCACGTCCAGCTCGCGGAGATCGCCGCCGAACTGGGCAAGGACGCCGACGCGCGGCGCCTGCGCGGCAAGGCCGCCGAGCTGTCCCGCGCGTTCAACGCCGCGTACCTGGACTCCGGGCGCGGCCTGTACCGGGCCGACGACGAGTACCGGCAGACGCCGAACGTGCTGGCGCTGGCGTTCGGGCTCGTGCCGGCCGAGCACGTCGCCGCGGTGGTGGCGAACCTGGTGCGGGACGTGGCCGAGACGCGCGACGGCCACCTCGACACCGGCGTGCTCGGCACCAAGTACCTGCTGCCGGTGCTGTGCGACCACGGCCACGCCGACCTCGCCTACCGGGTGGCGACGCAGACCACCGAGCCGAGCTGGGGGTTCTGGTTCGCCAACGGCGCGACATCGCTGTGGGAGATGTGGCACCTCGGCTCGCGCTCGCGCGGCCACGGCTTCCTCGGCACGGTCGAGGAGTGGTTCTACCGGTACCTGGCGGGGATCGAGCCGGCCGCGCCCGGGTTCCGGCGGATCCTGATGCGCCCCTGTCTGCCCGCCGGGCTGGCCCGCGCGGAGGCGTCGATCGACACCGTCCGCGGCCGCGCCGCCGTGGGCTGGCGGCGGGAGAACGGGCGGCTGGCGTTCCGCGCCGAGGTGCCGGTCGGCGCCGTGGCCGAGGTGCGCCTGCCCGCCGGCGCCGTCGCGCTGGACGGCGCGCGGCGGCTCGGCCCCGGCCGCTTCGAGGCGGGTCCGGGCATCCATCGATTCCAGGTGAGGAGAGGCCGATGACGGGCAGTCCGCCCGAGGTCGGGCAGCTGATCGAGCGTGCGCACGCGCTCGGGTCCGACCCGCGCAACACCAACTACGCCGGTGGGAACGCGTCCGCCAAGGCGGTGGTGGAGGATCCGGTGACCGCGTCGCCGGTCGAGCTGATGTGGGTGAAGGGCTCCGGCGGCGACCTGGGCACGCTGGCCGAGGAGGGGCTCGCCGTCCTGCGGCTCGACCGCCTGCGCGCGCTCGCGAACGTCTACCCGGGCGTCGAGCGCGAGGACGAGATGGTCGCCGCGTTCGACTACTGCCTGCACGGGAGGGGCGGGGCGGCGCCGTCCATCGACACCGCCATGCACGGCCTCGTGGACGCCGCGCACGTCGACCACCTGCACCCCGACTCCGGCATCGCGATCGCGACGGCGGCGGACGGGGCGGAGCTGACCCGGCGGATCTTCGGCGGCCGGGTGGCGTGGGCGCCGTGGCGGCGCCCCGGGTTCCAGCTCGGCCTGGACATCGCCGCGATCAAGGAGGCGAACCCGGAGGCGATCGGCGTCATCCTCGGCGGCCACGGCGTCACCGCGTGGGGTGCCACGAGCGGGGAGTGCGAGGCGAACTCGCTCGACATCATCCGCACCGCCGAGGCGTACATCGCCGAGCACGGCAGGGACGACCCGTTCGGCGAGGTGGTCCACCCGGCGCTCCCGGCGCGGGAGCGGCGGGCGAGGGCGGCGGCGCTGTTCCCGCTGCTGCGCGGGCTGGTGTCCACCGACCGGCGGCAGGTCGGGCACTTCACCGACTCCGATACCGTGCTCGACTTCGTCGCCCGCGCCGAGCACCCGCGGCTCGCCGCGCTCGGCACCTCCTGCCCGGACCACTTCCTGCGCACCAAGGTCGCGCCGATGGTGCTCGACCTGCCGCCGGACGCCCCGCTCGACGACGCCAAGGCGCGCCTCCGCGAACTGCACGCCGCCTACCGCAAGGACTACGCCGCCTACTACGCGCGGCACGCCACCGCCGACTCGCCGCCGATGCGGGGCGCGGACCCGGCGATCGTGCTCGTCCCCGGCGTCGGCATGTTCTCCTTCGGCGCGGACAAGCAGACCGCGCGCGTCGCGGGCGAGTTCTACGTCAACGCGATCAACGTGATGCGCGGCGCGGAGGCGCTGTCGTCGTACGCGCCGATCCCGGAGGCGGAGAAGTTCCGCATCGAGTACTGGGAGCTGGAGGAGGCCAAGCTCCGCCGCAGGCCGGAGCCGAGGCCGCTGGCGGCGCGGATCGCGCTGGTCACCGGCGGCGGGTCCGGGATCGGCGCGGCCACCGCCCGCCGCCTGGCCGCCGAGGGCGCCTGCGTCGTCGTCGCCGACCGGGACGCCGCGGCGGCGGAGAAGGTCGCGGCGGAGATCGGCGGGTCCGCCCTGCGGCCCACCGACGCGGCCGTGCCCGCCGCCGCCGACGTGACGTCCGAGGACGAGGTCGCCGCCGCCGTCCGGGCCGCTGTCCTCGCGTTCGGCGGCGTCGACCTCGTCGTCAACAACGCCGGACTGTCGATCTCCCGGCCGCTGCTGGAGACCAGCGCGCGGGACTGGGACCTCCAGCACGACGTCATGGCGCGCGGCTCGTTCCTCGTCTCCCGCGAGGCCGCCCGCGTCATGGTCGAGCAGGCGATGGGCGGCGACGTCGTCTACATCGCGTCGAAGAACGGGGTGTTCGCCGGGCCGAACAACATCGCCTACGGCGCGGCCAAGGCCGACCAGGCGCACCAGGTCCGGCTGCTGGCCGCCGAGCTGGGCGAGCACGGGATCCGTGTCAACGGCGTCAACCCCGACGGCGTCGTCCGCGGCTCCGGGATCTTCGCGGGCGGTTGGGGCGCCGAGCGCGCCGCCGTGTACGGGGTGGAGGAGGAGCGGCTCGGCGAGTTCTACGCCCAGCGGACGCTGCTGAAACGCGAGGTGCTGCCCGAGCACGTCGCCGCCGCGGTCGCCGCCCTCACCGGCGGGGACCTGACCCACACGACCGGCCTGCACGTCCCCGTGGACGCGGGCGTCGCCGCCGCGTTCCTGCGCTGACCCCGCCCGCCGCAGACCGGTCGCCGCGCGGAGCCCGGCCGGCGGCCCGGACCGCGCGGCCGCGGCGCCCACAGCGCCGCGGCCGCACCGTCCCGTCCGGGCCGCCGGCCTTCCCCGAAGGGCCGGCTCGACCGAAGGGGCGGCCCAGGGGCCCCATCCCGACGAACGACCACGAGGAGAGGACATGCCGGACGACACGACCCGGCCGCCGGTGAAGGTCGGCCTGGTGGCGGGGGGCCTCGGCGCGTACTGGCCGCAGTTCCCCGGCCTGCTGCCGCGGCTGAGAAGGTCCGCCGAGCGTGTCGCGGACTCGTCCACGTGAACCCCTGACGGACGACGACCCGCTCCCACCTCTCGACCTTCGTTCCAACCAGCGCTGAGGAGCACGTTCATGAGCGAGTTGTCCAGGAGAAGGTTCGTCCAGGCGGGCGGGACCGCCGCCGCGGCGGTCACCGCGGGCGGCGCGATCGCCGCGCCCGCGGCCGCCGCTCCCGGCCGCGCGGCGGCGCGGACGCTGCGTCCCGCCGACCTGCGGGTCGACCACCGGCGGTCGCCGCTCGGCATCGACGCGGCGCGGCCGACGCTGGGCTGGCGGTTCGCCGCCGGGCCGCGCGACGCGGTGCAGGCGGCCTACCAGGTGCGGGTGGCGAGCGCGGACGACCGGCTCGCCCGCCCCGACCTGTGGGACTCCGGCAAGGTCGCGGGCGGCGCCGTGTCCGCCGTCTACGCCGGGCGGGCGCTGCGGTCGCGTGAGCGGGCGTCCTGGCAGGTCAGGGTGTGGGACGGGCAGGGCCGCGCGTCCGCGTGGAGCGAGCCGTCCCACTTCGAGATGGGCCTGCTCGCCGCCGCGGACTGGACGGCCCGCTGGATCGGCCACCCCGCGTGGGCGGGGGAGCCGCGGCCGAAGTCCGCGACGGTCGCGTTCCCCGCCAGGACGGCGCGGTACGTCCGGCTGAACGTGACCCGGCTCGGCCTGCCGATCAAGGAGGGCTGGCCCTACAAGGTGTCGCGGCTGCAACTCGCCGAGGTGGAGGTCCGGGACGGCGCGTCCGGCGCGAACGTGGCGCTGAGGGCGGCGGTGGCCGCGTCCGAGAGCTACACGGTCGGCGGGCAGTGGGAGCCGAAGGCCGTCACCGACGGCTCGCTGACCAGCGACGACGCCCCGTTCGGCTACACGAGCATGGAGCGCCGGGACCAGGCGCTCGCCAGCCCGGTCTGGCTCAGGATCGACCTGGGGGAGGAGCGGCGGTTCGACCGCGTGGTGCTGTATCCGCGCACCGACGCCCTGACCGACGACGAGAGGACGCCCAACTTCCCCGAGGACTTCACGGTCGAGACGTCCAACGACGGCACGGCCTTCGACACGGCCGCCACGGTCAGGGGGCAGGAGGCGCCGCCGCCGCTGCACCGCCTGCCGGAGGCGCTGCCCGTCTTCGAGCGCGGCTTCAGGCTGGGGAAGCGGGTGCGGACGGCCCGCCTCTACACGACCGCGCTCGGCGTCCTGGACGTCACCGTGAACGGGCGCCCCGTCAGCGACGCCGTCCTGGAGCCGCCGTACAGCACGTACAAGAAGCGGCTCGTCTACTCCGCCTACGACGTCACCGAGCTGCTGCACCGGGGCGGCAACACCGTGCGGGTCGAGCTGGGCCCGGGGATGGCGCACGTCCCGCCCACCCCCGGCCGCTACGAGAAGCTGACCCGCTCGGACGGCAAGCCCGCCTTCCTGGCCCAGCTCGACATCACCTACACCGACGGCACCCGCGAGACCGTGGCGTCGGACGCGTCCTGGCGCGCCGCGCTCGGCGCCACGACCTTCGCCAACTGGTACGGCGGCGAGGACCACGACGCCCGCCGCGTGCCCGGGGACGGCGACTGGACCGACGCGGTCGAGGTCGCGTCCCCCACCGCGAGCCTCGCCGCCCGCACGTCCCCGCCGATCGAGCCGGTCGCCGTGCTGCGCACCCGGAAGATCACGCGGCCGAAGGACGGCGTGTACGTCGTCGACCTCGGCGTGAACTTCGCCGGGTGGCCGAAGCTGCGCGTCCGCGGTCCCGCCGGGACGACGGTGACGATGCGCCCCGGCGAGCTGCTCGCCGCGGACGGCACCGTCAGCCAGCACACGACCGGCTCGCCGATCTGGGACACCTACACCCTGTCCGGGCGCGGCACCGAGACGTGGCATCCGCGGTTCGTCTACCACGGCTTCCGCTACCTGCAGCTCGAAGGGCTGCCGTCCGCGCCGGACGACGGCACGGTCACCGGGATCGTGCTGCGCGCCGCGAACGAGACGGCGGGCACGTTCACCAGCTCGCACGGCCTGCTCAACGACATCCACAAGATCATCGACCGGGCCGTGCAGAGCAACATGTACTCCGTCCTGACCGACTGCCCGCACCGGGAGAAGCTCGGCTGGCTGGAGCAGGCCAACCTCGTCTTCCCCGCCGTCGCGCGCAACTACGACGTGGCCGCCTACTACGGCGACCTCGTCCGCAACATCGCCGAGGCCCAGACCGAGGACGGGCTCGTCCCCGACATCGCGCCCGAGTTCACCGTCTTCGGTGGCGGGTTCCGGGACGACCCCAACTGGGGCAACGTCATCGTGTTCGCGCCCTGGCAGATGTACCGCGCCTACGGCGACACCGCGACGCTGCACGCCTATTACCCGAACATGGTCCGCTACGTCGACTACCTGTCCCGCAAGGCGAGCGGGCACCTGCTCGACCACGGCCTCGGCGACTGGATCGCGTTCGACACCAGCACCCCGAACGGCGTCACCGCGACCTTCGGCTACCACCGGGCCGTCTCCGCGCTCGCCCGTATCGCGAAGGTCGTCGGCCGGGAAGCGGACGCCGCGAAGTACGACGCACTCGCCAAGGACATCGGCGACGCGTTCAACGCCAGATACGCCACCGGCGACACCTACGGGTCGGGCAGCCAGGCGTGCGACGCGTTCGCGCTGGACATGGGGGTCGTCCCGGCCGCGAGACGGGACGCCGTCCTCGCCCACCTCGTCGACTCGATCAAGGCGAGGGGCTACCACCTCACCGTCGGCGAGATCGCGCTGCCGTCGGTGTTCCACGTGCTGTCCGCGGCGGGACGCGACGACGTCGTCCACGCGTTCGCCACGCAGACCGGCAACCCCAGCTACGGGTACCAGGTCGTCCACGGCGCGACGTCGCTGACCGAGAACTGGGACGGGCCCACCTCCGGCCTCTCGCAGAACCACTTCATGCTCGGCGCGATCGACGAGTGGTTCCACGCCGGGCTCGCGGGCCTCGGGCAGACCGACGACTCGATCGGGTTCGAGACGCTGCTCGTCCGGCCGGCCGTCGTCGGCGACGTCACCCGCGCCGCCGCGACCTACGAGACGCCCCGCGGCCGGGCGGCGTGCTCATGGCGGCGCACCGGCCGGAGGCTGCGGCTGGACGTGACCGTCCCGCCCGGCGCGAAGGCCCGCGTGGAGTTCCCGCTCCTCGGTGGGAACTCCAGGCCGAGCGCCCCCTCCGACGCCCGCCGACTCGGCGTCCGGGACGGCCGAGCCCTCTTCGAGATCGGCTCCGGCGACTGGAGGTTCGAGAACACCGCGTCCTGACCGCGGAGGTTCCGGTGGGCCGCGCGGGGACTCCCCAGCGGCCCACCGCCCGGTCGATCCCCTATTCGGGCCTACACGAATCAGCGCCGGGATCTGAAGGATGAAACCCGCCCGCGATCACGGCCGCGGCGACCGATGCGGGGCTGTATCTGGTTGGACGCGAGGCCGAAACAGGCGGCTGAGGTGGGCTTTTCCATGTATGGCCGGAAGTGCGGTCACTTTTAGTCATGGACCGTAACGGAGAAGGAGGCTTTACTGATCCAGTTCGATGCTGGACTATTGCTTTTGCGGTTCCTCCCCATCTTGCCAAGCTTTTTCGCTCCCCCTGATATAACGGCCTTCTCCTCCTGGTCCCTCTCCGTCCGGCCTTCGCGACCCGTGTTTTCTTATTGACTCCGCACTTCTGGGACCTGTCCAGATGAAACGGGCGGGGCGCGTGTTTTGTGCTCTGACCACTTCGTGTCGCCTCTTCCCTACGGTGGGGTGACTTGTGGGCATGTTCCCTGGTGCGGACGGGTGAGGGACGCGCCCTGCTTCTAAGGCTGCATGCCGACGTGCCGCCGCGCCCGTTACTCCCGCCCCTCGACCTTCAAACGGGAACCTTTTTCTCCCGGTGGCCCTGCCGCCTTCTTCGCTGGCGCAGCGTGCCGCCATTGACTCTCCTCGCCATGCCCATGCTCGCGAAAAGTGTGCTGGGTCAGGTGAGGGGCCGACTGCTCGTCCGCTTACCAACAGGAAAGGATCAAGTCTTCATGTCCCAGCGTGTTTTAAGATGTGTCGCCGTTTCGGCGCTGGCCCTTGCCGGCCTGGGAGTACCCGCCGCCGCTCAGGCGCAGACGCCCGCCGCGGCCCAGCCGTACCGGTTCCAGCATCTGTATCCCGAACTCGGCTCGCCCCACGCCGGTGCCCCGAAGCTGGGACCGTCGAAGCGGGCGGGAGTCCGGCTGGTCAGCCCGGGCACGGTCGGGGACCCGGCCAGGACGAAGATCCCCGCACGTGCGCCGTCCGGGGCGGGCGACGCAGGGCGGCCGACGGCGAAACCCGCCGCGGCGGCGTCCGTGCCGGTGGGGATCGGTCCGGTGCGCAACGGCACGTTCCTGTCGTTCGATCTGGCCGACTACCTGCAGTTGAAGGTCAATGTCGGGTCGGGCAACGCGATGGTGCGCACCACCGACATGTCGCTGCCGGGGATCGGCGGCAACGTCACGGTCGGCGCGGCCTACAACAGCCTGCTGCACGCCGCCGGCGTGGGCACCGGCGTCATCTCACCCGGCTGGCGCACCCGGCTCGGGCAGGACGTGCGGCTGTACAAGAACGGCGACGACTCGGTCACCATGACCGGCCCGGACGGCACGTCGGGCGTGTTCACCGTCTCGGGGACGGGCTATTCCACGCCCAAGGAGTTCAAGGGCGATCTGGTCTCCCAGTCCGGCGGCGGGTGGAGGTACACCGACCACGGCTCGGGCGCCCGGTCGTACTTCAACGCCTCGGGGCTGCCCACCAAGCTCGAAGACCGCAACGGCAACACCACCGACTTCGGCTACACCTCTGGCAACATCTCGACGATCACCTACAAGCCCGAGGGCGCCGCGTCCGGCCGGGTCATCAAGGTCGGGATCTACAACGGCGTCCGCATCACCTCCTACACCCAGGACGAGACCGGCGGCGGCGAGCGCATCGCGGTCTACAGCTACGACGGATCGGGGCGGCTGACCCAGATCCAGGAGCCGGCGGGCGAGGTCGCCAAGTTCGGCTACGACGGCTCGGGCAACCTGAACTCCATCACCAACGGCAAGGGCGCGGTGACCCGGCTGGCCTACGACGGCGATCACCGGGTGCTGTCGGTGACCCGGGTCGGGCAGTCCGCCGACCAGGTGACCAGGCTGGCGTACGCCTCCGACACCCAGTCGCAGGTGGCCGACCCCAACACCGACCAGTCCAAGCCCGTCGCGGACGTCCCGCACACCACCTACACCCTCAACGACAACGACCGGGTCACCAAGGCCGTCGACCCGGCCGGCAAGACCCGTTCCAGGAGCTACACCCCGTTCAGCGACATCGCCTCCTTCCAGAACGGTAACCAGGGGTTGACCAGCAACACCTTCGGCGCCAACAACGGCGAATCGCAGACCAGGTCCGCCTCCCCGACGGGAGCGTCGGCGTCGCTGACCTACGGCAACGCGCCCACCAGCCAGAACCCGACGGCCGCCTACCAGCCCTCGGCCGGATCCGACACCCAGGGCAACTCCACCGCGTTCACCTACGACGGGCCCGGAAACCTGAACTCGGCCAAGAACGCGCTCGCCGCCGAAGCCAAGGTCACCTACAACTCCGACGGCACCGTCAAGAACTCCACCGACCCGGGCAACGGCTCCAACGACTCCGTTTACGGCTATGACGGCGACCACCAGCTCACCTCGGTCACTCCGCCCACCGGCAACACCTTGAAGAAGAAAACCTTCACCTACGACGGATACGGTCGGCTGGGCACCGCGACCGACGGCAACGGAAAGAAGACGACCTACACCTACGACGCCAACGACCGCGTCCTGAGCGTGGCCTATTCGGACGGCACCCCGACCGTCTCCTTCACCTACGACCAGGCCGGGAACATCAAACTCCGCACCGATGCGACGGGCACCACGACGTGGTCCTACACCCAGCGCAATCTGATGGCCGCCCGCCAATCCACCAGCGGCGGCGGGGAGATCGACTGGCAGTACGACCCGGCCGGGAACCTGGTCAACCAGCTCAGCCAGCCGGGGACGCTGCACTACGTCCACTCCGTCCGCAATCTACTGGCCGGCATGACCGACTACTCGGGCAAGAAGTGGGAATTCGACTACGACGACGACGGCAACCGCACCCACACCTACTTCAACAAGACCTCCGACACCGCTTGGTCCATGCACACCAAACACAGCTACGACGACTCCGGCCGCATCACCCGCGTCGTCACGACCCGCGCGAGTGACGACTCCAAAATCGTCTCGGACGTGTCGTACTGCTACTCCAAGCGCGGCACCGGGACCTCGTGCGACACCGCGAAGGCCGCCGACACCGGGCTGCGGCAATGGTCGAAGAACAACGTGTCGGGCACCATCAGCGACTACACCTACGACAAGGGCAACCGCCTCACCAAGGCCACCAACACCGCGGGCCACGACTACACCTACGACTACGACGAGCGCGGCAACCGCACCACCGTCACCACCGACGGCACCCAGTCCCAGTCGCTGACGTTCAACTCCGCCAACCAGGCCACCACCGCCGGTGAGAGCTACGACGCCGCGGGCAACCTCACCGCCACCACCGGCTCGGGCGGCCTGAAGGGCACCTACAACGCCGCCGAGCAGACCACCCAGCTCACCAAGGGCACCACCACGATCCCCATCACCTACGCGGGCACCGACCAAGCCGAGATGGTCACGGCGAAGGGCGCCGCCCTCGTCTACGGACGCACGGGCGCGACGAGCGCGGGGATCCTGTCCTACTCCAACGGCAGCACCTCGGTGTGGATGATCCACGACAGCACCGGCACCCCGCTCGGCTACTCCGACGGGTCCAACCCCTACGCCTTCGGCACCGACGGCCTCGGCTCCACCACCTCGATCGTCTCCCCGTCGGGGAACCAGGCCGCCGCCTACACCTACGGCCCCTACGGCGAGACGACCGCCGACACCGGCTGGCAGGCCGCCATCAACCTCATCCGCTACACCGGCGGCTTCCAGGAGCCCAACACCGGGCTGCTCAAACTCGGCCGACGCTACTACGACACCGGCCGAGGCCGCTTCACCCAGCAGGACGCCATCAACGCCATCGGAGACCCCGGCAACGCCAACCGCTACGCCTACTCCGGAGACGACCCCACCAACAACGTCGACCCCACCGGACAGAGCTTCCTCAGCTCGGCCCTGAGCGTCGGAACCAAGATCGCCGGCGCTGCCGCAGCCTGCTGGGGCGGCGCGGAGGCCCTCACCGAAGCCGCCGCGCCGGCCGAGTTGTACATCAGCGCCATGGCCCCCGAAGCCGCACCGGAGATCGCGGCCGGCGTCGCCGTCACCGGATGTGTCGCCGGGGTGGCCAGCAGCCAGTACCTCGGGAAGAACGCCCTGACGCTGCCCTAAGGAAGAGAAGAATGCCACCAGAGAGAACGCCTCGTCCTCCGCGCTCCATGCTCTACAAGGGCGTGGCGCCGATCGCGGCCGTCGGTATCGTCTCGCTCGTCGAGGCGACACTGATCTGGACCGGAGTATCCGCCGGGGACTGGACCATCGCGACGGTCTGCCTCCTTGCCGGAGTACTCGCGTTCGGGGTCACGGGCCGCATCTTCTGGGTTGTGAGACGCGCGGAAAGGAACCGCTAGTGCGGCGAATGGGACGCGGCGCGGTCGGCGACCGGTGGCTGAACGTTCGGTAATCGAGGGCCCTCTCCGGCCACCGGAGAGGGCCCTCGAACATGCCGCGTTCGGCTATCCAGAAACGGTGCGGCGTAGGGTCGGGAGCGCCTTCGGGCTTCGCTCGCTCGGCTGGATGCGCCGCACGTGCCCTCCGCTGATCAGATGAACGATGTCTGTCGCGGTACTAGGACACCGCACCTTTGATCCAGGTAAGGATCTCCGCGTTCGTCCTGGGCGCGCTCTTGTGCAGTTGCACGTTGTGGCCGCTGTGCGGGACGACGATGACCCTGAGGTTCGCCTTGTCGGAGTAGTACGGCCGCTCGTGGGCCAGCATCGTGGCAGGGGTGCAGACCTCGGCGGTGCAATATCGGTCGTGGTCCCCGACGACGAGAAGGACCGGCACCTTGATCGAGCGGGAGCATCGGCAGCGCGTCGAGGAATCCCGCACCGGCGGGGGTGCCGGTGAGCCATCTCGGCACCAGGTCCGGCTCGGCATCGCCGGACTGGGCGGCGAACACCCTCAGCAGCGTGGCGCGCACGTCGGCTTCCAGCTCTTGTTCTGGTACTCGTGGCTGCTGGAAGTAGTTCACGACATTGAATCTGCCTGGGTTGTGTTCGGCCAGCATCTGCGTCAGCGGCATCGGCGGCTTGGGGTGGTAGGGCACTCCGAGCGCGATGATCGCCCTCACCCGCTCCGGGTGTGCCTCGGCCAGCGCCCATGCAAGCAGCGCCCCTTGATCGTGACCGACCATGGCCGCCTCGGACACCTCCAGCGCGTCCATCAGTGCGGTGATGTCGGCCATCATCGTGCGCATTCCGTACGCCTCGACCCCGACGGGGGCGTCGGTTCGTCCGTGACCGCGGATATCAGGGGCGATGGCGCGGTACCCGGCTTCGGCCAGGGCTGCCATTTGGTGCCGCCACGAATAGGCAAGCTCCGGGAAGCCGTGCAGCGGTACGACCGCAGAACCCTCCCCGGCCTCGGTCACATGCATGGCGATGCCATTGACCGTGACCGTGTGCTGCGTTATCTGTGGCACCTGTTTCGCTCCGCTCGGTCAACGTTTCAGGCGGGTCGGAGACCAGTGTTTGGCGGGTGTCGATCATGGCCGCTGCCTGTCCTCACGGGTGTCACCTCGCGCGTTCTACGCACTTCCGTTCGGGTCGGGCGTCGGTGGAGTCTCGGGAGGGCGCGGGTCGCGGGGGCGGTGTGTCCGGTCGGGACGGATCCACCGGTAGCCCGGATGGATTCCGGGCGTGAGCCCCTGCTGCTCGGCGACGCGCCCAAGCAGCGTGCGCAACTGCCGGCGTTCGTCCGGGGACAGCGCCTGGCAGATCTGCTGCTCGTGAGCGGCGGCGGCCTCGCGGAGCTCGGCCAGCAGTGCGACGCCTGAGTCGGTCAGGTGCAGTGCGTACAGGCGCCGATCCCGGGGGTTCCGCCGCCGCTCGATCAACCCGCGTTCCTCCAGTTCGTCGGCGAACGGGACGAATCGGCTCGGCGGCATCCCGAGGGCGTCGGCGAGTTCGCGCTGGCTCCGTCCGGGAGTGTCGGCAACCAAGCGCAGGAGGCCCGCCTGCGCGGGAGTCAGATCGAGCCCGTCGATCCGTTCCGCGAACCGGCCGGCTGCGTGCGCCCCGAGCTGAGCCAGCAGGAAGGCCGCCCCTCCCTGGGGGCCGGGCCCGCCACCCACAGCATTCGTGCTCATGGGTACATCATACCTGCTTGACAATCGTTCTACAGTGTAATCATTATCCGCTGTATAGGAACGATCGAGGAGCATCGACCATGTCCACCACTTCCTCCCCACGTCCGGCCGCGGCCGCCCGGCGTCCGCAGTCGGGTCCGCCGCTGCTGGCGCCCGTCCTGGCCTTCGCCGCGCTGACCGTCGCCTACGTCGTCGCCAGCCGCTCCACCCCCCACCCGGACGCCTCGGGACTCGACGTCCTGAAGTACGCCGATGCGCACCGCACCACGATCAAGGTCGGCACCTTCCTGCTCTTCTCCGCCGCGGTGCCCCTGGCGATCTCATCGGCCGTCCTCTACCGCCGGTTGCGCGCGCTGGGCATCACCGCGCCAGGCTCCGCGATCGCCTTGGTCGGTGGAGTTCTGGCGACGATCGCGCTGACCATCAGCGCCATGACCGCCTGGACGGGAGGCAGGCTCCCGGCGGACGCCGACTCCGCACTCGCACGCGCCCTGGCCGACCTGTCGTTCGTGTCCGGCGGCCCCGGCTACGCGGTGACGTTCGCCTTGCTCGTCGCCGGGATCTCCGTGCCGGGCCTGCTGGCCGGCCTTCTGCCGCGTGCCCTTGCCTGGACGGGGCTCGTCCTCGCCGCCGTCGGAATGCTCTCCGCGCTCACCCTGCTGGCGTCCGGCTTCAGCTATCTCCTGCCCGTCGTCCGGTTCGGCGGCACAGTATGGCTGGTGGCCGCTGCGGCCTTGATGCCGCGCACCCGTCCTCGTACCGCTCACACATGACAGCCCACGCCGCTTTGCCGCTCCCTGGACCGCCCACCCAAGGAGCCACCTCGGACACGCGGCACCGCGCGGTCCCAGCAGCAACTCCGGCGATCAGGTCCGGGTCCTCTGAGGCCCCATCGCCGACGTAGGAGCACCCTCGCTAGGGGGAGGTCGGGTGGTCAGGGTCGGCTGATCAGTGGGATCCGGTAAGCGAGGACGGGGCCTGGCGAAAGCCGGGACCGGGGCGCTGTTGCAGTAGGCGCGGTTCTACTCGGCGACTCCTGGCCGCCGCCGTGACCGAGGACACCGATCTCCCACTACCGGCCATCGCCGTCGAGCGCGGTCACGGGTCCTCGGTCGAAGTGCGGGGTGAAGCCGGGGGCGTCTGCCGGGCATCCGGGACAGGCCGTGGGGCAGGACGTATTCCAACCACAGCCAGGACGAGCCCTGCCGGAAGGGTGCGCATGGCCTACCGGCCGACCCGCTGCCCGCTGAGGGCGAGCCGGGCCCGCAGTTCCTGTTCACCGGCGGTGCGGCGGACATAGAAGAACTGGACGATCGCCGGGACGCGGAAGCCCTCGCGTTCGGTGTCACATATAACGGGACCGGTTCGGGGTGGCGTTGTCGTCGGGGCGGGTGAATAACCGGCTGTGCAGACAGCGCCCTGGTGGGTAGCCGCGCGGATTGCCCCGGGCGATAATCAAGGCGGCCCCGCCAGCGGCCGGTCGTGATCGGCAGGGTCGAACGGTCGTCCGTGTTGTGCGTCGAGGCGCCGATCGGCGCCGAGGAGGCCGATGTGGCAAGGCGAAGGCGGAATCTGCGCGCCCCGGCGGCGGCCCTGGCAGCCGGTATCGTCGTCCTGACGCCGCCCATGGTCGCGGTCGGTGCGGCGACGGGCGGCGTTGCCGCCGGCGACCGGACGACACCGGCCGACGTCGGCAGGTGGGTGGTGAACATGGACGCCACCGGATTACGCGGACTGCTCGCGAGCGGTCGGGTCACCTCGGTGAAACTCGTCAGGGCCTATCAGGCGCGCATCGACGCCTATGAAGAGGCATACGCCGACCAGCCCGGTGTCAACGCGGTCATCCGCCGGGATCCCATGGCGATCGCCGATGCCGCCCGGCTCGACGCCGAACGCCGACGGGGACACGTCCGCGGTCCGCTGCACGGCATCCCGCTCCTGATCAAGGACAACTACGACACCGAGGACCTGCCCACCACCAGCGGCTCGCTGGCGCTGCGGCACTGGCGCACCGCCGCCGACGCCGAGCAGGTCGCGCGGCTGCGCGCGGCAGGCGCGATCATCGTCGCCAAGACCAACCTCCATGAGTTCGCCGCCGGTGTCGAGACCATCAGCTCCCTCGGCGGGCAGACCCGCAACCCCTACGACCAGACCCGCAACCCGGGCGGCTCCAGCGGCGGCACGGGCGCCGGTGTCGCGTCGGGCTTCGGCGCGGCCGGCCTGGGCTCGGACACCTGCGGTTCCATCCGCAGCCCGGCGGCGCACAACAGCCTGGTCGGTCTACGGCCGAGCCTGGGGCTGTCCAGCCGCGACGGCATCGCGCCCCTGTCCGCCACGCAAGATGTCGGCGGCCCGATCGCCAAGTCGGTCGGCGACATCGCCCTGATCCTGGACGCGACCGCCGGGTATGACCCGGACGACCCGTCCACCAAGGCGTCCATCGGACGGATCCCCCGCACCTACACCGCCGCCCTGAACGGCACCGCCCTGAACGGCACCGCCCTGACCCACGCTCGCATCGGCGTGTTCACCGACTACTTCGGCACGACGAAGCCCGCGCAGGCGACGTCGGCGCTGGTCCGGACGGCCACCGCGGACATGGCGGCGCGCGGCGCGACCATCGTCGAGCTGCCCGCCCAGCCCGAGCTGATGTCGGCGGTGGACGGTTCCAGCGTGTTCGCCGACGAGACGGAGCGCGACCTCAACCGCTACCTGGCGGCGCCGGGCTCGCGGTTCCCGCGCTCGCTGGCCCGCCTGGAGCCGCCGACCGACATCGTCACCCTGGCCGACATCGTCACCTCTGGGCAGGTCACGCCCACGGTCCTGAAGCGGCTCAAGGAACGGCTGGGCACCTCCACCGGTCCGCAGAAGGCCTACCACCAACGTTTGGCACGGCGCAGAGAGGCGCAACGGCTGCTCCACCTGCTGCTGAAGCGATACGACTTGGACGCCCTGGCCTACCCGGCGGTCTCCCAGCCCGCCGCGCTGATCGGGCAGCCCCAGGTGAACCTCAAGAGCTGCGCCCTCGCCGCCAACACCGGATTCCCCGCCCTGACGGTCCCGGCTGGGTTCACGCCCGACGGCATGCCGGTGGGAGTCGAACTGCTGGGACGGCCGTTCAGCGAGCCGAAACTTCTCGGACTGGGGTTCGCCTACGAGCAGGCGACCCATCACCGCCGACCACCGGTGAGTACCCCGCCCCTGAAGTGAACCGCGTCGCCACGAGGCCCGTCCGGCTCCGGGCCCAGTTAGCGCGTAAGACGTTGTGAGCGGCCGTGCCGCGGAGGTCCTCATCGGTCGACGGACGGGCCCTTCCCGCCGGCCCCCCGGAACGAAGATCGCGCGAGCTCCGTGGGCGGGGCCGATGGCGGACGTTTGGGAGCGTGGTCACGGGACGCCGGTGACCGGCCTGAAGGACATCGGAGACGGCCTCGCAGTTCTTGGCAGGTCAGGGACCGCGTGGCGATCGGGCGGCCGCGTACTCTCGCATGCCGTGTGGCGGCGGCCGAACGACAGGCGTCCATGCTCCACGTGACGGCACGAGTCCGGTTCTGCGTTGGAGGGTCTCCCGCTCCATCTCGACGGCCGGGTTCTCGCAGGTCCCTTCCGACGATTATCGCGGGCGGCCCAGACTTTGCCTGACCTGGCCGGTTGGGCGGGGACGCACCGGGTAAGGCATGCCTGAAATAGGATACTTCGACCTGGTCAGGGAGGTTTCTCGTGACTGGGACTGAGGGTGCTCCGCGCACCCGTATGTCAAGGACGATGAGGGCCCCTCGCAGCCGGGGCATGCTCAGTGGGTTGCTGCTGGTGCCGCTGGGGGTGTGGGGCGGGCTCATCCCGTTCGTCGGCCCCTACTTCGACTTCGGGTTCGGCTCCAGCAACGCCTGGGACTACAACACCGATCGGTTGGTGCTGTCCATCCTTCCGGCGGTCGCCGTGATCGTGGGTGGACTGATCCTGTTGATCAGCGCCAACCGCCCCGTCGCCTTCATCGGATCCTGGCTGGCCATTCTGGGCGGCCTGTGGTTCGTGGTGGGCACCACGATCGCCCCGCTGTGGGACGCCAGTCCGGGCGCCGCGCTCGGTGGCCAGACACGCCGGATCGCCGAACAGCTGTCGTTCTTCCAGGGCCTCGGCGCCATCATCATCATGCTGGCGGCGACGGCACTGGGACGGTTCCTGGTGGTCGGCGTCCGAGAGGCGCGCCGAGCAGCCGCGGAGCGGGCGGGGGCGGAAGGCGTCGCCGCGGAAGGCACTCGCCAGGGTTCCACCGCCGCTCCGGTGTGGGAACGCCAGGAAGGCCCCAGCCGCGACGCCCAGGAATCGCCGAGGGACGCTGAGCACGCCAGGCATGCGGGCCCGCATCACCGGCGCTGACCTGGACGGACCCGTATTCCGGTCAGTGAGCCGCGCGTAACGGTGTTGGGCATGGCTTCGGCGGCAGCGCTCACGCGTTCACATTGCCCTCGATGAGCCCCTTATAGGTGGGTCTCGCGGGTGGTGGTCCCATTTGGCCAGGGCGGGCATCCCGCCCTGGCTATAGGAGTGCAGCCGACTGGACTGGCCACCGGCGAAGGCCACGCACGTCAGGCCCCAGAAAGCCCCGCTCAGTCGAGTGTGGTGCGACGTTTCCACAGTTCAGAGCGCCACGGCTCTCGACATGCTTCGCGAGGACGGTCAGTCAGGGGCTACCTGCCATGGACGCGGTTGTGAACGCCACGCATACCGCCGAATAGAAGCCGAGGAGCCAGGCAGTCACCCCGCGATCGAGTTTGATCTCGATGTCAGGGTCGCGCTTCTGGGCGATGTAATGACGCGGCATCCGACCGCGGACCGGAAACGGCCAGAAGGTTGGCCCCCAGAAGCGCGGCGAGGCAGAAGGGAGCCGCTAGGTAGTACTTCCACGAACTTCTCCGCCTCTCGATTTTGGCCTCAGATCCTCGGGGTAGTCCTCAAGCTTGTACAGCCTCAGAAACACCATGATGACGAACACCGAAGCCCCGATCGTGATGATCCACCATCCCGCCAGGGATCGAGAACAGGGGCGGTGAAGGGTCTTGCTGGGCGACGAGAGGGCATCGAAGGACGACCTCCGGGAATGCGGTGACTGCGGGCACACGCGCCCCTGCAACACCGACCAGACTTCCCGGCACACCCTGCGCGTCCTTCACGCATTGTCCAAGATCATACTCCCGTTATGCGCGGGACGCCGGTGTCGAGCCGCGCTACCAAGACCTCCGGTCGCAGGCGCCCGGACGGCCGGGAGCGTCGCGGCAACCGGCGGCGGTCATGGCCGAGACGAGGCGCTCCAGTTCGTCCTGTGTCGTGCGGCCGAGCGTGCTGGAGCCCCGTGCGCGTTCTTCACGATCCGCTCCGAGGGCCTCGGGTGCAGGTACTTGTCGAGCCGGGACCGACGATCGCGAGTTTCCCGGTCATCTGCCGCCGGGGATTCCCTTTTCCGGATCGCCGTGGACGCCCGCCAGCGTCCATGCAGTGTCCCCCCGACGGTCCTTCGTCGGCGGGTGCTGGCTGTGGGCGTACTCATTCCAGGTGCCAGAGAGCGATGCTCTTGGCCTGGAAGCCGATGGTGGCCACGGTGCGCCCGTCGGGGCTCAGGGCGAACCTGTGGATGGTCCTGGTTCCAGGTTTGGTGACGGTGACGCTGCCGAAGCGGTCCACGGAGGGCGGGGTCCCCGGGGTGGTGGCGGTGGCCAGCTTCTTGTGGGTGGCCGCGTCCCAGAAATGTAGGCCTGAGTAGTCGGAGGTCACGACGGTGCGGCCGTCGGTACTGTAGGCCAGGCCGGTGACGGAGCCGATGTGGCCGCCGAGCGGCCGACCCTGTTCCTTGCCGGTGGCGGCCGCGAGGAAGCGGACCTCGTAGGAGTCGCTGTCGATGGCGAGTGTGGCACCGTCCGGGCTGAACACGAGGTGCTGGGCACCGCCGGAGACGTCGAGCGACGGGCCGGCCCGCTGTTTGCGGGCGGCCACGTCCCAGATCTTCACGCCCTCGAAACCGGACTCATCGACGCTGGCGAGCGTGCGGCCGTCCGGGCTGAAGACCATGGTGTGGGCCTCGGCGCCCTCTAACTGCAATGGTGGCCCGATCGGCCTGCGGGTGACCCGATCGTAGAAGCGGATCTCGTCGCCGCCGAATCCGCTGGCGGCGAAGGTCTTGCCGTCCGGGCTGAAGACGATCGTTGACAGGTCCTGGAGCGTGTCGTCCGCGGGCTTGACGATCTGCACGCCCTGCGGGCGCAGTGTGGCGACATCCCAGAACTGGGCCCGTTCCTCTCCACCGGCCGCCAGCGTGCGGCCGTCGGGACTGAAGGCCACGGTCTTGACGACGGCATCCGGGTTCTGGACGGGTGTGGCCCGCTCCTTGCGGCCGACCACGTCCCACACTCGCAGGACGCCGTCCCGGGAATCGAGGGAGGCCAGGTTCGTGCCGTCCGGGCTGAAGCGGAGGGTGTCGATCTCGCCGCGGTGCCCCTTCAGGGTGCCGAGCTTCCGCAGGGTGGGACGTGTCGGGATGGCGGCGGGTGGGGGCGTACGAAGGGGCGCGGTGGTGATGGCGGTAGAGCCGCGGCGGGTGCTCGTCCTGGCCTGCTTCGCGTCGCCGTTCCCGCGACCGCCGGAGACCACGGGCCCCGCGGGAACGGCGCTGGCCGCGAGGAGGGCGCCCGCCCCGATGAGCAGGCGGCGCCGCGTGACCAACCATGCCTCCGCCGCGGGCTGCCCCGGCGGTGCGGCCGGCTCTTGCCACGGGCGGTCGCCTTCGTCGCCCGGACCATCGCTCCCGGCCCCTGCGTCGTGTGGCAGCTCGTCCATGTCGGCTCTCCCGTGCGGATCGGGCTCGTTCTCGCTGTGCCCGACGCACGGTAGAGGCGCGGTGCCGGGACCGGTCTCCCGCAATCGGTGACTCGACTTTGTGACCTTGTAGAAGAGCCGGCACCAGGGGCGCCCCATGGGATAGGGAGCTTGGGAGGGAAGGGGAAAGCGCTGCAGCCGTCTTCCTCTCAGACGACACATTCATGCCCGCCGCTTCGACCGTTTCTGTCAGCGGTGGGAGCTACCTGGTGGGCGGTTTGATCGCCGTACCGCCCCCGGGGCGCCGCACACCGGGCGAGGCTATCGGGATGATGGCGGCCTCAACTCGGGTGCTGGTTCGGCCTGGGAAACAGGAGGTCACTATGTTGGCGGATACTCGCATGGCCTCCTCGCCTCGGATGGGTAAAACCATTGTCGCAGGCGATACCCGCCGCTGATCAGGTTGTGGTGCTTCGGTGGCCTGCCGGCTGTCCGGTTCTGGTCAGTGAGAGCTGATGGACGGTATTTCTCGATTGCTGGGGCTCGGGGTGATCGACGAGGCGGCGGGGGATGGCTTCCTGGGCAACTTGCCTGGGCTACGAGGTCGGTTTTATTTTCAATCGGATGTGCGAGCCGAGCGCCGCGGTGCACTGCGCATGCAACTGTCGGGGGCGTGTCCTACGATCAGCCGCCATGTCCCTCCTCATCAGCCGCCAGGGTCCGGCTAGCCACCCGGAGAATCTGTCGCGGATCGTGCTCTTACTGACGGGACTCCAGTCCCTTTCAGCGACGTTGGCGCTTCTCCTGGCGGGCGGTTATGCCGCCTACACATGGATCGCTGACTGGGCGTGGTCCTGTGAACTGGACCAGGTCGCCGCCCCACTGCTCTTCACCGGCTGCGCGGTTGTAGCGCTCGGTCTGGCCAGAGGCCGCCGGGCCGGTGTCGCGATCGCGGCTGTGCTTCCCGCCGCCACCCAGGCGTGGATGCTGTTGTGGCAGGCACCGCTGTACGACTGGCCCATGCAGGTGTTCGTGATGCCGCTCGGCGAGCTGACCGGGACGCCTTACCCGGCGATGATGTTCGCCACTGATCTGTTGGCGATGTCGTCGATCCCGCTGGGCGTGCTCGCTGCGGCGGTCGCCGTCCTTGGTGCAAGGTATGCCGGACGTGAGGCAGGAAATGTTCGCCATTGGCTGCCCTCGATGATTTTCGCGATATTGGCGATCGGCGCGCTGGGAATGTATGAACTGTCGTTCTGGATCGCTGAACTGGGCGACCGCAAGACCCTGTTGTTCATCAGTGGCCCGGTGGTGCGCGACAGGGCGTTGGCGGTGGCCGGAGCCGCAACGGTGGCCGTGCTTCTCGATATTCTGGCGGCGCATTCGGAAGGCTGGTGGGGCAGATGGGCGCCAGGTGCCGCGGGTGTCGTCCTGCTGGTGCCCGCTGGTTGGGATGTGTGGGAGCAGGCGCGGGCGCTTCTGGCTCCGCAAGGCCAGTCCTACTCGATTGAGGGAGCTCTTTCCGTGAACGACTGGACCAATCCGGTATCGAGGGGCTTGAACATAGCGGCGTGGCAGGCGGCGGCACTGGTCCTGGCGCTCGCCGTGCTGCTGGGAATCGCGAGGCTCTCCCACGTGATGCGGAGATCGACTACCGCCATGGACGCCGTCTGATCAATTCATTCACTGAGAAAGAGCTGCACCCGAATGAGATGATTTTTCCATGCAGAGAAGGACGAGGTCGGGCGTGATTCTGGTCGGCTACTCCGAGAGCGTGTCCACCGCCGTTGTCCAGCCGGAGATGGGCTGGAGAAGCGTGTGTTCGCTGGCCGGCGCGGCGGCACAGACCGGCATTCGCGGCTTCGGCGGGTTGGGTCGCTGGGCCTGCGGGGAGTAGCGGCGCGCGCGGTGGCGGGTCGGCCCAAGATGTTCGCTTCTGGGGCGCGTGTGGGCCTGACCCGCCATCGTGCGATGGGTCAGCCGCCCACGCTGCCGTCCGGCAGTTGAGTCACCTTGGGCGGCGCCGGGACCAGGACGCAGGGGGCGACGTGGCCTGTGGCGGTGCCGACGAACATCGATCCGACGGATGCGCCTTTGCCGAAGCTGGTGAAACTGACCTCAAGCACCAGCGTCTTTCCGGGCCCGACACGGTCGGGATGGAGGCGGTTGAAGCGCCCCTCGCCGTCCTCGTCCTCAGGCTCCCCCGTGAGGATCGAGCCGTCGCTGGGGGTGATGGACCCGCGGGGCGTCCGGCAGCGCTTGTCGTTGGGCACGAAGTCGACGACCGCGGGCACGCCCAGCCCACGCAGCCTGGAGGCGATGATCTCCGGATGGCGGTAGTCGTGGATGTAGATCCGGATCGAGCCGTCGGAGTCCCGGACGACCGCGTTGGCCTGAGGCGCCCGGTCACCGGTCAGCACCGGGATGCCGATCGCCAGTCCCCCTGCGGTCGCTGCGGCGGCGGCCACCAGTCCCAAACGCCGCCACCGGACGGACTGGAGGTGGGTGTCCGCCGGCGCCGGTGCGGTCCGCTCGGCGACGACGGCCTTGAGCTCCGTCAGGAGCCGTTCTTCGAACCTCTGCATGATCACTCCTTCGAGAAGGCGAGGGCGGCGGACTGGGCGGGCAGTGCGGCACGCACCGCCTTGCGGGCCCGATGAAGCCGGACGCGGGCGGTGACGGGCCGGATGCCCAGGGCGGCGGCCGCCTCGGTGACCGTCAGTCCGTCCACCGCGATCAGTTCGAGCAAGGCGCGGATGCCTTCCGGAACGTCGGAGAGCGCCTCGTAGACACGCCGTCCGGCGCTCTCGGCGTCGATCCGCTCCTCCAGGCGGGCGATGTCACCGGCGTCCAGCAGCCGCCGCCCGGCGATCCGTCCCACGGCCCGGTACTCTCTGGCCGCCCTACGGTGCTCCGTGGCCACCACGTTGCGCGCGATCCCGTACAGCCAGCCCGACTCGCTGCCCGCCGAGGGCCGGTAGGTGTGCGCGGAGTCGATGACCGCCAGGAAGACCTCCGCGGTCAGGTCGGCCGCGGTGTGCGGATCACCGACACGGCGCGCGATGAACCGGCTGACCTGCTCGACATGCTGCCGATAGAACTCTTCGAAGGCGGCGGTATCCGAACCGATGCGCCTGAGGGCGCTCCCGGACTTGGCCATGCTTTCTCCTCTCGCGGCTACACCCCTACTTGGCGCGGCGCCGGAAAGGCGTTACCGAGGCAGCTCGCCGGCCGGTCCGCTGGGTCGGTGACCGGTCACCGACGTGGCAGCGGGCCCCTGGTCGGTGTCGCATGCGCGCGACTTCGGACGTGCGGTGGAACGCAGACCCATCATGTGTCCTGGGCGTGAGGTGGTGCGCCGAAGGCCGGGAGGCAACGGTCATTCGCTCGCTCACTTCGACAAGGGCAAAGTATCCATCGAGCCTTGTGGGAGCGCCCTGGAAGAACCATGTATTTATGGACGCGCTGTGCCAGCACTATTGCCGATCTCGGCGTTGGGATGGCGAAGTCCGCGGGCGGAGCTTGGGCCACCTGGAGACCGGTCAGGAGCGCAGCGGCGACGCAGGAGGGCCGGCGTGTGTCGCCAGCTCCGAGGACCGGCCCCACGGCGCAGCCGACACCGCGATACGGTTCGAAAGTGATCAGCGACGGAGGGGCTCGGCTCGGAAGGCAAGCCGCGGACCGCCTGATCCAACTCGGCTGCTGCGTGATCGAGGCGGGTCTGACCGAAGCGGAGTTCGCTCGCATCGAGCATGAAAATGGGTTCGAGTTCGCCGACGATCACCGTGCCTTCCTCGCCGCAGGGCTGCCGGTCTATTAGCCAAGGAAAGAGACGCCAGGCGTAAGGTACGCGTGGGAAAGACCTCTGCCAGACTGGCGCAACGGCGACCCCGATGAACTTCGCCGGCGCCTTGATCTGCCGATCGAACTCCTGCTCCAGGACGTCGAGCACGGGCTCTGGGAAGCGGCCTGGGGAGAGCGGCCGGTCTCCGGCGAAGCGGCCGTGGACCTGGCGCGGTCGTGGCTGGACGGGGTGCCAAGGATGGTCCCTGTCTATGGGCACAGGTTCCTGCCCGCAGGCCGCGGCGGCTTCGGCCACCCGGTCCTGTCGATGTGGGGTGGCGACATTATCTACTACGGCGCTGATCTGCTCGACTACATCGACCAGGAGTTCGAAGAGCCCCGACCCGCGCACCCCCGCGACTGGGCGCCTCAAGCCACCGTGCCGTTCTGGCGCGACTATCTCTGACCACGCCCACGCTTGAGTAACCGTCCCCGAGCAAGACCATCCGCCTCCCATGGCCCGCCCGAATGGGTGGAACCGCAGGTCAGGCTGTCGAGTCCGTGTTGGGGCGGCCACCGTTCGCGGCTCCGGGCTTACGCTCCCGTATTGCTGTTCGTCTGAACACGAATGAAAAGCGGGTGCGACCGTCCCCAGAACCGGGACGGTTCTGGGCACGGACTGCTCGCGTGCCCTTTGGATGGTGGGGGACGAGCGTGAACAACTGGCTCCTCAGCAGCTCCCGCCGGACGGTGAGACGGCCGTTGAAGGCGGGGGGAGGTGTTGCGTTCGTCCCTCCGTCGGGAAGGGCGGGCGTCGACGGTCAGACTCGGGCTTTTCGGCCGAGGGGGGCGCGGCGGCGCATGGTCGGCCCGTCGGGGACGGTGGGCAGGGACGCGCGGGCGCGCAGCCAGGCCCGGTGCTGCCGCGCCGCCTCCGCCGAGGGCAGTTCCAGGACTGTGGCGATCTGCTCCAGGCTCAGCCCCGCCCGCTCGGCGGCCTGCCAGACCCGGTACTCCAGCCGGTCGGCGTCCAGCCGAGCCGCCTGCGCGACGACCAGCGCCGCCGCGAGGTCCGGGCCGGTGGCCTGGCCGCCCTCCGCTGCCGCGACCGTCTCCTCCGCCGCCTCGATGTCGGGCAGCGGGACCTGGTGCTCCTCCCACAGCAGCCCCGCCGCCGCGCGGGCGAAGCGGCCGGTGAGGTGCGTGCGCGCCGCACGCACCAGCGACGGTGCGGGGACCGACGATGCCGGAGCGTCTGACCGCTCGGTCTGCTCTGCCGTGTCCGGCCATGCTGCGCCACTGTCCATGCGTCGACCTCACCACCGGGGCGCACGGCCGCGCAGCGCAGCGAGCGCATGGTCATGGCCACAAAACGCAGACCGGTCGCGCATAATGGGACGGACCGGTCGGGCTGAGCAGGAGATTCATGCCAACCTTCGCCTTCGACAGCGACGATCTCGGACGGACCGAGGCGTTCCTCAACCAGGCCTACGCCAAGATGCGCATCGGGGGCGACACCCGGTCCTCCCGGACGCAGATCCTCCGCGACGCCGCGGGAACGGTCAGCGTGGACCGGCTCGATCTCAACTACAACATGAGCTACGACGTCACCCCCCTGGGCAGGCTCTGCCTGTGCACGGTGCAGTCGGGCACGATCCGCAACCGCGTCGCCGGTGATGCCGAGGACGTCTACGGGCCGGGGGACACGGTCGTGTTGGCGCCCCCCGACCGGCCGTACGAGGGCGAGGTCCAGCGGTCGCGCTACGTCATCACGATGCTCGACCCCGGGCTGCTCGCGGACGTCACCGGCGCCGAGGAGCCGGTGAGGCTCCTCGATCACCGGCCCGTCTCCGCCGATGCTGGCCGGAGGCTGGCACGCACCATCGAGCACGTGCGGGGGGACCTGCTGGCAGACCCCCAGGCGACCGAACTGCCGCTGATGCTTTCCGCCGCCTCCCAACTGCTGGCGGCCACCGTGCTCTCCACGTTCCCTAACAGCGCCCTCACCTCCGCCGCCGGGGGACCGCGCGACGATCGCCCCGTGTCCGTCCGCCGCGCGATCTCCTTCATGGAGGACAACACCGCGAACCCCATCAGCACCGCCGACGTCGCCGCCGCGGCGCGCGTTAGCGTCCGGTCCCTGCAGTACGCCTTCCGCGCGCACCTGGGCACCACGCCGATGGGACACCTGAGGCGGGTACGGCTCGCCGCCGCCCACGCCGACCTACGGGCCGCCGATCCGGCCACCACGACCGTCACCGGTGTCGCGACCCGCTGGGGCTTCCTGCACGCCGGACGTTTCGCCGCCGCCTACAAGGCCGCCTACGGGCACCCGCCCAGCGGCACGCTCCGCGACTGACCGGCCCCTCAGATCGGCGTGACCCGGAGCGATGGTCCGCCACGCCGGGACTTCGCGGCAGCGTACGCGGCCGAGATCGTCCTCCCACCCCACCCCGGCGGGACGGTCCCGAAGCGGAGCGGCTCCCTCGTTACTGAGAGTGTTGATTAGCCTACTCTTGACGACTAAGTCTTTTCCTCGGGCAGGAAGGAACACCTCGTGATCGCCACTCCGCCAGGGCATCGGCGATGGCGTTGCTGGCGGCCGCGACCCGCTCAGCAGGCCGTTGCGCGTCGCGTCCGCCTTCAATCGCCCGGCCTTCGTCGCCTGTTTCCCAGCCGGGACTGCGCCTGTGCCCCCAGCACGATCTCCCCGGGGCAGATGTCCAGACACTCTCCACGCTTGCCCGTCGGCTCCGTGGAGGCACGTCGCGCGCGATCAAGCGGTCTGCGGTCGAGCCCGGTCTCCAGGGGATGGTCACCAACGGCCTACTTCGCCCTGTTCGGAAGCTCTGCGAAGAGCCGACTCGCGCGGACGCTTACGGGTCAGGTCGAGAGTGACCGGTCCTTCGACGCTCTGCCGCTACCGCGTCGAATCGTCGGCGGGTGGGGGCGGAAGGTGCGGCGGTATGCCTGGGGTGTGACCCCGATGGCCGTGTGGAGGTGCTGGCGCAGGGAGACGCCGGTGCCGAAGCCGGCGCGGACGGCGACCAGGTCGACGGGCCAGTCGGTGGTCTCCAGCAGGTGGCGGGCCAGGTCGACGCGCTGGCGGATGAGCCATTGGCCGGGGCTGGTGCCGGTCTCGTCGCGGAAGCGGCGGGTGAAGGTGCGCAGGCTGACGTTGGCGTGGGCCGCCATGTCGGCCAGGGTGAGGGGCTCGGAGAGCCGTTCCATGATCCACGCCTGGGTGGGGGCGGTGCCGGGGGCGGCGGGGTCGGGGACGGGACGCCGGATGTACTGGGCCTGGCCGCCGTCGCGCCAGGGCGGTACGACGCAGGAGCGGGCGACCTCGTTGGCGGTGTCGCTGCCGTGGTCGCGGCGGACGATGTGCAGGCACAGGTCGATACCGGCGGCGACCCCGGCCGAGGTGAGGATCTCGCCGTCGTCGACGAAGAGGACGTCGGGGTCGATGCGGGCGGTGGTGAACATGCGCTGCAGGTGGTCGGCTTCGCGCCAGTGGGTGGTGGCGGGACGGCCGTCGAGCAGCCCCGCGGCGGCCAGGACGTAGGTGCCGGTGCAGATCGCCACGATCCGGGTTCCGGGACGGATGGCAGCCAGAGCCTCGCGCAATGCGTCCGGCAGGCGGCCCTCCTCGCGGATCGGCCCCAGCGCGTTGGAGGGCGGGATGACGACGGTGTCGACGGCGGCCAGCAGGGAGGCGTCGTGGGAGACGGTGATCTGGTAGTCGGCTTCGGCGCGGACGGGCAGGCCGTCCACGCTGCACGTGGTCACGGAGTAGAGCCGTTCGCCGCTGCCGTCGCGGGCGGCGCCGAAGATCCGCGCGGGGATGCCGAGCTCGAAGGGGACCACGCCGTCCAGGGCCAGAACGCCAACGCGGTGCATGACCCGATCCTTTCATTGCTTGGCCATCGGGCCACTACTCGGGGGGTCTCCGCCGGGGCAGTCTTGCGAGGTGCCCAGGCGAAGCCGGCACGACCCCTACGAACCCCTCGTTGAAGAGAGCACGTCATCATGAAGCACGCCATCATCCCTTCGACCATGCGCGCCATCTCCCAGGACGCCGCCGGAGCACCGGACGTCCTCAAGGTCATCGAGACGCGGCGCCCCGTCCCGGGCCGGGGCGAGATCCTGGTCCGGGTGCACGCGGCGGGCGTGAACCCGGCCGACTGGAAGACCCGCGACCGGGGTGTGTTCGCCGACGGCGCCGAGCCGCCGTTCACGCTCGGCTTCGACGTCGCCGGGGTGGTCGAGGCGGTCGGCGAGGGGGTGACCCTCTTCCGAACGGGCGAAGACGTGTACGGGATGCCGTGCTTCCCGCACCCGGCGGGTGCCTACGCCGAGTACGTCGCCGCCCCGGCCCGGCATTTCGCGCCGCGTCCGAAGGGCCTGAACCATATCCAGGCCGCCGCCCTGCCGCTGGCCGCGCTGACCGCCTGGCAGGCCCTGGTGGACACCGCGAACCTCCAGCCCGGCCGGCGCGTCCTGATCCACGCCGCCGCCGGAGGCGTCGGCCACCTGGCCGTGCAGATCGCCAAGGCCCGCGGCGCCTACGTCATCGGCACCGCCAGCGCGGGCAAGCACGAGCTGCTGCGCTCGCTGGGCGCCGACGAGCTGTTCGACTACCGCACCGAGGACTTCGCCGAGACCGTCCGCGACGTGGATGTCGCCCTGGACTCCCTCGGCGGCCCCAACTGGGCCCGGACCCTGCGGACGCTGCGGCCCGGCGGCACGCTGATCTCGATCCTGCCGCTGGACCACACCTTCCCCGCCGAGGAGGCCGAAGCGGCGGGGATCCGGGCGGTGTTCATGCTCGTCGAACCCGACCATGCGGGGTTGCGCGAGATCACTTCCCTGGTCGAGGACGGCCGCCTGCGCGTGGTCGCCGACGCGGTCTTCCCCCTCGAACAAGCCGCCCAGGCCCACATCCTGGGGGAGACCGGCCGCACCACCGGCAAGATCGTCCTGTCCGTCGCCTCCTGACCCGCCCAGGTGTCGCGTGCCCACTCGGCGGTGGAGAGGTACTCCTCTCGATTCGCCCGCCCGCCGGTGGCGCGGGGGGCGGGTAGGTTCGAGATCATGACGGTGGGCGCGGGACGTGATCCGGAGCGCCGCCGCGCGCTGCTGGAGGCCGCCGACCGGGTCATCCGGCGGGAGGGGCCGGCCGCGTCGATGGCCGCGATCGCCGCCGAGGCCGGGATCAGCAAGCCGATCCTGTACCGCCACTTCGGCGACAAGGGCGGGCTGTACCGGGCGCTGGCCGAGCGGCACACCCGCGCGCTGATCGAGGTCCTGCGGGGCGAGTTCTCCCGGGACGCCCCGATCGGCTCGCGCGCCCGCGCCACCGTGGACGCCTACCTGGCGACGATCTCGGCGGACCCCAACCTCTACCGGTTCCTCGTCCACCGGGCCGGCGCGCGGGGCTCGGCCGCGCACGGCGCGATGAGCACGATGATCCGGGACGTCGGCCGGGAGCTGGCCGAGATGCTGGTGGCCGAGGGCGAGTCGGTCGACCCGACCCGCGCGCACGTGTGGGGCCACGCGATCGTCGGCATGGTGCGGACGGCGGGGGACTGGTGGCTCGACCACGACCGCGAGGTGCCGAGGGCGGACGTCGTGGACGGCCTGGTCGAGCTGATCCTCGGCGGGCTCCCCGCCGCCGCGTCCGGGCCTACCCGCCCGCGGCGGGGAGCACGCTGAGGGCGACCCGCTGGGCCCGCTCCTCGTCCACGCCCTGCCCCTTGAGGGACACGAACCCCCACGCCCCGGGCTTCCACTCCCACGCCAGCTCCACCGCGCCGGGCCGCAGCAAGGGAGAGGGAAGGAAGTAGGCGCGGTGGCCGTGCACGTCGGGCGCGCGCCGTCCCGACGGGGGGCGTCCGCCGCTTCCCGGCGGCAGCCCGCCCGCCGGGTACATCTCCACGATCCCGTCCGCGCGCAGCGCGCCGCCGGGGTGCTCGACCCGCAGCGTGATCCGCTGGACGTCGCGTCCGGGCCGGTAGGACTGCGGGGCGAACCCGCCCGCCGACCCGACCGTGAACGCGTGCCGGCGCGCGTCGAACCGCTCCACCGACGCCACGGGCCGGGGCTCCGGTCCGGGACCGGCCGCCCGCTGCGCGAGGGCCGCCGAGACGGCGATCGCCGCGATCGCGGCGGCGGTGGAGGCCGCGGCCGCCGCGCGGCGGGCCCGCACCCGGCGGCGCCCCGACCGGACGGCGCGTCCGGTGTCCACGGCCCCGCCGGCGGGAGCCTCGAAGCCGCGCAGCGCGCCGAGGAGCCGCACGGCCTCCTTGTCCTGGTCGTCCATGGTGTTACTCCTCTCCCCGTCCGGTGGGGAACGCCGCGTCCCGGGCGCCCATCAGGGCGCGCAGGCGGGCGAGGCCGTGCGCGGTCTGGCTCTTCACGGTGCCCTCCGAGCAGCCGAGGATCTCCGCGACCTCCGCGACCGGCAGGTCGCACAGGAACCGCAGGACGAGCACGGCGCGCTGCTTGCGCGGCACCCGCTCCAGCGCGGCGCGGACCACGGCCCGGGTCTCCACGTCCGGCCCCGGCGCGGACGCCCGGCCCGGCGTGTCGGCGGGCGCGCCCGTGAGCCGGACCCGCGTCCAGGCCAGGCGCCGCTCGCTGAGGAACACCCGCACGAGCATCGCGCGGACGTACCGGTCGGTGTCCTCGGCCGCGCGGGCGCGCCGCCAGTGCACGTAGAGCCTGGTCAGCGTGGTCTGGACGATGTCGTCGGCGCGGTGCGCGTCGTGGCACAGCAGGTGCGCGATCCGCCGCAGCCCCGGCAGCGCCCCGGTCACGTACTCCACGTACTCGCCTTCGTCGACGGGGTCACCTCCCCGCGCCATCGAGAAGGGGACGGACGTCCCACACCCACACGCCCCCCTCGTACCTGCCGGGCCCGAACAGCTCCTGGAGGACCTCGCGCAGCACCCGGTGGCGCTCCGCCGGGCCGAGCACGACCGCGTCGGCCTTCCAGTAGGCGAGGTCGGCGCGGGCGGCGGCGCGGTCGGCGTCCCCGACGACCGGCGGGTCCTCCTCGTCGCGCGCCTTCGCCAGCAGGTCGGACGTCGGCCGCCGGGGCGCGCCGTACCCGCCCTCGCGGTCGGATCCGAACGGGCCGATGAAGTAGCCCTCCGGGACGGGGAACCCCAGCCCGGCCTCGACCTGCCAGTGCAGCGGCGTCGCGTCGGGGACGTCGGGCAGCGGCGCCGGGACCAGCGTCCGGCCCGGGCGGACGTGGTGCCGCCACGTCCCGTCGGTGAAGAACGCCGGGACCGGCGGACGGTCGTGCGCGGCCAGCGGCTTGGGCGCGATCGGCACCAGCGCCTGGGCGAGGACGACGCCGCACAGCATGCGGGCCCGCCGCCCCGCCGGGGCGGCGGCGAGGAACCGGTCGGTGCCGAGCGCCAGCAGCAGCCCGACCGCCGGGACGCACACCAGGACGAACCGCGACTCGATCACCGACTCGAACAGCGGAAGCCGCGACACGAGGCGCCACGGTCCCGGGATCCCGGTCTCGTATCCGTCCACGACCACCTCGCGGCCGAGCGACAGCAGGGCGGCGCCGCCGATCACCACGCCCAGGGCCCGTGCGAGCGCGTCGCGCCGCAGCCAGACCAGCAGCGCCGCGACCAGCAGCACGAGCGGCCAGCCGAAGAACGCGTTCTGCTCGGTCGGGCTCGCGTCCAGCGGCCCCGGCACCGCCTGGTGCCCCGCGAGCGACTGGCGCGCGAACGCGGTGAGCTCCGTGACGTCGTTGCCGGACGGGTTGTGCACCAGCCCGTCGTAGCTCTGCCCGCCGAAGAACTGCCAGACCAGCGCGTACGTGGTGAGCGGCAGGAACACCCCGGCGGCGACGCCGAGCCCGGCCGCGAGCCGCCGGGCCGCCGCCCGCGCCGCCGCCGGGCGCAGCGCCGCGTACGCCACCGCGAACAGGGCGAGCCCGGCCGCGGCGAGCAGCAGCACCTCCTCGCCCAGGTAGATCTGGTACGCCGCGAGCAGCCCGAGCGGCGCGCCCTCGCGGACGGCGCCGCCCTCGCCCCGGGCCAGCCGGACGAGCCGTCCGATCATGAACGGGATCGCGGCCAGCACCACGAAGTTGGGGTGGGCGTTGGCGTGCGAGACGAGCGGCGGCGCGAACCCGCAGAACCCGCCGCCCACCGCGGCGGCGGCCCGGGACGCCCCGAGGTGCCGCTGGAACAGCCGGTACCACGCGGCGGCGCTCCCGCCGAGGCCGAGCGTCAGCACCAGCGCCCACGTCACCGAGGGGCCGAAGGCCAGCGTCACCGGCGTCAGCGGCACCGACACCCCGAGCATGACGGTGTTGCCCATCAGGTTCACGCCGGACGGGTAGTTCTGGAGCGTGGTGAAGAACGGGTCGTCGAGGTGGGTGACGGCGCGTGCCGTGACGGCGAAGAACCACTCCCACTGGGTCTGGTCCTGCCCGCCGTCGACGAGGTAGCGGTCGCCGGGGTCGATCCACAGCCGCCCGAGGACGGCGACCGCGGCCAGCAGGAACCCGGCGGTGACCGCGAGGTCGGCCCGCCACCCGCCGAGCCGCCACCGGGAACGCGCGCCGTCCACGCCGGGCCGGGTGCCCACGTCCGCCGTCACGCCGGCACCCGCCCGTCCTGGATCTCCCTGACGGGGGCGGGCTCCCGGGGCGGCGGGACGAGCCGCACCGGCCCGAGCCGCAGGCCGATCAGGACGACCTCGGCGAGCACCTTCGCGTAATCCACCGGACGGATCTTGGACCCCGGACGGTGCGTCCACCGGACCGGGACCTCCGCGACCGGCCACCCGAGCCGGGCGAACAGGCCGAGGATCTCGACGTCGAAGCCCCAGCCGTCCACGCGGGCCACGGCGAACGCGGTGCGGGCCGCGGCGCCGTCGAAGAGCTTGAAGCCGCACTGGGTGTCCTCGACCCCGCGCACCGCGAGCGCCCGGATCAGCGTCCGGCCGAGCCGCGCGGGCGCCAGCCGCAGCGGGTGCCGGCGGACGCGGGCCCGCGAGCCGATCGCCGCCGCGCAGCGGGGGCCGAGCGCGGCGCGCAGCCGCCCCAGCTCCTCGACGGGGGTGGCGAGGTCGGCGTCGGTGACCAGCACGAGCCGCCCGCGCGAGGCGAGCACGCCGGTCCGGACGGCGTGGCCCTTGCCCCGGTTGGCGGGCGTGCGCAGCAGCCGGATCCGCGGGTCGCGCCGGGCGGCCGCCCGGACCTGCCGCGCGGTGCCGTCGGTGGAGCCGTCGTCGACGACGATCAGCTCCCAGCGGTCCGGGCCCCGGTCGAGGTGGTCCCGGACGGCGCCGAGCGTGCGCGGCAGGCGCGCCAGCTCGTTGTGGGCCGGGATCACGACCGACAGCTCGACGGGGTCGCGCGGTGCGGCGCGCGAGGAGAGGCGCGGTGAGGCGTTCACACCTGGGAGACCCCGTCGGGCCGCCGTTCGGTTGTATGACATGGGTCACATGTCAGGCGCGGATCAGGTGCTGCCCGCCAGCTCGATCGGCTGGACCTTCGGGTCGCCGGCGTCGGCGAGGTAGTCGTCCGGCCGGGTGGCGTCCACACCGTCGGCGAGCCGCGCCGCGCGGCAGACCACGGTGCCGGCCACGGCGACGGCGAGGTTGACGGCCAGGGCCAGCATGCCGACGTAGACCGTCATCCTCGTGTCGAGGCCGAGGTCGCTCAGCTTGTAGGCCGAGCCGCCGAAGTGCTCCTTGCCCTTCGCCGGGTTCGGGATCCCGTACAGCATCCACAGGCCCGCCGCCAGGCCGGCCGCCCAGCCCGCCAGCAGCGCGCCGCGGTGGAACCAGCGGGTCACGAGCCCGAGCGCCACCGACGGCAGCGTCTGCAGGATGATGACGCCGCCGATGAGCTGGAGGTCGATCGAGAACTCGGGGTCCAGCAGCAGGATGCAGGCGACCGCGCCGACCTTGACCACGAGCGAGACCAGCTTGCTGACCGTCGCCTCCTGCTTCTCGGTCGCGTCCGGGCGGAGGTACTCCTTGTAGATGTTGCGCGTGAACAGGTTCGCCGCCGCGATCGACATGATCGCCGCGGGGACGAGCGCGCCGATGCCGACGGCCGCGAACGCCACGCCCGCGAACCAGTCGGGGAACATCTTGTCGAACAGCAGCGGGACGACCGTGTTGGTGTCGGGCTTGCCGTCGGTCACGACCGGCTTCACGCCCGCGTCGATCGCCATGAGGCCGAGCAGCGCGATCAGCCCGAGCACCAGGCTGTAGGCGGGCAGCGCCGCCATGTTCCGCTTGACCACGTCGCGGTTCCGGCTCGCCAGCACGCCCGTGACGCTGTGCGGGTACAGGAACAGCGCGAGCGCCGACCCGAGCGCCAGCATCGCGTAGTTGAGCTGGTTCGTGCCGTCCAGGAGGATCCCGTCGCTCGGCGCGGGGGACTTGGCGAACTTCGCCTGCGCGGAGTCGAAGATATCGCCCCAGCCGCCGAGCTTCGTCGGGATGTACAGCACCGCGACGATGACCACCAGGTAGATCAGGACGTCCTTGACGAAGGCGATCAGCGCGGGCGCCCGCAGCCCCGACTGGTAGGTGTAGGCCGCCAGCACCACGAACGCGATGACGATCGGCCAGTGCCCGTGCACGCCCATCGACTTCAGCACGGCCTCGATGCCGACGAGCTGCAGCGCGATGTAGGGCATGGTCGCGACGATGCCGGTGACCGCGACCGCGAGGGCCAGCGTCGGCGACCCGAACCGGGCGCGGACGAAGTCGGCGGGGGTGACGAACCCGTGGACGTGCGACACCGACCACAGCCGGATCAGCACGAGGAAGACGATCGGGTACATCACGATCGTGTAGGGGACGGCGTAGAAGCCCGCCGCGCCCGCGCCGAACACCAGCGCCGGGACGGCGACGAAGGTGTAGGCGGTGTAGAGGTCGCCGCCGAGCAGGAACCAGGTGATCCAGCCGCCGAAGCTGCGGCCGCCGAGGCCCCACTCGTCCAGGCTGTCCATGTCGCCGGGCCGGCGCCACCGTGCCGCGACGAAGCCCATCCCGCTGACCAGCAGGAAGAGCGCGCCGAACACGATCATCTCGGTGAGGTGGTCGCTTGACACGCCGCTCAGCCCCGCTTCCGGGTCATGCGGTACACGAGGACCGTGCAGACCACGCCCAGGGGGATGAACGCGAACTGCATCCAGTAGAACGCGGGGAGGCCGCCGAGGCGGGGATCGTCGTCGTTGTACAGGAAGGTCAGCAGCGGCACCACGGCGGGGACGGCGAGGAGCCAGTTCCAGCGGCTGCGGTCGGAGCGGGCGGGAGGCGGCGGCGGGGTGCGGTCCGTGCCGGGTTCTGTCGAGGCCAAGGGGCCCTCCTCGTCACGTGCGGTCGAGCGCGCGGCCCGTCCCGGGACGCGGTCCGGGCCATGATCGAAGCCGGGTGAGCCTATCCCCGGGCGGTCACGGGCCGATCTCGCTTCGTAGGCCCCCTGGTCACGGGCCGGGTTCCGGGGAGTACGCGCCGTCGCGGGCGCGCCCGCCGTGGTAATCTCGCCGTATGCGAACCGCGACCTTCCAGTGGTGGTGGCGCCGCTGAGGCGGCGCCGGTTCGTGTACGTTCCAGACCAAGGCGACCGCCCTCCCGGCGGTCGTTTCGTGTGTCCTCCGCCGGTGCAGGGCCCTATCGATGAGGGGCCACCACGGTGGAGACCGTCTCACAGCAGCCGATGACCAGCGAGTTCGTCACGGCCGGGGGCATCGGCGTGACCCGCTCGGCCACGCCGGTCGATTCCGAGCGCAAGTCGGCGGTGCTCAACGCGCTCGTCACCGCCGTGGGGGAGCGGCGCGGCGGGGTGCTCAGCTCGGGCATGGAGTACCCCGGCCGCTACAGCCGCTGGCACATGGCCTACGTCGACCCCTGCCTGGAGATCGTCGCGCGCGGCCGGACCGTCACCGTGCGCGCGCTCAACGGGCGCGGCCGGGTCGTGCTGCCCGCGCTGGTCCCGGCGCTGCGCGCGACCGGCGAGGTCAGGGCCGACGAGGCGGACGTCTTCGCGGTGTTCGTCCCGCCCACCGAGGAGTTCTTCGCCGAGGAGGAGCGCAGCCGCCAGCCGACCGTGTTCACCGCGCTGCGCGCCGTCGCGGACGTCTTCCGCTGCGACGACCCGCGGCTCGGCCTGTACGGCGCGTTCGGCTACGACCTCTCGCTCCAGTTCGAGCCGCTGCGGACGCGCCTGGAGCGCCCCGCCGACCAGCGCGACCTCGTCCTGCACCTCGCGGACGAGATGGTCGTCGTGGACCGCAAGCGCGAGACCTCGCACCGCCTGTCGTATGAGTTCGAGGTCGGCGGCGCGAGCACCGCCGGGCTGCCGCGCGCCACCGAGCCGACGCCGGTGCCCGAGGCGGCGGCGGAGCTGCCCGCGCAGCCGGTGCCGGGCGTGTACGCGCGGATGGTCGAGGAGGCGAAGGAGCGGTTCGTCCGCGGCGACCTGTTCGAGGTGACGCCGGGGCACGCCATGTACGGGCGGTGCGACGCGCCCGCCGTGTTCTTCGAGCGGCTGCGCGAGACCAACCCGGCGCCCTACGAGTTCATGTTCAACCTCGGCGACGGCGAGTTCCTGGTGGGCGCCTCGCCGGAGATGTTCGTCCGGGTCACCGGCGACCGGGTCGAGACGTGCCCGATCGCCGGGACGATCCGGCGCGGCGGCGACGCGCTGGAGGACGCCGAGCAGATCCGCGCGATCCTCACCTCCGCCAAGGACGAGTCGGAGCTGACGATGTGCACCGACGTGGACCGCAACGACAAGTCGCGGATCTGCGTCCCCGGGAGCGTGCGGGTGCTCGGCCGCCGGCAGATCGAGCTGTACTCCCGGCTGATCCACACCGTCGACCACATCGAGGGGCGGCTGCGGCCCGGGTTCGACGCCCTCGACGCGTTCCTCACCCACATGTGGGCGGTGACCGTCACCGGCGCCCCGAAGGCGTGGGCGATGCAGTTCATCGAGGACCACGAGGAGTCGCCCCGCCGCTGGTACGGCGGCGCGGTCGGCTTCATCGGGTTCGACGGGTCGATGAACACGGGGCTGACGCTGCGCACCGCGCAGATCCGCGACGGCGTCGCGACGGTCCGGGCGGGCGCCACGCTGCTGTACGACTCCGACCCCGACGAGGAGGAGCGCGAGACCCACCTCAAGGCCAGCGCGCTGCTCGGGGCGCTCGCGGCGGCGCAGGCCGAGACCGGCGCCGCCCCCGTCGAGGAGGCGGAGCCGGCAGCCGAGCGGCCGGGCGAGGGCCTGAAGGTCCTGCTGGTCGACTACGAGGACTCCTTCGTCAACACGCTCGCCGACTACTTCCGGCAGGAGGGGGCGGAGGTCGTCACGCTGCGGCACGGGTTCCCGGCGCGGATGCTGGACGAGCACGCCCCCGACCTGGTCGTCCTGTCGCCGGGGCCGGGCCGTCCCGAGGACTTCGGCGCCGCGGCGCTGCTGGACGCGCTGGACGAGCGCGACCTCCCCGTCTTCGGCGTCTGCCTGGGGCTCCAGGCGATGGTCGAGCACGCGGGCGGCGACCTGGCGCTGCTGCCCGAGCCCTCCCACGGCAAGCCGGGACAGGTGAAGGTGACCGGCGGCGGCCTGTTCGAGGGGCTGCCGGACGAGTTCACCGGCGCCCGCTACCACTCCCTGCACACCACGCCCGACCGGCTGAAGGGGTTCCAGGTGACGGCGCTGACCGGCGACGTGGTGATGGGGATCGAGGACCCGCGCCGGCGCCGGTGGGCCGTCCAGTTCCATCCCGAGTCGATCCTGACGGCCTCGGGCGGGGCCGGGCACCGGATCGTCGCCAACGTGCTGCGGCTCTGCCGCTGACCGGGCGGTCACCGCGGCCCGGGGCCTTTCGGGCGGCGGCCCTAGTCCCGAGGCACTAGCCGAACGGGCCGGAAATGGTTCCGTGGTCCCTACCGTGCGGGGGCCCGGGACGGAAGACTCTGTGACGGCAAGAGTGCCACGTTTCCGTGACACGTGTTTGACCGCTGTTATCCCCCACGGAGGGGGGAGGCGTCCCCCCTCCGTACCAAATCCATGTTTCGGATGACCGAAACAGGTGCGAGTGTTTTGCCGGGTTTGTAGAGGGGATCCCCCTCAGCATGATGACAATCCTGTGGCTCATCGCGGTGATCCTGGTCATCGCGGGCATCTATGTGATCCTCGCGCGGCGCGACCTCATCTGGGGCGCCGTCCTCATCGTCGTCGGCCTGCTGGTCGGCCCCGGTGGCGTCAGCATCTTCACTTGACCGAAATTCCCCCCGGAGACGGGCGGGGCCACGAGAAACCCTGACGTAACCTGTCAGGTTTCGGTGCCAGCCTGGTCTTCATGAACCGTGCACTGACTGGAAAGATCGCACTGGTCGCGGGGGCCACGCGGGGCGCGGGGCGCGGCATCGCCGTGCAGCTGGGCGCCGCCGGGGCGACCGTGTACTGCACCGGACGCTCCACCCGGGAGCGCCGGTCGGAGATGAACCGTCCCGAGACCATCGAGGAGACGGCGGAGCTGGTGACGGCCGCGGGCGGCGAGGGAATCGCCGCCCCGGCCGACCATCTCGACCCCGACCAGGTCGCCGCGCTGGTCCGGCGCGTGGACGCCGAGCAGGGGCGGCTGGACGTCCTGGTCAACGACATCTGGGGCGGCGACGGGCTCTTCGAGTTCGGCAAGCCGCTGTGGGAGCAGTCGCTGGAGGACGGCCTGCGCATGCTCCGGCTCTCCATCCACACCCACGCCATCACCAGCCACCACGCGCTGCCCCTGCTGATCCGCGAGCCCGGCGGGCTCGTCGTCGAGGTGACCGACGGGACCGCCGAGTACAACGCGAAGTACCGCAAGGAGGTCGGGTTCTTCTACGACCTCGCCAAGAGCGCCGTCATCCGGATGGCGCTCGCCCAGTCGGTGGAGATCGCCCCGTACGGGGCGACGGCGCTCTCGCTGACGCCGGGCTGGCTGCGGTCGGAGGGGATGCTCGACAACTACGGCGTCACCGAGGAGACCTGGCGCGACGCGGTCGAGAAGGTGCCGCACTTCGCGATCTCCGAGACGCCCGCCCTCGTCGGACGCGCCGTCGCGGCCGTCGCCGCCGACCCCGAGCGGGCCCGCTGGAACGGGACGTCGCAGTCCAGCGGCGGCCTGGCCAAGGAGTACGGGTTCACCGACACCGACGGCAGCCGACCCGACGCCTGGCGCTACATCACCGAGGTCGTGGAGCGGGACCTGCCCGCCGACGTCACCGGGTACCGGTGACGGCCGGCGCGGGGGCGCCTCAGCCGTAGAGCGCGGCGAGGCGGGCGGCGGCGCCGGCCATCCGGGCGCGCAGCTCCGGCGGCTCCAGGACCTCCACCTCGGGCCCGAGCCGCAGCAGCTCCGAGAACGCGACGGCCACCGACTCGACGGGCAGGGTGGTCACGACCCATCCCCGCTCGTCGGGCGGTCCCGCCGCCTCCGCCGCCCGCTCCGCCGCGTACTGCTCGACGGCCCACCGCAGCCCCCGCATCCCGGCCGGGCTGAGCCGCACCGTGACCTCGCCGCCGAGCATCGAGCGCACGAACGCCGCCGCCTGCTCCCGCCAGTGCGCGGCCAGGTCGAACGACTCGTCGCGCTCGAACCGGTCGCCGGTGGGCCGGACCGCCGTGACCCGTTCCGCCCGGTAGGTGCGCGGCCTGCCGTCCACCCGCGCGACCAGGTACCAGATGCCGTTCTTCAGCACGAGCCCGTACGGCTCGACCGTCCGGACGACCTCCCGGTCCTTGCGGTAGCGCAGCTCGACGACCTCGTCCTCCCACACCGCCCGCGCCAGCTCGCGCAGCAGCGGCGGCGGCCCGGCCTCCTGGAACCAGCCCGGCGCGTCCAGGTGGAACCGCTGCGCGGCCCGGGCCGGCGCGTCCCGCAGCGACGCGGGGAGCGCCGCGAGCACCTTCAGCCCCGCCGAGGCGACCGCGCCGCCGAGGCCCATCTCCCCGGCCGGACCCGGCAGCCCCGACAGGAACAGCGCCTCCGCCTCCTCCCGGGAGAGCCCGGTCAGCCGCGTCCGGTACCCGCCGACCAGCCGGTAGCCGCCGTGGCGGCCCTGGTCGGCGTACACCGGGACGCCCGCCGCCGACAGCGCCTCCACGTCCCGGTAGACGGTCCGCTCCGACACCTCCAGCTCGCGCGCCAGCTCGGCCGCCGTCATCGTCTCCCGCGACTGCAGGAGCAGGACGAGCGAGATCAACCGGGAAGCCCTCACGCTCCCATCCTGGCACCCGCGGCGACCGTCCCGTCCGTTCTTGACAATCTGGTGTGAGGTTCCGCGGTTTCTCCTGTCGGCCACGGCCCGGCGGCTGTTAGTTTCGCGGCGTGCTCACCGAAAACACCTCCATCGAGGCGTTCATCGACGCCCTCCCGAAGGTCGAGCTGCACGTCCACCTCGTGGGCTCGGCCTCCGTCCCGACCGTCCTGGAGCTGGCCCGCCGCCACCCGGACGGCCCCGTCCCGCTGGACGAGCGCGAGCTGCGCTCCTTCTACCGGTTCCGCGACTTCCCGCACTTCGCCGAGGTGTACGAGTCGGTGTCGAGCCTGGTCCGGACGCCCGAGGACGTCGCGACGCTCGTGCTCGGCACGGCCCGCGACCTCGCGGCGCAGAACGTCCGCTACGTCGAGCTGACCGTCACCCCCTACACCCACCAGCGCGCGGGGATGCCGATGCCCGCGATCACCGAGGCGCTCGACCGCGCCGTGCGGGAGGCGCGGGAGGCGCACGGCGTCCGCGTCGCCTACATCTTCGACATCCCCACCGAGTTCGGCGCCGAGGCGGCGCGCCGCACGCTCGACCACGCGCTCACGCATCCGCCGGAGGCGCTGGTCGGGTTCGGGCTCGCGGGCATCGAGCAGTGCCGCCCGCCGCACCGCGACACCTACCGCGAGGCGTTCGCGGCGGCCCGTGCCGCCGGGCTGCGCAGCCTCCCGCACGGCGGCGAGATGAGCGGGCCCGAGATGATCTGGGAGAACATCGAGGGGCTGCGCGCCGAGCGGATCGGGCACGGCATCAGCTGCCTGGACGACCCGCGCCTGGTCGCCCACCTGCGCGAGACGCAGATCCCGCTGGAGGTGTGCCCGACCTCCAACGTGTGCACCGGCCAGGTCGCCTCCCTCGCGGAGCACCCGCTGCCGCGCCTGCTGGAGGCGGGCCTGTTCGTCACGCTCAACAGCGACGACCCGCCCATGTTCGACACCACGCTCACCGGCGAGTACCGGGCGGCGGCCGAGGTGTTCGGGCTCGACCGCGCGGCGCTGGCCGCCCTCGCCCGCAACGCGGTCACGGCCTCGTCCCTGGACGCCGCCGCCCGCCAGGCGATCATCGAGGAGATCGACGCGCTGTGACCCCGCCCCCTGGCGGCCCTACCCCCAGGACATGCGCCGCCAGGGGCTGGACGGGTCCTCCGCGAGCACCCGGTGGCCGGTGAGCGACCGCTCGTACCACTCGCCGAACTCGCCGTCGTCGAAGCGCAGCATCCGGCCGAGGACGTACCCGGCGGAGAACGACTCCCACGACGGGTACACCTGGTGGGCGCGGTGGCCGGCCGTCAGCACGCACTTCTCGGCCTCCTCCGCGTCGCAGTACCCGCTGTTCAGGCCCCAGCGCGCCATGTTCACCGCGCGGCCGAAGTCGTAGCCGTACACGCTCTCGACCAGGCCGCCCGGAGGGAGCAGGCCGTCGGCGCGGAACCGGGACTCATACCGCAGGATCGTCCCGGACAGCTCGACGACCTCGCGGACGGTCTCCCGCCCGATGTCGCGCTCCTCGCACCAGGCGGCGATCGCCGACCGCCACGTCCGCTCGTCGGTGCCCCGGCCCCGCCGGTCGAGCACCATCTGGATCGCCGGGTCGCTGTTGTTCGCGTCGAGCAGCCTGTCCATCTGCTCGCGCCAGCTCGCCGTGTCGGTGATGCCCCAGTCCCGCTCCAGCAGCTCCCGGTCGTTCCCGTCGTCGGTGAGAGCGTTCCACGCGACGCCGTTGCCGACCGCGAGGTGCGCGCCGACGGCCAGTGCGGCGGCGAGCCGCCCCCAGGGGGCGCCGTCGGGGTCGGTGACGAGGATGTCGTGGTCGCGGTCGGGACGCCGCTCGGCGTCCGCGAGCAGCTCGGCCACCCGCCGGTGCCCGTCCCCACCCGGCGGCATCTGCGCCAGCAGCTCGCGCAGGGGTAGCAGCGCCTTGCGCGGGCCCGCGTCCCGCACGATGAGCCGCGCCGCGTGGACGCCCGCCGCGTCCGCCCGCCGGTGGTCCTGGAGCGACCCGAAGCCGGTCATCGCGGCCCAGGCCCGCCGCGCCGCCTCGCTGGTCCGCCCCGCGGCGGCCAGCACGTGCGCGGCCTGCGCGTCCAGCACCGCGCGGACCTCACCGGTCATCGACGCGGCGGCCCGCTCGACGGCGTCGAGGATCCGCTGCGCCTCCCCGGTCCGCCCGGCCGCCGCGAGCGCGCGGGCCTGCCGGGCCCGCACCGCGACGGCGGACGTCCAGTCGCCGCGCGCCTCCATCGCCTTCGCCGCGTCCGCGTAGGCCGCCGCGGCCTCCCCGGCGCGCCCCTGCCGCTCGAACTTGCGGGCACGGTCGAGCATGGCCTGATACGTCATGACTTCTCCTCCGCGCCAAACCGTACCGGTCGGCCGCTCACCAGAGGATCAACTCACCGCCTCCAGGGCGGGTGTCGTGCTCGTTGGCGAGGGCGCCGGCGTGGCCGCGCGCCGGCCCTCTGTCGCCGCGTCACGGCGGGCGCTAGCCTCCTGCCCATGTACCCCGTTTCGATGACGGGCGCCGGTGTGGCGCTGCGGGAGTTCACCGCGGATGATCTCGATGCCGTGTCGAAGGTGTACGGCGACCCGCATGTCGTCGAGCACCTGTCGTTCGAGCCGCGGAGCCGCGACCGGGTCGCCGCGACGCTCTCCCACCTGATCGACGCGGCCGGGCATGAGCCGCGGGTCGAGTACTCGCTCGCGGTGGCGGACGCGGCGTCCGGGGAGGTGATCGGCGTCGCGCGGCTGGCCGTGGACGTCCAGCACCCGGGGCAGTCGAGCGCCCAGCTCGGGTTCGCCTCGCGCCCTGACCGGTGGGGTGCGGGGCTGGCCGCCGAGACGGGGCGGCTGCTGTTCCGGCTCGGGTTCGAGGACCTCGGGCTGCACCGGCTGTGGGGGGCCCGCGGCCCCGACAACGTCGCGGCCGCGCGGTTGATGGCCAAGCTCGGCATGGTGGAGGAGGGCCGGATCCGGGGGCATCTTCGGGTGCGGGGGGCGTGGCGGGATTCGGTAGTCCATTCCATCCTTGAGGACGACGACTGGCGGGGCGCTTCCTGAGCGCCGTTGCGCTTGTCCACTGCGACGTGCGTGGCCGCGCCTGCGCTCAGCGCTCGTCCTCTTGGTCATCGGGGATCGCGGTGATCTCCACGCGGGTGTCGTGGAAGACGGGGCCGCCGCCGAGGTCGGTGTCGCGTTCGTCCACGACGGCGTTGGCGTTCGCACCGCCGGAGAGCTTGGGCCAGTGGCCCTTGGCGGTCGCCGCGACGCCCGTCCTGACCTGGTCGGTCAGCTCCAGGGTCGCCTCGAACGCGCCGCGGTCGTTGGCCACTCGGACGCGCTGCCCGTCCCGCAGGCCGAGCCGCTCCGCGTCGCCGGGGTGCAGTCGCACCGACGGGCCGCCCCGGCGCCGCCGCAGCTCGGGGTTGTTGGCGAACTGGGTGTTCAGCGACTCGTGGGAGGCCGCCGAGACCAGCGCGAACGGGTAGCGGGCGGCGCGCGCCGCGTCCGCGACCTCGGCCGGGGGAGTGTAGCCCGCGACCGGGTCGGCGCCGGCGGCGGCCGCGAGGGCGGAGCGGAACTCCAGCCGCCCGGACGGCGTCGGGAACCCGTCGGCGTACGGCAGGAACGGGTCCGGCACGGACATCCGCACGAACCCCTCCTCGCGCAGCCGGTCGAGCGTGACGCCCGCCATCCAGGGGTGGTCGGAGTCCAGGAGCTGCTCGGCGAGGCTCTCGTCGGAGTCGTAGAGGCTCGGCTCCTCCAGTCCCATCCGCCGCGCCAGCCGCCGGAACGTCTCGGCGGTCGGCAGGCACTCGCCGGGCGGCGCGACCGCCGGCTCGTTCCACGTCAGGTAGAGGTGGCCGTAGCCCTCGTGCAGGTCGGTGTGCTCGTGCTGGGACGTCGCGGGCAGCACGATGTCGGCGTAGTCCACGGTGTCGGTGGGGAACTGGTCCAGCACGACCGTGAACAGGTCCTCGCGGGCCAGGCCGCGCCGCACCCGGCCCTGGTGCGGGGTGCTGCCGACCGGGTTCGCGGCGATCACGAACAGGGCCTTGACCGGGGGGTCCCGCACGTCCAGCAGGCCCTCGCCGAGGCGGCTCATCGACAGCGTCCGCACCGGGCGCGGCCGCAGGTCGTCGCGGTACAGGGCCGCCTTGTTCAGCTTCACGTGCCCGGAGGTGGAGAACGACAGCCCGCCGCCGAGCCGCGCCCAGTCTCCCGTCACGCCCGGGATGGACGCGAGGACGCGCAGCGTCGAGCCGCCGCCCGCGTTGCGCTGGATGCCCTGGGTGGCGCGGATCGCGGTGGGGCGGGTCCGCGCGAGCCGCTCGCCCAGCGCGCGGATCCGGTCCGCCGGGACGCCGGTGATCTCCGCGGCGCGCTCGGGCGGGAACTCCGCGATCCGCGCCCGGAACTCCTCCCAGCCCTGGGTGCGGCGCGCCAGGAACTCCTCGTCCTGCGCGCCGAGGCCCACGACGACGTGCAGGAGGGCCAGCGCGAGCGCGGCGTCGGTGCCGGGCAGCGGGGCGAGGTGCTCGTCGGCCTGCCGCGCCGTCCGCGTCCGGACGGGGTCGATCACGACCAGGTGCGCGCCCGCCTTCCGCGCCGCCTGGACGAACGCCCACACGTGGTGCCCGCTGGTCAGCGGGTTGGTGCCCCACAGGATCAGCAGCCGGGCGTGCGCGAGGTCCTGCGGGTCCATGCCGCCCGGCGACCCGATCGTCGCCTCCAGGCCGGCGGCGCCCGCCGCCGAGCAGATGTTCGCGTCGTGGGCGGAGGCGCCGAGCACGTTGAAGAACCGCCGCCCGGAGTAGCCCTCCAGGCCCTGGAGGTAGCCGAGTGTGCCGGTGCCCCAGTAGGGCCAGACGGCCTCGCCGCCGTGCTCGCGGACGACGCCCTCCAGCCGTTCGGCGATCTCGTCGAGCGCCTCGTCCCAGCCGACGCGCTCGAAGCGGCCCTCGCCCTTGCGGCCCGTGCGGCGCATCGGGTGCAGGAGCCGGTCGGGCTGCTCGGCACGTTCCAGCCACCGGTTGACCTTCGCGCAGAGGGCGCCGCGGGTGTAGGGGTGGTCGGGGTTGCCCCGGATGCGGACGGCCTTGCCGTCGCGGACGGTGACGACCCACGAGCAGCCGTCCGGGCAGTCCAGCGGGCACGCGCCCAGCACCTTCAGCTCGGCCGGCATCGGATTCCTCTCCGTTCTGGGCGGACCCACCCAGTCTGCGCCATAGCCCTCATGAGTGTCACCATGGGACGCACATGACGGCGGAGGTCGCCGCCGCTCGGGCGCTGGTCCGCGTGCCCGGGGTGCCGGGTTACCGGTCCCCGGACCAGGGTGGTTTCCTATGGGGCGGACCACTCGACCCAAGGGGAGATACGACAGTGAAGAGCGTCGAGCCTGAGGTGTTCCTCGTAGCGCGGCCCGAGCTGGACTACGGCGAGGTGGCCCGCTACCTGCGGGAGGTGGGCGGCGAGAGCTGGCTGGAGCGGCTCGACCGGGGCGACCTCGACGCCGAGCTGAACGACCCGCAGAACCTGGCCGAGTTCGCCGGGCGGCTGTGCTACCGGTCCTGGGAGCCGGGCCTCAACCCCAACGTGGTCAGGGTCCGCACCGACCAGGGGCAGTACCTGGAGAACATCCTCCGGAGCCTGCACGGCTCGGTGCTGGAGCACGTCAGCTTCAGCTTCGTCCTGCACAACGTGAGCCGCGTGCTGACCCACGAGCTGGTCCGGCACCGGCCCGGCGTGGCGATCTCGCAGGAGTCGCTGCGGTTCGTCCGCCTCCAGGACATCCCGTTCTGGTTCCCCGAGTGGGCTCGCGAGGACCCCGAGCTGATGAAGCGCGCGACCGCGATGCTGGAGCAGATGGAGGAGTTCCAGGGCTGGATGGCCGGTCACTTCGGGCTCGACGACGAGGGCGTGCCGTTCAAGGAGAAGAAGCACAAGACCTCGTTCATGCGCCGGTTCGCGCCCGAGGGCGTCGGCACCGGCCTGGTCTGGACGGCCAACGTCCGCACGCTGCGCCACACGCTGGAGAACCGCACCGCGCCCGGGGCCGAGGAGGAGATCCGGCTGCTGTTCGGCCGGATCGGCGAGGTGATGCGCCGGGAGGCCCCCGACCTGTTCGGCGACTACGAGGTCGAGGACGGCTCCTGGGTCCCGAAGTGGCGGAAGGTCTAGAGATCTACAACATAAAGGCGGCCGCCGGTGTCCATTACCCGGGAGGTCATCGCCTCGATGACCTCCGCTGGGTAGCGTCGGCGCGGTGACGACGATGACCTTGGGCGACACGCGGCCGATCGGCGACCAGCTGCGGGCGTGGCGGCAGCGGCGCAGGCTGAGCCAGCTCGAACTGGCCTCGGAGGCGGACGTCTCGACGCGGCACCTCAGCTTCGTGGAGACCGGGCGGTCGGCGCCCAGCCGGGAGATGGTGCTGCGGCTCGCCGAGCACCTGGACGTGCCGCTGCGCGACCGCAACCTGCTGCTGGTCTCGGCGGGCTACGCGCCGGTGTTCACCGAGACGCCGATGGAGGAGCCGAGGATGGACTCCGTCCGCGCCGCGCTGAAGCAGGTGCTGCGGGGGCACGAGCCCTACCCGGCGGTGGTGGTCGACCGCTTCTGGAACCTGATCGACGCCAACGACGCCGCGGGCCTGTTCATGGAGGACGCGCCGCCGGAGCTGCTGGAGCCGCCGCTGAACGTGCTGCGGCTCAGCATGCACCCGGACGGGTTCGCCAAGAACATCCTGAACCTCGCCGAATGGCGCGCCCACATGATCGACCGGGTGCGGCGGCACGTGGCGCTGACGGCGGACGCGGCGCTGGAGCGGCTGTACCGGGAGCTGCGGAGCTTCCCGGGCGACGTGGGCGAGGCGATGGCGCCGCCGGCGGGCAACGAGGTGTTCGTCCCGCTGCGGGTCCGCAAGGACGGGCAGGAGCTGTCGTTCTTCGGCACGATCGCGACGTTCGGCACCCCGGTCGACGTGACGCTCGCGGAGCTGGCGATCGAGTCGTTCTACCCGGCGGACGAGCGCACGACCGCGTTCCTGCGGGAGCGCGCGGGCTGGTGACCCGCGCGGGCCGGTGACCGTGCGGCCCGGTGACGGAGCGGGTTGGCGACGGAGCGGGCTGGCGACGGAGCGGGCGCGGCGACGTGATAGACAGCTGTGCCGACCGTGCTTCCGTCCCCGGAGAACCGATGAAGATCACCGGCATCTTGCAGCACCAGGCGTGGCAGGAGCGCGTGCTCCCGCCGGTGGAACAGGTGCGCCCGGGGCTGTGGTCGATCCCGGTTCCGCTGCCGGACAACCCGCTCCGGTACGTACTGGTGTACGGGCTGGAGGTGCCGGACGGCATCGCGCTCGTGGACGCGGGCTGGGACACCCCCGAGGCGTGGGACGCGCTGCGCGCCGGGCTCGGCATCGCCGGGTACGAGGTCGGCGACGTCAAGGCCGTGCTGGTCACGCACCTGCATCCCGACCACTACGGGCTGGCCGGACGGGTGCGCGAGGCGTCGGGCGCCTGGGTGGCGCTGCACCCGGCGGACGCGGGCCTGCTGCGCGACCGGTACCGCGACTTCGACGGGCTGATCGCGGCGATGCGGCGGCAGATGGCGCTGCACGGCGTGCCGGACGAGGAGGCGGGTCCGCTCGCCGAGGCGTCCCGGGCGATCCTGCCGCTCGTCCGGCACACCGACCCGGAACTGCTGCTGGAGGACGGGGAGCAGGTCCCCATCGCGGGCTGGAACCTGCGGACGGTGTGGACGCCGGGGCACTCGCCCGGGCACGTGTGCTTCTTCGAGCCCGACCGGCGGCTGCTGCTGTCGGGCGACCACGTGCTGCCCCGCATCACCCCGGCGATCGGCGTGCACCCGCAGCAGCGGCACAACCCGCTCGCCGACTTCTACGACTCGCTCGACAAGGTGCGCGGCCTGGACGCCGAGGAGGTCCTGCCGGGGCACGAGTACCGGTTCGCGGGCCTCGCCGACCGGGTCGGGGCGCTCGCCGAGCACCACACGGCGCGGCTTGACGAGATCGCGCTGGAGGTGATCCGCGCGGGCGCGGACGGCGCGACGGCCTGGGACCTCGCCCGGCGGCTCACCTGGTCGCGGCCGTGGGCCGACATCCAGCCGTTCATGCGCCGCGCGGCGATGCTGGAGACGCTCGCGCACCTGGTCATGCTGGAGGCGCAGGGGCGGGTGGACACCGTGGACGGCGCCCGGGCGGCCGGTGCGGCGGCGGACGGTCAGCCGCCGTGCCGCTGGCGGGCCACGCCCGTCCCGCCCGACCCAGTCGACACAGTCGACACGGCGGACCCGGCCGACCCGGCCGACCCGGCCGACCCGGCCTGACCGGGCGGCTGGACGCGCGGTCGCGGCCCGTCGGGGGAGGGGATCTCCTCGGCCCGGAGAAGGTCGTGGTGGACGCGGGTCAGCGGCAGGCCCAGCCGCTGTAACGCCGTCACCGTCCGCCGCACCATCGGGGCGGGCCCGGCGACGTAGGCGTCGTGGCCGTCCCAGCCGCCGAGCCGTTCCAGGACGTCGGGCAGCGGGCCGTGGGGCCGGTGCGGGACGTCCCCGTCGCGCTCGCCGTCCGGGGCGTCCGACAGGACGGGCACGACCTTCAGCCACGGGTGCTCCGACTCCAGCCGGCGCAGGTCGGCCAGGTCGTACAGGTCGCGCGCGGTGCGGGCGCCCATCAGCAGGTGGACGTCGCGCCGGTGCCCCGAGGCGGCGAGCTGTTCGACGAGGGCCTTGGCGGGCGCGAGGCCGGTGCCGCCCGCGACGAGCAGCAGGTCGCGGTCCGAGTCGGGGTCGAGCGTCATCGTGCCCATGGCCGGGCCGAGCAGGACGGTGTCGCCGGGCCGGGTGTGCCGGACGAGGGCGCCGCTCACCCACCCGGCGGGCAGCGCGCGGACGTGCAGGCTCAGCAGCCCGTCCGGGCGCGGGGCGTTGGCGATGGAGTAGGGCCGCCAGACCCGGGGCCAGCGCGCGGTCTGCACGGGGACGTACTGGCCGGCGGTGTAGGGCAGCGACGCGTCCGGCCGCAGGGTGAGGACGGCGAGGTCGGCCGCGCGGCGGTCGTGCTCGACGACCTCGGCGACCCACCAGGGCGGCGCGGTCGCGGCGTCCCGCTCGGCGGCGGCGATCATGGTGTCGCACGCGGACCGGTAGGCGGCGCTCCAGGCCGCCTCCGCCTCGGCGCTCCAGACCTCGGCGGCGAACGTCCGCAGGGTGGCGATCAGCGCGGCGCCGACGGCGGGGTAGTGCTCGGGCAGCACCCCGAACCGGCGGTGGTCGCGGCCGAGCCGGGCCAGGTAGGCGCTCAGCTCGTCGGGGCTGTCCTGGCTCCAGGCGATCCGGCCGAGCGCATGGAAGAGACGGTCGCACTGGGCGCCCATCGCGGGCGGGAACAGGGCCCGCAGCCGCGGATTCTCGGCGAACAGGCGGCCGTAGAAATAGCCCGCCGCCTTTCCCGGCTCGTTTTCCAGACGGCTGAAGCTCTCTTTGAGAATGCGGGGATCCAATGACATGTCAGGCTCGCCCTCTTGGGTCATCGGGGGCCGGTTCCGCCCCGCGCGCGGCGTCGGGTGCCCGGCTCGGTGAGATTCTCGCACCCGGATCCGCCGGTCCTCAAGCGGTTCACGCCAACTCCGGGCTGGTATGACGGAGCGTAGTCGCGTATCGGGCGGTATTGGTACCAACATTTCTGGCAAAGAGGACGAATACCGATCAGTACTGAAAGAGAGTGATTGGTCGGTTATGTAGTACCGGCGAATTGATGACGTGGCGGCCCGCGGAATTTCCCGCCGCGGCGCCGCGCGGCGCCTGGGAACGGACCGGGCGGCGGCGGGAGAGTAATCTCCACCCCGGTGGAGGAAAGGCGGCGTGATCTGTTCGCTGCGGAGGGCCACCGCGGGGCGGGGCGGCCCGGCCCGGGGGAGGCCCGGTGGTGCGCGATGATGACGTCGCAAAGGTGGCAACTCACCACATATCGTGACCGGAGCGCGGCCAGAGCCGTGGAGAGGGGAACCACGCATGTCAGAGGCGATCCGGGGGGCACCGACGGCACCGAGCGCCGGCGGGCTGCCCCTCATCGGCGTCACCACCTACCAGGAACCGGCCCGCTGGGGCGTGTGGGTGCGCGAGGCCGCGCTCCTGCCGGTGTCCTACCCGCGCTCGGTCGAGCGCGCGGGCGGCGTCGCCGTCCTGCTCCCCCCGGCCGCGACGCTGCGCGGCCTCGGCGCCCTGGTCTCCCGGCTGGACGGCATCGTCCTGGCGGGCGGCGGCGACGTCGACCCCGACCTGTACGGCGCGGACCGGCACGCCGAGACCGGCCCGCCGCAGCCCCAGCGGGACCGCTACGAGCTGGCGCTCGTCCGCGCGGCGGTGGACGCCGACCTGCCGTTCCTGGCGATCTGCCGGGGCATGCACGTGCTGAACGTCGCGCGGGGCGGGGCGCTCGTCCAGCACCTGCCGGAGGCGGTCGGCCACAAGGGCCACGCCCCGGAGACCGGCATCGTCGGCTCGCACCGGGTGCAGTTCAGCGCGGGCAGCACGATCGGCGGGATCCTCGGCGAGGAGTCCGACGTGCCGACCTACCACCACCAGGCGGTGAGCCGCCTCGGCAAGGGCCTGTCCGCTGTCGCGTGGGCCGAGGACCAGGTCGTCGAGGCCGTCGAGCTTCAGGGGCACCGGTTCGGGCTCGGCGTCCAGTGGCACCCCGAGGAGGGCGACGACCGGCGCCTGTTCGAGGCGCTGGTCGCCGCCGCCGCGCGCTGACCCGGGAGGCCGCCGCATGCCCCTGCACCCGCAGGCCGAGGACTTCCTGGAACTGCTCGCCTCCTGGACGGCCGGAGCCCCGCCGGACGAGCCCCCGATCGAGGAGATGCGCCGCGCGATCGCCGCCGCGTTCCCGCTGGTGACGCGGGAGCTGCCGCACGTCTGCGACCTGACCGTGCCGGGGCCGGGCGGCCGCGTTCCGGTGCGCCTCTACCGCCCGCTGCCCGAGGGCGAGGGCGCGCTGCCCGCCGTGGTCTACCTGCACGGCGGCGGCTGGGTGCTGGGCGGCGTCGACAACGTGGACGCGGCGTGCCGCGAGATCGCGGCCGGCGCCGGATGCGCGGTGCTCGGCGTCGACTACCGGCTCGCCCCCGAGCACCCGTTCCCGGCGGCGGTGGAGGACGCGTGGGCGGCCCTGGCGGCCCTCACCCGCGACCCGGGCCGCTACGGCGCCCTGCCCGGCGCGGTCGCGGTCGCGGGCGACAGCGCCGGGGGGAACCTGGCCGCCGCGCTCGCGCTGCTGGCCCGCGACCGGGGCGTGCCGCTGGCGCACCAGCTCCTGGTCTACCCGGTGACCGACACGGCGATGGACACCCCGAGCTGGGCCGAGTACGGCCGGGGGTACGGGCTGGACGCCGCGACGCTCGCGCGGTTCCTGGAGCTGTACCGGGGCGGCGCCGACCCCGCCGATCCGCGCCTGGCCCCCTTGCGCGCGCCCCGGCTGGCGGGCACGGCGCCCGCTACCGTGATCACCGCCGAGTGCGACATCCTGCGGGACGAGGCGGAGGCGTACGCGCGGCGGCTGGCGGCGGAGGGCGTCCCGGTGGAGGTGCGCCGTTTCGACGGCGTCGTCCACTCGTTCTTCCTGCTGCCGGAGATCTTCGACGCCGGGGCCGAGGCCATGCGCCTGGCCGTGCGGCGGCTCCGCGCGGCGTTCGAGGGTCTCGGAGACCTGGCACAGGAGGGCGGGGCGGTATGAGCGGACGGTACGGGGCCTACGAGCGGCTCGACATCGACTGGGCGGCGCCGGGGGTGCTCCGGGTGACGATCAGCACGCCCGGCAGGCTCAACGCGGTCGACGCCGCGGGGCACCGGGAGCTGGCGGAGATCTGGCGGGACGCCGACGCCGACGACGAGGTCCGCGCCGTCCTCGTGCGCGGCGCGGGCACGGCGTTCTCGGCGGGCGGCGACCTCGCGATGATCGAGCGGATGATGGACGACCACGCCGCGCGGCGCCGGATCATGCGCGAGGCCCGCGACATCGTGATGAACGTGCTGAACTGCTCCAAGCCGGTGGTCAGCGCCGTCCAGGGCCCGGCCGTGGGCGCGGGGCTCGCGGTGGCGCTGCTGGCCGACATCTCCGTCGTCGGCCGCACGGCGCGGATCATCGACGGGCACACCCGGCTCGGCGTCGCGGCGGGCGACCACGCGGCGATCGTGTGGCCGCTGCTGTGCGGGCTGGCGAAGGCGAAGTACTACCTGCTGCTCAACGAGGTCATGACCGGCGAGGAGGCCGAGCGCATCGGCCTGGTCTCGCTGTGCGTGGAGGACGCCGAGGTGCACGAGCGGGCGCTGGAGATCGCCGGGAGGCTCGCCGCCGGTCCGGCGGAGGCGCTGTCGCTCACCAAGCACGCGCTGAACAACTGGCTGCGGCTGGCGGGGCCGACGTTCGAGGCGTCGCTGGCGATGGAGTTCCTCGGGTTCACCGGCCCGGACGTCCGCGAGGGCGTGGCGGCGCTGCGCGAGAAGCGCCCGCCCGCGTTCGGGTGAGCGCCCGATGAGCGCCCGATGAGCGCCGCACCTGGACGCCGGGCGTTCCTGGCGCTGGCCGCCGGCGTCCCCGCCGCCGCGGCGGGCTGCGGAGGCCGGTCCGGGCCGAGGGCGCGGCTCAGGCTGGCCACGGGCGAGGCGGGCGGCGCCTACGAGGTGCTCGGCCAGCGGTTCGCGGCCGAGCTGCGGCGCGGCGGCCTGGACGCGCGGGTGCTGCGGACGGCCGCGAGCGTGGAGAACCTCGCGATGCTCGCCGGCGGCCGCGCCGAGCTGGGCTTCGCGCTGGCCGACAGCGCCGACCGCGCCGTCCTGGCCGAGCGGCTCCCGGTGGCGGCGCTGGCCCGCATGTACATGAACTACGTCCACCTGGTGGTTCCGGCGGGGTCGCCGGTCCGCTCGCCCGCCGACCTGGCCGGGCGCCGGGTGTCGGTCGGCGCGGCGCTGTCGGGCACGGCGGTGAGCGCCGGGCGGGTCCTGGACGCGGCGCGGCTGCGCCGTCCGGCGGTCGTCTCCACGCTCGGCCTGGACGCCTCGGCGCGGGCGCTGCGCGCGGGCCGCGTCGCGGCGTTCTTCTGGTCGGGCGGGGTGCCGACCCCGGCGCTCGCCGCGTTCGCGCGGACGACGCCGATCCGGCTGCTGCCCCTCGACGGGCTGGTGGCGCCGCTGCGCCGCGCGTACGGCCCGGTCTACGAGCACGCCGCCGTCCCGGCGGGGGAGTACGGCGGGGCGGGGCCCGTCCCGACCGTCGGCACGCCGAGCTACCTGGTGTGCGGCGCGTCCCTGCCGGGCGACGTCGCGTTCACCGCGACGCGGATCCTGTTCGCGAGCCGGGACCGGCTGGAGGCCCCCGACGCGCCCGGCGGGCGCCTCGACCGGCGCTACGCGATCGGCACCGGCGCCGTCCCGCTGCATCCGGGCGCGGCCCGCTACTACCGCTCCACCTACGGCTGAGGGCCCGCCGGGCCGGGAAGGCGCAGCTCGACGACCAGGCCGGAGGGGCTGCCCGGCAGCAGGCGCAGCGTCCCCCCGCTCGCTTTGGCCAGCTCGGCGGCGATCGCGAGGCCGAGGCCGCTGCCCGGGACGTTGGCGTGGTCGGGGGAGCGCCAGAAGCGGGACGCGGCGTCCGCGCGCTCGGCGCCGCCGAGGCCGGGCCCGTCGTCGGCGACGCGCAGGACGGCCCCCTCCGGCGCCTCCTCCAGGGTCACCGTGACCGTCCCGCCCGGGGGGACGAACTTGTGCGCGTTGTCCAGGGCGGTGTCGGCGACGCGGGCGACCGCGTCCGGCACGGCGTGGGCGGGGCAGGACTCCGGCAGCTCCACGGCGAGGGTGAGGCCCTGGGCCGCGAACACCTCCCGCCACCCGGCGAGCCGGGGGCGCAGCTCGGCGGCCGCGTCGACCTCGCGGGCCGCCGCGCCGGACTCGACCCGCGCGAGCGCGAGCATCGCCTCCACGAGCGCGGCGAGCCGGTCGATCTCGGCCATCGCCTCCTCGTGCTCGGGGGTCCCGGCGGCGTCCAGGTGCGGCAGGAGGTTCTCCAGCCGCAGCGACAGCACGGCCAGCGGGGTGCGCAGCTCGTGCGAGGCGTCGGCGACGAAGACGCGCTGGCGCTCCATCGCGGCCGACACCGCGTCCGCCATCGCGTTGAACCGGGAGGTGAGGCGGCGCAGCTCGGCCGGGCCGACGCCGGGATCGACGCGGGCGTCCAGCCGTCCTCCGGCGATCTCGCCCGCGGTGCGGTCGAGGTCGGTGACCGGCCGCAGGATCCACCGGGCCAGGGACCGCGCCGCGAGGGTCGAGCAGCCGAGCACCGCGAGCGCGCCCAGCGCCAGCGCCGCCCACACCAGCGCGATGTCGCGGCGGGCCCGCTCGGTCGGCGCGAGCAGCAGCACCGCGCCCGACAGCTGCGCGTCCCGCCCGGCGGGCTCGGCGATCAGCACCGCGCGGGGGCCGAACGGGCCGAGCGCGGGCAGGTCCTCGGTGGTGCGCCCCGACAGCGCGGTGCGGGTCGCGGCGGTGTCGTCGACGTCCATGCGGCCCGCCTCGGCGAGCAGCGTCCCGTCCCGGTCGCGGATCCGCACGGCCGCCCCGTACAGCGCGGCGTAGCGGGTCACCTCGGGGACGAGCGCGCTCCGGTCGCCCTCCCGCGCGGCCCGGTCGGCCAGCTCGGCGAACCGGGTCGCGTCCGCGCGGCGGTCGAGCAGCAGCCGGTTCGCGCGGTGCGCGGCGTAGGCCAGGCCGAGCGGCACCGCCAGCGCCGTGACCACCAGGACGATCAGCACCGTGAACGTCGCGACGAGCCGCGGCCTCACGGCGCGGCGCCCCTCACGGCCCCGCTCACGGCCCCGCTCACGGCGCGGTCCCTAGCCGGTAGCCGGTGCCGCGCAGCGTCACCACCAGCCACGGACGGCCCGTCTTGGAGCGCAGCCCCGCCACGTGCACGTCCAGCGACCGGGACGCCGACAGCAGCGGGTCGCCCCAGATGGCGTCCAGGATCTCCTCCCGCCCCCGCACGACGCCCGGCTCCCGCGCGAGCAGCGCCAGCAGGTCGAACTCGCGGCGGGTCAGCGGAACCGGGCGGCCCGCGACGGCCACCCGCCGCCGCGCCAGGTCGATCCGGACGTCCCCCACCGCCACGAGCGGCGGCGGCACCGGCAGCGGCCGCGTGCCGCGCCGGACGACCGCCTCCATCCGCGCCATCAGCTCCGCCGTCCGAAACGGCTTGACCAGGTAGTCGTCGGCGCCCGAGCGCAGCCCGCGCAGCACGTCCCGCTCCCGCGTCCGGGCCGTCACCACGATGATCGGGACGGCGGACACCCGGCGGACGCGGCGCAGCGCGTCCATGCCGTCCATGTCGGGCAGGCCGAGGTCCAGGAGCACGAAGTCGGCCCCGCCCGCCAGCCGGAGGGCGTCGACGGCGAGCGCGGCGCGCTCGACGGTGTGGCCGTGCCAGGTCAGGGCGGTGGTCAGCGCGGACGCGAGCCGGTCGTCGTCCTCGACCAGGAGTACCCGCATGCCGACAAGGTTAGGCGTGCGCCGGGACGTCGCCGGGCGCGCTCTCGCGCCGCGACAGCGCCGCGTCCCGGGTCTCGCGCATGCACACGTACACGACCAGCGACACCGCCGCGCAGCCCGCCACGTACCAGTAGAAGCCCGACTCGGCGCCCGCCTTCTTGAACCACAGCGCGACGTACTCCGCGGTCCCGCCGAACAGCGCGTTCGCGACCGCGTACGGCAGCGCCACGCCCAGCGCCCGGACGTGGGTGGGGAACATCTCCGCCTTCACGACCGCGTTGATCGAGGTGTACCCGGTGACGATGACCAGGCCGACGAGCGACAGCGCGAGCGCCCCGCCGAAGCCGTCCACCCGCGACAGCGCGGTCATCAGCGGGACGGTGCCGAGCGTCCCGCCGATCCCGAAGCCGATCAGCAGCGGGCGGCGGCCGATCCGGTCCGACAGCGCCCCGGCGAGCGGCTGCAGCCACATGAACGCGAACAGCGCGCAGAAGCTCACCAGCGACGCCGTGCTCTTCTCCAGCCCGGCGGTGTTGGACAGGTACTTGGTCAGGTAGGTCGTGTAGGTGTAGTACGCGAGCGTCCCGCCCATCGTCAGCGCGACCACCAGCGCCGCCTCCCGCCGGTGGGCGGCCAGCTCCCGCAGCGTGCCGCGCCCGGCGCCGGCCTCCTCCGGCGCCCGCTCCTGCTCGTCGAACGCCTCGGTCTCCAGCAGGCTCCGCCGCAGGTAGAGGATCACGGCGGCGGCGACCGCGCCGACGGCGAAGGGGATCCGCCAGCCGTAGGACTTCAGCGCCTCCTCGGTCATCGCGTGCTGCAGGACGATCAGGAGCCCGAGCCCCACGAGCTGCCCCGCCGTCATCGACACGTACTGGAAGCTGGAGGCGAACCCGCGCCGTCCCGGCGGCGTCGCCTCGGTGAGGTAGGTGGCGCTGGCCGCGTACTCGCCGCCGACCGACAGGCCCTGCAGCAGCCGCGCCACCAGCAGGACGAACGCGCCGAGGTACCCCACCGACCCGTAGGTCGGCGCGACCGCGATGAGCAGCGCGCTGCCCGACATCAGCGTGACGGTCAGGGTGAGTGCGGCCTTGCGCCCGCGCCGGTCGGCGAACCGGCCGAGCAGCCAGCCGCCGACCGGGCGCATGAAGAACCCGACCGCGAAGATCCCGGCGGTGTTCAGCAGTTGCGCGGTCTCGTTGCCTTTGGGGAAGAACGCCGAGGCGAAGTAGGTGGCGAAGCTCGCGTAGACGAACCAGTCGTACCACTCGACCATGTTGCCGACGGAGCCGCCGATCACCGCCTTCCACGGGACGCGGGCGGGACGCGCGGTGGGTGGGGGAGCCGTCACGGGAACCTCCTGCTGCCGGTCTGCCGGGTCTGTGCAAGGAGGCTCGCCCGCCGGGCGGGCCCGGTCCAGGGGGTCCGCCGGAGATCTAACGTCCGGTTAACGAAGACGGAAGAGGCGGGGGTCAGCCCGCCAGCGCGGGGTCCGCGCCGGTGACCGGGGCGCCGACGTAGCGCGTCACCATCCGGGCGATGAGGTGGGCGACCTCGTCCGGCGGGACGGAGGGCAGCATGATGTGGCTGGCCGTCAGCCGGACGGCCGCGTCGGTGATCTCGGTGAGCGCGGTGCGGTCCAGGCCCGGCCACTGCGCGAGCGCGTGCTCGGCGATCCGGGCGCTGGCGGTGAACAGCACCGGCTCGGCGCGGGTGGTCAGCAGCGGGAGCAGCTCGTCGCCGCCCGCGCCGGTCAGCACCGCCTTCTTGAGCTGGTCGTCGGCCGACACCTCCAGCGTGAACAGCACCGCCGCCGTGACGGCCGAGTACAGGTCGGCGTGCTCGGACAGCACCCGGTCGATCCCGTCGAGGTAGCGGTCGTTGTCGCGGACCACGACGGCGCGCGCGAGGCCCCACTTGTCGCCGAACTCGTTGTAGACGGTCTGGCGGCTGACATTCGCGGCGGCGGCGACGTCGCGCATCCGGACGCCCCGGTACCCGCGCTCGACGAGCAGCTCGGCGGCGGCGTCCAGGAGGGAGTCGCGCACGGAGCGGCCTGCGGTGCCCATGGGTGGTCCCTCCGGTGCCGGTCGGGGGGCGGGAGTTCGGCCCATTATCCCCGGCGGGACACGCGGGGCGCGGCGGTCGCGCCGACCTCCGCGCGGACCTCCACGGGCGGGCCAGCCGCGACCACCCTCCCGGCGTCCAGGACGTGCAGGACGTCGCAGACCCCCATCGCCGGCTCCAGCCCGTCGCAGGCGACCAGTACCGCGAGGCCCTCGGCGGCGAGGTCGCGCAGCAGCACCTCCAGCGCCCGCGAGCGGCGCTCGGGCAGGGCCGTCCACGGCTCGTCCAGCAGCAGGACCGACGGCTCGGACGCCAGCGCGCGGGCGAGCCCCGCCAGCGCGGCGACCTCCGGCGGCGTCTCGGCGGCGCGCCAGCCGGCGAACTCGGCGACGCCGGCGCGGGCGAGGGCCTCCTCGGCGCGCCCCGCCGCGTCGGGGCGGCGGCGCCGGTCCCGGCCGAGGCGGTCGCGCCCGAACCGGTCCCGCGCGGACCGCTCGGCCGCCGCCCGCACGCTCTCCCGCAGGGTCGGACCGGGGAACGGCCACGCCCTCGGGCGCGCGGGCCGCTGGAACGCGCGGGCGATCCCGTGCCGGGCCCGCGCCCGCGCGGCGGTGCCGGTGAGGTCCTCGCCGTCGAGGTGGACGGTCCCCTCCGCCGGGCGGCGCACGCCGGCGATGACGTCGCACAGGGTGGTCTTGCCCGCGCCGCGCGGCCCGACCAGGCCGGTCACCGCGCCGGGCGGGGCGAGGAGCCCGGCGCCGTCCACGGCGGTCAGCGGGCCGAACCGCACCGTCACGTCCGCCACCCGCAGCCCCTCCAGCACCGTCATCCGCACCTCCGGGGCCATCGATGTGACGTGGGTCACGGTCGGGCCCTCACCTTACCCAGCGTCCCCGGACCGGGCAATCCTCCGCTTCCGCGCCCACTCCTTGACGCCCGCGACGAACGCCTCGACGTCGGCGGCCTTGCCCGAGGCCATCTCCTCGAACCAGGCCGGGACGTACCGCTCGAACCGGCCCGTCTCCAGGACCTCCAGGACGGCGGCGGCGACGTCCTCGGGCGGCAGCGCGTCGGACAGGTCGCTCAGCGGCGGCTCGTCCCCCGGCCGCGAGAACAACTCGGTGTCGATGATCGCGGGCTGGACGACGTGGGCGTGCACGCCCGTCCCGTCCAGGTCGACCGCCATGCTCTCCCAGAACGCCGTCAGCGCCGCCTTGGACGCGGCGTAGGCGCCTTCGTGCGGGGGCCCGAGCCGCGCCGCCACCGAGCCGACCGCCACCAGGTCCCCGCGCCCCCGGGCGGTCATCCCCGGCAGCAGCGCCAGCGCGAGCCGGACGGGCGACAGGTAGTTCAGCAGCATCACCTCCTCGGCCTCGGCGGCCGACAGGTCCTGGACGCGGCGCCGCTTCGGCATCCCGGCGCACGCGACCAGCACGTCGACGCCGCCGAGCGCCTCCTCGGCCGCCGCCGCGAGCCCCGGGAGGCCGTCGAGACCGGCCAGGTCCGCCGTCCAGCTCACCGAGCCGGGGGAGTGCGCCCGGCACCGCTCCAGCACCCGCGCGAGCCGGTCCGCGCGCCGCGCGACCAGGCCCACCCGCGCGCCCGCCAGGGCGAGGGCCTGCGCGGTGGCGGCGCCGATCCCCGACGAGGCGCCCGTCACCAGCGCGGACCTCCCCGCGAGCGTGCTCACTCCATCACTTAGCGTGGTCATGGGGACCACGGTTCCGCACGGATCCCCGTGGGGCAAGGCGCAGCGCGCCGGTCACGGTTCGGTTGCGGGAACCTTCATGATCTTGTCCGCAATGAGTGTTAAACGTAGTTTCGCGGCCATCAGGCGCCCCCTGTCGACACCACCCGAGGAGACGCCATGCCCGAGTCCCCCCGTCGCCCGCTCGACCGGTTCCCCCGCCGCGAACTGCTGGCCGGCGCCGCCGCCCTCGCCGGTCTCACGACCGTGGGCCTGCTTCCCGGCACCGCCTCCGCGGCCGGGCAGCGCCCCGGCGCGGCGCGCGGCCCCGCCCCCACCCCCGGCGACACCGCCGTCACCACCCGCGTCAGCGCCCGCCGCGCGCTCCGGCACCTGCGGGTGCTGAGCGACGACATCGGCTGGCGCGTCACCGGCACCCGCCGGGAGCACCGCGCGGCGCACTACATCGCCGGGACCCTCCGTGATCTCGGTTACACCGTCGAGCTCCAGCCGTTCTCCGTCCCCGACAAGAAGCTCGCCGAACTGCGCGCCGGAGGGGAGCACTGGCAGAGCGCCGCCGCGACCCTCGGCGCGGCGGGCCGCGCCAAGGGCCGCGTCACCGACCTCGGCGAGGCCACCGAGGTCACCGCCGACCTCACCGGGCGGATAGCGCTGTTCACCCGCGTCCCCGGCAAGGAGCAGGCCCAGGCGCAGGCCGCCGCCGCCAAGGGCGCGCGGGCCGTCCTGATCGTCAACGTGCGCAGCACCACCTACCCCGAGCGCAAGGCCGCCACGTTCTTCCCCGCCCTGGAGGCGCCCGTCCAGGTCCCGGTGCTCGGCCTGGCCGAGCACCACGGCGAGCTGATCCGCGAGGGCGTGCGCGCCCTGTCCCTGGAGGTCACCGCGCACACCGGGCTGACCTCCCACAACGTCATCGCCGAACGCCGCGCGACCCGGCCCAACCCGGGCGGCCGGGCCGTGATCGTCGGCGCCCACTACGACAGCGTCCCCGGCTCGCCCGGCGGCAACGACGACGGCAGCGGCACCGCCCTGTGCCTGGAGCTGGCCCGCGCCACCCGCCGCCTGCCCACCCAGCAGGACCTGCGGTTCTGCCTGTGGGGCGCCGAGGAGCTCGGGCTCGTCGGGGCGCGGCACTACGTCAAGGGGCTCGACGACGCGGCCGCCGCGCGGATCACCGGCTGCTTCCAGAACGACATGGTCGCCACCAGCCACCCGGCGGCGGACACCTACTGGCTCCTGTCGGTCGACGGCAAGCCCAACACCACCACCACCGCGATCGCGGGCGCCGCCGAGCGGCTCGGCTACACCGGCCGGACCAAGGGCCCCGCCGCGCGCGGCTCCAGCGACCACGAGGCCTTCCACGAACGCGGCATCGCCGCGGGCAACTTCAGCTGGCGCGGGGAGGCCCCGAGCCAGCTCGAACCCGTCTACCACACCCCCGAGGACACCGTGGAGGGGAACATCAGCCTCGAACGCCTCCAGATCTCCCTGGAGCTGATCGGCTGCGCCGCCTACGACGTCGCCCTCAACGGCTGACCGGCACGCTCGGCTACGGGACGCTCGCGTCCCGTAGCCGAGTGGTTCACGGGCGTCAAGTACAGTGTCCGGTTTGGCGGCGGAAGAGGGGCCGCCGGCCACCTGGACACCGGGGGAGACTTGAGTCCGCTTCTCGCTGAGACCGCGCGTGCCGTCTACCGATCGACACGGAGCGCGCCGCCCCCGCGCACCCTGCTCGACGTGCTCGACGCGACCGCGCTGCGGCACCCGCACGCCCCCGCGCTGGACGACGGGGCGGCCCCGCTCGACTACTCCGGGCTGCTCGCCGAGGCGTCGCTGCTGGCCAAGGAGCTGGAGGCGGCGGGCGTCGGGCGCGGCGACCGGGTCGGCGTCCGCGTCCCCTCCGGCACCGCCGACCTGTACGTCGCGATCCTCGCCGTGCTGACGGCGGGCGCCGCCTACGTGCCGGTGGACGCCGACGACCCCGACGAGCGCGCCGCGCTGGTCTTCGGCGAGGCGAACGTCTGCGCCGTCGTCGGCGAGGGCCGCGCGATCACCCTCACCGGCGTGCCCGGCGGGCGCGCCGGGCGGCCGGAACCGGACGACGACGCCTGGATCATCTTCACCTCCGGCTCCACCGGCCGCCCCAAGGGCGTCGCCGTCACCCACCGCTCCGCCGCCGCGTTCGCCGACGCCGAGGCGCGGCTGTTCCCCGCCCGCCCGTCCGACCGGGTCCTGGCGGGCCTGTCGGTGGCCTTCGACGCGTCCTGCGAGGAGATGTGGCTGGCGTGGCGGCACGGCGCCTGCCTGGTGCCCGCGCCGCGCGCGCTCGTCCGCGCGGGCGTCGACCTCGGGCCCTGGCTCGCCGAGCGGGGGATCACGGTCGTCTCGACCGTCCCGACCCTCGCCGCGCTGTGGCCCGCCGGATGCCTGGACGGCGTCCGGCTGCTGATCTTCGGCGGCGAGGCGTGCCCGCCCGAGCTGGCCGCCCGGCTCGCCGTCCCCGGCCGTCAGGTCTGGAACACCTACGGCCCCACCGAGGCGACCGTCGTCGCCTGCGCCGCGCCGCTCGGCGGCGGCGCCCCGGTCCGGATCGGGCTGCCGCTGGACGGCTGGGACCTCGCCGTCGTCGACGCCTCCGGCGAACCCGTCGGGCCCGGCGAGACGGGCGAGCTGGTCATCGGCGGCGTCGGCCTGGCCCGCTACCTCGACCCCGCCAAGGACGCCGAGAAGTACGCGCCGCTGCCCTCCCTCGGCTGGGACCGCGCCTACCGCAGCGGCGACCTCGTCGTCGCCGACCCCGCCGGGCTGGTCTTCGCCGGACGCGCCGACGACCAGGTCAAGCTCGGCGGCCGCCGGATCGAACTCGGCGAGGTCGACGCCGCGCTCCAGGCGCTGCCCGGCGTGACCGGCGCCGCCGCGGCCGTCCGCGCGACCCCGACCGGCCACCAGGTCCTCGTCGGCTACCTCGTCACCGGCGAGGAGTTCGACGGCGACGCCGCCCGCGAGCGGCTCCGGGACGCGCTGCCCGCCTCCCTCGTCCCCCGGCTCGCGACCGTCGCCACCCTCCCGACCCGGACCTCCGGCAAGGTCGACCGGGACGCGCTGCCGTGGCCGCTGCCCGGCGCCGACCCGGCGGACGAGGCGGGCGCCGAGCCCCTCACCGGCGCCGAGGAGTGGCTGGCCGCGCGGTGGGCCGAGGTGCTGGGGGAGACGCCCGACCGCCCCGGCGCCGACTTCTTCGCGCTCGGCGGCAGCAGCCTCGGCGCCGCCCGGCTGGTGTCGGCGCTGCGCCCGCGCCACCCGTCCGTCGCCGTCGGCGACGTCTACGAGCACCCGACCCTGCGGGGCCTCGCCGACCACCTCGGCGACGGCGAGCCGCAGGAGGAGGCACCGGCCCCGGCGCGGCGGGAGCCGGTGCGGCCGGTGCCGCGCCGGTTCGCCGCCGCCCAGACCCTGCTGATGGTCCCGCTGCTCACCCTCGGCGCGATGCGCTGGGCGACCGGCCTCGCCGCGTTCGGCAACCTCGCCGGGTTCGCGTGGGCGCCGAGGGTGTCGTGGTGGGCGGTGCTCGCGGGCGCGCTGCTGTTCGTGGCGCCGGTCGGCCGGATGGCGCTCGCCGCCGCCGGGGCCCGGCTGCTGCTGCGCGGCCTGCGTCCCGGCGCGTACCCGCGCGGCGGGTCGGTCCACCTGCGGCTGTGGACGGCCGAGCAGCTCGCGGCCCGGCTCGGCGCGGCCGAGCTGTCGGCGGCACCCTGGTTCGCCTTCTACGCCCGCGCGCTCGGCGCCCGCGTCGGCCCGGATGTCGACCTGCACGCCCCGCCGCCGATCACCGGGATGCTCCGGATCGGGCGCGAGGCCGCGATCGAGCCCGAGGCCGACCTGACCGGCCACTGGCTCGACGGCGACATCCTGCGGGTCGGGGAGATCCGCGTCGGCGCCGGAGCCGTCGTCGGCGCCCGCGCCGTCCTGTTCCCCGGCGCACGCGTCGGCAAGAACGCCCAGGTCGCGGCCGGTGCCGCGGTGACCGGACGGGTCCCGGCAGGGCAGCGGTGGGCGGGCGCCCCCGCCGTCCGCCGCGGCAAGGCCCGCCGGCCCGAGGGCCCCGGCCGACCGCCCCGCACCCGCCGCTGGACGCTCGCCTACGGCGCGACCGCCGTGCTCCTCGGCCTCCTCCCGCTGCTGGCCGCGCTGCCGGGCCTGGCCGTCCTCGGCCTGTCCCTGCGCGGCACCGCGACCCTCGGAGAGGCGCTGGCCGCCGCGCTCCTGGCCGTCCCCGCCGCCACGCTCGCGGGCCTCGCGACGTTCGCCGCCGCGACCCTGGCGGCCGTGCGGCTCCTCGGCGCCGGCCTCCGCGAGGGCGAGCACCCCGTGCACAGCGCGCAGGCGTGGCGGGCGTGGGCCTCCAGCCGGCTGATGGGGATGGCGCGGGTCTGGCTGTTCCCGCTGTACGCGAGCATCCTCACCCCCGCCTGGCTGCGCGCCCTCGGCATGCGCGTCGGGCGGGACGTGGAGGCCTCCACCGTCCTCGCGCTGCCCGCCATGACCTCGGTCGCCGACGGCGCCTTCCTCGCCGACGACACCATGGTCGCCCCCTACGAGCTGGGCGGCGGACGGATGCGCGTCGCGCGGGCCCGCATCGGCAAGCGCGCCTTCCTCGGCAACTCGGGCATGGCGGCGCCCGGCCGCAAGGTGCCCAAGGGCGGGCTGATCGGGGTGCTGTCGGCCGCGCCGAAGAAGGCCAAGGCCGGCGCGTCCTACCTCGGCCTGCCGCCGGTGCGGCTGCACCGCACCGCCGACACCGCCGACCAGTCCCGCACCTACCGGCCCTCCCGGCGGCTGAAGGCGGCGCGCGCGGCCGTCGAGGCGTGCCGGGTCGTCCCGGCGATGGGATGCGTCGCCGTCGGCGTGCTGGCCGCCGCCGCCCTCGCCTGGCTCGCCTCCTCCTACGGGCCCGCCGTCGCGGTGCTCGCCTCCGGCCTGGTGCTGGCGGCCGCCGGGGCGCTCGCCGCCGCCGTCGCGACCGCCGCCAAGTGGGCGCTGGTCGGCCGGATCGCCCCCGGCGACCGGGAGCTGTGGAGCTCGTTCGTGTGGCGCAACGAGCTGGCCGACAACTTCGTCGAGGTGCTCGCCGCGCCCTGGTTCGCCGAGCCGTGGCTCGGCACCGCCCCGCTCAACCTGTGGCTGCGCTCGCTCGGCGCCCGGATCGGACGCGGCGTCTGGTGCGCCACCTACTGGCTGCCCGAGGCCGACCTCGTCCGGCTCGGCGACGGCGCGTGCGTCAACCAGGGCTGCGTGCTCCAGACCCACCTGTTCCACGACCGGATCATGAGGGTCGATACCGTCGTGCTGGAGGGCGGGGCGACGCTAGGCTCGGGCGGGGTGGTCCTCCCCGCGGCCTCGATCGGGGCGGACACCACGGTCGGACCCGCGTCCCTGGTCACGCGCGGCGAGCAGCTGCCCGCCCGCACCCGGTGGCTCGGCAACCCGATCGCGGCCTGGGCCCCGCCCGCACGCGACCGACGCCGCGCCCGGCGCCCTGCCTGAGGCCGCGACCGACCCGGAGGACCCGACCGCCCAGTGAACTACTTCCCCGACCACGGCGACGACGGCTACCAGGTCGGGCGCTACGACCTCGGCCTGGACTACCGCGTCGGCCCCAACCGGCTCGCCGGCACCGCGCGGCTGTCGGCCACCGCCGCGGGCGGGCTCGACCGCCTCGCCCTCGACCTCGGAACGTTCCGCGTCGGCAAGGCGCTGGTGGACGGCGCGCCCGCCCGGTTCCGGCACCGGCGCGGGAAGCTGCACCTCACCCCGGCCCGGCCGATCGATTCCGGCGCGGAGTTCACCGTCGAGGTCCGCTACACCGGCAACCCCTCCCCGGTGCCGAGCCCGTGGGGCGGGCTCGGCTGGGAGCAGCTCACCGACGGCTCGATCGTCGCGGGGCAGCCGACGGGCGCGCCGTCCTGGTTCCCCTGCAACGACCGCCCCGACGACAAGGCCCGCTACCGGATCACCGTGACCACCGCGTCGGCCTACGAGGTCGTCGCCAACGGGCGGCTGACCGGCAGGCGCCGCACCGGCGCGAACACCACCTGGGTGTACGAGCAGGACGAGCCGATGGCGCCCTACCTGGCCAGCGTGCAGATCGGCCGCTACCAGTTCCTCGAACTGGAAGGTCCCGTCCCGCAGCACGTCTTCTTCCCCTCGTCGGCCGAGCGGGACGTCCGGCACGACTTCGGCCGCCAGGGCGCGATGCTCAGCGCGTTCACCCGCCTGTTCGGCCCCTACCCGTTCGGCCTGTACACGGTCGTGGTCGCCGACGACGAGCTGGAGATCCCCGTCGAGGCCCAGGGAATGTCGATCTTCGGGACCAACCACGTGGACGGGGAGCGCGGCCAGGAGCGGCTCGTCGCGCACGAGCTGGCCCACCAGTGGTTCGGCAACAGCCTCACGGTCGGGTCCTGGAGCGACATCTGGCTGCACGAGGGGTTCGCCACCCACGCCGAGTGGCTGTGGTCGGAGGAGTCGGGCGGCGAGCCCGCCGCCGCGCACGCCCGCCGCTGGCACCACCGCCTGGCCGGGCAGCCGCAGGACCTCGTGCTGGCCGATCCCGGCCCCGGGGACATGTTCGACGACCGCGTCTACAAGCGCGGCGCCCTCGCCCTGCATGCCCTCCGCGGCGTCATGGGCGACGAGGCGTTCTTCGGCGCGCTGCGCGAGTGGACCTCGGAGAACCGGCACGGGACGGTGACCACCGACGCCTTCACCGCGCTCGCCGACCGCCATGCCGGGCGCTCCCTGGAGGCGTTCTTCACCGCCTGGCTGCGGGAAAAGGAGCTGCCGCCGCTGCCCTGAGTCGGTAAGGTCGTGGGTTTCGCCCACGTCCCCCTCGTCTCAGGAGGTCCGCGCGCATGCCCGCCGAACCGTCGACCCTCGCAGCCGAACGGGCGCATCTCGCCGAGTCCCGCGCCGCGCTGCGCCGGATGCGCGAGCACGCTCAGGGACTCTCCGCCGACGTCGCGGCCGACTGGGTGTCCAAGCAGTTCCTGGAGTCCCTGCTCGACCAGCGGGTCGCCGCGCTCGCCGACCATCCCGACACCCCGCTGTTCTTCGGCCGGATGGACCGCGACGAGGACGGCCCGCCGGATCTGCCGGCCGTCATGTACGTCGGGCGGCGGCACGTCCACGACGGGCCCGAGGGGCGGCCCCTCGTCCTGGACTGGCGGGCCCCGGTGTCGCGGGCGTTCTACCAGGCCGGCCCCTCCGACCCGATGGGCTGGCGGCTGCGGCGCCGGTTCGGGTTCGAGGGCGGCGAGCTGACCGCGTTCGAGGACGAGCCGCTCGACCGGGGCGACCGGGGCGGGTCCGGCCCCTCGCAGATCCTCACCCGCGAGATCGAGCGGCCCCGCACCGGCCCGATGCGCGACATCGTCGCGACGATCCAGCCCGAGCAGGACGTCCTCGTTCGCGCCGACCTGCCGCGCACCGTGTGCGTGCAGGGCGCACCCGGCACCGGCAAGACCGCCGTCGGCCTGCACCGGGCCGCCTACCTGCTGTTCACCCACCGCGAGCGGCTGTCGCGGTCGGGCGTGCTGATCGTCGGACCGAACCGCGCGTTCCTCGCCTACATCGCGGCGGTGCTGCCCGCGCTCGGCGAGGTCCGCGTCGACCAGGCCACGATCGACGACCTGCTCGGCGCGCCGTCGGGGGAGGAGCCGGCCGCCGTGTCGGCGCTGAAGGGCGACGCGCGGATGGCGCGCGTGCTGCGCAAGGCGCTGTGGGCGCACGTCCGCAAGCCCGAGGAGGGGCTGGTCGTCACGCGCGGCGCCTCCCGCTACCGGCTCGCCGACCACGAGGTCAGGGAGCTGACGGCGGCGCTGCGCGGCACCACCCGCTACGGCAGCGGGCGCGCCGCCCTCGCCCAGCGGCTCGCCCACCAGATCCTGGTGCGGATGGAGCAGCGCGGCGAGGCGCCCGACGACCGCGTCCAGGACCAGGTCGCGCGCAGCAGGCCCGTGAAGACGCTCCTCGACCAGGTGTGGCCCAAGGTCACCCCCGAGCAGGTGCTCCACCGGCTGCTGTCGGACGCCGGGTTCCTGCGCGCCGCGGCCAAGGGCGTCCTGGACGAGGACGAGCAGGCCGCGCTGCTGTGGGCCAGGCCCGCCCGCTCGCACCGCTCCGCCCGCTGGACCGCCGCCGACCGCGCCCTCCTCGACGAGCTGGCCGACCTGACCGAGCGGACGGCGTCGATCGGCCACCTCGTCCTGGACGAGGCGCAGGACCTGTCGGCGATGCAGCTCCGCGCGCTCGGCCGCCGCTGCGGGACCGGCTCGGCGACCGTCCTCGGCGACCTCGCGCAGGGCACGACGGCGTGGTCGGCGCGCTCCTGGGCGGAGGTGCTGACCCACCTCGGGCAGGAGGGCGAGGTCACCGAGCTGACCCTCGGGTTCCGCGTGCCCGGCACCGTGCTGGACTACGCCGCCCGGCTGCTCCCGCATGTCGCGCCCGGCCTGGAGCGGCCGCGCTCGCTGCGCCTGGGGGCGGGGGCGCTGGAGGTGCGCCAGGTCCCGGACCTGGTCGCGGGCGCCATCGAGGCCGCGCGCGAGGCGCTGGAGCGACCCGGGTCGGTCGGCCTGATCGTCCCGGACGCGGAGGCCGCCGCGCACGCCGCCGCGCTGGAGGAGGCCGGGCTCGCGCCCACCGTGCTCAGCGCCGACTCCGACGGCTCCGGGCGCCTGCTGGTCATCCCCGCGACGCTCGCCAAGGGCCTGGAGTACGACCACGTGGTCGTGGCCGGGCCCGCCGCGATCGCCGCCGCCGAGCCGCGCGGCCTGGCGCGCCTGTACGTCGTGCTGACCCGCGCGGTGACGTCGCTGACCGTCCTGCACCGGGGCGACCTGCCCGCCGAGCTCAGCGCCTGACCGGGCCGCCCGGGGCCGGAACGCGCGGCGCGGGCCCCTCGCGGCGCGCGGGCGGGCGCAGCCCGTCGAAGGCGATCGCGAGGACGTCCTCGCCAGCGCCCACGCGCGCGGCGGCGTACGACAGGCCCGCCAGCAGCGCCATCACCTGCGCGGGGCCCACGTCGGCGCGGACGGCGCCCGCCTCCTGCGCCCGCGCGAGCAGCGCCCCGACCGCCGAGCGCAGCGCGGGCCGCGCCCGGCCGCCCGCGCCGTCGAGGCCCGCCTCCGCGACCGCCTCCGCCACCGCGCGCTCGGCCGCCGCCTGCCCGACCACCCGCGTGAAGAAGCCGAAGAACGCCGCGCCCGGGTCGTCGGCCGCCAGCAGGCCGCGCGCGTCGTCGGCGAGGCGCTCCAGCAGGGCCGCGAGCACCGCCTCCAGCAGCGACTCCTTGGTCGGGAAGTGCCGGAACACCGTCCCGATGCCGACGCCCGCCTCCCGCGCGACCTCCTCGGTGGACGCCGAGGTGCCCCGCGCGGCGAACACCGCCTCCGCCGCCGCGAGCACCTTGGCGCGGTTGCGCAGGGCGTCGGCGCGCAGCGGCCGGCCGGTCGCGGAACTCGATGTGGCTCCTGGCACGGCGCCGGACGCGGCGCCGGGTGCGGCAGGGGTCATCGTCGCCTTCCGATTGACAAGCGGAGTCGTGGCTCCATATTTTCCTACGCAGCAGGACCTCCGATTGTAGGGAAGAGAAGCCATGTCCGAGTTCGCCAGCCCCCGCGCCGTCCTCCTGCGGCTCCTCGACGGGGTGACCGCAGGCAGGCACGAGGGGCTGCCGAGGCTGTACGCCGAGGACGCGGTGGTCGTGCACCCCCTCGCCGAGCCCGCCGCCCGGATCGAGGGCCGCGCGGCGCTGCGCGAGCACTACGCCCGGCTGGAGCGCCTGCCGCTGGAGATGACGACGCGCAACCTCGTGGTCCACCAGACGGCCGACCCCGAGGTGATCGTCGCCGAGTTCGAGTACGCGGGCCGCAACACCGAGACCGGGCGCGGGTTCGTGGTCCCGAACGTCTTCGTGCTGCGCGTCCGCGACGGGCGCATCGTGGAGTCGCGCGACTACACCCAGCACCGCGCGTTCGAGGAGGCGATGGCCTAGCGGGAGTCCCGCCGGGGCTCAGGCGCGGGCCGCCCCGGCCTCCGCCAGCGCCTTCACGCCGCTGAGGTTGTCGGACATGCTCTGCCGCAGGTCCCGCATGCGGCCCGCGACCAGCTCGACCTCGCGGTCGGGCATCGCCTCGATGACGGTGCTGAGGTGGGAGCGGCCGGGGCCGAGCCGCATCGACTGGCGCACCCGCGTGCCCGCGCCCTCCGCCGTGAGCGTGTACTTCCAGGCCGAGGACGGCTGGACGCCGTCCAGATCGCCGACGGTGAAGGAGAAGACCCGCCCCGGCTCGCACTCCACCACCGTGCAGTGGCTCGTCCAGGCGCCGATCACCGGGTGCTCGTTGCTGCCCTCGAAGCGGTGGCCCGGCGCCGGGCCGCCCGCGCCGCCGACCCACCGGGCTCCCTTGAGCTCCTGGCTGAACCGGGCGGGCAGACCGGGGTCGGACACCAGCTCCCACACGGCGGCGGGCGGGGCGTCGACGAGGACGTCGACCTCGATGACGGGACAGTCGGCGTAGCGGGGCGCGTCGGTCATGGCCTCACGGTAGAGAGGCCCGCTTCCCCGGCGCAACAGTCCCGGACGGGCCGGAAAGGCCGGTGTCGGACGCGCCCGCCGGCCCCGTCACGACGGCCGCGACGCGGGTGCCGCGAGGGAACCTCCCGCGCGCCGCGAGGGCGTAGATCCCGGCCATCATCTTCGCCACGTAGACGCGCTCCAGGACGAGGCCGTGGCGGTCGGCGAAGCCGTCGGCGAACGCGTCCAGCGCGGCGGTGCGGCGGGCGTAGCCGCCGAAGTGGAAGCCGTGCTCGACGCTCCACGCGCCCCGCCGCGTCCCGTAGGCCTCGCGCTGGAGGCGCTCGACCTCGCCGTCCATGAAGCCGCCCCGCAGCACCGCGAACCCCAGCGCGCGCTGCCCCGGCGCCAGGCCCGCCGCGAGCCCCGCCAGCGTGCCGCCCGTCCCGCAGGGGCAGCACACCACGTCGAAGCCGCGCAGCTCGGCGCCCAGCTCCGCGCACCCCCGCACGGCGCGCGCGTTGCTCCCGCCCTCCGGCAGCAGGTAGAAGTCGCCCCACCGCTCGCGCAGCATCGCCACCACGTCGGGTTCGTGCTTGCGGCGGTAGGCGGCGCGGTCCAGGTAGTCCAGGCGCATGCCCATCCCCTGCGCGTGGGCGAGGGAGTCGTTCAACGGCAGGTGCTCCTCGCCCCGGATCACCCCGATCGTGGCGAACCCGTAGAGCCGCCCGGCTGCCGCCGCGGCCCGGATGTGGTTGGAGTAGGCCCCGCCGAAGGTGAGCAGCGTCCCCCGCTCCCTGGCGGGCGCGATGTTGTGGCGCAGCTTGCGCCATTTGTTGCCAGGCAGATCCGGGTGGACGAGGTCGTCCCGTTTCAGGAACAGCCGCACCCCGTGCGCGGCGATCCGGTCGTCCTCCAGTTCCACCACCGGCGAGGGCGCGGCCCCGGGCGGGGTCATTTCGGCGCGGGCAGCCCGAGCCGCTCCCGGATCGTCCGCTGCACGGTCGCGATGTCGGGCGTCGCGTCCACCGTCACCACGTACTCCTTGCGGCCGAACAGCTCCAGGATCGGGTCGGTCTTCTCGCGGTAGGTCCGCAGCCGCTCCGCGACCGCCTCCTCGGTGTCGTCCTCGCGGGCCACGAGGTCGCCGCCGCACACGTCGCAGCGGCCCTCCTGCGTGGGCCGGTCGGCGATCAGGTTGTAGTCCATCCCGCACCGGGAGCACAGCCGGCGGGCCAGCACGCGGCGGCGCACCTCCGCGTCCGGCAGGTCCAGGTGGATCACCCCGTCGATGTCGTAGCCCTCCAGGAAGAACTCCGTCTGCCGGCGGCTGCGCGGGAACCCGTCGATGATGAACCCGCAGTTCCAGTCGTGCTGGTCGAGCCGGTCCCGGACGACGCCCTCCACGAGGTCGTCCCCGACCAGCTCCCCGGCCGCCATCGTGCGCCGCACCTGCGCGCCGAGCTTGGTGTGGTTCTTGACGTGCCAGCGGAAGATGTCGCCGACGCTGATGTGCACCAGGTCCAGGTCCCGCGCGAGCAGCAGGGACTGGGTCCCCTTGCCGCTGCCCTGGGCGCCGATGATGACGTACTTTCGCATCTCCGCACCCTATGCAGGGCAAGTAGAACATTGGGCCAAGCTTCTCATCGTGCGGGAGCAATTTTCCCTAGCGGTCCGCCGATCTCGGCGCCCAGGCGTGTTCCGGCGACCGGCGCAGTTCGTCGAGGACGCCCAGGATGTCGCGGGTCTCGTCGAGGGGCACGAGGGCCGATTCCAGGCGTCCGGCGCGCAGGCAGGCGGCGACCTCCGCGGCCTGGTAGGTGTAGCCGTGGCCGTCCAGCGTGACGCCGAAGGTCTCCGGCGGCGCGCCGTCGCGCATCAGGGTCAGGCCGTCGGGGCGCCAGAACGGCGCCGCGACGTGGATGCGGCCGGTGGTGCCGATCACCGTCGCCGTCTGGGGCGACTCGGCCCGCAGGCCGCAGTGCAGCATGGCCACCGCCCCGGAGGAGTAGCCGAACACGATCGCGGTGTTGGCGTCCACGCCGGTCGGCGCGGGGACGGAGACGGCGCGCGCCTGGTCGGGCGGGCCCAGCAGCATCCAGGCGAACGACACGGGGTACACGCCCAGGTCCAGCAGGGCGCCGCCGGCCAGCTCCGCCGACCAGACCCGGTGCCGCGGATCGTAGGGGACGTCGATGCTGAAGTCGGCGTAGACCGCTTGGACCCGGCCGATCGCGCCGTCGCCCACCAGCCGCCGCAGCCGGGCCATGACGGGGTTGAACCGGGTCCACATCGCCTCCATCGCGAACCGGCCTCGCGCGCGGGCCAGCGCGATCAGGTCGTCGGCCTCGGCGGCGGTCGTGGTGAAGGGCTTCTCCACCAGGACGGCCCGCCCGGCCTCCAGGCAGGTCCGGGCGGCGGAGTGGTGCACGTTGTGCGGCGTGGCGATGTAGACCACGTCCACCTCGTCATCGGCGGCCAGGTCGGCGTAGGAGCCGTGGTGGCGCGGCAGGCCGTGGCGCCGGGCGAAGGCCGCGGCGGTGGCGGGGGAGCGGGAGCCGACCGCCGCGACCGCGTGGTCGGGCAGCCGCAGGAGGTCCTCGGTGAACCGGTGGGCGATGTTCCCGGTGCCCACGATCCCCCACCGGATCGGCGCGGCGCTCACGGACGGCGCTCCACGGCGACCGGCTCGGTGGAGAAGCGGGCGGTGCGGGGGTCGCGTTCGTCCCCGAACCGGCGCGTGAGGATCCCGTACAGCTCCGGGCGCCGCCCCTGGATCCAGCGCCGGCCGGTCGACATCGGCAGCAGGCCGAGGTCGAGGTCGGCCACGACCATGGCGTCGGCGGCGGCCCAGGTCTCCTCGATGATCCTGCCGTACGGGTCGAGGATCATCGCGTTGCCCGTGCGGATCTCGTCGTCGTCCACCCCCACGCCGTTGCTGAACAGGATGAACAACCCGTTGTCGTGGGCGCGGGCGGGCAGCCAGCGCAGGAGCCACTCGCGTCCGTTCGGCCCCCGCAGTTCGGCCTCGATCGCCTCCGGATCGCGGTCGCGGCGGTGCCACAGCCGCGCGGGGATCGGCCGCATGCCGTGCGGGCTGCGCGAGGCGGTGCCGCCGGTCTGGTGCGGCGCCAGGAGCACCGACGCGCCCATCAGCGCGACCGCCCTGACGTTCTCGACCAGGTTGTTGTCCCAGCAGATGAGCACGCCCAGCCGCACGCCCCAGGGGGTGTCGAAGACCGTGTAGGCGTCGCCGCTGTCGATGGCCGGGTGCTCGAACGCGTGCAGCTTGCGGTGGTGGTGGACGACGCCGTCCGGCAGGCACACGGCATAGCTGTTGAACAGGCGTCCCTGGTCGTCGACCTCCAGGAAGCCCACCCCGGCGCCGATGCCGAGCTCGGCCGCCAGCTCGCGGACGAAGGTGACGGACGGCCCGGTCACGGGCTCGGCGAGCTCGCGCAACCGCGCGGCCGGCTGCCGGCGCAGATGCCAGTAGCCGACCAGGCACATCTCCGGGAAGACGACGACCCGCACCCCCTCGGCGGCCGCCCGCCGCATGAAGTGCTCGACCCTCGACAGGTTGTGGGCCTTGTCGTCGGGCCGGGGTTCGAACTGCACGCTCGCGCAGCGCAGGGTCGACTCTGGGCTCACCCGCCGCCTCCTCGTCCTCGTGTCGATCGCCAGCACACCGCACCGCGCTCCCATTCGTCCAATGAATACTTCCTTCTGTTCGATAGAGTCGTGGAATGGATGTTGTCCTGCTCCGCGGCTTCCTGGCGATCGCCAAGCACGGGCACTACGGCCGCGCGGCGCACGAGCTGTCGATGACGCAGCCGACGCTCACCAAGCAGATCCAGTCCCTGGAGTCGCGGGTCGGGGGCCGGCTGTTCGAGCGCGGACGCCACGGCGCCAGGCTCACCGACCTCGGCGCGGTCCTGCTGCCCGAGGCGCGGGACCTCGTGCGGCGGGCCGACGCGCTCGCCGACCGGATCGACCGGATGGCGCGCGGCGAGGCGGGACGGCTGTCCGTCGGCTTCGGGCTCTCCAGCATCGAGCTCGCCCCGCGCGCCGTGGCCGCCTTCCGGCGCCGCCATCCCGACGTCGACGTCACCCTCGACGACATGTCCTCCCAGGTGCAGCTCGACCGGCTCGCGGCGGGCGAGCTCGACGTCGGTTTCGTCCGCCTTCCCATCGCGCGCACCTGGGGTCACGTGCCGCTGGCCACCGACCGCCTCGCCCTCGCCGCGTCCGACCCGCATGAGCAGCCGCCCGGCAGCGCGGCGGACGTTCCGCGCTGGGCCGGCCGCCACCGGTTCATCCAGCTCGCCCGCTCCAAGGGCCCCGGACTGTCCGGCCAGATCGACCGCCTCTGCGCCGCGCTGGACACCCGCCCGCACGTCATCCAGGAGGCGCACGACCTCCAGACGGTGCTGGCGCTCGTGGCCGCCGGAGTCGGCACGGCGTTCGTGCCGGCCAGCGCCGGCCGCATCGCGCCCCCGGCGGTGACCATCATGCCGATCGAGCACCCGGCGGCGGAATGGCAGATCGGCGCCGCCTGGAATCCTCGCCGCGTCACGGCCATGACCACCGATTTCCTGGCCCTGGCGCAGAACCCGTGAAGCCCTGGTGACGCGCTCGGCCGGGCCGGTGCCGCGTCCTGGGTCAGCGCGGCAGGCGGAGGCGGCGGCCGAGGCGCCGGAAGCGGAACCGGTCGGGGGCGCGCCCGGCCTCGCGCGGCGGGGCGGTGTCCTGGGCGGCCAGGCACTCCAGCAGCGTGTCGAACGCCGGCGGGCGCACGCAGACCAGGGTGGCGTGGGCGCGGCGGGCGCAGTGCAGCCGGACCGAGGGGCGCAGCAGCCGCGAGAACGGGCCCCGCGCGCCGTGCCCGACGACCAGGATGTCGTCGTCGCCCGCGAGCCTGACCAGCGTCGCGCCGGGCTCCCCGACGAGCGCCAGCGCCGTGAGGTCCACGCCGTCCGGCGGGCCGCCGCACACCTCCTCCAGCAGCCGGGCGATGAGCTCGGCGCCGGAGGCGCGCAGCGCCTCGGTGACGCCCGAGCCCAGCTGGCCCGCCGCCGAGACGTGCGGCGGCAGCGGCGCCGCGTGGGCCACCAGGAGCGGCAGCCTGCGGAGCCGGGCCTCGCCGACCGCCCAGGAGAGCGCGCAGCGGGCGCCCGCGGAGTCGTCGACCCCCACGACGACGCGGGGGCCGCCCTCCGGTCTGGCGATCACGGTCCCTCCCGAGGCCGACGGTGCGGGGTTCCTAGGGTGCAGGCATACCCGCTCCGGCGGAAGTGTTTCGCGAGGAGGAATGAAGAGTTCCCGCGAAATGACGGGACCGTGGCCTGCGAGAAGGGCGGGATTTCCCGTTTGGGCGAAATATTGGGGCCATTGCGGCGGCGGGCGGCGCGTCGCGCTCAGGAGGCGGGCCGCGTCCCGAATCCGGACAGGATCGACTCCAGCAGCGGCAGCGCCCGCCCCGCCCGCTTCGCCCGGATGAGCACGTCCCACGCGGGTTCGAACTTCTTCCAGCCGCCCGCGTACGCGGCGTGCCGGGCCTTGCCCCGCAGCGTCGGCTTGGACGCGGCGCCGCGCATGATCGCCCCCCACCGGTAGAAGTCCTTGTAGGCGCGCCAGTAGCCGTCCTCCAGCTGCCGCGCGGTCATCTTCGCGGGCTTGAACACGACGGTGCGGGTGTCGTAGCGGTCCCAGTCGCTGTGCAGCAGCCGGTCCGCCTTCGCCATGCGCTCGTAGAGCCGCGTCCCGGGATAGGGGGTCAGGATGTGGAAGGTGGCGGTCTCGACGCCCTGGCCGACCGCCCAGTCGACGGTGCGGCCGAACACGTCGGGGTCGTCCTCGTCCATGCCGAACACGAAGCTGCCGTTGACCATGACGCCGTGGTCGTGCAGCCGCCTGATCACCTGGCCGTAGTCGCGGTCGATGTTCTGCCACTTGCGCTGCTCGGTGAGGTTGGCGGCGTTGACGGTCTCGAACCCGACGAACAGGCTCCGCAGGCCCGACTCGACCGCCTTCTCCAGCAGCCCCGGGCGCAGCACCGCCTGGACGGTCCCGGCGGCCTGCCAGAGCCGTCCCATGCCCCGCATCCCCTCGAACAGGGCGCCCGCGAACCGGGCGTTGCCGAACAGGTGGTCGTCCAGGAAGTACAGGTGGCGGCCGGGCAGCCGGTCGATCTCGGCCAGCGCCGCGTCCACGGTCTGCGTGTAGAACGACTTGCCGCCCTCGAAGAACGCCTCCTTGTAGCAGAAGTCGCAGACGTGGGGGCAGCCGCGCGACACCACGATCGAGTTCGGCACCAGGTAGCGGCGCCGGTCGATCAGGTCGCGGCGGACGGGCGGCAGCCCCGCCAGCGTCCGCTCCGTCGAGTCGTAGCGCGGCGCCGGGCGCCCGGCGCGCAGGTCGGCGAGGAAGCGCGGCCAGGTGTCCTCGCCCGGCCCGAGGAAGACCGTGTCGGCGTGCCGGGCGGCCTCCTCCGGCAGCGAGGTCACGTGCAGGCCGCCCAGGCACACGTGCGCGCCCCGCGCCCGGTAGCGGTCGGCCAGCGCGTACGCGCGGCGGGCGGAGGTGATGTAGACCTGGATCACCACCAGGTCCGGCTCGTCGGCCGGGTCGAGCGTGTCGACGTGCTCGTCGACCAGCCGCACCTCGTCGTCCGGGTCGAGGTACCCGGCGAGGGTCGCGAGGCCCAGCGGGGGGAACAGCGAGTACTTCACCGGCCGGAAGAACGGGGACGTCGCCTCGGTCAGGGCGGGCAGGATCATCGTGACGCGCATACCCTCACGATCACCGCGGCCCGCGCGTGATTCGTGGTCGCCGTGTGAAGATTCTGTGCAGGTCAGCGCATAGGATGGGGGCTCGCGCACGCGTTTTGTCGGTGCCGGCGCCTACCGTCTCCCGCAGGACCTCCGGAGGCGGACGAGCGGTGCCGCCCGGGCGACGCCGAGTGAAGGTGATCACCAGTATGGCGAACAGCACCCTGGACACAGACCACGACTTCCAGAACCAGGCCGATCCCTACCGGCGGGAGCTGCTGGCGCACTGCTACCGGATGCTCGGCTCCATCCACGACGCCGAGGACCTCGTGCAGGAGACCTACCTGCGCGCCTGGCGCTCCTACGGCGACTTCGAGGGCCGCTCCTCGCTGCGGACGTGGCTGTACCGGATCGCCACCAACGTCTGCCTCACCGCGATCGACCAGCGCGGGAACCGGCCGATGCCCTCCGGCCTCGGCGGGCCCACCGACGACCCCGAGCGGCCCGTGGTGGCCTCGCCCGAGGTGCCGTGGCTGGAGCCCGCGCCCGACGCCGTCCTCGGCGCCGACCCCGCCGACCCGGCCACGATCGTCGCCGCGCGGGAGAGCACCCGGCTGGCGTTCGTCGCCGCGCTCCAGCACCTGCCCGCCAAGCAGCGGGTCGTGCTGATCCTGCGGGACGTGCTGAAGTGGCGGGCGGCCGAGGCCGCCGAGCTGCTCGGCACCTCCACCGCCGCCGTCAACAGCGCGCTCCAGCGGGCCCGCGCGCAGCTGGAGGAGGTCGCCCCGCTGCGGGACGAGCTCGTCGAGCCCACCGACCCCGCCCAGCGCGACCTGCTGGAGCGCTACGCGAAGGCGTTCGAGGACGCCGACATCGAGAGCCTGGTCGCCATCTTCAAGAAGGACGCGGTGTGGGAGATGCCGCCCTTCCCCGAGTGGTACGTCGGCGTCGACACGATCGTCCGGCTCATCATCGCCCAGTGCGGCCCCGAGCCCGGCGAGCTGCGCACCCGCCCGGCCGCCGCTAACGGCCAGCCCGCGTTCGGGGTCTACAAGCGCGACGAGGAGGGCGTGCACCGCCCCTACCAGCTGCACGTGCTGTCGGTCACCGGCGAGGGCCTCGCGCAGGTCTCCGCGTTCTTCGACACGACCCTGTTCCCCACGTTCGGGCTCCCCGAGACGATCTGACCGCGGTGCGCCGACGCGGTGCGCCGACGCGGTGCGCCGACGCGGTCCGCTCACTCGGTCCCTGGCCGCAATCCGTCCACGCTCCGTCCACGCTCCGTCCACCTCCCGTCGCTCCGCCCGCACCCCGGATTTTCCGGTGACCGGAAACCCGGGAGCCCCACCGGCCCCGGCGGCTGCCAGGGTGGGACTCGGCGGCCGTCCGCGTGGCGCGCCGCGCAGGCGTGCCAGGTCGGCCCGCCGGGGGGAATGGGAGGCACATGGACAAGGTCGTGGCCTCGGCGGCGGACGCCGTCGCGGACGTCGGGGACGGCGCGTCGCTGGCCGTCGGCGGGTTCGGGCTCTGCGGAGTGCCCACGGTCCTGATCGCGGCCCTGCACGACCGAGGCGCGCGGGATCTGCGGATCGTCTCCAACAACTGCGGGTTGGACGGACGCGGCCTCGGGCAGCTCCTCGCCGCGGGCGCGATCGCCCGCGCGATGGGCTCCTACGTGGGCGACAACAAGGAGTTCGCCCGCCAGTACCTCGCAGGGGAGCTGGAGGTCGAGCTGATGCCGCAGGGCACGCTCGCCGAGCGGCTGCGCGCGGGCGGCGCGGGCATCCCCGCCTTCTACACCCCCGCCGGGGTCGGCACCCAGGTCGCCGACGGCGGCCTGCCGTGGCGCTACGCCCCCGACGGCACCGTCGCGGTCGCCTCGCCCGCCAAGGAGGTCCGCGAGTTCGGCGGCCGGGAGTACGTGCTGGAGGAGGGCATCCGCACCGACTTCGCGCTCGTCCGCGCGGCGGTCGGCGACCGGCACGGCAACCTCGTGTTCGACAAGGCCGCCCGCAACTTCAACCCGCTCGCCGCGATGGCGGGCCGGGTGACGCTGGCCGAGGTCGAGCGGCTCGTGGAGCCCGGCCAGATCGACCCGGACGCCGTGCACCTGCCGGGCGTGTTCGTCCAGCGCGTGGTCGAGCTGACCCCCGAGCAGGCCGCCGACAAGCCCATCGAGAAGCGGACGGTGCGCTGATGCCCTGGTCCAGGAACGAGATCGCCGCCCGCGCCGCGGCCGAGCTGCCCGACGGCGCCTACGTCAACCTCGGCATCGGGCTCCCGACGCTGATCCCCGGGTACGTCCCGGACGGCAGGCACGTGGTGCTGCACGCCGAGAACGGGATCCTCGGCGTCGGGCCCTACCCGGCCGAGGACGAGGTCGACCCCGACCTGATCAACGCGGGCAAGGAGACGGTGACGGCGCTGCCCGGCGCCGCCTGCTTCGACTCCTCGCTGTCGTTCGGCATGATCCGCGGCGGCCACATCGACATCGCCGTGCTCGGCGCGATGCAGGTCTCCGCTCGCGGCGACCTGGCCAACTGGTCCGTCCCCGGTAAGATGATCAAGGGGATGGGCGGGGCGATGGACCTCGTGCACGGCGCCCGCAAGGTGATCGTCGTGATGGGGCACACCGCCCGCGACGGCTCCCCCAAGATCGTGGAGGAGTGCACGCTGCCGCTGACCGGCGCCCGCTGCGTCGACCGGATCATCACCGACCTCGGCGTCCTGGACGTGACCGGCGGCGGCCTCGTCCTCGTCGAGACCGCGCCCGGCGTGTCGCCGGAGGAGGTCCAGGCGGCCACCGGGCCCGCGCTGGACGTGCGCGTACCCGAGACCGCCGCGGAAGGAGGCACGGCATGACGCACCCCCCGTACCTGTCGCCGGACTACCGGAGCACGGTCCTGCGCGCTCCCGCCCGCGACCTCGTCATGCCGAAGCTCGGCCCCGACAGCGTCGAGCTGACCTCGCCGGTGTTCGGCCACCACGAGCTCGGACGGCTGGACGAGGACCTCACCCGCCGGCACGCCGGCGAGCCGCTCGGCGAGCGGATCATCGTGACCGGCCGGGTGCTGGACGGCGCCGGGCGCCCCGTCCCGGACGCGCTGGTGGAGGTCTGGCAGGCGAACGCGGCGGGCCGCTACGCCCACCTCGGCGACCAGCACCCCGCGCCGCTCGACCCGAACTTCACCGGCGCGGGCCGCTGCCTCACCGGCGCCGACGGCCGCTACCGGTTCGTCACGATCAAGCCCGGCGCGTACCCGTGGCGCAACCACCCGAACGCCTGGCGGCCCGCCCACATCCACTTCTCGGTGTTCGGCACCGCGTTCACGCAGCGGCTGGTCACCCAGATGTACTTCCCGGGCGACCCGCTGTTCGCCTACGACCCGATCTTCCAGTCGATCCCGGACGTGAAGGCCCGCGAGCGGCTCGTCTCCCGGTTCGACATGGACACCACCGAACCCGAGTGGGCGCTCGGCTACCAGTGGGACATCGTGCTCGGCGACACCCCGATGGAGACGACCTGATGACCACCCCAGCACAGGCGGCGCCGGCGGAGGCGCCCCAGGCGCCCGCGGCGGCGCGCACGACGCCGGGCCTCACGCCCTCGCAGACCGTCGGGCCGTTCTTCGGCTACGCGCTGCCCTACGCCTCGGGCCCCGAGGTCGTCCCCGGCTGGCGGGCGGACGCGATCACCGTCCGGGGCCGGGTGCTCGACGGCGCCGGCGACCCGGTGCCCGACGCGCTGGTGGAGATCTGGCAGGCCGACGAGACCGGCGAGGTCCCGGCCCGGCCCGGCGCGATCGAGCGGGCCGGGCACGGGTTCTCCGGCTTCGGCCGCTGCGGCACCGACCCCGCCGGGGGCTTCTGGTTCCGCACCGTCAAGCCCGGCGCGCCCGGGGCCGGGGCGCCCTACATCGCCGTGCTCGTGTTCGCCCGGGGCCTGCTCAAGCCCGTCGCGACCCGGCTGTACTTCCCCGAGGACGCGGCGTCCCACGCCGCCGAACCGCTGCTCGCCGAGCTCCCCGAGGACCGCCGCGCGACGCTCGTCGCCGAGCCCGCCGGGGACCGCGAGTACCGGTTCGACGTGCGCCTCCAGGGCGAGCGGGAGACGGTCTTCCTTGCGTTCTGAGGGCTCTGCCGAGGGTCCGGCGCCGGCGCCGGACGCGGGGCTGCTGTCGCCCGTCCGCGCCGGGACGGAGGCGGAGGCCGCCACCGGCGACGCCGCCTACCTGGCCGCGATGCTCGACGCCGAGGCGGCCCTCGCCCGCGCGCAGGCGCGCCTCGGCATCATCCCCGGGGACGCGGCGGAGGCGATCGCGGCGGCCGCCGCGTCCGGCCGGATCGACCTGGTGAGCGTCGCGCGGCGGGCCCGGGGCGCGGGCAACCCGGTCGTCCCGCTGGTCGCGGACCTGCGGAAGCTGGCCGGGGACGCGGGTCGGCACGTCCACAAGGGCGCCACCAGCCAGGACATCGTCGACACCGGCGCGATGATCGTCGCGTCCCGCGCCCGGCGCGGGACGCTCGCCCACCTCGGCCGGGCCCTGGACGCGCTGGCCGGGCTCGCCGAGCGGCACCGCGACACCCCGATGGCGGGCCGGACGCTCGGGCGGCAGGCGCTGCCGACGACGTTCGGCGCGAAGGCCGCCGGATGGCTGGTCGGCTGCCTGGAGGCCCGCGACCGGCTCCGCTCCGTCCCGCTGCCCGCGCAGCTCGGCGGCGCCGCCGGGACGCTGGACGCCCACGGCGACCTCGCCCTCGACCTCGCCGACGCGTTCGCCGACGAGGCGGGCCTCGCGCGGCCCGTCCTGCCCTGGCACACCCGCCGCGGCCCGGTCGCCGACCTCGCCGCCGCGCTGGCGCTGGTCGCCGGGGCGCTCGGCAAGATCGCCACCGATGTGTGGCTGCTCGCCCAGAGCGAGGTGGACGAGGTCGCCGAGGCCGCCGGGCCCGGCCGGGGCGGCTCGTCGGCCATGCCGCACAAGCGGAACCCGGCGCTGGCGACGCTGGTGCGGTCCGCCGCGCTGCAGGTCCCCGCCTACGCGCAGGTCGTGCTGGCCGCGCAGGCCGCGCCGCTGGAGCGGCCGGCGGGGGAGTGGCACGCCGAGTGGCAGCCGCTGCGCGAGTGCCTGCGCCTCACCGGCGGCGCCGCCGAGACCGCCGCCGAGCTGGCCGGCGGCCTGGAGGTCCGCACCGACCGCATGCGCGCCAACCTCGACGCCCTGCTGGACGTCCTCGGCGAGGACCCGGGCCCCGGCGCCGCGCCCGCCCTCGTCGACCGAGCCCTCGACGCCTACCGGAGGAACCCCGCGTGACCCAGCCAGACCAGCCCGGCCGTTTCAGGGCGTTCGGCCCGTCGGGCGTGCCCCGGTACCGGCTCGACGGCCCGGACGGCGCCCCGCTCGTCGTCCTCGGCCCGTCCCTCGGCACCTCGGCCGACCTGTGGCTGCCGCAGCTCCCCGAGCTGGCCCGGACGCGCCGCGTCCTGCGCTACGACCTGCCCGGCCACGGCGAGGCGCCACCCACCGACGGCCCGTTCACCGTCGAGGACCTCGCCGACGGCGTCGCCGCGCTCCTGGACGGGCTCGGCGTCGCCGAGACCGCCTACGCCGGGGTGTCGCTGGGCGGCGGCGTCGGCACGGCGCTCGCGCTGCGCCACCCGTCCCGCGTCGCCTCGCTCGTGCTGTGCTGCACCTCCCCCACCTTCGGCGGGCCGGAGCCGTGGCGCGAGCGGGCCGCGCTGGTCCGCCGCGAGGGCGTGGAGCCGCTCGCCGCCACGTCCCCCGGCCGCTGGTTCACGCCCGGCTTCACCGGCGCCGCGCCGTATGTGGCGATGCTCCGCGCGACCGACCCCGGGGGCTACGCCGCCTGCTGCGAGGCCCTCGGCCGCTTCGACGCCACCGGGCGGCTCGGCGAGATCACCGCGCCCACCCTCGTGATCGCCGGGGAGCTGGACGTCGCGACCCCGCCGGCCGGCCACGCCGACGTGCTCGCCGCCGGGATCCCGGGGGCCGCGCTGACGGTCGTGGAGGGCGCCGCGCACCTGGCCAACGCCGAGCGGCCCGGCCCCGTCACCGCCGCGATCACCGCGCACCTCGACCGCACGGCGAAGGGATCCGTCCGATGAGCGACGAACGAGCGGGCGGCGACGCCGAGCGGCACGCGCAGGGCATGGCCACCCGGCGGGAGGTGCTCGGCGACGCCCACGTCGACCGGGCGGTCGCCCGCACCGACGCCTTCACCGCCGACTTCCAGGACATGATCACCCGGTACGCGTGGGGCGAGATCTGGTCCCGCCCCGGCCTGGACCGCAGGACGCGGAGCTGCATCACGCTGACCGCGATGGTCGCGGGCGGCCACCTGGACGAGCTGGCCATGCACGTCCGCGCCGCGCGCCGCAACGGGCTGACCCGCGAGGAGATCAAGGAGGTGCTCCTCCAGACGGCGATCTACTGCGGGGTCCCGGCCGCGAACTCGGCTTTCGCCGTCGCTCAGCGGGTACTGGCCGAGGAGGAGTGAGCGCCGCGCGCGCGGCGACCGGAAAGGGAACGGCGGTGGAGCGGGGGCGCCCGAGCAGCGTGACGGGCAAGGTGATGGCGATCCTGAACGCCTTCGCCCTCGGCGACGTGCGCCTGAACCTCAGCGAGATCTGCCGCCGCGCCGGGCTGCCGCTCGCCACCGGCCACCGCCTCGTCGGGGAGCTGGCCGCGGGCGGCTTCCTGGAGCGGGTGCCCGACGGGACGTACCGCATCGGCACCCGGCTCTGGCGCATCGGCAGCCAGGCGCCCGCCGTCACCGGCCTGCGGGAGCTGGCGCTGCCCCACATGGAGGACCTGTACGAGGCCACGCACGACAACGTCCAGCTCGCCGTGCGGCGCGACCTGCGGGTGCTGGTCGTCGAGCGGCTGCGCGGCACCCGGTCGGTGCCCGTCCTCACCCAGGTCGGGCAGACGCTGCCGCTGCACACCACCGGCCTCGGCAAGGTGCTGCTCGCGCACGCGCCGCCGGAGGTGCTGGAGCAGCTGATCGCGGGCGGGCTGACCCGGCACGCGGCCCGGTCCATCACCGACCCCGACGAGCTGCGCGAGAGCCTGGAGCAGGTCCGCCGCACCGGCTACGCGATCACCCGGGACGAGATGACGCTCGGCGCCTCCTCCGTCGGCGCGCCCGTCCGCGACTTCGACGGCGAGGTCGTCGCCGCGCTGTCGCTGGTCGCGCGGACCCGCAGCGCCGACCCGCGCCGGCTGCTGCCGCCCTTGACGACGGCGGCCCGGGCGCTGTCGCGCGACGTCGCCGCGCACTGGCGCGGGCGTCCGGACATGTTTTCCGTTGACCGGAACGCCAGGGCCTGAACCTGCGGCGACACCCGCGAGCATCTCCGGGTGAGGCGAAGACGAGGAGGCTCGATGCGTACCCAGGTCGCGATCGTGGGCGGCGGCCCCGCCGGACTGCTGCTGTCCCATCTGCTGCACCGGCGGGGGATCGCCTCGGTGGTGCTGGAGGGCCGCGACCGCGCCTACGTCGAGCGGCGGCAGCGCGCCGGGATGCTGGAGCAGGGCACGACCGACGTGCTGCGCGAGAGCGGCGCGGGGGAGCGGCTCGACCGGGAGGGCCTCGTCCACCACGGGCTCGAACTGCGCTTCGGCGGGGCGGGCCACCGGATCCCGCTCACCGACCTGACCGGCCGGACCGTCACCGTCTACGCCCAGACCGAGATCGTCAAGGACCTCGTCGCGCTGCGGCTCGCCGACGGCGGCGACGTCCGGTTCGAGGCGGAGGTGCTGGAGATCGACGCGTCGGCGCCCAGCGTGACCTACCGGCAGGACGGCCGGACGCACACGCTGGAGTGCGACTACGTCGCGGGCTGCGACGGGTTCCACGGCGTCAGCCGCCCCACCGTGCCGGGCCTGCGGACGTTCTCCCGCGAGTACCCGTTCGCCTGGCTGGGGATCCTCGCCGACGTCCCGCCGTCCACCCACGAGCTGATCTACGCCAACCACGAGCGCGGGTTCGCGCTGCACAGCCTGCGCTCCCCGAAGGTCAGCCGGCTGTACCTCCAGGTCCCCCCGGACGAGGACCTCGGCGCCTGGCCCGACACCCGCATCTGGGACGAGCTGGCCGCCCGGCTCGCGACGGGGGACGGCTGGGAGCTGCGGCAGGGCCCGGTCACCGACCGGTCGATCACCCCGATGCGCAGCTTCGTCGCCGAGCCGATGCGGCACGACCGGCTGTTCCTGGCCGGGGACGCGGCGCACATCGTCCCGCCGACGGGCGCCAAGGGCCTGAACCTGGCGGTGGCGGACGTGACCGTCCTCGCGCGGGCGCTGACCGAGCGGTACGCCTCGGGCTCGGAGACGCTGCTGGACGGCTACTCCGCGACCTGCCTGCGGCGCGCCTGGCGGGCCGAGCACTTCTCGTACTGGATGACCACGCTGCTGCACGTGGACCCCGCCGCCGACCCCTTCGCGCTGCGGCTCCAGCGCTCGCACCTGGACTACGTGGCCTCCTCCGAGGCCGCCGCGACCACGCTGGCCGAGAACTACGTCGGACTGCCGTTCGACTGACGGCGCCGGCCGGGACCCCGGCCGGAGCCCCGGCCGGAAGAGGCCATTCTTCCTTCACCGAACTGATCACTGAGATACAGGTCACGTATTTTGGCAGTTCGTGAAACTTTGCTGCAACTGCAAGGCGGCTCTACGGTGGTCTCCTTGCCCTCCTCCCGCCGGCCGCGCCCGGGGTGACCGGCGCGCGCCGGTTCCCGCGCGGGCGCCGGAGGTGAGAGGCTTCGGCATCCGCAGGGCGACCCGCCGCCCGGCGGTGCCCGACGGGAGGAAGGACGGCGGATGAGGCTCCTGGACCGGCCGTCCCGGCCCGCCCGGCCGTTCCCCCGGCTGCGCGGGCCCGCGCGGCCGTCGCCGGGCGGCCGGCCCCGGCCCGTCCGCGAGCTGGTGCTGATCGCCGCCCTGTTCGGCGTCTACAAGCTCGGGCGGCTGCTGTCCAGCGGGCGGGTGTCGGAGGCGTTCGGCAACGCCCACCGCGTATGGGACATGGAACGCGCGCTGGACCTGCCGAGCGAGACCGACGTCCAGCACGGCCTGCTGCACAGCGAGTTCCTCGTGCACGCCGCCAACTGCTACTACGCGTTCGTGCACTTCCCGGCGATGGCGGCGTTCCTGCTCTGGATCTACCTGCGGCGGCCCGCCCACTACCGGTGGGTCCGGCGGATCGTGGTCGCGCTCACCGGCGCGGGGCTCGTGCTGCACCTGGTCGTCCCGCTCGCCCCGCCGCGGATGCTGACGGCGACGGGCCTGATCGACACCGGCGCGCGGTACGGGCCCGCCGTGTACGGGGCGCCGCAGACCGACACGATGGCCAACCAGTACGCGGCGATGCCGTCGCTGCACATCGGCTGGGCCGCCGTCATCGCGCTCGGGCTCATCGCCGCGTCCAGGACGCGGTGGCGGTGGCTGTGGATCCTGCACCCCGTCATGACGTTCGCGGTCGTCGTCGCCACCGCCAACCACTACTGGCTCGACGGCGCCGTCGCGCTCGCGCTGCTGGCCGTCGCCACCGTCTTCCTGCGCCCGCCGCGCGCACTCTGCCGGCCCGGCGGCGTCCAGGCCGGGGCGGACCGGGGTGCGGGAACGGACCAGGAGGCGAGGACGGGCTAGAGGACGGGCTAGAGCACGGGGACGGCGCCGAGCGTGTCGAGCAGCTCGGTGACCGGCTGCAGCTTCTCGTAGAGCAGCAGCACCGGCTCGCCCGGCCCCGCGATGTCGAGCGCCGAGGTCAGCGCCCCCTTGAGGTCGCCCGCCGGGTGGGGGCGCACGTCCGGGCGGCCCTCCCGCAGCCCCTCGACGATCAGCCGGGTCATCTCCCCGGACCGGCGGCCCCGCAGGTCCTCGTCCTCGTAGACGACGACGCGGCCGAACGTCCCGGACACGGCGCGGGCGGTCTCGGTGACCAGCGCGTCGCACCGGTCGCCAGGGAGCGTGACGGCGGCGACGCCGTTCCGCCCCCAGCGCCGCTCCACGAACGCGCCCATCGCGGCGACCGCCGCCGGGTTGTGCGCGTAGTCGACCAGGACGGGGTTGTCGCCGACCCGGTAGACGCAGCCCCGGCCCGGGTTGCGGCCGTGCGGCTCGAACGAGCGCAGCGCCTCCGCCGCCACCTCCACCGGGACGCCGAGGGCCCGCCCGGCGGCGACGGCGGCCAGCGCGTTCGCGACGACGTGCCGGGCGTGCCCGCCGAACGCCCCCGCCACCTCCTCCACCGGCAGGACCCCGACGCGGCGGTCGCCGCGCGCCTCGGTCAGCCGGCCGCGCTCGACGAAGTAGGCGGTGCCGCCGCCGCGCAGGTGCGCGGCGATCCCCGGCGCGCCGGGCGACAGCGCGAAGTAGCGCAGCACCGGCTCCCGCTCGCGGACCGCCCGGCGCTCCGCGAGGCCCGCCGCCGCCGCGTCCTCGGCGTTGAGCACGAGGTGCCCGCCGCGGCGGATCTCCTCGGCGACCAGCGCCTTGATCTCCACCAGGTCGTCCAGCGACTCGGTGCCGTCCATGCCGAGGTGGTCGCGGGTGATGTTGGTGACGACCGCGACGTCCGCGCGGTCGTAGCCGAGGCCGCGCCGGACGATCCCGCCGCGCGCCGTCTCCAGCACCGCCGCCTCCACCGACCGGTCGCCGAGCACCATCTCCGCCGACCTCGGCCCGGACGCGTCGGACCGGTGGACGAGCCGTCCGCCGACGTACACGCCCTCGGTGCTGGTCATCCCGGTGCGCAGCCCGCGCAGCTCCAGCATGTGGGCGATCATCCGGACCGTGGTGGTCTTGCCGTTGGTGCCGGTGACCGACACGACCGGCACCCGCGAGGGCGCCCCCTCCGGGTACAGCAGGCCGATGATGTCGGCGGCGACGTCCCGCCGGTCGCCCTCGTGCGGGGCCAGGTGCATGCGCAGCCCCGGCGCGGCGTTGACCTCCAGGATCCCGGCGGCGCCGCGCTCCTCGGGCGGCGCGGAGCCGATGTCGGGCAGCCGCAGGTCGATGCCGCACACGTCCATCCCGACGGTCGCGGCGGCGCGCACGCACACGCCCGCCACGTCCGGGTGGACGTCGCCGGTCACGTCGCGGCTGGTGCCGCCCGTGGACAGGTTGGCGTTGCGGCGCAGCCACACCGTCTCGCCGTCCGCGGGGACGGTCAGCGGGCCGTGCCCCTGCCGCGCCAGCAGCGCCAGCTCTGCCGGGCCGAGCGCGAGCCGGGTCAGCGGGCGGTCGTGCCCCGCGCCGCGCGCCGGGTCGGCGTTCACCCGCTCCACCAGCGCGGCGACCGTCGCGGCGCCGTCGCCGGTCACCCGCGCGGCCGTCAACTCGGCCGCGGCCGCCACCCGCCCGCCGACGACCAGGACCCGGTAGTCGCGGCCGGGGACGTAGGTCTCGACGAGCACCTCGCCGCCCGCGCCCCCGTCCCCGGCGCCCGCCGCCGCCGTGAACGCCGCCACCACCTCGGGCGGGCTGGTCAGCTCGATGTGCACGCCCTCGCCCTGGTGCCCCGCCAGCGGCTTGACCACCACCGGCCCGCCGATCTCGCGCAGCGCCTCCAGCGCCTCCGCCGCCGACCCCGCGACCCGCCCCTCCGGGACGGGCAGGCCCGCGTCGGCGAGCAGCCGGTGCGTGAGCCGCTTGTCGGCCGCGACCTCCATCCCGATCGCGGACGTCGCGTCGGTCATCGCCGCCCACACCGTCCGGCGGTGCCGCCCGTATCCGAGCCGCAGCAGGTTCAGCCCGCCGACGCGGCGGACCGGTATCCCGCGCCGCCGCGCCGCCCGCGCCAGCGCCGCCGTGCTCACGCCGAGCCGCCCCGCCTCGTGGTCGGCCGCCACCCGCGCGAGGTCGGCGGCCGGGTCGGGCACCGCCCCCGCGATCGCGCCGTTCACCAGCCGGATCGCGATGCCGACCAGGTCCTCCACCACCGCCGAGCCGGGCGGCTCGTCGCGCGGGCACTCCAGCACCACCTCGTAGTCGCCGGGCCCGCCCGCGCGCACCGTCCGGCCGAAGAACACCTCCCGGCCGATGAGCCCGGACAGCTCCAGCGTGACGTGCTCGGTGACGTGGCCGAAGTAGGTGCCCCGGGCCATCGCCTCCAGCAGCCCGCCGGGGCGGCCCGCCGAGCAGTGGTGCGAGGTCAGCCCCGGCAGCGCCGCCACCAGCCGGTCGGCGAACCCCGGATGGTCGGTGGTCTCGTGGCCGGTCAGGCCCCGCAGGTCCAGCCGCGCGACCGCGACGGGACGGGACAGGTAGACGTTGGGGCCGCTCAGGCGGCGCACATGGTCGAGCCGCACGGGCTATCCCTCCTCCGGGCCGCGCATGGTGCCGATCGCCGGGAGCTTGTCGTTCATCTGGAACGAGCATCCGGCGGGCAGCAGGTGCAGCGACACATCGAACATCGCCATCGGCTCGTCGTCCGAGGCGGCGTAGGCGACGGTGGCCTGCCCGGCGTCCACGACGGTCACGACGCCGGTGCCGACGACGCCGAACTGGCCGTCGCCCACCACGATCGCGGTGTCCTCGTCGATGCCGACGCCGAGCAGCCGCGTGTCCAGCGCGATCCCGCTCATCAGCCGCGGCAGCCGGCCCCGCTCGTTGAAGTGCATGTCGATCAGGACGTTGTCCAGCAGCGCGAGGCCGGGGCCGACCCGCACGCTGGACGCGGCGACCTCGTGCCCGTGGCCGCCGAGGATCATCCAGTGGCCCATCGCGGTCGCCCCCGCGCTCGTCCCGGCGATCACCAGGCCCTCCTGGTCGAGGCGCCGCTTCAGCAGCTCGTTGGTGCGGGAGCCGACGAGTGTCCTGATCCGGGACTGGTCGCCGCCGCTGAACAGCACCCCGTCGGCCGCCTCCAGCGCGCGCAGCGTGGCCGCGTCGTCGGCGGCGGCGCGGCCGAGCAGCCGCAGCTCGCGGACGGAGGCCACGCCGAGCCGCCCGAACACGCCGGTGTACTCCTCGACGACCTCGTCCGGGACCTCGGTGGCCGTCGTCACCACCACGATGCGGGCGTCCTCGCCGCCCGCGAGGCCGACGAAGGTCTCCAGCGGGCCGGCGCCGCAGGTCCGGTCCTCGGCGCCGCCGATGATGAGCAGCCGGCCCTTGCGTCCGGCGCCCCCCTGATTCGCTGTCACCTCCCGTAGCTACCCTTTGATCACGGTCGGTAGTCTTTTGATCGCGAGGAGTCGCCGGCGCATCCGATCCGGGGCCGGTCGCTCCGGCACCTCCCCGCGCCCATCCGCGGCGTGCCATGCTGAGCGGATGAGCGGCAGCCCGCCCCGCCCGCCCACCACGGACGGCCTGTCCCGGCCGCCGGCGCGCGACCCCTCGCCCGCGCCGGGCCCCGCACCCGGCCCCGCACCCGGCCGCGCCGCCGTGCGCGCCGCCGTGCGCGCGCACGGGCCCGAGGGGGCGCTGGCCGCCGCGTCCGCCCGCTACCTGCGCGGCGAGCCGATCGACATGTCCGCGCTGGCCGCCGACCTCGGCGTCGGCCGCGCCACCCTCTACCGCTGGGTGGGCAGCCGGGAGCGGCTGGTCGCCGCGGTGCTCGCCGAGATGACCGAGCGGACCTACCACGCCGCCGCGCGCGGCGTGGACGGCAGCGGCCCCGACCGGATCCTCACCGTGCTCGACCGGTTCATGCGCGCGGTGGTGGACGCGCCGCCGCTGCGAGCCTTCACCGAGCGCGAGCCCCGGCTGTTCGTCCGGCTGGCGACGATGCCCGGCGCGGTCGAGGACCGCGCCGCGGGGCTGCTCGCCCGCGAACTGCAGGCCGAGATCGACCGGGGCGCGCTGGCGGCGCCGCTGCCGACCCGGACGCTCGCGCAGGCCATCGTCCGTGTCGCCGACTCGTTCATGTACGCCCACTACCTGGGCGGGAACCGGCCCGAGATCGACACCGCGCTGGAGGTCGTGGCGCTGCTGCTGCGGCCCGCGCCCGACGGGGCCGCGGAGGCGGGCGGGGGAGGCGCCGGGGAATCTCCGCGCCGTCCCGGACGCTGAATCCCCCGCAGGGCGGATGACCGCTTTGTCGTGTTCGGTCGCCGTGAGAGGCTGGACCACCGGAGGCTTCGTCGATCGAGGGAGGGCAGGCCGTGACCGACATCCCCCGCCGCGCGGTGACGCGGACCGCCAAGCTCGCGACGCTGCCGCTCGGCTTCGCCGGGCGCACCGCCCTCGGGTTCGGCAAGCGCACGATCGGCCGGCCCGCCGAGGCCGTCGCGCTGGAGGTGCAGCGCCGGACCGCCGAGCAGCTCTTCGCGGTGCTCGGCGAGCTCAAGGGCGGCGCGATGAAGGTCGGGCAGCTGCTGTCGATCTTCGAGGCGGGGCTGCCCGAGGAGATCGCCGGGCCCTTCCGCGCGAGCCTGACCCGGCTCCAGGAGGCCGCGCCGCCGATGTCGGCCGCGACCACGCACCGGGTGCTGGCCGAGGGGTTCGGCGACGGCTGGCGCGACCGGTTCGCCGAGTTCGACGACCGGCCCGCCGCCGCTGCGTCGATCGGGCAGGTCCACCGGGCCGTGTGGCACGACGGGCGCGCCGTCGCGGTCAAGGTGCAGTACCCCGGCGCCGCCCAGGCGCTGATGAGCGACTTCAACCAGATCTCCCGGCTGAGCCGCCTGTTCACCCCGCTGTTCCCCGGCGTCGACGTCAAGCCCGTCGTCGCCGACCTCAAGCGGCGGCTGGAGAAGGAGCTGGACTACGCCGACGAGGCCCGCGCGCAGACCGCCTTCCACGACGCCTACGCGGGCGACCCCGACTTCGCCGTCCCCGCCGTGGTCGCGCAGGCGGGCGACGTGCTGGTCACCGAGTGGCTGGAGGGGACCCCGTTCTCCCAGGTGATCGCCGGTGACGACCAGGAGCGGCGCGACCGCGCGGGGCTGCTGCTGTTCCGCTTCCTGCTGTCGGGTCCCGCCCGCTGCGAGATGATCCACATCGACCCGCACCCGGGCAACTTCCGGCTGCTGGAGGACGGCCGCCTCGGCGTCCTGGACTTCGGCGGCGCCGCGCGCGTCCCCGCCGAGCTCCAGTGGTCGATCGGGCGGCTGCTGCGCATCGGGACGCTCGGCGACCCGGACCAGATCGTCGCCGCGCTGCGCGAGCAGGGCTTCCTCGCCCCCGACGGCGACGTCGACGCCGAGCAGGTCGCCGCGTTCGTCGCCCCGCACGCCGCGCCGTTCGCCGCCCCCCGGTTCCGCTACTCGCGCGAGTGGCTGCGCGAGCAGACCGCGCGGGGCCTCGGCCTGGCCTCGGACATGCGGCCCGGCGCCCTCGCCCGGCAGTTCCGGTTGCCGCCGCAGTACCTCGCGGTCAGCCGCGCGCTGTCGGGCTGCGGCGGCGTGCTGTGCCAGCTGGAGGCCGAGGGCCCCTTCCGCGCCGAGGCCGAGCGGTGGCTGCCCGGCTTCGCCGAGGACGAGTACGACGACGGGCACGACGACGAGCGGGGCCCGGACGCGGACGGCGCCGAGCAGGCGACCGCCTGAGGCCCCCGGGCCCGCCGGTGCTCGGCGCTCAGCTCAGCGCGCTGGCCTCTTCCTCCTCGACCTGGCGGTTCCACTCGCGCTTGGAGGACTGCCAGCCGTCCTCGTCGCGGCCCCGCCGCCAGTACCCGGAGATCGACAGCCGCTCCAGCGGCAGGCCCCGGTCGACGCGCAGATGGCGCCGCAGCGCCTTGACGAAGTTCGCCTCGCCGTGGACGAACGCGTGCACGTCGTCCCCCGGGAAGTCGAGCTTCTGGACGGCCTCGACCAGCAGCTCGCCGACCTGCCCGCCGCCCCGGTGCAGCCACACGATCTCGGTGCCCGCGGGCGCCCGCAGGTCCTGCTCCTCCTCGGGCCCGGCCACCTCGACGAACACCCGCGCGGGCGCGCCCACGGGGAGGCGCTCCAGCGACGCGGCGATCGCCGGGAGCGCGCTCTCGTCGCCGACGAGCAGGTGCCAGCCCGCGTCCGCGCTCGGCGCGTAGGCGCCGCCCGGCCCGTTGAAGTAGATCTCCTCGCCCGCCTGGACCCGCGCCGCCCACGGCCCCGCGAGCCCCTTGTCGCCGTGGTGGACGAAGTCGATCGTCAACTCCACCGCGTCCGGGTCCCAGGAGCGGACGGTGTAGGTCCGCGTGACCGGCCACTGCTCCCGGGGCAGCTCCTCCCGGACCTTCTCCATGTCCAGCGGGTCGGGATAGGTGACACCCGGCTGCGGGAACAGCAGCTTCACGTAGTGGTCGGTGAACTCGCCCGCGCCGAACCCGGCCAGGGCCTCACCGCCGAGCACCACGCGGATCATGTGCGGGGTGATCCGCTCCGTGCGCAGCACCGTCCCCCGGTGCAGCCTCGGCCTCCTGCGCGCCGGTTCCGTCGCCATGCGCCCTCCGATGATCGATCGTCTTAGGCAAGCCTAACCTGTAGGGGCGGGGCCTCGTGACCGAGGACCTCCGGGGTGACCCTCCGGAGGGGGCCATCTGCGGTACGTTCGGTGGACGCTGCCGGAACCCTCAGCCGCCCGTGCCGCCGGAGGAACGATGTCCGTGCTCGCCCAGCTCCTCGACGCCGTCGCCGGAGGGACGGTCGAGGTCGTCGACCTGACCGCGCCCCTGTCGGAGCGGACCCCGATCCTGCGGCTCCCCGAGCCGTTCGCCAACACCGTCCCGTTCTCGCTCCGGGAGATCAGCCGGTACGACGAGCGCGGCCCCGGCTGGTACTGGAACGACATCACGACCGGCGAGCACGTCGGCACCCACTTCGACGCGCCCGTGCACTGGGCCACCGGACGCGGCGGCGAGGACGTCTCGCAGGTCCCGCCCGGCCGCCTGGTCGCCCCGGCGGTGGTGCTGGACGCCTCGTCCGAGGCCGCCGCCGACCCCGACTTCCTGCTGGAGATCGACCACGTCCGGGAGTGGGAGCGGGCGCACGGGCCGCTGCCGCCCGGCGGCTGGCTGCTCTACCGGACGGGCTGGGACGCGCGCTCGGGCGACCAGGAGCGGTTCCTCAACGCCGACGAGACCGGCCCGCACACGCCGGGGATCTCCGCCGCGTGCGCCCGCTGGCTCGCCGAGGAGACCCCGCTGCTCGGGCTCGGCACCGAGACCGTCGGCACCGACGCGGGCGCCGCGCACTCCTTCGACCCGCCCTTCCCCTGCCACTCCTACTTCCTCGGCGCGGGCAAGTACGGCCTCACCCAGCTCCAGAACCTCGCGCTGCTGCCGCCGCGCGGGGCGGTGCTGCTCGCCGCGCCGCTGCCCATCGTGGGCGGCTCGGGCAGCCCGGCCCGCGTGCTCGCGCTGGTCGAGCGGTGAACGTCGCGGAGGCGGTCGGCGCGGCCCTCGTCCGGCTCGGCGCCCACACGGCCTTCGGCGTCGTCGGCAGCGGCAACTTCCACGTGACCAACGCGCTCGTCGCGAGCGGCGCCCGGTACGTGGCGGCCCGGCACGAGGGCGGGGCCGCGACGATGGCCGACGCCTACGCGCGCGTCACCGGCGGCCTCGGCGTGCTGTCGGTGCACCAGGGCCCCGGCCTCACCAACGCGCTCACCGGGATCACCGAGGCCGCCAAGAGCCGCACCCCGCTGCTGGTGCTGGCGGGGGAGGTCGCGGCGGCCGAGGTCCGCTCCAACTTCCGCGTCGACCAGGCCGCGCTCGCCGCCGCCGTCGGCGCCGTCCCCGAGCGGATCCACTCGCCCGAGACCGCGCTCGCCGACGTGGCCCGCGCCTGCCGCGTCGCGGTCGCCGAGCGCCGCACGGTGCTGCTCGGGCTGCCGCTGGACGTCCAGGGCGCCGCGTTCCCCGGGCCCGCGGGCCTGGAGCGCCCGACCGCCGCGCACCAGGCCGGGCAGCGGGCCCGGCCGCCCGCGGTGCCGCCGCTGCCCGTCCCGACGGCGGGCGCGATCGCCCGGTTCGCCGACGCGCTCCAGGGCGCGGAGCGGCCGGTGTTCGTCGCCGGGCGCGGCGCGCGGCTGGCGGGCGCCGGCCCGGCCCTCGCCGACCTGGCCGCGCGCTGCGGGGCGCTGCCCGCGACCTCCGCGGTCGCGCGCGGGCTGTTCGCCGGCGACCCGTTCGGGCTGGACGTCAGCGGCGGCTTCGCCACGCCCGCCGCCGCCGACCTGATCGCCGGCGCCGACCTCGTCGTCGGGTGGGGCTGTTCGCTGAACGCGTGGACCACCCGCCACGGCGCCCTCGTGGGCCGTGACACGCGGGTCGTCCAGGTCGACGTGGACGCCCAGGCCCTCGGCGCGCACCGGCCCGTCGACCTCGGCCTGATCGGCGACGCCGCCGAGACCGCGCTCGCCGTCACGGCGGAGCTTGAGGCGCGCGGGCACTCCGCCACCGGCTACCGGACCGGCGCGGTCGCCGCGCGGCTCGCCCGCGAGGGCCGCTGGCGGGACGTCCCCTACGAGGACGACTCCGGCGGGGACCCGGCCGAGGGCGGGCCCCGCCTCGACCCCCGCACGCTGACGATCGCGCTCGACGCGCTGCTGCCGCGCGAGCGGACCGTCGCCGTCGACTCCGGGAACTTCATGGGATATCCGGCGATGTTCCTGGACGTCCCCGACGCCGACGGGCTCGTGTTCACCCAGGCGTTCCAGTCGGTCGGGCTGGGCCTCGCCACCGCGATCGGCGCGGCCGTGGCCCGCCCCGACCGGCTGACGGTCGCCGCGCTCGGCGACGGCGGCGCGCTGATGGCGGCCGCCGAGCTGGAGACGGCCGTCCGGCTGGGCCTCGGGCTGCTCATCGTCGTCTACGACGACGAGGCCTACGGCGCCGAGGTGCACCACTTCGGGCCGGACGGCCACCCGCTGGACACCGTCACCTTCCCGCCCGCCGACCTCGCCGCGATCGGACGGGGCTACGGCTGCGCCGCCGCGACCGTCCGGCGGCGCGAGGACCTCGGCGCGGTGGCCGACTGGCTCGCGGGGCCGCGCGACCGCCCGATGCTGGTCGACGCCAAGGTCACCCGGGGGCGCGCGGCCTGGTGGCTGGAGGAGGCCTTCCGCGGCCACTGAAGTGTAATCGCTCGGTCACCGACCGTGTAGGCGCCCCCTGGCTGGGCATGATCACTGCCCTACGTCACATCCGGAGGGGGACAGATGACGCGTGGGCCCGCGATGCCGGAACTCGCCCGGGAGTTGGCGGCCGAGTTCGCCGGGACGCTGATCCTCATCCTGTTCGGCGTGGGCGTCGTCGCCCAGGCCGTCGCCGGGAGCGGGCTCGGCGAACCGCAGAGCCTCGGCGGGCACGACGCCATCGCCTGGGCGTGGGGGATCGCGGTGACGCTCGGCGTCTACGTCTCCGCCCGGATCAGCGGCGGGCACATCAACCCGGCCGTGACGTTCGCGCTCGCGGTGTTCAAGGGGTTCCCCTGGCGCAAGGTCGGGCCGTTCTGGATCGCGCAGTTCCTCGGGGCGTTCGTCGCGGCACTGATCGTCCGGTGGGACTACAGCGAGATCCTCGCGAAGTTCGACCCCGGCCACACCGCCAAGACGCAGTTCGTGTTCTCCACCATGCCCGGCAACGGGTCGCTTCCGGTGGGCACCTGGGGCGCGTTCCGCGACCAGGTGATCGGCACCGCGATCCTGCTGTTCCTCGTGCTCGCGCTCACCGACCTGCGCAACTCCCCGCCGCTGGCGAACATGGCCCCGCTCGTCATCGGGCTGGTCGTGGTGGCGATCGGGATGGCGTTCGGCTCCGACGCCGGGTACGCGATCAACCCCGCCCGCGACCTCGGCCCGCGCCTGGCCCAGTACCTCACCGGATACGCCGACGCCTGGCGCGACCAGAACGGCGACCTCTACTTCTGGGTGCCGATCGCCGGGCCGCTGATCGGGAGCATCGTCGGAGCGGCGCTCTACATCCTGCTGATCGGACGCAACATCCCCGAGGACGAGCCGCCGCAGCCGGGCGGCGGCGAGCCGAGGCCCGAATACGACGTCACCTGAACGTCACCCGGCGGGAGCCCCGCCCCCCGTCGGCATGACCAAGTGAGAAACGGTGCGAGAGAGGCAGGGCCCGCATGGCTGAGTTCGTCGGTGCGTTGGACCAGGGCACGACCAGTACCCGGTTCATGGTGTTCGACCATGGCGGCGGCGAGGTCGCGCGGCATCAGTTGGAGCATGAGCAGATCCTGCCGCGGGCGGGG
>NZ_WOFH01000014.1 GCF_009733595.1 Actinomadura litoris | reverse complement strand
GCCGCCTCAAGCAATGGCGCGGCATCGCCACCCGCTACGACAAACTCGCCCGCAACTACCGCGCAGCGATCGTCCTGGTCACAGCCCTGCTCTGGATCAACACATGATCCACCGGACAGAACCTAGCGCTTCGCCTGCCAGGCCGCCTCCTCCAGCACGGCCAACAGCGCCGCCCAGTCCGGTCCGGCCTGATTCGTCCCCGTCCCGTCCCCCTTTTCCAGAGGGGCGGCGGGCCGTGCGGGGCGCCGGCCGCGTGCTGGTGCGCCCGCGCGATCGTGGAGTCGACCGACACCCGCCAGTCGATGTCGGCGGCGGCGTCGGCCTGGGCGCGCACCGCCTCCAGCAGCCGGTCCCAGGTCCCATCCGCCGACCACCGCCGGAACCGCTTGTAGACGGTGATCCACTCGCCGAACTCCGGCGGCAGATCACGCCAGGGCACCCCGGTCCGCACCCGATGACAGATCCCATTGATCACCTGCCGATGATCAGACCACCGGCCGCCCCGCCCGCCCGTCGGCGGAAGCAGCGGCGCCAGCCGTTCCCACTCGGCATCGGTCAAGTCACCACGACCCATCAACCCACAGTGACCCAACCAACGCCCACCGACAGCCGATCCAAGAAGCACGCCCTAGGTGCTCCCCGCGCACGCGGGGGTGGTCCCGGCCTGTTCACCGCTTCCTCACCCTCGCTGCCACCATCATCTGCTACAAGAAACTCACTCAACTAATAACATAAGACACCCTCTAAGGGAGGATATCGCCGCCCGCCTTACCATCATTGTTCGCAACCGCATTGCCTGGCGTTGTCACTCGGTAGGGGCATTTGCAGGACGGGCCGCTTATCGGGCAAAGCCCGCAGGTTTCGGCGTCGGGGTCGACCAGGGTCGCCCACGCCAGCAGGGACCGGAGGCGGGCGCGTGCGGACGAGGGAAGATCGTCGTCATCCAGTGCTTGGCGGAGCGCAGCGACGGCCTGTTCGCGCTGGCCCGTTTCCACAAGTCGGGAAAGGGCCCTCAGCTGATCCGGAACCGCCGTGGACAGTTCGGTGAGCCGCTCGCACCAGATCCGCGCCGCTGTGGTCAAGGCTCCCGCGGTGGCGAGACGATCCGCCGCCGCCAGGCGATTCCCGACCGGCGCGGAGCATGCGTCGAGGACCGAGAGAACATCCTCCGCTGCCTGGATGCCTCGCGCCTTCATCAGCGCCTCGACGGCCTCTCCCAGGTCGCTCTGCCGGATACTGACATCACCGAGCGCTTGCAAAGCCTGGTTTGCCGCGGCCTCGTAGTGCCGGAGATCCGAAAGCTTGCTCGCCAAGTCGGCACGGTACGCCGGAGGCAGACCTGGACGTTGCTCGACCGTGGACAGGACTTCGGCCAAGGCATCAGGGTTGGCGGCGGAGAGCCAGACCTCGGCGGCGGCGCCCACATCGATGTTGTCGGCGCCCGGATCGATGATGACGTCACGGGCCATTCGAATTGCCAGATCTTTGTGTCCCGCTTTGTTGACCGCTCTGGCGATGAGGAAGCCTGCCCACGGATCAAACGCCGGGCGTTGCCGCAGCAGGTCGAGCATGGTGTCGAGCGCGGAGTCTCCAGCCGAGGTGAGCCAGACCGTGAAGGCTCTGCCCACATACGAGCCACCGGCCTGGGGATCAGTAAGGATCTCCCGGGCAAGACGAATCGCCAGCTCGGTGTTCCCCACCTCGGCCGACGCCTCCGCCAGTTCGCAGAAGGAAGCCGGTCCTGCGGCGTGGTGGCGGCGGACCAGGGCGAGGACGTCCTCCAAGGGGTGGTTCCCGATGGCGGTCACCCAGACCTCGGCGGCATCGCCCAAATCCGTCGCGCCGGTCATGGGATCGGCCAGGACGTCACGGATGATGGGGACCGCCCGATCGGTATGTCCGAAGTTCGCGAGCTCCTTGGCGATCAGAACCCGTTGTGCCGTAGAGCGACGCCCGGAAGGCGATTTCGCGGCGTCGGCTATCTTCTGAGCGAGGGCGGCCGAGCCGTCTTCGTTGAGGAGGAGCTTGGCGGCAGTCCTGAGCTCGAAGTTGTCCGCGGTGGGGTCGGCCAGGACCGCCAAGGCTGTCTCCGCGGCGTGGGGGTGCTCGCCGATCTCCGCCAGCTTCTCCGCCGCCTCAATTCTCCACTCCGCTTTGGCGTGCGGGTCGTGTGCGACGCCGAGCAGTAGGGACCGCGCGAGATCGGCGCGGTCCGACGCGAGCTTGAGCAGGTTCTCGGCGATGAGTACCCGCTCTCGTGGCTGCCTAGGCGTTTCGGCCAAGGCTGTGAGTGAGGCCAGGGCCCGCTCGGTATCGGCGACGAGGCCCAAGGCCGCTGCGGCGTGGATGCGGGTCGGCGTCGGCAACTCGCCCCGGGCGGTCAGCTCGTTGAGGCGGGACGCGGCCTGGGAGTTCTCCTTAAGGCTGGAGAGGACCTCGAAGACGGACTCGGCATCCTTGACCGCCGGCGGAGGGTAGTTCAGCTCGTATTCCGGCGCGTTGCCGAGGGCGAGGTCGATGAGTCGGTCTACGACTTCTGCCGAGTCCTCGCCGGAGACCGTACTGCTTTCGGCTAAAAGCCGTCCGGCGAGCAGTACGCACTCTGGGTTGCCTTGCAGTAGCCGTCGCAGGACCAGGCCGATCTCGTTGCCGGGGCGGCGTCCCCAGAGCACGAAGGTGAGAAGGACGAAGGTACGCTGAGCCTCCTCAAGGCCGCGCTGGATCCAGTCGTCGAGGTCGGGGAACACTGGCGGGATGTCCGCGGCCTTCACCCGGGCGGCAAGGAATTCGGCGAAGGTGTGGTGCAGGAAACGCAGGCCGGTGCCTTCCCGTACGAACACCCCTGTGTTGCCCAGGAGCTGGATGAGGTCTTCCTCCCAGCCCGGCGGAAGGCCCATGTCCTGCGGCTTGTGCTCGCGCACCCACGCGCACGCGGCGTCGTTCAACGGGATCTCCGTGTCCAGCCGCTCGCCGGCCAGAACCTCGATGATGGTGACGCGGCGGGCGTGGACCCACTCGGCGAACTGGAGCCGGGCCGGATCGCGGAAACGGCGCAACTCGGTCACGGTCTCGCGGCGGTGGGCTTCGTCGTCGGTGACCAGATACTCGAAAAACCGCTCGTACAGGTCGACCCTGTTGGTGGGCAACGACCGGTCGGGGTCCTTGGTGTAGACGAGGGCCGCGATGGTGGCGAGGAGGGGATTGCGAACAAGGTCGCGGAGCCGGCGGTCCTCGACCTGGCGGAGGAAGTCCGCTGTGTGATGCTCGGCGGTGATGGAGTCCTGGGCCGCGAACCAGGCGGCGGCGAACAGTCGCAGGTCATCGTGCTTGAACGGTTCCAGGTGGCATTCCGCGACGTTTCCGGCCCGCAGGGGCGTGAGTTCCTCGTCGGGCAGCGGACGGGTTGTGATGATGAACCGGTAGTCCTCACCTGTCCGTGCGTGTCTGGCGATCGCACGGATGATCGCCGAGCGAGTGGTCCGGTCGAGGATCTCGTCGAGACCGTCGATGACGATCAGCCACGGCGCGCCCTGTGTTCTCCCGCTGAACTGGTGCGGGCTGGGATCCACGACCGGCAACGGACCCAGCGTCCGCCGGGCGGCCTCTGCCAGCACTGAGCTCCAGCCCTTGGCGTCCTCCGCTGCCACGGTCCGGGCCGGGATCCGCAGGGGCACGACCGGTTGCGCCAGCGGGGGATCGTGCGGGGGGTCCAGGCGTAGCCAGATTCGTGCCAGGGACAGGGTGAGGTGATGGCCGAGCGTCGACTTGCCGGCGCCGGGCTCGCCAGTGACCAGCAGGTGTGTGCTGCCATTCAGCGCGTCCGCAACGGAGAGGGTGGTGTCGGTCCCGGTGGCGTCGGTGCGCGGCCTGTCGTCGGCAGGGTCGGGTCGAGCCTCCTGCCGTTCACGTCCCTTCCCGGTCTCGCCGTTGGCTGGGCCGCTGTCAGGACGGAGCCGCTGACGGACATACAGCCGCGAAAGCGGGAGCTGCTCGATGCCCCGCAGCCAGTAGGGAAGCTGGTCGACCGCCTCGATCAGCCCTTCAAGCAGGTTCCGCAGGGCCGAATCAGGCTGTGGGATCTCCAGCCAGGATTTCAGCTGCGGCTGTTTCTCCCTCGCCTTGGCCTCGGCGGCCCTTTCCCATGCCTCTTTCGCCCTCCACCAGATCGGGTCGGCCTCGGCCGGGTCGCGGGCCAACAGGCGGAGCCACCCCTGTAGCACCTCCGGCTTAGGCAACTTCGTGGCGCCGGTGACGCCATAGACCATGTTCTTGTCCAAGCCGTTCCGCACAACGAACTCGTTGATTGACTGGCCGGATCCGTTGATGACCTGCTTGAACCATGCCGCCAACTCAGCCAGAGCCGGATCGGGATCGTGTCCACGTCCCGCGGGCCGTCCACCAGGCATCCGTCCTCCAGCCGCAAACCGGCAGTTTCTGGGGGTTTCTCAATGGTAGCGGGAAACGGCTCGCCCGAGCGATGGTCGTGACACAGCGGTTGCGGAACAACCCGAAAGGACAACTCATGGGCGCGGAGATCATGACCTTCCTGTTGGCCATCGCCCTGCCGGTGGCGGGGATCGTCAAGGCATGGATCGGCTACCGCAGGGTCGTCGCCATCGAACAATGGCGGACCCTGCGTCTCGAGGCGGCCCTGCGTTCGGTCGATACCGAGCACCGCGCCAACGTGATCACCGCGTGCGCTCGGGTCGAGGCGACGGCGGTGGCGCGGTGTGCGGACTCACAGCGACGACCTTGAAGGTATTCGAGGTCGATTTTTCAGGGGACGTGGAAGCTCACGATGTGCCGGATACACACCGTAGTTCGCAACGTCCACAGCGAAAAGCAGGTCATCGGATTCGGCGCGACGAGCGGCCTGTCCCGCGCACGCGGGGATGGTCCCTGGCAGTCCGGCTTCGGGGTCTTGTACGTCGGGTGCTCCCCGCGCACGCGGGGATGGTCCTGTGCCCGGATCATGCCTGTACCCGAGGTTCCGTGCTCCCCGCGCACCGCGGGGATGGTTCGGGCCATTCCTCGCCAAAATTATTTCGGTGTTCGTGCTCCCCGCTCGAACCACTCGCTATTCCCGACCCGGTACACGGCGGACTGCTCGTGCAGCATCCGTTCACGGAGCGGCCTATGCAGAACCTGAACCACATCGCTCATGCGCAGGGGCGGCGCAGAGACCCGGGAACCGAGGTGCTTGGTGGTTCTGATTTTGACCAGGTTCCGTTGCGAACGAAGTACACGATCGGCGAGTGCGAACCTCGCCGAACCTGATCGAGGTTCACCTTGGTTCCGCCTGGCCCGGCCAGCCCCGGTCTGAAGGGACGTGGTGAAAGCATCGCCGATCAGCGCAGGGTGCCGAGTGCCTGCGGACGCTCCCCGCCGATGTACAACGGATGTACGAGGATGCGGCAGAGACAGTCCTGAGCACGCACCGTCCGGACGCTGGTGTCGGAGCGTAGCCCCTGTCAGCAGTGGGTAGTCTACGTGTAGCACAGCGTGCTAGCCCGGAGGAGGACACAATCCGCTTATCGGCTTCTCGCTCGTGGGCGACCTGGGTTTTCGCAGGTCAGTACAGCCCTTGGACGTTGTGACCTCGAAAAGCGGAAGCTCATCGAACGACGATCCGGGGTCTGCGACACCGAGGTTCACGGCGGCCGCGAGACCGGCTGACAACGGCGCTGACGACGGCATTGCTAGGGTGCCCGCCAGGACCGCTCCAGACCAGCCCGCCAGGGAGCCGACCGACGCTAGATCGACAGCCTGGGCCGACCGACCCCACGAAAGCGAGGCCGCGAGGCTCGCGGGCACCCTGGGTCTGAGTCGCGGGGCAGCGCGGCTAAAGGAGCCGAGAAATGTTCGCCGGAAAAGGGCCGCTTGGGCAGCCGCTCTGAAACCCTCGCGCGGGCAACAGCGTGACTCCAGCCAGCTCGATAGATTGGGCGGCTCACTGCACGACGCCATTCCTCCCCATCCCGGAACTCATTCGAGTACCCGGCCCCCGAGAACTTGATAACTGACATCCACGCTGACATCCTCGCCGCTATCGCCACATTTCAATTCTCCTCCCACCCGCGTGACGGCAGCGAAACCATCTCAATCAAGGGGTGTATTCGAATGAAAGGCGATGGTGCGGCAGCAACGGTCGGGCTGCAGCGGCGTCCACCAACGAGAATGTCGGCATGAGTCCGCCTGGCAGAAGATCTCGCTTGGCCGTGGAGTCGGTTTTTGCCCGCAGCACGGCACGGCTCCCGCCGCGAGCCCCATCAAGTGACGCCTACGGCCGGGTTGTTCGCAAGAAGGGCAACGAGCGGCCGGGCGAACCCGATGCGGGGAAGGTGCCTGCTGTGCCCACCGCTGACCCGGCGAGGGCGAACCACGTATGGGCCGCTCGACACACGCAGCAGGTAGGCACACCGCCACCAGCCAGCCACCGTCTCCCGCGCCCGCCACACCAAGAACAGGCCCGCTCCCTTCAGCATCGGTGACCCGCATGGGCAGAACATGACCGCGCGGCGCCCCCGGTCACCGAACCCGCTGAACCGCTGGGGGCGCGGTGTCCGACGATGATGCCCAGGATCTCAAGACGATCAAGTCGACCAAGCCCTACCAGCGCTGCCAGGACGCCGTGTGGGGCGCCGCCGCCGCGAAGTTGTCGACCACCGAGCTGGCGATGGCGCTGTGCTACGCCAACCACGCCCACACCCCGCCCTATGACCGGGCGTGGCTGACCGACCGGCGGCTCATGCACCAGTGCAAGATCCGCTCCGCCGGAACCGTGGGACGCATCCGCGAAGCGCTTGTGGCCAAGGGCTGGCTGACCCCGCTCCACCCCGACAGCGGCTCCCCGCTGTCCCCACACGAAGCCAAAGCATTCCAACACAAACGCAAGACCCTCCCCTACCAGCTGACCCACCCAGCAGCCCCGGCCACCGCACCCACCGTGAAACCCGCCGTGGAAACTGCGCCGACCATCGGAGCAGACACCGCCGCAGCAGACACCGCGACGGCTGCTTCGATGAACGGAGCAGCTCCCTCCTCTGGTCCACCCACCGACGCAGACGGCCGCGACCATCGCAGTCCACCCCCGCAAAACGCCGCTCCGCCCCCCAACGGCACCGACCACTCAGGCCACCAGAACCATGACTGGCCGCGCTCACCACCGGCCTCATCACCGCCTACGGCGCCACGCCCACCGAAGTACGCGCGATCCTTGCCGACGCCGCCCGCGACGGCATCCGCAACCTCGCCGCGTGGATCAACAGCGACGCCGGACGCCAGAACTTCCCCCGGCGCCTCACCCGACACCGTCAACACGCCACCCGCCCCACCTCGGCGACGCAGGCCGCACAACTGCGGGCCGCGATCGACGCCTGCCCCTGGTGCGACCACCACGGCCACCTCGACCACGGCGACCACGTCCGCAAATGCGACCACACCAGACCGCCGCCACCTGCCGTCCGCAACGACAGCAACGATCATCGCGCCCCTACCTATGTCCTCGCCGAACTCCGCAAGGACTGGCGCAGGCGACCGCCCAGCCCATGACTCCATCGCGACAATGGCGGCCGCATCGGCCAGATCCTCCGACCGCTTCCCCGTCACCGACGCGATGTGCGCCCGGCTCTCGCCTATCGCCGATGAGTACCTCCCCTTCCTGGACCGCTACGCCCTCACCCGCCCCGACCTCGAGGCGGGGCCGCGTCCCCTTCACGCCCTCACCACCGAGGCGAAACCCACCAGCCGAACACCGGCCAGGCCCGCGAACTGAGAAGATCGCCTCATGATGGCCACCTGCACACCAACGCAGGCGGACAGCGCCGGGCGCGAAGGGCCGCCACCGGCCGGGCCGACGACGGGCCGGACGATGACGGGGAGATGGCGGGAGGAGGCGTGGACGAGGTGGCCACCCCGCAGGAGCTAATCACGGGTACCGATTGGGGCCGGCTGAAGGTGTTCTTCAGCCCCGGCGCGGAGTCCGGTGATGTCCGGCCGGTCAATGAACTGCTGACCGTCCTAGCGCACGGGGTGCCTGCCCAGCAGGCGCGCGCGGCGCATGAGCTGGGTGAGGCGATCAACCACCAGTGCTCGGTCACCGAGGCGACCGCCCCGGCGATCCTGGTGGTGGCGGCCCTGCTCCGCCATCCGGCCACCGCAGGCGTGAAACTGCCCGCCGAGTTCTACCGCAGCCCGCCGCCGCTGGCGTTGCGGGCCGAACTGCTGGAGCTGATCGGCAGCGTGACCGTCGACGTCGGCCACGCCGCCGAGGAGAGCGCCCGCCGCTTCGGCTTCCCGCCCTCGCCCGCCGAACTCGCCGTCCGCGCGACCCGCCCGGCGCTGTTCGCGGTCGTGCGGGACCTGTTGGATGATCCCGATCCCGACATCCGGCACGCCGCCGCCCGCGCCATCACGCCACTGCTGGAAGATCCCGAACTCGCCCCGCACAGTCCCGCGCTGCTCCCCCGGGCCGAGGCAATCGCTGCTGACCTGTCCCGCCACCGGCCACGAGGCTGGCCCCGCCTCATCATCCCGGCCGCCTCTGCCTCCTTCAGCGAACCACCGCCCTGGTGAATCCACCACAGGCGACCGAGCACGCGAACCAGACTCAAACGATCAATGCATCAGCATTGTCGATCTTGTGATGATGGAGGGTCGCGTCTCGTGGCCGACCGGCCGCCTGCGTACGTTGTGAGGGACTCGATACCCGGGTCGCGCCGCCGGACGCGCCGGTCCCGCTCCATGACGGCGACCCGTATCGACGTCATCTCGCGCCCCCTGAAGGCGCCTTCCCTAGGGACGCTTCCAGGCCAAAGCACCGGCCATTGCTTGGATCGCCGCGTCCGGGGCCGTCTCATTCAGTACGTCGCCAGCACGAGTGCTGAGCCAACAGCAGGTTGCGGCCTCCGTTGAGTCTCCTGGGCTGACTCTAATCGCTAACGTCCGGTTGCCCGCCCGGCCGTGAGATACCGGTTGAGATGCCGTAGCGGCAGATCGTCACCGGTCCGCAAGGTCGGGCTTTCCGGGCGGGATCAGGGTCGAATCGGCGTCCCAGTCTGCTTCCGCCGGCGGTTCACCCGGTGGTGTGGGGCTGGGCGGCTGCTCCGGGCTCTGGAGGTAGTACGGCACGGTCAGGCCGTCGAACGGGTCGACAGTGTCCTGGCCGGAGTCACACGCTGCGAGCAGGAAGGTCACTGCGATCGCGGCGGCCGGCGCGGCGTGTTCCAACATGAGCCTTCCCTTTTCGATACAGGAGAACCGCCGATAGTAGGGAGGCCCGTGTCAGCGAAGCAGTCCGTTGAAATCGTCTCGCCGCCCAGGGACGCTGCCCGAACATCTCAGAAAACCTCGACGGAATTGAACGGACAGTCTCGCTGACAGACCGACCCCTATGGTGTGACCGCTCATCGACAGTGAATCGGCAGGAAGGGTTCCGCTGTGTCACAGCATCTGAAAGGCATCGCCTACATCGAGATATATGTCGCCGAGGGGCCCTCCGCCGTCGACCATTTCGTCGATGGACTGAAGTTCCAGCAGATCGCGACCGCCCACGGGTGGCGGAGGCACTCGGTCCTGGTACGCAGCCGGGACGTGCAGGTCGTCCTCACCCCCCCGACCCACGCCAGCGGCGCGGTGGCCGACTACCTGGCCGTGCACGGCGACGGGGTGGCCGACGTCGCCCTATACGCCGACGACCTTCCCGCCCTGCTGGCCCGGGCTCGCCGATCGGGGCTGAGGATCCACCTGACCACCACCTACGCCGCGATGACCAAGGACGTGCGGATCGCGCGGATCACCGGCGCAGGATCGGTACAGCACACGCTCGTCCCGCCCGCGCCCGACCTCCTGGACGACCAGCCACCGGGATTCCTGTGGGACACCCACCCGGCGGCGTCGGACGAGCCGGCTCTGCCGCCCGAGCCGTCCCGCCCCCACAGCGTCGACCACCTGGCGTGGTGCCTGCCCACCGGCACCCTGGAGGGGGTGGTCGCCCAGTACCGCGAGACCTTCGGCATGAGAATCATCGCCAACGACCGGTTCGCCTTCGGCGGCAGCGTGATCAACAGCCACGTGCTGCAGGACAGGCCGGCGTCACGCACGTCATGGCCGAGACCGACGCCGGAGCCGGACCTGGGACCGGGGTGCAGCGTGAGCCCGACGGCCAGATCGAGGAGTTCCTGCACCTGCATCGTTCAGCCGGCGTGCAGCACGTGGCGTTCTCGACTACCGACCTGATCAACGCGGTGCGGCTGCACGCCGCCGGCGGCGTGCAGTTCATGGCTCCGCCCGACAGCTACTACGACCTGCTGCCCCGCCACGTCCTGCGCGACCCGCTCGTCCGCGACCAACTCGCCGGGCTACGCCGGATAGCGGACCAAGTTCCGCGAGGCCGAGGCCCGGCTCGCCGAACTGGAGACCGCCCGGTAGAGCGAAGCCGAGAAGGCGCTGAACGCGGCCTGCGCCGAGGCCATCCGCGAGACGACCGCCACGTTCAACGCCAAGCTCGTCGCCGCCGAGGTGCGGGGGCGCGCCGCCGAGCTGCGCTTCCGCGACCCCGCCGACGCCCCACGCCTGGTGGACGTGGACGGCATCGAGCTCCTACGAACAGCACCTGCGCCTCCGCATCTATCCGGCCTTCGGTGACTTGCCCGTCAACGCGCTCTTCGACCGGGAGGAGATTCAGGCGTGGGAAATCGAGTTACGGCGTCGCTACTCCCGCAACACCACCGACAACGCACGCAATCTACTTTCTACGATCCTCGGTGACGCACGCGACGCTGGGCTTGTCGACGACAACGCTGCCGCCCGCCGCAGGCGCCGCGGCAAGGTGGTCGAGCGGCACGCTCAGGCCGCCCGCAGGGAACCCCAGTGGGCGACACCTCTGGAGGCGCTGCTGCTGGCAGAGCGGTGCGCCGTGCTGTCGGGCCGCGACGACGACTTCGTCATGTGGACCGTGTGCGCCTGGTGTGGGCTCCGGTGGGGCGAACTCATGGGCCTGCAGCGGCACCACGTCGCGGCGGATCGGTTGACCGTCGACGTTCAATTGGCGCCGCCGGACGGCCCCTTCGAGCTCAAGCCTCCCAAGAGGGCTCCTACCGCAACGACCACCCGCATTACTTCGGTGCCGTCGACCTGCCACTGTTCCTGGCCGACCTCCTCACCCGGCACATGGCAGCGCGCCCCCGGCGTCGTGCACCTGCACGGGAGATGGATGCGGCGGCGGCCGGTTCCTGTTCCTCAACGGGCGGGGAGGTCACCACCTGCACCGCTCTTACGCCGACCATCCGTGGGAGCAGGCCACGACCGGCTGGTCTCCCACCCGCAGTCCACGGACCGGGCGGTCCGGCGATGCACCAGGCCGCCCGGTCCTGGTCGACATGGCAGCGGGCTGGCCCGGGACGCCCCTCACTCCGGCGTGGCCCGCGGCGACCAGCCTGGACTGGTCGCCACCGGTGGTGCGAGGTCTCCCTCGCTACGACCAGCCCACCGTCGACGCCCGCGCGGTGGACTGCCCCCGTTGCCGAGCCGTCGCCGGTGCGGCGTGCACCTCACCCAGCGGGGGCACACGCCCCACCGGCCGCGCGTCGCCGCCGCCCGGGCGGCCGGGCACGTCCACGAGTTGGAACTGGCGTCATGGCTGCCGATCAAACAGGGCCTCACTCCGCACAAGCTGCGGCACTCGCACCGGGTGTGGCTGGACGAGATCGGCACCCCCGCCATCCTCACCCACGACCGTCTCGGCCACTCGATGCCGGGTATCGGCGGTACCTACGCGCACGTTTCCCTGCTCATGCGAGACCAACTGCGGACCCGACTCCAGGCGCGGTGGGAGGCGGCCCTGGACGAGCGGCTCGCGATCTGCCCGACGTCGCCGGTGCCGCTGCTGAACAAGCTGCTCGCCGGGCGTCGGGCCACCGCTTAGCCCTGCCTTCAGGTGGTCGTCTCCCATTCCGCTCCCAATCGCGGGAAAGGCCGGGGTTTCGGGGGTGGAGAGGGCGCGTCGCTGTGTGGTGAGCGTTGTTGCGGAGCCGGGTGTTCGTGTTGGTCGGGGGTTATCTGACGGGGAGGCCGGTGAGGGCTCGGCCTATTACCAGGCGTTGGATCTCGCTGGTTCCCTCGAAGATGGTGAAGATCTTCGCGTCGCGGTGCATGCGTTCCACCGGGTAGTCGCGGGTGTAGCCGTTGCCGCCGAGGATCTGGATGGCCTCCTCGGTGACGCGGACGGCCATCTCCGAGGCCATCAGCTTGGCCATCGAGCCCTCGGCGCCCTCGAAGTCGCGGCCGGCGCTCGCCATCCAGGCGGCGCGCCAGACCATCAGGCGGGCCGCGTCCAGGCGGCAGCGCATGTCGGCGAGCTTGAACGCGATCGCCTGGAAGTCGCCGATCCTGCGGCCGAACTGCTCGCGCTCGCGGGCGTAGTCGAGGGCGTACTCGTAGGCGGCGCGGCCGACGCCGAGGGCCATCGCGCCGACGGAGGGGCGCGTGGTCTCGAAGGTCTTCATCGCCGCCTGGCCCTTGGCGCTGCGGCCCTCGCGGACGCGGGCGACGCGCTCGTCGAAGCGTTCCTTGCCGCCGACGACCAGGCGGCTCGGGACGCGCACGTCCTCAAGGATCACCTCGGCGGTGTGGGAGGCGCGGATGCCGTGCTTGCTGAACTTCTGCCCCTGCCGCAGCCCCGGCGTGCCCGGCGGGACGATGAAGCTCGCCTGCCCGCGGCTGCCGAGGTCGGGGTGGACGGAGGCGACGACCACGTGCACGTCGGCGATGCCGCCGTTGGTCACCCAGGTCTTGGTGCCGTTCAGCACCCACTCGTCCTTGGCCTCGTCGAACACCGCGCGGGCCCGGATCGAGCCGACGTCGCTTCCCGCGTCGGGTTCGGAGGCGCAGAAGGCGCCGAGCCTGACCTCGCCGGGGGTGCCGAACATCTGGGGCACCCACTCGCCGACCTGGTCGGGGGTGCCGACGGCGGCGACCGACGCGGCGGCGAGGCCGGTGCCGACGATCGACAGCGCGATCCCGGCGTCGCCCCAGAACAGCTCCTCGAAGGCCACCGGGATGCCGAGACCGCTCGGCTCCAGCCACTGGGCGGCGAAGAAGTCGAGCGAGTAGAGGCCGATCTTGGACGCCTCCTGGATCAGCGGCCAGGGGGTCTCCTCGCGCTCGTCCCACTCGCGTGCCGCCGGGCGGACGACGTCCCGGGCGAACTCGTGGACCCAGTCGCGGACCTGGCGGACGTCCTCGCTCGGCTCCAGCGAGAACGGCGTCGACTCGGCGCTCGTCATGCTATTCGACCCTTCCACCGATAGGCGGGAGCAGCACCTCCGCTGCCCTCAGCAGGACGAACGTATCCAACCTCATCCCCACCCCACTCCCCAACCTCCCGTTTTCAGGCCGATGCGACCAGACTGCGACCACCCGGACGCGATCATGATTCCGAAGCTGGCGCCGACGTCGACGCCCCCGACAGGATCCGCACGACCTGCGCGGCGGCCTCCTTGTGGATGACCTTCCGCACATGCGTATAGAGATTCTGCGTGATGGTCGTCGAGGAGTGGCCGAGCTGATCGGACACGATCTTGATGTCCAGACTCGACTCCAGCGCCAGGGTCGCAGCGGTGTGCCGCCCCTCATGCAAGGTGATCACGGGCAGCCCAGCGAGCGCGGCATGCTGCTGGAATGAAGCCGACACCTGCGACGGGCGCAGTGGGGCGCCGTCCTCCTGACAAAACATCAGATCATGTTCCTGCCAGTTCTGACCTGCGGCGAACCGCTCCCGCCTTCTGGCGCGGCGCAGACCACGGATCAGCTCCACGGTTTCAGCATCAAATGCCACCCAGCGCTCCCCCGCGTCCGACTTGGGAGTGTCCGCGACGATCTCACCCCTGATCTCCAGAATGGTCTGGACGATCTTGGCGCCACCGTCGTCGCTATCTAGATCCTGCCACCGCAACCCGCACACCTCTCCGCGACGCAGGCCACGCAGGAGCACGATGCGGTAAAGCAGGCCCAGGCGGTCCGTTGCCGTGGCCCGGATGAACTGACCGACCTGCTCAGGCCCCCACACTCGACGGGGATCGCGCTTCTCTGGGGGCAGTCTGACCGCCTTGGCCGGGTTCCAGTCGAGCATCCCGGGGCGGAGGACGGCGTCGCTGTAGGCCGAGCTGAGCGTTGCCAGGATCCGGTGCTGGGTTGCGATACCGACGAAGCGTTTTCGTTGCCGGACATCGTCAGGTAGGTCGTACGAGCGCCCTTCCTTGCGGGCAGCGACTATCTCCTCGTTCCACTCGCCGATCCGATCGAACATCCCCACTATGTGCTCCACAGTGAGCTTGTCGCGGGGAAGATCTCCTAGCAGCGGGATCAAGAACTTATCAATGGTGTGCCGGTAGCCGTTTTTGGTCGACCTCTTCAGGTCGAGTCTCCCAGCGAACCATTCGTTCAGCCATTCAGCGACGGTAGTCGAGGGTGCGGCTAGCTCTGCTCCCACACCGAGTCGTCGCCGGATCTCTGTGGGGGTGGGGAGGGCGCCGCCGCGTTTGGTCGCTGTGAAGATCAGGTCGCCGATCCTACGGCGGGACCGGTCGTCGTCGGCCGCGAGCTTGATGAGGTCCCGGATCGTGTCCAGGGCCGCCTCGCCTTTGGTCTTGGTCTGGTATCCGCCGCGTTTCAGCCGGCGGCCTGCCTTGGCGGTGGTGTCGATGTGGACGTCGATCGTCCACGTTCCATGCTTGCGGCCGGCCAGGCCCGGGCACCGGCCGTTGAGGGGCTTGCCGGTGTCCGGGTCCTTGCAGCCGCACCGCTTGTACACGGTGCCTTTGGGGGCCATGAGGGTGTCTCCGCGGGGAGGTGGTCCGCTCAGTTGTGGCGGTGGCCGTTGTGGTGCTCGTACCGGCGGGGGCGGAGTTGGTCTTCGAGGTAGTCCCCGATCAGCTCGATCTGCCGCTCCTGGCTGTCGTGGAGGTGCGCCATCAGCTCTTTGAGGCCGTCGATCTCTCCTCGGAGGGCGGCGTGTTCCTGCTCGGCGAGGCGCTCCATCGCCAGCTGGTGGCGGAGGAGGGTGAGGGCGCCCAGGCGCGTGCCGACGGCGACGACCATGTGGCCTGCCAGGAGGATGCAGCAGACGCCGGCGAGGTAGGCGGCGCGGACGTCTGCGAGCTGTCCACCGGCTGTGAGGGCGATGGCCATGCCGACGGGGCCGAGGATGACCATGGCGATGCCTGCGCCGGTGGCGGCGGAACGCATGCTGGTGGTGGCCTGGTCGGCGTTGAAGGTGATGGTCTCCTGGTCGTGTGAGCACATACGCGCGCTGACCCCTTTCGCTTTCTGAAATTGCGGGGGGGGGGTCCTCGCTGAAGGCATTTTTTGCCTGGCGGGGTCGCTCAGCGTGGAAACTTCCCGGCTTGTTCGGTTGTGATTACACATCCTCCGTTGGACCGGTTCAGATTGCAGCAGGGCGGAGACGTTCCACTGGGTGGAACATTCTCACTATCTGAAACTTTCACCGACTTGCACGCTTGGTTCAGCTCGCCTCACTGTCGCCCCAGGTTTCGAGTAGTCCACGTAGCACGGTGCCGCGCTCTCCCTGGTCGTCGCGCCACAGCCGCCACAGCCGGTCCAAGCGCTCCAGGCGCTCCTGGGGCGTTTCGTGCCCGTCCTTGCGCGAGTCGTCTTCCAGCGTCGCTTCGAGCCGGGCCCGGACGCTCGGGTCGCTCTTCCGTTCATGGAAGAGGCGGTCGAGGCGGTCGAGGGAGTCCTCCGCTGCCGGTCCGGCCGGCGTGGGATCGCCGCCCTGCAGGATCGCGTCGATGCTGCCGCGCTCCCATTGCAGGGCGTCTTCTATGCCGTCTTTCGTGGTGTCTCGCATGGGGCGCCCGTGCAGGCGGATGTTGCGGAGGGTCTCGCGGTGGAGACCGGCTTTGACGGCGACCTCGTCCCAGCTGAACCGCTCCCCCCGCTGCCTTCCCAGGTCGCGGCGGCGCTCGTCCATGTGCTCGGCGAGCCGGACCCGGGCGGGGTCGGGTCTGGTTTCCATATCCGCCAAGTCTCTATGACAAAAAAGGCCACGTCTAGCACCTCCGTGACACGTTTGGGCGCACGAAGAGCCACTTACCCGGCATCAGTCTGGCCGTTTTAGGCCACGCTCCGCCACTTTTCGCCACTCAGGGTCTGGACGAGATGCCGAACGTGGCCTAACGTGGCATACATGCAGTCAGCGAAGCTCAACGGAGACCGCCTACGGGCCCTGCGCGAGGACAACGAGCTCACCACCACCGAACTAGCGGCGCTCGTTTCGGTCCAAATGGGGCGCCGGGTCCACCAGTCGACCATCACCAAGTACGAGATGGGCCGCCGGCAGCCGAGCCCGAAGATGTTCGGCTCGATCTGCCGGGTCCTTCGATGCGAGAAGGACACCTTGCTGATGCGCGAGTCGGAGCAGGAGACGGTGTGATGCCCGCCGTCCCGGACCCGCGTGAGCGCCCCACCATCTCCGTGCCCGAGGCGGGCGAGTTCTTCGGCTTGAAGCCCGCGGCCTCTTACAAGGCGGCCGAGCGTGGCGAGATCCCCACCATCCGCGTCGGCCGCGCACTCAAGGTCCCTACGGCCAAGTTCCTGGACAAGCTCGGCCTTCTCGGCCTGAACCCCTGAACGAAGCGGGGCCCCGTCAGCCGTCGCAGGGCTGACAGAGCCCCTAGCCCCGCACATCGGAAACCCTGAAAGGAGAGCGCGGAGCCATGCAACAGATTACCGATCCCCGCCGGGAGGTGGAGGTCCTCGCCTACCAGGTGCGGTCCCACCCCGGCCTGTCGGCCGCCGCCGACCTCACGGACATCGCGCCCGGCCTGTCCGACGCCGCCAGGACCGCCGCGTTCGGCGACCTGATCGACGGCATCGGCCTGCGGGACGCCGCGAAGCTGGCGTGCGAGGCCGGACCGGAGCACGTCGCCGCCGTGCTCACCGACCTCGTCGACCCCCGCCTCGCGGCCCGGGTGACGGGCGTGGACTACCCGGCACTCCTGGCCACCGCGAGGACCCGCACGGCGATCATCGCCGCCGATTACGCGGGGAAGGCGGGCGACTGGGACGGCGAGGCGTGGGACCGCCTCGACCGTCTCGACGAGAACGTCGACGGCGCGCTCGGTGAGCTCGCGGACGTCCAGTCGGGGAACGCGACCGCAGCGGACTACCCGGACGCGGACCCGGACCGGCTGGCGGAGCTAGTGCAGGAGAAGGTGACCGCGGCCCTCGCATGCCTCGCGTTCGACGTGCAGCACCGCCTGGACGCGCTGCTGACCGATTTCACGGTCGCGGCGTGGCGGTTCGCGGATGCGGCGCGGATGCGCCTGACGGGCGGTGCCCGGTGAGCGACACGCAGCTGACCGCCCCGCAGATCCTCACCAAGGCCGCCGACATCCTCACCGTCCAGGGCTGGACCCAGAACGGCGACTACGACCACCGGCCCGACCGGACCTCCGAGCGGTGCCCGGTGGATCTGGCGGCCGCGCTCGCCCTCGCCGTCGGCGTGGACATGCACTCCTACGCCGCGCACGTCCCCATGGGAGTGCACGCGGCGGCGGTGCGGACGCTGGGCCGGACCGTCCTGGGCGACGTGCTGGGGTCGCCGACCATCGGGCGGCTCTTGGATGAGCTGACCGACTGGCAGGACGAGCCGGGCCGGACGGTCGAGGAGGTCGTGGGTAAGCTCCGCGCCGCCACCGATGACGAGGTCCGTGCGCTGCTGGAGGCGATCCACGACGCGATCGACCTCCCGGGCGCGGCCACGTCGGAGGGTGTCCCCACCCGTGACCGGCTGCTGGACGCCCGCGCGGACGCGGTCGCAGCTGCTCTGGAGGCGCTCCGGGAGCACGGGGACATGGGCGCCTCCGCGGCGCACATCCGGAAGAAGATCGCCGCCCGGCCGGTGACGTACCGCGTGTACGAGGACGGGGGTGCGGTGTGAGGATCCCCAGCGACTGGCGGGCCGAGCGTGCGAGCGGCTGGTTCGAGCTGCACACGCTGAGCCACATCCCGTGCGGTTGGAACACCGGCCGCTGCTTCGACCTCCTCGGCGACGCGTCCGAGGTCCAGGTCATCTTCTTCCGCCACAACTGCGCCGGAGGCAACCCGGACACGTTCGTCGTGCAGTACGTCGAGCCGGGCGTGTGGACGGTCGGCCGCCACGACGGCGGCCAGTGGATTCCGGACAGCGACCACGGCACGGAGGACGAGGCCGACGCGCGCGCCGCCGAGCTGAACGGCGGTGCCCGCTGATGGCGGACCTGACGTTGGACGAGGCGATCTCGATGGTCGCCGAGGGCTACGAGGCCGAGGTGTACGGCTGGGGTCCGGCGGTGGACATCCTCGCGGAGAAGACCGGCTGGCCGCTGGGGCTGGCCGCCGAGGTCCTCGACGCGGAGCTGGCCAAGCGGGAGGCGGCCGACGACTGGCGGCCGCTGCGGGACGAGCAGAGGCGGTGGACGCTTTGACCGCCCCGTTCACCATCACCCCCGGCGCCGAAGATCGCTACGCCGCCAACGTGCAGCAGCGGCAGATCACCTTCCTCAACGGGAACGGCGACATCACCCCCGACCCCACCGAGTTCGCCTGCGCCGCATTCGGGGCAGCGACCGGAACGGGTATGCCGCCGCCCCACTACGTCCCGTTCGTCTCGCCGATCGCCTGGGCGCGGCTCCACCGGCGCCGGTCGGACGGCCGGGCCGGTGGCCCCGTGCGCGCCTACGTCCGGATCATGACCCGGCCGATCGAGCCGCTCATGGACCTGGACGGCTGGTCGGGCTGGGAGTACCGGCAGGACATCGGCCTGTGCGAGCCGAGCGACGACCAGATCGAGCAGACACCGGCGATGTGCACGAGCACCCTCCTGCTGTTCTGCCTGCCCACGGACCGGCTATGGGTTCCGGTCGACGCGCCCGAGCGGCTGACCGCAGCGGACGCGACGGCCGCCGTGCGGCGGGTCGTGGAGCTGCTGAACGAGCGGGTCCAGCCGGTTGTGGAGCGGCTGGAGGGCGACCGGTGAGCGCGCTGACCGAGGCCCCCGCCACCGTCGTCACCAGCGAAGGCGTGTACGACATGCCCGCCGACGTCTACCACGCGGACCCCGTTCCGGCGGGGAGCATCTCCTCCAGCGGCGCCCGCAAGCTCCTGGCGACCTGCCCGGCCCGGTACCGGTACGAGGCCGACAACCCACCCAAGCCGACCAAAGCGATGGAGCTGGGCACGGCCGCGCACAAGCTCGTCCTCGGCATCGGGCCCGAGCTGCACCGCATGTCGTACGACACCTACCGGTCCGGCGCGGCGCAGGCCGAGCGGGACGCCGCCTACGACCGTGGAGCGGTCCCCCTCAAGCCGGACGAGTACGACCAGGTCGAGGAGATGGCCGCCGCGATCCGCGAGCACGAGCTCGCGTCCGTGCTGCTGGGCGGGACCGGGGAGGCGGAGCGGGCGCTGTTCTGGAAGGACGGCCCGACGAAGGTGTGGCGGCGCGCGCTGCTCGACTGGCTGCCCCCCAAGGGCCCGGACGGTCGCCTCTACCTCGCGGATTACAAGACGGCCGACTCGGCGCACCCGGACGCGATCAGCAAGTCCCTGATCAACTTCGGCTATCACATGCAGGGCGCCTGGTACGAGGACGCCGTCCGCGCGCTCGGCCTGTCCGACGCCGTCCCCTACTTCCTGGTGGTCCAGGAGAAGACGGCGCCGTACATCGTGAGCGTCGTCCAGCTCACGCAGATCGCGCTGGACGCCGGTCGGCACGAGAACCGCAAGGCGCTCCGTCTGTTCGCACGGTGCCAGAAGGCCGGCCACTGGCCTCCCTATATCGAGAGCGTGGCGCAGGTCGGGCTGCCCGGGTGGGCCGAGAACCGGTTCCTCCAGGAGGTCACCTCATGAGGAAGGTCAAACCTCTCGACGAGCGGCTCTGGGCCCGCATCGACGCGGATGGCCCGTGCTGGCTCTGGACCGGCGCGAAGCACCGCAACGGCTACGGCGCCATCAACCGGGGGCGTCGCGGCCTCGGAACCGCAGTCGTCCACCGGTTCGTATGGGAACTGCTTGTCGGGCCGGTGCCGGAGGGCATGGACCTGGATCACCTGTGTCGCGTCCGGGAGTGCTGCAACCCCGATCACCTCCAGCCGGTCTCTCGCCCCGACAACGTCGCGCGCGGCGCTTACCGCGCCGGCGCGCCCCGGGCATTCCGCTGCGACCACCCCGAGACCCCCGCGAACACCGTGCGGACAGGGCGCCAGCGGACCTGCCGCACCTGCAAGAACGAAGCCAATAGGCGCTATCGCGCACGCATGAAGGCGAGCAGCACATGACCTACCCCAACGGCACTCCCATCCCGACCGTCCCGGCGCCCGGCCGAATCGGGCAGGGCACAGTCGTCGAGCAGTCCCGTGCGGCCGCCGAGGTCATGGCCGCCGTCGAGGTCGCGCAGCGGTTCCCCCGCGACGTCCAATACGCGCGCAACCAGATGATCGAGTCCTGCAAGCAGCGGCACCTCGCCGAGCGCGCCTTCTACCGGTTCCCCCGGGCGGGCGGTCCCGTGTCCGGCGCGTCCGTGCACCTCGCCCGCGAGCTGGCCCGCTGCTGGGGGCACATCCAGTACGGCATCGTTGAGATGAGGCGGGACGACGAGTTCGGCCAGTCGGAGATGCAGGCGTGGGCGTGGGACGTCCAGACCAACTCGCGGGTCTCCACGACGTTCATCGTCCCGCACCTGCGGGACACCAAGCAGGGGCCGTCCCAGCTCAAGGAGCTCCGCGACGTCTACGAAAATAACGCCAACCAGGGGTCTCGCCGTGTCCGCGAGATGATCTTCGCGATCCTTCCACCGTGGTTCGTGGCCGAGGCGAAGGATCTGTGCAACGCCACGCTGAACGACGGCGGTGGTGTCCCGCTGGCGACGCGGATCGCGAACGCGATCGAGAAGTACGCCGAGATCGGGATCACGCTCGCGCAGCTTGAGGCCAAGGTCGGGGAGCCGAACGGCCGGTGGACGCCGCATGCCGCGGCGCAGCTCGGGGTGATCTACCAGTCGATCCAGCGGGGCGAGGTGCGTAAGGAGGAGGAGTTCCCGCCGCCGGCGGCGACGGCGGAGGAGATCCTCGCGGCGCGCACGACCCCGACCCCCGCCCCTGCTCCGCCCGCGCAGCCCGCCCCGGCCTCCGCGCCGGACACGGCGGCGGCGGACGCCGAGGCCGAGGCGGAGGCGTTCGACGACCCGCTGCACTACTCCGCCGATGAGATCGCGGAGATGGGCGGCCGACGGTGAGCATCCGCGCGAAGGCTCTCCGGTATCTGAGGAACGAGCGGGTCCGCGTGGTCTCCGCCGCGACCCCGGCCGGGGAGCTCCGGCCGCACGAGGTGACCGCGTACGTGCAGGGCCACGCCGAGCGGCACACGGTGCGGTTCGCCGCGGGCGTGTGGTCGTGCACGTGCCTGAACGGCGGTTGCGGCTACGTCGCCTCGGTGCAGCTCGTCACGGGGTGGCAGGGCGCCGCGTCGCTGCTGCCGGATCGGCCACCGGCCTGATGAGCGGCGTCCGTGACATGTGCCAGCGCGCCCGTGACAGGGCGGGCGCGCTGGCGCTCGGCGAATACGTCCCCGGCCCCCCGTACGTATGCGCGAGAGGCCACTCCGCCGTGCGGCTGCGCCAGTCGCAGCACCCGGCGTGGCGAGGGCTGCGCAACCCCCGATGCCGGGCGCTGACCTGGCGTGGGCGGTGCGGGTTGTCGATGTTCCCGTCCTGGGTGCCGGTCGCTCACGAGAACACGCTCGGGCGCGCGTTGCGCGCTACGGCCGCTGCGGTCGCACCGCGCGGCGGTCTTGTTCGGATCCGAACGAAAACGAGCGGCGCCCCCATGCCGGGGGGCGCCGCTGATGACGACCTTGGGAGCCCGTCATGACCATCATCCCCCGCCGGAACCCCCGCCCGCGACACGGGTTCGGTTTCCGGCTCGTGAACATCCTCACCCCCCGAACCCCGCGCACCACCCCGACCAGCCCCAAGCGCGAGGACGCCACCGTCTACGGCAGCGAGGTCGTCCTCCGCGCGCTGCCCGGCCACCCCCAGTTCCAGGGCGTCCTGGACGGCCCGGCCGGGCCGATGGTCCGCCTCCAGGACGGCCCGCTCGTCCTGCGGATCGCGGACCTGCCCGCGCTGGACCTGTGGGTGGCGGAGCTGGAGCGGGCGCGGGTCCACCTGACGCAGCACCGCGGTCGCCTGGCGGCCGCTACCGCAAGGAGCCAGATCGCATGAACGACCGTGACGTGCTGATGAGGGTCATCGGTGAGATGGCCCTGCGGATCAAGTCCCTGGGCCACGAGCAGGCCGACGCGCTGAAGAGCGCCGCCACGCACTACGACCACGGGGACTACACCCGGGAGGCGATCGACCGACACGCCGCGCGTACGGCGGCGGTGATGGCGGAGATCTACCAGGAGCTGTCCGGGCTGGCGTGCGGGACGTGGTTCCCGGAGCCGGATGAGGTGGAGCAGTCCACGGGTCTGGGCCTGCGTGTGGGGCTGATCCGGTGGACGCCGCCGGAGGGCGCGACGGTGCCGCAGTTGCGGCAGTGGCGGATGTTCGTGGACGAGCTCTATCAGGAGACGCTCCGGCAGCGGAACTTCACCGACGATGCGCTCAAGGCGGCGCAGGCGACGCAGCAGACGGGGCGGCTCGCGCCGGAGGATCTGTCGCAGCCGGACCCGTTGACGGCGCCGGTGGAGCAGGAGGAGACCGGCGCGCACCCGGTGGAGATCGTGGGGCGCGGCCTTCCGGTCACGCCGCCGGACGGCACCCCGGTCCCGGAGGAGCGGGAGGGGCCGGCCGGGTATCCGGAGGCGCCTGCGGTCGCTCCGGGCGCGCCGGTCGCCGGGGAGGAGCCGCGCACGCAGCTGCCGAAGCGCGTGAAGGGGCTCGCGCTCCAGGAGGCGTGCGAGGCGGAGCGCCGCACGGAGCAGGGCGCTCACCCGGACCCCGCCGGGGGTGACGCCGCCCCCGGCGGCTTTCAGGACGGCGGTCCCGAGCATGCGTGAGCCGCTCCGGATCGGCCGCCTCCAGTGGTGGCGCGCCGGCCTCGCCCACCAGCCCGGCGCCCACGCCCGACCGCGAGGTGGCGGCCGTGGCTGACTACACGCGCCGCGAACGGCACTTCATCCGCACCGAATACGCACTGCGATCCGGCACGCCTTGGGACGAGGTCAAGAAGGCGTTCGCGGCCATCGAGAACGATCTTGGTGAGGACGCCCGCTGGGCCGACGCCGCCCGTGTCGAGGCCCGCGACGACGAGATCGTCATCTGGCACGAGCGCGAGGTGACGCCCCGATGACGCCGTGGGATCACGTGCGCGAGGCCGAGCGGCTCGTTGGTGAGGCGGAGGCCATCAGCGACACCGCGCAGTCCATGGCCCTGTCGCAGCTCGGTCTGCTGCATGTCGGGCTGGCCAGGGCGAAGGGCGAGCTGGCCGAGTACGACCCGACCGCGGCTTTCGGCCGCGCTTCCGCTCGCGTCAAGAGCATCGGCCGGGTCCACCCCTGGAGGCAGACGTGACGCGCCCGGTGACGGAAATCCCTCGCGATCACCGGGACGACGGATGTCGTGACCAGGTGCTCGCCATCACGGCGGGCGTGACGGTGCTGGTCACCCTGGCCTGGCGGAGATGGCGCCGGTGACGACCGAGCCCGCGCGCCGCCCGTGGTGGCGGCGCCTCATCCCCACACGCACGAACGGCGCCCCGGGTGCGACCGGGGCGCCGAACCGACCGGCTGCCGACCAAGGAGGCAACACGGCCATGACCACAGATACCAAACCAGCACGCGACCTGCGCGGCGGACAAGTGATCGTCCGCCACCCCGACTACCCCACCAAGGTCGTCTGGTGGCGCGTGACCGCCCGCCCCCAGCCCTCGGCGCACGCCCAGGTCATCGTCTACCACTGGGCGGTGGTGGGCGTCGTCAACGGCCGCAAGGTCTGGGGCGCCCGGACGATCCTGCTTGACGCCGACCAGCCCTGCAAGATCGAACCCTCGGGCGGTGCGTCGTGACCGAGTACCGGCCCGGCGAGATCGTCGACATCCTCATCAAGGGCGTCCGCATCGCGGAGCAGGACCAGCACGGCTGCGTCACGATCACCGCCAAGGACTGCTTCGACGGAAAGCACGCGAGCTGGCGCGTGCCGCCGCAGGCCGCCGTGACGCGCGTCGCCTCGGCCGACTGGCCGCCCCGCGCCGGTGACGTGTGGCACGACCGGAACGAAGCCGCATGGTTCGCCTTCACAGCGCTGAACGGCCCCGAGATCCTCATGATCCCCGGCGACTCCAAGAGAGACCCGCTCACAACCCCGCCGCCGCATGTGGTCCTCGACGCCGTCGGCCCCATGACTCTCGTGTACCGCGAGGGGGGCAGCGCCGATGCCTGACATGTCAGATGCGCAGCTCGCCGCATACGAGCGGATCCTCCGCACCCACGGCCTCGGCGAGGAGCAGGTCGGGGCGTGCGCGGACGAACTGGCGCGCGCCGAGGCCCAGTACCGCGACCCGGGGCCGTCGGCCAGCGAGCCAGCTCAGCTCCGCGCCGACCTGGCCGCCGCCTTCTGCCAGAACCTGTTCTGCGGGCCGGAGCAGAACCGCCCCACCGATCCCGGGCAAGGCGTGTACGGCCGGTTCGCCGACGTCGCCATGCGCGTTGTCGCCCCGGCCCTGGACCGGTTCAGCGCCGAGCTGGCCGAGACCCAGCGCGAGCGCGACCGGCTGGAAGCCGAAGGCGTCGAACAGATGGCCGAACGGTTCCTGGAGGAATCCAAGATCCGCGCCATGGACTTCCGCAACGGCATGTCCATGGACCTCACACCCGCCCGTGAGCTCGCCGCGATCTGGGTCGGCGTCGCACGCGGCATGCTCGGCGACGCCCCCAACTACACCGAGACGCTGTTCGAGATCCCCACCGACGACGACCCGAAGGTGTCGATGGAGGTCAAGCTCGCGGGCGAGTTGGAGCGGTACGCGTTCGTCCTCCAGCGGGTCGGCAGCCTCACGCCGCACCAGGCGCGGCTCCAGGCCGAGGCCGACCGGGACCGCGCGCACAACCTGATCCGCGACCTGCTCGACCCGGACGCCTGCCACCTCGACCACCACGGCGGCTGCCAGGCACACGGCTACACGCTGGCCCCGGGCGAGCGCTGCCCTCAGAGCGAGGCCAAGGAGCTGGTGGCCGACCTCGACCAGGAGGCTGCGGCCGGCTCGATCGCCTCGGCCATGGACGAGATCGAAAGCATCGGCGCCTCCTCGACGGAGCCGAAGACCGGCGAACGGCCCACCGAAGGCGACCTCGGACGGGAGGCGAGATGACCCGGCAGCTCAAACCCTGCGGCACCAACGCCGCATGGGTCCGCCACAAACGAAACGGCGAGCCCGTCGACGAAGCCTGCGCCCAGGCCCACCGCGAAGTCGACGCCCACATCAACAAGGCACGAGACCGCGCGATCGTCCGGCTGGCGAAACTCCCCGAACTCGCCGACGACTTCGCCGCCCTCGTCACCAAGCAGGGCAACCACCGGCGCCGCTACCACAAAGCCCGCTGCGCGCTCGCGAAACTCCACCCGCAGCAGTACCGGCGGCTGCTCCAGGACGAGATCGCCCACCTTGACGACGAGGACCAGCCCGCCGGGCCACGCAAGCCCGCGCGCCTTGCGGAACCCACACCCACCGCACGGGCCACGGCCCCCGGGGACTGGGCCACCCGCGGCGCCTGCAAGGGGCGTGGCAGCGTCATGGACCCGCCACCGGACAGCCCGCACCTGGCCGCCACGATCGCGGTCGCCAAGGGCATCTGCCGCGGCTGCCCCGTGACCGAGAAGTGCCGGGGCTGGATCCTCAGCCTGCCCAAAGGAGCCGACCCGGGTGGGGTCCTCGGCGGGATGACCGAGGACGAGCGGACCACGGAACGCCGCGCCGCCGCCTACCGGAGGAGCCGGGCGGGGGCGCGCTCATGAACCGCGTCCTCGCCCTGGCGGCGTCGAGCGCGGCCGCGTTCGTGGCCGGGTCCGTCCTCGCGAGCCTGACGCCGCCCCCGCGCAGCACCCGCACCACGACCGGCCGCCCCGCGGAGGTGCCGCCGATGACCCCGCAGTACGGCTGCGCCGGCCTGTGCGGCGGGGACGGATGCGCGGATTGCAGCGGACTCGCGGACGAGATCACCGCCGCGAAACAGATCACAGACCCGGACGAACGCGAGGCGCGCCTCACCGAATTGGAACAGCAGATCAACGCGCTCCACCCACCCAAGGAGGGCCAATGAGAAACAGCGCCACCACCGCCGCAATCCTCCTCGGACTCTGCCTCACCACCACCGCCGCCCTCCGGCAATGGCACGACTTCGCGATCTTCGCCGGGGCAGGCGCCGAATTCGCCGCGATGGCGATCGTCCTCAGGATCCTCTGCGGCGCACCCGAGGAACAGCACGAGCCCGACGAGCACCAGCGCGACGGCGAGGATCTCGACCTCCACCCGGCCCACGACAGCGTCCCCGTCGGCGCCCGACCCGAGGACGGCCGGCCATGACCAGCGCCCTCCCCACCCTCGTCCTCGTCTCCACGCTCATCGCGGTCGGCGTCCTCACCACCGCCGCGATCCGCGCGCTCGGCGACCAACGACCCGCCGCCACCGGCCCCGCGGTCGGCCACCCCGAGCACATCCAGTACCTCACCAACCCCAACGAGGAGGAGGCGTATTGGGACCTCGTCGACCACCTCCTCGCCGACCCCGAGGAGCCGCGCCTCCCCGACGTGATCGAGAGGTGGATGCGATGACCACCATTGAGTGGACCCAGCGCACCTGGAACCCCACCACGGGATGCGACCGCCTCTCGCCCGGCTGCGACTCCTGCTACGCCCTCACCATGGCCCGCCGCCTCAAGGCCATGGGCAACCTCAAGTACCAGCGCGACGGCGACCCACGCACCTCAGGACCTGGGTTCGGGGTCAGCGCGCACGAGGACGTTCTCGGGCTGCCGCTGCGGTGGCGCAAGCCGACACGGATCTTCGTGAACTCTATGTCCGACCTGTTCCACGACGGCGTGCCGGACGAGTTCGTCGCCCAGGTGTTCGCCGTCATGGCCGCGACACCCCACCACACCTTTCAGCTGTTGACCAAGCGCCACGGCCGCATGCGTTCGCTGCTGTCGCGCGGCTCGCTCGGGACCGAGGGGTTCCCGGACATGGTCGAGGAGGCCATGGCCGAGTTCACCCATGCCAGCCTCGACCATTGGCCGCTTCGGAATGTGTGGTTGGGCGTCTCGGTCGAGGACCAGAAGCGCGCCGACCTCCGCATCCCGGCCCTCCTCCAGACCCCGGCCGCCGTCCGCTTCCTCTCGGCCGAGCCCCTGCTCGGCCCCATCGATCTGCGGCACGCCGTCCGGACGATGGGCAGCGAACGCGGCCACGGCCTCACGGCCTCCTACGCCCACGCGGGCGGGTGCTGCGAGCGCCGTCTCCACGGCATCGACTGGGTCATCACCGGCGGAGAGTCCGGCCCCCGCGCCCGACCCGCCGACCCCAACTGGTTCCGATCACTCCGCGACCAATGCCAAGCCGCCGACGTCGCCTACCTCCACAAGCAGAACGGCGAATGGGCGCCAACAGGCCAGGTCGGGCTCGGCTGCATCGACGACCGTGAGCGCCTCGCCGGGCCGCCGGACGAGCACGGGTTCCGCGAGGTCATCCGCCGCGTCGGGAAGAAGGCCGCGGGCCGCGAGCTGGACGGCCGCACCTGGGACCAATACCCGACACGTCGTGACGACCTGCACAAACACGCCACGTCATGACCGGATGACACAGCAGGACTGGCCGGGCGGACCCCCGAGACGCCCGGCCAGACCACACACGAGGAGGTGAACACGATCGCTAAAAAGCACTTCGCGGTAGACGTCGCCAACCGACCCCATGGGGTGCCGGAGGTCGGCCGGCTGGAGGGGACGCCGCAGAAGAAGGCCCGGTCGGGTGCGCGGCAGGGGCGGGTGCCGCGGCGTAAGCGGAAGAAGAAGCGCGGGTGAGGCGCGCTACGGGGCGGCGGGGGAAGCGGCCGGGGGCGAGCGGGCGCCCGGCCGGGGTGTCATGCCCGCCGGGGGGCCCGGGGCTCGTTCTTGAGCAGGTTGCCGACGTACTCGCGCGTGTAGCGGTGGTGGGACGCGCGGGAGATGGCCGAGGGGCCGGCCTTCTCGTCCTTGCCGAGCGCTGGGTCGCCAGCCTCTCGGATCTTCGCGTGGAGTCGTTCGCGGATGCGGGCGACCTCGGCTTCAGCGGCGATGAGCTGGAAGGCCAGGTCGCCGACCTCGTTCAGCAGCCGGTCCCGGATCTCACCCATGGGGTCCATGTTCGCACACCGCCATCGCAAGTCCATGCAGCGATATTACTGCGCGAACTGAACTTGTGAAGTGAGTTCGCTATGATGGTTCGCGAAGCTAGATCGCTTCGCTGGTCCGTGTAGGGCAACCGCCAGAAAGAGAATCTGAGTGACCTGGTTCAAGGTGGACGATCACCTCCACTCCCACTCAAAGACGTGGGCCGCTTCGCTCACCGCAATGGGGTTGTGGACCGTGGCCGGATCCTGGTCCAGCGACCAGCTAACCGACGGGTTCATCCCCGAGCACATGATCCCGGCGCTGTCTCGCGGCCAGGTCGAGCTGGCAGAGGAACTCGTCAAGGCCGGGTTCTGGGAGCGGGCACAGGGCGGCTATCAGTTCCACGAGTGGGCTGTCGATGCCGACGGGACGGTCCGGAACCCGACCCGGGACGAGGCGATCGCGGGCCGGAAGAAGATGTCGTCCGGTGGTGAGCTGGGGAACCACCGGCGGTGGCATGAGGGGAAGGGGAAGACCGATCCGTCGTGCCGCTACTGCCAGAAGGGTGGCCCCGGGAACGGGGGTCGCGGCGCATCGGGTGCTTCATCGGGTATGCCATCGGGTTCGCATCGGGTTGCTCCAAACCCGATGTCCGATTCGCCTGTGGATAACTCTCAACCCGATGCGAGCGATACCTCGTCTGACCAGCAGGGTTATCGGGTACCCGATCGGGTCGTTCATCGGGTACCCGATTCGCCCCCGAATCCTCCCGTCCCAGTCCCGTCCCAGTCCCGTCCCGTTCCACCTGCCGGTGGTTCCCCTAGTGGAGAAGGTGAAGGAGATCAGTCGGTCTACGCGCGTGCGCGCGTGCGCGAGGCGCTCCGCTGGCTCTCGTCGAACTACGGACTGACTGACCCCGAGGCCGCCGACGCATGGGAAGCAGCGAAGGCGCGGGCGGCCGACCCGATCCGGAACCCGATCCCGTACCTCCAGCGGATGGTCGAGCGCGGGCATCTCGCGGACATCGTCGGGGCGATCCAGACCAGGACTGAGGGACAGGCCGCAGGCGCCGAGCCGGGCGAGGAGTTGCCGCCCCCGGAACTGCGTTTCCTGCCCGGCGGTGCCACGAGCGACTCGGCCGCGACGCAGCCCCCGCTGTTCATTCACGCCGTCCCGGACGAACCCGACGAACCCGACGCGGATGTCGAGTCGGCCGAGGCCGCGCCGCTGTACGACACCACCTCCGGCGAGGACTACCGCGCGGCCGCGCCGCTGCTCGCTGACCTGAAGCGCAAGTGGGCGGCGGAGCGCGCGGTCGCCCCCGACCAGACCGGCTGACCCCTCAGGAGACCGAGATGACCAACCCGACCACACCCAAGGCGAGCGAGCTCAAGCCGGGCACCATCGCCGACATCACCATCAAGGGCGCCCGCATCGAGCGCGGCAGCATCGAGGGCCACGACAGCGACACCACGCGCGTCGTCCAGGTGGCCATCGTCAACCCGGACGGGCGCAGCTACTTCACGACCCTGCCGATCGAGTGGGCGCCTGTCGTGGTCGAGCCCGTCGGCCAGGGCGAAGGCCCGCCACAGACCGACGAGGAGATGCACCGCCAGCTCGCGAGCGCGATCGGCGGCACGATGATCCTCCGGACGTCGGTGGACGAGATCGCTACTGCTGCGCTGAAAGTCGTCCACTCCGAGCAGGAGCAACTCCGCGCCCTGCTGGCCGTCGTGGCCGCCGAGCGCGACGAGGCGCACCGGCTCGGCGGGCGGCACCGCACCGACGCCGCGCGGGCCGAACGCGAGCGCGACGCCGCCCGCGCCGAGGCGGACCGGTTCGCCGAGGACCGCGCCGCCGCGTACGACGCGCTCACCGACCAGGGGCGCGCCGCGATGGAGGTGGCGGGCTGCCTGGCGGACGGCATCAACGCCGTCACTTCCGCGCTCACGGACGCCGAGACCGAGGTGGAGCGGCTCCGCGAAGAAGCGGCCGCTGACCGACAGGCCCTCGATCGTGCCGCCGCCGATCACGCGCAACTCCAAGTCGACATGGGCGAGCAGCGCCGCGAGCTGAAGAAGGTCGAGGCCCACCGGGGCCGGCTCGCCGAGCAGGTGAACGGCGACCGTCTCCACGCCGTCATCGAGGCCGCGCTCATCGCCTACTGGTGCCTCGAACGCGGCAAGGAGCCGGACCAGCTCGATATCGCTGCCGCTGGGTCGCACGCCTACATGCTCGTGGACGCTCTCCACCACGCAGGGATGCCTACGGGGCGTGCGCCTGCGGCTGATGCGCATGGTGTCCGCGAGGCCGTGACCGAAGCCGTCCGCGCCCTCGACGGGGCGGAGGCGGATGAGCCGGTCGACAGCCCCTGCATCCCGTACCTGGCGCTGGTCGGTCACCGCGTCGAGGTGCTGACCATGGCCGACGAATCCGTCACTGGCCTGCTGGTCCGGTGCGACAGGGACGCCCGCGAGCTGCGCTTGGTGACGTCTGCGGGAGAGCAGGGGATCCCGTGGGATCTGGTCGCCGCCGCACGCCCCGCTGTGGAGGGGGCGGAGGTGTCCCGTGGCTGAGCAGACGCCCGCCGACGACGCCCTCGACCTGGTCGAGCTGGCCGCCGCCGCGATCTGCGACAGCGACGGCGTCACCCAGACCTGGGGCAAACTCCACCGGACGACCGCCGACCACTACCGGCGCCTCGCCGCCCAGGTGTTGAACGTGGTCGCGCCCGAGATCGAGCAGCGGGCCCACGCCCGCGCCGCTCGTACGCTCGCCCAGCTCGCCACGGAGGACGCGAGCGGCGAGCCCCGCCGGTTCCAGCTCGTCCGCCACCGGGACGTCACCGGCGTCTCCGGCGCCGGCCTCGTCGCGGACGGCGTGCTCTGGCCGGACGGGACCGCGTCGGTCCGGTGGCGCGGTGAGCATCCCTCGATCGTGTTTTGGGATCGGGGGCTGGAGTCGATCGAGCGGGTGCATCTGCATGGCGGGGCGACCGTCGTGCGGTGGCTGGACGCGCGGGAGGCCGCCGGTGCCTGAGCTGACGCCCCCCGACGAGCTACGCGGACTCACGATCCACCAGCCCTGGGCCAACGCCATCGCCTCCAACGAAAAGCGCATCGAGAACCGCGCCTGGCGCTACGCCCCCACCTACTGCGGCTGGGTCGCCATCCACGCCGGCGCCGCTACGGCCACCCAGTACGCCGTGGAACGAGTCGCGGAGATCACCGGCACCCCCGTCGACGTCGTGATGCAGAGGTCCCGGGCGCGTTCGGTGATCCTCGCGGTCGCTCGCTTGGCCGCCGTGTGCTCGGAGTCGGCCGGTGCGACGGAGCTGGTGTGTGGGTGTGGGCCGTGGGCGATGCCGGGCCAGCGCCATTTCCGGCTGGCCGACGTTCGGCCGATCCCGTCGCCGGTTCCGTGTAAGGGCGCGCTGGGGTTGTGGCGGCTTCCGAGCCATGTGGACGCCGCTGTCCGTGCCCAGCTTGGGGAGCGTGTCGCATGACGCCGCAGGAGGAGTTGCGCGCCGCCGCCCGGGTGCTGCGCGAGCCGGACCAGAAGCACGTCGCACCGGCGCTCGCCGAGCCGCTCGCGGTGTGGCTGGAGCAGGCCGCCGACCGCCTCAACGCCGCGCACCAGACCTGGCACGAGCACCTCGCCGCGCAGCCCCTCGCCGTCGCCCGCGCGATCAACCACACCGCCCCGGCCGAGGAGGCCACCCATGCCTGACCTGCCGAACCCGCCCGGCGGCCACACCGTCCGCCCCCGCTGCGGCGTCCCCTGCCTCGCCCACGGCCACCACAACTGCGACCGCAGCCCCGGCCACTACGACATGCACCGCGACGTCCAGCAGAAGGGCGACCACACGTGCGAGTGGGAGACGCCGGGGCCGAAGGACGTGCCCACGCTCCTCGCTGAGGTGATGCATCTCCGGGCCAGGCGGGATGAGCTGACGAGCCTGCTGAACGACCCCGACCGGCTCGCAGTCCATCTCGCCGAGACACGGGCGGTCCTCTCCAAGGACGGCGGGGAGTCATGAGCCCCGTCCGGATCCAGAGGCGCCGTGTCGCGGGCTGGCGCATGCCCCAAGGCGTCGTGTACGTCGGCCGCCCGACCAAGTGGGCCAACCCCTGGCGGATCGTCCCCGTCCGCGACAACCACTACCCGTGGGGCGAGGCCGCCGACGTCATCCACGAGACCCGTCACGCCAGCCTCGGCCGGTTCGAGCGGTTCACCCGCATCCCGAACACGGGCGCGCCGTACTGGGCCGTGCATGCCTTCAAGCGGGAGCTCACCCCGGAGTTGCGGGCCGCCATCCGCCGCGAGCTGGCGGGCAAGGACTTGGCCTGCTGGTGTCGCCTGGATCAGCCGTGCCACGCCGATGTCCTGCTGGAGATCGCTCGCGGAGGCGAGACCGGGAGGCGGCCGTGACGCACCCGTACTACGAGGACGACCACGTCCAGCTCTACCTCGGCGACATGCGCGAGGTGCTGCCCGCCCTCGGCATCACCGCCGACCTGATCGTCGCCGATCCGCCCTACGCGGAAACGAGCCTGGCATGGGACCGGTGGCCGGACGGCTGGCCCGCCCTCGCCGCGACCGCGAGCAGCAGCATGTGGTGCTTCGGCAGCATGCGGATGCTCCTTCACCGCCGCGATGAGTTCGCCGACTGGCAGCTCAGCCAGGACGTGGTGTGGGAGAAGACCGCCGGGAGCAGTCCGGCCACAGACCGCTTCAAGCGCGTCCACGAGATCGCCACCCACTGGTATCGCGGCGAGTGGCGCGGTGTGCACCATGCGACGCCGCGTCACGTCCCGCCCGGTGGTGCCCGGTCCCACACACAGCCCGGCGAAAAGGTTGCCAAGCGAGGACCCCGCGCGGAGCATCTGGGCGTCTACGGCACCGGAACGTGGGTGGACGACGGAACCCGATACATGACCAGCGTCATCGCGTGCAAGAACTTGCGCGGCTTTGCCATCCACCCCACGGAAAAGCCGGTCGGCATCCTGCGCCCGCTGATCGAGTACGGGTGCCCGCCCGGTGGCCTGGTGGTCGATCCGTTCGCGGGGAGCGGCTCGACGCTGGATGCCGCCCGGCTCATCGGCCGTCGCGCCATCGGCGTTGAGTGGCACGAGCCCTATGTCGAGGCCGCTGCCCGGCGTCTCGCGCAGGCGCCGCTGGAGTTGGCATGAACCGGCCGGATCCGTGGGTGGCGGAGGCGGTCGAGCGCAGTGCCCGCGAGGTGGCCGAGGCGACGCAGCCGCCGCCGGTGGATCTGCCGGAGGATCCCGTCGCGTATCTCGCGTGGCTTCGGGATCGGCCTGAGCCCACGCGCCCCATTGGCCCCGTGCGTCCCTCAGGTCCCCGTAGGCGGGCGAAGTGGTTGAACCCGGACCAGTTCCGCACACGGCGCACGCGCGGCCGTCTCGCGCCCGCTGAGACGTCCCCGGCATACGACGCTGCGGTCACCCGGCTTCAGCGCCTACCCGACTGCGGCGCCGCCTCCATCGAAGCCGCGCGCGCCCAGCTCGGCCCGACCGCCCCGTACACCGACCTCGTCCTGCACGCCGCCGCCCACCCCGTCGCACCACCCCGCGCGGACAACCACGGACACCGGCGGACACGCGCGGACAACGACGGACACCCCGCCGACGCACCGACCTGCGGGACCTGCGGCACCGCGCTTGACCCCGACGGCACCTGCTGGACCTGCACCACCACGACCACCCAGGAGGCGTCGTGATCACCGCGACCCTGCCGCGCCCCACCGGCCCCGGACTCGACCACGACTTCGTCCACGTCTACTGCTGCGACCCCGACCGGGCGGTATGCGGCCTGGACGTCGCCGACCGCAAGGACCTCGGCGACGCCGACCCCTCCGACGAGGACTGCCCCTGGTGCGGCGCCATCGAGCAGCTGGGCTCGCCATGCGGCGCGGTGGACTGCCCGGACTGGGGGGCCTGATGACACCGGAAGCCGCCGCGTGGATCCGCGCCAACGTCCTCCCTCCCGCCCTCCGCGCGCCCATCGCGACCTGCCCCTGCGAGTGGGGGCCGTGCTCGAACTGCGTGCACGGCGACCACGACCGGTGCCGCGCCGGCGAGCCCGCCGTGTTCCCGGCGGGGTGGGTCACCAACAGCAAGGGCTCGGTGGTCTCGCCTGCGCCGTCGAGCGACGCGCGGGTGTGGCGGGTCGGCCGGCCGTGCGCTTGGCGGTGCGCCTGCGACTGCCGCGTCGTGCCGTCCGAGGCCGTCCAGCTCGACTTCTTCGCTGCCTGGGACGAGGAGCTCTCGATGTCATGAGCGTCAGCCACCTGGTCAGCACGGGCCATCTCCCGGAGGTGCGGGCCGTGTCCTGGTCCTGCTGCTGCGGCGCCTCCGAGGTCCGCCACTACGGCCGGACCGTCACCGCGGTGTGGGCGGTCCGCCTCATGCAGGTCCGCGCCGACCGGCACCGCATCACCGCTGCTCACCACCCCACCACCAGGAAGTGACCCCATGGCCACCACCCGCACCCTCCAGCCGGGCGACCCGATCGCGTTGCTGAACCTGTCGCCCCGCGCCTACAACGCGCTGATGCGTGAGGGGATCCGCACCATCGGCGACCTCGCGGCGTGCGATGCGTTCGATCTGCTCGACATCCGCAACTTCGGGACCAAGTCGCTGGATGACGTGCACACCGCCCTCATCCAGCACGGCCTGGCGCTCAAGAACGGCGCGGGCCCGGCATGAGCATCCGCGTGGTCGACCCCACCTGCACCGAATGCGGAAAGCCGCTCACCGACCCGGCATCCCGTGCGTTCCGGATTGGGCCCGAGTGCCGCAAGGGGATGACCACGGCTCAGCTTCGTGACGCGATGGCCCGTGCGCAGGAGGCTGACAACCCGTTCCGGATCCCGGAGGAGCGGCCCGCGTCTATCCAGGCCAGGGTCAACAACCACAACGCCCGCGCGATGACGGAGCCGGACGGTGTGCAGCTCTGCCATCACGAGAACGTCGTCGGCCGGTGTGCGGATTGTCGCCGTGAGGCCGACCCGTGGCGCGCTGCCGAGATGATCCTCCGCCAGGTTCGCGCGCAGCCGTATGCCGAGCGGCGTGCGGAGCGGATCGCCGTCCAGGTCGCGCGGCGGGACGCCGGGATCCCCGCACCCGCCGCACGACCCGCCCCCCGACCGTCCCTCCGCCGCGCGGCCGAGCCCAAGAAGCCCAAGCGCGCCACCGCGCACCCCACCGGACAACTGGAGCTGCTTTGAGCCCCCTCGAAACCCTCATCGCCAGCGCGGTCCGCAACTGGCACACCGACCACAACATCGTGTGCCAACACGCGCGGGCCATCGACTACGGGAGCCTCGCCGAGACGCTCGCGTCGCAGGTCCGCGAACAGATCGCCAGCGAGATCGAGGGGCGCGCGACCAAGCTGGACACGACCGGCTGGCATGCGAGCGCTGATGAGCTTCGGGAGGCCGCCCGGGTCGCGCGAGGTGGGACGTGACCGGTAAGTCAGCCGGGCAGCCGGTTGCGCAGCCGGCTACGGCCGAACTCCTCGCCCTCGCCGCCAAGACCCGCGAGGACATCAACATCCGCGACCTCGAAGGCGCGATCGCCGGGGCGCTCACCGAAGGGGTCCCTTGGGCGGTCGTGATGAACCAGACCGTCCGGATGCTCGCGCAGAACGACGGCGATGTCCGTGGTCTCCGGACCGTGTTCGCCGAGCTAGTGAGGCTGCACCACGGCAACCGCCGCACCGAACGAACCAACTTCTAGGACAGGACTCGACACCATGCCCTACACCACCCACGGCCACTGGTACGGCCCTGGCGAGCCGGCTAAGCCCGGCCCGCGGCTGGTCGCGAAGTGCAACGGCCTCGGGGGCTGCGCCGCCTGCCGCGAAGAGGCCGGCCTGCTGCCGCTGCCCGAACCCGAGACCACACCCATGGCTGACGCGCCGGACGTACCCGAGGAAGCGGTCACGGCCGTCGCCGAACTCCTGCTCCGCGACTACGACGCCGAGTTCAACGCGGACCACCTGCGATGGCAGGACTTCGCCGGGCAGGCCCGCAGGGTGATCGAGGCTGGCGCGCCACACATCAAGCGGAAGACCCGCGGGCAGGTCATGACGGAGCTGTTCGGCTCACGGCAGGAGGTCGTCGCCCGGCGGTCCGAGCCGCGCACCGCGGACGACACGGTGCGGCTGTGCGAGATGGCACGGCCCGGCGAACACGAACGGCAGGTCCGCGAGCAGGTGGCCGCCGAGATCCTGGCCAAGGCCGAGCCGTACCGCGACGCCCTGACCGGTCCCCGCGCGTCGTTCCGCCGTGGCATGGAAGCCGCCGCCCGGCACATCGTGCCCGCACCGACGCCGCAGGAGATCGCGGATGCCATCGCCAACGGTGGCGCCGTGTTCTGCAACCCGCCCGAGGAGGATCGGTGACCATGCCTACGGACCCGACGCCGCCTGAGCCCGCGCTCCGCGACCAGCTCGCCGAAGCCATCCGCGCGACTGTCCGCATCAAGCCCGGCCCCCGCGCGGTTGCTGACCTCGCGGCTGGGCGGTCCATCCCGATCTCTGGTGGTGAGGCCGATGTCGCGGCGCTGGCCGTGTTGCCCGTCTTCGAGGCCGCGCTCGCGACCGTCCGGGCGTCCCGTGACCGGGCGCATCAGGCGGCGGTGGCATTTGAGCGCCGCGCGATCGCGAGCGCCAAACGCGCCGAGCAGGCCGAGGCCGCACTCCAGCGCGCCCAAGAGTTGGTCGACCTCCTCGACCAGAACGTTCCCGAGGCGGAGGGCAACGAGCAACTCCGCCGACTCATCAGCCTGTTCCACGCCGTCCTCGACCAGCCAGGAGTTACCCCGTGACCGACGTCTACCGGAAGGTCTCGGCGCTCGTCGTCCGGGACGGCTGCGTCCTCACCATCACCGCGTCCCGGCACCCTGACATTTACTGCATGCCGGGCGGCCCCGCGGTCGAGGGTGAGAGCCACGAGGCGACGTTGGACCGGGAACTGGCCGCCGAACTCGGTACCGGCCTGGCGGGCCTCACGTACGTCGACCGGTTCGAGGCGGTGTCCGGGATCGACGGGGCGCTCGTCCTCACCGAGCTGTACCGGGTCGAACTCACCGGCGAGCCAGCCGCCGTCCAGCCCGGCCGGGCACTGCGGTGGGTCCACCCGTTCGACCAGGATGTGGAGGTGTCCACGAGCGTCCACGGCGTTCTGCATCACGCGATCGGGGCCGGGCTTCTGCACGCCGCCCTCGACCAGCCTCCCCACCCCGCCTAGCACTCACCCCGAAACGTCCGACCAAGACGGTAAGGAACCCACATGCCGACCAACACCAACCCCCGACCCGACAACGAGCAGCCCACGCCCGAGCAGCTCGCCACCGCCATTCGCACCCTCCAGAGCGCATGGGACGGCGCCTGGACCCCCACCCCCACCGGTCCCGTCGACGACCCCGACGAGTGCGACTGCGCCGGCGAGTACGACGACGGAACCCCCCGCTGCAACTGCGGCGACGCCTGTACCTGCGCCAACTGCAACCTGCTCGCCGTGCAGCGCATGGCCACGTGCCAAGGTGTCGCAGGCTGCGGACGCCCCACCCGCTACCGGGTGAGCGCCTGGTCGGTCCGACCGAACTACGCGCGCCCCGACGACGCCGACCCCAGCCCCCGCGACGAACACGGATACGTGCAGGTCGGCAACACCGTCCAGCGGACCTGGAGCCTGTCCGCCTGCGGGTCGGTGTGCGCGCGGGCCGTCATCGACCGGCACGCCCACATGGGCGCCCACATCCACTTCGAGGTCGAGCGGTGGACCTACCAGCCCGACCTCGCTGAGCTCCCCAGAGCGCTCGGCGTCGCTGTCGGGTGCACGGGAGCCGCGCACCGCGCGCTCAAGCAACTCGCCGTCGACGTCTACCGAGGCGGTGGCCGAGCCTCGCGGTTGTGGTCGATGGCCGCGCGGCGCGAGCTGGCCGGTGCGGCCGCGGCCATGGCTGACGTGCCCGAGCCCGCCGACGGGCCCGAGCTGCTCGTCGTGCGCCGGGCGCTGGTGTAGGTCGGCACGGTTGTCTGACCGCCGGGCTAGACCACCGTTGGTCAGGGCGCTAGTACCGTCGGTCACCGCACTGTGGGCACGTCCGCTCGACCCCGGAGGAGAACCATGGGCAAGCACGGCGACCGATCCGACGAGGACTCCTACGAGCCCGACCGTCCCGTCCCTCCCGCCGAGAAGGACGAGAAGGGCAAGCCCGACAAGGGCAAAGGCAAATGACCGTCCACACCACCGACACCAGCGCACGCACCGACGCGCTCACCGACACCCTGACCGCCCGCGGCTTCCTCATCAGCACCCGCACCCGGGACGCCTTGCACGCCGCCCCCCGGCACCTGTTCGCGCCGGCCCGCGGCTGGTTCGCGACGAACGGCCCCGGCCCCCGCCACCGCATCGACCGCGACGCCGACCCGGACGTCTGGTGGGACGCGGTGTACAGCGACGGGTCCATCGTCGTCCAGGCCGCCGACGGAGCCGCTGACCCGGCCCAGGGCGTCGCCGAGGCCACGTCTTCGCTGTCGGCCCCGGGCGCGGTCGTGGCGTTCCTGGAGGCGCTCGACGTCCAGCCCGGTGACCGGGTCCTGGAGATCGGCACCGGCACCGGGTGGACGGCGGCGCTGTTGACCGCGCTCGGCGCGGACGTGACCACGGTGGAGGTCGACCCGGGCCTCGCCGCTACTGCCTGCGAGACCCTGGACCTGGCCGGGTTCGACCCGCTCATAGTCACCGGCGACGGTGCGCTCGGCGTCCCCGATCGTGCGCCGTTCGATGGTGTCCACGTCACCTGCGGTGTCGGTGATGTCCCGTATGCGTGGGTGGAGCAGACCCGGCCGGGCGGCCGGATCGTGGTCCCGTGGATGCCGGAGTACGGGGAAGGCCACAAGGCGGTCCTGACCGTCACCGGCGACGGGCACGCGGTCGGCCGGCTCATCGGGACCACGAACTACATGATCCTCCGCGCGCAGCGCAGCACCTTGACCGTGCCTGCGGACATGGCGGGCGCGGATGAGACCACCACGGACCTCGATCCCGGTGAGGTGACCGGCAGTCTCGGCGCGGACGTCGCGATCACCGGCGCGCTCCCGGATGTCATGGGCGCGCCCCGCGAGCGGGACGGCGTGGTCGAGGTGGAGTTGGCGGACACGGCCGGGACCTCGTGGGCGCGGGTCCGGCAGGGCGACGGCGAGCATCGGGTGTGGCAGGCGGGGCCGCGGCGGCTGTGGGACGAGGTCGCCTCCGCGTACGAGCGGTGGACAGGGTGGGGGCGTCCCGGCCGGGAGGAGTTCGGGCTGACCGTGGGCCCCGACCGTCAGGTGGTTTGGCGCGACGCCCCGTCCAACATCATCAGCCCCTGACGCGAGCGCCCGGGTTTCCAGTTTCAGCAGTCAACTGGAAACCCCTCCCGCCCACGCCGGGCGTCCCGGATCCTGGGAGCCTCCCAGAAAGGAAGGCCCTCATGGCTGACGAAAACCTCCTGACGATCTCCTTCCCGCCGGCCGATGTGGACGAGGCCGTCGAGCGCCACAAGCGGTTGACCGCGGCCGCCGAGGACCTCGGGGGCGCGGGCGGCACGTGGAAGGTCAGTGAGGGGTGGTTCTCGGTCCATGCCAGGACTCAGGCGGGCAGGGACCGGCTTCAGGCGGAGGCGGTGCCGTTGCCGTCGGGCTGGGCGATGCGGATCGGCGCCGGCCCGGCCTGACCACGCGATGAAGGGCCCGTACCGGTGGGGTACGGGCCCTTCGCGTTCACGGTCTCATTGGGGTGGCTGGTCAGCCCTTCTCCACCCTCTGGACCTCGTTGTCGGAGACGACCAGGTCCCACCGGTCGTCCGGGTCGTCGCCCTGCGCCTCGACCGTCCCGCTGAGGACGTGGTCGAACGTGAACTCCGCGAACTCCGGCGGGTAGAACCGGCCGACGATCGGCGCCTTCAGCTCGGCCTGGACGTCCGCGCCTTCCGACAGGAACGCGTTGATCAGGTACTCCATCCACTCGGTGGCGTAGTAGAACTTCTCCATCCGGTTCCACTCGATCGCCGTGCCGTCGGGTGTCGGGACCCAGTCGCACCACAGGCCCGGCTGTTCCGGGGGCGGGGAGTTGGGGTCGACGACGCCGGTGTCGTTCTCCTCGGGGCGGCGGTTCCCCAGGTAGTAGGGGCCGGTGTCGCGGTGCATCCGGCGGGAGTCGGAGAACCGGCGCAGGTAGCTGATTTCGCTGGGGTTGAGGGGCGGCTCGATCTGGATCTTGCCGGTGAAGTCGGTGTCGTAGCCCATGCGCGCCTTCCTTTGGTGGTGGGTTGGGCCTGGTCTGGCGGCCTGCCCCGGTCTCGTCCGCCACCCGCGGACGAGACCGGGGCGGGGCGTCAGGTCAGGGTTCCGGTGGGGACGTACCGGGCGCCGTACGCGCACGCCACGCTCGACGCCGCGAACACGACATCGTCCTCACCGTCGCCGAGGCCGTTCACCCCGGCGACGTCACAGACCTTGCCGAGGCGCCCGTCGGTCCGCTCCACCACGGCGAGTCGGCCGATCAGCCCCTCCCAGTTCGGGACGGTGCCAGCGAACTGGCGGGCCGCGTCCCGGCCCACGCGCTCCACCGTGACCGTGTGACCGGTCAGACCGGCGCGCTCGCGGGTGATGAGCGGGTGGACGTCCGTGACGTGGTGGAGGCTGACCGACCTGTACTCGCGGGTTCCGCCGTCCGCGTGCCGGACGATCACGACGGACCGGACGAAGCCGGCGAGGGTGACGATCTCCTTCTTGGTGGTGCGGAGTTGCGTGCCTTCCGGCAGCTGCTTGAGGTCTTGGAGGTCCATGGGTCTCCTTCGGGTTCGCGGTGGGGTAGATGGGGCTGGTCAGACCTCGTTCGAGATCGCGGCCTCGCAGTCGTCGCACAGGTCCCGGCGGACCTCGCGGCCGTTGACGTCCTCCTCGCAAGGGTCAGGGCGTTCGCGCACGTCGGGCTTGGTCACGGCGCACTCGGTGCAGCGCTGCATCGGGATCTCCCTCCGGTGGGGTGGGGTGGGGTGCTGGTGGATGCTGGGCGCTCCCCCGGCGGGGTGGGGAGCGCCCAGCACACCGTCAGCGCCTCCGAGGAGTAAGCGCGAGAACCAGGACCCAGCACGTGACCGCGATCCCGCCGATCAGGGCCAGGACACCGAACCCCTGGGTGGTGACGGTGACCGCGAAACAGATCAGCGACGCGAGCGCCGCGACAGCGCGGAGCGTGTACATATCGGGGTCCTTCCTGATCAGGGGGGTGAGCCGGCGTCCTGTCTCGGGCCGGTACCGGCCCGAGACGGGGCGTCAGCTTGCGAGGACGGCGCGGGCTTCCTCAACGTGCTGCCGGACCTCGGCGCGCTTCTTCGTCTTGGGGAACTCGCGGACGACGATGTCGTCGGTGTCCTCAGCAGTGACCTGCCATCCGGTCCAGCGGCCGCGGCGCCACGTGTCGCCGATGGTGATCAGGCCGCCGTCTACGCGCATGGTGATGCGGCAGACGGTTTCGCCGTGCCATGTGCGGCGGTCGACCTCGGTGGCGATGCCAGCCTCGGCGAGGGTGGCCGCGAGCCGGTCCCAGCGTGCGCTCATCTTGGTCTCCTTCGGGAAAGCAGTTCAGGCGGCGAGCAGGATGGCGGTGGTGCTGGCGAAGGCGCCGTTGTCGAGCAGGTCGAGCGCGTCGCCCGCGATCAGGTGGTTGCAGCGGCCGAGGCGCTGGCCCGCTTTGCAGGTGCACGACCGCTCGACGGTGTCGGTGAGGTAGGTCGACACGCCGTCGGAGCCGGTGGCGAGGTACACGCCGTCGAAGCGGGTGGGGACGATCGCGCCGTCGAGGATGAGCTGGACGGCCTTGTCCTTGACGGCCTGCGGGTTTTTGAAGGCGGTGGTGTCGATGGCGTTGACGGCGACCTCGACGACGGAGGCGCGGGCTTCTGCGAGCGCGGCGGCCTCTGCGCGCTCCTTGCGGAGGCAGGGGCGGGTGATGCCTTCGGCGACGGAGCGGGGGTTGGTGAGGAGGGCGCGGCAGCGGCGGCAGTGGGCCGTCTTGGTGGTGGTCCGCTTCGCCATGTCACCCTCCAGTCTTTGTCGTCCTGATGTAGACAAGGTTAGGAGAGGCGAGCAACCTTGTCAACATCAGAGAGACGAAGTAGCTTTGAGGGACCGCCACAACCCACGGCCTAGACTTTGTCCCCATCAAGTAGACGATGGGAGCCCGCACCCGTGACCAAGCCCGACCCCGACGCCGACTACTGGACACTCCAAGACGTCGCCGACCACTACGGAATCAAGTACGCCTCCGCGCGCCGCTACCGAGCCCGCGGCGAACTCCCACCCGAGGACAAGCAGTTCGGCCGTTCACCGGTCTGGAGGCCGGCCACGATCCTCGCCCATCAACGACCTGGCCAGGGGGCCCGCACCGACCTCCAGGAGGACACCAAGACATGACCGTCCACCTGGTCTCGTTCGGCTACCTTCACGGCCCGCCCCCGCCCGCCGACCATGTCGAGGACCTCCGCCACCAGCTCGCCGACCCGGCCGGCTACCACCGCATCCTCGCGCTGTTAGAGGTCAGCCCGGTGGATGGGCGGGACCAGGCGGTCCGAGAGGTCGTGCTCGCCGACTCCGCCGCTGCCGAACTGCTGGACCGGCTCTACGCCCGAGCGTGCGCGCCGGGCACCGCGTCGATCGGGTTGGGCTGCTCGCAGGGGCATGACCGGTCGGTCGCTGTAGCGGAGCTCCTCGCGGCGCGGCTACGGGAGTCCGGCCGCCTGGTCACGGTCGAGCACCTCCACGTCCAGCGGCCCCGCATCCGGCATACCCCTGGGAGCAGTCCATGATCAGGAAATTGTTAGACCTGTCCAGCGTCACGGCCACCGCGATCGCGATCGGGGCCACGGCCGGTGTCATCGCCGGTCAGGTATCCGCGATCCTGGGATGGGCGGCGTATCGGCTCGCCGGCTGGTCGGCCCGGCGCCGATACGCGGACACGCGAGCCGCCGAACGACGGAGATGGACGGGGCTGATCGACAACATCCCCGGCGACCCGCTCAAGTTCGTCGTCGCGGTCGTGCTCACCGCGGCCTGCCTGGGCGTCATCGCGGTCCGGCACAGGAGGCGACTCGTGTTCGTAGCTGCGGCGGTCCCCGTGGCCGTCTCCCTCGTCGCCGCCAGAGAGGCGTCCAGGGATGTGGACAGGGCAGCGCACGCCGAGGCTCGCACGTACTGCTTGACCGAGCGCCTGCCGGGTGAGTCGTCGGAGGTCTGTGTCAGTAGAAGGGCGGAAGAGATTCGTGAGCAGAGCTGGGCGCAGGCGCAGGCGACGTCGCTCGCCATCCTTCCGTAGGCGCTGACGCCGAGCATGCGAACGGCCCCGAACCGGTGTGGTTCGGGGCCGTCGCCGCCGCGCCGCTACCCGTGCCTGGTGATGGCGTTCGCGATCCCGCTGTTCCAGAACACGGTCACCGCAAAGATCACCATGCACGCCCACGTCACCGGCCCCCGCTCGATGGGCGAGTTCGTCCTGAACGCGCGAGGCCCCCGCGCGGTCAGCGACCACGGCCATCCGAGCGGGCAGCCGCCGACGGTGGCCATGTCTCCGGCGATGTGGACGATGACGCCGAGGACGACCGCGAAGGGCACCACGCGGAGGTTCGTGTCGCCGACGAGTAGGACGAACGTGACCGGGATCGGCAGCAGGTCGTCCACCTCGGTCCGCAGGCGCGTCCACCGGCGGATGTGGAAGACCCTCGCCGCCGACGCAAGGGTGAGGACGAGCAGGACCGCGAGGACGCCGGTCCCGGTCGCGTGCGGGTCCACGGCCGCGCCGACGGCGAGCGCCAGGGCGACGACGCCGAACACCCCGGCGGCCGCGGGTCCGTGCCAGCGTTCGGGGTAGACGCGTCGGCCGCGCCGCCGGTCACCCGGCCACGCCATCCCGGCCAGCAGCCCGGAGCCCGCGAGGACGGCGGCCAGGGCGATCCCGGCCACCGCCCAGCTCGTGCTCCCCGAGCGGAGCGCGGCGCCGAGGAACGCCAGCAGCGCGACCACCGCCACCCCGACGAGCGAGTGCACACCCCTGCGGTGCCCGCCGGCGACCCACGCGACCGCGCACGCGAGCCCCCGGGACAGCGGCCCGAGCGTCCGCGCCACATGCGACTCGCGGTGATCGATGTCCGGGAGCATCGCCGCACCCGCACACACGACGGTGCCGAGGGCGAGCTCGGGGAGGGACAGGTGCGCGACCGGCGCGGCCGGGACCGCCAGCACCCCGAACATCATCGCGCCGCTCAGCGCGTGCGTCTTCCCTAGCACCGCAGGTCACGCCCCCTCGGGCTCAGCTCGTGCACCGTCGAGCGACCCCCGTGCGCCTCGCGGTCGTGCTTCACTGCGGCGCCGCGCGCGCTCTGGGCGGTCTTGTAGTTCACGCCCGCGGTAGGCGCCGGGCCGCCCCGGCGGAAGGTGGCCAGGCACGTCCCGCAGCGCCAGCAGTAGCCGGTCCGCAGCGGGTTGCCGTACACGAGCGGCCCCGGGCCGACCGTGAGCTGACCGGCGCCGGGTTCGACCACCGCCGCGACCGCGTAGACCGCGCGCTCGATACCGGACGTCGAGGCTGCCTCGCGGAACAGGCGGCTGCCCTTGGCGAGGTCGCCTCCCCGGATCGCGGTGACGATCTCGGCGGCCCAGGGTGGCGCGGTGGCGGGTGTGTAGGCGCGGATGTCGAGCGTCTTCGCGGGCACGACGTCACTCGCTGTCCGGGCGGGGCATGGCGCGGCACCGCTCCGCATGCGTCTGCGCCCACTCCTGCGCCTGCTCCGTCGCCCGCTTGCCGCCGTCCTGCCGGACCGACCCCGCCCTCTCGAACGCCCGCGTGGCGTGCGCGACGGGGCAGCCGCGGCAGACCGCCGTGATCCCGGCCCGGCTGCGCATCAGATCGACCGTCGCGCCGCCGACGGTGAGGTACCGGGCGATGACGCCCTCCGGCCAAGCGGCCGGCTGCTGGGTTGTGGGGGGCATGGTTCCTGTCCTTTCGATGATCGGTTCCACCGGCTCGACGGCCGGTCCGTTCAGAGATTCAGGCCGGTACGGTCGCGCGGCCGCCGAACGCCGCCGCGTACCTCGCCGTCCACAGGTCCTTCACGCGCACCGCTCGGTCGTGCCGAGCGCCGCCCAGGTCCGCCCGGACCTTCCGCACGCTCACGGTCGCCGGGTCCACTCCGAGGTACTTGCGCATCAACACCGCCACGGCGTCCTCGTCCGCGTCCGGCCTCGACTGCTCGGGCAGCTGGCCGTCGCTCTCCTCTCCCAGGACGTCGGCCAAGACGGCGCGTACGACGTCCTCGGCGATCTCCGGCCCGACCCACTGCCGGACTCGGCCCTGCGCCGCCGCGCGGACGACGTCCTCTGAGATCTCGACCGGCAAGGTGATGATCGTCGGCACTGCCTTCTCCTTCGCTTGGTGTGTACGGGGCCGCCTCGTACGGCCCCGTTTGGCTAGGCGTCGTCGGTGCCCGTACGGGTGCCCGTACGTTCCTCGGCCGCCTCGCGCGCGGCCCGTACGGTCTTCTCGCACCACGACCGGCCCCACCCCGTACGGGCCTCCAGCTCGACGTACGCCGGTTCCCACGTACGGCCTTCCGTACGGGCCGTACGGATCTCGTCGGCCAGCACCTCGACCCAGTGCGCGCGGCCTTCCCGTACGCCCCGTACGGGTGCGCTGACCTGGTCCGTACGGGTCGTACGGGCGGACACCACGGCGCGCGTACGGGCCGCGTGTTCGGCCGTACGGGGCTCGCCGGAAGGCGTACGCGGCTCCGGCGTACGGGTCTCTTCGCCCGTACGCTCCGGCACGTACTGCTCGTTCCGTACGGCCCGCAGAACGCCCTGCGGCGCCCGTACGTACGGCGTCCCGATCGACCTCTCACAGATCACCGGCTGCGCCGTACGGACCGTCGTCGTACGGGTCTTCTCCTTCGTACGGACCGGTGCCGCCACCCGCACCGGGACCGGGTCGGCGATCAACACGTGCAGAGCGATCAGCGTCGCCAGGTCGCCCACGGTCGGGAACAACACCGCGACCGCCTTGCTCCCCATCCAGTGCATCAGCAGGTCGTACTGCGCCAGGATCGAGATCCCGATCGCCGCGAGCATCACGCCGTACGTCAGGGTCCGCTGCACGTTGCCGCACCGGACCCTGGCCGCGAGCGCGGAGGTGCCGAGCGCGAGCAGCACGGGCACTGCGCCGGTCGCGACGGCCAGCGGGTGCGGCATGCCGGTGTCGAAGGCGTGCCACAGGTTCCAGAGGAGCTGGTTGGCGGCTGCGATGGTCAGGACCGCGCACGCCCAGATCAGGCCGGGGCGTTTCTGCGTGCTCATCGTGTGTGTCCTCTCGGTCTCCCACACCCCCCACACCCCTCCCGGCCGGGGGGTGTGCGCGGTCCCCTGGCCCGGGGAAGGGGCCCCTCGCACGGAGGGGTGTGGGGGGTGTGGGGGTGTGGTTTACGCAGGTCAGCGGGCTGTGGGGGGTGTGGGGGTGGGTGTGGGTCCCACACCCCTGACACACCCCCTCCCACACCCCGGGTGTGGGAGGGGGTGTGGGGGTCAGGCCGGCGCGTCCGGGCGCCACCGCGCGACCTCCTCCGGCGGCACCAGCTCACCCGACCGGATCCGCTCGGCGGCCGCCTCGACCTCCGCGCGCTCGTACCCGCGGCCGCGGCGCCCGTCCACCGTGAAGTCCGACTTGAGCGGCCGGATGTCGAGCTGGGACAGCAGCCCCCCGAGCGACTCGGCGCGGCTGCCGATCTTCTCGGCGATCTGCCGGGTGTGCATCCGCTCGGCGGAGCCCATCGCAGCGAGGACGCGCACGACGAGTTCGGGGACGACGACCTCGTAGGCGACGATCGCCTCGAACGCGGCGGCGTCGGCGGCGTCGTCGCGCGGCCCGGCGGGCGTGTCCGGGGTGGCGTTGCGGAGCCGTTCGGCGGCGGCGTCCAGGTCGGCGAGCGCGTCGTTCAGCCCGGCGAACTTCGACCCCGCGTCCGGTCCGTCCGGGGGCGTCGGCGGGAGCGCACCCCGCCCCGTCGGGGCCTGCCGCTCCCGCCGCTCAGGGCTTCCACCACCCGCCGACGGGACGGGCATTCGTCCACCGGCGGCCGCGAGCAGATGCGCCGAGCGCTGCCACCGCTCCTCGAACACCCGCTGCCACTCCGCCGACATCCGCAACGTCACCTCATCCAGCTCCGGCCGCCACGCATCCTGCGCCACCGCCACCGCACGGATCATCGACGGCGACGTCCGATACCCCTTGAACACCCGCGGCGGCTCCTGCCCCGACCGCACATGCCCGTAGCCGGTGTGCGGCGCGTCCTCCGGCGACGGCCCGCCCCGGCCCCCCGCCCAGTCGTAGAGGTAGCCCAGCTCCTTGCGGTCGTTGACCTTCATGCCGATGCGGACCTGCGCCTGGGCGAGGACCTCGGTCGGGATGTACTCCGACAGCGCCCGCAGCGCGCACGTCACCGTCCGCACCGCCGCCGCGCGTCCGCGGTCGGAGATCTGCGCGATCCGTTTGGTGACCTCGCGGCCAGTCGCGCCCGCTTCGTCGGTGACCAGCACCAGCTGCGGGGTGGCGGGGGTTGCGGCGAGCTTGTCGTCGTCACGGGCCTGGTTCGCGGCGTGGTAGGCCCGTTTGCGGTGCTCGATCGCGGCGATCAGCCAGTCGCACATCATGATGGCCTCGTGTTCGTTGTCGGCCACCCACAGGATCGGGGACCGGGCGATCGTCCCGTCGACCCAGGGCGACAGCCACGGCAACGCGACGCCGCCGCCGTTGTAGTCGATCACCAGGACCAGCACGTCATGGCAGGACAGCAGCCCGGCCACGATCGTCTGCAGCTCGTTGCTCTTCCCCGACCCGGTCGCGCCGACCAGGACGGCGCAGCTGTAGCGCAGCGGCACGTCCGCCTGCGCGCCGTTGCGGACCACTCCGACGGGGATCGGGTTGTTGATCGTGCGGGGTTCGGTGGGCAGTGGGAGGGCGATGTCGTCGCGGAGCGCATCGACGATGGACACCTCGATGAGCGCGCGGCGCCGTGACCTGCCCGGCCCGATCTCGACCCCGCACCCCTGGGGCAGGTCGGCGGCCGCGGCGAGGTTGTCCTGGTAATTGGAGAGCGTCTGCCACGTCACGCCCGTGGTCGGGAGGACCAGTTCCAGGGTGTAGCCGGTGCACCGCTCGACACCGCCGGGGCCGGGGAACATCCAGTGCTCGACGGCGACGACGACTTGCTGCACTGGTGGCCGCTTCCCGGTGCGGGGGTCGAGGGGGCGCAGCACGATTTGGGTCACCCGCTCGATCCGGGTGACCCACTCCCCGGCGATGCCCGTCAAGCGTTCCTGCTCGGCCGCGTCCACGGCGGCTACGGACGCCGCGGCTTCCTGTGCGGCGTGCCGTTCGGCGACGACGCGGTCGCGGGCGCGGATCGGGCGCGCAAGCCCGGCGGCGGTGACCGCGCCCGCCGCGAGCGTCCACCCGAGCGTGGCCGTCCACCCGGTCGTGACGGCCTGCGCCAGCCAGAGGGTGCTGCCGCTGATGCCTGCGATCCGGTAGCCGAGGCCGAGCCAGGAGCGGCCGTCGTGGGCCGCGCGCCAGCTCGTCACCCCGGCCGCGGTCGCGCCGCCGATCAGGACCCATTCCGGGGAGACGTCCAGGACGGGCAGCGTCCCGACTTCGTAGGCGGTCGCCAGCGCGATCGTCGCGTGCAAGGGCCCGGACACCGTCCCGTGCCGCCACCGCCAATCCACGCCGCCCATCAGACGTTCCACCGCTCTTCGCTGGGACGCGGCGCTTCGTGGCGCTTCAGGTCCTCCTCGTGCAGTTTGGTGATCGCGGGCTTGATCTCCGCCGCGACCGACGCCATGCGGGTCTGGGTCTTCGCTAGCTCAACGACCAGCTCACTGATCGCGGGGTGCAATGGCAGTTCCTTACGGCACCGTGTGGCCATCCGCTCGAACCCTTGGGCGATCCACGCCAGCGCGTCGGGCAGCATCTCGATGTCGTGGTACATCTGCACCATCCCGCCCGCGCCGGGCGGCGGCTCGTACCGGGCGAGGGACTCGGCATGCTCCTGCGCCGTTGCGACGAACGACGGCACGCCACCTCCGCTCTCACGTCGGGTCATGTCTTCTCCTCTGCTGGTGTTGGCCGCCGGGTCGGTCGGCCGGTTCACTTTTGTTTCGATCCGCGGCTGGTCGCGCTCGGCGTCGGTGTCCGCCGGGTCCTGGCCGCGTAGGCGTGCCATCGCCCGCCGGGCGAGTGTCCGGCTCGCGGTGTAGCTCCGCCCGTAGGTCCAGGCCGCCGCGCTCCACAGGCCCGCCCCGGCGAGGCGCCGCCACCGGATCCGGGTGGGGTGGGCGTGGGAATCCTTCAGGGATGCGCGTGCGGCGCGTGCGGCGTCGCGTCCGGTGCCGCCGCCGGCGACGGCGCGGTGTGCGGCGCGGGCGGCGCGGGCGTTCCGGATGGCGGCGGTCGTCGCGTGGTCCATGCCGCGTCGGGTGCTCCGGGATCCCGAGCGCGCGGCTCGGCCGGTCGCGGCGGTGGCGCGGCGGGCTGCTCGGGCGGGGCCGCTCACCGCTGGGCTGGCCGTGGCGCGGCGTGCCGCGGATCCGAGCCGCCCGGCCCTTGCCCGTCCCGCGACCCCGCCCGCGCGCATGCCAGCGGCCCGGCCGCCCGTGGCGCCGCCCTTGGCGGGTGAGCGTCCGAACGACTGCGGCGTCCGGCTCCCACTCGCTCGCGTCGAGCCTGTGCCGGGCATCCGCATCTTCGCCGCGCTCGACCGGCCGCCCGTCGACCACGTCCGGGTCCGCGTCCACGCCCGCCCTGAAGTACCCACCCGGCGGCGCCCGGCGACCCCGGCCGCGCCCGTCCCGACCACGGCGGCCGCGCCGGCGGCCAGACCGATCCAACCCCCGGCGTGGAACAGCGCGGCGGGCACGGCGGTCGCGACCTCGGCGGCCATCGCTGCCGAGGGTCCGGCGACCACCTGCGCGGGACGGGGCGCGTCCTCGGCCGGCTGTGGCGTCCGCTCGATGTCCTCCGCGGGCGCGGGGTTGTGGTGTTCGGGGGGTGGGGCGGGTGGCGGGTCGGCCTCGGCCCCGGCGGGAGCCTGCTCTGCGGTATCCCGCACAAGTCCTCCAAGAAATCCGCAACGACGTGAGAAAACGCAGAACGCCTAGGTCAGCCCGCAGCCGCCCCGTCCGGAACGCGGATACACCCCACGCTGCTCCGGGCCCAGACCGTCAACCCCTCGGCGATACCAGGCGCGGCAGTGACGCGGATGTCCCCGGTTGAGGTGCGGGCGCGGACGTTACCCCGCTGAATCGCGGCGACGGTGACGTCTCCCGAGGATGTGACGAAGTCGCCCGTGCCGCCGAACCTAGCGATGCTGATGTCGCCGGCGGTGGTGGTGATGTCGGTCCGGCCGGTGACCTCGGCGCCATGGACGTCACCAGACGTCGTGCGGACGGTCAGGGTGTCGGCGGTGTCCACGTCCACGTCCCCCGAACTGGCGTGGGCGGTGACAGAGCCGAGGCGGCCCTTGGCGCTCAGGTCGGCGGCGTTCCCGTCGACCTCGATGTCGCTGCCGGGCGGTACGAGCGCGACGACCTCGATGTCCCCGGATACCGCGCGGGGCGGGGCCCCGGGCTGGATGTGCTGGCCGTTGATGACGTTCGCGCCGTGGTAGTCGCCCGCGATGAAGGTGCCGCTGCCGTGGTTGGCCTGGACCTGGATGCCGAAGTTGCCGTTGGTGCGGATGGTGGCGGTGCCGGGGAGTTTGGGGACGGCGACGACGAGGCCGTGGTCGGTGGTGTGGAGGGTGGCGCGGTCGATGAGGTCGGCGAGCGCGGGGTCGGTGGTGGTCGCGGTCAGGGTCAGGGTGGCGGTGGCGCAGCCGGGCGCGGCGGCGATCTTGACGTGTCCGAAAGGGACGGTGATGTCGAGACGCGCCGGGCCGGGGGCGGCGGCAACGAGGGTGCGGGGCATCTGATCTCCCTTGGCATGTCGGGGTTGCGATTAGGTCCACGTGGACCTTAACTTAGGTCCACGTGGACCTCAACTCACCGCACGGAAAGGCAGCGCGTTGATAAGCACACGTGGACCTGAGAAACTCCGGTTCGTGCCCAGACAGCCCCAACCCGGTCGCCAACACCGGTCCGTCACCCTCTCGGACGACAACTGGGAGCCCGGCGAACTCATCGCCGAGGCCATGGGCACGACCCGCAGCCAGCTCGTCGAGGCGCTCTGGGCCTACTTCATGCGCCGCCCCGGCGCGGAACTCCCGGAACGACCGCCGCAGGAACTCATCGACCGCGCCGACGCCGCCTGGGAAGAGCGCAAGGCCCGCATCCGCGCGCGTGCGCTGACCCTGCCGTGCCCCAGCTGCAAAGTGGAGAGCGGTCCCTGCCTCGCCGGCAAGGCCAAGCGGCCGACCAACACGATGATCCACCGGCCCCGCCTCATCAAGGCCGGCGCCGAGATCGCTGAGGAAGAGCGCGCGGCGGAAACCGACTCCGACGCCTGACATGCCGTTGCCCGACGGCGGCGCTCCCGCCTGATCCTCCGGCCCCCGTAGGCCCGTCCCATCCGACGCCCGCTCCCCGGGTCGTCGCTTCCCCCACCCCTGCCTCGACCTGGGGAGTCCCTCGCATGCCCGAAAGTCCGCGTGCCGCTCCGGCGCCGGAACCCGTACCGGCCGCGCTGCTCGGCGCCCGGGGAGTCTTCATCTGGCAGAAGGCACTGCACATCGCTGGCCTCGACCTGCCCGAGAAGGTCCGGTACACCCTGTGCGTCCTCGCGCTGTACATGAACCCCGACGGCACCCAGGGCCGCCCCGGGTATCACCGGTTCGTCCTCGCGCGGGGCGGTACGGAGCGGACGCTGCGCAGGCATCTCGACCAGGCGATCGCCGGCGGTTGGCTGATGTGCGTGCAGCGCGGCGGCCGCAACGGCGACGGCACGACCCGCGCCAGCGTCTACATCGCCACGTTCCCGGCCGCAGTGTTCGCGCGGCTCGCCGAGATCCTGGCGCCCGCGTGGGGAGACTGCGAACTTCCCGAGATGGCGGCCGAAGCGCTGCCCGCCGAACCGTCTCAAGCGGACACCCAAGAACGTCCGGTTGAGACCGCGCCTCATCCGGACACCTATGAGTGTCCGGATGAGGATTCTCAACCGGACAAAACGCGAACCTCAACCGGACATCCTGACGCCTCAACCGGACATGCAGCATGTCCGCCCACCGATCAGGTCCACCGACCAGATACACCGATCAGTCAGTCGACGCGCGCGCGAGACCGGCAAGGCACCCGCTGGCTTCACGAGCGCTACGGACTGACCGACGAGGAAGCCGCCGCCGTGATCGAGGTCGTGCGGGGGCGCGCGGGCACGCGAGTCGTGGACCTCGTGAAGTACATGGAGTCGATGACCGTCCACCCCGACGGGTCACCCAAAACCGATCTGCTCGACATCGTCGAGGCCGTCCAGCTCCACTCGACCGCCACCACGACCGCGCCGGACGACGACGACGACCCGTACGACGACCGCACCCCGACCGGGCCCGCGCTGCCCGACAGCCGCTCGGTCGCCGAAGCGCTCGCCGCCGCCACGCCCGACCGGCAACCCGAACATGACGGGCCCCGCCCCTCCGTCGCCCAAACCATCGCCGCCGCGAGGAAGCACCTCGCCCAGATCGCCGCCGAGTCCGAAGCCGCCCGCCTTGCCAAACGACCCCCCGCCCTCCCCGGCCGGTGGGAACCTGAACCAGCCGACCAGCACACCCACCACACGCCCGAGCATCTGCGCGAGCGGATGCACGAGCAGACGATCACCGGAGCACCATGACCCAGGACCGTATTTGCTCAACCCCAGGATGTGGCACAGGCGGAAAGCTAACGCGCGGGATGTGCAGCCGGTGCTATCGCTACTGGCTCGACCACACCCCGGTCGAGGAACGCGAGATCGCCCCCAGGTTCGTCGACGACTTCTGGAGCCAGGTCGAGAAGACGCACGACTACGGATGTTGGCTCTGGACAGGCAAAGCCGACCCGAAGGGCTACGGACGCTGGAAGAGCAAGCACCTCGCACATCGAGAAGCATGGCGACGCGAGCGCGGGCCAATCCCAGACGGCATATGGATCCTCCATCACTGTGACACCCCGCCCTGTGTCAATCCCGCCCACCTCTATCCGGGAACGGTCGTGGAGAACGTGCGAGACGCGGTCGCTCGCGGCCGCGCCTACCGACCTCCGCGTAAGACCCACTGCCCTAGAGGCCATGCAAAGGAAGGCGACAACCTGGTGGTAGTACACCAGCAGGGGCGTGAGGTGCACCGCTGCCGGACATGCGAGAACGAACGGAGCAACCGGCGCCAGAAGGAAGCTCGGCGCTCACGCGGACTGCGGCAGACGCGCCTCTCGGACGACGAGCGTTCCCGGATCGTCGCCCTCCGTCGGGAAGGACGCACCCATCCTGCAATCGCGCGGGAGGTCGGACGCGGCATCGCAACGGTCGGGAGAATCCTGAGGGATGCTGGCGTGTAATGGATCTCGCCACGCACGCGCTCCAGCAGGAAGGCTGGCGGCCATGACCCCCAACCCCGAACCGGAGCAGCCCACCCCGGCCTGCTTCTCCTGCGGCGACGACCTCGCGGACGGCGACTCCACACCGTTCCGTGGCGCCCCCGGCTACAGCTCCACCTACGACGAAACCGGCGAACTCGAACTCCGCGTATGCGACCCCTGCCTCACCCGACACCAGCACCGCGTCACCCGCATCACCACCACCCACGTCACCTCAACCCGACGGGAACCGTGGCAGCCATGAAACTCCACGAACGCACCATGCGTGTCGGGGGCGCCCTCGCCGACCTCCGCGTCCTCCTCATCGACTTCCAGGAGAAGCACGACCTCACCGACATCGAGATGCTCAGCATCGTCAACAGCTACGAGGCGACCCACCTGAAGTACATGCTCCGCGCCGAACGCCACCCCGACGACCCCCACCGAGGCGCAGACGAAGCCGGAGACGACGACCAATGAAGACCTGGGCGGCGCGCGTGGACGGTGAGATCCTCTTCCAAATCACCGGCCCCAACGCCGAACAACTCGCCCGCGCCGCCGCCGAACAATACGGCGGCGTCCTCGTCTACCGCGAACCCGAGAAACCCACCGAGCAGAACGGCTGGCAACTCCACGGACCCTGGACCGAAGCCGAGTAGGACAACAGCATGACCACGTTCAACCCCACCCCGTTCCTCCTGGACCTCGCCACCTTCACCGAAGCGCGCCTGGACGACGAAGAACACCGCCTCACCCAAACCGCAACCCCCGCCCCCGCCCAGGCCCTCCGCGACATCAACGCCAAACGCGCCATCGCCCGCGAAGCACGAGCCGCACACGCCCAAGCCCTCGAAGCCCGCACCCAGTTCACCGACGGCATCGCCCTCGGCTACGCCCTAGTCCTCCAGAACCTCGCAGTGATCTGGGACGACCACGCCGACTACGACCCGCGCTGGCTCCCACCGTCGAGCTGAACTCACCCCATCGAGCCGACCCCACGCGACGTAGGCACGCCCCCGAACAAGCGGTGAACCACGCCAGCAACCACAACGTCCAACCCGTCCAACCCCACCAGCAACCGAACGGACCAGCCCCCCGATGGACAACTGGATCAAGCTCATCGAGGCCATCGCCAAACTCATCGGCTCCTTCGCCTGGCCCCTCGCAGTACTCACCCTCGTGATCTTCATCCTCAAGCGACACCGGGACGCCGTTGACAGCGTCTTCGCCCGCATGACCTCCCTCACCCTCCCGGGAGGCATCGAGATGAGCATGGAACAGAAGCTCGCCGAACAAGAGCAGCAGGTGATCGAGGCCGCCGAACGCGTCGCCGAGGCCCCACCGAATGAACGAGAGCCAGCCCTTCAACTCCTCGTCGAGGAGACGGACCGGCACCGCCGGCTGCAAGAGCTCTCCGAGATCATCAACAACACCCGCTTCTCCGAGGCGATCAGGCAGAAGGCGCTCGATGGCATCTGGGCTCTCGACATCGACACGACGTGGCGTGGCGAGGAGATCAGGACCATCGAGCAGTTCGACAAGATGAGCGCGCAGAAGGGCGCGATCCAGCGACGGATCAAGAAGCTGAACAAGTCCTAGCCGAGGCGCAAAGGTCGCTGCCACCGACTCCCCCACTCCGTACGCCGTACAGGGCACAATGGGGGCCAAGGGGGTGACCATGGCCAGACCAAACGAGGACGGCCCCGACCTCGAAGGCTGCACCCGGAACCACTGCCACGCCCGCAAGAGGGACGGCTCCGGGACCGCCTGCCACCTCCCGGCCGGCTGGGCAACCGACCACGCCACCAACGACGAAGGCCCCGGCGTAGGGAACTGCAAACTCCACGGTGGATCCGTCCGGAACGCACGCGTCGCCGCGCGCACCGCGAAAGCCCGCATCGCCGCCGAGCGGTTCGGCGGCTCGCTCGACATCGACCCCGCCACCGCCCTCCTCCAAGAGGTCCAACGGTCCGCCGCGACCGTCGCCTACCTCCAGCTCCGCGTCCAGGAACTGGAGGAGGACCAGATCGTCTGGGGCGTCACCGAGGAGACCATCGGCGCCGACCGCGAGGTGAAGAAGAAGGCCACCCCGAACGCGTGGATCGTCCTCTACCAGCAGGAACGCCGCCACCTCGCGCAGGTCTCCAAGGCCGCCTTGGACGCCGGCGCCACAGCCACGATCGTGGACGTCTTCCGCCAGGTCGGCACCACCTACGTCACGCTCGTCGGGCGGGTCGTAGAGCAGGTCATCGTCGGCCTGGAGCTGTCAGACGAGGACGCAGCGCGCGCAGCGACGATCACCCAAGCCGCGTTCCAAACCGAGCTGGACAACCTCACCAGCGGGGCCGCAGCATGAGCCCGAAGATCCGCGTCACGCTCGACGCCGGCTCCGGCGAGATCAAGGAACTCCTCACCGTCGAGACCGTCGACGACGGCGCGCTCGACAGCGTCGCACCCGTCACGGACGACGAGGACGCGCTGATGGCCCACCTCGCCTCCGCGCTCCGAGCGGCGGCCGAGATGCTCGAAGGGGACTCCTCGACACCCACCACCCCGTGGGGTTGCGACTGGCCGAGGCCCGTCATCCACGTGGACCCCGCCGTCCGCTCCGGCCAGCCCATGATCCGGGGCATCTCCTGCGCGGCCATCGCCGACCGCGTCCACGCCGGCGACGCACCCGAGGACGTCGCCCTCGACTACGGCGTCACCCGCACCGAGGTCCTTCTGGCGTGCTGGTGGGCTGGCCTGAACGGGCGCCCCTACATCCGGCGGCGGTTCGCCGCGTGGGCCAAGAACGCACACCAGCTCATCGCGCGCGGCGAATACGACCAGGTCCCCGACCCGCCCGCACGACCGGAGAGAACATGACCAAGTCCCGCATCGCCTTCGTGGACACCGAGACCACCGGCCTGTCCCTAGACGACGACATCTGGGAGTTCGCCGCCATCATCCGCGAGCCCGACGGCACCGAGCACGAACACCACATGTTCATCCAGCACGACTACGCGAAGTGCTCAGCGCTGCCTGAGCCGTTCCTGAGCGACCACAGGGCACGATTCGCCCCCGGCGAGGCCGCGAAACCACAGGCGAAGGCAGCCCGCGAGATCGCCGAGATCCTGTCCGGCCACCCGCACATCGTGGGCGCCGTCCCGAACTTCGACACCGAACGGATCGCTATCCTGCTGCGCCGCCACGGGCTGGAGCCCGGCTGGCACTACCACCTGATCGACGTCGAGGCGATGGCGGTCGGCTGGGCACACGGGGTGTTCCGGCAGTGCGCCGACCAACTCGCCGCGCGGGGCCTGCCGCACGACGTCGTCGACCAGGGGCCGACCCTCGTGACCGCACTGCCGTGGAACTCCGACTTGCTCTCCGGGGCGCTCGGCGTCGACCCGGGCGCGTTCGACCGGCACACCGCTATGGGCGACGTCCGTTGGGTCCGCGCCCAGTACGACGCGATGACCAAGGCGCCCGTCCGCGAGCTGCTCGCCAAGGTCCACGTCGGCCACGGCGCCGACCAGGGGCCACGCCCGGCCGAGGAAGGCCGTGCTGATGCCTGAAGCTGGAGCCGATCCGCTCGCCGCGCGGTGCCCGGCCTGCCTCGCCGACCCCGGCCGCCCCTGCACCGCCACCAGCAGCGACCTCCCCCGCGAACTCGCGCACAAGCTCCGGCCACTCGCCGCCGCAACCCGACTCCGCCGCTGCCCGAACTGCGCCGAATGCGCCGGATGGACGCCCTCCGTCCGGACGCCTGCCGACCCGGCGGAGGTGTCGTGCCCGGTCTGCGCCGCCCCTCCAGGCGCCACGTGCACCGAGAGCGGGAACGCGCGGGCCACCTGGCACGAGGTGCGTGTCCGCGCCGCCGCCCTCGCACTCGAACCCTGCGGGGCGTGCGACGGCATCGGGTGGATACCCGACCCCGGACCGAAGGAGGACACGCCCCATGCCTGACACCACCCACCGCGTCGCCGTGACGCTTGTGGCCATCACCGACGACGACGCACACCAGGTCATGGCCAGAATGCTGGACGCCGTCCGCAACGCGCTCCCCGAACTGGCCATCGACTACGCGACCAACAGCGGGTTCGACCTCAGCGAGGACGACGAGGCCGAATCAGAGGTGCACCTAGTCGTGGACGGCACCGGCATCGTCCGCGCCTACCTTGACGCCCCTGACCGCGCAGACAAACACGCGCGCACCGTCGGTGGCGTCATCGTCGAACTACCGATCATCGCCGACCACCGGCGCGAGGCGACAGCGTGACGGACGACGACCGGCCCATCATGACGTTCGGCAAGGGCGAGGCGTGGTGGTGGACCAGCGACGACAACGGCATCCCTGACCATCCACCGGTCCACCTCGGCACGGTCACCATCGACGGCCTCACCCCCGACGAGACACCCACCGGCCCCGAGAAAGAACCACCCCATGGCTGACCTCCCCAAGGACGCCCTCACCCGCGCCACCGCCCAAGCCATCCAATGGGCCACGCTCATCGGCGTCCTCACCGCGATGCCCTGCATCGCCTGGCTCTGGAAATGGGCGCTATGAACACCGCCCTCCACGTCCTCGCCGCCGTCGTCGGAACCGCCGTCTACCTCGCCCTGGGAGTGCGCTACGCCGCCCACCCCTTCATCGCCCGCGAGGTCGAACAGAGCTGCCAGAGGTGGCCGTCCCTCATGAACGAGCCGGGCAAGATCGAGTCTTGGCGTCGCACTGCCGCCATCGCCGGCGTCGGGCTCGCGCCGCTCTGGCCCGCATACCTTCTCTACCGCGTCGCGATCAACGCGCTGGTCAAGACAGCGCCGCTCTCGCCCACCGAGCTCCGGCGACAAGTCACCGACCGCGACCGGCGCATCGCCGAGCTCGAACGGGAGCTGGGCCTCCGATGAGAGCAACCCGCAAGCAGCCCGAACCACCAGACGTCAACGACGCAGCGAACATGCTCGCCGGGGGTCTGGCAGACATCCGTGAAGCCCTCGGCCCCCTCGACGAGACCGTCCGCGGCTACCGCGACCAGCTCCAGCGCGACGGCTGGTCCACCGCCGCCGCCGAACAGATGGCGATCACGCTCCACCAGCTCATGCTCGCGAGGCTTTTCACGGAAGGCGGATGATGGTGAACACGATCGGGCCGTCCGAAGACGCCTGCCCCGGCGCCTGCAACCGCCGCTACCGTGACGCGTGGGCGGCGTACACGACCGCGCACACCGCCTGGCGGAGCACCTGCGCCGCCCTGTCCGGCACCGCCGCGCAGCTCCTCGCCGACGTCCCCGAGGACGAGGATCTAGCGCCCGACGCCTACGATGCGCTCTTCGCGATCGTCCTCCCCGAGGAACCCGGCCGCCTCCCCGACCCGCCCGACGAACCCGAGGTGCCGTTCACCGCGGGCGAGGCCGTCACCGCCAGCGGCGCGAACGTGTGGTGCCCCAGGTGCCGCCGACGGATCCGCGCCGCGCTCGTCGAGATCGGGGACCTCGCCGCGACACTGGAGGCGTGGGCGGACGGACACCGCGGCGCCGCATCCGGCGAGCACATCCCCACCCGCCGCACCACCGCGCCGTCCCCCTCGCCCATCACCGACATGCTCGACGCCCTCTACGGAATGCTCGCCGACGTCGAACGGCAATGGCGCGAGCACGCCGGGCACCCGCCCCGCCCCGGCCGCTCCCGCGGCGGCGACGCCCGCCAGCGCACCCTCGCCTACCTCCTGGAGCAGGCCGACAGGATCCTCGACAACCCCGGCTCACCCCGGTTCGGGCGCGGGATTCTGGCATGGCAGGCACGGCTGCTCCGCGCGACGAAGTCCGACCCAGTCGTCCGCCGCCGTCCCGGACGGTGCCCGCGCTGCACGTGGGTCAACGTCCTCCAGACCCGCGACGACGGACACATCGAATGCCGCAACTGCGGCCGGTTGATGAACGAGGACGAGTACCAGGACGACGTCGTCAGCGTGGCCGGGTTCGATGTGGTGGACGAGACGATCGCCGCGCGCGCCGCGTCCTAGCGGAGCACCATGAGCAGACGCCTCCCGCGAGCGTGCGAGGCGCCGAAGGCTGGCCGTTCTGAAGGGATCGACATGGCAGAGACGACCCGTACCGAAACGACCAGCGACACCAGGTCGGACGCTGGTCCGATCATCATGGTCGTCACGCTGAAGAGCGGCGCTCAGATCCGCGCGGATGTCGACGAGTACCGGATCCAGCACAACCGTCTCGGTGGCCTCGTGGGCATCAAGTGGCAGGCCACCGCCCGCGCCAACGCCGCGATCGAGTACCTCGACGTGAGCGAGGTCGCCGCCGTTCACACCGAGTGGTCGAACGCGTGAGCGTGCGGCTCGGGCTCGACATCCCGCGCGTGACCGGGCTGATCTCCGTGTTCAACGACGCGATGCGCGGCACACCGGAAGCCCTACCGCTGGAGGAACGCGCCCGGCTCGCGCTGGACTCCCTGCCCGCCTGGGTCGTCCGCGACATCGGAGCCGCCGCGCAGAGGCTCGCGGATCTGGCCAACGAGACGGCGGCGAAGACCTGAGGCGGGGCGCCCGCGCGGAGACACCCCGCCATCCGAACGTCAGCGTCAGGCGACCTGCGCCCGCGCGGCCTCGGAGAACAACGCGTTCGTCATCGCCACCGTCTTCGGCGTGAACCGGCCCTTCCCACACACCATCCCCGTCGCCTTCTCACCCGGCGCCAACTGCGTGGTGTCGATCGCGTTCTCGTACTCGCCCATCACCTGATCGGTCGAGTGCTTGGTGCCGCCGGTGTCGGTGATCGAGAAGTACAGCGGGTTGACCTCCAGCTGCTTCTTCCCCTGGTTCGTCACCGTCACCTTCACGCACGTCAGCGCACCACCGCTCGACAGCACGCTCTTCGTCGCGGTCGCGCGCTTGGCGACCAGCTTGATCGGCACCGCGCTCTTCGGCTTGCCCTTCCCGGTGGCGCCCTTGCCCGACTCGGTGGACTGCACGGCGACCGGGTCCTGCGCGGCCGGGTCGCACGCGGTCGCACCGAACACCAGAGCGGCGGCGACGGGCAGGATGATCGTGAGGCGCATGTGAGGGTTTCCTTCTGTCGTGATCCGAGCCTCGGCGGGGGGCGGTCGAAACGGTAGGGGTAGGACGCGGCACGTTCACAGCGCGTTCACGGCTACTACTCGGCTGTCACCATCCGGCCACCGTGGAACCACGGACACCCATCCGGGAAAACCCCGACGCGGCATCACCGCCGGTCACACCCGGGGCGAAGATCTACCCTGAGCCCATGAGCGGCACCGACCTCAACCGCGACGCGCTCCTCACCATCCCCGAACTCGTCACCTTCTTCGACGGCCAGGTCTCCTACGGCGCCATCGACCAATGGGTCCGCCGCAACAAGATCACCCCACGCGGCCGCAACGACCGCGGCCAACTCCTCATCCGCTTCGGTGACGCACTGCAAACCGAAGCCGACACCCACGCCACCAAACGCGGACGACCTCGCAAGACACACCCCGCCAGCTTGTTCACCGATCACTATTTGTGAGACCCTCTCCTCAATGTGGTGCTCTGTCGCCACACCCCCAAGGCCCAGGTCGAGCCACCGGCTCCCGGGCCTTTCTCCTTCCCCCCGGAGACACGGCCACCCCGGTCTGCTGCCGTCGGCCGCCCAGCACCACCGACCGCCTGCGAGGAACCCCATGCCCGACGAGCAGACCACCGTCTACCTCGGCAACCGCGACGCCGTCGAAGTCACCCACGACGACCACGGCCGCGAGACCCGCACCCCCCTGCCCGGGAACCGCTGCACCACCGTGCAGCCCCCCGCCGGAACCTCGATGGCCGAGATCTTCGCCACGATCACCGCGCCCCGCGGCGTGTGGGCCTACCACTCCGACAGCGCCCCCGCGTGGGTCGCGTCCACCGACCCGGCGCTCGCGCAACTGCTGGCCGCGCATTACGGCTGCGAGGTCCGCGACCCCGAACCCGACCAGCCCGCCGCCGCCGACGCCGGCGCCGAGGCTGAGGAGGTCTGACCGGTGCTCACCAACGGCGGCCGCGACCACGTCCTCGCGGCCTGCTTCACCACCAGCACCCAACCCGCCGCCGCGAACTACATCGCGCTGACCGCGAACTCCACCGCCCCCTCCGCCTCCGACACCACCCTCACCGGGGAGATCACCACCGCGAGCGGCGGCCTGATCCGGGCGCAGGCGACCTACGCCCACACCAACGGTCAGGCCACCGCCACGCTGACCAAGACGTTCACCGCGAACGGCTCGGATTCACTTCCGGTGACGGTGGCGAAGATCGGTGTGTTCAACGCCAGCAGCTCCGGGACCATGGTGTACGAGACGCTGCTGTCGGCCACCGCCACGCTCTCGGCGTCCGGCGACGCGCTGACGATCACCGAGACGATCACCGCGAGCTAGCGCCCTACCTGCGACCGTGGCGATCTCCTACGTCGGGGGCGGCAGTGCCGGCGGGAATGTCGCCACCCTGAACCTCGCCTGGTCGTCGCTGTCGGCGACGCCCGCGTCCGGGGACGTGGCCCTGCTCATCTGGTCGCAGTCGTCGGGCAACACCGTCACCAGCGACCCATCCGGCTGGACGGCCGCCGCCGCAGCGGTCGTCTCCTCCCAAGGGTCGCTACGCACCCGCGTCTACTACCGCGTCTGCACCGGCAGCGAGTCCGGCAACATCTCCGGGACCATGAACGGCACCAACCGGCAGACCTTCTCCGTGACGGTCTACCGGGGCGTCGACAACACCACCCCGGTCAACGCCATCACCAGCCGCAACGAGGGCGCGTCCGCCGTCACCAGCCACCCGTGCCCCGCCGTCACCCCGACGGCCGCCGGATGCGCGATCGCCTCCATGATCGGCGAACGGCAGTCCACCGGGTCCACCGCCATCACCACCAGCGGGTGGACCAAACGCGTCGACTCCGACAGCCTCGCGCTCGGCTCCGGCGGCACCATCACCGGCATCGCCGATGACGGCCTCGCCGCCACCAACCCCTCCGGCACCCCGGTCACCCCACCAGACCTGGTCGGCAACGTCGCCTCGTCCGGCGTCACCACCTGGTCCCTGGCCATCCTCGCCGCCGGAGGGGGCGGGTCGTCCAGCCGATCCGCCACCGACTCCGCCACCCTGGCCGACAGCCCTGCCCGCACCGTCCAAACCGCCCGCGCGGCCACCGATACCGCGGCGCTCGCCGACGCCGCCGCGCGCACGGCCGCCGCGCCCAGGGCAGCCGCCGACGCCTTGACCGTCGCCGACAGTTCCGCCCGGCAGGCCACCGCCCCCCGCGCCACCGGCGACACGGCCAACCTTTCCGACGGCTGCGCCGCGGCCGTCGTCCTCGCCCGCCCGGCGGCCGACACCGCGACCACCGCCGACGCCGCTACCCGGACAACGATCTCGACCCTCATCGCCAGCGACAACCTCACTGGCGCCGACGCCGCCGCAGCGGCCACCGCATCAGGACGTGCAGCCACCGATTCCGCCGCCGCAGCCGACACCGCCGCCGGTGCTCTCGCCGCGGCGCGCGCCAGCAGCGACACCACAACCACGGCAGACCAAGCCACCGCCGGCACCGGCCGGGGCGCGACCGCGACCGACACCCTCACCGCAGCCGACACCACCGACCTCCAGGTCACCTACCAGCGCCCGACCGGCGACACCCTCACCGCCACCGACCTCGCCTCCCCGGCCAGCGCCCAGGGACGCGACGGCAGCGACACGGTCACCGCCGGCGACACCGCCACCCCCACATCCGGGCGCGGTGCCGCCGCGGCCGACACCGCGACGCTCCTCGACGCGGTGGCCGGCTCCACCGCCACCGCCCGCGGCTCCGGCGACAGCATCACCACCACCGACGCGCCGACCCGGACCAGCGACCTCACCCGAGCGGCCACCGACCTCCTAGCCCTGCCCGACCTGCTGTCCGCCGGAGGGCACCTCACCAGGCCGGCCAGCGACACGATCACCCTGACCGACACCGTCAGCGCCCACCTGCCCGGGGTGCCGCCCCTGCCCGACCTCGCCGGGACCGCCCGCGTCGCCGGCCAGCTCAGCGGGACCGCGACGGTGCGCGGCGCCCTGTCCGGACACCTGCGGTGAGGAGGACGGCGTGGCGGTCTACCTCGAACTGACCCTGGTCCAGGGCGACGACCAGAGCTTCGCGTTCACCGTCACCGACGACGACGCCCAGGCCCCGGCGAACCTGGCCGGCGCGGCGGTGCGGATGCTGATCAAACCGTCGAAGGACACCGACGACGAAGACGCCACCGTGGTCACCCTCACCGCGGCCGTCACCGACGCGGCCGCCGGGGAATGCGAGGCGGACGTCCCCGCCTCCGCGGTCGCGACGGCCGGCGCGCGCTGGTGGAAGCTGACCGCGACGCGATCAGGCCAGCACAAGACCGCCCTCTACGGCGTCCTGTGGGTGCAGGACACATGACCGTCCTCGACCCCGTCCAAGGTGTCGCCGCAGCGATCCTGGCGCACTTCGAGCCGCCACCCCCGCCCCGAGGCCGCCGGTGGTCGACACCCGGGCAGCTCGCCCGCGCGATCGACCGCGCCACCCGGCAGACCGCCGCGCTCGACCTCATCGACCGCGAGCTGGTCGAGCTCGCCGACGGCGACACCGACCGCCTCCAGCTCTACTGCCCCCCTCAAGAGGGGAAATCACAGAGAGTATCCAGAAGGTTTCCGCTCTGGCTTCTCGCGCACGACAAGACCTTGCGCATCGGGATCGTCTCCTACAACGACAACAAGGCGCTCCGCTGGGGCAAGGCCATCCGCCGTGACGCGGCTGACAACCCGCAGCTCGGGATCCGGCTGAGGAAAGACACCCGGGCGGCCGGGTACTGGGAGACCGAAGATGGCGGCGGCGTCATATGCGCCGGGATCGCGGGCGGGATCACCGGCGAAAAAGTCGATGTGCTGATCATTGACGACCCGTTCCGCGGTCGAGCCGAAGCAGAGTCCGCGACCTACCGCGATGCCGCCTGGGACTGGTGGGAGTCCAACGGCTCAACCCGAGGATCGTCGCGCTTCAAGGTGTGCTTGATGATGACGCGCTGGCACTGCGACGACCTTGCTGGGCGGCTGGTGACACGCGAGCCGGGTCGGTGGCGGGTCGTGTCGATCCCGGCGGTCGCGGGCAAGGGCGTCCAGATCAAGGGCGCTGACGGCCGAGCGAAGACGGTGTGGGTTGCCGACGGCGTTGATCCGCTCGGCCGCGCCCCAGGCGAGGAACTCGTCTCCGTCCAGGACCGCAAGCCCGGCTACTTCCACGGGCTGCAAGAGGTGCGCTCCCCGTACGTGTGGCGGAGCATCTACCAGCAGACCCCGGTCGCCGCCGAAGGCAACATGTTCCGCCGTTCGACTTTCCGGTACTGGAACCCGATGCCAGCCGACCTGAGCAGGCACGGCACGGCCGATGGTCGGCGTGTCGACCTCGACAGCCGGCCGGTATTCCTGGATGACTGCTGGCGATTGGCCACGGTCGATCTGGCCGCGTCCACGAAGCGGTCGGCGGACTACACGGTTGTGTCGGCGTGGGCGATCAGCCCGGACGGTGACCTGATCCTTTTGGACCGCGCCCGGAAGCGCGTGGTCGAGGAGGACCACTGGGACCTGGCCCGGCCTCTGGTCTCTCGGTGGGCGCTGGCCACGGTATTCGTGGAGAAGTCGTTCATCAGCTCCACGATGGTGATCGACGCGACGAAGGCCGGACTGCCGGTTGAGCCGGTAGCGGCGGACACCGACAAGGTCACCCGCGCGGTCCCGGCGACGTCCCGGTTGAAGGCGGGCCGGGTGTGGTTCCCGGCTGAAGCGGACTGGCTGGACGAGTGGTGCGACGAGTTGGCTGCGTTTCCATCTGCGGCACACGACGACCAGGTCGACACCCTCTCCTATGCGGCGCGGGTGGTCGCGGCGCACTGGCTGCCGCAGGAGACCGCCGACCAGGTCGACCAGCGCCGCACAGCAGGACCTGCGGACGACGGCGCGATCGGGCAGGCGTACACGGCTTCCACAGGGGCGGAGCCGCGCACCGGCGACTACATGTCGATGGACTGGTGACCGCTTGAGCTCGATCACCGCCTGACCTCCCTGGGCAAGGGAGGTCGGGGCATCCCGCCGTCACTGCGCCGCAGAACAAAACTAAACACGCAGGTCAGGGGGTGAATGCATGGCGCCACCCACGAAGGACCTCGGAACGATCGACTTCGCCGACGTCGTCGGCGCGCAGTGGGTCGACGTCAACGAGTTCGTCCCCGACCTGGCCTGGCCCCTCAGCGTTCGGATGTACTCCCGGATGCGCCACGACCCCAAGCTCACGGCGATTCTCAAGGCCTACTCGTTGCCGATCCGCCGCGCGACCTGGGCCATCGATCCCGCCGGGTGCCGCGACGAGGTCGTCCAGGTCGTGGCTGACGACCTCGGCGTGCCGATCCTCGGCGCCGACGCCGTGCCTGGCCCGGCGCGCCGCCGTGGTGTGTCCTGGGCCGAGCATCTCCGCCTCGCCCTGCTGTCCCTGGTCTACGGCCACGCCGTGTTCGAGCGCCGCTACGAGATCCGCGGCGGCCTCGCACGGCTGATCAACCTGGGCGAGCGGATGCCGTGGACGCTCGCGATGATCAACCTGAACCGCGACGGCACCATCCAAAGCGTCACCCAGGACCTGGCGTGGACGACACCAATGACCGCGAACCGGCTGGTGTGGTACGCGCATGACCGGGAGGGCGCCACCTGGACCGGCCGGTCTCTGCTCCGCGCCGCCTACGGGCCTTGGCTGCTGAAACACGAGATGTGGCGTGTGCACGCCACATCGAACCGGCGGTTCGGGATGGGTGTCCCGAACGTCGAGGCCCCCACGGGCGCGACGCCCGCGCAGGTGCAGGAGGCGCAGCGGCTCGCGTCCTCGATGCGAGTCGGAGACCAGGCCGGGGTCGGTGTCCCGCACGGTTTCAAGGTCAATCTCACCGGCCTCAGCGGATCAGTCCCGGACACCGTCGAGTTCGTCCGCTACCTCGACCAGCAGATGTCCACCCTCGCCCTGGCGGGGTTCCTCGACCTCGGCCAGACCCAGACCGGAAGCCGCGCGCTGGGCGAATCGTTCATCGACCAGTTCCTGCTGTCGCTGCAGGCGGTCGCGGACGAGGTCGCCGACGTCGCCACCTCCGGGCAGCCCGGCCTGACCGGGATCGTCACCGACCTCGTTGACGTGAATTGGGGTGAGGACGAGCCGGCGCCGAGGGTCGTGTGCACCGACGTGGGCCGCCGCCACGACCTCACGGCCGAGGCCCTTCAGGGGCTGGTGTCCTCGGGGGTCATCCACCCCGACGACGACCTGGAGGCGTACCTGCGCGGCACCTACCGGCTGCCCAAGCGCAAGCGGGACGACATCGCCACGGCGGAGCGGTCGTACGCCTACGACCTGGATTACGGCATCCTCACGGTGGACGAGCGCCGCGCGCAGATCAATCTGCCGCCGCTGCCAGGCGGTGCGGGGGCCCAGCTTCCGACGCCGAGCAACCTGCGGTACGCGCCGCCACCCGACACCGAGACCGCGCCGACGGCGCCGCAGGTGCAGGCACGCGCGGCGGCGACCGCGCGCGGCGAAGCGTTTTTGACCGTCGATGAGCGCCGCGCGCGGCTCGGCCTGCCTGCCCTTCCGCAGGGCGCCGGCGCCAGGCTCCCCGACGCCGGCGCCGCGCCGCCTGCGCCGCCCGCGCGAGCCGCCGCTCAGCCGCGCGGCGCCAGCCCCCGCAGGCGCACGGCGCGGCGCGGCGATGTTCGGGCGGCGGGTGACAGCGCAGCCGGGCATCGGCAGCTCACCACCGTCGAGGCCGCCGCCGGGATGGACCCCGACCAGATCGCCTCCGACCACGACGCCGCGCTGGAGGATCTCCTCGCCGCGTGGGCGGCGGTGCAGGCCGCGCAGACCGACGCGCTCGTCGAACAGGTCGCTGCCGCCGTCGTGGCGGCGGAGACGGCGCAGCTCGCTGCGCTCACCCTCGACACCTCCGCCGCGGCCGAGGTCCTGGCGCCCGCCCTGCTGGCGATGGCCTCGACCGGCGCCGGGCAGGTCGTGGCCGAGGCCGCGTCCCAAGGTGTCGACCTGGCCACGCCCGAACTGGACGAGGACGCACTCCGTGCGCTGGCCGACACCATCGCCGCGCTGATGGGTTCTGCCACGGCGGACGCGGCCGGGCGGGAAGCCCTACGCGTTTGGACTCCCGGCGCGTCGGGCGAGGACGTCGCCGGGCTGGTCCGCTCCCATATGGAGGGGCTGACGGATGCGTGGCCGCGTGAGCAGCTCGGCGGGGCGCTGTGGGCCGCCCAGGCGCACGGCCGCTGGGCCACCCTCATGGACGCCGGTGAGGCCACCTACGTCGCGTCGGAAGTCCTGGACACCGGCACCTGCAAGAACTGCGTCGAGATCGATGGCACAGAGTTCGACTCCCGTGAGGCGGCAGGCGCCGCCTACGCGGCGGGCGGCTACATCGAATGTCTCGGCCGCCTGCGGTGCCGCGGCGTGCTTGTCGCGGTCTGGCCGGACTCATGACCGACCCGGCGCCCGAGGTCACGGTGACCGTGCCGCCCGCGCTCGTCACGGTCCCCAACGTGGAGCTCATGCACGTCGGGCAGTGGCCGATCTCCACCGGCATCGCCAACTTCACCGCCGGGGACCTCGCCGCCGCTGTCGCCGCCCTCGACTGCCCGGCCGTCCGTCGCCCGGTCCTCAAGCTCGGCCACGCTGAGCCCGACCCTGACGAGAACGGGCAGCGCTGGGACGGCGAACCCGCCGTCGGCTACATCGCGAACATGGCCACCGTCGAGGGCGGCCAGACATTGGTCGGGGACTACGCCGGGATGCCCGCCTGGATGGACGGGCAGTTCCTGGCGTCCGCCTACCCCGACCGGTCCATTGAGGGCCGGTACGACCACCGGTGCCAGCTCGGCCACACCCACCCGTTCGTGATCACCGCTGTCGCGCTGCTCGGCGTGGTCCCTCCGGGGATCGGGACGCTGCAGTCCCTCCAGGACGTCGCCGCGCTGTACGACGTCGCCGCCGCTACTGATCCGGCCGGAGCCGGGGTGCCGGTCGCCGTGACGATCCGCGCCGCCGCCTCGTCCACTACCCACGCCGCCCGGGAGGACGCCGTGCCCAACCCCAACCCCGCCACAGTCCGGGCGGGCGTCTCCACCGATGACGTCCGCCGCGCGTTCTACAGCTCCGAGTACGGCTCGGGCTGGGACGTCTGGATTTGTGAGATGCAGCTCGGCCCCGACCTGCAGCTGATCGTGATGGACGACTCCACCGGTGGCCTGTCGCGGGTGCCGGTCACCATCGGTGAGGGTGACGGCGAGGATGCTGTGACCTTCGCCGATCCGGTCAAGGTCGTGGTGCGGTACGAGGACGCCCCTGCCGGGGTCGCGGCGGTCGCTGCCGCGTCGTCGCGGCCGCCGGTGCTGCGGTATGCCTCGCGCGCCGAGTCGCGTCCCAGTGACCGCCCGGCCGCAGCAGCCGAAGGCCAGGACGCGACCGAGAACACGACCGAGGACACGGCCACCGAGCCGCAGGCAGCCGACCCGGACGGCGCCGAGCCGGACCCCGCGCCCGCCGAGCAGGCGCACACAGACCCCCCTGCCGCGACCGCGGTCGAGGGTAACCACAACCAGGAGGGAGAGCCCATGGATGCGGCTCTGCTCCGTCAGGCCCTGGGGCTCTCTCCCGAGGCCACCGACGACGAGGTGAGGACCGCCCTCACCACCCAGGGCATCACGCCCACCCCACCGGCGCCCGCCGGCGACCCCGAGGACCAGGCCCCGGCCGACCCCGAGGGTGAAGGCGGCGACGCCCCGGCCGCCCCCGCCACCGACCCCGCCGAGACGCTCGCGCCCGGCACCGTCACGATCGACGAGGCCGCTCTCGCCGAACTCCGCGAGCAGGCCCTGGAAGGTGTGGCCGCCCGCGCCCAGCAGCGCCGCGAGGCACGCGACCGCGCCCTCGACGACGCCATCAAGGCCGGGAAGTTCCCGCCGGTCCGCCGCCCCCACTGGGAGAGCTACTGGGACAAGGACGAGACCGGCGCCAAGGAGGCGCTGGCGTCGCTGGCGCCCGGCCTGGTGCCCGTCCAGGACGCGGGCGCGCCGGGTAGCGAAACCGACGCGGCGGCCGACGCCAGCGAGTTCGACTCGCTGTTCACCCGCCCCGTCCCCGCCACCTCGAAGGGAGCCTGACCCGTGGGCGACTACATCCCGGTTTACGAGAGCAAGGGATCCTTCACCACGTCCGCGGCGGTCACCGGCGGCACCCTGGCCGCCGTGTCGGGGGACAGCACCGTCGGCCCGGCCGCGGCCGGATCGGCGAAGGTCATCGGTGTGTTCGCCACGGACGCCGCGTCCGGGGCCCGCGTCACCATCCACCTGCGCGGCCCAGAGCACGAAGTGGTCGGCTCCGGCTCCGTCACCGCCGGCGACCAGCTCGTCGCCGCAGCCGGAGGGAAGGTCGCGTCCAAGGCGGCCGCGTCCGGTGCCACGGCAGGCGACATCAACGACGCCCGCTCCATCGTCGGAATCGCGCTCAACACCGCCGCCGACGCCGCCAAGGTCCGCTACGTCGCCCTGTAGGGCGGCCCCCGTCACGATCATCCGTACAGCCCCCGCCCAGCATCACCGGGTCGGGGGCTGTCGCATGGGAAAGGAAGACCATGCCTGACGCTTACCCGCCGGGGGCACCCAGTCTCAGCGGCGACCTGCTGACCATCAGCAGGCTCCTGCAGTCCCCGGCGCAGATCACCCGACGTCTTCGCACCTTCGTCGACCTGCGGTTCATCTCCGATCAGGTGCTGACCCAGCGGTTCCGCACCTCGGGCGGCGCGATCGCCTACGAGGTGTCCGAGCCGATCGTCAACACCCGCCCGGTGGAGTCGGTCGCGCCCGGCAGCGAGTACCCGATGGACACCCCCTCTCCCGGGACGGGCGCGCTGGCCGCGGTCGAGAAGTGGGGGCAGGGCACGTTCCTCACTGATGAGTCGATCAAGCGGACGGTGAAGGGCGGCGACGCGCTGGACCGCGCGCTCCGCAAGACCGTCAACACCATCATCACCAAGGTCGACGGGATCACCATGTCGGCGGTCGGGTCGGCGATCACCGCGACGCAGGCCGCGACCGGGTCGGGTTCGAACCGGTGGGCGAACGCGACGGCGGCGATGATCCTGCGGGACATCGAGCTGGCCAAGGCGCAGGTCGTGGACCTCAAGCAGGGCTACAACCCGAACATCATCGTCATGAGCAACACCAAGTACGCCTACATGGCGTCCGACCCCACGATCGCGTCGCTGCGTCGGCGGGAGGCGACCGACAACCCGGTCTACAACGGCCGTATCGAGATCATCGGGGATCTGATCGTGGTGCCCGCGCCGCTGTCGAGTCTGCCGTCGGACGACGTGTGGATCATCGACAACGAGGAGCTCGGGGGGATGGCCGACGAGGCGGAGGTCGACCCGGGCTACGCCGTGTCGGACATGGCGATCCAGGTCCAGTCCGAACGCAAGGCCAAGCGGGACGCTTGGGAGCTGTGGGGCCGGCGGCTCACGGTCCCGGTGATCCAGGAGCCCGGCGCCGGAATCAAGATCACGAACACCTGAGGGGCTGGGACACATGAGGCGGTACAAGGTGCTGGCGCCGTGTGTGGTGCACATCCCGATGAACACCGACCGCGGTGTCCAGCTGGGCACGCTGTACCAGAACACGGTGTTCGTCGGCGATCCTGCCAGCGACAAGATGAAGTTCCTGGTCGACGCCGAGATGATCGAGCCGCTCGACGACGGCGACTCCCCGGCGAAGGACTCGGGTGAGGAGCAGGCGTCGCTGCAGGCCGAGAGCGGCGGGCCGAGCATGCCGCCGGAGAACGGGCCGGGCTCGGGCAAGGACGCCTGGGTCGAGTACGCCGTGGGCTCGGGGCGGATGGAACGCCCGGATGCCGAGGGCCTGTCGAAGACCGAGCTGGTCAAGACCCTGAAGGGCGAGTGAGCCGCGGCCTGGCAGCGCGCGACCCCGTCACGCTGCCGGGCCGCTCCACAGAAGGGACATCCCCATGGCGACACTCGCCAGGACAGCTCTGACCCCGGTCGGTGCGAAGACCACCGGTGCTGCCGCGGGGCAGGACGCCGGCTGGGCGGCGGCGACCGCGACGACCGGTGACCTGATCCCGCTGTCGGGCCGCGGCACGATTCTGCGGATCCGCACGACCGGGACCGCGTGCAACGCGGTGATCGATTCGGTGGTGACGTCGAGCTACGGCGCTGATCAGGACTTGACGGTGACGATGGGCGCGACGGATGAGCAGGAGGTGTACATCGCCAACGACGGCCGGTTCGACCAGGGCGGCGGGTCGAAGGGGTATGCGAAGGTCGTGTGCTCGGCGGTGACGGGCGTGTCGATCGCCGCGAAGATCGTCCCCGGCTGATGACCCGCCCCGAACCGCACACTGTGCCGCCGCCGGTGCGGGCCGAGTTCGTCATCCGCGCGCGAGTGGGCGATGGCGAATGGGCTGACCTGTGTAGCGGCTGGGCTTGGGGGCGCACACCCGAGGTGACGCAGCGGCTCTTCTCCTCTGCCCTGGGCGAAGCGGCTCAAGCCGTCGATGCAAAGTCACAAGAGGTGCTGCGGATGATCGACGCGGCGAGCGATGGCTGAGCCGTGGGCGCCGAGCATGACCGACGTCGGCGCCCGGATCCCCACCAAGACCCGCGACCAGACCCAGCCCGGCAACGACAACCCCGCCGGGACCTTCAACGACACCACCGTCCCTACCGCCGACGAGGTCGAACCGATCGTGGAGGGCGCCGTCGCGCAGACTCGCGCGGCCGTGGCGTCCATCCCCGAAGCGCTGTACGGCCTGGCCAACGACGCCGCCGCGTGGCGCGCCGCCGCCGACATCGAACTGGCGTGGCCGGAACGGAACGCGCAGATCACCGACCTGTACACCACCCTGGACGCCCGCGCGAAGCTCGCGCTGCAGCAGCTGATCGACGCGTGCGACGACGCCGGTACCGGCGCCGACGGCGGCCGGCCCGTCTACGCCTTCCCCGAGCCCGTCCCGTGGGGCGACACCTATCTGTGAGAGGAGCCACGCCGATGGCTGCACCCGAGTACGAGTACGTCGCGCTGCAGGAGATCTGGCACGGCGGTGTCCGCGCCTACCACGTGGGCGACCCGGTGCCCGCCGAGAACGTCGAGGCGCACGGGTACTCGGCCGAGCAGGTCGCCAAGGTCGACACCAAGGCCGCGGCGCAGGCGGCCGAGCAGGCGACGCAGAACGCCGCCGACGCCGTCCCGGCTGAGCAGGGCCCGGCGAAGGCCGCCAAGACGGCGGCCGCGAAGTCCTGATGGCGCACCGGCCGCAGGACATGTCGGCGGCGCCAGGGAGTGTCACGGTCCGGCTGCCCGACCTGGAACCCGTAGCCGGGCTCGTCGCTGCGGTGTCGCGGTTCTGCGCGCACATGACCCCGGCAGCCTACGAGGCGATGCCGGAGAAGGCGGCCGATGCGCTCGGGCAGGTCCAGGCGATCTTGTGGCGGCTGGAGCATTCCCGGCCCGAACCCGACCCAGGACCGGATAGCGAGGGGGGCTGAGCGGTGGCGGTAGGCGGTTGGCTCGTGTGGGACGAGGCGGAACTCGACAGGCTCCTGAACTCGAAGGAGGGGCCGGTCGGGCGGGACCTGTCGCGGCGCGGGACGGTCGGCGCGCAGGCCGCCAAGACCCTCTGCCCGGTGAGTCCCCGCGGGTCGCACGGACGGCCGTCCGGCTACTCGCGGTCGCAGATCGGGTGGGAGCTGGGCCGCGACCGCGAGGGCCTGTACGTGGACGTCAAGAACCCCTCGACCACTCCCGACGGGAAGCCGCTGGGGCTGTTCATCGAGGTCGGCACGGAGCCGCACGACATCGCCTCGCACGGCGACTACCCGCTGCGGAACCGCCAGACCGGGCAGGTGTTCGGCCGGAAGGTCCGCCACCCGGGGACCCGCGCTCAGCCGCATCTGCGGCCCGCGCTCGACGTGATGATGCAGCTGTGAAGCGGCGCTGGCGGCGGCTGGATGCGATCGCGCACGCCCTGTACTGCCCGACCATGCTCGGCCGCCGGGCCACGCGCGCACGCTGGCACCACAACATTCACCTCATCCCCGGGGCCCTCCTCGACGAGATCTGCCGCCGGGCGGACACCGCTGATGGTCGTTGACGCCGAGGCCGCCGTCCGCGCCTTCATCAACTCCCGCACCGGCGACCTCGTCGGCGTGGGGCATCCGCTCCAGCTCGGCGCTTTCCTGAACCGGCAGCACAGCCCCGGACGAGGCGCCTACGCCTACCTCACCCGCGTCGGCGGCGTCCCGACCCTCACCGTCGAGCAACCGGTCGACCAAGCCCGGATCTCCGCCGCGATCTACGCGCCGACCAAGCTGATCGCCGCGCGCGCCGCGACCGCCTACGCATCCCTCCTGCACACCCTGTCGCTCGGCGGCACCCGCACCCCGATGGGCGAGGCGGTGTGCCTGACCGTCGACAACATCTCCGGTCCGCTCCTGATCGACGACTCCGAGTCCAACCACGAGCAGTTCCGGTACCTGGTCGACGCCGACTTCCTGCTGGCTGATCCCGCCCTCATCTGACCCCGTGCCGCGTAGCGCGGCGCTCTTCCATCACCCACCACCTGAGGGCTGTAGCAGCCCGGAAGGGACATCGCCATGCCCGCAGTCGCTGTTCCGATCAACGCGATCGCCCTCGGCCCTGGATTCCTGTACTGGGCGCCGCTCGCCTCGGCGTTCCCGGCCAACACCGTCGCCGGAGGTGTGTTCACCGATACCTGGCCCGTCGCGTGGAGCCTGTTCGGCGCGACCGACAAGGGCTCGGAGTTCAACTACGAGCTGTCCACCGACAACGTGGAGGTGGCCGAGACCCTGGACGCGGTGGCGGTGGTGCCGACCGGCCGCGTGATCTCGATGACGTTCGACCTGGCGCAGATCCACGCCACGAACTTCAAGCTGGCGGTCAACGGCGGCACGATCACCACCACGGGTAGCGGCGCGACGCAGCTGAACGAGTTCGCCCCGCCGGAGCTGGGCTCGGAGGTCCGGCGCATGATCGGGTGGGAGGCGCAGGACTCCACCGAGCGGCTGGTGGGGATCCAGTGCTTCCAGACCGGCAAGATCAACATCAGTCGTGCGAAGGGCGCGGACAAGGCGACCCTGCCCAACGAGTGGACGTTCGAGAAGCCGGCCGACGGGTCCCTGCCGTTCAAGTACTGGACGACCGGCGCGGCGAGGGCGTGACCATGAGCCAGCTGCAGTCCGTCCCGATGATCGAGGTCGAGACCGTCCCCGAAACGGAGGGCGCCGTCCCGCCGGTGATGTTCAACGCCGGTGAGGACGCCGAGGCCCAAGCCCACCAGATCCAGGCCATGAGCGAGGGCGTCGTCCACGGCGACACCGTCGAATGCCTCGGCGGCCACTACCGCGTCGCCGACAAGGTCGGCCTCATGCCGCTGCTGAAGTTCGCGCACACCGCCTCCATGGACGTCGACGCCAACGACATGGAGGGCCTCGTCGCGATCTACGACATGCTCCGCGACTGCCTCCACGAGGACGACTGGAAGCGCTTCGAGCGGGACATGACCGTCAAGAAGGCCGAGGCCGACGAGATGATGACGGTCGTCCAGCAGGCGATCGAGGTCATCAACGCCCGCCCTACCCGGCAGCCGTCCGGCTCCTCCAGTGGGCCGCCCACAACTGGAGCACCCTCGACGGCCACCTCCTCCTCTCCTCCGGCGCCGCGGGCGCGGCCGGGCATGGACGACACGCTGGTGCCCGTGGGGCGGCTGGCCGAGGCGCTGTAGCGCTCACCCCCCGGCAGCTGTGCAACACCGTCTACGCCTTCCTCACCGACGGCGGCGACCCCGAGGAGATCGAGAAGCTCGACGCGCGGCTGCTGGAGCCGCTCGACGCCCGTGCCCGCGCGGCTGAGGCCGCCTTCCTCCGGGATGTGAACCGCGGACGGGGGTGAGGCATGGCGCCCCTGGCGACAGCGTTCGTCCGTGTCCGCGCGGACCCCTCCGGTTTCCGCGGCGACGTCGACCGGGAAGCCCGGCGGGCGGGCAGCGACAGCGGCCGCTCGTTCGGCCAGGCGTTCGGGGACGGGTTCAGCAGCGAATCACCCGGGCGGCTCCGCGACGTCTTCCGCCAGTTCAACGGGGACGCCGACGCCGGCGGCCGCGACTCCGGCCAGCAGTTCGGCCAGGGGTTCGGGGAGACGTTCACCCGCGACGCCCAAGGCCGCCTGCGCAACGCCCTAGGCCGGTATGTGTCGGAGTCGGCCGCCAGCGGCCAGGAGTCCGGGCTGCAGTTCTCCACCGGTTTCAACGCCGCGGCCTCCAGTTCGGAGCCGTCGGTTTCGATCGACACCGGACCCGCGCTGGCGGCGGTGCAGGAACTGGGGATGGCGCTGCTGTCGCTGGCGGCGATCCCGGTCGGCGCGACCGCGATCGTGGGGATCTCTGGTCTGGCCGGCGCCGCGGCCGCGGCGGGTGTCGGGGTCTTGGGGTTGCAGGCGGTCGCGGTCCCGGCGTTCAACAAGATCAAGCAGGCGATCGCGGAGGAGGGCGCGGCGCAGGCCCAGTCGAACGGGTCGGCCGTGCAGGGGCAGCAGCGCGCGCTCGCGCTGGCCGGCGCGCAGCAGGCCCTGGCCTCCGCGCTCCGCAACGCCGGGTACGCACACCAGCAGGCCCTGGATGGGGTGCGGCAGGCCGAGCAGTCGCTGGCCTCGGCGCAGCGCAACGCGCAGCAGGCGCAGCAGGCCCTCAACCAGGCGCGCGCGGACGCCTCCCGCCGCCTGGTCGACATGCGCAACCAGGTCATCGACGGGGCGCTGGCGATCCGGCAGGACCAGCTCGCGGTGCAGCAGGCCCGGCTCGCGCTGGAGAAGCTCACCTCCGCGCGGCAGGACGACCTGGCGGTGCAGCAGGCGCAGACCGGGGTGGCGCAGGCGCAGGCCAACGCCGCCAAGCTCGCGGCGGATCCGGCGGCCTCGGATGCGGCCAAGGCCGCCGCGCAGGCCGCCGTGACGGCAGCGCAGCAGCAGCTCGCCGCGGCCAAGCAGAAACGCAAGGAGGACCAGCTCGCCCGCCAGGAGGCGCAGCTGCGCTACGACCAGGCCATCCAGCAGCTGCGCGAGCAGCAGCTGGCGCAGAAGCGGCTGGTCGCCGATGAGCGCGCCGCGGCCAAGGCCGGGGTCGAGGGGTCGGATCAGGTGCGGCAGGCGCGGCAGCGGCTCGCCGACGCCAACCGGCAGGTGCGCAACTCCGAGCTCGCGGTGGCGCGCGCCCGGCAGAACGTCGCCCGCGCCGACGCCCAGTCCGCGGACGCGGTCGCCTCGGCCCGGCGGGCGCTGACCGCGGCGAGCCTGTCGGGAGCCGCGGCGACCTCGACGCTCGGGCGGGCGATGACCAAGCTGACGCCCGCCGAGGAGAAGCTGAAGACCGACTGGCAGGGCCTCACCAACGCCTTCACCAAGTGGCGCGAGTCGATGGAGCCGACGGTCCTGCCCTTGTTTAGCAAGGGCATCGCGATCCTCAAGGGCCAGATCCCCTCGCTGACGCCGTTCGTGAAGGGCGCCGCGTCGGCGTTCGATGGGCTACTGGACCGGGTCGCCAAGGGCGCCAAGGGCAGCGAGTTCACCGCGTTCAAGAAGCAGCTCGCGGCGTTGACCGGGCCCAGCATCAAGGGGCTGGGGAACGCCGCGGTCGATGTGGCGGTCGGGTTCGGCCGCATGTTCCGCGCGTTCCTGCCGTTCGCTCCGATCGCGGTCCAGTTCATCGAGCGGCTGGCCGCGAGGTTCAAGGAGTGGGCGACCACGAATTTCGCGAACGGGGGCAGCAAGGAGTTCCAGGGGTTCCTGGCCTATGTGCGGGAGGCGGGCCCCAAGGTCGTGGCGACCGCCGAGTCGATCGGTAAGGCGATCGGTCATGTGATCTTGGCGTTGGCACCGGCGGCGGGGGGCGGCGGGCTCGGGGCGCTGGGGGCGATCAAGGCGGTCGCTGACGGGATCGCCTCGATGGACCCGGCGGTGATCCGCGCGATCGCCTACGCGCTGGTGTCCCTGAAGTTGGCGATGTTGGGCGTCGCGGCCGTGAAGGGCGTCGCGCCGGCGGTGTCGGGTGTGGTGGGCGGTCTGCGGACCGGGGTGACCGCCACGCGGGGGTTCATCGCCGGGTTCCGCAACGTCAACCTCGCCTTTTCTGACAGCGCGACCAGGGCGAACACGCTCGGCGCGGCGATCCGGTCGCAGCTGCAGCGGTGGCGGCAGCAGGCCGCCGCGGCGCGCGCGTCGGCGGCGGCGACGCTGGCGGACGCCAAGGCCAACGTCAAGGCCAAGGCCGCGGCCGCCGGGAACTGGATCAAGGCGCAGGCGACCGCGTTCCGCGCGGCGGCCGCGGCCAAGCTCGCCGACGCCCGCGCCGCCACCGCCAACGCGGTCGCGCAGGGCCGGGCGAGGGCGGCGGCTGCGGGGAACTGGATCGCGGCGCAGGCTGCGGCGTTGAGGGCTGCGGCTGCGGCGCAGTTGGCGAACGCGCGTGCGGCCACGGCGAGCGCGGTGGCGAACCTGCGGCAGCGCGCGGCCGCGATCGCCTCCGCGGTCGCGGCCGGGGTCGTCAAGGCCGCGACGGCGGCGTGGACGGCGGTGCAGTGGCTGCTGAACGCGGCGATGTCCGCCAACCCGATCGGGATCGTGGTGCTGGCGATCGTCGGGCTGGTCGCCGCGCTGGTGCTGGCTTGGAACAAGAGCAGCACGTTCCGCAACATCGTGATCGGCACGTTCAACGCGATCAAGACCGCGGTGACGTTCGCGATCTCGTTCGTCGTGAATTTCGTGCGGCAGCACTGGCAGTTGCTGCTCGCGATTGTGCTCGGCCCGCTCGGTATTTGGATCGGGCTCGTGATCAAATATTGGTCGCAGATCAAAACTGCCGTGACTTCTGCGATCACATTCGCGATCAATTTTGTCCGGTCGCACTGGCAGCTGATCTTGGCGATCGTGCTCGGGCCGCTCGGCCTGCTGGTCGGCCTGGTGATCAAATACTGGTCGCGGATCAGAAACGCCCTGGCCAGCGCCGTTTCCGGGACGATCGGGTGGGTGCGGTCCCACTGGCAACTGCTGGTGTCGATCATCGGCGGGCCCCTCGCCGCCGCGATCATCCAGGTGGTCCGACACTGGAACTCGATCAAGAACACCACGACGAACGCCATCCACGCAGTCCAGAACGGCGTGTCACGCGGAATGTCCGCAGTCCGCAATTCCTTCTCCAGCGGGATGTCGGCGATCTCCTCGACCTGGGCGAAACTGCGGAACGCCACGAAAGCCCCCGTCAATTTCGTGATCGACCACGTGTACAACAACGGCATCCGGAACCTGTGGAACAAAGTGATCGGGTGGCTGCACCTGGGCGGGAACCTGCAGCTGGGGAAGGTCGGGCTGCTGGAATCGGGTGGCACGCTCGACAACCCCGTCACGGCACGGCCCGGCGTGTACACCAAGGCCACCGCCATCGTCGGCGAGGGCGACACCCAGGCACCCGAGTTCGTGATCCCCACCGCCGCCAAGCACAAGCAGCGCGCGCAGTCGCTGTGGCTCGCGGCGGGCCGGCGCCTGCAGATGCTGGAGGGCGGCGGCCTGCTCGGCGGCATCTGGAACGGGGTGAAGAAGACCGCGTCCAAGGTCGCCGACGTGGGCAAACTCGGGCTCGCGCTGCTGGACGACCCGAAAAAGCTGTTCGATGATCTCGCGGCGAAGATGGTGCCGTCGGCCGTGGGGCTGGCCACCAGCCCGTGGGGGTCGGCGATCGCCGCGATCCCCAAGAAGCTCCTCGGGTCGGCGTGGGAGGCGATGGAGTCGCTGGTCGGCGCGTTCAAGAAGGGCTTCGGGGGCGGGGGGCAGCAGTCCGTCGTCGAAGCCGCCCGCAAATACATCGGCACCTGGTACCGGTGGGGCGGCACCGACCTGTCGGGGATCGACTGCTCCGGTCTGACGATGCGCGCCTGGCTGGACGGCGCCAAGCGCAATATCACCAGAACGACCTACACCCAGCGCGACTACATGAAGACCATCCCCGGTCCGAAGCCGGGCGCGGTCGGCCAGCCCCACAGCGGACACACCTACCTGGCCAGCCGCGTGCAGGGCGGCCGGACGTGGATCGTGGAGGCCGCACGCACCGGCACCCGCGTGTCCGAGCATCTCCTCACGCGCTCCACGCCGTGGTGGGGCTACCCGCCCGGCCTGGCCGCCGGTGGCGCGCTGGTGAAGGGCCTGGGCGAGCAGTTCATCAAGGGCACCGGCCGCGGCTGGGACGTCGCGAAATGGCTCGGCATCGCCGGTGACCCGGGCGGGGTGGTGGCCGGGTACGGGCCGCGGCTGCGGCCGCTGTCGTTCGACTCGGGCGGGTGGCTCCCGCCGGTGAACCAGACCCGCAAACCCGAGCCGGTCCTCACCGGGCGGCAGTGGTCGGACATCCACACCCTCGCCCAGCGCGGCGCCGAGCGGACCGGACCGGCGGTCGGCGAGCTGCATCTGCACGAGCTGCAGCACCTCCCACCGGACCAGGCGATCACCAGCGCGCTCGACCGGGTGCTGTTCATGCACGGCATTTAGGGGGTGTAGCCGGTGCCGATCCTCGTCCGCCCCACCGTCGTCACACCTCCGGCTCCGACCTACCGCCCTGCGGTCACGGTGATCACCGACCCGTCCGGGCGGGACTGGCCGCTGGACGGCACTGGCGGGATCTGGCGGCAGGCCGGCCGCAAAGGGTTCCACGCGCCCACCTATCAGCACTACCGGGACGACTCCCCGGCGGTCGACGGCTCGTTCTGGCGGGGTGTCCGCGCCACGGCGCGGGACCTGTTCATCCCCATCGTGATCCGCGCCGGCTCGCGGGAGGAGCTGGTCGCGACCAGGCGGGCGCTGATCGGCGCGGTCTCCCCGCGCCGGGGCGAGTGCGTGATCTCCACGGTCCAGCCGGACCTGACCCGCCGGTCCATCCGCGCCCGCTACGCCAGCGGGATGGAGGGCGAGGAGGGCAAGGGCGGCTGGGGCGTGGTCGCGATGACCTACGGGCTGCTGTTCACCGCCGATGACCCGTACATGTTCGGCGACGAGCAGACCCTGAAATGGGGCTCGGACGCCGTCACCCGCACCGAGATCCCGATCCCCGGCGCCGACACCTTCTACGAGGTCGTCAGCGCGGCGCACATCCTCGGCGCCTCCACCGTCATCAATACCGGTGACGTGGACGCCTATCCGATCTGGAAGTTCACCGGCCCGTTCGATGCGATCACGCTGACCAACGACTCCACCGGCGCGACGCTCACCATCACCTGGACGGCGACCGGCACCGACTCCCTCACCATCGACACCACCCCGGGAGCGACCACGGTGGTCGACGGCAACGGCGTCAACCGGTGGGACAAGCTCAGCGCGGGCTACCAGCTGTGGCCGCTCGCGCCCTTGGAGAACGACCTGACGTTGGACGTCACCGGGTCGACGGCCGCGACGCGCGCGCAGATGACCTACCGGCCTCGCTTCGAGTCGGACTGATGCCGGTCCTGCCGGTCGGCGAGTCGCCGTACACGATCGAGGTCCGCGACGCGGACCGGGCGCGGACCGGGCAGATCGACCGTCTCACCGCGCTGGAGCTGACGCCGGCGTTCAACGACATCGGCGCCTGGACGCTCACCATGCCCGCCGGTACCGCGCAGGCCGCAAGGTTGGTGAAGGGCGGCTGGGTCAACATCATGACCGGCACCCAGCCGGTCCTGGCCGGGCAGGTTTTGGGGCTGAAGAAGACCCGCTCCAACTCCGAGACCTTCGACGGGACGCTGACCGCGTACGGGTCGACCGCCGAGACGATCTTGAGGGTGCTGGCCTGGCCCGCGCCCGGCCTCGCGCTGGGCTCGCAGAACGTCGACTACGACCGCCGAACCGGCGCCGGCGAGACGGTGATCAAGCAGTACGTGAACCTGAACGCGGGGCCGGGTGCGCTGGTCGACCGGCGGATCCCCGGCCTGGTGATCGAAACCGACGCAGGGCTCGGGTCGACGGTGATCGGCGCGGCCCGCATGACCCCGCTGGTGCCCGACCTGATCGGCCCACTCGCCACCTCCGCAGGACTGGGGTTCAGGGTGCTGTTCAACGCGGCGGGGAACCTGGAACTGCAGACCTACGTCCCCGCAGACCGGTCGGCGTCCGCGCGGTTCGCGATCGACCTGGGCAACCTCACCTCCTACGAGCACGTTGAGGAGGCCCCCAAGACCTCCGTCGCGGTCGTCGGCGGCACCGGCGACGGCGCTCTGCGGCAGTACCGACAGGTCATCGACACCGACGCGATCGCCGACTGGCACGTGCGGACCGAGACGTTCGTGGACTCCTCCAGCGCCGCGAGCACGGACGAGATGGACCAGGCCGGCGCGCAGCAACTCGTCAACGACGGCCCGGTGAGCAGCCTGACGATCGAGGCGATCGACACCCGGGAGCTGCGGTTCGGGCGGGACTACTTCCTCGGCGACGTCGTCACCGTCGAGGGCGTCACCGACGTGTTGCGCGGGCTGACGGTCACCTGGTCGGTGCCCGACGGTCTGGTCCGCAAGTCGACGGTAGGGACGGCCGCCGCGACAGGGACACGCCGCCTTATCAAGCTACTCGCCGACCTCACCGCGAAAGTCACCGCCCAGCAGGCCAAACAGTGAAGGGAGGCGGACGTGGCTGCCGTTGAGACCGCCAAGCCGTTCGACGGCTCGGCGATCAGCTCGTCGCTGGAGTTCCGCAAACGGAACCGGCCGGTCCCGGACTATGTCGACGCGGCGTGGGGGTCGACATCGCTGCAGGTCTCGGCGGTCGGCGGGACGTCGATCAACATCGCCAACGGGCGAGGCGTGTTTCAGGGCGCGCTGTATGAGCTGACGGGCGGGCCGCTGAACCTGACCGTCGCGGCGAACGGAGGCGGCTCCAACCGCACCGACTACGCCGTAGCGACCTTTGACTCCGCGCACACCCCCGGCGTGTACTCCCGGGTGCTGGCCGGGACGGCGATCACGCAGAACGACACCGGCACCTGGGACGTCCCGCTCGCGACCTGGCAGAAGACCCCAGCCGGCGCGATCGTGAACCTCATCGACCTGCGGCCGTTCCGTGGGTCGCCGGTCGTGCCGTGCACCTCAGCCGTCCGCCCGGCGAACCCGACGATGGGGATGATCGCCTATGAGGTCGACACCGACCGGCACATCAAATTCACCGGCTCGATCTGGGTCGCGCTGCTGGAGGACACGGGCTGGGTCTACCTGACGCTCAACGGCGCGGACGGGCACGCCTGGACGCTGAACAACAACCTCCGTGTGAGGCGCGTCACCGGCGGGATCGTGCACATGCGTGGTTCGATCCGCCGCGACGCCGGTTCCCTACCGACCAGCGATGACGGGTCCGCCGTATCGATCCTGCCGGTCGGGTTCCGACCTACCCAAACCGAAACGATCTTCGGCTATCACTCCCGGTCCCCGGTGGTGGTGAAACTCGATCCGTCCGGCGAGGTGCGGGTGATCGCGATCACGGCAGACATCCCTGCGACCCGGACCATCCAGGCATCCGGCGACTGGTTCATCAACTAGTGGGGGGCGTGGGCTGATGGCGCGGCATAAGTTCGGGCAGTCCTCGGCCGACTGGACGTTCGAGGTCGGTCCCGGCGACATCCCGGTCCTGGCCAGTGGCGTGGAGCTGACGGCGTGGTCGGCGGTGACCGGCGGCACCCAGTACACCGACCTCCTGGATTCCGGCGGCGGCGCCATCACCATCATCACCTCCGGGGACGGCGGCACCTACCCGGAGGGCACGATCCCCGAGTTCTCCGGCCCGGACGGCATCACAGCCCTGTGGGTGGAGGGGGGCGTCGGCACCCGGTACAAGCTGACCGCCACCGACCTGGGCGACACACTGGACGGCAAGCTCGACCTCGCCGGCGGGTCAATGGAGGGGGAACTGCGGCTGTCTGACGACTCGCCGGCCGCGTCGCAGGACTATGTGCTCGCGCACGCCTCCGGCGGCGCCCCGTCGATCTTGCCGTTCTCCTACACCGGGATCCTGTCGGTCCGCACCGGCACCGGCCGGATCTACAACGACACCGGCCGCGCGCTGACGATCGGGACCGTCCGCGCCTCGGCCGCCACCGGCCCCGCCGGGCAGTCACTCATCATCGACGTCCACAAGAGCGGGACGACGATCTACACCACGCAGGCCAACCGGCCGACGATCGCGGCCGGGCAGGTGACCGGGACGGGCGGCGTCCCGGATGTCGCGACGTGGGCGGCGGGCGAGTACCTGACCGTCGACATCGACCAGGTCGGGACGACCACGCCCGGCAGCGATCTGACCGTGACGATCCCCTCGACCTGATGGCCGCTCCCGTCGCGCACACCGCTGCCGGTGACGTCACCACCGCGACCGACCCGAACAACGGCAACATCACCGTCTCCAAGCCCGCGAACGTCGCGGACGGGGACGTGCTCGTCGCGATCCTCAACTCCACGGTCGCGTCCACCTGGGACACGGTCCCGGCGGGGTGGACGCTGGGCGCGCAGTACAACGCGACCCGCACCACCAGCGTGTTCACCAAACCCATCCCCTCCGCGGCGGCCGAGACCGCGACGAACTACTCCTGGCACTTGGCGGGCGGCGCGGGCCGGATCGGTGCGCTGATCTTCCGCGCCACCGGGGTGGACGGCACCACCCCGATCGACGCGTCCGGGAGCGGGGTGGGGACGGGCACCACCACGATCGTGGACCCCGCGGTCACGGCCGTGTCGTCCGAGGCGCTGCTCATCGCGATCTTCTCCTCCTACATCGCGTCCGGCACGCCGACCACGGTGACCAAGCCCGGCAGCATGACCAACGTCGGCGGCTGGAACGTCACCACCGGCACCAACAGCACGACCCACCTGGTCGCCTACGAGACCCTGTCGGCATCGGGCTCGACCGGCACCCGTACCGCGACGGTATCGCCTGCGGGGGCGAACGCCGCCGGGTTCATGTTCACGCTCAAGCCGGGGTCGGTGGCGCCGCCGCCCAGCTCACCGGTCGCGCACACCACGACGAACGACGTCTCCAGCGTGACGGTGTCGTCGGCGCCGACGCTGAGGGTGCCCAAGCCGGTCGCGGTCGCGGACGGTGACCTGCTGGTCGGGGTGGTGTTCCACCGCAACGCCGGGAACATCTTTGCGACGGTCCCGCCGGGGTGGACGGTTTTCCCGGGCGCTTACACCAGCGGCTGCCTGCTGGCGGTGTACTGGCGGTATGTGACCTCGGCCGCAACGGAGCCGGACTTCTACACCTGGCGGTCGCCGAACGGCAGCGCGCGGGGCGCGGCGGTGGTGTTCCGGGTGACGGGCGCGGCACCGCCGAGCGCGGCGCACGGCCCCTACGACTCCAACGGCGCGGCGACCGGGGCGGGGGTGTCGAGCATCGTCGCTCCGGCGACCACGGTGGTGGGGCCGGCGGCGCTGCTGATCGGTGCGTTCGCGACGACGTCGTCGTCCACGACTCCGGCGGTGGCGTCCACGCCGTCGGGGATGACCGAGGTCAAGGGCGTCCCGATCGTGACGGGGACGGCGGCCGCGTATCTGGAGGTCGCCACGCAGCAGCTCGCCTCGGCCGGGTCGTCGGGGACGAAGACGGCGGCGGTGTCGCCGGATGCGGGCTCGGCGGCGGGGCTGCTCGTCGCGGTCGCGCCGCCGTCGTATGGCACCGCGCAGCCTCCGCAGCTGCTCGGGCGGCTGACGGGCGGGGTGACCTCGTCGGCCGTGAAGGTGTCGGCGGTGACGAAGTTCTGTTCGAGCGTGCGGTTCGCGCGGTCGGCGAGCCCGTCGCTGACCTCCCCGACCTACACCTCGGCGGCCGCGCCGGACCGGGACGGCATCATCACCGGCACGTTCACCGGGCTGTCTGCGGACACGACCTACTACTGGGGTGTCGAGCTGGACGGGACGCTGGACACCGCACACGTCTCGACGTTCCGGACGCTGCCGACGGTGGGCACGGCGTCGTCGTTCTCGTTCGGTGCGGCGTCATGCGCGGACAATAACTCCAACGCCGCGAGCTTCAGCGACGCCGCCGCGCGGACCGGCCCGACCGGACTGCCCGCCCGCATGTTCGTGCACTTGGGCGACATGCACTACCAGGACATCGGTGTCGACGATGACGCGTGGGCGCTGGGCGCGTGGCTCAACGCCCTCGGCCAGGCCAACCAGCAGGCCCTCTACGCCGCGAGCCCGCTCGCCTACACCTGGTCCGACCACGATTTCGGCGGACAGAACGTCGCCGCCGACTGCCCTGCCGCACCAGCGGTGCAGGCGGTCTACCGACGGCTGTTCCCCTCGCATGCGCTGCCGGGCGACGGGGTGGGGATCTACCAGTCCTGGCAGATCGGCCGCGTCCTGTTCGTGATGACCGACGGCCGGTCCTACATGGACCCGATCACCGACCCGGACACCTCGTCCAAGACCAAGCTCGGCGCCACGCAGAAGGCGTGGTGGAAGAGCCAGGTGGTCACGGCCGGGGTGGGGCTGGTGGTGTGGCTGCACGAGGACGCCTGGCACAACGCCTCCACGTTCACCGGGGACGACACGTGGTCGGCGTACGCGACCGAGCGCGCCGAGCTCGCCGACTACATCACCGCGCACCAGGTTCCGCTGCTGTACGTGCACGGTGACGTCCACGCGCTGAGCTATGACGACGGGTCGCATGTGCAGGGCCGGTTCCCGCTGGTCAGCGTGAGCCCGCTGGACCAGACCACCTTCATCGGCAACGGCGGCCTCACCGGCGGTGTTGTACCGGACCCGCCGACGACCGCGACCAAAAGCCAGCAGTACGGCTGGTTCGACGTCCTGGACAACGGCACACAGATCGTCGTGCGGTACCTGGGGATCTCTGGCGGGGTGGTGGCGCAGCGCGCCGATTTCTCGTTCGGGATCAAGCGGCAGATCGGCTGGGGCGTGCCGCTGTGAACCGGCAGGGCGAAGGGCGTGTGACCTGCATGCTGCAACGGTTGTGGCACCGGGTCGGGAAGCGCGGCATCGCCCTGTTGTTCCTGGCCCTGCTGGACCTGCTCTACCCGATCGGTCTGGCCGGGCAGCCCGCCGCGACCCGCGCTGGATACGAGGTGGTCGCGCCGTGGCAGGTGTGGGCGGTGCTGTGGCTGCTGACCGGGCTGCTGTGCGCCGCCCAAGCGTTCGCGCGGAGGGACCGGCTGGCGTTCACCGTGGCCGTGGCGATGAAAGTGCTGTGGGGGACGGTGGCGCTGATCGGCTGGATAGCCGGCACGAGCCCTCGGGGATGGTTGTCGGCCCTGATCTGGCTGACGTTCGCCGGGTTCGTCGCGGTGATCTCCACGTGGACTGAGGAGTGGGATCGCCCGTGAGCGTGTCGGGGACTCTGGCGCAGGGTGCGATCGCGGCGGGCATCGCGGGTGTCCCGGCGCTGGTCGCGGGCTGGTTCGCGTTCCGGCAGGCGACACGGGTGCAAAAGCACGCCGATCGTGCCGCGCTCACCGATGACCTGCAAGAGGAGGTCGCGGATCTGCGGAAGGCGGTCAGTGAGGCCCGCAAGGAGACCGACGAGTTGCGGTTCCGCCTGCGGGGGGCGATGGACTACCTGCAGCTGTGCATGACGGTGATGCGGCGGAACGGGGTGGACCCGCCGCCGGTGCCTGACCTGGTGAAGTTTCCGTGGGAGGAGAGCCGATGAGCGTCTTCGGCGTGGACTACGCCTGGAGCCACCCGGGCGTCGCGGCGCTGCGGAAGGCGGGGGTGCGGTTCGCCTGCCGCTACCTGTCGCGGGATGCCGGGAAGAACTTGACGCGTGGGGAGGCCGAGGAGCTGTCGGCGGCCGGGATCTGGCTGGTGGTGGTGTGGGAGACCACGGCGTCCCGCGCGCTGTCGGGGCGGGCCGGGGGCGCGGCGGACGCGCGGGCGGCGGAAGCGCAGGCGCGCGCGTGCGGGATGCCGGACGGCCGGCCGATCTACTTCGCCGTCGACTGGGACGCGAGCACGGGCCAGCAGGCGACGATCAACGCCTACCTCGACGGCGCCGCGTCCGTGATCGGGCGAGAGCGGGTCGGCATGTACGCAGGCTATGGGCCGATCAAGCGGGCGTTCGACGCGGAGAAGATCACGTTCGGGTGGCAGACGTACGCGTGGTCGGGCGGCCGGTGGGACTCGCGCGCGCAGCTCCAGCAGTACTCCAACGACGAACGGATCAATGGCGTCGGCCTCGACTACGACCGCGCCGTGAAAGACGACTACGGCCAGTGGATGGTCGGAGAGGACCCCGACGTGGCACTCAGCAGCGACGACAAGAAGTGGCTGACCGACAACCTGTTCAAGCTCGTCCTCCAGCAGGACAAGGTCGCGGCGCCGGCGGGGGTCGACCCGACCGGTAACCCGACCTGGCGTCCGGACAACCTGCTGCGCGAGATCTACTCGCGGGCGTTGGAGATCAAGGCCGGGGTGGCGCAGTTGGCGCAGCAGTCCCTGGATGTGGATGAGGCGGAGGTCGCTCGTCTGGTGCTGGCTGGCCTGACGCCGGAGAGCATCGGCAGGGCGGTGGTGGAGGCGTTCCCGGCGGGCATGGCCACGAAGGTCGTGGACGAGATTCAGGCGCGTCTGGCGTCCTGACCCTCCGTCTCCGGCGTCCGGGCCGGGCGCGCGACGCTCGCCGTCCCCGTCCGAGCCCTCCCTTCCCTGTTAGCTCATCGGCCCCAGCGCACTGGCTGGGGCTTCGTCGTTTCCGGAGGTTCTCCTTGGTCACAGGCTTCCGCGCGGGCGCGGCTGCGCTGGCGCTCGCTGCCGCGGCGCTCGCCGTGACGGTCGCGTGGCCGCTCGGTGTGCCGTCGGCGCGCGGCGACAGCGGCTGCCCGGACGCGACCGTCACCGCCGCGACCCCAGCGCAGCTCGCCGCCGCGCTCGCGAACGCGCAGCCGGGCGACTCCATCGCGGTCGCGGCCGGCACCTACGACGGGAACTGGACCGCGACCACCCCCGGCACCGAGGCGGCGCCGATCTGGCTGTGCGGGCAGGACGCGACGCTGACCAACGACGGCCCGACCGGCGGGTACGGGCTGCACCTGGACGGCGCGTCGTGGTGGCGGGTGCGCGGGCTGACGGTGACCTGGGCGGCCAAGGGCATCATTGTCGACCACTCCGCGCACGTGGAGATCGTGTCCAACACTGTCCACGATGTCGGTGACGAGGCCGTCCACCTGCGGGCGTTCACGACCGACTCGCTGGTGGCGGGTAACGCGCTGCATCACACGGGCCTGCGGCGTGACAAGTTCGGCGAGGGCGTGTACGTCGGGTCGGCGAACGGGAATTGGTCGGTCTACACCGGCGGCGCGCCGGACGCCTCGGACCGCAACGTCGTGCAGGGCAACACGGTCTACGCGACGACGGCCGAGCCGGTCGACGTGAAGGAGGGCACCACCGGCACGCAGGTCACCGGGAACGCCCTCGATGGCGGAGCGCTGACAGATTCCGGCGGCGACTCCTGCGTGGACGTCAAGGGCAACGACGGTCTCGTCCAGGGCAACACCTGCACCGGGGTGCCGGGCGGCGACGGCCATGACGGCTACCAGGTCCACCACAACAAGCTGCTCAAGCTCGGGCTGGGCGACTGGGGGTTGCGCAACGAGCTGGCCGGCAACAGCGCGGTGATCGGGCCCGGCGCCCGGGACGGGTTCTGGGTGCATGACGCCTCGACCACCTACAACGTCGTGCGGTGCGGGCAGGCCGTGACCGGCGCCGCGTATTCCAACATCACCTGCAGCCCCTGACCACACAACCAGCGAGGAGTGAGCATGACGTACAGCGCAACGTTCAAGGTGGCCGAGATCAGCCACCCGGACCCGGCGACGACCGAGGTCCGCGCGACCGCCGAGACCGCCGACATCACGGCGAACACCGAGGGCAAGGTCCGCTCGATGGAGCTGAGGGTCGTCCTGGACGAGGCCGAGACGGTGCTGAAGGAGGGCGACGTCATCACCGCGTCCGGCCATTTCACCGGCGTCGCCCAGTCGGCCGACTGAGCGCCGGGAGGAGATCGCATGGCGTCAGAGGACATCACCCACCGATCAACCAACCATCAAATGTCTGACCTGCGAGTTCCCTCATAACTCGGCATAACTCGCGGCCGTCCATCAAGCAATTGTTCAGGGGCGCGAGGAGTCCAACGATCAGCATGCCGACGTTGGATTAGGGCGCCTCAACCTCAACCCGCGTAGGGCTGAGTCCAACTGATGTGGGTGGCGGGGGCTACCCGGTGGCCCGAAGGAGGTCGCATGTCCGACTACATCGTGAGTCTGATCCGCACGTGGGTCCCGGTCGGTGTCGGCGCCGTCCTGACCTGGCTCGCCGCCAAGGCGGGCATCGTGGTCGACGAGGACACCGGCAAGGGCGCGATGCTCGTCGCGACCGCGCTGATGATCGCCGCCTGGTATGCGTTGGCGCGCGCGGTGGAGAAGGCGTTCCCCCAGCTCGGGAGCGTGCTGGTTGCGCTCGGGGTTTCGAAGGCGCCGGTGTATCCGGTGAAGGTGATCCCGGGGCGGGTGGAGCCGCCCAGGGGGTAGTGGCTGTTCCTCTCCAGCCACGAGCGGCCCGTCCTCCTTCGGGAGGGCGGGCCGCTTTCGTCGTGCTCGCCGGGGTGTGCCGTACCGCCGCCTCTGATAACGAGCAAATAGGCCGCGATCGCTGCGAATAACTCTTAATGTCTCGTCGTTCGCTGTTCGGGCACTGTCCGGTCATCAAGCAACGTCGCTCTGCTCCCGCCCGACTAGACGCCCGCCTACCGTCCAGACATGGACTTGCTTGCGCTTCTCGCCTGGGCGGGGAGTTCTCGTACGAGGTCGGCGGTGGTGTGGCCCGTGGTCGCGAGCGCGGCTTCGAGGGCGGTGACGGTGCGGGCGTAGACCACGAGGATGCGATGGCGTCGACACCGGAAGGTCGGTACGTGATCAAGGCTGATCAGCTCTATGTCCCACCCGTCGGGCCCTCGCCATTTCACGCGCACATGTTATGACCTGCGCGAACGTGGCCCGCCCTCTCGCTCTGACGGGAGGGCGGGCATTCGTCGCGTCCAGTGCGGGCGACGTCGCGGCCCCTTGTCGCTACAGGTAGGCGGTCCTCGTGACGCCGGACGCCACGATCTCCTTCGCCCACGCGAAGTAGGCATTCCTTCCCGCGAACTCCCACGCGTCGGCGACGTCCGCCCACAGCACCGCCGGCGGAGTCCCCTGGGCGAGCTTCGCTCCGGCAGCCCATACCTTGCGCGCCGCACCGGTGATCCACGCGACGGCCTCCGCGAGCTCGTCGCTGCCCTCATTCAGCCGCTCATGCCAGGCGACGCACGCCACCGTTTGCCCGTCGGGTCGCATCACCTCAAGGTAGGTGTCGCCGCGCGCGGCCCGGTCTGCGACTGAGACGTGCCAGTAGCGGGGCAGCGGCGAGGTCGACCCTGACATGTCGCCTCGGGTTCCGACGGTGGTCTCGTACAGGACCGGCAGCTCGTCGGGCATGTTCAGGTCGTTGCGGGCGCCCTGCCCAGGCCGCGGCCAGGCCCGCACGGTCTCGGCTTCCCACAGCGGCGTCCGACCCGAGTGCCGGGCCGACCCGGGCGCCTGCCCACGGGCGACATAGCTGTGCCACGTCTTGAGCTGGACGCCCCACTCGGTCGCGCACTGCTGCGCGGTCCATTCCTCACTCATCGCTTGCTCTCTCGTAGGCTGGGCGAGCGGCCCCGCTCACCACGATTGAGCGGGGCCGCTCGCAGTGTGCGGCTGGTCAGTACTCGCCTTTGAGGCTGGTGATGTACACGCTGGCCTCGTTCTTGGACATCTCCTCGATCGCGGCACGGTCGGCCGGGCCGAGGTAGAACCCGCCGCCCTCGCCGCTGATCCGGCGCTGCTCCAGCAGGTCGAGGATGTAGTCGACCTGCCGCGGGGTGGCGAGCTGCCCCTTCTGGCGGCGGAGTTCGGCGAGCTGCGCCTCGCGGGCCTGGCGGACCTCCTGTTCGGCGGCGGCGATGGCCTGCTTCTCGGCGTGCTCGGCGATCCGCTTCTCGGCGCCCTTGTCGTGGGTGAGAGTGAGCCCGATGACGTGGCCGATCGCGGTCGTGGACGAGCTGGTGGCGGGCGGCTGCCAGCCCACGTCGATCCTCGCGCTGACGCGGTGGGGGTCGCCGTCGCGGCCGCCGGTGACCACCCACCGCCAGCCGCCGGAGGAGGAGAAGGTCCGGCCGGCCTGGCGGAGTTCGAGCCGGTAGCAGTCGGGGGTGCGGTTGAGGAACTCGGCGACGGCTTCGGCGCGGGCGCGGTCTGCGTAGATGTGGTCGATCAGGCGCGCGTCGCCTCGCCAGCCGGGCTCGGTGCCGTCGGTGCGGACGACTCGGTGGAACGTGGCGACTCGGCCGAGGTGCTCCTTGTCGACGGTCTGGACGGTGTAGCGGTCGGCCACGTGGGTCCTTCCGATCTGGATGCGGTGGGCGAGGGAGGCGGCGTCGATGACCCACCGGCCGGTGACCTTGAGCGCGGCGATGACGTTGCGGCGGCACCAGGCGCGGATGGTCGCGGTGGTGACTCCGGCCTGCTGGGCGGCGGCGGTGGTGTTCATGGTGTTCTCCCTCTCGCTGACACCTCCAACCTTACAGTCTGAGACTGTAAAGTCTGCGACTCATGCCGAAAGGATCTAGATCGTCTGCTTCACACGCGCGGGCGGCTCAATGCAGGTCGGTGCAGGCGACGGGCAGCAGTCCTAGCGCGAACACGCCCTGAGCCGTGATCCGATCCACGAACGGCTCCACCGGCGCGCCAGCGGGCAACGGCCGGAACGCCACCACCAGGACGACCCGTCCATCCACCCGGGCGACATCCGCCCACTCGCTCGACACAGGCCGCTGGTAGACGGCGTCACCGGCACGCAGGTACGCCCACCCATCGCTCGTCAGCTCCACACGTCCGTCCCCGGACGGGCGGGACGTCATGGATCCGGCCTGCGACGATAGCCCGAACGCCTCAGCGACGATCGGCATCGTCACTGCCGCACGGTCGTCGGAGACGGCAGCGAGCAGGAAGGCGGCGTCTCTTCCGGTGTCCGGCGCGTCAGCGATCCATCCGGACAGGATGAGCGCGCCGAATTCCCCTTCGATCGGGTCGGTCATCAGTTGTGCCCCTTGAGGTCGGTACGGGCGCCCCGTCCGGGGCGGTTGGCATGGGCGGCGCGGACGGCCGCGGCTGAGTACACCGCCCGCACACCGCCGCCGGGCGCGGGCTCGTGCCGGTATGGGCGCACGCCCAGCCGCCGCAGTGTCGGCCGGACCGAGGGCAGCGCGATCCCCATATGCTCAGCGACGTCCGAGGCACGCCACTCCTCTACCGGCTGCTCGTGCTCGGTGACCCGCTCATGCGGGTCCGGGCCGATGATCTCCCAATCCGCAGGGATCTTCGCGGCCTGCCGTTCCAGATACCCGTAGGCGTCCTCGGGTGAATCGGCGTAGAAGCGATCCCATGCGCCCCATTCGCGCCGGACGGGCTGACCGTCGCGTGCGGGGTCGCCGTAGACGGCGTGTTCCTCCCCGCTGGTGTACATCTCGCCGCGGGGCCGGGTGGACTCCAGCCAGATCACCCCGGCACCGGCGCCCGGGGACGCGGCGATCGCCTGCGCGAGAGCGCGGGCGCGAGGAGAGAGCCGGTCCAGCTCGACGGTGTCCCGGGGCGGGACGACCCCCTTACCGTCACGGTTGCGGCCGATGCGCAGCCCGATCGTCACCTTCGCCATCAGGCGACCAGCTCCGCCAGCGCGGCGACCGCTTGCGCGATCGCGGTCGAGGGGTCACGGTCGCGCCGCTCCTGGTCGATCGCCTCGCCGGTCCACCAGATGACCTTCGCGAGCGGCTGCCCGGGGACAGGTGTGGCGTACACGTACCAGTCGGGACTGACCAGCAGGTCGGCGTTGCGGAGCGCCTCCACGTCGGCGAAGGTCGGATACCACGCGCCCCAGCGGTCCGGGTAGTCACGCAGCACCTGCGCGATCCGGGCCATGGCCTCCCGGACGTCGCTTTCCGGGACGGTCCGGCGCGGGGCGCACTCGTCGGAGTAGTCGTCGCTGAGGGTGGACGGGCGCCAGTACACGGTGGTGCTGACGGGGCCGGTGTAGCCGTCGATGGCGTCCGCGACACGGGCGGCCAGCGTCTGAACATCGGTGCTCTGCGTGGTCATTGGCGGGCTCCCCGGGTGGATGTGCAGGGTCAGATGAGCTGGGTGTGGAGCTGCTCGGCGAGGTCGAGGACGACGTCGGCAGGCAGCGCGGGCGTGCCGACGTAGGTGGTGGCGACCTTGCCGTCCATGCGGGTGTGGGTCGGAACGCCGCCGGGGAACTCCTTGGGCTCCGCGCGTAGGGCGATGACGGCGCCGGACAGGACGGTGAGGGTGTGGCCGCGTTCACCGGGGTCGGTGATGGCGTCGATGCGGTCGGCCAGCAGCGGCGCCAGGCCCCGGACGGACACGACGCGACCTTTGGCGCCGGTGCGGTCGGTGACCTTGGGGGTGACGGTGGTCTGGTGCCCGTCGGCCTCGGTCCAGGTGTAGGAGGTGTCCAGGTCGATCATGCCGCAATCCGCCTTTCGGGTGAGGGTGGGGCTCCTCTGTTGGCCTGACGCCATTACTATGCAACGTGCATAACGAAGTTGCAAGAGAATGGCTCGATCGGGTCACCGTGAGCGCCAGCAGCCGTCGTCAGGCCGGAGCGAACAGGGTGGCTCGTCGTCTCCAGGCTCAGCTCTGCGCGACCCGCTCCTTCGCCGCCACCATCAGCGCCGCCCGCGCCTCCGGGACGTCATCCACTCCGGCCCACCACGGGTGCCCTTGGATCTCGGCTGTGAGCGCCTGGAGCCACGCCCAGGTCTCGTCCCACGTCGCCTGCTGCTCGTCGGTGACCTGGGCGGCGCCGGCGGCGATCTGGGTGGAGGGTGGCTGCTCGCGGCTGAGGTCGGCGAGGCGGGTCTCGGCGCGAAGGAAATCGGTCTTGGCTTGGACGAGGTCGGAAGGTATGTCGAGGTCACTCACGTGATCATCGTAGACACGGTGCCTCGGAGCGCCTGGCGTGGTCCTCGCCGGGTGAGCAGGAGACCCCTTGGAGGGGCGATGAAGATGCGGCAGTAGCAGGGGCTACGAGCAGTCGCGGGGGCGGAGATGCACGAGCTCCCCAGACGGTGCGCGGCCGCAGGAGCAGATCTCCAGCCACCCCTGGTCCAGGAAACGCTGGGCTTCGCGGTCGAGTACCTCTTGGCCGCGGTCTTCGTAGGTGTTCCCGCCGCAGTCGTGGCCGTCTTCCCAGAGGACCCAGGACACGCGCCCGTCCTGCTCCAGTTCAAGCTTGTACATGGTCCCTGCGACCCATGGGGCGCCGGGCTGGAGCTGTGTGCCGGCGGGCACGAACGCCCGGGTCATGAGCGCTTGATGCAGTAGATCCATGCGGCGGCGACCCCCAGGGCCATGACGCTGATCGTGGTCGGGCCCGCCCAGGGCGAACCGGTCTCGATCCACAGGACCGCTGCCGCCATCAGGAGAATCAGGGGGATGATCGGGGCGACCAGGGCGGCGACGATCGCCGCGGTCGCCCATGCTGGGGTCGGGTGGTCTTCCAGGTCGATCTGCTTGTGGTGGTGCATCGGTGGGGTTCCTTTCGGTGTGGTGTGATGGCGGGGCGGTCGGGGCCCGCTCAGTTCGGATGAGCGGGACCCGACCGCTGCTGGTCAGTGTGCGCGGGCGAGCGCGCGGCAGCCGATGATGCGGCCGTCCTGGTCCCGGACCTGCTCGTCGGGATAGACGATGTCGGACCGTCCGGCGGCGGCCTCTGCTGTGGCTCGGGACACGACGAGCAGGACGCCGTCGCGCGGCTCGGGGAGGCCGGTGACGGCGCCGAATCCGACGCTGCGCAGCGGCACCGTCCCACCACCGGGCAGGGTGACGGCGCCGATCTCGCGGCGATCCTCGATGCAGCGGGCCATGGGGCCGTCCGGTGCCTGGTTGAGCAGGACGGTGTCGTCCTGCCCGATGAGGGTGAGGGGGTGGGGGGTGAGGTTGATCAACTGCATGGGGGTCGATCCTCTCCGTTGGCGTCCACTGATAGGGACTGATGGACGAGACCCCTCGCAGGGGCGATGAGGGCGCGGGGTCAGACGCCGGGGATGCGGTCCAGGGTTGCCCGGGAGATGCCGGTGATCTCGTGGATGCGGGTCTTGGTGACGCCGGCGGCGCGGGCGCGGCGGACGATCTCGTCGCGGGCGGCGCGCATCGCGCCCCAGGCCGCGAGTTCCCGCTCGGCGTCGGCTTCCGCGCCTTCCCCCTGGGGGACGAAGTCGGGGGGCAGGTAGCGGGCGGCGAGCTCGGCCCGGTGCTGGAGTTGGTAGGTGCGCCCAGGCGCCCACTCATCGGGTTCGAAGTCGTAGGCGACCTGCAGCTCGGTGTCGGCGGCCTGCATGGCGGCCTGGGTGCGGGGGGTGCCGTCCTGTGCGGTCGGCCAGAACTCGCGTGGGATGTACTCCAGGTGCTCTTCCTCCCGGAGTTCGGCGATCTCCTCGGGGGTGAGGCCCTGTTCGTTGGGCCATACGGGTTCGATGCGCTCCAGGGGGCAGGCGGAGGCGACGGCGTACATGCCGAGGCGGTTGATGATGTCCTGGATGGAGCCGGGTCCGGCGAAGGGGTCGAGGGTGGGGAGCGCGCGGGTGTAGGGCATGAAGGGGATGAGTTCGCTGAAGGTGCCGGGGTCGCCGCCGGCGAGGGTGTGCTCGATGTCGGTGATGGTAACGACGGGGACGTGGGTGCCGGTCATCTCGCTGAGGTGGGTGGCGATCTTGGTGGAGATGGCGGCGATGGTCTCTTCGTTTCTCACGTATCGAACGATACGCGTATCGATCGATACATCTCAAGCGGGTGGCCGCATCCCGCCAAGATCGCGCAGTTATCCCCAGAACGCCGCTCTACTCCCGCCCGACCAGGCACACGCCTACCGTCCCACCCATGGACGTTCTCGCACCTCTCGCCCCGCTCGCCCGTCTCGCCCGAGCCCTAGCCGGTTTACCGCCCGGCGGGCGGGTGCGGCGGCCTGCTGCCGCGCATCAACGACCGCCGCACCCACGTCATCGACGCGCGCTGCTGCTCCCGCGGTTGGCGTGGCCCTTGGCCGCGGCCCGGAGCAACTCGCGCAGTTCGTCGGCCGAGCTGGCTGTGAACCCGTCGCCTTCGTCCATGCGGTGACCGGTCACGCCGCCGCGAGTCGCCCACCAGACGGGCCTGGTTTCCGGGGGCTGGGTGTAGAAGATCATCACGTCGGGGAACTCGGCGCGGAGTCCTGCTAACTGCGGGCTGAGGTCGACCGGTGTCGTCACGGCCGGGTGACGTGCAGCGCGTCGGCCGACTCGCCCTGCTGCTCGGTGCGTTTGTCGCGGTCGGCGACGATCAGGACGGTCGCCTCGACGATGTGGCTGGCGGGGGCGATGGGGGTGCCGGCGCCGTTGAAGAACCAGAGCAGCCCCCCGTCGACCGCCCTGGGTTGGCAGGTGATGGTGTCGGCCGGGTGGTCGACGGGGTCGACGACGTTGAGGACGGCGGTGTCCTTGTCGTGGACGGGCTCGTAGCCGCGTCCTTGGAGTGAGGCGGTGAGGGCTGCGAGGGCGGCGTACTGCGGGTCGGTGGCGTCGGGGCGGTCCTCGTGTTTCTGCTGTTCTGGCATGTTCTGCCTTTCACGTTGGCCCGGGCTGTCGCGAGTGCGTTCGATAATCTGTTCTAGCTATGCCTCGTCACCATGAGCCCGACCGGCTGATCGTCGCCCACCTGGAGGGCGCGGCGACGCGTCATGCTGGCTGGCGTAATCCGGAGGGCCCGGCGCGTGAGGCGGCGTTGCAGGAGTTGCGGGCGATCGCGACGGTGGCGCCGTCGGGACGGCGCGGGTCCGTGCATCAGCCGGCGGGTGTATTGCGGGCGGATCTTCTCGCGGAGGTCGCGGGGATCCTGCTGGGTTTCGCGGCGGCCGACAGCCATCCCGAGCAAAAGGTCATCGCCGCAACGCTGCTGATCGAGGCGGGCGCGGACGCGGTCGAGGTGGCGCGGTGGGAGCAGGTGGGCCTGGAGCGTGCGTCTGCTCCTTTGGTGGGGCCTGCTCACGCGGGCTCGGCGCGGTGGCCGGGCGCCTCGACCGCGCATGACTAGATGAAGGAGTTGAACGCCGCGACCCGGACGGGCTCGGCGCCTTCCGCCTTGGGGGCGTCGGTGCGGGTGAGCCGGGCGACGATCCGCGCGGCCTCCTCGTCGTCCGCCAGCTCGGCGAGCGTCATGTCCCGGAGGTCCAGGACGCGGGGCTCCGGGTAGGTCGTGGCGGTGTTCGTGGCCATGGCGTCTCGTCTCCTGATTCGTGGGTTAGTCGCACTGGCAGGCGAAGCACGTGCAGGTGCAGTCCTCGGCGCAGTAGCAGGTCATCCGTCCGCCGTTCGGCGCGCAGCAGTACCAGTTGCCGAGGATGGTTCGGATGCGGCGGAGCATGGGTCTCCTGTGGGCGGGTTGGTGGGGGGCGACGCGGTCGGCCTTGCCTGATCGCCCCAGCCCAGGACGAGGTTCGGCGTGGTCTGCGGCGGCGCCGCCCCCCGGCTCATGGGGTGGTCGGCCTGTTCAGCTCGGTGAGCGCTTCGGCGACCTCGATTGCGGCTACGCCCACGGTGTCGCCGAGGCATTCGCCCGCGCGGGGGCCGCTGTGCCACAGGAACCCGCCGCGTGCCGGGTCCCACACCACGTGGAGGGGGCCGGCGTTGCCGTGGGTGGCGGTGAGGCAGCGTTCGGGGCGGTCGGCGGGTCCGGGTTGGCCGTGGTCGGGGTGGGGTGGGGTGGAGACGGCGGCGCGGGGGACGAGGCGGCGGACGGCTGCGTGGAGGAGGTCGAGTGCGTCGGTTTCGGAGGTCATCGCGTCAGCCGCCATGCGATGTCCCTGGCGGGGTCGGGGTGGTCGAGGGGGACGAATTTCCGGTCGGGTTTGCCGCGGATGTGGCAGCGCCACCAGCCGGGGTCGTCCTCTTCGGCGACGGCGGCTCCGACGATGTCGTGGGTTTCGGAGTCGATGATGATGAAGCCCTCGTTGTCGCCGCGGCGCACGTAGCGGTCGTTGATCTTTACGTATTTGTCCGTGTCGGGCACGGGTGGCCTTTCAGGGGCTGGTGGGGTTGGCGGGTTGAACCAGATCGACGTCCAGGGGTTGGGCATCGGCTGGTCCTTTCGCGGGTGTGTGCGGGGTGGCGCGGCGACGGGTTGCGGGGTGTGCGGGGCCCGCCGCCGCGCCTGGGTGTGCGGCTGCCTGCGCGCGGGGTTGCGTGGCTGTGGCCGCACGGGTCGGGGGCGGCGCGGTCCTGTGGTGTGCCGGCGTGGACCGCGCCGCCGTGTGGCGCGGCGGTGGGGCTCCCACGCCACCGGCCGCGCCTGGGGTGGGTACGGCGCTGGCAGCCCTGGACCGCTGCCGCGGCTCGTACCTGGATGAGGCACGGCGGCGCGGGCTCGGGATGCTCCCGCGCCGCCGTGGTGGGCGCTCCTTCTGACCCCGCCAAGAGTCCGGAGCGCCCACGTGGAAGGACGGCGGCGCGGACTTGGACCTGGAGATCCGCGCCGCCGTAGCGGGTCGCAGCGGCATTGGGAGGGTTCCCTGCTGCGCCCACGTCTCGATGTGAATCATGCTCGCGTTTCGTCGTTCCACACCACGGCGCCGGTGTCGGCATCGAGGCGGGCCCGGCCGATCGACCTCGCGCCGATGTAGTCCGGGCCGCCGACGATGTCGAGTTCCACTCGCCTGACCGTGCCGTGAGCGCTGGGGCAGGCATCGGCGGCGCGCAGGGCCTCGTCTACCTGACGGCACGCCCGGTCGCAGTTGTCGGTGACGCCGCTCCAACCGGTGCCCGCTGCCTCGACGTCCCAGGCGTAGATCGGTGCTGGGCTGGCGGGGTATCTGTCCATCCGACCGTCTCCTGCGGAGGTGTGAGTGCGTAGCGATTCGGTCACTGACACGCTGCCGCACGCAAAAGCAGGGACCGGGTACACCGTGTACCCGATCCCTGCGAATGCCAGCGAGACGCGCTAGATGACGATCCCCAGCCGCTCCGCGGCGGCCGCTATGGGCTCCTTCACCACCTTGGACCGGTGCGCGGCCGTCCGCACCATCTCGGTCGTCAACGGGTGGTTCCGCACGCACTCGGGTGCGATGAGGTCTGCGTCCATCAGCTCCCCCATCGCGCCCGGGTCATCGCCGTCCCGGCTTCGGGCCAGCGCCCGATCGATGCCGTGCCGCGCCCGTCGCTCCTTCGGCAGCGCAGACATGTCGACGCCCTCGATCCTGTCGAGCGCCTCGCTGCCCTCGCCGAGTTCGAGCGCGACGTGCACCGAATGAATGGCCTTGTTTCCGGGACCGAACTCCGTCTGATACCTGCTGACCCCAGCGCCGACCCGGCCAGCCGCAGCCGCCGCCTCCACCAGGTGCGAGGCGGCTTCTTCCCGCCGACGCCATTGCGCCTGGATCACAGACTCCACCAGGTGGAGGGTGCCCCACAGCGACCACACGGCGGGGTCTTCCTGACCGAGCAGGGGGTCGAGCTGGTCGATCTGACCGGTAGTGATCTCGTGCGCCTCATCGACGGCGCCGGCGGTGATGTACACCTCAGCCTGTGTCCACACCATCGCGGTGATGAGCATCGGGTCGCCTGAGGCGGTGGCGGCCCGGACGGCTTGGGCTGCGGCGATCGAGGCGAGGTCCACGTAGCCGAGCTTCTTGGTGGCCATGGCTGCGTCGTGTCGGGCCTCGGCCAGCAGCCCGAACGCCCGCTCTCTTTCGGTGCCGTCGAGCGCGGCGGCGGTCGCCGCGGTGTCCATGAGGAGTTGCGGTAGCGCGTGGGCGAGTTCCCCGTAGTGGGCGTGGCGGCGCTGCCGGTGGGCGTCGGAGAGGCGGTCGCGCAGGTCGGTGATCGGGAGGGGCGCACCGATGGCCCGGGGTGGCATCTCGGCGCGCAGCAGGACGCGGCGGAGCGCCGGGATGGCCATGTGGGCGCGTTGCTGCTGGGCGTCGCCGCCTTGGTGTGGGACTCCGAGGAGAGCTACGACGTGGACGTCGAGCGCGTCAGCGAGTGCGGCGATGATGGAGTAGCGGTCGAGCTGGCGGCGGCCGATCTCGACGGATTTCAGCCATTCGATGCTGCGGTCGACGGCTCCGGCGAGCTCCGCGCGGGTCATCCCGCGCTCTTCCCGGTATGCGAAGACGCGTTGGCCGATGGTGGTGTCGTCCATTGGATCTCCCATGCTGGGGATGGTGCGACGGGGTCCACGTTACGTCTTGTACCTGCTAGATCGTGTACACCATGTACCCGCTTCTGCGGGGATGCCCGGCCCGGAGCGCGCACCCCTTCCCGGGGCGGGGAAGGTGCGCTTCTTGGGGGCCGCGAGCTACGCGTTACGGGATTGGTAGGCGGCCCCGGCCGCTGTGGTACGCGGCGAGGTACTCGCTGCGGGGGTTGGCGTCGAGCCACGTCCGCATGAACCGCCGGAACTCCTCAGGATCACCGCCCGCCACGCGCCGCGCCTCACTCCGCGCGCGCCGGACCGCTCTCCGGTAGGGCTCGTTATACCTGAACCGGGCGAGCCGCGACTCCAGACTCAGATCGAGCGGGGGCCCGCCGGCCGCCTCCACCAGGGGCTGAAGCGGTGAGGTGATGCGACCACGATGCGACTGGACGGCCGTAGAGCGGCGTAGACCCGCGTGGACGAAATCGCGCCCACCGGCCAAACCGCGAACCGCGATGGACGAGTATAGATCCGCGTAGACGCGGTATCGGTCCCTTCCTCCAATACGGCTGTTACCAACGGTAGCAGTCATGTCGGAGGAAAGGGGGCCTCATCCCCGGCCGGGCGAGAACGACCGCGCGGCGGCGTAACCGGGGATACCGGCCATCGGCGGCCGCTCCCCCACCGCCACGTCGCTGGTGCGCGCGTCGTGCCCGTCCGGGACGCGGCGGAACCGCGTGAGCGCGGTCGCGGGGGCCTCCAGCGGGACCATCCGGCCGTGCCGCTCCAGCCGCGACCAGGCGGTCAGCATGATCTGGCCCGACATCTCCCCCAGCGCCTCGGTGGACTGGTGCGAGTGGACCCGGCGGCCGAGGTCGACCTGGGCGATCGCGTCGAGCCCGGCGTCCTGGAAGACGTCCAGCAGCAGGCCGAGCTCCACGCCGTAGCCGGTGACGAACGGCAGCCGCTCCAGCAGCGCGCGGCGGCCCGCGTACTCCCCGCCGAGCGGCTGCATCACCCCGGCGAGCTGCGGCCAGTGCAGGTTGATCAGCGGGCGCGCGACCAACTCGGTCACCCGTCCCCCGCCGCCCTCGACCGACCGGTCGCCCTCGACGAGCGGGCGGTCGTAGCAGCCCTTGACGTAGGCGACGGACGGGTCGGTGAGCAGCGGCCCGAGCAGACCGGTGACGTAGGACGAGGTGAAGCCGCGCAGGTCGGCGTCGATGAACACGACCAGGTCGCCGGAGGTGACGGCCAGCGACTTCCACAGCGCCTCGCCCTTGCCCGACATCCGGCCGTGCCCCGGCAGGACGTCGTCCTGGGCGACCACCTCGGCGCCCGCCGCCGCGGCCACGGCGGCGGTGCGGTCGGTGGAGCGCGAGTCGACCACGACGATCTCGTCGACGAGCGGGACCCGCTCGACCAGGTCGGTGCGGATCGCGGCCACGATGGCGCCGACCGTCGCCTCCTCGTCGCGCGCGGGCAGCACGACGCTGATCCTGGCGGCCCCCTTCGCGGCCAGCAGGACGTGCGGCGGCCAGTCGTCCGCCGCGCTCGTACGGCGGCGCAACCACGTCGCGACCTCAGGCAGCACGCGCTCTCCCTCCCCTGCGGACAGCCCCCGGTGAGGCGTCCCCACTAGAGGAAACGCCGGGTCCTCCCAGATCATTCACCCTCGTCGCGATCCGGAGTGTTCGCCCCCGGGCGCGGAGGTCACTCGGCGGCGTGCCGGTCCAGGAACTCGTAGACGTCGGCGTCGTCCACGCCGGGGAACGCCCCCGGCGGCAGGACGGACAGGACGTGCGAGTGCGCCCGCGCGGACGGCCAGGCCATCCCCTCCCAGCGGTCCGACAGCTCCTTGGGGGGCCGCTGGCAGCAGTCGCCGTCCGGGCACGCCGACTTCACCCGCCGGGTCGACTCCCGGCCCCGGAACCAGCGGGAGTCCTCGAACCGGACGCCCAGCGTGATCGCGAAGTCCCGCTCGTGGCTGGGGTCGATGTGCGACAGGCACCAGTAGGTGCCGTTCGGGGTGTCGGTGTACTGGTAGTAGACGGAGAACCGGTCCTCGGCGGTGAACACGTGCCGCCCCGCCCACTGGCGGCACATCCGCTGGCCCTCGATCGCGCCGTCGGCGTCCTGCGGGAAGGCGAGGCCGTCGTTGGCGTAGGCCTTGTAGATGGTGCCGTTCTCGTCGTTCTTGGTGAAGTGCAGCTCCAGGCCGAGGTGGTGGGTCGCGACGTTGGTGAAGCGGTGCGCGGCCATCTCGTAGGAGACGGCGAAGACGTCGGCGAGGTCCTCCACCGACAGCTCCCGCGCGGCCTTGGCCTCCTGGAGGTAGGGGACGACGCTGCGCTCGGGCATCAGGATCGCCGCGCCGAAGTAGTTCGCCTCGACGCGCTGGCGCAGGAAGTCGGCGAAGTCGCGGGGCTGGTCGTGGTCCAGCGCGATGTGCCCGAGGGTCTGGAGCAGGATCGTGCGGGGCGTGTGCATGCCGAGCTGCTCGCGCTCCAGGTAGATCCGCCGGTTGCGCAGGTCGGTGACCGACCGGACCGAGCGCGGCAGGTCCTGGACGTACTGGAGGCTGAACCCGAAGTGGCCGACCAGCGTCATCAGCAGCCCCTGCGACACCGCCCCGCGCCGGTAGCCGACCGCGTCGAGGGTCTGCGCGGCGACGCCCTCGATGTCGGCGAAGTGGTTGCCGCGCTCGTGCATCTGGCGGCGCAGCTCGGCGTTGGCCTTGCGGGCCTCCTCCGGGCTGGCGGCGGGCTTGGTGCGGCTGCGCCGCAGCTCCCGGTACAGCGCGAGGATGTGCTCGATGACCTCGTTCGGCATCCGCTTGCCGACCCGCAGGTGCGACAGCCCGAGCGTGCGGTACAGCGGGTCGCGCTGCGCCTCCTCCAGCTCGATCTCCAACTGCGCGCGGCGGCTCGGCGGCTGGCGGCGCAGCAGCTCCTCCACCGGGCACTCCAGCGCGGCGGCCAGCGCCTGGAGCAGCGACAGCTTGGGCTCGCGGCGCCCGTTCTCCAGCAGTGAGAGCTGGGACGGGGCGCGCCCGACGCGCTCACCGAGGTCCGACAGCGTCATGCCCCGGCCGCGCCGGAGATGGCGAAGCCGCTGCCCGAACGTGACGAGATCTACGTCGCTCGTCAAGTTGAGGGGTTCTTCTGGCCGCAAGGTCGTCACCGCTTCATGATAGCGGAATGTTTGATGTTCTTCTGCCATGGCCGTCACCTTCAGGCCGTGTGACCGGGGCATAGTCGTGCCAAGCACCCAGGGGACGACACGGAAGGGCAAGCAGATGAGCGACAGTCGCCTCAAGGGCGCAGCCGACGAGCTGCAGAACAGGTGGGACACCGACGAGCGCTGGGCCGGCGTCGAGCGGAGCTACACGGCCGAGGACGTCGTGCGGATCCGCGGATCCGTCCAGGAGGAGCACACGCTCGCGCGCCTCGGCGCCGAGCGGCTCTGGAAGCTGCTGCACGAGGAGGACTACGTCCACTCCCTCGGCGCGCTGACCGGGCTCCAGGCCGTCCAGCAGGTCAAGGCCGGGCTCAAGGCCATCTACCTGTCGGGCTGGCAGGTCGCGGCGGACGCCAACCTGGCCGGCCAGACCTACCCCGACCAGAGCATCTACCCGGCCAACTCCGTCCCGGCGGTCGTGCGGCGGATCAACAACGCGCTGCTGCGCGCCGACCAGGTCCAGTGGGCCGAGGGCGAGGGCGACACCCACTTCCTCGCCCCGATCGTCGCCGACGCCGAGGCGGGCTTCGGCGGCGTGCTGAACGCCTTCGAGCTGATGAAGGGCATGATCGCCGCGGGCGCCGCGGGCGTGCACTGGGAGGACCAGCTCGCCTCCGAGAAGAAGTGCGGCCACCTCGGCGGCAAGGTGCTGATCCCGACCTCGCAGCACGTGAAGACGCTGAACACCGCCCGCCTCGCCGCGGACGTCGCGGACGTCCCGTCCCTGATCATCGCGCGGACCGACGCCGAGGCCGCGACACTGATCACGACGGACGTGGACGAGCGCGACCGCGAGTTCCTCACCGGTGAGCGCACCGCCGAGGGCTTCTACCGCGTCCGCAACGGCATCGAGCCCTGCATCGCCCGCGCCAAGGCGTACGCGCCCTACTCCGACCTGATCTGGATGGAGACCGGCACGCCGGACCTGGAGCAGGCCCGCCGGTTCGCCGAGGCGGTCAAGGCCGAGTACCCCGACCAGATGCTCGCCTACAACTGCTCGCCGTCCTTCAACTGGAAGGCGCACCTGGACGACGCGACCATCGCCAAGTTCCAGCGCGAGCTCGGCCACATGGGCTTCAAGTTCCAGTTCATCACCCTCGCCGGGTTCCACGCCCTGAACTACGGGATGTTCGACCTGGCGCACGGCTACGCCCGCGAGGGCATGACGGCCTACGTCGACCTGCAGGAGCGCGAGTTCGCGGCGGCGGACAAGGGCTTCACGGCCGTCAAGCACCAGCGCGAGGCCGGGACCGGCTACTTCGACCTGGTCAGCACCGCGATCGCGCCCGACTCCGCCACCACGGCGCTGAAGGGCTCGACCGAGGAGGGCCAGTTCCACTGACCCGGCGAGCCGCCCGGACGGGCTGACCTCACGGGTCGGCCTGACGGGGCTGACTCACAGGTCGGCCTGACGGGCTGGCCGCCTCGTACGAGGCCGGACCACACCGGGTCCGGCCTCCCCCGAACCGAAGGCCCCCGCGCACCTACACCCGCGGGGGCCTTCTGGCACGTTCCCACCTGCGGCCACATCTGGAAGGCCAGATTCGGCACTTTCCTCGACAACAGCCATTGATCCGGGCAAATTAGGCACGCTAGTGATCACTCACGAGAGGATCCTCAGATGGCGCTGCGCCACCCCCGGTTCATGACGCCCCGGGCGACCCCCGGGCGAATGCTGCCGCTCGCCGTCGCCGCCGTGAGCGTCGTCGCGCTCGCGGCCCCCGCCTCCGCGGCGGGCAACGGCCGCTACACGCCCGGCGCCCCCGGCGTCGGCGACGCCTACTTCCCGCTTGAGGGCAACGGCGGATACGACGTCCAGCACTACTCGCTCGACCTGCGCTACGACCCCGACTACGACCAGCTCGACGGCACCGTCACGATCACGGCCAAGGCCACCCAGGACCTGTCGAGCTTCGACCTCGACCTGTCCGGCTTGGACGTCGACCGAGTGAAGGTGAACCGGCAGAAGGCGGACTACAAGCGGCGCGGGCAGGAGCTGATCATCACGCCGCGCAAGGGACTGCGGAAGGGGAAGACGTTCACGGCGGTCGTGACCTACGGCGGCGTGCCGCAGACCATCGTGGGCTCCCCGATCGTGTTCGGCTCGCCCTACGGGTTCCTGCACACCCCCGACGGCGCGTTCGTGGGCGGCGAGCCCAACGGCGCGTCCACCTGGTTCCCGGTCAACGACCACCCGAGCGACAAGGCCACCTACGACTACAAGATCGCGGTGCCGAAGGGCCTGCGGGTCGTGGCCAACGGCCTGCTCACCGGCACCGAGAACACGGTCGCGTCCTTCAGCCGCCGCCGCTCGGCCGCGGAGGCCAGCGTGTTCAAGTGGCGCGAGGACAGCCCGATGGCGAGCTACCTCACCACGATCGACATCGGCAAGTGGGAGATCAGGGAGGGCCGGACGCCCGGCGGCCTGCGCAACTACACCGCCGTCGACCCCGCGCTGCTCGCCGCGCAGCCGGACGCGCTGAACTTCTTCTACAGCACCACCAGCGAGGCCACCGACCTGTGGGCCAAGACCTTCGGCCCCTACCCCTTCAGCACCACCGGCGCGATCGGCGACGACGCGCGCTTCAACGGGCAGCCGCTCGGGTTCTCGCTGGAGACGCAGGGCAAGCCGGTGTACTCGGCCGTCCGCAACACCGGGACGATCGCGCACGAGCTGGCGCACCAGTGGTTCGGTGACAGCGTGTCGCCGCAGCGCTGGCAGGACGTCTGGCTGAACGAGAGCTTCGCGTCCTGGTCGGGCTGGTACTGGGCCGAGAAGCACGGCGGCGCCACCGTCCACGACGCGGCCCGCGCGACCTACAACGCCCGGCCGTTCCCGGACGCGCCGGGCAGCCCGTTCTGGTCGGTCGTGACCGCGAACCCGCAGCGCGACACCATGTTCAACGCCCGCGTCTACAGCGGCGGCGCCATGGCGCTGCAGTTCCTCCGCGAGAGGATCGGGGACGACAAGTTCTTCACGCTGCTGCGGACGTGGGTCGCCCAGCACCGGCACGGCAACGCCACCACCGAGCAGTTCACCGCGCTGGCCCAGAAGGTGTCGGGCCAGGACCTCACGCAGTTCTTCAAGGAGTGGATCTACTCCCCCACCAAGCCCGAGCTTCCGAAGGGCTGAGCAGGACCCGGGCAAGAGCGGAAACGCGTACTGGGCACGGACCGGCCGGGGCCGGCGCCGGACGGCTGACCGGCTCCGGACGGTCTGTGTGAAATTACGTGGATCCGGGCGGTGATCCGCCCTAGGGTCTCGGCGGGTGGGGGTCCTTCCGTGGGTGTGGTGGTACGGGTTCCGTCGCCACACCGCCTATGCGGCCGCCTCGCTCGCCGAGGCCCTGACCAACACCGGGTTCGGGTTCATGCGGGCCTATGTGTTGATAGCGCTCTGGCACGAGCGCCCCGTCCTCGGCGGCTACGACGTGAACGACGCCGTCACGTTCTGCTTCCTGACCCAGGCGCTGATCGGGCCGCTCCAGATCTTCGGCGGCATGGACCTCGCGCAGCGGATCCGCACCGGTGACGTGGCGATCGACCTGCACCGCCCGGTCGGCCTCCAGGGCTGGTGGCTGGCCGACGACCTCGGCCGCGCGACCGGGTCGCTGGTGCTGCGCGGCGGGCCGCCGCTGCTGGCCGGGGCGCTGGTGTTCCCGCTGAGCTGGCCGGGCCCGGCGGGCCTCGCGGCGTTCGCGGCGTCGGTGCTGCTCGGCGCGCTGGTGGGGTTCGGACTGCGCTACGTGGTGGCGCTCGGCATGTTCTGGCTGCACGACGACCGGGGGCTGAACGCGGTCATGCTGGTGATGTCGCTGTTCTTCTCCGGGATGACCCTGCCGCTCGTCGTCTTCCCCGGGCGGCTCGGCGACGTCGCGCACGCGCTGCCGTGGGCGGCGCAGCTCCAGGTCCCCGCCGACGTCTTCCTCGGCCGCCACACCGGCACCGACCTGCTCGGCGCGCTGGCGTTCCAGGCGGCGTGGGCGGCCGCCCTGCTCGCCGCGGGAGCGCTGCTGACCCGGGCGGCGCGGCGCAAGCTGGTGATCCACGGTGGCTGAGGTGATCCGCGGTGGCTGAGGCGGGCCGCGCGGCGGCGCGTCCGCTGGCGACCTACGCGCTGCTGGCGTGGACGTGGATCCGCGCGGCGGCCCAGTACCCGGTGTCGATGGTGCTGCTCGCCACCGCCACCGCCGTCGTCAGCGGGCTGGACGCGGCGGCGATCGGGCTGCTGTTCACCCGGGCGCCGCGCATCGCCGGGTTCGGCGCGTCCGAGGTCCTGTTCCTGTACGGGACGAGCGCGCTGTCGTTCGCGATCTCCGACATCCTGCTCGGCGGCACCGAGCGGCTCGGCCAGCACGTGCGGGAGGGGACGCTGGACGCCATGCTCGTCCGCCCCGTGAGCCCGCTGATCCAGGTCGCCACGGAGGACTTCTCGCCGCGCCGCCTCGGCAAGCTGCTCCCGGCCGGAACGATCCTCACGCTCGCGCTGGCGAACGCGGACGTGCCGTGGACGCCGGGCCGGCTGGCGCTCGTCCCGATGATGGTGCTGTGCGGGGCGCTGATCTTCGCGGGCCTGTGGGTGCTGGGCGGCGCGGTGCAGTTCGTGCTGGTCGAGAGCCACGGCGCCACCAAGTCGCTCACCTACGGCGGCGCGTACCTGACCCAGTACCCGATGACCGTGTTCGCCCGCGACTTCGTCCGCGGCGTGACGTTCGTCGTGCCGCTGGCGTTCGTCAACTGGCAGCCCGCGCTGTACGTGCTCGACCGCCCCGACCCGCTCGCGCTGCCGGGCGCGGCGCGGTTCGCGTCCCCGGCGGTCGCCGCCGCCGTGTGCGCGGCCGCGGCGGTCGCGTGGCGGGCGGGGCTGCGGCACTACCGATCGACAGGGAGCTGAGGCCGGTGCCGATGATCGAGGCCGAGGACGTCGTCAAGTCGTTCACCGTCCGGACGCGGACCGGGGGCCTGCGGCGGCGGGGCCGGACGACGCTCCGCGCGGTGGACGGGGTGTCGTTCGCCGTCGAGCCCGGCGAGTTCGTCGGGTACCTCGGCCCGAACGGCGCGGGCAAGTCCACGACGATCAAGATGCTGACCGGGATCCTCACCGCGTCGTCGGGGACGCTGCGGGTGTGCGGGCTCGACCCGTCGCGGCGGCGCACCTCGCTCGCGCGCCGGCTCGGCGTCGTGTTCGGGCAGCGGACGACGCTGTGGTGGGACCTGCCGCTGCGCGACAGCCTCACGCTCGTCCGGCGGCTGTACCGGGTGGAGCCCGCCGCGCACCGGGCCCGGTTCGCCGAGCTGTCCGAGCTGCTGGAGCTGGACCCGTTCCTGGACACCCCGGTCCGCCAGCTCAGCCTCGGGCAGCGGATGCGCGGCGACCTCGCCGCCGCGCTGCTGCACGATCCGGAGCTGCTCGTCCTGGACGAGCCGACGATCGGCCTGGACGTGGTCAGCAAGGCGACCGTCCGCGACTTCCTGGAACGTATCAACGCCGAGCGCGGCACCACGATCCTGCTGACCACGCACGACCTCGGCGACATCGAGCGGCTCTGCCGCCGGGTGCTGATCATCGACCACGGGCGGCTGGCCTACGACGGCGGGCTGGACGAGCTGCGCCGCACCGTCGACGCCGACCGGGTGCTGGTGGCCGAGCTGGCCCGCCCGGGGCCGCCGATCGTGCTGGACGACCCGGAGTTCGGCCGGATCGAGGCCGAGCGGGTCCAGGGGCCGCGGCAGTGGCTGCGGCTGCCGAGCGCCGCGAACGCGGCGACGGTGGTCGCGGCGCTGGCGCGGCGGCACGAGGTCCGCGACATCGCGCTCCGGGAGGCGGGCATCGAGGACGTGCTCGCCGGGCTCTACCGGGGCGACCACGCCTACACGTGCCCCGCCGACCTCCCCTGGGAGGACGGCCCCCCAAGCGGTCCGCCGGAGCGGCCGGATCACCGCTCGATGGTCGAGTAGTGGTCGGAGTCGAAGACGTCCTCCTCGGCGTGGGCCGAGCCCCAGCGGCGCGGCGCCCAGGTGGGCATCAGCAGCGCGAACCCCATCATCCCGTAGACGCCGGAGCCGAGCAGCATGCGCAGGCCGAAGTCCATGTCGCCGGAGGGCGGCACCTTGCCCGGCAGGTCGAGGACGCGCCCGGGGTCCACGAGGAAGTAGGCGGACACGCCGAGCAGGGCCAGCGCCGGGACGAGCGAGACCAGCGGCGAGGCCCACCGCGCGACGATGACCACGCCCATCACCAGGCCCACGGCGGCGAGCAGGGCGAAGGCCCCGTAGATGCGGGTGCGGTCGGTGATCTCCTGGCCCGTCCCGTCGAAGGACCGGCCCGCCTGCGCGTAGCCCCAGGCCGCGCCGTAGACCAGCGCGGGGGTCAGCAGGACGCCGAGGACGAAGCCGAACGCATGGCGCACCGCGCATCACATCCCTCTGGACGCGCCCGCGCCGGGCGGGCGTGGCTCGCGTACCGGACCATCAGAACACGCCGAAACGGAGCATCGCAGTGATTCCGGACTTGTCGCATCACAGGGTGATTCCGGGGTACGCGGGGCGGAGGTGACCGCACCGGCGCCCGCCTCCGCACGATCGCCCCACGTCAGCCGTTCGACGACGGCCGCTTCACCAGGGCCGTAAACTCCCGTGGCCTACCGGGCGTCGAACTAACCAAGATCAGAATATTCGGCGGCGCGCCTGTGAACGCCCGGAGACTCTTCGGCGGATACAAAGGCGAGAGCGGCACACGCGCGCACACGGGGGACAAGTGATCGACTTGACGGAGCGGGTCATCGGCGGATCCGAGGGCGGCCGCTCGCCGGCCCGGAGGGCGACCGGGCTCGTCGACGGCCTCACCGACGGCGCCGTCGTCCTGTTCGCCGTGTGGACGCTCGTCTACCACGCCGGCCTGCTCCTCGACCCGCCCACCACGGCGCTGCTGGTCGCGTGGTCGGCGGCGGCGGCCGTGCTCGGCGCCCTGTACGCGCGGCGCGCGGGGTGGTGGGCGGTCGGGCCGCTCTGGCACGACACCGAGGAGCCGGTCTGGCGCGACCGTCCCGGGCCCGTCCGGCGGGCCCTTCCGGCCGTCGCGGTGGGGGCGGGCCTGGTCGCGGGGGTGTGCGCGGGGCTGCACCCGTCGGGGGTGCCGTGGTGGTGCGCGTGGCTGCCGGGACTGGTCGCCGTCGCCGCGACCGGCGCGTGGCTGCTGAGCCGTCCGGGCCCGCGCGACCCGGACCCCGCGCCCGGACCCGACGCGGACGGCACCGACGACGCGGACCTGCGCTGGGGGACGCCGCTCGCCCTCCTCACCGGCGCCGGGTTCGCGATCGCGTCGCTGTTCATCGTCAACACCGACGGCGACGACGCCTACTTCGTGTCCCGCTCGGTGGCGACGGCCGCGACGGGCCGCATCCCGCTGAAGGACGTCATCTTCAGCGCCGGGGCGACGGACGAGATCGCCGGCGAGCCGCCCGTGTCGTCGTTCGAGGTGCTGGCCGGGGCGCTGGCGCGGGTGCTGCACGTCCCCGCGTCCTCGCTGCTGTGGTACGGCGTGCTGCCGCTGGTCACGTTCTTCGCGGTGTGGTCGCTGTGGCGGCTGGTGCGGGCGTGGACGCCGCGCCGCGCCGCCCTCTGCTTCGCGGTGGCCGCCGTCTACCTGCTGTGGGCGGGCGAGTCGCGCGCCTCGCTCGGCGCCTTCCACCTGCTGCGGATGTGGCAGGGCAAGGCCGTCATGGTGTCGGCGCTGATCCCGCTGCTGTACGTCTACCTCACCCGGTGGGCCGAGCGGCGGCGGCGCGGGGACCTCGCGCTGCTCGGCGCCGCCGGGATCGCGGCGGTCGGGCTGACCTCGTCGGCGGCGTTCGTGATCCCGCTGGCGGTCGGCGCCGCCGTGCTGCCGCTGCTCGCCGCCGGACGGATCCGCACCGCGCTGGCGGCGTGCGTCGCGGCGACGTACCCGATCGCGTCCGGGCTCGGGGTGGTGCTGCTGCACGGCAAGACGATCGTGGAGGGCGCCGTCCACGACGGCCCGGTCAGCTACCAGTGGGTCCTGCTCCAGGGGACGCTCGGCGTCCTCGGCGGCTGCGCGCTGTGGCTGTCCCCGTGGACGGCCCGGCGCGGCGTCCCCGCGCTCGTCGGGATGGGCATCGCGGCGCTGCTCACGCTGCTCGTCCTGCCCGGGGTGCTCACGGCCGCCGCGCGGGCCACGGACGCGGGGCAGGTGCTGTGGCGGACGATGTGGATCGTCCCCGCGCCCGCCCTGGTCGGCCTGCTCGCCTCCGTGCCGGTCCCGGACGTCCTCCGGTCCCGCGCGGCGGCCGTCGCCGCCGCCGCGGCGCCCGCCGTGGCGCTCGCGGTCGCGCTGGTCGTGGGCGGCACGCCGGTGTGGTCGCAGGCGAGCGGCTCGACCGTCGCGGACCGGCCGTCCTGGAAGGTGCCCGCCGAGCAGGTCGGGACGGCGCGCGAGGTGGTCCGCGCCGCCAGACCCGGCACGGTCGTGCTGATGCCGGTGGTGTACATGCGGGCCGTGCCGATGCTGACCGCGCGCGTGCACGCGGCGAACCCCAACCCGCACTACCTGTCGATGATCCCCGCGCCCCCGCACTTCATCGCCGACCGGCAGATGCTGAGCGTCGCGGTGCGCTCCCCCTACAGCCGGAAGCCGACGGCCGAGGAGATGCGGGCGGCGCTCCGGCGCGTGGGGGTGAGCGTGGCCTGCGTGACACCCCGGGACCGGCGCGCGCTTCGGCTGCTCGACCAGGCCGGATACGGTGACCGGCGGCGCATCGGGGACCTCGTCTGCGCCTTCCGGCCGGGAGGGTGACCGTTTCGACCGCGTCTGTGGGGGCATCGGCGTTGCGTCCGACCCCACGGATGTTGGAGGAACAATGCCGACCGTCATCATGGTCGTCATCGCCGTCGTCATCATCGCCGCCGTCGCGTACCTCGCCTGGACGTGGTCGCGCACCCAGCGGCTCAAGCGGCGTTTCGGCCCGGAGTACGACCGGGCGCTGGAGGCCCATGGCGGCCGCGCCGCCGCCGAGCGGGAGCTGAGGTCCCGCGAGCAGGCCCACCGCGACCTGGAGCTGCACGACCTGGCGCCCGAGCGGCGCGACCAGTACAAGGAGCAGTGGCTCCGCGTCCAGGAGCGCTTCGTCGACGCCCCGCAGGAGGCCGTCGAGGAGGCGGACCGCCTCGTCACCGTGGTGCTGGGCGAGCGCGGCTACCCCACGCGCGGCTTCGACGAGCAGGCCGCCCACCTGTCGGTGGAGCACGCCCGCACCCTGGACCACTACCGGCGCGGCCGCGAGATCAGCGAGCGCGCCCAGGGCCGGCAGGCCACCACCGAGGACCTGCGGCAGGCCATGGTCCACTACCGCGCCCTCTTCGACGACCTCCTCGCCGTACCGGCGGGCCACGGCGTCGCCGAGACCCCGAGGAGCTGACCGCGCGATGACGAACGAGACCCCCGCACGAGCGGCCGCGGGCGAGCGGGCCCGCGCGACCGGGATCACCGCCCCGCCCGCCGCCGGCGACGCGCACGTCGCCGGTCCCCCGCCGAAGCCCGCCGGGGCGGACGTGGAGGCCGGCCGGGACACCGCGCCCGACCTGCGCGTCCCGAAGCCGACGCCCTCCGGCCCGCCCGCGGAGCAGTCCGCGGGGCAGTCCGCGGGGCAGTCCGGCAGGCAGCCCGGCAGGCAGACCGGTAGGCCGCCCGCGGAGCAGCCCGACAGGCAGCCCGCAGGGCTCCTGGACCCCGCCGAGGCGGGCCGGTTCAAGGAGCGCTGGCACCGCGTCCAGGCCGGGTTCGTGGACGATCCGGCCGAGGCCGTCCGCAAGGCCGACGGCCTCGCGGAGGAGATCACCGAGGCCCTGGCCCGGGCCCTCGCCGAGCACCGCCGCAAGCTGTCGGAGCCCCTCGGTTCCGGCGGGGACGGGACGCCCGACACCGAGCGCCTGCGCCTGGCCCTCCGCTCCTACCGGAGCCTCCTGGACCACATCCTCGAAACATGATGACCGCCGCGCCGCGGTCGGCCCCCACCAGCCCAGGGGCCGACCGCGACGCGGGATCGGCCGAGCTCAGCCGTTGAGGTCAGCCGTTGAGGAACCGGTAGACCGCCTCGCGGCCCCGCGTCCCGCGCTCGCGGTTCTGGATGGAGTGGGCCGCGCCCTGCACGACCACCAGTTCGCCGCGCGGCGCGTAGCGCAGCTCCTCCCGCGCCCATTCGAGCGGCGTGGACAGGTCCCGGTCGCCGTTCAGCAGCAGGACCGGCACGGGCGGCAGCGTGAGCCGCCTCGGCTCGGCGGTGTGCCGCGCCGGCGGCCAGTGGACGCAGTCCTGCACGAATCCGTTGCCGACGGCGGAGGCGGCCGTGAACGGCCAGGTCGCGCGGGCGGGCAGGTGCCGGCGCGTCCGGTCCAGGCTCGCCTGACGCCCCGCGAGCGGCGCCTCGGAGGTGCCCCACGGGAAGTGGCCGTCGCCGCAGATCGTGGCGACGTGCAGGCCCGCGCTGTATCCGGCGGGGTCGTCGCCGCCGGAGTCGAGCAGCTTCAGAAGCCGGTCGAGGCGCGCCGGGTTCCCGTGCCGCGCCTCGTGGAACGCCGACACCACGTCGCCGGATCCGGCGGGGAATCCGGCCGGGTCGGGGTCGCGGTAGGTGGGGTCGGAGAACTCATAGCCGACGAGCATGTCCCAGATGCGGACGTGGTCGGCGCGGTGCCGGGCCAGCCAGGCCAGGTCCTCGGCCGGGTCGAACCCGCAGGCGGGGGCCGTCCGGCACGCGTCCCGCAGGACGCGCGCGGTCGCCCGCAGGCCGGTGAGGTAGAGCATGTCGTCGCCCTGCGGGTCCACGTGCGGGAGCACCGAGTCCAGGACGAGCCTGCGCACGTTGCGCGGGTGGAAGGCCGCGTAGCTCGCGGCGGTCATCGTGCCGTAGGAGACGCCGTCCAGCGTCATCGTCTGGACGCCGAGCGCGCGGCGCAGCAGGTCGAGGTCCCCGACGGTCTGCTCGGTCGTGAAGTAGTGCCGCCGGTCGCCGAGGATGCCCGCGCACTCGGCGACCGCGCCGGGGCTCGGCGCCTCGATGTCGGTGCCGCCGACCTCGGCCTGGAGCCGGGGGCAGTCGATCGCGCCGAACTCGCCGGTACCGCGCTGGTCGATCGTGACGAAGCGGTAGTTCTTGGCGAGTTCCGGCATCCGCTGCTGGGATATGCGCGAGATGAACGGGACGCCGGGCTGCCCGGGGCCGCCGGTCAGGAACAGCAGCACGCCCTTGGGCGCGGTGACGTTCCCGCCCGTCGCGACCTGCAACCTCAGCGTGCCCTTGCGCGGTGCGCGGTGGTCGAGCGGCACGGTCAGCGTCGAGCAGGTGAAGCCCGGCTGCTTCGGGCAGGGGCGGGGGTCGGTGAGCGCCGGCGCGGACGCCGCCGTCGGCGCGGACGGGGACGCGTGGGGTGTCGCGGCCGCCGTCGCCCCTCCGGATGCGGAGAGGGCGAGGGTGAGGGCGAGCACCGGGATGGGACGTGATCGCATGGGGAGATCATCGCCCCGGCCCGTCCCGGAACCACCTTTCTCGCCGGAAACGGCCATTCCGCCCGCCGAGCGGTCCTGACATGTCCCCTTTGGGGCGGATGGTAGTACTGGGGGGATGAGCGACAGGCCGTTCGAGATCACCGACCAGGGCGGCTGGTGGCGGGCCCGGGACCGCCCGCATCCCGCGCTGCGGCCGTTCCTGCGCTCCTATGTCGGCTACTGGGAGCGGGACGTCCGGCCGAGCCGGATGCGCACCCTCCCGACCCGCACCGCCGTCGTGATCGTGAACCTGGGGCCGCCGCTGTTCCTGGAGGTCCCCGACCCGGGCGTCCAGGGCCGCGAGTACGGGTCGTTCGTCGCGGGCATGCACGACGGGCACGGCGGCTACGTCCATCCCGGCGGGCAGCGCGGCATCCACCTCGACCTCACCCCGCTCGGCGCCTACACGCTGTTCGGCGTCCCGATGGCGCGCGTCACCAACACCGCCGTCGAGCTGGCCGACCTGCTCGGTCCGGCCGCCGACCGCCTCGTCGAACGGCTCGGCGCCGCCCCCGGCTGGGGCGAGCGCTTCGACCTGCTCGACGGGTTCCTGCTGCGCCGCCTGGAGGAGGGGCCCGACCCCGACCCGGAGGTCGCCCGCGCCTGGGACCTGCTCGCGCGCAGCCGGGGCACCGCGTCCGTCGCCCGGCTCGCCGACGAGGTCGGCTGGAGCCGCAGGCACCTCACCCACCGGTTCCACGAGCAGGCGGGGCTGCCGCCCAAGGTGATGGGGCGCGTCCTGCGGTTCCAGCGCGCGGTCGACCTGATGCGCACGGGCCGCGCGACCCTCTCCGACATCGCCGTCGCCTGCCGCTACTACGACCAGGCCCACCTCAACCGCGAGGTCCGCGCGCTGGCGGGCTGCTCGCCCACCGAGCTGCTCGCCGGCCGGTTCGAGCCGCAGTTCGTCACCACCGGCCCCGAGGCACTCTGACCCGACCGGCCGGGTCAGCCCTGGCTCACGCCGCCGCCGAGGTTCATCACGATCACGCCCAGCACGATGATCACCGCACCGGCGACCGTCAGCGGCCGCACCGGCTCGTCGAACAGCAGCACGCCGCCGGCGAAGGCGCCGATCGTGCCGAGCGCGGACCAGATCGCATACACCGGCCCGACGTTCAGCGAGGTCAGGGCCCTGGCCATGAACACGAACGAGATCAGGTACCCGGCCACGACGATCGCCGCCGGGCCGAGCCTGGTGAAGCCCTCCGAGCCGCGCATCGCCAGCGTCGCGGTGACCTCGAAGGCGATGGCGAGCGCGAGCAGGACGTAGGGCATCGGCGATCTCCTCTCGGTGCCCCGATCCTCCCATGATCCCGTCCGCGGCCGCCCGGCCGCGCCCCCTTCGCCCGGACCCGGCCATGCTCCCTCAACCGGCTCCCTCAACCGGCTCCCTCAACCGGCTCCCTCAACCGGTGGACAGCCAGTGCCGCAGCGCCCACCACCAGTTCGCGGCGCGCGTCACCGCCGCGCCCGCCGGAGGATCGAGCAGCGGGCGGTCGGTCAGCTCCTGGACGCGGCGCACCCGGTACTTGACCGTGTTCGCGTGGACGTGCAGCGCGGCGGCGGTCGGCGCGATCCGTCCGCCGTGGTCGAGGTAGGCGAGCGCGGTCGCGGCCAGCTCCCGGTGGAACGGGTCGCGCGGGTCGAGGCCGCCGAGGAGCGCGTCCGCCAGCAGGCCTCCCAGCGCGGGCTCGGCCGCGGTCGCGGTCGGCAGCGCGAGGTCGGCGAGGTGCCGCATGCCGTGCAGCCCGGCCGCCGCCCCGGCGCGCAGCGCGCGGCGCCCGAGCTCGTACACCGGCGCGACGTCGCGGGGCGCGGTGGGCGGCGCGGCCACCAGCAGCGGGCCGTCCCCGGACGGGAGGGGAAGCCGGGCGACCAGCGCGGCGAACCGCCCGTCGACCAGCCCGCACAGGCCGGGGCCCGCCGCCGTGAGGCGCGCCTCCAGCCGCGCGGCGACCGCCGGGTCGCTGACGTCGGAGACGACGCAGTGGTAGGCCCCCGCCGGGTCGAGCGGCGCGAGCGCCGGGGCCGGCTCCCCGTGCAGGAGCCGCCGGAGCGTCTGCACGTGGGCCTCGCGGGCCGTCCGGGCCGTCTCCAGCTCGGCGACCCGGTGCGCGTGCACCATCCGGTGGACGAGCGCGGTGGTGATCTCGTCCACGCGGGTGACGCCGTCCAGCAGCAGGTGCTCCGGCACGCCGAGGCGCCGCCCGTCCGCGACGAGCGTCCGGACGAGGTGGGCGCGGCCCGCCTGGAAGCCGTCCAGGAACGCCGCGACCGGCACGCCCTGGCGCGCCCGGTCCGCGCCGAGCCGCTCGGCCGCCGCCAGGACGTCCGCGCCGGGGCCGCCGGTCTCCAGCGCCGCGACGACGCCCCGGACGAGCGCGGGCGTGCCGCCTGGTCTCCTCCTCCGGCAGCGCCGCGACCGGCGCCGACCTGCCCCGCGCCGCGCGGACCGTGGCCTCCAGCACCGCCGGGTCGGCGCCGCGCTCGATCAGCAACCGCAGGAAGCGGTCGCCCTCACCGGGCTCCATGCCCCCATTCTGCGCCGTCGTTGTCCGTTGCGGACAACCGGGCGGGTGGTCGTTGGGCCGCCCTCCCCTAGCGTCCGGTCGCCGCGGCGGTGTTCTCTGGAGGGAAGCCGAGCCAAGGAGTCCGCCGATGTCCGATGACGAGAAGTTCCTCGACGAACTCTCCACCGACCTGATCTTCCGGCTGCCGCCGAGCTTCGAGGACGTCGCGGACGAGCGGCGGCACCGCAAGGAGCGCCTCGCCGCGGCGCTGCGGATCTTCGGCAGGCTCGGCTTCGAGGAGGGCGTCGCCGGGCACATCACCGCCCGCGACCCCGAGCGCACCGACCACTTCTGGGTCAACCCGTTCGGAATGTCCTTCAAGCACATCCGCGTCAGCGACCTGATCCTCGTCAACCACGAGGGAAAGGTCGTCGAGGGCCGCTACCACGTCAACGAGGCCGCGTTCGCGATCCACTCGCGGATCCACCAGGCCAGGCCGGGCGTGGTGGCCGCCGCGCACAGCCACTCCACGCACGGCCGCGCGCTGTCGGCGCTCGGCCGGAGGCTGGAGCCGATCACCCAGGACGTCTGCGCGTTCTACCAGGACCACGGGCTGTTCGACGACTACACCGGCGTCGTCACCGACCTGGAGGAGGGCAAGCGCATCGCCGCCGCCCTCGGCGGCCACAAGGCCGTCATCCTGCGCAACCACGGGCTGCTGACCGTCGGCGACACCGTCGACGCCGCCGCCTGGTGGTTCATCACGATGGAACGCTCGTGCCAGGTGCAGCTGCTCGCGCAGGCCGCCGGGCCGGTCGTCCCGATCGAGCACGACAACGCCGTCCGCACCCACGAGCAGATCGGCAACGACCTGGTCGGCTGGATCAACTACCAGCCGCTGCACGACCAGATCGTCCGGGAGCAGCCCGACCTCTTCGACTGACGGTCTCCCCCGGCCCCTCGGAGGGCGGCACGGCGGGCGGCGGGTCGTGGTGCGCCAGCAGGACCCGGACGATGCGCTCCAGCGCCGCCCTGTCCCCCGCGTCGAGCGGCGCGAGGAGCGCGGCGTCCAGCCCCGCCGCGCGGGCGGTGACCGCGTCGAGTTCGGCGCGTCCGGCGGCCGTCAGCGCGACCGCGTACCGGCGGCGGTCGGCCGGGTCGCGGTCGCGCCGGACGAGCCCGGCGCCCTCCAGCCGCTTGGCGACCTCCACCAGGTCGCTCGGGTCGACGCGCAGCCGGGCTCCGAGGTCGCGCTGCGAGACGGGGCCGGAGTCGTCCAGCGCGGCCAGGACGGCGAAGTGCCACAGGCCGAGATCGTGCTCGGCCATCATCTGGCGCATCCGCTCCCGGCCGACGCGCGCGACCCGCGCCAGCACGTACGTCGTGATCCCGAGGAGGCGCGGAGGCAGACCCCCGGCGTCGTCATCGTCCATGGGGGCTATCGTAGGGGATCGCCAATCATTGGTTGACTCCCACGAATAGGAGCACGAGATGGACGCCCTCTACCCGCGCCTGCTGGTGGACGACTTCGACCGGTGCGCCCGCTTCTACACCGACGCGCTGGAGGAACTGCTCGGCATCCGGCCGGTGAAGCTGCTGCCCGAGGCCGAGTACGCCAACTGGGACCTGAAGGACGAGTGCCTGCTGGTCCTGATGGGCCGCGCCCGCATCGCCGGGACCGTCGGCACCGCCCACCTGCCCGCCGCGGTCGGCCGCGACCGCTCCATGCTCGTCTTCCGCGTGGACGACGTGGACGCCGCCGCCAAGGCCCTCCGCGGCCTCGGCGCCGACGCCGTCACGGCGCCGCAGGACCGCCCCGACTGGGGGCCCGGCCTGCGCACCGCCCACCTGCGCGACCCCGAGGGCAACCTGCTGGAACTCCAGTCCTACTGAGCCGCCCTCCGGGGCGCCCCGGCTACTGGTCGGGCAGGTCGGGCTCGGTGAGCGGCAGCAGCACCTGGAACCGGGTGTCGCCCGGCAGCGACTCCACCCGGATGTCGCCGCCGTGCCGGTCGGCGACGATCCGCCAGGAGATGTCGAGGCCGAGGCCCGTCCCCTGCCCGACCGGCTTGGTGGTGAAGAACGGCGTGAAGATCCGGGTGAGGTTCTCCTCGGGGATGCCGACGCCGGTGTCGCCGATCTCGACCAGCGCGTGGTCGTTCTCGCGCGCCGTCCGGACCGTGAGGGTGCCCTCGCCGCCCATCGCGTACAGCGCGTTGACGATCAGGTTCGTCCACACCTGGTTCAGCTCCGCCGCGTAGACGGGCACCGGCGGCAGGTCCGCGTCGAAGTCGGTCTTCACCGCCACGTCCGGGCCGATCTTGCGGCGCAGCATGGTCAGCGTGCTCTCGATCAGCTCGCGCAGGTCGGCACGCTGGTAGGCGGCGCGGTCGAGCTGGGAGTACTGGCGCGCCGAGTCCAGCAGCGCGGTGATCCGCCCGGTCGCCTCGGAGATCTCCGCCTGGAGCTGGGCGACCTCCAGCACCTCGGCGAGCCACCGCACCGCCGCCGGCAGGTGCGCGCCCGCCGCCTCCGCCACCTGCTCGGCCTGCTCGATGCCGACCCCGGCGGCGACCAGGCCGGGCGCGAGCTCCCACGCGTCCGGGACGTCGTGCTCCTCCAGCCAGTCGCCCAGCTCGTCCTCGGCGTCGCTGACCTCCAGCGGGCTCCGCCGCCCGGCCGGCGCGCCGGGCAGCGCCGGGCGCAGCGACACCAGCGCGCCCAGGTGCGTGCAGTCGACCCCGCGCGCCGCGAGGTCGGCCAGGCTCCGCTGGGCCCCGAGCAGCCGGTCGCCCAGCTCCGCGCTGGCCCGCGCGGCGGCCGCCGCCGGGTTGTTCAGCTCGTGGGTCAGCCCCGCGGTGATCGTGCCGAGCGCGGCCAGCCGCTCGCGCTGGTCGACGGTGCGGCGCAGGTTGCTCATCCCGAAGAAGATCCCCGCGAGCAGGTGCGTCGCCATCGGGAACCACTTGCGGACGGCCTTGCCGAACTTGCGCGCGGGCAGCACGAAGATCCGGCTCGGCCGCGTCGCCCGCAGCGTGTGCTGGTACTTCTGCTCGATCTGGTCGTCCAGGTACGCCTGGACGGCGCCGCCGTAGGTCCCCGCCCGCGACGTCCGGTTGATCTCGACGATGTGGCCCCGGACGTTCTGGGACATCACCATCTCGCCGTCCAGCAGCACGTACAGGAACTCGGCGGGCTCGCCCTGCGCGCAGATCACGCCGTCCGCCGGAAGCTCCTCGACCGCCCCGCACACCGAGAGCCAGGCCAGCTTCTCCTCGTCGAGGTCCTCGAAGAGGAACAGCCCGCGCAGCTCCTCCGGCGTCGCCGTGCCCGCGCCCCGGCCCGATTCGGTCATGCCTGCTCCAGATAGCGGTGGACGAGGGCGACGGACATCGCGCCGTCGCCGACGGCGGAGGCGACGCGCTTCATCGACTCCGAGCGGACGTCCCCCGCGGCGAACACGCCGGGGACGCTGGTCTCCAGGTGGTAGGGCTGGCGGGCGAGCGGCCAGCGGGCCGGGCGGCGGCCCCCGGCGACCAGGTCGGGGCCCGTCAGCACGTAGCCGCGCGCGTCGCGCTCGACGTAGCCGTCCAGCCAGCCGGTGCCCGGTTCGGCGCCGATGAACACGAACAGCCAGTGCGCGTCGATCGTGCGCAGCCCGCCCGGCCACTGGACGGTGAGCCGCTCCAGCCGGTCGGCGCCCTCCGCGCCGCACACGGTCTTGCCGGTGTGCACCTCGATGTTGGGCGTGGCGGCGATCTGCTCGACCAGGTAGTGCGACATGGACCTCTCCAGGCCGTCGGCCCGGACGATGATGTGCACCTTCTTGGCGTACTTGGCCAGGTGCACCGCGGCCTGCCCGGCGGAGTTGGCGCCGCCGACGATCGCGACCTCCTCGTCCACGCAGGACGGCGCCTCGGTGAGCGCGGCGCCGTAGTAGACGCCGCGTCCGACGAAGTCGTCCACGCCCGGCGCGGACAGCCGCCGGTACGACACGCCGGTCGCGAGGATGACGGCGTGCGCGGCGATCTCCGCGCCGTCCGACAGCCGGGCCACGCGGGCGGTGCCGCGCGACTCCAGCGCGGTGACCTCGCCCGCCTGGAGCAGCTCGGCGCCGAACCGGTCGGCCTGCCGCCGGGCCCGGTCGGCGAGCTGCGCGCCCGACACGCCGTCGGGGAAGCCGAGGTAGTTCTCGATGCGGGAGCTCTGCCCCGCCTGGCCGCCGAGCGCGCGGCGCTCGACGACCACGGTCTTCAGCCCCTCGGACGCCCCGTAGACCGCCGCGCCCAGCCCGGACGGGCCGCCGCCGACCACGATCAGGTCGTAGAACCCGGTGGAGGGCGTGGTCGGCAGCCCGATCGCCCCCGCCAGCTCCGCGTCCGAGGGCGCCGACAGCACCGCGCCGTCCGAGGTGACGACCAGCGGCAGCTCCGGCTCCCCGGCCGCCGTGACCAGCTCCGCGCCCTCCGGATCGCCGTCCAGCAGCCAGGTGTAGGGCACCTGGTGCCGCGCGAGGAAGTCGCGCACCTCGTAGGAGCGGGCGGACCAGCGGTGCCCGACCACGCGCAGCTCGCCGGGCATCCGCCGGTCGGCGCGCTCCCACGCGTCGAGCTGCGCGTCGATCACCGGGTAGAACTTCTCCTCCGGCGGGTTCCAGGGCTTGAGCAGGTAGTGGTCGAGGTCCACGATGTTGATCGCGCGGATCGCGGCGTCGGTGTCGGCGTAGGCCGTCAGCAGGACGCGGCGGGCGAACGGGAACAGGTCCATGGCCCGTTCCAGGAACTCCACGCCGGTCATCTCGGGCATCCGGTGGTCGGCGAGCAGCATGGCGGTGTCGTCGCCGCGCAGCCGCAGCTCGCCCAGCGCGTCCAGGGCCTGCGGGCCGGACTCCGCGCGGACGATCCGGTAGGAGCCGGCATATCTGCGGCGCAGGTCCCTGGCGACGGCCCGCGACACGCCCGGATCGTCGTCGACCGTCAGCAGGACAGGTTTGGACACCGCGTCTCCCTCGATCCGTACATCCCCGCCCAAAGCCTACGTCGATCCAGGTGGTCCGCACCCCGCCGCCCCCGCGGCGGGCCGCGATCGGTCATGATGCGGGCATGGACCTGCGTGTTGCGCTGATCGGCTACGGCACCGGCGGCTCGGTGTTCCACGCCCCGCTGATCGCCTCGGTGCCGGGGATGCGGCTGGCCGCGGTGGTCACGGGGAATCCGGAGCGGCAGCAGGCCGTCCGGGACCGCCACCCCCATGCCAAGGTCCTCGCGGGCGCCGACCGGCTCTGGGAGGTCTCGGGCGCCTACGACCTGGTCGTGGTGGCGGCGCCGAACCGGCAGCACGTCCCGCTGGCGCGGACGGCGCTGACCTCGGGCGTCGCCGTCGTGCTGGACAAGCCGGTCGCGGCGACCGCGGCCGACGCGCGCTCGCTCGCGGCGCTCAGCGCCGTCCGCGGCCTGCCGGTGATCCCCTTCCACAACCGCCGCTGGGACGGCGACTACCGCACCGTGTACCGGCTGGCCGCCTCCGGCGCGCTCGGCGACGTCCTGCGGTTCGAGTCGCGGTTCGAGCGCTGGCGTCCGGAGGTGCGCGCCGGCTGGAAGGAGAGCGGCGACCCCCGCGACGCGGGGGGCGTGCTGCACGACCTCGGCCCCCACCTGATCGACCAGGCGATCACGCTGTTCGGCCGCCCGGTGCGGGTCTACGCCGAGATCGACGCGCGCCGCCGGGGCGCCGCCGTGCCCGACGACGTGTTCCTCGCCCTCACGCACCGGGGCGGGGTCCGCTCGCACCTGTGGATCAGCGCGACCGCCGCCGACCCCGGCCCGCGCTTCCGCGTCCTCGGGAGCCGCGCGTCCTACACGGTCGGCGGCATGGACGGCCAGGAGGCCGCGCTCCGCGCCGGGCGCACGCCCCTCGACCCCGGCTACGGCGTCGCGCCGCCCTCGTCCTACGGGCGCCTGGGCACCCCCGGCGAGGACCGCCCCGAACCCACCGACCCGGGCGCCTACCAGGACTTCTACGCCGCCGTCGCCCGGACCCTGCGCGGCGAGGCGCCCCCGCCGGTCACGATCGCGGACGCGATCACCGGCCTGGAGGTCATCGAGGCGGCCCTGCGCTCCGCCCGCGACAACACCACCGTGGAGATTTAGCCGGTGCCCCGCCTCGGGGCTCGGGCGCGGCGACGGGTCAGAGGACCGACACGTGGACGTGGTCGAAGTGGTTCGCGGTGATGCCGCCGCGGTCCTCCATCTGGCGCCACCCGCCGCTGCCGCGCATGTCGTAGATGCGCTGCCGCCAGATGACGTACTTGATGCCGAGCCGGGACGCGTTGCTGATGACGTACTGGGCGACCTGGTCGCCGTGGGCCTGCGCGGAGGCGCTCGGCATCTTGCCGCCGGTGCTCTCCATGAAGTCGCAGGCGCGGCCGGAACCGTGGTCCTGCGGGTCGCCGGGGCGGGCGCAGCCGATGGTGGGGAACGGCCCGAACCTGCCGTCGATCGCCAGGAGGGCGGTCCGCATGCGGGCCGTCATGGAGTTGCCGACGATGGGCGACTTGGCGCCGCTCGCGCCGTCCGGGCGCCCGCCGCCGGTGGGCGCCTTGGTCTTGGTCGCCTCGGGCTTGTACTTGGCGAGCAGCTTCTTGACGCGGGCGCGCTGGCCCTCCAGGTCCTCGATCTCGCGGCGCACCTCGTCGAGCTTGGACGTCGCGGTGCGGCGGGACTGGGTCGCCCTGGCGTTCAGCGCCTCCAGGTTCTGGACGCGGCGGCCGTTGTTGCGGCTGATGTGCTCGATGATCCCGGCGTCGCGGATGGCGCCGGACGGCTCGTTCGAGGTGACGATCGAGGTCACGTCGAGGCGGCCGGTCATGTAGGTGGTGGAGGCCAGCCTCGCGACGTCGGCGCGGGCGGTCTCGTAGTCCTGGCCGGCACGCTCGGCGTCCACGCCCGCGCGCTCGGCGGCCTTCTTCGCCTGCTCCAGGGAGACCAGTTCGCCGCGGTACTCCTTCGAGAGCTTCTCGGCGCGCTTCTGGAGCTTCGCGTACTCCTTCTTCAGATCCTTCTTCGGCGCCTCGGGGGCGCGCGCGGCGGACCCGGGGCCGGGCGGCAGCGCCGCCGACACCCCCACGGCGAGGACGAGCGCCGTGAGGCGCCGCGCCGCCCTGCGGCGCCCGGGCGGGGGCTCCGGCCTTCCGCTCGCGGTGCTGCCGGGGGGATCGAGGGCCGCCAAAGATCTCTCCTAGATAACCAACCTCAAGATTGGCGGCACGCTACCACAATCACCCATTTCACCTCATAAGCTTCGAAAAACACATAGAGTCACGCGAACGTCACACGCCTCAGGGGCCGGGCCGCCCCGCGGGCGGCCCGGCCCCTCCCCCGCGGCGCTGGGCGGGTCATCCCCCGACGAGTTCCTCCCAGCGCGGCACACGCGGATCCCAGAGCAGCCGGAGCCCCGCCTCGGCGAGCGTCCGGTTCCCCTTGCGGTTGTTGCACCTGCCGCAGGCCAGCACCGTGTTCTCCCAGGTGTCCCCGCCGCCGCGCGACTGCGGGTGGACGTGGTCGATCGTGTTGCCGCGCTTGCCGCAGTAGCCGCAGCGGCCCAGGTCGCGCAGGTACACCCCGCGCTTGCTCCACGGCGGGCGCCTGCCGTGCCGCCACCGCATCGCGACGTACCTGACCAGCCTCAGGACCCGCGGCACGGGAAAACGGCCGATGGTCCGGCCCTCCTCCGCCTCCTCGACGACGGCCACCTCGCGCACCAGCATGCGGATGGCGTGCCGCAGGTCCACCTTCTGTAAGGGCTCGTAGGACGCGTTCAGCACGAGCACGTTCACCGGGTCACCTCCAAGCCCGCGTGCCGCTCCTCCGCCAGGATTCGAACCTGGATATCCGCATTAACGGTGCGGCGTTCTGCCGTTGAACTACAAAGGAATGGTCCGGCAATTCTCTGCCCTCCGGGCATTTCCCGGAAGCCCCCATCAGAGTGCCGATCCACCCCCGCGAGCGGCAACGCATTTTCCGATCACCCGAAACCACCCCCGCTCCGCGCAGCACGGCCCACCCCCCGCTCCGCGCAGCGCGGCCCCAGGGCCCCGGACGTGGAGCGGTGCCCTTCGGGCCGGGGGTGGGACCTGGTGGTCAGGGGTCGGGGACGGCGTGGACCAGTTTCGGCATCGCCTCGGCGGCCGTCTCGGCCCACCAGGTCGGGGGGTCGGCGCCGGGTGGGAGGACCTTGAGGGCCCGCTCGCAGCCGGGGCACGTGCTCGTCGTCCAGTCGAGCGTGAGGGGCAGGGCTCCGCCGCCGGACGATCTCGTTCCCCAGAAGCGCATGACGTCGTCCGCGCGGACCACCCGTTCGGCGGCGGTGTGGCGGATGCGGCCCGGGGCGGCCCCGGACGCCCAGCCGGTGTGTTCGGCCAGTAACTGCCAGGCCAGGCCGCGCACGAGGTTGGCCGCGGTGAGCATGCTCGCGTAGGGCACGGGCCCGGCCATGACCTCGGGGAGTCCGAAGCGGTGCAGCCCGGCCGTTTCCACCCGCAGTGACGGGCCGCCCTCGCTGGAGGCGATGAAGACCGACACCCAGTCGCGTCCCGGGACGAACCGGTCCGGCTCGGTGGGCGGCCCCTCGTCAACCGGCAGCAGCCGGGACGAGTCGAGGTCGGCCGCCACCCCGCCCGTCGCCGCCGCCAGGGTGCGGGCCAGGAGGCGGGTCGCCTGCGCGTGCCGGGGCTGGCCGGCGGGGTCGGCGACCGTGGTGACCGCTAGATGTCGGGCGGCGCCTATCAGCTCCGCCAAGCGGTCCGGGGCGCCGCCCAGGGTGCGCAGCCGGTCCCGGCACGTGCCGGGTGGTGTGTGTTCGATCGTCAGCGCCGGTGTCCCCACGAGGGTGGCCGCCACCCGGGACAGGCCCCCGCCGCCGCCCACGGCGTCCGCCAGGTAGTCGGGGCCCGGGACGGTCCGCGCGTCGGTGGCGACCAGGAAACGCGTGGTCACCGTCTCGGGAAGGTGCAGGATGAGCCGCTCGCCCATGAGGGCCGCCTCCAGGTGTCCGGGCGCGCCCCCTCCGGTCGCGCTCCGACACCAACCCTCGCCGTCCCCGCGGCCCCCGCCTACTGGAACGCCGTTCTGTGGAAAGCGTCAGGGGAGGGCGCTCACGGCGGCCTGGTACTCGCGGGACTCCCGCTCGACGCGGAAGCCCAGTTCCTCGTTGACCGCGAGCATGGGGGTGTTGTCGCCGACGTTGTCGGTCTCGATCTCGCGGACGTCCGGGCGCTCCTCCGCGAGCCACCGGAGCATCGCGGCCTTGACCAGGATGCCGAGGCGGCGGCCGCGGTGCTCGGGGGCGACGGCCGTGTCGTACTGCGCGGCGCGTCCTGCCGCGCCGAGGGGCACGACGACCTCGGTGAAACCGGCGATCGCGTCGCCGTCCAGGACGGCGACGGTGTAGAGGTCGTCGCCGCGCTTGGCGACCAGCTCGGCCATCTCGCGGACGCGGTCGGCGTCCCACGGGGTGCCCTCGTACTCGGCGAGGTCGGCCATGGCGGTCTTGACCCGGGCGAGGGCGGAGGCGTGCTCGTCGGGGACGACGCCGCTCCAGCGGACGAGGCGGTACCCGGCCGGGGCCTCGGCCAGCAGCCTGGCGACGAGTCCGGGCGGCAGGTCGGCCAGGTCGAGCAGCATGCCCCGCAGGGTCAGGACGCACTCGAAGCCGTGCGACTCCAGGAACGGGACGGCGGGCGTCCCCGCGAGCACCTGGGCGATCACGCTGGTGCGGCCGTCGGCGCGCAGGCCGTTCGCGGCCGCGGCCATCAGGCGGCGGCCGAGGCCGCGCCGCCGGTACTCGGGGCGGACGCGGATGTCGATCTCCGCCGGGCGGACGGCGCCCGCCTCGCCGGGCAGCCGGAGCGCCGCGACGGCGACCAGCCCGGCGTCCTCGCCTTCGATCCCCCACAGCCGCTGCCGGGACCCGAAACCGCCGAGCAGGCGCTCGGCGGTCTGCTCCGGCTCCGGCGCCGGGTCGCCCGGGGAGTCGGCGGTGTGCACGGCCATGAGCACGTCGTGCCACTGCCGGATCCGCGCGTCCGTCGGATCATCGAGTGCGATGACGTCCATCCGACTTTTGTACCGGATCCGGGGGCGCCGCGACCGCGACCCGGCACAACCGGGGGTTTCGGACGACGGTAACCCCGTTCAGCACCCCCGCGAGAACGCGTCCAGGATGCGCTCGGCGGCCAGCGCGGGCGGCAGCGTGCCGTCGGCGACGCGCCGTTCCAGGTCGGGGGCCAGCTCCCGGACCGACGGGTGCGCGCGCAGGTCCGTCAGGAGCCGCTCGCGGACCATCGCCCACGTCCACCCGACCTGCTGGCAGCGGCGGCGCTCCTCCAGCTCGCCGGACTCGCGGAGCCGGTCCTGGTACTCGACGAGCCTGCCCCACACCTCGTCCAGGCCGGTGCCCTCCTTGGCGCTGCACGTCAGGACGGGCGGTGCCCGGCGCTCGTCGCTGCGGAGCAGGCGCAGGGCGCCCGCCAGCTCCCGGGCGGCGCGTTCGGCCTCCAGCCTGTGGTCGCCGTCGGCCTTGTTCACCGCGATGACGTCCGCCAGCTCCAGCACGCCCTTCTTGATGCCCTGGAGCTGGTCGCCGGTGCGGGCGAGGGTGAGGAACAGGAACGAGTCGACCATCTCGGCGACGGTCGTCTCGGACTGCCCGACGCCGACCGTCTCGACCAGGACGACGTCGTATCCGGCGGCCTCCATGACGACCATCGCCTCGCGGGTGGCCCGGGCGACGCCGCCGAGGGTCCCGGCGGTCGGCGAGGGGCGGATGAAGGCGTTCGGGTCGGCCGAAAGGCGCTGCATGCGGGTCTTGTCGCCGAGGATGCTGCCGCCCGTCCGGGTCGAGGACGGGTCGACGGCGAGCACCGCGACCCGGTGCCCGCGCCCGGTGAGGGCGGTGCCGAGCGCGTCGATGAACGTGGACTTGCCGACGCCGGGGACGCCCGTGATCCCGACGCGGCGCGCTCCCCCGGCGCGCGGGGACAGCTCGGCCAGCAGCCGCTGCGCCAGCTCCCGGTCGCTCGGACGGGTGGACTCCACCAGCGTGATCGCCCGCGCGATCCACGCCCGCGACCCGTCCGCCACCCCGGCGGCGTAGTCCTCCAGCCCCGGTCTCACCGGGGCGCGTGCCCGAGCCCGGCGGCCAGCTCCTCCAGCAGGCCGGTCGCCGCGTCCGCCAGCACGGTGCCGGGCGGGAAGATCGCCGAGGCTCCGGCGGCGCGCAGCTCGTCGAAGTCCTGGGGCGGGATGACGCCGCCGACGACGATCACGATGTCCTCGCGGCCCAGCGCGGCCAGCTCCTCGCGCAGCGCGGGGACCAGCGTGAGGTGCCCCGCCGCGAGCGAGTTGACGCCGACGACGTGCACGTCGGCCTCGACGGCCTGCCGGGCGACCTCGGCGGGGGTCTGGAACAGCGGGCCCACGTCGACGTCGAAGCCGAGGTCGGCGAAGCCGGTCGCGATCACCTTCTGGCCCCGGTCGTGGCCGTCCTGGCCCATCTTGGCGACGAGGATGCGGGGGCGGCGCCCCTCGGCCTCCTCGAACGCGGCGGCCGCGGCGCGGGCCCGCTCGATGTCGCTCGCCCCGCCCGCCTCGTCCCGGTACACACCGGAGATCGTACGGATCTGCGCGGCGTGCCGCCCGTACGCCCGCTCCAGCGCGTCGGAGATCTCCCCGACGGTGGCCTTGGCGCGGGCGGCCTCGATGGCGAGGGTGAGCAGGTTCTGCTCCAGGCCGGGCGCGCGGGTGCCGTCGGCGGCGGCCCCCGCCGCGCGGGTCAGCGCGGCCAGCGCGGCCTCGGCGGCCTCCCCGTCGCGCTCCTCGCGCAGCCGCCGGAGCTTGTCGATCTGCTGGGCGCGGACGGCGGCGTTGTCGACCTTGAGGACCTCGATGTGCTGCTCGGCGTCCGGGCGGTACTTGTTGACACCGACGACGGGCTGGCGGCCGGAGTCGATGCGCGCCTGGGTGCGCGCGGCGGCCTCCTCGATGCGCAGCTTCGGCAGGCCCTCGTCGATGGCGCGTGCCATCCCCCCGGCCCGCTCGACCTCGGTGATGTGGCCCCAGGCGCGCCGGGCGAGGTCGTAGGTGAGGCGCTCGACGTAGGCGCTGCCGCCCCACGGGTCGATGGCGCGGGTCGTCCCCGACTCCTGCTGGAGGAGCAGCTGGGTGTTGCGGGCGATGCGGGCGGAGAAGTCGGTGGGCAGCGCGAGCGCCTCGTCCAGCGCGTTGGTGTGCAGCGACTGGGTGTGCCCCTGGGTGGCGGCCATGGCCTCGACGCAGGTGCGGGCGACGTTGTTGAAGACGTCCTGCGCGGTCAGTGACCAGCCGGAGGTCTGGCAGTGCGTCCGCAGCGACAGCGACTTGGGGTTGGCCGGGTCGAAGCCCTTCACCAGCCGCGCCCACAGCAGCCGGGCGGCGCGGAGCTTGGCGACCTCCATGAAGAAGTTCATCCCGATCGCCCAGAAGAACGACAGGCGCGGCGCGAACGCGTCGATGTCCAGGCCAGCCTCGCGTCCGGCGCGGATGTACTCGACGCCGTCGGCGAGGGTGTAGGCCAGCTCCAGGTCGGCGGTGGCCCCGGCCTCCTGGATGTGGTAGCCGGAGATCGAGATCGAGTTGTACTTCGGCATCCGCCGCGAGGTGAACGCGAAGATGTCGGAGATGATCCGCATCGACGGCGCCGGGGGGTAGATGTAGGTGTTGCGGACCATGAACTCCTTGAGGATGTCGTTCTGGATGGTCCCGGCGAGGGCCTCCGGCTCGACGCCCTGCTCCCGCGCGGCCGCGATGTAGAGGGCCAGGACGGGCAGGACGGCCCCGTTCATGGTCATCGACACGCTCATCCGGTCCAGCGGGATGCCGTCGAAGAGCTGCCGCATGTCGTAGATCGAGTCGATGGCGACCCCGGCCATGCCGACGTCGCCCGCCACGCGCGGGTGGTCGGAGTCGTAGCCGCGGTGGGTGGCCAGGTCGAAGGCGACCGACAGGCCCTTCTGCCCGGCGGCGAGGTTGCGCCGGTAGAAGGCGTTGGACTCCTCGGCGGTGGAGAAGCCCGCGTACTGGCGGATCGTCCACGGCTGCGTGGCGTACATGGCGGGGTAGGGGCCGCGCAGGTACGGGGCGATGCCCGGGTAGGTGTCGAGGAAGTCGAGGCCCGCGAGGTCGTCGGCGGTGTAGAGGGGGCGGACGCCGATGCCCTCGGGGGTGTCCCAGGTCAGCGCCTCGGGATCGCGGCCGGTGGCCTCCGCGACGGCCCCGCGCCAGCGCTTGGCGGCCTCGTCGGCGGGGGGCGCGGCGCCGAGGTCGATGTCGGCGAAGTCGGGGATCATCGGTTCACTCCCAGATCGTGGAGGGTGGTCTCCAGCACCTCGACCGCGTCGCAGCCCGCGAACACGTTCGCGTCGACCCCCTCATAGGTTCCCTTACCCGCGACCCACACCTTCACCGCACCGCCGTCCCGCAGGACGCGGGCCGCTGCGGCGGCCTCCTCCCCGTAGACGCGGTCGCTGGAGCACAGGCACGCGACGGCGGCGCCGGACGCGGCGAACTCGCCGGGCGCTCCGGTCACCGTCTCGATCCCGCCCGCCTGGAAGAGGTTGGCGGCGAAGGACGCGCGGGCCGTGTGGACGGCGACGGGCCCGAGCACGGCGAGGAAGACGCGGGGCCGCGCGCCGGTCGCCGCGGCGTGGGCGTCGGAGCGGTCCCGGAGGGCCTCGAAGTCCTGGGCGTAGGTGACGGCGGGCAGCCCGCCCCCCGGACGCGGCGGCGCCGGCTCCCGCTCCGGCAGCGTCTCGGCGAGGTTCGGGAACTCGCTGACCCCGGTGAGGGGGGCCTCGCGGCGGGCGATGCCGGCGCGGCGGCGCGCCCAGGTCGCGGCGAGGCGGTCCGCGATCAGGCCCGACTCCAGGGCGGCGGCGAAGCCTCCGGCCCGCTCGATCTCGGTGAACCACGTCCAGGCGGCGCGGGCCGTGTCCTCGGTGAGGCGCTCGACGTACCAGGAGCCGCCCGCCGGGTCGGCGACGCGGTCGAGGCTCGCCTCCTCCAGCAGCAGGGTGTGGGTGTTGCGGGCGATGCGGCGGGCGAAGTCGTCGGGGAGCCCGAGCCGGGCGTCGAACGGGCGGACGGTGACCGCGTCGGCGCCGCCGACCCCCGCCGCGAACGCCGCGACGGTGGTGCGGAGCATGTTCACCCACGGGTCGCGGCGCGTCATCATCGCCGCCGACGTCACCGCGTGGACGCGCGCCGCCGTGCCCTCGGAGGCGCCGCTGACCTCGGCGACCCGCGCCCACAGCCGCCGCAGCGCGCGGATCTTGGCGATCGAGGAGAACTGGTCGGCGTTCACCGCGAGCCGGAACTCGATCTGCCCGAACGCCGCGTCCACGCCGAGCCCGGAGCCGGTGAGGGCCCGCAGGTAGGCGACCCCGGCGGCGACCGCCGCGCCCAGCTCGTCGGCGTCGCCGCCGCCCGCGTCGTGGTGGACGGTGCCGTCCACCGTGATCGCCCGCAGCCTCGGGAAGTCGCGGACGCACCGCGCGGCCAGCTCCGCCGCCTCGTCCAGGGAGCCCGCGGCACCGGTGCGCGCCCGGAGCCCGAGCGGGTCGGCGCCGAGGTTGCCCGACACGGCGGTCCCGGTGCCGGCCGCCAGCGCGAGGAACACCTCGGCGGCCTCGCCCGTCCGGTCCGCCGCGTCCAGGACGACGGGCGCCAGGTCCAGCAGGACGCCGCGCAGCGCCTCCGGCAGCGCGGACGGCGCGAGCCCCGCGCCGCCGACCTCCAGCCAGACGGACGTGACGCCGTTCTCCAGGTCGGCCAGAACCGCCTCCCGGACGGCCGCCGGGTCGGCGCCCGCGTGGCGCTGCCGGACGTCCCATCCCGCGAGCCCCTCGCCGCCCGCCCGCGCCCGGCCGGCGTACGGCACCAGCCCGGGGCGTCCGGGCGGGGCGTCGGCGCGGGTGGACAGCGCCGGGATCGGCACCCCGTCGTAGGTCCGGTGGGCCAGCAGGCCCTCGATCTCCTCCAGGGGGGTGTCCTCGGTCGCCGCGCCGGACTTGCGCAGCACCCCCCGCACCATCTCCCGCCACCGGTCGCGCTCGGCCGGGGGGAAGGCGGCGGCCAGTTCCAGTTCCTCAGGCGGCACCGTCATGTCCTGGATCGTAGGCGAGCTTCTAAAGCCGCGCTGAGCGCGGGTGCGGGCACCCCGCCGGGCCCTGCGGGGACGGGCGTTGCTAGAGTTCCGCTCACAGCCCCGCCGGAACCGTGAAGAGGGAAGACGAACGCATGTCGAGTGGCAGCCACGCCGGACGCCCGAAGTCCTGGATCGCCGTGGCCATCATCTTCGCCGGTTTCGCCGTCGGCGGACTGGGCGTCGTCATGGGCCCGAACTGGGTCGTGTTCGGCGCCGGCGCCGCGGTCGCCGTGCTCGGCGGGATCCTCGCGCTCGCCGTCGACATCATGACCGACGTCGTCGTCGACGACCCCCGGCAGTAGCGGTGTTCGGCCGGCCCCCGATCGAGGAGCGGATCGCGGCGCGCCAGCGCGAGCGGGGGCCGCTCAAGCCCGGCACCGTCTTCCCCCACGGCCCGGCCAAGATGCTGTTCTTCTTCGGTTTCGGCGTGGTGATCGTCACCCACCTCATCGCCCTGTCGATGTACTTCTTCACCTGACCCACCTGCGCGGTCCGCCGCGGGACGCCGCCTCCGGCGGCGCGTTTCGTCAACTCGCGCGGCAGCCCCGGCGGGTGCTTTCCCGGCGAGGGTCACGTACGGTCGAGGGCGAGGTGCCCGCGTGCGTCTCTCCCCGACTCCGAGGTGGTGGGATGGCCCTGCGAATCGGCATCGAGGAGGAGTACTTCGTCGTCGATCCCGGATCGCGCGAGGTCGTCCCCCGCGCCGCCGCCGTGGTGCGCGGCGCCCGGCCGGCGCTGGGCGAGCGGGTGTCCACGGAGCTGGTCGACTTCCTCGCCGAGGCCAAGACGTCCCCCTGCGACGACCTCGCCAAGCTGGAGGAGCAGGTCAGGTCGATGCGGGCGGCGATGGCCGGCGCCGCCGCGGCCGAGGGGGTGCGGCTCGCCGCGTCCGGGACGCCGGTGCTCGGCGACCTCGTCCCCGCGCCCATCACGGCGGGCGCCCGGTACGCCGAGAGCCTCGCGACGTACCGGGGCCTGGACGACGAGCAGTGCATCTGCTCGTGCCACGTCCACGTCGAGATGCCCGACCGGGAGCGCGCCGTCCAGGTCAGCAACCACCTGCGGCCCTGGCTGCCGACGCTGGTGGCGCTCGCGGCCAACTCGCCGTACTGGGCGGGCCGCGACACCGGCCACGCCTGCTGGCGGGTGATGACGTGGGCGCGCTGGCCGGTGGCGGGGCCGCCGCCGTTCTTCGAGTCCCACGCCCACTACGAGGAGCTCGTCGGGACACTCCTCGGCTGCGGCGCGCTGATGGACACCGGGACGATCTTCTGGGACGTCCGGCCGTCCGCGCGGCTGCCGACCCTGGAGGTCCGGCTGGCCGACGTCGCCCCGACCGCCGCCGCCGCGACCGTGTTCGCCGCGCTCACCCGGGCGCTGGTGCAGGTGTCGGCCGAGGCGGTGGAGGCGGGCGGGCGGGCGCCCGCGGCCGCCCAGGAGATGCTGCGCGCGGCGTACTGGCTGGCGGCGCGCGACGGCCTGTCCGGGACGGGCCTGGACGTGCTCACCGGCCGTCCCGTGGCGTTCCGGCGGCTGGCCGGAGACCTGCTGGCGCACGTCCGGCCCGCGCTCGCCGCCACCGGCGACCTCGACCGCGTGACGGCGGGCGTGCGGCGGCTGATGACCGGCGGGACGGGCGCGGAGCGGCAGCGCGCCGCCTACCGCAGGCGGGGCCGCCTCACCGACGTCGTGGACTCCTGCCTCCTGCGCGAGGACTCCCCCGCCCCGGCCTGAGCGCCCCGCCGCCCCCGCGGGCCGGGGAACGCGCGTGCGTTGGACGCGCGCCACCGCGTACCCTCGACGGAAGCAGGTCGCAGTGGTACGAACGGAGTGAAGGTGCGATGAGGGTCCCGTGCGCGCACCCGGGCTCCCCGCCCGGGGGTCCGTTCGCGCATCCCGCGCTCTTCTACCACGGCGAGGATGAGTACCTCGCGGGCACCGTGCCGTTCATCCGCGCCGGCCGAGAGGCGGGCGAGCCGGTCGCCGTGGCGGTGCCGGGGCCCCGCCTGGAGACGCTGCGCGACGCGCTCGGCGCGGCCGCCGCCGAGGTGACGTGGCTGGACATGTCCGAGGCGGGCCGCAACCCCGGCCGGATCATCCCGGGCGTCCTGCGGGAGTTCGCCGACCGGCACGCCGCGCGCCGCGTCCGGATCATCGGCGAGCCGATCTGGCCCGGCCGCTCCGACACCGAGTACCCGGCGTGCGCCCAGCACGAGGCGCTGATCAACCTGGCGTTCGAGGGGCGGGACGTCGCGATCCTGTGCCCCTACGACGTCGCCGGGCTCGCCCCGCTCGTGCTCGCCGACGCCCGCGCCACCCACCCGGTCGTCATCGACCGCGACGGCGAGAGCGCGAGCGGCGACTACGCGCCGCACCGGGTGATCAGCGACTACAACCGGCCGCTGCCCGAGCCGCCGGTGGCGTACCGGATGGACTTCGACCTGGGCGGGCTGCTCCGCGTCCGCGACTTCGCGTGCGGGTGGGCGGCCCGGCTCGGCCTCGCGCCCCGCGCGGTGGACGACCTGGAGATCGCCGTCAACGAGCTGGCCTCCAACTCCTGCGTGCACGGCGGCGGGTCGGGGACGGTGCGGATCTGGGCCGAGGACGGGCTCCTCGTGTGCGAGGTCCGGGACGCCGGGACGATCACCGACCCGCTCGCGGGACGCCGTCCGGCGCACATGAGCCCCCATGGCGGGCGCGGGATCCTGCTGGTGAACCATCTCGCCGATCTCGTCCGGGTGCACACCGGTCCGGACGGGACCGCGATCCGGGTCTACATGCGGCTCTGACCTCGTCCGGCGCGGAGCCCCTGGCCGAAGGCCGGCCCGCCGCCAGTCGCACGGCCGACACCACGAGCACGCAGCCCGCGATCCGCGCCCACGAGGGCCGCTCGGCGAGCACCACGGCCCCGAACACGACGGCGAGCACCGGTTGCAGCAGCAGGAGCGTGCCGCCGGTCTCGGCGCGGACCCGGGGCAGCCCGGCGCCGATCAGCATCCAGCCGCACACCTGGCCCGTCATCGCCAGTGCGGCGAGCCAGCCGAGCGCCGCCCAGCCGGGGGCGGGGTCGACGCCCTGCCAGGGGATCCCGAGCGCGGCGGACGCGGCCCCCGCCCCGGCCGTCGCCAGCAGCACCGGCGTGGCCCGGTGCGGCTGTCCGCGCCCGGCGAACCGGGTGAGGAACAGGTAGCCGGCGTAGGTGATGCCGGCGGCCGTCCCGTACAGGACGCCCCGCACGGCCCCGGCGGCCTGCGGCCCGGTGTCGGCGAGCCCGCCCGCCAGCGCCACACCGCCCAGCATGACCGGGACCGCCGCCGCGAACGCGCGCGTGGGGCGCTCCCCGTGCACGGCCAAGGCGAGCAGCGGCACCACCACGACCTGGACGCTGACCAGGACGGTCGCGACGCCCGCGCCGACCTCCCCGATGGCGGCGCCCCACAGCACGAGGTCGGCGCCGAGCAGCAGCCCGGCCGCCGCGTCCACGCCCCGGCGGCGGCGCGGGCCCGCGCGGCGCCGCTCCCGCAGCGCGAGCGGGGCCAGCACCGGCAGCGCGAGCGCGCAGCGGAAGAGCGCCGCCGTGCCCGCCGAGACGCCGGAGAGCGCGACGAGGATCGCCGACACCGAGATGAACGCGGCGCCGGCGGCCAGGAGCAGTCGGGGGTCGATGGTTCGCACCCGTCCACGCTGCCGCCCTCCAACCCGTTAGCACAAGCGAATGTTCTTCAATAGAATTCGGTAGTAGTACTACTGTGATCATCATGGCGGGAAGGAGGCGGCGGTGAACCTCGACCGGCTCAGGGCCCTGCACGCGGTGTCGGTGCACGGCTCGGTCGCGGGCGCGGCCGAGGCGCTGCACGTGACCCCGTCCGGGGTGTCGCAGCAGCTCGCGAAGCTGGAGCGGGAGACCGGGCACCGGCTGCTCGAACCGCACGGGCGGGGGGTGCGGCTCACGCGCGCCGGGCACGTCCTCGCCGGGCACGCCGGGCGGGTGCTGGCGCAGCTGTCGGCCGCGCGGGCGGAGCTGGACGGGCTGCGCGAGGCGGCGGCGGGCCCGGTCCGGATCGGCGCGATCATCGCGGTGGCGCGCACCGTCCTGCCGGACGCGCTCGCCGTGCTGGCCGAGCGGCACCCGGCGCTGTCCCCGACGCTGCGCCAGGGCGAGGCGGACAGCGTCTTCCCGGCGCTCGAACGGGGCGATCTCGACATCGCGGTGGTCGAGAGCTGGGACACCGCGCCGACGCCGATGCCCGCGTCGGTGTCGCGCGTCCCGCTGTCGGCGGACCTGGTCGACCTGGCGCTGCCCGCCGGCCATCCGCTCGCGCGGCGCCGCTCGGCCGGGCTGGACGAGCCGCTCGGCCTGCCCTGGGCGGCCTGGACCGCGGGGACCACCTGTGAGCGACAGCTCGTCCAGACGCTGCGCGAGCAGGGCGTGGAGCCCGACATCGCGTGCAACGTCGCCGACTACCGGGCCCAGCTCGCGTTCGTCTCGGCCGGGCTCGCCGCCGCGCTGGTCCCCCGCCTCGGCCGCGACCCGGTGCCCGACGGGGTCGTGCTCCTGCCGACCCGCCCGCCGATCCGCCAGCGCGTGTACGCGGTGTGGCGGACGGGCGAGGCGGGCCCGGCGGTGGAGGCGTGCGTGGAGGCGCTCCAGGCCGTCTCGGCGGGCGGGAGCGGAGGGTCATGACCGGCGGCGGGTCCAGCGCAGGCGCCCGCGCGGCCGGAACACCGACAGCCCGGTGGCGGTGAGCAGCATCGCGAGCTGCGTCGAGACGACCGCGACCTGACCCCACTGGCGGCCTTCCGGGCGGGCGCCGCCGCGTGTCGACGCCCTCATCGCCCCCGCCATCGCCTCGGGCGTGAACAGCAGCATCCCGCAGAGGATCACGCCGAGCAGCAGGAGCAGCTTGGCGAACACCCAGGTGTGCCGGGCGAGGCCCCAGTGGCTGCCGAGGCCGAGCGCGACGCCGCTGGCCAGCGCGGTGAGGCTGAGCGGGATGCCCCCGGCGAAGACCAGCGTGCCCATGAGCCGGTAGGCGGCGCCCGCGAGGCCGAGGTCGCCGGTCAGCGTGGCGGTGAGGTTCAGCACGACCAGGCCCCACACCTCGCCCAGCAGCGCGACGGAGGCGGCGACGTGCACGAGCAGGATCGACTTGCGGACGGACGGGCGGGGCCGCCACCGGCCCGCGGCGGCGGGCGCCTCCCGCTGAAGGACGGACATCTTCGCCACTCCCGGCTTCCGGTTCCAGATCGGTCGCGCCGATCATGGGGGGCGGGTCGGGGCGGCGTCGTCGGGCGGCCGGAGGCTTCGGCGCTGCCCCGGCGGGAGCACCGCGGCCCCCGCGCCTGCTCCCGCCGGGGTAGCGGGCACGGTCGCCGTGGCGTCGGCCGTGGTGAGGCGGATGCCGAGTCTTGACCGGGGCATCGCGTGTAAGGGACGTGGCGCGGGAATGATCGGTGTCGCCCGGCCCGTCCGATCCATGTGGGGAACGATGCGCTTCTCAGCCCGCACGCACCAGATGCCCGTCCGCCTCATCGTGGGCGCCTTCGTCCTGAACTCGGGCGTCTCGAAGCTCAAGGGCGTGGACGAGGTGGCCGAGGGCACGCACGGTATGGCGACGACCGCCTACCCGTTCCTGGAGTCGCAGGACCCCCGGGAGTTCACCCGGCGGCTCGGCACCGCCGAGGTGGCGCTCGGCGCCGCGCTCATGACCCCCTTCGTGCCGTCGCTGCTGGCGGGCGCCGCGCTCACCGCGTTCGCGGGCGGCCTCACCGGGCTGTACCTGCGGCTGCCGGGGATGCGCGAGGAGGGCGGGGTGCGCCCCACGCAGCAGGGCATCCCGCTGCTCAAGGACAGCTGGCTCCTCGGCGTCGGCGCGTCGCTCGTGCTGGAGGAGCTGGGGCGCGCGCGGGCGGAGCGGCGCGCCGTCCACGCGCGGCTGATCCCCGAGTGATCCCGGGGCCGCCCCCGGGCGGATCCGGTCCCGGACGGGGAGGGACACGGCGTCCTTGACGGCGGGACGGCGGCGCGGTGAGGATCACCGCGTTCCCCGAGGAGGCCCCCTATGACGCCGTCGCAATCCCAGCCGTCCCCGACGGTCCGCGTGGCGGCGGCCGCCGACGTGGCGGCCGTCTCCGCCGTGCTCGGACGGGCGTTCGACGACGACCCGGTCTGGGGCTGGCTGCTCCCGGACGAGGCGTCCCGGGTGCGCAGGCTCGGCCGGCTGTTCGGCGTCGCGCTGCGGCACGTCCACCTGCCGCACGCCGCCAGCGAGGCCGCCGGGCGGGACGGGGCGGTGGAGGCCGCCGCGTTCTGGGACCCGCCGGACCACTGGAAGGTGTCGGCGGGGCGGCAGCTCTCGCTGCTCGGACAGCTGCTGGGCGTCTTCGGGACGCGGCTGCCCATCGCGCTGCGGACCCTCGGCGCGATCGAGGAGCACCACCCCCGGGAGCCGCACTGGTACCTGGCGGTCCTCGGCACGGACCCGCCGGCGCAGGGCCTCGGCCTCGGCGGTGCGCTGCTGCGGTCGCGGCTGGACCGCTGCGACGCGTCCGGGGTCCCCGCCTACCTGGAATCCTCCAAGGAACGGAACGTTCCGTACTACGAACGCTTCGGCTTTCGGGTGACGCGGGAGCTCGCGCTGCCGGGGAAGGGCTGCCCGCCGGTGTGGCTCATGTGGCGGGACCCCGAGCCCCCTGGGGAGCGCGGGACGGCCGGGGAGCGCGGGGAGACCGGCTGATCCGACACGCGGCGACCGTCCCGGGTTAAGTCGCTGTCATGGCCGGAATCGGTCAATCGGAGGAGGCGTCCGCCCGGAGCGGCTTCGGGCCCGCGATGGCGGGTCCCAGTGCCGCGTTCCTGCTGCGCGTTGCGGTGCACCGCCGTCCGCCGCGTCCGTGGCCGAAACGCCGCTGGCCCGATGCGGCCAGATACCGGACGGCTTTCGGTCATCCGATCGGCCGTGCGTGGCGCGCCGTGACCATGGCCGCCTAACGTCGGAGACGAGCCCCGCATGCTCCCGTCCGGCGAAGGCGACAGGTGACGAGCGATGACGACACAGCGGCACCCCGCGAGGCTCGCGTGAGCGTTCCCGCCCTCGGCGTCCGCGCCCTGCGGGTCGCGCCCGAGGCGGAGCCCAGGGAGACGCTCGCCCTGCACCGGCCGGGCATCTCCCGCGTCCACGACTACTTCCTCGGCGGCAAGGACAACTACGCCGCCGACCGCGACCTCGCGCACCGGATCCTGCGGGTGCTGCCGCAGGCCGCCGAGTCCGCCCGGCAGGGCCGCGCGTTCGTCGCCCGCGCCGTCCGGGCGCTCGCCGGGCGCGGCATCAGGCAGTTCGTCGACCTCGGCTGCGGGCTGCCGACCGCCGACAACCTGCACCAGATGGCCGCCCGGCACACCTGGGGCTCCCGCGTGGTCTACGTCGATGACGACCCGTTGGTCATCGCGCACGCCCGCGCGCTGCTGATCGAGGACGGCAACATCGCCGCGCTGCGCGCCGACCTGCGCGACCCCGCCGCGATCCTCGGCAGCCCGGAGTGGCGGCGGCTGATCGACCCGCGCGAGCCGGTGGCGCTGGTGCTGTCGTCGGTCCTGCATTTCCTGGACGACCCGCACGGGCCCGTCGCGGCGCTGGGCGAGGCGGTCGCGCCGGGCAGCGCGCTGGTCGTGGCGCACGCGACCGCTGACTTCGCGCCCGAGGCGGCGGAGGCGACGCGGCTGTACCGGGAGGCGAGCGGGGTGCCGTTCGTGCCGCGCGGCGCCGCCGAGGTCGAGCGGCTGTTCGACCCGTTCACCCCGCTCGCGCCCGGCGTCGTGCCGCTCACGCGCTGGTCTCCCGATCCGGCTCCGCCGGCGCGTCCGGCGTCCGCGCGGCCGGCGAGCGTGGTCCCCCCGCCGTCGCGCCCGGCGCTGCTGTACTGCGGGGTCGGCGTCCGGGCCTCCGCCTAGCGGGCGCCGCGCCGCCTGCGGTGGGCGGCGACGCGCTCGCGTGACGCGCAGGCCGGGGAGCAGTGGCGGCGCGCGGCGCCGGTGCCGGTCCCGGCGAAGATCCGCGAGCATCCGGACGCGGCGCACTCGCCCCAGGCGGGCCGCCCGGCCTCGCTGAACAGCTGCGCGAGGGCGAGGGCGCTGGAGGCGAGGAGCCAGTCGGCCCAGGACGCGTCGTCGCCCCGGTCGACGTGCAGGTGCCACGGGTGCCCGTCGTGGCGGGACAGGCGCGGCCGCGCCCCGCACTCGGTGAGCAGGTCGTTGACCGCCTCGGCGGCCCGGTCGGGGTCGGTCTCGGTGAGGACGCCGGTCAGCCGGACGACGGCGGCCCGCAGGTCGCGGGCGTCGCCGGCGGTGAAGGCCGCGCCGGTCACGTCCTCGGGCGACTCGCCGTGCCGGACGAGCATCCCCGCGATCGCCTCCGCCGGGAGCGCCGGATCCTCGCGGACCGCGTTCGCCAGTTCGACGAGCCGCTCCACCGGCCGGAAGCCCCGTCCGCCGTCGCCCATGCGTCCCCTCCATCCTGTAACGTCTTTTCATTATAAGCCGTTACAAGGAGGTCCGTGTGCTGCGTGCCTATCTCGCCGTGGCCTTCCTCGCCCGGCTCGCGGAGGAGGGCGTGGCGGTGACCGTGGTGCTCCTGGCCGCCGAGCGGACCGGCTCCCCAGCCTCGGGCGCGTTCGCGCTGACCGCCTGGATGGCCCCGCACGTGCTGGCCGCGCCGCTGACGGGCGGGCTCGCGGCGCGGGTGCGGCGGCCCCGGGCCTTCTACTCGGCGGCGCTCTGCGGCTACGCGGCCTCGCTCGCGGCGGTGGCGGTGCTGCTCGGCCGGGCGCCGGTGGCGCTCGTGCTGGTGGCGGCCGCCGCCGGGGGCGCGTGCGGGCCGGTGGTGTCGGGCGGCCTGTCCAGCCTGGTCGCCGGGCTCGCCCCGGAGGGCCCCGGGCGGACCCGCGCCTACGCGCTGGACGCCGCGTCCTACAACGCCGCCTCCGTCGCCGGGCCCGCCGTGGCCGGGGTGCTCACCGGGGCCGTCTCCGCCGGGGCGGCCTCGCTGGTGCTCGCCTGCGCCCCGGCCGTCGCGGCGGCGCTGACCGCGGCGCTGCCGCTCGTCGCGGCGGGCCGCGCCACCGATCCGCCGGAGCGGGCGGCGGGGCTGCGCGCCGACCTCACCTCGGGGCTCGCGGCGGTGTGGCGGACGCGGGAGCTGCGCGCGATCACCATGGTCACGTGCCTGGCGTTCGTCGGGGTCGGCGGGCTCACCACCACCGCCGCGCTCCTCGCCCGCGCCAGGGGGCACGAGGAGGGCGGCGGCGTCCTGATGACCGCGTTCGCCGTGGGCGCCCTCGCCGGGTCCCTCGCGGTCGCCCGCCGCGGCACACGGCTGTCGGCCGAGCGGACGGCGGGCCTCAGCCTCCTGGCGACCGGGGCGGTGCTCGCGGCGGCGGCGATCGCCCCGTCCTTCGCCCTCGTCACTGTGGCGTTCGTCACAGCCGGGCTGATGGACGGCCCCCTGCTGACGGCCACGCTCCGCCTCCGCGCCGACCACGCGCCGCCCGGGACGCGCCCGCAGGTCTTCACCATCGGGGCCGGTCTGAAGATCACCGCCGCGGCGGCCGGGGCGGCGCTCACGGGCGCCGCGGCGGGGCTTCCCGCCGCCGCGCTGCTGCTGGCGATCGCCGCGCTGCACGTCGCCGCCGCCCTGCTGTATCCGGTGCTGCTGCGTCCGGCCGCCTCACCCAGGGTCACCGCCGCGAGCCACAGCGTTCAGTAAGTGTTCAGGCGACGCGCCGGGCGCGGGGAGGAACGGCCCCTAGGGTGTCCCGGATGCCGACGAACACTCTGACCCCGCCCAGAACCGACATCGGCGCCCCTCCGGTGAGATCGTCCCGGATGGGCTGGCTCGACGCCCTGCGCGGCCTCGCCGCGATGGTGGTGGTGTTCGAGCACTCCCTCGACGTGCTGCTGCCGGAGGTCCGCCGCACGGCGAGCCCCTGGTTCGACTTCGGCCGGTACGGGGTGTTCGTGTTCTTCCTCGTCAGCGGCTACGTCGTGCCGTTCTCGCTGGAGCGGCGCGGGAACGTGCGCGAGTTCTGGATCGGCCGGTTCTTCCGGCTGTACCCGGCGTGGCTCGTGGCGGTCGGCCTGGCGCTGCTGCTCGGCGCCACGGGGGTCTCCTGGGGGCTGCCCGCCGCGCTCGACGAGCGTCCCTGGACGTCCGCGCTGGCGCACCTGACGATGCTGCAGGACCTGCTCGGCGTCCCGAACGCCGTCAACGTCCTCTGGACGCTGTCGTATGAGATGGTGTTCTACCTGCTGGTCACCGCGCTGTTCCTCGCCGGGGCGCGCCGCGCCAGCGCCCGCGTCGCGCTCGGCTTCGGCGTCGCCGCCGCGATCCTCGGGGTGGCGCTGCCGAGCGGGCTGCTCGCCTCGCGGTGGCCGGGCGGGACGACGTTCGTCGCCGCCCTCGTCCTCGTCGCGGGGCTGGCCGCGCTGCTGAGCGGGCGCCGCGCGGTCCGGCGCGCCGGGGTCGCGGTCGTGGCGACCCTCGCGCTGACCCTGCTGATCCTCGACAGCCGCATCGGCGGGGTCGAGAGCCTGTGCATCATCGCGACGATGTTCGCGGGGACGGCCGTCCGCGCCGTCCAGGACGGGCGGCTCCGCCCCTGGCCGGGCGCCGCGATGGTCGCGGTCGTGCCCGTCCTCGTGCTGATCGCGGGGCTGCGGACGCCCCCCGCCTGGGCGCTGAGCGGCGGCCCGCAGCCGCTCGGCCGGGACTGGTCGATCGCCGTCGCCGCCGCGTGGCTGACCTTCCTCGGCGGGCTCGCGCTGCGCCACCGCGCGATGCCCCGCGTCCTCGTGTGGCTGGGGCTCGTGAGCTACTCGGTCTACCTGCTGCACCCGATGGTCGTGCAGGTGATCTGGCGGCTGACCGGCGAGCCCGCCTCGATCCCGGGCCACCAGCGGCTGGCCTGGTACGTCGTGCTCGTGTCGGCCGTCCTCGTGTCGGCGTGGCTCGCGCACCGCTACGTCGAGAGGCCCGCCCAGCGCCTCGGCCGCCGCCTGGCCCATGCCAGGTGAGGCCGGCCGGCGGATGAGGCGCCGTCAGGCGAGGCGGCCGAGCGCGGTGCGGAGCCGCCGCAGGTCCCGCATGCGCTGCTCGTAGGTCGCGCCCGCCAGCAGGACGAGCAGGCCCGCCCCGGCGAGCGGGACCCAGCCGGGAAGACCGGCGGCCGCGTCGGCGGCGTAGGGGGCGAGCCAGCGCGCCGCGTCCAGGACGAGGACGGCGCCGCCGAGCACGAGCGGCGCCTGGAGCCGGAGCCGGGCGCCCGCGAGGACGGTCGCGAGCGCGGCGGCGGCCAGCAGCAGCGGGCGCGGTCCGGTGGCGTCCGCCCACGCGGCGAGCAGGCTCGGGACGAGCGTGGACGCGAGCGCCGGGCCGAGGTCGGCCCACGACGACCGGGCGGCGCCGCGCGAGCGCCGGATCACGGCGAGGCCGAGGAGCGCCGCGGACACCGGCGCCGTGTAGATCTCCGGCACCGTGACCCCGGACGCGCCCAGCCGCACCCACCACGCCGCGAGCAGCAGCGCGGACGCCGCCCACCCGGCGGGGCGGCGGTCCGGCCGCAGCGCCGCGGCGGCGGCCAGCACGCCGGTCACGGCCAGGGCGAGGCTGAGCGGGGCGGCGTGCCCGGCGGTCATCGCGATCCCCGCCGCGGCGACGGGCCACGGCGCGGCCTCGGCGGCGGGGCCTCGCACCAGCGCCGCCGCGAGCAGCGCGAGACCGGACGCGGCGAGCACGGCGAACGCGGCGTGGTGGGCGGGGCGCCCGGCCGCGAGGGCGGCGGCCGCCGCGAACCCGCCGAGGGCGAGCGCGGCCATGGCGACCGCGCCGCCGCGCAGGACGGGGAACGCGGCCGCGCAGGCGGCGGCGAGGACCGTCAGGGCACCGAGGACGGCGAGCGTGGCGTTCTCGGTGGCCAAGGCGTAGGCGGCGGCCCACAGGGACGCGGCGACGGCGGCGCCGCACGCGGCGGGACGGGCCGTGCCGTCGAGGGCGGCCCAGACCGCGAGCGCGGCGCCGGAGATGACGGCCAGCGCGAGCGCCGCCGGGTACGGCGCGTCCGCGGCGACCGCCGCGGTGAGGACGGCGAGCGGCGCGAGGGGCGGGGCCGCCGCGCGCGCCTTCACGAGGAGTACGGCGAACAGCAGCGCGAGGACGGCGGGCGCGGCGGGCAGGACCCAGTCGAGCAGGTCCGGCGAGCCCACCCCGGCCCAGCGGGCGTCCAGGTAGCGGCCGGGGAAGAGCACCGCCACGGCCGCGCCCGGGGCGATCGACAGCGCGGAGGCGCCCAGGACGGTCATGGCCCCGATCCGCGTGCCGGAGCGCAGCCGGCCCGGCAGGAGGGACACGGCGGCGGCCACGGCGACGGCCGAGAGCGCGGCGCCCGCCGCCGTCCAGCGCAGGGGCAGCGGCAGGGCGGCGGCGAGCGCCATCGAGGCGGCCGGCCCCGCGACGACGGCGAGGGCCGCGTTCACGCGCAGCGCCCAGGCCAGCGCGACCGCGGCCGCCACCATCAGGAGCGCCGCCCCCGCGGGCGCCCCTGGGAGCGAGGGCACGGTCAGCGCGAACGCCGCCGCCGTCCCCGCACCACCCGCGAGCAGGCCCGTGGCGGTCGCGGCGACCGTGGAGAAGCGCCGGGCGCCGAGGTCGGCGAGGGACACCGCGAGGAGGGCGAGCGCCACCGCCTCCGGAGGGGCGTCCGCACCGGCGACGGCGAGCGGGAGCGGAAACTGCGCGAGGACCAGCGTCGTGGGGCGGGTCAGGCGGAGCGGGGTCAGCCGGTCGTATCCGGCCCAGACGAGGGCGGCCGCCAGGAACGACGCCGCCGCGTACCAGGCGGGGTCGACGTCGTTCAGCGAGAGGAAGCCGTGGGCGTAGGCGGAGTAGAGGTCCAGGCCGACCAGCAGGAGGCCGACGAACGCGAGGGTCTCCGCCGTGGCGGCCAGCCCGCGGCGGGCGACCACCCATCCGGCGGCCAGCGCCACGACCGTCAGCGCGAGCAGGATCGCCCCGCGCTCGACGTAGGGGAGCGCGCTCCAGCTCAGCAGGGCGAACACGAACGCGGCGATGCCGAGCAGCGCCCCGCCGGTGGTCAGCAGCGCGTTGCGGACCGCGAAGCGCGAGGCGTCCGTCCCGCCGAAGGCCGCGGGCGCGCCCGCGGGCGCCGGCCACGGCCGCGGCCCGGCCGGATGCGCCGGGGGCGGGGCCGCCGCGTACAGGAAGGCCAGCAGGTCGCGGCGGCGCCGCCCCAGCCGGGCCAGCTCGCCGTCGAGCACCCACAACTCGGCGGCGGCGGGTCCGGCCAGGCACAGCCCGCACCTCGGGCAGGCCGCGCGGCGCGGCGGGGGCAGCGGGGTCTGGCAGCCGGGGCAGGTGAGGGGCATAACGGGAGACTGCCGTTGACGCGCCGCCGTCCATAACCGTCCAAGTACTCAGATCGACCCCGAGTACCCCGAGTACCCCGTCAGAGGAAGTCGGCGACGCGGGCGGCGAACTCCTCGGGGGTGACGACCTCGACGCCGAGCTTGTCCGCCTTGGCCTTCTTGGACCCGGCCTTCTCCCCCGCGACCAGCAGTGCGGTCCTGGCCGACACCGAGGACGAGGCGCGGCCCCCGGCGCGCTCGATCAGCTCGTTCACCTCGTTGCGGGACAGCTTCTCCAGCGGCCCCGACATCGAGCCGGTCGCGACGACCGACATCCCGGCCAGCGGGAGGCCGGAGTCCGCTCCGGACGCTTCCTCCTCGCCCTCCTCGCCCTCCTCGGCGGGGCCGGTCGCGCCGGGCTCGACCATGTTCACCCCGGCGGCGGCGAGCCGGTCGATCAGCGGCGCCAGCTCGGCGATCTCGGCGACCAGGACCGGCGCCTTCTCCGGCCCGATGCCCTCGACCCGCTGGAACGCCTCGTCGCCGGCCGCGCGGATCGCGTCCATGGTGGCGAAGTACCGGGCGATCCGCCGCGACATGGACCGGCCGGTGCCGCGCACCCCGAGCGCGCAGAACACCTTGTTCAGTGGCTTGGCCTTGGCGCCCTCGATCGCGGCGAGCAGGTTGGCGGTGCTGGTCTCGCCCATCCGCTCCAGCCCGAGGAGCTGCTCGCGGGTGAGGCCGAACAGGTCCGCGAAGTCGGTGATCAGCCCGGCGTCCACGAGCTGGTCGATGATCTTCTCGCCGAGTCCCTCGATGTCGAGCTGGTCGCGGCCGACGGCGTAGCGGACGGAGGCGACCGCGTGGCAGGCCCGGCCGCGCACGCACCGCCACCGCTGCTGCGAGACGTCGATCGCGTCGCCGCAGCGCGGGCAGACCTCCGGCGCCTCGATCGGGCGCTCCTCGCCGGTGCGCAGGTGCGCGACCGGCGCCTCCACGCGGGGGATCACGTCGCCGGCCTTGTAGACGGTGACGTGGTCGCCGAGCATCAGCCCGCGCCGCTCGATGTCGGCGGCGTTGTGCAGCGTCGCGTAGGTGACGACCGACCCCTCCAGCTCGACCGGCTCCAGGACGGCGCGCGGCGCGATGATCCCGGTGCGGCCGACGTTCCACTCGACCTCCAGCAGCCGCGTGATCTTCTCCACGGCGGGGAGCTTGTAGGCGATCGCCCAGCGCGGCGCCCGCGAGGACACCCCGGCCTCGGCCTGGTCGGCCGCCGCGTCCGCGCGGACGACGATGCCGTCGATGCCGAAGTCCAGCTCGGCCCGCAGCGCCGCGATCTCCGCGACCCGCTCGTGCAGGGCCTCCAGCGCGGTCGCGGTGACGGCGGGCACCGGCGTCGTGGCGGTGGTGCGCGCGCCGAGCGCGGCGACGTACTCCATGATCTCGCTGTGCGGCAGCTCCCCCAGCCGGGCGGCCAGGTCCTCGCCGGTGCCCTCCAGCGGCAGCGCGCCGTAGGCGAAGAAGGTCATCTCCACCTGGTAGGCGCGGTCCTTGGCGCGCAGCGACCCGGCGGCGGCGCTGCGCGGGTTGGCGAACGCCGGGCCCCCGGCGGCGGTGCGGGCGGCGTTGGCGTCCTCGAACTGCGCGCGGGTCATCAGCACCTCGCCGCGCAGCTCCACGGTGACCGGTTCGGCGAGCCGCTCCGGCAGTCCGACGATCATGCCGATGCCGTGCGAGACGTCCTCCCCGGCGGCGCCGTCGCCGCGCGTCACCAGCCGGGCGAGGCGGCCGTCGCGGTAGCGGGCGGAGATCGCCAGGCCGTCCAGCTTCGGCTCGACGCACCACCGCCCGACCGGGCGGCCGAGGCGCCGCTCCAGGCCCGCGGCCCACGACTCCAGGCCCTCGGCGGAGAACACGTTGTCCAGGCTCAGCATCGGGACGGTGTGCGGCACGTCCCCGACCACCGCTCCCCCGGCGACCTTGCCGGTCGGGGACTCCGGCAGGACGTGCTCGGGGTGCTCGGCCTCGTAGGCGGCGATCCCCCGCACCAGGCGGTCGAACGCGTCGTCGTCCAGGGGCGAGTCGCCCTCGCCGTAGTAGGCGGCGGACGCCTCGACGGCGGTGCGCACGGCGTCGGCGTAGGCGGCCTGATCCGCGATCTCGGCGCGGGTCACAGTCTCGGTCATGTCCCTATCCTGCCTGGTAGGTACGACATTTCATGACTTAGCGGACAGGCTGCCCTGCCCCCGGAACAGGCCCGTTCAGGAACCGGACGGCGCGTGCCGGGCGGCGGCCGCCGAGCGCGACAGCGCGACGATCCCGGCCGTCAGCAGCACGGCGCTCACCGAGACCGCCGCGAACGCGGCCGCGCTGTGCGGCGGCCTGGTGTGGAAGGCGAGGACGGCCAGCAGGTAGGACGCGGCGGGGTTGGTCATCGTCATCGCGGTCATGGCGGCGGGCAGCGACCCGGCCGCGAACGCCCGCTGCTCCAGCACGAGGCCGAGCAGGGTGGTGCCCGCGAGCGCGTAGCCGGGCCAGTCCACGGCCGTGGCCGCGACGCCCCGGTCGACGAGGTCGGCGGTGGTCAGCTTGATCAGGACGGCGCTGCACGCGAACAGCAGCCCGGCGCAGGTGCCGAGCAGCACGGCCCGGACCGTCCCCTTCCGCAGCGCCGCGCCCCGCACGAGGACGAGCACGAGCGGCGCCAGGAGGAGCGCCGCGACGAACAGGCGGGGCCGGGACGGCTCACCCGCGGGCGGCACCGCGCCCGGCACCGTGAACAGGACCGCGAGGCCCGCCGACACGGCCGTCCCCCCGAGCAGGTCCATGCGGGCGGGCACGCAGCCGTTGCCCGCGCAGCCCAGCAGGATCGTGAAGACGAGCTGGCTGACCAGCAGCGGCTGGACGAGGCCGGTGGAGCCGAGGTGGAGCGCCACGGCCTGGCTCATGAACCCGGCGAGGTTCACCCCCCACCCCGCCAGCCACAGCGGGTCGTGGAGCAGCTTGCGGATCAGCCCGGCGGCGGCGACCGCGTCGGAGCCCCCGTGGACGGCGCGCCGCGCCGCGCGGTACTGGAGCGCGGCGGCCGCGGCGAACAGGAACGCCGCGAGCAGGCTGAACCCGATGCTCCAGGCCATCAGCGCGTCCCGGCCGGGCGGCCGCGGCGCGCGTCCGGCGCACCCGCGCGGGCCATCCGACCACCCCCCTAGTGATCATCCTCCCCCGGGCCCGGTCGCCGTCCGCGCGCGGCCGGGGGCCGCGGCGGGGCGAGGACCGAAACATGACCTTCTGCTGCTTTCTGCCCCTGGTGTCCGCTCTGAACACAGCGGCACCTCTGGACACAGGCGACCGCGGCCTCGGGGAGGGGGTGGCGCAGGGCGGGCCGGAGGGCGCCGCGCCGTCCGCCCCGGCGGCGCGGGGCCCTCCGGCCCGCCTGCGGATCACCGGATGCGGGCGGCGAACCGCGGGCTTCCCCTCCCAGGGACGCCGCCCGCCGGAACCGCCGCAAATCGGCTCCGATCAGTACAGCGCCGACGCGTCCCGAAGCGTCACACCCCCGGAAACGCCCTGGCCGGGAGCCCGGCCGCCGCGATATTCGGGTGACGTGCCCGCGACCCGGCCGCCAGAATCGCCGGATGAGCGTGACGCACTGGCCGCTGTACGGGCTGCGCCTCCGGACGCCCAGGCTCGAACTGCGGCTCCCGGACCTGGAGGAACTGGACGCCCTCGCCGGGCTCGCCGCCGGCGGCGTCCACGACCCGGCCGACATGCCGTTCCTGGTGCCGTGGACGGACCTCCCGCCCGAGGAGCGCGCGCGGAGCGTCATGCGGTACCACTGGCGCGTCCTCGCGGAGTGGGAGCCGGACGCCTGGGAGCTGTCGCTGACCGTGTTCGCGGACGGCGAGGTGATCGGCTCGCAGGGGATCAGCGCGCGGGCGTTCCGGGTCGTCCGCGAGGTCGGCACGGGGTCCTGGCTGGGGCTGCGCCACCAGGGCCGGGGGTACGGCACGGAGATGCGCGCCGCCGTCCTGCACCTGGCGTTCGCCGGGCTGGGCGCCGAGTCGGCGACGAGCGCGGCGATGGCCGACAACGCCGTCTCGGCCGCCGTGTCGCGCAAGCTCGGCTACCGGGACAACGGCCTCGACCGCGTCAGCGTGCGCGACGTCCTGCGGCTGGACCGGCGGTTCGTGCTCGACCGCGAGGGCTGGGAGCGGCACCGCGCCGTGCCCGTCGAGATCGAGGGACTGGACGCCTGCCTGCCGCTGCTCGGCGCGTCCTGACGGTGCCGGTCCCCGTCAGGTGGCCAGGCTCCGGGGGCGGATGTCGGTCCAGTTCGTCTCGACGTAGTCGAGGCAGTCGGGCCGGGGGCCGGGCCCGAACGCCGCCGTCCAGCCCGCCGGGACGTCGGCGAAGGCGGGCCACAGCGAGTGCTGCCCCTCGTCGTTGACGAGGACGAGGAACGTGCCGTCGGGGTCGTCGAACGGGTTGGTCATCACGCCTCCTGGGCGACGCGGGCGGAGCGGCGGGCGATGGACTGGACGATCTCGCCGGTGCGGACGGCGGTCATGGACAGCAGCGAGGAGGCGATGCCGTGGCTGTGCTCGGTCGCGCCCTGGAGGTAGACGCCCCACTCCTGGCCGGGCTCGGTGGCGATCCGGTAGTCGCGTTCCATCAGCGGGCGCCCGTCCGCGCCGGCGCGGCAGTGCGCGCCCGCCTCCCCGAGCAGGTCGAACGGGTCGCGCTCGCGGTAGCCGGTGGCGTAGACGACGGCGTCGGCGTCCAGGTCGGTCGTCTCGCCGGTGGGCAGGAACGCGACGCGGAGCCGGACGCCGGCCGGGACCTCGCGCACCTCCCTGACCCGGGACACGTTGAGGATCCGCAGCCGCTCGGCGCCCGCGACCTTCTCCGCGTAGGACCGCCGGTACAGCTCGTCGATCAGTTCGAGGTCCACGACGGAGTAGTTGGTGTTGCGGGAGTAGTCGAACAGCAGCCGCTTCACCTCGTCCGGCGCCGCGTAGTAGTGGTCGACGGCCCGCGGGTCGAAGATGCGGTTGGCGAAGGAGCTGTCGTCGGCGGGCGAGTACCCGTAGCGGGTGAAGACCGCGCACACCTCGGTCTCGGGGAACGTGCGGTGCAGGTGCTCGACGGCCTCGGCGGCGCTCTGCCCGGCGCCGACCACGACGACCCGCCGCGGCGTCCAGCCGGGCCGCTCGGCGAGGCGGGTCAGCAGGTCCTCGGTGTGCCAGATCCGCTCGCCGGCCGACACGCCCTCGGGCAGGAAGGGTTCGAGCCCGGCGGCGATGACGACGTCGCGGGCGAGGTGGGTCTCCAGCTCGTCGTCGCGGCGGACGACGACCTCCAGCGTCGCGGCGTCGCGCGGGCGGAGCGCGACGACCTCCGTCCCGTACCGGACGTCCCCCGCGACGGCGGCGGCGACCCATTCGAGGTAGTCGTGGAACTCCAGCCGGGTCGGGAACATCGTCTTGTGGTTGACGAAGTCGACGAGCCGGTCCCGGGCGTGCAGGTAGGCCAGGAAGGAGTAGCGGCTGGCCGGGTTGCGCATCGTCACCAGGTCCTTGAGGAAGTGGACCTGCATGGTGGCGCCGTCGATGAGCATCCCCCGGTGCCAGCCGAACCGGGGCTGCTTCTCGAAGAACACCGCGTCCACGTTCGCGCCGTGCTCCTCCTCCAGCGCGACGGCGAGCGCCAGGTTGGAGGGTCCGAACCCGATGCCGGCCACGTCATGGACGGGTGTCTGCATGTGCGTCTCCACTTTCGGGGCGGGGGTGAGGCGGGGTCAGGCGGGCCGGTCAGGCGGGCTTGGCGGCGCTCGCGGCCTTGGCGATCCTCGGGACGATCTGGTCGACGATGTAGGGGACGGCGAGCGGGGTCGGCGTGCGCAGCGGCCAGAACGACTTCAGGTCGAGCGGGACGTAGGAGCCGCGCCTGACCACGGGCAGCTGGGCGAACAGCTTGTTGCCCTCGACCTTCCGCTGCGTCGCGGGGTCGTCGTTGTAGTGGCTGAGCAGGACGTCCACGTTCAGCACCGACACCTTCTCCATGCTGAGCTCGGCGGCGAAGCCCTGCCCCGGCAGCTTGCTCAGCGGCTCGGGCAGCACCATCCCGAACTGCTCCAGCAGCTTGACGCTGGTGTCGTTCGGTGACTTCATCACGCCGATGTTCCCGGAGGGGAACATGCTGGTCAGCGCGAAGCCCTTGCCCTTCAGCTCCGGGTGCGCGGTGCCCACCGAGGCGACCTTCGCCTCGGCCGAGCGCACCAGCGCCTCGCCCTCGGCGGGACGTCCGACGGCCTTGGCGACCTGCCGGGTGATCTGCTGCCAGGTGTCCTCGGCGGGGCCGGTCTGGTAGGCGAGGGTCGGGGCGAGCTTGGAGAGCTTGCCGTACTCGCGGTCGATGGTGAAGTCCCCGGCGGCGAGGATGAGGTCGGGCCGCAGCGCGGCGATCTCCTCCAGGTTGAAGCCGGCCTCCCCGGCCTTCAGCAGCTTCGGCTTGGAGCCGGTGACCTTCGGCGCGCTCCAGGGGGCGAGCCCGTCCGGCTGGACGCCGCTCAGCTCGGTCATCCCGACGGGCTGGACGCCGAGCGCGAGCAGCGCGTCCTGGTCCACCTCGCCGAGCGCGACGATCCGCTTCGCGGGGCCCTCGACCTTGGTGGAGCCGAGCTTGTGCGCGACGGTGACGGGGAAGGCCCCGGCCGCGCCGCCGGACGCGGCGCCCGCGGGTTCGTCGTCGTCGCCGCACGCGGTGGCCAGGCCGAGGCTCAGGGCGAGGGCGCCGGTGGCGGCGGCCAGACGCCGCATCGTTGTGCGCATAGAGGACCGGTGTCCTTCCAGGTTGTGCCGGGGGTTCCGAGCAGAGACATTAGGTTAGGCTCACCTAACTCCACAAGAGGTCAGGCCGTATGAGGACTCTCACTCCCCCCGCCCGCCCTCCAGGTGCGCGAGCAGCCCGGCGACCGTCGGCGCGGACATCAGCGCCGCGACCTTCAGCCCCGCGCACCCGGGCTCCCGCCTGATCCGCCGCACCAGCCTCATGGCGAGCAGCGAGTGCCCGCCGAGGTCGAAGAAGTCGTCGTCGGGCCCGGCCTCGGGAACGCCCAGCTCCTCGGCGAAGATCCGGCACAGCGCCGCCTCCAGGTCGCCGCCGGACGCGGCTGCGCGGGACACCCCGGAACGCGGCGCGGAGACGCGTTCGGCGGTCACGGCGCGCGCGGCCCCGGCGGAGGGCAGCGCGGCGACCGGCACGCCCGGGTCGGCGGCGGCGGCCTCCAGCACCGCGACGAGCCCGGCGGCCAGCGCGGCGACCGTGCCGGCGTCGAACAGGTCGGCGGAGTAGTCGACGAGCAGGCGCAGGTCGCCGGACGCCGCGTCCTCGCGGAAGATGAAATCGAGGTCGAACTTCGCGGCGCCCGGCCCGAACAGCGCCTCGCGCTGCTCCAGGCCGGGGAAGACGACGTCGCCGGCGCCCTGGTTCTCGTAGCCGACCATCACCTGGAACAGCGGGTTACGGCCGGGCACCCGGCGCGGGCGCAGCGCCTCGACCAGCGCCTCGAACGGCAGGTCCTGGTGGGCGAGGCCCTCCAGCGCGCTCTCGCGGACGCGGCCGAGCAGCTCGGCGAAGGTCGGCGCGCCGGACACGTCGGCGCGCAGCACGATCGTGTTGACGAAGAACCCGACGAGCCCGCCGGCGGCCTCCTCGGTCCGTCCGGCGACGGGGCTGCCGAGCGGGATGTCCTCGCCCGCTCCCGTGCGGTGCAGCAGCGCGGCGACGGCCGCCTGGCACAGCATGAACATGCTGGCGCCCGCGTCGCGGGCGACCCCGCGCAGCCGCGCGGTGAGGCCGGGCGGCAGCACGGCCGCGTGGGTGGCGCCGTGCTGGCCGACCGTCCCGGGGCGGGGCCGGTCGACCGGCAGCGGGATCTCCTCGGGGATCCCGGCGAGCGCGCGCGCCCAGTGGCCGAGCTGGCGGGCGTGGACGCTGCCCGGGTCGAGCGGGTCGCCGAGCAGCTCCCGCTGCCACAGCGCGTGGTCGGCGTACTGGACGGGCGGCGGCGCGAGATCGGGCGCCCTCCCCTCCAGCCGGGCGGCGTAGGCGGCGGCGACGTCGCGGGCGAACGGCCCGAACGACCACTCGTCGAACGCGATGTGGTGGAAGACCGCGAGGAGCAGGTGCTCGCGGTCGCCCTCGGGGAACACCGCGACGCGCAGCGGCGGGTCGGCGGCGAGGTCGAACGGCCGCGCGATGAACTCCTCCGGCGTGCCCGCCGCGACCTCCAGGACGGGGCGCGCCTCCTCCGGCGGCAGGATCCGCTGGTAAGGCACGCCGTCGTGCTCGGCGAAGACCGTGCGGAGGCTCTCGTGCCGGGCCGTGACGTCGGCGAGCGCGGCCTCCAGCGCGGCGCGGTGCAGGTCGCCGCGCAGCCGCACCGCGAGCGGCAGGTGGTAGGCGCCGCGCGGCCCGTCGTCCTCGCGCAGGAGCTGGTCGAGCAGCCAGAGGCGGCGCTGCGCGAACGACAGCGGGACCTGTTCGGGGCGCTCGCGCGGCGCGAGCACGGGGCGCGGCGCGGTGCTCTCTCCCGCGCGGTCGTGCAGGCGTGCCGCCAGCTCGGCGACCGTGGGCGCCTCGAACAGGTCGCGGATCGACAGCTCGGCGCCGAGCACGGCGCGGGCCCGCCCGACGAGCCGGGTGGCGAGCAGCGAGTGGCCGCCGAGGTCGAAGAAGCCGTCGTCGATCCCGGCGCCGGGCGCGTCCAGCACCTCGGCGAACAGCGTGCACAGCAGCCGCTCGACGGGCGTGCGGGGGGGCCGCCCCTCGCGGCGCGGGCCGTCCCGGCCGGGGGCGGGCAGCGCGCGCCGGTCGAGCTTGCCGTTGACGGTCAGCGGCAGCGCGTCCAGCGTCATGACCGCGCTCGGCACCATGTAGCCGGGCAGCCGCGCCTTCAGCGCCTCCCGGACCCGCGCCGCCAGCGTGCCGTGGTCGCGGGCCGCGACCGGGTCGTTGGCGTAGGACGCGGGCGGGCGGCCCGGGTCCGCGACCGGGCTCGCGGCGCCGCCGCCGAAGACCGCGTCGTACCGGCCGATCCGGTCGGACGGGGTGAGCACCACGCCCGGGTCGAGTTCGTGGAGGGTCTCGGGTTCGACTCCGTCCGGCGGGGCGGCGAGGATCGCGCGCGCCTCGTCCGGGGACGCGCCGCCGCGCAGCGCCTCCAGCGCGGCGACCTCGCCCGACAGCCGGGGGTCGGGGATCCCGCGGACCCTGAGCGGGCCGGGCGGACGGTGGCGCAGGTCGTCCAGGCCGGTCCACTCGACGGCGGGCGTGTCCGGCGCGGGCGGCGCCGACCTCCACAGCACGACGTCGTAGCGGTGCCTGGTCAGCTCGTTGTGGCGCGTTCCGCGCTTGGTGAGGACGTCCACCCGGGCGGGCCCCTCCAGGGCGGTGAAGAACGCCGGGTCGAGCAGCAGCTCCTTCTCCATCCGGACGGCCCGGTCGACCGCCGCGAGGTCGCCGCCGCCGCGTCCGAGCTGGATCGCGGCGTGCAGGCAGTGGACCGAGCGCAGGTCGCGGACGTCGCCGAGGAACAGCGCGCCGCCCGGCGCGAGCAGCTCCAGCGCCTTCGCGACCACGTCCTCCAGGTAGCCGGGGCCGGGGAAGTACTGCGCGACCGAGTTGACCACGACGGTGTCGAAGTGGCCGCGCGGCAGGCCGCCGGTGTCGTGCGCGGGCTGCGCGCTGAGCCGGACGGGCGAGTCCGGGCCGAGGTCGCGGCGCAGCTTGCCGATGACCGGCTCGGAGAAGTCGGTGCCCCAGTACTCCTCGGCCTCGGGCGCGATCCGGGTCAGGATCAGCCCGGCGCCGACGCCGATCTCCAGCACGCGGCCGGGGCCGCGCTCCGGGTGCAGCGCGCGGATGCGCTCGACGGTCGTCTCCCGCCATTCGCGCATGTCGTCGAGCGGGATGGGGGCGCCGTCGTAGCTGCTGTCCCAGCCCGCGAACTCCTCGGTGTGCACGACGGTGCCGATCTCGGTGTACTCGGCGTCGTAGATCTGCCGCCACTCGGCGAGCTGCTCCCCCGCCGCGCCCTCGCGCGCCCCGTCCGGGACGACGTAGCCGACCAGCCGCTTCACGCCCGCGACCTCGGTGTCGACGGCGACGACCGCCGCCTGTCCCACCCCGGGCTCGGCCGCGAGCGCGCTCTCGACCTCCTCCAGCTCGACGCGGTAGCCGCGGATCTTCACCTGGTCGTCGGTGCGGCCGAGGAAGTCGATGTTGCCGTCCGCGCGGACGCGGACGAGGTCGCCCGTCCGGTACATGCGGCCGCCCGCCGGTTCCGGCGCGAACGGGTCGGCGACGAACCGCTCGGCGGTCAGGCCCGGACGGCCGAGGTAGCCGCGCGCGAGCCCGTCCCCCGCGATGTACAGCTCGCCGGGCGCGCCCGGCGGGACGGGGCGCAGCCAGCCGTCCAGGACGTAGCCGCGCGTGTTCCAGATCGGCTTGCCGACCGTCGGGGTGGCGCTGTCGGCGGTGCCGCCGCCGAGCGTGTTGATCGTGTACTCGGTCGGTCCGTACAGGTTGTAGCCGAGGACGCCGTCGGCGCGCGCGAGCCGGTCCCACACCGACGCGGGCACGGCCTCGCCGCCGAGCAGCACCAGCGGGGGCCGGTGCCCGCCGTCCAGCAGGCCCTCGTCGAGGAGCTGCTGGGCGTAGGTCGGCGTGACGTTGATGACGTCGACCTCGTGGCGGCGCAGGTAGGCGGTCAGCGCCTCGGCGTCGCGGCGCAGGTCCTCGTCGCAGACGTGCACCTCGTGGCCCTCGATCAGCCACAGCAGCTCCTCCCACGACATGTCGAAGGAGAACGAGACGGTGTGGGCGATGCGCAGCCCGCGCCCGGCGGCCGCCACGACCGGGTCGAAGATGTTCGCGCGGTGGTTGAACTGCATGTTCGTCAGCCCGCGGTACGGCGTCACCACGCCCTTGGGCCGCCCCGTCGAGCCGGAGGTGTAGATGACGTAGGCGGGGTGGTCGAGGCGTCCCGGAGTGCCGGGCGCGAACCCGTTCGGCTCGTCGGGTGCGAGGTCCCCGCCGGGCAGCTCGGCGAGGGCCCGCGCGGTCTCCGGGTCGTCCAGCGCGATCGTGGCGCCGGAGTGGGCGAGGCCCGCCGCGATGTCGCGGTGCGAGACCAGGCAGACGGGCGCGGCGTCGGCGAGCATGAAGTCGAGCCGGTCGGCCGGGTAGTCGAGTTCGAGCGGCAGGTAGGCGGCACCGGTCCGCAGCACGGCGAACAGCGCCACGACCATCCGCGCGGAACGGGGCAGCGCCAGCGCCACGACCCGCTCGGGCCCGGCGCCGTGCGCGATCAGCAGCCGCGCGAGCCGGTTGACCTCGGCGTTCAGCTCCCCGTAGGTGAGCCGGACGTCCGGCTGCGACACCAGCGCGAGCGCGTCCGGGCGCTCGGCCGCGCGCTCGGCGAGCAGCTCGGCCACGGTCAGCTCGGGGACGGCGTGCCGCGCCTCGTCCCAGTCGCGCCGCAGCCGGTCGTGCTCGGCCGGGACGAGCAGGTCGAGGCCGTGGCACGGCGTCTCCGGCGCCTCGGCGAGCGTCTCCAGCACGCGGACGTACCGGTCGGTGACCCGCTCGGCCTCGGCCGCGGTGAACGCGTCGCCCCGGTACATGACGCGGAGCCCGGCCCCCGGCTCGACGACCACCGTGAGCGGGTAGTGGGTGGCGTCGCGGACCTCCCGGCCGAGGACGCGCAGGTCCCCGCCGGGGCCGAAGCCGCGCCCGGTCGGCATGCCGGGGAAGTTCTGGAAGACGAACAGCGTGTCGAACAGGGTGCCGAGGCCGGTCGCGCGCTGCACGTCGGCGAGCGCGACGTGCGCGTGGTCGAACAGCTCGGACCGGGCCGCCTGGACGCGCTCCAGCACGGCCGACGCCGGGTCGGCGGGCCCGGCCTGCACCCGCACGGGGATGGTGTTGAACAGCAGCCCGACCATGGACTCGACGCCGTCCACGTCGGGGTGGCGGCCCGACACCGAGGCGCCGAACACCACGTCGTCGCGTCCGGTCAGGCCCATCAGGACCAGGCCCCACGCCGTCTCGAACAGCGTGCCGGGCGTGACGCCGCGCTCGCGGGCGACCGCGTCGAGCCGTCCGGCGAGCCCGGCGGGCAGCACGCGGCGCGTCTCCCCGGCGGCGGCGAGGTCGGCGGGCGCCCCGGCGAGGGCGGGACGGACCAGCGCGGGCTCGTCGAAGCCGGCGAGCGCCCGCCGCCAGGCGTCCACGGCGGCGTCGCGGTCGCGGCCGTTCACCCAGTCCAGGAACGCGCGGAACGGCGCGACGGGGCGGGCCGCCTCGGCGGCGGCGTCGGTGTAGCCCTCCAGCAGCGAGGTGACCAGCAGGCCGCCCGACCAGCCGTCCAGCAGGATCAGCTCGGAGGTCAGGACGAGGCGGTGGTCGTCCGCGCCGACCCTCGCCAGCGCGAAGCGCAGCAGCGGCGGCGCGCCCGGGTCGAACGGCTCGGCCCGCTGGGCGTCGGCGAACGCGTCGAGCCCGTCCCGGGCGACCTCGGCGTAGGTCCAGGGCACCTCGAAGGAGTCGGGGACGAACTGGACGGCGCGGTCGCCGTCGGTCCGGAACCCGGCGCGCAGGTTGGGGTACTTCTCCAGGACGGCGCGCGCCGCGTCCCGCATCCGCTCGGGGTCGACGGGCCCCGACAGCGTCACCACGGCCTGCTGCACGTAGATGTCGCGCCCCTCGCCCGCGAGCATCAGGTGGAACAGGAGCCCTTCCTGGAGCGGGGAGAGGGGCAGCTCACCGGTCGCGTCCTCCGGAGCCGGGGCGAGGGCCGGGGGCGGCGGCGCGGCGGCGCGGGCGAGGGCCTCGACCGTCCGCAGCCGGAACACGTCGCGGACGGTGAAGGCCACCCCGGCGCGGCGGGCGCGGGCGACCAGCAGCGCGGCGCTGATGCTGTCGCCGCCCGCGCGGAAGAAGTCGTCGTCGGCGCCCACGTCGGGACGTTCCAGGACGGCGGCGGCGAGCCGCGCGAGGACGCGCTCGGTCTCGGTGGCGGGCGGGCGCCCGGCGGCGGGACGCCCCGGGTCGGGCAGGGCGCGCCGGTCGGTCTTGCCGCTCGGGGTGAGCGGCAGCTCGTCCAGGACCACCAGGTCGGCCGGGACGAGGTGGCCGGGGAGCGTCGCGCGCAGCCCGTCCAGCAGCTCCTCGGGGTCGGCGTCGCCGACGACGTAGCCGACCAGGCGCGAGCCGTGCGCGGTGACGGCGGCGCGGCGGACGCCGGGCCGCGCGGCGAGCGCGGCCTCGACCTCGCCCGGCTCGATCCGGAACCCGCGCAGCTTGATCTGGTCGTCGGCGCGGCCGAGGAAGCGCAGGGTCCCGTCGGGGAGCCGCCGGACACGGTCGCCGGTGCGGTAGAGGCGGGAGCCGGGCGGGCCGAACGGGTCCGCGACGAAGCGCTCGGCGGTGCGGGCGGGGTCGGCGAGGTAGCCGCGCGCGAGGCCGTCGCCCGCGAGGTACAGCTCCCCGACGGGGACCTCGCGGAGCGCCGCGTCCAGGACGTGGGCGCGGGTGTTGGCGATGGGGGCCAGGCCCCCGCCGCCGGGCGGGGCGGCGAGGCTGTCGCCCGCCGCCTCCGAGCATCCGTACAGGTCCACGACCCGGCCGGGGACGCGGGCGGCGAGCGCGGGCGGCAGCGCCTCGCCGCTGCTGATCCAGGTGGTGACGGACGCGGGCGCCCCGTTCTCGGCGAGCGCGGCCAGCAGGCTCGGCACGAGCGTGACCGTCGCGGCGCCGTGCCGCTCGACGAACCCGGCGAGCGCGACCGCGTCGGTCGCGGTGGCGTCGTCGGCGACGGCGACGGTGTCCCCGGCGACCAGGCCGCCGAGCAGCTCGGTGGTGCCGTCGATGAACGCGGGCGAGCTCTTGGCGACGCGGACGCCCGGCGCGGCCAGGCCGGTGCCCCAGGCGAGCCGGTTGGCCAGCGCGCGCTGGGTGCCCGCGACGGCCTTCGGCGTCCCGGTCGAGCCGGAGGTGAACACGACGTAGGCGAGGTGGCCGGGCAGGATCGCGGGGCGGACGCGGCGCGGCGCGTCCCGGGGCGGCTCGTCCCGCCCGAGCACGAGCAGCGGGCGGACCGCCGCCAGCATCGCCTCGATCCGGGCGGGCGGGTAGGCCAGGTCGAGCGGCAGGTAGGCGGCGCCGGTCTTGAGCACGGCGAGCAGCGCCACCGCGAACGCGTCCGAGCGCGGCAGGGCGATCGCGACGACCCGCTCCGGGCCCGCCCCGGCGGCGGCGAGCCGGTCGGCGAGGGCCTCGGCGCGGGCGTCCAGCTCGGCGTAGGTGAGGGTGGTGCCGCCGAAGACGAGGGCCGTCGCGTCCGGGGTGCGGGCGGCCTGCGCCTCGACGAGCGCGGCGGCGGTCGCGGCGGGGAGCTCGCGGGCGGTGTCGGGGTGCGCGACGGGGGCGCCGAGCGACGACAGCCTCCGCCCGGGGTCCGCCGTGACCTGCTCCAGCAGCGTGGTCAGGCCGTCCAGCAGGCCCTCGACCGTGCCCCGGTCGAACAGGTCCTCCGCGTAGGCGGCGAAGCCCTCGACCTCGTCGCCGCCCTCGGCGAAGTACAGGTCGAGGTCGAACTTCACGCCGCCGGTCTCGGGCAGGAACGGCTCGGCGCGCACGCCCGGCAGCGCGAGCCGCACGTCCTCCAGCCGCTGGTGGACGACCATCACCTGGAACAGCGGGCCGCGGGCCAGCGACCGCTCGGGCGCCAGCCGCTCCACCACCCGCCCGAACGGCACGTCGGCGTGGGAGAACGCGGCGAGGTCGGCGGCGCGCACCCGCTCCAGCAGCTCGGCGAACGTCGGGTCGCCCGACAGGTCGGCGCGCAGCACGAGCGGGTTGACGAACACGCCGACCAGGCCGGACAGGTCCTCGTCGGCGCGCCCGGCGATCGGCGAGCCCAGCGCGATGTCCTCGCCCGCGCCCGACCGCTGGAGCAGCGCCGCGACGGCCGCGTGCAGGACCATGAACACGCTGGTCCCGGTGTCGCGGGCCAGCCCGCGCGCCCCGGCGGCGGGCAGCCGGAACGGCACGAGCCCGCCCCGGTGGCTCGCCTCGGCCGGGCGCGGCCGGTCGACCGGCAGGACCGTCTCGCCGGGCAGCCCCGCGAGGGCGTCCTCCCAGTAGGCGAGCTGGTCCCCGGTGCCGGCGCCGCGCTGCCAGGCCGCGTAGTCGGCGTACTGGACGGGCAGCGGCTCCCACCCGGGCGCGCGGCCCTCGCGGCGGGCGGCGTAGGCGCGGGCGAGGTCGGCGAGCAGCGGCGTGAACGACCACTCGTCGGCGGCGGCGTGGTGCAGCAGCAGGACCAGCGACCACTCCTCGTCCCCGGCGCGGATCAGCGTGGCCCGGACGGGCAGGTCGGCGCCGATGTCGAAGACGTGGGACGCCGCCTCGCGCTCCCGCCGGGCCGCGTCCCCGCCGCGCGCGTCGACGACGGTGAAGGGGGCGGGGGTGTCGGCGGCGAGGATCCGCTGGACGGGCAGCCCGTCGGGCCCCTCCACCAGCAGCGTGCGCAGCGCCTCGTGCCGCGCGACGACGTCGCCGAACGCCGCGCGCAGGGCCGCCGCGTCCACCGGCCCGGTCAGGCGCAGGCCGAGCGGCAGCGCGTAGGAGGGGGACGGGCCGCGCAGCCGCTCCTCCAGCCACAGGCCCCGCTGCGCCGCCGAGGCGGGGACGTCGCCCTCCGGCCGTTCGACGTCGCGCACGCGCGAGCCGCCGCCCGCGACCAGCCTCGGCGCGAGCAGGGCGACCGTGGGCGCCTCGAAGACGTCGGCGATCGACAGCGTCGCGCCGAGCGCGGCGCGGGCCTTCGCCGCGACGCGGGTGGCCAGCAGCGAGTGCCCGCCGAGGGCGAAGAAGTCGTCGTCGACGCCGACCCGGTCGCGGCCGAGCAGCTCGGCGAAGATCGCGCACAGCGCGGCCTCGCGGGCGTCGCGGGGCGCGCGGCCCTCCGGCCCGGCGGCGGCCGCGTCCTCGGGGGCGGGCAGCGCGGCGCGGTCGAGCTTGCCGTTCACCGTCCTGGGCAGCGCGTCCAGCGGGACGAGCGCGGACGGCACCATGTACTCGGGCAGCGCCGCGGCGAGCGCGCCGCGCAGGTCGCCCGGCTCCCCCTCCGGCACGTAGTAGCCGACGAGCCTCGGCTCGCCCGGCCGGTCCTCGCGGACCACGACCGCCGCCCGCGCGACGCCCGGCAGCGCCGCGAGCACCGCCTGGGCCTCCGCCGGCTCGATCCGGAACCCCCGGATCTTCACCTGGTCGTCGGTGCGGCCGAGGTGGTCGAGGGTCCCGTCCCGGTTCCACCGCGCGAGGTCGCCGGTCCGGTACATCCGGGCTCCGGGCGGCCCGGCCGGGTCGGCGACGAACCGCTCCGACGTGAGGCCGGGCCGCCCGGCGTAACCCCGGGCGAGCTGCGAACCCGCCAGGTACAGCTCGCCCGGGACGCCCGGGGGGACGGGGCGGAGCGCCGCGTCCAGCACGTGGGCGCGGGTGTTCCAGAACGGCCGCCCGATGCCCGCGGCGGGCAGGTCGGCGGCGGTCGCCCAGACCGTCGCCTCGGTCGGCCCGTACATGTTCGTCGCGTGCGCGGCCCGCTCCAGCGTCCCCGCGAGTTCCGCCGGGAGCGCCTCGCCGCCCACCAGCACCCGCAGCCCCGTGAACGCCTCCGGGGCGAGGGTGCCGAGCAGCGACGGCGTGCCCTGCACGATCGTCGCGTCCTTCAGCAGCGCCGTCAACGCGTTCGGGTCGCGGACCGCGTCGCGGGACGCGAGCACGACGGTCGCCCCCGCCAGCAGCGGCCCGTACAGCTCCAGCGCGGCGATGTCGAACGCGATCGTCGTGACCGCGACGAGCCGGTCGGCGGGGGTGAGGCCGAGCCGGTCGCGGGTGGTCAGCAGGAAGTTCGCGAGCGCGCCGTGCGGGACCGCCACGCCCTTCGGGCGACCGGTCGAGCCCGAGGTGTAGATGACGTAGGCGAGGTCGTCGGCGTGTACCGGCGTGGACGGTTCCGGGTCGTCCGGAACCTCGTCGAGGACGAGGGTCTCCGTGCCGTCCGGGAGCAGCCCGAGGGTCTCGGGGGTGACGAGGGCGCAGCGGGGGCGCGCGTCGCCCAGCATGTAGGCGAGGCGGTCCCTCGGGTGGTCCAGGTCGAGCGGGAGGTAGGCGGCGCCCGCCTTCAGCACGCCGAGCAGCGCGACGAGCAGGTCGGGCGTGCGCGGCAGGGCCAGCGCGACGACGGTGTCGCGGCCCGCGCCGCGTCCGCGCAGCGCGGCGGCCAGCGCGGACGAGCGCCGGTCCAGCTCCGCGTAGGTGAGCGGGCCCGCCTCCGACTCGACGGCCGTCAGGTGCGGCGTCCGCGCGGCCTGCTCCTCGAACAGCGCGACCACGGTCGTGTCGGGCGCGTCCCGCCGCGTGGCGTTGGCCGCCTCGACGAGCGCGCGCTCGTCCGGGCCCATCAGCTCCAGCGCGCCGATCGGGCGGTCGGGGTCCGCCAGCGCGGCGGCGAGCAGCGTCTCCAGGTGGCCGAGCAGCGCGTCGATCCGGTCGTCGTCGAACAGCTCGCGCCGGAACGTCGCCTCGACCGTCATGCCCTCGGCCCGGACGAACGCCTCCAGCGACAGGTCGAAGTGCGTCGTGCCGTTGTGGACGTGCGTCCAGCTCGACGTGACGCCGGGCAGGTCCAGCTCGCCGATCTCCTGGGCGAGGAACAGCAGCATCGTGTCGAAGAACGCCGCCCGGCCCCGCCCGCGCGCGGGGCGCAGCTCCCGCACGATGCGGTCGTAGGGCAGCGTCTGGTGCGCGAAGCCCTCGGCGCACGTCCGGCCGGCGCGGCGCAGCGCCTCGCGGAACGTCGGCGCGCCGGACAGGTCGGTCCGCAGCACCAGCGTGTTGCCGAAGTTGCCGACGAGCCGCTCGGTCCCGGCGTGCTCCCGGTTCATCACCGCCGACCCGACCGCCACGTCCTCGGCTCCGGTGTAGCGGTGCAGCAGGACGGCGTAGGCGGCGAGCATCACCGTGTACGGGGTGAGATTCTCCTCCGCCGCGAGCCGCCGCATGCCCGCGGTGACCGCGTCGCCGAACCGGCGCGCGCGGCGCCCGCCCCGCTCGGACGCGGCGGCGCCGCGCGGCCGGTCGGCGGGCAGGTCCAGCGGCGCGGGCGGCGGGTCGAGCCGCTCGCGCCAGTAGGCCAGGTCGTCCTCGCTCTCGGGGCGCTCCTGCTCCCACGCGGCGAAGTCGGCGTACTGGACGTCCAGCGCGGGCAGGCCGTCCGGCCCGCCCGCCACCGCCGCCCGGTACAGCGCGGACAGGTCGCGCGACAGCGAGCCCCACGTCATGCCGTCCCAGGCGATGTGGTGCACGACGAGGACCAGCGCGTGCTCGTCCTCGCCGAGCCGCAGCAGCTCCAGCCGGACCGGCCGGTCGCGGCGCAGGTCGAACGGCAGCGCCGCCAGCTCGGCCGCGCGCGCGTCGGCGTCCGCGCACGGGATCGGGGCGAGGTCGAGCGCGTCGTCGCCGCCGACGATCTGCACCGGGCCGGAGTCATCCTCGGCATAGGTGGTGCGGAGGATCGCGTGCCGCCGGATCAGGCCGCGCAGGGCCGCGCGCAGCGCGGCGGCGTCGAGCGGGCCCGACATCCGGACGAGCAGGCAGACGTTGTAGGCGGGGCTCGCCGGGAACGCCCGGTGGTGCAGCCACATGCTCTGCTGCGCGTGCGAGAGCGGCGCGGGGCCGTCCGATCCCCGGGGGGCGAGCCGGGTGGAGTCGGAGCCGAGCCCGGCCTCCGCCATCATCCGCCGCATCAGTTCGCGCCGCCGTACCGCCGTCGTCTGATCCCGCACGCTCAACTCTTTCGTTGTCGGGTTCACCACCGCGGGTTAGGTTAGCCTTGCCTATAAAAATCCTGCAAGGTTAGCCTTACCTAAGTTTGGAGATTCGGCTCGGAACAAAGGGAGTGGCCGCCTTGTCCATCCGTCCGCACACCGACGGTGCGCACACCGACCAGAAACTCACGGAGCGGGTGGTCGAGCACACCGCCGAGCCCCTCTCCCTCATGGCCCGGCTGGCCGGCTCCGGGTTGTTCGACGACTACGTCGTCTACGAGCGCCCGGACTCCTACACCTTCGCGGGCGGGACGCTGGGCGAGGTCGTCCTCGACGCCGGGACGGTCCGCACCCGCTGGCCGGGAGTGCCCGCGGGGAGCAGGCCGTGGTCGGGCCACCCGGCGGACGCGCTGCGGGAGGCGTTCGCCGCCGCCCCGCTGCCCGCGTGGAACGCCTACGGCTGGATCGCGTTCGAGTTCGCCGCGTCCCGCCCGTCCGGGCGGCTGGCGCACCTGGTCGTGCCGCGCGCCGAGGTGCGGGTCGAGGGCGGCCGGGCCCGGGTGACCGCGTCCGACCCCGCCGAGGCGGAGCAGATCGCCAAGCTCCTCGCCGGGGCCGAGGGCCCGCCGCCGGGCGCGCCGTCCCCGGTCGACGTCCGGGTGGGCGCCGGGGCCTACAAGCCCCGCGTGGCGGAGGCCGTCGCCGACATCGAGGCGGGCCGCTACCAGAAGGTCATCGTCTCCCGGCGCCTCGACGTGCCGTTCCCCGTGGACGTCGTCTCCACGTACGTGCGCGGACGCGGGGCCAACACCCCGGCGCGGTCGTTCCTGCTCGACCTCGGCGGCTTCCAGGCCACCGGGTTCAGCCCCGAGGTCCTCGCCAGCGTGGACGCCGCCGGGCGCGTCATGACCCAGCCGCTCGCCGGGACGCGCGCGTTCGGCGCGGGGCACGACGCCGACGAGCGGACGCGCCGCGAGCTGGAGACCGACCCCAAGGAGATCTTCGAGCACGCGGTGTCGGTCCGCACCTCGCAGGACGAGCTGAGCCGGGTGTGCGAACCGGGCAGCGTCCACGTCACCGGGTTCATGACCGTGAAGGAGCGCGGCAGCGTCCAGCACCTCGGCTCCAGCGTCAGCGGCACGCTCGCCCCCGGACGCTCCGCCTGGGACGCGCTGACCGCCCTGTTCCCCGGCGTGACCGCGTCCGGCATCCCCAAGCCCGAGGCGATCGAGGCCATCACCCGCCTGGACGAGCCGCGCGGCCTGTACGCGGGCGCCGTCCTCGCCCTCTCCCACGACGGCGCGCTCGACTCCGCGCTCGTGCTGCGCGCCCTCTACAACGAGGACGGCCGCGCCTGGCTGCGCGCGGGCGCCGGGATCGTCCTCGGCTCGACCCCCGACCGCGAGTACGAGGAGACCTGCGAGAAGCTCTCCAGCATCGCCCCGCACGTCGTCCCCCTCCCCTGACCGCCGCCTCCCGGCGTGCCGCCCGGCGCGGGGCGGCACGCCGGGAACGGCTCAGGACAGGCGGGCCGCCAGGGCCTTCTTGCTGACCTTCCCCACGGGGGTGCGCGGGAAGGTCTCGACGGTCTCGACGCGGTCGGGGTACTTGTAGGCGGCGACACCGCGGGCGCGCAGGAAGTCCTTCAGCTCGCGGAGCGTGGGCTCCTTCTCGCGGACGACCAGGAACGCGCACGTCCGCTCGCCCATCATCGCGTCGGGGACGCCGACCACGGCGGCGTCGTGCACGGCGGGGTGGGCGAGCAGATGGCCCTCCAGCTCCTCGGCGGAGATCTTGTCGCCGCCCCGGTTGATCTGGTCCTTCGCGCGGCCCTCGACGACCAGGTGCCCGGTCGGCAGCACGCGGACGAGGTCGCCGGTGCGGTAGAAGCCGTCCGGGGTGAACGAGCGCGCGTTGTGCTCGGGCGCCCGGTAGTAGCCGCGCAGCGTGTAGGGGCCCCGGGTGAGCAGCTCGCCGACCTCGCCGGGGGCGACGGGCTCGCCGTCCTCGTCCACGACGCGGATCTCGTCGGCGGGCGAGAGCGGGCGGCCCTGGGTGTGCTCGACCAGGTCGCGGGAGTCGTCCAGGCGCGTGTAGTTGAGCAGGCCCTCGGCCATCCCGAAGACCTGCTGCACCCGGCAGCCGAGGTCGCCGGGCACCTCGGCGGCGCGCTCGGCGGCGAACTTCGCGCCGCCGACCTGGAGCAGCTCCAGCGACGACAGGTCCTCACCCGACCAGCTCGCCGCGTCCAGCCACAGCAGCGCGATCGGCGGGACGACCGCGCAGACGGTGGCGCGCTCGCGCTCGATGAGGGGGAACGCGTCGTCGGGCGACCCGGACGGCGCCAGCACGACCGTCCCGCCGGTCGCGAACACGCCGAGGACGCCGGGGCAGGCGAGCGCGAAGTTGTGCGCGGCGGGCAGCACGACGAGGTAGACGGTCTCCTCGGTGAAGCCGCAGACCTCGGCGCTCGCCTCCAGGTTGTAGACGTAGTCGCGGTGCGTGCGGGGGATCAGCTTCGGCAGCCCGGTCGTCCCGCCCGACAGCAGGAAGACCCCGACGTCGGACGGGTCGGGACGCTCCGCCTCGACCGGGTCGGCGTCGACGGCGGACAGGGCGGTGAACTCCTGCGCCTCGCCGTCCACGACGACGTGCTCGACCGGCAGGCCGCGGGCCATCTCCCGGTAGTCGAAGTCGCCGTCGGTGTCGCCGCAGACGTAGCCGCGCGCCTCCGACAGCTCGCACAGGTAGCCGATCTCGCTCGCGCGGTGCGCGGGCAGCGCGAGGACGGGCACCGCGCCGATCCGCACCAGCGCGAGGAACGCCACGACGAAGCCCGCCGTGTTCGGGAGCTGCACGACGACGCGGTCGCCGCGGCCGAGGCCGAGCCGCAGGAACCCCGCCGCGGTGCGCGCGGCGCGCAGGTCCAGGTCGGCGTAGGTGAGGCGCTCGTCACCGGCGACCAGCGCCGGGCGCTCGGGGGCGCCGCGCAGGACGTCGCCGAGGACGCGGTCGCCCCAGTAGCCCTCGGCCGTGTAGCGGGCCTCCAGGTCGGGCGGCCAGGGGGTGAAGCCGTCCACGGTCACCGCCCCGCCGTCTGGGCGGCTGCGCCCGGCACGGGCTCGGCCGGGTCGGAGCCGAGCGCGACGACGCGGTTGGCGCCGTCCACGTGGACGACTCGGGGGGTGTGCTCGCGGCGCTCCGCCTCGTCGAGCGCGGCGTAGGTGATGATGATCACGAGGTCGCCGGGGGCCACCAGGTGGGCCGCCGCGCCGTTGACGCCGATGACGCCGCTGCCCGCCTCCCCCGTGATGGCGTAGGTGACCAGGCGCGAGCCGTTGGTGATGTCGACCACGTGGACCTGCTCGCCCTCCACGATGTCGGCCGCCTCCATCAGGTCGGCGTCGATCGTGAGCGAGCCCACGTAGTGCAGGTCCGCCTGCGTGACGGTCGCGCGGTGGATCTTGCCGTTCATCAGCGTTCGCTGCACCGGTTCGTCCTCTTTCTCAAGACCAACTAAGGCTAGGCTTACCTTAGCTATCCCCCCGGCGGAGGAGAACCCCGACGATGCTCAGGCGCCTTGCGATGGACATCGGCCCGCTGCGCGACAGCAGGCCCTTCCGGAACGTGTTCATCGCCCGCACGGTCTCGGTGTTCGGGATCGGGATGCTGATGGTGGCGGTGCCCGTGCAGGTCTACGACCTGACCGGCTCGACCGTACACGTCGGCGCGGTGTCGGCGGCCGAGGGCGCCGCGCTGCTGGCCGGGTTCCTGTGGGGCGGGGTGCTCGCCGACCGGCACGACCGGCGGCGGCTGATGCTGCGCGCGCGGGCGGCGGCGGGGGTCGGGTTCGCGCTGCTGACCCTCAACGCGTTCCTGCCGTCGCCGTCGGCGGCGGCGCTGTACGTCCTCGCGGCGTGGGACGGGCTCGCGACCGGCGTCAGCGTCACGGCGCTGCTCGCGGCGACGCCCGCGCTGGTCGCGCCCGACAAGCTCGTCGCGGCGGGCGCGCTGAACGCGCTGACCGTCCGGCTCGGGTCGATGGCCTCCCCGGCGCTCGGCGGGCTCGTCGTGTCGGCGTTCGGCGTCGGGTGGAACTACGCGGCGGCCGCCGCCGGCACGTTCGGGACGCTCGGCCTGCTGACCTCCCTCCCCGTGCTCAAGCCGAGCGGGGAGGACGCGGCGGGCCACCCGCTGAAGGCGATCGCCGGCGGGTTCCGGTTCGTCGCGTCCCACCGGGTGGTGGGGTCGCTGATGCTGCTCGGGCTGCTGTTCATGGTCGCGGGCGGCATCCCGGTGCTGATGCCCGCGTTCGCGACGCGCGGCCTGGACGGCGGCGCCACCACGGTCGGGCTCCTGTACGCGGCCCCGGCGTGCGGGGCGGTGCTCGCGTCGGTGACCAGCGGGTGGGCGGGAGGGCTGCGGGCGCCGGGGCGGGCGCTGCTCGTCGCGTCGGTCAGCGGCTTCGCGGCGCTCGCGTGCCTCGGCCTCGCCCGCCATCCGGGCGCCGCCGTCGCGATCCTGCTCGGGTACGGGTTCGTGGCGTCGATCGAGGAGATCCTGCGCTACGGGCTCATCCAGTCGCACACCCCCGACTCCCACCTCGGGCGGGTGAACGCCCTGTGGGCGGCGCAGGAGACCGGCGGCGGCGCGGTCGGCGCGCTCGGGGCCGGGGTCCTCGGCCGCTACCTGGCCCCCGGCCCCGCCATCGTCCTCTACGGGACGGTCAGCGCCGCGCTCGCGCTGGCCCTCGCCCTCACGCTGACCGGCCTGCGCACCGCGACGCTCGCCCCGGGCTCCGATCCCGAGCCCGCCGCCTGACGGGCACCGCTCAGGGGGCGAGGCGGGCCTCGACCTCGGCCTCCGTCATCGCCTCGACCTCCAGCCAGATGGACGCGACGGCCTCCAGCCGCCCGGGGGCCTCCTCCAGCTCGGTGAGGCGGCGGCAGACGCGCGCGACCGTCCGCTCGGCGAACAGGACGCGGACGGGCGCCGCCGCCGTGTCAAGCGCCTCCCGCAGCCGCGCGACCACGGTGGTGGCGAGGACGGAGTCGCCGCCCAGCGCGAAGAAGTCGGCGTCCGCGCCGACGCGCTCGGCCCCCAGCACCTCGGCCACGATCCGCGCGAACACCTTCTCCAGCGGCGTGCGCGGTTCGACGTGCGCCGCCTCCCCCGTCTCGGCGGCGGCCAGCGCGGCGAGGGCCGCGCGGTCGACCTTGCCGTTGGCGGTGAGCGGGAGGGCCTCCGGCGTGAGCAGCAGCTCGGGGACCATGTGCGGGGGGAGCAGGTCGCGGGCGCGCGCGAGGACCGCCTCGCGGTCCGGCTCGGCCCCGCCGGTCACGACCGCCGCGGCCAGGCTCCCCCTGTTGAGGAACGCGACCGCCCGCGTCACGGCGGGGTGCTCGCGCAGCGCGGCCTCGATCTCGCCCAGCTCGATCCGGAAGCCGCGCACCTTGACCTGGTGGTCGCGGCGGCCGAGGAACTCCAGGGTCCCGCCGGGGCGGTAGCGGGCCAGGTCGCCCGTCCGGTACCAGCGGGCGCCCTCGTGGACGACGAACCGGTCGGCGGTGCGGGCGGGGTCGCCGGTGTAGCCGTCCGCGACGCCCGCACCGCCGATCCACAGCTCGCCCGTCGCCCAGTCGGGGCGGTCGCGGCCCGCCTCGTCCACGACCCGGCACGCGACGCCGCCCAGCGGCACCCCGTACGGGACGGCGTGCCAGTCGGCCGGGACCTCGCCCGCCACCTCCTGCACGGTCGAGTGGATCGCGGTCTCGGTGGTGCCGCCGAGCGCGGCGAACCGGGCGCCGGGCGCGCGCTCCGCCAGCAGTCCGGGCAGGTGCGTGCCCACCCAGTCGCCGCCCAGCAGGACCAGCCGCAGGCTCCCGGCATGGTCGGTGCCGGCGCGCAGCAGCATCTCCAGGACGGACGGGACGCAGTTGAGCACCGTCACCGACCAGCGGCGCGCCAGCTCCGCCCAGCGCGCGGCGTCGCGGCGCTCGTCCTCGGCCGGGACGACCACCGCCCCGCCCGACGACCACGGCGCGAACAGGTCGAACACCGACAGGTCGAAGTCGAGCGCCGAGACCGCGAGCGTGCGGTCGCCCGGCCCGAGCCCGAACCGGGCGGTGAGGTCGCCGATGGTGTTCATCGCGGCGCCGTGCGACACCTCGACGCCCTTCGGCTCGCCCGTGGACCCGGACGTGAACAGCACGTAGGCGACCTGCTCGGGACGCGCCCCGACCGGCCCCGCCGCGGGCTCGACCTCCGGAACCGCGCCCGAGGTGATGGACGCGGCGACGGCCGCGCCCGCGCGGATCCGCGCGCGGCGCGCGGCGGGCTGCCCGGCCCCGATCGGGACGTAGGCGGCGCCCGCCGCGAGGACACCGAGCACGGCCGCGGCCTGGTCGGGGCCCTTCGGCAGCTCGACCGACACGCGGTCACCGGGCCGGACGCCCCCGGCGGCGAGGCCGGCCGCGACGCGCAGGGCGCGGTCGGCCAGCTCGCCGTAGGTCAGCGTGCCGCCGTCGCCCCAGTGCAGCGCGGGCGCACTCGGCGTGCGGCGCGCGTGGTCGAAGAAGCCCTCGGTGAGGGTGCGGGGAGGCGGCGCCGGGGTGGCGTTGAGCGCCGCCCGGACGCGCAGCTGCTCCGGCGTCGCGGCGACGCGGAGCGGCTCGCCCCAGTCGGCGCCGGACGCGCCGAGCCTGGTGATCGCGGCGGTGTAGGCGGCGAACATCGCCTCGGCGACGCCGTCCGGGAACGCGGGGCGCCGCACGTCCCAGTTGAGCAGCAGCCCGCCCGACACCTCGGTGACCTGCGCGTCCAGCAGCACCTGCGGACCCTGCGAGATGATCCACCCGGGCTCGCCGAACCGCTCGCGGACGGCGCCGCCGAACAGCTCGCCGAGGTTCAGCGCGCTGGTGTAGACGATCGGCGCGAGGACCTGCTCGCCGCGCAGCCGCGACAGGTCCCGCAGCACCTCCAGGCCCGAGTAGTCGCTGTGCGCGCCCGCCGTGTGCAGCGACGCCTGCACGGCCCGCGCCCGCTCGGCGAACGGCAGCTCGGCGGTGAGGTCGACCTCCAGCATGATCGAGCCGGTGAAGTCGCCGACGACGGCGTCCACGTCCGGGTGCACGGGCTCGCGGTGGAACAGCGGCAGGTTCAGCAGGAAGCGCGGCGTCGCCGACCACGCGCCGACGACCTCGGCGAACACGGCGGCCAGGGCCATCGCGGGCGTGACGCCCTCGGCGTGCGCGCGGGCGAGGAGGCGGTCCTTGTCCTCCGGCGACAGCCGGTGGTGCAGGCGCTCGACCTCGTTCCCCGGCTCGGCGACGACCGGGAGCTCGGGCGGGCCCGGCAGGTCGGCGAGGCGCCCGGCCCACCAGCGCCGGTCGGCCTCGCGGGCCTCGGCGCGCGGGTCGTCGGCGAGGTAGCGGGCGTAGCCGTACCGGATCGGGGCGAGGGACTCCCCCGCGTACAGCGCGGCGAGGTCGGCCAGCAGGACGCGGTAGCTCATCGCGTCGGCGGCCACCATGTCGACGTCCAGGTGCAGGCGCGCGGTGCCGCCGGGCAGCAGGCTCAGCCGCGCGTCGAACACGCGGCCCTCCTCGATGGGCAGCCGCTGCCGCGACATCTCCCCGCGGATCCGCTCCAGCTCCGCGTCCGGGTCCGCGGCCTCGCGCAGGTCGTGGACGGTGACCGCCGGGCCCGGCCGCTCGGGCAGGACGCGCTGCGTGCCGTCGTCCAGCACGGCGACGCGCAGCATCGGGTGCCGCCGGACGAGCGCCCGCACGGCCTCCTCGAACCGCGCCGGGTCGATCGCCCGCCCGTCCAGCTCGACGTAGAGGTGCGCGGCCACCGACCCGAGCGCCTGGCCCGAGTCGCGCCCGATCCAGTACGCGTGCTGCATGAGCGCGAGCGGGAACGGCTCGCCCGGCTCGATGTCGGAGAGGTCGATGTCGGAGAGGTCGATGTCGGAGAGGCCGGCGTCCGTGGGATCGGTGCCCGGCGGCGGGCCCGCCGCGGGCTCGGCCTGGCCGCGTTCGGTGAGCAGGTCCCACCACTCGGCCAGCGTGGGGCGCTCGGCCAGCTCGGCGAAGCGGACCTCGACGCCGCGGCGGCGCAGCCGGCCGGTCAACTGCATGAGCCGGATCGAGTCCATCCCGAGCTCGATGAGGTTGTCGCCGGGCCCGGCGGGTTCGTCGAGCACCTCGGCCAGCGCGCTCTGCAGCTCTTCCCAGGTCAGCACGGAACTCCCCTCGAATTAGGTAAGGCTAACCTAATTGAGGGGGTTTTTCGGCGTCAACGCCCGCCGCCGGTCGACCGGGACGATCAGCGGCGTGCCGGTCTCCGGATCGTCGATGACCCGGCACGGCAGCCCGAACACCTCCTCGACGAGCCCGGCGGTGACGATCTCCCCCGGCGGGCCCTGCGCGCGGATCTCGCCGTCGCGCATCGCGATCAGGTGCGTCGCGTACCGGCAGGCGTGGTTGAGGTCGTGCAGCACCGCGACGAGCGTGCGCCCCTCCTCGTGCAGGCGCGAGCACAGGTCGAGCACCTCGACCTGGTGCGCGATGTCGAGGTAGGTGGTCGGCTCGTCCAGCAGCAGGATGCCCGTCCGCTGGGCGAGGACGAGCGCGAGCCAGACGCGCTGCCGCTGGCCGCCGGACAGCTCGTCCACGACGCGGTCGGCGAGGTCCTCGACGCCCACCGCCTCCAGCGCCTCGGCGACGGCGCCCTCGTCCTCGCGCGACCACTGGCGCAGCAGCCCCTGGTAGGGGTAGCGGCCGCGCGCGACGAGGTCGGCGACCGTGATGCCCTCGGGTGTGATCGACGACTGCGGAAGCAGCCCGAGCAGGCGCGCGAGGCGCTTGGGCGGCAGCGCGGAGATCGGCGCGCCGTCCAGGAGCACCGTGCCCTCGCGGGGGCGCAGCAGCCGGGCCAGCGCCCGCAGCAGCGTCGACTTCCCGCACGCGTTCGGGCCGACGATGACGGTGAACGACTCGTCGGGGATCTCCACCCCGAGCCGCTCGGCGACGACGCGCCGGTCGTAGGCGAGGGTGAGGGCGTCCGCGCGGAGCCTCGTCATGTCGTCCCCTTCCGGGTGGACAGCAGCCACGCCAGGTAGGCGCCGCCGAGCACGCCGGTGACGACGCCAGCCGGCACGGCGACCGGCAGGTGCAGCGAGATCAGGTCGGCGCAGGCCAGCAGCGCGGCGCCGGTCAGCGCGGCGGGCAGCAGCCGCGCGCCCGCGCGGCGGGTCAGCCGCCGGGCGAGCTGCGGCGCGGCGAGCGCGACGAACGGGACCGGGCCGACGGCGGCGGTCGCGGCGGCGACCAGACCCACCCCGACGACGACGAGCAGCGCGCGGGTCCGCTGGACGGGCACGCCGAGCGCCTGCGCCGCGTCGTCGCCCAGCTCGCCCATCGCGAGGGGGCGGCCGAGCGCGAGCGCGGCGGGCACGAGCACCGCCAGCGCGATCGAGAGCGGGACGGCCTGCTCCCAGCCGCGCCCGTTCAGGCTCCCGGTCAGCCAGAACGCCGCCTCGTAGGCCTCGCGCAGCTCGGCGCGGGTGATGAGGTAGGAGTTCAGCGCCTCCAGCATCGCGGCGGCGCCGACCCCGATCAGCACCAGCCGGACGCCGTGCACGCCGCCGCCACCGGGGCGGTAGGCGACCAGGTAGACCGCGAGCGCGGTGAGCACCGCGCCCGCGACCGAGCTGACCGTGATCGCGACCGCGCCGCCGCCGAACACCAGGATCTGCAGCAGCGCGCCGGTCGCCGAGCCGGTGGTGAACCCGATGAGGTCGGGGCTGCCGAGCGGGTTGCGCGACATGCTCTGGAAGACCGCGCCGCTCAGCCCGAGCGCGAGCCCGGCGAGCAGCCCGGTGACGGCGCGGGGCAGCCGCAGCGTCGTGACGATGAACTCGGTCGCCCGGTCGCCCTGCCCGAGCAGCGCCCGCACGACGTCGGAGGCGGGGATCGGGAACTCGCCCGAGCCGACGACGAGCACCGCCGCGCCCGCCGCGACCAGCGCCAGCACCCCGCACACCAGCGCGGAGCGCGGTTCGAAGCGCAGCGACAGTCCCCCGGCCCGCAGGGTCCGGCTCATAGGTCGCGTGTCCTTCCCCTGCGGACCATCAGCATGAACAGCGGCGCGCCGAGGAAGGCGGTGACGATGCCGGTCTCCAGCTCGCCCGGGGCGACGACGCGTCCGGCGATGTCGGCGCCGAGCAGCAGGACGGGCGCGAGCAGCAGCGAGTAGGGCAGCACCCAGCGCTGGTCGGGGCCGACGGCCGCGCGGACGATGAACGGGACGGCCAGGCCGAGGAACGCGATCGGCCCGGCGGCCGCCGTCGCCGACCCGCACAGCAGCACCACCGCGACGGCGCCGAGCGCGCGGGTGCGGCCGGGGCGCGCGCCGAGCGCGCGTCCCGCGTCCTCGCCGAGGCCGAGCGCGTTCAGCGGCCGGGCCAGCAGCAGCGCCAGCACCGTGCCGGCGGCGATGAACGGCAGCACGCGGGGCAGGACGTCCATGCCGCGCCCGCCGAGCGAGCCGACCTGCCAGAACCGGAAGCCGTTGAACGTGCGCGGGCTGAGCAGCATCAGCCCGGCGGTCAGCGCGGTGAACACGGCGTTGACGGCGGCGCCGGCCAGCACCAGCCGCGCCGGGGACGCCCCGCCCCGGCCGCGCGCGCCGACCAGGTAGACCAGGGCCGCCGCGCCCGCCGCACCGGCGAACGCCGCCCACACGTAGACGAGGACCTCGTCCACGCGGAACGCGCTCATGACGGCCACGACCGCGAGCGCGGCGCCGCCGTTCACGCCGAGGATGCCGGGTTCGGCGAGCGGGTTGCGGGTGAGGGCCTGCATCACCGCGCCCGCCAGGCCGAGCGCGACGCCGACCGCGAGGCCGAGCAGCGTGCGGGGCAGCCGCAGCTCCCGGACGATCAGTGAGGACTGCGAGTCGTCGGGCGAGAGCAGGCCGGAGACGACCTTTCCGGGCGGGACGTGCTCGGCGCCGATCGCGAGGCTGGCGGCGGCGGTCAGCAGCAGCGCGGCGGCGAGCAGCCCCAGCCCGCCCCAGCGCAGGACGCGGCGCGGGACGGCCGCCGGACCCGCGCGGCCCCCGGGGCCTCCGGGGCGTGGGACGGGGGTTCTCCGCACGGACGACAGCACGCGATAAGGCTAGCCTAAGCTAACTCGCCGCTGAAGACCCTGTCACACCCTGTTCCAATACGCTCGTATGGTATACAGTCATATTGCTTGCCATACAGACGTATTGGAAGGGGGGAACATGACGACGACCGGCCGGGGCGGGGCCCCGGCTTCGGAGGACCTCACGGCCCGCGCCCGCATCCGGGACACCGCGCTCCTCCAGTTCGCCGAGCACGGCATCAGGGGCGCCACGTTCCGGGGCATCGCCGAGGCGGCGGGGGTGTCGGTGGGCCTCGTCCAGCACCACTTCGGGTCCAAGGACGCGCTGCGCGAGGCGTGCGACGCGTACGCGCTCGACGTCCTGCGGCGGCTCAGCGCGCAGTCGACCAGCGAGGCGGCGGGCGACCCGGGGTTCCACGAGGCGATGCTGCGGGCCGACCTGCCGGTGCGGCGCTACCTCGCCCGCGCGCTGGTCGACGGCTCGCCCGCCGCCGCGCAGCTGTTCGACGACCTGGTCGAGATGACCGAGCGGTACCTGGCGGACCCGCCGGCGGGCGTCGCCGCGCCCACCACCCGCGACCTGCACGTCTACTCCGCGGCCATGGCCGCGATGTCGGTGAGCGTCGTCGTGCTGCACGAGCACCTCTCCCGGGTCATCGGCACCGACACGCTGACCGTCGAGGGGGCACCGCCGCTGCGCCGAGCGGTGCTGGAGGTGTTCGACGACCGGCTGCTGAGCCGGGAGAGCGTCGCCCGCGCGCACGCCGGGCTGGACCTGTACGAGGCGGCGATGGCCGCGAAGGGAGATGACGGTGACCCACGCGACGACCCCCACGACGGCTGAGGCGACCGACGCGATCCAGGCGGCCGGCCTGGTCAAGACGTTCGGCCCCACCCGCGCGCTCGACGGGCTGGACCTCACGGTGCGGACCGGGGAGGTGCACGGCTTCCTCGGGCCGAACGGCGCCGGGAAGTCCACGACGATCCGCGTCCTGCTCGGGCTCATGCGCGCCGACGCGGGCACCGCGCGGCTCCTCGGCGGCGACCCCTGGCAGGACGCCACCGCCCTGCACCGCCGCCTCGCCTACGTCCCCGGCGACGTCACGCTGTGGCCGAACCTGACCGGCGGCGAGGTCATCGACCTGCTCGGACGGCTGCGCGGCGGGCTCGACGAGGACCGCAGGGAACTGCTGCTGGAGCGGTTCGAGCTCGACCCGAAGAAGAAGGGCCGCGCCTACTCCAAGGGCAACCGGCAGAAGGTCGCGCTGGTCGCGGCCTTCGCCTCCGACGCGGAGCTGCTCATCCTGGACGAGCCGACCTCCGGCCTCGACCCGCTCATGGAGGAGATGTTCCGCACGTCGGTCCAGGAGGAGCGCGACGCGGGCCGGACGGTGCTGCTGTCCAGCCACATCCTCAGCGAGGTCGAGGCGCTGTGCGACCGGGTCACGATCATCCGCAGGGGCCGCACCGCCGAGACCGGCACGCTGGACGAGCTGCGGCACCTGACCCGCACGGCCGTCACCGCCGACCTCGCCGGCGACCCCGGCGACCTGGCCGGGCTGCCCGGCGTCCAGGACCTCGACGTCCGCCCGCTGGAGGGGCCGGGCGTGCGGGTCCGCTGCGAGGTCGACACCGACCGGCTCGGGACGCTGCTGGAGCGGCTGACCCCGGCGGGAGTGCGCAGCCTCACCAGCCGCCCGCCCACGCTTGAGGAGCTGTTCCTGCGCCACTACCAGGACGACCTCGCCCCCGCGGAGGCGTCATGACCGCCGTCACCCTCGCGCCCGCGCCCGCCGCCGGGGAGGGCGGTCGGCTCGCCGGCACCGGCATGCTGGTGAAGATGTGGCTGCGCCGCGACCGGATCATGCTCCCGGCGTGGATCTACGCGCTGACCGCGCTCGTGTCCAGCTCCATGTACAGCTTCCGGACCGGCTACGACGAGCCCGGGGCACTGGAGAAGTTCGCACGGGGGATCAACGACAACCCGTCCACGAAGGCGATGTACGGGCCGGTGCTCAACGAGCACACCGCCAGTGGGGTCGCGGCATGGCAGACCGGCGCGACCGGCGCCGCGCTGGTCGGGCTCATGTGCGTGCTGCTCGTCGTGCGGCACTCGCGCGCCGAGGAGGAGACCGGGCGGCTCGAACTGGTCGGCGCGGGCGTCGTCGGCCGCCGCGCCCCGCTGACCGCCGCGCTGCTCGTCGCCGCGACGGCCGCCGGGACGCTCGCCGTCCTGGCCACGGCCGTGATGATCGCCTTCGGGGCGCCGGCGGCGGGCGCGGTGGCGTTCGGCCTGGCCTGGTTCGGGGCGGGGATGGTGTTCGCGGGCGTCGCGGCGGTCACCGCGCAGGTCGCCCAGACGTCCCGGCTGGCCAACGGGCTGGCGCTCGCCGTCCTCGGGACGGGCTTCCTGCTGCGCGGGCTCGGCGACGTCGGGTCGGCGCACTGGCTGGCGTGGCTGTCACCGATCGGCTGGGCCCAGCGGGTGCGGCCCTACGCGGACGAGCAGTGGGCCGCGCTGGCGCTGCCGCTGGTGGCGTTCGCGCTGCTGGCGGCCGCCGCGTACGCGCTGATCGAGCGCCGCGACCTCGGCGCCGGGATCCTCGCGCCGGGCCCCGGCCCGTCCCGCGCCGCGCCGTCCCTGCGCACCCCGCTCGCGCTGGCGTGGCGGCTGCAGCGCGGCTCGCTGGTGGGCTGGTCGGCCGGGTTCCTCGTGTACGGCCTCGCGATCGGCGGCATCGCCGACGGGGTGAGCGACCTGGTCGGCGACAGCGACTCCACCCTCAAGAGCCTGCGCGAGCTGGGCCGGCAGGACGACATCGTCGACGCGTTCCTGTCCACCGCGATGGGGCTGATGGCGCTGCTCACCGCCGCGTACGCGGTGCAGGGCGTGCTCCGGCTGCGGGCCGAGGAGGCGGGGCAGCGGCTCGAACCGGTGCTCGCGACCGGCGTCGGCCGGCTGCGGTGGGCGGTGTCGCAGCTCGCCGTCACCGTCGCGGGCACGGTGGTGATGCTCGCCCTGACCGGCCTCGCCGTCGGTTCCGCGCACGGGCTGCGCTCGGGCGACCTCGGCGGCCAGCTCCCCCGCGTGTTCGGCGCCGCGCTCGCGCAGCTCCCGGCGGTGTGGGTCGTCGCGGGGGTGACCGTCCTGCTGTTCGGCCTGCTGCCGCGCGCCGCGCAGGCGGGATGGGGCGTGCTCGCGGTGTGCCTGATGCTCGGCCAGATGGGACCGGTGCTGAAGCTCCCCCAGCCCGTCATGGACGTCTCGCCCTTCACCCACACCCCCAACGTGCCGGGCGGCACGTTCTCCCCGCTGCCGCTGGTCTCCCTCACCGCCGTGGCGCTGGCCGCCTCGGCGGCCGGGCTGCTCGCCTTCCGCCGCCGCGACATCGGCTGAAATGCCCTCAGGAAAGATCGCGGAAAAGATCGCCGGAAAGATCGTCAAGAAGAAAGGATCTTGACCGCGTTCTCCTTAACTCCCCCAAGTGCCTGACTTATCTCTGAAAGTAGGAATTAATTAGCACGCTCCTGACCGCAGTCGGTCAGCGCAGCGGCGGGGACCACGGAACGTCACCGGGGAAAACGGCGGCGGTGCGAGAATTGCCGCGTTCTGGCTCCCTCCGGCCCGGCAATTCCTAGGAGTCCCGCGGTGAAAGGCCCTCTGGGCAGCAAGTACATCCTCGAAGAGGTGATCGGGCGCGGCGCCACCGGCGAGGTGTGGCGCGGGCGGACCCATGAGGGCGAGCGGCTCGCGTTCAAGCTCCTGCACGACACCCTCGCGCGCGATCCGGAGACCGTGAACCGCTTCCTGCGGGAGGGTTCGATCCTCAGCGGCGTCGTGCACCCGCACCTGGTGCGGGTGCACGACCTCGTCGTGGAGGGCGCGACCCTCGCCCTCGGGATGGACCTGGTCGAGGGCTCGGACCTGCGCGCCCCGCTCGCCGCGCACGGCGCGATGCGGCCGGGCGACGCCTGCGCGGTCGCCGCCGAGACCGCCTCGGCGCTGGCGGCCGTCCACGACGCGGGCGTCGTGCACCGCGACGTCAAGCCCGAGAACGTGCTGCTGGACGGACGGCGGACGCCGCCCGCCGTCCGGCTGACCGACTTCGGCATCGCGCGGATCGCCGAGCAGACCGGCAGCAAGTCGACGATGCTCGTCGGCACCGCCCCCTACATCGCGCCGGAGCTGGCGGACGGCCAGCCTCCGACGCCCGCCACCGACCTGTACGCGCTCGGCATCATGCTCTACGAGATGTGCTGCGGCGTGACGCCGTTCGCCGACCGCTCGACGCTGGTCATGCTCCAGCACCACGGGCACAGCGCGCCCGGCCGGCCGCCCGGCATGCCCGGCGCGCTGTGGGAGCTGATCGTCGCGCTGCTCGCCAAGGACCCGGCGGCCCGCCCGGCCCCCGCGGGGCGCGTCGCGATCCTGCTGGAGGCGCTGGCCCGCGACCTGGAGGCCGTGCCCGCCGCCGAGACGCTGACCGAGCCCCCCGCGCCGGTCGCCGCCCTGCACGACGCCGACACCGCGCTGTCGATGCGCAACCCCGGCCGCGACTCCGGCGGCACCGAGCCCGCGGGCCGCCGGGGCGGGCGGCGCGGGCGGCGCGGGCGCACGCTCGCCATCGCCGCCGTCACCGCGGCCGTGGTCTGCGCGGTCGCGGCGGGCGCGTACGCGGCCACCCGCGACCCCGGCTCGGACACGGGCCCCGGTCCGGGCCCCACCACCGTCGCCAAGAGCGGGGACGGCCCGGCACCGGAGTCGCCGCCGCCCAGCAGCGCGCGCGCCTCCTACGGGCCGAACCAGGTCCCCGACCTCGTCGGGATGCCCGAGACGCAGGCCCGCGCGCTGCTGCCGCCGTCGGTGGGCGTGCAGATCCGCCGGGAGGCCGCGCCGTCCGGCTCGCCCGACGGCGTCGTCCTCGCCCAGGACCCGAAACCCGGCGCCGACCTGCCCACCACGCTGCAGCTGACCGTCTCCTCCAAGCAGGCGATCCAGTACCTCGCCGACATCGAGCCCAGCGCCGGCGACACGGTCAGGACCGGCACCGAGGCGGCGAACCTCCGGCTGTCGGGCCACCCGCAGCTCCACGCGATCGGCGTCGAGGGCTCGCCGTGCGGCAACGAGACCGGCAGCGTCGAGTACGACCTCGGCCAGCACTACACCCGGTTGCAGGGGCTCGCGGGCCTGGACGACAACTCGCCCGCCGCGAAGGCGCAGGTGACCGTCGAGTTCTACGGCGACGCCCGCAAGCTCAAGTCGATCACCACCACGCTCGGCAAGTCCCAGGACCTGGAGGTCGACGTGCGCGGCGTCCTGCGGCTCACCCTGCGGTGGACGTTCAGCGGCGGCGACGCGTCCCGGTGCGACGGCGGCACGCTCGTGCTCGGCGACGCCCAGCTCGTCGCGGCGGCGGGGTACGTGCCGCCCTCCACCGAGTCGCCGACCCCGACCCTGCCGGGCGGGTGAGCGCGCCCCGGGACCGGCGGGACCGGCGGGGGCGGCTCACCGTGACCGCCGCCGGGCGGGCCCGCGAGTTCGCCGCCGGCGACCGGGTGCTGGTCGGGCGCGGCGCCGGATGCGACGTCGTCCTCGCCGACGCGCGGGTGTCGCGGCGGCACCTGGAGCTCGTGCGGGGCGACGGCGCGGGCGGCGGGTGGGTGGTCCGCGACCTCGACAGCGAGAACGGCACCTGGCACGAGGGGGCGCGGCTCACCGTGCGGCCCGTCGGCGCCGGGCTGGCCGTCCGGCTCGGGGACGCGGGCGACGGCCCGGTCGTCGAGCTCGTCGCCGACCCGGCGGGCCCCGCCGCGACCGGCGACCTCGACGAGGCGGCCGGCGCCGAGGGCGTGGCCCGCGAGCCGGTGCCGCTCGGCCGGAGCCTGTCGATCGGTCGCGGCCGGAGCAACACCGTCGTGCTGGACGACCCGCTCGTCTCCCGCGCCCACGCGCGGATCGTGCTCGGGCCGCGCGGACACGTCGTCCAGGACCTCGGCAGCGCCAACCTGACGTTCGTCAACGGCGACCGCGCGACCCGTGCGCCGCTGCGGGACGGGGACGTGCTGACGTGCGGGCGCACCCGGTTCGTCCGGATCGCCGACCGGCTGCACTTCCTGCCCGCGACCCCCGACACGGGGCTGGAGGCGTCGGGCCTGGCCGTGCTGCCCCCGGCGCGGCGCGCGGGCGGCGGCGAGCCGCCCGCGCCCGCCCTGACGTTGCGGCTGGCGGGCCCGTCGCTGCTGGCGGTCGTCGGGCCCGCGGGCTGCGGCAAGACGACGCTGCTGTCGCTGCTCGCGGGACGGCGGCGCCCGGCGGCGGGCCGCGTCCGCTACGAGAGCCAGGACGTGCACGCCAACGCCGAGGTCCGCGCGCGGATCGCGGTCGTGGCGCACGAGGCCGAGAGCCATCCGCGGCTCACCGTCCGGCAGGTGCTGTCCTACGCCGCCGAGCTGCGCCGCCCCCGCGACATCGGCGGCGCCGGGCGCGCGGCGGCAGTCGCGGGCGTGCTCGCCGAGACGGGACTGGGCGAGCACGCGGGCCTGCGGGTGTCGGCGCTGGACGAGGACCGCCGCCGCCGGCTCGCGATCGCCTGCGAGCTGATCACCGACCCGTCGCTGCTGCTGGTGGACGAGCCCCTCGCGGGCCTGGACCCCGGCCGCGCGCGCGAGATGGTACGGCTGCTGCGGCGGCTCGCCGACGCGGGCCGGCAGGTCGTGCTGACCACCCGGGAGCCCTGCGAGCTGGACCGCTGCGACTCGGTGCTGGTGCTGGCGCCCGGCGCCGGAGAGGCCTACCACGGGCCGCCGTCCGGGCTGCGCCGCCGGTTCGCCTCCACCGCGTGGGCCGACGTGTTCGACCACCTGGCGAAGGTCGCCGAGGCCCGCTCGGGGCTTCTGGAGGGGGCCGCCCCGCAGCCTCCGCCGCCGCCCGCCGTCCCGGCGGGCGCCGTGGTGCGCGACCCGGCCGTGCGGCGCCGCGCCCTGCGCGACGCGCGGGTCCTCGCGCGGCGGCGGCTCCGGCTGATGGCCGCCGACCCGGCGGGCACGGCGCTGCTCGCGCTGGTCGCGCCGCTGCTGGTGCTGCTCGCGCTCGGCGTCGGCGACGGTTCCGGGCTCGCCGTCCCGGGCGGCGGGGCCCGCCGCGTCCTGCTGGTGCTCGTGCTCGGCACGGCCGCGGCGTCCGCGCTGCCCGCCGCGCGCGACCTGGCCGCCGAGCGCGCCGTGTACGCGCGCGAGCGGGCCGCCGGGCTGCTGCCCGAGGCGTACCTGCTCGCCAAGGCCGCGGTGTTCGGCGGCGTGGCGGCGGCGCAGGCGGCCCTGGCCGTCGTGCTGCTGCGGGCCGTGCGCCCGGGGCCGTCCGGTGCGGCGCTGCTCGGCCTGGCCACGCCGGAGGTCGCCGTCGCGCTCGCGCTCACCGGCGTCGTGTGCGCCCTGGCCGGGATGGCGGTCGCGGTACACGTGCCCGCGCCGGAGTGGGCGCTGCCGGTGGTCGCCGCCGTGACGGCGCTGCAGCTCCCGCTGTGCGGCGGGCTCGTCCCGCTGTCGGGCGAGCCGCTGCTGGCGGGGCCCGCCGTCCTGCTGCCCGCGCGGTGGGGCTTCGCGGCGCTCGCCTCCACCGTCGACCTCGGACGCGGCGACGGCGGCCCCGACGCGCTGTGGGGGCACAGCGCGCACGTCTGGGCGCTGTGCCTGCTCGTCCTCGCCGCCCAGGGCTGCCTCGCGGCGTTCCTCACCCTGCGGAGGCTGCGCCGGTAGCGGCGAAGACGGCGTAGCGGCGAAGACGACGGTGGCGCCGAAGACGACGGTGGCCGGGAGCCCGAGCGGGACGGGCGCCCGGCCACCGTTCCTCACCTGTCCCCTCTCACCTGTCCCCTTGCACCCGCTGCCCGGCCTCGCGGTCGACGTGCACCACGACGCCCGCGCGGGGCACCGCGCTCAGCGCGGCCACGATCCAGTACGCGTGGCCGAGGGGGAAGGCTGCGCCGCCCGCTCCGGCGGCCATCGCGACGGCCGCGGCGATGAGCCCGACGCGGGTGAGCAGGTCGACCGCGATGACGGCGGCGGCGCCGTGGACCCGGCGGATCCGGATTCTCCGGAACATCGTCTCCTCCTGCTGGTTCGCCCGTTCCGACGCGTCCCAGGGTCCGCCGGGAGGGGCCCCGCCCGCCGCTCCCGGATCAGGGAGTGGACGCGTCGTCCATGCAGGTGGACCATTTGTTGGCCTGTACGCGCAGCCAGTACGCGTCCTCGAACAGCGCGAGGTGGCGGTGCCCGAGGACGTCGTAGTGGATCAGGGCCGAGGCGACGGCGGTGTGCCCGACCGTCCCCTCCGCGGGCAGCAGCGTCCGCGCGACCAGCTTCTTCAGCAGCGCCTTCAGATGGTCGTTGACCTTCCCGGCGAGCAGCTCCTGGAGGCGGGGCTCCCGGTCGACCACCCGCAGCAGGTAGTGCGCCCCGGTCAGCTCCAGCGCCTGCCTGCCGATCTCGGGGACGGTCGGCAGCCGCGCCACCCGCGCGGCGTCCCGCAGCCACGGCTCGCACAGCAGCAGCGCGACCATGAACTGGCGGGTCTCGGGGTTCATCGTGATCCCGGCGACCGTGCTCGACCGGCTCCCGCTCGGGGCCGGCAGCACGGGCTCCCCGCTCGGCCCGGGCCCCGGCAGCCGCACGTGCACGGCCCGGTTCTCCCGGATCATCAGCGCGGACCCGACGAGCGCGCTCCCGGCCGTCAGCACGCACGCCTCGGCCGGGTCGCCGGGCAGCCTCGGCCGCAGCCGCACCGGCTCGGGACGGGTCCGCGCGGGGTCCTCCCCCACCGTCCCGGCCTCCACGACCAGCGCGTGCTTGGCGCTGAGGTTGACCAGGCGCACGCCGCCGGCCTCGACCGTGATCTCCCCGACGCGGCGCGACATCCAGCGGTTCCGCTCGCCGAACGCCAGGTCGACGTCCGGGCCCCGGCCGAAGGTGAGCCGCTCGCCCGGCCGCATCCGGCGCGGCGGGCCCTCCGGACCGCTCACCTCGACCGCGCCGTCGTCCTCGCCGTCCTCGGCGGTGTCGGGGTTCAGCATCGCGTCCTCGCAGCTCGTCCGTCCGTACGGGTACGTGGGCCGAGCATCCCCCGTCGGCGCGGTCGGCGCGCCCGCGCGGCCGGACCCGGACGCCCGGGATCACCGGATGGGCAGGGTGATCGTGAGGATCGTCCCGGCGGCGGGCGGGCTCTGGATGCGCACCCGGCCGCGCAGCGCGCCGACGCGGTCGGTGAGCCCGGCGAGGCCGCCGCCCGGGACCGGCGCCGCCGCGCCGACGCCGTCGTCGCGGACGCGGGCCACGATCCGCTCGGGACCGGCGCGGACCTCCAGGTCGACGCGGTCGGCGCGGGCGTGCTTGACGGCGTTCGCGACCGCCTCGCACAGCGCGAAGTACAGCGTCGACTCGATCTCGGGCGGGAAGCGGCGGGCGGGCAGGTCGAGCCGGACGGGCACCGGGGCGCGGGCCGCGACCAGCTCCAGCGCGGGGCCGAGGCCCGCGTCGGCGAGGATCGCCGGGTGGACGCCGCGCGCCAGGTCGTCCAGCTCGGCGACGGCCTCGGCCAGCTCCCGGCGGCACGCGGCGGCCTGGTCGCGGGCGGAGGGCTCGCCGGCGGCCGCCTCCAGCGCCGCCAGCATCGCCTCCAGCGCGCGGAGCCGCCGCCGGGCGCTGCGCTGGAGGTCGGCGGCGAGCCGCTCCCGCTCGGCGGCCTGGACGCGGACGAGGCGCTCCCGCGCGGCGCGGGCCCGCTCCAGGTGCGCCTGGGCGGTGGCCTGGAGCCGCACGGTCTCCAGCGCGCGTCCCCCGGCGACCAGCGCGGCCTCCACGAGCGGCGCGTGGTCGCGGAGCGCGGCCGCCAGCTCGACGGTCGCGAGGGGCGCGCCGCCCGACGTGCGCACCTCGTGCCGCCAGCGGCCCGGGCCCCCGGGATACGGCGGGACCCGGTGCCCTGCCCCGTCCACATAGGCCCCGTCCCCGGGCGCCCAGAACCACAGGTCGAGGGTGTCGTCGCGCAGCACGCCGCGCAACGCGTCGCGGACCTTCACGACGGTCAGCGGGTCGGCGAGCCGCTGCATGCGCTCGGCGACGGTCAGCTCCGCGAGCCTGCTCCGCAGCGTGGTGGCGAGGAAGGCGAGCGGCAGCACGGTCGCGCAGACGCCCTGGACGAGGTAGACGCGCAGCACGTCCTCCAGCCGGACGCCGCCGCCCGCGATCGACCCCTGGCCCGCCACGGCGCCCGCGGCGGCCACCGCCATCGCGGCCATGACCGGAACGGTGAACCCGCGCTCCAGGCGGCTCGTGCGCGGCAGCCGTCCGAGCAGGATCGCCACCAGGAACCCGCCGAGGCCGACCAGCGAGCCCGTCAGCACGCGCAGCGAGCCGTCGAAGACCGCGCGGTCGGGGAACAGCGCGGGCCAGATCACGGTGGGAGCGAAGCCGTTCCACTCGGGGCGGGACGTGACGCACAGCAGTACCTGCCCGCCGAGCAGCACCAGCGCGGCGGCGGCCGTCCAGAGCCGGGCGGCGGCGCCGAGGCGCCCCGAGGGGTACAGCAGGACGCCGGCGCCGATCGCGAGGAAGAACACCGACTGCGCGAAGACCGAGACGAGCGGCGCGGCACCGGCGTCCCAGCTCGCGGTCCAGGTGACCGCCCAGGCGGCCGAGGCGACGGTGAACAGCAGCCCGGTCCGGTGGCCGGAGCGCCCGGCGGCCAGCACGCCGCCGGCGACCGCGAACCCGCCGCAGCACGCCACCGTGACGGCGGCGGCGCCCGGGGCATCGCGCCAGTGCGGCCAGCCGCAGGCCACCGCGCCCGCGGCGACGGCGGCGCCCGCGCCGGCCGCGCGGCGCACCCGCGCGCCGAACCACAGCGGCAGCCGCCCTCCGGGCTCGGACCTCACCGGGGCCCCTTCCGTGTCGAGGCCCGCGCAGGGACCTCGGCACACGGGAGGGCGGGGGCCGCGAGCGGGTCACCATGAGCGACCGGGCTCGCACCGTCAGTCTTCCCGAGACCGCCGGTTCACGCGAAGGCCCGTTACCCGATTGATGCGCGCGATCGCACGACGCACGCTCAGCGGGGTTCGGCGGCGCGCAGCCAGGTCAGGACCGCGAGGACGCGCTTGTTGCTGTCCTGGGGGCCGCCGGTGGCGGAGGAGGTGATGCCGAGCTTGGTGAAGATGGACCGGACGTGGTCCTCGACGGTGCGCGCGGACAGGTGCAGCCGCCTGCCGATGCCCGCGTTGGAGTGCCCCTCGGCCATCAGCGCCAGCACGCCGCGCTCCCGCTCCGACAGCCGCGCCAGCTCATGCTCGCGGTGCCTCGCCTCGACCAGGCGGCTCACCACGTCCGGGTCGATGACGACCTCGCCGCGCATCACCCGCTCCAGCGCCGAGCGAAGGTTGTCGACGTCGGTGACGTGGTCCTTCAGCAGGTACCCCACGCCGCGCGGCTGGTCGCGGAACAGCTCCATCGCCTGCGGGGTCTCGTTGTAGGCCGACAGGACCAGCACGCCGAGGTTCTCGTGCCGCTCCAGCAGCCGCCGCGCCGCGACCACGCCCTCGTTGGTGTGGGTGGGCGGCATGTGCAGGTCCACGATCGCGACGTCGGGCGGGTCGCCCGCCACCCGCGCCAGCAGCTCCTCCCCCGACGCCGCCGACACCGCGACCTCGATGCCGACCGTGGTGAGCAGGGTGACCAGCGCCTGCCGGAAGATCCCGCTGTCCTCGGCCACGGCTACTCGCATGGCAGGACCATCCTCACCGTCGTGCCCCTCGCGGGATCCCCGTCCACACTCACCTGCCCGCGCAGCGCCCGGATCCGCCCGGACAGGCCCGCCAGGTCGGCGGCGGGGTCGCCCGGGCTCCCGCCGTCGTCGCTGACCTCGGCGACCAGCCGCGCCCCCTCGGGCCGCACCCGCACGGTCACCCTCGCCGCCCCCGCGCGTTCGACAGCGTAGGACATCGCCTCGCACAGCACCGCGTACAGCGTCGACTCGATCTCACTGGAGTAGCGCCCCGGCGCGACCTCCAGCCGCACGCGGGTGCCGATCCGCTCGGCGACGACCTCCAGCGCGGGGGCCAGGCCGCCCTGCACCAGCAGCGCCGGACGCACCTCCCGGGCCAGCGCCCGCAGCTCGGCCAGCGCCTCCATCAGCTCGCCCCGGCACGTCCGCGCGTGCTCGCGCACCGCTCCGTCGGCGCTCACCGCCTCCAGCGTGCCGAGCATCGCCCCCAGCGCCAGCAGCCGCTGCTGCGCGCCGTCGTGCAGGTCGCGGGCCAGCCGTTCGCGCTCAACCGCCTCGGCCCGCACCAGGCGCTCATAGGCGGAGCGGACCTGCTCCAGGTTGGCGTGCACGGTCGCCTGGAGCCGCGCGTTCTCCAGCGCGCGGCCGCCCGCCGCCAGCGCCGCCTCGACGAGCGAGCCGTGGTCGCGCAGCGCCCCGCCCAGCTCCACGACCGCCAGGGGGTCGCCGGACGCGGTCAGCACCGTCCGGCGCCAGCGGCCCGGCGCCGCGTCCCCGGCGAGGTCCGCGGGGCGCCCGCCGGTGTCGACGTAGAGCCCCTCCGCGGGCGCCCAGAACCACAGGTCGAGGGACGGGTCGTGCAGCACGTCCCGCAGGGCGTCGCGGACGCGCTCCACGGTCACCGGCGCCGTCAGCCGCAGCATCCGGCCCGCGACCGACAGCTCCCCGAGCCTGACCCGCAGCCCCGACGCCAGCAGCGTGAGCGGGACGACCCCGGCGACCGCGCCCTGCACCGCGTACACGTCGAGGAGGGCGTCCAGCGAGACGGACGCCTCCATGACGGGATTCTGGGTCAGCGCCGCCGACACCCCGACGAACGCCAGCGCGATCGTCACCGGCAGGGCGAGGACGCGGCCCAGCCGTCCCATCCGGGACAGCCGGAGCAGCAGCACGACGGCGAACGACAGCGCGAGCAGCAGGTACAGCCCGGACGACACCCGCAGCACGGCGCGGAACAGCCCGAGGTCGGGGAACGGCGCGGGCCACCACACCGAGTCGCCGCGGAACGCCGCCCACTCCGGCTCGGAGGTCAGCCACATCGCCGTCGGGCACGCCGTGAGGACGGCGCAGGCGACGGCGGTCCAGACCCGGTCGGCGAGGTACTCCAGCCGCCCGGTCGGGTACAGCAGCACGCCGACGCCGAGCGCGAGGTAGAACCCGGCCTGCGCGTACGGCGAGACCATCGGGCCGGCCCCCGCGTCCCAGCTCGCGAACCAGTTCAGCGCCCACGCGGCGGCGGCGGTCACGAACGCGAGGCCCGTCCGGCGGGTGCGCCCGCCGGTCGCCAGCAGCACGCCCTCGGCCGCGATCGCGGCGCAGACGGCGAGCGTGACCGCGGCGGCGGCCGGGTGGCCGCGCCAGTACGGCCATCCGGCCGCCAGCGCCAGCACCGCCACCGCGAGCCCGGCGACGAGGGCGCGCCTCGCCTCCGGACCGAACCACGGGGGCGTGCGGCGCCGCCGCGGACCGGAAATCACCACGACCACCCTCTCCATGTTCGGGACGGCGGGCCGGTCGTGCCACCGGAAACCCACGGGGGTCGGACCCGTGCTTTCCCGGGTGCGGGCGCGCCGTCACCGTCCGCGTCCGCGGGCTTGCCCGAAGTGTCATGGACGCCGGAGGCCGCCGCGAGCGGTGTTATCCGATCGATGCGCGGCGCGGGCGGGCTCCCGTGTGCCCTGTCCCGGCCGGATTCGGGACCCGTTCCCCTTGACCCGGAACGCGCCCCATGGGACAGGGCGAATTCGCCCGCCATTTCCCCGCCGTCGAAAAGCGGCGCCGAATAACCGGGAAAACCCCGGGAACGGGCCCGGGTTCGCCTGGGTTGCCGAGACCACTGGGCTTTGCGACGCTCGAATCAGTTGTCCATGGGGAGCACGGGAAGGAGCACGGGGGAATGGATCACCAGATGGAGGCGGCGGCGGTCATCACGATGGCGAAGGCGGCGCGGGGCGGGGCCCGGCGCCCGCCTCCCCCGGCGCGGGTGCGCCCGCGCTACCGCACGATCATGGCGGTGGACATCGAGGGCTCGACCAGCCGCACCGACCCGGTGAAGGCCGAGCTGCGCCGGACGCTGTACCGGCTGCTGGAGGAGGCGTTCGCGCGGGCGGGCATCGAGGAGCGCCACCGGGAGGAGTTCGTCGACCGGGGCGACGGCGCGCTCGTCCTCGTCCGCCCGCTGGACGAGGTGCCGAAGACGCTGCTGCTGCACCCGGTGGTGCCGATCCTGGCGGAGCTGCTGGCCGAGCACAACACGGGGCCGGCGCCCGACCCGGAACGCGACCGGCGGATGCGGATCCGTGTCGTCGTGCATGCCGGTGAGGTGCAGAGCGACGGGCGGGGCAGCTTCGGGGAGGCGCTCGACGTCGCGTTCCGGCTGCTGGACTGCCCGGAGGCCAAGGACGCGCTGCGGGCGGCGCGGGCGCCGCTGGTGCTCGTGGTGTCGGAGGACATCTACCAGTCGATCGTCCGGCACGGCTACGAGGGGATCGACGCGCGCGCCTACCATCCGCTGGTCCGGCTGGAGCTCACGGGCAGGCGGCACCGGGGCTGGCTGCGCGACGTCCCGCGGCCCCCGCGCGGCGGGGCGCGCCCGCTCGGCTGAGCACGCCCGCCGGAAACGCGCGCGGTCTGGACACCGGGCCCCCGCCGGCCCGCGGGAGCCCGGTGAGACCGCGGTTACGGACCCTCGGGGTCCACGATGCCGCGGTCGACCCAGAACGGCTCCATCAGCGAGCGGAGGCGGTCGGCGCCCACCCGCTCCAGGACGTCCAGCGCGGCGATGTTGGCGGTGAGCTGCTCCAGGCTGGTCGAGCCGAACAGCACCGTGCTGGTGGAGGGGTGCGTGAGCGTGAACGCGATGCAGAGCTGCGCGGGGGTCGCGTCCAGCTCCTTCGCCAGCTCCGCGATGCCCTTCGCGGCGTCCTGGATGCGCGGGCGGATCTCGCCCGGGTCGCGTCCGATCTGCCGGGACGCGCCGGACTTGCCGGCGAGGATGCCGCCCTCCAGCACGTCCGAGGCCTGCATCGACACGCCCGCCGCGAAGACGGCCTCGAACGGCTCGCCGTCGGGGATGGCGCGCCGGCACGGGCTGTACTTGAGCTGCGCGAGCTGCGGGCCGGGCGACCCGGCGGCGAGCGCGTGCTCGCGGATCTCCAGGATCGTGGAGGCCGACCAGTTGTTGACGCCCCAGCAGCCGAGCAGGCCCTCGCGCTCCAGCTCCGCGAGGTCCTCGGCGAGCTTGCGCAGGTCCAGGTCGTCGCTGCGGATGTCGCCGAGGACGGCGACGTCGGCGTGGTCGACGCCCGCGCGGAACAGCGCGTTGGTGAGCTGGTCGCGCATGGAGTGCTCGGGATAGCCCTCCAGCCACAGCTTGGCCGACAGCAGGTAGTCCTCGCGCTCGATCCCGGCGGCGCGGACCATCGCCGAGAACAGCACGTCGGTGAACACCGGCGGGTGGCCGGGCATCCCGTAGACGGCGACGTCGAACATGTTGATACCGGCGTCCACGGCGTGGCGGAGCATCGCGACGGCGTCGCCGAAGTCCATCCGGTCGTAGGTGTGCCAGGAGCCGAGGGCGAGGACCCCCACCTCGGGGCCGGCCGCGCCGAGGCGGCGGCGGGGAATGCTGGTGGACACGGTGTTCCTCATCGGTGTGGGTGGATGACGGCCTTGACCTGCTCCTGCCGCTGCATGGCGGCGAGCGCGGCCGAGGCCCCGTCGAGCCCGTCCGGGGCGCTGAACAGGTCGTCCCAGGCGAAGCGGTCCTGGAACGTCCGCAGGAACTCGACCGAGCGGTAGTAGTCGCCGACGTCGCCGTTGAGCGAGCCGAGGACGTTCAGCTCCTTGCCCATGATCGCGCCGAGGGCGAGCTGCTCGGGCTGCGGCCCGGTGCTGCCGACGATGACGAAGCGGCCGCCGAACGCGGCCATGTTGACCGCCTCGGCGCCGACGCCGGGGGCGCCGGCGAGGTCCAGGACCAGCTCGGCGCCGCGCCCGCCGGTCGCCTCCATGACCGCGGCGTGCCGGGCGTCGGGGTCGCCGTCCAGCCCGATGGTCAGGTCGGCGCCGAAGGCCCGGGCCAGCTCCAGGCGCTGGTCGGGCGCGCCGATCGTGATGACCTTGCCGGCGCCGGCGACGCTGGCGACGGCGGTGGCGACGATTCCGAGCGCGCCCGCGCCCTGCACCACCACGGCCGACCCGGGCCGCACTCCCCCGGCCCGGTCGAAGGCGTGCAGGACGGTCTTGACCGCGCAGCCCGCGGCGGCGGCCCAGGTGTCCTTGACGTCGTCGGACAGGACGACCTTCAGCGCGCCCGGCGTCACGTAGTTGTGCCCGGCGAGGCCGCCGGTGGCGTAGGGCGGGCGGTCGGCGCGCTGCAGGAACCCGTAGCCGCGCTCGGCGCACGCGACGGGGTTGCGCAGCACGGTGCAGCCGTAGCAGTGCCCGCACACCGACTCCGACCAGCCGATGCGGTCGCCCACCTTGACGGTGCGGCCGAGCGCGTCGCGCGTCCCCGGCCCGACGGCGCACACGGTGCCCATCATCTCGTGGCCGAGCACGATCGGCAGCATGTCCGGGAAGGACATCGCCCCCGACCACAGGTGCACGTCGGTCGCGCAGAGCGTCGCGCAGTCGACGCGGACGACGGCCGCGCCGGGCTCGCACTCGGCGGGCAGCGGCAGTTCCTCGATGCTCAGGACGGCGCCGTGCTCGCGCAGCACCGCCGCCCTGGTCGACGTCAGATCCGGCATGGGACGTCTCCTCGTCTCGTTACCTGCTGTGGGCGGTGTCCCAGACCTCGCGGCGGCTGCGCCACCACAGGAGCACGAGGATCACCAGGAAGGGCACGACGCCCTGGTACTTCTGGATGGAGTCCACGGAGGACGACATGCCCTCCAGGCAGCCGAGGATCAGGCCCCCGGCGAGGGTCAGCGGCAGGCTGCGGAACGCGCCGACCATCGCGACCGCGAGCGCGGTGCTGATCAGCCCGGACAGGGCGCCGAAGTCGCCGCCCAGCCGCGGCGCGACCAGCACGATCACCAGCATCGTGATGGCGCCGACGCCGGCCCAGACGCCGACGGCGAGCCGCGGCGCGGGGATGCCGACGACCTCGGCGGTGCTCGGCCGCTCCGACAGCGCCTGCAGCTTCAGCCCGATCCGCGTCCGGGTGAGCAGCAGGCCGACGGCGAGGGTGATCAGCAGCGCGAACGCCAGCGAGACCAGCACCGACTGCGGGACGACGACGCTGCCGACCGTGAAGACGGGGTCGCCGAACGGGTTCGGGAAGCGGTGCGCGCCGGTGCTGTTGCCGCCGAACAGCCGCAGGCCGATCGCGCTGAGCGCGACGAACAGGGCGACGGTGACGGCCGCCTTCGTCCGCTCCCGGTGCCCGGCGAACCAGCGGACGAGCGCCGCGCCGAGCAGCCCGGACAGCAGCGCCGCCGACAGGGCGCCGACCACCAGGGCGGCCCAGACGTTCCAGCCCTTGTCGGTGAGCGACACCATTATGAAGGCGCCCATCGCGCCGACCGCCGTCATCGCGAAGTTGACGACGGCGACCAGCCGGTAGGTCAGGACCACGCACAGGCCGAGCAGGGCGTAGCCGCCGCCGCTCGTCAGCCCGGCGATCACAGAGTTCACCATCGGGTTCCTCCGGGTGGGGCCGGGCGCGCGCGCCCCGCGCGCGCGCCCTGGCGAACGGGGCTCAGCTCTTGCCCGGGACGGTGAAGCCGCCGGGCAGGACCTTCCAGCCACCCTTGTCGGCCTTGACGAAGCGGCTGCCCTGGATGGGGTTGTGCGCGTCACCCGGACCGAACACGTACGGAGTGCCGACCATCGGGTAGTTGATCGGCTTCATCTCCTTGAACGCCTTGGTCACCGACTCGCGGGTGATGTCGCCCTTGATGGTCTTGAGGACCTGGACGAAGATGTCCGCCGACATGACCGCGCCCTGGCTGAACGCCGTCTTCTGGATGCCGTTCTTCTCGACCAGCTTGGCCCAGCGGTCGTTGCCCGGCAGGGTCGGGTCGGTGTAGGGCTGCCACTCGGTGCCCGCGTAGGCCGTCATGTCCGGCGGGATCGTCTTGGCGTTGGCGTCGGTGTAGCTGTTGGCCGCGAGGATGAAGTCGGTCTTCTGCATGCCCTGCGTGCGGGCCTGCGCGAACCAGGGGCCGACCGTCGCGTTGTACAGGACGGCCTGGCAGCCCGCGTTCTTGTCGGCGACCAGGTAGCGGGTCGGGTCGCCCTGGCCCACCGCGAGGTTCTTGTGGGCGAGGGTCTTGCCGGTGATCTCGGTCCACTTCTTGATGGCGCCCTCGATGCCGCCGCCGCTGCCCGGCAGGACGGTGTAGTCGATGCACACCTTGTCGCGCTTCAGCGTCTCGGACGCGTAGTACAGCATCGCCGTGGTCAGCGCGTACGGCCCGGGGTTGACCGGCGCGATGTTCGGGCTGGTGAAGCAGGCCGGGTCGACGCCGACCGCCGGGATCGAGACGACCTTGTTCTTGGTGTAGGTCGCGCGGTTCAGACCGCAGTCCACGGCGCTGGACGAGCCGGCGAGCGCGACGACCTTGTTGGACTGGATCAGCTCGCGGGCCGCCTGCCCGGACCGCGAGGGGTCCATCGCGTCGTCCTTGCTGATCAGCTCCAGCTTGCGGCCGCCGATGCCGCCGGCGGCGTTGACCTCCTCGAAGACCGCCTTGACGGCCTTCGGGACCTCCGGGGTCTGGAACAGCCCGGTGATGCCGTTGATCGCGCCGACCTTGATCGGCCCGTCGCCGCCGCCGGAGTCGTTACAGGCGGTGGTCAGCGAGAGGGTGAGCGCGGCGACCGCCGCGGCGGAGACATATGTGCGTTTCATCGCAATGGGCCCTTGTTTTCGCGGGGTGGGATGGGTGTTGTGTCTGGTCGCGGGTGGTCAGGTCGCCGGAACGTCCGCGGCGCCGAGGTAGGCGGCCCGTACGGCGGCGTCCGCGAGGACGTCGGCGGTGGGACCGGAGGCGATCACGTGGCCGAAGTCGAGGACCGTGACCTCCTCGCAGGTCGCCTGCACGAGTTCCATGTCGTGCTCGACGAGCAGGATGGAGACGCCGAACGCCTCGGGCGCCCGGGTGAGGCGGTCGCCGAGCCGGAGCGACTCGGCGGCCGACTGGCCGGCGGCCGGCTCGTCCAGCAGCGCCACCTTGGGCCGGGCCGCGATCGCGGCGGCCACGTCCAGCAGCCTGCGGGTTCCGGCGTCGACGATGGACACCGGGACCTCGCCGGGCGGGCAGCCGAAGAACTCCAGCAGTTCGTCGGCCTCGCCGCGCGCCAGCCGGCGTCCGGCGCCGATCGCCAGGTACTCGTACTGGGTGAGCTCCGGAGCGATCGCGGTGGTCTGGAAGGTGCGGCGCAGGCCGCGCTTGGCCCGCACGCTCGGCCCGAGCTTGTCCAGCCGCTTGCCCGCGAGTTCGACCGTCCCCCCGTAGCCCGCCACGAAACCGGTGACGGCGGAGATGAAGGTGGATTTACCTGCGCCGTTGGGCCCGATGAGCCCGACGACGGCGCCCTCGGGCACGGTCAGGTCGACGGCGTCGAGCGCGACGACCTCCCCGAAGCGGACGGTCAGCCCCTGCACCGCCAGGCACGGCCTGCGGTCGGCGGCGGGGCGCCGGACGGGGGCGGGGGCGAGGGGGGCGGCGGTCGCGCCGCCCTCGGCCTCCTTGGCCTCCTTCGCGTCCTCGCCGGCCTTCAGCAGCTTGCGGGCGCCGCGCTCGCGCTTGCGCATCCGGGTGAGGTCGGTCTGGCTCAGCCCGCTGCGCAGCGCCAGCAGGGCGCCGACGCCGAACAGCACGCCGCCGAAGTCCTGCGGCAGCGAGACCTTCTCCATGATCGTCGGCATGATCGCGCCGAAGATGCCGCCCATCACCGCGCCCTCGGGGTGGTGCGGGCCGATCATGATGGCGACGGCGAACAGCGCGAGGGACTGGCCCATGGCGAAGTTGCTCGGCACCACCAGGCTGAGCTGCCCGGCCAGCAGGCCGCCGCCGATGCCCGCGACGAACGCGCTGATCGCGAACGCGGCGAGCTTGCTGCGGGCGACCGACACGCCGTGCGAGGCGGCGGACCGCTCGGAGTGGCGCAGCTCGTACCACGACAGACCGAGCCGGGACTTGCCGATCATGCCGAGCGCCACGGCCAGCACCGTGAACACGATCACCGTGAACACGAAGTAGGACTCGTCGGTGACGAAGGGCTCCGGCCGGTCCAGCATCTTCAGCTCTTTGGCACCGGGGAACGGGTTGGCGTTCCACACGATGTCGGCCGAGACGGCGAACCCGAACGTGACGACGGCGAGGTTGACGCCGCGGATGCGCAGCGCCGGGAGGCCGATGGCGACGCCGACGGGCACCGCCGCCAGGCCGCCGAGGACCAGCCAGACGAAGAACCCGCCCGGCGCGTCCGCGACGTTGAGCCGCAGCACGACCCACGCGCCGATCGCGGCGAACGACATCTGGCACAGCGACATGACGCCGACGCGTCCGACGATCACGCCGTAGCTCTGCATGATCACGGCACTGACCACGGCGCTGATCGCGAGGTAGATCCAGTACGGGGACAGCACCGCCGGAAGGGCGACGCAGGCCAGCACGGAGAGGCCTAGCCCTATGGCGAGCCCGCGCTTGTCTACGAGGTTCATGGGCGCTCGCTCTCTTGAGGGCCGTTCCGGGGGGCGTCGGGGGTCGCCCCCCCACCGGGGACAGGGCCGGTGCTCGGGCCCGGGGTGGTCAGGGGCGGCCCGCCGAAGTACAGCCGGTGCAGCCGCTCGTCGTCGCCGCGCAGCTCGGAGCAGGGGCCGGAGAACACGACGCCGCCCTTGCGCAGCACGTGCGCGTGGTCGCCGGCGGCCAGCGCCAGGTTCGCGAACTGCTCGATGAGCACCACCGCGATGCCCATCGAGGCCAGCTCGCCGACCGTGGTCATGAGGCGGCGGACGACCAGCGGCGCGAGCCCGAGCGACATCTCGTCGATCAGGACGACCTTGGGCGCCGTCACCAGCGCGCGGCCGAGCACGACCATCTGCTGCTCGCCGCCCGACAGGTAGCCCGCCTGGAGGTTGCGGCGCTTGTCCAGCTCGGGGAACAGCTTGTAGACGGTGCCGAGATCGCCGTCGCCGGACTGGGAGACGAGCAGGTTCTGCTCGACCGTCAGCGTCCGGAACGTGGTGCGGGCCTGCTCGACGTAGCCGAGCCCGGCCCTGGCCCGCCGGAAGGTGGCGAGCTTCTCGATCGGGGTGCCGTCCAGCCTGATGGTGCCGGACCTGACCTTGGCCAGGCCGGCGATGCCGTCCATGAGCGTGGTCTTGCCGGCGCCGTTCGCGCCGAGGATGACGGTCACCGCGCCCGGTGCGGCGTCGAGGGTGACGTCGTGGATCACCGGGACCTCGGCCCGGTCGACGCCGACGCCCTCCAGGGCGAGTGCCGGAACGGTCATGCCTCGCCGCCGAACGCCGAGCGCAGCGCCGCGGCGGTGCGCGCGTGGGCTTCCTTCGCGACCGACAGCTCGGTGGCGAGCGGCCCGAAGAACGCGTGGATCATGCCGTCGTAGCGGACCAGTTCGGTCTGCACCCCCGCCTCCTCCAGCCGTCTGGCGTACTCCTCGCCCTCGTCGCGGAGCACGTCGCACTCGGCTTCGAGGATGAGCGCCCGCGCGACCCCGGAGAGGTCGTCGGCGCGCAGCGGCAGCAGGTAGGGATCGTCCAGGTCGCGCGCGTCGGACGGATAGGTCGTGAAGAACCAGTCCATGCTCGACTTGGAGAGGAAGAAACCATCGGAGAACTCGCTGTAGGAGGCGCGGCCGTCGTCGGGGTGCCCGAGGACGGGTGAGATGAGCACCTGCAGCGCGATCGCGGGGCCGCCGAGGTCGCGGGCCTTGAGCGCGGTCACGGCGGCGAGGTTGCCGCCCGCGCTCTCGCCGCCCACGGCGATCCTCGCGGGGTCGGCGCCGATCTCGGCGCCGTGCCCGGCGATCCAGGTGACGACGGCGTAGGCGTCGTCGACGGCGGCCGGGAAGGGGTCCTCCGGGGCGAGCCGGTAGTCGACGGAGACGACGATGGCGCCGGCCAGGGCGCAGACCTTCCGGCAGGAGAACTCGTTCTCCTCCAGGCTGCCGATCGTCCAGCCGCCGCCGTGGAACCAGACGAACGTCGGGAACGGGCCCTCACCCTCGGGCGTGTAGACGCGGACGGGGATGTCCCCGGCCGGGCCGGGGATCGCGGTGTCGACGGCCGAGCCCACGGGCGGCCGCTCGTCCTCGGGCAGCGTCCACATCAGCCGGAACTGCTCGCGCATGGCGGCCACGTCGAGCGGGGCACCGGCGTTCGGGTCCTCGGCAGGGGTGCGGTCGATGATCCGCTGCGCCTCGGGATCCAGGGGCATCGTTTACCTCCGAAGGCCCGGTGTACCCGCCCAAGCGGGTCGGGCACTCCAAAATCGTATCTGATTCCGTGTACGTTAATTGCATCCCATCGACGGTGTCCAGACTTGGAGCGCGATATGAGCGAGGAATCCACGACGGCCGATCTCGTCCTCACCGGCGGAAGGGTCCACACCGTCGACGCCCACGACCGCGTGGCCGAGGCGGTGGCGGTCCGCGATGGGCGGATCGCGCGTGTCGGCACCGCGAGCGAGGTGGCGCCCCTGGTCGGAAAGGGTACGCGGCTCATCCCCCTGAAGGGGCGAACCGTGCTGCCGGGGATCAACGATTCGCACCTGCACGGTGTCTGGCTCGGCCTGATGTGGCCGGGTCTGCTCATGGACCAGCTCGCCGGGACGGGCGGGCACACCCACGACGCGCCGACGCGGCTGGAGGGTGCGGAGCAGCGGCGCCGGGCGATCCTGAGGACCGCGGACCTGCTCGCCTCCTTCGGCGTCACGAGCTACACCGAGCCGGGCCTCGGCCCCGGCGAGGACGAGGGGCCGAGCGGCTGCTTCGGCTCGGCCGCGCTGCGCGACTACGCCGACCTGGCCGCCGAGGGGCTGCTGAAGGCCCGCGTCACCGCGCTGATGCTGTTCGGGGAGCTGGACGGGCGCAGCTCGGCCGCGGAGTTCGAGGAGGGCCTGCGCGACTTCAAGCCGCCGGCGGAGGTCCCCGGGCGGTTCCGGGTCGCGGGCGTGAAGATCTTCGCCGACGGCATCCCGCCGATGCGCACCGCCTGGACCGACCGCCCCTACACCGACGGGTCGCACGGATCGCTGCTGATCGACGGCGAGTCGGACGGGGAGCGCGAGGCGGCGCTGCGCGCGATGATCGACGCGGCGCACGACGCCGGGCACCAGATCGGCGTGCACGCCACCGGCGACCGCGCGACACGGGTCGTGGCGGACGCCTTCGCCGCCGCGCTGGCCCGCGACGGCCGCGACGCGCGGCACTACGTCATCCACGGCGACCTCCTCGCGCCCGCGACGCTCACCGTCCTCGCCTCCTCCGGGATCGGGGTGAACACCCAGGCGGGCATCCCGGTCGCGACCGAGCCGATGCTCGTCGGCGCGCTCGGCGAGGCCGCGCTGCGCGACGCCTGGCCCACCCGGGACGCCCTCGACGCGGGCGTCCGGCTGTGCCTCAGCTCCGACGCGCCGGTGCTCACCCCCGACTGGCGGGCCGGACTGGCCGCCGCGGTCACGCGCCGCGGGCTCGACGGCGCGGTCCGCGGGCAGGCCCAGCGGCTCGCGGTCGCGGAGGCGCTGCGCGCCTACACGATCACCCCGGCGTGGCAGGACGGCGCCGAGGACTGGAAGGGCTCCATCGAGGCCGGCAAGGTCGCCGACCTGTGCGTGCTGGACGGGGACCTGCTGGCCGTGGAGCCGCAGGCCCTCCCGTCCCTGCCGGTGGCGATGACCGTCCTGGACGGCCGGGTCGTCCACGAGGTCTGACGCCCCCGCGAGGTCCGCCCCCCACGACGGGGGCGGCTCAGCGGGGCACCGGCGCGTCGGTGCCCCAGGAGGCCGCCGGGTCGACCACGTCCCGGTCCAGCCACAGCCCCGCCACGGCGTCCCGCAGCTCGGCGCCGTGGCGGGCGGCCAGGCCGATGGCGGCCATGTTGTCCTCGAACTGCGCCGCCCGGCTCACCCCGACCAGCACGTTCGCGACGGCCGGGTGGACGAGGGTGAAGGCGATCGCGACCTGCGCGGGCGTGGCACCGAAGCGGTCGGCGGCGCGGCGCAGCTCGGGGTAGGCGGCGCGGATCTTGTCCCGGATGCCGCCGGGGTCGGCGCCGATCTTGCGCTCGGGTTCGAGCCGGCCGGCGAGGATGCCGCCCTCCAGCACGTCCGAGGCCTGGAGGCCGAGGCCCTCGTGCTCGAACAGGTTCGACCACGGCTCGCCCTCGGGGACCGAGCGGCGCGCGATGCTGTACTTCAGCTGCGCGAACGAGGGCGCCACGAGGCCCTCGGCGGCGGCGAACCGGCAGGCGAACAGCACGTCCCCGGCCGACCAGTTGTTGACGCCCCAGTGGGTGAAGCGCCCGGCCCGCACCAGCTCGGCGACGTCGGTGACCACCGTGTGCAGGTCGGGGCGCTCCATGAAGTCGCCGAGCACGACCATGTCGGCGTGGTCGGTGCCGATCCGGCCGAGCGAGACCTTCATCTGTTCGGCGAAGGAGGAATTGGGGTAGTCCCAGAGCCAGAGCTTGCCGCAGATCAGGTAGTCCTCGCGCGCCAGCCCGGCGTCGTCGACCGCCTGCCCGAACAGCACGTCGGTGACGGCGTTCTCCGCGTGCGGGCCGAAGTTGTAGTGCGCGACGTCGAACAGGTCGACGCCCCGGTCCACCGCGAGCCGGACGAGGCGCGCCGCGTCCTCGCGGTCCATCCGGTCCCAGGTGTTCCAGGACCCGAGCGCCAGGAGCGGGACCTCGGGGCCGTCCACGCCGAGCCGCCGCCTCGGCGCCCGTTCTGCGAACTCCATCGCTGACCTCCGATGAGGGTGATCGGGCGCGGGCGGCGCCCTGGCCGTTGACACCACTGATCGTATAGCATCTGGCATATTCTTTACCGCGAAGGAGACATCTTCATGTCGCATCCCGCCCCGGGAACCGACCCGTCCGCCATCCTCGGCGTCGCCACCGGTTACATGGCCGCCAAGCAGCTGTTCGCGGCGAGCGAGGCGGGCCTGTTCGCCGCCCTCGCCGGCGGCCCGGCGACCGCGTCCGAGCTGGCGGAGCGGGCCGGAATCCCCGAGCGCACCGCCCGGATCCTCGCCGACACGATGGCGGGCCTCGGCCTGCTCACCCGCGAGGACGGCCGGTACGCCAACTCCCCCGCGACCTCCGCCTACCTCGCGGGCGGCACGCAGGAGACCGACCTGCGGCCGTTCCTGGCCTTCCTCGACGCGATCAGCTACGGGCACTGGCTCGGGTTCGGCGACACGACCCGCACGGCCGAGCCGCAGAAGCTCGACCTCGCCGGCGACCGGATGCAGACGTTCCTCGGCGGCGTCATGACCTACAACGCCCTGCACGCCAAGATGCTGGCCGACAACTTCGACTTCACCCGCTTCTCGCGGATCCTGGACTTCGGCGGCCTGTCCGGCTCGTTCCTTGCCGAGGCGCTGCGCTCGGCCGAGAACGCGCACGGCACCTTCCTGTCGGGCGGCGAGCTGGTCGAGTTCGCCCGCAAGGTCCTGGAGGACGCCGGCGTGGGCGACCGCATCGACGTCGTCCAGACCGACCCGCTGACCGGCGAGGTCCCCGAGGGCTTCGACCTCGTCCTGCTGGAGCACGTCGTCCACCGCTTCGACGCCGAGCAGAACAAGGCCATCGTGGAGCGCGCCCGCCGCGCCGCCGCGCCCGGCGCCACGCTCGTCCTGCTCGACTTCTTCCTCGACTCGAACCCCGAGCAGCGCGTCCTGGACGCCGTGCACGCGGGCGAGTACCTGGTCATCGACGGCACCGTCGTCTACCCCGAGGACGAGGTGCGCGGCTGGCTGAGCGCCGCCGGCTGGGAGCCGGTCGAGACGCGCGAGCTGCCCGGCAGCCCGCGCATCATCATCGCGGAGGCACGATGAGCGGCCGCGTCGTCCTCGTCACGGGCGGCGCGAGCGGCATCGGCCGCGGCGTCGCCGCCGCGTTCGCCGCCGCGGGCGACCGCGTGGTGATCGCCGACCGGGACGCCGAGGCGGCGGCCCGCGCGGCCAAGGAGCTCGACGCGCTCGCCGTGACCGTGGACATCACCGACCCCGCCTCGGTCGCGGCCGGGGTGGCCCAGGTCGCCGAGACCGCCGGGCCGGTCGAGGTCCTGATCAACAACGCCGGCCTCGTCGCGGGCGGCGGGCCGCTGGTCTCGCTGCCCATGGAGGTCTTCGACACGGTCGTCGCGGTGAACCTGCGCGGCACCTTCACCGTCACCCAGGCCGTCGCGGGCCAGATGATCGAGCGCGGCACCCGGGGCCGGATCGTCAACATCAGCTCGATCGGCTCCCGGCAGCCGACCGCCGGGCTCGGCCACTACGAGGCCACCAAGGCGGCCGTGGACGCCCTGACCCGCACCAGCGCGCTGGAGCTCGCGGGCTACGGCATCCGGGTCAACGGGGTCGCGCCGGGGCCGGTCCACACCCCGATGACCGCCGGCCTCATGGAGAACCCCGAGGCCCGCGCCGCGTGGGAGTCCCGGATCCCGCTCGGCAAGATCGCCACCACCGACGACATCGCCCCGCTCGTGGTCTTCCTCGCCTCGGCGCAGGCCGACCACATCACCGGCGCCGTCATCCAGGTGGACGGCGGCCAGCTGCTCACCTGACCGCCCCGAAAACGAACGCGCCGTTCCCCACCCTCGCCCGGCGGGAACGGCGTGTTTGTTTTCATGCTCCTCTCCCTGCGGGGAGAGGGGCCCTCAGGTCTGGGGGTGGGGAGCTCCGGGGTGGGCGCTGTGGAGGGCGTCGGCGGTGGCGTTCTTGTGCGCGCAGGCGATGCGCTCGATCTCCGACGGCTCGGCGCCCTTGGCGATGAGGTCGAGGATGTGGCCGTGCTCGACGACCGACCGCCGGGCGCGCCCCGGCACGTAGGTGAACGTGGAGCGGCGCATGTGGTCCAGGCGCGTCCACTCCGCCTCCAGGAGGGAGCGCAGGTGCCCGTCGGGGCAGTGCTCGTAGATCGAGAAGTGGAACTCCCGGTTCAGCGCGGTGAACGCCGTCGGGTCGAACTCGTCCAGCGCCTCGACCATCCGCTTGTTGATCTCGCGGGAGCGGGTGATCTGCGCCGCCGCCATGTGCGGGGCGGAGATCGCCGTCGCGTAGCCCTCCAGGCGCGCGAGGATCTGCAGGGTGTGCTCGACCTGCTCGGCCTCGAAGACCGCGACCCGCGCCCCGACGTTGCGGACGACCTCGACGAGGCCGTCGGACTGGAGGCGGCGCAGCGCCTCGCGCAGCGGGATCGTGCTGACGCCGGTCTCCTGGGCGAGCTGGTTGATGACCAGCCGGTAGCCCGGCACGTAGGTGCCCGCGAGGATCCGCGACCGCAACAGTTCGTAGCAGAACTCGGCCTTCGACTCCTTGGTCTTGGTCTGGTCCTGCTTCTTCGTGCTCACCCGGTTCTCCTCATCCTGTGCCCCGAACCCCCGACTCCCAACGGTCCCCTCACCTCGCCAGCACGTCCAGGACGGTGTCGCGGAAGTGCGGGCCCCCGAGCACCTCGTGGTGCGCCCCCGGCACCGTGACCAGGCGGGCGCCGAGCGACCCGGCGAGGCCGTCGATTCCTCGTGTCAGCTCATCATTCTCGCCGACGACGAAGACGGGAAGAACCTTCGCATCCCAGGCGCCGCCCGCAAAGGGGGTGTCGCGGAGTCCTTCGACACACAGCGCGAGGCCGGGGGCGCGGTCACCGTGCGCGGAGACCATCCCGGCGATCGCCGCGGTGAACGGGTCGGGGCACTGCGCGCCCTCCCGGACGGCGCGGTGCAGCGCCTCGATGTCGACGGCGGTGAAGGGCTCCACGGGGCTCAGCCCGCCGAGCACGCTGCGCTCCACCCGGTCCGGCGCGGCGGCCGCGACTGCCCACGCGACGCGGGCGCCGAGCGAGTAGCCGGCGATGTCGAACGTCGCGGCGCCGGCCGCGTCCGCGGCGGCGAGCAGGTCGGCGGCCAGGGCCGGCGCGGTCGCCTCCGCGGCGCTCTCCGGGGCCGGGCTCGCGCCGTGCCCGCGCAGGTCGGGGATGATGACGGTGCGGCCCGCGGCGGTCAGCGCGGCGGCGACGCCGGTGTCGATCCAGTCGCCGGCGCCGTCGGAGCCGAAGCCGTGGACGAGCAGCACCGGCGGCGCCTCGGCGGGAGCGTCCGGGGTCAGCGTGCGCACGGCGAGACCTGCGGTGTCAGGCATCCTTCAAGCACCTCCTAGAGGATTTCGCATACGATTTGCGATCATACTGTACGGAGCCGATCCGTCCCCTCGCGCGCCCCCGCCCGCTTGGAACGATCGAAGTCACTCGCATTGCACCCTCGTCATCGTGCATGACTTCATATACGATTTACTCTGATCTCGTTCCGCGAGGTTCGCTTCCGTCCCGTCACAGGAGAGCTTCCGTGCCGCACCCGCTGGGCAACCGGCCCTCGAAGATCATCGCCGTGCACCTCAACTTCCCCTCGCGGGCGAGGGAGCGCGGCAGGATTCCGGCCGAGCCCTCGTACTTCCTCAAGCCGCCGTCCTCGCTCGCCGGCACCGGCGACCCGCTGGTCCGGCCGGCGGGCTGCGAGCTGATGACCTTCGAGGGCGAGATCGCCCTGGTCATCGGCCGCGAGGCGCGGCGGGTCTCCCCCGAGGACGCCTGGGAGCACGTCGCCTGGGTGACGGCGGCCAACGACGCGGGCGTGCACGACCTCCGCTACGCCGACCGGGGCTCCAACCTGCGCTCCAAGGGCTCGGACGGGTTCACCCCGATCGGCCCCCGGCTGCTGGACGCGCGGCGCCTGGACCCGGCCGCGCTGCGGGTGCGGACGTGGGTGAACGGCGAGCCGGTCCAGGACGACACCACCGACACGCTGCTCTTCCCCTTCGCGACGCTGGTCGCCGACCTGTCGCGGCTGGTGACGCTGGAGCCCGGCGACGTCATCCTCACCGGCACCCCCGGCGGCGCGTCCGTGGCCGCCCCCGGCGACACCGTCGAGGTCGAGGTCATCGCCGGCGAGGCCACCACCGGGCGGCTCACCAACACGATCACGGTCGCCGAGGAGCCGCTGGCCGCGTGGGGCGCGATGCCCCGCGTGGACGACAGCGTCCGCTCCGACGCCTGGGGCCCCTCCTTCACGCCCGAGCCCGCGCTGGACGCCACGACCGCCGACGCGCTGCGCGCCCTGTCGACCGCCACGCTCAGCTCCCAGCTCCGCAAGCGCGGCTTCCAGCACATGAGCATCGACGGCGTCCACCCCGCCGACGGCGCGGCGAAGATGGTCGGCACCGCGCACACGCTGCGGTACCTGCCGCTGCGCGAGGACCAGTTCAAGGCGCGCGGCGGCGGCATGAACGCCCAGAAGCGCGCCATCGAGGAGCTGCGGCCGGGCCAGGTGCTGGTCATGGACGCGCGCCGCGACTCCTCCTCCGGCACGATCGGCGACATCCTCGCGCTGCGCGCCAAGGTGCGCGGCGCGGCCGGGGTGGTCACCGACGGCGGCCTGCGCGACAGCGCGACGGTCGCGGGCCTCGGCCTGCCGGTCTTCCACGCCGGAGCCCACCCCGCGGTGCTCGGCCGCCGCCACGTCCCGTGGGACACCGGCGTCCCGATCGCCTGCGGCGGCGCCCTGGTGCAGCCCGGCGACATCCTCGTCGGCGACGCCGACGGCGTGGTCGTCGTCCCCCCGGACCTGGTCGCGGACCTGGTGGCGGACTCGGCCGAGCAGGAGGCGCAGGAACGTTTCATCACCGAGCGCGTCGCCGCCGGGGAGCCCGTCGAGGGCCTCTACCCGCTCGGGCCCCGCTGGCGCGAAGCCTACGAGGCGTGGCGCCGCGAGGGCCGCTGACCCCGCCGCCGACCCCGCCGCAGGCCGCCCGCCACTCCCACCGACCTTCCACGACCGAGGAGCAGACGTGAAGTTCCGCACCGACCCGTCCACGATCCGCGGGTCCATCGCCCCCGTGGTGACCCCCTTCGCCGCGGACGGCGCCGTCGACCACGACGCGCTGCGCGGGCTGATCCGCTGGCAGTTGGAGTCCGGCTCGCACGGGATCTCGCTCGGCGGGTCCACCGGCGAGCCCAGCAGCCAGACCGTCGCCGAGCGGATCGCGGCCATCCGCACGGCGGCCGACGAGGTCGGCGACCGCGTCCCGTTCCTGCCCGGCACCGGCTCGGCGAAGCTGGAGGAGACCCTGGAGGTCACCGCCGCCGCCCGCGACGCCGGCGCCGACGCCGCCCTGGTGATCACGCCGTACTACGCGCGGCCCACCCAGGAGGCCCTCTACCAGTGGTACGCGACGGTCGCGCGCGAGTTCCCCGACCTGCCGCTGGTCGTCTACAACGTCCCGTCCCGGACGTCGGTGGACATCGCGCCGGAGACGGTCCGCCGGCTGTTCACCGACTTCGACAACATCGTCGGGATCAAGGAGACCACCAAGGACTTCGAGCACTTCTCCCGCGTGCTGCACGCGTGCGGGCCCGAGCTGCTCGTGTGGTCGGGGATCGAGCTGCTGTGCCTGCCGCTGCTCGCCCTCGGCGGCGCCGGGTTCGTCAGCGCCGTCGCCAACCTCGCGCCCGCCGCCGTCGCCCGGATGTACGAGCTGTGGACCTCCGGGGACCAGGAGGGCGCCCGCGACCTGCACTACCGGCTGCACCCGCTCGTGGACCTGCTGTTCGTCGAGACCAACCCGGCGCCCGCCAAGTGGGTGCTGGAGCAGCGCGGCCGGATCCCCTCCGGGCACGTCCGGCCGCCGCTGGCCGCACCCTCCGAGCAAGCCCTCGTGCGCATCCGCGCACTGCTCGACCAGGGCGGCGACCTCGCCGCGGGGATCTGACCCCCGGCCGCGCCGTCCCGCCACCGAACCGGAAGAGAGCATCGATGCCCGTCCCCTCTGCACCCGCCCGCCCCGACGGCCTGCCGGATCACATCCGGCACTGGATCGGCGGCGAGTTCGCCGACAGCGCCGGCGGAGCGGTCTTCGACGTCATTGACCCCGTCTCCAACACCCGCTACGCCACCGCCTCGGCGGGCGGTCCCGCCGACGTGGACAAGGCCGTCGCCGCCGCCCGCGCCGCCTTCCCCGCCTGGGCGGCCCTCGGCAACCGGGAGCGGGCGAACATCCTGACCCGCATCGCCGACGCCGTCGAGGCGCGCGAGGACCGGCTCGCCGAGTTCGAGTCGTTCGACTCCGGGCTGCCGATCACCCAGGCGCGCGGCCAGGCCCGCCGCGCCGCCGAGAACTTCCGCTACTTCGCCGACGTGATCGTCGCGCTCGGCGAGGAGGCGTTCCGGGTCGGCGACCAGCAGCTCAACTACGTGGTGCGGACCCCGGCGGGCGTGGCCGGGCTGATCACGCCATGGAACACCCCGTTCATGCTGGAGAGCTGGAAGCTCGCCCCGGCGATCGCGTCGGGCTGCACCCTGGTGCTGAAGCCCGCCGAGTGGACGCCGCTGTCGGCGGGCCTGTGGCCGGAGATCTTCACCGAGGCGGGCGTCCCGGCGGGCGTGGTCAACATCGTGCACGGCATCGGCGAGGAGGCGGGGCAGGCCCTCGTCGACCACCCGGACGTGCCGCTGCTGTCCTTCACCGGCTCGACCGACACCGGCCGGCACATCATGCGCTGCTCCGCCGACGGCCTGAAGGCGCTGTCGATGGAGCTCGGCGGCAAGTCGCCCGTCGTGGTGTTCGCCGACGCCGACCTGGACGCCGCGCTCGACTCGGTGATCTTCGGTGTGTTCTCGCTGAACGGCGAGCGCTGCACGGCGGGCTCGCGCGTCCTGGTGGAGCGCCCCGTCTACGAGGAGTTCACCCGCCGGCTCGCCGAGCGGGCCGAGAAGGTCAGGGTCGGGCCGCCCTCGGACCCGGCGACCGAGGTCGGCGCGCTCGTCCACCCCGAGCACTACGCCCGGGTGCTGGAGTACGTGGAGATCGGGCAGCGCGAGGCCAAGCTGGTCGCGGGCGGCGACCGGCCCGCGCACCTGCCGGAGGGCAACTACCTCCAGCCCACGGTGTTCAGCGACGTCCCCCGGGACGCCCGGATCTTCCAGGAGGAGATCTTCGGGCCGGTTGTGGCCGTGGCCGCGTTCGACACCGAGGACGAGGCGGTCGAGCTGGCCAACGCCACCCGCTACGGCCTGGCCGCCTACGTGTGGACCGGCGACCTGCGGCGCGGTCACCGCATCGCCCACGCCGTCCAGTCGGGTATGGTCTGGGTCAACTCGCACAACGTCCGTGACCTGCGCACTCCCTTCGGCGGTGTGAAGGACTCGGGGCTCGGACGCGAGGGCGGGGCGCACAGCATCGACTTCTTCTCCGAGTCCAAGATCGTGCACGTCATGCTGGGCGAGGTGCACACGCCCCGCTTCGGCGCCTAGGAGCACCCATGAGCACACCTCCCGACGTGATCCGCTCCGCCTACACGCAGCTCGCGGTGACGGATCTGGCGAAGTCCCGCTGGTTCTGGGTCGACATGCTGGGCCTGCACATCCAGCACGAGGACGCCACCACCCTCTACCTGCGCGGCACGGACGAGCTGACCCACCACTCCCTGGTGCTGCGGGCCGGGCCGGTGGCCGCGCTCGACCACCTCGCCTACCGGGTCCGCGCCCCCGAGGACGTCGACCGGGCCGAGCGGTTCTTCACCGATCTCGGGCGGCCCGTCCGGCGCCTCCCGGCGGGGACCGGCACGCACGGCGTCGGCGACGCGGTCCGGGTCGTCGACCCGCTCGGCTTCACCGTGGAGTTCTTCCACGAGATCGCCCGCGGGGAGCGCCTCATCCAGCGCTACGACCTGCACAAGGGCGCCCAGATCGCCCGGCTCGACCACTTCAACATCTGCACGCCCGACATCCCCGCCGCCTACGACCACTACCGGTCGCTCGGCTTCGGCTGCTCGGAGACGATCGAGGGCGACGAGCACGAGCTGTACGCGGCGTGGATGTTCCGCAAGCAGACCGTGCACGACGTGGCGTTCACCGGCGGCGCGGGCCCCCGCCTGCACCACATCGGGATGGCCACGCACGAGTCGCACCAGGTGCTGCGCACCGCCGACATCTTCGGGTCGCTCGGCAAGGAGCACCACATCGAGCGGGGCCCGGGGCGGCACGGGGTGTCCAACGCCTTCTACGTCTACCTGCGCGACCCCGACGGCCACCGGGTGGAGATCTACACCTCCGACTACTACACCGGCGACCCCGACCACGAGACGTACCGGTGGAACGTGCACGACGACCGCCGCCGCGACTTCTGGGGCAACGCGGTGATCGAGTCCTGGTACAAGGAGGCCTCCCCCGTCCTGGACCTGGACGGCCGGATCCAGCCGATCTCCGAGGCCGCGCTGGACGAGTCCGCCGTCACGGTCGGCGCCGACGGGCTCGGCATCGTCGAGCACTCCTGACCCGCCCGCTCCCCACCTGACCACCCGGTCCCGCAGGACGTGCGGGGCCGGGTCTCCACTTCTCCCGCGTGCCCGCCGCTCAGCCGTCGCGGAGCAGTTCGAGCCCCCGCCGCGACGGCGATCCCGGCGCGGCCGTGTACAGGACGACCCGCTGGTCGGTCCCCGGCACCGGCAGGATCTCGCAGTCCAGCTCCAGCTCCCCCGCGACCGGGTGGACGGCGCGCTTGGTCAGCGTCCGCTGCACCTCGACCTCGCGGGCCGCCCACAGCGCGGCGAACTCCGGGCTGGCGGCCGACAGCTCGGCCACGATCTCCCGGACGGCCGGGTCTTCCGGGTAGCGGCCGCTCGCGCGCAGGTCCGCCACGCACCTGCGGGCCAGGGCGCGCTTGTCCCCCTCCAGCGGGCCGGAGAACAACCACCGCAGCGTGTTGCGCCGCTCCGGGGCCGCCTCGGCGAGGTCGCCGATCAGGGCGGCCGCCCGCCGGGCGCGAGGTCCGCCTCGCGGGGCCCGACGCGCTCCCACCGGCTCCGCAGGAAGCCCGCGAGCTCGCTCCTGTCCATCCGCCCCATTCTGCCCGCCCTGGGGTGGTATCGCGGGTCCCAGGCCCGGCCGTGCCTACCCCGCCCGCGCCGCGCGGCGGCAGTCTTGCGGCCATGACGATCCTGGTCACCGGAGCGCGCGGGAAGATCGCGCGGAAGCTCGTCCGCCTGCTGCTGGACGGCGGACACGACGTCCGCGCGGCGGGCCGCGACCCGTCGGCCGCGTGCCTTCCGCCCGGGGTGGAGGTGGTCGCGGCCGACCTCGCCGACCCCGGGACGCTCGGCCCGGCGCTCAAGGGCGCCCGCACGGTGTTCGCCTATGCCGACCGGGGCGGCCTGGACGGCTTCGCCCGCCGCGCCGCCGGCGCGGGGGTCGAGCACATCGTGCTGCTGTCCGCCGCGGGCGCGTCCGCGACCTCCGGCGACCCGATCGCCCGGACGCACGGCGCGGCCGAGCGGGCGGTCGCCGCCTCGGGGGTCCCGTGGACGTTCCTGCGCGCGGGCGGGTTCGCGTCCAACACGCTCCAGTGGGCCGGGACGATCCGAGCGCTGGGCGCGGTCCGCGACCCGTTCCCCGAGTCGCGGTCGGCGCCCGTCCACGAGGCGGACGTCGCGGCCGTGGCGCCGGCCGTCCTCACCGGCACCGGGCACCGGGGCGGGGCGCCCGTCCTGACCGGCCCCGAGACGCTGACGCGCCGCCGCCAGGCCGAGCTGATCGGCGAGGCGCTCGGCCGCCGCCTCGCCTTCGAGGTCCAGGACCTGGCGGAGCACCGCCGGGATCTGGCGCGGTGGGGGCCGCCCGAGGTCGTCGAGGCGCTCGTCCGCCACGCGGCCGAGGCCGTGCGCGCGCCGCTCCCGCCGACCGGGGCCGTCGAGGAGATCACCGGCCGCCCGGCCCGGACGTTCGCCGCGTGGGCGCGCGACCACCGCGACGACTTCGCCTGACGCCTCAGTCGGGGAGCATCGGCATCTCCGGGCCCGGGTCGCGGCCGAGCAGCACGGCCCGGGTGATCGCGGCCGAGCCGAACCGGTCCCGGACGCCGTCGACCGCCGCGTCCACCGCGCGGCCCCGCTCGAACGGCAGCGCGAGTTGGACGGCCCGGTCGTCGTGCAGGTTCGCGAGCGACGCGCCGACCAGCGTCAGCCCCCGGCTCTCGATCACCGGCAGCGCCGCCGCGAGCAGGCCGCGCAGCACGTCGAGGATCACCGGGGTCTCGGCGGTGGCCTGCGGGAGCGTCCGCGAGCGGCTCGCCCGCGCGAAGTCGCCGTACCGCAGCCGGAGCGTGACCGTGCGGCAGACGCGCCGCCCCTTCCGCAGCCGGCCGCCGAGCCGGTCGGCGAGGCCCACGAGGATGGCGTCCAGCTCCTCGGGCGTCCGGGGGCGGTTCCCGAGCGCCCGCTGCGCGCCGACGGAGCGGCGCCGCGCCCCGGTGCGCACCGGGCGCGGGTCGTGGTCGCGCGCCAGCGCGTGCAGGTGGCGGCCCGCGCCGGGGCCGAGCAGCGCGACGAGGGCGGCCTCGGGCATGTCCGCCACGCCGCCGACCGTGGTGATCCCGTAGCGGGCCAGCTTGGCGGCGGTGGCGGGCCCGACCCCCCACAGCCGCCGCACCGGCAGCGGGCGCAGGAACTCAAGCTCGCCGCCCGGCGGGACGACGAGCAGCCCGTCGGGCTTGGCGACGCCGCTGGCCACCTTGGCGAGGAACTTGGTCCGCGCGACCCCGACCGTGATCGGCAGCCCGACCTCCCCGGCCACCTCCCGGCGCAGCCGGGCCGCGACCGCGTCGGGAGCGGCCCGCAGCCCGCCGACGTCGAGGAACGCCTCGTCGATCGACAGGCCCTCCACCAGCGGCGTCGTCGCCCGGAACAGCGCGAACACCGCCCTGCTCGCCGCGCTGTAGGCCGCCATCCGGGGGCGCACCACGACCGCGCGCGGGCACAGCCGCCGGGCCTGGCCGCCGCTCATCGCGGTGCGGACCCCGAACGCCTTGGCCTCGTAGCTGGCCGCCAGCACCACGCCGCCGCCCACGATCACCGGCCGGCCCCGCAGGGCGGGGTCGTCGCGCTGCTCGACCGAGGCGTAGAAGGCGTCCAGGTCGGCGTGCAGGATCGTGGGGGCGGACACGAACATATGTTCGCATAGGCGCGGGTCAGCCGGTCATCGCGGGGTTCTCCCCGGCGCTGTCCAGGAACCCCTGGAGCTGGCCCCGGATGGCGTTCAGCTCGGCGATCCGCTCGTCCAGGGCCGCCAGCTTCAGCGTGACGAACTCGACGCTCGCCGCGCAGCGCTGCTCGGTCAGGTCGTGGTCGTCGAGGCAGGGCAGGAACCGGCGGACGTCGTCGCTGGTGAAGCCGAGCGCCAGCAGGCGCCGGATGTTGCGGACGCGCGTCAGCGCCCGCGCGTCGTAGTGGCGGTAGCCGTTGCCGGTCCGCCGGGAGTGCAGCAGGCCGTGCTGCTCGTAGTACCGCAGCGCGCGGGTGGTCGTCCCGGCCGCCACCGCCAGCTCGCCGATGAGCATCGCCTCACCTCCGTCCCGCCAGGATCCCATTCAGGCGATGCCGATCCCGCCGTCCACCCGGATCACCGAGCCGGTCACGTAGCCGGCCTCGGGGCGGGCGGCGGCGACGATCCACCACGCGACCTCCTCGGGCTCGGCGATCCGCGCCAGCGGGATGTGCTGCACCAGCTCCTCGCCCACCGCCTGGACCTGCTCGGGCGACAGGCCCGCGTGTTCGAGGACCGGCGTGCGGGTCGCGCCGGGCGCCACCGACACGACCCGGATGCCGCGCGGCGCCAGCTCGACCGCCCAGGTGTGGGTCATGAAGTCCAGCGCCACCTTGCCGGCCCCGTAGACGGTGTTGTTCGGCCAGCCCCGCCCCGCGGGCATCGAGGTGATGTTGACGATGGCGCCGCCGGTCCGCTCCAGGTGCGGCAGCGCCTCCTGGGCGAGGAACAGCGGGCCGAGCAGGTTGGTGTCGAACTGCCGCTCGGCCGCGTCCCGGTCGATCGCGCCCAGCTGGGCCGGACGGATGATCGCCGCGTTGTTCACCAGCACGTCGACGCGCCCGAACGCCTCCACCGCGGCCTTCATGACGCCTGCGGCGGCGCCGTCCTCGGCCACGTCGGCGACGTGGACCTCGATCCCCGGCCCCTCCGCGGCGACCTCCTTGAGCCGTGCCTCCGTCCGGCCGACGACGAGGACGCGGGCGCCCTCGGCGGCGAATCCCAGCGCGGTCGCCCGCCCGATACCGGTCCCCCCGCCCGTCACGATGACGGCCCTGCCCTCCAGCGCTCCCGAACCCATGACTCGCGTCTCCTCCCGATCATTCGCGGAACGCCGCCGACGCTAGGGCCTGACCCCGGCGTCAAGGTCAAGCCCGGCGGCGCCGCCCACCGGCGGATCACGGGACGGCGAGGGCCTCGGTCGGCGCCAGGCGCGCGGCGCGGATCGCCGGGTACAGGCCCGCGACACCGCCGATGACCAGCGTCGCGAGGACACCGCCCGCCATCGCCCACGGCGGCACCACGGTCGGCCAGCCGCGCGACACCGCGAACACCGCCGTGACCGCGGCGCCGAGCACGACCCCGCCCGCGCCGCCGAGCGCGGCGAGCAGCTGCGACTCGGTGAGGAACTGGAGCCTGATCTGCCCCCGGGTCGCGCCGAGGGAGCGGCGGAGCCCGATCTCCGCGCGGCGCTCCAGCACGGAGATCACCATCGTGTTGGCGACGCCGACGCCGCCGACCAGCAGCGCGACCGCGCCGAGGCCGAGCAGCAGCCCGGTGAAGGCCCGGTCCGCGGCGTTCTCGGCCGCGAGGGCGTCCGAGGGGCGGCTGACCTCGACCTCGTTCGGTGCCTGCGGGCTGGCGGTGGCGGCCAGCAGCTCCCGCACCGCGCCGACGGAGTCCTTGCGGGCGCGGGTGTAGAGGGTGGTGGGATGCCCGTCGAAGCCGAGGTGCGCGCGCGCCGCGTCCCAGCCGACGAGCGCGGCCGAGTCCAGCTCCGGGGCCAGCTCGCCGGGGTCGAGCACGCCGACCACGGTGAACCAGCGGGAGCCGAGCCACACCTGCGTGTTCGGGGCGGCCACGCCGAGCCGCGCGGCCGACTCCGCGCCGAGGACGACGGCGGGGTACCGGGCCGTCGCGCCGTTGAGCCAGGCGCCCGCCGCGACGCGCAGCCCGATCGCCTTCGGCAGGTCGAGCCGCGCCGCGAGCACGGTGATCCCGCCGCTCTCCGCCTCGGGGATGCGGTCGTTGCGGTAGACGTGGACGCCCTCGACTTTGCCCGTGGCGGACACCGACTCGACGCCCGGGATCCGGCCGACCATGCCGACCGCCTCCGCGGGCAGCCGCGCGTCGTCGCCGAACAGGTCGCGCCCGGGGCCCGCGGTCAGCAGGTTGGTGCCGAGCCGGTCGAGGGTGGCCTGGAGCTGCGCGCGGCTGGAGGTGGAGATCCCGACGACGGCGACCATCGCGGCGATCCCGATCGCGATCCCGAGCGCCGAGAGGAAGACCCGCGCCGGGCGGGCCCGCAGCCCGGCGGCGCCGACCCGCAGCACGTCCCGGAAGCCCAGCCGCGCGGGTGCGATCCGCCTCACCGTCCCGCCTCCGCCCGTGCCTCCGGCCGCGTGTCCCCGTGCGCGGTGTCGCGGACGATCCGTCCGTCGCGCATCCCCACCCGGCGGGGCGCCATCGCGGCGATGTCCCGGTCGTGGGTGATCAGCACGACCGTCGTCCCGGCGTCGGCCAGCTCCCGCAGCAGCGCCAGGACTCCGGCCCCCGAGGCGGAGTCCAGCGCGCCGGTGGGCTCGTCGGCCAGCAGCAGCGCGGGCCCGCCGACCACCGCGCGGGCGATCGCGACCCGCTGCCGCTCGCCGCCCGACAGCTCGTGCGGGCGGTGCCGGAGCCGGTGCCCGAGCCCCACCCGCTCCAGCGCCTGGGAGGCGCGGGCGCGCCGCCGCGCGAGCGGGACTCCCCCGTACAGCAGGCCGTCGGCGACGTTGTCGAGCGCGCTGACGCCCCCGGCGAGGTGGAACCGCTGGAAGACGAACCCGATCGCGCGGGCGCGCAGCGCCGACAGCCGCCGGTCGCTCAGCCGCGACACGTCCCGCCCCTCGACGAGGACGGTCCCCGCGCTCGGCCGGTCCAGGGTGCCGAGCAGGTGCAGCATCGTCGACTTGCCGGAGCCGGACGGCCCGGCGATCGCGAGGAGTTCGCCCGCGCCGACGCCGAGCGACACCGCGTCCAGGGCCGTGACCCCGCCCGCGTAGGTCTTGGTGACCCCGCGCAGCTCCACGACCGCGCTCATGCGGGCACCCCCACCTTCATGCCCTCCGCCAGCCCGGCGCCGGAGACCTCGACCTTCCCGCCGGTGAACACGCCCGTCTCCACCGGGACGGTGCGGACCGCCCCGTCCCGGACGACCTGCACCGCGTAGCCGCCGTCGCCGCGCGCGAGCAGCGCGGCGACGGGCACGGCGAGGACGCCGTCATGCCGGTCCGCGGTGAGGTCCACCTCGACCGGCGCCTTGTCGTAGGAGCCGAGCGAGCGCTGCCCCCGGACGGCCACGGTGACCGCGACCGTCGTCGGGTCGTCGTCGCCCCGCCCCTGCTTGGCGACCTTCCCCACGCCGGTGACGCGGCCCCTGGTGGTGCCGCCGTCCGGCAGCCGGATCTCCACCTCCGTGCCCTCCTTCGCGAGCCGCTGGTACCGCACGTCCAGGTCGATGCCGACGACGCGGGTCGTCCCGGTGTAGGTCAGCACGGCGCCGCCGGCGCGGTCGCCCGCGGCCGCCCTGCGCTCGGCCACCCTGATCTCGCCGGGCGCGACCAGCACCGCGCCGGGCGCGACCCTCCCGGTCTCGGCGACGTCGAGGTCGTCCTGCCAGCGCCTCACCGCGGCGGCGGTGCCCGAGCCGAAGCCCGTGTCGACGGTGAACCCGGTGTAGCCGAGGGCGCGCAGGTTCCGTTCAAGCTGGAGGACGTCCGGGCCCCGGACGCCCTCGGCGAGGGTCCGGTACAGCGGCAGGCGGCCGTACAGGAGCGGCACGGGCTCGTTGTCGACCCGGTAGGCCGGGCGCCCGCGCGCGATCACCGTGCCCGGCCCGGCGATCCAGGTCAGCGTGCCGCGCCCGGCGGCGGTGACGGTGCGCGCGGTGCCGTAGCCGAGCGTTCCGTCCACCCGCTGGGTCTCGACCAGCGTGGTCCGCTCGACGGGCGCGGTGGCGGGCGGCAGCGCGCTGTGCTCGGCGGCGGGCCCCTCCCCGCCGCCGAGCCCGGCGGCGGCCAGGCCCGCGCCGCCCGCCGCGACCACCCCCGCCGCGCTCAGCGCGACGACGCGTGCCCTGCTCAATTCCCGTCCCCCTGGGACGTGGATGCCGGCCCCTCGCCCGGGGCGTACTTCCGGCACGCCTTCTCGGCGTCCTTGAACGCCGGGCTCTGCGGGTCGAGCCCCGTGCCCTTCCCGGCGTTCAGGAGGATCCCGCCGTCCGGGTCCGGGTCGGGGAACCGCGGGACGCCGTGCTCGCGCATGCACTTGGAGAACGCCCGCTGCTTCGCGATCTCCTCCGGCTTCGGCTTGGGCGGTCTCCCGCCGTTCGGCATCAGGCTCCGGCACCTGCGCTGGGCCTCGTCCATCGGCCCCGAGCCCTTCTTGCCCTCCCCGGGCCGCGCCGACATCTTCATGGTGATCTTGCCGTCCCCGGACGGGTCGTCCATGTCGACGCCGTTGTCGCGCATGCACTGCGCGTACTTGCGCATCTTCTCCTGGTCGCCGGCGGCCTTGGCGGTGCCCTTCCCGCTCGCGCCGCCGTCCCCTCCCCCGCACGCCTGCGCCCCGAGGGCGAGCACCGGCGCCAGGGCCAGCGCCGCGAACATCCGTCGTCGTCGCATCGGTCGGGCCTCCCGTTCGTCCGCGCCGGACCTGCTCCGGCGGCGCACGCCAGTCCAGCGGCGCGGTGATAACCCCGCCGTAACCACCTCGCGTTATGCCGGCGTTACGCCCGTTGCCCGAAGCTGATCCGGCAGACGACGAGGGGATGTGGGGGCGGCAGAGGTGCGCGTACTGATCGCCGAGGACGAGCGGATGCTCGCCGATTCGATCGCCGAGGGCCTGCGGGCCGAGGCCCTGGCCGTGGACGTGGTGTACGACGGGGACGCCGCGCTGGAGCGGCTCGGCGTCAACGACTACGACGTGCTCGTCCTGGACCGGGACCTGCCGGTCGTGCACGGCGACGAGGTGTGCCGGGCCGTCGCGGGGTCGGGCGCCCTCGTCCGGGTGCTGATGCTCACCGCCGCCGCGGCCGTCCCCGCCCGGGTCGACGGGCTGCGGCTCGGCGCCGACGACTACCTGACCAAGCCGTTCGCGTTCGAGGAGCTGGTGGCGCGGATCCTCGCGCTCGGCCGGCGGGCCCGCCCGGCGGCGCCGCCGGCGCTGGAGCGCCGCGGCGTGCGGCTGGACCCGGCCCGCCAGGAGGTCCACCGCGACGGCCGCCCCCTCCACCTGGCGCGCAAGGAGTTCGGGCTGCTCGCCGAGCTGCTGCGCGCGGACGGGACGGTCGTGTCCGCCGAGCGGCTGCTGGAGAAGGTGTGGGACGAGCACACCGACCCGTTCACCAACACCGTCCGGGTGACGCTGATGAAGCTGCGCCGCAAGCTCGGTGACCCGCCGGTCATCGAAACCGTCCCGGGAGTGGGGTACCGGATCCCATGACGAGGCCCGCCGAGCGGCTGCGGCCGACGATCCGGATGCGGCTGGCGCTGCTGTTCACGGGCCTGTTCCTGGCGGCCGGGACCGTCCTGCTGGGGCTGACCTACCTGCTGGTCGAGAACAGCCTCCACGAACCGGCGGGGACCGCCGAGGCGGACCGGGTCTACGAGTCGGCCGGGGCGGAGCCGTTCCCCGAGGGAGTGACGCCCCCCGCGCCGCCGAACGGCTCCGTGAGCGTCCAGAAGTTCCAGGGCGAGGTGCGCAGGGCCGCGGAGACCTCCCGCAGCGAGACGCTCGACGCGCTGCTCACCCGGGGCGCGATCGCGCTCGGGCTGGTCGGCGCGGCGGCGCTCGGGCTCGGCTGGCTGCTCGCCGACCGGGCGCTGCGGCCCGTCCACATGATCACCGAGACGGCGCGGCGGGTGGCGCGCAGCCACGACCTGACCGAGCGGATCGCCTACGCGGGACCCGGCGACGAGGTCAAGGAGCTGGCCGACACCTTCGACATGATGCTCGGACGGCTCGCGCGGGCCTTCGACGGCCAGCGCCGCTTCGTCGCCAACGCCTCGCACGAGCTGCGCACCCCGCTCGCCATCAACCGGACGCTCGTCGACGTCGCGGTGCGGCGCCCCGGCGCGAGCGGCGACGTCAAGCGGCTCGGCGAGTCGCTGCTGGTCGTCAACGGGCGGCACGAGCGGCTCATCGACGGGCTGCTGACGCTGGCGGGCACCGAGAACGTGCCGCTGGACCCCGTCCCGGTGGACCTCGCGGACGTCGCCGCGCACGTCCTCGACCAGGCGGCGGCCGAGGCCCGCGACCGCGGCCTCACCGCCGACCGGCGGCTCGGCCCCGCGCCCACCGCGGGCGACCCCGTGCTGATCGAGCGGCTCGTGCAGAACCTGGTCGAGAACGCCGTCCGGCACAACCACGACGGCGGTGAACTGTCCGTCGTCACCGGGAGCCGGGGCGGGTGGGCGGAGGTCGTCGTGTCCAACACCGGCCCGGCCGTCCCCGCCTACGACATCGAAGCGATCTTCGAGCCGTTCCGGCGGCTCGGCAACGACCGGGTGCGCTCGGAGCGCGGCTCGGGGCTCGGGCTCTCGATCGTCCGCGCCACCGCGACCGCGCACGGCGGGACGGTGGCGGCGGCGCCGCGTCCGGGCGGCGGGCTGGAGGTCACGGTCCGCCTGCCGGGGCCCTGGGCGCCGCGTCCCGCGCCGGGAGGCCCCCGTTAGGCGGGCTCACGGCCAGGGGGGCCGCCACCGGGCGCGCGCTCGCGGCGGTGGAGGGCGAGCGAGGCCCCGAACGCGACGGCGGTCCCGACGACGGCGTAGGCGGCCAGCACCCCCAGGGCGCGGGCGATGTCGTGGCCGGAGAAGTAGACGACGTTCCGGACCGCCCTGGTCGCCGCGCCCGTCGGCAGCCATTCCCCGATGGCGCGCCAGAACGCGGGCAGCAGCGGCGTCGGGTACGCGCCGCCCGCGCTGGGGTTGCCGAGCACGACGAACAGCAGGATCGCCAGCCCGATCCCGACCATGCCCAGCAGCACCTGGAAGGCGACGGTGGCCGCCGACGTCGCGAACACCACCAGCGCCCCGATCGCCCACAGCCGCAGCAGGTGGCCGGGCAGCGCGCCGAGGATCGGACCCGCGATGAGCGCGCCGCCGAGCCCGGACACGACCGCGTACAGCGCGAGCGCGCCGAGCCGGATCACGGTGCGGTGCGGGTTGGCCGGGCGGGCGCCGCCCGCGACGCCGAGGATCGCGGCGGCGAGGTACCCGCCGACGATCCAGCCGATGACGAGGTAGAACGAGGACAGGCCCCGTCCGTCCTTGGCCCCGGGCGGCCGGATGTCGACGACCCGGACCTGCCGCTTCTCGGCGCCCTCCAGCCGTTCGGCGATCAGTTGGGCGGTGCTGGACAGGGCCGGGCCCGCGGCGGAGGCGACCAGCAGCGTGTCGGTGCTGCCGCGCGGGTCCACGACGATCGCCGCGTCCACGTCGCGGTCGAGGATCGCGCGCCGCGCCTGCTGCTCGGAGCCGGCCGTCCGCGCCTTGACGGGGTCTCCGTCCAGCCCGTTGAGGCGGGTCACCAGCGGGCCCGCGACCTGGGCCGGGGCGACCACCGCGACCGGGATGCGGTGCGGCGTCGGCGAGTGGAACGCCCCGATGTAGGACAGGATGAACCCCAGTTGCAGGGCCAGCACGCCCGTCACCAGGGCCATCGAGCGCGGCGTGACCGCGTCGCGGAGTTCGGCGGTGAAGCCGCGCCCGGGGCGTTCCGGACCGGCCGGCGCTCGTGTGCTCATGCGGCTCACCTACCCTGTCGGCGTCCTCTTGCGCTTCTTGGGGCACACGCGTTCCATCCGCGCGGATGCACCCTCATGCACGAGAGGCGCTCCCGTTCCCAGGGCGGACGGAGCGTCGCCCGCGCGGCGGGGTGCCGTGCCGGGGTAGCGTCTGGTCGATGACGAGTGCTGAACTGCTCACCGACGCCTTCGACCGGGTCCAGGAAGAGGTCCACCGGGCGGCCTACGGGCTCACGGCCGAGCAACTCCACTTCCGCGCCGACGCCGACGCCAACTCGATCGCCTGGCTGCTGTGGCACCTCACCCGGGTCCAGGACGACCATGTGGCCGACGCCGCCGGAACGCCCCAGGTGTGGACGGAGGACGGCTGGGAGGCCCGTTTCGGCCTGCCCTTCGCCCCGTCCGAAACGGGTTACGGCCATTCCCGCGAGGAGGTCGCGGCCGTCCGGGTCGCATCCCCGGAGCTGCTGACCGGCTACCACGACGCGGTCCACGACCGGGCCGTCGCCTACGCGGGCTCGCTGGTCGACGGCGACCTCGGCCGCGTGGTGGACGAGGCGTGGGACCCGCCGGTCACCCTCGCCGTCCGCCTGGTCAGCGTGATCTCCGACGGGCTCCAGCACGCGGGGCAGGCGGCGTTCGTGCGCGGGCTGGTCCTGCGTTCCTGACCGGCCCGCCCCGCCCGGCCTGCCGCTCTCCGGGGCCTCAGGGCGCGCAGGGGCGGCCCTGGCTGGTCCCGGTTATCTCCGGCAGCGCCGCGAGCGCCTCCGGCAGGCTCGGGTGGATCGTGAGGCGCTGGTCGAGGTTGGTGACCTGGAGGACGCGGGCGACCCGCTCGGTCACCGGCCCGGCCAGCGCCGCGCTGCCGCCGCGCCCCTCGGCGGCGAGGTAGAAGCGCAGCAGCAGGCTCAGCCCGCTGGAGTCGAGGAAGAGCAGCGGCGCGAGGTCGAACACCAGGTGCTCGCCGTGCTCGCGGCGCCCGTCGCGGATGGCGCGCTCGGCCTCCTGGACGGCGGGCAGGTTCAGCTCGCCCGCCAGCGTGATCACGGTACGCGCGCCCTCGGCCCGGCACGTGACGGTGCACGCGGTCATCGGTCCTCCCCCACCTTCTCCCGGGGCGCGCCCCGGTGGGGCGCCCCGACGACTGCCGCAGTGCCTGATTGTCCCCTGCCGGGGCCGGGACGGGGGTATCGAGCGCGGAATCACCGGGCCCGCCTCGCGTCCGAAACCGGCCTGTTCCTACCCGCCCGGTCAGGTGCGCGTGGGGCAGGTGGGGTGGTAGCGGACGCCGCGGGGACGGTGCGCCCACGCGTCGGCGGAGGGCGCGACGCGCGCCCTCCGCCGGTCGTTACCGCTGGATCCGCCGCTCTCAGGCCGTGGTCACGGTGCGGTCGAGGGCGCTTCCCTTGACCCACTTGCTCCACGACATCTCGTAGAAGCTCCAGCCGTTGTTCCAGGGGAGCCCGCGCTTGGACCCGGTGATGATCACCGGGTCGCCGCGGTAGGCCCACGAGTAGAACCACTGGGCGGCGGCGGGCGGGGAGTTGAGGCAGCCGTGGCTGACGTTCTGGCGGCCCTGCGCCCACACGGTCGAGGCCATCGAGTGGATGTACTCGCCGCTGTTGGAGATCCGCACCGCGTGCGGGATGACCTCCTTGTAGCCGCCGTTCTTCTTGTCGTCCGGCTTGACGCCCATCCACTCCGACGTCATGATCGCCGGGTTCTCCTTGCCCATCGTCAGGTGGATGCCGCTGGTGGTGAGGAAGGTGTCGGTGCCGTTGACGACGCGGCCGCCGCGGCCGGCGCTGATGCCCCAGCTCTTGATCTTCTTGCCGTTCTTCTTCACGACCAGGCGGTGCGTCTTCGTGCTCGCGGTGATGATGTGCGAGTCGCCGATGCGGAAGCGGCGCGTGTAGTCCGAGACGCCGTAGGTCTGCTTGCCCGACTTCACACCCGCGAGCTTCGCGGTGAAGGTGACCGGCTGGTTCGGCTGCCAGTACTCGCCGTTCTTGGTGCGGAAGATCACCTGGGTGTCGCTCACCCAGTACCACGCGCCGGTCGCGGCCTTGGCCGACTTCACCTCCAGCGCCCGCTCGACGGCCTTGCGGTCGCCGACGGCGCGGTTGAAGGTGACGATGATCGGCATGCCGACGCCGACCTTCTCGCCGCTGTTCGGGCTGACGTCGGCGATGTCCAACTCGGCGGCGGCCTTGAGCGTGGTGAACTTGGAGTTCACCGCCGTCGCCTTGCCCTGCGGGCTCTTGGCGACCGCCGAGACCGTGTACCGGGCGCCGGGACGCAGCGTCCGCGACCTCCAGCTCGTCTTGTCGGCCGACATCGCGCCGTCGACCGGCTTGCCCCTGAGCGCGACGGTGACCTGCTCCAGCTTCCCGCCGGTGGCCGTCACGACCACGCCCGCCTCCGGCCTGGCCTTGCCGTTGCCGTCGCCGGGGTCGATCGTCACCTGCGGTGCGGCCGCGTCGGCCTTGCCCCCGACGGTGACCCCGTCGTCCTTCTCTCCCCCGGAGCAGGCCGCCGTGGTGAGGAGCAGCACGGCCCCCGCCACTCCAGCGCCGGCCTTGACACCTGCGGACACGCTCCGCTGCACCTCAACCTCCAGAACCCCACCGTCTATCAGGGAGACATTAGCGACAAAAGCCGACGATCATGCCATGACCCGGGGTTTTGCCGTTCTCCGAGATCAAAGCGTTGCAACCGGACGTCGCTCCTGTGCGCCGGGTCACCGGTCGGGGGACGGCGGGCGCCCCGTCAGGAGAGCGCGCTGCCCTGCCGCCACTTCTCGAACGACATCTGCCACTGGCCCCAGCCGTTGTCGGGCTCCAGCTGCCGGCTCGTGCCGGTGAGGTCGATGACGTCGCCCCGCTGCATGATGTCGTAGAACCAGCTCGCGTTGGAGGGGCTGACGTTGAGGCAGCCGTGGCTGACGTTCGCCGAGCCCTGCGACCCGACCGACCACGGCGCGGCGTGGACGTACTCGCCGCTGTTGGAGAAGCGGACCGCGTGGTTGACGACCTGCTTGTAGTAGCCGGGGTCGCCCTCCTGGCGGCCCGGGGAGACCATCGTGACCGGGTTCCCCTTCTCCATCAGCAGGTGGACGCCGCTGGTCGTGGTGAACTCGCGGGTCTCGCCGTTGCCCGCGCTGAACGGGATGGTCCGCAGCGTGCGGCCGTCGCGCTTCACCGTCATGTGGTGCTTGGCGATGCTGCCGGTGGTGATCTGCGCGGCGCCGATCGTGATGACCTGCTCGGCGTCCTTGGCCCCGTAGACACCGCCGCCCGCGTTCACACCGGCCAGCCGCGCCTGGAAGCGGACCCGCTGGTGCGGCTGCCAGTACGTCTTCGTCCGGTAGGTGACCTGGTCGGGAGCGATCCAGTTCCAGGCGCCCTCGACCGGCTTGTCCGGGGTGACCTGGAGGGCGCGCTCCACGGCGGCCTTGTCGGTGACCGGGCGGTTGAAGCGCAGCATGATCGGCATGCCGACGCCGACCCTCTCGCCGCTGAGGTTCGGCGTGATGTCGGTGATCGACAGGGTCTTGGCGGGCTTCAGCGTCGTGAACGCGCTGGTCACCGTGCTGGTCTTGCCGCCGCCGCGGGCCTGCGCGGTGACGGTGTAGGACGCGCCGGGCGTCAGCGTCCGCCCGGACCGCCACGACTTCCGGTCACCGGCCAGCCGGCCCGTGATCGCGGCGCCCTGGTTCCCCTGGACGGTGACCTTCTCCAGCTTGCCGCCGGACGCCTTCACCTCGATCGTGCCGTCCGGCCTGACCTGGGCGGTCCCGTTGGCCGGTGTGATCGTCACGGTGGTCTTGGAGTCACCGGAGGCGAGCCTGCCCACCCCGCCGCCCCCGCAGCCGGCCGCGAGCAGCGCCACCGCGCCCGCGCCACCGGTCGCCACCAGTCCGAACCGCCCCTTGACTCCCACCGATCTCCCCCATGTCCAAAGATTCCACCCGTATCGGTAAAACCTATCTGACTAGGGGAGACGCCCCGTACGACCCGAAAGTTCGGAGTCGGCCGGGCCGAATTCCATGGTCCTCCCCGGCCCCCGGGGGGGCCGGGGTCAGGCGGAGGGCGATCCGGCCCGCGCGGGCTCGGCGTTGACGTGGCGGAGGCAGCGCCGGAAGCCCCAGACCGAGACGCCGACACCGACCGCCCCGAGCCCGGCGACGATGCCCGTCCGGAACCACAGGTACATGCCGATCGACTCGTTGAACAGCATCCACAGGCTGATGATCACGTTGGCGAACAGCACCATCGACCACAGCAGCGAGATGCGCAGGAAGAACTGGTGGACCCGCTCGTGCCGCAGGAACGCCTCGGGGATCGGCGCCATGTCCTTGGCGAGCTTCTTGGCCAGCGGGCGGCCGAGCGGCACCGAGGCCAGGAAGGACATGCTCACGATCAGCGTGCCGAGGGTCGGCTGCAGGAAGTACACGACGGCGCTGTGGGTGGCCGCGGCGAGCACCGCGCGGACCGTGACCCCGACGGCGGCCAGCAGCAGCATCCCGGGCACCTGGTGGCCACGCAGGTAGCGGTAGGCGATGCCGCCGTAGACCCAGGCGACGGCGGCCACGAGCGCGCCGTTCAGCCCGAGGAGGACGAGCGCGGCGTAGAAGACCGCGACGGGCGCGATGACGCCTTCGAGGAAACGCGGCAGCGCGTGCAGGAGCAGTGCCTTGACCTGGGGGAGCTCGAAGGCTCCGTGCCCGGTGTCCTGCGGCCCGGCGCCTGCGGACGGCTCAGGGGGCCGCTCGGACGCCGCCGGGGGCGGGTCCGCGGGCGTGCTCGCCGGTCGTTCCATCGAGTGCTGCGCTCCCCGATCGGTGTGCATGGACGATGTGCTCGACGGTGTGCGTGGACTCGGTCGTGGTCACGATTCGCACCACGGTACGTGATGCCGGCCGCGAGTCCACCCGCTTTGGCGGGGAAACGCCCGATTTGTTCGCTGCTCCGCCCACGCTCCGGTAAAGGTGGGGGCCCCGACCGGATCCGGACAACGCCCAGCTCGGCCACCAGGTCGAACCGTCCTCAGGCGCCGCCGGAGGGACCCGCTGCGGACGGCGGCTCCGGCGGCGGATCCGGCACCGGGCGGGCGGGCTCGGCGTCACGTGCGGCGGCGTGCACGGCACGCAGCGTGACCGCCACGGACGGGCGGCGGACGCTCGCCTTCCGCGTGACCGCGTACACCTCGCGGGCGAGCGCGCACTCGGGGATGCGCCGGACCGCCACACCCTGGTCGCCCGCCGCGAGCGCGAGCGCGGGCACGGCGGTGATGCCGATGCCGCGCGCGACGAGGCTGAGGATCGTGTGCAGGCCCTCGAACTCCCACGGGACGGGGCGGGCGCCGCCGACGGTGTCCAGGAGCCGCTCGACGGCCTGGCGGGACGGCTCGCCCGGCGGCGCCGCCATCCACGGCTCGTCCCGCAGCTCGTGCAGCCGGACGGGACGCCGCGGGTCCGACAGCCGGTGCGAGGACGGCACCACCAGCACCAGCGGGTCGCGGCGCAGGTGGAAGAACTCCAGCACGGCGGGCGACTGGTCGGGGACCTTGCCCGTCCAGTCGTCGATGAGGGCGATGTCCACCTCGCCGTTCTGCACCTGCCGGACCCCGTCGCCGGGCCGGGTCTGCCGCAGCACGAACGTCAGGCCGGGATGGTCGCCGAGGCTCTGCGCCAGCGCGGGGGCGAGCGCGACGGCGGCGGTGGGGAACGCGGTGACCACCACGCGGCCCATGGGGGTGTCGGCCTGCGCCGACAGCTCGGTCTCGGCCGCCTCGACCAGCGTGAGGATCTCCTCGGCGCGGGCGGCGAGGCGCCGCCCGGCGTCGGTCAGCTCGGCGCTGCGGGCGGTGCGGTCCAGCAGCGGGAGGCGGGCCTCCCGCTCCAGCGCGGCGAGCTGCTGGGAGACGGCCGAGGGCGTGTAGCCGAGGGACGCGGCGGTCGCGGCGATGCTGCCGCGCCGGGCGAACTCGGCGAGAAGCCGCAGGCGGCGAAGCTCCAGCATCACTCCAGCTTACGGTCACCATCGCTGAGACTCGCTTGTGATGATGCTGGAAGCGGGAAAGCATGAAGCGACACCCGGCCGGGGTCGCACACGGGGATCTCATCGCACCGTCCGCCGTCGTTCCGTCACGCCTGGAGTTCTCGATGCCTGCCCTGAACCCGACCACCCGGCCGCTGAAGTTCGCTCCCCGCCCGGTGCCGCTGTCGGCGACCCTCGCCGTCAACGAGGCCGTCGCCCGCAAGAAACGGCAGGGGGTGCGCGTCCTCCCGCTGGGTTTCGGCGAGGCCGGCATCCCCATCCACCCCGCGCTGACCCGCGAGCTTGAGGCGGCCTCCGGCCGGGGCGCCTACGGCCCGGTCGCCGGGTCCGCCGCGCTGCGCGCCGCCGCGGCCGGGTACTGGAGCCGGCGGGGGCTGCCCACCGACCCGTCCGCGGTCGTCGCCGGGCCCGGGAGCAAGCCGCTGCTGTTCGCGCTGCTGGCCGCGCTCGGCGGGGACGTGGTGGTCGCGGCGCCGAGCTGGGTGTCCTACGCCGCGCAGGCGTCGCTCACCGGCGCCGAGGCGGTCCGCGTGCCCACGGTCGCGGGCGAGGGCGGCGTGCCCGACCCGGACCTGCTCCCCGACGCGGTGGCGCGGGCGCGCGCCCGGGGACGCACCGTCCGGGCGGTGATCGTGACGCTGCCCGACAACCCGACCGGGACCCTCGCGTCCGAGGAGACCGTCCGCCGCCTGTGCTCGGCCGCGCGCGAGCTGGACCTCGTCGTCGTCTCGGACGAGATCTACCGCGACCTGGTGCACGCCTCCGGCCGCGCGGTGCCCTCCCCCGCCCGGTTCGCGCCCGAGCGGACGGTGGTGACGACCGCGCTCAGCAAGAGCCTGGCCGCCGGGGGCTGGCGGCTGGGCGTCGCCCGACTGCCGGACGGCCCGTTCGGCCGGGCGCTGCGCGACAGCGTCCTCGGCGTCGCGAGCGAGATCTGGTCGAGCGCGCCCGCCCCCATGCAGCACGCCGCCGCCTACGCCTTCGCGGAGCCGCCGGAGCTGGTCGAGCACGTCGACCGGAGCCGCCGCCTCCACGCGGCCGTCACCGGCGCCGTCGCGGACCGGTTCGCCGCCGCCGGGGCGCGGGTGGCCCGGCCGGAAGCGGCCTTCTACGTCTACCCCGACCTCGGGCCGCTCCGGGGCGAACTGGCGGAACGGCACGGCGTCCGGACGTCCGCCGACCTCACGGGGCTGCTGCTGGAGCGCTACGGGGTGGGCGTCCTGCCCGGCAGCGCGTTCGGCGACGAGGCGGAAGCGCTGCGCATGCGGGTGGCGCCGAGCCTGCTGTACGGGGAGGACGACGAGCAGCGCCTGGCCGCCCTCGCCTCCCCCGCCCCGGCGGCGCTGCCCTGGATCGCGGCCGGCCTGGACCGGCTGTCCGAGGTGCTCGCCGACCTCGCCGAAACGGCGGACAGGGGTGAGGCCGTCCCGGCCTGACCGCGCTTCAACGCATACGGGAGACCCTTTCCGCATAAGGCGGAAATGGCGGAGGGTAAGGGAGTCGAACCCCTTCGAGTTTCACCTCGACGCCGGTTTTCGAGACCGCTGCCTTACCGTTCGGCCAACCCTCCGGTGGGCGCCGGGAACGTACGGCGGGCGGCCGAGGCCGCCGGGTGGACCAGCAGGGAATCGAACCCTGATCGCTTCCTTGCAAGGGAAGCGTGCTTCCGTTACACCACAGGCCCGTTGATCACGCTCAGCAGGGGCGGAGGGAGTCGAACCCACTTTCCGCTGGTTTTGGAGACCAGCCGCCTAACCGGTGGCTCACCCCTTCGGGCCGTCGTTCCCGACGTGTTCGATGATGCTGGAGGGATGCGAATTCCGGCAAAGTGTTTTTCGCCGGCGGCGGACCGAGGGCGGTCACTGTACGGAGGGTTCGAGTCGCGGATCGTGCCGATCCCCCGGTCATTGATCATTTGCTCGCGGTCCGCCGCGCGGCCGCGCCGGTCGGGCTCCGATAGGGGCCCGACCGGCGCGTATAAGGGTGGTGTAAGGTCCAACAACGCACGGGGCGAAAGTCACGAACTCACCGACCGCGAGGCATGGGGCGCCCAGCCGGGCCACCCCGTGGCAAACCAGGACGCGCGCGTCGTCACGTGAGTGTGGAAGAAGGCGAGAGGGCCCGCGATGAGGCATGCACGGGACGGGGCCGCCGCCGCGATGAACGCGGCGTCGAGGATTCTCGTCGCGCGGGGCAAGAACGAGCCCCAGGAGCTGGAGAACCCCGACGTCGCGTGGGGCCAGCGCGCACGGGACGGCGTCTGGGTGCCGACCAGGGACGGGCAGCGCCTGCACATCGGCATCGACGTCGCCGCGTCCGACACGGTCGCCCAGGTGCTGCGGCCCAGCCTCCGGGTCTTCGTCGGTGTGGACCGCGACACCGACATCGTGGCGCAGACGACCGACAACGGGGTCCGGCTGCTGACGGTCATCCACGGGCCCGAGGCGCCGCCCGAGTTCCGCTTCGCGCTCTCCCTCCCCGACGGCCTGGCGCTGGAGGCGATGCCCTCCGGCGGTTACGACGTCGTCCACCTGCGCTACGGCGCGACCGTCGGGCGGCTCTACAACCCCTGGGCGAGCGACTCGATGTTCCGCCAGGTGAAGGCCGACTACGTGATGGACGGGCCGGTCGTCACGATGCGCGTCCAGCACGCCGACGCCTACTACCCCGTGGTCGCCGACCCCCACTACGCACGCTGAGCCCTCTCGCCCGGCGATCCGGTGGAACGCGCTAGGAGCGGGCCTTCCCGACCACGAACGGGTCCTCGAAGTCCAGCTCACGGCTGATCTCGCGGAGCGTGGCCGCGCCGATCCGCCCCTTGCGGTAGAGCGCGGTCAGCTTCGCGCGCTGGGCCTCGACCAGCTCGGCGCGGACGTGGCGGCTGTTGGGCGGGCGCCTCTCCTCCTTGCCCTCCTCGCGGTCGAGGAGGTAGCGGACGCGCTCCAGCCGGACCTCCAGCATCTGCCGGAACGCCTCGGCGGTCTGCTCGTCCACCTCGTCCTCCTCCGCCAACTCCTCCAGCCGGGCGAGGGCGGCCTTCAGCCCGGCCCTGCGCGCGATCATCGACTCGTGCCTGCGCCGTCCGGACTCCGCCAGCCCGAGCCGGCGCAGCAGCAGCGGCAGCAGCGGCGCCTGGCCGATCAGCGTGATCAGCACCACCAGCGCGGTGAGCAGCACGAGCAGGCCGCGCTCGGGCCCGACGGCGGCGGGCAGCGACAGCGCGATCGCGAGCGAGATCGCGCCGCGCATCCCGCCGAGGCCGATCACGACGCGCTGGCGGGGGCCGAGCTCCCGCCCGCCGGGCGCCGCCCGGGCGAGCGGCCCGGCGCCGAGCTGCCACAGCAGCCGGACGCCGATCACGACGCCCGACACGGCGAGCGTGGTCAGGGCGACCTCGCCCCAGGTGTGCCCGCCGGGGTGGCGGAGCACCTCGCGGATCTCCAGGCCCAGCAGGACGAACAGCGCCGACTCCAGCAGGAACGTGAGGATCTGCCAGAAGGTGTTGCCGACCAGCCGCGACGCGGGCTGGAGCACGCCCTCCCCGTGGGTGCCGATCGAGAACCCGGCGACGACGGTGGCCAGCACGCCGGACACGCCGAGGTTCTCCGCCGGGACGAACGCGAGGTAGGGGGTGACGAGCGAGACGATGATCTGGCTGACGGGGTCCTTGATCGAGCGCCGGACGCGGCGGATCGCGATGCCGAGCACCAGCCCGTAGGCCACTCCCCCCGCCACGAGCTGGACGGCCCGCAGGGCGCCGTGGGCGGGGGTGAACCCGCCGTCGAGCGACTCGACGGCGAGGGCGAAGACGGTCAGCGCCGCGCCGTCGTTGATCAGGCTCTCGCCCTCCAGGATCGTCACCAGCCGGGGCGGGGCGCCGAGCCGCTGCATCACCGAGGTCGCCGCGACCGGGTCGGTGGGCGAGACGGCCGCGCCGAACGCCAGCGCGGCGGCCCAGCCGAGCCCGGGCAGCAGGGCGTGGACCGTTCCCGCGACCGCGACCGTGGTGACGGTGGTGAGCCCGAACGCCAGCGTGACGATCGCGGTGAGGTCGGCGCGGGCCTCGCGCGGCGCGGTGAAGAACGCCGCGTGGTAGACCAGCGGCGGCAGGAAGCCGAACAGCACCACCTCGGGCGCGACCACGACCTCCGGCAGCGCGGGGACGAACCCGGCGCCCATCCCGAGCAGGACGAGCAGGATCGCGTCGGGCACCCGCAGCCGCCCGGCCAGCGCGCGGGTCAGCAGCACCACCACGGCGACGACGAGGAACACCACGAACAGCCGGTCCACACCCACGCCCGTGATCTTCTCCGAGAACGGCGCCGCTATACGCGTGCGGGCGCCCGGATCAGTGGAACGGTCCCTTTCGCGGCGCGCGGAATCGTCCGGGCGGAGTGTGCGCGGACGAGGGTTCCGGGCGGCATATGGTTGAGGTCGGGCCGCGTTTCCGGTCCCGGCGGTGCCGGGGCGCACGACCCCCCGTACGCGCCGGGGGTCCGGGGGTGCCACCCCAGGAGCCGTCGGCCCCGGTCCCCGAGACTGGAGTCACCGTGATCTTCACTCATGACACCGAGCAGGCGCTCGCCGTGGTCGTCGACCTGGTCAACACCAGCGCCGCGACCGACGGCGAGGAGGAGCTCGCCGGCCTGCCCGACCTGCGCGCGTTCGTCGAGCGCAACGACTTCAGCGGCGTGGGCGAGCTGACCGAGGCCGACCTCGCGCGGGTCCTCGGGCTGCGCGAGCGCTTCCACGCGGTGTTCCGGGCGCCCGACGTGCCCTCGGCCGTCCGGCTGATCAACGAGGTGGTGGGCGGGGTCCGCACCACCCCGCACCTGACCGACCACGACGGCTACGACTGGCACGTGCACTTCTTCGCGCCCGGCGCGCCCATGGGCGAGCACCTGGCGGCCGACTGCGGGATGGCCCTCGCCTACGTCGTCGCCGAAGGCGAGCTCGACCGGCTGCGCACCTGCGAGGCGCCGGACTGCTCGCGCGTCCTGGTCGACCTGTCGCGCAACCGCTGCCGCCGCTACTGCGACAGCCGCACCTGCGGCAACCGCATGCACGTGGCCGCCTACCGCGCCCGCCAGCGCGAGGCGGTGTCCCAGAGTCCCGGCCCACGTCCCTCGCCCGGCGGCTCGGGGCGTGACCGTGCGTTCGCGGGCGCGGCATCGCTTCGCGATCTTCCCGGTGGGGGCTCGCCTCCGGCCTCGCCCCCACCGGTCGGCTAGCGCGCCCGCGCGACGGCCGAGGCCGCTTGGAAACGCGCCCCGGCCCCCTCCAGGGCCCGCCAGGCCCGCGCTAGCCGCCCCGGGCGGTCGTGGTGAGGTCGCCGACGGCGGTGAGGGCGCGGCGGGCGGCGGCGACGTCGTGGACGCGGAAGACGCGGGCGCCGAGCCAGGCGGAGACGCCGAGGACCGCGAGGGTGCCCGCGCCGCGCCGGTCGACGGGGCGGCCGAGGGTCTCCCCGATGAAGTCCTTGTTCGACACCGCGACCAGCACCGGCCACCCGGTGGCGGTCATCTCGCCGAGCCGCCGGCTGATCTCCAGCGAGTGCCGGGTGTTCTTGCCGAAGTCGTGGGCGGGGTCGATGAGGATCGCGTCCCGCCGCACGCCGAGCGCGAGCGCGCGCTCCGCCTCGGCGGTGACGTGCCCGATCACGTCCGCCATGACGTCGTCGTAGCCGACGCGGTGCGGGCGGGTGCGGGGGTCGAGGCCCCCGGCGTGCGAGCAGACCAGGCCGATGCCGTGCGCGGCGGCGACCCCGGCCAGCTCGGGGTCGGGCCCGCCCCAGGTGTCGTTCAGCAGGTCGGCGCCCGCCCGCGCGACGGCGTCGCCGACCTCGGCGCGCCAGGTGTCGACGCTGATCACGACGCCGGGGTGCCGCTCGCGGACGGCGGCGACCAGGTCGACGACGCGGCGCAGTTCCTCGGCGACGCCGACGTCCTCGCCGGGACCGGCCTTGACGCCGCCGATGTCGATGATGTCGGCGCCGTCCGCGACGGCGCGCCCGGCCGCGTCGAGGGCGGCCTCGAAGGCGTAGGTGGCGCCCCTGTCGAAGAAGGAGTCGGGCGTGCGGTTCACCACCGCCATGATCGCCCGCGGGCCGAGCCCGCGCCCGTTCAGCCGCAGCGGGGCCCCGTGTGAATCGCTCATGACGAACCACACCGTCGCACATCCGGGGCCCCCCTCGCGAACCAGAAGGCGGTTCGGTTCAAACGAGGCCCTCGCTCGTCACCATCGCGCGGTGTCGCTAACCTCAGAGGCCACGCCCGCCGTGGGCCCGGCCCGCGGCGGCCCCGCGTCCGACCGATTCGGCCAGGAGGATCCGCTGACCAGGCGAGCACTCATCACCGGCATCACCGGGCAGGACGGCTCGTACCTGGCCGAGCATCTGCTGGAGCAGGGGTACGAGGTGTGGGGCCTGGTGCGGGGGCAGGCGAACCCGCACGTGTCGCGGCTGCGCAAGCACATCGGCGACGTGCGGATCACCACCGGCGACCTGCTGGACCAGGGCAGCCTGATCTCGGCGGTGGAGCGGGTGGAGCCCGACGAGGTCTACAACCTGGGCGCGATCTCCTACGTGCCGATGTCCTGGCAGCAGGCGGAGCTGACCGCCGAGGTGACCGGCATGGGCGTGCTGCGGATGCTGGAGGCGATCCGCGTGGTGTCGGGCGTCAGCGCGTCCCGGACGCCCGGACGCGAGCAGATCCGCTTCTACCAGGCGTCGTCCTCGGAGATGTTCGGGATGGTGCGCGAGACGCCGCAGAACGAGCGGACGCCGTTCCACCCGCGCAGCCCGTACGGGGTCGCCAAGAGCTACGGGCACTACATCACCCAGAACTACCGCGAGTCCTACGGGATGTTCGCGGTGAGCGGGATCCTGTTCAACCACGAGTCGCCGCGCCGGGGCGCGGAGTTCGTCACGCGGAAGGTGTCGCTGGGCGCGGCGCGCATCAAGCTGGGCCTGGCGGGCGAGCTGCGCCTGGGGAACCTGGAGGCGCGCCGCGACTGGGGCTACGCCGGCGACTACGCCCGCGCGATGCGGCTGATGCTCGCCCAGGACGCGCCCGAGGACTACGTGATCGGGACGGGCCAGACCCGGTCCGTGCGGGAGCTGGTGGCGTTCGCGTTCCGCTCGGCCGGCCTCGACTGGGAGGACCACGTCGTCCTGGACGCCCGCTACACCCGCCCCGCCGAGGTCGACCTGCTGTGCGCCGACCCGAAGCGGGCCCGCGAGCAGCTCGGCTGGGAGCCCGAGGTGTCCTTCGAGGGCCTGGTGACGATGATGGTCGAGTCCGATCTGCGGATGCTGGCCGGGTCGGCGAGGCCCGAGGACGAGCCTTCGGGGCCCGACCACTGGTGACCTGCCCCCCGCGCGGGTGATCTTCGGGGGGCCGCGTGCGACGATGCTGTCATGGCGACTTGTGAGCATGTGCGGTCCCTGCCGGCGCAGGACCCGGCCCCGAACACCCCGGACGGCTGCGAGGAGTGCCTCGCGCTGGGCGCCCGGTGGGTGCACCTGCGGCTGTGCCTCGGCTGCGGGCACGTGGGCTGCTGCGACTCCTCACCGAACAAGCACGCGTCCGCGCACTTCGAGAAGGAGGGGCACCCGGTCGCCCGGTCGTTCGAGCCGGGCGAGGACTGGCGGTGGTGCTTCGTGGACGAGCTGATCGTCTGATGCCGGACGTCCGGCTGGGCACCGCACCGGGGCGCTGGATCCTGCTGGCGACCGTGCTCGGGTCGAGCGTGGCGATGCTCGACTCGACCGTGGTCAACGTCGCGCTGCCGAGGCTGGGCGAGGACCTCGGCGCCGACATGGCGGGCCTCCAGTGGACGGTGAACGCCTACACGCTGACGCTCGCGGGGTTCATCCTGCTCGGCGGCTCGCTCGGCGACCGCTACGGGCGGCGGCGGATCTTCCTGGTCGGCGTGGTGTGGTTCGCGGTGGCCTCGGTGCTGTGCGGGGCCGCTCAGGACGTCGGGATGCTGGTGGCCGCGCGGGCCCTGCAGGGGGTCGGCGGGGCGCTGCTGACGCCGGGGTCGCTGGCGATCATCCAGGCGTCCTTCAGCTCCGACGACCGGCCCCGCGCGGTCGGCGCCTGGTCGGGGCTCGGCGGCGTCGCGGGGGCGGTCGGACCGTTCGCGGGCGGCTGGCTGGTGGAGGCGGCGGGCTGGCGCTGGGTGTTCCTGCTCAACGTCCCGCTGGCGGCGGTCGTGGTGCTGGTCGCGGTCCGGCACGTCCCCGAGAGCGTCGACCCGGACGCGAGCGGCCGCTTCGACGTGCTCGGGGCCGCGCTGGCGGCGCTGGCGCTGGCCGGGACGACCTACGCGCTCACCGAGGCGCCGGGCGGCGGCTCCGGCGCGACCGCCGCCGTCTTCGCGGGCGTGGGCGGGATCGTCGCCGCCGTCGTGTTCGTGCTGGTGGAACGCGCCCGCGGCCGGGGGCGGCACCTGCCGGGCCTCCGCTCCGCTCCCTTGCGGGGGGCCGACTCCTCCCGCTCTCCGAAGCGGCCCGGACGCGCGGTGCCCCACCCCATGCTGCCGCTGGAGGTGTTCGCCTCGCGGCAGTTCTCCGCCGTCAACCTCGTCACGTTCGTCGTGTACGGGGGGATGGGCGTGCTCTTCTTCCTCTTCGTGCTGAACCTCCAGGTCGTCGGGGGGTTCTCGCCGATCGCGGCGGGCACGGCGCTGCTGCCGGTCACGGCGCTGATGCTGCTGCTGTCGGCGCGGGCGGGCGCGCTCGCGCAGAAGATCGGGCCGCGGATCCCGATGACGGTGGGCCTGGTCGTCGCGGCCGTCGGGATGGTGCTGGTCGGCCGGATCGGCGCGGGCGCCTCGTACGCGAGGGACGTGCTGCCCCCCGTGATCGTGTTCGGGCTGGGCCTGTCGGCGGTGGTCGCGCCGCTGACCTCGACCGTCCTGGCCTCCGCCGACGAGCGGCACGCGGGCGTCGCCAGCGGCGTCAACAACGCCGTGGCGCGGGCGGCGGGGCTGCTGGCGGTGGCGGCGATCCCGCCGCTGGCGGGGCTGACCGGCGCCGCGTTCACCGATCCGGCCGAGTTCTCCGACGGGTTCCGGATCGCGATGATCGTCTGCGCCGGGCTGCTGCTGGCCGGGGCGATGCTGAGCTTCCTGACGGTGAGCGCCGACGCGCTGCGCGGCCCGTCCGGGGAGCGCCGGGAGCCGCAGTGCAAGAGCAGTTGCGGCGTGGGCGCGCCGCAGTTGCAGCCCGAACCGGAGACCGTCCCCGCCAGGCACGGCGCGGGCGCGTAGCCGAGCGGCGGGGCGACCGGTGGGGCGACGCCGGAGGCGGCCCCCACCGGGAAGGTCGCGAAGCGATGCCGCGCCCGAAGGCACGGTCACGGCCGTGGGCCGCCAGGCGAGCGGCCGCGGGCCGGGACTTCAACAAACACAGTCCTAATCCGGCTATGTCCAGGACCGGGTCGGCCGGTTGGCATACGGTCAGGGCATGAATCTGCGGCAGCTGCGCTACGTCGTGGCGACCGCCGACCACGGCACGATGACGTCGGCGGCCCAGGCTCTCTATGTCGCCCAGCCCGCGCTGTCGCGGGCCGTCCGCGAACTGGAGCGCGAACTCGGGGTGGAGCTGTTCGCGCGCTCGGGACGCGGCGTCGTGCTCACCGCCGTCGGCGAGCGCGTCGTGCGGCAGGCGCGGGTCGCGCTGGAGGCGGTCGACGCGATCGAGGGCATGGCGGTCACCAAGGCCAACGGCCGTCCGGGCGCCGAGCTGCGGGTGGCGACCACCGCGTCCCTGGAGCCGGAGCTGACCGGGCGGCTCATCCCCCGCTTCGCCCGCGACCAGCCGGCCGTCCGGATCCGGGTGGTGCGCTGCGAGGACCGCGACCAGGTCGCGGCGGCGGTCCGGGCGGGCCGCGCCGACCTGGCGCTCGCCGACCTGCCGGTGCCCGGCGACATGGCGGCCCACCCGTTCGAGCAGCGGGAGGTGGTGCTGATCTCGCCGCCCGCGCTGAAGGTGCGCGAGCCGGTGCCGCTGACCGCGCTGGACGGGATGCGGCTCGTCCTGCCCGCCAGGGGCAGCGCCCGGCGCGCCGAGATCGACGCGATGCTGCGCCGGATCGGCGCGACGCCGGTCGCCGCGGTGGAGTCCGACGAGCGCGGCGCCTGGCTCGGCTGGGTGCGCGCCGGGCTGGGCTCGCTGCTGTGGTACCGCAACCAGCTCGACGACACCGAGGGCGTCACCGTCCGCTCGTTCATGCCGCCGATCACCCGCATGATCGGGCTGGTCCACGCGCACCGGCAGCTCCCCCCGGCGGCGCGCGACTTCCTCGCCTTCGCCAAGGGCACGTCCCGCGACCAGCACTGACGCGCCGGGCGGCGGGTGCCGCGGGGGCCGCCTCGTGGGATCATCTGCCGGTGGAGACGACGCATGCGCTGTGGCTGCTGGCGATTCCGGTCAGCGCGCTGATGGTGGCCGCCGGGGCCCGGCGGCTGGGCCTGTCGGCACCGCTGGTGCTGGTGATCGCGGGCCTGCTGGTGACGTTCGTGCCGGGCGTGCCGGAGTTCGAGCTCGACCCGGAGTTCGTGCTGTACGTCTTCCTGCCGCCGCTGCTGTTCTCGGCGGCCTGGCAGAGCTCGTTCTACAACCTGCGGGAGAACGTCAGGTCGATCACGCTGCTGTCGGTCGGGCTGGTGCTGTTCACCACGTTCGCGGTCGGGTACGCGGCGCACCTGCTGGTGCCGGGCCTGCCGCTGTCGGCGGCGTTCGTGCTCGGCGCGATCGTGGCGCCGCCGGACGCGGTGGCGGCGGTGAGCATCGCGCAGCGGCTCGGGCTGCCGCGCCGCAGCGTGACCGTGCTGGTCGGGGAGAGCCTGTTCAACGACGCGACCGCGCTGACGGCGTTCCGGGTCGCGGTCGTCGCGGCGACGGGCGCGGGCTTCACGCTCGCCGACGGGGTGTGGCGGTTCCTGTTCGCGGCGGTGGCCGGGGCGGCGGTGGGGCTGCTGCTCGGGCCGCCGCTGCACTGGCTGCGCACGCGGCTGGACGACCCGCTCGTGGAGAACGGGGTGGCGCTGGTCGCGCCGTTCGCGGCGTACCTGCTCGCCGAGACCGTGCACGCGTCCGGGGTGATCGCGGTGGTGGTCAGCGGGCTGTACCTCGGGCACCGCTTCACCGACTCGCCGGCGGTGACGCGGCTGATCGGGCACTCGTTCTGGAAGGTCATGGTCTTCGTCCTGGAGACCGTGGTGTTCCTGCTGATCGGGCTCCAGCTGCCGCCGGTGATCGACGGGCTGTCGGGGCACGGGTGGCCGGAGCTGCTGGGCTGGGCGTCGGCGATCTTCGCGGTGACGGTCGCGGCCCGGTTCGTGTGGATCTTCCCGGCGTCGGCCGTCCCGCGGCTGCTGTCGCGGCGGGTCCGGGAGCGGGAGGGCGAGGTCGGCTGGCGCGACCGGGTCGTGGTGTCGTGGGCGGGCATGCGGGGCGTGGTGTCGCTGGCGGCGGCGTTCGCGATCCCGTTCGCGACCTCCGACGGCGATCCGTTCCCCGGCCGCGACCTGATCCTGTTCTTCACGTTCACGACCGTCCTCGGGACGCTGCTGGTGCAGGGCCTGACGTTCCCGGCGCTGATCCGGGTGCTGCGGGTCGGCAGCGCCCGGGAGCGCTACGCCGACACGGTCGCGGAGGCGGGCGCCCAGCACGCCGCCGCGAAGGCGTCGCTGGACCGGCTGGAGGAGCTGGACGCCGAGGAGGAGCTGGACGCGGCGGTCGTGGAGCGGCTGCGGCAGCTCGCCGAGCACCGGCAGCTGCGGGCCTGGGAGCGGCTCGGCGGCGGGACGGGCCCGGCGGGCGAGGAGGTCCCGACGGCGACCTACCGGCGGCTGCGGCGCGAGATGCTCGCGGCCGAGCGGCAGGTGTTCGTGCGGATGCGCGACGAGCGCCGCATCGACGACGAGGTGCTGAACCGCGTCCTGCACGAGCTGGACCTGGAGGAGGTGGCGCTGAACCGCGACTGACCAGTGGCGGCCCAGGCCACAGCGGACGAACCCGCGCGCCGCGCCCTGCGGGGGCGGGGCGGCCGGTGCCCCGGCCACGGTCGACGCCGTGGCCGAGGCGCCCTTTCTCACGCGCCGTTGAGGGGTCTTTCGGGGAGTTCCACGGCGTAGGACTCCTTCACCACGTCCAGGTGGTGCCACGACTCGCGGACCGTCACGCCCGGCACGGCCCGGATGGCGTCCAGCACCGCGACGATCTCCGCCCGGGACGACGCCTCGGCCTGCCCGACGATGTCGTAGCGGCCGAACCCGGTCGCGAGGTAGCGGACGCCCTCCTGGGCGGCCACGGCCTCGGCGACCTTGCGCAGCGCGCCGGTCACCACCAGCCCGAACCCGCCGAGCTCGGCGGCGCCGAGCGCGAGCGGGTCGGCGAGCCCGGTGACCTGGATGACGCCGGTGCGCATCAGCCTGACCACCCGCGCCCGGGTGGCGGCCTGGGACAGCCCGATGATGTGCGCGAGCCGGGTGTAGGGGGCGCGGCCGTCGCGCTGCAGCTCCTGCAGGAGCCGCCAGTCGATGTCGTCGAGGGTGACCTCGCCGAGCTCGCGGACGACCGCGTGCGTGTCGCGCACGGTGGAGATCGAGCGGAACACCTCGGCCGCGCGCACGCCGGGGACGGACCGGATGTGGTCCACCTCGGCCGCGAGCGCGGCGTCGTCGCGGGTGCGCACCTGCGCGACCAGGTCGTAGGGGCCCGCGGTCAGCGCGGTGAAGCTGACGGCCGGCTGCCCGGAGACGGCCGCGGCCACCTCCCGGGCCGAGCCGTCCACGGTGACCGAGACGTGCCCGATCGCCTCCGCGCCGACGACGGCGGCGTGCACGATGCCGACGACGCGGACGACCTCGGTTTCGAGAAGGTTCTGCACCCGTGCCCGCACGGCCGTGCGGGAAAGCCCGACGCGGTCGGCGAGCGCCTGGAACGTCGCCCTGCCATCCCGCTGGAGCTCGCGGACGAGCACGGCGTCGACCGCATCCAGCACGGCTGTCCTCCTCGACATGAGTTGAATCGTTTTGCCAGCAACTGCAAGATCATTCCATTTCAGGACGGTCTGACGTCAAATATTGATCTTGCTCGTGTTCGCCATGCCCGGCCGCCGTCGAAGCGTCGGTCTCCGGTCGCGGAGGCGACGAATTCGGCGCCGGACGAGCCCATGCGGCAGCGCAACGCTGCCGTGCCCGCGCCGGGGGCCCGGCGCGGGGGCGCCGGGCGGCGGGCGTGCGGGGTGGCGGTGATCACTCAGGGGATCGCCTCGCGGGGCGGGCGGCCCGCGGCGCGAACGAACGCGGCCGACCGGGTCCAAGTGCGTGGCCTGCATGCGCTTCTCCCGGTGTTCTGATGTCACGCCCCCTACGGCGGGTCGGCCGTTCGCGTGAGGCACATGTAAGAAAAGTGCATCGGGGGCGCAGTTACGTCAAGAGGTAACTTTACAGAGAGCTAAGCCTCACGTTGCACTGTTTTCCTTCTCCGCATGTTCTGTCTCGATCGCCCCCGGCCGGAGGCCCTGGAGCGCGCCGCCCCGGCGGGCCGGGGCCCCTGCCCCGGACGGAGCGTCATCGCCGCAGATCAGGCGGCCTTTCGCGGGGGTGAGGGAGGGGTCGCGCCCGGGCTTGTGCGGAGCATCCTCGGGTATGGATCACAATGTACGGTGGCCCAGCCACTTTGATCCGCGATTGGTGTGTAGTCAGCGTGCGCCTGCTGAATGTTGAGGCTTCAACCCACGACCTCACCTACAACGACGTCTTCATGGTCCCGCGCCGCTCGGCGGTCGGGTCGCGCCTGGAGGTGGACCTGTCGACCGTCGACGGCAGCGGCACGACCGTCCCGCTGGTGGTGGCGAACATGACGGCCGTGTCCGGCCGCCGGATGGCCGAGACCGTCGCCCGGCGCGGCGGCCTCGCGGTGCTCCCGCAGGACATCCCGAGCGAGGTGGTCGCGGAGGTCGTCGGCTGGGTGAAGGGCCGCGACCTGATCGTCGACACCGCGATCCGGCTCGGCCCCGCCCGCACCGCCGGGGACGCGCTGGCGCTGCTCGGCAAGCGCGCCCACAACGCCGTGATCGTGGTCGAGGACGACCGCCCCGTGGGCGTGGTCACCGAGGCCGACTGCGCGGGCGTGGACCGGTTCTCCCAGCTCCGCGACATCATGTCGCGCGACCTCGTCACGCTCCCGGCGGGCGTCGACCCCCGCGAGGCGTTCGACCGGCTGCACGGGCGCGGCCACCGGCTCGCCCCCGTCGTGGACGCGGCCGGGCGGCTCACCGGCGTCCTCACCCGGACGGGCGCGCTGCGCGCCACGCTCTACAAGCCCGCCGTGGACGGCGCGGGCAGGCTCCGGGTCGGCGCGGCGGTCGGGGTGAACGGCGACGTCGCGGGCAAGGCGGCGGCGCTGCTGGAGGCGGGCGTCGACCTGCTCGTCGTCGACACCGCGCACGGCCACCAGGAGAAGATGACCGGCGCGCTGGCCGCCGTCCGCGCCCTGGACCCGGCCGTCCCGGTGGTCGCCGGGAACGTGGTGACCGCCGAGGGCACCCGCGACCTGATCGAGGCGGGCGCCGACATCGTCAAGGTCGGCGTGGGCCCCGGCGCCATGTGCACGACCCGGATGATGACCGGGGTCGGCCGCCCCCAGTTCTCCGCGGTGCTGGAGTGCGCCGCCGAGGCCCGCCGCCTCGGCCGGCACGTGTGGGCCGACGGGGGCGTCCGGCACCCGCGCGACGTCGCGCTGGCGCTGGCGGCGGGCGCGGCGAACGTGATGGTCGGCTCCTGGTTCGCCGGCACCTACGAGTCGCCCGGCGACCTGCAGCGGGCCGCCGACGGGCGGCTCTACAAGGAGAGCTTCGGCATGGCCTCGGCGCGCGCCGTCCGGCTGCGCACGGCCGAGGACTCCCCCTTCGACCGGGCCCGCAAGGCGCTGTTCGAGGAGGGGATCTCCACCTCCCGCATGTTCCTCGACCCCCGGCGCCCCGGCGTGGAGGACCTGATCGACTCGATCGTCGCGGGGCTGCGCAGCTCGTGCACCTACGCGGGCGCGCGGACGCTGGAGGAGTTCCACGAGCGGGCGACGGTCGGGATCCAGAGCTCCTCCGGCTACGCCGAGGGAATGCCGCTGGACACGAGCTGGTGATCCGTCCCCCGGCCGCCGCCGTGTCCGGTTCGAACGCTCCCGGCGGCCGGTTCGAACGCCCCTGGGGAGGGGGCGCGGTCCGATCGCCGTCCGGGATTGCATATTCTGAACATGAGCTGCACATGATGCGGGAAAAAGCTCGCATTCGGTCGACTTTCACGCAACCTTCGCGCGGTTTCGCGCGTCCATAATGTGAGCCGGTGGATGAGTTCGCGCGGGCGGGGAATCGGAGCGTACATGTCGAGTCGATCAGCGAGCCGGCGCCCGCCGACGGAGGACGCGGAGGGCGCCGGCGGCGAGTCGCGGGGCCGGGGACTGCCCCGCGCGCTGGCGCTGACGCTCGCCTCCGCGCTGCTGTGGGGGGTCGCGCACCTGTCCACCGGCCGGCGGATCTCGGGCGGGCTGCTGCTCGCGCTCTACCTGCTCGTGGCCGCCTCGGTCGGCACCGCGTTCACGGTCTACCGCTCCGACCTCGTCCACCTGGCCTTCCGCCCGGACGCGCTGCAGCGGATCGCCGCCGGGCTCGTGGTGCTCGGCCTGGTGTGGATCGTCGTGGTCATCCGCTCCTACCAGGTGCTGCGGCCGGCGGGGATGTCGGTGAGCGCCCGCGCCCTCGGCGCCGGGTCCGTCGCGGTCATGTGCTTCGCGGTGGCGGTGCCGATGGCCTGGTCGGCGCACAGCACCTACGTCTACCGGGACGCGCTGACCAGCATCTTCCACACCGGCAGCGAGAACGGCCGGCACATCGACACCTCCGACCCCTGGAACGGTGAGCGGCGCGTCAACGTGCTGCTGCTCGGCGGCGACGCCGCCGCGAACCGGGAGGGCGTCCGCACCGACAGCATGACGGTGGCCAGCGTCGACACCAAGACCGGCGACACGGTGCTGCTGAGCCTGCCGCGCAACCTGGAGCGGTTCCCGCTGCCGCCCGGCCCGGCCCGCGACCGCTTCCCCTACGGCTTCACCGGCGACGGCCCGGCCACCCCGGGGCTGCTGAACGAGGTCTACCAGTACGCCGAGGAGCACCCCGACATCGTCCCGGGCGTCGCCAAGAACCACCGCGGGCCCGAGCTGCTGAAGGCCACGATCGCCGGGATCCTCGGCATCCGCGTCGACTACTACATCCTGGTCGACATGTTCGGGTTCGCCGACATCGTCGACGCGATGGGCGGCGTCCGCGTCAAGATCACCGAGCCGATCCCCTACGGGCAGCAGGGCGGGGTGCTGGCCCCCGGCGAGCGGAAGCTGAAGGGCAAGGAGGCCCTCTGGTACGGGCGCTCCCGCACCGACAGCGACGACTACGTCCGGATGGGCCGGCAGAAGTGCCTGATGCGGGCGATCGCCCAGCAGGCCGACCCGCAGACCGTGCTGACCAAGTTCGACAAGCTCGCCTCGGCCGCCAAGCGGACCCTGTCGACCGACATCCCGCAGGAGCTGCTGCCCGCGCTGGTCAAGCTGTCCTCCAAGGTCAAGGACGGCGCGCAGATCAACAGCCTGCCGTTCGTACCGCCGCTGATCAGCACCGCGAACCCCGACTTCACGCTGATCCGCAAGCTGGCCGACAAGGCGCTCAGCACCGACGAGCCGAGCGCGTCCCCGAGCGCCTCGCCCAGCACGTCCAGCACGTCCACCGCGTCCCCCAGCACGTCCCCGACGGGCGGGAACGGCTCGCAGGCCGGGACGAAGCCCGGCTCGCGCCCGCACTCGCAGACCAAGCCGGTGTCGCTGGAGGCGAGCTGCCCGTCCTGAGGGGCGAGTCCCGCCCGGCCCCCGGAGGGGGGATCATTGGGGGGCGACACCTCCGACCATGACGTCTCCGACCACGAGAGGGCGATACGGGTGCCCCGGATCCACGGCTGCGACGCCTTCCGCGTGAGAATGCCGCGCGGGCGGCGGCCGGAGAGCATCCTGGTCCGGCTCGCCGAGGAGGACGGCGCGGTGGGCTGGGGCGAGGCGGCCGTCCCCGGCGCCGCCGCCGAGCCCGCCTGGGCCGACATCGAGAAGCGCATGGGCCCGGCCCTCATCGGGCTCGACTGGGACCGCCCCGAGGACGTGTCCGCCACCGCCGACCTCGGCGCGCGCGACGCGGCCGCCGCGGTCGACGTGGCCTGCTGGGACCTGTGGTGCCGCGCCCGGGGCCTGCCGCTGGCGCACGCGCTGGGCGGCACCCGCACCTCGATCGTGACGGGCTCGCGGATCGCGCCCGAGCCCGTCCTGGAGACCGTCACGGGCCGGGTGAACCAGGCGATCGGCGCCGGGCACACCCGCGTCACGCTGGACATCCGACCCGGCTGGGACATCGAGCCCGTCCGCGCCATCCGGCACGCCTACCCCGCGCTCGCGCTCGTCGCCGACGCCGGGCACGCCTACACCGAGTCGCCCGAGCACCTGGCCGTCCTGGAGGGCCTGGACTCCTACGGGCCGGTGGCGATCGAGCGGCCCTTCGCCGCCGAGGACCTCGCCGCGCACGCCCGGCTCCAGCAGCGGGTCGGCACGGCCATCGCCCCGCACGTCGGCGACCTCGACACCCTCGACGCGGCCCTGTCGCTGGAGGCGGGCCGCGCCCTGCACCTGAGGCTGGACCGGCTCGGCGGGCTCACCGCCGCCCGCAGCGCCCACGACCTCGCCTACGCGGCGGGCTGGGACGTGTGGTGCAGCGGCTCCGGCGCGTTCGGCATCGGCCAGGCCGCCGCCGTCGCCCTGGCGGCCCTGCCCGGCTGCACGCTGCCGAGCGATGTGTCCGACCCGGCGCGCGGACCGGTGTTCGTGACGCCGCCCGTCCGCTCGTCCGGCGGGGTCGTCGGCGTGCCGCTCACCCAGCCGGGCCTCGGCCACGAGATCGACGAGGAGCGCATCGGGCGCCTGGCGACCCGCCGCATGCGCCTGTCGGCGTGACCCCCGCCTGGGTCGTCGCGGGCCCGCCCGGCGGCGGCAAGTCGACGGTGTCCGCCCTGCTGCTGCGGCGGCTGCGGCCCGTCCCCGCGCTGCTCGACAAGGACACCATGTACGGCGCGTTCGTCGCGGCGACCCTCGCCGCCCGCTCCCGCGACCCCGGCGAGCGGGAGGGCGCCTGGTACGACGCGCACGTGAAGCCGCATGAGTACGCGGGCATGACGGCCACCGCCCGCGAGATCCGCTCGCACGGCTGCCCGGTCCTGCTCAGCGGCCCGTTCACGGCCCAGATCCGCGACCCGGCCCGCTGGGCGGAATGGGTCGCGGACCTCGGCGGCCCGCCGGTGACGCTCGTCTGGATCCGCTCCGACGCCGCGACGCTGCGGCACCGCCTGCGCGAGCGCGGCTCGGCCCGCGACACCGGCAAGCTCGCCGGCTTCGAGGCGTTCGTCGCCCGGATGCGGCCGGACGAACCGCCCCCGGTCCCCCACCTCGCCGTGGACAACCGGCTCACCGCCCCGGCCGCCCTCGACGCCCAGCTGGACGACCTGCTCCCCTAGTTGGGCCGGGCGTCCCCAGGACGCGGCGGAGGGCCGTAGGGCGGCGGCGGGGCGTAGGGGTCGGCGGGCACGCCGTAGGCGCCCTGCCCGCCCTGGACTCCCTGCCCGCCCTGGGCCCCCTGGTCGCCGTGGACGCCGTACGGGTCGTAGTGCGGCTCGGGCGGCAGCAGCGCGGCGGGCTGCTCCGCCGCCGCGATCCCGGGCTCGCGGCGGGCGTCGCGGCGCTGCTGGTAGGCGTCGTTGAGCCGGCCGCCGAGGCGCTTGCCCATGTCCTGGACCTGGCGGGCGCGCTCGGAGTCCAGCGCCCGGCGCACCGACTCGGCCTGAGCGACGCGCGCGGCGTTCTCGCGGACGGCCCGCCCGGCGACCTGGCCCGCCGCCTGCGTCCCGTCCCAGGCGATGCCCGCGCCCTGGACGGCGAGTTCGGCGGCACGCCGGTAGGAGCGGGCGCGGACCACGGCGGTGCCCGCGGCGAGGTCGGCGAGCGTCCGGCGGCGGGCGCCCACGAGCGCGGGGGCGCTGTTGGCCGCGAAGACGGCGAGCGCGGCCAGCCACACCAGCACGGCCAGGAAGAACATGCCCTCCAGCAGCAGGAACCAGGCGGTGCAGTACAGCCCGCTGCTGCCGGCGGTGGTGACCAGCGCGCGTCGCAGCGCCCGCGCCTTGGCGGGCCTCCCCGCGCCGGAGGTGACCCGCAGGTCCAGGGCGGCCTTGCCGAGCGTCCGCCCCGCGAACGCCTGCGCCGCGAACTGGTACAGCAACTCGGTCAGGACGAGCAGGAGCAGCGCCTGCTCGATGTCGGTGACGATCGAGTTCCAGATCCCCAGGCCGAAGTCCTCGGCGGCCTTCTGGACGTCGCCGCCCGTCAGCACCAGCCCGCCGACCGCCCCCAGCGCCTTGCCCCACAGGCCGTCCACGAGGAGGCCGTGCAGGCGCCCCCACGTCATCGTGCCGAGCAGGGCGGCGACGCCCGCCATGAGCGCGGCGTCGATCGTCCAGGCGGCCAGGCGGCGGCCGCGGGGCGGCGCGTCCGAGGGCTCCGGCTCCGGCGGCCCCGCATACGGGACGGGCGGCGGAGGCGGCCCCGCGAACGGCGGAGGGGATGGCGGGGAAGGCGGAGGCCCGTACACGAACGCCCCTAACATCTTGAGTTCTCGGTCGATCAAAACGCGGGATTGTCAGGAGTGTAGGACGCGAACCCCGTCCTCGCACGCCGACGCGAGTCTCCACCCCCTCCTTGCCAGGCGTCTCCGACCGGCTGCCGCAGGCCCCGCTTCCAACGTGACCGGGCACCCGCCGAACTGGGAACCTGACACCCGGCCGTAGAAGGCCCGCTATTCACCAGGAAAAGGCCGTTTCTCTACCCCCGACTGTCCTCATCAAAGTCAATAGACTTGCGAAAAAATGATCGCAGGCCCACTGACAGCCCACTGCCTTTACAATGTAGATTTTTTGCGGCACGGCCACCCGCCCCGCAGCGGTGCACGGGGATCGCCTCGCACCGGTCACGGATCCTCCGGTGGCGGGACGTCTTCCGGCATAAGCTGGGTTTATCCGGCTTGTCCACCGGTCCTGGCAGAAAAAAACATCGTCGCCGGTTCGGGGCCGGTATATCGGAGGCACGGGCACAGAACCGTCCTCCAGGCGATGGGGACTTCCTTCCCGCTGTCGCCTTCCTTCCATTTCTTGGCCTCGGGTGCGGCCTCATCGCAGCGCCCGGCACGAGGGTCGTGAAGGCGAAATGGCGGAAGCGCCCGCATACCGGATCCGGCGGCGGATCGTCCTTCCGGCGGCCCTCGGACGTAGAACCCTCCCTGCGAGGGTTCCCGGTGCGATGGCACGCCCCGCCTGCCCGGATCTGGGAGACTGGGCGGACCATCAGGGCCTTGATTTCGGAGGACGCTCGGACATGCTGCATCTGCTGCGGATGGAGTACACCAGGACGGAGCAGGAGGCGACACCGCACATCCCCGAGCACATCGAGTTCCTGAAACGCCACCACGCGGCCGGGACGTTCCTCGTGTCCGGTCAGACCGTGCCGTCCACGGCGGGCGGCCTGATCATCGCCGCGGGCGTCGACCGCGCCGGCATCGAGCGGGTCCTTGTCGAGGACCCCTTCGTCCGGGCCGGGGTCGGCCGCTACACGATCACCACCGTCGCCCCCCGTCGCGTGCATCCGGACATCGCGGCGCTCCTCGACCGGGAGGGCGCTCCCCCGGCGACCTCCTAGCCGCACCAGCGCGGGGCGGACCAGCATAGGCGGGACGGGGCGGTCCGGAACCCAGCAGGCCGGATCTTGCCAGCGGCGTTGACCTCACCCGCTCGCGCCCTGAATCTGAACACATGTTCAGAACAGAGGTTCAGAATGCGCGGCGCGTCCGGGCGCGCCTCCCCGCCTCCTGCGAGGTCGCGGTGCTCGGCGGCGGCCTCGCCGGGATGGCGACGGCGGCACGCCTCCAGGCCGCGGGGATGTCCACGCTGGTCGTCGAGGCGCACGGGCACGCCGGGGGCTGCGCGGGCTACTACCGCCGGCGCGGGTTCTCCTTCGACGTGGGGGCGACGACGATGGTCGACTTCGAGCCCGGCGGCGTCGGCGCCGAACTGCTCGACGGCGTGGGCATGGCCCCGGTCCCCGGCGAGGCGCTGCCCGGCTACGTCGGCTGGCTGCCCGACCGCAAGGTCACCCTCCACCGGGACACCGCCGCGTGGCGCCGCGAGCGGCTGCGCGCGTTGGGCGACACCCCGCGCCACCGGGCGTTCTGGTCCCATCTCGACCAGCTCGCGGAGGTGTTCTGGGACGCGAGCCGCGCCGGGGTCCGCCTGCCGATGCGCCGTCCCGCGGACGCCCTCCACAACCTGCGGGTGCTCGGCCCGCGCGGGCTGCCGCTCGCCCGCCACATGAACACCACCCTCGGGGAGAGCCTGAGCCGGCACGGCCTGCGCGGTGACGCGCCCCTGGCCGGTCTGCTGGCGATGCTGGTCGAGGACACCGTGCACAGCTCCCTCGACCGCGCCCCGCTCATCAACGCCGCCCTCGGCGTCACGATCCGCGGCGCCGGGCTCACCCGCCCGCAGGGCGGCATGCGCGGCTTCTGGCGGCGCTTCGTCGCCCACTACCGCGCGATGGGCGGGCGACTCCACACCGCCTGCCGGGCCGAACGGGTCACCGGACGGGACGGGGCGTTCGAGGTCCACACCGGGCGGGGCGCCGTCCACGCCCGCCAGGTGGTGAGCGCGCTCCCCGCCTCCACGACCGCGCGGATCGTCCCCGCCCTCTCATCCCGCCTCAAGCCCTACCTGGACCGCGACGCGGCCGAGCTGGGCGGCGCGATCGTCGCCTTCCTCGGCGTGCCGGAGGACGAGGTCGCCGGGCAGGAGTTCACCCACCACCAGCTCATGCAGGACTACCGGCGACCTCTGGGCGACGGCAACAACATGTTCGTCTCCGTGTCGGCGCCCGGCGACACCGACAGCGCGCCGGCGGGGCACCGCGCCGTCATGATCTCCACGCACACCGGGCTGTCCGGCTGGGAGGGCCTCTCCGCCGACGCCTACGAGACGCGCAAGCGGGAGATCGGAGAACGGCTCGTCGGGCTGGCGCGCCGCGTCCACCCGTCCCTCGGCGAAAGGGCTCTGGTCTGGGACGTGGGCACGCCTCGCTCCTACGAGCGGTTCGCGTTCCGTCCACGGGGCGCCGTCGGCGGGGCCCACCAGACACCGGGCAACGCCAACCAGAACGCGATCCCGCACTCCCTCGGCGTACCCGGCCTGTGGCTCGTGGGCGACTCGACCTGGCCCGGCCTCGGCACCGTCGCGTGCGCGCTCGGCAGCAGGATCGTCGCGGACGACGTCCTGCGGGCCGCACGCCGGACGGCGGCACGCCGATGATCCCGAAGCTGGCCGACCTCGGTCCCGACCTCCTGGTAACCACCCGTCGCCGCCGGGTGCTCACCCTGTCCCTCCCCTACGCGGGATTGGCCCTTCTCGCTGCGGTGGCCACCGCCGGATGGTGGTGGCTCACCCCGCCGATCGCCTTCGGGATCTTCGTCGCGGTGGTGACCGCGACCCACGACGTCGTCCATCGCTCCCTCGGACTCGGCCGGACGGCGACCGAGTGGGCCCTGTTCCTCCTGGGCGCCGTCCTGCTGGAGAGCGGACACGCCTACCGCGCCACCCACCTGCAACACCACCGGACGTTCCCGAGCGACGACGACCCCGAGGGCTACCCCGCAGACCTGTCCGCGCTCGGCGCGATCGCCTATGGCCCGGTCTTCCTGGCCCGGCTGTGGCTCTGGGCGTACCGGCGCGGCCGTGCGCGGCGGCGCCTGTGGCTGCTCGCCGAGGCGGCGGTACCCGTGGCGGCGGTCGGCGCGGGGATCCTGCTCTGGCGCGGGCTCCTCGTGTACGCCGTCATGATGATCGTGGGAAGCTGGGTGTACCCGCTGCTGACCGTCCACCTGCCGCACCGCCACTACGGAGACACGCCGCTCACGCAGACGCACACCCTGCGCGGCCGTGTCATCCCGGCGCTGTTCCTGGAGCTGACGTACCACTTGGAGCACCACCTCTACCCGCAGGTGCCGAGCCACCACCTCGCCCGGCTCGCCCGCCGACTCGACCCCGTCCTCGCCGACGCCGGTGTTCGTCCCCGGAGAGTGATCTGACCGCGATGGCGCCACGCGCGCAGGCCAGGAAACGCCTCCTCGAAGCGGCGATACGCACGCTCGCCGCCGAGGGCTACGGCGGGACGACCGCCCGGTCGATCGCCCGCACCGGAGGCTTCGCCCCTGGCGTCATCTACTACCACTTCGACGACCTGGAGGACCTGCTCCTCGCCGCCCTCCGCCACACGAGCGAGATCCGGATGGCCTGTTACGAGGAGGCTCTCGGCTCCTGCACGGACGCGACCGAACTGCTGGCCCGGCTCCGGGAGCTGTACGCGGAGGACATGCAGCACGAAGGACACATCGACGCGGTGCAGGAGCTCTTCGCCGCCTCGTCCGCCTCCCCCCGGCTCCGCGCGGAACTGCTCGCGCACGTCGAACCGTGGGCCGACTTCGCGGCCGCCGCGATCCGCCGCCTCGTCCAGGGGACGGCCTTCGAGGACATGGCCCCGTCCCGCGAGATCGGCCTGATGGCCGTCGCCATGTTCCTCGGCATCCAGACCATCACGCACCTGGACGGCGACCGCGACCGCATCGAGTCGCTCTTCACCACGATGGAGCCGGCAGCCATTCTCTGGGACGCCTTCGCCCGGGGCGGTGGCACCTTTCCTGACAAATGAGAAAGGGCCCCGCCGTGAGGCGGGGCCCTTCCCTACAAAGAGTCCGGCGGCGTCCTACTCTCCCACACAGTCCCCCATGCAGTACCATCGGCGCTGAGAGGCTTAACTTCCGGGTTCGGGATGGGACCGGGTGTTTCCCTCTCGCCAAAACCACCGAACGACCAACCCCAACACCCCAAACCAACCAGGGGCGCGGGAAACTCATCGTCCGAGACCAGGCTCGAAACATTCACTTGTAAAAGACCAACGGGTTCCCGTTTGTTTTCCGGGAACCACACAGGGACGCGAACACCACACAACAACACTGCGACATGTCTTGAACGTATTGTGTGGTCAAGCCACTCGGCCTATTAGTACCGGTCGACTCCACACGTTACCGCG
>NZ_WOFH01000013.1 GCF_009733595.1 Actinomadura litoris | reverse complement strand
TAGGTCCCGTCCTTGATCCGGGCGCGGAGCGTCTCCATGATCCGGACGTACTTGGGGGCGTACATGGAGTCATCCACCATCACAGCCTGCCAACCACTCGACAACACGAGAGCACCAGCAAACCATGTGGCCCCCTACGCTGTCACACCTCCACTAGGGCCCGAGCTGGCGGTATCCCGCACGAGGCCACGGCCAGGTCTCCGCCTGCCAAAGCGCTTCCTGAAGCTGCCCGGCGCTGACGGCCTCCAGCAGACGAGGCCCCCGCCGCAGCCACACCAGCGCCCACCACGAACCAGTGTGCTTCCCGTACCAGACCACGTGTGTTCCGTAGTCCCCTTCGGGACTTCGCACCGCCTGCCGCGCCTGGACAGGCTTGGGGCCGGCTGGAACCCAGACCCCATCTTCCGAGACGTTGAACTCCCAGGAGTAGCCCATCATGAGGCCCCGGGTGACGCCTCAGCAAACGGCACCGCCAGGACTTTCGCCAGTCGATCGGCCGCCGTCACAACGTCCTCGGCCGGACACAGCGGTTCCAGCTCCGGCGGCTCCCCATACGCCCCGGGCCAGACCCAGAACCACCACAGACCACCGTCTGCCCGGCGCCCCGTCCGCACCTCCTGCCACAGCGCAGGACCCCGCAGCTCACCGGGGCCATCCGGCGTCTCGGGGTAGTAGTCGGGTTCTGCAGCCGAGTTCCAGACGACCACGGCGCCATGCCCCATGATCACGCTCTGAAAGCCGCGTTCTTCCATCAGGTCGACCAGGGCGCGAGCCGCCCCACGCCAGGCCCCATCGCACTCGCGACACATCGAACCACCCACGCCCGTTCACCTCCTGGACGCGGGACCGGTAGCGGGGGGCATGCCGTTTCCCCAGCCAGGCCGACACGGGGGAAAGATCGGCTCAACCACGGCCGCCCACACTCCGCCACCGATCCCGCAGCTCTTTGGGTTACGCCACCTCGGCCTGATCGCCCTTGCGGCACACGGTGCAGGTCTCCCGCCAGCGGTCCGGCCCACGCCTGGAGCTACGCCGCACGGTCAGCACGTCAGCCATGGGCGATACCCAGACCCACCCGCGCCCCTCACATTTCACGCACTTGGTCGGTTCATTTTCTTCACTCGCTACCTCCAACCCGATCGGCGAGCTACCGCGATCCAACGTCGGAGGTCCAGCCACGGCCGCCGCACGAGCGGCACGAGGCCCGTCGGTTCCCTGCTGCTGTGTCATGTAGACCAAGGTCGGCCAAGTCGCGCACGACACCCATTCCCAGGCGGTATCCCGCGACGGGATATACGCTCAGCGATGACAGCTCACGGGGAGGGAGACCCGATGTCGGGACGGGCGTCAGACCCGATCGTCATCCCGGACTCACTGTGGCGACGCCCGCAGATGACCGACGCCCTGACCTCTCGCGACATCAGAACCGTCTTCCACTTGGTGCGCCAGTACACCGGCGCCAGCCAGACCCAAATCGCCATCGCATGCGGCATGTCCCAGGGCAAGGTCAGCGAGACCATGAAGCCAGGCGGCCGACAAGTCCTCACGCTGGAGGTCTTCGAGCGCATCGCCGACGGCCTCCAGATGCCCGACGCCGCCCGCATGACCCTTGGCCTGGCCCCGCGCACCTTCGCCGTATCGTCAGCGACGGTCATCACACCACGGGATACGCCCGCGGACTTGGCCCCGCTCCCGTTCCCGGATTCCCTGGACGTAGATCCTGACGTCCAGGGAGGGAACCCCTTGCACCGCAGAACCTTCGGCAAGGTCGCCGGAGCCAGCTTGTTCAGCACGATCCTCGGCGATCTGCCATCGGACGGCGCGCCCCTAGAAGGCGTCGAGGCGTTCGCCGCCGCCCTGGCGGGTTATCCCGGGATCGGTGACAGCGCTTCCCCAGCGACTCTCAGCATGGCCCGCCTGGACGCTGCCGTTGCCGCCGCCAAACGCAACTACCAGGCCACCAAGTACTCAGCCGTCACCAGATCTCTGCCCGCCCTCCTGGCAGATCTACGGCTCGCTTGCGCCACCTACGAGGGAGACGCCCGCCTCCAGGCCGAAGCGCTCTCGGCCGAAGCCCACCATGTCGCCGCGAGCATCCTGCTCAAACTCGATCACCAGGGACTCGCTTGGGTCGCCGCCGACCGCAGCATGCAGGCCGCGCGCAACAGCCAAGACCTCACGATCATCGGTTCCAGCGCCCGCATCATCACCCACGCCCTGATGAACGACGGCCACCACGGCGCCGCCACCAAGACCGCGAGCAGCTACGCCGAACGCATCGACCACGACACCGAACACCGCACCCCCGACTTCCTGTCCGTCTACGGCGCGCTACTCCTACGCGGAGCCGTCGCCGCAGGCCAACGCTCCGACCGCCACACCGCCGCCACCCTCCTGGACGAGGCCCAAGCCGCAGGCCACGAACTCGGCGGCGACCACAACCACCGCTGGACCGCGTTCGGCCCCACCAACGTCCAGCTTCACCGCGTCAACATCGCCCTCCAACTCGGCGACGCCGGAGCCGCGATCCAGGAAGCCCGCACCATCGACCTGAACCATGTCCCTTTGACCGAGCGCAAAGCAACGCTTCTCATCGACACCTCCCGCGCGCTCACCCAGTGGGGCAAGCACGAGAAGGCATACGACGTCCTCCGCTTCGCCCACCAGCTCGCCCCCGAGGAGATCTCGGCCCGCCCCGCCGTCCACCGCACACTGCGCGACCTCATGGCCACAGCCCCGCCGAGCATCAAGCGACAACTCCAGGAGTTCACGACAGAAATCGGGGTGCGCCTATGACCGAGCCCGCCGAAGGACACCGCCGCGTCCTCTACATCATCGTGTGCGCAGCAGGCCCCGCCGCCGACGTCGGCAAGCTTGTCACGCTCGCCCACCAACGAGACTGGGACGTCCAGATCATCGCCACCCCCAGCGCCCTGGACTTCATCGACGCCCTAGCCCTCGAAACCCAGACCGGCCGCCCCGTCCGCAGCCAGTACCGCAAACCCGACGAACCCCGCTCCCCCAGAGCCGACGCCATGATCGTCGCCCCCGCCACCTACAACACTCTCAACAAATGGGCCAACGGCATAGCCGACACCTACGCTCTAGGACTCCTCGCCGAAGCCCCCGGCCTAGGCATCCCCGTCGTAGCCCTTCCGTTCGTTAACACCGCCCTAGCAGCCCGAACCCCGCTGCAACGCAGCATCGGCGCACTCCAAGCGGAAGGCGTCCGCGTCCTCTTCGGCCCCGGCGAATTCGAGCCCCACGACCCCGGCACCGGCGGCAGCCGCTTCGACACCTACCCCTGGCCGCTCGCCCTCGAAGAGATCAACCTACTTACAGGGCAAGCCCACCATCCTCAGTGAGGACCTTTTCTACACTTGATCGTTTCAGCGACACGCCGGGGGTCGTGCACGACCGGAGGCTTGCTGAAAACGCGCTTCATGTACGGCCGCACAAGTGGTATCCAGCCAGCGGCTTTACCATGGGGTCCTCATCGCCCCTACGAGGGTTCGCAACGAACTGAACCGCAGGCTGTTGGCGGCCTCCATCGGTCCTCATCGCCCCTACGAGGGTTCGCAACGGCAGGTCCGCGCGAGTGGTGGCGGTGTGCGGGTCCTCATCGCCCCTACGAAAGTTCGCAACACTCGACAACCGGCAGGGCGCGATCTGACTGCTGCGGTCTCTTGCCGAATTGGGCTGTTTGGCATCAAGGGGCGGCGGCGCTCGCGCCGTTGGCGCGGCCCGCCGCCCGCGCGGCCGGGGCGTGCGGCGTTGGCGCCGGTCCCCGACCGCGCGCGCCGGGCCGCGCATCGGCGCGTGGCCGGGCCTGCTCGTCGGCTGACCGCCGGTCACGGGGGCGCGCCGCCGCTTGCAGTTGACGGGCGCGTGCCGCCGGCCAACTCGCGTTGCTCGCCCTACGGGTGCCTACGGCATTGGACGGCACCCCGCTCACGTAGGCGACGGTTGCTGTCTCCACATTGAGCGTGCGCGACTGGGGAACCCCGTGGTTCCCCAGACCCCTCCTGGAGCCGGAGCACTCATTCGCGCGCCAAGCTCTGTCACGGCTTCTCGCCGTTCGCGCGAATGAGCACTCCGGAGCGCCGTTCGCTCGTGCAGTCAGGCGCGTGGTTCGGAAGGTGGGGGTAGGACGAGCGGCTACGCCGCACTCCTAAGCGCTTAGGGGGCGTGCTTGCGTGACCCCTGTTCGGAGGTACCCCTACAGCACGTGGCCACCTTAAAAATAATACCTGCAGTAATAGCCAAGGTTATGAATGTCCGGGATCGTCGGCGTGTTGTCCGCGATTCTGGGCCCAGCTACTGAACACTGATGCCTGCCAGAGCATGAGAGAGCCCGTCACCCCCGTTTGGGGCCCAACCGATCCGGGGGGACGGGCTAATCGACACTCCTGAAGGGAGTACCAGTTGACAGTGAACTGTGTTCCATCCGGCAGGTCAACCACGCCACGCTCCTAGTGACCTGGCCATCCCTCTGATCCTGGTTCGGCGGGGCTATCCCCGGCGGGCATCCACCAACTACTGATCGATGTGACGGTTTGATCAGTAGGGCGGGCGCCGTGCCTCATGGAGAGCAGAAGGGATCAGGAGCTGGGAGCGTCGCTTGCGCCGGTGCCGAAGGTGGTAAGCCTCCTCGGCACCGGCCCTCCACTCTCGTAGGACTGTGCCCGTTGCGTGCCCGATTGGACGGCGATCAGCGGGGAGCGTCGGTCGCTCACGGGGAGATGGACGCGCCGCCGCAGGTCAGCGAAGCGGCAGGTCAGCGATCATGCTCATGATCGGCTTTGCAAGCCGGGTGTCAGGGGTTCGAATCCCCTAGGCTCCACCCACCAAGAAGCCCAGGTCAGAACAACAACTCCGACCCGGACTCCCACCCCTCCGCTCCCCGGTCGCTTCCGGGCTTTCTTCATTCTGGGTCGTCACCAATTCTCCGCCCTCCAAGCGAGACGGCCGCCTCCAGCCCGAAGCACTCTCGTCCGAGGCCCACCACGTCGCCGCGAGCATCCTGCGCCCACGACCACCAGGGACTCGCCTGGGCGCCGCATGCAGGCCGCGACAGCCAAGACGTCACGACCGTCGGATCCATCGCCCGCGTTATCAACATCTCGGCGACGCCGGAGCCGCGATCCACGACAGAGAACGGGGTGCACCAATGACCGAGTCCACCGAGGGTCGCCGCCGCGTCCTCTACATCATCGTGTGCGCGGCAGGCCCCGCCGCCGACGTCGGAAAACTCGTCACGCTCGCCCAACAAGGAGACTGGGACGTCCAGATCATCGCCACCCCCAGCGCGCTGGACTTCATCGACGCCCACGCCCTCGAAGGCCAGACCGGCCGCCCCGTCCAAAGCCGGTACCGCAAACCACACGAGCCCCGCTCCCCCAGAGCCGACGCCATGATCGTGGCCCCCGCCACCTACAACACCCTCAACAAATGGGCCAACGGCATAGCCGACACCTACGCCCTAGGACTCCTCGCCGAAGCCCCAGGACTGGGCATCCCCGTGGTGGCCCTCCCCTTCATCAACACCGCCCTAGCAGCCCGAACCCCGCTGCAACGCAGCATCGACACCCTCCAAGCGGAAGGCATCCGCATCCTCTTCGGCCCCGACGAAGTCGACCCCCACGACCCCGGCACCGGCGGCACCCGCTTCGACACCTACCCCTGGCCGCTCGCCCTCGAAGAGATCAACCGACTCACCGGACAAGCCCATCATCCTCGGTGAGAAATCTTCCCTGCACTTGCTCGTTTCAGCGACACGCCGAGAGCTCGTGCACGACCGGAGGCTTGCTGCAAACGCGCTCCATGTACGGCCGCACAGGCGGCATCCAGCCAGCGGCTTTACTATGGGGCCTCATCGCCTCTACAAGGGTTCGCAACTGTACGTCATGACAGCTCCAACCAATCAAGGGCCGCCTGGTCCTCATCGCCCCTGCGAGGGCTCGCAACAAGGTGAGGTCTACGAACTGTCCGATCCCCAGGTTGCACTCATAGCTCTTGCGAGAGTTCGCAGCGTGTAGCTCCGCTTGTTGGTGAGACATGTGATGAAGCGGCCTCTTGCCGAATTCAGCCGTTTCGGATCGAGAGGCGGCCGTGCATCGCTGCGTGGCCGAGCTCGCTCGCCGGCTAGCCGTCAGCTCGGGGTCGCGCCGCTGCCTTGGTCGTCATGTTCGGCCAGCTCGGCCCCCACGTACCGGTACACCCATCCAGAAGAGACATCGGCGTCAGGAGCACGTTCGTAGAGATGCCAAGGGCCGTCGCCTTGACGAGCTCGGAAGCACTCCGGTGGATGACCCTCCTCGTCCAGGCGAATTATCGGAGTCCTGCTATCGAAAGGGCCACCGTGAAGCCTGACGCCTGTCTCCCCGTTGATGACCTCCCCCTTCACCAAACGTGAGATCCATCGAAGGTGCGCGTCTTCCACAGCGGGCATACCGCCACACAACCAAGTCAGAGGGAAGGCCGCAAGCAGGAGTCCTGGGAGGGGGGTTGTTGATCAGAATCGCTCAGGGTGAGTGTGGTCGGTGGGCCGGGGGATGTGGGTTGCCAACCTTCGTCCAGTGCGGTGCGGATTGCTATCGAGACCGTCCGGGGAAGGACCACGCCGGACGGCTTCCCCAGCCAGTTGCTCGGATGCGCGCAGGGCAGCGAGACGACTAGCAGCGCGCCGGGTGACTCCGCGGCTTCTACGACAAAGGACAGCGGAGATCATCCCATCCCCTGGCAGTATGTGGGGCGGCCACGGACCTTCCAGCGAAACTCGGTCCCTTCGACGGCGATTCGTCGGGATCCCTTGCGAGCAAGGGTCACAGGGCCTCCGTCATGCCGAGCAGCCTACGCATGGCAGACATGCGTCCTTATGGTCGGGGCTCTTGAGGGAGCAGGTGCCTGGTTAGGGTTGCGCGGGTGCGACTTGATCTGATCACGATTGTCGTGGACGACTACGACCAGGCGATCGGGTTCTTCGTTGGGGCGCTAGGGTTCGACCTGGTCGAGGACTCGGCGGCGCTGACCGACGACGGGCGGCCGAAGCGGTGGGTCGTGGTGCGGCCGCCGGGCGGTGAGACCGGCGTCCTGCTGGCCCGTGCGGACGGCGAGCGGCAAGCGTGCGCCGTTGGTAACCAGGTCGCCGGGCGTGTTGGGTTCTTTCTCCGGGTGGATGAGTTCGACGCCGTCTACGAACGCATGGTGGCGGCCGGGGTTGAGTTCGTGACCCCGCCGCGTACGGAGCCCTATGGACGAGTCGCCGTTTTCCTCGATATCGCCGGTAACCGGTGGGATCTGCTTGGTTCGGCCACCCGGTGATGGGTTTCGTGGGCTCCCCCGGTGGTTGGGGGAACCGCGTTACTTGTTGTAGTTCTTTTGGTCAGGGTGAGCATCCGGGTCTCCTCGTCGCTGTAGAGCGCGGAGGCCCTGGCGAACCGTTCGTCGGAGACGCGTTCACCGACGGCCTCCACCAGCTCCAGTGCGACCCGTTCGGCGTCGGTGAAGTAGGGGCGTCCTGCCAGGTCGCGACGGCGGTGATGTGCTGCTCGGTCTCCCCCTCCTTGCGGAGGGCCTGGGTCAGCATGATCGCGTGGTAGGTGCTTCCGACGATGTGCGCGCCGCGCAGCATCATCAGGGTGAGGGTGCGCTGCGGGACCGGGCCCTTGCGGACGGTGTCGCGCAGCGTCGTCGGGCAGGCGTGATCTGGTGTCGTCCTCGATCGCCGGCATGCGGGGTCTTCTTTCCTGTGTCTCGACAGTCCGACAACACAGGCGTCCCGGATGTGAGGCGGTCACGTTTCGGGGTGCCGCCTTGTCGGAGTGGTGAGGACGCGACCGAGGGGGCACCATGACCGACCCGGGCCTGAACGTGATCATGAGTGAGCGGCGGCAGCTGCTCAACCTCGCCTACCGGCTGCTCGGCTCGCTCGCCGAGGCCGAGGACGCCGTGCAGGAGACCTATGCGCGCTGGTACACGCTGTCGCCCGAGCAACGGGAGGCCATCGAGGTGCCCGGCGCGTGGCTGACCAAGGTGGCCGGACGGATCTGCCTGAACCTGCTCGGGTCGGCGCGGGCGCGGCGGGAGAGGTACGTCGGCGACTGGATTCCCGAGCCGCTGCCCGAGGTCGCCGAGGGCGACCCGGCCGACCGCGTCACGCTGGACGAGTCGGTCAACATGGCGTTCCTGGTCGTGCTGGAGTCGATGACCCCGGCCGAACGCGTCGCCTTCATCCTGCACGACGTCTTCCGGTACCCGTTCGCGGAGGTCGCCGACATCGTCGGCCGCACCCCGGCGGCCTGCCGGAAACTTGCATCGTCGGCCCGGCGGCGCGTCCGGGAGGCGCGGACGCCGCCGCCCACGGCCGCCAGGCAGTCCGCCGTCGTCAGGGACTTCAAGCGGGCGTGGGAGGCCAAGGACATCGACGCCCTGATCGGTCTCCTCGACCCGGACGCCACGGCGACCGGCGACAGCGGCGGGCTCGCCACGCTGGTCGCCGGTCCGCACGAAGGCGCCGAGCGGCTCGCGGGCGGCATCATCGACCTCGCCGACAGGCTCGCGGACCTGAGGCTGCTGGAGCGGACCGTCAACGGCCAGCCCGGCCTGGTCGCGGAGAAGGACGGCGTCGTCGTGACCGTGTTCGCGTTCGAGATCGCGGACGACCGGATCAGGCGGATCTGGGCCGTGCGCAACCCCGAGAAGCTCCGGCGGTGGACGGAGGGTGACGTGCTACGTGCGGGGGAGGACGGACACGGCTCCTGAAGGTGATCCGGGTCCGGGCCGGGGGCCGGGACGATCAAAGGGGCGGTTCCTGGCGCCTCCTGCTGCCGTACGGCATGGTCTCAACGGGGGCCCGTGCCGTTCGGACCCCGTCAGCGGAGGACGTCAGGGCACCGCGGCCCTGAAGGCGCGCCGGTAGGCCGACGGCGAGGTCTTCATCGCGCGGCCGAAATGGTGCCGGAAGGTCATCGGGCTGTCGAAGCCCACCGCCGCGCCGATCTCCTCGATGGGCAGGACGCCGTCCTCCAGCAGCGGCAGCGCGGCCATGATCCGCTGGGTGACGACCCAGCGGAGCGGGCTCGTGCCGGTCTGCCGGCTGAAGTGGCGGATGAAGGTGCGGGGGGCCAGGCACGCCTCGCGCGCGAGCGCGGCCACGGTGATCGGCTCGGCGAGGTGCGCGAGCGCCCAGGCCATGGCGCGGCCGACGGCGTCGTCCGCCGCCGGGGCGGTCACGGCGGCCTCGACGAACTGGGCCTGCCCGCCCTCGCGGTGCGGCGGGACGACCAGCCGCCGCGCCACCGTGTTGGCGACGCGCGCGCCGTGGTCCTTGCGGACGAGGTGCAGGCAGATGTCGAGCCCCGCGGCACTGCCCGCCCCGGTGAGGACGTCGTCGCCGTCCACATAGAGGACGTCCGGTGTCACGCGGACCTTCGGGTAGCGGCGCTGGAGGAGGTCCGCGTACCGCCAGTGGGTGGTGGCCTCGCGTCCGTCCAGCAGGCCCGCGGCGGCGAGCGCGAACGCGCCCGAGCAGATCGACACGACGCGGGCGCCGCGCCGGTGCGCCTCCCGGAGCGCCTCGACGACCTCGGGCGCGGGGTCGGCGCGGACATCGGGCACCGCGACGACCATCACGGTGTCGGCGGAGGCGAACGCGCCGAGGTCGTGCTCGGTGGTCATCGTGAACCCGCCGAGCGCCCGCATCGGACCGCGCTCCAGCGAGCAGACCCGCAGGTCGTACCAGGGCATGTCCAGGTCGGGACGCGGCCGCTCGAAGACCTCGACGACCGAGCCGAGCTCGAACGGCGCCATGCCGTCGAACATCAGCACGGAGACGGTGTGGCGCTCTGCCAAGAGCCCGCGTCCTTTCGATGGGGTGGCGGGATATTGATGCTAATCGGCGATCGTGCCACTTCTGGCCGGACGCGGCGTCCCGCAGGATCGGAGCCGACACCGACGGAGAGGAAGAGATGAGCACGACTTCACCGGTCACCGCCGTTCCGGCCGCCGACGCCCCCGAGGCGGTCCGGCACTTCGCCGCCCGGCTGGCCGTCGAGACGGACGTCTCCGACGTCGCCGCGCACCTCGCGTCCGGCGCGAGCGGCGTCGTGGTCGTCGACACGCGGAGCGTCGAGAGCTGGGAGCAGGGGCACGTCGCCGGTGCCGTCCACCTGCCGGCGGCCGAGATCGCCGAGCGCGCCGGGGAGCTGCCGCCGGGGGCGACCGTCGTCGTCTACTGCTGGGGGCCCGCGTGCAACGGCGCCGTGAAGGCCGCGCTGGCCCTCGCCCGGCTCGGCCGCCGGGTCAAGGAGATGGCCGGCGGATTCGAGTACTGGGCGCGCGAGGGCCTCCCGGTCGAGGACGGCGGCGGAACGGTCACGCGCCGTTGCCCGGACCCGCTGACCGCGCCGCTGGACGGTGTCGCCTGCGACTGCTGAGCCGCCGCGGCCGGTCCCCGCCGCGCCCGCCCGCGGCGGGAGAACGGGACGGCAGCGGTCGAAGAGGGGCCTGAACTGAAGAGAGTCGTCCGGGACGGGGCATAAGGAGGTACCCGGACGACGTTAGACTTAATGAATCACTCTTCGACGCTCCCTGGCGTCAGGCTCGTCCTTGCAGCCCACCGATCACTCATCGTGGTGCCTCCCGAGACGTGCCCCCCTCTCGGAAGGTATTGCGTGACCACAGCTGCCGCTGCTCAGAACCCGTCTGCCGACCTGCCGACGCCCGCGACCACGGGCGACGGCGAGGCCGAGCGGGTTCCCTCCTTCGCCGAACTCGGCCTCCCGCCGGCGTTGGTGTCCGCCCTGACCCGTCAGGGCATCGAGGCCCCGTTCCCCATCCAGGCCGCCGCGATCCCCGACGTCATGGCCGGACGCGACGTCCTCGGCCGCGGCAAGACCGGCTCCGGCAAGACCCTCGCCTTCGGACTGCCGCTGCTCGCCCGCCTCGCCGGCCGCAAGGCCGCGCCCAAGCGCCCGCTGGCGCTGATCCTCGTCCCGACCCGCGAGCTGGCCCAGCAGGTGCAGACCAACCTGGAGCCGCTCGGCCGCGGCGTCGGGCTGCGCTTCAAGACCGTCATCGGCCAGACCTCGATGTTCAAGCAGATCGACGCGCTGCGCCGGGGCGTCGAGGTCCTGGTCGCCACGCCCGGCCGGCTGAAGGACCTGATGCGGCAGGGCGCGTGCGACCTGTCCGACATCGAGATCGCCGTGCTGGACGAGGCCGACCACATGGCCGACATGGGCTTCCTGCCCGACGTCACCGACATCCTCGACCAGGCGCGGCCCGGCGGGCAGCGGCTGCTGTTCTCCGCGACCCTCGACAAGGACGTCGACGTCCTCGTCCGGCGCTACCTCCAGGACCCGGTCACCCACGCCATCGGCCCGGTGGACGAGTCGGTCGACACCATGGAGCACCACCTCCTGCTGGTGGCGCCCAAGGAGAAGAGCGCCATCACCGCCGAGATCGCCAACCGCGAGGGCCGGACGATCCTGTTCGCCCGCACCAAGCACGGCGTCGACCGGCTCGCCAAGCAGCTCGTCCAGGTGGGCGTGCGCGCGGCGGGCCTGCACGGCGGCAAGAGCCAGGGGCTGCGCACCCGCACGCTCGCCGAGTTCCGCGAGGGCACGATCAGCGTGCTCGTCGCCACCGACGTGGCCGCCCGCGGCATCCACGTGGACGACGTGACGCTCGTCATGCACGTCGACCCGCCCGCCGACCACAAGGACTACATGCACCGCGCCGGACGCACCGCGCGGGCCGGGGAGCGCGGCACCGTCGTCACGCTCGTCCTGCCGCACCAGGTGCGCTCCACGTCCGCCATGACGCGCCGGGCCGGGATCAACGCGCCCCGCGTCAAGGTGAGCACCGGCGACGCCGAGCTCGTGAAGCTGACCGGTGCGCGCGAGCCGTCCGGCATCCCGATCGAGGGCCCGCTCATCCCCGACCGCCCGCGCCGCGAGGGCGGCCGCGGCCGGCAGGGCGGCGGCGGACGCCGCCGGGGCTACAACGGGCGCGCCCCGCGCTCGTTCGACCGCCAGGACTCCTCGTCCTCCGAGGGCGGCGGTCACGGCGAGCACCGGGGGTCCTTCGGCGGCGGCGAGCGCCGCGGCGGCGGGCCCCGCACGGGCGGTTCGTCGCACGGGAACCGGCGCGGAGGCTCCTACGGCGGAAACCGCCGCGACGGCGGAAACCGCCGCGAAGGTGGCGATCGGCGCACCGCGCGCTCCAACTGAGTCTGTATTCTTTTACTGGCCTTTGAGGCTTGCACAGAGGGTGTGCAGTGCGATCTCGGTCGGGGGCCTCGCCCCTGACCGAGATCGCGCATTTCCCGGCCCCGGGGCGCGAGTCTTTGCCCTCCGGCGACTTTGCGGCGGCCCGCCGCCGGACATGTGCCGGGTATGGGGGATCTCGCCTTCGCTGACCGGACGGACTTCGAGAACGCCGAGCGGGGCTTCGTCGCGTCCCTGACGCCCGGGGTGGTGCGGGACGCCGACGGCCGCGTCGTGTGGGACGACGAGGTGTACGCCTTCCTGGACGGCCCGTGCCCGAGCACTGCGAACCCGTCGCTGTGGCGGCAGTCGCAGCTGTGCGCCAAGCAGGGCCTCTACGAGGTGACCGGCGGCGTCTACCAGGTGCGCGGCCTGGACCTGTCGAACATGACGCTGGTCGAGGGCGACCGCGGGGTGATCGTCATCGACCCGCTGGTGTCGGTCGAGACCGCCGCGGCCGCGCTGGCGCTGTACCGCGAGCACCGCGGCGACCGGCCGGTCACCGGCCTGGTCTACACCCACTCCCACGTCGACCACTTCGGCGGCGCCGAGGGCGTCGTCGAGCCCGGCAACCCCGGCGGGGTGCCGATCCTCGCGCCGCGGGGCTTCCTGGAGCAGGCCGTCTCGGAGAACGTGTACGCGGGGACGGCGATGGCCAGGCGCGGCGTCTACCACACCGGCGTCCTGCTGGAGCGGAGCCCGGCCGGGATGATCGGCACCGGGCTCGGGCAGACCGCCTCCTCCGGACGGGTCTCGCTGATCCCGCCGAACAGGGAGATCGCCAGCACCGGGCAGGAGGAGGTGCTGGACGGCGTCCGAATCGTGTTCCAGTTGACGCCCGGCACCGAGGCGCCCGCCGAGATGAACTTCCACTTCCCGAAGCAGCGGGCGCTGTGCATGGCGGAGAACGCCACGCACAACCTGCACAACCTGCTGACGCTGCGCGGCGCGCTCGTCCGCGACGCCCGGGTGTGGTCGCGGTACCTGGACGAGGCGATCACGCTGTTCGCGGGCGACACAGACGTGGCGTTCGCGTCGCACCACTGGCCGACCTGGGGGCACGACGACATCGTCGCGTTCCTGTCGCAGCAGCGGGACCTGTACGCCTACCTGCACGACCAGACGCTGCGCCTGCTCAACCAGGGGTACACCGGCGTCGAGATCGCCGAGATGATGGACCTGCCGCCCGCGCTGGCGAACGCCTGGCACGCCCGCGGCTACTACGGCTCCGTCAGCCACAACGTCAAAGCGATCTACCAGCGGTACATGGGGTGGTTCGACGGCAACCCCGCGCACCTCTGGGAGCATCCGCCGGTCGAGAACTCCAAGCGGTACGTGGAGTGCATGGGCGGCGCGTCCAAGGTGATGGCGATGGCCCGGGAGTACGCGGGCCAGGGCGATCTGCGGTTCGCCGCGACGCTGTTCGACCACGTGGTCTTCGCCGACCCCGGCAACACCGACGCCAGGACCGGCCTCGCGGAGGTCTACCGGCGGCTCGGCGAGGGCGCCGAGTGCGGCACCTGGCGCAACTTCTTCCTGACCGGCGCGCTGGAGCTGCGCGAGGGGGTGCGATCGGTTCCGTTCGGCATCGCGGCGGGCATGGCCGCCGGGCTGAGCGTCGAGCAGGTCTTCGACTCGATGGCGATCAGGGTGAACGGGCCCAAGGCATGGGACGAGCGCCTGACCATCGACTGGGACTTCACCGACACCCGCGAGCGCCACCGGATGACGCTGGAGAACGGCGTCCTCATCCACCGGCGCGCGACCGGCGGGGCCGGCGCCGCCGACCTGACGCTCGGGCTCACCCGCCCGCAGCTGTTCGGGCTGATCACGGGGAGGAGCGCCGAGGGCATCACCAGCACCGGGGACGCGGGGGCGCTGCGGCGGCTGCTCGCCGTCCTGGACGGCGCCGAACCCGACTTCCCGATCGTCACCCCGTGACGCGGTGGGCTAGCCGGCCTCCTCGCGGAGCCTGTCCTGGAGGATCTGGAGGCCGCCGATCCCGTCCACCGACAGCGCGGCGAGCTCGTCCAGCGACATGACGGGGCCGGCGGTGCGCAGCGGCGGCTGCCAGCCGCCCTCCCCGTGGCTGCGCAGGATCTTCGCGGGCACCCCGCCGATGACCGCGTGGTCGGGGAACTCGCCCCGGACGACGGCGCCGCCCGCGACCGCGACGTTCCGGCCGAGCCGGGTGCCGGGCAGGATGATCGCGCCGGTGCCGATCCAGCAGCCGTCCCCGATCACGACCGGGTTGTTCTCGGGCCACTGCCGTCCGATCGGGGTTTCCAGGTCCCCGTAGGTGTGGTTCTGGTCGGTGATGTACACGTTGGGGCCGGTGAAGACGTCGTCGCCGATCTCGATCGACTGGTGCCCGACGATGTGGGTGCCGCGTCCGATCGAGCAGCTCCCGCCGATCCGCACGATCACGTCGGGGCCGAGGTCGAGGCCGGGGACGAACCCGGCGGAGATCGTCACATGCGTCCCGACCAGCGTGTGGTCGCCGATCGAGATCCACGGCTCGCCGTACACCGCCCCGACCGGGAAGCCGATGCACGCGCCCTCGCCCAGGTAGGCGAACCTGCGGCGCCCCGGCGTCTGCGGCGTGATCTCGCCGTGCCGCTGCACCCACCCCCACGCGTTGTGGACGGCCGTGTGCACGCCCTGGCGCGCCCGCCGCCGCACGCGGTCCGCCAGCGTCCGCCGCGGCGCGCGGGGATTCGGTGCCATGGCGCTCACCGTACCGGTTAGTAGAAACCGAGTCGCCGGGAACCGCACCGGATCAGCACCGGGACGCGCCGAGACCCGCGTCCCGGGCCCGGACGATCGCGCCCGCGCGATCGTTCACCTGGAGCTTGGTGAAGATCGCTCCGACATGGTTGCGGACGGTCTTGTCCGACACCACCAGCCGCGCGGCGATCTGCCGGTAGGTCGCCCCGCGCGCCAGCAGGTCGAGCACCTCCAGTTCGCGGGGCGTCAGCGACGGGAACGCCCGCCGGGCCGGCGCGGTCGCCGGCCCCTGGACCAGGGCGGCGAGCCGCGCGGCCATACCCGGGCTGAACACCGCGCCTCCGCGCGCCGCGACGCGCAGCGCGTGCAGCACCTCGTCGCGGCGCGCGCCCTTGAGGACGTAACCGAGGGCGCCGGCGCGGATCGCGGCCAGCAGGCTGTCGTCGTCCTCCGACATCGTGATCACCAGCACGTGCGTCCCGGGGTGGTCGGCGGTGATGCGCCGGGTCGCCTCGATCCCCGACGTGCCGGGCAGGCCGAGGTCCATCAGCACCAGGTCGGGCGCGAGCGCGGCCACCGCCGTGATCGCCTCCTCGCCCGTGGACGCCTGGCCGACCAGCGCGAACTCCGGTGCCAGGGTCACGGCGGCGGTCAACCCCTCGCGGAACAGCGGGTGGTCGTCGACCACCAGCACCCTGACCCGACCGGATCGTCCGTCCATCGGCTCACACCCCGCTCGTCATGCGTATCGTGCCTATCTAATCACCGTGTGTAGTGATCGGGGAGGGGAATGTTCGGGATCCGGCGGGAGAGGACCGAGATCGCCTGGGCGGCGGGCGTCCTCACCCTGTGCTTCCTGCTCCTGTGCGCGTGGGTGGTCGAGACGACCTGGATCGACGGGTGCATGCTCCGGGGACGGCTCGCCTCGGTCGGCCCGGACGGCCATCCCGCGGCGGCGCTCGTCGACTCGATCGCCCAGGTCATGGTGGGCCTGCTCGCCGCGCTCTGCGGGTTCCTGATCCTCGCCCGCCGCGTCGCCGGGAGCCTCGGCTGGGCGCTGCTGCTCGGCGGGGGCTCGGCGCCGGTCCTGGCCCTGCTGGACGACGGGTTCGTGAGCGTCAGGGACGGCATCGACGGCGTGGGCGCCGGGGCCGTCGTCCTGGTGTTCAGCGGGCTGTCGGCGACCTACCAGATCGTGCTGATCATGGTGCCGCTGTGGTTGCCGCTCGGACGGATCGGCTCCTGGCGGTGGCGGACGCTGTTCGCGGCCAACCTGCTCGCGCGGGCCTGCGCGATCGCGCTCGCGTGGTGGCCGCCCGGGGTCTCGGTCCTGCTGCCCGCCACCTGGTGCCTCGAAGTGCCCACGGTGGCGGCGTGCGTCGCGGTGCTGTCCGCCCGCGCCCGCGCGGCGCCCGAGCCCGCACGCCGCCGCATGGCGATCCTCGCGGCGATCTACCCGCCGACGGCGGTGACGATGATCTCGGCGGAGCTCCTGCGCGAGCTGAGCTTCGCCGTCGATCTCACGCTGCTGCCCTACACCGCCGGGCTGTCGGCCGTCTCCGGCATGATCTGGCTGGTCGCGCTGGGGGGCACGGTCATCCGCGACCGCATGTGGCACATCGACCGCACCGCCCGGCACATCGCCGTCATGTTCGTGCTGTCGGCGGGCCTGGTGCTGGCGGCGGCCGCCGGCGTCGCCGCGCTCGCGCGGACGGTCCCGCGCGCCGACCGCCCCGGCGCGGTGGCCATCGCCGTGCTCGCGCTGCTGGCCGGGGTGGTGCTGCCCCTGGCGATCCGGCGGATGGCGCGCGGCGTCGACCGCTTCTTCTACGGCCCCCGGGCGCTGCCCCACGAGGCGGTCCAGGCGCTGGCCGCCAGGCTGAGCCAGGCGCCCGATCCGCAGCGGGTGCCCTGGCACCTGTGCCGCAGCGCCGTCGAGGACCTCGGTCTGCCGGCCGCCGCGCTCACCGTCGTCACCGGCTCGGGTCCGCGCGAGCTCGCCCGGGTCGGCGAGCCCGGGATCGCCGCGCACTCCTTCGGCATGCGCCACCAGGGCGAGATCGTCGGCCACCTCACCGTCGCCCCGCGCGCCGGCGACCGGGGCCTGGACGAGCGGGACGCGACCCTGCTGCGGCTGCTCGCCGACCAGGGCGCCCCGGCCGTCGCCGGGCTCGGCCTCCAGGAGGACCTGGAGGCCGCCCGGCAGCGCCTGGTGCGGGCCCAGGCGGAGGAGCGCGACCGGCTGCGGCGGGACCTGCACGACGGCCTCGGACCGCTGCTGGCCGCCGCCTGCCTCCGGCTGGACAACGCGGGCGCCGCCCCGTCCGCGACGCTCGCCGAGGAGATCGAGGAGGCGGCGGCCATCATCAGCCAGGCCGTCGAGGAGGTCCGGCGGGTCGCGCGCGGGTTGAGCCCGATCGTGCTGGCCGAGCACGGGCTGACCGAGGCGCTCGCCCAACTCGTGGACCGGCTGTCGGCGCCGGGCCTGCGCATCGAGTTCGAGCGCGTCCCCGATCCGCTGCCGCCGCAGCCGCCGGGGGTCGAGAGCGCCGTCTACCGCATCGCCGCCGAGGCCCTGGCCAACATCGCCCGGCACGCCCGCGCCGTCCACGCGGCCGTCAGGCTCAGCGCCACCGACCGCGCGCTCGTCCTCACGATCACCGACGACGGCGTCGGGATCCCCGACTTCACCGGGTCCGGCGGCGTCGGCCTGGGGTCGATGCGGGAGCGCGCCCGGGAACTCGGCGGGACCCTCGACATCGTCACCCACCCCGCCACCGGGTCGCGCCTGCGCGTCGTCCTGCCTCTTGAGGACCGTGTGGGGCAGCCGACCCAGGGCTGACGCCCCGGTGGGCCACGCGGCCGGACGAGGCGTCCGGCCCATGTGCCCGGGACGGCGGGCGGCCGACGGTGCTCCCACGACCACGAGAAGGGGGCACGGTCATGGCCGACGGCCAAGGGGAGATCCTCGTGCGCGAGGTCGAGGACGGCGAGTGGAGGCGCGCGCTGGTGTGGCTGGCCGAGCAGTTCGTCCAGCAGGCGATCGGCTACGTGATCGCCCGGCTGGTGGAGTCCGGCCTGTCGTGACGCAGCGGAGGGCCCGGCCGGGTCGGCCGGGCCCTCCACGGGTCGCGTCAGCGCCGCGAGGACGCGCGCTCGTCGACGTCCGCGCCGGAGACGGTCATGGAGTCGGCCGAGGTGGCCTCCTCCGACGCGTCGTCCGATCCGCCGGTGACGCTGCGGCGGGTCACCACCGCGCCCGCCACGCCGACGGCGGCGACGGCTCCCACCAGCGCCACGACGGCGCCGCGCCGGGGCCGGTCACGGCCCGGCGGCTCGACACGGTGGGCCACGCCGCTCAGGAACGAGCTCACCCGCGGGGCGAGGCCCGTCTCCACGTACTGGGCCGCACGCCTGATCCGGGGCGCGCCCCAGCCGCGGGCGACGAGGACGCGTTCGGCGGCGACCGGTCTGATCCGGTCGGCCGTCACGGAGGCCCGCCGCAGGGCGATCTCCGCGCCGTGCCGGGCCGCCTCCTGCGTCCGGCCCAGCCGCGTGCGGACTTGCTCCCGCGGCTTCCGGCGGGTACTGATCATTAGGGACACGCTAACCTCCCTTTCTGCGAGGTCCTGTTCAGCACCCTTCCCATCGTCGGGAAGGTAAACCACGCGAGAGTGATTGATTGATTACCTCGCGTGAGTAATTCATGCGTGTCCGGGATCGACAGACCATCCAACTCTCACGAGGAGGCGGCCAGCGTGGCCAACGAGATCTTCGCGACGCTCGACACGACGCTCGGCAAGATCGTGATCCAGCTCTACCCGGAGCAGGCACCCGAGACCGTGGCGAACTTCACCGAACTGGCGGAGGGCACCCGCGTCTGGACCGACCCGCGCACGGGTCGCAAGACCGAGGACCCGCTCTACAACGGGACGATCTTCCACCGGGTCATCGACGGGTTCATGATCCAGGGCGGGGACCCGCTCGGCACCGGGACCGGCGGCCCCGGCTACGAGTTCAAGGACGAGTTCCACCCCGACCTGAAGTTCAACAAGCCCTACCTGCTGGCGATGGCGAACGCCGGGCCCGGCACCAACGGCTCGCAGTTCTTCATCACCACCAACGTCGCCGCGACCCAGCACCTCACCGGACGGCACACGATCTTCGGCAAGGTGATCGAGGGCACCGACGTCGTCGACCGCATCGGGCAGGTCCCGACCGGCGGCGGCAACCGCCCGAAGGACGACGTCGCCATCAAGACGGTGACGATCGAGCGGCGTTAATCGTCCTACAGGGTAGGACCCTGTCCCGGCCCCACGGAGCCCCCACATGAGCACAGAACCCAAACCCGAGACCTCGGTGCCGACCTGCTACCGGCATCCGGGGCGGGAGACCTACGTCCGCTGCACGCGGTGCGACCGCTACATCTGCCCCGAGTGCATGCGGGACGCGGCGGTCGGGCACCAGTGCGTGGAGTGCGTGGCGGACGGGAACCGCGGGGTGCGGCGAGCCCGGCCGGTGACGCCGCTGGGCGTCCCGGGGGCGGCGTCGGCGGTGCCGGTGGTCACGTACTCGCTGATCGGCCTGTGCGTGCTCGCCTACCTGGTCGAGCTGTCGTCCTGGCGGTTCATCGCCGACTACATGATGATCGGCCAGGCGACGCTGATCAACGGCGACACCATCGGGGTGTCCGAGGGCGAGTGGTACCGGCTGGTCACCTCGATGTTCCTGCACCAGCGCGGCGGGTCGTTCGGCATCGCCCACATCGTGTTCAACATGTGGGCGCTGTGGGCGATCGGCCCGGCGCTGGAGCAGGTGCTCGGACGCTGGCGCTACCTGGCCCTGTACATGCTGTCGGGGCTCGGCGGGTCGGTGCTGCTGTACCTGGTCGACCCGGGGAACTCGGCGGTCGGCGCGTCCGGCGCGATCTTCGGCCTGTTCGGGGCCTACTTCGTGATCGGCCGCCGGCTCGGCGGGCAGGTCGGGCCCATCGTGTTCCTGCTGGTCATCAACCTGGTGATCACGTTCTCGGTGCCCGACATCTCCTGGGAGGGGCACATCGGCGGCCTGGTCACCGGCGGCGCGCTGGCCGCGGCGATGGCCTACGCGCCCGCCGCGCGGCGGAGCCTGGTGCACATCGGGGCGCCGCTGGTCGTGCTGGCGCTGCTCACGGCGCTCGTGCTGGTCAAGACCGCGGAACTGAGCTCGGCCCTGTAGCCTTCCGGGGATCGCCGCCCCGGCCGTTTCCGGCCGTGGCGGTCGATACCGGGCCTTTCGGGCCGAGCTCGGCTCCGCGCCTGTGGAAAACCTGGGGATAGCCGGGGTGGGAGATCCCCAGTCTGTGGATAACTCTCGTGGATTCGCTCGACGTCAATGTGGGTAACGCGGACCGGCGGCCATGGGAGCGGGGCGGCACCGGCGCGGTCACCCTGGCGGGACGGCGCGGGCGGTCAGCGCCAGCGGGTCGAGAGCACCACGCCGAGGATGATGGCGGTGAAGCCGATCCCCAGGTTCCAGTTGTGCAGATCGGTCATGAACGGGACGTCGGTGTTCGTGCTCGCCGTCACGTAGAAGACCGCGATCCAGGCGAGGCCGACCAGCCAGAGGCCGACCATCGTGGGGACCAGCCAGCGGGGGCTGACCTCGGGCGCCTTGGACTTCTGCGGGGGCGTGTAAACAGCCTTCTTGCGCACTTTGGACTTGGCCACGGTGGGATCGATCTCCTCGGGCGTCCGGCGGCCGGAGCGCCGGACCGCGCATGGGTGTTTTGTCGGTTAGCGTAGTCGCTGGTGAGCAGCGTACGGCGTTCGGCTTGGGGAAGCATCATCCCAGCTATCACGCTTGTCGCGGGAACCCTGTTCGCGGCGAGCGCGAGCACGGCCCGCGGCACGAGCCTGCGCGACGAGGGCCGCACCCGCATCACCGACCTCATCTCCGCAGATCAGCGCCGTGCCCGCCGGGAGCGCGAGGAGTACCGCCGGCTGCGCCGCGAGGTGGACGCGATCTCCCGCGAGGCCGGCCGGCACGACGCGCGCGTGAAGCAGGCGCAGGGCGAGGCCGACCGGCTCGCCGCCCGCTCGGGGTTCACGGCGGTCACCGGGCCCGCCGTCCGCGTGTCGCTGGACGACGCCCCGCTGCCCAGATCGGGTGATCTGCCCCATGGTGCCCGTCCCGACGACCTCGTCGTCCACCAGAGCGACGTCCAGGCCGTCGTGAACGCGCTCTGGGCGGGCGGGGCGCGGGCGATGCAGATCATGGACCAGCGGGTGATCTCGACGAGCGCGGTGCGGTGCGTGGGCAATACGCTGATCCTCCAGGGAGTCGTGTACTCGCCGCCGTTCCGGATCACCGCCGTCGGGGACCCGGACCGGCTGCGGGCCGCGCTCGACGCCTCCCCCGTGATCGGGACGTACCGCAAGTACGTCCAGGCGTACGGGCTCGGGTACGCGGTCCACACCCTGGACCGCGCCGCCCTGCCCGCCTACACCGCGAACGTCACCATGAACCACGCCGCGGTGCCCGAGGACGACGGCGGTCCCTAGCGCGGGGGAGCGGGCGGAATCGTCGACGGAGGGGGGGACGCGCGGTGCGGATGGTCATCCGCGGCCTGGGCGAGCTGTGCATCACCGCCGGGCTGATCCTGATGCTGTTCGTGACCTACGAGCTGTGGGGGACGGGCCAGTACACCCGGGCCCAGCAGGACCGCCTCGGCCGCGAGCTGCTGGACACCTGGAAGGCGCCGAAGGTCACCACCGAGAAGGTGCGGCTCGGCAGGGGCCTCGCCATGATCCGCATCCCGCGGTTCGGCGACGGCTACCACTACGTGATCATCGAGGGCGTCGACCCCGCCGACCTGCGCAAGGGCCCCGGCCACTACCCCGGCAGCGCGATGCCGGGCGAGATCGGCAACTTCGTCGTCTCCGGCCACCGGACGACCTACTCCGCCCCCTTCAACCGGCTCGGCGAACTCCGCGCCGGCGACAAGATCCTCATCGACACCCGCGACCGGCAGTTCACCTACCGGGTCACCGGCCGCGAGATCGTCAAGCCGTCGGCCGTCGAGGTGACCGCGCCCGTCCCGGGCCACCCGAAGAAGCGGCCGACCGAAAAGCGGATCACGCTGACCACCTGCCACCCGAAGTACTCCGCCGCCGAGCGGATGATCATCTTCGGCACGATGGTCTCCGAGCTGCCCCGCGCCGCCTCGACCGGAAAGTAGAGGGTGTCATGTACGCCTGGATCTGGCGCCACCTGCCGGGGACCTGGCAGGCCAAGAGCGGAATCGCGGCCGCGGTCGCGATCGTTGTCGCCCTCGTGCTCTGGTACGTCGTGTTCCCGTGGATGGAGCCGAAGGTCCACTTCGACCACGGCGTCGTGCACGGTGAGCCGACCGGGTCGTCCGGCCCGGCGGTGCCAGGGGGGTGACGCCGTGCGGGTCCTCGTCGTCGACAACCACGACAGCTTCGTCTACAACATCGTCCAGTACCTGCGGGAACTCGGCGCCGACTGCGTCGTCAAGGACCGCGCGGACGTCACCGTGCGGGACGCCGCGTCCGCCGGCGGCGTGCTGCTGAGCCCCGGCCCCGGGCATCCGGCCGACGCGGAGGTGTGCCTCGACCTCGTCGCCGACGCCGAGCGCCGCGCGGTGCCGCTGCTCGGCGTCTGCCTCGGCCACCAGGTGATCGCCCACGTGCACGGCGCCACCGTGGCGCGGGCGCCGCAGGTCGTCCACGGGTACACGAGCCCGATCGAGCACGACGGCGCCGGGGTGTTCCGCGACCTGCCGGTCCCCTTCCCCGCGACCCGCTACCACTCGCTCGCCGTCGAGCCCGGGACGGTGCCCCGCGACGTCCTGGAGGTCACCGCCGCCACCCCGGACGGCGTCGTCATGGGCCTGCGGCACCGCGACCTGCCGGTCGAGGGCGTCCAGTTCCATCCCGAGTCGGTGCTGTCGGAGCACGGGCACCATCTGCTGGCCAACTGGCTCGGCATGTGCGCGTCCCCCGTGTGACCTGCGTGTTCGCCGTCCCGGGGCGATTCTGCCCGGCGCTGCGCCGCCGCGCGCGGAAAATTTCCGTTAAAAGTCGTAACGTCCAGGCAAGTACGTCCGAAGACCATATTGAGGGCTTCCGCCATTGCCCCCGAGTGGCGGAAGCCCTCTCTCATGCCCGGCCCCGGCCGCTTAGCGGCTACCGCGTCGGCGTGGCGCCGACGACGGGACGTCCACGACAAGGGCCCCGACCCCCCGGCAGGGGGTCGGGGCCCTTTCGTCGTTCCCGGGGTCAGCCTCCGTCGCCGTCAGGGAAGGTGGGGAAGGTCGGCCCGGACGGCCCGATCGTCGGCGTCGGCGACGGCTTCTGCGCCACGTAGATCGTGACGGTGTCGCCCGGCGCGACCGTCGCGTCCGGCCCCGGCGACTGGTCGTAGACGAAGCCCGGCGCCACCGGCTTGTCGGGCGGCGCGAAGCCCTTCTCCACCTTGCACTGGAGGCCGAGGCTCTCCAGCTTGGCGCAGGCCGCCCGCTGGCTGCTGTTGGTCAGCGTCGGCACCTTCAGGTTGTTCGGCCCGTTCGACACGAACACCCGGACGGTCGAGTTCTTCGGCGCCTTGCCGCCGCCGGACGGGTCGGTGCGGATCACGCTGAGCCGCGGGACCGTGTCGCTGTTCTCCACCCGCTTCTCGACGTCGAAGCCGCGCTCCTCCAGCATGTTCTTCGCCACCGAGTACGGCTTGCCGGTCACGTCGGGCACGTCGACCTCGGCGGGCGGGCGCTTGCCCTTGGAGATCGTCAGCGTCACCGTCGAGCCCTCGGCCACGTTGCTGCCGGGCTTGGGGTCGGCGGTGACGACGTTGCCCCTGCGGATGTCGTTGTTGTAGTCGGTCGTCGGATCGCCCAGCTTCAGGCCGAGCTTGGTCAGCTCCGCCTCCGCCTGCTTGCGCGGGACGTCCACGATGCTCTGCGGCACCGCGACCTTCTTCTCGTCGTCGCCCTTGCCGCCCGACATCAGGAACCCGATCGCGGCGGCGCCGCCGATGAACACCACGGCGAGCGCGATCCAGATCGCGGCCTTCTTCCCGCCGCCGCCCCGCTCGGGGCCGTTCTCGTCGTAGCGGACGGGCGGCAGGTCGTAGCCGTCGCCGACCGGCCGCTGCACCTGCGTGTGCTGCGGCGGGCCGCCGTGGTAGCCGCCCATCACCTGCGTGCCGCCCGGCTGCGCGCCCATCAGCATCGTGGACGCGGCGGTCGAGGACACCGGCTGCCCCTGGAGCACGCGCTGGATCTCCTGCCGGAACTCCGTCGCGTTCTGGTAGCGGTGCGCCGCGTCCTTCGCCATCGCCTTCAGCACGATCGCGTCGGCCCACTGCGGGATCTCCGGGTCCACCTGGGACGGCGGAACCGGCTCCTCCCGGACGTGCTGGTAGGCGATCGCGACCGGGGAGTCGCCGGTGAACGGGGGCTTGCCGGTGAGCAGTTCGTACAGGACGCAGCCGGTGGAGTAGATGTCGCTGCGGGCGTCGACCCGCTCGCCGCGCGCCTGCTCGGGCGACAGGTACTGCGCGGTGCCGATCACCTGGGCGGTCTGCGTCATCGTGGCCGCCGAGTCGGCCATCGCGCGCGCGATGCCGAAGTCCATGACCTTGACCTCGTGGGCCCGGGTCATCATCACGTTGGCCGGCTTGATGTCGCGGTGCACGATCCCGCCGCGGTGGCTGTAGTCCAGCGCCCGCAGGATCCCGTCGGTGATCTCCAGAGCCTTGTCGGGCAGCAGCGCGCGGTTCTCCCGCAGCAGGTCGCGCAGCGTGCTGCCGTCCACGTACTCCATGACGATGTAGGGGATGGAGGTGTCGCCGATCATGTCCTCGCCGGTGTCGTACACGGCGATGACCGAGGGGTGGTTCAGCGACGCGGCCGACTGGGCCTCGCGGCGGAACCGGGCCTGGAACGTGGGGTCACGGGCCAGGTCTGAGCGCAGGGTCTTGACCGCGACCACGCGATCGAGACGCAGATCTCGGGCACGGTAGACCTCGGCCATGCCGCCACGCCCGATCACCGTGTCGAGCTCGTAGCGGCCGCCGAGCAGCCGAGGTTGACTCATATGTGCACTTTCCCTCGTACGTCTACACCTTGTCCTCCGAACCTAGCTCCCCGCCCGGCGTGGGCGAGGGATCCGGGCTCGGAGTTGACGGAGTCGTGGTGCTGCCCGTCGGTGTCGGTGTCGGGTCTGGGGCGCTGGGAGTCGCCCGGGGCGGTTTCCTCGTTCGCTTGTGTTCGGGGGACGCACTGCCTGCCCCCGGCGTTGACGGACGGATCCTACGCGTACCGTGCCGCCTCGTGACAGTCGGTGCCGGGCCACCATCCTGATGCGCGGACGGTGTGCTGGGTGTCGCGACCGGGTCCTCCTGGGCCTCTCCGCCCGCCGGGCCCGTGGCCGGGTTCTGGGGCGCGTCCCGCTCCTCGCCCGACCCGGCGAAGGCGAGACCCTTCCAGAGCGAGCCGATGACCAGGCAGCCGACGAGCAGCAGCCCGGCCGCGACCGAGGCGTAGGTCAGGCGCCGTCGCCCGCCCCCGGCCCTTGCCTTCTGGCCTGGGTTATCTATCCCCTTGGTGAGGTTATCCGCCCCTGCCCCTGCGTCAAATTCCGACAAAACGGACGTCTGGCCGGTGTCGTCCGATCGTGCCGCGGTGGTCACCCCCACCGTCGGCGCCACCGAGGTGACCCCGGGCTTCTCCCCTGGACGCGCCGACCGCCCGGTGCTGAGCGACGCCCGGACCTCCAGGGCCCAGTCGGCCACGGCGTTCGCGTCCGCCGGACGGTCCCGCGGCGCCTTCGCCAGCAGCGCCGCGACCAGCGCCCGCGCCTTCGCCGGGACGTGCGCGGGCAGCTCGGGCGGCTCGTCCTTGACGTGCTTCAGCGCGATCTCGACCGGCGTCCGGCCGTCGAAGGGCGGCATGCCGGTCAGGCACTCGTAGGCCACCACGCCCAGCGAGTACAGGTCGGCGGCCGGGCTGATCGGCTGCCCCGACGCCTGCTCCGGCGAGATGTAGTGCGCCGTCCCCATCACCATGCCGGTCGCCGTCTGCGACGCCGCCTCAAGCCGCCGCGCGATCCCGAAGTCGGTGATCTTCAGGGTGCCGTCCGGCGAGATCATCAGGTTCGCCGGCTTGACGTCGCGGTGCACGATGCCCGCCTCGTGCGCCACCGTCAGCGCCCGTCCCGCCTGCACCAGCAGGTCGAGGACGGCCTCCAGCGGGAGCCCGCCGTCGCGCACGAGGATCTCGTCCAGCGGCTCGCCCGGCACCAGCTCCATCACCAGGTACATCCGGCCGTCCTGCTCGCCGAAGTCGAACACCCGTGCGATGCCGCGATGCCGCAGCCCGGCGGCGAACTCCGCCTCCGACTCGAACCGGCGCAGCGCCGTCGCGTCCGACACCAGCTCCAGCCGCAGCAGCTTCACCGCCACCTGCCGCCCGAGCGAGGCGTCCGAGGCCCGCCAGACCTCGCCCATCCCGCCGACGGCCAGCCGCTCCAGCAGCCGGTACCGGTGGTTCAGGACGAGGTCCGCGCTCACTTCTTCAGCACCTGGGCCATGATCGCCGCGGCGACCGGCCCGGCGTTGGTGGCGCCGTCGCCGGGGCCCTCGGTGATCACCGCGAAGGCGTAGCGCGGGTTGTCGAACGGGCCGAACCCGACGAACCACCGCGAGTTCGGGATCCCCTGGCCCTGCTCGGCGGTACCGGTCTTACCGGCGATGTTGGCGCTCTGCAGGTTCTTCGCGGTGCCCTCGGAGACCACCGCGCGCATCATGTCCTCAAGCTGGGAGGCCTGGTCGCCGGTCATGGCCTGCCCGAACAGCTTCGGGGAGGCGTTGTACAGCTCGCTCTGGTCCTTCGCCCGCGCCTTCTGCACCACGTACGGGTTCATGATCTTGCCCTTGTTCGCGATCGCCGCCGCGACCATCGCCATCTGCAGCGGCGTCGCGCGCACGTTCTCCTGGCCGATGCCCGAGCGCGCCGTCCCGTCCTTGCCGGTCGGGATCGTCTTGCCGCTCGCGTCCTGCACCGACACCGGCACCTCGCTCTTGGCGGCGGGGAAGTCGGGCTCCAGGTTCACTCGCTTCCCGAAGCCGAACTTCTCGGCCCCGTCGTGCAGCTGCTGGATGCCGAGGTCGAGCGCCATCTTCGCGAACGAGGTGTTGCACGACTCGGCGAACGCGCCCTTCAGCGGCGCCGACCCCGCGCAGCTCCCGCTGTCGTGGGAGTTCGGCAGCGGACGGCCCGACTCCGGCAGGATGAGCTGCCCGGTGTTCACCGTCGTCGAGCTGTTGACGTTCAGGTCCTGCATGCCGACCGCCGACGTCACGGCCTTGAACGAGGAGCCCGGCGGGAACGTCTGGCTGAGGGCGTTGTCGACCAGCGGCTTGATGACCCCGGTCGCGCCGTCGAGCTCGTTCAGCCGCTTGACGCCCTTGTCGCCCGTCTGGGGCGCGATCTCGTTCGGGTCGAACGACGGCCACGACGCCGCGACCTGCACCGCGCCCGTCCTGACGTCGATCACCACGGCGCCGCCCCGGCGGCCCTCCTGCGTCTGCCCCTTGAGCTTCTCGTAGGCCACCCGCTGCGCCCGCGGGTTGATCGTCAGTTCGAGGTTCGCGCCCTCGGCCTTCTTCCCGATGAAGGTGTCGAACCAGCGCTGCTGCGTGATCCGCTTGTCCTTGCCGCCGAGCAGCGAGTTGTAGGCCCGCTCCACCTGCGTGGCGTTGCCGTTGAAGTACCCCGTGACCGGCGCGAACACCGGGCCGTCCTTGTAGCTCCGCCCGTACTTCGGGTTGTCCTTGTGCGTCTCCGTCGAGGACACCAGCACCTCGCCGCCCGCCGAGATCGTTCCGCGCGGCGAGTTGAACAGGTCGGAGTACTGGCGGCTGTTGCGCGCGTCGGTGCGCAGGTTGTCCGCCTGACTCCCCTGGACGTAGTTCACCTGCGCCATCAACCCGAAGAACAGCAGCAACCCGAAGATCGCCACCCGCCGGATCGGCTTGTCCATGTTCATCTGGGCGAGATCACCTCGTGCTCACGATCTGGGTCATGCCCTCGTCCTGGATCGCCTGGGGGGCGGGCTTGCGCGCGTCGTGGCTCATCCGGACCAGGATCGCGATCAGGATCCAGTTGGCCATCAGCGACGAACCGCCCTGGGACAGGAACGGCGTCGTCAGACCCGTGAGCGGGATCAGCCGGGTGACACCGCCGACGATCACGAACACCTGGAGGCCGAGGACGAACGAGACGCCCCCGGCGAACAGTTTCAGGAACGGATCTCGCGCGGCGACGGCGGTCTTCATCCCTCTCTGCACGATCAGCGCGTACACCAGCAGCAGCACCATCAACCCCGTCAGGCCGAGCTCCTCGCCCAGCGAGTCGAAGATGAAGTCGCTGAAGGACAGCGGCGTCCGCCACGGCTCGCCCTGGCCGAGGCCGGTGCCGAGCACCCCGCCCTGGCCGAGCGCGAACAGGCCCTTCATGAGCTGCGCGCTGTCGGAGTACTCGCCGCCGAGCTCCGCGCACGCGCTGAAGCCCGGCGACACGCTGCCCTTGGCCTTGTACTTCTTGAAGATGTCGGTGTCGGGGTTGACCGGGACGACCTTGCCGCTCTCCAGCAGGCAGCCGCCGTCGAAGTAGGGCTTCGGGTTCTGCCAGATGTCGATGCGCTGGTTGACGTGGCCCATGAACGGCAGCAGCGTCGCGACGAACACGCCCACCGCCAGCAGACCCATGCCGATCATGACCCACGACAGCCGCTGCGTGGCGATGTAGAGCATCGACACGAACAGGCCGAAGAACAGCAGCGCGGTGCCGAGGTCCTTCTGCATGAACAGCACGCCCAGGCAGAAGAACCAGATCACCAGGATCGGGCCCAGGTCGCGGGCGCGCGGCAGGCTGAACGGGCCGATCTTCTTCCCGATCAGCGACATCGCCTGCCGCTTGTTGACCAGGTAGCCCGCGAAGAACACGACCAGCAGCAGCTTGGCGAACTCGCCCGGCTGCACCGAGAACGGGCCGAGGGCGATCCACACCCGCGCGCCGTTGATCTCCGCGCCGATGCCGGGGACGATCGGCAGCAGCAGCAGGATGATCGCGCCGAGGCCGATCAGGTAGGTGTAGCGCTGCGCGGTCTTCGGCGTGAACGACAGCGGCGCGTCGGGCTTGTCGGTGTCGCGCATGATCACGATGGCGGTGACGAACAGCCCGATCCCGACGAAGGTCCACATGAGCTGGCCGGGCGCGTCCGCCGCGTCCTTGAGCAGCTTCTTGCCCGCGGCGGCCGCGACCCTGTGGTCCTCGCTGGTGTCGAGGTCGAGGCGGTAGATCATCGCCAGCCCGATGCCGTTCAGCGCGACCGACAGCGGCAGCAGCAGCGGGTCGGCGTACGGCGCGAACTTGGCCTGGACGAAGTAGGCGCCGAACGCCAGCACCACCAGGCCGCCGCCGTAGAGGAACAGGCCCTTCGGGATGTAGCCGTCCCGGGCGAGCCCGACCTCCGCGAACGCCGACAGCGTCAGCACCATCGCGAAGATCAGCAGCGCGAACGAGGCCGCGTTGCGTCGCTGGTACGGCAGATGCGCGCGGATCTGCGCCCCGATCGAACTCATCTAGGGCCCTTGCCGCTCGGACAGCCCTGCACTCGCGGGCTGGGCGCCTTGCACTCGTCCACGTGGGAGCGCAGCTCGTTCACCTTCGCGTCGGCGGCCGCCTGGCCGACGAAGGCGAGGGTGCCCTTGTTGACGGCGTCGCGGTCAGGGTCCGGCAGGTCGTCGATCGCGATGTCGGTGGCCTTCGGCTTGTCCTGCGGGCAGTCGCGCTGCCCCTTGCCCTTCGCGACGGCGACCTTGCCGCCGTCCGCGGTGAGAACGTACTTGCACACGCTGTTCTTCAACTCGTTCAGAGCCGCCGGCCCTTTCACCGAGTAGGTGCCCTTCACCTGCTGCTGGAGGTTCTGCGGCAGGTCGGCGACGGGGATCGGCGGGTTCGGCTGGTCCTTGGCGGCGGCCTTGCGGGACAGGTCGATCAGCGGGAACTCGTCCGTCGACCCCCGGAACAGGACGACCTTGCCGCCCTCTTCCCCTATGTAGTAGCCGTTCCGGACGGTCTGCACCAGATAGACGCCGCCCGCCGCCACCGCCACGACCACCACGCCCGCGACGACCACCAGCCACGTCCACTTGCGCGCGCCGCCGCGCCTGGCACGCCCCGGCGCGTGCTGCGTCGCCGGCTGCTGCGGGGGGCCCGCCATCGGCTCGCCCATCGGCATCGGCGCGGGCGGGGGCATCTCGTCCACGGCCACGGGCGGCTGCGGCATCGTGTCGCGCAGCTGCGCCGCGCGTCCGGCGGGGGTGTCGGCCGGGCCCGCGCCGGGACCGCCGCCGGGCGGTGGCCCCGCGTTCGCCGCCGCCCCCACGGCGTGCCCGGGGCCGCCCGTCGGCGGCTGCCGGCCGAGGTCGACGACGTCCGCGACCACGCAGGTGATGTTGTCGGGGCCGCCGCCCCGGTTCGCCAGGTCGATGAGCTGCCGGACGGCCTGCTCCGGGTCCGCGACGTCGGTCAGCACCTGGAAGATCGTCTCCGCCGTGACGACGCCCGACAGGCCGTCCGAGCACAGCAGGTACCGGTCGCCGACCTTCGCCTCGCGCAGCGACAGGTCGGGATCGACCTCGCCGCGCCCGTCCAGCGCCCGCAGGAGCAGGGAGCGCTGGGGGTGCGAGGCCGCCTCGTCGGGGCTGATGCGTCCCTCGTCCACCAGGGACTGCACCAGCGTGTGGTCGTGCGTGATCTGGAACAGGCTGCCGTCCCGCAGCAGGTACGCGCGGGAGTCCCCGATGTGCACCAGCGCGACCTGGTTGCCCGCCCACAGCATCGCGGTCAGCGTCGTCCCCATGCCCTGGAGCGCGGGGTCGGACTCGACGATGCGGTGCAGGTTGTCGTTGGCCGTCTTGACCGTGTGCTCCAGCGCGGCCAGCAGCTCGGTCGCGGGGAGGTCCTTGTCCAGCCCGCGCAGCGCCTCGATCGCCGCCGCGCTCGCGATCTCGCCGCCGACGTGCCCGCCCATGCCGTCGGCCACCGCGAGCAGATGGGCGCCCGCGTACGCGGAGTCCTCGTTGCCCTCGCGCAGCATGCCGACGTCAGAGCGCGCGGCGTAGCGGATTCCCAGGGTCATTTGCGCAGCTCGATCACGGTCTTGCCGATCCGGACCGGGACGCCGGGCGGCACCGGCATCGGCCGGCTCACCTTCGTGCGTCCGAGATATGTGCCATTGGTCGAGCCGAGATCTTCCACGATCCACTGACCGTCCTGCGCATAAAGTCGGGCATGCCGGCTCGAAGCGTAGTCGTCGGTCACAACGAGCGTGGCGTCATTCGCCCGACCGATGGTGATGGGCACTCCCGTGAGATCGATGACGGTGCCCGCCCGCTCGCCCTGGACGACCACCAGTTTCGTCGGGGAGCCGTGCTGGGCGCCACTGCGCTGCGGCGCGCGCTGCGCCTTGGACTGTTTGGCCGCGGCCTTGGCCGGACGGGGCGGCTGCGCCGCCCGCGAGGCCGCCTTCGCGGCCGCCTTCGAACCGAACAGGTCGGCCCTGATCACGCCGACGGCCGCGATGACGAAGAGCCAGAGCACCGCGAGGAACGCCAGCTTGATCAGCGTGAGGGTGAATGGGGTCATCGGAGTCGGGGTTACTCCCTGTCGCGGCGGAAAACAAGCGTGGTGCGACCCATCGTGACGCGGGAGCCGTCGACCAGCGTCACCCGCCGGATCGGCTGCCCGTTCACGAACGAGCCGTTGGTCGACCCTAGATCCACGAGCACGATTTCGGGACCTTCTACGCGGATCTCGGCATGGTGCCGGGACACGCCGGGATCAACGAGGCGCAGGTCGCAGTCGGTGCCGCGGCCCAGCAGGGTGACCGGAGTGTTGATCTCATAAGTGCGCTGAGTGGTGTCGGAACCCTCCACCGCCGTCGTCACCAGCAGCCGCGGATGCCCCCCGAAGGCACCCCCCCTGCCCCCCTGAGGCACGTCGCTCACCGGCTGGCGGATCTCCCCGCCCTCGACGGTCGAGCCCCTGATGACACCGGACCTGATGCGGAACATGCCCGTGGCGAGGTCGCCGGCGTTCTCGAACCGCACCCGCACCGGGCCCACGAAGGAGTACCCCTGCTCCTTCGCGTACTCGCGCGCGAGGTTGGCCAGCTCCTGGCTCAGGCTGTCGGCGTACACCTGCAGCCGCTGCCCGTCCTGCTGAGAGATCTCGACGACGAAGTCGTTCGGAACCAGCGTGCGGCCCTGCGCCACGATCGCCGCCCGATCGTCCATCTCGCGCTGCACAGCGCTGGCCACCTCGACCGGCTGGAGCTCCGACTTGAAGGCACGGGCGAAGGCCCCTTCGACCATGCCCTCAAGCCGTCGCTCGAAGCGCTGAATGACGCCCACGGGCACCTCCCTTCCCCACTGGTAGACGATCGTATCGGTGCGAAGGTTCGCTCGACGTATCTGGATACCTAACCACTGCTCAGCGCGTGCTAGCCTTTTCGAGCGCCCGGAGACGGGCCGACACCCACGGGCGGGTGGCGGAACGGCAGACGCGCACGGTTCAGGTCCGTGTGTCCGAAAGGATGTGAGGGTTCAAATCCCTCCTCGCCCACTCGGGGGCACAGACGAAAGTCGTAGCCCCACAGTGACGAAACGACCCCGAAGCTGGCAAGCCTCGGGGTCTTTGTCGTTACGGAGGCCGGTCCGCTGCGATCGCGGGGACCGATGGGTCAGCCAGGTACGAGGGCGCCCCAGTCCTTGGGTCTTCAGGCTGCGGGCGGGGTGATGTGCCCGGCGGCGGGGGTGTCCGTCGGGGCCGGGGAGCGTGGCGAGCCAGGCGTTGATCTTGCGCTCGTTGGCGTGGGCCGGTTGGAAGGCCGGCAGCAGGCTCTGCGCGGCGAGGCCGTGTTCGATGCCTTCGTGGGCGTCGGCCTTGGCGTAACCGTTCATGCCTTCGACGGTGTTGCGGAGCCGTCCGTAGATCTTTTGCCATTCCGGACTGCCGTAGGCCCGCGGTTGCCAGTGCTTGGCGCCGTCCTCGATGGCGACCCTGGTGCTGGTCTGCTGGCAGACCCCACGGGGTTGGGATGGGGTCGACCAGGGGCAGATGGGGGTCGGCACCGAGGCTCGTGGATTTGAGGGCGCATGCGCACCGCCTTGGCCTGCTCGACGGTCAGGCGCTTCTTCTTGGGTAGTGGAGAGGGATCCGGGGCGACGACGATCGAAGATCCGCTCCGCACTGATCGGCGTTTCACGCTGCCGGAGGTGCTTCTCGTGGTCGATAACCTACCGCTGACCATGATGGGCACGGTGGCGCTCGGGCGCTGAGTGGCACAGGGCAGGGAGGGGGAAGGGCGGCGGTGCAGGCGAAGTCGGTCGCGTTCGACGTCTTCGGCGACTACGCGCGGGAGCCCGAGGCGGAACGGGTCCTGGCGACCGAGCCGAGCGCACGATACGACCTGTTCCGCGCAGCGGGCGCCGAACGGGCGGCGCGGTGCTGGAAGCTCGACGAGATCGGCGACGACTACCGTATGTTCGTCCTCCGCGGCCCCGACCTGCTCCCGGCCGATCGGCCCGCTCAACACACCCACCAGTGCTTCCTGGAGACCCTCTCGGCTCTGCGGGCACCCGAGACCCGCTGGTACCGGCAACTTGCAGACCGGTCGTAGCGCTCCCGGCGCCGGACAGGTATCACAGGGTGTGATGGACGAGCGTGGGGTCGGGCTTGATCTGCACCTTGACGTGCCGCGCGGCGCCGGGGCGGGACGGGCCATCGAGATCGCGCTGCGCGAGGCGGTCCGCTCCGGGAGGCTTCCGGCCGGTGCCCGGCTGCCGGGGAGCCGGAGCCTGGCGGCCGATCTCGGCGTGTCCCGGGGGACGGTCGTCCAGGTCTACGGCCAGCTGATCGCGGAAGGATGGCTGACGGGGGAGCCGGGCTCGGGCACGTGGGTGGCCGATATCCCGGTGGCGGACGCCGGACCGCGAACCGAGCCGCGGGTGTCGCGGCCGGATCCCGAGTTCGACCTCCAGCCGGGACGACCGGATCTCAGTTCGTTCCCGCGGACGATGTGGGCCTCGGCGGTGCGGCGGGCGGCGGCGTCGGCCGAGCCGGCGGCATGGGACTACGGGGAGCCTGCCGGGCTGCCGGTGCTGAGATCGACGATCGCCCGCTACGTCGCACGCACCCGTGGCGTGGCGGCCGACGCCGAATCAGTGGTGGTGACGGCGGGGTTCGCGAACGGGCTGGCGCTGGTGGGGCGGGCGCTGCGGAGCCTGGGCGTACGCTGCGTGGCCACGGAGGATCCCGGACTTCCGCAGCATCGGTGGCTGCTGCGCGCGGCCGGGATGGACGTCGTGCCGCTGAGCGTCGGCGCGGACGGTGCGGATCCCGCCGGGTTGACGGAGCATGTGGGGGCGGCGCTGCTCACGCCCGCGCACCAGTACCCCCGCGGGGTGGTGCTGGCACCGGCCGTCCGGGCGGGGTTCGTCGCGTGGGCGCGGCGGCGGGACGGCTTCCTGGTCGAGGACGACTACGACGGTGAGTTCCGCTACGACCGGCAGCCGGTCGGGGCGGTGCAGGCGCTGGCCCCCGACCGGGTCGTCTACGCGGGAAGCGCCAGCAAGTCGCTGTCCCCGGGGATGCGCCTCGGCTGGCTGGTCGTGCCGCCGACGCTGCGCGAGGCCGTGCTGGCGGCCGTGGCGGAGACCGGTACCGCGGTGCCCGCGTTCCACCAGCTCGCGTTCGCCGACCTGGTGGAACGCGGCGACTACGACCGGCACATACGGCGGGCCCGGCTGGTCTACCGGCGGCGGCGCACCGAACTGGCGGAGCGGCTCGCGGCACCGCTGGACGGAGTGGCCGCGGGCCTGCACGCCCTCATGCCGGTCGGGTCGGCCGAAGAGGAGGGACGGCTGGTGGACACCGGCCGCTATGCCGGACTCCACCTGCACGGCCTGCACACCGAGGGCTACTGGCATGAGCCGGCCGGCGAACGGCCGGCCGGGCTCATCCTCGGCTTCGCCACACCTCCTCCGCACACCTGGAAGCGTGCTCTGGAGGCGCTGGCCGAGCTGGTCGACGCTGTGACGGGCTAAAAAGGCCATATCAGAATGCGCATACGACGCGATTTATGGTGAGGGCCGACAGCCCGTGGGAACGGGTCGAGCCGCTGCTGCTGAGGGGGAGCGCGTAAGCGCAAGCGGCTGGACGACCGCCAGGTGCCCTGCGGGATCTTGTTCGTGCCGCACACCGGGAGCCGCTGGAAGTTCCTGCCGCAGGAACCGGGGTTCGCGGTCGGGAACGACGTGCAGGCCGAGTGGCACCAGGCCGGGGCGTGGGACGCCTTGCACCGGCTGCTGCTGGAGGGATTGCACGCCGCCGAGGGGCCGGCCTGGACCAGGCGATGATCGACAGCTCGCACGTCCGGGCGCTCAAGGGCGGCCCGGAACCGGGCCTGGCCGGGCTCCAACGGCCCACGAGATGGCGCCGGCGGTGTCGCTGACGACGTCACCCAACTCGTCCCACTGCTGGACCGGGTGCCGCGCATCCGTGCCGGGTTGGAGGGCTCTGCCGGAGACCGGGCTGCCTGCCGGACGAACGCGGCTAGGACCACGGCGAACACCGCCGCCTCGTCCGCGCCGAGGGCATCCGGCCGCGCAGCGCTACGTCGTCGAGCGGCGATCGCCCTGCCGCACCGGTTCGGCCGGTTGCGCATCCGCTGGGTATCCGCGACGACATCCACAGAGCCCTCATGACCCTCGCCGCAGCCATCATCGGCCGGCTACTGGAAGGTGATCGCCCCGGGGAAGTGGCCGGACGCGCACACGAACCGCATCCGGCCTGGCCCCGGGGTGCCGAGGTCGATCCGGGTGTCTCCGTTCTCCGGGAGGATCACGTCCTTCCCGCGTCCGGGGATGGTGAACGCCCGTGTGTGCCCCCGCGTACCGTGCGTGCGCAGCACCAGGACGGTCGGGACGCCCGCGCGCGCCGTGGCGAGCGCGGGCCGGTAGCCCTGGTCGAGAGCCCAGACGGTGACGACCTGCGTGCCGGACGCGTCGGTCCGCACGAACCGCGCCGAGTCGGCCGCCGAGGCCGTCCCGCCGCCGGAGGGGAGCCGGCCGCCGAGCCGCAGCCCCGACAGCAGCGTCCATCCGGCGGCCACGACGAGCACGAGTGCGGGCAGCGCCGCGAGCCGCCCGCGCAGCACCGCGAGGACGCGCCCGGCGGCCAGGCCGGCGAGGCCGAACAGCGGCGCAGTGCCGAGCACGAACGCGCCCATCACCACCGCGCCGCCGAGCGCGGAGCGCGACGTGACCGCGAGCAGCTCCGCCGACAGGGTCAGCCCGCACGGCACCAGCACGGTCGCCGCCCCCAGCGCCCAGGGCCGCCGCCGGCGCCTCGTCTGCGGCCGCATGGACGGCGCGCAGTGGCCCGGGAGCCCCGCGCGACCTTCCGCGGGGACGGGCTCCGCGGCGCTCCGGCGGCGCGGTAGGCGCCGGGCCGGGCCGAAGCCCAGCAGGTCGAGCGCGAACAGGGCGAGGACCAGCGCCGCCGCCGTCAGCAGCGCGCCCCGGACCCGCGGCCCCGGCTGCACCGCGCCGCCGGCCAGCCCGAGCAGCGCCCCGAGCACCGTGTGGGAGGCCAGCTTGGCCGTCAGGAACGACGCGACCGGCCGCGGCCCGCCGCCGTCCCGGATGGCGCCGGTGAGCAGGCCGAACTGCACGGCGGCGCAGGTGGTGCCCCCGGCCGTCAGCCCCATCCCGGCGCCGGCGAGGAAGAGCGCGGTGATGTCCATCGGCCACCTCTTGTCGGGCATAGACAACGAAATGCTGCTGGATTACTCGGCGAAGAACCCGAGGCGCCACGACGGGTGCGCCGGAACCCAGCCGAGGTGCTTGCGCGCGTAATGGTTGTCGGCTCCGCGCGCCCAGGGGGCCCGGGGCGCCGACGGTCCGTCCGGCGGCGGCGGTGCCGCGACGGCCTCGCAGAAGACGGGCACCCAGTCCCGGGCGGCGGCGGGCTCGTCGTCGACGACGTTGACCGTCGCGCCGGACGGCCAGGCGAGCGCCTGGACGGCGGCGGTGGCGGCGTCCCCGATGTGGACGAAACTACTGACATCGTCCGAAGTCGCGAGCGTGCCCGCATGCGCCTTGTCGGCGATGAGCCCGCCCGGCGTGTACCAGGTGCCGGGCCCGTAGAGGAGCCCGTATCGCAGCACCACCCACTCGGGCAGCTCGCTCACCGCCCTCTCCAGTGCCGCGACGCCCTCGATGGTCGTCCTGCGTGGAACCGGCGCGGTCAGGTCGAGCGGGGCGTCCTCATCGGCAGGATCCGGGCCGCCCTCGTACGCCCACGCGATGCTCTGCGCGACGATCCGCCGGACCTTCGCGGCGCGGGCCGCGTCGACCAGGTTGCGGGTGCCGATCGTCCGTATCCGGGCGTTGGCGTCGCTGCTGCCGCCGCTCAGGTCGGTGAGCTGGTGCATCACGACGTCGGGTGCGGCCGCGCCGACGATGCGGGCGAGTTCCCCGCGGTCATGGACGTCTCCGATCACGGCGGAGGCGCCCCTGGACCTAATCGCCGCCGCGCCGTCGTCGCCGCGGGTCAGGGCGGTGACCTGATGGCCTTGGTCGAGAAGGAGCGGGAGGATGTGCCGTCCGAGGACCCCGGTGGCGCCGGCCAGGAAGATGTGCACGGTCCTCAGGCCCTCGGGCCGGCGGCGGGACGCGGCGCACGGCGGTCGCGGCGCGCTTCGAGTTCGTCCTGGTCGACGATGGTGAGCATCGGCTCGCCGGGAACGCCGAGCATGACGACGACGAAACGCGTCCACGCGTCGTTGAGATTGTTGGCCGCCTGGTAGTGGATGACGTCGCCGCCCGGCTCCCAGAACGCCTCACCGGCGCGGATCACGCGCTCGGGTTCGCCCTCCAACTCGAAGACCATCTCCCCTTCGAGCATGTACCCGAAGACCGGCCCCGAGTGCCGGTGCGGCGGCGTCCCCGAATCGCCCGGCGGCAGTTCGATCGTCACGGTCATCGCCTCGGCGCCCGCCGGGATGAAGGGCGGAAGCTCGCACATCAAAGTCGTGAGTTTGGACATGGCGCCGAAACTAGGGTCCCGGCGACGCGGAGAAGTAGACCACTTGACGACCGTTTCCTTGGACCGGATGACCACCGGGCTCACGAGCACAAAGCTCCGTGGACGTGGCACGGGCCCCAGGTCCGGCGGGGGCAAGGTACGGACCGACTCACCTACACCGCGCTGTCCCCCTCGTCCTCCAGGAGCGGATGAGCACTGAAGCGGACGCCGCCACGCCCCGGAACATCTGGCAACGCCCTTTCGGCCTAGGCGCGTCTGCGGTGGGAAGCTATGCGTAGGCGCATGGCCGTGTAGTCGAAGGTGACCGCGTACGGCTTGTAGAAGTCGTGCGTGAAATTGGCGATCGCGTCGAAGCCGAACGCGGCGGAAAGGCCCGGGCCGGGCAGGCCGGGGAACACCTTCTCGGCGGCGAAGCCGAGGATGTCGCGCCCGACCGCGCGGCCGAGGCTGATGCGGTCAGGCCGGATCGGGTAGATGTCGATCCCGTTGACCGACCCGACCGGGTGCGCGCGGTCGACGGGGATGCCGAGGGATTCGGCGATCTCCACCGTCGTGTCCAGGCCGTGGCCGATGCCGCCGGTGTCCACGGTCACCACCCGGGGGCCGTCGTCGCGCAGGCTGCCCAGCGAGCAGGGAAAGTGGTCCCCGGCGAGCCACAGCGGCAGGCCGTCCGACCTGCGGGCGGGGCGGGGCCGTCGCAGGACGAGGGCACGGCGCGCGTAATCCATCGTGGCCAGGAAGTGGTAGAGGACGGTCGTGCCGAATGCGCCGGCCGCGGTGGAACCGTCCGGCAGCGTCGGCCTCTGGCCGCCCTGCGACCACTGGACCGGCAGGTTCCGGACCTCGATGTCGCCGATCCGGAAGGAGTCCAGCACGCCGAGGTAGATGGTCACCGGCTTGTTACCCGCCACGCCTGAGGTGGTGGCCACCGCCCGCAGCCCCAGGTCCTTCGCGGTCTCCGGTGCGAGGTCGAGCGTCGCGTAGGTGTCGACCATGAACGTCAGGGGCCGGGAACCGTTCACCGACGCCTCCACCACGGGCACGGGGTCGAGGAACCGGAACGGCACGCGCGTGCCGGCCGGTCCGGAGATCCGGTAGGGCGAGGCGCCGAGGTGGCCGTACTGCGTCGCGGACGCCTTGGTCGACGGCGTGCCGATCTCGTTGAGCAGCGGGATCGCACGGGCGTGCCGGTCCTGGCGGACGAAGCAGTCGGCGAGCCTGCGCAGGGAGCCGGTGTCGGCCGGGTTCAGGTCGATGGCGCTGGACAGGTGGCATTCGGCCATCCGGAAGCGGTTGGACAGCAGCGCGATGTAGCCGAGCTGCGCGTTCGCGTGGGCGTTGCGCGGATCGCCGCGCAGCAGCAGCCGGTAGGCGCGCTCGGCCTCGGCGAACCGGCCGTGCTTGAAGAGCCGGTCCGGGTCCTTGGCGGAGGTCGCCGCCGCTCGGGTCGACGGAATGTCCAGGAAGGGAACGGACGCGGCGGCGGCCGCGGTGAGACCGGCGCGGCGCAGGACCGCGCGGCGGTCAAGGTCGTGGGACGGCGTGTGGGGCAGGGACATGGCAGGCTCCTCAAAACTCGCAGCGCCTGGGGCGGCCCCATTCCAGCCGCGGCATCGTTGCCTCACCGTTAACAGGGTTGGCATTCCTTGCCGCCCAGAGCGGTCGGCGGCTGCGGTGGTCCGGTTCGCCGAACCCCCGTCCACGGTTCAGGTGGTCGCTCGGGACCGTGCCTCGGCGGCCCAGTGGGGTGCGTTCCAGCGGTCGGCGATGGTGGCGGCTTGGGTGAGGTGGGCGGCGGCCTCGTCGGCGCGACCGAGGAAGACGGCCAGTTCACCGAGGGTGTGGGCGACCGGGCGCAGTGCCAACGCCAGGCTCGCGGCGCCGGCCGGGGGGCCGTCGCGATGCGGAAGCAGTGTCGCGTAGATCTCCGCGGCGGCATCGCGGTCGACCAAGGCGATGCTCGCCATCGCGCGCGGCGTGGTGAAGAAGAAGTCGGGGCGGATCGGGCGCTGACGCGCGGATCTCGCGGGCTTCGCCGTCCAGGCCGCCGGCGTGCAGAGCGAGCCTCCGTGCCGCAGGTCGAGTCCTGGGTGGGAGGGCGGCTCGGCGCCCTCCCGCCCCGGGCGTCGCCGGGGGGCCGTGGGGGCGCTCGGTGTTCTGGGTACCTGTCGTCTATGGAAGAGACACCCATGGCGCCGAGCGGCGGCGTCCCGTCCGCGGAAGTCTTCGACGCCGTCGTCATCGGTAGCGGTATCAACGCCCTCGTCGCCGCCGCGCGGCTCGCGGGCGGCGGGTGGCGGGTCGCGGTGTGCGAGCGCGAAGACCGGCCCGGCGGCGCCGTCCACACCAGCCGGGAGGTCTTCCCGGGCTACACCGTGGAACTGCTGTCCAGCTGGCATCCCCTGTTCGTCGGAGGTCCCGCCTACGCCGCCCTCGCCGGCGAACTGGCCCGCCGCGGCGTCGTCTACCGCAACACCTCCCGGCCCACCGGCGTCGCATGCCGCGATGGGGCGGCCGTCCTCGCGACCGACCCCGACGCGCTCGCCGCCGCCCTGGCCTCCGTCGGTGACGCGGAGAACTGGTCGGCGATGATGACCGAGTTCGGCGGCAAGATCGACCTGGCGTTCGGCCTGCTCGGCACCGATTTCTGGCGTCCGGGGGCGCTCCGGCTCGGCTGGCGGGCGCTGCGGCGGCTGGGCCGGCGGGGCCTGGTCGCGTCCGGCGCGGAGGTCCTGGAACCGGCGCGGCCGTGGCTGGAGCGGACGTTCTCCTCGCCCGTCACCCGCGCGATGCTGGCCCCCTGGGCCCTGCACGGCGGCCTCGGCCCCGACGACGCCGCCTCGGCCTTCATCATCAAGGTCATCGCCGCGGCCGTCACCACCGGCGGCATGCCCGTCCCCGAGGGCGGCGGCGTCCGCCTCGTCGAGGCGCTGGCCGGAATCGTCACCGACGCCGGCGGTGAGCTCCTCACCGGTGCCGATGTCACCCGGATTCTCGTGGAGCAAGGCCGCGCCGCCGGTGTGCGGCTCGCGGACGGACGCGCACTGCGCGCCCGCCGCGCCGTCCTCGCCTCCGTCACCCCGCGTGCCCTCTACGAAGACCTCCTGGACGGTCGCGCTCCTGCGGATCGTGTCCAGGCGGCCCGGGCCTTCCGGCACGGCCGTGCCGCCATGCAGATCCATCTGGCCCTCGACGAGCCGCCCCGATGGAAGGACCCGGCTCTGGAGGACGTCGCCCTCGTGCACGTCCTGGACGACCTGGACTCCCTGTCGGCATCGGTGAACGCCGCCTGGCGCGGCCTGCTGCCCGAACGGCCGACGATCGCCGTCGGCCAGCCCGCCACCGTCGACCCCGGACGCGTCCCCGAGGGCAAGGGCCTGCTGTGGCTCCAACTCCAGGAACTGCCCCGGCGGGTCCGCGGCGACGCGGCCGGGATCATCGACCCCGGCGACGGCACCTGGACCCCGCGGCTCCGCGACGCCTACGCCGACAGAATCCTCGGCCTCCTGCGTCCCCACATCACCAACCTGGACTCCGCCCTCGCCGACCGTCTGGTGCTGGGGCCCGCCGAACTGGAGGAGATGAACGTCAACCTGGTCGGCGGCGACCCCTACGGCGGCGATTGCCGGATCGACCAGTACGTCCTCTGGCGGCCCCTGTCGTCGGGCACCGGCCACGCGACCGGCGTACCGGGCCTGTGGCACATCGGCGCCTCCACGCACCCCGGCCCCGGTCTCGGCGGCGGCTCGGGTTTCCTCGTCGCCGAAAGGCTCCTGCGCACCCGACGCGGTCGCGTGAAGCTTGATGCGGCTGGTCGGTGACCTCCGGGGCTGGCAAGCTTCGGGGTCATTGTCGTTACGGACTGTGCAGGCGGGATGAACGGGTTCGACTGGGACGGCTGGGCGGCGCGCGACGGTTGGGACGTCCCGCCGGAGACGGTGGGCGGCGGGCAGGACGCGGTCGACTCCCTGTGCGGGTGGTGGCGGCGGGCCGGGGGCGAGGACCCCGGTGTGCTGCGCGCGTGCGGGCGGGTGCTGGCGGCGATGCTGCGTGCGGGGGACGGCCTGGACGTCGTTCTGCGCGGTGCGGTTGTGGTGGACGGGCGGTTCGCGGGCTGCGCGTTCGGTGCGGTGGACTTCTCCGACGTGCGGTTCGTGGGGGATGTGGACTTCGCGGCGGCGCGGTTCGGCGGGCAGGCGGTGTTCCAGCGCGTCCTGTGCGAGGGCGACGCGGAGTTCGGCGGCGCCGCCTTCGCGGAGGCGGCGGTGTTCGGGCGGGCCCGGTTCCGGGGCGCGGCCGGGTTCGCGGGGGCGCGGTTCGGTGATCTGGCGTGGTTCGGGCGCGGCGAGGACGGGCTGTCGGAGGAGGATCCCGCCTGGGACGAGATCGAGGACGCGGTCACGCCCGCCTGGCAGGAGCCCAACGAGGACGATCCGCACTGGCCGCTGGCCGTGCTGGACTTCGACTACCAGGAGTGGATCGAGGGCGGCGACGGCGCCCGCTTCGCCGGTCCGGTCACCTTCCGGGGCGCCGGGTTCGGCGCGGACGCCTGGTTCGGCAAGGCTCGCTTCGGCGACTCCGCGGACTTCACCGGCGCGGTCTTCGGCGGTCCCGTCCACCTGCCGGCCCCCACCGTTGACCTGACCGGTGCCCGCGCCGACGAGGACGCCGAGCACGAGTGGCCCTTCGGTTGGCACCTCCATGACGGCGAATTGGCCGCCGGCCGGCGCGACCTGGCCGACCCCGCCGCGCGCCTGGCGGGTGTCGAACGGCTCGCCTCGCTCGGCGATGCCGAGCCCGGGGCCCGTGCGGCGGTGGCCCGCGCGCTGTGCGAGTACCTGCGCGTGCCGCTGCCCTTCGCCGTCACCGGGCCCCTGACGCCGCCGCGGGCCGCCGAGCTGCGGGCGCGCCGGGCCGCGCAGGAGGCGCTCGCCGCCCGCGCCCGCCCCGGCGGCTGGCCTGACCTGTCCCTGCACCTGTCCGGCGCGACGCTCGTCGACCTGGACCTCAGCGGTGTGTCGGTCGCCTACGGCGACTTCTGCGGCGCCCAGTTCCACGGCAGGGCCGACTTCTCGGATGCCGTCTTCGAGCGCGCCGACTTCTGCCTGCCCGGCTCGGCCGACGGCCGCGCGACGTTCCACGGCCCGGCCGACTTCACGGGCGCCCGCCTGGGCCGTCACGGTTCACCGATCGACGGTTGCTGAAATGCTCCCGCGTCAGAACCGGTCGATGACGACGACCCCGCTCGGGCCGTAGGACTCCATGGACTCCAGCACCTCGCTCACCTGATCGAGGCCCACCGTGCGGGACACGATCCGCCCGGGGTTCAGGCGACCGGCCTCGATCATGTTCAGCATCGTGCCGAAGCGCTGGCCCTGCATGCCGAAGGCGCCCAGCACCTCCAGCTCCTTGACCATCATGATGTCGATCGGCAGCGCGACCTCGCCCTTCTCCGCGCGTGTGGTGTGCCCGAGCTGGAGATGGCGGCCGCGCGTGCGCAGGGACATGACGGAGTTGCGGCAGGCGGCGGCGATGCCGACGGCGTCGATCGACACGTGCGCGCCGCCGCCGGTCAGCGTCCTCACCGCGTCGGCGGGCTCGTCCTGCGCCGCGTTGACGGTGTGCGTCGCGCCCAGGGCGCGCGCCGCGTCCAGCTTCTCGTCCGAGATGTCCACCGCGATCACGTTGGCGCCCGTCGCGCCGGCGATCTCCACCGCCGACAGCCCCATGCCGCCTCCGGCGCCGTACACCGCGACCCACTCGCCGCCGCGGACCCGCGCCTGGTCGACGATGCCGTGGAAGGCGGTCATGTAGCGACAGGCCAGGCTGGCGACATCGACGAAGCCGACGGACTCCGGCACCGCGACGAGGTTGACGTCGGCGAAGCGCACCATGACCAGTTCCGCGAAGGCGCCCCAGTAGGACACCCCGGGCACGAGCGACGCGACGTGGTCGCACACGTGCTGGTTGCCGCTCCGGCACATCTCGCACGAGCCCTCGCCCGGGTTCATCGGGAAGAGGACGCGGTCGCCGCTCGTCCAGCCCCTCACCTCGCTCCCGACCTCCTCGATCGTGCCCGCGAACTCGTGGCCGAGGACGAACGGGGCTTGGACCTGCGGTCCTCCCGTCCAGAAATCGCCAGCCCACAGGGCCCAGTCGGTCCGGCAGATCCCGTTCGCGGCGACGCGCACGATCGCGCCGTCCGGGGGGCAGTCGGGATCCGGTACCTCGCGGACGACGAGCGGCTTGTTGAGCTCTTCGATGACTGCGGCGCGCATGAACGCGACCTCCTGCCGATAGTGTCCACCTGTTGGAGCGGTGGACCGGACGCTATGTCCCTCGTTTTGGCGATGTCAACCGCATAAGGTGGTGGACATGGGCGATGAAGGCGGGCGGCGGCGGACCAAGGCCGACTTCCGGTTCGACGACGCGCGGTTGTGCTTCGGCTTCGCGGGCACCCTCGCCGATCGCGGCAAGGCGGCGCCTTTCGAGCGGTTGGCGCGGCCGGACGATCTGGGCCGGTGGTGCGTGGAGAGCGGCTGCACCGGCGCGCCGCCCGCCTGTACCGAGGCCGACCTGGTCCGGGCGAAGGAACTGCGGGAGGCGATCCAGCGGGTGGGCGAGGCCATGGCGGCCGGGGTCGCGCCCGGTTCCGGGGACGTCGCCGCCATCAACCGCGCGGCCGCCGAGCCGTCGTCGGTGCCGGAGCTCTCAGCCGACGCGGCCTCGGTCCGCTGGAGCGGCGACGGGGTGGGAGCGGTGCTCTCGACCGTGGCGCGGGATCTGATCGCGCTGTGCGGTTCGGAGTACCGCACACGTGTCCGGATATGCGGGAATCCGGATTGCGGTGTGCCGTTCGTCGACACCTCCCGTGCGGGTGCCCGTCGCTGGTGCTCGATGAAGACCTGCGGGGCGCTCGCGAAGAAGCGGGCCTACCGCGCCAGGCTGCGGGCGGACGGCACCGGCTGAGCCGGACGGTGGACGGCGGTCACCAGGGTCACCGGGCCGACGAGCCGCGCCTGCGCGGAGGCTGAAGCGGGACCACCGCGCGCAGATGGGTGCGGGCGGTGTCCATCATGTCGGCGAGCTGGGTGATCTGCTCGTCGGTCAGCAGGTCGATCAGGCCGCCGCGGACCATCTCCAGATGCCCGGGCGCGGTGCGCTCCAGGAGCCGCCGACCCTCCTCGGTGATGACGACCATGGCCCTGCGCTCGTCGTCGGCGCTGGTCTCGCGGCGGATCAGGCCGGCCTTCTCCAACTGGGCGACCTGGTAGCTCAGGCCGCTCCGCGAGGTGATCATCAGTTCGGCGAGCTCGGTGATGCACCGCTGCTCGGGGGCGCTCTCGTTGGTCCAGTGCAGGATCTCGTACTGGACCAGGGTGAGCCCGCCGTCCTCCCTGACCTGCCGTTCGACCAGGCGGTGGACCAGGGCGGAGGTCTCCAGGAAGCCGCTCCAGGCGCGCATCTCCCGCTCGTTCAGCCAGCGCGGTTCGCTCATGGGTCGAGTCTACCGAGGTTGCGTCGAATTCGATGCATCCGTACGATCGGTCAGGTGCGTCGAATTCGACGCAAGTCGACCGGAAGGTTCCGCTCATGAAGATCAGCATCATCGGCAAGGGCAACGTCGGTTCCGCGCTGGCCCGCCGCCTGACCGCGGTGGGGCACACGGTCACCACGGCCGGCTCGTCCACCGACACGGGTCAGGTCGCGGCGCAGGTCACCGAGGCGGAGGTCGCCGTCCTGGCGGTGCCCTTCCCCGCGGTCGCCCGGCTCGACGGCAAGGTCAAGGCGGCCCTGGACGGCAAGATCGTGATCGACGCCACCAACCCGCTGGCGGCCGACTTCATGTCGCTGACCGTCGGGCACACCACCTCCGCGGGGGAGCAGGTCGCCGCCGCGCTGCCCGGCGCCCGGGTGGTCAAGGCGTTCAACACCGTGTTCGCCGGCACGCTGGAGACCCCCGAACTCGGCGGCGGCACGCTCTTCCTGCCGGTCGCCGCGGACGACGAGGCCGCCAAGAAGACCGTGCTGGACCTCGGCGCGCAGCTCGGTTTCGACGCCGTGGACGCCGGTCCGCTGGCGAACGCCCGCTACCTGGAGCCGGCCGTGGAGGTGCTGATCCAGCTCGCCTACGGCGTCGGGCTGGGCGGCGACATCGGCTTCACGCTGGCGCGGGCGTGAGGGCGGCGGGTTCCGCTCGGCGGCCGTCGGCCCGTTCGAGCGGACCCCGCTCCGCCTCCACGGCGGTCACCCCCGCCGACCCGTCCTCCCCTTCGAAGGAGCGAGCCATGCCTCTCGCCCTGCTCGCGCTCGCGGTCAGTGCCTTCGGCATCGGAACCACCGAGTTCATCATCAACGGCCTGCTCCCCGAGTTGGCCGCCGACTTCGACGTCAGCGTCCCGGCCGCCGGGCTGCTGGTCTCCGGATACGCGGTCGGCGTGGTCATCGGCGCGCCCCTGCTCACGATGGCGGGGGCGCGCCTGCCCCGCAAGACCATGCTGCTCGCCCTGATGGTCCTCTTCCTGGCGGGCAACCTGCTGTCGGCGCTGGCCCCGGCCTACGGCGTGCTGATGGCCGGGCGGATCATCGCGGCCTTCGCCCACGGCGCCTTCTTCGGCGTCGGCGCCGTCGTCGCGGCCGACCTGGTGGAACCGGACAGGCGCGCCCGAGCGCTGTCCCTGATGTTCTCCGGGCTGAGCCTGTCGAACGTCCTCGGTGTGCCCGCCGGTACCGCGATCGGGCAGGCGTTCGGCTGGCGCGCCACCTTCTGGGCCGTCGTCGCGGTCGGCGTCGTCGCCCTGGCGGGGATCGCCGCGCTCGTCCCCTCCGGCCCGCGCCCTCAGGGGCACAACCTCGGGCGGGAGTTGGGCGTCTTCCGGCAGGGCGGCGTATGGCTGGCGCTGGCCATGACCGTGTTCGGGTTCGCGCCGGTGTTCACCGTGATCACCTTCATCGCGCCGATGATGACCGACGTGGGCGGCTTCTCCCCGGGCGCGGTGCCCGTGGTCATGGGCCTGCTCGGGATCGGCCTGGTCGTGGGCAACCTCCTCGGCGGCCGGCTGGCCGACCGGGCCGTGCTGCCCGCGCTCTACGCCTCCATCGGCGCGCTCACCGTGCTGTCGGCCCTGGTCGCCGCCACCGCGGGCGACCGGGCGGCGTTCGTCGCCGCGATCGTGCTGTTCGGGATCGCCGCCTTCGCGACGATCCCGCCGTTGCAGACCTGGGTGCTGGACAGCGCGTCGCAGGCCCCCGCCCTGGCCTCGGCGGCCAACATCGGCGCCTTCAACCTGGCCAACGCCCTCGGCTCCGTGATCGCGGGCCTCACCGTCGACGCGGGGCTCGGATACGCAGCGCCCGCCTGGGCGGGCGCTGCGCTGGGCGTGGCCGGTCTGGCCGTGACCGGGGTCGTGGGCCTGCGCGTCCGCCGGCAGGCCCTCGCGACCTAGCGACCGGACCGCCGCCGGGAGCGACGTGGTCGGGCGCGGGTCAGCCCAGGCCCAGCGCGGCGGGCGACGGGGTGTAGTCCTCGACGGTCATGGCGTCGTAGAGGCGCGCGCTCTTGGTGGTGAGGCGGATGAGGGCGCGGGCGGGCGCGGCGGGCAGGGCGGAGATCAGGCGGGAGCCGTGGGCCAACGCCCGCACGCCGAGTCGGGAGGTGGGGATCAGGGTCTTCGCCGTGCTCAGCGCGACCGCCCGGCTGTCGCGCACGTGGTCGATCATCGCGCGTTCGTAGGCGGGGAAGGCGCGATCGTGGTCGCCGCCCGCCCGGGCGAGCTCGCCGGCCAGGACGTACGCGCCCACGACGGCCAGGGTGGTGCCGCCGCCCACGACCGGGCCGGGGGAGTAGCCCGCGTCGCCGACGAGGGTCACCCTCCCCCGCGACCAGCTCTCCATGCGGAGCTGGGTGATCGAGTCGAAGTAGAACGCGGAGGTGCGGTCGAGCTCGTCCAGCCAGCCGTCCACGTCGGGGTGCATGCCGCCGAAGGCGCCGCGCAGCAGCTCCTTCTGCCGGGGCACGTCGCGGTGGTGGTCGAGCTCGCGGTCGCCGCGGAACATGAACAGGGCCCGCGCGCCGTCGAGGTGCCGCGCCCCGTACATGCCCGCGGTGCGGCCGACGCCGATGTGCATGAGGAGTTCGCCGTCGAGGCGCGGGGTGTTGGGCAGGGCCAGCACCCCGAAATGGGCCCCGACGAAGGTGCTGAGGCCCGCGTCGTCGCCGAAGACGAGGCGGCGCACGTTGGAGCGCAGCCCGTCCGCCCCGACGACCAGGTCGAACCGGCGCGGCGCGGCTCTTTCGAAGCGCACCTCGGCGTCGGGTGAGATCGCGGTGACCGAGTCGCCGAAGACGTACTCGACGTCGTCGCGCGCGGCGTCGTGGTAGATCTCGCTCAGTTCGTCCCGCATGACCTCCAGGTGCCGGTCGGAGGCGGCGCCGAAGATCTTGGAGAGGTCCGCCCGGATCGGCCGCCGGGTGCCCTCCTGGTGGACGGTCAGCCTGCTGGTGCCGGTGGCGCGCTCCTCCAAGCGCCGGAGCACGCCCATCTTCTCCGAGATGTCGACCGCGGGGCGGAACAGGTCGACGGCGTGCCCACCGGTCTTGCGCAGGGTCGGCGCGCGCTCGACGACGGTGACGGAGAAGCCGTGCCTGGCGAGCCAGTACGCCAGCACCGGACCGGCGACGCTGGCGCCGGAGATGAGAATCCGCATGGAGCACCCTCTCTACTTACTTAACGATAAGTAAGCATAGCAGCGTCACTTACCGACCGTTAAGTCAGATAGGCTGGCGGCATGCCTCGCCCCTCCGACACCAAGCAGCGGATCCAGGAGGCGGCCCGCGAGCTCTTCGGCCGGCAGGGCGTGCAGCGGACCAGCCTGCAGGAGATCGCCGACCGGCTGGGCATCACCAAGCCGGCGCTGTACTACCACTTCGCCTCGCGGGAGGAGCTGGTCCGCAGCATCGTGCAGCCGATCATCGACGAGGAGGAGGCGTTCCTGGCGAGCCAGGAGGCGCTGGACGAGGTCGATCCCGTCGCCCTGCTGGAGGGCTACTTCGACTTCCACTACCGCAACCGCGAGGGGATCGTGCTCATGCTCGGCGAGCTGACCACGCTCGCCGACCTCGGAGTGATCGACCTCGCGCTGAGCTGGCGCGAGCGGCTGGTCAGGCTGGTGCAGGGCCCCGATCCCACGCTGGAGCAGGCCGCCCGGGGCGTGATCGCCTTCGGCGGCATCCAGGACTGCACGATCCAGTTCGCCGACGTGCCGGAGGACGAGCTGCGCCGGGTGGCCGTCGACGGCGCCTGCGCGGTCCTGGGCATCGACCCGCGGCGCGGAGCGGCCCGCCGCTGAGGCGGAGGGTTCCGGGGCCTCGGGCGGTGACCGCGTCGGGGGTCTCGCTCCACGCCGCTGTGGGGCGGCGGTATTACGGGGCTTCGGTCGTGGTGGTGGGCGTACTGTGCGAGGCGGGGGATCCCTCGATCGGAGGTTCGGGTGATGACTCGGCGTTCACGGCTTTCCGCCTGCGGCGATGTCGGGCCGGCCGACTGGGTGGTCGCGGGCGTCGGGCCGTTCGGATCGGGCGTGGGCGGTCTGGTGCCGCACGGCTTCGAGGCGTACGCGCGGATCCTGCATCCGGCCTACGCGGCGGACGGGAGCCCGGTGACCTGGGCGCGGGTGGCCGCGTGGTCGGGCGGGGCGGTGCATCCGCGGGTGCAGTTCCAGGCGCTGGCCGGGCCGGTGCCCCGGGTGGACGTCGCGCGGCCCTGGGTGGAGGAGCCCGACCCGGGGACCCTCACCCCGGAGCTCTTGGCGGCCTTGTGCGACGTCCTGGCCGGACACACGGGGTCGGCCGATCGCTGCTGGTTCTGCGTCTCAGACGGCTATGAACCGGCTCCGGAGGGCGCGACCGCCACGTTCACCGCCGGTGCGGGTGCTGACCGGGAGCCCGAGGTGCTCCCGCCGGAGATCGGCGAGGGCCCCCGAGTGGAGTTGCCCGAACGGACATACCTCCTGCTCAAGGGCCCCCTTGACGCCGCCGGGGAACTCGCGGTGCCGCTGTTCTCGCAGTCGCCCAACCTGTTCTGGCCCGATGACCGGGCGTGGTACGTCACGACCGAGACGGACCTGGACTCCACCTACCTCGGCGGGACCGCCGCCCTCGTCGCCGAGATCGTGGCGGACGAGCGGCTGGAGGCCGTTCCGGTCGAGGTGACCGACCCCGTGTGGGCGGACAGCGACGAGATCAACCGCTGACCCGGATCAGCAGTGGATGGAGACCGTCGGGGTCCTCTTCCCGACGGTGGCGACCCGCGGGGTGTACCCGGGGGGCGCGTAGAGGGTGGCGACGGCCTCGCCGTGGTACCTGCCGGTCCTGCAGACGAGCGCGGCGTTGCCCTTGGCCGTGCGCTTCCCGGTGCTGCCGAACGCCTTGATCTTGGATCCGCGGTTGCTGAACAGGCCGACCTTCCCGCGGATCATCCGGAGCGGCTGGCTGCAGGTCACGCCCGTGCGGACGTTGATGGTGCCGTGCACGTGGCCGGACTTGTGCGGGATGCCGCCGTGGGCGCCGATGAAGCGGATCTCGCAGTGGATGACCCTGGCGCCGAGCGTCTTGGAGTTGGACGAGAAGTCGACCTGATACTTGGCCGGGGCCGCGGGGGCGGGGGGCGGCGCCGCCGCCTCCGCCGTCGCCGCGCCGCCGGCGACCCCCACGACGGCCGCGGCCCCCACCACGGCCAGCGTCCGCTTCGCGGCGCTCCAGCTCTGCTGTCCCATGTGCTGCCTCCTCATGCATTGGTCGAACGGAGTTTCGCAACGGGGTATTGCGATCTTGTGTTACGCGGGTATTGCTGTCAATGAAATTTTCCGGGTTGTGAACGGCCGTGATTGGCCATTTTTGTAAAAATAGGCCGGGTGCTTAAAAAGTGGACGTCGAACGTGCGGTCGGCTTCCGAAACATCGGCTGTGACGGACATGAGGCCGATGTCATCATCTGGCGGGATTCGGTGTGGCGATGATCTCGTGCCGTCGATGCAACACGCGCTATGCGGGCCTCCGGAGGCGGCCGCTTCGCGCCGGCTATTCGGTCTCCTGCTCCCGAAAGTGCGGCAACCCGTCCGAACCGCGAAGGACGTCCGGAGTCTCAGTGCGCGGCCACGAGCGCCGTCGCCGCCACCAGCAGCAGGCAGAGCGGCGTGTACAGGACGAGGTTGAGCCTGTAGAAGGCCGAGTCCCTCTCGGCGCCGATTCCGAAGGCCCAGGCGACACCGGCCAGGGCGCGCACTCCGGCTCCGGCGGCGACGGCGAGCGTTCCGGCCAGGGGCAGCCATCCCGGAAGGCCGGCGAGGATCACGTCGGCCTGGGCCAGGACGGTGGCCCCGGCACCCGACAGGGCGAGGACGAGCGGGGCCAGGACGCGCGGCGTGAAGGGGACGTCCGCGTTCAGCAGCCCCTGGGACAGGGTGGACACGTCGTGGGCGGGCCAGGTGCGTCCGGTCATCCAGTACACGTGCAGGAGCGCGTCGAGGAACAGGACGGTGGCCACCACGAGGGCCGCGATTTCGTAGGTTCGCATGCTAGGGAGAGGACGCCGGGGGCCCGAACCACTCCCGTGATCCGCGTCACGCTTCCGGGGTGAAGCGCCGGACGAAGCGGCGCAGGATCAGCGGCCCCAGCAGGCGCCGAACCGGCGGCCCCAGGACGCGCGCCCCTGGCACACGGAGTGCCGCCATATACGCGAAGCGGGTGCCGTCGCCCGCAGCGACGGCGCCCATGCCGAACACCAGGAAGCGGCTCTGCATCAGGCACCAGCCGGGACGGAGGACCATGTCGAACCGTCCCCGCAGGCCCGAACGGCCGCGCACGGCCGCGCGCATCCGTTCGCCATGGCGCTCGGTGACGCGCAGGGTACGGACGTCCGGCACCAGCCCGGGAAAGCCGCGCTCCGGGTCGCCGAGCACCGCCCACACGTCCTCGAAAGTGGAGGGCAGTACGGCCTCCTCCAGCAGGACGCCCGGGAACGACGCCGCCAGGGCGCGGAGCCGTCGCACCTCGTCCAGCTCGCCGACCGGCCAGGTCATCGCGCCGCCCCCTCGTCCCGCCAGTTCCGCCGGAAGCTCGCGCGGGCCCGGAACAGCCGCGACCGGACGGTCCCGGCCGGCACCCGCAGCATCCGCGCCGCCGTCTCCTCGTCCAGCCCCTCCAGGTCGCGCAGCACGAGGACGGCGCGGTGCTCGGGTGACAGCCGGTCCAGGACGTCGCGGACGTCCGCCGCGAGCGCCGGGTCACCGGGCGCGGGCACCTCGGCCAGGGGGGCGGGGACGGCGCGCGCCGACTGCTTGGCCACCCGCACCGCCTCGCGCACCGCGACGACCCGCACCCAGCCGAACAGCGCGGCGGGTTCGCGCAGGTCCTTCAGGTTGCGCATGACCACGATCAGCGCCTCCTGGGCGGCGTCGGGGGCGTCCTGCAGCGCGATCGGCCCGCAGAGCCGCCGCACATAGGGCGTGAGCACGTCGAGGACCTCGTGCAATGCCATCAGGTCGCCGCGCTGCGCACGCCTCACGACGTCAGGGTCGACCCCGCTCACCAGCCTCACCCTAGCCCGGCGCCGACCGCTTGCTATACGGACCACGGTCCGTTAATCTTCCAGAGTATATGGACCATAGTCCGTTTATGGAAGGGATCAGCTCATGAGCCGGTTGCTGCACATCTCCGCCTCGCCGCGCGGGGCGTCCTCGGAGTCGTTGGCGCTCGCCGCCGCGTTCCTGGACGCCTACCGGGAGACCCACCCCGGCGACACCGTCGACCACCACGACCTCTGGGACGGCACGCTCCCCGAGTTCGGCCCCGCCGGAGCCGGAGCCAAGATGGCGGTCTTCGGCGGCGCCGACCCCTCCGGCGCGCAGGAACGCGCGTGGGCCGCCGCCCGCGCCGTCTTCGAGCGCTTCGACTCCTACGACCGCTACCTGTTCAGCGTCCCCATGTGGAACTCGGGAGTGCCGTACATCCTCAAGCAGTACATCGACGTGGTCTCCCAGCCCGGCTGGGTGTTCGGCTTCGACGCCCAGGACGGCTACACCGGCCTCCTGCGCGGCAAGAAGGCGGCCGTCCTGTACACGAGCGCCGTCTACGGCGACGCTCGCGGACCGGCGTTCGGCGCCGACCACCAGCGCGGGTTCTTCGAGGACTGGCTGCGCTGGGCCGGGATCACGGACATCACCACCGTGCGCTTCGCTCCGAACCTCGCCACCGCCGACGCCGATACCGCGCGCCGTGAGGCCCACGCCCAGGCCCGCGATGAGGGCAAGCGGTTCTGAGGCGGAGGTCACGCCGGTTCGGCACGGAGGCGGTGTGCCAGCAGCATGCCGCCCACGGCGAGCAGCCCGGTCAGGACGAAGACGCCCAGCATCGAGGAGTCGCGGTCGTCCCCGAAGGCGATGGCCGCTCCGCCCAACCCGGCGATCAGGGCCGTGGCGAAGGTCTGGGCGAGTTGGAGCGCGCCGCTCGCCTCGCCCTGCCGCTCCGCCGGGACCTGGCGCAGCGTCTCGGTGGTGGAGGCGTTGAAGCCGATGCCCATCCCGAGCCCGCCGACCGCCCATCCCAGCAGGGCCGTCCACACCGGGACCGCGCCGGACATGACCGTCACCGCGATCAGCGCGACCCCGACGGCGAGGACGGCGAAGCCGGTCACGGTGGCGGCGGTGCGTCCGGCGCCCCGGGCGTCCCTCCTGGCCTGCAACGCCGAACCGGCGACCCAGGTGATCGCCCCGGCCGACAGCCCGAGGCCGGACGCGGTCGCGGTCATCCCGCGCGACTCCTGGAGGCCGAGCGGCAGGAACGCCTCGGTGCCGAAGTAGGCGCCGCACAGCAGGGCGCGGACGGCGACCCCGGCGCCGAGGCCGCGCCGGGCGCCCAGCGTCCCCGGCGGCGCCACCCACCGCAACGAGGGGACCGTGACGAGGACGCCGACGGCGGCCAGAACGATCAGGGCGACCGTGTCGGTCAGCAGCAGCGCCTGGAGCAGGACGCCGGTTCCGACGGTGAGCAGCACGGCGCCGCCCAGCGGACGCCTCCACCACGGCAGCGCGGCGGGGGGAGCCCCGGTGCCGCCGGACCGGCGCAGCCCGCGCAGCGGGGGAAGGCCGAGGGCGGCGGCGACGGCGATGATCGGCAGGATGAGCAGGAACACCCACCGCCACGTGGTCCGTTCGGCGAGGGCGCCGGTGGTGGCCGGGCCCACCAGCGACGGGATGGTCCAGGCCGAGGACAGCAGCGCGTACATCCGGGCGCGCAGGCGCTCGGGGTAGGCCAGCCCGATCACGGTGTAGGCCATGGCCATCACCGCGCCCACGCCGAGCCCCTGGAGGAACCGGCCGGCCAGGAACAATAGCCAGGTGGGCGCGGCTCCCGCCACCGCGCAGCCGGCCGCCAGCAGCAGCATGCCCCAGGCCATCGGACCCGCCGGGCCGCGCCGGTCGGCGGCCCGTCCGGCGACGACGGTGCCGATGACGTTGGCCAGCATGAGGGCCGACAGGCCCCACCCGTAGGCGCCCAGGCCGCCGAGGTCCGCGGCGATGCCGGGCAGCACGGTCGCCACGCCGAGCGACTCCAGGGCCACGAGTCCGACCGACAGCAGCACCCCCGCCGTCAGCGCCCGGTAGGGCCCGCCGAACACGCCGCCCGCGGCGCGGTCGGCCTCGGGTGGTGGGGCGGGCGCGCCCTCGCGGACGTCGCGATCGGGTGTTCCGGTCTCGTCGGCACCGGGCTTCATGGCGGCCTCCAGTTATATTTCGTTCCGGATCGGAACGTAACATATACAATGCCCACATGGGCAAGCCGACAAGCCGCTCCTCCGGGCCGTCCGCCTCTCCGGCCGGCGGGCGGCCCCGCGACACCCGCATCGACGACGCGGTCCGGGAGGCGGTCGTCGAGATCCTCAACGAGGTCGGCTACAGCGGCCTGACGATGGAGGGGGCGGCGGCGCGCGCCGGAACCACGAAGCCCGCCATCCGCCGCCGCTGGCGGTCCCGGCGGCACCTCGTGATCGACGCCCTGGCCACCACCATCGGCACCGCGCCCACGCCCGACACCGGCTGCACCCACTGCGACCTCATCGCGGGGATCGGCACGCTCAGCGCGGCCTTCACCACCACCCTCGGCCGCCGCGCGCTCCCCGCGCTCGTCGCCGACCTCGCGGGCGACCCCGCGCTCGAACGGCACTTCTTCGAGCTGTTCTTCCATCCGCGCCGGGCGACCACCGCCGCCGCGCTCCGCCGCGGCGTCGACCGGGGCGACCTGCGGCCCGACATCGACATCGACCTCCTCCTGGACATGCTCGCCTCGACGACCTACTACCGGGTGCTCTTCGGGCACCTGCCGGTCACGCCCGAACTCGCCGGGGACGTCGTGGGCGTGATCCTCTCCGGCGTCGCCACCGAGCGGTGGCGCGGCTGCCACCCGAGCTGAACGATGCGCGGCGCGCGCTTGCCGGGGACGGGGCCGCGGCATATGGTTGGTTGAGTAAAACCAACTAATGAGGGGCCGGGCGCGAGATGGACGATGCCCCCGGCCGGGAGGACCGGCCGGGTCAGCGGGAGGCCGCCGACCGTGTGGCGGCGGCGCTGGCCACGGTCGGCAACTGGATGTTCGCCCCGGCCACCCGGCGGCGGATCATGGCGTCCTCCGGGCTGGAGATGTCGCTGGGGGACTACACCCTGCTCGCCCAGGTCTCCCTGCACGGGCCGGTGCGGCTGTCGGTGCTGGCCGGGCTGATGGAGGTGGACAAGTCCACGCTCTCTCCCCCGGCCAAGCGGCTGGAGTCGCGCGGGTTCATCGAGCGGCACCCCGACCCGGCGGACGCCAGGGCGCAGCTGGTGAGCGTCACGCGGGAGGGCAGGCTCGCCATCCGCGAACTCTGGAAGGCGCGCGCGGACGCCGTCGCCGCGCTGCTGTCCGGCTGGGAGTCCTCCGACGTCGAGCACCTGGCGGAGGGCCTCGGCGCCTTCGCCGAGGCCATCAAGAAGAACTCCTAGCGGATCCCTGATCGTGCGCTGATCGTGCGCTGACCGCCGTCGCCACGATCCGCGTCCCCGCGCGGTGCCCTGCCTCCGACGGGCCGTCCGAGCGCGCCCTTTCCGAAGAGGTCACGTGCGTTCTGTTCGTGCTGCCCGAATTCGGGCCGGACGGCTGGGCGCCCCTCATCCCCTGAACGCCTGGACACGGGTTCCAGGCGACATCGCTAAGGAGAACAACATGTCATCGAAGGTCTTTGTGGCCGGAGCGACCGGGTTGCTCGGCGGACGGATCGTCGACGCCCTCCTCGACCGGGGCGCGTCCGTCAGGGCCCTGGTGCGGCCGGGCGAGGACGCCGCGAAGAAGGCGGCGATCGAGGCGCTCCAGGCCCGCGGGCTTGAGGTGGTCGCGGGCGACATCACCGATCCGCCGGCGCGGCTCGCCGAGGCGGTCGGCGACGCCGCGACGGTGATCTCGGCCGTCCAGGGCGGCCCCGACGTGATCGTGGACGGGCAGGCCAACCTCGTGCATGCCGCCGAGAAGGCCGGTGCCGCCCGCTTCATCCCGTCCGACTTCGCCGTCGATGTGACCAAGCTGGCGGACGGCGACAACTTCATGATCGATTGGCGCCGCGCGGCCGCCGCCCGCTTCCGCGGGGCCGACCTGGACGTGGTGTCGGTGCTGAATGGAGCGTTCTACGAGGTCATGGTCGGTTTCATGGGGATCGTGGACTGGGAGGGGGGCACCTTGTCGCACTGGGGTGACCCCGACCAGCCGCTCGACCTGACCTCGGTCTCCGACACGGCCGCCTACACCGCCGCCGTCGCGCTCGACCCGGGCGCCACGGGCACGCTCCGGTTCGCCGGTGAGGTCATTTCGTTCCGGCGGTTCCACGAGGCGGTCCAGCGCGGTTCCGGCCGGCGGCTGGAGCTGCGCGACCTGGGCACCGCCGACGAGCTGCGCGCCGAGATCGAGCGCCGGGCCGGGCTCACCGAGAACCCGTTCGACTATGTGGCGCTCCAGTACCAGTGGTGCATGGTGAGCGGGAAGGGCAAGTTCGACACCCTCGACAACGCCAGGTACCCGCAGATCACGCCCGTGTCGGTGGCCGACTTCGTGCGCGCCTCGTCCTGAACCGGGGCCGCCTGGTGAAGGGCGCCTCAGTCCGCGAGGCCGTCGCTGGGGAGCCGGGCCGCGCCCCCCGGTCGGCCCGCCCCCGTCCAGCTCGGGCGGGCGGCCGTCCCGCTCGGGGTGGTCGTTCGCGGTGTCCAGCACCGTCCTGCCCGCCAGGGCCTCGGCGGGGAGCCGGTCGAAGGCCAGGAGGGGGACGGCGGCCACGACCAGGTCGGCGGCCCGCGCCGCCTCCGCCGGGGTGGCGGCGCGGTCGCCCGCGCCCAGGTCGGCGACGAGGCCGGCGAGGGTCTCGGGGCCGCGCGGGTCGCTGAGGACGACCTCCAGCCCGGCCGCGAGGGCCAGGCGGCCCACGGCGGAACCGGTCATCCCGCCGCCGATGAGTCCGAGTGTCTGGGGCATGGTCCATGCCTGTTCATCGTGGATCGCTTGTCCGCCAGCGTGGGGCGGTGGCGGCCGTCCAACCAGGTCCGTGGCGTGCGCGGGATCGCGCGCCGCCCCCGGCCCTGCGCCGTGGCCGAGGACGGCCCGGAACTCCCCCGGGGCCTGCGCTACCTGCTGCGGTCGTTCGAGACGGCACCCGCCCTGGCGATCGGGCGGCACACCCGGATCGTCGGCTGGAACCGGCTCGCCGCGGCGGTGTCCGGCGGCTTCGCCGCGCTGCCGGAGGGCCGCCGCACGCTCACGCACCTCCTGTTCGCCGAGCCCCATCAGCGCGAACCGCACCGCGACGGCTGGGAGCGGACGGCGCGCGAGCAAGCGGCGCACCTGCGCGTCCTGCTCGGACGGTTCCGCGAAGACCCCGCCCTCACCGCGCACGTCGACGACATGCGCGAGCTGAGCCCCGACTTCGCCCGGCTCTGGGCGGAGCACCCGGTGGCCCAGGTCCGGTCCCGCTCGTACCGGCTGCACCACCCGGTCGTGGGCCGCCTCACCCTGCACGGCCGTCGGCCTGGACCTGTTCGCCGCCGAGCCGGGCTCGCCGTCCGAGAAGGCCCTGCGCGAACTCGCGAACCTGTAGTCCGACGGCACGGGCTCCCACCCCGGACCGGGATCAGCCCGTGAGCAACCGGCCGGAGTCGGTGCTCTCGGCCGCGGGCGGGGCGGACGCGGCCGAGCGCGGCAGGACGAGGCTGACCAGCAGCCCGACGACCATCCCCGCCGCCGTCAGCAGCACCACGATGAGTTCGCCGTGGGCGGTGGCCGTGCGCAGGGCCTCGCCGGTCCTGCCCCCGGTGCCGATGTCGGCGAGCGCGGTGAACACGGCCAGGCCGATGGCGTTGCCGATGTTCAGGGCGGTGGAGTTGACGCCGTTGGCGACGCCCTGCTCGTGGGCGGCGGTGCCGGTGGCGGCGGCGATCCACATCGCCGTCCAGACGACGCCCTGGCCGACGCCGGAGACGATGAGGCCGGGCACCAGCAGGCCGTATCCGGCGTCCGCGCCGAAGCCGGCCGCCATGCCCGCCGTCCCGGCGGCCCCGACCGTGAAGCCGGTCAGCAGGGTCGCGCGCAGGCCGATCCGGGTGGTCAGCCGCTCGCCGAGCTGCGTGCCGGTCGCGATCGCCAGCGAGGGGACCAGGAAGGCGAGCCCGGTCTCCAGGGCGCTGTAGCCGTGCACGCTCTGCATGAGCACGGTCAGGAAGTAGGGCAGCACACCGAAGGTCGCCATGTAGATGAACGTGACGCTCAGGCCGATGGTCAGGTTCCGGTTGCGGAACAGCCGGAACGGCATGAGCGGATCGGCGCTGCGCCGCTCGATGGCCGCGAACGCCGCCAGCAGCGCGGCGGCCAGCACGAACGCGCCGACCACCAGCGGGTTCGCCCAGCCCTCCTCCGGCCCCTCCACCAGCGCGAACACCAGCAGCGTCGCGCCCGTGGTGGCGGTCAGCGAGCCGGGCAGGTCGAAGCGCCGCCGCGGTCCGCCCGACGGGTCGCGCGGGATCACCGCCAGCGCGGCCAGCGCCACGAGGACGGCCAGCGGCACGTTGACGTAGAAGACGGCGGGCCAGCCGAAGTTCTCGGTGAGCACGCCGCCGAGCAGCGCCCCGATGGTCAGGCCGCTGGCGCCCGCGCCGCCCCAGACCGCGAGCGCCCGGTTGCGCTGCGGTCCCTCCTCGAACAACGTGTTGATCAGCGACAGCGTGGAGGGCAGCAGCAGCGCGCCGCCGATCCCCTGCACCGCGCGCGCCGCGATGATCGTGGCGGGGGACGGCGCCAGGCCGCCGGCCAGCGAGGAGACGGCGTACAGGGCCAGGGCGAGCACGAACATGCGGCGGCGGCCGAGCAGGTCGGCGGCGCGGCCGCCGAGCAGCAGGAACCCGCCGGCGAACACGACGTAGGCGCTCACCACCAGCTGCTGGGTCTGGCCGGGGAAGCCGAGGTCGGCGCCGATCTCGGGGAGGGCGACGAACACGATGTTGAGGTCGAGCGCGTAGATCAGTTGGGCGAGCGCCAGCAGTGCCAGGGTCCAGCCCAGCCTCGGCCGTCTCGTTGCAGCGGACATGCCAGGGACATCCTTCGAGGTCATCGAGCGACAGAACGATCGTACGAATACTTACGTACAATCGTACGGAGGTGCAAGGGGCAATTGTTCGACTGTCGCGCTACGGTGGGACCATGAGGTACCGCCACCCGGACCGTGACCAGATCCGCATCGACGGGGTGCTGACCGCGCTCGGCCATCCGGTGCGGCTGGCCGCCGTCCGCCTGCTGGACGGCGGCGACGAGCGCAACTGCGGCAGCGTGCTCACCGAGCTCGGCATCGCGGCCAAATCCACCATGACCCACCACTGGCGCGTGCTCCGCGACAGCGGGGTGATCATCCAGGAGCCGTCCGGCCGGGAGAACCTGCTGACGCTGCGCCGCGACGACCTGGACGCCCGCTACCCGGGACTGCTGGACGCCATCCTCGCCGGTGCCCGCACCGATGAGGCCGCCACCTGACCTAGAGGTCGAGCAGCAGGGCGCGGTGGTCGGACACCTCCGGCGCGGCCGCGATCTCGAACCGCTCCACCCCGGCGGGGTCGGAGACCAGCACGTAACCGGCGTGCCGGAGCGGCTTGGGGTAGCGCGAGGTCCTGGTGTCGGCGCCGCCGACGAGGTCCGTCAACCCGAGGTCGGCGAGGATCTGGAAGGTCTCGCTGTCCGGGAGCAGGTTGAAGTCGCCGCACACGACGGTCATGTCACCGTCCCCGCGCGCTCCCCTGACGAGGTCCGCGAGCCGTTCGGCCTGCGCGCGCCGGGCCGGGGTGTCGGCCTTGCCGCGCGGGTCGCGCAGCCCGTGGAGGTTGACGACGGTGACGAACCGCTCGGCCCGCCGGTCGCGCACGCGCACGGCCAGCGCGGCGCGCGGCCGCCCGTCGTTCGGCCACTCGTCGCGGTGCTCGGTGTAGTCGCCGTGCACGAACGCCGACCGCATGCCGACCACCGGCAGGGACGCGCCGACGAAGGTGGCCACCCCGAAGTCCTGCCGGTGCCGCCGCCCCTCGTGATCCTGAACCGGCCCCGCGTCGCTCACCGCGAACAGCCCCTGGTGGCGCGGCAGCCGGGCGCGGACATCGGCCAGGAGGTCCGCCCGCTGGGGCAGCGACCGGTCGGCGTCGTCGAAACGCGTCCACCCGCCCAGCGCGGGTGTGCGGGTGACCTCCTGGAGGCACAGGACGTCGGCGCCGCACGTGTCGAGCCAGGGCGCGAGCGCGTCGAACATCGCGCCGCCCCAGGCGTTGAGGGAGATGATCCGCACGTGGACCAAATCTAGATCCGCAACTCGGACCAGGCCAAACGCTTTCCCGTCCGCGCTCGACCTCAAGGCGGGTCGGGGGCGGTGCCCGGCGGAAGCGGCGCGGCGGCGGTGCCGCTGCTCTCACAGGGCGCAGAGCAGGCGGAGGGCCGACTCGGATGCCGAGTCGGGCTCGGCGGCGAAGACGGCCAGGCGCTGGTCGGGCTGTTCCTGGAGGCGGAACACCTCTTCCGCGAGTTTCATCTCACCCACCAGCGGATGCCAGAAGGTCACCTCGACCGAGTGGCAGTCGCGGACCGGATGGCGCGCCCACAGGGCGGCGAACTCCTCGTTCTTCACGGCCAGCTCGCCGACCAGCTCCGTCAGCGCCGGGTCGTCGGGCCACTGCCCGGCGGCCTTGCGCAGGTAGGCCACGGTGTCGCGGGCCTTGGCCGGCCAGTCGGCGTACAGGTCGCGTGTGTGCGGTTCCAGGAACACCAGCCGCGCCATGTTGGGGCGGTCGGAGGGGCGGTCCGGAGCGTCCAGGGGGAGGTGGGGGGCCAGCAACGCGTGGGCGGGACGGTTCCAGGCCAGGATGTCGGCGGCCCTGCCCAGGATGAGCGCGGGGTTGAGGTCCATCGAGCGCAGCACGGCGAGCGTGGCGGGACGCACGCGCTCGGGCCGCGAGCGCCGGGCGCCCTTGCGCGGCGGCCTGGCCAGGCCGCGCAGGTGGGCCCGCTCCTCCTCGTCCAGCCGGAGGGCGCGCCCGATCGCGTCGAGCACCGCGTCCGAGGCGTTGGCGCTCTGCCCCTGCTCCAGCCGGGTGTAGTAGGCGACGCTCACCCCGGCGAGCTGGGCGAGCTCCTCCCGCCGCAACCCCGGGACGCGGCGCCGCGACCCGTAGGGGTCCAAGCCGACGTCCTCGGGGGTGAGCCGGTCGCGGCGCACGCGAAGGAACCGCCCCAATTCCGTACTCGCAGCCATACAGGCATCATGCCCGTCGCGTGCGCGGCGAGCCTGACCCTGCCAGGCGTAGGAAAACGGGGTGACTGGGTAAGCGCCGGGCCCGCCGGCACGCTCGCAAGCCATGACCACGCGCATCGACGCCCCGGCCGCCCGCATGGGCCCGCGCCAGAAGGCGGTGCTGGCGCTCCTGCTCGGCACCCAGTTCATGCTGGCCGCCGACTTCTCGATCTTCAACGTCGCCCTGCCCGCCGTGGGCCGGGGCGTGGGCCTCGGCCTCGACACGTTGCAGTGGGTGGCCACCGCCTACGCCCTGCCCGCCGCCGGGTTCACGCTGCTGTTCGGGCGGGTCGCCGACCTCGCGGGCCGCCGCCGGATGCTGGTGATCGGGCTCGGCCTGCTGACCGCCGCCTCCGTCTTCGGCGGGACGGCCCACACGCCCGCCGCGCTGCTGTCGGCCCGCGCCGTCCAGGGGCTGTCCACCGCGATCGCCGCGCCCGCCGCGCTGTCGCTGATCACCACCGCGTTCCCCGAGGGGCCGCTGCGTGCGCGGGCGCTCGGGCTCAACGGCGCGGTCACGGCGGCCGGGTTCACCTGCGGCGCCCTGCTCGGCGGGCTGCTGACCGGGTTCTGGAGCTGGCGCTGGGCGTTCCTGGTCAACGTCCCGGTGGCGCTGGTCATCCTCGTCGCGGTCCTCCGGCTGGTGCCGGAGGGACGCGGCCGCACGTCACGGCTCGACCTGCCCGGCGCGATCACCGTCACGCTCGGGCTGCTGGCGCTGGTGTGGGGCGTCACGACCGGGGGCCTCGCGCGCTGGGCGCTGGTACCCGCCGCCGTCCTGCTGGCCGCGTTCTGGATCGTGGAACTGCGCAGCCCCGATCCGCTCGCGCCCGTGCACATCCTGCGGCGGCGGACGGTCGGCCTGGGCGTCCTCGGCGGCCTGACCACGGTCAGCATGGCCACCGGCGCGACCTTCCTGATGACCGTCCACCTCCAGGACACGCTCGGCCTCGACGCCGCGTCCACCGGCCTCGCCTTCGGCGCCGCCGGGCTCCTCGCGCTGGCCGGAGGCGCGGTCGCGCCCCGCCTCATCGGCCCGATGGACGCCTCCGGCGTCCTGGCGCTGGGGCTGGCCCTCCAGGGGCTGTCCGCCGCCGGGCTGCTCGCCGCCGGAAACGCCTGGTGGGTCGTGGCGGCGCTGGCGGCCTGCTACTTCGGCAACATGGTGGCCGTCGTGGCGTATGTCGTCACCGTCACATCCGGCCTACCCGACCACGAGCAAGGACTGGCCACCGGGTTGAGCGCGATGGCGCAGCAGGTCGGCATGACGATCGGCATCCCGCTGCTCAGCAGCATCGCCACCACACCGGAGGGCGTCCACCCGGCCATCGCCGTGAACGCGGCGGTGACTCTGGTCGCGGCCATCCTGATCCGGCTGCTGAGCCGGGTGCGGCCTCAGTCGTCGATGTCGACGCCGTAGCCGCGCGCCACCTCGTCCAGGCCGTGGTCGTAGCCCTGGCCCATCGCGCGCAGGCGCCAGGACGGGCCGCGCCGGTAGACCTCGGCCAGCAGCATCGTGCGCTCGGTGGTTCCGGCGTCGAGGGTGGCGCGTGCCAGCGGGGCCTCGCTGCTGCCGGGCGCGACCGTGATCTCCACGGCGCCGACCGTGCCGAACGTCGCGGTGCCGTCGATGGCGGCCGCGATGACGACCCGCTCGACGGCCGGGGGGAGGTGCGCGGTGTCGATGGTGATCGACTGCTCGGCGGGGCCGTCCGCGGAGAGCGTGATGGGCCCGCCGGGGGCCTCGGGCGCGCCGTAGAAGACGAAGTCCTCGTCCCGGGCGACCTGCCCGTCGCCGTCCAGGGCGAAGGCGACGAGGTCGATGTCGCAGGTCACCTGGTGCGCCCACGCCGCGCCGACGGTCCAGGTCCGCGCGGTGGCCGGCAGGTCGGTGGCGCCGCCGCGCGGCAGGACGAGGATCGCGGCCTCCTCGGGTGTCGCCGCCGTCGTCTCAGGGTCCCGCAGCCAGCCTTCGTCATGGACGGGCAGCCCGAGGTCGTGGATCCGGGGCGTGCGCCGGTCGCGGTCCGCGCCCGGGAGCATGACGACGTCGGTGACGCTGCTGGAGAGGTTGACGGCGGCCGAGCCTCCGAGTTCGGTGACCCGGTTCCGTATCGACGCGGCCCGCGGATGCGAGCCGCCCAGGACCAGGACGCGCCGCCCGGTCAGGGCCTTGGCGGGACGCGCGGAAGGCGCGGCTCGTTTCGGGGCGGCGGCTGGAGGCGGTGACCCGAGTTCGTGCGGGACGCCGGGCCGGACGTCCCGCAGCAGCCGCATGAACGTGGACTCGTCGATGACCGGGACGCCCTCGGCGGCGGCGCGCCGACCTTTGGCGCTGGAGGTCCTCGGGTCATTGGTGACCAGCGCGCTCGTATGGCGGCTGACCATCGACATCATGTTCAGCCCCGCCGCCGCGGCCTTGGCCGCCAACTCGGCGCGGGGCGTCCGGGTGTCGCCGGTGATCGCCACCTTCATGCCCTGGACGAGCGGCCCGCCGGCGGTGAGGCGCCCGGGGTTGCGGTAGTCACAGGGGACCTTGGGCAGCCGGGCCGGATACCCGCCGCCGGACAGGCCCCGGCGCGGCGGGCAGGACACCAGCGGCAGGCTGAGCCCGAGCCGGGCGGCGGCGGTCAGCGAGCCGCGCAGCACCCCGGCGAGCACGCGGGTGTCGTCGGCCGCGTCGTGCGCCCTGCGCTGGACGATGCCGTAGTGAGCGGCCAGTGTCCCCAGTCGCATATTCGGTGTGGGAGGGGACAGCCGGCGGTTCAGGGCAAGCGTGCACAATCGTTTCTCGACCGGCAGCCGCAGCCCGGCGCGGACGAACTCCTGCGCCAGGAAGTCGTAGTCGAAGCGCGCGTTGTGGGCGACCATCACGCGGCCCGAGAGAAGGGCGGCGATCCGGGCCGCGATCTGCTCGAAGCGGGGCGAGCCCGCCAGCCGTTCCGGGGTCAGCCCGTGGATGTGGACCGGCCCTGGATCGCAGCCGGGATTCAGCAGGGACGAGAACTCCCCGGTCACCTCCCCGTCGGAGTCGACCGTCAGCAGGGCGACGGCCAGCACGCGGTGCTCGGCGGGCCGGAACCCGGAGGTCTCCACGTCGACCAAGGCCCAGTCGGAGGGATAACCCAGCATGGCGGCGCGCGTTCCATCCGTCCTATTCGGCGTATGTGAGCACCACATCGTAATTGTGTGGTTCGCGACGCGCCCAGCCCATTGAGTTGCCTCATCCGGCCATTGTCCTCCCGCAGGAGGATCAGTTCGCCCTTCTTCTAGTGTTTTGTACGGGCATGCCCGAGATAGGTGACCAGAGGCTTGCCCTCGGGTTCGAGGATGAAGCTCGTCATTTCCTTCACCGCCCGGTCGTCGATCTTTCCGCTGCGGCGCGCGACGGTGGCTTTGACCAGGTCGAGGACGTTCGTGGGCTTGAAGGAGCAGACGTCCTCGTTCTTCAGCCCATGGGCGGCCAGCGCGGAGGCGACCTCGGCGGGGGTGCGCAGGCGCGCGGCGGTGTAGCGGCCGCGCGGCATGATCCGGGTCTGCGGCAGCGCCTGGAAGGCCCCGAGGTAGATCAGCCGGGAGAGCGGCGTCCGGTTGACGGTGTCGTAGAACAGCACGCCGCCCGGCCGCAGCAGCCTGGCCGCGTGCGCGACGACCCGGTCGAGGTCGTCGGTGATCTCGAAGGTGTCGGCGTAGAAGAGGACGTCGAAGGACGCGTCGGCCAGCCCCGGATCCTCGGCGCGGGCGGTCATGTATTGCACGGACCCGGTGTCGGCCTCCTGGGCCATCGCGGTCGCCTCACGGGACGGGTCCAGCGCGACGACGCCCAGGCCGAGGCGGGCGAGCCCCTGGGCGAGGAGACCGCGTCCGCTGCCGATGACCAGCGCGGTGCGTCCGGAGCAGGGGATGTCGAGGCGGTTCAGGACGGAGGTCACGTACTCCATCCGCACGTCCTGGAAGGTGAGGGCCCGGATGTGGCGGCCGTCGATGGCTCCGGCCGCGCGCGAGTCGAGTTCGATGGCGGGTCCCATGGACACTCCTCCGAGTCAGTTTCCTTAGGACACTCATCTTAGTCTCCCCAGGGAACCCGACGTAGGCTGGGGGGGTGACAAGGACCCCGCTCGCCGACGTCGCCTGCTCGATCGCGCGCGCCACCGACCTGTTCGCGGACGCGTGGACGGCGCTCATCATGCGGGACGTCGTGCTCGGCGTGACCCGCTTCGACGACCTCGCCCGCGACCTCGGCATCTCGCGCAAGATCCTGGCCGCCCGGCTGTCGCGCCTGGTGGAGGAGGGCGTGCTGGTCCGCGAGCGCTACCAGGACCATCCGCCGCGCGAGCACTACCTGGCGACCGAGAAGGGCGAGGAGCTGTATCCCGTCCTGCTCGCGCTGATGCGCTGGGGCGACCGCTGGTACGGGGAGTCGGGGCCGCCCGTGCGCGTCCACCATCTGGAATGCGGACACGACACCCAGGCCATCACCGCCTGCGCCCACTGCGGCAGCGAACTCACCGTCGACAACACCACCCAGCTGCCGGGCCCCGGCGGGCGCATCGGCCCCGGCACCCAGGTGATCGGCCCGCTGCTCGCCGCGCGCCGGACCTCGTCCTGACGATCACCCGCGCCCGGCGAGGGCGGCGGCCGCCGCGCGTGGAGCCGGTCAGCCGAGGACGGCGAACCGGGCCTCCGCTTCCGCGGACGGCAGCTCCCGCAGCGTGACCTGTGCCTTCAGGGCCTCGTGCAGGACCGGGTACATATTGGTGGGCGACCACTGGGCGTTGACGGAGCGTTCTTCCAGGAAAAGGGTCGGGACGCCGTTGATGACCGGGACGTCGGAGAACGCGGCCGAACCGGGGAAGAACATCGCCGGGACCGGGACGCCGTCCTTCGCCCCCGGATACTGGAAGCCGAAGCGCTGGTGGTCGACCAGGTTCTGGGCGGCCCGGCGCTCGTCCTCGGTCAGGCCGTCGTTCGCGGCGTAGCGCACGGCGGCGGGATCGGTGGGTTCCGCCGCGAGATAGCCGGGACCGGCGTGCCTGAGCAGGGCGTCCTGCGCCAGCGCGAAGAAGTGGTACATCACGTTCCGCACGCCGGTCAGGCCGAGGAGGAACGCACGGCGGTTGCGCGGGTCGGCCAGCAGGATCTCCTGGCCGTCCAGAAGGGCGAGCACCTCCCGGACGTAGTAGAGCGTCTCGTACCGCCCCTCCAATTCGGCCACCAGGGCGACGACATCGGAATCGGCGCGCAGGCGCTTTCTGGCCTCTTCGTCGCGGCTGAGCGTCGTCATCGCCGCGAGCAGGACGAACGGCAGCGTGTGGTGGGCCCGGACGAGGTCGGGCGAACGCTCGAAGACCTCGTCCTCGGCCGCCTTCTCCGCCGTGAGCTCGCGGGCCCGCAGCAGTTCGCGCCTCATGACGGGGAGGACGACCTCGGCCGCCGCGGGCGCCGAACCGCCGCGCTCGACCATCACCCCGCACAGGAAGGCGGCCATCCCGGCGCGGAAGACGTCCCCGCTCTCCGCCGGCCCCGCGAGGTCCGCGATCGCGGCATCGGGGCCGGTCACCCGCTGGAAGAACTCCTGGATCTCCGGACGGGCGAACAGCTCCGTCCCGGCCCGGCACTCCCGCAGGTCGCTGGCCTGGGAGACAAAACCCGCAATTGACATCCGATCACTATAGAGCGGGCGGAGAGTTCGCCGGACGGCGAAGAATAATCTCTTCTCGCCGGCGGATTCAGGCGGGATGCGCGGCCTCTTGCCGGCTCGCGTCCCCGCCGTGCGCCGATCCGGCGATGTCGAGCGCGGAGGCCGCCGCGTCATCGAGCACGAGGATTATCCACTCCGCCAGGGAGGAATTCGCCCGGCCCGCCGCGCGCGACCATGCCGCTTCTTTGTCCGGCGGGATGTCGATGTCCACCCTGACGGACGACTGGTCCGCGTTCACGCGGCCGAGTTCCCCGAGCCTGCGCAGTTCGGCCCGCAGGCGGTTGCGCGACCAGCGGTGCCGTTCGGCACGGTCCAGCCAGAGCTCCTGCTGCTCGACGGGCAGCCGGGCCACCTCGGCATGGTGCTGCATGCTGAGCTTGTCCCGGCGCCGCGCCATCGGGAATCGCCGCGCTATCCAGGCGTAGTTCCGCAGCGTCTGGTAATCGAGCCGGGTCTCCTCGACGGCCCGCCGGTACCGGTCGGCGTAGTAGGACGTTCCGTAGGCGAGCCAGTCTCCGAGCCACCAGTTCGAGGAATCGGAGATGAGGGCGATCTGGCCGCCGATGCGCTGCCAGGTCTCGAAGGGGAGTTCCGGTGGCAGCTCAAGGCCGGTGCGCCGCGGTTTGGCCGCCCGGTCGAGCATCAGAGAGCCGTTGGCGGGCGTCATGCCGGCGTGGGCACGCGGCGCCTGGGCCCGCGCCGCCTGGGCCCGCGCCGCCGCGGGAGCGGCTTTCCGCATCACACCGTTCGCCGGTTCCGATACCGTCACCTCGGCCCTCCGTCCCCCGTGATGTGGCAGGCGATCTGAATCCAAGCGTTCACCAGTGACGCGGCATGCGGTTCAAGAAGGCGTGGTGACCGCCTCGACGTGCAATACATGCAAAGCGAAATGCCTTTTCGTCGCACACTCCCCGTTCCGGTCGCCATAAGTGATTCCATGGCGGGCCTGTGTATAGGGATAACCCACCATGATCAGCATTGTCAAGGGCTCGCAGGGGATTCTCGGCATCGCTGCTCGTGGATCGCGATCGACTTTCGCCCGGCACTTCGTGATCTTTAGTGGTGCGGCGACGATAGGGCGGATCGTTGTTTTAACCGGACCGCCCCCGAAAAGCGTTGTCCGAAAAGCCCGATCGGGTGGCCGCCCGGAGGCCGTCCTTCACCGTCGTGTCTCGCCGGCGGGACGAATGGCGGTACTCCGCCCGGCGCCACCGGTGTCATGAACGGGCCCAGGCGACCCAGCCCTGGGCGACCCCGTCCGCGTAGGACGACCTCGTGTCCACGATCCGGAAGCCCGGCGGGGCATCGGGCCAGGTGGCGGCGGGGGCGGTCGACGCGCGCCAGCGGAGGACCACGAGGTCGGCCTGGCCGGGCGGAGGTGTGGAGGCCGCGTTGAAGTCGATCACCTTCGTCCACCACACCTGGTAGAGGAGCGGCACGCGCAGCCCCCAGGTCACGCCCTGGTCGATGGCCACGGCGCGGTACGTCCCCGCGTCGCCGAGCCGCCCGATGCCGGCGACGTCCGCGGCGTCCCGGGCGGGCGGCCGGGCGATCCTGTAGCTGGACGTGGTCAGGACGGCCAGGTTCAGCGCGGCGAGCAGCACGACCGCCAGCGGAGCACCGGCTCGGTGGACGCGGCTCGACCAGCCCCGCGATCGGCCCAGCCACTTCCGCGAGAGCATCCCCGCTCCTCGGACGAGGAAGAGCACGGCACCGAACAGTCCGAGCGCGACCACGGTGGCGCGCCACAGATGGAACCGTTCCCAGTCACCGGTCAGCAGGTTCATCTCCAGGAAGTCGAAGGCTATGTACTTGCTGGTGTGCAACCGGTCGCCGGCATAGTCCAGGACCGTCCAGCCCAGGGCGAGGGCGAGCCCGAGAGCGATGACCGCCCCCTGGACGAGTTCCGTGCGACGTGCCCGTACCAGAGCCGCCAGTCCGGTGAGGAAGAGAACGGGGAGCAGGCAGGCCAGGTAGCGGCCGGTGACGAAGTTGCCCGCCCGCTGCTCGTCGGGGAGGGCCGCCGAGGTGGCGACGGCGACGCCGGCGACCGCCGCCAGAACGGCCAGCGCGGACCACCGCAGCGGAAACGGCGTGCCGCGCCGTACGGCGACCGCGATCAGAGCCGTGAGGCCGAGACCGGCGATCCCGGCCGTCGCGACGATCTGGTACCAGAGCTGCCCGGCGGTGAGGGCGAGCGTCCAGCGGTGCCCCTCGGCGTGGGTGAGCCGCCAGACCAGGTTGTCTTCGAGGTTGTTGTCCCCGAGCGGGTACATCTGCGGCATGAGCCAGTCGTTGAGGCGGGCGGCCCCGTAGACACCCGCCGCCAGGACGGCGGCGGCAGCGGCGGACGACCGCCGGCCCGCTCGCCCGCGGAACAGCATGACCAGGACCGTGCACGCCTGCACCACCAGGAGCACGGTGCCGCGCGAGTGAACCGCGCAGGCATAGGCGGCGACCAGGCTCGCTCCCGCCGCGTACACCATTCTCTCGTCGCGTATCCAGCGGTAAAGCAGCAGGATCCAGCCGAGAAAGACGACCGGTAGAACGGCATCCGTCAGTACATAGAGGCCGTAGAACGAGGCGCCGGGGAGCAGGGCGGTTACGTGTGCGGCCGCGTATGACCAGCGTTTTGTCAGTCGCAGGTCCAGCGCGGCGCGAAAGGCGAGCGGCAGGAGGGCCGCACCGACCAGCGCGTTGACGACCATGCAGAGCCGGTAGACCGTCTCCGGATCGTGGCTGAGCCAGTACGCCGGAGCCAGCAGCAGCGGGTAACCGCCGTGATATACCGTGCTGTATGACAGATCGGCGTTCGGGCCGCCCGAGAGTATCCGCGCGGCGATCAGATAGCCGGTCTCGTCGGGATTGGCGGTCGGAGACGTCTGCTCGGCCGCGAGCCAGAGCCGCAGACCGGCCTGCGCCGACCAGCCGAGAACGAGCATCAAGACCATGCGGCCCCGGGGGCCGAGTGCACCGATCCGCCGGCTCCCTCGTAACGGGCGAGCCATTGATTCCCCGGAACCGGGAGCTGGCCTGAGCGCACCTCGCCGTTTCCGGGGAGTGGTGACTCGGTCGGTATTCATCGACGAACAGTTTGCCACCTGTTAGATCCCGGCTCGCCCGGTAAGACCGGAAATAGGGGTGGACAGGGCCCCTGAGCTGGGAAGGCGGAGTTTTGTCGTGATCCGCATCCCGGCTATGCGGGTCGCCCTCTCCGGCGGCGATAAGTGGATCGGGTGCGATCCAACCCCAGTACTCACCTGGTTTCGGTTGGGCCGTATATCCGCCTGACCGGCTCGCTTCCGGCGCTGGTCAGGGCCGATGGGCCCTGTGCCGCTCCGGGTGAGCGGCCCGATGCGAATGCGTTGCTATTCCCCCCGCCATGCCGCCCATACGCGGCCGAACGGGCGACGTCCGTGCCGTCCGCGGAGCACCTCGGGAACCGGCCCCGCTTCACCGCGACATAACGGTGAGAAGCGAAACGTGGGGCTTTCGACCGGTGGACGGAAAAGTTCCCGGCCCTCGATGTCAGTGTCAGGGCTGAGCCGAAGCGTCCATTTGATCTGCGGAGATGAATCGGTTAAGAGGCACGGTTTCGAGCGGCTACTGCGCCGGGTGCCCGACCCGTCACTTTTCGCGACTTGCCAGCCAGGGAAACGGTCGTCAGGATTTGGCCTCGTCAGCCACGAGGACTTCTTGAAAGGAGGGTGGTCGGGATGAAGATTCTTCAAGGGGCAGGCAATGCGCTGGTCGGCCTATTGGTGCCCCAGATCAACGCGAACGCCAGTGCCAGGCGGAGCTGCGTCTGGTACTCGGACTGCTGGCAGTGCGGTCACAAGCCGTGCGCCTACGTCTGCAACAGCAACGGCTGTAGCGCGTTCTGCAACAAAACCTGCTAATTGCTGACTCGCCACCGCGGCCCCAGGGCCGCGGCTGGATGACGAAGCTCCGGGCCTTCCGCGTCGACCGGGCATTCCCCGGCCGGCGCGGAAGGTCGGCCGGCGGTTTCGCACAGCCCATTGAGATAGGAGGACGGTAGCCATGACGTCCGTGCTGATGGGGACGACCCTCGTGCTGGGCACCCTCGTGATACTCAATCTGGTGATCAGCGTAGGTGTCATCCAGCGCCTCCGAGTTCACACCGAGCTCCTCGCCCATCTCCGGGGCGAGTCGCCGACCCTCCGCCCAGGCCAGTCGATCGGCCCGTTCGAGACCGTCTCGACCAGGGGCGATGTCATCTCCGACGAGATGATCAAGTCGGAGTCCGTCATCGGGTTCTTCTCGCCGGGCTGCGGGCCCTGCAAGGAGAGGCTGCCGGACTTCCTGGAGTTCTCGCACGAGATGAGAGGCGTGCAGCAGCACAGCATCGCCGTGGTCGTCGGGGCCGAGGACGAGGCCGCCGACCTCCTCTCCACCATCGGCGATGGCAGCACGGTCGTCCTCGAAGAAGGCGGCGGCCCCTTCACGAACGCGTGCCAGGTGAAAGCCTTTCCGACGTTCCTGATGGTCGACCGCGACGCGGAAGGCGCGCTCCAGGTGCGGGCGAGCGGAATCGACCTCACCGAGATCCGCGAGCTCAGCGGGGCCCGCGAGCGCATCTCCAGCCCAAGGTGAACGACCTTGCCGGGCACGGACGGGGAGAAGAACGCCTTGGAGCGGGGTAGGCGGCCAGGCCGGACGCTCGCCACGTCCCTTACCGCGGTCCGTGCCGTCATCGCCCTGGCGGCACGGGCCGCGCCCTGGCAGACGGCCGGTTGCGTCCTCGCGTCGCTGGTGAGCGGGATCATCCCGGTCGCGACGGCCTGGCTGACCAAGCTCCTGCTCGATCGCCTGGTCGGGCACGCGCCGATGTCGTCGATCGTGGCCCTGGCGGCGTCGCTCGGCGCCGTCGGGGCCGCGACCCTGGTGCTGCCCCGGCTCATCCGGTTCCTCACCGCCGAGGTGGAGCGCGAGGCCGGCCTGCTGGCGCGGGAGCGCCTCTACACGGCGGTCGGCGACCTGCCGGGCCTCAGCAGGTTCGAGGACCCCGACTTCCTCGACAGGCTCCGGCTGGCGCAGAACGCCTGCGGAACCGGCCCGGGACAGGTGTTGAACGGCCTGCTCGGCGGCATGCGGAGCCTGGTCACCGTCGTCGGGTTCGCGGGCGCGCTCGTGTCCCTCACCCCGCTGCTCGCGCCGCTGCTGCTGCTCAGCGGGATCCTGACCCTCGTCATGGAGCTGTCGCTCGCACGCAGGCGGACGGCGATGATGCTGCGCATCGGGCCCATGGAACGCCGGGAGATCTTCTACAGCGACCTGCTCTCGACGGTGGAGGCGGCGAAGGAGATCAGGCTCTTCAACATCGGGGGGCTCCTGAGGGAGCGGATGCTGCGCGAGCGCCGGCATGCCAATTCCGCCAGACGGGCGGTGGATCTCAGGGAGCTGACCGGGCACGGCGCCCTCGGGCTGGTCGCGGCGGCGCTGGCGGCCGCCGGGACCCTCTGGGCCGCCTACCAGGTGCACGAGGGCCTCATGACCGTCGGCGGGGTCGTCGTCTTCGTCACGGCGATCGGCAACACCCAGTCGACGCTGGGAAGCCTCGCCGAGCAGGTGGCGCATTCCCAGGAGGCCGTGCTCCTCTTCGAGCACTACCGGACGATCACCGCGACCGGCTCCGATCTCCCGGTCGCCGACGACCCGAGGCCCGCCGCCGGCCTTTCCGGCGGCATCGAGTTCCAGGACGTGTGGTTCCGCTACTCCGACGACCACCCCTGGGTCCTGAAGGGCGTGGACCTCCGCATCCCGGCCGGAAGCTCGATGGCGCTGGTGGGTCTCAACGGCGCCGGGAAGTCGACGCTCGTGAAGCTGCTGTGCCGCTTCTACGATCCCGGAAAGGGCCGGATCCTCTGGGACGGCGTGGACATCAGAGACATCGACCTGGAAAGCCTGCGGAAGAGGATCAGCACCGTCTTCCAGGATTACATGCAGTACGACATGACCGTCGCCGAGAACATCGGCCTCGGCGACATCAGCGCCATGGACGACCCGCGGCGCGTGCGGAAGGCGGCGGAACGGGCGGGCGTCGACCGGGCGGTCGAGGAACTGCCGCACGGTTATCAGACTTTGCTCTCCCGCCTTTTCTTCATGGAGTCCGAGAAGGAGAGCGCGGAGCACGGCGTGATCCTGTCGGGCGGGCAGTGGCAGCGGTTGGCCCTGGCCCGCGCCGTCTTCCGGGACGGCCCCGACCTGGTGATCCTCGACGAACCCTCATCGGGGCTGGACGCCGAGGCGGAGCACGAGATCCACCGTTCCCTGCGCCGGTACCGCCGGGGCCGGACCAGCCTGCTGATCTCCCACCGGCTCGGTGCCGTCCGGGACGCGGACACGATCGTCGTCCTGGCCGGAGGCAAGGCCATCGAAGAGGGCTCGCACGAGGAACTGATCGCGGCCGACGGCGAATACGCGCGGCTGTTCAACCTGCAAGCCACCTCCTACCGGGGCGACGCATGACGGAACCGCGCGTGATCAAGCGCCGGAGAACCCGTGCGGCACGCGTCTCCGTGGGAACGGCGCCGGGGCTGGTGCTCGGAATCGGAGCCCTGCTCGCCGGGGCGGACCCGATCACGGCCCTCGGGGTCTTCGCGGTCGCCTGCGGCGGCGCCGCGGCGGCCTCCGCGCTCCTGGCGCGGCGGTTCGTGCAGGTGACGGTGCGGGGCCCGAGCATGCTGCCGACCTACGAGGACGGCGACCGGCTGCTGGTGAGGCGGACGCACGCCGTCAGGTCCGGCGATGTCGTGGTGATCGACCAGCCGAGGTTCGAGGTGAGCCGGAAAGGGCCGGGGGACCACGTCCCCGAATGGAAGAACGGCCACGGCTGGATGATCAAACGGGCGGTCGCCGTTCCGGGCGAACGGATACCGCGCGCAGAGATCCCGGAACTGGAGGCGCTCCCTGGCGACCGCGTGCCCGAGGGCATGCTCGTCGTCCTCGGCGACAACAGGGAGGAGAGCTTCGACTCGCGGCACCTCGGCTTCGTGTCGCTGGAGAAGGTCCTGGGGGTACCTATGGGACGACGGAAGTGAGAGGCATGGACTACATCCAGATCTTCTGCCAGGCGGTCATAGCCGTCGTCTTCGCTTTCTCGGCGTGGTCGAAGCTGCGCGGTGGAAAGGAGATCGCCGCCTTCTCCGATTCGCTGCGTCCGCACCTGGGAACCGCCTCGTCGCGCACCCGCATGGCGGCGGCGGTGTGCGTCGCCGTCTCGGAAGCCCTGGCGGCGGTGCTGACCGTCATCCCGGTGACCGCCCTGGCGGGGCTGCTGCTCGCGACCGCGCTGATGCTGCTGTTCACCGCCTTCGTGACCAGGGCCGTGCTGACGGGGACGAAGGCGACCTGCCGCTGCTTCGGCGCGTCCGAGAAGCGCATCGGCTGGCCCCATGTCGCCAGGAACACCACGTTGACGGTCATCGCGGCGAGCGGCTCGCTCGCGGCGGGAAGCCCCGGCGGCGACATCGCGCTCGCGGGCTGGATCGTCTCCACGGTCATGGGCATAACGATCGCCGTCATCTTGGTGACCCTCGACGACATCGTGCAGCTTTTCGCGATGGACCTGTGATTCCGCGCGGCTTCAGCCGTCCAGCGCGCGCCGCGCGACCTCGGGCGGTGCCGCCGCGATGACCTCCTCAAGGGCGCCGAGGGACGTCTCCAGGTCCGTGATCGACCGCGTGATCCTGTCGTGCTCCCGACGGAGGTCGGCGAGCAGGTCCGGGCAGGTGGGGACCAACCGGGCGTCGTCCTCGCGCAGGCAGGGGAGGATCGTGCCGATCGTGGCGGTGTTCAGGCCGGCGGCCAGCAGGCTGCGGATACGGCGGACGGTGTCGACGTCGGAGTCGCGGTACTCGCGGTAACCGCTGGGACGCCGCTGAGGATGGAGCAGGTCCTGCTCCTCGTAGTAGCGCAGCAGGCGCTCGTGAACGCCGGTCCGCCGCGACAGTTCGCCGATGCGCATGGCCTCTCCCCGGATACGGTTTGACTCTCACATCCATGTGAGAGTCTAGCGTTCCCCGCCATGAGAGAAAGTGTCACCATCCCCGCCGCCCTCTGCGCGAGCGTGTTCGTGGTCGGAACGTCGGAGTACCTGATCTCCGGCCTCCTCCCCCAGGTCGGAGCCGACCTGGACGTGTCGGTGGGCACGGCCGGTCAGGCCGTCACCGTCTACGCCCTCGGCGTCGTGTTCGGCGGGCCCCTCGTGGCCGCGCTGACCGCCAGGACGCCCCGCAAGGGGCTCGCGCTCGGTCTGATGCTGCTGTTCGCGGCGGGCAGCGCGATCAGCGCCGTCGCCCCGTCCTTCGAACTGCTGCTGGTCGGACGCCTGGTCTCCTCGCTCAGCCACGCCGCCTTCCTGGCGCTGGCCGTGGTGACGGCCACCAGCGTGGTCCCGCCGGAGAAGACCGGGAGGGCGATCTCCACGGTCGCCTCCGGCTTCACCGTGGCGACCCTGCTCGGCGTGCCGCTCGGCGCGCTGCTGGGGGAGAGCGCCGGATGGCGCGCCCCGTTCGCGGTCCTGACCGCGTTGTCGCTGGTCGCCGTCGTGCTGCTGGCGGCCGTCCTGCCCCGGCGACCGGCACCGACCGCGCGGCTGCGGGACGAGGTCCGGGTGGTGACCCGCCTCCCGGTGCTGCTGGCCATCGCCACCACGGCGGTCGGCTTCTCCGGTGTCGCCACGGTGTTCACCTACATCGCCCCGCTGCTGACGCGCGTGTCGGGCTTCTCCTCGGCGGCGGTGTCCGGGCTGCTGCTCGCCTACGGGGCGGGCAGTTTCCTGGGCAACATCCTCGCCGGCCGCTTCGCCGACAGGTCCGTGAGCGCGACCCTGCGAGGGGTGTTCGGCGGGCTGGCCGGGGTGCTCGTCCTCATCCCGTTCGCCGCCCTCTGGCGTCCCTCCGCGGTGGCGGCGGTCCTGGTACTCGGCCTGCTCGGCACCGCCACCATCGCCCCGCTCCAGGCACTGATCCTGCGCCACGCGGGCGATGCCCCGACGCTGGCCGCCGCCGCCAACGTCGGCGCCTTCAACCTCGGCGCGGCGGCGGGCTCGGCGATCGGCGGCGTCATCGTCGCGGCGGGCGCGCTGCGCTGGACGGGCCTGGCCGGCGCCCTGCTGAGCCTGGCGGGCCTGGCCCTGACCTACCTCGTTCTCCCCCACACCCCCACGCCCACGCGAAAGACCGAAGACCACGTCCCGGCCACCACCTGATACCCGATCAGGACGGGAGGGGTGGGCCGGGGAGGAGGTGGACGGTCATGATCAGGTGGCAGGGGGCCGCGCCGGTGCCCCGGTAGGCGTGGGGGGCGTCGCCGTTGAAGGTGGCCGTCTCACCCGTGTTGACGGGGTACTCGGTGCCGTCCAGGACGAGGGTCATGCTGCCGGAGGTGACGCTGATGGTCTCGACGACTCCGGGGCGGTGGGGGTGGCTGGGGTAGTCCTCGCCGGGGGCCAGGCGCCAGCGCCAGATCTCGACGGGGCTCGCGGTGGACGTCGTCAGCATCAGGCGCGCCTCGCCGCCCTTCGCGCCCGTCCACAGGGGGGCGATGGTGTCGGAGGCGGCGATGCGGACGCGGCCCTCGGGCGGCCCCTGCATGAGGTCGGACACCGAGACGCCGAGGGTGTCGGCGAGCCGGACGAGGGTCGCGAGGTTGGGGTTGCCCTGGGCCCTCTCCAGGGCGACGAGGGCGCCCTTGCTGACCTGGGCGCGCCGTCCGAGCTCCTCCAGGGACAGGCCCGCGCGCCGCCGGGCCGCCCGGACGTTGGCCGCGACGGTCCGCAGGGCCGCGGTCGGCTCGGTCACGTGATCACCCCGTCTGGTCATTCCGGCATACAGCCTAGTCGTTCCATTGCACCCTGTGACGGAGGGCTGGTCCTGCTGACCGGATGGATACAGGTGCTCCTTGGGGGACCATGCCCGGCGTTCATGCGATTACGTGCATTTCCGGCGGGCATTCGGCTTCACAAACGCCTGTCCGGAGCAGGAACGGGACTTTTCGGTACCGGTGCTAACCGCCGATTCAGGCGGGTCGCTAACGCGATGGACGGGAAATACGTAGGATAATTCGCGACTGGTCCAGACCTCTTCGAGGAGTCGATGATGCCCTCTTCTGGCAGCCCAGGTGCGAACCAGCCGCCCCGCCTTCCGGAGAGCGCGCAGGCGCGGTTCCGGATCGACATCCCCTCGCCGGCGCGGACGTGGAACTACTGGCTCGGAGGCAAGGACAACTACGAGGTCGACCGGGTCGTCGGCGACTCCACGGCCAAGGTGAACCCCGAGCTCACCACGCTGGCGCGGGAGTCGCGGAAGTTCCTGATCCGGGTGGTGCGGTACCTCGCGGCGCAGGAGGGCGTGCGCAACTTCCTGGACATCGGCGCCGGGCTGCCCACCGAGTCCAACACCCACCAGATCGCCCAGAGGACGGCTCCCGAGTCGCGCGTCGTATACGTCGACAACGACCCGATGGTGCTTTCGCATGCGCGTGCGCTCATGCGGGGGACGACGCCCGAGGGTGTCACCGACTACCTCGACGCCGATTACCACGAGCCTCGGCAGATCCTCGAAGAGGCGGCCAACGTCCTGAACTTCACGCAGCCGGTCGCGGTGATGTTCATGGGGGTGCTCGGATTCTGCCAGGACTACGAGACCGCCAAGCGGATCGTCGCCGAAACCGTGGAGGGTGTTCCGCCGGGCAGCTTCCTGGTGTTGTGGGACTGCACCGACACCTCCGAGGACGCCGTGCGCAGCACCGAGAACTACGCGAAATCCGGCGCGCTGCCCTACATTCTGCGCAGCGTCGAGCAGATCGGCGCCTTCTTCGGGAGCCTGGAGAAGGTCGAGCCGGGGCTCGTCTCCATCACGCGGTGGCGGCCCGATCCGGACCAGGGCGAGGGCCCCGAGCATGTCCACGGCTACGGGGCGGTCGCGCGGACGTCCTGATCGAGGGCGGCGATCTTCTTCTCCAGGAGCGTCCGCTCGCGGTCGTTGCCGCAGAGTCCGACGGCCCGTACCAGTTCGGCGCGCGCCTCTCCGGTGCGTCCGAGCCGGGTGAGCAGCTCACCGCGGACGCTCGGCAGCAGGTGCGAGGACGGGAGCGCGTCGGACAGGCCGTCCACGATCGGGAGCGCCGCCGCCGGGCCCCGCGCCATCGACACCGCCACCGCGCGGTTGAGCTCGACCACCGGGGACGGCGCGAGGCGGCCGAGCGCCTCGTAGATCAGGACGATGCGCTCCCAGTCCGTCGCGCCGACCGAGGGGGCGAGGGCGTGGCATTCGGCGATGGCCGCCTGGAGGCCGAAGGCGCCGAGGCCGCGTCCGGCCCGCCGCGCGCGGTCGAGGGCGGCCCGTCCCCGGACGATCGCGGGGCGGTCCCAGCGACGCCGGTCCTGGTGCTCCAGCAGCACCGGCTCGCCGCCCGGGCCGATGCGGGCGGGGAAGCGCGCGGCGGTCAGTTCCAGCAGCGCCAGCAGGCCGTTGACCTCGGGTTCGTCCGGCACCAGCCGGGCCAGCACGCGGGCGAGGCGCTGCGCCTCGCTCGCGAGGTCGAGCCGGATCAGCGCCCCGCCCGAGCTGGCCGAGGAGCCCTCGGTGAAGATCAGGTAGATCACGCTGAGGACGGAGCCCAGCCGTTCGGCGCGTTCGGCGGCGGGCGGCACCTCGAACGGGACGCGCGCCGCGCCGAGCGTCTTCTTCGCCCGGGTGATCCTGGCCTGCACGGTCGCGGTCGGGACGAGGAACGCCTGCGCGATCTCGTCGCTGGTCAGCCCGCCGACGACGCGCAGCGTGAGCGCCACCCGCGCCTCCCGCGACAGGACGGGATGGCAGGAGGTGAACATCAGCGCGAGCACGTCGTCGTCGATCCGGTCCGGATCCCAGAGGATGTCGCCGTCCGGGGCGTCGCCGCCCTCGTCCAGGTCATGGGCGAGGGCGGCGTACCGGTCGTCCAGGGCGGAGCGCCGCCGGTACAGGTCGATCGCGCGGCGGCGGCCGACCGTGAGCAGCCATCCCGCGCGGTTGCGGGGGACGCCGTCGCGCGGCCAGGTCACCAGCGCCTCGGCCAGCGCCTCCTGGGCGAGGTCCTCGGCCAGCCCGAAGTCGCCGGTGTAGCGCGCGAGCGCCCCGACGATGCGGGCCGACTCGATCCGCCAGACGGCGGCGACGGCCTCACGCCCGGTCGGATCGGCCATCGCCGCTCACAGACCCGCCGCTCACAGACCCGCCGCTCACAGACCCCTCGCTCACAGCTGGCCGGTGGACTCGCGCCACGCCCGCTCCTTCTTGATCCACTCGTTGTCCTGCGGGAACTCGTCGATCGTGGTGACCCGGCGGATCTCGGTCTTGAGCCCGGCACCGGTGAGCGGCGAGCGCCTGGCCCACTCGACGGCCTCCTCCTTGGACGCCACGTTGAGGATGTAGAACCCGCCGAACAGCTCCTTCGTCTCGCCGTACGGGCCGTCGGTGACCACGGGCGGCTCGGAGGAGTAGTCCACCACGACGCCCTCGGACGCGTCGCCCAGCCCCTCCGCGGCGACCAGCACGCCCGCGCGGATCATCTCCTGGTTGAACCGGCCGACGGTCTCGATCATCTGCTCGATGTCGACGTCGGCGTAGGCGGCGTAGGCGTCGTCGGTGGCGCGCATGATCAGCATGTACTTCATGGTTCCGTCTCCCAGGTCGTCGGGCCCCTGCGGACCCTGTCCCCCCTAGGTCGAACGGGGAACGTCGCCGATCGACACCTCGGCCCGACTTCTTCCGAACATCTTCGGCGCCGCCGGGGCGCAACGCGAACGCGGCGGGCGGGGTTCATGGGGCGTCGCGCCGGTCAGGGCGCGCACCGATGAGAGGAACCTCCTGTGGACCTGCGACTCAACGGCCGTGTGGCGATCGTCACCGGCGCCTCGAAGGGGATCGGCCTCGCCGTCGTCCGGACGTTGCTGGACGAGGGCGCGCGCGTCGTCGCCGTATCCCGCAAGTCGGGTGCCGACCTGGACGCGCTCGCCGGGCCGAACCTGGTGCACGTGCCCGCCGACCTCATGGACCCGGCCGCGCCCGCGGCGGTCGTGGAGCGGGCCGTCGAGGTGTTCGGCGGGCTGGACGTGCTGGTCAACAACGCGGGAGGACCGCCGCCCGGGGCCGTGCTGCCGCGGTTCGGCTTCCTCCCGCTGACCGACGACGACTGGCGCGCGATGTATGAGTTCAACCTCTTCGCCGTCGTCCGGACGGTGCGCGCCGCGCTGCCGCACCTGCTGAAGAGCGACGCGGCGTCGATCGTGAACGTCTCGTCGGGCAACGCGCGCCATCCGGCGCCGATGAACTTCGACTACAACTCCGCCAAGGCCGCGCTGAACAACCTGGCCAAGGGGCTGTCGGAGGAGTTCGCCCCGCAGGGCGTCCGGGTGAACACGGTGTCGCCCGGTCCGGTGCGGACGGCGTGGTGGACGGAGGAGGGCGGCGCCGCCGACGTCCTCGCGGGCGCCACCGGCGCCGACCGCGACGCGGTGATGGACAGCGTCGCGCCCGAGATGATGAGCCTGAGCACGGGCCGCCTCGCGCTCCCGCAGGAGGTCGCGGACGTGGTCGCGCTGCTGGCCTCCCCGCGCTCGGCGAGCACGACCGGTGCCGACTTCGCGGTCGACTCCGGGTTCCTCAAGGAGCTGTAACCCCCCGCATGCCCGTGCCGGGGCCTCCCGGCACGGGCATCGCTATAAGCAATACTTCTGCACTTGATCAGATCTATCTCTTGGACTTCTGGCCCCGCCTGTCACGAGGATGGAGGTGTCAGGGAAAGCGAACCGTCCGGGGGGACCCCATGACCACGCACGACACGCTCGCCGCCAAGATCCGGGGACCGGTCCTCGAACCCGGCGACGAGGGATACGACGACGAGCGGACCGGTTTCCAGCTCGCAGGCCCGCACCGTCCGGACGTGGTGGTCGGCGCCCTGGACGCGGCGGACGTGCGCGCCGCCGTCGAGTACGCGGCAGGCCAGGGGCTGCCGGTCGCCGTGCAGAACACCGGGCACGGCCTGCCCCGGGGCATGGACGGCGGGCTGCTCGTCAGCACCCGCCGGATGACCGGCCTCCGCGTCGACCCGGAGGCCCGCACGGCGCGGATCGAGGCGGGTGTGCGGTGGAGCGACGTCGTCCCCGAAGCGGCGGCCCACGGGCTGGCACCGCTGAGCGGATCCGCGCCGGGGGTCGGCGCGGTCTCCTACGTGCTCGGCGGCGGGATCGGGCTGATGTCGCGCGCGTTCGGCAACGCCGCCGACCACGTCCGTTCGCTGGAGGTCGTCACGGCCGACGCGCGACTCAGGCATGTGACCCCGGACGGCGACCCCGACCTGTTCTGGGCGCTGCTCGGCGGCCGCGCGAACTTCGGCGTCGTGACGAGCCTGGAGATCGGACTGGTGCCGGTAGAGCGGCTGTATGGAGGCGGGCTCTATTTCGACACCGAACTGATCCCGGCCGTCCTGGAAACGTGGCGGACGTGGACGACCGCCGTCCCCGACGCGATGACCTCGTCGATCGCGCTGATGCCCGTCCCCGACGCCCCGGTGTTCCCCGAGCCGCTGCGCGGACGGCGCGTCGCGCACGTGCGGATCGCCTACGTGGGCGACGCCGCCGAGGGCGAACGCCTCATCGCCCCGCTGCGCGCCGTCGGCCCCCGGCTCATCGACGCCGTCGCGGACATGCCCTACACCGAATCAGGGACCATCCACAATGAGCCGCCGATCCCGATGGCGTACCGGGCGACGAACCTCACGGTGGACGAGATCGGCGCCGACACCACCCGCACCCTGCTCGACCTGGCCGGTGACCGCGCCATCGTGGAGGTCCGGCAGCTCGGCGGAGCCCTGGCGGCCGCCCCGCCCCACCCGACCGCCGTGGGCAACCGCGACGCCGCCTACCTGATCGGCGTGCTGACCAAGCTCGACGGCGACCCGCTCCACGAGAGAGCGGAGAAGGAGCTGGGCAGGGCGTCGTCCGGGCGCCTGCTCAACTTCCTCTTCGGCGCCGCCGCCACCCCCGAACGGGTGCGGGAGGCGTTCGACCCGTCCGCCTACCGGCGGCTGCGCGAGCTGAAGGCCGCCTACGACCCGTCCAACCTGTTCCGCCTGAACCACAACATCCCGCCCGCGAGCTGACCGCGCGCCGGCCCGGCGCTCCGTGCTTTGTGTCCCGTGCCCCGCGTCCCGTGCTCCGGATGTCACATGTCGGCGATGAGCTTGTCGACGCGTTCGTCCACGGAGCGGAACGGGTCCTTGCACAGCACGGTGCGCTGGGTCTGGTCGTTCAGCTTCAGGTGGACCCAGTCGACGGTGAAGTCGCGCCGCTTCTCCTGCGCCCTGCGGATGAACTCGCCGCGCAGCCGCGCCCGGGTGGTCTGCGGCGGCACCGACTTGGCCTCGAAGATGTCCAGGTCCCGCGTCACGCGCTCGACCGAGCCCCGCTTCTCCAGCAGGTAGTACAGGCCCCGGTCGCGGCGCACGTCGTGGTAGGTCAGGTCGAGCTGCGCCACGCGCGGCGAGGACATCGGCAGGTCGTACTTGCTGCGGTACCGCTCGATGAGCTGGTACTTGGTCACCCAGTCGATCTCCCGGGCGACCAGGTCGAGATCGCCGGTCTCCACCGCGCGCAGGGTCCGCTCCCACAGCTCCAGGACGCGCAGCGCCACGGCGTCGCCGCCGCGCCGGTCGATGAAGTCCTTGGCCTTGCCGAAGTACTCCTTCTGGATCTCCAGCGAACTCGCCTCGCGGCCGTTGGCCAACCGGACCTTGCGGCGCCCGGTCGTGTCGTGGCTGACCTCGCGGATCGCCCGGATCGGGTTCTCCAGCGTCAGGTCGCGCAGCACCACGCCCGCCTCGATCATCCGCAGCACCAGGTCGGTCGCCCCGACCTTGAGCAGCATCGTCGTCTCGCTCATGTTCGAGTCGCCGACGATCACGTGCAGCCGACGGAACCGCTCGGCGTCGCCGTGCGGCTCGTCGCGGGTGTTGATGATCGGACGCGACCGGGTCGTCGCCGACGACACGCCCTCCCAGATGTGCTCGGCCCGCTGCGACACGCAGTACACCGCCCCGCGCGGGGTCTGGAGCACCTTGCCGGCGCCGCAGATGATCTGCCGCGTCACGAGATAGGGGATCAGTGCGTCCGCGAGCCGGCCGAACTCGCCCTGCCGGCCGACGCAGTAGTTCTCGTGGCAGCCGTAGGAGTTGCCGGCCGAGTCGGTGTTGTTCTTGAACAGGTAGATGTCGCCGACGATGCCCTCCTCGCGGAGCCGCCGCTCGGCGTCGACCTGTAGTTCCTCCAGGATCCGCTCGCCCGCCTTGTCGTGCGTCACCAGGTCGACGACGCTGTCGCACTCGGGCGTGGAGTACTCGGGGTGGCTGCCCACGTCCAGATAGAGCCGCGCGCCGTTGCGCATGAACACGTTGCTGCTGCGGCCCCACGACACCACCCGCCGGAACAGGTAGCGGGCCACCTCGTCGGGTGACAACCGCCGCTGGCCACGGAAGGTGCAGGTGACGCCGTACTCGTTCTCAAGCCCGAAGATGCGCCTGTCCACACTCGTGAGCGTATGCGGCCGGACGCCCGGTTGGCAGTCCCCGCAAGCCTCTGTTCGACCGCCGTCCGGCCAGGGCTGCACACCCTGGCCGGTCGCGGCGGGCTCGGGGCGTCAGGGCTCCAGGAGGAAGACGGGGATCTCGCGGTCGGTCTTGTCCTGGTACTCGGCGTAGGGCGGGTACGCGGCGACCGCGCGCTTCCACCACTCGGCCTTCTCGTCGCCGGTGATCTCGCGGGCCGTCATGTCCTGGCGCTCCGACCCGTCCTGGAGTTCCACATGCGGGTCGGACGTGATGTTGTGGTACCAGAGCGGATGGGTCGGGGAGCCGCCCTGCGAGGCCACGGCCGCGTACCGGCCCTCGTGCTCCACGCGCATCAGGGGGGTCTTGCGGAGCTTGCCGCTCTTGGCGCCGCGGGTCGTGAGGATGATGACGGGGAGGCCCGTGTCGGCGAGCGTGGTCCCCTCCGTACCGCCCGAGCGCTCGTAGAGTTCGACCTGTTCGCGCACCCACTGCGTCGGGCTCGGCTCGTACTCGCCTTCAAGAGGCATCGCGTTCACTCCAAGGATGCGGGCGGAATATCGTGCGTGGTTCAGCGAAGGAACCGTGTCGCTTCAACCTCATCAGGCGGGCCGATGTTCCGCCCGGCTTCCGCGACCTCCGCGCCCTGAGCGCGTCGCGTGGTCAGGGCCCCGGTTCGGACGGGCCGGACGTCCGGAACCGGGGTCTCGCGGTCAGGCTCCCTGTTCGTGTCTCGGGAGGAACGAGGCCGGGACGAGCGCCAGGAGCATGATCGCCACGGCGAACCAGTACGTGTCGCGGAACGCGCCCGCGAGCGGGCCCGCGACGGCGGCGTGGGCCTCCGGGGTCAGGCGGTGCAGGGCCTGGAGCGTGCCATCGCCGCCGTCCGGGACCAGGCCGCTCATGAACGCCGACAGGATGACGGACGCGATCGCCATGCCGACCGCCGCCGACGTCGCGTTGACCAGGTTGACCGTCGTGCTCGCCGCCGGGGCCCGCTCGTGCGACATGCCCCGCGTCGCCGTCGTCATCGTCGGCATCATCGTCGCGCCGCCGCCCGCGCCCATCAGCACCATCGCCGCGCACAGCCCCCAGTACGGGGCGTCCGCGTCGAGTTGGATGGTGAACAGCGCGAAACCGGTGACCGCCGTCGCGATCGCCACCGGGACGAGCCGTCCCGCCGGGATCCGGTCCACGAGCCGTCCCGCGACCTGCACCGCGACGCCCGAGCCGAGCGCGAACGGGATGCCGAGCAGGCCCGCGACCGTCGTGCTCTCACCCCGCACGACCTGGAGGTAGAGCGGGAGGAGCAGCATCGTCCCGAAGTAGCCGGACGCGAACAGCGCCAGCGTGCCGGCGGCCGCCGCGTAGGTGCGGTCGCGGAACGGGGCGAGGTCGATCAGCGGGTGCCGCGCCGTGCGGGCCCGCATCACGAACATGCAGGTCAGCACCACCCCCGCGAGGAGCGGCAGCAGGACTCCGGGCGATCCGAACTCGCCGCGGTCGCCGCCCGCCGTCACCCCGTACAGCAGTGCCGCGAGGCCCGGCGAGAGCATCAGCATGCCGGGCACGTCCAGCGGACGCGGCGTCTCCGGGACGTCGCGGGGGAACGTCCGCAGGCCGAGCAGCACGACCGCCACCGCGACCGGCAGGTTGACGAAGAACATCCACCGCCACGAGACCTCGTCGATCAGCCATCCGCCGATCACCGGGCCGGCCAGCGGGCCGACGAGGATCGCCAGGCCGAGCGTGCCCATCAGCTTCCCGAGCCGGTCGGGGCCCGCCGCGCGCAGCAGGATCGTCATGCCGACCGGCATCACCATGCCGCCGCTGACGCCCTGCACGATCCGGAACGCGATCAGCGACTCGATGTTCCACGCGAGCCCGGCGAGCACCGACCCGGCCGCGAACGCCGCGATCGCGCCGAGGTAGAGGCGGCGCGCGCCGAACCGCCCGACCGCCCAGGCCGTGCCGGGGATGACCGCGCCGAGCGCGAGCGAGTACGCGGTCGCGACCCACTGGACGGTCGCCAGCGGCGCGTCGAAGTCCTGCGACAGCCGGTTGATCGCGACGTTGACCACGGTGGTGTCCAGCGTGATCATGACCGCGCCGAGCACCAGCACGAGCACGATCGCCATGGCCCCGGACTCCGGCCGCGTCCGGGGCCTCGGCTGGGTGATCATGACTCGTACGGGCGGACCGACCTGGCCGCGCGCAGCGCCTGCCCCCACCAGTCGAGCTGGTCCAGCAGGCCCTTCGCGGCGTGGGCGGCGCCCTCGGCGTCGCTCGGACGGCCGTCGTCGCCGAACCAGTTCCACGGGTGGTGGAAGCTCACGGTGTCGCGGATCGTGACCGCGTGCAGTTCCGCGAAGACCCCGCGCAGGTGCTCGACCGAGCGCAGGCCGCCCGCGAGGCCGCCGTAGGAGACGAACGCGACCGGCTTGGCACGCCACTCGTAGAAGTGCGTGTCGATCAGGTTCTTCAGCGTGCCGGGGAAACTGTGGTTGTACTCGCAGGTCACGACCACGTAGGCGTCGGCCTCGGCCAGCTTCGCCGACACCTCGCCGAACCTCCCGGGCGCGGCGGCGCCGAACGCCGAGGGGGGTGGCGTGTCCGCCACGTCCAGCACCTCAAGGGTCATGTCGTCGCGCTCGGCGGCCACCCCGGCGAACCAGGTGCCGACCGTCGGCGCGAAACGCCCCTCCCGGGTGCTGGCGATGATGATCGCGACTCGCAGCGGATTCTCGGTCATGTTCCCACTCCTCGAAACGGGGCCAACGGGATCGAAGCTACGAAGATCGACCGCTGCCGGAATCCGTCATCCGACTGGGCCGCCCTACCGGCCCCACTCTGAAACCTCATCAATGCTTGAGGTCAAGCGCCGGCCGCGGGCCTCGGGGCGGGGGCGGGCGCGGGAGTTCGACCCTGGGCGGTCGCGACCCTCCGGCATCATCCGTTGCGCGCTGCACCGGAGGCATTGGACAAAACGCCAGGATGGCCGTTATCGGGCGCATTACCGCGCCGGGCGGAAACGGTCGCAGGTGTATGTTCGTGGTGTGCGGGTGGAGACGAATGCCGAGTTCCTGCGCCAGGGGCGCAGGGTCGCGCTTCGCCGTATCACGAAGCACGACCGGGAGGAGTTCCTCGGGCTGGTCGAGTCGAGCCGTGCCCTGCACCGCCGCTGGATCGTCCTGCCCACCACGCCGGACGAGTTCGACGACTACGTCTCACGTTTCGACCGGCACTCGGCCGACGGATTCGTCATCTGCCTCGCGAAACGCCGCAGCATGGTCGGGTTCGCCAACCTCAACGAGATCGTCAGGGGCGCCTACCAGCGCGGCCTGATCGGGTACGGCGCCTTCGCCCCGAGCGCCGGTTCGGGGTACATGACCGAGGGCGTCGACCTGCTGCTCGACTACGCCTTCACCGATCTCGGCCTGCACCGCCTGGAGGCCGACATCCAACCCGGGAACATCCCGTCACTGAAACTGGTCAGGAGATTGCGGTTCCGGAAGGAAGGGTATTCTCCGGCTTTCATCTGCATCCGGGGTAAATGGATGGACCACGAGCGGTGGGCGATCACCCGGGAGATGATGGACACGCGGCCCGGCTGAACACCGCGCTATTCGGGCAGCCAGCGGTGCTGGTCGTCCGGCGGGGGCGGCGGCTGGAGCAGGGCGAGAAGCCGGCGGAGTTTCGGGTCGTGGTTCCGGCGGTGCCAGACGACCGACCAGGGGAACAGCGGGACGGGATCGACGATGGGGAGCCGCCGGACCCCGTCCTCCGACGGCAGCGTCATCCCCTCCTCGCCCACGGTGACGGCCCGCCGTTCCCGGTCCATCAGCTGCCGGTAGCTGAGAATGCCGATCGCGGGCTCGGAGAAGCGGAGCGGGATGCCGAACTCGGACGTGAAGCGCGTCAGATACGCCCCCCATTCGGTCGCGCCCGCCGGGTCGGGCATCACCAGTCCGGCGGACGCGAGTTCGGCCATCGCGAGCGTGCGCCGGGAGGCCAGCGGGTGGTCCTCGGAGACGAACGCGTGGAGCGGGACGAGTGAGAACAGGCGGCGGTTCAACTCGTCCGGCCAGGGGCGGCCGAGGTCGTTCGCGTAGCCGAAGGCGGCGTCGATCTCGCGGCGGAGAAGGGCGGGGACGGCGGCGGCCAGACCCTGCCGCATGCTCGGCTCCACGGTGAGGTCCGGAAAGGGCGCGATGGCCTCGCGAATGACCTCCATCGGCGTGAAACGCTCGTGATAGACGTCGATGCGCAAGGGGACGGAAACGCCCCGGACGGAATCCACCGCCGCGTCGAAGGAGGCCAGCGTCTCACGGGCCAGGGGCAGCAGCCGGTATCCGGCGGAGGTCAGCTCGACGGAGCGGGTCGTGCGGTCGAACAGCGGCGCGCCGAGCGCGGCCTCAAGGCGGCGGACGCGCTTGGAGAGCGCCTGCTGGGTCAGGAAGAGCCGCGCGGCCGCCCGTCCGAAGTGCAGTTCCTCGGCGGCGGCCACGAACGCGCGCATGCCCGGCAGGTCGGCCTCCACACCTCCCAGATTAACAACCCGGGGTTGTGGAAGCGCCGGAAAGTGTTGTTGGACATACCTCCTGACATGCGGATTCCCTGGGGGCATGTCCGTTCACACGACCGATTTCGTTCCGACCGATCTCCTCCCCGCCGCCTTCGACCGGAGCGCCCTCGGCCCGACCGCCAAGGCCGACGAGATGTCCGCGCTCGGCGGCGAGCACGTCTTCCAGCGGCTGCTGCGGCAGCGCATCATCGTCCTCGGCCAGGAGGTGGACGACGCGATCGCGAACCGGATCTGCGGCGAGATGCTGCTGCTGGCCGCCGAGGACCGCGCGCGCGACATCCACCTCTACATCAACTCGCCCGGCGGTTCCGTGACCGCCGGAATGGCGATCTACGACGTGATGCAGTTCGTTCCGAACGACGTGGCGACGCTGTCGCTGGGGTTCACCGCGTCGATGGGTCAGTTCCTGCTGTGCGCGGGCGCGCCGGGCAAGCGGTACGCGCTGCCGCACGCGCGGATCCTGATGCACCAGCCGTCCGGCGGGATCGGCGGCACCGCGTCCGACATCAAGATCCAGGCCGAGAACATGCTGTTCACGAAGAACGTGTTCCAGAAGCGGGTCGCCTTCCACACCGGGCAGCCGGTCGAGCGCATCGCGGCCGACTCCGACCGCGACCGCTGGTTCACGGCCGAGGAGGCGCGCGAGTACGGCTTCGTGGACCACGTCGTCCGGCACGCCGACGAGGTCGCGGTCTAACCGGCTAGCGCGGGCTTGTGTCCCCCGGGGTGCCCGGAACCGGGGTTCGGGGCGGAACCGGGGTTCGGGGCGGAACCGGGGTTCGGGGCGGAACCGGAACCGGAGCCGGGGCCGGGGCCGCCGTACTCCTGGCCGCCTCCGTTCCCGCCGTTGTTCCCACCGCCGTTCCCCCGGCCGTGACCGTGCCCCTTGCCCTTCCCGTTCCCGTTCCCGTTCCCGTTCCCGTTTCCGGTGCCGTTCCCGTTTCCGTTCCCGTGGCCTTCGCCGTTGCCGGCCCCTTTGTCGGTGTTGTTCTCCGGCCCTTGGCCGTGGCCCTCGCCCGGGTTCTCCTGTGTCGTCTTCTCGGGCCCGCCCTGCTTCTCGGGATGGCCCTTGCCGTCCTGCTCGGACCTGCCCTTGGCCTTGCCGTTGTGCTGCTCGGCCTTCTTGGACGGCGTGGGCGCCGGGGCCTTCGGCCCGAGGGACCCGCTCGGCGTCGGCGGGCGGTCCGTCTCCTCGATGGGCACCTTCGGGGAGCGGTGCGTGGGGGCGGGGGTCGGGTCCTGCCCGGGGAGGTGCCCGGTCCCGGCGGCGACGGCGACCCCGCCGGTCGCGACCAGGATCGCGGCGCCCACGAAGATCTTGAGCAGTACGATCCGGGGCAGCATGGCCAGCCGGCGCAGGTGGGCGCCGGCGACGCGCACCGTCCTGGCCCACCAGGACGGGTGGGGCGCGCAGGCCGCGGCGAACGCCGCGACGGCCGCGTCCTCGCCCGCGAGTTCGTCCGGACGTGCGGGGGCCCCCGCGGCGGCCAGGACCTCCCGCAGGCGGGCGACGTCGTCCTTCGGCGGGGACTCGGCGGCGGGCGGGCGACCGGCGGCGGTGCGCGCGGCGGTGTCGAGCAGGTGCTCGGCGGTGCTCGGATCGAGCCCACCGGACCTGTGGTGGTCGTTCATCTCACCCCTTCAGCGCCGGGACCGCCGGTTATGTCACCACGGTGTGCGGGGAGGGCGTCCTGCGGCGGTTCCGCTGCCTCCTGCCGCGCCGTCGTCGGGTCGGCGGACTCCGGTGGGGCTGTTTCCTGTGGGGCCGTCTCAGGCGGTCCTGTTTCCGGCGGGGAGCTGTCGGCCGGGGAGACATCGGGTGCCGCGGAGGCCAGCCGCTCGGCGAGCCGTCGCAACCCACGATACGAGGCGGTGCGGACCGCGCCGGCCCGTTTGCCGAGGACCCGGCCCGCGGACTTGGCGTCCAGGCCCATCACCACGCGCAGCAGCACCGCCTCGGCCTGGTCGCGGGGCAGCTCGGTGATGAGGCGCAGCGCGTCGCCGGTCGCGATGCCGTCCAGGGCGATCGACTCGGTGTCGCCCTCCGCCGCGAGCGCGACCAGCTCCTCGACGGGCAGCTCGGTCGCCGGACGGCGGGACCGGCGGCGCAGATGGTCCAGGGCGCGGTGCCGGGTGATCGTCGCGGTCCAGCCGCGGAAGCCGTCGAGGTCGCCGCGGAAGCTCGGCAGGTCGCGGGAGATCTGGAGCCACGCCTCGGACGTCACGTCCTCGGCGTCGCCGCCGACCAGCGCGCCCGCGAAGCGCAGCAGCCGGGGTTGGACGTCGCGATAGAGGAGGCGGAAGGACGCCTCGTCGCCCTTCTGCGCGGCCCGCAGCGCACGCCCGAGTTCGTCCTCCTTCACCGCATGTTCCGCCCGTACCTCCGCCTTCGTCACCCAGGTCATTGTGCAGGGATTTCCAGGGCGGTGTGACACAAAAGGCGCGTGTGGCGCTGAAGTTGTGAACGTGCCGGCGCGGAGCGCAAGGGACGTTCCCCTCGCCCCGCGAAGTAATGGAACAAAATGATCAGCGACGCCTCGACGCGACGTCCCGTATTGGACGAACCATCCTCCGGTGACGGCCGTCCGGAATCCGGCGCCGCGCTCGTCGCCCCGGTGTTCGCGGATCCGAGCGGACGGCGGCGGCGCCTCGCCCGGCGGGCCGGGATGGTGACCGGGGCCCTGCTCGTGCTGTTCCTCGGCGCGCTCGGGGCCGGTGTCGCGACGGGCGCTGACGTGCCGCTGACCAGGTGGGACGCCCCGTCCCACCGCCCCTCGGCGGATGCGAACACGGCACCGAAACGACCCGCCAAAGCGCGGCACAGGACCGGGGACCGGGCGCGGAAGCCGGGCCGCGTGCCCGTGGCCGTGCCTCCCCGCGTCGCGGGTCCGGCGCCGTCCACGCCCGTCCCGACACGGCCGAAACCGGCGGCCTCGACCCCGGCGCCGGTCCCGTCCGTGACCGCGACCGTGGACCACCCCGGAAGCACGCCCACGCCCACGCTCCCGCCCGGTCGGGGCCACACGAGGAAGCCGCGCTGAGGGCCGGGCGCCCGTGGCCGCCGAGGGAGCCGCGGGGACACTGGGTGCTGCTCCTGCTCGGCGGGCTGGCGCTGACCGTCCTCCTGCTGCTGGACGGGTTCGCGCACGGCGCGGTCGGCGAGGCGCCGCACGAGGAGCGGCCGGGCCGGGCCCCGGCCGCGGTCACCGGCGGCGGCCCGGTGCTCAGCCTCGCGGACGGAACGCCGCGCAGCCTCCGCATGCCGTCCAAGACGATCGCGCTGACCTTCGACGACGGGCCCGACCCCCGCTGGACGCCCCGCGTCCTGGAGGTGCTGCGGCGGCGCGGCGCGCGGGCCACGTTCTTCACCATCGGCGCCCACGTCGCGGAGCACCCCGGGCTGACCCGCCGCATCCTGCGCGAGGGCCACGAGATCGGCTCGCACACCTACACGCACCTGGACATGGCTTCCGCGCCCGCCTGGCGGAACGGGCTGGAACTGGACCTCACCCAGCGGGCACTGGCGGGCGCGGCGGGCGTCCACACGAGACTGATGCGCATGCCGTACTCGTCCGTCCCGGACGGGCTGAGCGACGCCGAATGGCGCGCGGCGCGGCGGGCGGGCGAGGACGGGTACGTCGTCGTGCTGACCGACCGCGACACCGAGGACTGGGCGCGTCCCGGCACCGCGAAGATCGTCGAGTCGGCGCTGGCGGCGGAGCGGCGCGGCGAGGGCGCGGTCGTGATGCTGCACGACTCGGGCGGCGACCGGACCGAGACGGTCGCGGCCCTGGAACAGATCATCGACCGGCTCGCCCCCCGCGGCTACCGGTTCACGACGCTGACCGGCGCGCTGGCGATGCCGTCCGCCGAGGTCCCGGTGCCCGCTCGGGAGAAGGCCGTCGGCTGGACGCTCGTCACCGCGCAGCGCGCCGCGTCCAACCTGACGGGGACGCTGGCCCTGCTGTTCGGGGCGACCGGCGTCCTGTACGCGGCGCGGCTCGCGATGCTGCTGGTCTTCGCGCACGTCCACACCCGCCGGACGCGCGGCCGGTCGCGCCGCCGTCCGCGGTCCGCCGGCGCGCCCGCTCCGGCCGGCCTGCCGCCCGATCCGTTTCCGCCTGTTTCAGTGATCGTCCCCGCATACAACGAGGAGGCCGGGATCGCGGCGACGGTCAGGTCGCTGGTCGACACCGACTATCCCGGGACGGTCGAGGTGATCGTGGTGGACGACGGGTCGTCCGACCGCACGTCCGAGATCGTCACATCCCTGGCGCTGCCGCAGGTCAGGCTGATCCGGAAGGCCAACGGCGGCAAGCCGAGCGCGCTCAACGCGGGCGTCGCGGCGGCGGCGACGCAGACGCTCGTCCTGGTGGACGGCGACACGGTGTTCCAGCGCGACACCCTCCGGCACCTCGTCGCGCCGCTGGCCGACCCGGGCGTCGGCGCGGTCAGCGGCAACACCAAGGTCGCCAACCGGGGCGGGATCATCGGCCGCTGGCAGCACATCGAGTACGTGATCGGCTTCAACCTCGACCGCCGGATGTTCGACGTCCTGCGCTGCATGCCGACCGTGCCGGGCGCGATCGGCGCGTTCCGCGCGTCGGTGCTCGCGCGGGTGGGCGGCGTCCCGGGCGACACGCTCGCCGAGGACACCGACCTCACCATGGCCATCTGCCGCACCGGCCTCCGCGTCGTCTACGAGGAGAAGGCGCTCGCCTGGACGGAGGCGCCGTCCTCGCTGCGGCAGCTCTGGCGGCAGCGCTACCGGTGGTGCTACGGCACCATGCAGGCGATGTGGAAGCACCGCCGCTCGGTCGTCGAACGCGGCGGATCGGGACGGTTCGGCCGCCGCTGCCTCCCCTACCTGCTCGTGTTCCAGGTGCTCACACCGCTGTTCGCGCCCGCCGTCGACCTGTTCGTGCTGTACGGGCTGGCCTTCCTCGACCCGTCCGCGCCCCTGCTGATGTGGACGGCCTTCGCCGCCGCCCAGACCGCCGCCGGCGCCTACGCGCTCTGGCTGGACGGCGAGCGGCTGCGCCCGCTGTGGGTCCTGCCGCTCCAGCAGGTCGTCTACCGGCAGCTCATGTACCTCGTCGTCGTGCAGTCGGTGGTGACCGCCGTGCTGGGGGCGGGGCTCCGCTGGCACACCATCCGGCGCACGGGCACGTTCGCCGACGTTCCGGACGTCCCGGCGGCGCGCTGAGGCCCGGGGAACAATCCCGGTGAGCCGTCGGTTACACAGAACAAGCCGGTGTGCCTGGTGTCCCCGGGCCTCACCTATCGCCTTCACGGAATACCGTTCGGCTGGAGCCGTGTTGTGCCTTTCGCCGAGAGGCGACCCACACACCGGCCTACGTACGACGGAGCCCCGCCGGGCCACCCTGGCGGGGCTCACGTCGTCTGCCAGACTTTTCGGCATGAGTCTCGCGTCCCACCTGGAAGAACTCGGCCGTCCGCTGGTCGAGGAGCAACTCGGGCACCCGACCGTCGCCGGGATCGCCCGGGGGGATCTCCCCGAGGCGGTGTTCCGGTCGTGGCTGGAACAGGACTACCTCTTCCTGCACGACTACGTCCGGGTGTTCTCCCGGCTCGCCTGGCAGGCGCCCGACGAGCACCTCGGCGACCTCGTCGATCTCGCGCACGCGACATTCCATGACGAACTGGACCTGCACCGCTCGCTGTCCGCCGGGTTCGGCGCCGACCTGGACGGCGCGAAGAAGGGCCCCGCGTGCGCCGCCTACACCGCGTTCCTCCTGGACGGCGCCGCCTCCTACGCCGAGGGCCTCGCCGCGCTCTACCCCTGCATGTGGGGCTACTCGACGCTCGGGGCCCGGCTCGCCGAGGATCCGCCGGCCGAGCCGCGCTACCGGCGCTGGGTCGACACCTACGCCGACCCCGGCTTCGCCGAGCTGACCCGGCGCGTCGCGCAGATGATCGACGAGTCCGGCGCCGACCCCGCCCGCGCCGAGTCCCTGTTCCTGGAGGGCATGCGCCACGAGATCGCCTTCTGGGACGTCCCTATCTGATGGCGGGCACGGGCGCCTCGGGGTAGTCGACGTACCCCTCGGCGCCCCCGCCGTAGACGGTCGCCGGGTCGAAGGGGGCCAGCGGCGCGCCGGTCGCGAACCGGGACGGCAGGTCGGGGTTGGACAGGAACAGCCGTCCGAACGAGAAGACGTCCGCGAGGCCCGCCGCGAGCGCCTCCTCGCCCGCGCCCTGCCCGGTCGCCTCCGGGCCGTTGTAGTTGCCGATCAGCGTGCCCGACCAGCGCGGACGCAGATCGGCGAGCGCCTGGTAGGCGCCGCGCTCGATGACGTGCAGGTAGGCCAGGCCGAGCGGGTCGAGCGCGTCGACGAGCGCCCGGTAGGTGCCGCGCGGGTCCCGCTCGGCGATCTCGTTCTCCGGGTTGTCGGGCGAGATCCGCAGCCCGACCCGTTCCGGCCCGACCTCGGCGGTGACGGCCTCCACCACGTCCAGCGCGAAGCGGATCCGGCCCTCGCGCGAGCCGCCGAACCGGTCGGTGCGCAGGTTGGTGTTCTCCGCGAGGAACTGCTGGATGAGGTAGCCGTTCGCGCCGTGGATCTCCACCCCGTCGAACCCCGCCCTGATCGCGTTGCGCGCCTCGGCGGCGAACGCGGCGATCACCCCCTCGGCCTCCGCCGTCGTCAGCGCGCGCGGCGTGACATGGTCGACGTCGCCCCGGGCGGTGAAGACCTGCTGCGACTCGATCCGCACGGCGGACGGGGCGACCGGCGCGGCGCCGTCCGGGAGCGTGATCGGATGCGTCAGCCGTCCGACGTGCCAGAGCTGAGCGAAGATCGTCCCGCCTGCCGCGTGCACCGCGTCGGTGACCTCCCGCCAGCCCGCGACCTGCGCGTCCGTGACCAGGCCCGGGACGCCGGGGCCGGACTTGCCGAGCGGGTCCGCCCAGATCCCCTCGCTGACGATCAGCCCGGCGCCCGCGCGCTGCACGTAGTACCGGGCGGTCAGCGGATTCGGGACGCCGGTGACGTCGTCCGCCCGTCCTCGGGTCATCGGCGCCATCGCGATGCGGTTGCGGAGCGTCAGGTGCGGGCCTTCGTAGGGGAGCAACAGCGGACTGGTCATCGTGCGCCTCCGTTTGCATGTGCCTACATGTAATGTATGTGCATGCAGATATTTGCACCGCATGTACAGTGCTGTCAACGGAAAGCCGAGGTGGCGTGATGAGCGCAGCGGATGTCGAGATAGAGGACCGGGTCTGGAACGAGGTGGTCACCCTGTTCGGCAGGGTCGAGCACCGGCTGGCCAAGGCGCTGCAACGCGGGCACGGCATCGGACTGTCGGAGTTCCGCGCGCTGTGCCGGCTGGCGCACTCGGGCGAGGGCGAACTGCGGATGCAGGAGCTCGCCGACCTGATCGGCCTCAACCAGAGCTCGGTCAGCCGCCTCGTCGCCCGGCTGGAGTCGGCCGGTCTGACCAGGCGCGACATGTGTCCGAAGGACCGGCGCGGCGTCTACACCATCATCACCGAGGAGGGCCGCGCCCTCCAGGAGCGGGCCGCCCCGACCTACCGCCAGGAGCTGGCGGACGCCCTTGACGACGCCGCGGCCGACCCCTGTCTGGGGTCGCTGGTCACGGGCCTGCGCGGGATGTTCGCCGTCCACTAGGTCCGCGCGAACCTGGGTGAGGCGGCGTGCGCGAGCCCACGCCGACCTCGTGCCGTAGTCCCCCGGCGGCGTGCCGAAGGCCGTCGCGGTGCCGAGCGCGCCGGCGAGGGCCTGCGACGACCGTCCGCGTGTGATGCGCGGCGCCTCGTCGGTGACCAGGCACGACGGCGTCCCTCAAACGTCGCGTGCGCCCTGCCGACGGCTGCCGCGACGACGAGGCGCGGGTCCGTGCGGCGCGGCGACCTCGACCACCCGCGAGCACAGGCCCCGCCGATGCCGCCGGATGTTATGATCTTGTCGTTCAGCGAGCCTCCTAGCCGTAGCCGGCGGGGAGGCTTTTTCGCGTTCCGGGGCCCCTCGTACGCGTCGCTCCGAGCGGGTTCGCGGTGCCCCCCCATGCGAAGGATTCTCATGTCCGATCTGTCTGTTCGGCCGGCCGGGGCCGACGACCGTCCCGTCCTGGAGCGCCTGTGGCTGATGTTCCAGCACGACATGTCGCAGTTCCGCGAGGTGCTGCCCTTCCCGGACGGGACGTTCCGGAGCGAGCGGCTCCGGTCCGCGCTGGAGGACGCCGACTGGGCCGCCTACCTGCTGGCGAGCGGAGATCGGCCGGTCGGGTTCGCCCTCGTCCGGGGGCTCACCGGCCAGGGGCGGGTGCTGAACTCGTTCTTCGTGGTGCGGGGAGCGCGCCGGAGCGGGTTCGGGCTGCGCGGGGTCCAGGAGGTGGTGGCCCGGCATCCGGGCCCTTGGGAGATCGCCTTCCAGGACGACAACCTGACCGCCGTCCGGTTCTGGCGCCGCGTCGCGGCCGCGATCGCCCCCGGCGCCTGGACGGAGGAGCGCAGGGCGGTGCCGTCCCGTCCCGACCTGCCGCCCGACGTATGGATCTCGTTCAAGGCGTGATGACGCCAAATCCTTTTGGCCGGTCGTGGAGGCCGCGCGCACAATGACGGCGGATGACGTTCCTCGTCGGAAGGCTTGCCGGTGGAGGTGTTCCTGGAGACGAACCGCCTGCTGCTGCGGCGGTTCACCGAGGCGGACGCGGACCACCTGGTCCGGCTGGACGGCGATCCCGAGGTGATGCGCTTCCTCACCGGCGGGCCGACCCCGCGCGAGGAGATCGAGAACGACGTCCTGCCCGGGATCCTGCGCGACTACGCCCGGGGACCGACCGGACGCTGGGCCGCGCACGAGCGATCGACGGGCGAGTTCGTGGGCTGGCTCGCCCTCCAGCCTCCGGACGGCGGCGACGCCGCCGACGTGGAGCTCGGCTACCGGCTCAAGTCCTCGGTCTGGGGCCGGGGATACGCCACCGAGGGGGCGCGGGCGCTGATCGGCAAGGGGTTCGCCGACCTCGGCGTGCGCCGGGTGTGGGCCCAGACGATGGCGGTCAACCTCGCGTCCCGCCGCGTGATGGAGAAGGCGGGCCTCCGGTACGTCCGGACGTTCTATCCACAGTTCGACGACCCCCTTCCCGGCACCGAGCACGGTGAGGTCGAATACGAGCTGGAGCGACCCGCACACCGGGGCTGACCGCGAAGGGAGGCCGCGCTCAGGTGGGCGAGCCGCCGGACGAACCGTCCTGCGCCGGGATCGGAACGGACACGGCCGCCTGCTTGCGGGCGATCGCCCTGGCGACGGCGGGGCCCGCCCAGCCCCCCGCCGTGACGGCGGCGACGCGTCCGTCCAGGTCGGGGACTGCGGAGAACAGGATGCGGGCGAGGTCGCACGCGTGCGCGATCTCCAGCAGCATCGCCGTCCGGGGGTCGGGGGCGATGCCGTCCAGCGGCGCGCTCGCGAGGGCCGCGTCCAGGCGCGCGACGATCTCCCGCCGGGGCAGGGGGTTCAGCTCGGGGTGGCTGCTGGAGCGCAGGACGCCGAGGATCCACTGCTCCTCCTCGGCGAGGATGCCCTGTCCGATCAGGCCGTTGCGCAGCCTGAGCAGCAGCGCCGCGCCGCTCAGCACGGCCACCCACCGGTCGGTCGCGACACCGGGCGACCGGGCGATGCGCGCGAGCGCCTCGTCCAGCTCGGGGTCCCGCGCGAGCGACCTGCCGGTGACGGCGCCGGGCGTGACGTCCGCGGCGCCCGGGGGGCGCGGCCGGACGTGTCCGCCCTCCAGGTAGGCGCGCCCGGAGAGGACGAGTTCGGCGAGGATCGCGCCGGACAACGCGAGGTCGAGCTTCGCGGCGCCGATGACGGGCCGTCCGCCGGCCGGATGAATGGCCAGCAGGAGAAGCTCGTCGGCGATCCTCATCGTGCGCTTGCTCCCTTCGGCCTCACCCGTTATGAGACGGCGCGAGTTCCTACCAGGTTGCCAGGAACACCCGGAAAACGTTAGCGCGGGGCCCCCACCAGCGACCGCGCGCTTTGCGAGGTTCGCCCCCCGAGTTTCACCGTCCGAGGTCAAACACCCGCCGGGCACGCAACGCCAGCCCGATCAGGCACGCACTGCCTGGCCCCCGGAACTGACACCCGACCGGCCCCGCATCGCCGCCGCGACCGGCCCGGGGCCCACGAGGCAAGACACACCGAGGGCGGTGGAGGGGTCCGAACACAGGGGCGCCCCGATACCCGGGTGGGGTTCGGGGCGCCGGGGGAGGGCGGCGGGGCGCGGGTGGTGCGGCTCGCCGCCCTCCGGGATCAGTGGGTCGCCGGGACTTCCTTGCGAGGTGTGGTGAGGGACGTCGCCGCCGTGTCGGGGGTCGTGTCCGCCAGGGCCTTGAAGCCGCGGAGGCGGAGGCTGTTGCTGACCACGAACACCGAGGAGAACGCCATCGCGCCGCCCGCGATCATGGGGTTGAGCAGGCCGGACGCCGCCAGCGGCAGGGCCGCCACGTTGTAGGCGAAGGCCCAGAACAGGTTCCCCTTGATCGTGCGGAGCGTGCGGCGGGACAGCCGGATCGCGTCGGCGGCGGCGCGCAGGTCGCCGCGGACGAGGGTCAGGTCGGACGCCTCGATCGCGACGTCCGTGCCGGTGCCCATCGCGAGGCCGAGGTCGGCCTGGGCGAGCGCGGCGGCGTCGTTGACGCCGTCGCCGACCATCGCGACCGTCCGCCCTTCGGACTGGAGGCGCTTGACGACGTCGACCTTGTCCTGCGGGAGGACGTCGGCGATGACCTCCTCGATGCCGACGGTGTCCGCGACCGTCCGGGCGACGGTGGCGTTGTCGCCGGTCAGCAGGACGGGACGCAGCCCGAGCGAGCGCAGCCGCTCGATGGCCTCGGCCGAGGTCGGCTTGACCTGGTCGGCGACCGTGACGACCGCGCGGGCCTCGCCGTCCCAGCCGACCGCCACGGCGGTGTGGCCGAGGGCCTGCGCCGACTCCATCGCCGCCGCCAGGGACGGCGGCAGCTCCTGCGACCACTCGGCGAGCAGTTGCGGGCGGCCGACGAGCACGCCGTGCCCGTCCACGATCCCCTGGACGCCGAGCCCCTCGACGTTCGCGAAGTCCTCGACGGTGCCGAGCGTGCCGGCGCGGTCCCGGGCGCCCTTCGCGATGGCCTGCGCGATCGGGTGCTCGGACGCCTCCTCCAGCGCGCCCGCCAGCCGCAGGACGTCGGTCTCCTCCACACCGTCGGCGGTGACGACCTCGACCAGCGCCATCTTGCCGGTGGTGACGGTTCCGGTCTTGTCGAGCACGACCGTGTCGATCGCGCGGGTCGACTCCAGCACCTCGGGCCCCTTGATCAGGATGCCGAGCTGCGCGCCGCGTCCGGTCCCGACCATGAGGGCGGTCGGGGTGGCGAGGCCGAGCGCGCACGGGCACGCGATGATCAGCACGGCGACGGCGGCGGTGAAGGCGCCGGCGAGGCCGTTGCCGGTACCGAGCCAGAAGCCGAGGGTGGCGATGGCGAGCGCGATGACGACCGGGACGAAGATCCCCGAGATCCGGTCGGCGAGCCGCTGGACCTGCGCCTTCCCGGTCTGCGCGTCCTCCACCAGCCGCGCCATCTGGGCGAGCTGGGTGTCGGATCCGACGCGGGTCGCCCGCACCAGCAGGCGCCCGCCGGCGTTCACGGTCGCGCCCGCGACCGTGTCGCCCGGCCCGACCTCCACCGGGACGGACTCGCCGGTCAGCAGCGAGGCGTCCACCGCGGACGAGCCCTCCTCGACCGTCCCGTCGGTGGCGATCTTCTCGCCGGGACGGACGACGAACACATCGCCCACCGCGAGCTGCTCGACCGGGATCCGCTCCTCACGCGAACCGTCGCGGACGACCGACACCTCCTTGGCGCCGAGTTCCAGCAGCGCCCTCAGCGCGGCGCCCGCGCGGCGCTTGGAGCGGGCCTCGAAGTAGCGGCCGGCCAGGATGAACGCGATGACGCCGGACGCGGCCTCCAGGTAGATGTTCATCGACCCGTCCGACCGGGTCATGGAGAACTCGAAGCCGTGCCGCATGCCGGGCTCGCCCGCCATCCCGAAGAACAGCGCCCACACCGACCAGCCGTACGCGGCGAGCGTGCCGACGGACACGAGCGTGTCCATGGTCGCGGCGCCGTGCCGCAGGTTGGTGAACGCCGCCTTGTGGAACGGCCAGCCGGCGTAGGCGACGACGGGCGAGGCCAGCGTCAGCGAGAGCCACTGCCAGTTGTCGAACTGGAGCGCCGGGACCATCGCCATCGCGATGACCGGCACCGACAGCGCGATCGCCGTGAGCAGCCGCTCCCGGAGCACGCGCAGCCCGTCGTCGCGCGGCTCCTCCTCGCCGGGGCCCTCGGCGGGCCTCGGCGGCGGGGGCAGCTCGGCGGTGTAGCCGGCCTTCTCGACCGAGGCGATCAGCTCCTGCGGAGACACCCCCTCGGGGAACTCCACCCGGGCCTTCTCGGTGGCGTAGTTGACCGAGGCGGTCACGCCCTCGATCCTGTTGAGGCGCTTCTCGATGCGGGCGGCGCACGACGCGCACGTCATGCCGCCGATCGCCAGCTCGATCCGCCCGGACTCCGCGTCGGTCGTCATCGCTCCTCCTTCTCCTTCCCCGTCGGACGTCAGTGCGAGTGGCTGTGGCCCTCTTCGGGCGCCTGCTGCACAGGCCCCCCGGACGTGGCGGCCTGCACGGTGAACTCCGCCGTGCGGACCTTGCCCTCATGCTGGAAGTCCAGGTAGAGGCGGTAGGCCCCCGCGCTCGGCGCCTCGGCGTAGAACGTGATGTCGGGGCCCGGCTTGGTCTTGCCGTCACCCGGGTCCCCGTCCGGGTGGACGTGGAGGTAGGCGAGGTCGCCCTGGCGCAGCGCGACCAGGTGCCCGTACGCCTCCAGGTACTCCTCCAGGTTCGTGACGGGTTCACCGTTCCTGCGGACGGAGAGCGTCAGCTTGCTGCTCTTGCCCGGAACCAGTTGCCCGGCGAGCGTGACCTCGTAACCGTCCACGACCTGGGAGACCGGCTCCTGCCTCGGCAGCGGCGTGTACTCGGACCGGCCGTCGGCGAAGATGTCGGTGCCGAGCGTGAGCTGCTCCTTCGCGCCCTCCGGCTGGACGTCGGTGAAGAACCGGTACGTCCCCGCCTTCGGCAGCACGATGGCGATCGCCCAGACCCCGCCGCCGACCTCGGTCGGGTGCAGGTGCTGGAAGCCCGACAGGTCGCGGCGCGCGATGATCAGGTGCAGCCGCTTGCCGTGCAGCGGCTTGAACCCGGTGACCGGCCTGCCGTCGGGCCCGTTGATCGTGAATCGGAAGTCGGTCAGCTCCCCCGGGTTGAACGTCGTCCGCCTCGGGACGAGCGTGTAGCCGCCCTGTGAGATCTGGAGGCCGCCCGGTACCGGGGTACCGGTATCGCCGCCGTGGCCGCCGTGCCCGCCCTGCCCCGTGTCCGCGGTGGCTCCCACCGGGCCGGCGATCTTGCCGATCCCGGTGGTGCCGCCGAAGACGACCGCCAGGCCCAGTGCGTACACGCCCAGCTTGGTCGCTGTGTTCATCGTTTCGCTCCGTTGTCCCCGTTGCCCGCGCTCAGCGCCTGAGTTCGTAACCGGCCTCCTCGACGGCGCCCTCGATCAGGGCGTCGTCCAGGGGGCCTTCGCTGGTGACGGTCACCTTGCCGGTCTTCAGGTCCACGTCGACGCCGGTGACGCCGGTGAGCCGCTCGACCTCCTCGGTGACCGAGCTGACGCAGTGGCCGCAGGTCATTCCGGCGACGGTGTAGGTGGCGGTGCTCATCTCGCGTCCTCTCTTTTTACCCCTGGGGGGTATCTCGTGGGCCTCATGCTGCCATAACCGGACACCCGGCACAACCCGTACCCCCTAGGGGTTATTTCGAGATCCGGGTCACACCCTCCGCGAGCCCCTCCGGCGGGTCGTGACCCGGAAGTTATCCACACCCTGTCCGCCGGATCTGCCACCGCCCCCTGAGCCGGTTTGTCGATATTCGTAGAGGTATGACGCCCGGAATCGCCTCGCGCGCGGGGCGATCCGGAGTTGTGCACAGGGTTTTCCACAGGCTTCCACAGCCCTGTGGACGAATTCTTCGCCGATACTGGGGTCATGCCTGAGTTGCCTGAGGTGGAGGCGCTGGCCGGCTTCCTCCGGGAGCGGGCGGTCGGACACGCCGTCGCCCGTGTCGATGTTCTCGCCATCTCCGCGCTGAAGACCTACGACCCGCCGGTGACCGCGCTGGGCGGCCTGACCATAACGGGAGTCTCCCGGCACGGTAAGTTCCTCGACCTCGACGTGGACGGCGTGCACCTGGTGATCCACCTGGCCCGCGCGGGCTGGCTGCGCTGGCGGGACGAGATCCCGGCGCGTCCCGTCCGGCCGGGCGGGAAGAACCCGCTGGCCCTGCGCGTGCACCTCGACGACGGCTCCGGCTTCGACCTCACCGAGGCGGGCACCAAGAAGGGCCTCGCCGTGTACGCCGTGCGCGACCCGTCCGACGTGCCGGGGGTCGCCTCGCTCGGGCCCGACCCGCTGGACGGCGCGTTCACCGCCGAGGCGCTGGCCGCGATCCTCGCGGGCAAGCGCACCCAGATCAAGGGCCTGCTGCGCGACCAGAAGGTGATCGCCGGGATCGGCAACGCCTACTCCGACGAGGTCCTGCACGTCGCGCGGATGTCGCCGTTCAAGATGGCGTCCTCGCTGACCGAGGACGACGTCGCGACCCTGCACGAGGCGATCGTCACGACCCTGCGGGACGCCGTCGAGCGCTCGCGCGGCCTCGAAGCCCAGGACCTCAAGGGCGAGAAGAAGACCGGGCTGCGCGTCCACGGCCGCACCGGTCAGAAATGCCCGGTGTGCGGCGACACGATCCGCGAGGTCTCGTTCGCCGACTCCTCGCTCCAGTACTGCCCGACCTGCCAGACCGGCGGCAAGCCCCTGGCGGACAGGAGGATGTCCCGCCTGCTCAAGTGACCCGCCGGGCCTGGCCGGCCGGGGTCAGCGCACCTTCGGGACGTCGCCGAACAGGGCGCCGACGCTCGTCCAGCGGTGGAGCTGGCAGCCGTCCTTGCGGGTGAACCTGGTGTCGATCTTCTGCCCACGCCAGGTGCCCTTGACCGTGGCGATCTCCGGACCGCCGTAGATCTGGGTGCACATCTGGTCCTCGGGCACGGGCTTGAACGGCTGTTTCGCCTTGGCGAGCTCGGCGCACGCGGCGCCGGCCTTCGGGTGGTCGCCGCCGGGCGGCGCGCAGTTGAGGGTCCAGGTCTTGGCGGGGGCCTCGGCCGAGGCCCTGACCTGGATCGTGAGGTGGTCCGCCGGAGCGGTCGAGGGCTGGACGGAGGTCGCGCCCGAGGGCCGGTCGGCGGGTTTGCCGGAGGACTGTTCGTCGCCGCAGGCCGCCAGTGAGAGGATCATGGCGAGGCCGGGCGTCGTCACTAGGAGCGTCCGATACCGCATAGGTGATTCGACGCGACGGGGCCTCGCGCGGTTCCATGGGGGTGTGATGATTTTCGGGGACGACGTGCCGGCGGTCGACGCCGCTGACGTTCCGCAGGACGGCTACCTGCTGGACGTGCGGGAACAGGACGAGTGGGACGCGGGCCACGCGCCCGCCGCCGTCCACATCCCCATGGGCCAGCTCAGCGATCGGGCCGCGGAGATCCCCCGCGACCAGGAGGTCTTCGTGGTGTGCCGGTCCGGGGGGCGGTCGGCGCAGGTCACGGTCGCGCTCAACCAGGCGGGGTGGCTGGCGAGGAACGTGGACGGCGGCATGAAGCGCTGGGCCGAGGCGGGGCGTCCGATGGAGAACGGCGGCGACGGGCCGCCCTACGTGGCCTGACCGCGCCTGACCGCGCCTGACCGCTGTCCGCCCTCGAAGGATGACTTTGGGCGCTGTACGATCGGTTTGACCGAATATCCGCGGGAGCTCGGGCCAGGCCGGGCTGAGAGGGCGACGACGAGGTGTCGCCGACCGCATGAACCTGTCCGGGTAATGCCGGCGTAGGGAGTGTGCCCCCATGACGTCCGCCCTTGACGCGCGTTCCGGGGACGACCGTCCCCGCGGCGCGGCCCCTCGCGACGAGGTCCCCTACACGCTCGACGAACCCGCGCCGAAGGTCCTCGGCTTCTGGGACCAGAGCGCCTTCTGGGCCAACCTCGGGGTCAGCCTCTTCGCGTTCTCCGGCGCCTACACCGTGCTCGCGCCGGACGCGGACGGGAGGCCGACGCTGTCGATCGTCGCGGGCATCGTCGCGATGGCGGTCGGCACGGTCCTCGGCGGGCTGATGCTCGGCCTCGCCGCCGCGCCGGGCGCGCGGACCGGCCAACCGGCGATGGTGCTGCTGCGCGGGCTTTTCGGCGCGCGGCTCTCCTACGTTCCGACCGTCCTCAACATCGCCCAGCTTGTCGGCTGGGGGACGTTCGAGCTGATCGTCATCGCGGACGCGGCGCGCGCGCTCTGGGACGGCGTCCCGCGCTGGTCCTACGTCATCGCCGCAGGAGCCATCACCACCGTCCTGACCATCTGGCCGCTCGGGTCGGTGCGGATGCTGCGCCGGTATGTGACCGCGGCCGTGATGATCGCCCTCGTCTACTTCTACATCCAGCTCGTCCGCGAGCCGCTGCCCGACCTCACGGAAGGCTCCTGGGGCGGGTTCTGGATCGGCGCGGACGCGGCGCTGGCCGTGTCCATCTCCTGGGTCCCGGTCGCGGCCGACTACACGCGGCACGCCCGGAGCGCGCGCGGGGCGTTCGGCGCCGCGTCCGTGGGCTACTCGGTCACGCAGATCATCGCCTACGTCCTCGGACTGCTGGCGTTGGCGCTGGTCGCGGGCGATTCGACCAAGGTCTTCGACCCGTTCCTGAACGTGTCGCTCGGCGTGCTGTTCTTCGCGGTGTTCGTGCTGCGCGAGGCCGACCAGTCGTTCGCGAACGTGTACTCGACGGCCGTGTCGATCCAGAACCTCGTGCCGCGCGCCGACCGGCGGGTGCTGTCGGTCGCGCTCGGCGCCGGGATCACCGTGCTCGCGCTGGTGCTGGACATCGGGGACTATTCGAGCTTCCTCTCGCTGATCGGCTCGGTGTTCGTCCCGCTGCTCGGCGTGCTCGCCGCCGACTTCTTCCTCGGCCGTGGCAGGTCCTGGGACCTCTCGCGGACCGCGCCGTCGCGCTGGGGCATGATCGCGGCCTGGGTCGCCGGGGTCGTCGCCTACCAGTTGGTCAACCCGGGCACCGTGAGTCACTGGGCCGGGTTCTGGACGGACGTCCGCGACGCCCTGAACTTCACGCCGCAGACGTGGATGAGCGCCTCCCTGCTGTCGTTCCTGGTCGCCGCGGCCGCCGCACTACTGGTCGGTAAGGTGGCGCGGACCGGACGTTGACGGGCACGCCACGCCAGTCCACCGTCGGCGGATTTCGACGCAGGTAGCCCCCTGAAGTGGCGTTGTTCCGTCCGATCCTGGCTGGCTGTGGGAACTTTTCGGCACTGGTTGACAGGCGCGGGACCCGGGTGCGGTGGCACGATGACAGGCGTGCATCACCACGTCCACGATCCGATCGCGCGAGCCGTCATCGAGAGCGCCGCCGACGCGATCGTGGCCGTCGACCAGCGGCACCGCGTCACGGTGTGGAATCCGGCGGCGGAGCGGATGTTCGGCTGGAGCGCGAAGGAGATGGTCGGACGGGTCCCGCCGATCGTCCCGGACGAGTTGAAGGCCGAGCACAACGCCGTCCAGGAGCGGCTGCTCACGCGGCGGCCGGGGGAGGGCGAGAACGGGCAGATCTCGATCGCGACCCGGCGCTTCCACCAGGACGGGCGGCTCATCGATGTCCGCATCGACACGAGCCTGCTGAAGGACCCCACCGGCGCGCCGCTCGGCTGGGTGGGGGTGTACCACCCCGTCGAGGACGACGAGATCGTCCAGCACCACATGGCGGAGCGGGCGCGGCTCGTCCGGCGGCTGAACGACATCGTCGCCGACCTCAACGCCGAACTCGACCTCGCGGTCGTGCTCGACCGGATCACCACCGCGCTCATCGAGCTGACCGGCGCCGACGCGGGCGGCTTCGTGCGCATCGAGGGCGACCGGCTGCGGCTGGTCAGCATGACCGGGCTGCCCGAGCACATGCGCGGCACGACCGCCGACCTGCGCTCCAGCCTGGTCGGCGAGCTGCTGCGCTCGGGCAAGACGGTGAAGCTCGCGACCGGCGAGCGGCGGCTCGGCGACCTGATCTGGTCCGAGCTGCCCGGTCTGCACACGATCGCGCTCGGCCTGTCCTACCTCCAGAACAAGCCGTATGGAGCGCTGTACGCGCTGTTCTCCGGCCGCAAGGTCGGCCATATGGAGCTCGAACTGCTGGAACTGCTCGCAGGGCATGCCGGCGTGGCGGTCGGCAACGCCGTCGCGTATGCGGAAGTGGTGCGGCAGCGCGCGCACGAGCGCGCCGTCATCGACTCCAGCGCGGACGGCATCGCCGTGCTCGACCACGACCTCGTCGTCCGGCAGTGGAACCCCGCCGCGCACACGCTGACGGGCATCCCGCCGGAGGACGCGCTCGGCCGCCCGCTGCCGTTCGACATGCCCGCGCTGGGCGAGATGCTGACGTTCCGGCTGGAGTCGGGCATCTGGCTGAACGTCCTGGCCGCCGAGATCGAGGAGACCGGCGAGCTGGTCCTGGACTTCCGGGACGTCTCGGAGGCCAAGGCGCTCGAAGAGGCCAAGGACCTGTTCCTCGCCACGACCAGCCACGAGCTGCGCACCCCGATCACGGTCGTGCAGGGCTTCGCGTCCACGCTGGTCAACCGGTGGGACAAGCTCACCGACGCCGACCGCCGCGCCGCCGTCGCCACGATCGCCGAGCGCGCCCAGTCGCTCGGCCGGCTCGTCGAGCACCTGCTGCTCGGCTCCCGCGCCGGCGCGGACGAGCTGCCCGTGACGATCGAGACGTTCGACCTGCGCCGCGTCCTGGAAGGGGTGGTGGCGGGCTTCCGGTCGCTGTCGCCGCTGCACCAGGTCGAGCTGGAGATCGCGGCGGACCTGCCGTTCGCGCGGGGCGACGCGATGGCGACCGACATCGTCCTCGGGCAGCTGCTGGAGAACGCCTTCAAATACTCCCCCGATGGCGGAACGGTCCGCGTGCGGGCGCGCCCCGAGGGCTCCGACCTGGTGGTCACCGTGGTGGACGAGGGCGTCGGCATCGCGCCGGGCGACCACGAGCGGATCTTCGAGCGCTTCGTCCAGGGGGAGGCGGGGGACCGGCGCCGGTTCGGCGGCATCGGGCTCGGCCTCTACATCGTGAAACGGCTGACCGAGGCGCAGGGCGGAACGATCTCCGCCCACGCCGCCCAGGCAAACCGTGATGCATTTCACACGATGTCCCGCAAAGTGGGCACAAGTGTGACGACCATCTCAACCAGGGGTGAACCAGAGGTCCGACCGGGTGCCGTGACCACCTCTGATCCGGCATCCGGGACCAAGGGGACATGCATGCGTCTCGTCCTGCGGAGGGCGGGATGATGGTTACTTACCGTGACGACAGGAGGTCCGGTGCGAGTCGGTGAGAACGCTGTGACCGGCGCATTCCGCGTTCCTGACAGGTGGCAGGCTGGCCTCTTGCGGGAAAGTTCGGTGACGACAGGGTGTGATGGACGAAACGCGCGCGTGAGGAGTAATCCGCCGTTGGCTGGATAGATCCATTGTTGGTCGCCGTTGGTGACGAGATTCCGTTCCGACGCCGCAGACGGGGGTGATCACCGTGACCGGACGACCGGTGACTCGTTGTGCAGGTGGTGAAGTCTCTCGCCCGGGTTTCCGGTCCGGAACATCAGGGCATTTCGGTCATACCAAACAGGCGGCGGCGAATCTCGTCCGAGCAAGCGAATCCACGGGGAGGTGAGGGCGTCGAGCGTCGTACTGCTACCACACGCACCGTCCAGCGTCGCGGTCGCGCGCAAGCGCCTCAGCTCGGAGCTGGTCGCCTCGGGGGTCTACGAGTCCATCGTGGACGACGCCAGTGTGATCGTGAGCGAGCTCATCAGCAACGCACTGCGGCACGCACGTCCGCTCCCGTCCGGGCAGGTCAAGGTCTGCTGGCTACGCCGCGGTGACCTGCTCGAACTTGAGGTGAGCGACGGCGGCGCCATGACCGAACCGCGCCGCGGCCCCGGCACGCTCTCCTCACTCGGAGGCCGCGGCCTCGGCATCGTCGAGGCGCTCTCCGAAGGCTGGGGCGTCCGCCACGAAGAGGGCGCGACCACCGTCTGGGCCGTCCTGCGCGCCCCCCGCACCACCGGCGGCAACGGCTCCACCGCTCCGAGGGGCGCGCACGCCGGCGTGCCCGACCAGACCGACCTCCCGGACACCGGCGAGGAACCGGACAGCCACCTTTTCACCCGAACCAGGTATGGAGCGGCCTCAAGTAGGGCATACCCCGGCTAGAGAGACCAACGCCTCACCTTGTATGGTCCTCTTCAAGCTCGGGCGCTGTCGTGCCCCCGTCGACACCGCCCGAGCTGTTTTTATTGTGTTGCCCTTGGCGTCGGTCGCTGGCGCTCCCTCCTTCGGCGGGCAACACGGCGATCGCTGGCATCGCTCCGAACTCGCCTTGGCGGCTCGCTGTGTCTAATGCAGTGCCCTTGGCGTCGGGCCTTGGCGGCCCTCCTTCAACGGGCACTGCGGCGATCGCTGGCATCGCTTCGAACTCGCCTGGCGGCTCGCTTCGCGATCAGGTTCTCGCAAGCTCGAACCTGCCTTCGGACGCGATCGCAACGTCCCGGTCGCTGCGGGCTGGGCTTACTACTTCAACCCCCCCCGCCTTCGCACGTTGTCGCGCTGGAACCGGCGGTTTCAGGTGGTCAGTGGCGTGATATCCCTCGTGCGGGCGAGGCGGGCATTCCGTCTGGGGTGGCGATACTGGGTGGATGACGGGTCGGTTCCGTAGGTTTGGTCTTCCGCTGCGTTCCGGTGCGGGCGCTGGGCGGGTGGATGTGCTGATCGCCGCGGCGGTCGCGGTGCCGGTGTTCGTGCCGTTCGCCTCGGCGCCGGAGGTGACGCCGCTCGGGGTGGTGCTCAACCTCGGGACGGTCGTGCCCCTGGTGTGGCGGCGGCGGGCTCCCTTCGCGGTCGCGGTGGTCGTGGCCTGCTTCGCCATGGGGGTCTCGCTGCACGCCCAACCGGGCCAGAACCTGCAATACGGCGGGCTGGTGGCCATCTACACGCTCGCCGACCTGGGGCGGCACCGCTGGCAGCGCTGGGGCTTCATCGGCGCGCTCGTGGCGACGATCCCGCCCGGCGCGCTGCTGGTCAAGGACAACGACGCGGCCGAGTTCATGTTCACGCTGCTCCTGCCCGTGACGGCGTTCCTGCTGGGGACGCTCGCACGGACCGCACGGGAACGGTCGGACGCGCTGGTGGAGCGGTCCGCGCAGCTCGAACGCGAGCGGGAGGCCGAGGCGGCGCGGGCGGCGGCGGAGGAGCGCTCGCGCATCGCCCGCGACATGCACGACGTGCTCGCGCACGCCGTCAGCATCATGGTGGTGCAGGCCGAGGCCGGTCCGGTGGTGGTCCGCTCCGATCCCGACCAGGCCGAACGGGTCTTCGACGCCATCGCCGACGCGGGCCGGGACGCGATGGCCCAACTGCGCCGGATGCTGGGCGTCCTCAAGGAGGAGCAGGACCACGGCGTCCGCGCGCCCCAGCCCACGATCGGCGAGCTTCCCGGCCTGGTCGAGCATGTCGACCGCACCCAGGTCCACGTGCGGCTCGCGGTCGAGGGCGGGAGCCGGGCGGTCCCCGCCGAGGTCGACCTGGCGGCCTACCGCATCGTGCAGGAGGCGCTCACCAATACGGTGAAGCACGCCGACGCGCGGGAGGCCGAGGTCCGGCTCCGCTGGACCGAGCACGAACTGGAGATCACGGTGACCGACGACGGGCAGGGCGACGCGGGGGCCGACCCGGGATGGCGGCGCGGGGGCAGCGGTCTCATCGGCATCCGTGAGCGCGTCGCCGCCTGCGGCGGCACCGTCGAGGCCGGTCCCCTGCCGGGCGGCGGGTTCCGCGTCTCGGCGCGGCTTCCCCACGCCGCGGCGGTGACCGCGTGATCAGGGTCGTGCTCGCCGACGACCAGGAGCTGGTCCGCAGCGGCTTCGCCATGATCCTGGACGCGCAGCCCGACATCGAGGTGGCGGGCGAGGCGGGCGACGGCGCCGCCGCGATCGCCGCGGTCCGCGAACACGCCCCCGACGTCGCGCTGCTCGACATCCGCATGCCGAGGCTGGACGGCATCGAGGCCGCGAAGGCCGTGTGCGCGCAGACCCCGACCCGCGTGATCATGCTGACCACGTTCGACCAGGACGACTACGTCTACGACGCGCTCTACGCGGGGGCCAGCGGCTTCCTGCTCAAGGACGTGCGCCGCGACGACCTCGTGCACGCGGTCCGCGTGGTCGCGGCGGGGGAGTCGCTGCTGGCTCCCGCCGTCACCCGCCGCCTGATCTCCGACATCACCCGCAACCGGCCGCGCTCCGGCGCGACCGCCTCCGACCGCCTGGCGGTCCTCACCGAACGCGAGCGCGAGACCCTGTCCCTGCTCGGCCGCGGGCTGTCGAACGCGGAGATCGCCGCGGCCATGGTCGTCAGTGAGCACACCGTGAAGACCCACGTGAGCAACGTCCTCGCCAAGCTCGGCATCCGCGACCGCGTCCAGGCCGTGATCGCCGCGTACGAGACGCGCCTGATCGAACCCTCCTGACCTCCGTCGCGCGGGGGAGCCTCGCCCCCGTCCTCCCCCGCGCCACCGATGCCCCAAGACCCGCCGCGGCGGCGATCCGCCCGCACACCGGTTCGCCCGAGGATCGAGACGCAGGAACGCACGGCTCGAACCTCGGGAGAACCGCTCATGTCCAGGATCGCCTTTCACCTCGCCCCCGCTCTCATGCTCGCCTACGGCGTCGTCCGGCTGATCGACGGCCGTGACGGGCAGCACGGCCCAGGACCCGCATGGACGGTGGGCCATCTGCTCTTCTTCGGTTCCCTCGTGCTGTACGGCGGGGTGATCGCGGGCCTGTACGGCCGCATCAGGGCCACCGGCGGCGGTACCGCGCGCCGCGTCGCGACGGGCGTCATGACCGCGGTCGCCGGCTTCGGGCTGGTGACGTTCGTCCGCGTCACGATCGTCGACCTCGTCGTCGGCGTCCGGGCCGCGGACGCCGCCGAGAAGAGCACGCTCGCCGACCGGTACGCCGACGTCCCCGCCGTGCTCCCCCAGGCGGTCTACGAGATCGGCCCGGTGCTCTTCATGCTCGGGCTGGTGGCGCTGCTCGTCCAGTACGCGGTCCGCGCCCCGGGCGGCAGGGCGGTGACCGCCCTGAGCCCCGTCCTGGTCGTTCTCAGCTTCGTCACCATCACGCTCGACCTGGACCTGCTCCCGGCGGGCGCGGCGCTGATCTGGATCGCCCTCGCGATCTGCACCCGCGACCGGAGTTCGTCCGCCCCCGCACCTGCCGGGGCCCACGCCGCGGTCTAGCCGCGAACCTTCGAATTTCACGGGAGACACTCATGATCAAGCAGAGGCGTGCGCTCGCCCTGGCCCTGTCGGCCGGTGTCGCGGCGGGCGGGCTGACCGGCACCGCCGCCGCCGCCGACCGGACTCCGTTGCGGGAACTCATGCACCGGCTGACCACGGTCGACGGCGGGCCCGGAGCGGTCCTGCACGTCCGGGACCGGCGCGGCGGCACCGTGCTGACCAGCGGCGTCGCGGACGTCACGAGCCGCGCGCCGATGCGCGCCGGCAGCGAGTACCGGATCGGCAGCATGACCAAGCCGTTCGTGGCCACGGTCCTGCTCCAACTGGTGGGAGAGCGCCGCGTCGTCCTGGACGCGCCGGTCGAGCGCTACCTGCCCGGCGTCGTACGCGGAAACGGCAACGACGGGCGCGCCGTCACCGTCCGCCAACTGCTCCAGCACACCAGCGGCATCCCCGACTACCTCGCCCACCTCGACCGGCAGGAGATCCTGAGGAACCCGCTGGTCCACCACGACACCCGCGGCCTGGTCGACTTCGCGCTCACCCATCCGCGCACGTTCGAGCCCGGCGAACGCTGGGGCTACTCCAACACCAACTACCTGCTGGCCGGCATGATCATCCAAAGGGTCACCGGCCACACCTACGGCCGGGAGATCCGCCGCCGCGTCATCGGACCGCTCGGGCTGCGCCACACCTCCGTGCCCGGTGACAGCACGGCGATCCCCGGACCGCACCCGCGCGGATACGCGCGACCGGGCCCCGACGCGCCGCTCCTGGACATCACCGCGTTCAACCCCTCGCTGGCGGGCGCCTCGGGCTCGATGATCTCTTCCGGAGCCGATCTCAACCGGTTCCTCGGCGCCCTCGTCGGCGGCAGGCTGCTCCGCCCGGCCCAGCTACGGGAGATGATGAGGACCCGCTCGACCCGCAACCCCGGCGACCCCGTCGACCCCCACCACCGGGCCTACGGCCTCGGCCTGGAGAGCAAGACGCTGCCCTGCGGCGGCCTGTACTGGGGGCACAGCGGTGACGTCCTCGGATTCAAGACCGCGGGCGGCGCCACGGTCGGCGGCGGCCAGGCGACCGTCATGGTGAACCTCGACCCGGGCGCCACGCGCGCGCAGGGCGACGACATGACGGCCGCCGTGCGGACGGCGCTCTGCCGGTAGCGCTCAATGCTCGTTCCCTGCTCGGAGCCAGGCGATGTAGTCGGTGACGGCGCGGGCGGTGTCGTATTCGGGCTTGAAGCCGGTGTCCTCGTGGAGCCGGCCGATGTCCAGGTGGCTCCGGCCGGCGGGACCTCCGGTGGGGAGGCCGACCCGGGCGCCTGGGATCACCTGCTCGATGGACGCGATGATCTCGGCGTTGGTCGTCGCGCGGCCGGAGGCCACGTTGTAGGTGCGGTGGTTCAGGTGGTCGGCCAGTTGGAGGAGGGCGATGGCGCGGCCCGTGTCCTTCACGTAGCAGAGGTCGAGGGCGTCCTCCGCGTGAGCGGGCGCGAGCAGGGTGGAGAGGTCCGGTTCCCTTCCCTGGACGGCCGCGTGCACCAGCTCGGGCGCCGCGAAGAACAGGGCGCCGTGGGGGTCGCGCGGGCCCCAGGTGCCGGAGATGCGGTAGTTGACGATCTCGATGCCGGTGGCGTCCGCCAGGTGCCCGTTGAGCAGTTCGCCGATCTTCTTGAAGGTCGGGATCGAGTGGGGGGCGGACATCGGGAGCGGCATGTCCTCCCTGAGCGCGCCCCGGGCGGTGATGCCGGAGTAGACGCCGATCGTGCTCGCGACGCCGACCCGGCGGACGCCCCGGTCCTGGGCGGCCCGCATGACGTTGAGCAGGCCGTTCAGGGCGCCGCGCGCCTGCTCGACGGGGCGGTCGGGGTCCGGCGGCCAGGGGCCGGAGTGCGCGAGGTGCACGATGCCGGTGATCTCGTGGCGGGCGCCGATGCCGAGCAACGCGTCCAGATCGGTGATGTCGCCCTGCTCGACGGTCACCCGCTCGTCGGCGTGCTCCGCCGGACGGCGCTGGAGCAGCACACAGCTCTCACCCAGGTCGAGCAGCGCTTGCACGGTGTGCGAACCGATGAATCCCATGCCTCCGGTGACGAGGATCATTGCGTCTCCATCTTCTGTCGTTCTACTGATTATCAGTACTACTGACGATCAGGCTAGCGATAGAGTCGACGGGTGTCCAGCGGTGAGGGTTCGGTGCCCGAGGTGAGCATGACCCTCGGGTATCTGCTCAAGCACGCGCAGCACCGGATGGTCGAGCTGAACACGGGCGCGCTGGCGCCCTACGGCATCGACGGGCGGGATCTCGGAATCCTGCTCACGCTCGCCGGGCACGAGCCGGGGTCCCAGCAGCAGGCGGCGAAGCGGCTCGGGATCGACCGGACGACGATGGTCGCGATGCTGGACGCGCTGGAGCGCAAGGGGCTCGTGGCGCGCCGTCCGCACGCCGAGGACCGGCGGCGCAACGTGGTCGAGCTGACCGAGGCCGGGCGGGAGACCCTGCGGCTGGCCGTCGAGGCCAGCCGGGCCGCCGAGGACGAACTCCTCGCGCCGCTCACCCCGCGGGCCGCCGGGCTGCTACGGGACGCCCTCCGGACGATCATCCTCCGCCCGGAGGACGGCGGCGACGCCGGGAAGCCGTAGCCCGCTACACCTCAGAACGCCTCCGGGCCAGGGCCTGCCCGGCCGGAAGGTCGGCGACGGGCGACGGCCCCGGGCGCCGCTATCGCCTCCGAAGGCGGATTCGAGCGAAGCGAGTCGCCAGGCGGGTTCGGAGCGATGCAGCGGTCGCTCGCGTGGCCCGTTGAAGGAGGGGGCGCCGGCGGCCGGCGCCGGGGGCTACGCCCGATGAACCGGACATGACATGCAGCGGGGGCCGCCGCGGCCCGTGCCCAGTTCGCTGCCGCTGATGCGGATGACCTCGATGCCGGACGCTTCGAGTTGGGCGTTGGTCTCGATGTTGCGTTCGTAGGCGACGCAGAGGCGGGGGGCGACGGCGAGGGTGTTGTTGCCGTCGTCCCACTGCTCGCGTTCGGCGGTGACGGGGTCGAGGCCGGTGTCGATGACCTTGAGGCGGTCCAGCGACATCGCTTCGGCGGCGGCCTCCAGGAAGGGGTGGGGGCCGGAGACGCGGAGGTCGCCGCCCTCCAGGGTGACCTTGTAGGCGGTCAGGGAGTGGGCGAGCGGCGGGTACATGACGACGGTGTCGACGTCCACCATCGTGCAGACGGTGTCGAGGTGCATCGTGGCACGTTCCTGCGCGATGGGGACGGCCAGGACGGTGTGGGCGAGGCCCGCGCCGATCACCTGGCGGGCGAGCCGCTCGACGCCCGCCGGGGTGGTGCGCTCGCCGGTGCCGACGGCGATCACGCCGGGGCACAGGAGCAGGACGTCGCCGCCTTCGAGGTGTTCGAGGTCGGCGGTGTAGACGGGGTCGACGCCCGCGAAGCGGGGGTGGTGGGCGTAGATGAGGCCGGTCAGGGCGGACTCGCGGCGGCGGGCCTCCATGGCGAGGCTGGTCACGGCGACGCGGTCGCCGATCCAGGTGCTGTTGTCGCGGGTGAACAGCAGGCCGGGGAGGGGGTCGACGATGAAGTCCAGGCGGTCCATGAGGCGGTAGGCCAGGCCGTGGCCCGACTTCAGCTCCTCGTGGGCGAGCCCGGCGATCAGGGTGTGGGCGAGGCGCTCGGGGTCCTGGTCGCGCAGGTAGCCGTCCAGGACGCGGCGGAGCTGGTCGCCGAGGCGCGGGTCGGCGGTGACGTCGGTGATGGCCTGTTCGCGGGCGCCCTCGTATTCGAGGGCGTCCTGGAGGAGCTCGGTGATGTAGAGGACCTCGACGTCGCGGCTCCGGAGGGCCTCGGCGAACGCGTCGTGCTCCTCCTGGGCGCGGCCGACCCAGGGGATGGCGTCGAACAGCAGCTTGTCGCTGTTGCGGGGCGTGAGCCGTTTCAGCTCCGCACCCGGGCGATGGAGGATGACGGTCCGCAGCCGCCCGACCTCGCTGGTGACCCTGTGTTCGTGCGCAGTCGTCTCCGTCACATGTGAAAGTCTAGGTCGCCGGTCCTGTGGCACGATCTCGGGGTGATCGGCAAGCCCGCCGGGCTCCCTCTGCACCTGACGGCCGCGACGTTGCTGCGTGTTTCCGCGGAGGGTGTGGCGACGGCGCTGGTGCTCACCGTCCAGGCCCGCACGGGGGACGCCGCGACCGCCGGTTACCTCCAGGCGGCGATGACGCTGCCGTACGTGCTGAGCGGCCCGGTGATCGGAAACGTGGTCGACCGGGTGGCGCGTCCCCGGCGTGTCGCGGTCGCGATGGCGGTGGGATACGCGGCCGCGACGGCGTTGCTGCTGCTCCTGGCGGGACGCTCGCCGCTGGTGCTGGCGTTGTGCGTCGCGGCGGTGATCGGCTGCACCGAGCCGGTGGTGGTGGCGCTGACCAGCCTGCTGCCGCGTTTCGTGCCCGCCGAGCGGCTCTCCCGCGCGTACGGGCTGGAGGCGTCCAGTTTCAACCTCGCCGCGATCGCGGGCCCCGGGCTCGCGGCGGCGCTCGCCGGGGCGATGGGGGGCCAGTACGCCGGGCTCGCGATCGTGGCGAGCGGGATCCTCGGCGTGCTGGCCCTGCCGCTGCTGCCCTTCCCCGGGGCGTCGGGGGGCGCGCAGAAGGTGTCCGGGGTCGTGATGGGCGGGTTCACCGTCCTGGCCGAGGGACGGGTGCTGCGGGCGCTGACGACCGCGACCACGCTGGCCTGGCTCGGGTTCGGCGGGGTCGCGGTGACGGCGGTGCTGCTCGCCGAGCACCTCGGCGCGGAGCCCAGCGCGGGCGGACGGCTGCTGGTGGCGATGGCGGTCGGGTCGCTCGCGGGGTCGCTGGCCTCCAGCCGGTGGCTGCGGCCCCGGCACGCCGTGCCCGTCATGCTGGCCGGGCTGGTCGCGTTCGGGACGGCGCTGGCGACGCTGGCCGTGGTGCCGTCCGTCCCGTGGGCGATGGCGGCGTTCGCGGTGGCGGGGATGGTCGAGGGCCCGGTGTTCGCGGCGACGCTGATGCTGCGCCAGCGCGAGTCGCCCCCGGACCGCCTCGGCCAGGTCAACACCACCGCGGGCAGCCTCAAGATCGCCGCATCGGCGGTGGGCGCGGGCCTGACCGCCGTCTCGGCGGACGCGGTGGGCGCGGTCGGCCTCGTCCTGGCCATCGCGTCCTTCCAGTTCGTGGGCGCCGGTCTCGGCCTGCTCCTCCTGCGCTTCCCCAGAAGACCCGCGGACGGCTGAACGGGCGGTGGCGGCCGGCGGGGTGCCCGCCGGCCGCCGCGCGTCGTGCTACCCGGCCGCGGGCTCGTGGGCGTTCGCCGTGAGCGCGTGGTGGTGCCGCCACGATCCGAGGTGCTCGAAGATCACCTGGGCGAAGCCGGACGCGGTCCTCTCGTCCGTCCAGGTGCGCTGGAGTTCGGATCCGACGGCCAGCCAGTTCACCGGGACCACCCCGGCCTGGACCAGCCGCAGCACGGCGGTGTCGTGGGTCTCCCTGGTGGTGGCGGCCGAGGCGTCCACCACCGCGTACACCTCGTGGCCGCGGTCGAGCGCGGTCAGGGCGGTCAGGGCCAGGCAGACGTCGGTCTGGACGCCCGCCATGATCAGCCGCCTGCGCCCGGTCGCCTCGATCGCGGCGGCGAAGTCCTCGTCCAGGAACGCGTCGAACCCCTCGCGGCGGCGGACGACCGGGTGGTCGCCCAGGACCTCGGCGAGCTCCGGGAACAGCGGGCCGGACGGCGCCTCGTCGAGGCCGTTGGTGACGACCAGCGGCATGTCGAAGACCTTGGCGATCTTCGCCAGCGCGACCGTGCCGCTGACGACCTCCTCGACCGTGTGGGACCCGATCAGGTTGGAGAACCCGATCGCGTGGTCGACGAGGACGATCGCGCTGTTGTCCGGGGAGAGCGGTGTGCGAGCCATTGCCTTACCTCTTCTGACGTCGGAACTGACGGGTGCGGGCGGATCCGACCCCGTGCCGGCCGAAGCCGGCGATGAGTAAAACTGTCTGCGCAGGCAAATATTTCGTCCCGGCCGCCCCGGAGCCTGTGACGCCGCTCACGTCGATTTGGAACGAAGTATTCCGTTCTGATAGTTTGAACGCGTCCTCACCAGCGGTTACCGAAGGAGCCACCCCCATGTATCTCGTCATCGGCGCCACCGCCCACTTCGGCCGCCAGACCGTCGAGGCCCTGCACGCGGAGGGCCACGGGGTCCGCGCGCTCACCCGCACCCCCGAGAAGGCCGCGCTGCCCGAGGGTGTCGAGGTCGTCCAGGCCGACCTGACCGTCCCCCGGACGCTCCCCGCCGCGCTCGACGGCGTGACGGCCGCCTTCCTCGTCCTGCAATACGGCATGGACGCGACCGCCCTGGTCGAGGCGGCCGCCGAGGCCGGTGTGCGGCGGATCGTGTTCCTGTCCTCGGGCGCCGTCGTCGACGGCGCGGACGAGCAGCCCGACGTCATCGCCGCCTACCACGCGGGCGTCGAGCGGCTCATCGCCGAGTCCGGCATGGAGCACACGTTCCTGCGGCTGCTGTTCCCCGCCATCAACTCGCTCACCTTCGGCATGCAGTTGCAGGGCGGCGACGTCGTCCGGGCCCCCTACACCCGGGCCTCCTTCAGCGCGATCCACGAGCGCGACGTCGCGGACGTCGCCGTCCGCGCCCTGGTCGACGAGGGCCACGCGGGGGAGGTCTACGACCTGACCGGGCCCGAGGCGCTCACGCAGGCCGACCAGGTCGCGATCCTCGCCGAGACGCTCGGGCGCCCGCTCGTCGCGGAGGACCTCGACCCCGAGGCGACCAGGAAGCAGATGGCCCGGTTCATGGACGGCGCGTTCCTCGACGCCCTCTTCGCCATGATGGCCAAGGCCGTCGACCGGCCCGCGGAGGTCAACGACGTCGTGCGGCGCATCGCCGGGCACCCGGGCCGCACCTACCGGCAGTGGACCCTCGACCACGCGCCCGACTTCTCCTGAACCCCGCCCCCCGGCCCCCGCGCCGGGGGCTGGGGTTTGACCTGGTGGTTGTAGCGGTCGGCGCTGGTTTTCCTTCCCCGGCTCCGCCGGGATACAGGGATGCCTGTGTGGCCAGCATCTGCTTATGTCGCTGGAAGTGATCATATTGCTACATGTAGTGATTATTGGTACGGAATCGGGGTGCGACGTCGGGGGACCATGACGGGCGCGCCGGGGACCACACGAGAGGCCATGGCCATCAAAGACGAAACTGTGGCACGCGAGTCGGACGCCGGAGCCGGACCAGGGTTCGTCATCGAGCCCTTCACCCCGAACTGCGGTGCGGTCTACGAGAGCAGGGCGCATGTCGTCATGGGCGTCAGCCCGAACAACAGCTACTTCAACGTGGCGCGGCTGACCGGGCTGCTGGGCTGGCTGAGCGCCACCTTCGCCCGCGTGGACGTGGTGGTGCCCGACAGCGCGCTGGTGCACACGTACCTGGCGCTCGGGTACGTGCCCGAGCGCGCGGCCAAGAAGGCGCGCGGGGAGACGGCCGTGCTGCGCAACCGGGTGCTGCGCGCGTGGAAGGCGGCCGGCGGCCCGGGGCCGGGCCACGCGGTGCACCTGATGTCGACGCTGGCCGCGAGCCCCGTCTACCAGCGGTTACTGGAGCGGGTGCGGCGGGTCCTCGCCACCGACGACCGGCTGCACACGGCGTGCCTGAAGATGAGCCGCCAGGTGCTGGCCGGCAGGCTCGGGCACGCCGAGCCGACCCCCGAGCAGCAGGAGCTGGCGACCGACTACCTGGCGGCCGAACTGCCGTTCTTCCTGGACGCGGCGGCGATCTTCGACGTGCCGTCCTCGCTGTGCTTCTACCACCGTCCGGTGCTGCTGGCGGATCTGATCTTCTCCGGTCGCACGCCGCTGCGCCCCAGCCCCCGGCAGGGCTACGCGCTGATCTACCCCACCTCGCCACCGGGCGCCGCCGGTTCCGGCAGGGCCGCGATCACGAACGGAGAAGCGCGATGAAGAGCGAGCTGGACGCCGCCGGCCTGCACGACCCCCGGCTCCGGGCGGCCTACGCGGGCTGCGCGCGGTTCCTGCGGAGCCGCAACTCGGCGGCCTATCCGGCGGCGCGGGCGCTGCTGCCGCCCGGCCACCGCCCCTACTGGGACGCCATCCTGGCCTTCACCACCTACGTCGACGACGTGCTCGACGACCCCGACGTCGCGGTCGCGGAGCGCACCGTCCGGTACGAGCGCTACATCGCCCAGTTCCACCTGCTGCGCACGGGCGAGGACCCCTGGCCGGGCGAGGACGGGCGGCCCGCCCACCTGGCCCGTGCGTTCGCGCACTTCAGCGCGGCCTGGCGGATCCCGGACGACAGCGTGCGGCTGTTCCTGGACACCATCAGCACCGATCTGCACGTCACCCAGTACGAGACGTTCGCCGAGCTGGCCGGCTACGTCCACGGGGTGTGCGCGCAGGGGTCGCAGTGGGGCGGTCTGCTGTTCCACCCGCGCGACGAGGAGGCCGCCGCGGCGGCGGCGGAGGCGATGAGCTTCGGCCTGCAACTGACCGACTACCTGCGTGATCTGCGCGAGGACCTGCACGACGGCCGCCTCTACATCCCGGTGGAGGACCTGGACCGGTTCGGGCTGACCCGCGAAGGGCTGGAGCGGACGGTGCGGACGGGCCGGACGACCCCGGCGCTGCGGGACCTGGTCGAGTTCCAGGTGCGGCGCGCGCGCGAGTACCTGGACAGGGCCGCCGGCTGGTGGCGCCTGGTGCACCCCTCGATGCGCGAGCTGCCCCGGCAGTACGTGGCGCTGGCGCGCGCGTCGACCGAGCAGATCGTCCGCGACGGCTACGACGTCCTGCGCCCCTCCCGGCACCGCCGCGCCGCCGCCGCGTTCCACGCCGCCGTGGTCCTGAAGGCGGCGGGGGTCCGGGGGCGGGCGACCCGGCTGCTCCACCCGGCGCCGCCGCCCGTCCGCGCGCCGGAACCGGGGGCGCCCGCGCGCCCCCGGAAGGCGAGCGAGCGGAGCGGGGAGTTCTGATGCGCCTGACCGTGGTGCTGCCCGGCAACGCCGCGCCGTTCCAGGGCATGGTCCACGCGGAGTGCGCCCGCTGGACCCGGCCCGACACCGAGCTGGAGGTCGTCGTCAGCGGCGGCCCCGAGTCGGTGGCGTCCCGGGCCGAGATGGCGCGGGCGGCGCCCGCGCTGCTGGACCAGGTCGAGGCCGCCGGCGCGCGCGGCACCGACGCCGTCTTCATCGCCTGCGCCGGCGACCCGGCCGTCGAGGCCGCGCGCGAGGTCGTCGACGTTCCGGTGGCCGGCGGGTTCGAGCCGGCGCTGCTCACGGCGCTGTCGCTGGGGCAGCGGGTCGGCGTGCTGAGCGTGCTGCCCGGCGTGATCCCCATCTTCCGGGAGCTGGTGCGCGGCCACGGCCTCCAGGACCGCTGCACCTCGATCCGCGTCATCGACGCGGCGGTGCTGCACCCCGACGACCAGACCGCCATGGTCGATCTGCTGGACGAGCAGGCCCGCGCGATGGCCGGCGGCGACGAGGCCGACGTGATCGTCCTCGGCTGCGTGGGGTTCATCCGGATCGCGCGCATGCTCCAGGACCGGCTCGCGGCACGCGGCGCCTACCTGCCGGTGATCGACCCGACCGGCGCGGCGCTGCTGTGGCTGGAGAACTGCGTGCGGCTGGGCGTGCGGCCCAGCCGCACCACCTACGCGCCCCCGCCGGAGATGGCATGGAAGGCGTGAGGGGAGCGGGGGCGTTCCGGCGGGGGCGCTCAGCTGGACGGGCCGCCGACGAGGACCGACCAGCCGCCGTCCACCCGCAGGGTCGTGCCGGTGGCCGCGTGCAGGGCCGGGTCGGCGGCCATCGCCACCGCCTCGGCGACGTCCTCGGGTTCGAGCACCCGGCCGAGCACCGACTCCCGGGCGAGGACGGCGCCGCGCTCGCCGTCCAGGATCTCGGCCGTCGCCGGTGTGCGGACCGCGCCGGGGGCCACGACGAGCACGCTGACGCCGTCGCGCGCGGTCTCGGCGGCGACGTGGCGGGCGAAGGTGGCCAGCGCGGACTTCGCCGTGCCGTGCGCGAGCCGTCCCCCGCCGACGTAGTCGGCGGCGGTGCTGCCGATGTAGACGATCCGGCCCGCGCCCTGCGCCCGCATCGGCGCGAGGACGCGCTTGGTGATGTGGAAGGCGCCGGCCAGCTCGCCGGTGACCTTGGCCGCGAACGCCGTCCACGACAGGTCGGCCAGGGCGGCGAACGGGGGCGGAGCGGTGTTGGCGTTGACGACGACCGTGTCGATCCGCCCGCGCGCGGCGAGGATCCCGGTCACCAGCCCGTCGACGGCGGACGGGTCGGTGACGTCGGCCCCGGCGCTCGACGCGCTGCCGCCGGCGGCCTCGATGCCGCGCACGACCTCGGCCGCGTCGGCGGCGCTGGAGCGGTAGTTGACGATCACGTGGTGCCCGCGCGTCCCGAGCCGCCGTGCGATGGACGCGCCCAGGCCGCGGGCGGCACCGGTGACGAGTGTGGTCGATGGCACGCTTCCTCCTCGGTCGTGAGCAGGTCACTAACCTAAGGAGAGCGCAGAAGCGGGGGAAGGCGCTCACCACGCGGTGTGGTCCTCACCCGGGGGTGAGCGCGCAGACCGGAGGCCCGGGAGAGGTGCGATGGGTGACGAGTTCCACAAGGACTGCCCGGCGCGCGAGGTGCTGGGCCACCTCGCCGGCCGCTGGACGATCCTGGTCCTCACGGCGCTGCTCGCCCAACCGCGTCGCTACCACGAGCTGCGCGCGGTGGTCGAGGGCATCAGCGACAAGAGCCTCGCGGCCACCCTGCGCGCACTCCAGCAGGACGGCCTGGTGCACCGCGAGGTCGGCGCGGGGCAGCCGCCACCGGTGACGTACTCGGTGACCCCGCTCGGCCGCGGCGCGGCGGCGGCGCTGGACCCGCTGCTGCGATGGATCCGCGCCAACGCGAAAGAGATCACGGCGCACCGCCGAATATGACCGGGCCGGTTTTGCGGGGGGCGCGGCCGCCGGGGGGATCGGCCCCCGTCGGCCGCCCCGCCGGTCGTCATGCCTCGCCGAGTTCCTTGATGATCCAGGTGCAGAGGTCCTCGGTCACATCGGTGTGGCGCTCGTCGATATCGGCGAACTTGAAGTCGTCGAACTCGCTGGCGAGGTTGGCGAGTTCGCCGTAGAGGTTCTCGTTGTCCCACGGCTTGTCGGTCTTCGCCGCCATCGCGCTGATGGAGGGGACGAAGGAGGTCCACGGATAAACGGCCTCCGCCGAGATGCCCAGGTTGATGTCATTGACGGCCTGGGCGAGCTGCCGGAAGAAGTCCAGGAGGCCGCCGGGCGCGCCGTCGGCCATCGGCAGGTCGTCGGTCCTCTGCTCCTCGCCGAACACGTTGGCGACGAGCCTTCCCGCGCCGGATTCCTGCGTGTAGAGCGTGATGAGGTCCGGCGGGGAGGTGATCAGCGCCTTCTCGCCCGGCGGCACGCCGTTGGGCATGCCGTCGCCGGTCCCGTTCGCCACGCCGATCTTCCGCGGGCCCTTGGGCCACGAGCCGACCTCGGTGAGCTTGGCGAGGAACTCCCGGCGCAGCGGATCGACGCGCGGGACCTCGCCGAACGCGGCGATGTGGTACTCCAGCAACTGCCGTGCGGCCGGGCTGTCGACCAGCTTGGAGAAGCCGTCGGCGCCCTCGAACTTCTCGGCCACCCAGTGCGCGAACGCCTGCACCGCGACCGGGAGCCACGCGCCGTGGTGCGGGCTGTCGTAGCTGACGTAGGTGCCGGTCTGGTGGTCGTCCTCGGCGTGCTCCATCGCGGCGAGCGCGTACCGGGTGATGATCCCGCCCATGCTGAATCCGCCGACGGCGAGTTTCGCCTCTCCTCGCCGCTCGGCGATCGCCTTCTTGACGCAGGCCGTGGCCGCCCTGGCGTTGTCGAGAATCGACGCGGCGCAGTCCTGGTAACCGAGGATGATCAGGTCATAGCCCTCCCGCCGCAGTTCGGAGAGGAACGGATAACCCGCGAACTCCAGATTGTGGATCGCGTCGTTCAGAACGGTCGGGCCGCCGTGGAAGCCGTCCGACAGGATGACGGGCCTGGCCAGGTGCTGCCTGCCCTCGGCGTGGAAGACCCAGGCCGTTCCGCCCTCGTCCGCGAACCGCCATTCCTGGTCCGGCGGCGGCGGGGACGACACCTCCTCGTCGATCCGGGTCTTGAACGGGTCGAGCTTTGCGACGGCGTTCCACGCGGACATTGACCCTCCGGTTCGTTGCGTAACGTGTCTTCAAGCTAACAGTAAGTAGTCGCCCGGATGAGCCTGTCCCTCCTGGCCTCCCAGGTCCCACTTCAGTCACTTCGAAGGTGATGGCGATCAGGGCCGCCCGGCGGCGACCTCGGGGATCGCCGCCCGGAAAAACCTGTCGACAGCCGAACGGGCGGCTCGTAATGTGCGCGGCATGTACTTCGCGGCCGGCACCCTGACGCTCGCGGGCCTCTGCCCGCTGAGCGCGGTGCCGGCTGCCTTCCCGGCAGCCGCGGCGAACGCGGCCGTCGCAGGCGGCGCGCGAAGCTGACCCCTCTCCGTCCCACCTCCGGAGAACCAGCGGAGGGGGGTGGCCTGGACATGTGCGAGCCCTTCAGGGGCCCGCGCGGTTCTCACTTCCACGCAACACAGGGTGAGGACGAGGATCATGGCCAAGCAGGCTTACGAGCGCGCCAAGCCGCATCTGAACATCGGCACGATGGGGCACGTCGACCACGGCAAGACCACGCTGACCGCGGCGATCACGAAGGTGCTCGCCGGACGCGGGCTCGCCGCCGCCGTCCCGTTCGAGGGAATCGACCGGGCGCCGGAGGAGCGCGACCGCGGCATCACGATCAACGTCGCGCACGTCGAGTACGCGACCGCGACCAGGCACTACGCCCACATCGACATGCCCGGGCACGCCGACTTCGTGAAGAACATGATCACCGGGGCGGCCCAGGTGGACGGGGCGATCCTGGTCGTGTCCGCGCAGGACGGGGCCATGCCGCAGACGCGGGAGCACGTCGTGCTCGCGCAGCAGGTCGGTGTCCGGCACGTGGTCGTGGCGCTGAACAAGTCCGACATGGTCGAGGACGCCGAGCTGCTCGACCTCGTCGAGCTGGAGGTGCGCGAGCTGCTGTCGGAGTACGGCTTCCCAGGCGAGGAGGTACCGGTCGTGCGGGTGTCGGGGCTGCGGGCGCTGGAGGGCGACCCGTACTGGACGTCCCGGATCATCGACCTGCTCGACGCGGTCGACGCCTACGTGCCGGTGCCCGAGCGGGTGCTGGACCTGCCGTTCCTCATGCCGGTGGAGAACGTGCTCACGATCACCGGGCGCGGGACGGTCGTCACCGGCGTCGTCGCGCGGGGCGCGGTCCGGCTCGGCGACGCCGTCGAGGTCGTCGGCCTCGGCGACTCCTTCACGTCGGTGGCGACGGGTCTGGAGACGTTCGGCCGGTCGATGGACCACGCGGAGGCGGGCGACAACACCGCGATGCTGCTGCGCGGCGTCCGGCGCGACCAGGTCCGGCGGGGCCAGGTCGTCAGCGTGCCGGGCGCGATCAGCCCGCACACCCGGTTCCGCGCGCGGGTCCGGGTGCTGACGGCGGCGGAGGGCGGGCGGAGCAGGCCGTTCTTCCACGGCTACCGCCCGCAGTTCCACTTCCGCACGACCGACGTCGTCGGCGGCGTGGACCTCGGCGGCGAGGGCGGCATGGCGATGCCCGGCGACTCGGTCGAGATGGACGTGGAGCTGGGCAAGCCGGTCGCGATGACCGAGGGCCTCGGCTTCGCCGTCCGTGAGGGCGGGCGCACGGTCGGCGCCGGGACGGTCACCGCCCTCCTGGATTAGGGTCCGGTTCTCCCGGTCCGGGACGCGAGCCTCCGGGCGCGCGGCTCGGACCGGGAAATCTCACGCTCCGGGGGCGGCGAATCGCTGGCGGATGCGATCTTGATGTGGTGGGATTTCGACATCATCCCCGATGAAACCCCCATTTCTGGAGAACGTGTGCGATCCCCCCGCGCCCTGATTCCCCTCCTCTCGGTCTGCGGAGCCGCCGCCGTGGTCGCCGCCGCGGGTGCCGGCGCCGCCATCGACGGCCTGCCGGGCGGCGGGCCCGCGCACGCCGACGGGGCGCGCGAGACCCCCGCGGTGACGATCAGCGCGATGACCTGGAACGTGTGCGGGGTGCCGCGTCCCGGCTGCCCGCTCGGCGGGCGGCCGGAGGAGCTGACGCGGCGGATCACCACCCGGATGAACGCCACCGAGGTCGGCGGCCGGACGGTCAAGACGAACGCCGTGTTCCTCCAGGACGTCTGCTCCGGGCAGGTCAAGACCCTCAAGCGGACCGGGCGGTTCGCCAAGTGGACCTGGGCGTTCGCGCCGTTCGCCGGGGGGCCCGCCTGCGCGGGCGGCCAGGGGCGGCCCGGTGTCGCGGTGGGCGTCGAGGCGCAGATGGGCGGCGTCCGCGCGTCCCGGCTGCCCTCGCCCTCCTATGCCGGACGGTCGGCGGTCTGCGGCGACGTCCCGTCCTGGAACACCCGGGTCTGCGGCACGCAGTTCAGCACGAAGGCAGAGGACCCGGACGGCGCGTGGCGGCGGAAGCAGGCGCACGCGCTGGTGTCGGTCGCCGGTTCGGGTGCCCGCGTCGTCGTCGGGGGCGACCTCACCGACGGCCCCGAGGATCCGGTGCTCGACCCGCTGTACCGCGCCTACGCCGAGTGCGACCAGAGCGCGGCGGCCCGTACCGGGGCGAAGACCGTCCAGGACTGGCGGGGGCAGGCCCTGCGCAAGGCCGACTACCTGTTCATCACCAAGGACACGGGCACCTCCTCCAGCGTGCCCGACGCGGCCGTCACCTCCTCGGACCACCGCCCGCTGTCCGCGGTGATCCGCTTCCGGCAGCCCTAGGGGTTCCGCCGCACAGCAGGGCGGCGATCGGCGCCAGTGGATAGAGCAGCAGGAACAGGTTGGGCAGCCACCAGGAGAGGCTGACGTCGGCGCGGATCGTCCAGTAGGAAATCGCCTGGAGGCCCGACACCGACGTCAGCGTGAGCGAGACGACCGTCAGCGGGCGCCAGGCCGGGACGCCCCGGCGGGCCAGTGCCAGCGCGGTCAGGCCGGTGGCGCTCACCAGGAGGTCGAGGGGCAGGAACGACCAGTTCCAGGCCACGACGAGGTCGTTCTCGTAGTCCTTGAACAGCGACTCCGCTGGGAGCACGTGCAGGGCCGTGATCACCCAGTAGAGGACGAAGCCGACGTCCGTGCCGAGCATCAGCGTCTTCAGGACGCGTCCGGGCCCCGTGGCGGCCTGGCCCCGCGTCCGGCCCGCCGCCGGGCTCTTCGGGGCGGCCGGTTTTCCCATAACCATGGTTACGTAACCTGCATGATGTAACCTCCGGTGTCAATGCCGAAGGTCGTCGATCACGAGGGGCGCCGCCGCGCCATCACCGCCGCGGCCTGCCAGGTCATCGCCGCGTCCGGACCGGCCGGGGCCACGATGCGCGACATCGCGGCCGCCGCCGGGTGCACCACCGGCATGGTCACGCACTACTTCCGGGGCAAGGACGAGGTGCTGCTGGCGGCCCTGAACTCGGTGAGCCGGGCCGTGGCCGACCGCGTCGCCGCGCTGGCCGCCGACCCGTCGACCGGTATCGAGACGCTGCTGTGCGAGTGCCTGCCCATGGACGACCGCCGCCGCCTCGAATGGCGGGTGTGGATCGCGTTCTGGGGGTCCGCCGCCCACGATCCGGCGCTGGCGCGGGAACAGCGGGACCGCTACCGGACGTGGCGGGAGGCGCTCCAACTCGTCCTGGCGACGCCCGGCCGTCCGTCCGGGCCGCCGCTGGAGGAGGCCGCCGAGACCCTGATGACGGCGGTGGACGGCATCGGCATCCAGGCCGTGTTCGATCCCCGCCGCTGGCCGCCCGAACGGCAGGCGCGCCAGATGCGCCGGCAGGTGGCGCACGTCCTGGCCGACCTGGACGCGGCTCCCGATCCGGGCGTCGTGCCCTAGCGGACGGGCCGGTCCTCGTCCCGCCAGTAGGGGTCGCGCAGCTCGCGCTTGAGGATCTTGCCGGTGGGGTTGCGGGGGATCGAGTCGCGGCGCTCGACCGACGTCGGGCACTTGAAGTGGGCCAGGCGCGCGCGGCAGTGCTCGATGAGCTCCTCGTCGGTGGCGTCCGCCGCCAGCACGACGACCGCCTTCGGGGTCTCGCCCCAGCGCTCGTCCGGGACGCCGATCACCGCGCAGTCGCCGACCGCCGGATGGTCCATCAGCACGTTCTCGATCTGGGCGGGGTAGACGTTCTCGCCGCCCGAGATGATCATGTCCTTGACGCGGTCGTGGATGTAGAGGTAGCCGTCCTCGTCGAGGTATCCGGCGTCGCCCGTGCGGAGCCAGCCGCCGGGCAGCAGCGTGGCCGCGGTCGCCTCGGGCAGCCGCCAGTAGCCCTTCATGTTCTGCGGCGTCCGGCACAGGATCTCGCCGACCGCGCCCGCGGGCAGGTCGGCCAGCGTCGAGGGATCGACGATCCGCAGGTCGCAGCCCTGGTTGGGCAGCCCGGCGCTGCGCAGCCGGCGCAGCCCGGGACCGCTCAGGTCGTGGTCGGCGGCGGGCAGCATCGTGATCGCGCCGGTGGTCTCGGTCAGCCCGTAGACCTGGATGAACCCGGTGTGGGGCAGCATCGCCATGGCGCCGCGCAGGACGTCCTCGCTGATCGGCGACGCCCCGTACAGCATGATCCGCAGGCTGGACATGTCCGCCTCCGCGACCGCCGGGATCATCGGCATGAACTGGAGCAGGGCCGGGACGAGGAAGAGGTGCGTCACGCGGTGGCGCTCGACCGCCCGGGCGATGGCGGTGGGGTCGGGGTCGCGGTTCAGGACCCCGGTGATGCCCTCGTAGATCACGCAGATGCTGAGGGCGTGGCCGGCGACGTGGTACATCGGCATCGCGATCGCCATCACCGACGCGTCGTCGATGTCCCACGCGCCGTGGGTCAGCGGGAGCACGGAGAGGAAGTTGTCGTGGGTCAGCATCACGCCCTTGGGCAGGCCCGTGGTGCCGGAGGAGTAGAGCTGGACGAACACGTCCGAGGTGGCGGTCCCGGGTAAGACCGCCGCGGGCGCCTCGTCCAGCCAGGTGGAGTAGTCGCGGTAGGCGCCGGGCGGGCCGCCGATGACGATGAGGTGGGTCGTGTGCTCAAGCCGGCTCGCCACCGCGTCCAGGACGGGGACGAACTCGGGGCCGACGATGAACACCTTCGCCCGCGCGTTGTTGACGATGTAGGCGACCTCGTCCGGCTCCAGCCGGTAGTTCACCGGTACCTGGACGGCCCCGATCCGCGCCGCGCCGAAACACTGCTCGGCGTACTCCAGGGAGTTCTTGTCGAGGATCGCGACACGGTCGCCGTGGCCGACACCGGACGCGGCCAGCGCCGCCGCGGCCCGGTCGGCCCGCCGGTCGAAGTCACCGTAGGTGCTCTGTAGGTCGCCCGCGATGTACGCGATGCGATCGGGGTGCAGCTCCGCCCGTTCGCGGAGCACGTCGGTCAGGCCCGCCACGCTGGTCCCTTCGCCGATGACCGCCTGCTTGTCCCGGCATCATGAGGGCAACGGCGGGCCCCGACAAGGGGGCGGGCCGCTCTACAACCGGCTCTTCGACTTGGAGACGAGCGTCACCGCGAGGACGACGAGCACGGCCACGAAGCCGATGAAGAAGAACAGCTTCAGCATGGAGATGATGGCGCCGACCACGCTCATCGCGACCCAGATCGCGAGTACGACGCCGATGATCGTCAGGATTGTCTTACCCATGGGTCACACGCTATTCGTTCGAACGTGAATCGGCATCACACTATGGGACCAGCCGAAAGGTGCTAGACCCCGCCGTACGGCGGACCACCACCCTGAGGCGTCCCGGGGGCGCCACCCTGAGGCGGGAACTGTCCCATGGGCGGCTGGTAGGGCTGTCCAGGCGGTCCGTAGGCCGGAGGGTGGCCTGGCACGGGAGGCCGGACCGGCGGGGGCGGCTGGAACTGCGGGTGCGGGTATCCGGGCTGGGCGCCGAACGCGGGCGCGGGCCCGCGCGGCGCCGTGCCGCCCGCGACCATCACGACGCGCAGCCCGGCGATCGCCCCGGCCGCGAGCACGGCCAGCAGGTCCCAGCCCTCGAAGTGCGGCCTGAGGATGAAGTTCAGCTCATGCCCGCTCGGCATCCCGTAGCCCTGGGTGACCGAGTAGACGATCACGCCGATCCGCTGCCCCACGTACAGGGCGACGTAGCCGGAGACCGCCGCGGCGACCGGGGTGACCGGGTCGCGGGGGCGGGCGAGCAGCGTCCCGAGCGCCGTGAAGACGCCCACGAGCAGGCACTCGAACGCGTAGTAGCCGGTCGAGATCCGCACGTCCCGCAGCGTCGGCGACTCGTAGAGGCGGACATAGGTCATGACGAGGGCGATCCCGGTGGCGACCGCTCCGCCGACCAGGACGAGGGCGACTGCTCCGACTATGGGGGTCGCTTTGCGAGATGGCGGCATTCGCTCATTAAAGCGACGAACGTCGGCGGTGGCGACGGGATGGCAGGGTCCCGCCACCGATTTCCTTACGGAGTGGTGACGCGATCGGTGGAAACGGTGGGCGGCGCCGTAGCGTGAAAGGGTGATCTCTCTGCCGTGGTGGGCCCGATGACCCACGCCGGGCGTGTCCTCGTGGTCGACGACGACCCGACGGTCGCCGAGGTCGTCGCGCGCTACCTGGCCCGCGACGGCCACGACGTCGAGTGCGTCGCGGACGGGAACACGGCGCTGCGCACGGCCCGCGACCGCCCGCCCGACCTCGTCGTCCTCGACCTCATGCTCCCCGGCATGGACGGCCTGGAGGTGTGCCGGAGGCTGCGCGAGACCTCGGCCGTCCCGATCGTGATGCTCACCGCGCTCGGCACCGAGACCGACCGCCTCGTCGGGCTGGAGACCGGCGCGGACGACTATGTGACCAAGCCGTTCAGCCCGCGCGAGCTGGCGCTGCGCGTCCGGTCGGTGCTGCGGCGGGCGCGGGGGGCGGTCACCGCGACCGGATCCGGCGGGCCGCTGCGGGACGGCGACCTGGTCGTCGACGTGGCCGCGCACGAGGCGATGCTGCGCGGCGGGCGGCTCGCGCTCACCGCCCGCGAGTTCGATCTACTGGCGTTCCTGCTGCGCAACCCGCGCCAGGCGTTCACCCGCGAGGAGCTGCTCGAACGCGTCTGGGACTGGACGTTCGGCGACTCCTCCACGGTCACCGTCCACGTCCGGCGGCTGCGCGAGAAGATCGAGGACGACCCGACCGCGCCGCACCGGATCGTCACGGTCTGGGGCGTCGGCTACCGCTACGAGCCCACATGATCCCGTTCGAGGACCTGCTGTGGGTCGTCTTCTACGCGGCACTGGCCGCGCTGGTCGTCGCGGCCGTCGCGCTCGGGCTGCTGTACGGGCTGCGCGGCCGCTCGGTGGCCACCCAGCTCGTCGTCGTGGGCGCGGCGACCGTGCTCGCGACGATCTCGGGGATCCTCGTGATCTCGTTCATGATGCTGCTCAACGAGCACGACCGGTCGGTCGTCCTCGCGGTGGTGACGTCGGCGGGGCTGGTCGCGATGGCGGTGTCGGTGCTGCTCGGACGGCGGCTGGTGGCCGCGAACCGGGTGCTGGTGGAGGCCGTCCGCGCGGACCGGTTCACCCCGCCGCCGGACGCGCACCTGCCCGCCGAGCTGGCCGAACTCTCCCGCGAACTCGGCGCCGCCTACGACCGCCTGGCCGCCGCGCACGAGCGCGAGCAGGCCCTGGAGGCGAGCCGCCGCGAGCTGGTCGCCTGGGTGAGCCACGACCTGCGCACCCCGCTGGCCGGGCTGCGCGCGATGGCCGAGGCGCTGGAGGACGGCGTGGTCGCCGACCAGGGCACCGTCCAGCGCTACCACGAGCGGATCCGCGTGGAGGTCGAGCGCCTCACCGAGATGGTGGACGACCTGTTCGAGCTGTCCCGCATCCACGCGGGCGCGCTGCGGCTGTCGCGGCGGCGGGTGGGCCTCGGCGACCTCGTCGCGGAGGCGGTCGCGGGGGCTGAGCCGCTGGCGCGGGCCAAGGGCGTCCGGCTGCGGGGGGACGTTCGCGAGGGGCTGCCCGTCCAGGTGGACACGGGCGAGCTCGGCCGCGCGCTGCGCAACCTCGTCGTGAACGCGATCAGGCACACCCCGAGCGACGGCGCCGTCGAGATCGTCGGGGACGTCCAGGACGGCGAGGCGCGGCTGACGGTCGCCGACGCCTGCGGCGGCATCCCCGAGGCCGACCTGCCGCGCGTGTTCGACGTCGCGTTCCGGGGCGAGGCGGCCCGCACGCCCGGCGGCGGCGCCGGGCTCGGCCTCGCCATCGCCCGGGGCATCGTCGAGGCCCACGCGGGCAGGATCGGCGTGGCGAACGTGGGGCCGGGATGCCGGTTCGAGGTGCGCCTGCCCCTGCACGTATGACCGTGGCCGGGTGCCGGGTGGGCTAGGTGTCGAGCGCGTTGTCTATCGCGCGGAACGTTGGGCAGGGCCAGCGCCACATGCATGCGCGGCACCGCTGGATGGGGTTGTCGGGGTCGCTGGTGATGCCGCCCGACTCCTGGGGGCGGTGGAGTTCGAGGAGGCGGACGCCCAGATCGGCGAACGCGATGAGCTCGTCCCGCGCACCGGCGAGGAACGCGAGGTCCTCGCGGGCGAGCCGCGCCCGGACGGGGACGAACCCGTCCCGGTTCACCAGCCGGGTCAGGTAGCGCGTGGAGGCCCGCCAGGAGGTGGACTTCTCCGAGCGCGCGCGGATCGCCTCCAGGCGCTCGCGGAGGCGGGCCTGTCTGGGGTCGGTCGTCCGGTCGGCCTTCATGTGCGGCGCACCCCCTCAATGCCGCTGTCGCACGCGCCCAGCCTTCCCTACCGGAGCGTTCCGCGAGGGGGAACCACGCAGATCGGAGGGCAGGTCGTGAACGAGACATGGCCGACCGCGAGCCGGAGGCGCCCCGACGGGCGCCCGAGGAACGCCGGACGGGACGTCTCGCGCGGCCGCAACCGCGACATCACCGAACGTAATACACAAAGCGTACGGCGCCGTCCTGGGGCGGCACGCCCCGGACACGCCCGCGCCACACGGGAGTTGGTGAACTGTCTGGCCCGCGCGGCTTCGGCGAGATAGTGTGCCGAACGTGGAGTTGAACGTCTCGACCGTGTCTCAGGGTGGTCACGCCGTCGTCACGGCGACGGGCGAGCTCGACCTGTACACCGCGCCCAGGTTGCAGGCGGCCCTCGCGGGCCTGCTGCGCGACCAGGTCAACCGCATCGTGGTCGACCTGAGCGGTGTCGAGTTCTGTGACTCGACCGGCATGAACGTGCTGCTTGCGGCCATGAAGCGCCTCAAGGAGCAGAGCGGCTCGCTCGAACTCGCGGCGCCGCGTCCGGCCGTCAAGCGGATCCTCCAGGTCACCGGGCTCGACACCGTCTTCACCGTGGTCGACGCCGCGCCGGCGCTGGACGCCGGCTGACCCGCCGACAACCGACCGGCGGCCCGCGGGGTGTCCCCGCGGGCCGTCGCGCTTCGTGCGCCACCGCCGCGGCGGCAAAGTTATCCACAGGTCGCCGTCCGTAGGGCGGTGGACGTCCGGGCGCACTACGATCACGGCATGCAGGACGTAGCGGTGATCATCCCGGCCAAGGACGAAGCCGACCGCGTGGCGGCCACCGTCAGGGCCGCGCGGGAACTGCCGGGCGCCGACCTGGTCGTGGTGGTCGACGACGGCTCCTCCGACGGCACCGCGGGCGCGGCGCGGCAGGCCGGCGCGCGGGTGGTCCGGCACGGCCGCAACCGCGGCAAGGGCGCGGCGATGGAGAGCGGCGCCGAGGCCGTCCGGCTGCTGGACGAGGGCCGCGAACTGCCCCGCCACCTGCTGTTCCTGGACGCCGACCTCGCCGACACCGCGGCCGAGGCGGCCCCGCTGGTCGAGCCGGTGCGCTCCGGCGACGCCGACATGACGATCGCCGCGTTCTCCTCGACGGTGAAGCTCGGCGGGCACGGGTTCGTCGTCCGGCTGTCCCGCGAGGGCATCAGGCGCGCGACCGGCTGGGAGGCCACCCAGCCCCTCAACGGCCAGCGCTGCCTGACCCGCGCCGCCTTCGACGCCGCGCTGCCGCTCGCCCCCGGCTTCGGCGTGGAGACCGCCCTCACCATCGACCTGCTCCGCAAGGGCTTCCGGGTGACCGAGGTGGAGGTGCCGCTCGCGCACCGCGCCACCGGCACCGACTGGCGCGCCCAGGTGCACCGCGCCCGCCAGTTCCGCGACGTGGCCCGCGCCCTCACCGTCCGCGAGCCCGCCATTGCGACCCAGTTGGCCCGCCTCCGAAATCACCGCCGATGACCCACCCCGCCCCCCGAGGCGCTGACACGGCGACCGCCGCCTCCAAGCCGCTCGCCCCCCAGGCGGCAGGTGCCCGTCGTGGGATGGACGCCGCCCGTAGGCCCCGGCACGCGCGCGGCCGCGTGGCTGAGCGGTGGGGCGCGACCGAATGGTGGGGCGACGCCGGGGGCGGGCCTCGCCGGGAAGATCGCGAAGCGATTCCGCGCCCGCCGAAGGCGCGCTCACGTCCCGAGCCGCCAGGCGAGGGACGTGGGCCGGGACTCCGCGAGCGCAGCGGGGGAGGCGGGGCGGCGCGTGCGGGTGGTTGAGAGGGTCGTCGAGGGTGTCACCGGTCAGCGTGCGGGTGGTGGGCGGGGTTCGCGGTTGGGCCGGGTGGGGCTCTGCGGCATCGGCGTGGCGCTGGCCTGCTTCTTCGTCGTGGGCTTGTTGGGGCCGTCCGCGTTCGAGCCGAGGCTGGCCGGGGCGGGCGGGGAGCCTCCCTATTCTCTGAGCGTTCATCCGTCGCCCTACCTCGTCGTCGGGCTCGTCGCGGCCGGCCTCGCCGCCGGCACGGCGGGGCTCGCGGCCTGTTTCGCCGCGGTGCGGCGCGGCTGGCGGATCAGGGCGTTTCCGCTGGTGGTCGCCGGGTTGCTGGCGGCGGTCGCGGTCACGATGCTGCCGCCCACCGGGTCCGCCGACCACCTGAACTACGCCTCCTACGGACGGATGGCGGCCACCGGCCACGACCCCTACACCACCAGCGCCGTCGACCTGCCCCGCGACCCGGTGGCGGGCGCGCCCGAGGAGTGGCGGTCCACGCCGTCGGTGTACGGGCCGATCACCACGGGATCCCAGGCGTTCGCGTCGTGGGTCGGCGGCGGGTCGGTGCGGCTGACGGTGTTCGTGCTGTCGGTCATCAACACGCTCGCTTTCGCGCTGACCGCCCTGATCCTCTACCGGACCTCGCGCGGGGAGGAGCGGCGGCTGCGCACGGCGCTGCTGTGGACGTGCAACCCGCTCCTGCTGTTCCACCTGGTGGCGGGCGCGCACAACGACGTCCTCGCGATCGCGCCGATGGTCGCGGCGCTCGCCGTGTGCACCGGCCGGAGGCCGGGGCTCGGCCGGGCGCTCGCGGCGGGCGCGCTGGTCGGCGCCGGTGCGGCGATCAAGCTGCCGGCCGCGCTGGTCGGCGGCGGCCCGGTCTGGACGCTCCTCCGCGACGCCTGGACGACGCGGAGCCGCCGGGCGGTCGCGAGCCTCGCCGTCCTGCTCGGCGGCGCGGTGGCCGTCGCGGCGGTCGCCTACGCGCTCGCCGGGCCGCACGCGTTCGACCAGGTCGGCAAGGCGAGCGACCGGGTCTCGCTCGCCACCCCCTGGCACCTCGTGGACGTCGCGTTCGGCCGGGGCGCCATCAAGGCCGGGTCGGTGGTGCTCGGCGTGCTCCTGTTCGTTCTCCTGCTGCGGGCGCTGCCCCGGGGCGAACCGGGTGAACCGGGCGAGCGGGGCGAGCAGGACGACCGGCGCATCGCGGCGGCGCTCGTCCTGGCATGGCTGCTCGCCGCCCCCTACGAGCTGCCCTGGTACGACGGGTTCGGCTGGGCGCTGCTCGCGCTGCTGCCCTGGACGCGTTTCGACTGGGTGCTGCTCGCTCACACCGGCGCGCTCAGCCTCGCCTACCTGCCCGCCCGCGCACCCGAGGTGATCAGGCTGCCGGACGGCCTGTCCTGGCTGGTCACGGTCGTCCGGCCGGGGGTGGTCCCGTGGACGCTGCTCGCGGTTCTCGCGGCCTTGGCCGTCCTGTGCCTGCGTTCAGGTCGAGCTCCAGCGAGCGGATCCCCGCCGCGAGCATCAGGGGCATCAGCAGGCTGAACGTGACCGACAGGATCACCACGCCGGAGTCGTTCACCAGCGTCCCGACGACGCCGACCGTCAGCGCGCAGATCAGCGCCGGGCGCATCGTGAGGCTGTGCTCGTAGGCGCGGTGCAGCAGCGAGACCCGCCACCGGTTCGGCCGCGCCAGCACGAAGAACAGGCAGCCGAGCGCGGCGGCGAGCGGCAGCGTGAACGGCCAGTAGCCGACGCTGCCGACCATCGCGTCGAACTTGCGGGACACGACGTCCCACGCGTCGCCGTCCATGAGGTCCTGCCAGAAGCGGCCGAGGTGCGTCGGGTTGGAGCTGCGCGAGTTCACATAGGAGATGAGCAGCACGAGCGCGGCCCCGGCCAGGCCGAACAGGGCGAGCCTCGGCGGCGACACGCGCCGCCCGGTGACCATCATGCCGAGCATCGCGAACGCCGGGACGATCGCCAGGACGCCGCCGAAGTCGCTGCCCCAGGACGGCAGCCCGTCCACCGCGACCGCGACCACGCCGACCAGCGCGACGACGCCCGCCGCCGCGGCCTTCCCGTCCCGCCGGCGCGCGCTCCACCGCGTCGCGCCCGGGTCGGGCCGAGGCTGGTCCGCCGTCTCCGCGTCACCCTGTTCGGAGGGGTCCGCCGCCTCGGGCTCCGGCGATGTCCGTCCGGCCGCGCGGAGCGGGTACTCGGCCAGCCACGCGGCGGTCACCACCGCGGCCGCCGCGAACAGGGAGAACGCCTGGTTGCCGAAGCCGTAGAAGCGGCCCGCGACGAGCGCGGTGTAGCCCATCAGCGTGTTGAGCTGGAGCGCCGAGCCCGTCATCACGTCCAGCGCGAGGATGAGCGCGGTCAGCCCGGCGACGACCAGCCCGGGGGCCACCGACGACCGCCGCCACGGCCCGGCCAGCGACAGGCCCGCCATCAGCGCGGCGAAGCCCAGGACCGTGCAGACCAGCACCGGCGTCGGGTGCGGCGCCCGCCACCACGGCAGCAGCCCGGCCAGGAAGGACGCGCCGGGCGCGGCCGCCGCCAGCAGCGCGGTCACCCGCGTCCCGCCGAGGATCCGGGCCCGCGCGCGGGGGTCGCGGCCGAGGCGCCGCAGGGCGATCGCGGCGAGCCCGTAGAGCGCGAGCTGCGTCGCGAACAGCACCCAGTAGAACGACGTCTGGACGTTCCGGATCGCCTGCGCCGCGAGGTCGTCGTCCGCGAGCGCGGCGACCCGGTCGGCGGTGGACGCGCCGGACCGGTCGTCCGTCCACCTGGACCCGACGGCCTCCTTGGGCCGCGGCAGCCCGAGCAGGTCCAGCGTCGTCGCGGTGAGGTCGGTCAGCGTGACCAGCCCCTGCTGGCGGGTGGCGCCCGAGGTGAGGAACCCCGGCGCGAAGCCGCCGCCCCGGGCGACGGCGACCCGCAGGTGGGGCCGGACGCCGGTGTCGGACAGCCCCGCGACCAGCACCGCCGTCCCGGCCGGGACGCTCGACAGCACCTGCCCGACGCGGCGGTCGACGGCGGCCGCGGCCGCCGCGCGCTCGCCGCGGCCGACCGGCACCTGGTCGCCGTGCGGGTCGACCCCGGCGTCGAGGTAGGCGCGGAACATCTCGTCCACGTCGACGGCGGTGATCGCGCAGCGCGACCAGTCGGCGGGGGCGGCCTTGTCCGGGGACGGGACGTACCGGTCGACGCGGCCCGAGCCGTCCCCCAGCCCGAACACCGCGCCGGGCCCTATCGCCGTCGTGCAGCCGCCCGCCGAGTGGACGGCGTCGCCGAGCAGCCCGACCTGCGCGTGGTAGGACGTCCCGGCGTTGTCGCTCTTGATCGCGGGCCAGCCGGGCGCCACCGCGCCGCCCGAGGGCGGCGGACCGGTCGGCGACGGCTCGCCCGACACGACCGGCGCCGAGGGCAGCGCGCAGTCGCCGTGCTGCAACCGCGCGCGCTGGCCGGCCGACAGCGTCAGCCAGCCGTCGGTGGGGCACGTGTTGACCTTGGTGGTGCGGACGCTGAGGCTCCCGCCCGCCCCCTGCGCGGTGAGGCCCCACAGCACCGGCGTCCGCGTCGGGCGCACGTCCTTCCACAGCAGCCCGGGGACCCCGATGACCACGACGCGCCCGTTGATCGTCGGCGGCGTCGCGCGACCCGTGGGGGTGCCTGAGGCCAGCGCCGGAGCGGTGAGCCCGCCGATGAGCCCGCAGACGAGCACCGAGACCGCAGCGAGGAACACCCCGATCGTCGTCCCCCGCGCAATCATGGCCCTCAGGCTACAAGAGGGTCACCTGACGGCGCCGGGCCTCCGCGAGGCCGCGGGCCGGGCGGCCCCGAGGCGGCCGCGGCGCCCGCGGCGACGTTCGGGAGGCGCGGCTCCGCAAGGGTTCGCGGATGCATATCCTTCAGGCTCGGGACGGGTCGGCCCACCCGGCGGGGGAGCCCTCGCGCGGGCCTCCGGCGGAGGTTCGATGTCCCGCTTAGTCCAGGATGAGGGCATGCGTGAAGTCAGTGGGGGACGCGGAACGGACGCCTCGCGGTCCGGGAGACGGTGGGGCACGCCGGCGGATCTGCTGATCCTGCTGGCCGGGATCGCCGTCGTCGCGGTGGCGGTGACCCCGGTCGTCTCGCACTGGCTCGGCAACCAGCCCGACCAGCGGCTCGTCGACCTGGAGGTCTACCGGGACGGCGGGCGCGCGCTGCTGCGCGGCGCGCCGCTGTACGACGTGCTGACGCAGCCGCCGCAGTTCCTGCCGTTCACCTATCCGCCGTTCGCGGCCGTGCTGGCGGTCCCGTTCACGCTGATGCCCTGGCGCGCGGCGCAGTGGACGTGGACGATCCTGCTCTACGTGGCGCTGGCGGTCTCCGTCCACTACGCCTTCCGCGACCTGATCCGCCGGACCGGACGCTGGGCGCCGCTCACCCTCGGCGTCCTGGTCGCCGCGATGGCCTGGCTCGACCCCGTCCGCGACCAGATCCGGTTCGGGCAGGTCGGGCTGTTCCTGCTGGCGCTGTGCCTGGCCGACTGCTGCACCCGCTCGACCCGCTGGCCGCGCGGCATGCTGGTCGGCATCGCGGTCGCGATCAAGCTGGTGCCGGGCGTCTTCCTGATCTACTTCCTGATCACCGGACGCCGGGACGCGGCGGCCAACGCGCTGTTCACGGCGGCGGCGGCCACGCTCGGCACGTTCGCGCTGCTGCCCTCCGACTCGGCCGACTACTGGTTCGGGGCCCTGCTCCAGGGCGGAGACCGCACCGGCGCCGTCGACGGCACCACCAACCAGGCGATCAACGGGATCGTCGCGCGGATCCTGCCCGAGGGCCCGGCGCGGTCGCTGGTGTGGCTCGTCCTCGTCCTCGCGATGGCCTACTACGGGTTCAAGCTGGCCCGGCGCGCGACCTACGGCGCGGACGCCAAGGTCGGCTCCATCCCCGGGACCGGGCGCGTTTCCGGCACCGACCACCTCGCCGCCGCCGACCCGCTGGCCGGGGCGGACGCCTACAGCCTGCTGCTGGCGGGCGTCGCGATCACCGGGCTGCTGTCGGTACTGCTGTCTCCTGTGGGGTGGATCCACCATCTCGTCTGGATGATTGCGGGTGTGGGTGCTTTGGTGGGTGATGGGCGAGACACGCGAAGATGTCTATTCGCGGCCGCCGCCTGGACCTACTTCCTCTTCCCGCTGCCCTGGTGGGGGACGAAGCTCATCGGCCCGGACCACTCGCTTTTCTCGGTCTTCTGGGGCCGCGTCGTCCAGGACGCGTTCGGCGCCGCCGCGATCGCGATGGTCCTCCTGCTCGGGATCTGGCTCGTGAATCGCCTGCTCCACGCATCGGTGCGCGAGGATCCTTCGCAACCGGAGGTCGAGGTGGGTACGCTCGCCCCGTGATGCTTGTCGCGGTGGCCGTCGCCGGCCTGGTCGCCGGGGTGGCCGGACTGACGATCGCGGTCGTGGCCCACAACCGGGTGAACCAGGTCGTCGCCGAGTGCGGGGAAATGCTGAGGCGCCAGCTCCAGGTGGCCGACGGCTCGGTCGACGAGCGCGCCATGCGCGACCTCGCGATCGTGCACTACGACGCGCTCAAGGAGATGTCCGGGCACCGGTCGTTCTCGCTGGCCCTGCTCAACGCCGTCGGGGACGGCGTGGTCCTCAGCTCGATCAACGGGCGGACCGAGACGCGGACCTACGCCAAGGTCGTCCAGGAGGGCTACCCCGTCGAGATGCTCTCCCCCGAGGAGAACCAGGCCCTGCGCGCGGCCCGGCTCGGCAAGGGCCCCGTCGTCTCGATGGACGACCCGCTCGCCGACTACGGCAACGGCGACCGCACCCCCTCCCGGAGCGTCTGAGCCAGCCCCCTGGGTGCGGCGGCGCAGTAAACTCGGCAGTCCCAGTACTTTCTCCGCCGCACACCGGCTTCCACCGCCCGGGGGACCTCGTGACCGACGCCAGCAGGCCCGAACGCTTCGCCTACCTCGGCCCGCACGGCACGTTCACCGAGGCGGCGCTCCTGTCGATCCCGGACGCCGCCGGGGCCGAGCACATCCCCTACGCGACCGTGCCCGCCGTCCTGGACGCGCTCCGCCGCGGCGACGTCGACTCCGCCGTCGTCGCGCTGGAGAACTCCGTCGAGGGCTCGGTCCCCACCACGCTGGACGAGCTGGCCACCGGCGAGCCCCTCCAGATCGTCGGCGAGGTGCACCTGCCGGTCGCGTTCGCGCTGCTCGTGCGGCCGGGCACGGACCTGCGCGACATCAAGTCCGTCGCCTCGCACCCGATCGCGCAGCCGCAGTGCCGCCGCTGGCTCGCCACGAACGTCCCGGACGCGGAGTGGCACGCCGCCACCTCCAACGCCGAGGCCGCCCAGCACGTCGCCGACGGCCACTACGACGCGGCGCTCGCCGGGTCGTTCGCCGCCGCCCGCTACGGCCTGTCCGTCCTCGCGGAGGACATCCACGACGTCGCCGACGCCGTCACCCGCTTCGTCGCGCTGCGCCGCCCCTGCGCCCCGCCGCCCGCGACCGGCATGGACCGCACGACCGTCGTCGCCTTCCTCGGCGAGGACCACGTCGGCGCCCTGCTGGAGATCCTCACCGAGTTCTCCGTCCGGGGCATCAACCTGACGCTGATCCAGTCCCGCCCGACCGGCGCGGGCCTCGGCTCCTACCTCTTCTGGATGGACTTCGAGGGCCATGTCACCGACGCCCGCGTCGGCGAGGCGCTGATGGGCCTGCGGCGCGTCTGCGCGGACGTCCGGTACGTCGGCTCCTACCCGCGCGCCGACGAGGTCCGTCCCGAGATCCGCCGCGGCACCCACGACGACGACTTCACCGAGGCGGCCGCCTGGCTGGCGTCCATCCGCGGTTGACCCGGCGGCTACCCTGCCAGGGTGGCCAAGGACTTCGATCTTTTCGAGCGGGAACTGTGGGCCGGACGGGCGTCCGCGTACGAGCGGGGCTTCGCCCAGGTGACCCGTTACCTGGTCGGCCCGCTGCTGGACGCGGCGGGCATCGCCGACGGGACGCGGCTGCTGGACGTCGGCACCGGTCCCGGCCTCGTGTCCGCGGCCGCTCTCGCGCGCGGCGCGAAGGTCTCGGCGATCGACGCCGACCCCGACATGATCTCGACCGCCCAGGGGAACGTTCCCGGCCTGGACGCGCGGCTGGCCGTCCTGCCCGACCTGCCGTTCGAGGACGGCACGTTCGACGCCGTCGCGGGCAACTTCGTGATCAACAATGTCGGCCGGCCCGGGGCGGTGCTGGCGGCGCTGCGCGCGGCGCTGCGCCCCGCCGGACGGATCGCGCTGAGCTGCTGGATGATGCCCGTGAGCGGCGGACTCGCGGTCGTCGCGGAGGCGACCGAGGCCGCCGGGGTGCCGTGGCCCGACGACGTTCCGCGCTCGCCGTTCCTCGACCACGGCGAGCCCGTCGCGTTCCGCCGCCTGATGGTGGAGGCCGGCTTCGCCGACGTGGCCGTCGAGGAGGTCACCTGGGAGCACGTCACCGACCCGGAGGAGTGGTGGGAGACCGGCGCGCTGGCGCGGGTCGGCACGACCGGCTTCATCGTCGGACGCCAGGACGCCGCGACCGTCCGCCGTATCAAGGCCGAGTACGACCGGATCATCGCCGGCTACGCGACACCGGACGGGAAGGTCGCCCTGCCCGCGCACGCCCTGCTGGCCGCGGCCACCCGCTGACCTCCGCATCCCGCGCGGAGCGCGTCAAGCCCGCCGCGGAGCGCGGCAACCGGCGCGCACACGGGGGGCCAGGGCCGGTAGCCTCGGGTCTGTGATTGACCTGCGAGCTCTTCGAGAGGATCCCGCGGTGCTGCGCGCCTCGCAGCGCGCCCGCGGTGAGGATGACGGCGTCGTCGACCGGCTGCTCGACCTGGACGGGAGGCGCCGCTCGGCGCTGTCCTCGTTCGAGCGGATGCGTTCCGAGCAGAAGAGTTTCGGCAAGTCGGTGTCCAAGGCGCAGGGCGACGAGCGGCAGGCGCTGCTCGTCCGCGCCAAGGAGCTGGCGCAGCAGGTGAAGGAGGCCGAGGCGGAGGCCGACCGGCTCGGCGCGGAGCTCGACGAGCTGCTGCGCGGCGTCCCCAACCTCATCGAGGAGGGCGCCCCTCCCGGCGGCGAGCAGGACTTCGTCGTGCTCGACACCGTCGGCGAGCCGCCCGCGTTCGACTTCGAGCCGAAGGACCACCTGGAGCTGGGCGAGGCGCTCGGCGCCATCGACATGGAGCGCGGCGCGAAGGTGTCGGGCGCGCGGTTCTACTACCTGACCGGCGTCGGCGCGCGGCTCCAGCACGCGCTGCTGAACCTCGCCATGGAGCAGGCCATCGAGGCGGGCTTCGTCCCGATGTACCCGCCGGTGCTGGTGAAGCCGGAGTCGATGGAGGGCACCGGGTTCCTCGGCGCGCACGCCGCCGAGGTGTACCAGCTCCGCCAGGAGGACCTGTACCTCGTCGGCACGTCCGAGGTGCCGCTGGCCGCCTACCACATGGACGAGATCCTCGACGAGCTGCCGCGGCGGTACGTGGCGTGGTCGTCCTGCTTCCGCCGCGAGGCCGGGTCCTACGGCAAGGACACGCGCGGCATCATCCGCGTCCACCAGTTCGACAAGGTGGAGATGTTCTCCTACTGCGACCCGGCCGACGCCCACGCCGAGCACCTGCGGCTGCTGGAGTGGGAGCGGGAGATGCTGGCGAAGGTCGAGCTGCCCTACCGGGTGATCGACGTCGCGGCGGGCGACCTCGGCGCCAGCGCGGCGCGCAAGTACGACTGCGAGGCGTGGGTGCCGACGCAGAACACCTACCGCGAGGTCACCTCGACGTCCAACTGCACCGAGTTCCAGGCGCGGCGGCTCGCGGTGCGGCACCGCGACGCCGACGGCAAGAACCAGCCGGTCGCGACGCTGAACGGGACGCTGGCCACCACCCGGTGGATGGTCGCGATCCTGGAGAACCACCAGCGGGCGGACGGGTCGGTCCACGTCCCCGAGGCGCTCCGCAAGTTCATCGGGCTGGACGTGCTGGAGCCCGTCAAGCGCTGAGGCCCGCGCGAAGCCCGCCTCCGGCAGGGGGCGGGCTTTCGCCGTTCGCAAGGGCCGGGGCCGCGGCTGTGAGCTGGACGGCGTCGCCTAGGGTGTGTCCCATCCGCACTGGAAGGTGACATGACCGAGATTTCGCCCCGTGTGATCGCCACCGACCTCGACGGCACGATCGTGCGCACCGACGGGACGATCTCCGCCCGCACCGTCGCCGCCCTCGCCCGCGTCGAGCGCGCGGGCCGGATGCTCGTCATGGTCACCGGCCGGCCGCCGCGCTGGATGACCGACATCGCCGCCGCCGTCGGCCACCGCGGCGTCGCGATCTGCGCCAACGGCGCCGTCGTCTACGACCTGCACAACGAGTCCGTGGTCCGCGCGCACGTGATCGAGCCGGACGTGCTCGCCGAGACCGTCGGGCGGCTCCGCATGATCTCGCCCGAGCTGAGGTTCGCCGTCGAGTACCCGCACGGGTTCGTGTTCGAGCGGCACTACGACCTCGGCGGCTGGGACGCCGAGGGCTTCGGCGGGCGCCCCGTCGACGAGGAGGAGCTGGTCGCCCGCGGCGGCACCAAGCTGCTGGCCTTCCACCCCAGCGCCGACCCCGACCCGCTCGCGGAGAAGGCCCTCCAGGCGGTCGGCGACCTCGTCACGGTGACCCACTCGTCCGGGCGCGGGCTGCTGGAGATGAGCGCGTACGGCGTCACCAAGGCGAGCGCGCTGGCGGAGCTGTGCGGGGAGCACGGCATCCCGTCCGGGGACGTAGTCGCGTTCGGTGACATGCCCAACGACCTGCCGATGCTCACCTGGGCGGGCACCTCCTACGGGGTCGCCAACGCGCATCCGCTGGTGCTCGCGGCGGCCACGCACACCACGTCCCGCAACGACGACGACGGGGTCGCCGAGGTGCTCGAACGCCTCTTCCCGTGACGGCGGCCGTGCCCTGAGGCACGGCCGCGCGATCGACAGGGCTACAGGGGCTACAGGTAGGGGCCGGACGAGTGGCGCGGACCAGGCTGCTCGTCCTCGGGCGGGACCATGCCCGCCGGAAGCGCCCGGCGCATCTGCTCAAGCTGCGCGCGCGCCGCCATCTGCTGGGCGAACAACGTCGTCTGGATGCCGTGGAACAGGCCCTCCAGCCAGCCGACGAGCTGCGCCTGCGCGATCCGCAGCTCCGACTCGCTCGGGATCGTCCCCTCGGTGAACGGCAGCGACAGCCGCTCCAGCTCCTCGACGAGCTCGGGGGCGAGGCCGTCCTCCAGCTCCGCGATCGACGACTTGTGGATCTCGCGCAGCCGGGCGCGGGACGCCTCGTCCAGCGGGGCGGCCTTGACCTCCTCCAGGAGCTGCCGGATCATTCCGCCGATCCGCATCACCTTCGCGGGCTGCTCGACCATCTCGGTGACCGACTTGCCCTCGGATCCGCCGTCACCGGTGCCCTCCATGGCGATGCCGCCCGGGCCGACGATGAGAACCTGCGGTTCCTGTTCAGACTGGTTCTTCGAAGGCTCGTTCATATCCCCTCATCCTCACACGGTCAGCAGGATCTTGCCGACATGTCCGCTGCGTTCGAGCAGCGTGTGCGCGTGCGCCGCGTCCGCCATCGGCACCTCCCGGTCGATCACCGGACGCACGTCGCCCGCCTCCAGCAGCGGCCACAGATGCGCCCGGACCGCGGCCACGATCTCAGCCTTCTCCTCCGCCGGACGCGCCCGCAGGCTGGTCGCGTGGACGAGGGCCCGCTTGGTCAGCAGCCTCCCGAGGTCCAGCTCCGCCCGCGCGCCGCCCTGGAGGCCGATGACCATCAGCCGTCCGCCGGTGGCGAGGGCCTCCACGTTCCGGGCGAGGTACTTGGCGCCGATCAGGTCCAGGATCACATCGAAGGGCCCGCTCTCGACGAAGTCGTCCTCGCGGTAGTTAACGACGACGTCCGCGCCGAGTTCCAGGCAGCGCTCCGCCTTCTCCGCGCTGCCGACCGTGCACGTCACGTGCGCGCCGCGCGCCTTGGCGGCCTGGATCGCCAGCGTGCCGATCCCGCTGCCGCCGCCGTGCACGAGGAGCCGCTCCCCGGCCGACAGCCCGCCGAGCATGAAGACGTTCGACCACACCGTGCACGCCACCTCCGGCAGCCCGGCGGCCTCGACGAGGCCCACCCCGCGCGGCACCGGGAGCACCTGCGAGGCGGGCACGGCCACCCGTTCGGCGTACCCTCCCCCGGACAGCAGCGCGCACACCTCGTCCCCGGCCCGCCAGTCCGTCACGCCGAGGCCGACCTCGGCGATCCGTCCGGACACCTCAAGGCCCGGATAGGGCGGGGCGCCCTCCGGCGGGGGATAGAAGCCCTTGCGCTGCATGACATCGGCGCGGTTGACGGCGCTCGCCGCCACCTCGATCAGCACCTCGCCTGGTTTCGGCGCCGGGTCAGGGACGTCCGTCCACTCCAGGACCTCGGGGTCCCCCGGCTCGCGGATCACGATCGCACGCATACGTGCACGCTACCGGCCGTGCCGTCCGTGCCCGTTCTCTGGGCAATGTGGATCTACGCGAGGGATGCGTGGTATTGGCGCACCGGTAAGCTGCAAAGGGGCCGTTTTGCCTACCTGCTCCGCAAGTGATCGTCGATGAGTGCCGAGGGAGAAACGGTGGCAAGGAACGAGCACGACGGGCGTTCCCTGGAGGAGCGGCTGGCCTCGCTGGACGCGATGAGCGACGACCCGCCCGGCCAGGCCGAACCGCCCGCGACTCCGCCCGCCGCCCCGCCCGCCGCCCCGTCCGCCACTGAAAGCGAGACCGTCGCGGACCCGCCCGCCGAGCCCGCCGAGCACGACAACCCGTGGCTCGCCGCCCCGCCGCCCTTCCAGGGGCCTCCCGAGAGCTTCGGCCCGCCGCAGGGGCCGCCGCCGGAGGGTCCGCCGCCGCTGGGCGCGCCCACTCCCGAGCAGGCCATGCCGCCGGCGTTCCCCGGCGTCCCGGCGCCCCCGCCCTTCGAGGACGGGCCGCCTTTCGAGGGCGGGCCGCCCTTCGAGGGCGGGCCCGCGCCGCAGCCCTTCGACCCGAGCATGCTCCCCCCACCGCCCGCCGGATTCCAGGGGCCGCCGCCTCCCGGTGACCCCTCGATCCAGCCTCGGCCGCCGTGGGAGGTCGCGCCGCCGCCGCCCGCCGACGCGCCCGGCGAGGGCGCGCCCCCGCTGGACCAGCTCCCGCCCTACCGGTCCGACCAGTTCGTCGTCCCGGACCCGAACGCCCCCGTCCCGCCGCAGTACCCGCAGATGGACCCGGCCGCCGGGCAGCAGCAGTTCGCCCCCGACCCGAACGCTCCCGGCCCGCCGAACCAACCCCCGAACCACCCCCCGGGCCACCCGCCGGTCGACCCGAACACCGGCCGGCCCTACGCCGACCCGTCCATGGGCGCCCCGCCGCAGTTCCCGCCGGCCGACCCCACCATGGGCCAGCCGTACCCGCCGGACCCGAACGCGGGTGTTCCCCCGCAGTTCCAGCAGGATCCGCATGCGAGCCAGCCGTACCAGCAGGATCCGAGCGCAAGCGTCCCGCCGCAGTTTCCGCAGGTGGATCCCAACGCCGGGCAGCCGTACCCGCAGGGCCCCAACGCGCCTCTCCCGCCGAACTACCCCACGGTCGACCCGAACACGGGCCAGCCCTACGCGCCCGACCCGAACGCGATGGGGCAGCAGGGGCAGCAGGCTTACGCCTACGACCCCAACACCGGGCAGCCCTACCCCCAGGGGCAGCAGGGTTACGCCTACGGGCCGCCGCAGGGCCCGCCTCAGGGCCAACCCCCGGGGCCGCCTCCGCAGGGCCCGCACGGCGCGTACCAGCAGATGCCCGCCCCGCCGCAGCAGGGCTACCCGGCACAGCAACAACAGCAGCAGCAACAGGGCCCGCAGGACGCGGAGAGCCTCAGCTCCGAGAACCTCCTGGGCGAGCGGCGGATCGCGCCGTCCTCGGGCTGGCGGCGGGCCGTCTACAAGGCGACGGCGGGCGGCATCCACCCGGGCGAGTCCCAGGGCGACCTGCGCCGCAAGGACCTCGTCGCCCGCGCGCGGACGACCGTCGCCGGCGGCCACCACCGGGTCGCGGTCATGTCGCTGAAGGGCGGCGTGGGCAAGACCACCACGACGACCGGGCTCGGCTCGATGCTCGGCACCTACCGGGGCGACCGCGTCATCGCCGTGGACGCCAACCCCGACCGCGGCACGCTGTCGGACAAGGTGAAGCTGGAGACGGCCGCGACCGTCCGGGACCTGCTGAACAACCGCGACAAGATCACCCGCTACGCCGACGTGCGGAACTTCACCTCGCAGAACATCGCGCGGCTGGAGGTGCTCGCCTCCGACCGCGACCCGGCGGTCAGCGAGGCGTTCAGCGCCGAGGACTACGCCGCGGTCGCCGTGGTCCTGGAGCAGTACTACTCGATCTGCATCACCGACTGCGGGACGGGCCTGCTGCACTCGGCGATGGCGGGCGTGCTCAGCCTGGCCGACCAGCTCGTCCTCGTCAGCTCCCCGTCGGTGGACGGCGCGCGGTCCGCCAGCGCGACGCTCGACTGGCTGGAGGCGCACGATCACGGCCACCTCGTCCGCAACGGCGTGGTGGTGCTGTCGATGGTCCGCAACAGGACGCGCAGCCAGGTCGACCTGGACAAGCTCCAGGCCCACTTCGAGAGCCGCTGCCGCGCGGTCGTCCGGATCCCCTACGACGACCACCTGGAGGAGGGCGCCGAGGTGGAGCTGGAGCAGCTCGCCCCCGCGACGCGCGAGGCGTACCTGAACCTGGCGGCCGTGGTCGGCGACGGGTTCGCGTTCCCGCGTCCCGAGCGGTGAGGGGCGGCGGGCGCTAGAGTCACGCCCGTGGCGGACGAGGACGGCGTGTACGTGGGCAGGGCGGCCGTCGACGCGGCCGCCGACCGGGGCTGGCTGCTCGGGCACTTCAAGCCGTCCGGCGACCCGCGCAACAGCGACGAGGTCGAGGTCAAGTGGGGCGTGCACCCGAAGGGCGAGGCCCGCGCCCGCTGGACGAGCGGTGAGAAGCGCACCGCGCTGCTCGTCCTGATCAGCGGACGGTTCCGGATGCGGTTCCCAGGCCGCGACGTCGTGCTCAGCGAGCAGGGCGACTACGTCGTGTGGGGACGCGGCGTCGACCACTCCTGGCACGCCGAGGAGGAGTCGGTGGTCATGACCGTCCGCTGGCCGTCGATCCCCGGCTACGCCGTCCCGGCCGGGGACGCCTGACCCTGCGTCACACCTCGTATGAACACCCGTTATGCGGTCGATGGCGGGTGTCGGGGACCGCTATCGTGGGCGGTGGTCACCTGGAGAGTTCGCATAGTGGACTAGTGCAGGCGCCTTGAAAGCGCCCAGGGCTGGGGACAGTCCTCGTGGGTTCGAATCCCACACTCTCCGCCGAACGGATCGCCGCCCGTGACGTGCCGGTCGGACGAATCGCCACGAATCCGTACGGAGTCGTCCGTTACCCTCTTCGGCATGGCGCAGACACCGAACGATCCGGCCGGTACCACCCACCAGTTCCAGAACTTCCAGAACCGGGGCCAGGCCGAGAAGTCCTCGGGCCCGAACATGGGCCTCATCATCGGGGCCGTCGCCGTGGTGGCCGTCGTCGCGATCGCCGTGGCCGCCCTGCTGATGCTGTGACCCCTCAGCGGACCCCTCAGCGGACCCTCAGCGGCCCGAGCTGGAGAAGTGCTGGTAGTCCTTGGCGCCGCTCCACTCGCCGCCCCAGCCCCAGCCGATCGACGCGAACGCCTTGACGACCCTGTCGCCCGCGTGGATGACGCCCGGGTCGTCGTTCTTGCGGTTCCGGTACTTGCGGCAGTCCTTGTGCGCGACGTGCCCGTCGGCGTAGACGTAGGGGTTCTCGCAGGTGTTGAGGTCGACGGCGAGGCCGTAGGCGTGCTGGGAGAACGAGGTCGAGCCGGTCGCGTTGCGGCAGTTGAACGCCGAGGTGTTGCCCGCCTCGATCGAGTCGAAGTCGCTGCCCTTGTAGACGTCGACGGGCTCCATCCGCCTGATCGGGTAGCGCATGCCGTACAGCTTCCTGAACACCTTGACGAGGTCGCCCGACGCCTTGGCGTTGACGACGAGCCTCCCGTCCGGATGGGGTTTGCGGTCCATGCCCCAATAGGTCATCTCGATCATCCGCAACCCGGACGGGGCGACCGGGCAGCCCTTGCGCCAGGAGTACTTCAGGTCGCGGGCCGTGACCCGCTTGACCCGCGCGCTGAACGCGGTCGGGGTCGGGGACGGGGAGGCCGCCGTCCCCGGTGGGCTGGACGGGCTCGGCGACCCGCTCTCGTGGGACTCGTCCGATCCCCGTCCGCAACCGGTCGCGGCGGACGACGCGGTCAGGAACACGGCGGCGAACGCGATGCTGCGAAGGGGCCCTCTGCCTGGCATGTTCGCAGGATCGCACGTCGGGTGCCCTTCGCGTCGGACCCTTGATTCGCTACCGTTCGAGGGAGGGCGTTTCCGCCGAGACGGGGCCGGGGCGGACGCGCCGTGAACTCGTCCGTACGCCGGGCATGTCATCCGGCGACGACCACCGGCCTAGGGGAGCGGGCATGGCGGATTCGGACGGGAGCGACCTCCCGAGCCTCGAAGACGACATCTTCGCCGTGGCGCACAGCGTGGAGGTCGAGCAGGCGGCGCAGGGGCAGCCGCGCCTGCGGCTGAGTTCCGAGCGGGCGCAGGACCTCGCGGAGCGCACCCGGGAGTTCGTCGGCCGCGACGTCGGCGCGCTGGCGGCGGGTTTCGGCATCTTCACGTTCGTGGACGCGCTGATGATGTGGGCGCCGCTGATGATGAGCCGTCGGCAGAGCCTCGCGCCGCAGTTCGTGACGCTGCTCGTCCTCGCGTTCGGGCTCGGCGGGCTGCTGGTGGTGAAGGTCGGCGGGCGGTGGCGCGCGTTCGGGCTCGGGATGATGATCGCGTGGGTGTTCCTGACGCTGGTCTCGGTCGGCTTCCTGACCGGCCTCAGCGTCCCGCTGTGATCGTCGCGCTGTGATCCTCGCGCTGTGATCGTCGCGGCGGTCAGGCGCCGCCGGTCATCTTCTTCAGGACGGCGGTGAACGCGCGCCCGATGGCCTCCAGGTCGTCCGGCTCGATCACGTCGATGAAGTGGTTCCGGACGGTCTCCACGTGGTCGCGCGCGGCCCGTTCGAGGGCCGCGAAGCCCTCGGCCGTCAGCACGGCGATGACGCCGCGCTTGTCGCTCGGGCAGCTGTCGCGCCTGACCAGGCCCTTGGACTCCAGCCGCGAGCAGGTGTGGGAGAGCCGGCTGCGCGACTGGCTGGCGTTGGCGGCGAGTTCGGCCATCCGCAGCCGCCGCTCGGGGGCCTCCGACAGCCGGACGAGGATCTCGTACTCGGAGACCGACAGCCCGTGCTTGGCCTTGAGGTCGCGGTCCATGATCTCGGTGAGCCGGACGCTGCCGTCCACGTAGGCCCGCCAATCGCGCTGCTGGGTGGCATCGAGCCAGCGTGGTTCGCTCATGGGGTCCACTATACGATAAAAGTTGAAGCTTCAACTAGTTTGCTCACGGATCGTGGCGGGATCCCCGTGCCGACGACGCTACCGCAACCGGCGCCCTGCTCCGGAAATAGTTGAACCATCAACTAGGTTGGGGACGGATGAACGCTCCGCCCCGGAGCGGTCGAGCCGCCCGAGAGGACGGCACGGAACCGATGGGAGGCACCCCATGCCCGCCGTGATGGCCGACCCGCTGACCCTGCCCCGCCTGCCCCGACTCCCCGAGGAGGGCACCGGCTGGCGCCGCGTCGCCAAGGTCGTGACCGCCAAGCGCCACGTGGAGGGGGAGGGCTTCCAGGTCCGCCGCCCGTTCCCGGGGATCGACCTGTCCCTCGCCGACCCGTTCCTGCTCCTGGACCACATGGGCGCCGTCGAGTACGCGCCCGGTGAGGCCAAGGGCACCCCGTGGCATCCGCACCGGGGGTTCGAGACCGTCACCTACATCATCGACGGCGCGTTCCAGCACCAGGACACCACCGGGGGCGGCGGCCTGATCGCCGACGGCGCCACGCAGTGGATGACCGCCGCGTCCGGGATCCAGCACATCGAGCAGCCGCCGCCGGACCTCGTCGCCAAGGGCGGCCTGTTCCACGGCGTCCAGCTGTGGGTCAACCTGCCCCGCTCGCAGAAGTGGGTCCCGCCGCGCTACCAGGACATCAAGGCGCGTGACGTCCGGCTGCTCGCGGCCGACGACGGCTCGTCCCTCGTCCGGATCATCGCGGGCTCGCTCGCGGGGTTCGACGGGCCTGGCGTGACCTACACGCCGATCAACTACCTGCACGCGACCGTCGCCCCGGGCGGCCGCCTGACGCTTCCGTGGCCGCGCGAGTTCAACGCGCTGGTGTACGTCCTGTCCGGGCGCGGCACGGCCGGTGTCGAGGAGGCGCCGGTGGAGGAGGGCCAGCTCGCGATCTTCGGGGGCTCCCACCACCAGGGCTCGGAGGACGGGCTGGTCGTCCGCGCCGCCGCCGAGCAGCCGCAGGCGAGCGCGAACGGCTGGGAGATCCTCGTCCTCGGCGGCCTGCCCATCCGGGAGCCGATCGCCCGCTACGGGCCGTTCGTCATGAACACCCGCGAGGAGATCGTCCAGGCGTTCGAGGACTTCCAGGCCGGACGGATGGGGACGATCCCGGCCGAGGCGATCCCGCACCGCTCCTCCGAGGACGAGCCGCTCACGCCGTGACCGGAGTCCGGCTGACGGACCGGGCGGGCGTGCGCTACTGTGTTCGAATGGTCGAACAGAGATTCGACTTGCTCGATCTCAGCGCGTTCGCCCGGGAGGCGGCATGGTGGCGACGGTGGCCACGGCGCGGTGCCGGCGGCAGGAGCCGCACGCGACACGCCGCAGCGGTTTCTACGCAAATCTACGGCCGCAGCTATATCGCCTCATAGAGTCCGAGAGCGTGGACCCCGTGCGCAATCCCTACGCCCCCGGAGCCGGGCAGCGACCCCCGGAGCTGGCCGGACGCGACCGCGAGCTGAAGCAGTTCGAGGTCGTGCTCGAACGGGTGGCCCGCGGCCGGCCCGAGCGCAGCATGATCATCACCGGGCTGCGCGGGGTCGGCAAGACCGTCCTGCTCAACGCGTTCCGGTCGATGGCGATCCAGCGGTTGTGGGGGACGGGCAAGATCGAGGCCCGGCCCGACCAGTCGATCCGGCGGCCGGTCGCCTCCGCGCTGCACATGGCCGTCCGCGAGCTCGCGCCCCGGCACCGCGCGCCCGACCGCATCGAGGGGTTCCTCGGCGTGCTGAAGGCGTTCGCGCAGGCGGGGCCCGAGCCGTCGGGCAGGTCGAAGGCCCGGGTGCACCGCTGGCAGCCGGGCATCGACGTCCCCGCCTCGCGCGGCCGGGCCGACTCCGGCGACCTGGAGATCGACCTCACCGAGCTGTTCGTGGACGCCGCGTCCGTCGCCACCGACGTCGGCGTCGGGATCGCCCTGTTCGTCGACGAGATGCAGGACATCCCCGCCGACGACGTCTCCGCGCTGTGCGCCGCCTGCCACGAGCTGTCGCAGGTCGGCGGCCCGCTGATCGTGGTCGGCGCGGGGCTGCCGCACCTGCCGGCCGTCCTGTCGGCGAGCAAGTCCTACTCCGAGCGGCTGTTCCGCTACGCCCGCATCGACCGGCTCGACCGCGAGTCGGCCGACGTCGCGCTGCTGGCCCCGGCCGAGCGCGAGGAGGTCACCTTCACCGAGGACGCCCTCGACGCGCTGTACGGCGCCGCCGACGGCTACCCCTACTTCGTGCAGGCCTACGCCAAGGTCGTCTGGGACGTCGCGCCCGACACCCCGATCACCGCCGACGACATCAAGGTCGCGGCCCCGGAGGCCGAGAGCGAGCTGGCGGTCGGCTTCTTCGGCAGCCGCTACGAGCGCGCGACCCCGGCCGAGCGCGACTACATGCGCGCGATGGCCGGGCTCGGCGACGACCCCGTGCCCACCGCCGCCGTGGCCGACGAGCTCGGCCGCAAACCGTCCAGCCTTTCCCCCGCCCGCGACGGCCTGATCAAGAAGGGGCTCATCTACAGCGCCGAGCGCGGCATGGTCGCGTTCACGGTGCCGCACTTCGGCAAGTTCCTCCGCTCCCAGCCCGCCTAGCCCTACCGCTCTCTACGGCCCTCTAGACGACCGGCTAGAAGGCCGTAGAAAGTCGCATCGACGCTCGCGCGCCCGGTGAATATTCGACTCTCTAGCTCTGGACGTAGATAGTCGTAGATTCTCCTTGGCATGCCTCTGGGTCTTTCTAAGTATTTCTAGCGTTTTTGCTATCAAGGCTTATAGAGCAGCAGACCCCGGTGGGGCGTCGCGCCGGGCCAGGTGGGTATGGCGAAGGTGACGCGGGGGGAAACATGACCATTGACCAGTACAAGTACCGAAACAAGGACCCGGACGACGAGTACTCGACCGGGGACGCGATGTCGTACTCCGTGGGCAGCATGGGCGACGAGGACACGATGGGCGACGGCCGCCTCGCGTCCCGCGACGACGAGCCGCCCCACGGAGACGACGGCATCCGCGCCGAGGACGAGGATTGGTGACGAGCGTTCTCTAGCCGTTTCTTGGACGCGTCCAAGAAACGGCTAGAGAACCGCGGACAGCGGGCCCGCGCCCGCCTCCTCGGGCTGCGCGAACGCCGACAGGACGACCCGGTCGCGCTCGCCGGTGGACACGGCGAACACGATCTCCGTGTCGCGCCCGTCCACCCGGGCCGGGAAGACGACGAACCGCCAGCAGCCCTCGCGCCACACGTCCAGCGGCAGGGCGCTGGAGACCAGGTTCTCGTGCTCGGCCCACGCCCCGCTCTCATAGAGCGTCGCGTACGTCTCGGCGATCGGGCTGCGCCGCCGCTCGCACGGCATCGGCGGCCGGCCCCGCCCCGGCGCGAACCCGCCCCGCTCCAGCAGCGCCGACAGCTCGGGGGACAGCGCCGCGAACAGCGCCAGCTCCGCCAGCAGCACGACCCCGACCTGCGCCTGGACGTCGCGCAGCACCTGGAGCCCCGCGAGCGGCGCGCCGAGCGAGGCGACGGCGGCGGCGGTGAACAGCACGGCCCGCAGGACGGTGCGCACACCGACCCGCTTGCCGCTCAGCCCGCCGAAGCAGCCGCACCCCGCGTCCGGCCGGTGCGCCCGGAGTTCGCCGACCACCCAGGTCGCCGCGGCGAACGCGACCGTCGTCGCCAGCCGCACCGACACGTGCGAGGTCACCAGCAGCGCGAGGCCGAGCAGGCCCTCGCCGAGCCCGAGGCCCACGTTCAGCCCCCGGCTGCGGCGCAGCGCCGTCAGCCCGGCGGGCACCGGGACCCCGTGCACGTGGTCGGGGACGTCCAGCGCGCGTTCGCGGATCATCAGCTTGGCCAGGCAGGCGGCCAGCAGCACGGTCGCCAGCAGCAGGACCTGCGTGTTCTGGATCGAGGTCACCATTACCGCGCCCTCCCCCCGGCCGAGGCCGCGGTCGCCGCCGGGACGTGGGGCCGCACGACCGCGTTGAAGCAGCCCGCCTCCAGGTCGCCGCCGAGGGCGACGAACGCGGCCGGGGTCAGCTCGGCGATGCGCCCGCGCGGCGACGTCCCGCACTCCACGCACCGGTCGCAGTACCGGGCGGCCACGCAGCCGCACTCCACGACGGGCACCGTGGCGGTCCGTCCGCCGCACTCGTTGTGGACGGTGACCTCGCTGCCGAGCGAGAGGTAGGGGAGCGCCACGCACCCGGACGGCGCGTCCGGGCACCCGCCGCCGTCCCCCTCGGGATCGACCGCCGGATAGGCGGCCCCGAAGCCCCCCGGCACCTGGCCGACGTCGGACCCCCTCTGCCCGGCGTCGGGCCAGGTGCCGCCGCGGGTGGCCACGTCGCCGAACCAGGTCGCCGTCCCGTGCAGCACGTCCGGGACGGGCGTGGACGCCTCAGGGGAGGCGAGATCGTCGGCACGGTACCCCGGCTGGGAGGTACCGGGACGCACCGCCTGCGGTCCTCCGGCGGACCGCACGCACACCACGTCGATCAGGTAGCCGGGCTCCAGCCGGGGATGGCGGACCAGCACCCGTCCGAGGGCATGCGGGGGGATCACCACGTGCGCGCGTCCGCGATGGGGGCCCATGTCGACGTCCACGGTGTCGTCCCCGCATGCCAGGATCGTGCCGGTCACCCGCGCGATGTCCACCCACACCCGGTCGGCGCCGAGCCCGTCGGCCTTCGGCCGCACGATCACCTCGCGTCCCGGACGCAGCGCGGCGAGGCCCCCGCGCCCGCCATGCCAGATCCTGGTGGCATCGGTCATCGGGAGCCGCGCCTCGCCGTCGGCGGTGCGCAGCACGAGCAGGTGCGGGCTCGCGTCCAAGATCATCCCGGTGGTGACCTCCAGCGCGGGATCCGATCTCTCCGGCAGGCCGGAGCGGAGGGCGGGGGCCCCTCCGAACACGGCCTCACGGTGTCGGCGGCGCCTTGCTCCACGAGGGCGGGGTAGCGGCATGGCGGGGACTCCGGCATCGATCTTGACTCGGTCACGGTAGTTAGGACGGCGAGTCAAGCTTCACGCGCCGTGACCTCGCAGTCGACGGATTTGTCGCGATAAGTCGTTCGGCGGGGGACGATGCATAGACGTCGGTTGTAAATTATGCACTGGTTGACCCGAAATTATGGTTTTAGTAGGCCCACAATTACGCTCGGGCTGAGATCGTCAACTGTACCGGAAGCACGCGCAGTCAAGATCCAGAAAGGTCCGGCGGGGCGCCGCTCCACAACCCCTGGCTCGGTGATGACGTGAACAGGACGCGCCACGAGGAGTTCCGCGAGTACATGGCCGACCGAGGCCCCGCGCTCCTGCGCGCCGCGTCCCAGTTGACCAGCGACCGCGCCGAGGCCGAGGACCTCGTCCAGGCCGCCCTCGCCAAGACCTACCTCGCCTGGGACCGCATCAACGACCGCGCCGCCGTCGACGGCTACGTCCGCCGCGCCATGGTCAACACGCAGATCTCCTGGTGGCGCCGCCGCAAACTGGAGATCTATCCCACCGACGAACTGCCCGACCGCCCCGTGGACGACCACACCCGCCGCAGCGAACTCCACGACGTCCTGACCCGCGCCCTCCGCCGCCTCCCCGAACGCCAGCGCCTCGCCGTCATGCTCCGCTACTACGAGGACATGTCCGAGACCGAGATCGCCAAAATCCTCGGCGTCAGCGTGGGAACGGTGAAGAGCACGGTCTCCCGGGCGATGACCCGCCTGCGCAACGACGACACCGTCGGGTAACCCCCTTGCGCGTCCGGGTGGGCGCCGCAGGGCTCGCCGGTGCGTTGGTTGAACGGTCACGCTGTGGGGCGGGGATTGATCCCGCTGTCATCGTCCATGTCGATTTTGGCGATCTTGTGGTGGTTAAGGGGTGGTCGGGTGTATGCAGGGTGGGCCGAGTGTCCGGACGACCCCACTGGGGCGGACTTCCACGCCGTTGCCGGGAGCGTGAATGCCCAGGGTGTCCCCCTCCGAGCCCGTGGCCGACCGCAGGTTGGTCAAAGGGCTGAACGAAGGCGACGAGGCCGCTCTCGCCGCGCTCTATGACGAGTACGGGGAGCGCCTCTACGACTACGCGTTGTCGATGACGGGGGACGAGAAGGCCGCGTCGGGCATCGTCCACGACACCTTCATCGACGCCTGCCGCCGCGCGCCGCGCATGCGCGACCATCTGCATCTGAGTTCGTGGCTGTACGGCGCGTCCCGGCGCCGGTGCCTTCGCGAGGGACGCGCGGAGGAGCCCTACTGGGACCCGGACGCCGAGTTCCCCGACGCCCCGTTCATGGACCGCGCGGGCACCGGCGAGCCCGACGACGAGTGGCCGCCGTCGGAGGAGCTGCACGAGCTGCTCCGCGCGGGCATGGCGCGGCTGGAGCCGGTCGACCAGGAGGTCGTGGTGCTGGCCTTCCGGCACGGCCTGCGTCCGACCAGGCTCGGGGCCGCGCTCGGCCTGTCCACCCGGCGGGCGGCGCTGCGGATCCGGCGGGGCGGGGACGCGCTGGAGGCCGCGGTCGCCGACGAGCTGCACAACGCCGTCGCCGCCTGTGCCGCCGGTGGCACGGACGCCGCCCCCGCCCTACGCGAACCCGTCCCCCACCGCCGCGGCCCGCGGTCCGGCGCGCTCTGGCGGACCGCCCACCGGCGCGGCGAGATCCCCGAGTCGTCCGGCGACCCGGTGCTCGACGCGCACATCGCCCAGTGCCCGGACTGCCGCAGGCGCGCGCAGGTGCGGGCCGCCGCGCTGCTCGGCAGGGCGCCCGCGCCGGTGCTCCCGGCGGCGCTCCGGCACCGCGTCATGCACACCGCCACCGACCCCGAGCTGGCCGGATACCGCGCGGACATCGCCGCGCGCGGCGGCACGCTCACGCCCGAGGGGCTGCCGAGCCAGCCGGACGTGCCCTCGCCGTTCACCCGCAAGTGGCTGATCACCGGCGGCGGGATGGCGGGCGCGCTGGTCGCCGCGCTCGTGGCCGTGTTCGTCATGGGGCCGGGCCTCGGCGGCGACCCGCTGTCGTGGCCGCCGCTGCGGACGCGTCCGCAGCCGTCCATCACCCACCAGGTCCCGTCGAGCGGCCCGAGCCCCGGCCGGGACCCGCGCGAGCCGAAGCGGCAGGGGCAGGGGCAGCCGGCGCCCGTCGTGCCGGGTCCGGGCGCGGGGTCGCCGACCCTCCGGCAGGGGACGGAGGGGCAGGAGTCGACGGCGCCCGGCGGCCCCTCGCCGACGCCGCCTCCCTCGTCCGACCCCCCGCAGCAGGGGCCGGGCGACCTCCTCGTCTCCCCCGCGAAGGTCGAGCTGTACGGGACCAAGACCGCCACCGTGCGGCTCGCGGCCAAGAGCGGCCCGGTCACCTGGACGGCGGGCTCCTCCAGCGAGCGGATCACGCTGTCGCAGACGGAGGGCGGCATGCCCAAGGACGGGACGAGCGAGCTGACACTCACCCTGCACACCACGCTGATCGGGCTGCCCGGACGCGGCACGCTCACGTTCACGGACGCCGAGGGCACCGAGCAGACCGTGAGCGTCGTGTGGGGCGCCAGCATCCTGTGATCCGCCGGGGCGGCTGGTGATCGTCCCGCGCGCTGGTGTTACATCGACTGATGACACATGACGGCCGTCCCCAGGACATCGAGGAGATCCTCCTCGGCGGCCCGCTCCGCCACACGCGCGCGGAGGTCGAGCGCCTCAGCGGCGTGTCCGACGACTACGCGCGCCGCATCTGGCAGGCCCTCGGCTTCCCCACGCCGCCGGACGACGAGGTGGCCTTCACCGACGGCGACGCCGACGCGCTCCGCGAGATCAAGGACCTCCTCCGGGACGACCTGATCGACGAGGAGATGGTGCTCCAGCTCGCCCGCGCGGTCGGGCAGACGATGGGACGGCTCGCGAGCTGGCTCGGGGACGTGTGGCTCCAGCGCCTCGGCGAGGCCGCCACCGCCGACGTCGCCGCCGCGCTCGCCGCCACGGGCGAGCTGCGCCCGGCGTTCGAGCGCCTGCTGCTGCACGGCTGGCGGCGCCAACTCGCCGCCGCCGGGATGCGCGCCGCCGCGACGACCGCGTCGGCGAGCGCCGACCCCGCCGCGGGCGTCGCCTGGCTCTCGGTCGGATTCGCCGACGTCGTCTCGTTCACGCAGCTCAGCCGCCGCCTGGACGGCGACGCGCTGGCCGCGTTCGTGGAGCGCTTTGAGTCCACGGCCGCCGAGGCCGTCGCCGAGCACGGCGGACGCGTCGTCAAGACCCTCGGCGACGAGGTGCTGTTCGTCGCGTCCGACCCGGGAGCCGCCGCCGAGATCGGCCTGCGGATCGCCGAGCGCTTCAACGCCGACCCCGAGGTCCCCAAGGTCCGTGTCGGGATGGCCTACGGCGAGGTCATCCAGCGCCTCGGCGACGTCTTCGGCACGCCGGTCAACCTGGCCGCGCGCCTCACCGCGACCGCCCGCGCGGGGACGGTGCTGGTCGACGGCGCGCTGGCGGCGGCGCTCCCGTCCGGCGGGTACGACGTGACGGACCTGCGTCCCCGCCCGCTCCAGGGGCTCGGCAGGGTCCGCCCCCGCCTGCTGCGGCGCGCGGTCACGAACGGGCGAGGCGGCGCGCGATCATCGGGATGACGATCGCCGCCGCCAGCACGTGCGCGAGCGCCAGCATGACCTTGGTCGAGATCGCGGTGTCGCCGGCCGCGAGCGGGCTGACCAGCGACAGCGCCGCCAGGGCGACGGTGACGATCACGAAGATCCGGGCCGGACGGGACGCGTAGCGCGCGAGCACCAGCGCCAGGACGGTGCCGAGGACGGTGCCGATGACCGTGCCCATCGCGAACATCCCGACGGTGACCGGGTCGGCGGTCGAGGCGCCGATGCTCCCGGCCTCCATCGGGACGCCGGCGACCCGCGCGACCAGGCCGTACACCTCGGTGGCGGCGCAGGCCGCGGCGCCCGCGACGGCTCCGACCAGCCAGAGGGGGAGGTCGCGGACGGCGGCGGCGGTTCCTGCGTGCATGATGGGCTCCTTCTCAGAGGGTTGCTGCACACATAGGTCGAACCGGACGCCGCGTTCGCGACATCGCGCCGGAAGATTTCTCAGCCGATCCCGGGATCGGTGGTGCTCGGCCTGCCGTCCTCGACATGACCGGCCAGCCGCCGCAGGAAGGACGCGTCGCCGGAACAGGTCACGGACACGTCGTACCAGGAACCGGTCCGGCGCAGGGGAACGCGGTGGACGGCGCGCCCGCCCGGCCGGATCGAGTAGCTCACCGAGCGGTCGTTGTAGCCGTCGCTGACCGTGAGGCGGCGGGACGTCCGTCCGTTGTTCACCAGGACGAGGTGGAGCGAGCCGCCGCTGTGATGCACCGACACCTCGGGCCCGGCGCCCTCGCCCGAATACCGGCGGAGGAACCCGTTGGGGCCGAACACCGAGAACTCGTAGGCGCCGCCGGTGCTCCAGGTCTCCGTCAACGTCCGCCTATTGTGGACGGTGTAGCTCCACGGGCCGTCCGTCCGGTTCGCCGAGGTCACCAGGTAGCAGATTCCCTCGCCGCTGCCCGAGGAGAAGCGGAGGGTGAACTCGTTGCCGGCGGCCTTTCCGTCCACCGACGGCGTGTACGGCAGCGGCCGCGCCGGACGCAGACCGGGCTCCTGCTTGGGGAGAGCGGGATTCGCCGGCGGCTTGGGCACGTAGTCTTCGTGCCGGTCGTGGTCCTTGGGCGCGTAACGGCTGGTGTCGGGCAGCGTCGCGGGCCGCTTGTCCGGGCGCGCGAAATCGAACGCCGAGGTGAGGTCACCGCAGATGGCGCGCCGCCACGGCGAGATATTCGGCTCCCGGACGCCGAAACGCCGCTCCATGAACCGGATGACGGACGTGTGGTCGAACACCTGCGAGCACGCCCAGCCGCCCTTGCTCCACGGCGACACCACGAACATCGGAACGCGCTGCCCCAGCCCGTACGGCCCGCGCGCGTACGTGGACGACCCCGGGTAGATCTCCGTCGTGATGTCGGCCGTCGAGCCGCCCCGCTCCCGCGAGTCGGACGGATAGGGCGGCGGGACGTGGTCGAAGAAGCCGTCGTTCTCGTCGTAGGTGATGAGCAGGGCGGTCCTGCTCCACACCTCCGGATCGGCGGTCAGCGCGTCCAGCACCTTCGCGATGTACCAGGCGCCGTAGTTGACGGGCCAGTTCGGGTGCTCGCTGAAGGCTTCGGGCGCCGCGATCCACGAGATCTGGGGGAGCCTTCCGTTCTGGACATCTGAGCGGAGAATGCGGAACAGGTCGTCACCGGCCTTGGCGTTCGTGCCAGTCCGCGCCTTTTCGAACAGCGGATCGCCCGGGGCGGCGTTGCGGTACCTGTTGAAGTAGAGCAGCGAGTTGTCGCCGTAGTTGCCGATGTACGGATCGTTCGTCCAACCCCATGAGCCCTTGGCGTCGAGGCCGTCGCCCGCGTCCTGGTAGACCTTCCACGACACCCCGGCCTGCTCCAGCCGCTCGGGATAGGTGGTCCAGTCATAACCGCGCTCATCGTTGGCGAGGACGGGGCCGCCGCCCTTGCCGTCATTGCCCGTGTATCCCGTCCACATGTAGTAGCGGTTCGGGTCGGTGTTCCCGATGAACGAGCAGTGGTAGGCGTCGCACACCGTGAACGCGTCCGCCAGCGCGTAGTGGAACGGGATGTCCTTGCGCGTCAGATACGCCATCGTCGTCGTTCCCTTGGCGGGAATCCACTGGTCGTACCTTCCCTGGTTCCACGCCTTGTGCCCACCGGTCCAATCGTGGTTGAGGCCCTGGATGAACTGGAGCCCGAGGTCGTCGGCGTCCGGGCGGAACGGCAGCACCTCCCGGCCGCCGTCCGGCTGGTGCCAGACCGTCCTGCCGTTCGGCAGCGTCACCGGCCGGGGGTCGCCGAAGCCCCGAACCCCGCGCAGCGCGCCGAGATAGTGGTCGAAGGACCGGTTCTCCTGCATGAGGACGACGATGTGCTCGACATCGCGGATGGTGCCGGTACGCCGGTGCGCGGGGATCGCCTCCGCCCGCGCGATGCTCTCGGGCAGCGCCGAGAGCGCCGCCGTCCCGCCTGCCAGTTGCAGAAAACGCCGCCGATCGAGTTCAGCCATGGCCGGGGTGCCTTTCTGGAGCGACTGAGGGGCACCAGAGCAGCAGGTGCCGGGGAACACCCCGCGACGCGTACGCGAACGCCACAGGAAGGCGACGGCTCAATGAAGGGAGGCAACGCCGCGGTGAACGGGACCGGGCCGAACCGCCGTCACCGGGCGTCACCAAGAGTGAAGGCGGCCCGCACACAAGGCCGCCTTCACCGGCATGGACGAAACGCGTCCCATGCCATTTCCCAGGAGAGTCGGGGTTCACCTTTCCCGCCCGCACCGCGCAGGCAGCAAAGATGATCGCGCAGCCCCGCTGGAACCCCGTTGGAATCCAATCGGAACACGGGTAGCCGAACGGGACGAGAGCGCTACTGTGCACCGGTGACAGGCACCCCCGACCTTCCCGTGCTCTTCCTCGACGTGGACGGCCCGCTCATTCCCTTCGGGGCCGCGCGTCCCTATCCGACCTACCCGGTGGCCCGTCATCTGGCCGTGTCCCATCCGCTCCTGAACAGGGTCGACCCCGGGCACGGGCCCCGGCTGACGGCTCTGAAGTGCCGCCTCGTCTGGGCCACGACCTGGATGTCGGAGGCGAACGAATGCCTCTGCCCACTGCTCGGTCTGCCACCGCTGGAGGCCGTCATCTGGCCCGATACCGCGGACTTGGACGAGTTGGACGCGCGTCGCGGGATGCACTGGAAGACCCGGCCGCTCGTCGCCTGGGCCGCGGGACGGCTGTTCGTGTGGGTCGATGACGACATCACCCCGGCCGACCGTTCCTGGGTTGCCGCCCACCATGAAGGCAAGGCCCTCCTCCACCGTGTCGACGCCCGGGAAGGGCTCACTGGGCCGACTATTCCGCCATGCACGAATGGCTCCGCCGACAGGGAGGCCCCCGGCATTCGCCGGGGGCCTCGACCTGAAATCTAGGGGCGGCGCTTCCACGCGAGGAGATAGCGCGCGCTGCTGCGAAGGGATTCCATCGCTGTGCGTTCGGCATTCATCATGTCTCCGCCTTCCACACGAAGCGGGAGGGGCCCCCGGCGCGGCCATGTCGCTGCGACCATTCGCCGGGGGCCTCGCGCTGAGAACTAGGGGCAGCGCCTCCACGCGAAGAGGTAGCGCGCGCTGCTGTGGGTGGAGTCCATCGACAGGAAGCTCATCTTGTCGCTGTCGGAGCCTCCCGCGTTCACCCGCAGTTCGGTGTTGAGGTTGAGATTGCGCTCCTCGTCACACGGCTTGTAGCGCACGTCTGAGAACCTGTCGCTGAACTGCCAGTCGTCGGCGTAGGGACCCTTGAGCTGGTGGTCGCCCACCTGGTTCGTCGGCGACCCCTGGAAGTAGTAGCTCGTCCGCACCAGGCCGGTGGCCCCGGCCTGCAACCCCGCGAAGCCGCGATGGTCGGCGCCGATGATGCCGTAGGTGTAGTTGGCCGGGTGGCGGACGCGCAGGTTGATCTGGCAGTTCTTCCGGAAGGCCGTCGGTGGCGCCTCACCGCCGGCGTAGGCGAGGTACTCGCTGTAGTTGACGGTGAAGGCGGTCCTGTTTTCGGAGATCACCACCGACGACGTGCCCTGCGGGCAGCCGGAGCCGTTGACGGAGGCGACCTCGATGCTGACCCCTTCCGGGGCAGCCGGGGCCGCGGAGGCGGGAGCGGTCGTCAGGGCGGCCAGGCCGAGGGCGCCTGCCAGCACGACCGTCGTACTTTTGGCATTCATCATGTGTTGTCTTCCGCGCGAATCGGGTGGGAGGCCGGGGCGGCCTTTTGCCGGTCGCCCCGGCCATTCGCCGAGGGTCTCGATCTGGGAGCTAGGGGCAGCGCTTCCAAGCGAAGTCGTAGCGCGCGCTGCCGTGGGTGGAGTCCAGCGACAGGAAGCTCATCTTGTCGCCGTCGGAGCTTCCGGCGTCCACGCGCAGTTCGGTGTTGAGGTTGAGGTTGCGGGACTCGCCACACGGCTTGTAGACGAGCTGCTGGACGGGGATCTGGTCGTCGAACTGCCAGCCGTCGACATACGGGCCCTTGAGCGCGTGATCGACCAGCTGGTTGCCCGGGTGTCCCTGGAAGTAGTAGTTCGTGCGCAGCAGGCCGCTCGTCCCGCGCTCCAGCCCGGCGAAGCCGCGGTGCTCGACGCCGCTGATGGCGTAGGTGTAGTTGTCGGGAGCGTTGACGCGCAGGCTGATCTGACAGTTCTTTCGGGAGTCGGCCGGTGGCGCGTTGCCGCCGTCGTAGGCGAGGTAGTCGCTGTAGCTGACGGTGAAGGCGGTCCTGTCCTCGGAGATCACCACCGACGACGTGCCCTGCGGGCAGCCGGAGCCGTTGACGGCCGCCACCTCAACACTGACGCCGTCGGGTATGGGCGGGGCGGCGGACGCGGGAGCAGTCGTCAGCGCGGCCAGGCCGAGGGCGCCTGCCAGCACGATCGCCGTTCGTTTTGCATTCATCATGTGTTGGTCTTTCACGCGAATCGGGGAGGTTTCCGGCGCGGCCCTGCTGGTCGGCCGGACATTTCCTAGCTGCTGTCGCTTACGGATTTACCGGTGATCACCTCGCAGCCGGTAATCGTTTGTCACGGTATTCCCGCGGACGGAAGGGGGTCAACATCGGCTTTTTCGATAAAGTTTCTGTCGTAACTTGTTTTAAACACCCGGGTCCGGGGCCGCCCGATCTCGAACTCACGGCCGCCCGACCGGCACCACTGGGGGGCGGCCGAAAAGAGGGCAGCCGAAACACCTGTGGATCATTTGCCAGGGGACCAGGTCCAGGAGTCAGGGGCAGCGCTTCCACGCGAAGTCATAGCGTGCACTACTGCTCGTGGATTCCATCGACACAAAGCTCATCTTGTCGCTGCCCGAGGTTCCGGGATCCACGCGCAGCTCGGTGTTGATGTTGAGGGCGCGATCCTCGCCGCATGCCTTGTAGGCGAGGTGGGGCGTGGAGATCACGTCGGTGAACTGCCAACCATCGAAATACGGGCCCTGGAGCGCGTGATCGACCTTCGAATCGTCCCGTAGTCCCTGGAAATAGTAGCGCGTTCGCAGCCGGACGCTCGCGCCGCGCTCCAGCCCGGCGAAACCGCGGTAGTCGGCGCCGCCGATGGCGTAGGTGTAGTCGTGCGGGGCTTTGACCAGCAGGCTGATCTGGCAGTTCTTCCGGGAGGCCGTCACCGGCGCGCCATTGCCGGCGTAGGCGAGATCGCGGCTGTGGTTGACGGTGAAGCCGGTCCTGTCCTCGGACATCACGACCGTCCCCGACCCCTTCGCGCAGCCGGAGCCGTTGACGGAGACCACCTCGATGCTAGCGCCCTCCGGCATGGCCGGCGCCGGTGCCGCGGACGTGGGAGCAGCCGTCGGGGCGGTCAGGCCGAGGGTACCCGCTAACGCCGTCGCCGTACGTTTGGAATTCATCATGTGTTGGGCTTCCAACCGAATCGGGAGGGGGACCGGCGCGGCCCTGCTGGTCGCCCGGACATTTCCTGGCTGCCGTCGCTCGCGACTTCTCCTGCGATCACCTCGCAGCCGGTAATCGTTCGTGACCGTATTCCTATCCGAGGAAGGGGGTCAACGGCGTCTTTTTCGATAGACTTTCTGTCTTAACTTTTTTAAACATCGGCGTCCCAGGCAGTTCGATCTCATGCTCCCACCCGCCCCACCAGCCTCGAACGTTCCATCCTCCTGGAAAGGGTCGGCCGAAACTCCTGTTGATCGCTGACCGAAGCAGCGCTTCCAGAGGGCCGCCCGACCGCCGCGCGACCGACTCCCGGTGATCGGGCAATCACGCAAACGGTTGCTTGTGCTCACGCATCGAAAGGCGTTCGTGGCCGAAGGTGATGGGCTGTTTTCGAAAAAGCGCTTCTTCGCGGGTGAGCGTCTTCTCCATAAAATCGATAGGTCTCCATGGGCCGGTCCGGCGAAGGTGGACCCGTCCAAGCCCGGCGGCCCGGCCCTTGAAGTTAATCGAAGCCGTCCGCGTCCCCGGGGTGCGCAGGTGGGAGCCGCGCGGGTGGACCTGCGGCTGCTGTTGTCCAATCGGCGCATTGGGGGCCATGGCGCGATGAATGCCGGGAGTCACGGAGGGGGATCGGCCAAGGGGTGAGGCGGCGGCGCTGTATTGTGCCGGGTGAGACCGTTGTCCGCTGCCAATCGGCGGTGCCCTCCAGTTAAGGCCCTCGCGCCCGCCGCTCGGATTGTTTAGCCTGAAAACAACTTTTGTCTGGTTTGGTGGGATGATCATGGGTGAGCGTTTCGAGGAGCATCTGCCATCGGTTCCGGGCCTCGATCCGAACGTCGCCAATTCCGCTCGCGTGTGGGACTACTGGCTCGGCGGCCACCAGTTCTACGAGGCCGACAAGGCGATGGCCGACGAGATCGAGCGGGTGCTGCCCGATATCGTCGCGCAGGCGCGGGCCGACCGGCTCTTCCTGAGCCGGGTCGTGGAGTTCTTCGCGGGAGAGGCGGGCATCGGCCAGTTCCTCGACATCGGGACGGGCCTGCCGACCTCCAACAACACCCACGAGGTCGCCCAGCGCCTGCGCCCCGACGCCCGGGTCGTCTACGTCGACAACGACCCCCTCGTACTGGCGCATGCGCGCGCGCTGCTGACCAGCACGCCGCAGGGGGTCACCGCCTACCTGGACGCCGACCTGCACGACCCGGACCACATCCTGGACGAGGCGGGCCGCACGCTCGACCTCGACCGGCCCGTGGCCGTCACCATGCTCGGCGTCGTCTGGCACATCATGGAGGACGAGCAGGCGCGCCGGATCCTGGGCCGGCTGATGGGGCGGCTCGCCCCGGGCAGCCATCTGGCGATCAGCCACCAGACCGACGAGGTCACGGGCGTGCGGGCGCGGGACGCCGTCGAGATGTGGAACCGGGACGCCGCCCCCAAGGGCGTCTGGCGTTCCAAGCGCCAGTTGGAGGATCTGTTCGGCGCGGTGGGCCTGGAATTGCTGGAGCCGGGCATCGTGTCCTGCAATCGATGGCGGCCCGAAACCACCGACCTCCTGCCGGATGAGGTCGACCAGTTCGGTGGCGTGGGCCGAAAGCCCTGACCTTCCCGGCATGACCGCCTGCGCATTCCTGCCCGTATTTCGGTCGGGGTTTCCAGGTGCGCGGCGATCAGGCAAGCTTGCGGGGCGACCGACGGCAACCGGAGTCGGCCAGGCGGCAACCGGGGTCGGCCGTCGGAAACCGGTGGCAACCGGGGCTCGACCGGCGGTGCGTCCAGGGGAGGTGAGGCGTGCACACACTGTGGCTGCCGACGGAAGACCCCGACGCGCTGACGCGCCCCCGGCTGCTGTTGGCGGCCAAGCTACGTGACCTGCGCGAACGCAACGGCGTGACGTCCGAGACGGCGGGCGCGGCCATCGGGTCGCTGCCCCTGCTGAAGGCGATGGAGCGGGGGGTGACCGCGTCCGACCCGCACCACGTGATGGCGCTCGCCTCCCTGTACGACCTGACCGACCACGCCGCCCGCCTGCAACTTCTGCAACTTGCCCTCAGCTCGCGGCAGGAAGGCTGGTGGCAGCCGTACCGCCCGTTCATCCGCTCGTGGTTCCTGCCCTACCTCGGCGCGGAGCAGGCCGCCGAGATCATCCGCTGCTACACGGTCGGCGCCGTCCCCGACCTGCTCCAGCATCCCGCCTACGCCGCGCACGTGATCCGCGGCGCCAACCCGGGGGCCGACGCCGGCGAGCTGGCCAAACGCCTGGAACTGCGGATGCGGCGCCAGCGCGTCCTGCACGAGCGCAACCCGCCCCGGCTGTGGGCGATCATCGACGAGACCGCCCTCCGCCGCCGGGTCGGGACCCCCGAGACCACCTACCGCCAGCTCGACCACCTGCTGGACCTGTGCGAGCTGCCGCACGTGACGATCCAGATCATCCCGCTGACCGTCGGGCATGACCTGCCGCGCAGCCCGATCACGCTGGTGCGGGTGCTGCACGACCAGGACGTCCGGCAGGTGGTCTTCCTGCAACAGTTCAACGCCGCCTACTATCCGGATGATCACAAGCGGCACCTGTACGCGATGGACCTGCTGGCGGTCATCGCCGAGCCCCCCGCCCACACGCCCGGCCTGCTGCGGGAGATGATCTCCGCGCTGTGATCCGGCTGGGGACAAATGTCTCGTATGCCACAGAATTGACTCGGCGGGCGTGACAGGCTGGCCAGTGGCGACAGGGCCATCCCGTCCTGGACGATCACCTGTGCGCGGCGATCCCGCTCGCTTCACCGACAGCCTCGACGGACGTATCCTCCGATGCCGAGTGGACGCGGCGCGCCGAGGCGACGTGCAACGTTCAGCACCTGTCCGCACGCCAGCGCAAGGACGGACCGATGGCAACGACGCCGCGACGGACCCCGGCCCACCAGCTGATGGTCAACTGCCTGTACCACTCGCACATCCAGCACGGACAACCCCCGCTTCCACAGATCCTGCGGACGCTGAAGCGGCTTCCCGAGCTGTACACCGACTTCGCCGGCGCCGCCGACGGCACCGGCCTGTCGTCCACCGCGAACATCCAGAAGATCATCATGGGCTCGCACCACAGCCTGCCGAGCGCGGTGCAGCTGTCCCGGCTGATCCTCGCCTTCCAGCACCTGGCCTGGGCCGACGGCGTGCTCCGCAGCAATCCCGGGCTCTCGACCCTGCCCGGCTGGCAGGCGCTGCTGAGCGAGGCGCGGACCCTGGACAAGGAGCAGGAACGCCAGGGGATCTTCCTGCGGGACGCGCGACCCTACCCCGAGGAGCCGGTGCGGCTGCCCGTCCCGGGGCCGGGCTCCGAGCCGTCCCGCGCGCTGACCAGGGCCGAGCCGGTCGAGATGACCAGCATCGAGCTGCACGGCCTGACGACGCTCGGGCCCTACGCCCGATCGCTCGCCGTCCGGGCCGCGACCGGCGACCCCGGCGTCCTGTTCGAGGTGGCCCTCGCCCTGTTCGCCTCGGGCGACCCCTATGACCAGCGCGCGGAGTCGTTCGCCGCGAACGCGGCCGCCGCCGGGGTGTCGCCCGCCACCGATCTGCTCATGGCCTGCAAGGTGGGTTGCGCCGCGCGGGCGCAGTTGACCGTCCAGCAGGCGCGGGTCCTGGAGCATGCCGCCGCCTACTCGGGCGACGAGGACGCCGCGCTCTTCTTCTCCGGCTGCGTCGACCGCGCCGTCATTCCCGGGGCCAGGAAGACGGCGCCGCTCCTTGAGGACTGACCCGTTCGATTCGTGATCTGTTCTCGTCAGCCCGATCAGCGTTTCTTGGCGTTTCGTGGCTTTTCCTGCCGCGACCTGGTGGTTCACTTTGTTTTTTCCGGCCAAACCGGTACATAATCCAGGGTCGGTGCGCAAGGGTATGGGTGTTCATTCGCTCGTCCGGAGTCTCCCCACGATGCTGAACCTCCTCCTTGGCAGAGGCAATGGTCACGCCTTACGAAAAAGCTTCTTTACCGTGAGCCGCCGCCATGGCGCGGCGCCACGCTGCCCAGAGGAGGTCGAGTTGGCGATCGTCTTGACCACGACCTGGATGCTGGTCACCGGCAGACGGCTCCACCAGTACCCCGCCCTGCACGGCCTGGACTCCGAGCAATTGATCGAATTCTGGGCCGAGGCCGCGGACGGGACGGCGCCCTGGAAGGCGCCGACGAGCGAGACCACCGAGGACACGAGGTCATGAAACCCCGGTACAGGACCTGCTTCGCGGTCGACATCTCGCGTTTCACCGGCCGGGACGCGGTGCACCAGGCGCAGGTCCGCACCGCCATGCACGAGATGGTCAAGGCGGCGTCCGACGCCGCGAACGTCCCCTGGCGGTCGCAGAAGAACATCGACCGGGGCGACGGCGTCCTGGTCGTCACCGGAAGGGTCGGGGTCGAGGTGCTGTTCCGGGACTTCATCGCCAAACTCGGAGGCGCGGTGCGCGGATACAACATGCTCGCCTCGCCCGCCGAGAAGATACAACTCCGCCTGGCCCTGGACGCGGGCCATCTCCTCAAAGACGCCGAAGGCTTTTCGGGGATCGCGCTCAATCGGGCGTGCCGCATGCTGGACGCGCCCGAGTTCAAGGCGAGGATGACCGCGCGGAAGGCGGAGTTCGCCGTGATCACATCGAACGAACTCCACGAGGTCGTCCGCGGTTACCGGCTGCTCGACGACACGCAGCTCGAAAAGATCCCGGTCGATGTGAAGGAGACGCACACGGACGCCTGGATGTGGATTCCCTGACCACCCACTCGCACGGCATTCTCGGCGAGGCCCGCAATGGCGGGCTCGCGGCCTTCGGTGAGGACGCGAGGGGCCCTGCCGTCCTCGATCACGTGACCGATCGTCGCCGGGGCGCGGTGTCCCTGCCGGCGAAGAAGGCGACCAGGCTGCCCACCGCGAAGGCCAGAAGCAGGAAGGTGCCGACGGCGGCGCCGATGGTGGAGCCCCATTCGCCTTTGCCGCCGTCCGCCTGGACGAAACGTCCGACGTCGCGTCCCGGCAGCCGGTTTCCCGCTTTGACCGCGCCGTCGTCCGCTCCTCGCAGTTCGACGCCGTACCTCACCTCGTTCCCGGTCTGCGGCGTGAAACGGCCGTACCAGGAGCACCGCCGCGCGCACCGCCACTTCTCCGCGAGGAGGACGCCGGGGCGCCCGCGCCCGGCGGCGGCGTCACGCGTCGCCCCGCCCTCCTCGACCGCGAAGACGAGCAGGTACACCGCCCCCGCGAGCAGCGCCAGCGGCAGGGCGAGGCTCGCCGCGGTGACGAACATCGACGCCACGGACCGCCGCGTCCCCCTCGGTCCAGCGTCATCGATCATGGTCTGAGCATGCCGCCGGCGCGGCCGATTCGCCATAGCCGGGCACTTGCCGGCTTCGTTTTCACCGTGTGCCGCCGCCGAGGTCTCGCTTTACGAGAGCCATGAGTGATTGTACGGTCACTCACATGGCCCGAGGCATCCTCTCCACCGCCGAACTCCGCCGACCGGTCGTCGCGGCGACCGCCGTCCGGGCCTTCGCCCACGGCGGCTACCACGGCACGACCGTCGCGGACGTCGCGCGCGCGGCCAAGATCTCGCCCGCCTACGTCTTCAAGTTCTTCCCGAGCAAGGAGAAGCTGTTCGCCGCCGCCCTCGAATCCTGCTTCGACCAGGTCGTGGACGCGCTCGAACGCGGCGCGGGCGCCGCCGCCTCGGCGGACCCGGCGGACATCCTCGACGCGATGGGCGACGCCTACGCGCAGCTCATCGCCGACCGCACGCTGCTCATCCTCCAGGTGCACGCGCAGTCGGTCGCCGAGATCCCCGAGATCGGCGCGGGCCTGCGCGCCGGGCTCAAGCGGGTGGTCGAGCTGGCCAGGGCCCGCTCCGGAGCGCCCGACGAGGCCGTCCAGCGGTTCATGGCCTACGGCCAACTCTGCCACCTGATCGTGACGGCCGGGGTCGACGAGATCCCCGAGGGATGGGCGCGGCTGCTGGACGCCGGAATCCGCCACCCGTAGCCCAGGAATAGAACGCGTTCGCTCCAGGTTCTGAATCTCAGTAGAAGTGAGTGATCAGCCACTCACTCTCTCGCCCGAAGGGAAAAGGATCATGATCGTGCACGGCAACCGCTTCACGTTCAAGCCCGGCGCCTCCCCCGAGCAGGTCGAGGAGGCCCTGGAGAGCCTGCGAAACCAGGGGCGGTCCATCCCGGCCGTGACGTCCTTCACCGTCGGACGCGACCACGGTGGCGAGTACGAATGGGGCGCCACCTTCCTCATCGAGGACCTGGACGGCTACTGGGAGTACCTCACCCATCCCTCCCACCTGCGGACGGACCGGATCGGCCTGCCGCTCGTCGACAGGTTCGCCTCGTTCGACATCACCGACGACCTCGACCCCGGGATGGGCGCCAAGATCGCGGCCCTGCACCAGCGCCGCTACGACCGCGACCCCGAACTCACCCGCCTCGTCTCCGACCTGGGCGAATACAGCGGAAGTGCCGCGCCGGGCCCGCACGCCTGAGCAGGGTCAAAAGTCGCCCTCGGCGACCTGCAGCACGGTGAGGCCCAGGTCGGCGCGCCACATCCGCACGACCGACGCGCGATCGTCCAGGACGGCCGTCACGGGCCCGACCGGTGCCACGAACCTCTCATAGAGGGCGCGTTTGATGACCCGGTCGGGCCGGTGGTCCCCGGCCGGCCGCATCAGCAGCGCCTCACCCGGGACACCGACGTGCGCGGCGATCCACACACCGGTCGCCGCGCGGCACTCCTCCGACCGGCCCGACAGGTAGATGATCCGGTGCCCGGCCGCGTCCAGCGCGCGGACGACCTCCACGATCGGCGTGTGCGGGACGTCCTCTCCGACGCGGCTCCAGTCATAAGGGGAGCGGACGTCGTCGGTGTCCTGCCGGAGGGCCACGGTCCCGTCGAGATCGACCAGGTAGAGCCCCCGCGCGGCGGGCCTCGCCAGATGCGCGGCGCGGACGTCGTGCAGCCAGCTCTCGACACGGTCGCGGTCCGGCTCGTCCGGCAGCGGCGTGCGGGCGGCGGCGAAATCGTCCTCGGCCCGCGCCAGAACCCGGCGGGCCTCGGCGAGGTCACCGGCGGCGACGCGCTCCCCGAAGCCCAGATACCACCCCGGATCGGACAGCCGCACGTCCAGCTCACCCGTCCGGTACAGGCCGAGCCCCTGGTGGACGAGCCGCGCGAGATGGCGGGCGTGCTTGGCGGTCCGCTTGCGGGTGTCGGCGCTGAAGGACCCGTCCCCGCGGGTCTCCATTCGCTTGAACTGCTGCGTCGCGTATCCCAGATAGGCGTCCTTCACCCGCGCCGCCGACAGAAACGCCGCCCGAATCCCGATGAGCTGGTCGCCGAGAGCGGAACGGGCCTCATACAGCTCGTCGGGCAACCACATCAGCTCGGTGACGGTCGGATTCGCCTGAAGGGAGAGCGCGGCGAATTTCCCCGCCTCATGAAAGGTCACATCGGGTTTCGTCGTGACCGTCGTCGCCGCACGTCCGGCGGGCGGGGTCAAACCGTGGAACTCGACGGTCGGCGCCGCATACACGCCGAGCCGGTCGATGTCGGAACCGGGCCCCGCCAGCCCATAGGCGGTGGACCCGACAATGCCCGACAGCAGCACGTTCGCAGGCTCAACCATGGCACCCCCGCACGACACAGAACAGCACACCGCCGATCATGACATCCGCCGCCGCCGATGAGCACGACGTTTGGCAGGTATTGAACGTGTTGCGGGAGCCGGGCCGGGGACGACGTCGGTGGTCGTTCACCTCAGGAGGTCTCCCATGCGCCGCTCCCTGCCCGTGTCCGCCGGCTTCGCCGCGCTGGTCATCGCCCTGTCCGGCTCCCAACTCGCCACGGCGCCGCCCACCCGGGCGCCTCTGGCACACGTCGTGCTGGCGGTCCACGGCGGAGCCGGCTCCCTGCCCCGCGGCAGCCTGACACCCGAAGAGGAAAAGGCGTACCGCGACGGCCTGACCAGGGCCCTGCGAACCGGCTACGCGCAGATCAAGAAGGGTGAACCGGTACTGGACGCGGTCGAAAAGGCCGTCAACGTCCTGGAGGACGACCCGAACTTCAACGCGGGCAAGGGCGCCGTGTTCAACGCCGACGCCGAACAGGAACTGGACGCCTCCATCATGAACGGCCGCGACCTGCGATCGGGTGCGGTCGCCGGCGTCCACCACACCAAGAACCCCATTTCGCTCGCCCGGCTGGTGATGGAGAAATCCCCGCACGTCTTCATGGCGGGCAAGGGCGCCGACGACTTCGCACTCCGCAATGGCGTCCCGTACACCACCCAGGACTATTTCTGGACGCAGCGCCGCTGGAACCAGCTCATGGAGGCCAAGCACCCGAAGCCCGGCGCGAAGACCGAAACCGGTGGCACGGTAGGCGCGATCGCCCTGGACGGCTCGCACAACCTCGCCGCCGCCACCTCGACCGGCGGCCTGACCAACAAGCAACCCGGCCGGGTGGGCGACTCCCCGGTCATCGGCGCCGGAACATACGCCGACAACCGCACCGCGGCCATCTCCTCCACCGGCACCGGCGAAGCCTTTATCCGCAGCGTCGCCGCCCACGACATTTCCGCGCTCATGCAGTACGCCCACATGCCCGTGGCCAAGGCCGCCGCGACGGTGGTAAACGAAAAGGTCCCCGCACTAGGCGCGACCGGCGGCGTCATCGCCCTGGACCCCAGAGGCAACCTCGCCACCCCGCACAGCACCAAGGGCATCATCAACGGCTACATCACCGCGGACGGCAAAATCACCACCCGGCTCTACGACGACGAAACCCCCGCAAGTTAGCGGCTGACCGCGTCCCGCGCCACCATGACCAGGACGTGCGACGAGAGCGAAGCCCGGCGCAGGGCCTCGGTGAAGACCTCGATGACCCAGGCCGCGACGTCCCACCGCCATCCGCGAACGGAGCAGCCGAAAGTCTTGGCACGGTCGCCCTGCCGATCCTCCCAACCCGTGACCGCTCCCAGGGGATGCGCGAGGTCGCCCCTGGCGCTGACGCGGATCTTCCCCTGCCCCGTCTCCTCGACCGCCGATGCGATGGCATGGACGTCCACGCCGGGAGGCAGGCCCGCGACGGTGACGGTCACCTCGTTCTCCGGCTGAAGGAAGTCCGTCAGTTCGTGCCAATCGTTGATCGAGGCAAGCGCCTCCCGAGCGTCGGCGGCCACTTTCATGGGCACGACCGCGTGCACTCCGGCCAGCTCCCACGTGCCGACGGCGTCGAGCGTGTCCCTGAGGACCGCCGCGAGCGGATGAAACGGAAGCCGCTGGGCGGGATGGGGGCTGACCCTGACCTGGTACCAGGCGATTTCACGGATTCGCCGGTCCTGTGTCCAGTCTCCACCCGCTTCCAGATGCGACCAACGCCGGACGGACGGCCATCCGTAGGCGTCCGCCCGGCTCAGGGCGAGAGCGTTGACGCCATCCTCAACGCTCTCCACATCATCGAGCCGCCAGCGCTCGGTGACGACGGGGTTCACACGCAGCACCCCATGCAGCCCAAGGAACAGTTCGTGCCGCTCCACGTCGGCATATCTTGGACCCCGGGCCACGGCGCCTCACTCTCGACAAGGGTTCGGCGTCAGACCTTGCACTTAAGGGTGAAGCCATTGGAGTACCACTTTTCTGGACCGTCGGTGTAACCGATGATGTCGACATCGACCACGGTACGGAACTTGACCTTGGTCGTACGATTCTTGCACTTTTCCCGCGCGTTCGCTCGCTTGCTGCTCCCCGGACCGACGGTGCGCTTGCCCGTGGCGACCGTCTTCCACTTCGCGCCCTTGTGCGCCTGGAGCCAGACGGTGACCTTCGCCTTGGTGGCCTTGCCGGAGATCTTCTCCCACCAGCCGTGGACCGACACCTCCCCGCGCGTGATGTGTGGGTTGTCGCCCCTGGTCCTGAAGTACGTGACGTCTCCGGCCAGCACGGGTGCCTCGACGCCGGCGCGCTGCGCCCGCTGCGGCCCGCCGGCGGCAATCGCCTGGCCGCCGTCCGCCGGGGCTGGCGTCGCGGCCGACGCGGCAGTACCGAGCCCCGTCAAGGACAGGGTGGTCACGCCCAGAACGGCCCCTACCAGCAGCCTTTTATGAATGTTGCGAGGCAACTCTTGCACCTTTCATGAGAAATTGGGCGCGCGGAAGTCGGCTATGCCGTTGACGACGGATCGATAGCTGGATCACATCCGGGCACGCCGACTTATCCAGGCATTCCAATGAGATGTGTGGGTAGCGCGATGGTCGCGACGTATGTGCAGCGGATGAAGGGCGAGTGGCGCGCCCCTGATGGCCAGGCAGCGGCGCTTTCGCGGCGCTGTCCTCTCCTCGGGGGTCTTTTTGCGCCGAACATGCCTGAGGCGGGCGGCGCCGCGCCGAACGCGCCCGCCTCTGATCAAGATCATAACCGATGATGGCCGTTCCTTGATCATCATCGGAAGCGGAGAATCAGGGCGGAGCCCTACCGATGAGTCTCCGCGACGTCATCGGCGACGCACGCTGAGCGGTGTTTCCGCTGTTCCCCGCCCTGTTCCTGGCCGAGGCGGCTTTCCGCGCCGAGCGGTTCGGCGCCCAAATCCGACGGCGCCGACCGTTGAATACCTTGGCGGTTAGAAGTGTCAGCCACTGCATATTTACGTGGGCTGTCCCGAATGGCACAGTTCCATTGACGACAAGTCCTGAATCGATCACTATCCGTGCACGCACCCGCCCGCTCGGCGCTCACCACCGAGGCCCTCCTCCCTGCCGACCTTCGCCAAGGCGGATGAGGAGGAGCCGCGGGCCCTGGCGGGGGCGATTCGAACCCCCATGGCGGCCGGGGGCGCGGCTCCCGTCGTGTCGGGACGAGACCCTTCGCGTGCCCTGCTCCCCTATCGCGGACGGTGAGCGCGCAGGATCAAATCCGTGGTCTCGCTGCTGCCGAAGTGGGAGCGGCTGCGAGCCGAACCCGGACTCGCCGCCAAGGAGCAGGAGGAACTGGCGGGCACCGCGACCAGGAGCGGGCACGTCGAGCCGACCGTCCTGAGCGCATCCGACCGAATACTCGGCCAGCCCTTTATGGGCGGCGGAACCCTCACTGTCCCGCCACATTCGCTGCAACTCGGGATGGCGGTTAAGCTCGGCGATCCTGATGCGGAGCTGCGACTCGTGAAGCCGGAACGGTTCGCGATAGCCGCACCGCAATAGTGCGACCCGCTCGGCCTCGGCCAACTCCAGGACCCCGTAAGTCGCTGTACATGGCCTGCTTGCTGACACCGGCGACCGCAGACGCTCCAGGACTTCCACGTAGACGTCCGAGGGTGGAGGCTGCGAACCCCAGGTGGGGGCGATGAGGCCCAATCTCGGGGACGCTCTCGTGAGTCTCAGCAAGATCGGTTGCGAACCCTGGCAGGGGCGATGAAGACACGAGTCGAGGGATACGACGGCAACATCGTCTCGTTGTTGCGAACCCTCGTAGGGGCGATGAGGACGCGAAGGACGTGTGGGACGAGCCGATCGACACCGGGTTGCGAACCCTGGTAGGGGCGATGAGGAGCCCACGGTAAAGCTGTACGTCTGTTCGGGGGAGAGGGGGCGGGTTGGAGCGGGTTTTGCAGCGAGCCTTTGGTTGTGCTGTTGGGCCCGGTGTGGTGCTGAAATCTACACCTGCGGTGCGCCGAGTTCTGGCCGTTCGAGCTGAGATCGGCGGCTTCGTGGTCGGCACTGGTCTTCTGAGGTGTGCCGTCGTCGAGTACGGGAGGCCGTGTGCGGACGTCGGTCATCGGACGGACGTGTCGGCGAACTCCGCTACCCGGTCCGTCCAGTCCACGCCCGCGGTGGCGACCAGGAGCGCGAGGCGGCGCACCATCCGTCCGGCCGGCTCTGGTGCGAGGCCCAGGTCCTGGGTCGCCACGGCGACCGGGTCGGCCTGGTGGCCGATACCGATCGCGCATACGGCGGTGGTGACCTTCCGGTACGTTCTGCGGCGCGTCGCGTGCGGGTCGGGCTCGTCTGCGCGGGTTGTGAGCAGGCGGGTCAGCGTCGCGCGGGCATGGAGCCGGTCCGCTGCGAAGGCGTCCTGCGGGTCTGTGGGAGGCTCGATGTTCACCGGCTCCTCGATGTTGGCGGCGAAGAAGCCCGGGTTGGCCGTGCGGAGGGCGGACAGCGCCCTTCCCATGCGCCGGGACGCCTCCGCGTGCGTCAGGCCGTGGCGTTCCCGCAGGTCGTCCGGTACTTGGAACGGGTCGGAGACCCTGCGGCGTATGCGGAACACCACCATGATGAGCATCTCCAGACCCGCGGGATCCTCACGCAACGGGGCGGCCCAGACCGCCTGGCGCAGGTCCCGGTCCGGACGCGCCGCCGCGCCCCGGCGAACCGCGTCCGCGCGTCGCGTCTGCGCCTCCAGATGCCGCAACGGGTAGTGGACGAGTTGCGCCCGTGCGGCCCGCAGCCACGCGGGTTCGGCGATGTTCCCCGCTTCCCGAAGCCTGGGCGCCCACGCGCTGGAGTCCTGACCCTGTGCGTCTGCTGACAGCAGGTGTTCCCCCAGCAGGGCCATTTCTCGGACGGGCCGCCCCGCGCGGGTCGCCGGGACCTTGTCCAGGGCGGAACGCAGCCGCTTGAAGCTCGCCATGAGCAGGTCGTCGGCCGTCGCCTCGCAGTCGGCGCACCACCTCGACCCGGTCGGCGCGCCGCAGGCACGGCCGGCATGCCTTGCCCGGAGCAGTGGTCCGCGCGCTGCCGCGCGCAGCGCCGGGGCGATGAAGGCGTGGAACGCGTCGAACGCGATGTCGCCATCGGGGTGGGCCAGGTGGGAGAGGGGCCGCACGGAACCTCCTGAGGTAGTCCGAACAGACCGGCCGTCCCACGGACATGAATCCGGGGACCCGGTCTTCCTCAGGAGGCGCGAGGGCCTCGAAACGCTCTTCGGCCGCAGCCGTCGAACGCTCACCAGTATCGGAGTGACCCTCCGTTAACGTCAAGCGGCTTACCGGATCCGGGGCCGTGCGTGATCACCGGGCGTCCGCTCCCAGTTCTTCGAGTTGGGAGCGGAGGCGTGTGTAGTCGGCGACGAGCACCGGGCCCGGGTCGCTGCGTGGCCGGTCGAGTGCGTCGATGGCTCGACGTAGCTCTTCGAGGACCGCCTCGGGGGCGGGTGGCTTCTTCGACGGTCTTCGTGTACCCCGGCCGAGTTGTTCTTCGCGGAGTCTGTCGAGCAGGTGCGCGTAGGGGGTCTCGTTGCGGTAGGCGTTCAGTCTTGCGAGCGGTGTGAGGCGTTGCCTCAGGGATTTCCATGCGTCCCAGTCGAAGAGACCCGGGCGGAGCACCTCCACGGCTGTGTAGCAGGCCGGCCATGGCTCGTCCGCCAGGACGTGCGCGATCAGTTCGAGGCGTCGGCGGGCCATTTCGCGGCGGGTGTCCATGTTCGTGGTCGGCGCCGCGTGGCCGTACAGGTCGTGGTGGAGCCGGGCTGCCGTGTCGCGGGCGGCGGCGAGGGCCGGTGAGCCGGTGTCGAGGAGTTGCCAGGCGGTGCGTGTGTCGAGGCGGCGGACGGCCGACGAGGCGAGCCGGGCGAGGCGGGCGTCCATGCCGAGGCGGCAGAGGGCGAGGCCGGCCTCGTTGAGCACCGTGCGCAGCGCCCGGTCGCGGCCGAGTTCGGCGACGCGCAGCGGGCAGGCGGCGTTCAGGGACCACTGCACGCCCGCGGCGACCATGCCGTTGACCGCGACCGGCTTTCCGGAGTTGATGACGAGCAGGACCTCGTCCACGTCCCGGAGGCTGGTCGAGCCGTACCGGCCGGTCGGTTCGGCCTCGCCGAGCGCGGCGAGGAGGGCGGCGTTGATCGCGGCGGCGTCGCCCGGCTCGGTGGAGAAGGGGCCGAGGGCCGCGGCGTCGAGGCTGCCGGCGGGTGCGGTGGCGCGGGCGAGCGTCACCCAGGACCGGGCGCGCTCCATCGTCTCGCCGCTGGCGAGCAGGCGCAGCCTGATCCGGCCGGGCCGGGCGAGGGCGCCGCAGCGGTGGGACGCCCAGTCCATGACCTTGTGGACGGCGGCGTGCCCGTCCCTGTCGGCCGGGTCGTCCGCGGGGGTCTTCCCGACGCACATCAGGACGAGGACGTCGCCCGACCCGAGGACGGGCCATGCCGTCATGCCCCGTTGTTTCACCAGGCCGGGCACCGGGTCGGCCTTCTCCCACTGGTCGGCGTTCGCGAGCAGCGAGCCGGGCAGGCGGCGCGCCTCGGGCGGGGCGAGGTGCGCTTGGTGCTTGGCGCTGTCCTCGAAAAGGCTGATGAACTGCGCGTCGCCCACCAGGGCCGCGTGGTGCGTTCGGGGGATGGGCGAGAGCCTGCGGCGTGCTTCTCCGATCAGAGCGGCGCCGCCGTGGCGCTCCGGGTCGCTCAGCTTTCTCGCGAGTTCTTGCAGTAGTCGTCGTGCCGATGCGGAGACCGCGGCGTCCTCTTTGCGGGACGGCTTGCTGATCCGCTGGGTGAACCACGTGCGGAGCAGGGCGTGGTCGATGGCCTCGCCTCGCGCGAGACGCTCGAAGAAGGCGGCCTGGACGGTCGGCCACAGTTCGCGGAACTTGGTGAGCGCCCCCGCGTCCATGCCGGGGACGATGCCCTCGGCCAGGCTGATGTCGGCGCGCTGGCGGGCGGCGAGGAGCCGCCAGAGGTCCGCGTTCGACGGGTCGACCGTGGCGAGTTCGTCCCAGAAGCGATGCCGGAGCAGCCAGTCGCGAAGCGTGTCATGCGGGTCGATCAGGTCGCGGAGCCGGTAGGCGGCGGACGGATCGTCCACCGGCAGCAGGGTCATCGGCACACCCGTCTCGATGCCCGCGAGCAGGACCCCGGCGCCGAGGGCGTAGGAGCCGGCCCCCGAGGTCAGCAGGCATTCGCCGGGGGCGAGCGCGGTGAGCACGGGTTTGAGCGAATCGACGCCGTGCCGGACGGTGGGCTCGGCGACCTGGACGATGTGGAGCCTGTCGCGGGCGAACGTGCGGCCGCAGAGGCCGTCGGCGGAGCACAGGAGTTCCTTCATGTGCCGCGCGTGTTCCGCGAAGGGGCGGCGCGAGAAATTGTGGGTGTTCGTGGTCGCGATGATGAGCAGGCCGCTGATGTCGGTGCCGGTCTCGGCGAGGCCGTCGAAGACCTTGCGCAGGGGTCTGCGGTCGCCGGCGCTTCCGTGGAAGTCGATCGGGCCGGGGGTCGTCGCGAGCGGGGGCCGGCCGAGGTCGCCGCCGCCGATCGGGTGGATCAGCAGCGGCGCCGCGTCCGGCTCAGGAACTCTCTTCGTCGTGGACGTCAAGATCGCGGCCTCGGGGGTCGCCCGCGGAGGGGAGGGAGCGGCCTCGGTCTGGGGCGACGCTTCCGTCCTTGACCTTCTCGTTGGCGGTGAACCAGGCGTATGACTCTCCGGCGGGATTCGGGGGTGTGCGCGGTGCCCGTAGGCCCTTGGGACGCGCACGGGGGTAGTGGACGGGGAGATCGGCTCTGCCCTGCGCGGCCGCGCGGAACGCGCCTTCGATCGTGGCGAACCCCGGCTGGTTCGCCGCTTCCCGCTCGAAGGCCCGGACGCAGTTCTCCACCACGGTTTCGGCGGACGGGTCGGGGAGCTCTCCCGCGAGGTCGCGATAGTACTCCGACCATTGCGCGCCGGTGTGGAGTTTCGTTTCCCTCGGGTCCAGGGAGAGGCGGACGCTGCCGAACCCGAGCGGTTTGCCGAGGCCGAGGCGGTGGTGGTGGTCGTCGCCGAGTGTCAGCAGCCAGAGCAGGGCGCCCAGTTCCACCTCGGGAATGTCGCGGACGCCGATGCCGAAGGTGAACTCGGTGCCCTCGGCGATCCAGCCGCGCACGGAGCGGTTCTGCTTGTCGCGCTGCGGCTCGCCGGTCGTCTGGAACGCCGTCCCGTCGCGCGTGAGGCGTTCGTCGGCGGGCGCGTTCGGCCGCCGGTACTCCCGATACAGTTCGCCGTCGATGAGTTCCTGCGTGGGGTCGCCCGTCGATTCGGTCTCATTCCAGTAGGACTCGGCCGTCGCCGCCCGCCGATGATGCCAGTAGACCTTGCGTCCGCGGAGGGCACGGTCGGGGTCGCGGTGCACCTCGTTCTTGGGCGTGCCGTCTTTGATCGGCCGGTCCGGTTCGGCGGCGCTCTCGGAGAGGTAGAAGCGGCCCTGGGTGGGTTTCGGCTGGGCGAGGATCGACAGCGGCAGCCCGTCTCCCGGGAACCGTCTGACGGCCTGGCCGGGGGCGGTGACGCAGGTGACGCCGTTGACGCGCACCCTGCCCCGGTACGCGGCCGGACGGGTGCCGGATCCCTCCTGCGCGACCCAGCCGAACACGCGGTCGGCCGGGGACAGGTCTCGGAAAGAGGGGGCGGGCTCCACCTTGGGCGGAACCAGTTCGGCCGGACTCGCACTGGCGAGGTCGCGCGGGATCATGACCGGATAGAGCGCCTCGATTCGCCCTGTGGGCATGTACGCCCAGCAGAAGGTCCCCGGTGTGAGCCTGCGCCGGTCTTCGTTGTTCCGGTGGGGGCTGATGTCGAGTTCGCCGCCGGTCTCGATGTCCTGCTCATGTCGGCGATGGTGCTCCATGAGAGCGTCCCAGCGTTCCCGGAGCTCGTCGGTCAGCTTGACCCGGTTCGGATTCTGTTTGATGAAGACCCGCTCATCAAGCTTCTTCTCCGCGTTCTGGCCGGTGATGAATACATACCCCTCCACCCAGCCGCCGGGTCTGCTGCCGGAGTACGGCCTGATGTCGGTGACCTCTTCGGTGTTCTTGCCGCGCCTCGTCTTGACCCAGACGCGATCGCCGTGTTCCGGGGGCCGTTTCGGCGAATACCGGGGGCCGGGCCTGTCCCGGTAGGAGGAGAGCTTGACGGCGCCCCAGAACTCCAGTGTTCTGCCGTCGGCGCCGACGCGGACCGGGCGCATGTAGCGCGCGTCGTCGGCGATTCGCCGCCAGCCCAGCGGGTCGTCGTGGCCGTTGAACACACCGAACCGGCTGTTGGTGATCGCCTCGTAAGCGGTGCGCAGCATTCCCTTGAGCGCGGTGGCCGGTAGATGAGGGCGGCCGTCGCGCAGCAGTACCGGGTAGGTGAGGTGTCCTTCCTCGGCGCCCGGCGTGTTGTGGGCGCGGGCTGTGTCGAGTAGCAGCAAGGGTGTTCGGACGGTGAGCCGGACGCCGATCGTGCCCGTCCAGTTCTCCTCGTGCAGCCGGTCGGCGCCCTGCGGGACGGCGTCGGCGAAGGAACCCGTCATACCCTCGCGGGAGAAGGCGGGGACGAAGGTGTAGGGGTTGAGGAACGGCTCTCCGCGTCCGCGCGGATCGGGTTTGGCGGACGGCGTCGCACGTGCCTTCTTGGTGGGCGCCTTCCTGGCCCTCGGCGGCTGTGATCCTCCGACGGGCTTTCTGCGGAAGAAGACATCGCTGGGCTTGGGCGGCCTTGCCTCGGTCATACCTTCCCTCCGCGCAGCGGTTCTGAGACTTCGAAGGACAGCAGGCGTTCTTCGGCGATGTAGGCGTTGCCGTGCGCGCTGTCGTGGGCGATGTACTCGCGGGTCGTCAACTCCACGCGGTCGCCTCGGCCGAATTCGCCTGGAACGCGCAGGCTGCCGATGCGTTCCGTGGTGAGCGTCGTCCAGCCGTCCGACGTCATGACGGCCTTCCCCCACAGCAGGTAGCCGCCGTCCACGGTTCCGGCGGCGTTCACCGGATCGCACGGGGTGAAGGACGGAGGCAACGCCGTCGGGTCCTCGGTGAGCAGGACCGTGCGTCCGGAATCCTGAAGCCAGCGCAGTTCGGTGTGCTCGTCGAATGCGCGGGCCTCGAAGACACCCTGGAAAGTGGAGCGACGTGCTTCGGCGGTGGTGACGATCGCATAGCGCCATGGCGTGGTGAGCAGCGCGAACCCGTCCGGTGCGCTTTCCATGGCCTCGGTGAAGGTGAGGCCGTCGCATGCGGCGACGTGCAAGGTCGTGCCGGTCATCGCGCCCCTCCCGCGTATTCGCGCCACGCGGCCGCGATGTCGCCGTGCCGAAGGGCGTCTTCGAGAGTGGTCCGCGACGTCCAGCCGTTGCCGGAGAACTCGATGGACTCGATCGCGACATCGCCGAAACCCCGGTTGACCATGCCCCCGAGCGGGACACGGCGCTGCTCCAGATCTCGCAGGACCAGCAGGAGCAGCGCCAGGGCCACATTTCTGTGGCCTCCGAGCCGGGTGAGATCGACGGTCAGCCGGATCGGCTCCCAGTCGACGCCGTGCGGTTCGAGGACGCTGAACAGCAGGTGGTCGGCGGCGCCTCCCGTCCAGCGGTCGATCGCGACGTGGTCGGCCTGGTCGAGCCCGCGGGCCGCGAGCGCGTCGCGGATCGAGGGCGGCAGGTCCTTCGCGTCGTCGGGGTCCGGCGCGCCGTTCACCACGACGTCCCACACCTCGGAGGGGACGACCGTCTCGCTCACGCACTCGTGGACGGTCAGCGCCCCCGCGCCCCACGGGTGGGTGGACGGTTCGCGGCGGGCCGCCCCGAACAGGACGCAGACGGCGTCCAGCCCGTCGAGCTGTTCGAGAAAGGCTTCGGCGTGCCGCCGCGCGGCCGTGTCGCCTGCCGCGTCCTCGATCGGAGGGCGCGGGGCGTCGAGGCCGCGGGCGGTGCGTTCGATGAGTTCGGCGTGGCTGCGGAGGGCGCCCTTGATGGAGCCGCCGCTCAGCGTGAGCTTCAGCATGTCGGGCCCGAGCCGGGTGGTCAGCGGCAGCGTCTTGATCGCCGCGCCTTCACCGGCGGCCCGGACCATGACGGGCGCGTCCGGTTTCCACCGGAGCTGGACGGTCAACGTCTCGCGGCGCGCGGGCAGGGCGGCGGCCCCCGCGTCCACGCGCGACTCCTCGAACACCTCGGGCTCGCCGCCGAGGAAGGCGAGGAGGCCGGCTCGGCCGGTGAAGTCGTGTTCGTGGACGTCGAGCGGCGACGCCATCAGCGTCACGACGCCGAGGCCCCTGCCGTTGGCGGCGCCGACCCCGATCTCCTCGGCCTTCAGGGCGGCCAGCAAGGCGCGCAGGCGGGCGCGGTCACGGTCGAGGGTGTGGCCGGTCGTCTCGACGTCGAGGTCGAACGACAGAAAGTGCCCGGCCGGGACGATCGTGCGGGCGTACAGGAAGGCCGAGGCGGCGGCGCCGGTGACACGGTCGATGCCGACGCCGTGGACGACCGGCAGCGCATGCGGTCTGAGGGGTTCGTTCGGGATTCCGTCTCCGTCGGTCCCGGTCGTGGTGGTGACGACGGCGTCGCGGACGACGATCCGGCTGGCCTGGCCGGAGTCCGGCTCCCCGTCCCGGATGTATCCCCACATGTCGTCCAGCAGTGAAGTTTCGGGATCGGCGCCGCGCATCCAGTCGCGCAGGACCCCGGCGAGGCTGGTGCCGGGGACGTAGACGCGGTCCTGCCCGTCCACGGCGACGGGCAGCGCCTCGGCCGGATCGAGCGCGACACCGCCCACGTGCAGCGGCGTCTGGGTGCGCAGCCAGCCGCGCACGCGGAGCCTCCGGTCCATCGGACGTCCGGTCATGCGCGTGCCTCCTCGGGGCGGGCTTCCTTCCGGGTGCCGGCTTCCCCGCGGCCGTGCGCGTTCCTGCGGGCGTGGGCGTTCCTGCGGACGTGGGCGGCCAGGCATGCCGTGAGCAGCGAGCGCAGGGCCTCCGCTCGCAGCTCGCGGGGGAGGGCGTCCGGGCCGTCGACGGTCAGGCACAGGCCGCCCCGATCGTCGAATCCCAACGTCTCCCAGACGTCCTGCCTGGCCAGCAGGGTGCGGATCGCCGTGGTGATGTGCGGCGCGTTCCACCGTCCGGTGAGGCGGACGACGCGGGCCTCAAGCGCGTCCGGCTCCTCGCCGAGGTGGTCGAACAGGCGGCGGAGCGCGTTCAGCCGGGTCGCCGAGAGGTCGACGATCGCGCCGAGCACCTCGTCCGGCCGGGCGGCCCGCTCCTCGGCGAGCCGCCAGATCTCCGCGCGCCACGCGGCCGTCTCGATCAGCCGCGCTCCGGCGTGCCCCGGGTCGGTCGTGGGCAGCTTTCGCGCCGCCGGACCCGGCTGCTCGTGCGGCCGCCCGCCGCCGCCTTCCGGCGCCTTGTTCATGAGGAGGGGGTCGTTGATACGGATCTGGCCGAAGCCCTCGCCGCGCCGCTCGCCGATGCCCGACCGCTCGACCTCCGCCAGGACGTCCGCGCCGATGCGGCCCGCCTCCACCGCGAAGGTCAGGCAGCCGCCCGCCGCGAACCCGAGCAGGACCGGCCTCGGCAACCGCCATTTGCGGTGCCAGGAATCGGTTCGGGCGACCTCGTAGCTGGTCGGCGTCCGGTCGCGCTCGTGCAGGACCGGTACGAGCTTCACCCCCTCCGCTCCGGCGGCCGCGAACGTTCTGACGAGGAGAGCGGCGAGGTCACGCGGGTCGTCGCTCGGCGCGAGCCTGCCGTCGCGGACGAGGACGTCCGACAGCAGCCAGACGCTCAGGCGGCCCCCCGTCGTGATCGGCACCGCCTCGGACGCCGGCTCGGCGGGCTCGGCGGGCTCGGCGGTGACGGACACAAGGCCGTAGTCGTCCTTGCGGGACCGCCCCAGTTGCCACCGGCCCTCCAGGCTCGTCCACCAGCCGTCGGCCAGGATGCCGCGCCGGGCCCTGACCTCTGCCACCAGCACGGTCCCGGGCTTGAGCGCCTGGTAGACGTAGACGCCGCCGAGCGCCTGGGCGGGACGCTGCGACCTGTCCTCGATCGTGTTGTGCATCCTCAGGACGAACTCGGGCGCCTCGACCGCCACGTTCGGCGCGGCGGTGACATAGCCCTCACGCACCCGCTTGAACGACCTGCCCTTGGGGTGCCCCTCGGCCATGCGGTTGAGGTAGACGTCCCTGTCCTCCTTGTCGCGCTCGAAGACGCGGGGGACCGGTCGCCCCCGCGCCCCGCCCACCTGCGGGGTCGCGGGCGTCACCACGAGATCGCCGCAGCGCGCCGCCGCGGCGGCGGCGGGCGAGCCGAGCCGCTTCAGCACCGGCCCCAGCAGTATCCAGCCGGGCACATGGTCACGGCCCTCGACGAGGTTCCCGACGGTGCGGTGATGCGCGAGCAGCGGTGCGTCGAGCGTCATGCGCATGACGACGTGCTCCCAGCCGTCGCCCGCCACCGGTCTTCCAGCGGAGTCGGGTTGCGGCGGGCCTTCGGGGTCCGGCGGCGGCACCGGGTTCTCCGTCCAGCGCGCGAGATCGTCACCGCTCGGAGGCAGCCCCGCGCCCCCGAGATCGAGACGGCACCGGCCCGACCCCCTGCGCCGCTTCGCGCCGATCCCCTCCACCAGCCGCGCCCCCGCCCACAGCAGCGCGCGAGCGCAGCCGAGTTCCTCCTCCGTAAGCCCGGCCGGGAGCTCCGCCGCGCCTTCCAGCGTGACGCCGCCGCGCGCCATCTCGTCGAAGCGCAGCATGTCGTCCCTGGCCGCGCCGGTCGACGGGTCGTGCGCGACACCGGGTTTCACGAACGTCACCGCGTCGAGCAGGCGCCGGTCCCCCGCGATGGCCGGGCCGAGTCCGCCGGAAAGGCGGAGCGGACCCAGATAGCGCAGCGCGGCCGGACGCGGGTGCCGCGCCGGTGCCGCCGGTGTCTCGCCCGCCTCGGCGCTCAGGAAGGCCGGCTGGTAGCCGAACAGGTAGTCCACCCAGGAATGCCAGATGCCGGTCGCGGTCTCGGTGTCGAGGGCGCGTGCGGCGATCTCGCAACCGTCCCGCCAGACGCCGTTGAGGGACTTCGCCGGGACGAACGGCAGCCCGTGCTTCTCGTCCTTCAGCACCTGCCGGCTCAGCCGGCCGTACTGCCCGGTGCCCGCGCCGATGTGCCAGTCGCTCAGCATGCGCAAGGTCAGCGATACGGAATGGCTCATGACGCGTCCTTCGAACGCAGGAAGGGGGCGGCGTTCAGCGCGTCCAGGAGCCCCGTGCGGTGTGTACTCCCGTCCTGCCAGAACAGTGAGCCATCGTGGGCGAGCCCCTGCACCGCGTCCTTCCCCAGCCATGTGGAGACCACCTGGAATCGCGATTGCGCGGCCTCGCGTCCACGGAACAGGGCGGACCGCAGTTCGTGCGCCTGGGCCGCCGAGATGACGAGGCCTCCGTCCTCCCTGGCGGTCAGGGCGGCGACCTGTCTTTCCAGGTCGCGCCAGTGCCGGTGCCGCGCCCACTCGGCATCGCCGCCGTCCCCGACGACGTAGGGCTGCCCGGTCAGGCACGTGCCCCCGCCATCGACGGTCTGCTGCTCGCGCAGGCGCTCCAGGTCGGCGTACGCGCTCTCGAAGAGGACCTGGAACGACAGGGCGCTCCTGTCCTGCCCGAGCTTCTTCTTCACCACCTTCGCCTCGTCGGTCAACTCGCCGGCCAGATGGACGGCGCGGTGGAACGGATAGGCGCGCTTCACGATGGCGACCCCGGCGCAAGCACCCAGCCCGCGCAGGTCCTCCACGTGTTCGAGCACCCCGCCGACCGCGTCGTGCTCGCCGGCCAGCCGGGTGAACCCCTCCAGGTAGTCGCGTGCGAACCGCAGAGCCAGCTCACCGTCACAGACCACGGTGAGGTCGTCGCCGCCGAGAACGAGCGGGAGGACCGGCGGTTCGTCCGTGCCCGCCGACCATCCGGCGCCGCGCAGTTTCTCCAGCGCCGACCGGAAGGCGTCCCGTGCGCACTCGTCCACGCCTTCGGACAGGGCGCGGTACCTCCGTACGTAGTCCGCCGCGAGCCTGACGCCCTGCGCCGCCATGAGGGACGGGAAGCGCTCGAACACCTTCCCCATGCCGTTGCCGTCGGCATGGACCACCGCGACCCACTCCGCCTTGTGGTTCAGATGGTCGACGATCGAGGAGAGCTTGCGACGCGCCACCGCCTCGTCGTCGGCTTCGACGCAGAGCCCCATCTTGCCCGCCAGCCGCAGCAGCGCCCGATCGAAGGCGTGCAGTTTCGCCAGGCTCGGCGCCGACCGAGCCTCAGGCACCCGCCCCTCCGCAGGCAACCGCCGTTCCGCGAGCGCCCGCCGTTCCGTGAGTGGCCGCCCGTCCGCAGGCGGCCGCTCCTCCGCAGGCGACTGCCGTTCCGTGAGTGGCCGCCCGTCCGCAGGCGGCCGCCCCTCCATAGGTGACTGCCGTTCCGTGAGTGGCCGCCCGTCCGCAGGCGGCCGCCCCTCCATAGGCGACTGCCGTTCCGCGAGCGGCCGCTCCTCCGCAGGGGACTGCCGTTCCGTGAGTGGCCGCCCCTCCGCAGGCGGCCGCCGTTCCGTGAGTGGCCGCCCGTCCGCAGGCGGCCGCCCCTCCATAGGCGACTGCCGTTCCGTGAGTGGCCGCCCGTCCGCAGGCGGCCGCCCCTCCATAGGCGACTGCCGTTCCGTGAGCGGCTGCCCCTCCGCAGGCGGCCGCTCCTCCGCAGGGGACTGCCGTTTCGTGAGTGGCCGCGCTTTTATGGACGGCTGCTTTTCCGCAGGTGGCCGTCCCTCAGCCAGCAGCCGCCCTTGCATGAGCGGCTGTTCTTCCACAGGCCGCTCTCCTGCCGCGGGAGGCCGTCTGCCCGGGGGCGGCCCGCCCTCGGGGAACTCGACGACACCGCGAGCCGGAAGCCCGCTGGACCCGCACCGCGCCGCGATCGGCACGCCGGGAAACCGCAGCCTCGGCCCGCGCCTGCCCGCTCGGGCGACCACGAGAAGCTCCCGGGCGTCCGCGATGCACCGGGCGACCACCTCGGTGTCGCCCCATGTGACGGCCTCGCTGACCGCACCGCACACGTCCAGGCCCGGCGCCTCGCGCAAGGCCGCCCCGGTGATGATCCCGACGACCTTCCTGCCGACGTTCTCGTCCCTGACCAGCATCGTCACGCCGCCCGCGTTCGCGGTCACCACCTCGATGCCGTGCTCCTCGACGCGCTGCTCGCGGCCGTCCACGCCGGGCGCCCCCACCTCCGCCAGGGCTCTGTCGAGCCACTCGCCCTCGACGCAGGTGATCAGATGCGAAGCGCCGACGTTCTCGCGACGCTTGTTCGACCCGAAGATGTAGTTCTGGTTGCCCGCCGTGCTCAACACGACCGCGTACACGTCCACCCCGCGCCCCTTCTCACCGGCACCATCGACAGGGACTGATGGACGGACCCGCGACGGGCCCCGACGGTCGTTCAGAGCGGCGTGCTGAACGCGCCGATCGACCGCCTTCCGCCGAACACCGACGGTGACCGACTTCGGCCCCCGGGACGCACGGTCCGTCCCCGTGGGTCTCCCTGGCACCAGAACGGTGGCCGCCCGAGCCGTTGCACGGCGCCGGCGCCGCAGCGGGCCCTGGGTGCGGCCTCCGTCCATCAGTACGTCGCGTCCACGGCGACGGAGGCGAGGCGCGATGACCGAGACAACGAACGCACCGACGATGACGGTGGTCGGGGGGCCCGCCGCGACCCCGTCGCGGACCCACCGCGTGATCACCGACGGGGCCACCTGGAGCGGACTCGGTGGTGCGGGCGCGGGCGGGTTCGGTATCGAGGCCGCCAAGTCGATCATGACGGGAGCCCCGGCCGGACGCGGGTGGTTCGTGCTCGGCTGCCTCGCCGGGCTCGCCTGTCTGGGGCTCGGCGGGTGGCTGCGCGTCCGCGCGTCCGGCAGGACCCGGATCGGGCTCGTCGTCACCGCGTCCGACAGCGGACGCGGCGCCACGCGCGCCGCGGCGCTGGAGAACAAGGCCGTGGAGTACAGCCGGCGGACCTGCTCGGTCACCGTCCGGACCCGGCTCGCGCTCTCCGAGACCCGGCCGTGGCCCGCGGAGGGCGTCGACGCGCTCGCCGACGAGACGCTCGCGGCGGCGGGCATCGCGGAACGGCTGGTCAGCGGCGCCACCCGCGTCAACGTGATCCCGACGATGCCGCTGCCGGCCGGGTTCCGGTTCGGCGCCAGGATCGGCCACACCCACCCTCGCGAGATCGTCGTCCACGCGGTCCGGCAGGGGGACGGCGACCCGTCCTATTTCGCGGCGATCAGTCTCCGGGAGGGCCCGCTCACGACCGAACCTCTCACCGTGGAGCCGGTGGAAGCCATTGGGGGCGGGGACGAGTCGCGTGCGGCGCTCGCCGTGGACCTGCAGAACCTCGGTGCCGACTTCGTCCAGCCCGTTCGCGCCGCCTGCCGCGAGCACGGGATCGGCAACCTGCTGCTCCTCCGCCGGCACACCACCGGCCTGCTGGACGAGACCGCCGAGACCTACACCGCGATCGTGGAGCAGGTCTGCCGTGCGTGGCGGGATGCCGCCCTGCCGGCGGCGGCCCGCACCGGGCGGCACTCCGCCTTCCTCACCGGGCCGGTCGCCGTCTCCATCGCCCTCGGCGCCCGGCTCGCGCACATCCAGCCCGACCGCTGGACGGCCTTCGACTTCGACAACGCCTCCAGCACCTATACGCCCTTCCCATCCGATAGCGCGTAAAGGTCTGGATTTCACTAAAAGTGGGGATTTGTGGTGACCCCTCTGAGGGGCGATGAGCGCGAGCCTGCGGACGAATCCGACAAAAAACTCGATCAGTTGCGACCCCGGCAAATACCGTTCGAGTGGGTCGATCTCCCAGGTCAGCATATCCACTCCCGCGCGCCAGGCCACATTCGGACAGGCGATGTCGTGATCGAGTTTATTGAAGGCCCATCGTGCGCGCCGGGGGCCGCGTAACGTCCCGCGACGTGGTCGAAGAGCCGGGATCCACGCTCGCACGGGGGTCTGACAAAACGTCGTCCATCAGTCCCTCCTGAAGTTCATGTCTCCTGTTCGCGAGAAAGGACCGATTTGATGCGTTTGCGAGTAACTGTTCATACGGGGGCCCGGGAGCTTCCGTGGGAGGAGGTGTTGGCGCCTGGCCGGGCGTTGTCGTATGCGCTGCTGGAGCGGGGCGCCCCCGAGCTGGGGAAGGCCCTCCACGCGAACGGGTGGGGTCCGCTCGGGCTCGCTCCGTTCGGGTACGGCGCCCCGGTGTTCCCCGCGGCGCGGCGGCGGCGTGGCGTCTACGCCGCGGACGGCCCCGGCATCGTGGAGTTCGGCAGCCCGCTGGTCGCGGTGGTCGAGGGGTGGGCGGCCGCGCTGGCGTCGATCCCCGTGCTGGCCTGGGGAGCGACCGCGTTCATCGTCGACGGCGTCGAGCCGGTCGAGGCGCCGAGGTTCGAGTCGGGGAAGGCCGTCTTCCGCACCGAGACGCCGGTGGTGATGAAGAGCTCCGGACGGGATGATTCCGGCGCCCGCACGCACCGGCAGTCGTGGTGCCTTCCGGGCGAGCCCGAGTGGGACGTCTACATGCAGGGCAATCTGCGGCGCAAGGCGGCGACCCTCGGCCTGGATCCGGAGGTCACCCTCGAAAGCGTCGGCTGGATCGGGCCGAAGCGCTCCTTCGCGGTGGGGAGCGGCGGCGGCGGAAAGAAGCCGGGCGCCAGGGTCGAGGTGATGGTGTCCGGCGCGCCGGAGACGCTCTCGGCCCTGCACTCGTGGGGGCTCGGACAGGCCAACAGCACCGGCATGGGCTGGATCGGTGCCTGACACCGCCTCGAACCCGGCCCTGGTGCTGACCGCGAGCCCTTTGCAGCGCGTAGGGGCGTTCGCCTTGGCGGCACTCGCCAAGGCGGGGCACCCACGTGAGGTGTCAGGTGAGGTCCTCCACGACGCCGTCGGACGGATGACAGGCCATCTCCTGGAGACGGTCAAGGTGGCGAAGGCGGCGGATCCCGGCGGATTCTGGCTCGGCGCCAGTTACCTCCTGTGGCCGAATTCGAAGCTGAACCCGACCGCACGCGGGAAGCAGTCCTTTTCGGAGCGCGACCGGCTGATCCGGGAGTGGCGGGCGTATCCGGATCCGGCGGGATGGCCGGGGGCGCCGTGCGCGTACTGCGGACGCCCGGCCTGCGACTGGTACGGAAAGGTCGACATCCCTCTGGGCGCGAGCGCCGCGCACCGCAACACCACCGCGCCAGGTCACGAGGGCACGCCGTTGTGCTACCCGTGCGTCGCGAGCCTGTGGGCCTTCCCGTACGGGGCGTCGCTGTCGGGCGGCCGGGCCGCGCTGATGCATTCCTGGGACGACGATTTCCTGGCGAGGATGACCGCGACGACGGTCACGCGGACCCTGCGTCAGGCCTCCGCCGGGCCGTCCGAGAAGCAGAAGCCCGGCCCGTACGCACGTGAGCTGTGGGTGCTGCAAGCCGTGCGGGTCTACGGCCAGCGGATCACCTCCGGTGTGGAGCTGATCGTCTTGTCCAACTCCAACAAGGAGCAACTGCTCGCCACGCAGGAACTGAGCCAGCCGGTCGCGGAGTTCCTCCGGTCCACCAACAAGAACCCCAAGCGCAGTGCCGCGTATCCGGTGCTGGTAGCGACCCAGGGGACGAAGCAGGTTCCGGGAGAGGCGTTTCTGGCGAAGCGCGCCTTCACCCGTCCGGCGCAGGTTCTGGACTTCGCGATCGGACATGTGCTGAAGCAGATCTCGGCGGCGGCCCTGGTTCCCGCCGAAACGACCGTGTTGGGCCCACTCCTTTACGCCTACTGCCGTGAGGTACTGACCATGGACGACAAGGACGTCGAGCGGATAAGGGAACTGGCCCGCCGTCTGGCCGCCCTGCTGGGGCAGGACAGTCGCCGAGGGCCGTTCCGCGAATTCATCCAGGCCAACGGCAAGGGCGGGAACCTGCACGGCTGGTTCCGCTCCAAGGGCGTGGACTGGCTCCTTTTCGAGCGGCCGAAGGACACCCCGCCCGTCCTGCTGCCGGTGCGGGACTACCGGCTGCTGTTCGAGGACGAGCGGTCCTGGTCCTGGCGGCGGCTGCTGGTCTTCGCGGTGCTGGAGGCGCTGGCCGAGGCGGGATGGGAGCCGAAGGGCCCGCAGGAGGAACTCCAGGAGATCAAGGAACTGGTCGACGCCGTCGGCGGCGGCCAGGAGGAAGGGGTACAGCGGTGACGTTCCTGGTGGGGCAGCAGGTTCTCCAGATCAAGGCCGGTGCGCCCAACAACGGGCGGGGCGAGGACAACCGGGGCATGGTCAAGAAGTTCTCGACCGGCCGGGGGGACAGGTATCCGTATGTGTCCGCGCAGGCAGGACGCCGGTGGCTGCGTGACAGCCTGCCCGCCGGTGAGCCGACCTCGCCGGTGATCCGCAGCGGGGAGGGGAAGAAGCAGCAGGCGTACACGCGCGGCCGTCCCGACCTCTACCTGGACGACGACCTGTTCGGCTACATGATCGCGGTCAGGGCGGACGAGGCGGGCAGGTCGCAGACGTTCATGCGCGACACGGTGCTGGCGACCGGCACCCTGGTCTCGGTCGTCCCCGGCAACCCGGTCATGGACTTCGGCACGATGAGCCGCGACTTCGGGCCAGGGACGAACCCCGTCATCCACGAGCACGAGATGTACACCGCCGACCTGGCCGGCGACCTGCTCCTCGACCTGCCGCGCGCCGGAACCTTCGAGACCGGCGGCAGCACGACCAAGGCCGCGCTGCCCGGCGGCCTGGCGAAGGAGGTGGTCGAGCGGGGCGGCAGCGAGGTCGTCCTGCGCGACGTGCGGTGCGTGCGGTTGCCGATCGAGGAGCGGCGCCGCCGGATCGCGGTGCTGCTGCGGACGATGACGGTGGTCAAGGGCGGTGCCAAGCGGTCCGCCCACTACGGCGACCGGACGCCCGGCCTGGTGATCCTCGCGCCGGTCAAGGGCGGGACCAACCCGTTCACCCGGGTCGTCCGGGAGCGCGAGAAGGCGACCCACTTCGACGCCGACGTCCTGCGCGAGGAGATCGAGGCGTGGGCCGACGAGTTGGACGGCCCGGTACGCGTCGGGTGGGCTCCCGGGTTCCTCGGCAGCCAGCGCGACCGCGCCGGCAGCGACCTCGCCGACCTGATCAAGGAGGGGCGGCTCGTCCTCGGGCACCCCCGGACCGTCCTGAACACCCTGGCCGACGAGATCGAACGCGGCGACCACGACCACTGGTTCGACGACCCGCGATAGCGCGCCCGCGCCGTCCGCTTGGAGTACGCCCATGTCCGAAGCCCTGGAAGTGACCGTCACGGCTCCGGTCGTCAGCTTTCGCAACCCCCTCTATGACGGGCTGCAAATCGGGTTGCCCTGCCCGCCGCCGTCCACCGTCGGCGGGATGCTGGCCGCGGCCGCCGGAGGATGGGACCGTGTCCCCCCGCACACCCGGTTCGCCATGACCTTCCACGCCGCCGGATCGGGCCGCGACCTGGAGACCTACCACCCGCTCGGCAGCCCCGGCACCACGACCAACGCCACCATCAAGGACCGCGACTTCCTGGCCCTCGTCACGCTGACGGTCTGGCTCACCGAGGACATCGGCCTGTGGGCCCGCGCGATCCGCCGCCCGGTCTGGCCGCTGCGCCTCGGACGCAGCCAGGACCTGGTCGCCACCACCGCCCGCCGCGTCGAGCTGACCACGTCCACCGGCCGCCAGAACCACGCCGTCGTCCCGTTCGGCCTGCCGAACGCGACCGGCACGGCGATGCGGCTCACCACCGCCATCTCCGCCGACCGCGCCCGCTTCACCTGGGACGACTACCGGTACGACCCGGGCGGCGCGCGCACCGAGATCGACGCCGGCCTCGCCACCGGGGGCGGGCAGGCCCTCGCGCTCCTCCCACCCGTCCATCCGGACCGGAGCACCTGAGACCATGGCCGTGACGGACCTCAGAGCGAAGAGTTCGCCCAGGCCGGGAGTCCCCGGCGAGCTGCTGACCAGCCATCTGCTCAACACCCTGGACGCCGTGCGGGTGATCCGCGCCCGGGTGGGTGACATCCCCGGCATGCCACCCGAATTCTGGACGTCGGCGGCGCTCGCCGCGCTGCTCCACGACGCGGGCAAGGTGCCGGACGGCTTCCAAGGGATGATCGGCAACCTCGCCCGGCAGAAGCCGGTCGTCTGGGGTGAACGGCACGAAGTGCTGTCCCTGGGATTCGTGCGCCTGCTCCTGGCCGACCTGCCCGCCGAGCAACGTGACCGTGTGGCGGCGGTGGTGGCCGGTCATCACCGCCCTTTCACCTCGGGTCTGGAAAGGGCGTCCAAGCTGCCGCTGTTCACGCAGTACGCCGACGACCGCCCCGAGGACTTCGCCGGCAGGTTCACACCCGCGTCCCCGGAACGCCTCACCGCACTCATGGAATGGTTGCACGCCACCGGCCGCCGCTACCGGCTGCCGTTCCCCGAAACTGTCCCGGCCCATGACATCCGGCAACTGGCAGACGCCGCCCATCGGCAATTCCAGAACGTCATGGACCGCTGGGAATGGGAACTCCCGCCCGGCGACGCCGGCGGCACGACGGCCGTCCTGCTGCTGGGTGCGGTCACCATGGCCGACCACCTGTCCTCCGCGCACGCGCCCTTGGCCGCCCGGAACCCGCTGAACGAGAACTATCCCGCCCGACTGGCGGAGCGTCTCGCCGGCAAAGGCCACGCCCTGCGCCCGCAGCAACGACAGGCCGCCGACACCCTCGGCAACCTCCTCCTGCGTTCCTGGACGGGAAGCGGCAAAACCGAAGCGGTTCTCCTGTGGGCGACCACCCAGATCGACGACCTGGCAGCCCGCACGAACGGAAATCCCCGGGTCTTCTACCTACTGCCCTACCTGGCCAGCATCAACGCCATGACCGGTCGCCTCGCCGAAGACCTGCACTCACCCGACGGAATCGGCGTCGCTCATTCCAAGGCGGCCTCCTACCACCTCGCCCGGTCCCTTTCCGACGGATGCGCCGGTGATGACACCGACCTCACCGACGCCGCCGCCAAAGCGCGTTCCCGCGCGGAGGCCACCAAGAACTTCCGCGAACTCCTGCGCATCGGCACCCCGTACCAACTCCTCCGAGGCGCGCTGGCGGGGCCCGTCCATTCCAGCATCCTCACCGACAGCGCCAACTCGGTCTTCATCCTGGACGAGCTGCACGCCTACGACCCGCGCCGCCTCGGCATGATCCTCGCCATCCTCGGCTTCTGGCACCGCATCGGCGGACGCGTCGCCGTGCTCTCCGCGACCATGCCCACCGCCCTCGCCGACCTGGTCACCCGAGCCCTGGACGGCCGGACGACCCTGGTCCAACCGCCGGCGGAGCTCCAGCCTCCCGTCCGTCACCGGCTGCACACCCGCCAAGCCCACCTCACGGACGAGAGGTCTCTCGCCGAGATACGTCAACGACTCACCGACGGCCAATCCGTTCTCGTCGTCGCGAACAACATCCGCGATGCGATCGGCCTCTACGAAGCCCTCGGTCCCTTCTGCGTAGAACTCCACGGCGAAGGCTCCGCTCACCTACTGCACTCGCGCTACCGCCGCATGGACCGGACCGCCATCGAGACCGCCGTTCGGAAACGCTTCGCCAGCGGAACGCCCCGCCGACCGGGCCTGCTGGTCGGGACCCAGGCACTCGAAGTCTCCCTCGACCTCGACCTGGACTCCTGCCACACCTCGGCCGCCGACCTGGAAGCCCTCGTCCAGCGGTTCGGCAGAGCCAACAGGCTCGGCGCCCTGGCACCCGTCCCGGTGGTCGTCCACCAGCCCGCCTATGCCACCCGCGGCGGCGAGCTGTGGGCCGACGGCGTCTACGAGGCCGAGCCCACCCTGCACGGCTGGGACATCCTCACCCGCCACGACGGCCGGACCATCGACGAACAGGTCATCACCGGGTGGCTCGACGAGATCTACGCCGGCCCCTGGGGCCGCACCTGGGCCGAAAGGGTCGAATACCACCGCCGGGAGTTCGAAGCTGCGTTCCTGGAATTCTCGCACCCCTTCGACGACCGCTCCCACCTCGCAGAGGTGTTCGACCGCCAATTCGAAGGATCCGAAGTGATTCTTCGGCAAGACCATGACGACTACAGGACTTCCTTGGAGCAGGCGGACGACAAGGCGGTCTCCCGCCTGCACGCCGACCAGTACCTCATCCCCGTCCCGTCATGGTGCACATCCCTTGGCGGCTATGACAAACGCCTCAAGATATGCGTCGTAGAAGGCGACTACGACGAACACCTAGGCTTACGGGCCATCCATCCCGATCCACATGAAAAATACGAACCGGGTGAGATCCTTTGATCGAGGCCGAGGATGTCGGCGGCGTCCACATCAAATACCTCTACCACTGCCGCCGCCAACTGTGGCTCTACCTGCGCGGGGTCCGCCCCGAACATCTGAGCGGCAGCGTGCGGCTCGGCGAGGCCGTACACGAGACTTCGTACACCCGCCGCGGCCCGGTCGACCTCGGCGCCGCCAGACTCGACTTCATCGACGGCCGGCGCTGGGTCCACGAGGTCAAGTCATCGGCCCGTCCGACCCCCGCGGACGAGGCCCAGGGGCGGCACTACTGCTACCGGCTCGAACACATCGGCATCGACGCCCAAGGCGCGATCCTGCACTACCCCAGAACCCGCCGCACCCACCGCCATCCCTACACACCGGAGGCCGCCCGGCTGGCCCAGGCCGACATCGCCCAGGTCCTCGCCGTCGCCGCCGAGAGCACCTCACCCACCCGCCTGGCACGCTCGGCCTGCCGGGGCTGCGGCTACACCGACTACTGCTGGACGGAATGACATGCCCGCCGCCGCACGCACCTACTGGCTCACCGGCCCCTGCCGCATTCGCCGCAAGGACGAGTCGCTCGTCATCGAGCGCGAGGGCACCGGCAAGGTCCACATCCCGATCACCGACGTCCGCGACATCGTCGCCTGCGCCGAGACCGACATCAACACCTCGGTCATCGCGCTCCTGAACCGCCACCGCGTCAACGTCCACTTCCTGAGCCACTACGGCGACTACGCCGGATCGCTCCTCATCTCCGACACCAGCACGTCCGGCGAGACCGTCCTCGCCCAGGCCCGGCTGGCCGAGGACCCCGAGGCCGCACTCCAGGTCGCCCGCGCCATCGTCGCCTCCACTGCCTTCAACGTCCGCCGCGTCATCGACCGGAAGCTCCTCGCCCACCCCTACGACGTCCTGCGGAAGGAACTCGAAGCCGCCGAGAGCTCCGCCCGCCTCATGGGCATCGAGGGCAATTTCCGCCGATCGGCATGGGAGGTCCTCGACACCGAACTCCTCGGCTGGCTCCAACTCCGCGGCCGCAGCCGCCGCCCGCCCAAGAACGCCGGCAACGCGTTCGTCAGCTACGTGAACGGCATCACCTACGCCCGAACCCTCACGGCCCTGCGCCTGACACCCCTGCACACCGGTATCGCCTTCCTGCACAGCAGCATGGAACGCCAGCGCCACTCCCTGGTACTCGACATCTCCGAGATGTTCAGGCCCCTCTTCGCCGAGCGCCTGCTTTTGCGGATGAGCAAACGGAACCAACTCAAGGAGCACCATTTCGACAGCGGAGCCAACCAGGCCATGCTCAGCGAAACCGGGCGCAAACTGGTCGTCCAGGCCGTCCGCGACGAACTGTCCGTCACCGTCGCCCACCGCACCCTGAACCGGCCCGTCGCCTACGACGAACTGCTCTACCTCGACGCCCTGGCCCTCACCCGGCGATGCCTCGAAGGCACCCCCTACAAACCCTTCCGGATCTGGTGGTGAACCGTGCACGTCATCGTCGTCTACGACACCGCCGCCGAGCGGAACCCCCGCATCCTGCGAACCTGCCGCAAGTACCTGCACCACGTCCAGCGAAGCGTCTTCGAAGGCCAGGTCACCCAGGCCCAACTACGCCGCTTCCAATCAGAGGTCGAAACCCTCCTGGACCTCACCTACGACAACGTCATCGTCTACACCTTCCCACCAGGAACAACCCCCGTCCGCCACGCCTGGGGCGCCGCCGAACCCGCCCCCACCGACATCCTCTAGGGCTCGCCATAGAGCGGAAGCCAAACGTTTTCTCGTGGCTTCCGCCCGTCCGATCGCCGTTGCTGGCACAATCCGCGGCATGGAACGTGTGCTTGGAATCGGTGGGTACTTCATGAGGGCCGCCGACCCGGCGGCCCTCAACGCGTGGTATCGCGATTGCCTGGGTTTGGACACGGACAACAACGGCCTGTGGCGCCAGGATGACGGGCCGACGGTATTCGCGACGTTCGAGTCCGAGACCGACTATTTCGGGTCCCGCACCCAGCAGGCCATGCTCAACTTCCGCGTCCGCGACCTGGACGCGATGCTCGCGCAACTGCGCGTCAAGGGAGCGGACGTGGCGGAGGAAACGCAGGACATGGAAGGTGTCGGCCGGTTCGGCTGGGTCACCGACCCGGAGGGCAACCGGGTGGAGTTGTGGCAGCCCGCCTGACCGCTCGACCATGGCCCGGCAACCGCGCGGCACGCGCGTGACGGCGCGCCTCTCCGCGCCGGGTGGGTCAGAAGAACCAGGGGTCCAGGGCTTGGCCGTGCGGGACGATGTCGCTGAACCGGCCGCCGTAGAAGCCGAGCGGATCGCCCTCGCGGGTGCAGACGCCGGTCACCGCGCCGAACACGACCGTGTGGTCGCCCGCTTCGACGGTGCGCTCCAGGTCGCATTCGAGGTGGGCCAGTGCCTGCGGGACGACGGGCACGCGGTGGCCCTCGTACTCCAGGCCGAGTCCGGCGAAGTGGTCCTCTCCCCGCCGGGCGAAGCGGAGCGCGATCTCCTGGTGCCGCCGGGAGAGGACGTTCACGACGAATCCGCCTGCGGTCGTCACGGCCTCGACGCTGCGGGCGCCGTGGTTGAAGCAGACGAGCAGCAGCGGCGGGTCGAGGGAGACCGAGGTCAGCGAGTTGACGGTCATACCGTGCGGGACGCCGTCGAACTCGGTGGTGACCACGGCGACGCCGGTGGCGAACCTGCCCATGGTCTGGCGCATCAGCAGCGGGTCGATCAGTGACGGTGCCGTGGTCATCTCCTACTCCTTACCGCCTGCCGGGTAGCGGACCTCGAAGGTCAGGACGCCCTGCTCGGAACGCCAGGGACCATGCGGCATGCCCGGCGGACGGCACGCGTACTCGCCCGCGGAGAACGTCCGGTTCAGCGTCAGGTCCACGAACGAGCCTTCGAGGATGTAGACCTCTTCCCAGAAGTCATGCCTCTGCACGCCCATCGGCGTCGAGTCCGCGCCCGGGGCGTAGCGGAGGATCCGGGTGGCCACGCCGCTCTCGGGGTCCCTGCTCAGGATCCGTTCGGTGATGAGCGGGTCGTCGCCGGGGCAGACCGTGAACTCGACGTCGGTCACGGGGAAGAACTCGTACTCGGGCTTGCTCACGCCGGCGCCTCCTCCTTCAGGTCCGCGACGGGCAGTCCGGGCGCGTCGTAGGACGCGAGGAACTCCTCGACCGTGCGCACCGGGGTGTCGTAGTCGAAGTTGCGGAACGCGTAGCCCTTCACGACGAACGGGGCGCCGGCGTAGAACAGCTCGTACTGCTGGTGCCGTCCGGCGAACTCGCTGCCCACCGCGTCCCACGCGAGTTTGAACAGCTTGACCCGGTCCACCGAGGAGACGCCGGGACTGCTGACGTAGCGTTCCATGTCCTCGCGGGTGCCGGCGTTGAGCAGTTCGTGGACGCTGGAGGGAACCTGGAGGACGCCCCCGCCGACCAGGTCGCGCACGATGCCGATGACCCGCGGGTGGATCTCGGACTGGAGGCCCATCGCGCCGTACAGCGACGCGGCGCCGGGGCGCCAGAGGCCCTGGGCGTCGGGCGCCGCGGTGTGCTCGGCGGCGAGCACACCGGACTCGACGACGGAGACGAGGCCGGCGAGTTCGCCGAGCTTCTCGACCACGCCGGGGAACCTGTCGACGCCGTTCACCGCCGCGACCTTGCGGGCGATGCCCGCGAGGAAGTTCAGCTTGGTGGCGAAGCGGATCTGCGCCTGCCAGTTGCCGAGCACGTGGGCGGCGGTGTCGAAGAACTGCTTCCGCAGCCCCGGGACGTCCTTGTAGACGAAGACGTCCTTCCACGGGATGAACACGTCGTCGAAGACGAGCAGCGCGTCGCTCTCGTCGAAGCGCGAGCTGAGCGGGTAGTCGAACCCGCTGGTCGCGCCGGGCGCGTAGGGGCGGCGGCAGTAGAGGGCGAGGCCGGAGGCGTTCACCGGGACGGTGAAGCTGACCGCGAAGTCCTCGTCCTCGGGCTGGAGCGGCTTGATGCAGGAGACCAGGATCTCGTCGGCGACCGCGCCGCCGGTGGCGAGCATCTGGGCGCCGCGGACGACGATGCCGTCCACGCGCTCCTCCTTGACCCCGACCTGGATGAAGTCGCCCTCCCATGCGTGCGCGGTGGTGGCCCGGGAGACCTGCGGCGGGATGATCGCATAGGACACGTAGAGGTCGTTCTCGACGATCCGGCGGTGGTAGGCGAGGACGTTGCCGCGGAGCCCGCGTTCCTCGGCGAACGCCTCGGGATGGGCGGAGAACGCGGCGACGAAGGCCCCGACGTGGTCGGGGGAGCGGCCCACCCAGCCGTGGGTGTGGTCGGCCCAGACCTGGGCGGCGGCGCGGAAGGCCCGGAGGTCCTCCGGGCCGCGCGGGGGCAGGAAGAGCCGGTTGACCGGACGGCCGGACGCCTCGTCCACGACCTGCATGCCGTTCGCGGGGTCGGCGGCCAGGTCGAAGAGGCCGCCGATGGTGCGGGCGATCGGAGCGAACGCGGGGTGGCTCGCGACGTGTCCGACGGGGGCGCCGTCGACGATGACGCGGCGGCCGTCGTCGAGCGAGGCCAGATAGTCGGTGCTGGTGCGCATCATCCATTCCTTACAGTGACGGAGTAGGCCAGTTCTAGGGGGGCGCGGCCGGGGACCTGGAGGCGCATGCGCCAGTCCGTGCCGTAGCGGAAGCCGCCGTCCAGCAGCGGCATCGTGCCGCCGAAGAGCGCCAGGGCGGTGCCGCCGGCACCGCGCCGGTCCCACTCGGCGAGCACCTGGCCGGTCGGCAGCATCTGGGCGAGGGTGCCCTCCTGGTAGGGGGTGCCGTCCACCCAGCTGCGGGCGACGATGTCGTCCCAGGCGACCGCGGCCGGGTCGTCGCCGAGGTCGATCACGGTGGACGCGATGGGCTTGGGGCAGGCCGCCTTGGACAGGTGGACGTCCTGGCGCTCCAGCTCGCGATCGGTGTGGTCGGAGCCGACGGTGAGGTAGTGGCGGCCTCCGGCGCGCAGGAGGACCGGCTCGATCTCGCCCGAGGTCGACCTCCCGTCCACCGTGATCGAGGCGTCGGTGGTCAGCCGGTCGACGGCGATCTCGTAGAAGGCCGGGACGCCGTCCGGCTCGGGGACGCCGATCGCGGCGAGCTCCTCGATGTGGCGCCGGACGGCGTCCAGGTCACGGCCGGTGTATCCGGCCACGACGAGGTGGGACGGTGCGAAGGGTAGCTCGTCCCCCGCGTCGGTCCGCAGCCGGAGCCTGGTGGTCGCGGTGGTCACGCGTATCTCTCCTGCGTCGTCGGGACGGCGGGCCAGCGGCGATCCGCCAGCGCCGGGAACTCGGCGCGCACGCGCTCGGGCAGGTCGGGGTCGAGGTCGGCGAAGGTGAACCCCTCCTCGGTGCCGGCCTCGACCAGCACCTGTCCCCAGGGGTCGACGACGCGGCTCCGGCCGCCGAGGAGCACGCCGTGCTGCTCGCCGACGGCGTTGCACGCCACCAGGTACGCCTGCTGCTCCACCGCGCGCACGGTGGTGAACAGCCGCCAGTGCTCAAGGCGTCCGGCGGGCCACGCGGCGCAGACGGCCACCGACTCCGCGCCCTGGTCGACCAGGCTCCGGTAGAGCTCGGGAAACCGGAGGTCGTAGCAGGTGGTGATGCCCGTGGGCATGCCGGCGATTGGGTCGACGGACACGGAGGCGCCCGGGGTCAGGAGCTCCTGTTCGCGCGAGCCGTAACCGAAGACGTGCACCTTGCGGTACGTGCTCAGCACCGACCCGTCGGGGGCGATCACCACCGAGGTGTTGTGCAGCCGCCGGGCTTCGTCGACCTCCACGATGCTGCCCAGGTGCACATACAGGCCGAGGTCCGTCGCCCATGCGCGGGCCGCCGTGACCGTCGGGCCCGCCAGCGGCTCGGCCCGCGCGCCGTACTCGTCGAAGGCGAAATAGCCGACGTTCCACAGTTCGGGCAGCACCAGAAGGTCGGTCGCGCCCAAACCGCTTTCATGGCGGACGGCATCGCCGACCCGACGCAGCCGATCGGCCACGGATTCGTCATCGGGGCTGGCGACCTGGAGGAGCGCTACGCGCATCGACCCTTCCTTTCCGGGCGGTACCGATATCGGCCTCGGCCCACGTGAGCGGCTTACGCCGACGGGATTCCCGCGGCTTCCAGATGGGCGAGGAGTCGCTCGTTGAACCGCCGGCCGATCCGTTGCACCGCGTGCGGGCTCCCCTCGAACAGGACGCGCTCGGCCGGCAACGCCTCGGCCAGGGCGTCGGCGACGTCCTCGAAGCCGGGCGTCCCGCCGCCCGTGACCACGAGCTTGGGAAACGGGGCCCGCGCGAGCTCCTCCGCGGGGGCGCCCGTCTCCCACGGCCGTTCGGTCGTGAGGTTGCGGACGGCCTCCGCGAGCGGCGGCGGAAGCGGCGACGGCAGCCGCAGGTCGACGCCGAGCACCTTGAGGAAGCCGTCGGCGAAGGACGCGAGATCGGTGCCGTCGGCCGCGGCCCAGTGGTCGCGCAGTGCCGCGATGAGCCGGTCCGCCGCGGGCCGGCCGGCGCCGTTGGGCATCGCGGGCGGCTCGACCACCGTCAGCGACCAGACCTTCTTCGGCGCCAGCGCGGCGGCCCGCATGGCGACGACGCCGCCCATGGACGTCCCGACGAGGTGGGCGCCGTCGCCGAGCAGCTCGACGATCTCGCCCGCGTCGCGGTCGGGGTCGATGCGCTCCGTGCCCGGGCTGGGACTGTACCCCCGGCGGTAGGGGGCGATGATCTGGAACCGGTCCGCCAGGACCCGCTGCTCGCCGAAGGCGGCGGCGGCCGAGCTCAGGCTCCCGTGCACCATGACGACACGGGGGCCGGAGTCCCCCCACCGCTCCGCTGCGAGTTCGGTCACGAGAACGCTCCTCTCAGCGCCGCGAGGCCGCGTCGGCGGCCTGCGCCTCGGCTTCGGCCTTGGCCCGCGCGAAGGCGCCGTTGTCGATGTCGAGCCGGCGCGACTGGAACCTCCAGCCCTCGGGGGTGCGCACCGCGATGTCGGTGTAGATGCCCGTCGCCATGACGAACGGGGGCTTCTCGACCTGGAGCTTGGTGACCGCGCAGGTCGCGGTGGCGGTGTCGCCGTCCCCGTCGACGACGTAGTTCGTCATCAGGTGCCGGGCGCCGTCCTCCTTGCCCGCGGCGATGTGGCCGTTGATGAAGTCCCTGATCGCGTCGTGCCCGGTGAACGTGCCGTAGGTGGCGACGAACGAGCCGTCGGGGACCCAGGCCCCGACCCAGGCGTCGACGTCGTGGTCGTCGAGCGACCGCATCTGCGCGTTGGACAGCTCGATGATCGCCAGCTTGTCTTCAACAGGGAGAGCCATCGTGGAACGCTCCTGGTGCCGGGATGGACTGTGACGCGACGCACGCTACTGCAACTGGTACGTAGTATACAAGTACGTGATGCGCTACGCCTGATATGCTGAGTCGATGGCGAGGCTGAGCGGCATCGAGGCGGTCGAGCGTCCACCGACCCTGGGCAGGCGTGCCTATCTCCAGATACAGCAGGCGATCCGGGACGGTCTCATCACGCACGGGGAGCTGTACTCGGAGAACGAACTCGCCGAGTCCCTCGGCATGTCCAGGACTCCCGTGCGCGAAGCGCTGATCTCCCTCAACCGCGAGGGGATCATCGTCATCGAGTCCCAGCGCGGGTTCCGGCTCCGAGAGCTGTCGGAGGCCGAGCGGCAGGAGATCTTCGACCTGCGCGCCCTACTCGAAGGCTTCACCGCGAGCCGCCTGGCCCACAGCGCCACCGGCGAGGACGTGAGCCGTCTGCGCGAACTGATCGACGCGCAGGAGGCCCTCACCGCCACCGGCGACCAGTCCGAGTTCCTGTCGCTGGACGAGCGGTTCCACCTGTTGCAGACGCAGATCCTCGGCCTGCAACGCACCCACGCGACAATGGTCGGCCTGCGCGGCGCGATGTGGCTGATCGGCTACGAGGCACTGAGCCTTCCGCGCCGCCTGGAGGCGGTCGTCGCGGAGCACCGCGCCATCGTCGACGCCATCGAGCGCGGCGACGCCGAGGGCGCGGCGGAGGCGGCACGCGCCCACCTCGCGCGAACGGCCGGAGCCCTCAAACCGGTCGAATGACCTGATCCCGCGGCGCGCGGAGGGGCGGTCGAAAGGGCCGACCCTCCGCGTTTTCGCGTTCCCCCACTGCCCCGGTGCCGGAGCGGGTGCGGGCGGACGCGGCGGCGCTGAGCGATGGCTCCTCCGCGGCCGGAAGGGTGGCCGGGACCGGGGGCGTGGGGGCGTATGTGAGCAGCGGCACCTGGTCGCGACCGATTTCATAGTTTTCCTATAGTTATAGTTGGTATATGGTCATGGCGAAGTTCGTCCCAGAACGGGCGTTCTCTGGCCTGAGAGACGCGAGGAGTGCTCGTCCATGAGGGTGTTCCGCGCCGCCCGGACGTCGCCCGGTCGCGCCGTCGGGGTCGTCCTGCTCGGCCTGCTGCTGTTCCTTCTGCTGCTCTGGCCCCTGGTGATGCTCGGTGTTGGAACGTTTCGAACCAGCTCGCCGCTGGTGCCGGGCGGGTGGAGCGCCGACGCGCTGGGCCGGGTCGACGAGGAGGCCACCAGGAACGGCGCGCTGCGCAACTCGGCGATCCTCGCGGTGCTGTCCACCGTGCTCGGGGTGGCCCTGGCGGTCGTGCTGGCGTTCCTGTCGGAGCGGACCGACACCTGGCTGCGCCGGCTGATCCGGCCGATGGTGCTGGTCTCGGTGCTGATCTCACCCGCGTTCTACGCCATCGCCTACGACCTGCTCGCCAACAAGTACACCGGGACGCTCAACGTCGCCGCGCAGGACCTGCTCGGCACCGACGGGCACGTGGTGAACGTCGAGAGCTGGCCGGGCATCGTGTGCGTCTCCTCGCTGCACGCCTCGGCGTTCGTCTACCTGTACCTGGTTGGACCGTTCCGGGCGCTGGACCGCACCCACGAGGAGGCGTCCGCGGCCGCCGGTGCGGGACGGTGGCGGACCTTCTCGCGGATCAACCTGCCGCTGCTCACCCCGATCCTGTCCAGCGTCGTCCTGATCGGCCTGGTCAGCGGGCTGGAGTCGTTCGACGAGCCGCTGATCCTCGGCACCCCGGCCGATCTCGGGTTCCTGTCGCCGCGCATCTACGACCTGCTGACCGAGCACAACCCGCCCCGGTACGCCGACGCGAGCGCGATCGCGCTGGGCCTCGCCCTGGTCGTGGTGCTGCTGGCCGTGGTGCAGCACCGGGTGCTGGCACGCCGGTCCTACACCATCGTCACCGGCAAGTCGTACCGGACGGACGTCTGGCATCTGGGCCGGGCCCGCATCCTCGGCGGCGCGTTCGTCGCGGCCTACGGGGTGCTGGCCGTCCTGCTGCCGCTCGGGTCGGTGGTGTTCGCCTCGTTCCAGCCGTTCCCCGGCGTGGTCGGGGACCTGTCGACGAAGAACTACACGGCGCTGTTCAACAACCCGGAGATCCCCGGCGTCGTCCGGACCACGCTGCTGCTCGCGGTGCTCGGCGGGCTGGCCGCCGCGTCGCTGTCCTTCCTGCTGGCCGTGCTCGGCGCCCGCGCCGGACGGCGGAGCGGGGCGGTGCTGCGCGGTGTCACGCTGCTCCCGCTCGCCATGCCGGGCGTCATCGCCGCGATCGCCATGACCTGGGCGTACGCCACGGTCCCCGGCCTGCGGGAGCTGTACGGGACGGTCTGGCTGCTGATGATCGCCGTGGTGGTCGCCGTGCTGCCGGTGACCGTGCAGATCGCCTCCGGCGCGATCGCCCAGCTGCACCGCGAGCTGGAGGACGCCGCCCGGATCGCGGGCGCCACCGCCCTGCGCGCCCTGCTCACGGTCACCGTGCGGCTGCTGCTGCCCAGCCTGCTCTCCGGCTGGCTGCTGGCCGCCATCCTGATCACCGGCAACCTGGACGCCCCGCTGGTGCTGTCCGGGTCGGGCACGCGGACCGTCTCCGTGCAGACCTACCTGTTCTTCAACGACCAGAACCAGGGCCAGTCGGCGGCGCTGCTCACGCTCACCGTCGGCGCCGGCGTCCTGCTGGGCCTGGTGGCGGCGGCGGTCCGCGCGGTGGCCCGGCGCGCCGCGTCCCGCAGGAACGTCCCCCTGGTGGAGCCGGGTCTCGTCGCGCCCGAGCAGCCCCTCCCCACAGGAGTCTCCGCATGAGCGAGGTCCGCTTCACCGGCGTCCGCAAGTCCTACGGCGCGGCCGTCGTCGTCCCCGACTTCTCGCTGGACATCGCCGAGGGGGAGTTCGTCACCCTGCTCGGCCCCAGCGGCTGCGGCAAGACCACGATCCTGCGCTGCCTCGCCGGGCTGGAGCATCCCGACGGCGGCGTGATCAGCCTCGCGGGCGAGACCGTCTCCGACCCGGGACGCGGCGTCCGCGTCCCGCCGAACCGGCGCAACCTCGGCCTCGTGTTCCAGAGCTACGCGCTCTGGCCGCACCTGACCGTGTTCGGCAACGTCGCCTACCCGCTGAAGGTCCGCAGGACGCCGAAGGCGCAGATCAGGGCGAAGGTCGCGGACGCGCTCGCCCTCGTCGGGCTGGCCGGCACCGAGCGGCGGCAGGCGATGGCGCTGTCCGGCGGCCAGCAGCAGCGGGTCGCGCTGGCCCGCGCGATCGTGGCCGACCCGGCCGTCCTCCTGCTGGACGAGCCGCTGTCCAACCTGGACGCGCAGCGCCGCGCCCAGCTGCGCGCCGAACTGCGCCGCATCCACCGGGCGAGCCCGCGCACCACGCTGTACGTGACGCACGACCAGGTCGAGGCGCTCACCATGTCCGACCGGGTGGTCGTGATGGACGCCGGACGGATCCTCCAGACCGGCACGCCCGCCGAGGTGTTCCAGAGCCCGGAGACCGAGTTCGTGGCCCGGTTCCTCGGCTACGACAACCTGGTCGGCGGCACCGTCACCCGGACCGACGGCGACGCCGTCACCGTGCGCCCCACCGGATTCCCCGGCGAGCTGCACGTGTCCTCGGACCGCCAGGTGCGGGCCGGCGACAGCGTCACCGTCGCCTTCCGGGGCTCGGCCCTCAGCATCGCCGGCACGTCCGCGAACGGGCCGAACGCGCTGCGCGCACGGGTCGAGGACGCCGCCTACTCCGGCGACGCCGTGCACTACGCGCTGAGCCCGGACGGCGCGGACGGCCCGATCCGGCTGTCCGCCCACGTCCCCACGTCCGGGGCGGTGCCGCCCTCCGCCGTCGGCGACCCCGTCGATCTCCGCCTCGACCCCTCGGCTCTCGTCCTGCTCCGGGCCTGAACCGGATCTGACCGCGCCTGCACCGGGCCGCACAACCCTAAGGAAGACGAAGTGACCAGGATACGACGCAGGAAGCTGCTCGCCGGCGCGGCGATCGCACCGCTGATCGCCCTGCTCGCGGCCTGCGGCGGCTCCGACGCCGCCGGCGGCGGTGGCTCGGCCGGCCCCGCGAAGGCGGACGACCTCGCCGGGGTCGACGCGGCCGGCAAGGCCGAACTCGACCGGCTCTACAAGGCGGCCAAGTCGTCCGGGAAGACGACCGTCCACCTGTACTCGCCGTACGCGCCGTCCGACCCGAACGAGGCCCTCGGCAAGGTGTTCGCCACGTTCGCCGCCACCTACCCCGGCATCAAGGTCGACGCCCAACTGCTGTCCGGCGCGCAGCTGTTCGCCAAGGTGGACGGCGAGTTCGCCAGCGGCAAGCGCACCGCCGACGCGGTGCTCAGCGGCCCGAGCGACGTCGGCTACTTCCTCGGTCAAAAGCGCCTGGCCGCCTACGACCCGCCGACGGCGGCGAAGCTCGCCGCGGACTTCAAGGAGCCGGACCACCGCTACAACGTCCCGTTCCAGAGCCTGTTCGGCCTCGTCTACAACACCCGGCTGGTGCGCAAGGGCGAGGCGCCGACCACGCTCGCCGGCGTCCTCGACCCGAAGTGGAAGGGCAGGCTGACGTTCGGCCAGCCGAACGGGGTCAGCCCCACCGACTTCTCGCTGGCCACCCTGAAGACCAACGGCCTCCTCAACGAGGACCAGCTCAAGCAGCTCAACACGCTCGTCCCGGTGGAGAACCGGTACAAGAGCGTCGTCGACGCCGTGCAGGCCGTCGCGCAGGGCCGGTACGGCCTCACCATCTGGGGCCCCAGCCAGATCGCCGCCAACGCCAAGGAGCGGGGCGCGCCGATCGCCGTCGGCTCGCTCACCGACGCCTGGGTGCTCAACGGTCCCGGCTACGGCGTCCTCGAAGGCGCCCCCAACGCGGACGCGGCCAAGCTGCTGGAGACGTGGCTGTTCACCCCGACCGCCCAGAAGCAGATCGCGGAGTACTCCTACAACTACGGCACGATCCCGGGCTCGTCCGCCCCGCCCGGGTTCCCCGACCTGTCGGGCTACAAGCTCAAGTCCATCCCGGCCAAGGACTTCTCCGGGCTGCTGAAGCAGAACCAGCCGCGGTGGACCGCGATCTTCGGGGGGCCGAAGGCATGAGCGAGGTCAGCTTCACCACCGTCGTCGGCTCCGGCCTGGACATGTCCGGCGGTTCGGCGTTCGTGCCCGGCGACCGGCGGATCCGCGACTACCGGCAGGGCGAGATCGCCGAGACCGCCCGCGCGGTCGAGGACGCCGGGTTCGACCAGGCGCTGCTGGTGTACGAGAGCAACTGGCCGGACACCTTCCTCGTCGGCTCCGAGGTGCTGGCCGCCACCACCCGGCTGCGCACCCTGGTCGCGCACCGGCCCGGCTTCCACGCGCCCACCCTGGCCGCCCGCTCGCTGGCCACCCTGGACCGGTACTCCGGCGGACGGGCGGCGCTGCACGTCATCGCCGGCTCCACCGACTACGGCCAGCGGCGCGACGGCGACTTCCTGCCCAAGGCCGAGCGCTACGCCCGCGCCGAGGAGTACCTGGACCTGCTCAAACGCGAGCTGACCGCCACCGAGCCGTTCGACTACGAGGGTGAGCACTACCGGGTGCGGGACGCCTTCTCCGAGATCCGGCCGGTGCAGACCCCGCACCCGACGATCTTCTCCGGCGGGTCCTCGGCCGAGGCGCTGGAGCTGGCCGCCCGGCACACCGACGTGTACGCCACCTGGGGCGAGCCGCTGGCCGACACCGCCGCGCAGATCGCCCGGGTGCGCGAGTTGGCCGCCGCGCACGGCCGCGAGATCGGGTTCATGTCCAGCTTCCGGCCCATCCTCGGCGACACCGAGGAGGAGGCGTGGCGGCGGGCGGACGAACTGCGGGCGGCGGCCGAAGCCGACGGTCGCGCCAAGGCCAAGCGAACGCAGCAGCCCGAGAACGAGGGCTCCCGCCGCATCGTCGCGTTCTCCGAGCGGGCCGACCGGCACGACCGCGCCCTGTTCCTCGGCATCGCCCGCGCCACCGGCTCCCCGGTCAACCACTCCGCGCTGGTCGGCACCCCCGAGACCGTCGCCGAGGCCCTGGCGGACTACCACGAGCTGGGCGTCCACCACTTCCTGATCATGACCTACGGGACGCCCGCCCCCGAACTCGGCCGGGAACTGCTGCCGCTCACCCGGGAACGGATCGCTGCCCGGGCGTCCGCTCCGGCCGGCCGGAACTGAAAGGAGGCCGAGAGATGACGATCGAGTTCATCGGTCATGTGGACGACGGGCCGGCCCCTGGCGGCCGCGCCGCGCAGGAGGCCGAGGCCGCCGGGTTCGACCGGGTGATACTGACGTACGGGAGCTCCTCGCCGGACCCGTGGCTGGTCGCCGCCGAGGCCCTGCGCGCCACCACCCGGCTGAAGATCCTCATCGCGCACCGGCCCGGGGTCGTCGCCCCGACCGTGGCCGCCCGCAAGCTCGCCACCCTCGACCAGTTCTCCGGCGGCCGGACGTCCCTCCAGGTCATCGCCGGGTCCACCGACGATCGGCACCGTGACGGCGACTTCCTCCCCGAGGACGACCGGTACGCCCGCGCCCGCGAGTACCTGGACATCCTCGAACGCGAACTCACCGAACCCGAGCCGTTCGACTACGAGGGCGTGCACTACCAGGTCCGGGACGCCTTCTCCGAGATCCGCCCGGTGCAGACCCCGCTGATCTTCTCCGACGGCACGTCGCCCGAGGCCCTGGAACTGGCGGCCCGGTACTCCGACGTCCACGTGACCCCGGCCGAACCCCTCGCCGACTTCGCGAGGATCCGGCAGGCGGCCACGGAACACGGCCGCACCATCGAGTTCGCGATCGAACTCGACCCCGTCCTCGGCGACACCGAGGAGGAGGCGCGGGAACGCGCCAACGCGACAGGCCCCGACGTCGCCCCCGGGACCCTGCTGGTCGGCACGCCGCGAGCGGTCGCGGACACGATCACCGACTACCACCGGAAGACCGGCGCCACCCGGTTCGTGCTCGGCGCCCGCCACCACACCCACACCGAACTCGGCGAACGGCTGCTCCCGCTCGTCCGCGAACGGACCGCCGGGGGTTCCCGATGACGGTCCGGATCGGCGTCAACGGGCACGACCCGGTGCTGTACTTCCTGTCCACGCTCGGGCTGCTGGAGCCCGAACTGGACGTCGAATGGGTGCCGTACTCGCCCGGCCCCCGCGCGCCCTGGCTGCTGGGCGGCGACCTGGACTTCGTCGGCTGCGGCCAGACCCCCATGCTCCGCGCGCACGCCGACGACCTGCCCCTCGTCTACGTCGCCTCGTCCGCCAACCGGCCGCTGCAAGGGGCGCTGGTCGTCCGCGCCGACGGCCCGGTGCACACCCCCGCCGACCTGAAAGGCCGCCGGGTGGCCTTCCCCCCGCCCGCCTGGCCCGCCCAACTCGTCGCGGGCGCGCTCGACCAGGCCGGGCTGACGATCAGGGACGTCGAGACCGTCGAATCGGCAGGCGACGCCGACCTCGAACGGCTCCTCGCGGGCGAGATCGACGCCGCCACGATCCTCGGCCCCCGCCTCATCGAGGCGGATGAGACCGGCCGGGTGCGGCACCTCGTGCCCACCGACAGCGCGGTGTCCAACCGGCACCTGTTCGCCGCCACCAGGCGGTTCGCGGAGGAGAGCCGGGACACGCTGCGCACCGTCCTCACCGCGATGGAGCGGGCGAACCGCTGGGTGGTCGCCGACCACGCCCGCGCCGCCGAACGGCGCGCCGCCGAACGACGCTACGACGCGGCGAGTTGGGGCGGCTCCGCCCGCACCTGGGAGGCGATGCTCCGCCGCATGCCGTGGGGCCTGGCACCGATCGACAGCGCGTTCATCGACGAGCAGGACCGCCACGGCGCCCTGCTCGTCGCGGGCGGCCTCCTCGACCGGGCCGGCTCAGCCCGCGCCGCCTTCGTCCCGGACCTGATCTGGACCGTCCGCGAAGCCGTCCACCAAGCCCACCAACCCTGACCCGCGCCCACCAGGCAGGAAACGGACGCAACAATTCCTGATCGAAAACAGCGCCGACCACTGCGGTCGGCGCCGTTCCCATGGCCGCCCGGTGCGCTGCCGCATCGAGGCTGACCTCAGTTGTCCGTTTTCGCTAGCGACACTTGAGTCTGCGCTGAGCGCTGTATACATGGCGGCCATCCGGCCACCTGGATATGTAGGACCGGTAGGTGTAGGTGCTGCCCTTCTTGCAGCCCTTGGTCAAGGAGTAGCCTCCAGCGCCCCACCATTTCTTGTGGCGCAGGGTCTGCCATCCATACCAGCGTTTGCGCTGGAGGTTGCCCGTGTAGCTGCCCGACTTCGGGCAACCGCGCGTGGACCAGACACTGGCGGAGACTTCCCTGCCGGACAAGTACGGCGGGTTGGCCCCGAAGTGGCACGCGGCGGCCGGTGCGGTGGCTGTCCTTGCCGGCGTATCGGCCGATGCACTGGGCGTGATCGCGAGTGGAGCCACGGCCGCCACCGTGGCGACGGCATAGGAGATCGCCCTCTTGATGGCCATGCTTGTCCTTCCTGTCGGATGGACACAACGGTGACCATTGCTCGCCCCGATGGTCATCGTGGTAAACCTGTACTTTCGCTGCCGCGACATGCGGGTGATCACTTAAAGTTGGGTCCGAAAATGTTGAATCACCGAATACCGTCAGAGAAGTAGCAGAACTTATGGCCTGCCGTGGGCCACGCAGCCGGCCAAGAGCGCGGACATGGTCGGTTTGAGCGGCCGGAGCCTGGTCCGGCCGCGCGCGAGCTCTCCGGAACGCAGCCGCTGACTTCATCGCTGCGCGTCTGCCCATCCTGGAGCGGCTGGGCGAGCAGGGCGTCAACGCGTTCATCAGGATGGATCCGGAACAGCTGGCCGAGAACAAGCCCGCCTGGACGTTCGCCGCCAAAAGTGGCCCGTTGAGCTCCGGTGTCCGAACCGACGACCGCACTGTAGGTGAATGCCTCTCCCAAGCGCTGCCGAGTCTCCGCGAGTTCGGCATCGTCGTGCCGTCCTGATCCGGAGACCTACCAACTCCAGGTCAGGACGCCGCCCTCTGGGGGAACGGATAACATCCGCCTCGCCGACGTCCAGGCGCTAGTCCTCGCGGTGCCGCAAGGCTGCCATCCGCGTGGGCGGACGGGTGCGGGCCCGAGCGTCGCTCCGGAGCTTGCCGGCTCAGGAGGCGGAGCGGACCGGGTGGAGGCCGGGGCTGGCCGTCTGGGCCTTTGGGGCCGGGGGGCAGCGGCGAGGCTAGGGTGCCGCAGGCTCCGACCCTCGGGAGCTTCGCGACGTCATTAGGCGCGAAGCGGCCGCACGCGGCCAGGGCCTGCGGATCGAAAGCTCCAAGAGCAGCAGCGCAGCCCCGCAGAACGCTGGAGCCGGGAGAGCGGCGAGGGGCGTTGTTTTCGGGCGGTGCGGATCGGGGGCCGGTGGCTTCGCCGGGCGTCTGGTGTCCGATTCCTACAAGACCGGCGTCCCCTGCGTGAATACGTTGACCTGCATGAACCTACCTTTGGGCCAGGTCTTTCGACCTGGTGAGCCTGAATATGACGACGAGCGGCTGGGGCTCAACCGGGCGGTGGAGTCGTGTCCGGAATACGTGGTCGGCGCCGCGAGCGAACACGATGTGGTCGCCGCTGTGCGGATGGCGGTGGCGGAGGGACGGGCCGTCGGTGTGATGGCCACCGGGCACAGCCCGACGGTGGCGGCGGACGGCGCCGTGCTGATCAATACCGGGCGGATGAACGGTGTGGAGGTGAACCCGCAGGCCAGGACCGCCTGGGTGGAGGCGGGGACGCGGTGGCGGCAGGTCGTGGAGCGGGCCGGCGCACATGGCCTGGCCCCGCTCAACGGCTCCAGCCCGAATGTGGGCGCGGTGGGCTACACGACCGGCGGTGGCGCGGGCCTGCTCGGCCGCCGCTTCGGTTTTGCCGCCGACCACGTGCGGCGGCTGCGCATGGTCACCGCCGACGGCCGTCTACGCGAGGTCGGCCCCGACAGCGACCCTGACCTGTTCTGGGCGGTGCGCGGCGGCAAGGACAACTTCGGTGTCGTGGTCGGCATGGAGGTCGAGCTGTTCCCGGTGGCACGGCTGTATGGCGGCGGTCTCTACTTCCCCGCCGAAGCCACCGGCGACGTCCTGCACGCCTACACCGAATGGACCCGATCACTGCCCGAGCACATGGCCTCCTCGGTGCTGCTGGCGCAGAACCCGGACCTGCCCGCTGTGCCAGAGCCGCTGCGCGGCAGGTTCGTCACCCATGTACGGATCGCCTTCAGCGGTGCCGAAGGCGGAGAGGAACTGGTGCGGCCGCTGCGGGAGATCGGCCCCACCTTGATGGACACGGTGCGGGACATGCCCTACACCGAGGTCGGCACCATCCACCACGAGCCCACCGACGCCCCTTACGTGGCCTATGACCGAAACGTTTTCCTACACGACATCGACAAGGACGCGGCCGACACGCTCCTGGCCCACGCGGGGCCGGACGCGCAGCCCCCGTTCATCACCGAGCTGCGGCACTTCGGCGGCGCCTACGCCCGTCCACCCGAGGTCCCCAACTGCGTCGGCGGCCGGGACGCGACCTTCTGCCTGTTCACCGGTGCGACGCTCACCGACGCGACGCCAGCCCTGGAGTCGCGCGACCGGCTCCTGATGGACCTGCGCCCCTGGAGCACCGGCGGCACCAACATCAATTTCGCCGGCGTGGAGGACACCGCCCCCGACATCGTCCGCACCGCCTACCGGCCCGCCGACTACATCCGCCTGACCGAACTCAAGGCCGTCCACGACCCCGGCAACGTCTTTCGCATCAACTTCAACATCCCCCCGAAGGGGACGCCGGAATGACGGCGCGGCCGGATCCAGTTCAGCCCCGCTCCAACACGGTACGGGCCACGCCGGCGCCCTAGACGGCGACGCTGCCGACCCGAACGGCACCGCATTCGAACCTGCACACGATCACAATCACTTGGAGAAGTCTTGAGAGTCGGAATAGGGCTGCCCGCCGCCGTGCCGGACACGGACGCCACGGTCATCGGGAACTGGGCCGCGGAGAGCGAGGAGCGCGGCTTCGCCTCCCTGGGGGTGATCGACCGGCTGGTGTACGACAACCTGGACCCGCTGGTCGCGCTGGCCGCCGCGGCGGCCCGTACCGAACGCATCGAGCTGTTGACCACCGTCCTCAACGCCGGTTACCGCGCCAACCCCGTACTGCTGGCCAAGCAGATCGACTCGCTGGAGCGGCTGTGCGCCGGACGGCTGACCGTGGGCCTGGGCATGGGCGGCTGGCCCGAGGACTACGCCGCCAGCGGTGTGTCGATGACCGGGCGCGGCGCCGCGTTCGAGGCCGGTCTCGCGGCGATGCGCGCCGTGTGGCGCGGCGAGACGACCGGAGCCTCCGGCCAGGTCCCCGCCCTCCCCGAAGGCCGACCCGGACTGCTCCTGGCCGGCCTGGTCCCCGCCGGGTTCGCTCGCGCCGCCCGCCTGTCGGACGGCTGGGTGGCCCCGTCCTTCGGCCTGCAAACCCTCGAACAGGGCGTCGAGGCCGTCCACCGGGAATGGGCCAAGGCCGCACGACCCGGGCGGCCCCGCGTCATCGTCGAGCGCTACTTCTGCCTGGGACCCGGCGCGGCCGAGACCGCCGACGCCTACGTGGCGCACTACTACGGCCCCGACTACCTTCCTCACATCCAGCCCGACGTGCTGACCGACCCCGAGCGACTACGGCTGGAGATCGACCGCCTGACCGCGGCGGGCGCCGACGACCTGGTACTTCTGCCCTGCACGGGCGACCCCCGGCAGATCGGCCTGCTCGCCGATGCCCTCGACCAGACCTTCCGCACACCGGTCAAACAGGCGACACCCTGACCGCCAGGGAGCTTTGACTTGCAACGTTATAGAACGCCTTCCTCGATGATGAGGGCGTAACTCTCGCCGGTGCCGCCGAGGAGCGCACGGTCGCCTTAGACACGACGGCCGTATCGGTGCTGCTGGCCTGGCACAGGCACCGAGAGGAGGAGCGCCTCGCCGCCGGAGCGACGCCTGCCTCGACGAAGGCCGACACGGCTCCCGTTCCGCTGCCCCGCCGGATGTGATCTCGCTGGTGGCTCGACGCGAGAGGCGAGTCGAGCGCGCAGGCTAGCCACTTCCAGGACCCGGCCGGGAGCCCTGACCTCGGCTCGGTGGCACTGTCACGACGTCTCGTGCTCACCATGTCGATCCAGAGCCAGCATGGAACGCGACAGGGGTTTCGCCGGAGAACGCGATCTTCGGCGAAACCCCTGGTCAGGTGGCCGAGGATCGGGGATTTGAACCCCGGATGGGCGGTAAGCCCAAACCGCATTAGCCGCCCGCGGCGCTGCCTGAGGCGGCGCTGGCCGACACCCTCGCCGCGGTCGCCGCCAGCCGCCGCACCCTCGCGCTCGCTGGCGACCCCGGGGGTGGCTGCTGGAGGGGTCCCGCGTGGTCACGCAGCGCGGCGACGGCATGGGCGAGCGGCTCGCGCATGGCGGCGGCCTGCCGCAGCTCCCGACCGGCGATCTTGTAGCCGCCATGCTCGGCGGGATCCTGCTCGGCGCGCTTCCCTACCTCAGCTACGGCCTGCTGCCGCTTTACGCCGTGCCATTGACGGTGGTGGTGCTCGGCCGCCCGCGCCTCCCGATCCTGGTCGCGCTGACCCGCGGCCTGGTCGCGTCCTAGCCTTGCCCACCATCGGCGGGTTCTGGTGGTTCGACGGCGTCCGCGTCACACACACCACCTACCTGATCAGCCGCGGATCGGCGCAGCGGTCCTTCACCTACTACGCGTTCACAAACTTCGCTGTCCTGGGCCTGCTCACCGGCCCGCCATCGCCTATGCGCCCTCCAGGGCACTGCACACACTCCGACGAAGCTCAAAGCCCGCCGGGTTCGTCGACGGGCTCGAAGATCGGCTCAACTACGCGCACCCGAACCTCTCGGTCGCGGCGGCGTTGCTCGGCACCCTCGTACTGGACGTGTAAAGCCCTGGAGCTGATCGCCTCCCTTGGCGAGCAGATCGAGGCATAGGTGCCCGGCTCCGGTGAGTCTGTGATGCTCCTGGCTGGGACGGGGTCGTCGAACTGGGCAGGATGCGCTGCCGCGTCTGCTGGGACGCCATTCTCCGCCGATGCGTATTCAGCCCCCCGGGCCGTGGTTGCACGTTCCGGGTACTGGTGATTTCAAGGGTGGAGCTCTCCCCGGCTAGGACAAATCGCCCCCTTTCTATCCAATCGCGCCGTGCCCCGGCCTGCCGCTGACCTACCGGGTCGGCCTGGCAAAGACCGCGTCACGACCGGCGGCGCCCATGGCACGCCGACGCCGCGTCACAGTGGTGTCGGATCATCGCCCGGGGCACGGCGGTGGTGTAGCGCGCGGCCGAGCCGCAGGGCGTAGACGACGGCGCTGACGGCGAACAGGATGGCGGTGACCAGCCACCAGTGGCCGAGATAGTCCTGCTGGGTGCGTCCGGTGGCGTCGGTGTAGCTCGGACGCCCCCGCTGGATGATCACGGGGAGGAAGAGCAGCAACAACAGCCCGGCTCCCAGCGCCGGCAGCCTGACGTGGTTCACCGCCGATACGAGCGGCGGTGTCGGGGCGGGGGAGCGGTGCAGCGCCCGCAGGGCCCGGACCAGGGAACGATCGGCGAGGGCGTACAGGGGGAACGCCACGAGGTCGTGGCCGATGACGGCACCGGCGAACCAGACGAAGATCCACGGCCAGTGCGGAGCGGAGAGGGTTTGCGAGGTCGCGTACCCGGCCAGCGCGAAGCACACCGCCAAGGCGAGCAGGTGTAGCGGGGCGGCGCCGTAGAAGTTCTTGATCACCGCCAGCCTGTGCCGCATGTCAGCTATCCCGAAAGTCGATGGAGCGTACCCATTTGGTGTTGTGGACGCCCGGCAGCGCGGGCACGATGACGCGGGCGGGATAGCCGTGGTCCAAGGGCAGGTCGGTGCCGTTGACCTTCAGGGCCAGCAGCGCGTCGGGGGCGCGGATCTGGTTGGGCTGAAGCGTGGCCTGGTTGAAGGCCCCGCCGCGCTGGAGCGACCGGACGTGCGCCGAGGACGGGTGCCCGGCGCCGACCAGGGCGGCGAGGTCGCGCAGCCGTACACCGGTCCAGGTCTGCATGGTGGACCAGCCCTCGACGCAGGCGATGGGCAGCGCGGCGGTGTGCTGGGCCATGGCGAGCAGTTGCGGCCGCTCCAGCTGAACGGTGCGCGTGCCGCTGGTCAAGGTCAGGCGCCAGCCCGAGCCGATGTCGGCGGGCATGATCGCGGCTGCGGCCGCGGTCTGATTGATCGGGAAGTCCTCCGGTGTGTCCCGGTAGCCGCCCCGGGGAGCCAGCAGCGCCACCCGCCGGGCGGTACCGCCGATGCTCTGGCCCGCGACCATGACGGCGATCAGGGTGCTGCCGCCGCCCACCACGGCCAGCGCGCCGCGGCGGCTGAGGGTCGCCGGCGCCGGTTCGGCCGCTACCAGCCCGTCGGGGTCGGGGGGTTCGGGACGGGTGTCGGCGCGGGAGGTCCGGAGTTCCCGGCGGAGGGAGCGTGAGCGCAGCGCGCGGACGAGCTTCGGCAGTTTGATGGTGACGTGGGCGAGGAACGCGCCGGTGAACACCCATCCGCCGAAATAGTGGGCGGTGTAGAAGTCGAACGGGAACGCGTACCAGTACTGGATGTCCAGGACGCCGGTGACGATCTCGAACAGGATGCCGCCCACCAGCGACAACAGCGAGAGCCGTTCCAGGACCTGGGCGAGCGAACGAGCGGGCGGCCAAGCCCACAGCCTCGGTGCCACCGACCACAACTTGGCCAGTACGACCGGTATCAGGACCAGTCCCAGGCCGACGTGCAGACCCTGGTTCAGCCGGTACAACCAGATCGGCCGCGTGGGCCAGGTGAAGTACGGCAGGCGCAGCCAGCCGACATGGGCCGGGTAGGCCTGCCCGAACCACGGCGCATACGCCACGTAGGAGACCAGCCCTGTGACGATCACTACAGGGAGCGCCGCCAGCAGAACCGACCCGAACATCGAAGTCAGCCACGGCCCCCGCAACGGGCTGCGCCACGCCCGGGTCCGGCCGAACCCGGGCGGGCGCGCTCGCTCCAGGGCCCGCCAGAGCCTCGCCGGAAAGGCGGGTACGGCGGTCGCGCCGCCGCGACGCCGGTCACGTCCAGGCATGTGGCCAGGCGCCGATCACAGGGCCCACGAGGCCGTCGGGAGCGGTGTTCACGGCCCCGGCCCGGCACTACAGTCGATGCCAGTCACAAGCCCCCCTTTTCGTGGCCGCCAGGAGTGTCTGTCGTTCCCACGGCTATGGGGGTCCTAACTATCCTTAGCCTTTTGATAACGCCTGACCTGAATCAATGCCGCATAAGTGATATCTCGGTCGGGACGGCTCGTCGCCGGGCGGCCGTCGTCTCATTCGCGGGTCTGTGTGAAGGACCACCGAGAACGGAGACGACGGCCGTGCACCCCCTCTGGCAGCCGTTCGCCCAAGCGTCACGACCTGCGATAACAACTCGGCGAACGCGGACCTGGCCGGCCTGTCGGGCTTTCGCACCGAGCCGTATGCCTGTCTGCCCCGCTATAGCACCAAGCTATTCAACGAGGTCTTCAAGCTCTACAATGCCATCGGCCGCCGTCACCAGGAGGAAGGCTGGGACCTCGACAAGATCTCCCGCCGACATCGCACGACGCCCGAACGGGTTCAGGCCGCGATCAACGGGCCCGTTCTGCGCCGGTCCGCTTCCACGACCTGCGCCATGGCGCGGCGACGATGGCGCACGCGGCCGGAGTCAGCATGAAGGTCGTCTCGGAAATCCTCGGGCATGCGGACGAGGCGTTCACCGCGAACGTCTACGCGGTGGTGGCGGAGGAAACGCCGAGCAGGCCGCAATGTCGATCTCCGGCTTTCTCCAGCGCCGGGAAGGTCGGCGCTCGCCCCGGCTCCCGAGCACAGCGCCGACGTGCGGCTGTGCACCTCGTGTGCAGCCCAGCTAGGGGCGTGACCTGCGGATTTTCCGCTGTTGACCCGATTGTGCAGCCACGGGCCTGTTCCGGGCCCTCAAACGCGACTGCGGGGATGCGTCCAGCGATGCATCCCCGCAGGTCAGCTGGCGGAGGATCGGGGATTTGAACCCCGGATGGGCGGTAAACCCAAACCGCATTAGCAGTTCCATGTCACGCGTACTATGACGTAATTCGTATTCATGTTTCTGCAGGTCAAAACTCCACAGGGTGCACCCAGTCCACCATGATCCACCACAGTTGGTGCCCACCCTGTGCTCACCAGCCCGCCCCGACGACCACCTCCGCTAAGCCCTAACTCGGCACGAACCAGGGTGGCCGGGGCGGTCCGTCAAGGACGCGCCCCGGCCATCCCTTTGTCATCTAGGCCCATCGAGCACGACCGCATTGATACGCAACACCCGTGGGTCCACCCATGTGAGCCCACCCCGGTACAACGCTGGCCGAGAACCCTTCTCCTCAGTACCGTCCGGGCGTCTCATCGAACGTCCCTGTTCTAGCACAGCGGCGATCTCGCTCAACCAGTCCGGCAAGGGCCACCCATCAGAGAACCCTGGAAAGGGTGTGTCCGCCTCGTCAACCGCCCAGCGGCCAAGGTTGCCGTACGTCGTCTCACTCTTGCGCGCATCGACATACCAGCCGTACCAGACGTCTCCAGGGGTTCGTGCGAACGGCAGCAGCCCTTCCTCTCGACCCTCCCATTCTTGTGTAGGTGTCAGGTACTCGCGCACCAGCCAATCGAGTGGCAACATCGCCATGCCGGCCGGGAGAATTCCGGCGACCTCTACCGCGTCATCAGGCGCCGCGTCTTCGTCCACGCCGTCATGGATCCGATACCAAGCCGCCAGCCCCGCAGGAAGCTCCACGCCCATGACCTGCTCCGCCGCAACTAAGGCGGCTTCATCGGCAGGGGGGCGCAGCAATGCGGCAGAGACCGGCGCGTACGCCTGAAGCCAGGTCTCGATCCGGCCCCAGGCCATAACCAGCCGCTCCACACCATCAGCATCGACAGTCATGCGGCGATCCTACGGACGCCAAGGGTGGTCCAAACTTAGGACGTTCTTCGCGTCTGGCGAGGGGTGTCGGACGGACCGACGAGCCAGCAGCGGGGGCGGTACGGTCGGGGCGTGACGCACATCTCTTCCGACCGCACGAAGTGGACGATTCACGGCGAACGCGCGGTCGATGAGAACCGCCACATCCGCCTGTCGGTGGCCAGCGTCGAGCTGCCCACCGGAGTCCGCTTCGATCAGTACGTCCTCCGGTTGCCCCGCTGCGTCATGACCGCCGTGCTGGACGAGGCCGGCGAGAACATCCTGCTGATCTACCGGCATCGGTTCATCATCGACCGTTGGGACTGGGAGGTGCCCGGCGGGTACGTCGATCCGGGAGAGGATCCGGCCGCCGCCGCTGTGCGGGAGGCCGAGGAGGAGACCGGCTGGCGCCCTCGCAGCGTGGAGTTCCTGTACAGCTTTCAGCCGATGATCGGGTCCGCCGACGCGCGGCAGGATCTGTATCTGGCCTACGGCGCCGACCTGGTCGGAGAGCCGCACGCGGACGCTCCTCCTGTCCCACCGAACGTGATCTCGCTGGCCGATCGACGCAAGAAGCGAGATGAACACGCAGGGTAGTCACTTCATGATCCAGTTCGGTGGCTCTGACCTGGGCTCGGTGATACCGCCACGACATCTCGTGCTCACCATGTGCTATCCAGGGCCAGCAAAACGGACATATGGAACGCGACAGGGGTTTCGCCGGAGAATGCGATCTTCGGCGAAACCCCTGGTCAGGTGGCGGAGGATCGGGGATTTGAACCCCGGATGGGCGGTAAACCCAAACCGCATTAGCAGTGCGGCGCCATAGACCGGACTAGGCGAATCCTCCAGTTGCCCTCAGGCTCAGGACAGGCTACCGGTTCGGCGCGCCTACCGGCAAAGTCTGGCCCGGGGCGGCCTGAGATTAGTCCGGATCGCGGGGTTCCGCTCCCGGGGCCGCGGGAGCGGAGCGTCGCGATTCAGCCCAGGCGGAAGCCGGTGTAGCCGCAGGCCTTGCCGAGCTCGTTGCCGTGCTGCTGCATCGCGGTGAAGTTGGGCGAGCCGCCGGAGAGGTTGCCGGAGCTGAGACGTCGCAGGGTGGCGGCCGTGTCGTCGAGGTCGCTCGCGAACTTGGTCGCGGCGGTCTGGACGTCGCCGCCCGCGTTCTGGCCCTCGGTGCGGATCTTGGACGCCGCGTCCGCGAACCTCTGGGCGTTCGCCGCGGACCCGCTCGACGCGCCGCCGGAGGCGACGCTGCGCAGCTCAGACTCGATGTTCTTGCACGCGGTCTTCTTCTTGCCTCCGCCGGTCACGGAGTCGATCGGCCCGCACGCCGTAGAACCGAGCAGCACGCCACCGATGGCGAGGACGCCGACGAGCTTGGTGGCAGACATGCGCATAGGGGTTTCTCCTTCTAGGGGGGTTTGGGACATCGGACGAGGGTAGACCTCGCAGGTCACTCACGTCTCGATTACCCCTTTGGCGCCATCCCGCCACAAACGGTTCCGTGACCCAGATCACAATGCGTCGGGTCGTCGGGCGCTCGGGAGGCAGCGCGCAGGGCGGCCGGTGTCGCCGTGGCGCTGGACGTTGAGTCGCGGGGCGCGACGTCCCCGCGCGGGTCGGTGGCGACAGCGGGACGGTCCACAGGTGCGAGTGCCCTACACTGGAGGGGCGCGGGGCCGAGGAATCATATGCGCAATCACCCACGTGAGAGCTGCTAGACTCTCGCCCCGTTGGTAAAACTCCTGGTGAGAGCCAGGCGGCAAGCACCCGTAGCTCAACGGATAGAGCATCTGACTACGGATCAGAAGGTTAGGGGTTCGAATCCCTTCGGGTGCGCACAGTTCAGAGGTCTCTTCCGATCTTGGAAGGGGCTTCTTGCGTGGGGCTTGGGATTTGATCAGGTCCCGAAGAGGGCTCCATTCGTGGCCTCCACCGCCGCCTGATTGAGCCGATGGCCGTACCTATTCGTCGTGAGCGCGATGGACGTGGGCCCAAGGATCGGCGGACGACGTGCGACCGCGCCCTCCCCGCACCTCAGGTCGAGGCAGTTGTGATTGCGATGAACGGCGACTTCTTGCCTGGTCGATCGTGGGCGTTCGCCCCTCTTCGGCAGCCTCGTGAGGAGCTGCGACGCTTCCCGCTTGCCTCGGTGAGGACGGCGTTCACAGCTCACCCGCGACTAGGCGACCACAGTCCGAGTCGCTTGAGCCGTCGTTTCGCCGCGTGCCGGGTGTCTTGGGACTGAGGCCCGGTACTTTCCAGTGCGATCTCGTGGAGACGCTCGGAAAAGATGACGACTTCCTCGTCCGTCGTCCAGACCACGGCCTTGGAGAGCCAGTGGTCCGACCAAGCGTTCAGGCCCATGTCGATCACGGCCCTCAGCGCTTCGCCTACGTCGGGATCGCCGGCCCCAAGGCGGGCCCGCGCTTCGGACTCGACGTCAATCCGTGGACGCTCCAGGAGCGGTAGCAACCACATGCGGCCCCGGCTGAGTCGAACGCGGGACTCGTTCTCGGTGTCCACGGCCCACGTGCTGCCCACCAGGACCAGCCATGGCCCACTGGCCTTGACCGCCAGAACTGTACGGCTCACCGAGCACATCACGGCGAACAGTCTCCCCTGCACTTCGGACGATCCGGAAGGAGGGACGTCGGCCACGCGGGGTTGGGCGGTGGCTCCCTTAGGAGTTCGAATCCCTTCGGGCGCGCACCGGTCAGAGGTTCCTGGCGATCATCGCGAGGGATTTGGTGTTGGTGGGGCGACGCGGTCGGACGTGTCGAGACGTCCTTCGGAGCCTCGGGGACGTGGGTCATGGGCGGCTGACGTTCAGGATGGCGTGCACCGCGGCGTCGGTGTCGGCCAGGGAGGTCAGGACGATCTCCGCGCCGGCCGCTCTCAGGTCGGCCTCGCTGCTGGCGCCGGACGCGACCGCCACCACGCGGGCGCCGCCCTGGTGGCCGGCGTGCACGTCATGAGGGGTGTCGCCCACCAGGACCGTCCTGGACGCGTCGAACGTCTCGCCGTACTTGAGGGCCGCGCGGTCCTGCGCGAGCCTCACCAGGGGAGGGCGGTCGGCGTGGTCCAGGCCGTACGCGCCGACCTCGACGTCGACGAACCGCTCCAGCCCGAAGGCGCTCAGTTTGCACTCCGCTATCGGCCTCATGTTGCCGGTCAGCACGGACTGCACCACGTCGGACCTTGCGCTGAGCGCCTCCAGCACTGCCCGTGCTCCTGGCAGGACGCTGCCCCGCGCCTTGATCTCGTCCTGCCTGGCGGCGAACGCCCTGCCCAGCGCGTCGGTGAAGCTGAGCATGAGGTCGACCGTGGGCTCGACGTCGTGATAGCGCAGGGTCTCAGCGGTGATCGCCCGGTCCGTGCGACCGGCCATGTCCGCGACCCGCTCGATGGCGCGGCCGGTGAGCTGGTGGAACACGGTGGCATAGATCTCAGCGCTGAGTCCGCGGACACTGATCAGCGTGTGGTCGATGTCCCAGAGCACCAAGGTTCGCACGCACGCATCGTAGGAAACCCATCGCGCGGACGACGCGGCGGGACCGCCGGGCGCGCTCGGTGGCTTAGAAGGTGAGCGAGAACTCCGATATGGAATCGTAGGGGACGGCGCCCCACTGCCTCACCAGGACATCCCAGACGCGCCGCATCAGTGACCAGTCGGCTTCCCTCAGGAGTTGGACGGAGACCATCAGGTCACTTCCCCGGATGCCGTGGGTGTCACCGTCCGGGGTGAGTTCGAGGATCTCCTCGGCCAGCTCACGTGCGCCGGTCCACAGCTCGATGATGAGCGGGCTGGTCATCGTCTTCTTGTCGAAGAGATCGCACCAGGAAGCGCCGGGCTCCTCGCCCCTTTCCCGCACCAGGACGGGGCCACCGCTCTCAGAGACCGCCGCGATGAGTTGATCGAGGGCGTCAGAGGCCGCGACCTCGCCCCGTTTGGCGAAGAACTGCACGTGGTAGCTCATCTGCGCTCCCTGTCCAAGAGCCCGAAGGTATCCCTCGACAAGGACGTTTCTCGGGATGGCCTGTGACCATGGCTCTTCCCGACGACTAGTGGGGGTCCTTGTTGATGTCGAATCCGGACGACTCGTCCCAGGCGACGGCTGCCCATCTGTTGGTCAACGTCCGCCAGATGCGATCGACGAGGGCGTCGTCCATCTCGCCGCTCAGGGTGAGCTGCACTTGGAGGTCGCTTCCCCAGACTCCGGGAGCGTTGTCCGGTGAAGCGTCGATCACCTCTTCGGCGATGAAGGCGACACCCGCATGCATCTCCGTCCGATCCAGCCCGTGGCGATACCGCAGGCGGCGATCTCGTTGACGTAGTCGCCCGTGCCGGGTTTCGCCAGGATGGGAGGCCCCGCCGATTCGGTGAGGTTCACGAGTGCGGACGAGGCGTTCTCCTCGCCGCTGCGGCAGAAGAATGACAGGTGGTAGGCCACATCGGATCCTGGCTCGCGCGCCGTGCTTGTGGCAACAGCCGGGCGGCGGTCAGGCTGTGCGGCGGATCAGGAGGAAGCCGTCCCAGCCTTTGGCGCCCACTGTCTGGATCGCCGTGGCGTGCAGACGTGGATCGCGGGCGATTTCCGCCACGACCGCGCGCACGCCCTGAGTGGAGGCGTCGAGGGTCTCGGAATCGGTGACCGTGCCGTTGCGGACGACGTTGTCGATCACGATCACGGCGCCGGGGCGTGTCAGTGCCAGTGAGGCCCGGAGGTAGGCCGGGTTATTCGGTTTGTCGGCGTCGATGAACACGAAGTCATAGGGCTCAACCGCGTCGTCGATGAGGCGCTGTGCCGATTCGGTGGCAGGGCCCGCCAGGATCTCGACACGGTCGGTGACGCCCGCGCGTTCGAGGTTTTGCCGGGCGACCTCGGCGTTCTGTTCCTCCAGTTCCAGGGTGGTCACATGGCCGCCGTCGCCGACGGCGCGTGCCAACCAGATCGTGCTGTATCCGGCGAGGGTGCCGAACTCCAGCACGCGGGTGGCATCGGCCATCTGGCAGAGCATCCCCAGTAGCTTGCCCTGGTTGGGGGACACCTCCGCTCGCGGCATGGTGGTGCGCGTCCCAGATGTTCGGGCCGCGGTCAGCGCGTCGTCTTCGGCGACGAGGGCATCCTCGAAGTAGGCGTCGACCTCGCGCCAGGTCTGGTCCGATTCGTACATCTCCGGCTGCCTCCTCCGCTGAAACAGCGAACCATGATCCACTTTTGCACAACGAGCCTGCGCACGGCAGGGGCGCCGGCTCAGCCCGTCGGGTCCCAGAGGCCGCCCGCCTCGCCGCGAGCGAGGTGTTCGGCATAGACACCGGCTTTCCAGGCGATGAGGGTGCGGCACTCCTCCAGGGCCTGAATCTGTGCCTCCACGCGTTGCTGATGGGCGTCGAGGAGCCGTAGGCGGTCTGCCTCGTTGCCCGGACCGAGGCGCACCAGCTCGGCGAAGTGTTTGAGGTCGGCGAGCGGCATGCCGGATTCACGGAGTTTGACGCAGATCAGCAGCCAGTCGACATCGACGGGGGTGTAGCGCCGTCGTCCGCCCGCGGTGCGCTGGACGGGCCCGACGAGCAGCCCTTCGCGTTCGTAAAAGCGCAGTGCGTGGACGCTGAGCCCGGTGCGTTCGGCCACCTCGCCGATGCTCAGCTGTTCCGCGCGGGTTTCGGCGGTTTCCATGCCGTCCAGCCTAGGGCTTGATCTAGACCTCGCTCTAGCTCGTAGCGTCGTCGGCATGACCACCACTGATCAGCAGTCGCTCGGCTCCCCGTTCTCCGCTGCCAGTACCGCCGAGGACGTCATGGCCGGCATCGACCTCTCCGGCAGGACCGCCGTCGTGACCGGCGGATACTCCGGGCTCGGCCTGGCGACCACTCGGGCCATGGCGGCCGCGGGGGCCCGCGTCATCGTTCCGGCACGCCGGCCCGGTGTCGCCCGCGCCGCCCTTAAGGGCCTGGACGGCTGCGAAGTGATCCCTATGGATCTTACGGACCTCGGTAGCGTCCGCGTTGCCGGCGCGCGAATCAGCGAATCCCTCGACAGGATCGACTTCCTTATGGCCCTTGCCGGGGTCATGGCCACTCCTGAGTTGCGCATCGGCCCCGGTGGATGGGAGAGCCAGCTCACCGCCAATCATTTCGGACACTTCACTCTCGCGTGTGAGGTTTATCTGCTCCTGGTCGCTGGCGGTGCGCGTGTTGTCGTCAACAGTTCTGCCGGGCACACTCTGACCGACATCCGCTGGAATGACCCGCATTTTCGAACCGGTTATGATAAATGGCTGGCCTATGGTCAGGCCAAGACCGCCAATGCCCTGTTCGCCGTCCACCTCGACGCCCTCGGACGCGACGACGGCATCCGGGCGTTCGCCCTGCATCCGGGCAAGATCATCACCGGTCTCCAGCGGGAGATGAGCCTCCAGGAGCAGATCGACCGTGGCTGGGTGGACGAGCACGGCAACGTGGTCGGCGCCGGTTTCAAGACGCCCTCCCAGGGCGCCGCGACCGGTCTCTGGGCAGCCACTTCTCCGCTGCTGGCCGACCGCGGAGGCATCTACCTTGAGGACTGCGACGTCGCCCGCGTCTCCGCCCCCGGCGAGCCCATGGACGACGGCGGCGTCCGCGAATACGCCATCGCTCCCGAGTCGGCCGCGCGGCTCTGGGACCTCTCCGTCGCGGCGACCGGTGCTGCCCCGGTCCTCCGATGAACCCGGCGTGGTGGCGAGTCGGCTGTCGGTTGGGCGCTGTAGGCCGACGTGGCGCCCGACCGTGTCTCCGGGCTTAGGTCGCCTCAGCGTTCGTCGTGGTCGGGGGATATGCGGAGGTTGTTCGGGTGTTTTATCGCAAATGATCAGCCGGAGGGTTGGAAGGTAGTTGCCTACCGGGATGGGTTTCATATTTGGGAGTTGATCGATGGGGAGTGGCGTTCTGATCAACATGCCCGGTGGGTTGGGCCCCGGACGTGCGCTGCGTTGGGGCTCCTGGCTTGTCGGTTATGTGGTGGTGTCGACCTCTATTTCGCTTTTTAGGGTGTGCCTGCCCAGACTTCGGGGTGGACATGGGTTGAACGAATTGTGTGAGTTTGTCAATATGCCTGCGTGCGTTGCCCGACGCGGTGTTGCCTGCCCGTCATGACAGAAGGGATGGCGGAATGAGCGTCTTCGGAGTGGATTACGCGTGGGGACGGCCCGGCCCGTCCGCGCTGAGGAAGGCGGGGGCGAAGTTCGTCTGCCGCTACCTGTCGCATGACGCGACCGGGAAGAACCTGACGCGCGCCGAGGCGGAGCAGCTGTCGGAGGGCGGCCTCTGGCTGGTCGTGGTCTGGGAGACGGCGGCGTCGCGGGCGCTGTCCGGCAAGGACGGCGGGGTCGCGGACGCGGAGGACGCCGCCAAGCAGGCGCGGGCCTGCGGAATGCCGTCGGATCGTCCGATCTACTTCGCCGTGGACTTCGACGCCGAGTCCGGCCACCAGGCGGCGATCAACGCCTATCTGGACGGCGCGGCGTCCGTTCTCGGACGCAAGCGGATCGGCCTCTACGCGGGATACGGGCCGATCAAGCGGGCGTTCGACGCCAAGAAGATCACCTACGGGTGGCAGACGTACGCGTGGTCGGGCGGGCGCTGGGACTCGCGGGCGCACCTCCAGCAGTACTCGAACGATCACACCGTCAACGGTGTGGGCGTCGACTACAACCGGGCCATGAAGGACGACTACGGGCAGTGGCAGGTCGACCGGGCCCCCAAGCCTCCCTCGTCGCACGCGCCGAAGTGGCCCGGCCGGCACCTCACGCAGCCGCCCGTCATGCACGGTGATGACGTCCGGACGTGGCAGAGGCAGATGCACAAGCGCGGGTGGCGGATCAGCGTCGATGGTGCGTACGGCGCGGATTCGGAGCGGGTCTGCCGCGCGTTCCAGCAGGAGAAGCACCTCGGTGTGGACGGCGTCGTCGGGCCCGCGACGTGGCGGGCCGCCTGGGACGCGCCCGTCAGCTGAAATGTCGGTGGCGGAGGGTAGCGTGCCGACACGTGGGGGTCAGGTATCTCAAGGGGGACGCGACGTCCCCGCAGGCGAAGGGGGTGAAGATCGTCGCCCATGTCTGCAACGACCTGGGCGGCTGGGGGAAGGGCTTCGTCCTGGCGGTGTCGCGGCGCTGGAAGGAGCCCGAGGCGGAGTACCGCCGCTGGTACCGGGAGCGGGCGGGCAGCGGGTTCGGGCTGGGGGCCGTGCAGTTCGTCCAGGTCGAGAAGTACGTGTGGGTCGCGAACATGGTCGCGCAGCGGGGGGGTCAAGCGGAGCCGTAGGGGGCCGCCGATCCGGTACGAGGCGCTCGGACGGTGTCTGGAGGTGCTCGGAGGCAGAGCGGTCGAACTCGAAGCGAGCGTCCACATGCCACGTGTCGGTTGCGGGCTCGCCGGGGGGAAGTGGGAGCTGGTCGAACCGCTGGTGGAGCGGCATCTCACCGAGCGGGGCGTCGAGGTGACCGTCTACGACGCCTAGCCGTCACGCCCGGCTTCGCCACCGACTCTCCGTCGGCCGGCAGCAGTGCCGAGGTGTCGTCTGGGACGCCTGAAGGCCGCAGCATGAGGAGCGAATTCTCCGCCCACATAAGTCGGTGCCGCCTGCGAGTCCCGCTTGGCGCGCCGCGACCAGGTCCCCGGGCGGTCCCCTCGAACACCACCTGCGCGGGCGGGGTATCAAGGCGACCATCACCCAGCCCGCTGACCAGCGCGCCCAGCGCCAGCGTAAAGGCTCGGCCGGGGGCCGCCCGCCCGCATTCGACAAGCTCCAGTACCGGCGCCGCAACACCGTCGAACGCTGCGTGCACAAGTGGAAGCAGTACCGGGCGGTGGCCACCCGGTACGACAAACGCGACTACGTCTACAACGGCACACTCACCGTCGCAGCGATCATGATCTGGCTCCGCGACACCGTCCAAGAGCCATCAGAAACGCCCTAGGGCGCTTCTGATGAATCTTGGGCGGACCCAACGAGCAACGTGGTTGTTGCTGCTGTGGCAGCAGGTCGCCGAGAGGTGGTTTGTGGAGCCGTTCCAGGACCCGCAAGGTCGCCCTGATGATCCATCAGAAACGCCCTAGGGCCGCGTGTGGTGGTGTGGCGGAAGCGGTGCGGCTCAACGTTGGTGGATGCCGCTTTCGCGCCGGGGGCGCCACGTGGGGGTAGCCGGGGGGCTGGGTGCTTGGGGGTCAGGAGGGTGGGGGGAGGGTGATTCTCACGGTGGTTCCGGTGCCGGGGGCGGAGAGGAGTTGCGCGTGGCCGTGGTGGGCGGCGGCGATCGCGGCGACGATGGGGAGGCCCAGGCCCGCGCCTGTGGCGCCCTGCTCGGCGCGGTGGAAGCGTTCGAACGCGCGGGCTGCGTCGTCCGGGGACATGCCCGGGCCCTCGTCGGCGACCTCGATGACGCCCGGGGCGAGGCGGACGGTCGCCGGTGTCCCAGGGGGTGTGTGGGCGCGGACGTTGGCCAGGAGGTTCGCGAAGATCTGGCGCAGGCGCGCCTCGTCCACGGTCGCGATGAGGGTGTCCGGGGCGTCCAGCCGCACGGGGTGGTCGGGTGAGGCGGCCGTCGCGTCGGCGACGGCGTCCCGGGCCAGGACGACCAGGTCGGTGGGGACGGGGTGGAGCGCCGCCCCGCGATCCAGGCGGGCGAGTTCCAGCAGGTCGCTGACCAGGTTGTTCATGCGGTGCGCCTCGTCCTCGATGCGGCGCATCGCGTCGGGCAGCTCGTTCGGGCCGAGGGCGCCGTGCCGGTACAGCTCGGCATATCCGAGGATCGTGGTGAGCGGTGTCCGCAGCTCGTGCGAGGCGTCGGCGGCGAACTCGCGGACGCGCGCCTCGGAGCGGCTCCGGGCCCAGAACGCCTGCTCGATCCGGTCGAGCATCACGTTGATCGCACCGGCGAGGCGGGCGGCCTCGGTGCGCCTGCCGGGGCCCGGCATGCGGGCGCGCAGATCGCCGCCGGTCGTGATCGCGTGGGCGGTGGCGGCCATCTGGTCGAGCGGACGCAGGCCGCGGCCGATCAGGCGGCGGCCCAGGAGCGCCAGGGCGGCGAGCAGGACGGCCGCGGTGGCGACCTCGGTGAGGACGAGGTTGCGGACCGCCGAGGTGATCCCGGTCAGGGGCGCGGCCACGATCACGATGCCGTTGCGCCAGGGGCGCGCCACGGCGCGCAGCCCCGGGAGCGAGAAGGGGGCGAGGTCGCTCGCGCGGGCGTCGAGGGTGGCGCGGTCGATCCGCCGCACCTCGGCGACGGCCCGGTCGGGGTTCGGCGCGTCGCCGCTGAGCACCCGCACCTGGCCTGTGGGCGTGACGGCGAGCACCACGAACTGCGCTGGGGCGGCGCCCCCTTGGGGCGGGCCGAAGTGGGCGATCCGCCCGATGGCCCGGTCGCGGGTGGCCTGGAGCTGCCCGTCCACCCGGTGCATCAGGTAGCCGCGCAGGACGAGCGCGCTCACCAGGCCCATGATCGCCAGCCCGGCGAGCGTGACCGCCAGCAGCCCGGTCAGCAGCCGCGCGTTGAGGGTCATGGCCGCAGCGCGTAGCCCACGCCGCGCTGGGTGTGGATGATCGGCGTGCCGAGCGGGTCGAGCTTGCGGCGCAGGTAGCTGACGTAGGTCTCGACGACCTGGGCGTTGCCGTGGTGTTCCCAGCCCCAGACGCTCTCCAGGAGCTGGGTGCGCGACAGGACCTTCCCGGCGTTGCGCATCAGGTGGGCGAGCAGCCTGAACTCGGTGGGCGACAGGTCGACCCGGGCGCCGCCGCGCCGGACCGTCCAGTGCGCCTCGTCGAGTTCGAGGTCGCCGACGCGCAGCACCCCGTCGTCGCCGGGCGGGGAGGTGCCCGCCGGGGCCGTCCGCCGCAGGACGGCCCGGACCCGCGCGACGAGCGCCTCGATCGAGAACGGCTTGGTGACATAGTCGTCGCCGCCGAGCGTCAGCCCCCGGACGGTGTCGGACGGCGTGTCCCGCGCCGTCAGGAAGACCACCGGGACCTGGTCGCCGTCCGCGCGCAGCCGCCGGCACACCTCGAAACCGTCGAAGTCGGGGAGCATCACGTCCAGCAGGACGAGGTCGGGCCGACTCTCGGCCACCTCCCGCAGCGCGTCCCCGCCGGTGGCGGCGGTGGCGGTCGTGAAGCCGTGGAAGCGCAACGCCACCTCGATGAGGTCGCGGATGTTCGCCTCGTCGTCCACGACGAGCACCCGCCGGCTCTCGCTCATCGGCCCCCGCCCGCCCTCGGTTTCACGCCTGTCGTCCGCTCACCGGCTCCAGGGCTCCGCGGCCGGTCTCGGGTTCAGCCTGGTGCCCGCCGCCGCCTCCCGTCCAGTGCCGGCGCACGCTGGGGCGGGCCGGTCAGGGCTTCTTGGGGGCGCGGACCAGTTTGGCGGTGCGGGTGTTTCCGGAGCGCTCGCCGAAGACGAGGACCTGGTCGCCGTTGGCCAGTGCGGAGAGCGCGGACTTGTCGCCCTCCTTGCGGATCACGGTCTTCGCGTCGGTGGTCCAGGTCCAGGACACGCCGTCCTCGCTCCGGACGGTCAGGGTGGCGCCGGAGCGGGCGGTGACCGCTCCGCGCTGCCAGGTGGAGAGGTGGAAGCCGTCCTCGCGGCGGACGGTCGCCTCGCCGTGGACGCCTCGGAAGTCGCCCATGCCGTGCCGCCTCGGGTGGGCGTCGCCGTTTCGCTGGTGCATTCTCCAGGGCGCCCCCGACGGCTTGGACGAGGGCGACTCGGATGCGGACGGGCTCGGGGTCGGGTTCGCCGCCGCCGCCGGTACCGCCAGGTAGAGGCCGAGGCCGAGGAGGCCCGCCGACCCTATCCCGGCCGCGAGGGTCTTCTTGTTGGTGCGCATGGCCACATGTAACCGGGGATGCCTGGCAGAAGCCCTCCCAGAATCCTGGGAGAACCCTGGGAATCGGCGCTCGGTTTCGTGGAAGGCGCGGCGAAGAGGGAGCGTGCCTCCTTCGAGGGGATTGTGATGTGGGTCTCAGTTTGGGGTGAGGTGTCCTCCGTTCCGGGTGCGCCGGGAGTAGGGACGGTGAACGAGGGGCGGAGGACGGGATGACGGATCGTGCCTGTTTCACCGACTACGTCGAGGAGCATTCGGAACGTCTGCTCAGGACCGCGTACCTGCTGACCAGGGACTGGGCTCGCGCCGAGGACCTGCTCCAGACGGCGCTGGCCAAGGCGTGGGTCGCGTGGGGGCGGATCCAGGACGACCCGGGCCCGTACGTCTACCGGATCCTGACGAACACGCACGCGTCCTGGTGGCGGCTGCGGCGGCGGGGCGAGGTGCCGACCGAGCACCTGCCCGAGGTGCCCGGCGCGGACATCTCGCAGGCCGTGGACGACCGCGAGGTCATGTGGGACGCGCTCGGGCGGCTCTCGCCCCGGCAGCGTGCGGTGGTCGTCCTGCACTACTTCGAGGAGATGTCGGTCGAGCACGTCGCGGTCGTCCTCGGATGCACGGGTTCCACGGTGAAGACGCAGCTCCGTAGGGCTCTTATCCGGTTGCGGGTGGATCCGTCCCTGCACGTGTTGAAGGAAACGAGGTAGCGGTGCCTTACGCAGAGGAAGAACTGGCGACCGTTCTACGGGATCTCAGCGGGGGCGCCTCCCCCAACCCTGGCCGAGTCGACCAGGTCGTGCGCAGAGGGCGGGCCATCCGGCGCCGGCGGCGGGGCGGGGGGCTGGCCGCCGGGACGATGGCGGTCGCCGCCGTGGCCGCGCTGACACTGAGCCCCGGGACGGGGAACCGGCCCGTGGACGACGCCGTGCCGGTCGCGGTCCGGTTGCCCCTCAGGGTCGCGGCGCCCGAGGCGACGCGGCGGAGCGAGGCGCTGTCGCTGGTGCAGAGCGTGCGGCGGCAGCGGATGGGGGAGATGGCCGCGCTCCGCTTCACCGCGCGGAGCGCGAACACGCTGTTCAACGTGCGGTGCGCGGTGCCGAACTCCTGGCTGATCACCCGCCTCGACACGCCCGGACGTCCCGGGAGCGTCGGACGGTGCGGCCCGGACGACAACGTGTCGCAGCTCGACAAGCGGTCGGCGGGGCCGGGGTGGGTCGGGTCGGTACGGACCCTGGAGGTCTGGGTGCTGCCGCCGCAGGCGCCCGTCACCACGGAGACCAGCCCGGCCAGCGTCGCGCTCATCGCGTCCGAGACGGGGCTGTGGGACGGCGCCTGGGCCGTCGGCATCTACGACCGGACGACCTGACCCCGGATCAGCCGGCGGCCAGGGCCTCCAGGACCTGGTCGCCGTACTTGGCCAGCTTGTTCTCGCCCACGCCGCTGATCCGGCCCAGCTCGGCCAGGGAGGACGGCAGGGCGGTGGCGATCTCGCGCAGCGTCGCGTCGTGGAAGATCACGTAGGCGGGGACGCCCTGCTCCTTGGCGGTGGCGCCGCGCCAGGCGCGGAGGCGCTCGAAGACCGGGACGGCCTCGGGGGCCAGCTCGACCACGGCCTTGGCGGCCTTGGACGTCTTCGCGGCCTTGGCCGCCGGGCGCTCGGCCTCACGGCGCATCATGACCTTGCGCTCGCCGCGCAGGACCTCGGCGCTGGCCTCGGTCTGGAGGAGGGTGCCGTGGTCGCTCTCGACGGCGATCAGGCCCTGGGCGAGGAGCTGGCGGACGACGCCGCGCCACTCGGCCTCGCGGAGGTCGGCGCCTACGCCGAACGGCTTGAGGGAGTCGTGGTCGAACTGGATGACCTTGGCGCTCTTCTTGCCGAGCAGGATGTCGATGATGTGCCCGGCGCCGAACTTCTGGCGGCGCTCCCGGTCGAGCCGGACGATCACCGACAGGACCTTCTGCGCGGCGACGGTCGCGTCCCAGGTCTGCGGGGGTGACAGGCACGTGTCGCAGTTCCCGCAGGGTTCGCCGCCGGCCTGGCCGAAGTAGTTGAGGAGCTGGACGCGGCGGCACTCGACGGTCTCGCAGAGGGCGAGCATCGAGTCGAGGTGGGTGGCCTGGCGGCGGCGGTGCGCGGCGTCGCCCTCGCCGCCGTCGATCATCTTGCGGAGGTTGACGACGTCCTGGAGGCCGTAGGCGAGCCAGGCGGTGGAGGGGAGGCCGTCGCGTCCGGCGCGCCCGGTCTCCTGGTAGTAGCCCTCGACGGACTTGGGCAGGTCGAGGTGGGCGACGAAGCGGACGTCGGGCTTGTCGATGCCCATGCCGAACGCGATCGTCGCGACGATGACGAGGCCGTCCTCGCGCAGGAAGCGGGACTGGTGCTCGGCGCGGGTCCGAGCGTCCAGGCCCGCGTGGTAGGGGAGGGCCTCGATGCCGTTCTGGGTGAGGAACTCGGCGTGCTTCTCCACCGAGTTGCGCGACAGGCAGTACACGATGCCCGCGTCGCCCTGGTGCTCGTTGCGCAGCAGGTGCAGGAGCTGGCGTTTCGCGTCGGTCTTCGGCTCGATGCGGTACTGGATGTTCGGCCGGTCGAAGCTCGCGACGAAGTGCTTGGCCTGTTCGAGGCCGAGCCGGGAGGCGATCTCCGCGCGGGTCGCCTCGGTGGCGGTGGCGGTGAGCGCGATGCGCGGGACGTCCGGCCAGCGCTCGTGCAGGCCCGACAGCATCAGGTAGTCGGGACGGAAGTCGTGGCCCCACTGGGAGACGCAGTGCGCCTCGTCGATCGCGAACAGCGCGATCGTGCCGCGGTCGAGCAGCTCGATCGTGGACCCGAGGCGGAACCGCTCGGGGGCCAGGTAGAGCAGGTCCAGCTCGCCCGCCGCGAACTGGGCCTCGACGACGCGGCGCTCGTCGTGGTCCAGGGTCGAGTTGAGGAACCCGGCCTGGACGCCGAGGGCGCGCAGCGCGTCCACCTGGTCCTGCATGAGGGCGATGAGCGGCGAGATGACGATCCCGGTGCCCTTCCGGACCTGCGCGGGGATCTGGTAGCACAGCGACTTCCCGCCGCCGGTCGGCATCAGCACGAGCGCGTCGCCGCCGTCGACGACGTGGTCGATGATCTCGCCCTGCCCGTCACGGAACGCGTCGTAGCCGAACACGCGCCGCAGCGTCTCCAGCGCCTCGGGGGAAGCCATCGCCCCATCCTAGGAGCCGCCACCGACACCCGTCCCCGGGAACGCCTCAGGAACCGAGCCGCCCGACCAGCTCCGGCGTGATCTCGTCCAGGTGCCGGACGGTGTGCGCGGCGAGGTCCAGCGCCTCCGGGGCGGGCGGGTGCGCCTCGCGCGGCACGGCGATCACCGCCATCCCCGCCGCGTGCGCCGAGCGCAGGCCGTTCGCGGAGTCCTCGACGGCGACGCACGCCCCGGCCGGGACCTCCAGCCGCGCCGCGACGGTGAGGTAGCCGTCGGGTTCCGGCTTCCCCCGGTCGACCTCCTCGGTGGAGACGGTGGCGCGGAACAGGGCCTCCACCCCGAGCTTGCCGAGGGCGAGGTCGATCAGCGCGCGCGGCGACGAACTGGCCAGCCCCAGCGGACGGTACTCGGCCATCCGCTGGACGGCCTCCCGCGCGCCCGGCAGCAGCGGCGGCCCGTCCGCGTAGCGCTGGGACATCTGGTCGATCACCTCGTAGGCGACCTCGTCGGCCGTGACGCCCTCGACGAGGTCGGTCGCGATGTAGTCGGCCCACTCGGGGGTGCTCATGCCCATCAGCCGCTCCTGGGTGTCCGGGAGCCAGCGCCCGCCGCGGGCGGACACGTAGCCGCGGCGGACCTCCTCCCACAGCGGTTCGGAGTCGATCAGGACGCCGTCCAGGTCGAACACGATGGCCTGCACGGGCATGGGCCCCTCCTCGCTCGGCGTGGTCTCCCGGCAACGATCACTACCCGGTGCGATCGCCGGGGAACCCCCCGTACGAGCCGAACGGAAGTTCTCCCGCGGGGGAGGCGTCGTCCGGGGGGTCTCTGGCATGGTGGGGGGCCTCCGTCCCCCCTCCGGAGTCACAGCAGAGGAGATCTGCCCATGGTGTTCCTCGGTTTCCTACTCGTCGCGGCGGCCCTCGTGGTGGCGGTCGGCGTCGTCCTCGACAACACCGGTCCCGTGCACCTCACCCTCTTCGGCGAGACCGTGCCGGGGGTGGACGACCAGTGGCAGGTCTTCCTGGCGGGCGCCGCCGTCGCCCTCGTCTTCATCGCCGGGGCGATGCTCACGTTCCTCGGTGCCGGACGGGTCATGCGCGCCCGGCGGGACCTGCGCTACCTGCGCGAGGAGCACGAGGAGTCGCTCAGCACGCTGGAGATGGAGAAGCGCCAGCTCCAGCGGGAACTCGCGCGCATCCGGCAGAGCGCCGCCGCCGCGCAGCCCGCCGCCGCGCAGCCCGCGGCTCCGGAGACCGGGGTCCCGGTCCCGGCGGGTGCGGCGACGCGTCCCGTCGCGGCCGCGTCCCGGCAGCAGAACCCCGCCGCGTCGCCCTTCTTCCACCGCAACGAATGAGCCCTCCTCGTACCGGATGATGAGTGAGCCGCACGGCGAAATCGCCATGTAGAGGGATGGCAGGCGCGTCCCCGACCAGCATGATCGTGGTGTGCGGATACTTCTCAAGATCGGCATTACGGCGGCCGCCCTGGCGGTGGCCACCGCGCTGCTGGACGGCATCACGGTCTCCGGCGACACGGCCGGGCGGCGGGCGCTGACGCTGGTCGCGGTCGCGGCCATCTTCGGCCTTGTCAACGCCATCATCAAGCCGATCGTCAAGACGCTCGGCTGCGCCCTCTACGTCCTCACCCTGGGGCTCATCGGGCTCGTGGTGAACGGGCTGCTGCTGTGGCTGACCAGCGTCGTCGCCGACCGCCTGGACCTGCCCTTCCACGTCACCGGCTTCTGGCCCGCCTTCTGGGGCGCGATCGTCGTCGGCGTCGTCGGCTGGCTCCTCCACCTCGTCCTCGGCGGCGACGACGACTGACCCGGCCGCTAACCCCAGGTGAGCGACGCGGCGCGGGCTCGGGCGAAGGGACTGTCCTCCTCCTCCGGCCCGGCGCCGCCGACGAGGATCCAGCGGCGGGCGCGGACGGCGCCGACCAGCAGCTCCGCGTCGGTGAGGCGTCCCGCGTCCGCGACGATCAGAGTGTCGAACTCCTCCTCGGCGGCGGTGAGCCCGGCGCCGAGCGGGGTGCCGACGACCAGGTCGGCGGTGCGGAGCAGGCCCTCGGCCGCGCCGTCGGCGGCGGCCCCGCCGTCCAGGTAGGCGGTGAGCCGCTCGATCCTGGCCATCGCCCGCGTCTGGTGCGTGCTGATCAGCTCGGGATCGCCGACCGGGTCCGCGCCGCAGATCTCCCGGACGTTCTCGCGCGAGCGCGCCTCCGCCTCGACCGCGGTCTCCAGGTCCCGCTCGCGGGACGCCAGCTCCCGCTCGGCCTCCGCCGTGCGCCGCTCCAGAGCGGAACGTGTCTCGACGGCGTGCGTGGCCGCCGCCTCCGCGGCGGCCTTGGCCCGCCCGACGGTGGCGAGGGCCTCCTCCCGGGCCACGCGCGCGGCCTCCACCCGCTCCTCGATCGCCCGCGCGGCCTGCTGCGCGACGCGGGCCTCCATGCTCATCTGCGTCGCCTTGTCCACGGACTCGGCGGCCAGCCTCGCCTGCTCCTGGTAGGCGGCCGCCGCGCTCTCCCGCTCGGACGCGAGCCAGATGAGCTCCGTGCCGAGGCGCTCCTGCGCCTCCCGCGCGTGCGCGAGCCGCGTGCCGCCGTCGGACACGAACGCCGCGAGCTCCTGGTGGCGCCGCCCCGCCTTCTCCGCCGCGTCCTTGGCCTCCTGGGCGCGCCTGGCCGCCTCGTCCGCCTCCCTGGCGCGGGCCTTGACCTCGGCGCGCATGCCGCTCAGCCCGGACGGCGGGGACGCCACGTGCATGCGCTGCCCGAGCGTCATCTTCCGCTTCATCGCCGACAGCGCCGACTCCGCCGACACGAGCCGGTAGTAGGCCGCGTGGCCCTCCCCGGAGGCGTCCGCGTCGGCCGCCGTCAGCCGCTCGGCCTCCGCGGCGACGCCCGGGAGCGCCTCCTTCGCCCGCTCCAGCTCGTCGGTCAGCGACGCCTCAAGGTCGCGCGCCGCCTGGAGCTCGGCCTGCGCGGTCGTGTCGCGCGCGTGCAGCTCGGCGCAGCGGGCCTGGGCGGCGTCGGCGTCGCGGGTGCGGTCGCTCGCGTCGGCCGCCGCCGCGTCCGCCACCGCCTGGCGCCGTTCGGCCTCCGCCTTCGGGCCCGCCAGCTCGGCCTCCGCCTCGTCCTGGACGGTGATGAGCCGCTCCGCCGCCGCCTCGGCGTCGACCGCGCCCTGCTCGGCCGCCGCCTCCGCGGCGCCCGCGTCCTCGATCTCCTTGGTGAGCGCGGCCAGTTCGGCTTCCAGCTCCGCGCGGCGCCGCGTGTTCTCGTCCTGGACGGCGCGCAGCGCCGCCGCGTCGCGGGGCCACTGCTCCAGCCACATCAACCCGCGCTTGAGCAGCCGCGCCTCGGTCTCCCACGACTGCCGCCACGCCTCCCCCACGGGCCGGACGACCGCGTCGCGCACCCATTCCTCGGGCTCGCGGGGCGGCTCCGCCGGGTTCGGTAGGTCGGGGAGGGTCATGTCGAGGGCGCCCTCGTCGTCGAAGCTCAGCGGCCTGAACTCCACGGTGCCGTTGGAGCCGAACTCGCCGCGCGGGGTGGGGCCGTCCGGCTCGGCCGGGGGCGTCGCCGGGCGCGTCTCGATCAGGAGGGCGAAGACGTCGTCCCGCATGCTCCGCAGCAGTTCCGCGGCCCGCTCCTGGTCGGGGGCGAGGAGGAGCGCCCGCTGGCCGGCGTCCAGCGACTCCTGGACGGCGGCGCGGACGGCGGCGTCCTCGTCCCGCGTCTCCACGATCTGGACGTCATCGCCGGAGGTCAGGGAGCCCGGGGCGACGAGCAGCCTGGCCAGGCTCTCCCAGTCGCCGGCGACCCGCCCCTCCCGGAACGCGCGCACGGCCGCGATGTAGGGCGCCCACCCGACCGCCTCGGACGAGGACTCCCGCAGCCGCGCCTCGCGCTCCTCGAAACCCTCGGTCAGCGCGCCGTAGGTGGACTCGACCAGATTGGCGCCGTCCCAGCCGTCCTCCAGGATCACGCCCGCCTCGTCGTCCACGAGGGGCTCGACCTCCGGGAGCGGCGCGGTCCGCGCGACGGGCTCTGGCTCCGCGACAGGCGCGGGCTCCGCGACCGGCTCGACCTGCGCGACCGGCTCCGCGACCGGCTCGACCTGCGCGATCGGCGCGGGCTCCGAGACCGGTTCGTCCTGCGTGACCGGCTCCGCGACCGGCTCCGCGACCGGTTCGACCTCCGCGGTCGGCTCCGCCGCCCGCTCCGCGAGCGGGACGAGATCCGGAGCGTGAGGAGATCGCTCGTCCTCGTGCGGCTCGTTGGGCTCTGCTGACTGCTTCACCGACGCCATCCCGTTCCAGATCGACCCCGGGGCCGTATTTCTCCCCTTCTGCTCCGGACTAACGTCTCACAGCTTATGGATCAGCGGTGTGCGGCGAGAACGGCATGATGATCTTCGCCGGGGCCCGGCCGCGGATCCGGATGGACGAGGGCGCCCGACAGCCGGGGCAGCGCGTGCAGGAGGCTGTGCTCGGCGTCCACGGCGACCCGGTGGGCCTGGACGATCGTCGAGAGCGGATCGACGATCACGTCGCATTCGGCGCGCAGGCGGTGCCCGATCCAGCGGAGCCGGACCGAGCCGACGCCGAGGACGCCGCGCGTCCCCGCCAGGGCCTCCTCGGCGCGGTCGACGAGGCCGGGATCGACGGCGTCCATCAGGCGGCGCCACACCTCGCGGGCCGTCTGCCACAGCACGGCGAGGATCGCGAGCGTGATCAGCAGGCCGACGGCGGGGTCGGCCCAGGGGAGGCCGAGCGCGAGGCCCCCGGCGCCGAGCAGGACGGCGAGGGAGGCGAAGCCGTCGGTGCGGGCGTGCAGGCCGTCGGCCACCAGCGCCGCTGAGCCGATCCGGCGGCCCACGCGGACGCGGTAGCGGGCGACGAGCTCGTTCCCCACGAACCCGGCCAGCCCGGCCGCCGCGACCGCCCCAAGGTTTTCCACAGGCTGTGGATGGGCGAATCTGTGGACGGCCGCGTATCCGGCCGCCACCGAGGACGCGGCGACCGCGAGCACGATCACGACACCCGCGAGGTCCTCGGCGCGGCCGTAGCCGTAGGTGTAGCGGCGCGTCGGCGGGCGCCCGCCCAGCACGAACGCGACGCCCAGCGGGACGGCGGTCAGCGCGTCCGCCGCGTTGTGCAGCGTGTCGCCGAGCAGCGCGACGGACCCGGAGAACGCGAACACCACCGCCTGGACGAGCGTCGTGGCGCCGAGCCCGGCCAGCGAGATCCACAGCGCCCGCATGCCATCGGCGCCGCCCTCCAGCGCGGAGCCGACCCTGTCCGCCGTCCCGTGGGAATGCGGCCGCAGAACGTGGCGCAGCCGCCCGTGCCGATGCTCGCTCATCCCCCCACGATGACCCAGAAGTCGCGTTGCAGCACCTCGACAACAGCGGTGTTTTCGCAGGTGCGGCACGGTGGCCGCTACAGATCGGTGGTCAGTGCGGGTTGGTGGCCAGCAGCTCCGCCAGGAGGTCGTCCAGCGTGACGATGCCCGCGAACTCGTTCCGCGCGTCGTTCACGACGGCGAGCGGCGCGCGCGTGCGGCGCATCCGGCTGACCGCGTCCAGCACGGTCGTCTCCGCCGTCAGGACGGGCGCCGGGTGCGCCAGGTCGGCCGCGCGGCGTTCGCCGTCGGGTTCGGTGATGGCGGCGCGGACGTGCACGATCCCGGTCATCGTGCCGTCGGCCTCGCGGACGAGCAGCCGGTTGTGGCCGCTGGCGGTCGCCGTGCGGCGGATCTGCGCGGCGGTCGCGTCCGCGCCGATCGTGGTCACCGACGTGGCGGGCACGACCAGCGGCCCGACCGTCGCGACCCGCGCGGAGATGGCGCGTCCGAGCAGCTCGTGGTCGTGCCTGCCGATGAGGCCGAGGCGGCGGGACTCGCCGAGCAGGTGGCTGAGGCGGGCCGGGTCGGTGTGGCTGTCCAGCTCGTCCCGGGGCGTGACGCCGATCAGCCGCAGCAGCGCGTTCGTCGTGGCGTTCAGCGCCGACAGGACGGGGCGGGAGACCTTCGCGAAGCCGCGGAACGGCAGCGCCAGCAGCAGCGCCGACCGCTCCGGGTGGGTGATCGCCCAGGACTTCGGCGCCATCTCCCCCACGACCATGTGCAGGAAGGTCACGACCGCGAGCGCGCAGGTCAGCGCGATCGCCTTCGAGCCCGCCTCGGGGACCCCTGCGGCGTGCAGCGGCGGTTCCAGGACGTGCTCGAACGCGGGCTCGGTGACGATCGCGAGGCCGAGCGAGCACATCGTGATCCCGAACTGCGCGCCCGCCAGCATCAGCGACAGCTCGCGGACGCCCGCGACGGCCGCCACGGCGGGACGGCTGCCCTTGGCCGCCGCGCGTTCGAGCTGCGGGCGGTTGGCCGCCACCAGCGCGAACTCGGCCGCGACGAAGAACCCGTTCCCGATCAGCAGCAGGACGGTGATCAGCAGCGAGGTCAGCGGGTCCACGACACCTCCTGCTCGACGTCGGTCTCTCCGGAATCCGCCTGCCCGGTCTCCGCCGGAACCGCCACCGGGCCGGGGTCGGCCGGACGCGGCGCCGAGCCGCGGATGCGGATCTTCTCCGCGACGCGGCGCGCCACGCTGACGACCTCCAGCTCGACCTGCCCGGCGCCGTCCAGCGCGACCGTGAGGCGGTCGCCGGGGCTCGGCAGCCGGCGCAGCTCGGCCATGACGAGGCCGCCGAGGGTGTCGTAGGCGTCGCCCTCGGGCAGGTCGAGGCCGGTCAGCCGGCCGACCTCGTCGATGCGCATGCCGGCGTCGACCAGCCAGGAGCCGTCGGGGCCCGAGGTCGGGGCGTCCTCGCGGGCGTCGGTCTCGTCGGAGATCTCGCCGACCAGCTCCTCGGCGACGTCCTCGAAGGTGAGGATGCCGGCGAGGCCGCCGTACTCGTCCACGACGCAGGCGAACTCCTCGTTCGCGTCGCGCATGTGCTCGATCACGCCGTACAGCGGCTGGCTGCCCGGGACGAGCAGCGCCGGACGGGCGATCCGCGCGAGCGGCGTCGCGGGGTCGAGCGCGTCGTCGGCGACCTCGCGGACGCCGGCGACGCCGATGACGTCGTCGACCTCCTGCCCGTAGACGGGGTAGACGCTGTGCCCGCTCTCGCGGATCAGGTCGACGAGGTCGGCGGCGGTGGCGGTGCCCGGCAGCGTGCTGACCTGCGGGCGCGGCACCATGACCTCGTCCGCCGTCAGGTCGCCGAACGACAGCGCGCGCTCCAGCAGGCCGGACAGGTCGGCGGGCAGGTGCCCGGAGCTGTGCGACTTGCCGATGATGTCGCCGAGCTCCTCCAGCGTCGCGCCGCTGTGCAGCTCGTCGACGGGCTCGACGCCGACGGCGCGCAGCAGGCGCTCGGCGGCGCGGTCGAACAGCCGGATCAGCGGGCCCGCGACCGCCAGGTAGAGGAGGGTCGAGGCGGCCAGCGCGCGCGCCAGCGTCTCGGCGCGCGCGAGCGCGAGGTTCTTGGGGAACAGCTCGCCCAGCAGCATCTGGATGAGCGTCGCCAGGACGAAGCCGGTGGCGAGGGCGATCGCGCCGGTCGCGCCGGTCGGGACGCCCGCCACCTCCAGCAGCGGCTCGATCAGCTCGGCGAGCGCGGGCTTGGCGATGAAGCCGACGACCAGGGTGGTCATCGTGATGCCGAGCTGCGCGCCCGACAGCATGAACGACAGCCGGCCGATCACCCGCAGCGCCCGGCGGGCGGCGGCGTCGCGCTCGGCGGCCTGCTGGAGCGCCGCGCGGTCGGCGGCGACGTAGGCGAACTCCTGTGCGACGAAGTATCCGGTGGCGGCGGTGAGGATGACCACCGCGAGCACCCCCAGGGCCGCGCTCACCATCGGGCACCGGGTCTATGACTGGGGTCCGACACCGCGGACTCACCACTCCTCTCGTAGACGACCTACCTGCGTAACGCCACCTTGCGATGCGAGGTTCCTGAAGCACAAGGGTATGGGCGCGACCGGACGGCGGCCGAGGACGCGCTGGACACCCGCCGAAAGCGGCGCCGACACACTCCGCTCACCGCCCTGTACGCAGCGGAACGGCCGGACGGCGAAAAGCCCGAAAACTGGGCGAAAGGGGAGGGTGGCGGCCGGAGATGGACGCTTGTTTCATAGAGTGTCACGGATCACACTTATGGGTGAGCGCAAGCCCGATCCTGGAAGCGGTTCCCGCTCCCGAGCCGCCAGGACCGGGGGAGCTCACGGGGACCGAGAGAGCCGACCGCGGGACTGACGTGGAAGAAAGCGGGGCAGGGGCCGCCGCGCCCATGAGCCGGGAGGGCGTCGACCATGCCCTGCGCGGACTGCACGAGGAGCGGGAGCGGATCGCGTCCTCCCTGCTCGACCTCGACGGCCACCACGGCATCCGGCTGCTCAAGGGCGCCCGGCTCACCGGCGAGACGTGGCGGCGCTGGCAGGCGGCGCAGGCCAGGCTCGCGGTGCTGTGGCGGATCTTCGACGCCTACCAGCGCGTCCTGGACGCGGCGTCGGAGCTGCGCGAGCGCGCCTCCCGCCTGGACGCGGCGACGCTGGTGGAGCTGACCGGGATGCTGTCGGGGCTGTCGGTGGAGATGCCGGACGGCGAGATCCCCCTGGAGGCGCGGACGCTGCTCGGCCCGAGCGAGCGCCGGGTGACCCTGGACGAGGCGGTGGCGCTGATGTCGGAGGCGTACGCGTTCGTCGCCGGTGAGGTCGCGGCGGCGGACGCGGCATGGTCGGCACTGCTCGTCCCGCTGGAGGAGGCCGAGGAGGGCTGGCGCGAGACCGCCCGGCTGGCCCACTCGCTGGACGGCACCCGCCACCCCGAGCTGGACCGGCTGGGACGGGAGCTGACCGCGCTCGGCAGGCTCGTCCGCACCGACCCGCTGTCGCTCGTCAAGAATGGGAAGGCCGACACGACGCGGCTGGACCGCGTCCGCTCGACGCTGTCGTCGCTGCGCGGCGAGCTGTCGGGCGTGGCCCGGCTGCGCGACGGCTACGCCGAGCAGATGGAGCAGGTCACCGCGGCCATCGACGAGGTCGAGGCGCTGGAGCGGCGGGTCCTCGCCACCTACACGATCGTGCTGGAGAAGATCGAGTCGCCGATGCTGCCCGAGCCGGGGCTCGGCCTCGCCGCGGGGCTGCGCGACCGGTTCGGCGCGCTGGAGCGGCTCCGCGAGGCGGGCCGCTGGGTCGAGATGGCGGGCCGGGTCGCCGAGCTGGAGCGCGCGGCGGAGGACGCCAGGGAACGTGCCTGGAGCGATCTCCGGCTGGGCGCGGGGCTGCTCGACCGGCGCAACGAGCTGCGCGGGCGGCTGGAGGCCTACCGCGCGAAGGCCGCGCGCCTCGGGCTCGCCGAGGATGACAAGCTCACCCTGCTCTACGGGCAGGCCCGCGACCTGCTGTGGACGGCGCCGTGCGACCTGCGCGGATCGACGGTCGCGGTGGCGGAGTACCAGCGCGCGATCAGGGAGTGCGGGCCCGAGGAGACGGGGACCCCGCCATGATCCGATGCGCCCAGGACGGCTGCGCGGGCGGCGTCGAGGCCGACGGCTTCTGCGACGTCTGCGGGATGGCGCCGCTGCCCGAGCCGCCGCCGGCGAACCCGGCGGCGGTGGAGGCGACCGAGGCCGCGCGGGCGTCCGGGGCGTCCGGGTCGGCGCCGGTCGTGGTGCTCGCCGGACCCGAGGCCCCCGCCTCGGAGTCCTCCGGCCCGAGCGGCTCCACCGGCTCCACGGGCCCGACCGGCTCCGCGGGCTCCATGGGTTCCACGGGCCCGACCGGTTCCACGGGCTCGGCGGGCTCCGCCGGTTCCACCGGCTCGACGCGGCGCGGCATGCTCGGGGCCGGGCTGGTGGAGGTGCCGCCGGTCCCGGCCCGCGACCCCGCGTCCGCGATCATGCAGGATCCGCGGGTGCCGGAGAGCCGCCGCTTCTGCAGCCGCTGCGACGCGGCGGTCGGCCGCGGCCGGGACGGGCGCCCGGGACGCACCGAGGGCTTCTGCAAGAGCTGCGGGCACCCGTTCTCGTTCACGCCGAAGCTGCGCGCGGGCGAGATGATCGGCGGCCAGTACGAGGTGCTCGGCTGCCTCGCGCACGGCGGCCTCGGCTGGGTGTACCTGGCGCGCGACCACAACGTCAGCGAGCGCTGGGTCGTGCTGAAGGGCATGCTCGACACCGGCGACGCCGACTCGCTGGCCGCCGCGACCGCCGAGCGCGCGTTCCTGGCCGAGGTCGAGCACCCCAACATCGTCAAGATCTACAACTTCGTGAAGCACGCCGGGTCCGGCTACATCGTGATGGAGTACGTCGGCGGGCGGTCGCTGAAGGACATCCTGCTCTCGCGCCGCGACGCGGAGGGCGAGCAGGCGTCGCTGCCGCTCGGTCAGGTGATCGCCTACGGCCTTGAGGTGCTCAGCGCGCTCGGCTACCTGCACGGCGTCGGGCTGCTGTACTGCGACTTCAAGCCCGACAACGCGATCCAGTCCGAGGAGCAGCTCAAGCTGATCGACCTCGGCGGGGTGCGGCGCGCGTTCGACGTCGACAGCCCGATCTTCGGGACGCCCGGCTACCAGGCGCCCGAGATCGGCTCGCGCGGCCCGTCGATCACCTCCGACCTCTACACGGTCGGCCGTACGCTCGCCGTGCTGAGCATCCCGTTCGCGGGCTACACCCGGCGGCACCTGCGGAGCCTGCCGCCGCGCGAGGAGGTGCCGCTGTTCCAGCGGCACGAGTCCTACCACCGGCTGCTGCGGCGGGCGACGCACCCCGACCCCGCGCGCCGGTTCCAGAGCGCGGCGGAGATGGCGCAGCAGCTCACGGGCGTGCTGCGGGAGGTGCTGTCGGCCGAGGACGGGCGTCCCCGCCCGGCGCCCTCGGCGCTGTTCGGCCCCGAGCAGCACACCGCCGGGGCCGAGGTCGTCGCCAGCCCAGGCGAGGACCGCCGCGAGGACGCGGGCACACCGGCGGGGCTGCGTCCCGACGCGGGCTGCGCGTCGGTCCTCGTGCCGCTGGAGGCGCGGGCGGCGGCGGTGGCGCTGCCGGTCCCGCTGGTGTACGGCTCGGACCCGGCCGCCGCGTTCCTCGCGGGGCTCACCGCCCGCGACCCCGGCGACCTGGCCGCCGCGCTGGAGGCGGCGCCGGTCGCCTCCCGCGAGGTCAGGCTCGCGCTCGTCCGGGTCAGGATCGAGCTGGGCGGGCTCGCGGAGGCGGGCGCGCTGCTCGACGAGCTGGCCCGGGACGGCCCGGACGACTGGCGCGTCGACTGGTACCGCGGCGTCCGCGCCCTCGCCGACGGGCGCGCCGGCGACGCCTCCGCCGTCTTCACCGACCTGTACGACCTGATGCCGGGCGAGCACGCCCCCAAGCTCGCGCTCGCGTTCTGCCACGAGTGCCGCGGCGACACCGCCGAGGCCGGACGCTTCTACGAGACGGTCTGGCGCACCGACCCCACCCACGTGAGCGCCGCGTTCGGGCTCGCCCGCGTCAGGCTGGGCGTCCGCGACCGGGCCGGGGCCGAGCGCGTGCTCGACTCGATCCCCCGGGTCTCCAGCCACCACCTCGCCGCGCAGCTCGCGGCGGTCGCGGCGGCGGTGCGCGGGCGCCGCCCCCGCGACCTGGACGCGGCCTCGCTCATCGAGGCCGGCCGCCGGTTGCAGGCGCTCCGGCTCGACACCGAGCGGCGCGCGGCGTTCGCCGCCGAGGTGCTGGAGGCGGCGCTGGCGTGGGTGCGCGCCGACCGCGACCCGGCGCGTCCGGCGCGGGGGCAGACGATCCTCGGCGTGCCGATGCGGGAGGCGAGACTCCGGAGGAGGCTGGAGGAGAGCTACCGGGTGCTGGCCAAGCTCGCGGGCGGCCCCGAGCGGCGGCACGCGATGGTGAAGCGGGCCAACGCCGTCCGCCCGAGGACCCTGCTGTGAACCCCCGTGCTGTCAGACCCCGTGCTGTGAACCCCCGTGCTGTGAACCCCCGTGCTGTGAACCGCTGCCCGACCCGATCAGGGAGCCCGGCATGAGCGACCTTCCCGAGTTCACGATCCGCGTCGACCAGAACCCCTACCTGCCGGCGGGCGCCCGGGAGATGCACGCGATCGTCTCGGTGGAGGCCGCGAGCGCCGGCCCGCCGGTGCGGGCGCAGGCGCCGCGCCGCGGCCCGGCGGCCGAGATCATCATCGTCGACACCTCCGGGTCGATGTCCTACGGCGGCAAGCTGGTCGCGGCCAAGCGCGCCGCCCGCGCCGCCGTCAAGGCGCTGCGCGACGGCGTGCACTTCGCCGTGGTCGGCGGCGCGAACCAGCCGAGGATGATCTACCCGCAGGGCGAGCGGCTCGTCCGGGCGGGGGACCGGACGCGGCGCGGCGCGCTCGTCGCCATCGGGCGGCTGGACGCGGCGGGCGGCACCGCGATCGGCTCGTGGCTGCGGCTCGCCGGGAGGCTGTTCGAGGGGCACCGCGACGCCGTCCGGCACGCGATCCTGCTGACCGACGGCAAGAACCAGCACGAGAGCGCCGCCGAGCTGGACGCGGCGCTCCGGCACTGCGCGGACGCCTTCGTCTGCGACGCGCGCGGCGTCGGCACCGACTGGGACGTCGCCGAGCTGCGCAAGATCACCTCGGTGCTGCTCGGCGGGTTCCTCGACGTCCCCGACCCGGCCGACCTGGAGTCCGACTTCCTGTCGATGACGCGGGACGCGATGGGCAAGGAGGTCGCGGACGTGGCGCTGCGCGTGTGGACGCCGCAGCACGCGCGGCTGCGGTTCGTGAAGCAGATGGTGCCGCTCGTGGAGGACCTCACCGGCCGCCGGAGCGAGTCGGGCCGCCAGACGGGCGACTACCCGACCGGCGCGTGGGGCACCGAGGAACGCGAGTACCACCTGTGCGTCGAGGTGCCGCCGGGCGACGTCGGGCGGCAGATGCGCGCGGCCTGGGTGAAGATCGTCGTCCCGGCGGCGGGCGAGGAGCCCGAGCGGGAGCTGGCGCACGGCAGCGTCCTCGCCGAATGGACCGAGGACGAGGGCAAGTCCACCCGGATCAACGGGCGCGTCGCGCACCACACCGGGCAGTCCGAGCTGGCCGACGCGATCCGGGAGGGGCTGGAGGCGCGCCGCGAGGGCGACGAGGACACCGCGACGACCCGCCTCGGCCGCGCGGTCGTGCTGGCCCAGCGGGTCGGGAACGAGCAGATCGCCGGGCTGCTGGACCGGGTCGTGGACGTCGTCGATCCCGAGACCGGCACCGTCCGGCTGAAACGCGGGGTGTCCAAGGCCGACGAGATGTCGCTGGACACGCGCTCCGTGCGGACGGTGCGCACCCGCCACGGCGACCGGGAAGCGAACGAGGGCGGAGGCTGAGCCCATGTCGGACTGCCCGAACTGCGGCGCGCCACGCTCGGGCCGCTACTGCGAGATCGACGGCCACGACTTCGAGACCCCCGGACGGGTGGGCGCGCCCACGTTCGAGATGCCCGCCGCCCCCCGGCACACCTGGCTCAGGCCGATGATCCCGCCGCCGCGTCCGGGCAGGGCCAGGCCGGGTCCCCTGACGGCCGTGATCAACGCCGACCGGGACTACCACACCTCGGTGATCGCGCTGGAGGGGCCCGACTCGGCGGGGCTGGTGTTCCCGCCGTACTGCCCGGAGCGGCGCGTCCGGCTGTCGGGCGGCGAGGTGCGGATCGGGCGGCGCGGCGGTTCGGAGATCGACCTCGGCGTGCTTCCGGAGGACCCGGGCGTCTCGCACCTGCACGCGGTCCTCCTCGGGCAGCCCGACGGCACGTGGGTGCTGGTCGATCCCGGGTCCACCAACGGGACGACCCTCAACGGCGGCTCCGAACCGATCCCGGTGAACGTGCCCGTCCCGGTGGGCGCGGGGGACCGGATCCACGTCGGCGCCTGGACGACGATCACGCTGGCGCCGCCCGGGGGCCCGTCATGACGACGACGCGGAGGCGGCCGGTCTCCCGCGCGCTGCCACCCGTCCCGCCGGCCGAGCCGGAGACCAGGGCGGTCACCTTCGCCCGCGGACGATGGCTGCGCACCATCCCCGGGCAGATCCGCGCCTACGCGGTGGTGGCGCTGCTCGCGGTCGCCGCGCTGCTGGGCGTGCTCACGATGGCGGTCGGGAACGCGCGCGACTCCGTCCAGACGATCGGGCACGACGCGGGCCCGCAGGTGGTCGCGACCAGCGCGCTCTACTTCTCGCTCAGCGACATGGACGCGCAGGTCGCCAACATCCTGCTGATCGGGCGCGAGCACCGGCTCGGCATCGGCTACGACGAGTCGCTGCGCCTGTACGAGCGGCGCCGCGGGGAGGCGGTCGCGGCGGCCGTGCAGGCCGCGCAGCTCGCGGGCCGCGACACCGACCTGCGGACGACCGTCCAGGAGGTCCTCCAGGGCCTCGGACGCTACGAACGGCTCGTCGGTGGGGCGATGCTGCTGGACCGGCAGGCCGACCACGCGCCCGGGGAGCTGCCGAAACAGGTCATCGACGCCTACCGGCAGGCCACCGACCTGATGCGGCTCGAACTGCTGCCGAAGGCCTACAACATCACGCTCGACAGCGGCGCGGCCGTCCGGCAGGCGTATGAGACGAAGCGCTCGGCGGTGCTGTCGGGACGGACGTGGGTCGCGGTCACCGGGGCCATCGCGCTCCTGGTCCTCATCGCCGGGCAGGTGTACCTCACCCGCACGTTCCGCCGCCTGCTCAACCCGGCGCTGGTGCTGGCGACGGTCGTGACGCTCACGCTCGTCCTGGTCGGCGCGGGCCTGCTGTCGGCGCTCGCCGGGCACATCAGGACGGCCAAGCAGGACGGCTTCGACTCCGTCCTGGCGCTGTCGCGGGCCCGCGCGATCAGCCACAGCGCGTTCGCCGACGAGAGCCGCTACCTGCTCGACCCCGGCCGCGCCGACACCTACGAGCAGACCTACCTCGACAAGTCGCTCGCCGTGATCTACCCCGACATGGGCGCCAGGCCGGTGAACCTGGAGAGCTTCTACGCGGCCGTGAACGGCGGCATCGCGGGCTACAGGCCGGGCGACCCCGACCCCTTCCTCGGCTTCTTCGGGGACGAGGCGCGGGCGAGCGCCCGGGGCGGCGCGAGCGTAAACTTCGCGGAGGTGCTCCGGGCGTACCGGGTCGTCCTCGACTACGACCGGCGGATGCGCGACCTCGCGGCCAAGGGCGACCGCGCCGGGGCCGTGGACCTGCGGATGGGGCGCACGTCCACGGTGATCCGCGACTTCGGCACCTACGACGCCTCGCTCAGCGCTCTGACCGCCGTGCACCAGCGCGCGTTCGACACCGAGATCGCCGACGCCGACGGCGGGCTGCGCGGCTGGACCGCGCTGCCGCCGCTCGCTGGCGCCCTCATCGCCGTGCTGGTCGTCGCGGGCGTCCGTCCCCGGCTGGCCGAGTTCCGCTGACAGGAGTGACCCCATGCGCGCCACCCGCCTCGCCGCCGTCGCGGCCGGAACGCTGCTCCTGGCCCCGGCGTGCGGCAGTTCGGGGCCTGGCTCCGTCGCCGACCGGAAGTCCCTGGTCATCGGCGTGAAGGCCGACCAGCCCGGGCTCGGACGGCGGGGCCCCGACGGCGTCTACACGGGGTTCGACGTCGATGTCGCCGTCTACGTCGCGGGCAGGCTCGGCGTGCCGAGGAGCCGGCTCCGGTTCCGGACGACGAACTCCTCCGTCCGGGAGGCGGCGCTGGCGGCGGGCGACGTCGACCTGATCTTCGCGACGTACTCGATCACGGCCCGGCGCAAGAAGGCGGTCACGTTCGCCGGGCCGTACTACGTCGCGCACCAGGACACGCTCGTCCGGCCGGGCGCCGCCATCCGCGACGTCCGCGACCTGAAGGGCAAGCGGATCTGCGAGGTGACCGGGTCCAACTCGTGGCGGCGCGTCGTCGAGGAGCGCGAGATCGCCGCCACGCCCGTCACCGCGCCGACCTACGGCGCCTGCATGGACGACCTCGCCGCCGGACGCCTGGACGCCGTCTCCACCGACGACCTGATCCTCGCCGGCTTCGCCGCCGGCCGCGGCGGAAAGATCATCAACGCGCCGTTCACCGACGAGAAGTACGGCGTCGGCCTGCGCAAGGGCGACCTGGAGGGCTGCGAGGCCGTCAACCGCGCGCTCACCCGCATGTACCAGGACGGCACGGCCGGACGCCTGCTCGACAAGTGGTTCGGCGACTCGGGCCTCAAACTGACGACGAGCGTCCCCCAGTTCGAGGGCTGCACCTAGGAGGCCCTCCGCGGCCTCCGCCGCCGGGCGAGGGCCTGGGCCTAGTGGGAGAGGAGCCCGACGCCGCCGTAGCGGTGGACGGCCGGGACCCGCGACCCCGCCCCCGGCCGCCACCGCGAGCAGGTCACGATGCCCGGGGTCAGCGGCTCCGTCCCCCCGAAGAACGCCGAGATCTCCTCGGGTGTGCGGCTGACCACCCCCGGCGCGGTCGTGGTGTTCCAGTGCGCGACCGCCCGCTCCATCGCGGCCGGGCTGAGCACCCCGGTCAGGTGTCCCACGACGAGATGGCTTCCGGGCGCGAGCGCCGACAGCAGCCGCTTCACGATCCACTGCGCCTCCTCGCCGTCGCCGACGTGCTCCAGCACCCCGAGCAGGAGCAGCGCGACCGGGCGCCGGAGGTCCAGGGTCTCCGCCGCGCCCAGGAGGATCGCGTCGGGGTCGCGCAGGTCGGCGAGCAGGTGCGCGACGGCGCCCTCGGGGCGTCCCGTCATCAGCGCGCGGGCGTGCGCCATGACGACCGGGTCCTTGTCGGCGTACACGACCCGCGCGGAGGGCACCACGGCCTGCGCGACCTCGTGCGTGCCGTACCGGGCGGGCAGCCCCACGCCGATGTCGAGGAACTGGTCGACGCCGCTCTCCGCCAGATGGCGGACGGCCCTGCTTTGGAAACCCCGTTGGGCCCGTGCGGCCCGGCCGAGATGCGGAAGCATCTCCGTCAGTTCGATGGCGACCTCCGCGTCCGTGCTGTAGAAGTTCTTTCCGCCCAGCCAGTAGTCCCATACGCGCGCGCTGTGCGCCGGCCTGGATGTCGGCCCCCGTTGATCCCCCGCGTTGGGTCGTGGCTTCATCGCGCCCCGGAAGGAGCGAGTTAGACCAGACATGACTCGGACGATAGGCCGCCTCCGTCACACGGTCGGTCACACCGTCGGCGCCCGGGAACCGCGCACGCGCGCGGTCATCGAGCGGCGCGCGCACCCCCGCGCACTTCCGCCACGCCGCCGATGATGCGCATCTTGCGTTCCGTCCACGGCTGGTCGGGACGCCACCGGCCGACGTCGACCAGGCCCGGCTCGACCAGCGGCAGCCCGCAGAACAGCCGCTCGATCTGCGCGGGGCTGCGCAGGTACAGCGAGAAGACGCTGCCGGGGTCGCGGGCGTCCAGGTAGGGGCGCAGGCGCGGGTCGAGGCCGTCGTCGCTGATATGGGTGACCGCCATCAGGCTGCCCGGCGGCAGCGCCCCGGAGTAGCGGCCGAGCGCCTCGACGAGCGCGCCGGTGCCGAGGTCCTCGCCGGTGTCGCCGAGGTGCTGGAGCGTGTTCACGCACAGCAGGCCGACCGGCTCGCCGAAGTCCAGGTGCGAGCGGGCCTCGCGCAGCACCGCGTCGACGTCGCGCAGGTCGAGTTCGCGGAACACGATGCCCTCGCCGTCGGCCATCAGCGCGTTCGCGTAGGCGCCGACGTTGGGGTCGTTGTCGACCAGCAGGAGCCGCGCGTCCGGCGCGACCTGCCGCGCGATCCGGTGGACGTCGCGCCCCTCCGGGTCGGGCATGCCGGTGCCGAGGTCGAGGAACTGCCGGACGCCGCGCCCGCCGATGTAGCGGATCATCCGGACGACGCAGTCGCGCTTCTCCCCCGACAGCTTCCAGGTGTCGGTGCCGGTCTCCTTGATGATCCTGGCGATGAACGCGCGGTCGGCGGCGTAGTTGTCCTTGCCGCCGAGCGTGACGTCCACGACCCCCCGCGCGGTCGGGCGGGCCCGGAGGTCGGGAGGGCGCTCGTCCTCGCACTGCGGAGACCGCTGCCGGGGTCGCCACAGCAGCGCGGGGTCGTCGGCGCGGATGCGGTCCCGCATGCGCTCCAGCCGCGCGCCGGGCGAGGTCTCCAGCAGGCGCTCGAACGACTCGGCCGCGTGCCGGAAGGCGAGCAGGGCCTCGGCGCGGCGTCCCGTGCGGTGCAGGTCGAGCATGCGCAGCGCGTGCAGCCGCTCGTTCAGCGGGTCGAAGGCGAGGAACCCCGATATCTGCTCGGCGAGCCCCGGGCCGTGCCGTCCGAGGTCGAGCCGCGTCTCGACCAGCGCCTCGGTCACCTGGACGCGGCGGGTCAGCAGCGGCGCGAGGTAGGCGTCCATCGCCGCGGTCGGCGGGAAGTCCGGCAGCGGCGCCTCGCCCGGACGGTTCCGCCACAGCGCGAGCGCCTCCTCGTACAGGCTCGCGGCCCGCTCCAGGTTCCCCCGGCGCCGCTCCTTGTCGGCGAGCGTCGCGGCGTTCCCGAACTCCTCCACGTCGAACTCGTCCCCGGGGCCGCGGACGAGCCGGTACCGCTGCACGCCCGCGTGGTCGACCTCGGTGGCGAGGCTCTCCTCGCCGCGCGGGAGCAGCCGCCGCGCCCGGTACACGAGCGTTCGCGGGGCGGACGTGCTCTCCGGCGGGTCGTCGTCCCACAGCAGCGAGCGGAGCTGCTCGGCCGACAGCGCCCAGTCGCGTAACGCGAGCACGCTCAGCAGGTGTCTGACGCCGCGCTTGCGCACCCGCCCCTCGCCGAAGCCGAGTGGCCGCCCTTCGGCGTCGGTGACCGTCAGCTCACCCAGGACAGAGAATCTCACGGGGCGTCTCCCTCCAGGCCAGTCGATGCTCGCATGACAAGCTGTCGATTTGCCTGACATTTTGCCGTGGGAAAAGCCGCCGTTTCCACTTATTACATGATTTGCCAGCTTGGCCGCGCGTTTTCCGTATCGCGGGATGGCGGAACCGGCCTTTCGCGACGGCCAATTGCCGGACGGAAGGCGGAGGTCAGGTGCTGCCGGTGCGGTGGTCCTCCGGTGCGGCGGTCAGCGACCCGAGCGCCTCGCCGAGCGTCTCGTGGATCGGGATGAACTTGTCCACCCCGGTGATCTGGAAGACCCGCTGGACGCGCGGGGGCAGTGCGACGAGTGCGACCCGTGTGCCGCGTTCGAGGGCGCGCCGGTTGGCGGCCACGATGGCGTTCAGCCCGGTGGAGTCGCAGAACGTGACCTGCCGCATGTCGACGACGAGGGGGTCGCCCACGTCCACGACCTCGAACAACGCCTGCTCGAAGCGCGGACGGGACACCACGTCGATGTCGCCCCGCACCCGGGCGAGGGTGCAGCGCTCGTCGCGCATCAGATGGATGTCGAAGTCCATTTGGACACCTCATGCCCCGACTTGGGAGGGCCCAGAGCCCGTCCCAGGTGCCTCCTCAGGATCGCGCACCCGTGCCCGCATTTGAAGAACGTGCAGGCAAAGGACCAGGTCGCCTGGCCCGGCCCCGGGCCCCCGCCCCGGTGGCGGGACGCCGCGTCCCGCCGCCGGGCGGCCGCGGAAACGGCGCAATAACCTACTGTAGGGAAACTTACTTATCGGTAAGAATGGTGGCCGCCCGAAGCCCCCGGCCAATGGCGCCGACCCGCGTTCCCCGGTACGGACCCGCCCAGTATAGGCTTGCCGGTGCGCACGTGACCTGCGGCAGGCCCATTGTTGACCGGCACCCCCGCGGGAAAAGCAGGCGGTGACCCGGGCCCGGATCGGCGCAGAGGTTACAGTGGCGGTGCCGAATTCGGGAGGCTTGGTGTTCTACACGTTCATGACGCGCGTGGTGCGTCCGATCCTCTGGCTGCTTTTCCGCCCCCGGGTGGAGGGCGGCGAGAACGTGCCGAGCTACGGCCCGCTCATCGTGGCCAGCAACCACCTGTCGTTCATCGACAGCTTCATCATCCCGCTGGCGGTCCCGCGTCCGGTGACCTACATCGCCAAGGCCGACTACTTCGAGGGCGGCGGGCTGAAGAAGGGCTTCGTCCGCTGGTTCCTCACCAACCTCGGGCACGTCCCGGTCCGGCGCGGCGCCCGGCGCGCCGCGATGGGCGCCCTGGAGCAGGCCGCCGAGATCCTCGACAACAGCGGCGCGTTCGCGATCTACCCCGAGGGCACCCGCTCCCCGGACGGGCGCCTCTACCGCGCCCGCACCGGTGTCGGCTGGCTGGTCCTCACCTCCGGCGCCCGCGTCCTGCCGGTCGCGCTGGAGGGCACCGAGAAGATCCAGCCGCTCGGCGCCTCGCTGCCGCGCGTGTTCGGGCCCCGGCCGACCGTCCGCATCGGCCCCCCGATGGACTTCTCCCACTACGACGACCTGCCGCCCGCCAAGGCCCGCCGCGCCATCGCCGACGAGATCGTCGAGACGATCCAGAAGATGTCGGGCCAGGAGTACGCCGGGGTCTACAACGAGCGGGCCGACCAGAAGGGCTGAGCCCACCGGAACGGGCGCCAGGGCGTGTCGCCGGAGGATCTCGCGCGATTCGGGCCGTAGTGTCGCCCGCATGGCCCACAGGCTCCTCCCGTTCATGCTCCCGGTCACCCTGGTCGCGACGCTGGCGGCGGTGTCCGCCTGCGGAGGCGGCGGGGAGGAGCGCGCGCAACCCGTCCGCGCCGGAAAGGCCGTCCTCACCGGCGGGTACACCGCCGCGCAGCTCGAACAGGCGCTGCTGGTCGAGACCCCCGGCTACCGCCGCAACGGCGAGCCCGACTCCGGGGAGTACGGAACGATCAAGGCGTTCCAGGACCTCGAACAGCTCCGCAAGCAGCTCACGGTCGACAAGCCGCGCTGCCAGAACGGCGGGACGGGCGCCGTGGGAGGCCCGGTCGGCAACGTCGAGGCCGACACCCCCGCCGCGCTGGCCGCCTTCACCGCCCCCAACGGCCAACTGGTCACCGAGACGCTGATGGGCGTCCCGGACGCCGACGCCGAGAAGCAGGTGAACGCGCGCGTCCCCCCGGGCTGCCTGACCTTCCACACCAGGATGGGCCGGCAGTGGTCGGAGCACCGGGTGACCGAGACCGTGCGCGGCGACATCGGCGGCGGCTCGCGGGCGGTCGGGGTGACCACCGTGACCGGCCGCGACCGCGCCTACACCTGGTACGTGGTGTTCAAGGACCAGCGCTACCTGGGGACGGTCAGCGTGTTCGGCCCCCGCGCCACCCGCCAGGAGGCCGAACGCCTGGCCAGGGAGTCCCTGACCCAGGCCCGCCGGATCCTCGGCTAGCAAGGCCCCCCGGTCCCGGCGCCGGGGCTGTGATCGACAACCTGAGCCAGTAATCTGAACCGGCGGACACCCGCCGCGCGACCGCTTCCGAAGGCAGGTTCGGGCTTGCGAGAACCTGTTCGCGGGGCGAACCGCCGGGCGGGTTCGAAGCGGTGCCGGCGAGCGCCGCGGTGCCCGCCGAGGGAAGGCGCTCCGCGCCTGACGCCGAGGACAACGCGAGGGGGCACATGATCGGGCGGGAGGGGCGGGTCACCGGGAGGATCGGGGCCGGCCTGGTCGGGGAGGTCATGATCCCGATTCGCGGGGGCGTCGAGGCGTTCTACGCGCATCCCGTCGATCCGCGCGAGGAGTTCGGCGTCGGCACGATCGTCGTCGTGGTCGAGTACCACCCGCCGAGGACCGTCTACGTGGCGCAGGCGCTCGCCTAGACGGCGGTCAGGCCGTATCCGGCTCCCGCGGGGCCTCCGCGGCCGTTCCCGCGATGATCGGAGCGGGGCGGAAACCCTTGGTGAGGAGCCAGATGCCCAGCGACGCCTCCCAGATGATCTCTGGCACCGTGAACAGGACGTTCAGCGGGGACGTCTGCTCGTAGGCGCCGAACAGCACGGCGGTCGCCGTGGCGAAGGCGATGGGGCCCCCGATGAGCCCGATGAGCGCCATCGGGCGCGGCACCAGGCCCGACCGGTACATCAGGTAGCCCAGCAGCAGCCCGTTGCCGAAGCCCGCGCAGAAGGCGGGGCCGAGCAGGAACGTCTGGTCCTTGACCGCCGTCAGCGCCCGGCCCACCAGCACGGCGTCGGCGCCGCCCTCGCCCGCCAGGTCGTGCCGCAGGGCGACGACGGCGAGCACGCAGGCGACCCCCGCGACGATGAAGGTCGAGTCGAGGATGCGCGCGCCGAAGTAGCCGAGCGCGATGCTCTCGCTCTGCCGCTTCAGGACGGGGAACAGCACGACCGCGGTGGCGATGTTCGACACGGCGGTGAGGATCTCCAGGAGGGCGCCCAGCCGCACCTGCGTGTCCGCGCCCGATCCCAGGATGTAGTCCGCGTCGTTGAGGACCGGGTCGTACAGCACCACCGCCGGGATCGAGAAGGCGAAGGTGAGGACGAACCAGACGCCGGCGATCCTGGCGGTCCGCTGGACGGCGGCCGCCGGGGCGTCCGGAGTCGGAGATCCGATCGTGTTCACGTGACTCCCCAGGCGTGGATCAGCCCCCCGGCCCTTGCCGCGTGCATCAGAGAGCCACGGCGGCCGGTCGCTGTCTCCACCTGCCGCTGGCCGGTTTCAGCCGTCCGGGGAGAGGGGGCGGATGGGTAAATTTACGAAGTTTCCCCTGGACGCGAACCGTTCGATCATTTTCCGCGTCTAGGAGGAAACGCGTACGGACTCGTTCGAAGAGGCCCGTCGCCCGAGGGGAGGAAGCCGAATGCCCGTGATCGTCGCGGCGGTAGCCGTGGTCGTCGCCATCATCGTGCTGATCGTGTTGTTCAAGATGGTCTGGCGGGTCGCCGAGCCCAACGAGGCGCTGATCATCTCCGGGCTGGGCGCCAAGTCCAAGCCGATCGACGGCCTGGACAGCCTCGGGTTCAAGATCGTCACGGGCAAGGGCACCTCGGTGCTGCCCGGCTTCCAGGTCGCCCGCCGGCTGCGGCTCGACAGCCGCGCCGCCAACCTTGAGGTCAAGTGCGTCACCCAGCAGGGCATCCCGGTGAAGGTGCGCGGCGTCGCCATCTACAAGGTCGGCGACGACTTCGTGTCGATCGCCAACGCCGCGCGGCGCTTCCTTGAGCAGCAGGGGTCGATGGACGCCGCGATCCACGAGCTGTTCACCGGCCACCTCCGCTCGATCATCGGCAACCTCACCGTCGAGGACCTCATCCTCAACCGCGAGCGGCTCACCAGCGAGACGCGCAGCTCCGCCGCCGACGAGATGAGCAAGCTCGGCCTCGTCGTCGACTCGCTCCAGATCCAGGAGATCGACGACGAGACCGACTACATCACCAACCTCGGCCGCCCGCACGCCGCCCGCATCGCCTCCGCCGCCCGCATCGCCGAGGCCGAGCGCGACCAGGAGGCCACCCAGCGCGAGCAGGAGGCCCTGCGCGAGAACGCCGCGGTGATCCGCGACACCGAGATCAAGAAGGCGGAGTATGAGGGGCAGGTCAACCAGGCCGCGCAGCAGGCGCGCCAGGAGGTCATCCTCAAGGAGACCCGCAACGCCGAGCTGGAGGCCGAGCGCACCGAGAAGCGGCTGGAGAGCGAGGTCCGCAAGCCCGCCGACGCCCGCGCCTACGAGCAGGTCAAGCTGGCCGAGGCCGACCGCGAGCAGCGCATCGCCCAGGCCCAGGCCGCCGCCACCGAGATCCAGCTCAAGGCGCAGCGCGAGGCCGAGGCCACCCGCATCCTCGGTGAGGCGCAGGCCGACGCCACCCGCCAGAAGGGCCTCGCGGAGGCCGAGGCGATCAAGGCCCGCGCCGACGCGCTCGCCCGCAACACCGACGCGGTTATCGCGCAGCAGCTCGCCGAGCAGTGGCCCCAGATCGTCGAGGCGGGGGCCAAGGTCTTCGGCAACGTCGACAACATGGTCGTGCTCAACGGCGCCGAGGGCATCGAGGACATGCTCGCCAAGGCCCTCACGCTGGGCGGCACCGGCCTCGGCGTCGCGCGCCAGCTCCTCGCCGGCATGAGCGGCCCCACCGGCCAGAACGGCGCCGCCCCGGCGAACGCCCAGATCCCCACCGTGCCCGTCGAGGTCCCCAAGGAGAACTGACCTCCGTCGACCGTCCACTCAGGCCCCGCCGCCCCGGCGGGGCCTGAGCCATTGGGAGCCGAGGCGCACAAGGGTCGCCATAGACTTCCCCCATGTCCGTCCCGCGGCTCGCCGTCACCGTCGACCTTGTCGTCCTCACCGTGCGGGAGCAGCGCCTCTGCGCCCTGATGTGGCGGCGCGACCGGGCGCCCTACGACGGGACGTGGTCGCTGCCCGGCGGCTTCATCCAGCTGGACGAGGACCTCCCGGTCGCGGCGTCGCGGCTGATGGCCGAGCGGGCGGGGCTGGCCGACGTCCGCATCCACCTGGAGCAGCTCGCCACCTACGGATACCCCGACCGCGACCCGAGGCAGCGGGTCGTCAGCGTGGCCTATCTGGGGCTGGCGCCCGACCTGCCCGCCTCCAGCCGCGCGCAGGTGCTGTGGACGTCGGTCGACGAGCTGACCACCCGCGACCGGGCGGCCTTCGACCACCGGCGGATCCTGTGCGACGGGGTGGAGCGGGCGCGGGCCAAGCTGGAGTACACCTCGCTCGCGGCGGCGTTCTGCCCGCCGGAGTTCACGGTCGCGGAGCTGCGGCGCGTGTACGAGATCGTCTGGGGCACCGTCCTGGACCCCCGGAACTTCCACCGGAAGGTCACCGGCGCCGACGGGTTCCTGGTGCCGACCGACCGGACGACGACCCGCGACGGCGGACGCCCGGCGCGCCTGTACGGGCGCGGCGCCGCCGAGCAGCTCCGGCCGCCGATGCTCCGCCCCCCGCCCGAGCGAAGGGCCCTTTGACCTGGGGGGACGTTTCGAGCACGGTGCGGCCGTTGCTAGGTTCTCACCCTATGAACGGTGACTCGTCCGAAGTGTTGGGACTGCTCGTCCGGGACATCGGGGACGCCGGCGTCGCGGAGATGGCCGGTTCGCCCGGCCTGGCCGCGGCGGTGGACCAGCACGTCGCCACCCTCCGCGACGAGCTCGGTGCCGCCGGCGACGACGAGCTGATGGGCTACCTCCGCGACTTCGCCGAGGAGGCGTTCAACCGGGGCTGGTGGCCGCGCGACACCCGCGACTGGGAGTTCGTCCGGATCGTCGCGGTCTGCTGGCTGCTGCGGTCGGACCGGTGACGCCGCGCTTCCGGTGACGCCGCGGTTCCGATCACGCGCCGGTTCGGGTGACCGTCCACTATGTCCAAAGCGCGGCGATACGTAGGCTGGGTGCCGACCACCCATGTTCACCTGGAGGACAACGGTGTCCGAAGTCACCACTCCGCGCTTCCGCTCCGTCCTCGACCGGTTCGTGGCCTACAAGCCCGGCAAGGTCGTCGTGTCGCCCGAGGGCCGCTCGTTCAAGCTGTCCTCCAACGAGTCGCCGCAGGGCCCGCTGCCCTCGGTGCTGGACGCGATCGCCGAAGCGGCGGCGAACATCAACCGGTACCCCGACAACAACGCGACGGCGCTGACCGAGGCGATCGCGGCCCACGCCGGCGTCCCGGCCGATCATGTCGCGGTCGGCTGCGGCTCGGTCGGGGTGTCCCAGATGCTGCTTGAGGCCGTCGCGGAGCCGGGCGCCGAGATCGTCTACGCGTGGCGGTCGTTCGAGGCGTACCCGCTGCTGGTGGCGCTGTCGGGCGGGACGCCCGTCCAGGTGCCGCTGCGCGAGGAGACCCACGACCTCGCCGCGATGGCGGACGCGATCACCGACCGCACCCGGCTGGTCTTCGTCTGCAACCCGAACAACCCGACGGGCACGGTCGTCGGCCGCGCCGAGATCGAGGCGTTCCTCGACCGCGTCCCCGAGGACTGCCTGGTCGTCCTGGACGAGGCGTACCGCGAGTACGTCCGCGACGAGGAGGTCCCGGACGGGCTGACGCTGATCGGCGACCGCCCGAACCTCGCGATCCTGCGCACGTTCTCCAAGGCCTACGGCCTGGCCGGGCTGCGGATCGGCTACCTGGTCGGGCACCCGCTGGTGGCCGGGTCGATCCGCAAGACGTTCCTGCCGTTCAGCGTCAACTCCGTCGCGCAGGCCGCCGGGATCGCCTCGCTGGCCGCGACCGACGAGCTGCTCGCGCGGGTCGAGGGCACGGTGAAGGAGCGCGACCGGGTCCGCGGCGCCCTCGTCGAGGACGGCTGGACGGTCCCGCCGACCGAGGCCAACTTCGTGTGGCTGCGGCTCGGCGAGCGGACCATGGAGTTCTCGGAGGCGTGCGACGCGGAGGGCGTGAGCGTGCGCCCGTTCGCGGGCGAGGGCGCCCGCGTCTCGATCGGCTCGCCGGAGGAGAATGACGCGTTCCTGGCCGTGGCCAGGGCCTTTCCCCACCGGAACTGACCTCGCCGCCTCCCCGCCCCCGGACCGCGGTGTCCGGGGGCGGCGTGACCGCCGCCGTCAGCCGGTGGTGGCCTTCGGGCCGAGCTTCTCGACGATCAGGCGGTAGAGCTGGCGCGGACGGCCGGGCTGCGGCGTCCGGTTCGGCGGGAGCGGCCAGGCGAGCCCTTCCTCGACGAGGGTGCGCAGCAGGCGCCGCGCGGTGCGGGGGGTGACGCCGAGCATCTTGCCCGCGTTCTCCGCGTCCACGATGAGGGGTTGGTCCTGGTCGCCGAGCTTGTCGGCGAGGCGCGCGAGGATCTCCAGACCCTTCGGCTTCGCCTGCGGCTGGCTGCGCGGCGGGGTGCGGGGCGCCGGGACCAGCGCCCGGCCGTCGCGGTCGAGCGCGAAGCCCTGCGCCCGCTGGGAGCTCTGCGAGCGGGCGAGCGCGGCGCGCGCGTGGTTCTCCGCCTCGTGCGCGGTGCGCCCCATGCCGATGCCGACCTCGATCGCGAGGCCGAGCTCCTCCCGGACCCGCTCGACGAACGGCGGCGTCCGGAAGCCCTCGGTGGAGGCGGTGACCGATCCGCGCGTGGCGATGACCAGGTAGCTGTGGTCGTCCAGCGGCCACACCGAGGCGTTCATGCGGTGCGCCTCCTGGAGCAGGACGCGGTGCAGCGCCAGCTTCAGTTCGTCCCGCCAGTAACGGGGGGTCACGCGGCGGGGCGTCTCGCGCAGCGTCGGGACGTCCACGAGCACGACGACGAGCTGCGACTCCTCCAGCCGGTGGTGGGCGCCGAGCAGCGCCGCCGTCTGGAGGGAGCTGCGGATCGCCGCGCCGGTCGGCCGGACGCGGATGGTGGGCACGCCCGCCATCTCCATCCGTTCCGCCGTCGCGTGCACGCAGGTCATCGCGACCGTGGTCGCGCCGCGCCGCCACAGCCGCTCGTGGAAGGCGGCGAGCGTGCCGGGCCCGGCGGCCTCCTCACGCAGGTGCACCTGCTCGGTGCCGAGGCTGATCTCGGCGTAGGCCTCCTCGACCTCGGCGCGTCCGAGCACGTCGATGCTCACCCGCGACGGGTCGAAGCGTTCGTCCAGTGATGCGCGTAGCAACGCGCCTTGCAGGGCGGCGCCGTTCAACGGGACGTAGGTGGCGGGCATCGTGAGAACCCCCGCCTTGCGGGCGAAGTCGTACGGCACCGGGCTGGCGAACAGACACACGTCCACACCCGATCCGAGCCGCACGACCTTGTCGGCCGCCTCCTGTTCGTCCCTGTAAGCGGCGGCCACCAGCCGGCTTGGTACCGGTGTGGGGCCGTGGCCCATCAACATGACCCTCTCGACGAGGTCATGCGGGCCTACGACGCCGATCGTGAGATCGGGTGTCACCGACCCCGTTCGTGCGGCCGTCATCGATGATCTCTCGCTTCCGGTCCATCCTCTCGGCGGAGACCCGGTGGCCCCAGCCACGCGTTCGCGCACGTTTCGCCCAACGGTTGACTCATGGCTCGTCGCCCCTGCCTTCTGACCCAGCACCGCAGTTCCCGTGCGATTCGTTCCTCAGTGGGCAGATCGGGTCAGGGCGACGATGTGTGACGCCCAGACGCGAAATCGAATCAAGAGTGCGGCGAAAAAGTAACCTACGCGACCCCCTAGTCAGTAATTTGTCACCATTCGGCCAGCCTTGATCCTGCATCTTCGGTCGTCCGAAGTTGAAAAACAAGACCCGAAATCGCCGCTAGAGGGCCCTCCTGACGCTGTTGCGCACTGAAGGGACCCTTGTGCGGTCCGATCGGTTTACGCGCAGGCCGAAATCCACCGACCCGGTGTCGGACCGGCCGGAAATACGAGTGATCCGTTCGCGCGGCCGTGACTCTCCGGGGCGGTGATTTTTTACCGCGTTACGGTCAGGTCCATCGGGAGCGTTCCAGAGCTTACATCCCAGGTCAACGCGTCGGCGTGGCGGACATGGAACCGTCACTCCATAGCCAGGTGTAGTTGGCCGGTGACGCCATGTCGACAGATTTGGGGGCGGACCGCCGCCGGGGGTTACAACCCCGGTAAGGACCCACTTTGGAGTTGGTCAGGTCGGGCCCCCGCGCCCGGCCACTTGCGGCCGCCCCCGGAGCCCGAGTGACCGCTCGGTCGTCCGTGACCGTCCGTGCACGCGTCTGACACGCGAACGAGGTTCGGTCATGATGCGAGAAAGGTCAGTTGTCATACGAAATACAAATGACACTGAATAAGAACGCGCGAGCCCGCGGGGCGCCGGAGGCGGCCCCGCGGGCTCGGGGTGGCTCGGGGGTGGTGGCTCGGGGGTGGGAGGACTACTCGGCTTCGCGGACGATGTCGGCGCCGAGCGAGGACAGCCGTTCGGCCGTGTGGGCGTGGCCGCGGTCGAGGTAGTACGCGGAGGTGATCGTGGTCTCGCCCTCGGCGGCGAGCCCGGCGAGCACCAGCGCGCTGCCGCAGCGCAGGTCGTGGGCCTCGACCTCGGCGCCGCGCAGGCCGCGCGGGCCGTTGACCTTGGCGCGGTTGCCGTCCACCTCGATGTCGGCGCCCATCTTGCCGAGCTCGTGGGCCAGCTTGAAGCGCCCGTCGAAGATCCGCTCGTAGATGTAGGACGGGCCCTCGGCCAGGCACGACAGCGCCATGATCGGCGACTGGAGGTCGGTGGCGAAGCCCGGGTACTCGTCGGTGATGACGTTGATCGGACGGAGCGTCCGGTCGCGGTGGACCTGGAGGACGGCGCCCCGCTGGTGGAACTCGACGCCCATCTGCTCCAGCTTGTCGGCGGCGACGCCGAGGTGCTCCAGGCTCGCGCCGACGAGGCTCAGGTCGCCGCCGGTGATCGCGGCGGCCATCACGAAGACGCCGGCGTCGATCCGGTCGGGCATGACGCTGTGCTCGACGGCGGTCAACTCGTCCACGCCCTCGACGGTGATGAACCCGGTGCCGCCGCCGCTGATCTTGGCGCCCATGGCCTGGAGGATCGCGATGTTGTCGAGCACCTCCGGCTCCAGCGCCGCGTTCTTGATCAGCGTGGTGCCGCGGGCGAGCGCCGCCGCCATGATCAGGTTCTCGGTGCCGGTGTGCGAGGGGGTGTCGCAGTACAGCGTGCCGCCGCGCAGGTCGCCGGCCTTGATGTGGATGATCCCGTCGCCGTTGTCGGCCACCTGCTCGGTGACGGTGGCGCCCATCCGTTTGAAGCCGTTGTAGTGGAAGTCCAGGTTGCGGCTGCCGAGGTTGCACCCGCCGACGCCCTCGATGACGGCCTCGCCGAGCCGGTGCAGCAGCGCCGGGACGAACAGGAACGAGCCGCGGAACCGGGAGGCGATGTCGGCGGGCAGCACCGGGCTGCTGAGCGAGGACGCGTCGATGACCAGCGTCCGCTCGGTCTCGTGCAGCTCGGCCTTCGCGCCGATCGCCCGCGCGAGCTCCACCGCGCGCCGCACGTCCTCGATGATCGGGACGTTGCGCAGCACGGTGCGGCCCGTGGAGGCCATCAGCGAGGCGCCGATCATCGGCAGGACGGCGTTCTTGGCGCCCTGGATGAAGACCGTGCCCTGCAACTTCCGGCCGCCGCGCACGCGGTACCGAACCTCGTGGCCCATGCTCATGTCCGCCTAACTCCTTTTGGGTGCCGTCAACGGTGCTACCGGATCACGTGGGTCTGCTGGCGGATCACGAGGGCCGGGCGCGCCGAACGTGTCCCCCCTGCCCAACGGGACCCCAGTAAACCACCGAGGCGGAGATGGGGCGTCCGGTCCGCGCCACCCCGGCGCCGCTCTGTTCGGTGAGATACCCGGGGGTTCGCAAAGGTTCGGCCTCCGGGGCAAATTCACCGCCCGGACCCGCCGCGCCCGCCCCGCCACTAGGGTGATCTTCATGGACGAATCCCCCGGCTGGGACGCCATCGACGCCGCCCTGCGCCCCCTCTACGGGGACACCGCGCCCTACCATCTGGGCACCGTGCACAAGTGGTCGCTCGGCGGTCCGGACCCGCTCGACGGCATCAGCGTCTACCCGCGCGCCGAGCCGGTGCCGCACTGGCACTTCGTGTCCTACGGGATGTCGGAGCTGTACGAGAAGGAGTCCGAGGACCCCGACGAGTCGGGCTGGGGGTTCGAGTTCACCTTCCGCCTCGTCCGCGACCCGGCCGAGGAGACGCCGCCGGTCTGGGCGGCGAACCTGCTCCAGAACCTCGGCCGATACGTGTTCAACTCGGGCAACTGGTTCGAGCCGGGCCACCACATGAGCGTCAACGGGCCGATCGCCGCCGAGCGCGAGGACTCCGACATCCGCGCCGTCGGCTTCGTCCTCGACCCGGAGCTGGGCGAGATCGCCACCCCGCACGGCAGCGTCAAGTTCTTGCAGGTCGTCGGGCTCGCGACCGAGGAGTACGAGGCGGTCCGGCAGTGGAATGCCGGGGCCTTCATGGACGCGCTCGCGCCCCACCTGCCGCTGTTCGTCACCGACGTCGACCGCCGCTCGCTGCTCGCCGCACCGGAGCTGGCGCGAGCCGTCCGGGAGGGGATCGCGCGGGACGGCTCCAACAGCGGCCTCCTGTACGTGACCACCGCGCATTGGGAGCGCGACGCCGGAGCCACCACGCTCCGCCTCGGCGCGCTCCAGGCGACGGCGGTCGCCGAGTCGCTGCGCGGACGCCTGCCCTTCGGCCGCGAACTGCTCCTCCAGACCGAGGACACCGTGCTCGCGTTCCGCCCGGCCGACGCGTTCGCCGTGGAGCAGCCGGGCGAGGGCGTGCTGGAGGTGCACGTCCCGCCGTCCGCCCTCGACGACCTCACCGCGACGCTGCGCCCCACCGCCGGGAGCATGGCGGTGGCGTCCCTGCCCGGCCTCACCGTCGAGATCGTCCCCACCGCCATGCGCGACCGCTACGGCAACGAGACCGGCGAGGTGGTCGGCTAGCCGCCCGCGCCGCTCAGGCGAAGGCGCGGCCGGTCAGCCGTTCGTAGGCCTCCACGTACTTGGCGCGGGTGCGCTCGATGATCTCGGGCGGCAGCGGCGGCGGCGCCGCGCCGGAGGCACGGTCCCAGCCCGACGCGGGCGACAGCAGCCAGTCGCGGACGAACTGCTTGTCGAAGGACGGCTGCGCGTGGCCGGGCTCCCACCCGTCCAGCGGCCAGAAGCGGGACGAGTCGGGCGTCAGGACCTCGTCGGCGAGCACGAGTTCGCCGTCCGGCGCCCAGCCCAGCTCGATCTTGGTGTCGGCGACGATGATGCCGCGCTCGCGGCCGAGTTCGGCGCCGCGCCGGAAGACCGCGAGCGTCAGCTCGCGGACGCGGGCCGCGACGCCCGCGCCGACGGCCTGCTCGACCTGCTCGAACGTCATCGGCTCGTCGTGCTCGCCGACCGGCGCCTTGGTGGTCGGGGTGAAGATCGGCTCGGGCAGCGCGGAGCCGTCCACGAGGCCGGGCGGCAGCGGCACGCCGCAGACCGTCCCCGTCGCCTGGTAGTCCTTGAGGCCCGAGCCGGTGAGGTGGCCGCGCGCGACGCACTCGACCTTGACCATGTCGAGGCGGCGCGCGACGACCGACCGGCCGGCCCATTCGGCGGGCGCGCCGTCCGGCAGGTCCGTCGAGATGACGTGGTTGGGCAGCAGGTCCGCGAGCTGCTCGAACCACCACAGCGACAGCTGGGTCAGGATGCGGCCCTTGTCCGGGACCGGGGTGTCCAGGACGTGGTCGAACGCCGAGATGGTGTCGCGGGCGACCATGAGCAGCTCGCCGCCTGGCAGCTCGTACAGGTCCCGGACCTTGCCGCTGTGCAGGTGCTTCACTTGTACTCCAGGATCTCGACCGGGTCGCCGACCGCGAGCGCGCCGACCGTGCGGGGGATCGCGTCCTGCCCGAACACGATCTCCTGGTCCCGGGTGCGGTAGGACGCGAGGGTCCGCAGCGGCTCCCGGCCGCGCTCGGCGGTGTCCTGGTCGGTGGTGGTGACGACGCAGCGCCCGCGCGCCTTCACCAGCTCGACCACCGTCTCGCCGACGCGCAGCAGCCGGACCTCGTCCTCGCCGAACGCGCCGAGCCCCTCCACGACCATGCTCGGCCGGAACCGGTTCATCGGGAGCGGCTCGTCCAGCCGCCCGTTCAGCTCGGCGAGCGACTCGGCGGAGATGAGCAGCAGCGGGTAGGCGTCGGCGAACATCAGCACGCCGCCGCCCCGCCCCGTGGCGCGACTGCCGGTGAAGCGCACCAGCCGGCAGTCGCGCCCCAGAAACGAGGAGAACCAGGCGGCGGCCTCGTCCCCCTGGTCGACGCCCTGGCACTCGTACCGGTGCACGGTCACGTCCAGGACGTCGCCGTCGTCCGCCGCCTTGTGGACGAGCGTCTCCATGCCCGGCGCGTCCACCGACAGGACCTCGCCGTTGTAGGCCGGCCGCATCAACGCCATCGACGCGGTGGTCCGCTGCGACATGAAGCGGCCGTCGGGCGTGACGAGCATGAACTCGCGGTCGTACCGCACCCCGCGGTCCGTCAGCTCGGCACGCTCCAGTGATGTGCCGCGGCCGCTCTTGAGCGGATACACGTTCAGTTCGGTCAGCGTCGCCGGCAAGGTCCCCTCCAGTGGTCGTTGCATCCGTGTCGAACGTCCCCGCCCGTCCCGATCATCCCGCCGGGCGGGGTCAGGCGAGGGCGGAGAGGCGGTCGAAGACGGGGGACAGGCGCTCGACGAAGCGCTCGGGGCGGCAGACGGCGTCCAGGCGCGCCTCGTCCAGCGTGAGGCCCGCCGCGGCGGCGTGCGTGCGCAGCGTGTCGCGGAAGGGGACGCCGGTCTCCCAGGTCTCCATCGCGGCCTTCTGGACGAGCGGGTACGCCTCGTCGTCGCGCGACATGCCCGCCTCGACCAGCTCCAGCAGGACGGTCGAGGTGTAGATCAGGCCGCCGGTCGAGTCGAGGTTGGCCCGCATCCGCGCCTCGTCCACGACCAGGCCGGACATGAGCCGGTTCGTGAGGTTCAGCATGTAGTCGAGCGCGATCGAGGCGTCCGGGAGCGCGATCCGCTCCGTCGAGGAGTGCGAGATGTCGCGCTCGTGCCAGAGCGGGATGCCCTCCAGCACCGGGACGACCTGCGCGCGGACGATCCGCGCCATCCCCGCGAGCCGCTCGGAGATGATCGGGTTCTTCTTGTGCGGCATCGCCGACGAGCCCTTCTGGCCCTTGCCGAACGGCTCCCACAGCTCGCGGACCTCGGTCCGCTGGCCGTGCCGCACCTCCAGCGCGACCGCCTCGCACACCGTCGCCATGATCGCCAGGGCCGAGACCCACTCGCTGATCCCGTCGCGGATCACGACCTGCGTCGAGACGTCCGCGCTCTTCAGCCCGAGCTTGCGCGCGACGTGCAGCTCGACGGCCGGGTCGATGTTGGAGTAGGTGCCGACGGCGCCGGAGATGGCCATCACGCCGACGGCCTCGCGGGCGCGGCGCAGGCGGTCGCGGGAGCGGGCCATGGCGAACGCGAAGTCGGCGACGCGGTGGCCCCACACGTCGGGCTCGCCGTGGATGCCGTGCGTGCGCCCCACCCGCAGCGTCGCCCGGTGCGCGAGCGCGTGGTCGCGCAGGGTCGCGACGAGCGTGTCGGCCTTGGCGAGCAGGATGTCGGTGGCCTCGACGAGTTGGAGCGCGAGCGCGGTGTCGAGCAGGTCCGAGGAGGTCATGCCGAAGTGGACGTACCGGGCCGCCTCGCGCGGCTCGGTGTTGTCGGCCCACGCCGACAGGAAGGCGATCACGTCGTGCTGGGTGACCGCCTCGATCGCGTGCACCGCCTCCGGCGTCGGCGGCGGCGCCTTGCGGACCGGCTCGACCACCTCCGGCGGGATGGTGCCCGCCTCGGCGTGGGCCTCGACGACGAGGACCTCCACCTGGCACCACAGCTCGTATTTGTGCGCGTCACTCCAGACGCGGCCCATCTCCGGAAGCGTGTACCTCTCGATCACCCGACGATTGTCCCAGGTCGCCCGCCGTGCCCGAGCGCCCGGGTCTCAGCCGGCCCGGCCGGCCGGCTCGGCGGCCTCCAGCGCGATGTCGGTGCGGTGGTGGGAGCCGCGCAGCGAGATCTCGGCGACGGCGTCGTAGGCCGCCGCGCGGGCGGTGGCCAGGTCCGGCCCGGAGCCGACCACGTCGAGGACGCGGCCGCCGGAGGCGACGAGCCGCCCCTCGGCGTCGCGGCCGGTGCCCGCGTGCAGCACGTAGGCGCCCTCGACCACGTTCGCCTCGGCCAGCCCCGTGATCTCGTCGCCCTTGACCGGCGCGGACGGGTAGCCCTCGGCGGCCACCACGACCGTGACGGCCGCGCCCGGCCGCCACTCGGGACGCAGCGCCGGGTCGAGCCCGCCGATCGCGCACGCCTGGAGGAGCGTCGCGAGCGGCGTGGCCAGCCTGTCCAGGACGACCTGCACCTCCGGGTCGCCGAACCGGGCGTTGAACTCGATCACGCGCAGGCCCCGGGACGTCAGCGCCAGACCCGCGTACAGGACGCCGACGTAGGGCGTCTCGCGGCCGCGCAGCTCGTCGACGGTCGGCTGGACGACCGTCGCCATGATCTCCTCCACGAGGCCGTCGGGCGCCCAGGGGAGCGGTGTGTAGGCGCCCATCCCACCCGTATTGGGGCCCTCGTTCCCGTTGTAGGCGCGCTTGAAGTCCTGCGCGGGCAGCAGCGGGACGGCGTGCACCCCGTCGCACAGCGCGAACAGCGACACCTCCGGGCCGTCCAGGAACTCCTCGACGACCACGCGGTCGCAGGACGCGGCGTGCGCGGCGGCGGCCGCCCGGTCGTCGGTGACCACCACGCCCTTGCCGGCGGCGAGCCCGTCGTCCTTCACCACGTAGGGCGGGCCGAACGCGTCCAGCGCCGCCTCGACCTGCGCGGTCGTCTCGCAGACGCGCGCGTCGGCGGTCGGGACGCCCGCCGCCGCCATGACCTCCTTCGCGAACGCCTTGGACCCCTCGATGCGGGCGGCGGCGCGGTCGGGCCCGAAGCAGGGGATGCCGGCCGCGCGCAGCGCGTCGCCGACCCCCGCCATCAGCACCACCTCGGGGCCGACGACGACGAGTTCGATGCTGAGCCGCCCGGCCAGCTCGGTCACGGCGACGGGGTCGGTGGGGTCGAGCTGGTGGTTGTCCGCGATCGCCGCCGTGCCCGGGTTGCCCGGGGCGCAGTGGAGGGCGCTGACGGCTGGGTCGCGGTGCAGGGCGCGGGCGAGCGCGTGCTCGCGGCCACCCGATCCAAGGACGAGTACTCGCACGTCACGCGAGCTTAGTGGTCCCGCCCCCCGCCCGCGTCCCGCGCCCCGCGCCGCCCCGCGTCCGGGCGCGGGGCGGGCGCGTGACGGTGAGGCGGCCGTCACACGGGTCACGGGTGAACCTTCGCATTGCGCCCGGCGTCCTAAATATCGGCTGGTAAGCTGCGACGGGCTTGACGCCCGCTGTCGAAGGTGCGGAAGGAGGTGGTCGGGATGAGTCCTGGTGATCCTTGCGGTTCGCCGGAAAACCCTCACAGTCCGAGCAGGACTGTCCATCCGTCCGCCTCCATCTGGCGTCCGGCCGTCGCCCGCGTGCGTTCCCTGAGCTGATCCAGCCCGGGTCGAGCGCGCGCGTTACGCGTGTGGCCGGAGGGTTAGGAGCACCTCATGGCCATGACCAGAGTCCGCCCCAGCGGCTTGTTCAAGACGCGCGGGCGCCCCACCGCCGCGCCGATCCGCCCCCGCGACTCCGCCGTCATCGACTGGGCCGCCTACATCGACGGGCACCGCGCCTCCACGGCGACCGTCGAGGACGCGGTGCGCCTCATCCGCGACGGCCGCCTCACCGCCGACGGCGACTCCGCGGGCTTCGTCTGGGTCGGGCTCCACGAGCCGTCCGCGACCGAGCTGGCCGAGCTGGCCGAGGTCTTCGGCCTGCACCCGCTCGCCGTCGAGGACGCGATCCACGCCCACCAGCGGCCCAAGCTGGAGCGCTATGACGACGTGCACTTCGTCGTGATGAAGACCGTCGGCTACGTCGCGAGCGGGCCGGGCGGCGCGGAGGTCGTCGAGACCGGCGAGATCATGATCTTCTGCGGGCCGGACTTCGTCGTCACCGTCCGGCACGGCGCGCACGGGGCCCTCGGGCCCGTCCGCGAGCAGTTGGAGCGCGACCCGGCCCGCCTCGGCAAGGGCCCGGCGGCCGTCCTGCACGCCGTCGCCGACCGCGTGGTGGACGGCTACGTCTGCGTCGCCGACGCCGTCCAGGAGGACATCGACGAGGTCGAGGAGGCCGTCTTCTCCCCCGAGCGCACCGACGAGTCCCGCCGCATCTACCGCCTCAAGCGCGAGGTCATCCAGCTCAAGCGCGCCGTCGGCCCGCTCGCCGGCCCGCTGCGCAACCTGTCGGGCCGCCGCTTCGTGCCCGCCGAGATCAAGGAGTACCTCCGGGACGTCGAGGACCACCTCACCCGCGTCCGCGAGCAGGTCGAGTCCTACGACGAGCTGCTGAACCCCATACTCCAGGCCCACATGACACAGGTGACCGTCGCCGACAACCAGGACATGCGCAAGATCTCCGCCTGGGGCGCGATCTTCATGGTCCCGACGGCCATCGCCGGGGTCTACGGGATGAACTTCGACTTCATGCCCGAGACGCAGTGGCGCTACGGCTACCCGCTGATCCTCGCCGTCATCGGCCTGGCCTGTCTCTCCCTCTACCGAGGCTTCCGCCGCAACGGCTGGCTGTGACTATTCAAGTCCCGGCCCAAGGCACTCGCCTGGCGGCTGTGTTCATGAAGTCCCGGCCCACCGCCCTCGCCTGGCGGCTCGGGCGGTGACCGTGCCTTGGCGGGCGCGGCATCGCTTCGCGATCTTCCCGGTGGGGCTCGCCTCCGGCTTCGCCCCACCGCTCAGCTACGCGCCCGCGCGGTGGCTGAGGCGGCTCTCTAGGCGCGGACGGCCAACGCCAGGTCCGGGTAGTCGGTGACGAGCGCGTCCACGCCGTATTTGGTCAGGCGCGACATGTCCTCGGGCTCGTTGACCGTCCACGCGATGACGGGGAGCGCGGCGGCGTGGGCGTCATCGACCAGGGCCGGGGTGATCAGCGTGTGTTCGGGCGACAGTGCGGTCGCGCCGATCGCCGTGGCGGCGGCGACCGGGTCGTCCGGCGCGAGTCCGGCGAGCCACGCGGTGCCCGGGACGAGCGTCTTGCGCTCGACCAGTGCCACGCGGCCGAGCGCCGGGTGGCGGTGGGCCTCCGCGAGGACGCGCCAGTCGAAGGCCAGCAGACGGCTCCTACGGGTCACCCCCGCCCCCTCCAACACGGACGCGACGGCCGACACGAACAGGGCGATGTCTTCGCCGGGCCAGGTGGGGTCGGTCTTCAGCTCCACCGACAGCCGCACCTCGGACGGCGCCAGCAGCGCGCACGTCTCGGCGAGCGTCGGGACCGGGGTGCCCGGCAGCGGGAGCTGCGTCGCCGTGAACGCGTCGTCGCGTCGCCGGACGCCCGCGTCCACGGTCTTGAGCTGCTCCAGCGTGAGGTCCCCGACCGCCTTGCCGACATAGGGGAACGCCGGGTCACCGGGACGCGCCGGCCTCGTGTCGGACAGGGTCACCGGCGAGAGGACCTGGTCGTGGACGAGGACGACCGCGCCGTCCGAGGTGAGGCCGACGTCGAGCTCGACGGCGTCCACGCCCAGCGCGAGCGCGTGGGCGAAGCCGGGGAGGGTGTTCTCCGGACGAAGCCCCCGCGCCCCCCGGTGGCCGTGGACCTCGACGGTTCGCGTCACGTCACCGCACGCTAGCGCCGGCGCCTCGGGCCCTGGTGGACATGGGGTAAAGGCGCCAGTCAGATGAGGGGACGCAGCGACAGCGTCTGCTCGCGGCCGGGCCCGACGCCGATCGCGGAGATCTGGGCGCCCGACATCTCCTCCAGCGTCCGGACGTAGGCCTGCGCGTTCTTCGGCAGGTCGTCGAACGTCTTCGCGGCCGTGATGTCCTCCTTCCACCCGTCCAGGTGCTCCAGGACGGGCTTGGCGTGGTGGAAGTCGGTCTGCGTGGTCGGCATCTCCTCGACCCGCTCGCCGTCGATCTCGTAGGCGACGCAGACCGGGACGCGCTCCAGGCCGGACAGGACGTCCAGCTTGGTGAGGAAGTAGTCGGTGATCCCGTTGACCCGGGTGGCGTAGCGGGCGATCACCGCGTCGAACCAGCCGCAGCGGCGGTCGCGGCCGGTGGTGACGCCGTACTCGCCGCCGGTCGTGCGCAGGAACTCGCCCTGCTCGTCCAGCAGCTCGGTGGGGAAGGGGCCGGAGCCGACGCGGGTCGTGTAGGCCTTCAGGATCCCGATCACGCGGCTGATCCGGGTGGGGCCGATGCCCGAGCCCGCGCACGCCCCGCCCGCCGTCGGGCTGGAGGAGGTGACGAACGGGTAGGTGCCGTGGTCGAGGTCGAGCAGGGTGCCCTGGGCGCCCTCCAGCAGGACGACCTTGTCGTCCTCCAGGGCCTTGTTCAGCACGAGCGAGGTGTCGGCGACGAACGGCCGCAGCCGCTCCCCGTAGGCCAGGTACTCCTGGACGATCGGGCCCGTCTCGATCCGGCGCCGGTTGTAGACCTTCGTCAGGACCTGGTTCTTCTCGCGCAGCGACAGGTCGAGCTTCTGGTTCAGGATGTTCGGGTCGAACAGGTCCTGGACGCGGATGCCCATCCGGTTGATCTTGTCGGCGTAGGCGGGGCCGATGCCGCGCCCGGTCGTGCCGATCCTGGCCTTGCCGAGGTAGCGCTCGGTGACCTTGTCCAGGGCCCGGTGGTGGGGCATGATCAGGTGCGCGTTCCCCGAGATCAGCAGCCGTTCGCAGGTGATCCCGCGGTCCCGCAGCCCGTCGATCTCCTGGAGCAGCACGGCCGGGTCGATCACGACGCCGTTGCCGATCACGGGGACCACGTCGGGGGAGAGCACCCCGGACGGCAGCAGGTGCAGCGCGTAGCTCTTGTCGCCGATGACCACCGTGTGGCCGGCGTTGTTGCCACCCTGGTAGCGGACGACGTAGTCGACGTCCCCGCCCAGCAAGTCGGTGGCCTTGCCCTTGCCCTCATCTCCCCATTGGGCTCCGACAAGAACGATGGCCGGCATGCCGCTGTTCCCTTCCCACGACGAAGGCCCCGGTCGCCGCAAGAGCGAAGGGGCCTCTTGCGATCAAAGCGTACCCGTACCTGGACCTAGAGGAAAACGCACGCCGTCCGGGGGTGGGCCCCGCGAAAACGATCAGCGGTGCTGATCAGCCGCCGAGGACGTCGGCCGCCGTGGGGCTGCTGTCGCTCAGGAACGTGCGGCAGCGCTCGGCCTCGTCGTCCTCGCCGATCGCGGCGGCGGCGCGGCCGAGGGCGTGCAGGGCGCGCAGGAAGCCCCGGTTGGGCTCGTGCTCCCACGGGACGGGCCCCTGCCCGCGCCAGCCGGCGCGGCGGAGCTGGTCGAGGCCCCGGTGGTAGCCGGTGCGCGCGAAGGCGTAGGAGTCGATCACACCGCCCCTGGCGAAGGCGCGGTCGGCCAGTTCGGCCCAGGCCCCCGGGTAGTCCGGGTGGCGCGCGGCCACCTCGAACGGGTCGACGTCGTTCGCCAGGGCCTCCCGGGCCTCGGCGTTGTCCGGCAGTTCGGTCGGAGGCACGCCGCCGAGCAGGTTGTGGGTCATCGGGTCATCGTAGGTCGGCGCGCCTCGCCACGCCCACCCCGGGGCGCCGACTGCCGCGGCCGCGGAGCCGCGAGCCCTAGGTCCTGTCCGGTGGATCTGGGTGTTTGGCTGAGGCTGATCTGTGTCCTGGGTTGTGATGGTGGACATGGTGCGTCGTCATGAGCTCACCGATGCCGCCTGGGCGCGGATCGAGCCGTTG
>NZ_WOFH01000012.1 GCF_009733595.1 Actinomadura litoris | reverse complement strand
CACGTCGGAATCCAATACACCTGCGCCGTCCACCCCAACGACCCATCCACCGCCCCCAACTCCGCACCCACCCGCACCAACGTCGAGGTATCGGCCTCGAAACCCCCGAACCGGGCCGGGACACGCAACCTGAACACCCCCGCCTCCGCCAGCAACCCGATCTGCTCATCGGCCAACCGGCCATGCCGATCCGACCACCCCACAAACGCACCCGCCGCACGCGCCGCCTCCCCGGCACGCCCGACCAACTCCTCCTGACCCACCACATCCCTGGCCAACATCGCATCCTCCTCGCACGACCCCGACGAACGACGACGCCCTGACGCTGCCAGCCGCCGGCCGGGCCCGGCATCCTCCCGAATGCGCTCGGGGGCGCCGTCCAGCCGGAAAGGGCAGCGCACCCTGGAAGATGGTCCGCCCCGCGCGCCGCTGCGATCGTCTGGGAAAACCCACCGAGACTAGGAGCGAAGGTGACGATCTCCTCGACCCGTTCGACGCGCTCGGCGGCCATCCTCGAAGACCTCGACCGGCGCCATGTCCTGCATTCGCACGAGCGGGGGCACCGCCGGGAGCGGCGCGTCATGGTCCGCGGCGAGGGCAGCACGGTGTGGGACGCGGCGGGCCGCGAGTTCCTGGATGCCCTCGGGGGCGGCATCTGGGTGGCGCAGGTCGGCCACGGCCGCCGGGAGCTGGCCGAAGCGGCGGCCCGGCAGATCTCCGAGCTGGCGCACTTCACCAGCTTCTTCGAGTACGGCAGCGACCAGGCCGCGCTGCTCGCCGAGCGCCTCGCCGCGCTCGCGCCGGGCGACATCAACCGCGCGTACTTCACCTGCGGCGGGTCGGAGGGCGTCGACACGGCGCTGAAGCTGGCCCGCCTCTACCACCACCACCGGGGCGAGACCGACCGCAACTGGATCATCGCGCGGCACTACGGCTACCACGGCGCGACCTACGGCAGCGGCACCGCCACCGGCATCCCGGACATGCAGGTCGCCGTCGGCCCGAACCTGCCGCATGTGGAGAAGGTGCTGCCGCCCTACCCGTACCGGGCGGAGTTCTACGGCGGCCAGGACCCGACCGACTTCCTGCTGAACGAGCTGTCGGAGACGATCGAGCGGCTCGGCGCGCGCAACATCGCGGCGATGGTCGGCGAGCCGGTGCTGGGCGGCGGCGGCGTCATCGCCCCGCCCGCCGACTACTGGCCGCGCGTGCGGGAGCTGCTGCGCTCGCACGGCATCCTGCTGATCGCCGACGAGGTCATCACCGGCTACGGCCGGATCGGCACCTGGTTCGACTCGGCGCCGCGCGGCATGGACCCCGACATCATCACGACCGCGAAGGGGCTGACCAGCGGCTACGTCCCGATGGGCGCGGTGCTGATGCGGGACGAGATCGCCGAGGCCGTCGCCGGCGGGGACCGCAACTTCTTCCACGGCTACACCTACTCGGGGCACCCGGTCAGCGCGGCCGTCGCGCTGGCCAACCTGGAGGTCATCGAGAAGGAGGGGCTGCTCGCGCGGTCCCTGGAGATCGGCGAGTGGTTCCGCGGCGGGCTCGTCACCGCCGCCGGGCTGCCGTCGGTCGGCGACGTCCGGGTCGAGGGCGCGATGGCCGGGATCGAGCTGGTGGTGAACAAGGAGACGCGCGAGCCGCTGTCGATGGAGCTCGCCCTTGAGGTCGCCGACGACATCTATGAGACGCACGGCGTGATCACCCGCAACTACGGGCCCACGCTGGTGCTGTCGCCGCCGCTGGTGTTCACGCGCGCCGAGGCCGAGCGGACGACCGCCGCGATCACCGAGGTGCTCGGCCGCCTCGACGTCGAGGCCGGACGCCTCGACTCCCGCTGACCGCATCTCCGTGACGGTGGAGCCGCGCCCGTGACGGCGGGCCGGCTCCCCGTCCGTCGTTCCGCCCGCCCACTCCTACCTCTAGGTGGTCGATCTCATGAAGGCAGCCGTCATTCCCGAAGTCAACGCCGCGTGGCGGATCCAGGACGTTCCCACGCCGGAGCCGGGGCCCGGCGAGGTGCTGGTCAGGGTGCACGCCTCGGGCATCTGCTTCAACGATGTGCTCGCGACGCGCGGCATCATCCCCTTCCCCCCGTTCTCCCCCGCGATCGCCGGGCACGAGGCGGTCGGCGAGGTCGTCCAGGCCGGTGCCGGGGTCGTCTCGCACGACGCCGGTGACCGCGTGGGCATCCCCTGGATCCAGGGGACGTGCGGGCGCTGCGCCTACTGCGTCCAGAACAGGCCGCTCTCGGGGCACGCGGCGTTCGCGTGCCCGGCGCCCCGGATGACGGGGATCACCGTCCCCGGCGGGCACGCCGAGTACGTGGTGGCGCCCGCCGCGAGCGCCGTCATGCTGCCGGACGGGCTGGACTACGAGCTGGCCGCGCCGGTGCTGTGCGCGGGGTACACGGCGTGGGGCGCGCTGAGCAAGGCCGCGCCGAAGCCCTACGAGCGGGTCGCGGTGCTCGGCATCGGCGGGCTCGGGCACCTGGCGCTCCAGTTCGCCGCCGCCGCGGGGCACGAGACGATCGCGGTGACGCGGTCCCCCGACAAGCACGCGGTCGTCCGGGAACTCGGCGCCGACCTGATCGTCGCCGGCGGCGAGCAGCTGGAGGCGGCGGGCGGCGCCGACGTGATCGTGGTGACCGCGCCGTCCTCGACCGCCGCGTCCGAGGCGATGCGGGGGCTGCGGCCGGGCGGGCGGATCGTGATGGCGGGCATCGACGGGCTCGCGCCCTTCACCATCGCCCCCGACATGGCCCGGCCGTTCTTCGCGCTCGGGCAGCAGGTGCTCGGCGCCACCCACGAGGGGCCCGACGTCCTGCGCGAGGCGCTGTCGATCGTCGCGTCGGGCAGGGTCACGCCGCGCGTCGAGGTCTACGACAACGCACGCGTCGCGGACGCGTTCGACCGTGTCGCCAAGGGCGAGGTGCGGTTCCGCGCCGTCGTCACCTACTGACCGCCCGCTGGAGGCCCGGATCATGAACGGCGAATGCAGAGTGTGCGGCGGCGTGGTCGAGGAGTTCATCGACCTCGGACGGCAGCCGTCGGCCAACGCCTTCCCGCTGCCCGAGCAGGTCGGCGGGGAGTTCCTGTTCCGGCTCGCCGCGGGGGCGTGCGGGCGGTGCTCGATGGTGCAGTTGCTGGAGGAGGTGCCGCAGACCGTCCGGTACCACGAGGGGTACCGGTACCGGGCGTCGGGTTCGAAGGGGCACCGGCGGCATTTCGAGGAGGACGCGCGCCGCTTCCTGCGCGACGAGCTGACCGGACCCGGCGCGTTCATCGTCGAGATCGGCTGCAACGACGGCGTGATGCTCTCGACCGTGGCGGACGCGGGCGTCGCGCACCTCGGCGTCGAGCCGTCGGCGAACGTCGCGGACGAGGCGCGCGCGAAGGGCGTCAGCGTCCTCAACGCGTTCTTCGACGAGGAGACGGCGGCGGCGGTCCGCGCCGAGCACGGCCCGGCGAAGGTCGTGTTCGGCGCCAACACGATCTGCCACATCGCGCACATCCGCTCGGTGTTCCGCGGCGTCGGCGCGCTGCTGGCGCCGGGCGGGGTGTTCGTGTTCGAGGAGCCCTACCTCGGGACCGTGCTTGAGCAGGGCGCCTTCGACCAGATCTACGACGAGCACGTCTTCTACTTCAGCGTGACCTCGGTCGCCGCGATGGCGGAGCGGTTCGGGTTCGAGCTGGTCGAGGCCGAGCCGATCCCGCTGCACGGCGGGGAGATCAGGTACACGGTGGCGCGGGCCGGCGAGCGGCCGGTCGGCGGGTCCGTGCGGCGGTTCCTCGCCGAGGAGCGCGAGCGCGGCCTGTCCTCGCCGGAGGCGCTGCGCCGGTTCGGCGACAACGTCCGGCAGGTGCGGGACGACCTGCTGGCGCTGCTGCGGGAGCTGCGCGCGGACGGCAAGCGGGTCGTCGGGTACGGCGCGCCCGGCAAGGCCACGACGATCACGAACTTCTGCGGGATCGGCACCGACCTCGTCCCGTTCGTGTGCGACTCGACACCGGACAAGCAGGGCAGGCTCGTGCCCGGCTCGCATCTGCCGGTGCGGCCGCCCGAGGCGTTCAGCGACCCCTACCCCGACTACGCGCTGCTGTTCGCCTGGAACCACGCCGAGGAGATCATGGCGAAGGAGCAGGGGTTCCGGCACTCGGGCGGGCGCTGGATCCGGTACGTCCCGACGGTCACCGTCGACTGAGCGGGAGATGAGGGACGGGTACCCGGGGCCGAGAGAACCGGGTACCCGTCGGCTCATGCGGTGCCGCGCGCCTTGTCCACGGCGGCGGCGAGCGCGTCCACCTCGGCGGTGGTCGTGTAGATATGAAACGAGGCTCGGGCCATCGAGGGCACGCCGTAGCGGGTGCAGGCCGGGGCGCAGCAGTGCCGGCCCACCCGCACCTGGACGCCCTCGCCGTCCAGCACCTCGCCGACGTCGTCGGGTTTCACGCCGTCGAGCGCGAACGACACGAGGCCGCCCCGCAGCGCCGCGTCGGCCGGGCCGAACACGCGCACGCCGGGGATCGCCGACAGCGCCTCCAGCGCGTAGGCGGTGAGGGCCTGGCCGTGCGCGCGGACGGTGTCCATGCCGAGGGCCGACAGGTAGTCCACGGCGGCGCCGAGGCCCACGGCCTGCACGATCGGCGGCGTCCCGGCCTCGAAGCGCGCGGGCGGCGGCGCGTAGGTCGCGCCGGTCATCTCCACCGCGTCGATCATCGAGCCGCCGCCGAGGAACGGCGGCATCGCCTCCAGCAGCTCCCGCCGCGCCCACAGCGCCCCGATCCCGGTGGGCCCGCACATCTTGTGGCCGGTGAAGGCGAGGAAGTCGACGCCGAGCGCCGCCGCGTCCACCGGCATGTGCGGGACGGACTGCGAGGCGTCCAGCATCACCAGCGCCCCGACCTCCCGGGCCCGGCGCAGGATCGGCTCGACCGGGTTCACCGTGCCGAGGATGTTCGACACGTGGACGAACGACACCAGCCTCGTGCGCTCGTTGAGGTGGCGGTCCAGGTCGCTCAGGTCGAGGAGGCCGTCGGCGGTGAGCGGGAGCCAGCGCAGCTCCGCGCCCGTGCGGTCGCTGAGGAGCTGCCACGGGATCAGGTTGGAGTGGTGCTCCATCTCCGTGACCAGGATCTCGTCGCCCGGTCCGAGCCGGAAGCGCGGGTCGTCGTACCCCGCGACGGGCCGGCTCGCGAACGCGTGCGCGACCAGGTTGATCGCCTCGGTGGAGTTCTTGGTGAACACCACCTCGCCCGGCGCGGCGGCGCCGACGAACGCGGCCACCTTCGCGCGGGCGCCCTCGTAGGCCGCGGTCGCCTCCAGCGCGAGCGTGTGCACCGAGCGGCCCACGTTCGAGGTGTGCCGCTCGTGGTGCCGCCGCATCGCCTCCAGGACGGGCAGGGGTGTCTGGGAGGTGTTCGCCGAGTCGAGGTAGACGAGGCGGCGCCCGTTCACGCGCCGCCGCAGGATCGGGAAGTCGGCGCGCAGCCGTTCCACGTCGAAACCGGTCGCTCGTGCCACGAAGTCCTCGCAATGAAAGAGGGGGGCCACGGTGTGGCGCCCGTGATCGAACGTTTCCACGGCGCCGGGCGCGCGGCATCTCCGCGAATGCCCTGCTCGATATGGCGCCGAAAACCCCGCTCGACGCGGCACATCCGAAGATGCCGGGGCGGTGCCCCCCGCCTTTACCCTGCGACTGAATCCCTCAGGAAGGGCGGGCTGACGTGCGCACGCACACTCCTACCAGCGGCATGCTGGGCGTTACCGGCGCCCATCTTTACTACGAAGTCAGGGGCGCCGGGCCGGCCCTTCTGGTGATCTCGACGGGGAACGGCGACGCGGCCCCGTTCGGGCCCATGGCCGACCTTCTCGCCGAGCGCTGCACGGTCATCACCTACGACCGGCGCGGCTTCTCCCGCAGCCCGCAGCACGAGGACGTGCCCGACGGGGAGCGCGTCGAGGTGGACGCGCGGGACGCCCGCGCCCTGATCGACCATCTCGTCGGCGGGCCCGCGCACGTGCTCGGCACCTGCTCGGGCGCCATCACCGGGCTCGCGCTGCTCGCGCGGTATCCGGACCGGGTGCGGACGCTCGTGTCGCACGAACCGCCGCTGACCAGCCTCCTCCCCGACGCCGACGAGCTGACCGCCTTCTACGACGAGCTGTACGACCTTTACCGGAACTCGGGCGTGGACGAGGCGAAGACCCTCTTCAAGGACCGGATGGGGCTCGGCGAGACCCGTCCGCCGAAGGGCATGGAACTGCCGCCCGACAAGCTCAAGGAAATGCTGGACCGGCTCCGCGTGAACCAGGTCTTCTGGTTCGAGCACGAGCTGCGCAGCTATCCCAACTACACGCTGGACGTGGAGGCGCTGCGGCCGGTCGCCGACCGCCTCGTCCTGGCCGGGGGCACCGCTTCGCGCGAGGACGTCAACTACCGCCCCAATGTCGCGCTGGCCGAGCGGTTGGGCCTTGAGGTGGTGGACTTCCCTGGCGGGCACCTCGGTTACGTGACGCAGCCGCACGCGTTCGCCGACACGCTCGCCACCGCCGTGTTCGGCGCCGAATGACACCCTTCTCACCACCTGCTCCGCACTATGAGAGTGGGCCGCGGCGGCGCCCCGCTGATTAGGCTCGTCGCAGATTGTCACCAAAGTGCGGCGGCGGAATCCAGAGCGGGTCACAACTGCTTCGTCGTGCCCGATTCCGTGCGCCGCATCCGAGAAGGGACCGATCGCCATGAGCGCTGCGCTCTCCGACGCCTCGTCCACCACGAAGACCACCAAGCGGCGCCGCCGCGCGGTGCTGATCCTGCTCGTGCTCGGCGGTCTGACGGCGGCCTACCAGGCGCGCCGGCGGCAGGCGCGGCACTGACGCGGCAGTGACGCAACACTGACGCGGGGCGTTTCCGGCGGCCGGTGGTGAACATCCACCACCGGCCGCCGGCGCCTTTCTCCGGACGCGCGCTGCGGGCCGCGGAAATGACCGGGCGAGCCGGTAGCACGCTGGAAGTTGGCGCCGCCCGCGCCCGCCGGAAACGATGACCCTTAATTGCGCTGACGCACCACACTCGGTGGAACCGGGAGGACAAATTGGCGGGTAACCTGCGGTCACTCAGACGTCGCGTTCTCACCCCGAACGTCTCGGAGACCAAGCTGCGCACCCGCGGATTCCATGAGAAAGACGCGGAGTCCCGGGATCTGCTGGAGAACGTCGGGGCGAGCTTCCTCACGGGATACGGCCACGCGGTCGAGGCGCGCACCGTCGCCGAGGCCGAGGAGCGGCTGGAGGAGGTGCCGGTGCGGTTCCGCGGTTTCGCCTACGAGGGCGCCGCGATGGGCCTGACCGTCCTGGACGCGCTCCCGGGCGGCGGCAGCCGCCGGCTCGCGGGGTTCCTCGCGGGACGCGGCAACGCCCACATCTACATGGCCTACATCGGCGCCGGCTGGGCGATGGCCCGCGTGCCCCGGTTCCGCTGGTCGAAGATCTCGCTTCCGGACCCGGTGCTGCGCTGGCTCGCGCTGGACGGCTACGGCTTCCACCAGGCCTACTTCAAGACGGACCGCTACGTCCACCAGCACCACGAGGAGCCCGGGTTCCCCTGGCCCGCCGACGACCCGCACGGGTACGCCCGGCACGCGATCGACCAGGGCATCGGGCGGGCGCTGTGGTTCGTGGGCGGCACCGACGTCCGGGTGGTGTGCGACCTGATCGACGGGTTCGCCGAGTCGCGGCAGGCCGACCTGTGGGCGGGCGCGGGCCTCGCGGCGACCTACGCGGGCGGCTCGCGGGAGCAGGAGCTGCGCGAGTTCGCGCGGCGCGCCGGGCCCTACCGCGTCAACGTCGCCCAGGGGTCGGCGTTCGCGGCGAAGGCGCGGCTGCGCGCCGGCCTCTCGGTGGAGCACACCGCCGTCGGCACCGGGGTGCTGTGCGGGGTGTCACCGGAGGAGGCGGCCCAGATCTGCGACGACACGAGGAAGGCCGCGGCCGACGCGGGTGACGGCGAGATGCCCGCCTTCGAGCGGTGGCGCCGCGACATCGCGCTCGGCCTGGTGGCGCGTGGGGGTGTGCGATGACGGAGACGAAGGCCGCCGGGACGAACACGGGCGAGACGATCACGGGCGAGACGAACACGGGCGGCCGGAGCACGGGTGTCGCGGTCGTCGGGATGGCGTGCCGCTATCCCGACGCCGCCTCGCCGGAGGAGCTGTGGGAGAACGCCGTCGCCGGGCGGCGGGCGTTCCGCCAGCTGCCCGACGAGCGCATGCGGCTGGAGGACTACTGGGACGCCGACCCCGCCGCCCCCGACCGGTTCTACGCCCGGATGGCCGCGGTCATCGAGGGCTATGAGTTCGACCGGATCGGCTACAAGATCGCCGGGAGCACGTACCGGTCGACGGACCTGACGCACTGGCTCGCGCTCGACACCGCGACCCGCGCGCTCGCCGACGCCGGGTTCCCCGAGGGCGAGGGGCTGCCGCGCGAGCGGACCGGCGTCGTCGTCGGCAACACCCTGACCGGGGAGTTCACCAGGGCCAACACGATGCGGCTGCGCTGGCCCTATGTCCGGCGGACGCTCGCCGACGCGCTGTCGGGCGAGGGCTGGCCGGACGAGCGGATCGGGGAGTTCCTGCGCGAGGTCGAGGGGCGCTACAAGGCGCCGTTCCCCGCGATCGACGAGGACACGCTCGCGGGCGGGCTGTCGAACACGATCGCCGGGCGGGTCTGCAACTTCTTCGACTTCAAGGGCGGCGGGTACACCGTCGACGGCGCCTGCTCGTCGTCGCTGCTGTCGGTGACGACGGCGTGCCGCGCGCTGGTGGACGGCGAGCTCGACGTCGCGGTCGCGGGCGGCGTGGACCTGTCGATCGACCCGTTCGAGATCATCGGGTTCGCCAAGACCGGCGCGCTCGCCCGCGGCGAGATGCGCGTCTACGACCAGGGGTCCAACGGGTTCTGGCCCGGCGAGGGCTGCGGCATGGTCGTGCTGATGCGCGAGGAGGACGCCGCCGCGCTGGGCCGCCGCCCCTACGCCCGGATCGCCGGGTGGGGCATCTCCTCCGACGGGAAGGGCAGCATCACCCGTCCCGAGGTCAGCGGCTACCGGCTGGCGCTGCGGCGCGCCTACGAGCGCGCCGGGTTCGGGATCGAGACCGTCCCGCTGTTCGAGGGGCACGGCACCGGCACGGCGGTCGGCGACGCGACCGAGCTGTCCGCGCTGTCGCAGGCCCGGGTCGCGGCCGACCCGGCGGCGCCGTCCGCCGTGATCGGCACGGTCAAGGGCATGATCGGGCACACCAAGGCGGCGGCGGGCGTGGCCGGGCTGATCAAGGCGGTCATGGCGCTGCACCACCAGGTGCTGCCGCCCACCGTCGGCTGCTTCGACCCCCACCCGGTGATCACCGAGGAGGGCTCGGGGCTGCGGGCGCTGCGCAAGGCCGAGTCCTGGCCGCGGGACGCGGCCGTCCGCGCCGGCGTCACCGCGATGGGCTTCGGCGGGATCAACAGCCACATCGTCCTGGAGGGCACCGGCCCCCGGACCCCGGCGTTCCCCGCCGCCGAGCCGCTCGCGTCGTCCGTGCAGGACGCGGAGCTGATCCTGCTGGACGCGGCGTCCTGGCCGAAGCTCCGCGAGCGCCTCGCCGAACTCGCCGACTGGGTGCCCGCGCTGTCCTACGCGCAGCTCGGCGACCTCGCGGCCACCGCGCAGCGGTCCCTCCAGGGCCTCCCCTACCGGGCCGCCGTCGTGGTGTCCTCGCCGGACGAGGCCGAGCGGCGGCTGCGGGGGCTCGTCGAGGCCGTGGACGCGGGGACGACCAGCGTCCTCGCCCCCGACGGCCGCGCGTTCCTCGGCCACGCGGCCAAGGCGCCGAGGATCGGCTACCTGTTCCCCGGCCAGGGGTCGGGCCGCGGCACCAGCGGCGGCGCGCTGCGGCGGCGCTTCCCCGAGGTCGCGCAGGTCTACGACCGGGCGGCGCTGCCCGGCACCGGCGACATGACGGCGACGGCGCTCGCGCAGCCCCGCATCGTCACCGGCTCGATGGCGGGGCTGCGGGCGATGGCGCTGCTCGGGCTGGAGGCGGGCGTCGCCGTCGGCCACAGCCTCGGCGAGATCTCCGCGCTGCACTGGGCCGAGGTCATGGACGAGCCGACGCTGCTGAAGGTGGCGGCGACGCGCGGGCGGACGATGACCGAGCACAGCGCGTCGGGGACGATGGCGGGGATCGCCGCGTCATCCGAGATCGTCGCGGGCCTCCTGGACCGCACCGAGGTGGTCATCGCGGGGTTCAACGGCCCCGCGCAGACGGTGGTGGCGGGCCCGGTCGCGGCGGTCGAGGCCGTGCGGGAGCGCGCCGCCGCCGCCGGGATCGGCTCGACGGCACTGGCGGTCTCGCACGCGTTCCACTCGCCGCTCGTCGCTCCGGCCGCTGATGCGTTCGTCAACAAGCTCACAGACGAACATTTCAGCGATGTCGGGCGCCGGGTCGTGTCCACGGTGACCGGGGAGGCGCTGCCGCCCGGCACCGACGTGAACGGGCTGCTGCGCGAGCAGATCACCCGTCCGGTGCTGTTCGCGCAGGCGCTCCAGCTCGCCGCGAAGGAGACCGACCTGTTCATCGAGGTCGGCCCCGGGCGGGTGCTGAGCGGCCTGACCCAGGACATCGCCGACGTCCCCGCCGTCGCGCTGGACACCGACGACGAGTCGCTGGCCGGGCTGCTGCGGGTCGCGGCCGCCGCGTTCGTCGCGGGCGCGCCCGTCCGGCACGACGCGCTGTTCCGCGGCCGCTTCACCCGTCCGCTGGAGATCGGCGCCGGGTTCTCCTTCTTCGCCAGCCCGTGCGAGCAGGCCCCGGAGTCGGCGATCGGCGCGGAGGTCAGGCCGGAGGCGCCGCCGGCCGCGTCCGAGACCGCGGCCGTGGGCGCGTCCGAGGCGGCCTCCAGCGTGGAGCTGCTGCGCAGGCTCGCGGCCGAGCGCGCCGAGCTGCCGCTGGAGATGGTCCACGAGGACAGCCAGCTCCTCGACAGCCTGCACCTCAGCTCGATCTCCGTCGGCCAGGTGCTCAACCAGGCGGCGCAGGCGCTCGGCCTGTCGGTCGCGCAGGCGCCGACCAACTTCGCCAACGCCACGATCCGCGAGCTGGCCGAGGTGCTGGACGCGCTCGCCGACGGGCGCGGCGGGCAGCGGCCCGAGCCGGTGGTGGAGGGCGCCGCGTCCTGGGCGCGGGCCTACGCCGTCGACCGCGACGAGATCCCGGTGGCCGCCGCGCCCCGCGACGAGGGGAACGGCGGGTGGAGCCTCACCGGCGCCGGTTCGGAGCTGGCGAGGCCGCTGCGCGACGCCCTGGAGAGCGGCGGCGTCGGGTCCGGTGTCCTGGTGTGCGTCCCGGCGGACGTCGCGGAGGCGTCACTCGGCCCGGTTCTGGACGCGGTCAAGGCGGCGGCGACGGCGCCCTCCGGTCAGCGGTTCGTGCTCGTCCAGCACGGCGACCGGGGCGCGGCGGGCATGGTCAGGACGCTGCGGCAGGAGGCGCCGCAGCTCAGGGTGACGATCGCGCACGTCCCGGACACGCCCGAGGCCATCGGCTGGGTGCTGGACGAGGTCGCGGCGACCACCGGGTTCAGCGAGGCCCACTACGACGCCGCCGGGGCGCGGCGCGTGCCGACGCTGCGGGTGCTGCCGGTCGAACCGGCCGCGCGCCGGGAGCCGCTCGGGCCGGACGACGTGATCCTCGTGACCGGGGGCGGCAAGGGCATCACCGCCGAGTGCGCGCTGACGATGGCGCTCGACGGCGGCGCCCGGCTCGCCGTCCTCGGACGCTCCGACCCGGAGCGCGACGAGGAGCTGGCCGAGAACCTGCGGCGGATGGAGGAGCGCGGCGTCACCGTCCGGTACGCGCGCGCCGACGTGACCGACGCGGAGCAGGTCCGCCGCGCGGTGGAGGAGACGACGGCGGCGCTCGGGCCGGTGACGGCCGTGCTGCACGGCGCGGGCCGCAACGAGCCCGCGTCCCTGGCCGGACTCGACACCGCCGAGCTGGCGCGGACGTTCGCGCCCAAGATCGGCGGCCTGGCGACGGTGCTCGACGCGCTCGACACCGGCGGGCTGAAGCTGCTGGTCACCTTCGGCAGCATCATCGGCCGGGCGGGGCTGCGCGGCGAGGCCCACTACGCGACCGCCAACGAGTGGCTCGCGGCGTTCACCGAGGAGTTCGCCGGGCGCCACCCGGACTGCCGCTGCCTGTGCATGGAGTGGTCGGTCTGGTCGGGCGTCGGGATGGGCGAGCGGCTGTCGGTGGTCGAGGAGCTGGCCCGCGACGGGATCACCGCGATCCACCCCGACGAGGGCGTCCAGATCATGCGGCGGCTGCTCGCCGACCCGGAGGCGCCGGTCACCGTCGTGATCAGCGGGCGCACCGGGACGATCGACACCGTCCGCTACGACGAGCCCGAGCTGCCGCTGCTGCGGTTCGTGGACCGGCCGCTCGTCCGCTACCACGGCGTCGAGCTGGTCGCCGAGACCACGCTGAGCGCGGGCACCGACCCCTACCTCGCCGACCACCTGCTCGACGGCAACCTGCTGCTGCCCGCCGTGCTCGGCATGGAGGCGATGGCGCAGGTCGCCGCGGCGGTCACCGGCCGCGCCGGGGCGCCGCTCATCGAGGACGCCCGGTTCCCGCGCCCGATCGTCGTCCCGCCCGAGGGCAGCACGGCGATCCGGGTCGCGGCGGTCGTCACCGGCGCGGACACCGTCGAGGTCGTCATCCGCAGCGCCGAGACGGGGTTCGCCGCCGACCACTTCCACGCCCGGCTGCGCTACGCGGGCCCCGCCGCGCCGGACGGCCCGCCCGAGCAGGTCGGGGACGGCCTGCCCGCGGTGCCGATCGACCCCGCCCGCAGCCTCTACGGCGACGTGCTGTTCCAGGGCGCGCGGTTCCACCGGCTGCGCCGCTACCACCACCTCGCCGCGCGGCGGGTCGACGCCGACCTGGCGGTCGCGGGCGAGGGCGGCTGGTTCGCGGCCTACCTCCCCCAGCGGCTGCTGCTCGGCGACCCCGGGATGCGGGACGCGCTGATGCACGGCAACCAGGTCTGCGTCCCGCACGCGACGCTGCTGCCGACCGGGATCGACCGGATCCACCCGGCGGGCGAGGCGCTGCGGGGGCTGGAGCAGGTCCGGTACTGCGCCACCGAGCGCTCGCAGGACGGTGACGGCTATGTCTACGACGTCGCCGTCCGCAACGCGGACGGGCGGGTCGTCGAGCGCTGGGAGGGGCTGCGGCTCCAGGCCGTCCGCAAGCACGACGGCCCCGGGCCGTGGGCGCCGTCCCTGCTCGGCCCCTTCCTCGAACGCACCGCGGAGGAGCTGCTCGGCGGTCCGGTCGCGGTCGCGGTCGAGCCGCACGCGCGTCCGGCGGACGTCCGCGAACGGCGGGAGTGGACGGCGGTCGCGCTGGGCCGCGCGCTCGGCCGGACCGTCGCCCTGCGCCACCGGGCGGACGGGCGCCCCGAGATCGACGGCGGGCGTCCGGTGTCGTGCTCGCACGGCGCGGGCCTGACCATGGCCGTCACCGCGGACGGCCCGGTCGCCTGCGACCTGGAGCCGGTCGTCGCGCGCGCGGCCGCCGACTGGGACGCCCTCCTCGGCCGCCACCGGGTGCTGTGCGACCTGATCGCGGCGGAGACCGGCGAGGACCCGCAGGCCGCGGCCACCCGCGTGTGGGTGGCGATGGAGTGCCTCGCCAAGAACGGGCTGCCCGCGACGGCCCCGCTGACGCTCGGCGCGGCGCGGCGCCCCGGCTGGGTCGTCCTCGCCTCGGGCGAGCTGGCGGTCGCGACGTTCGTCACCACGCTGCACGGCGCGCCTGAGCCGGTGGCATTCGCACTTCTCGCCGAAGGGCGGTCCTGAATTGTCGAACTACTACGAGTACCTGCACACGGTCGGTTTCGAGGAGACCAACCTCGTCGGCAACGTCTATTACGTCAACTACCTGTCCTGGCAGGGCCGGTGCAGGGAGCTGTTCCTCAAGAGCAAGGCGCCGGATGTCCTGGCCGACCTCCAGGACGACCTGAAGCTGTTCACGCTGAAGGTCGACTGCGAGTTCTTCGCCGAGCTGACCGCGTTCGACGAATTGTCGATCCGGATGCGGCTGATCGAACTCGCGCAGACGCAACTGGAATTCGGTTTCGACTACTACCGGCTCGACCCGCACGGCGAGTCGCTGGTGGCGCGGGGGCGGCAGCGGGTGGCGTGCATGCGCGGCCCGAACACCCGCACCGAGCCGTCCCGCGTCCCGGAGGCGCTGCTCAGGGCCCTGGAGCCGTACTCGCTCGGGACCGCAGAGGTGGGGAGGGTCGCATGACCGCCGCACCGGACGGAGCGGGGACCGAGGCGAAGGCGCTGCGGGAGGCGTTCGGGACGTTCGCGACCGGCGTCACCATCGTGACCGTCGGCGGCGCGATGCCGCACGGGATGACCGCCAACTCCTTCTCCTCGGTCTCGCTCGACCCGCCGCTCGTCCTGGTCTGCGTCGACCGGACCGCCGTCATGCACGGGGTCCTCGGCGCCGCCGAGCACTTCGGGGTCTCGGTGCTGGCCGGCGACCAGGAGGGCGTCGCCCGCCACTTCGCCACCCGGCGCCGCGGCCTCGGCGCCTCGCAGTTCGAGTCCGTGGACTGGTGGCCGGGGCCGCTCACCGGCGTCCCGCTGATCAGCGGCGCGCTCGCGAGCCTGGAGTGCGAGCTGTGGCGCGGCTACGACGGCGGCGACCACACGATCTTCGTCGGACGGGTCACCGCGCTGCGGCGCGGCGCGGGCGCCGACGCGCTGCTGTTCCACGGCGGGAAGCTCCGCCGGATGGCCCCCCTGATCAGTGAGGTGCGGACGTGAGCGTGCTCGGTCGCCGAACCAACCCGCGGGGAGCGCCCGCGCACGGGCGGCGCGTCCCGCCGGGGCCGCCGCGCAGCCGGACGCCGGTGCTGTTCGCCAAGCTGATCCGCGACCGGCTCGGCCTGATGTCGCAGGCCGCCGAGGAGTACGGGGACGCGGCGCGGGTCCGCATCGGCCCGAAGACCCTCTACATCTTCAACCACCCCGACCACGCCAAGCACGTCCTCGCCGACAACAGCGCCAACTACCACAAGGGCATCGGCCTCATCCAGGCCAAGCGCGCCCTCGGCGACGGGCTGCTGACCAGCGAGGGCGAGCTGTGGCGCAAGCAGCGCGACGCGATCCAGCCGGTCTTCCAGCACAAGCGGATCGCGCGGCAGGCCGGGGTGGTCGCCGAGGAGGCGGGGCGGCTCGTCGACCGGCTCCGCGACCAGGCCGGCGGCGCGCCGGTCGACGTCGTGCACGAGATGACGGCGCTGACCCTCGGCGTGCTCGGCCGGACGCTGCTGGACGCCGACCTCGGCGGCTTCGGCTCGGCCGGCGGGGCGTTCGAGGCCGTCCAGGACCAGGCGATGTTCGAGATGGTCACGCTCAACATGGTCCCGACCTGGGTGCCGCTGCCCAAGCAGCTCCGCTTCCGGTGGGCGCGCCGCTACCTGCACCACGTCGCCGACGACCTGGTGATGCTCGACCGCGCGCAGGGCGGCGACGACGTCGTGTCCCGGCTGATGGGCTCGACGCTCCAGGAGAGCGACGGGCGCGTCCGGCGGCAGCGGATGGACGACGAGCTGATCACCCTGCTGCTGGCCGGGCACGAGACGACCGCGTCCACCCTGAGCTGGGCGTTCTACCTCCTCGACCGGCACCCGCAGGTGTGGGAGCGGCTGCACGCCGAGGCCGTCGAGGTGCTCGGCGACCGGCCGCCGCGGTTGGAGGACCTCCGGCGGCTCACCTACACCGACATGGTGATCCAGGAGGTCATGCGCCTCTACCCGCCGGTGTGGATCCTGACGCGGCAGGCGCAGCGCGACGACGAGGTCGGCGGCTACCACGTCCCGGCCGGCTCCGACGTCCTGATCTGCCCCTACACCCTGCACCGCAACCCCGCCTTCTGGGACGCGCCGGACGCCTTCCGGCCCGAGCGGTTCGAGCCCGAGGCGACCACCGAGCGGCCCCGCTACGCCTACATCCCGTTCGGCGCGGGGCCCCGGTTCTGCGTCGGCAACCACCTGGGGCTGATGGAGGCCACGTTCGCGCTCGCCCTCGCCTGCCGCGACCTGCGGCTCCGCCTCACCCCGGGGCGGCAGGTCGTGCCCGAGCCGATGCTGTCGCTGCGCGTCCGCGGCGGCCTGCCGATGACGGTCCACCCGGTATAGCGGACCTTCCGCCACGGGTGTGGCCGGACCTGGTCGAAGGGCCACGCACGTACAGAACAAGCACGCACGTGCAGAACAAGCACGCACGTGCAGAACAAGCAGGTACGTACAGAATAAGCAGGTACGTACAGAATAAGCAGGTACGGAACAAGAAGGGCCGGGCCGCTCACGCGGCCCGGCCCTCATCCGTCTCAGGCTCTCGCCTGCTCCACCTGCCCGGTCTCCGCGCGCCGCGCGGCGGCACGGTCCGCCGACGCCCGCGCGCGGTCCTGCTGCGGGGCGCCGCCCAGCGCCTCCATGCGCACCTCGAACAGCGCCAGCAGGACCGGCGGGTCGAGCACCCGCATCGGACGCAGGCAGAGGTCGGCGCGGCGCTGCCCGGCCCCCGACCGGATCGTGATGGGGCCGTTCGCCCCGACGATCAGGGGTTCGTCGCCGGGATGCTGGTAACGCTCCAGGCCGGGCGGCATCGCGTGGGCGAGCACGTGCCAGGTGCCCGGGGGGACCTTGTCGAGCTGGTAGGGGCCGGGGCGCCGCAGGACCGTGCAGCTCACCGGTGAGCCCTGCGGGATCCAGTCGGGGAACAGGCCGACGAAGACCGGTCCGACGGCCCCGGTGTCGGGCGGCCTGACCTGCCCGCTGACGGTGGTCGTGGCGACCCCGAGGCCCCGGCGGCGGCAGTCCCGGGAGATCGTGTCGGTGAAACCGCCGAGCCGGCGGTAGTCGGTCGGGGGCAGCCCGACCGCCTCCTTGAACCGGGTGCTGAACGTGCCGACGCTGGAGTAACCGACCAGATAGGTGATCTCCGTGATGGTGAGAGAAGTGGTCAACAGCAGCCGTTTCGCCTCCTGTAGGCGCATGGCGGAAAGAAATCTTCCCGGTGATACCCCGGTAATCCGCTGAAAGATTCGGGAGAAGTGGAATTTGCTGAACATCGCCGCACGTGCCATGTCATCGACGGTGATGCGCTCCCCCAGATTCTCCCGCATCGTCTCGATCACTCGCACGACGGCCTGCTCCATGGCGGCGTTGGCGGGATCCCCGGCCCCTCGGGCCCGGTAGGGATCCCTCATGTCTTCCAGCGTGTCGTCCAACTTCTTTCCCCTCCTTGACAGGCCACTCCACATCTTCCTGAAACAAAATGGGTCAATGCCCAGGGCGGCTGTCCGCCGGGAAACGAACGCGCGTCGGCCCGCGCTCGGCCGGGCCCCGGCGAGGGGCCGGCCGGTCGGCGGGCACCGGCCGACGGCGTCAGGGAGCGATCAGGCGGCACGACCTCTGGGTGGGAGCGCCGGGGCCCGTGGCGCACGGACCCCTCCTGGCAGGGAGCGTGTGGGCCGCGTCCACCGCGGGGCGCCCCTCCCGGGGCGCCCGCCGGCCGCCGCGACCGCGTCCTCGCGCGGCGTGCAACACAGACCACACATGGTTCAAATCCCCCCGTGCTTACGCACCAGATCTTCGGGAGAAGTGGCATTCATTCGCGCGGACATGACATCTGCAATCGCCACCTCACCATTCGTAACATCACATCGTAATATTACGTTGTAATGCTTCCCCACAAGGCCCCGTCCAGGCCCTGACGGGCGCAGACATGTCCGCCTGCCCCGTTTTCTCCCACAAGATACATCCATACATCGGCGCTTCCGCAACCATGGATCTGAGCAATTCACAACAAAACAAAACGCTTCTATCGCCGAGGTCACAGTCCCATAACCGAGACTTGACGGCGGCATGCGGCTATGCGGTTATGCGGCTTTCACGCACTGTTCCCGATCGCATCCGCCGGGCTCTCACGGACGGACCGATTCCCGTTACCGGGCGGCCCGATTCTCGGGTGCGCCCGGGTGCGGCCCCGGGCGGCGACCGGACGACGGCCAGGTCGGGCCCGCACGGGGCCCCGCGCACTCTGGAGGATGAAGGCGGCCACGGGCCGGACCGACGATGAACGGGGGCGACCGCGCGCCTGCGGCGCGGCCCCCGCATCCGCCCGTCGAAGTGAGGCATTGATGATCAAGATCATGGTTCCCTCGGTGTGGAGCCCGGACGGCGACACCGCCTTCGAGGGCACCGAGGGCCCGCTGCCGGAGGTCATCCGGCGGTTCGCCGACGACCACCCGTGGATCGGCGGACGCCTGTTCGGCCCGGACGGCGAGCCGCTCGGCTACGTCAACCTGTGCGTGGACGACGAGATGATCCCCCGGCGGCGCAGGGACGCCACCGTGGTGGAGGCCGGGAGCACGGTCACGATCCTCGCGCCGATGGCGGGGGGCTGAGCGGTGCGGCGCGTCGTCCTGGAGCGGCAGGGGCCGCCCGACGTCATGCGCGTCGTCGAGGCCGCCGAGCCCGAACCCGCCGGCGGCGAGGTGCTGGTGCGGGTGGCGGTCGCCGGGGTCAACGTGGTGGACCTCTTCCAGCGGTCGGGCGCCTACCGTGTGGCGCTCCCGTTCACGCCCGGGATGGAGGGCGCGGGCGAGGTGCTGCGCACCGGCGACGGCGTCGAGGGCGTCCGTCCGGGCGACCGGGTCGCGTGGATGGGGCCGTCGGCCTCCTACGCCACGCACTGCGTCGTCGCCGCCGACCGCCTCGTCCCGGTTCCGGACGGCGTCTCCGACGAGGACGCCGCCGCCGTGCTCGTGCACGGGATGACCGCGCACATGCTCGCCACCGACGTGGTGCCCCTGGGCGGCGGGGACACCTGCCTCGTGCACGCGGCGGGCGGCGGGGTCGGCGGGCTGCTGTGCCGCCTCGCGTCGCTGCGGGGCGCGAGGGTGATCGGCACGGCCTCCACCCCCGCCAAGGCGAAGGCCGCACGGGAGTCGGGCGCCGACGAGGTGGTCGACTACTCCGGCGGGCACTTCGCCGACCGCGTCCTGGAGCTGACCGGCGGGCGCGGCGTCGACGTCGTCTACGACGCGGTGGGCCGGGACACCTTCGCGGAGGGGCTGACCTGCCTGCGTCCGCGCGGGACGTTCGTCTCCTACGGCCAGACCGGCGGCCCGGTCGGCGCCGTCGACCTCAACGCGCTGGGCGGCACGCTGTTCCTCACCAAGCCGTCGCTCGGACGCTACGACCCCACGCCCGAGCTGACGCGGCGGCGCGCCGCGGCCGTGCTCGGGATGGTGGGGGAGCTGCGGCCGCGCGTCCATGCCGCGCATCCGCTGGCCGAGGCGCCCGCCGCGCACCGCGCGATCGAGTCGCGCGAGGCGGCGGGCAAGGTGCTGATCCGCCCCGCCGGCTGACCCTCGCCCCGCTGATCCTCCGCCCCCCGGCCGTCGAGGCCGGGGGGTTCAGCGGGCGGCGACCAGGTCGATCCGCCCCGACAGCAGCGCCAGGTGGACGCGGGCCTGCCAGGAGTCGCCGTCGGCGTCCAGGCCGGGGCCGTCCCTCCAGTCCGCGGGCACCCGCACCGCGACCGGGCGGCCGGTCCCGGCCCGGACCGCCCCCGCGTACCGGACGGTCTCGTGCCACCGCTCCCATTCCCGCCCCTCCTGCGCCCGGACCAGGACGGCGCACCCGTCCTCCACCTTGGGCAGCGGGGGGTCGAGTTCGCTCCAGTCCGGGTCCTCGGGGCAGGGGACCTCCACGAGGCGCGGCACCGCCTCGGAGACGACGCGGTGCGGCAACCGGATCGAGCCGTGCTCGAACGGCGCCTCGGCCGCGTGGCGGTCGGCGCGGCCGCCGAACAGGACCGCGGCCTCCGCGAGGCGCTCCGGGCACCGGCGGCGGAGCGCGACGTAGGTCATCGCGGGGGTGCGGGTCAGGAAGTGCAGCCCGAACTCCTCCGGCGGCAGGTGCAGGCGCCGGCCGTAGCTCTCCCACCAGCGCATGCTCGGGGCGGCGAGCCGCTGGGTCCGGGTGACCGGCCCGCGCCGCGCCTCCTCGTAGGCGCGGAACGCCTCGGCGCGGTCCGGGTGGGCGGCGAGCGCCGTCGCCAGCGCCATCGCGTCCTCCAGCGCCAGCTTCGTGCCCGACCCGACGGTGAAGTGCGCGGTGTGCGCGGCGTCGCCGAGCAGCACCGCGTTCCCCGCCGACCAGCTCCGGTTCGCCACGACCGTGAAGCGCCCCCACCGGCTGCGGGCGCCGACCAGGCCCGCGCCGCCGAGGTGGTCGGCGAAGACGTCGCCGAGCCGGACGAGCGCGGCCTCGCCGACCGTCGCGCCGACCGTCGCGCCGCCCGTCGCGCCGACCGTCTCGGCGCCCGCGAGGCCCGCGGCGCGCCAGGTCGCCTCGTCGGTCTCGACCACGACCGTCCCGCCCGCGTCGGCGTGCGGGTAGCAGTGCGCCGCCATCGGCCCGTGCGGGGTGCGGACGAACGCGAACGACGTCCGGCCGCCGAGGTCGGCGGGCGTCCCGAGCCACACGAACCGCGCCGCCCCGGCCCGCGCCGTCGTGCCGAACCCGGCGGCGCGGGCGCCGCGGTGCGCGGACGCGGCGCCGTCGGCGAACACGGCGACGTCCGCCGCGGGCACCGCCCCGGGCGGGACGGCCGCGCGGTACCGGACGCGCGCGCCGACCGCCTCGGCCTGCTCGCGCAGGATCGCCAGCAGCGTGCTCCGGGAGATGCTCGCGACCTCGAACCCGTCGTAGCGGAGCGTGGCGGAGGGCAGCGCGATCTCGATCCCCGACAGGGGCAGGCTCGCCGCCGCGATCCGCCGGTGCGTGTCCGGGTCGGCCTCGGCGATCCCGCCGAGCGTCCGCGCGGACAGCGTCACGCCGAACCCCGACACCTCGTCCGGGCCCGCGCGCTCGAACACCTCGACCGCCGCGGCCGGCAGCAGCAGCCGCACCATGCGCGCCGCGAACAGCCCCGCGGGCCCGGCTCCGACGATCACCACGTGCCTCACGTCCATGGCGCCTCCCGCTCCCATGATCGGTGCCGGACGCGGCGCCCGGTACCGCCGGGGCTCCGCACTTCTCAAGGTGCCGGGGGCCGGGCGGCGAACCGACGATGGGGACCATCCCGGGTCCGCTGTGAAGGAAAGGTGGGCGCGATGCACTCGCCCGAACCCGTCGCCATCGTCGGGATGGCCTGCCGCTTCGCCGGAGGGGTGAACTCGCCGGACGGGTTCTGGACGCTCCTGCGCGAGGGCCGGACCACCGCCGGCGAACTCCCCGAGGGACGCTGGGACTGGTACGCCGAGCGCGGCCCCGACCACGCCTCCGCCGTCCGCGACGCGCCCCGCACGGGGTCGTTCCTGGACGACGTCGAGGGCTTCGACGCCGACTTCTTCGGCATCACCCCGCGCGAGGCCGCGCTGATGGACCCGCAGCAGCGGATCATCCTGGAGCTGTCGTGGGAGGCGCTGGAGCACGCGGGCATCCCGCCGCACTCGCTGGCCGGGACCGACGCCGGGGTGTTCATGGGCGTCGGCTCCGACGACTACGGCCGCCGGCTGCTGGAGGACCTGCCGAGGATCGAGGCGTGGTCGGGCATCGGCGGCGCGTACTGCGCGGTGGCGAACCGCGTCTCGCACGTCCTCGACCTGCGGGGGTCGAGCATGGCGATCGACACGGCCTGCTCGTCCTCGCTGGTCGCGGTGCACCTGGCGGCGCAGGCGCTGCGCGCGGGCGAGTGCCCGGTCGCGCTCGCGGGCGGCGTGCTGGTCGTCGCGGCGCCGGGCCTGTCGATGGTGCTGGACGCGGCGGGCGCGATCGCGCCGGACGGCCGCAGCAAGTCCTTCCAGGCCGACGCGGACGGCTACGGCCGGGGCGAGGGCGGCGGCGTCGTCGTCCTGAAGCGGCTGAGCGACGCGCGCCGCGACGGCGACCGGGTCCTCGCGGTCATCCGCGGCAGCGCCGTCCACCAGGACGGCAGGACCAGCGGGATCATGGCGCCCAACGCCGACGCGCAGGCCCACCTGCTGCGCCGGACGTACGAGGGCGCGGGCGTCGACCCGGCCTCGGTCGGCTTCGTCGAGACCCACGGCACCGGCACGCGGGTCGGCGACCCGCTGGAGGCGGCGGCGCTCACCGAGGTCCTCGGCGCGGCCAGGCCCGCCGAGGACCCGCTGCTCATCGGGTCGGTCAAGCCGAACGTCGGCCACCTGGAGGCGGGCGCGGGCATGGCGGGGCTGATCAAGGCCGTCCTCGCGCTGCGGCACGGCGAGATCCCGCCCAATCCCGGGTTCACCGAGCCCAATCCGGCGATCCCGTGGGAGACCTCCGGGCTGCGGGTCGTCGCCGAGGCGTCGCCCTGGCCGTCCGGGGCCGGGCCGAGGCGCGCGGGCGTCTCCGGCTACGGGTACGGCGGCACGATCGCGCACGTCATCCTGGAGGAGGCCGACGCGCCCGGCGGCGCGGGCGACGACGGCACCGCGCGCGTGTTCCCCCTGTCGGCCGCGTCGCCCGAGGCGCTGGCCGAGCGGGCGGCCGCGCTCGCCGACCACGTCGAGAACGCGCCGGACGTCCCGCTCCGCGACATCGGCCACACGCTCGCGCTCGGCCGCACCCACCTCGCCCACCGGGCCGCCGCGGTCGCCTCCGACCGGGCCGAACTCGCGGCCGCGCTGCGCGGGGTCGCGGCGACCGAGGCGCTCGCGCCCGGCGCGGGGCTGGTGTGGGTGTTCTCCGGGCACGGCACGCAGTGGCGGGGCATGGCCAAGGAGTCCCTCGCGGAGGACCTGGAGTTCGCCGCCGTCATGCGGGAGATCGACCCCGTGTTCCGGGAGGAGATCGGCTTCTCCCCCATCGAGGTCATCCGGCGGGACGCCCCGCTCCCGGTGGACGTCGCGCAGCCGATGATCTACGCGGCGCAGGTCGCGCTGTCGGCGTCGTGGCGGGCCGCCGGGGTGCGGCCGGACGCGGTGATCGGGCACTCGGTGGGCGAGATCGCCGCCGCCGTCGCCGCCGGGGTGCTCACCGTCGAGCAGGGCGCGCGGCTGGTCTGCCGCCGGTCGCTGCTGCTGCGGCGGGTGGTCGGTCAGGGCGCGATGCTGATGGTCGCGATGCCGCCCGAGGCGGTCGCGGAGATGCTCGGCGACCGGACCGGCGTCGCGGTCGCGGTCGCGGTCGCGGCGGCGACGAGGTCGACCGTGGTGTCGGGCGACCCGGCGGCGGTGGAGGCGTTCGGCGGGCGGCTGAAGGCCGAGGGCGTCGCCGTGCGGAGGGTCGACTCCGACGTCGCCTTCCACAGCCCGGCCATGGACCCCCTGCTGGACGGGCTGGAGGCGGCGGCCGCCGACCTGGCGCCGCGCCCGCCCGAGGTGCCCCTCTACACGACGGCGCTGGAGGACCCGCGCGACGGCGCGGCGCGCGACGGCGCCTACTGGGCCGCCAACCTGCGGCGCACGGTCCGGTTCATGCACGCGGTGACCGCCGCGCGCGAGGACGGGTACCGGATGTTCCTGGAGGTCTCCCCGCACCCCGTCGTGGAGCACTCGATCATCGAGACCCTCGACGACCTGGGCGGCTCCGCCGACAGCTGCGTGGCGCACTCGATGCGGCGCAACCGCCCCGAGCGGCGGACGCTGCTGGAGAACCTCGCCGTCCTGCACTGCCACGGCGCTCCGGTGGACTGGTCGGCGCTGTGGCCCGAGGGCGGCCCCGCCGACCTCCCCCCGGCACCGTGGCGGCACCGCCCGCACTGGATCGAGGAGTCGGCCGCCCGGCCGCAGGTGCTGGAGCGGCACGACCCCCGCGGCCACACCCTGCTCGGCGGGCGGACGAGCGTGAACGGCTCCACCCCCGCCACGGTCTGGCTGACCTCGCTCGACCGCGAGACGCGCCCCTACCCGGGCGACCACCCCGTCCGCGAGGTCGAGATCGTGCCCGCCGCCGTGCTGCTCAACACCTTCCTCACCGCCGCCTCGTCCGGGGGCGAGCGGCCCGACCTCACCGGCGTCGGCCTGCACGTCCCCGTGACGGTCACCCGTCCGCGCGAGGTGCAGATCGTCCTCCAGGACGCGATGCTCCGCCTGTCGTCGCGGATCGCCGACAGCACCCCCGACGACCGGGCCTGGGTCACCCACACGACGGGCACCCGCGAGGTCCGCACCGAGCCCCTTCCGCCGGGCGGGCCGCTCCCCGAGACCGGCACCGACCTGCCGCCCGGGTACGTGGTCGACCGGCTCGCGACGCTGGGCGTCGCCGCGATGGGCTTCGCGTGGGAGCTGCCGCGGGTGCGGGCCGGCGGGGGCGCGCTGGCCGTGGACGTCCAGGTCGGCGACGGCGCGGAGCCGCCGCACACCTGGGCGCCGCTGCTGGACGCGGCGCTGTCGGCGGCGTCGGTCGCCTTCGCCGGGGACCCCGTCCTGCGGATGCCCGCGCACGTCCACCGCGTCGCGCTCGACGGCCCGAGCCCCGCGCGGGCGCTGGTCCTCGTGCGGGTGGTCGGCGAGGACACGGTCGACGTGGAGATCCGCGACACCGGCGGCGCGGTGGTCGGCAGGCTCGACCGGCTCCGCTACGGGGTGCTGGAGGGCGACACGGCCGTGCTGACCAGCCCGCGCCGGCTGGTGCACGAGCTGGTCTGGCGCCCGCTGCCCGAGATCCCCGCCGCCACCCGGACCTCGGTGGTGCTCGTCGGGCCCGACACCGCGCTGCTCGGCCGGCTGACCGAGCGGCTCGGCGCGGCCGACGTCCCGTTCCGGGTCGCGGCGGCGCCCGAGGACCTGGCGGAGTCCGAGCTGGCCGGGGGGTACACGATCGTGGTCGTGCCGCCGCTCGGCCCGTCCGTCGACACCGGCGAGGCGGCCGTGGACGCCGCCTGGCTGCTCGCCCGGACCGCGCGGCGCCTCGCCGACTCCGGGCTCGCCGCGCCCGCCCGGCTGTGGTGCGCGACCCAGGGCGTGCGGGAGTGCGCCGAGGAGGGCTCGCTCGCGCACAGCGCGCTGTGGGGGCTCGGCCGGATCATCGGCGGCGAGCACCCCGAGTTCTGGGGCGGGGTCGTCGACGTCGGCTCCTCGCCCAAGGACGCGCCGAGCCTGGTCGAGATCGTCGGGTCGGCGCTGGAGGACGACGTGGTCGTCGTCCGCGACGGCGAGGCGTCGGTCGCGCGGCTGCGGCCGCTGGAGGGCGAGCCGGTGCGCGAGCCGCTGAGTTGCAGCCCCGACGGCACCTACCTGATCACCGGCGGGCTCGGCACGCTCGGGCTGGAGGTCGCGCGCTGGCTGGCCGACCGGGGCGGGCGGCGCCTCGTCCTGGTCGGCCGGCGCTCGCTGCCGCCCCGCGACACCTGGGACGACCTGACCGACCCGGCGGAGGCCGCGCGGGTGGAGGAGATCCGCTCGCTGGAGCGGCTCGGCGTCACGGTCGCGACCGTCGCGCTCGACATCGCCGACGCCGAGGCCGCGCGCAAGCTGCTCTCGCTCGCCGCGCTCGGGCTGCCGCCGATCCGGGGCGTCGTGCACGCCGCCGGGGTCCTGGACGACCACACGCTCCGCACGCTCGACGAGGAGTCGCTGCGCACCGTCATGCGGCCCAAGGTGAACGGCGCGCTCGTCCTGCACGAGATGTTCCCGCCGGGGACGCTGGACTTCTTCGTGCTCTTCTCCTCCTGCGGGCAACTCCTCGGCCTTCCGGGGCAGGCGAGCTACGCGGCGGGCAACGCCTTCCTCGACGCGCTCGCCGCGCACCGCCGCGCCGCCGGCGACACCGCGACGACCAGCTTCGGCTGGACGTCCTGGCGGGGGCTCGGCATGTCCACGTCCTCGGCCGTCATCGACGCCGAACTCGCGGCGCGGGGCACCTCCGACATCAGCGCCACCGAGGCGTTCAGCGCGTGGTGGCTCGCCGACCGGCACGCGCTGCCCTACGCCGCCGTGCTCCGCACGATCCCGCCCGGCCCCGGCGACCGCAGGCCGCCCCTGCTCAGCGACCTCGCCGACGCGCCTCCCGAGTCCCAGCGGGACACGGCGGACGCCCCCTGGCAGGGCCTCGATCCCGAGAGCCTCCGCGACTTCCTGCTGGCGGAGGTCAGGGACCAGGTGTCGGCGGAGACCCGGCTGTCGCCGGACGAGGTCGAGGCCGCCCGCCCGGTCGCGGAGATGGGCGTCGACTCGGTCATGACCGTACGCATCAGACGCGGGCTCGAACGGCGGTTCCGCCTCCAGCTCCCGGCGACGCTGTTCTGGGACCGTCCCACGGTCGAGGCCGTCGCCGGGCTGCTGGCCGAGCTCCTCACCCCCGACCCGGACGGAGTGCCCGGATGAGTGCCCCGACACACCACCGCATGGTCCGCTGGCCCGACGACAGGGCCGCCTTCTACCGGGAGGCGGGGTGCTGGCGGGGCCGCCCCCTCGGCGCCTACCTGTGGGAGTCCGCCGACCGCGGGCCCGACCGCACCGCCGTCGTGGACGGCGGGACCCGGCTGACCTACCGGGCCCTCGCCGAGCGCGCGGACCTGCTCGCCGAGCGCCTCGCCGAACGCGGCCTCGCGCGCGGCGACCGCGTGCTCGTGCAGCTCCCCAACTCGTGGGAGTTCGTCGTCGTCACGATGGCGTGCCTGCGGCTCGGGGCCGCGCCGGTCATGATGCTGCTGCCGCACCGCGAGTACGAGCTGACCTCGATCGCCGAGCACGTCGGGGCGCGGGCGCTGTTCGTCCCCGCCGACTGGCGGGGGTACGACCACGAGGCCCTCGCGCACCGTGTCGCGGACCGCGTCGCGGACCGGCTGGACGCGCGCCCGCTGGTGCTGGTGTCGGGCGAACCGTCGGCGCGCGGGAGCGTCGCCCTCGCGGACCTGTGGGAGGGGCGCGGCGGGGAGGCGGAGCGGCGCGCCCGGCTGGACGCGAACGCCCCGTCCCCGTCGGACCCCGCGCTGTTCCTGCTGTCCGGCGGGACGACCGGGATGCCCAAGCTCATCAGCCGCACGCACGACGACTACGAGTACAACATCCGCCGCATCACCGAGATCTGCCGCGTCGGGCCGGACAGCGTGTACCTCGCCGTCCTGCCCGCCGGGCACAACTTCCCGCTGGCCAACCCCGGCATCCTCGGCACGCTGATCGCGGGCGGACGGGTGGTGCTGCTGCCCTCGCCGCGTCCCGCGCCGGTGTTCGCCGCGATCGAGGCGGAGGGGGTGACGGTCACCTCGGCCACGCCCGCGATCGCGCTGCGCTGGATGGAGGAGGCCGAGGGCTGCGGGCGCGACCTGTCCAGCCTCCACTTCGTCCAGGTGGGCGGGTCGATGCTGTCGCCCGAGGTCGCCGCCCGCATCGGGCCCGCGCTCGGCTGCCGCCTCCAGCAGATGTACGGGATGGCGGAGGGCCTCATCTGCTGCATGCCGGTCGACGCCCCCGACGAGGTCGCGCACTCCGCGCAGGGCGCGCCGATCAGCCCCTACGACGAGCTGCTCGTCGTGGATCGCGACGGGGCGCCCGTCCCGCCGGGCGGCGTCGGCGAGCTGCTGACCCGCGGCCCCTACACGCCGCGCGGCTACTTCGGCGCGCCGGAGCAGAACGCCGCCTCGTTCACCCGCGACGGCTGGTACCGCACCGGCGACCTCGTCGAGATCACCCCCGAGGGCATGGTCGTCGTCCGCGGCCGGGTCAAGGACCTCATCAACCGGGGCGGCGAGAAGGTCGCGCCGGGCGAGGTCGAGGTGCTCGTCCAGGAGCTTCCCGCCGTGGCCGAGGCCGCCGTGCTCGGGCTCGCCGACCCCGCCCTCGGCGAGCGGGTGTGCCTGGTCGTCCGGCTCCACCCCGGCCGGCGGCTGACGCTCGACGGCGTCCGCGCGGCGCTGACCGTCCGGGGCATCGCCGCGTTCAAGCTCCCCGAGCGGCTGGAGGTCCTCGCCGACCTCCCCCACACCCCGCTGGGCAAGCCCGACAAGAACGCGCTGCGCGACCTCCTCCAGACCGGCGACCGCGGAACCGCCGCCTAGCCGGCCGGGAACACCTCAGCCGCCGCGCTTCCCGCGCGGCGGCTGAGGCGTTCCGCGCTCAGGGGGCCGAGGTCGCCTTCAGCGGCGGGGCCGTCCGGACGCTGTGCTCCGGCGTCAGGACGGCCAGCAGCGGCCCGGTGATGAACGTCGTCACCAGCGCCATCAGCACGAGGACCGTGAACAGCTCCGCGTTGATGATCCCCGCCTCCAGCGCGACGTTGAGCGCGATCAGCTCGGTCAGCCCCCGCGCGTTCACCAGCGCGGCGACCACCGCCGACTCGCGCGGCCGCAGCCCGTTGAGGCGGGCGCCGAGGTAGCCGGGGACGAGCTTGCCCCCGATCGCGACGACCAGGATCACCGCCAGCAGCGCGAGGCCGCCGCCGTCCACCGTGCCGATGTCGAACGACAGGCCGGTCGTGACGAAGAACAGCGGCAGCAGCAGGCCCGCGCTCTGCTCCATCGGCTCCAGGATCTCGGCGTCGGGCACCCCGTCGCGGCGCGGCATCGCCAGCCCCGCGACGAAGCCGCCGAAGACCGGGTGCAGGCCGAGCCGCGAGGTCGCCCACGCGGCCGTGAGCGCGAGGACGAGCGCGAGCGGCAGGTGGTTCGCGGCCAGCGCGCGCGGCCGGTCCATCCAGCGCGCCACCAGCGGCCGCACCACCCCGAACATGACCGCGAGGAACACGATCAGCATCGCCAGCGTGACCTGCCACGGCCGGTCGGAGGCGTGGCCGGTCCCGGCGAGCGCGGCGGCGAGCAGCAGCCAGGCGGCCGCGTCCATGAGCCCCGCGGCGGCCATCGACACCGTCCCCGGGGCCGTGGCCGCGATGCCCCGTTCCCGGACGATCGCGGCCAGCACGGGAAGCGCGGTGATCGACGTCGCGACCGCCAGGAACAGCGTGAAGGCACGCGTCCCGGCGTGGTCCGGGTCGACGTTCGCGAACGTGCCGTCGAACAGCGACAGCGCGCCCAGCGTCAGCGCCATCGGCGCCACCAGCGCGAGCACCCCGACCGTGAGGGCGCTGCGCCCCTCCCGCCGCAGCAGTCGAAAGTCGATCTCATATCCCGCCACGAACATGAAGACCACGATGGCGATCTGCGAGAGCACATTGAGGAATGGCTGCACCTCCCCGGGGAAGAAGCGGGACGTCGGGTCGCCGGGAAATCGTCCGAGCAAGGTGGGCCCGAGCGCGATCCCGGCGAGGATCTGCCCGAACACGGTCGGCTGCCCCAGCCGGCGCGCGACCGCGCCCAGCAGGGTGGACGCCGCCACGATCAGGGCGACGTCGCCGACCACGATGGTGGTCACCGTTTCCGTCCGCACGGTCAGTTCCGTCCGGTCATCTCTGGGAATCCCTTCGGAGCGCTAGTTCGGGCGTCGCCGCGTCGCCAGAAAGGCGGCGAATACAGCGGCGGTGAGAATGAGAAGGCCGATCTCCGCGGCCCTTCCGGCGAGGATCCCGTCATCGGGATCGGACGTCGCGGCGGCCGCGGCCTCGTGCTGGTGCACACCATGGTGCGCCGGTGCGGCGGCCAGGCCAACGACCGAGCCCGGTGTCCGGTTGAGGGGTTTCACCGTCCCGTCGCCGAGCTGACCGGCGGTGTTGAGCCCCCAGCAGTCGATGGAGGAGTCCCGGTAGGCGAGGCAGGTGTGCCCGCCGCCGCCGACGAGGAGCGCGGGGTCGAGCCGGACGTTGCGCACCCGCACGGGCCTGGAGGCGTCCGCGGTCGTCCCGTCGCCGAGCTGACCGAAGTCGTTGCGACCCCAGCACCACAGCGTGCTGTCGCCGAACACCGCGCAGGTGTGGTCGCCGCCCGCCGCGAGCTGCGTGGGTCCGCGTTGCAGGCCGACGACCCGCCTGGGCACCGGCGAGGGCTTCGTGGACCCGGTGCCGAGCTGCCCGTGCCTCCCCTCGCCCCAGCACCAGGCCGAGCCGTCCTTCACCAGCGCGCAGGTGTGGGAGTCCCCGGCGGTGAGCCGGACGGGCGCCGAGGGCAGCCCCTTCACCTCGACCGGCGCGCCGGAGGACGGCCCGCCGCCCCCGTCCCGCCCCCAGCACCAGGTGGACCCGTCCCTGAGCACGGCACAGGTGTGCGCCGCCCCCGCGACGAGCTGCGCAGGCGGCGACGGCAGCCCCCTGACCTCGGCCGGACCGGACGGCCCGCCGCTCCCGTCCCGCCCCCAGCACCAGGTGGCGCCGCTCTCGTAGGCGACGCAGGTGCGGTCGTCCCCGACCGCCAGCAGGCGGACCTTGCCGGTCAGCCCCCTGACCGGAACGGGACGGGTGGAGTCGGCGCGCGTGCCGTCCCCGAGCTGCCCGTACCCGTTGCTCCCCCAGCACCGGACGGTCCCGTCCCCGAGCAGCGAGCACGTGTGCCCGCCGCGCGAGAGCGTGGTGGTGGGCGCCGCCACCGGCCCCTTGACCTCGACGGGCCTCGCCGAGGAGACCGTGGTCCCGTCGCCCAGCTCCCCGTGCCGGTTCCCGCCCCAGCACCGCATCGTCCTGCCGCCGAACAGCGCGCAGGTGTGGTCGGCCCCCGCGACCATCGCGGTGACCTCCTCACCCGCCGGGACCGCGCCGGGTGCCGCGGCCGCCTGGGCGGGGGCGCACGACATCGAGGCCACCAGGAGCCCCAGCCACGCCAGAAGCGGGATCGACCGCGGCCCTCTCACTTGTCCTCCGCGGATGCGCGACGGCCGAGGCGGGCGCCGGTCACGCCGAGGGCGGCCAGCACCAGGAGCCCGGCGGCGGCGATCACGAACCAGCCCTTCCCGCCCGAACCACCCGAAGCGCCGTGCTGCGTATGCACGGAGGCGGCTCGCGGCGCGGGCGCGGAGGCGGATGCGGAGGTGCCGGGCTGCTCGAAGCGGAAGGTCCCCGCTTCCGGATTGCCGTCCGCCCAGGTGAGCGTCACGACATTCCACTCGCCGATCAGGTCGCCGTTCGCGTCGAGCGGGAAGGTGTACCGGCCCCCGCCGGGCTTCGCGCACAGCGCGCCCAACAGGTAGGTGCCCGACCGCAGCGCCGCCGTGATCGGGACGCCGGCCCGGCCGTCGCTCGTCCACCGCGCGTCGAGCCTCATCGCACCGCCGGACCGCAGGTCGCCGAGCGAGCGGTACCACAGGGACGAGCCGTCCGGCATGTTCGCGGCCTGGCGCGGGTCGAGGCTCCCGTTCGGCGCCCCCCGCGCGATCGCCACCTCGGCCGGCACGATCATCGGCGACCACGTCGTCACCCCTCTGGGGCAGCGCAGCGCCGCTCCGTCCGCGACCGTGAGGCCGATCTCCGGAACGCTCCCGGAGACCGCCGTCGGCCGCACCCCCGGCGACGCCGACGCCGGCGGCGCCCCGGCCACCAGCGTCGCGGCCACCACCCCGGCGCCGCACGCGGCCCACCCCCACTCGCGAAGGCGCACCCTCATGGACACAACCCCTCAGTTCGGGGCCGCCGGTGACCGGACGCCACGCCCGCGGCCGACGGCGCATACGGTCCTCATCCAGGACTCATGCTCGTGGCCCGAGGTCAGTGCCGCTTCTTCCCGAATGCGACCTCCGTTCCGGCCGCCCCGGGACGCGGGAACACCGGGACACCGCGAGGAGAACGTCCGGCCACCGCGCGCCGAACACCGGCCATTCCCCCCGACTGGCACGAGTCAGACGGGGTCCGCGTTCGCATGACAGTGCTGGGCACGACGTGGTTTGCTGAGCCGGCGCCGATCCGACCGACCGGATCGGCGCGTCCGTGTAAGGAAAACAATCGCGTTGGCGAAAGGACGTCCGGCCCATGGACCTCAGACTCGAACTGCTCCCGATCCCCGTATCCGACACCGATCGGGCGATCGCTTTCTACTCCGAGAAAGTCGGATTCAAGCTCGACCACGACATCACGCCCGGCGGCGGCATGCGGATCGTGCAGATGACCCCGCCCGGCTCGTCCTGCTCGATCGGCTTCGGCGACGGCTGGGTCGGCACCCCGCCCGGCTCGATCCAGAACCTGCACCTCGTCGTCGACGACATCCGCGCCGTGCACGCCGAACTCTCCGGCCGCGGCCTGGAGATCAGCGAGATCAACGACATGTCCGCCCCCGGCAAGCCCACGGTCTCCTACGCCTACTTCGCGGACCCCGACGGCAACAGCTGGGCCCTCCAGCAGATGGCCCGCCGCACCTGAGGCCCCCGCCGGCACGCGGTGCCGGCCAGGGTCCACGAGACGCCGCTCCCCGTCTCGTGGACCCTGGAACCACCGCACGGTCGGCTAGCCGGCGAACATCTGGGTGGCGTTGACGAAGGTGCCGGTGATCGCGGACGCGCGGTCGGAGGCCAGGAAGACCGCGACCTCGGCGACCTCGGCCAGGGACGGGGAGCGCTTGAGGATGCGCATGCCGTCCAGGTTGTCGAGGATGCCCCGGAGCGCCGCGCTGTCGACCCGCATCTCGCTGTTCACCGAGCCGAGCAGTTCCGGTGTCAGGGTCTCGGGGATGCCCGCCGCCCACAGGCCGAGGACGCGGACGCCGCTCGCCCCCACCTCCTGGGCCAGGTTGCGGATGTAGGCGTCGATCGCCGCGTCCGCGGGGCCGGTGCTGCCCATCATCGGGCTGCCGTGGGCCGAGCCGCTGTTGAAGGCGAGGATCACGCCGGAGCCCTGCTCGGCCATGTGCCGGACGGCGGCGCGCGAGGTGATGAACGTCGTGGTGATCCCCTTGGTGATGGCCCGGGTGAAGTCGGCCGTCGCCATCGTGGCGAGGGGCATGCCCTGGGCGTCGCCCCGGTTGACCAGGTTCAGCGAGATGTGCAGGCCGCCCCGGTCCGCGACGGAGCGGGCGTGCGCGTCGACGGCGTCCTCGTCGAGGGCGTCGACGACCGCCGCGTCGGCCCGGCCGCCCTCGGCGGCGATCTCCTTGGCGAGCCGGTCGAGCCTGTCCCGCGTCCGTCCGGTGAGGAAGACGTGGGCGCCCTCGCGCGCGAACGCCTTCGCGATGCCCGTGCCGACCGCGCCACCGGCCCCGTAGATGACCGCGTTCTTGCCGTTGAGCATCATGTTCTCCTCCAGCGGTTGTGTGCCGTCTGTTGAGACGGGTGGTGGCCGTGAACCTCATCGCGCTGTTTCCGCCGTGCTGACCTGCGGTATCCGGGGACGCGGTGAGTTTTCCGCGGGGGTGCCGTCATACAGGTACCGCCGACCGCGGAGCCCACTCGACCGTCAGGAGCACGGATGGACAGCACGCTTGGAATCACCCGGTTCGTCAGCGGGCGACGAAGCAAGTGGGTCGTCCTCGTGGTCTGGCTGCTGCTGACGATCACGGTGGCCGGGCCGCTGGCCGGCAGGCTCACGGGCGCCGAGGACAACGACTACACACAGTGGCTCCCGGGGAACGCCGAGGCCACGAAGGTCCTGGAATTGCAGAAGAAGTTCCAGCCCGGTGACAACGTGCCGGTGGTGGTGGTCTACGAGCGCGCGTCCGGGATCACGGCGGCCGACCGGGCCAAGGCCGCCGCGGACGTGCAGGCGTTCGCCAAGGACGAGGGCGTCCTCAACCGGATCGTGGGGCCGATGCCGTCCGCCGACGGCAAGGCGCTCCAGACCGTGGTGCCGATCCAGATGGGCTCGGACGGCACCACCAAGATCGTCAAACGGGTGGACGGGGTGCGCGACACGGCGGGCCCCGGCGCGAACGGGCTCGCGGTCCACATCACCGGGCAGGGCGGCTACCTGGCCGACACCACCGACGCGTTCTCGGGGCTCAACTCGACGCAGTTGCTGTTCACGGTGCTCGCGGTCGTGATCATCCTGCTGTTCGCCTACCGGAGCCCCGTCCTGTGGATCCTGCCGTTCCTGTGCGCGATGCTCGCGCTGACCAGCTCGCAGGCGTTCATCTACCTGCTGGCCGAGCACGCCGGGCTGACCGTGAACGCGCAGGACACCGGGTTCCTGCTGGTGCTGGTGTTCGGCGCCGGCACCGACTACGCGCTGCTGCTGCTCTCGCGCTACCGGGAGGAGCTGGCGCGGCACGAGGACCGGCACGAGGCGATGGCGATCGCGCTGCGCCGGGCCGCGCCGGCGATCATCGCGAGCGCGGCCACGGTCTCGGTCGGGCTGCTGTGCCTCCAGTTCGCGCAGATGAACAACACCAAGGGGCTCGGCCCGGTGCTGGCGATCGGCATCGCGGTCGGCCTGGTCGTGACGCTGACGCTGATGCCCGCACTGCTGGTGATCTTCGGACGGTGGATCTTCTGGCCGGTCAAGCCCCGGGTGGACGCCTCGGAGGCCACCAGCGCCCGGCTGTGGGCGCGGATCGGGACGCGCATCGCGGCGCGCCCGCGCATGGTCTGGATCGGCACCGCGCTCATCCTCGGCGTCCTCGCCCTCGGGAACCTCCAGCTCCACAACACCGGCCTTGAGTCGCAGGACGCGTTCACCAACGACCAGCCGTCGGTGACCGGCCAGGAGGCCCTCGCCCGGCACTACCAGGCGGGGCAGCAGGGCCTGCCCGTCGTGGTGATCGGCAACGCCGCGGCGGCGCAGGAGCTGCGGCAGACGCTGAGCTCCTCGGACGGGATCGCCTCGGTCAGCACCCCGGTGACCAAGGACGGCCTGGTCTACATGGAGGGCACGCTCAAGGCGCAGCCCGACAGCGACGCCGCGCTGACGACGGTCTCGCGCCTGCGCACCGCGCTGCACGCGGTCGACGGCGCGGACGCGCGGGTCGGCGGCCAGACCGCGCTGACCAAGGACACCAACAGCGCCTACGACCACGACACCAAGCTGCTGATCCCGCTCGTCCTGGCGGCGGTCCTGCTGATCCTCGTCGTGCTGCTGCGGGCGCTGGTGGCGCCGCTGGTGCTGATCGCCACCGTCGTCCTGTCGTACGCGGCGGCGATCGGGGTGAGCGCGGTGCTGTTCCACAACGTGTTCGGGTTCGCGGGGACCGACACCTCGTTCCCGATGCTGGTGTTCGTGTTCCTCGTGTCGCTCGGCGTGGACTACAACATCTTCCTCATGACGCGCGTGCGCGAGGAGGCGCGCGAGCACGGCACCCGGCAGGCCACGCTGACCGGGCTGACCGCGACCGGCGGCGTGATCACCTCGGCCGGGCTCGTGCTGGCCGCCACGTTCGCCGTCCTCACGACCGTGCCCGTCGTCTCGTTCGTCGAGATGGGCACGGCGGTGGCGCTCGGCATCCTGCTCGACACCTTCGTCGTGCGGTCGGTGCTCGTGACGTCGCTGACGATGGACATGGGCCGCCGCATCTGGCTGCCGAGCGCGCTCGCGAAACGCGAGGACGCCCCCGTCCGCGACGCCGAGGCGAGCCTGGAGCCCGCGCCGCGGACCTAAAACCACTCCTCACCCCCTGTGCTCCGGGGCGGCCTCGACGACGAGGCCGCCCCGGAGCGATGTCCAGGGGGTCCGCTGAGCAATCCACGAGGTGCCCGGGGCGCGCGCCGCGGCGGACGATGCTCGTGACCGCCAGTGTCCGAAGGAGATCCGATGCGCGTTCTGTTCACCATCTACCCCAACTCGCTCGCGCACCTCTACCCGGTCGTGCCGCTCGCGTGGGCCCTCCAGAGCGCCGGGCACGAGGTCCGGGTCGCCTCGCACCACAGCGCCGCCGAGCAGATCATCAGCACCGGCCTGTCCCCCGTCCAGCTCGGTGACACCGACGTCCCCGAGGTGCGCCTCACCGACGAGGCCAACCCGCCGAAGACCCCGGAGGAGGTCGACCGCTACACCCGCGCGCTCGGCCTGGACGACCGGGAGCGCGAGTTCTGGATCACCTTCTACCAGTACCTGTTCGTGCCGATGTCGGACTACGTCCGGGTCGACCGGTCCGAGGCGGAGCACCTCGTCGACTTCGCCCGCGCGTGGAAGCCGGACCTGGTGCTGTGGGACGTGACGGTCCCGGCCGGCGCGGTGGCGGCGCGGGCCTGCGGCGCGGCGCACGCCCGGCTCGGCAACGGCGAGGACGTGCTGTCCTTCAGCCTGGAGAAGCTCGCCGAGCGCGAGGCGCAGGTCAGGGCCGCCGGGCTCGACCCGAACCCGCTCGCGACCCTGATGGCGCCGCTGGCGGCGGAATACGGCATGGAGGTCGACAGGGAGCTGCTCCTCGGCCAGTTCACGGTGGACTCGATCCCCGAGGGCATGCAGCTCCCCACCAACATCACGCGGGTGCACATGCGGCACGTCCCGTACGCGGGCGCGCAGGAGTTCCCGGAGTGGCTGCGCGAGCGGCCGGAGCGCCCCCGGGTGGCGATGTCGCTGGGCGAGTCGACCCGCCGGTTCATCCGCGGCGACTGGGACCGCACCCCCAAGATCATGAAGGCGCTGGACGGCCTGGACGTCGAGGTCGTGGCCACGCTGAACGACCTCCAGCTCGACGGCGTGGAGAAGATCCCCGAGAACGTCCGGCAGATCGAGTGGGTGAACCTGACCCACCTGCTGCCGACCTGCTCGGCGATGATCCACCACGGCGGCATCGGGACCTACTCGGCGGCGGTCCCCGCGAAGGTCCCGCACCTGGTGTGCGACATCGAGGGCGAGTCGCTGATGCTGAAGCCCGTCCAGGAGAAGGACGCCTCGCGCACCGGCACGCTGCTGCCCGGCCTGGAGATCGGCAAGCGGGAGGACCGGGAGGCCGACGGCCCGCCGCCGGTGTTCGAGCTGCCCGCCAAGAAGGTCGAGGCGACGCCCGTCTCGAACTTCGTCATCGCGCAGGGCTCGGGCGCCCGGCTGGACCACCGGGCCCAGTCGGTCGAGGAGATGCGGGAGCTGATCCGCGCGGTCGCGACCGACGAGTCCTACCGGCGGGGCGCCGAGGCGGTCTACGACCAGTGGCTGGCGACCCCCAGCCCCGCCGACGTCGTGCCCGTCCTGGAGCGGATGGCCGCCGAGCGCCGCGGACGCGCCTGACGAGGGCCCGGCCGGCCGGTGGACGGGGTCACCGCGTCCACCGGCGCCGGCCCCCGCTCCCGCGCTCGGGTTCGGCGACGCGCAGCAACTCGTCCACGGCGTCGTCGAAGGAGGCGAGCGCCCGCCGCGCCCGGTAGGCGGCGAGCCGGTCGAAGCGGTCCTCGTCCAGGCGCAGCCAGCGGGCCGAGCCGTAGTAGCGGTCCATGAGGTCGCGCCACAGGCCGATCGTCAGCTCGCCCGTCGCCTGGTAGTGCCAGGAGATCTGGCCGGTGCGCAGCGCGCCGTCCGCGTCGGGGTAGAAGACCGTGCCGCTGAAGGACAGGTCGATCGGCACGTCCCCGTCCCGCAGCGCGTTCAGGTACTGGTCGGCGGCGACCTGCATGTCGTGGCCGCACGGCAGCCCGAGCGTCAGCTCCGTCGCCCCCCGGAACGCCGGGACGGTCGCGGTGATCCGCGCCCAGGTCAGCCCGTGCAGCGACCGGTCCCACAGCTCCGGCGCGCCGAACACGCCCGCGAGCCGGTCCTGGTCCTCCCCGTCGTAGCCGCGCCGGGCCGCCGCGATGCTCACCACCGTCGTCAGCAGGACGCACTGGACGGGCCCGCCGTCCGCGCGCCGCAGCCCGACCAGCAGGTTCAGCGTCGGCGTCGCCGCGCACCGCTCGGGCTCGATGCCGAGCAGGTCCAGGGCCAGGTCGGGAGCGCTCACGGCCGCGGCCCGGTCGAGCGCACCTCGACCCGCTCCAGCTCGGGCGCCGCCGCCCGCACCGCCCGCACGACCGCGGCGGCGACCGGCGCGGGCACCTCCCCGCCGGCGGCCCCCTCGCCGGCCACGACCAGCTCCACCGCGGCGCCGTCGATGCCCGCGACCTCGGCGCGGGCGCGGTGCCCGGCGAGGAAGGCCTCCATCGCGCCGAGCGCCCGCCCGACCCGCACCTCCGGCGGGTCGGGATGCAGGCCGTGCGCCATCAGCAGGTGGCGGATCAGCTCGTCGCCGGTCAGCGCGGCGTCCGCGCCCGCGTTCGCCGCGATGCGCTGCACCCGCTCCAGCGCCTCCCCGTACAGCTCCACGAGGGCCCGGACGGTCCGCGCGGCCTGCGCGTCCAGCCGTCCGAGCAGCCCCTCAAGGTCCTGTACGTGCTCGCGGACCCGCGCGTCGTCCCAGCTCATCGCGTGATCGAACGCATCGCGCGGACGAACGGCCCGTAGGAGAGCAGGACGCCCGGCGGGTCGCCCCCGGCGCGCTCACCGCGCGGCGCCGGGCCCGGCGGGGCGTCCGCGGCCGTCCCCCCGTCGTGCCTCGTTCGCTCGGACGTCCACAGGGTGCTCCCCTCGTCCACCCCGGACGCCGTCGGCGCGGCGCTCGCCATCGATCCCCTCCCACCGGACAGGTCGGCGTCTCCGTCTTCGAGGGGGTCGATCTCCCCCTGCCCAGCGGAAACCCCGTAAAACACCCCGCGATCTCAGGTGAGGCGCTCGGAGAGGGCCCAGAGGCGGTCGGCGGTGCCCGGGTCCAGGGCGTAGGGGAGGTAGTGGCCGGTCGGGGGGTCGCCGGGGCCGGTCCAGGGGGTGCCGATGGCGCAGTTTTCGAGGTATCTGCCGCCGACGCCGTCCAGCTCGGGGGCCACGGCGGCCCAGACGGAGGTGGCCGCGCCCTGCTCCGGGGTCTTCCAGCCGCGCGGGTCGAAGACGCCCGACCAGCCCATGTCCGCCAGCTCCTGGCGGGGGATGTGCCGCTGGAGGCCCGTCATGATCGCGCCGGGCATCACCGCGTTGGCGGTGATCCCCTCGGCCGCGTGGCGGGCGGTGAGGCCGACGGCGAACAGGGCGTTGGCGGTCTTGGACCGGCCGTAGGCCTGCCAGGGGTCGTAGGGGCCGCGCTCGTAGTTGGGGTCGTCGAGGTCGACGTCGCCGCGGCGGTGCGCGCGCGAGGACAGCACCACCACGCGCGCTCCCCCGGCGGCGCGGAGGGCGGGCAGCAGGCCGGCCGTGAACGCGAAGTGGCCGAGGTGGTTGACGCCGAACTGGGACTCGAACCCGTCGGCGGTCCTGGTCAGGGGCGTGGCCATGATCCCCGCGTTGGCGACCAGGAGGTGCAGCGGCCTGCCGGTCTCGACGTGGCGGCGGGCCCAGCCGGTGACGGAGGCGAGGGAGCCGAGGTCCAGCGGGCGGAACACCACCTCGCCGCCGGTCTCCGCGCGCAGCCTCGCCGCCGCGGCCTCGCCCGCGCCGGGGTTGCGGGCCGCGAGCACGACGCGGGCGCCGGCGGCGGCGAGGGCGCGGGCCGTCTCCAGGCCGAGGCCGGACGCCCCGCCCGTCACGACCGCCTCCTTGCCGGACAGGTCGTGCCCGGCGATCACGTCCATGGCGGTGGAGTCCGCCCCGAAGGTCGTAAAGGTCATGCCGCCGAGGCTGGCCCACCCGGCGCCGGGGTGTGAGCACCCCCGCGTTCCTGGCAGTGACAGGGTCACCCGCGCGCGGGGCGGTGCTGGGACACTGGTGCGGTGTCGAGTGAGCTCGGCGTGTTCCTGCGCGCCCGCCGTGCCCGTGTCCGGCCGTCCGAGGTGGGGCTGCCGCCGGGTCCAGGCGCGCGGCGGACGCCCGGCCTGCGCCGCGAGGAGCTGGCGGCGCTCTCCGGGGTGAGCATCGACTACTACATCCGGCTCGAACAGGGCAAGGAGACCAATCCGAGCGGGGCCGTCCTGGACGCGCTGGCCCGCGCGCTGCGGCTGGACGAGGAGGAGCACGCCCACCTCTACGCGCTGGCCGACCACGCGGCCCGCCGGACGCCGCCCGGACGCGGCGCCGCCGACCCGGCCGTCCGCCCGGCGGTGCGGCTGCTGCTGGAGAACCTCCGCCCGTGCCCCGCCTACGCGCTGTCGCGGACCGGCGACGTTCTGGCGGCCAACCCGGAGGCCCTCGCGCTCTACGCGGGCCTGGCCGACTGGCCGGAGGAGCGGCGCAACACCGTCAGGTACGTCTTCCTGCATCCGGCGGCGCGCCGCCTCCTCGCCGACTGGGACCGCTCGGCCGCCGGGTGCGTGGCGAACCTGCGCGGGGTCGCCGCGGCCGACCCCGACGCCCCCGACCTGGCCGCCCTGGTGGACGAGCTGGACGGGCGGAGCCCGGAGTTCGCGGCCCTGTGGCGGCGCTACGACGTCCGGCACCGGCGCGGCGAGGAGAAGACCTTCCGCCATCCCGAGGTGGGAGAGCTGACCCTCCAGGTGGAGTCCCTGCGCCTCACCGGTACCGGACAGCGCGTCACGGTCTACCAGGCGTGGCCCGGCACCCCGTCCCACGACGCCCTGGCGCTGCTGTCCATGGCCGCGGGGACGGGGCGCACCGCCCGCTAGCAGTACTTGCTGGACCCCTTGCTCCCCCACGAGCACGAGTCGGCCGTGCTGCCGTTCGGGTAGCGGAGGTAGGCGGTGTCACCGTTGTTGTTCCAGACGTAGCTCGTCCGGCCCCAGTAGCGGTGGGTCGCGCTGTTGCGGCCCTTGCCCGTGTGGATGTAGACCGACTTGCGGCCGCCGAGGGTGAACGTCCCGAAGGTGTAGGTGTAGCCGGTCTTGTCCCGCAGCTTGTAGCCCCTGAGCTGGCGCGACGACCTGGAGGTGTTGGAGAGCTGCACCCACTCCCCGTTCAGCGAGGAGTTCGAGCGGTTGTCCTTGCCCGGCGAGTCGAAGTAGACGCGGTGGATCTGCACCGCGCTCGCGGCCTCGGCCGGCGCGGCGGCCAGCAGCGCCGCTCCGGTCGCTCCGGCGATGGCGACCGCCCCCATGACGACGATTCTCTTCACCCCGTGGGTCCCTTCTGTAGTGGATCCCCAGATGTACCGGTAAGTGGGGATCGGTACCTGGGTTATCGCGGGTCATGGCCATGTGCGGGCCTCGTGGCAACCGGAGCGGGCGGTGGGGCGTCGCCGCTGATCATGCGGCGTCCGGTCAGGGGCGGGTCATGTCTTGGATGTGCAAACCGTGGCGTCTGCCACACGAAAGACGGGGACCGGCAGAACGGGGTTCACTCGCCGCAACGAGAGGAGCCGTTCACATGCCCGAAACCCCTGGTTCTGAGTTCTGGAAGAACCTCAAGCCGATCGAGAACTCGTTCAAGCCCGACGCGCTGCCCGAGGTGTACCTGTCCAACGTCGCGACCGACGACGACCGGTACTACGTGCCGTTCACCGACACGGTCGGGTCCCGGCCGCTGTGGATCAACGTCAAGGACAACACCTGGTCCGACATCCTGCGGTCCAAGGAGGCCGGGCTCGTCAACCGGCACTACCACCCGCACGAGGTGTTCGCCTACACGATCTCCGGCAAGTGGGGCTACCTGGAGCGGCCCTGGACCGCCACCGCGGGCGACTTCGTCTACGAGGCCCCGGGCGAGGGCCACACGCTCGTCGCCTACGAGCACGAGGAGCCGATGAAGACGCTGTTCATCGTCAAGGGCCCGCTGATCTGGCTGGACGAGAACGGCGAGACCGAGGGCTTCTTCGACGTCCACGACTACATCGACATGTGCCGCAAGCACTACGAGAAGGTCGGGCTGGGCGCGGACTACGTCAACTCGCTGTTCCGCTGACGACCGTCCGCTGAACATGGGCCCTGGGGCGCCGGCCCAGGCCGGGCCCCCCGAGAAAAACCTGGACCCTGACATGACCCAGATCCTGACGCGCACGGCGCGTGGGGCGGCCGACCGGTACGAGAACCGGCTGCTGCTCATCCTGTTCCTGGCGTTCGGCTTCGTGTTCTTCGACCGGCAGGCGCTGGCGTTCCTCGCGCCCTACATGGACGACGACTTCGGACTGTCCAACTCCCAGCTCGGCATCCTGTCCGGCGTGCTGGCGCTGACCTGGGCGCTGGCCGGGATGTTCGCCGGGAGCCTGTCGGACCGGCTGGGACGGCGCAAGCCGATCCTCGTCGGGGCCGTGCTGCTGTTCTCGGTGTTCTCCTCCGCGTCCGGGCTGATGACCGGGTTCATCGGGCTGCTGGCCGCGCGGGCGCTGATGGGCACCGCCGAGGGCGCGGTGCTCCCGATGTCGCAGTCGCTGATGGTGGAGGCGTCCCGCGAGTCGCGGCGCGGCCTGAACATGGGGCTGCTCCAGGGGTCCTCGGCGGGCCTGCTCGGCGGGATCGTCGCGCCGGTCGTGGTGGTCTGGATGGCCGACACGTTCGGCTGGCGGACGGCGTTCTTCGTCACGATCATCCCGGGGCTTATCGTGGCCGGGCTGATCGCGAAGTTCGTCCTGGAGAAGCCCCCGGCGGGCCGCGAGGACGCCGAGCCGGCCAAGGCCGCGCAGGCGGCGCCGAAGGTGCCGGTCAAGGAGGTCCTGAAGCTGCGCAACGTGGTGATCTGCATGCTGATCGCCCCGTGCTACCTCACCTGGTTCGTCACCCTGATCACCTTCACGCCCAAGTACCTCACGGACGAGAAGGACTGGAGCTCGGGCACGATGAGCGCGGTCATGACCTGCCTCGGCGTCGCCTGGGTGGTCTGGGGCTTCGCGACCCCGGGGATCTCCGACCGGATCGGGCGCCGGCCCGCGCTGATCGGGTTCACCGCGCTCGCGGTGTGCTGCCCGATCGCGGTCGTGTACGTGAGCAGCCCGGTGCTGCTGGGCGCCCTGATGATCCTCACCTACACCGGCCTCGGCTGCTTCACGCTGTTCATGGCGACGATCCCGGCCGAGACCGTCCCGCGGGCGGCGCTGGCCACCGCGCTCGGCGTGATCATGGGCGTGGGAGAGCTGGCGGGCGGGTTCCTCGGCCCGCTGGTGGCGGGCTGGGCGTCCGACACCTGGGGATTCCAGGCCGCGATGTTCATCGCGGCGGGCGGCGCCGCGCTGGTGGTCGCGCTGTCGTTCGGGCTCCGCGAGACCGCGCCCGCGGTGCTGCGCCGCTCGGGGAAGACGGAGGTGACCGCGTGAAGGCGGCCGTCTGGTACAAGGCCCGGGACGTGCGGGTGGAGGACGTCCCGTCCGCTCCCCCGGGGCCCGGCGAGGTCGCGATCACGGTCGCGTACTGCGGGATCTGCGGCAGCGACCTGCACGAGTACGCCGACGGGCCGCACGCGATCCCGGTCGGTGAACCGCACCCCGAATCCGGACGGCGCGCCCCGCTGACCCTCGGGCACGAGTTCAGCGGGACGGTGGCGGAGGTCGGCCCCGGCGTGGAGGGCCTCTCCCCCGGCGACCGGGTCGCGGTCGAGCCGCACTACCGGTGCGGCGAGTGCGCCCGCTGCCTGGCCGGCGAGTACAACCTGTGCCGCCACTTCGGGTTCGCCGGGCTGATGGGCGACGGCGGGCTCGCCGAGCGGGCCGTCGTGCCGTCCTACATGCTGCACCGGCTCCCGGACTCCGTCTCGCTGGAGCAGGCGGCGGTCTTCGAGCCCGCCGCGGTCGCGCTGCACGCCGTCCGGCGGTCGGGGCTGGTCCCCGGCGAGAGCGTCGCCGTCGTCGGGCTCGGGCCGATCGGGCTGCTGATCGTCCAGCTCGCCGCCCGGTACGGGGCGGGGCGGATCACCGCCTCCGACCCGTCGGAGAAGCGGCGTGCGCTGGCGGCGCGGCTCGGCGCGTCCGAGACCGTCGGCATCGGGGCCCTGCCGCCCGGGGACGCCGACGTGGCCTTCGAGGCCGTCGGCACCGAGGGGACGCTGCGCGACGGCCTCGCCGCCACCCGGCGCGGCGGCCGGGTGGTCCTCGCCGGGCTCGGCGGGATCTTCGAGTTCGACGCGTTCGCGCTGGTCAACAACGAGCAGTCGATCATCGGGACGGTCGGCTACCGGGACGCCCACCCCGAGCTGATCCGCCTCGTCGCCGAGGAGGGGATGGACTTCACCCCGATCGTGACCTCGACCGTCCCGCTCGCCGACGTCGTCGGCGGCGGATTCGAGACCCTGCTGGGCGCGGGCTCCAAGGAGGAGATCAAGGTGCTGGTGCGGCCATGACCAACGACACCGAGGGGCTCGCCCCGGGCCTGTTCGCCGGGCGGCGGGCGTTCGTGACCGGCGGGACGTCGGGGATCGGCGCGGCGACCGCCGTGCTGTTCGCCGAGCTGGGCGCCGAGGTGACCGCGCTCGGCCTGCGCCCCGCCGACGAGGGCGAGCTGCCGGAGCATCCGGCGGTCCGCGTCGTCGAGCACGACGTGCTGGACGGCGGCGGCCTGACCGGGCTGATCTCCGAGGCGGGACGGCTGGACGTCCTGGTCAACTGCGCGGGCGTCAGCCACGACCGCGACGAGTACGACCTGGAGCGCTGGCGGCGCGTCCTGGAGATCAACCTGACCGCCACGATGATCGCCTGCCAGGCCGCGCGGCCCGCGCTCGCGCGCGCCGAGGGCGGCGGCTCGATCGTGAACGTCTCCTCGATGTTCTCCTTCACCGGCAGCCGCGACCGGCCCGCCTACAGCGCCAGCAAGGGCGCGGTCTCCCAGCTCACCAAGTCGCTGGCCGCCGAGTACGCGGCCGACGGCGTGCGGGTGAACGCGGTCGCGCCCGGGTTCGTGGTCACGCCGCTGGCCCGGGGCCTCCTGGACGACCCGCCCGCCGCCGAGGCCGTCCGCGCCCGAATCCCGTTCGGACGCTACGGGCGCCCCCGCGAGATCGCCGCCGTGAACGCGTTCCTGTGCTCGCCCGCCGCGTCCTACATGACCGGCGCGGTCCTTCCGGTGGACGGAGGTTACCTGGCCGTATAGCGGCGAACACGACATAGGCTCCTATTTCAGGACCGCCCGCGCCCGGGAAGGAGCCCCATGCCGGCACCCGCACTGATGACCAGCCACGCGACCACCGAGGACATCGATCCGCGCGAGCGGATCGGGTTCTGGGAGGAGTACAACCGCAGGGCTCTGGTCGGGCTGTCCTGCACCTCCTACTCCGAGCGCGGGCTGCTCGCCCGGCAGGCCAACTTCCAGCTCGACGACGTGCGGCTGGCCGAGATCAGCGGCAACGCGCACGCCGTCGAGCGGACCCCGGAGGTCGCGCGGTCCGCCCCGAAGGACTCGGTGTTCGCGACGCTGCTGGTCAAGGGCGAGGCGGTGTTCCTGCACGAGCACGGCTGCCTGTCGGCCACCGCGGGCGACCTCGTCGTCTACGACACGCGGCGGCCCTACCTGTTCGGGTTCTCCTCGTCCATGCGGCAGTTCCTGGTCGACATCCCGCGCGAGCTGTTCGTCGAGGCGTGCATGGCGGGCGGGGTGCCCGCGCCGATGCTGTTCGGCCGGGGGACGGCCCGCGAGGGCGAGCTGGTCGTGGCGCTGCGGTCGGTCCTGGAGAACCCGGGCGAGCGGGCGCGCGGCACGGTCCTGGACCTGATCAAGCTGCTGGCCGCCGGGCGCTCGGGCGACCGCCCCGCCCCCGCCGCCTACCAGACCCAGCTGATCATCGCCAAGGACTACATCGAGCGGCACCTGCACGACGCCTGCCTCACCCCCGGCCAGGTCGCGGGCGTGATGGGGGTGTCGGTCCGGCACCTCGGCCGGATCTTCGAGTCCGCCGGGACCACCCCCGCCCGGCACATCCTGGAGCGCCGCCTCCAGCGCGCCCACGACGACCTCACCGCCCCGGGCGCCGCCGCGACGACGATCGCGGACGTCGCCTACCGCTGGGGCTTCTCCAGCCAGGCCCACTTCGCCCGCCACTTCCGCGCCCGCTTCGACCGCACCCCCACCGAGGCCCGCGCCGCCGGCTCCTAACCGCCGAAGGCCGTGAGGAAGCGGTCGCGGAAGGCGTTCATCGGCCAGACCGGGGCGTTCGGGCCGGGGCGCAGGCCGTCCTGCCAGCCCCATCCGGAGATCCTGTCCAGGACGCGGGGGTCGCGGGCGACGATCGTGATCGGCACGTCCCGTCCGGCGCCCGGCCCGGTGATCGTGGAGGCGGGCTGGTGGTCGCCGAGGAAGACCATCACCAGGTTCTCGTCGCCGTAGGTCTTCGCGTAGGAGATCAGGCTGTTCAGCGAGTACTCGATCGACCTGCGGTACTCGGTGCGGATGTGCGCGGGCCACGGCGGGTTCTCGTCGGTGACCATGGGCCGGTAGACCGACCCGTCGCCGACGGCGCTCCAGTCGACCATCCTCGGGATCGACGCCCACGGCGCGTGGCTCGACACCAGCGCCGTCTCGACCATCACCGGCTCCGGCCGCGTCCGCTCCGACCGCTGGATCGCCGACAGCGTGAACTGGTCGGGCATGGTCGCGTAGCTGAACCGGGGGCCCCGGTAGCCGATGTTGCGCGAGTCGTAGACCTTGTCGTAGCCGAAGAAGCGGCCCTCCGGCCAGGCGCGGACGTTCGCGGGCATCGCGGCGGCCGTCCGCCACCGCGCCCGCCGGAACGCCCGGTTCAGCGTCAGCCGGTCGCCGCCGACGAGCGTCCGGTAGCGCTGCTGGTTGTCGATCCACAGCCCCGACAGCAGCGTCGCGTGCGCGAGCCAGCTCCCGCCGCCCGCCGTCGGCGAGGTCAGGAAGCCGCTGCGGGACGAGAGCCCCGCGGCGCGGAGCTGCCTGGTCCCGGCGTCGAGGACCGCGTCGACCTGCGGGGCGAACTGGGGGTCCTCGATCGCGTCGCGACCGTAGCTCTCGACGAAGGCGAGCACGACGTCCTTGCCGCGCAGGCCGGTCAGCAGCCGGTCGCCCGGGGTGTCGCGGAAGGCGTCCACGGCCGCCTGCGCGGCGAAGACCCGCTCGTCGCGGAGGCTCGTCCGGACCTCGCGGGCGTGGTCGTAGGCGAGGGCGGCCGCGCCGCCGGAGGCCACCGGCAGGCCCGGGACGAGCTGCGCGCCGAGCGCCGCGCAGGCCAGCCACGCCGTCCCGGCGACCCCGGCGCCCGCCAGCGCCTCCCGCCGGTGCGCGGCGGCCAGCCGCGCCAGCCGCAGCACCGACAGCGTCATGAGCACCGGCACCGCGACCGCGAGGGCGACCACGCCGATCACCGCCGCGACGGCCCCGGCGCGGCCGAGCGAGGCGTCCAGGAACTCGACGGCGGGCCTGAGCAGCACCCAGTCGAGGACGAGGTCGAACGGCCGGACGAGCACCGCGTCGAACCCCACGTCCAGGACCTTCACGATCGTCAGCAGCCCGAGCGCGGCCCCGGCGGCCGCCGCCGTCGCCGTCCGCACCCGACCGGGCAGGACGGCGAGGACGGCGGCGCCGACGACCGCCTCCGCGGGGACGCGTAGGAGCGCCCCGGGCGCCAGCCGCGCGAACTCGTCCGGGACGACCAGGGCGAGGTGGACCAGCGCGCACGCCAGACCGGTGACGACCCACCCGAGGACGCGGCGCGCCTGTCCATGTGCGGGGGCGACCTCCGCCGTCTCCGGCCCGGCGTCCAGGCCGTCGTCCGTCGTCGTCACCGTGCCCCCCGCCGCGCCGCGCCGCCCTCCTTACCCTCTCTTGAACGTGCGGAGCCCGCATCCGGTTCACCCGGATATGCCGGGAGCGTCAGCCGAGCGCGAGGTCCCGGCGGCGGAAGCCGGCCAGCCCGGCCGCCCCGAGCGCCGCCGTGACCGCGAGCAGCCACAGCAGCGGCGTCGCGCTGAAGTCGTGCCCCGGCAGCTTCGGGACGTGCGTGAACGGCGAGACGTCCAGCACGATCTGGGCGAGGTCGAGGCTCGTCCCGAACAGCGTGATCACCCCGGCCACCGCGACGACCGCCCAGCCCGCCGCGCTGTAGCGGGGCGCCAGCCCGTAGATCGCCATCGCGACCGCCGCGACCAGCCACACCGCCGGGAGCTGCGCCATCGCCGCGCCGAGCACGCGCGGCACCTCGCGGCCGGGGTCGCCGTCGTCCACGCCGTGCGCGAAGCCCGCCATCAGGCCGCCCGCGGCCAGCACGGCCGCCGACCCGAGCAGCGTGAACACCAGGTGGCTCGCCGCCCAGCGCAGCCGCCCGACCGGGGTGGCCAGCAGCGGCTCGGCGCGCTGCCCCGACTCCTCGGCGCGCAGCCGCAGCGTCGCCGACACCGCGTAGGCCGCGGCGAACAGCCCGAGCATGCTCATCACCGAGGCGAAGTAGGCGTCCACGATCGCCGACTCCCCGCCCAGCTTCGTGAAGATCTCCCTCAGGTCCGGGTTGTCGTCGACGAGCTGCTCGACGCTGCCCGCCACCCCGCCGTAGACGAGCCCGAGCGCCGCGAACCCCGCGAGCCACCCGTACAGCGCGCGGCTCTGCAACCGCCAGCCCAGCCCGAACGCGCCGTTCAGCCGGGGCGAGGCGTCGGGCGGGCCGAGCCTCGGCGCCATGATCCCGGCGCCGACGTCCCGCCGCGCCGACAGCGCCGCCGCGGCCGCGACCAGCGCCGCCGACAGCGCGACCACCATGGCGAGCACCCACCAGCGCTCGCCGGCGTAGGGCCGGATCCGCTGGAGCCAGCCGAGCGGCGACAGCCAGCCGAGCCACGACAGCCCGTTCCCGGCGCCGCCGACGTCGGCGGCGAGCCGGACCGTGAACGCGGCGCCGAGCGCGGCGACCGACAGGCCCCGCGCCGCCCCGGCGCCCTCGGTGAGCTGCGCGGCCACGCCCGCGACCGCCGCGAACACGCACACCGCGAGGCCCAGCTCCAGCCCGAACGCCAGCGACCCGGCCAGCGGCAGACCCTGCGCGGCCATCCCGGCGGTGAGCAGCGCCGCGATCACCAGGCCCGCGGCGCAGGTGACCGCGAGCGCGGCGGCGAGCGCGGCGCCGCGTCCCATGATCGTCGCGCCGAGCAGCTCGCGCCGCCCGGCCTCCTCCTCGGTCCGGGTGTGCCGGACGACGGTCAGCGACGCGATCAGGCCAAGGACGACCGGGATGAACCCGGAGCGCTGCGCGACGATGCTGCCGAGCCCCGAGTCGAACAGCGGCCCGTAGAGCGCGAGGAAGGTCGCGTTCGTCCCGCTCGTGTTGGCGTACTTGAGCCGTTCGGCGGCCGTCGGGTACAGCTTGTCGGTCGCCGCCACGAAGTTGACCGGGATGAGCACCGCGACCAGCATCCAGGCCGGCATGAGGAACCGGTCGCGCCGCAGGATGAGCCGGATCATCCCGCCGGTGCCGGCGAGCGCGGTCATGACGCGCGGCCTTCCCGGTCGGCGGACGCGGCGGCGTGCGCCGCCTCCTCCGCGGCGAGGTCGTCCTTGTAGTGGCGCAGGAACAGCTCCTCCAGCGTCGGCGGGCGGATCGACAGGCTCTGGACGCCGCCGTCGGCGAGCAGCCGGAGCACGCCGTCCAGCCGCGTCGTGTCGATCTCGCAGCGCACCCGTCCGCCGTCCACCCGCAGGTCGTGGACGCCGGGCAGGTCCGCGAGGCCGCCGGGCGAGCGCGCCAGCTCCGCGTCGATGGAGGTGCGGGTGAGGTGGCGCAGGTCGGCGAGCGTGCCGGTCTCGACCGCCGCGCCGTTCCGGATGATCGTCACCCGGTCGCACAGCGCCTCGACCTCCGACAGGATGTGGCTGGAGAGCAGGACGGTGCGTCCCCGGTCCCGCTCCTCCCGCACGCACTCCTGGAAGACCTCCTCCATCAGCGGGTCGAGGCCGGACGTCGGCTCGTCCAGGATCAGCAGCTCGGCGCCCGACGACAGCGCCGCGACCAGCCCGACCTTCTGCCGGTTGCCCTTGCTGTAGGCGCGGCCCTTCTTGCGCGGGTCCAGCTCGAAGCGCTCCAGCAGCTCCGCCTTGCGCCGCTGGTCGGTGCCGCCGCGCATGCGGCCGAGCAGGTCGATCACCTCGCCGCCCGACAGGTTCGGCCACAGCGTCACGTCCCCGGGGACGTAGGCGAGGCGGCGGTGCAGCTCGGTCGCGTCGTGCCAGGGGTCGCCGCCGAGGAGCCGGGCGGTGCCCTCGTCCGCGCGGAGCATGCCGAGCAGGACGCGGATCGTCGTCGACTTCCCGGCCCCGTTCGGGCCGAGGAAGCCGTGGACCTCGCCTTCCCGGACGGTCAGGTCGAGGCCGTCCAGCGCGCGGGTCCGCCCGAAGGTCTTGACCAGGCCGCGGACGGATATGGGGATCGAATCTGTGGTCACTCGTGGCTCCTTGTGGGGGGTCGGAAGGCATGCGGCGGCCGACCCCTGCGCTGTTCAGCGACACTGTTCAGCGGGGCCGGAAGGCGGGTTCCCTCATTCGCGCGGCGGGTCGGGATCGGTCTCGCGCGCGGCCGCGTCCGAGGTGGGGATCCGCCGCGGCGAGGCGCGGCGGGCGCCGGCGGCGGGAGCGTCACGCATCGTCGTCGGGGTCCTCTTGGGCGGCGGCCATCTGCCGCAGCGCGGCGCGGGCCTGTTCGAGCAGTTCCGGCGAGAGCAGGACGTCGGAATGGACGTCGAGCGCGGCCATGACGAGCCGCGGATATCCCTCCCGGGTCAGGGTGTTGGCGCCGAGGGCCCGCGAGAGGTGGTGGTGCATCACGACCAGCGAGAAACTGATCGCGGTCATGACGGCCGCGTATCCGTGCAGGTCGTCGGTGTTCGGCTTGGCCAGGCCCGGCAGGTCGCGCTGGAGCAGTTCCTCGCTGAGCGCGACCGCGTCGTCGAAGAACCTGTCGGCCGCCTCCGAGCCGTCCACCAGCGCCCGCGCCAGGTACCGCTGGACGGGCATGCCCGCCCGGAACGCCACCTCCATGAACCCCGGCTCGGCGAGCCCGCCGCTCATCGCGTCCTGCTTGGTGGTGCGGAACAGCTCGATGGCGTACTCGTCGCACGCCCGGCGGAGCCCCTCCTTCGTCCCGAAGTAGTGCTGGACCAGCGCGGGCGACACCTCGGCCGCCCGCGCGATCCCCCGGATCGTGGCGCCCCGCTCGCCGTGCTCGGCGAACTGCTCCAGCGCCGCGTCCCTGATCCGGATCCGCGCGGTCTCCTCGGACTCGTCCGTGCCCACGTCCACCAGCCTGTACAAGCGTTCAATAACTTAGCGACGGCGCTATCGTACGCTTGTACAGTGGGGCCGACAAGGCGTCCCCTGAAAAGGCTCGGAAGAGGGTCGCTCAGAGGTAGCGAAGCCACAGGTAGGGCACGCAGAGCGCGACCGTGACGAGCGTGACGACCAGCCCGTACCTGGTGAAGTACCAGAAGCTGATCGGGGTGCCGTTGCGCGCGGCGATGCCGAGCACCACGACGTTCGCGCTCGCGCCGATCGCGGTGGCGTTGCCGCCGAGATCGGCGCCCAGGGCCAGCGCCCACCACAGCACGTGCCCCTCGGTGCCCGGCTGCCGCTGCACCAGGTCCGACACGATCGGGCTCATCGTGGCGACGTAGGGGATGTTGTCCACGATCGCCGACAGCCCGGCCGAGGCCCACAGCAGCAGCATGGCCGCGAAGGCGGGGCGCCCCTCGGTGGCGTCGGCGGCGGCGCGGGAGACGTCGGCGATCACCCCGGTCTCGACCAGGCCGCCGACCATCACGAACAGCCCGGCGAAGAAGACCAGCGTGGGCCATTCGACCTCGTCCAGCGCCTGCTGGGTGGTGACGCTGGTCGCGGCGACCAGCAGCCCGGCGCCGAGCAGCGCCACGACCGACGGCTCGTAGTGCAGCACCGGGTGCAGGACGAACGCGACGACCACGAGCGCCAGCACCGACAGGCCCTGCCAGAGCAGCCGCCGGTCGGTGATCGCCTCCCGCTCCTCCAACTCCATGATCTCGGCGGCGAGCTCGGGGTCGTAGTGGAAGTGGGCGCGGAACAGCCACCGGCACAGCACGCAGAACACGACCATCAGCAGGACGATGAGCGGCGCGAGGTTCAGCAGGAAGTCGTTGAACGACAGCCCGCCCCGGCTGGCGATGATGATGTTGGGCGGGTCGCCGACGAGCGTCGCCGTCCCGCCGATGTTGGACGCCATGACCTCGGCGACCAGGAACGGCTCCACCCGCAGCGCGAGCCGCTCGCAGACGAGGAAGGTGACCGGCGCGACCAGCAGCACGGTCGTGACGTTGTCCAGCAGCGCCGACGCCGCCGCGGTCAGCACGACCAGCATCACCATCAGCCGGTAGGGCCGCCCGCGCGCGCGTTTGGCGGCCCAGATCGCGACGTACTCGAAGACCCCGGTCCGGCGCAGCACCGAGACGATCACCATCATGCCGAGCAGCAGGAAGACGACGTTCCAGTCGACGCCGGTCTCCTCGGAGAAGAACGCCCCGTGGCCGTCGGTGATGTGCAGCAGCAGCATCAGCCCCGCGCCGCCGAGCGCGACCGCCGTCCGGTGCACCTTCTCCGACGCGATCAGCAGATAGGCGCCGACGAAGATCGTGATCGCGGCCACGGCGGTCAAAGGGCTCCCCTTCCCGAGGGGTCGCTGAACAGAACCGCCGACCAGCCTTCCCGGCACACCAGCACCCGACCCTAACCGGAACCGGCCGTGTTTCGCACGCGAGAAGCCCCAGGTCGGCGGGTTCGCCCGGCTGCTACCGTCGAGGGGTGCGCGCCCGAGACCTCGCCGTCGACTACCCCACCGTGACACCCGGGACCAGCGCGCTGGACGCGGCGCGGCTGCTGGCCGCCGGCCGCCTGCCGGGGCTGATCGTGGTGGACGCCGAGCGCCGCCCGACCGCCGTGCTGCCCGGGTCGCGGCTGCTCGGATCGATGATCCCGCGCTACGTCCAGGACGACCCGGCGCTCGCCCGCACCTACGACGAGCGGCACGCCGACCAGTTGTGCCGGCGGCTGGAGGGCAGGCGCGTCGCCGACCTCCTGCCCACCGACGGGACGCCGCCGCCGGTCGTGGACGCGCAGGCGACCGTCATGGAGATCGCCAGCGTCATGGCGGGCGCCCGCAGCCCGGTCGTCGCCGTCGCCGACGACCCGCGCGGCACCGACGCCCCCATGCTCGGCGTGATCACCGTCGCCGACCTTCTGGGCCGTCTCCTGCCGCCGGAATAACCCGGGGGTATTCAACCCGGGCGTGGCTTTTCTGGCTGCGCACGACCATTCGCCGCGCTACCCTGATGATCAACTTGTACCGATCCATACAGGGAGTCCCATGCTGCGAAACGCCGCGTTGACCACCGCGTTCGGGGCCGCTCTCGCGGTCACCCTACTAGCTCCCGCGGCCGACGCCGCACCGTCACCGGACTGCTTCGACCGGCACAAGAGCCCCTATACCTCCGTCGTCGACAGCCATCTGCACTTCCAGCCCTTCGGCGGGCCCGCCGTCCCGTTCCCCGAAATGCTCGGCTACCTCGACAAGACCGGCGTCCGCTACGCCAACATGTACGGCATCGGCCAGACGCTCCCGGCCGCCTCGACCTGCACGTACTACCTGAACTGCCCCGGCACCCCGGTCACCCCGAGCCTGCGCAACGACTTCGTCAACGCCGCCAACTACGCCGCGTTCAAGCCGAAGACGCCCCGCCTCACCCTCTCGATGACCTTCCCCGACCTGGCCAACCCCGAGGGCATCGTCGACCGGATCAAGCTCCTCGACCAGGAGTACCCCGGCATGTTCACCTGGATGGGCGAGGTGAACCTGATCAAGCAGGCGCTGCTGCCGAACAAGCACGACCCGGCCGACATGAAGGACATCGGCCGCTGGGCGCCGTTCATGAAGATCCTGCGGGAGCGCTCGATCCCGCTCACCCTCCACTCCGACCTCGGCAGCGACGCCGAGCCGACGAAGTACCTCCCGCTGATGCGCGAGGTCCTGCGCCGCTACCCGAACAACAAGATCGTCTGGGCGCACATGGGGCTGTCCAAGGAACTGAAGACGATGCCCGCCGAACAGCACATCGAGACCGTGGAGCAACTGGTCGAGGCGCACCCGAACCTGACCCTCGACATCAGCTGGCGCGTCCTCTACGACCAGTACTTCAAGGACCCCGCCAACCGCAAGCTCTACGTCGAGTTCTTCAACCGGCACCCGACCCGCGTCATCCCCGGCACCGACTTCGTGGCCTCGCGCGACAAGAACTTCGAGGTCTACAAGGAGGAGCTGGAGATCACCAGCGACGTCAACAAGGACCTCGACGACGAGGCCTTCCGCGACATCGCCCTCGGCCAGAACTACTTCCGCCTGCTGTCCATCAAGGACGAGGCCCCGGAGATCTGCTGATCGAAGTCCCCGCGGCACCCTCGGCCCCGTCCACCGGCGGGGCCGAGAGCGTCGCAGGCCCCTTTGGAGGCGAGCCATGTCCATTCCCGCGCTTCCCCCGACGGTGGGCGGCGAGGTGCTGCTGCTCTGCACGTACTACAAGGACGGGCAGGCGGACTGGGGCGGTGTGCTCGGTGACGTCGGCGGCCGCCGGGAGGGCGACGTGCTCCTCCTCGGCGAGGGCGGGGCGCGGCTGCGCGTGGTCGAAGGGGCCGGCTGGGACTACCTGCACGGCGGCAACGTCCCGGCGCTCGTCCCGGACGGCGCTCGGGCCGCGCCGGTCGCCGTCCTGGTCGACATTCCGGTGGTGGCCGGCGGAGGCGATCCGCTGCTGGTGGACCTGGTCGCGGTCCCCGGACGCGGCGTCCGGGTGCCGGCGTCCCGGCTCGGTGAGATCCTGGCCGGTCTGCTGCGCGGCGGGGTCCGGTTCGAGGACCTGGTGCGCGAGATGGATGTGCGCGGTGTCTACCAGGGGGACGCGGGCCGTCCGGCGTTCCCCGCGCCCGAGCCGTCGGAACGGCGGAGCCATCCGCCGCTTCCCGCCTCGTCCGGCGCCCTCCTGGTCCGCACCTGCTTCGACGACGAGGAGGGCTGGCGCGCCCTGCTCGACGACTTCGGCGGTATCGACCAGGACGGCTGGGTGGGCGCCGATCTGGACTGGGACGAGATCGACGTGGACGACTATCCGCTGACGGCGGAGGTCGTCGAGGACCGGCGGTACGAGGGGCTCCTGCCCGGTGAGGTCCCGGCGCTGGTCCCGCCCGAGGAGCACGCCACGCTGGTCGCGCTCGCCGACGCCCGGACCTTCGCCGAGGCCGACCGGCCGCTCACCGCCGTCGACCTGTACGACACCCCGGGGCAGCCCGCCGTCCTCCCCCGCCGCGTGGTCGGCTCGATGGCGGCCAACCTGGAGATCAGCAACATGGACTTCCACGATTTCGTCCTCGAAGAGGGCTCCGACCCGTGGTGGTAGGCGACCCGTGGTAGGCGACCTGTGGTGGTAGGCCATGCCGAAGGGGGCGGAGCCGCGTCGGCGGTTCCGCCCCCTCGGACGTGTCAGGCGATCGCGTTCGCTGCCCCGGGGGCGGGGACGCTCTCGTACTGGCGGTTCCTGCGCTCGGCCCGCCAGTGGGCCACCCACCAGCCGAGGCCGCGCAGGCCGCAGACGATGGCGGTCGCGAAGAACAGCGTGTAGACGACGTTCGCCACCATCAGGACGCCGTACACGGTGGCGACCGAGCTGCCGAAGATGAACTGGGCGCGGCCGCCGTGCGGGGTCGTGCCCGGGTCGGTGATCATGTAGTTGGTGAACAGGACGAACGCGACGCCGGCCATGACGCCGAGGGCCGAGACGAGCGCGACGTCCCAGATCCAGTGGCGGATGAGCGCCTGGATCGCGAAGCCGCCCATCCAGCCCATGATCAGCATGACGCGCTTGGTGAGCATCGCGTTGATGACGGTGCCCGCGGTCGCGATCACGAGCGGGATCAGCACCCGGAACAGGCCGTTCGCGTACTCGGTGAACTGGTAGGGCGGCGCGATGCTGACCCACGAGCCGAAGGCCAGGAGCGTGACCGCGATGCCGAGGTTCGACGGGTTCATGTAGTGGCGCATCCGGCCGTTGATCGGCGCCCGCAGGACGTGCTTCTGCCCGACGGCGACGACGACGCCGAACATGACCGGCCACCACTGGTTGTTGGCGTACAGGAGCATGTTCACGGCGAGGCTGGTGATGTGCGACGGGAGCATGAACTCAAGGACGCCGCGCCAGCCGCCGCCGCGGAAGCGGACCCGCCTGCGCTCGGCCCAGGCGCTGATGTACTCGAAGACGATCTCGGTGGTGTAGCCGGTCGCGAGCGCGAGGAACGGCCACAGCCACGGCTGCTCGAAGCCGAGGATCGTGTATCCGAGGATGTTGAAGACGGTGAGCGAGATCGCGAAGTTGCGCAGCGCCAGATACCGGACGTTCGGCGCCGCCGGCGGCGCGCCGCGCGGCGGTTCCGCCGCGGGCGGTGTGTTGACCGTTTCGACCGTCGTGCTCATGACGTCGGGACCTCCGTGGCAGTGTTGGTCAGGAGCAGGGTGTGGGCGCCCGGCGCCAGGTTGAGGTCCTGCTGCCGCATCGATCCGGTGCCGTCGGGCCAGCGCACCCGGGCCTTGACCGGCGCCTGCGAGGAGCCGAGCCCGAAGCGGACCTCGAAGCTGCGCTTGCCGGTGCCGCCCCCGCCGCCGTCCAGCCGGGAGATCTGCGTGCGGCCGTCGGCGGTCCAGATCTGCACGGTCGCGCCGTAGGCGGGCGTGCCCGCGCCGGACAGGCCCTGGCCGGGCTTGGCGCCGTTGACCGGGCGGAACAGGTGCAGGCTGAGCGCCTTGCCGAGCTTGGGCGAGCTGTTGGCGTAGAACGCCGGCGGGCCCCACTGCCGCGCCACCGCGAGGTCGAGCGCGCCGGTGCCGCGCGTGTCGGCGGTGGCGATGCCCCGGGTCGGGATCGGCACCGCGAGGCCGAGCTGCTCGCTGACGTTGCTGTACTTGCCGTCGGGCTTGGCCGCGTAGAACGCGAGCTTCTCGCCGCCGGACAGGTCGTCACCGGGCTGGACGTGCGGCCACAGCTTCGGGTTGCTGAACACCGAGTCGTTGTTCATGGCCATCTCCTGCAGCCACGGCCAGCGCTGGATGTCGCCCTTGATGAAGCCGTCGGCCTGGACGACGTCCATCCGCCCGCTGTTGCTGAAGTCGCCCATCTTCACGTCCCAGCACCAGCCCGTCCAGGCGAGGCCGAGCTGCTGGGCGCGCTGCTCGAACGGCGCGTGGCCGTCGGCCATCTCCCGCGCCATCTCCGCCTCGCTCTTGGCCTTGTTGAGGAACACGAAGTTGCTCTCCTCAAGGCCCCACGCGGCGGTGATGTTGCTGACGGCGAGGTCGAAGCGGCCCTTGCCCTGGAGGTCGCCGAAGTCGACGCCCATCCCCTTGTTGGAGTCGTGGCCGATCGCGAACGACTTCGGCGTGATCGCCGAGCGCTTGCCCGTGACGTTCTTGAACTTGATGTGCCCCGGCGTGGAGACGTTGTAGAAGATGCGGTCCTTGCCGAAGTCGTTGGCGACGTACACCTCGGGCTTGCCGTCGCCGGTCAGGTCGGCGCTGGAGATCGCGAGGGTCCAGCCGGTGGCCTGCTTGTAGGGGACGGCGTCGGTCTGCTCCTCGTAGGCGGCCGAGGGGCGCGCGCCGGACGTCCCGCCCGTCCAGCGGTACACGTGCGTGCCGCCGCCGTTCTTGGCGTCGGAGAACGAGCTGGGCATCACGACGTTCGGCTGGCCCTTGGGGTCGAGGACGTCGGAGTCGGGGAAGTAGTTGGAGATGAAGATGTCGGGGTGGCCGGTGCCGTCGAACGAGCCGACGTCGAGCGCGTCGGTGTTCCAGCGCGGCCCGGTGTAGCGGCCGGCGGTGGAGACCCCGGGCAGGAGTTCGACGGGCTGGTAGGCGGTCGGCGAGAGCGTCTTCGCGTCCGACCTGGCGAGGAACAGGATGGGCGTCCGACCCCAGAAGTGGACGAGGAGGTCGGCGCGCCCGTCGACGTTGAAGTCGCCGGGGGTGCAGCCCATGGGCGCCATCCGGTGGTCCATCGGCAGCGGCGCGGGGTTCAGCGCGAACGGCGTGAAACGGTCGGCCGCGGGGGCGGTCGGCGCGTAGGTCACGACGATGTCGTCGGTGCGCGGGTCGACGATGCAGATCCCGTCGTCCCTGCCGTGGCCGGTGAGGTCGGCGGTGGCGACGCCCGCGCCGACCGAGGAGATCCAGGAGCGGATCTTGTAGTAGGCGGGGTTGACCTGCCGGATCGTCTGCGTCTGGCGGTAGCCGGGCGGCATCGCGAGCGGCATCTCGGTGAACTTGTAGGGCGCCGCGACGGTGGACAGCTCCGATCCCGACGACCCCGGGATCCGCGCGACGAAGAACAGCGCCAGCGCCAGCACCACCGCCAGGGCAGCCGGAACAGATCTTCGGACGCGCTCATGCGAATTGGGCATCGCTCCCCCTTGAAAGGTTGCGTGGACGGTCGCGCATACTTCGCTCCATGAGTTTCCGCTCACATTTGCTCGGCACGCGCGGGTCGCGGCCTGCCGACTCAGCGAAAGTCTAGGCAGTGTTATGCCATGGACTTACTTCCTGGTTGCTTAGTTGGCGACGCTTTATCACATGCCCGAATCCCGGGATCGCCGCCATTTTGGCGAGCGAATTCCCGGGTTTCGGGTGGCGGCCGTGCCGCCTTATGCGGCGGGGCGGTTGCGCGTCCCGGCGAAATGGTGGCGGACGGCGGCGCGCCACAGTTCGTAGGCGGGCGCCGGGCCGGAGGCGGCGGCGGCGTCGCCGGTGTCGTCGGCGAGCCGGACGGCCGCGCCGGCCGGAAGGCCGGTCAGCGCCGCCAGCGAGGCCCGGCTGTGCTCGGGCAGGTGGCCCGAGTAGTCGCGGGCCTTGGCGGCGAACACCGCGCCCTGCGCGAGGTCGGGCGCGCTCGTCCCGGCCGCCGCGCGCAGCGCCGCGAGGCCCTCGTGGTCGCAGCCGCCCGCGAACGTCGCCGCCAGCCCGACCCCGCTCCACAGGTCGGCATGGCGCCGCTCGGCGAACGCCTCGACGGCGGAGGCGACCGCCTCGGGGCGCGCGCCGTGCACGAACCACAGCGCGCGGCCGATCCCCTGGTCGACGGCACGCGGGAAGTAGTCGGGCGCGCCCTGCCAGGGGTAGGGCTTGAGCGGCTCCTGGCGTCCGATGTGGCGCGGGGTGTCGAAGTAGGCCTTGTCGAAGCCGTAGCCGTCCACGGCGAGCCAGCTCATCGTCGGGTGGTAGGGGGAGCCGGTGAGGTCGGGCAGCACCTTCTTCCACAGCGGCCGGGGCAGCCGCGCCATCGCGAACCCGATGCCGATGTAGGCGAGGAAGATGTGGGGTTGGCCGGGGCCCATGAGCAGGTCGCGGGTGCGGGTGCCGCGCGGCCCCATCGCGTCCAGCACGGTGAACGCCATCGTCGCGCCCTCGTAGGCGAACCCGCGCAGTTCCGGCTCGACCATCGCGAGTTTGCGCTCGACCTCCCATTGGCCGCGCGCGTCGATTCCCCATTCGAAACCGCAGACGACCGCCTGCGGTACCGCCTCCAGCCGTTCGGTGACGGGGGACGGCGTGACCGGGAACCCCCTTTTCTCGAAGCCGACGTCGGCCAGCTTCGGGGTCAGCACGAGCCTGCGCAGCGAGCCGAGGACGGTCGGCATGGAGGTCCCCTCCCTCGTTCTCCCACCGGCACACCGCCGGTGCGTCAACCGTCGCCCCGCAACGGCGGGCGCGCATCTTTCGGAGTGCGCTCCGGGCCGCCCGGAGAAAAACCCGATGGCAATCGGAGAGATGCGCGCGCCCACCGGTCGGCGCAAGCCTGGAAGCACGAGTCACCGCGTTTCCCAGGAGGTCCCGGCGGCGCATGCCCGGACCTCATTCCCCGCCGTTCTCGTGAAAGGGACGGAACATGACCGATGACGCCGCACCCGACGGCGACGACACCACGACCCTGACCCTGGAGGCGTTCGCCGACACGATCGTGCCGGGCGAGAAGCGCGGCCCGGACGACGTCGCCATCGCGGGCGCGGCGCCCGGCCCCGGCGCCGTCCAGGCGGGGGCGCTGGAACTGCTCGGCATGTTCGCGCCCGGCATCTCCGAGGCGCTGGACGGCTACGCGCAGGGCGTCAACGAGCACGCCCTCGGGTACGCCCGCGAGCGGGGCCTGGACCTCGACGCCGCGCTGCCGCCGTTCGTCGCGCTCTCCTACGCCGACCGGGCCGCGCTGGTGCGGACGCTGACGACGCCCGGCCACCCGGAGAAGGACTTCTGGGTGCTGCTCGCCCTGTTCTGCAACATGGCCTACGACACCGCCGCGCACATGCACACGACCGACGCCCTCGCGGCGGGCCATCCCGGGCTCACGGCCATGGGGTTCATGCCGCCCGACGCGGACGGCCTGTGGCGGTTCGGCGCCTTCTCCTACGGCCGCGAGCTGGCCTCGATCCACCCCGACACGACCTCGACAGGGAGCCCGTCATGAGCAGCCCCGAGCGCGCCGACGTCATCGTCATCGGCAGCGGATTCGGCGGCGCGATCGCCGCCTACCACCTCGCCGCGGGCGGGGCGAAGGTCGTCGTGCTGGAGCGCGGCCCCTGGGTGAAGACCGACGAGTTCGAGCACGACTTCCTGCTCGGCTCGTCCTACACCCGCGTGTTCGACTTCGTCGTGGGCGACGGGATGAGCCTGCTCGGCGGCAACTGCGTCGGCGGCGGGAGCGTCGTGTACTTCGCGACGATGCCGCGCGCGCCCCGGTTCGTGTTCGAGCGCAAGGGCTCGATCGGCCGCCGGATGTGGCCCGCGGCGATCGACCGGGACTCCCTGGAGCCCTGGTACGACCGGGTCGCCGAGGCGCTGCCCGTCCGCCGGCAGGGGTGGGACGTCGTCACCTACTCGGGCGGGGTGTTCGCCGCCGCGTGCGACCACGCGGGCCGCACCGCCAACCCCGCGCCGACCGCCATCGACAACGACCTGTGCACCAACTGCAACTGGATGATGTCGGGCTGCCGGTTCGACGCCAAGCGGTCGCTGCTGCTGAACTACCTGCCCGCCGCCGTCGCGCACGGCGCGCAGATCCGCCCGCTGCACGAGGTGCAGTACCTCTCGCGGACCGACGACGGCGGCTACCAGGTGCACTACAACGTCATCGACGAGGAGGACTACCGGGTCACCGCGGGCTCCGGCACGCTGGAGGCCAAGATCGTCGTGATGGCGGCCGGGGCGGGCGCCACCCCGGTGATCCTCCAGCGCTCCGAGCCGCACCTCGGCGAGATGCCGCACGCGGTCGGCCGCTACTTCTCCGGCAACGGCGAGCGGCTGAACACGGCGGTGCTGAACGAGGACAAGGTCGCGGAGGTGCTCGGGCTGTCGCGGCCGGACGGCCCGGCGTACGGCGCGTCCCAGATCGGCAAGGGCCCGTGCGTCGCGAGCTGGGACAACCTCGACGGGTCGCTGCCGGAGTACGACCGCTTCTCGCTGGAGCAGCTCTACTTCCCGCCGGGGCTCGGCACGATCCTCGCGCAGACGCCCACGGCCGACGGCAGGACGTGGTTCGGGCCGGAGAAGAAGGAGATGCTCCGGCGCTGGCAGTCCTGGCTGACGATCTTCACGATGAGCGAGGACGACAACGAGGGCGTGTTCGGCCCGCCGCCCGCGACCGGCAACTCCGTCCGGATCTCGCAGCAGATGCTCGGCCGCGGCAACCTCGGCTACGTCCCGACCGCGAACACGCTGCACGGCTGGGAGATCTCCGACGCCGAGGCCAAGCGGGTCATGGAGAAGGACGGGCTCGCCACCGTGCTGCCGTGGACCAACGACCTCGTCGGCGCCTACACCGTCCACCCGCTCGCGTCCTGCCGGATCGGCGACGACCCCGGCACGTCCGCGCTGGACGACCGGCACGAGCTGCGCGGCCACCCCGGCGTGTTCGTGACCGACGGGTCGGCGGTGCCGGGCGCGCTCACCGTGAACCCGGCGCTCACCATCGCCGCGCTCGCCGAGCGGTCGATCCCCGGCATCGTCCGCGCGCTGCGCGACCGGGGCGTGGACGTGGGCTACGGGGCGCCGGCGCCGGACGGGGACACCGCCGCCCGCGACGCCGTCCTGCCGCTGGTCCGCGACCTCGTCCGGGAGTAGCGGTGGCCCCGCTGCGTCAGCCGCTCAGCCGCCCGCTGCGCCGGGCGCTGGCCAGGGTCGAGCATGTCAGCCCGGTCGCGCCCGGCGCGGCGACCGGGCTGGTCGCCGCCGTGTATGGCCAGGTCGAGCGCGACTTCGGCATGCTCGCCCCGCCGGTCGCGCTGCACTCGCCGCTGCCGGACGTGCTCGCCGCGTCCTGGACGATCCTGCGCGAGAGCCTCGTCGTGCCGGGCCTGGCCGGGCGGGCGGCCAAGGAGGCCGTCGCCGCCGAGGTCTCCCGCCGCAACACCTGCCCGTACTGCGTCGCGGTGCACGCCGCGGCGGCCCCGGCGGCGACGCCGCTCACCGGCTGGGTCCAGCGCGGCGGGGCGGGCGAGTCGCCGTTCCCGGACGAGCACGCCCCCGAGTACATCGGCGTGCTGGTCACGTTCGAGTACCTGAACCGCATGGTCAACCTGTTCCTGGACGACTCGCCGCTGCCCCCGTCGGTCCCCGGCGCCGCGCGGGACCCGATGATGCGGCTGCTCGGCCGGATGACGCGGCGCAGGATCCGCTCCCCCGGCGTCTCGGCGGCGCTGCTGCCCGCCGCGCCGCTGCCGGGCGACCTCGCCTGGGCCGCGCGCACCCCGCACGTGGCGGAGGCGTTCGCGCGCGCGGCGGCGGCGTTCGCGCGGGCGGGCGCGGCGGTGCCGCCGCCGGTGCGCGACCTCGTCCGCGCGCAGGTCGCGGCCTGGGACGGCTCGCCCAAGGGCCTGTCCAAGGGGTGGGCCGAGGAGGCCGCCGGCGCGCTGCACCCGGTGGACCGCCCCGCCGGGCGGCTCGCCCTGCTCACGGCGTTCGCCTCGCACCAGGTGGGCGCGCGCGACGTGGCGGCGTTCCGCGCCGTCCGCCCCGATGACGGGACGCTCGTCGGCCTCGCCGCGTGGGCGTCCTTCACCGCCGCCCGCGCCGCCGGAGCGCGCGTCCACGCGGCCGGACCATCCGCTGAGAGAGGAACACAGACATGACCGACCCAGTGGTCACCGCCCTGATCGCCGAGGGCGACGCCCTCGACCGGATGGTGACGGGCATCGCCCCCGACCAGTGGAAGACCCCGACCCCGGCCCCCGGCTGGACGGTCTCCGACCAGATCGCGCACCTGACCTTCGTCTACGGCCTCGCGGGCATGGCCGCGTCCGACCCGGACGCGTTCAAGTCCGTCACCGAGGCCGCCGCGAAGGACTTCCAGGGCGCCGTCAACGCCGCCGTGAAGCAGCACACCGGCGCGCCCGACGACATGCTGGCCGCCTTCCGCGCCCAGCGGACGGCGACGGAGAAGGCGCTGGCCGCGCTGCCGGGCGACAGGCTGGTGCCCTGGCTCGTCCGACCGATCCCGGCGGCCGTGCTCGCGGCGGCGGGCATGATGGAGCTGTTCGCCCACGGCCAGGACATCGCCGACGCCGTCGGCGTCCGCCGCGAGGCGACCGACCGGCTGATGCACGTGGTCGTGTTCGCGATCCTCGTGCAGGAGTTCGGCTACCAGGCGCGCGGCGAGACCCAGCCCGACACCCCGTTCCGCTTCGAGATCACCGCCCCGTCCGGCGCGGTGCACGCCTACGGCCCGGCGGACGCCGAGCAGCGCGTCTCCGGCCCCGCCGAGGACTTCTGCCTGCTGGTCACCCGCCGCCGCCACCGCGACGACCTGAAGATCGTCGCGGTGGGCGCCGAGGCCGACCACTGGCTCGACATCGCCCAGGCGTACCGGGGCCCGGCGGGCGAGGGCCGCCGCCCCGGCCAGTTCGCCTGACCCCGCGTCCGGCACGTGGCCCGGCCGAAGATCTTTTCGGTCGGGCCACGCGCGGTTGTTTGTTAGCATGTCGATCGTTCGGTGTCGGTTCCGGTCGGATGGGAGGTGGGGTTCGGTGGTCGCGGTGATTCACGCTGCCCTGGGCAGCGTCCCGACAATCCCCACGTCCTGGGCTTCGGCCTGACCCACCGCTTGCGCCCCGGGTCGGGCATCCGCCCTCGATGAGCGCGGCGCTCACGGCACGGGCAGTGATCTCTCAACGGTCCCCTCGTTCCGTTCGCCCGTGGCGTCGCGTCCCCACCGAACACAGAACGGACTTCACCACCGTCATGATCAATTCCTGGATCGCCCGCGCCGAGACGACCGCCGATCTCACCGGGATCCGCGACGTCAACCTCGCGGCCTTCCCCACCCCGCACGAGGCCGACCTGGTCGAGGCCCTGCGCGCCGACGGCGGCGCGTGGATCCCCGGCCTGTCCTGGGTCACCGAGACCCTGGAGGGCACCATCGCCGGGTTCGCGCTGCTCACGCGCTGCCACGTCGACGGCGCCCCGGCGCTCACGCTCGGCCCGTGCGCCGTGCGGCCCGAGTTCCAGCGGCACGGCGCCGGTTCCGCCGCGATCCGCGCGGCGCTCGACGCCGCCCGCGAGATGGGCGAGAACCTCGTGCTCGTCCTCGGCCACGCCGAGTACTACCCGAGGTTCGGCTTCGCCCCGGCCTCGCGGCACTCCATCCGCCCGCCCTTCGACGTCGAGGACCGCTACATGATGGCGCTGGCCCTCGACCCCGACCGACCCGTCCCGTCCGGGACGATCCGCTACCCCGAGGCGTTCGGGGTCTGACCCTCTGAGGCGCCCCGGCCGCCGGCCTCAGCCGGCGGCCGGGGTGAACGCGGAGGCGTGGTCGCGGACGAAGTCGGCGATGTCGCGCGGCGGCCGCCCGAGCAGTTCGGCGACCGTGCCGGTGGTGAGGTCGCCCCAACCGGAGGCGTAGGCCCGCGCGTACTCCTCCAGCATGTCGACCATCCATTCCGGGACGCCGTGGCCGAGGAGCTCCTTGCGCTTGGCGGCGTCCCCGACCGGCAGGTACGCGACGGATCGGCCGAGGACGTGGCCCAGGTGCCGCGCGACCTCGGCGAACGACACCGAGCGCGGGCCGGTGAGGGTGTAGGTCGCGCCGTGGTGGCGGTCGGGGTGATCGAGCAGGACGCGGGCGGCGCAGTCCGCGATGTCGCGCGCGTCGATCATGCCGACCCGCGCCGAGGCCATGTTCAGCGAGAACGTGCCGGTGGCGGAGATGTCGCCCGCCTCGTTCAGCAGGTTCTGCATGAACCAGTGCGGGCGCAGGATCGTCCAGCGCATGCCGCACAGCTCGGTCTCCCGGTCGGACAGCGCGTGCAGCCTGCCGCCGCGGTTCGGCGCGTCGTGCGCCGCGCCGACGACCGAGAGGCGCACGACGCGCTCCACGCCCGCTTCGCGCGCGGCCCACACGGCGTTCATGCTGTGCTCCGGAGCGCGCGGGCCGTTCGGCGTGAGCAGCCACACGTCGTGGACGCCCTCGAACGCGGCGGGCAGCGACCGGGCGTCCCCGAGGTCGCCGGCGACGACCTCGGCGCCCCGCTCGCGCAGGCGCTCCGCCCTCGACTCGTCACGGACGAGGGCTCGGATGCTCCTCCCTTTCAGGGAGTCCATCAGCGCGGTGGACACGGTTCCGGTGGCGCCCGTGATCAGAACGGTGCGTGGCATGCTCATTCTCCTTGTTCATCGAAAGGCGTTCCAGGCCCCAGAGGACGAAGGTCGCGACCGAGAGGGCGGCGCCCAGGACGCACACCCCCCTCCAGCCGCTCCGCGCCCAGACCAGCGAGGTCAGCGCGGAGCCGGCCGCGCCGCCGGCGAAGAAGGCCGTCATGAACGCGGAGTTGATCCGGTTGCGGGCCTCGGGCCGGAGCGCGTAGACGACGTGCTGGTTGCCGTTGAGCACCATCTTGTGCGCGAGGTCCAGCACGATGACGCCGACCAGCAGCCAGAGCAGCGAGGTCGATCCGGCGGCGAGCGCGATCCAGGACGCCGCGAGCGCGAGCGCCCCGGCGGCGGTCAGCAGCTGCGCGTGCCCGCGGTCGGCGAGCCGTCCCGTCAGCGAGGCGGTCAGCGCGCCCGCGGCGCCGACCAGGCCGAACAGCCCGATCGTCGACTCCGACCAGCCGTAGGGCGAGCGCACCAGCAGAAACGTGAGCGCCGTCCACAGCACGCTGAACGCGGCCATGCTCAGGGCGGCGATGCCCGAGCGCCACCGCAGCAGCGGCTCGTCCCGGAGCAGCAGCACCGTCGAGCGCAGCAGGCCCGGGTAGGACAGCCGCCGCCCCTCGCCGCCGAGCCGGGGCAGGCAGATCCGCAGCAGCACGGCCATCGCCGCCATCAGCGCCGCGTTCACCCAGTAGACCGTCCGCCAGCCGCCCACCTCGGCCAGCGCGCCCGCCGCCGTCCGCGCCAGCAGCGCGCCGAGCAGCAGGCCGGTCATCACGGTGCCGACCACCCGGCCGCGCTCGGCCGGGGCCGCCAGCGTCACCGCGAACGGCACCAGCACCTGCGCGCCCACCGAGGTCAGCGCGGTCAGGCCGGTGGCGGCCAGCAGGATCGTGCCGCCCGGCGCGGTGGCCGACACCAGCAGGAGCAGCGCGGTCACCGCGTAGAGCGACACGGCGAGCCGCCGCCGCTCCACCAGGTCGCCGAGCGGCACCAGCAAGATCAGCCCCAGCGCGTAGCCGCCCTGGGCCGCCGTCACCGTCAGCGCCGCGAGCGAGGGGCCGAGCCCCAGCTCGCGGCCGATCAGGTCGAGGAGCGGCTGCGTGAAGTAGTTGCCCGCGACCGCCAGCCCGGTCGCCACCGACATGAGCAGGAAAAGCCCGCGCGGCGCGGCGCCGTCCGGATGAGGTCTCGTCATGCGCCCACCCTCGGTGATGGGCGATCAATGAGTCCAACACATGTTTGTCATCGGATCGATCGTGCATCACGATGGACGCGTGGAGCTTCAGCAGATGCGCTACGTCGTCGCCGTCGCGGAGACGAGCAACTTCACCCGCGCCGCCGAGCGCTGCCTGGTCGTCCAGTCGGCGCTGAGCCACCAGATCGCCCGGCTGGAGCGCGAACTCGGCGCGCGGCTCTTCGAGCGGACGAGCCGCCGCGTCCGGCTGACCGCGGCGGGCGAGGCGTTCCTCCCCGCCGCCCGCCAGGCGCTGGAGGCCGCCGAGCGCGCCCGCGCCGAGGTCGCGGCCGCGGGCGGGGTGATCCGGGGACGGCTCGCGATCGGCGCCATCTCCACGGTCGCCGCGGTCGACCTCCCGGCCGTGCTGAAGAGGTTCCGCCGGCGCCACCGGGAGGTGCGGATCAGCCTCCGGACGAGCCCCAGCGAGGAACTGGTCGAACGGGTGCGGCAGGGCACCCTGGACGTCGCCTTCCTGGGCCTGCCGCTGGGCGTCCGCCCCACGGGCGTCCACGGCCGGGAGATCGCGCGCGACGACCTCGTCGCCGTGGTCGCGCCCGACCATCCGCTCGCGGACCAGGAGGACGTGGACGTGCGCCGGCTGGCGGAGGAGACGTTCGTCGACTTCCCGGCGGGCACCGCCGGGCGCGCCCACTCGGACGCGGCGTTCGCGGCGGCCGGCATACGGCGCGAGGTCGCCTTCGAGGTGACGGCCGCCGCGCTCATGGCCCGCCTGATCAGGCAGGGCCTGGGCATCGGCATGCTGCCGTCGGCGTTCGTCCCCGAACTGCCCGACCTGCGCGTCGTCCGCCTCCGCGACGCGCCCGCCCGGATCGAGCACGTCGTCTGGAGCCGTTCCCAGCCCTCGCCCGCCGCCACGGCCTTCCTGTCCGCCCTGGACATCTCCCCGGCGGAGAGGTGAACCGCGCGGCTACCTCACCATTGCGGGGTGGTCCCGTCGCGCTGGATGAATTCGATGCGGTTGCCGAGGTTGTCGGCCACGTAGAAGCGGCGGTGGCCGGGGAAGTTGTCGTCCCAGGTGACGGCGACACCGTGCTCGGTCAGGCGCTTTTCCAGGGCGTCCAGATCCGCCACGCGGATGCCCGGGTGGGCTTTGCGGGCGGGCCTGAAATCCTTTTCCACACCCAGGTGGATTTCGAGGCCGTCGGCGCGCACCCACAGGCCGCCGCGAGCCGCGAGCACCGGCGGCTTCTGGATCTCCAGCATCCCGAGCGCGCCGACGTAGAAGGCGCGGCAGTCGTCCTCGCTGCCCGGTGGGATGGCGATCTGCACATGGTGCAGGCCGTAGCCGAATTCCGACTCGTGGTCAGGGCCGTAGCCCTGGGACGAGATCTCCGTCATGAGCGCGCGCACTCCATTCCGTTCGTCTCCCCTTCAACCTTGGCACAGTTCCGCTCTTAGCGGTCCACCAGTTCGGCGAGGCGCTTCATGCATTCGACGCTCGCCTCGTAACCGCCGTCGGTGAAGTCGTCGCACCAGGGATTGTCCCGCTGGCTCTGGTCCAGCACCCGGCCGATCCGCCAGTGGGTCTCCAGCGAGAGCCAGCCCGCGTAGCCGTCCGCGCGGAGGGTGTCGACGATGTCGCCCCAGGGCAGGTCGCCGTCGCCCAGCCTGACGTAGGCGGTGCTCCCGGCCGGGTCCTTGACGTGGACGTGCCGGATCAGCTCCTTGCCCATCTCGTACTCGGCGGGGAACGGCTCGGGGTTCATTCCGGCGAAGACCGAGTTGCCCGGGTCCCACAGGATGCCGAGGCCCGGGATGTCGACGGCCTCCAGGAAGCGCAGGACGAGCGCGATCGTGGGCGTGTTCGTCCGCATGCCGGTCTCGACGAGCAGGTCGACGCCGTCGAGCGGCACCCCGTCCAGGACGCGTCTGGCCTGCTCGGCGGCGGCGAGCGGAGCCGGGCCGCCGTCGCGGTAGAAGGTGAAGATCCGGATGTGCGGGGCGCCGAGGATCCGCGCCTGCTCGACGGCGCGGACCACGATCGCGCGGGCGGCCGCCACGTCCTGCTCGGTGCGCGGCATCGGCACCTTGAGCGCGGGCGGGCAGAACCCGGCGACGGCGAGGCCGCGGGCCGAGAGTTCGGCGGCGATCGTCTCCAGCCGCCCGTCGGTCAGCTCGTGGGGCGGGACGTTGCCCACGGACCTGACCTCGATGCCGCCGAACCCGCAGGACGCGGCGGCGTCGGCGGCCCGGCCGAGGTCCTGGTCGACCTCGTCGTTGATGATGGCTAGGCGCATGCGATGGCCTCCCAGACCGTGCGCAGGGTGGTCAGGTCCTCGTGCGGGGTCCCGGAGCGGGACTCCACGGTGATGTCGGTCCCCGGCGCCGCGACCGCGCCGAGCCAGCCGAGGTCGGTCGCCCTCAGAGGGCGGTGCGGCGGTCTGCCCCCGCCTTCCGGGCGGTCGTACCCCTTGACCTGGACGGCCGCCGTCCACGGCGCCAGCGGCGGGACCGCCGAGGCGAAGTCGTCGGCGATGTCGTCCAGGCCGAGGTTGTCCAGCACCAGGCGGCAGCCGTGGCGCCGGCAGAGCGCCACCAACTCCTCCGGCGAGGCACCGCCCCGGTGGGTTTCGACCAGCACCCGCTCGGGCGCCCGCCGCTTCGTGAGCGCCGCCATCTGCTCGGCGGTGGCCGGGGCGTCTGCGGACCCGGGCGCGGCGAACACCTTCACGCGGCGGTCGGGGTAGCGCTCGGCGGCCGACAGGTCCTGGCCGTCCGCGCCGAGCACGGCCGAGATCCCGACGAAGGAGACCGCGAGGCCGTCCAGCCCGGCGATGCCCTGCTCCTCCCAGCGGTGGCCCTTGCCCGCCCGCAGGTCGGCCACCGTGCCTCCGGCGGCGCGCACCAGCGCGGCCAGCTCGCCGGCCGCGAGCCCCGGCACCGATCCCGAGGACAGCCCGAGCCTCACCATCCGGTCCCCGCCTTCCGCACCTCGTCCAGGATCCGGGTGACCGGCCTGGTCCGCTCCAGCGACGACAGCCCGGGGCCGCGCGCGAAGTCCTCGTACACCTTCGTCCGCATCTCGCTGGTCGATCCGGCCGGGAACGTCCGTTCCGCCCGTCCCTCCCGCAGCGTGACGGCGCCGTCGGTGACGGTCACGCAGCGCTCGTCCCCGGCGATGACCAGCTGCTCGATCCGCGCCGGGACGTCGGCGGCGACGGTCAGCGCCAGCGTGGAGCCCGAGGCGAACCGGACCAGCCCGCTGACCCGGGTGTCGATGCCGGGCGCGCACGACCGGTAGTCGTGGACGTCCACGGACTCGACCGCGCCGAGCAGCTGGCAGGCCATGTCCAGGTAGTGGACGCCGAGATGGGCGGTGATGCCGCCGAGCGCCTGCCCCGAGTCGGCCCGCCAGCCCGTGTAGTGCGTGGCCGGGTCGCGGAACCGGCTCACCAGCAGCGTGCCGGCGGCCGCGGTGAACGGCGCCGCCAGCACCTCGGCGGGCAGCCGGAACCGGTGCTGGAGCATGACCCCGACGGTGCCGCCCGCACCGGCCAGCCGGTCCAGCTCCTCGACCGACATGCACGGCGGCTTCTCCAGCAGCACGGCCTTGCCCGCCGCGATCGCCTCGGCCGCCAGCTCCGCGCGCCCGCCCGGCGGCAGGCACAGCGCGACCGCGTCGATGTCGCGGTCCTCCAGCACCGCGCGCCATCCCACCGACCGGGTGAAGGACCCGGTCGTGACGGCCGTGTTCGATTCCAGCACCGAGTGGACGGCCACGCCCGGCAGCCGCTCGATCGCCTCGGCGTGCTGCCGCCCGGCGGAGCCGAACCCGCAGATGGTCACCCTCATCGCTCTCCCGATCTCAACGCGTCGCGGGCCCCGCCGAGGATCCGCAGTCTCTTCAGGGCGTCGCGGACGGCCAGTGCCTCCGAGCCCAGCTCCGGCACCGGACGCTCCGACGGCGACCGCCGGAAGTCCTTCAGGAACGGTTCGGTGTCCGCGCCGAGCAGCTCCGACAGCGCCTCGGCCCGCGCGCCGGACGGGTCGTCGCACAGGCCGCCGTAGTCGAGTTCGCAGCGGCGCTCGGGCGGGACGGCGTTCCGGAAGGCGAGCCAGCGCGCCGTCCAGTACGCCCATTTCGCCGAGGCCGCCGCCACCTCGCGCGGGTTCCACGGCTTGTCGTGCCGCCAGGCGAGCATCGAGGCCACCGCCTCGGCGGGCTCCCTGGTCAGGAACACCCAGCGGGCCCGGGGGAACACCGCGTGCAGCCAGGGCAGGTCGAGGAGGTACTCGTTGTACTTGTCGCCCCACGGGCGCCCGTCTCCGCACAGCCCGTACGCCTCGGCGCACACCCGCCCGACCTCGTCCTCGACCCGCTCGGCGGCCCGGCCCGACGCGGCCCTGCGCGCACCGGCGAGCAGCGCCGCGTCCGCGCCGGCGAGCCAGGCGTCCGCGCCCGGCCCGTACGGCGGGACGCGGCGCAGCGCGTGCGACACCTCGTCGGAGCGCAGGTGGCCGGCCGTCACGTCGGGCCCCGTCCACCAGCGCCGCAGCAGGTAGGGCAGCTTCCCGTTGACGGTGAAGCAGCCCCCGGCGGCGGCGGCCGCCCGCGCCATCGCCGCGCCGAGCGCCGTGGTGCCCGACCGCTGCGCGCCGACGAGCAGCACGGGATCGGCGCGGGTCATCGCTTCGCCGTGGACGCCCTGGGCACGACGCGCGCGCCGCGGGCGCGCCACTGCGAGCGCCGCGCCCGCTCCCGGCCGCCGAGGTAGACGGCGTCGAGCGCGACGTTGAGCAGCGCCGCCGGGGCGTGCTCACCGGCGACCGCCGCCCGCATGCCGCCGCTCAGCCGCTCGGACGCCGTGCCGGTCAGCGGCGTGTCGTCCAGCAGACCGGCGCGCCACGCCTCCCGCACCGCGACCCGCAGCCCCTTGGAGTTGCGGTGCAGCACCACCATGTCGGGGACGAAGTGGGTCATCCCGCCCGCCGCCTCCAGCCGCCGGACGAGGAACCGGTCGCTCATCGTCCGCGTGTCGGGGAACCCGCCCGCCTTGACCAGCAGGTCCCGCCAGACCATCGCGTTGCCGCCCGCGAGGAACGGGACCGCCTGGCCCGGCTCCAGCGGCGCGTAGCGGTCGTTGTACCGGAGCTGCCTGGCACGTGACACGATCCCGCGGTCGAACCGCAGGACGGGCCCGGTCACCGCGCCCCGCGCGCGGGTCAGCTCCCTGCGCGCCGCCTCCAGCCAGCCGGGGGTCAGCCGGGCGTCGTCGTCGAGGAAGCCGACGGCGTCCACCTCGTCCGCGAGCACCTGGAGGGCCAGGTTCCGGCTGTAGGCGGCGCCCCGGCGGACGGCGTTGCGCCGCTTCACCACCGGTACGCCGCCGACCTCGGGCGGCACGACCACCAGCTCGTCGGCGCCGTCGTCGATCACGATCACCTGCGCCACCGAGCCGTCGGCCTCGCCGGCGATGGAGCGCAGGCAGGCCGCGAGGTCGTCGGGCCGCCCGCAGGTCGGAATGATCAGTGCGATGTGCTGGGCGTCCACGCCCGCCTCCATTCGGTCATGCAGCTTTCCCACTGGCCCTGCTCGTCCGCCGGGAGGTAGGTCCGGCGGATCTCCCGCGGCGCCGCGTCCCAGGCCAGGGCGGGCGCCTTGACCGATCCGAAGCACAGCGGCGGCAGCCCGGCGACGGGGTCGCGCGGCGGCTCGCCGAAGGGGTAGGCGAGCCAGTCGCGGGCGCCGGGGAGGCGCTCGGCCAGCACGCTCCGGGCCCGGTCGACCTCGCGGCGGACCTCCTGCGCGCCGAGCCCGCTGAAGGGCCGGTGCGTGCTGGCGTGGCTGGCGACCACGTGCCCGCGCCGCTGGAGTTCGGCGAGGTCGTCCCAGGTCATGTGCCGCAGCGGGCCGCGCACGGGATGCTCCTCGACGGTGCCGACGAGGTCCACGCTGACGAAGTGGACGGCCCGCCACCCCCGCCGCTCCATGATCGGCAGCGCGTGCTCGAAGACGTCGGCGTACCCGTCGTCGAAGGTCACCAGGCAGGAGGGGCCGGGATGCCCGCCCCCGCCGAGGACGCCGTCCACCGCCTCCGGCGCGAGCGCCGCGAAGCGTTCGCCGAGCCGGGCCAGGGCCGCGTCGAAGGCCGCCGGGGTGACGGAGGTGTAGTGCCTGATGTCCGGGTCGACATGGTGGAAGTACAGGACGACGGGCCACCCGGGAGCGGAACCCACCTGGGGTGGTGGAAATAATGATGTTCGGGAAGGTTCGCTCACCATCGAGAAGGCCCTTTCGCTGGGTGCCGGGGTGGTTACTTCGATTCCGTCCAGGGATGCATGGCCTGGGTCATGCCGGTGTCGAGTTCCGCTGGGGACGCGCAGCCGAGGAGCCGCATCACGCGGACGAGCTCGGTCTGGAAGACGGACAGGACCTGCTCGACCCCCGGTTGCCCGGCGGCGGCGAGGCCGTAGACGAACGGGCGCCCGATCAGCACCGCCCGCGCGCCGAGGCACAGCGCCTTGACGACGTCGGCGGCCCGCCGGACGCCGCCGTCCAGCAGCACCTCGGTCGTGTCGCCGACGGCGGCGACGATCTCGGGCAGGACGGTCAGCGTGGCCGGAGCCCCGTCGAGCGCGCGGCCGCCGTGGTTGGAGACGATGACGGCGTCGGCGCCCGCGTCGCGCGCGGCGATCGCGTCCGCGCCGACGAGGACGCCCTTGACCAGCAGCGAGCCGTCCCACTCCGCGCGCATCCACGCGATGTCGGCCCAGGTGAACCGGGCCGAGCGGTGCAGCCCGCCCGAGCCGAGCACCCGCGTCGCGCCCTGGACCGTCGCCTTCTGCTTTCGGGCGGCCAGCGCCATCGCGGCCGCCCAGCGCGGGCTGGCCAGCAGTTGCCCGGCGAACCGCGCGGCCAGCGCCGGGCGCGGCCGCACCGGCGGGACGACGCCGTGCCGCAGGTCGCGCTCGTGGTTGCCGGGCGGCGGGCCGTCCATCGTGACGACGAGGCCGTCGAAGCCCGCGTCCCGCGCCCGGGTGATCAGCCGTTTGACCTCCTCGCGGCCGCCGGCGGAGTTGAGCTGGAACCAGTGCGGGCCCGGCGCGTTCGCGGCCAGCTCCTCGGGCGAGCACAGCGCGATCTTGCTCAGCACCGCGAGCGTGCCCGCCGCCGCGGCGGCGCGGGCCACCCCGACCGCCCCGTCCGGGTGGACGAGCTGCACCATCCCGGCGGGCGCGAGCAGCACCGGCATGGCCAGCTCGCGGCCGAGGACCGTCGTGGTGAGGTCCACCTCGGGATCGACGCCCATCCGCGGACGCAGCGCGACCTCGCGGAACGCCCGCTCGTTGGCGGCGAGCGTCACCTCGCCGTCGGCGCCGCCGTCGATGTAGTCGAACAGCGCCCTGGGCAGGACCCCCCGGGCCCGCTTCCTGGCGTCGGCGACGGTCAGGATCGGCGATGGCATGGCTACCTCCTCGCAATAGTGAGCGGGCCCCTGGCGACGACCCCGTCCCGCCAGGTGGCGGTGAACCCGCCGAGCACGTCGGGCGGGATCCGCCGCAGGGCGGCGATCAGGGCCCGGCCCTCAAGGCGGGCCAGGGCCGCGCCGGGGCAGACGTGCCGGCCGTGCCCGAAGCTCATGTGTCCGCGCTTCCGGGAGAAGTCCAGGTCATGGGGCTGGGCGAAGCGGTCCCCGTCGAGGTTGGCGCTCTCCAGGTCGACCCAGGCGAACTGCCCGCGCCGGAACCCCTCGCCGTCGGCGGCGGCCCAGCGCGCGACGAGCCGCACGGGCGAGTACACCCGCAGGACCTCCTCGACGAGCACCGCCGGAGCGTCCTCCGCCACCCCGGCGAACCGCTCCGGGTTCTCCACCGCCCACGCGACCAGGCAGCCGAGCTGGTTGAGCGGGTTCTCGTAGCCGCCGTGCAGCATGACCACCGGCGTCGACCTGGCGGTCTTGACCGGGATCTCCCCGGCCTCCGCCGCCGCCTCCAGGGCGGCGTGGAACCCGGCGGCCCGCCCCGCCTTGGCGTCCCGCTCGAACAGCAGCGTCGCGCGCATCCCGGCGTTCACCGCCACCCGCCGCCGGTCGGGCGGCAGATCGGGTTCGAGCAGGCCGAGCATCTTCCTGGTCAGCTCGCCCAGGCGGGCGCGCCGGTCCGCGGGGATCCCCAGCACCGACATGATCGCTTCGAGTACCAGCGGCTCGGCGAGGCCGGTGACGAGGTCGGCCTCCGGATCCGACAGGACGGTTTGGAGCAGTTCGTCCGCCACCGCCTCCAGCCGGACCAGCACCGCGTCCAGATGCGCCTTCGTCAGGTGGGACCGGACGAGGCGCCGCAGCGTCTGATGCGGCTCGCCTTCCATGAGCAGCAGGTTGTTGCTCTCCGCCTGCCCGAGGCCGGCGAGCGAACCGTCCGACACCAGCGCGTCCTCGGCCAGCTCGCTCCTGCACCGCTCCCAGCCCCGGACGTACGCGGAGCCGGTGAGCAGCGCCGTGCCGTCGCCGACGAACTCCATCAGGTCACCCGCACCTTCCGCTCCGCCCTGATCACCAGGATCTGGGTCAGCGTGCCGAGCACCGCGATCTCCACCGCGCTGCGGAGCACGGCCGACCCCTCGAAGTGCCCGGCGGCCGCGCCGCGGATCGCGTCGCAGACGGCCGACAGGGGGTTCCACTCCACGGTCGTCCGCAGCCATTCCGGGATGAGCTGGAGCGGGACGAACGCCGTGGACAGCAGGAGGAACGGCAGGAACAGCGGCGTCACCGCCTGCGCCGCCTCCGCGCTGCCCGAGCGCAGGCACAGCGCGAACGCGAGCCCGCCGTAGGCCATGCCCAGCCCGGCGGCCAGCGGGATCGTCACCGCCAGCGCCAGCGGCCAGTTCGCGATGTGCGCGCCCGACCCCCAGGCCACGAAGGTGAGGATCAGTACGAACAGCGCGATCCGGGTGCCGTCCCCGAGCCTGCGGCCGAACTGGCTCTGCGAGGGGCCGAGCGGCGACAGCTCCATCCGGTCGTAGAAGCCGAGCTGGCGCTCGACCGCGACGCCGATCCCGGCCGAGGCCGTGCCGAGCATCGCCGACATGACCATCGGCCCGGCCAGTACGTACTGCGCGTAGTTGACGTCCCCGTCGAACCCCGGCGTGCCGGGGATGCGCGTGCCCAGCGTCTCGAAGACCTCCGAGAACAGCACCGAGTAGACGACCAGCACGAACGCCGGCACCACCAGCGGCGCGACCAGCGTCTGCGGGCCGAGCGCCACCAGCTCGCGGATCGACCTGCGGTAGAGCACCCAGGTCGCGCGGAGCCTGACCGCGATCATTTGCGTCCTCCCCGGCGGGCGAGCGCGCGGTGCTCCTTCGTCACCGGGGAGAGCTGGCTCTCCCCGGTGGTCGACTCCAGCCGGGCGAACACGTCGTCGAGCGTCCCGTGGCCCCAGTGCAGGTCCACGACCTCGACGTCGAACTCCGCCAGGAACGGGGCGAGCGCGTCCAGCGAGGCGTCGCCGAGCTTGGAGGGGATCTCGACGAGCTGCCCCTCCACGGTGGCGTTCGCGCCGATCAGGCCGCGCGCCGCCGCCGCCGCGACCGCCTCCTCCGCGCGGCCCGCGTCGTCGCGGACGCGCAGCCGCAGCACACCGCCCGCCATCGCGGCCTTCAGCTCGTCGGGCGTGCCGGACACCACGATCCGGCCCTTGGCCATCAGCTCGATCCGCTGGCAGAGCCGGTCGGCCTCGTCCATGTAGTGCGTGCTGAACAGGACGGCCAGGCCCTGCGCCCGCAGGTCCTCCAGGAGTTCCCAGACCGTCCTGCGCAGGTTGGGGTCGAGGGCGACCGTGGGCTCGTCGAACACGATCGCCTTCGGGCCGTGCAGCAGCGAGAGCGCGAGCGCGAGCCGCCGCTGGGTGCCGCCCGACAGGTCACCGACCCGGCGCCCGCGCATCGAGCCGAGTTCGAAGACCTCCAGCAGCTCGGCCTGCCTGGCCGCCACGTCCCTGGACCGCATGCGGTACAGGGCGCCGTGCACGGCGAAGTGGTCGGCGACGGTCATCAGCGGGTCGAGCCCGGTGGCCTGCAACGCGACGCCCAGCAGCGGCCGGACCGCGGCCCGCCTGCGCACCGGGACCCCGTACACGTAGGCGTCTCCGCCGGTCGGCGCGATGAGCGTCGCCAGCATGTTGAGCGTCGTGCTCTTCCCGGCGCCGTTCGGCCCGACCAGCCCGACGATCTCCCCGGCCGCGACCGTGAACGACACGTCGGTGACCGCGTAGGTGCCGTCGGCGTACCGCTTGGCCAGCGAGTCGACGACGATGGCCTCAGCCGCCATGTGTCCCGCACGCCTTCACGATCAGGTTGGCGAGGTCGGCGACCGTCTGGCACTCCTCGAAGTCCAGCATGTCCTCGGGGACGTACCACTCGTTGTGGTCCTCCAGGTAGACCACGAGTTCGAGGAAGTCCAGCGAGTCGAACGCCAGGCTGTGCTGCCCCGGATCGGCGGTCGGCCAGAAGCAGGTCGACTCCAGGACGGTCTCACCGGCCCGCGCGCCGCCCTTGACGTTGCGGACCGCCACCCGGATCCCGTCCACCACGGCGTCGTAGGTCATCAGCACCGGCTTGCACCCCTTCCCGTTCAGTCCAGCGCCTTGGCGAGACGCGCCCAGACCTGGTCGTTGCCTTGTTTGACCTCGGCCCGCAGCCGCGGGGATTCTCCGAGGACCGCGTACCACTCCAGCCAGTGCGCCGGGTTCGCGGTGATGAAGCCGGACTGCGTGTCGACGAAGTCCTGGATGAGCCGCTCCTCGGCCGTCTCGGCGTCCGTGTCGTCCGCGATGGGGATCGGGTCGCCCGCGTGGAGGGTCACGGCGGGGCCGGTCATCCTCCAGAACAGCGGCGTGCACGGTCTGCCGGACAGCCTCGCGATCGCGCCCAGCCCCGCGCCGACCCGCATCCGCTGCCCGAGGAACGCCGCGTGCGTGACCCGCACCGAGGGCAGCACGACGTCGAGCATCACCCAGACCGAGCGCCCCTTCTTCAGCGCGCGGGTCATCCGGATCGCCGCCGACCGGTCGGACATGTAGACGACGTGCTCGCTGTGCTTCTCGCCGCCGGCCCCTTCGAGGACGTCCACCCTGGCCTTGGAGATGAGCGGCGCGATCGGCGACATCGCCACCGCGAGCGCCATCAGCGGATAGCCGGTGTAGTGGAAGCCGGACAGGATCGCCGCGCCGCCGCCCTCGACCGAGGCCGTCAGCTCGGAGAGGTCGATGTGGGCGAGGGCGTGGTCGATGACCGCGCCGGGGTCGGCCGTCATGAGCAGCTTGCAGACGAAGTGCGTCCAGACGAAGTTGCCGTAGACCTCGTCGGCCACGTCCTCGGGGATCCCGCACGCGGTGAGCGCCTCGGCGGTGGCCTTGACGTAGAGGTCGCGGGACGGGTGCTCGCGGCCGACCTCGGCCGCGAACTCCTCCATGCCGGGCCCGGAGAGGCCGTCCGGGCCGAGCCTGACGAGCGCGCGGGCCGCCTCGGCGAGCGGGTCGGTGCCCACGCTCACACCTGCGATCCGTCGAGGATCTTCAGATCGTCGGACTCCAGCGCGGCGACCAGCGGCCTGCGCCGGATCTTGCCGCTGGAGGTCAGCGGCAGGATCCCGCGCCGCGCGAGCAGCACCCGCCGCGGCGCGACCCCGACCCGCGTGACGATCTGGTTGCTGAGCTCCCGCACCAGCCGCTGGACCTCGCCCTCTCCGGTGAAGCCCGGTTCGCACTCGGCGACGACGGTCAGCTCGCCCCGCTCGGGCACGGCCACCACCCGGCCGGTGCGGATCCCGTCGACCTCGCTCGCGTAGGCCTCGACGTCGATGGCGTAGATGTTGCGTCCGGCGACCTGGAAGACGTCGTCGGTCCGTCCGAAGACGTAAAGCTCACCCTCGTGGACGGCGCCGATGTCACGGGTGTGAAACCAGCCCTCGACATCGGGAAGCCGCGCGCCATCGGCATAGGAGTCGGCGATCGAGGGGCCCCTGACCAGGATCTCCCCGACCCCCTCGCCCTCGATGCGCACCTCGTACCCGGGCAGCGGACGCCCCGAGGACACGATCCGGTGCCCCTGCGCGGCGGCGAACTCCACGCCGCCGGGGATCGCGTCGAGCTCGACCGTCCGCCAGCGCTCGTCCTGCGGCGTCCCGGTGACGGCCAGCACCGCCTCGGCCATCCCGTAGGCGGGCGCGAAGGCCGCCGGATCGAAGCGCACCCCGGCCATGACCTCGGTGAACCGTTCCAGCGAGGCCGCCCTGATCGGCTCCCCGCCGGCGATGCAGCACCGCAGGCGGCTCAGGTCCGACACCGTCCCGCGCTTGCGGGCGACCATGTCGAAGGCGTAGTTGGGCGCGGCGGTGAACGTGGAGCCGAACTCCTCGCACGTCGCCAGCCAGCGTCCCGGGCCCCGCAGGAACCCCTGCGGCGTCATCATGACCAGGTCGAAGTCGCGGACGAGCCGCCGCCCGACCGCGGTGAGCGAGCCGAGGAACATCCCGATGAGGCCCATGTCGTGCGACAGCGGCAGCCACGTGCAGGTCCCGTCGCCCCGCTCCGGCCCCAGCCACTCCATCAGCGCCAGCAGGTTGGCGGTGATCTTGTGCCCCGGCAGCACGACGCCCTTGGGGTCGGCCGTGCTGCCCGAGGTGAACTGGGTGAGCGTGAACGACTCCGGGCTGAGGTCGCGCGGGCCGGTCAGCGCCACCGCGTCCTCGTAGGACAGGAACTCGATGCCGTCCATCGGCGGGATCATCGGCAGGAACGCCGCGTCCACGACCAGGGTCGCCGCACCCGAGACGGCGCAGATCCGCCGGATGAATCCCGCGTACCAGTCGAGATCGGATCCGCGGGGCGGCATCGGCACCGAGACGAGCGGCACCCCGGCCGCGATGGCGCCTACGAGAACGGTCACGCACGCGCGGGTGTTGGACAACGCGACCGCCACCGGGCGGCCATCGGACCGCGCGCGCAGACACCCCATGGCCTCGCCGCTTTTCCACAGCTCACCGTAGGGAACCGAGACTTTCTCGCTCGGGAAATGAAGCCGTACCCCACCCGGCCCCGGTGCGATCGTTTCCGCCAGCGTCATGAGCCGCCTCCCGATTCTCGACAAAAACGATGGGTTTTATTCTCTTCGGTATCCGGGCGCACGCGTCGCGCATTTCTCATCGAGACACGGCGACCGAATGAAGTGGCGCGAAGATCACGCGACAAGCGGGCACACGGCCTGCGAGGCGTCCCGACCAGACCAGGTCGACACACCTGTGACCTGCACAAATGAGTTCAGAACGGGAGCCGCGAGGGGCGCGTCAGCGTGGGATCCCCAGGATCCGCACGACGGAACTCTGCGAAAACAACCTGGAAAGAAAAACTTTCACGTTTGCCCCCTTCACGTACGCAGGCCGCGGAGTGCGAGCCGACCACCGGGCTTTCCCCGAACCGCGCCAGTGATCGTCTTTGCGAGCGCTCCGTAACTTTATAGGCCGCTTCAAAATTGGCAAGGGCTACGTTGCGCGCCGAATCATGCACCGGACGCGATGGGCGCTGGTTGCCATACTCGAACTGTCGAAAGTTCATGATCCACACTGTCCGCATGCGGACATTGGGCGCCCCGATGTGATTAACATCACATCAATCAATCGCCGGGCCCGTAACCTTTTGAGGACCCATGAGTTAGATGACCTAATCTCTTGCCCTCCGGGCCCGCGTACCCGGCGCCACCGCTGCCGGCAGGACCCATCAGCCACCGGTGCGGGGCACCCCCACACCGCACCCCGACGAACGAGGGCGCGCCGCGCTCCCCGTGGCACGGCCCCGTCCCCTCCCGACCGTCCCGGGCGGGCAGGTCCCCGCACGAGTGGGCGCAGGCGCCGAACTACGCTCCGACGCCTTCCAGCACCTATCGGTAGAGCCAGGCTGCTGCTGGAGCGCGGCTACCGGAATCCGGGGAGGCACGCCTACCTGCCCCCCTTGATTCTTTTGTGCGCTTTGGCCGCCCCGCACAATTGATCTTGCATCACCCTTAGCCGGCGGTGCGCCGAGCAGAAGGATCTTTCTCGAACCGGCGGGTGGTGCCGCGACTTTTGCACGTGTACTTGATGACCATGAAAGGGCGATCGGATGCGATATTCCACTAACTCCCTTAATCTAAGCGGTGCAGGATGCCCGCCGTTGGGCGAAGATCCAGGAGATTGACGTTCCTGACGGAACCCGGGGAGCACATCCGATGTGGGATCTTGTGTGGCGGCACGGCGAATTACGGCTGCCACAGAGGGGGATATGCCGGGTATCAGGGATTCTGCTACCGACACCTGGGGAGGTAGTGCTGGTCGAGGCCGCCGGGGGCGCGAACGGCGCCGGGCCGGCGTCCGATGAGGCCGAGCAACTATGGGCACTCGGACAGACCCACAAACTCGGCCGACCCCATCGGAGGCGTCCCTACCGGAGAGGTCCATCACGATCCTCGCCAGTACCAACAACCTCACCGAGGAGGAGAGCCGGTGCCTTCCACACCAGCCCGTTCCCGCCACCCCGGAGATCACCCAGGTCAACACCCGAACGCGGCGGGCACCCCTCCGCGCGTCCTGATCCTCGCCGTGCTGCTGGGTCTGGTCCTCTCGTCGTGCGCGAGTCCGGATTCCGAAACTGGAAGATCATTTTCCTACGCCATTCTGGAGCCGACCCACCTGACTCCCGGCCGCGAAACCAGCATCCAGGGGCTCTATGTTCTGGACGCGCTGTTCGACACCCTGACCCGGACCGACCCGAAGGGCCGCGTGGCGAACGACGAGGCGGAGTCGATCACCAGTCCCGACCGGCGCACCTGGACGATCAGAATCAAGCCGGGGCTGTCGTTCCACAACGGTGAACCCGTCACCGCCGCCAGCTACGTCGACGCGTGGAACACTGCGGCTTACGGCCCCAACGGATGGGTGAACGGCTTCTACTTCGCCCATATCGACGGCTTCGAGGCGATGAACCCGCCCGACCCTGACGGCGGCGGCCCCAAATCAGCGCCCCCGCCCAGTGCCGACCGGCTCGCCGGCCTGAAAGTGCTCGACCGGCGGACCTTCCAGGTGAGGCTCACCGCGCCGTTCAGCCAGTTCCCCACGACACTGGCGTTCGTCGGATTCGCGCCGCTACCGCGAGCGGCGTTGGCGAACATCCGGCAATTCGACCGCGCACCCATCGGGAACGGGCCGTTTCGGATAGAAGGGCAGTGGGAGAACAACCGGCAGATCAAACTCAGGCGATACCCCGGCTACCGCGGAATCCGGCCCGCACGCAGCGACGGGCTCACCTTCAAGATCTACGCCACCTGGGAGACCGGCTTCACCGACCTGCGCGCCGGCAGGGTCGACGTCATGCGGTCCATCCCGGCGCCGCTGATCCCCCAGGCACGCCGGGTGTCGGGCGGCAGGATCCGCTCCATACCCAGCAGCACCATGGAGTACCTGGAGTTCCCGCTCTACGACAAGCGGTTCCAGAACCAGGACCTGCGCAAGGCGATCTCCATGGCGATCGACCGGCAGGGCATCGTCAACGGCGTCTACGACGGGGCCTACCGGCCGACCGGAACGATCCTCGCGCCCATCATCCCGGGATTTCGCCCGAACGCCTGCGGGGAGACCTGTACCTACCAGCCGGACAAGGCCAGAGAACTGCTCCGCCGCGCCGGAGGCTGGCAGGGGCCGCTGCAACTCAGCGTCGCCGGCAACGACTCCACCGACCGGCAGTGGATGATCGATGTGGCCAACCAGTTGCGGCAGAACCTCGGCATCACCGACGTCCGCGTACGGGCGATCCCCCAAGCCTCCTATCTGGGCCTTCTGGGAGACCGCAAAATGTCCGGGCCCTACCGGGCCACCTGGATCATGGACTATCCCAGCGCGGAGAACTACCTGACCTTCCGATGCACCCCGGACAACCGGCAGGGCTACAACGGCGCCGCCTGCCGCGACCTGCTCGCCCAGGGCAACCGGGCCCCGTCCCCGAACAAGGCGGTCCCCTATTACCAGCGGGCCGAAGACATTCTGCTCGCCGACCTGCCGGTCCTGCCGCTGTGGAACCAGCAGGACACCATCGCATATTCCAAACGCCTCAGCAATGTCAACACCGACCCCTACGTCGCCCCCCACGTCCGCCTGGACGAGGTGACCGTCAAATAGACCGGCGCATCCAGCGACGACTGGCTGACCGGATGGTTCGGGCTGTCGATGTGGGGCGGCCTGTCCGCCGGCCCCGTGCTGGCCGTCCTGGCCCACCGGTTCGGCGGCGCCGACGCCGTCTGGTGGACGGTCGTGTCGAGCGTCCTGGTCGCCACCACCCGTTCGCGGCAGGAGCGGAGGCCGGGCTGCCAGGGGTGTGCCTCGGCCTGGCCGCCTACGGCTACGGCACCCTGACCGCCCTCCTCGTCCTCTACCTCGGCGACCGGCACATCGGCGGCCGACAGATGGGGCCAGCGATGTTCGCGGTGCCGTTCCTGCTGTCGCGCTCGGCGGGCAGCCCTCTGGCGGACCGGTACGGTGGCGCCGCCGTCGTCCGGGTCGTCCTGCTGGCCGAGGCAGCGGGCCTGGCCGTCCTCACGGCCGCGACCTCCGAATCCCTCGCGCTCACCGGCGTCGCCGTCACCGATGCGGGCCTCGGCCTCGTCTACCCCTGCACGACCACGATCACCCTCGGCCGCGTCGGGCCGCTGCGGCCCGGCGCGGCGGTCGGCACGATGACGTCCTGCTGGGACCTCGGCATCCTCGCCGCCGGACCGCTCGGCGGCGAGATCGCCGCGAACCTCAGATACAGAGCCGCCATCGCCGCGGCCCTCGGGGCCCTCGCCACGGCCGCGGTCCTGGGCCCCCGCCGGACGCTCAACCCGGCGGCCTAGCCTTTTCCGGCAGGGGCCGTGCGGCTCGGCGCCCACGATCGCGCTGTGCTCCCTCATCGTCCGCGTCGACGACCCTGACCTGATGCGGCCAGGCGGCGCGCGGTTATCGTCCGTGCAGGTCAGTCCCGGGGCCGACGCGGCACCGTGTCCGGCCGCCGCCCCTTCTCAAGAGCGCCGGATGGTCGCCCCGCTCGGCGACGTCGGCCGTGGAAGGAACGAGATGTGCCGGTACCAGAGTCGCCACGGCGTCGTGTGCCCGGTCCAGGAGGCGGGGCCCGGGGTCCACCAGGGGCCCTCCCTCCCCAGCTTGCGCTGCGTTTCGGCGACCAGTTCGTCGGTATCGCCCGCGAGTTCGTAGACGACGAGGAAACGCGGGCAGCCGGGGGCCGGGTGAGCGAGTTCACGCCGCACCTTGTACCTCGTCCCGCGGCTGAAGCCGGCGTTGGCCACGGCCTCAGGCATATGGGTGTCGGTGTAGAAGGCGTCGAACTCGGCCAGTTCGCCATCGCCGATGCCGGGGGGCGGGTCGATCCCGATGATGTAGATCAGGTCCGGCGTGCCCGTCGAGGGAGAGGTCTCCGCGATCTTCTCGTAGACCACCCGCCACCGGTACGTCAGCAGGTCCGGCCAGAGCGGCGGGTCGGCGGAGTAGCGGGGTCGGCGGCTCTCGTCGGCGAGGTAGGCGTCGACCGCCCGCTCGTCCTCGACCTCGTAGGCCGCCAGGTACCCACCGCCGAAGTCGCCCCGCGGGTCCGGCCGGTGGAGGGTGTAGCGGTGCGCGGCCGCGAAGCCCGGATATCTCGCGAGGACCTCGGGGATGTGCGTCTCGTCGAAGAACCGGTCGAACCGTTCGACGTCCGCCGGGGCCGAGCCGCCGAAGTCGAGAGCGACCCAGTAGAGGAACTCGCTTGAGAAGGGTGTCGCGGTCATTGCGCTCCGTTCGTGCGAACAGCCCGGCGGTCGGGGCGTCGCCGGGATCCTCGTGGGGACGAGCGGTTCGCCGGCGCGCCTGCTCATACGACACATGTACTGGACGGTCGTACGCCCGGTCCACCAGCCGGGCACCCGCGTCGCACTCCATCAGCTCACGCTCGGTGAACCTGCGCCCCGGCGGCGGCGCGCCTTCGAGGATGGCCCGAACCTACGCACGACCGACCGCGGCACGGTCTCAGCGAGGCGAACGATCCGCAGGTCTGGTCCCGTCTCCGACAAGCCGCCTCCTCGCTTTTGTATGACATAACATAGTCATACGCTAACTTCAAGGCCAGCCTCACAACGAATGTGCCCATACCGTGGCAGCTCGGCAAAATCAATGGTCACAAGCGACGATGTAACCTTCCCGACCATCCGCGTCCAGTCTCGTCATTGACGTGGCATAGTACGTCTGCTTTCGTACGTCATACAAACTAGCCTCATCCGGCCGGGCAGGACGATCTTCTGTTCGCGCACGTTCGCGGAGCACGGCACCAACGGACACCCCCCGTCCCCGTTCCGAGCGAAAGCTCCCATCCCACCCCCACCAGCGTCTTTCTAAGGAGGAAGGATGTTGAGTCGATCGGTCGGCAAGGGGCACAGGGGACGTCCCCGGATGCTCGCGCCCATGGTGGCCGCCGCCATGGCCGCCGGTCTCGCGACCGCATGTTCCACGGGCTCGCCGGGAGGAGAGGGGGGCGGGTCCGGGGGCACGCTCCGCGTCGGCGTGGTCGCCAGCACGATCTCCACTCTCGGCGCCTACTCCAACCTGAGGTCGCAGGACTTCTACGTGCGCAACGCCGCGATGTTCGAGCCGCTCGCGCACCGGACGAAGGGCGGCGGCTACCAGTGGGCCCTCGCCACCGGCATGACGCACAACAAGGAGAACACCGAATGGACGGTGAAGCTCCGCCCGAACGTCAAGTTCCATGACGGGAGCCCGTTCAGCGCCGACGACGTTGTCGCGGTCTTCAAACGGGTCCTCGACAAGAAGAACGCGCTCATCGAGCGCAACTACATCGACGAAATCGACCCGAAGGGCATCGAGAAGGTCGACGACCTGACGGTGAGGTTCAAGCTGCCCGAACCGTACGGGGCGTTCCAGTTCGCCGTCACCAACAGCAACATCATCTTCGACAAGAAGGGCTCCAAGCCCGAGCAGGCGATCGGGACGGGTCCGTTCATGCTCTCCAAATTCACCCCCGGGCGGGAGACGGAGGTCAAGAGGTTCGACGGCTACTGGGGGGCGAAGCCCAAGGTCGACAAGGTCAGGGTCATCAGCTTCAAGAGCGTGGAGGCGACGACCAACGCACTGGTCGGCCACCAGATCGACGCGAGCTCCAACATCCTCCAGACCTCGCTTCCGACGATCGAGAAGACGCCGAGCCTGAAGATCATGAAGGGCGACAACGTCCTGAAGGTCAGCATCAACATGCGCGTCGACGTTCCGCCGTTCAACGACGGGCGCGTCCGCCAGGCGATGCAACTGATCATGAACCGCAAGCTCGCGCTCACCAACGCCTTCGACGGCCTCGGGGTCCTGGCGAACGACCACATGGGCATCGACGCCTGCCTGCCGGACGTCCCCCAGCGAGAACAGAACCTCCCCCAGGCCAAGAAGCTGCTCGCGGACGCGGGCAAGTCCAATCTCAGCGTCGATCTGGAGACCGCCGCGAACAAGCCCGGCATGCTCCAGCTCACCCAGATCCTCGCCGAGGACGCCAAGAAGATCGGCGTCACCATCAACGTGAAGAAGATGGAGCTGGGCGCCTACCTGGAGAGATGGGGCAAGCGGACGTTCTACACCGGCTATGACACCCGCCCCTACCTGGAGGCCGTAGACGAAACGACCAGCACGGACGACGTGTTCAACCACCAGCACTGGCACGACCCTGAGTTCGAATCGCTGGCCAAGAAGCTCTATGCCACCGCCGACGCGCAGGAACAGTGCGGGATCCAGAAGAAGATGAAGCAGATCGAGTACGAACGGGGCGGGAGCCTCCTCGCCGCGTCGAACCCCACGGTGAGCGTGTACTCCTCCAAGGTGCACGGCCTCGTCCCGGAATACCCCTCGGGCAACCTGTACGACTTCACCAAGGTCACCATCGACCAGTGAGCAGGCAGGACGACGGCACACGAACCGGAGCCGCTTCCCACCATGATGCCGCTGAAGCGCGCGCCGGCCGCCTCGAAACTGGCGGCGAATCCCGCGTCCTCGCCGCCGACCGCCGTCACAAGATGACCGCCTGGGCGGCGGGTCAGATGGTCGTCAACGCATCAAGATGACATTCGCGGAGGTATCGGCGGTGGTCGGGAAGCCGCTACCCCCGAGGGCCTATAGCCATCCGGCTTGGTGGGCAACACCCCCAAGCATGCTCACCCGGTCTGGGTGGACGTCGGCTATCGCCCACGCCCGAACCTGACCGCAAAGCGCGTGACCTCCATCAGACCGCCTGAAGCTGACAGCAACAGCAGGCACCAGAGCCAGCCACAGGCGCACGCCGACAGCCCGTCAGCTCTGGGCGATGCCGCGCGGAAGGAGTGCTGCCCTAGCTGAAAAACAAAAGGCCAGCGGTTCGACCCTACCCACCTTCACACCTCCGACCAGCAGGAACACGGTCAGAGGTGCTCATTTCCCGCCTTAAGCGGCCTCAAGCGGATGTACACCACTCAAACACTTCCGCCTATACGTTGACTCGACAACTTGTTGTTCCCGGCGGGGATCCGCGGTGAGCCCACCCCAGGTTCACACCGTCCAAGGTGGCCTATTGCACGGACAACCCGGCCTGGAACACCAACTGCACTGACATCGTCGGGGACGATGTCACCAAGCCCGCGATCGCTGGGCCCACCAGCGAACCCGACCAAGCCGACAATGGCAAGCGCACAATCTCGAACACCCGTACTAGGGATTTACACTCAGCACCGGAAGCTCTCCTGGACTGTCTCCTCGGCGACATGCAGTCCGCGCGTCAGGACGCTGTCTGTGTCCAATGCGGAAGCCGAGAGTACCGAAGCGGATCCCAGGAGGATATTCAGTCGCGTACACGGCACTAAGCGGCTATCGGCCGGCCACCGTAACCGAGTTAGAATCGATTGCGAGGTAGGTGTCGGAAGTTGCACTCTCCACCAGATTAGCCGGCGGGTCGGCGTCAAGTCGCGGTTCAATGTCCAGAAGTTGTTGCCAGGAGCTTTTCTTCCACGCTCATACGCCTGACGTGTTGCAACTCTCAGGCGGTCGCGTTCATCGGCTTCTTTTTCAGCGAACGACACGCGGCGGGCCATGATACGTCCCTCAAATTCCTCCTCCAGAAGCTCGGAAGCGGTGTCCCAAAGCTCTGGCGATTCAGCTTGAGCGGCGTGGAGCAACCGGTCCTGCTCGGCGGCCAGGCTGCGACACGCCGCGAACAATCGCCGTGACATCCCCAAGGTAAGGTCAGTTCCAGGTACGTCGTGGCGACCGAAGTCGATCAGGCAGGGCGGCAGGAGAACCGGCCAGCCAGAAGCCCGGCTGGCCGGTCAGGGCATGAGGTCGGACTCCCTGGTAGGCCAACGGGATCAGGCGTACTCTCAGCCGTGCGCAACGCGGTAGTGGTTCCTGTTCGCGGTAGGCGCGCGATCCTCTGTCGTCGCCCAGCCACCTCCAGACCCCGGGTGCGCTCTGCCGACCCATGGCTTTGCCCTGGTGGATCAGCGCGACAAAATCCTGCTGTACCGGCACGTCGCCGATGCCGTATCGCACTGACAGACCTGAATCGCCCCCCACGGCTGCAAACCCCAGCGCACCCGCGCCCGCATTCGCCAAGCCGCGCACTTCTCACGCTCCACCGCCCCGAGTCCAGCCGCGCCACCATCGCTGTGAGCGCTTGGGGCGGATGAAGTGAGCGGCGGCCGGCGCCGTTCCCGCGTCAGGGCTCTGCCGCGGCCCGGGGGCATCCGCTCGTGCCGTGGGCGCGGCGGTTGCCTGGTAGGAGCGCGGTTGTGACCTCGGTGGTCGGCCCGGGTGAGATCGGGCGTTCCGGCCACCGTTCGCCTCATCCGCCGTCCGCGAGCGAGAGCCGGGGGTTGCCGCACAGCGCGCGCCGTGCTCCTGGTCCGCGGCCAACTCACCGACAAGCCCATCGCCAGGCCAGTTCTCCCCACCCCGAGGACACCGGCGGGCCGCCCGCGATCGGATCGTGCGCCTCCCGGCGTCCAGCGCGGCCAGGTTGATCCGAGGCACCGGACAGAGCCAAGGGCTCCTAGCACGTGCCTACCGGGATGCGTCGTACTGTTCGATGACGGTGGCGGGGATGCGTCCACGGTCGTTGACCTTGATGCCGTTGCTTTGGGCCCACTCGCGGATCTCGGAGCTGCGCTCACGGTTGCTGGCCGTTTGCTGCTGGCTGCCGCCCCGAGCCGCCCGGTAACGGCGTCCGTTCTGCATGAACGGCTGCAGCGCGCTGCGGAGCTTACCGGCGTTCTCCTCGCTGAGATCGATCTCATAGGCTTTGCCGTCGAGGCTGAACGCGAGGGTCTCCTCGGCTTCGCTACCATCCAGATCGTCGATCATCCGCACGGTGACCTGCTGCGCCATTCAATTCCATTCGTCGAGCTAATAGCGACCATCACCGTAACCGATCGAGACGACGATGGGTGCGATGCCATGCCAAGCCCGCCCCCTGAGAAGTCAGCCCGACTCCCCCGCGCCCCGCCAAAAAGGCCAAAGCACCGACCGGTCGCCGATGCCGGCACGCCAGGCAGCGGCGTGGACACAGCCCAGTCTCCACGGCGGTGACGCCGGTGACGTCGGCAGGAGGGCAACCGCCGGTGGCGGCGGTTGCACGGGCGACGGCCGAGGCGTAGGGCTGGTGGGTATTGGGGTGGCGGCCTGGTAGGGGCCGGTGAACTCATCGGCTGGGGTAGGCGTAGACCCCACGGCATCGCGGATCGGTGACCCCTTCAGCGGTCATCGCCTACCGATCGGAAAGCGGGCCTCGGTCGTACACGGCGCGGTAAGCGGCCTCCAGCTCAGTGTTGATCACTCGGCGATCATGAACGTGATGGTGCAGGACCATCACATACTCGCGAATCGAAAGTCGAAGGGCAGGCGCCCCTGCGCGGCGCGACCTCCGCGTGCTGCGCCGACAGTGATATCCGCCTTGTTTCCAGGGCCCGGATCGGAGCGGATGTCCTGGACTGGGTCGCGCGAACGCGGCTACTGGTCCTCGGGTGCAGCGCGAGCTTGCAGCGTCTCCTCCAGGACCTGGCGAGCGATGGCCGTGTTGTCCTCATCGCCTGCCTCCGCGAAGATCGTCACCGCCGCCTGCCCCACAGTGATCGCCTCCTCGAACCGCCGCGCCTGCCGTAGCGCGATGCCCAGGTTCTGTAGGGTCGCGCCTTCGCCGTATCGGTCGCCGGTTCTGCGGAAGATGGCGGCGGCCTGCCGGTGAGCGGTGACGGCCTCCTCGAACCGCCGCGCCTTCCGCAGTGCGACGCCCAGGTTGTGCAGGGTAATGCCTTCGTCGTGATGCTCGCCGGTCTGGCGGTAGATGGCGGCGGCGTCCCGGTGGACGGTGACGGCTTCCCCGAATCGCCCCAGCCCCTGCAGCGCGGCCCCCAGGTCGTTCAGCGCCTGACCTTGGTCGTGATGGTCACCGGTTTCGCGGTGGATGGCGGCAGCCTGCTGGTGGACGGGGATGGCGTCCTCGAATCTGCGCACCTCGGTCAGCGCGCGTCCCAGATTGTTCAGCGCCAGACCTTCACCGTGGCGGTCGCCGGTCTCGCGGAAGATCTCGGCAGCCTGCCGGTAGGCGGGGATGGCCTCCTCGTACCGCTGCAACTGCCGCAGCGTGAGCGCCAGGCCGTTCAGCGCTTGGGCGAGGCCGTGCCGGTCGCCGATCTCACGGTGGATGGCGGCGGCCGCCTGCCCGGCAGTGAGCGCCTCCTCCAACCGCCGGCTCTGCCGCAGCGCCAGGCCCAGATTGCTCAGCGCTTGGCCTTCGCCGTGCCGGTCGCCGGTCTCGCGGAGGATGTCGGCGGCGGTCTTATGGGCGGTGATCGCCTGCCCGAACTGTCGTACCTCGGTCAGCGCGCTCCCCAGGTTGTTCAGCGCCCCGCCTTCGTTATGCCGGTCGCCGGTCTCGCGGAAGATGACGGCGGCGTCCCGACAAGCGGTGATGGCCTCCTCGAATCGTCGCACCTGCCACAGCGCGGTCCCCAGGTTGTTCAACGCCCGGCCTTCGTCGTGCCGCTCACCGGCCTCGCGGCGGAGGGCCAGGTCCCGCCGGTGGGCGGTGATGGCCTCCTCGAACCGCCGCGCACCGGCCAGCGCGAGCCCCAGGTTGTTCAGCGCCCCGCCTTCGCCCTCGCGGTCACCGGCCTCGCGGAACATGACGGCGGCGGTCTGGTGGGCGGTGATGGCTTCTTCGAATCGCCGCACCTCGGCCAGCGCGGCCCCCAGGTAGGTCAGCGCTGTGGCTTCGCCGTGCCGGTTCCCGGTGCGCGCGGCGGCATCTCGGGCGAGGGAGGACAGGGTGATCAAATCGTTGAACAGCCGCCGCCATTCCAGGAATGAGGCCAGGGCCAGGGGGAGGTTGATGGCGATATCGGGGTGGCCGGTGGCGGCGGCGGTGTGTGCGGCCGCGTCCAGGTTGGGCAGTTCGGTGTCCAGCCACGCCAGTGCCAGTTGGCGGGTGGCGAACCCGAGCGTGGCCGGATCGGCGACGGTCGGGTTCAGATGGGCGGCCGCAGCTCTCGTGGTTTCGAGGTAATGCTGCAGCAGCCGGCGCAGGGCTCGGTCGCGATAATCGGTCCTGGAGTGCTCCAGGCTGAGGGCGGTGGCGTACTGGCGGACCAGGTCATGCATCCGCCACCAGCCGTAAAGTTCGCCGGGTTCGAGCAGGTGCGCTTGGGCGAGGCGTTCGACCAGCCGCTCGCCTTCGCCGGGCCAAAGCAGGGCGGTGGCGGCGGCGGCGCGGGTGGAGATGTGGGGGCCGGGGTTGCAGGTGATCAGGCGGAACATACGCTGCTGGTCGGCGGGAAGCGCCTGGTAGGACAGGGTGAAGGCGGCGCGCAGGCCCGGCCGGTCCTCGTCGATGCGCTCCAGCCGGGTGGCCTCGTCACGCAGCCGCTCGGCCATCACCGCCAGCGGCATGCCCGGGTGGGTGGCCAGCAGCGCGGCGACCAGATGAATCGCCAACGGCAGTCCGGCGCACGCCGCGGCGACCTGCGCGGCGTGCTCGGGATGGTCGGCGGCGCGGGTGTCGGTCGGGCGTTTGGAGGTCAGCAGCCGCGCCAAGAGGTCGGTGGCGTGGTGGTCGGACAGGACTTCCAGGTCGAGCAGACGTGCCGGCAGGTGCGCCAGGATGTGGCGGGAGGTGACGACCGCGCGGCCGACGCCCGGAATCAGGTCCTCAAGGTCGGTGTCGGGGGCGGCGTTGTCCAGGACCACCAGGATCGGGGTGCCCAGGTCGGCGTAGGCGGCCAGCACCGCCCGGTACATCCGCACCCGCTCATCGAAGGCGGCCGGAAGAACCTCATCGGGGACGCTCAACCCGCGCAGCAGGTTCGCGATGGCCTGGTGGACGGTGAGGCGCGTGGGCGCGGGCGCGTAGCCGTGCAGGTCGATCGGCAGGACGCCGCCGCTGAACCAGCCGTTGTTCAGTGCGATGTGGACGGCTTGGAGGGCGAGTTCGGTCTTGCCGATGCCGCCCAGGCCCGCCACCGCCGCAGTTACCAACGCCACCCGCGCCCCCGCACCTGCGCCGGCCGTCGTTCCTCCGCCCGCCAGGTCGCCAGGCGGGGTGGGAGCAAGGACGTCCAGCAGTTCGGTCAGGGCGTCGTCGCGGCCGACGAACTCCGGTGTCGGGGCGCGCCAGCCGTTGAGCCCGGTAGGCACCTGGGGCGGGAGCTGCACGGTGATGTCGCGGCCCTGCACCACCGACCCGATCACCACCGCCCCCGACACCGAGTTCACCACCCAACCCGACCCGCCCTGAGGCCCGCCCCGCCGTTCACCCGCCATGGCGCGACGGTACGGGCACCACGACTCCGATCGCGCGCAGTTGGCCTGGGTCCGCAGGCCGGTGACCGGCCCCGGTCACGCGGCCACTCGCCGTGCGTCCTTGGGGCGGATTCCGAGGAGGTGGCCGCTTGTGGGCGTGTGCGCCCAAGGGCGCGTCCTGCCGGGCGGCGAGGGGTGATGATGCCGCTATGAGCGGCGCGTGCTGGCGTGGGCAGGTGTGGGCGCTGCGGCGGCGGCCGCGATGGTGCTGGCGGTGTTCTGGCGGGTGCGGGGCCTGGAGCAGGCCGGGTGGCTGGCCGGTGTACTCAGCGCGTTCGCCGCTTTGGCCGCGTTCGTGATGACTCTGCCACTGCTTCCCGGTACCCGTTCAGAGGCCGAGCAGCCCTCCGCCAGCGCCACGGTCAACACCTTCACCAGCGGAACCAACCACGGACCGCTGGTGATGGGCCGCGACATCAACGGAGCCGTTACCTCCGGTCCCCCGCCTCCACCACCTGCGGCCACCCCGCCAGCACCGCATACGGCACCAGCACCGCCGACCGGCGCCGAAGCCGGGTCCGCTGCCAGGCCGCAGGCCGGTGAGCCGGGTGAAGGGACGGTGTCCAATACCTTCAGCGGCGGGCCGAACTACGGGCCGCTGGTGATGGGCCGTGATATCAACGGCCCCGTCGCCTCTCACGCAGCGCCCATGCCTGGGCCCGCCGCTGCACCGGCCTTGCCGGACTCCCACCAGTCCCCCGGGGGGGAGGCTTCTACCAACCGCCTGGTGAGACGGCCGGTCGCGGCGCCGTGCAAGAGCAGCCGGGTGATGAATCGGCGCAGGATCCGGCGAGGGACTGAGTGCCGGTGCCGCAGACCCGAAACCAGATCTCAGGCGGGATCGTGGTCGGCCCGGCGATCCTAGGCCGCGACATCACGGTCATACTGCCGCCACAGATCCCTATGGCGACATCAGGCCTGCCAGCGGGATCACCCACCTTCACCGGACGGCAACGCGACCTGGACCGGCTCCTGGACAGCCTGAAGCCCCCCGGGCCCGCAGACCAGACGAGGGACGAGCGGGCGCGGGCGGTCGTGGTGACCGCGGTCGGCGGCCTGGCAGGAGTGGGCAAGACCGAACTGGCCGTCCAGGCCGCGCGGACGGCGCTGGGGCGCGACTGGTTCCCCGGCGGGGTGCTGTTCGCCGACCTGTTCGGCTACGACGAAGACCGTCGCCGCGACCCTGGCCAGGTGCTGGAGGGCATGCTCGGCGCCCTCGGCGTGCCGGGTGAGCACATCCCCGCCCACGCCCAGGACCGCTCCCGCCTCTACCGGTCCATCCTGGCCGAATTCGCCGCCCACGGCCAGCGGATCCTCATCATCGCCGACAACATCGACACTCCCCAGCAGGGGGAGTTGCTGCTACCGGCCGACGGGGTGAACGCGGCGATCCTCACCTTCCGCCATACCCTGGCCATGCTCAACGCCCGCCTGCTCGACCTGAACGTCCTCGACGTCGATGGGGCGGTGGCGATGCTGGATGCCGCGCTCCGCATCGCCGACCCCCACGACACCCGCATCCCCGCCGGCCTTGTTGGGGCCGCTCAGCTGGCGGAGGTGTGCGGGTTTTTGCCGCTGGCGTTGCGGATCGCCGCCGCCCTGCTGGCAGAAGACCCCGCCCTTACTCCCGCGGTGCTCACCGGGGAACTCCAGCAGGTCCAGCCTATCGACGGGCTGGCCTACGGGGATGAGGGCGTCCGGCGCGCGTTCGAGCTGTCCTACCGCTCCCCCACCCCCCACCAGCAGCAGCTGTTCCGGTTGCTGACCCTCAACCCCGGCCCTGACATCTCCACCACCGCGGCCGCCGCCCTCACCGCACAACCAGAACCGGCCGTCCGGGCTGTGCTGAAGGAGATGGCCCGCGCCCACCTCATCGAACGCGGCACCGCCCCCGGCCGGTGGCGGATGCACGACCTGGTCCGCCAGTACGCCAACACCTTGAGCCTGCAGCACGCCGAGGTCGATCACCGCGACCAGGCCCTGCACCGCCTGCTACGCCACTACACCGTTACCGCCAGAGCCGCGGTCGCCCATCTGAACCCGACGGTCGAGGATCCGGTCGCCGGCGGGTTCGGCAGCCGCTGGCAGGCGCTTGCGTGGCTGGACATCGAACTGCCCCACCTGGCGGCGGCCGCGCACACCGCCGCTGACGTCGGCCACTCCGCCGTCGCCATCGTTCTGCCCCTTGAACTGGCCTTCTTTCTGAACTGGCGGCGGCTGTTCAGCGAGTGGATCACCATGTCCTCCCTCGCTCGCGACACCGCCAAACGCATCGGCAATCGAGATGGCGAAGGCGCCGCGCTGAACAACCTGGGGCTTGCACTAGTCGAAGTGCGGCGGTTCGAGGAGGCCATCACCGCCCACCAGGACGCCGTCGCCGTCTTCCGCGAGACCGGCGACCGGAACAGCGAAGGGACAGCGCTGAACAACCTAGGTGTCGCGCTGCGGCAGGCACGGCAGTCTGAGGACGCGTTCATCGCCTACGCGGGCATCGCCTTCGCCTACCAGGATCCGCTTCCCGAGGTTGAGCGGTTCGAGGAGGCGGTAAGCGCCTATCGGCAGCATCTAGCCGTCTGCCGCGAGGCTGGCAACCTCCACGGCGAAGCTACGGCACTGAACGACCTGGGCATCGCGCTACAGCAGACAGGAGCGGTTGACGACGCCATTTACACCTACCAGGACGCCCTCACCCTCTACCACCGAACCGGCGACCGTCGAGGCGAAGGCCAGACACTGAACAACCTAGGGATCGCGCTACGACAGGTGCGGCGATTTGAGGAGGCGGTGAACGCTCATCGGCAGGGCCTGGCCATCTGCCGCCGAACCGGCGACCGTCGAGGCGAAGGCCAGACACTGAACAACCTAGGGATTGCGCTACGGCAGACGCGGCGAGTCGAGGAGGCCGTCACCGCCCACCAGAATGCCATCATCCTCTACCACGAGACCGGCGACCGCCACAGCGAAGCCATGGCGTTGAACAACCTGGGCATAGCGCTACGGCTGGCGCGGCGATTTGGGGAGGCGGTGAACGCTCATCGGCAGGGACTGGCCATCTGCCGCCAGACCGGCGACCGGCAGGGCGAAGGTCGCGCGCTGACCAATCTGGGAATTGTGCTGCGCGGGGTGCGGCGGTTCGAGGAAGCGATCAAAGCAGGACAGGCCGCTGTGACGATCTTCGCCATGGCGGGCGATGAGTACAGCGAAGCCGTCGCTCACGCGACCCTCGAGGAATCGATTCGAGCCAGCACCACCGCGAAGGATTAGCAGTCACATTCGCCGCCCCACCCCACACATCCGATCTGATTCGGGACTCGAGCGGGGGCGGCTAGATCGTTGATGGGGGTTGTTGGGTGGTGTGGTCAGTGGTCGTAGGCGGTCATTGACCGTTTGACCGGGGCGTCGGTCAGCCGGTTGTGCCGGATCGCGGCGTTGAGGGCGCAGATGCGCTGGCACAGGCGTGTCCACAGGCCCTGGGTGGTGCGTGCGGCATGGCGTTCCAGCCCGAATTGGTTCTTCAACGTCCAGATCACCGCCTCGAGACGGTGCACCTCCGAACCATATCCGGGTGCACAGCGGGGCAGGCGACGCGGAGCACATGCTGTTCACCTTCGAAATCGAAGGCAGGTAAAGGGAGGGTAGCTCTCCCTCCGGCGCCCCCATGAAAAGCTGACCGTCAGCTACATCCCTGAGAAGATAAGCCTCCAGCCTGAAAGAGAGCCATGAGCGGATGGGCAGACGACAAGAGTGCGGTTGAAGCCGTGCAGCAAAATCGGCTCAACCTCATACGAGAACAAGCGGCGTGGCTTGAGACGGCCGAGAGGCTGCGCCAACGCACCTTTGGACTATCTGGGCGAGGCGTTCGGACCACGCGCTGTCAGGGCTGGTCGGCGAAGCGATCACCAGGGCGGGAAGGCGTCGGTCCGGATCGCACAGCACATCGACGAGCGCGCCGACGCCTCCGGTGTCTACCCGCGCGGGTCGCGTCGCCGGCCGCGCCGGGCCGTCGTGTGCCTGGCAGGGCCGCCTGTTTCGTGTGTGCGGGACTCTGTGTTTGGACGATTGCGGTCAGGTGCGCGGAAGGGCGTGTGCTGGCGGTGCGGCGTGGGACATCGTGGTGTGGAACGGGTGCGGGTGCGCGTCCTTGCGCGGGAGGGGGAGCCATGGGTGCGAGGCGTTGGCGGCAGGCGGGCGCGGCGGGCGCGGGTGTGGTGGTCGGTGCGGTGGTGAATGTGGCCACGGGGATGTTGACGCAGCGGTGGGATGCGGCGTGGTGGGCGGCGACGGTGGCGTTCGTTGTGGTGGGGGGTGGCCTGCTGGCGTGGCTGACCTTCACTAGTGCCCCCGATCCGGAGCCGCAGTCGGGTGGGTCGGTCGGGGTGTCGGCGTCCGGGGACGGCGCGATCGCGGCGCAGGGGTCGGTGTCGGGATCCTCGACAAGGGTGTCCCGGCCTGTGTCGGCCGCTCCAGCACCCCCGCCACCGGCCCCGGCGCCGGGTGGGGGTGTGAGCGCGTCGGGTCTGGGGGCGATCGCGGCGGGAGGCGATGTCAGCGATTCGGGGACCGAGGTGACCCGGGACGACCCGGGGACCTCATGAGGTGGCGTGGCCGTCGCCCCGCTGCGGGCGATCCCGGACCGGGGAAACCGGGGTCTGCGCGGCCGGGGTCTGGGGATCCGGGGTCGGTCGAGGCGTCTGGTCCGGCGGCGATCGCTGCTGGCGGCGATGTCATCAACTCGCCCACGCACGTGGATGTGTATCAGGCGGTGCCGCTGCCCAGGGCCGAGGAGGTCGATCCGCCGCGGGGGGCGCCGTCGAATCTGCGGTTTGGCACGGAGTTGTTCGTCGGCCGATCAGCGGAGTTGGCGGAGTTGGATGCTGCGTTGGCGGGGCCGGGTGGGGCGGTGGTGCAGGCGGTGCACGGGCTGGGCGGGGTCGGCAAGAGCACGCTGGCCGCCCGCTGGGCGCGGCAGCACGCCGATGCGCACGTGCTGACCTGGTGGATCACCGCCGATTCGGCCGCCAACATCACCGCGGGGCTGGCGGAGCTGGCGGGGGTGCTGGTGCCCGAGATGACCCGGAGCACACCGGCCGCGCCGGGGGCGGTACCGGTGCAGGAGCGGGCGGCGTGGGCGCGGCGGTGGCTGGCATCCCATGCAGGCTGGCTGGTGGTGCTGGACAACGTCACCGACCCCGGTGACGTGGCCGAGCTGGTGGCGGGCGCCCCGGCAGGCCGGTTCCTGATCACCAGTCGGCTGCGGGAGGGCTGGCACGACATCGCCCCGGCGCTGATCAAGCTGGACGTGCTGAGCGAATCGGACGCACTGGACCTGCTGCGCGGCGTCCTCACCGTCGGCCGCCCGGCCTCGGGCCCGGGCGCTGGTGTGCCCACCGGGTTGGAGAAGGGGGCGGAGTTGTGCGCTGAACTGGGCTGGTTGCCGCTGGCGGTCAAGCAGGCCGCCGCCTTCGTCCGCCAAGCGCACCTGACCCCGGAGGACTACCTGGAACTCTATCGCGCCAACCCGGCAGCGATATACGACCGAGCGGCGCGAGGCAGCGACTCCGCCACCATCGCCCTGATCTGGCGCATCACCCTGGACACCCTCGCCGAAAGCACCCCACTGGCCGGTGAGCTGCTGCGGATCATGGCCTGGTGGGCACCCGAGACCATCCCCCGCACCCTCCCCACCCCCATCACCGACCCGGTCACCGATCCGGTCGGGCTGGCCACGGCGCTGGGGGAACTCGCCGCCTACAACATGATCACCCTGAGCCCCGAGACCATCAGCGTGCACCGCCTGGTCCAAGCCGTCGCCCGCACCCCCGACCCCCGCGACCCCCACCGCCAACCCGCCGACATCGACACCGCCCGCCACCACGCCACCACCCTCCTCCACCAAGCCACCCCCGCCGACACCGACGACCCGGCAGGATGGCCGACCTGGCGGAGCCTGCTGCCCCACATCGACGCCCTGGCCGAACACGCCGACCCCGACACTGACACCACCACAACCAGCCTGCTCCTGGACAGTGCCGCCTTGTTCCTGCACGAGCAAGGCGCCATCGCCCGCGCCATCGCCTACTACCAGCGTGCCCTTGCCAGCAACCAACGCCTCCACGGCCCCGACCACCCCGACACTCTGACCTCCCGCAACAACCTGGCTGGCGCCTACTACGAGGCGGGCGATCTGGAGCGCGCGATCCCGCTACTGGAGGCGACACTGACCGACCGGGAACGGGTACTGGGCAACGACCACCCCAACACCCTGGCCTCCCGCAACAACCTGGCTGGCGCCTACTACGCGTCGGGCGATCTGGGGCGCGCGATCCCGCTGCTGAAGGCGACACTGACCGACCAGGAACGGGTGCTGGGCGACGACCACCCCGACACTCTGATCTCCCGCAGCAACCTGGCCTACGCCTACCAGGAGGCGGGCGATCTGGGGCGCGCGATCCCGCTACTGGAGGCGACACTGACCGACCAGGAGCGGGTACTGGGCAACGACCACCCCCGCACCCTGGCCTCCCGCAGCAACCTGGCTGGCGCCTACCAGGAGGCGGGCGATCTGGGGCGCGCGATCCCGCTACACCAGCAGACGCTAACCGACCGGGAACGGGTACTGGGCAACGACCACCCCGACACTCTGATCTCCCGCAGCAACCTGGCCTACGCCTACCAGGAGGCGGGCGATCTGGAGCGCGCGATCCCGCTACTGGAGGCGACACTGACCGACCAGGAGCGGGTACTGGGCAACGACCACCCCCGCACCCTGACCTCCCGCAGCAACCTGGCCCGCGCCTACCAGGAGGCGGGCGATCTGGGGCGCGCGATCCCGCTACACCAGCAGACGCTAACCGACCAGGAGCGGGTACTGGGCAACGACCACCCCCACACCCTGACCTCCCGCAACAACCTGGCACACGCCTACCAGGCGGCGGGCGATCTGAAGCGCGCGATCCCGCTACTGGAGGCGACACTGACCGACCGGGAACGGGTACTGGGCAACGACCACCCCCACACCCTGACCTCCCGCAACAACCTGGCTGGCGCCTACTACGAGGCGGGCGATCTGGAGCGCGCGATCCCGCTACTGGAGGCGACACTGACCGACCGGGAACGGGTACTGGGCAACGACCACCCCAACACCCTGATCTCCCGCAGCAACCTGGCTGGCGCCTACCAGGAGGCGGGCGATCTGGGGCGCGCGATCCCGCTACTGGAGGCCACCTTGGCAGGATGCCGCCGTGTGCTGGGGGAGGACCACCCTCTCACCAAGACGGTGCGGGAGAACCTGGAGGGGGCCGGGTAGAGAGCCCGGTCGGCCATCGACCGAGACCGCAACGGCAGCGCGAAACCAGCCGGACGCCGGACGGGCCGAGTCATATGCCAGTTGCAGGGAGTGCCCGCCGGTACGTGCCGACACGGCGGTCAGGTACGGCACCTCCACCGGCCGCGACCACGGTGTGCTGGCCTATGACGGCACCGGCATGGGTGGGGGACGCGCCTATCTATATAGCTAGCGTCCGTAGGGGCCGGAGCCGTAGGGGCCGGAGCCGTAGGGGCGGGGGTTGGGCGGAGCGGGCGGGGTGATCGGCGGCCGACCGGCTGCCTTCCAGAGCCCGTCCTTGAGGACGTAGATGACGATCACGCGACCGCCGCCCACAGATCGTTGTCGAGAGAGTAGGCGCCGCCGTTGGGAGGAGCTGGAGAGGCCCCGATCCACATGGCGGGCCGGTTCGCGTCGGGGGCGGTGCTGGAGCGGACCGGCCAGCCCTCTGCCCCCTTGGTGACGTATTGCAGGCCAGGGGCCGGGAGCTCGTTGAGGTCGGGGTAGCGGCCGGTCGTGGCAACTCGTGCCAGGGCCGGCGTGCCCGCAAGGTCGGAGTAGAGCCCGGTGCGAGCGACGTGGGCGAGCGTCGCCAGGGTCGCCTGGATCGCCGCCACCACCGCGACGGTGTCGGGGACCAGGGCGAGGGTGTCGCCCACGTCGGTGGCGAGCATCGCAAAGCGCACGCCCACTCCGCCGTCGACCCACATCAGCCAGACGTCCTCAGGGCCCTGAAAACGAGGGATCGAGCCGGGCGGCAGGTCGCCGAGGCCGGTCGCGGACCGGATCTCGGTGATCTTGTTGCCGTCCTCATCGAGGAGGTCGTCGTATCGTTGGCCGCCGACGGGCTGCGACCAGAACGTCAACGGCTTGTCCGGGGCGAGGACGACGGTGTTGCCATCGCCGGTCTTGAACGTCCAGTCGCTCGGGGACTGCCCGAACCAGTGCCTGCCCATATCTCCCCTCAGCCGATGAACCAGGAAAGGAACGCCTGCACGGTGCGCGAGGCGGGCAGGTCGGCGACCAGCGACCGGAGGCGGACGTCGCCGCCGGTCTCGACGTTGACCGCGATGACGGTCTGCCGCGCGACCTGGGCGTAGCCGAACCCGAGCACCTCTACTGGGGGCCGGTACTGCGGGGCGAGGTTGAACACGCATGACCCGTCGTCGTCGGCGGTGCCGACACCGTTGGTGGCCCATCGCCGCACCGAGAGCCGAAGTTCCGTCCGCCTGTCACGGCAGCGGATCCGTGACACCCCCGACGGGGACCATGCGTCGGCGTTGCTGCCGTTGGGCACCAGGTTCACCCAGCCGGTGTCGGCGAACGGGTCGTAGACCTTCCAGTCGGTGCCGGTGCCGGTGAGGATGACGCCGTTCTCGCAGATCATCCGGTCCCGGTAGGGCGCGGGCCGGGAGGTGGGGATCGACGGGGCGACCGGCCACCCGGTGAACCAGCGGGCGTCGACCATGTCCTCGGGCTGGACACCGGCGGCGCCGGGTTTCATCTTCCCCGCGCCGATGGGGATCTCCCAGACGCCGTTCCAGCTCTGCACGAGCGGCAGCAGGCTGGTCCCGCCCGGCTTGTACTCGGCGGTGATGCGGTCGTTGGGAGGGTCGTTTCTCAGCACGACGTAGTCGAGGCGGGTCGCGCCGGTGCTGTTCGGCGGGACGGTGAGCTGCTTGTCGGCGTCGTTGAGGTATTTCTGGCCCCGGACGAACGCCTCACCGGGCGGGACGGTGACGGTGCCGGATCCGTTGGCGGTGGGGCGCAGCTCCGGCCCCGACCAGGATGCGCATACGCCGTCCGGCGCCGCCCACATCATCATGCGGCAGAACTCGTCCTCGGTGGCGATCTTGGTGGACCCGTAGGGGTAGGAGAACTCGGTCACTTCGGCACCCGGGTTTCGATAAGGCGTATCCGGCGGTTGATCGCGGCCAGGAGCTTCATGAGCGCGCTGTTGGGCTGGCGGGAGTCGGCGGCGTCGGCCGTGCCGATCACCGGGCGGACGCTGTCACCGGTCGCGGTGTCGGAGTTGAGGGTGACCTCGCGGACGGTGTCGGTGACCAGCTCGCCGCGGACCATCACCGACCCCTGGTCGCCGACGCCGTAGTCGCGGCCGTACCGGCAGCCGTCGATGTCGATCGGGGACAACGACAGCGAGGCTTGCCGCGCGCCCGCGGTGAGGGCTTCCTCGGCGGCCTGGGCCATCTGCGCGGCCAGGTCCACCGACCCGGTGTCGACGTCGGTCTTGTCGACGAACTGCTCGATCCTCAGGCTCGGCACGAGCGGGTCCGCGCGCAGGTATTCCTTGACCACGCGCGGGGAGCTGGTGCCTCCGGCGACCACGATCGCGCAGGTACAGGTCGGCGGTGTCTTGGTGTAGGAGACATCCGAGAGGTTCCCGCGCCCGAAGCTCCAGGTGAGGCCGGAGGCGCGCGGCTGGTAGACCTCGAACCGGCGCCGGTCCCCGGCCTGCACGATCCGGAACCCCAGCCCGGCGGAGTTGCCGATGTCGGCCAGGACGTCCAGCAGGTTGGCGAACTGGTTGATCTGCTTGGTGAGGGTCGGGCCTCGGCCCAGGTCGTCGGCCAGGACCAGACCGGCGACCCGGCGGGCGGGCCGGGCGGCGGGCCCGATGTTGACGTTGACGAGCTGCCGCATCACCGTCTCGGCCGGCCCCGACACCTTGTAGGTCCCGGCGGTCTGGTGCGCGTCGTCCTGGCCGGGGTTCGGCCACACCGTGGCCTGCTTGAGGAGCTGGTTGTCGTCGGCTCCCGACACCTTCAGGGTCCCGACATCGCCGTCGTCGCTGGTCTGGGTGGAGTCGACCGCCTGAATGTCGCCGGACATGATCCGGGACCCGTTGAACCGGATGATCAGGCCGTTGCCCTCGATGAGGTGGACGGCCTTGTCGCTGTCGGCGGCGATCGTCAGAGTCCAGGAGCCGACGGCGTTGTGCCGCGGGATGGCTTGCATGGTGGTGTAGTCGCTGAGAGCGCCGAGCGGGGCCAGGTCACCGCTTCGGCGGATCTTCAATGCGAACACCGCCACCTCCCTTCGGGTACGCGGTGTGGAGGCGTCCGTGGCCGGGGGCGCGCGGTCGTGTGGGTCAGGCCGACAGGTAGCGCGGCCGGAGCCGGACCTTGACGGTGGTGCCGCTGGTGGCACCGGATGCGAGGAGGTCCACGGTGTTGGTGCCGCGCAGCAGCGGCCACAGCACGGCGGCCTCGTCGATGTTCGGCCACAGGTTCTCGGTCCCGTTCAGCACTGCGGTCTCGATCCGCTCGCGGCAGTCGATGACCGCGACGTCGGACGCGGACAGGTCGCGGCTGAGGGTCCAGGACCCGCCGGTCGGGTGGGTGAACGTCGCGGCAGACCGGAAACGCGGGCACGTCACCGGGGTTGACGATCTCCACCCCGGTCCCCAGCACCTGGGAGTCGGTCACCGCCCAGGGGACCCCGCTGGGGAAGAACGGTTGGTCGCTGCCGACGGCGCGGAAGGTGCGGAGGAACTCGGCGCCGAGCCAGAACGGCGACTCGCACGTCCAGGTGAGCCCGTAGGAGATCCAGCAGCGCCCGGCCGAGTCGACATCCTCGGCCCCCTCGGCGCCGGAGGCATAGATCGCGGTGATCGAGCGGGAGGACCCGTCCGCCTCGGTGAGCGTCAAGATCCCCCGGCCATCACCCTCCAGGGGCGACAGGTCCCGCAGCAGTCGGCGTTTCCGGGCCAGGAACGCGGGGCGGCCATCGTCGGCGTAGATCGCGACCGGGATCATGATCTCCCGGGCGTTGGCCTTGGTGTCCCGCCGACGGTTCCCGTGGATGCCCGGGGACTCGTCCTCATACGCCTTGAACGTCGGCATGTCCAGGCCGCGCGCACCCGGCCGCACTAGGTATCCCGACGGCCAGTCCGACAGGACCGTGACCTGCCCGAGAGGGCTGGTCCAGGTGACGGTCGTCAGCTCAGGAGCCGGACCGTGGGTGCCGATCTCGCTGACCTGCTGGGTGAGGATCGGCATTCGACCCGCCCTTCTCCCTGAGACTCGCCTTTGAGGGCCGGGCCCGATCGCGCCATCGACCAGTGCGGGATCGAGCCAGGCTTAACGTCATGGATTGGGTGGCCGGGTTCGGCGTTTCCGGGTCGGGGGTGCCGGGTTGCGGGCAGGATGCGGTGGCATGGCGGGATGGGGCGTGTGGCGCTACTGGACGGCGGCGGTAGCGATCATGGCGGCGTTAGGATGGGCGCTGCTAGCGGGCGGGGGGCGAGATAAGGGGTTGGAGCGGGCCAGTTGGGTCGGCGCAATCGTGGCGACGCTGGCGTTGGTGTTCGGGTTGGTGCGGCGGGCGCGGCAGCGGCAGGTCAGACTCCGCTTGCGTGAGCTGGCGGGCCCGGAGGCATTCCTGGGGGACGCCCCGCGTGTGGTGCCCTACTTCGTCGAGCGCCCGGACCTGGCCGGTGCGGCGGTGCGGGCCCTGCGCGGTGGTGCGCGGGTGGTCGCGCTGGCGGGATTCGGGGGCGCGGGCAAGTCGACGCTGGCGGTAGCGGTGACCCGCAACAAGCGTCTGCGCCGCCCGTATCGGCACGTGACGTGGTTAAAAACCGACCCAGGCACCGACCCGGTCACGCTGCTGACCGAACTAGCCCGCCGACTGCGCATCCCCGAACCCAGCTACACCACGCTCGGCCAGGCGCGAGACGCAGTGTCGGCGGCGCTGGCCGGACAGCGGCTGCTGATCGTGCTGGACAACGTGTGGACCCGCGGGCCCTTGGACGCGGTGCTGGGCCTGGGGCCGGACTGCCCGGTGCTGTTCACCACCCGGATCACCGACCTGGTCACCATGGTCAACGCCGTCCCTATCGAGGTCGATCAGCTTACCCAGGACCAGGCCGTGCAGATTCTGGCGCGCTGGACCGGCACGCCGGTCGCCCACCTGCCGCCGCAGGCGTACCGGCTGTGCACCCGTCTACAAAATCTCGCGCTGGGGGTCGCCATGGCGGGCGCGATGGCGGCCCACGGCCGCAGCTACGCCGACATCCTGGCACTGATCGAGCTGGACCTTCAGCGGATCGAGGGCGCCTTCGACCCCGAGTACGACCACCCCACGCTGCGGGCCGCCATCGACGTCGGCATCAACGAGCTCCCACCCGCCGACCGGGACCGGTACCTGCGGCTGGCGGCCTTCACCGGCCGCGGCCCCTTCTCTGCCACCGCAGCCGCAGCCCTGTGGCATCCGCTGCCCGAGCTGGAGGTCAACCGCCTGCTGACCGACCTGATCGGCCGCTCCCTGACCACCCGCACCGGGGACGGCTGGTATATCGCGCACGACTTGCAGTACGACACCATCACCCAACGCCTGGGATCCGACCTGGTCCGCACCGCACACGAGGCATTACTGACGGGCTATCAAGCCCGCACCCCCGGCACATGGGCTCAACTGAGCACCGACGACCGGTACCTGCTGGCGAACCTGCCCTGGCACCTGGCCCAGGCAGGCCGGGAGGGTGAGCTGGTGGAGCTGCTGGGCCAGATCAGCTGGATGCACGCTCGCATCACCGGTGCCAGCCTGCCGGACCTGATCGGTGACTACAGCCACACCACCCATCCCCACGCCAAGGCGATCCGTCGCGCCCTGATGCAATCCACTCCCGCGCTCACCGCCCCGCACGAGGTGCTGGCCGGGCAGTTGGCCGAACAGCTCATCGGCCGGTTGATGGACCATCCCGATCCCGCCACCGCGGCATGGGCCGCAACGCTGACTCCTCCCGATCACACCGTCTGGCTACGCCCCCTCACCCCCGGCGCTCTCTCCCCCGTGACAAGCCCCCTCGAACACATCATCACCGGCCACACCGGCTGGGTGAACGCGGTAGCGATCAGCCCCGACGGCACCCGAGCCCTCACCGGCAGCGACGACCACACCGCGCGAGTGTGGGAGATAGCCACCGGCCGCGAACTCCACACCCTGACCGGCCACACTGGGGAGATTACGACGGTGGCCTTCAACATCGACGGCTCCCGGGTCCTCACCAGCGACTACGACAGCGTTGTACGGGTGTGGGAGATGGCCACCGGCCGCGAGGTCGCCCTCTGGCGCAACGATCATCCGGTGCGATGGTGCCGATTCAGCCCTGATCGAGACGATGAGATTCTGATCATCAGCCAAGGTCTCCACCGACTAAGGCTGATCGGCGCGTGAGCTCGGATGCGTGAAACACCGCGCCGGTGCAGTGCGTGCCAGAGAATTTCTGCCTCGCCCTAGTCTGTCAAAATTCGACAATTCTTCGGCCTGCGTGGAAGTTCACAGCAGCGACCGGTGTAGGACATACACGTCGTGGAGCGCGTCGCTGACGGCCTGCTTGGTGGGCCTGTCGGTGACCTCGTGGATGTGCAGCTCCTCGATGCTGATCCCGCCCCGTCGGCTGCCCGACGAGGCCGCGGCAGGCGCCGGGGCTGCCGGGATGGTCACCGGTACAAGAAGGCTGCTCATGCGTTCGGTCGATACCTTCACCTCCGCCAGGGAGGTGTCGACACCGTCGGCCAGTCCGGCGCCGACCTCTTTGCCTAGGTCGGCCATGACCTGCGACGGCGAGCGGATCTTCAGCTCCTTCTTGATCCTGTTCTTCATCGACTTGGCGAGGTCGGCCATGGCCCGCTCGATCGCCTTCTGCTGCGCGGTGAGCCCGGCGAGGAACCCTTTGCCCGCTTGGGCGCCCGCGTCGTACATCCCGTCCGCCGCGGACTGGCCGACCGCGGTGGACTCCTTGGCGATCGCCGCCTGCGCAGTGTTGAGCTGTTTTACCTGCGCGGGGGTGGCGGCGGCGAGGGCCCCGGCGTAGGCGGCGCCCCGGTCGGGGCCTGCGGCGGCATTAGCCGGACACCGCGAGTCGACGATGCGCCGCCCCACCCACGCAATCGCGGCCGCGGCACCTCCCCAGCCTGCGTGTTCAGCCACTGCATCCGTGCGCGAGGTCAGCGAGGCGGTGGAGGGCCATCGTCCCGCGGAGGCCGGTGCTGGGCGGGTGGCTGGTAGGAACCGCCGAGATGCCAATCGGGCAGCTCCCCACCGGACGGCTGCAGCGGCCGCTGAGGCCGGCCGAACCCTGGAGGTATCCCGGCGCCAGCGCCGGGGCCGAGTGGTGGGGGGTCGAGTGGTGGGGGGCCGGGCGGCGGGCCGCTCCGCCCGCTCTTGCGCCGGGCGAGGACGACGACGGTCACCGCCACCAGGACCCAGAAGCCGGCGATGGCGACGAAGCCGATGATGGTGCCGGTGCTCACCGGGTCGTCGGAGCCCGGCGCGGCCTTCGCCCGCGGGGTGGGCTGGTGCCGCTCGGCCCACCGGTCGTAGTCCTCGAAGACGGGGTTGGCGGTGCCCTTCGGCACCTTGCGGGCCAGTAGCCGGTAGGGGCGGATGACCCCGTAGCCCGTGCGGTCGTCGCGGCCCTTGACCCAGACGTCCTTGGCAGAGGCGATGAGCTGCCGCACCAGCTCCCGGTTGGTCATCTGCGGGAATCTGGCGCGCACCAGCGCGATCACCCCGGAGGTCAGCGCGGTGGCGTCGCTGGTGCCGCTGCCGCCCCAAAGCCGCCCATCCCGGCCCAGCGCGATCGTGTGGACGCTCGGAGCGGCGACCGTCACATAGTCCTGGCGCTCGGTCTTCTCCCAGGGCCTCAATTTCGCATCGACGGCGCCCACCGCCAGGACGCCCTTGCAGTTGGCCGGTGTGTTGCTGGGATTTCCTTCGCTGCCCTCGTTGCCCGCACCGACGACGACGACGGCGTCCCGCTCCAACGCTTGGAGACGGCCTGCTGCAGATCGGGTGGGCAGGCCATGGGCGCCGCCTGCGAGAGGTTGACCACCGTGGCGCCGTGGTCGACGACGTAGCGGATTCCCTTGATGTAGGCGGGCACGCTCTGCGCCAGCACGGGAAGGATTTTGGCCTCAGGTGCGACGCCGACCATTCCCGTTCCGTGTCCCTGACCGGCGATCGCCGAGGCCATCGCCGTCCCGTGGCCGGCCTTGTCGAACTTGTTGAGGTCGCGGCGGCCGTCGGTGCCCCAATTCTCGGCGTCCAGGCCCGGCAGCACCACGCCCCGCAGATCCGGCAGATCCGCCTCGACCCCGGAATCGATGAGGCCGACGGTCACTCCCTTCCCCTTGGAGATCGGCCACATGAGATCGTCCACACCCCACGCGGAGAACCACCACTCCCCCTGTCGGGGCCTGGGGTCGGCCGCCGCGGCGCCGGGCGCACCGACGACCGCGACGACGACCAGCGCGGTCGCCATATGGGCCAGTCTTCGGCTGCGCTCCAGCATCTAGTGCTCCTCGCCCACGGCCAGCGGCGCAGCGGCGCGGCACACCAGGCGGCCGCGCCAGCCCGGGCAACGCGGGAGGGTCAAGGCAGCCGCAGCGCTTCGGGCCTCGGATCTGCGGCGCAGACTGTCCACGAGGCCGCCCCAGGCGGGCCCTTCCCAGTTGATCGCCAGCGACCCGGGATCCAGCACGATCACGGCACCCCGCTTGCGGTCCGCATGGGCGCCGCCCGCGCAGCTCATCGTGATCACCGGATGACGAGAACCGATTTCGCTGATGGCCCCTGGGCAGGCGAGTCTCCCCGTGGTGGTCACCTTCTCGCCGGTAATGGTCAAGGTGGCGATGGGGCTGGCGTTGATCGGTGACCAAGTGCCGTCCAATCCACGAGGATTGGCGGCTCCACTGGGCCCGTTTGTGTAGAAGGAAGGCGGAGGTGGCGGGCTTCCCACATCGCCCGCGTCCCCCGAGCCGTTGCACGCGGCCACGCACAGCACCATCCCGAAAGTGGCGACAACAACCGCACCTGTCCTCATCAGACCTACTTCCTCATCATGTTGAACGGGCTGCGGCTCAAGACGGCCCGGCGCCGGCACCTATTTGGAAATGCTCATGGAAGGCTGCGCCCGCCCACACCGGAGAGGCATCCACGTCTGCTGGAGCCCGAACCAAAGAGTAGGGGCGGCAATGTCAGCCGAACTGTCAGCCGAAATTTCTTCCAGGAACCTGCCTCCGGCAGATCACCACGAGCCCAGCGTGAGGCGCGCTCGCGGGCATAGGCGTCGCACGTGAGGCCGAACCATCACGCCATCGGTCACCCGCCAGCGAGTCGGCGGGTTCGATGTCCGTGTACCCGACGCAGTAGAGCCCGTCCGCCCGGACATCGCATCGCCCAACACCGTCCCCGGTATCTCCGGCGAAGGGGACTTCGGGGAAAGCCGAGCATGCGTCGGCATCTTCTCCCCGCCCCGCCGCGCCGGACATCCCTTCACGGCGCTGGCGCTGCTCCGATGATCGGAGCAGGCACCTCTTCTCCCTGCTCCGCCTAGCGGAGCAGACAGTGCTCTGCTCATCGGAGCAGACACCGCCCGGACTGCCCCGCTCATCGGAGCAGCGCTGCTCCGATGAGCGGATCAGACTGCTCCGATCATCGGAGCCCACCCTCTTTTGACCCTCTGAGAACTTCGATCTCGAACGGCGAAGCCGCTCGAGCGGCGATCGAAACCTCCTCGACGCCGGACTCGACAGCGGCCCCAGCGCTGACAACCGCGCTGACACCACCGGCGCTACAGTGCCGCCAAGACCGCTCCGGGCCAGTCCCCTGGGAATTCTCAACCAGCTGCAACCTCGGGAACCTGTGCTGACCGACCACACGAAAGCGGAGGCCGCTCAGCAATGAGTCGGGAGGACCGCAGCGCCGCCCTCCCACCCCGACCATGGGTGAGGAGGCCGGGTGGTGATCGGTCCGCTCGGTCACACCTTGGACGCGGCGTGTTCGGCGCGACACCCGTGAAGCCTGTCGGCGAACGACACAGGACTCATCCACGGCGTCGGCATGCAGATCGGAACGGCCTTCGCGCTCACCCAGCATTAGTCGACCGTCCACCAGGCTTGCGGGACCAGTTCGGACGGGCCGGCCCGATCAGCAGAGCACCGAATACTTGAGCGGCCTCATGCGGCTACCAGGGCCACCAAACTGGATATTACGTCTGCCTTGTGGTTCCCAGCGAATGCACACGAAGGCGTTGCCGCAGCCGGCCTGCCGGTGACGTCATTCGCGGGGGTAGTAGCGGGTCCCGCGTCGATGGCAGGCCCTTGAACAGCACCCCAGCCGCGCCCTTGTGCACACCGCCAACGCTTCCCGTCCCACCGCACAACGGCCGAATCGGGGAACTTGCATGCCCCTTGGCCACCATGTGGCTGACAGCCGAGCTGACACTTCCGCCGCTATCGTCACTCCATCAATTCCGACCCAAACCCGACCCGCGACCACATGACGACGTCGAAGCCACCTCAAACCAAGGGGGATCCGAATGGAAGGTGCCAACCCCACGCCAGCAAACGTCAGACCGCGGCAGCATCAGGGACAGCGAGAAGGCCCACGCGAGTCCGCCTGGCAGAAGACCTCTCGGCTGAGGAGGTCCCCTTACACCCAACACCGCGAAGCCCCCAGCCGAGTGGCACCCACACCCTCATGCCGGATCAGAGGGCGGCGGCTCGTCCCGCGTCCAGCACGACAAAGCTCCCCGTGGCCGATCACGGTCCCGCCAAGCGCTGAAAGCGCTCGGCCCGGTGACCGACCTCCCCTCGACCGCGCCGTGCTGGACATCGACGAGCGAACGGTCTGCAAGGTGACCCGCCGCAGCGAAGGCGACCTCACCCCGTTCCGTGCCTTGGCGACCAGATCCCGACACCGGCGCCCCAGATCAACACCCTCCGGCGCCGCGGCGCGAACGCCCCCTCCACCGGGGACGACAGCCCGTTGATGAGCGCGCACAGAACTCCTGGCGCGCCGCATCAGGACAGCACCGGCGATGCCCACCGCGAGGAAGGCAGCTCCTCGACTCACCGCTGACCCCCGGTGACCGAACTGCGCACGGGCCGCTGGGCATTGGCGGCATGCAGGCGAGACACCGCGATGCGGCCGCCGTCTCGCACAACCCCGCCTCGAACCGACCTGCTCCCCTTCATCTGCAACCCCATGGGCAGAACATGAACGCTCGGCGCCCCCGGTCATCGAATCCGCTGAACCGCTGGGGGCGTGGTGCCCGAGGATGACGCCCAGGAGCCCCAACCGGCCAAGCCCTACCAGTACTACCAGGACGCGCTATGGGGCGCCGCCGCCGCGGAGTTGTCGACCATCGAACTAGCGATGGCGCTGTGCTACGCCAACCACGCCCACACCCCGCCCTACGACCGAGCGTGGCTGACCGACCGGAGGCTCATGCAACGATGCAAAATCCGCTCCGCCGGAACCGTGGCGCGTGTCCGCGATTCACTGGTGGCCAAGGGCTGGCTGACTCCCCTGCATCCCGACAACGGCTCCCCCCTGTCACCGCGTGCGGCCAAAGCATTCCAACGCAGACGCAAGACCCTCCCCTACCAGCTGACCTACCCGCCGGCCCCGACCACCGCTCCTACCGCGGAACCCGTCGCGGGGACTGCACCGATCGGCGGAGCAGCCGCCGGTTCCTCCCCACCTGCTCCTCCCACCGCAGACGGCTACGGTCATCGCAGCCCACCCGCCCCCACCCCCCACAGCACCTCTTCGCCCTCCGGAGGCGCCGACCGTCCGGGCCGCCCAGAGCATGACCTGGCCGCGTTCACCACCGGCCTCATCACCGCCTACGGCGCCACGCCCACCGAGGTGCGTGCGATCCTGGCCGATGCCACCCGCGATGGCATCCGCAACATCGCCGCGTGGATCAACAGCGACGCCGGACGCCGCGACTTCCCCCGCCGTCTCACCCGACACCGCCAGGACGCTACCCGCGCTCCCACCTCGGCGACGCACGCCAGGCAACTCCGGGCCTCGATCGATGCGTGCCCCTTGTGCGACCACCACGGCCACCTCGACTGCGGTGACTACGTTCGCAAATGTGACCACATCACTCCGCCACCACCGACCACCAACAACGGCGCCGACCAGCGCGCCGCCGCCGACATTCTGAAAGACCTTCGCAAGCGCTGGCACACATGACCCGGCGTCGAGGCGCGCTCTGAAACGCCTCCTCACCCTGAGATGCCGGGAAGCGCTTTCCCGTCGCGCCCGCCATCGCGACCCGCTGGGCGGGAGGTGGCCGTCCCGCGATCCGTCCGACTCCCTGGGGTCACCGCTCGCCGCCCGCACGAGAGATGTGCCCTCAGTGTTCGACATGTCGCGGAAGCGGTCGCTCGGTCAGCCCAGGGGTTTTCGGCGCGAAGCTCGAGCATTGAGAGGTTTCGTTCCGTTCGCAGGAGCGAGGGGCTCTCTCGGCTGCGGCACGGGAGCCGACTGGAGCGGCCTCCGTTCGAACAATCTCACTATCTGCTGAAGATGTTCATCGGAGAACATGTATTTGCCAGAGATCAAGCAGTGTGGAACCTGCCGACATCGGGCCTTCTCGCGCAGCCAACTCTCTGTTACCTCATCAGCAAGGAGAGACGCCGCTTCAGATACCGAGTGGAGGTGGAAGGAGGCTCGTTCCGAGCAGAAGGGCTCCTGCCGGTGCATATCAGCCCGCCGGAGGGGAGCCGCACGCCGAGGGCCGACGAGCACACCGGCACACCTCTACCTCAACACCCCTGTGGCGACCTGCCTCACACCCGCGCGATCGGACATCGAGCTCCTCCACGCCATACATCTCCAACCCCCAAAGCAGCCCACCGCATTGCTTCGCAGCGCTTTGCTCCTCCCACACTGAATTCACCTACCACGCCAGAGTAGCGAATCCCGCGTCAGCGGAGCTGTCAGCCGAAATTGCTACAAACAAGGCAGAGAGTGACCCGATTAACATGCGTCGAGCAGACGTGGATCTTGTACTATGTGTGCACCTTGAAACAGCAGGCGAGTTGCGCCACCTCACTCCGAAGGAGGCACTGTGGCATATGCCGAAAAGCGTGGTCGCGGATCACGGATCTACTACATCGCCCGCTACAGCGACGGTCAAGGAAAATGGCCGAGCGTAAAGGGCGCCGACGGCAAGGCCGTCCGCTACAAGACCAAGCGCGAGGCGAAGAAGGCGGCCGAGGACGCCGAAGCCGATGTGCGCGGAGGCCGATGGCAGGCCCCCAAAGCAGGCAAGGAGACCTTCGGTCAGTGGGCGAACGTCTGGTACTCCCGCCAGGACCTGGCCTCGCGCACGATGGGGAACTATCGCAGCGCGCTGGAGACCAGCCTGCTGCCCTACTTCCAGGACGATCCGCTCGTCGACATCTCCCCGGACACGGTCGGCAAATGGGAGAGGCATATGAGGAGCCAGGGCTACAAACCCGACACGATCCGCACCTATCGGGGGGTTTTGTCGGTGGTGCTGGCCGATGCCGCCGCCCCACCGGAGAACAAGATCGATTTCAACCCGGTCCCCAAGCCACGCGGCCGAGGCCGGCGCGCGGGCAAAGCCCGGCACCGTGCCCCGGAGAAGCCCATCGTGGATCCTTTGGGCGCACTGCTGATAGCCGAACGCTGCGCGGTCCTCTCAGGGCGCGATGACGAGTTCGTCCTCGTCATCGCGCTGAGCTACACCGGCGCGCGGTGGGCCGAACTGGTCGGCCTGGAACGCCCCTACCTGCGCGGCACGGTCCTGCGCATCGAGCAGCAACTCGAGGAACTCGACGATGGCACCTGGGAGCGGTGCGCGCCCAAGGACGACAGCCGCAGAGACGTGGACCTGCCGGACTTCTTGGCGGCGTTGCTGGCACAGCAGGCGAGCGCGACCCGCGCGCCGCGGGAGGAGGTCTGCTCCTGCTACCGCCCCGCCAAGGGCACACCAGCGCACCCCGGCGGCGCTCACGTGTTCACCGGCCGCATCAACCGCCGCCGCGACCCCCGCAACGCTTTGGTGCCGGTGAGGGCACCGCACTGGCGCCGTAGCGGGTTTGAGTCCATGATCTTCAAGCCCGCGGCCGAGGGGTGGTATCCGCCCAAGGCACCGCGCCCCCGGCGGCCCGTTCCAGTGCTGGCCGGACCGTTCCCCGGCATCCCCGTGCGAGGACGCAACTACATCGAACGCAGCACGGCGTGCTGGCTGCCGATCGCCGAAGGCCTGACCCCGCACCTGCTGCGGCACTCGCACAAGACGTGGATCAACGAGGACCGCATCGACGCCAAGCTGTCGCATGAGCGCTTCGGGCACGAGATGGGCGGCATGGGCGCGCGGTACTCCCATGTGACCGACTCCATGCGGTCACAGCTCCGCGAGGCTCTGACGGCCCGCTGGGAAGCGGCGCTCGATGCCCGACTGAAGATCAGCGGCTCTTCGCCCGTGGCGGTTCTGGACGAGCTACTGCGGGACCGCGCTGTACGGCACGCAAGGGTGGAGGACGATCAGAATTTCATGATCGTCCCACAGAATTCCCACAGGCGGGTTCCTGTGGGACTGCGGTCGAGACCCGCAAAGCGGGTCTCACCTGGGGTGGAGCTGAGGGGATTTGAACCCCTGACCCCCTCGATGCGAACGAGGTGCGCTACCGGACTGCGCTACAGCCCCAAGGACTCCGTAAGGTTAGCAAACATCGGGACATGCTCGCGCACGGGTTATTCGCCTACGGCGCGGCGGTCGTCGGCGTACTGGTCGAAGACCTCGTCGGCGGGGACGAGTTCGATGACCTCGGCGGGTTCGGCGGTCTCGGCCGGTTCGGTGGGCTGTTCGGCCTGGCGGGCCTTGGCGCGGGCCTCCGCGGCGGCCTGGGCGCGGGCGGCGTCCATGCCGACGGCGACGCGGAGCAGCGCGAGGTGCCCGGCCAGCAGGGCGACCGGGGGCAGGACGGCCCACCACGGCGCGACGCCCGTCGCGGTCAGGACGATGGTGGTCATCGCCAGCAGGGACAGGCCGGCGGTGCGGCGGCGGCGCCGGGCGATGACGGCGGCGCGGCCGGGACGGGCCGGGCGGGCCCCGTGTTCGGGCTGGGGGGGTTCCGGGGCCTCCTCCAGGGTGTCGGGAGGGGTCGTGTCCGCGGTGGGCTCCTCGGCGCGTTTGTGGAGGAGGCGGGTGATCCCGGCCTCGGTGTCGCGGCGCAGCCACATGGGGACGAGGACGACGGCCCAGACCGCGACGATCGCGAGGTACAGGACGGCGCTGCTCACCGGCTCACCGCCGTTCCCAGGGCACGCTTGACCGGCGAGCCGACTTTCGGCGCGCGAACGTGCAATGGGAGCAGGGTCACGCCCCGCACGGTACGAGCCGGTGTCAGAGGTTGACGAGCATAAGGGGCGGTGTGTCGCGAGATCGATGCCGCCGTTACTCTCCGTTTGCCGAGCCTTCTCGATCGCAGGATTCTTACGGGCGGAAAGTCAGCCCGGCGTCATGAGGTCGAGCGGGGAAAGGCCTGCTTGCGTCCGGCGAGCCAGCGGGCGCGCAGGCCACCGGGCACGTCCTCGACGGTGAGGGCGTAGCAGATGTGGTCGCGCCACGCGCCGTCGATGTGCAGATGGCGGCGCCGAATTCCCTCTTCCCGGAATCCGAGTTTCTCGACGACGCGGCGGCTGGCGGTGTTCTCCGGGCGGATATTCGCCTCGACCCGGTGGAGCCCGACGGTGAAGAAACAGTGGTCGACGGCGAGGGCGACGGCGGTGGGAATGACCCCGCGCCCGGCGACCTGGCGGTCGACCCAGTAGCCGATCTGGGCGGAGCGGGCCGAGCCCCAGACGATCGCGCCGATCGTGAGCTGGCCCGCGAAGTGGTCCTCGTGGGTGACGACCCAGGGGAGGGCGAGGCCCTGGCGGGCCTCGCGGCGCATGGTGTGGACCATGCTGACGTAGGGGCCGAGGCCGCTGCGGAACAGCGGCGTCTCGGGGTTGGTGGGCTCCCAGGGGCGGAGCCAGTCGGCGTTGCGGACCCGCAGGTCGCGCCAGGTGGCGGCGTCGCGGTGCCGCAGCGGGCGCAGCCCGACAGGGCCCTCGGTCAGGGTGACCGGCCATCCCCGCAAGCGTTCCACGGTTCCCATGATTCCCTGGTAGCGGGGGTGGACGCCATCAATTGTCACCGAGAATTCCGCCGCCCAGCACGTCGAGGAGCCGGGCCACCTCAGCGGAGACGGCGTTTCGGGCGGGTTTCAGGTATTTGCGGGGGTCGACGAGCGCCGGGGCGGCGTCCAGCGCCCGTCTGACCTCGGCGGTGAGGACCGCGTTGAGGTGGGTGGCGATATTGATCTTCGCCATGCCGTGCCGGACGGCGGCGGCGAGCGTCGCGTCCGGCACGCCCGAGGAGCCGTGCAGGACGAGCGGGACGGGCACGGCGGCACGCAGTTCGGCGATCAGGTCCAGATCGAGGACGGCGTCGCGGGTGAGCATGGCGTGCGAGGTGCCGACGGCGACGGCGAGCGCGTCCACGTCGGTGGCGGACACGTAGGCGGCGGCTTCGGCGGGGTCGGTGCGGGCCCCCGGGGCGTGCACGCCGTCCTTGCCGCCCACCTCGCCGAGTTCGGCCTCCACGAAGACCCCGCGGGCGTGGCACCAGGCGGCGACCTCGGCGGTGGCGGCGACGTTGTCGGCGTAGGGAAGGGTGGACGCGTCGAACATCACCGACCCGACGCCCAGCCCGACCGCCTCGTGGACGAGGTCGACGGACGTCGCGTGGTCGAGATGGACCGCCACGGGCACGGCGGCGGCGCTGGCGGTCGCGAGCGCGGCGGCGATGATCGGGGCCGCGGCGCCGTGGTACCGCACGCAGTTCTCGCTGATCTGGAGGACGACGGGCGTCCCGGCGGCCTCCGCCCCCGCGACGATGGCGGTGGCATGCTCCAGCATGACGACGTTGAACGCGCCCGTGCCGCGCTCGGCCTTCAGGATGTCGCCGGTTCCTACGAGGGGCATGGGAGTCCTTCTATGGCGATCTCGGGGAGGAGGCGGGCGTAGGCGGCGGCGTCGAAGTCGCCCGCGACGGGTGCGCGCACCGCGGCGGCCGACAGCGCGACCGCGTCCCGCAGGAGGGCGGGCCAGGGGGTGGAGGAGATCAGGGCACGTGCGGTGGCGGCCACCGCCGCGTCCCCGGCGCCGGTGGGGTTGCCCGCCATGGGCGCCGGCGGTCTCGCCTGCCAGGCACCGTCCGGGGTCACGGCCAGGAGACCTTCATGGCCGAGTGACACCAGTACGGCGTTCGCGCCCGCGTTCCGTAGCGCGCGGGCGCCGGGGACGGGCCCGCGCCCGGTGGCGCGGCGGAGTTCGTCCGCGTTGGGTTTCACGACCGCGGGACCCGCTGAGACGCCCAGGGAGAGCGCGTCGCCGTCCGCGTCGAGGATCACCGGACGGCCCGCCGCGAGGGCCGTCAGCGTGGCGTAGGCGTCGCGGGGGACGCCTGGCGGGAGGCTGCCCGAGAGGACGATCACCTCCGCTCGGCGGAGACGTTCCCTGTAGTGCTCTTGGAACGCCTCCCACTCCCCTAGGGAGATTTCCGGGCCCGTCTCGTTGAAGACCGTTGTCTGCTCGGGAGTGACGACCGTCAGGGTGCGCCGGGACGTCCCCTGGACGGGGCGGAACGCATGCGGAAGGCCAACCGCGTCCAGGTCCGCGCGGACGAGGTCGCCCGTCACTCCCCCGGCGAGACCGATGGCCAGGACGTCCTCGCCGAGCGCGGCGGCCACCCGGGCGACGTTGACGCCCTTGCCGCCCGCCCGCTCCCGCACCGCGCCCACGCGGTTGGACCCGCCCCACGTCACGGACGGCACCTCGTAGGTGACGTCCCATGCGAGATTCAGCGTGACCGTGAGGATCACAGCCAGCGGCCGCCCTTCATCACCCTGGACACGGTCAGGTCGTCGTCCAGGACGAGGAGGTCCGCGTCCTTGCCGGGCTCCAGGGACCCGACGCGCGCGTCGATGCCGAGGGCCCGCGCCGGGGTCAGCGCGGCGGCCTCGGCGGCCCGCTCGATCGGCAGGCCGACCTCGGTGACCGCGCGGCGGAAGCCGTCCGCCATCGTGATCGTGCTGCCCGCGATCGACGACCCGCCCGCGAGCGTCGCGCGGCCGCCGCGGACCTGGACGTCCATCACGCCGAGCCGGTAGTCGCCGTCGCCCATCCCGGCCGCCGCCATCGCGTCGGTGATCAGCGCGACCCGGCCGGGGCCCGCCGCGTCGAAGGCGAGCCGCGCGACGGCGGGCTCCACGTGCACGCCGTCGTTGATCAGCTCGACGGTGACCCGGGGGTCGGTCAGCGCGGCGGCGATCGGACCGCCCTCGCGGTGGTGCAGCGGGCGCATGGCGTTGAACAGGTGCGTCGCCACGCGGGCGCCCGCGTCGAACGCCGCGCGGGCGATCGCGCCCGGCGCCTCGGTGTGCCCGACGGCGGCGATCACGCCCGCGTCCCCCGCCGCGCGGACGAGGTCGAGCGCGCCCGGCAGCTCCGGCGCCACCGTGATCATGCGGAGGTGGCCGCGTCCGAGTTCGGCCAGCCTCCGGAACTCGTCGAGGTCGGGGGGCCTGAGCAGCGCGGGGTCGTGCGCGCCGCACCGCTCCCGCGCGAGGTAGGGGCCTTCGAGGTGGACGCCCGCGAGCACCCCGTCGGCGGCGAGGTCGGCCAGCGCCGCGACCGCGTCGGCGAGTTCGCGCGGGTCGCCGGTGACCAGGCTCGCGATCGTGGTGGTCGTCCCGGCGGCGAGGTGGAAGGCCGCCGCCCGGCGCGCGTCCTCCGCCGTCCCGGCCTGGTAGGACGCGCCCGCGCCGCCGTGGACGTGCATGTCGACGAACCCGGGCACGACGTACCGCCCGCCCAGGTCGATCACTTCGGACGGTGCGGTGTCGGAGCCGCCCGCTACGCTCGGCGACGCGGGTTCCGGGACGATGCGGGCGTCCCGGATGTGCAGGTCACCGCGCCGGACACCGCCGGGCAGCACGAGACGCGCGTCGCGCAGGACGGTCACGACGCGTCCAGGATGACCGAGCGGGTCAGGTTGCGGGGCGCATCGGGGTCGGCGCCCTGGGCGCGGGCGAGCCGCACGGCCAGCCGCTGGACGCGGACGAGGTCGGCGAGCGGGTCCAGCCCGCTCGTGATCATCGTGCCGCCGACGCCGCCCACCTGGGCGGCCAGCCCGGCGGGCGGGTCGCCGAGCATCCAGGCGACGCGTCCGGGGCCGGTGATGCTGATCGGGCCGTGCCGGTACTCCATGGCGGGGTACGACTCGGTCCAGACCCGGGCGGCCTCGCGCATCTTGAGCGCCGCCTCGTGCGCGAGGCCGACGCTCCAGCCGCGTCCGAGGAAGGTGAACTGCTCGGCCTGGGCGGCGGCCTCCGGGAGCGGCTCGGCGAGGGCCCGCTCGACGTCCGCGAGCGCGTCCGCGACGTCCTGCCCGAGGTGGGCGCGCAGCAGCATGAGCTGGGTGGTGGCGAAGCGCGTCTGCACCACCGACCGCTCGTCGGCGTAGTCGAGCACGACGACCTCGTCGGCGAGGGTCATGACGGGCGTCGCCGGGTCGGCGGTGATCGCGACGGTCGGGACGGCGCCCCGCACGCGTCCGAGGACGTCCAGGACCTCGGTCGTCGTCCCCGACCTGGTCAGGGCCAGCAGGCGGTCGTAGGGGCGCCCGTCCGGCATCTCGGACGCGGCGAACGCGTCGGTCTCGCCCTGCCCGGCGGCCTCGCGCAGCGCCGCGTACGCCTGCGCGATGAACCACGACGTCCCGCAGCCCACCACCGCGACGCGCTCGCCCGGACGGGGCAGGACGGGGGCCAGACCCGGCGCGGACTCGGCGGCCCGGCGCCACAGCGCGGGCTGGGAGCCGATCTCGGCCTCGGTATGGGCACCGGCCGTGTTGTCCGGCATGTCCGCCATGGGCGACCTCCTTGCACACTCATGCTTGTTAGTGCTTGTTTTATAGCAAAACAGAGCAAAAAGGACCATGTCCGCGCATCGCTAGAATCCTGGGATGACCTCGTCACGCCTGCTGGCACGCGCGAACGGGGGCCGCCGTGTCCCGTCATGAGCGCTGGAACGCCTTGCTGGGTCTGCTCGCGGAGGAGGGGCGGCTCACGGTCGAGGAGGCCGCCGCGCGGATGGAGGTCTCCGCCGCGACGATCCGCCGCGACTTCGACCAGCTCGCCCAGCAGCAGATGCTCACCCGCACCCGGGGCGGCGCCGTCGCGCAGAGCGTGAGCTATGACCTGCCGCTGCGCTACAAGAGCGCGCGGCACGCCCCGGAGAAGCAGCGCATCGCGGCGGCGACCGCCGAACTCGCCCGGCCCGACTCGATCATCGGGCTGAACGGCGGCACGACGACCTCGGAGGTCGCCCGGGTGCTGGCCACCCGCGCCGACCTGCACGCCGAGGGCCCCTCACCCACGATCACGATCGTGACGAACGCGCTCAACATCGGCAGCGAGCTGGCCGTCCGCCCGCATGTGAAGATCGTTCTGACCGGCGGGGTGCCGCGCCCGCAGTCCTATGAGCTCACCGGCCCGCTCGCCACCGGGATCTTCGACCAGGTGACGCTGGACGTCGCGATCCTCGGCGTGAACGGCGTGACCGTCGAGCACGGCGCCACCTGCCGCAACGAGGGCGAGGCCGACGTCGGGCGGCTGATGGCCGAGCGCGCCGACCAGATCATCGTCGTCGCGGACGGCTCCAAGATCGGCCGCCGCGCGTTCGCCAAGATCTGCGAGACGTCCAGGATCGACGTCCTGGTGACCGACGCCAGCGTGCCCGACGCGGACCTCGACGCCTTCAGGGAGGCCGGCGTCCGGGTGATCCGCGCCTAGTGGTCGCCGCCGGCGATCTGGTCGACGGCGTGCTCCAGCACGCGCCCGAGGACGGTCATCCCGTCGCGGACGCCGCCGGTCGAGCCCGGCAGGTTGACGATCAGGGTGCGGCCCGCGACACCGGCGAGGCCGCGGGACAGGATCGCCGCGGGCACCGCCTCCCGCCCCTCCAGCCGGATCGCCTCGGCGATGCCCGGGATCTCGCGCTCGATCACCAGGCGCGTCATCTCCGGCGTCCGGTCGGTCGGGGTGAGGCCGGTTCCGCCGGAGGTCACGACGACGTCGTAGCCGCCCTCGACCGCGTCCCGCAGGACGCCGGCGACGGGCTCCCCGTCGGGGACGACCACCGGCCCGTCCACCTGGCAGCCGAGGTCCTCCAGCATCTCGACCAGCACCGGCCCGGACTTGTCGGCGTACACCCCCGCCGAGGCCCGGTTGGACACCGTGACCGCCATCGCCCGGATCATCGCGCCTCCCCCGTGCCGGTCCCTCATGCCCGTCCGGCGGGGCGGCGCCAGACGCCGGTCTTGCCGCCGGTCTTCTCCTCGACCCGGACGTCGGTGATCACGGCCGCCGGGTCGACGGCCTTCACCATGTCGACCAGCGCCAGCGCGGCGACGGTGACGGAGGTCAGCGCCTCCATCTCCACGCCGGTGCGGTCGGCGGTCCGGGTGGTGGCGGTGATCGCGACGCCCGCGTCCTGGACGGTCAGCTCGACCGTCACGCCGTGCAGCGCGATCGGGTGGCACAGCGGGACGAGGTCGGGGACGCGCTTGGCGCCCATGATCCCGGCGATGCGCGCCACCGAGACGGCGTCGCCCTTCGGTATGTCGCCCGCGCGCAGCAGCGCCACGCACTCGGCGGACAGCCGGACGAAGCCCGTCGCGGTGGCCGTGCGGGAGGAGACGTCCTTGGACGAGACGTCGACCATGCGGGCCGCGCCCTTCTCGTCCAGGTGGGTGAACTCGGTGCCCATTGCGCTCATGCCGGCAACCTCATGACATCGACGTGGGAGCCGGCGGGCATGGCCTCGGCCTCCTCCGGAAGCGTGATCAACGCGTCCGCGGAGGAGAGCGAGCCGAGCTGGTGGGAGCCCTGCACGTCGGCCGGGGTGACGGTGTAGAAACCGCGGTTGTAGGACAGCCTGCCACGCACGAAGTGACGCATCCCCGCCGGGGACCGCACGTCCTGCCCGAGGACGGCGCTGACCGTCGGCAGCGGTTCGGGATCCAGCCCCTGCATGGCGCGCAGCGCGGGCCGGACGAAGACCTGGAAGGAGATGTAGGCGCTGACGGGGTTGCCGGGGAGCGTGAACACCGGCGTCCCCTCGAACAGCCCGAAGCCCTGAGGCTTGCCGGGGCGCATCCGGACCTTGTGGAACTCCACGGTCCCGACCCCGGTCAGCACCTCCTTGACGACGTCCCGGGTGCCCATCGAGACGCCGCCGGAGGTGACGATCGCGTCGGCGCGGACGAGTTGGTCGCGCAGGGCCTCCAGCACCTTCACCGGCTCGTCCTCGACGGTCGCCTGCCGGAAGCCGACGCCGCCGGCCTCGACGACGGCGGCGGTGAGCATGAACGAGTTGGACTCCCAGATCTGCCCGTCGCCGAGGCGTTCGCCGGGTTCGCGCAGTTCGGTGCCGGTCGAGAGCACGACGACGCGGGGCCTCGGCCGGACGACCACGCGCGCCCGCCCGACGGCCGCGAGCATGCCGATCTGCGCCGCGCCCAGCCGGGTGCCCTCGTCGGCGACGACCTGGCCGGCGAGGACGTCCTCACCGGCGCGGCGGATGTAGTTGCCGGCGGGCGCCGGGCGCGAGATCCGCACCGTGGCGGCGCCGCCGTCGGTCCACTCCACCGGGATCACCGCGTCGGCCCCGGCGGGCAGCGGCGCGCCCGTCATGATCCGGGCGGTCAGCCCCGGCCGGATCGCCGACACCCCGGGATCGCCCGCCAGGATGTCGCCGACCACCGGCAGGACGACCGGCTCCGCCTCCGAGGCCCCCGCGATATCCGCCGCGACCACGGCGTAGCCGTCCATCGCGGAGTTGTCGAACGGGGGCAGCGGCACGGGCGCGGAGACGGGCTCGGCGAGCACCGTCCCCTGCGCCTCCAGCAGCGCCAGGTCGAGCGGCGGCAGCACGGGAACGCTGCCGAGGATGTCGGTCAGATGCTCGTCGACTGATCTCATGCCCACATCCCCAGTGTGACGCGTACCCGCGCGTCGCAGGCGCTCCCCACGCCGACCGCCGCGGCGCCGTCCGTCACCGCGCGGTCAGGAGTCGTGCTTCTGGACGAACTCGCGGAGCCACGGCATGAACTCCGGGGCCAGGTCGGGCCGCTCGGAGGCGAACTGGACGACCGTCCGCAGGTACTCCAGCTTGTTGCCCGTGTCGTAGCGGCGGCCGCGGAACTTGACGCCGTAGACGGTGCCGCCCTGGTCGGCGGGCATGTCGGCGAGGGTGCGCAGCGCGTCGGTGAGCTGGATCTCGCCGCCGCGCCCCGGAGGCGTCTTCTCCAGGACGTCGAAGACCGCCGGGTCGCAGACGTAGCGGCCGATGATGATCCAGTTGCTCGGCGCCTCCTCGGCGGCGGGCTTCTCGACCAGGTCGCTGATGCGGACGACATCGTCCTCGTCGGTGGCCTCGATCGCGGCGCAGCCGTAGGCCGAGACCTGGTCGGGCTCCACCTCCATGAGCGCCACGACGCTGCCGCCGTACTGCCCGCGCACCTCGATCATGCGCTTGAGCAGCCGGTCCCGGGCGTCGATCATGTCGTCGCCGAGCAGGATCGCGAACGGCTCGTCGCCGACGTGCTGGCGCGCGCAGTGCACGGCGTGCCCGAGCCCGCGCGGCTCGCCCTGCCGGACGTAGTGCATGATCGCCAGCTCGCTGGACTCCCGGACGGCCCCGAGCCGCTCGTCGTCGCCCTTCGCGCGCAGTGCCTCCTCCAGCTCGTACGCGCGGTCGAAGTGGTCCTCGATGGAGCGTTTGCTGCGCCCGGTGATCATCAGCACATCGTTGAGGCCGGCATCGACCGCCTCCTCGACGACGTACTGGATCGCCGGTTTGTCGACGATCGGCAGCATTTCCTTTGGCGTCGCCTTGGTGGCGGGCAAGAATCGGGTACCGAGACCGGCCGCCGGGACGACCGCCTTGAGCACAGGTGCAATGTCGGCCATGTAGAGACCCTAGTCATGCGTGAGGACCACAGCGTGCACGACATAGTGACGAAGACCCGCCTACGCGCGGAACTACTGGGAAAGCGTGCGACCATGTCGTCTGACGTGCGCTCCGACGCGGCACGGTCCATCCGGGACGCGCTGCTGTCGGAACCCGAGATCGAGATGGCCGGGACCGTCGCGGCGCACGTGTCGCTGGACTCCGAGCCCGACACGCGCGGCCTGCTGTTCGCGCTGTGGAAGCGCGGCACCTACGTCCTGCTGCCCAGGCTGCTGCCGGACGGCGACCTGGACTGGGCGTCCTACGAGGGGCCGGACTCCCTGGCCCCCGGCCCCCATGGCATCCTCGAACCGACCGAGCCTCCACGCGGTCCCGGGGCCGTGGCCAGCGCGGATGTGGTGCTGGCACCGGCGGTGGCCGTCGACCGCGCGGGCATGCGCCTGGGACGCGGCGGCGGGTCATACGACCGCGCGCTGGCGCGTGTCGGGCCCGCGATCTTGACCGTGGCCGTGCTGTACGACGGGGAACTGCTGCCGGAGGTGCCCGCGGAGCCCCACGACCAGCGGGTGCGCGCCGCGGTGACCCCGTCCGGCGGGCTGTTGCGCCTGGGCTGACCCCTCGCGCGGGGCGCCCAGGGGTGACCGCGTGGCGATTGTGGCCGCAATGGGCCATTTGTTGCCGTGTGGTGCCTGGTGCCGGTCTCTGCGCCGCCGGGGGCGGCGCCTAGGGTGTGGGACGGCAAGATCGAAACCGGGAGGAAGCGGCGCCCCGGCCGCCGGGGTGGCGCGCCTCCCGGCAACGCGGACCTGGGAGGTTCGAGATGACGGACCCGTGGCGGATCCTGTCCCTGCCCCCCCTCGGCGAGGACCTCGTGCGCGGCCTGTTCGCGCCCCTGGGCGACGCCGTCGATGTGACATTTCCCCAGAGCAGGAGCCAGGACGGCCTGCACTCGGCCCTCGCGGACGGCGCCGAGGTGGTGATCGGCGACTTCACCGGCGAGATGGTGCTGGACGCCGCCGCCGTCGCCGCCGGGCCGCGGCTGGCGTTCGTCCAGATGCCGTCGGTCGGCACGGACAGCATCGACGTCGCGGCGCTCACCTCCAGGGACGTCCCGGTGGCCAACACGGCGGGCGCCAACGCGCGCGGCGTGGCCGAGTGGGCCGTCGGCGCCGCGTTCGCCCTGTGCCGCCACCTCGTGTGGGGCGACCGGCGGGTGCGCGCCGGGGAGTGGCCGCAGATGGAACTCGCCGCGCGGCAACCCCGCGAGCTGCATGCGCAGCGGGTCGGGATCGTGGGTTTCGGTGCGATCGGCTCCGAGGCGGCGCGTCTCTTCGCGGCGCTCGGCTGCGCCGTCTCGTACTGGACGCGGCGTCCGCGCCCCGAGGCGTCCGCCACCTACAGGGAACTCGACGATCTGTTGGCGACGTCCGACATCGTCGTGCTCGCGCTGCCGCTGGCCGACGGGACGCGGGGGCTGATCGGCCCGGAGCGCCTCGCGCTGCTTCCGGACGGCGCGCTGCTGGTGAACGTGGCGCGCGGGAGCATCGCGCCCGATGACGCCGTCCTCGCCGCCCTGGAATCGGGACGGCTCGCCGGAGCGGCGCTGGACGTGTTCGACGAGGAGCCCCTCCGGGCGGGGCATCCGCTGCGCTCCCACGAGAACGTCCTGCTGTCCCCGCACGCGGCGGGAGGGTCCTCGCAGTCGCAGCTCAACCTCGTCGCGATCGTGCGGGACAACGTCACGGCGGCCGTCCTGGGACGCGAAGTGCAGAATATTGTGAACGGGGTAAATCCGCAGGTCAGACGTCGATAGCGGGCACCTGCGACATCACGTCCCTCAACCACAAGTGTGCGATACGGCCATGAATATGTAGAATTCCTAAACGTTCAACTTTGACGACCCCGAAGGGTGGGATGTGCACCTCGACATCTGGCTACTCCTCGGGGCCGTGCTCGTACTCAGCGCAATCGTGGCAGTCAGGCTGTCACACCAGGCGGGGCTTCCCACCCTCCTGGCGTACATGGGCCTCGGCCTGCTCGTTGGCGAGTCCGGTCCCCTTCACATCAACTTCGACAACGCCGAGCTCGCCGAGACGCTCGGCCTCGCCGCCCTCGTCCTGATCCTGGCCGAAGGCGGCGTCACCACGAACTGGCGGCAGGTCCGCCCGTCGGTGCCCGCGGCGCTCAGCGTGTCCACGATCGGCACGCTGATCAGCATCCTCGTCGTCGCGCTCGCCGCCATGTGGCTCATCGACCTCGACTGGCGCCCCGCGTTCCTGCTGGCCGCGGTGCTCGCCCCGACCGACGCGGCCGCCGTGTTCTCGGTGCTGCGCCGCCTCCCGCTGCCCGCCAGGCTGAGCGGCCTGCTGGAGGCCGAGTCCGGCTTCAACGACGCACCCGTCGTGATCATCGTGGTCACGCTCAGCGCGCACGCGAGCGTCCCGAACCCCGCCGAACTGCTCGCCGTGATGGTCTACGAGCTGATCGCCGGCGGGGTGATCGGCCTGATCATCGGCTGGCTCGGCGCCCAGGCGCTGCGCCGCATCGCGCTGCCCGCGTCCGGCCTCTACCCCATCGCCGTCCTGTCGCTCTCCGTCGGCAGCTACGGCGCGGCCACGCTGCTGCACTCCAGCGGGTTCCTCGCGGTGTACGTCAGCGCGCTCGTCCTGGGGAACGCCAGGCTTCCGCACCGTCCCGCCACGCGCGGCTTCGCGGAGGGCATCGGCTGGCTCGCCCAGATCGGCCTGTTCGTCATGCTCGGCCTGCTCGCCTCACCCGGCGACCTCCCCGGCCAGATCGCCCCGGCGCTCGTCATCGGGTTCGTCCTGCTGCTCATCGCGCGGCCGGTATCGGTCTTCCTGTCGACGATCGGGTTCCGGCTCTCCTGGGGGGAGAAGGTCTTCGCGTCCTGGGCCGGGCTCCGGGGCGCGGTCCCGATCGTCCTGGCCACGATCCCCATGGTGCAGGACGTCCCGGACGCCGACCGCCTCTTCTCCATCGTCTTCACCATCGTCGTCGTGTTCACGCTCCTCCAGGGCCCGACGCTGCCCCTGGTCGCGCGCTGGTGCGGGCTCAAGAGCGACGAACAGACACGCGAACTGGACGTGGAAGCGGCGCCCCTGGAAGAACTCCACGCGGACCTGCTGGAGGTCCGGATCCCCCCCGACTCCCGGCTGGGCGGCGTGGAGATATTCGAGCTCCGGCTGCCCGCCGGCGCGTCCGTCACCCTGGTCGTCCGGAACGGGGCGAGTTTCGTCCCCGAACCCACGACGCGCCTGGAAGCGGGGGACACGCTCCTGGTCGTGACCACCGACACCGTGCGGGACACCACCGAACGCCGCCTGCGCGCCGTCAGCCGCCAGGGCAGGCTGGCCGGCTGGTTCGGCGAGACGGGCGTGTGATCCGGTCTCGGCCGCGGGACGCGAGGAGGGCCTCCGGCCGGAGGCGGGAACAGGCCGGGGGCGAATCCCGTTCCATGCATGGGTACCATTAGCAGTCGTTCAAAGTGAGTGCCAGCCCGGCTCTCCCCCGGGCTGAGTCAGCGAGGAGGAACCGTGCCGACGTATCAGTACGTTTGCACCGAGTGCGGCGAGCCTCTTGAGGTCGTGCAGAAGTTCAGCGACGACGCGCTGACCGAATGCCCGGCCTGCGACGGCAAGCTGCGCAAGGTCTTCTCCGCCGCGGGGATCATCTTCAAGGGTTCGGGCTTCTACCGGACGGACAGCCGCGGCTCCGGCAAGACCGCCACCGTGGGCTCCTCGTCCGGAGGGTCCTCCTCGAACGGCGCCTCGGACGGGTCGAACGGCTCGGGCGGCTCCGGCGACTCGGCCAAGTCCGACTCGTCGTCGAAGTCGTCGAGCGACTCCTCGTCCTCGGGCACGTCGTCGAAGCCGGCCGCGAAGTCCTCCTCGTCCGAGAAGGTCGCCTGACCCGCCAGGCCGCGAGACCTGGGCACCAGCCGCGCCACCCGCTCCCGGGCGGCGCGGCTTGACGGCGTCGCCGACGTCCCCGCGCCTGCGGGACGCCCCCGGAAGCGGCCCGGAAGCCTCCCTCAGCCCCTTCTGAACACCGCCGCTGAATCGCGCTACGGCGACCGATTCGGCGGCCTACGCGCGTCCCTGCGACCGCTCGGCGTGCCCTGTACCCGAGAACGAGGACCCGCCCCGGCTCCTCCTCCATGCGGGCAGGCGCCTCCCTCACGACATACATCTCAAGGGGTAGGTCCCCCTAACCTCCTGCCCCGCGTGAGGTAGAGCGGTTCCCGTCTTCTGCCCGACGCGCAACCGCACCCTTTGCATCGAACATTGATGCGAAGGACGGGACAGACCTTGGGGGCGGACGGCATGGAACCGGACGGCGCGACGAGCAGCACATCCTGTCGGTTGACCTGGACGGCATCCGCGGAGCCGGCCCCCACCCCCGCACACCGCGACCGCGTCGCGGTTTGACAAAGCTCTACTTTCGAGAGACTCTAAACACGAGAAGCTCGCCATCGGCGGCCTCCCCTTAATTCGCGATACTACTTGACATCTCTCTCCAGGCGAGACATCGTTTCCGTTGCGACGCGATATATCTCGTTACCCCCCCGGACGGAATGAGAAGGAACATGAGCGCACAGAGCCCGGCTCCCCCCAGATCCCTGGGCCACCGCCTGGCCGGAATGATCGCCGGACGGCGCAGCAAGTGGGCCGTCCTCGGCCTGTGGGTCGTGCTGCTGGCCGCCCTCGGGCCCCTGGCGGGCAAGCTGGCCGACGTCCAGGAGAACGACGCGGCGTCCTGGCTGCCCGGTGGTGCCGAGTCCACGCAGGTCATCGAACTGCAAGAGCAGTTCCGCAAGGACGAGACGATCCTCGCCGTCGTCGTCTACGAGCGTCCCGCGGGCATCACCGCCGCGGACAAGGCGAAGGCCGCCTCCGACCTGGCCGGGCTTGAGCATCTGCCGGGAGCGCAGAAGGCGCAGGGACCGTTCCCGTCCAAGGACGGCAAGGCCCTGCAGACCCTCGTGCCCCTCACCGACGAGGACCTGACCGGCGCCGTCGACGGCGCGCGCGACATCGCCAAGCGGGGACCGCCCGGACTGGAGGCGCACGTCACCGGCCCCGGGGGCAGCGGCGCCGACATGTTCGAGGTCTTCAAGAGCCTGGACGGCTTCCTGCTCATGGCCGCCGGGATCGTCGTGATCGTCCTGCTGCTGATCATCTACCGCAGCCCGATGCTGTGGTTCGTCCCCGTGCTGAGCGCGGTGTTCGCGCTGGGGCTCGCCCAGTCGGTCGTCTACCTGCTGGCCAAGAACGCGGGCCTGACCGTGAACGGCCAGAGCGCGGGCGTCCTCACCGTCCTGGTCTTCGGCGTCGCCACCGACTACGCGCTCCTGCTCGTCGCCCGCTACCGCGAGGAACTGCACCGCCACGAGGACCGGCACGAGGCCATGGCCTACGCGCTGCACCGCGCCGCCCCGGCCGTCATCGCCTCCGCCGCGACCGTCGCGGTCGGGCTGCTGTGCCTGCTGCTCGCCGACATGAACTCCACCGCGGGCATGGGCCCGGTCGCCGCCGCCGGCGTCCTCACGGCGCTCGCCGCCATGGTGACCCTGCTGCCGGCCCTCCTGGTCATCTTCGGACGCTGGCTGTTCTGGCCCCTCGTCCCCCGCTACGACGAGAAGTACCTCCAGCCCGAGGCGTACGAGTCGGAGCACGGCATCTGGAACCGGGTCTCCGGGCTGGTCGGCAAGCACCCGCGCGCGCTCTGGGCCGTCACCGCCGTGGGCCTGTTCGCCCTCACCTTCGGCCTGGGCTCGCTCAACGCGAACGGGCTCTCGGACGCGGGCCAGTTCACCGGACGCCCCGACTCCATCGTCGGCGCGGAGGTCGTCTCCCGCCACTACCCGGCGGGCTCCGGCGCCCCGGCCGTCGTCATCGGCAAGGCGTCCGCCGCGGCCCCGCTCGGCGCCGCCATCCAGAAGACCCAGGGCATCGCCGAACTGGGCCGCCCCGTCACCGCGAACGGCCTCGTCCAGTACGAGGCGACCATGCGCCACTCCGCCGACAGCCAGGCCGCGAAGGACACGATCGACCGGCTGCGGGAAGCGGTCCACTCCGTCCCGTCCGCGGACGGGAAGGTCGGCGGCACCACCGCGACCTCCCTGGACATCAGCCGGGCCTCCACCCGGGACAACAAGGTCATCATCCCGATCGTCCTGGCCGTGGTGTTCCTGATCCTCATCCTGCTGCTGCGCGCGCTGGTCGCGCCGCTGCTGATGATGGCCACCGTCGTCCTGTCGTTCCTCGCCTCGCTCGGGGCGTGCGCCCTGATCTTCCAGCACGGCTTCGGCTACGAGGGCACCGACTCCGGCTTCCCCTTGCTGGCCTTCATCTTCCTGGTCGCGCTGGGGGTCGACTACAACATCTTCCTCATGCACCGCGTCCGTGAGGAGTCCGAGGCGCTCGGCACGCGCCGCGGCATCCAGCGCGGGCTGGCCGTCACCGGCGGCGTCATCACCTCCGCCGGGCTGGTCCTGGCCGCGACCTTCGCCGCCCTGGCCACGCTGCCGCTGGTGTCCATGGCCGAGATGGGCTTCGTGGTCGCCTTCGGCGTCCTGCTCGACACGCTGATCGTCCGGTCCCTGCTGCTGCCCGCCCTGTCCTACGACATCGGACGGCGCATCTGGACCCCGGGCCGCCTCGCCAAGCACGACCCCGCCCACGCGGAGTCGAAGGTCCTGGACCCGGTCGGCTGACCGTAGAACAACCTGGAAGGGCCCGGCCGCATGGCTGGGCCCTTCTGCGATCCCGGCGTGTTCGAACCTTGATCCTTTTTCGCCGCGGCGCGGGTTATCCACAATCGGCGGCGGGGCTGTCGAGCGGTGAAGAGGGCTGGCTAGGGTCGCGTCATGTCCACTTCGCGAGAAGACGCAGCGTCCGCCGACATCGGGGTGATCGGCGGTTCCGGTTTCTACTCCTTCCTCGACGACATCGAGGAGGTCCGGGTCGAGACCCCCTACGGCACGCCGAGCGACGTGATCGCGCTCGGCGAGCTCGCCGGCCGCCGCGTCGCCTTCCTCCCCCGCCACGGCCGCGACCACCGCTACCCGCCCCACAAGATCCCTTATCGCGCCAACCTGTGGGCGCTGCGCTCCCTCGGCGTCCGCCAGGTCCTCGCGCCGAGCGCCGTCGGCTCCCTCACCCCGGAGTACGGCCCCGGGACGCTGGCCGTCCCCGACCAGCTCGCCGACCGCACCCACGGCCGCGCCCAGACCTTCTACGACGAGGGCGGCGCCGTCCACCTGTCGTTCTCCGACCCGTACTGCCCGGCGGGCCGCCGCGCCGCCGCCGACTCCGCGAAGGCCGCGGGCTGGCGCCCGGTCGAGGGCGGCACCCTGGTCGTCATCGAGGGCCCCCGCTTCTCCACCCGCGCCGAGTCCCAGTGGTTCGCCGCCCAGGGCTGGACGCTGGTCGGCATGACCGGCCACCCGGAGGCCGTCCTCGCCCGCGAGCTGGCGCTCTGCTACACCCCCCTCTGCCTGGTCACCGACCTCGACGCCGGCATCGAGGAGGGCGACGGCGTCACGATGGAGGAGGTCCTCCGCGTCTTCGGCGAGAACATCGACCGCCTCCGCACCCTCGTGGCGGACGTGGTCGGCGCCCTGCCCGCCGAGCGCGGCTGCCCCTGCCCCCGGGTCCTGGACGGCATCAAGCTCCCTCTGGAACTGCCGTGAACACCCGCTTAGCCCGCCTGCGGCGGCCCCTGGCGGCACTGCTCGCCGCGGCCGCCGCCGGCACCGCCCTCATGGCCCTGCGCCCTGGGCCGCCACCGTCCGTCCACGTCCTCGGAGCGGCCCGCGACCTCCCCGCCGGAACGACCCTGCGCCCGTCCGACCTCCGCGCCCTGGCCCTGCCGCGCGGTGCCGTCCCGTCCGGCGCCCTCCGCACCAGCGCCACCGGCCGCGTCCTGGCCGCCCCCATGCGCCGCGGCGAACCCCTCACCGACGCCCGCCTGATCGGCGACTCCCTCCTTGAGGGCTACGCTCCCGGCACGGTGGCGGCCCCGGTCCGCATCGCCGACGCCGCGTCCGTCCGCCTGCTCCACCCGGGCAACCGCATAGACATCCTCACAACCCGAACAACACCAATCCCAGACCCCCTGACCGCGCCCTCGCCCGACACCCCACCTGAAGAAGCCTCCCCAACCATCGACCAACCCCGCACAACACCCCCACCCCACACGACCAACCAGCAAAACCACACCACCCCCTCCGCACGTACCGCCTACACCAAGCTCAGCAACACACCTGCATACCTCACGACCGGGCACCGCCCAGGAAGCTCCTCAATAGGAATCGCAGCGCTCTCACCGCCTGACACCAGAAGTTCCGCCATCGACCGCTCCGACCAGCCAGCCTCTTCGCGCCCCGATGATCCGGGCGGCTGGGGCGGCGCCCGCCTCGTGGTGTCAGAGGTCCCGGTACTGGCCGTCCCGCCACCGGCCAAAGAAGGAGGCCAAGACGGAGCACTCATAGTGGTCGCGACCAACCGCACCCAGGCCGCAGCCCTGGCGGGCGCCGGAGCCCCCCTCGCCATATCAATCACTGGAGGCCAGTAGACCACCCCGTCCACACTTCCAGAGCAACCCCAAGCAACCCCCCACAATCAGGGGCCAGCGCCCAGATCACAGCTCGCCCGCCTCATCGAACTCGCCTGGGGTCTCCGGGGTTGCCGGGGCCGACGGGGGTGCCTGGGTCTCCGAAGTCGACGGGGCCGCCCACGCCTCCGGGGCCGACGGGGGTTGCCCGGGTCTCGGGAGCCGACGGGGCCGCCACGCGTCTCCGAGGCCGACGGGGCCCGCCCGGGTCTCCGGAGTCGACGGGGGTGCCTGGGTCTCCGGAGTCGACGGGGTCGCCCGCGGTTCCGGGGCCGACGGGGGTGCCCGGGTCTCCGGAGTCGACGGGGTCGCCCGCGCTTCCGGGGCCGACGGGGGTGCCCGGGTCTCCGGAGTCAACGGGGCCGCCCGCCCCTCCGGGGCCGACGGGGTCGAGGGAGCGCCGGGGGCCGACGGAGATGACATAGCCGACAGAGCCGAGCCTCACGAGTTGCGGACCAGGGCGAGGACGTCGGTCGTGGGGCGTACGTCGCCGAAGGTGCGGTAGATCGTGTGGAGGGTGGCGTTGTGGTCCTGGTCGGTCCGCGCGGCGTTGGCGTCGGCCACCATGATGACCCGGTAGCCGAGGGTGCCGGCGTCGCGGGCGGAGGACTCGCAGCACACGTTGGTGACCGTGCCGGTGATCAACACGGTGTCGATACCGCGCTGGTCCAGGAGGTGCGGAAGTCGGCAACGGCCGGGGAAGAAAGCACTGGCGGCGGTCTTGTCGACGACGATGTCCTGATCGTCGACGCGAAACCGGGGCCAGAGCCGGTCCCGCAGCGGAGCGCCCTCCGCGCGATGGTCGAACAGTTCGGCGACGCGCGGCCCGTAGAACTCGCTGCGCGCGGGTGGGCCCGTCGGGAGGATCCACGCCACCGTGCCCCCGGCGGCACGCAAGCCGGCGGCAAGGCGCGCGATGTTGGGGACCACACCCAGAGCGTAGGGCGACTGAGACACGAAGAACGGCACCATGTCGATGACGACCAGCGCGGTCGTCGCCGGTGCGATGTGCTCGTAGGCGTGCCGACGTCCCCTCCGCTCCTCCTGACGGGCGTACTCCCGCTCCTGGATGTGCCAGGCATGCACCTTCGGCCGCCGGTCCAGCGCCTGGTTCATCGACCCTCCATCGGAGATTGACGCACTTCCGTAGCGTCGCACCCTCCCGGACGGTGATCAGCATGGAAGGCGCCGCGGGTCGGCAGCGCGAGGAGTGCCGGTGGCCGCCCCACCCGAAGACCCGGCGCTCCCCCGACCTGATCGGCCCCGCGATCAGGTTTCCGATCGTGTGCTGTCGCGGCTCCATGCCGGGGTGATCCGTACCTCGCGGAGGCGCCAGCCTCCCGGCGTCCGGGCCACGGTGAAATGCTGGCGAAGCCCGCCGGTGAAGTGGGGTGCCTGGCCGTCGCGGTAGAAGTACACGGTCGAGTTCGCCGACGCGGTCGCCTGGTCGCCGCCGACGTCCACCAGCAGGTCGGTGGTCGTGTGCTGGGTGTGCTCCCCCTCGACCTCACTCCGCCGCATGAAGTCGACGACCTTGTCGATGCCGCGGAGTTCGCCGCCGCGCGGCGAGTGCACCGTCACGTCTTCGGCGAAAACCGTGGACGCGTCCTCCCACCGCTTCTCGTCGAGCAGGAGCGCGAAGCGGGCGACCAGGTCGCCGATCTCGATGCGGTCGGCGATCCGAGTGTCCGTGGGCATGGCGTCTTCCTTCTTTGTCCGGGCTGGGGCGATGTGCCGTCCTGTTGGGTGCGGAGTCTCAGGGGGCTGCCAGCACCGTGTTCGCCCTGTCCAGGACGATGTTCAGGACGCGTCCGGCGACGGCCAGGTCCTCCTCCGGCAGGTCGCCCCACAGGGTTTGGGTGATCGGGCCGATCGCGGCGCGGACCCGCGTCCAGCGCTCCCGCCCTTCGTCGGTGACCTGGACGCGGCCATCGTCGTCGGCCTGGAGGAGTCCCGCGCCGGTCAGCTCGGTGACGCGTTCGTCCACCGACGCCTCACCGACATGGATGGCACCGCTCACCCGGCGGATGAATTCGGCCCGGTCGACGACTCCGCCGCCGACCACGGCCAGCGTGAGGGTCACCCACTGATGCTCGGTGATGCCGGTCCCTGCGAGCTGCCGGTCCAGGATCGCGTTCAACGCCTTCTCGGTCTGACCGATGAGCGCGGTGCCGAAGGTCTGGTCTGCGGTGGCCACGACGCCTCCCAATCGTTTATATGACTAACGTTTGTGCCACGAACGAAGCTACATCGTTAGTCCGACTAACGCAACGGGGTAGGATCTGCCTCATGCCGAGCAGAGCCGAAGCCGCGGACATGCCCGCCGACGGCGCGATCGAGGCGCCGGAGCGGCTGCGGCGACGGGCCAGTCGCCTGCTCTCACAGATGTCCGTGCGGTCGGACCGCCTGATCACCGACGGGCTCGCCCGGGTCGACGCCCGCAAGTGGCACTACGCCGTGCTCGCCTCGTTGCAGGAGTACGGCCCGGGCAGCCAGGCGACGCTGAGCCGGAACACCGGCATCTACCGCAGCGACATGGTCGGCGTCCTCAACGAGTTGGCGGAGCGCGGCGACGTCGAGCGGACGCCCGATCCCGGCGACCGCCGCCGCAACGTCATCACGATCACCGAGCAGGGCCGCCGGCACCTGCGCCGCCTCGACGACGTCCTGGACGACCTCCACGAAGAGCTGCTCGCCCCACTGCTCCCCGAAGAACGCGACCAGTTCGTGGGAATGCTCAGGCGGCTGCTGGACCACCACACGCAGCGGACGCCCCCAGCCCCCTGACCTGGTCCCCGCACCACGCGGTGGGCGACGAGCGCCCGAACAGGGCGTGTGAGGCTCGGCGTCGAAGATCGCTCATCGGGGCCGGAGGCGCGAGCCGGATCCACATCGCCCCCGCCGACTTGGCAAACAGTAGAACTGTTCATTACCATCCGTGGCCGTTCGGGTTCATCTCGTCCGCATCCCGGGCCAGGAGTGTCGCCACATGGCTTCTGATCAGCAGAACCCACTCGGCAGCGGCCGGTGGCGACGTCCGGTGATCTGATGCTCCGCACCCAGCGGCGCTCGTTCCCCGCACCTCGGCAGCCCCCCGGACGCTCCCGCCCACCACAACTCCAACATGACGATCTCCGCCATGCCTCAACGCCGTGGCACAGCGGACCGCGCTCTGGCACCGGCGGTCGGCGGCAGGCAGGACGGCATCCGCTGAACCCGTTCGCAGGACCACCAGGACGACGGTCCTGCCGGGGGGCGACACCGACAGGTAGCGCAATGCGGCTCTCAAATCGGTGGATGTTCGGGGCTCAGAGAGCGCTCGTCGGCCGGAGAATTGCCGAGCGGCGGCTGTCCGAGAGCACCGCGGGGGATGTGGCCGGTCCCGTGAGCCGTGTCACGGAGGCGGCCGGCAGGCGGCAAGGGGCTCGAAGAAGCGGACACACAAACCGGCTAGTACAGCGCCTCCCGGGGAACCGGGAGGCGGTCGCAATTCATGGAAGGCACTATGAGCGGTTTCAAGAAGTTCCTGTTTCGCGGCAACCTCATTGACCTCGCGGTCGCGTTCGTCGTCGGGGCGGCGTTCGCGGGCCTGGTGAAGGACTTCGCGAACTCCTTCATCACGCCGTTGATCGCGCTGCTCGGCGGCAAGCCCGACTACACGCGGCTCGCCGTGACGATCGACGGGACGAGGTTCCCCTACGGCATCTTCGTCACGTCCGCGATCGCGTTCGTGATCACGGCGGCGATCGTGTACTTCCTGGTCGTCCTGCCGACCGCCAAGCTGATCGAGCGCATGGACCGGGGCAAGGAGGCCACCGAGCGGGAGTGCCCGCAGTGCCTGAGCGACATCCCGGTCAAGGCGGTGCGTTGCAGGTACTGCACCTCGGAGATCGCGCCGGCCGCCGAGGTGCCGGCCTGACCTACTGGTCGTCCTCGGTGCCGTACTCCCAGTGCCACGGCTCGAACGGGTTGCTGTAGGCCCACGCGGGATGCAGCCACCCGTAGGTCTTGGCGTTGGCCTCCATCCAGTTGAACTGGACGGAACCCGAGTTCTGCACCCCGCCGCACAGGTCGAGGGCCTGGCCCTTGCCGTGATTGCTCGTCCCGGGGACGGCTGCGAATCCGGGACGTTCCGCATACACCCGATGCTGCTCGGAAAGACTCCGGTAGGAGTCGGTCACGCACATGTCACGGCCGAAGCGGCGCTTGTACGCGGCGTTCAGTTTGTAAAAGGCGAGCGCCGCGTCCGCGCGCAGTTCCTTGCCCTTCTGCGGCAGCGGACACAGATACTTCGCCGGGATCAGCCCGTTCGGGAACTTCTTCGCGTCACCGGCCAGCCGCTTGTCGCATCCGAGTTCCAGCCGCTTCGCCGGGCTCAGCTTGTTCAGCATGACGTTGAGCTGCTTGGTGAGCCGCGCCGACTTGTCCTTGAGGCCGTCGATCTGCTGCTGGACGCGGGTCTGCGCGATCGCGTTGCGCGACTGGAGGTCCTGCGCGGTGGACGCGAGTTCCCTGCGGCGCCGCTGCAGCTCATCGGCACGGTCCACAAGGGCCTGCTGCGACTTGGCGAGCAGCGTCACGTCCGCCGTCGAGCGCAGCGCCGAGTCGGGAGACCCGCCGCCGAAGATCGCCATCGACCCGACGGCGCCGCTCTGCTGGTAGGACGTGTTCGCCAGCCGTGCCAGCGGCTGCCGGATCCGGTTCAGCTCGGCCTCGGCCCCCGCCAGGTCCTTCAGCGTGCCGCGCAGCTTCACCTGGGAGGACGCCAACTCCTTCTGGCGCCCCTCCATCTCCGTCGTCGCCTTCTCCAGTTCGGAGCGGGCCTTCGACGCCTGCCGGCGCAGCGCCTCGACCGAGTCGTCCGGCCCGTCGGCCGCCCTGCCGACGTCCTGCGGAGCGAACACGGCCGTCACCAGGAAGACCGCGATCAACGCCGCCGACCGGGGGTTAGGCACGGTGGTTTTCCTCCTGATGCCCGAATACGGAACAGCGGCAGAACGCTACTACAGGTTCACCTGTGACCAGGCTGTAACCGGCTCAGCGAGTGCGGTAACCATGCTGACGGCACCACTCACGCCACCACGGCACGCTGCCCCACCCGTTCGGGCAGGGAGGCCGCAGGCGGGTCGGACGCGGCGATCGCGTCGTGCGCGACGGCTTGGGCGTCACCTTCCTGCGCGGTGTCGCCACGGGCACGGGCGGACGGTTCGGCGCGCGCGTCTCCGCCTGGGGCTGCGGTTTCGGCACCACATACTGCCCGTAGGTGGGCTCGGTCCTCGGCGCGACGGGCGCCACCGGCAACGACGTCGCGGCGCCCTCGGGCCGCTCGGCCGCCGGCTCGTCCCGCAGCCCGAAAGCGATCACGGTGGCGAGCAGGACGGGGACGGCGAACGCCGCGGCGATCACCGCGACCCGCCGCCCGCGAGGCACGCCTTCCGCCTCGTCGGAGCCCTTGTCACTCGGCTGCTCACGATGCCGACCCGTCACGGCACCGAAGCGTACCCACAGCGGCCCCACGGAGCCTAGAGGTCAGAGCGGTCACCATAAGGACGAGCGCACGACTCGCCCCGTCCCCTACCCTGTAGGTGCCGTCCGCTACGCTCTAGCCGCGAGCGACGACACGCCTCCGTAGCTCAGGGGATAGAGCACCGCTCTCCTAAAGCGGGTGTCGCAGGTTCGAATCCTGCCGGAGGCGCCCAGGTAGAGGCCCAGTTGCGATCTTCGCAGCCGGGCCTTCGCGCTCTCTCGGCGCTCCCACGGACGATAGATCTTGGTTACCCCCAGCGCTCCGGCCTCCTGGGCGAAGGTGGGGCCTCCGACAGCCTGACCGCGCGCATACCAACACCGACCAGGGCAAACGGCCTAGGGATCTGCGGAACGTCCCTCCTCCGCTACCAGCCGGGCGTACGTTGAGGCCAAAGAACGGCGGGAATCGGCCGGGATCTAGCCGGACTGTAAGCGCCGAATTACACTCGGTAGCGACAACGTGTCGTTCGGGGGCAGACCGGAGAGAGGGTCAGCAATTGGACATCTTCCCGCGTAGTGACGACCCTGGAAGTATGGAAGATCGGAGAGCCGTCCTCAGGAAGGTTCTGGCGGTGGCGGGACTCACCGCCGCCGGGCCGTTCCTCGGGGCCGCAGCCCCGTACGTCCGCCTCCCCGAAGAGCAGGGGAGCACCGACGACGAACGCGACCGCTTCGCGCACGAAATCGCAGCCGTCCGCGCGCACCTCCTTATCCAACCCGCCATCCAGAACCAGCCCGCCCTTCTCGCCCTTTGGGCGAATCTCAACCAGTTCCAGCGGACCGCAAACGTCAACGTCTTCGACCTCCGGGCGTGGACCGCAATTCTCGGGTCGGTCAACGCGGTAACGCTCCTCGACCAGTCGAGCGCCGCAGCCTGGCTTACGCAGGCCCACACGTACGCGCGTCTCGCCGGAGACCCGAATCTCATCTCACTCGCACACAGCAAGTCCGCGAACGCGGGGATGTATTTCGACGTCGAGCCGCGCCACCTCATCACAGACGCCAAACTCGCGATCAAGTACGCCAATACGCCGGAGCGAGAGGGAATGGCACAGGCGATGTTCGCGCGGGCTGTCGCTCTCGCCGGTCACGCCGAGAAGGCCCAGCGTGCCGGAGCAAAATCCATCGAATTGGCGGAGACCACCCCGCCGCAGTCGCCCGTTACGGACGGCTGGACCTCCAATCAGGCTCACATGACCGTCGCCCGGTCCCTCTCCAGTTTCGCGAACCTGCACCGGGCCGTCGAAACGCACGCAACCGAAGCGCTCCGCGCCAACCCCGGAGCCGGTTCGCTCTGGAAGGCGCAGCCCCTTCTCACCATCGCAGAAGCCCGCATCCGGGGAAACCAGATCGACGGAGCGGCAGAAAACATCCTGGCTGTTCTCGGCGAAATGGAGTCGCGAGTCCAGTTCCAGCCGTCCATCGCGCAGCGGGTGGACGAGATCGTCAAACTCGCAGAGCGACGGAAGCCGGGAACGTCCGCTATGCGGCCGGTACGCGAACAGCTAGCGGCGATGTCCGCCTAGACGGCCCGGAGCTGGCCCGTACGGGCCAGAGACGGCCGGGGACATGGCGTATATGCCCCCGACCGCCGAGCACAGCTTAGAACACACGAGAGGCCCGACCGGTGGTAATCGGTCGGGCCTCTCACCTTTGTGGAGGAATCCCCGGCTGGGCGGGCTTAACCAGCAGCCGGGAAGTCCCGTTCAGTTCCGCGCTGGCGGCCGGGGACGGCGTTTCCCGTTGCGGCCTCCCCAGTCATCATGAAAGGAGGCCAGCCGCCAGCGCGGAAGTCTGTTTAGGCGACGGGTGTGAGGTTCACCTCCACGATGGAGAACGGCCGCAGGACGTCCAGTCCGAACCGGCCTTCGAAGCGGAACTTGATCATGTTCCCCTCGAAGTCGGAGCCCGGAGCCGACGCGCCGAACTTGTCGGCCGCATAGTGGTTCTCGCTCCAGTCCAGAACGCCTTCCTGGCGGACGTGCAGCCGGGTCGCGTTCGCGAAGTCGGCCAGGAAGGCGACGTTGTCCGCGACCGCTTCGGAGAGGACCACCGGAACGCCCCACAGCCGACGCGCGGCCCGGTCCACCGGCGCATTGCCGAGCATGAATCGCTCGTTCGCGTCGGGGATGAGTTCGAAGGTCTCCCACATGTCCGCGTTCATCACCCAGCCGGTTGGGTTGATGGAACTCTTCTCCAGAAGGGTGATCGCCTTCCGCGTCACGATGAACTCGTCATCGCCGCTCACTCGTGCGAGCTCCTGAGTTCCCGACGCGTTCCCGATACCGGTCATGTCGTCCAGGACGCCGGACGTGGAGCCGTTCCCGTTGAGGATCTGGTTCTCAAGGGCCAGTTCGAGCCCGAGTCGCATTTCCGACTCCAGCGCCCCCTGGAGGGCTGGAGCGTCATCGAAGATCTGGCGGGGGATCGACTCTGAAAGGTGCGCGATGACGACCGCGCGCCCTTCCTTGTCGTCGTACGTGTAGACCGAAGTGGGCTTCTTCTTGCCCTGGGCGACCGTCGAAGCGTTGTTGGTCCGAACAGTCTGCTGGATGTACTTCCAGACACCGGTCGTGTCGGCCACCGCCGGGATGAGCTGGCGGAGTGAAAGGACCGGCGAGTCCAGCGGAATGGGCTCCGGGTCCATCGGGACCTGGACCGGAACCGCGCCGTTCGCGAGGATCGACTTCATGCCGAATCGCTCGCTGTAGTCGGTGACGGCCTTCGCCCATTCGCCCGTACCGCCGGAGGCGCGAACCTTGGCGTTCCCCGGAACGGCCTTCACGCCATTCGCGGTGCCGTTGAGTTCGGCCGTCAGAGCGGCCAGGCCGGACCGGACATCGTTGTCGGCCTTCTCCGTGTCGGCCTGCGCCTTGAGGGACTTCGCCTCTTCGAGAAGCGCCAGGCACTTCGTGCGCTCCGCGTCGGTGAGGTCGCGTCCGGCGTTCTCCGCCTTCGTCGCCACTTCGCGGGCTTCCGTGATAGCGGACTTCATCCGCCTCACCAATTCGTCAAACTTGCTCACGTTGCTTTCCCTTCGGGATGCTGAATGGAGAAACATCCGTCTTGGGCTCAACGGGCCGCAGTGCGGCGGGAAAAGCCTCCTCGAAAGGATGGGGGAACGGGAGCCGTCCGGCGTTGGCGAGATCAGCAGGACACGGAGGAGAGAGCGGAAAACTCCACGCCCCGCCTACAACGCCGGACGGCTGCGAACGGCTTACGCGGCGGGCGGCCAAAGGCTCCCCGATAGTGGCTTGTCCTGGCCAGGATCCTCACCACAAAGCAGCCCTTGGCGACGGGCCGGTTTGGCCGACGTTCACCGAGATGGAGATTAGCCGAGAATTGCCCGCTCGACTTCGTTGCCATTCCGGAACTTCACGACCTCCAGCCGATCCCCAGCCTTGACAGCCGTGCGTTCTGCGGAATCGTCGTCGCACAGCGACCAGATAGCACCCTCCCCATCGAGCAGGAATTGCGGGACGCCGGGGGTGTAGTCCGCTTTGTGAACCAGCGTGAGCGGCGGCGGAATGGCCGATCCGATGGGAATGTGAATGGTGATGCCGGCAACGAAATTGCTGGCGGCTTCGTCGGTAATTGCGGTATCGGTGCGGAGGATTCGCATTGTCGTTCTCTCCCGTCTAGTCCATCCAGCCGTAGTCGGCTCCGGTCACCGGGTCCCAGTACAGAGTTCGCGGCCCTTCGATGCCATTCCTCCAGACGGAGAACCACATAGCTCCGTGTGCGCCCTCTTCGGGGAGCCAGCCCGTTGCGTAAACGCAGTCCCCCTCGGCTCCGAGGTGGAGCGTAAGGCCCGACCAGCCCGGCCGGGTGTCCGCGTCCGCGCTGCCGAGAATGCGCACATTCCCGTTGGCGAGAACGGACGCAGGGACGTGGCGCGCTACGGCCTCCCGGACGTCATCCGCTGAGGAGGTCTTCATTGCTACTCCGCTCCTCCTGCTTCTCGATGATCCCCGCGCGCTTCCTGGCGTCCGGCGAGAAGCCCAGTTCTTTCGCCAGAAAGCGAAGCTGATTGCTGGCGACGTTGAGAAGTGCGGTCGCCGGATTCCGGACCATCCGATGCGCGTCCCGTTTCGAGATGCCCTTGACGAACAGACCTTCCGCGTTGATCTGCTCCAGGCATTCCGCGTAGACGCCGGTCCAGACGCAATGGAGCGTCACCATTCCCCGGTCGGCTTCGCGGAACCGGTCGGGCTGATTGGCGTACACCTCGGAAAGGCGCGTCCACTCCTCGTCTGCGTATGAGTCCTCCGGGATGATGACGGAGACCTCTTCCCAGTCGAGAGCCGCACCCCCGAGCGACTTCCGGGCGTGCTCTCTGCGGTCCGCTTCGGCCTCCGACTTCCCGCTGATGAGCCGCAATTGATCGTTGCTCTTGGGCCTTTGTGGCATGAATTGCCCCCTTCTCGCTGTTACGGACGGTAGCTGGTACCTGGGTTGCGGCCACGCTGCCAGGCACAACGCTGCTCACCTCGGAGGTCCTTCTGCCCTCCCCGGTCAGATGCGAAGGCCCCTACACCCCTGTTGATGTGGTCATATGTGGCCGGCCAGCATCTGGCCTGGTCGGAGTGCTGTTAACGCTCCGGAGTGGCTACCGACTGGCGGGATTGCCGCGCCTGCGGTAACGGTCGAAGACGGATTCACCGCCGCCAATCGGGCCGTTACGCCAAACACGATCATCCCAGTCTTGTGCTGTGTCTTCGTCCACGGTTATGTATTCGATCCGCTCGCCCGTTATGTGATGGAGTTCGCCGCCCGACTGGACGACGACAGGGATGCGGACCTTTGGCTTTGCCTCTTCATCGTTCTCGTCTTCCTCGTAAGCGCTGCGGCCTGTTGAGGCTGTACGTACTTTGGGTGGTCCTTCTGGCTTCTCGCGTCGCGGGTAGTCGGACATCTGTTGCTATCTCCTCTGCTGCTAATCGCCGGACTTTCGAGCGCGTAAGGGAGAGACGTTAGGGATTCGTAAGGGGCGGAATACCTGGGCTGACCTGGGCGGTAAGGCGTAAGGGGTAGACGGCCTGCCCTAGCCCCCTATACGCGTACGCCCCGCCTACCTTCCGCATACCCTTACCTCCTTTCTTCTTATACGCGTTAGATTTTCGAAATACCCCTTACGCCTTACAGATAGCGCTCTACCAGCCGAAAGGTAGTAAGAGATACCTATTACCTATCCCTAACCGTTCCCCTTACCGTCGAAGGGAGAGGGCATCTCGGGAAGCTGGAGGCCGAACCGCGACCAGACCACCCGGCCTTTCTCACGCTTCGCTCGTGCCTCAAAGCCCAAGCCGCCCAGCTCCATGCCGAACGTTCTATTGCTACTCGGCTTCATCCCCTCCTTCTCGCACCAGAGCCGGTAAGCCTCATAGAGCGTCCCGGCCGGAGCCGAGTAGTCCGCCCCGACCTCGCAGCAGTCCGCGACGAATGCGGCCGTATCGCTCATCGACCCTTCGTATTCCAGCCCGGCCCTACGGACGGCCTCAGGCCACGTCTCCCGGCCTAGACCTTCCGCGCAATAGAGGTCCCAGCCTTCGACGGCCCAGGCCAGGAATGCGGCCCTAGCGTCCGCGTCAGAGGCCATCTCAACGGCATCCCCCGTCTTCTTCGGCACGGCCGACTCGAAGGGGATCACGCACAGCCGGGAGTACGCGGCCCGGTCGGCTCCCTTCACCTTCGGCGGGGCATTCGTCGCTATGATTGGGAGGAACTCGGGAATCGCAGTTTCCTGGTGCATATTCTTCCGAGAGAAGCTCACCGGGTCCCCGCCAGTGAATCGCTTGATCTGGTCGGAGTGGAGTTCCCATTCCCCACCGGTCTCGCTCGACAGAGCGAACCGCGCGCGGACGATATCCGCAACGTCTTCACGCGGCCCCACATCGAACTTCCCGCGAAATACCGTCATCTCCAGCGTCGCCGCATACTCCCCGAAGGTCGCAGCGATCATATTGTTGAGAGATGACTTCCCCGTGTTCGGCCCGCCCTGAAGGAAGACAATCAAACCTTCCGTGTTTCGCCCGAACATTCCGTAGCCGACGATTTTTTGCACAAATCGACGCATCTCCAGGTCCGGCAGAAAGGTGTTCTGGTATCCGTCCCATCGAGCGGACTTCGCTCCATAGAGCAACGGCGTCCCGGTGTTCTTCGCGACGTAGTCAGTCCGCGCGGCCGGGCCAGCCAGATGACCGCCCCCGTAAAGCTCCAGGATCCCATTCTCCAGGCCGAGCACGGCCGGGTCGGTATCGAACCTCCCGGCCGCCACGGTGCGGCCTGCATCGTACGTTCTAGCGCGTCGGAGCATCGCTCGGATTCCGCCGTCATTTCCCGTCCTCGTCGCGAACCGCATAAGCGCGGCGGCCTCCTGTTGGGCGCCTTTGTCGCCCACAGCCTCCTCGAAGCGTTCGCGCGCCTCCTTCGACATTTCGAGCGCTACGTCATAGGCCCACCGCTCAACAAGGCCGTCCTCATCGGCGCGCCAGCGCAGTCCATTCCAGATAATCCAGCGTCCCCGGTCGTTCCCCTCCGAGAGCCAGAACATATCTCCGGCGTGCGTCAGCAGAAGTCGCGCCGCATTCCCCGAGTCATTCAGCGGATAGTCGGGGCGGGAGACTGGGACCGGCCGGTCCGCCATCAGGTCTTCGAGTTCGCTCATCGGCCTTCGCTCCCCATCGAGCGGCGGCGGCCGGACTTCCGGACGCGAGCGACGTACTCATCACGAAGCCGCGCGACCTCCAAAGGCGTTTCGTAGATCAGGTCCTCCTTATCCAGTCCGGCCTCTATATGGTCAGAGACATCAGCCTTCGCGATGTCGAGCGCGGGCCGCGCGAAGCAGATTAGGTCGGCAGGCTGCCCAGCCTTCAAAAGGGCGCGAGCGTTCTCCCACGCAACAAAGGCACCCACCAAATCCACATCTCGCACGAGGACGATTCTGGAGCTGCTGCCTGCCAGCAATTCGGCCTGCTCGGGAGTAGTGGGGTTTCCGCCCTGGTAATGGGCGACCGCACAGACGTCCCAGCACTCTTTCATGTTGCGTGCGTCCTTCTCGCCTTCCGGGTAGTAGATGGTGCGCCCGCGCGCTTTTGCCTTTATCGCGGTCGGCAGGCCGTAGATGGCCACCGACGCGTACGGCCCTATGCCATAGGCCCATCCGTTTTCGACGCGATGCTGAACCGAGAAGGTCTTGGTGTCCCGGTCGTCCCTAGGTGCCTTCCCGGTCACCATGTCGAGAAGCTGAAAGCGATGCTTCACCGCCAGGATGTCTCGCGTAGGCGAGTAGTACGGATATGTGCATTCGTAACGCGGGAACAAGTCGTCCAGCGCAAGCCGCTCGATTCGGCCTGGCGAGAGTTCGGGAGCCATCAGAGGTTCACCAGCCTCTCGTCAATAGCGCGGAGGCTTTCCTCATGCTGGCGCTTCGTCTCTTCGATTGTCTCCCCGGAAAGGCTGGCGAGAATTCGCAGCTCATCCGGCGTAGCAGCTGCAAGGAAATCCTTCATCGCCACGAGCGCGCGGCGCTGTGCCTTCTTGTCTTTCGGCCGGGACCCGGCATAGCAGCCGAGTCGGTACGCGCGGAGCGCTAGGGCCTGCTTATCGGGCATCGCTTAGACTTCCCCTACCTTCTTGGTATCGTCTGGCCGTTTGTCCCCGGCCTCCTCGAATCGCCCCGGTTGCCCAGGCCGGGGCGATTCGCATTTCTAGTGTTGCCCGACCTCCACACGGCACGAAGCCATGTAGTCGGTGAGGTCGTCCCGGTGAAATCGGAGTTGCCCCGTGGGGCTCCCGCTCGGCCGGTAGTGCGGAATCATCCGCTTCTTCACGAGTCGCTGGATCTTGCGCGGCTCCAGCCCGATGAATTCGGCGGCCTCATCCAGGCTGAACCAGACTTGCGGCTTCGGTGCGCCCATTGCTCCCTCTCCCCTTTCTGAGCACAAAAAAGAAGCCGGTACCAAAGGGATTAACCACGTATCCCGAGGTACCGACTCCTGTTGCTCGGATTCAGCCTCCGAGCGGGCTTTAAGTTGTGACGGTCATCGTAACCGATGGCGCCGGTTGGCGCTCGTTGGCGAGCATCGCCCCAGCGTGTGGCTAGGTTGGGCGCTCCCCAGCGACCACCCCCAGGGGCAGAGTCGGACACCCGTCCCGCCCTCCCGGCTGGCGAGCGTCCACTACGGCCACGCCTAGACACAGCAGAGGCCCGACCGGTCGGCCGGGCCTCTGCTATGGGGTTGGGAGCGGCTACGCCTGGCGCCTCATCGGGACGACGTTGCCCCTCCGGGAGCTGCTACCAGCGCGGAGGTTCCCCAGCGCGTTCCGAACGGCGTCGTTCGCCTTGTCGCGGTCGGGGTGGACGTAAATCGCCATTGTCGTTTCGACGGAGGCGTGGCCCATCATTCGCGAGATGGTCTTGATATCGACGCCAGCGTCATAGAGCCACGAGCCATAGGAGTGGCGAAGGTCGTGGAATCGGTATGTCGAGTCGAGTTCTGCCGCTTCGAGCGCCTTCTTGAAGTACCGGCCGTACCACGCCTTATGGCGGAGAAGCTTCGTGTAGTCGAAGCGGATGACGTCGAACTTTCCCGTGACGGGGTTCTTGCCCCGCCGTCCCTTTGCGGTCCCGACGAACAGCGGGAGTTTCTTCCCGGGGTGAGTAGCATCCTCTCGCTCCCCGAACCACTCGGCTGCCTCCTTCTCGTGCGCCCGAATGTAGGCCCGGAGTTCCTCCAGGATGTACGGGTCTAGCGTGACCTCGCGCTTGGCCTTCCGCGACTTCGGTTCGTCGTACGCGAGAATGCCATTGATGTCGGTTACCTCGCGACGAACGCGGACGATGCCCGCTGCTAGGTCGATATCGCGGAGCTGGAGCCCTGCGACCTCTCCAGCCCTGAGGCCCGTATAGGCCGTGAACAAGGCGAGGAAGCCGAAGGGGTGCGGTAGAGCCTCCGCCAGTCGCTCGACCTCTTCCGGCTCCAGGCGTCGCCCTTCGTCCTCATCGTTGAGGAGCGCCCACGGCTCGAATTTCGGAATCTCCACATCCACGCACGGATTGACGGCGACCCTCTTGAGCCGGAGCTGTTCCTTCATGACCTGCTTGAGGAGGATGAAGGACTTGCGGATGGTGCCGCCCGACTTACCGGCGCGCTCCATGTCGGTGACCCATTCTTGAACGGCGTCCTCCGTGATCGCGGAGACTGCCGCCTTTCCGAACCGATTCCGTAGCAATAGCTGCTTCGGGTCCTCCTCCGGTCGCTTCGACTCCCCCAGACCTAGCAGTCCCTTGTAGTCGTTGTAGGTCCGGTCCTTGAGGTTCCGGCGAACGTTGAGCCACTGGCGCGATGCGTCGATGAAGAGGACGCCTCCGGCCTTGTCGTCAACGTAGGTCTGTTCCCGGATGGAGTCCTCAAATTTGATCATCCAGTTCTTGGCGTCCGTCTCCCGGGTGAAGCCACCCTTTGTGCGACTCCGACCGGTAAGCGGATCGGTGTAGGAGACCTCCCAGCGCCGCTTGCTTTTCGGGAGGTTCTTTGTCTTGTGACTTACCCGGACGTGACTCGCCATTTCGCCGCTCCTTTGTCCCTCCGCCGTATCGGGCGGAATCGGGACGTTACGCCATGTAACGACGCAGACACTAACCGTTGCGGCCGGTTGGCGCTCCTCCGGCGCTCCCAACGGCGCGGTAGGCGGTGGAGAGCGTTGGGGAGCCGTGGAGGGCTACGGAGACCGCAGAAGGTGCCTATGAGCTGGGCAAACTGCAATCCGGAGACGGCCGGAGCTGGGCCTACGGCCGGACGGCGCGCGGAGGGGTGGAATAACTCCTAAAGCGGGTGCCGCAGGTTCGAATCCTGCCGGAGGCGCCACGACCACCAGCGCGAACGAGCCCTGGCCGGCACCAAGACCGGCCAGAACCCTCCCGCTGTCGGCGGTTGAGTACGCAGCAGGCTGCGGTAGGTCCGTCCCAATACAGTCCCGCGCGGTAGCCGTGTGGAAGGTTGCTCGTGGTCGGGCTACACCCCAGGAGCCCTGTCGCTCCATAGGACGCCAGAACGCTGCCCAGGGCTCCGCAAACCACCGGAGAGTTGAGCATGGCGATGGCCGAGCCGCCCCACCGCTGGATGCGGGTCGGAGCGGGGTCATCGTCGCCGACCTTCCGCTCCAAGCGGTCGGCCGCCTCCAAGAGTTCCTCGGCCGCCGGCTCGGGCAGGCCCAGCGCTGGAGCCGCCTGGCGCACCACTCGCGCGAACATCACGACGCTTGCAGGGTTTATGCCTTCGACGGTTGTGGCGTTCACCGCGAAGGCGTGACTGTTCGCCGCGCTATTGCCGGTTCAGGATGGATCCCCACGGCCCGCGCTATTGATACGCGCCCGGTCGGCGACGCTTCTGGGTGAACACCTGGTGAGCGGACTGTTAGGTGATGGCCGCCGGAGCAGTGTGCGCGGTTCGATTTCTCCGCAACCTGGAAAAGAGGATACCACCGTTGGGCTGGGGCGAGGCGAGACCCTAGTGTGCCGCAGGTCGCGCGGACTCCAAACAATTCGGACGGCGGTGAGGCCGATCTCGACAGGCGGGCGTTGATGCGGACCCGGCCGCGTCCATGACCGATGCCGCCAGAGGACAGACGGAAACCGGCTAGCTCAACTTAAGACTTCGATCGATCGCTTTGATATCCCGAAAAAGATCATGGTCGTAGTTGGCGAAGTTCTCGGACCTCGGCACTTTGGTGGGGCTCATCCGGACCTCCGAAAAATGAATCGGAGTAGAGGGTAGTGCGCCGGCCCCGCTCACGACCAGGCACACCGCTTGTTGCTTTTCCGTTCGAGTGGCCATCTGGAAGAGGCGGTGCATGCCATCGACGATTACCAGCTTGCCGTCGGCCTGCTGTTCGATTATAGGGGGCAGCAGAGTCCCCTTCTGGCCGTCGGTCTCCACTTTGCAGGGCTCGAAGAAGTCGATGCCGAACTTCTGGTAGGCATCGAGGAGACCCCAAACTCGGTCGAGCTTCTTGGCCTTCACCGTGCGACAGCAGGAGTACAGGGAGTCCACAGAGAGTTTCTTGAGTTTTATGTCGCCGACACCGAGCCGTTCGTACTGCTCGACCTGGCCGATGATTTTCCGAAGCTCATCAATACTGGGCACCGTCTTGTTCAAAATGATCCCCTGGGGAAAGCTCTTCCATGCTGATTCGAACAGCTGATGCAGCATATCGATCTGAGTCGCGTCGTTCGCGGGCAGGTGACGAAGCGCACTATAGTCAAACATACTGCTCTGGTCGGTAACACTGATACTCGACTTTGGACTCTTGGTCACGGTGAGAGCAGTCCCTCTGCCTGCGCCGATCCCCGCATCCACTACCAGCCCACGGACCTTGATCAGGTCTTCCGGGTAGAATTTTACGTAGACGCCGGCGCCGATCAGTGTGCGTACCTGCTTGAGTTGTCCCGACGTCCTCGGCCACCGACAGAGTACGCGAACGACCACACCGGCTCCGATTCTCTGCGAGATCGATGTCTTGTTGTCCTGAACCCAGGAGACATCCCCAGCGAAGACGTCAACCGAGTGGTCGGCGCGAGTGAGCAGTGCACGCCAAGCCGAGTCGACCGCCTTCTTTCCCCTGAAGTGGTTCGGATTCCGACGAAAAATCTGGATACACAGAAATATCGCCAAGGCGACGAACGCGAGACCGATCGCCCACTTTGTGATGACGGGATGGCCGTTTAACGCCTTGATGAGCGTCAGTCCAGTAACTCCGACGACAAAGCTCGTCCATTGGACGATACTGGCCACCCTCTTCGACATGGGTCTTCACTCTCACAAAGCTTGAATTCTATGCTTCATGGGCATCTGGCGGTTCGTTGTATCGGTCCCACGGATACAGAAGACTATGGGCAGGCATGTACCCGGTGCGTGGATTACCGGAAGATGGCCTGTGCCGGTCATTGTCGCCGGCGCCGTAGGGACGCCTGGTAGCGAGCGAGGCTCGCTCGCAGGTGGGGAAGCGGGTACCTACGGCTGGCCATGCCCCGTTCCGCGGACGCCCCGTGGGCCAGCACAGGCGAGTTGGCACTCTACGGCTCGCGCAGCGGCGCGGCAGGGAGAGGGGTCACGGTCGTACCACGAACGGCCTGTTTTTGAGGCGGCCCCGACAGGCCAATTCGCGGGACAGGATGATCGTTTAAAGTCCTGACGGCGCTTTTGGGCGCCTTCGCGGGGTTTCTTTGCGGCGCCTCGCCGCTGTGGGCCGGGGACGGCGCGCTTCTGGGCTGCGGGGGCGTGGCTGGGTTTCTCTGAGACGGCTTCTGCGTCCGCGACCGTCGGGAGCGGCATCGCGACCGGGCCGTGGCCGCGCGGGCGGGAGCGGCGGTCCCGCCCGCGCGGTCAGTGCGTCGCTTGCCGATGATCTTCGGACGTGTCCGGGCGGTCGCGCGGCGGCCCCTTTTCGGGGCCTGCCGTGCACGGATCGCCGGGCGTGGTGCGTGAGCGTCCCGAGGCATCCGTATTTCATAAGGCGATCGGTGCGGTACGCCGGGGCCGCGCGTCACGGCGGATCGCGAGTCTCAAGAGGCGCGAGGCTCGCTGAGCGCCGACCGCATGATTTCCGATCTATGGTCTTGCTTACCGGCCTCGGCGGAACTGATCGTCTGAAGGCGCTCCGCGCCGCCGGTGCATCGGACGCCCGTCATCAGCCGTCGTTGGCCCGTCGGGCGGGGAGGGTCCGCTTCAGCGCCAGTGCCGCGGAGATCAGGGTGAAGATGGCCAGGCCGACCCAGAGGGCCTGGAGGCCCAGCCACGGGGACGCGGCGGCGGTGCCGCCGAAACCGGCGGCCACACCGCCGACGGGGGGATGGTTGTACATGACCTACCATTTCCTTTCTTTGCGCCAGGCGGCCTGCCAGAACGCGCGCGCCTGGACGGTCTGGAGGAAGACGTCGAAGATCATTTCGACGACGATGGTGGAGGCGAGCGCCATCTGGACGGCGCCGCGCCGCCGGACGCTCACCACCCGCTCGACCATGAAGATGACGGTGACGCCGGCCCAGAGGGGGTTGAGCTTCACCCCGCCGAGCCAGATCACCGAGTAGGCGAGCGAGCCCAGGTAGGCGGTGATCACGATGATGCCGATCAGGGACAGCAGTTGGCGGCCCCAGTAGGGGCGGGTGATCGGCGTCCAGCCGTAGTCGACGAGGTTCTCCAGCGCGCCCCGCTTCCAGCGGAGCCGCTGCCGGGCGAGTTCGCGCCAGGTCGGCATGACCTCGGTGGTCAGGGTGCACTCGGCGGGGCAGAGGATGCGGAAGCCGAGGTGGAGGATGGCGAGGGTGAGCTCGTTGTCCTCGGTCAGCACGCGGACGTCGTAGACGTGCGGCAGACCGGGGAGGCGGCGGTCGCGGCGGGCGGCGACCACCTCCTGGAGGGTGGTGGCGCGGAAGATCGTCGCGGTGCCGGTGAGGACGAGCGCCTTACCGTGCAGGCGCCGGACGTCACGGGCGTAGCGGGCGTACTCGTTGCGCTGGAACATGCCGACCGCGCCGCCGCCCGGCTTGCCGGTGAAGGTGCCGCCGACGGCCGCGTACCGGCCGGTGGCGAGGTAGCCGACGCCGTGCCGGATGAAGCCCGGGTCGAGCGCCGAATCGGCGTCCATCACCATGACCGCGTCGTTCGGGCCCAGGATCGGGAGGAGGCGGTCGAGGACCTGGTTCAGCGCGCCGGCCTTCTTGTGCCGGTTGGCCCGGGTGCCGACGATCTCGACACCGCAGAGCTGCGCGAACGCGGCGGTGCCGTCGGTGCAGTTGTCCGCGATCACCACGATCTGGTCCGGCGGACGTTCCTGGCGGCGGAGCGAGGCGATCGTCTCGGTGATCTGGCCGACCTCGTTGTGCGCCGGGATCAGGACCGTGACCCACATCGCGTCCGCGCGTACGGGCGGGAGGCTCCGCCTGCCGTCCCTGTGTTTGGGGGCGGCGCGCGGGCGCGGGGCGGACGTGATCACCGAGGCGAGCCGGTCGGACGTGGTCACGATGGGCGCCGCGCGGTGTCGCCCGGCGGGCGATCCGGGCCGCGCGAACCTCGGTGGGACGGCCGTGCCGCCCCCGGACACTGGACGCATGTCAGCGTGCCCGCCCGGAGCCCAGCAGGTGGCCGAAGGCGATGACGTTGTCGAGGTAGTGGCCGGCGTCGCGGTCGAAGCGTCCCCCGCAGGTGATGAGGCGGATCGCCGCGTAGCCGGGGTCGCCGTAGACGCGGTTCGTGGGGAAGCGGTCCTTGGCGAAGCGCTCGACGGAGTCGATCCCGAAGACGGCGGTGCGTCCGTCGGCGCGCAGCACGCTCGCCCGGTCGCCCGGTCGCAGGCGGCCGAGCCGGTAGAACACGGCCGGGCCGTCCGCCGTGTCCACATGCCCGATGATCACGGCGGCGCCGCGGCTGCCGGGCGCGGCGCCGAGCCGGTACCAGCCGGCCTCCTGGGCGCGGCTCGGCGGCGGCACCTCGACGGTCTGGTCCGGGTTCTTGGCGAGCTTCATCAGCGGGGTCCGGACATCGATGCGCGGCACCTCGATGCGGACGGGCGGCGAGGGCGGCAGGTCCGGCGTGGTGGCGGGCCCGATCGGACGGGACGCGTCGGGCCGCGGCATGGGCGGAGCCGATTTCGCCGGGTCGTTCCGCGCCGCCTGGAGAGCCGCTAACGCGGTCAGTACGGCGGAAAGGCCCCCCACGACGATGAGCGCACGCCTGCGCCGACCGCTATTCCTCACAGATCGCACTCCTTCGACCATCTGGAAACCAGACCCGTATCGCACCCGCCACTCGTGGGCCGCGGGAACCAAGATTTAACGGCTGCGACTGGAGGCGAGGAAAGGGGTAGGTGAATAGTAGGTGACGCAAGAGGCGTGACGTGCGCGTTCAGCGGCCATTGGATTTTCAATCCCCTGACCGCTCTTGTTAAGGGTCGACCCCAAGAAGGCTTTCCGGCCACCGCGTCTCCGGTTGGCACAGGTCAATTCGACTGCGCGGGGGCATCGACTAGCTTGAGCTACATGCGGGTGGCCGCTACAGGCCAGAGTGAGATAGGTGTCCGGAAGGGGGCTCAACAACGCGAGGAAGTTGCCGTGCCATTTCAGGCTGCGCCGCCCGATTCGCCCGGAAAGCAAATGTGGAGCGGGCCAAGAAGCGCGGAACGCTTGCCTGCCGAGGGGGTCGCGGTCGGCGGTGACCTCGTGCTGCGGACCGCTCCGGCGTCGCGCGGCTAAGTGCGTGAGATGACGGTGAACGTTATCGGACCGTACTCACATGAACGGCGCGTCCGGCTTATGCGACCGGCGTCCGTGCGTTCGACCGATGCCCACCCGGAGCCGGAACTCCTCGGCGCCGCTCGCGCCCTGCAACCGCTGAGTAATTTCCAGGTGCATACGATTCAGCACCCACCGGCCCCGGGGTCTTCGCCGGGGCCGGTGAGTCTGACTGTGGAGAATATCGTCCAACGACCGCCCGGTCATTCACGTCGGCGCCGAGCACCGGCTCGTGCTACCGGGATATGGAGGAGGGGCGTCACCGCTCCGTGGTGCGCCGGACCTCCCGGGCCGCGTCCTTGGCCTTTTCGCCGACCTGCTTGGCGCCGCCCGCCAGGCGGTCCTTGCGGCCTTCCGCCTCCAGGTACGGGTCACCGGACTCGCGCCCCGCGTTCTCCTTGGCGCGGCCCTTGGCGCGCTGCGTCTTGTTCTTCAGCTTGTCGAACAGCCCCATGGGGTCCTCCTTCAGGTCGGCCCGCCGTCCACGGCTTCGCCCGACGGCTCAGCCGCTGCGGCGGAGGCCGCGGCGGTACCGCGCCGCTTCCTGGTGGATCTTCGCCTCGGTCGCCATGAGGGTGGCCTCGGCGCGCTCGGTGCGCATCCTCGCGTGCATCTCCCGGAAGGTCGGCACGCGGTGCCGCTCCCGCGACGCCCGCGCCCGGCCCCGCGGTCTCGTTCCCCGTCGCCAGAGACGTTCCAGCATTCCCATGCCCTACTCCCTTCCGACCTACGGGCGACCCTGTGCCCCGCCCGAGGCGTTCCATGCGCGCGAGGCGGCTGACGTGGGCTTTCGGAAGAACCGCGACCGCGCCGCCCGGTCGGGAGGCCGCCGGTGGGAGGTGCTTCGCCCCGGCAAGGCCCCTGCCGCCGGGACATCGCGAGGACCCATGCGTTTTTTGTACTGGCCCGTGCGGTGGGGCGGTGCCCTGCCTAGCTTGGTTTCGAAGAGTTTCGAGTCGGCTACGGATCGTTAGTGGAGGGCTTCGGATGCGACCGGTCGGGGACGGGTGGGACGGGTCGGAGCACGTGCTCGCGGAACTCGACGGGCCCGGGATCGAACGGGACGCCCTGCTCCTGGCCCAGCGGTTCGACGAGGCGCTGGCGGCGGGCGCGGAGACGCGGGCCGTGGTGCTGGCCGCCACGGACTGGTGGCAGGCGGCGGGCGTCGGGATTCCGGTGTCCCTGCTCTACCGGCAGGCCGTCCGCCGGATGGCCGCGCTGACGCCGAGGGGGTTCGAGGCCGGGCTCGCGTTGGCGACCGCTGATCCGGCCCTGCTGGTCGTGGACGGCGCCGGACGCTACGAACTCGCCGACGGCGTCCTGCTCTGGGTCTCGCAGCCGCGGGAGAGCCTGGTGGACGCGGCGGGCAGGGCGGTGACCCCGATGGCGGCGGTCGCCCTGGCGACCAGGGCCCTGGCCGGGCGCCATGGGGGCCGCGAGGCCGCACGGGCGCACCTGGCCCACGCCGTCGAGGGCGACGACCCCGACGCGGCGGCGCTGGCCCGGTGGTACCTCACCGAGATCGACCTGGACGAGGGCGGTCACGGCGCGGCGCGGATCGCGTTCGAGCGGATGGTCGAGGAGGGGCATTTCGCGATCGCGCCGCGGGCGATCCTCGCCCTGGCCGAACTGGAGAGCGACGCCGGGCGCCCGGCGGCCGAGGCCCTGCTCCGGCGGGCGATCGACTGCCGCCACCGGCTGGTGACGCATCCCGCCGCCCGCCTCCTGCGGGACCTGCGCCTCCAGGCCGAGGACGAGGCCGGGGCGATCAACGCCGGGCGGATCGCCTTCGACTGCATGGTCCCCTTCCTGGCGGCCTTCGACGGACGGGTCCTGGCGGCCCTGCTGGTCCGGTCGGGGGACGCCGCCGCGGCCGAGCGGGTGCTGCGTCAGGTCATCGATCTGGACGACCTGTTCGAGTCCGGACGCGCGGTCGCCGATCTCGCGCGGATCCTCGCCGAACGCGGTGAGTACGCCGAAGCCGAGCGGCGGATCAACGAGGCGCTCGAATGGGACTTCCTGCACCGCGCGGACCTTCAGATCACCATGGCCGGAGTGTTCCTGGCTCGGGGCGACCTCACCGCCGCGCGGGAATTACTCGACAAGGCGGAGGCGTCCGACGTGCCGCCCGGCGAGGAGGAGATGGCGCGGCTGGGTTTCATGCGAGCCCATATCGCCATCGCCCTCGAAGACGATCGGACGGCGGCGGACATCTACACCGACCTCCTCGGCCACCTGGACCCGAGGACCCGGCAGGCCGCGCACGAGCTCGCCGTGCACGCCGCCGAACTGCTGATGCGCGGCGGCCCCTGCTCGATCCCGGGCGTCGCGCCGATGCTGCGCCATCTGATGATCGAGGCCGACACGCCCGTGCGGGAGTGGGCCGCCTACGGCGTGGGCCGGATCGCCGAGGCCGACGGCGACACGCGACTGTCCGGCCAGGCCTACCGGATCGCGGTCTGCGGCGCCGATCCCGACTACGCCGTGCGCGCCGCGCACAGGCTCGCCGAGGCCGAGCGCGCCGAACACGACCGTGGTCTGGACTCCCTGTTCTCCGTGCTTGAGGGCGAGGCCGTGGAGAACGTCCTCGGGGCCATCGTTCCGGTCGGCGTGCTGGTCATGAACAGCCGCCATCTGGACGTCCTCGACCAGCTCCGCCTGGTCCTGCGCGTTCACGACGCGTGCCTGCGCCGCATCGAGGCGGGCGACCCGCGGGCCGGTCATATCGCCTTCACCCTGGGCATGCTGCATTTCGAAGTGGTGGGCAGCCCCGCCATGGCGATCGAACCATGGGAGATCGCCGCCGAATACGACGACCCGGACATCAAGGCGGCCGCCGCCTTCAAACTCGGCATCGCCCACGCCTGTATGTCGTGTCCCATCTCGGCCGCGCAGGCGTTCCGTCGCGCGATCGCGACCGAGAACCGGGACTACGCGCCCCGGGCCGCGTACCTGCTGGGGCAGCTGGCCGAAGACCTCGACGACCTCCCCACCGCCATCGACGCATACCTCCGGGCACTGGCGACCGAGAATCCCGACATCGCCCATCGCGCGGCCTTCCAACTCGCCTGCCTGGTCCACCTGGACCAGCCCGACGACGCGGAACTCGCCCTCCAGCAGATCATCAATGACCCGGAGGCACCGCCGGAGACCACCGGCGCGGCCTACGCCCAACTCGGCCGGGTGTACGCCGAGCACGGCAACCGCAGACTCGCGCAGCGGTTCTGGCGGAAGGGCAAACGGCACACCGACACCGCTGTCGCCAACGCCTATGCCGAAGAACGCCAGAAGATCGGCCGAGTGAGCAAGGCGGCCTACTGAGTTCCCGGAGACGCGCGGCCCGGAGTGCTCCGGGCCGCCCTGCGGTCGTTCTCAGGGTTCCAGGTCGGTCACTCCCTGGCCGCTCCGGATGTCGAGCGGTACCGAGGCCTGATCATGGACGATCAGCCAGGTGCCCTCGACCCTCTGGAAGCAGAAGGTGGCCCGGACCCATATGCCGCTCGTCGCCGTCCCGTCCTCCAGCGTGCCGCCGAGCCGGCCGAAGCAGTGGCCGAACGCCACCTCGTCGCCTGCGGTGACGGTCAGGTCGCGGACCTCGTAGGTCACATCGCGGAAGACGGTGAACACCGTCTCCCAGTTGCTCATCTTCGCCGCGACGCCCACATGCCGCAGGGGCGGCTCGACGTCGAAGGACACCACGTCCGCCGCGTAGAGCCGCTCCAGGCGGTCAAGGTCCTTGGCCCGGACCCCCGTGACGATCTCGTCGATCCGCCGCCTGATCTCGGTTTCGTGCACCTCGTGTCGCGCAGGCATCGCCGCCCCGTCCTTTCTGTCATCCGTCCTCAGCCCTTCGACAAGACACCGCGTCGGAATGTGAGGTCGGACGCCGGGGACGGGCGCCGGTCAGTCCCTGTCGCGGGCGTCGTTGACTTCGACCACCTGGACCGGTACGCGAACCTGTACGAGACGATCGAGCACCGCAAGGCCGAGAAGGTCGTCGACCAGCTCACCGAGGTGATGCCGGGACGGCCCGGCTTCCTGCGGCACCGCGACGCGGTCGACAACGTCCGCGAGCCCTACGACAAGGACGCGGCGGCGCCGATCTCCAAGCTGCACGCGCTGACCATCATGTCGGCCGAGCAGCAGACGATGAACTTCTACTTCAACGTCGGCCCGATGTACATGGAGCCGATCGCCCGGCAGCTCTACCAGGAGATCGGCCTGGTGGAGGAGGAGCACGTCACGCACTACGAGTCGCTGGTCGACCCGGGCGAGACCTGGTGGGAGCGCCTGGTCACCCACGAGTACAACGAGTGCTACCTGTACCACTCGTTCATGGAGACCGAGACCGACCCGCGGGTCGAGAACATCTGGGAGCTCCACCTCAACATGGAGCTGGAGCACCTGCGGATCGCCTGCGACCTGATGCGCCGCCGCGACGGCCGCGACCCCGAGTCGGTCCTGGCGCCCGAGCTGCCGAAGCCGGTCACGTTCGAGCCGAACAAGCAGCTCGTCCGCGACCTGCTGGGCACGCGGATCGACTGGACCACCCTCGGCACCGGCTACGTCCAGGAGGCGCACCGCCGGTTCGAGGAGTACCAGGACAAGATCAACGCCGAGCGGCCGCCGCAGGAGCGCGTCATCGACGAGCACCGCGACAAGTTCGGCGAGGAGTACCGCCTCGCCACCGACGGGCCGCACCCCGTCGCACGCCTGCGCGACGCTTCGGAGGCGTAGCCCCCGCAGGCCGCCCGTCACGTCGGGACCAGGGACTTCGGCCGCCGAGCGGGGTGGATTCCGTCCGATCGCGGGTATCGGCGGCCGGACAGCCACGAGCGGAAAGGTGCGGCACGATGCCGATGATGACGAGCGGACGCCAGGTAAGGACGGGTGAGCTCCCGGAGACGATCAGGCGGTCGGACGCCAAGGCGCAGCGGACCTTCGCGAAGGCGCACGACTCGGCGGTCGAGGAGTACGGGGAGGGGCAGCGGGCCCATCGCGTCGCCTACGCGGCCCTCAAGCACACCCACGAGAAGATCGGCGACCACTGGGAGCCGAAGGCCGGCGGTGCCCGGGGGCCCTCCGACAGGCAGGCCGAGGGGGGCCGGAGCACGCGGCGCAGGACCGCGGGCGGGGTGGACGCCAACGCCTCGAAGGAGCACCTCTACAACGTCGCCAAGCGGCTGCACGTCCCCGGCCGGTCGAGGATGTCCAAGCGCGAGCTGGTCAAGGCGATCGGGAAGGCCAACGACCGCGGCTCCGCCAGAGCGAGATCCTGACGGAGGGGCGGGCGAGCACGAGCGCGGGCCGCGTCGGCGCGGCCCGCGCGGCCGTCGCGGCGGTGCGCGCGACACCGGGAGGGGGTGCCGCAGCCGCGCGGTCAGCAGCCGGTCGCGGGCCTGCCGCCTGGGCGCGGCCCGCCCTCGACGGACGGTGGTGGACGACCGGCTCCGGCACGTAGGCGTGGCCCCACTTGTGGGCGGCGAGGTCGAGCGCGAGGCGCTCCTCCTCGCCGACGAGGACCCGGGCGGCGAGCAGCGCCGACCGGGGACGGGCGTTGAGGATCCGCGCGGATCATGCGGCCTACCTGGCGCTATTTAATCCTCTTGTTGGTTTAGTCCCCTGCTTCTCGGCTATGTCCGAAATCACCTATAGGGGATTTGCAGGTCCAGTGAGACCGCCCGGAGGCCGGTGCCCGCGACGAGGGCAGCGCCCCGCCACCGAACGCTGAGCCGAGATGGGGCTCTCATGCGCGTGCTCGGAATCAATGCGATCTTCCACGACCCGGCCGCCGCCCTCGTGATCGACGGGGCCGTCGTCGCGGCGGCGGAGGAGGAGCGCTTCAGCCGCCGCAAGCACGGGAAGCGACCGGTGCCCTTCGCGGGCTGGGAGCTTCCGGAGAAGGCGGCGCGGTGGTGTCTGGAGGAGGCCGGGCTGGAGCCCGGCGACCTCGACGCCGTCGCCTACTCCTACGACCCGTCCCTGGTCGAGACCGGGCCCGACGGCCACGACGCGCAGTGGGAGGGGTTGCGGACGCTGTACGCGCGCCGCGCGCCGAACTTTCTGGCGACGGCGCTGCCGGGGCTCGACCCGGGCATCGTCCGGTTCGTCCCGCACCATGTCGCGCACGCCGCGTCGGCGGGGCTCGCGGCGCCCGCGCCCGGGGACGGCGACGTCCTGGTTCTGGACGGCCGGGGCGAGTCCCATTCGCATCTGGCCGGGACGTACGAGGACGGCGTCCTGACGACGCTGCATGCGCAGCGCCTTCCCCACTCCCTGGGGCTGATGTACGAGGATCTCACCGAACATTTGGGCTTCTTGCGCTCCAGTGACGAGTACAAGGTCATGGCGCTCGCCTCTTATGGGGAACCGCGTTTTCTGGACGAGTTGCGCGAGCACGTCACCGCCACCGGGGACGGCGGATTCACCGTCGCCCCGATCGACTGGGGCTCGCTCACCAAGGCCCGCGCGCCGGACGGCGAATGGACCCGCGACCACGCCGACCTCGCCGCCGGCGTCCAGGCGCGGCTCGAAGAGGTGCTGCTCGACCTCGCGGCCTGGCTGCACGGCCGCACCGGCTCCCGGCGGCTGATGCTCGCCGGGGGCGTGGCCCTGAACTGCGTCGCGAACTCCCGGCTGGCCGAGGCGGGGCCGTACGCCGATATCTGGGCGCAGCCCGCGGCGGGCGACGCCGGGACGGCGCTGGGCGCCGCGCTGCACGTGGCCCGGGACGGCGGCGACCCCCCGGCGGCCATGCCGGGGGCGGACCTCGGCCGACGGTGGGACGACCACGAGATCGCCGCGCGGCTCGACACCGCCAGGATCCCCTACGAGCGGCCGCGCGACCTGGCCGCGGCGGTCGCCGACGCGCTCGCGCGCGACGAGATCGTGGCGTGGTTCCAGGGCCGGTCGGAGTTCGGCCCGCGCGCGCTGGGGCACCGCTCGCTGCTCGCCCATCCCGGACACGCCGGCAACATCGAGCGGCTCAACGACGTGAAGGGGCGCGAGCAGTTCCGTCCCATCGCGCCGATGGTCGCCCTCGACCACGCCGCCGAGGTCTTCGACGGCCCGCTGCCGAGCCCGTACATGCTGTTCGTGCACCGCGTGAGGCCGGGGTGGCGGGAGCGGATCCCCGCCGTCGTGCACGTGGACGGCACCGCCCGCGTGCAGACGGTCGCCGCCGCGGACGAGCCGCTCGTGGCCCGGCTGCTGGCGGAGTTCCGCGAGCGCACGGGGCTGCCCGTCCTGGTCAACACCAGCCTGAACACCGCCGGGCGTCCGATGGCGGACGACCCGCGCGACGCGCTGGAGTGCTTCGGCTCCGCGCCCGTCGACCTGCTCGCCATCGGGCCGTACGTGGTGCGCCGCCGGGAGGTGCACGCCCGATGAGCTGCACCGTGGTGATCCCCACGATCGGCAGGGCGAGCCTGCGCGTCACCCTGGACGCGCTGCTCACGGCGCTGGAGCACGGGCCGGGACCGGCGCCGCACGAGATCATCGTGGTGGACGACCGTCCCGGGCCGGGCGCGCCGCTGCCGCTGCCGCCGTCGGCCGGGCACGGGGTCCGGGTGATCCGCTCCGGGGGCCGGGGGCCCGCCGCCGCGCGCAACGCCGGCTGGCGCGCGGCCACGACCGAGTGGGTCGCCTTCCTGGACGACGACGTGGTGCCCGAGCCGGCGTGGCCCGCCAGGCTGGCCGCCGACCTCGCCGGGCTGCCGCCGCGGGTCGCCGGGTCGCAGGGGCGGCTGACCGTCCCGCTGCCGGAGGACCGGCGGCCGACGGACTGGGAGCGCTGCACCGCCGCGCTCGCGGGCGCCGACTGGATCACCGCCGACATGGCCTACCGGCGCGGCGTGCTCGCCGCGCTCGGCGGCTTCGACGAGCGGTTCCGCCGCGCCTACCGCGAGGACGCCGACCTCGCGCTCCGCGTGCTGGACGCCGGGCACGGCCTCGTCGCGGGCGACCGGCGGCTGCGGCACCCGGTGCGCCCGGCGGGGTTCTGGGCGTCGGTGCGGGCGCAGGCCGGGAACGCCGACGACGTGCTCATGCGGCGCGTGCACGGGCCGGGCTGGCGCGAGCGGGCGGGCGAGGGCCGGGGGCTGCTCCGCCGCCACGCCGCGACCACGGCGGCCGGGCTGCTCGCGCTGGCCGCCGCGCCCGCGGCGCTGCGCGGGGGACGCGGCGGACGCGGCGCGGCCCTCTTCCTCCTCGCCGCCGGAGGCACCTGGACGGCGCTGACCGCGCGGTTCGCCTACGAGCGCATCCGGCCGGGCCCGCGGACGCCCGGGGAGACGGCGAAGATGCTGGTCACCAGCGCCGCCATCCCGCCCGCGGCGATCCGGCACCGGGCGCGGGGGCTGGCCGTCCACCGGCGGGCCCGGGCCCGGGCCCGGGGCGGGCCGCGCGTGGTGCTGTTCGACCGCGACGACACGCTGATCAGGGACGTCCCCTACAACGGCGACCCGGCGCGCGTCGAGCCCATGCCGGGCGCCCGGCGCGCCCTCGACCGGCTCCGGCGGCACGGCGTGCGGATCGGCGTCGTGTCCAACCAGTCGGGAATCGCCAAGGGCCGCGTCACCGCCGGGGACGTGCGGCGCGTCAACGCCCGCGTCGAGGAGCTCCTCGGCCGCTTCGACGTGTGGGAGCTCTGCCCGCACGACGGCGCCGACGCGTGCGGGTGCCGCAAGCCGCGCCCGGGGATGATCGAGCGGGCCGCCGAGCGGCTCGGGGCGCTGCCGTCCGACTGCGCCGTCATCGGCGACATCGGCGGCGACGTCGAGGCCGCCGCGGCGGCGGGGGCGCGCGGCATCCTCGTCCCCACCGGGCGGACCCGGCCGGCGGAGATCGCGCGGGCGGCGGAGACGGCGCCGACACTGGAGGCCGCCGTCGACCTGCTCCTCGGCGGGCGGCCCGCCGTCGTCGGAAGGCGGCGCCGATGAGGGTCCTTCTCGCACGCCAGGACAACGTCGGCGACGTGCTGCTCGCGGGGCCCGCCGTGCGCGCGGTGGCCGCCCGCGCCGACGAGGTCGTGCTGCTGTGCGGGCCGCGCGGACGCGCCGCCGCCGACCTGCTGCCGGGCGTCGACCGCGTCGTCGAGTGGTGCGCCCCGTGGATCGACCCCGACCACGTCGCCGTTGACCCCGCCGACATCGACCGGGTCATTCGCGAGCTGCGCGGGTTCGACCGGGCGCTGATCCTGACCTCGTTCCACCAGTCGCCGCTGCCGCTGGCGCTGCTGCTGCGGCTCGCCGGGACGCCCTGGATCGGCGGCATCAGCGAGGACTACCCGGGGTCGCTGCTCGACCTGCGGCACCGGCCCGACACCGACGTCCCCGAGCCGCTGCGGATGCTCGCCCTCGCCGCCGACGCCGGGTTCCCGGCCCCGGCCGACACCCGGCTGCGGGTCCGCGAGCCGCTGCCGCGCACCGACCACCTCACCGGCGGCCCCGGATACGTCGTGGTGCACCCCGGGACGTCGGTCCCGGCGCGCGCCTGGCCGCCGGAGAACTGCGCCGAGGCGGTGCGGCTGCTGGCCGCGGCCGGGAACCGGGTGGTCGTCACCGGCCACGGCGACGAGAAGGAGCTGACCGCGCTCATCGCCGGGGAGGACGGCCTCGACCTCGGCGGCCGCACCACGCTGCCGGAGCTGGCGGCGGTGCTGGCGGGCGCGCGCGCCGCCGTGGCGGGCAACACCGGGCCCGCGCACCTCGCGGCGGCCGTGGGCACCCCGGTCGTGTCGCTGTTCGCGCCGACCGTCCCGGCGGCGCGCTGGGCGCCGTTCGGCGTCCCGGTGGCGCTGCTCGGCGAGCAGGCGGCACCGTGCCGGGACAGCCGCGCCCGCGTGTGCCCCGTAAAAGGCCACCCGTGCCTCGCGGGCGTGGAGGCGGGCGAGGTCGCGGCGGCCGTCGAGTCCGTCGCCGGGGAGGTGGACGCGCGGTGAGGGTGCTGATGTGGCATGTCCACGGGTCGTGGGCGACGTCGTTCGTCCACGGGCCGCACACCACGCTCGTCCCCGCCGTCCCCGGCCGGGGACCGGACGGCAGGGGGCGCCCCGACACCTTCCACTGGCCGGACCGCGCGATCGAGGTGACGCCGGAGCGGCTCCGCGCCGAGGACGTCGACGTCGTCGTCCTCCAGCGGCCGCGCGAGCTGCGGCTGGCCGAGGAATGGCTCGGGCGCCGCCCCGGACGCGACGTCCCCGCCGCCTACGTCGAGCACGACACCCCCCGCCGGACCCCGTCCGACGTGGGCCTGCCCGAGGAGGTCGTGCCCGACAGCCGGCACTTCCTGCACGACCGCTCCGACATCACGGTCGTCCACGTCACCCATTTCAACCAGGTGTTCTGGAACTGCGGCCGGGCCCCGACCCGCGTCATCGAGCACGGGATCGCCGACCCCGGCCACCGCTACACCGGCGACATGCCGCGCGGCGGCGTGGTCATCAACGACCCGCTGCGGCGGGGGCGCGTCTGCGGCACCGACCTGCTCGCGGGGCTGGCCGCCGCGCTGCCGCTCGACCTGTTCGGCATGAACGTCACCGGCGCGCCCGGACGGCTCGGCATCGCGCCGGAGTCGCTCTGGACGTTCGAGGACCTGCCGCAGGCGCGGATGCACGAGGAGCTCGCCCGCCGCCGCGTCTACGTCCACCCCTACCGGTGGACCTCGCTCGGCCTCGCGCTGATCGAGGCCATGATGCTCGGCCTGCCGGTGGTGGCGCTCGCCACCACCGAGGCGGTCGAGGCGGTACCGCCCGAGGCCGGGGTGCTGTCCACCCGCGTCGCCGCGCTGGCGGAGGCGGCGCGGGCCCTGGCCGCCGACCCGCCGCGCGCCCGCCAGATGGGCAAGGAGGCGCGGGCGCACGCCGTCGACCGGTACGGCCTGCCGCGCTTCCTGCGCGACTGGCGGCGCACTCTCCAGGAGGCAACGCGATGAGGATAGCCATGATCTCCGAGCACGCCAGCCCGCTGGCCGCCCGCCCCGAGCCGGCGGCGCGGGGGCTCGGCGGGGCGGACGGCGGCGGGCAGAACGTGTTCGTCGCGGAGCTGGCGGGAGAGCTGGGCCGCCAGGGCCACCAGGTCACCGTCTACACGCGGCGGGACGCGCCGGACCAGCCCCGCCGCGTCCCGTTCGGGCCCGGCGTGACCGTGGAGCACGTCCCGGCGGGCCCGGCCGAACCCGTCCCCAAGGACGGCCTGCTGCCCTGGATGCACGACTTCGGGACGTGCCTGGAGCGGCGCTGGGCGGCGGATCCGCCCGACATCGCGCACGCCCACTTCTGGATGAGCGGGCTCGCCGCGCTCCAGGCGGCGCGGGCGTCCGGGGCGCGGCGCGTGCCGGTGGTGCAGACCTTCCACGCGCTCGGCACCGTCAAGCGCCGCCACCAGGGCGGCGCGGACTCCAGCCCCGCCGCGCGCCTGCGGCTGGAGCGCATGCTCGGCCGCGCCGCCGACGCCGTGATCGCCACCTGCTCCGACGAGGTCGCCGAACTGGCCGCCATGGGCGTCCCGCGCGAGCACGTCCGGGTGGTGCCGTGCGGGGTCGACCTGGACCTGCTCACGCCAGGCGGCGGCAGCGGCGGCGGCGACCGGCACCGGCTGGTGGTGCTGTCGCGGCTCGTCGAGCGCAAGGGCGTCGACACCGCGATCCGCGCCCTGGCGTCCCTTCCCGGCGCCGCGCTGACGGTCGCGGGCGGGCCGCCGCGCGGCGGCCTGGACGCCGACCCCGAGGTGGCCAGGCTGCGGGGCGTCGCGCGCGAGGCGGGCGTCGCCGACCGGGTGGAGTTCCTCGGCCGGCTCGGCCGCGCGGAGGTGCCGCCGCTGCTGCGCTCGGCGAGCGTCGTCGTCACGCTGCCCTGGTACGAGCCGTTCGGCATGGTGCCGCTGGAGGCGATGGCCTGCGGCGTCCCGGTCGTGGCGACCGCCGTCGGCGGGCACCTCGACACGGTCGTGGACGGCGGCACCGGCCTGCTCGTCCGGCCCCGCGACCCGGCGGAGGCGGCCGGGGCGATCCGGACGCTGCTGGACGAGCCGGTGCGGCGCGCCGCGCTGGGGTTCGCGGGCCGCGACCGGGCCCGCGAACGCTACTCCTGGACGCGTGTCGCCGCCGGCACGCTCGCCGCCTACGAGCACGCCGCCGCGCTGAGCGGGGTGGCGGCATGACGACGACGCGCACGAACACGCCGGGGGCGGACGCGAGGGCCGAGGCGTCCGCCGGGCACGACCGGCGGCTGGAGGCGCTCGCCGAGGCCGCGCTGCGGTTCCGCGAGCAGATCCCCACGATCGAGGGCTGGGGCCACCGGCTGGCCGGGGTGCTGCGCTCCGGCGGACGGCTGCTGGCCTGCGGCAACGGCGGCAGCGCCGCCGAGGCCCAGCATCTGACCGCCGAACTCGTCGGCCGCTTCGAGACCGGCCGGCCGCCGCTGTCGGCGATCGCGCTGCACGCCGACACCTCCTCGGTCACCGCCATCGCCAACGACTACGGCCCGGTCACGGTGTTCGAGCGGCAGGTGCAGGCGCACGGCCGCCCCGGGGACGTGCTGATCTGCCTGTCCACCAGCGGGCGCAGCCCCAACGTGATCGCGGCGGCGCACCGGGCGCGGCGGCTCGGGATGTCCGCCTGGGCGATCACCGGGCCGGGGCCGAACCCGCTCGCGCGGGCGTGCGACGGCGTGGTCACCGTCCGGGCGGGCGCGACCTCGACCGTCCAGGAGATCCACCTCGCCGCGATCCACGTGCTGTGCGGGGTGGTCGACGAGGCGCTCGGGGCGGCGCCGTGACCGCCCCGCTCGTCGTGGTCGGCGACGTCCTGCTCGACATCGACATCGTCGGCGGCAGCAGCAGGCTCTGCCCGGACGCGCCCGTGCCCGTCATCGAGCAGGCCGAGGAGCGCGCCCGTCCCGGCGGCGCGGGCCTCGCCGCGCTGCTGGCGGCGGCCGCCGGGCGCGAGGTCGTGCTCGTCACCGCGCTCGCCGACGACGAACCCGGCCGCCGGTTGCGGGCGATGCTGGAGGAGCACGTGGAGGTCGCGGCGTTCCACCTGCACGGCGGGACGCCCCGCAAGCTGCGCATCCGGTCGGGCGGCCAGTCGATCGCGCGCCTGGACACCGGGGAGGGCCGCGCGCTGGACGGGCCCGTCGGCCCGCGCGTGGCCGACGCGGTCTCCGGGGCCGGGGCCGTGCTGGTCTCCGACTACGGGCGCGGCGTCCCGCGGCACCGCGCCGTCCGGTCGCTGCTGGAGGCGCTGCCCCCGCGGGTGCCCGTCGTGTGGGACCCGCATCCGCGCGGCGAGGCGCCGGTGCCGGGCGTCCGGCTGCTCACCCCGAACTCCGAGGAGGCCGCGCGGCTCGCCGCCGCCGACGGCGCCGACATCACCGGGTCCGGGCTGTCGGCGGTCGGCCGCCGCGGCCGGCACCTCGGCCGCGCCTGGGGCGTCGAGGGCGTCGCGGTCACGCTCGGCTCCGAGGGCGCGCTGCTGTGCGACGGGTCGAGGACGCCGTTCCTCGCGCCCGCCCGCCCGGCGCGCGGCGACGCGTGCGGCGCGGGCGACAGCTTCGCCGCCGGGGCCGTCGGCGCGCTCGCCGACGGGGCCTCGCTCGCCGCGGCGGTCACCGAGGGCGTCCACCGCGCGTCGGAGTTCGTCCGGGCCGGGGCCGCCACCGCCGTCGCCGCGCGGCTCGCCGACCACGGCACCCCCCGGCTCGTCCCCGAGCGGGGCGAGGACGCGTGGGACGTCGTCGAGCGCACCCGGCGGGCGGGCGGCACCGTCGTCGCGACCGGCGGCTGCTTCGACCTGCTGCACGCGGGCCACGTCAGCATGCTGCACCAGGCGCGGCGGCTCGGCGACTGCCTGGTCGTCTGCGTCAACTCCGACGCCTCCGTCCGGCGGCGCAAGGGGCCGTCCCGGCCGGTGACGCCCGCCGCCGACCGCGTCCGCGTGCTGGAGGCGCTCAGCGACGTCGACGCCGCGGTCGTGTTCGAGGACGACACCCCCGCGCCGCTGCTGGAGCGGCTGCGCCCCGACGTCTGGGTCAAGGGCGCCGACTACGCCGGGACCACGCTGCCCGAGGCCGGGACGGTCCGGGCCCACGGCGGCGAGGTGGTCCTGCTGCCTCTGCTGGAAGGGCGCTCCACCACGCGCCTGCTGTCGACCACGAAGGGAGACGCGTCATGAAGGTCCTCATCACCGGGGGCGCCTCGGGGCTCGGCGCCGCCGTCGCACGCGCGGTCGCGGGCGGCGGGGGGCGGCCGCTCGTCCTCGACCTGCATCCCCCCAAGGACGACATCGAGCACGCGCAGGCCGACCTCGCCGACCGCGCCGCCACCGAACGCGCCGTGCACGGCCTCGCGCAGGACGCGGGCGGCCTGGACGCCGTCGTCACCGCGGCGGGCATCGACGCGTGCGGGACGCTCGGCGACGTCCCCGCCGAGGACTGGGAGCGGGTGGTCAGGGTGAACCTGCTCGGCACGGTCGCCGCCGTCCGCTCCGCGCTCCCCTACCTGGAGCACGGGCCGGGCGGGCGGGTCGTCACCGTCGCCTCCACGCTGGGGCTGAAGGCGCTGAGCGACGCGACCGCCTACTGCGCGTCCAAGTTCGGCGTCGTCGGGTTCACCCGGGCGCTGGCCGCGGAGCTGTCCGGGCGGATCGGCGTCACGATGGTCGTGCCCGGCGGCATGGACACCGCGTTCTTCGACGACCGCACCGACCAGTACAAGCCGGGCCCGGACGCCAAGCTCAACCGTCCCGAGGACGTGGCCGCGACGGTCCTGTTCGCGCTCTCCCAGCCCGCCGGATGCGAGGTGCGGGAGATGGTCGTCTGCCCGTCCGAAGAGCCGTCGTGGCCGTGACCGCCCGCGGTGACCACATGGTCGTCCTGCGGGCGCTGGGCCTCGGCGACCTGCTGACCGCCGTGCCCGCGCTGCGGGCGCTGCGGCGGGGGGCGCCGGGGACGCGGATCACGCTCGCCGCGCCGCCCGTCCTCGCCCCGCTCGCCCGCGCGACCGGCGCGGTCGACCGCGTCCTCCCGCTCGACGGCCTGGACGGCCCGGACGCCGCGCCGCCGCCCGCCGGGCCCGTGGACACCGCCGTCAACCTGCACGGGCGGGGCCCGGAGAGCCACCGGCTCCTCGCCGGGCTCGGGCCGGGCCGCCTGCTGGCGTTCGCCCGCGCCGACGCCCCGCACACCGGCGGGCCCGGCTGGGATCCGGACGAGCACGAGGTGGACCGCTGGTGCCGCCTCGTCACCGCCTACGGGTTCGACGCCGACCGCGCGGACCTGCTCCTGCCCGCGCCCGAGGCGGCGTCGCCCGCGCCGGGCGCGGTCGTGGTCCATCCGGGCGCCGCGTTCCCGGCGCGCCGCTGGCCCGCCGAGCGGTTCGCGGCCGTCGCGGCGGCGCTGGCGGACGGCGGCGCGCGGGTCGTCGTCACCGGCGGCCCGGACGAGACGTCCCTGGCCCGCCGCGTCGTCCGGCTCGCCGGGCTGCCCGAGGGCGCCGACCTCTCCGGCCGCACCCCGCTGCCGGAGCTGGCGGCGCTCGTCGCGGGCGCCCGCCTGGTGGTCTGCGGCGACACCGGCGTCGCGCACCTCGCGACCGCCCACCGCACACCGTCGGTGCTGCTGTTCGGCCCGGCGCCGCCGAGCCGGTGGGGGCCGCCGCCCGACCGGGCCGAGCACCGCGTCCTGTGGGCGGGGCGCACCGGCGACCCGCGCGGGCGCGAGCCCTGCCCCGGCCTGCTGGAGATATCCGCCGCCGAGGCCGTCGAGGCCGCGGAGAAGGCCCTGGCCCACCACGAGCCGTGAGAGGGACACCATGAGACATCCACGCGCCGTCGTCACCGGGGGATCGGGATTCCTCGGCTCGCACCTGTGCGAGGCGCTGCTCGCCCAGGGCATCTCCGTGGTGTGCCTGGACAACCTGCTGACCGGCACGTCCCGCAACATCGCGCACCTGGCCGCGCGGCGGGACTTCCGCTTCCTCAGGCACGACCTCACCGAGCCCGTGCACGTCCCCGGCAGGGTCGGCTACGTCCTGCACCTGGCCTCGGCCGCCTCCCCCGCCGACTACCTCCGCTACCCGATCCAGACCCTGGAGGTCGGCAGCCGCGGCACCCGCAACGCCCTGGACCTCGCCGAGGCCAAGGGCGCCCGGTTCGTCCTCGCCTCCACCTCCGAGGTGTACGGGGACCCGCTGGTGCACCCGCAGCCCGAGACCTACTGGGGCAACGTGAACCCGGTCGGGCCGCGCAGCGTGTACGACGAGGCGAAGCGGTTCGGCGAGGCGCTGACGTCGGCGTTCCGGCACTCCCGGGGCCTGGACGCCGCGATCGTCCGGATCTTCAACACCTACGGGCCGCGGATGCGCCCCGACGACGGCCGCGCCATCCCCACGTTCCTGCGGCAGGCCCTCACCGGCGAGGACCTCACCGTCACCGGGGACGGCTCGCAGACCCGCTCGATCTGCCACGTGGACGACACCGTCCGCGGCATCGTCGCGCTCGCGACCTCCGGCCACCCGGGGCCGGTCAACATCGGCAGCCCGTACGAGATCTCCATGGCCGACCTCGCGCGGCTGGTCATCGACCTGACCGGGTCTCCCTCGCGCGTCCGCTTCGTGGACCGCCCCGAGGACGACCCGCGCGTCCGGCGGCCCGACACGGCGCTGGCCGAGGCCGAGTTCGGCTGGCGGCCCCGCATCCAGGTCAAGGACGGCCTGCGCGGCACCATCGAGTGGTTCGCGCGGGAACTGCCGATCGCCCGTCCCGCCTGAGGGCACCGGGCCGGCGCGCCGGCCCGGTGCGGGCGGTCAGGCCGGTGGTCGGCCGTGGTGCCCGGCGGGCATCAGCTCGCGGACGTCGGGCGGGAGGGCGCCGCGCACCTTCGCGGTGATCGACCCCTGGGTGGCGTCGCCGACCACGCCGAGGACGCTCCGCGCGAGGAACGCGGCGCGCGCCTCGCTGGTGCCCGCCCGCATCGCCACGCGCTCGACGAAGTCGTGCTTGCCGAACCGCTCCCCGGTCCCCAGGCCGCCGTAGACCTCGGTGCGGCGCAGATGCTCGCCGATCTCGTGCGGCAGCTGCGCCGCCAGGTGGTCGGCGAGGCCCTCGGGGACCCGCTCCCCCAGCGTCTCCAGCGTCGCGCGGGACGCCCGTTCGGCGTCGCCCCACCCCGGGAGGCGCGCGCGGTCCTGGACCTGTCCGATGAACTCCTCGTGCCGCATGTCAGACGCTCCTTCCTGGCTAAACGCAGGGCTGCCCGGGATATCGGGCCGCTAACCCGGGCCGGGGTCAGGGGGCCATGGACGCGAACATCCCCGGCTCGTAGGAGCCCCCGGGGTTGCGGACGATCACACCCAGCCGGTTGGCGGCGTTGATCATGGCCACCAGCGAGACCAGGGCGACGGTCTGGTCGTCGTCGTAGTGCTCGCGCACCTCGGCCCAGGTGCCGTCGGACACGCCGAGGTGGGCGTCCGCGAGGCGGGTGCCCTCCTCGGCCAGGGCGAGAGCGGCGCGCTCGGCGGCGGTGAAGACCGTGGACTCGCGCCAGGCGGCCACGAGGTTCAGCCGGACGGCGGTCTCGCCCGCGGCCGCCGCGTCCTTGGAGTGGTAGTCGACGCAGAAGCCGCAGCCGTTGATCTGGCTGGCGCGGAGCATCACGAGGTCCTGGACGGTCCGGGGCAGCGGCGACTGCTGGATGGCCAGGCTCACGTTGTAGATCCGCTTGGAGATCTTCGCGCCGAGTTCGTTGGCGAGCAGGTTGATCCGGGGTTCCATGGTTCTCGTCCTCACTGGTCGTGTGCGCCGGACGCGGCGTCCGGCATGCACAGGAGATGCCGGCGGCCCCCCGCCTGTGACGGCCGAGGGATGTGACCTGCGCCACCGGCGGCGGGTGTCACACAGCGGCGGGGACCGGCGTCTTGTGCGTGTTGTGCGGGCGACGGGATAGGAGCCGGATATGGACGGGCGAGCAGAGGGCGGGCCGGGCGAGGGCCGGATGGACTCCGCCACCGAGGGGTTCGTCGCCCATCGCAACCTGCTGTTCACCGTCGCCTACGAGCTGCTCGGATCGGCGGCCGACGCCGAGGACGTGCTTCAGGAGACCTGGCTGCGGTGGATGAACGTCGACCACGGTGCCGTCCGCGACCAGCGCGCCTACCTGGTCCGGATCACGACGCGGCAGGCGCTGACGCGGTTGCGGACGCTCGTCCGGCGCAAGGAGTCCTATGTCGGGCCGTGGCTGCCCGAGCCCCTCCTGACGGCGCCCGATGTGGCGGAGGACGTCGCGCTGGCCGACAGCGTCTCGATGGCGATGCTGCTGGTGCTGGAGACGCTCGCGCCGACCGAGCGGGCGGTGTTCGTGCTCCGCGAGGTGTTCGCGCTGGACTATGCGGAGATCGCCGAGGCCGTCGGGAAGAACCAGGCGGCGGTGCGGCAGATCGCGCACCGGGCGCGGGCGCACGTCTCCGCGCGCAGGCCGCGCGAGGTGGTCTCGGCGGACCAGACGCGGGAGGCGCTGGCGGCGTTCCGGCGGGCGGTCGAGACCGGCGACCTGGGGCGGCTGCTGGACGTCCTCGCGCCCGACGTCGTCCTGCTGACCGATGGCGGCGGGGTCGTACGGGCGGCGCTCGCGCCCATCGTCGGGGCGGAGACGGTGGGCGGCGTGCTGGGCGGGATCGCGGGCACGGCGATGGAGCCCGCGCAGGTCAACGGCTATCCGGCGTTGATCCTACGGGTGGAGGGCGAGATCGACACGGTCATCGCGGTGCGGATCGAGGGGGGACGGATCTCCGGCCTGTACGCCGTCCGCAATCCGGAGAAGCTGTCATATCTGGAGCGGGAGACGGCGCTCAGCCGCGCCGACGGGGACTAGGCGGAGCATTCCAGGGCCGTCCGCACGAACCGCGCGATCGACGGCGACCGGCTGCCCGCGCGCCAGAGGGCGAGGGTCTCGTAGGGCGCCGCGTCGGGCACCGGGCGGTAGGCCACGTCCGGGCGGACGTTCCGCTCGGCGAGCGAGGACGGCACCAGCGCGACCGCCTCGCCCAGCGCGACCACCTCCAGCAGTTGCGCGCTGTCGTGCACGACGGGGCCGCTCAGCGGACGGTCCGGGTCGCCGAGCCGGTAGCCGATGTCGACGCCCGCGGCCCATCGGGGGGCCGGTTCCGCCGCCAGGTCGGCGGTGCTGAGGACGTCGCGGGAGGCCAGCCGGTGGTGCGGGGTGAGCGCGGCGACGCGCGGCTCGCTCGCCAGCGGCTCGACGTCGAGGCCGCGGCCGTCGAAGCAGGCGGCGATCGCCACGTCCGCGCGCCCGTCGCGGACCATGGCGGCCTGCTCGCCGAACCCGCTGACGACGACCTGGAGTTCGGGCGCCTCCGGCTCCGCGCGGAACCTTTCGCGGACCCGACGCAGCAGCGCCGTGGCCACCCCCGGTTTCGCGGTCACCACCAGGCCGCGCTCGGGGAGGGCGGCGCGCCGCGTCCGGCGGACGGCGAGGGCCAGGGCGTCCAGGACCGAGCGCGCCTCCTTCGCGAGGACCTCGCCGGCCGGGGTCAGCGCCAGCCGGTTCCCGGCGCGGTCGAACAGGGCGACGCCGAGGCGACGCTCCAACTGGCGCATGGCCCGCGACAGCGGCGGCTGGGCGATGCCGAGCCGCCGGGCCGCGCGGGTGAGGTTCAACTCCTCGGCGACGGCGCTGAAGTAGCGCAGCTCGCGCAGGTCCGGCTCCGGCATACCGCCAGGGTAGGGCGCCGCACCCGACGGGTCTTTCCCTTCCGGAGGGCGGGGCCGCTGAGATGGACGGCATGAACGACAACCACGTGGCGCTGGTCACCGGCGGCAACAAGGGCATCGGCAGGGAGATCGTCCGGGGCCTCGCGGAGCGGGGCCTCACCGTGTACCTGGGCGCCCGCGACCCGGAGCGCGGGCGGCGGGCCGTCGCGGAGATGCGGGCGGGCGATGTCCGGTTCGTCCAACTGGACGTGACCGACCCCCGCTCCGTCGAGGCGGCGGCCGCGACCGTCGGCGCCGAAACCGGACGGCTGGACGCGCTCGTCAACAACGCCGGGATCACGACCGAGTGGGACGTCGGGCCCGCCGAGTCCGACGCCGCGCGGCTCCGCGACACCTACGAGGTCAACGTCTTCGGCGTCGTCACGGTGACGTCCGCCTTCCTGCCGCTGCTCCGCCGCTCCGGGGCGGCGCGGATCGTCAACGTCTCCAGCGGGCTCGGCTCGCTCACGATGCTGAGCGACCCCGCGAGCCCGGTCGCGGGCCGGGCGGCGCTCGGGTACTCCTCGTCCAAGGCGGCGCTCAACGCGCTGACGCTGGTCTACGCCGCCGCCCTGCGCGCCGACGGGATCAAGGTCAACGCGGTCAGCCCCGGCATGGTGCCGACGGACCAGAACGCCGCCGCCCCCTTCCCGCGCGGCGACCGCACGACGGCCGAGGGCGCCGCCGTCCCGATCCTGCTGGCCACGCTCCCCGAAGACGGCCCCACCGGCACCTTCCGAGGCCCGGACACCCTGACCGAGACCATCCCCTGGTAACCCCGCCCCTCAGGCGCGGCAATCACCCAGCGGCCGCACCATCGACCGGGGTAAGGCGGGTCGGTGCTGTCAGGCGACCTTGATCGAGTGAGGGCCGACGCTGACGGTGACGTCCACGTGTCCGCCGAGGGCGGTGGCGTAGGCGCGGAGCGTCTCCAGCTCCATGGCTTCGAGGTCGCCGTTCTCGATCTGGGAGACGCGTGACTGCGAGACGCCGAGAATCTGGGCGACCTCGGCCTGCGTCTTGCCGATGGCCTTGCGGAGTTCCTTGAGGTGGTGGCCGGCGACATAGGCGTCCAGCTCGGCGCGGGCCCGCGCCTGGCGTTCGGGGTCGGCCAGTTCGGGGTTGCGGCGGTGCGCTTCGGCCTTGATGTCCTGCCAGCGGCGTCCGGTGCTCATCGTTGGGCCTCCTTGTGCTTGGCGGCCCGGTACTCGGCGTAGCGGGCTTCGGCCAGTGGGATCGCCTCGTCATACCAGCGTGACCACTGCCCCGCCTTGTCACCGGCCACCAGGAAGATCGCGGCACGGTCCGGATCGAAGACGAAGAGCATCCGGATCTCCGACCGGCCTCGGCTGCCGGGTCGCAGTTCCTTCAGGTTACGCAGCTCGCTGTGCTCCAGGGTGTCGACGAGCGGCCGACCGAGCGTCGGCCCGACCTCGGCCAGCCTGTCGATGGCCTGCTCGATCAGGGCCGCGGTGTCCACCTCGGACTCACACAGCTTGAGGAACCAGCTCTCGACCGGTTCGAGGAGGATGATGTTCCAGGCCACCTGACCAATATAACTTCTAGCTCATATTGGCGCGGGGTCGAACCGCCGGGCGTCCGCCCCTCAGGCGTGGGGGTCGGTCGAGACTGTGGACAGGGCCTGGACCAGGGGGGCCAGGTTTCGTTCCTCCGCCGCGATTCGCAGGCCCTCGGCCAGGGCCGCGTCGTGTACCGGGCGTGCGGCTTCCAGGGTCGCGGCGCCCTTGGCGGTCAGCTCCGTGTAGATGCCCCGGCGGTCGTCCGGGGAGAGGCAGCGTTCGAGCAGTTCCTGCTTCTCCAGGCGGGAGACGAGGCGGGTCGTGGCCGAGCGGCTCAGCGTCAGGGCCTCGGCGAGGCGGTTCATCCGCAGGCAGTGGTCGTCCTGGCGGAACAGGACGTCGAGCACGCTGTACTCGCTCACCGACAGGCCGTGCTCGCGTTGCAGCGCCCGTTCGAGCACGTCGGCGACGCACGCGTGCAGCGCGGCCAGGGTCCGCCAGCCCCGCGCGCGGGCCCGCGCGCCCTCGTCATCGACCGGCACGGTCACCCCACCCCTTGCCACAAAGTCGTTGCATGCGACACTATACGGCTAGTGCAATATGAAGCGTCTGCAATTATTTGCGACGCCTACTAGCGCTGTCCGAACGAGTCTAGTCCGAGGGGGCCGTACCGCCATGGCGAAGCAGGATCTACGGGAGGCCGCGGCGCCGCCCGGACCGGTGCGCTGGACGGTGCGGTCGTGGGTCGCGTTGCTGGTGTTCAGCGGGGTGATCCTGCTCGACGGGCTGGAGAACTCGATGATCGCCGTGGCGATCCCCGAGATCCAGCGCGAGTTCGGCATGGACGCCTCCACCGCGCAGTGGCTCACCGGCGGCTACTTCCTGACCTTCGGCGGGTTCCTGCTGCTCGGCGGGCGCTCCGCCGACCTGTTCGGACGGCGCCGGACGCTGGTGGTCGCGATGGCCGTGTTCGCCGCGCTGTCGCTGGTCGGGGCGGTCGTCGACGACGGCGCCCTGGTGATCGCCTCGCGGTTCCTCAAGGGGCTGGCCGCCGCGTTCACGGCCCCGGCAGCGATGTCGCTGCTGACGACCACCTTCCCCGAGGGGCCGCAGCGCAACCGGGCGTTCGGGATCTTCAACGTGTTCGAGGCGTCCGGCTACTCCTCCGGCCTGCTGGTCGGCGGGCTGATCGCGGCGGTGAGCTGGCGGGCCACGTTCGTGCTGCCGATCCCGCTCGCGGTGCTGATCGCGATCGGCGCGGTCCTGGTCGTCCCGAAGGACCCGCCGCGCCGCGAGCGGGTACGGCTCGACCCCGGCGGCACGCTCACCCTGGTCGGCGGGACGATGCTGCTGGTGTTCACCGTGGTCTCGGTCCCCGAGGCCGGCTGGTCCTCGCTGCCCACGCTCGCCGGTTTCGCCGTGGCGGCCGCGCTGCTGGCGGCCTTCGTCGGGGTCGAGCGCGTCGTGAAGGCGCCGCTGATCCGGCTCGGCCTCCTGCGCGACCGCTCGCTGCTGGCCGCCAACCTCAGCATCGCCCTGCTCTACGGCGCCGCGATGGGCTTCCAGTTCCTGCTCACCCAGTACCTCCAGACGCTCAACGGGTGGGAGCCGTGGCAGTTCGCGCTGGTGCTGCTGCCCGCGGGCCTGATGGTGGTCGTCATCGGCCCGAAGCTCGGCGCGATGATGGACCGGTTCGGCGTCACCACCGTCGCGATGGTCGGTCTCGTGTCGTTCGTCCCGTGCTACCTGCTGATGCTCCGCATCGGCGAGGACCCGGACCTGTGGACGGTCCTCATGCCGGTGTCGCTGCTGTGGGGCGTCGGCTTCGCGCTCACGTTCGCGTCGCTGATGGTCGCCGGGACCAGCGGCGTCCCGGACGAGGAGCAGGGCGTCGCCGCCGGGCTGCTCAACAGCTCGCTCCAGATCGGCGGCGCGTTCGGCCTGGCGATCGTCACCGCGACGATCGCGCCCGCCACCGACCTGGCGACCTACAGGCCGGGGGTGTGGGTCATCCTCGGCATCGCGGTGCTCGCGATCGCGGCGCAGGCCGTCCGCCGGGCCGCACCCGGCGGGATCTTCAACCGGTGATGACGTCCGGTTTGCCCCCCGATGGGTAGCGTCCAACCAGGGAGGTGGACGGTGTTCGGCCAGTGGAGGGCGAAGCACGCGATGTGCGTCCAGGTCGCCAAGGGCCGGGCGCGGGACGCGGCGGCCCTGCGCGAGGCGACCGACCGCTGGTACCAGGAGGTCTCGCCCGGCGCGCGGGGCTGGCTCGGCAGTACCTGCGGGGTGACCGACGACGGCGTCTACCTCGGCCTGACGCGGTTCGCGTCGCCGAAGGCGGCCCGGCGCAACGACGGGCGGCGCGAGCAGGCGCACTGGTGGGACCAGACCCGCGGTCTGTTCGAGGGCGTGGTCACGGTCGTGGAGTGCACCGACGTGGAGACGTTCGGACCCGGCGCGTCCGACGGCGAGGGATTCGACCGCGCCGGGTTCGTCCAGATCCTCCAGACGCGCGTCCGCGACCGGGAGGCGGTGCGCCCGTTCGTGCCCGAGGAGGCCGAGCGGACGCTGGCGAAGCTGCGGCCCGACATGCTCGGCGGCATGTTCTGCGTCCACCCGGACGGCATCTGCACCGGCGTCGCCTACTTCACCTCCAGGGAGGCGGCACGGGAGGGCGAGCGCACCAAGATGCCGCCGGACTACATGGCCTGGCGCGACGAGCAGATGGCGCACTTCGACGAGGACGCCGTCTTCTACGACCTGCGGGACTGCTGGCTGCTGTCGCCCTGACCGGCCGGTTCTCGCGGGCGCCGCCGGGTGTGTCCCGTGCCACCGCTTGGGCGCATAATGTGGCCATGAAGATTTCCGTGAACTTTGACCTCTGCGAGAGCAACGCGTTGTGCATGGCCGCGGCGCCGGAGGTCTTCGAAGTGCGCGATGACGACTTCCTCTACGTGCTGGACGAGAACCCGCCGGAGGCCCTGTGGGCCCAGGTCGAGGAGGCCGCGCGGGCCTGCCCGAAGGCCGCGATCACGCTGGAGGACTGACCTCCTCCTGGTCCAGTAGCGGCAGCGTCAGCCGGAAGCGGGCGCCCTCCCCCAGAGCCGTGGTCAACTCGACGTCCCCCTCGTGCGCGCGTGCGAGGGAGCGGGCGATGGCGAGGCCGAGTCCCGCGCTGGCGCCGCCGGAGTGGTTGCGGGACCGGTCGGCCCGGTAGAAGCGGTCGAAGACGCGGGCCGCCTGGTCGGACGCGATTCCCGGGCCCTCGTCCGCGACCTCCAGGACGGCGCGCCCGTCCACCGTTCCCACGCCGATGCGCACGGGCGTGCCCGGCGGCGTGTGCGCGGCGGCGTTGCCGACGAGGTTGGTGACGACCTGCCGCAGCCGGTCCTCGTCGGCGTGGACGGGCGCGGGCCCCGGCGGTCCGCCGTCCGGCCCGGTCAGCTCGATCGGGCGGGACGGGTCGAGCGCCCGCAGCCCGTGCCGGGCGTCGGTGGCGAGCGTCCGCAGGTCCATCGGGGCCGGGTCGAGCTGGGCGCGCGGCGCCTCGTCCAGCCGGGCGAGCAGCAGCAGGTCCTCGGTGAGGGCGGAGAGCCGGGTGGCCTCGTGGCCGATGCGGCGCATCGCCTCGTCGACGTCCTCGCGTGAGGCCAGCCCGCCCATCCGGTACAGCTCGGTCGTGCCCTTGATGCCGAACAGCGGCGTGCGCAGCTCGTGCCCGACGTCGGAGAGGAACGTGCGCATCCGCGCCTCGGACGCGGCGCGGTCGGCGAAGGCCCGTTCGAGCTGGCCGAGCATGGTGTTCAGCGACGCCGCGAGGTGCCCGATCTCGGTGCCGGGCGGCGCGATGCCGGGCACGCGGCGGCTCAGGTCGCCGCCCGCGATCGCGGCGGCCGTGTGCTCGATGCGGCGCAGCGGGCGCAGCCCGCGGCCGAGCGCGAACCAGCCGACCGCCGTCAGCAGGGCGAGCAGCGCGCTGCCGGTGACGAGGCTGCTCGTCCGGAGCCGGGAGATCGTGGCGTCGGCATCGGCGAGCGGCGCGGCGGCGATCACCGTCCCGCGCCAGCCGACCCCCGGGCGGGCGACGGCCCGCCAGCGGCCCGAGCCGTTCGCGGAGCGCACGCCGCGCGGCCTGCCGTCGGCCGGGACCGCGCGCAGCTCGCCGGTGGACGGCGGGGGCTCCTTGGTGAGCCGGCTGGACTGGAGCGTGCCCCTCACCCGGCCGTTCGTGTCCAGGTACAGCAGGTAGGGCGCGCCGAGGAGGTCGAGGCCGGGGTTGATCAGCGCGGTCTGCGCGGAGGGGTGCTGCGAGGTCGGCGGCTCGCCGCCCGGCACCTGCGACATCAGCGAGGTGAGCGAGCGCAGCCGCCCGTCGACCCGGCCGAGCTGGTAGCGCTGGAGGTGCTCGGACACGAGCGCGCTGATCAGGGTCAGTCCGGTCAGCAGCAGGCCGGTGGTGAGCAGCAGCAGCCGCGTCCGCAGCGAGAACCGGCTCACCGGCGCGGCTCCCGCAGCACGTACCCGACGCCGTGGACGGTGTGGATCAGCCTCGGCTCCCCGGTGTCGACCTTGCGGCGCAGGTAGGAGATGTAGGTGTCGACGATCCCGGCGTCGCCGCCGAAGTCGTAGCGCCACACGCCGTCGAGGATCTGCGCCTTGGACACCACGAGACCCGCGTTCTCCATCAGGTAGCGCAGCAGCTGGAACTCGGTGGGCGAGACGCGGACCGGGCGTCCCGCCCGCGTCACCTGGTGGCCCTCGGCGTCGAGGGCGAGCGGCCCCACCGTCAGCGCGCCGGTCCGGCGGCCGGTGGTGCGGCGCAGGATCGCGCGGATCCGGGCGATCAGCTCCTCCAGCGCGAACGGCTTGGTCACGTAGTCGTCGGCGCCCAGGGACAGCCCGGTGATCTTGTCTTCGCGCCGGTCGCGGGCGGTGAGGAACAGCACGGGCACCTGCCGGCCGAGTCTCCGGACGACCTCGAAGCCGTCCATGTCGGGGAGCATGACGTCCAGGAGGAGGAGGTCGGGGGGCTCCCCGGTGGCCGCGGCGACCGCCTCGGCGCCGGTCGCCGCGGAGGCCACCTGGAACCCGGCGAACCGCAGCGTCGCGGAGAGCAGTTCGCGGACGGTGTCCTCGTCGTCCACCACCAGCAGCCGCTCGCCGCCCTCACGGGAGGTCATCGCGTTCCACGCCGTCCAGGATACGGAGGCTCATACGTCGCGGCGCCGCAGCAGCACGAACGCGGTGGCCAGCACGGCGGCGACCGCCAGCCACAGCCCGCCGAGGTTCAGCCACGGGTGCGGGAACTCCGGATCGGGGACGGTCGTCAGGACGGCGGCCGCGCCCTTGGTCGGCCAGATGTCGACGAGGCCGTGCATCCACGAGGGGAACGTCCCGGACAGGGCCGGGACCAGGAACACGATCGCCACCAGCGTCGCCAGCGCCCCCGCCGTGGCCCGCGTGATGACCCCGAGCCCGACCGCGAGCAGCGCGATCGCCGACAGGTAGAGCCCACCGCCCGCCAGCGCCGCGAACACCCCGTCGTCGCCGAGCGCCGCGTGCGGGACGTCCTGCGCGGCCATCATCGCCTGCCCGAGGAGGAAGGCGGCGACCATGAGCGTCTGCCCCGCCACCAGCGCCAGCCCGGTGGCGATGACCGCCTTGGCCGCCAGCACCCGGTGCCTGCGCGGCGTGGCGCCGAGCGAGGTCGCGATGAGCCCGGTCGCGTACTCGGAGGTGACGATCAGGATGCCCAGCACCCCGATGATCAACTGGCCGATGATGTAGGTCGTCAGGCTGAGGCTGGTCGGGTCCCACGCCTGGCGGTCGGCGGCGGACGCCTCCGCGTAGTCCTGCCCCACCGTGCTCAGCGCCAGGCTCGTGACGCCGATCCCGACCGCCATCAGCGCGGACAGCGTGTACCAGGTGGAGCGCAGGCTGCGCAGCTTGATCCACTCCGCCTGGAGCGTGCGGGTGAAGGGCACGTCCGCGCTCACGCGGCGGCCCCCTGGTACTCGACGGCGTCCTTGGTCAGCTCCATGAAGGCGTCCTCCAGCGAGGGCTGCTGCGGGCTGAGTTCGCTGAGCACCACGCCGTGGTAGGCGGCCAGCCGGCCGATCTCCTCGCCCGACATGCCGGAGACGACGAGCGAGGACTCCGACCCGTCCCGGACGGTGGCGCCCGCCGCGGTCAGCCGGAGCGCGAACGCCCCCGGCTCCGGCGTCCGGACCAGGACGGTCCCCTCGCCGTTGGCGCGCAGGAACTCGCCCATGCCGGTGTCGGCGATCAGCCGCCCGCGCCCGATGACGACCAGGTGGTCGGCGGTCCGCGCCATCTCGCTCATGAGGTGGCTGGAGACCAGCACCGCCCGCCCCTCGCCCGCCAGCGAGCGCATGAAGTCGCGGATCCAGCGGATCCCCTCCGGGTCGAGCCCGTTGACCGGCTCGTCGAAGATCAGCACCCCGGGGTCGCCGAGCAGCGCCGCCGAGATGCCGAGCCGCTGCCGCATGCCGAGCGAGAACCCCCCGGGCCGCTTGCCCGCCACGCTCTCCAGGCCCGTCCGGGCGAGGACCTCGTCCACCCTGCGCGCCGGGAGCCCGTTGCTGACGGCGAGCGCCAGCAGGTGGTCGCGCGCCTTCCTGCTGCCGTGGACGGCCCCGGCGTCCAGCAGCGCCCCGACCTCCGCCAACGGCATGCGAAGGTCGCGGTAGCGGCGCCCCCCGATCGTCGCCGTCCCCCGCGTCGGCTCCGCCAACCCCATGATCATCTTCATCGTGGTGGACTTCCCGGACCCGTTCGGCCCGAGGAAACCGGTCACCTGACCGGGCTCGACGGTGAACGACAGATCGTCCACCACGGTGTCGGGCCCGTAACGCTTGGTCAGCCCGCGTACAGCGATCCTCGTCATGCCCCCGAGCGTGACCGACCCACCTAGCCGCCCCCTGGGAGAACCTGTGAGAACGCTGGGAATCCAGACCCGCCCTTCAGGCCCCCCGCCCACCTGAGCCCACGTTTCAACAGCCCACTCCCAGCGAACACAAGGCTCCCTGCCAGGAAACACGAGGGCGGTCCGGCCGTCCTGGTGTCAGCGCGGGTCGCGTTCGGCCAGGCGCAGCGTGAGGCCGTGGGGTTCCAGGTGGAGCCGCGGGCGCGGACGGACAGGTGTGGGACAGGGCAGCGGGCGCCAGGACCGGACGATGTCGGCGAGCGACAGGGTCAGGTCCATGAAGGCGAGTTCGTAGCCGATGCACTTGGACTCCCCCGCGCCGAAGGGCAGCCAGCCCTTGGTCCGGTGCGGGTCGCGTCCGTCCCATCTGCGCGGGTCGAAGTTGTCCGGGGCGGCGAACAGGTCGGGCCGGTGGTGCAGGACGTAGGGGCTGAGCAGCACCTGCGCACCGGCGGGGACGCGCCGGGAGCCGATGGTGGTGTCGGTGACGGCCACGCGCGGGAAGATCCAGCCCGCGGTGCGGTGCCGCAGCACCTCGGCGACGACGCCCCGGGTGAGGGGGAGCCGGTCCACCGCGTCGGGGGTGTCGAGCGGGGCGGCGGCGCGGGCCTCGGCGGCGACCTCGGCGTCCAGCGCGGCGTCCAGGGAGAGTTGGTGCAGGGCCCACGCGTGGCTCACGGCCGTCGTGGTGATCCCGCCGAGGAGGACGGTCATGACCGTGTCGCGCACCTCGGCGTCGGTCAGCGGGTCGCCGTCCGGGGACGTGGTGAACATGGACATCAGGTCGCCGTGGTCGGTGCCGTCGGCGCGGTAGGCGGCGATCTCCCCGTCCAGGAAGCGCAGCAGCCTCGCCTCGCTCGCGCGGTAGCGGTGGTTGCGGGCGGTGGGCAGGCGGTTGACGATGGGCGCGACCATCCGCAAAACGGTCTGGTGCTCGACGAAGTCGGTGACGGCCCGGCGCAGCCCGTCGATCTCGGGGCCGAGTTCGCGGCGGCGGAACATGGTCGCGAAGGTGGTCCGGGTGGCGAGCGAGCGCATCTCCGGCAGCGCGTCCAGGACCTGCCCGTGCCGCCAGGTCGAGGTGGCCGCCTCGACCTGGGCGTGGATGGTGCGGGCGTAGCCGGACATCCGGTCGGTCCGGAAGGCGGGCTGGGCGAGGCGGCGCAGCCGTTTGTGCTCGGCCAGGGGGCAGGTGGCCATGCCGTCGCCGACCAAGGACCGCACGTTCTCGTAGAACGTGCCGCCTTTGTCGAAGGCCCGGTCGGGGTTGCGGAGGACCTGCTGGGCCGCCTCCGGGGAGCACACCACGTAGGTCGGCGTCCGGCCGAACCGCAGCTCGACGACGTCGCCGAGGTGCGGCAGCGCCGCCAGCAGGCCGAGCGGGTCGAGGAGCAGCGGCTTGAGATGTCCGAACAGGGGGTGGGCGCCCGGTGCTCTGGGCGGTGCGTCGACACGTGGCCCCGCGGCGGTCATGGTTCGAGGGATATCAGGCCCTCGCCCGCCCGCGGGATACCCGGTAAGCCGAACCGCGCCCGCCGGTGAGCAACCTCGCACCGCGGGCGGCGGTTTCAGGGGCGGGCGGCGAAGCGGCCCGGGGTCGCGCCGAAGGCGTTGCGGAACGCCTCGATGAACGCGCTCGGCCCGGCGTAGCCGCAGGCGGCGGCGACGGTGGTCACCGACGCGCCGGTCGCGAGGAGGATCAGGGCGTGGTGCAGGCGGACCTGCGTCCGCCATCGGTCGTGCCGTGCGCCTGGTGGGCGTGCGCGACCCCGGCGGGGAGCCAGACCGCGCGGTGCGGCGGGACGACCCAGCGGCCCTCGTCCGTGGAGACCTGGAGGATGCCGTGGCTCGGGTAGACGAGCTGGTGGTGCGGATGATCGTGCCGGTCCACGCGCTCGCGGTGGACCAGCGGCATCAGGGCGCCATGGCGGGTTTCCGACATATCGCAACAGATTACCGAGCTGGACGGCCGAGAGGGGCGAACGCCGGTTTGTACAGAGGGTTCGCTGATGGTGGCCCATGGTGGTCACGGGTGAACTCGTGCGCGGACGGCGCGCGTCGCAGTTCTGACGTCCCCCGCCTCCGACTCGCGCGGGGTGGACATGATTCTTCTCAGCAGGCTGGTTCCGCTGCTGCTGTTGCTGGGCGGGTGCGGTTTCGTCGGCGGGGCGACCTATCAGCCGCCGATGCTGCCGCTGGTGTTCAGCATCGACCAGGACGGGTTGTTCGCCGTGAAGGTGGGCGGCAGCATCGCGACGCCGATCGGCCGGTTCGGCATCGAAGGGGGGCTCAAGGAGAAGAGCGAGGACACGATGGTCATCGGGCTGTCGCGGGACGGGCAGCTCGGCGAGCAGAGGTTCCTCGTCAAGGGGCGGGCGAGCGTCGCCGTCTGCTCGGACGGCCCGTCCGTCACCTACGTGACGGCGGGGGCGGTGCGGGTGACCGTGCGGCGCGGCGCGTCCACGGTGCGGGTCGTGCGGGCGGACCGGGTCGCGCAGGACTGCGCGGGAAGCCCGCAGGCGGAGACCGTGCGGGGCGGCGGCGCGAGGATCGCGCCGAAGGACGAGACGCCCTCGGGACGGCTCGACCCCTCCGAGGCCGCCACGGTCGCGGTCGGGGTCGGGGGCCGCGCCTACCGCATGGCGCTCGCGGACACGCCCCGGAAGACGTCCCTGGGAATGATCGGCTGGACGAGGGGCGACCTCGGCGGGCGGGACGGAATGCTGTACCGATACGCGGTCCCGAATTATGGATTCCACATCATCGCGGGCTACACGTTCACCACGGACCTGTTGTTCTTCGATTCCGCCGGGAGGCTCCTGCACGGGTTCACGGGACAGCCGTGCATGCTGGAGCCGGCCTCCTGCCAGCGCTACGACCCCGGTTTCCCGTTCTCCTACGTCATCGAGGCGCCCAACGGGAATCTGCCGATCCTCCCCCTGGGAACCCTGCTCCAGTTCTAGGTCGCGAGGCGGTTTGGCGGGTTACCGCTGGTCCGGACGGTGGGCGCTCGGGCTGTTCCTGCGCTCCCCCGGAATCGGCCAAGAACAGGGCAAGAACGCCTGAAGGCGGGCGCAGCGGCGGGGCGCCCGCGGCGTGTGAACCGTAGGTTTCCCTCGCAGGATCCGCGGCGGTGGGAGGGGCGTCTTGAGGGGACACGGGAAGGTCGCGCTGGCGATCGCGGGGACCGCCGTCGCGGCGGCCGCCTCGACCGCCTGGCCCGTCGCCGCGGGAACGGCCTCGACCGGCGGCTGGGTGCTGGTCGACCAGGAGGACTTCGACCGCCCGCTGAGGATCGACGGCGCCCCCTGGCGCCTGGACCCGCAGGGGCGGCGCAGCCCGTGGAACGTCGACGCCTTCGACGACGACGGCGAGGCGTGGCGGAAGATCAGCGGGCCATTGTTCGCGCGGCGGCTGGCGACGCTGAACGTGTTCCGCAAGCGGGTCGCGTTCGGACGCGGCGGATGGCTCACCGCCGAGATCGCCGCCGTCGACAAGGACCGCGACGGCCGCCCCGACTCGCGCCCGGGGCTGTCGACCGCGCGCCTCCCGGGCGGGCAGCGGGTCGGCCGGATCTCCGAGCCGAGCTGGGACGCGGGGGTGCTGATCCGCCCGACGCGTCCGCTGCCGCCGCGCTACCGCGTGGAGATGACGCTGCGCGGCCTCGGGTTCGGCGGGAAGCGGCACGGCACCTTCGACTACGGCGGCAGGCACAACGGCTACACCAAGGAGCCCTGCAAGACCCGCTATCCCTGGACGTTCCAGGGGGCGCTGCCCGGCAAGGAGCGCTGCGACTATCCCGACGTCACCCGTGAGAACGGGTTCTACTACCTGACGATCCTCGACTACGCGACGCCCGCGCCGCACGGCAATCCCGGCATCCACTTCCGGCGCAAGGTCATCATGGACGGCTACTACAGCGACGACGCCCGCTGGAAGAACGCCGGGACGTGCGATCCGAAGACCCGGCGGATCTACCGGACGTTCGAGGGCACCTTCAACGGCGTCAACGCCCTCTTCCCGCGCGGCGACCTGTTCCGCGAGACGGCCAACAACAACATCAGCAACGAGTACTACATCAAGACCCGCTGCGGAAACGTCTCGATGGACAAGCCCTACGGGCCCGGGAACCGGTTCGAGGGCCATCTGACCAGCGCGGAACTCCAGCCGCAACTGATGCCGAAGGCCGCCTACCGGTTCGCCGTGGAACGCGGCCGCACCGGCTACACCCTTGAGATGAGCGGGCCCTTCCTGCACATCGGGCAGGCGACGCTGCGCGTCCACCACGACTTCGTGGAGGACGGGCGGCCGATCTGGCACTACAACCAGACGCCCGGCGAGTACGACGGCCGGTTCGACCGCAGGCTCGTGCACCGGGGCCCGGCCGGGACGTACACGACCGAGCACTCCTGGCCCAAGGGGTCGGCCTACCCCGACTCCTTCATCATCGGCGACCCGCACCTGAACTACTACGAGGGGACGGCCGACGTCGACGACGTCCGCCTCTACGTCCCCCGGTAGCCGGCGGCGGGGCAGAATCGTCGGGTGGCTCATTGTTTCTGCGGACGCGGCGTCCGTTACCGGGAGTGCTGCGGGCGGCTGCATCGGGGCGAGGCGCGGGCCGGGACCGCCGAGGAGCTGATGCGGTCGCGGTTCAGCGCGTTCGCCCGGCAGGACGAGGCGTACCTGCTGCGGAGCTGGCATCCGGCCACGCGGCCGGAGCGGGTCGAGTTCGCGGCCGGGACGCGGTGGGTGCGGCTGGAGATCGTCCGGACCGAGGACGGCGGGCCCGAAGACGAGCGGGGGACGGTCGAGTTCCGCGCCCATTACGCGGCCGGGTTCGAGACCGGGGAACTGCACGAGGTCAGCCGGTTCGCGCGGCATGACGGCGAATGGGTCTATGTCCGGGGAAAGGTCACCCGGTCTGGGGACGGCTGAGAACCGGCTCTCCCCCGCGCGGGGCACCGGGTTCGGTCACGCGGGGGAAGAACGCGAGGGGTGCTCGCTGCGAGGTTGTGGGGGCGGGTGGAAACCGCCCGCTTCCCCAGTTCTCAAGGAGACCCAGAATGGCGCACGGACGACGCGTTCTCGTGGCCGGGGCGGCGGCGCTCGCCGCCGCCGGGCTGGCCGGCACCGGAAGCGCGATGGCTCAGGACAAGGGCCGGGAGCCGGTCAGGGAATCGCATGTCACCGGCGACGCGTGGCTGAAGTTCCCCGCCGACCCGGAGTACCCGTACCGGCGGTTCACGGTGGACGCGCACGGCGGGCCGTGGAAGATGGTCGGCGGGAAGATGGTGCTCGGGGCCGCGCGCGGAACCGTGAAGTACGACCATTACTCCCCGGACGTCCCCGGCGGGCCGGACAAGCACCACTACGGAACCATCAAGGTCGACTATCTGATGGCGACGGGGCCCATCGCGATCGTCTCGGGGATCCGGCAGGACAATGTTCCCGCGAACGAGAGGCGCGCGAACTTCACCTTCTACCAGTCGCCGCTCGGCCACAAGTACGACCGGATGGGGTTCTCGTGGGGCGTCACCCTGCCGCAGTGCCTGCAAATGGGCAGCGGTCCCGCGCCGCACAGCGCGAACAGCTCCGGGCCTTTCGGGAAATGGCTGAAGGGCTACACGGTGAAGGACGCGCCGCTGGAGCTGCCCAAGGGCGACTTCCAGCCGCCGGACCTGCCGCAGGACTGCTCGTTCAAGGAGTAGCCGCGGGCTCCCGGGCGGCGGCGAGGACGTCCAGCATGCCCGCGATCGTGGTCGCCCACGGGTAGCGCTCGGCACGGGCGCGGGCGGCGGCGCGGCGGCGGGCGGGGTCCAGGCGCAGTACCGACTGGACCCCGTCGGCGATCGCCGAGGCGTGCGGGGCGGCGCGGGCGCCGGCGCCCGGGGCGAGCAGTTCGTGCGCGGCGCCCCGGTCGGCGGCGACGACCGGCGTGCCGCAGGCCATCGCCTCCAGGACGGCCAGGCCGAACGACTCGATCGGGCAGGTGGCGAGCGCGACGTCGGCCGCCGCGAGGAGGCGGGCGACGGCGGCGCGGCCGTCGACGTGGCCGTGGAAGGCGACCGGGAGCCGCTCGCGGCGGGCCCAGGCGCGCAGCCGGGATCGGCACGGTCCATCGCCGACGACGTCGAGGCGCACGGGGACGCCGCGCCGCACCAGCTCGGCCGCGGCGCCGATCGCCAGGTCGGGGCGCTTCTCCGACGACAGCCGCCCCAGGTGGACCAGCCGCACCGGGCGTCCGGTGAAGGCGTGCGGGACGGGCCGGAACGTCGTCAGGTCCACGCCCAGCGGGACGCGGTGCAGCGCCGGGGCGCCGACCCGGGCGAACTCGGCGGCGGCGAACGCCGAGGTCACCACGATCGCGTCGAAGGAGGCGGCGAGCCGCCGGTTCCAGCGGTCGGTGGCGGCGGCCAGCGGGAACCGGGCGGGGACGCGCGGCGCGAGGATCGCGTCGAGGCGCTCGTGGGAGAACAGGACGGTCCGGACGCCGCGCTTCCGCGCCCAGCGGGCCGCGACCGTCAGCGTCGCCTTGTCGGACACCTCGATGACGTCCGGGCGCAGGCGGCCGAGGACACGCAGCACCGGGCGCGGGTCGAGCACGAGCCGGTACCCGGGCGCGACCGACGGCCCCGGCACGGTGACGACCTGCCCGTTCGCGGTCTCGCGGCGCGTGTAGGCGGGGCCGGGGACGACGAGGGCGCGCTCGTGCCCGGCCGCCGCGTAGCCCGCGCCGAGCATGTCGACGGCCGTGCGGAGGCCGCCGGAGACGGGGCTGTAGAGGTTGGCGAGCTGGACGATCCTCAACGGCCCACCAGCGTCTCGTAGGTGACGGCGCGGCCGCCCGCCGCGACCGCCGCGTCGACGGCGGCGAGCGTGGCGCGGCGCAGGCCGGGCCGGGTGAGGTCGGCCGGGTGGAGCGCGATGCGGAACGGCGTCCGCGTCCGGGCGAACGCGCGGGCCGCGCCGGTCATGACGCGGGCGCCCGTCCGCTCCCCCCTCCCACCCGGGCGGTGCGACAGCGCGGGCATGCGCCGCACCGGTCCGCCGGGCAGGTGGTGGACGCCGAGCTGGCTCGTCCAGTAGGTGAACCCGAGCGCGGCCAGCGCGCGGCGGGTGCCGGGGGACGCGAGCCAGCCGGGCGGTGTGAACCCGGTGACCTCGATCCCGGCCTCGGCGAGCAGGGCGCGTCCGGCGCGGAGCCGTCCGGCGGCCTGGTGCGCGGTCAGCGACCAGAACTCCCCGGCGCCCCGGGCGAGGGCCTGGTTGACGCCGCGCCGCCAGAGCGGCCCGCCGGGGACGCCCTCGTGCGCGTAGCCGTGCAGGGCGAGCTCGTGCCCGCGCAGCGCGGCGGCGTGCAGGAACGCGACGAGCGGGCCGTCGTGCGGCAGCGCCGCGCCGCCGCCGAACGGCCCGGGGATCACCAGGAGCGTGCACGGGACGCCGCGCTCGTCCAGGTCGGCGAGCCACCGGGCGGTGGGCTCGGCGGTGGACGGCGCGACGTCGTGGATCGACACGACGAACGGGAACGCGCCCATCAGGCGGCGCTCTCGGCCGGGCGGTCGGCGGCGCCGTGGACGAGGTCCCGGTAGTGGCCCATCAGCTCCCCGCACACGGTCTCCCAGTCGCGTCCGCGCACCGACTCCGCCGCCTGGACGGCCATGCGCCGCCGCGTCCGGACGTCGTCCACGAGCGTGGCGACGGCCGCGCGCAGCTCCCCGCCGTCGTCCGGCGCGTACAGCAGGCCGTTCACCCCCGGCCGGACGAGGTCCAGCGGACCGCCGGCCGCCGCGGCGACCACCGGCACGCCCGAGGCCAGGCCCTCCTGGACGGCCTGGCAGAACGTGTCGTCGGCGCCGGTGTGCACGAACACGTCGAGCGAGGCGACCAGCTCCGACAGCTCCGTCCCGGTGCGGAACCCGGTGAAGACCGCGTCGGGCATGAGGCGGCGCAGGCGCCCCTCCTCCGGGCCGTCCCCGACCACGACCAGCCGGGCGCCGGGGATGCCGACGAGCCGGGTGAGCAGGCCGGGGCGCTTCTCGGCGGCGAGGCGTCCGACATAGCCGACGAGCGCGACGCCGTCGGGTGCCAGGCGGGCCCGCACCTCCGCCGAGCGGTGCGAGGGGTGGAAGCGGGCGCGGTCCACGCCCCGCCCCCAGCGGGCCAGGCGCGGGACGCCCCGCCGCTCCAGCTCCGCGAGGACGGGCGTGGACGGCGCGAGCGTCAGCGCGGCGCGGCCGTGCAGGCGGCGCAGCCACCACCAGATGATCGGATCGGCGCCGCGCAGCCCGTACCGGCGGGCGAACCCGGCGACATCGGTCTGGAAGACCGCGGCGGCGGGCACGCCGAGCCGGTTCGCGGCGGCGAGCCCGGACGCGCCGAGTACGAGCGGCGAGGCGAGATGGACGACGTCGGGCCCGAAGTCGCGCAGGATCGCGGTGACGCGCCTGGTCGGCACCCCCACGGCGAACGTCGGGTAGCAGGGCAGGGCCATGCCCCGCACGGGCGCGACGCGCGCGCCCGCGTAGGAGCTCGGGGCAGGCCCGGGAGCGACCACGAGGGCCTCGTGGCCATGGGCGGCGAGGTGTTCGAGAACGCGGCAGACCGAACCCGTCACCCCGTTGACCCGGGGCAGGAACGACTCGGTCACGATGGCGACCTTCACGGCCGGAAGGCTCTCTTCGGAGCGCGTCCTCCCGGCCGCCGTCCGACACCGCCGAGGCGAACATTCCGCGAACGAAAATGTCGTCTCGGTGATCAATCCGTCGCGCTGAGCCGCCGCCCGCAACGCGAGAGCAGGATCAGCAGCAGCGCGGGCGCCACGAACACGGCGGTGCGGAGCGTGGTGGCGTCGGCGAGCGCGCCGAGGAACAGCGGCGCCGTGCCGATCGCGACGCCGGAGGCCAGCGCGCACCGTCCCGCCGCCTGGACGGGACGCGTCGGCCACGCCGCCAGCGCCTCGGACAGGATCACCGGGTAGAGCAGCGCCACGCCGAGCCCCATCACGAGCAGGCCCGCGACGGCGAACGGCGCGGGAACGGTCCACAGCGCGGCGAACCCGGCCAGCGCGAGCAGCGCGGCCAGCGCGAGGATCCGGTCGGGCCGCCGGACGGCGCGGACGACGGGCCCGGAGGCCACGCGTCCGGAGGCCATGCCGAGCACGAACGCCGCCGACAGCGTGGTCGCGGTGCCGGAGCCGAGCCCCTTGACGTGGTGCAGGAAGTCCGCGGCCCAGAAGACCATGCAGAACTCCACCCCCACGGCGAGGACGAGATCGCACCAGCGGCCGAAGAACGACACCCCCTGGGGGCGACGCTCCGGTTCGTCCGCCGCCTCTGTCGGGGCCTTCGCCTCCTCGGTGGGCGTCGCGGGCTGGGCCGGGATCACGACCGAGCGGGTCAGCAGCAGCGCCGCGCCGAGCGCCAGCGGCGGGATCGCGAACGCGGCGCGCCAGCCGAGGCCGTGCGCGAGCGCCATCCCGATGATCGGCGGCGCGAGCACCGAACCGGCGCTGGACACCGCGTTCGCCTCGCCGATCGGCACCGTCGCCTCGCCGCCGTGGACGGCGCGCAGCGCGGACGGCACCACCTGCACGAGCCCGGCGCCGCCGAGGCCGGTCAGCAGCGCGCCGAAGCCGACGCCGAGGCGTCCGCCGCTGACCGCCATCACGGTGGCGCCGCTGACGAGCGCCGCCAGCGCGGTCGGGATCGCGTGCCGGCCGAGCCGGACCGCGAGCCGGTGCCCGACCAGCCCGACCACGACGAGCCCGAGCGCGAAGGCCGAGGAGTAGAGCGCGGCCTCGGCGCGTGGCAGCCCGCGTTCGGCGCGCAGTTCCGGAAGGATGGCCCCGATGCCGGTGAGCAGGTAGCCGAGGCAGCCGAAGGCCGCGTAGAGGCCGAGGGTCCCGGCCGTGCGCGCCGTGCCCCGCGCGGTGGGGGTCGCGGTGGGCGTCATGACCGGGGGCTCATGACGCGGGCCTTCCGTCGTGGCGGGCGGTTCGGGTCCGAGTTCGCGTCTTGGTTCGGGTCTCGATCCGGATACGCATGGCTCTCCCTCGTGGGTCGGAGAATATCCTCGGACCGCGAGGATAAGCCCTGACCAGCAAGGATGTCACTATGCAGACGAAGGACGCGTGGCGCGGAGGTGATGATCCGGCGTGGGCGCCGCACCCCGACCAGGGGGCGCGGCCGGCCCGCGCGCCCTCCGCGCACGCGAACTCCGCCCACGCGCACTCAGCCCGCGCGTTGCGGAACCAGGGGGCGCTGGCGGTGCTGCGGCACGTCCACGTCCACCCCTCGGTGACGCGGGCGGACGCGGCGCGCGCGCTCGGTCTGAGCAGCGGGTCGGCCACCGAGATCACCGCGCGGCTCAAGGCGGCGCGGCTGCTGGAGGAGGCCGCCCCCGCGCGGACCGGCGGGCGCGGCCGCCCCTCCCCCGCGCTGCGGGCGCATCCGGGCGGGCCGCTGGTGTGCGCGGTCGACATCAGCCACGAGCGGTGGTGGGTGGCGTGCGTCGAACTCGGCGGCGTCGTCGTCGAGTCGTCCTCGGGCACGCACACCCGGCGGGTGGACGTGCTCGACCTGGTCGCCGAGCGGGTGCGGGACGTGCACGACCGCTACGGGCGGCGGGTCCGCGCGGTGTCGGTGTCGGTCGCGGGGATCGTGCAGGGGACGACGGTCGTCCAGGCGTCGGGGCTCGGGTGGCGCGACGTCGACCTCGCGCGGCTGGCGCCGCCGGGCGTCGCGGTGCTGGTCGGCAACGACGCCTCGCTCGCCGGGCTGGCCGAGGCGCGGCGCGGGGCGGGCGCGGGCGCGCGCGTCGTGCTGCACCTGTCGGTCGAGGTCGGGGTGGGCGGCGTCCTCGTCGTGGACGGGCGCCCGATGGACGGCGCGACCGGCGCGGGCGGCGAGTTCGGCCACATGCCCTTCGGCGATCCCGCGCTGGAGTGCCCGTGCGGGGCGCGCGGCTGCTGGGACCTGGAGGTCGACGGGCGGGCCATGGCGCGCGCGCTCGGCCGCCGCCCGCCGCGCGACCCGCGCGCGGCGGCCGACCAGATCATCAAGGCGGCGCGGACCGACCCGGCCGCGCGGGAGGCCGTCACCGCCGCCGCGCGGGCCCTCGGACGCGGCGCCGGAGCCCTCGTCAACGCGCTGGACCCCGGCATGGTGACGCTGTCCGGCCTGGCCGTCGACCTCGCGGTGACGGTGCCGAACGCGCTCGCGGACGGCTACGCGGCGGCCCTGATGCGGCACCGGCGGAGCGACCCGCCGCCCCTGGTGACCTCGGCGCTCGGGCCGCTGAGCCCGCTGACCGGCGCCGCCGACGCCGCGTTCGACGTGCTGCTGACCGGCGAGGGGCTCGACGGCTGGTCACACGCCTAGACACGGCCGGCGGGTCACGCGCGGCGCCACCGGGGGGTCGTTCCGGCGTCGTGGCGGCGGTGGTCCGGCGCCGCTTCGAGCGCCTTCTCCTCACCGCCCGGCGTGTAGGTGACGATCAGCCGGAGCGGGCGCCAGGTCTCGTTGTAGGTCGAGTGCCAGGCGCCCTTCGGGATGTGGACGGCGTCGCCCTCCCTGATCGTGAACGGCTCCCCGTCGTCCACCATCTGGGTCGCCTCGCCGGACACCACGTAGATGATCTCCTCGGCGGCCGGGTGGCGGTGCCGCGCGTGCCCCTCGCCCGGGTTGACGATCACCTCGCCGAACGTGCTGGACGCGCCGGGCACGCCGGTCGGGGTGACGAACCATTTGATCGACCCCCAGTCGAAGGTCATCGTGGCCACGTCGCCGGGCGTCAGCAGCATCAGGACTCCTCGTCGCCGGAGAGGGGGAGGTTCTTGAACGCGGCCGCCTGCGCGGTGATCGCGCGCTCGGTCGGCAGCCGCTCGACCGAGGAGGCGCCGAAGAACCCGACGACGCCCTCGGTGCGCGCCAGCACGTAGGCGGCGTCCTCGGGTTCGGCGATGGGGCCGCCGTGGCACAGCACCAGCACCTCCGGGCGGACGGCGTGCGCCGCGTCCCGCATGGCCTGCACCCGCGCGACCGCCTCGTCCAGCGTGAGCGCGGTGCCCGCGCCGATGCTGCCCTTGGCGGTCAGCCCGACGTGCGGGACCAGGACGTCGGCGCCCGCCTCCGCCATCGCCCGCGCCTGGTCCTCGTCGAACACGTAGGGCGCGGTGACCAGGTCGCGCTCGCGGGCGAGGCGGACCATCTCGACCTCCAGGCCGTAGCCCATCCCGGTCTCTTCGAGGTTCTGCCGGAACACCCCGTCGTAGAGGCCGACGGTCGGGAAGTTCTGCACGCCCGCGAAGCCCATCGCCTTCAACTGGTCGAGGAAGACGGGCATGAGGCGGAACGGGTCCGTGCCGCAGACACCGGCGAGGACGGGCGTGTCCCGCACGACCGGCAGCACCTCCGCGGCCATGTCCACGACGATCTGGTTCGCGTCGCCGTAGGGCAGCAGCCCGGCGAGCGACCCGCGCCCCGCCATCCGGTACCGGCCCGAGTTGTAGATGATGATCAGATCGACGCCGCCGGACTCGGCGCACTTGGCCGACAGGCCCGTGCCCGCGCCCGCGCCGACGACCGGCTCGCCCGCCGCGACGGCGGCGCGCAGCCGCGCCAGGACGCTCTCGCGCTTCATGCCGCTCCCCCCGAGATCATCGCGTGCAGCCGCTCGGCCGCCGCCCGGCCGAACTCCGGATCGTTGACGTGCAGGTCGAGCGGCTCCCCGCCGAGCGCGGCGAAGCACGCCGCGTCGGCCGCCGCGTCCTCGAACGGCATGCCCGGCGCGTCCAGCGCCGACACCCCGCGCAGCGGGACCAGCAGCGCGGCGGGGCCGGTCGCGGCCGCGACCTTGGCGGCGACCCGGCGGCCGAGCTCCGCCATCTCCTCGGCCGTGGTCCGCATCAGCGTGACGGTCGGGTTGTGGACGTAGAGGTTGCGGCCCGCGAACCGCTCCGGGACGGTGTCGCGCGGCCCGAAGTTGACCATGTCGAGCGCGCCCGGCGCCACGACCTGCGGGATCCCGCGCCGCCCGGCCGCCGTCAGCCGGTTGGGGCCCGCCGACAGGACCCCGCCGACCAGGTCGTCGGCCAGCTCCGTCGTGGTCAGGTCGAGGACGCCCGCGAGGAGCCCGCTCGCGGCGAGGCCCTCCAGCGCCCGTCCGCCCGCGCCGGTCGCGTGGAAGACCAGCACCTCGTAGCCGAGCCGCTCCAGGCGCTCGCGCGCCGCGTCCACGGCCGGGGTCGTGACGCCGAACATCGAGGCGGCGACCAGCGGCCGCCCGTCCTCCTCCGGCTCGGCCCCCGACCCGGCCTGGGCGTGCGCCATCCCGGCCACCGCGGCGGCGGCGTTGCCGAGGATGAGCCGCGACACCCGGTTGACGCCCGCGATGTCCACGACGCTGTAGGTGAGCGTCACGTCCTTGGCGCCCACGTACGGGGTGACGTCCCCGGACGCCATCGTGGACACGATCAGCTTGGGCAGCCCGATCGGCAGGTCCCGGACGGCGCGCGCCGCGATCGAGGACCCGCCGCTGCCGCCCACCGCGAGGACGGCGTCGACCCGTCCGGCGGCGTGCAGTTCGGCGAGCACGGCGGCCGCCCCCTCGCCCATCGCCGTCACGGCCGCGCCGCGGTCGCCCGCCTCGCGCAGCGCCTCCAGGGACGCGCCGCCCTCCCGCGCGACCCGCTCGGCGGGCACGTCCGGGTCGATCCCCGGCGGCCCGGTGCCCGCGTCGACCACGACGGCCTCGCAGCCGAGGCCGCGCAGCCGCCCGCGCAGCCACCCGTACTCGGCGCCCTTGGTGTCGAGCGTCCCCACCAGCACGACCGTCGGCATCGGCTCCCCCTCCTCGCGGCGACGTCCCGGGTCCTACCCAAGATCAGCCGGTCGGGACCGGGGTCTCGGTGATCGCGCCGTCCGCCAGGTTCAGGACGCGGTCGGCCTCCGACAGCAGCGCCGGGTCGTGGGTGGCGACCAGCACGGTCACGCCCTCGCTGGCGACCAGCGCGTGCAGCAGCGGCATGATCGCGGCTGCGGTCTCGGAGTCGAGCTGGCCGGTGGGCTCGTCGGCGAGGACGAGCCGGGGCCGGTTGGCGAGCGCGCGGGCGATGGCGACGCGCTGGCGCTGCCCGCCCGACAGCTCGTAGGGGCGCTGCGCGGCGTGGTCGGCGAGCCCGACGAGGCCGAGCAGCACGCGGACCCGCTCGTCGCGCTCGGCGGGCGGCGTGCGCGCCAGCCGCAGCGGCACCTCGACGTTCTCGGCCGCCGACAGCACGGGGATCAGCCCGTGCGACTGGAACACGAACCCGATCGCGTCGCGGCGCAGCGCGAGCAGGGCGTCCTCGGAGAGCGCGGCGACCTCCCTCCCGTCCACGCGGACGGTGCCGCCGTCGGGCGTGTCGAGACCGCCGATCAGGTTGAGCAGGGTCGTCTTGCCGGACCCGGAGCGTCCCTTGATCGCGACCAGCTCGCCGGGCGAGGCGGTGAAGCTCGCCCCGCGCAGCGCGTGGACCTCGTTCCTCCCCGTGCGGTAGGTCTTGCTCAGGTCCTCGACGACGACCATCGGGTCGGTCATTCGCCCTCCTCGGTCCGCTCGGTGCTCCGGCCCGTGCTCCGGCCCGTGCTCCGGTCCGGCCAGACGCCGACGTGGTCGCTCTCCAGCGCGAGGCGGACGCGGTCGCGCATGTCGAGGGCCTGCGTGAACGCGCGCGGGAGCTGGACGCGCCCGGCGCGGTCGAGGACGGCGTACTCCTCGCTGACCCGCGTCCCGTCGGCCTCGTCGCGGCGGCGGACCTCGCTGCTGGTGCGGCCGTCGCGGATCCCGACCGTGCGGTCGACGCGCTCGGAGACCTGGGCGTCGTGGGTCACGACGATCGTGGTGGTGCCGAGCTCGCGGTTGACGCGGCGCAGCGCCCCGAACACCTCCTCGGCGGTGGTGCTGTCCAGCTCGCCGGTCGGCTCGTCGGCGAGCACGACGTGCGGCTCGTTCGCCACGGCGACCGCGATCGCGACGCGCTGCTGCTGCCCGCCCGACAGCTCGGCGGGACGCCGTCCGGCGCAGTCGCCGACACCGAGCATGCCGAGCAGCTCCGACGCGCGGGAGACGCGGGCGCGCCGGGCCCGTCCGGCGAACCGCATCGGCAGCTCGACGTTCTGCGCGGCGGTCAGGTAGGGCAGCAGGTTCCGCTCGGTCTGCTGCCAGATGAACCCGACCTGCTCGCGGCGGAACCGCAGCCGCTCCTTGGACGCCATCGTCAGCAGGTCCGACCCGGCGACGCGGGCGACCCCGGCGGTCGGCACGTCCAGCCCCGACAGGATGTTGAGCAGCGTGGACTTGCCCGACCCGGACGCGCCGACGATGGCGACCAGCTCCCCGGGATCGACGAGCAGGTCCAGGCCCTGCAACGCGACGACCTCGACGCCGTCGGTCTTGTAGATGCGCACCAGGTTGTCGCAGACGATGTGGGCGCCCTCGCCGAACGCGGGCCCGCGTTCGGCGGCGCGGCGCTCCAGCTCGGCGAGGTCGGGCGCGGCGGCCCTTCCAGGGCTCATGATCGGGTGCCCCTCCTCATCAGTCGCCCGTCCGCAGGACGGCGGCGAGGTCGTGCCGGGTGTCGAAGGCGCGGTCGATCGCCACCGCCGCCGCGGCGGCCAGCAGCAGCGCGGCCAGCAGGGCGGGCAGCGCCGCCGGGTCCACCGCGTGGTTGGAGACGGCGAAGCCGCCGGTGTAGGGGCGCAGGTCGACGACGGGTCCGGTGACGCCGGGCAGCACCAGCCCGAGCGCCCACCCGGCGCCGACCGCGCACAGCAGCACGGGACCGATCTCGACCAGCGCCAGCCGCCTGCTCTGCCGCCGGGTCAGCCCGAGCACCTGGAGGTGCGCGAGGCCCCGGCCCCGGGCGCGGGCCTCCACGACCAGCACCAGCAGGACGGCGAGCAGCCCGTAGGCGCCGCCGATGAGCGCGGCGTCCCGGAAGGAGTCCTGGACGACGCGGACCATCGGCGCCCGCGTCATGCCGCGCAACACGTCCCGCCGGATCTCGACCTTCTTGTACGGGTCGCCGCCCATGGTGCCCGGCGGCAGCGACGCCTCCAGCGCGCCGCGCAGCGCGGCCTCACCGGGCTCGCCGCGCACGAACACCGTGCTCGGCACCTTCTCGGTGCCGGTCAGCGACCGGAACGGGACGACGACGAACGAGCCGCCGTGCTGCTCGCCGGGGAAGTCCTCGATCCGGCCGGACGGCTCGACCCGGATCTCCGGGAAGTTGGGGCTGCTCAGCGTCATCGGCCTCATGCCGAGCTCGCGGGCGGCGGCCGGGGACAGCAGCGCGCCGCGCGGGTGCGCCGGGAGGCGGCCGGGCGAGATCCGCTGGTAGGCGTCCAGGTCGACGGCGATGAGCGTGACCCGGGCGGGTCCGGAGGCGGGCCGCACCGCCCGCACCACCCGCGCCGGGACCGCGTCCTTCACGCCGGGCACCGCGCGGACGCGGTCGACGGCCTTCTGGTCGAGCAGCTCGGCGGAGATCCGGGCGTCGGCGCCGACCGCCGCCCACGCGGCGCGGTCGTGGCCGCGGTCCAGCGCGGCCTCGACGCTCCCGGCGAACCCGGCGACGGCGGCGGCGAGCAGCAGCACGACCATCGGCAGCGCGCTGACGACGTTCTGCCGGGACGCGCGGGCGACGCCGATGAAGGCGACCGCGCCCGAGCCGCGCCGCAGCGCCCGTCCGAGCCCGGCCAGCAGGTAGGGGTAGACGCGCAGCACGACCACCCCGCACGCCGCCCCGAGCAGCACCGGGACGGCGGCGATCAGCGGGTCGCCGCCCGCGCCCGCGCCGCGCTCGCGCAGCAGCACGACCCCGGTCACCGCGAGGACGATCAGCAGCCCCTCCAGCACGAGCCGCCGCCGCGACGGGCGCGCGCCGACGAGGTCGTCGCGCCCGGCGGTGATCTGGGTGGCGCCGCCGAACTCGCGCACGATCACGGCGACCGGCAGCACGAGGACGAGGACGACCAGCCCGCCCGCCGCGTAGGCCGACAGCGCCTGCGGCGGGCCGGTGCCGAGGAGGAGGCCGAGCCCGGCGCCGAGCGCGGCGGCGGGCAGCACCGCGAGCGCGAGCAGCCCGCACGCGGGCCCGGCGAGCTGCCGGAGCGACGCTCCGCGCGCCCGCATCGTGACCAGCGCGGGCCTCAGCCTGCGTCCGAGCAGACCGGCGCCGAGCAGCAGCACGCCCGCCGCGATCGCGGCGACGCCGCTGAGCGTCAGCCCGTTCACCGCCTTCGCCGATCGGAGCTGGCCCCCGTAGGCCTTGAGCGGGGCGTCCAGCTCGGTGGCGACCGCGCATTCGAACAGGTCGGTGCGGCCCTTGACGGCCACGTGGTACGCCTCGATGTCGCCGGCCAGCCCGGACACGCGCGCGGAGTCGATACCGTCCGGTTTGAGGGGGAACCGCCAGGTGACGAACAGCCGCCGGTCGGGCGCGCCGTGCGCGATCCGCCAGTACCCGCCGCCGCTGAGCAGCGCCGCGCCGGTGTGGACGCGGACGCCCTCGCCGCGCAGCTCCGTCCGGACGCGGAGCAGGTCGGCGCGCGTCGCCCAGTACGGGTCGGCGGCGTCGCGCGGCACGTAGATCCCGCTGACCGTCGCCCGGAGGTCGCCGAGCGGCAGCGCCGTCCCGACCCGGTAGCCGAACTTGTCCGCGTACGGCTTGGGCAGGGCGATCTGGACGGCGCGTCCGTGGTCGGGGGTGGAGTCGGAGGGCATGTCCTGCGGCGGCACGCCGGCGACGAACCGGACGCGCCTGGTCGCGCCCGGATCCCACGCCAGCGTCACCAGGCGCGGTTCGAGGAACTCCCCGCCGATCCGGTTCTCGGTGGTGGTGACGTAGGGCTCCGGCGGGCCGACGGCGTCGCTCAGGTGCCGCGGGAGGATCCCGTACCAGGTCGCCGACCGCACGGACACATCGTCCGACAGCGGGAGGTAGCGGGCGACGGTGGCGGCGTCCTGGCGTCCCTCGACCCGGACGTCGGCGCCCGCCACCGTCGCCCGCGCGGCGCGGTCGTAGCCGCCCGCCACCCGGGCCGGGACGGTCACGGCGAGCAGCGCGGTGACCAGCGTCAGCACGGCCACGGCGGCGATCGGCGGCCACTGCGCGCGGGCGAGCCGCAGCCAGGGCCGGTTCAGGGGACGGTTCATCGGTCCTCCCCGGCGCGCAGCCCGGCCCCGGGGTCGCGGCGCCGCAGCATCCGGATCACCAGCGGCAGCACCAGGCCGAACACGGCGGCGACCCCGGCGAGCATCGCCAGCACCACGGGCCACTGGACGATCAGCTCGGCGGGCGGGTACGGCGGCGCCGCCTGCACGCTGAGCACGATGTGCGGGATCACCAGCCGCGCGACGACCAGGCCGAGCGCCAGTCCGCCGACCAGCCCGATCGCGACCAGGAACGCCTGCTCGACGGCCAGCATCCCGGTCATCTGCCGGGGATGGACGCCGAGCACCCGCAGGACGGCGAACTCGCGCGCCCGCTCCCGCACCGACACCGCCGCGTTCACCGCGAACGCGATCACGGCGAAGACCAGCGCGGCGCCGAAGCCGAGCACGAGCGCGCCCTGGAGCGCGGCGCCGAGCGGCGCGTCCCGCAGCCGGGAGCGCAGCGCGGCGCGGTCGCCGCTGACCGTGCCCCAGGCGGGATGGTCGGTCATCGCCTGTGCCGCGGGCGCGGTGCGGGCGCCGCGCACACTCGCCCACCACTCGCCCGGGTCGGTGCTGCCCGGCGCGGCGCTCGCGGCGGCGAGCCGCGACTCGGTCAGCGTCGGCAGGTCCACCAGCACGCCGGGGCGGTCGGGCGGCGTGCCCGGCAGCGCCCGGACGATCCCGATCACCTTGACGGGCTGGGCGCCGTCGGCGGTGTCGAGCGTCAGCGTGCCGCCGACCCCGACCCGCGCGCGCCGCGCGGCCTCGCTCGTGACGACGCCCGGCACCGCGGGCTGGAGGTGCTCGTCGCTGCGCGGGCGCATGCCCGGCGGCGCCGCCGTGGCGACCATGGCGTGCAGGGTCTCGCCGGTGCCGATGTCCCAGCCGCCGAGCGGCGAGCTCGCCGCGATCGGCAGCGTCAGCGCCGCGCCCTTGGCGGTCAGCCGCGGCGTCTCGGCCCCGAGGACGGGGTCCCGCATCAGGTTCCAGCGGACCCCGGCGGGGGCGGTCGCCGCGCCCGTGCCCTCGCCCCGCAGGCCCAGCAGGGACAGTTCGAGCGGCCCCGACCTGTCGTTGTCGTCGTAGACGTAGTGCAGGCCGCGCAGCGACAGCGGGTAGGCCGGCGCGCCGTCCGGACCGGCGAGTGCGGCGGCGTCCACGGCGACGGTCCGGGCGCGTCCGTCGGGGCGCAGCCCGGCGAGCGTGACCCGCTGGGTCAGCCCGTGCGCGTCCTCGATGGTCGCCTCCGCCTGGTAGACCCCCGTGGGCGCCGGGGGCGCCTGCTGGCCGTCCTCAAGCGGCGGGGGCTTGCCGGGGCGCTTGCGGAGCCGCAGGTCGAAGAGCAGCCGCGCGGGGCGGCCCGGGACGGTGAGCGCGGGCACGGCCGGGCGGGCCCGCGCCAGCTCACCGAGCCGCATGTCCTTCCGCAGCGCCGGTTGGACCCGCAGGACCGGCTCCAGCGCGCGCGTGTCGGCGGCGAGGAGGGTCGAGGCCGTCGTGCCGATGTTGACCTCCCTGCGCAGCACCGCCGTGGAGGCCGTGACGCCGGGCAGCGACGCGAACCGTCCGCCCTGGCCCAGCACGGACGGGCCGCCCGGCTTGTCCGTCCGCTCCAGCCGCAGGTCGGCACCGGTCTGGAAGTCGGCCTGGTCGGTCTGGGACCGCCGCCACGTCGCGATCGTCGTCACCGACAGCACCCCGACCGCCATCGCCATGACCAGCAGCAGCGCCGGGCCCGCGTACCGCAGGGGGCGGCGGCTGACCTGCCGCGCGCCGAGCGCGGGCGCGAGGCCCCGCCCGCCGGCGGTGGCGCGCTCGGCCACCCGGGAGGCGACCGGCACGAGCTTCAGCAGCAGGACGCCGCCGGCGAGCAGCGCCAGCGCGGGCCCGGACACGATGACCGGGTCGATGCCCGAGGCGTCGCCGCCCGCGCCGTCCGCCCCGTACTTCGACAGCTGCCAGACCGACAGCGCGGCGACCAGCAGCAGCGCGAGGTCGATGCCCGAGCCGCGCAGGCGGCCCCGGGCCGTCCGCCCGATCCCGGCCTGGACCTCCACGAACGTGGCGTTCGCGCCGCGCAGCGTCGGGACCGTCAGGGCGATCGCGCCGGCCAGCGACGCCAGCACCGCCACGCCCCACAGCGGCGCGAGCGGCCCGGCGTCCAGGTCGAGCCCGGACGCGCGGACGGCCGGCGCCCTGCCCGCGAGCCGCAGCAGCGGACCGGCCAGCAGCGGGCCCAGCACGGCGGCGGGCAGCACGATCAGCAGGCCCTCGGTCAGGCTGAGCCGGGCGAGCTGGCGCATCCCGATGCCCCGGGTGCGCAGCAGCGCGACCTCGCCGCGCCGGTGCTCGGCGAGCAGCCGCGCCACCAGCACCCACGCGTACCCGGCGAGCAGGACGAGCTGGATCACCGGGATCAGCATCGTCGACCGCGCCACCATCACCGCGCCGTGCAGCTGCCCGGTCAGCACCGGCAGGCTCGTCACGGTCGTGAACTGGCCGCCGCCCGCCTTCTCGATGGTGGCGCGGGTGCCCTCCACCCGGTCGCCGAGGCCGCCGAGCGACCCGGCCTCCAGGCCCCGCAGGTCGGGCATGACCGTCCAGCGGGCGTCCGCGCCGGTGCCGGTGAAGCGGGCCGCGAACACCGGCGGCGGCACCACGAACGGCCCGTAGGTGGTGTAGTCGAGCCGCTCGGTCCCGGTCGTGACCAGCCGGTCGCCCTGCCAGAAGTAGTCGTCCCGGCGGTTGACCTCGAACAACCCGACGATCTTCACCTTGGCCACCGACGCCGTGTCGACGCGGCCGCGCAGCGTCAGCGCGTCGCCGACCCCGACCCGCATCGCCCGCGCCGCCGCGGCCGGCAGAACGGCCTCGACCTCGGCGTTCGGCGCCGTGTTCGCATTCGGCCACCGCCCGCCCGCCAGCCGCGCGTGCCCTTCGATGCCGGAATAGGTCTCGAAAGCGGTGAGCTCCGGATGCTCGCTTTTCTCCTGACCGGGCAGCGTGTAGGAATCGCTGCGCACCCCGACCGAAACCGTCAGCGGGACGTCGCGGTAGATCTGGCGCAGCGCCGCGTCCACCTGCTTCTGCGCCGCGTCGAGCCCGCCGCCCGGGACGTGCCCGGCGATCCGCGTCCCGGCCGTGTCGAAGGTCGCCTCGGCGAGCGTGCGCCGCAGCCCCTCGCGCGTCACCGACCCCGTGTAGCCGAACAGCGCGGCGAGCACGGTCGTCGCGAACAGCGCCGTCGCGCACGCGGCCAGGACCAGGGTCCGGTCACCGGCCATCCGCCTGATCACCAGCTCCGGATGCCGCATAGACGCCGATGATCAATGACCCGCACGGGGGCCGACAAGGCCGCCGTCTCTTTCTTTTACGTTTCGCAACATTTCATCGTTCCGCGGAAACCATTTCCGTGACCACTTCCTCACTGTTCGAGTTGGCCACGGAATTTCCGGGGCGGATGGGGCGCACGGCACGGTAATTACCGGCTCGGGCGTCAGCCGAACCGGGAGGGCCCCGCGTCCTTCTCGGCGCGGCGCAGGAAGGCGGCCGGCTCCGCGGAGGCGCCCTCGGCGCGGCACGCGGCGAACCGCGCCTCGCCCAGCGCCGCGCGCGCCGCCCCGGCGGCGCGGTCGATGTCCTCGCGTTCGGCCGGGCCCGGACGCAGCCCGGCCGCCGCGCGGACCTCCGCCGCCCTGCCGAGCAGCTCCGCCGCCTCCGCGTGCCCGCCGGCCATGCTCCGCGCCCCCGCCAGCCCTTCGAGCGCGAACGCCAGGTCCCGGGGCGCCTCCAGGCGGATCGCGACGGCGAGCGCGTCGCGCTGGAACGCCAGCGCCGCCGCCGCGTCGCCGCGCGCCTGCGCGACATGCCCGAGCCCGGTCTGGACGAGCGGCAGGAACAGCGGCGGGAAGCCGTCCTCGGGGACGGCGTCCAGCAGCCGGGTCAGCCGCTCCTCGGCGTCGTCGAGCTGACCGTCCCGGCGCGCCGCCAGCCCGAGCCCGATCTCGGCGAACGTCACCGCCTGCGCGTGCCCCTGCTCGCCCGCGATCCGCAGCGCCCGCCCGAACAGCCGCCGCGCGTCCCCCTGCTCGCCGCGCAGGTGCGCGACCCAGCCGCGCCACGCCAGCCGGGCGGCGGCGTCCGGCCACAGGTGCAGCTCCTCCGCCATCCGCTGCGCGTCGCCCAGCAGCCGGTCGGCCCGGTCGTAGTCGCCGGTCAGCTCCGCCGTCGCGCCCAGCCACTCCAGCGCGAGCGAGCGCCCCCAGTCGTCGCCGAGGTCGCCGAACAGCGCGGCGGCGCGCTCGGTGTCGCGCGCCAGCCGGGCCGGGTCGGCGTGGGCGTGCGCCTGCTTGGCGCGCAGCAGCAGCGCGGCCGCCTCGCCCCACCGGTCGCCGGACGCCCGGAACGCGGCGAGCGCCTCGTCCAGCACCCCGGCCGCCGCGGCGACGTCGTCGACCTCGAACCCGGAGAAGGTGAGGAACCAGCGGGCCCACGCGCCGAGCGCGGCGTCGCCGGTCGCGTCGGCGGCCTCCAGCGCCGCCGCGCGCCGCGCCGGCCAGCCGGGGCCGGGCCGGGCGAGCGTGCCGAGCCCGGCCCGCCACGTCAGCGCCCGCGCCCGCGCGGCGGGCGGCCCGCCCTCCAGCGCGAGCGCCGCGTCCAGCGACCGCAGCGCCTCCGACAGCCTGCCGCGCAGGAACCAGTACCACGACAGCGCGCTCGCCAGCCGCAGCGCCGCCTCGGCGTCGCCGCCCGCGACGGCGGTGTCGAGCGCGGCGCGCAGGTTGGCGGTCTCGACGTCCAGGACGCGCAGCCACCGCGCCTGCTCCCCGCCGCGCAGCCGGGCCTCGGCCCGCTCGGCGAGCCCGAGGTGGTACCGGACGTGCCGCTCCCGGGCCCGCCCGTCCTCGCCCGCCTCCCGCAGCCGGTCGGCGGCGTAGGCGGCGACGGACTCCAGCAGCCGGTACCGGGGCCCCTCCCCCGGCCGCTCCGACATGATCACCAGTGACCGGTCCACCAGCCGGGCGAGCAGGTCCAGCACGTCCTCGGCGGCGACGTCCGCGCCCGCGCACACGGCCTCGGCGGACTCGACCGCGCAGCCGTCCGCGTGCACCGCCAGCCGCCGCAGCACGGCCCGCTCCAGCCCGGTGAGCAGGTCCCAGCTCCAGCCGATCATCGCGGTCAGCGTCCGCTGCCTCTCCGGGACGTCGCGGTGGCCGCCCGCCAGCAGCCGGAACCGGTCGTCCAGCCGCGCCACGAGCCCCTCGACACCGAGCGTCCGCACCCGGGTCGCGGCCAGCTCCAGCGCCAGCGGGATCCCGTCGAGCCTGCGGCACAGCACCGCGACCGCCGGGGCCGTGCCCGCGTCCAGCCGGAACTCCCGCGAGGCCGCGCTCGCCCGCGCCGCGAAGAACCGCACGGCGCCGGCCCGCGCCGCCGCGTCCGCCGCGTCGTCAGGACCCGGCACCTCCAGCGGCGGCACGGCCCACACCACCTCGCCCGGCAGCCCGAGCGGCTCCCGGCTCGTGGCGAGGATCCGCACGCCCGGCACCCGCCGCAGCAGCCGCCCGGCCAGCTCCGCCGCCTGCTCCACGACGTGCTCGCAGTTGTCCAGGACGAGCAGCAGCCGGCGCGCCCCGAGCGCCGCCGCGAGCCGGTCCAGCGGCGCCGCCGGTGCGCCGGGCCGGTCCCGCACGTCCAGGATCGCCGTGACCGCCTCCGCGACCGTCGACCCGTCGAACCCGGCCAGCTCCGCCATCCACACCCCGTCGGCGAACTCCCCCACGAGCCCCGCCGCCGTCTCCACCGCCAGCCGCGTCTTGCCGACCCCGCCCGGCCCGGTCAGCGTGACCAACCGGTCGGTGCCGAGCCGGGCGCGGACCTCGGCGACCGCCGCGTCCCGCCCGATCAGCTCCCCCGGCGGGACGGGCAGGTTCGACCGGGGCCCCTCCGGCACGTCCAGCGCCGGGTCCTGCGTGAGGATCGCCCGCTGGAGGCCCGCGATCCCGGCCCCCGGATCGAGCCCCAGCTCCTCGGCGAGCAGTACGCGCAGCCGCTCGTAGCTCTCCAGCGCCTCGTTCTGCCGCCCCGCCCGGTACAGCGCCCGCATGTGCACGGCCCGCAACCGCTCCCGCAGCGGACGGGCCTCGACGGCGTCCCCCAGCTCCCCGGCCAGCGCGCCGTGCTCCCCCAATGCGAACCGCGCCTCGGCGTGCTCCTCCAGGGCCGTCCACCGCAACTCGTCCAACCGCGCGACGGCCGCATGCATGAACGGCTCGTCGGCGAGGTCGGCGTAGGCGTCGCCCCGCCACAACGCCAGCGCCTCGCCCAGCAACCGCGCCCTGGCCCTCACATCCTCGACACCGCGCGCGTCGTCGACGAGCCGTTGGAACCGCCGCGCGTCCACCCGCTCCTCGGCCACCTCCAGCAGGTGCCCCGCCGGGCGCGACACCACCAGCGCCCGCGCGCCGGGCTCCGCGTCCTCCAGCACCCGCCGCAACTGCGACACCTTCGCCGACAGCGCCCCCGCCGGATTGCCGGGCGGCGCGTCCCCCCACAGGTCGTCGATCAACCGGTCCGCCGGGACGGGCCGCCCCTCGTGCGCGAGCAGGTCCGCCAGCAGCGCCCGCACCTTGATCCCGGGCACCGCGACGAGCCGCCCGTCATCGGCCCACACCGCGAGCGGCCCCAGCACCCCGAAACGCATGAGCCGCACCCTAACCCCCAGGTCCCGCGAACGGGACCGTAAGAATCCCCGACGGAGCGGGGCCGAAAGGCGGAATCGGGCCACATCTGGTGTCGTCCGGACGAGTCGATCGGGGCGCCGCTCACCTGCGAACACGCAGGGAGGGAGCTTGCCGGACCGTCCGGGACGGTCGCGTCGCGTCGGACTCCATCGACAGGCGTTGGCCCCCCGGATGGCTCCCCGGGCTCCCTCCCTCCGAGCAGGAGGGAGTTCCCTTCATGGCTGATCGACTCATCCGCCTTACAACCGCACTCGCCGTCATGGCGGTAGCTGCCGTGGCCGCCGTCATCTCCTACCGGCACGCGTACGACCTCGTCCGCTCGCACGGCGAGACCGGACCGACCGCGCGTCTCGTCCCCTTCACCGTGGACGGACTGATCTGGGCCGCGTCCATGGTGATCCTGGACGCGAGTCGCCGGAAGCACTCGGCACCGGCCTTGGCAAAGTGGAGCCTCGCCGTGGGCATCGTGGCGACGGTAGGCGCCAACGTGGCGCACGGCGCCGCACACGGCCCCATAGGCGCCATCGTGAGCGCATGGCCCGCGCTCGCCCTGGTCGGTTCCTTCGAACTCCTGATGACCCTCACCAGGGCCGCAACCACTGTCGCGCCACCTCGTACCGAAGTGGACCAGACGCCAGAGGACGCAGTCTTGGCCGAGTACCTGGCAAGCCTGGACGGACCAGGCCGCCCCGCCTCTCAGCGCTACCTCGCGGAGAAGCACGGCATCGACCGGCGCAAGGTCAAGGAGATCATCACCAACGCGGAGCAACCGACCTCAGCGTGAACCACGAAGCCCCAGCCGCGAACCATCTCGGTTCGCGGCTGGGGCTTCCGCATGTCAGCTACCCGACCGGCGAGGCACCGGCCCACACACGCTCAAAGCTCTCCAGGTACGTGCTCGCCATGTCGCCGTCCTCAGCTCGCCTCAAGTGCAGGACGGGAGCATGGGACGCGGCGATGCCGTACGCGTGCGGGTTGATCAGCAACTCGTCATCAGCCCGGTAGATCGAGTTGTAGAGCACAGTGTCGTGAAGCCGGATCTCAACACCGTCCACGCGTGACAGAGCCCGGTAGTGGACGAGGGCGTTACGGATCTTCGCCGCCATGGACTCGCCCACACCCTCGTCAGTGCCGCGTTCGGCGACGCTCGTCCCGTCCGGATCCCCGAGCAGGATCCGCACCCGAACGCCCTCCCGCGCCCTCTCCGCGAACGCTCGCAAGATCCCCGCGTCCTCCGCGAGGAAGAGCCCTGCATACGCAAGCACCCCAACCTCGTCGTGCGCCCCCTCGAAGAGCCGCCGCCACACCTCACGCGGCACGGCCCACCGATGCGGGTAGGTCGCGAGGACTTCCACTACGGGCGGCGCAATCTGAACAGCAGCGGCCCGCACCTGCGGCCACAAGTCCACCTCGTCACATCCGAGCAGGGCGGCGACCCTCACCCGGTGCCGCCGGTAGGGAACGCGTCCAGCCACCCACCGATGGACGGTCTTGGGGTCAACGCCCACACGCCCGGCAACGTCGGCCTCGGTCAGGTGGGCGTCGGCAAGAGCACGCCGCAACAAGTCGTTCATCAGACCTCCGCAGACGCAAGTCAGGACGACGCGCTCACGACGCTAACAGAAGACGTCCCTAGACGTCCCTGGATGCCGATAGAGAGGTCCCCGGCCAGAGCGCGAGCCTTTCCACACGGCAACACCCCAACCCACCACACCAAAGCCAGGGAGCCACCATGCCCACCGACCGGCCCTACCAGGCCGCGCCCGACACCTCGCACCACGCGACCACCAACGCAGAAACCGATCTCGCGAACCTCCGCCAGGACTTCCCCGGTCACCGCATCTGGCGCGCAGTCCGCACGGACGGCACTCTCGGCGACTGGGTTGCCAGCCTCCACGACCCGGCCGCCGGCGTCGATCCGACCGTGATCCAGCCGTCCGCCGCAGAGCTGCGCGAGGTACTCGAAGCCCAAAGCGCGCGGGCACCAAAGCGCAGGACGCCCTGATGGAACCACACAGCGCCCTGCCCCCACGGCGACCGCGCGACGCGACCACAAGCAAGCTGGAGACGGCGCGGCCAATGCGCGTGCCCCCGTTCAGGCCGACCGTGCTGTCTCTGCCGTTGGGCTGTGGCTCACGGCAGGCACGCTGGCACCTCTTCCGCCTGTCCCGTGTCCTGCACCGCTACCACTGGACAACCCGGTTCCACACCAGATCACCGTCACCCCTCCTACGCGTGTTCTGCGAGTCGGCCCCGTGCGTCGGTGAGAGCGTCTCCGTCGTCCGAGGCCACTGCATCTGGTGGTACCGCGCCAGCACCGGCAAGTGGCTGGCTCCCTCCACCGACGTGGAACTCGCCGCCGAGAGGCTCACCCTTCACCTCGCCCCCTGGATCTCGGGGACCTGCAACGCGCACACGGACGACTGAGATGACCACGGCCCGCCGCACTACTTGGGGCGCTTACCGCAGAATCACCGACGCCCTACGCCAGCGCATCACTGACGGCACCTACACCCCCGGCACCCGGATACCCGCCGAAGCGGCCCTCTGCGCTGAGTTCGACGTCACCCGCAACACCGTGCGGCGGGCCCTCTCCGTCCTGCAAGACGAAGACCTCGTCAAGATCCGACCCGGCGTAGGCCGCTTCGTTCATGACCCCACCACCGACCCGACCGCTCAGGCTCTTCCCCGGTACCTGAGCATCGCCGCAGACCTCCGCCAGCAGATCATCACGGGTCACCTAGCGCCGGGCGACATGCTCCCCAGCGAAGCCCAGCTCAAGAAGCGCTACGGCGTCGCGCGCTACACGGCCCGCCGCGCCTTTCGCTCCCTAGAGGAAGCCGACCTCATCACCTGCGTCCACGGCAAAGGACGCTACGTCCGCCAAGACGTCCCCAGATGAGCCCCACAAGCCCGTGGACGTCCACCAACACCGACCTACCGTCACACCCATGAACAAGAACACCGCCCCATGGGCCCGCGAGCTAGCGCGCAAGCACCTCGAAACCACACTCCCCCGCCGTTGGGCCCACACCCAAGGCGTAGCCCGCCAAGCCCGAACCCTCGTCCCGATCCTCGGCGACAAGGCCGACCTCCTAGAAGCCGCCGCGTGGCTCCACGACATCGGCTACGCCCCCGACCTTGTGAACACGGGCTTCCACCCCCTAGACGGAGCCCGCTACCTCCGCGACACCCACCAGGCCGACGACCACCTATGCCGCCTAGTAGCCCACCACTCCTGCGCCCTAACCGAAGCCCGCGAACGCGGTCTTATCGGCGCTCTCGCAGAGGAATTTGGTTTTGCTCCCCCACTGCTGAGCGAATACCTCACCTACTGCGACATGACGACAAGCCCAGATGGCGACCAACTGTCAGTCAGAGATCGACTGGCTGAAATTATAGGGCGCTACGGCAATACACATATCGTTTCACATTCCATTCAGCAATCGTCTTCAGGAATCATCGCTACCGTCTCCAAGGTCGATGCTCATTTGCAATGCCAAGGAAAAATCGCGTCCATGCGGCCAGTGGTTGACGATCAATCTTCACCGTAAGGAGCTGCATTGTCCATCAGAGAAAGGTCCTTCAAGTCATCCCAGAGCCAGCGATAAGCCAAGGCCGTTGCTGGCATATCCTTGAACATGTGGACGCCCGTTTGTACCGATCGAGGCTGGGCCCAATGTTTCGCATTCGGGCGCAGATCAGAAATGAGTCGAGAAAGATTTTCGTACTTCTCAATAAATTCTTCTCGGGTGCGAGCTCTTCGACCGCTCGATCCACTCAGAGATATCTTGGCATTACTGCGCCGCCCGTCTGGAATCGGCTTCACTTCATAGCTCAAAGACCACTTGAAGTAATCCCCCTGCATGCTCCGAAGTACGCCTGTGATTTCAATAGGCCTCATACATGCCAACCCAAGAGTCGGAGCGAAACGGGAGAAGTAGATGTCAACAAGCACGCTATAGATCTCAAGGGCAGCATTGAAAACCTGACTTACAAGCAAGCTCATAGCCCTTTCGGAATACAGTTCCTCAATTAGGCCCGACTCGGGACTAAGATTATCCGGAACAACGTAAGGGCGTTGAATGTTTTGATCGGTCAAGGAAGAAAGCTTGTTAGCGAATCCAGCCAACTCGTCCCTCGTGCCAGTAAACGGCCTCACCCCGTCAATAATAAAGTGTTGACGGTTCTCCTCGCTCAGAAGACCTAGAAGATTTTCTGCACTCTCGACCAGAGGCTCACGCGCTAGCGGCTCATGCAGGACATCACGCTTACCCATAATCGCCCTAGCGAGGGCCCACTCTCGCTCACGTGAATAAGCCTCACAGTTCGGCAGTGGAAGAGCCTTTGATCTGAGCAGCGTTCCGAGTTCGCGTGTGAGAATAGAGAGGGCCCATTGCCAAGGCCACGCCATGAAGTCAGCAGGCACCTCACCCATGCAGATCGGCGACCAGATTGAGCCATCCGCCTCCGCTTCATTAGGGTTCCTGGGCAGTCTTACGATGCCCTGGTTCCGGCTGCCCACCTTGAGACCTACGTGAAGGTGATTATCAGAAACACGGGCGCCGACTGTGGATACGACTCCTTCGTGGCTAGAAAAGCCGAACATCTCTGGAAAATCGAACGCTGAGACCCAGGAGCTGAGCGAGCTTCTTACACGCCGAGCGCACTCGAGGTCATCAGGAAGCGGCACCTCAGACTTGTAGTTGGCAGCCGGTATTGCATTCTTTACGAGCCACGCGGCTAGGCCAGGAACGCGCTCGATTAGCCGCTCGATCAGTGCGCGCCCTTGACGCCATGATCCCTCCGTCACAGCAAGAAGCAGCGCGTATCTCCAACGATCCATTAGAGTGAGGTCTTCTAGCTCCTCATCTGTGAAGTTGGTTTCCAAAGCTGATCTGGCAGCAAAGTATTGCTGCAGTATGGGTAGGGCAAATGTGACAATGCTCCGCCGCCGCAGGACGAATCGTGTTGCGAGAGCCTGAGGGAGGTAGGCATCATCTTCTAGCTCTGCGACAGGCACTGGCCCCCCATACTCCATACTCAGCCTTGCGATTCTCTTCAGCGTCTTCTCGATCTCAGTAGCGCGTGTGGAAGGTGGACCCAGCACTTCCTGCGCCAGAGCAGCGAGAAATGCGCCTTTCGATCGAGGTATGCCCTCTCCGCCTTGTTGGCGGATCGTGGCAATTATTAGGAAGAGCGGAAGGTGCAACATCTCGCTAATGCCGTGAGTATGCGTCCACAGCATACTTTGATTACCGTCGAGCCGTTCGACAAGAGCCCCGGCTTCCTCGTCAGTCATTATCGGGTGCTGACAAACGGTGCCACCGGTCAGTTTAGGGCCGGGGCGCGTTGTTACTATGACTTTGTTCTCAGGATTACTGTGCGCGAGAGTTTGGATTTGTTCAAGTAGAACCGCAGCGGCCCCGAGTCCAGGCTCTTCGAGACCATCAACGACTAGCATCAAGCCATTTGCGCGGCGCTCTGGGAATCTATCAGTTACTCTCCGTACTGCCTCAATCAAAGAGCCAGAGATCTCTTGGACAGGTAGAAATATTGGCAGTCTTGCATTCTCGTCCTGAAGTGCAGCTTGGATGCTGTGCCCGTAAATACGGAGTGCAGTGACTGATTTTCCTGAGCCAAAGTCGCCCACAATAAAGGTCAAACCTGGGCTTGAGAGTTCATTCTCGAATTGACTGTACGCACCAATGCTCTCGTCATCGGCAAGTTCACTGGCCTTCTCATAGCTCAACCCGGCCGCCAGCCAACGGCCAACCAGCCGGCCTCTGTAAACTCTTGCCTCTTCCAGCAAGTATTCAGTTACGCGATCACGGAAGTCAAAGTTAAGTGAGATCTGGATAACACGCTCAATCTGGGCAGGTTTGAGACGAGAAATTACGTCCGCCAAGCGCTTGTGACCCCAAACCTCGATTACTATACTCGGATTACTGGGGCGTAGCACATTATCGATATGCTGATCAACTTGGCCTGTCAGCGTATCATTCGTCAGATACCTCCACACCGCAACATCGCGATGATTTTCTAGACAACCTTCCAGATCACTCGTTATCTTCTTTATGGTCTTCTTTGCGGTTTCGCCGCGTGTTGCGTGCGCAGCAAAGAAGATTCTTGCCTTGGGGCAATAGCCGTCATTCTTAGTGTCCCCTCGGCGACCGCCCGGACGCACCGGGTGATAGTCATCTGGATAGAGTTCGAGACAGAGGCGATCACAAAGTTCTTGGAACGCATTACCTTCTGTTTGGGCAAGACTATTTTCTATGATCACTCTAAGGGAGTTGAAATCCACAAGTGCCGCCATAAGTAGTTCTTTTGAAGACCTAGTTAACTACCGCTTCCGCCTCATACTTGAGGGCATGGCCGACCCTCTTACGCATTGACCTATCCATTTTTCGATTCAGCAACTCAGGTGCCGAAAGCCAGCAAACGTCTCTACTTTCGTCGCTCGTCCTAAGCCCACCACCAGACCAGCGACCTCTAAGGAGAACGGTGAACTCCTGGCGGACTTCGTTGTTGCTGGTGTAGTGGATCACGTGTTTGGGGTCGCTGTAGATTCCTACCAGGCCGGTGATCTCTACATCTATTCCGGTTTCTTCCTTGGTTTCGCGGATGGCGGCTTGGGTTACGGACTCGCCTAGGTCTACGGCGCCGCCGGGGAGGGCCCAATTGTCGTTGTCGGTGCGGCGGATCATGAGGATCTCGCCCTTGTCGTTCTCTACGACCACGTTGACGGCCGGGACGAGGCTGTTGGCCTTGGGGGCATTGGGGTCGTCGTAGTAGTCGATCCTGCGGCCCATGGCTACTCCCCCCGGGATGGGTGTGGCGGATTCCCAGACTCGTTCGAAGCTCTCTAGGTAGGTGTTCACCAGGTCGCCACCGGCTATGCGCCTGAGGTGCCATACGGGAGCCAGGGCGGCTGTGATGCCGTAGACGTGGGTGTTGACGAGGAGCTGGTCGTCCGCGCGGTAGATCGAGTTGTAGAGCACCGTTTGGTGGAAGCGGAACTCTACGCCGTCCTGTTTGCGGAGTTTCTTGTAGAGGACGAGTGCGTTGCGGATCTTCGCTGACATGGCATCGTCTACGCCCTCGTCTGTGCCGCGTTCGGCCACCTGGGGGCTGTCCGGGTCGCCGAGGAGGATTCGGACGCGGACGCCTGCCTTGGCCTTGTCGGTAAGGGTGCGTTGGATGCCGGTGTCCTCGGAGAGGAAGAGTCCGGCGTAGACGAGGATGCCGATCTCTTCCTCGGCCGTCGCGAACAGACGTCCCCATGCGTCCCTCGGGACGGTGGAACGGTGGGGGTAGATCGTCACCAGTTCGCTGCTGGACGCTGCGGTGACCTGTTCGTTGGAGAGGGCGTCGGGCCAGAGGAAGGTTTCGTCAACGCCCAGGCGTGAAGCCACTGCGTAGCGGTGCCGCCGGTACGGGGTGCGGTCTTTGGTGATCCAGCGTTCGACCGTCTTGTGATCGACCCCGATCGACTCGGCGAGCGTGGCGACCGTGAGGCCCTGCTCTAGCAGGGTGGCGCGTAGGCGTTCGTTCGGCATGCACCCGTCCGGCTTCCGGGACGTCCCAGGACGCGGTCAACCCTATGAGGACGTCATGAACACGTCCAGTCATGTAGTGATCTCGTCCCCCAGGTCACGCGCACTCTCTTCTCGTAAGCCACCGGTCGCCCGGACCGGCCGCCGCCGGCGCCGGGCCCGTACGAGAGGAGGGATCCCCCATGATCCTCGTCCTTGGATCGATCGTCGCCGTCTTCCTCGCTGGATCCACCTGCGGAATCTTCGCCATGCTCGTCATCGGCATCCATGCCGAGGAGCGCCGGTACGTGCGTGGCGGCGCCGCGCCGTCTCGGGTCGGAGCCGTCTCGCAGCGGGTCCTACGGACGCAGACGTGCGACGACCTCCCTGAGCGTTCTCCGGCAGGGCGGTGAGCATGCGGATGCCGCGCATCATCACCGGCCACTCGTGTCCGTGTGGCGCGCGAGTCGAACCCGGCAACCGGCGGTGCCGCAAGTGCCGCGCCCGCGCCCGGTGGATCCGGCGCGGGCACGGGTCGCGGTACCCGGATCTGTGGCTGTGAGGGGGTGAGTCTGTGAACGTGTCGGTTCCCCTGGTGGCGCTTCTGGGTGCTGCGGTGTGGGTCGCTTGGCGGTACATGGGGCTTCGCGGCTGGCACATCGTGGTTTGCCTGTTGTTCGGGTTCTTCCTCGCCGCGACGAGTGTCGCGCCGGAGATTCGCCGCCTGGTGGCGGTTCTCGTCCAGTCCTCTTCTCAGCCCTGACGTTCCTTACCGAAGGGAGGGATGCCCTAGTGCCTGATACGCCGCGTCCCGTCGAAATCAATGTTCTGGAGGTCCGTTCTCGTAACCTCGTCGCGCGGGAGATCGTCTCGGGTCTCTCTGATGCGATGCCCTCACTTGAGGCTGTGTGGCTTCGCCTCAATGCGGCACTCGCCGACGTTCCCGCGCTCGTCTCCGAAGTCAATCGGCTCTCGGCTGTTCTCGTCCGGGTTCGGCGTGACCGCGCAAACCTGGTGGCGGCCGGACGCGCCTGTCTGAGTGCTGAACGCGATGCCGAGCCGGATCCGCTCTACTACCTGCGGGACGAGCTTCGCGCGCAAGGGCAGCTTCCCCCCGATGCTTGGGGACGCTCATGAGCCGGACGCGTCAGATGCGGCGGCATGCGCAGAAGATGCGCCGCAACGGGCTCCAGCCCATGGTCATCGTGGACAGTGACGGGCCATTCCCGGACGTCGCTGGGGTGCTGGTGGCGCGGGCGTTGTGGCGCTACCGGTCGGAACTCGCGCCGGTCTATCTGGTGTGTGTTCTGTTGGCGGGAGGTGTGGTTCTGCACTTCGCCCGTCCGGGGTGGTGGCCTTGGGTGTTGGGCGTCGCGACGGTGGCGGCTTGGGCACTCGCCATGTTCGGCGAGCGGGTTGGGCTCGCCCAGCGAATGGAGCGGGTGTACGCCGCCGTCGTCGTCATGGGTGCTGGTGGGTGGCTTGCTGCCGTGACCGCGCTCGGTATCGCGTTCTCGCCGCTTCCCCGGGTGCTTGTCCTGGGCGGTGCCTTGCTCGCGGTGCCGTGGTGGGCACATCGACGGCGACGCGCCAAGGTGCGTGTCGATCGGAGGCTCGCCGCGTGGCCGGAGATCGCGCGGTCGGTCGGGCTGAACGGCTCTCGTCCTCAATCCGCTGTAGTGGACGTGTGGGGATGGCGCGCCCGGTTCGCGCTGGCGCGTGGCCAGACGCTTCAAGACGTCCTCGGCAAGGTGCCAGCGATCGAGTCAGCGCTCGGGACGTTCCGGGGGGCTGTACGCGTCTCTCCGACGCGGGACGACAAGGCCAACCGGTTCGAGCTGCGAGTACTCGACACCGACCCGCACGCGGGCGCCATCCCCTGGCCCGGACCGTCCGTCTCGTCCATTACCGAGCCGATCGACCTCGGACCGTTCGAGGACGCCACGAGCGCGCGTGTTCTGCTGCTGCGCCGTCATGGGCTGATTGGTGGCGTGGCCGGCTCGGGGAAGAGCGGCGGCATCAATGTCCTCATGGGCAATCTGTCCGCGTGCCGGGACGTGGTGATCTGGGCGATCGACCTCAAGCGCGGGATGGAACTCCAGCCGTGGGCGTCGTGTATCGACCGGCTGGCCACCACTCCCGAACAGGCCCGCGTGATGCTGCGCGACGCGGTAACGGTTCTTGAGGCGCGCGCCGACTGGCTCGTCGCCCATGGGCGGCGCGTGTGGGATCCGACGCCTGAGCTTCCCGCGCTCGTCATCGTCGTGGACGAGTACGCCGAACTCGCCGACGACGCCCCCGACGCGGCCACCGATACGGACTCCATCGCGCGGCGGGGACGCGCCGTCGCCGTGACTCTCATCGCCGCTACGCAACGGCCTACGCAGAAGGCCATGGGGAAGGGTGCCGTCCGGTCTCAGATGGACGTTCGCGTGAGCTTCCGTGTTCGGGAACGGAAGGACGTCGATCTCATCCTCGGGCAAGGGATGCTCAACGCCGGATGGCACGCCCACACCCTCAACGCGCCCGGCAAGTTCCTGCTCTCTGCCCCCGAGCACGACACACCGCGCCGAGCCCGCGCCTACCTACTCGACGACGCGACCGTGACCCTGACTGCCGAGAGGCACGCGAACGTCCGTCCTGCGCTGGATGAGGTCTCATCGCGGGCATTGGACGTGTCGCACACGGCCCCCGTCGCCGCCACGCCCATCCCTGACGACCACACCGACGACGTTCTACGGCGGGTGCTGGACGAGGCGCCGGACGAAGGTCTCCCGATCGCTCACCTTCTGATGCTCACGGACATGAGCCGCCCCACCCTGTACCGGCGACTCGCCGAACTCGTGAAGGCAGGCCAAGCCGTTCAGGTCAAGCGCGGACGCTACAAGGCGTCCGATCACGACCGGTAGTCGTCTCAACGTCTCGTCTCACACGCGCCTGCACGTAAGGAGCGTGGAGACGTCCGTGAGACGAGACGGAGACGAGCACTCACCGTAGCCAAGGAGATGATCGCCAACCCCACACCACGAACGATCTCGGGACGAGTCCCGAAGAAGAGGAGGTGGTGACCGTGCAGGCGTACACCGTCGAGCAAGTGGCCGAGATCCTCAGCATCGGACGCGACAAGGTCTACTTCCTGATCCGCACCGGCCAGCTCCGCAGTATCAAGATCGGAAAGTCGCGCCGCATCACCGACCGGCACCTCGCCGAGTTCCTCACCGCCATGGAAGAAGTCCACTGACACCCTCCAAGCAAGGGACGTCTTGGGACGTCTTGAGTTATCGTCGGAGGCGTCCTCGAACGGCAGGAGGAGGGATCCGTTGACGAAGATCCTGGTCGGGAAGTACGAGGGGTCGATCTACGAGGAGAACGGCGGGTTCACCGGCGCTCTCTCACTCGGGATGGGCCCGGACGGCAAGCGCAACCGGCTCAAGAGGAAGGGGAAGACCAAGACAGAGGTCAAGGACAAGCTCAAGGAGGCCGTCAAAGAGCTGGACGGCGGCGTGAAGACCGAGCACAACTACTTCGTCCGCGACGCGGTGAACGACTACCTGACGGCGTACGCCAAGTCAGGCAAGTCACCTTCGTCCAACACGGTGTACCGGTCGCTCGCCAAGAACCAGCTCATCCCGTTCATCGGGCATGCGCGCCTCAAGGAACTCTCAGCGGACGACGTAGAGAAGTGGCTCGACGGCAGGGCACCGCACCTCACCTCGTCGTCTCTGGGCATGGTTCACAGCCTGCTCAAGAGGTCCATCCGCAGAGCGGCACGCCATGACCGGATCGGCCGGAACGTCGCCCTGCTGGTGGACACGCCAGAAGGCAAGGCCGGGCGTCAGTCGCGCTCGCTCACCCTCCAGCAGGCCAAGGACGTCCTTGAGGAAGCCGCCAAGCCCGAGCACCGACTCGGCGCTTACGTCATCCTCGCCATCGTCTCGGGACTGCGTACGGAGGAACTCCGCACCCTCAAGTGGAGTGACGTGGATCTGGAGACGGCGACCGTCTATGTCCGGCGCGCTGACCGCCACAAGGGCGACACCAAGACACCGCTCAGCAGGCGGGGACTCGGCATCGCCGACACCGCCGTGGACGCGCTCAGGAAGCACAAGAAGCGGCAGGCGGCCGAGCGACTCCAAGCCGGAGACGCGTACGAGGATCACGATCTCGTGTTCTGCCACGAGAACGGAGCGCCGTACGACGCGCCGCGCGTCCGCCGCCGGTTCCGCAAGGTCCTGCGCGCTGCGGGGCTGGACGCCAGCGAGTGGTCCCCGCGCGAGCTGCGGCACACGTTCGTGTCCATCATGAGTGACCACGGGGTACCGATCGAGAAGATCAGCGACCTGGTGGGACACGCCAGCACCAAGATCACCGAAACGGTCTACCGCCACCAGCTCCGGCCCGAGATCCGCGACGGAGCCGAGCACATGAACGAGATCTTCAGCGGGACCGCGAAGTCCGCGTAGGCGCGTGGCTCCCCGATCGGCTCCCCGGAACCTCCAGAGACGACCGACACCCCTCCTGACTTCCGCTCCCCCGCGAACGGGACCGTAAGAATCCCGTAAAACGGTCCGGGCAGTGTGGGGTCCATCGGCACCGCGGAGGGGGCCGGTCGGACGGCCCCTCCCACCACGCAGCTGGGAGCAGACCATGCGCAAGATCATCAACTCGACGTACATCTCGCTCGACGGGGTCATCGAGAACCCGCAGAACTGGACGTCGGCCTACTTCCAGGACGAGGCCGCCGCCTACGCCAGCGAGCTGCTGTTCTCCTGCGACGCCATGGTGATGGGCCGGACCACCTACGACGGGTTCTCGGAGGTGTGGCCCGCGATGGAGGAGGCGACCGGCGACTTCGGCGTGCGGATGAACACCATCGAGCACGTCGTCGTCTCCGACACGCTCGACAAGCCCACCTGGAGCAACACCACCGTCGTCAGGCGCGCCGACGCGGTCGCGGAGATCGGGGCGCTCAAGGAGCGCGACGGCCAGGACATCCTGCAGTACGGGTTCGGCGCGGTGACGCGGACGCTGATCGAGGGCGGGCTGCTGGACGAGCTGCGCCTGTGGATCCACCCGGTCATCGTGGGCACCGGCGACCCGGCCGAGCTGCTCGCCCGCAAGGACTTCGCCGCCGCGTTCGAGCCGGCCGGCACCACCGCGTTCAAGAGCGGCGTGCTGATCGCGACCTACGTGCCCACCGGGAGGTAGGTCCGGAGCGGGCGGCCCGCGGGCCGCCCGCCGGTCAGACGTACTGGTCGAGCAGGGTCCGGAGGATGTCGGGCGTGCGGGACGGGGGCTCGGCCTGGACGCCCAGCCGGTTCATCACGTCGCGGTAGCGGACGACCTCGGCGTTGCGGTCGGGGTAGAGGGCCCCGGCGAGCTGCTCCAGGTAGACGACGTCGGGCAGCTCCGGCTCGGCGAAGCGCAGTATCGTCACCGGGCCGCCCTCGGCGGCGTGACCGCCGGAGGCGAACGGCAGCACCTGGACGGTGATGTTCGGCTCGGCCGACACCTTGATCAGGTGCTGGAGCTGGAGCCGCATCGTCAGGGCGCCGCCCACCAGGCGGCGGACGACGGCCTCGTCGAGCACCGCCCAGAACTTCACCGGGGACGGGCGGGTCAGGATGCGCTGGCGGAGCATGCACAGCTCGACGCGCCGCTCGATCTCGGTCTCGGAGGCGTCGATGTGCCGGGCGCGCAGCAGGGCGCGGGCGTAGTCCTCGGTCTGGAGCAGCTCGGGGACGGCCTGGATCTCGTAGGCGCGGATGACCTCGGCGCCCTGCTCCAGCCCGAGGCACGGCTCGAACCAGCTCGACACGACGTCGCTGTAGGGCTGCCACCAGCCGGGCGCGTTGGCCTGCTCGGCCAGTTGCAGCAGCGGGTCACGGCGGGCGGCGTCGGTCACGCCGTAGAGCGTGAGGAGGTCGGCGACGTCGCGCTCCTTGAAGCCGACCCGGCCCAGCTCCATCCGGCTGATCTTGGAGTGGGAGCCGCGGATCTCATAGCCGGCGGCCTCGGTGGAGATGCCGGCCCGCTCGCGCAGCCGGCGGAGCTGCGCGCCGACCAGCATCCGCAGGACGGTGGGCCCGGCCAGCTCACGTCCCTGCGCGGCGGGCACGTCAGGGATGGCGGGCACGCCGGGTCCAGATGGCGGGTCTCCCACGGGGGACGCCTCCTCAGGGGCGCGAGAAATTCCTGCCTTCACGGCAAAGTTACTCGCCGCCGGGGGCGACGACCAAGACCCAGAACACCGCTCGGTGTACCGTTTCGGCCCTGACCTGGCACGATGCGTCCCAGAGAAAAAATCCGAAAAGGGTCGTCCGCGATGTCGATCCGGCCGCCCGCCCTTCGACGCGTCCGTGAAGGCCGGGGAGAGCCCGGACACGAGACCAGGAGGCATCACGATGCGGTTCATGCTGATGACGACGGACGGCGGCGGCGGCGAGGAGGTCCCGCAGGACGAGAGGCTCCAGGCGGAGATGGGCGCGTTCATCGCGGAGATGTCCAGGTCGGGCGTGCTGCTGGCGACCGGCGGGCTGGAGCCGCACGGCACCCGGATCACCTCCTCGGGCGGGAAGGTGACCGTGACCGACGGGCCGTTCACCGAGTCCAAGGAGGGCGTCGTCGGCTTCGCGCTGATCGAGGTGCGGACGCGGGAGGAGGCGGTCGAGCTGTCCCGCCGCTTCTACCGGATCGTCGGCGACGGCGAGGGCGTCATCAAGCAGGTCTTCGGCCCGGAGGACGCCGCCCCCGGCGCGTGACCCCGGCGCGGGCGGCGGCCCGCGCCGCCCAGGGCCGCGCCGCCGCCCCGGGGCCGCGCCGCCGCCCGGACTTGCGCGCGGGCCCGTGCGGGTGCTGTCATCGGCGGCGTGACGGCCTCTGACGTGCACGCGAGCATCGACGCGGTGTGGCGGATGGAGAGCGCGCGGATCATCGCCGGGCTCGCGCGCCTGCTGCGCGATGTCGGGCTCGCCGAGGAGATCGCGCAGGACGCGCTGGTCGCCGCCCTCGAACAGTGGCCCGGGTCGGGCGTCCCGGACAACCCGGGCGCCTGGCTCATGGCCGTCGGCAAGCGCCGCGCCATCGACCGGATCCGCCGCGAGCAGCGGCTGGAGGCCAAGCTCACCGAGATCGGGCACGGGCTGGAGCCCGAGGCGCGGGAGGCGCCGGCCGAGTTCGACCTCGCCGAGGACGCCGAGCCCATCGAGGACGACGTGCTCCGGCTGGTGTTCACCGCCTGCCATCCGGTGCTGTCCACGCAGGCCAGGGTCGCGCTGACGCTGCGGATGCTGGGCGGGCTGACCACCGAGGAGATCGCGCGGGCGTTCCTCGTCCCCGAGCCGACGGTGGCGCAGCGGATCGTCCGGGCGAAGCGGACGCTGGCGGAGGCCCGCGTGCCGTTCGAGGTGCCGGAGGGGCCCGAGCGCGCGGCGCGGCTGTCCTCGGTGCTGGAGGTCATCTACCTGATCTTCAACGAGGGGTACGCGGCGACCGCGGGCGAGGCGTGGGTCCGGACGGACCTGTGCCAGGAGGCGCTGCGCCTCGGCCGCGTCCTCGCCGGGCTGGTCCCCGGCGAGCCGGAGGCGCACGGGCTCGCCGCGCTGATGGAGATCCAGGCGTCCCGGACGCGGGCGCGGACCGGGCCGTCCGGCGAGCCCGTCCCGCTGCGCGACCAGGACCGCGCGCTCTGGGACCGGCTGCTCATCCGCCGCGGGTTCGCCGCGCTGCTGCGCGCGCGGGAGATCGGCGAGCCGCCGGGCCCGTACGTGCTCCAGGCCGCGATCGCCGCGTCCCACGCGCAGGCCCCCACCGCCGCCGAGACCGACTGGGCGCAGATCGCCGCGCTCTACGAGGTGCTCGCGCGGGTCGCGCCGTCCCCGGTCGTGGAGCTGAACCGGGCGGTCGCGGTCGGCATGGCCGAGGGCCCCGAGCGTGGCCTCGCGCTCGTGGACGCGGTCGCCGCCGAGCCGTCGCTGCGCGGCTACCACCTGCTGCCGAGCGTCCGCGGCGACCTGCTCGCCCGGCTCGGACGGCCGGAGGAGGCCCGGACGGAGTTCGAGCGCGCCGCGGAACTGACCCGCAACGCGCCCGAACGGAAGGTGCTGCTCGCCCGCGCCGCCTCCCTCGGCGCCCCCTGAGACCCCGCCTCAGTAGTCGCGGACGGTGAAGGAGTCGACGATCTCGCCGAAGTCCTGGAAGTCGATCCGAGCCGTGCCCGCGGCCGTGTCCTCGGCCGTCCCGCCCATGGCCGCGCTCCGCTGCGCGTCGACCCGCGCCATGTTGGTCAGCGCGAGCCCCTGGTTGGCGGCGACGTATCCGCGCAGCGCCGACTCGTAGGCGGCGAACGCGGCGCGGTGGTCGCCGCCCGCCGCCTTCAGCTCCCCCGCCAGGACGTAGGCCCCGACCATCGCCATGCTCGTGCCCTGCCCGGACAGCGGCGACCCGCAGTACCCGGCGTCCCCCAGCAGGACGACCCGGCCCCGCGACCAGCGGTCCATGTGGATCTGCGCCATCGAGTCGAAGTGGAAGTCCGCCGCGTCCCACATGCTGTCGAGGAGCTGCGGGACGACCCAGCCGCCGCCCGCCATCGCGTCCTCCATCAGCTTCTTCTGCGCCGCCGTGTCGCGGTGGTCGTAGGCGACCGGCTCGTCGCACTCGAAGCCCATGTAGACGCGGATCTCGGCGTTGCCGCGCACGCTCATGACGCCGCCGCCCCAGGCGCTGCCCGGCATCTGGTGGAACACCTGCCAGCGGTCCAGGCCGAGGAAGTTCGGGGCCGTCCACACCGACAGGTACTTGCCGAGGTGGGTGATGTGGTCGCGCTCGGGTCCGAAGACCAGTGAGCGGGTGGTGGAGTGCAGGCCGTCGGCGCCGACGACCAGGTCGAACGTCCGGGTGAGGCCGCTGCGGAAGGTCACCCGGACGGCGTCCTCGTCCTGGTCGAGCGCGGCGATCGAGTCGCCGAACAGGTACTCGACGCCGTCGCCCGCCGCGTCCGCGAGGATCCGCGACAGGTCGTCGCGGAGGATCTCGATGTCGGGGCCGCCCAGGTCGCCGCCGGTGATCGTGTACTCCTCGCTGCGGAACAGCTCGTCGCCGTTCGCGTCCACCATGGACATGCCGCGCATCTGGACGCGGCGCGCGCGGATCTCCTCCAGCACGCCCATCCGCCCGGCGACCTCCAGCGCCGGGCCCCGCACGTCGACCGCCTGGCCGCCCGCGCGCAGCCCCCGGGCCAGCTCGACGACCGTGACGTCGAAGCCGTGGCGGTCCAGCCAGTAGGCGAGCGCGGGCCCGCCGACGCCGGCGCCGGAGATCAGGACGGTCTTGCTGGTCGTGGCGTCGGCGTTCCGCATCGTCTGCTCCCGTTGCTCCGGGCGGGATCGGTCTCCCGCTCGCACGACCGAAGCCTCGGCGGGGGCGCTGACGGGCCGCGCACCGTCCACGCACCGCCGCTGACCACCGCTGACCGGGCTCTGACCAGGCGCTGCCCTACTCGCCGTCCTCGCCGGTGTAGCCGTGGGCGGCGTCGAGCTGCTCCCAGGCGACCTGGAGGAGGGCGGCGCGCTTCTCGTCGGGGTCGCCCTCCATGTGGCTGGCGGCGAACGTGCCGAAGTAGACGGTGAACAGGGCGCTGAGGGTGCGGACCTGCTCGACCATGCCCGCGTCGGGGACGGTGAGGAGCGCGCCCAGCGCCCGCATGCGGTCGCGGAAGCCGTCGGCGCTCCCCCGGGACCGCAGCGCGGCCTGGTTCTCCTGGAGGAACCGGAACACCGGCGCGCCGGTGTCGAGCGCCTCGTTCAGGCGGCGCAGCACCTCGCGGCGGGTCGCGCGGGTGGCGGGCTGGCCCTGGCCCCAGGCGATCAGGTCGTCGACCGGGCGGCCGATGTCCTCGATCAGGCTGGTGACGATGTCCTCCTTGGTGCGGAAGTGGTAGTAGAGCGCCGCCTTGGTGACCTCCAGCCGCTCGGCGATCTCGCGGAGCGAGGTCTGGTCGTAGCCGCGTTCGAGGAACAGCTCCAGCGCGACGTGCTGGATCCGCTCGCGGGTGTCCTTGCGGCGCGTCTGGGGGCGGGTCACGGTCGTCTCCTCCGCTCGTCCTAGGACCAAGATACCGCCTCAACTTACTTGACGCCCGGCTAGTTAGCGCGGACACTCGAACCGTTAACTTGCCGGGCGGCAAGTAAGTATCGAGAGCGAGGAGCGACCGACCATGACCCCCCAGGCACCCCCTCAGGACGGGCCGGGCCAGGGCCGCAACCTGTACGTCGTCATCGGCGCCGTGCTGATCGCGATGCTGCTGGCCTCGCTCGACAACCTGATCCTCGGCACCGCGATGCCGGGCATCGTCAGCGACCTCGGCGGCCTCGGCCACCTGTCCTGGGTCGTGACCGCGTACACGCTCGCGACCGCCGTCTCCACGCCCGTCTGGGGCAAGCTCGGCGACATGTACGGGCGCAAGGGCGCCTTCCTCACCGCGATCGTGATCTTCCTGACCGGGTCGGCGCTGGCCGGGATGTCGCAGGACATGACCCAGCTCATCGGCTTCCGGGCGATCCAGGGGCTCGGCGCGGGCGGGCTGATGGTCGGCGCGCTGGCGATCATCAGCAGCCTGGTCCCGCCCCGCGACCAGGGCCGCTACCAGGGCATGATCTCCGGCGTGATGGGGCTGGCGATGATCGCGGGGCCGCTGGTCGGCGGCGCGATCACCGACCACCTCGGCTGGCGCTGGTGCTTCTATGTGAACCTGCCGCTCGGCCTGCTCGCGCTGTTCATGATCTCGACCGTCCTGCACCTGCCGAAGCAGCGCTCGCAGGCCCGGATCGACTACCTCGGCGTCGCGCTGCTGGCCACCACGATCTCCTCGGTCGTGCTGGTCACCACGTGGGGCGGCGCCGAGTACGCGTGGACGTCGGGCATGATCATCGGTCTCGGCGCGCTCGCGGTGGCCGCCGGCGTCGCGTTCGTGGTCGCCGAGCGGCGCGCCGCCGAGCCCGTCCTGCCGCTGAAGCTGTTCCGCAACGCCAACTTCACCGTCGTCACGGTCATCGGGTTCCTGCTCGGCTTCGCGATGTTCGGCGCGATGACCTACCTGCCGCTGTTCCAGCAGGCCGTGCAGGGCTCGTCCGCGACGAACGCGGGCCTGCTCGGCATGCCGCTGTTCCTCGCGATGGTCGCCGTCAACATGGTCGCCGGGCCCGTCATCTCCCGGACGGGCCGCTACAAGGCGTTCATCGTCACGGGCGGGGCGCTGCTGACCACCGGGCTCGCACTGCTGGCGACCATGGACACCGCGACCTCGCGGCTCACCACCGGCGCGTTCATGGCGCTGGTCGGCGCCGGGATCGGCTGCCTCATGCAGACGACGCTGCTGGTCTCGCTGCACAGCGTCGAGCGCGCCGACCTCGGGGTCGGCTCGTCCACCGCCACGCTCGCCCGGACGATCGGCGGCTCGGTCGGCGTCTCGATCGTCGGCGCGCTGTTCACCGGGCGCGTCCGCGACATCATGGCCGAGCGCGGCTACGCCGCCGCCACCGAGGGCTCCGCGCAGCTGGACGCGGCGGGCCTGCGGACGCTGCCCGCCGGGGTCCGCGACGCCTACCGGCACGCGGTGGCGGGCGGCGTCCACCAGGGGTTCCTGGTCGCGACGGGCGTGGGCGTGCTGGCGTTCGCGCTGGCGTGGCTGGTCAGGCAGGTGCCGCTCGACAAGGAGGCGGCACGGGACGGCGAGGGCGCGGACGCCGCCGAGCACGCCCGCACCTGACGGGCATCCCGCGGAACGCGCAGGGCCCACCCTCCGTGCCACCGAAGCCTGGTAGGGATGGAATCCGAGCCCGGCACACGTGGGAAGGGGAACGCAGGGTGATCTTTCGTTCGGACGTCGAGGCCGCCGCGGAGCGGATCGCGGGACGGGTCCGCAGGACGCCGCTGCCGGCCGTCGCGCCCGGCCCGCTCCTCCCCGGGTCGCCGGGGGCACCCGGGGAGGCGGCGCGGACCTGGCTGAAGCTGGAGCTCATCCAGCACACCGGATCGTTCAAGGCGCGGGGCGCGTTCAACCACATCCTCGCCGCGCGGGAGGCGGGACGGCTGCCCGCCGCCGGCGTCGTCGCGGCCTCGGGCGGCAACGCGGGCCTCGCGTTCGCGCACGCGGCGGCGCGGGTGGGGGTGCCCGCCGAGGTGTTCGTGCCGGAGACGGCGCCGCCGGTGAAGGTCGCGGGGCTGCGGGCGCTCGGCGCGCGCGTCGTGCGGGTCGGCACCCGCTACGCCGAGGCGCAGGAGGCCGCCGCCAAGCGCGCCGCCGACACCGGCGCGCTGGCCTGCCACGCCTACGACCAGCCCGCCGTCTGCGCCGGCCAGGGCACGCTCGGCCTGGAGATCGCGGAGCAGACCGGCGGCGAGGTCGACACCGTCCTGCTGGCGGTCGGCGGCGGCGGGCTGATGGCGGGCGTCGCGGCGGCGCTGGAAGGCCGCGCGCGGGTCGTCGGCGTCGAGCCCGAGAACTGCCCGACGCTCGACCGGGCCCTGGCCGCCGGGGAGCCCGTGGACGTGGCGGTCTCCGGCGTCGCCGCCGACTCCCTCGGCGCCACCCGGCTCGGCGGCATCGCCCACGGCGTGGCCGCGCGGACGGGCGCCGGATCGGTCCTCGTCACCGACGCGGCGATCGTCGAGGCCCGCCGCCTCCTGTGGCGCGAGTACCGGCTGGCCGTCGAGCACGGCACCGCCGCGGCCGTGGCCGCGCTGCGCACCGGCGCCTACCGTCCGGCGCCCGGCGAGCGCGTGGTGGTCGTGCTGTGCGGGGCCAACACCGACCCCTCGGACCTGGCCCCGCAGGCGTCCTCGTAGGCGGTCAGGGGCCGGTGCGGGCGAACCGGAGCGGCAGCGGGCGCAGCGGCGGGCCCGGCTCGGCGGGGCCCGTCGGCGACTGCGTCCCGCAGAGCGCCTGGATCACGTGCGCGCCGAGCGCGCTGTCGATCGGGTCGGGCAGCGGGGCGCCGTCGGCGTCCAGCCGCTGGTACTTCATGAGGTTGAACCCGAACGCGACCTGGCGGCCGCCGTCGGCGCTGGACAGCGCCTGCGTCCCGGCGCCGAAGACCGCGCCGTCGTGGCCCCAGAACGTGCCGCACGGCAGGTTCACGGAGTAGATGCCGAGGCCGTACTTCATCAGCACGTCGCCGTCGGGGTCCTTGACCGGGACGGTCTGCTGCATCTGCGCCAGCGACAGCCGGTTGACGAGGCCGCCGGTGAGGAGCGTCCGGTAGAAGCGGTTGAGGTCGTCCGTGGTGGAGACCAGCGCGCCCGCCGTCCAGGCCCAGCTCATGTCGAACACGCTGTAGTCGCGCGGCGGGTTCACGTGCTGGTACAGCGACTCGTACATCCGCGGGTGCGCCCCGTGGACGTAGGGCCCGGTCGGGAAGTAGGTGTGCTTCAGCCCGGCCTTCCGGATGACCTCGCGGGTGATGTACTCCTCCGCCTTCGTCCCCGTGACCTTCTCCAGGAGCAGCCCGGCGATGACGTAGTTGGTGTTGGAGTAGGACCAGCGCTCGCCCGGGTCGCCGGTGGGAGGCGCCGCCAGGCCCCAGGCGACGAGCTGCTCGGGACGAACCTTCCTGAAGCGCTCCCTGTCGAGGTCGGCGGGCGAGAGGTCGGCCAGGGAGGGGAACGCGTTGACGACGTAGTCGCCGATGCCGCTGGTGTGGTTCAGCAGCATCCGCACGGTGACCTGCCGCCCGCGCTGGCCGGGGAACAGGTCGGGCAGGTAGGTGCCGATCGGCGCGTCCAGGACGACGCGCCCCCGCTCCACCTGCTGGAGGATCGCCGTGGCGACGAACGTCTTGGTGATGCTGCCGACGCGCGTCCGCATGCCGGCGGCGGCGGGACGTCCCGTCGCGGTGTCGGCGACCCCCGACGCGCCGCTCCAGCGCCGGTCGCCGTCCCGGACGGAGGAGAAGATCCCGTACATGCCCGCCGCGTGGACGGCGTCCAGCGTGGCGCGCAGGTTCGCGGGGGCGACCCCGGTCGCGGAGGCGGGCGGGGTGGCCGCGGGCGGCGCCGCGGCCGCCAGCGGGACGCCCGTCATGTCCGCGGGCCCGGGTGAGGGGGAGGGCAGCATCGCCGTCGCCGGCCCCTGGAGCAGTCCGAGCGTGAGCACCGCGGTGACCCCCACCGCGATCGCGCGCCTGGACCCGGCTGCCGTGCGCCGCCCGCGCCGCCCCGTCGACCACCCCGTCGACCGCCTCGCCGTCATCCTCGTCTCTCTCCAGTTCGCGCCGAACGCCCATTGCAGTCTTGTCGGACATCACCCAGACTGTCATCCCACCGCGGGAGGAGATCGACCTACCGCTGAAGTCGTCGTGACATTCCGACGATCTCGCCGACGAGCCGGGCCGCGCGTGTACTGGACCGGTCCCGGCCGGGCGGGCCGGGACCCGGGACGGCTCAGCCCAGCAGGTCGGCCAGCGTCTCGCGGCGGGACGGGTGGCGCAGCTTGTGCATGCCCTTGGACTCGATCTGCCGGATGCGCTCGCGCGTCACCCCGTAGACCTTGCCGACCTCCTCCAGCGTCTTCGGCTCGCCCCCCGCCAGCCCGAACCGCATCGAGATGACGCCCGCCTCGCGCTCGGTCAGCGTCTCCAGGACGGCGTCGAGGCGGCCGCGCAACATCGAGGTCGCGACCACGTCGGCGGGGTCGCCGCCGTCGGGGTCCTCGATGACGTCGCCGAGTTCGCCGTCGCCGTCCTCGCCGAGCGGGGTGTGCAGGGACAGCGGCTCGCGGGACTGGCGCCGCAGCCACTCGACCTTCTCGGTGGTGACGTCCAGCTCGACGGCGAGTTCGGCCGAGGTCGGCTCCCGGCCGAGGTCCTGCGCCATCGTGCGGCGCAGCCGGGTCATCCGGTTGAGGACCTCGACGACGTGCACGGGGATGCGGATCGTGCGGCTCTGGTCGGCGAGCGCCCGGCTGATCGCCTGCTTGATCCACCAGACGGCGTAGGTGGAGAACTTCAGGCCGCGCCGGTACTCGAACTTCTCGACCGCGCGGATCAGGCCGAGGTTGCCCTCCTGGACCAGGTCGTTCAGCGGCAGGCCGTGGCCCATGTAGCGCTTGGCGAGCGAGACGACCAGGCGCAGGTTGGCCTCGACCATGTGCTCCTTGGCGCGGCGGCCGTCGGCGGCGATCCAGGCCAGGTCGTCGCGGTCCTGCTCGCTGAGCAGCGGGCCGCGGGTCTCCAGCCGCTCGCGCGCGAACAGCCCCGCCTCGATGCGCTTGGCCAGGTCGACCTCCTGCTCGGCGGTCAGCAGCGCGGTGCGTCCGATGCGGGACAGGTAGTCCTTCATCGGGTCGATGAGATCGCGGGTCACGGCCGCGCCACGGGGGGACGGCACGCGGGGGGACGCGCTGGGGGCGTGGCTGGCGTTCAGGGTGGTGTCCTTTGCTCGTCCGGCCGGGAGGGAACGGGTCACCCCGTTCGGGTACCCGGGACCCTCAAGACCTAAACTTAGATCCGACCTAGAAATATGTCAAGAACAAACTTAGGTCGAAGTATGCGATGATGGCGGGATGGGACTCCGGGAGCTGAAGAAGCAGCAGACGCGGCAGAACATCTCGCACCAGGCGACCCGCCTGTTCCTGCGGCACGGTTTCGACCAGGTGACGATCGCGGACGTCGCGGCGGCGGCGCAGGTGGCGAAGATGACCGTCACCAACTACTTCCCGCGCAAGGAGGACCTGGCCCTCGACCTGCACGAGGTGTTCGTCGGGCTGCCGGCGCGGACGGTCGCCGAGCGGGCGCCCGGCGAGTCGGCGCTGGCCGCGCTGCGGCGCGCGTTCCTGGCGGCGGTGTCCCGGCACGACGCCGTCATCGGCTTCTCCGGCCCGGAGTTCGCCCGGATGATCACCGGGAGCCCGGCGCTGGTCGCGCGGATCCGCGAGTTCCACGAGGAGCGCGAGGACGCGCTGGCCGACGTCCTCGCCCGCGAGACCGGCGCTGCGCCGGGCGACCTGCTCCCCCGCCTGGTCGCGGCGCAGTTCGGCGGCGTCCACCGCGTGCTGTTCCAGGAGACCCTGCGCCGCACGATCGACGGCCAGGGCCACGAGGAGATCGCGGCGGCGCTGGCCGAGAGCGGACGCGCCGCCTTCGACCTGCTCGAACCGGCCCTCGCGGGCTACGCCGTCCGCGCGGCGTGACCCGCGCGGACGGCGCGGACGGCGCGGACGGCGCGGCCCGCTCCGTCCGCTGAGCTCGCCGGGCCCGCCGCGCTCAGGTGATGACGAGCAGCAGGTCGCCCGCCTGGACGGGGGTCGCGACGGGGACGGCGAGGCGCGCGACCCGCCCCGCGACCGGCGCGGTGATCGCGGCCTCCATCTTCATCGCCTCGATGGTCGCGACCACGTCCCCGGCCGCGACCTCCGCGCCCGCGGCCACCCGCAGCGTCACCGAGCCGTCGAACGGCGCGGCGACGTGGCCGGGCTCGGCCGGGTCGGCGCGCTCGACGGGCGGGGCGTCCGAGGCCACCGACCTGTCGCGCACCGACAGCGTCCGCAACTGGCCGTTCACGTTGCAGATGACCTGCCGGAAGCCGGCCTCGTCGATGCCGCCGACGGCTTCGAGGCAGGCCAGCACCCGCACGCCGGGTTCGAGGTCGAACGCGATCTCGTGCCCGGTGCGCAGGCCGTACAGGAACGCGCTCGTCGGGAGCGCGGACAGGTCGCCGTACGCGGCGCGGGCCTCGCGGTACTCCTTGGCCGGGCCGGGGAACAGCAGCCGGTCGAGCGTGTCGCGGACCTCCGGACCGGCGAGGGCCTTCTCCTCCGCCTCGTCCAGTTCCGCGCGGGCGGGCGTGTACTGGCGTCCGGCCAGGGCCTTGGTGCGGAACGGCTCGGGCCAGCCCCCGGGCGGGTCGCCCAGCTCGCCGTTCAGGAACCCGATGACGCTGTCGGGGATGTCGTAGCGCTCGGGGTTCTCGGCGAAGTCGCCCGGGTCGGCGCCCGCGGCGACCAGGTGCAGGGCCAGGTCGCCGACGACCTTGCTGGACGGGGTGACCTTCACGAGCCGTCCGAGGATCGCGTCGGCCGCCTCGTAGCACCGCTCGATCTCCTCGAACCGGTCGCCGAGCCCGAGCGCGACGGCCTGCTGCCGCAGGTTCGAGAGCTGCCCGCCGGGGATCTCGTGCCGGTAGACGCGCCCGGTGGGCGAGGGCAGGCCCATCTCGAACGGCGCGTACAGCCTGCGGACGGCCTCCCAGTACGGCTCCATCGCGGTGAGCGCGTCCAGGTCGAGGCCGGTGGCGCGGCCGGTGAAGTCGGTCGCGGCGACGATCGCCTGGAGCGGGGGCTGGCTGGTGGTGCCCGACAGCGGCGCGGCGGCGCCGTCCACCGCGTCCACCCCGGCCTCGATCGCGGCGATGTAGGTGCCGAGCTGTCCGCCCGCGGTGTCGTGCGTGTGCAGGTGGACGGGCAGGTCGAACCGCTCGCGCAGCGCGGTCACCAGCGTGCGGGCGGCGGGCGCGCGCAGCAGGCCCGCCATGTCCTTGACGCACAGGATGTGGACGCCCGAGTCGACGAGCCGCTCCGCGAGCCGCAGGTAATAGTCGAGCGTGTAGAGGCGCTCCTCCGGGGACGACAGGTCGCCGGTGTAGCAGAGCGTCCCTTCGACCAGCGCGTGGGTCTGGAGCGCGGCGTCGATGGCCGGGCGCATGCGCTCCACGTCGTTCAGGGCGTCGAACACCCGGAAGATGTCCACGCCGGTGTCGGCGGCCTCCTTGACGAAGGCCCGCGCGACCGAGTCGGGGTAGGGCGTGTATCCGACGGTGTTCCGGCCGCGCAGGAGCATCTGGATGCACAGGTTCGGGGCCGCCTCCCGGATCGCGGCCAGCCGGTCCCAGGGCGACTCGCCCAGGAAGCGGAGCGCGACGTCGTAGGTGGCGCCGCCCCAAGCCTCCACGGACAGGAGCTGCGGCGTCATCCGCGCGAGGTAGGGCGCGGCCGAGAGCAGGTCGTAGGTCCGCACGCGGGTGGCCAGCAGCGACTGGTGCGCGTCCCGGAACGTGGTGTCGGTGACGGCCAGGGCGTCCTGGGCGCGGAGCCGCTCCGCGAACGCCCGCGCGCCGAGGGCGAGCAACCGGTCGCGGGAGCCCTCGGGGAAGGGGCCCTCAAGCAGGAGCGGCGGCAGCTTCTCCGCCGGGTCCAGGGGGGTGGGCGCCTCGCCGTTGGGCTTGTTGACCGTCACGTCCGCCAGGTACCGGACGAGGCGCGTCGCGCGGTCGCCGCTCGACCGGGCCGTGAGCAGCTCCGGATGGTCGGCGATGTAGGACGTGGTGACCCCGCCCGCGCAGAAGTCCTCCTCTTCCAGGAGCGCCTGAAGGAACGGGATGTTGCTCGCCACGCCCCGGATGCGGAACTCCGCGACCGCCCTGCGCGCGCGCCGGACGGCGTCCTCGAACGTCCGTCCGCGGCAGGTCAGCTTGACCAGCAGTGAATCGAAGTGGGGGGTGACGACGGCGCCCGCGTGCGTCGTCCCGGTGTCGAGGCGGACCCCGGCGCCGCCCGGGGACCGGTACGCGGAGATCTTGCCGGTGTCGGGGCGGAACCCGTTCGCGGGGTCCTCGGTGGTGATGCGGCACTGCACGGCGTACCCCGAGACGGTGACCTCGTCCTGGGCGATGCCGAGGTCGGCGAGCGTCTCGCCGCCCGCGACGCGGAGCTGGCTCTGCACCAGGTCGACGCCGGTGACCTCCTCGGTCACGGTGTGCTCGACCTGGATGCGCGGGTTCATCTCGATGAAGACGTGCTCGCCCCGGTCGTTCACGAGGAACTCGACCGTGCCCGCGTTGACGTAGCCGATCTCCTCGGCGAACCGCACCGCGTCCGCGCACAGCCGCTCGGCGACCAGCGGGTCCAGCCGGGGCGCCGGGGCGATCTCCACGACCTTCTGGTGGCGGCGCTGCACCGAGCAGTCGCGCTCGCGCAGGTGGACGGTGTGCCCGGCGGCGTCCGCGAGCACCTGCACCTCGATGTGGCGCGGCCGGTCCACGGCCTGCTCCAGGAACACGGTCGCGTCGCCGAACGCGCTGAGCGCCTCGCGGCGCGCGGTGTCGACGGCGGCCTCCAGGTCCTCGCGGTTGTCGACGCGGCGCAGCCCGCGCCCGCCGCCGCCCGCCGCCGCCTTCACAAACAGCGGGAACCCGACCTCGTCGGCCGCCGCGAGCTCGCGGCCGGGCTCGGGCGTCGCCGAGCGCAGCACCGGCAGGCCCGCCCGGCGCGCCGCCGCGACCGCCTCGATCTTGTTGCCCGCCAGCCTCAGCGCGGCCGAAGGCGGCCCGACGAACGTCAGCCCGTTGCGCTCGCACGCCTCGGCCAGCTCGGGGCTCTCCGACAGGAACCCGTAGCCGGGGTAGACGGCGTCGGCGCCGACCCGCAGCGCCGTCGCGACGATGCCGTCCACGTCCAGGTAGGCGCGGACGGGATGGCCGTGCTCGCCGATCTCGTACGCCTCGTCCGCCTTCTGGCGGTGCAGGGACAGCCGGTCCTCGTGGGCGTAGACGGCGACGCTGGCGATGCCGAGCTCGTAGGCGGCGCGGAACGCCCGCACGGCGATCTCGCCCCGGTTGGCGACGAGCAGCTTAGTGATCACGTGGGTCTCCCAGGGTGCGGGCGGCCGGGTCATCGGTTACCTACCCAGTGGACCGGCCTGGAACGGTCGCCCGAGCGCCCGGGAACCGTGAACAAAGTGACAGATGACAGCCACGGGAAAAACACGCGAAGGTTTCCGCCTTCCGGCCCTGTCCCGGCGGCGTTCGCGCACCGTCACCTCCGATGCCCTCCTCCGCAAGCGCCGCCCCCGAGCCCGGTGGACGCTCTAGTCTGTTCGCACCGGGTTGTGTGCTTTAGAGGGGAAAGCGGTGCGGCTGCCGGAGAATCTGGAACTGCTCGTCACCGATGAGCCCATCCTGGACCTGTACTCCTTCGGGCCCTGGCGGGTGCCGGACGGGCTCTACGACGACATCCGCGCCCGCATCGACAAGCTCGTCGCCGACCCGCGCTGCGCCGAGCTGACCACCGACCAGCACTCGGTGCTGAGCACGCCCGCGCCGCTCGTCGTCGCCGAGCTGGTGCTGGACGTCGACTTCCTGTGCGGCGCGGCGGCGGTCAACTCCGGCACGCACTCGCGCCTTCAGTACCAGTTCTTCGGCCGCTACCACCGCGAGCCCCGCGAGCCGCTGCGGACGATCAGCGACTGGGGCGTCACCAAGGGCGGGTTCCGCCCGCTGGAATGGCTGGAGGAGGCCCCCGACAAGGACCTCGCGCTCGGCCTGGCCCGCGACGCGCTCGACGTCCTGGAGGGGCTGGAGCCCGTCGAGCAGCGCCGCCAGGCCATGATCCGGCTCTACGAGGACCCGCCGCCCGGACTGGACATCAACGCGCCCCTGCCCGACCAGCGCGCGCTCTGGACGGCCCACGCCCCCGACGACGTCGTCGCCGTCCTGCCGGAGCTCGCGGGCCCCATCGGCTATCTGGAATGGGTGTGCTCGGGGCTCCTGGCCGTGCACGAGCACCTTCTGGAGGTCGCCCCGCACGAGGAGTCGGTGGAGGAGATGCTCGTCCACCTCCTCCTCCAGGGCGGCCTGGAGCAGGTGCCCGTCGAGCTGGCCGCCGCCGTCACCGAGGACCGCTACGGCGAGCTGCTCGAACGGTTCGCGGCCGAACGCGCCGGGTTCAAGCCGCACCCCTGGTACACCTCCACCCGCGCCTGGCTCGGCCGGGCGCTCGGCGCGGGCGCCATCGAGGCGTGCCGGGGCTGGCTGGACATGGCGATGCGGTTCACCGGCGCGGCCCAGGGCTTCCCGGACGAGGCGCAGATCCCCGAGCCCGAGTGGATCCCGGTCGGGGAGTTCGAGGAGGACGTCCGGCGCCTGTTCACCCCGCGCCGCCGCATGGTGAATCCGCTCGCCGCCGGTGTGGGCAAGGGGCCCTCCACGCGGGCGCGCCGCGTCCGCAAGGCCGACGTCGGCTCCGAGCTGGTCGGGCAGCCCGACGTGCTCGCCGCCCTGGAGGACGTCGCGGGCGGGGACGCGCCCGTCCGGCTGATGCTGGTCGGCCCGGACGGCACCGGCAAGCGCGACGCCGCCCAGGAGATCGCCCGGCTGCTGCGCGAACGCCAGGTCACCGAGCCGCCGCTCTGGCTGGCGGGCGACTTCTTCGCCGCCAAGGAGGTGTCCGCCGCGACCACGCACCTCTACAACGACGCCCGCGACTCCGCCGGGCACCGCCTCATGGTCATCGACGGGCTGGACGACATGTCCCGCGACGTCCGCAGCGGCGAGGCCATCCTGGAGGAGCTGCACCGGGCCCTCGACGTCCACGACGACCTGCATGTGGTCGCGCTCTGCGAACCCGGCGGGGACGAGCGGATCCGCGAGGTCAACCCCGGGCTCGCGCTGCGGCTCCAGGTCGTCCCGACGCACCCGTTCACCGCCGACGGGTACACCGAGCTGTTCAACCGGGCGCTGCAACAGCGCGGGGCGCGCGCGCACAAACGCGCGCTGACCGCCGCGGGGGAACTGCTCGTCCGCACCCCGCCCGTCCGGAACCTGCGCAACGCGCGCCTCGCGCAGCGCCTCGCCGACGTCGTCGTCGAGGGCGTCCGGGAGCGCACCGAGCCCGGCGAAGAGCTGGTGGTGAAACGGCCCGACGTCCCCGCCGCCTTCGACGCGTCCGGATCCCCGGGCGACCCGCTCGCCGAACTCGCCGCGCTGACCGGCCTCGACACCGTCAAGCAGGAGATCGAGCTGCTCGTCGCGGGCGCCGAGGCCGCCAAGATGCGCCGCGAGGCCGGGCTGCCCGCGCCCGTCCCGCCCGCGCGGCACATGGTCTTCACCGGCAACCCCGGCACCGGCAAGACCGTCGTCGCGCGGCTGCTGGCCCGCATCTTCAAGGACCTCGGCCTGCTGTCGTCGGGGCACCTCGTCGAGGCGTCCCGCTCCCGGCTCGTCGGCCAGTACCTCGGCGAGACCGCCGTGAAGACCCGCGCCGTCGCCCGGCAGGCCGTCGGCGGCGTCCTGTTCATCGACGAGGCGTACGCGCTCACGCAGAGCGGCATGTCCGAGGACTACGGGCCCGAGGCCATCGCCGAGCTGCTCAAGGTCATGGAGGACAACCGCGACGACCTCGTCGTCATCGCCGCCGGATACGAGCGCGAGATGCAGCGGTTCGTCTCCTCCGACCCCGGGCTCGCCTCCCGCTTCCCGCACACGATCCGCTTCCCCGACTTCACCCACGACGAGCTGCTGGAGATCTTCACCGGCCAGGCCCTCGCCACCGGCCTCGAACCCACCCCCGCCGCCCGCGCCAAGATCTCCGGCCTGCTCCGCAAGGCCCCGCGCGGCCGCTCGTTCGGCAACGCCCGCGTCATGCGCAACCTGTCCGAGCGCGCCACCGTGCTCCAGGCGCGCCGCGTCACCGCCAAGAAGCGCGCCACCCCCCAGGACCTCGCCACCCTCCTCCCGGACGACATCCCCGACAGCCTCAGCGGCACCTCGCGGGTCCTGCCCGCCACCGACCCGCTCACCGAGCTGGACGCCCTGGTCGGCCTCGCCGACGTCAAGCAGGAGGTGCACCGCCTCGTCGCCGAGGCCCGGGGCGCCGAGCTGCGGCGCGGCGCCGGACAGCCCGTCGTCACCCCGACCCGGCACATGGTCTTCACCGGCAACCCCGGCACCGCCAAGACCACCGTCGCCCGCCTCGTCGCGTCCGTCTACGGGCGGCTCGGGCTGCTGTCCTCCGGCCACCTCGTCGAGGTCTCCCGCGCCGACCTCGTCGGCCCCTACCTCGGCCAGACCGCGCCCCGCGTCCGCGCCGCCGTCGAACAGGCGCTCGGCGGCGTCCTGTTCATCGACGAGGCGTACGCGCTGGCCGGCGACATCTACGGGCAGGAGGCCGTCGCCACCCTCGTCCAGCTCATGGAGGAGTACCGGGGCGACCTCGTCGTCATCGCCGCCGGATACGAGCGCGAGATGACCGCGTTCCTCACCGGCAACTCCGGCCTGGAGTCCCGCTTCCCCAAACGGCTGGCGTTCCCCGACTACTCCGACACCGAACTCGTCGCGATCTTCGAGCGGCTCGCCGCCGCCGAGGGCCTCACGCTCGCCCCGGACGTCCCCGGACGTCTGCGGACGCTGCTCCACGCGGTGCCGCGCGGGCCGTCCTTCGGCAACGGCCGCCTCATGCGCAACCTCCTGGACGCCGCCATCGCGGCGCAGGGGCAGCGCCTCACCTCCGGCGACCGCCCGGACGACATCGAGATCATCACCCTGCGCGCCGCCGACTTCCAGCCCGCCGCCCCCGCCTCGGCCGAGGCCGTCGGACTCTACCTCTGACCCCGCCTCACACGTCCGGTCGAAACCGCTCTCCCTTTTTCCTGACTTGTCTAGACTCGTCTCGGCCGACTGATCTCGCGGCGCTGGAAGGGGACCGGTGACCGATCGCGACTGGCAGCGGGCCGTCCTCCACGACCTCGGCGGTCTGGAGTCCGGCCTCGTCGCGCCGTCCCCGCGTCCCGCCGCGCTCCCTGCGGCGCCCCAGGTAGAGAGCCCATGGACGGCCGCCCTCGCGGCCTCCCAGCCCCCGGTGCCGCACCCGGCACCGGCGGTCCCCCAGCCGCCCGTCCCCGCACCGGCACCGCATCCCGCACCGGCGTCCCCCCGCGTCCCGGCCCCCGCCCCGCATCCCACACCGGACCCCCGCCCCCGGGAGCCGTCGGAGAACACCCCCGCCCAGGAGAGCGCCCCCCGTCGGACACCGGGCCCGCGCAGGCCCGTCGGGCCGTCCTCGGCGGCCGGCGAACTGGAGTGGGTCGGCGCCCAGCTGGGCGCGCCCGTGCCGTCCTGCCGCCGGATCGCGGTGACGAGCGTCCGGGGCGGCGCGGGCAAGTCCACGGTCGCGGCGCTCGTCGCCGGGATCATCCGCCGGCACCGCGCCGACCGGGTCGTCGCGGTCGACGCCGACCCGGGCCTCGGCTCGCTCCCCCTGCGCGCGGGGGCGACCTCGCCCAGCTCCCTCCGCCACCTCGCCGCCGCGCGTCCACGCTCCTGGGAGGAGACCGCCGCCCACCTCGGACGCACCGACGAGGGCCTCTACGTACTCCCCGCCGCGCCCGGAGGAGCCGTCGCGGGAACGCTGGACCACGCCCTCTTCCAGCAGGGCGTGGGCAACCTCAGCCGCTACTTCTCCACCGCCGTCATCGACTGCGGCGCCGGCCTGTCCGACGACCTCCAGCGCGGGATCCTCGCCGAAGCGCACGCCCAGGTCTTCGTCACCCCCGGAACCGTGGACGGAGCCCTCAGCGCCCGCGCCGCCGTCAACTGGCTCGCCCAGAACACCGGCCTTCTCCCCCGGACGGTCATCGCCCTGGTGGCGCACGCGCCCAACCCGGGCACGGACGTGAAACGCGCGGTCCAGATGCTGAGCGCGGGCGGACTCCCCGTGGTCTACATCCCCTTCGACCGCCACCTCGCCGCCGGGGTCTCGATCACCCCCGAGCGCGTCGGCGCCGCGGCGCACACCGCCGCCGCGCGGATGACGGCCGCCGCCTTCGCCCGCGCCCTGGCCGTCCGATGAGCCGCGAGCTGGTCGTCCTGTCCCAGGAGGAACCGGACCTGGACGCACTGCCCGCGCTGGTCGCCTCGTCCGGCATCCAGGGCCTCGACGTAGGCGGCCCCTACATCTTCGACTCCCACGACCGCCTCCTCCTACGCGTCCAGGACGCGACGCTGATCACCGTCCCGGGCGAGGTGGAACGGCTCCTCTCCGCCCCCGCCCGGGAACCGGTCTGGTGGGTCGAACTCCACGCCGCCGCGTCACCTCCCGAGGCCTTCCACCTCGCGCGGCACTGCGCCCGCGAACTCGCGACCCGCCACAACGGCACGGTATGGGGCCAGTGAACGAAACCCGGGGCGGCGCCGACGCCCTCACACCGCACTCCATGGTCGTCCTCCGGGACCGACCGGTGGTCGCGCTGAGCCCCGCCCTGGCCGAGGCCCTGGCGGAATGCGGCCCCCGCGTCCTCCAGATCGTCACAAGCCCCGCCAGCCGCCTGACCATTCCCCTCCGCACCCTGGCGGGGACCCCGAAAGCGACCTGGGTGGTCGCCCCAGGCGACGGCTACTACGAGGGCCTCACCGGCCGCCCGATGCGCTGGGACGGCACGGCCTTCACCCACGTCCCCGACGCGACCGACTACGCCCCCACCTACAAAACCCGCCCGTCGGCACCCCTCGGCTCCCACCTGACCCTGACCTTCCAGGCCCGCCCCGCGGAAAACCCAGGCGCACAGATCGAGCACCTCCTCCACCTCATAACCGGCCACCCACCCCTGGGCTGGGGCCCCACCGAACCCCTGAAACACCCCTGGAAGGGCCCCGACCTACCCCGGGCCCCACACCTCATCCTCACCGGAAAAAACGCGATAGCCACCCTGAATTTCTCCGGCGAAACCGAAACGACAACGCTGGTGGTCGCCTACCCTCCGTCCACCCGTCCCCCCATAACCGACCTCCCACCGCTGATCGACGCCCTCACCACCAAAACCCCGATCACGGCCCTCATGGCCCAACTCTCCCCGGGCCGCCCCGACCTCACCACCGAACCCCGCTGGTCAGGCGCCGCGTCCCCGATCGGCCTGGCCGCCGCCGGCGCCCGCACGGGCCCCCCGGGCTTCACCCGCCAACGCCTGGGCCCCCCGTCCGCCCCCCTGACCTGGTTCCCCCTAGGCGACGGCCGCTCCCCCGACTACTGGCACCGCCACCACCAACTCCTCACCCACCTAAACAACCCCGCCCACACCTGAATCTTCAGCCATCTGCCGCAACCGAGCGGCGACCGACGCCTCAGGCGTCTCGGCTCCCCGCCCGGTGCCGATAGCCGCAGCAAGCGCGAGCAACTGCTCCCCCGGCAACACCTTGTACCGAAAATCCCTGTTGCACAACAACAAGTTGACCGAACGCCCCTCCCCGCCCGCAGTTATTTTCAACCGAGGAACCACCGGCCCGGCCAACCCAACACCCGAGAACTCCAAACCGATCCGAGCAACCGAGAGATCATATTCGCGGTCACGCACGATCCCACGCCGCCACAAGCATCTGCCATCCAGCCAGAACGATCTACGATAGGCAAAATATAGCATACCGGCGATGAAAACGAAAAATACCACGAGCGTTAGAATCAGAAGGGCAGCGATAGCATATTTGTCGTCGCCGATGAGATCAGCTGCAAGATAGAAGCCGGCGACCTCGACCGCAACAGTACAAACGGAATTGAAAATCCACACGACCCACCCACGAGCCCCTGGGCCCGTTGAAAGCCTTACGACTCCTGGTCGAACTTCCGACATTCCTTCTCCATCGAAATTTTATATGGGGAACTTGAAGGGCGCCCTCTCTAGGCGCCGTGCGGCCCGCGCCTAAAATCGTCCGCCTCGTCGATAAGCTCACTCACGAGATCGGTCGCACCCTGCATCAATTGCCCAAAAGAGTCGTTTCCAGTGATCTGCTGGAGGCTTTCCAGATGCATACCGGCCGCACCACTGATGGCTCGGTTCAAAGTTTCGAGAATGTTGCGCGCCAGTCCGGCACTGTTCGGGTTTCGATAGATTTTCGGATCTATCTCCAACCCCACGACCTGTCCACTGGCGACCGCGGTCATCTTGATCATCTTATCGGCGGAGGTGGCGACGAATGGACGTTGACCGACTTCCAGGATCAATTCCCGGAGGCGGTGTGCCTGCTCAGACTCATCGTACATTGTTCATCCGTTCATCGCTGGCCGGTCCGAACCGAACGCCGAGACCTAGACTCCGTCGGGCTCGTGGATCGAGGAAAAGCCCTTCACCCGACTGAGGTTCGGCGGGTCCGGCGGCGTCACCTTCGCCAGGCTCTCTCGACTGACAAGTTTTTTCAAGTTTTCAAGCTGCCCATTTTGCGCGCTCAGCAGCGACTTCTGAATATTCGCGCGGTTGACCAACCATGTGAGGAAGCCGGTAATGAAGGCAATGAGGAATCCGAGGCCGATCGCCGACGCCGCACCAAGCGAGAACGCAGATCCCACCACCGCGCCAATAATCCCGGCGGCGATGCCGGCGGCAACCTCGCTTATCTTCTCCTCCGTGTCGTCCTTCGCCTTCTGGAGAGCCTCGCCAACCGCATCCAGGTGCCACGAGACACCCCGAACTGCCGCCTGCTGGTCCTGGAGAAGCTGAATCATTTTATTCATGTAGGTCTCGAACCCAGCCGGGACATCCCAGTTGGCGAGAACGACGCTCACATGCGTTCTCACCTCCTCGATGTGCGCGGTAAGGTGATCACTGGCCCGCCACCATTCATCCTGGGTAGGCCTGAGAAGTTTGGGATCAGGCGTGGTCATAGGCCTACTCATTTGCGACGGAGGCGCCTGTCCAACCATTTGAGCAGCCGCATCTATGAGTTCAATACCATGCATGCCGAGAAGTTTCTTGACATCGCCGACCCCCATGAACTCTTCCTTTCTGTTTCGATAACGGCGATGCAGTCAGCTCGCCAACTTCTTCTCTATTTCTCGATAATGATCGGCTGCCTTCGCGATGGCGTTGCCGGAGTCACGAAGGCCGGCGTAGGCGGCTTGAAGTTGTTTGCTGAACTGCGCTCTCGCATCCTCGTAAGCCCGTTCCATCTCCACCCTTATCGGATTCTCCCCGAAGGCCGCCGGGTTCAAATTCAGAGAATCTATTCCGAACTTCGTCTTATTCACGTCGTTGGCCAGGTCGGGTAGCGCGGTCCGTCCCAACGCCTGCAGACGATTGATGTCCCTGACCCAAAGGCGATGCTCACTCACAGTGCGCTCCCATGCTGTGAAACCTCCAACTACCGCAACTCACAGCTCCCTGCCGCCCCTAAAACGACGACGCCGAACAAGAATTGCCCCGGCCATTATTAGGGCGACTCCCAAAACCATGACCATCAAGGACCACCAGGGCAGGCCGCCGCCTCCCGATTTACGATAGTCCGTAGCTGTCGTCCTAATCGATTGTTTCGATGGTGAAGGATTTGTACCGCCTTTCATCTGTGCCGGAGGAAGCCTGCTGTAGACCGGATTAGGGGCGTCGGACGCCACGTTCGCGGTGAGGGCCAGGTAGGGGATGATCGCGCCGTAGCCGGACCTCTTGTCCCAGCCCTTGGGGCCGACGTCTTTCGCCGTGGCGAGGATGCGTTGGACGATCTGGCGTCCCGGCATCCGCGGGTACCGGGCGCGCATGAGCGCCACCACGCCCGATGTGAGAGCCGTGGCCTGGCTGGTGCCGTTGCGATCCCAGTCGAAGGTTCCGCGTTTGCTGATCGATCCCACCGTTACGCCGGGAGCCGCGATCATCACATTGTCGCCAGGGGTGCTCTTCGTCCAGATCTTCAAGTAGGCGTCCACGGCGCCCGCGGTGAGCACACCTGCGCAGTTGGCGGGATAGAACCCCGATTCGGCCACGAAACCATCGTTGCCTGCGCCTGCGACGATCACGACATCGTGCTGTGCTGCATATTCAACGGCCCGCTGGAGGTCATCTGGGCAGGACGATCCATCACTTACTGCCGAAATATTGATGACCTGAGCGCCGTGATCGACCGCGTAGCGTATGGAACGCGCGTAGGCGAGCCCCCCGGCTGTAATGGGAAGGATCCGGCTCTCCGGGGCGATCCCCATCATTCCGGTTCCGCGTCCCTGCCCGGCGATCAAGGCGGCCATGGCGGTCCCATGGCCGCCGAGTTCACTGTCTCCATCCTTGCGGCCGTCTCCGCCGCCGGGACCGTTGTAGGTGGTGCCCTTGAGGACCACCCCGTCGAGGTCAGGCAGTCGGGCTTCCACGCCGGTGTCCACGACGGCGACGACGACTCCTTTTCCGCGCGTCACGGGCCAGACCTTCTCTTCGATCTCCCACGCGTCGAACCACCATTCCTCTGAACGCGCTACCGAGGACGCGGCCCTGACAGGCGCCGCGTGAGTTGAGACCAGGGCGATCACGCCCGTCAGCGCAATCGCCGAGCGAATCGTTCTCGTGTGCACGATCTGACAGCCCCTCAGCGACCGTTGCCGGTCGGTTCTCCGATCACCCTCGGGGCGACCCCCTCGTGCTCGCTCCACACGTCCTCGTCCTCGGTCAGAGGGATGCTGCGCTCGCGCGAAGCGGCGGTGCGGCCAGTACCGGCTCCCATCGGCATTCCGAGTCCGGTGCGTGTCCCTCCCGGCTCGCCGACACCTGCCGTTCCCGGCCGCGATGCCGTCCGACCACCGCCGGACGGGCCGGCGCCGATCACTCCGCCGGGTGCGATCGCCCTGGTTCCGAGCCCTTCGCCCAACGCGCTGTTCAGACCGGGCAGGCGACTCGACGTCCCGGTGGCGCCGAGCACCCCACCTGCCCGTGGAACTCCTCCACCGCCCATACCGGCAACCGGCAGATTGCCGCGTCCACCGGCCGGGGACTGACCGACGGCGGGGCTGGTGCCTCGACCATTGGGCGCTGTCACTGGATTGGTGGGGATCGTCGGAAGCGCTCTCGGCGGGAGCGGAACGCCAAGTCCTCCAGGAAGGGGCGGCCCGGCTCCTCCACTGGGCGGGGAGCCCGGCGACGCGACCGTTGGGGGTGGTACGCCCGGACTTCCCGGGCCGCCGCCGGTGCCGGATGGTGACGGCTGGATTCCCTGGAGATCTGAGGGACCGGCGCCCACCTGGCCACCCGGCGCTGGCTCACCGCCGGGTCCCACGCCTTCCAACGTCGGGAGTCCTCCCGGCGTCCCGCCGGCCTGACCGAGAGACTGAGCGGCACCTCCCGCAGCTTCGGGTCCATCGCCTCCCATATGTCTCGCAGGAGCGCCACCTGCGGAAGACCCGGGAACTCCGGCGCCGGAGGTCGCCCCCGGTGCTGAGCCGCCACCGATCGGGTCTTCGATGGGGCTCATCAGATCGAGTGGGATGTTCGGTGGGATCTGGGCGAAGGCGGAGGCCAGGCCGGAGTTTGTCTTGGCCAGGTGCTCCTGGGCCTGTTTGTCGGCGGCCTGGCTCATCATCGGGCCGGCCGAGGCTCCGGACTGCGGTAGCACTCCCAGGGGGCCGGGGGCGGGGATATTGGTCTGTGCGTTCCGGATGGTGCCTTCGGCGCTCGCCATCGCCGTCTCGAACCGGCTGCTCGCCTTTTCGAGCGCGCTCGCCGAGTCGGTGAGGGCGCGTAACTCCTTGGCGCTGAGCACCTGCGCTTCGCTCGTCCACACCGCGTTGAGGCGGTTCGCGTGGGCGCCGAGCGCCTGCTGGACACGCTGGAACACCGGACGTGCCTGGGCGTGAGCTCTTCCGAGTTCCTGTAGCGGCGCCACGTTCGCGCCCTGGAGGTAGGCGACGATCGTGTCGTGGTCGTACTGCGCCGGGTTCCCGTGCCCGAGGGCGCCCTGCCGGAGTTCCTGCTCCTCTTTTCTACGCCCCATGATCCCTTCCAGTCACGCGTCGTGGTGTCACTGCTGCTGCCACGGCTTCACGCCGGAGGGCGGACGGGGGCGGCGGACGGTGTGCGTCGCCTCTTCCTCCGCCTTGTCGAGGTTGGTCGCGGTGCGCTCAAGCCGCTTGATCACCTGGTCGTAGGCCGCGCAGTAGGCGTTGACGGCGGCGACCATGTTCTCGTGCGCGGTGTCCAGTCCCGAGCCGAGTTCGCAGGCGACGTCCCAGCCGCCCACGCGCCCGGCGACGCGGGAGCCGCCCTGGAGCAGGCTCAGTGTGTTCTTGAGGTCGGCGAGGTCCTTGCCCATCTCCCGCGCCACCTGGCGGATCTGCTCGCGGCGATGGGCGATGGTCCCGGCGCCGGGCGGCGTCCGGTTCAGCGAGACGGGAGCGATGGCGCCTGCGGGTCCGGAGTCCGGCCTTGGGAGTGGTGGGGACGTCGGGTCGTCGGGCTGATCCCGGGGGGCCATGGTGGTCTTCTTCCCTGTGCGCGGACCGGCTATGTCCACATGGCGGTGTTGGAGCGTTCGGCGCCCAGGTGGATGTCGTGGGAGTCGCCGACGGCCGTGCCCATGCCGGACACGGCGGCGGCCATCCGCTGGGCGGCCTGCTTCCACTCGCGTGACTTCTGCTCGTAGGCGGCGCGGGCGTCGCCGTCCCATTCGGCCAGGTTGGCGCGGACCTGGGCGTCGAGCGTGTCGAGGGTGGCCTGGTAGCTCCTCAGCGCCTTCATGAAGTTCGCCTGCGCGTTCTGCATGCCGCCGAAGTTGACGTAGGTGTATTCGGTGCTCACGGCATCCTCCAGTTCTAGCGGTCGGGTGGGCCGGTCAGCCGTTGACGAGGCCCTTGAGGCTGCTGACCCGGGCGGTCTTCTCCTGCTCGGCGCTCTCGTACTTGGCCTTCGTTCCCACGAGCTTCTCGTGGATCACGCCCAGGTCCTTGAGGACCTTGGTGAACTCGGTTTCGAACATGTTGTAGACCTGCGTGAACGCGGCGGCGGACTCGCCCTTCCACGCGCCCTGGAGCTCGGCGTGGTGGGCGTTCAGCTGGCCCTTGATCTGACCGATCCGGCCGTGGGCGTCCTGGACCTTTCCGGCCGCCTGCTGCATGTGTTGCCGGTTGACCGATGAGTGGTTGGTCATCTGTGGCTCTCCTCGCGCGTCGGTCCCTGTGCGCGTCACGACGAGCGCTCGCGCGTGCCGATCGAATTCCTTGATCGATACGCGACACACCCCGTGACTGCGAGCAAAGTACAGCGTAGGGAAGGCGTGGTTGGCATGTCTATGCAATACCTTCGGGAGCGCCATTGCGGCTCGTCTTATATGTGGGCTTGCTCAGTGTTTGTTTCTCCATGTGCTGATCATCTGGCCGGAACCGGACGCAGGGCGTTCGCGCCGGTCAAGGTCGGCCCTTTTTTGAACAGTTGTAGGAGATTTGTCGGAATTGGAGTGGCCTTGGCCGGGGAGTAGCCCAGTTTCGCGATGTCCTCCGACGTGGGCACGGGATAGCGGATCCCCTGGTCGGTTAGCAGGGCGAAGGACTGCGGGGGCCGTCCCCTGGCGGTCAGGACGCCCACGAAGGAGCCGCCGCCCGGAAGCAGGACCTGGTCCAGGTTCGAGGAGGTGACACTCGGGGCGGGGAGGGCGCCGCCGACGGTGAAACGGGCCTCGGTGGACAGCCTCGCCGCGTCCTTGTAGATGGCACAGAGCGGCTGCTGAGCCTCGTACGCCGCTATACGCGGCGGAGACTCCGGCAACGCGCGGTTGTGGAGGTTGGTCCGGGACGGCCTGGACGCGGCGGCGGCCGGGGTGAGATCGCGGGGCGCGGCGGCGCCGGGCACGTCCAGCAGGAGCCGGGCCTGGGTGGCAGAGATATCCGAAAGGCCGTCTGGGAGTTGCGCGTACCAGCGTTCGGGGGTGCCCGCCACGGAAGGCACCCGGAAGATCTGCCCCGCGGGCGTCAGGGCGCCGTCCGGCCCGGGGAAGCGCTGTCCCCGTCGGGGGATCGACGGGGCCGTGAGGTCGAGCCCCTGCGGGAGGCCGTTCAGCCAGCGCTCGCTGACGGGCACCGGCGGGTCGGCGCTGAGGACGCGGGCCGTCTCCGGCGTCAGCCGCATGCGGGTGTTGTGCCAGACCAGCCAGTTCTGGGTGCCGCCTCGCACGACCACGCCCTGCGTGTCGTCCAGGGGGCGTCCGCCCACGTCGTGGCCGCCGACGAGGGACACGGTCCCGCCGCGGACGCAGAGGGACCAGGTCTTCGGCCGTTTCCCGGGGTCGGGCAGTGACTCCGGGGCATCCGGTATGCCGGCGAGCGGCCCCCTCGCGTATTCGGCGAGTGACCGGGAGGAGACGAGCTTGCGATGGATCTCCGTGGTGGGCATGGCGAGGCGGGCGGAGGCGTAGTTGAGGAACGGGACGAGTTTGCGCGTCTCGGGGTTGTAGGCGTAGGTCGCCCCGGTCTCCTTCTCGATGATGAGGACGCCCGGCCGTTCCAGGTTGCGGGCCCCGCCCTTGAACAGGAGCCCCGCGATGCCGAACCCGGCCGCGACGAGGACGACGACCATGACGCCGCAGAGCGCGCCCACGCCGGTGCGGCGGAGCGGGGACTCGGCGGCGCTCGGGCTGCCCTGCAGGAGCGCCAGCGCGACGCGCTGGGTCATCAGGCGGTGGGCCTGGTAGAGGTCCTTGCGGGTCTGCATCAGCCGGCCAGCCCGCGCAGCCACGCGTAGAGGCCGAGCTCCCCCACGGCCAGGGGGAGCAGGCTGATGATCAGCATCATGTCGGTGATGTCGGCCGCGCGCCCCCAGAACGGCGACGGCTTGCGGACGGGAAGCCGGAGCGCCATCACGATGATGACCGTCGCCGCCAGGGCGATCGGCACGATCACCGTCAGGAGCGTCCTGGCCGGTGACGCCGCGCCGGCCTCGCGGAGGGCGAGGACCGCGAGGCCCGCCAGCCCCGACCCGAGCATCCACAGGCGCTGCGGAAGGCTGTGGAAGACCCGGGCGCGCAGGAGGAGCACGAGCGAGACGCAGAGGCCCGTCGTCCTCGGGAGCCATCCGCCGGTGGTGAGCAGGAGCTGGGGGGCGATGCCGACGATCGCCACGGCGGCGACCAGGGCCGTGGTGAAGCGGTCGGCCTCGCGGGTCCGGCGGAGGAGGGAGGGGCCGTCGAACGTCTGGGCGTTGCGCAGCTCGTCGGCGTTCTCCGGGACGGGCGGGAGCGGGAGCCGGGCCAGCCGGAAGGCGAGCGACGGGATGAAGGCGGTCATCATGAGGCAGAGGGACGAGGCCAGGGCGGCCATCCCGGACGGGGCCAGGCCGGCGCCTTCGACGAGGGCGGCGGAGACCAGCCCTAAGAGCGCGGTGAGGGCCACGCCCAGGAACAGGGGAAGGCCCTCGATGATGCCGAAGGCGGCGAGGACGGCGGTGAGGGTCACCGCGCCGAAGGCCGAGAGGAGATGCGGGGCCCCCAGGTCCGCGAGGTCCACAGGGCGGGCCGGCGCCAGCAGCCCGCCCAGAAACGCATACGGAAGGGCGCTGTAGCCGAGTGCGGCGCCCGCGGACGAGTCGCCCATGGCACGTGACAGGACCACCCCCGAGACGACGAGCACCACGGCGATGACGCCGGACGCCGCGGCCGGCAGCCCCCACGGCGGGCCCGCGAGGGTGAGGGCCGCCGCGCCGACGAGGAGCACGGCCGCGCCCGCCGGCAGGCCGAAAGCGCGGGTGGTCTCGGGGCGCCAGCGGTCGGGGCGCTCGTTGATGCCGGTCGCGACGACGTCGGCCACGTCGTCGAAGGTGACCTCGGGCAACTGGGCCAGCCCTGGCCGCAGATAGAGGATCTCGCCGTCACGGACGGTCTGGGCCGCCAGGGACTGCGACTCGTCGAGGGGCGCCTCCTCCAGCCGCTGGAGCACCCAACCGGAGTGGGCGACCCCGGCGTCGGCCAGCCGCTGCCCCGCGACCTGCAACAACGTGGGGAGCATGTGCGAGAGCGGGACGTCGGCGGGCAGGGACAGATCCAGGCGCCGGTGCGGCGCGATGATGATCACGCGGCATAGGTCGGCCCCCGTCGTGTTATTCACGCGACCTCCGATCGTTCGTTGACCGATCACTCACTACCAGTAAGAAGCGTTGTCCGCCACTCGCCAGAGGACAATTGATCCGCGCCGCCTCCGGGCCTCCGCACTAGGATGGCCCGTCGTTGACCCGTGGTCGTGAGGGACGAAGGGAAGCGGTGGTGGGAACCGTTCTCGTGCGGCGGCCGGAAAGGCGGCCGCCGCCGCGGATACCCGAGGGCGAGATCATGTTGGAGCCGCCGCCCGAAGTTCCGGAGACCATTAACCAGGGTTTTATGAACGCCCTGATGTACCTGCCAATGGCGGCCGGCGGCGGCGCCATGGGCCTCATGTTCATGGGAGGCGCCGGTGGGACCGGTGGCGGCAACCCGCTCATGTGGGTGGCCGGCGGGCTGTTCGTCCTGTCGATGGTCGGCATGGGTTTCGGGCATGCCGGGCAGGGCGCGGGTGAGCGCAGGCAGCGGCTGAACGGCGCGCGGCGCGACTACTACCGCTACCTCGACCATGTGCGGGGGCGGGTGCGCAGGGCGGCCGCCCAGCAGCGGGAGGCGCTGGAGTGGAGCGGGCCCGACCCCCGGTCGCTGTGGTCGCTGGCGATGAGCCACCGGCTGTGGGAGCGCCGCCCGGCGGACGAGGACTTCGGGCAGGTCCGGATCGGGCGCGGCCGGCAGCGGCTGGCGCTGGAGCTCGTCGCCCCCGACACCAAGCCCGTCGAGGACCTGGAGCCGATGTGCGCGGGCGCCTTGCGGCGTTTCCTGCGGGCGCACTCGACCGTTCCCGACCTGCCGGTGGCCGTGTCCCTTCCGGCGTTCGCGAGGGTCGTGGTGACCGGTGGGCAGGAGGCCGCGCGGGCGATGGCGCGGGCGGCCGTCGCGCAACTCGTCACGCTGCACACCCCGGACGACGTGCGCCTCGTCATCTGCGCCTCACGCGAGCGGATGCCGCAATGGGAATGGACGAAATGGTTGCCGCATTGCCTGCATCCGAGCATGCAGGACGCGGCGGGCCCGGTGCGGTTGGCCGGTCACTCGCTCGGGGCGCTGGAATCACTGCTGCAGGAGGAGCTCAAGGACCGTCCGCGCTTCTCCCCCGGCGCCGACACACAGCACATGCCGTTCTACGTGGTGGTCGTCGACGACGGGACCGTCACGGGCGACTCGCAGATCGGCGCGGACGGCATCAAGGGCTTGTGCGTCATGGACCTGAGCGGTTCGGTCGCGCCCACGTCCAGCGCGACGATGCTCCGCCTGCATGTGACGGACAACGGGCTGGAAATGCTGGAGCGGGACCACACCGGAAAGGACGTGCCCAGCGTTCTCGGTGAAGCCGACCGGTTCGATCCCGTCCAGGCCGAAGGGCTCGCGTTGAGGCTCGCGCCGCTGCGGGTCGGGGCGGCGGAAGAGCCCGAGCAGAACGCGCTGGCGGGAAATCTCACGCTCACCTCGCTGCTCGGGCTGGGCGGCCCCGACGACGTCGATCCGCGGTTCACCTGGCAGCCGCGGGCGCCGCGCAACCGGCTCCGCGTTCCGATCGGCGTCGACTCCGCCGGCCACCCCGTCGAACTGGACATCAAGGAGTCGGCCCAGGGCGGAATGGGACCGCACGGGCTGCTGATCGGCGCCACCGGTTCCGGAAAGTCGGAACTGCTGCGCACGCTGGTGCTGGCGCTGGCGGTGACCCATTCGCCGGAGACGCTCAACTTCGTGCTGGTCGACTTCAAGGGCGGCGCCACCTTCCTCGGACTGGAGCGCTTGCGGCACGTGTCCGCCGTGATCACGAATCTGGAGGAGGAGCTTTCGCTCGTCGACCGGATGTACGACGCGCTGCACGGCGAAATGGTGCGGAGGCAGGAGCTGCTGCGTTCGGCGGGCAATCACGCGTCGCTGCGCGATTACGAGCGGGCGCGGGAACAGGGCGCCGCGCTGGAGCCGCTTCCGACCTTGTTCGTGGTGCTGGACGAGTTCTCCGAGCTGCTCGCGGCCAAGCCGGAGTTCGCCGAGCTGTTCGTCATGATGGGACGGCTGGGCAGGTCGTTGGGGGTGCACCTGCTCCTGGCGTCCCAGCGGCTGGAGGAGGGGAAGCTGCGCGGGCTCGACTCGCACCTGTCGTACCGGATCGGCCTGCGCACGTTCTCCGCGATGGAGTCCCGGGCGGTGCTGGGCGTCCCGAACGCCTACGAGCTGCCTCCCCAGCCGGGGAACGGCTATCTGAAAGTGGACGTCAACGAGATGGTCCGGTTCAAGGCCGCCTATGTCTCGGGGGCGGTGGAAGAGGAAAGCGAATCGCGGTTCCATGGGAACGCCCATGGGGCGCCCCGGCGGATCCTTCCGTACAGCACCGCCTTCATCCCTTCACCAGGCCCCGCCCACCCGGGCCCGAGGGAGACCCGCGTCGAGCGGGATTCCGGCGAGACCCTTTTCAAGGCGGTCATCGACCGGCTCGCCGACCACGGCCCCGCGGCGCGGCGGATCTGGCTGCCCCCGTTGGACGTGCCCCCGACGCTCGACCGGCTGCTGCCCGCGTTGGCGCCGACGCCCGAACACGGCCTGACACCGCCCGGGTGGACGGGGCGGCGGCGCCTCGCCGCCGTGGTCGGGGTCATCGACCGGCCGTTCGACCAGCAGCGCGATCCGTTCTGGGTCGATCTGTCGGCCGCGGCCGGGCATGTCGCCATCACGGGCGCGCCGCAGACCGGCAAGTCGACGATGCTGCGTTCGCTCATCGCGTCCCTGGCCTTGTTGCACACGCCGGAGGACGTGCAGTTCTACTGCCTGGACTTCGGCGGGGGGACGCTGGGCGGCCTCGCCGGTCTGCCCCATGTGGGCGGGGTGACCAACCGGCTCGACGGCGACCGGGTGCGCCGGACGGTCGCCGAGGTGACCGCGCTTCTCGAACGGCGGGAGCGCGAGTTCGGCGACCAGGGGATCGACTCCATCGCCATGTACCGGCGGCTCCGGGCGACCGAGCGGATTCGCGGGGACGGATACGGCGACGTCTTCCTCGTGGTGGACGGCTGGATGACGCTGCGCCAGGAATACGAGGCGCTTGAGGACGTCGTCACCGACCTCGCGGCGCGGGGGCTCGGATTCGGCGTGCACGTCGTGGCGACCGCCGGGAAGTGGTCGGAGTTCCGGATGGGCATCCGGGACGTGTTCGGCACCCGGTTGGAACTGCGGCTCGGCGATTCCTACGAGTCCGAGATCGACCGGCGGCTGGCCGAGAACGTGCCGGAGGGACGGCCGGGGCGCGGCCTGACCCGGGACGGCCTGCATTTCCTGGCGGCGCTGCCGAGGCTGGACGGCCGCGGCGGCACCGACGACCTCGCCGAGGGCGTCGCGGGGATGGTGAGGGCCGTCGACGCCGCCTGGCAGGGGCCGCCCGCGCCCCCGGTGCGGCTGCTGCCCGCCGTCCTGGCGGCGGAAGATCTCGCGAGCATGCCGGGTGTCGGCGGGGAGCCGCGGGCCGGATGGCGCGTCCCGATCGGCATCGACGAGGCGGCCCTCGCCCCGGTGTGGCTCGACTTCGGCGCGGACCCGCACTTCGCGGTCGTCGGCGACACCGAGTGCGGGAAGTCCAACCTGCTGCGGCTGGTGGCCGAGGGGATCGTCGCGGGCCACCCGCCCGCGGAGGCCAAGCTGATCTTCATCGACTACCGGCGGACGCTGCTGGACACGGCCGACACCGCGCACCGGGTCGGCTACGCGGCGTCCGCCTCGGCGGCGTCCGACCTGGTGGAGGATCTGGTCGACGCGCTGAACGACCGGCTTCCGCCGCCCGATCTCGCCCCCGAGCAGCTCCGGGCCCGGTCGTGGTGGAAGGGCTCGGACATCTTCCTGATCGTCGACGACTACGAACTCGTCGCCACGGCCGGCAACCCCGTCCTACCGCTGCTGGACCTGCTCCCCCAGGCGCGGGACATCGGCCTCCACCTCATCTTGGCCCGGACCATGGGCGGTATGGGCCGCGCCCTCTACGAGCCGGTCATCCAGCGGCTGAAGGACATGGCGGCGCCCGCGCTCGTCATGTCGGGGAGCAAGGAGGAGGGGCCGCTGTTCGGCGAGGTCCGTCCCGCGCCCCTGCCACCGGGGCGGGGCACGCTGGCCGACAGGCGCAACGGCGCTCGCCTCGTCCAGACGGCCGCGCTGGACTCCTGACGGCCGGCCGCCCGGTCAGGACGCGCCGATGCCGCCGCGCCCGGAGGGTGGGGGAACGGGCTCGTCCTCGTCTCGCGGGACGGAGATGACGGCCTTCCCCGGCCGCCAGCCGCGGCGCCGCCCGAGCGGGAGGACCACGCCGCAGAGCGCCGCCAGCGCGGCCAGGCCCAGTGCGCCCGCCGCGAGCACGACGGCCCGGTCATGCGTCCTGCCGTCCTCGGGTGGGGACGCCACGAGCCTGGCCGGGCGCGGGGAGGGCTGCCGGAGCGCGGTGCCGGCCGCCTCTTCAGGGATGAGCGCGGTCACCGCCTGCACGGGGTTCACCATTCCGCTGCCGGTGGCCGTTCCCGTGTTCCCGTCCGCCGTCGTGAGGATCCGGTGGACGACCTGGTCCTGGCGGAGCAGCGGATGGCGTGCGCGCACCAGCGCCGCGGTGCCCGACACATATGCGGCGGCATAGCTGGTGCCCTGGGCCTGCGGGTTGAAGCCGCCGTTCGGCCAGGGAACGGTGATCCCCTCGCCGGGCGCGCCGACGTCCACGCGGGATCGGAGGCCGGAGCTCTCCACCCTCTGACCGTCCTCGCCGAGCGAGGCCACGGAGACCACGCCCGGGTAACTCGCCGGATAGGAAGGGCCTTCGGCGCCGTCCGGGGTCGTTGTGTTGCCCGCGGCGGCGACGATCACGGCGTTTCTTCCCTGCGCGTAGCGGACGGCCTGTTCGAGCGCCGGTGAGTCGCCCGCCGCTATCGAGATGTTGATGACGTCCGCTCCCGCGTCGGCCGCCTCACGGATCGCCCTGGGGAGCCGTTCGCCGCCCTTCTCCTCATGGTCGCCGTTCTGCTGTTTGTAGACGAGGAGCCGGGACGCCGGGGCCACGCCGGTGAGCGGTAATCCGCGCGCGGAGAGGTCCCGGCCCGCGATCAGCGCGGCCACACCGGTGCCGTGGCCCGCGCAGTCGCGGTCGCCGGTGCCGGTGAGGTCGGTGGAGCGGGCGACGCGTCCCGCGAGCATCGGATGGGTCGCGTCCGCGCCGCTGTCGATCACGGCGACGGTCACGCCCTCGCCGCGCGTGAACGGCCAGGCCCGCTGGAAGGCCAGGCGCCTCTGCGCCCACGGCTCGGAGAAGGGGGCCCGGTTCCCGCGCGGCGGGTCGCAGGGGGCCTGCGTCACGGGGGATGGCGATGGGGGGCGCGGGGTGCCGGACGGAGAGGGGGGCGGTGCGAGCAAGGGCATCGCGAGGAGTAATCCGGTGGCCTTCAGTTCGATCGCGCGCATCGTCCGCTCCCCGGGCACTCGTGGGCCCGACCGACTGTAGGGGAGCTTTACAGGGGGCGCACCGATTGTTAGGGGCGGGGGCGGCGGGTTTGCCACAGGCGGTATGCCAGGAGGGCTGTCGCGAGGGTCGCGCCTGCCAGGAAGCCGGTCAGGAAGTTGGATGGGGAGTGGCCGGGGGAATGGATGATCCAGCCTGTGCAGACGGCGATGACGAACAGGGTGTAGCAGGTCGCGAAGACGTAGAGGCGTTTGCTGGGGGGGAAGCGGCGGGGCGGGCGGTCGGCGGGGTCGTCGTGGTCCTCGTCGGGGAGGGACGTGATGAGGCCGGGGGGCGCCTCGTCCTCGGGGGCGGGGTGGCGCGCGAGGTCGTCGGTCATCGGTCTCTCCTTGGCGGGCACGGGGGCATTGAAGGCGAGTCCCGGGGTAGGCGCAAACCAGCGCTAAACGGAACGATCACTCGGAATACCGGGGCAACCTTTGCGGTTGCAACTAGTTGTGCCGTCCAGTGTGATGGGCGGCACATCACGTCCACCCACGACCCCCGCGGAGGCGACCATGCCCAGCAGCATCCTCAGGCCCCGAGCCGGCAACGGGCGCGCACACGTGAAGACGACGTCGCTGCGCGCACTCGCGGTCGCCGCACGGCTGGAACGCGAGCACGCCCCGGAGGGCCCGCCGGGCCACCGGAGCGGCCGGGCGGACGGCGGCCCCGAGCGGCTGACGCCCGACCCGGCCTGACGACCCGCGAGCCCCCGTGTGCTTCCAGGAGCGCACGGGGGCTCCGCTATGCGCGCAGGGCGAAGAGGGTGTGGACGGCTGCGCGCGTGCGGTCCACGCCCACGGCCTCGACCATGGCGGTGAGGTGTTCCGCGCCGAGCGCGGCCATGAGGGTGTGCGCCACGGCCTCGCCGTCCGGGGCGTCCAGGAGGATGGTCAGGTGGCGGTGCCAGAACCGGTAGGCGCCGATGCGGTAGCGCGCCCCGGGTGACGCGGTCTCCGACATGCGCACCAGGGACAGGTGGTCCAGGACGTAGTCCAGGTAGGCGTCGACGAAGGCGCGTATGCGCGCGGACGGTTCGGCGGTCTCGCCGGGCTTGCCCGGCCCCAGGGGGGACGGTCCGGCGAGGATCGCGTCCTGGAGTTCGCGCTCGCGTTCGTCGAGGAGGGCCGCGGCCAGGCCCGCCTTGTCGCCGAAGCGGCGGAAGAGGGTCCCCTTGCCGACCCCCGCGGCGGCCGCCACCGCGTCCATCGACACCGACTCCACCCCCTGGCGGGCGAAGAGGTCGGCGGCGGCGGCGAGCACCTTCGCGCGGTTCCTGGCGGCGTCCGCGCGCTCCCGGGGCGGCGGCGTGCGCGCGAGTTCGAGATCCGCCTTGCCAACCGGACCGTGGTCCATTACCGTTCCTCTCGATGGATCAAACGGACTATAGTCCAGTTCAGTCGGGAGGATCAATGTCCGCCGTGATCGACCGCGCCGGCCTGCGTACCGCCATCGAGGATGGCACCGCCACCGTCGTCGACGCCCTGCCCGCGTCCTACTACGCCAAGCAGCACCTGCCCGGCGCCCTCAACCTCGTGGAGGACGAGGTCGCGGAACGAGCCGGGAGCCTGCTCCCCGACAAGGACGCGGCGATCGTCACCTACTGCTCCAACCTCGCATGCAACAACAGCAAGGCCGTGGCGGCGCGCCTGGAGAAGCTGGGCTACACCGACGTGCGCGTATACCGGGAGGGTATCGAGGACTGGACGGAGGCGGGCCTGCCCACCGAGAGCGCCTGAAACAACCGGTCCGACGACCGCCCCAAGGGGCGGTCGTCATGCCGTGCGTCCCAACGCCGCAGGTCCCGCTATTGATCATCCGGTTCGCCCAGCGCGTACCCTCGTGTGGCCAATAGTCTTGCTGGACGGATCTGGAGCGACGGGGAGCGAGTGGTGTGACGGACAGGACGATGCCGGATTCCCACCCGCTGCGGTCGGGTGACCCGGCCCGGCTGGGCGGCTACGAGATCCTGGGCCGACTCGGCGAGGGCGGGCAGGGGGCGGTCTTCCTCGGCCGTCCCGCCGGCGGGGACGGGCCGGCCCCCACCACCGACCACGTCGCGATCAAGCTCCTGCACGGCGGGCTCTCCGGGGACGAGTCCGCGCGGGCCCGGTTCGTCCGCGAGCTGGAGGTCGCCAAGCGGGTGGCGCGGTTCTGCACCGCGCAGGTCCTGGACGCCGACGTCGCGGGCGACCAGCCCTACATCGTCAGCGAGTACGTCCCGGGCCAGTCCCTGCACAACGTGGTGCGCGTGGAGGGCCCGCGCACCGGCGGGACGCTGGAACGGCTCGCCATCAGCACCCTGACGGCGCTCACGGCGATCCACCAGGCCGGGATCATCCACCGCGACTTCAAGCCCCACAACGTGATGCTGGGTCCGGACGGCCCCCGCGTCATCGACTTCGGGGTGGCGCGCGCGCTGGGCGCGGCCGGGGAGACGCAGAACGTCGGCACCCCCGCCTACATGGCCCCCGAGCACTTCACCGGCGGCGCCGTGGGCCCGGCGTCGGACATGTTCGCGTGGGGCACGACGATGGTGTTCGCCGCGACCGGGCGGCCCGCGTTCGGGAACGACGAGATGGCCATGGTCATGCACCGGATCCTGACCGCCGAGCCCGAGCTCGGCGACCTGCCCAGCCCGCTGCGGGAGCTGGTGGTGGCGTGCCTGGACAAGGACCCCTCGCGGCGGCCCACCGCGCGCGAGGCGCAGGAGCGCTTCGTCGGCGCCGCCAGCGGGACCTCCCCCGCGGCGCCGTCCCCCGTACCGCCGCTCCCCGCCGTCCCCGCCGCGTCGCCCGACCAGGTGACCGATCCGTCCGGGCGACGGCACACGACGGCGCCGCAGCCGCCGCCGTTCGGCGACGCGACGCCGCCCCGGCCCGCCCCCGCGCCCGAGCCGTCCGGCCTCGGCGCCCCGCAGGGGCCTCCCCCGCCGCCGGGACGGCGGGGCGGCCGGAAGCGCGGCCTCATGATCCCGATCGCGGCGGCGGCGGCCGTCGCGGTGGTCGTCGCGGGCGGCGCGGTCTGGGCCGCGACCCGGTCGGACGGCGGCGCGCCCGCCGAGGACCGCCCCGCCGCCGCGCCCGCCCAGGAGCACGGCGCCCAGGACGGCGCCGCGGGGACGAGCGGCGCGGGCGGCGTGTCCAAGGGCCCGAAGGACAAGCGCGGCCGTCCAGCGGGTTCTGAGAGCCCCGGGGCGGCGAGCCCGAACGGGTCGAAGAAGCCGGGCGGCCGGCCCGGCAGCCCCGACCCCACCAAGGGCGGCGGCGGGTCCGGGCCCGTCCGCGAGCCCGCGAACAAGTACACGCCGCAGGCCGTGTGCAACAGCGGCGGGCACGGCGGCGGCTACTACGTGCAGCGCTCCATCGCCGCGTCCGGCGGGACCGTCTACCTGCTCTACAACAGCTCGCACTACAACTGCGCCGTCACGATGAAGACCCGGAGCGTCGGCAAGGCGTCCTCGGTGTCGGTCTGGATCCAGCGCAGCGGAGGCGGCCGGGTCGCCGACGGCGGGTCCTTCGAGTGGTACGCGGGCCCGGTGTTCGTGTCGGCGGCCGGGAAGTGCGTCCGGTTCGGCGGCAACGGCGGCACCGCCCCCTACGGCAACTGCGGCTGACTCGGAGGGAACGGAAAAAGGCCACCCTCGCGCCGGGGTGGCCTCTGTTTCTGCGGAGCGGACGGGTCGACGTTCGGTGGACCGGAGTCGACCCGCCGCGTGCGACGAGCCGCGCTGTGGCGGCGTTCCGTTGGCGGTTTTCCGGGTGTCAGTTACGGGAGGCGATGAGATGGTCGAAGTCGCCGTCCTTGGCTCCAAGGATGAGCGCCTCTATCTCAGGGCGGGTGTAGATGAGGGCGGGGCCCTCGGGATGGCGGGAGTTGCGCATCGCGACCTGCCCGCCGGGCAGCTCCGCTATCTCGACGCAGTTCCCCTGGGAGTTGCTTCGCCGGGACTTCAGCCACCGCGCGCCTTGGAGCTTGGTGGCGGGCATCCCGTTGTCGTAGTCGTCGTGACCGGCCCTGGTCTGGCCGTGCTGGGTCTGGAGCATCATGTCTCTCTGAGAAGATCACCGAGAAGCTCGACCGTGCGCTCCGGGGTCGCACTGTCGACACAGAGGCGTTCCATCGCCTGCAGGTAGGTGTCGACGTCGTCGCGCTTGTCCAGGTACATCGCGCCGGTGAGGTTCTCGACGTAAACCACGTCCGGCAGGTCCTGCTCGGGGAAGCGCAGGATCGTGAAGGCCCCTCCCTCGGCGGCGTGCCCACCGAACCTGAACGGCATGATCTGGATGGTGACGTTGGGCAGCTTGGACATCTCGATGAGGTGCTCGAACTGACCGCGCATCACCTCCGGTCCGCCGATGGGACGCCGGAGCGCCCCTTCGTCCAGTACCGCCCACAGGCGCGGAGCGTCCGGGCCCGTGAGGCGTTCCTGGCGTTGCAGGCGCAACTCGACGCGCTGGTCTATCTCGTGTTCGGCGGCCCCGGCGTTGCCCAGGCGGATCACCGCCCGCGCGTACCCCTCCGACTGCAGCAGTCCTGGGACGAACTGAAGCTCGTACGTGCGGATCAGTGCCGCCGACTCCTCCAGACCGACGTAGGTCTGGAACCAGTTGGGCAGAACGTCGTTGTACCGGTGCCACCAGCCGGGGGTGTTGGCCTCCCGCGCCAGCTGCAGCAGCGCCTCGCGCTCGGTCTTGTCGCCGACGCCGTACAGCGTGAGCAGGTCGTCCACGTCTCGTTCTTTGAAGCTGACCCGCCCGAGCTCCAGACGGCTGATCTTCGACTCCGACGCGCGGATGACGTAGCCGGCGTCCTGACGGGTCACGCCCTTCTCCTCGCGCAAACGGCGAAGCTGCGACCCGAGCAGGATCCGACGGACCGTCGACCCGCTTCCCGGCGTCTCTGGAGTCACGCCCAACCTCCCGGCTATTCGGCGGACAGCGAACCTAGTGTGCCACTGGCCTCCGTGTCCTGCGGTTACCTCCGATCGCCCGCGTGCATCCGCGCCGCCCCACACCCTTCCGAACTCAGATGCACGTGCATTGGGCCTTGCATTCGCACGCTACGATGCGCAGGATAACGCACGAGACTTCCGAGCCACGGCTGCACAACGAGATCACTCTGCGGGGTCCGGGGAATGACGTCACGTCACGCGCACGACGACACGCGGTGGGAGCTCGGCCCCCTCGTGGGGCCGGCCGAGCCACGGGACATCGCCGTGCGCTCGACACCCGTGCCGGAGTCGAGCGACCTGCCTCCCGAACTGGACAGGGCGCTCACGACGCTGACGGAATTGGCACGTCCCACGGTCTCCTTCACCGTCCAGCCCGACCCGGAGTCGGTCACCGAAGCACGTCATTTCGCCGTCTCCCGGCTCGTCGAGTGGGGAGCGCGCGTCCTGTCGGACGACGTGGGGCTCGTCGTCTCGGAGCTCGTCACCAACGCGCTCAGGCACAGCGGCAGGACGGCCTGCGGGCGGCCGGGCGACGACGTACACCGCGAGGGCGTGTGCGACGACCCGGCCGACCCGCTGGGCTCGGCGCCGCCGGCCATCCGGCTGCGCCTCCGCCACGAGCGCCCCTGGCTGCTGTGCGGGATCATGGACTCCAGCCAGGCCGCGCCCCGGCGCAAGGAGCCCGACTACATCGCCGAGACCGGACGCGGCCTCCACCTGGTCGAGTCCTTCAGCGTCCGCTGGGGCTGGCGGACGCTGCCCCAGGGGAAGGTGGTCTGGGCGCTGTTCCGCTGTCCCTGAGACATCGAGGCGGCGCCCGCCGTCCTTGGGGCAGGAGCCACGCGGGAGTAACCAGGGGCCCATCGGGTATGGGGGCCTTCCCCCGGACGACCGCAGAGAAGGAGCAACGGTGGACTTCGCCGTCGGACACCGCGTCGAGAAGGGCGTCACGGTCGTGAAGATCAGCGGCGAGATCGACGTCTTCACGAGCCCCCGGCTGCGGGAGGCGCTGCTCGGCATCATCGACGACGGCGGGGTGCACCTGGTCGTCGACCTCGGCGAGGTGACGTTCCTCGACTCCACCGGCCTCGGCGTGCTCGTGGGCGTGTACCACCGGTTGCGGGCGCGTGACGGCTCGATGTCGTTCATGGGGGTGAACGACCGGGTGCGCCGGGTCTTCCACGTCACCCAGCTCACCAAGATCTTCGTTCTGCACAACTCGCTGGACGAGGCGATCGCGGCGCACGAGTCCGCCGCGCACTGATCTTCCCTCCGGGGCGCGCGCCGAGCCGTTCCGAGCCCTCCCGAGCCGCCACTCCCCGCCCCGTCGAGGGCCGCGCACCCGGTACGGTGAGACAGAGATCAAGCCCGCCGCCTGGGGCCCTGCCACCCAAGTCCCACCGAAGCGCGCGGAGCTGTGCACCAGCCGACCCATCGATTGGACGGGAGCGCTCCGTGGCAGAACAGCCGCTGCATGAGCACACGCTCGGCAATGGCATGCGCGTGGTGGTCTGCGAGGACCATGTCGTACCGCTGGCCGCCGTGAACCTCTGGTACGGCGTCGGCTCACGGCATGAACACGCCGGCCGGACCGGGCTCGCCCACCTCTTCGAGCACCTGATGTTCCAGGGCTCGGCGAACGTCGCCGAGGGCGAGCACGCCGCGCTGCTGGAGAGCGCGGGTGCGGCGTTCAACGCCAGCACCTCCTTCGAGCGCACCAACTACTACGAGACCGTCCCCGTCAGCCACCTGGAACTGGCCCTGTGGCTGGAGGCCGACCGCATGGGCACGCTGCCCGCCGCGCTCACCCAGGCCAACCTCGACAACCAGCGCGACGTGGTGAAGAACGAGCGGCGCCAGCGCTACGACAACCAGCCCTACGGAACCGCGTTCGAGCGGCTGTGCGCGCTGACCTTCCCCGAGGGCCACCCCTACGCGCACACCCCCATCGGCTCCATGGACGACCTGGACGCGACCACGCTGCAGGACTGCATCGACTTCTTCACCACCTGGTACGCGCCGGGGAACGCCGTGCTGTCGGTCGTCGGGGACGTCGACGCCGACGCGACGCTGGCGGCGGTGGAGCGGTACTTCGGCGGCATCCCGGCGGGGCCGGAGAAGCCGCCCGCGCGTCCGGGGACGCTCGGGCCGCTGACGGGCATCCGCGGGGAGGCGCTCGACGAGGAGGTCCCCTCCCCCGCCTACTTCGCGATGTTCACGCTCCCCACCGACGGCGGGGACGACATCGAGGCGGCGGAGCTCGCGGTGGAGATCCTGGGCGGCGGCTCCGGGTCGCGCCTCTACGACCGCATGGTGCGCCGCGACCAGATCGCCACCGAGGTGTGGGCGGGGGTGACCCGGCTGGCGTCCGGGCAGTCCCTCGCGATCGTCGACGCGGTCGGGCCGGAACCGGACAAGATCGCCGCCGTGCTGGACGAGGAGCTGGAGCGGTTCGCCGCGTCCGGCCCCGACGCCGACGAGACCGCGCGGGCGACCGCGCAGGCCGAGCGCGGCTTCCTGGAGCAGACCGAGACCGTCACCGGGCTCGCCAACGCGCTCTCCCAGAACGCCACCCAGTTCGGCGACCCGGCCCGGGTCTTCACCGCCCCCGGACGCGCCGCCGCCGTCAGGGGCGAGGCCATCCAGGAGATGGCGTCCCGCTGGCTCGCGCCCGGCGCCCGCACCGCCCTGACCTACGGAGGTACGTCGTCGTGAGCGCTCTGTCCTTGCAGCCCCGCCCCGTCCCGGGGCCGGTCCCCGCGTGGGCGTTCCCGGCCGGCGAGGCGGGACGGGTGCCCGCGGGTCCGGCGACCCTCCGCGTCGACCTGCCCGGACGCCGGCTGGCGGCGGTCCGGCTCGTCCTGCACTCGGGTGCGGGACGCGAGCCGGAGGGCTCCGACGGCGTCGCGACGCTCGCCGCGCGCGCCCTGCTGGAGGGCACCGAGCCGGGCGGCGGCACCGCGCTGACCGCGGCGTTCGAGCGCCTCGGCGCGAGCCTGTACGCCGCCGCCGACCTCACGGCCCTGCGGATCGCGCTGGACGTCCCGGTGACGCGGCTGGCCGAGGCGCTGGAGCTGTTCTCCTCGGTCGTGCGGCGGCCCGCGCTGGACGACGCCGACGTCCGCCGCCTCGTCCGCGAGCGGCTGGAGGAGATCGCGCAGGAGGACGCCGACCCCGGTTCGCGGGCGGCCCGCGAGCTGCGCGCGGTCATGTTCCCCGCGGAGGCCCGCGCGTCCCGCCCGACCGGCGGCTCGCGCGAGTCCGTCGGCCGGATCGAGGGCGCCGACGTCCGGGCGTTCTACGAGGCCGTGGTGCCCGCCGAGGCCACCGCCGTCGTCGCCGGGGACCTGGCCGGGGTCGACGCCGACGCGGCGCTCTCCGGCGCGCTCACGGGCTGGGCGGGCACCGGCGGCCCGCTCCGCACCGCCGACAGGATCATGCCCGAGTCGGCCGCCCGGATCGTCGTGGTCGACCGCCCCGGTTCCGTGCAGACCTACCTGAGCATCGGCCACGGCGTCCCCGACCGCTCCCACCACGACTGGCCGTCGCTGATGGTCGCCTCGCACGTGCTGGGCGGCGGCCTCACCTCGCGCCTCAACGCGGTGCTGCGCGAGGAGAAGGGCTACACCTACGGGATGCGGGCCGGGCTGCTGCGCATGCGGCACTGCGGGCTGTTCATCGCGCAGGGCGCCGTCCACACCGAGGTGACCGCCGACGCCGTCACCGACGCGCTCACCGAGCTGCGCGGCGTGGTGTCGCGCGGCATCGACGCCGAGGAGCACGGCGCGTCCGTGCGCGCCCTGGCCGACCGCGCGCCCGCCGAGTACGAGACGTCGCGCGCCGTCGCGGCAGAACTCGCCGACGCGGCCGCCAACGGGCTCGGCCAGGAGTACCCCAGCGCCTACCTGGCCGCCGTCCGCGCCTCCACCCCCGACGGCGTGGCCCGCGCCTACCGCAAGCACGTCGACACCGACGCGCTGACCGTCATCGCCGTGGGCGACGCCGCGCAGATCCGCGAGCCGCTGGAGAAGCTCGGATACGCGCCGGTCACCGTCACCGCCAAGGAGGAGTGACCGCCGCGCGTCCGCCGCGCTCGGGGTGTCCTCCGCGGCGGCCTCGACCGCCGCGCGGGCGCGTGCCCTGACCGGTGGGGCGGCGCCGGAGGCGAGCCCCGCCGGAAGGGCGGCGGGGCGACACCGCACCCGCCGGGCGGGCGCGAGACGCGAGCCGCCGGGAAGTGCCTTGGCCCGGATGGTGAAACACCATGCGAACCGATGGCATGGTGGATTCCGTCTGACATGTGCGGGGGACGGCCCCCGCGGTTCGGAGAGAGGAACAGCCGGTGTCCTACGGGCGGATGGCAGGCGGGTACGGAGCCGGGGGACCCTCCGTCGACACGATCCTCTCCGAGCCGAACTGCCGGCCCGGCGGTGTCGTGGCGGGGAAGGTGCACCTGCGCGGCGGCGACCGTCCCGTGGAGATCCGCCACGTGACGCTGGCGCTGATGCCGCGCATGCAGAACGGCTACGGCGGCGAGACCGCCGGGCCCGAGGTCTACCGGGGCGCGCTCACCCGCGGCTTCACCCTGGAGGCCGGGCGGCAGCGCGACATGGCGTTCTCGATCCCGCTGCCCTACGAACTGCCGTTCACGACCGTCCTCGGGCACGAGCTGCCGGGGTTCACCATCGGGATGTGCACCGAGGTGGACGCCAAGGGCCAGCCCGACCCGGGGGACGTCGACCCGATCTCGGTGGAGCCGCTGGAGTCCCAGCAGTGGGTGCTCGCCTCCATCGCGCGGCTCGGGTTCCAGATCTCGAACGTGACGTTCGAGTCGTCCAAGCTGCGCGGGGTCTCCCAGCAGCTGCCGTTCCACCAGGAGATCCACCTCGCGCCGCCGCCCGCCTACCAGGGGCGGCTCGACAGCGTCGGGCTGAGCTTCGTCGCCAGCCCGCGCAGCATGGCCTTCGTGCTGCGCGCGGAGGAGCGCTCCGCCCCCTCGGACGAGTCGTTCGGCGTGTTCCAGGTGGGGCACGCCGAGGCCGCCGAGACGGACTGGAACGCCAAGATAGGCCGGTGGCTTGAGGCCGCCGCCGCTCTGCCGCGCGCCGCGTCGTCGCATGCCCCCAGAGGGGCGGGTGGCGCATACGGCGGGCCGCCTCCGGGGCAGGCCGCCCATGGGCAGGCGCCTCTTCCGCCCCCCGGAGGCCATTTCCCGCCTCCTCCTGGGCAGCCTGGACGGCAGCAGCCCGCGGCGGCCTATGGCGGCCCGGCCGAGTACGGGCAGCCGGGCAACGCCCAGTTCCCGCCTCCCGCGCCCGCCCCCGGGCAGTCCCCGGCCCCCATGCACACGCCCGGCCACGCTCCTCCGCCCGGCCCGACACCGGGGCACGCCCCTCCCCCAGGACTCGCGCCCCCGCCGGGGCACGCGCCACCGCACGGTGCCCCGCCGGCTCCCGGGCCCGGTTTCGGGAACGCGCCCGGATATCCGCCCGCCCCTGGGCACGCTCCGTCCGGCCCCGGCTTTCCGCCTCCCGCCGCGCCAGGGCATGCGCCGATGCCGGGGGCCGTTCCGCCGCCGGCGCCGGGCGGCGCGGTTCCGTACGCGCCTCCGGGGCCGCCCCCGCCCGCTCCTCCGGGCCCCGGCGCGGCGCCCTATCCGCCCGCGCATGGACATCCGGGGCCGCCTCCCGTCCCCATGCACCACGGCCCGCCCGGCCACCACGGATACCGGGGCCACCACGGCCGCGGTGTCGCGGCGGCGGGGCTGGTCGGAGGCGCCGCGGCGGCGGGCATCGCGGGAGGCATGGCGGTCGGCGCCATGGGGGACGCCGCGATAGGCGCCGCGGGCTTCGCGCAGAACGTGGCGGGGTACGCGGCCGGCGTCCCCGTGGACGCGTTCGGGAACGCCATCGGCGGCTACGCCGGGCAGGTGGCCGGCCATGTCGCGGGCCAGGTCGCGGGCAACGTCATGGGGGACGTCGCGGGCGATGTCGCCGGTGAGATCGCGGGCGGCGTCGGCGAGATCCTCGGCGGGCTCCTCGGCGGTCTGTTCGGCTGATCCCGCGCGATCCCGCGCGATCCCCCCTGATCCAGGGGGCCCGGCGGGCTCCTGGAACCCCACGGGGCACGGCCGTTCCACAGAAATGCCGGGCCTTTCGGACGAGATCTGCCGCACCCAGGGCCAACGGGCCGCCCGCTGGTTAAGGTCGGAAGCGCAGACCGCCTCCCGAGGAGCCACATGACCACCGTGATCCTGGTCCTGCTGTGCCTTGCGATCGCCGGACGCGAGTTCTACATCGCCTCCGACAAGCGGCTCCCCCGCGCGCAAGCGGACCTGCGCGACCTGCGCACGCAGGTGGCCGAGCTGTCCAAGCGCCACGAGGCGCTGCGGAGCGAGGTCGCCGCGAGCGCCGGGCCGTCCGGCATCCCGATCCCGCAGCCGGCCGCCGAGGTGTCCGAGGCGGTGGAGTCCCGGGTGGAGTCCGTCGCCACCCGCGTGGAGCGCCTGGAGAAGGACGTGGGCGAGATCTCCGCCGAGCTGGCGGGCCTCGACCTCGACCGCGACGCGCAGCGCGCGCTCGCCCGCTCGCTGGACGCCGTGGAGCAGGACATCACCGAGCTGCACCGGGAGATGCTCGACCGCCTCGACCACGAGGAGGGCGTCGTCACCGGCATCGTCCTCAGCGAGGAGGGCGAGGCGGAGGCGCTGCTGGCGGAGGCCTACGAGCGCTGCGCCGCCGAGTACGGGCTGCGCGTCCGCATCCGCGACCAGCGGTCCGGGCAGGCCGCGAGCGGCTCCTACTGGGGCACGGTGTACTACCTGTCCGGCCGCCGCGCCGACCCGCTCGCCGAGGAGCTGCTCGCCTACGCGCGCGGCCTGTACGACCCGCAGGACCCGTCCGGCGTCAGCGCGCTGCTGACCGAGCTCGCCCATCTGAGCGGTGGCGGCGTCGCGCGGCTCGGCGCGTTCACGGTCGTCCGCACGACGAGCGCGCTCGTCTGCGGCCTGCTCAGGGACGCGGGCGAGCGCCCGGTGCCGTCCGAGCCGTGGGAGCTCGCGGGCTACATCCGCGAACTCCCCGACGACCTCCAGTGCGACCTGTCCTGGCTCCGCCCCCAGACCTGAGCCCTACCTGATCAGGGGCGGACGAAGCGGGGCGCCGCCGCCGCGTCGTCCACCCGGAAGGCCAGCAGGCACCGGGGCGTCCGCGCGGCGTCGATCCGCAGCGCCAGCCCGAGGCCGAGGTCGGGGTCGACGAACACGACGCGCCGCAGCGCCCGCAGCGCCCGCCGCGTCCGCGCGCCCGAGTCCGCCCGCCCGCCCTCGCGGAGCGTGCCGGTGACCACGCGGCCCGCGTAGCGCCACAGCGCCACCGAGTCCAGCACCCGCACCCCGGCGGACGTCAGGTTCGCCACGATCACGACACCCGTGTCGTCGTCCTCCCGCGCGTCCGGCGGCGGGAGCGTCCCGTCGCCCGGCGCCAGGGGACCGCCGACGGCGCGGTGGTAGCGCAGCGGATCCAGCGTGTCGATGACGAACGCGCCGACATAGGGCCGGGACGCCCGGGGCGGCCCGGAACCCCCCCTGGACTTCCTCCGCTCGTCCAGGTGCGCGCTGAGGTCGAACACCATTCCCGAGTCGTCCAGCCATGCGGGCAGGCCGAGGCGCGCCGCGGCGGGACGGTCGAGCCCCTCCATCGTCTGCCAGATCTCGTCGGTGCGGCGCGTCAGCGTCGCCGCCATGCCGAGCCCGGGGAACGCGCCCTCCAGCACGGCGAGCATCGCCCGCCACGTGGAGCTCCCGGCGAACTCCGCCACGAACGCGTCGGCGAGCGCCTCGCGCCGCGCCGGGTCGGCCATGGGCCCCTGCGGGCCGGCCGGCGGCTCCGCCGGGGGTTCGGGCGGCCTCGGGGCCCACTGGACCTCGCGTCCCGCGGGCGGCTCGGCCGACAGCCCCTTCGGAGGCAGGGACGGGACGTCCGGGACGGTGCGCCCCGACCCGCCGCCCCGCTCCTCGCCGGAATCGCCGGTCCGCTCGTGCCGTCCGCCCTTCCACTCCGTGTAGGGCTCGTCCTCCAGGGGGCCTCCGCTCAGCGGGGACGGCTCCTCCCGGGTGGCCGACGGCTCAGCGAACGGCACCGCGTCCCCCGGGCCCCTGGGGGGAGGCACGGCGGCGCTGGAGGGGGCCCACCGGGGCTTGTCGGTGTCCGTGGCCGGCGGCTCGGCGGGACGCGACGTCCATGGGGAGGGCGACGGCGGCGGGTCCTCACGCGGGGGCCCGCCGGGCGGCTCCTCCCGCGAGGAGGCCGGGTACGGGACGTCCTGCCAGAGGGGGTCCTCGCGCTCCTCGGAGGAGGCCGGCGGACTCGGCGTCCAGGGCGCGCTCGTGGGCGTGGACCACGGTTCGGGCCGGGACGGAGGCGGAGGGCCGGGCGGAGGCGGCTGGGGGAGGTAGTCCTCGCGGGTGACCGACGCGCCCTCCGGGGGCGGCGCCGTACCGAAAGGCGGTGTGACAGGCGGTCGCGGGGACTCCGATGCGGGGGGCGGTCCGGTCGGCGGCGGCGTTTCCTGCTGTGACGGTTCCTGCTGTGACGGTTCCTGCTGTGACGGTTCCTGCGGAGAGGTGTCCTGGGGAGATGTGTAGGGCGTCCAGGGGTCTTCCGGTTCGCGTCCGCCCGCCGGCCGCCCGCGCTCGCCCGCCGGTTCGCGGCCGCCCGCCACGTGGACGTCGCCGGGATAGGGGCCGGGGCGAGGGGCCGGGTGCTCGGGTTCGTCCTCGGGGTCGATTGTCACGGTCACGATCCTGCGCCGATAACAAGATCATCGGCAAGCGGATCACGGGCCGAACAGCGCGGCGCACAGGGGTTCGGCGGCGTCCACGACGGTGAGGGCCGCCGGGTCGAGGCGGAGCCGGACGGGGACCTCGCGGTGCATCGGCTCGCGGCCGCCCTGCGCGGCGGCGATGTCCCGCAGGCCGACGGAGACGGTGTCGGGGAGGTCCACGGCGGCGGGGTGCTCGCCGGTGCGCAACTGGTCGACCCACAGGTCGAGGACGTTGCGGGCCAGGCCGTTCAGCAGCCGCCCCCACGGTTCGACGAGCCGGGCGGGGACGTTGTCCGCCTCGACCTCGGGGAGCCCGAACCGGGCCAGGCCCAGGGTGGAGAACCAGAAGCCGCCGGGCCCGGACGTATGCGGAAGGAGCATCCAGTCGACGAGCCGGATGGTGCCGTCGGGCCCGGGCAGGGACCGCTGGAGGGCCTCCTGGGAGAGGATCCGGGGAGTGAACACGTCCACCACCGGCGCCGCGGCGGAGGCGGCGACGGCACCGGCCACGGCGCGCGCCGACCACTCGTGGGCGGGCGGCCAGCCGGGGCGGTACGCGGCGCGCACGGCGAGCAGGTGGGACGCGGCGCCGATCGCCCCGAGGTCGCCCGGGGCGGCGTGGTAGGGGGCGGGCAGCGGCGGGAAGTCGCCGGCGGGACGCTGGTCGAGGGTGAGCATCGGGCTGTCGAGCATGCCGAGCACGAGGTCGCGGAGGGGCGGGTCGACGCGGCGGGTGACCTGCTCGTGCGCCAGCGCGGCAGGGTCGGGGACGGGTCGGGCGAGCGCGACGGCGTAGGTGGCGTAGAGGGTCTCCGGCACGGGCAGCGTCAGCGTGTCACCCAACTCGTCCCCCGGTGGGTCCTCGGGTCGTCCCCCTCGATCAGAGCCGACGGGGGCGCGCGAGAGTAGGTGTCGCCGGGGGGACAGTTACCTCCCGGCTACCTCCCGGCCTCCTGGGGGTCGGCCGCGCGCGGGAGGTGGTGCTCGAACCAGACCACCTTGCCCTGGTCGGTGCGGTGCGTCCCCCAGCGTTCGGCCAGGTGGCTGACGAGCTGGAGGCCGCGCCCGGACTCGTCGGTGGCCTCGGCGTGGCAGAGCTGGGGCATCTCCTGGCCGTCGTCGTGGACCTCGCCGAGCAGGGTCCTGCCCTTGATGAGCCGCAGCCCGATCGACCCGGCCCCGTGGACGAGCGCGTTGGTGACGAGTTCGCTGACGAGCAGCTGGACGTTGTCGGTGATCTGCTCCATCCGCCAGTCGGCCAGGCGGCCCGCGACCCGCGCGCGCGCCAGCGGCACCATGCCGGCCTCGGGCTTCAGCTCCCAGGTCGCGACGTCGGCGCCGGGGATGCCGTCCAGCCCGACGGCGACGATGGCGATGTCGTCGGCGGGCGTGGCGGCGCCCAGGGTGGCCAGGAGGGCGTCGCAGGCGCCGTCGAGCGGGCGGGTGTCGCCCGCGAGTTCGGCGCGCATCTCCTCCAGCCCCTGGTCGATGTCGCGGTCGCGGCGTTCGAGCAGCCCGTCGGTGCACAGGACGAGCCGCGACCCGTCCTCGACGTGGATCTCGACGGTCTCGAACGGCTCGCCGCCGACGCCGATCGGGACGCCGGGCGGCACCGGCAGCACCCGCGCGTCGCCGCCCGGCGCCACCAGCACCGGCGGGACGTGCCCGGCGTTGGCGAGGCGGCAGCACCGCGCGATCGGGTCGTACACGGCGTACAGGCAGGTGGCGAGGTAGTCCTCGCCGAGCCGCCGGGCGAGGACGTCGAGCTGGCGCAGCAGGATGTCGGGCCGCATGTCCTGGGCGGCGAGGGTGCGGACGGTCGTCCGCAGCTGGCCCATGATCGCGGCGGAGGTGAGCCCGTGCCCCATCACGTCGCCGACCACGATGCCGAGCCGGCAGCCGGGCAGCGGGATGGCGTCGAACCAGTCGCCGCCGACCTGCGCGGCCTGCCCGGCGGGGCGGTAGCGGTAGCACACGCGCGCGCCCGCGACCTCCGGCGGGTCGTCCGGGAGCATGCTGCGCTGGAGCTCCTGCGCGACCTGGACCTCGCGCCGGTAGAGCCGCCCGCTGTCGATGCAGAGCGCGGCCCTGCGGGACAGCTCGTCGACCATCGCGAGGTCGAGCTCGTCGAAGCCGGGGCGGTCGGGCTTGCGGAGCAGCTCGCACGTGCCGAGGACGCGCCCGCGCGCGATGAGCGGGGCGATCAGCAGCGCGCGGTCGGCGTACAGGGCCCGCAGGTCGAGGCCGAGCGAGGCGCAGATCCGCGCGGAGCTCTCCGGGCCGACCCGGGGGATGTGCACGGGTTGTCCGGTGCGCATGGCCTGGACGAACGGCGAGCGCAGCTGGAAGGGCAGCTTCGCGTGGGGGGGCACGGTGCCCTCCCAGCGGCCGGGATCGTCGTTGTGGGCGACGGCGACGCGGCGCATCCGCGTGGTCTCGCCGATCTCGCCGGCGGGCGGCGCCGAGTCGGCGACGACGCCTTCGAGGAGGTCGACGGCGGCGAAGTCGGCGAGCCGGGGCACCAGCACCTCCGCGAGCGCGCGGGCGGCCTGCAGATGGTCCAGCGAGCTGCCGATCTGCTGCCCGGCCTCGCTGAGGAAGGTCAGTGGCTCCATCACGGCCATCGCCTCCATTCCCTGTTCGGGGCGCGGATCGGGGAGGGGCGGCCCCGCGGCGGCGGCGCGGGGTCGGACCCGGAGCGCGCGCGGCACGTCGCCCCGGTAGGGGGCGACGGGGAGCCGGACGTGCACGCTGAGGTTGACGGCGGGGCCGCCGAGGCCGAGCACGCGGGAGGTGATCGGCTCGGCGGCGGTCCCCGTCACGGGGAGCAGTTCGACGAGGTGGCGCGTGAACGGCGCCGCCCGGGGCCCGCCCCTGGACGGGGGCGACAGGGCCGGTTCGACGCGCAGGAGCCGCGCTCCCGCGGCGCGGTGGGCGGACCCGTCGGGCTGGGCGACGAGGACGTCGTCCATCATCAGGCCGGTGCCGTCGGCGCGGAGCCGGCGCAGGTCGGCGGCGAGCGCGAGGACGCGGATGCCGGGGTCGCCCTCGACCGAGCCCGGACGGTCGATGGGGTAGACCCACCACCCCACCTCCGCCAGCTCCCCGTTGTCGACGCGGGGGACCGAGCACGCGCCGCACCAGACGTAGCCGTACACGTCCGGTTCGAAGGCGGCGCGGTGCTCCTGCGGCAGCCTCAGCACCGTGGTGAGCGGACGGCCGAGCGCCTGGCCGCGCCCCAGGCCGAACAGGTCGGCGGCGGTGCGGTCCCAGTGGGTGACGCGGCCGCGCCCGTCCAGCGTGACGGCGGACATGTGGGCGACGCCGAGCAGGCTCCGCTCCAGGAAGCGGGGCGCGTGGGCGTCCCGCGCGTCCGGATCGGGCGGTTCGTCCAGGGGCGCGCCGCCTCCGGCCTGCGGGGGCGACTGACTTCCGATGAGGCTCACGCGGACCCCTCCCTGCGCGAGGGCGCGGCACATTCGGCCACCAATGGTGAACGAGAGATTACCCCGGGTGAAGATCCAGCATCGCCGTTCCGCTAAACTGGCTCGGGTGAGCACTCACTCAGATCGAGGGCCGTGCTAGTGTCCAGCGGCACGCGGGAGGTGGCGACGGAGTGGCAGCGGTGACGGAGCCGATGCGGGACAGGATCCTCGCGGCGGCGATCGAGGTGATCCGCGGCCGCGGGATCACGGCCGCGACGACCAAGGAGATCGCGCGCAACGCGGGCGTCTCCGAGGGCAGCCTCTACAACCACTTCGCCAACAAGACGGCGCTGTTCGCGGCGGCGTTGGGCGAGGTCACGGCCACCGCGCGCACCGCGATGGCGGCGCTCATGGGGGCGACCGGGCAGGGCAGCGTGGAGGGCAACCTCGTCCGGCTCGCGGCCGAGATGATCCGCTTCTACGGCGAGCTGCTGCCGATGACCGGGCCCGTCCTCGCCGACCCCGAGCTGATCGCCTGGCTGCGGGCCGACGGCCCCGCGAGGGCGCAGGAGGCCGCGCAGGCCAAACCCCGCGGGCGGGCCAGGAGTGGCCAGGGCGCGACCCAGCCCGGAACGGGACTTCCGGGCGCGCCCGGCGGCCCTCCGGCCGGCCCGCCCGGCGGCGCCACGGCCGGGCCCGTCCTCGGCCACGCGGCCCTCATCGGCTACCTGGAGGCCGAGCAGCGGGCCGGGCGCATCCGGGACGGCGCCCCCCTCCCCTACCTCGCCGCGGCCCTGCTGGGCGGCTGCCAGCAGCACGCCTTCCTGATCCGGCTCGCCGGCCCCGAGACGGTGGAGGCCGGCGCGCGGCTCCCGGAGAGCCCGGAGGAGTTCGCCGCGAGCCTGGTTCCGGCGATCCTCAGCGGTCACGTCCCGTCCTGAACCGCTCACCCCTGAAGCACATCTCCTGGACCACTCCTTTTTGTCGCGTTCCAACAAGCGCGGGGACGTTCCAACAGGACGTCAGGTGCACAGATCGCACAAACTGACCGAATGCGGCAAATGGCACTGATGTCACATTGACACCCTTCGTGCCTCGGCAGACGATCACGCAACCCCCGTTGTGATCCATGCCAGGGAGACGCGATGACGCGCACGGTTGTCCGGCACGCCCGATATAGGCGCGGAAGACTCACGCCCCTCCTGGCCGCGGCGGCGCTCCTGATCGGAACGCTCGCGGCGGCCCCGGCCCAAGCGGCCCCCGCGAACCCCTCGCCCGCCGCCCGCGCGGCGGGCCCCGTGGACGTCTACACCGGCGAGCTGACCGCCGACCAGGTCAAGCTGCTGGACAGGTCGGGCGTCGACCGGGAGGACGTCACGATCGGCAAGGGCCAGGGCGGCCGCCTGCACGTGGAGGCCGTCATGAACGGCGTCCAGGCGACCGCGCTCGCCAGGCAGGGCCTGCCCCTCACGGTGAAGAAGGTGCAGGGCAAGGACGTCGCGCAGCGCCTCAAGGCCGCCCCGCCGAAGGTGTTCCGCCCCTACAGCGGCGCGGGGAACATCCACGACGAGCTGGTGAAGGTCGCCGCCGACCACCCCTCCATCGCGAAAGCGGTGGACCTCGGGACGAGCGTCCAGGGCAAGCCCATCACCGCCGTCCGCGTCAGCAAGGGCGTCGCGACGCTCAAGGACCACACGCGCCCCGTGGTCGTCTACCAGGGGACGCAGCACGCGCGCGAGTGGATAACCCCGGAAATGGTCCGCCGCCTTCTGCACCACTACGTCGAGGGCTACGGCAAGGACCCGGAACTCACCAAGATCGTCGATACGACGGAGCTGTGGTTCCTGCCCGTCGTCAACGTGGACGGGTACGACCTGACCTTCACCGACGGTTTCCGGCTCTGGCGCAAGAACGCCCGGGACAACAACGGCGACGGCAAGATAACGACCGGTGACGGAATCGACCTGAACCGCAACTTCTCCTACCACTGGGGCTACGACAACGAGGGTTCGTCCCCGCAGCCGACCAGCGAGACCTTCCGCGGGCCCTCCGCCGCGTCCGAGCCGGAGACGAGGGCGCAGACGGGCCTCTACGAGCGCGTCCGCCCGACCTACCTCGTCAACTACCACTCGGCCGCGGAACTGCTCCTGCACGGCGTCGGCTGGCAGGCGCTCACCCGCAGCCCCGACGACGTGATCCACGACGCCCTGCTGGGCGACATCGACCACCCGGCCGTCCCCGGGTACACCCCGGAGCTCGGCGCGCAGCTCTACACCACCAACGGCGACACCGACGGCGAGGCCGACAACAGGTACGGCTCGCTGTCGATCACCCCGGAGATGGCGACGTGCCGGACGGCCGCCAACACCTTCCCCGACGACCAGTGGACGCCCGACAAGTGCGGCAGCATCTTCGAGTTCCCCGACGACGAACGGCTGATCGCGCACGAGTTCCAGAAGAACCTGCCGTTCGCCCTCTCCGTGGGCAAGTCTGCGCAGACGCCCGACAACCCCGTGTCCTCCGTCGGACGCGTCGCCCCCGACTTCGAGACCAGCCCGTTCTCCACGTCCCTCGGCTCCACCCAGGAGGTCTCGTCCTACATCCGCCGGTCCGTGCGGAACCGGGACCTCAACTACCGGATCAACGACGGACGCGTCCGGCAGGACGGCGCCCGCGAATGGCGCGGCGGTGAGCGGTTCGGGGACGAGAACGACAACTACTACGCCGAGTACCGGGGCAAGGTCACCGGGCAGAGGCCGGGCGACAAGGTCGAGGTGTGGTTCACCGGCGAGAAGGCCGGGAAGCGCGTCGAGAGCAAGCACTTCACCTACACGGTCCAGGCCCGGCACGGCGCCGACGTCCTGGTGATCGCGGACGAGGACTACCGGGGCGTCAACCCGACCTACCCGGCCGGGACGAACGCGCCGCTCTACGCGCGGCAGTACGCCGAGCTGGTGAGGTCCGCCGAGCACAAGCCGCTCGTCTGGGACATCGACAAGCAGGGCGCGCCGAGCAGTCTCGGCGTCCTGAAGCACTTCAAGGCGGTCGTCTGGTACCTCGGCGACAACCGCCTGACGCAGGACGCGGCCGACGACCCGGTCAGGACCCACCAGGGCGACGCCCACGACGCCCAGGTGGCCGACCGCGCGAAGGATCTGGTGCTGTCGGTCCGCTCCTACCTCAACGAGGGCGGAAAGCTGCTCCACACCGGTGAGACGAGCGGCTACTTCGGGCAGCTCAGCAAGGTGAACGGCGGCGGCATCTACTACGGCTTGAAGGGCCACCCAGAGAAGCCGTGCGTCGTCTCCGGCAACTACCGCGACGACTGCGAACTGCTGTCGGACGACTTCTTCCAGTACTACCTCGGCGCCTACGATCGGCAGCTGGTGGGAGCGCCGAAGCAGTTCACCGGCACGAAGCGCCCGTTCGACGGCCTCACGACCGGCCTGAGCGGGACCCCGACGAACCCCCTCAACGAGGCGGGCGGATTCCAGGTCACCTCGACGGTCCTGCCGGAGAAGGACTTCCCGCAGTTCAGGAGCTGGAAGGCCGGGGACTACCTGGGCGCCGCCGCGCCCAGCGAGCCGGTCGAGGGCCAGTGGTACGTGGCGGGCGCGCACCAGGACTCGCTCTACCGGCGCCTCACCCGCACGGTGGACCTGACGTCCGTCACGGCGGCGCAGGCCCCCGCCCTCCAGGCCCAGCTCTCCTACAGCACCGAGACGGGCTTCGACAACATCGTGCTGGAGGCGCACACCGTCGGCGCCGACGACTGGACCACGCTGCCCGACCGCAACGGCCGGACGCGCGCCACCGTCCCCGCCGAGTGCGAACAGGGTTACCTGCTCACCCTGCATCCGTTCCTGAAGCACTACATCACGGGAGGGACGCCTTGCAGCGCCGCGGGGACCTCCGGTAGCTGGAACGCCATCACGGGCAACTCCAACGGCTGGGTGCCGACCTCGTTCGACCTGTCCGCCTACGCGGGCAAGAAGGTCGAGGTCTCCCTCAGCTACGTGAGCGACCCCGGCACCGGCGGCGCCGGGCTGTTCGTGGACGACACCAAGGTCACCACGGTGGGCGGCCAGCTCGACGCGGAGGGCTTCGAGACCGGGCTCGGCCCCTGGACCGTCCAGGGCGCCCCGGCCGGGAGCCCCGGCAACGCGTCGGAGTTCAGGCGGTCGCAGGCGCTGATCGACTCGGTCGCGGCGGTCGCGACCAGGGACTCCGTCCTGCTCGGCTTCGGCGCCGAGCAGGCCGGGACTCCGGAGGAGCAGCGGGCCCTCGTGCGCCGGGCCCTGGATCACCTGCTCGGCTGATCCGGAGAGACCGAGGGCCCCGGCCGGGAACCACCCCACCGGCCGGGGCCCTCGCCTTCCCATCCCACGCCGCCCTATATCGCCGGTTGGGAGCGCTTTTACCATCCGGTGGGGCGGTGTGATGGACGACACGCAACCCTTGAGCCCTCCCCGGGCGTCTTACAAGACGGGAACCACCACTGACGAGTGGAAGCGCCTGACCGGCCAAGCCCGCGACGTCCCGGACTCCGGGGTCGCCTGGCGGCACCGGCCCGCGCGAACACCCGGCCCGCTCACGCGGGGCCGGTCCCCACACGATGCCGGCCCTCCCAGGAGGCCCCAGGAGAACGGCACGGCGCCGCGAGGAAGAGTTCGTCGCTGCACCGCGTCCGCAGGCCGGTTCCGAACCCGTCGGGAACGGTGGCACGTACCACCCAGCACGGGGGGCGGCTCGTCCGCCCGGACCGCGCGCGCCCCCGAACGCGCGCCAGCAACCGGCCCTCACGGGTCACGACCAACGGGGAGTGATGATGACCGCCGTCACCATGCCTGTCCGCCGGCCGGCCGAGCACGGCGCGAAGACCGAGCACCGCGGGACCCACGACCACAAGACCCAGAGCCACGAGAAGACCGAGCGCTACGAGCGCGACGTCCTGCCGCTGGCCGACCCCCTCTACGCGAGCGCCGTGCGGATGACCCGCAACAGCGCCGACGCCGAGGACCTGGTCCAGGAGACGCTGGCCAAGGCCTACGTCAACTTCCACCAGTTCCAGGAGGGCACGAACCTCAAGGCGTGGCTGCACCGCATCCTCACCAACAACTTCATCAACACCTACCGCAAGAAGCAGCGCGAGCCCCAGCGCGCCGGCTCCGAGGAGCTGGAGGAGTGGCAGATCGCCCAGGCGCAGGCCGACGCGTCGGGCTTCCGCTCGGCCGAGAGCGAGGCGCTCGACCACATCCCCGACTCCGGGGTCGTGGCCGCCCTGCGCGCCCTCCCGAAGGACTTCCGGGACGCGGTGTACCTGGCCGACGTCGAGGGCTACCCCTACAAGGAGATCGCCGAGATGATGGGCACCCCCATCGGCACGGTGATGTCCCGCCTGCACCGGGGCCGCAAGCAGCTCCGCGAGGCCCTCGCCGACCACCGCAGGGCCCACATCCTCGCCGCCTGACCAGTCCCGCCCCCTACACCCCGCCTCTTCGCCCCTCCCCCTGGACGCGATCCCGCAGTTCCCCCGTGACTGCGGGGTCGCCCATTTTCCGGCACACCGGGTGTCGCGACGAATACAGTGAGTGATAGTTCGTCCGACACCCGGGAGTGCCGATATGCCGCGCATCGCCGTCCTCGCCACCCTGTCCACCGCCCTGTCCACCGCCCTGTCCGCCGCCGTGGCGCTCGGCCCCGCCGTCCCGGCGGACGCGTCCGAGGCGCCGCGGACGTCGCTGAGGCTCACGCTGACGTATCCGGGGCACGACGCGTCCGGCACCAGGAGCGTGACGCTGCGCTGCGACCCGGCGGGCGGCAGCCACCCCCGCGCGGCGCCGGCCTGCGCCGAACTGCGCCGCGCGGGCGGCCGCCTCGTCCACGACCCGGACGGGCGCGTCTGCACCGCGCAGTACTCCCCCGTCGTCGCGCAGGCGCGCGGAAGCTGGCGGGGCACACCGGTGAGCTTCCGCTCCCAGTTCGGCAACGACTGCGTCATGCACTCCCGTACCGGGACGGTCTTCGGCTTCTGACCAGCGGCGACGCGCAGCCGCCCCGGGGCGCGACCCGGTCGCCGCCGCATCGGTCCGCATAGGCGTGCCGACCGTGGGTACACGGGCGGCACGGGCCAACGCGAGCCGCCGGCTACCGGGAGGATGAGCACGCGATGCCACGACGAGTGAGCGACGTCATGACCGTGGCTCCCATGGCTCTACCCCTCGACGCGACACTCGACGAGGCCGCCCGCGTCATGCGGGACGAGGCGATCGGCGACGTCCTGGTCACCTACGCCGGACGGCTCTGCGGCGTCGTCACCGACCGCGACATCGTGGTGCGCGCGGTCGCGGAGCACCGCGACACCGCGCTGACGCCGCTCGGTGACGTGTGCACCGCCGAACTGGCCATCCTGCACCCCGAGGACGACACCGCGACCGCGGTCCGCCTCATGCGGGAGCGCGCGGTCAGGCGGCTGCCGGTCGTGGACACCTTCCACCGCCCGATCGGGATCGTCTCCATCGGCGACCTGGCCCTCGTGGACGGCGACTGGGGGGTGGACGGGGCGGGGGGAGTCGACGGGGCCGGCGGGCCGCTGCCCGCGATCTGCAAGGCCCCACCGAACAACTGAGGCGATCATGGAGTGTGGAGAGCGGCGGCGCGGTAGGACGATCGGGCAGGATACGGTCGAGAGTGTGAGAGCGACCGAGACCGTCCTGACCGACCAGCTCGCGCTGGAGATCGCCCGGCTGGGCATGGTCGGGGAGTCCTCGGACGTGGGCACCCTGCACCGCGTCACCGAGCTGGCGTCCCGGGCCGTCCCGGGGTGCGCGGGCGCCGCGAGCGTGCGCTGGGCCCTGCCGAACGCCCCCGGAGCCGGGCCGTCCCCGGCCCCCGACCTGCCGTTCGAGGCCGCCGGACTCCCACCGGACGCGGCCGTGGCCGTCCCGCCGCCCGGCCTGCCCGGACCGGCGGGCGTCGACCTGGCCGTGCCGCACGTCCCGCCGCCCGCGCCGGACGCGGAGACCGCGGCTCCCGGGCCGTTCGAGCTGCTGGAGCCGCTGGCCGCCGCCGCCAGCCATCCCGACCTCGCCGAGGTCACCGACCGGCAGCTCGCGCGCGGCCGCGGCCCGATCTTCGACGTGGCGCTCGGCCGCCGCACGGCCAGCTCCGACGACATCCTCGCCGAGACCCGCTGGCCCGAGGCGATGGCCGACATGCTGCGCCGCGGCGTCCGCTGCTTCACCACCACCCCGCATCTGAACCCGCCCGTCCTGGTCACGCTCACGCTGTACGGGGTGGCGCCGGGCGCGCTCGGCCCGGGGCGGCACGCCCTGGCGGCGCTGCTGATGGCGCAGGGCAGCGCGGCGGTGACCAACACCCTCCAGTACGAGGACGCGCACCGCACGGCGGCTCAGCTGCAGGAGGCGGTCCATGCCCGCGCGGTCGTCGACCAGGCCAAGGGCATCCTCATGCACGCGCTCGGCTGCGACGCCGACGAGGCGTTCGCCGAGATGAGGCGCATCTCCCAGACCCGCCACGTGAAGCTCACCGCGCTCGCGCAGCGGATCGTCGGCGACCAGGGCCTCTCTTAGCACGTCGCTAGGACGCATACGCTGGACGGGAATAAGCTGCGCACAACGGCCCGCAAGATCGTGGGGTCGCCACGACCAGAGCACGTGCCGATCTGGTTTCACCGTGCCTCGCGGACTAGAGGGAGCCAGATGCAGGACCAGCCCGACCAGTTGGAACCGGAGACCCTGTTGAGGGAAATCTCCGACCTGGAGGGGCGCATCGGCGAGCTGCGCCAAGCCGCCGGAATGCCCAAGCCCGATCTGCGGGCCACGCTCGACGCCGCCTTGGTGGAACTGGAGCTGGCGCTGACCGCGCTGCGCACGATGGGCGCGGAGCAGGGCGCCGAGCAGAGCGGCTCGGCGGCCGCCGAGAACGAGCGGCGGGTGCTGCGGACGGTCTTCCAGGACGCGCCCGTCCCGCTGTTCCTGCTCGACCGCAACACCAGCGTGCGGCGCGTCAACCGGCAGGCGGCGGCGCTGCTCGGCACCTCCTCCGGCTACGTGTCCGGAAAGCAGTTCACGGCGTTCTGCGACCTGGCGACCCGGGCGGCGGTGCGCTCGCAGCTCGCGGCCGTGGTCCGGACGGGGCGCCGCAGCCGCGTCCCGGTCCGCTTCCTCGGCCGCGACCGCCCGATCGACGCGGTCGTGACGCTGGCGCGGGTGTGGATCCGCGGCGAGCCCGACCCGATGGTCGTGGTCGCCGCGGGCCCGACGAACACCCCCGCCGAGGGCGCGTCCGGCACCCGGGACGCCTCGCAGCAGTCGGCCCTGGGCGCCCCCAAGCAGCCGAAGACGCCCCGGGCGGCGATGGCGGGGCCGGGCGACGACGAGGCCGTCGCGACGATCGTCCACCGGATGGACGTCCTCGCCACCGCCAGCGAGCTGCTGCTCGACGAGCCGGTCTTCAACGAGACCGTCGCCGTGCGGCGCTGCGCCCGGCTGCTGGCGACCGAGCTGGCCGACTGGGCGTTCATCGACCTGACCGGCCCCAACGGCGCCGGCCAGGCCGCGGGCCCGCCGGGCGGCGTGCAGCCCTCCGGCGCCACCGCCGTGCTGCGCCGCCAGGTCGTGATGGGCCCGGCTGACGAGCGGTCGACGGAGGCCCTGCAGATGCTGGGCGACATCGAACCGGCGGCCGGGACGCTTCCCCAGACCGTGTTCACGACCCGGCAGAGCGCGTTGCGCCCGCACATCGAGAACCTCGACCTGCTCGGCTCCTCCCCCGACGGCACGCCCGTCTGCGCGATGATCGGCGCGACGTCGCTGCTGTGCGTCCCGATCGAGGACGGCGACCGCTGCATCGGCGCGATCACGCTCGCGGCGAGCGGCGAGTACGGGCCGTTCGACCTGATGGACCTCGGCGTCGTCCAGCGGCTCGGCCGGTACCTGGCGCTGGTGATCCGGGCGGCGCGGCTGTACCGGCGCCGCGCCGAGGTCGCCGAGACGCTCCAGGCCGGGCTGCTGCCGAAGGCGCTGCCGGCGATCCCCGGCGTGAGCGTGGCGGCGCGCTACATGACCGCGACGCGCGGCGCCGAGGTCGGCGGCGACTTCTACGACGTGTTCCGCACCGAGGGCGGCGGCTGGGGCCTCGTCCTCGGCGACGTGTGCGGCAAGGGCGAGGAGGCCGCGGCCGTGACCTCGGCCGCGCGGCACTGCGTGCGGCTCGCGGCGCGGTGGAAGACCGGGCCGGGCGAGATCCTCGCCATGGTGAACGAGGCGCTGCTGGACGAGGACCGCTTCGTCACCGCGATCATGGCCGGGCTGGAGGTGCGCACCGAGCACGTCGGCGTCTCGATCGGCACCGCCGGGCACCCCCCGGCGGTCGTCGTGCGCGCGGACGGGGTGATCAGGACGACGGCGCAGGGCGGCGTGCCGCTCGGCCTGTTCGAGGACTTCGACGCCGGGCTCGACACGCTCGACCTCGGCGTCGGCGACACCATCGTCCTGCACTCCGACGGGGTGCTGGAGGCGTGCGACCTCATGCGGACGGAGTTCGGCCAGGAGCGGCTCCTGGAGGCGCTGGCGGCGCACGCCGCCGCCCCGCTGGAGACGATGCTCGGCGCGGTCGAGCAGGCGCTGCTGGAGTTCTGCGACGGCGACCTTCGCGACGACGTCTCGATCCTCGCCCTGCGTGTGGAGCCGCCCACACTCGCCTGACCGGCGACTGACCGGCGTTCCGCCGGGTAAAGGGATCTTCATGAGCGATGATCCCGAGTCCAAGCCCCGGCGCGAGACCCGGCACGAACGGCTCGACCGGCAGCTGATGGAACTGCTCCAGGGCTTCCGGGTCGCGGTCACCGGTGTCCAGGTGCTGTTCGCGTTCCTGCTGACGGTCCCGTTCGCGGCGGGGTTCGACAAGGTGGACCGCACCGGCAGGACACTGTTCTACGTCGCGCTGTTCGGGGCGGCGCTCGCGTCCATCTGCTTCATCGCCCCGGTGTTCCAGCACCGGATCCTGTTCCAGCTGGGGCAGAAGGACCTGCTGATCCGGCGCGCCAACCGGTTCGGGATCCTCGGCGGGTTCGCGCTGGCGGTGTCGATCACCGCCTCCACCACGTTGATCGTGTGGACCCTCGCGGCGGAGGCGGCGGCGGTGGTCACGGCCGCGGCGGTGCTGGCGCTGTGCGCGTGGGCGTGGTTCGTCCAGCCCTACCTGACCCGGCTGTCAGCGGACCGCGAGACGGACCAGTAGGCCCTGATCAGAGCCCTGATCAGTAGGGTCCTGATCAGTAGGCCTTGCCGAAGATGACGCGCTTGCCGTAGGCGGACGGCTCGCCGCACCGCACGCACGCGCCCGTCTCCTCAGGGGCGTTCGCCGGGATCACGCGGGGCGTCGCGGCCGTCTCGGCCTTGATGTCATCCTCGCAGGCGGTGCGGCCGCAGTGGAACGCGCGGGCCCAGCCGCCCTCGACCTGCGCGCCGAACTCCTCCCAGGCCCCGACCTCGGCGGTGTGCTCCTCGCGGAACGCCTCCGCCCGCGCGACCAGGAACGACTGGAACTCGGCGAGGATGCCGGGCAGCACCTCGGGCACCTTCTCCAGCGGGATCTGCTCCTTGCCCTGCCCCTCGACGGTCGGCAGCCGCCGGGCGAGCGTCGCGACGCCGGCCTCGATGTCGCGCTTGCCCAGCTCGATCCGGACGGGGACGCCGCGCATCTCCCACTCGTTGAACTTGAACCCGGGCGAGAGCTGCGGGCGGTTGTCGTCCACGTGGACGCGGATGCCCATCGACTTGATCGCCGCGCCCAGCCGGCGCGCCTCGGCGGCGGCCTGCTCGCCCTGCTCCTTGCGCCCGATCGGGACGATCACGACCTGGTAGGGGGCCAGCCGGGGCGGCAGCACGAGCCCCTTCTCGTCGCCGTGCGTCATGACGACGGCGCCGATCATACGGGTGGTCATGCCCCAGGAGGTGGTGTGGGCGAGCTGGACCTGCCCGTCCTCGTCCTGGTAGGAGATGTCGAACGCCTTGGCGAAGTTCGTGCCGAGGTAGTGGGAGGTGCCGCACTGGAGGGCCCGCCCGTCCCGCATCATGCCCTCGATCGTGTAGGTGCGGACCGCCCCGGCGAACCGCTCGCCGGGCGTCTTCTCCCCCACGACCACGGGGATCGCGGCCAGCTCGCGCGACACCCCCGCGTAGGCGTCCAGCGCCCACATCGTCTCGCGCATCGCGTCGTCCTCGCCGTTGTGCGCGGTGTGCCCCTCCTGCCAGAGGAACTCGGTGGTGCGCAGGAACATGCGGGGGCGCATCTCCCAGCGGACGACGTTCGCCCACTGGTTGAGCAGCAGCGGAAGGTCGCGGTGCGAGTCGATCCACTTGGCCATGTACTCGCCGATGACGGTCTCGGAGGTGGGCCGCACGACCAGCGGCTCCTCCAGCTCCTTGCCGCCCGCGACGGTCACGACCGCGAGCTCCGGGGAGAAGCCCTCGACGTGCTCGGCCTCGCGCTTGAGGTAGGACTCCGGGATGAACAGCGGGAAGGACGCGTTGTCGTGCCCGGCGTCCTTGATCCGCCGGTCCAGGTCGGCCTGGAGCAGCTCCCAGACCCGGTACCCGTACGGTCGGATGACCATCGTGCCGCGAACCGGGCCGCGGTCGACGAGCTGGGCGCGCACGACCAGCTCGTTGTACCAGGCGGAGAAATCCTCGCTCTGCGGTGTCACACCTTCTCGACTCACGGAAGTCAGGGTACTGACTGGCGGCACCCCGTAATAACGCATTGGCCCTATGGCCGCCCGGCACGGGGCGAAACTCGTTTGACGGGGTCACGCCGCGTTGCCGAGACTCGATGGCCGGCGTCGGTCGGTTCAGGTCGGTCCAAGGCGGCAGGAGGAAACGTGGGGCACGTGGAGGTCGGCCATGTCGGCCATGCGCTGCCGGACGGCCGCGTCCTGCTGGACGACGTGTCGTTCCGGGTGGGCGAGGGCGTCACGGCGGCGCTCGTCGGCCCTAACGGCGCCGGGAAGACGACTCTCCTCCGGCTGATCGCCGGTGACCTCGCGCCCCAGGAGGGGACGGTCGCGCACAGCGGCGGCCTCGGCGTGATGCGGCAGTTCGTGGGGAACGTGCGGGACGGGTCGTCCGTGCACGACCTGCTGCTGTCGACGGCGCCGCCCCGCGTCCGGGAGGCCGCGGCGGCGGTGGAGGCGGCCGAGCTTGCGATGATGGAGCGCGACGACGAGCCCACCCAGCTCCGCTACGCGACGGCGCTCGCCGGGTGGGGCGACGCGGGCGGCTACGAGGCCGAGGTGCTGTGGGACGCGTGCTGCGTCGCGGCCCTCGGCGTCCCCTACGACGGGTGCCGCTGGCGGGAGGTGCGGACGCTGTCGGGCGGCGAGCAGAAGCGGGTCGTCCTGGAGGCCCTGCTGCGCGGCCCCGACGAGGTGCTGCTGCTGGACGAGCCCGACAACTACCTCGACGTCCCGGGCAAGCAGTGGCTGGAGGAGCGGCTGCGCGAGACGCCCAAGACCGTGCTGCTGGTCTCGCACGACCGCGAGCTGCTCGACCGCGCCGCCGAGCGCATCGTGACGGTGGAGGCCGGGCGGGTCTGGGTGCACGGCGGCCGGTTCGCGACCTACGCCGAGGCGCGCCGCGACCGCAACGAGCGCCTGGAGGAGCTGCGCCGCCGCTGGGACGAGGAGCACGCGAAGCTGAAGCAGCTCGTGCTGACGCTGAAGAACAAGGCGTCCTACAACGACGGCCTCGCGTCCCGCTACCAGGCGGCCCAGACCCGGCTGCGCAAGTTCGAGGAGGCCGGGCCGCCCGAGGTCCCGCCGCGCGACCAGAGCATCAAGATGCGGCTGCGCGGCGGCCGCACCGGCAAGCGCGCGGTGATCTGCGAGGACATGGAGCTGACCGGGCTGATGAGGCCGCTGTCGGCCGAGGTCTGGTACGGCGAGCGCGTCGCGGTCCTCGGCTCCAACGGCTCGGGCAAGTCGCACTTCCTGCGCCTGCTGGCGGCCGTCGCCGACGCCCTCCCCCGGGGCGCGGTACCGGTGGACCCGGTCGCGCACACCGGCGTGGCCCGCCTGGGCGCCCGTGTCGTCCCGGGCCTGTTCGCGCAGACCCACGCCCGGCCGGACCTGGCCGGACGCACCCCGTGCGAGATCGTCATGACCGAGCACGCGCGGCTGCGCAACGACGCCATGAACGCGCTCGCCCGCTACGAGCTCCAGTACTGCGCCGAGCAGCCGTTCGAGACCCTGTCGGGCGGCCAGCAGGCCCGCCTCCAGATCCTCCTGCTGGAGCTGGGCGGCGCCACCCTCCTCCTGCTGGACGAGCCGACCGACAACCTGGACCTGGCCAGCGCCGAAGCCCTCCAGGAGGGCCTGGAGTCCTACGAGGGCACCGTTCTCGCGGTGACCCACGACCGCTGGTTCGCCCGCGCCTTCGACCGCTTCCTGGTCTTCGGCGCCGACGGCTCCGTCCGCGAGTCCCCCGACCCCGTCTGGACCGAGGCCCGGGTGGCGCGCCCCCGCTGACCCACGCACGGCGCACGGGTGCGGACGGTCGGTAAGGGCGTCGGCGGCGGGATTGGGTCTGATCTGCGGGTATTCAAGGGTTGCGCGGGATGTGTAAGGTGCCCGGGTGCGGGTCGTGGTGACGGGGGCTGCGGGGTTCGTCGGCAGCCATGTGGCGGAGGCGTTCGCGGACGCGGGGCACGAGGTGCTCGCCGTGGACGCGCTCGCGCGCTCGCCCGCGCCCGAGCTCGCGCGGCGCACGTGGGAGCAGGTCACCGCGCGTCCCGGGGTCACCGGGCTGGAGGTCGACCTCGCGGTGGACGGGCTGGACGCGGTGGCCGCCGCCGACGTCGTCGTCCACCTGGCGGGACGGCCCGGGGTGCGCAGCTCGTGGGGCGCCGGGCGGGCCGCCGCCGAGCGCGACAACGTCCTCGCGACCGGGCGGCTGCTCGCGGCGTGCATGGAACGCTCTGTTCTGCGGGGCGTGGGGGATCGTCCCCCCACAGGGAAACGGTCTGGTCCGAGGGGTGTACGGGGTCGTACCCCCACCAGGAAGCGGCCGGCGCGGCCGCTCGTGATCGTGGCGTCGAGCTCGTCGGTGTACGGGTCGGCGGGGCACCGGCCCCACCGGGAGGACGACCCGCTGAACCCGGCGAGCCCTTACGCGGTGAGCAAGGTGGAGGTCGAGCGGCTCGCGGGGCTCGCGGCGCGGGACGGGCTGCGGACCGTCCTGCTCAGGTACTTCTCGGTGTACGGGCCCCGGCAGCGGCCCGACATGGCCTTCCACCGGTTCGTGGAGGCGGCGCTGGACGGGCGCCCGCTGCCGGTGTTCGGCGACGGCCGCCGGTCGCGGTCGTTCACGCACGTCGAGGACGTGGTGGCGGCGACGCTCGCGGCGGCCGGGGCCGACCTGCCGCCGGGGATCGCGGTGAACGTCGGGCACCCCGAGGCCGTCGCGGTGCGGTCGGCGATCGGGATGCTGACCGGGGTGCTCGGGGTGCGCCCGGAGATCCGGCGGGAGGCGCCGGTGGCCGGGGACGCGGCGCGCACGTGGGCCGATCCCGGGCGGGCCGAGCGGCTGCTCGGCTGGACGGCCCGGACCGGGCTGGCGGAAGGGCTCGCCGACCAGATCGCCTGGCACCGGGCGCTGCGGGCGCGGGAGGTGCGGGTGTGAGGCACCGCGCGGCGTACTTCGCCTTCGACCGCTTCCCGTCGAGCAAGGGCTCGGCGGTGCACATCGCGCAGATGGCCGAGGAGCTGTTCGGCTGCTTCGGCGGCGGGCTGCTCGGCGTCCTCGGCGACCCCGGGCTGCCCCGCTACCAGCGGGAGGGTGACCGGGAGATCGCGCGGTTCGACGCGGCGGTGCCGAACCTCATCGACCGGGCCGAGGCGTACTCGGCGTGGGTGGCCGACCATCTGGAGCCGCACCGGGAGACGCTGGAGGTCTGCCACGTCCGGGACCCGTGGAGCGCGCTGCCCGCCGTCGCGGACGGGCGGCGCCACCGCGTCGTCTACGAGGTCAACGGGCTCCCGTCGATCGAGATGGCGCACACCTGGCCGTGGGCGTCGCGGGAGACGCTCAGCAAGGTCCGCGAGCTGGAGCGGTACTGCCTGGCGCGCTGCGACGCGGTGGTGGTCCCGTCGCGGATCATCGGCGCGGCCGTGCGGGGTCTCGGGATACCCGAGGGCAGGATCCGGCTCGTGCCGAACGGCGCCGAGGTGCCCGAGCCGGCGGCGAGGCCGGCGGACGCCCCCGGGCGCTACATCGTCTACGTGGGCGCGCTCCAGCCGTGGCAGGGCCTGGACGTGCTGATGCGCGCGTTCGCCCGGCTCGCCGACCTGGAGGACCTGCGGCTGGTGGTGTGCGCGTCCGTGCCGGAGCGGCGGGCGAAACCGGTGCGGCGGATGGCGGAGCGGCTCGGCGTCGCCGGACGGACCGAGTGGCGGTTCGAGCTGCCGCACCGCGAGGTGGCGGCGTGGCTCGCGCACGCGGCGGCGTCGGTGGCGCCGCTGACCGGGTGCGCGCGCAACCTCGACCAGGGCTGCGCGCCGCTGAAGGTGATCGAGTCGATGGCGGCGGGCGTGCCGGTCGTCGCCTCGGACCTCCCGGCGGTGCGCGAGCTGATGGCGGACGGGGAGCACGGGCGGCTCGTCCCGGCGGACCGTCCGGCCGAGCTGGCCCGGGCCGTCCGGATCCTGCTGGAGTACCCGGAGGAGGCCGCCGCGATGGGCCGGCGGGGCCGGGCGCGGGTCGGGGAGGGGCTGACCTGGGCGCGGTCGCGCGCCCTGCTGGCCGAGGTCTACCGCGAGATCGCGGCGCCGGATCGGCGAGGGGAACGGTAGGTGGTTCGTCATGTTCTGGCGTAAGCAGCGCGCGGCGATCGAGCGGTTCCATCCGCTGCACCGGGCGCTCGTGCTGGAGCGGGGCTTCGCGGTCTCGCTGCGGCGGGACGAGTGGGAGCCGCTGATCGCGAGCCTCGCCACCCACCACGAGCACGTGAGGCGGCGCAGGTGGGCGCCGCCCGAGCGGACCCGCGAGGTCGTGGTGCCGCTGCTGCGGATCATGGCGGCGGACATGCGTCCGGACGGCGTGCTGTCGGTCGCCGCCGACCTGCGCGGCACGGACGCCAAGGACAAGCACGGGCCCACCGTGGACCTGCCCGCACAGCGCCCGGTCCTGTCGGTCAAGCAGACGTGGGTCACCGACCCGTGGCTGCGGATGCGGGCCGAGCTGCGGGACGGCAGCGTCCTGGAGCTGGCCGCCACCGAGCGGGTCCGCAAGCGGCTGGTCAGGAAGCGCAACCCGCGCGGCAAGGTCAAGATGAAGGGGAAGACGCGGTCGACGCACCTGGTCCGGGTGGTGCGGCGGCTGCCCAAGGGCGCGGCCGTGTACCGCCCGGCGACGCCGCCGCCCGGCTGGATCCGGGTGCGGGTCAAGCAGGGCGGGGCGCGGGTGGTGATCCGCGCCGACGCCAAGATCGTCGGCGAGCGGACCGGCGCCGAGCTGACCGAGGGGCTCCTGCTGCTGTCGACCGAGCCGTTCCGGTGGACGGCACCGGCCGCCCAGAGGAGGACCTCATGACCCCCTGCACCGTCACGACGGGGTTCTTCGTGCTGGCCCACTGCGGGCGCGCGGCCGTCGCGTCCTGCCCGCGGTGCTCGCGGCCGGTGTGCGACAGGCACGCGGCGCGGCAGAGCGGGCACTGCCCCGAATGCGTGGCGGCGCAGGAGTACGGCGGGGAGGCCGGGCCCTACGACCCGTCCTGGACGAGCGGGTACCGGCGCCGCTACTACGAGAGCAGCTCGCGGGCCTACAGCGACCCCGCCTGGTACTCCTCGTTCAACGAGTACGACCGCGGCGCGTTCAACCCCGGCGACGGGTACTCCTACGGCGAGGGCGACTTCGACCCGGGCCATGACACCGGCTTCGTGGACAGCTGATGGCGGACGAGCGAACGGCGGCGGCGGTGCGCGTCCTGTGGGTCACCGAGCACTACCCGCCGAGCCAGGGCGGCATGGCGCAGTCCTGCGACCGGATCGTCCGCGGGCTGCGCGCCGCGGGGGTCGAGGTGGACGTGGCCTGCCTGACGCGGCGCGAGCGCCCCTGGGCGGTGGCGCGGGAGAACGGCGGGCGGCTGCTGACCGCGCCGCTCGGCGAGGACCCCGAGCACGCGCTCCGCCGCCTCTGGACGACGCTCACGGCCGAGGGCCTCACCGGCGCCTACACCCACGTCGCCGGGTTCGGCGGCACGTACTCGATGCTCGCGGCGCCCGTCCTCGCCCGGCTGCTGGACGCGCCGCTCATCACGCTGCTGCGCGGCAACGACATCGACGTCGGGGTGTTCTCGCTGCGGCGGCGCGGGGTGCTCGCCGACGCGCTGCGCTCCTCGGCCCGCGTGTGCGTCGTCGCCCGCTCGCACGCGCCGCTGGTGGCGGCGCTGGCGCCGGACGCGCCGGTCACGTTCGTGGCCAACAGCGTGGACACCGCGCAGTGGCGGGTGCTGCCGTCCGAGCGGGCGCGCGGCATCGCCTGGCGCGCCGAGAACGTCGAGCGGGGGCGCCGCACGATCGGCGTCATCGGCCAGCTCAAGAACAAGAAGGGCGTGGGTTTCCTGCTGGACGCGCTCGCCGCGTCCGGCCATTCGGGCGCCTTCCACCTGCTGCTGGTCGGCGAGGTCGAGGACGTCGTCACGCGGTGGCTGACCGAGCGCAAGGACACCGTCCCGCACTCGTTCCTGCCCTTCCTCGAACGCTACGACCTGCCCGGCGTGTACGCGAGCTGCGACCTGGTGGCGCTGCCGTCCTTCTACGACGGGATGCCGAACGTGGCGCTGGAGGCGGCGGCGCTCGGCATCCCGCTGCTGGCCTCGGACGCGGGCGGCCTCGCCGACGTCGCCGACGACGCGATCGGCTACACGTTCCCGGCGGGCGACGCGCACGCCTGCCGCGCGGCGATCGACCGCGCCGCGCGGGCCGACACCGGGGAGCTGGCGAGGCTCGGCGCGGCGGGCGCGGAGCGGATCCGCCGCGACTTCACCCCCGCCAAGGAGACCGCCGGGTACCTGGCGGTGCTCCGGGAGGTTCGTTGATCGTCTGCTACGCGCGGGGGGACGGGCTCGGCCACCTGACGCGGTTGCGCGCCGCCGCGCACACGCTGGCGTGGGACGGCGAGATCACCGTGGTGACGGACTCGCCGCATGCCGCCGACCCCCGGATCGCGGGCGGCTGGACGGTGCGCGGGTCACTCGACGGGCTCGACGGGCTCGGCGGCCTCGACGCGGGCGAGCTGGTCGTCGACGCTTTCCCGGCCGGCCTCAAGGGCGAGCTGCGGCTCCCGGAGGGGGTCCGTGCCACGCACCTCGCGCGCCGGCTCCGCTGGGACGCCTACCGGGAGCGGCTGCCCGCCGCACCGCCCCGCTTCCACCGGACCTACGTGCTGGAGCCGCTGGAGGCGGAGCACGAGGCCCACCTTCGGGCCGTCTCGGACGAGGTCGCGCCGCTGACGCTGACCGACCCGCCGTCCGAGCCGGTGGACGTGGAGGGCTGGCTGATCGTCCACGGCGGGCCGGAGGCGGAGGTCCAGGACCTCGTCTCCTACGCGCGGGAGATGGCCGGGCTGGAGAACCGGCGTCCGGCGATGACGCTGGTCTCGCCGCGCCGTCCGCGCCGCCTGCCGCCCGGCGTCGCGCACCTGGACATCTACCCGGCCTGCCCGCCCGGCCCGCTCGTCTCGCGGATCGTCACGGCGGCCGGGTTCAACGCCGTCCGGCAGTTCGCGCCCTGGCGGGACCTGCACCGGATGGTGCCGTTCCCCCGCAGCCTCGACGACCAGTTCGCCCGCGCCGCGCACGCGCGGCGCGCACGCTGAGCCGCGCCCCGAACCACGGGGGTCAGCGGGCGCGGGCGCCTTCACGTAGGCGCTCGGGGTCGATCTCGCGGGCCGGATACCGGCGCAGGTACTCGGCCTCCAGCTCGTTCATCCGGCGGGTGTGCTCCCCGTAGGCCTGGTCGGCGGCGTGCCTGAGGGCGTCCAGGCGCGTCTGGTACAGGCTGCTCAACTCGCGGAACAGGTCGTCGTCGCTGAGCGCGCCAGGGTCGATTCCCGTCGTGGTCATGAAAGGGCGCCCCTTCCCGGCGGAGCGGTCCGTACTGCTCCGCGTCGTGTCGATACAAGGCTGGTCGATACGGTCCAGCACTTACCCGGAGCGGGAGGGCTGAACCCGCCGTCGCCCCCGGCGGGCGAGGTGACGGCGGCCTGAACTCTGCGCGAACGTCACGGGCCGGCGACCGGGCGCAGGACGCGCAGCGCCCGCGCGTGCTTGCCGAGGCGGACGGCTCCGGGGAGTGACGAGACCTCGCCGTCCCGGGCCAGGCGGAGCACGCCGTCCGGGGAGGTCAGCTCCAGGCCGCCCGCCCGCCACGCACGGTAGCCGGGGATCAGCGGCAGGTGCCCGACCAGCACGGCCACGACCGCGCGGACCCTCGGGACGCGCCGTCCGGTGGCGACCACGCGGACGTCCAGCCGCCCGTCGTCGAGCCGCTTCCGCCAGCTCGGCGCGGCGCCGCGCGAGCCGTAGGCGCAGTTGCCGATGAACGCCAGCCAGACGCGGCGCTCGCGCCCGTCCATGACGACCTCGACCGGCTCGGAGTGCCGCAGGGTGCGGACGGCCGCGACCGCCGTCGCGGGCCACTTGCCGAGCCGCCGCTCCAGCCGCTCCCGGCGGTCGACCAGCTCGGTGTAGGCGCCGAAGCTCGCGGTGTTGAGGAAGATCTGCTCCTCGTCGGGGGCGGACGCGGGCACCACGTAGGCGACGTCGACCCGTCCGACCCGGCCGCCCCGGTAGGCGGCGACCGCCTCCCGGGGGTTCATGACCCCGTGCGCCTTGGCGAAGTGGTTGAACGTCCCGCCCGGGACGACCAGGAGCGGGATGTCGTGCTTCAGCGCCGCCCGCGCGCCCACGTTGACCGTCCCGTCCCCGCCGACGACGCCCAGCACCGCCGCCCGCTCCGCCGCCCGCTCGACGACCTTGTCGACGTCCTCGTCGGGCCCGATCCGGACGATCTCCGCCGCGGGCAGTTCGAGCTCCAGCATCGAGACCGCCATCTCGGCGTTGCTGGGCAGGAGGCCGGCCGAGCCGTCGCCCGAACCCGGGTTGACGACCGCGACGAGCCCCCGCCCGTCCTCGCTGACCTGGGCCCGCTCGCTCCCGAACCGGCTCACCCGCGCCACCGGGGGGCGGGCGGGCCACACCAGCCGCGTCCCGAACCCGGCCAGCACGCCGATCCCCACCCCGGCCAGCACGTCGCCCGGATAGTGCGCCCCCGTGTAGACGCGGGAGAACGCCACCGCCGCCGCCAGCACCGCCACCGGCGCGGCGACCAGGGGCGACGCCTCCAGCGCGATCCCGGTCGCGAACGCGGCGGCCGACGCCGAGTGCCCGGAGGGGAACGCGTGCGAGGTCGGCGGCTTCCAGCGGATCCGGATCGGCGGCACCAGGTCGACGACCGGGCGCTTGCGGCGGAACGCCTGCTTGCCGACGATGTTCACGGCGGGGCTCGCCACCGCGATCGCGAGCGCCCCGCGCAGCGCAGCCCGCCGGTGCGGCGCCCGGCGGCCGAGGCCGAGCGCACCGGCCGTGCCGAACCACAACACTCCGTGATCGGCGAGCCGGGACAGCCGGGGCAGCACGTACTCCAGCCCGGGCAGCCGCGCGGAGGCCACCCGGTCGAAGGCCTGCCGGTCGGCGCGCCCGAGGCGGTCCAGCAGGCTCCGCGCTGACGGGCGGCGCCGCGCGGCGCGCGGGGCCCGCCTGTTCGACACGGACGGTGACCGGCGGGGGGAGCCATGATGGTTGACGCGCATGACCGGGGTATCCCCCGTGAGGACGACATGATTCCGTAAAGATCTCAAATCGGGGGTCACATGCGGGCGAACGTCACTCACACATCGTCGACTGCAATAGGCTTCCCGGCATGAGTCACCCGGAACGGCTCGGTTCCCTGGGTGGCGAGTCGGTCGGCACGATCGCGGAGCCTCCTCACGTGAACGACACGCTGGCCGCCTACGCCGCACGGTATGGGCTGAAGCAGAGCGCGGCGCGCCCCACGTTGCGCAAGTACATCCAGGATGTGTGGGCCCGGCGCAACTTCATCTGGGCCTTCGCGTCGGCCAAGAACATCTCGATGTACACCGAATCGCGGCTCGGGCAGCTATGGCAGCTGCTGACCCCGATTCTGAACGTCGCCGTGTACTTCCTGATCTTCGGCGTCCTGCTGAGCGGGCGCGGCGCCATCCCGGACTACCTTCCGTTCCTGGTGACGGGCGTGTTCATGTTCGGGTTCACGCAGCGCTCGATCACCTCGGGCTCCAAGTCGGTCGGCACCAACCTGTCGCTGATCCGCGCGCTGCACTTCCCGCGCGCGACGCTGCCGCTGGCGATCGCGGTCGTCGAGCTCCAGCAGCTGCTGCTGTCGCTGGTGGTGCTGCTCGCCATCGTGGTGTGCTTCGGCGAGCCGTTCACCCTCAACATGCTGCTGTTCGTGCCCGTGCTGATGCTCCAGCTGATGTTCAACATCGGGGCGAGCCTGGTCGTGGCGCGGATCGGCGCGTTCAACCGCGACATCACCCAGCTGCTGCCGTTCATCATGCGGACCTGGCTGTACCTGTCCGGCGTGATCTTCAGCCTGCCGTCGCTGATGAAGCCCGGCTCCAAGCTCTCCCACCACCCGTGGGCGGCGGAGCTGCTGAAGGCCAACCCCGGCTACGTGTACGTCGAGCTGAGCCGGAACGCGCTGCTCGGCAAGTACCGCCACCACGTCCAGGGGCTGAACCTTGAGGCGACGTCGCAGATGTGGCTCTACGGGGTCGCCTGGGCCGTGATCGCGCTGGTCGGCGGGTTCCTGTACTTCTACCGTGCCGAGGAGCGTTACGGCCGTGGCTGACACGAAGGTCCGCGATGCCGTCCGGATCGACCCGAACCGCGAGCCGATCGTGGTGGTGGACGACCTGCACATCATCTACCGGGTGTTCGGCGCGGGCGGCAAGGGCAACGCCGCCAGCGCGTTCTCCCGCATCCTGCGGCGCGAGAGCCGCCCCTCGATGACCGAGGTGCACGCGATCAAGGGCCTGTCGTTCGTGGTCTACCGGGGCGAGGCCGTCGGGATCATCGGCACCAACGGGTCGGGCAAGTCCACGCTGCTGAAGGCCATCGCCGGGCTGCTGCCGCCGCACAGCGGCGGCGTCTACACCGACGGCCAGCCCTCGCTGCTCGGCGTCAACGCCGCCCTGATGAAGGACCTCACCGGCGAGCGCAACATCGTGCTGGGCTGCCTGGCGATGGGCATGTCCCCCCAGGAGACCCGCGCCAAGTACAAGGAGATCGTCGACTTCGCCGGGCTCAAGGAGGGCTTCATCCAGTACCCCATGCGGACGTACTCCTCCGGCATGGGCGCCCGGCTCCGGTTCGCGATCGCCGCCGCCAAGACCCACGACGTGCTGCTGATCGACGAGGCGCTCGCCACCGGCGACGCCAAGTTCAAGGTCAAGAGCAAGCGCCGGATCGAGGAGCTGCGCCGCGAGGCGGGCGCGGTGTTCCTGGTCGCCCACCAGCTCGACGTGGTGAAGGAGACCTGCGACCGCGTCATCTGGATCGACGAGGGCCGCATGCACATGGACGGCGAGCCCAACGAGGTCATCGCCGCCTACACCGCCGCCACCGGCAAGTAGACCCGCCGCGCCCGACCCCGGCCGTCCACCCCTGCGGGAGGACGGCCCGGCCGTCGTCAATAGACTCGGCCGCTGAAACCACGCCAGCCGTCGGGGCGGCGCGCCGTCCCGCCCACCAGGAGGTCGCCATGGCCGCGAAGCCGCCGCTGCCGCACGAGTACCTGCCCGAGGTCCCGTCGTTCACCGTCGCCAGCGACGACGTGACCGACGGGGAGCGCCTCCCCGACGCGCAGGTCTACGCCGGCGGGAACACCTCCCCGCACCTGCGCTGGACGGGCTTCCCGCCCGGGACCAAGAGCTTCGCGGTGACCTGCTTCGACCCCGACGCGCCCACCGGCAGCGGGTTCTGGCACTGGTCGCTGTTCGACATCCCCGCGAGCGTCACCGAACTGCCCGCGGGCGCGGGCGCGGCGGACTCCGCGGTCGGCGTGCACGCCCGCAACGACTACGGCGCCAAGGCGTTCGGCGGGGCCGCCCCGCCGCCCGGCGACCCGCACCGCTACGTGTTCACCGTCCACGCGCTGGACGTGGAGTCGCTCGGCGTCGACTCCGACACCTCCCCCGCCGCCGTGGGCTTCAACATCACCGGGCACACGCTCGCCCGCGCGACGATCGTCCCCGAGTACGGCGTCTAGGACAGGCCCCGGCGACCTCGACCGCCGCGCGGGCGCGTAGCCGACCGGTGGGGCCGACGCCGGAGGCGAGGCCCCACCGGGAACATCGCGAAGCGATGCCGCGCCCGCCGGGGCACGGTCACGCCCCGAGCCGCCAGGCGAGGGGCGTGGGCCGGGACTCAAAGGGACACGGGGTCACCGCTCGAAGGGGAAGCGGTCGGCGAACGCGGGTTTGAGGTCGTCCAGCCAGACGGCGTCCGGGTCGTACTGGGCGAAGAACGGCTTGCCGACCAGCTCGGAGTCCCGCGCCTGGATGAAGTGCAGCGCGAACACCTTCTCGCCGAACAGGTCCACGACGCCGTCCACGCAGACCTTGCCGGGCGTGGCGGACATGGACGGGCCCCGGACGGTGCGGGCCAGCCCCGAGACGTTCTTGTAGGCGTCCCGGTAGATCTCGTAGGCGCGGGCGAGCGGCACGGCGAAGTAGTCCTGCGGGCCGGTGTCGCGCTCCACGAACAGGTAGTAGGGCACGAGGCCCATGCGGGTCTGCGTTCGCCACATGGTCTCCCAGACCCCGGGATCGTCGTTGATCGTCCGGATGAGGGGGGCCTGGGTGCGGATGACCGCGCCGGTGTCGCGGATGCGGCGGCACGCCTCGGCGACCATCAGCGGCTCCAGCTCGCGCGGGTGGGTGAAGTGCGCCATGAACGCGAGGTTCTTGCCCGACTCGACGACCTGCTCGAACAGCCGCAGCATGTCGTCGGCGTCGGGGTCGGTGACGAACTTCTGGGGCCAGTACGCGAGCGACTTGGTCCCGATCCGGATGGATTCGAGCTGCTCCAGGTCCAGCAGCGGCTCGATGTAGCGGCGCAGCACCGGCTCGCCCATGATCATGGCGTCGCCGCCGGTGAACAGGACGCTCGTCACCTCGGGATGCGAGACCAGGTAGTTGCGCAGGGCGGTGACGTCGTCGCCCGCCATCTTCAGGTCGGCCTCGCCGACGAACTGCGCCCAGCGGAAGCAGTAGGTGCAGTAGGCGTGGCAGGTCTGGCCCTGCTTGGGGAAGTACAGGACGGTCTCGTCGTACTTGTGCTGCATCCCGGGGATCTTGCCGTCCCCGAAGCTCGGGATGTTGAGCTCCATCTGCCCGGCCGGATGGGGGTTGAGCCGCATCCGTACGGCGTGCGCGGCGGCCTCGACCTCGGCCTTCGGGGCCTCCCGGCGCAGCAGGTCGGACAGGTGCGCGACGTCCTCGGCGGGCAGCATGTCCTCCTGGGGGAAGACCAGCCGGTACATCGGATCGTCGGGCGCGGCCGACCAGTCGATGAGCTCCTCAATGACGTACGCGTTCGTCCGGAACGGCAGGACCGTGGCCACCGCCCGGGTCGCGAGCTGCTGTGCGGGCGACAGCCCCGCGCGAGCGGTGAGCTCGTCGAGGTGCTTCGCCGTGAAGGCGCGGAACTTGCGACCTGTGGATCGCACTGCGGGAGCCGCGTCGTTCACCAGTGTCACGTGTTGGTACTCCTTGAAGTCAGCGGGGGAAGACGCACCCCCGGGGCGTGTCGTCACGGACGGTGATCCCAAGACCGACGGGCACCCCGTTTGATCGGATTTGGATTGTTTCGTTCCGAGTTGATACCCCCTCCAGAGTACGAAGAAGCTGGTCACGACGATCCCGACAAATCGCCTCGACATCATCGTGGACGGCGCGCCGGTTGTTCAACGACTACGGGACGTCAACCTCGCGGCCCCCGACCGTGCTCGGTTCACCTCGCGGTTCTGGTACGGCTGTTGCGGGGCCACGTCCAGGGGATACTCCGGAAAGCTCGCCTCGGGTCACCGGCCCTGCGTGGTTTCGGATTTACTGGTAGGGGGCGGGCGGAGCCAGGCGGCGTGAGGGGGCTGGATGGACGACGCTGACAAGGCCGCGGGCCGCGGGCCGGGAACCGTCCCGATGTGGGTGATCGTCCTCGCCGTGATCGCCGCCGTGTCCTACGGGACGTTCCTGCTGGAGCACCTGCTCAGCCCGAAGCTCGACGTCGTGAACGGCTATGTGAGCGAACTCTCGGCGTCCGACCAGCCCTTCCACCTGGTCTACGGCGGCGGCGACCTCGTCACCGGAATACTGACGATCATGGTGTCGATCGGGTCGCTGCGCAAGCTGCGCGGCCCGAGGCTCGCCACGACCGGCTGGGTGTTCCTCGGGCTGTTCGGCGTGTGCGCGATCGGCGACGCGGCGTTCCCGCTCGACTGCGCGCCCAGCCTCCAGACGTGGTGCGCGCTCAAGGAGCGCTCGGAGAACGTGTCGTTCTCGCACGAGTTCCATTCGGTGACGAGCAGCGCGGTGATCATCTGCGGTGTGATCGCGCTGTTCACGCTGTCGATGGCCGCCCGCCGGTACGGGTGGTGGCCCGCCCTCGCCCGCTGGGGCTGGCCGCTCGCCCTCGCCGAGGCCGTGTTCGCGCTGGGCACGCTGCTGGCGATGTACCTCGGGCAGTGGCTCGGGATCATCCAGCGCATCCAGATCGGCATCCTGTGCCTGGGCCTGCTGACCATCGCCTGGGCCCTGTACACCGACCGGCGGGACGCGGCGAGCGCCGCGTCCTCCGCCGCGTCCGAACGAGAGAAGACGGTGCTGTGACCGAGATCGTCAATGCCGGACGGGAGCAGGTCCACGTGGTGGAGGAGGGCCCGCCCGGCGGCCCGCCGCTGCTGGTCGGCTCCGGGCTCGGCGGGGCCTGGTTCGACTGGCGGCCCTCGACCGACCTGCTGCGCGACCGGCACCGGGTGGTCGTCTTCGACCGGCCGGGGCTCGGGCTGAGCCCGGCCGCGCAGGCGCCGCCCTCGCTGCGCCGCGACACCGGCGTGCTCGCCGCGCTCGCCGAGCGGGAGCGGCGGCCGGTGACGCTGGTCGCCCACTCGATGGCCGCCTTCCACGCCGAGGCGCTGGCCCGGCTGCGCCCGGAGCTCGTCCAGGGGCTGGTACTGGTCGACCCGAGCTGCGAGCACGAGCCCCGCGTCCCGGTGCGGATCTCGCCGCTGGTGGCGCCGGTCGCGACCGCGGCGGGCGCGCTGCTCGGCGTGACGCGGCTCGCCCGGGTCGTCGGGCCGCTCGGGCGGCGGCTGGTGCTGAAGCGCACCAGCGTCCGGGACGAGCCGGTCTCCGGCGACGTCGTCCGCTCGGTCTACGGGCGCGGGACGGTCCTCGGCACGGTCGTGGCGGAGGAGGCCGCCTACCGGGAGATGGCCGCCGACCTGGAGGACGTGCGGAAGCGGCGGCCGTTCCCGCCCGTCCCGATGGTCGTGCTGACCGCGCTCGGCGACGTCGAGGGCGGCAAGGCCCGCGAGTGGGCGGAGGGGCACCGGCGGCTCGCCGAGATGAGCCCGCACGGCAGCCAGGTCGAGCTGCCGGACGCGCGGCACATGGTGCAGCTCGACCGTCCCGACGCGGTCGCGGACGCCGTCGCGGCGGTGCTGGGCCACCCGGCGGAGGCGGCCGGGTGAGCCGTGGTGCGCGGCGGCCGCCGCCGGTCGCGGTGCTGCCGCTGGTCGCGGTGCTGGTACTGGCCCTGCCCGGCTGCAAGGTCATGCAGCGCATCTCCGACGGCTCGTACAACAACGCCGTCACCGACGGGGTCGCCACCGAGCTGCGGGACCGGGGCATCGAGCTGAGGGCGCGGCCGCACTGCGAGACGCGCGACTCGGGCTCCTCTGTGGTGCACGTCGAGTGCACGGCCGAGACGAGCACGGGCGAGCCGGTGGCGGTGAGGGGCGTCGCGGCCGACGCCGACACCGCCCGTCCGCGCGAGAACTACGTCGTCACCGTCGCCGGGCGGCAGGTGCTGAACCAGCACTGCCTCGGCGACGGCTGCGGCCGATCCCCATGAGAGCGCATGATCCGGGAAAAGATCGACACTCCGCGCATATGAGTCCGCACGCAGGGTGACTTACTGCGTGTGGAGATCAGTCGCAAGAGAGTCCTGACGCTGGGCCCGGCCGCGCTGCTCGTCCTCGCCCTGGTGGGCGCGGGCATCGCCTACCTGGTGCTCGCCGGCGGGGACGAGCTGAAGTACAAGACGCAGGCGGCGCTGCGCGAGGCGCTGCCCACCACGGCCGCCGCCGAGCTCCGGTCGCACGGCGTCACGCTGCGGTCCCCGCTGAAGTGCGGGGACCTGCCCGGCTGGACGAAGAGCAGGCTGCGCGCGGCCTGCACCGGCACCACCACCGACGCCCGGGACGTGCGGGTGCTGGGCAGCGGCGACAGCGGCAACGGCAAGGCGTACTACACGATCCTCGTGGGCGGCAGGCCGCTGGTGCAGAACGCGCCGTGCCTGGGCGCCGACTGCGCGCACGAGTCCGGCTGAGGACCGCGGTCGGCCCGCGGACGCCGCGGATGATGGCGGGCCGGGTGCCAGGACGTCCTACCATTCGATGAGCTGCGTTCTTGCGGCCCATCACGTCCTTTCACCCTCCTGGAGCGGCCATGACCGGCAAGGGCGGGCCGTCGCGCCCGGAGGCGGCCCGCCGGGCGGCGGTCCGGCCGCTGCCCGTCGCGGTCGACACGATGGGCGGCGACCACGCCCCCGGCGAGATCGTCGCGGGGGCGGTCGAGGCCGTCCGCGCGCACGGCGTCCGGCTGGTGCTGGTGGGGCAGGCACCGGGGATCCGCCGCGAGCTGGAGCGGCACGGCTTCGTCGGGCGGATCCCGATCGTGCACGCCGACGAGGCGCTCGACATGGACGAGGGCGCGCTCGCGAGCTGGCGCAAGCCCCGCTCGTCCGTCGCGATCGCCTGCCACCTGGTCAGGCAGGGGCGCGCGTCGGCGCTGGTGTCGGCGGGCAGCACCGCCGGGGTCGTGGCGACCTCGCGGCTGCGGCTGAAGGGCCAGCAGGGCGTGCTGCGGCCCGCGATCGCGGTGACGCTGCCGACCCGCCCGCGCCCGACGATCCTGCTGGACGCGGGCGCCACCGTGGACGTCAAGCCCGAGGGACTCGTGCAGTTCGCGGCGCTCGGCACCGCCTACGCGCGGATCCTGCTGGAGGTGGAGCGCCCCCGGGTCGGGCTGCTGACCATCGGCGTCGAGCCCGGCAAGGGCGACAAGGTCGCCAAGCGGGCGCACGAGCTGCTCGCGGGCGGCCACCACGGCGTCGAGTTCGCCGGGAACGTGGAGGGCCACGACCTGCTGGCCGGCGAGGTCGAGGTGATCGTGACCGACGGCTTCACCGGCAACGTCGCGCTGAAGACGATGGAGGGCACGATCCGGACGGCGTTCACCGAGATCCGCGCCGCGATGGGCGCCTCCCCCGCCGCGCGGATGGGCGCGCTGCTCCAGCGCCGCAGGCTCCAGGAGCTGCGCGACCGGCTCGACCCCGACAGCTACGGCGGCGGCGTCCTGCTCGGCCTGAACGGGACCGTGGTGATCGCGCACGGCGGGTCGCACGCCCGCGCGATCACCTCGGCGTGCGAGCTGGCGCACCGGCTCGCGGCCGGGCACATCGTCGAGCGGATCCGCGAGCAGGTCGCCGCGACCCGCACGTCCCGCTTCGGGCGCTGGACGCACGGCGAGCGCGACACCGGCGAGACCCCCGCCCTCGCCGATCCGCCGCCGGACGGGGGCGCCGCCGAGGAGCCCTCCCCCGGGGCCGCCGACGGGGAGGCCCCGTCCGAGCAGCGACGCCCGGGTGAATGAGCGAATGCGTTCCTGGTCGGGGGCGCGGCGCCGATAGCCTTGGGGCATGTCCGTTCCGCAACTCGTCATCGCCGCCCGGGTCCAGGCCGCGCTCAGCGCCGCCTTCGGACCGTCGTACGCGGACGCCGACCCGGTCATCCGGCCGTCGCAGTTCGCCGACCTTCAGGCCAACGTGGCGCTGCCGCTGGCCAAGAAGCTGGGCCGCAAGCCGCGAGAGGTGGCCGAGGAGATCGTCGCCAACCTCGACACCGCGGACGTGATCTCCGAGGTCCAGGTCAGCGGCCCCGGGTTCATCAACCTGACGCTCAGCGACGGGTGGATCGCCGCGCGGACGCAGCAGGCCCTCGGCGACGAGCGGCTCGGCGTCCCCGCCGCGGACAAGCCGCAGAAGGTCGTCGTGGAGTACTCCTCGCCCAACGTGGCCAAGGAGATGCACGTCGGGCACCTGCGGACCACGATCGTCGGCGACGCGATCGCCCGGATCCTCGCCTTCCTCGGCCACGACGTGATCCGCGACAACCACGTCGGCGACTGGGGCACGCCGTTCGGCATGCTGATCGAGCACCTGCTCGACCTCGGCGAGGACGCCGCCGCGCGGGACGACTCCTCCGTCAGCGACCTGACCGCGTTCTACCAGGCGGCGCGGGGCAAGTTCGAGGCGGACGCCGCGTTCGCCGACCGGGCGCGGGCCCGGGTCGTCGCGCTCCAGGCGGGCGACCCCGAGACGCTGCGGCTGTGGGGCATCCTCGTGGAGGTCTCCAAGCGCTACTTCAACCACGTCTACAGGCGGCTCGGCGTCACGCTCACCGACGACGACATCAGGGGCGAGAGCTTCTACAACGACCTGCTCGCGACGACCGTGGCGGAGCTGGAGTCCAAGGGCATCGCGGTGGTCAGCGACGGGGCGCTGTGCGCGTTCCCGCCCGGGTTCACCGGCCGCGAGGGCGAGCCGCTCCCGGTGATCATCCGCAAGAGCGACGGCGGCTACAACTACTCCACCACCGACCTCGCGACCATCCGGTACCGGGTCGACACCGAGCACGTCGACCGGATGGTCTACGTCGTCGGCGCGCCGCAGTCGCTGCACTTCCAGATGGTCTTCGCGGTCGCGCGGATGGCGGGCTGGCTCGGCGACGACGTCGCGGCCGTGCACGCCCAGATCGGCAACGTCCTCGGCACCGACGGCAAGATCCTGCGGACCCGGGCGGGCGGCACGGTCAAGCTGTCGGAGCTGGTCGACGAGGCCGTCGAGCGGGCGGGCGCCGCCTTCGACGAGATCCCGCACGACGAGTCCTTCGACGCGGCGACCCGCGCCGCGATCGTCGAGGCGGTCGGGGTCGGCGCGGTCAAGTACGCCGACCTGTCGGTGGCGCTCGACAGCGAGTACGTCTTCGACTTCGACCGGATGATCTCCTTCCACGGCAAGACCGGGCCCTACCTCCAGTACGCGACGGTCCGGATCCGGTCGATCTTCCGGAAGGGCGGCGTCGACCCCGAGTCGGCCACGGGCCCCATCGTGATCGGGCACGAGGCCGAGCGGGCGCTGGCGCTGAAGCTGCTGGACTTCGGGGCGGTCGTCGCGCAGGCGGGCGAGACCTGCGAGCCGCACCGGCTCGCGGGCTACCTGTTCGAGCTGGCCCAGGCCTACACCGGGTTCTTCGAGAACTGCCCGGTGCTGAAGGCGCCGGACGAGCCGACCCGGGCGTCGCGGCTGGCGCTGTGCGCGGCGACGCTGCGCACGCTGGCCACCGGCCTCGACCTGCTCGGCGTCCCGACCCCGGAGCGCATGTAGCGGGTCAGGGGTGCGCGGGGGCGGCCGTCGCCGTCCGCTCCTGCGCGACCTTCTCCCGGACGGCCGGGACGATCTCCAGCGCGAACGGGCCGAGCTGGTCGGGGTCCCCGGCGTACAGGAACGCGTCCACGCCGTGCCCGACGGCGAGCTCGGTCAGCTCGTACACCCACTGGCGGGGCGGGCCGTGCAGGAACCCGCGTGCGCCGCGCCCGTCGATCGCCCCCTCCAGGACGTAGACGCGCCGGATCTCGGCGGGGTCGCGGCCCGCGGCGGCGGCGGCCTCGTCGAGGCGGCGCCGCCCGTCGGCCAGCCGCTTGGGCGGCACGAGCGAGGACGGCGCGATCCAGCCGTCGGCGACGCGTCCGGCGAGGGCGAGGCCGTGCGGCCCGGTGACGCCGAGCCAGATCGGGATCTGGTTCCCGGGCGCGGGCCCGGACTGCCCGGCGGCGAAGCGGTAGTGCTCGCCCTGGAACCGCAGGCCCTGCTGGTCGCTCCAGTGCAGCCGGATGACCTGGACGGCCTCCTCCAGCGCCCGGCGGGCCGCGGTGGCGGACAGCCGCGCGCCCCCGTAGGACTCGATGCCGTCCCAGTGCCCTCCGGCGCCGAGGCCGAGCAGGACCCGGCCGCCGCTGGTGCGGTCCATCGTGGCGACGGCCTTGGCGAGCGCGGCGGGCGGGCGCAGCGGCAGGCACGCCACCGCCGGGAGCACCCGGATCCGTGACGTGGCGGCCAGCACGGTCGCCATCAGCGCGGGCGCGTCGGCGGTGCCGCGCCGGTACGGCTGGTCGCCGACCCCGAGGAGGTCGAGCCCGTACCGGTCGGCGTCCTGCGCGATCCGCAGCAGCGGGCGGGACGCGTCGGGCGTGAGCGACAGGCCGAAGCGCAGCCGCCTCCCCGCGCCCGTCACCGGAGGCGGCCCGTCACTGCAGGTAGCCTTCGACCTCGTCGGGCGGGCGGGGCCCGGCGTCCTCGGTGCCCGGGTCCAGCCCCGCCTCCAGCCGCGCGCGGCGGCGGCGCAGCAGGTCCCAGCACTGGTCGAGGGCGACCTCCAGCCGCTCCAGCCGCGCGTGCTCCTCCTCGCGCCCGAGCTCGTCGCGCTGGTAGCGGTCGCGGAGCCGCTGCTCCTCGCCGACGTACTCGGTGATGCGCTCCAGGATCTCCTTCTCCTCCATCGGCCCCCCTCCGGGCGTGGCCGGGCTCCGGCAGAGCCCCGTCCCGCGATCCCCTGGTCGGGGCCGGGGCGGGGGCTCGGCTCAGCGGCTCCGGTCGGCGGCGCTGGTCAGGCCGGTCAGGAACCCGCCGTCGCTGCTCGTCGAGTGCTGGAGCGACCCCGGGCTCGGCCTCGGCTCGGCCGCGGGCGCCGTCGCGGACGCGGTGGCGGATGAGGACGTGCGGCGGGCCGGTGTCCGGCGCGCCGTGGACCTCGGCTTGGCGGCGCTCGTCCGCGCGGTCGCCGTGCTCGCGCGGGACGTGCCGGAGCGGGCCGCCGCCGTCCGCGACCTGGTGGTCCCCGACCGGCTGGTGCTCGCCCGCGAGGACGCCTTGGCGGTGGACGACTTCGCGGTGGACGACTTCGGCTTGGCCGCCGCCGTCGTCGTCTTGCGCGCCGTGGACGCCTTCGCCCGTGACGAGGCCGGCTTGCGCGCGGTCGTCGACTTCGACGCGCCCACCCGGCTGGACGTCGTGGACCGGGACCGGCTCGCGGCCGAGGTCCGGGACGAGGTGCTCTTGCGGGACGTGGACGACTTCGCCGCCGTGCCGCTCCTGCGCGCCGTCGTGCCGGACCTCGTGCCGGACCTCGTGCCGGCCGACCGCGTGGTCGACTTGGCCGTGGTCGTGATGACCTTGGCCGCCGAGTCCATCGCCTTGGCGGCGTCGGTCATCGCCTTGGTCGCGGTCGTCATGGCCTTGGTCATGGCGGTCATGGCCTTGGCCGACGTGGACGCCTTGGTCGCCACCGACTTCATCTGCGTCGCGGCGGCCTTGGCCTGGCTCGCGGCCTTGGTGACCCGCGTCGCCGCCGTCGAGGACGTGCGGCTCGTGGTGCGGCCGGTGGTACGGCTCGTGGTGCCACTCGACGTGGCGCTGGTCCGCCTGGCGGCCGGCTTGCGCGCCGTGGAACGGCTCGCGGTCGTCCGCGCGGTGGTCCTCGATGTCGACGACCTCGCGGCCGCCGTCCGCTTGGTGGCCGGCTTCTTGGCGGCCGTGGACTTGTTCGCTGATGCGCTCTTCGCACGACTAGCCGTACCTCGGCTCGACGTCGTGCGCGATGCGGTCTTGGTAGGCACTGATCTCCCCCCAGTGATGATCAGTTACGGGGAGATCTATTCCACACTTCGTGACGCTCTACACACTCGCCGCAATGTCAGCGTCCCACCGCCGGTCAGATCCCCATCGGATGCCACACCGTCTTGACCTCCAGAAACGCGGTCATGCGCTCGGTTCCGGGGACGGCGTCCCAGCCGCCCGGGGCGGTGCGCAGCACGCGCTTCAGGTTCTCCGCCGCCGCCTCCCGCAGCGCCTTCTCCTGGTCGTCGGCGACACCGGTGAGGTCGATCGCGTTGACGTCCAGATGGGACGCGAGCCAGGGCGCCAGCTCGGCGCGGCGCCCGGTCAGGATGTTGACGACGCCCCCCGGCAGGTCGGAGGTCGCCAGCACCTCGGCGAGCGTGACCGCCGCGAGCGGCGCGGGCTCGGAGGCGACCACGACGGCGGTGTTGCCGGACACGATCGCGGGCGCGACCGTCGAGACGAGCCCGAGCAGCGGCGAGTCGGGGGCGAGGACCGCGACGACGCCCGTCGGCTCCGGCGTCGAGAAGTTGAAGAAGGGCCCGGAGACGGGGTTGGCGGACCCGGTGACGGCGGCGAGCTTGTCGGCCCATCCCGCGTACCAGACCCACCGGTCGACGGCCGCGTCCGTCTCGGCGGCGGCCTGGGACTTGCTCGCCCCCGCCTGGCGCAGCTCGTCGACGAACTGGGCCCGGCGCCCCTCCAGCATCTCGGCGACGCGGTAGAGGATCTGGGCGCGGTTGTAGGCCGTCCGCGCCGACCAGCCGCCGAACGCCTTGCGCGCGGCGACGACCGCGTCCCGCACGTCCTTGCGGGACGCCTGGGACGCGTTCGCCACGAAGTTCCCCTTGGGGTCGGCCACCGGGTACGAGCGGCCCGACTCCGAACGCGGGAACGCGCCGCCGATGTAGAGCTTGTAGGTCTTGCGGACGCTGAGCCGGTCAGGCATCGAGGTAGCCCTCCAGTCCGTGGCGTCCGCCCTCGCGGCCGAACCCCGATTCCTTGTAGCCGCCGAACGGGGAGGCCGGGTCGAACTTGTTGAAGGTGTTGGCCCACACGACCCCGGCGCGCAGGCGCTGCGCCGTCCACAGGATGCGGGAGCCCTTCTCCGTCCAGATCCCGGCCGACAGCCCGTAGGGGGTGTTGTTGGCCTTGGTGACGGCCTCCTCGGGCGTGCGGAACGTCAGCATCGACAGGACGGGCCCGAAGATCTCCTCGCGCGCGATCCGGTGCGACTGCGCGACGCCGGTGAACACCGTCGGCGCGAACCAGAACCCCTGCGGGGGCAGCTCGCAGGGCGGCGACCAGCGCTCCGCGCCCTCGGCCTCCCCCGCGTCGGCCAGCTCCCTGATCCGGGCGAGCTGGGCGGCGGAGTTGATCGCGCCGACGTCGGTGTTCTTGTCGAGCGGGTCGCCGACGCGCAGCGTGGCCATGCGCGTCTTGAGCCGCTCCAGCAGCTCCTCGGCGACCGACTCCTGGACGAGCAGCCGCGACCCGGCGCAGCACACGTGGCCCTGGTTGAAGAAGATCCCGTTCACGACGCCCTCGACGGCCTGGTCGAGCGCGGCGTCCTCGAACACGATGTTGGCGGCCTTGCCGCCCAGCTCCAGCGTCAGCCGCTTGGCGGTGCCCGCCGCCGAGCGGGCGATCTGCCGTCCGACGTCGGTGGAGCCGGTGAAGGCGACCTTGTCGACGCCCGGGTGCTCGGCCAGCGCGCGGCCGGTGTCCCCGGCGCCGGTGACGATGTTGACGACGCCGGGCGGCAGGTCGGCCTGCCGGCAGATGTCGGCGAACAGCAGCGCGGTCAGCGGGGTCGTCTCGGCGGGCTTGAGCACGACCGTGTTGCCGCAGGCCAGCGCGGGCGCGATCTTCCAGGCCAGCATCAGCAGCGGGAAGTTCCACGGGATGATCTGCCCCGCGACGCCGAGCGGGCGCGGGTCGGGGCCGAACCCGGCGTGGCCGAGCTTGTCGGCCCATCCGGCGTAGTAGAAGAAGTGCGCCGCGACGAGCGGCACGTCCACGTCGCGCGACTCCCGGATCGGCTTGCCGTTGTCGATCGACTCCAGCACGGCCAGCTCCCGCGACCGCTCCTGCACGATCCGCGCGATCCGGTACAGGTACTTGGCGCGCTCGGCGCCGGGCATCGGCCCCCAGACCCGCTCGAACGCGGTGCGGGCGGCGGCGACGGCGCGGTCGACGTCGCCCTCGTCGGCGCGGGCGATCTCGGCCAGCACGGTCTCGTCGGCCGGGTTGACGGACTTGAACGGCTCGCCGTGCCCGTCGGTGAACTCCCCGCCGACGAACAGCCCGTAGGACGGGCGGACGTCGACGATCGCGGCCGACTCGGGCGCGGGCGCGTACTCGAAAACCATGATCAGTCCAGCGTGAAGTAGTCGGGGCCGGGGTAGGCGCCGGTGGCCAGCTTGCGGCGCTGCATGAGCAGGTCGTTCAGCACGCTGGAGGCGCCCAGCCGGAACCACTCCGGCGACAGCCAGTCGGGCCCGGCGGTCTCGTTCACGAGCACCAGGTACTTGACGGCGTCCTTGGTCGTCCGGATGCCGCCCGCCGGTTTCACGCCGACCTGGCGGCCGGTCGCGGCGCGGTGGTCGCGGACCGCCTCCAGCATGACCAGCGTGACCGGCAGCGTCGCCGCCGGGGCGACCTTGCCGGTCGAGGTCTTGATGAAGTCGGCGCCCGCACGCATCGCCAGCCAGGAGGCGCGGCGGACGTTGTCGAGCGTCGCCAGCTCCCCGGTCTCCAGGATCACCTTCAGGTGCGCGGCGCCGCACGCGTCCTTGACCGCCGCGATCTCGTCGAAGACCTTGCCGAGGTCGCCGGACAGGAACGCGCCCCGGTCGATGACCATGTCGATCTCGGCGGCGCCCGCCTCGACCGCCGCGCGCGTGTCGGCGAGCTTGGCCGCGAGCGGTGCCCGCCCGGACGGGAACGCCGTCGCCACGCTCGCGACGCCGATGCCCGTGCCGTCCAGGGCGCGGACCGCGACGTCCACCATGTCGGGGTAGACGCACACGGCCGCGACGCGCGGCACCGACGCGTCCGCCGGGTCGGGGTGCGCGGCCTTGGCGCACAGCGCCCTGACCTTCCCCGCCGTGTCGGCGCCCTCCAGGGTGGTCAGGTCGACCATCGAGATGGCCAGGTCGATCGCCTCCGCCTTGGCCGAGGTCTTGATCGACCGCGTCGCGAGCCGCGCGGCCCGCTCGCTCGCGCCGACCTCGTCGACGCCGGGCAGCCCGCGCAGGAACGCGCGCAGCTCGGCCACGCCGTTCAGAGTCTCCGTTGACACCACCCCAGCATCGCCGAAGTCCGCCACCGGCACAAAGTCACCGGTTCGCTTGACAGGCGATCACTCTAGACATCTAAAGTACTAGCATCCTAATTAAATGGAGGTGCTGGTGATCGAGTTCCATCTGGACGCCGGCTCGGGGGTCTCCCCGTACATGCAGCTCGTCCGGCAGGTCCGGCACGCGCTCCGGCTCGACCTGCTGCGCGAGGGCGACCAGCTCCCGACGGTCAAGGACGTCGTGGCGCAGCTCGCGATCAACCCCAACACCGTGCTGAAGGCGTACCGCGAGCTGGAGCACGAGGGGCTCGTCGCGGCGCGGCCGGGGGTCGGGACGTTCGTGACCCGCTCGCTCGCGGGCGGCTCGCTCGCCGCGCACGGGCCGCTGCGGCAGGACCTGCGGCGCTGGCTGGCCAAGGCGCGGCTCGCCGGGCTGGACGACGAGAGCATCGAGGCGCTGTTCATGACGACCTTTCGGGCCGCCGCTCAGGAGGACATAGCATGACCGCCGTCGTGAGGACCGAGGGCCTCGGCAGGAAGTACGGGCGGCGCTGGGCGCTGCGCGACTGCGACCTCGCCATCCCCGCCGGACGCGTCGTCGGGCTCGTCGGCCCGAACGGCGCGGGCAAGACGACGCTGCTGAACATGGTGGTCGGGCAGCTCGCGCCGTCGGCGGGCACGATCGAGGTGCTCGGCGGACGCCCCGCGAGCGGCCCCGCGCAGCTCGCCAAGGTCGGCTTCGTCGCGCAGGACACCCCGACCTACGCGAGCCTGACCGTCGCCGACCACCTGCGGCTCGGCGCCCGCCTCAACCCGGGCTGGGACGCGGCGCTCGCCCGCGACCGGATCGAGCGCCTCGGCCTGGACCCCGCGCGGCGGGCCGGACGGCTGTCGGGCGGCCAGCGGGCGCAGCTCGCGCTCACGCTCGGCATCGCCAAGCGCCCCGAACTGCTGATCCTGGACGAGCCGGTCGCCGCGCTCGACCCGCTCGCGCGGCGCGAGTTCCTCGCCTCGCTGATGGAGGCGGTCGCGGAGCACTCGATCAGCGTCGTGCTCTCCTCGCACCTCATGTCGGACCTGGAGCGCGTCTGCGACCACCTCGTCGTGGTCGTGGACTCCCGCGTCCGGGTGGCGGGCGACGTCGACGACCTGCTCACCGCCCACCACCGGCTCACCGGCCCGCGCCGCGACGCCGCGCGGCTCCCCTCCGGCCAGCACGTCGTCTCGGCCAGCCACACCGACCGGCAGAGCACGTTCGTCGTGCGGACCGACGGACCGATCCACGACCCCGCCTGGACGGTCGGCGAGGTCGGCCTGGAGGACCTCGTGCTCGCGTACATGACCCCGAAGACCGAGGACCGTCCGGCCCTGGAGGCGCTCCGATGATCTGGCTCACGCTGCGGCAGTTCCGGCTCCAGGCCACGGTGGCGCTCGCCACCCTCGTCGCCGTCACCGCCCTCCTGGCGCTCACCCGCATCGACCTGGTCGACGACTACGCCGACGGCATCGCGTCCTGCACCGCGACCGGCGGCTGCGAGCGCTTCAAGCTCCAGTTCTTCGACGACCACCAGAGCTGGTTCACCGGGCTGGTCACGGTGGTGGTCGGCCTCCCCGGCCTGATCGGGGCCTTCTGGGGGGCGCCGCTCATCACCCGGGAGATCGAGGCGGGCACGCACCGGCTCGCCTGGAACCAGAGCGTGTCCCGGAGCCGCTGGCTGGCCGTCAAGCTCGGTGTCATCGGGCTGGCCTCGATGGCCGCCGCCGGGCTCGCGGTCGCCATCGCGACCTGGTGGTCGGACCCGCTGGACAAGGCCGGCGCCGACCGGTTCCCGCGGCTGTCGCCGGTGATGTTCGACGCGCGCGGCATCGCGCCGATCGGCTACGCGGCGTTCGCGTTCGCGCTCGGCGTCACCGCCGGGGTCCTGATCCGCCGGACGCTGCCCGCGATGGCGGTCACGCTCGCCGTCTTCGCCGGGCTCCAGCTCGCCGTCCCGCAGTACGTCAGGCCGAACCTCATCACGCCCGTGGAGAGGACGGTCACGATCACCCCCGAGAACATGCAGGGCATCTCCCTGGCCGAGACGACCCTGACCGTGCGGGCGAGGGTGGACGAGCCGGGCGCCTGGGTGCTGTCCGACTACACGGTCGACGCGTCCGGGCGGAAGGTGAAGAGCCTGCCCGTCAGCCTCGCCGCGGGCGCCTGCGCGCCCCCGCCGCCGACGACCGTGCCCGACGGGAAGGAGTCCGTCGACGGTTCCGGTCGCGGCCCGGCCGAGAAGTGCTACGCCGAGATCGCCCGGCTCGGCTACCGGCAGCACGTGACCTACCAGCCCGGAGACCGGTTCTGGCCCCTCCAGTGGGCGGAGACCGGCCTGTTCGCCCTCCTCGCCCTGGGGCTCTCCGGGTTCTGCTTCTACTGGGTCCGCCGCCGCATCTCCTGACCCGGCCCCCGGCCGGGACGGAGAAGAGCCGTATGTGCGGAGGACGCGCCTCGGGGGCCGCGTCCTCCGCGCTCAGCGCGTGCCGGGAGCCGGACGTCGCGGGCGCCTGGGCACGCGCGCCCCCGGCGCTCCCACCCGGCGGGGGCGGTCTACCGGGGGCCGCTGCCCTGAGTCGCGGCCAGCTGGGCCTGGAGGCCGTCCAGGAGGTAGTCGAGGCCGGTGCTGAAGCTGCCGTCCCAGTCGTCGTCGTACAGGTAGCCGTTGGCGGCGAGCGTCGGGTACCGGCCGTCCGCGCGGAGCTGCCGCTGGCCGAGGTCGCGCTCCGCGTCGGTGATCCGCAGGGCGGCCTCGGTGGACGCGGAGCCCATCACGTGGTTGTAGAGCGCCCAGGTCGCCGCCGCGAGTCCCTTCCCGGAGAACCCGGCGCGGGCCAGCGTCGACTGGAGGATCTCCATCCAGGCGAGGAAGTTGGGGCCGATCGTCGGCCGCTGCCGGGCCGGGACGGCGGCGGCCCACGGGTGCCGCAGCAGCGCGGCCCGCCAGGCGGCCAGGACGGACGCGACGTCCTCCCGCCACCCCCCGCCGGGCGCGGTCCCGGGCGGAACCTCGCCGAAGATCGCGTCCACGGCCAGGTCGATCACGTCGTCCTTGGTGTCGACGTGCCAGTACAGCGAGGGCGCGACGACCGCCAGCCGCTCGGCGAGGCGGCGCATGGTGAGCCGGTCGATGCCCTCCTCGTCCAGCAGCGCGACGGCCGCCTCGACGATGCGGGCGAGCGTCAGCGGCGGCTCGCCCTTCCGCGTGCGGCGCGGGCGCAGCCAGACGCTCCGTACCCCGTCCTTCGGCTCGCTCATCGCGCCCCTTCTCTCCACATTCAGCGCCCGGACCGGCACGGCGAGTGTAGTACCGTGTTCGCCGTCCCTAACACTGTTAGGGAGTCTCAAACGACGTTAGACGAGGAGATGGCCGTGGAGACCGAGACGGTGGAGCCCGGCACCGGGGAGCCGGTGGCCGGACGGCGGTGGTGGACGCTGGCGGCGGTGAGCGCGGCCCAGCTCCTCGTCGTCCTGGACGGGACGATCGTGAACATCGCGCTGCCCTCGGCGCAGGAGTCGCTCGGCATGTCCGACGCGAGCCGGCAGTGGGCCGTCACCGCCTACGCGCTGGCCTTCGGCGGGCTGCTGCTGATCGGCGGCCGGGTCAGCGGCGCGCTCGGCCACCGGCGGACGTTCGTCGCCGGGCTCGTGGGCTTCGCCGCCGCGTCCGCGCTCGGCGGGGCCGCCACCGAGCCGGGCCTGCTGTTCGGCGCCCGCGCCGCGCAGGGGGTGTTCGCCGCCGCGCTCGCGCCCGCCGGGCTGTCGCTGCTGACGACGACGTTCACCGAGCCGGGCGAGCGCGGCCGGGCGTTCGGGGTGTTCGCCGCCGTCGGCGCGGCCGGGTCGGCGGTCGGGCTGATCGCGGGCGGGCTGCTGACCGAGTACGCCGACTGGCGCTGGTGCCTGTTCATCAACGTCCCGATGGCGCTGCTGGCCGTCCTCGGCACCGTGTTCGTGCCCCGCGACCGGCCCCTCCGCGAGGGGCGGCTGGACGTGCCCGGCGCCCTGCTCAGCGCCGCCGGCTTCGCCTGCGTCGTCTACGCCTTCAACGAGGCCGAGCCGCACGGCTGGGGATCGGTCAAGGTCATCACGCTGCTGAACTGCGGCGTCGTGCTGCTGGTGGCGTTCACGGCGGTCGAGGTCCGCGCGTCCCACCCGCTGCTGCCGATGCGGGTGCTGCTGCACCGCGCCCGCGCCGGGGCGTTCGTGTCGATCACGCTGATGTTCCTGGCGATGTTCGGGTTCTACCTGTTCATGAGCTACTACACCCAGGGCGTCCTCGGGTACTCACCGGTCCAGGCGGGGCTCGTGCTGATCATCAACGCCGCCGCCGCGCTGGTCGGCTCGACGCTCATCGCCGGACGGCTGCTCGGACGCGTCGCCCCCGGCCTGCTGATCGTGCCGGGCCTGGTCGCCGCGGCCGCCGGGATGCTCGTCCTGACCCGCCTGACCGAGCACAGCGGCCACGTCCTGCCGGCCTACCTCGTCCCGGCGCTGGTGCTCACCGGCCTCGGCCTCGGCTGCGTCATGCCGCCGACCGCGAGCCTCGCCACGGCGGGCATGAGATGGCACGACATCGGGGCCGCGTCGGCCGCCTACCACGCCTCCCAGCAGCTCGGCGCCGCGCTCGGCACCGCCCTGCTGAACACGATCGCCGCCACCGCGACCGCGTCCTACCTGGCCTCGGGCGGGCACACCGCGAAGGCCGCCACCGTGCACGGCTACACCACCGCGCTGACCATCGGTTTCGGCATTCTCGTGGTCGCCGCGTGCCTGACCGCGGCGCTGGTCGTCCCGTGGGGCCGCCGGGAACGTCTCACGGAGTGAAACCCGGGTGGGAATGTCGGATCCGTTTGGCATGCTTGTGACGTGAACGTACGTGCGATGGGTCCGGTGCTGGTCGGCAGGTCGGCCGAGCTGGCCGAGCTGGAGGGCGCCCTCGCCGCCGCCCCGGGCGCCGTCCTGCTCGGCGGCGAGGCCGGCCTGGGCAAGACCCGGTTGATCCGCGAGTTCGCCGCCCGGCTGCACGAGCCCGCCGGCGCGGGGCCGCGCGCCCGGCTGCTGATCGGCGGCTGCCTGGAGCTCGGCTCCGACGGCCTGCCGTTCGCGCCGTTCACCACCGTGCTGCGCGGCCTGGTCCGCGACATCGGCATCGACGGCGTCGCCGGGCTCGTCCCGCGCGGCGACACCGGCGGCCTCGCCCGGCTGCTGCCCGAGTTCGGCGAGCCCGAGAGCGACGCCGCCTCCGGTGAGGAGCGGGCCCGCCTGTTCGAGGTCGTGCTGGTCCTGCTGGAGCGGCTGGCCGAGCGCGGCCCGGTCGTGCTCGTGATCGAGGACGCGCACTGGGCCGACCGCTCCACCCGCGACCTGCTCGCCTTCCTCGTCCGCAACATGGGCGCGGTGCCGCTGCTGATCGTGGTGACCTACCGCACCGACGAGCTGCACCGCACGCATCCGCTCCGGCCGCTGCTGGGCGCGCTGGAGCGCACCGACCGCGTCCGCCGCCTCGACCTCACCCGCCTGTCGCGCACCGACGTCGGCGCGCTCGTCGCCGACGCCCTCGGCAGCGCCCCGGCGCCCGGCCTCGTCGAGCGGATCGCCGCGCGCAGCGAGGGGAACCCGCTGTTCGTCGAGGCGCTGCTGGACGACGACGGCACGCTCGCCTGCGAGCTGCCCGAGTCCCTGCGCGACCTGCTGCTCGCGGGCGTCCAGCGGCTCCCCGAGGAGACGCAGGACGTCCTGCGCGACGCCAGCGGCGGCGGCACCCGCATCGAGCACGCGCTGCTGGCCGCCGTGTCCGGGCTCGACGACACCGCGCTGACCCGGGTGCTGCGCCCCGCCGTCGCCGCGAACGTGCTGGTCGTCGACGGCGACGGCTACGCCTTCCGGCACGCGCTGATCCGCGAGGCCGTGCACGACGACCTGCTGCCCGGCGAGTACACGCGCCTGCACACCCGGTACGCGCAGGCGCTGGAGAACGACCCGGGGCTCGTCCCGTCCGGGCGGCTCTGGGTCGAGCTGAGCCACCACTGGCTCGCCGCGCACGACGCCACCTGGGCGCTGGTCGCCTCCTGGCGCGCCGCCGCCGACGCCCGCAAGGCCCTCGCCTACGCCGAGTGCCTCACGATGCTCTCCCGCGTCCTCGAACTGTGGGACCGCGTCCCCGACGCCGCGACGCGGATCGGCGCCGACCACGTCAAGGTGCTGGAGGACGCCACCTCCGCCGCCGACCAGGCCGGCGAGTACGACCGGGGCGTCAAGCTCGCCACCGCCGCGCTCCGCGAGATCGAGGAGGCCGAGGGCATCGGCGTCCGCGCCGCGTCCATGCTGGAGTGGCGGGCCCGCATGCGCTACCAGCTCGCGCGGCCCGGCTTCGTCGAGGACCTCCGCACCGCGGTGACGGCGCTGGACGGCGCGCCGCCGACCGCGCTGCGCGCCCGGGTGCTGTCCACGCTCGCGACCTACGTCCGGCTCACCACCGACATCGGCCAGGCCCGCGCGGCCGCCGAGGAGTCCCTCGCGATCGCCCGCGAGATGAACGACGTGGTCACCGAGGCCGAGGCGCTGATGACGCTGTTCTGCGCCGACATCGACTACGGCAACGACCCGATCCAGATCCACGAGGTCGAGGAGGCGGCGCTGCGCAGCGGCAACCACCGGGTCGCGCTGCGCTACGCGGTGATCAAATCCCACTACCTGGAGGGCGCGGGCCGCCACGAGGAGGCCGAGGGCGTCGCCAGGCGCGGCAAGGAGCAGGCCCGCGAGTACGGGGTCAGCCGCACCCAGGGCACGTTCCTGTGCATCAACCAGGCCGAGCCGCTGGTGTCCCTCGGCCGCTGGGACGAGGCCCTCGCCGTCCTCGGGCACGCGATCGAGCAGGACCCGGCCATCACGATCCGCACCTCGCTGCTCGTCCTGCACGGGGAGATCGCGCTCGCGCGCGGCGACCTCGACACCGCCCGCAACCGGCTCGCGGGCGCCCGCGAGGTCATGAACCTCAAGATGAAGTGGCTGAAGACGCAGGACTACTTCGCGACGCTCCGGCTGGAGGCGCGGATGGCCCTCGCCGAGGGCCGGCACGACGCCGTGATCGCCGCGGCCCGCCAGGTCGTCGACCAGGCGGGGCTGCCCGACGACGCCCGCTACGCGTGGCCGGTGCTCAGCCTCGGCGCGCGGGCCTGCGGCGAACTCGGCGACGCCGCGGCCGCCGATCTGGAGGCGATCGTCGGGCGCACCGCCACGCTGCACACCGGCGGCCCGCTGCTGGAGGCCATGCGCCTCACGTTCGTCGCCGAGGCCGCGCGCGGGCGCGGCGTCCTCGACCTGGCCGCGTGGGACGCGGCCGCCGCCGCGTGGGAGAGGCTCGGCAACCCCTACCCCCGGGCCGAGGCGCTGACCGCCGCCGCCGAGGCCGCGCTGGCGGGCGGCGACCACGACGGCGCCGCCGTCCGGCTCCAGACGGCCACCGGGCTCGCCGCCGGACTCGGCGCGGCCCCGCTCGGCTCCCGGATCGACGAGCTGCGCCGCCGCGTCCGCGCCCCGCGCCGGGCGGGCGCCGAGGCCACCGCGCCGCTCGGCCTGACGCCCCGCGAGTACGAGGTGCTGCGCCTGGTGTCGGAGGGCCGCAGCAACCGCGACATCGCCGAGGCGCTGTTCATCTCGGTGAAGACGGCCAGCGTCCACGTCTCCAACATCCTCGGCAAGCTGGGCGTCGCCAACCGGGGCGAGGCCGCCGCGACCGCGCACCGGCAGCGGCTCTTCGCGACGGCGGCTGTGTTGACTGAAGCCTCGGCCCAAGGGGGCTCGCCTGGCGGCTGTGTTCATTAAGTCACGGCCCAAGACACTCGCCTGGCGGCTCGTGCCTTGACCGCGCCTTGGCGGGCGCGGCATCGCTTCGCGATCTTCCCGGTGGGGGCTCGCCTCCGGCTTCGCCCCCACCGGTCAGCTAACGCGCCCGCGTGACGGCTGAAGTCACTGCGCGGCACTTCTCAGCGCGGCACCTCTCAGCGCGGCACCTCTCAGCGCGGCACCTCTCAGCGCGGCACCTCTCAGCGCGGCACCTCTGGGCGCGGCACCCTCCAGCGCGGCACCTCCCAGCGCGGCACCCCCCAGCGCGGGCACTTCTCGGCGCGGCACCTCCCAGCGCGGGCACTTCTCAGCGCGGCACCAATCAGCGCGGCACCAATCAGCGTGGTCTCTTGTGCGGATTGCGGGTCAGGGGGTGAGGGTCAGGGTGCGCTGGATCTTGGCGGCGGTCGCGCGCAGCCGGTGGGCCGAGGACTCGATCCGCGGCAGCCGGCGCGGGCGGCAGGAGACCGCGAGCGCGCCGATCATGCCGTTGCCGTCGGCGACCGCGACGGCGGCGCACGAGGTGCCGAGCGCGTACTCCTCGCGGTCCAGCGACAGGCCGGCGGGGCCGCTGAGCCCGCGCAGCAGCCGGCGCGGCTCGGTGACCGTGTGCGGGGTGAGGTCGACGAGCGGGTGCCGGGACAGGTAGTCGCGGCGCTGCCCGTCGTCGAGCTGGGCCAGCACGCACTTGCCGATCGCGGTGGCGTGCGCGGCGTCCTCGAAGCCGACCCACAGGTCCACGCGCGGGGCGCGCGGGCCGTCGGCGACGTCGACCAGCCGGATCTCGCCGTCCACGTGCAGGCCGAAGTAGGCGGCGGCGCCCAGCTCGTCGCGCAGGCCCGCGAGGGACGGGCGGACGGCGGTGAGCAGCTGCTGCATCCGGGTCCGGCCGTGCAGCGTCTGGACGCGGTGGCCGAGCACCCACACGCCGTCCGACAGGCGGGTCGCGTAGCCCTCGTGGGCGAGGGTGCGCAGCAGGTGGTAGGTCGTGGCGAGGGGGAGGTCGGTCTCGCGGGCGAGCTGCTTGGCGGGAGCGCCGCTCGGGTGCGAGGCGACCGCCTCCATGAGACGCAGAGCACGCTGCACAGAGGCGATAAGAGTGGGTCTGCGTGTCTCTTCCATTACGCACAGCGAACCCCTCCCGCGCGGGCCGGTCAAGGGATTTGCCGACACCGGCCCGGTGGACGCGGAGAATCTCACAGACACGCCGGTCCGGCCGCGGGACCGTGACCTCGCTCGACCGGAGAGTAACTTCGGCGGGGAGGGAAGACGGCGGGACGACGCTTTCGCGAAGGAGCCGGCATGAGCAAGCCGAGCCACGCCCCCGACAAACACGCCCCCGACCACGTGGACGAGCGGACCGCGCGGAAGGTCGCCGAAGAGGCCCGCGAAACGCGGTGGCGACTGCCCAGTTTCGGAAAACAGCTTTTCCTGGGCGATTTCCGTCTCGATCTCGTTCATCCGCATCCGCGCCCGACGGACGAGGCGCGGCGGCGCGGCGAGGAGTTCCTCGCGCGGCTGACCGCGTTCTGCGCGACGAAGATCGACCCGGCGCTGATCGAGCGGGAGTCGCGGATCCCCGACGAGGTGGTCCGCGGCCTGCGCTCGCTCGGCGCGCTCGGCATGAAGATCCCGGAACGCTACGGCGGGCTCGGGCTCGGGCAGTACCACTACGGCCGCGCGCTGATGGTCGTCGGCTCGGTCAGCCCGGCGCTCGGCGCGCTGCTGTCGGCGCACCAGTCCATCGGCGTCCCGCAGCCGGTGCGGCTGTTCGGCACGCAGGCGCAGCAGGACGCCTGGCTGCCGCGCTGCGTGCACGAGATCAGCGCGTTCCTGCTGACCGAGCCCGACGTCGGCTCGGACCCGGCGCGGCTGCGCGCCACCGCCGTCCCGGACGGCGACGGCTCCTACGTGCTCAACGGCGTGAAGCTGTGGACGACCAACGGCGTCGTCGCCGACCTCGTCGTCGTGATGGCGCGGGTCCCGAGGTCGGCCGGGCACCCCGGCGGCATCTCCGCGTTCATCGTCGACATGGCCGCCGAGGGCGTCACGGTCGAGCACCGCAACGCGTTCATGGGGCTGCGCGGGATCGAGAACGGGGTCACGCGGTTCCACGACGTCCGCGTCCCGGCGGAGAACCTGATCGGCGCGGAGGGCGCCGGGCTGAGGATCGCGCTCACCACGCTCAACACCGGGCGGCTGTCGCTGCCCGCGGGCTGCGCGGCGGCGGCCAAGTGGGCCGCGCGGATCGCGCGGGAGTGGTCGCGCGAGCGCGTCCAGTGGGGACGGCCGGTCGGCGAGCACGAGGCGGTGTCGCGGAAGGTCGCGTTCATCGCCGCGACCGCGTACGCGCTGGAGGCCGTGCTCGACCTGTCCGCCCTGCTCGCCGACGACGAGCGCGCCGACATCCGGATCGAGGCGGCGCTGGCGAAGCTGTGGTCCTCGGAGATGGCCTGCCGGGTCGCCGACGAGCTGGTGCAGCTGCGCGGCGGGCGCGGCTATGAGACCGCCGAGTCGCTCGCGGCGCGGGGCGAGCGCGGCGTGCCCGCCGAGCAGGTGCTGCGCGACCTGCGGATCAACCGGATCTTCGAGGGCTCCACCGAGATCATGCACCTGCTGATCGCCCGCGAGGCGGTGGACGCGCACCTGTCGGTGGCCGGCGACATCATCGACCCCGGCGCGTCCGCCGGGCGGAAGGCGCGGGCGGCGGCCCGCGCGGGCGGCTTCTACGCGCGCTGGCTGCCGACGCTGGTCACCGGCGCCGGGCAGCGCCCGAACGCCTACGGCGAGTTCGGGCCGCTGGCGCGGCACCTGCGCTACGTCGAGCGCGCGTCCCGCAAGCTGGCGAGGTCGATCTTCTATGCGGCCGGACGCTGGCAGGGCGGCCTCGAATACCGGCAGGGCTTCCTCGGCCGGATGGTCGACATCGGCGCCGAGCTGTATGCGATGAGCGCCGTGTGCGTCCGCGCGCGGGCCGACACCTCCGCCGACGGGCCGCTCACCGGCGCCATGTCCGGGCTCACGCCGGGCCCGTCCGCGACCCTGCTCGCGGACGCGTTCTGCCGGCAGTCGCGTATCCGCGTCGAGGAACTGTTCGACGGGCTGTGGCGCAACACCGACACGATGGACGTGAAGCTGGCGCGCGCCGTCCTCGCCGGGGACTTCGCCTGGGTGGAGGAGGGCGTTCTCGACCCGTCCATTCCCGGGCCCTGGATCGCGCCGTCCGACCCCGGTCCGAGCGACGTAGAGACCGTTCACCGCACCATTGAGTAACTCCTCGTCGCCAATCGGAAACTATCCGCATGCAATCGGCGCGCAAAGGGGATAGCTTTCCTCCGGTGGCCGAGCACAGCGCACCGCCCGTTCCCGGATCGGGCGGTGCGCTGCGCTTTCCGGATGTCCGGCGGTACCCGGATGTCAGGCGGAAGGAGCGGCGGGGCGATGCTCAGCGTCATTCTCGACGACACACGCGATCCCGCACGCAACCTCGCCCTCGACGAGGCCCTCGCCCGTGCCGCCGCGTACCGCTCCGCCGTCGGGCACGGGCCGCGGACGCTCGTCCGCCGGTCCCCCTCCGGCCGCCCGGTCGCCGGGCGCTTCGCCTCCGCCCGGCCCCGTCCCGCGCACTCGGCCCTCGGCGGCGCCGTCGCGGGGCTGCCCGTCCTGCGGGTGTGGCAGTGCTCCCCCAGCGTCATGGTCGGCCGGTTCCAGGACGTCGCGCGGGCCGCCGACCTGGCGGCCTGCGCGCGCGACGGCGTCGAGGTCGTGCGGCGCGCCACCGGCGGCGGGGCGGTGTGCTTCGGCCCCGGCACGCTCGCGTTCACGCTCGTCCAGCGGCCGGGGCGGCGCGTCCCGCTGGAGGAGCTGGTGTTCGCGGCGGTCGAGGGCCTCGGCGTCCCGCGCGGCCCGCTGCGGGCGGGGCGCGCCGTCCAGGCGGCGCGGCTGCTCACCAGGACCGCCTGCCTGGTGCATGTCGCCGTCCAGGTCGGGCCCGGCGGCGCCTGCCCGGCCGGAGACGCGGCCGGGGACGCGGCCGGGCGGCCGACACTGGCCGATTTCGGCCCGGCGATGACGATGGACGCGGTCCGCGCGGCGGTCCTCGGCGCCGTCGTGGACGCGTTCGGGGCCGCGCGGACCCGCCGTCCGGACGCGCTGGAGAGTTCGGTCCGTGACCATCTCCATGCGGTGCGCTACGGTGACCTCGCCTGGCATCTCACCGGCGCACCGGGGGACGGCGCGAGCATGTCCGGTTCGCGGGCCGCGGGCGAGGGCGAACACTCGGCGTCGGCTGCCCGTACGGATGGGTAGACTGTCCGACCTTGCGCCCGAGATCGGACCATTCGCGGGGATCTGGTCCCTCGATCCGGCGATACAAGAAGCGAAACACCCAACGCAGCCAAGCGAGCGGGAAGTAATGCAGCCACCAGCTCAGAACAAGTCCATCGCAGCTACCCTCCTCAACCTCCTCGGCAGTAAGCCTAAGACCCGACCGGCCAAGAGCGCGGGCGGCGGCGACGTCGTCCAGCCCGCCGCGGGGGATGGCGCCCTGGAGAACCACCTCGGCGGGGACGAGGCCCGCAACTACCGCAAGTACGAGTACGAGACGGTCGCGCCGCACGTCGGACGCTCCCTGCTGGAGATCGGGTCGGGTCTCGGCCACTTCTCCGAGCAGTTCGCGGGACGGCTCGACTACCTGGTCGTCAGCGACAACGACCCCTACTGCGTCGGCGAGCTGCGCAAGCGCTACGACGGCGACGACGACGTCGAGGTCATCGACCTGGAGCTCCCGGCGGATGTGAAGATCCGCCAGAAGGTCGACACCGTCGTGATGATGAACGTCCTGGAGCACATCAAGGACGACGCCCAGGCCCTGCGCGACCTCGCGGCCGTGACGCTTCCCGGCGGCCGGATCGTCATCTGGGTCCCCGGCTACATGCAGCTCTACGGCGACTTCGACCGCAAGGTCGGGCACGTGACCCGCTACACCCCGCAGACGCTGGAGGCCACGGTCCGCGCCGCCGGCCTCGTCCCCGAGGTGCTCAAGCCGATCAACTTCCTCGGCGGCATCGCCTGGTGGTTCGCGGTCCGCCGCGGCGGCGCGGGCTACCCCGACCCGAAGCTCGTCAAGATCTACGACCGGACCGTCGTGCCGCTGACGCGCGGCATCGAGCGGCTCGTCCGCCCGCCGTTCGGGCAGACGGTGTTCTGCGTGGCGCGCGTCCCGCGCTAGCCGTTCCGCTCGGCACGCCGCACCCCGCGATCGGCGTGGCCGTGACTCCGCACAGGGGCGGACCACCTCGGGTGGTCCGCCCTTTTGCCTTGCCGGGGCGAGGGTTCCGGGACCAATACGCAGGTTCCAGGACGGAATCCGTCCGATGGACGTTCTAGGTATACCGATTCATGACGTCCCGTGCTGCGTGCGGGCCGTCCGACCAGGAGACTGGTCAGTGGTCGGACGGGTCACGAGCCGCCTCTCCCGGCGGAGAAGCACCGTCTGCTTCCGCGGACCGTGACCCCGAGGGCCAGCCACTGAAGTTCCCGTGTGGTCCGACGGTCCGGTGGCGAGGGCCCGGGAGGGGAGGCCCTCGCCGTCGGGCCCCCACCCGGAGGGTGCCGGCGGTCAGAGCCTCTCGATGATCGTCGCGTTCGCCTGGCCGCCGCCCTCGCACATCGTCTGGAGGCCGTAGCGGCCGCCGGTGCGCTCCAGCTCGTGGAGCAGCTTGGTCATCAGCACGCCGCCGGTCGCGCCGAGCGGGTGGCCGAGCGCGATGGCACCGCCGTTGGGGTTGGTCCGCGCGAGCGGGGCCCCGGTGTCGGCGGCCCAGGCGAGCGGGACGGGCGCGAACGCCTCGTTGACCTCGAACACGTCGATGTCGCCGATCTTCAGCCCGGCGCGGTCGAGGGCCCGCTCGGTCGCCGGGATCGGGCCGGTCAGCATGTAGACCGGGTCGGACCCGCACACCGCCAGCGTGTGGACGCGCGCCCGCGGCGTGAGGTTGTGCCGCCGGACGGCGTCCTCGGAGGCGATCATCAGCGCGGACGCGCCGATGGAGATCTGCGAGGCCGCCGCCGCGGTGATCGCGCCGCCCTCGCGCAGCGGCTTGAGCGCCGCCATCTTCTCCAGGCTGGTGTCGGGGCGGGCGCCCTCGTCCTTGGTCAGCCCGGCGACGGGCGCGATCTCCCGGTCGAAGTACCCCGCCTCGATGGCCCGGCCGGCGCGCCGGTGGCTCTCCAGCGCGAACTCCTCCAGGTCCTCGCGGGTGAGGCCCCACTTGTCGGCCATCATCTCGGCGCCGCGGAACTGGGAGATCTCCTGCATGCCGTACCGCTCGGCCCAGCCCTCGCCGTAGGGGAAGTCGAGCCCCTGGACGATGCTCGCGCCCATCGGCACCTTGGCCATCTGCTCGACGCCCGCCGCGACCACGAGGTCCTGCGTGCCCGACAGGACGCCCTGCGCGGCGAAGTGGATCGCCTGCTGCGAGGACCCGCACTGCCGGTCGATGGTGACGCCGGGCACGCTCTCGGGCAGGCCCGCCGACAGCCACGCCGTCCGCGCGATGTCGAGGGTCTGCGGGCCGACCTGCATGACGCAGCCCATGATCACGTCCTCGACCGCGGACGGGTCGGCGCCGGTGCGGTCGACGAGCTCTTTGAGCACATGGGCCCCGAGGTCGGCGGGGTGGACGTCCTTCAGCGCGCCCTTCCTCGTGCCGACGGGAGTCCGGACCGCGCCGACGATGTACGCCTCGGCCACTACGCCTCCAAAGCGGGATCGGGGTTCGCCCCGAAACCGAGTGAGATTCGGTGAGTCGCTACGAGGTTACCTCGCGCCGGTCGCCCCGGGAGGGCGGCGCGGCGGGCCGCCGGGAGGCACGGCGTGGATCTCGCGCCCGTCGGCGTCGTCGCCGAGGCTCGCCTGCGCGAGGTCGGACAGCACCTCCGACAGCTCGGGGTGCTCCTCGGGCGACCAGCCGTCCAGCAGCCGGGCCAGCCCGTCGCGGCGCGCGGCGAACAGGCGCTCGGCGGCGGCCAGCCCGGTCGGGGTGATCGCGAGGACGCCGTCGCGCCGCTCGACGTAGCCCGCCTCGACGGTCCGGTCGACGTAGGGGCGGCCGTGCTCGACCGGGACCCCGGCGCGCTCGGCGAGGTCGGGCCCGGCGACCGTGCCGTCCTTGGCGATGCGGCACAGCGCCCACATGCTCCCGGCGGGCAGGTCGACGCCCGCGAGCCGCCCCAGCCGGTTGTAGACCTCCAGCGCCCGCGCGTCGCCGCGCATCAACTCGCTCAGCGCGCGCTCGATCTCGTGCCGGGACGAGCGGACGGTCGGCGCCGCCCCGAACCCCTCGCCGTAGTCGCGCGTCTGCGAGGTCGCCCGCAGCGGCACCTCGCGAAGGAACAGGGTCAGCACGAACGCGGCCGCCGCGACCGGGACCGCCCACAGGAACACCGAGTCGATCGACTGCGCGTAGGCGTGCAGCACGCCGTCCTTCACCGGGGCGGGGTAGCGGTCCAGCAGCTTGGGGTTCCCCTGGACGGCGGCGGGGTCGAAGCCCGGCGGGAGCATCCGGTCCCTGGCGAGGTCCTCGACATGGCCCGCGAGCCGGCTGCTGAACACCGACCCGAACACCGCGACACCGAACGAGCCGCCGATCTGCCGGAAGAACGTCACCCCCGACGTCGCGGCCCCGAGGTCCTCGTACGACACCGCGTTCTGCACGGCGATGACCAGTACCTGGAGCACCAGCCCGAGCCCGAACCCGAGCAGCGCGAACCGCAGGCTCATCGACAGCGTCGAGGAGTCCTCGTCCAGCCGGGAGCACAGGTAGAGCGCCACCGCGATGATCGGCGTCCCCGCGACCGGGAACGCCTTGTACCGGCCGAACTTGCTGATCAGCTGCCCGGACCCGATCGAGCTGCACAGCATGCCGAGCATCATCGGCAGCAGGTGGACGCCCGACAGCGTCGGCGACACCCCGTGCACGACCTGGAGGAAGATCGGCAGGAACGTCAGCGCGCCGAACATCGCGAACCCCACCGCGAAGCTGATCGCCGACCCCAGCGCGAACACCGGTTCGGTGAGCAGCCGCGGCGGCATCACCGGCTCGGCCGCGCGCCGCTCGACCAGCAGCCACACCCCGATCAGCGCGACCGACCCGGCGCCCAGCGCGATGATCGGCGCCGACGTCCAGCCGTAGCGGGTGCCGCCCCAGGTCGTCATCAGCACCAGCCCGACCGACCAGCCGACGATCAGCAGCGTGCCGAGGTAGTCGATGCGGTGCCGCCGCCGCTCCCCGCCCGCGTGCAGCACGGCCGCGATCACCAGCAGCGCGACGACGCCGATCGGCAGGTTGATGTAGAACACCCAGCGCCACGACAGGTTGTCGACGAACCAGCCGCCGAGCAGCGGCCCGCACACGCTCGCGACGCCGAACACGGCCCCGAACATGCCCTGGTAGCGGCCCCGCTCGCGGGGCGGCACCACGTCCCCGACGATCGCGACGACGAGCACCATCAGCCCGCCGCCGCCGAGGCCCTGCAGCGCCCGGAACCCGATCAGCTCCGTCATGTCCTGCGCGAGCCCGCACAGCGCCGACCCGGCCAGGAAGATGACGATGGACGTCTGGAACAGCCGCTTGCGCCCGTACTGGTCGCCGAGCTTGCCCCACAGCGGCGTGGAGGCCGTCGAGGCCAGCAGGTAGGCGGTGACGACCCACGACAGGTGGTTGAGGCCGCCGAGGTCGCTGACGATCGTGGGCAGCGCGGTCGAGACGATCGTCTGGTCCAGCGCGGCGAGCAGCATGGCCAGCATGAGCGCGCCGAGGATGACGTACAGGTCCCGCCCGCGCGGCATGGCGCGCCCGTCCCGTGGCACCGTCCCCGCCGTCATGAGCGACCCCCTCCGACGCAAGGACACCCCTACCCGCCCTCGACCGGAGATCACCGCCGCACCGGGAGGGTCAGCCGAAGAGGTCCTTCGCGATCTTGGCGGCGCCGAGCGTGGCGGCGACGGCGGCGATCCCGGTGCCGGCGGCGGTCGACCACAGCGGCAGGCCGGGACGGGTGCGCAGCCCGCTCATGATGTCGACGGTGTCGACCGCGCAGCCGACCCGCGTCCACATCCGGCGCCCGGAGCGGTCGCTGAGCAGGTAGCCCGCGCCGAGCGCGATCTCCCGGGCGCCGAACATGCGGGCCAGGTAGTCGCGGCCCGGGTCGCTCGCGCCCAGCCCCAGGACCTTGGCGGTCAGCCCCGGCGCCGCCAGCGCCGCGACCCCGAGGGTGACGCGCGCGGTCGCCAGGTTGACCATGAGGCCCTCGATGCGGTCACGGCCCTCTGTTTCCTTCGTCTCTGCCACACCGCCGAGATTATCGGCAGGGGCGCGTCTCCCGGGGCCCGGGTAACCCCCGGCTTACACGTCTATGGTTCTAGGAGGCGGCTGTCCCTCCGGAACGAAGGTGGCCATGGAAGGCATCCTGAGCCTCGGCGTCATAGCCCTGCTCGCCACGTTCTGCGTGCGCTGGGTCGCGGTGAAGATCCGCGTTCCCATGCCGACCCGCGTCGCGGTGATCACGGTGTTCCTGCTGTCCGTCGGAGCCTGGTACGGGCACGACATGGGCGGCTGAGCGGCGCGTTCCGCGCCGCGGCACGGGTGGAGTGCGCATTCGGCGACGGTACGCGGCGAACTTCCGGCCTCCATCGGGAGTCATAACTGGCGAAACCGGCTGTACGCCCGTCCGCCCCACTCCCGGCGTCCGCGCCCCCGCGGACCAGCGGACGTGCCGCCGGGCGGTCCCGCCACACCCCGTCCGGCGCAGCCGGCCCGAGCCGAGGGAGAGCACCCGTGCCGCATCCGGCCACCGCGATCCAGGAGTCCGGCGGCGCGATCGCCCCGCATCTGCGCCGGCTGCTGGAGTTCGTCGAGCCGAGGCCCGGCGACGTCTGCCTGGACGTCGCGCGCGGGCACGGGCCGATGCCGGCGGCGCTGCGCCCCCGCGTCCGGCACGTGACCGCCGTGGAGGCGCTCCCCGCCTCCTCGGAGGGGCGCGGGAACCGGATGGCCACGGTGACGTTCGGGACTGGACCGGTCCGCATCGCCGACGGCGACCCGCCGCCCACGCCCGCGCCGGTGGAACGTCCCACAATCGCCGGGGGCCCCGACGGCACGCGGGTCCGCGCCGACGCCGCCGCACTCCCCTACCGGGACAACGCCTTCTCCCTCGTGACGGCCCGGTTCTCGCTCTACAACCTGGGCGACCCGCAGGACGTGCTGCGCGAGCTGCTGCGGGTGTGCGCCCCGGCCGGGCGGCTGGTGATCGCCGACCTCGTCCGGGGGAACCTGGCCGGGCCCGACCGGGACCGCATCGAGCGGCTGCGCGACCCCGACCACCCGGGCACCCCGTCCATCGCCCGGCTGACCGAGATGGTCACCTCGGCTGGCGGCAGCATCCGAAGGCTGGACGTGTTCACCGTCGAGCGTCCCGTCGAGCCGTGGCTGGACGGCGCGCGCGACGGCGCGGCCGCCGACCGCATCCGCGAGGCGCTCACCGCCGAGGTCGACGGCGGCCCCCGCACCGGCGCCAAGCCGCGGATCATCGGCGGCGAGCTGTGGTTCACCCAGTCCTGGGCGCACGTCGCCGCCGAGCCGATCCCCTGATCAGGGGACGAGCACGGCCGCCCCGGTGAACCGGTCGGCGGCGAGGTCGGCGAGGGCGCGGTCCGCCTCGTCCAGCGGGTAGGGGCGGGTGGTGACCGCCACGTCGAGGCGGGAGGCGAGCGCGAGGAACTCCTCGCCGTCCGCGCGGGTGTTGGACGTCACCGACCGCACCTGCCGCTCCTGGAACAGGTGCCGCTGGTAGTCCAGGGACGGGACGTCGCTCAGGTGGATCCCGGCGATCGCGAGCGTGCCGCCGCGCTCCAGCCGCTCCAGGGCGGCGGGAACAAGGGCGCCCGCGGGCGCGAAGATGATCGCCGCGTCCAGCGGGGCCGGGCCGGTGTCGAAGGAGTCGCCCGCGAACGAGGCGCCGAGGTCGCGGGCCAGCTCGCGCGCGGCGGCGCCGCGCGTGAACACGTGCACCTCGGCGCCCTCGGCGAGGGCGATCTGCGCGGCGAGGTGCGCGGACCCGCCGAAGCCCCAGATGCCGAGGCGGCCGCCGGGCGGCGGCGCGGCCCGGCGCAGCGCGCGGTAGCCGATGATGCCCGCGCACAGCAGCGGCGCGGCGCGGACGTCGTCCAGCCCCTCCGGCAGCCGGTAGGCGTAGGCGTCGACCGCGAGCGCGAACTCCGCGTAGCCGCCGTGCGCGTCCCAGCCGGTGTAGACCGAGCCGGGGCAGAGGTTCTCGGCGCCGCGGCGGCAGAAGCGGCAGGCGCCGCATGTCCCTCGGAGCCAGGCCACCCCCACACGCTCCCCCACCGCGTGCGCGGCGCCGGGACCGGCGGCGACCACGGCCCCGACGATCTCGTGGCCCGGGGTCACGCCCGGCAGGTGGACGGGCAGGTCGCCCTCCGCGACGTGCAGGTCGGTCCGGCACACGCCGCACGCGAGCACGCGCACCAGCAGCTCGCCCGGACCGGGCGCGGGCACGTCGCGGTCGGCGCGGCGCAGCGGCCCCGACGCGATCGGGGCCGGGGACGCCACCGCCCAGGCGCGCATCGCTACGGGGTGAGCGGCAGCTCGAACCAGACGGCCTTGCCGCTCGCGGTCGGCCGGGCGCCCCAGCGGGTCGCGAGCTGGTCGACCAGGTAGAGGCCGCGGCCGCCCTCGTCGGTCTCGCCCGCGCTGCGGATGCGCGGCAGCCGCATGTCGGAGTCGAACACCTCGACCCAGATCGCGTCGGCGCCGCGCCGCAGCCGCAGCCGGAACTCCTTGGTGGGCGGCTCGCGGCGGCCGAGGTCGGCGCCGAGGTCCCAGTCGTCCTCGTCGAACGCGCCGGGCCCGAACTGGTCGCCCCCGAACCGGCCGAACCGCTCGTCGAACTGGTCGGCGTTGAACTGCTCCGTGTTGAACTGCTCCGTATTGAACTGCTCGGCGTTGAACTGCACGGGCGGCGGCGCTCCCAGCGGCTCGCCGCCGCGTCCGGGCTGGCCCGCGGGCACCGGGACGACCATCTCCCGGCGCGGCTGCGGCGTCGCGGTGGCGTGCAGGACGACGTTGGTGACGACCTCCGACACCAGCAGGCAGGCCAGCTCGGCCTGCTCGTCCAGCATGCCCCAGGACGCGAACGCGTCGGCGGCCATCCGGCGCGCCTCCGACACCATGATCGGCTCGGCGGAGAACGTGCGCTCCTGCACGGCCAGCTCGTCGCCCGCGGTGCGGATCACCACGATCGCGACGTCGTCGTCGATGTCGCCCGGCACGGCCTCGTAGGCGGCGTTGGCGATGGCCTCGACCCCGCCGCGCGCCACCTCGGCCACGGCCGAGCGGACCAGCTCGCGGGACTCCTCGCGGGTGTAGTACTCGCCGTCGTCGCCGTCGCCCTTCGGGCGCCGGTCGATGAGCCCGTCGGTGTACAGCACGAGCGTCGAGCCCGGCTTCAGCTCCGAGGTCTCCTCGTTGTAGAGGATCTCGCCGCCCATGCCCGGCGCGCGGACGCCGAGCATGGCGCCCTCGCTCTCGAACGACAGCTCGCCGACCTGGCCGTCGACGATCAGCAGCGGCGGGTCGTGCCCGGCGTTGGCGAACTCCAGCACCCGCGACCACGCGTCGTAGACGAAGTAGGTGCACGACACCAGCGGCGGGCGGACGAGGTCGTCGCTGTTCCAGCCGGAGCGCATCCGCTCGGGCCGGGTCATCGTGCGGACCCACTCGTCCAGCTTGCGCAGGATGTCGGCGGGCGGCTTGTCGTCCTGGGCGAAGGCGCGCAGCGCGGCGCGGAGCTGGCCCATCACGGCCGCGGCGCGGGCGCCGCGGCCCTCCACGTCGCCGATGACGAGGCCGACGCGCCCGGCCGACAGCGGGATGACGTCGTACCAGTCGCCGCCGACCTGGGTCTGGATGCCGTGCCCGTGCGCCTCCAGCGGCCGGGCGGGCTCGTACCGCCAGGCGATCTGGAGGCCGTCCAGCCGGGGCGGCCGGTCGCCGGGCAGCAGGTGCTTCTGGAAGGCGAGCGCGGTCTCGCGCTCCTCCTCGAACAGCAGCGCGTTGTCGACGGCGAGCGCGACCCGGCTGGCGATCGCGCCGAGCAGGTCGCGGTCGAAGGCGTCGTAGTGCGGGTCGGGGCGCTTGGACAGGTTCGACAGCGCCAGGCTCATCACGCCGAGCAGCTCGCCGCGCACCAGCAGTGGCGCGGAGATCGCCGAGGTGATGCCCATCGCCTCGGCCAGCCGCCGGGACGGCTCACTCGGCGCGGTGTAGCGGTACTGGACCATGTCCTCGACCAGGACGGCGTCGCGGCGCGTCATCGCCTTGGCGCTGAAGTGGCCGGACGGGTAGGAGACGGGCTCGCCGACCTCGGCCCAGGTGCCCGGCGGCGGCTCCCAGCCGCCCGCGTGCCGCGACACCCGCCGCATCAGCCGGTCGCCGCTGAACAGGTCGATGAAGCAGTGGTCGGCGAACTGCGGGACGAGCGTGTCGGCGACGCTGCGCAGCGTGCTCTCCAGCTCCAGCGACCCGGCGAGCCGCTCGCCGATGCGCTCCATCAGGCCGTAGCGCTCCTGGTCGCGCTGGTTGGAGCGGAGCGCCTCGCGCGCGAAGATCACGACCCCGTCGACCGCGCCGGAGGGGTGCCGCAGCGGGACGGCGTGCGCCCGCGTGTACACGGTCGTGCCGTCACCGCGCAGGTTGCAGAACGTGCCCTCCCAGACGCCGCCCTTGAGGACGTGCCTGGCCAGCTCGGTGGCCTGCTCGTGGTCCTCCTCGGCGATGCCGAGCGACAGGATGGAGTGGCCGATGACCTCGTCCCCGCCGAAGCCGAACAGCTGCCGCGCGAACGCGTTGCCGTAGATGACGTTGCTGAAGCGGTCGCAGACGATGACCGCCATCTCCATCTGGTTGAGGACGGTCTCGGGTGGCAGATGCGCCTCGAACGAGGCTTCCCCCCAACGGTTCATCTCCCCATCCCGGTCCCAGTCACGGCCCCGCCGGTGCGCGCCTCACGTTCCCGCGGCCGCCCGCCGGCGTCCGGCGCCCGCAGGGCCGGACGTCGCGGCGCCGATACCGCGCGTACCTCTTCCGTCGTATTGAACGACGAACCCGCCGCCGGGATACGCCCGAAAGGCGCGATCGCAAGGAGATCTTCGGTATAGACCGGCTGAGCGGGGACGGGGGGACGCACGCGCCGAGCGTCAGCGCCTGCTGACGAACACGTGCTCGGCGATGTCGCGCGGCAGTTCGGTGTCCGGACTGTCGGCCTCGTCGTCACAGGTCACCCGCACCCCGTCATCCGTCGCCCGAAGAGTCACCTCTCGTCCCGGTTGTATCCCTATCTGCTTGAGTTTAAGCATCAGGTCGCTGTCGCTCTGCACCTGCTCGCTGATCCGCCTGATCACCGCGCTCGTGCCGGCCGGGCTCGCCACCGCCGTCATCACCGCGAGCGGGGCGCCCCCGGACGCTCCGTCGCCGTTCACGTGGCCGTGCCCGTCCGAGGTCCCTTCACCGGGCCCGCCCAGCTCGTCCATGCCGGGGATCGGGTTGCCGTGCGGGCAGGTGGTCGGGTGGTCCAGCAGCGCGACCAGCCTGCGCTCGACCTCCTCCGACATGACGTGCTCCCAGCGGCACGCCTCGATGTGGACGTCCTCCCAGGGCAGCCCGATCACGTTCACCAGCAGGCATTCGGCGAGGCGGTGCTTGCGCATCACGCGGGTCGCGAGCCCCCGGCCGTTGTCGGTCAGCTCAAGGTGCCGGTCCCCCTCGACCCGCAGGAGCCCGTCGCGCTCCATGCGCGCGACCGTCTGGCTCACCGTCGGGCCGCTCTGCGAGAGCCGCTCGGCGATACGCGCGCGAAGGGGGATGATTCCCTCCTCTTCGAGCTCGAAAACCGTCCGGAGGTACATCTCCGTGGTATCGATCAGGCCGTGTGAGGTCACAGCTCCCTCCAGTCTTATGGCAGAAGTCTACTTGCTCGGCCCCCTCGCCCGCGGGTTCGATGGATAACCTCCGCACGACGGGTACAGGGAAACGCGAGATGAACGCCGAATCTTCCCGGACCGCCGAGCCCTTCCTGCCGGACGACCCGGAGAGCCGCCTCGACCTCGGCGCCCTGCGGAGCGCGGCGGACGGGTGCCGGGGCTGCGATCTCTACCGCGACGCCACCCGAACGGTGTTCGGGGAAGGCTCCCCGGGCGCGCGGGCCGTGCTCGTCGGCGAGCAGCCCGGCGACCGGGAGGACCGCGAGGGCGCGCCGTTCGTCGGCCCCGCGGGCCGCCTCCTGGACCGGGCGCTGGCGGAGGCGGGGATCGAGCGCGGCGACGTGTACGTCACCAACGCCGTGAAGCACTTCAAGTTCAAGCACCAGGAGGGCGGCGGCAGGCGGCGGATCCACGAGCCGCCGAACGCGGGCGAGATGCGCGCGTGCCGCCCGTGGCTGCTGGCGGAGCTGCGGATCCTGGAGCCGGACGTGGTGGTCGTCCTCGGCGCGACGGCGGGCCGGGCGCTGCTCGGCTCGTCCTTCCGCGTCACCCGGCTGCGCGGCCGCCTGCTCGCCTGCCCCGACCTGGAGGAGCTCGGCACGCCCGCCGCCGGAAAGGAGCTGTCGGACGCGCCGCCGGAGGGGCCGGGCGCCCGGCTGCTGGCCACGATCCACCCGTCCGCCGTGCTGCGCGCCGAGGACCGCGGCGGGGCCTACCGGGGCCTGGTCGAGGACCTCGGGATCGCCGCCCGCGCCCTCCGGTGATCGTGCTGCCGGGTCAGGTGGTCCGGGTGTCGTAGCGAAGGAGGGCGGGGACGGCGAACCCGGCCACGACCACGAGGACGGCGCAGGCGAGCCCGCCCCCCACCCAGGACGCGGTGGCCCCCGCGACGCTGGCGGTCGCGCCCGCCCGCATGTCGCCGAGCCTCGGCCCGCCCGCGACGACGACGGTGAACACGCCCTGGAGGCGGCCGCGCATCTCGTCCGGCGCGTAGGTGAGGAGCATCGTCTGCCGGAACACGGCCGAGACGAGGTCGGCGCCGCCGCCGACGGCCAGCAGCGCGACGGCCAGCCACAGCTGGTGGGCGAGCCCGGCGGCGGCGACCGCGAGCCCCCAGACGACGATCGAGACCACGAGCGCGATGCCCTGCCGGTGCACCCGCCCGATCCAGCCGGAGATCAGCCCGCCGACCACCGCGCCGATCGCGATCGAGGCGAACAGCCACCCGACCGCGTCGCCGCCACCGAACCGGGTCTCGGCCAGCTCGGGGAACAGCGCGCGCGGCATCGCGACGCCCATCGCGATGATGTCCACGACGAACGACATCATCAGCACCGGCTGGGTGGCCAGGTAGCGCAGCCCGTCCAGCACCGAGCGCAGGCCGGGCGACCCGGCGATGTCGCCGAGCGGCGGGATCGCGGGCAGCCGCACCGCCGCGTACAGGCCGACGCTGAACAGGGCGGCGTCGAGCCCGTAGGCGACGGCGTAGCCGCCGTGGGCGAGCACCACCCCGGCGAACAGCGGCCCGGTCAGCCCGCCGACGGTGGCGGCGGTGAAGTTCAGCGTGTTGGCGGCCGGGACGAGCGGCTCGTCCACCAGCCGGGGGATGATCGCGCTGCGGGTCGGCGAGGACACCGCGAACCCGACCGCCTGCAGCGCCACCACCGCCATGATCAGCGCGAGGCTCTCCGCGCCGATCAGCGCCTGGACGAGCAGCACCAGCGTCGAGGACCACGTGACGCAGGAGGAGACGAGCAGCAGCTTCCGCCGGTCCATGTGGTCGGCGACGGCGCCGCCCCACAGCCCGAACACGATCAGCGGGACGAGGTTGACCAGCCCGATCATGCCGACCCAGAACGAGGAGCCGGTCATGTCGTACACCTGGACGGGCACGGCGACCGCGGTGACCTGGAACCCGATGAACGACACGCCCTGCCCGAGCCAGAGCCGCCGGTAGGCGTCGTGCTTCAGCGGGCGCGTGTCGATGGCCACGCGGCGGAGCATCCCGCCGCGCCGCCCGATGGAACGCTCCCCGTCCTCGGGCACGTAGTCCTCCGGCACGTCGTCCTGGGGCACGTCGTCCGTGGGGACGCCGTCCGTGGGGATGTCGTCCTCGGGACCTTCGCCGTCAGGAGTGTCGGTGGGGGGTGGCTGCTGTTCCGATGTCACGGAGACAGTCTGGCAATCTCCCATTCGCCGGAGGCGTCCGGGGCCGTCCCGGTCTCCCCGGTCTCCCCGGTCTCCTCGGTCCCGCCGGTCGCGCCGGTCGCGGTGCGCCGGTAGCGGATGCGGTCGTGGAGCCGGTCGCGGCGCCCCTGCCAGAACTCGACCGTCTCGGGGACGACGCGGTAGCCGCCCCAGAAGCCGGGCAGCGGGACGTCGTCCTCGCCGTCCGCCGTCTCGGGCCAGCGCTCGGCCAGTTCCGCGTAGCGGCGCTCCAGGACGTCCCGGTCCGCGATCACCGCCGACTGGTGCTCGCTGGCCCACGCCCCGATCCGCGAGCCATAAGGGCGCGTCCGGAAATAGGCGGCCGATTCGTCCCGCGACAATTCCAGGACGACCCCGGAGACGCGCACCTGCCGGTACATCGGATGCCACGGGAACACGAGCGCCGCGCGGGGGTTCTCCGCGAGTTCGCGGCCCTTGTCGGAGGTGAGGTTGGTGAAGAACCGGAAACCCCGCGGCCCGTACCCCTTCAGCAGGACGGTCCGGGCGCTCGGCACCCCGTCGGCCGAGGCCGTCGCGAGCACCATCGCGTTGGGTTCGGCCAGGCCGGAGGCGTGCACGTCGGCGAACCACGCGGCGAACAGCGCCAGCGGATCGGGGGGCAGCGCGTCCTCCGCCAGCTCACCGCCCTCGTAGGACCTGCGGAGCCGCGCGGGGTCGGGCATCGGGGAACTCACAGCGTCTGAGCCTCTCACCTCGGCATTGTGCATCTCACACGGACCTGGGTACTGCACGGTAAGCCGGACGCGGTTCAATGGCACGGCACCGCCTTATCACTATGGGGACGAAAGGCAGGACGACATGTCCGACTTCAAACCCGGCCTTGAGGGGGTCGTGGCCTTCGAGACCGAGATCGCCGAACCGGACAAGGAGGGCGGCGCCCTCCGGTACCGGGGCGTCGACATCGAGGAGCTCGTCGGCCGGGCCTCCTTCGGTGACGCGTGGGGCCTCCTCGTGGACGACAGCTTCGACCCGGGCCTGGCCCCGGCCGACCCCCACGTCCTCCCGGTCACCTCCGGCGACGTCCGCGTGGACGTGCAGAGCGCGCTCCCGACCCTCGCTCCCGCCTACGGGATGCGCCCCCTCCTCGACATCTCCGACGAGCAGGCCCGCGCCGACCTCGCCCGCGTCTCGGCGACCGCGCTGTCGTTCGTCGCGCAGTCGGCGCGCGGCATCGGCGTCCCGATGGTCCCGCAGGAGCGGATCGACGCGGCATCGACGATCACCGAGCGGTTCATGGTCCGCTGGCGCGGTGAGCCTGACCCCAAGCACGTCCAGGCCATCGACGCGTACTGGGTCTCGGCCGCCGAGCACGGCCTGAACGCCTCCACCTTCACCGCCCGGGTCATCGCCTCCACCGGCGCGGACGTCGCGGCCAGCGTCTCCGGCGCGATCGGCGCCATGTCGGGCCCCCTGCACGGCGGCGCCCCCGCCCGCGTGCTGCCGATGATCGAGCGGGTCGAGCAGATCGGCGACGCCCGCAAGGTCGTCACCGACATCCTCGACTCCGGCGACCGGCTGATGGGCTTCGGCCACCGCGTCTACCGCGCCGAGGACCCGCGCGCCCGCGTGCTGCGGCGCACCGCCAAGGAGCTGAACGCGCCGCGCTTCGAGGCCGCCAAGGCGCTGGAGGACGCCGCGCTCGCCGAGCTGCGCGAGCGCCGTCCGGACCGTCCGATCGAGACCAACGTCGAGTTCTGGGCGGCGGTGATCCTCGACTTCGCCGAGGTCCCGACCGCGATGATGCCCGCCATGTTCACCTGCGGCCGCACCGCCGGGTGGGCCGCGCACATCCTGGAGCAGAAGCGCACCGGGCGCCTCGTCCGCCCGAGCGCCCGCTACACCGGCCCCGGCTCCCGCTCCATCGACGAGGTGGCCGGTTCATCGAAGCTCCCCCGGCATCGGGCGTAGAACGCCCTCCTCCAACGGGAGGCCGCGACGAACGCCGGCATCGCTCCGCACCCGCCTGACGGCTCGCTCCGCGATCAGGTTCTCGCTCCGCTCTAACCCGGCTTCGCACACGATCGCCGAGAGGTGCCGCCGGACGGTTCAGACCGTCCGGCGGCACCCCGCGTCACGACGGAGACGCGGGCGGGGGCGCGGTGGCGGCGGGCGGGCAGTGGCCGCTCTTCTGGCCGGAGGCGACGAGCCGCCCGCACACCTCCGTGACCTCGACCGCCCCGTCCGGGCGGACGGTCGCGAGCAGGACGGGCTTGCCGGTCACCTGGTGGCCCTGGGCGCGCCCGGTGAACTGGAGGACGCCGCTCGCCCCCTGCCACAGCGGGCCCTTCCCCGGGTCGTCCAGCGCCGCGAAGACGCCGCCCGCCGTGGGCGCGGCGGCCTGCTCGGTGAAGACCTGGTTCGCCAGGTAGGCGATCATCGAGGCGGCGTCGTAGCTGACGGCGGCCCGCACCTCCGACGGCGTCCGGTCGCGGGAGGGGGCCGCGCCGAACATCGACGCGACGGCGCCGGGGTAGCTGTTGAAGAACACGTTCCGGCGGTCGCCGACCCAGGTGTCCGTCCACGCCTCGTGGGCCGCGAGCGGCATGTAGTAGAGCCGGAACGTGGCGACGCGTCCGAGCTCGGGGGCGTTGTCGGCGACGTACTTGGCGATCTCGTCGTCGGCGAGGACGGCCTGCCCGCTCGGGCAGGTGTGCTGGAGGACGTTGGCGAAGGAGCGGAACTCGTCCGAGCGGCCCGCGTAGTAGAACAGGTCGGGCGGGTGCTCGCACAGCTCGTGGACGGTCCGGTCGAGGTCGCCGGGGTTCTCGTACCGGCGGGCGAGGACCTTCCCGCCGCCGGGCGCGCGGGTGAAGGCGCGGGTGAAGGACTCGGCGAGGTCCCTGCTGTAGAGGTCGTGGGGGTCGGCGCTGGAGATGACGTCCACGGTCCTGGCGGGCCTGCCGCCGACGCGTCCGGTGCGGGCCCAGTAGGCGGCGTGCTCGGCGAGCCGCGTGTTGGGCGGGGCCAGCCGGAAGTAGTACGGGGAGAAGCCCGCGCCGCGGTCGAGCCGGCCGGTCTCGTTGTAGCTGTTGGCGGTGCCGACCATGGGCAGCGTCGCCTTCGACAGCACCTTGATCGCGTCCTGCGTCTCCACCCTGCTCTGCTCGAACCCGACGACGGCGACGATCGAGCGGTCCCTCAGCGCGAGGTCGCGGACCTGCTCGGCGACCTGCCTGGCGTGCTGGAACCGCGCGCCCGCGTTCGCGACGAGCACGCGCAGCCGCAGGTACGGGCTGGCGTTGTTGAACTCGGCCTGCGCCATCGTGAGGCCGAGCAGTTCGCCCTGCGCCCCGGCGAGCAGGTCGAGCTGCCGGTTCTTGATCGCGGGGTCGGCGGTGACCGGGCCGAGGTAGACGATCGTCGCGTGCGGCTTGCCCGACCGCGCGACCGCGCGGTTCTGCCGCTCCAGCCGCGCGAGCACGGGCGAGAGCCGGTTGTCGTTGTTCTCGCCCTCGCTGACCTCGCCGAACTTGAACCCGCCGTCGGTGATCCCGATGCACTCGCCGGACGAGGTGCGCCTGATCTGGAACGCCGAGCAGTACCGGACGGCGACCACACTGACGACCGTGACCGACGACGCCGCGATCGCGACCATCGCGATCCACGGCAGCGCGGGATGGGCGAACCGGGGGCGGCGCCGCGCCGGGCGCACCGGGGGCAGGTTCACGCCCGAGTCGCGGGTGACGTCGACGCGCAGCACCCGGCGGGCGCCGAGCGCGTTGACACGGGCCTCCTCCTCGCGGTGGCGGTCCCACAGCTCCCGCGCGCCCGGGGCGTCGGCGGGGTCGTCGCCGCCCAGGTCGAGGCGGAACGCCGCCGCGATCCGGTCGACGAGCCGGCCCCCGGACGGGTCGGACGGGTCGGCGGGCTCGGCCGGGTCCGCCCCGGCGGTGACGACCAGCGGGTCGACGGCGGGCCGGCCGCGCCGGTCCCGGCCGTCGCGGCGGACCCGTGCCAGCAGTTCCAGGAACCGCACCCCGGCGTGCCCCGGCGGGAGGTGCTCGAAGATCAGCACCGGGTAGCGGACCCGCGCCCACGCGGCGCGCCGCACGTCCCGGTGGTAGTTGCGGCGCAGGTCCTCCAGGAACGCGGCGATCAGCAGCAGGTCGAGCTTCTCCCGGTGCTCGGCGTCCTCGACCGGGCGCGGGTCGAAGACGCCGAGCGCGAAGCCGAGGAAGCCGGGCGGATCGTCGGCGAGGTAGGGCTGGCGCAGGAACCACCCGAACCGGCGCACCCCGTACCAGCCGCGCGTCCGCGCGACGATCTGCAGGGTCACGAACACGAGCCCGACGACGGCCGCGAGGACGGCGTAGGCCAGGTCGAGGGTCGCGGCGGTCCCGGCGCTGACCAGCGCCACGATCGCGACGCCGATCGGCGCGATCTGCTCCAGGAACCCGAGGAAGGTGGCGGGCCGTCCGCGCGGCCCCGTCTCCAGGTCGCCCAGCAGGTCCCTGCCCCGGCGGCGGATGACCCGGTTCAGCTCGCGGCGGCGCGCGTTCTCGTCGTCGACGATCGGCGGGTGCGTGACCTTGCGGACGAGCTGGTGGTTCTCGCGTTCGGCGGCGGTGGCGCCGCTCGGCGGCCGGTGCTCGTCCCCGGCGAGCCGGATGTCGCGCAGGTCGTTCAGCCACAGCGCCATGTCCAGCAGCGGGAACCGCAGCGCCGGCTCGCCCGGCCGGTGGCCGCCCGGCTGCGACAGCTCCCGCTTCGCCTGGCGCAGGACGCCGGGCACGTCGGCGGGCGGATGCTCCTCGGCGATGTGCGAGTAGGGGGCCTTCTCGTTCTTGCACCGCGTCCCGAACATCTTCGCCACGGGCGAGGTGCCGGCCTTGGGCCCGAGGAGCAGGAGCAGGGGTCTCAGCCGGTCGCCGTGCCGCCGGGGCGGCCGCTCCCTGAGCCGTTCGAACAGGTCGAGCACTCCGCGCAGTCGATCCTCGCCCAGGATCCTGTCGCCCGCCATGCGTCACGCCTCGCCTTCGCTCGCCGTCCCCCCGGGGCTCTCCTCTGTCACTTCGGGGTCGCACCTTCCTGACCCTCTTGGGTGTTGGATGCGTCACAGCGAGAAATGGATCGAAACTTTCCGAGATCGCCGCTCCGGACGCGGAAAATCGGCCACTCCGCCATCACCGGCACCGTGGACGACGCGCGTTTCGGGCCCTCTGCCGGGGCGTCTCGGCATGTGACCCGGCCCGCGATCTTCAGGGCAGGTCAAGTAGCCTGCTGCGAGTGACCGACAGCGCGAATCCAGCCATTGTCATTCCCGCCGACACCAAGCCCGCCGACGGGCGCTTCGGCTGCGGACCGTCCAAGGTCCGGCCCGAGCAGCTCGCCGCGCTCGCCGCGTCCGGCTCGACCTACATGGGCACCTCGCACCGGCAGAAGCCGGTGAAGTCCGTGGTCGGCCGCGTCCGCGAGGGCCTGGCCCAGCTCTTCTCCCTCCCCGAGGGGTACGAGGTCCTGCTCAGCAACGGCGGCACCACCGCGTTCTGGGACGCGGCCGCGTTCGGGCTCGTCCGGCAGCGGTCGCAGCACCTCACCTTCGGTGAGTTCTCCAGCAAGTTCGCGAAGGTCACCACGGGCGCGCCGTGGCTCGGGTCGCCGACCGTCATCTCCAGCGAGCCCGGCACGCACCCGGAGGCGTCCGCCGAGGAGGACGTGGACGTCTACGCCCTCACCCACAACGAGACCTCGACCGGCGTCGCGATGCCGATCAGGCGGCCGGCGGGCACCACCGCCCGCGACGGGCTGGTGCTGGTCGACGCGACGTCCGGGGCGGGCGGCCTGCCGGTGGACGTCACCGAGACCGACGTCTACTACTTCGCGCCGCAGAAGAGCTTCGCCGCCGACGGCGGGCTGTGGGTGGCGCTCGCCTCGCCCGCCGCGCTGGAGCGGATCGACGAGATCGCCTCGTCCGACCGGTACGTCCCGGAGTTCCTCAACCTGAAGACGGTCGTGGACAACTCCGCCAAGGACCAGACCTACAACACCCCGGCCGTGGCGACGCTGCTGCTGCTCGCCGACCAGATCGAGTGGATGAACGGGCAGGGCGGCCTCGACTGGACGACGGCCCGCACGGCCGAGTCGTCCCAGCGGCTCTACACCTGGGCCGAGAAGACGTCCTACACCTCGCCGTTCGTCGCCGACCCGGCGCAGCGCTCGCGGGTCGTCGGCACGATCGACTTCGCCGACGCGGTGGACGCGGCGGCCGTCGCCAAGGTGCTGCGCGCCAACGGCATCGTCGACACCGAGCCCTACCGCAAGCTCGGCCGCAACCAGCTGCGCATCGGCATGTTCCCGGCGATCGACCCGGCCGACGTCGAGGCGCTCACGGCCTGCGTCGACTACGTGGTCGAGCGCCTCTAGCGCGCACCCGCGAGGGGGCGCGCGGTTCGGGGCGCGCGGCGGGCCGAATAAGCTCGATGCCGTGAACCGCGCGCCCCAATGGCTGCTTCCCACCGTGCTGACCGCGCTCGTCCTGGCCGTGGTCGTCGGCGCGTTGCTGAGGTGACCCCCGGGCCGTTCCGGGCGTCCCCCGGCGGCGCGGGGCACATATGATCAAGGTGGGCGCGGAACCGGGGGAAGGGCGGGACATGGCAGTGCGTCCGACCCGGCGGGCGGGGGCCGTCCGCACGGCCCGAGCCGCCGCCGCGACCGCCCTTCTGTGCGGCGCCGCGGCCCTCCCCCAAACGGCCTCGGCGGCCTCGACGGCAACCTCGGCCGCGGCACGGCCCAAGGTCGCCTTCACGATCGCCGACCCGCGGATCACCGAGTCCAGCGGGCTGGCGGCCAGCGCCCGGCATCCGGGCATCGTCTACACCCACAACGACTCCGGCGGCGTCCCGAGGGTCTACGCGCTCGGCCCGGACGGGCGGGTCCGCGCAGTCCTGACGCTGGCCGGGGCGGGGGCGCGCGACTGGGAGGCCATGGCCCTCGGCAAGGACGACCGGGGCCGTCCCGCGATCTACGTGGCCGACATCGGCGACAACCTCGGCGGAGCGTGGCCGTACGTGACGCTCTACCGGATCCCCGAGCCCGAGCGGATGCGCACGCAGAGCATCCGGGCGACGCGGTTCCGGATCAAGTACGCCGACGGCCCCCGCAACGCCGAGACCATGATGATCAACCCGAGGACGAACCGGGTCTACATCGCGAGCAAGCTGTTCTCCGGCAAGCTCTACGAGGGCCCGGCCCGGTTGCGGACCGGCGGCGACAACATCATGCGCAAGGTCGGGGGCGCGCCCGCGATGGCGACCGACGGCGCGTTCTCCCCCGACGGCCGGACCTGCGTCATCCGCACCTACTTCGGCGCGCGGATGTACTCCGTCGACGCCGGCGGCAGGCCCGGGAAGTCGCTCGGGTCGGTGTCGATCCCGTTCCAGGGGCAGGGCGAGTCGATCACCTACACGCCCGACGGGCGGTCCTTCCTCGCCGGGTCCGAGGGGCGGAACCAGCCGGTGTTCCAGGTGGCGGTGCCGGACAAGGCGAATCCGCAGGCGTCTCCGGGCGGCAAGCCCGGCAACAACGGCAGGTCCGGGGACTCCAACGCCGACGAGGGCCACAAGGACCCCCGCGACGTCCGGGTCGGGCTGTTCCTCGCGCTCGCCATCGCCGGGGCCGTCTGCTACGGCCTGTTGCGCAAGCACCGCGAAGGCCGATGAGCCGATGACGGGGACGACGGATCACCGGAGGAGGGGACGGTCCCGCCGGGACACATGTGAGGATGCGGACTGTGGAGCATGAGCTGGTGGGCCTCGCGGGTCCCGGCGGGCGGTGGCGTCCCGTCGCGGCCGGACCGTTCGCCCTGCTGGCGGTGGCGCTCGCGCTGCTGCCGATCCGCCCGGTGTGGCTGTGGGCGGCGCTGATCGGCGCCGTCGCGGCGATCCCGTGGCTGCTGGGCGCGGCGCCCGAGGCGCGGCGGCGCCGCCCCCGCCCGTACTGGCGGCTGTCGGCGGACGGGCTGGAGCGGATCGGCCCCGGCGGGCTGAGCATGATCGGCTACGAGCGGTCCCGGATCGACGGGCTGGCGATCACCACCGGCGACGGCGTGCTGACCGTGTTCCACCGGTTCGGGCGCACGGCGGTCGGCGGGCTGACCACGATGGGGCTGGAGCCGCTCACGGTGTTCGTGACCGCCCGGCGGATCGGCATCCCGATGCACGTCCTGGACGGGGAGGCGTCCGACCTGCTCGACCCGGCGCTGGACGAGGCGCTGCGCGCGGGCGGCCTCGCGGGCGACATCCCGCCCGGCGGGCCGCTGCCGCGCGACCACGCCGCCGAGAAGCGCCTGCTGGACCAGGAGGCCGCGCTGCTGGCCGCCGCGCACGAGCCGCCGCGTCCGGCGGTCCCCGGCACCGACGCGCCAGGGGCGACCGGGCTGCGGCTCGACGCCGCGGCCGCGCCGCCGAGCAGGCGCCGGATCGCCGTGCTCGGATCGCTGGCGGGGCTGCTGGGCGCGTTCATGGTCGCGCGGATCGCGGTGGAGGGCGCGGCCGGGTTCGGGGCGCGGCTCGCGGCGGCGTGCTGGGCGCTGGCCGCGATCGCGGGGGTCCTGGGCGCCCGGCGGCGGCTGCTGCGGGCCGCGCCGGTCCGCTGGAGGATCACCGTCGACCGGCTGGTCGTGCGGGGCCGTCCGGGCCGCCGCGAGGTCGTGGAGCTGCCGTCGGCCGCCGTCGCGGCCGTCGTGGTCGGCCCCGGGCTGCGGCTCGACCCGCTGACCGGCGAGCCGCGCCGCGCCGACCTCGCCGCGCTGGTGTTCGGGCACCGCCTCGAACTGCTCGCGCGGCTGCCGGCCCACGGCCTGGACGGCTTTCAGCTCGCGCACGCCCTCGACGACCACGGCTACCGGGTGGTCACGCCGGGGGCGCGGCCTCCGCGCCGTCCCGAGTACGGGCTCGACGGGCTGCCGGAGATCTTCGCGCAGGTGCCCGGCGGGCGGCTCGTCGTCGAGGGCGGCGGGCTCGGCTGGGCGGACGCGGCGGGCGACGTCGTCCTGCGGATGCCCGAGGACCGCATCGGCGGCATCGAGCTGCTGACGATCGGCGGGCACGCCTGGGTGCGGCTCTACGACTCCGACGGCGACGAGTTCTTCGCGGCGCCGCTGTCGGCGCTGCGGATCTCGCGGACCGACCTGCGGGAGTCGGCGCGGCGGGCGGGCCTGCCGGTCAACGACGCCGAGTACGACGCCTACCTGAGCGCCGCGTTCCACTCGGCGGTGTCGCCGTTCGCCGTCCCGGCGCCGGAGAGCGAGGTCGCCGGGGCGACGGCGGCGCTGCCGTCCGGGGGCGAGGGCGGCGGGCTGCCCGCCGACGCGCGGACGACCGACGAGTTCGCGATCGCGATCCCCGCGCCGCCCGGACCGGTGACCGCGCCGGGCACGCTACTGGACGCGACCCGCAAGTCCCGCGCCGGGACCTACGGGATGAGCGTCCTGCTGTGCGAGGCGGTCGCGCTGATCGGCGCCGCCTGGCTCGGTCCCGAGCTGGGCGGGTTCAGCGCGACCGCGAGCTGGTCGGTGCCGGTGGGGCTGCTGGTCGGCCTCGCGGGCTACTGGCTCTACGACCGGAACCGGTCGCAGCTGCGGGTGTCGTCGGCCGGGCTGGCCGTCGTCACCCGGCGCGGCCGGGTGGAGTGGGACCTCGGCCGCGACCGCATCGGCGGCGTCGGCATCGACGAGGCGGCCGAGCGGATGCCCCGGCTGGTGGTGTGGAACCCCTCCGGGCGGGTGCTGCGGCAGGTGACGTTCCCGCCCGACCTGGACGAGCTGCGCCGCGCCTGCGAGCGCTACGGCGTCCCCTGGGGCCCGCCGGACGAGGACCGCCCCGCGCCGCCGCCTCCCGAGCTCTAGGTCCGCAGCGACCAGGTCTTGAGGGTCTCGTAGGTCACCTGGCTGTACTGCTTGCCGGGCAGGTGGCTGCGGACGAGGTGGACGGCGTCGGCCGTCCACGCCCCGGACGCGAAGGCCGACAGCGACTCCATGAGCGGCCGCACGTCCACGGGCCGGCGCGAGCGGGCCAGCGTGACGTGCGGGCGGAACGAGCGGTGCTTGTCGGGCGGCGTCCCGGCGCGGCGTCCGGCGGCGGCGGTGGAGGCGGCGAGCCGGGCGAGGGCGCGCCGGTCGCCGTAGAGGCCCGTCCACAGGACGCGGGCGTGCGTGCCGCTCCCCGGGAACGCGCCCGCGCCCGCGAGCGACAGCGACAGCCGCTCGTGGCGCCCTACGGCACGTTCCAGTCTGGGCAGCAGGCGGTCCAATGTGCGGTCGTCGACGTCGCCGAGGAACGCCAGCGTCACGTGGACCAGCTCGCGGCGGATCCACCTCAGCTCGGGGATGTCGCCCAGGTGGGGACGGACCGCCTCCTCAAGCTCGTCGAGGACGTCCGGTGGCGGTACGAGCGCCACGAAAAGCCTCATGGGAGCGTCCGGTGAGCCACCCGAACAGCCTTTCAGCCGACGGGCCCCGTTGTCACGCGGACGGGCGGCGCCACGCGGGCGGGCGGGGCGGGTGGGGCGGGTGGGGCGGGTGCGGTCACCCCTCGGACACCGTGCCCGCCTCGGCCGCCGCCTCCGTCCTTCGCTCCGTCCGGGGGCGGGCCAGGCGCACCCGTGCGAGCGCCGGGCGGATCGACCCGCGCGGCGCGGCGAAGAGCCCGACGACGAGCGCGGTGGCGACGCCCACCATGCCGCCGAGGACGATGCTCGCGCGCGCCCCGAACTCCTCGGCCATCCAGCCGACGGCCGGCGCGCCCAGCGGGTTCGTCCCGAGGAACACGAACATGTACAGGCCCATGACGCGGCCGCGCATCTCCGGCGCGACGCTGAGCTGGATCGTCGAGTTGGCCGCCGTGGTGATCGTCATCATCGCGATGCCGGTCGGCACGAGCAGCAGCAGGAACGACCAGAACGTCGGCATCAGCCCGGTCACGACCTCCAGCACGCTGAAGACCAGCGCCGAGCCGACCAGCAGCCGCATCCGGGGCTGGGACGCGCGGCGCGCCGCCAGCAGCGCGCCGGTCAGCGCGCCCAGGGCGAGCATGCTGGAGGCGAGCCCGAACGAGGACGCGTCGCTGTGGAAGGTCTGCTTGGCGACCAGCGCCGTCGTCGTCGGGAAGTTCATGCCGAACGTGGCGATGAACCCGACGAGGACCAGCACGAGCATCAGGTCGCGGCGGCCGCGCACGTAGCGCAGGCCCTCGCGGAGCTGGCCCTTGGCGCGCTTCACGGGGGCGGCGGCGCGCAGCTCGTCGGTCCGCATGGCGTAGAGGCCGAACAGGACGGCGCCGAACGAGGCCGCGTTCAGCAGGAACACCGGCCCGGTGCCGAGCAGCGCGATCAGCACCCCGGCGACCGCCGGGCCGAGCAGCCGCGCGCCGTTGAAGCTGGCGCTGTTGAGCGCGATCGCGTTGGGCAGGTCGCGGCGGCCGACCATCTCGACCACGAACGCCTGCCGGGTCGGGTTGTCGACGACGGTCGCGACGCCGAGCCCGAACGCCAGCACGTAGACGTGCCAGACCTGCGCGCTGCCGGTGACCGCGAGGACGCCGAGGACGAGCGCGAGCGCGCCCATCGACACCTGCGTGAGCATCAGCACGCGGCGCTTGGAGTAGCGGTCGGCGATCACCCCGCCCCACAGGCCGAACAGCAGCATCGGCAGGAACTGGAGGCCGGTGGTGATGCCGAGCGCGGTGCCGCTGCCGTGCGCGAGGTCGAGGACGAGCCAGTCCTGCGCGACGCGCTGCATCCAGGTGCCGGTGTTGGAGACGACCTGCCCGGCGCTGAACAGCCGGTAGTTGCGGTTGCTGAGGGACCGGAACATGCCTCCGGTCTCGGCCGCCGACGGCTCGGCGGTGGAAGCCTCGGTGGCGGGAAGCTCGGCGGCGGAAGGCTCGGCGGTGGAAGGCTCGGTCTCGTGATCGGGGGCGGGGGGTTCTTGTGGGGGAACGGGCCCGGTGTCGATCCGTTGGAGCGTTCCCGGCGTCACGCCGGGAGCCCGGCTTCGGAGCGTGACGCCTCCGGGGCCGCCCGCGGCGGCCCCGGTCGTGCTCCCTGGATCATCGTTAGCCAAAGTCATTATCAAGGCTAACGATAATCACGGCACGGCTATTCCGGCAAGAGAGACATGTATGACATGTCAGGACCTGCTGAGCTTGTCGATGATCGGGGCGGCCTGGCGGAGGATCTCGCGCTCGACCTCGGTCAGCTCGCCGAGCCGCCGCGACAGCCACGCCTCCTTGCGGCGCCGCTCCTCGCGCAGCAGGGTCGCGCCGGCCTCGGTCGCGCTCAGCACGGCCTGGCGGCCGTCGGTCGGGTGCGGGCTGCGCACCACGAGCCCGCGCTCCTCCAGGAACGCGATGACGCGGGTCATCGAGGGCGGCTGGACCTTCTCGTGGTCGGCCAGCTCGCGCGGGGTCATCGAGCCGTGCCGCTCGATCGCGGCGAGCGCGGCGAACTGGGTGAGCGACAGCGGGCCGGGGACGTGGTCCCCCGGCGCGGAGCGCAGCGTGCGCAGCCGCCGGGACAGCCGCGCGATCGAGATGCGCAGCTGCTCGGCCAGCCCGGGGACGGACGCCGCGGGTCCGCCGGTCGTCGGCGTGGTCATCGTCATCGCTCTCCAAGGTCCATGCTCGCCCCTCCAGCATCCTTGACAGTTCAGGCTAACTTTATTAGCTTTATAGCTATCGCTATTAAGGAGGTTGGATTGCCGCGCGCAGGTCTGTCACCGGACGCGGTCGTGGACGCCGCCATCGCCATCGTGGACGCCGAGGGCCCCGGTGCCCTCACGCTGGCCGCGGTGGCGGGGAGGGCCGGGGTCGCGACGCCCTCCCTCTATAAGCATGTCCGTAACCTGGCCGAGTTGCGACTTCTGATGACGGTCCGGGTGATGGAAGAGCTTACGGAACGTCTCGGCGAGGCCGCCCTGGGACGCTCCGGAGACGACGCCGTACGCGCCGTGATGCGCGCCTACCGCTCCTACGTCGTGGAGCACCCGGGCCGCTACGCCTCCATGGAGCAGTCCGCCGAGCCCCTGGGGAAGGTGGACGCCGCCGGGGAGCGGCTCCTGGGCGTCATCCTCGCCGTCCTGCGCGGTTACGACCTGGAGGGGTCCGCGCTCGTCCACGCGGCCCGGTGCCTGCGCTCGTCCGTGCACGGTTTCGCCGTCCTTGAGGCGGCGGGCGGATTCGGCCTGCCCGAGGACCTGGAGGCGAGCTACGAACTGCTCATCACCATGGTCACCGGAGGGCTCCCCCACCGCACCGCCCGCGTAACCTGATCCCCATGACCCGACCGCGCCTCCCGGACCCGCCGCCGATGCGGACCAACGACGTCCGCATCGCCGCCGCGGGCACCGCCGCCTGGGCGGTGGCGCTGGTCGTGCTGCTGATCGTCCGGCTGCCGTCCGGCGACCGCTGGTGGCTGTGGGTGTGCGTCGCCGGGATCGCGATCGGCCTGTTCGGCATGTGGTACACCCCCCGCCTCCAGGCGGGCCGCGCCCGGCAGGAGGAACGGGCCGCCGCCGAACGCGGGACCGACGCCGAACGCGGGACGAAGGCCGGCTAGGGCTCCAGCTCGGCCTCGGCCAGCAGGACGGGCAGGGCCGCGGGGTCGCGCAGGACGGCCTCGGCCAGCAGGCGGTCCTCCCAGGCGCCGCTCGTCCAGGCGAGGGCGCGGGCGAGCCCGGCCAGGCCGCTCGCGTGCACGCCGCCGTCCGCCGTCCACCAGGGGACGTCCACACCGTCCACGACGAGGCGTTCGTGCGCCACGTACACCGGCGGCGCGTCCGGCAGGACGGCGAGGACCTCCGGCGGCACGTCCCGCTCCTCCCCCGCCGACCCGACGTCGCCCGCGACCTCGGCGCTCGCCGGGGGCAGGTCCAGGAGGTCGGCGAGCCTGGCGTCGCGTCCGTGCGCGGCGATGACCAGGGGCGATCCGGTCAGCAGCGGCAGGACGTCGGGCCGGTCCAGCACGAACGTGTCCAGGGCGTCCGCGACCACGACCTCGTCGCCGACCACGGCGCGGACGCGGCCCGGCGGTTCCACGGTGACCTCTGGCGCGTCGGCCAGGGCGGTCCAGAGGCCGCCCAACTGGGCGCGGCCGACGTGCCGCTCGGGATCGGAGAGCCTGTCGAGAAGCTCCTGCGCGCCCCCGGGTTCGTCCAGCAGATCCAGCAGGGACGTGCGGACGCCCAACGCCAGGAGCAGCCGCTCGTCCAGTCCCTCCGGCGCGGCGTCGTACAGCCCCGCGAGCGCGTCGTCGTCCCCCGGGAGGCGGTACCGGCCCGGCCTGCGCCCGTCCAGGACGGGGTGGCGGCTCAGCCACCACGCCGTATAGGACGGGACGGAGACGCGGCGCCCGTCGTAGGACATCGCATGCGCGGGCTCGACGATCGCCGCCCGCCACGGCGGCCGCGCCAGGAGGCGCAGGGCGGCGGGCCAGTCCTCGACCAGCTCCAGGTCGCGGACGGCCTGGAACTCCGGGACGACCGGCGGCAGGTCCTGCGGGCCGATGCGGGCGAGCACGTCCTCGGCCCACCGGTCCTCGTCGTCGAGGTGCAGGGTCTCGGCCTCGTCGGCCAGGCCCGGCAGGTTCACGTCCTCCTCGCGCGCCAGGGCGAACCCGTCCAGGACGCCCACCGCGACGAGCGTCTCGGTGCCCCAGCGCTCCAGGGTCGCGCCGTCCACGACGCCGAACGGCGCGTCGCCGGCCATGAGGGCGCGCAGCGGGCTCTCCGGGAGCAGCAGCTCCCCCGCGGGGTCGTGCTCGCCGTCCTCGGCCGGGAGCGCGAGGGCGGAGAGCCAGGGCTCCTCACCCGGGTCCAGGCGCGCGGCGCCGACGAGCCCCAGCACCGCCTCGGCGACCGCGTCGGGATCCTCGGCGTCGAGCGAGTCCTCCACGGCCGCCCGCACCGCCGGATCGGCCAGCACGGCGCGGGGCCCCGCCTCGACCGCGCCGAGCCTCGGCAGCAGCGGATGGACGGCCTCGGGGTGGACGAACCGCAGGCCCAGCGCGCCCAGGCCCGCCGGGTCGACCCCGTCGGCGATCAGCAGCCCGCGCGGGCCGCGGACCGTCCGCCCCGCCGCCGCGTCGCCCTTCGCGGTCGCCAGCGGCACCGGGAGGGCCCCCAGAGCGTCCGTGGCGGCCCCGGCGAGCGCCTCGTACACCCGGCGCCACCACGCCGGTTCGCGCTCCACAGCGGCCAGCTCGTCGACGACGTCCGCCAACTCGACCCGCCGGACGCCGAGCGCCGCCAGCGCCGGGCTCCGCGCGGGCCACTCCGGCGGCAGCAGTCCGGCGAGCACGCCGTCCTCCGACAGCAGCTCCACGAACGGGGACGGCGCGTCCACCGCGACCATGTCGCGGCCCCGCGCGCGGTGCGGCAGCAGCGGCGCGTCGGGCAGCCGCCCGAGGACGGCCCGCCTGATCCGCCCGTCCAGCTCCCCCGCCCCGATCGGCGTGGGGACGAGCTCCAGCAGGCGCGGCGTCGCCGCGCGCCCCTCCATGAGCCGCTCGTAGGTCTCCGCCGCACGGTCCACGAGGAAGTCGGTCAGCCCACCGGGCGCGACATGGCGCCGGTCGGGGGCGAGCGGGAACGACGCTATGAGGAGCGCGGGCAGGTCGAGGCGTTCGTCACTGGGCGTCGGCGCATGCACCACCGCGGGCGTCCCCTGGGGCAGACCTCCCTCGGGGAGGGCCCACCGCACCTGCCATACGCCCCGGGCCCGCTCCTCCGTGGGACGGTCAGCGAGAAGCTCCGGCGAAACGGCCCCGTGCGCCTCGGCCGTATGCCAGACGGCGCCGTCGATAGTGACGGTGCCCCGGGGGCCGTGCTCGGCGGTGACCGTCCGGACGTCCCCGTCGGCGTCGACCTCCACGCGCTCCAGCGCGGGCAGGGCCAGCATCAGCGCGGGACCGACCTGCTCCAACTGCCGCCGCACCCCGTCCACGGCCTCCGCCCGCAACAGCAGCCGGACGACGGTGTCGAATCCCTCGGGGATCTGCGGGGACCCGGTCAGCGCGAACGGCAACCGCAGCAGCGGCACGTGCCCGGACCGCCGCCCGAGCTCCGCCGCCAGCGACGGGACCCCGGCCACCAGCTCCCGCGCCCGCTCCGCCGACCACTCCACCCCGCCCCCGGCGGAGGTGATCAGGGGATTGTCGGTGACCGCCACGACGGCCGCGAACCCGACGCCGAACCGGCCGACCGCGCCCGCCTCGCCCCGCTTGGCGGACGCGCGGAGCGTCGACAGCGCCTCGACGCCCGCCGCGTCCAGCGGCGCCCCGGCGTTCGCCGCCTCCAGCACCCCGCCGCGCAGCGTCAGCCGCAGCCGCCCGGGCACCGACGCGCGCGCGGCGGCGTCGGCGGCGTTCTGGGCCAGCTCCACCACGACGCGGTCGCGGTAGCCGCCGAGGGCGTGGTCCTCCTCGGTGTTGGCGTCCTCGCGGAACCGCGCGGGCGACTCCGCCCAGGCCCGCAGCACCCGCTCCCGCAGTCCCCGCGCGCCGAACGGATCCGGAACCTCGCCCACCGGCCTCTCCCTCACCCCCGTGAAAGCCACAGACTCAGCTGTGGCCGAGGGCCTCCTCGTCCTGGAGTTCGGCCTCCTCGGCCGCCGGGGCGCCCGCCGGGACGACGTCGTAGCCCAGCTCGTCGATGATCGGGGGGCCGTGCTCGGAGGCGGCCGGGATCGACACCGCCTCGGAGTGGGCGCCGCAGCCGTGGTCGGCCGAAACCACGCGGCCGTCGTCGGGGGCGTACTCGTTGGCGCACACGCCGAAGACCTGCCGCAGCTCACCGGCCAGCGCCACGAAGAACCCGCAGGTGGAGCACTGCGCGGGCGCGGAGGCGGCGATCGAGGCGCGGGGGCCGGCGACGCCGTCGTACCAGCGCGCGGCGGCCTCGTCGCGGCCCTCGCGCGAGAGCACCCGCACGCGGCCGAGGCCCAGCTCCCAGGCCGCCTCCCGCTCGACCGCGTCGTCGACCTCGGTGTACCCGGGGACGAGCCGGACATCGTCCGGCGCGGTCGGCAGCAGGTCACCGGGGCCGAGGTCGCCCGGCCGCAGCCGCTCCAGCCACGGCACCCACGGCGGCGCGAGCAGCGCGTCGTCGCCGGGCAGCAGCACGCACTCGCTCACGGTCACGTTCTTCGCGCGGGACGCGCGGGTCACGGTGACCGCCCAGCGCCATCCCGCGTAGGCCGGGTCGAGCGCCTCGAAGTAGTGCGTGACCACGCGGTCGCCCTCGGGGCGCAGGCCGAGATGCTCCCCGACCGGCGCCGGATGGGAGGTCTCCTCGGCGGCCTCGCGGGCGAGGTCCACGGCCTCGGCGCAGGCGGCGTCGACGGCAGGGGTCCGGGCACGGCGGGCGGGCCCGGCGGCGGTGCGCGCGGCGGCGGATCGCGCGGGGCTGGTCTGGCGCAGTGGGCTCACACGTCAATTCTCGCGCATCCCGGGACGTGGCCGGGCACGACACGGTCCGTGACCGGCCCGAACGGCCTCCGTAAGCACCACCCGAAAGGTTCGCAGCGCCCGATCCTGCGGAGGTGAGCCGGGCGCGAAGAAGGGAACGTACCCTCAGTTGAGCCACTCCGACGGCCCACCTCGACGAAGACCGCGGGCAGCGGGCCCGCGCACGAGCACCTGGGGAGATCAAGCCGCAATGGGAGACCGGTCCCACCCGATCGGGCGGTCGGCGCGCGCCGGTGCCGGCGGCGCGGCGCGGGCACTGCGCGGCGTGCGCTCGGCCGCGCTGCGGACGGGCGGCCTCACCCGCCGCGTCACCCACGCGCACGGCGCCGGGCGCAGCGGCCTCGGCAGCCTGGTCGAGGCGGCGGCGGTGAACTCCGCCGGCGACGCGCTGGTGGCGGTCGCGCTCGCCGGGTCCCTGTTCTTCGGGCTGGACGTCCACCAGGCGCGCGGCCAGGTCGCCCTCTACCTGCTGGTGACGATGGCGCCGTTCGCCCTCGTGGCGCCGCTGATCGGACCGGCTCTCGACCGGACGCGGCACGTCCGCCGGTACGCGATCGCCAGCTCGTTCGTCATCCGGGGCCTGCTGTGCTGGGCGATGGCGGGCGCCGTCCTGCACAGCGACGAGGTCACGTTCCTGCCCGCCGCGTTCGGCGTGCTGGTGCTGTCCAAGGCGTTCGGGGTGCTGCGGGCGGCGGTGACGCCCCGCGTCCTGCCCGACCAGATCACGCTCGTGACCGCCAACGCGCGCGCCTCGTTCACCGGGCTGATCGCCGCGACCGTCACCGCGCCGATCGCCGCCGGGATCACCGCGTTCGCCGGGGCCGACTGGACGCTGCGCATCGCGACGCTGGTGTTCCTGCTCGGCGTCGTGTTCACGATGCGGCTGCCGGGCCACGTCGACACCCCCGAGAGCGAGCTGGCGGCGGAGTCGGCGTCCGGCCGTCCGGGCGGGGAGGCCCCGGGCGGGCGCCCCGCCGCCGACGAGGACAAACCGCAGTGGCGGGTGTTCCCGCGCCTCGGCCCGGCGGTCGTCGAGGCGATGCTGGCGAACTCCGTGCTGCGCGCGTTCTCCGGCTTCCTGATCCTCTACCTGGCGTTCCTGCTGCGCCAGGAGCGGTTCGACCCCGTCTCCCACAACCTCGCGCTGGGGATGCTGGCGGCGTTCGCGGGCGCGGGCGGCCTCGCCGGGACGGCGCTCGGCGCCTACATGAAGGCCCGCGCGCCCCGGCTGATCGTCTCGGCGACGCTCGGCGCCGTCACCGTGGTCACCGCCGTCTCCGCCGCGTTCTTCGGGCTGTGGGCGGCGCTCGCGGTGGCGCTGGCGGCCGGTCTCGGCCAGGTCCTCGGCAAGCTGTCGATGGACGCGGTCGTCCAGCGCGAGATCGGCGAGGAGATGCGCTCGTCCACGTTCGCGGTCTCCGAGACCCTGCACCAGCTCGCCTGGGTGATCGGCGGCATGCTCGGCCTCGGCATGTCGATCATCGCGGACGGCCGGGTCGCGATGGCCGTCGTCGCCGCCGCCCTCGCGCTGGCGTTCGCGCTGCTGGTCTCGCGCCGCGCCGACGGCCGCCGCCGCCGGGAGCACCACCAGGGGCACCCCCCGCTCGACGGCGCGCATCCCCCGGAGGTCCGCACCTGAGCGCGGACCCCGGGGTCAGGGGTGCAGGTCGTCGGCGACCGCGCGGAGCACCGTCGCGATCTTCTTCGCCTCGGCCGGGGCCGGGTGCTTGCCCCGCCGGTAGGTGGTGGAGATCCCGTCCAGCAGCTTGATCAGGTCCTCGGTGATCAGGACCATCTCGTCGGGTTTCTTGCGGCGCTGCTTGGCGATGGTCTTCTCGACCGACGGCAGGGTGTCCAGGACCCGCACCGACAGCGCCTGCTGCCCGCGCCGCCCCTCGACCACCCCGAACTCGATGCGCTGGCCGGGCTTGAGCGTCGTCACCCCGCCCGGCAGGGCCGAGGAGTGCACGAAGACCTCACCGCCGTCGTCGCGGGTGAGGAAGCCGAAACCCTTGTCGGGGTCGTACCACTTGACCTTGCCAGTCGGCACCGGAGACCTCGTCTGGTAATCGTCATGAATTGGCCCCAAGATTAGTGCCTCGCCACGACCCGGTGAACACGAATATCCGCCGGTGGATCAGCCGAGCCGGAAGCCGTCCAGCCAGCCGGGGAAGGGGCGCAGGTCCGGCAGGACGACGTCGGCCCCGTAGGCGCTCAGGGCGGCGGAGTCGAACGAGCCGGTCGCGACCGCGACCGACACCGCCGACGCCGCCCGCGCGGCGTCCACGTCACCCGTGTGGTCGCCGATGTAGGCGCGGGCGCCGTGCTCGCGGAGCGCGACCCCCTTGTCGGCGCCGAACAGGCCGCCGACCACGGCGTCCACCTCCAGCCCGAGGTAGCGGACGGTCCGCTCGGTGTCGGCCTGGTTCTTCCCGGACACCACGACGATCCGCCCGCCGCGCGCCCGGACCGCCTCCAGCGCCGCGACCGCGCCCGGCATGACCACGGTCGCCGGAACGGCCACATCGGCGTACATCGCCCGGTACCGTGCCGCCATCGCCGGGACGTCGCCGGGCGGGAACCAGTACGCGAGCTCCACCTCCAGCGGCGGCCCGATCCGCCGGACGACCTGCGCGGTGTCGATGGCGACGCCGGTCTCGGCGGCGAGCGCCGCGTACACCGCGCTGATCCCCGCGCGGGTGTCGGCCAGCGTCAGGTCGAGGTCGAAGCCGACGGCGGGCACGCCGCCGGTCGGCACGGACGGGCGGATTCGCGAAGAGGACAGTTCCGGCACGCCACACAGGGTAAAGGTCGGTCATGATGGAAAAGCCGCGCACCCGCGCCGAAGGCGCCGGGGCGGGCCGGAGGGGCCCGAACGCGAGGACCCGCGCCCTCCCGGTAGTGGCGATGCGACGGGATCCGAGTAGGAGAGCGCGGGGACCTTCTCACGCAGGCGCCGCCGTTTTTCCCGCCGACCGGAACTGGCCTGCCCGATCGGCGAGGACGGCCACCCGTATGGCCGATATACCCGACCTCCCCCGCACAAACCGCCTGACCAGGGAAAACAGAGGGCTGGAACACCCCACCGGAGACCCAAGGGCGGCCCGACCGGCCCCGTCCAGGAGAGCCCCATGACCGAACCCCGACCCGCCCCCGAACCGGCGCCCGCCACCGATCCGGTGCCCGGCCCCGAACCGGCGCCCGAACCGGGCACGGCGCCCGCCGCGCGGGCGACCTCCGTCGGCCCCCGGCCGCCGCTCGGCCGCCCCTCGCCCGCCGAGACCGCGCCGTCCGCCGAGCGCGAGCCGCCGGCCGGACGCGAACCCTCCGCCGGACGCGAACCCTCCGCCGGACGCGAACCCTCCGCCGGACGCGAACCCTCCGCCGGGCGCGAACCCTCGGCCAAGCGCGAGCCGTCCGCGCGGCGCGCGCGGTTCAGGATCCGGGGGGCCGCCGTCCGGCGGCGCGCCGTGGACCTGGTCGCGGCCGCCGTCTCGATCGCCACGACGGTCGTCGTGGCGATCCTCGCCGCCCACATCGTGTTCACGGCGTTCGAGGCCAACCCCGGCAACGAGATCGTCCGCTGGGCCGGGGCCCGCGCGCACGGCCTGGCCTGGGAGTTCAAGGACGTCTTCCAGCCCTCGAACGCCAAGGCGGAGATCGCGGTCAACTACGGGCTCGCCGGCCTGGTCTACCTGCTCGCCGGCCGGGCCGCCGTCGGCGCCCTCCGCCGCCTCCGCTGACCCGCCACCGGGAGCGCCGAAACGGACACCCCCTACCGGAAGGTCAGGAAACCCTCACCTGGCCGCCGCCGGTCAGTCGCCTTCGCGTCCCGGGAAACGGACGGTCTCGAAGGGCCATGCCGTCGTGACCCATTCGCGGACGAACACGTCGAGCTCCTTCTCCAGCGCGGAGTTCTCCTCGTCGGCGCGGACCCAGAACACGACGACCGCGTCGGCGTCGGGGGTGTCGGAGGGGGCGACGTGGATCCGGCCGAGCTGGCGCTCCCCGTCCGGTGTGATCACGACGTAGCTGAAGGACCGCCTGAGCTGGCCTTCCTTCTGCAGCCAGGCGACGTCGATGAGCGCCTGCTCGAAGGTGAACTCATCGCCGGGCCAGCCCCACTCGGGGCCGAACCGCCCGGCCAGCCGTCCGAGGCTGCCGATCACCGCGCCGTAGTCCTTGACCACGTCCGACACCGTGATCGGGCGGATCTGGAAGCGTGCCCCGGCGACGAGCGTGGGGACCACGAACTCCTCGGGGAGGAAGACCCCGGGGCCCGCCTTCCGTGGAGAAACGAACATCCGTCGACCCTTCCGGCGACGCCCCTTCGGCTACGGGGCGCAGAGCACAGAACTCTAGTCGCCCCAGGCCCGGAGCGAGACAGATCACCGATTCGGGCGCGCCGGGCGGCGGGCAGGGACTCGCAGGTCGGCGATGCCTTACTGTTCTCGCGGAGGAATTCATCACCATGACGACGTCTACCCGCGAGCGGATCGTGGTCGAGTCGCTGCGGCTGTTCGCCGACCGGGGCTACGCGGCCACCTCGGTCGCCGAGATCGAGGCCGCCGCGGGGCTCTCCCCGGGCGCGGGCGGCCTCTACCGGCACTTCCGGTCCAAGGAGGAGGTGCTCACCGCCGCCGTCCGCGAGCACATCGAGCGGACGCGGCGGCAGGTCGGCGACGCGCTCGCGCACGCGACCGCCTTCGCCGACCGCCCGCTGGAGACCCGGCTGCGGATGACGTGCCAGGCCGGGCTGGCGAAGATGCGCGAGGAGCAGGACCTGATCCGGGTGCTGTTCCGCGACCTCGACCAGTTCCCGAACCTCGTCGCGGAGATGCGCGAGGGCATCGTCAACCCGCTCTACGACGGCATCGCGGCCTGGCTGTCCGCCCAGCCGGAACTTCTCGGCGCCGACGAGGACTGGCCCGCGGTCGCGGCCGTCCTCGGCGGCGCGGTCGTCAACTACTGGCTGGCGACCGAGTCGATGTACGAGCCGCCGGCGCGCGTCGACGAGCAGCGGTTCGTGCGGAGCTGGGCGCGGCTCGGGCTCGGGCTGGTGACCGCGGCGCGCACGCCCGCGTCCTGACCCCCGCCCGGCGTTTCCCCCGACCGGCGGACGGACGCGCGTAACACCCAGCACGTTCGTGCTCCTACGCTGATGGGGCCCGGTGTCGGATGCGCGGTGACGCGCGGCGCACGGCACGGGCCGCACGGCACCTAAGGTTGGGGAACGCATGGAGACCTACGCGGACTGGCTGCGCGCGCGAGGGGACGACGACCTTCGCGCGCTGCTGTCCGCGCGCCCGGAACTCCTCGCGCCCGTCCCCGCCGACCTGACCGCGCTCGCCGCCCGCGCCGCCACGCCCGCCGCGATCTCCCGGGCGCTCGACCGGCTCGACCGCTTCAACCTCGCGCTGCTGGAGGCGCTGCTCGTCCTGCCGCCGCCCGTGGAGCCGGACGCGCTCGCCGCCGCGCTGGAGGCCACCTCCGGCGAGGTCGAGGCGGCGCTCGGCACGCTCCGCCGGTTCGGGCTGGTGTGGGGCGAGGACCGCCCGGCCACCGCCCCGGGCCTCCGGCAGGGCCTGCCGCATCCGGCGGGGCTCGGGCCGCCCGTCCAGGAGGTCTTCGCGGGCTATTCGGCCGAGCGGCTCGGCGCGCTGGTCACCGACCTGGAGGGCGAGGCGCCGCGCGGCTTCGCCGACTCCGGCCGGCTGCTGCGCCGCCTCGCCGAACTGCTGGACGACCCCGGCCCCCTGATCGAGGACGCCGGCCCGGACGCCCGCGCCGCCCTCGAACAGCTCATGTGGGGGCCGCCCGTCGGACGCGTCGCCGACGCGCGCCGTCCCGTCCGGATCGGCACCGCCACCACCCCGATCGAGGCGCTGCTCGCGCGCGGCCTGCTCGCCGCCGAGGACGACCGCACGGTCACCCTCCCCCGCGAGATCGCCCTCCACCTGCGCGGCGGACGCCTCTTCCAGGACGTGTCCGCCACCCCGCCGCCGCTGACCTCGGGCGCGGGCGGAGCGCAGCCCGCGCCGCGCCGCGAGGACATGGTGGTGCGGGCCGCCGCGGGGGAGGCGTTCAACGCCGTCCGGCTCATCGAGGAGCTGCTGGAGCGGTGGGGCCTCGACCCGCCGCCCGTGCTGCGCAGCGGCGGCCTCGCCGTCCGCGACCTGCGCGCCGCCGCGACGCTGCTGGACGTCCCGGAGTGGAAGGCCGCGCTGCTCGCCGAGGTCGCCTACGCGGCGGGCCTGCTCACCCGCAGCGGCGACCTGGACGGCGAGTGGCTGCCGACCCCCGCCTACGACCTGTGGCTGATGCGCGACACCCCCGGCCGCTGGACCGAGCTGGCGCGCGGCTGGCTGAAGTCCGACCGCGCCGCCGGGCTCGCCGGGGAGCGCGACGACCGCGACCGGCTGATCAACGCGCTGAGCGAGGCGATGGTGCGCGGCAGCGCTCCCGCCGTCCGCCGGACGACCCTGGAGGTGCTCGCCGGAGCGGGCCCGGGCGTGGCCGTCGACGCCGACACGCTGCGCGCCCGGGTGGCGTGGCTGCGCCCCCGCCGGGGCGGCCCCGCCAGGGACCGGCTGCTCGGCTGGACGCTGCGCGAGGCCGCCGTGCTCGGCCTCACCGGGTTCGGCGAGCTGGCCCCCTTCGCCCGCGACCTGCTCGCCGGCGACGACCCCGAACCCGTCCTGGAGAAATACCTCCCCGCGCCCATCGACAAGATCGTCATCCAGGCCGACCTGACCGCGATCGCGCCCGGCCCGCTGGTCACCGAGCTGTCGCGGGAGCTGGCGCTCGCCGCCGACGTGGAGTCCACCGGCGGCGCGACCGTCTACCGGTTCACGCCCGAGTCGCTCCGGCGGGCGCTGGACGCGGGCCGCACCGCCGCGGACGTCACCGACCTGCTCGCCCGGCACTCCGCGACGCCGCTGCCGCAGCCGCTCACCTACCTGATCGACGACGTCGCCCGCCGCCACGGGCACCTGCGTGTCGGGACCCTCGCGTCCTACGTCAGGACCGACTCCTCCGCCACGCTCGACGAGATCCTCGCCGACCGCCGCTCCGACCCGCTGCGCCTGCACCGGCTCGCGCCCACCGTCCTCGCGTCGAGCCTGCACCGCGCCGACCTGCTCGACGGCTTCCGCGCGATGGGTCTCGCGCCGGTCGCCGAGTCCCCCGGCGGCGGCGTGATCGTGACCCGGCCGGACGCGCAGCGCTCCGAGCCGCCGCCCACCGCCGAGATCGTCCGGGTCCGTCCGGGCGAGACCGCGGACGACACGATGATCTCCGCGGCCGTGCGGGCGCTGCGCGCGGGCGACGAGGCGTCCCGGCACGGCGCCGAACAGGCCAGGCTCCGCGCGGAAACGCCCGCCGGCGACCCGCCGCGCTCCCCCGCGATCGCGACCATCGAGCGGCTCCGCGCCGCCGTCGAACGCGGCGGCCGCGTCTGGATCGGCTACCTCGACCAGCAGGGCCAGGCGTCCAGCCGCATCGTGGAACCCGTCCGCGTCGAGGGCGGCTTCCTCACCGGCTTCGACGCCACCCGCGCCGCCGTGCACCGGTTCGCGCTGCACCGCATCACCGGCGTCTCCGAACTGGACGACGACCCCGCCGCCTGACGCCCCGGATATGCGGGGCACGGCCGGCTTCGGCCGGATGGAACCGGCGAAGCACCCGGAGTGTCAAACGGGGTGACGTACCGGACCGGTAACGTGCCACCCTCGACTCGGCATCGGCCGACGATCGCGCAATGAGGGGAGGCCGCCTGTGAGCGGCTACGGAGGGAATCCGCCGCCTGGCTGGGAGGACCCCTACGGCGGGACTGCCGGCTGGGACGCCGGCGGATACGGGGCGTCCGGCAACCCCTACGGCCAGCCCCCGCCCGGATACGGCTACGGTTACGGACAGCCCGGCTACGGACCACCCGGCGTCCCCCACGCGCCGAGCAGCAGCGGCTCCACCATCGCGGCGCTGATCTGCAACATCATCGGGGTCGTGACCTGCTGCAACGTCCTCGCGATCCCCGGCGTCGTCCTCGCCGCGGTCGCGATGGGGCGCGTCCAGACCGACCCCGAGTCGGCCCGCAGACTGACGATGTGGAGCTGGATCCTGTTCGCCGCGTCCATCGTCCTGGGGATCATCGGTGTGATCCTCTACATCCTCCTCATCGCCAGCGCCGAACCCGACTACGGCTCCACCACCGGCGTCTGACACCCGGCCGAACACGCAGGTCGGGCGGGGCGCCCGGGAAGATTCGCCGGGCGGCGGCGGTTGACGAAGAGGCCGCCGCGCCGGCACGCCTCGGGTAGCGTGCAGCGGCGGGTATCCACCACCGATCCCTGACGGGGGGCTGCTTCCACGTGTCCGACGGTCCGCTCATCGTCCAGTCCGACAAAACCCTCCTGCTTGAGGTCGACCACGAGCAGGCCGACGCGTGCCGCAAGGAAATCGCGCCGTTCGCCGAACTCGAACGGGCGCCCGAACACGTCCACACCTACCGCGTGACGCCGCTCGCCCTCTGGAACGCCCGAGCCGCAGGACACGACGCCGAACAGGTCGTCGACACCCTGCTGCGCTTCTCCCGCTACCCCGTCCCGCACGCCCTCCTCGTGGACGTCGCCGACACCATGGCCCGGTACGGGCGGCTGCGGCTGGAGAAGCACCCGACGTCCGGGCTCGTGCTGTCCTCCTCCGACCGCGCCGTCCTGGAGGAGGTGCTGCGCGCCAAGAAGATCAAGGGCATGATCGGCGACCGGATCGGGGCGGACGCCGTCGCCGTCCACCCGAGCGAGCGCGGCGCCCTCAAGCAGGCCCTGCTCAAGCTCGGCTGGCCCGCCGAGGACCTCGCCGGATACGTCGACGGCGAGGCCCACCCGATCTCCCTCGCCGAGGACGGCTGGGAGCTGCGCTCCTACCAGCGCGACGCCGCCGACGCGTTCTGGCACGGCGGCTCCGGCGTCGTCGTCCTGCCCTGCGGCGCCGGCAAGACCATCGTCGGCGCCACCGCCATGGCCCGCGCCCAGGCCACCACGCTGATCCTCGTCACCAACACCGTCTCCGCCCACCAGTGGAAGCAGGAGCTCCTCCGCCGCACCTCCCTCACCGAGGACGAGATCGGCGAGTACACCGGCACGAAGAAGGAGATCCGCCCGGTCACGATCGCCACCTACCAGATCATGACCACGCGCCGGAAGGGCGCCTACGCCCACCTCGAACTCTTCGACGCCCGCGACTGGGGCCTGGTCGTCTACGACGAGGTCCACCTCCTGCCCGCCCCCATCTTCCGGATGACCGCCGACCTCCAGGCCCGCCGCCGCCTCGGCCTCACCGCCACCCTCGTCCGCGAGGACGGGCGCGAGGGCGACGTCTTCTCCCTCATCGGCCCCAAGCGCTACGACGCGCCCTGGAAGGACATGGAGACGCAGGGCTGGATCGCGCCGGCCGACTGCGTCGAGGTCCGCGTCACCCTCACCGACTCCGAGCGCCTCGCCTACGCGACCGCCGAGCCCGAGGAGCGCTACCGCTTCTGCGCGACCACCGACACCAAGACCAAGCTCGTCCAGGCCCTCGTCGACCGGCACCGCGGCGAGCAGACCCTCGTCATCGGCCAGTACATCGACCAGCTCGACGAACTCGGCGCGCTGCTGGACGCCCCCGTCATCAAGGGCGAGACCCGCGTCCGCGAACGCGAACGGCTCTTCGACGCCTTCCGCTCCGGCGAGCTCAGCGTCCTGGTGGTCTCGAAGGTCGCGAACTTCTCCATCGACCTTCCCGAGGCGACGGTCGCCGTCCAGGTGTCGGGGGCCTACGGCTCCCGCCAGGAGGAGGCCCAGCGCCTCGGACGGCTGCTGCGGCCCAAGGCGTCCGGCCAGGGAGCGCGGTTCTACGCCGTCGTGGCCCGCGACACCCTGGACCAGGACTACGCCGCCCACCGGCAGCGCTTCCTCGCCGAACAGGGCTACGCGTACCGGATCGTGGACGCGAACACCGTGCTGTCGGGCGACGAGATCTGAGCCGCACGCGAATACCGCAGAAATGAGAAAGGGCCCCGCCGTGAGGCGGGGCCCTTTCCAACAATGAGTCCGGCGGCGTCCTACTCTCCCACACAGTCCCCCATGCAGTACCATCGGCGCTGAGAGGCTTAACTTCCGGGTTCGGGATGGGACCGGGTGTTTCCCTCT
>NZ_WOFH01000011.1 GCF_009733595.1 Actinomadura litoris | reverse complement strand
TAGGTCCCGTCCTTGATCCGGGCGCGGAGCGTCTCCATGATCCGGACGTACTTGGGGGCGTACATGGAGTCATCCACCATCACAGCCTGCCAACCACTCGACAACACGAGAGCACCAGCAAACCATGCAGCTCCCCGCGTTGTCACACCCCCACTAGGGCCCCAACCGGCGGTTTCCCACCCCAGGCCACGGCCAGGTGGCCGCCTGCTTCAGCGCTTCCTGGAGTTCCTCGGCACTGGCAGCCTCCAGCAGACGAGGCCCCCGCTCCAACCACACCAGCGCCCACCACGTACCGGTGTGCTCCCCATGCCAAACCACGTGCGTCCCGAAATCCCCCTCAAGACCCGGCGCCGCCTGCCGCGCGTCACCGGGCCTAGAAGCAGTTGGCCCCCAAGTCCCATCCCCCGAGACGTTGAACTCCCAGGAATAGCCCATCACGCGATCCCGGGTGACGCCTCAGCAAACGGCACCGCCAGGACGACCGCCAGCCGATTGGCCGCCGTCTCGACTTCCTCCATTGGGCACAGCGGCTCCAGCTCCGGAAGCTCTCCGTCCGCTCCCGCCCAGACCCAGAACCACCACAGATCCCCAGCGGCCCGGCGCCCCGTCCGCACCTCCTGCCACAGCGCGGGACCTCGCAGCTCACCGGGACCATCCGGCGACTCGGGGTAGTAGTCAGGTTCCGCAGCCGGATTCCAGACGACCACGACGCCCTGTCCCGTGACCACGGTGCAAAAGTCGCGTTCTTCCATCAGGCCGACCAGAGCGCGAGTCGCCCCAAGCCAGGCCCCATCGCACTCGCGACAGATCGATCCACCCACGCCCGTTCACCTCCATGGACGCGGGACCAGCGGCGGGGGGAACAGCCGTTTCCGCCGCCCAGGCCGACGCGGGGGAGTCGACCGAACACGACCGCCCACACCCCGCCGCCAGTCCCGCAGCTCTTTGGGTTACGCCACCCCGGCCCGGTCACCCTTACGGCACGCGGAGCAGGGCTCTCGCCGCCGCTTCGGCTCATGCCCGGAGCCGCGCCCCATGGTCAGCAGGGCGGCCAGGGGCGACACCCAGTACCAACCACGCCCGTTGCACGCCGCACACGTTTGGGCGTTGCCCTCGTTACTCACCGAACCCCCTTGCTAGATTAGAGGTAGCTCTATTAGAGACCCAAACTCTTGACGGGTCAATAGAGCTAGCTCTATCTATCGGGTGGACGTGCTGAGAGGTACCGCTACCGTTGACCCTCGACAGGAGGAGGCAGGGCATGGGCATGGGCTATCGGGAGTTGGCCGACGTCCTCCGGAACGCCATACGCCAGGGCCAGTACCCACCGGGTAGCACGTTGCCCAAGCAGGACGAGATCGCCCAAGAGCACCAGGTCAACATCAAGACCGTCCGTCAGGCGGTCCGGGTGCTCGAAGCGGAGGGGCTCGTCACACCGGTCCGCCGACGCGGAACGGTGGTCCGACTACGGCCGCCCATGAAGCGGCTGGGCATCGATCGGTACGCCAAGAGCAAGTGGAAGTTCGGCGGCCTGGTGGCGTTCGCCGCAGACCGTGAGGCTTCGGGCCGCGACTGGAAGCCGACAGACCAGACCCAGCAAGTTCGCATGGTGGAGGCCGACGCCGAAGTCGCCACCGCCCTTGATCTGGAGGAAGGGGCGCCGGTCTACGAGCGCGCCCGCTTGGTGAAGGAAGGCGACACGCCGACTCACACGCTCACCAGCTACTACAGGCCGGAAGACGTCGAAGGAACCCCGCTTGTTGACCCGACCCCAGGCCCCGCCGGCCGAGGCGGAGGGTTCGCAGTCCTCACCATGCAAGGTCTGGAACCTGACTCCATGACGGAGAGCTTCCACGCCCGTATGCCCACGCGGGAGGAGATTGATCTCCTCCAGTTGCCAGCTGGAGAACCCGTGGTGGTGCTCCAGCGCCAGACGCTCACGAGCGAGGGGCGCATCGTGGAGTTCGCCCGAGGCGTACACGCGGCGTCTCGGTTCTCGTGGTCGTACACGTTCAAGATCCCCGATTGAGGAACGAGTCCATGCCCGAGGTGACGTTGCCCGACGCCTACCGCGCCGACGTGGAAACCCTTTGGGACTACCACGACATGCACCACACCATCCGGCCTACCGACATCGCCATCGGACTCGGTAGCCATGACCTCGGCGTCGCCACCTTCACAGCGGAGCTCTACCACGAGGGCATGTTCCCCCGCATCGTCTTCACCGGCGCCAACGCACCGACGACGATCGAACGATTCCCCCGCGGCGAAGCCGTCCACTACCGGCTGCACGCCATCGAACTCGGCGTTCCCGACGAGGCGATCCTGGTCGAGCCCAAGGCCACCAACACCGGCCAGAACATCGAGTTCACCCGGAAGCTACTCGCCGACCACGGCATCGAAGTCAGCTCAGCAACCCTGATCTCTCGGCCCTACCAGCAGCGCCGCGCCTACTCCACCGCCAAGAAGCTGTGGCCAGCCCTTGAGATCATTTGCGCGTCGCGACCGCTCCCGTTGGACGAATACATCGTGAGCATCGGCGACGTGGACCGCGTTATCAACATGCTGGTAGGCGACACCCAACGCATCTTGATCTACCCCGCACAGGGATTCGCCATCCCCCAGGACATGCCGCCCGAAGTCGGAGCGGCCTACCGCCGCTTGGTCAAGGCGGGCTTCACCAGCAGGCTCGTTCGATAACCCGCTCCGACGGGAACGAGGCCCGAACCACCTTCAGGGGTTCGGGCCTACATGCTCGGGTCAGCCTGCATCAAGATTCGCGCCCCAACGCGCGCAACCCTGCTTCCGCCACCTCAGGCGAGACGATCACCGCTACGAGTTCGCCGTCCTTGGTCAAGGGGACGGTGTGCCCCTCCCTAACCGTCTCCATGTACAGATCGAGCGCACTCTCAAGCAGCGTGGTATCCGCGTACCGTCGCCCCGGCTGAGGTTCTCTCATGCTGCTCAGCGTAGTCGCCGCCTGCAACAGTCAGCGCGCGGCATGCAGCCCCTGATCATTGCCGAATTGGGCTGTTTGAGATCAAGGGGCGGCGCCGCTCGCGCCGTTTGCGCGGCCCGGCGCCAGCGGCGCCGGGGCGTGCGGCGTGGGCGCCGGTCCCCGGCGCCACGCGCCCGGCCGCGCATCGACGCGTGGCCGGGCCTGCTCGTCGGCTGACCGGTCCCCGCGTGGCCGCGCCGCCGCCTGGACGAGTCGCCGCAGCGGCATTGAGACCGTTCGCCGACGAGCACCAGGCCGCCGTCCGTGGTTGAGCCTCGTCCGCTCGTACGGTCGCCCTAGGGGTTTGGTTGATCGAGCTCGAACCAGGGGGCTTCGCAGCCCCCTGGACCCCCGCGACCCGGAGGGCACATTCGCGCGAAACGGTCTGTCACGGGGTTCTCGCCGTTCGCGCGAATGCACCCTCCGGACCGGTCCGCTCGTCCGTCGCGGTGCGCACTAGAGCGAGGAAGGGGCGAGCGATGACAGTGCGCGCACGTCAACTTCCCGCTGGCCCTGCTCCAGCGTGGTGCGGTGCCGGATCGGAGGCACCCGGAAGCTGGGCAGGGGAGAGCGTGTGCGGTCTGACGATCACTATGGGAGTCCTGTTACAGCTCTTTTTTTGGGGGAGGCCAGGGGAAGCGCAGCGCCACCAGCGGTGACGCCGACAAGCGCCATAAGCACAGCTCGTGAGTAGAGATCGTCCACGTAGCCGGCCAGTGTGGCCAGCACTGCTGCCAACGCCGCGATGCTCGCGGCGGTAAGCCGCTTAGTACGGTCGCGCCGAGCCAAACCGTTCCACCCCCTCGTTGAAGGCAACTCGATGATGGGACGCGCGACTACCACCCCTAGTTCCAGTGATGAGCTGACGAAGGCGGGTTAGCCGCGCGGGGAGGTTACGGACCCGTGGCTACCTGGGAGCCACTGTGGGAGCCGCGAAGGCCGGATGATCTTGGATCGGCGTGAACGGATTTGGACAGGGCGCAGGTCATCGGCCTTGCGTGCGGACGGGTTCGGACGGGGCAGTGATCGTTTGGGAATCTACGGATCAGAAGGTCGAGTCCAAGATCCGGAATATACGCGGAATGCCCTGGCAGGGTGGGATGGCTGAAACCGCCTCAAGTGCAGGTCAGCGGGGGAGTGTCGCCGAGATCCATGGCGGGCTGTAAATCCGTCGGCTTAGCCTACGCAGGTTCGAACCCTGCACCCGCCACACCACGCAATACAGCCCCTCACCAGGCGTGACACAGGTGAGGGGCTGTTTCGCTGTTCTTGTCGGGAGGCCCTGTGGTTCCCCGTGGTTCTCCGCCTTCGCGGGCACGCTGGGGGCACGGGGTCCACCCCGAAGGCCCGGCGACAGCCGGGCGGGTCCGCTGCCGTTCTACAGCCGATGCCGAGCAGGCGAGCGAACGCCCTCGTGCCGCCGGTTGTCTCGACTCTGCGGGTACCTCGTTAGGAACCAGCGGGCGCGGGCTTCGTGCCGGGGTCTCTGTCCGGGCCGTAGAGCCGGGCTACGTCGGGAGAGTCGAGCCACTTGGAATAGGCGGGCGATTTCGGCCAGCCGTCGGGTGAGTCCTGCCACTCTTCCTGGCGGCCCCACGGCAGGATGTCCACCAACGCGAAGGTGTAGCTGAGCTGTTCGGTGCCGCGGCCGGCGGTGTGCCAGGTGCGGTAGACCTTGTCGCCGTTGCGGAGGAATACGTTCACCGCAAAGCCCCCGCCTGGGGGCGCGTCCACGTCGGCGCCGAACGAGCTCTGCGACGACGAGTACCACTCCATTGTGTTGCCCACTTTGGCCTTGTAGGCCAGCGCTTCTTCGATGGACCCGTTGGTGACGATGACGAAGCGGGCGTCGTAGTTGTTGAGAAGGTCCAGGCGAACGTACTGCGACGTCAGTCCTGTGCAGCCGCCGCACTGCCACTCCGCGCCATCGGTCCACATGTGGTTGTAGACGATGAGTTGGGAGCGCCCGTCGAATACGTCGACCAGGCGGATCGGACCGTCCGGGCCGATCAGCGTGTAGTCCGGGAGCTCGACCATCGGCAGCCTGCGGCGCTGCGCAGCGATGGCGTCGAGTTCACGGGTGGCGGCCTTCTCCCGCACACGCAGGTCGTCGAGCGCGGCCTGCCAGGTCTGCCGGTCGACGATCGGGGGTAGGGCGTTGGCGGTCTGGTCGGTCACGGTTCCTCCCGGGCTCGGACGGGTCTGCTCTGATGTGTTGACCAGGGAGGGCCGCAGAAGTCATCGGCGGGCGCCGGTATTTCCCATCGAGGTCGTATGGGCGGTTGGACGGGCCCGAAGTAGGCCCTGGGACGGGAGGGAGCCGGGTTTCCGCCACGCGGTCACTGGGGCTGCGTCGGCGTCCACTGCATCGGGCTACATGTCGCTGTGGTTCCGCTTGGTGGTGCGGGTTAGGTGGGGTCGGGGCGCTGTGCTGTTCGATTGTGGTCGGCTAGGCGGCGGGCGAGTTCGTCGCGTTCGCGGGTGATCTCTTGGAGCTCATGCTGGAGTTCGAAGATGCGCCGGATGGCGGGCAGGGACATGCCCTGGTCCATCATGGTGACGACCTCCTGGATGCGACCGATCTCGGCGCGGCTGTAGCGGCGCTGCCCGCCGTTCGAGCGCTGGGGGGAGACGACCTGTTGCGCGTCGATGCGTCGCAGGAACGCGTGTTGCACCTGCAGCATGTCGGCGACCTGCCCGACGGTGAACAGGGCGGCGTACTCGTCGTCCATGGGAAGTTTCACCGTCCGTCCTCCTTTCTTGTGGTTCGGCGGGGATGGAAAGGGGTCGGCTCGGCGGTCGAGGTTCGCGGCTTGGATGGGGTTGTGAGGCAGCGGCCCCGCAGCCGGGGCTGCGGTATGACATTGGATACCGCTCGCGCCGGCGCGGGGCCGCGTCCTCGCTGTACTGTTCGCCGCTCCGAGGTCAGTTGCTGAGGGCCTTCTGTCCGCCGGCCTGGACGGTGATCTTGCGGGGCTTGGCCTGTTCCAGGACCGGGATGCGGACGGCCAGGACGCCGTTGTTGTAGGCGGCCTCGATCGCCTCGGCGTCGAGGTGCTCCGAGAGGTACACGCGGCGGGTGAAGGCTCCCATCGTGCGCTCGCGGACGAAGACGCGGTCGTCCTCGCCGAACTCCTCCTCGCGCCGCGCACTGACCGTCAGTACGCCGCGGTCCACCGTGACCTCGATTGAGCCGGGGTCGACCCCGGGCAGGTCGAACCGCAGGACGACGTCGTCGGCGCGGCGGATCCCGTCCACCGGCATGGTGCCCGCGCTCTCGGTGCGGCCGTTCAGGCCGACCTGCCGGATCGCACGGTCGAACTGACGCTCGAACTCCTGGACGAACGGGTCGATCGACGTCAGCAGCATCTTTCGCTCACCTCCGAAGATCCCCGGGAGCCTCCGCCCCGGGACTGTGCCTCTGCTGAGAGAAACCCTGCAACTCAAACTATAGGTATGGTGCCCGGCTGGTTGTCAAGTGCTGGTTCGAGCTTCCCGTGCCGCTCTGAGGTCGGGTTGGAGCTTCTTTGCAGTTCAGAAGGCTAAGGCAGGGGTGTCGCAGCTGAGTGGGCTGGTCAAGTCGATGAGCGTGGTTTGCTCGGCGAGCTTCGTCGGCACCCTCGGGCAGGGTGGCTTAGCTGATCCTGTGGTTGTAGGTATGGGGGGTGCGTCGGTCGAGGGCCTGGTCGTTTCCAGGAGTGATCGGCATGCAGAGGGCCGTGGCGGGTCGGCCGCGAGTTCGCGGAGCCGGGCTTTGTCGACGGCCGGGGCCTGTGCGGGGAGCCGACGCGCGGCTGCCACCCGGCTGGCCCGGCGCGTGCACCCCGCTCACCGGGTAACCGTCGTGACATGACGTGAGACTCCACCCCGGTCGTGGTCGGGGTAACAGGTTCCCGCGTCAGCGCTCACCTTCTCCGTACCTACGTTGCCCCTAGCCCTTAAAGCAGTCGTTGCCTGCGGCCCGGTAGGTGCGGCCGATGGGATCGCGCTGGTGATGGGTGGTGCCGGTAAGGGGTTTGTGGTTCAGGTGGGGGCTTCCGGGCGTCTGGTGAGGGTTGCTGGAGAGTAGTGGGGGTGTCACTCTTTGTGTATAGCGGGGTGTGATTGGGCGGTGACAGGGTGAGGTCGTTGTGTTCGGGTGCGACTGGAGGGGTGTGGGTGGTGGCCGGTGCCATGAAGGACAGGGTGATTCGGAGCGGTAGTCCGGATTCGTCCATGGACCGGGTGGCTGACTTCTATGGGGCTTACATCGACGCGCGGCTGGATCGCATGGACGATCTGGCGGAGCGGTTGCGCGCCTACTACCTCACCGAAGGGCTTCAGCGGAGGCTTGCCGAGTGGGAGGAGGCCAACCGGGCCGACGGGGTTCTGCGCACCCCGGACAGTCCCATTGACTGGGAGGTGCGCTACCACGAGACCGGTGTCGGGCTCCTGTTCACTGTTATCACTTTGACCTGGGAGAACGGGGACGACGTGGGGCATACCCGGCTGGCTGTGCAGAGTGATGTCGGCAGCAAGCTGATCTCCGATATCCGGGATGCGGAGTAGGGCGCTTGCGCCTGCCGCCCCCCTGCCGGGGTGAGGGTGGGCCGGCGGAGTCGGGGGTGGGGGTGGGTTGTGCGGGTTTCGTGGGCGGAGAGCTTGGCGGTTGCTGATCTTCGGTGAGCGGTGCGGTGCCTTGCGGGGGGCTTCGAGATGGCGCTCGTACTGGAGAGAGGAGCTGGCCTATGTGTCCAGAGCGGAACCGGCCTGCGTTGGTTCTTGGAGGCACGGTGTCGCTGATCCGGTTGGTCCTTGAGATCGTCCGCGACTGGGATCGCTCGTAGCGGTTTCGTGGGTGGCGAGGCCCATTGTTTTTAGGCCGGGTTGTTCTGGGAGACGGCCAAGGGGGTTTTGTGGTTGATGGGGTAGACCAGCACCGGTGGGAGCGTCGGGTCTAGAAGGGTGATCGGGGTTCCCCAGCAGAAGTAGGACGGTTGGAGGACCAGGCCGCGGCCGTCCAGGGCTATGTCGTGGTCGTCGGGGTAGTCCATTTCCAGGACGGGGAAGCTCCAGCGGGCCGACGGGTGGACGGTGGTGAGGAAATCGTGGTCGATGCCGTCGGTGATCTGCCTGTTCAGTTGTGCGCGGTCGCGGTCGATCAGTTCGCGGATGCGGGGCCAGTAGGGGTCGAGGCAGGTGGTGAAGTAGGTGGCGGCGGTGCCCGCTATCTGCCCGACGATCTCGGGGCGGCCGGCGGCCAGGGCGCGGGTCCAGCCCGGGGTGGGGCGCCCGGGGTGGCGGGCGGCGAGTTCGGACAGGTCAGCCGCCAGGCGGGTGCTCGGCGTGCTGCGTAACGCTTCCAGGCCCGCGTCCAGTGTGCCGGTCTGGGTGGCGGGGGTGAGGAAGTCGGGGGCGTAGCCCGCCGGAGGGATCAGGTCGGTCAGCAGGCGCGCCGAGGCCGGGACCCTGGGACGTATCGCGCGTTTCCACGGGCCGAATACGTCCTTGCCTTCGGGACGGCGTAAGCGGTACAGGCTGAGGAGCAATTCCCACAAGGCGTCCGGGCCCGGGGCCACGTGGATCCTTGACAGATCGTCGCTGGTGAAGTGAATTCTGAGCATGGCCACCCCCGTGGCGAGCAGCGGTCGCGGGCCACGCGGTCGCCCGCTTCCTCACGCTTGGTCTCCACCGCACAATGAACCGTGCTTTGACCTGCTGTCAAGCGAGTTTGTCTTTCCTCTGATCATTGGTCGTAAGAAATATGCGAAAATGGCGTGGACGGTCCGGAATGGAGAATTCGATCTTCGGTCGCCGCGGTCGGTTGAAGATCGTCTTCGTGGGCGGCTGGGGCCGGTGTTCCTGTCTGGGGCCGGATGCGGTCAGATGTCCGGTAGTGAACTCTCTAGGCAGTTGCCCCAGGTCGTTCTAATTTGAAATGGAGGCGTCGTCCGGAGACGGCGCACGTCCTGCGGGGTGGGACGCCGTTCCTGTGTGGCCGTGTTGGGGGCCGGCAGAGAGGTGGTCCAGTGATCGCACGCAGACGGCTGGGGACGGCCCTGGCGGTCACGACGTTCATCGCCGTGGTGGGTGGGTCCGGACCCCTCTCGGCGGGGGTGGTCGCGGCGACGCGGCCGGAGACCCCGAAGGTCGAGCCGCCCCCGCTGCCCGTCGACCCGCGGACGCCGCAGGAGGCGTTGGACGGGCTCGGGATCAGCGGATATCCGGACCGGCTGAGCGTCGAGCCCGGGCAGTCCGTGAAGATCAGCGTGAGCACGAAGAGCCCGGCGTTCAAGGCGACGATGGTGCGGGTGGTGCACGGGGACGCGGATCCGCGCGGGCCGGGGATCAAGGAGCAGGTCGTCGCGTCCGACGCCAACAAGGAGTACCCGGGCAAGTACCAGACGCTTCCGCTGGGCTCGTATGTGAGCGTCCCCGACGACGACAGCCTGCGGTTGGACGGGAGTTTCACGCTCACGGCGTGGATCGCGCCGACGACCGTGCCGGGCTCCAAGCTCAACCCCGTCGCCTACCAGCGGACGCCGGTCGGGACGGGTGCGGTGCAGGGCATCGTGACCAAGTGGTCGGACGCGGAGCAGGCCGGTTACGGCATGGTCGTCGACCGGGACGGCGGGCTGGGCCTGCGGCTGACCGACCGGTCGGGACGGGTGCACGCGGTGAGCACCGGGGTCAGGCTCAAGCCGTGGGCTCCGGCGCTGCGGGGCGTCGAGCCGGGCGGTGTCGTCCGGCCGCAGCACGTGAACTCCTCCGGCTGGTACTTCGCGGCCGTCTCCTACGACGCCAGGACGGGAAAGGTGCGGCTCTACCAGAGGCCGCTGAGCGGGCATCCCAACAATTCCGATGCCGTCGTCACCAAGACGATTGACGCCCGGGGGCTGAAGAACGCCTCCGGTCCGCTGCTGGTCGCCGCCTATCAGGGCGGGCAGAAGAAGCCGGCCGGTTTCTACAACGGCAAGATCGACGCGCCGCGGGTGTTCGACCGGGCGCTGGACGAGAAGGAGATCGGCGCCCTCCAGCGGGGCGGCCCCGCGAGAAGCGCCGTGGCCGACTTCGACTTCTCCCAGAAGATGGACACCGACCGGGCCGTCGACACCTCGGGCAACCATCTGAACGGGCGCGTGGTCAACCTGCCGGTCCGCGCGGTCACCGGGCACAACTGGAAGGCGGACGAGCAGAACTTCACGCGGGCGCCCGAGCAGTACGGCGCGATGTACTTCCACGACGACGACCTCGGCGATTCCGCCTGGGAGCCCGATTTCACCTGGCGGGTACCGGACGACGCGCGCAGCGGTATCTACGCGGCCAAACTGGAGGCGGACGGGAAGATCTACCACGCGACGTTCGTGGTGCGTCCCAAGAAGCCCACATCGAAGATCGCTCTGTTGGTTCCGACGTTCAGCTACCTCGCTTACGGCCTGAGCGGCGACTTCGTGAGCGGCTTGAGCCAGTACTCCCATCACACCGACGGGAGCGGCGTCGTCTATTCGTCGGGGCTGCGGCCCATCGTCAACCTGCGGCCGATGTCCACCGGGCGCAAGGGCGAGGGGCGGCCCTGGCAGTTCGAGGCGGACACGCATATCACCGACTGGCTGGAGTCCACCGGTCGCAAGGTCGACTACATCACCGACCACGACCTGCACAAGCAGGGCAGAAAGCTGCTCGACGGCTATGACGTCGTCATCACCGGCAGCCACCCGGAATACACGTCGGAGACCATGCTCGACTCCCTCCAGGGCTGGCTCAACGACGGCGGGCGGCTCATGTACCTCGGCGGCAACGGCTTCTACTGGGTGACGCCGATGGACCGCACCGGCACCTACACCGAGTTGCGCCGCCACGACGGAACCGAGGCGTGGCAGGGCGCTCCCGGCGAGCATTACCACAACACGACCGGCGAATACGGCGGCCTGTGGCGGTTCCGCGGACGGCCCCCGCAGCAGCTCGTCGGCGTCGGTTTCACCGCGCAGGGCTTCGGGTCCCGAATGGGGACCGGCATGTACAGCCGTCCCCTGGACCGCTCGCCGCAGAGCCACGATCCGAAGGCCGACTGGGTCTTCAACGGCGTCAAGGCGACCGGCCAGATCGGCGACTTCACATCGCTGCAAAGCCCGGGCGGGCCGATGGGCGAGGAGCTCGACCGCGCCGAGTACGCGCTGGGCACGGCCGACAACACGATCGTCCTGGCCTCGGGGACCGGCTTCGGCGACGAGTACCTGTTCGTGAAGGAGGAGAACAACACCGCCAATCTCATGGAGGGCGGCACCGTCAACTGGCTCGTTCGCGGCGACGTCGCGCTGACCCAGTACCCGCATGGGGGCGCGGTCTTCTCCGCCAGTTCCATCTCCTGGGCCGGAAGCCTCTTCTACAACAAGTACGACAACGACATCGCGACCATGACCGGGAACGTCCTGAACGCCTTCGCCTCCGGCAAGCCGCTCCCGGGCACCGACTGATCCCGTCCGCCGCTCTCCGGAGGCTCCATGTACGTATCGGTGCGCGGTATCCCGCGCGGCACGGGGATCAGGTCGCGGGTGCCCAGGGTCGTCGTGGTCCTGGGCATGGTGAGCCTGATCACCGATGTCTCGACCGAGATGGTGACGGCCGTCCTGCCGATATACGCGACGCTGGTGCTCGGGCTCACGCCGCTCGCGTACGGGATGCTGGACGGCCTCTACCAGGGCGCGACCGTTCTGGTGCGGCTGCTCGGCGGCTTCTTCGCCGACCGGTTGCGCCGTCCGAAACTCGTGGCGGGTTCGGGTTATGCCATCGGCGCGGCCGCCAAACTGCTGCTGCTTCCCGTGGGCGGCGCGGGAACGCTTTCGGCGGCCGTGGGCATGGACCGCGCGGGCAAGGGGCTGCGGACCGCGCCGCGCGATGTGCTGATCGCCACGGCGGGCCCGCGGGACCGGCTCGGCAGGTATTTCGGCGTGCACCGGGCGCTGGACGCGACGGGCGCCCTTCTCGGGCCCGTCGTCGCCTTCGGTCTGCTCGCGCTCGCGCCGGGGGATTTCGACATGGTGTTCGTCGTGTCGTGCTGCGCCGCCGTTCTCGGGGTGCTGCTGTTCGTCCACCATGTGCCGGAGCATCGGGCCGAGACCGAGGGCGGCGTCTCGCTTCGGGACGTCGCGGCGCTGCTGCGCATCACCGGATTCCGGCGTCTGCTCTGCGCGGCGGCCGTGCTTTCCGTGGCGACGATCGGCGACGGTTTCCTTTATCTCGTCCTGCTGCGTAACGAGTCCGTCACCACGCGCTGGTTTCCGCTGCTGTTCGTCTGCACGAGCCTGGTCTATCTGGCGTTGGCGGTGCCGCTCGGACGGGTGTCCGACCGCTATGGCAGGAACCGCGTCTTCACCGCCGGATACGGCCTGCTGCTGTGCGCATATCTCAGCGCGATCCTTACCGCCGGGGCCGCCGGGGCGGGATTGTGCCTCATGTTCCTCGGCGCCTATTACGCGGCGACCGACGGCGTACTGCCCGCCGCCGCCGCGCCGCTGCTGCCCGCCGAGCTGACGGCGACGGGGATCTCCGTCGTCCAGGCGGCGGTCGCGGGCGGGCGCGCGCTCGGCGCGGTGGCGTTCGGCGCGGTCTGGACGGCCGCCGAGGGCGCCACCGCCGTGTGGACCTTCGCGGCCGTGCTCGCGGTCGCGCTGCTCACCGCCGTACCGATGATCACACGAGCCCGCGACCAGCGGACGGAGGCCCGATGACCCAGCCCGACCGGCGCCGGTCCAGGGACGGCAAGATCATGTTGGTGCTGACGATCGTCGTCGTCGCCGTCGCCGCGAGCTGGGTCACCGTGTCGGTGCTGCGCGCGGGCGCGTCCGGCGAGGGCGGCGGCGGGGGACTGCCCGGCGGGCGGCAGCTCGTGTTCCGGTCGCTGCGGGCCGGGCCCGAGTTCGGCCACATCGCCGTGGTCCCGGCCGGTGACGCGGGGCGGGAGCGCGTCGTCCTGCCGGCCCGGTGCGAGCGGGCGGCCGCCGCGCCCGCCGGGGGCCTGTGCCTGCGGCAGACGCGCAACCCGATCCAGCTCTTCGCGGTAACGCTGCTGGACGAGCGGCTGCGGCCCGGCAAGGAGACGCGGCTCAACGGGATTCCGAGCCGCGCGAGGTTCTCCGAGGACGGCCGCTACTACGCCACGACCGCCTTCGTGACCGGGCACTCCTACATCTCCGACGGCTTCTCCACCGAGACCGTCATCGGACGCGTCGACGGCGAGCCGGTCGGCAATATCGAGGACTTCACGTTCCTGCTGAACGGGCAGCGCAACGACAACGCCGACCGCAACGTGTGGGGCGTGACGTTCGTCCCCGGCGGCGACCGGTTCTTCGCGACCGTCGCCACCCAGAACCGCAGGTACCTGGTCGAGGGCGATATCCGGCGGCGCACGCTCACCGCGCTGCGCGACAACGTCGAGTGCCCGTCCCTCTCCCCGGACGGCCGGCGCCTCGCCTACAAGAAGCGGACCGGCCTCAACAACGACGTCTGGCGCTTCCACGTCCTCGACCTGGCCTCCGGCGTCGAGACGCCGCTCGCCGAGACCCGCAGCGTGGACGACCAGGCGGCGTGGCTCGACGACGGCCACGTCATGTACGGGGTGCCCAAGGGCGGCGCGGGCGGGCGCAACGCCGACGTCTGGGTCGTCGCCTTGAAGGGCGGCGCGCCCCGGCTGCTCATTCCGGACGCGGATTCGCCGACCGTCCGTTCCCCGGCCAAGTCCCACTCCCAGCGCTGACCCACGGAAAAGGGAGGGGTACCGGTCGGCGGCGCGTACGGTGCCTGCGAAAGCGAGCGACGGAGGGCGACGCATGGACATGAGAACATCGGTCGAACGCACCTTTGTCCGGTCCTTCGACTGGAGCGGCAGGGCCTCGCGTTCGGAGTACTGGTGGTTCTACCTCTTCTCGATGGTCATCCTTGCCGTCGCCTACACGCTCGCGTTCACGGTCGCCTCGCTTTTCACTCCGCTGATCTGGATCCTTCTGAGCCTCGTGCCGAGCCTCGGCGTATCCGTGCGGAGGCTCCATGACACCGACCGTTCGGGATGGTGGCTCTTATTGGCCCTCGTGCCCTACATCGGCGCGTTCGTGGTCCTGGTCTTCACCTGCCTGCCGAGCACGCCCGGCCACAACGGGTACGGCCCGCCGGACGACGCCGCCGCGCAGGCGAACGTGCACCGCAGACTCGCCCGCCAGGTCGACAAGTACGGGGATATCTACGTCGCGGTCGGCTACGCCGCACTCGCCGTGGTGTACGCGGGCGAGGCGGGCAAGAAAACCGATGACGATCTGACCTGGCTGTCGCTGCGACGCGAGGTGATGGGGGACCAGGCGTTCCGGCAGCGCCTTCTGGAAGTGCTCGACGAAGGCGGAACCGACGACCTCGTCCGGCTGACGAACCCGCCGCCCCTCGGGCCCGCCGCGCACACGGTTTCCGACCCGCCCGAAGGGGCCGTCTAGGCGCCGACGGATGGCGCGGCGTTCGGCATAGGCGGTTACCGGTGCGGTCTCCATCCGCTGGACGCCGGGCGACGCGCCTATCTGCTCGGTCGGATAGGTGAACGCGCCGTCGCGACCGCTTCGGAGTCGTTGGAAAGGGATCGAGCGACCGGAACAAGCTGTGACGGGGCGACCGCAAACAAGCACCCTGAATTGCGCTGAGAAACCGATTTCGGCATCGAAATGGATCGTTCGGGATCGGCGCGGCGTCGCCGGACGGCCGATCCCGACCACCCGGCGGCGGGTGCGGCACGCCGCCCTGATCTTCACCGACTGATCACCGCGGCGCCCACCGGTCCGCCGGATTGCGGGTAAACCTGGGGATGTGCAGGTGAGCTATGTGAGTGAGGCGGCGCCCGGACGGCCGAACGAGGACTTCGTCGCGGCGGGTCCCGGCTGGGTCGTGCTGCTGGACGGCGCGACCGAACCGGACGGGGTGGACAGCGGATGCCGGCACGACCCGGCGTGGCTCGTGCGGCGGGTCGGCGGGCAGATCGCGGCGCGGCTGGCGCTGGAGGGCGGCGAGCCGCTGCCCGACCTGGTGGCCGAGGCGATCAAGGTGACCGGCGAGGCGCACACCGCGACCTGCGACCTGGAGAACCCCGACAGCCCCTCGGCGACCGTGTCGCTGCTGCGGCGGCGGGACCAGGTCGTGGACTGGTACGTCCTCGCCGACTCGCCGATCGTGGTGGACGGCGGCGGGATCCGCGTGTTCCGCGACGACCGGGTCGACCGGCTGCCGAGCTACACGCCGGAGTCGGTGCGCCGGTCCAGGAACAGCCCCGGCGGGTTCTGGGTCGCGAGCACCCGTCCCGAGGCCGCGTACGAGGGGCTGACCGGGGAGGTGCCGGTGCGGGGGCTGACGCGCGCGGCGGTCCTCAGCGACGGCGCGTCCCGTCTGGTGGAGCGGTTCGACGCCCTCGGCTGGGACGAGCTGATCGACGTCCTCGACGAGGAGGGCCCCCGCGAGCTGGTCAGGCGCACGCGGGTCGCGGAGGCGCGGGCGGACGTCCGGCCCGGGGGCAAACGCTACGACGACGCCACCGCCGTCCTCGTCCGCTTCTGACATGGACGCACGGGACTTCGCCGACGTGCTCGCGACCGTCCGCGCCTTCGTGCGCGACCGGGTCGTCCCGAGCGAGGACGAGATCGAGGAGACCGACGCGATCCCCGAGCCCATCCGGCGGGCCGCCCGCGACATGGGCCTGTTCGGGTACGCGCTGCCCGAACGCTACGGCGGGCTCGGCCTCTCGGTGGGCGAGGAGGTGCGGCTGGTGTTCGAACTCGGCTACGCGAGCCCCGCGTTCCGCTCGATGTTCGGCACCGGCAACGGCATCGCCGGGCAGGTCCTCGTCCGGGCCGGGACCGACGCGCAGAAGGACGCCTGGCTGCCGCGCCTGGCCTCCGGCGAGGCCGTCGGGGCCTTCGCGCTCACCGAGGCCGGGGCGGGCTCCGACCCGGGCGCGCTGACCACCGCCGCGCGGCGGGACGGCGACGGCTACGTGATCGACGGCGCCAAGCGGTTCATCACCAACGCGCCCGAGGCCGACGTGTTCATGGTCTTCGCCCGGACGGGCGGCCCCGGCGGCCGCGGCATCTCCACCTTCCTCGTCGAGCGGGACGCGGCCGGCCTTCACGTCGGGCCCGCCGACGCGAAGATGGGCCAGCGCGGCGCCCACACCGCCGAGGTGCTCCTGGACGGCGTCCGCGTCCCCGCCTCGTCCATGGTCGGGACGGAGGGCACCGGGTTCCGCACCGCCATGGCGTCCCTCGCCCACGGCCGGTTGAGCATCTCCGCCGTCTGCGTGGGCCTCGCCCAAAGGCTCCTGGACGAGACCGTCGCCTACGCCAGGGAACGCGTCCAGGGCGGAAAGCCGATCGGGGAACACCAGCTGGTCCAAGGGCTCATCGCGGACTCCCAAGCCGAACTCTATGCCGGGCGTTCGATGGTGCTGGAGGCGGCGCGCGCCTACGACGCGGGAGAGGACACGGGGCTCGGGCCGTCCTGCGCGAAGTACTTCTGCTCCGAGATGGCCGGACGCGTCGCCGACCGCGCCGTGCAGGTGTTCGGCGGCATGGGCTACATGCGCGGGGTCGCCGTCGAGCGCCTCTACCGGGACGTGCGCCTCTTCCGCATCTTCGAGGGCACCAGCCAGATCCAGCAGCTCGTCATCGCCCGTCACCTGCTGCGCTGAGCAGGCACGACGAAGACCCTCCAAACGATTTCGCAACCGGGCCGGGAACCCTGTATGGTTTCACTGCGCGAACGGCGCAGGCCCCTTTAGCTCAGTCGGCAGAGCGTCTCCATGGTAAGGAGAAGGTCTACGGTTCGATTCCGTAAAGGGGCTCACGGCACCTCGGCCGCCATCCGGAACCAGCGGACGGCGGCCTTCGTCGTTCCGGGGCCCGCGCGGGCCCCGGCGATCACGGGCACCGGGTGCCTGATTCGCTCCATACGGGGCCCTGTGGTACCGTCCCACCGGTTCCAGTAGGACGTTTCGCAGGTCATCGGCCACTGCCGGTAGCCTGGGCGACGCTCCCGGGAGCCCGCGGAACGATTCCCCGATCATGGCGCGGGGTTTTCTCGTTTCCAGGGCTCGGTGGGCATCCGGTATCCTTGCAATCCGGTCCACACCGACCATCGCGGCGGGGTAGCTCAGTCAGGCAGAGCAAGCGGCTCATAATCGCTGTGTCGCCGGTTCAAGTCCGGCCCTCGCTACTACCCATGTCTCTCACCTCCACCCGGGGGTGAGCAGGCTGGGTTCGAATCGCCGGCCGCCCGCAGGGGCGGCCGAGGTACGTAGTCCATGTCCCTAGCCCAGAAAGGCACTCCATCGTGGCTGCCACCGACGTCCGGCCGAAGATCACGCTGGCCTGCCAGGAGTGCAAGCACCGCAACTACATCACGCGGAAGAACCGGCGCAACGACCCGGACCGCCTTGAGATCAAGAAGTACTGCCCCAACTGCCGGACCCACCGTCCGCACCGGGAAACCCGCTAGCCGAGGCCAGGACGGCGAAATACTGCCCCGCAGGGCAGGCCGTACCGTCCACACGGGGAGTCCTGCTGACCAAGCAGGCCCCAGGCCCGCAGTGGGGTGGCTTCTTCGCAAGCTTGCCCTGACGTGATCAGCCCGTCCTCGCCGAGACGACCCGCGAGGGCGGGCTGAGCGTTGTTCTGTTACGGTCCCGTCCGGGAACGCGCGGGCGGACGGGGCGGCGCGGCGGCAGGGGAGGCGCGAGGCGTGGAACGACCGGAGGGACGGACCGCATGGCACTGAACCGCGACTTCGTCGGGCGGGTTTTTCCGCCCGGTGAGCCGTACGAGGTCGGCAGGGTGAAGATCAGTGAGTTCGCGGACGCGATCGGCGACCCGAACCCGGTCTTCCGCGACCGGGAGGCGGCCAAGGCGGCCGGATACCCCGACGTCATCGCGCCGCCGACCTTCCCGATCGTGATGTCGCTCTACACCCCCGGGCTCGCCGACCCCGAGCTCGGCCTGAACTTCGCGATGGTCGTGCACAGCGGGCAGAGCTTCGCCTACGTCCGGCCGCTGCGTGCCGGGGACGTCGTCACCTGCACGTCCACCATCACCGAGATCAAGTCGGTCGGCAGCCACGAGAGCATGACCGTGCGGACCGAGATCGCGACCGTCGAGGGCGAGCCGGTCTGCACCTGCCACAACACGCTCGTGGAACGGGGGGCCTGATGACCGCCACCGTGAAGTACGACGACGTCGAGGTCGGCACCGAGATCCCCGCGCGGACGTTCGCGGTCGACCGGGCGAACCTCGTCATGTACGCGGGCGCGTCCGGCGACTTCAACCCGATCCACTGGCGCGAGAGCACGGCGAGGTCGGTCGGGCTGCCGGACGTCATCGCGCACGGCATGTACACGATGGCCCAGGGCGGACGGTTCGTCTCCGACTGGGCGGGCGACCCGGGCGCCGTCCTCGACTACGGGGTACGGTTCTCCTCGCCGGTCGTGGTGCCCGACGAGGGCGGCGCGACGCTGGAGATCAGCGGCAAGGTCGAGAGGAAGCTCGACGACAACACCGTCGTCGTGGCGCTCACCGCGCGGTCGGAAGGCCAGAAGGTCCTCACGCGCGCGAAGGCCACCGTCCGGCTCGCCTGAACGAGCGCCCGAGGCGCGGCCGGGACGTACGGGAGGGGAAGACGACGTGGCGGTGTTCGCTGAAGAGGTGAACCTGGCCGGGTACACCACGCTGCGGCTGGGCGGCCCCGCGCGCCGCTTCGTCGAGGCGACGACGGAGGCGGAGCTCGTCGCCGCCGTCCGCGAGGCCGACGAGGCGGGCCAGGACGTGCTCGTGCTCGGCGGCGGCAGCAACCTGGTGGTGTCCGACGACGGCTTCCCCGGGACGGTCGTCCGCGTCGGGACGCGCGGCACCGACTGCCGGCCGGGCGAGGGCGACACGGTCCTCGTCCGCGTCCAGGCCGGGGAGGACTGGGACCCGTTCGTCGCCCGCTGCGTGGCCGACGGCCTCGCCGGGGTCGAGTGCCTGTCGGGCATCCCCGGACGCGTCGGCGCGACCCCCATCCAAAACGTCGGCGCCTACGGGCAGGACGTCGGCGAGACGATCGTGGAGGTCCGCGCCTACGACCGGCGGTCCGGCGCGATCGTGGCCCTCGACCGCGACGCGTGCCGCTTCACCTACCGGCACAGCGTGTTCAAGGGCGATGACCGCTACGTCGTCCTGGACGTGACGTACGCGCTGCGCGAGGCCGAGGAGTCGCAGCCCGTGGCCTACGCCGAGCTGGCCAGGCGCCTCGGCGTGCGGCCGGGGGAGCGGGTGACGCTGAAGGAGGCGCGCGACGCCGTCCTCGAACTGCGGCGCGGCAAGGGCATGGTCCTGGACGCGGCCGACCCCGACACCCGCAGCGCCGGATCGTTCTTCACCAACCCCGTGCTCGACGCGGTCCAGCTCGCCGACCTGGAGCGCCGGGTCGCCGAACGGCTCGGCCCGGACGCGGAGTTCCCCCGCTACCCCGAGGCCGGCGGCAGGGTCAAGACGTCCGCCGCCTGGCTGATCGACCGCGCGGGCTTCACCAAGGGCCACGCGCTCGGCCCGGCGCGGATCTCCACCAAGCACACGCTCGCGCTCACCAACCCGGGCGACGGCGGGACGCGCGACCTGCTCGCGCTGGCCCGCGAGGTCCGCGAGGGCGTGCGCGCCGCGTTCGGGGTGGAGCTGGTCAACGAGCCCGTCCTCGTCGGCGTTACCCTCTGAGCCGGGCCCCTCTGAGCCGGGGTCCCTCCGCGCGGGCGTGTTCCTCTGAGACCGCTTGGTAAGGTGAGCGGCGTCGAGGGGGAGTAGTCCCAATCGCGTGATCGACATACTGGCGCCACCCGCGGTGCCCGGTCACGCGGGCCTCGGGCCGCGCGCGCCGCGCCCGGCCGCCGAGGCGGACGAGACCTTCGGTCCGGCAGTCATGCCGGGCCGAGGTCGTGTGCCCGTGAAAGCTCCCGCCCTCCGCCCGGCATCCGAGCGAGAGGGATCCGTGTACGCCTTCATCATCAGCCTGGCCGTGATCTTCGTCGCCGAACTCGGCGACAAGAGCCAGCTCATGGCCATGACCTTCGCCACCCGCTTCCGCGCGCTGCCCGTCCTGGTAGGGATCACGGCGGCGACGGCGCTCGTCCACCTGGCGAGCGTCGCCCTGGGCGCGGCGCTCGGCGCGGCACTCCCCACCGGGCCGATCTCGATCCTCGCCGGGCTCGCCTTCATCGGGTTCGCGCTGTGGACGCTGCGCGGCGACGAACTCGACGACGAGGAGCGCGACAAGGCCAAGCACGCGACGGGTTCGGCGATCCTGGCCGTCGGCGTGGCGTTCTTCCTGGCCGAACTCGGCGACAAGACGATGCTCGCGACCGTGACGCTCGCCGCCGACCACGGCGGCCTGCTCGCGCTGACCGGCGTCTGGGCGGGCTCGACGATCGGCATGGTCGCCGCCGACGGGCTCGCGATCATCGTCGGGCAGATGCTGGGCAGGCGGCTGCCCGAGCGGGTCATCAAGTACGGCGCGGCGGCCGGGTTCGCGATCTTCGGCGTGCTGCTGCTGGTCGAGGGCATCACCGCGTAGCCGTTGACCAAGTTAGTGATTGAGTACTAACTTACGTCGCATGGGTCCGCGGATGAGCGCCGAGGAGCGCCGGGAGATGGCGATCGAGGCCGCGCTGGTCGAGTTCGGCCAGACCGGCTACAACGGCACGTCCACCGCGGTGATCGCCGAGCGGGTCGGGGTGTCCCAGCCGTACCTGTTCCGGTTGTTCCCGACCAAGCGGGCCCTGTTCCTCGCCGCCGCCGAACGCTGCTTCGACGACATCGAGGCCATGATGCGGGACGCCGCCGGAGGGCTCTACGGCGTGGAGGCGCTGCGGGCGATGTCCACCGCCTACCGCTGGACGCTCAGCGAGCGGCCCGTGCTGCTGCGGTTCCAGCTCAAGCTCTACGCGGCCGCCGTCCACGACGAGGAGGTCAGCAGGCTCGGCCACGTCCGGTGGGCGCGGCTGTGGCGGCTGATCACCGAGCTGTCCGGCGGGGAACCGGAGGAGGTGCTGCGGTTCGTCGCCGTCGGCCTGCTGGCGAACGTGCTCACCCTGTTCGACGTCCCCTACACCTCCGGTGAGGCGTTCGCCGGCTCGGTGCGCGACTGGTCGGAGCGGCTGCGGGGCGTCGAGCACCTCGCCGACTGGCCGATCGGGCAGGCCGAACCGAGGAGGCCCGGGGAGCCCTGACCGCATCCGTCCCTCTCGCGTGCGCGTGGGCACCGCCCAGGGCGCGCGTTTTTTTGCCCGGCTAAGTTAGTGAGTGATAACTAAATGCAGAAGCCGCATCCGATCCGGACGTTCGTCATCACCGGCATCGCGCTGTTCATGGTCGCCCTCGACAACCTGATCGTCACCAACGCCCTGCCCGAGATCCGGGTGGACCTCGACACCGGCCTCGAAGGGCTGGAGTGGACGGTCAACGCCTACACCCTCACCTTCGCCGTCCTGCTCCTGCCCGCGTCCGCCATCGCCGACCGCTACGGGCGCCGCCGCCTGTTCATCGGCGGCCTCGCGGTCTTCACCCTCGCCTCCGCCGGGGCCGCGCTCGCCCCCGGCATCGGGACGCTGATCGCCGCGCGCGCCGTCCAGGGCGCGGGCGGGGCGGTCGTGCTGCCGCTCACGCTGACGCTGCTCGCCGCCGCCGTCCCCCCGGCCCGCCGGGGCGTCGCGATCGCCGCCTGGAGCACGATGAGCGGGCTCGGCGTGGCGCTCGGGCCCGTGCTCGGCGGCGCGATCACCGAGTACGCCGCCTGGCAGTGGATCTTCTGGATCAACGTCCCCGTCGGGGCGGTGCTGCTCGCGCTCGCGCCCGGGTTCCTCACCGAGAGCCGCGGCGCCGCCCGCCGGCTGGACGCGCCGGGCACCCTGCTGGTCACCGGCGGCCTGCTCGGCGTCGTCCTCGGCCTGGTCCGGGGCAACGAGCACGGCTGGACGAGCGGCCAGGTGCTCGGCTCGATCGTCCTCGGCGCCGTGCTGCTCGCCGCGTTCGTCGGCTACGAGCTGCGCGCCCGCGAACCGATGCTGCCGATGCGGCTGTTCCGCGCCCGCGGGTTCGCCGTCGTCAACGCCGTGATGCTGGCGATGGGGGCCGGGATGTTCGGGGCGACGTTCCTGCTCGTCCAGTTCCTCCAGGGCGTGAACCACATGAGCCCGCTGGAGACCGGGATCAGGACCCTGCCGTGGACCGCGATGCCGATCCTCGTCGCGCCGCTCACCGCGCCGCTCATCGCCCGGCTCGGCGTCCGCGCCGTCCTCACGCTGGCGCTGGCCTCGCAGGCGGCAGGGCTCGCCTGGCTCGCGTCTGTCATCTCGCCGGACGTCACCTACGGCGCGCTGGTGCCCGCGTTCGTCCTCGCCGGGACCGGCATGGGCCTGTTCTTCCCGCCCGCCGCCCGCTCCGCCCTCGGCTTCGCGCCGCCGGAGATGGCGGGCGTCGCGTCCGGGGTGAGCAACGCCGCCCGGCAGCTCGGGACGGTGTTCGGCATCGCCGTGCTCGGCGCGGTCTTCTCCGCGCGAGGCGGCTTCACGAGCCCGCAGGCGTTCACCGACGGGCTGCTGCCCGCCCTGTGGATCGCCGCCGGGCTGATCGCCGCCGCGGCGCTCGCCACGCTCGCGATCCCCGCGCACCTCCCCGTCCAGGGCGAGGCGGTCTCCGCCCCCGCGCCCGCGCCTACGAAAGCCAGGCGGTGATGCCGGACAGCAGGCGGGCGCGGACGTCGTCCGGGGCCGCCGACGCGCGGACCGACTGACGCGCCAGATCGGCCAGTTCCGCGTCGGTGAAGCCGTGCTCGCCGCGGACGAGGTCGTACTGTCGGGCCAGCCGCGAGCCGAACAGCAGCGGATCGTCGGCGCCCAGCGCGATCGACGCGCCCGCCTCGTACAGGCGGCGGACCGGGACGTCCGCCGCCGTCGCCGCCACACCGAGGCTCACGTTGGACGCGGGGCAGACCTCCAGGGTCACCCCGCGTTCGACGATCCGCTCCAGCAGCCTCGGGTCCTCCACCGCGCGGACGCCGTGGCCGAGCCGGTCGGCGTCCAGGTTCTCCAGGCACTCCCGGACGCTGGCCGGGCCGAGCAGCTCACCGCCGTGCGGTGCCGACAGCAGCCCGCCGCGCTTGGCGATCCGGAACGCGCCCTCGAAGTCGTAGGCCCGGCCGCGCCGCTCGTCGTTGGACAGCCCGAACCCGACCACGCCCCGGCCCGCGTACCGGACGGCGAGCCGCGCGAGCGTCTTGGCGTCCAGCGGGTGCTTCGTCCGGTTCGCCGCGATCACCACGCCGATGCCGACGCCGGTCGCCTCCGACGCGCCGCGCGCCGCGTCCAGCACCAGCTCGACGGTCGGGGTCAGGCCGCCGAAGCGCGCCGCGTACCCGCTCGGGTCCACCTGGATCTCCAGCCAGCCCGAGCCCTCCGCCGCCTCGTCCTCGGCGGTCTCGCGCAGCAGCCGCCGCAGGTCGTCCGGCGTCCGCAGCACGGACCGCGCGATGTCGTACAGGCGCTGGAACCGGAACCAGCCGCGCTCGTCGGTGGCGCGCAGGCGCGGCGGCCAGTCCTCCACGAGCGCGTCCGGAAGCACCACGCCATGCGTGGCGGCCAGCTCCACGAGCGTGGAGTGCCGCATGGACCCGGTGAAGTGCAGGTGCAGATGCGCCTTGGGGAGCAGGGCCACGTCCGGGCGGGCGGGGCGGGACGCGACGGCGGCGTCCTCGCGGCGGTCCGGCGCGGAACGCGGCCGGGCCGGGTGGGGTGACACGGTAGGGGCCTCCATGGACGTATGTTGCCGGATCACATCGCCTCCTCGGCGTCCGCCCCGGCAGGACCACCTGACCGGACTATCCGCAATGACACGCGGCGGCCATGCGCGCGGCGGCGCGGAGTGGCCCGGACCGGCCCGGCGACCGGGACGGTCGCACGGGTGGACGCAGTCCCCAGGACATGCCCGAAAAAACTTTGGAATCGCGTGCAACCCCGCTCCGGGGTCGCGCGTATACGAGGGGTGCAAGAGACAGACGGGCAGAGAGGGATACAGGATGATCACGCTGAAGGCCGCCCTGATCGCGGCGTCCGCGGTCGGCGCCATCTCGGTGGGCGGCGGCGCGACGTGGGCGATGACCGGTTCGCACCAGGACGCGGGCCTCCAGTCCGAGAGCTCCAGGACCACGGCGGCGCACGACCTGAAGAAGATCGCGCCCGCCCCCGCCGCCCCGACGTGCCTCCCGGCCAAGCCGGGCACCCCCGGCGTCCCGAACGTCCCGGGCGCGAAGCTGCCCGGCGCCGGGCTCCCGGACGCGCGGGTCCCCGGCGGCGCGAAGCTGCCCGACCCCAAGCTCCCCGACACCAAGCTGCCCGACGGGAAGGTCCCCGGCGGCACGAAGCTTCCGGACGCGAAGCTCCCGGACGCGAAGGTGCCCGGTGCGAAGCTGCCCGACGGCTCCCTCCCGAAGCCCGGCACGCACGGCATCGCCCCCGGTGACACACAGAAGAAGCTGCCATCCGTGCCCGGCGGGAAGGTGAACGTCCCGGGTGGGCAGCACCTCCCCGGCAAGGCGACTCTCCCCGGCAAGGGCAAGCCGCCCACCTGCCTCCCGGACGCCAAGCGGACGCTGCCCAAGGGCACCGCCCCGCACGCGCCGGCCGTGCCCCTCCCGGCCAAGCCCGGCGTTCCGGCCGTCCCCGCCCTGCCCGGCGCCAAGGGGCTCGACTGCTCCAAGCTGCCGCCCGCGGTGAAGGTCGGCGGCCCGGTGGAGAAGGCCGTCATGCTGACCAAGGGCCTCACCTACACCTCCACCACCCCCGGCTCCAAGGCGCTGAAGGCCAAGAAGATCTGCGGCGTCACCCAGAAGTGGACGGGCAAGGCCGGGCAGTGGCTCACCGTCGAAACCCTGAAGACCCCGGCGGGCATGCCGCAGACTGAGCTGCGCAAGGCGCTCGCGCTCCCCGCCACCGGCGGTAGCCCGGTGACCGTCGGCGGCTTCGCCGGCTGGCAGGGGCCCGCGGGCGGGGGCGTGCTGGTCTTCGACCCGAACGGCTACTCGCTGTTCGTCGACGGCAGCCCCGTCATCGCCGGTGACCTCCGGGACGTGGCCGCCGCGCTGCGGCAGGCCAAGTAGGACGCGGACGGGCGGCTCCGGCGCGGGAGCCGCCCGTCCTCGGCAGGCGTATCCGCTCTCAGCCGGACGGAGCACAGTGGCGCGTCGAGACGACAGGTCGTTCGTGGAGTTCGTGACGGACCGCGGCAACGCGCTGCTGCGAACCGCGTCGCTGCTGTGCGGCGCCCACCAGGACGCCGAGGACATGCTCCAGACCGCGCTGGAGAAGGCGTACCGGCACTGGGGAAGGCTGGACGCCGACACCGATCCCGAGCCCTACGTCCGCCGGATCCTGGTCAATCTCGTGATCAGCCGGTCCCGGCGCTGGAAGGTGCTGCGGGAGATCCAGATGGCGAGGCTGCCCGACACCCCGGCCGCCTCGTCCGACCACGCCGTGGAGCTACGGGGGACGCTCATGAACGAACTGCGCAAGCTCGGGCCGCGGCAACGCGCCGTGCTCGTCCTGCGCTTCTGGGAGGACCTCTCGGAGGCGGAGACCGCGCAGGCTCTCGGCTGTTCCGTCGGGACGGTCAAGAGCCAGGCGTCCCGGGGCCTCGCCAGGCTCCGGGAGCGCCTCGGCACTCACCTGGCGCCGTTGGGGAGCTGAGCGATGGACCTGGAGAGCGAACTACGGAAGGCGATGGCCGAGCAGGTCGCGACCGCGACCGCGCCGCCCTCGCTCGTCGCCGACGTGCGGCGCCGCCACCGGCGCCGGGTCACCCGGATCCGGGTGGGCATGGGCGTCGCCGCCGCGTCCGTCGCCGCCGTCGCCTTCGTGCCCACCTACCACTCGTTCACGGCCACGCCCGCCGGAGCGCCCGAGAGCGGTCGGCCGTCCACCGGCGTCTCGGTGCTCCAGCGACCGGAGGAGCCGCCCGCCCCGGGTGCCCCCGCACCTTCACCGGCGAAGGGGAAGCCCGGGGCGGGCCCCACGCACGGCTCGCCGGGCGCTCATCCATCCGGGGGCGGGTCCGAGGGGCGTCCGGCCAAGCCGGGGCCGCCTCCCGTCCGGGGTCTACCCGACTGGGTGACGTTCCTGCCGGACGGGCTCACCCCGTCCGAGCCGTGTGCGAGCACAGGCGAGGACGGGCGCCGGACCACCACCTGCGCATGGCACGGGCCCAGCGGCTGGGTCGAGGTCGCCATCGTGCGGGGGACGGGGTTCGGCATCGGGGACCTCGCCCCGGTGCGCGGCGTCCCCGGCCACACCTCCGTGGACGGGACGCCCGCGCTCACGAGCGACGTCCCCGGCTCCGGACGGGCCGGGCGGCAGGTGTCCTGGCTGGCCCGCCCCGGCGTGGGCGTGATCGTGCGGGCGGGCGGGTCCGCGGAAGGGCAGTTGATGCGAATCGCCGAGGGGGTCCGTCCCTAGAACGGCTCTGGAAGGGAGGGACACCCGAGGCGAATCCCCGCTCCGGCGGGGCGTCCCACGGCGGAGAGGGGCCGCCACGGGACGCCCCGCCGAAGTGACCCTCTCCACCGGCCACGAACTCCGGCCACGGACTCCACCGACCACGGACGGGACCCTGGTGTGCCCCGTCCCGAATGCGACCGGCCCCGGGGCAGGGGTGCCTCCGGGGCCGGTCGCCTCTCCGGTCGCCTCTCCATGCGCCGCCGAGCGGCTCAGACCGCCTCGGACAGCAGCTTGCCGACCCGCGACACGCCCTCGACGAGGTCGTCGTCGCCCAGCGCGTAGGACAGCCGGAAGTAGCCCGGCGTCCCGAACGCCTCACCCGGCACGATCGCGACCTCCGCCTCCTCCAGGATCAGCGAGGCCAGCTCCACCGACGTCCGCGGGCGCTTCCCCCGGATCTCCTTGCCGATCAGCGCCTTGACCGAGGGGTAGGCGTAGAACGCGCCCTCCGGCTCGGGGCACACCACGCCGGGGATCTCGTTCAGCATCCGCACGATCGTCTGGCGGCGCCGGTCGAAGGCCTTGCGCATCTCGGCCGCCGCCGACAGGTCGCCGGTCACCGCCGCCAGCGCCGCCGCCTGCGACACGTTCGCCACGTTGGACGTCGCGTGCGACTGGAGGTTCGCGGCGGCCTTCACCACGTCCGCCGGGCCGACCAGCCAGCCCACCCGCCAGCCCGTCATCGCGTACGTCTTCGCCACGCCGTTCAGGACGAGCGTCCGGTCGGCCAGCTCCGGCACCACGACCGGGAGCGAGTGGAACTCGGCGCCGCCGTACACCAGGTGCTCGTAGATCTCGTCGGTGACGACCCACAGGCCGTGCTCGTCGGCCCAGCGGCCGATCGCCTCGACCTCGTCGCGGGTGTAGACCGCGCCGGTCGGGTTGGACGGCGAGACGAACAGCAGGACCTTCGTCCGCTCGGTGCGGGCGGCCTCAAGCTGCTCGACGCTCACCTTGTAGCCGGTCGTCTCGTCGGCGACCACGTCCACGGGCACGCCGCCCGCCAGCTTGATCGACTCGGGGTAGGTCGTCCAGTACGGGGTCGGGACGATCACCTCGTCGCCCGGGTCGAGCAGCGCCGCGAACGCCTCGTACACCGCCTGCTTGCCGCCGTTGGTGACCAGCACCTGCCCGGCCTCGACCTGGTAGCCGGAGTCGCGGGCGGTCTTGTCGGCGATGGCCGCGCGCAGCTCGGGCAGCCCGCCGGCGGGCGTGTACTTGTGGAAGCGCGGCACCCGGCACGCCGCCACCGCCGCCTCCACGATGTAGTCGGGGGTCGGGAAGTCGGGCTCGCCCGCGCCGAACCCGATGACCGGGCGGCCCGCCGCCTTCAACGCCTTGGCCTTGGCGTCGACGGCCAGCGTGGCGGATTCGGATATCGCGGCGATGCGCTTGGAGATGCGAGGACGGTCGATGCTCATGTCCCTATCGTTACAGACGCCGCCGCCTCACCCGAGACATATATCCGCGCCGGTCGGACGGGCCGCCCGCGCACCGCCCCGATGATCTCCGGCGCTCTGGTTCGACGCGGGGGCCCGTGGGACGTAGACTCACCCTCCAAGTGACGCGTCGTCGGTATATGAGGCTGTCCGCACACGGAGGCGGCAGGTTCTAGACTGAAGGCGGGGCACGGCCCGGTTCCGTGGCCGGGGTTCTCCATCCGGAGAATGAAGGGCAGTGGCTCAATTGGTAGAGCTCCGGTCTCCAAAACCGGCGGTTGGGGGTTCGAGTCCCTCCTGCCCTGCGAGGTGCGGTGCGCGCACCGCGCCGTCCGCGCTGCGGCGGTCGCCGTGGCACCCCGTGGCACGGGCACGCGCGACAACCACCAGGGTGGTTGGACCACGACCTATGAGGTGAACGGCGGCTATGGCGACTGAGACGCGCGGCGAGGCCGCGGAGAAGGACGAAGGCAAGGGCAGGGCCGCGCACAAGCGGACCACGCCTCCCCTCTTCGTGCGCCAGGTCATCGCCGAACTGCGCAAGGTCATCTGGCCCACGCGCCGGGAGCTCATCACCTACACGACGGTCTCGCTCGTGTTCGTGCTGGTCATGGTCGGCATCGTCTCCGGCGCCGACTGGGGCCTCCAGAAGCTGATCTACCAGATCTTCGCCTGATCCCCAGGCTTTTCGCCGGGTCGGTCGCCGCCGCACCCGTCGCCAGTTACATCACCGCATACCGAACGAGAGAAAGAGTCATCGTGTCCGAGTCCTCACAGCCCTACGACGAGGCCGTTGAAGAGGCCCAGTCCGCTGCGGCTGCTGCGGCCGACCAGGCGGCCGAGCCCGCCGACGAGACGGCCGAGGCTGCCGTCGCCGCCGGCGAGGCCGAGCCCGCTGACACGAAGACCGAGGGCGAGGACGAGCCGCCCGCCGAGGCCGCCGAGGGCGCGGCCGACCTCGCCGAGGCGGTCGAGGGCGCCGACGCCGAGGCCGCGGCCGGGGAAGACGCCGGGGCAGCCGGGGAAGAGGCCGCCGAGGAGGAGGAAGAGGAGCCCGCCGGTCCGCCGGCCGACCCCTACGCCGACTTCAAGATGCAGCTCCGCCTCCAGCCGGGCGACTGGTACGTCGTGCACTCCTACGCGGGCTATGAGAACCGGGTCAAGACCAACATCGAGACCCGCACCCAGACCCTCAACATGGAGGACTTCATCTTCCAGATCGAGGTCCCCCAGCACGAGGTGACCGAGATCAAGGGCGGCAAGCGCCAGAAGGTCAACGAGAAGGTGCTGCCGGGCTACATCCTCGTCCGGATGGAGCTGACCGACGAGTCGTGGGCCGCCGTCCGCAACACGCCCGGCGTGACCGGCTTCGTCGGCCTGCTGAACAAGCCGTCCCCGCTGAGCCTGGACGAGGTCGCCAACCTGCTCGCCCCCGAGCCGGAGGAGGGCGTCGTCAAGACCAAGGAGCAGGCCAAGGTCGCCGCGACCGTCGACTTCGAGGTCGGCGAGTCCGTCACCGTCATGGACGGCCCGTTCGCCACGCTCCCCGCGACCGTGAACGAGATCAACGCCGAGCAGCAGAAACTGAAGGTGCTGGTTTCGATCTTCGGTCGCGAGACGCCGGTCGAGCTGTCGTTCAACCAGGTCTCCAAGATCTGACCGGAGCGCTCCGCGCACCGCGTAGCCTTGACGGGTCGCCCCGCCGCGCGGGGCCGGCCCGGTCTTGAGATCCCGCGCTCGCGGGACGCACGAGACTTCAACGGTTCCTACACGGCGGATTCGTCCCAGCCGCCGTGTCGCCCGGGTGTCCGGGAGTCGGAACCACCGATAAATGGGACAAAGGGGTTCACATGCCTCCGAAGAAGAAGATAGCCGCGCTGGTCAAGGTGCAGCTCCAGGCCGGCCAGGCCACCCCGGCGCCGCCCGTCGGTACCGCGCTCGGCCCGCACGGCGTCAACATCATGGACTTCTGCAAGCAGTACAACGCTGCCACGGAGTCCCAGCGCGGCAACGTCATCCCCGTAGAGATCACCATCTACGAGGACCGCTCGTTCAGCTTCGTCACCAAGACCCCGCCGGCCGCGCAGCTCATCCTGAAGGCCGCCGGTGTCGAGAAGGGCAGCGGCGAGCCGCACAAGACCAAGGTCGGCTCGGTGACCCGCGACCAGATCCGCGAGATCGCCACGACCAAGATGCCCGACCTGAACGCCAACGACCTCGACGCCGCCGAGAAGATCGTCGCCGGCACCGCCCGCTCGATGGGCATCGAGGTCAAGTAACAAGGGGCACCACCGTGGAAGGGCCGGCGCTGGCCCGCACCACAACGTTTCCATTGGAGGAATCGGAAGATGAAGCGCAGCAAGGGCTACCGCGCCGCCGCCGAGAAGATCGACCGTGACCGGCTCTACAGCCCGGTCGAGGCCGTGAAGCTGGCCAAGGAGACCGTCGCCGTCAAGTTCGACCCGACCGTCGAGGTCGCGCTGCGGCTCGGCGTCGACCCGCGCAAGGCCGACCAGATGGTGCGCGGCACCGTCATCCTGCCGCACGGCACCGGCAAGACCGCCCGCGTGCTGGTCTTCGCCGGCGGCGCGAAGGCGGAGGAGGCCCGCGAGGCCGGTGCCGACCTCGTCGGATCGGACGAGATGATCGAGCGGATCCAGGGCGGCTTCCTGGAGTTCGACGCGGTCGTCGCTACGCCCGACCAGATGGGCAAGGTCGGCCGGCTGGGCCGCGTCCTCGGCCCGCGCGGCCTGATGCCGAACCCGAAGACCGGCACGGTCACGATGGACGTGGCGAAGGCCGTGTCCGACATCAAGGGCGGCAAGATCGAGTTCCGGGTCGACCGGCACGCGAACCTGCACTTCGTGATCGGTAAGGCGTCCTTCGCCGAGCGCCAGCTCGTGGAGAACTACGCGGCGGCGGTCGAGGAGATCCAGCGTCTCAAGCCGTCGGCCGCCAAGGGCCGCTACGTGAAGAAGGCGGCGCTGACGACCTCGATGGGCCCGAGCATCCCGCTCGACCCGAACGCGGTCCGCAACCTCGCGTCCGAGCTCGAAGAGGGCTGAGCCCAAGCGAGACCACCGGCAGGGCGTCCCCGGGAATCCGGGGGCGCCCTGCCGTTTTTTCATGGGCGTGCGGCCCTGGGCAGCAGGAACGCGGCGGTGGAGCCCAACGTCGCCAGGGCAGCGGCGCGCATCCAATCAAGTGTCTGTTTGATCGAATCAAGCGTTGACATGCGTCGAGGCGTTCGCCGGCGAGCCCTACCACGTCGTGCTGTCGGCCGGCCGCGACGTCGACCCGGCCGGTCCCGGCCCGCTTCCGGCCAACGTCGAGGCGCACCGGCACGTCCCGCAGCCAGCCCCGATGGTGGCGGTGCCCCGCACGCCGGAGCGGCGGACCACCGCCGACCGCCTCGTCGAACTCGGGCTGGGCCGGAGCCCCGCCCTGGTCGAGGCGACCCCGGGCCGACTGCGCGAAGCCGTCCGCGACGCGGGCGGCGCCCCCAGGGCCGCCGACGTGATCGAGGCCCGGCTGGCCGCCGCCGCGGCGACCGGCGCGTGCTGACCTCTGCCCCGGCCGCCAGGGGGTGGCGAGTGGGGGTACGCCATTGGTCGTAGCGGATCGGCGTCCATTCGTACCACCGGGGGATGTAGCGCTGGGGGCCCGCGACGAGACTGGGGTCAGCTGAAGGCGACGAAGGAGGCACAACCCCCATGAACCGACGAATCGTGGTGGCGGCCGGTGGTACCGCGGTGGGCGCGGCGCTCGTGCTGTCCGGATGCAACGGGGACAACGGATCGGGGAACGGTTCGACGGAGAACATGAAGCTCAGCGCCAACGAGGCGCTGCTGAAATCGTCCGAGAAGACCGGGCAGGCCGACACGTTCAAGGCCGACCTCACCGTGAAGAGCACCGGGACGAACGGTGGGCAGGTCCACGCCAACGGCCAGTTCCGGCTGCGTCCGACGCTGAAGTTCACCGCGAAGCTGGACGAGTTCAGCCTCGGCGGGCGGGACGTCCCGGGCGTCAAGGGCCAGGCGATCTACACCGACAACGTCCTGTACGCGAAGGTCCCGCAGGTGGCGCAGTTCGTCAGCGGCGGCAAGTCGTGGGTGAAGGTCGACGCGAACAAGCTCGCGCAGCGCGGCGGGCTCAACCTCGGGGACCTGCTCAACCAGGTCCAGCAGGTGGACCCGGCCGAGCAGACCAAGATGTTCACCGGCTCCAAGGACGCCTCGCGCGTCGGCACCGAGACGATCGACGGGGTGAAGACCACGCACTACAGGGGCACGGTGACCGTGCAGGACGCGCTGAACCGGCTGGACGCGCAGGCGCGCCAGAACGTCCAGAAGTGGCTGCCGAAGGCCGATGGCGATGGCAAGATCAGCTTCGACCTGTGGACGGACGGCCAGAACCTGCCGCGCAAGCTGGAGTCGAGGGTCACGGGGTCCCAGGCCGAGAACGGCACGGTGACCGTGCTCTACAGCGACTACGGCAAGTCGTTCGGCGTGAACCCGCCGCCCTCGGACCAGGTGGGCGAACTCTCGCTCGGGTCGCTCCTCGGGGGCAACTAGCCACGGTTAGAAAAGCGGCAGCGCGGACAAAACGAACCCCGCTAGTCTCCTCTGCGTCCTACTTGACGTCCGGCCGGAGCGCTCGGGCACTCAGACCAGACGAAGGAGACCCCCCAGATGATCCGTCGCTTCACCGTGGGGACGGCGGTGGCCGCCGGCCTCGCCCTCTCGCTCACCGGCTGTCTCGGCGACTCCGGTACGAAGGTGGACGAGGCCGGCAAGAACATCAAGCTGACCGCCGCGCAGGTCCTGCACAGGACCGCGCAGAAGACGGGGCAGACCGACTCGTTCAAGGCGGACCTGTCCATGAAGGTGGAGGGCACCGCGGCGGGCGACACGTCGATGACGGGCAGCGTGCAGTACCGCCTGAAGCCCGACCTGGCGTTCGGCATGCGGTTCGACCGGATGACGGTCGCGGGCCGGTCGATGCCCGGCATGGAGCAGGTGCTGGTGGGCCGCACCATGTACATCAAGATGCCGATGCTGTCGCAGCTCGGCGGCAACGCGGCCAAGCCCTGGCTCAAGATCTCGCTGGACGAGCTGGGCAAGAAGTCGGGCATGAACCTCGACCAGCTCATGGAGCAGTCGCGGCAGATGGACCCGGTGGAGAGCACCAAGATGCTCACCGCGTCCAAGGACGTCCGGGAGGTCGGCAAGGAGACGGTGGACGGCGTCCGGACGACGCACTACACCGGCACCTACCGGCTGGAGGACGCGCTCGCCAAGCTCCCGGCCGAGGAGCAGCGGCGCAAGCGCCAGGCCATGGGCAAGCTCGGCATGGACGCGATGTCCTTCGACCTGTGGGTGGACGACCGGCAGCTCCCCCGCAAGATGGCGATGGGGTCGGGTCAGACGGCCGAAGGCAAGATGACGATGACGATGACGTTCCGCGACTACGGGAAGCCGGTGCAGATCACCGCGCCGCCCGCGAGTGAGACCAGCGACTTCGGCGCGATGCTCGGGCGGCTCGGCAACGGGTTGCAGCCCCCGACCGGGACCTGATCGCCTGATCTGGGATCGCCTGCCAAGGGTGACGGGGCCGCGCCGGGAACGGCGCGGCCCTCCTGATTTGGCCCGGGGACGGCGAACGCGTATTCTGTTGTCTGCCGAAGACCGCCGGTCGTCGCCTCCCACGAGGCGACCGAAGGACCCGAAGAGATTCGGGCGGCCCGCGTAGGTGAGACGAGAGCTTCACATGACCTCCGTGTCGTGTCACGCCCCGTGCGCCTACGCCGGGGCGTTCCTGTTTTTCTGGAGCTTTTCAGCCCCGGCGGCTTCCCCAGGTAATCGGAAGGAGGCCCCATGGCCAAGGCCGAGAAGGCAGCGGCGATCGCCGAGCTCAAGTCCGAGTTCGAGAACTCCAGCGGCGCCGTGCTGACCGAGTACCGCGGGCTCACGGTGGCGCAGCTCAAGGAGCTGCGCGGCAACCTCGGCGACAACGCGAGGTTCGCCGTGGTGAAGAACACGCTGACCAGGCGCGCCGCGGGCGAGGCCGGTGTCGACGAGCGGTTCAGCGAACTGCTCGACGGCCCCTCGGCGATCGCGTTCGTCAAGGGCGACGTGGTCGAGGCCGCCAAGGGCCTGCGTGACTTCGCCAAGGCCAACCCGCTGCTGGTGATCAAGGGCGGCTTCATCGACGGTCAGTCGATGGACGCCTCCGAGGTCGCCAAGCTCGCGGACCTTGAGTCTCGCGAGGTCATCCTCGCGAAGCTGGCCGGCGCGATGAAGGCGAACATGAGCAACGCGGCCGCGCTGTTCAACGCCCTGCCGACCAAGGCCGCGCAGCTGGCCGAGGCCCTGCGCGTCAAGCGCGAGGCCGCCGGCGAGACCGCCGAGGCACCCGCCGACGCGGCGGTCGACGCTCCGGCCGACACACCGGCCGACGCTCCGGCCGACACGGCCGCCGAGGCTCCGGCCGACGCGCCCGCCGCCGAGTAGCACCCGCGGTTCCCCTAAACCCTGAAGCCATAGCGGAGGAAACATCATGGCGAAGCTCAGCAACGACGAACTGCTCGACGTCTTCAAGGAGATGACCCTTCTTGAGCTGTCCGCCTTCCTGAAGGAGTTCGAGGAGGCGTTCGACGTCAAGGCCGCCGCCCCGGTCGCGGCCGTGGCCGCCGCCCCCGCCGCCGGTGGTGCCGGTGGTGGCGAGGAGGCCGCCGTCCAGGACGAGTTCGACGTCATCCTCGAAGGTGCCGGCGACAAGAAGATCCAGGTCATCAAGGAGGTCCGCGCGCTGACGAGCCTCGGCCTCAAGGAGGCCAAGGACCTGGTCGACGGCGCGCCGAAGGCCCTGCTGGAGAAGGTCAACAAGGAGACGGCCGACAAGGCCAAGGAGGCCCTGGAGAAGGCCGGCGCCTCGGTGACCGTCAAGTAGCACGGCCCGCGCGCTTCTCTTCGACGAGGCGGTCGTCCCACCCGGTGGGGCGGCCGCCTCGTCGCGTCCGCCCGAACGGGTTGTGTGGATCCGGGTGCGCGGCGTAACGTCCCGTCTGACGCGGTGGCCCCAGCAGGCCACATCGTCCCCCACAGTGCCGTAAGTAACGATTGTCTTACAACGTCGCATTTTGCCGCTGATCTGGTACTGAACCCCTTCCATTTGCGCGAAGGGCCGCTACGGTAGTGGCACCCGTCACGGCTACCGGACGGTAGCAACAGGGTGGACACGAGGTGTCACGGCCCGCGTGCTACTCGCTCAGTGGTTCGGGAGCCCCCCGGCCTGGACGAAAGGTGACGAGTGGGTGTCGAGATCAGGGTCGAGGGCCTGACGAAGTCCTTCGGCCGTCAGACCATCTGGCAGGACGTGTCGCTGACCGTCCCGGCCGGAGAGATCTCCGTGCTGCTCGGCCCGTCCGGAACCGGCAAGTCGGTGTTCCTGAAGTCGCTGGTCGGCCTGCTCAAGCCCGATCGCGGCCACATCTGGATCGGCGACCGCGACCTGCCGCGCCTGCCCGAGTCCAAGCTGTATGAGACCCGCAAGCTGTTCGGCGTGCTCTTCCAGGACGGCGCGCTGTTCGGCTCGATGAACCTCTACGACAACGTCGCGTTCCCCCTGCGCGAGCACACGAAGAAGTCCGAGTCGCAGGTTCGGCAGATCGTCATGGAGAAGCTGGAGCTGGTCGGCCTCGTCGGCGCCGAGCGGAAGCTGCCCGGCGAGATCTCCGGCGGCATGAAGAAGCGCGCCGGGCTGGCCCGCGCCCTCGTCCTGGACCCCGAGATCCTGCTGGTGGACGAGCCGGACTCCGGCCTGGACCCGGTCCGCACCGCGCTGCTGAACCAGACGATGGTCGACCTCAACGCCGAGATCGGCGCGACGTTCCTGATCGTCACCCACGACATCAACACCGCCCGCACCGTCCCCGACAACATCGGCCTGCTGTTCCTGCGCGAGCTGGTGATGTTCGGGCCGCGCGAGATGCTGCTGTCCAGCGAGGAGCCGGTCGTCCGGCAGTTCCTCAACGCCCGCACGGTCGGGCCGATCGGCATGTCGGAGGAGAAGGACGTCTCGGAGCTGGAGGCCGAGGCGGCGCTCGGCCGCGACCCCGGACGGCTGCCGCCGATCCCGCCGCAGCTCATGACCAGCGACGGCCGCATCCGCCCGGGCCAGCACGCCCCGGGCGCGTGGTGCGCGGCGCACGGCGTCACGCCCCCGGCGGGCTCGTTCGTCGACGACCTCGGCCGCGACTGGGTGGAGGAGTGGCCGCGCTACGTCGCCTCGATGGCCCCGGGCGCCGCCGCCGCGGCCGACGGCGGCTTCGCGGGCGACCCGCGTCCCGGGCCGTCCGCGCCGGGTGCGGGGCGCTGATGGCCGCACCCGGCATCGACGCGGACCGGCGCGGCGGCGACGAGGCGGACGGCGCGTCCTCCGGCGGAGCCCTCGGCGCCTTCCGCCGGATCACCGACGGCGCGGCCAACATCGCGATCAAGGAGCCGGGCCGGTTCTTCGCGCTGTGCCTGGACACCTTCCGCGCGATGTTCAGGTGGCCGTTCCAGTGGCGGGAGTTCATCGAGCAGGCGTGGTTCATCGTCAGCGTCACCGTCATCCCGACGATGCTGGTCGCGATCCCGTTCGGCGGCGTGCTGTCGTTGCAGGTCGGCGGGCTGATCCGGCAGCTGGGCGCGCAGTCCTACACCGGCGCGACCGCGGTCGTGGCGATCGTGCGGGAGGCGAGCCCGCTGGTGACCTCGCTGCTGGTCGCGGGCGCCGCGGGCTCGGCGATGTGCGCCGACATCGGCTCCCGGAAGATCCGCGAGGAGATCGACGCGATGGAGGTGCTCGGCATCAACCCGCTGCACCGGCTGGTCGTGCCGCGGATGCTCGCCTGCGCGTTCGTCGCGGTCTTCCTCAACGGCCTGGTGTCGGTGGTCGGGCTGATGGGCGGCTACTTCTTCAACGTCATGCTCCAGGACGGGACGCCCGGCGCCTACCTCGCCTCCTTCAACGCGATCGCGCAGCTCCCCGACCTGCTCCAGGCCGAGCTGAAGGCGTTCGTGTTCGGGATCACCGCCGGGCTGGTCGCCGCCTACAAGGGGCTGAACGCCAAGGGCGGGCCGAAGGGCGTGGGCGACGCGGTCAACCAGACCGTCGTCATCACGTTCATGCTGCTGTTCCTGGAGAACTTCCTGATCTCCACCCTGTACTTCCAGTTCGTCCCGTCGAAGGGCATGTGATGGGGACCGGGGCGCCGCGAGGGGCGCTGCGCGGGGCGCGGCCGGGGGTGCGGCCATGAGCGCGACGTCGAGCGGCGCGCGCCGCACGTTCTTCCGGTGGCTGGGCGTCCCGATGCAGCGGCTTGAGGACTTCGGGCGGCAGCTCTGGTTCTACCTGCGCGCGTTCGCGTGGACGTTCCGGGTGCTGCGCCGCTACCGGACGGAGGTCCTGCGGCTGCTCGCGGAGGTCAGCCTCGGCACCGGCGGGCTCGCGGTGATCGGCGGTTCGGTGGTGATCGTCGGGTTCATGACGTTCTTCACCGGCAGCCAGGTCGGCCTCCAGGGGTATGAGTCGCTGAACCAGATCGGCACGGCCGCCTTCACCGGGTTCGTCGCGTCCTACTTCAACACGCGGGAGATCGCGCCGCTGGTGTCGGCGCTGGCGCTGTCGGCGACGGTCGGCTGCGGGTTCACCGCGCAGCTCGGCGCGATGCGGATCTCCGACGAGATCGACGCGCTGGAGGTCATGGCCGTCCCCTCGATGCCGTTCCTCGTCACCACCCGGATGATCGCCGGGATGATCGCGGTGGTGCCGCTGTACATCGTCGGGCTGCTCGCCTCCTACGGCGCGACACGGCTGATCGTGACGCTGTTCTACGGGCAGTCGACGGGCACCTACGACCACTACTTCCACCTGTTCCTGCCGCCGAACGACATCCTCTGGTCGTTCGGCAAGGTGATCGTCTTCGCGGTGCTGGTCATGCTGATCCACTGCTACTACGGCTACCACGCGAGCGGCGGCCCGGCGGGGGTCGGCATCGCGGTCGGCCGCGCCGTCCGCACCAGCATCGTCGTGATCAACGTGGTCGACCTGATGCTGGGGATGGCGATCTGGGGCGCCTCCACGTCCGTGCGGATCGCGGGGTGAGCGGGTGATGGGCGAACGGATCCGGTACCGGCTGCTCGGCCTGGCGATGCTGGTCGCGGTGGCGCTGCTGCTGGCGCTGACGGTCGCGCTGTTCAACAAGGCGCTGACCCCGGTGACCAGGGTGGACGTCGCGGCCGAGCGGGCCGGGCTGCAACTGCTGCCGCGCTCGGACGTGAAGGTGCGCGGGCTGATCGTCGGCGAGGTGCGCGGCACGGAGGCGACCGACGACGGCGCCCGGCTGCACCTGGCGCTCGACCCGGACAAGGCCCGGCTGATCCCGAACAACGTCCAGGCGCGGCTGCTGCCGAAGACGCTGTTCGGCGAGAAGTACGTCGACCTGGAGATCCCCGAGCACGCGGGCGCGCTCGGCCTGCGCAAGGGGCAGGTGATCCAGCAGGACCGCTCGCAGGCCGCCGTCGAGGTCAACAAGGTGCTCGACGACCTGCTCCCGCTCCTGCAGGCCGTGAAGCCCAAGCAGCTCAACTCGACGCTGAACGCGCTCGCCACCGCGCTCCAGGGGCGCGGCGACCAGATCGGCCGCGACATCGAGCAGGCCGACGCGCTGCTGCGGAAGGTCAACCCGGAGCTGGGCACGCTGGTGCACGACCTGAACGCGCTCTCGGACGTGTCCGACATCTACACCGCCGCGGCGCCCGACCTGCTCCAGACCCTGCGCAACCTCAACGTGACCAGCACGACCATCACCGACAAGAAGGCGACGATCGAGGGCCTGATCCCCGCGGTGACGAGCCTGGCGAACGACGGCGACGCGTTCATGCGGCGGAACGGCCCGAAGATCATCGGGTTCAACATCGCGAACCGGGACGCGCTCGGCGTGGTCGCCCGGTACTCGCCGTCGCTGCCGTGCGTGCTCGCCGGGATGATGAAGCTGAAGGGCGAGGCCGAGCGGGCGGCGGGCGCGAACGGCTCCAAGACCTTCAACCTGACGATCGAGATCGTCAAGCCGCGCCCCGCCTACACCTACCCGCTGGACAAGCCGGAGGCCAAGGACCAGCGGAACCCGCGCTGCTACGGCCTGCCGAACCCGAAGGTCCCCTTCCCCGACTACCTCGCGCTGGACGGCACGCAGGACGACCTGTGGTGGAAGAACCCCGATGACCCGAACGGCGGAGGCACCCCGGGGAACCGCGGCCGCGCCGTGTCGAACGTGTTCGTCGATCCCGGGTCGATGAGCGAGAAGGAGCGGGTCAAGAGCATCGTGGCGCCGATGACGCGCACCCCGTCCGACCGGCTGTCGGACCTGTCGCAGCTCATGATGGCGCCGCTGCTGCGCGGATCGGTGGTGACGGTCCGGTGAGGACGACGAGCGCCGCGATCAAGCTGGGGATCTTCGTGGTCCTCACCTCGCTCGCGACCGGCGTGCTGGCGATGACGATCGCCAACGTGCACTTCGGCGCGACGCGCGGCTATAAGGCGATCTTCACCGATGTGGCGGGGCTGCTGCCCAAGGACGACGTGCGGGTCGCGGGCGTCCGGGTCGGGCAGGTCGAGAAGATCCGGCTCCACCGCGGGAACCAGGCCGAGGTGACGTTCAGCGTCAGGAAGGGCGGGGTGTTCCAGGCGGGGCTGCCCGCGTCCACGAAGGTCCAGATCCGGTACCGGAACCTGATGGGGCAGCGCTACGTCGCGCTGACCGACGGGGCGGGCCGCTCCAACGACTACCTGCGCCCCGGCGGGACGATCCCGGTCGGCCAGACCGCGCCCGCGCTCGATCTGACGACGCTGTTCAACGGGTTCCGCCCGCTGTTCAAGGCGCTGGAACCGGACGATGTGAACAAGCTCGCGTTCCAGATCGTCCAGACCCTCCAGGGCGAGGGCGGGACGGTCAACAGCCTGCTCGCGCACGTCGCCTCGCTCACCAACACCCTCGCGGACCGCGACCAGGTCATCGGGAAGGTCATCGACAACCTGAACGCGGTGCTCGGCACGATCAACGAGCGGCACGACGAGATCAACCAGCTGATCACCGACCTGCGCGGCTTCGTCGGCGGGGTGTCGGACGACCGGCAGGCGATCTTCGACTCGGTCGCGGCGATCAACGACCTGACCGGCACCACGCAGGGGCTGCTGAAGGACGTCCGGCCCGACCTGAAGGACGACATCGCGGGCCTGCGGCAGCTCACCGGGACGCTCAACGCGAACAGCGGCGCGCTCGACCAGGGCTTCCAGCGGACCCCGGGCCGGCTCCAGAAGCTCGTGAACATCTCCTCCTACGGCTCCTGGTTCAACATGTACATCTGCGGTTTCGACGCGAGGGTGCGGCTGCCGGGCGGACCGGCCATCCAGACCCCGGCGCTCGTGAACGAGAACGCGAGGTGCAAGTAGATGAGGGTCCCGTTCCGGGAGCGCAACCCGGTACCCATCGGCCTCGCCGGGTTCGCGGTCATCATCGTCGCGCTGGCGGTCGCGCTGAACCTCGACGGCATCCCGTTCCTGTCCGGCGGCACGACCCACACCGCCGACTTCAAGGAGGCGGCCGGGCTGAAGTCCGACGAGGAGGTCCGCGTCGCGGGCGTCAAGGTCGGCAAGGTCACCGGCCTCGAACTCGACGGCGACCACGTGAGGGTCACCTTCCGGGTGGACGACGGCGTGCGGCTCGGCGACCGCACCGGCGCCGACATCAAGATCAAGACGGTGCTCGGCGCGCACTACCTGGCGCTGACCCCGCGCGGGAAGGGCGCGCTCGGCCGCCACATCCCGATCGAGCGGACGCACGTCCCCTTCGAGGTCGTCCCGGCGATCAGCGAGCTGACGAAGAAGTTCCAGAAGATCGACGAGAAGGAGGTCGCGCGGTCGTTCGACGTGCTCGCGCAGACCTTCCAGAACTCGCCCGAGGAGATCCGGGCCTCGCTGCGCGGGCTGCGGCGGCTGTCGAACACGGTCGCCTCCCGCGACGACCAGCTCCACGAGCTGACCGGCAAGGCCAGGGACGTCTCGCAGCTCCTCGCCGACCGGAACAAGGACTTCGCCAAGCTGATCCAGGACGGCGACAAGGTGCTCCAGGCCGTCCAGGCCAGGCGCGCGGTCATCCACCAGCTTCTCGTCAACACCGTGACGCTGTCGCAGCAGGTGAACGCCCTGATCAAGGAGAACGAGGCGCAGTTGCGCCCGATGCTCGACAACCTGCGCAAGACCAACGCGATTCTGCTGCGCAACCAGGACAACCTCGACCGGATCCTCCAGCTGTTCGCGCCGTTCGCCCGCCAGTTCGCGGACGTCACCGGCACCGGCCGCTGGTTCGACTCCTACATCCAGAACCTCATCCCCATCCCCGCGTCCCTGGAGCTCCCCTCGGGCGGCGGCGGGCAGAAGAAGGGCGGACCACGGCAAGGCGGACCACGGCAAGGCAGTCGGCCCGGCAACGACAGCCCGTTGCCCTTCCTCCCGTGAGCGGCAGGCAGGTTCCCCGTGCGTAACTCAGCGACCATCCTCCGGCTCGGCGGCGCGATCCTCGCGCTCGCCGTGCTGGCCGCGCTGCTCACGCTGGCGTTCCCGGAGAAGCGGCAGCGGCACATGACGGCCTACTTCAGCCGGACGGTCGGCCTCTACAAGGGCGCCGACGTGCGCATCCTCGGGATCCCGGTCGGCGAGGTGACCAGGGTGACGCCGGTCGGCGACTCGGTCCGCGTCGAGCTGCGCTACGACGCCAAGTACAAGGTCCCGGCCGACGCACACGCCGCCATCGTGAACCAGACGCTCGTCGCCGACCGCTACGTCCAGCTGACGCCGGTCTACAGGGGCGGGCCTGTCCTTCCGGACAAGGCGACGCTGACGGTCGGGCGCACCCAGGTGCCCGTCGAGGTCGACGAGATCGGCGGCAGCCTGAACGACCTCAGCCAGGCGCTGGGCCCGAAGGGCGCCAACGCCCCGGGCGAGGACGGCACGGGCGCGCTGTCGCGGCTGCTGAAGGTCGGCGCCGACAACCTGGACGGGCAGGGCGCCGACATCCGGCAGACGATCGGCGACACGTCCAAGATGCTGAGCACGCTCAGCGCCGACCGCGGCGACGTCGCCAAGACGATCCAGAACCTGCGGGTCATCACCGACGCGATGAAGGCGAACGACCAGCAGATCAAGTCGTTCACCGGCCATCTGAACGGGGTGTCGGGGCAGCTCGCGGGGGAGAAGGAGGAGCTGAGCGCCGCGCTCAACACGCTCGCGCCGACGCTGCGCGACATCCAGCGGTTCATCAAGGACAACCGGGGCGAGCTGGCCGTGAACGTCCGGCAGCTCGCGCAGGTGACGGGCGTGCTCGTCAAGGAGAAGGACGCGCTGGCGGAGGTGCTGGAGGCCGGTCCGCTGGCGATCAACAACCTGGCCCGCGCCTACGACCCGATCAGCGGCACCATCCACGACCGCGCCGACCTGCGCCAGTTCCACGACCTGGCCGACTGGCTGTGCTCGCTGGCCTACTCGGTCGGGACGCCCGCCAAGCAGTGCCTGAGCTTCCTGCGGCCCCTCAACCCGATCGGCAAGGCGCTCACGAACTTCAGCCTGGACCTGTCCTGGATCACCGCGCTGACCACGCACTACGACCCGGTGCCGATCCCGCCGGACGCCTACGGCCCCGGCGGCCAGGGCAAGTCGGGCGGTCAGGGCGAGCCGGGCGGCAAGGGCCCGGGGACCACCGGCCGGCCGGTGCGCAACCCGCACCAGCCGCAGCCGATCACCTCGCTGCTCCCGGGAGGCGGCCGATGAGCCCCGCCCGGCGCCGCGCGCGGCTGCTCCTGTCGGCCGCCCTCGCGGGCGTGGCCGCGCTGTCGGGCTGCTCGTTCGGCGGCGTGGACTCCATCCCGCTGCCCGGCGGCCCCGACCTCGGCTCGAACCCGCGGACGGTGAAGATCGAGTTCACGAACGTGCTGGACCTCGTCCCGCAGTCGGTCGTCAAGGTCAACGACGTCTCGGTCGGCAAGGTCGAGAAGATCGACCTCGCGGGCGGCGACGCGGGCTGGCACGCCGTCGTCACCGTCAAGCTGCGGCGGGACGTCCGGCTCCCCGACAACGCCACCGCGACGATCGGGCAGACCAGCCTGCTCGGCGAGAAGTACGTGGCGCTCGCGCCGCCCACCGGGCAGCCTCCCACCGGGGAGCTCGGCTCGGGCGACCTGATCCCGCTCGGCCGCACGTCCCACGGCACCGAGATCGAGGAGGTGCTGTCGGCGATGTCGCTGCTGCTGAACGGCGGCGGCCTCGAACAGGTCGCCACGATCAGCCACGAGTTGCAGGCCGTGATGGGCGGCCGCGAGCCGACGATCAGGTCGGTGCTCGACCGGGTCAACACCTTCACCGGCACCCTCGACCGCAACCGCGCCGCGATCACCCGCGCGCTCGACAGCATCGAGCGGCTCACCGGCAGGCTCTCGGCCGAGCGCCGCACGATCACCGACACGATCGACCGGACCGGCCCGGCGATCACCGTCCTCGACCGCAACCGCGCCGACCTCACCAGGATGCTCGTCGCGCTGGACCGGCTGAGCCGCACCACGACCGGCGTGATCAGGGCCTCGCAGGCCGACATGGTCGCGAACCTGCGCGACCTCGACACGATCCTGCGCAACCTCAACAAGGCCGGGTCCGACCTGCCGCGCTCGCTGGAGGCGCTGATCACCTTCCCGTTCCCGGCGACGTTCGGCAACGTCGTCGAGGGCGACTACGGCAACGTCCGGCTGACCCTCGACCTGGACTTCGAGTCGATCGCGCGGAACCTGCTCGGCGGCACCGACCTCGAAGGGCTGCTCGGCAGCGGACAGCAGATGCGGAACATGCTCCAGGTGCCGAACGTGACGCTGCCGGAGGCCCCGCTGGGCGTGCTGCCGCAGACCCCCGAAGGGGGCGGCGGGGGAGGCGGGGGCGGCGTTCTCCCGGCCCTTCCGAGCCTTCCGGGGCTGACCGGAGGCGGCGCGTCCCCGAGCCCGTCCGGGACGCCCGCGACGCCGGGCGGGTCGGGCGGGTCGGGCAGGCCGCGCTCGATGGCGCCGCCCGGCGGCCTCCGGGACCTGATGACGGGGGGACTCTCGTGATCCTCAAACCCGGCGTCAAGCTCCAGCTCATCGCCTTCGCGCTCATCACGGTCATCGGTGTGGCCGTCGTGTCGGTGAACTACATCGGCATCGGACGCGGCGCGCTCGGCAAGGAGTACACCGCCTACGTCGACCTCACCGACTCCGGCGGCGTGTTCACCGGCGCGGAGGTCACCTACCGGGGCGTGCCCGTCGGACGCGTCGGCCCGATCGAGCTGACCCGCGACGGGATCCGCGTGAAGCTGAAGCTCGAACGCGGGAGCGGCAAGCGGATCCCGCGCGAGGGGACGTCCGCGATCGTGGCGAACCGGTCGGCGGTGGGGGAGCAGTACATCGACCTCCGGCCGAGCCGCAGGGACGGGCCCTACCTCGACCAGGGCGAGGCGTACACGATCCCCCGGAGGCTGACCAGGCTGCCGGTGTCGACCGCCGAGCTGCTGCGCAACGTCGACGCGCTCGTCGGGTCGGTGAACACCAGGGACCTCGCGACGATCGTGGACGAGCTGGACAAGGCGTTCACCGGTTCCGCGTCCGACCTCCAGTCGATCCTGGACGACACCGACCGGCTGCTGAAGACCGCCGACCGGGCCTTCCCCGACACCAAGCGGCTGCTGGACAACAGCGTGACCGTGCTCGGCACGCAGCGGTCCCAGGGCGCGAACATCCGCGGGTTCGCCCGCAACCTCAACGAGCTGACGACCTCGCTCCGCGAGGACGACCCGGCGCTGCGCCGGACCATCACGAACGCCCCGGGCGCCGTGGACGAGACGCACAAGGCGATCGACCAGCTCGCGCCGACGCTGCCCGTCCTGCTGGCGAACCTCACCACGACCGGGCAGATCGTGTCGTCCCACAAGGCGGGGCTCCGGTCGCTGTTCATCCTGTATCCGGTGACGCTCGCGGGCGCGTTCACCGTCACCCCCGGCGACGGCACCCAGCACCTCGGCCTCGCGCTCAACATCGACTCCCCGCCCCCCTGCACCAAGGGCTACGAGAAGGTCAAGAAGCGCTGGCCGCAGGACACGTCCAAGAAGGACCCCAGGCTCGACGCAGGGTGCAAGGACGCGCACGACTCGCCGAGCGCCGTCCGCGGGGCCCGCAACTTCCCGCGCGAGGCCGTCGCGCCCTATCCGCGGGTCCCCCCGGGCGCCACCAGCGGCGCCGGATTCCCCGAAGGCGGCGCGGACGGGAAGAACGGCAACGGCTCGCAGGCCGGGGGCCCGGACGGAAAGCAGCCGACGAAGGCGCCGACCGGCCAGCTCGCGGACGGCAATCTCTACCTTTCGTACCCGGCGGAAACAGTCGAATTCGCTGGATACGATCCATCGACCGGGGCGGTCTACGGCCCCGACGGCAAGCAGTACGTGATGCCCCGGAGCGCCGGAACCCGCCAGTTGGGAGAGGAAGCGTCGTGGAAGTGGCTCCTGCTCGGACCGTTGAGCCAGTGAGGCCGGCCCGATGAGGCGCACCCCCTGGCTCCCCCTGGCCACGATCGTGCTGAGCGTCCTCGTGGTGGGGCTCGTCGTCGCGTCCGCGTGGCTCGGCGTCGTCTCCATGCGGAAGCAGGACGACGCCGACCAGCGGGCGAAGGCCCTTCAGGCGGCACGGCAGATGGGCGTCAACCTGATGACGCTCGACCACACGACCGCGCAGCGCGACGTCGACCGCATCGTCGCCGGCACCACCGGCGACCTCAGGAACAAGCTCGGCACCCAGGCGAAGCAGCTGCTGGACCAGCTCGCCAAGACCGGCGCCAAGTCCAGCGTCAGCGAGGTCGACGCCGCCGTGGTGTCGATGGACGGCGACTCCGCCGAGGTGATCGTCTCCCTGAACGGCACCGTCACCAACGCCAAGGTGAAGCAGGGCGCGCCGCGCGCCTACCGGTACCAGATGGACCTCACCCGAGACGGTGACCGCTGGCTCGTGTCCGAACTGGAGGTGGTCCCGTGACGGCCGAGACGACCGACAAGGCCCGCAGGGCCGCCGAGCGGGCGACGAAGGCCGAGGAGGCCGCCGAGGCCGCCCGGCTCGCCGAGGAGGCCGCCGCCAAGGCCAGGGAGGCGGCGCGGCTCGCCCAGATCGCCGCCGAGGCGGCCGCCGCCGAGGCCGAGGCCGAGCCGGAGGCGGAAGCCGAACCCGAGGCCGCCAGATCCGCTGAGACGCCTTCGGGTGACGGCGAGGCCCCCGAAGGCGCGGCCGCCCCCATCGAGGGCGCAGCGGACGGCTCAGCCCCTCCGGAGGCCGCCTCCGCGGCGGCCGCGACCTCCGCCGAGACGTCCAAGATCGACCTGAGCAAGCCCACCGCCGCCGAAGCCGGGGAGCCCTCGAAGGAAGCGACTCTCGCGAGCGTCGCCGAGTCCACCGGGTCCACCGGGTCCACCAGGTCCACCAGGTCCACCGAGTCCGCGAAGACCGGGACCGTCCTGGACGAGTCCGGCGGCGACGGCGCCGAGGAGGGCGCGCCGAAGCGGAGGCGTGTCCGCGTCCCCAGGGTCCGCGCCGAGGGGCGGGGCTCCGGGGCGCTGCGGAGCGGGACGCTGGTCGTCGTGCTGGTGGGCCTCGTGCTCGCGCTGGGCGGCGCGACGACCATGCTCGCGCTCAAGGTGCGCGACCAGAAGGCGACGGAGACCGCGTCCAGGCAGGGGCTGTTCGCCGCGTCCCGCGCGGCCCAGGCGCTGTCGTCCTACGACTACCGGAGCCTGGACAGCGACCTGAAGGCCGGCGCGGCGATGACCACGGGCAGGCTGCGCGGCGAGTTCGAGAAGCTCGCCGAGACGCTGAAGACGCTGGCGCCCCGCGAGCGGGCCGTCTCCTCGACGACGGTGATGAAGGCGGGCGTCGTGAGCGCGTCCCCGGACAGGGTCGTCGCGCTGGTGTACGCCAACCGGACGTCGCAGACCGCCTCCGACAAGCAGCAGCGCTTGCCCGAGCCCTTGCGGATCAGGTTGACCATGGTCAAGGAGCGGGGGAAGTGGCTCGCCTCGGAGCTCGCGGTGATCTCCTAGCGAGCCCGTGCGGCCCGCCCGCGAGACCCGCTCCGAGCGGCCTCGACGGGCCCGTCCGGCACCTGGTGATCGGTGCGTTATCGCCCGCCGCCAGGGGCGTTTCGTGCGCTTACCAACGGGTAGGCGACCGGATCCTAAACTATGGCCTTCCTCACTGCAGGTCAGAGCCCGAAAAGTCCAAGTCCGCTCTTGACTACACGCCCCTGAGGGGCGATGCTCCAAGGCAACTGTGATGCATACTGCGGCGCTAGAGTTGCGAGCGGTGTGGCAGTCGGCTACACTGCCCCTTTGCGCTGCCCTCTGACTATCCACGTGTGAGAGCTCCCCCGCGAGGGGTCCGTTTTGGACCCTGATGTGCGGGTCTTGGACGTGGATCGTCTGGCGTGCGTGTCGTCAGTTACGCCGCGAGCCCTCGGAAGGACCACTCTTGGCAGCCTCGCGCAACGCCTCGAATACCGCAACCGGTCCGAACCGCGTCTCCTTCGCGCGCATCAAGGAGCCGCTCGAAGTCCCGGACCTCCTTGCACTGCAGACCAACTCCGTTGACTGGCTGCTGGGCAACGAGAGGTGGAAGGCCCGGGTCGAGGCGGCCCAGAAGGCCGGAAGTAAGAGCGTCCCGACCCAGTCGGGGCTGGAGGAGATCTTCGAAGAGATCAGTCCGATCGAGGACTTCTCCGGAACCATGTCGCTGTCGTTCCGCGACCACCGGTTCGAACCGCCCAAGTACTCCGTCGAGGAGTGCAAGGACAAGGACATGACCTACTCCGCCCCGCTCTTCGTGACGGCGGAGTTCATCAACAACACCACCGGTGAGATCAAGAGCCAGACGGTCTTCATGGGCGACTTCCCGCTCATGACCCCGAAGGGCACCTTCATCATCAACGGCACCGAGCGCGTCGTGGTCTCGCAGCTGACCCGCTCGCCCGGCGTGTACTTCGACCGCGCCCTCGACAAGGCGTCCGACAAGGACATCTACGGCTGCCGGGTCATCCCGAGCCGCGGCGCCTGGCTTGAGTTCGAGATCGACAAGCGCGACAACGTCGGCGTGCGCATCGACCGCAAGCGCAAGCAGCCGGTCACCGTGCTGCTCAAGGCCCTCGGCTGGGACGAGGCGCGCATCCGCGAGCACTTCGGCGCCTACGAGTCGATCAACGTCACGCTGGAGAAGGACCACACCTCCGGCCAGGACGACGCGCTGCTGGACATCTACCGCAAGCTGCGGCCGGGCGAGCCGCCGACCCGCGAGTCGGCGCAGACCCTGCTGGAGAACCTGTACTTCAACCCCAAGCGGTACGACGTCGCCAAGGTCGGCCGATACAAGATCAATAAGAAGCTCGGCCTCGACCTCGACATGAAGCAGGGGACGCTCACCGAGGACGACATCGTCTCCACGATCGAGTACCTCGTCCGGCTGCACGCCGGCGAGGAGGAGGCCACCCTCGGGGCCGTCGCCGTGCCGATCGAGGTCGACGACATCGACCACTTCGGCAACCGGCGCCTGCGCACGGTCGGCGAGCTGATCCAGAACCAGGTCCGGCTCGGCCTCGCCCGCATGGAGCGCGTCGTCCGCGAGCGGATGACCACCCAGGACGTCGAGGCCATCACGCCGCAGACGCTGATCAACATCCGGCCGGTCGTCGCCTCCATCAAGGAGTTCTTCGGCACCAGCCAGCTCTCGCAGTTCATGGACCAGACCAACCCGCTGGCCGGGCTGACGCACAAGCGCCGCCTGAACGCGCTGGGTCCTGGCGGTCTGTCGCGTGAGCGCGCGGGCATGGAGGTCCGCGACGTCCACCCGTCGCACTACGGCCGCATGTGCCCGATCGAGACGCCGGAAGGCCCGAACATCGGCCTGATCGGCTCGCTGGCCGCCTTCGGCCGGGTCAACCCGTTCGGGTTCGTCGAGACCCCGTACCGCAAGGTCACCGACGGCGTGGTCACCGAGCAGATCGACTACCTGACCGCCGACGAGGAGGACCGCTACGTCATCGCGCAGGCCAACTCCCTGCTCAACGACGACGGCACCTTCGTCGAGGACAAGGTCCTCATCCGCAAGAAGGGCGGCGAGGTCGAGCTGATCCCGCCGCGCGACGTCCAGTACATGGACGTCTCCGCGCGGCAGATGACCTCGGTCGCGACCGCGATGATCCCGTTCCTGGAGCACGACGACGCCAACCGCGCGCTGATGGGCTCCAACATGCAGCGGCAGTCGGTGCCGCTGCTGCGCAGCGAGGCGCCGCTGGTCGGCACCGGCATGGAGTACCGTGCCGCGACCGACGCGGGCGACGTCATCACGGCCGAGAAGGCGGGCGTCGTCGAGGAGGTCTCCGCCGACTACGTCACCGTGATGAACGACGACGGCACCCGCACCACCTACCGGGTCGCCAAGTTCAAGCGGTCCAACCAGGGCACCTGCTTCAACCAGAAGCCCATCGTGGAAGAGGGCGCCCGGGTCGAGCTGGGCCAGGTCATCGCCGACGGGCCGTGCACCGACAACGGTGAGATGGCGCTCGGCAAGAACCTGCTCGTGGCGTTCATGCCGTGGGAGGGCCACAACTACGAGGACGCGATCATCCTCAGCCAGCGCCTCGTCCAGGACGACGTGCTGTCCTCGATCCACATCGAGGAGCACGAGGTCGACGCCCGCGACACCAAGCTCGGCCCCGAGGAGATCACCCGGGACATCCCGAACGTCTCCGAGGAGGTCCTGGCCGACCTCGACGAGCGCGGCATCATCCGCATCGGCGCGGACGTCGTCCCCGGCGACATCCTGGTCGGCAAGGTCACGCCCAAGGGCGAGACCGAGCTGACCCCCGAGGAGCGGCTGCTGCGCGCGATCTTCGGTGAGAAGGCGCGCGAGGTCCGCGACACCTCGCTGAAGGTGCCGCACGGCGAGCAGGGCAAGGTCATCGGCGTCCGGGTGTTCTCCCGGGACGAGGGCGACGAGCTCCCGCCCGGCGTGAACGAGCTGGTCCGGGTGTACGTGGCGCAGAAGCGCAAGATCACCGACGGGGACAAGCTCGCGGGCCGGCACGGCAACAAGGGCGTCATCTCCAAGGTGCTCCCGGTCGAGGACATGCCGTTCCTTGAGGACGGCACGCCCGTCGACATCGTCCTGAACCCGCTCGGCGTCCCCGGACGCATGAACGTGGGCCAGGTCCTGGAGACCCACCTCGGCTGGGTCGCCTCCCGCGGCTGGAAGGTCGAGGGCGACGACGCCGAGTGGAAGCGCGCGCTCAAGGAGATCGGCGCCGACGAGGCCCCGGCCTGGACCAACACCGCCACGCCGGTGTTCGACGGCGCCCGCGAGGACGACGTCACCGGTCTGATCGAGAGCACGCTGCCCAACCGCGACGGCAACCGCATGGTGGGCCCGGGCGGCAAGGCGCGGCTGTTCGACGGTCGCACCGGCGAGCCCTACAAGGACCCGATCTCGGTCGGCTACATCTACATCCTCAAGCTGCTCCACCTGGTCGACGACAAGATCCACGCCCGCTCGACCGGCCCGTACTCCATGATCACCCAGCAGCCGCTCGGCGGTAAGGCCCAGTTCGGCGGCCAGCGCTTCGGTGAGATGGAGGTGTGGGCGCTGGAGGCCTACGGCGCCGCCTACGCCCTCCAGGAGCTGCTGACCATCAAGTCCGACGACGTCCTCGGCCGCGTCAAGGTCTACGAGGCCATCGTCAAGGGCGAGAACATCCCCGAGCCCGGCATTCCCGAGTCCTTCAAGGTGCTCATCAAGGAGATGCAGTCGCTGTGCCTCAACGTCGAGGTGCTCTCCAGCGACGGCATGTCCATCGAGATGCGCGACACCGACGAGGACGTCTTCCGCGCCGCGGAGGAGCTCGGCATCGACCTGTCCCGGCGTGAGCCGAGCAGTGTCGAAGAGGTCTGATCAACTCAAGGGGAAAACAGTTGCTTGACGTCAACTTCTTCGACGAGCTACGCATCGGCCTGGCGACCGCTGACGACATCCGCCAGTGGTCGCACGGCGAGGTCAAGAAGCCGGAGACGATCAACTACCGCACCCTCAAGCCGGAGAAGGACGGGCTCTTCTGCGAGAAGATCTTCGGTCCGACCCGGGACTGGGAGTGCTACTGCGGCAAGTACAAGCGCGTCCGGTTCAAGGGCATCATCTGTGAGCGCTGCGGCGTCGAGGTGACGCGCGCCAAGGTGCGGCGCGAGCGGATGGGCCACATCGAGCTGGCCGCGCCGGTCACGCACATCTGGTACTTCAAGGGCGTCCCCTCGCGCCTCGGCTACCTGCTGGACCTGGCCCCGAAGGATCTCGAAAAGATCATCTACTTCGCGGCCTACATGATCACCAGCGTGGACGCCGAGCGCCGCGACCGCGACCTGCCCACGCTGGAGGCCCACATCTCGGTGGAGCGCCAGCAGATCGAGCAGGCCCGCGACGCGCAGGTCGAGGCCCGCCAGCAGAAGCTGGAGGGCGACCTCGCGGAGCTGGAGGAGGCCGGCGCGAAGGCCGACCAGAAGCGCAAGGTGCGCGACGGCGCCGAGCGGGAGATGAAGCAGCTGCGCGACCGCGCGCAGCGCGAGATCGACCGGCTCGACGAGGTCTGGAGCCGCTTCAAGAACCTCAAGGTCCAGGACCTTGAGGGCGATGAGCTGCTCTACCGCGAGATGCGCGACCGGTTCGGCAAGTACTTCGAGGGCGGCATGGGCGCCGCGGCCATCCAGGCCCGGCTCCAGAACTTCGACCTCGACGCCGAGGCCGAGAAGCTGCGCGACATCATCCGCACCGGCAAGGGGCAGAAGAAGGCCCGCGCGCTGAAGCGGCTGAAGGTCGTCTCGGCGTTCCTCAACACCCGCAACAGCCCGCTCGGCATGGTGCTGGACTGCATCCCGGTGATCCCGCCGGACCTGCGTCCGATGGTGCAGCTCGACGGTGGGCGGTTCGCCACCTCCGACCTGAACGACCTGTACCGCCGCGTCATCAACCGCAACAACCGGCTCAAGCGGCTGCTCGACCTCGGCGCGCCCGAGATCATCGTCAACAACGAGAAGCGGATGCTGCAGGAGGCCGTCGACGCGCTGTTCGACAACGGCCGCCGCGGCCGCCCGGTCACCGGGCCGGGCAACCGCCCGCTGAAGTCGCTGTCGGACATGCTCAAGGGCAAGCAGGGCCGGTTCCGCCAGAACCTGCTGGGCAAGCGCGTCGACTACTCGGGCCGCTCGGTCATCGTCGTCGGCCCGCAGCTGAAGCTGCACCAGTGCGGCCTGCCCAAGCAGATGGCGCTGGAGCTGTTCAAGCCGTTCGTGATGAAGCGGCTGGTCGACCTCAACCACGCGCAGAACATCAAGTCCGCCAAGCGGATGGTCGAGCGGGCCCGCCCGGTCGTGTGGGACGTGCTGGAAGAGGTCATCACCGAGCACCCGGTGCTGCTGAACCGCGCGCCGACCCTGCACCGCCTCGGCATCCAGGCGTTCGAGCCGCAGCTGGTCGAGGGCAAGGCCATCCAGATCCACCCGCTCGTCTGCACGGCGTTCAACGCCGACTTCGACGGCGACCAGATGGCGGTGCACCTGCCGCTGTCGGCCGAGGCCCAGGCCGAGGCGCGGATCCTGATGCTCTCGACCAACAACATCCTGAAGCCGTCGGACGGCAAGCCCGTCACCATGCCCACCCAGGACATGGTCATCGGCCTGTACTGGCTGACGACGGAGAAGGACGGCGCCCAGGGCGAGGGCCGTGCGTTCGGCGGCATCGCCGAGGGCATCATGGCCTACGACCGGGGCGAGCTCGACCTCCAGGCGAAGATCCACATCCGGCTCAAGGACGTCCCGCCGCCGCGGGACTGGATCGCGCCCGAGGGCTATGAGCCCGGCCAGCCCTACCGGCTGGAGACCACGCTCGGCCGCGCGCTGTTCAACGAGACGCTGCCGGAGGACTTCCCCTTCGTCAACGACGAGATCGGCAAGAAGCAGCTGTCGGCGATCGTCAACGAGCTGGCGGAGACCTACCCGAAGGTCGCCGTCGCCAACGCTCTGGACGCGCTGAAGAGCACCGGCTTCCACTGGGCCACCCGGTCCGGCGTCACGATCGCGATCGACGACGTCATCACCCCGCCGAACAAGCAGGACATCCTCGGCGGGTACGAGGCGCGCGCCGACAAGGTGCAGCGGGAGTTCAACCGCGGTCTGATCACCGATGACGAGCGCAAGCAGGAGCTCATCGAGATCTGGAACCACGCGACCGCCGACGTCGCCAAGGACATGGAGCAGGCGTTCCCGAAGGCCAACCCGATCTGGATGATGATCCAGTCGGGCGCCCGGGGCAACCCGCTTCAGCTGCGGCAGATCGCCGGTATGCGCGGGCTGGTGTCGAACCCGAAGGGCGAGACGATCCCGCGTCCGATCAAGTCCTCGTTCCGCGAGGGCCTGTCGGTCGTCGAGTACTTCATCTCGACGCACGGCGCCCGCAAGGGTCTGGCCGACACCGCGCTGCGCACCGCCGACTCGGGCTACCTGACCCGGCGCCTGGTGGACGTCGCGCAGGACGTCATCGTCCGCGAGGAGGACTGCGGCACCGACCGCACGATCCCCTTCGAGGTCGCCGACCGGCTGGAGGACGGCTCGCTGGTCAAGCTGGCCACGACCGAGACCAGCCTGGTCGGCCGCACGATCGCCGAGGACGTCGAGGTCGACGGGACCGTCATCTTCCCGGCCGACACCGACCTGTCCGACGCGGTCGTGACGCGGCTGGTCGAGGCGGGCGTGGACCGCGTCCGCACCCGCAGCGCCCTGGTCTGCGAGGCCAAGATCGGTGTCTGCGCCGCCTGCTACGGCCGCTCGCTGGCCACCGGCAAGCGGGTGGACGTCGGCGAGGCCGTCGGGATCATCGCCGCGCAGTCGATCGGTGAGCCCGGCACGCAGCTGACGATGCGCACCTTCCACACCGGCGGTGTGGCCGGTGGCGACATCACGCACGGTCTGCCGCGTGTCCAGGAGCTGTTCGAGGCGCGCATCCCCAAGGGTGTCGCCCCGATCAGCGAGGTCGCCGGCCGCGTCAAGATCGACGAGACCGAGAAGGCGCGCAAGGTCGTCGTCGTCCCCGACGACGGCGCCGACGAGATCGCCTACCCGGTGCCGATGCGCTCGCGCCTGCTGGTGAAGGAGGGCGAGCACGTCGACGTCGGCCAGCAGCTCATCGCGGGTGCGATCAACCCGCACGAGGTGCTGCGCATCCTCGGCCCCCGCGCCGTGCAGCTCCACCTGGTCCACGAGGTCCAGGAGGTCTACCGGTCGCAGGGCGTGTCGATCCACGACAAGCACATCGAGATCATCGTCCGCCAGATGCTGAAGCGGGTGAACATCCTTGAGTCCGGCGACACCGAGCTGCTGCCGGGCGACCTCGTGGAGCGTCCGATCTTCGAGGAGCGCAACCGGAACGTCGTCGCCGAGGGCGGGGTGCCCGCCGCGGGCCGCCCGGTCCTGATGGGCATCACCAAGGCCTCGCTCGCGACCGAGTCGTGGCTGTCGGCGGCGTCCTTCCAGGAGACGACCCGGGTGCTCACCGAGGCCGCGATGCACGCCAAGAGCGACCCGCTGCTCGGCCTCAAGGAGAACGTCATCATCGGCAAGCTCATCCCGGCCGGTACCGGCATGCCGCAGTACCGCAACGTCCGGGTGGAGCCCACCGAGGAGGCGAAGGCGGCGGTGTACTCCGTCGGCTCCTACGACGACGGCGCCGAGTACGCCTTCGGCCAGGGCTCCGGCGAGGCCGTCCCGCTGGAGGAGTACGACTTCGGGCAGTACAACCGGTAGTTCCGCAAGGCACGGCGAGGCCGTACGGAAAGGCCGCCCCCCGCGTTCGCGGGGGGCGGCCTTTCCGCGTTGTCACAGGATGCGGGCCTGTTTCGTCCCCATGACGTGTGGGACGACGAAGAGTTGGCGAGGGAGTTCCAGGCGCTGCGCGGACGGCTCCTGGGCGTGGCCTACGGGCTCCTCGGCAGCGTGGACGAGGCGGAGGACGTGGTCCAGGAGAGCTGGCTGCGGCTCCGCTCGGCCGACCGCGCCCGGATCGAGGACCTGACCGGCTGGCTGATCGTCACGACCGCGCGGCTGGCGCGGGACGTGCTGCGCTCGGCGCGGTACCGGCGGGAGGAGTACGTCGGCCCGTGGCTGCCGGAGCCGCTGGTGACCGGTGGGCGCCCGCGCCCCGACCCCGCGGGCGGCGGCGACCCCGCCGACCGGGTGACGCTGGACGAGTCGCTCAGCATGGCCCTGCTGGTCGTGCTGGAGTCGCTCACCCCCGCCGAGCGGACGGCGTTCGTCCTGCACGACGTGTTCGGGATCGGGTTCCCCGAGATCGGCGAGGTGGTGGGCCGCGGACCGGCGGCCTGCCGCCAGCTCGCCGTGCGGGCCCGCAGGCGGATCGAGGCGCGGGCCCCGCGCTTCGAGGCGCCCCCGGACGAGCAGCGCCGCGTCCTCGCGGCGTTCGCCGCCGCCTGCCGGACCGGCGACGTCCAGGCGCTGCTGGCGCTGCTCGACCCCGATGTCGTCGTGCGCAGCGACGGCGGCGGGCGGGTGGCGGCGGCGCGCCGTCCCGTCCACGGCGCCGACCGCGTCGCCCGCTACCTGTTGGGCGTCGCCCGGTGGTACGCGGGCGACGGCGGCATCACGCACGCCACGGTCAACGGCCGCCCGGGGCTGCTCTGGGCGCGGGACGGCCATCTCCAGGGCGTCATGTCCCTCACCCTCGACGGCGGCCGGATCGTCTCCGTCGACTTCGTCCGCAATCCCGACAAGCTCGAACGCGCACGACACCTGAGAGGAACACACTGATGCCGGACGTTCTGATCCTGGGCGGCGGGTTCGCCGCCGTCTGGAGCGCCGCCGCGGCCACCCGCCTGCTGCGCGAGGAGGGCGCTGAGCGCTCCGTCACGGTCGTCGCACCCGACGACCACATGGTGATCCGGCCCCGGCTCTACCAGGCCGACCCGGGCGCGATGCGGGTCCCGCTGGACGACGTCCTCGGGCCGATCGGCGTGGAGCGGGTGCGGGGGTACGCCACCGCCGTCCATACCGACCGGTCGGCGGTCACCGTCCGGGGGCGGGACGGGAGCGTCACCGAGCTCTCCTACCGGCGCCTCGTCCTGGCCACGGGCAGCGCGCTGGCCCAGCCGGACCTGCCCGGCGCCGAGCACCTCCACAACGTGGACACCGTCCAGGCCGCCATCGCGCTCGACGAGCACCTGCACGCCCTGCCCGAGGGCCCGGGACGCCACACGGCCGTGGTCATCGGCGCGGGCTTCACCGGCCTGGAGGTCGCGACGGAGCTGGCCGGGCGCATGCGGGCGCCGGGCGTCGCCGGGGACGCGGCGGACGGGGTCCGCGTCGTCCTCGTGGAGCGCGCCGACGTCCTCGGCCCCGACCTCGGCCCCGGCCCCCGCCCCGTCATCACCTCCGCGCTGGAGGAGCTGGGCGTCGAGGTGCGGCTCGGCGCGTCGGTGACCGAGATCACGCCGAACGGCGTCGTGCTCGGCGACGGCACGTCCATCCCTGCGAGCACCGTCGTGTGGACGGCCGGGGTGCAGGCCAGCCCGCTCACCCGCGACGTCCCGGCCGAGCGCGACCGCATCGGGCGCCTGGTCACCGACGCGTACCTGCGTGTCCCCGGGGTCCCGGGCGTGTACGCGGCGGGCGACACCGCCGCCGCCCCGGTCGAGGGCGGCAACCTCACGATGCCGAGCTGCCAGCACGCGACCCCCCTCGGCCGCCACGCGGGCCACAACGCCGCCGCCGACCTGCTCGGGCTCACGCCGGCGGAGTTCGCCCCCGACCCCTACGTGACGTGCCTGGACCTCGGCGCGGCCGGCGCGGTCTTCACCACCGGGTTCGAGCGGACGGTCGAGAGCACCGGGGAGACGGCCAAGGCCCGCAAGCGCGCGGTGAACGAGGAGTGGATCTACCCGCCGGTGCACGACGCGGAGGCGCTGCTGCGGCAGGCCGACCACCGGCTGTCCGTCCGCCGCCCGGTCGCCGCCGGCTGACCCGGCACGCCGTTTACCTGCGGTTATCTGGGTTTTCTTGACCTTTGACCGGGTTTTGCGGTGCCGTGCCCGGGGAGGGACCGGTTGCTGGCTAATCTGCGTGACGGGGAGGAAACCATATGAAACGGGTCATTACCGCAGCAGTGATCGCGATCGCGGCGACGGGGGTCGGAGCGGGAGCGGCTGGCGCCGCCCAGACGTCGCAGCCATCGCGACCAACGCAGCCGTCGCAGCAGCGCCAGGACTGCCGGACCTACTCCAGCACCACCGTGTGCGGCAAGGTCCAGCTCGACCAGAAGCAGCAGGCGTGCGCGACCTCGATGGTCCAGCAGGGGATGACCCAGCGCCGAGCCGAGGTGGAATGCCACGCGTTCGGCTGACCGTCCGCGAAGCCCGCGAAGCCCGCTTCCCCGAGGGGGAGCGGGCTTCCGGCATTCCGGGACACCCCGAGGTCGCCATCCGGGCGCGCGGGGTGAAACGATCGAGGCTCGGTCTGCGAAGGAGGCGGGACATGGATCAGGTGCGGCTCGGCGCGACGGGAACGAAGGTCTCGCGGATCTGCCTCGGCATGATGAGCTACGGCGACCCGGGGCAGCGGGAGTGGTTCCTCGGCGAGGACGCCGCCGAGCCGATCGTCCGGCGCGCCGTCGAGGCGGGGGTGACGTTCTTCGACACCGCCGACATGTACTCCACCGGCGCCAGCGAGGAGATCACCGGCCGCCTGCTGGGCCGCATGTTCCAGAACCGCGACGACTACGTCCTCGCGACGAAGGTGTACTTCCCGATGGGCCCCGGCGCCAACGAGTCCGGCCTGTCGCGCAAGCACGTGATGGCCTCCATCGACGCGTCCCTGCGGCGCCTCGGCACCGACCACGTGGACCTGTACCAGATCCACCGGTGGGACGACGAGACGCCCATCGAGGAGACCATGGAGGCCCTGCACGACATCGTGCGCTCGGGGAAGGCCCGCTACATCGGCGCGTCCAGCATGTACGCGTGGCAGTTCGCCAAGGCGCAGCACGTCGCCGAGACCCATGGCTGGACGAAGTTCGTCACCATGCAGAACCACTACAACCTCGTCTACCGCGAGGAGGAGCGGGAGATGATCCCGCTCTGCCTCGACCAGGGCGTGGGCTGCCTTCCCTGGAGCCCCCTGGCGCGCGGCCTGCTGGCGGGCAACCGCGAGCGGGGCGGCGGGCGCAACACCGTCCGCGCCAACACCGACGCCTACGCCGACCAGCTCTACGACGAGGCCGACTTCGACGTGGTGGACGTCGTCCGGCAGGTCGCCGCCGAGCGCGAGGTCCCGCCCGCGCGGGTCGCGCTGGCGTGGCTGCTCGCCAAGCCCGCCGTGACCGCCCCCATCGTCGGCGCGACGAAGCTCGGCCACATCGAGGACGCGATCGCCGCCGCCGACATCCGCCTGGACGACAAGGAGATCGCCCGCCTGGAGGCCCCCTACCGTCCGCACCCGGTCTACGGGCACTCCTGACCTGCGCGGCCGGCACGGCGTCCCCGGGCAAGGAACGGTCCGGGGTCGTCCGACGTCTATCCGGGGGGTGGTGATTTGCGATTCCACCGGCTATCGGGGCAGGCTGGTGACGAGAACGCCCACGGGTGGCAAGACCGCCACGTGGGGACATCGGTGACAAGGTTCGGAGGCCGCGTTATGCGCCGCGCGTCTCCGAGCGTCCGGGTGCTGAGGAGCCCCGGGACGACGGCGCTGAAGGAGCCCGACGATGACCGAGAATGACGGCACGCAGGGACCGCAGTGGCCGTTGCCGGAGGACGAGGGCCAGCGGCCCCCGGAGCAGAACGAGCCTCCGGCCCGTCCCCTGGGTGACCGCACCGTGGTGTTCGGAGCCCCGCAACTGGGCGGCAACGCGGGCCCGCAGCAGCCCCCGCAGCCCCAGCAGCCTCCGCGGCCGGAGCAGCCCGCGCACCCCACGCGGGTCGAGCAGCCGATCCAGCAGCAGCAGTACGGCGAGCAGCCCCCGGCGCCGCCCCAGCAGCCCTACAACCCGCCGCAGGAGCAGCAGTACGGGCAGCAGCAGCCCTACGGGCAGCAGCCGGGCCAGCAGCAGGGGCAGGGCGGCGGATACCAGCCGCCCGAGCCGCCCCCGTTCGGCCAGCAGCAGCCCTACGGCCAGCAGCCCGAGGACCCGTACGCGCAGCAGCAGGGCTACCCGCAGCAGCCCAGGCACGGCGCGCCCCAGGAACCGCAGCAGCAGCCCTACGGGCAGCCCGAGCAGCCGCAGTACGGCCAGCCCGAGCAGCAGCAGCCGTTCGGCCAGCCGCAGTTCGGCCAGGAGCCGCCGCCGCAGGACGCCACCGACCGCACGCTGATCGTCCCCGGGCCCGGCGCCGGTACGCCCGAGCCCGAGGCGCCGCCGCGTCCGGTGATCGACGACCAGGCCACGCTGCACTGGTCGCCGGGCACCGACATCCCGGTGGCGACCGGCCCCGAGCGCAAGCACGAGGCCCCGGCCGAGCCCTGGCAGTCCTCGCCCGCGCCGTCCGGCCCCGAGGCGTGGTCGGCGGAGCCGCCCCAGCAGGGGCAGCAGGGCCAGGTGGACCACGAGCGGACGTTGATGGTCCCGCCCCCGGAGTCGGGCTTCGGCGCGCCGGCCGCCCCGTCCCCGGCGGAGGACCCCTACGGCCGTCCCGAGGTGGAGGACGCCAAGCCGACCCAGGCCTTCGACCCGGGCCGCCAGTCCGAGCCGCAGGGCATGGCCGAGCACACCCGCATGGACATCGGCCAGCAGCAGTGGGGCCAGCAACAGCAGCAGCCGGGCCAGCAGCAGTACGGCGGGCAGCAGCAGCCCTACAACGCCCAGCAGCAGTACGGCCAGCAGGATCAGTACGGTCAGCAGGATCAGTACGGCCAGCAGGAGCAGCAGCAACAGCAGTTCGGCCAGCAGGAGTTCGGCCAGCAGCAGCCCTACGGCTCCCAGCAGAACCAGGGGCAGCAGCAGCCCTACAACGCCCAGCAGCAGTACGGCCAGCAGGACCAGCAGCCGCAGTACGGGCAGCAGGACCAGCAACAGCAGCAGTACGGTCAGCCGGACCAGCAGCAGCAACAGCAGTTCGGCCAGCCCGACCAGCAGCAGTTCGGCCAGCAGCAGTACGGCGGCCAGCAGCAGCAGTACGGCGGCGCCCAGCAGCCCGCCGCCTACGGCGGCGACGAGGGCAAGGGCGGCGGCCGGAACACGCTGTGGCTGGTCATCGGCGGCGTGGCGATCGTCGTCATCCTGGTCGTGGTGGTAGTAGCCTTCGTCCTCTAGGACGGCCGGGGGCGGCGTAAAAAGTGGTCAAGATCTTCCCCAACGAGGGATGAATGGGCCACAATGCGAGAACCGCGCCGTCCCCGACACCCCACCCCGCGGGCAGCGACGCAGACGTCGCGACCGGGTCCGAGGGCGGCCGCGAGCGAAGCGGCGCGGTGGCTTTCGGGGAGAGCGCCCGAGCCCTGACGCCCAAGGCGTCGCGTCGGGCATCATTTTGATTTTCAGCCCGCGGGTCGGTAACCTCTTCACTTGTGCCCGCTGTGCGGGCCGCTATGCGTGCGCACCGGCGAGGTCCAGTCGGCCAGGCCCAGCGCCGCATCTACTCCCCGGCTTGATCTGGCCCTGGTATGGGCCGGGCGGTCTGTGTCGGTTCTGAACGGCGCGATGCTCCGTGAGGTGGCGACACGCCCGACCGCGTGGGTCGGAGAGGTCGGGAAACCGGCAGGTCACAGCCTCGCCTGAGGTGGTGATTGCAGCATAGGACTTACCGGCTCGGTACGAGGAAGACGGAGACGCGGTGCCCACGATCCAGCAGCTGGTCCGAAAGGGCCGCCAGGACAAGGTGACCAAGAACAAGACGCCCGCGCTGAAGGAGAGCCCCCAGCGGCGGGGCGTCTGCACGCGCGTCTACACGACGACGCCCAAGAAGCCGAACTCCGCGCTTCGCAAGGTCGCCCGTGTCCGGCTGACCAGCGGGATCGAGGTCACGGCCTACATCCCCGGCGTCGGTCACAACCTGCAGGAGCACTCGATCGTGCTCGTGCGCGGCGGGCGTGTGAAGGACCTCCCCGGTGTTCGGTACAAGATCATCCGCGGGTCCCTGGACACGCAGGGGGTCCGCAACCGCAAGCAGGCGCGTAGCAAGTACGGCGCGAAGAAGGAGAAGAGCTGATGCCGCGCAAGGGCCCCGCTGGCAAGCGCCAGCTGATCGCTGACCCGGTGTACAACTCGCCGCTGGTCACCGCGCTCATCAACAAGATTCTCCTGGACGGCAAGCGTTCGATCGCGCAGAGCATCGTGTACGACGCTCTTGAGGGCGCTCGCGAGAAGACCGGCAACGACCCGGTCGTCACGCTGAAGCGCGCGCTCGACAACGTCAAGCCGACCCTGGAGGTCCGCAGCCGCCGCGTCGGTGGCGCGACCTACCAGGTGCCGGTGGAGGTGCGGCCGGCCCGCAGCACCACCCTCGCCCTCCGCTGGCTGGTGGTGTACGCGCGGCAGCGCCGCGAGAAGACCATGACCGAGCGGCTGATGAACGAGCTGCTCGACGCGAGCAACGGCCTCGGCGCGTCTGTCAAGAAGCGCGAGGACACCCACAAGATGGCGGAGTCCAACAAGGCCTTCGCCCACTACCGCTGGTAACCCCGGCGGCTTGAGAACGACGAGACGACGCGAGGACGCGAGGACACTGTGGCTACCAAAACCGGTGTAGACCTTGCCAGGGTCCGCAACATCGGGATCATGGCCCATATCGACGCTGGCAAGACCACGACGACCGAGCGGATCCTGTACTACACGGGCATCAGCTACAAGATCGGCGAGGTCCACGACGGCGCCGCCACCATGGACTGGATGGAGCAGGAGCAGGAGCGGGGGATCACGATCACCTCCGCGGCCACCACCTGCGAATGGCCCGTCGACGAGGTCAAGCACACGATCAACATCATCGACACCCCCGGGCACGTCGACTTCACCATCGAGGTGGAGCGCAACCTGCGGGTGCTCGACGGCGCGGTCGCGGTGTTCGACGGTGTCGCCGGTGTGGAGCCGCAGTCCGAGACGGTGTGGCGGCAGGCCGACCGCTACGGCGTGCCCCGCATGTGCTTCGTCAACAAGCTCGACCGGGTCGGCGCGGAGTTCCACCGCTGCGTCGACATGATCGAGAACCGGCTGAACGCGACCCCGCTCGTGCTCCAGCTCCCGATCGGCGCCGAGGCCGACTTCAAGGGCGTCATCGACCTGGTGACCATGAAGGCCCTCGTGTGGAACGAGGAGGCCAAGCTCGGCGAGATGTACGACACGGTCGACATCCCCGAGACGCACGCCGAGCTCGCGCGCGAGTGGCACGACAAGCTGGTCGAGACGCTCGCCGAGAACGACGACGAGATCATGGAGCTGTACCTGGAGGGCAACGAGCCCACCGTGGAGCAGCTGCACGACGGCATCCGGCGCGCGACGATCGCCGCGAAGCTCACCCCGGTGACCTGCGGCACGGCCTTCAAGAACAAGGGCGTGCAGCCGCTGCTGGACGCGATCGTCCGCTACCTCCCCTCGCCGCTGGACGTGGAGGCCATCGAGGGCCACGCCGTCCGCGACGAGGAGAAGGTCCTCACCCGCAAGCCGAGCGAGGACGAGCCGTTCTCCGCGCTCGCGTTCAAGATCGCCAGCGACCCGCACCTGGGCAAGCTCACCTTCGTGCGCGTGTACTCCGGCGTGCTGGAGTCCGGCGCGAACGTGATGAACTCCGTCAAGGAGCGCAAGGAGCGCATCGGCAAGATCTACCGGATGCACGCCAACAAGCGCACCGAGATCGAGCGCGCGGGCGCCGGCGACATCGTCGCGGTGATGGGCCTCAAGCAGACCACCACCGGTGAGACGCTGAGCGACGACAAGGACCCGATCGTCCTTGAGTCGATGAACTTCCCGGCGCCGGTCATCCACGTGGCGATCGAGCCGAAGACCAAGGCCGACCAGCAGAAGCTGGGCACCGCGATCCAGCGGCTGGCCGAGGAGGACCCGTCCTTCCAGGTCCGCACCGAGGAGGACACCGGCCAGACCGTGATCTCCGGCATGGGCGAGCTCCACCTGGAGATCCTCGTCGACCGGATGAAGCGCGAGTTCAAGGTCGACGCCAACGTCGGCAAGCCGCAGGTGGCCTACCGCGAGACCATCAGCCGCAAGGTCGAGAAGGTCGAGTACACCCACAAGAAGCAGACGGGTGGCTCCGGCCAGTTCGGCCGCGTGATCATCGACCTGGAGCCGCTCGGCGGCGGGTCCGACGGGTATGAGTTCGAGAACAAGGTCACCGGCGGCCGCATCCCGCGGGAGTACATCCCGTCGGTGGACGCGGGCTGCCAGGAGGCCGCCGAGTTCGGTGTCCTCGCCGGCTACCCGATGGTGGGCGTCAAGGTCACTCTGCAGGACGGCGCCTACCACGAGGTGGACTCCTCGGAAATGGCGTTCAAGGTCGCCGGTTCCATGGCGTTCAAGGAGGCCGCCCGCAAGGCGTCCCCGACGCTGCTGGAGCCGATGATGGCCGTCGAGGTCACCACGCCCGAGGACAACATGGGCGATGTGATCGGCGACCTCAACAGCCGTCGCGGCCAGGTCCAGTCCATGGACGAGCGGCACGGCATGCGCGTCATCAAGGCGCTCGTGCCCCTGTCCGAGATGTTCGGCTACGTGGGTGATCTGCGCAGCAAGACCCAGGGCCGGGCCGTCTTCACCATGCAGTTCGACTCCTACGCCGAGGTTCCCGGGAACGTCGCGCAGGAGATCATCGCGAAGGCGCGGGGCGAGTAAGCGCCGGGCCTGCCCACAGATCACACCAGACGTACATCGAAGCGGTCGTCTAGACGGCCGAGGATCGCGACAAGGAGCAACCAGTGGCGAAGGCCAAGTTCGAGCGGACGAAGCCGCACGTGAACATCGGCACCATTGGACACATCGACCACGGTAAGACCACGCTTACCGCGGCGATCACCAAGGTGCTCCACGACAAGTACCCGGACCTCAACCCCTTCACGCCGTTCGAGGACATCGACAAGGCGCCGGAGGAGCGCGAGCGCGGCATCACGATCTCGATCGCGCACGTCGAGTACCAGACCGAGGCCCGGCACTACGCGCACGTGGACTGCCCGGGGCACGCCGACTACATCAAGAACATGATCACCGGTGCGGCGCAGATGGACGGCGCCATCCTGGTGGTCGCCGCCACCGACGGCCCGATGCCGCAGACCAAGGAGCACGTGCTCCTGGCCCGCCAGGTCGGCGTCCCCTACATCGTCGTCGCGCTGAACAAGTGCGACATGGTGGACGACGAGGAGATCCTGGAGCTCGTCGAGCTTGAGGTCCGCGAGCTCCTCTCGGAGTACGAGTTCCCGGGCGACGACCTGCCGGTCATCCGCGTCTCCGCCTTCCAGGCGCTCCAGGGCGACGCCAAGTGGGGCGAGACCATCGTCGAGCTGATGGACGCCGTCGACAACAACGTGCCGGAGCCGGTGCGCGACGTCGACAAGCCGTTCCTGATGCCGATCGAGGACGTCTTCTCGATCACCGGTCGCGGCACGGTCGTCACCGGCCGCGTCGAGCGCGGTGTCGTGAACGTCAACGAGACCGTCGACATCATCGGCATCAAGAACGAGACCACCACGACCACCGTCACCGGTGTCGAGATGTTCCGCAAGCTGCTCGACCAGGGCCAGGCGGGCGACAACGTCGGCCTGCTCCTGCGCGGCATCAAGCGCGAGGACGTCGAGCGCGGCCAGTGTGTCATCAAGCCGGGCACGACCACCCCGCACACCGAGTTCGAGGCGCAGGTCTACATCCTGTCCAAGGACGAGGGCGGCCGCCACACGCCGTTCTTCAACAACTACCGTCCGCAGTTCTACTTCCGGACCACGGACGTCACCGGCGTGGTGAACCTCCCCGAGGGCACCGAGATGGTCATGCCGAGCGACAACACCGAGATGCGCGTCGAGCTGATCCAGCCCGTCGCCATGGAGGAGGGCCTGAAGTTCGCCATCCGCGAGGGTGGCCGGACGGTCGGCTCCGGTCGCGTCACCAAGGTCATCAAGTAACACCTCTCGTGGACGCGGCGGCCTGGTTCGCCGACAAACGGCTTTTGCCGGGGAGTCTGGGGGGTCGTCCCCCCAGGCGGACACAGCAACCGGGCCGCCGCGTCGCGATCACTGAAGTATCCAGCGGCACTACAGCAAAGGACACCGAGGCCACCATGGCGGGACAGAAGATCCGCATCCGGCTCAAGGCCTACGACCACGAGGTCATCGACACTTCGGCGAAGAAGATCGTTGAGACGGTGACGCGGACGGGCGCCAAGGTCGCGGGCCCGGTGCCGCTGCCGACCGAGAAGAACGTGTACTGCGTCATCCGCTCGCCGCACAAGTACAAGGACAGCCGCGAGCACTTCGAGATGCGCACGCACAAGCGGTTGATCGACATCATCGACCCGACGCCCAAGACGGTCGACTCGCTGATGCGGCTCGACCTTCCGGCCGGCGTTGACATCGAGATCAAGCTCTAAGGGACGCACCGAGAGATGAGTACGCAGAGGAAGGGCGTCCTGGGCGAGAAGCTCGGCATGACCCAGGTCTTCGACGATGAGGGCCGGATCGTGCCGGTGACCGTCGTCCAGGCCGGGCCGTGTGTCGTCACGCAGCTCCGCACCCAGGAGAAGGACGGCTACACCGCCGTCCAGATCGGGTACGGGCAGATCGACCCGCGCAAGGTGAACAAGCCGCGCACGGGCCACTTCGAGAAGGCCGGCGTCACGCCGCGCCGCTACCTCGTCGAGCTGCGTTCGGACGACACCACCGAGTTCGAACTCGGCCAGGAGATCACCGCCAGCGTCTTCGAGGCCGGCCAGAAGATCGACGTCACCGGGACGAGCAAGGGCAAGGGCACCGCCGGTGTCATGAAGCGCCACGGCTTCAAGGGCCTCGGCGCCTCGCACGGCACCCAGCGCAAGCACCGCTCCCCGGGCTCGATCGGCGGCTGCGCGACCCCCGGTCGCGTCTTCAAGGGCCTCCGCATGGCGGGACGGCACGGCAACGCCCGTACCACCGTGCAGAACCTGACCGTCCACGCCATCGACGCGGAGAAGAACCTGCTGCTCATCAAGGGCGCGGTTCCCGGTCCCAACGGCGGCGTGGTGCTGGTCCGCGACGCAGTGAAGGGGACTGGCAAGTGACTGCCAAGCTCGACATCGACCTGCCCGCCGAGGTCTTCGACGCGAAGACCAGCGTGCCGCTGATCCACCAGGTCGTGGTGGCCCAGCTGGCCGCGGCGCGCCAGGGCACGCACGCCACCAAGACCCGCGGCGACGTCCGCGGCGGTGGCAAGAAGCCGTACCGGCAGAAGGGCACCGGTCGCGCCCGCCAGGGTTCGACCCGCGCGCCCCAGTTCGCCGGCGGCGGCACCGTGCACGGCCCGCAGCCGCGGGACTACACGCAGAAGACGCCCAAGAAGATGAAGGCGGCGGCGCTGCGCGGCGCCCTGTCCGACCGTGCCCGCTACGGCCGGGTGCACGTGGTCGACCACCTCATCGAGGGCGACGCCCCGAAGACCAGGACGGCGCTGACGGCGCTGCGCTCGGTCACCGAGGCCAAGCGCGTCCTGCTGGTCCTGGACCGCGAGGACGAGCTGACCTGGAAGAGCCTGCGCAACGAGCCGAGCGTGCACGTGCTCGTCTCCGACCAGCTCAACACCTACGACGTGCTGGTGAACGACGACGTCGTCTTCACGCAGAAGGCGTACGACGAGTTCATCTCGCGCGCGGCGAAGAAGTAAGGAGGGTCGCACATGAACAAGATCGCCGACCCCCGCGACATCATCATCGCGCCGGTCGTCTCGGAGAAGAGCTACGGGCTGCTGGACGAGAACAAGTACACGTTCGTCGTCCGCCCGGACGCCAACAAGACGCAGATCAAGCAGGCCGTCGAGGCCGTGTTCGGCGTCAAGGTGACCAGCGTGAACACGCTCAACCGGCAGGGGAAGCGCAAGCGGACCCGGTTCGGCTACGGCAAGCGCAAGGACACCAAGCGCGCCATCGTCAGCCTCGCCGAGGGCGAGCGGATCGACATCTTCGGCGGCACGGCCTAGTACAGGCCGGGTCGTCCCGAAGTCAGATAAAGGGATGAACGAATAAGATGGGCATCCGTAACTACAAGCCGACGACTCCGGGTCGTCGCGGCTCCAGCGTGGCCGACTTCGTCGAGATCACGCGCAGCGAGCCGGAGAAGTCGCTGCTGCGTCCGCTCCCCAAGAAGGGCGGCCGCAACAACCACGGCCGCATCACGACCCGGCACCAGGGCGGCGGCCACAAGCGCGCCTACCGCGTGATCGACTTCCGTCGGCACGACAAGGACGGCATCCCGGCGAAGGTCGCGCACATCGAGTACGACCCGAACCGCACCGCGCGCATCGCGCTGCTGCACTACGTGGACGGCGAGAAGCGCTACATCATCGCCCCCCGCGGGCTGCGCCAGGGCGACCGGGTCGAGAACGGGCCGGGCGCCGACATCAAGCCGGGCAACTGCCTGCCGCTGCGCAACATCCCGACGGGTACCGTCGTCCACGCCATCGAGCTGCGGCCCGGCGGCGGCGCCAAGATCGCCCGCAGCGCGGGCGCGGGCGTCCAGCTGCTGGCCAAGGAGGGCAAGTACGCCACGCTGCGCATGCCCTCGGGCGAGATGCGGATGGTGGACGTGCGCTGCCGCGCGACGGTCGGCGAGGTCGGCAACGCCGAGCAGTCGAACATCAACTGGGGCAAGGCCGGACGCATGCGGTGGAAGGGCAAGCGCCCGACCGTCCGCGGCGTGGCCATGAACCCGATCGACCACCCGCACGGTGGTGGTGAGGGCAAGACCTCCGGTGGCCGGCACCCGGTGAACCCGAACGGTAAGAAGGAAGGCCGCACTCGCCAGGCGAACAAGTCGAGCGACCGGCTGATCGTCCGTCGTCGCAGCAAGAAGAAGCGGTAGGAGTCGCTCGTCATGCCACGTAGCCTCAAGAAGGGCCCCTTCGTGGACGACCACCTCATCAAGAAGGTGGACGTCCAGAACGAGAAGGGCACCAAGAACGTCATCAAGACGTGGTCGCGGCGCTCCATGATCGTGCCGGACATGATCGGTCACACGATCGCCGTGCACGACGGCCGCAAGCACGTCCCGGTGTTCATCACCGACGCCATGGTGGGGCACAAGCTCGGCGAGTTCGCGCCGACGCGGACGTTCCGCAGCCATGTCAAGGAAGACCGCCGCAGCCGACGCGGCTGAGTCCTAGCAACAGAGAGGGATCAGCGATGGAAGCCAGGGCCCAGGCGCGGTTCATCCGCGTCACGCCCAGGAAGGCCCGCCGCGTGGTGGACCTCATCCGCGGCCTGCCCGCCGCGGAGGCTCAGGCGGTGCTGCGGTTCGCCCCCCAGGCGGCGAGTGAGCCTGTGGGCAAGGTGCTGGCGAGTGCCATCGCCAACGCCGAGCACAATTTCAAGCTCGACTCGGACACGCTCGTCGTGAGCCGTGCGTGGGTGGACGAGGGGCCGACGCTCAAGCGTTTCCGCCCCCGCGCCCAGGGCCGGGCGTACCGCATCAACAAGCGCACGAGCCACATCACCGTGGTCGTGGAGTCGCGCGACGAAGCAGCGTCCGCGTCCGGCGGCGGTAAGAAGACGAGGAGGGCCCGGTAGTGGGTCAGAAGATCAACCCGCACGGGTTCCGGCTCGGGATCACCACCGACCACAAGTCCGTGTGGTTCGCCGACAAGCTCTACAAGGACTACGTCAAGGAAGACGTCCAGATCCGGCGCATGCTGCAGAAGGGCATGGACCGGGCGGGCATCTCCAAGGTCGAGATCGAGCGGACCCGTGACCGCGTCGAGGTCAACATCCACACCGCCCGGCCGGGCATCGTCATCGGCCGCCGCGGCGCGGAGGCCGAGCGGCTGCGCGGCGACCTGGAGAAGCTGACCGGCAAGCAGGTCCGGCTGAACATCCTTGAGGTCAAGAACCCCGAGATCGACGCGCAGCTCGTCGCGCAGGGCGTGGCCGAGCAGCTGTCGAGCCGGGTCGCGTTCCGGCGCGCCATGCGCAAGGCGATCCAGTCCGCGATGAAGTCGGGCGCCAAGGGCATCAAGGTGCAGTGCGGCGGACGGCTGGGCGGCGCCGAGATGTCCCGCTCGGAGTTCTACCGCGAGGGCCAGGTCCCGCTGCACACGCTGCGCGCCGACATCGACTACGGCTTCTACGAGGCCCGGACGACGTTCGGCCGCATCGGCGTCAAGGTGTGGATCTACAAGGGCGAGGCCGCGCAGACGCGCGCCGAGCGCGAGCAGCAGGCCGCGCAGCAGCGCGCCGCCGGTGGCGGCGGCGGCCGTGAGCGCCGCGGCGGCGACCGCCGGGGCGGCGGCCGCGGTGGCCGTGGCGGCCGCGGCGGCGCCGGTGGCGGCGGCGAGCGCGGTGGCGCCCGCGACGGCGCGCCCCGTCAGCAGCAGCAGAGTTCCGAGCAGCCCGCGCAGACGGCCGAGGCTGCTCCGCAGGGTGAGGGGAGCTGAGTAACCCATGCTGATCCCTCGCAAGGTCAAGCACCGCAAGCAGCATCACCCGAGGCGCCGGGGCATGGCCAAGGGCGGCACCAAGGTGACGTTCGGCGAGTACGGCATCCAGGCGGTCGAGCCCGCGTACGTGACCAACCGGCAGATCGAGGCCGCGCGTATCGCGATGACCCGGCACATCAAGCGTGGCGGCAAGGTGTGGATCAACATCTTCCCCGACCGCCCGCTGACCAAGAAGCCCGCCGAGACCCGCATGGGCTCCGGCAAGGGCTCGGTCGAGTGGTGGGTCGCGAACGTCAAGCCGGGCCGTGTGATGTTCGAGATCTCCTACCCGAACGAGCAGGTCGCGCGCGAGGCGCTCACCCGCGCGATCCACAAGCTGCCGATGAAGTGCAAGATCGTTAAGCGAGAGGTGGGTGAGTCCTGATGGCCAAGGGTCTTGCCGCCGACGACCTGCGGACCGAGCCCGACGACGTCCTGGTCACCAAGCTGAAGGAGGCGAAGGAGGAGCTGTTCAACCTCCGCTTCCAGGCCGCGACCGGCCAGCTTGAGAGCCACGGGCGGCTGCGCACGGTGAAGCGCGAGATCGCCCGCATCTACACCGTGATGCAGGAGCGCAAGCTCGGCATCGTCGCGGTCGCCGAGGACGCCGTGGAGGGCGACGAATGACCGAGCAGCAGACCGAGCAGCGGAAGAGCCGGAAGATCCTTGAGGGTCTCGTGGTCAGCGACAAGATGGACAAGACCGTGGTCGTGTCCGTCGAGGACCGCGTGAAGCACGCCAAGTACCACAAGGTGATCCGCCGCACGAAGAACTACAAGGCGCACGACGAGGCCAACGAGTGTGGCGTCGGCGACCGCGTCCGTCTCATGGAGACCCGCCCGCTGTCGGCCACCAAGCGGTGGCGCGTGGTGGAGATCCTTGAGAAGGCCAAGTAATTACTGGTTCCACCAGGCTGCCCACCGGACGAGGTCCGGGGCAGAACCGGTGTGACGAACAGGAGTTGACGTGATCCAGCAGGAGTCGCGACTCAAGGTCGCCGACAACACGGGTGCGAAGGAGATCCTTTGCATCCGGGTTCTCGGCGGCTCGGGTCGGCGCTACGCGGGAGTCGGCGACATCATCGTCGCGACGGTGAAGGACGCCCTTCCCGGCGCCGGCGTGAAGAAGGGTGACGTCGTCAAGGCGGTCGTCGTGCGCACCCGCAAGGAGCGCCGGCGCCCGGACGGCTCCTACATCCGCTTCGACGAGAACGCGGCCGTCCTGATCAAGGACGGCGGGGACCCCCGGGGCACCCGTATCTTCGGCCCGGTGGGCCGTGAACTGCGCGAGAAGAAGTTCATGCGCATCATCTCGCTCGCGCCGGAGGTGCTGTGATGAAGATCCGTAAGGGCGACGAGGTCATCGTCATCGCCGGCAAGGACAAGGGCGCGACGGGCAAGGTCCTGCGCGTCGACCCGCGCGCCGAGCGCGTCGTCGTCGAGGGCGTCAACCTCATCACCAAGAACATCAAGGCCGACCAGCAGCGCGCGGGCAAGGAGAGCGGTCGCGTGACGGTCGAGGCGCCGCTGCACGTCAGCAACGTCGCCCTCGTCGAGGACGGCAAGCCCGTCCGCGCCGGCTACCGCTTCAACGACGACGGGACGAAGGTCCGGATCTCGCGCCGCAGCGGTAAGGAGATCTGAGACCGATGACCGACACCGCCACCGAGACGCAGACGGACTCCCGTCCCGTCCCGCCGCCGAGGCTCAAGCTCCGCTACCGCGCGGAGATCGCGAAGGCGATGCAGGAGCAGTTCGGCTACGCCAACGTCATGCAGATCCCCGGGTTGACCAAGATCGTGGTCAACATGGGGGTCGGCGAGGCCGCCAAGGACGCCAAGGTGATCGAGGGCGCGATCCGCGACCTCTCCGCGATCACCGGCCAGAAGCCGGCCGTGAACCGGGCCCGCAAGTCCATCGCGCAGTTCAAGCTGCGCGAGGGCATGCCGATCGGCGCGCACACCACGCTGCGCGGCGACCGGATGTGGGAGTTCCTGGACCGGCTGCTGTCGACCGCGCTGCCCCGCATCCGCGACTTCCGCGGCCTGTCGCCGCGGCAGTTCGACGGCAACGGCAACTACACCTTCGGGCTGACCGAGCAGGTCATGTTCCACGAGGTCGACCCCGACAAGATCGACCGGCAGCGGGGCATGGACATCACGGTCGTGACGACCGCGAAGACCGACGAGGAGGGCCGGGCGCTGCTCAAGCTTCTGGGCTTCCCCTTCAAGGAGAGCTGAGTAGATGGCGAAGAAGTCGCTGATCGCCAAGGCCGGGCGCAAGCCCAAGTTCGGGGTGCGCGCGTACACTCGGTGCTCGCGCTGCGGACGTCCGCGCTCGGTCTACCGGAAGTTCGGCCTGTGCCGTGTGTGCTTCCGGGAGATGGCCCACCGCGGTGAGCTGCCCGGCATCACGAAGTCGAGCTGGTGACGTCCCGCCCCTGAGGGGGCGGCGCACCGGCATGTAATAACCACCGGGCACCCGTCGAGGGTGTCCACGACCGCGCCAAAGGTCCACGGGACCACATCAGCCCGAGGAAACCGTGGCGAGGGAGGGCCAGCAGGCCATGACGATGACCGACCCGATCGCAGACATGCTGACGCGTCTGCGGAACGCGAATTCGGCGTACCACGACCAGGTGGCGATGCCGTACTCGAAGATCAAGGCGCACATCGCCGAGATCCTCCAGCAGGAGGGGTACATCTCGGGTTGGACCGTGGAGGACGCCGAGGTCGGAAAGAAGCTCAACATCGAGCTGAAGTTCGGCCCGACCCGCGAGCGTTCGATCGCCGGTATCAAGCGCGTCTCGAAGCCGGGTCTGCGCGTGTACGCGAAGAAGGACAACCTGCCCAAGGTCCTCGGCGGACTGGGCGTCGCGATCATCTCGACGTCCTCCGGCCTGATGACCGACCGGCAGGCGGGCAAGCGCGGCGTGGGCGGGGAAGTCCTCGCCTACGTCTGGTGAGGGGAGGGCACTAACTATGTCGCGAATCGGACGTCTCCCCATCGCCGTGCCCGGTGGCGTCGAGGTGAGCCTCGACGGCCAGCAGGTCACCGTCAAGGGGCCGAAGGGCACGCTGTCGCACACGGTCGCCGAGCCGATCGAGGTTCAGCTGGAGGACGGTCAGGTCACCGTCTCCCGGCCGAACGACATCAACACGGTGCGCGCCCTGCACGGGCTCACCCGCTCGTTGATCAACAACATGGTCGTCGGTGTCACCGAGGGCTACAAGAAGACCCTCGTCATCCAGGGCGTCGGCTACCGCGTGGTCGCCAAGGGCAAGAACCTGGAGTTCTCGCTCGGGTACAGCCACCCGATCACGGTCGAGCCCCCCGAGGGCATCACCTTCACGGTCGAGCGGCCGACCCAGCTCGTGGTCGAGGGCATCGACAAGCAGAAGGTCGGCGAGGTCGCCGCTAACATCCGCAAGCTGCGCAAGCCCGACCCCTACAAGGGCAAGGGTGTGCGGTACGAGGGTGAGCAGATCCGCCGCAAGGTTGGAAAGGCTGGTAAGTAGTCATGGCAGGCACCAAGACCCTGGCCGGTAAGGCCACGTCGGCGCGGGCCAAGTCCCGCAGGCGCCGGCACCTGCGGGTCCGGAAGAAGGTCGTCGGCAGCGCCGCGCGTCCTCGCCTGGTCGTGACCCGCTCCACCCGCCACGTGTTCGTCCAGGTCATCGACGACGCCAAGGGCCACACGCTGGCCTACGCCTCGACGATGGAGGCCGACCTGCGCGCCACCGACGGCGACAAGACCGCCAAGTCCCGCAAGGTCGGCGAGCTCGTCGCCCGCCGGGCCAAGGAGGCGGGCGTGTCCGCGGTCGTCTTCGACCGCGGCGGCAACAAGTACCACGGCCGCATCGCCGCTGTCGCGGACGGTGCGCGCGAGGGGGGCCTGGAGCTGTGATGGCCCTTCCCATGGCAAACGAGAGGAACCACTGATGGCAGCGCAGAGGCGTGGTGGCGGTCAGGGTGGCGACCGTCGCGACGGCCGCCGCGACGACCGCCGCGGTGGCGCCGACAAGGGCCAGTCGTACATCGAGAAGGTCGTGGCGATCAACCGTGTCGCCAAGGTCGTCAAGGGCGGTCGTCGCTTCAGCTTCACCGCCCTGGTGATCGTCGGTGACGGCAACGGCACCGTCGGCGTCGGCTACGGCAAGGCCAAGGAGGTGCCCGCGGCGATCGCCAAGGGCGTCGAGGAGGCCAAGAAGCACTTCTTCAAGGTGCCGCGGATCCAGGGCACCATCCCGCACCTGGTGCAGGCGCGGGACGCGGCGGGCGAGGTCCTGCTGCGTCCGGCCAGCCCCGGTACCGGCGTCATCGCCGGCGGCCCGGTGCGCGCGGTGCTGGAGTGCGCGGGCATCCACGACGTGCTCAGCAAGTCGCTCGGCAGCGACAACGCGATCAACATCGTGCACGCGACGATCGCGGGCCTCAAGGCGCTCAAGCGCCCCGAGGAGATCGCGGCCAAGCGCGGCCTGCCGATCGAGGACGTCGCCCCCGCCGCCATGCTGCGGGCCCGCGCCGCGGGCAGCGAGCCAAGGGCGGAGGCCGCGACCTCATGAGCAATCTGAAGATCACGCAGAAGAAGTCCGTGATCAGTGAGAAGCAGAACCAGCGTGACACGCTGCGCACCCTCGGCCTGAAGAAGATCGGGCAGAGCGTGGTCCGCGAGGACCGCCCCGAGGTGCTCGGCATGATCCGGACGGTGGCGCACCTGGTCACCGTCGAGGAGGTCGACTGACATGGCGGCTGATCTCGGTAAGAACGCCACCGAGGACACCACCGAGGGCACCCCGCTGAAGGTCCACGACCTGCGTCCGGCCCCCGGCGCCAACCGCCGCAAGGTCCGCAAGGGCCGCGGCGAGGCGTCCAAGGGCAAGACCGCGGGCCGCGGCACCAAGGGCACCAAGGCGCGCAGCACCGTCCCCGTCGGGTTCGAGGGCGGGCAGATGCCACTGATCCGCCGGCTTCCGAAGCTCAAGGGCTTCAAGAACCCGAACCGGGTCGAGTTCCAGGTCGTGAACCTGGACAAGCTGGCCGCGCTGTACCCCGAGGGCGGCGAGGTGACCGCGGACGACCTGGCGGCCAGGGGAGCGGTTCGCCGCGGCCGTCCGGTCAAGGTGCTCGGCACCGGCGAGATCTCCGTGGCGGTCCAGGTGAAGGTTCACGCCTTCTCCGGAGCCGCCAAGGAGAAGATCGCCGCAGCCGGCGGCACCACCGACGAGCTGTAAGAAGGACACCTGCGATGCCGGGGCCGTCTTCACCAAGCGCCGGGGGCCGGAAGGTCGCCGCGTTCGGCGGGGCGGCCCCGCTTGCATGTGCTGTTAGAGTCACACCGGCAGATGCGACCGAAGTGAGATTTCACACGGTCGTTTCCGCCGAACCTCATGGACCTGTAACCGGCCCCTCGGCGGCCATGAATTCGCCAGTCGCGCAGGAGGAATGGTGCTGACCGCGTTCGCTCGGGCTTTCCGTACGCCTGACCTGCGTAAAAAGCTGTTGTTCACGCTGTTCATGATCTTGGTGTTCCGGATCGGATCGATCCTGCCGACACCGAACGTGAACGTGAAGGTGCTGAAAGAGACGGCGGACCAGGCCAAGGATCAGAACCAGCTCTACGGCCTCGTTGACCTGTTCAGCGGCGGCGCGTTGCTGAAGCTGTCGGTGTTCGCGCTGGGGATCATGCCCTACATCACCGCGAGCATCATCCTCCAGCTGCTGACCGTTGTGATCCCCCGGCTGGAGGCCCTCAAGAAGGAGGGCCAGGCCGGCACCACGAAGATCACCCAGTACACCCGCTACCTGACGGTCGGCCTCGCGATCCTGCAGGCGACCGGCATCGTGGCGATGGCGAGCACCGGGCAGCTCTTCCAGGGTGTGAACACCAGCAACGGCGACATCCTGTACGACACGGGCGTGTTCCCGATCATCACGATGGTGATCTGCATGGTGGCCGGCACCTCGGTGATCATGTGGCTGGGCGAGCTGGTCACCGACCGCGGCGTCGGCAACGGCATGTCGATCCTGATCTTCACCCAGGTCGTCGCGGTCTTCCCCGCGCAGTTCTGGAGCATCTACCAGACCAAGAACGGCTTCGTCTTCGCGGTCGTCGTCCTGGTCGGTCTGGCGATCATGGCCGGTGTCGTGTTCGTCGAGCAGGCGCAGCGCCGCATCCCCGTCCAGTACGCCAAGCGCATGGTCGGGCGCCGCATGTACGGCGGCACCTCCACCTACATCCCGCTGAAGGTCAACCAGGCCGGCATCATCCCGGTGATCTTCGCCTCATCGCTGCTGTACCTCCCGGTGCTGGCGACGCAGCTCTGGCCCGACACCAAGTGGCTCCAGAAGCTCCAGCCCTACCTGCAGCCGAACAACGCCTGGCACATGGCGGTCTTCTTCGTCTTCATCATCTTCTTCACCTACTTCTACGTGGCGATCACGTTCAACCCCACTGAAGTGGCCGACAACATGAAGAAGTATGGTGGGTTCATCCCAGGTATCCGTCCGGGACGGCCGACCGCCGAATACCTCGACTTCGTGCTGACCCGGATCACCACACCCGGTGCGCTGTACCTGGGGCTCGTGGCACTGATTCCCATGGTGGCCTTCGCACTCCTGAAGGCCAGCCAGGACTTCCCCTTCGGCGGCACGAGCATCCTCATCGTCGTCGGCGTCGGACTGGATACCGTGAAGCAGATCGAGAGTCAGCTGCAACAGCGCAACTACGAGGGCTTCCTCCGGTAGTGCGTATCGTGCTGGTGGGCCCCCCGGGAGCGGGCAAGGGGACGCAGGCCCAGTTCATCGCATCTCATCTGTCCATCCCGAAGATCTCGACAGGTGACATCTTCCGCGCCAACGTGAGCGGCGGTACCGAGCTCGGCCGGCAGGCCAGGCAGTACATGGACCGCGGCGACCTCGTCCCCGACGAGGTCACGATCGCGATGGTGCGCGACCGGCTCGGCGAGGACGACGCGCGCGACGGGTTCCTGCTCGACGGGTTCCCGCGCAACGTCCCGCAGGCGGAGACGCTGAAGAAGATCCTCGCCGAGTGGGACACCCGCCTGGACATCGTCCTGGAACTGGTCGTCGACGAGGACGAGGTCGTCCGGCGGCTGTCGGGCCGGCGCACCTGCGACAAGTGCGGGCGCATCTGGCACGTCGACTTCGACGACAAGCAGGACGACATCTGCGACGACTGCGGCGGTCACCTGTTCCAGCGCGACGACGACAAGGAAGAGGTCGTCATGCACCGCCTGGAGGTGTACCGGCACGACACGGCCCCGCTGGTGCAGTTCTACGCCGACGAGGACATCCTCGTCGGCATCGACGCGACCGGCCCGGTCGAGGAGGTCACCAAGCGCGCGCTCACCGCGCTTCGGCCGCTGGAGAAATGACGGCGGGGCCCGTGGCGCACGGTGGGCCCGCCGGAGGACTGACCGAGGACTGACCATGGACGCGGCGCCGCCGCGTCCATGGGCCGGGCCCCGCCCCGACGAGCGGTCCCGGGCGAGGCGTTCAGGGGAAACATTGTTCAAACGGCGTAGGCCCGCGATCCAGGTGAAGACGCCGGAGCAGGTCGAGGCGATGCGCGCGGCCGGGCTGCTGGTCGGCGAGACCCTTGAGGTGCTGCGCGAGGCGGTCAGGCCCGGCATCACCACCATGGAGCTGGACGAGATCGCCGAGCGGCACATCCGCTCCAACGGCGGCGTCCCGTCCTTCAAGGGCTACCACGGCTTCACCGGGACGATCTGCGCGTCCATCAACGAGGAGATCGTGCACGGCATCCCCGCCCGGGAGCGGGCCGTGCAAGAGGGCGACATCATCTCCATCGACTGCGGCGCGATCGTGGAGGGCTGGCACGGCGACGCGGCGGTCACGGTCCCGGTCGGGGAGATCACCGATGAGCTGCGGACGCTCCTGGAGGTCACCGAGACGTCCCTGTGGCGCGGTCTGGCGGCCGGAAAGGCCGGGGCCAGGCTGAGCGACATCTCGCACACGATCGAGGCTCACATCCGCTCTCAGGGCCCCTACGGCATCGTTGAGGGCTACGGCGGGCACGGCATCGGCACCGAGATGCACATGGACCCGCTCGTCCCGAACCACGGGCCCGCCGGGCACGGCCCGGAGCTGGTGCCCGGGATGTGCTTCGCGATCGAGCCGATGGTCAACCTCGGCACCAAGGAGACCATCGAGCTCGACGACGGCTGGACGGTGGTCACCGCCGACGGCCGCCGCTCCGCGCACTTCGAGCACTCCTTCGCGGTCACCCCGGCCGGCCCCCGCGTGCTCACCGCACTTGACGAGGGGCGGGAGTGGTTCGCCAAGCTGGAGGCGGACGCTCCGTCCTAGCCGATCGAGACGAGGAGCCTTGCGATGGCGCCGAACCCTGACATCCGGGCGTCGGACGCCGACCGCGACCGGGTCGCCGCGAACCTGCGCGAGCACTGCGCCGTGGGCCGGATCACCGTCGAGGAGATGAACGAGCGCCTCGACCTGGTCTACCAGGCGAAGACCCTCGGCCACCTCCAGGCAGTCACCCACGACCTGCCGGAAGAGGACCTGCACCAACTGCCCGTCCCCGCGGGGCAGGGCAACAGCACCGCCTCGGTGGCGCCGCGCCAGTCCGGCGGCGAGCTGTACCGGCGCGGCGGACGGGCCATGTGGGGCGCCTGGGCCATGGTCAGCGGCATCAACTTCACCATCTGGCTGGTCATCGCCCTGACCGGGAACGTCGTCTACCCCTGGTGGCTGTGGGTCGCGGGCCCATGGGGCGCGCTGATCCTGCTCAGCTCGCTCCTGGGCCCGAAACGCCACGGCTAGAAGGCTCTACTCGACCTCCATGAGCGGCCGGTAGTTCCCCGTGGGGACGAAGTGCGTGGTCGCCATGCCGTCGTCCGCGACCAGGTGCACCGCGAACCCGGCGGGCTCCCCGGTCACCGCCGCCCGTCCCGGCCGGGTCAGGTCGAGGAACAGCTGCCGGTAGGTGCTCGGGCACGTGGTGCTCACCCGCCCGGCGAGCTGCCCGACCGCGCCCCGGTGCACATGCCCGCTGATGATCCGGACGACCTGCCGATGTCGCGCGATCACCGCCTCGAACCCCGCCGGGTCCACGAACCGCATGTCGTCGATGAAGCGGATCCCGATCGGGAACGGCGGATGGTGGGTCGCCACGACCGTGGGGACGTCGGGCGCGGCGCCGAGCGTCGCGTCCAGCCAGGCGAGCCGGTCCTCGCTCATGTGCCCGTGCGGATGCCCGTCCACGGTCGTGTCGCAGCACACGAGCCGCACCCCGCCGACGCTGACCGCGTACTGGACGGGCGCCTGTGGAGCGGTCCCGGTCTCGGCCACCGCCGGATGGTCGTTGAACGCGGCGCGCAGCGCGTCCCGGTCGTCATGGTTGCCGGGCATCGGGAACACGGCCATCGGCAGCGGCGACAGCAGCGCGTGCAGCCGCGCGTACTCCTCGGGACGCCCCCCGTCGGCGAGGTCCCCCGTCAGCACCACCGCGTCCGGCCGCGCCGGCAGCGACAGCAGGCTGGACACCGCCGCCCGCAGGGCCCGCACCGGCCCGGACCCGTCGTCCACCGCACCGTCCCGCCCCGCGGCGAGATGGATGTCGCTCAGCTGCGCGAGGATCACGGCATCGCCAGTGATCGCTGCGGACCGGCCTGGCGGCTCGCCGTGTGTATCGCAGTGCCCTTGGCGTCGGGCGTTGGGCGCCCTCCTTCAACGGCCACCGCGGCGATCGCTGTGTGTATCGCAGTGCCCTTGGCGTCGGGCGTTGGACGCCCTCCTTCAACGGCCACCGCGGCGATCGCTGCATCGCTCCGACTCGCCTGGCGGCTCGCTCCGCGATCAGGTTCTCGCAGGCTCGAACCTGCCTTCGGACGCGATCGCAACGCTTGGGGCTGAAGCGGGCTCAACTCGACCTCCATGTTCACAGTGTCCGTCGGCCGGCACCTTCGGCTCACCCTGGGACTCGCTGCGTGATCAGTTTCCCGCATGCACGAAACCGCCTTCGCACACGACCACGCCGCCCAGGCCCCGAGCAAGCGTCAGCTTCCCCGCCCTATGCCCTTTGACCTGCGGCGTTGCTGTGAGCGCAGCGTGGTTGCGCCACTCAGATTCGCATTGGCCCAGCTCCGGGCCCGCCGGGGAGGAACCGGCGGACGACCACCGCGCGGCGACCCGCGCGAGCGGTAAGCCCAGCCGCCCGGCAACCGAAACGTCCCGATCGCGTCCGAAGGCGGTGCGGCCCACCCGGAGAGGGGTTGGCTACACGTTCACGCGACGTGGGGGATGACCAGGGAGAGGGCGGAGGTGACGTCCTCGGCCGCCGGGGCCACGTCGGGGACCACGTCGCGGAGGGCCAGCCAGCCGTTGATGGCCTGGACGGTGGGCTTGGCCTCGATGAGCTGGGGGTCGTCCAGGCCGTACCAGGCGGCGACCTTGGACCAGCGCCAGAGGCGGTGGCCGGCGGTCGACATCTCCGAGGCGGGGAAGCCGCCGGGGCCGCGGGCGCCGGTGATCGCCAGGCGGACGGAGTCGAACGAGCGGCCGACGCGTTCGGCGATGTCGCGGATGGTCATCAGGGGGTCGGCCTCGACCTGGAGGACGTGCAGTTCCGGCGCGCTGGCCTCGACGTGCTCGACGACCTCCATGATCGCGGCGGCGAGGGTGGCGCCGGTCCAGGTGCAGGAGGCGTTCCCGGGACGTTCGGCGTGCTGCGGCTCGCTGATGATCGACACGGTGACGGCGCCGTGCGTCCGGTCGAACAGGGGGTCCAGCTCGTCCTCGTAGAGGGGACGGCTGAGGATCAGCGCGAAGTCATAGCTCGGCATGCTGACCCTCCTTCGGACGTCTTGACGCCCTGTCATCGCAGGGGAACCGCCCCGTAGGTTCCCCCGCCCGCTGCGCGGGCTCTCTCTGGAAAGGTACAACGCGGACGCGAGGTATGCTTGGGTCAGGACAGGTCTCCGGAGCCGTATCATGCGACAATTTCGCATTCGACGGCCCGGTGCCGTAGACTCCTATGCCGGTCCGATGTCGGCCGTCTGATTCCCTCTTCCCGGTGCTCTGCACCGTGTGTGTGGGTGTGGCCGCCTCCCCTCACGGGACTCCGGACCGGGTCCAATGAGCCGATCAGCGAAGCGCGGAGGACATGCCCAAGAAAGAAGGGGCCATCGAGATCGAGGGCACCGTCATCGAGTCCCTCCCGAACGCCATGTTCCGGGTGGAGCTCGACAACGGGCACAAGGTGCTCGCCCACATCAGCGGCAAGATGCGGATGCACTACATCCGGATCCTGCCGGACGACCGCGTCGTCGTGGAGCTGAGTCCCTACGACCTCACGCGCGGCCGGATCGTCTACCGGTACAAGTAAGAACGTCCACTGGGGTTGCCTTCCCCGCGCGTGGCGGCGCGGGGGTGACCCTGATTCCTAGGAGACCCAGTGAAGGTCAAGCCGAGCGTCAAGAAGATCTGCAACAAGTGCCGCGTCATCCGCCGGCACGGCCGGGTCATGGTGATCTGCTCCGACCCGCGCCACAAGCAGCGCCAGGGCTGACCGGCCGCACGGCCGGCAGCGCCTGACAACTGAAAGCGCATCGCAGCCTTCGCACGGGTAGCCGTACGACCTTGATCGGGTCGTGCGGCACCAGCGTGTGAAGGGGCACCCTCGGACCGCCGGAGGCCGGGGCCGCCACCCGGGCAGGGTGTGTGCGGAGGCGATGCGTCCATACCTCCGCGAAATGAAGGGAACTGCCCACGATGGCACGCCTCCTCGGCGTCGACCTCCCGCGCGAAAAGCGCTTGGAGGTCGCTCTCACCTACATCTTCGGCATCGGCCGGACCCGCGCTCTGGAGACCCTCGCGGGCACCGAGATCAGCGGTGACCTGCGGGTGCACCAGCTCGGCGACGACGAGCTGGTGAAGCTGCGCGACTGGATCGAGGCGAACTACAAGATCGAGGGTGATCTTCGCCGCGAGGTCCAGGCGGACATCCGCCGCAAGATCGAGATCGGGTGCTACCAGGGCATCCGGCACCGTCGCGGCCTTCCGGTCCACGGTCAGCGCACGCAGACCAACGCGCGCACCCGCAAGGGCAAGAAGAAGACCGTGGCCGGCAAGAAGAAGGCCGGCAAGAAGTAGTCCGGAGTCGGTCCTCCGGATCGATGACCTCAAGAGTAGAGAGAGCAGATGCCTCCTAAGAGCCGGGTCGGCGCCAAGAAGGTGCGCCGCAAGGAAAAGAAGAACGTCGCTCACGGGCACGCCCACATCAAGAGCACGTTCAACAACACGATCGTCTCGATCACCGACCCCAACGGCAACGTGATCTCCTGGGCCTCCTCGGGCCACGTGGGCTTCAAGGGCTCGCGCAAGTCGACCCCGTTCGCCGCGCAGCAGGCCGCCGAGGCCGCCGCCCGGCGCGCGATGGAGCACGGCATGCGCAAGGTCGACGTCTTCGTGAAGGGCCCGGGCTCGGGCCGCGAGACCGCCATCCGCTCGCTTCAGGCGACCGGCCTTGAGGTGGGCTCCATCCAGGACGTCACGCCCGTTCCGCACAACGGCTGCCGCCCGCCGAAGCGTCGGCGTGTCTGAGGCAGGGGAGATCTAGAACAATGGCTCGTTACACCGGTGCGGACTGCAAGCTCTGCCGCCGCGAGAAGATGAAGCTGTTCCTCAAGGGCAGCAAGTGCGAGGGCCCCAAGTGCCCGATCGAGATCCGTCCCTACCCGCCGGGTGAGCACGGACGCGGTCGGCCCAAGGAGACCGAGTACCTGCTCCAGCTCCGCGAGAAGCAGAAGGCGCGCCGTATCTACGGCGTCCTGGAGCGCCAGTTCCACAACTACTACGTCGAGGCCAACCGCCAGGGCGGCAAGACGGGTGAGAACCTGCTCACGCTGCTGGAGCGCCGTCTCGACAACGTGGTCTACCGCGCGGGCTTCGCCAAGTCCCGCGACATGGCCCGCCAGCTCATCCGCCACGGCCACATCAAGGTCAACGGCAGGAAGGTCGACATCCCGTCCTTCCAGGTGGCCGAGGCCGACATCGTCGACGTCAAGGGCAAGTCGCTGGAGATGACGCCCTTCCAGGTCGCCAAGGCCGAGGCGGGCGAGCGCCAGGTTCCGGCGTGGCTCGGGGTGGACGCCGACCGGATGCGGATCCTGGTCCACTCGCTGCCCGTCCGGCAGCAGATCGACGCTCCCGTCCAGGAGCAGCTGATCGTCGAGCTCTACTCCAAGTAGGGCTCGAACTCACCGGGATCCCGCGGGCCCGATCCGTGGGATCCTGGTGAGACTGGGAACAATCCAGAACGCGGTAGTCAAATAGCGGGCACCGCGGGAAGAAGGCACAACCATGCTCATCGCACAGCGTCCCACTCTCACCGAAGAGCAGGTCGACGAGTACCGGTCGCGGTTCACCATCGAGCCGCTGGAGCCGGGCTTCGGCTACACGATCGGCAACTCGCTGCGCCGCACGCTGCTCTCCTCGATCCCCGGCGCCGCCGTCACCAGCATCCGGATCGAGGGCGTCCTCCACGAGTTCTCCACCGTCCCGGGGGTGAAGGAGGACGTCACCGACATCATCCTGAACCTCAAGGAGCTGGTCGTCTCCTCCGAGCACGACGAGCCGGTGGTCATGTACCTGCGCAAGCAGGGCCCGGGCGAGGTGACCGCGGCCGACATCGCGCCGCCGGCGGGCGTCGAGGTCCACAACCCCGACCTGCACATCGCCACGCTGAACAACAAGGCCAAGCTGGAGATGGAGCTGACGGTCGAGCGCGGCCGCGGCTACGTCTCGGCCGCCCAGAACAAGCAGCCGGGCCAGGAGATCGGCCGGATCCCGATCGACTCCATCTACTCGCCCGTGCTCAAGGTCACCTACAAGGTCGAGGCGACCCGCGTCGAGCAGCGCACCGACTTCGACCGCCTGATCCTGGACGTGGAGACCAAGCAGGCGATGCTGCCGCGCGACGCGGTGGCCTCCGCCGGCAAGACCCTCGTCGAGCTGTTCGGGCTGGCCCGGGAGCTCAACGTCGAGGCCGAGGGCATCGACATGGGCCCGTCCCCGACGGACGCCGCGCTCGCCGCGGACCTGGCCCTGCCGATCGAGGAGCTGAACCTCACGGTCCGCTCCTACAACTGCCTCAAGCGCGAGGGCATCCACTCTGTGGGCGAGCTGGTCGCCCGCAGCGAGCAGGACCTTCTCGATATAAGGAATTTCGGCGCCAAGTCGATCGAAGAGGTCAAGCAGAAGCTCAACGACATGGGCCTGTCGCTGAAGGACTCCCCGCCCGGGTTCGACCCGAGCGCGGCGGCCGACAACTACGGCGACGACGACCAGAGCTACGCCGAGACCGAGCAGTACTAGAAGGCACGACCCCACGCGGCCGGGGGGACCTCCCCCGGCCGCGTCCGGCTGACATCGGTACCTGGTACGGCCGATGCAGGAAGGAAGCACCATGCCCAAGCCCACCAAGGGCCCCCGCTTCGGCGGCAGCGCCGCGCACCAGCGCCTGATCCTGGCGAACCTCGCCACCGCGCTGTTCGAGCACGGCCGCATCACCACCACCGAGGCCAAGGCCCGGCGGGTGCGCCCGCTGGCGGAGAAGCTGATCACCAAGGCCAAGAAGGGCGACCTGCACAACCGTCGCCTGGTGGCCCGGACGGTCCGCGACAAGAGCGTCCTGCACGAGCTCTTCACCGAGATCGCGCCGCGCTTCGAGAACCGCCCCGGCGGCTACACCCGGATCACCAAGCTCGGCCCCCGCAAGGGCGACGCCGCGCCGATGGCCGTGATCGAGCTGGTGCAGGAGCAGATGTCGGCGTCCACGGCGACCGCCCCGGCGACCGCCACCGCGACGCAGGCCCCGGCCGAGGACGAGGTCACGCTCACCAAGACCGAGGCGGACGACACCGAGGCGACCGCCAAGGACGAGGCCGCCGCCGAGACCGCCGCCGAGGCCGACACCGAGGCCCCGGCCGAGGACAAGGCCGAGGACGACAAGTAGCACGCTCTGCCGGATCGCCGGCATCGCGTCCCGCATGTGCTGGTTTGCTCCCCGGTGAGACCGGGGGGATTTCCAGTACCGGGGCGACGCGGTGCCAACAGGCCCACCGTCGGTACGGGACGGTGGGCCTGATCTTTGCCAGACTTGATCCCATGGTCACGTCAGGGGGGCGACGGTTCAGCGGGGGGCGTGTTGAGGGAGTGCCCGACGGGCGGAGGTGCCCGTCCGGCGGAACGGACGGACGTTGCAGAAGGACACGTCGGCTGACATGACCGCACTCGTACGGCTCCGGCTCGACATCGGGTACGACGGGTCGGGTTTCGCGGGCTGGGCGCGCCAGCCGAACCAGCGGACCGTCCAGGGCGTGATCGAGGACGCCCTGGCCCGGATACTGCGGCTCGACCCGCCGCCCATGCTCACCGTCGCGGGACGCACCGACGCCGGCGTCCACGCGAACGCGCAGGTCGCGCATCTGGTGGTGCCCGTCGCCGCCTACTCGGCGATCAACGGCACGATGCCGCGCAGGCTGGCCGGGCTGCTGCCCCCCGACGTGCGGGTCTGGCGCGTGTCGATCGCCCCCGAGGGGTTCGACGCGCGGTTCTCCGCGCTGTCGCGCCGCTATGTGTACCGGGTGTGCGACAACCCGGTCGGGGTGGCGCCGCTGCGGCGGCACGACGTCCTGTGGCATCCGCGTCCGCTCAGTTTGGACCGTATGAATGAGGCCGCGCGGCTGCTCGTCGGCGAGAACGACTTCGCCGCGTACTGCCGCAAGCGGGAGGGCGCGACGACGATCCGGGAGCTGCTGCGCTACGAGTGGGCGCGCGACGACCGCGACCCGCACCTCGCGCTCGCCACCGTGGAGGCCGACGCGTTCTGCCACTCCATGGTCCGGGCGCTCGTCGGCGCGCTGCTCATGGTCGGGGACGGGCGGCGCGAGCCGGAGTGGCCCGCGCAGGTGCTGGCGGCCCGCGTCCGCGACTCGGGCGTGAACGTGGCGCCCGCGCACGGGCTGTCGCTGGAGGAGATCCGCTACCCGAGCGACGACAGCCTCGCCCGCCGCGCCCAGGAGACGCGCCGCGTCCGCACCCTCAACGCGACGGCCGCGGCTCCTGTGGACCCCTCGGCCTAGCACGACATGCAGCAGGCGGCCCGCGTCAGCGACCGCACCGCCTTCCTCAACTTCGCGGGAACGGGCCAACGCGGCGCCTCCGCAGCGACCTCAGCCGTCACGCGGGCGCGTGGCTGACCGGTGGGGGCGAAGCCGGAGGCGAGCCCCCACCGGGAAGATCGCGAAGCGATGCCGCGCCCGCCAAGGCGCGGTCAAGGGGGCGAGCCGCCAGCGAGCCCCCTTGGGTCGGGGCTTCATTAACACGGCCGCCAGGCGAGTGCCTTGGGCCGGGGCTCGATGAGTTCAGCCGTGGTCGCGGGCCTCGATGGGGCGGACGTCATAGTCCAGGAACTGCTGGGCGATCTGTTTGATCATGGCGTCGCCGGGCTTGGTGGGCTTGCCGTCGGCGTGCTGCACGTAGGCGTAGACGAGGTACCGGCCGCGGACGGTGGACGCCGCGTACCCGCCAGCGCGGTCGATGTCGGGCGCGTGCTTGGCCGACATCCCCCGGAACCACTCGTACTTCCCGGGGTCTCCGGCCCGGCTGACCTTGAGCGCGGCGGCCTTGGTCGGCAGCACCGCGACGCCGGAGGTCACGGCGATGTCGCGGTTCCGGTCGAGGAAGGTGGCGCGGACGACCTTCCGGCAGTTCTCCTTGGTGAGCGCGGACAGCATCGCGCCGTTCGCCGCGTACCGCAGGTCCTTGTTGATCGACCAGCGGTCGCGGACGTAGGGGCGGCCGCCGAGCGTGATCGTGGGAGCCGGGAAGATCTCGGTGAACTCCATCTCCTTGGGGTCGGTCTTCTCGTCGGAGATGTCGACGGGGGGCGGCTTGGGCGCCGGGGTGGCGGCCTGCTGGGTGGGAGGTGCGGCCTTGCCCTTGTCCTTCTCGGGGCCCGACCCCGTCCCGCCGATGGCGAACAGCCCGATCACGGCGGCCAGCACGACCGCCGCGCCCCCGCCGATCAGCAGCGGGCGTCGCATGTTCCCGCCGCCGGGGCGCATGGGCGGTGGCGCGGCGCCGTCGGGACGGGGCGGGGGCGGCTGCTCGGACCCGGTGCTCGGGAACGGCCCGCTGCCGGTGGGCGGCACGACGCCGGGCGGCAGGATCGCGTCCGGCACGAGCACGGGCGCCAGCGGCACCTGCTGCTTCTCGGCCTCCTTGGCCTTCTCGAACGCCGACAGCCGCGCGGCCTCCTTCTCGGCCGCCTCGGGCTCGGGCTCCGGCTCCGGGCCGGCGGGCGGGGCCTCCTCGGGCTGCTTCACGAGGTGCTGCGCGGGCCGGACGGCGGGGATGCCGTCGGGGTCGGTGTCGGTGTCGTCCGGCGGCGGGCCGAGGAGCGGCTCGGCCGGGACGGCGCGGCGCGAGTCGACGCTCGGGGCGCCCCGTCCGGCGACGAGCCGGCCGGGCGAATCGCCCGGGGCCTGCACGGCGGCGACGACGGCCCGCACCGGCGGCTGCTCCTCAGCGGCCCCGGGTGGTTCCGGCACGGTGACGGGCGCGGCGGCCGGCACCTCGACCGGTGCCGCCAAGGGCGCCTCGACCGGCGCGGGGGCCTGGTGCGGGACGGCCGGGGCCGCGTCCTGCGTCTCGGCCGCCCACCAGGGAGTTTGCAGGCCGAACGGGGGAAGCGAGCGGGGAGCGGGGGGCGTGGGCTCCGTTCCGGCGGCGGCGCTCGCCGCGTCGCCGGAGGGCGCCTCGTCCGGGGAGGCCGCGCCGCCGAAGCTCGGCGGAGCCGCGGCGGCGGGTACGGCCCGCGCCCCCGCCGTCTCGGCGGGCTCCCGGGTGTCTTCAGGTCCAGACATAAGCAGACAGCGTATTCATAGCGGTCACTTTTGGAGAGGCTTGCCTTCGGTTTCCCTGTAGTGCAGGGCCAGCGAGAGCCCGCTGCCCTTGACGAGCTGCGCGCCGAACGCGCGGACGACCGAGTGGTACTTGGCGTCGATCTTCTTGCCGTCCGGCCGCTGCACCCAGGTCATGATGACGTAGTGGCCGAAGACCTCGGACGTGCCGAGCGCCTCGCCCTTGCCGTTGGTGCTGGAGATGCCCTTGCCGGGGAGCGCCTGGAGGAAGGCGTCCTTGTTGCCCGCAGCCTTCACGGCCTGCTTGGCGGCGGCCTCCGTCCTCAGGTTCAGGACGCCGACGGTGCCGATCAGCTTGCCCGTGCCGAGGGCGTAGGTGGCGCGCAGGGCCTGCGCGCAGCCGCCCCTCTTGAGCGTCTTCGTCAGCGTCGCGCCGCCGACGACGCCGGTGCAGCCCTTCTTGGAGTTCACGGCCGTCCGCAGGTACTTCTGCTTGCCCGCCTTGAAGGACGACTTGCCGAACACCTCGGTGAGCGTCAGCGCCTTCGGGTCGGTCGCGCGGCTCCTGAGCTTCACCGGCTCCAGCGCCGGGACCTCGGGGCTCGGCTGCGCCTGCGGCTTGGACGCGGTGGGGGAGGGTGCCGCGGCCTTCTTCGGCTTCGGGTCGTCCTTCATCATCGACGACACCCCGACGCCGCCGCCGATGAGCACGAGCCCCGCCGCCACCGCGCCGCCGATGATCAGCGGCAGGTTCCGGCGCCGCGCGGGCGCGGTGATCTCCTCGCGCCCGCCGGGCGGCAGCTCGCCCGGCATGCCGAAGGACTGCCCGGCGACGGGCTGGTCCGCGGGCGCGAAGGGGTTCGGGCCGGACGGGTCGTCCGGAGCGCCGAAGGGGTTGGCGCCGGGCGGCGGGTCGGGCGCGCCGAAGGGCGACCCGGCGACGGTCTCGTCCCCCGGGCCGAAGGGCTTCGCGCCGGACGGGGCGGCCGGGGCGGCCGGGGCGCCGAAGGGGTTCGGGCCGGACGGGTCGTCGGGCGGCCCGAAGGACTGTCCCGGCTGGCCCGGCTGTCCCGGCCGGCCCGGCGGCTCGAAGGACTGCCCCGGCGGCCCGAAGGACTGCGTGGCGGACGGCTCGCCGAACCCGCCGAACGGCTCAGGCGCGCCGAAGGGGTCGGGCACGCCGAAGGGGTCGGTGCCCGAGGGTCCGGGCCCGGCCTCCGCGCGCGGCGCGAAAAGGCTCTCGTCGTGGTCGCTGCCGTACGGGGACGCCTCTGGCCTGTCGCCTCCGGGTCCGTACGGCTCGTGCGGCGGCGGCACGGACGGCCGACCGCCGGGCTTGCCTTGATCGCCCGGATAACCCATGGGTGGGACCTTACCGTTCGTCGTTCAGGGCTCTGGACCTTCGGAACACCCACCATGACATGGGGGCGAACCGGGCGGCGGCGGTTTTGCCAAGGTCACGCCCGGTGCGCGCGCGGTGCCCCTACAGGGTCAGGGCCGGTCAGTCGGGAGCCGGTCAGGGGGCGGGGCGGGCGTCACGTCCAGCCGAAGTCCTGTGTCCACAACGGGCCGCCCCGGCCCGCCGCCATGCCGACGCCGATGGCGCGCAGGTCGCAGTTGAGGATGTTGGCGCGGTGGCCCGGGCTCTTCATCCAGCCGGCCACGACGGCGGCGGCGGTCGCGTACCCCTTGGCGATGTTCTCCGCGCCGGGGCTCGGGTATCCGGCGTCCTCCATCCGCTTCCAGGGGCTGTCGCCGTTGCGCGAGGTGTGGTCGAAGTAGTTGCGCGCCGCCATGTCGGCGGAGTGCCTGCGGGCGGCCCTGGCCAGCCGCGCGTCCACGCGCAGCGGCTTGCAGCCGGCCTTCGCGCGCTCGGCGTTGGTGAGCGAGGCGACCGTCGCCACGGCGCCGCCGCCCGCCAGCCTCAGCGGCGGCGTCTCGCTGGGCGCCGGCTTCGCGGTCTCGGACGGCCGCCGCGTCGGCCGCACCGGCGCCCGCCTCGTCCGGGTGGGCGTCGGCTTCGAGGTCTCCACCAGCGCGGGCGTGCTCGCGCGGGGCCGCTTCGGCGGCTTCGTCGTGCGCTGCATGCCGGTCGGGGTGGGCGCGACCGGCGTGGAGGACGGCGCGGCGGCCGCCGTCGGCTCGGACCGCAGCTCGGGCAGGACGAACCGGTCGAGCGCCACGCCCGTCCCGACGGCCAGCGCGGACGCGGTGACGGTGACGCCGAGGGCGATCATGGCCCTGGTCCCGGTGCGCCTGCGGCGGGGCGGCGGCGGGACGGGCGGACGCGAGTGCCGGCCGGCGGAGGGCGGGGAGCCGGAGGGGGAGGAGGCGGGGTGCCGGGGCTCGTGGCGTCCGGCGGACGAGCCGGGTCTGCGGGGAGTGGACAGCGGGGGCTCCCGGGTGCGGGCCGGCGCGTGCCGGCGTGGACCGGTCGGGCGCACCTTATCCCGTTATAGGCCCGAAAACCCGTAGATCAAGCAAAATGGGCGACCCCGGCCAAGGGGGGCGGCGTATTTGCTCTAGCCCTGGCGACTGGGTATTCTGCGGGTTTGTTGTGTGTGTAGACGCCTGCCCGCAGGGCGGGGGGTCGAACGCGAACGACGAGCCGGTGTGTCCCCGTGTGAACGCGCGGTCCCCGGCGTCCCGGAGCGCCTGGTCGGATGCAGACCTCTGATCGGCGCGAGCAGGATATCCGCTGTGAAGTCGACGAGAAACGAAGGCCTACGACCGTGCGCACGTACACCCCTAAGCCCGCTGACGTCCAGCGTCAGTGGTACGTCATCGACGCGACCGATGTCGTGCTGGGCCGTCTCGCCAGTCAGGTCGCGCAGCTGCTTCGGGGCAAGCACAAGCCGATCTACGCGCCGCACCTCGACACCGGTGACTTCGTCGTCATCGTGAACGCCGACAAGGTGGCGCTGACCGGCAACAAGCTGGAGCAGAAGCGCGCCTACCGGCACTCGGGATACCCGGGCGGCCTGCGCTCGGTGGCCTACGCCGACCTGCTGGCCAAGCACCCGGAGCGGGCCGTCGAGAAGGCGATCAAGGGCATGCTGCCCAAGAACTCCCTCGGCCGGAAGATGTTCGGGAAGGTGAAGGTCTACGCCGGTCCGGAGCACCCGCACCAGGCGCAGAAGCCCGTCCCGTTCGAGATCACCCAGATCAGCCAGATCAAGAAGTAGGCCCGCGCACGCGCGACCGCGTGCACGGAAGAACAGACGTGGCCGCCGGGGCACCCGTTGATGCGGGCCAGCCGCCCTGGCTAGAACACCAAGGAGAACCGTGGACGAGTCCACCGGCACGGAGGCGCCCGCCGAGGGCGCCGAGTTCGACTCCTACGAGGACGCACCGTCCGAGTACAGCACCGAGACCCCCGAGGGCGCGGGCGAGAGCACGATCGGCCAGCCGATCGCCACCGGCCCCTCCGCGGGCACCGGCCGCCGCAAGCAGGCCATCGCGCGGGTCCGGATCGTCCCCGGCAGCGGCCAGTGGAAGATCAACGGCCGCACCCTGGACCAGTACTTCCCCAACAAGGTCCACCAGCAGATCGTGAACGAGCCGTTCGTGCTGCTGGGCCTTGAGGGCCAGTTCGACGTGCTCGCCCGCGTCAACGGCGGCGGCACCACCGGCCAGGCCGGCGCGCTGCGCCTCGGGATCTCCCGCGCGCTCCAGTTCGCGAACATCGAGCACCGCCCGGCGCTGAAGAAGGCCGGGTTCCTCACCCGCGACGCGCGCGTGCCCGAGCGCAAGAAGGCCGGTCTCAAGAAGGCCCGCAAGGCTCCGCAGTACAGCAAGCGCTGATCGACCCGGCCCAGGCCGGTCCGAGCCGCCGTATCCCGCCAGCGCGGGGTGCGGCGGCTCGCCCGTGTCCGGGGTTTCCGTTCTGCGCCGCTCATCCGTGTCTCGCCATATCCGGCTTGACGCGACTCCGGAGGGGCGCGCCCGTTAGGTTTGATCGACAGCCGGATCCGGGCGGCGTCGCGCGGGACGTCGGCTCCGGAACATATGCGGATCTTGTGGACATCTGGGACGGGGCCCGGCGCGGCCCTTCTCGTCTCTATCGGGAGAGTTGAACTGTGGGTCGTCTGTTCGGGACCGATGGCGTGCGCGGGCTCGCCAACCGTGATCTGACCGCCCGGCTCGCCATGGACCTGTCCGTCGCGACGGCGCGGGTCCTGGGCGAGGAGGGCGCGTTCCGGGGGCACCGGCCGCTGGCGGTGGTCGGGCGCGACACGCGGGCCTCGGGGGAGTTCCTGGAGGCCGCGGTCGTGGCGGGCCTGGCGAGCGCGGGCGTGGAGGTGCTGCGGCTCGGCGTCCTGCCGACCCCGGCGGTGGCGCACCTGGCGCACGCGCTGGACGCCGACCTCGGCGTGATGCTGTCGGCCTCGCACAACCCGGCCCCCGACAACGGGATCAAGCTGTTCGACCGCGACGGCTTCAAGCTGCCCGACGCCATCGAGGACCGCATCGAGGCGGGCATCGGCGCGCCGTGGGACCCGCCGACCGGCGCGGGCGTCGGCCGGGTGCGGGAGGCGCACGGCGCGGTCGAGCAGTACGTGGCGCACCTGATGACGACGCTGCCGGTATCGCTGGACGGGCTGCGCGTCGTCGTGGACTGCGCGAACGGCGCGTCCAGCGACGTGGCGCCCGAGGCGCTGCGCCGCGCGGGCGCCGAGGTGATCACGATCGGCGCCGCGCCGGACGGCCTGAACATCAACGCCGGGTGCGGGTCCACGCACCTGGAGGCGCTCCAGGCCGCCGTCCGCGAGCACGGCGCGGACGCGGGCATCGCCAACGACGGCGACGCCGACCGGTGCCTCGCGGTGACGGGGGCCGGGGAGGTCGTGGACGGCGACCAGATCATGGCGATCCTGGCGCTGGACCTGCGGGAGGCGGGCGCGCTGGCCGGTGACACCGTGGTCGCGACCGTGATGTCGAACCTCGGCTTCAAGCTCGCGATGCGCGCGGCGGGCGTCACGCTGGTCGAGACCGCCGTCGGCGACCGGTACGTGCTGGAGGCGATGAAGGACGGCGGGTTCAACTTCGGCGGCGAGCAGTCCGGCCATGTGATCATGCTCGACCACGCGAGCAGCGGCGACGGCGTGCTGACCGGGCTGCACCTGCTGGCGGCGATGGTGCGGCGCGGCCGTCCGCTGGACGAGCTGGCCAAGGTCATGAACCGGCTGCCGCAGGTGCTGATCAACGTCCGGGACGTCGACAAGGGGCGCGCGAAGACCTCGCCGGAGCTTGCGGAGGCCGTCGCGGCGGCCGAGGCGGAGCTGGGCGACACCGGCCGGGTGCTGATCAGGCCGAGCGGCACCGAGCCGATGGTGCGGGTGATGGTCGAGGCGGCCGCGCAGGACCAGGCGCAGGCGGTGGCCGAGCGCCTCGCGGGCGTCGTCCGCGCCGCCCTGGGCGGATAGCGGCCGCCCTGGGCGGCTAGCGGACCAGGTCGTCGATCTCCAGGCGGCCGACCTTGAGGTGCCCGATCTCCACGGTGCCCGCCTGGAGGTGCTCGACCACCGCGCGCTTGATCACGAGCTTGCCGATCGCGACGGCGCCGACCGCGAGCGCGCCGACCGCCACCGAGCCGAGCGCGAGCGAGCCGAGGCCGGTGCCGAGGCGCAGCGTGAGGCCGGTGGCGGACGCGCCGGTCACCTCGGCGCCGGTCGCGCGGGCGCCGACGCCGCGCTCGGTGCGCACGCGCGGACGCTCCGCCGCCTCGCCGTGGACCTGGCCGTTGGGCGACGCGTCATGGTGTTCGCTGCTCATCCCCCGATCCTAGGGTCAGCACCGGGAGAGGAAGCTCCTCAGGGCGTCGTGGTCGGAACGCGTCACGGGCAGGTCGTACTTCTTGGCGACCGCGACGTACTTGACCGCGTAGGCGCACTGGAAGCCCTTCTGCGGCTTCCACTCGCCGGGCCCCGAGTCGCTCTTCTGCCGGTTGGGCACGCCCCAGACGGCGAGCAGGTTCGCGTGGTCGTTGGCGAACCGCTCGCGCTGGTCCTCGCCCCAGCGGGAGGCGCCCATCCGCCAGGCGAGCGCGAGCGGGTAGACGTGGTCGATCTGCACCTCGGCCGCGTCGGACTTGCTGAACGTGATCTCCTTGCCGCTGTAGGGGTCGTGCAGGCGGCCCGCCAGGACGACGCACGACCCTTTCTTCCGCACGTCCTCCATGTCGCGGGCGAGGACGTCGTTGCGCTGGTCGCAGCCGTTGTGGTCGGTGTCCTTCCAGCGCGTCCCGAACCGGTCGCGCTTGTAGCCGCCGCCGTCGCCCTCGGACGCGACCCGCAGAGAGGACAGATCCCGCCCCGAACCTTTCGTGCCCGGCGCCGCCGACGGGGAGGAGGTGTCGGACAGCCCGACCTTCCCCTCGCAGCCGCTCACCGCGAGGACGGCCAGCACCGTCCCCGCGATCGCCACCTGGTTCCGCCACGCCATACCGCCACCACCCACGTTTTTGTTGTGCTTTGCCCGTTAAGTCCGCGATAAACGATCACACTGTACGACCAGCGGTGGCGCGTTTACGGCACGATGGACCGCGTGCTGCACCTCAGAGCGATCGTCCCGGCGGATCGCACCGACGACGCCTGCGAGGCGCTCGCCGACTGCGCCGGAGCCACCAACATCGTCGTGATCCCCGGCGCGGCGCGCTCCCCCAGCGGCGACCTCGTGCTGAGCGACATCGCCCGCGAGTCCGCCAACGAGGTGCTCGCCGCCCTCCAGGCCCTCGACCTGGAACGGGACGGCTCGATCAGCATCGAGAAGATCGACCTGTCGCTGTCGGACGCGGCCGAGCGCGCCGAGGAGCGCGCCCCCGGCCACGGCGACGACGCCGTCGTGTGGGAGGAACTCGACCGGCAGGTCAGCGAGGGGACGGCGCTGACCTGGTCGTTCGTGGCCTTCCTCGCGCTGGCGACCCAGCTGGCCGCGATCGCGGCGCTGATCGACTCACCGGTGCTGGTGGTCGGCGCGATGGTGCTCGGCCCGGAGTTCGGCGCGGTCGCGGCGATCTGCTACGGGCTGACGCGGCGGCAGCCGTGGCGGATCGTCGAGGCGCTGCGCGCCCTGATCGTCGGGTTCGCGGTGGCGATCGCGATCACCTACGCGTGCGCGGTCGTGAGCCGGTGGACCGGGGTGATCGAGACGTCCCGGCTGCCGGACGACCGCCCCCTCACCGCGTTCATCTACAGCCCCGACCGCTGGTCGTTCATCGTCGCGCTGCTCGCGGGCGCCGCCGGGGTGCTCTCGCTCACCGCGGGCAAGTCCTCCGCGCTGGTCGGGGTGTTCATCTCGGTGACGACCGTGCCCGCCGCCGGGAACCTCGCGGTCGCGCTCGCGCTCCGGCACGGCAGCGAGATCGACGGGTCGCTGCTGCAACTCGGCGTCAACTTCGCGGGCATGATCATCGCCGGGACGGCGACGCTGCTCCTCCAGCGCCTGATGTGGAGGCTCGTGCTCCACAGGAAGGGGCGGGCTCCCGCCGGCAGGGGAACCTAGGTCGACCGCATGTCGGACCTTCGGCCGTACCGCGTAGCACCTAAGGGTGACGTGCGCCGGCGGGCCAGGCGCTAGGTTCGGGGTATGCCGATCATCGCCACCCAGGGGCTGACGATGAGGTTCCCCCGGGTGACCGCCCTGGACGACCTCTCCGTGGCCGTCGAACCCGGGGTCGTCGGGCTCGTGGGCGCCAACGGCGCCGGCAAGTCGACGCTCATCAAGATCCTCCTCGGCCTGCTGCCGCCGAGCACCGGCACCGCCTCGGTGCTGGGCATGGACATCGCCCGCGAGGGCGTCAAGATCCGCGAGAGCGTCGGGTTCATGCCCGAGTACGAGTGCCTCCCGCCGGACGTGTCCGCCACCGAGTTCGTCGTGCACATGGCGCGGATGTGCGGGCTGCCGCCGACCGCCGCCCGCGAGCGCGCCGCCGACACCCTCCGCCACGTCGGGCTGTACGAGGAGCGCTACCGCCCGATCGGCGGCTACTCCACCGGCATGCGGCAGCGGGTGAAGCTCGCGCAGGCGCTCGTCCACGACCCGAAGCTCGTGTTCCTGGACGAGCCCACCAACGGCCTCGACCCGGCCGGGCGCGACGAGATGCTCGACCTGATCCGCCGCATCGGCGCCGAGTTCGGCATCAGCGTCCTGGTCACCTCGCACCTGCTGGGCGAGTTGGAGCGCGTCTGCGACCACGTCGTCATCATCGACGGCGGGAGGCTGCTGCGCTCCCAGGCCGTCGAGGCGTACACGACCGAGAGCGGCGTCCTCACCGTCGAGGTCGACGAGGGACGCGACGCCCTGCACCGCGTCCTGCACGAGCACGGCGCCGCCGTCCGCGCCGAGGGCCGGTTCCTCGTCGTCGACATCGCGGGGGAGAGCACCTACGACCTCGTCCGCGACGGCGTCGCGGAACTCGGGTTGCGGCTGATCCGGATGGAGCAGCGCCGCCACCACATCGAAGAGGTCTTCCAGGAGACGCCCGCCGCGCCTGGTCCGCCCGGCGCGAACGTCCCGAACCTCCCGCAGGGAGCGCCGCGATGAGCACCAGCACGATCCACGACATCGGCTACCGGCACTACGACGGCCGCCGCAACGGCCGCGCCTACGTGCTGCGCTCCCTGTACGTGCACAGCCTGCGCGCCGCGTTCGGCCTCGGCCGCCCCGCCCGCGCCAAGGTGATGCCGTTCATCCTCGCGGCGATCATGATGCTGCCCGCCGCCGGCTCGGTCGCGGTGTTCGCCGTCACCAAGGAGGAGGACGTGCTGATGCGCTACTCCTCCTACGCCCCGACGCTCCAGGTGATCATCGCGATCTTCCTGGCGACGCAGGCGCCGGTGCTGGCCTCGCGGGAGCTGCGCTTCCACGTCGTCCCGCTGTACTTCTCCCGGCCGGTCGGCCACCTCGACTTCGTGCTGGCGAAGATCGCGGCGATGACCAGCGCGCTGTTCGCGCTCATCGCGGTGCCCGTCACGGTCCTGTACGTCGGCGGCCTCGTGACGAAGGTGCCGCACTCGGCCGACCAGCTCGGCCGCTACCTCGCCGCGCTGGTCGGCTGCGCGCTGTTCGCGCTCGTCCTCGCCGCGATCGGGATGGTCGTCGCGGCGTTCACGCCCCGGCGCGGCTTCGGCGTCGCCGCCGTGATCGCCGTGTTCATGCTGAGCAGCACGCTCGTGCTGGTCGTCCAGGGCATCGCCGAGAGCGAGACCAACTTCACGCTCTCGGGCTGGGCCGGGCTGTTCGCCCCGTTCAACCTGGTCGACACCGTGCAGGTCAGGCTGCTCAACGCGGAGAAGTCCTCGGTGCAGGTGGCGCCCGGTCTGAAGGGCGGCGTGGTCGCGCTCGCCATGTGCGCCGCCATCGTGTTCGGCTCGGTCGCGGTCCTGTACCGCCGGTTCCGGAAGGCTGGCCTGTCGTGAGCGAACTGCGACTGGACGCGGTGTCGCGCTGGTACGGCAACGTCGTCGCCGTCAACGGCGTCTCGATGACGGTCGGACCCGGCGTCACCGGGCTGCTCGGCCCGAACGGCGCGGGGAAGTCCACGCTGATCCACATGATGGGCGGGTTCCTCGCGCCCTCGTCCGGGACCGTCACGCTCGACGGCGCCCCGATCTGGCAGAACCCGGGCATCTACCGCAGCCTCGGGCTCGTCCCGGAGCGGGAGGCCGCCTACGACTTCCTCACCGGCCGCCAGTTCATCCTGGCGATGGCCAAGCTGCACAAGCTGCGCGACCCGGCCGCCGCCGCGAGCCGCGCCATCGGCCAGGTCGAGATGGACTACGCCGCCGACCGGACGATCGGCAACTACTCCAAGGGCATGAAGCAGCGCATCAAGATGGCCTCGGCGCTCGTGCACGACCCGCCCGTCCTGCTGCTGGACGAGCCGTTCAACGGCATGGACCCCCGGCAGCGGCTCCAGCTGATGGACCTCATCCGCCGGATGGCCGAGGAGGGCCGCACGATCCTGTTCAGCTCGCACATCCTGGAGGAGGTCGAGCGGCTCGCCAGCCACATCGAGGTGATCGTCGCCGGGCGGCACGCCGCGTCCGGGGACTTCCGCAAGATCCGCCGGCTGATGACCGACCGGCCGCACATCTTCCTCGTGCGCTCCTCCGACGACCGGCGGCTCGCCGCCGCGATCATCGCGGACGGCTCGGCGCGCAGCGTCCAGCTCACCGACAAGGGGCTCCAGGTCGAGGCCGTCGACTTCCAGCGGTTCACCTGGCTGCTCCCGCAGGTCTCGCGGGACGCGGGCGTCCGGCTGTGGGAGGTCTCCCCGGCCGACGAGTCCCTGGAAAGCGTCTTCTCCTACCTGGTGGCCCGATGAACAGCACCATTGCCATGATCACGTTCCGGGCGATGCTCGGCCGGCGCCGCGCGCTGCTGCTGCTCGCGCTGCCGCTGGTGCTGCTCGTCCTCGCGGCGGTCCTGCGCTACACCGGCAACAACGACCTGGACATCTCCGCCGACGTCCTGCAGAAGTTCGGGCTCGCGACGCTGCTGCCGCTGCTCGCGCTGATCGCGGGCACCGGCGTGATCGGCCCGGAGATCGACGACGGGCAGATCATGTACGTGCTGACCAAGCCGATCCCCCGGCAGGTCGTCGTGCTCACCAAGCTGGCGGTCGCGATCGTGCTGGTCGCGGTGTTCGCGGTGGTGCCGACGCTGCTCGCGGGCATGGTCCTCACCGGCTCGACGGCCGGGATGGCGCCCGCCTTCACGGCCGGCGTCCTGGTCGGCGGCGTCACCTACAGCGCCGTGTTCGTGGCGCTCGCGGTCGCCAGCCGCAACGCCGTCACGATCGGCCTGCTGTACGCGCTGGTCTGGGAGAGCCTGCTCGGCAACTTCGCCCCGGGCGCGAAGTCGGCGTCGATCCAGCAGTGGGCGCTGTCGGTGACCGACGCGATGACCTCGGCGACGCCGGTCAAGTCCACGGTGGACCTCGCGGTCGCGGTCCCGCTGCTGATCGTCGTCAGCCTGGGAGGCACCCTGCTGGCCGCCTACCGCCTCCGCTCCCTCTCCGTGGCCCACGCCGAGTAGAAGGAGCCGCCATGGACGCCCTGACCGGCCTGGGCCTCGAAATCTGGGCATGGCGCGCCGCCAGGCGACCGCAGACCGGCGACGACATCGACCGCCTGGAGCGTCCCGCCGGGTGGGTGCCGGACTTCTCCGCGGCGGCGATGGAGGCGAGCCTCGACGCGCTCGCCGGGTTCGAGCGCCGCCGGCGGGGCCTGCGGGACGGCGACGCGCCCGTCCCGGCCCAGGTCGACTGGTACCTGCTCGGGTCGGTGCTCGCGCGCGCCCGCTGGGAGCTGGAGCGCTACCCGCTGTGGCGGACGAACCCGCGCTTCTACGTCGACCAGTCGGTCGGCGTGCTGTTCGAGGCGCTGCTGGCCCCGCCGCCGTTCGGGGAAGGGCGCGCCGCCGACCTGGTCGCCAAGGCCGCGTCCATCCCCCGGACGCTGGAGCACGCGCGTGCCAACCTCGACGCGCCCGCCGCCGAGCTGGCCGACTTCACGATCCGCCAGCTCGACCCCATCGGCGGCCAGTTCGCGGAGGTCGCCGAGCATCTCGTCCCGCTGCTGCCCGCCCCGCACGCCGACCGCATGCGCGGCGCCCTGACGGACGCCGCGGCCGCCCTCGGCGACTACCGCGAATGGCTGCGGACGCGGCGCCCGTCCATGGGCCCCTACCGGTCGCCCGGCCCGGACGCGGCGCGCCACTTCCTCGGCGCCGTCGCGCTCACCCCGTTCACCCCCGAGGAGATGGTCGCCGTCTCCCGGCTGGAGGCCGAGCGGGCACGCTGGCTGGAGCTGGTCGAGCGCAACCGGGGCGGCGAGGACCCGCCCGTCCTCCCCGACCGGTCCACGCAGATCGCCCGCGAGGCCGACGCCCACCGGCGCCTCACCCGCTTCCTCGACGAGCAGGGCCTGCTCTCCCCGGCCGGGGACGTGGGCCGCTACCTGTTCGCGCCGATGCCCGGCTACCTGGCGCCGCTCCAGCACCTCGGCGTGCCGCACGACGTGACGGGCCCGTCGCGTCCGTCGGCGAACGCGTTCCGCTACATCGAGGAGCCCGGCCCGGCGCTCGGTGGCTACGACCGGCTCCAGGCGATCGACCCGATGGTGGCGCTGTTCCACGAGGGCGTGCACGCCGACCAGCTCGCGCGGTCCTGGCACCACCCCGACCCGCTCCGCCGGTTCTTCTACGACTCCGGGCCCGTGGAGGGCATCGCGTTCTACCACGAGGAACTCGTACTGCGCGCGGGCCTGTTCGACGCCGACCCGTTCCTGCGGCGGACCGCGCTGGACATGATGGCGATCCGCGCCCAGCGGGTCGAGGCCGACGTGCGGCTCGCCGTCGGCGAGTTCACGCTGCCGGAGGTGGAGGTCTGGCAGCGCGAACGCTTCGGTTCGTTCGAGGCGGAGGGCGAGGTCGAGCAGGTCGAGGGCTCGGCCGCCGACCTGGCCGAGACCCCGCTGCGCGCGCTGACCTACCAGATCGGCAAGACCCAGCTACTCCGCCTGATCAACGACGCGCACCGCCGCCAGGGCGACGCCTTCGCCCTGCGGACCGTCCACGACCGGCTGTGGAGCAACGGCAACGTCCCCCTCTCCCTGCTCCGCTGGGAACTGCTGGGCGACCGCACCGAACTGGACACCGCCGAGGCCATGGGCTAGCTGCCGGGCGCTCCGGTGAGGCGGGTCAGCTCCGCCAGCAGCTCGGAGGCGGTGACCTCGTCCAGGTCTGCGAGGAGGCGCTCGCCCTGGCCGTAGGACGTTCTGGCGAGCGCGACCACCCGGAGTTCCTGCTCGGCGTACTCGTCCGGGGCGACGGCGCGGACGCCCGGGTCCAGTTCGATCACCAGATGGCTGTTCTCGGCGAGTTCCCGCGAGACGTGGCGGTGGAAGCCGCCGGTCTCCTTCGGGCCCAGCTTCCAGCCCCGGTCGACAAGGCCGAGGATCGCGCCGAAGTGGACGCTCGCGCCCTCGAACCGCTCCAGCCGCGCCGCGTCCCGCTCCTTGGCGGTGAGGGCGTGGACGGGGCGTCCGAGCTGCGGGAACGGCTGGAGGATCTCGTAGTCGGCGAACACCTCCGCCCAGGCGTCCGGGGCGGTGAGGCGCAGCGGGTGCGGCAGCTCGACGGGCGCGGAGATCTCGACCGCGTCGTCGCGGACGTCGGCGAGGCTGCGGTCCTCGGCGACCCGGAACTCGACCTCGCCCGACCTCCAGACGAGGCGCCGTGCGATGTGCCACATCAGGGGATGGGCCAGGAACAGGGCCCGGAACTCCTCGGGCGTCCACCGGCGGCCCTTCACCATCGCCGCTTCGAGCCGCTTGATCTGCTCGGCGGCGACGGTCCTGGCCTCCTTCTTCAGCTCGGTGAAGCGCTGGTGGGCGGCCGGGGCGAGGGCGGCGTCGTCCCTCACACCGGGCTTGGGGAGGGTCTTGCGGCGCTTGCCGTCCTCGCCCGCGACGAACGGCTTGAGGTGCTCGTCGAACCCGACCGTGAAGCGGCGGGGGCCGTAGTCGAGCGTGAGACCGCCGGAGGCGTCCAGGCCGAGGTCGGGGACGAGCAGGTCGGCGAGCTGCTCGGCGTCCAGGCCGCGCCTCTGGGCGATGCCGTCGATCAGCGACTGGCTGTGGCGGCGGATCCGCCGCTGGTCCTTCGCCTTCTGCGCGAGCCGGTGGAGCTGGCGGAGCGCGCCGTCGGTGCCGATCGAGGTGAACACGCCCAGCGCGGACGAGCCGCCGTTGTACCAGGACGTGCCCTTGTCCCAGCGCGCGACGATCGGGCCGAGCCGCGCGGCGGTCCGGTCGTCGCCGAGGAGGCGCAGCGCGTACTCGACGCCGGGCGACGTCCAGCGCGGGCGGGTGTCGTCGGCCTCGTAGAGGGCCCAGGCGAACTCGGCCAGCGACTCGGGATCGCAGGCTTTCACGACCCGCTCGACGCCCGCGTACGGCTTCTCGGGCGTCGAGATCAGGAACATCGTGACCAGGTTCCGGACGGCGGCCTCCGGCAGCGCGGACTCCCGTCCCGCCAGCAGGACGGGCGGCAGCGCGGCCACGTCGAAGCCGATCTCCGGCAGCGGGCTCGGGTACCGGTCGAGCGGGTCGATGCCGAGCGACGCGACCGCCCGCACCACCTCCTCGCCGTAGGGGCGGACGGCCTCCAGCACCGCCTCGCCCCCGTGCGCGTCCGCGACGGAGCGGACGTGGACCTCGGCCCGCTCGCGCTTGGGCCCGGGGCGGCGCACCAGGTCCGGGACGATCAGCGCGATCGCGGCCGGGCCGTGCTGGACGAACCAGTCCTTCGCCGGGTGGCTGTAGGAGTTGTCCTTGTGCTTGAGGCAGAGCTGGGCGATGTGGGCGTCGAAGAAGGGGTACAGCGCCCAGAGGTTGTCCTGGTGGAGGACGAGGGGCAGCGCGTCCAGCTCGTAGCGGGCGACGATGCCGCGCAGCGCGAACGTCCCGGAGAGGTCGGCGTGGTAGCGCTCGTCGGCGAGCAGGGCGCGGCCGTGCTCCTCGGGGCCGTGCAGGAGGATGTCGAAGGCCGACTGGCGGCGGCGGAGGCGCTCGCCTTGCTGGATCGTTCCGTCGGCGAACGACGCGGCGGCGGCGTCCCAGTCGGTGTCGCCCAGCGGCGGGTAGTCGGCGCGGCCCTTCGCGAGCCACTCCTCCCGCTGGCCCGGCGCCCAGTGCACCGTGGTCGCGACCCGGGGAGCCTTCAGGCCCTTGAGGACGACCGGCTCGGTGTCGCGCGGCGCCCCCTCGGACCAGGGCGGCTCCACCAGCAGCGGCGGCACGGACTCCAGCGGCGCTTCGGGGGGTGTGTGCGACATCTCTCCTGTTTCCCTGGGACGGCCCGGCCTCGTGATCGCGGGTTCGACTCGCGGACGGACGGGACGGTTCCCTGGAAAGCCTGTCAGACCCCTCAGATGCGGCGCAGCCGGACGCGCTGGACGGCGTGCTCCCGGTCCTTGTGCAGGACGAGCGTGGCCCGCGCCCGCGTCGGCAGGATGTTGGAGACGAGGTTGATCTCGTTGACGTCCCGCCAGACCCGCTGGGCGAACGCGGCGGTCTCGTCCTCGTCGAGCTCGTGGGCGTACTTGTGGAAGTAGGAGCGGGGGTCGGTGAAGGCGGTGCGGCGCAGCGCGAACAGCCGGTCGACGTACCACTGCCGGATGTCCTCGACCCGCGCGTCCACGTAGATCGAGAAGTCGAAGAAGTCCGACACGCCGAGCTGGCCGGCGGGCGGGGCCTGGAGCACGTTCAGGCCCTCGACGATCAGGATGTCGGGCCGCCGGACGGTCTGCGTCGCGCCCGGGACGATGTCGTACTCCAGGTGCGAGTAGACGGGGATCGCGTGCTCCTCCGCCCCCGCCTTGATCGCCGACACGAACCGCACGAGGGCGCGCCGGTCATAGGACTCCGGGAAGCCCTTCCGGTCCATCATCCCGCGCTCGGTGAGCACGGCGTTGGGGTAGAGGAAGCTGTCGGTGGTGACCAACTCCACGCTCGGATGCTCGGGCCAGCGCGCCAGCAGCGTCCGCAGCAGCCGGGACGTGGTGGACTTGCCGACCGCGACGCTGCCCGCCACGCCGAGGATGAACGGCGTCGGTTGAACCTCGCCGCCGAGGAACCCGCTGACGGTGTCGCGCAGCCGCCCGTCCGAGAGGAAGAACAGGTTCAGCAGCCGGGAGAGCGGCAGGTAGACCTCCTCGACCTCGGTGATGTCGATCGGGTCGCGCAGGCCCCGCAGCGCGTCCAGCTCACCGGGAGTGAGCGGCAGCGGGGTGTTCTCGCGCAGCGCGCGCCAGGCGTCGCGGGAGAGTTCCACATAAGGGCTCGGCACGCTGTCCCATCCGCTCGTCATGGGTCGAACAGTAACCATCCACCCAGCCGGGCTTCCCGGTTTTGGCCGCCCGCCTCTTCACCGTCCGTACACGGTAGCGCCACATCTTTCGGTGACGTGCTGGTGGGGCGGGGCGGCGGCATTGCATAGGCTTGCCGTCATGTGCGGAATCGTGGGTTACGTGGGCGGCAGGCCCGCGCTCGACGTCGTGATCGAGGGCCTGGCGCGGTTGGAGTACCGCGGCTACGACTCGGCCGGGATCGCCGTCCTCGCCGAGGGGGGGCTGGCGACGGCCAAGCGCGCGGGCAAGCTCGTGAACCTGCGCGGGGCGCTGGAGGACGAGCCGCTCCCCGCCGGGACGCTCGGCATGGGCCACACGCGGTGGGCGACGCACGGCGCGCCCAACGACCGCAACGCCCACCCGCACGTCGACTGCACCGGCTCCGTCGCGGTGATCCACAACGGGATCATCGAGAACTTCGCGGCGCTGCGCGGCGAGCTGGAGGAGGCCGGGCACAAGCTCGGCTCCGACACCGACACCGAGGCCGTCGCCCACCTGCTGGAGGACGAGCTGAAGGCCGGCGGCGGCCTCGCCGCGGCGATGCGGCGGGTGTGCCGCCGCCTGGAGGGCGCGTTCACGCTGGTCGCCGTGCACACCGGCGACCCCGACCTCGTGGTGGGCGCGCGCCGCAACTCGCCGCTGGTCGTCGGCGTCGGCGACGGGGAGAACTTCCTCGCCAGCGACGTCGCCGCGTTCATCGCCCACACCCGCGACGCGATCGAGCTCGGCCAGGACCAGATCGTCGAGCTGCGCCCCGGCGGGGTCACGGTCACCGGCTTCGACGGCCGCCCCGCCGAGGTGAAGGAGTACCACGTCGACTGGGACGTGTCGGCCGCCGAGAAGGACGGCCACGACTACTTCATGCTCAAGGAGATCGCCGAGCAGCCGCGCGCGGTCGCCGACACCCTGCTCGGCCGGATCGGCGCCGACGGGCGGCTCACGCTGGACGAGATGCGCATCTCCGACCAGGAGCTGCGCGAGGTCGACAAGATCATCATCGTGGCCTGCGGGACGTCCTTCCACGCCGGGCTGATCGCCAAGTACGCGATCGAGCACTGGGCCGGGCTGCCCTGCGAGGTGGAGCTGGCCAGCGAGTTCCGCTACCGCGACGCGATCTTGTCGCCGACGACGCTGGTCATCGCGATCTCCCAGTCCGGCGAGACGATGGACGCGCTGATGGCCGTCCGGCACGCCCGCGAGCAGAAGGCCAAGCTGCTCGGCATCTGCAACGTCAACGGCTCGACGCTGCCGCGCGAGTGCGACGGCGTCCTGTACACGCACGCGGGGCCCGAGATCGCGGTCGCCTCCACCAAGGCGTTCCTGACCCAGCTCGTCGCCGTCTACCTGATCGCGCTCTACATCGCGCAGGTGCGGGGCACCAAGTGGGGCGACGAGGTGTTCGCCATGGTGCAGCTCCTGGAGCGGATGCCGGAGAAGGTGGAGAAGGTCCTGGAGACCATGGAGCCGGTCCGGGAGCTGGCCCGGTCGCTGGCGGGGGAGCGGTGCGTGCTGTTCCTCGGCCGCCACGTGGGCTTCCCGGTCGCGCTCGAAGGCGCGCTGAAGCTCAAGGAGCTGGCCTACATGCACGCCGAGGGCTTCGCGGCGGGCGAGCTGAAGCACGGCCCGATCGCGCTGATCGAGCAGGGGCTGCCGGTCGTGGTGATCGTCCCGCCCCGGGCCCGGGACGTGCTGCACGACAAGATCGTCTCCAACATCCAGGAGATCCGCGCCCGCGGCGCCCGGACGATCGTGATCGCCGAGGAGGGCGACCGGTCGGTCGAGCCGTACGCGGACACGCTGATCGGCGTCCCGGCCGTGCCGACGCTGCTCCAGCCGCTGGTCACGACCGTGCCCCTCCAGGTGTTCGCGTGCGAGCTGGCGACCGCGAAGGGCCATGACGTCGACCAGCCGCGCAACCTCGCCAAGTCCGTGACGGTCGAGTAGGAGCGATCACCGCCGACGATCACCGCCGGACAGAGACGGTCACCGAGCGTACCGACCGGGCGTTGAGGGACGGGAACGACACGTCGCCGGGAACCGTGCGCCGTCCCGGCACGTCGCATGGGAAGACCCCGGCGTGTCGGGAGGTGGGCTTGTGGGAGCCCCGGAAGGACTCGGGATCGAGGCGCGCGGCGTGTCGCGGCGCTTCGGCCCGGTGCAAGCGCTGCGCGGACTCGACCTCACCGTTCCCTACGGTCAGGTCACCGCACTGGTCGGGCCGAACGGCGCCGGCAAGACGACGCTGCTGCTCATCCTCGCGACACTGCTGCGGCCGGGCGAGGGCCGGGTGCGGGTCGCGGGGCACGACGTCCGCGCCGATCCCGGCGCGGCACGCCGGGCGCTCGGCTGGATGCCGGACACCTTCGGCGTGTACGACCAGCTCACCGTCCAGGAGTACCTGGAGTTCTTCGCCGACGCCTACGGGCTGGCGAAGGAGGCGCGGGCCCGCCGGATCAGGGCGCTGCTGACCCTCGTCCACCTCGACGAGCAGCCCGGCCAGCCCGTCCACGCGCTGTCGCGGGGGCAGAAGCAGCGGCTCGGGGTGGCGCGGGCGCTGGTGCACCGGCCCCGCGTCCTGCTGCTGGACGAGCCGGCCTCCGGCCTCGACCCGCGCTCCCGCGTCGAGCTGCGCGACCTGCTGCGCTCGCTCGCGGCCGACGGCGTCGCGGTGCTGGTCTCCAGCCACATCCTCAGCGAGCTGGAGGAGATCGCCGACCGGGTCGTGCTGGTCGACCACGGGCGGACGGTCGGCGAGCACGCGATGGCCGACCTCGCCGAGGCCGCCGTCGCGCGCGTCCGGTGGCGGATACGCTCGCTGGACCGCGAGCGGCTCGCCGAGGCGCTGACGATGGCGATCGACGACCTGCCCGGCCTCGATCCGGGGCTCGGGCCCGTCCGCGAGCTGCCGGGCGGCGCCGAGGTCGGACCGCTCACCGAGACCGAGGCCGCCGGACTGCTCGCCGCACTCGTCACCCGGGGCGTGCCGGTCACCGGCCTCGCCCCGGCGGGCAGCGCGCTGGAGTCGGCCTACCTCGCCATGACCGAGACCCGGAGGTGACGCCGGGATGACGGCGCGCGGGGCCGCCCTGGTGGCGCGGCAGGAGATTCGGACCCGGCTGCGGACGGGCCGCTGGCGGGTGCTGCTCGCCGTCTGGTTCGCGGTGGTCAACGGGCTGGCCCTGCTGTTCCGGCTGGCGCTGGAGGCCGACTCCACGTCCCGCTACGGGAGCCCGGGCGTGCCGATGTTCGGCGGCGTGCTGCTCGCGGTGCTGGTGCTCACGCTGCTGATCACCCCGGCGCTGAGCGCCCAGTCGATCAACGGCGACCGCGAGCGCGGCACGCTCGCCACCCTCCAGGTCACCCCGCTCGCGCCCGGCGACATCGCGTTCGGCAAGCTCGCCGCGTCCTGGGGGACGGGCCTGGTCGTGCTGCTGCTCACGGTGCCCTCGCTGCTGTGGCCGGTCGCCGAGGGCGCGATCGGGCCGATGCGCGCCGTGGCCGTCCTGCTCGTCACCGCCCTGCTGATCGGCGTCGTCTGCGCGGTCTCGCAGGGCTGGTCGGCGCTGCTGGCGCGCAGCATCACCTCGGTGCTGCTGTCCTACCTGACGGTGTTCGCGCTGATCGTGGGGACGCCGCTGCTGTTCACGATCGCGGTCCCGATCACCTCCGAGCAGGGGGTTGACGGCTACGACAACGACCGCACCGACCGGATCTGGTGGCTGCTGGCGCCCAACCCCGTCGTCATCCTCGCGGACGCGGCGCCGAGCCTGCCCAAGCGCCGCATCATCATCGACGAGGGCGCCGGCTCCGGGGGCCATCGCGTGGACTACTACGAGGCGCCGCCGAACGACCCGCTCGGCTCGATCAGCCGCGGCGTGCGGCGGCTGCGCCTGGACGACGGCCATTACCGCCCCTCCTATGCGGAGCGGTCCGACGGGCCGCCGGTGTGGCCGTTCGGGCTGGCGTTCGACCTCGTCCTCGGCGCGGGCGCCGTATGGGTCAGCGCGTCCCGGTTGCGGACGCCGCTGTACCGCGTCCCCAAAGGCGTCCGTATCGCCTGAACACGCCGCGTCACTCAATTCCCCATTGAATTGAGAATCTCAGTCCGTGCGCAATTCTCATGCCCGGTCGAATCGGCCGCCCCTCGCCTGGGCGGCGAAAAGCCGCCATTCCGGGGCGGCGAACTCCAGGACGCCGGCGGCCTCCTCGTCCGCGCGGGTTCCGTCGCGGACACAGATCATGCCGGTGTCCAGCCGCATGACCTCGACGCATCCATTGCTGGCGCCGCATCGGGCGCTCTTTCGCCATCGGGCGGGCGGTGTCGCATCGAAACTCATTCCGGCTCCTGCCTTGAAAGTTGCATCTGCCCGCGGCCGCGCTGCCGGTGCCTGAGCACAAGGTAACAAGATCACCGGACGCGGGTGGGGAGGGGCGGGCGGGAGGGGCCGGTGGGGCGGGAGCGGCGAGGTAGTACGAGGGTTTCGGATGAGCCGACCGCGAACCGGGCCCGGAGGGGGTGTCACTCCCCTCCGGGCCCGGTTCGTTCGGCACGGGCCCCGCCTCGTCCCTCGGGGACGCGGGGCCCGCCCTCTCATGCCATCGGCGTGCCGTCAGCGCGCCGTCAGCCCAGGTCGAATTCGCCCTTCTTGGCTCGTCCGACGAAGTCCCGCCACTCTCCCCGGGAGAATGACAGAACCGGGCTCTGCGTTCCGTGCTTCGCGTCCCGTGCCCCGACGAAAAGGGACGGACCGGCCAGTGCGGCCACTTCGACGCACGTGTTGCTCGCCCCGCAGTGGGCGCTTCTCCGCCAATGCGGAGCAGGAGTGGCGAAAGGGGACACTAGGTGCCTTTCACATGGTGAAGGCCACTCCGCGGCCCGTCACCAGGCATCCCTGGCCTCGATGATGCGCCGCCTCGACTCGGCGGCGTCCCATGCCTGACCAGCGAGATTCATATAGGCGAGCCTGTACATATACGTAACGGTCTCATCCGCAAAGTGGCTGATTGTCAGAGATTCGGTGTGCACGATATCAGGAAAGGTGATGTCATGCACCGGCGAGAATTCCAGCAGGATAAACGTTTCCGCCAACACCGAGTGCGCGATGTCGAGTGGCAGTATCTGCACGGTCACGTTCGGAAGCCCACTCATCCGGAGAAGATGCTCAAGCTGCTCGCGCATGACCTTCCGGTCGCCGATCCGGCGGCAGAGAACGGCCTCGTCCATGACCACCGCGAGCTCCAGCGGGCGGTCGCGGCGCAGGAGTTCCTGGCGCCGCATCCGCACCTCGACCCGACGCTCCAGCTCCTGGGGCGGCAGCGTGGCGAGGGCGCTCCACCCGCCGATCACGTGCCGGGCGTAGGCCTCGGTCTGCAGCAGCCCCGGGAAGACGGTGCTTCCCCACTCCCGGACGGCCGTGGCCTCCGCCTCCAGCGCGATGAAGTCCGCGAGCGGGCTCGGCAGGTCGCGGTAGTCCTCCCACCAGTCCCGCTCGGCGGCGGCGTGCGCGAGGGAGATGAGGTCGGCCCTGCGCGAGCCGTCGATCTCATAGAGGTCGAGCAGGCGGTGCACGTCACTGATCTTCGCGCCGGTCCGCGCGTTCTCGATCCGGCTCACCTTGGCGGTCGACCAGGTGAGCCGCTCGGCCACCTCGTCCCCGGTGAGGCTTCTGCGTTCGCGCAGCCTGCGGAGTTCGGCGGCGAGCCGACGTTGCCGGACGGAGGGACCTCGGGAAGTGCTCATTGCCGGAGCCTCTCCAGTCCTGGACGGACTGTTCAGGCCGCATTCTGCCGCACGGGGGCACGGCAGTGCGAACACATCGGACCGATGGACCATGATTCTACGGCGGGAGATTATTTTGCGCACATGACGTCGTAACTTGCAGCGCATATTTCACACGGTTGCGGAGCGCGTCCCCGTGGCACTCTAAGTATGTGATCGCCCGGAGGTGGCGAGGGGCGGGCGGAGTCGAGGCCAGAGGAGCCGGCGATGAGGTACGCGCACGAGGTCGGCAAGGTGCGGGCGGCGGAGCAGGCGCTCATGGCCCGCCTTCCGGAGGGCGCGCTGATGCAGCGCGCCGCCGCCGGGCTGGCGTCGGTCTGCGCCGGGCTTCTGCCCGCCGTCTACGGCGCGCGCGTCGTGCTGCTGGTCGGCGGCGGCGACAACGGCGGCGACGCCCTGTACGCGGGCGCCAGGCTGGCCCGCCGGGGCGCGCGGGTCGAGGCCGTCCGGGCCGGGGCCAGGATCCACGCGGGCGGCCTGGCGGCGCTGCTGGGCGCGGGCGGGCGGCTGCGCGACGACGGGGACGAGGGCGCGGACGCGATCGCCGCCGCCGATCTGATCATCGACGGGCTCACCGGGATCGGCGGGTTCGGCGGCCTGCGCGAGCCCCACGCGACGCTGGCGGCGCGGGCGTCCCGGGCGCTCGGGACGGTCGTCGCCTGCGACGTGCCGAGCGGCGTGGACGCGGGCACCGGACGGGTCGCGGGCGCCGCCGTCCAGGCCGACGTCACGGTCACGTTCGGCACCCACAAACCCGGGCTGCTCATCGACCCCGGCGCGTCCTACTGCGGCGTCGTGGAGCTGGTCGACATCGGGCTCGGGCCCGAGCTTCCCGACCCGGACGTGGTGGCCCCGCGCGCCGCCGACGTCCGCCCGCCGGAGCCGGGCCCCGAGTCCGACAAGTACCGGCGCGGCGTCGTCGGCATCCTCGCGGGCGGCGAGGAGTTCACCGGCGCGGCCGTCCTGTGCGCCGGCGGCGCGCTGCGCGGCGGGGCGGGCATGGTCCGCTTCGCCTCGGTGCGTCACCCGGTCGAGCTGGTCCGGCGGAACTGGCCCGAGGCCGTCACGACCGTGATCGAACCCGGCGACGGCGCGGCGCTGGCGAAGGTCGGCCGCGTCCAGTCCTGGGTGATCGGCCCCGGGCTCGGCACCGCCCAGGCCGCCGAGTCGCTGCTGGAGGCCGTGCTCGGCACCGAGCTGCCCGTCCTCGTGGACGCCGACGGGCTCACGGTCCTCGCCCGGCGCCGCGACCTGCTGCGGCGCGCCGCGCCGACCGTGCTCACCCCGCACGCGGGCGAGCTGTCGCGCCTGGTCGGCGCCAGCCGCGAGGCGATCGAGGCGTCCCGGCTGGAGCACGTGCGCGGCGCCGCCGCCGAGCTGCCCGCGACCGTCCTGCTCAAGGGCTCGACGACGCTGGTCGCCGAGCAGGACCGGCCCGTCCGCGTCAACCCGACCGGGACGCCCCGGCTGGCGGCGGCGGGTACCGGCGACGTCCTGTCCGGCCTGATCGGCGCCCTGCTCGCGGGCGGCATGCCCGCGCTGGACGCGGCGGCCGCCGGGGCCTACCTGCACGGCCTCGCCGCCCGCCTGGCCTCCGCCGGGCCCTACGTGGACGGCGAGCCCTGGCACGGCGAGGCCCCGATCACGGCCGCCGACGTGGTCGCCGCGCTTCCCGAGGCGTTCCGGAGCGTCGCCGGGGCCGGTGCGGGCTGAGGCCGGTGCGAGCTGGGGCGGATGGGGCCCGAACAACGGTGGGGACATGGACGTCAAAGCGGGTAGAGGGCACCCTGGGTGCCCGCGGAGGGCGCGGTCGGGGGCGTGAGCTGGGGCGGTATGCCCCGGGCACGGCACAGATGACGGCACACTGGGTGGCCATGAGGGTTTCAGCGGAGGCTCGCGTCGATCTCGACGCGATCGGCGACAACATCGGTCTGCTGCGCGAGCGCGCGGGAGACGCCGAGGTCATGGCCATGGTCAAGGCCGAGGCCTACGGGCACGGGCTGGTCGAGGCCGGCCGCGCCGCCGTCGCGGGCGGCGCTACCTGGCTCGGCGTGGCCAAGCTCGCCGAGGCGCTGCGGCTGCGCGAGGCCGGGGTCGACGTCCGGACCCTGGTGTGCCTGGGCGTCCCCGGCGAGCCGTACGAGGAGGCCGTGGCGCGCGACGTCGACCTGGCCGTCGGTGCGGTGTGGATGGTGGAGGAGGTCGCCGGGGCGGCCGAGCGGGCCGGGCGTCCGGCGCGGATCCACCTCAAGGCCGACACCGGCATGAGCCGGGGCGGCGCCGGGGAGCGCGACTGGCCCGCGCTGGTGGACGCGGCGCTGAAGGCCGAGGCGTCCGGGCACCTGCGGGTCGTCGGGATCATGTCCCACTTCGCCTGCGCGGACGAGCTCGGCCACCCCTCGATCGCGGCGCAGCTCGACGCCTTCGGCGCGATGACCCGGCACGCCGAGCGGGTCGGCGCGCGGTTCGAGGTGCGGCACATCGCGAACTCGGCGGCGACGCTGACGCTGCCGGAGTCGCGGTTCGACATCGTCCGGCCCGGGATCGCGGCCTACGGGCTGACGCCGATGCCGTCGGTCGGGACGTTCGGGCTGCGCCCCGCGATGACGCTCGCCGCCAGCGCGGCGCTGGTCAAGCGGGTCGCGGCGGGCAGCGGCGTGTCCTACGGCCTCACCTACACCACCGAGCGCGAGACGACGCTCGCGCTCGTCCCGGCCGGGTACGGGGACGGTATCCCGAGGCACGGCTCGAACCTCCTGGAGGTGCTCGCGGCGGGGCGGCGGCGCACGATCGCCGGGCGCGTCTGCATGGACCAGTTCGTCATCGACCTCGGGGACGACGACATGGCCCCCGGCGACGAGATCGTCCTCTTCGGCCCCGGTGACCAGGGCGAGCCCACCGCGCAGGACTGGGCGGACGCCCTTGGAACGATCTCGTATGAGATCGTCACCCGCATCGGGATCCGGGTGCCGAGGGCGTACTCCGGCCGGGCGGTGTAGGGGACGCGCGCATGGACAGCAGGAACAGGCGCAGGATCGGCATCGCCGGTGCCGTCGCGGGCGTCGGCGCGGCCGGGGTGGGCGCGGCCGTCGGCCTGCGCCGCCTCGCCGTCGGCCGGGTACGGCTGCGCCCCGACCCCGACGCCGACGAGCCCTTCGGCACGCTGCGCGGCGAGGAGCTGACCGTCCTCGCGGACGACGACCTGCCACTGCACGTCGAGATCGACGGCGCCGCCGCCGACCTGACCGTCGTCTTCTGCCACGGCTACACGCTCAACCAGGACGCGTGGCACTACCAGCGCCGCGACCTGCGCGGCCTCCGGATGGTCTTCTGGGACCAGCGCAGCCACGGCCGCAGCGGCCGCAGCGACCCGCTGCGCGCGACCATCGAGCAGACCGGCGAGGACCTGTACGCGGTGCTCACCGCGGCCGCCCCCGAGGGGCCGGTCGTGCTCGTCGGGCACTCGATGGGCGGTATGTCGATCATGGCGCTGGCCGACCGGCACCCCGAGCTGTTCGGCGACCGGGTGGTCGGGGCGGCGCTGGTCAACACCTCGTGCGGGGACCTCGCGGAGCTGACGCTCGGGCTGCCGCTGGTGCTGGCCAAGCTCGTCCGCCCGCTGGCGCCCCGGGCGCTGCGCGGCCTCGGCCGCCGCGCCGACCTGGTCGACCGGGCGCGCGGGCTGAGCGCCGACCTGGCGTTCGTCGTCACCCGCAAGATGGCCTTCGCCGACAAGCAGGTCAGCCCCACGGTCGTCGACTTCCTGGAGCAGCTGATCAGGGCCACCCCGATCGACGTGATCGCCGAGTTCTACCCGGCGCTGGCCGGGCACGACAAGGCCGCCGCGCTGGAGGCGATGGGCCGGGTGCCCGTCCTCGTGCTCGCGGGCGGCAAGGACCGGCTGACCCCCGCCGCGCACGGCCGCCGCATCGCCGAGGCGCTCCCGGACGCGGAACTGGTGGAGGTGGACGAGGCGGGCCACGTCCTGCCGCTGGAGTACCCGGGCGTGGTCACCGGCGGCCTGCGCCGCCTGATCGCCCGCGCCCGTCCGGGCCGCGAACAACCCGGCCACGATGAATCCGGCCGCAACGAGGAGCGCACCGCGTGAAGGGTGGGAGCGTGAAGGGGATCACTGTCGCCGTCCCGACGTCGGCGGAGATGCGGGAGCTCGGGGTCCGGCTGGCGGGCAAGCTCGCCGCCGGGGACCTGCTCGTGCTCACCGGCAGCCTCGGGGCGGGCAAGACGACGCTCACGCAGGGGATCGGCGAGGGGCTGAAGGTGCGCGGGCCGGTCACCTCGCCGACGTTCGTGATCGCGCGGGTGCACCCCTCGCTCGCGGGCGGGCCGGCGCTGGTCCACGTCGACGCCTACCGGCTGGGCGGTTTCGCCGAGCTGGACGACCTCGATCTCGACGCCTCCGTCGAGGAATCGGTGACGATCGTGGAATGGGGGGAAGGGCTCGCCGAGGGCCTCGCCGACGACCGGCTGGAAGTGATCATTTCTCGTTCGGACGGGCCCGCCGAGGACCGCGAAGTAACGATCACGGGTATCGGTGATCGCTGGTCCGACCTGGAGCTCGACCTCGGCTGAACGCCGCGGAAGATCCTTTCAACGGTCCATTAGTCCGACTGAACTCCACAGTCGGGACATGTCGTACTCTTTGCCGGAACGAACCTCACCTCGCGACAAATCAGATTTCGCAAGCAGGAGTGGGATCAGGTGAGCGGCAGCGACAGATACAGCTCTGGCGGGGAGACGACCCCCCACACCCCCCGGAACGGCCAGGAGGGCCGCCGGAGCGGCAGCCACCGCGCCGTCCGCGAGCGCCGTCCGCACCGCCGGCGCCGGGCAGCGATCATGCTCGCCGGGGTCGGGACCGGCGTCGTCGCGTGCGCGGCCGCCGCGTTCGCCCTCCTCGGCGGCGGCGACGGCGGCGCGTCCGGCCGGGCCGTGGGCAACGGCGCCACCGAGAGCGCCCCGATGACCGGCACCCCGACGATCAAGGCCGAGCGGTCCCTGGTCCCCGACGCGTGCACGCTGGTGGGCGACGACCTCGCCGGACGGCTCGCGCCGGGCGCCGCGCGCAACCAGGCCGACGGCTACCAGGCCGACGACCGGCAGAACCAGTGCGTCTGGGGCACCTACACCGGCGACCGCAAGCGGCAGCTCACCGTCGAGCTCCGCGCGATCGCCGCCGCCGCCCAGCGGACGCCGACCGACGCCGCCCGCACCGCCTTCGCCTCCGAGCGCGAGGACGACGAGTCGGGCAAGGGGCTTCCGGCGGGCCGGGAACTCACCGAGAAGCGCGGTCTGAACGATGTCGGCGACGAGGGCTACGCCGTCTACAGCGTGGACGAGGGCCAGGGTTCGGGCGAGGCCATCGCCAACATCCGCGCCATCAACGTGCTGGTCACCGTCCACTACGCGGGGTCGGACGAGCGCGACCCCCTCCCCGCCGACGCGGCCGTGGACGGGGCCGTGGAGGCGGTCAGGGCCGTGCTGCGAAACCTGACCTGACCTCGCGTCCTCCTAAACTGGCCTCGTGCTGGTTCTGGCTTTCGACACCGCTACCGCCGCGATCACCGTGGCCCTGTACGAGTGGACCCCCGGCGAGGGCGCCGTGCCCAGGGGGGCCGCGGAGGCCGTCGACCGGCGCAGGCACACCGAGCTGCTCACGCCGTCCATCGCGCAGGTGATGGCCGACGCGGGTGCCGCGCCCGCCGATCTGAGCGCGATCGCCGTCGGCGTCGGCCCCGGCCCCTACACCGGGCTGCGGGTCGGCCTGGTCACCGCGCAAGCGATGGGGGAGGCCCTCGGCGTCCCCGTGCACGGCGTCTGCACGCTGGACGTCATCGCCTCGGCCACCGGGCGCGACGAGCCGTTCGCCGTCGCCACCGACGCCCGCCGCAAGGAGGTCTACTGGGCCCGGTACGCCTCGTGCCGCGCCCGCGCCACCGACCCGGCCGTGGGCCCGGCGGCGGACGTCCTGGACGGCGCGCCCGAGGGCCTGCCCGTCGTGGGCGAGGGCGCGGCCCTGTACCCGGAGACGTTCGGCGACACCGGCCACGAGCCGCTGCTGCCGACGGCGACGGCGCTCGCCGAACTGGCCGTGGCGCGGCTGGCCGGGCTCAAGGGCCTCCCCCTGCTCCCGCCCGAGCCGCTCTACCTGCGCCGTCCCGACGCGAAGGAGCCGGGGCCGCGCAAGAAGGTGACCCCGGCGTGAGCGATGTCGTCCTGCGCCCGATGACCGGGGCGGACCTCCCCTCCGTCCACGCGCTGGAGTCGGTGCTGTTCCCCGAGGACGCCTGGAGCGAGGGCATGCTCCGGGACGAGCTCGCCGAGCAGCCGAGGACCAGGCACTACGTCGTCGCCGAGGAGACCGGCGGCGAGATCGTCGGCTACGCGGGCCTCGCGGTCGCGGGCGGGCAGGCCGACGTGCAGACGATCGGGGTCCGCGCCGACCGGCGCGGCGGCGGCATCGGCGGCGCGCTGCTGACCGCGCTGATCGACGAGGCCGTCCGCCGCGAGAGCGAGGCGGTGTTCCTTGAGGTGCGCGCCGACAACGACGGCGCCCGGCGGCTCTACGAGCGGTTCGGGTTCGGCCGGGTCGGTGTCCGCAGACGCTACTACCAGCCCGCGAACGTGGACGCGATCGTGATGCGGCGGGTGCTGCATCGCCGTCCCGTGGGCTTCTCACGGGAGATGTGATGATTCGCGACGAGCCGCTGGTGCTCGGCATCGAGACGTCCTGCGACGAGACCGGCGTCGGCATCGTGCGCGGGCACACGCTGCTCGCGGACGCGATCGCCTCCAGCGTCGACCAGCACGCGCGGTTCGGCGGGGTCGTGCCCGAGGTCGCCTCGCGCGCGCACCTGGAGGCGATGGCTCCGACCGTGGAGCGGGCGCTGGCCGACGCGGGCGTGTCCTTCGCCGACGTCGACGCGTTCGCGGTGACGGCGGGCCCGGGGCTGCCGGGCGCGCTGATGGTCGGGGTGGCCGCCGCGAAGGCGTACGCGCTCTCGCTCGGCAAGCCGCTCTACGGCGTCAACCACCTGGCCGCGCACGTGTGCGTCGACCAGCTCGAACACGGGCCGCTGCCCGAGCCGTGCGTGGCGATGCTCGTCTCGGGCGGGCACTCCTCGCTGCTGCTGGTCCCGGACGTGGCGAGCGACGTCCGCTCCCTCGGCGCCACCGTGGACGACGCGGCGGGCGAGGCGTTCGACAAGGTCGCGCGGGTCCTGGACCTGGGCTTCCCCGGCGGGCCCGTGATCGACCGGCTGGCGCGCGAGGGCGACCCCGCCGCGATCGCGTTCCCGCGCGGCAAGTACAACGACGGCACCTACGACTTCTCGTTCTCCGGGCTCAAGACGGCCGTCGCGCGGTGGGTGGAGGCCAGGGAGCGGGCCGGGGAGCCGGTGCCGGTCGCGGATGTCGCCGCGTCGTTCCAGGAGGCCGTGGTGGACGTCCTCACCCAGAAGGCGCTCAAGGTCTGCAAGGACAACGGCGTGCACGACCTGCTGATCGGCGGCGGCGTCGCGGCGAACTCGCGGCTGCGGGCGCTCGCGGCGGAGCGGTGCGCGGCCGCCGGGGTCCGGCTGCGGGTGCCGCGCCCGAAGCTGTGCACCGACAACGGGGCGATGGTCGCGGCGCTCGGGTCGGAGCTGGTCGCCTCGGGGCTCGCGCCGTCCGACCTGGAGCTTCCGGCCGACTCCAGCCTGCCGATCGAGTCGATCACGCTCTGAGGACGGTCAGGCGCCGAGGACGGTCAGGCGCTGCTGACGGTCACGCGCTGAGCGCGGCGACCAGCCCGGCGAGGTGGTCCTCCAGCAGGGGGACCTTCGCCTCGTCCAGGACGCGGCCCTCCTCCTCGGGCAGCAGGTCCAGGACGCAGCGCAGGTCCCAGTACGGGTCGTGCTCGTAGCCGCCCGACACCTGGTCGAAGGCCGCCAGGAACCGCTCGGCGACGCGCGGCCCGTACCGCACGACGAGGCCGCAGCGCATCCGCGCGATGTCGACCGCGATCGGGCCGGACGAGGCGTCCGACCAGTCGACGACGCCGGTGAGCTTCCCGTAGGACCACAGCGTGTTGTCGGCGTGGTAGTCGCGGTGGATGAACCGGGCGGGCGCGCACGGCGGCGGGCCCGAGGCCAGCTCGAACGCGCGGTCCCACAGGCCGGGGCGCAGCGCGTGCCGGGGCGGGACCCGCACGTCGAGCCGGTTGTAGGGCACGTAGGGGGGCATCGTGGACGCGCCGTTCAGCGCGTGCACGGCCAGCAGCGCCGCCGCGAGCTGGATCAGGTACTCGGGCAGGTCGTCGGGCGCGGGCCGGGGCGGATGCCCGACCAGCCGCGTGATCAGCAGCGCGGGCACGTCGCAGTACGCGCCGGACGGGTCGGCGGCCACCAGCGAGGGCGTCGGGATCGGGCAGCCCGCCAGCAGCGCCAGCGCGGCGATCTCCCGCTCGGGTGAGAACTCGGTGTCGCCGTAGCAGCGGCGCGCGGTGGGCCCGCGCTCGGACGCGGGCACGGCCTCGGCGGGGACGGCGTCGCGCGGCGTCCAGCGGCGCAGGACGAGCCGGTGGGCGGTGCCCGAGGGGGTCTCCACGAGCAGCGCGTGGTTGGCGTGGGCGGTGCCGCCCGCCAGCGGCCGGATCATCCGCACCTCGGCGCCCTTGCCCAGGCAGCCCTCCACCCAGCGCAGGGTGGTCGGGCCGAGCTGGGCGCGGGCTGGCGCGGTCGGAGCCGGAGTGTGGGTCACGAGATCCATGAAAACGGATTCCGAAGGGTATTGGGAGTGATTTTGCGAAGACGGAACGTAACATTCTGCACGTCATCGACGTGCCTTGATCAAGATCCTCCGGTGCGGGGGCGGGGCGCCCGGAGGATCGGCGGGTGGGGCCGCGTCGCCGCCGCGCCACGCCCCCACCCCGGGCCGGCTCAGTCCTTGCCGCCCTCGCGGCGCGGGCGCAGCAGCGCCTCGGCGAGCGCGAGCATCGTCTCCTCCAGCGTGGACAGCCGCTTCAGCACGTCCTCGTGCACCGCGTTGACCTGCTTGGAGACCTCCTCGTGGACGCCGTCGACCTTCTTGCCGACCTCGTCCTCGACGCGGGAGAAGCGCTTGGCGAACTCGACCCGCGCGGCCTCGGCGCGGCGTCCGGCCTCGTCCTGCATGCCCTCGACCCGCCGCGCGAACTCCTCCTGCACGCCGCCGACGTGCCGGGCGACGTCCTCCTGGATGTCGCCGACCTGCTTGGCGACGTCCTCGTGGATCGTGCCGACCTGGCGCGTGACGTCCTCGTGGATGTCGCCGATGCGCTTGCCGAAGTCGTCGTGGACGCCGTTGACCTGCCGCGCCATCTCGTTGTGCACCGACTCGACCTGCTTGGTCATGTCGATGTGCACCGCCTCGACCCGGCGGGAGACGAGGTCGACCTGGTTGGTGAACTCCTCCAGCGCGCCGTCGACCCGCTTGGCGACCTCCTCGTGGATGCCCTCGATCCGCTTGCGGACGTCGTCGTGCACGTCCTCGAAGCGGCGGGAGAACTCGTCCATGCGCTTGGCGACGTCGCTGTAGGCGGTCTCGGCGATCTCCGACATCGTCGCCTTGACCTCGTCGCGGTCCGGGCGGGCGCGCAGCTCCTCGATCAGCGGGTCGACGGCCTCGGCCAGGTGCTTCTCCAGCGCGTCGAACCGGTCGCCGTGGTCGACGGCCGGCCGCCGCGCCAGCTCGCCCAGCAGCCGGTGCAGCTCGGAGATCTCCAGCGTGGCCGGGAGCCGCCCGATCCGCTCGCCCACGCCCTCCAGGCGTCCGTCGATGCTCTCGAACCGGCCGTCGAGGCTGCCGAGCTTGCCCGACAGGCCCTCCAGCCGCCCGTCGACGCCGTCGAGGCGCCCGTCGAGGCCGTCCAGCCGGCCGCCGACGCCCTCGACCCGGCCGTTGACGGCCTCAAGCCCCTGCTCCATCCGCTCGGCCATCTCACCGAGCGCCTGGTCGACCCGCGCCGTGACGCCGTTGATCGAGTGCTCCAGCCGCTCGGACCGGTGGCCGAGTTCGGCGAGCGACTTGTCGAGCCGGTTGAAGCGGACGGACGCGGCCTCCATGCTGCCCTGGAGCCGGTCGAGCCGCTTGGCCATCTCGTCCATGCGCTGCGCGGCCTGCTGCGTGGCCTCGGTGATGTGCTGCGCGGAGTCGAGGACGGCCTGGATGCGCGTCAGGCCCTCGTCGACGTTCTCGGCGACGACGCCCACGTCGGCCCACAGCGCGGGGAGCTCGGCGACGGGCTTGACCCGCTCGCCGAACGCCTCGATGTGCTCGGCCAGCCCCTCGGCCCACTCCGGGGGCTTGCTGGACAGGTCGTCGACCTGCCCGCGAACGCTGTCGATCTGCCCGGTCAGCCCGCTCAGCTCCCGCTCGCGGACCTCGCGGAGCAGCCACTCCATGCCTTCGAGCCGCTGGCGGATCTCGTCCAGGACCTGGCCCTGGGAGCGCTGTTCGTAGACGTGGTCCTGCGCCGCACGGGCGAGCAACTCCCGCATCCGATCCGAGACCGGTTGACCCCCCGTCTGCAGGAAGTTGTGATTCGTTTCCACCCGATGCTCCTTCGTGTGCCGACGCGACGAATTGGCGCACGGCATTGAATCGTGAAGTCGCCACTGTAGTGCGTGGGCACCGCCACGAAAACGGGGAGCTGGGAACATTGTGAGTTCTGCGGAATGTGCCTGTTATCCCATTGAGGGGAAAAGCGACGGTTCGCAGGGCGTGAGGGAAATTTCTGACTAGTCGGTCATTGGGGGGTTGGTCGGGTCATGTCCGGTGCCGCGCGGGGGTGCGGGGCATGCGCGGCCGGGTTCGCGGCGGTGTTCTGTCCGTACATCTCGTCCAACATCGTCAGTTCGCGTCCCGGCTCGCGGACGGTCGGCGCGGTGGGCGCCGGCCGGGGCGCGCCGTCCGCCTGTCGGCGGCGGGCCATTTCAGAGTCGCATTTGGGTGTGCCCGCCGCCCGGCGGCTGAACCTGCCTTGGTGTTTCTTCGCCTGAGGATCCCGGCGGAACCGATTCCCGCGCCGGGCCCCGGTCTTGCCGGGAAGGGGAGAACCGTGGACAACGCAATGCCGGAATACGCCGATGATTTGCGCCGCCGTGGCGCGTCGCCCGGGACCGCTTGGCGTTCCCCGTCCGCGCGGAAGATCTTTGGCCCGATTAGCGGCCGGGCGCCGCGTCCGGGCGGGTCAGCAGCGCCACCGGGGCGTCGCCGACGCGGGTCACCACGACCGTCAGCGCGCCCCCTTCGGGCTTGCGGCGCCCGCCGAAGCCGAGGTCGCGGCGCAGCCGGTCGACGTCCACGGCCGAGCCGCGCTTCTTGACCGTCAGCACGCCGACCTCGCGGCGGCGCAGTTCCGCGCGCAGCCGCTTCACCGAGAACGGCAGCACGTCCTCGATCTCGTAGGCGGCGGCGAACGGCGTCGGACGCAGCACGTCGGAGGTGACGTAGGCGATCCGCGGATCGGCCAGCCCGCCGCCGACCAGGTCGGCGACCTCCGCGACCAGATGCGCGCGGATCACCGCGCCGTCGGGCTCGTAGAGGTACCGGCCCCAGGGGCGCACGTCCGGATCGCCCACCCCGCCCGGCGTGAGCGTGTGCCCCTCCTCCAGAGCGCCGGACGAGGTGTCGTTGGGGAGCAGCGTCGCCCTGCGGCCCACGTCTCCCGCGAGGTCGCCCATCCACAGGGCGGCCTCCTTCACGTCCCCTCCGACCGACACCCACTCCGCTTCGGCGCCCTCCGGTACGGCCTCGTGCGGAATCCCGGGCGCGACCTTCACGCATGCGGCCGGAACCCGTCCCGCCATTTCCAGGACGGTGTCGAGCGGCGGCTCATAGGACCGCGGATCGAAGACGCGGCCGCGCGCGGTACGGCGCCCCGGATCGGCGAAGACGGCCGCATAGCCATCCGTTCGCTCCTCTGTCGCGTCCCCCACCCGGACGGACGCGACGTCCTCCAACCCGAACGCGGCCACATTCGCCCTCGCCACCTCGGCCGTCAGCGGGTCGATCTCCACGCCGTCCCCGGCGAGGCCGGCGCGCGCTCGGGCGATCAGGTCAGCGCCTATCCCGCACCCCAGTTCGAGCGTCGTCCCGGAGCGTCCGGCGAACCGGCGCGTGCGGTGCGCCGCCACGCTCGCCCGGGTCGACTGTTCGAGCCCGGCCTGGGTGAAGTACATGCGGCGCGCGTCCCGTCCGAACTTGGCCAGCGCGCGTTCGCGGAACCGCGCCTGCGTCAGCGCGGCAGCGACCAGCGCGGGATCGTGCCGCCCGCGCAGCCGCGACGCCGTGCCGAGCAGCGCGCCCTCGCCGAGGTCCGCGGCGGCGGCCTCCTCCAGGACGTCCTGCCCCTCGGGGGTCAGCAGGGCCCGGAACGACGCGATGTCCATAAGCTGGAAGTTATCGCCCCGTGAACGCCGCGCGGCCGTCCGACCGGCGCCTTCGTGTCCGTGTTGACGGGCTACCGGGCACGGAATAGTCTCCACACTGGCACTCTCACCGCGAGAGTGCCAAACACAGCGACAAGGTCGGTCTGGCACCCGCGACGACAGGCCGGTCCAGGGTCGCCTCTTCTGTCACATGTGCCGGTCGGTCAGCCGTGGCCGGCCGAGGACCAATCGAAGGGGAGGTCAGATCGTGACGACCGCCACCAAGGTTGTTCTCAAGCCGCTTGAGGACCGCATCGTCGTCCAGCCGCTTGAGGCCGAGACCACCACCGCGTCGGGCCTGGTGATTCCGGACACCGCCAAGGAGAAGCCCCAGGAGGGCACCGTCCTTGCCGTTGGCCCGGGTCGCGTCGACGACAAGGGCGAGCGCGTGCCCGTCGACGTCAAGGTCGGCGAGGTCGTGCTCTACAGCAAGTACGGCGGCACCGAGGTCAAGTACAACAACGAGGACTACCTCGTTCTCTCGGCCCGCGACGTCCTCGCGGTCATCGAGAAGTAATCACCGAGACGTGATGCACCCGCCCCGGTCCGCGCCGCCTTCGGCGGGGTGGCCGGGGCGGATCGCGTGAACAAGGAGTATCCGCATGGCGAAGATCCTGGAGTTCGAGGAGGACGCGCGCCGGGCTCTTGAGCGCGGCGTCAACGCTCTCGCGGACGCCGTCAAGGTGACGATCGGCCCGCGCGGCCGCAACGTCGTCATCGACAAGAAGTTCGGCGCGCCGACGATCACCAACGACGGCGTCACCATCGCCCGCGAGGTGGAGCTGGAGGACCCCTACGAGAACCTCGGGGCCCAGCTCGCCAAGGAAGTGGCGACCAAGACCAACGACATCGCGGGCGACGGCACCACCACGGCGACCGTGCTCGCGCAGGCGCTGGTCCGCGAGGGCACCCGCAACGTGGCCGCGGGCGCCTCGCCGCTGAGCCTCAAGCGCGGCATCGACACCGCCGCCCAGTACGTGTCCGACCAGCTCCTCAAGTCGGCCCGCGAGGTCGAGGAGAAGAGCGAGATCGCGCACGTCGCGACCATCTCCGCGCAGGACGCGCAGATCGGCGAGCTGATCGCCGAGGCGTTCGAGAAGGTCGGCAAGGACGGCGTCATCACCGTCGAGGAGGCCCACACGATGGGCCTGGAGCTGGAGTTCACCGAGGGCCTCCAGTTCGACAAGGGCTACCTGTCGCCGCACATGGTGACCGACCCCGAGCGCATGGAGGCCGTCCTGGAGGACGCCTACGTGCTCATCGTGGACGGCAAGATCTCCAACGTGCAGGAGTTCCTGCCGCTGGCCGAGAAGGTCGCCCAGACCAAGAAGCCGCTGCTCGTGGTGGCCGAGGACGTCGAGGGCGAGGCCCTGGCGCTGCTGGTCGCCAACAAGATCCGCGGCACCTTCACCTCCGTCGGCGTGAAGGCGCCGGGCTTCGGCGACCGCCGCAAGGCGATGCTGGGCGACATGGCCACCCTCACCGGCGGCCAGGTCGTCAGCGAGGCCATCGGCCTCAAGCTCGACTCCATCGGCCTGGAGGACCTCGGCCGCGCCCGCCGCATCACCGTCACCAAGGACGCCACCACCATCGTCGACGGTGAGGGCTCCTCGGACGACATCGCGGCGCGGGTCAACCAGATCAAGGTCGAGATCGACAACTCCGACTCCGACTGGGACCGCGAGAAGCTCCAGGAGCGCCTCGCCAAGCTGTCGGGCGGCGTGTGCGTGCTGCGCGTCGGCGCCGCCACCGAGGTGGAGCTGAAGGAGAAGAAGCACCGCCTGGAGGACGCCATCTCGGCGACCCGCGCGGCGATCGAGGAGGGCATCGTCTCCGGCGGCGGCAGCGCGCTGGTGCACGTGGCCAAGGAGGGCTTCGACACCCTCGGCCTGTCCGGCGACGAGGCCACCGGCGCGGAGGCCGTCCGTCGCGCGCTGGTCGAGCCGCTGCGCTGGATCTCCGAGAACGCCGGCCAGGAGGGCTACGTCGTCGTCTCCAAGGTGCAGGAGCTTCAGGCGGGCCACGGCTACAACGCCGCCACCGGCGAGTACGGCGACCTGGTCGCCCAGGGCGTCATCGACCCGGTGAAGGTCACCCGCTCGGCGGTCACCAACGCCGCCTCGATCGCGGGCATGCTGCTCACCACCGAGGCGCTCGTCGTCGAGAAGCCGGAGGAGGCCGACGAGGCCGCCGCCGGCGGGCACGGCCACGGGCACGGGCACGGCCACTGACCCACGCGGCACCGACCCACGCGGCACCGGCCCACGCGGGTGGCGGGCCCGGCCTACGGGCCCGATCGCGGTCGCGGGGGCGGGCGGGTGAACGCTCCGCCCGCCCCGGAAGGTCGACAGGACCCCCGTCCGGTTTCCGGACGGGGGTCTCGCGCGCCGGGAGGCGTCCGCATCATCTGCCGGAAGCGAGGCGGATGTTTTGGTGCAAGTTTCTCAAGGAGCAACGTTTTAGACACGGACCGCGATCACATGACCGCGTTGTGTGGTAATTGGAGCCTCGTCCCCGCACTGTGACCATTCCGTTGCCGAGGACAGTGGAGACACGCCCGGCGGCGCTGGGCATCATGCTTGACGTGACCGAGGGATGCTACGCCGGGACCGTGACCGCGCGCGCTGACGAACCCTCACGGGGGCCGGCACCCCCGCCGCCCCGCGATCCAGGGCGCGGGGTTCGTCTGCTGCGCGCCGCGAAGGCCGGGGACGGCGACCTCAAGGAGCTGACCTCGCTCGCCGTCCAGGGCGACCCGGGCGCGATCGAGGTGCTGATCGGCGAGGTCCGCCCGATGGTGGTCCGCTACTGCCGCGCCCGCCTCGGCCGGGTCTCCGGGCAGTACCACGCCGCCGACGACGTGGCGCAGGAGGTCTGCATCGCCGTCCTGTCGGCGCTGCCCCGCTACCGCGACATGGGGCGCCCGTTCGCCTCCTTCGTCTTCGGCATCGCCTCCCACAAGATCGCGGACGCGCTGCGCAGCGCGGTCCGCGCGGCCGTGCCCACCGAGGACCTCCCCGACGGCCCCGACGACCGGCCGGGCCCCGAGGAGACGGTCGTCCGCTACATCGAGGCCCAGCGTGCCCGTGATCTGCTGACGCGGCTGCCGGACCACCAGCGCGAGCTGGTGCTGCTGCGCGTGGTGGCGGGTCTGTCGGCGGAGGAGACCGGTAATGTGCTGGGCATGTCCGCGGGGGCGGTACGGGTCGCGCAGCACCGGGCGCTCGCCCGGCTGCGGGCGATGGCGAGAGAGGAGTCGATCGCTTGACGGAACGGAGCCCTGGCGCCCCGGATCCGGCCGAGCCTTCGCATTCCGGCGATTCCCCGCCGCCGGGTGGCCGGCCGCAGGTCCCGCTGCCCGCAGACCTGAGCGCGGTGCGCCGTACCGACGCGCTCATCGAGGAGCTGGCGGAGCGGCGCGCTGCCGGTTCCGCGGCGACGTCCGCGGCTGAGTACGGCGACCCCGCCGTCCGGCTGCTGCACGCGCTCGTCACCGACGTGGACGAGCCGCCCCAGGCCACCCCCGAACCCACCCGCGACGCCCCCGAGCCGTCGCCCTCCGGGCCCGGCCCGCGCCGCCGCGGCCCCCGCACGATCGTCGCGCTGGGCGTGGCGGGCGCCATGCTCGCCAGCACCGGCGTCGCCGCCGCGGGCGGGGAGATGGGCGGTCATCCGTCCGCCGCGCCCGCGTCGCGCACGCCCGGCCCGTCCGACCGGGCCGACGGCCGCGACACCGACGCCGCGCGCCACGGCGGCGCGCGGCAGCCCGGTGCGTCGGGCCCCGCGCCCGAGGCCCGCCCGGGACGCGTCGTCGACGACAGGCGGCTCGAATACGAGCGCTTCAAGCAGCGGCTGGAGCGGACCTATTCGCGGCACTACCGTCCCGGCCGCGTTCCCGAGGCCCCGGTGTACGCGCCCCCGCCCGCCCAGCCGTGCGCCCACCAGCGCGTCCAGCCCGGCCGGTGCGGCGAGGAGGGCGGGCACGGCCAGCCCGGACGGCAGGGCCCGAACGAGAACGGCGAGTACGTGCCCGGGCAGCCGGGCACCCCCGGGCCGCCCCGCCAGTCGGGCGAGCCCGGCCGGCCGACGCAGACGCCCCAGCAGCCCCAGCCGTCCCAGGAGCAGCCGACGCCCGAGGGCTCGACGCCCGAGCCGACCACGCCGACCGGTGAGGGGCAGGAGCAGGACCCGAAAGGGCAGCCGACCGCCTACCAGACTCCCCACGACCGCCCCTAGGGCGGCGGCGGGTCAGTCGTCGCGGCCCTCTTCGCTGTCGATGACGCCGTCCACGTACCCGCGCGCGTACTCCCAGCTCACGTAGTCGACGGGGTCGGGGGACATCGCGGGCTCGTGCACGCGGGGCAGGCCCTGGTCGAGCAGGTGCCGCAGGTTGCCGTGCAGCAGCTCCCAGTCGATGTAGTGGAGCTTGCCGCAGTCGCCGCAGTCGACGGTGAGGCCCCGCACGCCGAGGGGTTCCAGCAGGGCGCGGAAGACCTCCAGGTCGGCGAGATCGGCCAGCACGTCCTCCCGCTCCGCCACGCTGAGCGGCGCGGTGTCGTCGCCGGGGTCGCCGAGCGACGCCGCCGGATCCTCCGGATCTCCGGCGAACGGGTCGAGCGGGGCATCGTCGTGCACGGTCCCACGCTACTGCGCGACGCACCGGCAGGTGCACCCCCTGGGCCTCCCCGTGCGCAAACAATCACCCAGAGTGCGCGCATGCGCGGGCGGCGGGAACGCTGCGTGTGCGCCCCGGGTGTCGCCAACGCCACTCGCCCGCTCGCGCAACCGCCCCGCCGTGCGGCGCGTCACGCCCTACCATGGGGACAGGGTCGCCGTGACCTGGCCCGATACCGCCACCTCTACGGGAAGGTAGTCATGAACCCCGCAGCCGAGCCCGCCAAGTTCCTCCCGCAGGGTCTGACCTTCGACGACGTGCTGCTGCTGCCGGGCTACTCCGACCTGCAACCCGGCGAGGCCGACACGACGACGCGGCTGACCCGCGAGATCTCGCTGCGGATCCCGCTGGTGTCGGCGGCGATGGACACCGTGACCGAGGCGCGCACGGCGGTGGCGATGGCGCGCCAGGGCGGTATCGGCGTCCTGCACCGCAACATGCCGATCGAGGAGCAGGCCGAGCAGGCCGACCGGGTGAAGCGCTCGGAGGCCGGGATGATCACCAACCCGGTGACCTGCATGCCGGACGCGACGCTCGCCGACGTCGAGGAGCTGTGCGCCCGCTACCGGATCTCCGGCGTGCCGGTGACCGACGTGCGGGGCGTGCTGGTCGGCATCGTGACCAACCGCGACATGCGCTTCGAGACCGACCCCTCCCGTCCGGTGCGCGAGGTCATGACGCCGATGCCGCTGGTCACCGCGCCGGTCGAGGTGACCAAGGACGAGGCGTTCGCCCTGCTGGCGGGCAACAAGGTCGAGAAGCTCCCGCTGGTGGACGGCGAGGGCCGGCTGCGCGGCCTGATCACCACCAAGGACTTCACCAAGAGCGAGCAGTACCCCGCCTCCACCAAGGACGCCGACGGACGGCTGCTGGTGGCGGCGGCGGTGGGCGTCGGCGAGGACGCGATCCGCCGCGCCCGGGCGCTGATCGACGCGGGCACCGACGTCGTGATCGTCGACACCGCGCACGGCCACTCCAAGGGCGTTGCCGACACGATCGCCGCGATCAAGGCGAACGCGGCGCACGTCCAGGTCGTCGGCGGGAACGTCGCGACCTACGCGGGCGCGAAGCTCCTCGCGGAGGCGGGCGCCGACGCGGTCAAGGTGGGCGTCGGCCCCGGCTCGATCTGTACGACCCGCGTCGTGGCCGGGGTGGGCGTGCCGCAGATCACGGCGATCTTCGAGGCGGCCCGCGCGGCCCACGAGGCGGGCATCCCGGTGATCGGGGACGGCGGCATCCAGTACTCCGGCGACATCGCCAAGGCCCTGGTCGCGGGCGCCGACACGGTCATGCTCGGCAGCCTGCTCGCGGGGATCGAGGAGTCGCCGGGCGAGCTGATCTTCGTCCACGGCAAGCAGTACAAGTCCTACCGGGGGATGGGGTCGCTCGGCGCGATGCGCAACCGGGAGCGCGGCGGGTCCTTCTCCAAGGACCGCTACGCCCAGGCCGACGTCAGCAGCGAGGAGAAGCTGATCCCCGAGGGCGTCGAGGGGCAGGTGCCCTACCGCGGCCCGCTCGCCAACGTCGCCCACCAGCTCGTCGGCGGGCTGCACCAGTCGATGTGGTACGCGGGCACCCGCACGGTCCCCGAGCTCCAGGAGCGCGGGCAGCTTATGCGGATCAGCCCGGCGGGCCTGCGGGAGAGCCACCCGCACGACATCCAGATGACCGTGGAGGCCCCCAACTACCAGGGCCGCTGAGCTGACGTAAGCTCTTCCGGGGCTCGCTCCCGCCACCGGCGGGACTCGGATCACGTAAGGAAGGGCGCAGTGGCTGCTGAGGTGGAGATCGGCCGGGGCAAGAGCGGCCGTCGGGCGTACGCCTTCGACGACATCGGCATCGTGCCGTCCCGCCGGACGCGCGACCCGGAGGAGGTCAGCGTCGCCTGGCAGATCGACGCCTACCGCTTCGAGATGCCGCTGGTCGTCGCGCCGATGGACAGCGTGGTCAGCCCGGCCACCGCGATCGCGGTCGGCCGCCTGGGCGGCCTGGCCGTCCTCGACCTCGAAGGGCTGTGGACGCGCTACGACGACCCGAGCCCGCTGCTCGCCGAGATCGCCTCGCTGGACGACGTCCGCGCCACCCACCGGCTCCAGGAGATCTACGCCGAGCCGATCAAGGAGGAGCTGATCGGCCGCCGGATCGCCGAGATCCGCGAGGCGGGGGTGACGGTGGCGGCGCGGCTGTCGCCGCAGCGCACCGCGCAGTTCCACAAGGCCGTGATCGACGCGGGCGTCGACCTGTTCGTGATCCGCGGCACCACGGTCTCGGCCGAGCACGTGTCCGGACGGGCCGAGCCGCTCAACCTCAAGCAGTTCATCTACGAGCTGGACGTCCCGGTGATCGTCGGCGGCTGCTCCACCTACACCGCCGCGCTGCACCTGATGCGGACCGGCGCCGCGGGTGTGCTCGTCGGGTTCGGCGGCGGCTCCGGCCACACCACCCGCACGGTGCTCGGCGTGGCGGTGCCGATGGCGACCGCGGTCGCCGACGTGGCCGCCGCCCGCCGCGACTACATGGACGAGTCCGGCGGACGCTACGTCCACGTGATCGCCGACGGCGGCATGGTCAACAGCGGCGACATCGCCAAGGCGTTCGCCTGCGGCTCCGACGCGGTCATGGTCGGCTCGCCGTTCGCCCGCTCCTCCGAGGCGCCCGGGGGCGGCTACCACTGGGGCAGCGAGGCCCACCACGGCGACGTCCCGCGCGGCACCCGGCTCGACCTCGGCACGATCGGGACGATGGAGCAGATCCTGCACGGCCCCTCCCACGTCGCCGACGGCTCGATGAACCTGATCGGGGCGCTGCGCCGCGCGATGGCGACCTCCGGGTACACCGAGCTGAAGGAGTTCCAGCGGGTGCAGGTCGTCGTGGCGGGCCGCCGCCTGAACGACTGATCGCCGACTGAGATCGGGGTCACCGGGAATCGGTGTCCTCCCACCGTGCAGCCTTCCTTACTGTTGGGTAGGTACAGCTCGTACCAACAGCACTGGGGGGAATCGCGATGACGGGATCACCGGTGACCGGGCTCGGCAGCTCACGGCTCGGACCGGCCGAGCGGGCGGCGGCGCTCGACCGCATGGCCCGCGAGGAGTTCGACGTCGTGGTCGTCGGCGGCGGCATCGTCGGGGCGGGCGCGGCGCTCGACGCCGCGACCCGCGGGCTGTCGGTGGCGGTGGTCGAGGCGCGCGACTTCGCCTCCGGCACCTCCTCCCGGTCGTCGAAGCTGATCCACGGGGGGCTGCGCTACCTGGAGCAGTACAACTTCGACCTCGTCCGGGAGGCGCTGACCGAGCGGGGGCTGCTGCTCCAGCAGATCGCGCCGCACCTCGTGCGCCCCGTCCCGTTCCTGCTGCCGACGACCCACCACGTGTGGGAGCGCGGCTACGTCGGCGCGGGCGTCGCGCTGTACGACGTGCTGTCCCTCCAGATGGGCAGCACCCGGGGCGTCCCCGCGCACCGGCACCTGACCAGGCGCGGCGCGATGCGGCTCGCGCCGTCGCTGCGCAAGGACGCCTTCACCGGCGCGATCCAGCTCTGGGACGCGCAGGTCGACGACGCCCGCTACGTCATGATGGCGCTGCGCACCGCCGCCGAGTACGGCGCGCAGATCGCGTCCAGGACGCAGTGCGTCGGGTTCCTGCGCGAGGGCGAGCGGGTGACGGGGCTGCGCGTCCGCGACCTGGAGAGCGACACGACCGCCGAGGTCCGCGCCAAGCAGGTAGTGAACGCGACCGGCGTGTGGACCGACGACATCCAGGAACTCGTCGGCGGCCGCGGCCAGATCCACGTGAAGGCGTCCAAGGGCATCCACCTCGTGGTGCCCAAGGACCGCATCCACTCCTCGACGGGCATCCTGCTGCGCACCGAGAAGTCCGTGCTGTTCGTGATCCCGTGGGGGCGGCACTGGATCATCGGGACCACCGACACCGCCTGGGACCTCGACCGGGCCCACCCCGCCGCGTCCAAGGCAGACATCGACTACGTCCTCGACCACGTCAACGCCGTCCTCACCACGCCGCTCACGCACGACGACGTCGAGGGCGTCTACGCGGGCCTGCGCCCGCTGCTCACGGGTGAGACGGAGGAGACCTCCAAGCTCTCCCGCGAGCACGTCGTCGCCCACCCCGTCCCGGGGCTGGTCCTGGTGGCGGGCGGCAAGTACACGACCTACCGCGTCATGGCCAAGGACGCCATCGACGCCGTCGCCCACGGCCTGGACGGCAAGGTCGCCGAGTCGTGCACCGACCGCGTCCCGCTCGTGGGCGGCGACGGCTTCCAGGCCATGTGGAACGCCCGGCACCGCCTCGCCGCCCGCTCCGGCCTGCACGTCGCGCGCATCGAGCACCTGCTGCGCCGCTACGGCACGCTGGTGGACGACCTGCTCACGCTCATCAAGGGCAAGCCCGACCTCGCCAAGCCGCTCACCGGCGCCGACGACTACCTGCGCGCCGAGATCGTCTACGCCGCCAGCCACGAGGGGGCCCGCCACCTCAACGACGTCCTCGCCCGCCGCACCCGCATCTCGATCGAGACCTGGGACCGCGGCGTCGGCGTCGTCCAGGAGGCCGCCGACCTCCTCGCGCCCGTCCTCGGCTGGTCCAAGAAGCAGCGCGACCGCGAGATCGAGTACTACCGCAAGCGCGTCCAGGCCGAGCGCGCCTCCCAGACCCAGGACGACGACCAGGAGGCCGCCGCCAGCCGCCTGGGCGCCCCCGACATCGTCCCCACCGCCACGCCGTGACCGTGGCGGCGCCCTCGGCGTCAGGCGCGGAGCGCCTTCCTTCGGCGGGCACCGCGTGCGATCGCCGCGTCGCTCCGAACCCGCCTGGCGGCTCGCTTTGCGATCAGGTCCTCGCTTCGCTCGTACCCGCCTTCGGACGCGATCGCGGCGATGGGCGTGGCACTTGCGGACAACTGGGGACGAGGGTCTCTTAGCTCTTATTCATGCCCGAAATTGACCTCTGTGTCCGAAGGCATGGACAGCGGCTGACCGCGCGCTTACGGTGCTTCACGGCCGGCGACGGACGAGACTCCGAGGGGGCGCGTGTCGTGGCGGACGGCGGGAGCCGTGGTGGTGGGCGCGGGTGAGCCGCCGCAGGGGCGAGTCGGCGCGCCTGGCGATCGTGTCGCTGGCGCTCTCGCTCGTCGTCGGGGTGCTGATGGGCGTGGCGTCCAAGCCCTTCGAGGGGTGGGGGCAGCGGAACTGGCCGTGGACGCTGGTCCTGCTGGCCGTGGTGGTGGTGATCTGGCTGATCCTCCAGGCCAGGGCCGATCTCGGGCCGGAGGACGATCTCGACGCCGTCGCCGCGCAGCTCGCCGAGCTCGTCGACGAGGACTGGCACCGCGAGGCGGCCGTGCGGCGGCTCGACCTGCACGCGGGCCTGGTGCCGTTCCGGTGGACGCTGTCCGGCTTCGACGAGGACACCGTGGTCGACATCCCCACGATGATGGACGCGTTCGAGGCGTCCGGCTCCAGGCGGCTGGTGATCACCGGTGAGCCCGGCACGGGGAAGACGTCGCTCGCCGTCCTGCTCACGCTCGACCTGGTGCGGCGCCGCACCGAGACCGGCCGCGGGCCGGTCCCGGTCAAACTGTCGCTGGCGAACTGGGTGCCGCACGAGCAGGGCCTCATGAAATGGCTGGAACAGGAACTCGGAATGCAGTTCCTGTTCCTGCGCAACCGCGGCAGATATCCGCCGAACACGATCGAGCGGCTGCTGAGCACGCGGCGGGTGCTCCCGGTCCTGGACGGCCTCGACGAGCTGAGCTGGGACGCCCCCGGCGGCGCGCTGCGCCCCGACCCCATCGACCAGATCAACGAGGCCCTCGTGTGGCTTCCCGGGTTGATCGTCACCTGCCGTTCCGAGCAGTTCCGCCACGCCACGCGCGACCGCGCGCCGATCCGCGACGCGCGGCAGGTCGAACTCCAGGACCTCAATCCGCAGAAGGTCGTCGACTACCTCTCGGGGATGATGGACGGCCTTTCCCGCTGGCGGCCGGTCTTCACGGCGCTGCGCGAGGAGCCGGAGGGGCGGCTCGCCGAGGCGCTGTCCACGCCGTTGATGGTGGCGCTGGCCCGGGAGGTCTACAAGGCACCGGACACCGGTCCGGACGAGCTGCTTCGGACGGACCGATTCCCCGACGCCGAGACCATTCGCGACCACCTCTTACGGCGGCTCGTCCCGGCCGTTTTCCCCGAGCTTCCCGAGCGGGACCGGCGCGGCGGCTGGCACGGCGCCGACGCCCGCCGCTGGCTGCGGTTCATCGCGGTGGGGATGAACGAGCGGGAGATGGCCAACATCGCGTGGTGGACGCTGCCCGAGCTGGCGGGCCGCAGCCAGCGGATGCTGGCGGCGCTGCTGGGCGGGGGGATCGCCGCCGCGACGGCGGGGCTGTCGTTCGGGGCGGTGACCTGGCTCAAATGGGGGCCGGCGACGGGGGTGGCGGCCGGCGGGGTGGCGGCGGCCATCGGCGGCGTGGGGATGGCCGTCCCGGCGGCGCGGAACCTGCCGATCCCGTCCGAACTCCAGTTCGGCTGGCAGGGCAAGTGGCAGACCATGCTGCTCGGCAGCCTGCTCGCCGCCCTGTGCGGGGGAGTGACGGGCTTCCTGCTGGGCGGGGCCGGGGGCGCGATCCTCGTCGGCTCGGTCGTCGGCGTCCCTCTCGGGCTGGCCTACAGCGGTGCCCAGCCGGACGCCACCGTCCGGATCGGCAGCCCCCGCATGCTGCTGCGCCGCGACCGGCGCGTCGTCCTGTTCTTCGGCCTCGCCTACGGGCTGACCAGCGGCGGCGTGGGCTGGTTCCTGGTGCATCCGGTGATCGGCGTCGTGTTCGGCGTGTGCAGCGCACTGTGCGGCGGGCTGCTGTACGGGCTGCCGTGGGTGCTCGCGCTGAGGTCGGCGAAGGGGCGGGCGGGGGTGGTCGCGTCGGTGCACCTGTTCCTCTACACGATGCTCCTGTGGCCCCGGGGCAAGACGCCGCCGCCCTGGCGGCTGATGGACTTCCTCGACGAGGCGCACCGCCGGGGCGTCCTGCGCAGGGTGGGGCCGGTGTACCAGTTCCAGCACGTGTTCCTTCAGGGCGAGCTGGCCCGCTCGGAGAGTTGAGGCGGCCCGACGACGCGGAGCGCCGTCCAGCAGGCGAGCGCCGCGACCGCCAGCCCGGCGAGCATGTCGGCGATGTAGTGCTGGCGGACGAGCAGCGTGGAGGCGATGATCAGCGCGCACCAGAGCGCGACGGGCCCGCCCGCGCGCCGGTCGTAGCGCAGCCAGTGCACCGCGATGATCACCGAGAAGCCGGTGTGCAGGCTCGGGAAGCAGTTGTAGGCGTCGTCCCCGCCGTACACCGCGCGCAGCAGCCCGGCGAACACGTCGTCGCCGGTGACCTCGGGACGCGTCATGTGCGTCTGCGCGAACACGTAGAACGGGTAGGCGGCGACCAGCAGCAGGATGCCTGAGATGATCATGGAGCGTGCCAGCCGCACCGAGGTGACCAGCAGGAACAGCAGGGTGAGCGGCCCGAGCGCCAGCACCGAGACGTAGGGGACCACCATCTGCTTGACCAGCGGTATGTGCTCGTCCAGCGGGATCTCGGGCGACCAGCGCGCCGGGCCCCGGTTGAGCGGGTCGTAGAGCGCGAGGAGCCCGCCGAGCACCGCCGCCTTGACCCCGATCCGGAGCCAGGGACCCGCTCCCGCGTCCCGCGCCGACCTCCTCCGGAGCCGCCTCACCAGCCGGGTGATGGGCTCGCGCGGAGGGTCGGGCACGTCGGGACAGACCCCCCGGGGACGGAATCGGCCTTTAGCCGCTATGTCTGGATAGTAGTTGTTTCGCTCCAGAAATGGCAGAAGAAGGAATCCCGGGCGACGCGGCGGCCCATGCCGGTCAGGTTTCGCGGAGCAGTTCCAGACCCACGGATTGCAGATGCGCGGGGACGCGCTCGGGGTCCAGAAGGTGCTGGAAGGGCAGCCCGATCTCCATCGCCAGCGCCAGGACGGCGCGGTCGCCGGCCGCGACGCCGCCCGCCTCGGGGAGGTCGCGCGCCAGGTGGGCGCGGCGCTCGGCGTACCAGTCGGCGATCCGCCAGCCCGCCGCGTAGTCGCGCATGCCGTACAGCCAGAACTCGACCATCAGCAACGCGATCCGCCGGGCGCGCTCCTCCACCTCGGTGTAGGGCGACTCCGCGTCGTCCGGTGCCGCCGATTCGAGGTCGTCCAGGACGCCGTGCCCGGCGCGGTCGTGGGTGAAGCGGTCGAGCAGGGCGAGCAGCAGGTCGGTCTTGCCCGCGAAGTTGGAGTAGACGGCGCCCTTGGTGAGCCCGGCCGCCGCCGCGATGTCGTCCAGCGAGGCGCCGTGGATGCCGCGCTCGGCCCAGAGGCGTTCGGCGGCGCCGAGGAGCCGGGCGCGGGTCTGCTCGCGCCGCCCCCGCCGCGCGGGCGGGACGGCGGGGTCCGGCGGTCTGCCGCCCGTCCCGGACGGCGGGGCGCCCCGGACACGTCCGTCACCCTCGGGCGGTCCGTGGGTGTCGCTCATGCGCACTTCCCTTCGGGGGGTCGGGCGCGCCCCGGGACGGGCGGCAGCGAACGTTCGGGGGGCGACGCCGGTTTCTCCTCCTGCTGTCCGGGATACACCGGCCGCACATGGTCATTCGCCGAGTTGCCCAAGTCGGACGGTGTTGGAACGGTCCGCTTCGGTGCCCCCGCCGACGAAACCGGGGCAGCTCACGCATACCCGTACAACCGCCTCGTTACTTGTGGGTAGCAATGGACGGCCGGGGACCATACGCTGGCTCCATGGCATCCCCGACGGCCCCCGCCCAGGGGGAGCGCACCCTTTCCGACGCTCGTATCGCCCGGCTGACCTCGCACATCGTCTCCGGCGGCGCCGCCACGGCGACGGTCGTCGCGCCCTTCACCGGTGAGCCGCTCGCGACCGTCCCGCTGTCGGACGCGGTCGATGTGCGCCGCGCCTACGAGCGGGCGCGCGAGGCCCAGCGGACGTGGGCGGCGCTGCCCGTCCGCGAGCGGGTCAAGCCGTTCCTGCGGCTGACGGACGCGCTCGTGGCGCGGCGCGCGGAGCTGCTCGACGTCCTGCAACTGGAGACCGGCAAGGCGCGCCGCCACGCGACGGAGGAGTTCCTCGACGTGGCGCTGTGCTCGCTCTACTACGCGCGCCGCGCCGGGCGGCTGCTGCGGCCGCGCCGCAGGCAGGGCATGGTGCCGGGGCTCACCCGCGTCCAGGAGCTGCGGCACCCGAAGGGCGTCGTCGGGCTGGTCTCGCCGTGGAACTACCCGATCACGCTCGGCCCCGGCGACATCCTGCCCGCGCTGATGGCGGGCAACGCGGTCGTCCACAAGCCCGACACGCAGACGTGCCTGTCGAGCCTGTGGGTCAGGGACCTGCTGGTCGACCTCGGGCTGCCGCCCGAGCTGTGGCAGGTCGTCGTCGGCGACCCGTCCGAGATCGGCGATCCGCTGGTCGAGGGCGCCGACTACGTGGCCTTCACCGGGTCCACCCGCGCCGGAAGGGCCATCGCGGCGAAGGTCGCGCCCCGGCTGGTCGGGTACTCGCTGGAGCTCGGCGGCAAGAACCCGATGATCGTGATGGCGGACGCCGACGTCGAGCGCACCGCGCGCGGCGCCGTCCGCGCCTGCTTCACCAACGCCGGGCAGCTGTGCATCTCGATCGAGCGGCTCTACGTCCACGAGGACGTCTACGACCGCTTCGTCCCCCGGTTCGTGGAACTGGTCGAGGGCATGCGGCTCGGCACCGGCCTCGACTTCGACGCCGACATGGGCTCGCTGACCCACGCGCGCCAGCTGGAGGGCGTGACGCGGCACGTCGAGCAGGCCGTCGAGAAGGGCGCGACCGTCCTGGCGGGCGGGAAGGCGCGGCCGGACGTGGGCCCCCTGTTCTACGCGCCGACGGTCCTCGCGGACGTCACCGCCGACATGGACCTGTGCGCCGAGGAGACGTTCGGCCCGGTCGTCGCCGTCTACCGGTACCGCGACCTGGACGAGGCCGTCGAGCGCGCCAACGCCAGCCCCTACGGCCTGAACGCCTCGGTGTGGACGCGCGACGCCGCCGCCGGACGCCGCGTCGCGGCCCGGCTCCAGGCGGGCACCGTCAACGTCAACGACGGCTACGGCGCTGCCTACGCCTCGCACGACGCGCCGATGGGCGGCATGAAGCAGTCGGGCGTCGGACGCCGGCACGGCTCCGAGGGCATGCTCCGGTTCACCGAGGTCAAGACCGTGGCGAGCCAACATCTGATGGACCTTGAGCCGCCCGGCGGCCTCGGTTACGAGAAGTTCGCCGATCTGATGGCCGGCGGTGTCAAGATCATGAAGTGGCTTCGGATCAAATAGGAACAGTCGTGCGGTATGACTTCGACGTCCTCGTCGTCGGGTCGGGGTTCGGCGGCGGCGTCGCGGCGCTGCGGCTGACCGAGAAGGGCTACCGGGTCGGCGTGATCGAGGCGGGCCGCCGCTTCGACACGAACCCGGCGGGCGCGCCCGGATCCCGCTACCCGGCGCTGCCCAGGACGAACTGGCGGATCGCGCGGTACCTGTGGGCGCCCGGCCTCGGCCTGACGGGCATGCAGCGGATGCACCTCATCCGCGGCGCGCGGTCGAGCCGCGTCCTGGTGCTGGCGGGCGCGGGCGTCGGCGGCGGGTCGCTCAACTACGCCAACACGCTCTACGTGCCGCCGGAGCCGTTCTTCAAGGACCGGCAGTGGGCCCACATCACCGACTGGCGCGACGAGCTGGCACCCTTCTACGAGCAGGCCGAGCGGATGCTCGGCGTCGTGCGGAACCCGACCGTCACGGCGGCCGACGAGGTCATGCGCAAGGTCGCCGACCGGATGGGGGTGGGCGGCACGTTCGTGCGGACCCCGGTCGGCGTCCATTTCGGGCGCGGCCCCGGCATCGAGAGCGCCGACCCCTACTTCGGCGGCGCCGGTCCGCGCCGCCGAGGCTGCATGGAGTGCGGCGAATGCATGGTCGGCTGCCGCCACGGCGCGAAGAACATGCTCACCGAGAACTACCTCTACCTGGCCGAGCGCGCGGGCGCGCGGGTGATGCCGCTGAGCCGCGTCACACGCGTCGCGCCGCTGGCCGGTGGCGGGTACGAGGTCCAGATCGTCCGGACGGGGTCGTTCGGACGCAACCGCAGGACGCTGACGGCGCGGCAGGTCGTCCTCGCCGCCGGGACCTACGGGACGCAGAAGCTCCTCCACAAGCTGCGGGTGACCGGCGTCCTCCCGGACCTGTCCGACCGGCTCGGCGCGCTGACCAGGACGAACTCCGAGGCGATCCTCGGCGCGGGACGGCGGCGCGGCAAGCCGGGCCCCGACTACTCCGCAGGTGTGGCGATCACGTCATCGTTCCATCCCACGCCCGACACCCATATCGAGCCCGTCCGCTATGGGCGCGGCTCGAACCTGCTCGCGGGCCTCCAGACCCTGCTGGTGGACGGCGACCGCCCCGGCGAACCGCACACGCCGCGACTGCTGAAGTTCGCCCGCGCGGCGGCGCGGCGGCCCCGCGACGTCCTCCAGCTCCTGGACGTGCGGAACTGGTCGGAGCGGACCGTCATCGCGCTCGTCATGCAGACCCGCGACAACTCGATCACCCTCCGGCCGCGCCGGGGCCCGTTCGGATGGGACGTCCGCGCGTCCGCCGGGCACGGCGAGCCGAACCCGACCTGGCTGCCCGAGGGCCACACGGCGACCCGCCTGGTCGGCGAGGAGATCGGCGGCATCGCGGGCGGCACCTGGGGCGACCTGTTCGACGTCCCGATGACCGCGCACTTCCTCGGCGGCTGCGTGATCGGCGACTCCCCGGAGTCCGGCGTCATCGACCCCTACCACCGCGTCTACGGATATCCCGGCCTGCACATCGTGGACGGCTCGGCGGTGTCGGCGAACCTCGGCGTCAACCCGTCCCTCACGATCACCGCGCAGGCCGAGCGGGCGATGGCGCTCTGGCCCAACCTCGGCGAGGACGACCCGCGTCCCGAACTCGGCTTCGGCTACCGCCGCGTCGCGGCCGTCCCGCCGCGGAATCCGGTCGTGCCTCCGAGCGCCCCGGCGGCGCTGTTCACCACGATCCCCGTGCGGAACCCGGCCCGGGGCGGCGACCGCCCCGGGCCGGGATCACACGATCAGTTGCGGTAGGCGGCCCACTGCGCGGCCATGCGCTGGTTCTGGCCGGCCGTGAACTCCGTCATGCACGAGTCGTACCCGTAGTCCATGTAGTTGTGGACGGGGTCCACACCCGGCGAGGTGCAGGTGTCGCGGTTGGTCGGGCAGCCCTGCGCGGGGCTCTGCTCGGCCGGGGTGTCGGCCACCTCGTCGCCCGCGCCGTTGCATCCGCCCTGGAACGTGTGGAACAGGCCCAGCCAGTGCCCGACCTCGTGGGTCGCGGTGTCGCCCTCGTTGTAGTTGGTGAGGGAGCCCCCGGGCACGCTCTGGTAGTGGATGACGACGCCGTCCAGCTTGGGCTTGGAGCGGTAGTCGGCCGGGAACGTCGCCCATCCGAGCAGGCCGCCGGCGAGGTTGCCGGTGTAGAGGTTGAGGTCCTGCGCGCCGCCCGCGCGCAGGGCGTTCTTCATCGCCGACTCGTTGCGCTCGGGGTCGCCGAACCAGGTCGCGTTGTTCGTCCGCTTGGTCTCGGCGAGCGTGAACGTCACGCCGCTGGACGCGTACGCCTTGTTGAGCACGTCCATCTGCTTTGTGATCGTCGCGTCCGACAGGTTGCCCGCGCTGCCGTAGACGACCTGGAAGTGCACCTTGACGTTGATGGCCTTCGCCGTCCCGCCGGACGCGGCGAACCGGCTCCGGAAGTCCTTCTCCATGGCCGCGACCCTGGCGGCCCCGGGCTGGTTGCGCTCGGTCACGTGCGCCCCGGCGCGCACCCTGGCCTGCATGTTCTGGGGGGCGCAGTCGCTCGTGCGAGCATTGGCCGACGTGGACGCGGCGGCGGTGCCGAGGGCGGGCGTGGCGGCGGGCGCGTACGCGGTGAACGCGGCGAGCATGCCGATCGCGGTCGTGATTCCAGCGCGTTTCATGAAACTCCTTGGGAGCGGGCGCGGTGGGGACGCGCGCGGGGGAGCGGAGTTGTCGCTGGAACCAGGTTGGTAGGCAATACCTGCGGCGTCTTTGGCAATCCTGGACGAACCAGCGCATACATTGCCGAATTCGGCGCCGTAGCGGGAGGCCGTGCGGGGCTGTCAGGGCTGTCGGCGGCGGGGCGTAGCGTGACGTCCATGGACGTGGACGTGGACGTGGACGTGGAGGGGGAGGCGGCGCGCGTCCTGGCCGAGCTGCGCGCGCTGGGCGAGGCGTCCCGCGCCGAGAGCGAGCGGCGCTACCTCAAGAGCGACCTCGCGCATATCGGCGTGCCCGTTCCGGCGCTGCGCAAGGTGGCCCATTCCGCGGTGCGCCGCGAGCCGTCGCGGGAGGACCTGCTGGCGCTCGTCCACACCCTGTGGACGGCGTCGGAGGGCGGCCGCCCGGTGCACGAGGCGCGGATGGCGGCGATCGAGGTGCTGTCCAGGCGGGTGAACGTCCTTCAGGCCCGCGACCTGCCGGTCGCGGAGCGGCTCATCCGCGACTCGGTGAGCTGGGTCTACGTCGACCACCTCGCCGAGAAGGTGGTCGGCGCGCTGGTCGTCCGCGACCCGGACCTGGGCGTCGTGCTGGACGCGTGGGTCGGCGACCCCTACATGTGGATCCGGCGGACGGCGATGCTTGCGCTGCTCCCCGGCGTCCGGACGGGCGAGCCCGACCTCGACCGCCTGGCACGCTTCGGCGAGGCGCTGATCGGCGAGAAGGAGTTCTTCATCCGCAAGGCCCTCGGCTGGGTCCTGCGCGAGCACTCCAAACGCGACCCGGCCTGGGTGACCGCCTGGGTCGACGAGCACATCGCGACGATCTCGGGCGTGACGTTCCGCGAAGCGGTCCGCCGCCTACCCGAACCCGGCGCGGCCCGCCTGCGATCCGCCTACCGGACCCGCTGACCGGCCGCGTTCGCCCCGCTGCACCGCCCGCCGACCCGCACCGGAGGGCCGCCGCATGTCTGGGGCGCGCCCGCACGGCCCCTTGCCCGGGTCGTTGCTGTCCTGCCAGGGGCGCCCTTGTCGCGCGCTACGCAGGCCCGTGCGCGGCGCGGGCCTGCGTCGAGCGGGTCGGTCAGGCGCGGTAGGCGGCCCAGGACTTGTGGACGCGGGTCGCCTGGCCGGGGGTGAAGGAGGTCATGCAGGTGTCGTAGCTGTAGTCCATGTAGTTGTGGACGGGGTCCTCGCCCGGGGCGGGGCAGGTGTCCTTGCCGGACGGGCAGCCGTTGGTGGGGTCGCGCTCGGCGGGCGTGTCGGCGACCCGGTCGCCCATGCCGCCGCAGCCGTCCTGGAAGGTGTGGTAGAGCCCGAGCCAGTGGCCGACCTCGTGGGTGGCGCTGAACCCCTTGTTGAAGTGCTCGATCGAGCCGCCCGGCATGCTGGCGTAGTGGATGGTGACGCCGTCCATCTCGGGCTCGGACCTGTACTTCCACGGGAAGGTCGACCAGCCGAGCAGGTCGCCGCCGATGTAGGCGCTGTAGAGGTTCAGGGTGTTCTTGCCGCCCTTGCGGAGCCGCGGCTTGTAGGTGCGCTCGTACCGCTCGGGGTCGGCGTACCACTGGGCGTTGTCGGTCCGGTCGATCGCCTGGAGCCTGAACGTGACGTCGGCGTCGGCGCCGCCGTTGCGTCCGCCGTAGGAGTCGTTCAGCACGGTGATCTGCCGCCTGATCCCCGCGTCGGACACGTTCCCGCTGGCGCCGTCGTGCAGCACGTGGAAGTACACCGGCACGTTGATCGGCGCCGCGAGCCGCTTGGCGGCGCGCGGGGACGCCGGCGCGCCCGGCCCCGCGAGGCCGAGCCGGGTGAGGATCCGGTCCAGGCCGCGTTCGGTGGCGGCGGCCTGCCCCGGCGTCAGGTCGTTGCGCTCGCGGACCTGGGCGCCGGGCCGGAGCCGGGCCTCGGGGGACGCGCAGTCCGCGCGTCCGGCCGCCGCCGTGCCCGGGCCCGGCGCGCCCGCCGGAGCGGCCTGCATGGACGGGACGGCGGGGACGAGGGCGGCGATCAGGGCGGCGGCGAGCAGCTTCACGACACTCCTGGAATGGGACGAACGAACGCGGACGGGAACCGGCCGAGCACACGGTGTCATCAACAGGTATCAGAGCGAAGTACTGCTGCGCGTGTGATCAAGGTAAATGATCGCTGACCGTTATCGGCCAGTTTCGCTAAGTGGCGGACGTGTCCGGGGGCGGCGACATCGGCGCAGGCAGGCGCCCGTAGACTGGGGAACCCTTCCGGCCCGTGCGAAAGGCGTTGTTGGTGGCCGCAGACCAGTCCTTTGACACCGTGCTCGTCGTCGACTTCGGCGCGCAGTACGCGCAGCTCATCGCGCGGCGCGTCCGCGAGTGCCATGTGTTCAGCGAGATCGTGCCGTCCACGATGCCCGCCGCCGAGATGCTGGCCAAGCGGCCGAAGGCGATCATCCTGTCCGGCGGCCCCGCGTCGGTGTACGAGGAGGGCGCCCCCGCCGCGCCCGAGGGCCTGTTCGACCTCGGCGTCCCCACGTTCGGGATCTGCTACGGCCACCAGGTGATGGCGCGGGCCCTCGGCGGGACGGTCGAGAACTCCGACGTCGCCGAGTACGGCGGCGCGACCGTCGCCGTCACCGCGCCGGGCATGCTGTTCGCCGGGCTGCCGCACGAGCAGGCGGTGTGGATGTCGCACCGCGACTTCGTCAGCGCCGCCCCGGAGGGCTTCACCGTCACCGCCAGCACCGACGTGACGCCCGTCGCCGGTATGGAAGACCGCGAGCGCGGGTTCTTCAGCGTCCAGTTCCACCCCGAGGTCCTGCACACCGAGCACGGCATGGAGATCCTGCGGCGGTTCCTGTACGAGGGCGCCGGGTGCCGTCCGAACTGGACGATGGTCAACATCGCGGACGAGTCGATCGAGGCCGTCCGGGAGCAGGTCGGCACCGGCCGCGCGATCTGCGCGCTGTCGGGCGGTGTCGACTCCGCCGTCGCCGCCGCGCTCGTCCAGCGCGCCATCGGCGACCAGCTGACCTGCGTGTTCGTCGACCACGGGCTGCTGCGCAAGGGCGAGGCCGAGCAGGTCGAGAAGGACTTCGTCGCGGTGACCGGCGTGAACCTGCACGTCGTGGACGCCCAGGAGCGCTTCCTCGCCGCCCTCGACGGCGTCAGCGACCCCGAGCAGAAGCGCAAGATCATCGGCCGCGAGTTCATCCGCGTCTTCGAGCAGGCGGCGCGGGAGATCGTCGAGGGCGAGACCGAACCGGTCAGGTTCCTCGTCCAAGGGACGCTCTACCCGGACGTGGTCGAGTCGGGCGGCGGCACCGGCACCTCCAACATCAAGTCGCACCACAACGTCGGCGGCCTGCCCGACGACCTCCAGTTCACGCTGGTGGAACCGCTGCGCACGCTGTTCAAGGACGAGGTCCGCGCGCTCGGCGAGCAGCTCGGCCTGCCGGCCGAGATCGTGTGGCGGCAGCCGTTCCCGGGCCCCGGCCTCGGCATCCGCATCATCGGCGCCGTCACCCGCGAACGCCTCGACATCCTCCGCGACGCCGACGCGATCGCCCGCGCGGAGCTGACCCGCGCCGGGCTCGACCGCGACATCTGGCAGTTCCCGGTCGTCCTGCTGGCGGACGTGCGGTCCGTCGGCGTCCAGGGCGACCTGCGCACCTACGGCCACCCGGTCGTGCTGCGCCCGGTGACCAGCGAGGACGCGATGACCGCCGACTGGGCGCGGCTCCCCTACGAGGTGCTCCAGCGGATCTCCACCCGCATCACCAACGAGGTCCGCGAGGTCAACCGGGTCACGGTGGACATCACGTCCAAGCCCCCGGGCACCATCGAGTGGGAATGACGGAAGGCCCGGACGCGAGCGTCCGGGCCTTCGTCGTCGCTCACACCCCGGCGGGGGCCAGCACGGCCTCGGCGTCCAGCGTGGCGGCGGTCGCGTTGACCACCGCGGCCAGGCGCAGCGCCTCCTGGATCAGCTCGCGCGACAGCCCACCGTCGCGCAGCACCTTCTCGTGCGACTCCAGGCACCGGCCGCAGCCGTTGACCGCCGACACCGCGAGGCACCACAGCTCGAAGTCGAGCTTGTCCACCCCGGGCCTGCCGATGATCGACATCCGGAGCTTGGCGGGCAGCGTCGCGTAGGCGTCGTCGCCGATGAGGTGGGTCGCGCGGTAGTAGACGTTGTTCATCGCCATGATCGACGCGGCCCCCTTGGCCGCCTCGAACGCCTCCGCCGACAGGTGGTCGGCCGCGTCCTCGGCCAGCTCCCGCAGGACGACGGCGCTGCGCGTGGCGAACGCGCAGGCGAGGACCGTCCCCCACAGCTGCTGGTCGGTGAGCTGCGAGGTGGAGGTCAGCGAGCCCAGGTTGAGCTTGGTGTCCTTGGCGTACCCGGGAAGGGCGGACTTCAGCGCGTCAACGCTCATGATCATGCGTCCTCTCGATCAGAAACGGCCGGCCGCGGCGGGCGCGGCCGGCCGTACCGTCGGCAGGGTCAGACCCCGGCCAGCAGCTTGGTGGCGTCGAGGGTGTCCTCGCCCTTGTTCCAGTTGCAGGGGCACAGCTCGTCGCTCTGGAGGGCGTCGAGGACCCGCAGCACCTCGGTGACGTTCCGGCCGACGGAGCCGGCGGTCACCATGGAGAACTGGATCTCGTTGTTCGGGTCGACGATGAACGTCGCCCGCTGCGCCACGCCGTCCTCGGTGAGGATGCCGAGCGCCTCGACCAGCTCACGGTTCAGGTCCGAGAGCATCGGGAACGGCAGCTCGCGCAGGTCGGGGTGGTCCTTGCGCCACGCGAAGTGGACGAACTCGTTGTCGATGGACGCGCCGAGCACCTGCGCGTCGCGGTCGGCGAAGTCCTCGTTCAGCCGCCCGAACTCGGCGATTTCAGTCGGGCAGATGAAAGTAAAGTCTTTCGGCCAAAAAAAGACGACGCGCCACTTGCCCTCGTAGGTCTTGTGGTTGATCGTCTCGAACGCGTTGTCCGGGTCCAGCGAGACGCAGGCGGTCAGTTCGTACTCGGGGAACTGGTCACCGACAGTAAGCACGCAGGCTCCTTCGTCTACGAGATGAACTGCCTCTGACCCGAGGCAGAAAAAGGTGATGGGAGGCCGCCAGGCGCTGGCGGGGGCCGGCGGCTGATGTCACTCAGCGTGCCGCAGCCCCCATGAAAAGAGAAATCGATCTATCCCAAGAGATCGATAGGAAGCGCCTATCAGCGCCCGCCAAGGCCCACTGACCTGCGAAGAAGCCGTCACGCGGCCCGCAAGGGCCCGGGATGAGTAGATGTAGATCACACCAAGAACGCCCAAGGCGCCACTAACCCGCCGTAACCATACCGTCTGCCGCCTCCACCCCCTAACAACGCCGATCAGGCCACCTTCCCTACGCCTGAACCTCGCGCTGCGTAGCCCCCTGCGCGAGCAGCGCGCGGACGGCCTTTCGGGGTAGCGCCGGTGACCCCCCAGCGTCCAGACGTAGGGGATCTTCTCCAGCTTCGCCCACCGCGTGACGGTCTTGGCGTCCACCCGGAACATGGTGGCCACCTCCGCCGGAGTCAGTAGGACTTCGTATTCAGGTGTCTGTCGTGGCATGGAGGTCTCCTTAGGGGGGTTGGACCTCCGGGCACACCGGCGGGGCCTCCGCCAGGCCGACTCCCCAGCCGCCGATAGCGGACGCGGTGTGCCCGGAGGAGTTCAGGGACGTCGGCCAGAGGCGATGCGCAGCACGGCCCACACGGTCTTGCCGCCGCGCTCAATCCGCACGCCATGGCGCCGGGACAGGGTCTCCACGATGCCCATGCCCCACCCATGCGGATCGGGTGCGTCATCGGGCACCGGCTCAGACGGCATCGTCAGATCGGGTTCGCTCTTCCTGGGCTTCTTCCTGGAGAAGTCGTGGACCTCGATGTGGAACCCGTCCTTGGACACGAACATCCGCAAAGCAATCGGCCACGCACTCGCCCGAATGGCGTTGGTGACCAACTCACTGGCAACAAGCACAGCATCCTCGGCCGTCTCGCCCTCGATGCCGTAGCCCACCGCCGCCGCCCGCACCAGACACCGCACATCCGGCAGCACACTCGGCGTACTGGCCACCTTGTGCCGCACCGCCGGAAGCGAAGAAGCCTGCGCCGCGACCCGTCGCCCACTCAGCCGCGCGGTCATGTCTCACTCACCCGCAGCCCGGCATCGGCGGCCAGAGCGTCCTGCTGCTCCATTAGCGCAGAGAGGGTTTCCCTGTTAGTAGCAGTGAGAGTGTCCACCAGACGGACGTCATCCCCCAGCAACTCGGGAAGCCGAAGGTGGACCACCCACATTTCCGTTTCAGCCCGCTGATAAGGCTCCGCCCAGCGCCCCACCCGCTCTCCGGCACCCGGAAGTGGATCAGCCGCATCAATGTGCGGAATGTCGCTGCTGCGGTGGCTGCTGAGGGACATGGCCACTACCTCCGGCTTCGTGTCGGCGACTCTGTGTGATGAGACACTGACCCATCGTTGAGGCGCTGGTCCATGACGTTGCGCGCTGTTGCGCCGCAGTTGTGCTTCAGCCGGCTCCGAGTGCTCTCAGGGACGCGGCGACCAACTCGCGGGCCGCCGAGCCGTAGACGGCGAGTGCGGACAGCTCGTCGAAGGCCTTGAAGTAGGTGTTCAGCTCGCTCGGCACGCTGACGGTGACGTTGGCCGTGAGGAGTTCGATCTGGACTTGCGAGGTGTCGTAGACGGTGAATCCTTCGGTGGCCCACATCGGGCGAGGTGCGTCCGCTGGGATGATGCCCACAGAAACCGATGGCAGGGACATGTCCTGCAACAAATGGCGGAGCTGGTCGGCCATCACCTCGGGTTCGCCAATCCGGTAGTCGAGGACGCATTGTTCGATCAGGAACACGAACGTATGGCCGCCCGTCGTCAGGACACGACGCCTACCTAGTCTTGCCTCTACTGCGGCTTCGACGTCGTTGGGTATGTTGCGAAACTCGGTGATGGCGCCCAGCAAGGCCCGCGCGTACCCGGCGGTTTGGAACAGGCCAGGGATGACGTGGGGCTGGTAGACACGCATCCACCGGGTTTGCTCGTACAGCGGGACGTAGGACTCCTGTAGCTTCCGCAGCCCCGTTGGTTCCAAACGCCTCCACTCGACGTAGCCGCCCTCGGCGGCCCGAAGCGATGCTGTGAGGTCGTCCGCCTGCTCCTGGGCATTGCAGGCGTCGCACCATGCCCGGATATCGGCCTGGGTGACCGGTTGCACGGCCTTCTCGATGCGACTGACCTTGCTCTTGTGCCAGCCGACGGCGGCGGCGAGGTCCGTCCCTGACAACTCGGCGGCTTGGCGAAGCTCGCGGAGCCTGTCCGCGAGTGACTGACGTGCACGTTGGACACTGGAGGACGGCGAGGGCGACGATGGCATGGCAGCGACCTACCCCGGCTTCGGGGGCGTTAGCTGATCCGGTACTCGTGGTGGTCGATGGCCCGCTCCCACACGGCTTCGAAGGCCGACGCGCATAGCTTGACCGCATCAGGGTCATCGGTCAGCTCGTCCTCGATGTGCTCCCCGTCGCCAGCAAAGTGGTGAAAGCGAACAAGGCCGTCATCGAACAGCCAGAAGTCATTTCCGGGCAACGCCAGGTCGCTGGTGTACCGGCGAGGGAGCCAGCGAACCTCCTCTCCTGCTGCCAGATTCATCGACTCCGTGACGGCGTGCTCGAACATTACGTACGGCGTGACAGGCTCGGATACGATGCGCGCTCGTCGTACCGACACACCCCTGGCTATGGCAGGAGCGATCAGGGTGTGCCAGTCGGCTTCTCGCCGGGTTCGGTCGTAGGCCGGCCCTTCTCCGGTGAATGCCCGGAAAGAAGGGTCGGACGGAACATAGGCGTCCCGCATTTCCAGGTGGAGCGCTCGCGTCCTGCAATCGCCGATCAGCTCGTCAAAGCCTCTCAGTTCCAGGGTCCGCATGAACTTCCTCCATCAGTGCTCTCAACAGGACATTCCGCATTCGGGCGGGGATGCGGATCACGACCTCGCCTGGACCGATGGGGCTCAGGCCGTCCACCGCCGACAGTTCGGCCTCCGACGTCACATGCGTTCCCTGGAACAGGAGGTCGCCGGTCCCCTCCATGATCAGAGCCGGGCAATGAGCGCCGTCCGTATCCGGATCGATCGCCACCAACCGTAGACCGGCCATCGGGACCTCCTGCCGAATGTTGCGCGTAGTTGCGCCTCAAGAGGCAACATCGCTCTGATCTGTGCAACGGTCAAGGGAGCGCTGCCGCTACTTTGACCTATCGCAACCAGACAACATCACGAGAGGGAGTCCATGACTGAGCAGGTCGCAGAGGCGCGGTGGCGTACCTCCAGCTACACCGAGGGGCAAGACTGCGTCGAACTGGCCTCGCTGGGTGGCTTGATCCGGTTCCGGGACAGCAAGGCCCCGCAAGCCCCCCACCTCAGCATCAGCCGTGACGCCCTCGCGTGCCTTCTCGACCGGATCAAGTCCGGCAACCACGATCTGTAGTCGCCCAAGAGGGGCCCCGACATGAGTCGAGGCCCCTCTTGTTCAGGCAGGGATCTCGGTCAGCTCGTCCTCGGTGCGCTTCCGAAGAACCGGCCGGAGGGCGGGACCCAGAGCAAGGCCAGCACTGCGATCATCACCGTCCAGCCGACCACGATCAGTACGAGCACTCCGGTGCGGTCTTCCAGGACGAACACCACGCCCTTGCCCACGAACTGAATCGCGATGAGCGCGGTCAGCCACACCCGGGCCCAGTTGCGCGGGCGCCTGAGCAGCACGGCCAGCCCGCAGAAGGCGGTGCCCCACACCACGTGGAATAAGTCCGCGGGCACATGCGGCGGATAGACCAGCGCGAACACGTGGGCCGCGAGCAGGACGAACGTCCCCGCGATCGCCGCCGTCACAGTCCAAGGCGCCTTGTCGCGCGCGGTAAGCGAACTCATGAGTCCTCCACTTGTCGCCATGCCGCCCACCAGCGCGACGTTAGAGTCCCCCTCCAGCCCTCACCATGGGGCTATCCCCCGGGTCAGCTCTAGGACATGCCCTCGCTCTGCGGGTTGGTAGGGGTGTCGAGCCAGATGGTTTGGGTTTCCGGGGTCACCGTGACTCCGTACCGGGACGCTTCCGGCCTCCCCGCCGCCGCCCATCGCTCGTCGGTCGCCCGGATGATGTCCTGGGGGAGCCGCCTGGTGGACATCGGCATGCGCGGCGCGCTGCTTGAGTTGGTCGGCCATCCCCCGCGATCGGTGGCACCGTCGTCCACCTGGATGATCACCGAACGGTCCGACTCGACCCCCGCTCGCCACCCGGCCGGGTCGCCCGCGTGCCGCAACGGCCTGTACCAACTGGTGCCCTCAACGGGAACCCAGATGGTGGCCGGAATGAAAAGCTCCCCGCACGCCGTTCGGGCGTCGCCTCACCTGTACGACCACGCCTGACCAGTGCCTCGATACTGCTCGACGGGGATGGGTTCGACGCCGTCGCGCATGCGGTGGGTGTAGAGCCGTCCGTATAGGTGGTCGATCTCATGTCCCGCCAAGCGGGCGAGACCGGTGTCCAGGACGATGATGCTTCGCTGTCCGTCCAGGCGGGTGTGCTCGACCTCCAGCCGCAGCGGTCGAGGGACCAGACCACGCACGTCGAAGAAGCTCAGGCAGCCTTCGTACTGCTCGTCGGTTTCGGCCGACGAGCCGATCACGCGGGGGTTGAGGAGCACGAGCGGTTCGGTGTCGGGGTCCGGAGGTTGGACGATCGCGGCGGCGCGGCTGATGCCGATCTGCGGGGCGGCCAGCCCCATCCCCTTGCCGAACACATGGTGCTCGCGGACTCGCTGCATCGCGGCGAACAATCGGTCCAGGACGTCGCTCGCCGCCTCGGCCTCGGCGGGCAGGTCGAAAAGCCGTGCGGCCCTGGACAGGATGGGGTCGCCATGCTGGACGATGCCGGCGGCCTTCATACGGTCACTGGCAGTGCGCAGTTCAGGGCGGGGCTGGTCGGCGTCGCCGTCGCCGTCGCCGTCGCCGTCGCGGGCACGGAAACGCCATTCAAGCCGGTAGCGAGCACCCACCGGTGGATCGTCGGTGGCCCAGGAGAACACCACCTGCTCACCCACCTCGTCGGGAATCGTGGTGACGCTGCGGATGATCGGGGTGCGCAGTGGCACGGCCTCAGCGGTGGTGGAGGTCTCAGTGCCCCAGACCATCGGATCGAGGGCTGCGGGAAAGACCAACTCGACCGACAGGTGCCGAGTCGGGAGCCGCACGGCCCGCTGGAACCACAGGCCCCAACGCTGGTCATCGACGGCGTACCCGTATTCCAGCAGAGCCCGCTGCCCGGGGTAGAGCGGGAACCGGCCCCGCTCGTTCTCCAGGCACAGCCATGCTTCCTTGAAGGAGTCGCGGTCCTGCTTCGGCGTCCAGTTCATCGGCTCGCCGTCGCAGCTGGCGGTCAGCGCGAGCTCGTCAAAGGTGAGCGGCCGGGCCCGATACAGGGCGTTGGAGCGCTCAGGCTGGCCGGGGTAGCGGTCGACGCTGATCCGCATCAGGTACCGGGTGACCGGCTCGGCGCCGCCATTGAACAGTCGGCGGCGCTGGGTAGGGCGGTACAGCCGCCCGTCATAGTGCAGACGGGCGTGATCCTCGTCCACAACCAAGCCTTCGACGACCGCGGCCCCCGGGGCTCGTACCGTCCCCTCGGTCCTCCAAGCCCGCCACAACGCGCCGCCCGCGTTCAGGACGCTCTCGGCCTTGCGCGCGAACTCCTCGCCGGCCGCGTGTCTTCCGGCTTCCACATGGCTGATGTAGGAGGGGTCGAAACCCATCGCGGCGGCCAGCTTCTTCTTGGACGTCCTACGGTGCTCACGCCACAGGGTCAGGGCCGCGCCGAACGACGCCGCGCCCTGCACGGTTTCGCCGACGGGGTACTCGTCGGGCTCTTGGGTGGCCATGGCCCGATCCTCCCTCCAATCCCGGTGAAGGCGTGAATGAACCATGAATGAAGGCGTCTCAGCATGGCTTCACCGAGGCCATCACAGATCTCCTCTCCTGTGACGGCAATCTGAGGAGGTCCTCGATGACCAGCAATATCTCCACCAACGCGCCAAGGGGTGGTCGACAGATGCGGCTCCTGATCGTCGGCGCCGGCCAGCGCATGACCAGCGTGCTGCTGCCCGCGTTGCGCCGCGCCGGGCCTGCGCTGCAGGTCGCGGCGATCTGTGACCCCGACCCGACCACCACGGCCCGCGTCGCCGAGCTTGCGGCCGCCGGGCACCTGCCGTCCGTCGTCCCGGTGTTCCCCGACGTGGACAAGGCTTTGGACGCTGGGCCGTACGAGGTCGCTGTGTTGGCCTGCCCGCACGACCTCCACCAGGAGTTGACGCTGCGCTTGGCCGACGATGGCATCGCGGTGTGGAAGGAGAAGCCCTACGCTCTCAGCCTGGAGCACGCCGTCCAACTCACCGGTCGCGACGTGCGGGTGCTGGCTCACCGCCCGCACGGGCAGCTCCTGCAGATCGCTGCCGACCGGTTGGCGGCATGGGGGCGGCTGCTGTCGTACCGGATCCGCATCACCCGGCCTACCGGCGACTACACCGGCACCTGGCGAGCCTCGGCCGACCGCGCTGGCGGGGGAGCGATCTGCGACCTCGGCTATCACGCGTTCGACCTGATCAGCCGTCTCACCGGTCGGTACTCCGTGAGGCACACCGCCGACCGCTACGAGCGCCACCACGCCCATCCCGCTACGGTGTACGCGGTCACCGCGGCCTCACCGGCACACCGTCCACCCGTCGAGGTGGAGGAGAGTGCCCACCTGACGATCACGCACACCGACGGCTGCGCGGGCAGCGTCTACCTGTCCCGCTGCGAGGGACGTGCTGACGAGGTCGACCTGGTCGCCGAGCACGGCCGGATCACCGTGTCCGCGGACCGAGCCCTGCTCCAGGTCACCGCCGTTCCCGGCGGATCGGCCCGATGCGTGGAACTCACTGCGGTCGAGGACGACCCGTGGGCGGCGATGCTGCGCCATCACACCAGGACCCTCGGTGATAGGTCGGTCACTGCCATGGAGGCACAGGCCGGGATCGCCGCGACCGCGCTCATGGAGGCCGCCTTCACCTCGGTGCGGCTTCATCGTCCCATCGCGGTCGCCTGCGCCCCAACGTCCCCCGCCTCCGGTGCCTCCCCGACGCTGGAAGGCGTCACGTCATGACGCTTTCCTGGCCGCCGATCGACGCGGAGGTCTCCGCCGCCGTCACTCGGCAACTGCACACCGACATCTCGCTCTATGACCGGTCAGGCGTCATCGCCCGGTTCGAGGACGCCTTCGCCGCCCGTCACCACAGCCCGTACGGCCTGCTGACCTCCTCGGGCACCGCGGCGCTGCACTCGGCCTACTACGCTCTCGGCCTCGGTCCGGGTGACGAGGTGATCGTGCAGGACTACACGTTCTTCGCCACCGCGACCCCGCTGCTGCAACTGGGTGCGGTCCCAGTGCTGGCCGATGTCGACGAGCAGGGCGAGCTTGACCTGGACCGGGCTGCGGAACTGGTCAACGACCGCACCAAGGCGGTGGTGGTGACGCATATGTGGGGCAATCCGCAGAACTGCCGACGGCTACGGGCCTGGTGCGACGCGCGCGGCCTGATGATGGTGGAGGACTGCTCGCACGCTCACGGCGCCGTCCGTGAGGGGGTCAGTGTCGGTGAACTCGCCGACGCCGCATGCTGGAGCCTGCAAGGACGCAAGACCATCACCGCCGGCGAAGGCGGCATCCTGACCACTCCACATCAGGAGGTGTACGAGAAGGCCACCCTCCTCGGACATTTCAACAAGCGGGCCTTGGCCGGGGTGCGGGCGGAATCACCGCTGTACCGGTTCGCCGAAACCGGCCTTGGGCTCAAGTACCGTGCTCATCCGCTCGGGGTTGCCATGGCCGAGGTGTACCTGCGGCGTCTGGACGGCTGGCTGGCCGTGCGGCGACGCCACGCCGCACGGTTGGTGCACCTGCTGGCCGGGGTCCCCGGCATCGATGTACTCACTCCCGTCGGCGCCGACCGGGTCGCGACCTTCTATGCCTTCGTGTTCACCATCAAACCGGCAACTGCCGGCTTTACTCGTGACGATCTGCTTCGCGTGCTCGCCCAGCAGAGGTATCGCGAGATCACCACATGTGACTCGATGCGGCCTCTGCACACCTACCCGATCTTCACGGCGCCCAGATCCCCGGTCACCAACTACCGGGCCGCCTACATTCGATCAGACCCGCAGGTAGCCGAGCGCCTGGCCGCCAACTCCCTGCGAATCGCCGTACCCACCGACGACGGCCCAGCCGGGCAGGAATACCTTGACACCGCGATCGACGCGTTGAGAGAGTCCCTCGCCACCGTCACGTCATCCGCCGACCCGGCTAGGCTCGCTCGGTGACCACCACCTCGGGGATAGACCTGCGACGTTTGATCGCTGATGCGGAGCGTGACGGGGTACAGAAGCTTGTGGTGGGCGCCGTCGTCCATCGCGGCGGGGAGATACTCGTCCTGCGCCGTTCGGGGGACGACGCGTTCATGCCCGGCATCGAGGAACTGCCGTCCGGCGGCGTCGAGCCCGGCGAGGACCTCCTCACCGCGCTGCGCCGGGAACTTGGCGAAGAGATCGGCTGGACCGGGCCGTTCGTTCTGGACCCCGGCTTCGTCACAAATTTTGATTACGTGTCCGGGTCCGGACGCAAGGCTCGGCAATACACCTTCGGCATCGCTCACTATGAGCGGCCGATCATACTGTCGGCCGAGCACACCGGCTATCGGTGGCTCGCTTCCGCGGACGTGGACGACTCTGATCTCACTGACGAGACCGCGCAGACGATTCGCGACTGGGGCGCAGCCGTCCTATAGGACGTGATGGAGGTGTCGCGCGCGGCGCATGGAGGCTGACCCTGTCCAGCGCGACTACAAACGGGCGCTGTCTCGTCGGTAGAGCAACAAGCAGGGGGACCGCGTTCTCTGAAGGGGCCTATCGGCGTTCGGGGTGGAGAGGATTCGAGGTCTCGTTGTGTGGGCTCGGTCACTTGGCGACATCGGGAGGCGCGTCCAGGTGATCGTGCTCTGACCAGGGGTGCGGGCTTTCAGGTGTGGGTGGGCCTTGCGTGTGCGGTGGCCTGGTGGGGTGGGGATTTGCGCAAAGCGGTTGTGGGGTCTGTTCTGCCGTGATTGAGTTGATCAACGGTGGAGCGAACTCCGCCGGGCCGATGCGCCTTCGCGGATCCGGTCCCGGTGGTACCACCGGCCACAGACGTGGCATGTACCGATTTTGGCTGCGTTTTTCCGCAGCGTCACCCGGTCGGCCTTTGACGATTTCGCATTGGTCTTGCGTGTTCTCTGACGTGCCGTGAGGACTCCGGCGCGTGGCGACCTTGGGTGGCGGCCGATTTCCGTACACCCACGTCGAATGAGGTTGAATGCGTCGCCGGACACCGTCCCATCGTCGTCCCGTGCCCGCCCACCGCCGCCATCTCCGGAAACTCCTCCAGGCCTTTCGAGGGTGGGGCGCTCTACGGAGGAGGTGGCCGAGGCTGTACCGCTGGGTGCGCGGTGTTCTCTGCGGCTGCCTCGCGTTCTGCCTCCTGCTGGTCGTGACGGTCGTCGTCGCGTACGTGCGCACGCCATTGCCGACCGAACCGCAGGACGGCGTGACGGACGAAGGGACGGCGGTCTACTACGCCGACGGCCGCACGCCCGCGTTCCGTCTCGGCGCCAACCGCGAGGGCGTCCGGTACGACCAGATCCCGGAGCACGTGCGGTGGGCCGTCATCGCCGCCGAGGACCGCGGCTTCTACGGAGGGCATGGCATCTCGCCCGTGGGCATGGTCCGGGCCGTGGCGAAGGGCGCGTCCGGCGGCGGGTCGCAGGGCGGTTCGACGATCACCCAGCAACTGGCCCGCAACTACTTCAAGGGCCTCAGCCGGAAGCGGTCGCTCGACCGGAAGTTCAAGGAGATCTTCGTCGCGCTCAAGCTGGACGAGCACCGCAGCAAGCAGGAGATCCTCACCCTCTACCTCAACACCGTCTACTTCGGCCGCCAGGCGTCCGGGGTCCAGGCGGCGGCGCGGGCGTACTTCGACCGCGACGTCTGGGACCTGTCGGTGTCCCAGGCGGCGCTGCTCGCCGCGATGATCCAGCGACCCGCGTACTTCCACAGCCAGGGGGACGACCCGCCCGCACGGGCTCTGCGGGCCCGATGGCGGTACGTGATCGACGGGATGGTGTCCCTGGGCAAGCTGACCCGCGCGCAGGCCGACCGGGAGCGCTTCCCCCGGACCCGGGACGAATGGCAGGGCGTGAGCGTCTCCGGCCAGACCCTGATGGTCCGGCAGCGCGTTCTGGACGAGCTGCGCGAACTCTCCGTGCCGATCGAGAGCGTGGTGAACGGGCGCCTGAAGATCTACACGAGCCTGGACCAGCGCTGGATGCGCTACGCCGAGGAGGCGATGCGGGACGCGGGCGAACCCCGCTGGCCCGGAACGGTCCGGACCGGACTGATCGCGGTGGATCCGCGGGACGGAGCGGTGAAGGCGTTCTACGGCGGCGATCCCAAACGCAGCCAGTACGACGGCGTCTTCAACCCGGTGGCGCAGGCCGCCTCCACTTTCAAGCCCTACGTGCTGGCGGCGGCGCTGCGGCGCGGCTACAACGTCCGGTCGCTGGTGAGCGGTGTCTCGCCGCGGAAGTTCGCGCCGGACGGGCAGTTGACCCCGATGACCGCCCCCGGCTATCTGGTGTCCAACGACGAGAGCATCGGCTCGCTCGGCACCATCGACCTGGCCAAGGCGACGGCCCTCTCGGTCAACACCGGCTACGTCAAGCTGGCGTTCGAGGCCGGGCTCCCCAACGTCATGCGCACCGCCGAGGATCTCGGCGTCCCGCATTCCGCGCTCGCGCCGTTCAAGGGCCAGGTCGGTGTCGCGCTGGGCACCGCCAACGTCTCCGCTGCGGTCCAGGCGGCGGGATACGCCACGTTCGCCAACGGAGGTCTGACCGTCCGCCCGCATGTCATCACGAAGATCGTCGACGCGCGGGGCAAGGAGGTCCCGCTGCCCTGGCGGAAGCGCGGGCGCCGCGTGCTCACCGGCGAGCAGGCCGCCCAGGTGACCTACGCGCTCCGGGAGACCGTCCGCTCGGGAACCGGACAACGCGCGGCCCTGCCCGGACGAGAGGTCGCCGGTAAGACGGGCACCTCGGACCGCAACCGCGCGGCATGGTTCGTCGGCTATGTTCCGCGGCTGTCGACGGCGGTGATGATGACCGACACCAGCGGCGCGCCACTGAAAGGTCTGGCGGAACAGCACGGCACGGTCTCCGGAGAGACGGCTCCGGCGGATATCTGGCGCTCGTTCATGGGCAAGGCCACCCGGGACATGCCGAACGAACCGTTCCAGGAGCCCCTGTTCACCGGCCAGACCAAGGACTGGGCGACCGAACCCGCCGCCACGCCTTCGCCGGCACCGCCCACCGCGACCAAGACCTCACCGGCGCCGACCGCCGAACCCACAGCGACACCGTCCGCCGACCCCAGGCTCCGGCGACTGTGCGAGCCGTCCGACCGCCCGAAGCCCGCCTGCAAGCAGCCGAACTGAGATAAGGGCCGGGGACGACCGAAACAGGGGCGATCGGCGGGCGTCCGGTAGTGTCGTGCGCGGGGGTTCTGGATGGCTGTCGGTAGGCCCACGGTGGCGCAGTTGCGGGCGTTTCTGGCGCTCGCCGAACACCTGCATTTCCGGGACGCCGCCGCCGCGTTGCGCATGAGCCAGCCGGCGTTGTCGGGGTCGGTCGCGGCGCTGGAGGAGACCCTCGACACGCGGCTCGTCGAGCGGACGACGCGCAAGGTGCTGCTGACCCCGGCGGGGGAGCGGGTGGCGCGGCGCGCCGAGCGGGTGCTCGCGGAACTGGACCGGATGGTCGAGGAGGTCCACGCCGTTCGCGGGCCGCTCGTCGGGCCGTTGCGGGTCGGAGTGATTCCCACCGTCGCGCCTTACCTGCTGCCGATCGTCCTGCCGCGGCTGGCGGAGGAGTTTCCCGAGCTGGAACTCTCCGTGCACGAGGAGCAGACGGACCAGATCGTCGCCGAACTGCTCGCCGGACGGCTGGACGTGGTGCTGCTCGCCCTTCCCGTCCCCGTTTCGGGCGTGACCGAACTGGTCCTTTATGACGAGGATTTCGTGCTGGTGACGCCATCGTCGTATGACGTGGAGGACACGCCGGGGGGCGTTTCCCGCGAGGCGCTGAGCGACCTCGACGTGCTTTTGCTCAATGAGGGGCACTGCCTGCGCGACCAGGCATTGGACGTGTGCCGCGAGGTCGGGGCGCGCGCGGCGGCCGCGACATATGCGACGAGCCTCGCCACGCTCGTGCAGTTGGTCTCGGGCGGGCTCGGCGTGACGCTCGTCCCCGAGACCGCTCTGCCGGTGGAGACGCGGCGGGCGCCGAACCTGTCGCTGCACAGGTTCGCGTCCCCGGCGCCGTTCCGCCGAATCGGGCTCGGGTTTCGCTCCACCTCCCCGCGCGCGGACGAGTTCGCGGCGCTGGCCGCCACCGTCCACGCCGCCACCGAGGAAATTCGTACCCACTAGTCCTCGCCATAAATCGGTAAATTGGCGATCAAGTTGGACGGTTCAGAGTCCGATTTTGCGTGAAGTATACCCAGTGCTTACCGCTTCTATACGGCATGGATGAGTAACTGTTCCTGTCACGGAATGAGGGTAAATTCCGTGATCAATTCTTGGTACGGGCGCCCCCGGTCGGGCGCCCTCCCCCGGTACACAAGATCAAGGAGTGGTACGTGAAATACGGAGACGAGCTGCGACGCGAGATCCACTCGAAAGGCGTCACGCCCCTCATCGGCGTGTTCGACATGTTCTCCGCCTCCGTCGCCGCCCAGCACTACAATGGCCTGTTCGTTTCCGGCTTCGGGTTCGCCGCGTCCTATTACGGGCTGCCCGACATCGGCTTCATCGCCTGGCCGGACATGGTCGCGTTCGTGCAGCGGCTCCGGCTCGCCTTCCCGGGCAAGCACCTGCTGGTCGACATCGACGACGGCTACGTCGACCCCGAGGTCGCCTGCCATGTCGTCGAGCAGCTCGAACTCATCGGCGCGTCCGGCGTCATCCTCGAAGACCAGCAGCGCCCCCGCCGCTGCGGGCACGTGGAGGGCAAGCGGATCCTGCCGCTGGAGGAGTACCTGGAGAAGCTCGACCTCGTCCTGCGCACCCGCAAGGACCTCGTCGTCGTCGCCCGCACCGACGCCGGCGACGAGAAGGAGATCCTCCGGCGGGCCGAGGCGCTGGCCGCGACCAAGGCCGACGTCATCCTCGTCGACGGCGTCCGCAGCGTCGAGTGGATCCGCCGGGTCCGCGAGGTCATCGGCGACAAGCCGCTGCTGTTCAACCAGATCGCGGGCGGCAAGTCGCCGCGCGTCTCGCTCCCCGAACTCGCCGATCTCGGGGTGAACGTCGCGATCTACAGCACGCCGTGCCTGTTCGCGGCGCAGACCGCGATGGAGGACGCGCTCCGCCGGCTCAAGGGCGACGACGGACGGCTCCCCGAGGCCACCGCCGGAAGCGTCGGCGTCAAGGAGTCGATCGCGCTGCTGGAGCGCAACATCAGCCGGAACCATTCCGAGGTCGATCGGCAACTGGCGGGATCGTCGAGCTGATCCGCAGTTCCTCGGAGCGGGCGATCACATGCGCGTGCTGACGCGTCTGCATATCGACCCCTACATCGCGGCGATTCTCTGCACTGTGGGAATCGCCGCGGTGTTCCCCGCCGGTGGAGACGCGAGCCGTGTTCTCCATCACGCGGGGACGGTCGCCATCACCCTTCTGTTCTTCTTCTACGGAGCCCGCCTCTCCACCGCCGAGGCGCTGCGCGGCCTGCGCCACTGGCGGCTGCACGCGGCGATATCGTCGGTGACGTTCGCGGTGTTCCCCGTGCTCGGGATCGCGTGCTCCCTTTTCCTGGACGATCCGCTTTCCACGGGTGTGGTCTTCCTGTGCGTGCTGCCGTCCACGGTGCAGTCCTCAATCACCCTCACCTCGATCGCGGGCGGCAACGAGGCGGGCGCGATCTGCAGCGCCTCGCTGTCGAACCTGGTCGGGGTCGTGCTCACGCCGCTGATGGCGGCGGCGCTGATCTCGGTCGAGGGCGGGTTCTCGCTCGGCTCGATCGGCGACATCACGCTGCGGCTGCTGCTGCCCTTCCTGCTCGGCCAGGCCGCCCAGCGCTGGATCGGCGACCAGGTGCGGGCCCGCCGCAAACCGCTTTCGCTCTATGACCGGGGCGTGATCCTGCTGGTCGTCTACACGGCGTTCAGCCAGGGGGTGGCCAGCGGCGTCTGGGACGAACTGGCGCCCCCGGAACTCGGCGTCCTGGCACTCGTCACCGTCGGGCTGCTGGCCGTCGCATTGGGCGCCGCCGGTCTGCTTTCACGCCTCGCGAATTTCGACGACGCCGATCGCATCGCCGTCCTTTTCTGCGGCTCGCAGAAAAGCCTGGCGAGCGGGCTGCCCATGGCGACCGTCCTTTTCGCCGAGGCGAGCGTGAGCACGGCGGTGCTGCCGCTGATGCTCTACCACCAGTTCCAACTGCTGGTGTGCTCGTGGCTCGCCCAGCGCTACGCCACCCGGCCGGCGCACGGCCGTGAACCGGCCGAGGCCACCGCCTGACCCCCCACCCGTCTTCTCGCTTGGAAGGAAGCCATGCTGGTCAGAGTCTTCGTCACCGTCGCCGCCGCATGCGTCATCGGCATCGGGACGGCCGGAACCGCGTCCGCGGAACCCGCCCCCGTGATGCGCGACCTCAACGTCAACCTCTACAACGTCCACAACAGCGGGGAGGACGCGGGGAACGACAGCCTCCTGGAGGTCGACCGCTCCCTCAACCTCGCCAAGGGGAACGGGAGCCCGGGCAGCGACATCATCAACGAGGTCGCCGGCTCGTCGAGCGGCATGTCGCCCGGATCGTCCAGCGGCCCTTTCGACGGCACATTCACCCACGTGGCCCCCGAGGAGTCACAGGATGAATGATCCAGGTAGCAGGTTGTTACCACGCCATGAGTGATTTAGGGCGAATTCCGGATGTCTAATGGGGAGACCCATTACTGTCGGTCGGAGGTCGCCCACGTAGCGGGACGGCCACCGCCGACCATACGGAGGAGTAGTGACCCCCCAGACAGGAACGGACGCGAGCGAACTGGCCCATATGGGCAAAGTCGATGTTCATCCCGATGTCGATCGGGCCACCGAGGCCGACGAAGAGGCGGTCCTCCGCCAGCTCTACGGCGAGCCCGACGCCGAGGGCGTCTTCCGCGCGGAGGGCGACACCTCGGCGGAGGGCGACGCGGAGGGTGACACAGAGGGTGACACCGGGGACGGCTCGGGGGACGACGTCCCGGCGGAGGACGGCTGATGGGCGCGGCGCAGATGCTGGCCGAGGCCCGCAGGTGCCTCGGGATGGCCGGACGGCCGAACAGGATCACGCGGGAGTACGCGTCCCGGCACGGCGACGAGTTCCTCGACGCCTCGTGGTGCGACATGGCCATCACGTTCTGGGCCAGGCACAGCGGCAACGCGGCGGCCGTCCTCCCGGGCGGCGACCGCGCCTACACGGTCTGGCACGCCCAGGACTTCCAGAAGGTCGGGCGCTGGCACGTCGGCACCACGGCCGAGGTCAACCGGGCCAAGCCCGGTGACATCGTCTTCTTCGACTGGGGCGCCTCCAACTCGGTCGGCGCCATCGACCACGTCGGGATCGTCGAGAAGGCCCTCGGCGGAGGACGGGTCCAGACCATCGAGGCCAACACCGCGAACGCGTGCAAACGCCGCGTACGCGCGTCGGACGTCATCGCCGGATACGGACGCCCCGCCTACGGCGGAGGCAACTGGACGGAGGACATGGTGAAGAAACTGCCGCAACTCGCCAAGGGCGCCACGGGCGAACACGTACAGAGCGTGCAGGCGCTGCTGCTCGCCCGCAGCCACCCCGAGATCAAGATGACCGGCAAGTTCGACGACGCGACCGAGAAGGCGGTGAAGGCCGTCCAGAAGTGGGGCGGGATCCCCTCCGACGGCGTCGTCGGCCAGAAGACCTGGCCCGTCCTGCTCCGCGTGAACTGAATCCCGCGCTCCTGGAGCCCGCGTGACCTGCCCCGGTGCGGCGCCACCGCACCGGGGCGGGGCGCGCTGCCTTCGAAGCCGTGGCCGCCGCCGTGCCTGTGCCGCCGTGCCTGTGCCGCCGCGCCGCTGGTGTTGTTCCGGTGGCGCCGTGGTTGTGGCGTGTGGGCCGCGCGAGGTCGGGCGGGATTCCAAATAAAGTACGCAACCCCCGGGTAAACAAACGGCGCCGGGGACTGGTACACACTTCAACCTCGGCATACGTTCGTTAGGTCGCCTTTCGCGGAGGTGGCCGATGACGAGGTGGCCGATGACGTGGCCCGACCAGCGCGCACCGCCCGAGGACGTCCCTCTCCAGCCAACCCCGAGACGTCCCTGGGAGAACGCATGCCACGTATCCGTGTCGATGTCGATGGCGCGACGTATGAGGACGACGTCGAGCCGCGAGTCCTGCTCGTCCACTACCTGCGCGACCGGCTGGGCAAGGTCGGCACCCCCGTCGGGTGCGACACCAGCAACTGCGGAGCCTGCACCGTCCTGATGGACGGGGTGAGCGTGAAGAGCTGCTCGGTCCTCGCCGTCCAGGCCGACGGGCGTGATGTCACGACCGTCGAGGGCCTGGGGCTGAACGGCACCGAGCACCCGATGCAGCGCGCGTTCCACGAGGAGCACGCGCTCCAGTGCGGCTACTGCACCCCCGGCATGATCATGGCGTCCATCGACCTGCTGCGGGAGAACGCGGACCCGTCCGAGGAGGAGATCCGGGACGGGCTGGAGGGCAACCTGTGCCGCTGCACGGGCTACCAGAACATCGTCCGGGCCGTCCGGCGGGCGGCCGGGGAGATGCGCGAGCCGTCGGAGCGGGAGGTGGCGCCATGACCGCCACCGCCGAGGGCCCCGCGGCGGCGAAGGAGGTCGGCGCGCCGCGCAAGCGCAGCGAGGACGCCCGCCTCGTCACCGGACGGACGCGCTGGACCGACAACATCACCCCCGCCGGGACGCTGCACGTCGCGTTCCTGCGCAGCCCCCACGCGCACGCCCGCATCACCCGCGTCGACACCTCGCCGGCGCGCGAGCATCCCGGTGTGGTCACCGTACTCAGCGGCTCCGACATCGCGGACGAGCAGGGCGCGCTGCCTTGCGCCTGGGTCGTCACCGAAGACATGAAACACCCGGACCACCCGCCGATGGCGGTGGCGGAGGTCCGCTACGTCGGCGAGCCCGTGGCCTGCGTCGTCGCCCGCGACCGGTACGCGGCGATCGACGCGCTGGAGGAGATCGACGTCGACTACGAGCCGCTGCCCGCCGTCACCGACATGGAGGACGCGCTGGCCGAGGGCGCCGACCTCGTCCACACCGGCCTCGGGACGAACAAGTCCTACACGTGGGTGTTCGAGAACGGCGACCTGGACGCGGCGCTGCGGGACGCGCCGGTCGTCCTGGAGCGCCGGTACGTCCAGCAGCGGCTGATCCCGTCCGCGATGGAGCCGCGCGCGGTGCTGTGCGTTCCGGAGGGCGAGGAGTTCACGCTGTACTCCTCCACGCAGATCCCGCACATCCTGCGGCTGATGCTCGCGACGGTCACCGGCATCCCCGAGCACCGGCTCCGGGTCGTCGCGCCGGACGTCGGCGGCGGGTTCGGGTCCAAGCTCCAGGTGTACGGGGAGGAGGTCATCGCGCTGCTGCTCGCGCGGCGGCTCGGCCGTCCCGTCAAGTGGACGGAGTCGCGCAGCGAGGGCAACATGACCGTCCACCACGGCCGCGACCAGATCCAGCGGCTCACGCTCGCCGCCGAGCGGGACGGCCGGATCCGCGGCCTGAAGGTGGACCTGCTCGCCGACATGGGCGCCTACCTGATGCTCGTCACGCCCGGCATCCCGCTGCTCGGCGCGTTCATGTTCAACGGCATCTACAAGATGGACGCCTACTCCTTCACCTGCTCGGGCGTGTTCACCACCAAGACGCCGACCGACGCCTACCGGGGCGCGGGCCGTCCCGAGGCCACCTACGCGATCGAGCGGCTGATGGACGAACTGGCCGCCGAACTGGACCTCGACCCCATCGAGGTGCGGCGCCGCAACTGGATCGGGCACGAGGAGTTCCCCTACGAGACGGTCGCGGGCCTCACCTACGACTCCGGCGACTACGAGTCGGCGACGGAGAAGGCGCTCGGGCTGTTCGACTACGACGCGTTGCGCGCGGAGCAGGCGGCGCGGCGCGAGCGGCGCGATCCGGTGCAGCTCGGCATCGGCGTGTCCACGTTCACCGAGATGTGCGGCATCGCGCCGTCCCGGGTGCTGGGCTCGCTGTCCTACGGCGCCGGAGGATGGGAGCACGCGGCGGTGCGGGTGCTGCCGTCCGGGAAGGTCGAGGTCGTCACCGGCACGTCCCCGCACGGGCAGGGCCACGAGACGGCGTGGGCGCAGATCACCGCCGACCGGCTCGGCGTCCCGTTCGAGGACGTGAAGGTCCTGCACGGTGACACCGCCGTGTCGCCCAAGGGCATGGACACCTACGGTTCGCGGTCGCTCGCCGTCGGAGGCATCGCCCTGTCCTCGGCCTGCGACAAGGTCGTGGACAAGGCCCGCCGCGTCGCCGCGCACCTGCTGGAGGCCGCCGAGACCGACCTCGACTTCGACGGCGGACGGTTCAGCGTCCGCGGCGTCCCCGAGGAGGGCCGGACCATCCAGGAGATCGCGTCCGCCGCGTTCACCGCGCACGACCTGCCGGACGGCCTCGAACCGTCCCTGGACTCCGACGCCACCTTCGACCCGGAGAACTTCTCCTTCCCGCACGGCACGCACCTGTGCGCCGCCGAGGTCGACACCGAGACCGGGATGGTGCGGATCCACCGCTATGTCGCGGTCGACGACGTCGGCAAGGTCGTGAACCCGCTGATCGTCGAGGGCCAGGTGCACGGCGGCCTCGCGCAGGGCATCGCCCAGGCGCTCTACGAGGAGGCCGTCTACGACGCCGAGGGGAACCTGACGACGACCACGATGGCCGACTACCTGGTCCCGTCGGCGGCGGATCTGCCCCACTTCATCACCGGACGCACCGAGACCCCGGCGACGTCCAACCCGCTCGGCGTGAAGGGCGTCGGCGAGGCGGGCACGATCGCCTCGACCCCGGCGGTCGTCAACGCGATCGTGGACGCGCTGCGGCCGTACGGCGTCCACGACGTCGCGATGCCGTGCACACCCGAACGCGTGTGGCGCGCGCTGCGCTCCGGTTCAGGAACGGGCGGCTCCGGGGCGCCGCCCGGCGGCACCGCACCCGGTGCGGGCGGCGGTCTCGGCTCCGAGGGAGGCACCCGATGATCCCCGCGACGTTCGACTACGTCCGTCCGGGCACGGTGGACGAGGCGGTCACCGCGCTGGCGGACGCGGGCGAGGACGCCAAGATCCTCGCCGGCGGGCAGAGCCTCATGCCGCTGCTGCGGCTCCGCCTCGCCTACCCCGACTCGCTGATCGACCTCGACCGCGTCGACCCCTTGCGCGAGATCCGCGACGAGGGCGACACGCTCATGATCGGCGCGATGGCCACGCACCACCAGGTCGTCCGGGACCCGCTGGTCCGCGAGTTCGCCCCGCTGATCGCGCGGGCGACGGAGACGGTCGCCGATCCGGCCGTCCGGCATCGGGGGACGTTCGGCGGGTCGCTCGCGCACGCCGACCCGGCCGGAGACCTGCCCGCCGTGGCGCTCGCGCTGGACGCGGTGTTCCTCGTGCGCTCCGTGCGGGGCGAGCGGGAGATCCCGGCCGCGGACTTCTTCGTGGACTGGATGACGTCCGCGATGGAGCCCGACGAGCTGCTGCTCAGCGTACGGATCCCCAAGCTGGGCGCGGGCTGGGGCGCGCACTACGAGAAGTTCCACCGGACGGCCCAGGCATGGGCGATCGTGGGCGTGGCCTGCGCCGTCCGCCGCGAGAACGGTACGGTCGGGGAAGCCAGGATCGCGCTCACCAACATGGGTTCCACGCCTGTGCGCGCGTCCGAGGTCGAGCGTGCCGTCGCGGGCGGCGCCGTTTCCGAGGCGGCGTTCCGTTCGGCTGCCGAGCACGCCGCGGACGGTGCCGAGCCGCCCGCCGACCTGCATGGTTCATCTGAATACCGACGGCATCTGGCGACCGTCCTCACCGCCCGGGCGTTGGCGGCGGCCGCCTCCTGACCATGCCGCACCCGCGCCCGCGTCCGGGACAGGGCGGGCGCGGGTGCGGTGTGACGCCGCGAAGCCCGAGACTGCGGTACCTGGGCGGGTCGTCGGGAGCATGGCCGGGACGATGCGAACATGATCATGTAACGAGGCCCGGACGCGCCGGGGCGGGGCCGCGTGTCCCCCGACTGGCGGCGCCCCCGGCGGCGGTCGTAAGGTCGCGAGCAAGGTCTCCGGACGAGAAGGACTGCGATCATGGAACTAGACCACGATTTCACCGTCCCCGTGCCGGTGGACCAGGCCTGGCCGGTTCTGCTGGACGTGGAACGCGTCGCCGCCTGCATGCCGGGCGCGACCCTCGACTCGACGGAGGGCGAGGAGTACACCGGACGCCTGAAGGTGAAGGTCGGCGCGATGACCATCACCTATCGCGGCACCGCCCGCATCGTCTCGGCCGACGAGGCGTCCCGCTCGGTCACGCTGGAGGCCGCCGCCAAGGAGGCGCGCGGTTCGGGCACCGCGTCCGCCACCATTCAGGCGCAACTCCACGAGGAGGACGGCACGACCCGCGTGACCGTCCAGACCAAGCTCAACGTGACCGGCCGCCCGGCGCAGTTCGGCCGCAACATCCTGTCCGAGGTCGGCTCCAAGATCGTCGCCCGCTTCGCGAAGGCCCTGGCCGCCGAACTGGAGTCCCCCGGCGCCGCGCCGACCACCCCCACCAAAGCAGAGCCCAAGCCCCCAACAAAGCCAACGACGACCCCCGAACCGTCCACGGCCACGACCCCAAAACCGGACACAACCGCAAAGCCAGACGCGCCCGCGAAGCCGGACGCGACCGCCAAACCGGAGGCGACCGCGAAGCCGGACGCGCCCGCAAAATCGGACGCGGCCGCAAAGCCGGCCGTGGCCGCGAAGTTGGCTGGTGCCGGCAAACCGGACGCGGCCGCAGAACCAGACGCGGCTGCGACGGCCGACGCGACCGCGAAGGCGGAGAGCGCCAGCGAGGCGGAAGCGTCCTCGGCGCCCGAAGCCTCCGCGTCTCCGAAGCCCGAGGGCGAGAAGTCTGGAGAGTCCGACACCAAGCCGTCCGCCGAGCCGGAGTCGGAGGTGAGCGCGAAGGCCGCGCCGTCCAAGCCCTCCGAGGCGGAGGTCCCCGAAGCGGCGGCGTCCCGTGGACGGCACGCGGCCGAGGCCACCCGCGCCCAACCCGTGGACGACGCGATCGACCTGCTGGAGTTCGCAGGCCCCTCGCTGGCGAAGCGCGCCGCCCCGGTGCTGGGCGCCGGGGTCGCCCTCTTCCTGGCCGTCCGCTTCCTGGCCCGCCGCCGCAAGTCCCGCTGAACGCGCCGAGCGTCGGCAGCGCCCCGGAGGGGTCAAGGCAGCGTCAACGATCCCTCCGCGGGCGGCGGCGACGATGGCCCGAAGGCACCCTGATGGCGTCGGCTTGTGCCGTGGACACCATCGAACTCCAGCGGGTCGCGCGGATCGAGAACGACAACTGGTGGTACCGCGAACGCCGCGCGATCCTGTCCAGGGAGTTGCTGCGGTACAGCGTCCCCGGGGACGCCGTCGACATCGGCGCCGGAGCGGGCGGCAACTCCAAGGAACTCGCCGCGCACGGCTGGCAGGCCACGGCGATCGACCTCAACCCCGTGGCCGTGGCACTGGCACGCGCCCACGGCGTCGAAGCGTACGAGGGAGACGCGCGCTACCTGCCGCTCCCCTCCGAGCGCTACGACATGGCGCTGGCGATGGACGTCCTGGAGCACATCGAGGACGACGCGCGTGCCGCCGCCGAGATCACACGCGTGCTGCGTCCCGGTGGGACGGTGCTGCTCTCCGTCCCGTGCGACATGGCGCTGTGGTCCGCGCACGACGTGTCCCTCGGCCGCGTCCGCCGCTACACGCGCCGCGCACTGGTCGACCTGCTGGACGGCGCCGGTCTGCTCCTCGACCGGGTCTGGAGCCGCGGCGTCCTGCTCCGTCCCCCGCTGCGCCTGCTCCGCCATCGCAGCGCGCACTACGAGGACCTGGCACCGCTCCACCCGTTCACCAACGAAGCCCTACGCCTGGCGGCGGCGCTCGAACGCCGCCTCCCCATCGCGACCTGGCCCGGCACCTGCCTGTTCGCCCGCGCCCACCGCCCCGGTTGACGCGCTCGGGTCGCGCGGACCATTCGGACACCGGCTATGTTCGTCCGACATGGCCCGAAACCGTCCCGTCCGCCGCCTCCTCGTCGGGTCGCTCACCTATAGATGGGGTGCGGGCCACCGTCACAAGCGCTACCGGGACGAGGAAGGCCGTCCGCGCTGCGACGGCTGCCGAGAGGTCCTGAGCCTGCGGCAGGAGGGGGCGCCTGGCCGGTTGTTCATCGTCTTCCACGAAGGACCGGGCCGCATCGTCAACGACGGCATGTTCCACGACGGCGGAGTGCTGCGAACCAGCGACCGCGCCTACCTCAACCTGCATCGCCCCGGTGTCGTCCGTGCCCTGCTGGACGAAGCTCTGGCGGGCGGACACGACTTCGCGTCCGCCGGAACAGCCGAGATCAACGGCTGGGACCTCATCGACGGCGCCCTGGAGCGCCTGCCCCCGTCCGATCGACCTGCTCGCCGGGACGTCTGAAGCCCGGGGCCGTCCAGCCTGCGCCGGAGGCGGGCGCCGCCTCCCTGGTGAACCAGCCGTTGGGGCCCATGGCCTACACCGCTGAACGCGCCCTCCCGGCCGGGAGATCCTGGGCCGGCTACGCCTCCCACCGGCGTCAGCGCGGAGGGCGCCTTGATACGCGATGCCATCAGCAGGACCGCAGCGTGGGTAGCGGGAACCTGGCGGCGCGGGAAGCTCGCACGGTCGGCCGGGCGTCATATCTTGGTCGACAGCTCTGCCGTCGCCAGCTGCATCGTTCGGAGGGCCGGTCGTGTCCGAGAGGAGCCGTGATGGCCGCGGCCCTACGCCACTGAGCGCGGCATCCGCGCCACGGCCGCCGGATCCTGGGAGCGCCGCCGAGCGGTCCTCCATCGCTTTCTCTAGTACCGAGCGGATCTTTTTGGGCACAGTCGTGGCGCTCGTCGTGTGCGCCATCGTGATGCTGGTCGGGGGAATTATTGCCTTTGGGGTGGTCGATCCGATGGTCCACTCCGAAAAGAAGGCGATCACCTCGACCCGGCTCTCCGCCGGAGTCACGCCCTGGCAGGTCTCGGTGCCCAAGTCGGGTAACCGTCACCACGCCGGCAAGGCGCTCGCCTACCGGCTGTCCGCAGGAAATGCCGTGGTTTCCATCTTTACCGTGCCACATCTGAAAAGGACCTGGTCCGAACGCATCTTTCACGCCGGTCCCGAGTACTTCTTCGACGGCCACCTCGACTTTCAGTCCGACATGGCCTGCGCCTCCGAAGCCCGGCTCACCTGGCGGTTGCACGACAAACGCGGACGGTTCCCTCTCTCCCACGAGGTCCGGTTCTACGACCTCAGCGTGCCCACCGACTCGATCACCTTGACCGCGCAACTCGACGGCCCCACCTCGTGTACCGGGATCCTTCGCCTCATCGACCCCAAGGTGACCAACGAGTCCAGGGGCGGCATCGGTACGGGCGCGAGCCTTTACACGGCGAACCCGCTTCCCGAGGTAGAAACCACCCGCAAATAGCCGCCGACAGTTGGCTGGCTCACGGAGCGCTGTATGCGGACCTTCCCGTCCCGCCGCCGGTCATCTCCGGAACGGTGATCCGGCCGCAGGTCGAGCGCCTGCCCAACGGCGGCGCGCCCGAGGGAGTCCGAGACAGCTTTCGGACGAGTGTGCGCAGGTCGGCTCAACTGTGCGAATCGTCGATCACGGCGACGGCCTCGACCTCGACGAGTTGGTCGTCATAGCCGAGTGTCGCGACACCGAGGAGCGTGCTGGGGGCATCATGGTCGCCCATGTACTCGCGGACGACCCGCCAAGCCTGAACGAGGTCTTCCTGCTTGGAGGAGGCGACGTACACGGTGGTCTTCACAACGTCGCTCAGTGTCGCGCCGGCGCCGCGCAGGGCCTCCTGGAGGTTGCGCATCACCTGGTGGGCCTGGCCTGCGTAGTCGCCGACGGCCACGGTGGCGCCGTCGCTGTCGAGTGGGCACGCTCCGGCCGTCCAGATGGCCCGTGTCGAGGGAAGGGACGCGGTCGCCGCGTAGGCGTATTCGACGACCTGGGCGAGGCGCTGGTTGCGGACGAGGGTGACGCGGTCAGTCATTACGCTCCATTTCGGATGGTCCTTAGTATCTAAACGGGCGAAAATCAACTGCGGTTCCCCGAGCGGTCTCCACAAGCCGCTGCCTTCGTATCAACCGCACCCTCATCGCATTGCCACACGCTGCTTGTTGCGCCGATGGGCGCGTTCATGAGGAAAATCCAGTACCGGATGAGGCAGGCGAGTACGAAGCCTCCCATGACCGGGCCGACGATCGGCGCGAACCCCCCGAGCGCGCCGAAGACACCGCAGACGCGCCCGCACGGGAGGGCCGCCCCACATATGAGAAGCGCGCCGCGCATGGGGAGCGCGCCGCGCGTGGGAGGTATGCCCGCGTGCAGGAGGGGGCGGCCTGCACGCGGGAGTGGTGTCCGCCTGCATATGCGGCGCGCGTAGGGGGCGTGCGCGCGCGTGGGTGGGATCCATGGGGGTGTGCCCGTGTAAGGCGGCGCACCTGCACGTGGGAGGGGCGTCCCGCGCGAGGGAGGCGCGCCCGGCATATAAGAGGGGCGCTCGTATATGGGGCGCGTCTGCACCTGGGAGGTGTGTCCGCGCGCGGGATGCGGCGCGCGCGTGTGGGAGGGGGCCCGAGGTATGGGGGTGTGCCCGCCTAAGGTGGCGCACCCGTGCATGGGAGGGACGTCCCGCGCGTTGGAGATGAGCCCGCGTGTGAGAGAGGTGTCCGTATATGGGGTGCGTCTGCGCGTGGGAGGTGTTTCCGCGCGCAGGATGCGGCGCGCGTATGGGGGCGTGCGCGCGCGCATAGGGGGCACGTGGGGCCCGGGGATGGGGGCATGCCCGCGTAGGGCGGCGCACCTGCGGATGGTAGGGACGTCGCGCGGGGTAGCCGCGTCCGCGTGTAAGAGGGGTGCCCCCGTGTAAGAGGGGTGTCCGCATATGGGGTGCGTCTGCGCGTGGGAGGCGTGTCCGCGCGCAGGATACGGCGCGCGCATGGGGGCGTGCGCGCATAGGGGCGTGCGCGGGTGTAGGTGGGGCCCGGGATGGGGGGCGTGCCCGTATAAGGCGGCGCACCCGCGCATGGGAGGGACGTCCCGCGCGTGGGGCAGCACGTCCATCGGGCCGGGGAAGCGGTCGAGGACCCGTCGGCCGGGTCGCCCGCCCAGCGCGACCGGGCGGTCGCGAGGGGGTGCCCACGTGGGAGAGGGGCGCTCGTATATGGGGTGCGTCTGCGCGTGGGAGGTGTGTCCGCGCGCAGGACGCGGCGCGCGCGTGGGGGCGTGCGCGCGTGTGGGTGGGGGCCCGAGGTATGGGGGTGTGCCCGCCTAAGGTGGCGCACCCGTGCATGGGAGGGACGTCCCGCGCGGGGGAGGCGTGCCCGCGTGTGGGAGGCGTGCCCGCGTGTGGGAGGGGTGCCCGCGTGTGGGAGGGGTGTTCGTATATGGGGCGCGTTTGCACGTGGGAGGCGTGTCGTGTGCAGGATGTGGCGCGCGCATGAGGGTGTGCGCGCATAGGGGGGTGCACGCGTGTGGGTGGGGCCCCGGGGATGGGGGTGTGCCCGTGTAAGGCGGCGCACCTGCGCATGGGGAGGGGCGTCGCGCGCGGGGGAGGCGTGCCCGCGTGGGAGAGGGGTGTCCGTATATGGGGTGCTTCTGCGCGTGGGAGGTGTGTCCGCGCGCGGGATGCGGCGCGCGCAGGGGGGTGCGTGCGTGTGGAAGGGGGTCCGAGGTATGAGGGTGTGGCCGCGTAAGGCGGCGCACCTGCGCGTGGGAGGGACGCCCCGCAGCCCCGCATATAGGAGGGGCGCTCCGCAAATAGGAGGCGCGCCTGCGTGTGGGAGGGGTGCCCCCATGTGGGCGGGGCGCCCGTATGGGGGGCGCGGCTGCATGTGGGATGTGTGTCCGCCCTTAGGAGGCGTGGGCGCGTATGGGGCGCGTCCGCGCTTGGGACGGGGGAGCGGATGGGGTTGTTGTCGCCTTGTCTGCGGTTCGGTGGTTAGGGCGTCCTCCTGGGTGGGGTGTTGTGGTGGGTCACGCGAGGAGGCGTTCGGCTGCTCTGGCTGCGGCCTTTCCGTCGTCGTGGGGGCAGTACTTGTCGAAGAACGTGTCGTAGGCGTCGACGTAGGCGTCCTGGATCTCGTCTATCGCCCGGAGTGCCTCGGCGACCTCGGTGGAGGTGGTGAGGAGGGGGCCCGGGGCCTCGGTCTCGAAGTCGAGGGAGAACCCGCGCGTGTGGTCGCGGTAGCGCGCCAGGTCGTAGGTGTAGAAGAGCATGGGGCGGCCGGTGCAGGCGAAGTCGAACATCGCGGAGGAGTAGTCGGTCACCAGGACGTCGGACGCCAGGTACAGGTCGGCGATGTCGGGGTAGCGGGAGACGTCGATCGTGAAGCCGTCCGATCTCGGGCGGTCACCTTCGGTGATCAGGAAGTGGGGGCGGACGAGGAGGACGTGGTCGTCGCCGAGCGCCCGCCGCAGGGCCTCCACGTTTAGTTCCATGGAGAACGCCCGGCGGCCCGGCGCCAGGTGGTGGTCGTCGCGCCATGTCGGGGCGTAGAGGACGACCTTCTTGCCCGCCGATATCCCGAGCCGCTCGCGGACGCGGGCGCCGAGGCGGTCGAACTCCGGGCTGCTCAGGACGTCGTTGCGCGGATATCCCGTTTCCAGGATCTCGCCTTCGTAGCGGAAGGCCCGCCGCATGGTGTCGGAGGTGAACGTGTTGGGGGAGAGCACGACGTCCCAGCGGGGGACCTCGTAGTCGATCCAGCGGAGGTTCTCCGCGCGCTGGGAGTGCAGGTCGCTGAGGTCGTAGCCGAGGCGTTTCAGCGGGGTGCCGTGCCATGTCTGCATGTACGTCTGCTCGGGACGCTTGGCGAATCCCGGGGCGAGGCCGTAGTTCGTGACGATGTAGCGGGCGCGCGCGAGCGCGCGGTAGTGCTCTCTCGTCCCGGCAATGAGGACCTTGGCGTCGCCCTCGACGTTGAATTGGCCGTCGGTGGAGATCCAGACGCACTCCAGCCCGGGATGGCTCCGCGTGATCTCCTCGTAGATGGCTCTGGGGTTGCAGCTGTACTGGGACGCGCCGTAGCTGTCGAACACCACCAGCTCTGTCAGCGGGCTCCGCAGGTAGACGGGGTAGTCGCGCTCCCAGAGGAGGCGCTGGGCGTGCCCGCCGCGTTCGTCCTCGGCCATGACGGTACGGCTCCTCAGTTGCAGCGCGTCCGTCTGGTGGACGCGGGCCTCGAATTCGTGTGTTCCGGCCGCCCGCCATTCCGGGAGGTCGGATATCACCGCGCGTTCGACGACGACCGGGATCTCTCCGGGTTCCGCACAGGTCGGTGGGGCGGCGTTCTGCGTGGGCGCGTGTCTTCTGTTCGGCTTGAACTTGACCGTTGCGGGCGTCGGCTTGGTCGGACGCGCGGGTCTTGCCGTTGTCTGGGCGGCTTTTGGAGGGGGCGAGGCCGTGGTGCTGCTCGCAGTGGGAGTGCCATCGGCTCTTTTGGCGGTTCCCGGAGTGGGGGCCAACAGGTCCCACAGGCCGGTGGTCAGGGGCCCGGCCGTTCCGAAGAGCGGCATGGCGCCGGGGGCGAAGGTGGCGGTGAAGGTCGGGCCGTCCCAGATGAGGGGGAGGCGGTGCTCGTCGCCCGAGGGACGGCGGCGGAGGATCAGGTGGGTGGGGCGGTGGTCGGGATCGGACAGGTCGCCGGTCAGCGTGAGGCGGTCGTCGGCGGTCCACCGGACGGAGGTGACGACGGGGCGGAAGCTGCGCTCGACGCCGCGCAGGTTGCCGTAGGCGGTGCGGGTGAGGGCGAACTCGCGGCCCCGGGTCGCGAAGCGGGCGCCGGGGAGGGTGCGGGCCACGGTCAGCCGCAAGGGGCCGTCGGCGCCGAGGAGGCGGATGTCCCAGTCGATCGCGTCGCGCAGGTGGGTGGCGGGGCCTCGTTCGGCGGCCTCCGGGTCGGAGTGGAGGGCGCCCAGAGGGAGGGTGGCCATGAAGTCGAAGCCGGTGCCCCTGTCCATGCGCATGCCCGCCGCCGGACGCACCGTCACCTCGCCCCGGACCTCCGGGCCGCCGTGCCGCCGGGTGGCGACGATCGCGGCACCGGGGCCGAGCGCGAGCCGCGTCCAGCCGGTGATCTCCAGCAGGTCGCCGACACGGCGGTAGCCGGTGACGACGGCCTTGGCGCGCTTGACGTGGACGACGAATCCCTGGTCGGCGGCGGGTTGGACGGCGACGTGCTCGTCGACCTGGCGCGGGGCCGCCCAGTTCACGGCGGGTTCGGCGGAGGTGAGGCGCTGGACGGCCTTGCAGCCGGACGCGGTGACCTCGGCGAACAGCTCCCACGTCACCGTCGGCCAGTCGTCGCCGTCCTGGAGGAGTTCCGGCTCGATCCGGATGGAGAACCCCGACCAGTCGTAGGAGACCAGCGACTGCCCCGACTGGACCGTGGCCTCCGGGCAGGGGATCCGCTCGACGGGGAGGCGGATCTCCTTGCCGGTCTTGGCGTCGTGCATCCAGATCCGGATGCGGGAGTCCTTGGCGGACGTCACGGCGAGCCGGTCGAAGTGGGCGTGGCCCTGGACGACCAGGGAGCCGGAGTCCCAGGTGACGCGGTCGACCTCGGCGTGGAGCCTGAGCTCGTCGGTGACGTCGTAGACCTCGTCCGGGACCGCCCGCGCCCGGTCGCCGTAGAACGGGTAGCGGGCGTACCAGCGCTGCCGCCGCCTGCCCCGGCTCACCAGCGGGACGTCGTGCAGCCCGTTCTCCTCGAAGCGGAGGACGTCGAGCAGTTCGGGCAGCATCCGTTCGCGCAGCAGGTGCAGTTCGAGGCGCTTGATCGCCTCCAGCCCCTGGAACGCGGACGGGGCCGCGGCGGCGACGATGTCGGCGCCCGCCTCCAGCAGGCGGTCGCGGTGCTCGCCGGACGCGGTGGGCAGCGCGAGGATCAGGGCGCGGACGTCCAGGTCGAGGGCGTGCTTGTCGTAGACGGGGAGCAGCGCGGGCGCGTGGTCGCCGAGGATCCCGCGCACCATCTCCAGCGAGGCGATCCGGTCGGCGGCGTTCGCCTGCGGGTTCGGGGAGGGCGGCTCCTGGCGGTGCCGCCAGAAGTAGACGGCCGTGTCGAGGACGTCCACGGCGGAGGCGAGGACGTGCGCCTCCAGGCTGACCGGCGGGTCCTCGTGGGACATCGCGGGGAACTCGAACCGGTGCGCGTCCCAGAACGAGCGCCGGTACACCTTGTTCCAGACGGTGCGGTCCTGGAGGAGGGCCGGATGGCGGGTGATGTGCGTGCGCTTCACCGTGGCCGCGTAGGCCCCGGCGTGCAGCGGCGACTGCCAGGCGCGGTCGTCGTCCAGGCGCAGGACGTTGCCGCCCGCGATGTCGGACCCGGTCGCCTCCAGCGTGCGGACCAGCAGCTCGTAGGCGTAGGGCGGCAGGGTGTCGGCCGCTCCGGCGAAGGCGAGGTACTGGCCGCCCGCGCGCGCGACACCGGCGTTGCGGGCCGGCCCGAGCCCCTCGTGGCCGCGCTGGACCAGGACGAAGCGGTCGTCGCGGTCGGCGAACTCCTTCGCGATGACGGAGCCGCCGTCCGCGGACCCGTCGTCGACCATGACGACCTCCAGGTCGCGGAGGGTCTGCCTGGCCAGCGACTCCAGGCACTCGGCGAGATGCGCCTCGACGTCGTGGAACGGGACGACGACGCTGATCTTGGGCGGCACGGGAGGCTCCGTTCTCAGTGGGTGGACGTGGCGTCCTGGAGGACGCGGTCGAGCACGCGGGAGGCGGCGCGGCCGTCGTCGAGCGGGCAGTAGCGCGCGGCGAACGCGGAGCGGGCCGCCGCGAACCCGGTGTCGAGCACGTCGGGCTCGGCGAGGGCGTCGATGACCTCGCGGGAGGTCGACAGCAGCGGGCCGGGCGCCTCGGCCTCGAAGTCGAAGTAGAAGCCGCGCACGTGGTCGCGGTAGCGCTCCAGGTCGTAGGTGTAGAACAGCATCGGCCGCCCGGTGACGGCGAAGTCGAACATGGCCGAGGAGTAGTCGGTGACGAGGACGTCGCTGATGAGGAACAGCTCGGAGATGTCGGGGTAGACCGACACGTCCAGGACGCAGTCGCCAGGGCGCCATCGCGGCCGGTCGGTCACCAGGTAGTGGGTGCGCAGGAGCAGCATGTGGTCGCGTCCCAGCGCCGTCCTGAACCGGTCGACGTCGAGTTCGAGGCGGAACGCCCGCTTCCCGATCGTGAGATGGAAGTCGTCCCGCCAGGTGGGCGCGTAAAGGACGACCTTCTTGTCCTGCGGGATGCCGAGCCGCCGCCGCACCGCGTGGGCGATCTCCTCGCGGTGCGGGCTGTTCAGGATGTCGTTGCGGGGATAGCCGCTTTCGAGGATCTCGCCGTCGTAGCCGAACGCCCGCCGGAACAGTGGCACCGAGAACGCGTTCTGGGACAGGAGCAGATCCCACTGCGGGACGTCGTGCTCCATCCAGTTGAGGCCCTCGGTGCGTTTGAAGGGCATCTCCTTGACGTCGTAGCCCAGCTTCTTCAGCGGCGTGCCGTGCCAGCACTGGACATAGGTCTGGTCCTCGCGCTTGGCGAACCACCGCTGCTGCGACCAGTTGCCGAACACATAGCGCGCCCGTGCGAGGGCCTCGTAGTGCTCGCGCGTTCCGGCGAGGACGGTGCGCGCGCCCGTCGGCTTGCCGAACTGGCCGTTCTCGGTGACCCAGACGCATTCGATGCCGGTGTCGCGGCGGCGCAGCTCGTCGTAGATCCCGCGCGGGTTGCACGAGTACTGGCGCCCCTTGTAGGCGTCGAACAGGGCCAGCTCGCGGACGGGCAGGTTCAGGTGGCGCCGGTAGTGGCCCGAGCGGAGCCGCTCCTGCGCGTACGCGCCGCGCTCGTCCTCGTCCAGCGCGGTCTCGATCCGCAGCTGGAGGTGGTCGGCCTTGCGCGCGCGCACGATGACCCTGTGCAGGCCGGTCTCGTGCGGCTCGGGCAGGTCGCGCAGCGTGTTGCGGCGGATGACGACGGGCTCCTCCTTCCCGCCGACCGCCGCCAGCACGTCCCACCGGCCCGCGACCAGCGGCCGGGACAGCCCGAGCACCGGCATCCGCGCCGGGGAGAACGTCGCGGTGAAACGGTCGCCGTCCCAGTGCAGCGGGACCGTGTGCTCCTCGCTGGACCGCCGGCGGCGCAGCAGCAGCACGGCCGGGCGGGACGCGGGGTCGGGGCAGGAACCGGCCAGGTGCAAGGCCCCTTCCGTGGCCCAGACCACCTGGTCTACGGCCAGGCCCCGCTCGCGCACGACGATGCGGAGCGTGTTCCGGCGCGTGGGTGCGATCTCCAGTTCCCCGCCGGGGAAGGGGAACACCGCTCCGGCGGCCCTCTCGTCGAGGTGCGGCCTGATTCCGCCGGGCAGGGAGATCTCCCAGTCCCCGGGCCGCCGGGCCAGCCCGGCCAGCGGCAGCTTCGCCCGGAAGCCCGCCTCGGTGGTGCCGGTGGCCTTCCGTATGCCCGGTCTGCTTGCCGTGCCGCCGTTCGTGGCGCGCACGGCTCGGCGGAGCAGCGTGCCGCCTCTGCCGTTCTCCGACGTGCGGCTCTCGAATTCATCGGCCGCCTTATCGGTTGAGGTACGGCCTCCGGCGGCTTCGGAGGGCGTCCGGAGGTCTCCGGTGGCTTCGGGGGTTCTTCGGTCGTGTGCGGCGTTGCTCTTGGGGTGCGCGTCGTTCGGTCGGCCGTCGTGCGGGTCGTCGCCGGCGCGGCTCGTCTCACCAGGACCGGCGCCGGCCGATCCGGGCTCCCGCTCACCGAGGTCGCGGGGGTCGACGGCCAGGCCGGTGGGCGGGCTGTCGGGCGCGTTGCCGGAGGCCACGCTGATCAGCGCTTGGAGCGCGCCTTCGGGTGTGCCGTCGGACGTGGCCGCGTTCGGCACGGGAGCGGGAAGGACGCCGGGCCCGTCGATCGGGCCCACCACGGTCGCGCGGCCCGCCCTCGGGGTGGCGGTGATCTGCGGCTCGTCGCCGAGGGGGGCGCGGCTCCAGCCGTCCAGCCAGAGCTCGTTGCCCTCCAGGTGGCAGCCGACGATCTGCGCCGTGGTCCGCCGCACCTGGAGGACGAACCGCCGCCTGCCCGCCACCCCCTGGACCAGGACGCCGGGCGCGCACTCGCGCTCCTGCGGCCACTGGCGGCTGGTGAGGGCCGGGTTGCCGAACGTGCGGCGCCGCCACAGCCCCCGGTTGATGATCTCCACGCAGGGGATCCAGTCGACGTCGCGCCAGCGTCCGAAGATCTTGAGGTTGGACGGGTCGATCTCCGCGACGAAGCCGGACCAGTCGTAGGAGACCACGGGCTGCTTGGAGCGCGCGGTCACGTCGGGGCGGCGGATCCGCTGCACCGGCACGCGCATGAGGCCCCGGCGGTTCGAGGCGAGCAGCCAGAGCCGGATGCGGGAGCCGTCCTCGGTGGAGGAGTCGAGGTGCCTGATGTAGGCGTGGCCCTCGATGCGGAGCCGCCCGTCCACCCAGAGGACCCGGTCGATGGCCGCGGCCGGGGTGAGCTCGTCGGTCACGTCGTAGACGTGGGACGGGACGGCGCGCTCGGCGTCCTCGAAGAACGGGTACTCGGCGAACCAGCGCGGCCGCAGCCCGCGCCGGACCCTCGGCGCCTGCGCGGGCGACCCGAGCTGGACGAACTGCAGCACCTCCAGCAGCTCGGGGACCATCCGCCGGCACAGCAGGTGCAGTTGCAGCCGCAGGATCGCGGGGAACCGCTTCAGCACGCGGGAGCTGATCTTCTCGGCCAGCGCGGCGCCGATGCCGACGAGTTCGTCGAGGTGGTCGTCGTCGGTCCGGGGCAGCGCGTCGAGGAGCACGCGCAGGTCGATGCCCACCAGCGCGTGCTCGTCGAAGGCGCCCAGCAGGTGCGGCGCGTAGTCGGCGAGCCCGGCCCGCAGGAGGCTCACCGATCGCATCCGCTGGGAGATGTTGTCCCAGCCGTGGCGGTCCTCGGTGATGGACCCCGGACGCTTGCGCCAGTAGTAGACCGTGTCCTTCAGGACGTCCACCGAGGAGGCCAGCGCGTGCGCCCGCGCCATGACCGGCGGGTCCTCGTAGAAGCCGGGGGGAAACCTCAGCTCGGCGTTCTCCCAGAACGCGCGCCGGTAGACCTTGTTCCACGATGTCCGGTCGCGCATCAGCAGCGGGTGGGACGAGACGTGCGTCCGCGACCGGGACTCCGAGAACAGCCCGTCGTGCAGGACCGACTGCCAGCTCCGGTCTCCGTCGCACCGCTCGACGTTCCCGCACGCGAAGTCCGAGCCCGTCCTCTCCAACGACCCGACCAGCCGCGCGTAGGCGTCGCGGTGGACGATGTCGTCGGCGTCGGCGAAGGCCAGGTACTTGCCGGTCGCCGCCTCCACCCCCGCGTTGCGCGCGGGCCCAGGGCCCTCGTTCTCCCGCACCAGCAGCCGGAACCGGGGATCGCGGCCGCACACGTCCTTGGCGATCACCGCGCCGTTGTCGGTGGACCCGTCGTCCACCATGATCACTTCCAGGTCGCGGTAGCTCTGCCCGGCCAGCGACTCCAGGCACTCCCGGAGGTACTCCTCGGTGTTGTGGAACGGGACGACGACACTGAGCTTTGGGGACATGCGGCCTCCAGGTCGGTTTCGCGCGGTGCCGCCTGAGGGCGAGCGGAACCTCGCCACACCGAGCATGGTGACCTGGCGCGTCGATCCGAACACGCATCGCGATTGCAAGGCTGTCGCCTGACGCAGACTTGACCTGCCCTGGCCCACGTTTACCGCCCCCTGAACCTCGGCCCGATGACCGTGCGGTCACCCTCGCCGCCGGGCCCGTCCTCGCACGTCCGAGCCCGACAACCCCATGCTCGGACCCACGCCCGCCCGGCAGAAGTAGAACGTCATTCTGTGGAAAACCCGGGGCGGCGGGGGATCCGTAGCCCGGCCGAGGTGGCGCACTCGTTCGCGGGGGGTGGACGAGTTAGTGGGGCAGTCGCCCCTGAAACAGGTGTGCGCGCTGAGACGCCGACCGGCGGATGACCTGATCGAGAACGGGCGGGCGGAGACGTCGAGTTCTGGCGCGCCCGGCCGCCCCCCCTCGCCCTACAAAATGAAGTCCGCCCCGGAGGAGAACCTCCGGGGCGGACGGGCGCAGAGCGACTACGGGTTCAGGGTCTTCGTGAAAAGGGTCTTGCCGTTCAGGTCGCGCAGACGGACGGTCAGGGCCCGCGAATGCGCGTCGATGTCAACTTCGCCGAAGAACTGGGAGCCTTCGGCCGGAGAAGTGTTGGCGTGAGGCGGAGCCTGGACGAACTTCACCTCCGCACCGAATGTGCCATCCAAGGCGTTAGGTCCGAATGCGCCCGCGTTCAGAGGGCCGGAGACGAATTCCCAGAAGGGGTCGAAGTCCGAGAAGGCAGCCTTGGACGGGTCGTAGTAATGGGCCGCCGTGTAGTGGACGTCGGCGGTCAGCCAGACCATGTTGCGGACGCGGTGCTTCTTCGCGTAGGAGAGCAGGTCGGCGATCTCGCGCTCGCGCCCCAGCGGGGCGCCGTTGTCGCCCTGGGACGCGGATTCCTGCGCGGTTCCGTCCGGGACGACCAGCCCCAGCGGAAGGTCGTTCGCGATGACCTTCCAGGTGGCCTTGGAATGGCGCAGCTCCCGCTTGAGCCAGGCGGCCTGCTCGGCCCCGAGGAGCCCGTCCCTCTGCGTGGGGGAGTTGTTCGCGTCGTTCGGGGACTTGTAGGTGCGCATGTCGAGGACGAAGACGTCCAGCAAGGGCCCGTAGGACAGTTTGCGGTAGAGGCGGCCGGAGCGGGCCGTCTTGACCGGGGTGTACTCGAACATGGCGCGGCGGGCGCGGGCCGCGAGGACGTCCACGCGCTTCTCCGTGTATTGGGGAAGGTCGAGGATCTCGCCGGGGTACCAGTTGTTGAGGGTCTCGTGGTCGTCCCACTGGTAGAGCATCGGGACGCGCGAGTTGAACGCCTGGAAGTTCGCGTCCTGGAGGTTGTAGCGGAACTGCCCCCGGTATTCGGCCAGGGTCTCGGCGACCTTGGTCTTCTCGGGGGTGACGATGTTGCGCCAGGTGCCGCCGTCCGGCAGCTTCACCGTCTCGGTGAGCGGGCCGTCGGAGTAGACGAGGTCGCCGCTGCACAGGAAGAAGTCGGGGTCCAGCGCGTCCATCGCCTTGAAGATGCGGTAGCCGCCGAATTCGGGGTTGATCCCCCAGCCCTGACCGGCGAGGTCGCCGGACCAGACGAAGCGGATGTCCCGCGCGCGGCGCGGCGCGGTGCGGAACCGGCCGCTGACCGGCGCGGACGTGAGGTGCCGGTCCAGGTCGGCGAGCCGCACGCGGTAGTGCACCTCCTCGCCGGAGGGCAGCCCCCGCAGGAACGCCTTGCCCGTGAGGTCGGTGTCGGGGGACAGGACCGGGCCCTTGATGGTGTGCGCCCCGCGGAAGTCGGGGCGGCGGCTCAGCTCGACCAGCATGCGGGACGGACGGTCCGCGCGCGCCCAGACGACCGCCTCGCGGGCGGTCACGTCACCGCTCTGCACGCCGTGGGTCAGGCGCGGGCGACCGCCCCGGACCAGGCCGGGCGCACCGGCGCGGGCCAGCGCGGACGCCTGCCCGCCGGCCACCAGGGCGAGGGCCGTCCCGCCGGTTGTGATCAGTCCACCGCGCAGCACGCTTCGACGGTCCATGGGCCACTCCGTTCCGTTGATCTCTGCGCGCATGCTCGCGGTTCGCGACGGCGCGATGGTGGACGGGCGATGAACTCGTGCGATCGACTTGACAACGCTCGGTCACGAGTGTTGCCTTGACGCATGCCAGCGCGAGTCTCTCTGAACGGGCCCGTGGCGCTCCGCCGCGTGGCCAGCGCGCTGTGTCCTTCGTGTCGCTGATCTCCCTCCCAGGATCCGGCCCACACCGAAGGACGAACATGGTTCCCGACCTCACCATGCGTGGTCAGGAAGACCCGCACGGACGCACGATCATCACCCGCCCGCCCACCGTCGGGCGGCTCGCGGCACGCGTCCACGACCTCGCGGCACGGCCCGAGACGTGGTGGCGGCTGGCCGCCTTCGGCCCGGTGCCCGTCACCGTCGTGCTGGAGGAGGCCGACGGCGCCCGCGTCTGGCTCACGACCTGGCCGCCCGGCCGCCGCGACGAGGTGCACCACCAGGTCAGCACGCTGGTCGCGGGTGAGCTGGCCGAGGTCGTCATCACCCCGGACGGCGTGACCGAACGCCCCCTGCGCGCCAACCGCGTCCGCGTCCACGGCGGCGGAGCCCGCGCCTTCACCAACCCCGGCCCCGCCTACGCCGTCACACTGTGTTCATGAAGTCACGGCCCAAGGCGCTCGCCTGGCGGCTCGCACCTTGACCGCGCCTTTGGCGAGCGCGGCATCGCTTCGCGATCTTCCCGGTGGGGGCTCGCCTTCGGCTTCGCCCCCACCGGTCAGCTACGCGCTCGCGTGACGGTTGGAGTCGTGGCGCGACCCTCCCACGCATAGGAAACCGCGCGGCCCCAGCGCATAGGAGCCGCGCGGCCTCCGGCCCAAAGAAGAGCGCCCCTCCCTTTTGGGAGGGGCGCCTCTGGTGGGTCAGGCCGGGGCCGGTTCGGGGGGCGGCTCGCGGCGGGGGCGCTCGCGGTCGTGGTCGCGGGTCTCGTCGGCGTCGGTCGAGGTGAGTTCGACGGGCTTGGAGTTGAAGATCTCCTCGTTCAGCAGGCCCTCGGACTTCGCCACCAGGACGGGGACGGTGAGCTGGCCGGTGACGTTCAGCGCCGTCCGGGCCATGTCGATGACCTTGTCGATCGCGATGAGGTAGCCGACCGCCTGGAGCGGGAGGCCCACGGTGGTCAGGGTCAGGGTCAGCGCGACCAGGGCCGGGCCGGGGGTGCCGCCGGTGCCGAGCTGGCCGATCACGGCGGCCAGGGCGATCAGGGCGTAGTCGGCGATGCCGAGGCTGACGCCGGTGTACTGGGCGACGAAGACCGCCGCGACCGCCGGGTAGATCGCGCCGCAGCCGTCGAACTTGATCGTCGCGCCGAGCGGCTGGGCGAAGTTGGCGTACTCGGGCTGGACGCCGTTGCGCTCGATCGAGACCCGCTGGGCGATCGGCAGCGTCGCGATCGAGGAGGAGGAGACGAAGGCGAACTCGATCGCCGGCCAGGAGTTGCGCAGGAACTTCAGCGGGTTCACCCGGCCGAAGACCTGGAGGAGGATCGGGTAGCCGAGCAGCAGCATGATGGCCACGGCGAGGTAGATCGCGCCGGTGAACTTGGCGAGCGGCTCCAGCGAGCTCGGGCCGTAGGTGGCCACCACCGAGCCGATCAGGAAGAACGACCCGATCGGGGTGAGGCGGACGACCCACCACACGGCCTTCTGCATGACCAGGTAGAGGTCGTCGATGATGCCGGTGATGCGTTCGCCGCGTTCGCCGATCGCGACCAGGGCGGCGCCGAACAGCACCGCGAAGGTCACCACGCCGAGGACGTTGCCGTCGCCCATCGCCTTGATGATGTTGGACGGGAACAGGTTGTGCAGGACCTGCGTCCAGGTGACGGGGTCGGTCTCGGTCGACTCGTTCGCCAGCTTCCCGAGGCCCTTGCCCGGCTTGATGATCAGGGCGACGGCCAGGCCGATGGCGGTGGCGATCGCGGAGGTCACCACGAACCAGCCGAGGGTCTTGCCGGTGAGGCGGGCGACGCTGCCGACGTTGCGCAGCCGCCCGACGCTCACCACGATCGCGGCGAACACCAGCGGGACGACGACGATCTTGAGCAGGCTGACGTAGACGTCGCCGAACGGGTCGAGCCAGTCCTCGGCGGTCGCCTGGCCGTCGTCGGTGAGGTTGTGGATCAGCGCGCCGACGGCCACACCGAGGACGAGGGACAGCACGATCTGCTGCCAGAACTGCCATTTCCAGACACGTAGGTTCATTGAAGGTCTCCAGGCGCGGTCGCCGCGCCGGCCGTGGGCAGGGCGCGGCGGCGAGAGGATGGAAGGGAGAAGAGAGGCGGGAGGCGGACGGGGAGGACGACGGCCTCCCGTTGGCCGGGCCTGACCCGGCCTGGACGGCCGTCAGTGGGGACGGCTGCTCACGCGTGACACAGCACGCTGGCCAGGCGGCACAGGTCGACGTGCAGCCGGGCCACGAGCAGAACGCTCTTCTCGGAGAACTTCACGGGTTGCTTCAACGACGGGGACGGACCGGGGGTTCCCGATCACCATCATGATCTATATCACAATGGTCGGGAATAGGCGATGGCGGCCGTTTTCAGCGGAGGTTTCGGCGGCGTCCCCGGGTGATGATGCGGACGGTGCCGACCAGCGCGAGGCCGATCAGGACGACCGGGATCAGCGTCGCGGCGGGCAGCACGGAGTCGTCGGAGAGCCCGTCGGCGAGGAAGATCCCGGCGAGGGCCAGGAAGAACACGCCGGAGACCGGGCCCGCCGGGTCGAACCGGCGGCGGGCGGGACGGCGGTCCCGGGGGCCGTCAGACACGGGACACCTCCACGTCGCCGATCCTGCCACGGATGCGCAGGATGATCTCCGGCGGGTTCGCGACGGCCGGTCCCTCGGGCTCCAGCACCCGCTTCACCTTGGCGTTCGGGCCGCTGGTGGTGTGGAGTTCGACGCGCAGGTCGCCGAGGCTGATCCGGGCGTCCAGCCGGACGCGGGCGCCGCGCGGGAGCGTGACCCGCAGCTCCCCGAACGTGACACCGGCGTTGATCGTGATGCTCTGGCCGGGGACGACCGGGAGCGCGGTCAGGTCGAGCGTGCCCCGCCCGGCGCCGACCTTGTACTCCTGGTTGGTCTGGCTCGCGTCGGACGGGCGCCACTCCACCTCGCCGTACTTGGCGTGCCGGGGCACCTCGGCGGCGGCGGACGTGGTGAGCAGCGCCAGCGTGAGCACGGTCCCGGCGGTGGCGAGCCCGCGCGTCCGCAGCCAGCCGCCCAGGACCAGGCCGAAGCCGATCACCGCGAGCGCGGGCGCCATGACGATGAGCCAGGAGTCGGGCGCCGGGTAGGTGCGCGCGACGGGGATCATCGCGGCGCCCGCCGCCATCGCGGCCAGCAGCGTGATCGACGCGACCGGTGAGGTGCCCCGCTCCGGCTTCGGCGCGGGAGCGGGCGCGGGCCGGACGGGCGGGGCGTAGGGCGTGTCGTCGACGGACGTGGCCGAGGAGGAGCGGCCGTAGTCGGCCAGGTCGATCATGCCCTCGGGCAGGCCGCCGCCCGTCCCGGACGCGGCGCCCCGGTCCTGCGAGAAGGCGGACGTCTCGGGCGGATGCCCCGCGAACCGCTCCGGGACCGACCGCGCGACCGAGACGAGGTCCACCCCCCGGGCGTGCGAGACCAGCAGCACCAGCCCGAATACCACCACGAGCGCGATCGCGTCCGAGGACACGCCGCCGAACAGGCTGCCCGCGACGCCGACGCACAGCAGCGCGCCGAGGATCGTCAGCACGGCCGCGGCGTCGAACCAGCGCCGGAACACCTGCTCGATCGGCGACGACGTGCCGGGAGAGCCCGGCATCAGCAGTGCCGCCACGACGTAGAGGATGATCCCCTGCCCGTGCGCGAGGACGAGGATCCCGAACCCGACCCGGTACACGACCGGGTCGATGCCGGTGTGGCGGCCGAGCCCGGTGCACACCCCGGCCAGCACGCGCCGCTGCGGGTCGCGTGCGAGCCGCAGGTAGCCGAGCTGTCCCGCCGGTCCGGCGGCGTGCGCCCCGCCCGTGGTCTGGTTCTGCTCCTCGCCCATGGTCACCATCGTGGCGTCCGGCCGCTCCGCGCGGTATCCGGGAGGTCCCTGACCCGACCCTGAGCCGGAACCGGGGGAGGTTCCCTGATGCGGGGTGGGAGGTCGGCGTGTGACGATCGGTGACGTGGGGGATCGCGAGGAATCATGGCGGCGGTGAGCGGCGGGGCCGGTTCGGACGGCCGCGGCGCCGATCCGCGCGCCCCGGCGGACCAGACGCCCCCGACCAGGAAGAAGGACGAGCCGCGCCCGAGGCTGGAGCGGGCCGTGCGCGGCCGGCTCGTGGCCGGGGTGTGCCGCGGGCTCGCCGACCACCTCGGCGTGGACGTGCTGATCGTCCGGCTCGCGTTCGTCGCGCTGACGACGGCGAGCGGGCTCGGCGTCGCCGCCTACACCGCGTTCTGGGTGCTGGTCCCGCGCCGGGATCCGGACACCGAGCCGGGGGCCGGCGGCCAGGGCAGGCGCGGCCGCGACTGGGGCAAGCTCCTCGCCTACAGCGCGCTCACGATCGGGCTGGCGGCGCTGCCGCTCGGGGTCGGGATCGTGAAGCTGGCGCTGTGGCCGTTCATCGTCGGCGGCGTCGGCGCGGCGATCCTGTGGCAGCAGGCCGACCGCGACCAGCGGCAGCGCTGGGTGCTGCCGCTGCGCCAGCGGTGGCTGCGCAGCCTGGTCGGCCTGCTGCTGGTCGTCGGCGGCATCGGCGGTGTCGTGGCGCAGAAGGTGGACGCGGGGCAGGCGCGCTCGGTCGTCATCGCCATGCTGATCATCCTCACCGGCGTCGCGGTGATCGTCACGCCGTGGGTGGTGCGGCTCTGGCAGGACCTGGACGCGGAACGGCACGAGCGCATCCGCTCCCAGGAGCGCGCGGAACTCGCCGCGCACATCCACGACTCCGTCCTGCACACGTTGACGCTCATCCAGCGGAACGCGGCCGATCCCCGCGAGGTGCAGCGGCTCGCGCGGTCCCAGGAGCGGACGCTGCGCACGTGGCTCTACCAGCCGCGCGCCGACCCCGACCAGACCTTCGCCGCCGCGATCCGGGAGGCGGCGGGCGAGGTCGAGGACGACCACGGCGTGCCGATCGAGGTCGTCTGCGTCGGCGACACCGTGCTGGACGAGCGGCTCGGCGCGGCGCTGCAGGCCGCGCGGGAGGCGATGGTGAACGCCGCCAAGTACGCGGAGGCGCCGTCGGTGTCGGTCTACGCGGAGGTGGCGGGCGAGGAGATCGCCATCTTCGTCCGCGACCGGGGCAAGGGCTTCGACCTCGACCAGGTCCCGGAGGACAGGATGGGCGTCCGGGGGTCCATCATCGGACGTATGGAGCGCAACGGCGGCAAGGCGACCGTCCGGACCGCGCCGGGCGAGGGCACCGAGGTGCGTTTGGAGATCAGGAGATCGTGAGCGAGGCGTTGAGGCGGGTCGTGCTGGTCGACGACCACCAGATGTTCCGGACCGGTGTGAAGGCGGAGCTGGGCGGCGGCGTGGAGATCGTCGGGGAGGCCGGCGACGTCGACGAGGCGGTCTCGGTGATCAAGGCCGTCCAGCCGGACGTGGTGCTGCTGGACGTCCACCTGCCGGGCGGCGGCGGCATCGAGGTGCTGCGCCGCCTGCACGGGAGCGTCGCGTCCAAGTTCCTCGCCCTGTCGGTGTCGGACGCGGCGGAGGACGTGATCGGCGTCGTCCGGGGCGGCGCCCGGGGCTATGTGACCAAGACGATCTCCGGGGCGGAGCTGACCGACGCGATCGGCCGCGTCGCGGACGGTGACGCGGTGTTCTCGCCCCGGCTCGCGGGCTTCGTGCTGGACGCGTTCGCCGCGACCGACGTCCCCGCCGTCGACCCGGAGCTCGACCAGATCACCCAGCGGGAGCGCGACGTGCTGCGGCTGATCGCCCGCGGCTACGCCTACAAGGAGATCGCCAAGGAGCTGTTCATCTCGGTGAAGACGGTGGAGACGCACGTCAGCAGCGTGCTGCGCAAGCTCCAGCTCTCCAACCGCCACGAGCTGTCACGCTGGGCTGCCGCCCGGCGACTCGTCTGACGTTTTCGCCGCACCGCGTCCACGCTGGTCACGGCGCTCCCCATGCGCGCAACCTGCGCTTATGCGCAACGGTTCGGGCGCGACTGTGAACAAATCGTAATATTCATACTTCGGTCTCAAAGATCACGCGATGCCGGAGATATGGGACAGTCGCTCCCCATGACCTATCCACCTGGACCCGGACAGCCGGGCATCGATCCGCCCCCGCCGTCCCCTTATCCGATGCCGGGCGAGCCGTCCTCCTTCGGCGCGCCCGGCGCCCCCGGCATGCCCGGCGCGGGGCCCGGCTTCGGGCAGCAGCGCAACGACGACAAGACCAACGGCATGGCCATCGCCGCGTTCGTCACCGGCCTGCTCGGCTGCCTCGGCGTGCTCGGCCTCATCCTCGGCCTCATCGCGCGCCGCCAGATCAAGGAGAAGGGCGGCAAGGGCGGCGGGCTCGCCATGGCGGGCATCGTCCTGTCGTGCCTGTGGCTGGTGATCGGCATCGGGGCGGGAATCTACTCCGCCACCAGCGGCGGCTCCGACGACGACGGCAAGGGCGGCGCCAAGCCCAAGATCTCCATCACCAAGCCCAAGGACGTCGCCGCCAAGAAGATGAAGGTCGGCGACTGCATCAACGACAGCAGCGGCGCGTCCACCTCGACGGCCTCGGAGGGCCCGGTGGAGGTGGAGAGCGTCAAGGTCGTGCCGTGCACCGGCCCGCACGACGGCGAGGTGCTCGCCACCTTCAAGCTCGGCGGGCTGTTCCCGAGCGAGCGCGAGATGAGCCAGAAGGCGTCCGCCGGCTGCAAGCGGCTCGTCGCGCCGCGGATGCGTCGCGAGCCCGCCGCCCGCAGCCTCGCGACGTCCTACTACTACCCGACGGCCGAGTCGTGGACGCGCGGCGACCGCGCGGTCACCTGCGTCGCGGTGCACGCGACCGAGGGCAAGAAGCTCACCCGTCCGATCCACCGCTGACGGGCACCACCCGCACGCTGGGCGGCCGGCCCGCCGCCCGGTCCGGGGACGCCTCCCTCAGCGGCCCCTAATAGGACTTGAGCTTGTAGGAGTCGACGATGGCGGCGAGCTCGGCCAGGTCGTAGGGTTCGGGGGACTCGGCGCCTTCCGCGAGCCTGGCGAGCTCCTCGCCCAGGTCCGTCATCCCCCTCTCCCCGAACGCCTGGTTCGCCGTGACGTAGTCGCGCAGCTCGTCCTCGTAGGCGGCGAACGCCCTGACGTGGTCGCCGCCGGCGGCCTTCAGCTCGCCGGCCAGCACGTAGGCGCCGACCATGGCCATGCTGGTGCCCTGCCCGGACGCGGGGGACCCGCAGTACCCGGCGTCGCCGACCAGCGCGACCCGCCCCCGCGACCAGGTGTCCAGATGGACCTGCGCCAGCGCGTCGAAGTGGAAGTCGGGCGCGTCCGCCATCGTCTCGACCAGCCGCCGCAGGTCGCCGTCGGCGTCCGCGTACCGGCTCGCGAGCAGCCGCCGCTGCGCGGGCACGTCGCGGTGGTCGTAGTCGATCGGGTCGGGGGACTCGAAGCCCACGTAGGCGCGGATCTCGGTGTCGTCGCGGACGCTCATCATCATCGCGCCGTAGGTGTCGGCGTCCGGCGTGTGGATGACCGTCTGCCAGTGGTCGAGCCCGAAGGTGTTCGGCGCCGTCCACACCCCGAGGTAGCCGCCGAGGTAGCGCAGCGGCGCCGGGTCCTCGAAGGCGAGCCGGCGCGTGTTGGAGCGCAGCCCGTCCGCGCCGACGACCAGGTCGAACGTGCGGGCCGTCCCGCCGTCGAAGACGACGCGCACCCCGGCGCCGTCCTGGTCGAGGGTCGCGATCGAGTCGCCGAAGAGGTACTCGACCCGGTCGCCGGACGCGGCGGACAGCAGGGCGGCCAGGTCGTCCCGCAGGATCTCGACGTCGGGGCTGTCGAGGTCGCCCCCGCTGAAGGTGCGCTCGTCCGTCCGGTAGAGCTCCTTCCCGGACGTGTCGACCACCGACATCCCGCGCAGCGCGGTGCTCCGCCGCCGCAGGCCGTCGAGCACCCCCATCCGCTCGGCGACGTCGAGCGCGGGACCGCGCACGTCGATCGCCTGCCCGCCCGGCCTCGGGCCGGGCGACAGCTCCACCACCGTGACCTCGAAACCGTGCCGGTCGAGCCAGTACGCCGTGGCCGTCCCGGCGATGCTCGCGCCGGAGACCAGTACCGTCGTGTTCCGCATCAGGCACCCCTCATCTCGTCGTGCCTGAAGGGTCGCCGCCCGTGCTGAGAACACGCTGACGCCGCGGTTACGGGGGCGCCCGCCCCTGACACCGCGCTGATATCCCGAGCTGAGCGGCTCAGCGCCGCATCGCGGACACCACGAGATCGGCGACGTGCTCGACCGTGTCCACGCCCGACTCCATGGTCGGGTTCTCGCGGCTGCACACCGCGACGAGGAAGTCGTGGTCCGGCCCGGTGATGCGGCCGATGCTGTTGACCGACCAGCCGTGCCCCTGCTCGTGGACGGGCGTCCAGCCGTTCTTCAGCGCCACCCGCTCGCCGGGCCGTGCCGCCGCGCTCACCCCCCACGCCTGCTCGCGGATGACCGAGCCCATGAGACCCAGCACGTATCCGCGTCCGGCCGCGCCGAGCGGGCTGCCGGGGGAGGCCAGCGTCGTGAGCAGGCGGACCTGGTCGGCCGGGCTGGTGAGGGAGGAGCCCCACGACGACCGGAACGGCGTGGTCTGCGTCAGCCCGATGAGCTTGTTCGACCTGCCGATGCCCGAGCGGTCCCCCGACATCGCGTACAGGGCGTCGGCGGCGTTGTTGTCGCTCTCCCTGATCATCTGCCCGGCCAGGTCGCGCTCCCGCGCCGACAGGCTCCGGCGCCGCTGCTGCCGCTGCATCAGCAGACCGGTCAGGATGTCGACCTTCATGATGCTGGCGGACACGAACCGGCCGCTCTCGTTCTCCCCGAACGCGCGCCCGGTGCGCAGGTCGGTCGCCATCACGCCCGCCTCGCCCGGACGCGTCGCCGCGTAGGCGCGCACGCTCCGGCGCAGCGCGGCGGTGTCGAGCGGCGGCCGCGCCGCCACGGCGCCCGCGGCGCGTCCGAGGGGCGCGGTGGCCCCGGCCTGGACGCCCTTCTCGCGCTCCGGCCCGTCCGAGACGACCCAGACGGTGAGCCCGGCCCCGGCGGTGAGCGCCGCGCCCGCCGCGACGACGGGCATGATGAGCTGGCGTCGCATCGATCCCCCGATTCGCGCGACGGCGGCGGCCCCCCGAGCCGCCATGATCACTGGCGGCCCTACCCGGGGTCGCGGAACGCTCACCTTGCGGCGTTACACCCGTACGGATCCTTTGTCGTCCATTACCGGCTTGCGGGAATCCGACCGCCCAATCCGGAAGCTGCGCCGCGGGGGCGAGCGCGTCAGGCCGTTTCGACGACCTGGAAGGACTCGGCGAGCCGCCCCTCCGGGAGGCCCGCCGCCGCCGCCTGCGCGCCCAACCAGCCGCGCAGCATCTTCTGGAGCTCGTCGCCCATGTGGGCGGTCTGGCTGGCGTGCGCCCGCAGCGCGTTCATCTTGCGGTCGAACTGGTCGGTGATGTCGACATGGTGGTTCACCGACGAGCCGCCCGAGAGCCACACCTCGCGCACCGTCCAGGCCTCCAGGCCCTCGGCGCGCAGCTCGGGGAAGGCGTAGGGGTTGCGCGCGTCGGGGTAGACGGCGTCCAGCGCGGCCGAGCCGACCGCCCGGTGGTCGGGGTGGCTCGGGTAGATCCGCTCGTAGTTCCGCTCCGGCGTCGGTATGACCACCCGGTCGGGACGGACCTGCCGGATCACCCGGGCGATGTCGCGGCGCAGGTCGAGCGTGGCCTCGACCCGGCCGTCGGGGTAGCCGAGGAACCGGACGTCGCCGACGCCGACGCACTTGGCCGCCGCGCGCTGCTCCTCGCGCCGCAGCGCCGCCATCTCCGGACGGGTGAGCCCGTCGTCGAACCCGCCCGCGTCGCCGTCGGTGACCATGAGGTAGACCACCTCGATGCCCCGGTCGGTCCAGTTCGCCACCGATCCCGCCACGCCGAAGTCGACGTCGTCGGGATGCGCCATCACGGCGAGGATCCGCTGCACCTCGCCGTCGTCCAGAACGTTGGTCACGGCTTCAAGCCTATGCGGCGATCAAGGTTCTCGCCCCCGCCATCGTGCGCTCGCACGGCGGTTCCGGTGCTGATCGCGATTGGGCCTGGGACGCGGCGCGCTGCCGGGGTAGAGCTGAGACATGCGCAAACTCATCAACGCCCCGGCGGACGTCGTCTCCGACGCGCTGCGCGGCCTCGCCGCGGCCCACCCCTCGCTGCGGGTCGACGCGGCGAGCGGGACGGTCCGCCGGGCCGACGCGCCGCGGCCGGGGAAGGTCGGCCTGGTGTCGGGCGGCGGCTCGGGCCACGAGCCGCTGCACGCCGGGTTCGTCGGCCACGGCATGCTGGACGCGGCGTGCGCGGGCGAGGTGTTCACCTCCCCGGTGCCCGACCAGATCATCGCCGCGACCATGGCGGTGCACGGCGGCGCGGGCGTCCTGCTGGTCGTGAAGAACTACACCGGCGACATCCTGAACTTCCGCATGGCGGCCGAGCTGGCCGAGGACGAGGACATCGAGGTCGCCACCGTCGTGGTCGACGACGACGTCGCCGTCGAGGACTCCACCTTCACCGCCGGGCGGCGCGGCACCGGCGCGACGCTGTTCGTGGAGAAGATCGCGGGCGCGCTCGCCGAGGAGGGCGCGGACCTCGGCGCGGTCGCGGCCGCGGCGCGCGAGGTGAACGAGCGCAGCCGGTCGTTCGGCGTCGCGCTGTCGCCGTGCACGGTGCCCGCCTCCGGGGAGCCCACCTTCGAGCTGGGCCCCGACGAGATGGAGCTCGGCATCGGCATCCACGGCGAGCCCGGCCGCGAGCGGGTCAAGGCGGGCACGGCCGCCGAGATCGTCGACGCCTCGCTCAGCGCCATCGACGCCGACATGCCGGTCGCGGGCGCCGAGCTGCTCGTGCTGGTGAACGGGATGGGCGGGACGCCGCTGATCGAGCAGTACGTCGCCTACGCGGAGGCGGCGCGGTGGCTGGAGGGGCACGGCGCGAGCGTCGTCCGCCCGCTGGTCGGGCCGTTCGTCACGAGCCTGGAGATGGCGGGCTGCATGGTCAGCGTGTGCCGGCTGACCCCCGAGCTGACCCGGCTGTGGGACGCGCCCGTGCAGACCCCGGCGCTGCGGTGGGGCCGGTGAACGCCGCCGGCCTCGCGGCCTGGATCCGGCACGCCGCGCACCTCGTCTCCGCCGACGCCGAGCACCTCACCCGGCTGGACGCGGCCGTCGGCGACGGCGACCACGGCCTCAACCTCGACCGGGGGTTCGGCGCCGCCGCCGAGGCGGTCGGGGCGCTGTCCGACGACGCGACGCCCGGGAAGGTGGTCCTCACGGCGGGCCGCGCGATCGTGTCCAAGACCGGCGGCGCGTCCGGCCCCCTGTACGGCACGGCGCTGCGCCGCGCGGGCAAGGCCCTCGGCGACCGGACGGAGGTCGACGCAGCCGCGCTCGGGGCCGCGCTCGCCGCCGCGCTGGAAGGGGTCCAGGAGCTCGGCAAGGCCGCCGAGGGAGACAAGACCATGGTGGACGCCCTGATCCCGGCCGTCTCCGCATACGAGGGCGCGCTGGCGGGCGGCGCCGACCTCGCGTCCTGCGTGCGCGCCGCCGCCGACGGCGCGGCGAAGGGGGCCGAGGCGACCGTCCCGCTCCGGGCGCGCAAGGGGCGCGCCAGCTACCTGGGCGAACGCAGCGAGGGGCACATGGACCCGGGCGCCGCGTCCACCGCGCTCATCCTGCGGGCGCTGGCCGACGTCACCGTGGAGGGATGACCGCATGGTCGGAATCGTGCTGATCTCGCACAGCCCCGCGCTCGCCGAGGGCGCCGCCGAACTCGCCCGCGCGATGGGCGTCGGCAAGGCCGTCGTCGAGCCCGCCGGAGGCGACGTGGACGGCGGCCTCGGCACCAGCATCGAGCTGGTCGAGCACGCGGTCGCGCGGGCCGACGCCGGCGACGGCGTGCTGCTGCTGGCCGACCTCGGCAGCTCCGTGCTCACCGCGCGGACCTTCATCGAGGACGCCGAGGACGCGGGCGACGTCGCCGTGCTGCTCGCCGACGCGCCCCTGGTCGAGGGGGCGGTGGCCGCCGCGTCGATGGCCGCGACCGGCGCCGGCCTCGCCGCCGTCCGCGACGCCGCCGAGGCCGCCCGCGACCACCGCAAGCTGCGCTGAACCGCGCCGGTCACCCCGGGCGACCCGCTGGGAAACGCGCTGGTACCGCCGAGGGCGCCGAAAACGTCCGCGCCGCGCCGTACACTCGCACGTGATGTCGAAGACCGAATCCCATCCCCTGCTCGACGGCCTCAACCCGCAGCAGCGCGCCGCCGTCGTGCACTCCGGCGGCCCCCTGCTGATCGTCGCGGGCGCCGGTTCGGGCAAGACCCGCGTGCTCACCCACCGCATCGCCCACCTGCTGGGCGAGCGGGACGTCCACCCCGGGCAGATCCTGGCGATCACGTTCACCAACAAGGCCGCGGCCGAGATGAAGGAGCGCGTGGACGCCCTCGTCGGCCCGCGCTCGCGCGCCATGTGGGTGATGACGTTCCACTCCGCCTGCGTCCGGATCCTGCGCCGCGAGGCCAAGCGGCTCGGCTTCCCGACGAGCTTCTCGATCTACGACCAGGCCGACGCGAACCGCCTGATGGCGCTGGTCTGCCGCGAGCTCGACCTCGACCCCAAGCGGTATCCGCCGAAGTCGTTCAGCGCCCAGGTCTCCAACCTGAAGAACGAGCTGATCGACTACGAGACGTTCAAGAACCGCGCGTCCACCCACATGGAGCAGACGCTCGCCGAGGCCTACGAGATGTACCAGGCGCGCCTCCAGCAGGCCGGCGCCATGGACTTCGACGACCTGATCATGATGACGGTCAACCTGCTCCAGGTGTTCCCCGAGGCGGCCGAGCATTACCGGCGCCGCTTCCGGCACGTGCTCGTCGACGAGTACCAGGACACCAACCACGCGCAGTACGAGCTGGTTCGCGAGCTGACCGCGCCCATCGAGGGGATCGGGGCGGCGGAGCTGTGCGTGGTCGGGGACGCCGACCAGTCGATCTACGCGTTCCGGGGCGCGACGATCCGCAACATCCTGGAGTTCGAGCGCGACTACCCCGAGGCCACCACGATCCTGCTGGAGCAGAACTACCGCTCGACGCAGACGATCCTGTCGGCGGCCAACGCGGTCATCGAGCGCAACGCCGACCGCAAGCCCAAGAAGCTCTGGTCCGACCAGGGCGCGGGCCACAAGATCACCGGCTATGTGGCCGACAACGAGCACGACGAGGCCGCGTTCGTCGCCCACGAGGTCGACAAGCTCACCGACGCCGGTGACGCGCGGCCCGGCGACGTCGCCGTCTTCTACCGCACCAACGCGCAGTCCCGTGTCTTCGAAGAGGTGTTCATCCGCGTCGGCCTGCCATACAAGGTCGTCGGCGGCGTCCGCTTCTACGAGCGCAAGGAGATCCGCGACCTCCTCGCCTACCTGCGCGTCCTCGCCAACCCCGAGGACACGGTGTCGCTGCGCCGCGTCCTGAACGTGCCCAAGCGCGGCATCGGCGACCGCGCCGAGGCGTGCGTGGAGGCGCACGCGTCCCGCGAGCGCGTCTCGTTCTGGCAGGCCCTCCGCCGCCCCGAGGACGTGCCCGGCATGGCGACGCGCTCGATCAACTCCGTCCGCGAGTTCGTCGCGCTGTTGGACGAGCTGCGCGAGGCCGCCGAGACCGCGACCCCGGCCGACCTGATCGGCCGGATCCTGCACAGGAGCGGCTACCTCGCCGAACTCCAGAACTCCAAGGACCCGCAGGACGAGACCCGCGTCGAGAACCTCCAGGAGCTGGAGGCCGTCGCCCGCGAGTTCGAGGAGCGCCTCGACGGCGAGTCCGCCGAGGGCCGGCTGCCCGACTTCCTGGAGCAGGTCGCGCTCGTCGCCGACGCCGACTCCATCCCCGGCGGCGCCAAGGGCGGCCCCGTCCCGCCCGGCGAGCAGCCCGAGGAGAGCGACCAGGGCGTCGTCACGCTCATGACCCTGCACACGGCGAAGGGCCTGGAGTTCCCCGTCGTCTTCCTCACCGGCATGGAGGACGGCGTCTTCCCGCACCTGCGGGCCATGAGCAACCCCAAGGAGCTCGAAGAGGAGCGCCGCCTCGCCTACGTGGGCATCACCCGCGCCAGGCAGCGCCTCTACCTCTCCCGCGCCGCGATGCGCAGCTCGTGGGGCGCGCCGCAGGTGAACCCGGCGTCCCGCTTCCTCGGCGAGGTCCCGAACACGCTGGTCGAGTGGGAGCGCGAGGCGTCCTCCACCTCGTCCCCGGCGATGTCGCGGATGGCGGCCCGCCCCGGGGCGCGGTCCCCGGGCAACCGCGACGTCCCGTCCCTGTCCGCGGGCGACAAGGTCACCCACGACTCGTTCGGCCTCGGCACCGTCGTCTCGGTGGACGGCGCGGGGGAGAAGGCCGCCGCCAGCGTCGACTTCGGGGGCGAGTACGGCGTCAAGCGGCTCGTCCTGCGCTACGCGCCGGTGGAGAAGCTCTGACGCGGTGAGCCCGCGGGGCCGGGTAGCGGGCCGGAGCGCTTCAGCGTGCGCAGCACCGGCGCGGTCTCCAGCGACCGGATCCCCTCCAGGGGGCCCAGCCGCCGTGTGAGGTAGCGGTGCAGGTCCGCGTACCCGGAGCAGAGGGCCTGGGCGACGAGGTTGGTGGGGCCGGTCGTCGTCGCGACGACGGCCATCTCCTCGTGCCCGGCGAGGGCCGCGGCGACCCCGTCCAGCCGCGCCGGGACGACCGACATCCACAGCAGCGCCTGCGTCCGCGCGCCGAGCAGCCGCGACTCGACCTCCACGTCGAAGAAGACCGACCCGCGGGCGCGGAGGGCGGCCAGCCGGCGCGCGGCGGTGGCCCGCGACCAGCCGGTGGCCTCGGCGAGGTCGGCGAGCCCGGCGCGCCCGTCCCGGCCGAGGACGTCGAGGAGGGCCTGGTCGGCGGGGGACGGCGGCCGGTCGTCGGAGGCGTCGGAGGCTTCGAGGGACGGCCTGAGCCGCTCCCGCTGCCGCTCGTCGAGGGCCCGGGTGATGCCGCGCCAGGCGGTGGGCCCGCCGAGGTAGGTGTGCAGCAGCGCGTGCGCGGACACGCCGGTGATGCCGGCGCGGCGGGGGACGTCGCGCAGCAGCATCGCGTGCGCGGGCTCCGCGTCGTCCGGCATGTGGACGATCGCGAAGATCTCCGTCCCGCCGGACGTCAGCTTCACCCACGACGTGTCGGGGCGGCGCGCGAGCGAGTGGGCGAGGGCCTGCGTCGCGGACGGTACGCACGTCAGCCGGACCATCCACGCCGTCCCCTCCCCGCCGTGCCGGTTCAGCAGCCCGACCACGCGGAGGCCCGCCTCGGCCCGCAGCCGCCGATAGCGGCGCGCGACCGTCTGCGTGGACACCTCCAGGACCTCGCCGATCCGGCTGAACGGGGCGCGCCCGTCGATGTGGAGCGCGTGGATGATGCCGCGGTCCACGGCGTCCAATGTGGTCATCTCTCTCACTGCAACCTTGGATATGGAAGTTCAGATCAGGATCCGGCCTCTGGATGGATGTGCTCGGCCTCCGTGTCCAGGCTAGGTGACCTGGCCGAAGGGGGCAGAGATGCGGGTCGAGGAGAAGGCGCCTGCGCGGGCGTACAGGTGGCGGTGGGCGGCGCTGGCGACGCTGCTCGCGGCCGAGGCGATGAACCTGCTGGACGCCACGGTCGTGCAGGTCGCGGCGCCGGTGATGCACCGCGACCTCGGCGGCGCGCGATCGGGGATCCAGTGGTTCAGCGCCGCCTACACGCTGCCGTTCGCCGTCCTGCTGATCACCGGCGGGCGGCTCGGCGACCGGTGCGGGCGCAGGCGCGTGTTCACCGCCGGCGTCGCCGGGTTCGCGCTGGCGTCGCTGTGCTGCGCGCTCGCCCCGGGCGCGGGGACGCTGATCGCGGCGCGGGCCGTGCAGGGCGCCGCCGCCGCGATGGTCATCCCGCAGACGCTCGGGTTGATCCGCGCGATGTTCGACGGGCCCGAGATGGCGCGGGCGCTGGGCTCGATCGGGCCGGTCATGGGGCTGTCGGCGGTCTGCGGCCCGGTGCTCGGGGCCTTCCTCACGGATGCGCTGTCATGGCGGGCGGCGTTCCTGGTGAACATCCCACCGGCGCTCGCCGTGCTCGGGACGGTGCCGCTGCTCCGGGAGGACCGGGCGGCCCGTCCGCCGCGCATGGATCCCACGGGCACCGCGCTGGCGATCCTCGGCACCGGGCTGGTCGTCTACCCGCTGATCCAGGGCGACACGGCGGGCTGGCCGCCGTGGACCTGGGCGGCGATGGCCGGGGGACTCGCCGTCCTGGTCCTGTTCGGGCTGCACCAGCTCCGCACCGCGCGGCGCGGACGCGACCCGCTGGTCGAGCCGAGCCTGTTCCGCGACCGGGGCTTCCCGGCCGCGCTGGCGACCTCCACGCTGTTCTTCGCGGCGGTGAACGGGCTGATGACGGTCATCGTCCTGCAGATCCAGCTCGGCCTCGGACGCGGCGTCCTCAGCGCCGGGCTGACGCTGCTGCCCTGGTCGTGCGCGCTGGCGGCCTCCTCCTGGTTCGCCGGGACGACCCTCGTCCCCCGCTACGGCCGGCGCGTCATGTTCGCCGGGCTCGGCTGCCTGCTCGCCGGGCTCCTCGCCGCGATCGCCGTCTACCGCGCGGCGGAGCCCGGCTCCTACCCGTGGCCGCTGCTCGCCGCGCTGGCCGTGGCGGGGGCGGGCAACGGGCTGTTCACGGTCCCGTTCTTCACCGCCGCGCTGGCGCGCGTCCGCCCGCACGAGACGGGGTCGGCCGCCGGGCTCCTCAACGCCGTCCAGCAGTTCGGCGGGACGCTGGGGATCGCGCTGCTCGGCACCGCCTTCTTCCACGTCCTGCCCGGGGCCGGTGCGCTGGCCGCCGTTCAGGCGGCCTTCTGGATCGCCGTCGCCCTCCTCGCGGCCGGCACGGCGACCGCCGCCCTCATGCGCCGCTGACCGTGGGGCGGCGGCCCACGAGGTTCATCGGGAGCACGCTCAGCACGATCTGGTCGTCCTGGTTGAGGAGCTCGACCCGGGTGCGGACGAGGCCGCGGTCGGGCTTGGACCGGGACGGGCGCGCCTCGATGATGGCCACCCGCATGCGCAGCTCGTCGCCCGGCCGGACGGGGGCGGGCCAGCGCAGCTCGTCCACCCCGGGCGAGGCGAGGCTGGCGACGCTCGACAGGAAGTGCTCCGCGAACAGCCGCATCATGATCGAGCCGGTGTGCCAGCCGCTGGCGATGATCCCCTGGAACGGGCCCGTCTCGGCGAATCCGGTGTCGATGTGGATGGGCTGCGGGTCGAACCGGCGGGCGAACTCCAGGATGTCCGATTCGTCCACGTGGACGTGCCCGTACTCATAGGCCGCGCCGGCCTCATAGTCCTCGAAGTAGCGGTCCCCGGGAGGCGCCGCGAAGTCGTCCCCGAGCGCACGAGTGATCGTCATGCGACCCAGCATGGCCGAGCGGCGCGGGCGAGGGGGAATCCCCTCCCGGTCCGTCGCGCAAGGTGACATCGTGGTCGCATGACGGAGTCGCGGGTCGGCGGATATGCGCTGCGCGGCGTGCTCGGGCAGGGCGGGCAGGGGGTCGTCCACCTGGCGGAGGACAGGTCCGGCCGGAGGGTCGTCGTCAAGATCCTGCACGCGCACATGGCCGGGGACGAGCGCGAGCAGCGCCGTTTCGTCAACGAGGTACGGGCGATACGGCGGGTCGCCGAGTTCTGCACGGTCCGCGTGCTGGACGTCGGCGTGACGGACGGGCGCCCCTACATCGTCAGCGAGTACGTCGAGGCGGAGTCCCTCCAGGACGCCGTGCGCAGGGACGGGCCGCGGACGGGCGCCGCGCTGCACCGGCTGGCGGTGGGGACGGCCGCCGCGCTGGCGGCCATCCACAACGCGCGGGTCGTCCACCGCGACTTCAAGCCGCACAACGTGCTGCTCGCCTCCGACGGGCCGCGCGTCATCGACTTCGGCATCGCGCACGCGCTGGAGTCGGCGACGACGACCACGACCGGCCGCGTCGGGACGCTCGCCTACATGTCGCCCGAGCAGATCACGGGGCCGGAGGCCGGGGCGCCCTCCGACGTGTTCTCCTGGGCCGGGACGATGGTCTTCGCCGCGACGGGGCATCCGCCGTTCGGGCAGGGGCATCCCGGCGCGGTCATGCACGGCATCCTCGACCGCGCCGCCGACCTGGACGGCGTGCCCGCCGCGTTCCGCGGCCTGTTCGGCCGCTGCCTCGCCAAGGACCCGGCGGCCCGTCCGACGGCGCAGGAGCTGCTCGGGCGCCTGCTCGACGGGGATCTCGCGCGCGGCGACGACGGCGACGACGGCGCCGACCTCGGACGGCTGCTCCACGACGCCGTGGCCCGCGCCCAGCCCCCGCACCCCGCGGCCGCGGCGACCACACCGGACAGGCCCGCGCCCGCGCCGCCCGAGCCGTCCGGGCCGTCCGAGCCGTCCGGGCCGCCCCCATCCCCCGCGCGGATGAGCCGCCGCGCCGCGCTCGCCGGGCTGGGCGGCCTCGTGGCGGTGTCGGCGGTGCTGCCGCAGGGCGAGCCGGTCGGCGCCCGGGGTGCCCCGCCGGCGTTCTGGAAGCCGCTCGGCGGCCCCGTCCCCGCCTCCGACACCGCGGTCCTGACCGTGTCGCTGCTGCCCGTCCCCGGCGGGCAGGTGCTCCTCACCACGCACGCCGACGGGATCGGACGCCTGTGGGAACCGGTCACGGGACGGCACGTGCGCGACCTCGCCGACAGGGACTCCGCCACGCCGGCGACCCGGGAGGCGGCCCGCGCCATGTTCGTGGTGACGGCGGGCGGCGCGTCGCGGGTGCTGAGCGCCTACCTCGACTCCCCGCCCCGGCTCTGGGACGTCGCGACCGGCCGCCGTCTGCGCACCCCGTTCGTGAACAGCGGCAACTGGACGGACGGCGCCTGGCGCGGCGGCGAGGTCCTCATCGGGCTGACAACCCTGGACGGGCGCCCCACCGCCTACTTCACCCCCGACCGGAAGTCCCCGGCGGCGCCCGTCACCATGGTGGCCCGCAATCTCATGGACGGGCAGACGGTCCAGAAGGCGTGGCCGATCCCGCGCGCCGAGTACGCGGACATCGTGGACGTCGAGATCGCCGGGCCCTCGCTGCTGCTCGTCCACCTGGACGGGGACGTGATCGAGCCGTGGGACGCCTCCTCCAGGAGGCCCGTCGGGGGGCAGGTGACCACCAGGGCGGACGGGGCGAGCCCGGAGCGGTTCGTGCTCGCCCGGGTGCGCGGCAGGCTCATGCTGCTGTGCGCCTACGAGGACGGGACGATCCGCCGCTGGGACACCAGGGACGACCGCCGGTGGCCGCCGCTCACCGGGCACCGGACCGCGGTGACGGCCCTGTGGGCGGGGCCGTTCGCGGGCCGCCCGGCGGCGATCTCGGGCGACGGGGACGCGGTCGTCCGGCTGTGGGACCTCCAGACGGGAGCCGCCTGGGGAGACCCCCTCGCCAGCGGCATCGGCAAGGTGAACTCGGTGGTGGGCGGTGCGGTCGGCGGGCGGCCCGTCCTGGTCGCGGCGGGCGAGAGCGGCATGCTCCGGCAGTGGGCCGTGGACCCGCGCGCCCGGTGACCCCCGGGGCGGCGGATAGGGTCACTTGCGACACGCCTTTGACTCCTTACCTCCCCCGGAGCGCTCCTTGCAGGTCGAGCACGTGCTTTTGCTGTTGGTGGCCGCGACGGCGGCGGGGTGGGTGGACGCCGTGGTCGGCGGCGGCGGGCTGATCCAGCTGCCCGCGCTGCTGGTGCTCAACCCGGGGCAGCCGGTGGCGGCCGCGCTCGCGACGAACAAGCTGGGGTCGATCGCGGGCACCTCGTCCGCGGCCGTGGCCTACCTGCGCAGGGCCAAGCCCGACCTGCGGGTCGGGCTCGCCGCGGCGGGGCTCGCGGTGTGCTGCGCGGCGGGCGGCGCGGTGTGCGCGGCGGCGATCTCCTCGCAGGTGCTGACGCCGGTCATCATGGTCGTGCTGCTGGCGGTCGCGGCGATCGTGGTGCTCAAGCCCGACCTCGGCCGGGAGCCCCGGCTGGTGCTGCGGACGCGGCGCCGGGTCGCGGCGGCGGTGCTGGTGCCGGGCGTGCTGATCGCCTTCTACGACGGGCTCGTGGGGCCCGGCACCGGAACGTTCCTGGTGATCGTGTTCACCGCCGTGCTCGGTCTGGACTTCGTCAACGCCTCGGCCACCTCGAAGATCATCAACACCGGGACGAACCTGGGCGCGCTGACGGTGTTCGCCGTGCAGGGACACGTGCTGTGGGCGATCGGGCTGGCCATGGCCGTGTGCAACATCGTCGGCGCGCAGGCCGGGGCGCGGATGGCGATCAGCAGGGGAGCGGGGTTCGTGCGCGTCGTGCTGCTGTGCGTCGTCTCCGCGCTCGTCGTCAAGCTCGGCTACGAGCGCTTCGGCTGACCCGGCCGGGCGCCTTTTTTCCGGGCGTCACCCTTCCAGGCGTCATCCGGCGGGCGGGACCGGCAGCGGGTGCCGCAGCGCGGCCAGGCTGAGCACGACCAGCGACGCCGTCCAGCCGAGGGGCGCGACGCTCGCGGGGGCGCCGCGTTCGCCGACCTTCTCGGGCAGGGCGCCGAGGGAGGTGCGGTGCGCGGCGAGCCAGTCCAGGCGTCCGAGCGCCGAGTCGATCCGGCCCGTGCTCGCGGCGTTGAGGGCGAACAGCGCGGTCTCGGGCGTCCACGCGACGAGCTTGTTGCCCTGCCAGCGCTCGCCCGGCAGCACGCCGCCGTTCGGCAGCTGCTGCCGGAACCCGGCGTCCTCGACCGCCGCCGCCACGCCCGGGTCGGGCGGCGCGAACGGCGGCGCGACGAAGGTGACCGAGGTGTCCATCAGGCCGCCGCGGATCGGTGAGCGCGGATACCCGTAGGGCGCGAACTGCCTGGTCAGTGCGGCGGAGAGGCGTTTCGCCGCGGCCCGCCACTGGGCCGCCTTGGCGCGCCCGCCGTAGCCGTCGGCGAGCGCCGCCGCCGCGCGCAGCCCGGCCAGCACGGGCCCGACGACGCCGAGCGTCGGGCGGCGCGGGTCCTGCTCGCGGTCGTGGTCGCGCTCCCAGTAGTCGGACGAGGCGGGCGGCAGCCCCTCGGCGTCCAGCGAGTGCGCGAGCTGGTCGGCGGCGCGCTGCACCATCGGCCACAGCTCCGGCAGGTCGCCGTTGTCGGGCGCCTGCACCCGGTAGAACCAGCTCGCCCACAGCACCCAGCCGAGCGAGTCGAGCTGCGGGTCGCGGCCGTCGGCGACCGCCGTCCCGTCGGGGTTGTAGCGGGCGGCCCACAGCCCGTTCTCGTGCTGGACGTCGGCCAGGAACCGCAGGACGCGGCGCGCCTCCGGCATGTGGCCGGTCACGGTGAACGCGGCGGCGGCGAACGCCGAGTCGCGCGGCCAGCAGTACCGCCACGCCCCGTACCAGGACGCCAGCGAGGCCCCGTTCGGGCGGGTGAGCAGCCGCAGGTCGAGCAGCGCGCGCGAGGCCATGTCGCGGTACTGGTCGCCGTAGCGGCTCCGCTCGGTCCATCCGTCGCCGGGGACGGCGCCGTCCGCGAGCCAGGCGCGGTCGGAGCGGACGACGGCGGCCACCTCCGGGTCGTCCGGCGGGACGATCACCGACGTCTCCGACCCGGACGGGACGAGCCGCACCCGCCCGTCCGCCAGCCGGACGGCCGAGCTGCCCGCCAGATACGTGGCCCCCTTCGCCTCCGAGACCGGCAGCGGCACGCCGGTCACCGGCCAGCCGCTGCCGCCCACCAGCCCGGGGCCGGCCCAGCCGGGGCCGGGGCGGTCGGGGATCGTGGAGCCGGTGGTCGCCACGAGGCCGGCCGCGACCAGCAGCGCGGCCGCGCGCCTGAAGCGCCGCACGCCGCGCGGCGCGGGGCGCGTCCGGCGCCGCGCGGCCCGCGGCGCCGGGCGCATCGGGTACGGCGCCGCGCGCCGCCCGTCGGCCATGGCGGTCCGTCCCCTTTCGGCGAGGTCTGGGTACGCCGCGGACCGTTGTGGAGCACGCGATCCGGGCGCGTCAATGCCTGAGCGCGAATAAGTACATCAAACTATGCCTATTGGTTCATCCCTCTCAGGTGCCACTCCGGTTCTCCCCGCTGGTTCGAGCGTCCCCGTTCCGCGGCCTCGAAACCCTGGCCGCTCCGCCGGGCCGCCACCCCGTCAAGCTGCGCCTTCACCATCTCCGCGAACCCCCCGAAACCCCCGTGTTCACCCGGTCGAGGCCGTCCCGTTCACCGCGCGTGGCCGACACGGGACGGTGGAACCGACCCGGCGGCATGACCATGGACACGGGTTGACTAGGCTGCATCGACGGAGCGGACCGCAGAGTGCCGGCCGCACGGAGAACCGTGTACCCCCACTCGTGTGGTCATCAGGCTGTCGATCCGTTAAAGGACGCCTCGTGGACCTGTTCGAACATCAGGCGAAGGAACTCTTCGCCGAGTACGGGGTACCGGTGCCCACCGGCAAGGTCGCCCATACCCCCCAGGAAGCCCGGGCGATCGCGGCGGAGCTGTTCGCCGCGGAAAGCTCGAAGGTCGTCGTCAAGGCCCAGGTGAAGACCGGTGGCCGCGGCAAGGCCGGCGGCGTGAAGCTGGCCGACACGGCCGACGAGGCGCAAGCGCTCGCCGGCCAGATCCTCGGCATGGACATCAAGGGCCACACGGTCCACAAGGTCCTGATCGAGGAGGGGAGCGCGATCGCGCAGGAGTACTACTTCTCCTTCCTGCTCGACCGCGCCAACCGCACGTTCCTGTCGATCTGCTCGGTCGAGGGCGGCGTGGAGATCGAGGAGGTGCCGCACGACCGGCTCGGCCTCGTGCAGGTCTCGCCGCTGGACGGCGTCGACCGGGCCAAGGCCCGCGAGATCGCCGAGAAGGGCCGGCTGCCGGAGGAGGCCCGCGAGGGCGCCGCCGAGCTGATCGAGCGGCTGTGGGCCGTGTTCGTCGACGAGGACGCGACGCTCGTCGAGGTCAACCCGCTGATCCTCACCAAGGGCGGCGAGGTCAAGGCCCTCGACGGCAAGGTCTCCCTCGACGACAACGCCGCCTTCCGCCAGGAGCACGACAAGCTGGAGGACAAGGCCGCGGCCGACCCGCTGGAGGCGGCGGCCAAGGCCAAGGACCTCAACTACGTGAAGCTGGACGGCACCGTCGGCATCATCGGCAACGGCGCGGGCCTCGTCATGTCCACGCTGGACGTCGTCTCCTACGCCGGCGAGGAGTTCGGCGGGCAGCGCCCCGCGAACTTCCTCGACATCGGCGGCGGCGCGTCCGCCGAGGTCATGGCCGACAGCCTGGAGATCGTCCTGTCCGACGCCGACGTGAAGTCGGTGTTCGTGAACGTCTTCGGCGGCATCACGGCCTGCGACGCCGTCGCCAACGGCATCGTGTCGGCCTACAAGCTGCTGGCCGAGCGCGGCGAGACCGTCAACCGGCCGCTGGTCGTCCGGCTGGACGGCAACAACGCCGAACTCGGCCGCAAGATCCTGAGCGACGCCGGGCTGACCGGCGTGCAGCAGGTCGACACCATGGACGACGCGGCCAGGCGCGCCGCCGAACTCGCAGCGGCAGGTGCATGATGGCCATCTGGCTCACCGAGAACAGCAAGATCATCGTTCAGGGCATCACGGGGTCGGAGGGCACCAAGCACGGCCGCCGCATGCTCGCCTCGGGCGCGCAGGTCGTCGGCGGCGTGAACGCCCGCAAGGCCGGGCAGACCGTCGACTTCGACGGCACCGTCCTGCCGGTGTTCGGCACCGTCGCCGAGGCGATGGAGCGCACCGGCGCCGACGTGTCGGTCGTGTTCGTCCCGCCGAAGTTCACCAAGGACGCCGTCGTCGAGGCCGTGGACGCGGGCATCCCGCTCTGCGTCGTGATCACCGAGGGCATCCCGGTGCACGACACCGCCTACTTCTGGGCGTACGCGGAGTCCAAGGGCAACAGGACCCGCGTGATCGGGCCGAACTGCCCCGGCATCGCGTCCCCCGGCAAGTCCAACGCGGGCATCATCCCGGCCGACATCACCTCGCCGGGCCGCATCGGCCTGGTGTCGAAGTCGGGCACGCTGACCTACCAGATGATGTACGAGCTGCGCGACATCGGCTTCTCCACCTGCGTGGGCATCGGCGGCGACCCGGTCATCGGCAGCACCCACATCGACGCCCTCCAGGCGTTCCAGGACGACCCCGAGACCGACGCGATCGTGATGATCGGTGAGATCGGGGGCGACGCCGAGGAGCGCGCCGCCGCCTACATCGAGCAGCACGTGACCAAGCCGGTCGTCGGCTACGTCGCCGGGTTCACCGCCCCCGAGGGCAAGACGATGGGCCACGCGGGCGCGATCGTGTCCGGCTCCGCCGGCACCGCGCAGGCGAAGAAGGACGCCCTGGAGAAGGTCGGCGTCCGCGTCGGCAAGACCCCGAGCGAGGCGGCCGTGCTGATGCGGGAGATCATGAAGAACCTCTGATCGCCCGACCGACCGTCGAAAGTCGAAAGACGCCCGAGCCGCCGGTACGCGGCCCGGGCGTCTTTCGTTGGCGCCCGCTTGGCCGACCCCTGGGACGACAAAGGCGACACGCCGGGCGAGGGAGCCGCCCGCGCGGTGCCGTGATGCCAGCATGGACCGGTGAGCGACGTGAGCCCGGGACAGCGCAGGGCGGAACCCCCGAGAGCGGGCCGCCCACCCGAGGCGCGGCGGCTTCCCGAGCCGGGCCGGGCCCCCGAGCCGGGCCGGGGCTCGGACGCGGGCCGGGGTGAGCGGCCGCCGTCCCGGCCCGGCGCGGCGGGGCGCCCGCTCGCGGTGGCCGGGCTCGTGGCGGCGCTGTGGTGCATCGGCATCGGGCTCGCCGTGCTCACCACGATCACGCTGATCGGCTGGATCGCGGCGCCCAAGACCGCGCTCGGCCACGGCATGTCCGGCGTGTTCCGGACGGCCGTCAACTTCTGGCTCGTGTCCCACCACGCGGGTTTCTCCGGCCCCCACGGACGGGTCGGGCTGCTGCCGCTCGGCCTGCTCGTGCTGCCCGGCGCGCTGCTGCACCGGGGCGGCGCCTGGATGATCCGCGGCCTCGGCGTGCCGGAGCGCCCCCGCGTCGCGGTCGTGCGCGTCGCCCTCGCGCTCGCCGCCCCCTACGCGGCGCTGGCCGGGCTGCTGGCGCTCGCCGCGTCCTCCTCCGCCGTGCGCCCCTCGGCCTGGCAGGCGCTGGTCGCCTGCTTCCTCGTCGCGACCATCGCCGGCGGGCTCGGCGCGGCGCGCGCGGTCGTCGCGGCGCAGGTCGCCGCGCAGGACAAGGGCGAGCGCCTCAGGTCCGGGCTCGGCGCGCTGCTGCGGCTGCTGCCCGACCGCCCCCGCTCGCTCGTGATCGGCGTCGCGGGCTCGCTCGGCGTGCTGTGCGCGTCCGGGGCGCTGCTGGTCGGCGGGTCCCTCGCGACCCACATGTCGGACGCGGACGGCCTGTACGGCGTCCTCGCCCCCGGCATCGTAGGCGGCGTCCTGCTGCTGGTGGTCGAGTTGGCCTACCTGCCCAACGCGGTGATCTGGGGCATGGCGTACGCGATCGGCCCCGGCTTCTCCGTCGGGGCGGGCACGAGCGTCTCGCCCACCGGGGTCTTCCTGGACTCGGTCCCCGCGTTCCCGCCGCTGGCCGCGCTGCCCGAGCCGGGCCCGGCACCGGCGGTGTCGCTGCTGGCGCTCGCCGCGCCGTTCCTGGCGGGCGGGGTCGGCGGCGTGCTGACGGTCCGGTCGCTGCCGAGTTCGACGTCCGAGGGCGCGCCGCTGTGGGGGTTCGTCTCCGGGACGCTGACCGGCGCCGTCCTCGCGCTGCTGGCGGCCCTGTCCGGCGGCCCCCTCGGCGGCGGGCGGCTGGCGACCGTGGGCCCCTCGTTCTGGCAGGTCGGGCTGATGGCGGCGCTGGAGGTCGGCATCTCCGCCGCGATCGCGGCGTGGATGGCGAACTGGCTCGTCCTGCGCCGCCCGGCCCGCGCCGACGCCGAGGCGGTGCGGCGTCCGAACAAGCGCAAGGCCAAGAAGCGCGAGGCCGCGAACAAGCCCGCCCGCCCGGCCGAGCAGCAGCGCCCCGCCCGGACGCGGCCCGCCGAGCCGGTGGCCGAGCCCGCGCCGCCCGCGATCATGCCGGTGCCCGCGCCCGTCACGGACGACCTGCCCGCGGCGTCCGCCTCGCCCTACGCGCCGGGCCCGCTGGAGTTCGAGGAGGCTGAGCCGGTCCTCGCGCCCCGCCGCCGGGCCCGCGCCAGGAGCCGGGACCGCGACCCGCTGCCCGACCTCGCGGAGGAGTCCCGGCCCGCGCCGCCGCCCGACGACGGGACGGTCGTCCTCGAAGGCCACCTGGACGACGAGCCCGCGCCGCCGCCCGCACCCGAGCCGGTCCCGCCGCCGCGCGAGGACCCCGAGCGCACCGAGAACCGGGGCGGCGCCATCTACGTCCTGCGCGAGGAGCCGCCCGCCGAGTGACCGGCGGTCAGAGGCCGACGCCGAGGTCCTCGATCGTCCCCTTGGGCAGGCGCAGCTTCTCGTCCATCTTCGGGTAGTAGTGGTCGTGGCACGCCTGCCTGTCGGCGACGGTGTTGGAGCCGTTGAGGCACTTGTTGAAGCCGTCCAACTCCCGCGCCAGGTACGCCGCGGTCACGATCGCCAGCAGCGAGATCGCCAGGCCGATCGAGCCGAGCACGATGCCGGCGGTGGCGCCCGGCGCGGTCGCGCTCGCCCGCCGCGCCAGCCGCTGCGCCCTGATCCCCACCACCAGCGACGCGATGCCGAGCACGAACCCCAGCGGAAAGAAGAAGAACGTGGTCAGCAGGGCGAGGCCGCCGAGCCACAGGGCCCGCATGCCGGTCCGCTCGGCGGGAGGCCGTCCGGCCGGTGCCGTTCCCCCGCTCCCTTGCCCCTGCCGGTCGCTCACGTCCGATTCCTCCCGTGGATTCCTGGGCGTCGAGCGAGGCCGATAGGCTTCGTGCGAACCGAACAACCCCACGTCCGCCAGGGAGTCATGGTGTCCGCCCGGCTCGTCGTCCTCGTCTCCGGCGCGGGGACCAACCTACAAGCGCTGCTCGACGCGTGCGCGGATCCAGCCTACGGCGCCCAGGTGGTGGCCGTGGGCGCGGACCGGTCCGGCACCGGCGGCGTCGAGCGCGCCGAACGCGCCGGGCTCCCCGCCTTCACCCGGGCGATCCCCGACTTCGCCTCCCGCGACGCCTGGGACGAGGCGCTCACCGCCGCGGTCGCCGCGCACGAGCCCGACCTCGTCGTCTCCGCCGGGTTCATGAAGATCCTCGGCCCGCGCTTCCTCGCCCGCTTCGGCGGACGCACCGTCAACACCCACCCGGCGCTCCTGCCCTCCTTCGCCGGCGCCCACGCCGTACGGGACGCCCTGGCGTACGGAGTGAAGGTCACGGGCTGTACGGTGCATTTCGTCGACGAAGGCGTGGACACCGGCCCCGTCATCGCCCAGGAGACCGTCCAGGTGCGGCGAGGCGACGACGAGGAGTCCCTGCACCAGCGGATCAAGCGGGTGGAGCGCCGCCTCCTGGTCGACGTCGTCGGACGTCTCGCCCGCGACGGCTGGACGGTGCAGGGCCGGCGCGTTTCGATGAAGAGCAGTGATTCGTCCGAATACGAGGGGAGCTCGGCCGGTGAGTCGGGTGGCGATTAGGCGCGCGCTGATCAGCGTGTACGACAAGACCGGGCTGGAAGACCTCGCCCGGGGCCTGCACGAGGCCGGGGTCGAGCTCGTCTCCACGGGCTCGACGGCGGGGCGGATCGCCGCCGCCGGCGTCCCGGTCATGAAGGTGGAGAAGCTCACCGGGTTCCCCGAGTGCCTGGACGGGCGGGTCAAGACCCTGCACCCCAACGTCCACGCGGGCCTGCTCGCCGACCGGCGCAAGGACGACCACCTCCAGCAGCTGGAGGACCTCTCCGTCGAGCCGTTCGACCTCGCCGTCGTCAACCTGTACCCGTTCGCCGAGACCGTCCGCTCCGGCGCGACGCCCGACGAGTGCGTCGAGCAGATCGACATCGGCGGGCCCACGATGGTGCGCGCCGCCGCGAAGAACCACGCGTCGGTCGCGGTCGTCGTCGACCCGTCCGCCTACGGCACCGTCCTGGAGGCCGTCCGCGCCGGCGGCTTCACGCTGGAGGAGCGCCGCCGCCTCGCCGCCCGCGCGTTCGCGCACACCGCGTCCTACGACGTGGCCGTCGCGTCCTGGTTCGCCGGCGAGTACGCCCCCGACGAGACCGCCGCCGAGACCCGCTGGCCCGACTTCCTCGGCGCGACCTGGCAGCGCGCGAACGTCCTGCGGTACGGCGAGAACCCGCACCAGCGCGCCGCCCTGTTCACCGACGGCTCCGGCGGCGGCCTGGCCGGGGCGCGGCAGCTCCACGGCAAGGAGATGTCCTACAACAACTACGTGGACGCCGACGCCGCCCGCCGCGCCGCCTACGACTTCGACGCGCCCGCCGTCGCGATCATCAAGCACGCCAACCCGTGCGGCATCGCCGTCGGCGCCGACCTCGCCGAGGCCCACCGCAAGGCGCACGCCTGCGACCCCCTCTCGGCCTTCGGCGGCGTCATCGCCGTGAACGGCCCCGTCACCGCCCTCCTCGCCGCGCAGGTCGCCGAGATCTTCACCGAGGTCCTCGTCGCGCCCGAGTTCGACGACGCCGCGGTCGAGATCCTCACCCGCAAGAAGAACATCCGCCTCCTGCGCTGCCCGAAGGCCCCCGCGACCACCACCGAGTACCGGCGCGTCGACGGCGGCGTCCTCCTCCAGGAGGTCGACCACCTCGACGCCCCCGGCGACGACCCCTCCGCCTGGGAGCTCAAGGTCGGCGCCCCCGCCGACGAGGCCACCCTCCGCGACCTCGCCTTCGCCTGGCGCGCCGTCCGCGCGGTGAAGTCCAACGCGATCCTCCTCGCCGCCGACGGCGCCACCGTCGGCGTCGGCATGGGCCAGGTCAACCGCGTCGACTCCGCCAAGCTCGCCGTCACCCGCGCCGGCACCGACCGCGCCGCCACCGCCGTCGGCGCCTCCGACGCGTTCTTCCCCTTCCCCGACGGCCTTGAGGTCCTCACCGCCGCGGGGGTCCGCGCCATCGTCGAACCCGGCGGCTCCGTCAACGACGACAAGGTCATAGCCGCCGCCGAGAAGACCGGCACCACCCTCTACTTCACCAACACCAGGCACTTTTTTCATTGAGCGCCCTCGGCGGTCGGCGCTGGGGCGCCTCCCTTCAACGGGCGCTCGTGCGATCGCTGGCATCGCTTCGAACTCGCCTGGCGGCTCGCTTCGCGATCAGTTTCTTGCTTCGCTCGAAACTGCCTTCGGACGCGATCGCGGCGTTCCGGTCGGTTGACGGCTGGGGTTAGAACAGCCGGCGGCGAGGTGTGGGTGGGGCTGCGCCCCACCCACAGGCGGCCTGGTCTCTTCACCGATTTTCGTTGGTAGCCTCTGCCTGGCCGCGCTCCTGAACCCTCCCTTGACCTCTGTGGGGCGTCGCCGTTGGAGGTGCGATGGACGTGGTGGTGGCCCTCTTCGCCGGGTCGGTCGTCCAGACCGGCGGCCTGCTGATGGAGTCCCGGCAGGTGATCGGGCTGATCGCCGCGATCCTGGCCGCGATGCTCGCGGCGCAGCTCGGCTGGCACGGCACCGACCGGCTCATCGCCTGGCGGCAGCGTCCCGACGAGGACTGAGCGGGTCAGCGCAGCCGGGCGCGCAGGGCGGTCCCGGCGGCGGGCCAGTCGTCGTCGGTCATGCCGTAGACGGCGGTGTCGCGGACCGAGCCGTCCGCGCGGATCCGGTGCTTGCGGTGGACACCCTCGAACGACGCGCCGAGACGCTCCAGCGCCCGCCGCGACCGCTCGTTGGACACGTGAGTGTGCCAGCCGACGCGGATCGCGCCGAGGTCGTCGAAGGCGCGGCCGAGCAGCAGGAGCTTGGCCTCGGTGTTGACGCCCGTCCGCTGCCAGCGGGTGCCGAGCCGGGTGTGCCCGACGCACAGCCCGCGGTCGGCCGGCGCGACCTCGTAGTAGGAGGTCTCGCCCGCGACCTCGCCGGTCACCGCGTCGATCTGGGCCCACGGCAGCCGGACGCCGCGCTCGCAGTCCGCGAGCGCCTTCCCGATCGCCTCCCGCGTCTCCTCGACGCTCCGGGGCTGGGCGCTGTTCTGCCACGTCCAGATCGCCGGATCCTTGAACGCCTCGAACAGGCCCTCGGCATGGCTCAGGGACAGGGGCTCCAGCCGCACATAGCGGCCGCTCAGGACCGGACGGTCGTACCACGAGCTGCTCATCCGCTCACGCTAGGACCCGCGATGCCGCGCCCGGCAGGGCCACTTAACCGCTATTTCGGCGGGCCACTCGGCGGATACGATGGCGGTCGACGCGACTGGCGCGGTCAAGGTGGATCACCACCGGGGAGCGAACACAGTCCGGACACCGCGCGCCTGGGTGGACGGGGCCCTGGCGACACAGCGCGGAGGAACACATGACGGCTCAGATCCTGGACGGCAAGGCCACCGCCGCCGAGATCCGCTCGAACCTCAAGGCACGCGTGGAGGCGCTCCGCGACCGCGGCGTCTCCGTCGGTCTCGGGACGGTGCTGGTCGGCGACGACCCCGGCAGCCACTCCTACGTCAACATGAAGCACCGCGACTGCGCCGAGGTCGGCATCGAGAGCATCCGCCGCGACCTCCCCGCCACCGCCACGCAGGACGAGGTGGAGCGCGCCGTCGCCGAGCTGAACGCCGACCCGTCCTGCACCGGCTACATCGTCCAGCTCCCGCTGCCCAAGGGCCTGGACGAGCAGCGCGTGCTGGAGCGCATCGACCCCCTCAAGGACGCCGACGGCCTGCACCCGGTCAACCTCGGACGCCTCGTCCTCATGCAGCCGGGCCCGCTGCCGTGCACGCCGAAGGGCATCGTCGACCTGCTGCGCCGCTTCGACGTCCCGCTGAAGGGCGCCGAGGTCACCGTCGTCGGGCGCGGCATCACGGTCGGCCGCTCCCTCGGCCTCCTGCTGACCCGCCGCAGCGAGAACGCGACCGTCACGCTCTGCCACACCGCGACCCGCGACCTGGCCGCGCACACCCGCAAGGCCGACATCGTGGTGGCCGCCGCCGGCGTCCCCGGCCTGATCACGGCCGACATGGTCAAGCCCGGCGCCGCCGTCCTGGACGTGGGCGTCTCCCGCGTGGACGGCAAACTGGCCGGTGACGTGGCCGACGACGTCAAGGACATCGCAGGCTGGGTCGCCCCCAACCCCGGCGGCGTAGGCCCGATGACCAGGGCCATGCTCCTGGCCAACGTCGTCGAGGCCGCAGAAGCCACCCCCTGACCACCGCCCCGAGAGCGCCCTTCGAAGTGACCCCACCGGTCACGCGGACTTGCTGACTGACCGGTGGGGCGAGCCCCACCGGTCAAGATCGCGAAGCCCGATGCCGCGCCTCGGAAAGCCTTGCTAACCCGCACCGACCTGCACAAGGACGTCCGTAAGCTCAGCCCGCGGTGACCGGAACGCCGCGATCGCGTCCGAAGGTAGTTTCGAGCGAAGCAAGAAACTGATCGCGAAGCGAGCCGCCAGGCGAGTCGGAGCGATGCCAGCGATCGCCGCGGTGCCCGCCGAAGGAGGGCGTCCAGCGCCCGACGCCAAGGGCGCTGCTTCAGGCGCAGCGAGCCGTCAGGCGAGTCGGAGCGATGCCAGCGATCGCCGCAGTGCCCGCCGAAGGAGGGCGTCCAGCGCCCGACGCCAAGGGCGCTGCTTCAGGCACAGCGAGCCGTCAGGCGAGTTCGGAGCGATGCCAGCGATCGCCGCAGTGCGTGTGGTGGCGGGGGCCCCAGCGCCCCCCCCCCCCCCCCCGGGGGGGGGGGGGGGGCCCCCCCCCCCCCCCCCCACCACACGCACTGCAATCAGCTAGCTCTGCGGCCGGCGGCGTGGGCCGGGCGGCCCGGTGCGGTGACGTGTCCGGCGGTGTGCCCCGGAGGGCCGGGTCTGCGCGGTTCGGCGCCCCGGACCCCGTTCGTCGCGCGGCCGTCCATGGGGCGGCCCTGCTGGGGGACGTGCACCGGCGGCAGCGGGCGGACGAGGCCCATCGCGATGACCTCGTTCGCCAGCCGTGTCCGGCGGTTGGCCCCTTCGGGGATCCGGAACTTCTGGTAGAGCCGCAGCAGGTGCTGCTTGACGGCCGCCTCGGTGACCACCAGCTCGCCCGCGATGTCGCGGGCGGTGGCGGGCGCCACGAACGCCTCGTCCGAGAGGGCGGGGCGGCAGAGCGCGGTCAGCACGTCGACCTCGCGGCGGGTGAGCTCGGGAGCGACGGCACGCCGCAGCTCGACGTCCGGGTCGACCTCCTCACGGGGGATGCCCCCCATCCGGCAGCGCGCCGTGCCGAAGCTCACGACGTCGCCGTCTTCCAGGACACGGCGGGCGATGGGCCGGCCGTTGACTCGTGTTCCGTTACGGGACAGGCCCATGTCGACTACATACACATACGGGCCGCGTCGAACGATCTCTGCGTGCAAACGGGACACACTCGGGTCGTCGAGGCGGATGTCGACTCCTCTCCCTCTCCCGACCGTCGTAACGTCGGGGCGCAGCGGCACCACCAGCCCGCTGTCCTCGATCCGCATGAACGGCCCCTCCACGGCAGTCCTCCCAGCTAGTTAGCGACCCCTGTCCGACGGGTTACCCGGGCGCGTCACCGTCACACCCTCCTACCGGTGAGTAGCACCGACGGCACAAGGCATTCAGGACCCACGGGCACCCCGTGCGCCCCATCCGTTTCCGTCGCCGCGCGGCGGCGGAGGGCGCGTCCCGCGCCCGGTGGGGTCGGGAGTCGTCCACAAGCGCGCGGACGGTGTCGTGTCGCGCGCCGAATGGCATTACCGTGAAGGTTCACGAAGGGGGCGGACAGGTCATGAGCACGGAGGTGCACCGGCGCAGGCGGCGGGCGCCGCGCCGCAGGGGGGCCGCGCCGCACTGGCTCGGGCGGCTGCCGTACCTGCTCGTCCTCAGCGGGGTCGCGGGCGGTCTCGCGCTGTGCGCGGTGGACCACTTCCGCAAGGGGTCGGGGCTGATGGCCGCCGCGCTGCTGCTCGGCGCGCTCGCCCGGCTGCTGCTGCCGGAGTCGCAGCTCGGGCTGCTGGCCGTCCGCAGCCGCTCGATCGACTGCTGGACGCTCGTGATCCTCGGTGAGATGGTCGCGTTCGTGGCGTTGAGCATCCCCCCGATGGACAAGACCGGTCTGGTCCTCGCCGGGGCGTTCGGCGTCCTGATCGCCGCGGCGATGGTGGTGCGGGGTCTGCGGTTGCTGATCTCCGGACGGCGGGAGGGCCCGCCGGGCTGACGCCGTCCGCGCCGGGGCGGGAAGGGGCAGGTCGAGCCCAGGTCTCGACCTGGTCACAGCCTCGGCTAGCCTAGCCGGGCGAACCTTACAAGGACTGCTGGCCGGTGTAGGAAAGGGACAGCAACAGCATGCCCAAGATCAAAGTAGCGGCCCCCGTCGTCGAGCTCGACGGCGACGAGATGACACGGATCATCTGGAAATTCATCAAGGACCAGTTGATCCTGCCTTATCTGGACGTCGACCTGAAGTACTACGACCTGGGGATCGAGTACCGTGACGCCACGGACGACCAGGTCACCGTCGACGCCGCCAACGCCATCAAGCAGTACGGCGTGGGCGTCAAGTGCGCCACGATCACTCCGGACGAGGCACGCGTCGAGGAGTTCGGCCTGAAGAAGATGTGGCGGTCCCCGAACGGGACGATCCGCAACATCCTCGGCGGCGTGATCTTCCGTGAGCCCATCGTCGCGTCCAACATCCCGCGGCTGGTCCCGGGCTGGACGAAGCCGATCATCATCGGCCGCCACGCGCACGGCGACCAGTACAAGGCCACCGACTTCGTCGTTCCCGGGCCGGGCAAGGTGACGATCACCTACACCCCCGAGGACGACTCCGAGCCGATGGAGTTCGAGATCGCGAACTTCCCCGGCGGCGGCGTCGCGATGGGCATGTACAACTACGACGACTCCATCAGGGACTTCGCCCGGACGAGCATGCGGTACGCGCTCAACCGGGAGATGCCGCTGTACATGTCGACGAAGAACACGATCCTGAAGGCCTATGACGGCCGCTTCAAGGACCTGTTCCAGGAGATCTTCGAGGCCGAGTTCAAGTCGGAGTTCGAGGCCAAGGGCCTGACCTACGAGCACCGGCTGATCGACGACATGGTCGCCGCCGCGCTCAAGTGGGAGGGCGGCTTCGTCTGGGCGGCCAAGAACTACGACGGCGACGTCCAGTCCGACACGCTCGCGCAGGGCTTCGGCTCCCTCGGCCTGATGACCTCCGTGCTGATGACGCCCGACGGCAAGACCGTCGAGGCCGAGGCCGCGCACGGCACGGTGACCCGCCACTACCGGCAGCACCAGCAGGGCAAGCCGACCTCGACCAACCCGATCGCGTCGATCTTCGCCTGGACGCGGGGTCTGGAGCACCGGGGCAAGCTCGACGGCAACTCCCAGCTCGTCGGCTTCGCCAAGGCCCTCGAAGAGGTCTGCGTCGAGACCGTCGAGGCCGGTCAGATGACCAAGGACCTGGCCCTCCTGGTCGGGCCCGACACCGAGTGGCTGACCACCCAGCAGTTCCTTGAGGCCCTCGACACCAACCTTCAAAAGAAGGTCGGCGCCTGAGCCGCGCCGGCTCGCGCTCCCCGCTGCCGCGGGGGTGAGTCTCCGAAGGCCGTCCCGGATCGACATCCGGGACGGCCTTCGCGCTTGCGCGGGCCGGTCCCGGCACCTGGCCGTCGGGCGGGACGGGCCGCGCGATAGCCTGGCCTCGCAACTGTCTCGACGGCGAGAGAACCCGCGGCGGCGCGGCTCTCCGGCGGTCGGGTTGGAAGGATTTCGCAGGATGGCCGCCTGAGCCCCGTCAGGTCCCTCAGCAGGAGAAGAAGGTAATGACGCGCACCCCAGTCACCGTCACCGTCACCGGCGCCGCGGGCCAGATCGGCTACGCGCTGCTGTTCCGCATCGCGTCCGGGCAGCTGCTCGGCGCGGACGTACCCGTGCGGCTGCGGCTGCTGGAGATCCCCCAGGCGGTGAAGGCCGCCGAGGGCACCGCGATGGAGCTGGACGACTGCGCGTTCCCGCTGGTGTCCGGCATCGACATCCACGACGACGCCGTCAAGGCGTTCGAGGGCGCGAACGTCGCGCTGCTGGTCGGCGCCCGGCCGCGGACGAAGGGCATGGAGCGCGGCGACCTGCTGGAGGCCAACGGCGGCATCTTCAAGCCGCAGGGCGAGGCGATCAACGCGGGCGCGGCCGACGACATCAAGGTGCTGGTGGTCGGCAACCCGGCCAACACCAACGCGCTGATCGCGCGGTCGCACGCGCCGGACGTCCCCGCCGAGCGGTTCACCGCGATGACCCGCCTCGACCACAACCGGGCGCTCGCGCAGCTGTCGAAGAAGGCCGGGGTGTCGGTCTCGGAGATCCGCCGCATGACGATCTGGGGCAACCACTCCGCCACCCAGTACCCGGACGTCTTCCACGCCGAGATCGCGGGCAAGAACGCCGCCGAGACGGTCAACGACCAGTCCTGGCTGGAGAACGACTTCATCCCGACCGTCGCCAAGCGCGGCGCGGCGATCATCGAGGCGCGGGGCGCGTCGTCGGCGGCCTCCGCCGCGTCCGCCGCGATCGACCACGTGCACACCTGGGTGAACGGCACCGCCGAGGGCGACTGGACGTCGATGGCGGTCGTGTCGGACGGCTCCTACGGCGTCCCCGAGGGCCTGATCTCCTCCTTCCCCGTCACCACCAAGGACGGCGAGTGGTCGATCGTCCAGGGCCTGGAGATCGACGCCTTCTCCCGGACGCGCATCGACGCGTCGGTGAACGAGCTGTCGGAGGAGCGCGACGCCGTCCGCAAGCTCGGCCTCATCTGACCCCGGTTCCCCGTTTCGAGCCCCGGACCCGCACGGCTGGTCCGGGGCTCGATCGCGTCCGGCCCCGTCGACCTTCTCGGTCGCCGTCGATCCAACGTCGAGACCGTGATCGTGGCGGGGCGGCTGCTCGACGGGGCCTCGGTCGGCTCCGGCGGGCGCTTGCGGCGTCGCGCGACCACCTCTTTGCGGCGCGACGCCGTCCGTCGGCCGGGCCCCTTCTGACTCACCGCATCGCCTGGGACACCGAGCGCGCCCGAGCGCCGGGACCCCCTGTCGGCCCGGGGCTCACGCATGTGAGAAACCCAGTCAAGTCGCCGGTACCGGCCGCTAAGGTGTGATCCGCTCTTATCGGTGATCGTGGAGGCGGCGGGGTGGCAGAACAGGCGTTCCAGGTCGATCTGCGCGGCGTGGTGGATCTGCTGAGCCGCCATCTGTACGCGAGCCCCCGGGTCTACCTGCGGGAGCTGCTCCAGAACGCGGTGGACGCGATCACCGCGCGGGGTGACGGCGACGGCCGGGTGGTGATCGAGACCGGCGGCGGGACGCTGCGGGTCCACGACGACGGGATCGGGCTGACCGAGGCCGAGGTCCATACGCTGCTGGCCACGATCGGCCGCTCGTCCAAGCGCGACGAGCTGGGTTTCGCGCGGCACGACTTCCTCGGCCAGTTCGGGATCGGGCTGCTGTCGGCGTTCCTCGTCGCGGACGAGATCGAGGTGGTCACGCGCTCGGCGCGCGGCGGCGCGGCGGTCCGCTGGACGGGCCTGTCCGGCGGCAGCTACCGGGTCGAGCCCGCCGAGCGCGAGGAGATCGGCACCACCGTGACGCTGCGGGCCCGGCAGGGGTCGGCGGAGCTGCTGAGCCCGCGGGTCGTGGCCGACCTGGCGCGCTCCTACGGGTCGCTGCTGCCGGTCGAGCTGGTCGTGGACGGCGTCCGCGTCACCGGCGACGGCCCCGCGTGGCAGGACGCGCACCGCGACCCGGCGGCACGGCGCCGCGCGCTGGAGCAGTACTGCGAGGAGCTGTACGGGTTCACGCCGTTCGACGTGGTCGACCTCGACGTCCCGGAGGCGGGGCTCACCGGCGTCGCGTTCGTCCTGCCGCATCCGGTCGCGCCGACCGCGCGCGCCGCGCACCGCGTCTACCTGAAGCGGATGCTGCTGGCCGAGGGCGTGGAGGGGCTGCTGCCCGAGTGGGCGTTCTTCGCGCGCTGCGTCGTGGACGCGGGGGAGCTGCGCCCGACCGCGAGCCGCGAGGCCCTCTACGAGGACGAGCTGCTCGACTCGGTGCGGGCGAGCCTCGGCGACGCGCTGCGCCAGTGGCTGGTGCGGCTCTCCGAGACCGATCCGCCCCGGCTGCGCGGTTTCCTGCGCCTGCACCAGCTCGGTGTGAAGGCGATGGCGCTGCACGACGACGACATGCTGCGGATCGTGGACCGCTGGCTCGACTACGAGACCTCCGCCGGGCCGATGACGCTCGCGGAGTTCCGGCGGCGCCACCCCGAGGGCCGCTTCACCCCCGGCGTGGACGAGTTCCGGCGGCTGTCGGCGGTGGCGGCCGCGCAGGGCGTCGGGCTGGTCAACGGCGGCTACGTCCATGACACCGAGATCATCGAGCGGCTGCCGGACATCGACCCCGACATCCGGCTCACCCGGTTGGACACCGCCGAGCTGACCACCACGTTCGGGGTGCTCGACCCGGCGGCGGAGCTGGCGCTGCGGCCGTTCCTGGCGGCGGCGCAGCGGGCGGTGGACCGGCTCGGCTGCGAGGTCGTGCTGCGCGACTTCGACCCGGCCTCGCTGCCCGCGCTGTATCTGACCAGCCGCGACGCGCAGTTCCAGGAGGAGCTGTCGCGGGCGCGCGACGAGGCGGGCGAGCTGTGGGCGGACGTGCTCGGCGCGGTCGGCGCGACGTCCGCGCCGGAGCGGCCGCGGCTCGTCCTCAACCACCGCAACCCGCTGACCAGGCGCGTGACCGCGCTCGCCGAGGACGGCCTGATCGAGCTGGCCGTGCAGGGGCTGTACGGGCAGGCGCTGCTGCTCGGCCACCATCCGCTGCGGCCCGCCGACACGGCGGTGCTGAACCGATCCTTCATCGGCCTGCTGGAGTGGGCCGTCCACGCCCCGGAGGCGCCCGAATGAGCATCGACGACGTCTACGCGTTGATGACGCGGTCCGAAGAGCTGCCCTACGGGGAGGCGCGCACCGTCCTGGTCGAGGACGCGCTGCGCCGCGCCGAGGCCGTGGACGACGACGTGCTCGCGTTCCAGGTGCGGATCCGGCTGACCAACGCCTACCGCTACGGCGGCGAGCCCGCGAAGGCGTTCGCGACGTTCAGCCGGACGCTGGCCGACCACGACCGCGACCCGTCCCGCTTCAGCGAGCTGCGGGGGCTGCTGTGGCAGATGAAGGGGATCGTGAACTCGCTCACCGAGTTCCCCGAGGTCCCCCTGGACCGGACGTACGCGGTGCTGGACGACATGGAGCGCCGCTACAAGGCGGCCGGGTACAGCCTCCAGGCGGTGTACCACTACCGGAACCTGGTGGCCCGGCATGTCGGCGACGCCTCCGCCGAGGACTGGTACGAGCGGTGGCGGGGCGCGGAGCGCGACGACCTGTCGGACTGCGCGGGCTGCGACCCGTCCGGGATGGTGAACCACCTCGTCCGGTACGGGCGGCACGAGGAGGCGTTCGCGGTCGCCGCGCCGGTGCTGGACGCGGAGCTGACCTGCAACGAGCAGCCGCAGGGCATCCAGACCGCGATGCTGCCGGTCTACCTGCGGACCGGCCGGGTCGAGGAGGCCCGGGACGCGCACCGCCGCGCCTACCGGGTGCACCGCTCGCAGCTCGCGGACCTGAGCGACATCGCCGAGCACGTGGCGTTCTGCGCGACGACCGGGAACGAGGCCCGCGCCCTGGAGATCGTCGCGCGGCACCTGGGCTGGCTCGACCGCGCGCCGAGCCCGTACGCGGAGATGCGGTTCGCGGCGGCGGCCGCGCTGGCGCTGCGCCGGATCCTGGACGCGGGGCACACCGAGATGATGATCCGGCGGGTGGCGTCGGGCGACCGGCCGGCGGCGGACGTCCCGCTCGCCGACCTGCACACGGAGCTGGCCGGGCGTGCGGGCGACCTCGCGGTGCGGTTCGACGCCCGCAACGGCACCTCCAGCCAGGGCGACCTGGTGCGGGAGGTGCTGGAGGCGGAGCCGCACGTCGAGTTCCTGCCGCTGGGCGAGCACCACCGGCGCGGGCCCGCCGAGGCGGCGGAGCCGGACGTCCCGCACGACGACCTCGCCTCCCTCGACGGCCCCGACGCGCTGCTGGACGAGGCCGAGCGCGCCCGCCGCGCGGGCGACCTGGCCCGCGCGGTCGCGGCCTGGGAGCGGTTCGACGCCGTCGCGGCGGAGCCCACGGCCGCGCAGCGCGCCCGCCGCCTGAACGGGCGGGCCATGGAACTGGAGGCCGGCGGCGACGTCCAGGCGGCGATGGACCGCTGGCGGGAGGCGATCGAGCTGTTCGGCGAGGCGGGCGAGGACGTCCGCCGCGCCCTGGCGCTCAGCCGCCTCGGCTCGGCCCGGATCCGCGAGGGCGACGAGGCCGGGCTGGACGACCTGGTCGCCGCGGCCGACCGCCTCGCCGCCCGGACCGAGGACGAGAGCGGCGGCCTCGAATCCGCCGCGACGCTGATCAGGCTCGCGGGCGGCTGCCTGGACCTCGGCCGCCCCGCCGACGCCATCGCCGCCCTCGACCGCGTCGAGATCACGGCCGAGGGCGCCACGGCGACGGAGGCGCGGGCCGAGACCGCCCTGCTGCGCGGCGGCGCGCACGCGCTGGCCGGGGACCTCGACGCGGCGCTCCCCACCCTGCGCGGCGGCATCGAGACCGCCCGCGAGCTGCGCGACTCCGAGATGCTGTCCCGGCTGACGCTGGCGTACGTGCGGTCGCGGGCCCACCTGGCGCGCGTGCTGGCGTCCGAGGGGCAGGGGCCGGCGCCCGCCGGTGAGGAGGAGTTCGCGCTGCTCGACGAGGCGCTCGAACGGCTGCCCGCCGGCACCGCGCTGGCCACGCCCCTGCACACCGAGCGGGGCCTGGCGCTGCTGGAGGCGGGCCGTCCCGCCGACGCCGTCGCCGACCTCGCCGAGGCCGTCGCGGGCTGGACGTCGATGGGCGCGCACGAGCAGGCGTTCCGGCTGCGGGTGGACCTCGCCGCCGGGTACCTCTCGGCCGGCCGCCACCTGGAGGCGGCGGAGGTCGCGGAGGAGGCGCTGCCCGCGCTCGGCGAGCCCGGCGACGAGCGGCGCTGCCGCCTGATCCTCGCGCACGCGCAGAAGGAGATGCAGGAGGCGGAGGGCGCGGCGACCTTCCTGTCCCTGGCCGAGGACGCGGCGAAGGAGGAGGACCACGGCGCGACGGCGCACTTCCTGGAGCAGTCCGCCGAGATCCTCACCGGGCTCGACCGGGACGCGCTCGCCGCCGAGCGGTTCGCGCGGTCGGCCGCGTCGTTCGGGGAGGCCGGGGATCCCTACGGCGTCGTCCGCAACCGCCGCCGCGCCGCGATGTGCCTGCTGTGGAGCGGGCGGTCGGACGAGGCCGCCGCCGCGATCGAGACGGCCCGCGAGGCGCTGCCCGGCCTGCCCGCCGACAACGAGCCCGCCCGGATCTGGGAGACGGCGCTCGTCGCCTACGACCAGGCCCGCATCCTCGCCCAGATCGACCGGCTCGCGGACGCGGAGTCGCACGCCTCCGCCGCCGCCGACGGGTTCACGACGCTCGGCGAGACGGACGCGGCGCAGACCGCGACCCGCCTGCGCGACGACCTCAGGTCCGCCCTGGAGTGAGCCGCGCCGGGGCAGGTCGCCCTGGTGAGCCGCCTGGAGTGGGCCGCCTGGAGTGAGCCGCGGTCAGGCCGTCCGCCGCGCCCCGGCCGACGGCACCGCCTCTAGGAAAGCGGGCGGCTGCCAGCCGCGCCTCTCGTAGGTGGCGGTGATCCCGTCGCGGACGCGGGCGGCCCGGTCGGCCGCGGTCAGGACGATCACCGAGCCGCCGAACCCGCCGCCGACCATGCGGCCGCCGCGCGCGCCCGCGCGCAGCGCCGCGTCCACGGCCGCGTCGGCCTCGGGCCAGGAGATCTGGAACTGGTCCCGCAGCGACATGTGCGAGGCGTTCAGCATCGCGCCGAGCTCGGTGACGGCCCCGGCGCGCAGCAGCCCGACCGCGGCCTCGACGCGGTGGTTCTCGGTCACCACGTGCTGGACGCGGCGCCGCAGCACCGGGTCGCGCAGCGAGCCGAGCGCGCCCGCGAGGTCGGTCACGTCCCGCAGGGCGGGGACGCCGAGCCGCGCCGCCGCCTTCTCGCACTCGGCGCGGCGGCGCCCGTAGTCGCCCCCGGCGAGGTTCCGGCTCGCGCGGGTGTTGACGACCAGCAGCGTCAGCCCGGCCTCGGCCGGCGCGAACGGCACCTTCGACGACAGGCCGCTGCGGCAGTCCAGCAGCAGCGCGTGCCCGGCCTCGCACAGCAGCGAGGCGGACTGGTCCATCACCCCGCAGGGCACGCCGACCTGGTCGTTCTCGGCCCGCTGCGCGAGCCGGGCCAGCTCGGCGGGCTCGATCCGGGCCTCGTGCAGGTCGCGGAGGGCGAGGGCGGTGGCGCACTCCAGCGCGGCCGAGGAGGAGAGCCCGGCGCCCTGCGGCAGGTCGGAGTCGATCAGCAGGGACGCGCCGCCCGTCCCGTGGTCGCGCAGGACGCGCGCCACGCCGACCGGGTAGGCGGCCCAGGCCCGGTCCGGGGGCCAGCCCTCCGCGACGACCGGCCCACCGTCCACGGACGCTCGTACGACGCTCTCCCCGGCCTGCCGGGACACGACCTCGACCACGCCGTCGCCGCGCCGCGCGGCGGCCACCGACACGCCCCGCGAGAGCGCGAACGGCAGCGCGAGCCCGTCGTTGTAGTCGGTGTGCTCCCCGATGAGGTTGACGCGCCCGGGAGCGTGCCAGACCCCCTCCGGGGAGCGCCCGAAGATCTCGGCGAACGACCTGGTCATCGCGAGCGGAGGAAGGTCCAGGCGTCGGCGACCATGGTGTGCAGGTCCCGCTCCACCTTCCAGCCGAGCCGTGTCCTGATCTTCTCCGAGGACGCGACGAGCACGGCCGGGTCGCCGGGACGGCGCGGGGCGATCTCGGCGGGGATCTCCCGGCCGGTGACCTCGCGGCAGACCTCAAGGACCTCAAGGACCGAGTTGCCGCTGCCGCTGCCCAGGTTGAAGATCTCGTGGGTGCCCGGCGCGCCGGCCTCCAGGGCCAGCAGGTGCGCGCGGCCGAGGTCGGCGACGTGGATGTAGTCGCGCACGCAGGTGCCGTCGGGCGTGGGGTAGTCCTCGCCGAACAGGCGCACCGCGTCCCGCTCGCCCTGCGCGGTCTTCAGCACGTTGGGGATCAGGTGGGTCTCGATGTCGTGCCGCTCGCCCTGCCGCCCGTAGGCGCCCGCGACGTTGAAGTAGCGCAGCGAGACCGCGCCGATGCCGTGCAGCCGCGCGTACTCGGTGAGCGTGGTGTCGATCGCCAGCTTGGACGCGCCGTAGGGGTTGGTCGGACGGGTCGGGTCGGTCTCCAGGATCGGTGTCGACTCCGGCTCCCCGTACACCGCCGCCGTCGAGGAGAACACGATGCGGGGGACGCCCGCGACGCGCATCGCCTCCAGCAGCGCCAGCGACTCGCCGAGGTTCTTGTCCCAGTACAGACCGGGCTTTTCCACCGACTCCCCGACCAGCGACTTGGCGGCGAAGTGCAGCACGGCGTCGAACCCGGCGCCGCCGAGCACCTCCGCCGCCGTGTCGCGCAGCGTCCCGCGCACCAGCCGCGCGCCCTCGGGGACGGCGTCCTCGTGCCCGGTGGACAGGTCGTCCAGCACGACGACCTCGTGCCCCGATTCCAGGAGCAGGGCGGAGACGACGCTGCCGATGTACCCGGCGCCTCCGGTGACGAGCAGCTTCACGAGCTACCTCCAGTGGACGGCTGAGCAGACGGCTCTGCACAGACGGTGCTGAACTAACGGCTGTCGAACTGCGGCTGTCGGACCGCGGCGGGGGTGTCGTCCAGGCTATCCGCAACCGGGTGCGGGGAAGGGGCATCCGGTGGACCTTGGGCCGTCCGCCCCCCAGAGCCGACATAGGCGGTGAATATGATGTGCGGGACGCGCAGGCGCGGCGACGCGGCAGACCGTGCCGTCGAGACCGTGCCGTCGGCGCGCGCCCCCGCCCGCGATCCCGCGGGCGGTCGCCCCGCACGAGGCGCCGGCCCGCGAGGAGCCCGGCGGCACCTGAGAGAATCGGTCCGTGGACATGTCCGTAGCTTCCAACCCCGCAGGCGGCTCCTCCTCCGAGGGCGGTCCCGCGCTCCCCCGCGTCTTCTCGGGGATCCAGCCCACCGCCGACTCCTTCCACCTCGGCAACTACCTGGGCGCGCTGCGGCAGTGGGTCGCGATGCAGGACACCCACGACGCGTTCTACTGCGTGGTCGACCTCCACGCGATCACGATCGAGCACGACCCGGCCGTGCTGCGCCGCCGGACCAAGGTCGCCGCCGCCCAGCTCCTGGCGATGGGCGTCGACCCCGACCGCGCCACCGTGTTCGTGCAGAGCCACGTCCCCGAGCACGCCGAGCTGGCGTGGGTGCTCGGCTGCCTCACCGGGTTCGGCGAGGCCGGGCGGATGACCCAGTTCAAGGACAAGTCGTCCAAGCAGGGCTCGGCGGGCACCAGCGTCGGCCTGTTCACCTACCCGGTCCTCCAGGCCGCCGACATCCTGCTCTACAGCCCCGAGCCGGGCCCGGACGCCCCCGACCTGCGGGTCCCGGTCGGCGAGGACCAGCGGCAGCACCTGGAGCTGACCCGCACCCTCGCCGGGCGCTTCAACCACCGCTTCGGCGAGACGTTCGTCGCCCCCGAGGCGTTCATCCCCAAGGACGCCGCGAAGATCACCGATCTTCAGGAGCCGACCGCGAAGATGAGCAAGTCGGCGTCCTCGCCGCAGGGCATCGTGGACGTCCTGGAGGACCCGGGCCCGATGCGCAAGAAGATCATGCGGGCGGTCACCGACACCGGCTCCGAGGTCGTCTACGACGAGGAGAAGAAGGCGGGCGTCACCAACCTGCTGCGGATCTACTCCGCGCTGGAGGGCACGTCCGTCGCCGATCTGGAGGCCCGGTACGCGGGCTCGGGCTACGGCCAGTTCAAGAAGGACCTCGCGCAGGTCGTCCTCGACACCTTCACGCCGATCAGGGAGCGCACGCTCCGGCTCCTGGACGACGAGGAGCGGCTCGAACGGCTCCTGGCGCACGGCGCGGGCCGCGCCTCGGCCGTCGCCGAGCGGACGATGGAGATCGTCCGCGACCGGGTGGGATTCGTGGGACGTGGTCGCTGAGCGGGCGGACGCGGGAGGCCGCGGGACGGGCACGCGCCCGCCCGGCGTCCGGATGATCGGGGTGGCGATCCCGATCCCGGACCCCCACGGCGCGCTGCTGCAACGCAAGCGCGCCTCGTTCGGCGATCCGCTCGCGGGCGCGATCCCGACCCACATCACGCTGCTGCCGCCCACCGAGGTGGACGCGGCGGCGCTCGGGGCCGTCGAGGCGCACCTGCGGGCGATCGCGCGCACCGAGCGCCCGTTCCGCATCCGGTTGCGTGGCAGCGGAACGTTCCGTCCAGTCTCACCGGTCGTGTTCGTAGCTCTGGCCGAGGGAATCGGTGGTTGCGAGCGGCTCCAGGCGCGTGTTCTGTCGGGGCCGCTCGACCGTCCGCTCGACTACCCGTACCACCCGCACGTGACGATCGCCCACCACCTGCCCGACGAGGTCATGGACCGCGCGTTCAAGGACCTCGCCGGATACGCCGCCGACTTCGACGTCTGGGGGTTCTCCCTGTACGTGCACGGCGGCGACGGCGTGTGGCGCCCCCAGCACGACTACGTGTTCGGTTCCGGAAGCGCGGCCCCCTGACGCTGGAGGCGCGGACCCGGGCGCCGTGCCCCGAGGACGCGCAACCCCTTTCGGGCAACGGAATGTTCAACCCGTGATTACCGTGCGCTGCATCGGAGCGCCGGATGTGGGTACGTTCCGTCCATGCGGCAGGTGATCACGAAGGTCAGGCGGGGGAGCGAGGCCCGGTTCCAGGCCCGCCTGGGCGCGGGACGTGAGCTGCTGCGGGGCTGGCGCGCGCGCTGGAAGTGGTTCGACCACCTGGGCCGGGCGTTCGAGCGCTACACCGACCGGCGCGGCGAGCGGCTCGCGGCGGCCCTCACCTACCACGCGTTCCTGTCCTTCTTCCCGCTGCTCGCGCTCGCCTACGCGCTGCTCGGCTACCTCGTCGGCGTCAGCACGCAGGCGCGGGACTACTTCGTGAAGGCCGTCAACTCGCTGCTGCCCGGCCTGTCCGACGAGCTCCAGGTGGAGCAGATCGCCCAGTCCAAGACGGCCGTCGGCATCGTCGGCGTGGCCGCGCTGCTGTTCACCGGGCTCGGCTGGGTCGACGTGCTGCGCGAGTCCCTGCGCGACATCTGGGACAACAAGCCGACCGGCGGCGGCAACTTCGCCAGCAAGCGGCTGTGGGACCTCGCCGTCCTGCTGTTCCTCGGCGTGATCCTGATCTGCGGCATCGCGGTCTCGACCATCACCACCTCGGCGACGCACACCGTCCTGTCGTGGATGGGGCTGGAGGACGTCACCGGCGCCGGGACGGCCCTGCGGCTGCTGTCGCTGGCCGTCGCCATGGCCTTCGACACCGTGATCTTCCTGGTGCTGTTCACCCGGCTCTCGGGCACCCGCGCGCCCTGGCGGCGGATCGCGCGCGGGGCGCTGTTCGGCGCGGTCGGCTTCGAGCTGCTCAAGCAGGTCGCGACGCTGCTGATCGGCCGCACCACGCAGAACCCCGTCTACGCCTCGTTCGCCGTCCTGGTCGGGCTGATGGTGTGGATGAACATCGTGTCCCGGTTCGTGCTCTTCGTCGCCGCCTGGACGGCCACGCGGCGCGTCGTCATGAGCGCCGACGAGGGCAACCCGGAGCGCACCGACCCCGGCGCCGAGCCCCGGGACAGGATCGACCCGATCCCGAACCGCCCGGCGACCGCCCGCTGACCCCGGTGCCCCCGTCGGTTCGCTGACCCCGCGGGCTACGGGTTGGGGTCCTCGTAGGACGGCTCGCCCGGCGCGGCCGCCCGCGCGGCGGGCAGCGGCCCGTAGCGGTACCGGCGGCGCCGCCGCAGCACCGCCGCCAGCACCCCGATCGCGAGGACGGCGCCGACCGCGCCGCCGCCCACGAGCAGCCACATCCGGGTCGAGTTGTCGGAGGCCAGCGGGGCGTCGGGCAGCAGGCCGCCCGAGCCGTCCTTGCCGGGCTCGGGCGCGTCGCCGGGCGGCACCAGCGCGCCCACCGGCTTGGTCTTGCCGCGCGCCGCGAACCCCCAGTCCAGCAGCTTGACCGCGTACGGCGAGGGCGGCTGGTCGGCCCGCATCAGCGAGATGACGATCGTGTGCCCGCCGCGCCGGGCGGCGGCCACGTAGGTCTGCCCGGCCGCGACCGTGTAGCCGTTCTTGCCGCCGAGCAGGCCGTCGTAGCCGTACCGCTCGCCCGGCAGCAGCTTGTTGTGCGTGTGGATCGGGTACCCGCCGACCTTCTTGCCCTTCTTGCGCTCCTTCTTGGTGGGCGGCGCCGGGAACTGGAAGTCGATCGCCTGCACGTAGCGGCGGTAGTCGGCGCTCTTCAGCCCCTCGCGCAGGATCAGCGCCAGGTCGTAGGCCGAGGTGTGCTGGGTCCGCACGTCCAGCCCGAGGTCCTTGTCGAGGCCGTTCGGCGACCCGGCGAGCGTGTCGCGGGCGTTGATCCGCCTGGCCTCGGCGTTCATGTCGGCGATGGTCTTCTTCAGCCCGCCGTCCGCCTCGGCGAGCGTCACCGCCGCGTCGTTGGCGGACATCATCATCAGCGCGTGGAAGAGGTCGGACACCTTGTACGCCATCTTCGGCGTCAGCCCGACCTTCGTGCCCTCCACGTCGCACGCCTTCTGCGAGGGGTGGACGAGCCGGTCGGGATCCAGGCGCGGGACCAGGGTCAGCGCGGTCAGCGTCTTCAGCGTGCTCGCCGGCAGGTAGCGGCCGTGCGGGTCCTTGGCCGCCAGCACCTCGCCGGTGTCGCCGTCGGCGACCAGGTACGAGGACGCCTTGATCTTCGGCAGCGCCGGGACGCCCGCCATCTGGTTGACGACGACCCCGCGCCCCGCGAGCTGCGGCCCGCCGACCGGGTCGGCCGGCGGCGCGGCCAGCGCGGGTGGCGCGGTGAGGGCGACCGCCAGGAACGGCACGGTGATCACCGCCACGGCGCGGCGCGTACGGGTCCGCGATGCCTGTAGGTCTGGTAGCAAGCTCCCGCCGCTCCTAGCTTCCGCAGCTCCGCGGCTGCCCCCAACGCCCATGACTCCCCCGAAGACTAGGCGACGTATCCGGAGGAGAGGTACCCGGACCGGGAGACACCATCCTCGGGATGATTCGGGACTAACCGAGCGTAGGGGACACCCGTCATCCGTTACAGTCTGTCATGGGCGGTATTTTGGGACGGGCTGACTAGTTCGATCTAGTGGTGTCGCGGACGTGTTCGATGACCGAAAAGTGTGGCTCGGCCTTGTTCGTCGCCCGCCCGTACGAGTCAATTGGTCCACAAAGGGCATGGAGAACCGGCGAGGCGACGGGCGCGGGCGCCATCATGGAACGAACACGTGACCTGGACCGGCGTTTGTCCAGGCTTAGGGACCCGCTGGCTGAATTGCGCCACGTGCCACGCAACGACCTGCAAGGATTGTGGACGGAGGTTGGCCGTGGCCATTGACTTCAACGCATCGAACGGGGCGACGCTCGGAGTCGAGTGGGAGCTCCAGCTGGTCGATGCGGAGACCAGGCACCTGCGACAGGACGCCCGCGAGGTGCTCGCCGCCCTGCCCGTCCTCGGCGAGATCACGGGGCTCCCGAAGATCCGGCACGAGCTGATGGAGTCGACGGTCGAGATCGTCACCGACATCTGCCACACCGTGGGGGAGGCCAAGAACGACCTCGCGGGCACACTGTCGGCCCTGCGCGGCGCCGCCGCCGAGCGCGACCTGACGCTCGCCTGCACGGGCACCCACCCGATCAGCGACTGGCGGGACGCGGTGATGGCGCCGATGGGCCGCTACGCCCAGCTCATCGAGGAGATGCAGTGGCTGGCCCGCCGCATCCAGACGTTCGGCGTCCACGTCCACGTGGGCGTCTCCGACGGCGCCAAGGCGATCCCGATCGTGAACGCGCTGTCGGCCTACCTGCCGCACTTCCTGGCGCTGACCGCCTCCAGCCCGTTCTGGAGCGGCAGCGACACCGGGCTGGCCTCCTGCCGGGCCGTCGTCTTCGGCCAGCTTCCAACGGCCGGACCACCCCACTTGCTGGACGACTGGGCCGCGTTCGAGGATTACATGGACACGCTGCTCCGCGCCGGAACGATCCGCAGCATCAAGGAGGTCTGGTGGGACATCCGTCCGCACCCGGACTTCGGCACTGTCGAGATCCGCATGTTCGACGGGATCCCGACGATGCGCGAGGTGGGCATGGCCGCCGCGCTGTGCCAGAGCCTCGTCACGCTGTTCGACCAGCAGCTCGACCGCGGCTACACGCTGCCCAGGCCCGCCGCGTGGGTGGTACGCGACAACAAGTGGAGGGCGACCAGATACGGACTCGACGCCATCGTCATCACCGATGACACTGGTAGTACCGCACCACTCCGCGACGACATCTACGAGCTGATCCGCGAACTGGAGCCGGTGGCCGACCGGCTCGGCTGCGCGGAGGAGCTCAAGGTGGCCGGGGAGGTGCTCGAACACGGGGCGCCGTACGAACGGCAGCGCGCGATCCGCGCCGAGGGCGGCACGTTGGAGCACATCGTCGACGCGGCGATCACCGAGCTCGCGGAGGACAGGTTCGTCACACTGGGGGAGGTCGCACATGCCGGGACCTGAGGAACCGGCCGGCGCAGGCGAGAAACCAGCGGGCCCCCGGCCCCGGCGGCCCGGCCCCCGGCCGGGGGAGCGGGCCGGGGCGGGGCCTGACGCGGGGTCCGGGGCCGAGGCGGGGGCCGACAACGGTTCGGACGCCGGATCGGACACCCGGTCCGGCACGGGACCAGGCACGGGATCCGGCAAGGGGGCCGGTCCCGCACGGGCGGACGGGCCCGCCCCGCGCACGAACAAGCCGGCCCCGCGCGCGAACAAGACCGGGGGGACCGGTGAATACCAGTACGAAAACGAAGGCGAGAACAGCACCACCGACCAGACCACCGGGCGGGCGCCCTACGGCCCCGCCCTCGCGCAGGGGGCGCACATGACACATCCGGGACACGGGGTGATGCCCGGTCTTGAACCTCCCACCGCCCCGGGCCCCGAGGGCTCGCAGGACGACGCCGGGGTACCGGCCGTGTCCGGCGCCGCGGCGGCACCGTCCGGGGCCGGCGGCGCCGCGTCCGTCCTCGGCGGCGCGGCGCTGCAACCGCAGCTCGACGCCTTCCTCACCCGCCACGAGGACGAGCTCGTCGCCTTCCGCCGCGACCTGCACGCCCACCCCGAGCTGGGGTACGCCGAGCACCGCACGACCCGGCTGATCGCCGAGCGGCTGCGCGCCGCCGGCCTCGAACCGCGGATCCTCCCGCGCGGCACCGGCCTGTTCTGCGACATCGGCCCCGCCGACGGCACCACGGTCGCGCTGCGCGCCGACATCGACGCCCTCCCCCTCCAGGACGAGAAGGAGCACGTCCCCTACCGGTCGACGGTCCCCGGCGTCGCCCACGCCTGCGGGCACGACGCGCACACCACGATGGTGCTGGGCGCGGGCCTGTTCCTGGCCCAGCAGGCGGAGGCGGGGCTGCTGCCCGGCCGCGTCCGGCTGCTGTTCCAGCCCGCCGAGGAGACGCCGGGCGGGGCGCTGGACGTGATGGCGGCCGGCGGTATCGCGGGCGTGGACCGCGCGTTCGCGCTGCACTGCGACCCGCGCATCGAGGTCGGCCAGCTCGGCCTGCGCACCGGGCCGATCACCGCCGCGTGCGACAAGGTGTATGTGAAGGTCACCGGGCCCGGCGGGCACACCGCCCGGCCGCACCTGACCGCCGACCTCGTGTACGCGCTCGCCAAGATCGTCACCGAACTGCCCTCGGCGCTGTCGCGGCGGGTCGACCCGCGCTCCAGCCTGTCGCTGGTGTGGGGGCGGATCTCGGCGGGGTCGGTCGCGAACGCGATCCCCGACGACGGGATCGCCGAGGGCACCGTCCGCTGCCTGGACGACGACGCCTGGCACCGCGCGCCGGAGATGATGAAGGCGCTGCTCCAGTCGGTCGCCGCCGCCTACGACGTGGAGGCGTCGCTGGAGTACGTCCGGGGCGTCCCGCCGACGGTGAACGAGGCGACCAGCGTGCAGATGTTCCGCGACGCCGCCGCGCAGGTGATCGACGAGGAGGGCGTCGTGCCCACGCCGCAGAGCCTCGGCGGCGAGGATTTCGGCTGGTACCTGGAGTCGATCCCCGGGGCGCTGGCGCGGCTCGGCGTCCGCACGCCCGGCTCGCCCGGCGAGTACGACCTGCACCGGGGCGACTTCGACATCGACGAGCGGTGCCTGGCCGTCGGCGTCCGGGTGCTCGCCGCGACCGCGCTGACCGCGTTGTGGGAGGCCGGACGCCCCGGTGACGCCGAGCCGATCGAGGGCGCGGCCCTGGCCTAGCCGTCCCGCGTCCGCACTCACCCCCGGGACGGCCCGTCCCGGGGGCCTCTGACCTGTGGCGATATGCCTACGCATTGGTAACGGACCTGTTGCGAAACGGCGCACGCCGGGAGCAATCAGCCAACCGCCAGGTAACGTCCGATCGATTTCGGTCGCCGGACCGGCCGACCGTGGGTGGGGAACGGAAGGAGCGCTACCTTGCGCCGTGGTTTGAAGCGCCGTGGTTTGAAGATCTCGCTCGCCACCGTGACGGCCGCGGCGCTGTCTCTCGGCGCCGCCGGGTGCGGCGGCAAGAAGGCCGGCGACAGCGGTGACGGCGACGGCAAGAAGGCCCTCAAGATCGGGCTCGCCTTCGACATCGGCGGCCGCGGCGACCAGTCGTTCAACGACTCGGCGGCGGCCGGCCTGGACAGGGCCAAGAAGGACCTGAACGTCTCCACCGAGGAGATCTCCGCCAAGCCCGACGAGCCCCCCGCCGACAAGGAGTCGCGCCTGCGGCTGCTCGCCAACAAGGGCTACAACCCGATCATCGGCGTCGGCTTCGCCTACACCGAGTCCCTGGTCAAGGTCGCCAAGGACTTCCCGAAGACCAAGTTCCTCGTCGTGGACGCCGACCAGTGCAAGGTGTCCGGCCCGAACGTCAAGGGCGCCTGCTTCTCCGAGGAGCAGGGGTCGTTCCTGGTCGGCGCCGCCGCCGCGCTGAAGTCCAAGACCGGCACGATCGGGTTCATCGGCGGCGTCAACGTGCCGCTGATCAACAAGTTCGAGGCCGGGTACACCGCGGGCGCCAAGAAGGCCAAGCCGAGCATCAAGGTGCTGCCCGCCAAGTACCTGACGCAGCCGCCGAACTTCGACGGGTTCAAGAACCCGGCGCTCGGCAACGAGGCCGCCAAGGGCCAGCTCGACGCGGGCGCCGACGTGATCTACCACGCGGCGGGCGGCGCGGGCATCGGCGTGATCAACACCGTCGGCCAGGAGAAGAAGTGGGCGATCGGGGTCGACTCCGACCAGTACAACCAGCCCGCCGTGGCCGGGGCGAAGGAGTTCATCCTCACCTCCATGGTCAAGCACGTGGACCTCGCCGTGTTCGACTTCGTGGAGAGCGTCGCCAAGAACACCTTCCAGCCCGGGACGAAGACCTACGACCTCAGCAATGACGGCGTGGGCTACGCGACGTCCGGCGGCAAGGTCGACGACATCAAGGCCAAGCTGGACGGGCTGAAGGCCGACATCGTCGCACGCAAGATCACCGTCCCGACCAAGCCGTAGCGATCCGGCCGGGCCCGCGCGCCGCCCCCTCGGGAGGGCGCGCGGGCCCGGTGGTCCGGCGACGTCCGATGCAGGAGGGGGACCCGTGTCCGACCAGGTGGCGGCCGTCCGGCTGACATCGATCACCAAGCGGTTCCCCGGCGTGGTCGCCAACCGCGACATCAACCTCACGATCGAGCGCGGCGAGGTGCACGCGCTGTGCGGTGAGAACGGCGCCGGGAAGTCCACGCTGATGAAGATCCTCTACGGGATGCAGCGTCCGGACGAGGGCGGCATCGAGGTCGAGGGGGAGAAGGTCGCGTTCCGCACGCCGGCGGACGCGATCGCCCGCGGCATCGGCATGGTCCACCAGCACTTCAAGCTGGCCGACAACCTGACCGTGCTGGAGAACGTGATCCTCGGCGCCGAGCCCCGCGGCAAGGGGTGGCGGCGCGGTCGGATCGACTTCGCCGCCGCCCGCGAGAGGATCCGCGAGATGTCGCGGGCCTACGGCCTGCGCGTCGACCCCGACGTGCTCGTCGAGACCCTCGGCGTCGGCGAGCGGCAGCGCGTGGAGATCCTCAAGGTGCTCTACCGGGGCGCCCGTGTGCTGATCCTGGACGAGCCGACCGCCGTGCTCGTCCCGCAGGAGGTCGAGGAGCTGTTCGGCAACCTGCGCGACCTGCGCGCCGAGGGCCTGACCGTGCTGTTCATCTCGCACAAGCTCGACGAGGTGCTGTCGGTCGCCGACACGATCTCGGTGATCAGGCGCGGTACCACGGTCGCGACCCGGCTGGACCCGGCGCAGGTCACCTCGCGGCGGCTCGCCGAGCTGATGGTGGGCTCGGAGCTTCCCACCCCGGAGCTCCGCGAATCCACCGTCACCGACGACGTCGAGCTGGAGCTGTCCGGGCTGACCGTGCTGGCGCCCGGCGGCCGTCCCGTCGTGGACGAGGTGTCGCTGCGCATCCGGCGCGGCGAGATCGTCGGACTCGCCGGGGTCGAGGGCAACGGGCAGAGCGAGCTGATCGAGGCGATCATGGGCATCCGGCACGCGGACGCCGGGACGATCACCTACGGCGGCGACGACGTCACGCACTGGACCACCCGCCGGCGCCGCGAGGCGGGCATCGCCTACATCCCCGAGGACCGGCACCGGCACGGGCTCGTCCTGGAGGGGACGCTCTGGGAGAACCGGATGCTGGGCCACCAGACGCGGCGCCCGAACGTCCGGGGCCCGTGGGTCGACCGGCGCGGCGCGCGCCGCGACACGACCCGGATCGTCCGGGAGTACGACGTGCGGACGCCGGGCATCGACGTGCCCGCCGCCGCGCTGTCGGGCGGCAACCAGCAGAAGCTGATCGTCGGACGCGAGATGTCGGGCGAGCCGCGGCTGCTGATCGCCGCGCACCCGACCCGGGGCATCGACGTCGGCGCGCAGGCCGCCATCTGGGACCACCTGCGGCAGGCCCGCGCGGACGGCCTCGCCGTGCTGCTGATCAGCGCCGATCTTGAGGAACTCATCGGAATGTCCGACACCCTGCACGTGATCCTGCGGGGCCGTCTCGTCGCGGAGGTCGACCCGCGGGAGGTCACCCCGCAGGCGCTCGGCTCCGCCATGACCGCCGCGGGAGACCCGTCGTGAGCGGCCCGGAGGGCAAGGCCCCGGAGCCCGCGAAGCCTTCGGAGAAGGATCCCGGGGCGGTGCCGGAGACGGTGCCCGCCTGGAAGGCCGTCCTCCAGGGCCTGGGCCCGCGCGGGCTGGCGCTGAAGATCGGCGCGCCCGTCCTCGCGCTGCTGATCTCGCTCGCGATCACGGCCGCGCTGCTGCGGATCACCGGCGCCGACCCGGTCAGCTCGATCCAGAGCATGATCGACTACGGCACCACCGAGAACTCGATCGTCGACATCATCAACCGCGCGACCCGCTACTACCTGTCGGCGGTCGCGGTCGCGATCGGCTTCCGGATGGCGCTGCTCAACATCGGGGTGGACGGCCAGTACCGGCTCGCGGCCTTCCTCGCGGCGGCGCTCGGCGGCGCGCTGACCCTGCCCGCCCCGTTCGGCCAGATGCTGGTGATCATCGCCGCGATGCTGATCGGCGGGCTGTGGGCCGCGATCGCGGGCGTCCTCAAGGTCACCCGCGGGGTCAGCGAGGTGCTCTCCACCATCATGCTGAACGCGATCGCGACCGGCCTGATCGCCTACCTGCTGAACGACAAGCGGCTCGCCGAGGTCCGCCCCGGCAGCAACAACGTCGCGACCCCGCAGATCCCCTCCGACGGACGGGTCGGCCCGCTGAACGGGTTCCTGTCCTCGATCGGCATCGACCTGCCCGGCCAGGTGTACGGGCTGCTGCCGCTCGCGATCGTCGTCGGCGTCGTGTTCTGGGTCGTGATCAACCGCACCCGCTTCGGCTTCGACCTGAAGGTCTCGGGCCTGTCGCCCTCGGCCGCGCGGGCGAGCGGTGTCAGCGCCCGCCGGATGATCGTGATCACGATGGTCGCCTCCGGCGCGGTCGCGGGGCTGATCGGCATGCCCGAGCTGCTCGGCGCCTCGTATGAGTACTCGCTGAACTTCCCGGCCGGGCTCGGCTTCACCGGCATCACGGTGGCGCTGCTCGGCCGCAACCACCCGGCGGGCATCGCGCTCGCCGCGCTGCTGTTCGCCTTCCTCGACCAGACCTCCGACGTCCTCCAGGAGGTCGACGTGCCGAAGGAGATCGTCGGGGTGATGCAGGGCGTGGTCGTGCTGACCGTCGTCATCGTCTACGAGCTGATGCGCCGCTGGGAGATCAGGCTCCAGCAGCGGACCGTCGCCGACGAGCTGGCCACCGGCCACGACCTGGCCCGCGAGTCCGCTGGGAGCGCCTCATGACCGCGACCGAAGCCGTCGCCAAGGTGAAGGCCGCGGCCCCGGCGCGGCTGCGCTGGCCGCACTACCTGCTGATCGCGGCCGGGCTGCTGGTGCTGCTCTCGCTCGTCCGGGTGCTGGACGGCGCCGACGACGTCACCTCCAGCGGGACGGTCAGCGCCGCGCTCCGGCTCGCCGTCCCGATCTTCCTCGCCGGGCTCGGCGGGCTGTGGGCGGAGCGCTCCGGCGTGATCAACATCGGCCTTGAGGGCATGATGATCCTCGGGACGTGGACGGGCGCGTGGGCCGGATACCAGTGGGGCCCGTGGGTCGGCGTCCTGTTCGGCGTCCTCGGCGGGATGCTCGGCGGCCTGCTGCACGCCATCGCGACCGTCACGTTCGGCGTCGACCACATCGTGTCCGGCGTCGCGATCAACATCCTCGGCCTCGGCCTCACCCAGTTCCTCGCCGGGCTGATCTTCACCACCGGGGAGGCGAAGGCGCTCGGCGGCGGCGCCCGGCAGTCCCCGTCGGTCGACCCGATCCGGACGGTGACGCTGCCGGTGCTGTCGGGCGGCGAGATCGGCGGCTGGAAGAGCCCCGACTGGCTCGGCTCGCTGGAGCGCCACCACTGGTTCCTCCTCTCGGACGTGGCGGGCATCCTGCGCGGCCTGACCAACGGCATGTCGCTGCTGACGCTGGTGGCGATCCTGCTGATCCCGGTGAGCTTCCTCGTCCTGTGGAAGACGGCGTTCGGCCTGCGGATCCGCTCCTGCGGCGAGGATCCCTACGCCGCCGAGTCGCTCGGCGTGCACGTCTACCGGATGAAGTACGCCGCCGTCATGATCTCCGGCGGCTGCTCCGGCCTCGCGGGCGCGTTCCTGGTCACGGTCGCCGCGCCGTTCTACCAGGACGGCCAGACCGGCGGCCGCGGCTTCATCGGCCTCGCCGCGATGATCTTCGGCAACTGGCGTCCGGGCGGCCTCGCCTCGGGCTCGCTGCTGTTCGGCTACACCGACGCGATGAACGTGCGCGGCGGCGGCCAGTCGGTGCACGCGCTGCTGCTGTTCGTCGCCGTCCTGCTGGTGGCGGTGGCGGCGTGGCAGGCCGTCCGCGCGAACCGGATGCGGCCGCGGGTCATCACCGACCTCGGCCGCCGCGAGGTCCGCAACGCGACGATCGGCGCCGCCCTGGCACTGGCCGCGGCGGCGGGCCTGCTGGCGTGGTTCCTGCTCAGCGACAGCGTCCCGGGCGAGCTGGTGTCGTTCACCCCGCACCTGACGACGCTCCTCGTCCTGGCCCTGGCCAGCCAACGCCTCCGCATGCCCGCCGCCGACGGCCTGCGGTACCGCCGAGGCGAGGCTCGTTAGTACTGGGGCTCCGAAACGGGGATCATGAAGGTATGACGGACATCGACTGGCCCGCCCTCCGCGACGCCGCATGGGTGGCGATGGAACGGGCCTACGCCCCGTACTCGAAGTTCCCCGTCGGCGCCGCCGCGCTCGTGGACGACGGCCGCGTGATCACCGGCTGCAACGTCGAGAACGCCTCGTACGGCCTCGTGCTGTGCGCGGAATGCGCCATCGTGTCGGCCCTCTACGGACCGGGCAAGTCGGAGAACCCCCGCCTGGTGGCCGTCGCGGTCGTCGACCGGAACGGCGACCCGCTGATGCCGTGCGGGCGCTGCCGCCAGCTCCTCTGGGAGCACGGCGGCCCGGACATGCTGCTGGCGACGGCGCGCGGCGTCCTGACCATGAGGGAAGTGCTCCCGGACGCGTTCGGCCCCGAAGACCTGACCACCCGCATCTGAGAGGACCCTGTGGACGCCATCGATGTCATCCGCGCGAAGCGGGACGGCGCGGAGCTGACCCCCGAGCAGATCGACTTCGCGGTCGACGCCTACACGCGCGGCACGATCGCCGACGAGCAGATGTCGGCGCTCGCGATGGCGATCCTGCTGAACGGGATGACCCGTCCCGAGGTGGCCCGCTGGACGGAGGCGATGATCCGCTCCGGCGAGCGGATGGACTGGTCGGCGCTCGACCGGCCGACCACCGACAAGCACTCCACCGGCGGCGTCGGCGACAAGATCACTCTGCCGCTCGCGCCGCTCGTCGCGGCGTGCGGCGCGGCCGTCCCGCAGCTCTCGGGGCGAGGGCTCGGCCACACCGGCGGCACCCTGGACAAGCTGGAGTCGATCCCCGGCTGGCGGGCGTCGCTCTCCAACGAGGAGATGCTGGACGTCCTGACAGAAGCGGGCGCGGTGGTCTGCGCCGCCGGGACGGGCCTGGCCCCCGCCGACCGCAAGCTCTACGCCCTGCGCGACGTCACCGGCACCGTCGAGTCGATCCCGCTGATCGCGTCCTCGATCATGTCCAAGAAGATCGCGGAAGGCACGGGCGCGCTGGTCCTGGACGTCAAGGTCGGCTCCGGCGCGTTCATGAAGACCGCCGCCGACGCCCGCGAGCTGGCCGAGACCATGGTCGCGATCGGCACCGACCACGGCCTGCGCACGGTCGCGCTGCTCACCGCGATGGACCGCCCGCTGGGCAACGCGGTCGGCAACGCGGTCGAGGTGGCCGAGTCCGTCGAGGTGCTGGCGGGCGGCGGCCCGTCCGACGTCGTCGAACTCACGGTCACCCTGGCCCGCGAGATGCTGGCCGCCGCCGGAATCACCGACCGGGACCCCGCCGACGCTCTGGCGGACGGCACCGCGATGGACGTCTGGCGCCGCATGATCACCGCCCAGGGCGGCGACCCCGACGCCCCGCTGCCCTCCGCCGCCGAGACGCACCAGGTGATCGCCCCGTCCACCGGCGTCCTGACCAGGCTGGACGCCTACGGCGTCGGCGTCGCCGCCTGGCGCCTCGGCGCGGGCCGGGCCCGCAAGGAGGACCCGGTGTCCTTCGGCGCGGGCGTCATCTGCCACGCCAAGCCGGGCGAGAAGGTGACTCAGGGTCAACCCCTCCTCACCTTGCACGCCGACGACGCGTCCCGCTTCGACCGCGCCCTCGAAGCGCTGGACGGCGCCTACGAAATAGGTTCCGACACCAGCGTCACCGGCCTCCAACCCCTGGTGATCGACCGGATATCGTAAACCGGCCGGTTTGTTAACAATCACCGTTGACGGGCGTTCCGTACCCCACGAAGCTGATCAGGTTTCATTCAGTTTCGGAGGAGCAACGGTGCGACTCTCACTACTCTCCGTGGCGGCCGTCGCGGGCGCCACCGGCCTCATCGCCGGCACGATGCCCGCGTTCGCCGACACCGGACGCCCCGACGCGGGGCGCCCCCACATCGTCGTCAAGGACGGCAAGACCCAGCCGGCGTTCTCCTTCGCGGACGCCGTGCGCGAGAAGGTCTTCGTCGAGACGAACGTGGACAGCGACAACGACGGCAAGCGCGACCGGGTCTCGGTCTTCGTCACCCGCCCCAAGGAGACGAACGGGCGCCTGAAGGTCGCCTCGATCCTTGAGGGCAGCCCGTACTTCGCGGGGCTCCACGACACCCCCTACCACCCGGCCGACGTGACCGACTACCCGCGGCTCGCCGAGTGGAACGTCCCAACCGCCCCGCCCGGCCCGACGAGCTACTCCCGCGTCTACTACGACAACTACTTCGTCTCCCGCGGCTACGCCGTCCTCGCCGCCGACACGCTCGGCACGGGCGACTCCGACGGCTGCCCCACCGCCGTCGGCCCCAACGAGACCGAGGGCATGACGCAGGTCATCAAGTGGCTGACCGGCAAGGCCACCGCCTACGACGCGTCCGGCAAGAAGATCCGGGCGGACTGGTCGACCGGCGACGTCGCGATGGCGGGCAAGTCCTACGACGGCACACTGCCCCTCGCCGCCGCCGCGACCGGCGTGCGCGGCCTGAAGACCGTCGTGTCGATCTCCGGCGTCTCCAACTGGTACGACGAGTACCGCGCGAACGGCGCCGTCGTGGCCCCCGACGGCTGGAACGGCGAGGACCTCGACCTGCACGCGAAGGTCGTCCTGTCCCGCAAGAACCCGGGCGTCTGCGAGAAGGTCATCCGCAAGCTCGAACCCGGCATGGACCGCGTCACCGGCGACTACAACCGCACCTGGGACCTGCGGAACTTCGCCAAGAGCGCGCCCGACTTCAAGGCCAGCGTCTTCATGACGAGCGGCCTCGCGGACTGGAACGTCAAGCCCATCCAGATGTCCCTCCTCTGGGAGGGGCTGAAGAAGGCGCACGTCAACCGCAAACTGTGGATCCACCAGGCGGCCCACGACGAGCCCCTGGACGTCCGCAAGGGCGAATGGCTGGAGGCCCTCAACCTCTGGTTCGCGCACGAGCTGTACGGCGTCCGCAACGACGTCATGCGCCAGCCCCGCGTCGACCTGGAGCGCACGCCGGGCCAGTGGGAGACGCACCGGGACTGGCCCGACGCGTCCGCGCGTCCGACGGAGCTGGGCCTGTCGACCGGCACCCTCGGCAAGCGCGGCCACGGCACCGACTCCCTGGTGGACGCCCCGTCCCGAACGGTGGAGGAACTCGCCGCCAACGAGGACAAGCCGGACCCGAACCGCCTGATGTACCTCACGCCCAAGCTGACGAAGGCCACCAAGCTCAGCGGCACCGCGAAGATCAAGGTCCGCGCCTCGGTCGACGGCAAGTCCCCGTACCTGTCGGCGATCCTCGTCGACTACGGCACGGACACGCGCATCTCGGGCTTCGCGCCGACCTCGGGCACCTGGTGCTACGGCGACTCCATCCCCACCGACCAGGGCTGCCGCACGAACCGCGGCTACAGCACCGCCGTCACCCCGTTCAAGGTCGTGACGCGCGGCTGGATGGACGTGCGCAACCGTCACAGCGCATCGGTCACCGAGCCCATCAAGGCGGGCAAGGACTACACGTTCTCCTGGCCGATGCAGCCCTACGACTACATCTTCAAGCCCGGCCACCGGATCGGCCTGATGATCGTGGCCACCGACCACGCCTACAGCCTCCGCTACCCGGCGGGGACGAAGGTCAAGGTAGACCTCCACAACTCCTCCCTGACCCTCCCCCTGACGAAGTAACACACTGAAGGCCCCGCCAGCACCAACCGGGTGCTGGCGGGGCCTTCCCACGCCTACCGCTAAGACCGGGCCAGTTCCCGGACGACGAGCGCGACGGCATACTCAACGTCACTCACCGGAGTGATACGTCGCCCGTCACCCCAGGTGAACCACCAGGCCCCCTCGAAGAAGTCGCACCCGACCTCAACCAGCCTGTGCGGCCGCCCCCGCCACACCACACTCAACCCCGCCGGCGCCCCGCGCCGCTCAACCACCCCGCACGCCAGTTCCGGACGCGCATCAAGCACACTCCGCAGCGCACCCAGATGCGCGTGCCGATCACCCAGCGGGACGGGAAACGCCTGCCAGCTCACACCCATGACACACCCATGACGGTTCACCTCGCAGTTGTCGATTGGAAGCGGCGCGGCCGGTGGTCCGGGGGGCGTGGCCACCGACCGCGCCGCGCTCATCCAGACCCCGATGAGCCCTTACGGGCCCGCCGAGCCTGTTGCTTGAGGGCCTCACGCAACAGCGACGCAGAAGGATGCATGAGCGTGGGCTCCACACCCGCCGCCGGGTCGTGCAGGCTGGCGACCCACTCACCCAGCCGACCGTCCTGCCGCACAGCCCGCCAGATCCGCCACCCACCGAAGTCACCCCGCAGTGACTCCAGCTCCCGCTCGTCCCGCGCTCGCCCGTCCATCACCGACCCCTTGCTCGCCCACCTGCCCGATTTCGTGCGACAACCTTCACACGCTCGACTACACTGGGGAATCACTCGTGCACCACCAGCGACGTACCACAGGCGAGATCGATCGCACCCGCCACCCGGGTGCAGGCCCCCCGGAGGTCGAGATGCCAGCGCAGTCTGAGCCCTACGAAGCGCCCGCCATCGTCACGTTCGCGAAGGAACTGGAGTGGCGCCGGACGCAGGCCGGGCTAAGCAAGAAGGAACTAGCCGAAAAGCTCGGCTTCGCAGACTCCTACGTAGGCCAGGTCGAGCTGCGCAAGAACCTCCCCTCCGAAGAATTCGCCGCAGCCCTCGACACGTTCTTCAAGCTGGACGGCCTCTTCATCCGCCTACTGGACCGCATCAACGACACGAGGCACCTGGCGATCCTTCCGCCGGGCTTTACCGAGTACCTCGGGTACGAGCGCAAGGCCAGCCACCTCCGCGTCTTCAGCACCAACCTGGTCAGCGGGCTCTTCCAGACCGAGGCGTATTCCAACACGGTGATCAGTGCGATCATGGGGTCCGAGTCGGCCAGGCTCGTCGCCGAACGCATGGAACGTAAGGCAATATTCGAGCGAGAGGACGCGCCTCACACCTTCCTCGTCCTGGACGAAAATGTCATCCATCGGAACGTGGGCGGCGCGGACATCATGCGAGAACAGCTCGGCTATCTGTTTGAAGTGGCACGTCGTCCCCAGACCCAGTTGCAGGTAGTCCCCTACAAATCCGGCTACCACGCAGGCCTCGCGGGCAGCTTTGCCCTCCTGAGTTTCGAAGATGGGCCTGATGTCGCCTACACCGAGTCTTCTGGGGAAGGGATACTGCTGAAGCAGCGCGACAGGATCGCACTCCAGGCCGTAACGTGGGACCTGGTCCAAGGTCACACGCTCTCTGCGGAGGAGTCGTTGGCCATGATCCAAGACGCGATGGAGAAGCTATGAGCACCTCAGACGTGTCAGGTATCCGGTGGCGCAAGAGCAGCCGCAGCGCCCACCAGGGCGGCGAGTGCGTGGAAGTCGCGGACACAACGTCCACGATCATGGTCCGAGACTCCAAGAACCCAGATGGCCCCCGCCTAGCCTTCACCCCCACCGCCTGGCAGACGTTCACCAACAACATCAAAGCGGGACGCCTGGACGCAGAAGGCTAGCCGTCCCGCTACCAAAGCACTGCCTCCTTAGCGGTGCTCGATAGTGCTTCTCTGGGAAGGGCCGGTGACCGGCGCTTGGTAGGAAACCAAGTAGTCCGGTCACCGGCCTACCAAACAGTCCTTCCCAGAAAGGCGCGACAGAGAAGTTATGAGCACCTCAGGTGTGTCAGGTATTCATTGGCGCAAGAGCAGCCATAGCGGCCATCAAGGCGGCGAGTGTGTAGAGGTAGGCCAGTGGCGCAAAAGCAGCCACAGCGCCCAGCATGGAGGTGAGTGTGTGGAGGTCGCAGACATGACGTCCGCGATCATGGTTCGAGACTCCAAGAACCCGAACGGCTCTCGCCTGGCCCTCACCTCCGCCGCCTGGCAGATGTTCACCAACAACGTTAAAGCAGGACGCCTGGACGCAGAGGGCTAGCCGCCCCGCTATCAAAGCTCCGCCCTCTTAGCTGTGCTTCTTTGGGTAGGGCCGGTGATCGACGCTTGGTAGGAACTAAGCAGTCCGTCACCGGCTCTACCTCATTAGGCCCTCCCCGGAGGGTGAATTCCTCGCCATGAGGGATTAGCGCAAAGCCATCCGCGATCTGTTGTGCGCCCTCCAGGGACGGTGAGCGCCTCCTCGGAGTGGGATAAGGGGGTGGGGCGGCAAGCGCGTACTGCGACCCTCACCGAGGCGATGAGGACCTGGCTGGCCAAGGTCGCGCTCGTGGCGTTCATGGGGTTGCGAACCCTCGCAGGGGCGATGAAAACCTGCTGCGCCTGTGGTGTGAGGCGCAGAAGGAGATGTTGCGAACCCTCGTAGGGCGATGAGGACGATCGTGGGCAGCGCGACGGCCGCTGTCGTCCAGGGTTGCGACCTTCACGGGGGGCGATGAGGACGCTACGCCGTAGCCGGAGATGTGATCACGCTATCTCGTTGCGAACCCTCGCAGAGGCGATGAGGACTGGCAGGTGTCGAGAAAGCGACCCAGAAGGCCAAGTTGCGAACCCTCGCACGGGCGATGAGGACCCCTCACGGGTCAGCGTGGTCACGCTTACCCTCGCGTTGCGAACCCTTGCAGGGGCGATGAGGACGGCGGCCGCGTGCGGATCGAGGTGGTGAACGCACGGTTGCGAACCCTCGCAGGGGCGATGAGGACTGGCGACCTTCACGGCTCCGCACGACCTCGGCATGGTTGCGAACCCTCGCAGGGGCGATGAGGACAATCGGCTGGAAGATCTTCAACCGAGGCCACTTTGAGGCGTTGCGAACCCTCGCAGGGGCGATGAGGACCCCACGGTAAAGCCACAGGTCTGTTAAGGGAAGCGCGGCCTGCTGGACGCGGATTCTTCAGCGGTCCGGCGGTTGTGTTGTCGGGCCCGGTGTGTCGCTGAAAACGTGGCCTAGGAGCCCGGCCGTCCGCAGGTTACAAGCCTTCAGGGGCGAAGGCGTCCCTGTAAGGGCTGGACGCTCCGATGCCCTCGGTGCGGTTGCGAAGCCACGGGGAGATGAGGACTAGGCGCGAGACGTGTTCGGTGTCGTGGGCGTCACTGGGGTTGCCGCAGGACGGTCTCTCTGGTACTTGTGACTGCATGGGAACTCTGTGATCGTCGCATCTGACGCGCATCTTCAGGCGTAGAGCCACCGCTCCGCCGCGTGTCGCCGCGTTTCAGCCGGGCCGTCCGGGTCTCCCTGACCTCCTTGTCTCGGCGCGCGGTTGCGACCTTCCCTGTTGCAGCGATCTTTCGGAGGCGCTCTTGCGCACCGCCCAATTCGTCCTGTCCGACATCACCCTGCGTTTCGACGATCACGTCGTCCTCGACCGCGTGTCCCTCACGATCAAGCCTGGTGAGCGGGTCGGCGTGATCGGCGAGAACGGCGCGGGGAAGACGACCCTGCTCAGGCTCATCGCGGGCCGCGAGCGTCCCGGCAACGGCACCGTGCGGATCACGGCGCCCGGCGGCGTCGGGTACCTGCCCCAGACGATCGAACCGTCGTCCTCGGCGACGGTCCAGGCCGCCATCGACCTGGCGTTGGCCGACCTGCGTGACCTGGAGGCCCGGATGCGCCGGGCCGAGGCGGCGCTCGGCGCGGCCACCCCCGATCAGGTCGTCGCGTACGGCGACCTGGTGGCGGAGTTCGAGGCCCGGGGCGGCTACGAGGCCGACACCCGCGTCGAGATCGCGGCCCGCGCCCTCGGCGTCCCGGGCCTGGACCGCGCCCGTCCGCTCGGCACCCTGTCCGGCGGCGAGCGCTCGCGGTTGATGCTGGCCGCGACCCTCGCCGCGTCCCCGGAACTGCTCCTGCTGGACGAGCCCACCAACGACCTCGACGACACCGCCGTCCACTGGCTGGAGGAGCACCTGCGTCATCACCGCGGAACCGTGATCGCCGTGACGCACGACCGCACGTTCCTCGACCGGGTGACGTCGACCATCCTGGAGGTGGACGAGCGGACCGTCCGCCGGTACGGCGACGGTTACACCGGCTACCTGGCCGCCAAGGCCGCGGACCGGAGGCGACGGCGACACGAGTACGAGGTCTGGCGGGACGAGAAGCGCAGGCAGGACAAGCTGGCCGACGCCAACATCGACCGGCTCTCCGCCATCCCTCGCAAGGCCCCGGCCGCCTTCAGCGGCGCGGGCGCCTTCCGCGCCAGGTCCCGTGCCCACGGCGCGATGAGCCGGATCAGGAACGCCCGGCAGCGCGTCCGGGAACTGGCCGAGAACCCGCTCACACCCCCGCCGGACCCGCTGCGGTTCGAAACGACCCCGGCGGACGGAACCGTCGCGCCGGGCCCGGCGGCCGAACTGGCCGGCGTCGACGTTCCCGACCGGCTCCACGTCGAGTCACTGCGCATCGAGCGAGGTGAACGCGTACTGGTCACCGGTCCGAATGGCGCGGGGAAGACGACGCTGATGCGGGTCCTGGCGGGAGACCTGACGCCTTCCGCCGGACGCGTCCAGCGCTGCGCGGATGTCGGTTACCTGCGTCAGGAGGAAGCGGAGGCCGTCGGCGACACGCTCCTGCGCGCCTTTGCCGCAGGCCGTCCAGGCGAGGCGGAGGAGCATGCCGCCGAACTGCTCTCCCTAGGGCTCTTTCGCCCGGCCGACCTGACCAGGGCCGTCCGCCACCTGTCAGCAGGTCAGCGCCGCAGGCTGGAACTGGCCCGCCTGATCACCGGACCGGCGGGCCTGATCCTGCTGGACGAGCCCACCAATCACCTCTCACCCCTGCTGGTGGACGAACTGGAGGAGGCCCTGGCGGACTACACCGGCGCCCTGGTCATCGTCACGCACGACCGCCGCATGCGGGCCGCGTTCACCGGACGCCACCTGGAACTCGACCGAGGAATGCCGCGCGAACAGGAAAGGGCCGCCTGACCGCGGAAGGGGGGCGCGGGAACATAGGGCGGCGGAGTCGGTGAAGACCTCGGGCACCTCATTCTCCGCCGCCCCCGGCCGGGGAGCTTCGCGAACGAGCTGCACCCAATGAGTTTTACCGGTGGGCGAGATCACCCATGCTCGACTGCCGGAAGGGTGTGCTTATGACAATGGGGGCGGCGGCTGGGCCGTCTGGCCAGAGCCATAGGGCGCCCGCGGTGGTGCGGTCGTGCAGGTAGGCAACCGTCGGATCCCTTCGGGGGCTGAACCGGTGTGCCGCAAGCCGGGCGACGGCCTCCTCGAACGGAACCCAGGCGGCCTCCAGCACCAGTCCGTCAGGATCGGCGACGTCGATCCTGCCTTCGGGCTGCGCGGTGGCGAATGCAAAAACCGTCCACTCACCGTCCCATCCGGGCTCACCGGTGACGGTGTACTGGGTGATGAAAGCGAGAGCGGCCGGGCCGGCCACCGTCAGTCCGGTCTCCTCGCGCACCTCCCGGACAAGTGCCTGATGTACAAGCTCGCCGGGCTCGGCCAAGCCTCCCGGCAGGACCCACTGGGCGGCTTCGCCAGGATGCTGCTCACGGACCATGAGCAACTGGCCATCGTGTTCCACGATCGCGGAAACGATGATCCCTGAGGTCATCGGCATGATTGCAAACCCTCCAGGGGCAAGAGCGACCAAAAGGATCTCAGATGGAGTTCAGGCTCGTGGAGCCTACGTTGCGAACCCTCGCATGGATGATGAGGGCCTGGACCAGGTGATCGTCAACGAGCCGGTGCGCTACTAGTTGCGAACCCTCGCAGGGGGGATGAGGGCCCCACGGTAAAGCCACAGGTCTGCGAAGGGAAGCATGGCCCGTGCTGTAGCCGTGGTGTGTGGTGTTGGCCGACTCAGAAGCCGGTGCGGGGGCCGCCGAGCAGGTCCGTACGGGGCGCTTGGTCGCGTGGGATGTTGGCGACGTCGTGGCCAAGGCGGTCCTGCTGGCCCTGGGCGGCCAGGGCCGCTATCTCGCAATGGACGGCCATAGGGTCTCATAACGGACGTCCGATAAGCGGAACAATCCTGCACTGCGATTAGTTTTCTCGTGTCGGGAACATCATCGCCATGTCCATCCATCAACAGCACTATTCGGAAAGCGCCACCGCCCATGCGGGTGCGTCGATGCCCCGCGCCATCGACATAGCATCGAAGTTGATGGTCCTCGGCGCAGTGGTGTCCCTCGCCAACACGATAACCGCACTGGTCGCTCCGGGTGTGATCCACACCAGCACCACGAACAACGGTCACTCGCACAGCGCCACCGTCTATGGCCCGGCGGCCGTTATCGGCGGCCTCCTCGGGCTCGCGTTCTGGCTGTGGATGGCCTGGCTTGTCCGGCGCGGTCGCAGAAGCGCACGGATCGTGTCGACGATCCTCATGTCCCTCGGCATCCTCGGTGTGTTCATCGACATCGCCGGTTCGGCGCCGCCATGGTTCAAGGCCCTCAGCGTCATCCCCACTCTGATCGGGGTTGTGGCGGTCGCCCTGCTGTGGCGCCGGGATTCTTCGGCCTTCTTCAACCGGACGCGTTGACCCTGCGACGTCATAGAACTCCGTTTGCTCCTTCGCGTCCCTTTCCTTGGGAAAGGGACGCGAGCATGTGGCGAGCCTTCGGTCGCTGTCTTTCGGCACATGCTGCAAAACGTCCTCGGCGAACGCACGGCCACCCTGGCAGGGGCGCCGTGGTCGATTTCACGCAGGTGCAGTGACCTCTGCCTGGCAGGCGAGACACATCAGTGTGTGCTCCACTACGCGGCCCTGCTCGAACCGCTGACCCAATTCGACGGCGTACTCGTCGCATTCAGGGCACGTCCAAGGGCCGGCCTCGCCCTGCTTCACCGAACGGATCATGTAACTCCACTCATCCTCGCTCATCCCGGGAGGCTACCGCCGCCGCCGCGTCGGAGCTGTTCCGGCTCTGCCGTGCCCTGCCCGTCCGCGTCCTGGCCGTCCTGCTCAGCGATGTGATCCCCGCTGTCGGGCGGTTCCAGCGCGACCTCACCGCCTTCGGCGGCGCATCCCCCGTGAGAGCTACAGGTGTTGTCCATGTGCGGGTGATTCGCGTGGGGCGCCGGATTTCTAGCGTGGTCGTCAGGTCGCAGCCGGTGCGGCCGCTACAGGGAGGCCACGATGAGTACAACGTCCACCGCACCCAGCCAGGACACGGGCCCCGAAGCTCGTGGGGGTCGTCTCGGCCGGATCGTCCGATCTCCGCTCGGCTGGATGCTGACGGGCCTGGTCGGCGTCGGCTTGGTCTCGGGGCTGACCGCCACGGGCCCTGGTCCGGTTCCGGCGTTGGGCGCGGTGGCCGCCGTGGCCGTGTACTGGCTGGTCATGCGCCGTGTCGCGCGACGGGAGACGCCGGAGATCTCCCGGTGGGGGGCCGGCCGGGAGGCGCTGCTGGGCGGCGCGATCGGCCTGGGCTTCGTGCTGGTGTCCACCTTGCTGATCACGGCGTTCGGGGGCTACTCGTTCTCCTGGGCGGACCACGGCTTCATGGCCGTCGTGTGGTCCGCGGTCATGGTGCAGATCGGTGCCGCGGTCACCGAGGAGTTGTTGTTCCGCGGTTTCGCGCTCCAGGCCCTGGAGCAGATGTGGGGCAGCCGGGCCGCCATCGTGATCACCGGGCTGTTCTTCGGCATCGTCCATCTGGGCGCTCCGGGAGCCAACGCGTGGAGTGCGCTGGCGATCGCCTTGGAGGCGGGCGTGATGCTCGGCGCCGCGTTCCTGTGGCGGCGTAACATCTGGTTCGTCGTGGGCCTGCACTTCGCCTGGAACACCACCGAGCAGCTGCTCGGCATCCCGGTCTCCGGGCACAGCTCCGACGGCCTGTTCACCGTCGACGTGCACGGCTCCACCGCGCTGAGCGGCGGTGGCTTCGGCCTGGAGGCGGCGCTGGTGTCCGTCGTGATCGGTGTGCTGCTCGCCGTCCGGATGTTCGTCCTGGCCCGCCGCGGCGGGCGTCTGCTGCCCCGTCGTCAGGCCGGCTGACCGGAGGAAACGGTAGTGGTGTCCCTTCAGGCGCCCTGGGGCCGTGCGCCGCTCGACTGGTGGGAGGAGCGGGACGCCTTCCTCAAGGACGGCGCCCTCGCCCTCGTGCTGGCCCTGCTGGCCTTCGTTCCCACCCTGTCCAACATCGGAGCGCAGATCGGAGATCTGCCCGGTCGGCCGGCGAGCGCGCTGAGCGTCGGGCTGATCCTGGCCCAGACCCTACCGCTGGCGGCCCGCCGGAGGTGGCCCGCGGCGTGTCTGGTCCTCGTCGCCGGCCCGTTCGCCGCGTACCAGGCGCTGGGCTTCGCGACGACGTTCGGGAGTCTGGGGCTCTATCTGGCCCTGTACTCGGCCGGGGCCCACCAGGTCCGCTTCCGCCATGCTCTGGCGGGTGTGGTGAGTGCGGGATATGCCGTGCTGGCCCTCGTCCTGGACCGCCTCGGCTCACCGCAGGGCATTGCGGACTATCTCGCGTTCTATCTGGTTCTGGCCGCGTTCTGGCTGGTGGGGAGCACTGTGCGCACACGGCGGACGGAAGAGGCGCAGCGGCGGCGGCTGGCAGCCGAAGTGGCCACGGCCGGAGAGCGGGCACGGATCGCCAGCGAGTTGCACGACGTGGTCACCCATCATGTGACGGCCATGGTGGTCCAGGCGGACGCGACACAGTTCCTGCTCGCCTCGGCACCGGACAAAGCCGGCGAGGGACTCTCGGCCATCAGCGACACCGGCCGCCGGGCGTTGGGAGAGCTGCGATACCTGCTCGACGTGCTGGACCCGACCGGCGAGTCGGCGTCCGCGGACCAGGCACCCACCCTGGGACGGCTCGGGGACCTGGTCGAGCAGGCCCGCAGGTCGGGGCAGCCGGTCGAGTTCAGCGAGCATGGCGAGCGGCGAGAGCAGTCCGTGGACGTGGAACTGGCCGCGTACCGGGTGGTGCAGGAGGCCCTCACCAACGCGATGAAGTACGCCGCCGGGCGGACGACACGGGTCCTGGTCCGGCACGGCGAGGAGCGCATCGAGATCAAGGTGACCACCGACGGGTCCGCCGCCTCCCCGGCGGCCGCACCCGCCGTCCGGGAGCCGGGCCCTGCGGGCGGGCGTGGACTGGCGGGGCTGCGCGCACGGGCGCGGATGGTCGATGGTGAACTTGAGGCCGGTCCCCGGCCCGAAGGCGGGTTCGAGGTCCACGCCACGATTCCGTCCAAGCCCGCATCGGAGTGAACCCGTGAGCGATGCGCCGCCACCGATCCGTGTGCTCGTCTGCGACGACCAGGCCCTGGTGCGCACCGGCTACGTCACCATCTTCTCCGCCCAGCCCGACATGGAGGTCGTCGGAGAGGCCGAGAACGGGCACGAGGCGGTCCAGGCCGCGGGGCGCCTGCGCCCCGACGTGGTGGTGATGGACATCCGGATGCCCCTGCTCGGCGGCATCCAGGCGACCCGGCAACTGGCCGGTCCCGACGCCGAGGCACCGCCGAAGGTGCTGGTCGTCACCACCTTCAACGTCGACGCCTACGTCTACGACGCGCTGCGGGCCGGGGCCAGCGGCTTCCTCCTCAAGGACGCGCCCCCGGCGGAGCTGGTCAACGGCATTCGGACGGTCGCCAGGGGCGAGGCCCTGCTGGCCCCCGCCGTCACCCGCCACCTCATCGGCCACTTCGCCGAACACCTGCGTCCGGCCGATACCTCCCGGTCGGCCAGGGAGGACGTGGTCCGGGCACTGACCCCGCGCGAGCTGGAGGTGCTCCGGCAGATCGCCGAGGGGCTGTCGAACGCGGAGATCGCCGCGGAGCTCTTCATCACCCCCGAGACGGTCAAGACCTACGTGTCGAGGATCCTGGCGAAACTCGGCCTGCGCGACCGGGTCCAGGCCGTCGTCCTCGCCTACCGGATCGGGCTGGTGTCCTCCACCGGCTGACCCCTGCCCTTGTCGACCGGAGCCTCAGCGCGCGGTGTCCGCAGGGTCGTGCAGCGGTCGCCTGTGCGAACAGGCATCACGGACGGCGTGGACGTGGGCGTCAGCGGCTGATGATGTTGGACGGGTCGTCGCGCCAGACCACCTGGCGGTCGGGGCCCACGGTCAGTCCGAACGCCGTCTGGGCGGGGCGGCCCCATCCCACCCACCGCATGTACGCGTCGGCGACCTCGTCCCACAGGCGCCGTGGACCGGCCTGCCACACCCGGTGCTCGCCCTCGCCCTGCCGGACCCGCGCCCAGGACGTGGCCGCCGTGTCCGCCAGCTCCAACTCGGTCACGCCGTCGCGGGTGCGGGGCGCGCCCATGACGTCCGGGAGCGCGGCGGTGATCGCCACATCCGCGCCGTGGCTGCCGGTCACTTCCGCGGGGTCGAGATGGGTGGCGGCCTCCTCCGCGTCCGTGATGTCGTCGGGGATCCACAGGGTGCTGCGCTGGGCCCGGAGGACCATGTAGTCGGCGCCGCCGGCGAGTCGGCCGGACGCGCGGCCGTCGCCGGTGACGGTCAGTACCGCCTTGTGGCCCTCGCCGTACTCCGGCATCCACGGGAGGACGAGGCGTCCGCCGGGCCGGGTCTGCTCGACCCAGGTGTAGGGGATGCGGTCGACGCCGCAGGTGGCGTGGACGCCGTCGAACGGCGCGTGGTCGGGGGCGCCGAGCGTTCCGTCGGCGGCGATGACGTGCGGGTCGAACCCGGCCATGACCAGCGTCTCGTGGGCGGTGAGGGCGAGGCCGGAGTCGATCTCCACGGTGGTGACGTACGCGCCGAGTGCGGTGAGGAGCGCCGCCGTCCAGCCGGTGCCGGTGCCGATCTCCAGGATCCGGTGACCGGGTCGGACGTCGAGCAGTTCCAGGAACGCGACGACGACGCCCGGCGAGGAGAGCGAAGACGTGGCCTCGGCAACGCCCCCGGCGGGGTCGCCGGCTCCGTCGGCGGCCTGGGTGACGATGGACCCGTCGCTGTACACCGCGTCCCACCAGCCGCTCGGGTCGGCGTCGCGGTCGATGCCGTGGCGGGGGCCGGGGCCGTCCGCCGCGTACCAGCCGCGGGTCGGCGCGAACAGGTGGCGGGGGACGGCGTGCAGGGCGTCCCGGATGCGGGGGCTGGTGAAGCGGCCATCGACCTGGAGCGCGTCGGCGAGGGCATCGGTTCGCGCGCCCATGTCGGTGGTGTGGACGGTCATTTGCCCCTGCCCTTGTCGGGTTTGCCCTTCTCGTCCTTCTCGGCGCCCCCGCGCGGCTGGGCGGCGGACGGTGTGGTCGCAGGGAGCGAGTTCGGCGACCACCTGGCAAGGATTGTGGGGCCTCGACGAGCTGTGCCGCGGGTTCGGCGACGTCGCTGTGGCGGCTGGGGGCCGGTCACCACGCTGCGACGCTCGCCATTGCGGTGCCGGACGTCTAACCGGATTCTCGCCAGGCAAGAAGCGCTAACGTGCGGTGTGCGCAAGGGCCCGGCGCGTTCACCCAATCGGGTCGTCTGAAATCGAAGATGGCGATCGGACGTCCGTCGCGTGGGGTGCGACCGAAATGCGGCAGAAGCCAGCGCGAGGCGGAAGGTCGGTGTCGCGCTGCCTGTCCACGCTGTCTTTGCGGCGTCACCGGCGTGGGAAGAGCCTCAGCCGAAAATAGAGCGACCGTATCCGGCCACAACCGATGCGCGGCGACCCTCTTCTTTGGCGCCGGTGTTCGACCCTACAGTCGAAGGAAGAGCGTTCCCCGTCATATCGTGAGCCTGGTCGCGGCGGAATACCCTCCGTTCGTGTCGGCCTTTTGAATCCTTCGGTCCTGACTGAGGTGGGTCGGGCTGAATGCGGCTGCTGAAGATCGCGACAATGGTAACGAAAGAGAGAGGCTGACATGTTGAGGAGTCTCCATTTCGCCCGCCAAGGGAATCGTTCTCTCCCTGGCGGGAGGCTTCTGTTCTGGTCGCGCCGTATGTGGGCGCTGACGATCACATGCGTGTTGTCCGCGGCGATCTCCGTTGTCGGTGCCGGTACGGCGCACGCGGGCCTGATGCAGTTCGAGAACGGGTTCGAGGGCGATCAGAGCACGAGCTGGGAGTCGGACTCGGCGGGCGACGGGAGCGCCGGCATTGAAATCAACAGCGGCAATGCGCGAACGGGGGCGAACAACGGCTGGGTGAGGGGGCAGTTCGGCGGGGCTTCTGAGAAGACCTGGGTGTACACGGCCGGGGTGCCGAACGTCGCCGGTGCCGGGTGCGTCGCGCAGATCTACGTCAGGCCGCGCCTGCGGACCACGCTCGTCCTGGAAATCTGGACCCCGAGCGGCGGTAAGCGTTACAGCGTTGATCGTACCGTTGATGGCGGCGGCTGGCAGCGGGTGTACACCGATCGCTGGCCGCTGTTCGGCGAGCAGAACATGCAGTTTCGTATCGTCCTGCACGGAAGCGGCGATGCCGGCGTGAACTGGGTTCGCCTGGACGATCTCGTGATGCAGTGCTACTGGTGACGCCGGTTGATCCAAGAACGCGCTGAGGGCGGCTTCGAATGCCCTGCCCGCTGTGGTCGGCCGAAGAAGGACCGGCGGACCGGGCCCCGCGCACGCTGAAGAATCCCGATCGACTTCGTGGCGAGGAAAGTCAGCACGTTGAGTGGAAGAGGCCGCCGACGGGCTTGGTCTGTGCCAGCTCGTTGTAGAGCTGGACCGCGACGGTCGTTTCCTCCATGTGCACTTCGATCCCTGCGGCTTCCAGGACCTCCATCGTTTCGGGCATGGTGTTCAGGCGAAGCTTCATGCCCCGGCTGAGCACGATCACCGTGCAGCCGTGGTCGAGGAGTTCCTGGACGTCCGCGGGTTGGATGCCCGGCTCATGTCGGGTGCCGTGCTCGGACCAGTCCCAGGGGCGACCGCCGCCCGGGTACAGCTTGAAGTCCTTGCCCGGCGCCAAGCCCTCTACTTCCATGCGTCCCCAGGAGATGTGCGTGATCTGAGGTGACCTGTCCATATGTCTCCTCCTAGGGCGATGAGGACGCGTGGTGCCCGCACTTCGCGTGTGGGTGCCGCCGACTGGTGGAGGCGGCCGACCTGGATCAGCTGAGCGGCTCGGCCAGGCCGACGACGATGCCTTCGGGTCCGCGGACGTAGCAGAGCAGGTAGGCGTCCTCGAAGCGGACGATCTCGCCGACGAGTTCGGCGCCGCGGGACTTGAGGCGGGCGACCACGTCCTCGATGTCGTCGACGGCGAACATGACGCGGCGGATGCCCAGTGTGTTCGCCGGCGCGTTCTGGGGCTCCTGCCTGATCGCCGCCGGTTGGTGGAAGCGCGCGAGCTCGATTCCGCTGCTGCCGTCCGGGGTTCGCAGCATCGCGATGTCCTGCCGGACGTCGTCCACGCCGATGACACGTTCCACCCAGCGTCCCTCAAGGGGGCCCTTGCCTTGCAGTTCCAGGCCGAGTTCGACGAAGAACGCGATAACGGCCTCTAGGTCTTCGACAACGATGAGCACGTTGTCCATCCGCTGGATCGCCATGCGCCGAGCGTAGTGGCTGCGGGTGGACCGACGGGTGCGCGTGGCGGTCAGCGTCGGTGCGACAGCCAGGCCACGAGCGTGCCCAGCAGGACGAGGATCATCACGATGACGGCGACGATCACGACCAGGGTGAGGTGCATGGTGGTTCCTTTGTGCGAGGGCGCGGGGATCGAGGTCCTAGTTCGACCGAGTCCATGGCGCCCGTCCTGGCAACAGTTCTTCTAGTTCGCGGCCGCGTTGTAGTTGGTCGAGGTAGCAGATGCGGATCCAGCCGGTCGCGCGGTCTTCCCAGGGCGGGCGTCGAGGGGAGTGGCCCAGCCGCGGTGTCCGGTGAGCGGGGCGACCCCACGGGGTCGGCTTTCTCCATAGCATCAGGGTCGGCCGTTCGCGGCCCGTGTTCGCCACTTCCAACGTGGCGATCTCGTCCCAGGTGTAGTTCGCCCGGCGCGATCCCCACACGATGGAGACCCCTTCGGGGCCGATGTTCAGACGGCGGGGGCGAACCAGTTCGGCCAATGTCATGCAGAACTGCACCAGGATGATGACGAAAAGCGCTAGAACGGTCCCGAGGATCGCTCCGATGATGATCAGGGGCACGATCGAGGTCTGGGAAGTGGATTCCGTCGCGTAAGGCAGGAAGACCGAGGGCGCGAGAAGCGTGAAGGCCAGGTGCTGGGCCCCCAACCGGGAGGTCAGTACCTTGCCGGCCCGGATGCGGCTGCTGAAGACCGGTGTGCTGGTTCCGGAGGGCGCCGGGGAGGGGGTGGTGATCGGGCGAGGGGCCATCCCGCCAGAGCCGGAGTTGAGCACCGGATCGTCGTCTCGGGGCCGGGGGAGCCGGCCGTAGGCGGTGTTGCGGGACAGGCCGAAGTGGTGGACGGTGTCGGTCCCGCGCTGGTTGGGGCGGGGCAGCCCGCGGCGGTGCAGGCGGTGGGCCAGGGGGCCGTAGAGGCTGTGGAAGGTGAGGAGTTCGGGGCCGTCCGGCAGTCCTTCGTTGATGAGGTCCAGCAGTTCCTGGGTGAAGGACGTGCCGCTGGAGCGCTGCTGGTGGAAGGGGACGACATGGGCGGGGCCCTCGGCGGCGGTCAGCGTGTAGACGCCTTCGATGCTCGTGCTGTCGGCGACGGTGTCCAGGGCGCTCAGCGCGCTGATGGCCCGGCCTGAATAGCAGCAGTCCAGGATGACGACCGAGACGCGGGCGGGGCTCGTACCCAGCGCGCGTTGGATGTGGTCGAATTCGACGCCGGTCAGGTCGGGGTCGGTGGCGGTGGTGTCGGTCAGGGTGAGGGTGAGGTTCCCGCGTTCGCTGATGACGCCGTGGCCGACGTAGTAGAGCAGGAAGGCGCCGGTCGTGGTCTCGGTCATGCGCCGGATCCGCTGGACCAGCCATGCGGCGCCGTGGGGATTGGTGATGGTGGTCACCTGGTCGCGCGGCCAGCCGCCGCGGGCCGGGTCGGTGAGCATTTCGTACATGCCCGCCACGCTGTTGGCCGCGGCGGGAACACCGGTGAACCCGTCGTCGTGGAAATGGGACGTGCCGATCAGAAGGGCGCGGGAGTCGGCCAGATCGGTGCGCGGCTCAGTCGGACGCGCCATGGTGGTGCCGCAGCAGTTCCGCGATGAGACGCGGAGCCTCGGCGGCGTCCGCGGTCTCCAGTTCCAAGCGGTCTCCGGTCTCGGTGGTGAGGGTGAACTTCACTTTCGGGCGGCGGCTTTGAATCCAGGCCGGGAGGGTCTGCGCCAGCACGGCGGACACGCCGCCGGAGCCGACCGCGACCATGACCGCGTCCAGCGTCCCGCCCAGTTCCTCTGCCCCAGGTGGCCGCCGCTGGACGCGGACATGCCCGGCCAGCCGCCGGTCGGCGCGCAACCACTCCAGGAGGCGGGCGCGTTCACCGGCCTCGTCACCGCCGGTGACCCTGATCTGAAGATCCATACATCCCCAACCCGGCCGCCCGAGTTCGCACTCGGTATGCTCCCCGTCGCGCCGTTCGCAGCATCTCAGGAATGCGGATGCCGTGCGCCGAATTGGCCGGGGAGTGCCAAGGTCCGGTTTCGGACGGCCGGGATCAACGCGCGGTCACCGCGCGAGGACGTTCACCGGGTCAGCCGCAGGAGCAGCCGTCGAGGGTGGCGGTGCCGTTCTTGTTGAGGACGTCCGCGTCGGCCTTGACCGTGTAGACCTCCCAGGGCTCGGTGCCCGGGGCGGTGACCCACACCTTGTCCTGAAGGGCGTAGCAGCAGGAGGTGTCATTCTCCTCGAACGTCGCCAGCCCGGCGTCGGTCAGGCGGGTGGTCGCGGCGGCGACCTGGTCGGTGGTCTCGACCTCGACACCGAGGTGGTCCAGCCGGGTCGGGTCGCCGGTCTCGCCCTCCAGGAGGACGAGCTTGAGCGGGGGCTCGGCGATGGCGAAGTTGGCGTAGCCGGGCCGGACCTTGGCGGGCTCGGCGCCGAACAGCTTGGAGTAGAACGCGATCGATCCTTCGAGGTCGGCGACGCGTAGGGCGAGCTGGACACGGGACATGATGGTCTCCTCACCGGCTTGTATCGATGTTCCTCTATCTATCGTTGCCATCTGATTCGAGGGATGTCAATATAGAAGCATGTCGAATCAAGCGCTCCAGGTGCTCGGCCAGGACGGCGTGGCGGGCTGCTGCCCCGGCCTGCTGACCGCGCCGCTGGCCGCCGACGAGGCGGGTGAGTTGGCGCGGGTCTTCAAGGCGCTCGGCGATCCGGTGCGGCTGCAACTGCTGTCGATGATCGCCTCGCGGGCGGGCGGTGAGGTGTGCGTGTGCGACCTGACCCCCGCGTTCGAGGTGTCGCAGCCGACGATCTCCCACCACCTCAAGCTCCTGCGCGAGGCGGGGCTGATCGAGGGGGAGCGGCGCGGCACCTGGGTGTACTACCGGCTCGTCCAGGAGACGACCGATCGGCTCGCGGCGATCCTCACCCGGTCCGGCGTCCGTTGAGCGGCGCGGCGCGGCTGTCGTTCACCGACCGGTACCTGGCGGTGTGGATCGGGCTCGCGATGGCCGCCGGTCTCGGCCTCGGACGGCTCGTCCCCGGCCTCGGCGACGCCCTGGCGAAGGTCGAGACCGGCGGGATCTCACTTCCCATCGCGCTCGGCCTGCTGGTCATGATGTATCCGGTGCTGGCGAAGGTCCGCTACGACCGGCTGGACGCGGTGACCGGCGACCGCAGGCTCATGGTGTCCTCGCTGGTGGTGAACTGGGTGGCGGGTCCGGCCGTGATGTTCGCGCTCGCCTGGCTGGCGCTGCCCGACCAGCCCGAGTACCGGACGGGGCTGATCATCGTCGGGCTGGCCCGCTGTATCGCCATGGTGATCATCTGGAACGACCTGGCCTGCGGGGACCGGGAGGCCGCCGCCGTCCTCGTCGCGCTGAACTCGGTGTTCCAGGTGCTCGCGTTCGGCCTGCTCGGCTGGTTCTACCTCGATCTCCTGCCCGGCTGGCTCGGCCTCGGCGACGGGGCGGCGCTCGACGTCCCGGCCTGGCACATCGCCGCGAGCGTCGCGGTGTTCCTCGGCATCCCGCTCGTCGCCGGATTCCTCACGCGGCACTTCGGCGAACGGCGCCTCGGGCGTGAGGCGTACGAGACGCGGGTGCTGCCGGTGATCGGTCCGTGGGCGCTGTACGGGCTGCTGTTCACGATCGTCGTGCTGTTCGCGCTCCAGGGCGAGACGATCACCTCCCATCCGTGGGACGTCGCGCGCATCGCGCTGCCGCTGCTCGCCTACTTCGCGCTCGTCTGGTTCGGGGCGTTCGCGTTCGGCAAGGCCATCGGGCTCACCTACGAGCGGACGACCACGCTGGCGTTCACGGCGGCGGGCAACAACTTCGAACTCGCCATCGCCGTCGCCATCGCGACCTTCGGCGCCGCGTCCGGGCAGGCCCTCGCCGGAGTCGTCGGACCCCTCATCGAGGTCCCCGTGCTTGTCGGGCTGGTCTACCTCGCCCTCGCTCGCCGCGACCGTTTCGCATCCGAAGGGATCCTTTCCCATGCCACCCGGTAAGCCCAGCGTCCTGTTCGTGTGTGTCCACAACGCGGGGCGCTCCCAGATGGCCGCCGCCTTCCTCACCCGCATGGCGGGGGACGCCGTGGAGGTGCGCTCGGCGGGATCGGTCCCGGCGGAGGAGGTGAACCCGGTCGTCGTGGACGCGATGGCCGAGGTCGGCATCGACGTCTCCGCCGAGATCCCCAAGATCCTCACCGCGGACGCCGTCCGGGCCAGCGACGTGTGCGTCACCATGGGGTGCGGCGACACCTGTCCGGTCTTTCCCGGCAAGCGCTACCTCGATTGGCCTGTGGCCGACCCCGCGGGGCGGGGCATCGAGGCCGTCCGCCCCGTGCGGGACGAGATCGAGAGGCGGGTGCGGGGTCTGATCGGAGAGCTCGGCGTCCCGGAGCCCGCATGAGCCCCGGTGTCGTGCCCATGGGACGCGAGCACGCCGACGAGGTCCTGGCCGTCTACCAGACGGGGATCGACGGCGGCGACGCCACCTTCGAGACCACCGCCCCCACCTGGCAGCGGTTCGACGCGTCCCGGCTCCGCGAGCACCGCCTGGTCGCCCTCGACGGCGGACGGGTGCTCGGGTGGGCGGCGGTCAGCGCGGTCTCCGACCGGTGCGCCTACGCCGGAGTCGTCGAGCACTCCGTCTACGTCCACCCCGACGCCCAAGGACGCGGCGTGGGCCTCCTCCTTCTGCGCGCGCTGCTGGCCTCCACCGACGGCGCCGGGATCTGGACCGTCCAGTCCGGGGTCTTCCCCGAGAACGCCGCCAGCCTCGCCCTGCACGCCAAGGTCGGATTCCGCGTCATCGGCACCCGCGAGCGCATCGGCCGCCACCATGGCCGCTGGCGGGACGTCGTCCTGATCGAACGCCGCAGCCCCGTCGCCGGCCGGACATGAGGCCGGGGGGTTCCGGTGCTCCACGCCGCCTCCGGGCCGTTCGTCCGGCGGATCACCCGGCCTCGGGCGTCCTCGTGTAGCACGTGAGGACGGCGGCGCCGATCTGTTCGGACGACTCGCAGTCGAGGTACGCGGTCGGGCCGTCGGCGGGGAAGAGGCGGTCGCCGGTGCCGAGGATCGTCGGGAAGACCAGCAGGCGGTACTCGTCGACCAGGTCCGCGGCCATCAGGGCGCGGACGACGCTCAGGCTGCCGGCGACGATCACGTCGCGCTTCTCGCGCTTGACCGCGTCGATGAGGTCGCCCTCGATGAGCCGCGAGTTCTGCCAGGCGGACGCGTCGGGCAGCGAACGGGAGGCGACGAGTTTCGCGGCGGCGTTCATGCGTTGCGAGAACGGGTCGTCGCGTCCCGGCCAGAGCCGCGCGAACAGGTGCCAGGTCCTGCGTCCCAGGAGCAGGACGCCGTCGTCCAGCGTGCTTCCGAGGAGGAACTTGTCCCCGTCGGCTGTTCCCGGGCCGTGCCGGAACGCCCAGCCGCCGGTGGGTGTCCCGTCGGCGCCGTCCGGGTCGGTGACGATCCCGTCCAGGGTGGTGAACGCGATGACGATGGTGCTCACGATGGTGTCCTTCCGGTCGATGCTCGCCGTACATACCGGCGGCGTCGGCCGGACTCATCGCGTCCCGCTAGAAAATCCTCTCGGGCAGGGCGAACGCCTGGAACACGTCCGGATCGGAGAACACGACGTTGCGGGCGACCCGGCCGTCGACGACCGTGAAGACCTGCAAGGTGTGCATCCGGAGTTCGCCGTCGGGGGTCGGCGCGTATGCGGCGAGCGCCGGTTGCCCGTTGGCGGTCAGTTGCCGCATGCGCCAGCCGGGGCCCCATATCTCGAACACGCGGTCCATGAACAGGCCGTAGTCGCGGCCGCCCCGGTACCAGAGCGGCACCGGCGGCATCTCCATGACGGCGTCGTCGGTGAGGAGCCGCACCAGGCCCGGGACGTCGGCCGCCTCGAACGCCAGCACGTACCGCTGGATCACCGCCTGGACCTCGGGGTCGTCCGGCTCGGCGACCTCGTCCAGGTCGGCCGCGTCGGCGAGCGCGACGCGGGCGCGTTGCAGGGTGCTGTTGACGGCCGGGACCGTGGTCTCCAACTGCTCCGCGACCTCGGCCGCGCGGAAGTCCAGGACGTCGCGCAGGACGAGCACGGCCCGCTGGCGCGGCGGGAGCACCTGCAGCGCCGCCACCAGGGCGAGCCGCAGGTCGGCCCGCATGCCGGTGTCGAAGCGCGCGTCGGGGAACGGCTGGAGCCAGGGGATGTCGAGCGCCGGTGTGAGGGCCGCCCCGGGATCATCGCTCGGCGCCCCGAGCCCGGACGGCAGCGGGCGCCGTCTCCGTCCCTCCAGCGCCGTCAGGCACGCGTTGGTCGCGATCCGGTACAACCAGGTGCGGACGGAGGCGCGCGCCGCGTCGTACCGGTCGCGGGCCTTCCACGCCCGCAGCATCGTCTCCTGGACGATGTCCTCCGCCTCGTGGAAGGAGCCCGTCATCCGGTAGCAGTGCGCGACCAGCTCGCCCCGGTAGGGCTCGAAATCCATTCCCCCATCATGGCCCACGGCGGAGTCGCGTCGCAGGTGAGGGACGTCGGCCCGGCCCGTCCGGCTTCCGCCTTCCCTGCGGTGGGCGAATGTGCTTCGCTTGGACGAGGGTCGGCGCCGCCGGAATCGGGGGTCGTTCACCGTCCCGGCAGAGAACGGTCGCATTCCGAGGGTGGTATCTCGAATTGACGAGGCACGACGGCTCACGCACCGCCAACGCCCTGCCTCCCACCGCACAGTTCGCCGCGCTGGAGCCGATCTGGGCCGGAATCAGCTCGACCGTTCAGCTTCGGGCCCTGCTCGTGTTCGGGGCGCTCTTCAACGAGCGCGTCTACGTGCATGACACCCAACTCGTCGACAATCCGCGGGTCGTGGGCGACTTCGGCAGGTTCGATCTGCGGGAGAGCAACTTCTACCGGCTGCTCCGCGAACTCATCGCGGCGGGCGTCGTGGTGGTCGGCCTCCGGGAGCACAACTACCTCACCGAAGAGGACCGGCTGGACCCGTGCAATTCCCTGACCGAGGTCCTGGACAGCTGGAAGCGCAACAGGCCGGACGGCAAGGGCTGGGTCATCTCCCCGGTCTCCGACGCGCGCGGCAGGATGCTGGAGGAACTCGACGGGGTCATCTCCGCCGACGGCGCCGTCGTCGCCCGCTACGAATACATGCGGACCAAGAACGAGTTCATCCGCCAGGTGCGGGACGCGGCGAACTCATCGGACTCGGTGCTGGCCGGGCTTCTGGCGCGGCAGCCGATCGAGTTGCGGCGGCGCTACGACGAGATCATCTCCAGGCCGTGGTTCTCGCATACGCCGATCTTCGCTCTCCTGCACGATTCCGGGCTCCCGGTCAGCAGCCCGCTGATCCAGATCCATGGCCTGTTCGACGAGACCGCGCACGCGAACGCGTTCAACGCGCGGGTCCTCGGGTCGGACTGGGATTCCGAACAGGGCGCGGGGCTCGCCGAGGCCGTTCTCGCCAATGGCGGGCTCGCCCAGGAGCAGGCCGATCCCCGGGTGGAGGCGGGCGAGTTGATGGAGGCGGCCTATCGCATGGTCGAAGGGCCGCCGCCCGACCTTCTCGCCATGCTCCGCCTCGACGAGATCCTGGAACTGCGCGAGAAGGCCAGGGAGCTCTTCGAGATCCAGTCCTACCTCGAAGTCCCCGACGCCCGGCATGTGGACGACGCGCTGGGCACCGCCCTGGCCGACTGCGCCGCCGACTACTGGCAGAACATCTGCGAGCACATCCGGACGACGCGCCCGCACCTGACCGTGCGCTCCACCAGGCTCGGCATCTTCCTCCGCCGGAAGATGCCGAAGATGGCGCGGATGGCCGAACGGTTCGCCTCGACCGGGCTGTCGACGCTGACCGAGGTGGCGATCAGTTCGGTGCCGTTCGTCGGGAGCGGGCTGAGCGAGGAGACCAAGCGCGGGATGCTCCAGCGCGTGAACCTCGAATTCGTGTTCTTCGCGGAGTCGGAGCGTATGCGGGAGTTGAAGAACTACTATCCGCACCGGGGCTGGATATCGTCCGACACGCGAGCCATCGAGGGCCCGTGAGCGCACCGGGGTTCGCGTGCTCCGCCGCCTGTCTCCGGAGGTGCTGATGGCCGCGGCGCCTTCGCTCGTGGAGTGCGACGGGCTCACCTGGACGGTCCGGCCCGGAAGCGGCGACCGCATCGGCCCCGGCCCCCACGAGCAGGACATCTGGCGGCTCCTCCGGTCGTTCGCCGAGCCCGGCTCGGTGTTCATCGACGCGGGCGCCCACGTCGGCCATTTCGCCCTCCGGATGGCCGGCGCGTTCGCGACGGTCGTCGCGATCGAGCCGAACCCGGACGCCCTGCGCACGTTGCGTGCGAATATCCGGCTCAACGGGATCGGCAATATCGACGTTCGCCCCTTGGCGGTCTACGAGACCCGAACGACGGTCCGGCTCTGGGACCCGTTCAACATGCCCGCCGGCGCCTGTACGCGGTCGCTGGCCACCGGTGAACCCGCACGCCCGCCCGCGGACTGCAAGATCTCCGCGTTGTACAACGGCGGAGACGGATACGGCGCGTTTCTCGGTGAGGTGGAGGCGGTTCCGATCGACCTCATCGCGTCCGGGGTCAACGGACCGATCGGGTTCATCAAGATCGACATCGAGGGCCACGAGGGAAAGGCGCTCGCGGGCGCGGCGGCGACGGTACGCGAGCACCGTCCGGCGCTGCTCATCGAGATGCACGACCCGATGTACGGCGCGCACATCAAGGACGAGGTCGCCCGGGAACTCGCGCGGCACGGCTACACGTGGCGGGAGTTCTCGCTCTACCAGCGCTCGAAGCTGACGGACTCGGACATGTGCCCCTACATCTACGCCGAGCCGGTCGGCGCGGGGCGCGCACAGGAGTTCCTCGACTTCGCCGAGCACGTCAACAAGGACGCCGCCTCACGCTGGGTGACGACGCCGTGAGACGGCCAGGACGATGATGCTCATCTCGTCTTGGCGAAGCCAGCACAATGCGTCGAAGTCACCGATCGTCGTGGTGAGCAGCCCCGCCTCCTTGTCGATCGTGCGGAGGGCCCCGGAGTCGACGTCCGTCGAGAGGTATTCCAGCGAGTTGAGAACGAACTCGGCGGAGCCCGGATCGTCGCGGTGAATGGCGCGGACGGTCTGCACCGCCGAGGCCGCGAGGAGGATCTCGTGGTATCCGCTCATCGCGCGAGTTCACGGCGCAGGTCGTTCAGCCGCGTCGTTTCCATTCCCGCTTCAAGCTCGGCGATGAGCCGCGCTCCGAGCAGGCGGTCGGCGGCGTCCTCCGCCGCGCTCAGCGCGTCCGCTCCGGCAGCGGCCACCTCGGGGGAGACGACGGCGGCCAGTACGTGCCCGCCGTCCTCCAGCAGGACTATCTCTCCCGATGCCGCGTGGTCGACGGCTTTCTGGACCTCGGCGGCGGTGGTGGGAATCCGCAGCGTCCGGTTCATCATTGTCGGGTGGCTCCATTCGCGGACCGCGAAACCTTCGGCTCAACGTTCACCCTGATGCCGTCCACGTTAACACCCCAGGTCAGAACCCAACCGGTGGCTTTTGATGATCAATATGGCCGGTCTCGACCCCGGGCCGCGCGGTACGGTGATGATCATGAGCACCGGAGCTTCCTCACTGGACGGACGGCGTTTCCGGGCCGTCCAGGACACCGTCGGCGGCGAGGTCGGCACCGAGACCGAGTTCACCTACCACGAGCACGACGGCGAGGTCTGGGCCGAGTACGGGGGCGGCGGAGTCCGGCGCGGATTCCTGGTGGGGACGCGCGAGGGCGACCGCCTCGACTTCCGCTACAGCCAGCTCAACACGGCGGGCGAGACGTCCAGCGGCCACTGCGTCACGGTGGTCACCACGCTCCCGGACGGACGGATCCGTCTCGACGAGACCTGGGAATGGGAGTCGCGTCCCGGCTCCGGCACGAGCGCCATCGAGGAACCGCCCCACGCCGACCGGGCCACCCGCGCCGAATGACACCCGTCAGGACGCCCCCGCCGAGCGGGGACGTCCTGCCCAGCGCGGCCCTCTAGGCGAGGGCGGCGGCGTCCTGCCCGGCGAACAGCTCGATCAGGGCCTCCACGTCGTGGTCGGCCTCGGTCGGATGCCGGAAGGGTCGGTGGGCGTTGACGGTGTAGCTGTTGCGGCGCCCGACCCGGGTGCGGGTGATGTACCCCGACTCCTCCAGGTCGCTGATGATGAGCTGCGCCGCGCGCTCGGTGATCCCGATCTCGTGCGCGACGTCCCGCACGCGCGCGTCGGGATCGCGGGCCAGCTGGATCAGCACCCGCGCGTGGTTGGTCAGGAACGTCCATGGCTTGGCGTTCGTCCGGCTCGGTGTCGTCTCCATCCGCTCACCCCTCGTCCGTTGCGCATCCTCGCGCCTCCGAGGGGGCAGCGGGGGGATGCTCCCCGGCGGGCGCGAGGTGTGGGTCAGGGTCATTGTACGAGATAGATTTGCCGAATAAGATTTCAGGTAATATCTTTGCCGTGTTCGCCGCCGTCCGTGCCAGTGACCGCTGGGAGGTCCCGTGCTAGTGCGTTCCAACGAGCCGCAGCTCGCATGTTCCGCCCCGCCCCCGACGGGGGCGTCGATCGATGGTCCTGCTCGTCCTGGACGGGGGGAGTTGAGGATGGAGACCCGCTCCTACGGCCGCTACACCGTCCTGACCCTGACGGGACGCCTGGTGGCGGACACGGTGGTCGCCGCCGAGGCGCGCATCCTGACGACGATCGTCCTCGCGGAGCCGCCGCTCTCCCTCGTGCTGGACCTCTCGAAGCTGGACGCGGTCGACTTCCACGGCGCCCACCTGCTGAACAAGGCCCAGTTCGCCGTCCGCGCCGCACGCGGCTCCCTGCACCTCATCGCGCCCGCCGAGGCGCCCGCCCGCGGCGCGCTGAGCCGCTACCTGCTGGGGTCCACGGTGGAGCGGCGGGAGGACCTCAAGCCCCTGACCGGCTGAGACGCGCCCCGGTACAGGCTGCTGTACCGCACTTCGGCCCGCTGGCCGGATCGTCCGGCGGGCCGCGGGTCCCTAGCGTCGGGACGAACGATCATCCCGACGCGCGGGGGCCGAGCGAGACCTCCTCGGCTCCCGCCTCCCAGGAGGACCCGTGAAGTCCAGACCGATCGGCTTTTCCAGACCCGCCGGAGGGGCGGCTCGTCCCCTCCGGCTGGTCATGGCCGTGCTCGCCGCGACGCTGCTGTGGTTCGGCGTGGCCGCGCCGGCCGCGCCGGCCTCGCCCGGCCCGTCCCCCATGATCATCGGTGGTTCGGACGCGACCGAGCCCTACTCGTTCATGGCCTCCATCCAGAACGCGGGCGGCCACTTCTGCGGGGGCAGCCTGATCACCGGAGACTGGGTGGTCACGGCGCGGCACTGCGTCGAGGGCAAGAACCCCGCCGATCTTCAGTTGCGCATCGGAAGCCTCCGCAAGGACCAGGGTGGAACGGTCCGCGGGGTCGAGCGCCTCGTCACCCACCCCGAGAGCGACACCGCGACCCACGACATCGCGCTGGTCAGGCTCGACCAGCCGGTCACGGGCGCGCCGGTGCCGGTGGACGTCCGGCAGCCCGCCGGCACCCCGACCCGGCTGCTGGGATGGGGCTGCACCGAGCCCGGCCAGACGTGCGGCGAGGAGAGCACCCCGACGGTGCTCCAGCAACTCGACTCGGCCGTGCGCGAGTTGTCCGCCTGCACCAACGAGGTGACGCCCCTCGACCCGGCCTCCGAGGTCTGCACCGGCAACCCCGAGACCCGCGCCGGCGCCTGCTTCGGCGACTCCGGCGGCCCGCTGCTCCGCCGGGAGGGCACCGGCTGGAAGCTCATCGGCGCGTTCAGCCGCGTCGAGATCAAGCCCCCGGACCCGGGCCAGCCCAGCGAGCCCCCGAACTGCCGCAGCGGAATGGGCATCTACACCGACGTCCCCGCCCACCAGGAATGGATCGACGGCGTCATCGCCTCCACGTCCTGAACCACCACGTCCTGAACCACCATGTCCTGAACCACCACGTCCCGGCGCGACGCCACTTCGCGCCGGGGCGTGCGCACGTGTCGGAGGCACGGCATAGCGTTGCGGCATGGAGGAATATGCGGTGCCTGTTCTGCCCAGTCGGGATCTGGCGGAGACGCTGGAGTTCTATACGCGGCTGGGATTCGAGACGCGGGGGTCGTGGCCGGACGCCGGCTACCTCATCGTGGCGCGCGGGACCGTGACGCTGCATTTCTGGCACCATCCCGAGGTCGATCCATTGACCACCGCCGGCGCCTGCTACGTGTACGTCGATGACGCGGACGCCCTTCATCGGGAGTGGGACGGGATCGGCGTCCCCGGCGAGGTGGCCACCGGCAGCCGGCTCGTCCCGCCGCGGGACACCGACTACGGGATGCGCGAGTTCGCGCTCGTGGACCGCAGCGGCAACCTGCTGCGCGTCGGCAGTTCCGCGGCCGCCGGGGCACGAGGTTGATGGCGTGTGTTGACGCAGGTCAAGCCTGGTGCGAGCGTGGGAGGTGATGGTGAAAAGGGGGGACCATCATGTTGGAGATCAAGAGCATCGACAAGCCCGACGAGCGGCGCGACTTCCCGAAGGGGCATCTGGAGGTCCTCCAGATGACCGGGCTGGTGTTCGCGCGGGCCACGTTCGAGCCCGGCTGGCGCTGGACGGAGTCGCTCAGGGACATCGCGGGCACCGAGCTGTGCGAGGTGCACCACAACGGCTACATCGTGCAGGGCAGGCTCCGGGTGCGCATGCGCGACGGCGGTGAGCAGGAGGGCGGTCCCGGTGACGCGTTCGTGGTCACACCCGGGCACGACGCCTGGGTCGTCGGCGACGAGGCATGCGTCGTGTTCGACTTCGCCGGGGGCATGGACGAGTACGCCAAGGCCGGCTGAGCGCGGGGCTCCCGGAGCGCCGGGAGCCCCGGACCCGACTACTTGAGCGTGAGGCTCTGCGACTGGAGCGCCTCGTCCAACGGCTGGAAGTACGACTGGTAGTTGGCGCGGCAGGCGCCGGTGGTGCCGCCGGAGACGATCCCGACGGCGACGGTGCCGGCCTGCAGCGAGCCGCCGCTGTCGCCCGGCTGGGTGCAGGCGGTGGTCTCGACCAGGCCGGAGACCGTGCCCTCCTGGTAGTTGACCGTGCGGTCATAACCGCGGATCGTCCCGGTGGTGGTGCCGGTCGTCGAGCCCTTCTTCTGGATCTGGGAGCCGACCGCCGGACGTCCGACCGAGGTGAGCTGGGCGTTGTCGTTCTGGAGCGACCCGTTGGTCACCCGGATCGTGCCGTAGTCGTCGCCCGGGAAGCTGCCGGCCTCCCGGGTGCCGAGGGTCTGGCCGTCCTTGGTCGTCCAGTTCGGGCTGATCCTCGTGCAGTGCCCGGCGGTGACGACGAACTCCGCGCCGCCGCCGACGGCGATCGCCGACACCGAGCAGCGCGAGCCGCCGGTGAGGATCGCGTCGCCGGGCCCGACCATCGGACGCGGCGCCGCCGCCACCCGCCGGACCCGGACGAGATCGCCCATCGCCCTCGCGCGCTTGACGAACGCCTTCGTCGCGGCGTCGTCGTCGGCGCGGGGCACGTCGACCACGACGCTGTTGGAGACGACGTCCACGCCCCAGGCCAACCCTGTCGTACCCGGCGTCCCGGCGAGCCGGTCGAGCCTGGCCTTCGCGCCGGTCAGCGGCCGGATGCCGTGGGCGACGACGCGCGCCCGCGCTCCGGCGCCGGTGACCTGCCGCGCGGCGGCCGCGTCGGTCACGTTGACGACGAGGTCGCCCGCGCCGTCGAGGTAGGAGCCCGCCTGCCGGTCGCCCAGCCGGCCGGTCAGCCGGTCGGCGAGCGCGGTCTGCCGGATCTGGACGTCCTGTGTCGACTGGGCCGTCGCCTGAACGGTCCCGAACGCCGGGAGCGTGATCAAAGCCGCGGTGCTCAGCAGGGGGATCGTCGCGCATTTGAGGCGCATTCCACGGTTCACCTTCGTCCACCTTTCGCCGCCGGTCGGGCCGCTGGCGCTCCGGCGGCAGTTCGGGGGTTGCGGGGGGCGCCCGACCGCGAGAACCCGCTGGTACGGGGCTCGTGGCCGGCCGTCGTGTGACAGGAAGGTACTTCGCGGAGTTGTCGGTAACCAGATTCCAGCCGCAACTGAAATTTCAGTACACGCTGAATATCAATCAACCACCGGGAGATCATCACGAGGCGCATTGAAATGCCGTCGTACGGCGGTATCCGTCGCGCGGGGTGCGGTGGTGGATCTTGGTGAAATGTCCTCCCGGGGCGGGGTGATCCCGTATAGCCTTGCCGCATGACGATCGCCAGTGCCGTGCTGGAGAGGATTCCCGAGCAGGTGCGGCCGATCATCATCAGGCAGCGGGTGCTGCTCAAGTTCGGGATGACCGGCGGCCTCTGCTACGCCGTCACCACCGCCATTTACTATGCGCTCAAATTCACCCTCTTGCAGAGCAAGCCGGTGACGGCGCTTCTGGTCGCCACGGCGGCGGCGACCGCGCTCTCCTATGTGCTGCAAAGGCGGTGGGCGTTTCGCGTCACCAACGGTCGGCGCCGGTCCAGTGAGATTCTGCTGTTCGTGCTGATCAACGCCATTTCCATGGGGATCAACGCGATCCCGCTCTACGCGGCCCGGTACTGGTTCGGTCTGGCGGAGCCGCACGTGAGCCAGCGGGTGCAGGAGTTCTCCGACTTCTTCAGCGGGATGATTCTCGGCACCCTGCTGGCGATGCTGTTCCGGTGGTGGGCCTACCGCAGTTTCGTGTTCTCCAGCCGGAACCTCGCGGGTGAGCAGGTGGAACGGCGGTCGGGGCGGTAGCTTCTAAGGATGAGCGATCGGCCCACACTCGATGAGATCCGGCGCGCGCCCAAGGTGCTGCTGCACGACCATCTGGACGGCGGGGTCCGTCCGGCGACCATCGTGGACCTCGCGCGCGAGAGCGGGTACGGGGCGCTGCCCAGCGGCGACGCGGACAACCTGCGGCTCTGGTTCGAGGAGGCCGCCGACTCGGGGTCGCTGGAGCGGTATCTGGAGACGTTCGACCACACGGTCGGGGTGATGCAGTCGGCGGAGGCGCTCACGCGGGTGGCCTACGAGTGCGCCGAGGACCTGGCCGAGGACGGGATCGTCTACGCGGAGGTCCGGTACGCGCCCGAGCAGCACGTCACCGAGGGGCTGACGCTGGAGCAGGTCGTCGAGGCCGTCCTGGACGGGTTCGCGCGGGCGCGGGCCGACCACGGGATCCGGGTCGGGGCGCTGGTCACGGCGATGCGGCACCAGGCGCGGAGCAAGGAGATCGCGGAGTTGGCCGTCCGGTACCGGGACGCTGGCGTGGTCGGGTTCGACATCGCGGGCGCGGAGGCGGGGTACCCGCCGACCCGCCACCTGGACGCGTTCGAGTACCTCCAGCGGGAGAACGCGCACTTCACGATCCACGCGGGCGAGGGGTTCGGGCTGCCCTCGATCTGGCAGGCGATCCAGTGGTGCGGCGCCGACCGGCTCGGGCACGGCGTGCGGATCATCGACGACATCGACGTGACCGGCGGGGAGCCGAGGCTCGGACGGCTCGCCGACTACGTGCGCGACAAGCGGATCCCGCTGGAGATGTGCCCGACGTCCAACATCCAGACCGGCGCCGCGAAGTCGATCGCGGAGCACCCGATCGGGCTGCTGCGGCGGCTGAGCTTCCGCGTCACGGTGAACACCGACAACCGGCTGATGAGCGGGACGTCGCTGTCGGAGGAGTTCGCGAAGCTCACCGAGGCGTTCGGGTACGGGTGGGACGACCTCCAGTGGTTCACGGTGAACGCGATGAAGTCGGCGTTCGCGCCGTTCACCGAGCGGCTCGAACTGATCAACGGGGTGATCAAGCCGGGGTTCGCGCAGCTGAAGTGGAGCCGCCCGCCCGCGTGATCAGGACGTCCGCCAGCGGCCCGTGCCGGTGGCGGGCTCGGTCAGGTGCTCCATGAGCGTCCGCAGCCGCGTCCAGGCCGCGGTGTCGTCGCCGCCCGCCAGCGGGAACCACAGGCCGGGCGAGGCGGCGTCGCCGATCCGGCGGCCGGTCGCCTCGGCCGAGAGCGCGTGCTCGATCCCGATCTCCGCGACGCCCTCCGGGCCGATGCCCATGGCCAGCGGGGACGGGACGCCGATCGCGCGGCTCGGGTAGGTGAGGTCGCGCAGCGCGGGCGTCCACTGGACGTTGAGGGTCCGCAGGACGCCCGTCCGCGTGTACCGGTCCGCGAGGTCCTCCAGTTCCTCCAGCGGCGGCTCGCGGTCGGCGGGGCAGGCGAGCGCGAACGTGATCGACTCCTTCACCCCCGAGGTCACGCGGGAGACCTGCACGGTCCCGCCGAAGGGCGGCACGTCCCCGCCGTGCGGGCCCATGAACACCAGCAGCGTCGAGGCGGGGGAGCGGCGGCGGCACAGGTCGGTCAGCTCCGGCGGCGACCACCGCGACAGCGCGGGTTCGGCCGTCCCCCAGCAGCGGGGCGCGGTTCCGGCGAGGGCGCGGGCGAGGTCCTCGATCACGCCGCCGAGCAGCAGGCCCGAGGTGGCGTCGTGGACGACGTTCAGGCTCACGACGAGGTGGTGGCCGAGGTCGTCGTCCGGAACCTCCCGCAGGAACGTCTCGGACGGCCCTTCCTTCGCCTTCTCCGACACGACGAACGCGGCGCCGTCCCACTCAAGGGGGAAGCCGGTGAAGCCGTCGTAGTAGCCCTCGTCCGGTTCCTGGACGACCCACCGCGCCTGCCGGGTGCCGAGCATCATCCGCAGGGGCAGGGTGATCCGGGCGTCGTGCGGCGTGAGGATCTGGAACGCCTGGTCGACGCGCGCGCACTTCTCCATCGCGTCGGTCAGCCAGGACGAGAGCGGCACGAGCGGGCGGTCCTGGATGGCGACGGCGCTCCGCGTCGTGACGATGTCGAGCGCCGCATGCGTGTTCGTCGTGGTCACGGTGCCTCCTCGGGGGCGTTCGGCGGCCAGACGGCGCCGCCCAGCCGCTCCACCATCGCGTCGGCGAACCGGTGCGCGATGCCGGGCGCCCTCGGGTCACCGCCCGAGGCGCGCACCTCCACCCACCAGTAGGGGACGGTCAGACCCGCGTCCACGGCGCCGCCGAGGACGCGGCCGACCTCGCCCTCGACGTCCACGCGCTGCGCCGACTCGATGCTGACCAATGGCGATCCCTCGTCGTCGCGGAGCAGGATGAGGGCGCCGTCGCCGCCGCCGCGCACCCGCAGGGTCTCGCCCGCCGCCACCATGCTGTCGATGATCGCCCGCACGTCGGGCGCCCGCTGCGTCAGCACCACCATGTCGTAGGTCATCGGGCCTCCTCGCGCACCGGGGCCTCGGCCAGCGCGGTCTGGACGAGCCGCGCGCTCTCGCCCCGCCGGATCCACTGCGCCCGCCCCGGCGGCAGCGACTCGGCGTAGACGCGCGGGAACAGCTGCCCCTCCGACCGGTCCCCGGACATCACCAGCGCGCCCGTGCCGCTCTCCCGCACCGCCTGGAGGAGCGGGTCGTAGAGGCCGCGGGAGGATCCGGCGACGCGGCGGGCCACGACGAAGTGCAGGCCGATGTCGCGGCCGCTCGCGACGAACGGCACGAACGGGGCGAGCGGCTGCTGGCCCGCCGTGGTCAGCAGGTCGTAGTCGTCGGCGAGCACGACGATCCGCGGGCCCTTCACCCCGGCGCCCTCGGGGACGGCGGACGGGTCGTCCGGCATGCGCTCCTGCAACTCCTTGGCGACGCCGCCCGCGAGCCCGGCGCAGATCCTCGGCGTCGGCGCGTAGCCGCCGATGTAGGGCTCAGGCGCCACGTCGCGCAGCGAGCGGCGCGGGTCCATCACCGCGAACACCACCTGCTCGGGCGTGTACCGGGCGGTGAGCTGCTGGACGATCAGCCGCAGCAGGTTGGACTTCCCGGAGCCGCCGTCGCCGAGCACGACGAGGTTCTGGTCGACGTCGAACAGGTCGAGCAGCAGCGGCTCCAGCGCGCGCTCCTCCACCCCGAGCGGCACCAGCCGGGGCTCGCGCTCCGGATCGGGCAGCTCGGACGCCGCGAGCCGGTGCGGCAGCACCCGCACGGGCGGGGTGGACTCGCCCGTCCAGGCGTTGCGGACGGCCCCGACCGCCGACTCGGCGGCGGTGCCCAGCTCGGTCGGGTCGGGCACGGCGCCGAGCGCGGGCACGGCGACATGGCCGAACAGCCCGGCGTCGGTGAGCGCGCGTCCCGGCAGCTCGGCGCTGATCGTCTCGGCGAGCTTGCGGCTGACCGTGGAGTCGGAGGGGTCGTTGAGCCGCAGCTCGACGCGCTGCCCGAACGTGGACTGCGCGGCGATCCGCACGTCGTTCCACCGCAGCATCCCCGCGACGATGTGGATGCCGTAGCCGCCGCCGCGCTGGAGCAGGTCGGAGACCATGTCGTCGATCTCCTCGAAGTCGTTCCTGATGGCGCCGAACCCGTCCACGACCAAGACGACGTCCGCGCACGGCAGTTCCGGAACGCTCCCGGCCGCGTGCATCTGCCGCAGCCGCTGGACACCGTCGATGCCGTGCTGCCGGAACACCTCCATGCGGTGCTCCAGCATCCCGTGGACCTCCTCGACGGTCCGGCGGATCCGCTCCAGGTCGGTGCGTCCCGCGACGCCGCCCACGTTCGGCAGCCCGGACAGCACCTGGAGGCCGCCGCCGACCAGGTCGAGCCCGTACACCGCGACCTGGCGCGGCGTGTGCGTCAGCGCCAGCGACAGCACGAACGTGCGCAGCAGCGTGGTCTTGCCGGTCTGCGGCCCGCCGATGATCGCGACATGCCCGCCCGCCGCCGTCAGGTCGAGGTTCCACACGCCCTGCCACTGGCGGCGCGCGTCGTCCAGCAGGCCGATCGGCACCCGCAGCGGCCCCCCGCCGGCGGGCAGCCGCATGCCCTGCTCGGTGATCCGGACGGGACCGGTCACCGCGTCCAGCGTGGCCATGGACGGCAGCGGCGGCAGCCAGATCATCGGCACCGGGCGGCCGTGCCGGGCGAGCTGGCCGACCAGCACGTCGAGCATCGTGGGGCCGGTGGTCCGCTCCGGCAGCTCGGCCTCGCCGTCGTCCGCGCCCCGCCCCGGGCCGTCCAGCGGACCGGCCAGGTTGTAGGCGGTGAACGGGCGCACCGGAAGCCGGTCGGCGCCCTCGGCCGGCGCCGCCACCGCGCCCCGGTAGGGGCCCGACACGTAGCCGCCCTTGAACCGCAGGTAGATGCTGGTGTCGACCTTGAGGTAGCCGAAGCCCGGCAGCGCCGGGAGGTGGAACGCGTCGGGGGAGTCCAGGACCGTGCGGCTCTCCTCCTCGGAGAACGTCCGCAGCCCGATCCGGTACGACAGGTAGGTCTCCAGGCCGCGCAGCTTGCCGCTCTCGATGCGCTGGCTGGACAGCAGCAGGTGGACGCCGATGCTGCGGCCGATCCGGCCGATCGACAGGAACAGCTCGATGAAGTCCGGGCGCGCGGTGAGCAGCTCGCCGAACTCGTCGATGATCACGAGCAGGTGCGGCAGCGGCGGCAGGTCGGGCCGCTGCCCGCGCTGGTGGTTGTAGTCGCCGATGTTGGCGATGTTGCCCGCGTCGCGCAGCACCTGCTGCCGCCGCTGCACCTCGCCCGACAGGCTCGCGTACACCCGCTCGATCAGCCCGGCGTCGTCCTCCAGGTTGGTGATGACGCCCGCGACGTGCGGCAGGCCGTCGAAGGGCGCGAACGTCGCGCCGCCCTTGTAGTCGACCAGCACCATGCTCGCCTGCTCGGGTCCGTGCGTGGCCGCGAGCGCGAGCACCAGCGTCCGCAGCAGCTCGCTCTTGCCCGATCCGGTCGCGCCGACGCACAGCCCGTGCGGGCCCATGCCGAGGCTGGCCGCCTCCTTCAGGTCGAGGATCACCGGGCGGCCCGCGTCGTCCAGCCCGACCGGGACGCGCAGGAACGCGCGCTCGCCGCGCGGCGCCCACAGCCGCGCGACGTCGAGGTCGCCGGGGTCCGTCACGCCCAGCAGCCCGGCGAAGTCGACCTCGCCGCCCTGCCCGGCGGTCTCGTCCACCGACTCGCGGGACAGCCGCATCGGCGCGACCATCCGGACCAGGCCCTCCAGCATCGCGGCCGGGACGTCGTCGAGCGTGCCGCTCATCTCCACCGGCTCGGGGCCGCGCAGGTCCTCGACGCGGACCCGGTCGCCCTCGACCGTGATCCGCACGCCGACGTCGCCGGGCTCGTGCGTCCGGTCCGACAGCAGGTGGACGACCGTCGCGGCCAGGTCGGCGACCGGGACGCTCTCGTCCGGCCGGACGAGGTCGGCGGCCACCTCGCCGTGCGTGTCCTGGAACACCACCAGCCGCCGCAGCATCCTGAACGAGTCGCGCCGCCCGAGCCCGCGCCGCACCTCGGCGGCGTAGTCGCTGCGCCGCCGCAGCTCGTCGGCCAGCAGCGCCGCCAGCCTCAGCGGGGACGAGGCGATCAGCCGGATCGGCACGCCGCCGTCCCGCCGGTGCTGGTCGTGCACGTGCGGCAGCCACTTGAGCCAGTCCCAGTCGGGCGAGGCGCCGCCGTAGGCCGCGCCGATCGCGACGTCCTCGGGGGCGTGGAAGGCGACGAGCTGGACGGCCATCGCGCGCACCAGCCGCAGCACGTCCGGGCGGCTGCCGATCACGCTGACGTCGCCCGCCATGTCCAGCGGCAGCGTGAGCGGCATGTCCGGCGCGGTGCGGAAGCGCTCGATCACCGCCCGCGCCTCCGACGACATGAACGGGTCGGTCGGGTTGAGCGCGGTGCCCTGCTCGCCCAGCTCAAGCGAGTGGCCGGGCATCAGGCCGGTGCCGACCCTGACCCGCAGGAAGTCGTCGTGCGTGCGGCGCCGCTCCCACAGCCGGGACGGGTCGCGGACGACGTCGTACAGCGCCTCGGGCGGCGGGTCGAGCACCCGGGCCAGCGTCCGGTGCTCCCGCTCCTCCGCCGACAGCTCCTCCCGCAGCTCCTCCAGGAACTCCAGGTAGCGCTCGCGCTGGTTCTTGCGCTGCCGGGTGACCTGGCCCTTGCGCGACAGCAGCAGCGCGCCGCCGCCGAGCACCGCCACGACCAGCAGCACCGCGCCGAACGCCATGAACGCGGGGTTCCGCATGACGGTCATGATGGTGAGCGAGCCCATCATGCCGACCATCGGCAGGATCGTCATGAGCTGGTTGCCGGTCCCGCCCGCCTCGGGGAGAGTGGGAGGGGCCTCGACCTGCCGGGGTTCGGAGTCGGTCCTCGGGTAGACGGTCCGCGCGGGCCGGTGCACCAACCGGGTCGTCACGCCTGCCACCCCTCTTACGTCGAGCGATCCCCGTCCACCCTAATGTCGGACGGGGCGAACGGTACGAAGATCAACTTATCGGGAGTCGGGGATGGAGTTGTTCGAGGTGTCGGCGGACGTGCACGCCCTCATCGAGGACCTGCTGCCCGTCGTCAACCCGGCCGCCCGGTTCGAACCCGCGCTGGCGCAGGTCGTGCTGCCGGTCGGACGGTTCGAGCCCAGCGCCACCACCTGGACGATCCTGGAGCGCTGCGCGCGGGCCGACCGCGTCGCCTGGCCCCGGCTCGTGGAGGAGTGGCTGATCCATGTGAGCGACCGCGCGGCGATGGCGATCGGCGACATCGAGCTGCTGGGGGACGTCCGCAAACGCCTGCGGATCCGCATGGTGCCCAAGCTCACCGAGTCCGAGCGGCAGGGCCTGGCGATCGTCTCCGCCGGGAGGCACTTCGATGCCATGATCATGATCGACCATCCCCGGTACGGCGGGCCGCTCACCCTGGCCAGGGCCTCGCTGCTCGGCCTCACCGACCTCGGCGGGCTCGCCGTGCCGAACACCTACCAGGTGGAGTTGGCGGACGTCGACGTCCACGACCAGCCGCTCACGCTGACCGAGTCGATCCGCGTGATCCACAAGCCGGGCAGCCGGTACGTCTCGGCGCTGGTCGCCGAGCTGCACCACTTCCTCACCGACGCCGGGAGGCCCGGGGCGCTGGTCGCCGTTCCGACGCACAGCACGATCCTCGCGTATCCGATCGTCTCGGAGGCCATGGGCGCGGTTCTCGGCCCGTTCCGGGAGCTGGCGAAGGAGATGTACGCCGCGTCCGACGACCCCACGTCGCCGGACGTGTTCTGGTGGCGCCGCGAGCACGCGCTCGTCAAGCTCGACCCGGACGCGGGCGTCCCGCGGGACCCGTCGCCGCCCGCGCCCAAGCGCCGGTCGCGGCTGCGGTTCAGGCGGTGAGGGCCAGCCGGAGCGCCTCGGCGGCGATGGCGATCGCGGTCAGGCGGGTGGCGTAGGCGAGCCGCCCGTGGTCGAGCGTCGTCCCGACGGCCAGTTGCCGGTCGAAGCCCAGCCGGATCGTGGTCACACCGACCTCGGCGAGGATTCCGGCGGCGCGGTCGACGTCCACGGTCCCCGCCTTGTGCGGGGTGTGCGAGGTGAACACGACCAGGGTGCGCGGGAGCAGCGCCCGCAGGTCGCCCGAGCCCATCCAGTCCAGGACGCGCCCGACGGCGGCCGCGCCGTCCACGGTGGCGGGCGCGACGAGGATCTGCGCGTGGGCGGCGGCGAGGACGGCCCGGTGCAGCGGGGTCCGCGTGCCCGCGCCGTTGTCGGCGACCGTGATCCCGAAGAACCGGCTGAGCTGGACGCCCGCGGACCGGTAGAGCCTCGCGTCGACGAGGCCGCGGCCCGCGCCCACCGTCCCGTAGGTGGTCGGCAGCGCCCACAGCCGCTCGCCCAGCGGCACCAGGAGTTCCCGGACCTGCTCGAACGAGGCGGTGCTCAGGTCGGCGCCGGTGATGTCGGCGACCGGATGCTCGTTGCGGACGCCCAGCCGGAGCGGCAGCGAGCCCATCTCGGGGTCGAGGTCCAGCGCGAGGACCCGGTCGTCGCGGTGGTGCGCGAACGCCGTCGTGACCAGCGCCGACACCGTGCTCTTGCCCGAGCCCTCCCGGACTCCCAGCACCGCGATCCGCCTGCCGGTGGTCACCGGGTGCGCGATCCACCGGCCGTGCTCGGTGACCACGCGCACGTCGTCGGCGGACCGGAACGGGTGCAGCGCGCCCCGGACGACGCGCCGCATGACCGAGTCGCCGTGCACCGGCCCCTGGACGAGCGCCTCCGGTGCCGTGGGCACGACGGGCGGCACCACCGGGGGCGGCGCGGGGCGGGGCGGTGCGGGAGGGGGCGGTGCGGGAGGGGGCGGTGCGGGAGGGGGCGGCGGCGCGGCGTCCACCCGGGGCGGCGGCTGGTCGGGGCGGGTGACCGAGAGGTCGGCCGGCTGACCGAACGCGGGGGGCGGCGCCGGGGGCGCGGGCGGTGGCGCGGGCGGTGGGGAGGGGGTCCGCCGGTGCAGCGTGGGGGCGTCGACGACCGTCAGGTCAAGGTCGGGCGGAGGCGCGTCCCCGTCCTGGTCAGCCACCCGACTCCTCTCAGAAGGTCTCCAGGAGCCGTTCGAAGGTTCCGAAGGTGCCGACGGCGACCGGGACGATGGCCACCACCGCGACCCCCTCGACCCGGTTCATGATCCGGCGCAGCCGCGCGCGCACGTGCTCGGGCTGCTCGGAGGTGAGCACCGCGACCGGGATCGACAGCCCCAGCAGGAGCATACCCAGCACGGGCGCGATGCCCCAGGAGACGTGGTGCGTCCACTGGAAGGCGAGCGCGACGACGATCGCGAGGCCCGAGGCGAACAGCGCGCTCTTCTGCAGGATCAGCGGGAACATCCGGGCGCGGCTGCTCACCACGACGGCGAGCAGGCCCGCGAGCCCGGCCGTCCACGGGTCGAAGTCGGCGGCGGCGCCGATCCCGGCGACGGCGGCGGCCAGCGCCACCGACAGGGTCGCGACGACCATGCTGCGGTGCGCGCCGTCCAGGGCCCGCATGACGTCGCCGCGCGCGACGACGCCGCCGGCGCCGCGCCGGTCGTCCAGCGAGGTCAGCCCGGACAGCGACAGCGCCACCCGCAGCAGCATGCTGAGCAGGACGACGCAGGCCAGCGCGAGGACGGCGCCGACGCGCCCGCCGTCCAGGCCGAAGCCGGCGCCGATCATCCCGGCGGCCGTCAGCGCGGCGGCCAGCCCGCCGCCGACGAGCCCGCCCCGGCCGAGCGGCGAGCCGAGCCCGAGGAGGAGGACGACCCCGGCGGCGATCAGCCCGAAGCCGCCCCAGCGCGTCCAGTCCTCCCAGCCGTGGAGGTCGGCGGCGCGCCAGAGCGCGGGCGCGGCGGTGGCGCCCCCGGCGAGGACCATCGCCGTGCCGAGGCGCTCCTGCCCGATGAGCCCGAACACCAGGCCGCCGAGCGCCAGGAACGCCGCGACCCCGCCGACGGCGGCGGGTCCCGCGTCGCCGTCGAGCCGTTCGAGGACGGCGATCCCGATCGCGAGCGCCAGCCCGATGAGCGCGCCGGTCGCGTTCCAGCGGACCGCCGCCGGGCTCCAGCGCCACAGTCGCCCGTCGAGCGTGTCGCCGACGACCTCCGGCACCTCGTGGACGACGGGCGCGGGAATCGGCTCGTCGGCCAGCACGAGCCGCAGGACGGCGCCGTCCGGAACCCGCCGCTCGGCGAGCGACGCGCCGGGGTTGAGCACCTCCCCGGCGGCGGTGACGAGGTGCCGGAGCCGGGGCGGGTTCTGCGGCGGGTCGCCGAGCAGTTCGAGCACCTCGGGCATCAGCGCGCCGATCGGCTCCTGGGCGGGGAGCACCATGTCCACCTTGCGGTGCTCACCGACAAGTGTGACCCGGCTCCACGCGGACATCGCACCCCTCCGTCATCGATCCGTCCGGCGAGAACGGACGGTTGATCCTGCCAGGCCCCGGTCTATCGCGGTATGGCCGTGCCGGAGACCCGCTCAAGGTAGCCGTTGCGCAGCAGCCAGCGGATCGTGGCCAGCGCGGGCGGCCGGGGGAACAGGCCCGCGTTCACGGTGAACCGGACGCCGCCGCCCGGGCTGCGCGCCGTCGGCGCCGACACCGAGGCCGCGACCGCGAACGGCCGGACCACGCGGTAGCGCTGGTAGTTCGACGGGACGCCGGGGATCGTGCCCACGCGCGCCGCCGGCGGAAGGCCGCGCTGCGCGAATGACGTCCCGAACGGGAACAGCAGCGAGCCGCTCTCCTGACCGAACTGGTCCACGAACCGGCCCTGGGCCAGCGCGTAGGTGACGGCCGCGCCGCCGCCGATGCTCATCTTGGAGCGGACGTCGGCCGCCAGCGCGACCCCCTGCCGCACCGCGTCCCGCTCGGTCTGCGGCGTGAGGGCGTGCGGCGGCGTCTCCTTGACGACCAGCTCCCCGTAGAGCCAGCGGCTGGCCTCGTCCTCGGTGGGGAACTCGGCGGCGACGGTGCCCTGCTCGTACTCGACGATCCCGCCGGTGAAGCCGTCCTTGCTCCGCGCGACCATGTAGTAGCTGGACGTCCGGGACGGCGCCGGACGCGCCTGCCCCGGCAGGACGTAGAGCGTGCTCGGCACGCCCGCCGAGCCGAGCGCGGCCCGCAACTGCCCGAAGTTGACCTGCGCGCCGACCCAGTCGGCCGGGACCGGCGCCGTCGCGCCGGCGGGCGCGAGGGCCTCCTGCGCCTTCGCCCGCTCCTGCTCGTCGAGGCGCGACCGCAGGAACGACCAGCCGACCGTCCCCGCGCACAGCACCGCCGCGACGCACAGCCCGGCGAGGATCTTCCCGACGTTCTCGTCGAAGGTGCGGCGCGTCCGCTGCGGCCCGAACAGCAGCGCGTCCCGGAGCCGCCGGCGCCGCACCGCCACCGACTCCAGCAGTTGGGTGTCGTAGTCGCGTGCCAGCGCGCGCCCCCCTCCAACCTCCCGGCACCGCTGCGCGCGGCACCGCCTGGCTCACCGGCTCGCGGCGGAAGGGACGCCCCGATACGGGACGTCCCTTCCGCCACCTGCCGGTCCTCGGTCCTTGCGACGGGCCGGGCTCAGATCGCCTGGACGGCGGCGCTGGCCTTGCTCAGCGCGGTCTGGGCGTGCTCGTCGTTGCTCTCCAGCGTCGCCTTGACGAGGCGGATGATCTCACGCACCTCGTTGGCGGCGGTGTGCCACTTGACCTCCTTGGCGTGGTACTCGTGGTCCACGCCGGTGGCCTCGAAGTCGGCCATGGCGGTCTTGACGTCGGTGTCGCGCGTGCCGATCAGCGCCTCAAGGCGCGACACGATCGTCTGGATGTTGGCCTGGGCCTCGCCGGAGGCCCCGGTGTCGTAGCTGCGGCGCCCGTTGGCTCCCACGTTGGTGTCCCTTCTCGTCCTGGTCGTGGCCGTCGCCTGCCGGGGGCAGGGTCAGGCGGTCCGGAACTTGGCGCCGTCGAAGTTGGCCGAGGCCATCTGCCGGCCCGCCTCTTCGGCCATCTGCTGGTCACCGGTGGAGAACGCCTTCTCCATCCCGATCTGACCGGTGTTCACGCTGTTCAGACCGACCTTCAGGTCGGCGGTGATCTGGTCGGAGCGGGCCTTGAAGCTGTCGAAGGCGGCCTTGCCCGCGCCGTTGAACTTGCCCGACAGCGGCTCCGCGGCCGCGATCAGCTGCTTGACCAGCCCTGCCAGTTCCTCGCCCGAGGTCCCGGTGTTCCTGGCCAGGGTGACCAGCGTCTCCTGCCCGTGGTCCCAACGTCCCATGGTGTCTCACCTGCCAGTTTGGTCGCCGTGCGCCGACGCTCCGATGAAGTGGATCTTCGACGATAGTTCGTCCGGACCCCCGGCGCCACCGGCCCGAATGAGAACCGGTGTCTCCTCAGAGTAGGACGCGGGAATGACGAGGGTGGTTCCTTATCGATGTGCGCCCACACACGTCCTAAGTGGCTTTACATGGGTCCGGCCCCAAGGTCATCATGAGGAACCGGCATGGCGGGCTTGACAGGAAGTCGGTAGGACGCCGGCAGGGTGTTCGGCAGGAAAAGCATCTCCCCCCGGAGCAGCGAGAGTCATGAAGTTCGAGGTCGTGGAGCCCCCCGAGGCGCCCAGGTCCGAGGTCGTGCACGAGTCTCCCGAGATCGCACCCGCCGTCGCCGTGGACGCCGAGGACGCGGTCGCGGGGCTGGCCGCGGCGACCGAGCGGCTGAGCGCCGACGTGGCCGCCGAGTCCGAGCGGATCGACGCCTCGCTCGCCGAACTCGCGCAGGTCATCGCGCGGAGTTCGGCGCCATCGGATGGCGAGGCCGGGCCGCCCGACAATTTCCGGGCCGATCGGTTCAGGTCCGCCGGGGGCGAGGAAAGGGAACGGGGCGCATGACTGCTTACGACATCGACGGACCCGGGGTGGGCGGCGTCGTGGGGAAGATCGGCGGCTATGTCGCCGGTGAGGGTGGAAAAGGCGAGGGTGGCCTGGTCAAACAGCTCTCGGACTTCGGCAAGCACGTCAGCGAGGCGGGGTCGGCGGCGGCCAGCCAGCCGATCGGGACCGCGCTGAAGGAGTACGTGGAGCACACCACGCCCGGCCTCAAGGGCATGGTCACCAAGACGGCGGCCTGCATCGAGGGCGCGGTGAAGGCGGTCAAGGCCTACAACCAGGCCGACTACGAGATGGTCCAGGAGGCCCAGAAGGGGGCGGCCGAGGCGCCTGCCCCTAAGATCGGTAAGTAGTCTGACATGATGTGACTTATCTCACATAGTCTTGCGCGCCTCGACGTCCATCCAAGACGTCGTGATGGCCTTGAGGGTCGGCGCGTGCGGGACCGGTGTGCGAGGGCCGGTTCCATGTTTCGGTCGCGAGTGCGAGGGGTGCGACGTTGAGCGGTGTGATCGATCCGAACGCGATCCCCATTCCCAAGGCGAACGTTGAGGGCGTCGAGACGGCGGGCCGGGCGCTGAAGACCGACGGGACGACGATCGCGGGCACCGGCCACGACATCGACTCGGGCTGGCAGGCTCTCAACCCCCACTACAACGCGCCGGAGGAGCACCTTCTCCTGAGTGCGACCCATCCGGTGGCCGCCAATGGTGACGCGTTCAAGGGCGAGGTGACCACGGTCGGGGACGCGCTGATCTCCTTCGCCGGTGAGATCCGTCCGATCATCGGCCGCCTCCAGACGCTCAAGGGCAACGCGCAGACGTTCCGGAACAAGATCAAGGACGACGACGACTGGCGCAAGGACGGCGACAAGGTCGACGAGCACAACAAGCTCAACAACGACGTCCTCGCGGCGGTCGCGCAGTACCAGGCCGCCGAGCGGACCTGCGCCAACAAGATCACCGGCATCTTCGGCGGGACGAGGTTCGTCCCCGCCGACGGCAAGCCGGGCAACGGCGAGAAGGGGTACGGGCTCGGCAAGGCGCCCGAGAACGTCGAGACTCCCTGGGCCAAGCCCCAGAAGGAGGACAAGCCCTGGTACAAGGACGCCTGGGACGCCGCCTGGGACTACGGCAAGGGCCTCGTCACGGGCATCGCCGACCTCGTCGGCCTGCACGGTGAGAACGGCTGGGTGTGGGAGGGCGACTCCCATTTCTGGTCGAACCTGGGCAACGCCTGGATGGGCAAGCTCGAAGAGATCAGCGGACTGGTCGGCCTGCACGGCGAGAACGGCTGGGTCTGGGAGAAGGACTCCCACTTCTGGTCGAACCTGGGCAACAACTGGAAGGAAGTCGCCCACTCCATCGTCCCCTGGCGCGAGTGGGGCGACCGGCCGGGATACGTGATCACCACGACGGCCATCAACGTCGCCACCGTCGGCGTCGGCGCGATCGTGAAGAAGCTGCTGGGGCGCAGAGGCGGCGGAAGGCACGGCGACGGCGACGGCGGCGAGAGCCGTCCCGGCGACCGCGACGGCGACGGCAGGCTCGACGGCGACGCGGACCTCCCGAGCAACGGCCGGGACCCGGACCTGGACGCGACCGCCCGTGACCTCCAGAGGCAGATGGACGACCTCGATGTCGATCCTGGCGAGCTGAGCCAGCTCCAGCGCTCTCTGGACGACGCGGAGTCTCTCCCGGACCGTGAGCCCGCCCACGTCGGCGGCGACGACGACCCGCCCGGTTCGGGCGGCGACCACGGGGACAGCGGCGACCCCGGCGGCAACGGCCCCGGCAAGCCCGAGGGCGAGACCAAGCCGGACGGCGGCGACGGCAAGCCGGATGGTGACGGTAAGCCGGACGGTGACGGCACGCCGAACGGCGAGGGTAAGCCCGACGGTAACGGCGACCCGAACGGCGACGGCAAGCCGGATGGTGACGGAAAGCCGGACGGCGACGGCACGCCGAACGGCGAGGGCAAGCCGGACGGTAACGGCGACCCGAACGGCGACGACACGCCTGACGGCGAGGGTAAGCCTGACGGTGACGGTAAGCCCGACGGCGACGGCACGCCGAACGGCGAGGGCAAGCCCGACGGTGATGGAAAGCCGGACGGCGACGGCGATCCCCAGCCCGACCCCGAGCGCGAGGGGAAGATCAAGAAGGCCGACCAGCTCGAAGAGTCCCTGCGCAAGGGCGGGCTGTCGGACGAGGACATCGAGCGGCTGCGCGGCGACAACCCGCGCGACGGCGACCAGTGGCAGCGGCTTTCCAAGGCGCTGGAGCAGCAGTTCGGCAAGAAGACCCTGAAGGCCGACCCGAATCTGCACCGGGACGCGCTCAGGTTCGCGATGGACGGAGCGCACAACCCGCGCGAGGTCGCGTACCGGTACGAGTACTACAAAGCGCACTTCGACGAGATCAAGAAGCAGGTCACGGAACAGGCCAAGGCCGGCGAGCTCGATCGGGGCAACAGGAGCAATGACCAGATTGCCGCCGAACGCTTCCGTGACATCGACGTCCGGGCGGAGTTGGAGCGGGACCACCGGCAGGTCCGGGAGGCCCGGCCGAACCCGGATGAGGCGCGGATCGATCCTGAGCTCTCCGGGGACGCCAGTGTCAACGCCATCCGCCAACACGCGGGACAGATCGGCATGGGGCACGACACCTCGACGGCCTACCACGTGCGCAAGCACTACAACGAACTGCCGGAGGTGGAGCGGACCGGCAACGGTCTCGTGCGCGACTTCCTCGACAGCGCTGAACGTACCGTTCGAGAGGGGAGGCTGTCCGATCGCAAGATCGGGAGTGATGGGTCGGAGCGCATGCTGTTCACCCGCGACGTCGGGGGCAAGACTTTGGAGGCCCTGGTCCTCCGGCGCCCGGACGGAAAGCTCATCATGCTCACCTACGGCGGGGAGAAGATCAAAACCCTCTAGTCTGCGAGTCGAGCCATGAGCAAATGGTCGGATGACATGAGCGAAGTCGAAGCCGCGCGACAGAAGCGGCTCAACGCGCTGCTCGAACGCGCGGCGTGGCTTGAGGCGGCCGATCCCGGAGACCAGGACGACGAGGGCATGGCGGTCATGGACGCCCTGCTGGCGGTCTATGACCTCCTGGCGAAGTGGAGATCGGCCGATCCGGCCGAGGCGGAGGTGATCCGGGCCCGGGTCCGGCTTCCCAGGCTCGCTGAGGTGCTGCGCGGTGAGCGTGCGCAGAGCGCGTTGTCGGCTTACGCCAGCGAGGGCGAAAGGTACGCGTTGCGAGGCCGCAACGACGGCTATCGCGAGGCGTGTGAATTCCGTTCGGCGATCAAGTTGCTGACCGACGACTACGAGGGCGTGGTCGTCGATCCGTTCGCCCAAGAGGAGCTGGACGGCTTCGAGGACGAGCTCCGCGAGGCCGCCGAGGACGCCACTCCCGTCCACCGGTATCAGATCCCTGCCTGGGCCGACCGGTCGCACTGGTGGTGGTGGAAGCCCGACCACATCGACATGAGCATGCGCGAGTACCGCAACCGGATCTTCGCGGGCGACATCGAGGAGTACGAGAGCAAGGCGCCGGGCGCGGCCGACTGGCTGCGGTGCGGGGACGAGGAGTGCTGGTGCTTCACCGCGCCGGCATGAGGATGCACGGGGCGGACGCATGGCGAACGAGCAGGGTTCCGGGGGCGCGGCGGCGGGAGTGCCGCGTATCGACCCGGCGGAGCTGAACAGGCGGCTCAACGCCGATGTCGCCGAGGTCGAGGCGCTGGGACGTACCGGCGCCCGGATCGATCCGACAGCCGGGGACATCCCTGACCAGGTGCGAGCCCATGCGGCGCGCATCGGGTTCGAGTCGCCCGTCGATGCCGCCGCGCAGGCGTTGCGGCACATCGCCGAGCTTCCGGCGGGCGAGCGCGGGACCGGATCGCCTCTCGCCCCCTATCACGCAGCCGCCGGACGCACCATCGCCGAGGGCGAGGTGGTCGCCCACAGCGGCAGGCGGGTCGTGTTCCACCGTGCGGCGCCGGTCGCGGCCGGGGTCACGGTGAGGTTGGAGGCGTCCGTCCGGGTGACGGCCGGGGGGCCGGTCTGGCTGGACTCGTTCGGCTGGCCCGCCGTCGAGACCGCCGTCCCGGTGCACGCCTTCGCGGGGACGCGCGCCGACCACCTGGCCGAGGCGATCACCGAGCTGAGTGCGGACGGGCCGTTCGACCAGGCCATGCTCATGGTCTTCGCGACCGCGCTCGGGGAGCCCGGCGACGGTGACGACGTCCGGCGGAGAGAGCTGGCGAGGCTGGTCGCCGACCGCCCTGGGCGGCTCGCGGCCTATGTGTCGCAGGCCGAGACGTATGCGGAGTCCGTTCGGGCCAACGGCCCCTACGGCGCGTGCCTCCACCGGTCGGCGCTGGAGTCCTTGTTCGAGAACTATCTGGGGAGTGCCGCGTTCGCCCTCGTCGACCAGGAGGACGTCGACGACCTGGACGAGGTACTGCGCGAGGAGATCCCCGAGGCGGACTCGCTGGCCCCCGAGACGATCCCGGTGGGGACGCCCGTCCACCACTGGTGGTGGAACCTCGCCGTCCGGGTCTGACCGCGCGGGCCCCGGCGTTCGGCGGCGCGGCGGCCATCCCTTGTCGTGATCAAGTGTGATCTATCACACATGCCCCTTGTTGCCCGGCGCTGCGTCCAACATGTCGTAATGATCTTGAAGGTCGGTACGTGGAGGCCCACGCCGGTTCCGGGTCTCGGTCGCGAGTGCGAGGGGTGCGACGTTGAGCGGTGTGATCGATCCGAACGCGATCCCCATTCCCAAGGCGAACGTTGAGGGCGTCGAGGCGGCGGGGCGGGCGCTGAAGACCGACGGGGAGGCGGTGGCGGGCACGGGCCACGACATCGACTCGGGCTGGCAGGCTCTCGACCCGCACTACAACGCGCCGGAGGAGCAGTTGCTGCTCAGTGCGACCCATCCGGTGGCCGCGAACGGTGACGCGTTCAAGGGCGAGGTGACCACGGTCGGGGACGCGCTGATCTCCTTCGCCGGTGAGATCCGTCCGATCATCGGCCGTCTCCAGACGCTCAAGGGCAACGCGCAGGCGTTCCGGAACAAGATCGAGGACGACGGCGACTGGCGCAAGGACGGCGACAAGGTCGACGAGCACAACAAGCTCAACAACGACGTCCTCGCCGCGGTCGCGCAGTACCAGGCCGCCGAGCGGACCTGCGCCAACAAGATCACCGGCGTCTTCGGCGGGACGAGGTTCATCGCCGCCGACGGCAAGCCGGGCAGTGGCGAGAAGGCCTACGGGATGGGTCAGGCGCCGAAGAACGTCGAGACTCCCTGGGCCAAGCCCCAGAAAGAGGACAAGCCCTGGTACAAGGACGGCTGGGACGCCGCGAAGGGCTGGGCCAAGGGCCTGGTCACCGGGCTCGCCGACCTCGTGGGTCTGCACGGTGAGAACGGCTGGGTGTGGGAGGGCGACTCCCATTTCTGGTCGAACCTGGGCAACGGCTGGATGGGCAAGCTCGAAGAGATCAGCGGCCTTGTCGGCCTGCACGGCGAGAACGGCTGGGTCTGGGAGGGCGACTCCCACTTCTGGGACAACCTGGGCACCAACTGGAAAGAGACGGCCCACTCCCTGGTCCCCTGGCGCGAGTGGGACGACCGGCCCGGGTTCGTGATCACCACCGCCGCCATCAACGTCGGCACCGTCGGCGTCGGAGCCGTCGCGAAGAAGCTGCTGGGGCGCAGGGGAGGCGGAGGCGACGGCGACGGCGACGGCGGGAGCCGCCCCGGCGACCGCGACGGCGACGGCAGGATCGACAGCGATGCCGACCTGCCGAGCAACGGCCGGGACCCGGACCTGGACGCGACCGCCGGCGACCTCCGGCGGCAGCTCGACGACCTCGACATCGACTCCGGTGACCTGGGCGACCTCCAGCGCTCGATGGACGACGCCGAGTCGCTTCCGGACCGCGAGCCCGCCCACGTCGGCGGCGACGACGACCCGCCCGGTTCGGGCGGCGACCACGGCGACCCGGGCGGCGACGGCCCCGGCAGGCCCGAGGGCGAGACCACGCCGGACGGCGGCGACGGCAAGCCCGACGGCAACGACGGCAACGACGGCAACCCGGATGCGAACGGCAAGCCCGACGGCGACGGCGCGCCCAACGGTGAGGGCAAGCCGGACAGCGAGGGCAAGCCCGACGGCGACGGCGCGCCCAACGGTGAGGGCAAGCCCGACGGTGACGGTCGGCCTGATGACGACGGCCGGCCCGACCCGGACCACGAGAAGAAGATCAAGAAGGCCGACGAGGCCGAAGCGTCCCTGCGCAGGGGCGGGCTGTCGGACGAGGACATCGAGCGGCTGCGCGGCGACAACCCGCGCGACGGCGACCAGTGGCAGCGGCTCGCGTCCGCGCTGAACCAGAAGTTCAGCAAGAGGGCGCTCCAGGCCGACCCGAACCTGCACCACGACGCGCTCAGGTGGGCGATGGAGGGTGCGGAGAACCCGCGCGAGGTGGCCTACCGCTACGAGTACTACAAGGCCCACTACGACCAGATGAAGAGGGACGTCGACGCCGCGCGCGCGGCCCAGGAGATCCCTCCCACCGACCAGCGGTCCAGCTTGGCCATCGCCAGCGAGCGCTTCCGCCGGCTCGACCTGGACGCCCTGCTTGAGCGTGACATCCAGGAGGTCCGGGCGACCAGGCCGAACGCGGACCAGGCGCGGCTCGATCCGAGTCTCGGTGACGCGGCGAGGGAGGCAGCGGTGCGCCGGCAGGCCGGCGACATCGGAATGGGCGACGATTCGTCGGCGGCCTACCACGTCCGCAAGCACCTCCACGAGCTGCCGCGCGGGGAGCGCGGAGGTGACGCCGTCCACGCCTACATGAACTCCGCGGAGAGGACGATCCGCGACGGCGACCTGGTCATACGCTCGGTCGGGGACGACGGGACCGAGACCATGGTGTTCGTCCGGAACGTCGCGCAAGCGGGTGAGCCCAAGAAGTATGTGGAGGCGCTGATCAAGGTGCGTCCGGACGGAAGGATCGTCATGCCGACCTACAGCAAGGCGAAGATCTTCAAGGGGGAGGTCTAGGCCGTGTCCGCGGCCACGCCGACCGGCGGCGGCGCGGGGGGGCGAGGGATGCCTATGCTTCACCGCACCAGGGTGAGGATCTAGGGGGCGGATGAATGGCCGACGAACCAGGTTCGGGAGTGCCGCGTATTGATCCGGCGGAGCTGAGCAGGCGGCTCGGTGCCGATGTCGCCGAGGTCGAGGCGCTGGGACGTACCGGCGCGCGGGTCGATCCGGCGGCGGGGGACGTCCCGGGGCAGGTGCGGGCCCAGGCGGCGCGGATCGGGTTCGAGTCGCCGGTCGATGCCGCCGCGCAGTCGCTGCGGCACATCGCCGAGCTTCCGGCGGGCGAGCGGGGGAGCGGTTCGCCGATCGTCCCGTACCACGCGGCCGCCGGACGGACCGTCGCTGAAGGCGAGGTGGTCGCCCACAGCGGCGGGCGGGTCGTGTTCCAGCGCGTCGCGCCGGTCGCGGCGGGTGTCACGGTGAGGTTGGAGGCGGCCGTCCGCGTGACGGCGGACGGGGACGCCTGGCTGGACTCCTTCGGCTGGCCGCTCGTCGAGACCGACGCCCCGGTCTACGCCTTCAACGGTTCCCGTGCCGGCTACCTCGCCGAGGCGATCGCCGGGCTGCGCGGGGACGGGCCCTTCGACCAGGCGATGCTGATGGTCTTCGGAACCGCGCTCGGGGACGATGACGACACGGCGCGGCGGAAGGAGTTGGCGGGGCTCGTGGCCGAGCGTCCTGGGCGGCTCGCGGCCTATATGTCGCAGGCCGAGACGTATGCGGAGTCCGTTCGGGCCAACGGCCCCTACGGCGCGTGCCTCTACCGGTCGGCGCTGGAGAGCCTGTTCGAGAACTATCTGGGCAGCGCGACGTTCAGCCTGGTCGACCAGGAGGATCTCGACGACCTGGACGAGGAGCTCCGCGAGCAGATCCCCGAGGCCGACGCGCTGGCCCCTGAGGCGATGCCGCCCGGGACGCCCGTCCAGCACTGGTGGTGGAGCCTCGCCGTCCGGGTCTGACCGCGCGCGCCCTGGCATGATCGGGCCATGACCATTCGTTCCACCGGCGGGCGCGTCGCCGCGTTCGCCTGGTTCGCGTTCGCCGTGCTGAACCTGCTGGACCTGGCGTTCAACATCACCGGCAAGGGCGATCCGCACTACACGGTGACGACGGGGACCATCGCGGCGCTGCTGCTGCTGGGCTGCGCGCTCGCCTACGTGCTCGGGATCCGCCCGGCGATCGTCGGGGACGACGACGCGGGCGTCCTCATCCGCAACCCGCTGCGGGACGTGCGGGTGCCGTGGCGGGCCGTCCGGGAGATCGAGGGGACGCACGCGGTGACGGTCCGGTTCGCCGGGCCGGACGGGGCGGAGGTGAAGGCGCGGGCCTGGGTGCACCAGACCTCGCCGCGCGCCCAGGCCAAGGCGGAGGCGCGGGCCCGGCGGGACGAGGCGCACACGAAGGTGCCCACCGCCAAGCTCAAGGGCCGCACCCCCGCCCTCTACGCCGCGCAGCGGCTCAACGAGATCCGCGAGCGGAACCGCCCCAAGACGCGGTCGGGCGCCCCGGACAAGGCGGCGGCCGCGCGGACGGCCGAGGAGGCGAGCCCCGCGCGGGGCGCCGTCACCTGGTCGGTTCCGGCGCTGACGTCGCTGGTCGTCCCGCTGCTGATGCTCGTGGCGCTCGGGGTCGCCTCCGTGCTCGACTAACACCGTGCTCGACTGACACCGTGCTCGACTAGAGGCCCAGCGCGGTCGCGATGGCGGCCTTGAGGGCCTCCAGATCGGCGGCCGCCCGGGTACGGGCCGTCCCCGCCGGGAGGACGACCTCCAGGTAGCACTTGAGCTTGGGTTCCGTCCCCGACGGGCGGACGACGATCCGCGCCCCTCCCTCCAGCCGGAACCGGAGGCCGTCGGTGGGCGGCAGCCCGCCCTCGCCCAGGGCGAGGTCGTCGGACGCGACGACCGCGCGTCCGGCCAGCTCGGTCGGGGGCGCGGCGCGCAGCCGGGCCATCGCGCCGGAGATCAGCGACAGGTCCTCGACGCGGACCGACAGCTGCGCCGTCGCGTGCGGCCCGTACCGCTCGGCCTGGTCGTCGAGGAGGTCGAGCAGCGTGCGGCCGTCCCGCTTCGCCTCGGCGGCGAGGGCGGCGACCGCGAGGGCCGCGCCGACGCCGTCCTTGTCGTTGACGAGGACGCCCCGGTCGTCGCCGACGCTGTGGCCGAGGGCCTCCTCGTAGCCGAACACGAGCCGGTCCCCGGGCCGCGCCGCCTTCATGATCCACTTGAAGCCGGTGAGCGACTCGGCGAACCGGACGCCGTGCGCGGCGGCGATGTCCGCCAGCAGCGAGGACGACACGATCGTCGTCGCGACCAGCCGGTCGCCGCCGGAGGTGTGCCGCAGGACGTGCTCGGCCAGCAGCCCGCCGACCTCGTCTCCGGTGAGAGCGCGCCAGCCGTCCGGGGTGGGCACCGCGACCGAGCAGCGGTCGGCGTCCGGGTCGTTGGCGATCACCAGGTCGGCGCCGCGCTCGGCGGCGAGCGCCAGCGCGAGGTCGAGCGCGCCGGGCTCCTCCGGGTTGGGGAACGCGACCGTCGGGAAGTCGGGGTCGGGGTCGGCCTGTTCCGGGACGACGAGGGGAGCGGGGAACCCGGCCCGCTCGAACGCCTGGAGCAGGACGTCGCGCCCGACCCCGTGCATCGGCGTGTAGACGACGGAGATGTCGCGCGCGTCGCCGAGGCGCAGGCTCGCCACCGCGTCCAGGTACAGCTCGGTGTCGCGGTGGACGGGCCAGCCGTCGCCGAGGGGGAGTTCGTCGACGCGCCCGACGGCGTCGATCGCGGCGGAGATCTCCGTGTCCTGCGGCGGGACGATCTGCGCGCCGTCGCCCCAGTACACCTTGTAGCCGTTGTCGCGCGGGGGGTTGTGGCTCGCGGTGACCATGACGCCCGCGACGACGTCGTCGAACGCTCGCGTGAAGTGCGCGAGGACGGGCGTCGGCACCGGCTCGGCGAACACCTCGGGCCGCAGCCCCGCCCCGGCGAGGACCGCCGCCGTGTCGTCGGCGAACCGACGGGAGCCGTGCCGGGCGTCGAACCCGACGATCACCCGTCCGCCGCGCGGCAGGCACGCGGCGAGCCCCGCGGCGGCGCGCATCACCGTCACCCGGTTCATCCGGTTCGGACCCGCGCCCAGCTCGCCGCGCAGCCCGGCCGTGCCGAACTCCAGCCGCGCGCCGAACCGGTCGGCGAGGGCCTTCTCGTCGTCCGCGCCGAGGATCGCGCGCAGCTCGTCGCGGGTCGCGGGGTCGGGGTCCTGCGCGAGCCACAGCTCCGCCCGTGCGCGAAGGTCGCTCATAGCTTGGACAGGACGGTGCGGAGGAGCGCGCCCATGCGCCCGGCGGACGCGCGGCCCGCCTCCAGGACCTCCTCGTGGTCCAGCGGCTCGTCCGACAGGCCCGCCGCGATGTTGGTGACCAGCGAGATGCCGAGCACGTCCGCGCCGCCCTCGCGGGCCGCGACCGTCTCCAGCACGGTGGACATCCCGACGATGTCGGCGCCCAGCGTCCGCAGCATCCGCACCTCGGCGGGCGTCTCGTAGGTCGGGCCGCGCAGCGCCGCGTAGACGCCCTCCGGCAGCGACGGGTCGACCTCCTTGGCGAGGGCCCGCAGCCGTCCCGAGTACGCCTCGGTCAGGTCGAGGAAGGACGCCCCGGTCATCGGGTTCGCGCCGGACAGGTTCAGATGGTCGGAGATCAGGACGGGGTCGCCGACGCGCTGGTGCTCGGGCCGCAGCCCGCCCGCCGCGTTCGTCAGCACGATCGTCCTGGCGCCCGCGGCGACGGCCGTCCGGACGCCGTGCACGACCGCGGCCGGGCCGCGCCCCTCGTACAGGTGGGTGCGGCCGAGGAAGACCAGCGTGCGGTGCCCGCCGCACTCCACCACGCGGATCTTGCCCGCGTGGCCTTCCACGGCCGGGGGCGCGAAGCCGGGCAGGTCGGTGACGGGGACCTCGGTGACCGGGTCGCCGAGCGCGTCGGCGGCCGGGACCCAGCCCGAGCCCATCACCAGGGCGACGTCGAAGGAGTCGATGGACGTGCGGGCCCGCAGGGCGTCCGCCGCGTCCCGTGCCAGTGCGAATGCATCGTTGCTCACATCTGACAGACTATCGCCAAAAATGCCACACTCCGGTCAGTCGCCCAGCGAGGCGCAGGGACGGGTGCGCAGGTCCTTGACATAGTCGTCGGGCGCGCCCGCCTTCTCCGCCGCGTCCGCGAGGATGCCGACGTACCGGGCGGAGGGCAGCCCGCCCTCGTAGTCGTCCAGGACGTACATCCAGCACAGGACGTCGCCGTCGAGCGTGTGCACCCGCACCCTGATCTTGCGGTACACCTCCAGGGCCGCGCCCTCCCAGGCGTCCAGTTCCTTCTCGTCCCAGGGCGGCACGTCGTAGATGACGACGAAGACCTGCTCGAACCGGTCCTCGACGACCGTCGCCAGGGCGCCGTCCCAGCCCTTGTCCTGGCCGCCGAAGGTCAGCCGCCATCCGGTCAGCCAACCGGTGCCGCGCATCGGGGAATGCGGAGCCCGGCTCGCCATCTGCTCGGGATCCATGTTGGAGGCGTACGCCGCGTACAGAGCCACGTTGGCCAAGGGTACGCCACGGGCCCGCGCGCCGCCGGGTGTCGCGGCCGGGCGATACGCAGGGTAAAGGCCCCTCCTTCAGGGGTCTCGGACGGTTCACTCCCGTACGTAGGAAACAATGGGAAACGTGACCCGCATCGTGATCATCGGAGGAGGGCCGGGCGGCTACGAGGCCGCGCTCGTCGCGGCGCAGCTCGGCGCGGACGTGACCGTCATCGAGCGCGACGGCCCCGGCGGCGCGTGCGTGCTCACCGACTGCGTCCCCTCCAAGACGCTCATCGCCACCTCCACCCGCATGGCGGTCATGTCGGAGTCGGCGGGCCTCGGCCTGCGCTTCAACGGCGGCCCCGACGGCGTCGTCGGCGGCCTGGAGGCCGACATGGCGACGGTCAACAAGCGCGTGAAGGCCCTCGCGCGGGCCCAGTCGTTCGACGTCGCCGAGCGGCTCGCCTACGAGGAGGTCAAGATCGTCCGGGGCGAGGCGCGGCTGGTCGAGCCGCACGTCGTCGCGGTCGGCGAGCGCCGCATCCGGGCCGACATCGTGCTGCTGGCGACCGGCGCGACCCCGCGCGTGCTGCCCGGCGCCGAGCCCGACGGCGAGCGCATCCTCAACTGGCGCCAGCTCTACGACCTGCCCGAACTGCCCAGGGAACTGATCGTCGTCGGGTCCGGTGTGACCGGCGCCGAGCTGGCCGGGGCCTACCTGTCGCTCGGGTCGAAGGTCACGCTGGTGTCCTCGCGCGACCGGATCCTGCCCAGCGAGGACGCCGACGCCGCGTCCGTCCTGCAGGACGTCTTCCTGCGTCGCGGCATGAACGTGATGTCACGTTCCAGGGCGGCGGGCGTCGAACGCTCGGGCGACGGCGTGATCGTCACCCTGGAGGACGGCTCCAAGGTCGAGGGCACGCACTGCCTCATGACCGTCGGCATGGTCCCCAACACCGGCGGCATCGGCCTGGAGGAGGTCGGCGTCCGCTGCGACTCGCGCGGGTTCGTCGAGGTCGACAAGGTGTCGCGGACCTCCGTCCCGCACATCTACGCCTCCGGCGACTGCACCGGCGTGCTGATGCTCGCCTCCGTCGCGGGCATGCAGGGCCGCATCGCCATGTGGCACGCGCTCGGCGAGGCCGTCCAGCCGCTCAAGCTCGGCTGGGTCGCCTCCAACATCTTCACCGACCCCGAGGTCGCCTCGGTCGGCGTGACGCAGCGGATGGTCGACCTCGGCGACGTCAACGCCCGCACCGTCATGCTGCCGCTGTTCACCAACGCCCGCGCCAAGATGCAGGGCTTCGAGGACGGCTTCGTGAAGGTGTTCTGCCGCCCGGCCACGGGCATCGTGCTCGGCGGCGTCATCGTGGCGCCGCGCGCGAGCGAACTGATCCTCGGCGTGTCGGTCGCCGTCCAGCAGCACCTCACGGTCGACCAGGTCGCCCACACGTTCGCGGTGTACCCGTCGCTGTCGGGCAGCATCACCGAGGCGTCCCGCCGCCTGATGACCGAGCACGCGTACTGAGTTCGTCCGGTCTCGGCCCAGGTGGCAGCCCGCCCGGCTGGTCGTGGGCGTGCGAGCGCGGCATCGCTACGCGATCGACCCGTGGGGGCCGGTACGCGCTCGCGTGACGGCCGGGGCCGCCGGTCAGTGATCTGGTGGGCGGAGGTCGTGGCGGCGTAGGCGGGCGCGGCGCAGGTCGTCGGAGCCGATCGCCACCGCGAGGACGCTGCCCGCCAGCGCCAGCAGCGGGACGCCGACGCGCGTCCACGGCGGGCCGGGCAGCAGCGCCAGCCCGGCGCAGATCGGGAGCATCACGGCCAGGTGCCGCAACAGGAGGCGCGTGCGCCAGCCCGCGTCGGTGAGGTCGTGCCTGACCCAGTCGCGGTTGCCCGGCGGGAGCCGGAAGCCCAGCGCGTACCCGGCCTGGCGGAGCAGGCCCGGGTCCCCGGGAAGGCGGCCCATCAGAACCCGCCGAAGTCCCCGCCCCCGCCGAAGTCCCCGCTGCCGAAGTCCCAGCCGCCGCCGACGTCGCCCCCGTCACCGCCGAACCCGCCGTCGCCGGGCCCCGCGAACCCGCCGCCGAACCCGCCGCCCATCATCGAGCCGAGCATGGTGCCGATCATCATGCCGCTGAGCAGGTCGAACCCGCCGTATCCGGCGTAGTAGCCGCCGGCGTAGGGCGCGTACGCGGGCCCCGCGTCCCAGTACGGGCGCCGCCCGTCCCCATAGGGGACCATGCGGACGTCCGGGTCCGTCCCGTGCAGGACCGCCTCCGCGTCGGCGGCGCACGCCGGTACGGAGCGCGCCACCCCGCCCGGGGGCGCCCACGTCACGTCCTGGACGGACGGCCCGTGCTGCGGGTTGAAGAAGCACGGCGGACGCCGCTCGGGCACGGGCTCGCCCGCCAGGCGCGCCCGCGTGGCCGTCATGTAGTAGCGGCCGTCCTCCAGCGCCGTCGTGACGCCCTGCATGTCCTCGGGCCGTGCCGCGCGCTCGGTGGCCGACTTCGCGCCGTCGTAGGAGTTCAGGGCGCGCTCGTAGTCCGACCGGGTGCCGGGGTCGAGGGCCGGGTCCATGACGTCGAGGTCGAGCCGGGCGATGTCCTCGCCGAGGAGCGTCACGTCCTCCTCGACGCCGCGCTTCAACTCGGCCATGCGGCGGGCGTCGCGCTCGCGGCCCCGCCTGCGGACGACCAGGAACGCGCCCGCCGCGCCCGCCACCACCAGGAGCAGCACGCCGAGCGTCACGTACCCGGCGATCGCGCTCGACCGCGCCTTGTCGTCGGTCTTGCTCTCGGCGAGGTCGCCGAACCGGATCAGCCGGTCCTTCAGCGGCACGCCGTTGGTGCGGGTGACGATCTGGTTGATCTCCTTGGAGTCGAGCTTCTTGGAGATCGCGCCCAGGTGGCGGCCGTCGGCGGTGACGGCCGCGTACGTCTCGCCCTTGCCGACGCGGTTCGCGACGGCCTTCAGCATCGGGCCCACCTGGGCCTGGGTGATGTCGTCGCGCACAACGACCGCGCGGATGTCGGCGTCGCGGTCGCGCCCCAGCGCCGCCTTGACCTCGTTCTGGTCGGCGGCCGAGAGCGCGTTGCCCGCGCCGCTCGTCACGTACAGGCGCGAGTTGATCAGACCGTTGGCGATCTGCCCGACCGTGTCGTCCGCGCGGACGGCGCTCACCGGCGCGGCGGCGCCGGCCGGTGCGGCGGCCCGCGCGGGTGCGGCCAGGCCGAGCGCCAGCAGGACGGTGACGATGACCGTCGCGAGCAGGCCGCGGCGGGCCCGTCTCTCGGAGCTCATGATGTCGATCAGCCCCCTCTACCTGCTACGACGTGTGGGCGCCACGACTCGTTCCCACGGCCGTCCGTCGCAGGGGTCCCTGCCCGTTGAAACGGCCCGGAACCGCCCCGGATCCGCCCGATGCCGGCCGCGGGTCAGGAGTCCTTGATCTCGCAGATCACCGCGCCGCTGGAGACCGTCTGGCCGACCCCGGCGGACAGGCCGGTGATCGTTCCGGCCTTGTGCGCGGTGAGGGGCTGCTCCATCTTCATCGCCTCCAGGACGACGACGGTGTCGCCGGCGGCGACGGTCGAGCCGTCCTCGACGACGAGCTTGACGATCGTCCCCTGCATCGGACTGACCAGCGAGTCACCGGACGCCTGGGCGCCGCCGCCCTTCGCGCCGCCGCGCCGCCTCGGCGCCGCCGCCCGTCCGGGCGCCGGGGCCCCGGCCGACGCGCCGAGCCCCGCCGGCAGGACGACCTCGATGCGGCGCCCGCCGACCTCGACGGTGACGCGCTCGCGCTCGCCCGCGTCCTCCTCCTCGGCGGCCGGCGCCGCGTAGGGGGCGATCCGGTTGTCGAACTCGGTCTCGATCCACCGGGTGTGGACGGAGAACGGCGTGTCGTCATCGGCGGGGACGAAGGCCGGGTCGTCCAGCACCGCGCGGTGGAAGGGCAGCACGGTCGGCATGCCCTCGATGACGAACTCCGCCAGCGCGCGCCGCGCCCGCTCGACCGCCTGGCGGCGGGTGGCGCCGGTGACGACCAGCTTGGCGATCAGCGAGTCGAACTCCTGCGGGACGGTCTGCCCCGCGCCGTAGCCGGTGTCCAGGCGGACGCCGGGGCCGGTCGGCGGCTCCCAGCCGGTCAGGGTGCCGACGGCGGGCAGGAACCCGCGCCCGGCGTCCTCGGCGTTCAGCCGGAACTCGATCGAGTGCCCGCGCAGCTCGGGGTCGCCGTAGCCGAGCTCCTCGCCGTCGGCGACCCGGAACATCTCGCGGACGAGGTCGACGCCCGCGACCTCCTCGGTCACCGGGTGCTCGACCTGGAGCCGGGTGTTGACCTCCAGGAAGGAGATCGTGCCGTCCTGGCCGACGAGGAACTCGCACGTCCCCGCGCCGACGTAGCCGGCCTCCTTCAGGATCGCCTTGGACGAGCGGTACAGCAGGTCGAGCTGCTCGTCCGAGAGGTAGGGCGCCGGGGCCTCCTCGACGAGCTTCTGGTGCCGCCGCTGGAGCGAGCAGTCGCGCGTGGAGACCACCACCACGTTCCCGTGCTGGTCGGCGACGCACTGCGTCTCGACGTGGCGCGGCCTGTCGAGGTAGCGCTCGACGAAGCACTCGCCGCGCCCGAACGCCGCGACCGCCTCCCGGACGGCCGACTCGTACAGCTCGGGGACCTCCTCCAGGCTGCGGGCGACCTTCAGCCCGCGCCCGCCGCCGCCGTACGCCGCCTTGATCGCGATCGGCAGCCCGTGCTCGCGGGCGAACCCGACGACCTCGTCCGCGCCCGACACCGGGTCGGTGGTGCCCGCGACCAGCGGCGCGCCCACCTTCTGCGCGATGTGCCGCGCCTGCACCTTGTCGCCGAGCGCCTCGATCGCGGACGGCGGCGGACCGATCCAGGTCAGCCCCGCTTCCAGCACCGCGGTGGCGAAGCCGGCGTTCTCGGCCAGGAAGCCGTAGCCGGGGTGGACGGCGTCCGCTCCCGACTCGGCGGCGATCCGCAGCAGCTTGCCGATGTCCAGGTAGCTCTCGGCGGCGCCGCGCCCGTCGAGGGCGAACGCCTCGTCGGCGACCCGAACGTGCAGCGCGTCCAGATCCGGCTCGGCGTACACCGCGACACTGGCCAGACCGGCGTCGCGGCACGCACGGGCTATACGGACCGCGATCTCACCGCGGTTGGCGATCAGGACCTTGCGCACGTGGGTCTCCTCCCTAACCTCGCACGCAGTCTAGATAACCGCGCGGCCCGGATTTCGTAACCCCCTCTTTATTGCTGTTTTCGCTCACGAATGAAGGTCCCGGCTCATACCCGCCCCGAACCGGTGGATCCACGACAGACTCCCGTCCGTCTGATCAACGAACCGGCGGCCGGAGGGCCGTGGGCTGGGAGAGGAGCCAGGACGTGGCCGAGAAGGAGTCGAGGGGCGGCGCGGCGCGGAGCGCGGCGCTGCGGGTGCCGAGCAGGCGCAACGCCATCATCATCGCGGTGGTCCTGGTCGTGGTCGCGTGGCCCGCGCTGAGCGCCCTGCTCGGCGGCTTCGAGCGGACGAGCGGCGGGGAGATCGCGGTCGTCCGCAACGGCGGGTTCTTCGACAACAACCGCATCCGCCAGGTCATCGACCCCGGCTCCGGCCGCAAGTGGGTCGGGCTGTACTCCAAGGTCCACAAGTACCCGGCGCAGCAGCGCTTCTACACGATCACCTCCGACGCCCGCAAGGGCGAGGAGTCGGGCGTGGACGTCGTCACCGTCCCGAGCGCCGACGGCGTCAACATGGGCATCGAGGGCACCCTGTACTTCACCCTCAACCAGGACCACCAGGCCATCAAGGCGTTCGACGACAAGTACGGCACCCGCAAGTTCCGCAGCGCGGACGGCAAGAGCTACTCCCCGTTCGACGGCGACAAGGGCTGGTCGGCGTTCCTCGACCAGGTCGTCCGCCCGGTGATAGACAACGACCTGCGCAGCCAGGTCAACAGCTTCCGCTGCGCCGAGCTGGTCTCCTCCTGCGCCCTGGTGCAGAACGCCTCCACCAACGCCCCGGTGCGGCCGCAGCAGCCCGCCCAGCCGGGACAGCCCGCGCAGCAGCCGCAGAGCAACAACGCCAACATCGCCAAGGTCCAGAACTCGATCAACACCAGCCTCGCCGCCGACCTGGACGGCACGCTCGGCGGCAAGTACGTGACCAACATCCACTTCAACCTCGTCCGCGTCACGCTGCCGGAGAAGGTGCAGGACGCCGTGGACCGTGCCCAGGCCGCGTTCGCGCAGGTCAGCGAGGCCCAGGCCAAGGTCGCGACGGCCAAGGCGGAGGCCGCCGCCAACAAGGCCCGCCAGGACGGCTACAACAAGTGCCCGACCTGCGCGCGGATCGAGGAGCTGAAGGCGCTCCCGCAGGGCATCACGGTCTACGCGCCCGGCAACCCGAACGGCTCGCTCCTTCCCCGGAGGTGACACGTCCGTGCGGTTCCTGATCATCCTGGTGATGCTGGCGGTGGCGGCCGTCGTGGTCGTCCTGCTGCTGTACGCGTTCGGCGGGCTGTCCGCCGACGGGCGGCGCCGGCGGGAGCCGTCCGCCCGCTGGGAGGCCCGCACCGAGTCCTCGGACGGCGTCACGACCGTCCTCGTCCGGCAGGTCACCCGCGACGCGTCCGGCGCCGTCCTGGCCGAACTGGGCCGCCAGACCGTCGCCGCCATCCCGGACGGCGACGCCGACTGGGAGACCCGCTACCACGAGGCGATGGCCCAGGCCCGCTCCCGCGTCGCCGCCCTGGAGGTGGAGTCGGGTTGACCGCTGCCGCGCCCCGCCCCTCGCGGGGCGCGGCCGAGGTGTTCAAGTGGTGCTCCCGGACGGCCCGCGGGCGGTGTCCCGGCGGGGCCGGGCCGGTGTATCTTCGCCTCGGACTCAGCGGGGGAGGACCCGGCCGGAGGAGGCCCGATGGCGCGCGCGTGGACCCGGACCGGCCTGTCGGTCGTCCTGGCCGGGTGCGTGCTGGTGCCGGCCTCGTCCGCCGTCCGGGAGCCCTCGCCCCGGGTGGACGCCGACACGACCCGCCAGCTGACCGCCGCCGCCCGCGCCCTGCTGGTGCGCCGGTCGGAGGCCCTCGTCCAGCGGCGGCACCGCGACCGGCGCGCCCCCACCGAGGTGCTCGGCGTGCGGATCTCGCCCGGGGTGGCGCGGGTGCAGGAGCGCGCCGTCCGCGAGCTGGAGAACCGCAACCGCGCGCCGGTCGAGGGCGGCCCCGCCTACACCGGCGCCCGCACCCGGCTGGACGGGGGCGAGGCCATCCGGACGGGCGACCGCATCACGCTGGAGGCGGTGGAGCACACCGAGGTTCGCTACGACACGGGCTCGCTGGTCCAATCGGTCCGGCGCAGATTCGAGTTCCGGACACGCGGTGAGCAGATCACACTGGTCGGCGAACGCGTCCTCGACCCGGCGGCGCACCCGGTCAACGACCCGGAACCTCCGGCTCGCTGATGTTACTTTCTGGCCAATGAACTGTTTCCCTGGGAAAAGGTCATCCAACGCAGTCTGAAAGGGTCTTGACGGACGGTAATGACGCACGTCACGAGATTGCGCAGCGTCACGCCACGACACGTAAACGCCCTTCTGTCCGGGAGCGGGTGACCACAAGCGGACAAGGAAAGATGGTAGGAATGTGGCTGTTTAGGTAGGCGTACGGGTGGATTTAGGTGATCGAGTGGGCGTAGGCTGGCGCCATTCTTGACGGCACGGTAGGCAAATCGGTGGGCGACGAAAGGTCGAGCAGTGAGCGGTGACAGGCGCGGCGCCAACATCGGCGAACTGGAGGAGCTGTCCCGGATCTTCAGCAAGCACTCCCGCAATCTCGACGCGCTGATCAAGGATCTGAACGGGCGCACGGTCAGCAGCTCCCAGGCCTGGTGGGGCCCCGGCGCCGACCGCTTCCGCTCCGCCTGGGCCGAGGCCAAGACCGCCTTCGACAAGATGGCGCTCGCCCTGGAGCAGGGCGGCCAGGACATCAAGAAGGCCCAGCAGAACATCGAGGCCGCCACGCGCTGACGTCCGCCCCCCAAGACCGCGGGTCCCGGCCCATCCCCCCGAGGCCGGGGCCCGCACCATTCCCTGGAGGAAGGGCGTGAACCAGGCCGAGGCCGCCCGCCTGCGGTTCCTTCTGAGTCGCATCCAGACGCTGTCCGACCAGCACTGGCACACCTTCACCGCGTCCCGCCGCGCCATGGACGACCGCGCCTGGGTCGGCGGCGCGGCGGCCCGCTCCTTCGCCGCCAGACTGGAACGCAACGACGCCGCCCTGCGCGCCGCATTACAGAGGGCGCTCCGGCTCGTCGAGGACGAGCTCCGCCGCGCATGACCGCGGACGGATGGCTCGGCCCCGACGCCTGCGGCGTCAAGCTCGCCGAGTTCGAGCACATGACCGAGGACATGAGCCGGGCCGCGCCCGCGCTCCGCCGGCTCGCCGACGACCTCTGGCAGGCCCTGCACGGCGCCGGGGTCAGCACGGCCCCCGCGATGGAGATCAAGCGCATCGCCGCCTGGACCGAGGACGCCGCGACCGACCTGCGGCGGCGCAACCTGCTCGCACGCGACCTCGACCGGCAGCACCTCGCCTTCACCGTCTGCCGCGCCGACGGCACCTACCTGCGGCTCCCCGACCGCTACACCGACCAGGTCGGCTACGCCGCCGGCCGCCGCGAAGCCGACCTGTTCCGCCGCGCCGCGAGCGGCGACGCCGCCGCCCGGACGGAGCTGCGGCGCCTCCAGCCGTCCGACATCACCCCGCTGTTCGCCAAGGGCCTCCTCGAAGCGCTCGGCCCCGAGGAACTCCTCAAGCTCCCGATGGCGCTCTCGCTGAAGCTCTCCGGCGACATCACCCAGCACCGCTCCGGCACCGACGCCGACGCCGCCGACACCCGCGCGATCCTCGCCCTCCTCGGCCGCGCCGTCGCGCTCGGCACCGACAGCCGGGGCAAGGGCTACCTCGGCGAGGACTACCTGCTCGCCCTCCGCCGCGCCGGCCGCACGACCTTCCCGCCGCGCAGCACGCTCCCGAACGGCGTCGCGGGCTACCAGTCCCTCGCCACGCTGATCGGCTCGACGGACACCCGCTTCTCGTTCCACTTCGTCAACGTCGTCGGCAACGACATGATCGCCTACGACAGCGGTGTCCGGAAGCGCCTGGGCCAGCTCCCCCTCACCGACCTCGCCACCCGGTACCGCCTGGGCAACGCCCTCGACCCGTCCACCACCAAGGTCAAGGCGGACGACCGCAAGACCGACTTCCTCTCGCCCCTTCTGACGGCGGCCGCCGCGTCCGGCGCGGAGGCGGCCCAGGCCCTCCTCACCCGCGAGTGGAACGGCCCCCAGCAGCTCGGCGCCGTTCCGGGCATCAAGGTCACCAACCTCGAATACCTCCTGCACGACCGCCGCGCCGTCTGGGGCGAGTCCGACCACGGCGCGGCCCTCGGCAAGACCATCGAGGCCGCGGCCACCGGCCAGGACCCCGAGTCCTCCCGCCTCGCCTTCGAGATCGCCAAGCTCCTCGCGGACGACGCCCGTCCGAACTACCCGGTCAAGGACGGCAAGGTCACCGTGGGAGACAAGTCCCCCCTCGCCGCCCTCAGGAGCGGCGACCTGGCCGACGCCATCGCCCGCCCGCACCACTACGACGAACTCTCCGGGCTCCGCCCCGGCATGGCCAAGGTCCTCGTCGCCCACCTGGACCGCCTGCACGACCTCGTCCGCCTGGCCAACTACGACGAGCGCCCCGGCTCCACCGGCCTGACCGGCGACGACCTCGACTACCTCCTCCTGGACATCACCCGCGACGCGCGGGCCTACGAAACCCTGATCATGGGCCAGCTCGCCCACTCCAAGATCACCATCGACCGCACCGTCGCCCGCGACGGCGACCTCACCAACGCCGTCGTCGGCGAGGGCCGCATGTTCGGCCACCTCCTGGAGGCCCGCCACCAGTCCGTGGGCGCCGAAGAGGCCCGCCTCGCCGAAGACCTGGAACGCATGCGCAAATACGTCGGCTACGGCGTGGGCCTGGTCCCCCTGGGCACCGACATGGTCGCCTCGAAATCCCCCCTGGGCGGCAAGGCCTACGCCGCCGCCTCCGCCAAGGCCACCACCCAAATGACCAACTGGCTGGCAAAACGCCTGGCCGACAAGGCCGAACCCGCCATAGTGGCCCCCACAACCGAAACCGAGAACCTGGAACGCCTCCTCAACCAGATGATCACATCCTCCCTGGTATCCCACGGCCGCCTCGACGGCCCGGGAGTGGCCGGCAACTCCTTCGCCACGGAGGGAGAGCCGCCCAAAGTGCGCCCGATCGAGGAGCTCAATCCAGATGAAACGGAGAGGCTCCTTCGATGGGCCGATGACAAGAAGGGTCTTTCGGATCTGAGTGACGCCATGATGAACTCTGTCTTCAATGGCGCCATCAAGACGGCGGGCCATTATCGGGACAAAGACGGGCACAACGTCGGCCCTTCGATCGAAAGATAGCCTCCATGCGGCCATTGTTGGTGAGTGCTTGCGTGGCGGTCGGGTTGTTCGTCGCCGGATGCGAGTCGGGTTCTCCGAAAGCGACTCCAAGTGCTGACCTGGGCCCCGTTGCGGACAATGCTCCCTACCTGTGTGATCTGGTCCCCGAAAAGGCATTTCGAGCTGTCACCGGGTTGACCGTCGCACTCAATGCGTACTGGTCCGGGGTGCCGACGAAGAATGGGCTTTGTCTTGCGCACGCGAAAGGTCGCGAGGCGCCCCTGGGGATCGACTGGGCCTTTGATGGCGGTGACGAGATTCTCGGGGTTCAACGCACGAGATGGGCGAAGGCCGCCACGCATCCGCTTCCAGCCGAGTTGGGGAGCGGTTTGGCGGTGATCAATCCGAGCTTGGGTGCCGTTCCGCGGCCCAATTACGTCATCAGTCGATTCTCGTGCGGAAAGAGGCGGCCCTGGATGAGCATCGACTTCGCTCCGGTGGTGCGGGGGCGGGATGCTGTGCGGGATATGGTGGATTTCATGCGGATCGCCGAGAGGCGGTTCGGGGAGATTCATAAGTGCACGCCCCGGCCCTCCTGAGAATCAGTCGGCGGGGGGCAGGGCTACCTGGATCTGGGTTGACAGGCCGCTGGCCACGAAGAGGCCTCGGCCGGTCGGGCCTATCAGCGGGGCGTTTCGGGGGAGGCGCAGGTTGAACAGTTCGCCGTCGTCCGGGGATTCTATGGAGAGCAGGACGCCGGAGCGGGAGCGGCGGGTGTCGGAGAGGAAGCCCCGGTAGCCGCGGGTCAGGTCGGTGGTGGTGCCGCCGATGACGACGGCGTGCTCGCCGTCGCGGGCGGTGCGCAGGACGTCGCGGAGGGCGTCGTCGAGGTCGGTCTCGTCCAGGAGTTCGGCGTCGTCGACGATGACGGCGTAGCGGTGTTCGTCGCCGATCGCCTTTTCCAGGTCGTCGGGGTCGGAGTCGGAGGTGAGGACGCCGAGGACGCCGGGGCGGCCCTGGAGGAGGCGCAGGGGCGAGCGGCGGGGGGTCACGAGGACCACGGGGACCAGGCCGCCGCCGACCGCGGGGTCCAGGAGGGAGTGGACGATCGTCCGGAGGGTCGTGGAGCGGCCGGAGCGGGGCGGGCCCGCGACGGCGAAGCCCGGACCCTCGTTCAGGAGGTCGATGCCCACGGGGGCGAGGGTGTCGCCGCCCACGCCGACGAGGGCCCAGAGGGCCGAGGGGGCGAGGAAGTCGGCGTCCAGGGCCATGGCCTCGCGGTAGGTGACGCGGACGGGGAGCTCGTCCACGCGGAGGGGGCGCTGGCGGCGGGGCAGGCGGCCGTAGCGGGTGACGGAGGCGCGGGCGATCTCCTGGAGGACGGCGACCTGGGACGTGCCGGACGGGTCGTCCGAGAGCAGGCCGATCTGGGATTCGCGCAGCGGCGCGCCCGGGGTGACCGACTCCAGGGCGCGGCCCGGGGGCATCGCGGCCGGGACGTGCTTCTCCTGGAGGCCCGCGTAGCCGTAGTCGTTCGGGTCGGACATGCGCAGGATGAGGCGGCGGTCGAAGACGGTGGAGATCTGCCCGCCGAGGCCGGAGCGGTCGCCGGTGAAGACGGCGCGCAGGCCGACGGCGGCGCCCTCGCGCAGGAGCCGGAGGGTCTGGTCGACGAGGCGGCCGTAGTCGTAGTGCTCGAACGCGCCGAGGAAGCCCTCCCAGCGGTCCAGGAGCAGGATCATCCAGGGGAGGCGGTCGGTGGCGGCGACGGCGGCGCGCTGCTCGGGGAGGGAGGCGAAGCCCGCTCCGGCGAGGAGCTGCTGGCGGCGGGCGACCTCGGCGGACAGGGCGGTGAGCAGGCGCTCGCAGCGGTCGAGCTGGTCGCGGCTGACGACGGCGCCGCAGTGCGGGAGGGAGATCAGGGGGAGGAGCGCGCCCGCGCCGCAGTCGATCGCGTACAGGTGGGCGTCGTAGGGGGAGCACGCCCCGGCGAGGGCGCCCGCGATCGTGCGCAGGGCGGTGGAGCGTCCCGACTGCGCGGAGCCGGCGAGGTAGAGGTGGCCGCCGGTGGTGAGGTCGAGGGCGAGTTCCTCGCGGGACTGGACGGCGGGCAGGTCGGTGACGCCGAACGGGATCGGCGGGACGTCGGCCACCGAGCCCCCGGCGGCGGTGCGGGGCGTCAGGCGGACCTGGTCGGGCAGCGGGTTGAGCCAGGGGGAGGGCTGCCGGGCGATCCCGGCGCGGCGGGCGGCCTCGTCGATCGCCTCGACCAGGAGGGCGAGGTCGGTGGCGAGGTCGTCGGGCGCCTCGCGGGGCGCGGGGAGGGGGCGGCCGAGCCGCTGCCAGGGGAGCGGCAGGATCGTGGTGCGGCGGTCGGTGGCGCCGGGGCGGCGGCCGCCGATCCGGGCGGACTGGACGGCGTGCAGCGAGCCGCCGGAGCGCACGTAGCAGCGGCCCGGGGTGGACTTGGAGATCTGCGCGGCCTCGGGGGAGTCCAGGACGTCGGTCGACTCGTCCGGGTCGGTGACGCGCAGCGCGACGCGCAGGTTGGTGTTGGCGCGGATGTCGGCGGTCACCACCCCGGCGGGGCGCTGGGTGGCCAGGATCAGGTGGACGCCGAGGGAGCGGCCGCGGCGTCCGATGTCGACCAGGCCGGTGACGAAGTCGGGCAGGTCGGTGACCATGGCGGCGAACTCGTCGATGACGAGGACGAGGCGCGGCATCGGCGGCAGCCCGGGGTTCGCGGGGCGCAGGTCGTTGTAGTCGTCGACGTCCTTGGCGCCGTGGGCGAGCAGGACCTCCTCGCGGCGCCGCAGCTCGGCGGACAGGGACTCCAGCGCGCGTTCGGTGGCGTGGCCGTCCAGGTCGGTGACCATGCCGACGGTGTGCGGGAGGCGGGCGCAGTCCTTGAACGCGGCGCCGCCCTTGTAGTCGATGAGGACGAACGTCATCTCGTCCGGGCGGTTCGCCACGGCCAGCGAGGCGATCAGGGTCTGGAGCAGCTCGGACTTGCCCGCGCCGGTGGTCCCGGCGATGAGCCCGTGCGGGCCGTCGGCGCGCAGGTCGACGCGGTAGGGCTGGTGGGGGCGGCCGGTGCGGCTGCCCGCGCCGATCCCGATGGGGACGCGGGTGGTGCGCCCGCGGGTGCGCGTCCAGGTGCGCAGGATGTGGTCGGCGGTGGGCTCGGGCATGTCGAGGAGGTCCAGGAGCCGCACGGTGGACGGGATGGCCTCCTCCGCGTCCTCGCGGGACACGTCGCGGACGGGGGCGAGCGCGCGGGCCACGCGGTCGGTCCAGGACGGGGAGACCTGGTCGGCGAGCACGGGTCCGAGGACGTCCAGCCCCTGGCCGCGCAGGTGGACGTAGGACGGGTACCGCGCGTCCCAGGCGGCGACGGCGGCGCACTCCTCGGGCAGGAGGCGCTCCTCGTCGTCCACGCACACGGCGTAGAGGCCGAACTCGGGGCCGCGCGAGAGCAGCATGGGCATGCCCGGGACGCGGCGCAGCGTGCGCGCCCCGTCCAGCACGATGAGGATGTTGTACGGGACGGCGTCGGCGGCCTTCCCCTGCCCGAAGAACTGCGCCCCGGCCTGCGCGGCGCGGCGCCGCTCGGTCACCCGGATCGCGAGTTCGGTGACGCGGCGCGCGACCGACTCGGGGTCGGTGCCGACGAGCGCCACGCAGTCCTCGCCCTCGCGCGGCGCGCAGTGCGGCAGCCAGCGCACCCAGTTCCACTCCTCGCCCGCCTCGGCGTCGGCCGACAGCACGACGACGGCGAGGTCGCGGGGGCTGTGCAGGGCGGCGGCCTGCGCGACGATCCAGCGGGCGAGCGCGCGGGAGGCGGGGCGCGGGCCGGTGAGCCCGAGCACCCCGAGCTGCGCGAGCGGCAGCGCGACCGGCACCTGCTTCGCGACCGGGACCGGGACGTCGCCGGTCAGCTCGATCCGCGCGGGCAGGTCGGCGAGGCCGAGCCGCAGGTGCAGCGCGTCGGGGTCGTCGCGGCGGCGCTCCCACAGCCGCCGCCGGGGGCCGGTCGCGGTCAGCAGCACCTCGGCGGGGTCGGGGTAAAGGGCGCGGCGTTCGGCCTGGTCCTCGCGCCGCAGCCGCTCCAGTTCCCCGTCGAACTCGCCTGCCTTGCGCTGGTACTCCTTCAGCGCCTTCTTGTACGACTTGCGCCCGTGCATGCGGTCGCCGATCCACTCGCCGACCGTCATCACCGGCCAGGCGAGCGCGAACAGGGCCCACCACCACTGGCCCATCGCGAACGCCATGACCAGCCCGAACACCGAGAACAGCAGCGCGCCGAACAACCGGAGCCGCTCGCGCGGGTTGCGTTCGGGGCGCTCGGGCACCTCCAGCGACCGGACGTGGCTCCCCGGGTTCAGCCGGGGCGGGCGGTTGAACGCCAGCCCGCCCTCGGGCAGCGGCTCCAGGTGCGTGTCGGGCGCGGCGCTCGGCATCAGCGCGAGCACGCTGGAGCCGACCGACAGCAGCCCCCCGGCGGGCCAGCGCGCGGGATCGGCCAGCGGCTCGCCGTCGAGGGCGGCCCGCGTCATCGCCGACGGCTCGACCAGCACGTCTTCCACCCCGACCGTGATCCGCAGCGACCGGGCGGGCACCGACGGGTCGTCCAGCCGGACGTCGACGTCGTCGCCGAAGCCGACCGTGGCGACGCCGAGCCCGAGCCGGTGCACCGACCCGGCGGCCGGACCGCCGACGACGCGCACCTCCACGAGCCCGGACGGCTCGGCCCGCACGGTGGCGGCGGCGCCGCGCCGCTCGACCGCGACGACCGCGCCGTCGCGCAGCTCCTTGACGGCGAGGGCCTGCGGGTCGAGCATCCGCCCGTCCATCCACAGCGCTTTCCGCTCGGCCTCCGCCTGCTGGGCGTCCTTGGAGAAGCGGGGTACCGGCCGCTCGTCGAGCGTGGTCGACAGCGACCGCGCGACGCCGTCCACGGTGGCGCCGGAGTCCACGGTGATCACGACGTCCCGTGGCCCGCCGCCGGTCAGCGCCGTGAACGAGATCCGCATCCGTGCCCTCCTTGTGCGCGGCCCTCCGCGCCGTCCTCCGCGCCGCCGTGCACAGCTTAATTACCCGGCCTCCGGCGGGGTGGCGACTCGCGCCCGGACACCGCACCGGACACCGCACCGGGGCGCCGTCCCACGGCATCCGTTTGATCCTGAATGTGGTCAGTGACTCGTGTGACTGGTGGTAAGTCACGAAGTGACCGGGGGAATCGCAGGTCACGGCGGTGCGCTCCGCCGGGCGGGCGCTTCACCTCACCGAATCCATTGACGTGGCGTCGTCGGCACCGCAAGCATGGATCGCTCGGTGATGCGGAGACCTCGCGGCGCGAGGCCCCCGCGGTCCGGGAAAGCGGTGCGGGAAGGAGCTCGTGGCGAGCGCATGAAGTCCAACCAGTCGACCGTCTCGGCGAGCCCGCCGGGCGGCACAGCGGGGCTGGGCCGGTCCGGACTCGGGACCTCGGGCGGGCAGCGGCTCCCCACGTCCCCGCGCGAGCGCAAGCCGGCACTCGCCGCGCTCGCGGTGCTGCTGATCCTCGGCGGCGCGCTCGCCAGCGCCTACCTCGTGATGGCGAGCGGCCAGCGGGTGTCGGCGATCCGGATCGCGCAGCCGGTCGCGGCCGGGCAGCGCATCCCGCCGGGCGCGCTGGAGGAGGTGCCGGTCGGCGACACCGGCATCCAGTACATCAACTGGTCGGAGCGGCAGAACGTGGGCCGCTACTACGCGGCCGTCCCGCTGGTGAAGGGCGCGCTGCTGACCAACTCCATGATCAGCCGGGCGGACGACGCGGCCAAGGGCCGGGTCGTCGTCGGGCTCGCGCTCAAACCGGGCCAGCTTCCGGCGCGCGACGTCGAGACCGGCAGGCGGGTGACGCTCTACGCGGTCGGCGGCGGGACGAGCGGCGGCCCCCGCGCCGGAACCGTGCTGTCCGCGGACGCGGTCGTCGTCGGCGTCGGACGCGGCGGCGGCGACCGGCTGCGCTCGGACCAGACGTCGGTGGACGTCGCCGTCCTGCCCGCCGACGCGCCGCTGCTCACCCAGGCCGCGTCCGCCGGGACGGTCGCGCTCGCGCTCGTCCCGGAGGGGACGAAGGTCGCGCAGCCGCCCGCGGGCAAGCAGCCGCCCGCCACCGAGGAGGCCCCGCCCCCGCAGCAGCCGGGCGGCACGCAGAACCCGGGGACGCAGAACCCGGGCACGCAGAACCCCGGAACCCAGGGGCCCGGCGCGCGGCCCCCTGCCACAGGCGGGAACTGACCGTGGCCCTCATCGCGCTCGCGGCCGACAAGGGGGCGCCGGGCGTCACCACCGCGGCCGTGGCCCTCGGCGCCGTGTGGCCGCGTCCCGTGCTGGTCGCCGAGTGCGACCAGGCGGGCGGCGACCTGGTGTACCGGCTGCCCGCCGCGCCGTCCGACTCCGGCCGGGGAGGCCAGGAGCAGGACCGCGACGGCGGCATGCTGAACCCGTCGCGCGGGCTGCTCAGCCTCGCCGCGACCGCCCGGCGCGGGCTGCGCCCCGAGCAGGTCGCCGAGCACTGCCAGCGGCTCGTCGGCGGGCTGGACGTGCTGGTCGGGCTCACCAACGCCGAGCAGGCGCAGGCCATGACGTGGCTGTGGGGCCCACTCGGCCGCGCCTTCGCCGGCCTCGCCCCCGTCGATGTGATCGTCGACTGCGGGCGGCTCGGCGCGGGCACGCCGCTGACCGACCTGCTGCGCGAGGCCGACCTCGTCGTCCTGCTGACGCGGGCGACGCTGGAGCAGGTCGCGCACCTGCGCGAACGCGTCGCCGCGCTGTCGGAGGACCTGCGCGGCGGCCCGCCGCTCGGCGTGCTCGTGCTCGCCGACCCGAGGGACTTCCGCGGCTCGATCGCCGAGGTCGACCGCATCGTCGCCGGTGCGCGCGGACGGTCGCCGGGGGACGCGGGCGCCGAGCCCGCCGGTCCGCCGCCGCCCACCGTCACCGTGCTCGGCGGGCTGGCGCTCGACCCGAAGGGCGCCGCGCTGCTGTCGGGAAGCTGGGGCGGCCGGCTGGACCGTTCGCTGCTGATCCGCTCCGCCCGCGAGGTCGCCGCCGACCTGGTCGGACGGCTCCAGCCCGCGCCCGCCGCGCCCTACGGCCCCGCCCCGGGACGTCCCGCCGACTCCTCGCCCGGCGTGCACGGCGTCCCCGCCGGGGCCGGGTACGCGGGCGAGCAGGTCCCTGCGGGCGGGCGCGGCGAGAAGGGGGACCGGTAGATGGACCACGGTCTCGTCAAGCGGCTCCGCCAGGAGGTCGGCGACCGCCTCGCGCAGCAGCGCCGCCTCGACGCCGCGCACGGCATGCCGCCGATGACCGGGGAGGACGAGCGGCAGTTCGCCCGCGCGCTGATCGGGCAGGTGCTGGAGGAGTTCGCGCGCGGCGAGATCACCTCGGGCCGCCGGCCGCCGAACGCCGAGGAGGAAGAGGCCCTCGCGGCGGGCGTGCACGCGGCGCTGTTCGGCGTCGGCCGGCTCCAGCCGCTGCTGGAGGACCCCGAGATCGAGAACATCGACGTCAACGGCTGCGACCGGGTGTTCATCGGCTACGCCGACGGGCGCGAGGTGATGGGCGAGCCGGTCGCCGAGAGCGACGAGGAGCTGGTCGAGCTGATCCAGATCCTCGCCGCCTACAGCGGGCTGTCCTCGCGCCCGTTCGACACCGCGAACCCGCAGCTCGACCTGCGGCTGCCCGACGGGTCGCGGCTCTCGGCGGTGATGGACGTGACCGTCCGCCCCGCGCTGTCGATCCGCCGCGCCCGCCTCGGCAAGGTGTTCCTCGCCGACCTGGTCGGCAACGGCACGTTCAGCCCGGAGCTCGGCCACTTCTTCCGCGCCGCCGTGCACGCCCGCAAGAACATCATGATCGCGGGCGCGACCAACGCGGGGAAGACGACGCTGCTGCGCGCGGTCGCCAACGAGATCCCGGCGCACGAGCGGCTCATCACCGTCGAGCGGGCGCTGGAGCTCGGCCTGGACGCCTTCCCCGACCTGCACCCGAACTGCGTGGCCTTCGAGCAGCGGCTGCCGAACTCCGAGGGGCAGGGCGCGATCTCGATGGCCGAGCTGGTGCGCCGGTCGCTGCGGATGAACCCGTCCCGGGTGATCGTCGGCGAGGTGCTCGGCGACGAGATCGTCACGATGCTGAACGCGATGACGCAGGGCAACGACGGCTCGCTGTCCACGATCCACGCGAACTCCTCGGTGGAGGTGTTCAACCGCGTCGCCACCTACGCGATCCAGTCGGAGGAGCGGCTGCCGGTCGAGGCGACGCACATGCTGATCGCGGGCGCCATCGACTTCGTCGTGTTCATCGAGAAGCACAACGACTACGCCACCGGCGGGCGGCTGCGCCGCTACGTCGCGAGCGTCCGGGAGGTCACGGGCGTGGACGGGCGGGTCCTGTCCTCGGAGGTGTTCGCGCTCGGTCCTGAGGGGCATGCCGTCCCCGCCGCGCCGATCGCGTGCGCGAACGAGCTGGCCGAGCACGGCTACGACCCGTCCGGGGGTGTGTGGTGAGAACACCGTGGTGAGGACGCCGCCCGGTCGAAGCGGAGGCCGGTGATGGGCACGCCGGACGTGATGTTCGCCGTCATCGCGGGCTCCGTGGCCGGCGGCGGGATCGTGCTGCTGGTCCTCGCGCTGCGCGGGCTGCCGGTGCGGACGCGCCCGGTGCGCGGGCGCAGCCGCGAGGAACTCGTCCGCACGCTGACCACCCGGACGGCCGTCGCGGTCATCACCGGGGCGGCGGTGCTGGTGGTGACCCGCTGGCCGATCGCCGCCGCCGGGACGGGCGTGCTCGTCCTCGGCTGGGACGGCCTCGCGGGCGGTGCCGCCGAGGAGCGCCGGGGCATGGCGCGGCTGGAGGCGCTCGCCGCGTGGACCGAGTCGCTGCGCGACACGATCGCGGGCGCGGTCGGGCTAGAACAGGCCATCCCCGCCTCGCAGCGCGCCGCCGCGCCCGCCATCGCGCAGCCGCTGCGCGGGCTGGTCGACCGGCTGCACACCCGCGTCCCGATGCCGGACGCGCTGCGCCGGTTCGCCGACGACCTGAACGACCCGTCCGCCGACCTCGTGATCGCGGCGCTGGTGCTGAACGCGAAGCTGCGCGGCCCCGGCCTGCGCGACATGCTCGGCGCGCTCGCGAACTCCGCCCGCGCCGAGCTGGACATGCGCCGCCGCGTCGAGGCCGACCGGCGCTCCACCCGGCGCAGCGTCCGCATCGTCGTCGGCGTCTCGGTCGGGACGGCGCTCGGCCTCGCCGTGTTCAACCACTCCTACGTCGAGCCCTATGACGACTTCCTCGGGCAGCTCGTCCTGTGCGTGGTCGTCGCGCTGTACGCGGCGGCGTTCCTGTGGCTGCGGCGGCTGGCGAAGTACGAGCTGCCCGGACGGTTCCTCAGCGAGCCGCGCAGGGCCCAGCCGGGCGTGCCCGGCGAGGTGCCGAGCACGGTCGCGGGCTGGCAGGGCGCCGCGTCCGCGACGGGCTCGCAGGAGCTCCCGCTGCGCGGCCGGCACACCATGGACGCGGGCGGAGGCGGCTCGTGACCGGCGCGATGGTCGCCGGGGCGATCATCGGCGGCGGCCTGTACCTGCTGGTCAGGGCGCTGTTCCCGGCGCGTCCCGGGCTCGCCGCGCGGATGGCGGCGCTGGACGCGGCGCGCCGCCGCGACCTGGAGGAGGCCCAGGCCGGGCGCGCGTCCCCGACGCTGGAGCGGGTCGGCGGGACGCGCGCGAAGGTCGGCCGCGAGCTGGTCCGGTTCTGCGAGGCGCGCGGCTGGAAGCTCCGCTCGATCCGCGCCGACCTCGCGATCACCGAGCGGTCGCTGGAGGGGTTCCTCGCGACCAAGTTCCTGCTGCCCTCGGCGGCGCTGCTGTTCATCCCGGTGCTCGTCGCGTGGTTCACGCTGCTCGGGCTCGGCTCGTCGGTGCAGGTCCCCGCGTGGGTCGGGCTGCTGTTCGCGCTCGTGTTCTTCTTCCTCCCCGACATGCAGCTCCGGCAGGAGGCGCAGGCCCGCCGCCAGGACTTCCGGCATGTCGTGGGAGCGTTCCTCGACCTGGTCTCGATGAACCTCGCGGGCGGGCGCGGCGTCCCCGAGGCGCTGATGACCGCCTCGAACGTCGGCGAGGGCTGGGCGATGCACCGCATCCGCGACGCGCTCGGCAACGCCCGCATCACCGGCCAGACCCCCTGGCAGGCCCTCGGCCGCCTCGGCGACGACCTCGACGTCGCCGAGCTGCGCGACCTCGCGGGGGCGCTCGCGCTCGTCGCCGACGACGGCGCGCAGATCCGCAAGTCGCTGGCCGCGCGCGCTGCCTCGATGCGCAGCCGCGAGCTGTCGGACCTGGAGGGCAAGGCCGGCGAGCGGTCCCAGTCGATGCTGGTCGCGCAGCTGTTCCTGTGCGCCGGATTCCTGATCTTCCTGGCCTACCCGGCCCTCATGCGGGTGCTCGCCTCATGACGCCCGCCCGACCCCGCGACCTCCTGGAGGTGCCACGATGAGTCCGCTCAACCCCCTGAACGACCCGTCCGTTCTCTACCTGAGAGCCGTGCTCGGCGCCCGGCTGGCGCGGCTGCGCTCGCGGGAGGAGCGCGGGCGCGGCGCGTCCGCCATCGAATGGGCGATCATCACCGCGATCCTCGCGCTGATCGCGATCACGATCGGCGCGGTGATCCAGAAGAAGATCACGGAGAAGGCCGACAGCATCAAGACGGGCTGACCGCCGTGCGGCCCCGCACGCGCAGGCTGCGCGAGTTGCGGCGGCGGATCCGGTCCGACTCCGGGGTGTCGTCGATGGAGTGGGCGCTGCTCACGCCGATCCTCATCTTCGTGATGCTCGCCGTCGTGCAGTTCGCGATGGTCTACCACGCGCGGCACGTCGCGCTCGCCGCCGCGCAGTCGGGCGCCCGCGTCGCCCGCACGCAGCCGGTCGGCGGCGGGTGGCAGGACGCGGCGTCCCGGCAGGCCGAGGGCGATGTCCGCAAGGTCGGCCCCAACCTGCTCGGCGGCCTCCAGGTGCGGACCGGCGAGGAGGACGACGAGCGCTGGGTCGAGGTGAGCGGCGAGGCGGTCCGCGTCATCCCGTTCATGACGTTCCACGTGTCGCAGCGCTCGCGCGGGCCGATCGAGTGCTTCCGCCCGGACGTCGGCGACGGCGTCGCCTGCCAGGAGTCCGCACGATGATCCGCCTGCCCCGGGCCGTCCGCGAGCGCGGCTCGATGTCGCTGGAGATGGTGCTGGTCACCCCGCTGTTCGTCGCGTTCCTGCTGTTCCTGGCGGGCGCCGGGCGGATGGTGGACGCCCAGAGCCAGGTGGACGGCGCCGCGCGGGACGGTGCGCGCGCCGCGTCCATCGCCCGCAGCGCCCCGTCCGCGCAGGACCTCGCGGAGGAGGCGGCCACGGCGGGCCTGCGCGGCCACGACTGGTGCTCGGGCGGGCCTTCCGTCAGCACCGACGTGAAGGACTGGCGGCCGGGCGGACGCGTCGAGGTCACGATCATCTGCGACGTCGACCTCGGCGACCTGTCGTTCATCGGGCTCCCCGGGTCCAAGCGGCTCCAGGGGCGCGCGCTCGCGCCCGTCGACACCTACACCTTCCGGGGCGGCGACGGCGAGGGCGAGGGCGGCGACGGCGACGGCGGGGTCGATCCCTGATGGTGAGGGCACTGCGCCGCCGGGTCGCCGCGCCGCGTCGCGGGCGCGGGTCCGTCGCGATGTACGTCGTGCTGTTCACCCCGGTCGTGTTCATGCTCGCGGGTCTGCTCGTGGACGGCGGGCTCGCGATCCACGCCCGGCAGCGCGCCGCCGACATGGCCGAGCAGGCGGCCCGCGCGGGCGCCAACGAGATCGACACCGCGGCGCTGCGCGACACGGGCAAGCCTGTGCTCGCGCCGGACCGGGCCCGCGCCGCCGCGTGCGACCTGCTCGACGTCTACCGCGACCAGGTCGCCGCGTCCCGCTGCGACGCCGACGAGGGGGAGGTCTCGGTGACCGTCGAGATCCGCGTCGAACCCCAGTTCCTCGGCATCATCCCCGGTTTCGGGGCGTTCCAGATGTCCTCCAGCGCGACGGCCCATCCCGTCACGGGAGGCGACGACCGATGACTCGCGTGTCTACGATTGGTACGGCGACGTCCAGGGACCGGCGAACGGCGGCGACGCGATGGTGACAGGGCACGGGCGGAGGACGCCCCAACGGATGACGCCCCCGCGCGGGCGGCGGCGCAGCGCGGGCGACGTCGCGGCGGGCATCGGCGCGATGCTCGCGTTGGCGGCGCTGGTCGGCGGCGTCCCCTACGCGCTGCTGACGTTCTTCGGCTCGGCGCTCCCCGACGGGATGCCCGCCGCGTCCGACCTCACGCACCGGCTCGGGCCGGGCGCGCTCATCACGGTGCTGGTCGTGCTGGTGTGGCTCGCCTGGGCCCAGCTCACCGCGTGCGTGGTCGTCGAGGTGTACGCGGGGATCCGGGGCGTCGGCGTGCCCGCGCGGGTGCCGCTCGCGGGCGGGACGCAGTCGCTCGTCCACCGGCTCGTGGTGACGGCGCTGCTGCTGTTCACCGCGACGTCGGTCATCATGCCCGCGTTCTCGGGCGGCGGCGGGCTGACGCAGCAGCGCGCGGCGGCTGCGGCGCGACCGCAGGCCCAGCCGCAGGCGCAGGAGTTCCACCGGGTCGCGGACGCGCCGGAGCGCCCGGCGGCGGCGCCCGGCGACGTCGCGGAGCCGCTCACCGCGAGCCCCGCGGAGAACCGCACCACCAAGATCTACCGGGTGCAGCCGCCGGAGGGCCGCCACCACGAGAGCCTCTGGGAGATCGCGGAGAAGTGCCTCGGGGACGGGCGCCGCTACCAGGAGATCCACGACCTCAACAAGAACCGCGTCCAGCCGGACGGCAGCAGGCTCACGCACGCCAGCCTGATCCGCCCCGGCTGGGTGCTGGAGATGCCGGCGGACGCCAGGGGCGCCAAGGTCATCCCCCTCCAGGACCTGGACGAGTACTACCGCTACGGGCACGCCGTCCCCGACAAGGACCCGGCCCCTTCCAAGCCCGCGCCCTCCAGGCCGGCGCCCTCCAAGCCCGCCCCGGCCGAGCCCGCGCCCGCGCGGCCTCCCGCGTCGCACGCCCCCGCTCCGCAGACCCCGGCACCGCACACCCCGGCACCGCACACTCCAGCACCGCAGACCCCGGGGCAGCAGGGCCCCGCCCAGCAGCACGCCGATCCGCGGCGGATGCCGCCCGCGGGCGGCGGCGCGGACGGGCCGTCCGGCGAGATGACCGGCGGGGCCGGGAGCGGCGGCGCGTCGGTCCCCGGCCGGAACTCCTCGGCGCAGGAGCACGACGGCTCGTTCGACCTCGGCTGGCCGCACGGGCTCGCGGCCGCCTCGCTGCTGGCCGCCGGGCTGCTGACCGTGCTCGGGCGGCGGCGCCGCGTCCAGATGTGGAACCGCGCGTTCGGGCACATGGCCGTCCGGCCGGAGGGGGCGGCGGCGGAGGTCGAGCGGGCGCTGCGCCTGGGCGCCGACGCGTCCGCCGCGCGGCTCCTCGACCTCGGGCTGCGGCACCTGTCGAAGTCCATGGCCGCCGGGGGCCGCGCGCTGCCCACCGTCTATGGCGTGCACCTCGGCGTCGAGAGCCTGGACCTGTGGATCGCGCCCGCCGACCGCAACCCGCCCGCGCCCTGGCAGGCGTTCGACGACGGCCAGGTGTGGCGGCTGCGCGCGGAGGACCTGGACGCCGTCGAGGCGGCCGACCCCGCCGCCGGGGCGGGCGACGTGCTCGCCCCCTATCCCGGGCTCGTGTCGATCGGCACGAACGACAACGGCCGCATCCTCGTCGACCTGGAGGCCGCGCACGGCCTGATCGCGCTGCGCGGCCCCGCCGACACCCGCCGCGCCGCGCTCGCCGCGATCGCGCTGGAGCTGGCCACCAACCGCTGGTCCGACCACATGCGGATCACGCTCGTCGGGTTCGGGACGGAGTTCGGCGAGGGCATGGCGGAGATCGCGCCCGACCGGATCCGCGCCGTCCCGAACCTCGCCGACGCGATGCCGGAGCTGGAGGGCCGCACCGAGGAGGTGCGGCAGGCGCTCGCCGCCTCCGGCGTCGACTCCGTCCTCACCGGGCGGAGCCGGGGCGTGTTCGGCGAGGCGTGGATGCCGCACTACCTGATCATGGCGGACCCGCCGTCGGAGCAGGAGGCCGACCGGCTGGTCGCGCTGGCCCGCACCGGCACCCGGATGGCGGCGGGCTACATCGTCCCCGGCGAGGTGCAGGGCGCCACCTGGACGTGGGACATCGACGCCGCCGGGCGCCTGCACGCCGGAGTCCTCGGCTTCCAGGTCGCCGCGCAGCTCGTCCCGGAGGAGCACTACCACGGTGTGTTCGAGCTGTTCCGGACCGCCGGGCGGCTCGACGCGGTGCCGCTGCCCGAGCCGGCCGGCGGCGAGGAGCCGCCCGCCGCGCAGCGGTCCTCGGCGCAGGTGCGGCTGCTCGGCCCGATCGAGGTCGAGGCGCCCGGACCGATGGACGAGGACCGCCGCGACCTGTGCACCGAGCTGCTGGTCTACCTCGCCGCGCATCCGAACGGCGTGCACCCGACCGTGCTGGCCGGCGCGATCTGGCCGCGCGGGGTGACCGCCGCCGTCCGCGACGCGTCCGTGGCGCGCGTGTCGGACTGGCTCGGCCGCGACACGCGCGGCCGCCCGAACCTGTACTACGACGACCGGGGGCGGATCAAGCTCGGCTCGGAGGTCCGCGTCGACCTCGCGGTGTTCCGCTGGCTGGTGTGGCGGTCGGCGGCCGAGCCCGCCTCCGAGGCCGCCTACATGTCCTACGCGCTGGACCTCGTGCGCGGCCCGCTGCTCGCCGACCGCCCGCGCGGCCGCTACTCCTGGCTGGCCTCGCACGACCTGGAGTACGAGGCGGCGGCGCGGGTCGTGGACGTCGCGCACCGGCTCGTCGTGCTGCGGCTGGACGAGGGCGACCCGCACGGCGCGGTCGGCGCCGCCCGCGCCGGGCTGCGGCTCGCGCCCGACGACGAGGGCCTGTGGCGCGACCTGCTCCGCGCGACCCACGCGTCCGGTGACGTCGCGCAGATCGGGGTCATCGTGGACGAGATGCGCTCCCGGATCGCCCACGACCCGATGTTCGGCGGGCTCCAGCCCGAGACGGAGGCGCTGGTCGAGGAGCTTTTGCCGGGCTGGCACCGCGTCGGCTCCCGCTGACCCACCGGCGCTGACCCACCAACGCTGACCCACCAACGCTGACCGACCGGCGCCGGCTCACCGGTACAGGCCGGTGCCGCCGAGCGAGTACCGCCCCGGCTGCGGGTGGACGAGCAGCGCCGACGGGCGTCCGCCCACCCATACCTGGCGGAGCGTCCGGCCCGTCCGGGTGGACACGGCGTAGACCATCCCGGCGGCGTCGGCGAGCCACAGCTCCGCGCCGTCCGCCGAGAGGCCGCCCGGCGCGGGTGAGCCGCCGCGCGGCAGTGGCCAGCGCGCGGCGACGCCGCCTCCGGCGAGGTCGAGCGCGGTCAGCGCGGCGTCGCCGACGACGAACAGGCGCCGCGCGTCCCGGTCGAGCGCGAGGCCCCGCGCGCCCGGCCCGGTCGGCACGAACCCGGGCGGCCCGACCGTCGGCCGGGCGGCGATCACCCACACCCCGCCCCTGGCCGGGTCGGCGACGTAGAAGCGCGCACCGTCGGGGGAGAGCCGCAGGTCACCGGGCCGCGCGCCGTCCGGCAGCCGGATGGTCCCGGTGACCTGGCGGCGCGCGACGTCCACCCGGAGGAGCCGCCCCGCCCCTGCGCAGCTCGCGAGGAGGGACGCCCCGTCCGGGGTGAAGTCGGCGTGTGCGGCCGCGCAGGGCAGCGGCACCGAGAGGCGGGGGCGCATCGTGCGCGGGTCGCGGACGTCGAGCCGCCGCGCCCGCCCGGCGAGGACGAGCGCGTCCCGCCCGTCCGGGGTGAAGTAGAGGCCGGCGGGTTCGGTGGCGGCGACCGCGCGGCCCCGCGCGCCGCTGCGCGGGCCGACCGGCGTCAGCGTCCCGTGCGCGAGGTCGGTCGCCCACAGCCGCCGCAGGTCGAAGGACGGGACGACCCGCGCGGTGGCCGGGCCCGCGCCGATCCGCTGGACGATCCGCGCCGCCACCGGGTCGATGACGTCGATCACCGGTCCGTTCGCGACGTAGAGCCGCACCGGCGAGGTGCTCGGCCGGGCCAGCGCACCGCCGGTCGCGCCGCCGCCGGGCGGTGGCGAGGGCAGGGGCGCCTCCGGATCCGGGGCGCCCGTGGCGGGCGGCCTCGTCCGGACGTAGGGCGCCGCCCCGCCGAGGTCCACCACCGGGCCGTCCGCCGGCCCCTCCCCGGGCGGGTGGAACGGGACGGGCGACTCGCATCCGGCGAGTGCCGTGGCCACGACCAGCACGCCCACGGCGAGCGCGGCGGCAGGTGATCGTCGTCGCATGCGCGGGTCCCCCTTCCCGGCGGGGACTGTACCGGCGCGCGACTCCGTGTGTCCGAGTAATCGCAAGACGTGTCGGCGGGCAGGGCGCGGCCGCGGCGGCCGCGACGCCCCGCCGGGTCAGTCGGACTTGCCGATCCCGATGCCGAACTCGCGGTAGACGCGCTCCCAGAAGCCGTCCCGCAGCCAGGTGCGGGCCTCCTGGTAGGGGCGCAGCGACCCGCCGAGCTCCTTCTCCGCCTCGATCAGCAGCTCCTTGTCGATGACGGGCGGCAGGATCGGCCCCGGCAGCAGGTCGCGGATGTTGTCGCGGCCCCGCTCGAAGATCCACTTCTGTGCGACATGCTCGCCGATCTCCAGCATGTGGTCGCGGTCGGGGCCGAGCTTGCCGTCGGAGGCGGCGGCAGCGGCGTTGTTCATCGACGCGGCGACGGTGGCGGGCGTCGCGGGGGCCGCGCCCACCGGGACGGGGGTGCGCGCGGGCGCCGGGGCCGGCTTGATCGCCGGGGGGCGTCCCGCGAACACCTGCGACGGCGAGGGGACGGCGGGCGTGGCGCGCTGCGCGGCGGCGGCGTCGGCGGCGTCCCGGACGGCGGCGGCGGTGCCGGGCGCGGGGACGGGCAGCACCTTGGCCTTGGTGAAGTAGGGGCGCAGGAAGTCGGCGGGCAGCACCTCGACCGTGTCGGACTCCCACACCAGCCACTCGGCCTGGTTCGAGCCGTGCGTCGGCTCGACCCCCCACAGGTGCACGCGGACGCCGTAGCGCTGCGCGGCCTCCACGGCGGGCAGCATGTCCTCGTCGCCGGCGAGCAGCACCGCGTCGGTGATCGCGCGGTGCCGGGCGAGGGCCTCCAGATCGGCGCGGAGCTGGGCGTCCACGCCCTTCTGCTGGCCCTGCGCGTTCAGGTTGCCCAGGCGCAGCTTCACCAGCGGCAGGTTGGCGATGACCCGCTGGTCGACGGTCGGCTGCCGCTTGGGCGCGGCGTCGAACCAGTAGACGCGCAGCAGCTCGCCGAGCAGCTTGTCGTCGGCATGGCTGGTCAGCGCCTTGATCAGCTTCTCGGCGGCGACCCGGTACTCGCGCCGTGAACCGCAGCCGAGCAGCAGGGCCCCGGAGGCCGCGTAGAGGTATCCCGCGTCGACGAATATGGCGTATCGCGCGGGCTGTGGGACGAACTCCGAGGTGGCCATGGCCTTCCACCTTATTCGTGCCGGAGCCCTCACTGGGCGCGAACCACGGTTACATGTCCCTAGGCGCCGTCACCTCGCGTGCCCGTGAGGTGCCGAGATCCCCCTTGTCGTCCCCTCGCCGTCCCCCGGTGCCGTGCTCAGCGCGGTAGTGCGGCGGCCTTCCAGGCGCCGGGGCCGCGCGGGGTGGCCACCCCGGCCGCCGTCCCCCGGACGAGCCGGGAGCGGTCGGCCCAGCGGGAGGGCCGCGGCGTGTCGGCGCCGTCCGGCGCCTGGGCGGAGGCCCGCGCGCGGGCGGTCAGCACGGCGACGAGCGCCGCGACCTCCTCGGCGGACGGCTCACCCCGCACGATCTGGAGGAACGGCCGCTCGGGCCTGTCGTCGCTCACCGGAACCCCCTCGGAACGGTCACAGTGGGATGTTCCCATGCTTCTTGGGCGGCAGCGTCCGGCGCTTCTCCCGGAGTGCCCGCAGCGCCCGCACGACCTGCCCGCGCGTCTCCGACGGCTTGATCACGTTGTCGACGTAGCCGCGCTCGGCGGCGATGTAGGGGTTGGCGAGCGTGTCCTCGTACTCGGTGACCAGCTCGGCGCGGCGGGCGTCGGGGTCGTCGGCGGCGGCCAGCTCGCGCCGGTACAGGATGTTGACCGCGCCCTGCGCGCCCATCACGGCGATCTGCGCGGTCGGCCAGGCGAGGTTGACGTCGGCGCCGAGGTGCTTGGAGCCCATGACGTCGTAGGCGCCGCCGTACGCCTTCCGCGTGATCACCGTGACCAGCGGGACGGTCGCCTCGGCGTAGGCGTACAGCAGCTTCGCGCCGCGCCGGATGATCCCGTTCCATTCCTGGTCGGTGCCGGGGAGGAAGCCGGGGACGTCCACGAACGTCAGCACGGGGATGTTGAACGCGTCGCACGTCCGGACGAACCGGGCGGCCTTCTCGGAGGCGGCGATGTCGAGCGTCCCGGCGAACTGCATCGGCTGGTTCGCCACGACGCCGACCGAGTGGCCCTCGACCCGCCCGAACCCGACGATGATGTTGGGCGCGAACTTCTCCTGGACCTCCAGGAACTCGCCGTCGTCCAGCACGTGCTCGATGGCGGTGTGCATGTCGTAGGGCTGGTTCGGCGAGTCGGGGATGAGGGCGTCGAGCTCCTCGTCCAGCTCCGACGGGTCGGCGGGGGCGTCGAACACCGGCGCGTCGGACAGGTTGTTGGACGGCAGGTAGGACAGCAGCGCCTTGACGTAGCCGATCGCGTCGTCCTCGTCCGAGCCCTGGTAGTGCGCCACCCCGGACCGGGAGTTGTGCGAGTGCGCGCCGCCCAGCTCCTCCATGCTCACCTCCTCCCCGGTGACCGTCCTGATCACGTCGGGGCCGGTGATGAACATGTGGGAGGTCTTGTCGACCATGACGATGAAGTCGGTGATCGCGGGGGAGTACACGGCGCCGCCCGCGCACGGGCCCATGACCAGCGAGATCTGCGGGATCACGCCGGAGGCGTGCACGTTGCGCTTGAAGATCTCGGCGTAGAGGCCGAGCGCGACCACGCCCTCCTGGATCCGCGCGCCGCCGGAGTCGTTGATGCCGATGACCGGGCAGCCGACCTTCACCGCGTGGTCCATGACCTTGCAGATCTTCTCGCCGAACACCTCGCCGAGCGAGCCGCCGGAGACGGTGAAGTCCTGGCTGAAGACCGCGACCGGGCGCCCGTCGACGGTGCCGTGCCCGGTGACCACCCCGTCGCCGTAGGGGCGGTCCTTCTCCATCCCGAAGTTGGTGGAGCGGTGCCGCGCCATCTCGTCGAACTCGACGAACGAGCCCTCGTCCAGCAGCGCGGCGACCCGTTCGCGGGCCGTCATCTTGCCCTTGGCGTGCTGCTTCTCGACGGCGCGCGCGGACCCGGCGTGCACCGCCTGGGACCGCCGCCGCTCCAGGTCCGCGATCTTGCCCGCGGTCGTGTGGACGTCGGGGGCCGCCGAGGGGTCAGGGGCTTGCATCGCCATGCGCGCCAGAGTAACCGCACGGGCGGACCGGGCCCGTCCCGGGGGTGTGGGGGCGCCCCACAGGAGCCGGGAGCGGTGCCCGGGGTCCGGCGGGACGGGCCGGGCGGCCCGCTCACTACGCTGGGCGGGTGGCTAAGACACGTGACATCCTCCGCCAGGACATGCCGGAACCGCTGCGCCGCGACGTCCGGCTGCTGGGCGCGATGCTCGGCGACGGCCTGGTCGAGTACGGCGGCCAGGAGTTGCTGGACGACGTCGAGCGGCTCCGCCGGGCCGTGATCGCCGCCCGCCGGGGCGAGACGGGCATCGAGGAGGTCGCGGCGCTCGTCGACGGCTGGACGCTGGAACGTGCCGAGCAGGTGGCCCGCGCGTTCACCGTGTACTTCCACCTCACCAACCTGGCGGAGGAGCACCACCGCATCCGGACCCTGCGGGAACGCGACACCGGCGGCGCCGTCCCCGGGTCGGTCGCCGCGGCCGTGGAGGAGATCCGCGCCTCGTCCGCCGACGGGCGGCTCGCCGAGGTCATCGAGGGCCTGGAGTTCCGTCCGGTCTTCACCGCGCACCCGACCGAGGCCCGCCGCCGCGCCGTCGTCACCGCCATCCAGCGGATCAGCGACCTGCTCACCGGGCTGAACGCGGGGCCCGGCGCGGGCGAGCGCGAGGAGGCCGAGCGGCGGCTCCGCGAGGAGATCGACCTGCTCTGGCGGACGGCGCTGCGCCGGGGCACCCAGATGGACCCGCTGGACGAGGTCCGCACCGCGATGGCCGCGTTCGACGAGACGATCTTCCGGGTCGTCCCGGAGGTCTACCGGTCGCTCGACCGGGCGCTGGAGGGCGACGGCACCGGCACCCGCCCCCCGAAGGCCCGCCCCTACCTGCGGTTCGGGAGCTGGATCGGCGGCGACCGCGACGGCAACCCGTACGTGACCGCCCAGGTCACCCGGGACGCGGTCATGATCCAGTCCGAGCACGTCCTGCGCGCCCTTGAGGCCGCGTGCGCCCGGGTGGGGCGGGAGCTGACCGTGCACGAGGCCACGACCCCGGCCTCGCCCGCGCTGCGCGAGGCCCTCGCCGCCGCGCGCACCGCCCAGCCCGCCCGGATCGAGGAGATGACCAAGCGGTCGCCGGGGGAGCCGCACCGCCAGTTCCTGCTCTACGCCGCCGCGCGCGTCGCGGCGACCCGCGTCCGCGACGCCGACCTCGCCTACGCCTCCCCGGACGACCTCCTCGCCGACCTGCGGACCGTCCAGGACTCCCTCGCCGAGGCGGGCGCGGCCCGCCAGGCGTACGGACGCGTCCAGCAGCTCATCTGGCAGGTCGAGACGTTCGGCTTCCACCTGGCCGAACTGGAGATCCGCCAGCACTCCGAACTGCACGCCAAGGCCCTCGCCGAGGTGGACGGCGGCGGCGAGCAGAGCGAGACGACCCAGGAGATCCTCGACACGCTCCGCGTCGTCGCGTGGATCCAGCGGCGCTTCGGCGTCCGGGCCTGCCACCGCTACATCGTGTCGTTCACCCGGTCCGCCGAGGACATCGCGAACGTGCACGCGCTCGCCGCCTCGCTCGGCGACGGCGCCCCCGTCCTCGACGTGATCCCGCTGTTCGAGACCGGCGAGGACCTGGAACGCGCCCCGCACGTCCTCGACGGCATGCTGGAGATCCCCGCCGTCCGGCGCCGGCTGGAGGAGACGGGACGCCGGCTGGAGGTCATGCTCGGCTACTCCGACTCCGCCAAGCAGCTCGGCCCGGCCAGCGCCACCCTCCGCCTCTACGACACGCAGGAGGCCCTCACCGCGTGGGCCGCGCACCACGACGTGAGGCTGACGCTCTTCCACGGCCGCGGCGGCTCGCTCGGCCGCGGCGGGGGCCCTGCCAACCGCGCGATCCTCGCGCAGGCGCCCGGTTCGGTCGCGGGCCGCTTCAAGGTCACCGAGCAGGGCGAGGTCATCTTCGCCCGCTACGGCCACCCGCAGATCGCGCACCGCCACGTCGAGCAGGTGACCAGCGCCGTGCTGCTGGCCTCCACCGGCGCCGTCCAGGACCGCGCCCGCGACGCCGCCGCGCGGTTCCGCCCGCTCGCCGACAAGATCGGCGAGGCGGCCAAGGCGTCGTTCCGGGCGCTGATCGAGTCCGAGGGCTTCGCGTCCTGGTTCGCGCGGGTCAGCCCGCTGGAGGAGATCGCCGAACTGCGCATCGGCTCCCGCCCCGCCCGCCGCAAGGCCGCCCGCGGCCTGGAGGACCTGCGCGCCATCCCCTGGGTGTTCGCGTGGACGCAGACCCGCGTCAACCTCCCCGGCTGGTACGGGCTCGGCAGCGGCCTCGCCGCCGTCTCGGGCGACGGCCGCGACCTCGCCGAACTCCGCGAGGCCTACGAGGCGTGGCCGCTGTTCAACACCCTGCTGGACAACGCCGAGATGAGCCTCGCCAAGTCCGACCGCGCGATCGCCGAGCGCTACCTGGCCCTCGGCGAGCGCCCGGAGCTGTCGGAGGCCGTGCTCGCCGAGTACGACCGCACCCGCTCGCTCGTCCTCGCGGTCACCGGCCACGACCGGCTGCTGGAGAACCGCCGCGTGCTGTCGCGCGCCGTCGAACTGCGCAACCCCTATGTGGACGCGCTGTCGCTGCTGCAACTGCGCGCGCTGTCCGCGCTGCGCTCCGGCGACGTCACCGACGAGGGCGAGCGCGCCCATCTGGAGGCCCTGCTCCTGCTCTCGGTGAACGGTGTCGCCGCCGGGCTCCAGAACACCGGCTGATGGCGACGATCAGAGCCGCCGCCCCGGACGACCGCGCCCGCGTGGAGCGGATCGTCCAGGCCGCCTACGCCCCCTGGGTCGAGGTCATCGGCGCCCGCCCGCTGCCGATGGACGCCGACTACGCCGCGCTGATCGACGCGGGGAACGTCTTCGTCACGGGCGAAGGCCCCGACGGCTTGATCGTCCTCGTCCCCGAGGACGGCGTGCTGCTGGTGGAGAACGTCGCCGTCGCCCCCGACCGGCACGGCCGGGGCATCGGCCGCAGCCTGCTGGCCTTCGCCGAGGACCACGCGCGCAACCTGGGGCTCCCCGCGCTGCGCCTGTACACCAACGAGCTGATGACCAGGAACATCGCGCTGTACGAGTCGCTCGGCTACCTCCCCGGCGGACGCGAGGACATCGGCGGCCGCCACGTCGTCCACCTGGCGAAGACGCTGGACTAGGACCAGTTCGGCGTCCGCTTCTCGTTGAACGCCGCGATGCCCTCCCGGCGGTCGGGGGAGAACGCCGCCGTGCGCCAGGCGTTCTCCTCCAGGTCGAGCGCGGCGTCGAGCCCCACGCCCCCGCCGAGCCGCATGGCCCGCTTCGCGGCGCGGACGGCGGTGGGCGAGTTCCGCGCGATCCGCCCGGCGATCGCGAGGGCCTCCTCGCGCGCCGTCCCGGCGGCCACCCGGTGGTCGGCGAGCCCGTACGCCACGGCCTCGTCGATCTTCACGCGCCGCCCGGTGAACACCAGGTCGGCGGCCCGCCCGGGGCCGAGCCTGCGCAGCGCGAGCTGCGTCCCGCCCCCGCCCGGCACGAGCCCGACGCCCACCTCGGGCAGCCCGAACACGGCGGTCTCGTCCGCGACGATCATGTCGGCCGACAGCGCGAACTCGCACCCGCCTCCGAGCGCGTACCCGTGCACCGCCGCGACCACCGGCTGCGGCAGCCCGAGCACCCCGCCGAACGCGGCCCGGAACACCGGCCGCTGCGCGTAGATCTCCGCGTCGCTCATCCCGTTGCGCTCCTTGAGGTCGGCCCCCACGCAGAACGCCTTCTCGCCCGCCGCCGAGAGCACCACGGCCCGCACGGACGGGTCGTCCGCGACCTCCCGGCACACCGCCGCCAACCGCCGGGCCATGGCCGTGGACAAGGCGTTCAACGCCTCAGGCCGGTCCAGCACGATCTCCACCACATGCCCGTCCCGCGCAACGCTCACACCGTCCATGCCCCGCACCCTAATCGCACCGCCACCGGAAGCAGGGACCCCAGCCACCACTCCAGCCACGCGACGACCAGGAACCGTAGCGATCGCGTCCGAAGGCAGGTACGAGCGAAGCGAGGACCTGATCGCGCAGCGAGCCGCCAGGCGAGTTCGGAGCGATGCCAGCGATCGCACGCATTGCCCGCTGAAGGAGGGAGCGCTGGCGACCGACGCCGAGGGCAATGCAACAACACGGCAGTATGAACCCATGAGCTCATATGGGGATCTCGACCGGCCGCCGCTGCACGAGGGGGCGTTGCGGGGGGCGCTCGTCCGGCCGGGCGGGCTGTGGCGGGACGTGCGGGTGGTGCCCGAGACGGGATCGACCAACGCCGATCTCGCGGCGGCGGCCGGGGGCGGGGCGCCGGAGGGGACGGTGCTGGTCACCGAGGTGCAGACCGCCGGGCGCGGGCGGCTCGGACGGCGGTGGGCGGCGCCGCCGAGGTCGGGGCTGATGTTCTCGGTGCTGCTGCGGCCCGAGGTGCCCGCGTCCTCGCTCGGGTGGGTGCCGCTGCTGGCGGGGGTGGCGGTGGTCACGGCCGTCCGGCGGATGACCGCGTTCTCGGAGTCCTCGGGCGAGGGCGGCGACGTGGCGGTGGACGCGCGGCTGAAGTGGCCGAACGACCTGCTGGTCGGGGACCGGAAGCTGGCGGGGATCCTGGCGGAGAAGGCCGGGGACGCGCTCGTCGTGGGGGTCGGCCTGAACGTGGGGCTGCGGGAGTCCGAGCTGCCGGTGCCGACGGCCACGTCCCTGGCGATCGAGGGCGCGCCGCTGAGCGACCGGGCGCCGCTGCTGCGCTCGATCCTGCGCGGGTTCGAGACCTGGTACCGGGAGTGGACGGCGCTGGGCGGCGACCCGGAGACCAGCGGCCTGCGCACCGCCTACAAGGACCTGTGCGTGACGCTCGGCCGGGAGGTCCGGGTCGAGATGCCCGGAGGCGGGACCCTGAGCGGGACGGCGCGCGACATCGACGGCTCCGGCCGCCTCGTCGTGGACGGCCCGCGCGGGGAGACGACGGTCAGCGCGGGGGACGTCGTCCACGTTCGGTGAACATTGGTGGGAACACCCGACAGCCTCCGGATCTGCACGGATATATCGTGGTGCCGGGTCATATCGTCGCAGGCGGGGCCCATGCCGGTGGACTGAGGGGCGGGCGGATGGCAGCGGGATTGCCGGATCCGAAGGAGATCGAAGAGCTCCTGCTCGGTGGCGAGCTGCGCTACACGCGGGTCGACGCCGTCCGGCTGTCGGGGGTCACCCGGGAGTTCTCCGGGCGGCTGTGGCGGGCGTTCGGGTACCCGTCGATGCCCGACGACGCCATCGCCTACACCGAGGGTGACATCTCGGCGCTGTGCCGTATCCGGGAGCTGATGGAGGAGGGGGTCCTCGACGAGGACGGCGTGATCCGGCTCGTCCGGGCGTTCGGGCAGACGATGACGCGGCTCGCCGAGTGGCAGGTGAACCTGCTGCGGGGGATGCTCGCGCCGGAGCCGGGGGAGCAGGCGTCCGAGAGCGCCCTGAACACGATCGTGGACATCGCCGAGCGGCACATCGGCGAGTTCGAGCCGCTGGTGGTGCACGCGTGGCGGCGGCAGCTCGCGGCGGCGGGGACGCGCGCGATGGCGGCGGCGGCCACCCGGGCGGGCGGTGATCCCTCCGGGCGTCCGATGACCACGGTCGGGTTCGCCGACATGGTGTCGTTCACGCAGGTCAGCCGGGAGCTGGAGGAGATCGAGCTGGCCCGGGTCGTGGAGTGGTTCGAGGAGACCGCCGCCGACATCATCGCCACCTGCGGCGGGCGGCTGGTCAAGACGCTCGGCGACGAGGTGCTGTTCAGCGCGGAGACGCCGCGGGTCGGCGCGGAGATCGCGTTGACGGTCGCGGCGGCCATCCAGGACGAGACCGAGGTGCCCGACGTCCGGGTCGGCGTGGCCTACGGGCCCGTCCTGCCGCTGATGGGGGACGTGTTCGGCACGACGGTGAACCTCGCGGCGCGGCTGACCTCGCTCGCCCGGCCGGGCTCGGTGATGATCGACTCGGAGCTGGCGGCGCGGCTGGAGGAGGACCCGGCGTATGAGGTGACGCGGATCGTCCGGCGCCCGGTGCGGGGCCTCGGGATCATCCAGCCCTACGTCCTGCGCCGCAACCCCAAACCCCCGGACGGCGCCTGAACCGGCCCGGGTGAGGCGACGCGCGGCCGCGTGCCCCACCGGGACGGCGCGGCTGTCTAGACGGGGCTGGGGCCGCCCTCGCCGGGGGCGTCGGTGAGGCGCTGGAGGTAGTTCTGCTCGCCGAGGGCCCGGACGAGCCCGATCTCGGTCTCCAGGTAGTCGATGTGCTGCTCCTCGTCGGCGAGGATGTCCTCGAAGATCCGCGCGGAGGTGACGTCGCCGCGCGAGCGCATCAGGTCGATGCCGGGGCGCAGCCGGGCCACGGCCTCCAGTTCGACCTGGAGGTCGGCTTCGAGCTGCTCGAAGACGGTCTGGCCGATCCGCAGCGTGCCGAGCTTCTGGTAGTTCGGCAGCCCCTCCAGGAACAGGATCCGGTCGGTGAGCCGCTCGGCGTGCCGCATCTCGTCGATGGACTCGTCCCGGGTGTGCTTCGCGATCCGCGTGTAGCCCCAGTTCTCCTGCATCTTGGAGTGCAGGAAGTACTGGTTGATGGCGGTCAGCTCGGCCGTGAGCTGCTCGTTCAGCAGCGCGATGATGTCCTTGTCGCCTTCCATATCGCCCCATGCTTCCACGCCGCGCGACCGGTGGACAGCACTGACCCCCGCACGGCGTGTGTCCGCCCCGGTGACGGGCGGGCCGTGCGGGTGCCGGAGACCGGGCTCAGGCGGCTGTGGGCGGCGCCGCTCCCCTCTTGCCGCGCTCGGGCTCCGACGCGATCGACTCCGCCGCGATCGGCCCCGGCCCGGTGGTCGCCGGCACGGTGGTCTCCGGCACGGTGGTCTCGGGGACGGTGGGCTCCGGGACGGCGGTTAGGGGGTGCGGCCCGCCGGTGAGGGCGTCCGCGAGATCGCTCGCGGTGCGGAACTCGCTCACCATGGCGTGGATCCGCTTGGTGCAGGAGCCGCAACCGGGCAACATGCCGCAGGCCGCCTTGACATCCTTGGCCGAGGTGCAGGCGCCGCCCGCCATGCAGCCGTACACGTCGTCCTCGGTGACGGCGTTGCAGATGCAGACGTACATGCCGGTGGGGGTACCTCCCGTGCGGGCCATCAGGCGATCCTGTGGGCCCCTGACCTGCGGCGTTAGGGCCCCCTCAATAAGGTTAGGCTCCCCTAAGGTAACCCACGTTTGTCGGTTCTGGCCAGGGGGCCCCTGACCGGTGTGAGCCACCCCTCACGGGGAAGGGCTTCCGTCGCATCGGACGGAAGGGTGGGACATTGGCTCAGCTCCGCCGTGCCGTGTCTGACGGCGCCCCCGCCGCCGCGGTGCCCGCCCCCGAGGCACCCCTCCCCGGCGAACCGCTCCCCGATGAACCGCTCCCCGATGAACCGGTGCCCGGCGCGCCGCTCCCCGACGCGCCGCTCCCGCACCGACCGCTCCCCGACGAAAAACCCCCAGAGGAAATCGTGTCCGAGGAACACACGGCCGAGGAGGCCGTCGCGGCGGAGGAACACTTCACCGCGCCCCCGTCCGGAACGTACCGGCTCCAGCTCCGCGGCACGCCGGAGGGCCGTTTCGGCTTCGCCGAGGCCGCCGCGCTCGCCCCCTATCTCGCGGCGCTCGGCGTGTCGCACGTGTACCTGTCGCCGATCTCGCAGGCGGCGCCCGGGTCCGCGCACGGCTACGACGTCGTCGACCACACCCGGCTGTCGGAGGAACTGGGCGGCCCCGAGGCGTTCGGCGCGATGGCCGCCCGCTTCCGCGCGCACGGGCTACGCCTGCTCGTGGACGTCGTCCCCAACCACATGGCCTTCCCCGAGCGCCGCGACCTGAGCCCGGCGCTCGCCGACGTGCTCGCGCGGGGGCCGGAGTCCGCGCACGCGGCGTGGTTCGACGTCGACTGGGACGCGGGCGGCGGACGCCTCGTCCCGCCCGGGGAGGGGGAGCCGAACTTCCGCCGGTTCTTCGACATCTCCGGGCTGATCGGGCTCCGCCAGGAGGACCCGGAGGTGTTCGAGCGGACGCACGGGCTGCCGCGCGAGCTGATCGAGGAGGGACTGGTCGACGGGCTGCGCGTGGACCACCCCGACGGGCTCGCCGATCCGCGCGGCTATCTGCGGCGACTGGCCGAGGTCGCGCCGGAGGGCTGGATCGTCGTCGAGAAGATCACCGAGGGCGAGGAGCGGCTCCCGCCGGACTGGCCCTGCGCGGGCACCACCGGCTACGACTCGCTCGGGATGGTCGGCGGCCTGTTCGTCGACCCGGACGGGGAGAAGCCGCTCACCGACCTGTACGCGTCGCTGACCGGCGGCCCGGACACGTTCGCGGGCGTCGCGCGCGGCGGCCGGCTGCACGCCGCCAGGCACGGCCTGAAGCCCGAGGTCGACCGGCTCGTGCGCGTCCTGCGCCGGGTCGCCGGGACGGATCGTCCGGGCCTTGAGCGGGCGCTGGTCGAGCTCCTCGTGGAGATGCCCGTCTACCGCGCGTACGTCGTGCCCGGCGAGGACGCCCCCCAGCGGGCCGTGGACGTCCTGGAGGAGGCCGCCAACCGCGCCCGCCTCCACCTCCCCCGGGAGCTCCACGGCGACCTGGAGACGCTCGTGGACCTGGCCCTGGGCCGGGGCGAGGTCTCCGACGCCGAGTTCATCGTCCGGTTCCAGCAGACGACGGCGCCGCTGGCGGCCAAGGGCGTGGAGGACACCGCGTTCTACCGGTGGAACCGCATGGCCGCTCTGAACGAGGTGGGCGGCGACCCGGGGCGCTTCTCCGTCGGCCAGGCGGACTTCCACTCGCACTGCATACGGCTCGCGCGCGACTGGCCGCTGACGATGACGACGCTGTCCACGCACGACACCAAGCGCGAGGAGGACGTGCGCGCATGGCTGGCCGTCCTGGCGGAGCTTCCGGGGGAGTGGGCCGAGGCCGTCGACCGGTGGTGGAACTGGTGGGGGCCGGGCGCCTCGCCCATGGAACCGGATCTGGAGTACCTGTTCTGGCAGACGCTCGTCGGCGCGTGGCCGCTCACCCCCGACCGGCTGACGGAGTACCTCACCAAGGCGATGCGCGAGGCGAAGACGAGCACCTCCTGGATCGACCAGGACGCCGCCTACGAGGAGGCCGTCCTCGCGTACGCGCGGCGCGTGCTGGCCGACCCCGACCTCGTCACCGACATGACGTCGTTCGTGCGGCGGCTCGCCCCCTACGCGCGGGTGAACACGCTCGGGCAGAAGCTCGTGCAGCTCGCCATGCCGGGCGTCCCGGACGTCTACCAGGGCTGCGAGCTGACCGGCCTCGCGCTCGTCGACCCCGACAACCGGCGGCCGGTCGACTACGGGCGGCGCCGCGAGAAGCTGCTCCGGCTCGACACCGGGCGGCGGCCGAAGGAGGTGGACGACGAGAAGCTCCTGGTCACCTCCCGGACGCTGCGGCTGCGCCGGTCCCGGCCCGGCTGGTTCGGCCCCGGCTCGCGGCACGAGCCCGTCGCCGCGCGCGGGCCCGCCGCCGACCATGTCGTGGCGTTCGCCCGGGGCGAGGCGGTCGTGGTCGCGACCCGGCTGCCGGTCGGGCTGGAGCGGCGCGGCGGCTGGGCCGGGACGACCCTGGACGTCGGAAGCGTGGGCTGGCGCGACGTCCTGACCGGCGCCACGCTGTGGGGCCCGGAGCTGGAGGCCGCCGACCTGTTCGCGCACCTGCCCGTGGCGCTGCTCGTTCCGCGGGCGATCGACAGATGAGCGCAGTTACCGGGGGGTGTGGGGGGTCTTCCCCCCACAAGGTAACGAGCGCACTGGCCGGGGGGCGTGGGGGTTCGTCCCCCCACGAGGTGATGAGCGCAGTTACCGGGGGGTGTGGGGGGTCTTCCCCTCGCAAGGGACAGGTGAGGTTCGAGGTGTGGGCACCGGCGGCCGGACGCGTCGCCGTGGCGGCGGCCGGTGCCCCGCATCCCATGGCCGCCGTGGAGGGCCGTCCCGGCTGGTGGTTCGCCGACGTCCCGTCGGCCGGGCACGGCACCGACTACGGCTTCCTGCTGGACGACGCGGAGGAGGCGCTGCCGGATCCGCGTTCCCGGTGGCAGCCGCATGGCGTGCACGGTCTGAGCCGCGTCTACGACCACGACCGCTTCGCATGGACCGACCACCGCTGGCATGGACGCCCGCTCCCCGGCAGCGTCCTCTACGAGCTGCACGTGGGCACGTTCACCCCCGAAGGCACCTTCGACGCGGCCACCGAACACCTGAACCACCTGGCCGCCCTGGGGGTGGACGCCGTGGAACTGCTCCCGGTCGCGTCCTTCCCGGGGCGGCACGGCTGGGGATACGACGGCGTTCACCTGTGGGCGCCGCACGAGCCCTATGGCGGCCCCGACGGGCTGAAGCGCTTCGTCGACGCCGCGCACGCGCACGGCATCGCCGTCGTCCTGGACGTCGTCTACAACCACCTGGGCCCGGACGGGAACCGCCTGGCGTCCTACGGCCCGTACTTCACCGCCGCGCACACCACGCCCTGGGGCGAGGCGGTGAACTTCGACCAGGAGGGCTCGGACGAGGTCCGCGCCTTCGCCGTCCAGAACGCGCTGATGTGGCTCCGCGACTTCCATCTGGACGGGCTCCGCCTGGACGCCGTCCACGCCATCAGCGACCAGAGCGCCGTCCACGTCCTGGAGGAGATGACCCGCGAGGTGGACGCGCTCTCCGCGCACCTGGGACGGGAACTGTTCCTCATCGCCGAATCCGATCTGAACGACCCGCGTCTGGTGACCTCCAGGGAAGCGGGCGGTTATGGCCTCGACGCGCAATGGAATGACGATTTCCACCATGCCCTGCATGCGGCGCTCACCGGAGAACGGCAGGGCTATTACTGCGACTTCGGTTCGATGGAGACCCTGGAGAAGGCCCTGACAAAGGTCTTCGTGCACGACGGGACGATGTCGTCCTACCGGGGGCGGCACCACGGCCGCCCCGTGGACCTCCGAACGACGCCCGCGCACAGGTTCGTGGGGTTCCTCCAGAACCACGACCAGGTCGGCAACCGCGCGTCCGGCGACCGCGTCGGCGCGTCGCTCCCGCCGGACCTCCTCAAGATCGGCGCGGCCCTGCTGCTGCTCGCGCCGTACACGCCGATGATCTTCATGGGCGAGGAGTGGGGCGCCTCCACCCCCTGGTGCTACTTCACCGACCACCGCGACCCGGACCTCGCCCGCGCGGTGAGCGAGGGGCGCCGCCGGGAGTTCGCCCGGCACGGCTGGGCGGACGACGTCCCCGATCCACAGGCTGTGGAAACTTTCCGCCGGTCGGCGCTCGACTGGGCCGAGCCCGCCGCGCGGCCGCACCGCGAGATGCTCGAATGGCACCGCGCGCTGATCACGCTCCGCCGTGCGAGACCGGAGCTGAACGACCCCGCCGCGCCCGCCGTCGAGACCGGCGACCGCTGGCTCACGATGCGGCGCGGCGGCGTCCACCTCGCCGCCAACCTGGGCGAACGTCCGGTCCGCCTCGACGTCCCCGGCGGTCGGCTGCTGCTCGCCTCGAACCCGGCGATCGACCTTCAACCGGACGTCAACGGCGATTCCCGGACCGTCACGCTGGCCCTTCCCGGCACCTGCGTCGCGGTACTCGGCTGACCGCGCGGCACCACCACGGCGACCACGCGCCACACGGGCGGCGGGCGACTTGACGGCAACATCCCGGTTCAGCCGGGAATAGTGGTGTTCGAGGATGTACTACGAGTGGCAAACCGCAGGTCAAGAGCGCGGCGGCGACCGGGCAATGTTCAAGAATGGTCATACGATCGGTCCATGACCTCAGTACTGCTCGCCGAGGACGACACGTCCATCTCCGAGCCTCTCGCCCGCGCGCTCCGCCGCGAGGGGTACACCGTCGAAGTCAGCCCGGACGGACCGCAGGCCCTGGAGCGGGCGCTCGGCGGCGGTGTGGACCTCATCGTCCTGGACCTGGGCCTGCCCGAGCTGGACGGCCTCGAAGTGGCCCGCCGGGTGCGTGCCGAGGGGCATGGCGTCCCCATACTGATCCTGACCGCCCGCGCCGACGAGGTCGACACCGTCGTCGGCCTGGACGCGGGCGCCGACGACTACGTGACCAAGCCGTTCCGGCTGGCCGAACTGCTCGCCCGGGTGCGGGCGCTGCTGCGCCGCGGCAGCACCGAGACGCCGATCGTCCAGGGGGTGCGGATCGACGCCGAGTCGCGCCGCGCCTGGATGGGCGAGCAGGAGCTCCAGCTCACCACCAAGGAGTTCGACCTGCTGCGCGTCCTCGTCCGCGACGCGGGCAAGGTCGTGACCCGCGAACAGATCATGCGCGAGGTGTGGGACACCAACTGGTGGGGTTCCACCAAGACCCTCGACATGCACATTTCCTGGCTGCGCCGCAAGCTCGGCGACGACGCCGGCAGCCCCCGCTACATCACCACGGTGCGGGGCGTCGGCTTCCGGTTCGAACGCGGCGACTAGTCCCCGCCGCCACGGCCGGCGGCGGCACCCCGGGCCTTCCCGAGAGGCCCGGGGCGGTGTTCGCGCGGCCGTGGCCACACCCTCCAAGGAGCCCTGATGAGGCGCCGACTCCTGCTGTCGACGCTCGCGGTGGCGGTCGTCGCGATACTGCTGCTCGGCATCCCCCTCGCCTTCGCCACCCGAAAGCTCATCTACGAGGAGGCCGGGCAGGCGCTGAACCGGGAGGCCGTCTCCATCGTCGGCGGCGTCGGCTACAGCCTGCAGACCCGCCAGCCCCTCACCGGCGACAAGATCGCCCAGGAGTACCCGGGCCGTGACATCGTCATCACGCTGCCCGACGGCCGGACGATCGTCGCGGGAGGCCGTCCCGACGCCTCCGAGCGGATGCTCACCGCCGCCGCGTCCGGCGGGAACGTGCGGGTGCGGGTGTACCGCCCCGCCGCCGAGGTGCAGGACGAGTCGCTCCGGCTGCTCGCGCTGATCGGCAGCCTCGCGCTGTTCGGCGTCGCCGTCACGGTCGGGCTCGCGATGTTCCAGGCCCGCAAGCTGACGCTCCCGCTGATCGACCTCGCCGAGACCGCCGACCGGCTCGGTACCGGCAACGCGCGCCCGCGCCGCCGCCGCTACGGCATCCCCGAGGTCGACCGCGTCGCCGAGGTGCTGGACCGCAGCGCCGTCCGGATCGCCGACCTGCTGGCCGCCAGCCGCGAGTTCGCCTCCGACGCCAGCCACCAGCTCCGCACCCCGCTGACCGCGCTGTCGATGCGGCTGGAGGAGATGATCGACGCCGCCGACTACCCCGACGTCGTCCGGGAGGAGGGCGTCGCGGCGGTCGCGCAGGCCGAGCGGCTCGTCGCGGTCGTCGAGCAGCTGCTCGCCCGCGCCCGCCACGACCGCACCGGCGGCGCCGTCGCGTCCCCGGTCGACGACATCATCGCCCAGCAGGTCGAGGAGTGGCGGCCGATCTTCCGCCGGGACGGGCGCGACGTCCGGATGACCGGCGAGCAGGGCCTGGTCGGCGTCACCAACCCCGAGGGCCTCTCCCAGATCGTCGCGACGCTGCTGGACAACTCGCTCATGCACGGCTCCGGCACCGTCACGATCAACACCAAGCCGGGCGCCGGATCGGTGGTCGTCGAGGTCGGCGACGAGGGCGCCGGGATCGCGCCCGAACTGGAGCCCCGCATCTTCGAGCGCAGCGTCAGCGGCGGCAAGGGCACCGGGCTCGGGCTCTACCTCGCCCGCTCGCTGGCCGCCGTGGACGGGGGACGGCTGGAACTCGTCCAGGCCCGTCCGGCGGTGTTCGGGGTGTTCCTCCGCCAGGCGACCGACGCGCGGCTCGCGTCCGAACGGGTGGTCATCGGCCCCGCGTGAGACCCGCGGCCCGCGTGAGACCCGCGGCGGCCTCAGTTGCCCGGGGTGACCTGGGCGTAGTCCTCGGCGGGGTGGGCGTCGAGCGGGTGCCCGAGCCGGGGGGAGGCGGCGTCGCGGCCGCCCGCCCGGTGCGCGCCGGGCCGCCCGTCGGGCACCTCGCCGCGGGAGGGGTCGTGCGGCGCCTCGGGCAGCCCCGAGGCCGGGTCGACCTGCGGCGCGCTCGTCGGCAGGAACACCCACTTCTTGTACGACCAGAAGCGGAACAGCGTGGCGACCCCGGTGCCGATCACCAGCGAGACGTTGTAGGGCAGCGCGCCGGACATGTCCAGCACGTAGCGGGTGAAGCCGATGAACAGCTCGGTGATCACCAGCCCTATCCCGTTCAGCGCGAAGAACAGCACGTACTCGCGGGTCAGGCCGGTGCGGTCGCGGTGCCGGAACGTCCAGTAGCGGTTCGCCAGGTAGGAGAACGTGGTGGCGACGACCGTGGCGATGCCGTTGGAGGTCAGCGGGCCCATGCCGAGGCCGGTGTGCAGGACGTTGCCGAGCGCGACAGTGATCACGAACGCGATGGCGCCCACGCTGCCGAACTTCGCGAGCTCGCGCACCAGGTGCGCGAACCGCCGTTGGAGATTGGCGACCAGGCTCACGAAACGGAACCGTCCCTTCCGGACTTGGACTTCGGCCAGGGAGCAGCGGCGGAGGCGCCGCTCCCACCGCGGAGGTATGACGAGGATAGACGCACGGGACCCCAGTGGCGTCGGAACATGAACGTTTCAGGCCGTCCGTGCGGTTCCCTCCCCGCTGTCCGGCCGTCCACACACGTTCGACGCGGGGGACGGGCGATTCGTTCGGTCCGGCCGCCGGATAGCCTTCTGACGTGACATCTCCAGCTCAGCGCCGCGCGCGGGAAGCCTCCCGGGAAGCCCCCCGGGAAGCGCCGCGAGAAGCACCCCGGGAAGTGCCGCCCGCCGCGGGCCGGGACGAGGCGCCCCGCAGGGTGGCGCGCACCACCCCCGTCGTCGGGATGGCGGGCGGCGGGCAGCTCGCCCGGATGACGCAGCAGGCGGCGATCGCGCTGGGCGTGCCGCTGCGCGTGCTGGCCGGGGCCGCCGACGACTCCGCCGCCAAGGTCGTCGCGGACGTCCGGACCGGCGACGACCGCTCGCTCGGCGACCTGCGCGCCTTCGCCCAGGGCTGCGACGTCGTCACCTTCGACCACGAGCACGTGCCGGGGCCGCACATCCAGGAGCTGGAGAGGTCGGGCGTGGCGTGCCGCCCGGGGTCGGCGGCCCTCGCCCACGCGCAGAACAAGCTGGTCATGCGCGACCGGCTCAGCGAGCTCGGCGTCCCCTGCCCCGCATACGCGCACGTCCCGTCCACCGCGCCGCTGCCCTTCCTGGAGTCCTGGGCCGGTGAGCACGGGTGGCCGCTCGTCCTCAAGGCCACCAGCGGCGGCTACGACGGCAAGGGCGTCTGGGTCGTCGAGGGCCTCTCCGGCGACGCGGGCGACCTCGTCCGGCGGCTGCTGGACGAGGGCGTCGACCTCATGGTCGAGCAGCACGTCCCGTTCCGGCGGGAGCTCGCCGCGCTCGTCGCCCGCTCCCCCTACGGGCAGGGCGCCGCGTACCCGATCGTGGAGACCGTCCAGGAGGGCGGGATCTGCACCGAGGTGATCTCGCCCGCGCCCGGCCTGTCCGGCGACCTCGCGGCCGAGGCGCAGCACCTCGCCCTCGACATCGCCGGACGGCTCGGCGTCACCGGCCTGCTCGCGGTCGAGCTGTTCGAGACCGACACGGGCCTGCTGGTCAACGAGCTGGCCATGCGCCCGCACAACTCCGGGCACTGGACGATCGAGGGCGCCCGCACGTCGCAGTTCGAGCAGCACCTGCGCGCCGTCCTCGACCTGCCGCTCGGCTCCACCGAGCCGACCGCGCCGTACACGGTGATGGCGAACGTCCTCGGCGGCGACGCCCCGGACGTGTTCGAGCGCTACTTCCACGTGATGGCCCACGACCCGGCCGTCAAGGTGCACCTGTACGGCAAGGACGTGCGGCCCGGCCGCAAGGTCGGTCATGTCACGGCGCTCGGCGCCGACCTGGACGAGGTCCGCGAGCGCGCGCGCCACGCGGCCGACTACCTGCGCTGGGGGAAGCGATGACGCTGGTGGGCGTGGTCATGGGCAGCGACTCCGACTGGCCGGTCATGAAGGCCGCCGGCGAGGCGCTGGAGGAGTTCGGCGTCCCCTACGAGGCCGACGTCGTCTCCGCGCACCGGATGCCGCACGACATGATCGCCTACGGTGAGCAGGCCGCCGGCCGGGGCCTGGCGGTGATCATCGCCGGGGCCGGCGGCGCCGCGCACCTGCCCGGCATGCTCGCCTCGGTGACGCCGCTCCCGGTGATCGGCGTGCCCGTCCCGCTGAAGTACCTGGACGGGATGGACTCGCTGCTGTCGATCGTCCAGATGCCCGCCGGGGTCCCGGTCGCCACCGTCGCGGTCGGCGCCGCCCGCAACGCGGGGCTCCTGGCCGTCCGCATCCTCGCCGCCGCCGACGAGGAGCTCCAGGCGAGGATGAAGGTCTTCCAGCGCGACCTCTACGGTCAGGCCAAGGCGAAGGGCGCCCGCCTGCGAGCCCAGCTCTGAGCGCCGCCCGCCGCTACCGGCGCTTCGCCCACTCGATCGCCGGGCACCGGTCCATGACGACGTCCAGGCCCGCGTCGCGCGCCCGCCGCCCGGCGGCTTCGTCGACCACGTCGAGCGGGAGCCACACGGCCTTCGCGCCGGCCGCGATCGCCTCGTCCACGACGGCGCCCGCGAACTCCGAGCGCCGGTAGACGCCCACGACGTCGACTTCCCCGGGGACGTCGGCCAGCGAGGCGTACGCCTGCTCGCCGAGGACCTCCTCGCCGTCCGGGTGCACGGGGATGATCCGCTTTCCCCGCCCCTGGAGCAGGCGCGCCTGGTTGTAGACCTCGCGCGCCGGGTTGGCGCCCAGGCCCACGAAGGCCCAGACCTTGGTGTCGCTCAACAACCGCTCGATGACGTCCGGCTCAGCAAAATGCCCCATACGTCGCACAACACGCCCGGGTTCCGGGGCGTTCCCGCCTAGGGGCGGCCGAGGGCGCGGTAGTTCCAGCCCGCGGCGCGCCAGCGTTCGGGGTCCAGGGCGTTGCGGCCGTCGACCAGGTTGCGCTCGGCGACGGCGCCGGCCAGGGCGTCGGGCTCCATGTCGCGGAACTCGGCCCACTCGGTCAGCAGCAGGACGACGTGCGCGCCGGCCGCCGCCGCGAGCGCCGACTCGCCGAAGTCCAGGGACGGGTGGGCGCGGCGGGCGTTGGGCATGGCCTGCGGGTCGTAGACGGTGACCTTGCCGCCCTGCGCGCGGATGGAGGCGGCCACGTCCAGGGCGGGGGAGTCGCGGACGTCGTCGGAGTTCGGCTTGAACGCGGCGCCGAGCACGCCGACCGTCCGGCCGATGAAGGAGCCGCCGAGCAGCTGCCGGGCGAGGTCCACCATGCGGATGCGGCGGCGGATGTTGATCTCGTCGACCTCGCGCAGGAACGTGAGCGCCTGGTCGGCGCCCAACTCGCCCGCGCGGGCCATGAACGCGCGGATGTCCTTGGGCAGGCAGCCGCCGCCGAAGCCGAGGCCGGGGCCGAGGAACCGGCCGCCGATCCGGTCGTCGTAGGAGAGCGCCTCCGAGAGCTTCGTCACGTCGGCGTGCGCGGCCTCGCAGACCTCGGCCATCGCGTTGATGAAGGAGATCTTGGTGGCGAGGAACGCGTTGGCCGACACCTTCACGAGCTCGGCGGTCGGGAAGTCGGCGGTGACGAGCGGGGTCCCGGCGCCCAGCGCGCTCGCGTAGACCTCGCGCAGGACCTTCTCGGCGTGCTCGGCGGCGCCCTGCTCGCCGGGCAGGCCGACCACGATCCGGTCGGGGTTCAGCGTGTCGTCGACGGCGAAGCCCTCGCGCAGGAACTCGGGGTTCCAGGCGAGGACGGCGTCGCCGCCGACGGGCGCGAGCCGGGCCAGCACGTCACCGAGCCGCGCGGCCGTCCCGACCGGGACCGTGGACTTGCCGACGACCAGGCAGGGCCGGGTCAGCAGCGGCGCCAGCGCCTCGACCGCCGCGTTCACGTAGGTCAGGTCGGCGGCGTACTCGCCCGACTTCTGCGGGGTGCCGACGCAGAGGAAGTGCACGTCGCCGAACTCGGCGGCCTCCGCGTAGGACGAGGTGAAGCGCAGCCGCCCGCTCTCCAGCCCCCGGCGCAGCACCGGTTCCAGCCCGGGTTCGTAGAAGGGCAGGTCACCGGCCGACAGCCGGGCGACCTTCTCCTCGTCCATGTCCAGGCCGAGGACCTCGAAGCCGAGGTCCGCCATGCAGGCGGCGTGCGTGGCGCCGAGGTAACCGGTTCCGATGACCGTCAGCCGGTGGGCCAAGTCGGGCTCCTCTCGGTTCGCCGCCGCCGCGGGGTCTCCGCGGGAGGGGGTGGCGAGCGGCGTTTGGCGGGGGTTCGCACATGGTGCGCGTGTCCGAAATCCTACGGGGTGCGGGGCCGGACGTCCCGCCGGCGGGTGATCGCCCGTTCACGCGGCCGCGCCCCCGTCCGGCACCGGACGGGGGCGCGGCCGCGCCTCACCCGGGCGTCAGTCGTGGGAGATGTCCACGATGACCTTGCCGTCCGGCCCCTTGCGCGGGGTCAGCCTGATCCCATTGAACACCGAGGTCCCGCCGACCGCGTTCGATCCGATCAGCCACTGCGTGGTGGTGGCCTTCGAGCCCTTGTTCCGCATGGTGAAGGTGACCTGGTCCCCCCTGACCTTGACGGCGATCGAGTCGGCGCCGTGCCTGCCGTCCAGCGGGATCTCCTGGCCGTCGCTGACCTCCACCTCGCAGGTGGCGTCCAGGCAGGCGCCGAGGTCGGTGCCGTCCTTGGCCTCCGCGGCCGCGGCCTTCGGGTTGCCCTTCGGCTTGGTCTTCGGTTTGCCCGGGCCCGCCTCCGGCGAGTCCGGGTCGGGTTGTGCCGCGGGCGCGTCCACCACGGGATGGCCCCCGGGGGTCGGCGCGGCGGATGCGAGATGAGTGTCGCTGCCGCAGCCCGTGAGGGCCAGTGCGGCGGCGGTCGTGGTGAGCAGGACGAGAACCCTTGCCGACATGCTGTGTGTCTCCTGACGGTCGCACGTGACTTCTCTCTGTCTGCCTATCATCACAGAGAGTAGCGATCAAGGGTGGTCGAGGTCAGGGCGGGTCGGGTCCGGTCGAGCCGGGGCTCAGGCGGAGGGGAGCTCGTCCACCAGGAGGGTCTGCAGGACGCGCCCGACGTCGCCGTCGCGGTCGGCCAGCGTGGCCTCGCACAGCGCGCTGCCCAGCGCGCTCGCGTGCAGCGCGGCGCCCATGCACAGCCATTCGCCGACCGGGTCGCGGTGCAGCGCGACGGTCAGGTCGGTGTTGATGATCAGCCACTTGGAGAGATCGAGCTGGCTGCCGACGCCGGACGCGCTGTCGGCCAGCACGAGCGCCCGCACGAGCGGCGTGTCGGCCTCGCCCGCGACGAGCGGGATCCGGGGCCGCGCCCAGACCACGCCGGGCCCGGGACGTCCGAGGGCGCCCTCGACCACGCGCCACTCCATCGCCGACAGGTAGCCGTCGAGGTGGGCGCCCTCCCACGCCACCAGCGGCGAGGCCGCCGCCGGCATCGGCGGCGGCGCGGGAGCGTGCCAGACCGAGGGGAGCCGCTCGGGCGCCGCGAGGATCCGCCAGGCGGTGGCACGTGCCACCGGCCGTCCCGCGTGCGTCATCTCCGCTTCGAGCAGCGCCACCCGCCGCCCCGGACGCAGGACCCGCGCCGTCACCGCCAGCTCCGCCACCGGGACGGGGCCGAGGATCTCCACCGTCACCCGGGCGATACGCGTGCGCGGCTTCGGGCCGTTCCGGGGGGTGTGGGGGGTCGTCCCCCCACCAGAGTTCGAGTCGTTCTGGGGGGTGTGGCGTGTCGTCCCCCCGCCAGAGTCCGGCTCGTGCCGTTCGAGGACGTGCCCGAGCAGGCCCGCGACCGGCCCGGCGTGCTGCGCGTGCGGCGACCAGGGGCCCGCCGTCGCCGGGGTGCTCGCGAACAGCCCGCCGCCGAGCGGCCGGTAGAACGCCTCCACAGGGACCTCCCTCGCTCCTAGAACCGCATTCTAGGGGAGGGCGTCCGGCGGGCCGCCGGGTGGTCGTGCCGTCAGTCGCAGAGCTTCTGGGTGGCCGTGCCGGTCTCCACCGCCGGGGTGCCGGACGAAGGCGTCGGGGTCGGCGACGCGCCGGTCACCTTGACCTTCTTCACCCCGTCCCAGTCGCCGCCGACCAGCACCTGGATGCGGCTCCCGAGCGAGGAGACCTTCTTCAGCCGCGCCCCCGGGATCGCGGCGGCGAGGGTCTTGGCCGAGTCCTCGCGGCCCGGGCCGTACTGGATCTGCGTCGTCTGGAGCCCGCGCCGCGCCACGCCGGGCACGACGGTCGCGTGAAATCCGGCCCGGTTCAACTCCCCGCCCGCGCGCGTCGCGAGCCCCCGGGTGCCGATCGCGTTGAGCACGCGCACCTGGATCTCGTCCGGTGGCACGGTCAACTCCTCGCCCGGCTTCTTGGTCGTCGGGCTCGCGCTCGGCTTCGGCTTCGGGGTCTCCTTGGCCAGCGCCTTGTCGCGCCGGATCCGGGTGAACAGGTCCCGCGCGCGGCGCTCGTCCCACTGGACGGTCGACTGCGGGGTCGAGGCGTTCCACAGCACGGTGTTGTAGTCGGGGTTGGCCAGCGGCACCTTCGCGAACGTCAGCCGGTCGGTCGAGAGGTCCTTCATCTGGTTGGCGAGCTTCGGCAGGTTCTTGGCGAGCTTCGGGTCGACGCGCAGCGACTTCAGCGCCGCGTTCAGGAACCGCGTCGACTTCACCGGGTCGCTCAGCGTCCTGGACGAGAGCGCCTGCTTCATCATCTGCGCCATGAACTGCTGCTGCCGGTCGATGCGCCCGAGGTCGCTGCCGCCGGTCAGCGTGTAGCGGGCGCGCGCGAACCCGAGCGCCTTCAGGCCGTCCACGTGCGACTTGCCCGCCGGGAGCTTCAGCCCGCTCTTGGCGTCGTCGATCGGCTGCTCGGTGCAGATGTCCACACCGCCGAGCGCGTCCACCATGTTGACGAAGCCGTAGAAGTTGACCTCGACGTAGTGGTCGATGGACACGCCGGTGGCCCGCTTGATCGTGTCGACGGTCAGGTCGGGCCCGCCGAACTGGTAGGCCCAGGTCAGCTTGCCGGGACGGGCCGGGACCCGCGCCCCCTTCGCGCCCTCCGAGCCGTTCGAGTCGTGCGCCGGGATCGTGACGTAGGAGTCGCGCGGCAGGTTCACGACCGACACGTCGTCGTGGTCGCGGGAGATGTGCAGCAGCATCATCGTGTCGGACCGCTCGCCCGGCTCGTGCCCGAGCCTGGCCGCCCGCTGCTGCTCGCGCGTCAGCCCCTCGCGCCGGTCGACGCCCGCGACCAGGATCGTCATCGCGCCCTTCGGCGCGTCCTTGCCCTTGCCGAGCCCGCCGACCGACACCTTGTCGATCGCGCCGGTCACGTAGTTCTGGAAGGCCCACGCGCCGCCGGAGGTCAGCAGCACGAACGCCGACATCGTTCCGGTGACCATGAGGAAACGGCGCTGCCGCCGGGCGCTCACCGCCGCGCGCGGGCTCAGCGTCGGCCCCGGGCGGCGGGGCCCGCGGCCCTCCACCGGCACCCTCGGGGCGGGCATGCCCTCGATGGTCACGCCCTCGATATCGCCCTCGTCGCCGGACCCCGGACCCTTCGCCGCGCCCCCCGGGCGGGGCCGGAAGTAGTGTTCCAGCGGGTCGGAGTCGCCTCGACCTGAGTCGTGCCCGTCTGCCATGCGACCGCCCGCCTCCCCAAGGACTGCCATCCAGCGCGTGTCGACGCGAGTGCCCCCCACTCTAAAGTGGGAGACACCCGTCCGATGGCTACCTGGACCTCGTGTCCTTGCAGTAACGTGGCGCCGACTTGACCACACCCGGCGGCCCGCACGTGATCCTGGGTGGCGTGGGCCGCGTCAGGCAAGCCAGCGAGAGAGAGGAAGGGGGGCCTCCTCCGGCCGGTAGGTCGAGGTGTGTCCGCGAGCCCATATGAACCCGTCTCCCCACGCCAAGCAGGCCCAGCAGACCGGAGAGCGGCCGGCGCCGGAGCCGGTGCCGCAGCCGGAGCCAGTGCCGCAGCCCGAGCCGCGTGCCGCCGCCGGCGAGCGCACGTGGCCGGCCGTGTCGGTGGTGATGCCGGTGCTCAACGAGCAGCGCCACCTGACCGACGCCGTCCGGCGCATCCTCACCCAGGACTATCCCGGCGAGCTTGAGCTGGTCCTGGCGATCGGGCCCTCGCGCGACCGCACCGAGGAGATCTCCCGCAGGCTGGCCGGGGAGGACGCCCGCATCGTCGTGGTCGCGAACCCGACCGGCCGCACCCCGCAGGGCCTCAACATCGCGATCAAGGCGTCGCAGTACTCGATCATCGTCCGGGTGGACGGCCACTCGCTGCTGCCGCCCGACTACGTCCGCGCGGCGGTCGAGACGATGGAGGAGTCCGGCGCCGACAACGTGGGCGGCATCATGGCCGCCGAGGGCGTCACCGCGTTCGAGAAGGCCGTCGCGCGCGCGATGACCTCCAAGCTCGGCGTCGGCAACGCCCGCTTCCACACCGGCGGCGAGGCCGGCGAGGTCGAGACCGTCTACCTCGGCACGTTCCGCCGCAGCGCGCTGGAGCGGGTCGGCGGCTACGACGAGACCTTCACCCGCGCCCAGGACTGGGAGATGAACCACCGCATCCGGCAGAGCGGCGGGCGGATCTTCTTCACCCCCCGGATGCGCGTCACCTACCGCCCCCGGCCCAACCTGCGGGCCCTCGCCAAGCAGTACTTCCACACCGGGCGCTGGCGCCGCGTCGTCGGGCGCGAGCACCAGGGCACGCTCAACCTGCGCTACCTCGCGCCGCCGATCGCCGTGCTGGCGATCACCGCGGGCGTGGTGGCGGGCGCGGTCGGCTTCTGGCCGGGCTGGATCCTGCCCGGCGGCTACGCGGCGGCGATGGTCGCGGGCGCCGCCGTCGAGGGGCGGGGCCTGCCGGTGTCGGCGTGGCTGCGCCTCCCGCTGGTCTTCGCGACCATGCACCTCACCTGGGGTGTCGGCTTCCTCACCAGCCCGCCCGGGCTCGGCCAGCCCGCTCCGGCCAAACCAGGAGAAGCCGTCCGATAGCGGGCAGCCCGCTCCTCCCCTGAACCCCCGTGCGCTCAGGTACGTCTGAGGGTTAGGTTGGCGGTCATGCCGCCAACCGACGAGGAGGTGGGCATGTCCAACAGCGCACGTCACGTGATAGGCGCGCTGATCGGTCTGATCATCACGCCACTGGTGGCCGGGGCCCTGCTGTACGGCGCCCAGAAACTCGGGTTCGGCATCCGGCTGTCGGCCTACACGGGCCGGGCGGGCGGCAGCGACAAGTGGGTCGGCGCGGCGCTGCTGATCCTGGTCGCGGCCGTCCTCGGGGTGTCGGCGGGGTCGCGGCTCTCGCCGCTCGCCTCGCTCGTCCCCGGCGTCGCGTTCGCCTCCGTCGGGGTCCTGTGGGTGCTCGCCCCCAACTGGGCGGCCGAGAACACCGTGCGGGACTTCGCCCCCGACAGGTTCACGGTCGGGTACATGACGCTGGCGTCCTACGGCGGCTTCCTGGTCATCGGGGTGCTGCTGATCGTGGCCTCGCTCGCGCCGTCCCGCTGGACGGCGAGCACCGCGGGCGCGGCGCCGCGCTTCGGCGGCCCGCCGCCCGCGCCGCTCGGCCCGTCGCCGGGACGACCGATGTCCGCCCCGATGGGCGGCCAGATGGCCCCTCCGCCGCTGCTGGGCGCGCCCCCCGGGCACGCGGCCCCTCCGCCCGGCGCTCCGGGGCGTCCGCCGCAGGACCAGCCGTGGCAGCCGCCGAGCGGCCCGTACGGCCACCCCGCACATCCCGCGCAGCCCGCTCCCGGCGCTCCCGGGGCGCCCGGGGCGCCGGGCAGCTCGCCCAGCCCGTTCGCGCCGCCGCCCGCACAGAGCCCGAAGCCGTCGTCGCCGCAGGGCGGCTCGGGCGAGGGCGTCGGCGAGTGGACGCAGATGTACGGCGGCGACGACCTGCGCGGCGAGGGGAAGGACCGCTCCTGACCCGCCTCAGCGCACGGCGGCGAGCACCCCGGGGACGTCGTTGACCACCATCGCGTCGACCCCGGCCGCCTTGTAGTCGGGCGCGCGCTCGGCGGACGGGCACCAGACGACGACGTCCAGGCCCGCCTTGTGGGCCTGCTCGACGCAGCGCTCCAGCGGGCGCAGCCGCGTGTCGGGGTGCTCGAACCCGCACGACCCGGTGTGCGGCGCGACGGCCTGGAGGCCGAGGCCCGCCGCCGCCGGGACGGCGTGCCACAGCGGGAACCGCAGCCAGGTCAGCAGCCCCAGCGGGACGCCCGGCAGCTCCTCGCGCAGGAACACCAGCAGCGACGGGTCGAACGAGGTCACCAGCAACCGGCGGCGCCGCGCCTCGCGCCGCAGCACCGGCAGCAGCAGCGCGCCGGTGCGCCGGGACGGGTCGTCGGTCGCGTCCTCCAGGACGGTCTTGACGTCCACGTCCACCGCGACCTCGGCGGGCAGGCCCTCGAAGATCTCCTCCAGCAGCGGTAGCCCGGTGGCCTCGGCGGGCAGCTCGACCACATGGTCGCCCTCGGGGGTCGTCGGGTCGTGCCGCAGGACGAGCCGGTCGTCGGCGGTGCGCGTCACGTCGATCTCGACCCATGACGCCCCCGCCTCGACGGCCGCGAGCATCGAGGGCAGCGTGTTCTCCACGACCGACGACGTGCCGCCGGGCGGCGTCAGCGTGCCCGAACCGAGGCCCCGGTGGCCGATGACGGCGGGCGTCCGCTCGAAGATCACAGTGATTTCCCGTCGGCGAGGTGTTCGGCGATCACCACGTCCAGCGGGCGGGTGACCTTGAGGTTGCGCTCGTCGCCCGCGACGACCCGGATCGGCACGTCCGGCAGGTAGCGGTGGACGATGCCGCAGTCGTCGGTCGCGCGCAGCCCGGGGTCGGCCAGCGCCAGCTCGTAGCCCTTGCGGATGGTGCCGAGCCGGAACCCCTGCGGCGTCTGGAACCGCACGGTCGTGTCGCGCGGCGGCATCGAGGCGACGAGCCCGTCCTCCACCACGACGATCGTGTCGGACGAGGGGACGCCCACCGCGACGGCCTCGTGCGTCTCCAGCGCGTCCAGCACCCGGCCGATCACCTCGGCGTCCACGAACGGGCGGGCGGCGTCGTGGAACAGCACCCGCGTCTCGTCGGCGTGGCCCTCCAGGCGGCGCAGCGCGGCCACCGAGGAGGCGGTGCGGGTCTCGCCGCCCTCGACCACCGCGCTCACGCGGCGGAACGGCGCCGCGATCGCCGCGGCCTCCCGCAGGTGCGCCGCCGCCATCACGACGAGGACCTCGTCCACCCCCGGATGCGCGTCGAACGCCGCGATCGAGCGCGCGAGGATCGTGCGCCCGCCGACCTCGACCAGCTGCTTGGGGCGCCCCGCGCCCAGCCGGGCGCCGATCCCCCCGGCGAGTACCACCGCCACCGTCCGCGTCGCCATCTCACCCCGTTCGTCACGACCCGAAGTCATTCAAGCACTACGCTGAGCGTCCGCGTGCCACGTACCGGACCGCCCGGACGCGCGAGATCGAGTATGGTTACCTCGCCGTGTTGGGGTTTGCGCAGGGGATCTCGGCGCCCCTGTCCGCGCGCTGGTCACGATCCGCGCGCCCTACCACCACGCCACCGCGTACCGCTCCCGCCCGGGACCGGCCGCGGGGCGGGTCCTTCACGCCGGGCTCGGCCCCGAGAGGGCCGGACGCTCCCGGAGGGCCGGACGCGGCACCGGTGTGACCCTCGACCTGGAGGAACGAAAAGCATGATCGGCATGGTGCTGGCGGCCGGCGCGGGCCGGAGGCTGCGGCCCTACACCGACACCCTCCCCAAGGCGCTGGTCCCCGTGATCGAGTCCGCCGACGGCGGGACGACGATCCTCGACATCGCGCTCGGCAACCTCGCCGAGGTCGGCCTGACCGAGGTCGTCATCGTCGTCGGCTACCGCGCCTCGGCCGTCGAGGAGCGCAAGGCCGCCCTTGAGGAGCGGTACGGCGTGAGCATCACGCTCGTCCACAACGACAAGGCCGAGGAGTGGAACAACGCCTACTCCATGTGGCTGGCTCGGGAGTACTTCTCCAGGGGCGTCCTCATGGTGAACGGCGACACGGTCCACCCGGTCGGGGTCGAGAAGACACTATTGTCCGCTCGTGGGCCTGACATCCTCCTCGCCGTGGACAACGTGAAAACTCTGGCCGACGAGGAGATGAAGGTGATCCTCGACGACGGGGGCCACCTGCGGACCATCACCAAGCTGATGGACCCCTCCACCGCCGACGGCGAGTACATCGGCGCCACGCTGATCGAGCCGGCCGCCGCGGAGCCGCTGGCCGACGCGCTGAAGGCCACCTTCGAGCGCGACCCCGACCTGTACTACGAGGACGGCTACCAGGAGTTCGTCAACCGGGGCGGGCGCGTCGCCGTCGCGCCGATCGGCGACGTCGACTGGGTCGAGGTCGACAACCACGACGACCTGGAGAAGGCCCGCCTGATCGCCAAGGGCTACTGAGCCCGCCGGTCTTGGCGCCCACCCGGCCCTGAGCAACCGGCCGCGCGACCCGCGCGACCGAACGATCGAGGAGGCCCATGCCCCTGCTGACGCGGATGCTGACCGCACCGCTGTCCATCGACGTGCGGCGCGGGGCCGTCGCGGCCCTGGGCGAGCTGCTGGCCGACAGGAGGATCGCCACCGAGGGACGGGTGGCGATCGCGGTCGGCCCCGGCCAGGGCGACCACATCGCCGAGCACGTCCGCCCGTCGCTGACGGCGTGCGAGGTGTTCCAGGTCGAGGGCGGCACCGTCGAGGCGGCCGTCAGCCTCGGCTCCAAGCTGCGCGCCGGATCGTATGAGGCCGTCGTCGGCATCGGCGGCGGACGCACGATCGACGCGACCAAGTACGCGGCGACGCTGTCGGGCATCCCGATGGTGTCGGTCGCGACCAACCTCTCCCACGACGGGATCTGCTCCCCGGTCGCCTCGCTCGTCCACGACAAGGGCAAGGGCTCGTTCGGCGTCGTGATGCCGCTGGCGATGATCGTCGACCTCGACTACGTGCGGGCCGCGCCGGAGCGCCTCGTCCGCGCCGGGATCGGGGACGTGGTGAGCAACTTCTCCGCCGTCGAGGACTGGCTGCTCGCCGCGCAGGAGTGCGGCGAGCGCGTCGACCGGATGGCGCTCACCGTCGCCCGCACCGCCGCCGAGGCGCTGCTGCACCAGCCCGAGTCGATCGAGTCGGACCGGTTCCTGACCGTCCTCGCCGAGGGGCTCGTGCTGTCGGGGATGGCGATGTCGTTCGCCGGGGACTCCCGCCCCGCCAGCGGCGGCGACCACGAGATCCTGCACGCCATCGACCAGCTCTACCCCGGCACCGCCAACCACGGCGAGCTGGCCGGGATCGGCGCGGCGTTCTGCTACCACCTGCGCGCGACCCGGCTCGGCGAGGGCGAGCGGCGGCTGGAGGAGATCCTCGCCTGCCTCGGCCGGCACGGCCTGCCCCGGTTCCCCGGCGACGTCGGCCTGTCGGTCGAGCAGTTCGCCGAGGCCGTCCAGTACGCCCCGCAGACCCGGCCCGGCCGCTACACGATCTTGGAACATCTCGGCCTCGACTACGGCGCGACCCTCAAGGCGGTGGAAGAGTATGTCCAGGCCCATGGAGGCTGAGGCCCCCGATCACCAGGCCCCCGCCGGTGCGGCGGGCGGCGGCGACCAGCGGCCCGACCAGCGGCCCGACCGCCGGGGCGCGAGCGTCGCCGACATCCGCCGGTACGGGCAGCCGCCCGGCCTGAAGGACCGGCGCAACGAGGAGCACTGGGCCGGCCGCCTCTACATGCGCGACCTGTCCCCCTACTTCGCGTGGATCGCGCTGCGCCTCGGGTTCAGCCCCAACCAGCTCACCTACCTGATGATGCTCAGCGGCATCGTCGCGGGCGCCGTGGTGTCGCTGCCCGCCTCCGGCACCGCCGCGCTGTGGACGGCGCTCGGCGGCGCCGTCCTCATCCAGGTCTACCTCCTGCTCGACTGCGTGGACGGCGAGGTCGCCCGCTACCTGCGCCGGACGTCGGTCGCCGGGGTGTTCCTCGACCGGATCGGCCACTACCTCTCCGAGGTGTCCCTGCTCATCGGGCTCGGGTTCGCCGCGCAGGGCGGCTGGAGGAACGGCGGCTGGGTCGAGCTCGGGCTCGTCGCCGCGCTCGGCGCCGCCCTGATCAAGGCGGAGACCGACAACGTCGTCGTGGCGCGGGCCAAGTCGGGGCTGACCGCCGACCCCTCCGGCGGCGACCGGGCGCTGCGGCCGCGCTCCACCGGCATCGCGCTGGCCCGGCAGGCGGCCTCCATGCTGCGCTTCCACCGGATCATCGGCGCGGTCGAGCTGTCGCTGCTGATCCTCGGCGCCGCCGCGCTGGACGTCGTGCTCGGCACCGACACCCCCGCGGCGACCCGCGTCCTGATGGTCGCCGTCGCCGCCGTCGCCGTCCTGCAGACCCTGCTGCACCTGGTCAGCATCCTGGCCTCCCGGAGACTGAAGTGAAGATCAGCGTCGTCGTCCTCACGATGGGCAACCGCCCGGAGGAGCTGGCCCGCGCCGTGCGGAGCGCGCTGGACCAGGAGCACGTGGACGTGGAGGTCGTCCTCGTCGGCAACGGCGTCGACCCCGTCGGCGCCGGCGCCGGGGCGGCGCCCTTCGACGACGAGCGCGTCCGGACGCTGAGCCTGCCGAAGAACGTCGGCATCCCCGCCGGGCGCAACCGGGGCGTCGAGGCGTCGTCCGGCGACGTCGTCCTGTTCCTGGACGACGACGGCTGGTACCGCTCCAACCGTCTCGGCACCTACCTGCGCGACCGCTTCTCCGCCGAGCCCGACCTCGGCGTGGTCTCCTTCCGCGTCCGCGACCCCGAGGGCGGCCGCGGCGAGCGGCGCCACGTCCCCCGGCTGCGCGCGGGCGACCCGGAGCGCTCCTCGCCCGTCACCACGTTCCTCGGCGGCGCCTGCGCGATCCGCCGCGCCGCCTTCGACGCGGGCGGCGGCCTGCCCGAGGACTTCTTCTACGCCCACGAGGAGACCGACCTCGCCTGGCAGATCCTCGACGCCGGGTACCGGATCGTCTACGACGCGTCGGCGGTGATGTTCCACCCCGCCGTGCTGCCCACCCGGCACGACATGTTCTACCGCTACAACGCCCGCAACCGCGTGTGGCTGGCCCGCCGCAACCTTCCGTGGCTGCTCGCGCTGACCTACCTCACCGTGTGGGTGGGGATGACCGTGCTGCGCGAGCGCAGGCCGAGCGCCCTCAAGCCCTGGTTCAAGGGGTTCGCCGAGGGCTGGCGCAAGCCGGCGGGGCCGCGCCGTCCCATCTCCTGGCGCACGGCCTGGCGCATGACCCGCACCGGACGTCCGCCGATCATCTAGCGGTCGTGATGGCCGCGAGCATCAGGTGGGTCAGCTCGGTGACGATGTCGTCGAGGGGGATGTCCTGCCCGCGCGCGGACCAGTGGTGCACGAGGTCGTCGACGGCCCCGATGATCGCGATGACGGTCAGGCCGTAGTCGCGGTCGGGGGCCTCGCCGCGCGTGACCGCCTCCCGGGTGATCGCCAGGATCGCCTCGGCCCACTGCGCCCGCCACCGGGCGCGGTGCCGCTCCAGGTCGGCGCTGACGCCGATGACCTCGACGAACGCGATGCGGGCCCAGCGCGGGTCGCTCGCGGTGACGGTGACGAACGCGCGGACGGTGCGCTCGGCGAGGGCGGCCAGCCCCGCGCCGGACGGGTCGCCGTAGGCCTCGATGAGCGCGTCCCGCGCGCGCTCGTTGATGTCGCGGTGCAGCGCGGTGAGCAGTTCCTCGCGGCCGGAGAACTCCTCGTAGAAGTTGCGGGTGGACACGCTCGCCGTCGCGCACAGCCGCTCGATCGAGGTGGCCGCGTAGCCGCGCGTTCCGAACAGCTCCAGGCCCGCGGCCAGCAGCCGCTCCCGTCGTTCGGCGCGGCGCTCCTGCGCGGAACGGCCGGCATAGCTTCGCCGGGGGGCGGGGTTTCGGCCGCTCATGGATCTCCGTCCACAGGTAGGCGGGGGCGCTGTGTCTATTGAAGCCCTGGCCCAAGGTACTCGCCTAGCGGCTCGCACCTTGACCATGCCTTTGGCGAGTGCGGCACCGCTCCGCGATCTTCCCGGCGGGGCTCGCCTCCGGCGTCGCCCCACCGCTCAGGTCACGCGCTCGCGTGAAGGCTGAGGCCGCTGTGCGGGGGTGCCTAGGTCGTGAGGGTGCGCTGCCAGGCGGGGTCGGAGGTGAGGACGGTCAGGCGCTGGGTGGCGCGGGAGACCGCCACGTACAGGACGCGCAGGCCGCGCGGTGACTGGTCGGCGACGGTCTCGGGAGCGACGATCACGGCGGCGTCGAACTCCAGGCCCTTGGCCTCCAGGACGTCGAGCACCTGCACGCGCTCGGGCAGCCCCGCGCCGAGGCGCTCGCGGGCCGCGGCGTCCCAGGCGGTGCTCTCGGGGGCGGCCGGGCCGTCCAGGGTGAGCTGGCCGTCCTCCTCCAGCGCCATCGGGACGATCAGGCCGATCGTCCCGTCGACCTGGCCGAGCAGCTCCTCGACGGACGCGCGGGCGGCGGCGGCGAGGCCGGCCTCCGGCACGACGCGGACGACCGGCTCGATCCCCGAGGTGCGCACCGCGCGCGCCGGGCGCGCCTCGGGCAGCGCGACCGCCAGCACCCGCGCGGACACGGCGGCGATCTCCGTCGAGTTGCGGTAGTTCGTGGTCAGCTCGTACTCGTGCCGGGCGCGGCGGGGCGGGGCCTTGCGGCGCGGCTTCCCCCGGCGGGACCGGCCCCGCGTCGCCGGCTGCTCGCCGCCGAGCGCGGCCTCCATCGCCCGCCGCGCGGCGTCCAGGTCCTCCCAGGCGCTCTGGGCCGGGTCCTCCACGATGGTCCAGCTCGCCTGGCGGCCCCGGCGGCCGAGCATCCGCCACTGCATGGGGGAGAGGTCCTGCGCCTCGTCCACGACGATGTGCGCGTACTCCGGGCGCTCGTCGACCACGCCGTCGTCGACGCGCCGCGACCGCTCCAGCCGCTCCATCGACGTGGTCAGCTCCTGCATCTCCGGCTCCCACGTCTCGTCGGCGACCTCCTCACCGGTGAGGATGTTCACGCCGTCCACGACGAACGGGTCGCCCTCGGCGGGGGCGCGGCGCCGGGACGGGCGGGGCGGCGCGCCGAGCAGCGCGTCGATCTCGTCGAGCAGCGCGACGTCCTGGTAGCTGAGCGGGGCGTCCCCGGCCCAGGACGCGGCGAGCGGCGTCAGGTCGACGCGGTCGAGGTCGCGGCCGGCGGCGTGCCGCAGCCGGTTCGGGTCGCCGAGGGAGCGCAGCACGTCCAGCGGGCGGCGGAGCGGCCACCAGGCGACGAGGAAGTCGGTGAACGCGCGCTGCTCGCGGACCCGCGCGTCGAACTGGGCGCGCTTGCCGGCCGACCCGTCGCCGTTGCCGTTCGGGTGGCCGGGCTCGTCGTCGATCGAGGCGAGGCCGTCGGCCGCGAGGATCGCGTTCCACAGCCCGGCCTCCGCCCCCTCGGCCGCCTCGGCGGCCTCGGGACCGCCGAGGTCGTTGAACCGCTCCCACAGGGCGTCGAGCAGGGCGTCGGCGGCGCGGCCGCGGGCCGCGTTCACGGCGCCCCGGCTGCGCCGGTGGACCTCGCCGCGGATCCGGTCGAGGCGGGCCCGGTCCAGCGCGACGACCACGCCCTTGAACACCACGCGCAGCTCGTTCGGCGCGCCGGGGGCGTGGTCGGTGACGGCGCGGCGCAGCACCGCCGCCATCGTCTCGGCGCCCTTCAGCCGGGCCAGCCGGGGCGAGTCGTGGACGCTCGCGGTCGCGCCGTCGACCAGGTCGCCGAGCGAGCGCAGCGTCGCCGACCCCTCGCCGAGCGAGGGCAGCACGCGCTCGATGTAGGCGGTGAAGCGGCGGTTCGGGCCGACCACCAGCACGCCGCGCGAGCCGAACCGGCGGCGGTGCCGGAACAGCAGGTAGGCGACCCGGTGCAGCGCGACGGCGGTCTTGCCGGTGCCGGGGGCGCCGCGCACGAGGACGGTGCCCTCGGCGGGCGCGCGGATCACCTCGTCCTGCTCGCGCTGGATCGTCGCGACGATGTCGCGCATCGCGCCCTCGCGGGTGCGGGCGAGGGAGGCCAGGAACGCGCCGTCGCCGACGACCGTCATCTCCTGCGCGGCGGCCGGGTCGAGCAGGTCGTCCTCCAGGTCGACGACCGTGTGGCCGCGCGAGTGCAGGACGCGGCGCCGCACGACGCCGCGCGGGTCCTCGGGGGTGGCGCGGTAGAAGTCCTCGGCGGCGGGGGCGCGCCAGTCGATCACCAGGGAGTCGTGGTCGCGGGTCCGCACGCCGATGCGCCCGACGTAGCGGATCTCGCGGGTGGCGAGGTCGAGGCGGCCGAAGACCAGCCCGTCGTCGGCGACGTCGAGCGCCTGCGCGCGCAGGGCCGCCTGGTGGACCATCGCGTCCCGGTCGACGAGCGAGCCCTTGGTGCCGGCGAGCGACTGCCGGTAGCCCTCGCGGAGCATGGCCTGGGCGTCCGCGCGCATCTCCTCCAGCCGCGCGTACGCGAGGTCGACGTAGCGCTGCTCGGTGGCGATCTCTTGGTCCTTGACGGTGCCGCCGGTACTGGACGACCGCCCGGTGACCTGGGACGACATGCAGGCTGCTCCTCGGATCCGCTGCCGGGGACCGCCCCCGGCGCCCCGGCGGGGGCGAAAGAGACAGCTTATTCGCTCCCCCCGACGTTAAGGGGGGACCGGACATCCGGCCCAGGCGGGGGGCGGCCCGCCCACCTGCCGACTACCCCGCGACGCCCGTCCTGATGCGGTCGAGGGTGGCGCGCATGCCCGCCCGGTTGACCTCGGCGCGGTGCGCGGCCGGGACACCGGTGAACAGCCGCCCGAGCACCGACACGAACGCCGCGCCGCGTCCGCCGCGCCGCAGGTCCTCCCAGTACTCGGTCAGCCGGGTGGAGCCGCCGCCGATGTCCTCGACCCGGTAGCCCCACAGCGCCACCGGCATCCCGAAGCTCGACACCCGGAACGCGAACGCCTGGCCCGGGACGGCGGCCGTCACCCGGCAGCTGGTGAACCAGAGCCGCCAGCCGATGCGGTTGAACCCGACGAACCGCAGGCCCGGCACGACCGCCCGGCCCCGCACCCACACCGCGAAGACCTCGGGGCTCCACTCGCGCATCCGGCGCGGATCGGCGACCGCCGCGTAGACCTCCCTGGAGTCCGCGCCGATCGCGACGCTCTCCTCGACCACCCATTCGCGTTCCATGTCCGCAATCATCCCGCCCATGCGACCGCCCGGTCATCTCAGGTGGGCGAACTCCTCCCGCCAGGACGCGTACCAGGACGCGAACCACGGCTCGCCCTCGGCGAGCGGCAGGATGTAGGTCACGGTCTCGGCGTAGTAGCGGCGCTGGAAGTCGGGCGGCATCTGGTGGAGGCGCTGGACGTTGCTCGCCCGGTCGGCCAGCTTCACCACGACCGCCTCGCGTGGGGCGTCCCGCAGCCGCCGCAGGTAGGCGGACTTCGCGGCGCGCCTCGCCTGCCGTCCCGCGCCCCCGGCGGGCGGCTTGGTGACCCAGTCGACCAGCTCCGTCACCTCGTCGCCGAACTCGGCCTCGATGTCGGCGAGGGTGGCGGGGGTGTCCTCGACGACGTCGTGCAGGAGCGCCGCGTCCAGGATCGCGGGGTTCGTCTCGCCCGCGCCGCGCACCAGCACCTCCAGCGCCTCCAGCAGGTGCTCGACGTAGGGGACGCCCGTCGGCCGTGTCTGGTCGCCGTGCCAGCGCCGCGCGGCCAGGGCGGCCTTCTCCAGACGATTAAGGTCGATACCGGACGCGGTGAGGGCGGCGCGCGCCTCGTCCCACGTCCGCCAGTGGGCGAAGACCTCCACGGTTCCTCCCCTTCTGCCCGGGCCGTGTCGCGCGTGCGCCCGCCACACGGCATGGTTGGACTGGTCTTCCCGCACCATACGGGGAGCACGAAAGAGCACAGTAGGGGAAGGAGGCGGCGCGGTCGTGGTCGGGAGCCGGCAGCGGACCGGCGGCCGGTCCGGGCCCGCGAGCAGGATCAGGCTCGCGCTCGGCCTCGTCGCGGGCGCCGTGGCGATCGCGCTTTGCACCGTGCTGACCGACCGGTTCGTCCTGCACGCCGAGTGGTGGCAGGTGCGGCACACCGTCACCGCCGACCCGGTCGCCCCGCAGGCCGCGATCGGACCGCCGCCGGGGCCGCTCACCGCGAGCTGGGAGCGCACGACCCCGATGCACCACGGCCCGGTCGCCGGATACGACAGCGTCGCCTACGACGTCGCGCAGGGCCAGGTGGTCGTGGCCTCGGGCGACGGCCTTGAGGTGCGGGACGCGCGGACCGGCGACAGCCGCTGGAGCTACCGCCGCTCCGGGTGGACGCTGCTCGGCTGGGCCTCCACCCGGTCCCGGCTGATCGCCTACTTCGAGCGGGACGGGCATCGCGGCGAGCGGCTGTTCGCCGGGTTCGACGCGCTGTCGGGCGGGCTGCTGTGGCGCCGCGAGGGCGAGCGGCCCGCCGCCGCGTCCCGGGCGACGCTGCGCTTCCCCGCCGGGGCCGGGGTCGTGCTCGCGACCGACGAGGAGCGCCGGACGGTGTCGGGCCGGTCCGCCGAGACCGGCGCGCGGGTGTGGGAGCGGCGGCTGCCGGGGCGCTGCCGGCTGTTCGAGGGCGCCGCGCACCCCTCCGACGCCCGGGAGAAGCTCGCCGCGCTCGCCCTGGACTGCCCCGGCCGCAGCCGGCTGCTGGCGCTGGACCCGGCGACCGGCCGCGTCGTCTTCGACCGGACGCTCGGCTCCCCGGAGTCGCCCGAGGTGGCGATGCTCGACGGCGTCACGCTGGCCTCGGACGGGACGGCGCTGCGCGCGTTCGGCCCGAAGGGCTCCCTGCTCGCGGCCTGGAAGGGCGACGCCGTGTGCGGTGACGAGATGTGCCCCGCCGTGATCGCGGACGGGCGGCTCGTCGTCGTCCACCATCCGGAGGGCGAGCGCAAGCCCCGCCACGAAGAGGGCGAAGGGGGCGAAGAGGGCGAGGGAGAGCGGTCGACCGATGACGAGAACGGCGACCAGGAGCGGTACGGGGACTCGGCGGCGCGCATGGAGGCGGTGGACGTCTCCTCCGGCGCCCTCGTGTGGCGGCGCGCCGTCCCCGCGTACGCGGCGCTCGCGCAGGCGGGCGACCGGATCTACGCGCTGCGGCCCCGGCTGTCGGAGGCGCTGCTCCCGGCGGGCGTCGACATCGTCTCGCCGGACCGGGGGGCGGCCACCACGGCGCCCGCGCCGCTCGCGGTCGATCCCGACCTGCCGGGCGTCCGGCCGTGGATGGCGGCGGCGGGCGGGCTGCTCTACGTCGCCTACGCCGAGTCTCCGCCGCGTCCCGAGGGGCGGGCGCGGCTGGCGGCGCTGCGCGGCGGGGCCACCGGCACCGGCCCCGCGGAGCTGGGCGGCGTCCCGGAGTCGGACTGGCCGGACGCGTGCGAGCTGCTGAGCAGGCCCGACCTGGCCAAGGAGCACCTCGACGCCTACGTCCGCAGGCCGACCCGCGCCCATGTCGGGTCGGTGAAGCTCCCGCACGCGGTGTCGTGCACCTACGAACCGCCCGAGCCCGGCCGTCCCAAGAAGGGCGAGTCAGGCAAACAGGGCAAGGGGGGCAAGGGGCCGGGGAGGAGCGGCGAGCCCTCGCCCGGCGGCACGCGGAGCGGCGGGCCGTCCGCGAGCCCCGGCGGGACACCCGACCCCGGGAAGGAGCCGATCATCCGGGGGCTGACCGTGAGCGTCCGCTGGGTCGCGCCCAACGAGGGCACGGCCGGGCGGCTGCTGGACGCCCTGCGCTCCACCCAGGCGCAGGCGCGGCCGCGCCGCGACCTCGGCGACGAGGCCTACGAGCTCGGCCCGACCGCCGGGACGATCGCGCTGCGCGTCGGCCGCGTGATCGTGGTCGTCGACACCGACCGCCCGCCGGGCGCCGCCGCCCGCATCGCCTACCGCTTGCGGCATCCCGCCCGGCCCTGATCCCGGGGCGTCAGAACTCGGTGACCGGCGCCGGGTCGGTGGTCGGCCGGAGCGCGGGCGAGCGCCCCGCCCAGGTCTCCAGCTGGGCGACGAACCGCTCGGCCTGGATGGGCCAGTGGAAGCGCGCGCGGGCCGTCTCGTAGCCGCGCTTGCCCATGCCGACGCGCATCTCCGGGTCGTCCCGGAGGCGGCGGACGGCCTCGGCGGCGGCGGCCGGGTCGGCGAACGGGACGACCAGCCCGCAGCCGGACGGCTCGACGATCTCCACGGCGGGCGGGTTCGGCGTGCAGACCACCGGGACGCCGCGCGCCATGTACTCCACGACCTTGGTCGGCATCGAGTGCCGGTAGTTCGGCTCGTCGTGCAGCAGCGCCAGCCCGGCCATCGCGCCCTCGGCGATGCGCAGCGCCCGGTCGTTGGGGACGAACCCGTACCAGCGCAGCAGGTTCTCGCGCTGCGCTTCGCGGAGCGCGGGCCGGACGTCGCCGTCGGCGGAGCCGATCAGCTCGACCATGATCCCCTCGGGGGCCAGCAGCCGGGCCATCTCGATCATGTCGAAGGCGCCCCGGGCGGCCGACAGGTGCCCGACGTAGACGGCGCGGCGGCCGTCGGGCGGGCCGGGCGGCAGGTCGGAGACGTAGGTGGTGTTGGGCACCACCGGGTGCTCCTCGCGGAACCGCGTCCGGTAGCCCTCCTCGGCGAGCAGCAGCCGGTGGCGCCGCTCGCTGCGCCGCTCCAGCCGCCGCACCGCCGGGCGCAGCACGGGCCGCGCCGGGCCGGGCAGCCAGCCCTTGGCGGTGAGCGCGGCGGCGGTGTCCTCGTGGACGTCCCAGACGACCGTCCGCGCGCGCACCGAGCGCGGCATCGAGACGAGCAGCTCCGGGTCGTGCAGCAGGATCAGGTCGGCGTAGGCGGCGTGCTCGGCGAGGGCGCGGTGGGCCGCGCGCAGGGCGCGCAGGCGCCGCCGCCCCGTCGCCCGGGGCACGTCCACCGGGCTGATCTCGCGCCACGGCGTCACGTTGCATGACCGAAATGGTGCAATATAGGTGACTTCATGGCCGGCGTCCAGGAGCGCGCGTATCTGCCGGTGCAGAATGCGCGCATCCTCCGGATGATGCACGATCGTGCAAACACAGACCCGCATTCCACTCACTCCGCAACGTGCCGAATTATCGCCTTGTGGCCGAGTCTTCGGTGGCGATGGAAATGGCCGATGAATCCCCGCCGTCCAGAAGGTGGCCAACGCCGGGCAGATCACCCTCGGTGGGGGAACGACCTCGTTCCTTCTGGTCCCGTGCGGGGGACGACGCCCCCCACACAACCCCCGGAACCGCCCTTCAGAGGAGCTCGACGGTCTCGCTCCGCAGATCCCTCGTACGGCCGCGCGTGTCGAACAGCAGCCGGGAGTGCCGGGCGAGCGTCGCCGCGTCGTAGGCGGCGTGGTCGGCCAGGACGACCACCAGGTCCGCCGCCGCGAGCGCGGCCGGCAGGTCGTCCCCGGCGTTCCGGACCTCGGTGCCCTCGACCAGCCACTCGCTCACGAACGGGTCGTGGAAGCTGAGGTCGGCGCCGAGGCGGGCCAGGCGGCGGGCGACGGGCCGGGCCGGGGACTCGCGCTGGTCGGCGATGTCGGCCTTGTAGGTGACGCCCAGGAGCAGCACCCTGGCGTCCTTGAGGGCCCGCCCCTCGCGGTTCAGCAGTTGCTGGGCCCGCTCCACGATGTACCGGGGCATCCGGTCGTTGATCTCCTGGGCCAGCTCCACGAACCGGAACGGGTACCCGAGGGAGCGCACCTTGTAGGACAGGTAGTTCGGGTCGATCGGGATGCAGTGCCCGCCGACTCCCGGCCCGGGACGGAACGCCTGGAAGCCGAACGGCTTGGTCGCGGCGCAGTCGATCGCGTCCCAGAGGTCGATGCCGAGCTCGTTGCAGAACACCGCCATCTCGTTGACCAGCGCGATGTTCACGTGCCGGTAGGTGTTCTCCAAAAGCTTGGCCATCTCGGCCTCGCGGGTGCCCTTGGCCTCCACGACCTGCTCGACGAACTTGCCGTAGAACGCGGCGGCGGCCGACGCGCACGCCGGGGTCAGCCCGCCGACGATCTTGGGCGTGTTCCGCACCCCGTAGACGGGGTTGCCCGGGTCGATCCGCTCGGGCGAGAAGGCCAGGTGGAACTCCTCGCCCGCGACCAGGCCGGACTTCTCCAGGATCGGCCGGACGACCTCGTCGGTCGTGCCCGGGTAGGTGGTCGACTCCAGCACCACCAGCATCCCGGGCTCCAGGTGCCGGGCGACGGTCTCGGCGGCGCCGCGGACGGCGGTCAGGTCGGGCCCGCCCTCCTCGGAGAGGGGGGTCGGGACGCAGATGACCACCGTCCGCGCGCCGTCCAGGATGTCCTCGTGCAGGCTGGGCGTGAATCCGGCCTCGTTCATCTGCTCGACCTCGGCGGTCGAGACGTCGTCGATGTGCGACAGCCCGGCCTTGAGCCCGGCGACCACGCGCGCGTCGCGGTCCAGGCCGCCGACTTCGAGACCGGCCCGGCAGACCTCCCGCACCAGCGGCAGCCCCACGTAGCCGAGTCCGATGACCACCAGATCCATGCCCGGCTCCCTTCGCGAGTTCTATGTGATGGCGTACGCCGCCCGGTAGCCGGCCGCCACGGCCCGCCACGTGCGTTCCGCCCTCACCCACTCCCGAGCCGACTGCCCGATTTTCCGGCGTCTTTCTGGAGCGTAAATGAGCTCTTCCAGCGAAATGGCCCATGCTTCCGGGTCTTCCGGAACTGTTAACGTGCCCGTTACGCCCGGTTCCACGATTTCGCGCAGAGCCTTGACATCACTTGCTATTACTGGGATCCCCCCGGCCATCGCCTCGATCGGCTTCAGGGGCGTGACCAATTGGCAGACCCGGTCGGCCCGTCGGGGGACCGCGAACACATCGAGGACGGCGTGGTGGCGACGAACGGCATCCATCGGCACGCGTCCGGTGAACACGGCGTGGACGCCGTGCCCGGCCGCGCGCCGTTCGAGCGCGCCGCGCTCGGGCCCGTCGCCGACCAGCAGCAGCGTGACGGGCGTGCCCCGCTCGCGCAGCAGCGCCGCCGCGTCGATCAGCGTGTCGATGCCCTCGTAGCCGTAGAACGACGAGGTCAGGCCGACGACCGGCGCGTCCGCCGGGATGCCGAGCGAGACGCGCAGGTCGGCGGCGTCGGGCAGCGGCTGGAGGAACGCCTCGTCCACGCCGTTCGGCACCGTGAAGATCTTCTCGGCGGGGACGCCGCGGGAGGCGATCTCGGCGCGCATCGCCTCGCCCAGCGTGACGACCGCGCCGGCCTCGACCATGCGCCGGGTCTCCAGCTCGCGGGTGAGCCGGTAGAACTCGTCCGTCTCCTTGTGGGACGGGTCACGCGAGAGCCACGAGTCCTCCAGGAACCCGCGCACCTCGTAAACGACGGGCAGATCGTGCCGCCGCCCGAGCTCCAGCGCTACGGCCGCGTTCAGGTGGTTGCTGACCGCGTGCAGCACGTCGGGGCGCAGCTCGCGGACGAGGCGTCCGGCCAGGTCGGCGCCCTTGTCCACCGCGCGGACCGGATTGCCGGGCGGCAGCCAGGGGATCAGCCGGTGGTAGGGGACGCCGTCGACCTCCACACGGGGCCGGGTGTCGCCGATGCCCTGGCTGAGCGGGTAGCCGAGCCGCGTCACGACGTGGACGTCGGCGCCGAGCTCCCGCTGGGCGAGGGCGAGCCGGTGCGTGCGCACGGTGTATCCGGCGTTCGTGCGCGGCAGGGCGTTGGTGACGAACTGGAGAACGCGCGGCCCTTCGGCGGCGGCGCGCTCGGGGGGGACGGGCATGCCGGGGGGCACGGCGGGGGGCGGCGGCGTACGGGCCAGCAGGGCGCGCAGCTCGCCGGCCTCGCGCTGCACGCCGCGGGGACGCGGGACGGCCAGGCGGGAGCGCCGCAGCCGCCCGCCGAGCGGGCCGGGCGCGACCCGCGCCAGCAGCCGGACGGCCAGCCGGGGCGCCCGCCCCGGGTCGTCGCGGAGCTGGCGCCAGGTGAGTCCCAGCAGGTAGACGGGTTTTCTGAGCACGGCGGGCGAGCGTAGGCAACCCCGATGAACAGAAGGGAAATTGTGTTGGCACCCATCGTGCACGTCCTCGGGGCGCGGCCGAACTTCGTCAAGGCCGCCCCGGTGATCGCGGCCCTGCGCGCCGCCGGCGCGGAGCAGGCGGTGGTCCACACCGGCCAGCACTACGACGAGCGGATGTCGGAGATCTTCTTTGTGGAGCTGGGGCTCCCGGAGCCCGACGTCAACCTCGGCGTGGGCTCGGGCGGGCACGCCGAGCAGACCGCCGCGCTCATGATCGGGCTGGAGCGGGAGTTCACGAGCCGTTCACCCGCGCTCGTCATCGTGTACGGCGACGTGAACTCGACGATCGCCGCCGCGCTGGTCGCGGCCAAGCTGCACATCCCGGTCGCCCATGTGGAGGCCGGGCTGCGCAGCTTCGACATGACGATGCCGGAGGAGGTCAACCGGCGCCTCACCGACCAGCTCTCCGACCTGTGCCTGGTCACGAGCCCGGAGGCGATCGGCCACCTGGCGAACGAGGGCGTCCCCGTCGGCCGCGCGCACCTGGTCGGCAACCCGATGATCGACACGCTGCTGGCCAACCTCGACAGCTTCGACACCGCGAAGGTCCGCGCGGCCCACGACCTGCCCGAGCGGTACGTGCTGGCGACCATGCACCGGCCCGCCAACGTGGACGCGCCCGGCACGGCG
>NZ_WOFH01000010.1 GCF_009733595.1 Actinomadura litoris | reverse complement strand
TGCCAACGCATCTGCGCCCTCAACGCCGCGATCTGGCACAACTGGCTGACCCACGCCCCGATCAAACGATCACTGACCGCCTACGACCACTGACCAGACCACACCACAACCCCCATCAACGATCTAGTCGGCGTCGGGCAGGCCGAGGGCGAACGCCTGCTCCAGGTCGTGCTGGGAGTAGGTGCGGAACGCGATGTGGGTCTCGGTGTCGAGGATGCCGGGCACCTTGTTGAGGCGCCCCGGGATCACGTCGTTCAGCTCGTCGTGGTCCCGGACGCGGACCATCGCCATGAGGTCGTGCTCACCGGTGACGGAGTAGACCTCGCTGACGCCGTCCAGCGCCGCGATCGTCTCGGCCACCTCGTGGATGCGCGCGACGTCGGCCTTGACGAACACGATGGCGGTGACCACCGGCACCCTCCCTGCACCTTCGCCCTGCACATGCGGATGCCCCAACCCTATCGGGCGGCCGCTCAGCCTCTGCTCAGGGCCACCGGGCGGCGCGCGGGGCCCGCGCGGCGGGCCAGCAGCGCGAAGACCACCCCGGCGGCGAAGCCGTAGATGTGCGCGGTGTAGGCGACGTTGCTCTCCTCGTCGCCGAGCGACAGCCACTGGAGCACGAACCAGTAGCCGAGCACCACCCACACCGGCAGCCGGACGACGATCACCGGCGGGACGTAGCTGACGATGCGGCCGCGCGGGTTGAGGATCGCGTAGGCGCCCATCACGCCCGCGATCGCGCCGGACGCGCCGATCAGCGGCACCGTCGACCCGGCCGAGGTGTAGGCGAAGCCGTAGACGGCGACGAGGCCGAACAGCAGGTAGGCGAGCAGGTAGCGCAGCCGTCCGAGCCGGTCCTCGACGCCCGCGCCGACGACGAACAGCGCCACCAGGTTGCCCACCAGGTGCAGGGCGCCCGAGTGCAGGAACATCGAGGTGAACGCGGACGTCCAGGGATGCTTGGCGAAGCGGGCGGGGCCGCACTCCTCGACGGCGTCCACCGGGAGCGGCTGCTGGACGCCGGTGGTCAGCTCCTTCGGGACGGCGCCGTACTCGTGGCTGAACCGCACCGCCTCGCACTCGCGGGCGCGGTCCTCGCCGTACCAGGTGGCGAAGTTGGACATCGGGGTCAGCAGGAACACCACGACGTTGGCCGCGACCAGCAGATAGGTCACCCAGGGGACGCGCCGCGCGGGCTGGCTGTCGTAGAGAGGCACGGCCATGCGGTGTTCGACGTCCTCTCCGTCACCCGGCGCCCACCACCGGGACCTCGCCCGTCACTGTAGCCGCCGTCACCTCAGCGGGCGGCTCCGCCCGGACGACTTCGGGTCGTGGGCGGCGTAGGCGTTGTCGATCCAGCCGCGCAGACCCTCGGCGCCGTGGGCGGGGCACGTCCACTCGCCGTCCACCTCGACGAGGCGGACGCCGGGCAGGTCGAGCCAGCGCAGCACGCACTCCATCTCCTCGGCGGTCGCGCCGCCGCCCTGCGCGGTGCCGAGCGGTACGCCTCCGGGAGCGCCGCCGACGGGCGGGAAGACCGTCTCGGCGGTGGCGGTGAGGGCGTGCACGTAGGGCCAGGGGTCGGCGCGCGGCGGGACCGTTCCGGCCGCCGCGAGCCGCCCGTAGCGCACGACCGCCAGCTCCCAGCCGTTGTCGAAGGCCGGGCGCGCCGCCACGAGCTGCCGCAGCCGCGCGAACGCGGTGAGCCGCTGCCCGCGCGCGGCGGCGCGCACGAACGCGGCCAGCCGGTCGCGCTGGGCGGCGGCCTCCTCGTAGCGCAGCTCGCGCGAGAGCCGGTCGATGCGGGCCCGCGCGGAGGCCACCACCGGGCGCGCGTCCCCCTCCATGATCTCCTGGGCGGCGGTGACGTGGGCGGTGTAGTCCTCCAATGCCTCGCTGCCGTCGCAGGGCGCGCCGCAGTGGCCCATCTCGGCGAGCGCGCAGGCGTGCAGCCGCCCGGCCTCCACCAGCCGCAGCGTGATCCGCTGCGTGCACTGCCGCAGCGGGACGGCCTCGTGCAGCGCGGCGCGCGCCTCCTCGGCCTGCCGCCGCGAGGAGATCGGGCCGAGGTAGCGGGCGCCGTCGTCGCGGATCTCGCGGACGATCGACAGCCGCGGGAACGGCTCGGCGGTGAGCTTCAGCCACAGCGCCCGCTCGGGGAACTTCGAGCGGCGGTTGTAGCGGGGCTTGTGCTCGGCGATCAGCCGCAGCTCGCGGACCTCCGCCTCCAGGCCGGTCGCGCACACGATCGTCCGGATCCGCTCGGCGAGCCCCACCATCTCCCGGACGCGGCGCCGCGTCTCCGACCCGGTGAAGTAGCTGCGCACCCGCGACCGCAGGTCGCCGCTCTTGCCGACGTACAGCGCCTCGCCCGCGGCGTCCTCGAACAGGTACACGCCCGGCGCGGACGGGACGTCGTCGGCGAGGTGGCGCTTGCGGCGCTGCTCGGGCGTGGGCGCCTTGGCGAAGCCGCGCATCTCCTCCAGCGAGGTGACGCCGAACGAGCCGAGCCGCTCGATGAGCCCGTGCAGCACCTCGACGGTGGCGCGGGCGTCGGCGAGGGCGCGGTGCGTCGGCTCGGTCGCCGTGCGGAAGAACCGGGAGAGCGTGCCGAGCTTGCAGTTGGGCACCTCGTCCTTGGACAGGACGCGGCGCGCCAGGTCGACGGTGTCGACGACGGTGAACCTCGGCCAGGCGTAGCCGTGCTCGGCGCACGCCGCCTTGAGGAAGCCGATGTCGAAGGGCGCGTTGTGGGCGACGAGCACGCTGCCGCGCGCGAACTCCAGGAAGGCGGGGAGCACCGAGTCCATCCGGGGGGCGGCGGTCACCATCGCGGTGGTGATGCCGGTCAGCGCGGTGATGAACGGCGGGACGGGCCCGCCCGGGTCGACCAGCGTGCCGAGCTCGCCGAGCTCCTCCCCGCCGCGCACCTTCACCGCGCCGATCTCGGTGATGGCCGAGTCGGCCGCCGAGCCGCCGGTCGTCTCCAGGTCGACCACCACGAAGGTGACGCCGGACAGGGGCGTACCGAGGTCGTCCAGGGTGCCCTGGACGTGCGCAGCCGTCATGCCCGGGACCGTAGAGGACGCCACCGACAGAAGTCCGGGCCGCTAGGGTTGGTCCCGCGCCGGCACGTCCCGCCGGGTGGGGGCCACGGGGGACGGCTCGGGGGTTCGGCGCGTCCGGCCGATCTCCTGCACGGAGCAGGCCGTCCCTGCATTCCCGCTGGTTAGGGTGTGTGGCGCTCGGGAACACTCGGCCCACCGGCGGCAAGCCCGGAAGGAGCGGGACCATCGACAGCCCCGAAGCGAGCCCAGGCGCCCCCGAGCAGCTGGGCGGGCCTCTGCCGGAGGCCGTCCGGCAGGGCGTGGTGGAGGCGGCCGCCGAGCTGATCGGCGCGCTGCCGATCGACGAGGTGCCGATGCCGCTGCGCCGGTTCGCGCGGTTCGAGCGGCGCAAGCGCGCCAAGCTCGCCGGCCAGCACATCGCCGCGCTGCTGGAGAAGGACGACGGGTTCCGGCGGCGGGTCGCCGGGCCGCCGCGCGAGGCGCAGCCGGAGCTGGTGGAGGCGGTGGAGGGCGGCGACGTCCCGCCTGCGGCCGACCCCGTCCGCGTCGCGGTGCTGGCCTACCTGCTGCGCCCCCCAGGGTGGACGGGGCTGGTCGAGGCGGCGCGCGCGGAGCTGGAGCGCTCGGTGTCGGCGTCGGAGGAGGAGGCGGCCGAGCGCCGCTTCGCCGCGCTGCGCGAGGAGCTGGCCGCCGCCCGCGCGGCGCGCGCCGGGGAGGTCGAGAAGCTGCGCGCCGACCTGCGCGGCGCCAAGGCCGAGATCGCCGAGCTGCGCCGCAAGCTGCACGAGGCGCGGACGCGGGCGCGCGACGCGCAGGCGAGCGCCGAGCTGCTCGCGGCGGGCGCCGAGCGCGAGCTGGCCGCCGCGCGCGAGTCGACCGCCGCCGCCGACAAGGAGCTGCGCAAGCTGCGCGCCCGCGCCGCGCAGGCCGAGGCGGCGGCCGAGGCCGCCAAGCGGGCCGCGCGCGAGGGCCGCAACGTCGACGACGTCCGGCTGCGGATGCTGCTCGACACGCTGGTGGACGCGGCGCGCGGCGTGCGCACCGAGCTGGCGCTGCCCTCCACGATCGGGCGCCCGGCCGACGTCGTCGGCGCGCAGGAGCCCCACCGGGCGCTGCCGGGCCGCGTGCTGTCCGACAGCGACCCGCAGCTCCTCGACCAGCTGCTGACGCTGCCGCAGGTCCACCTCGTCGTGGACGGCTACAACGTCACCAAGACCGGCTACGGCGAGCTGCCCCTGTCGGACCAGCGCAACCGCCTCGTGTCGGGCCTCGGCGGCCTCGCCGCGCAGACCCGCGCCGAGGTGACGTGCGTGTTCGACGGCGCGGACCTGGACGCGCCGGTGCCCGTCGGGGCGCCGCGCGGGGTGCGGGTGCTGTTCAGCAACCCCGGGCAGACCGCCGACGAGCTGATCGGCGACCTGGTGCGGGCCGAGCCGCCCGGCCGGGCCGTCGTGGTGGTGTCGGCCGACCGCGAGGTCGCGGACGCGGCGCGCCGCGCCGGTGCGCGCCCCGCGCCGTCCACCCTGCTGCTGCGCCGCCTCGGCCGCTCCTGACCCGCCGACGACCGCCTTGTGCCCCCGCTGAACCGCTTGTGACCTGCGCGAACCCCGTTCCGACTGTCGGTGATCTTGGTATCACGGAAAGTGGACGTACGCGGGATAAGTCAATCAAGATGTGATGTTTCGGTTGTGACGGTTGTTGTGCCTCGCTAATGTCGTCCGCTGACGTCGTGGAGCGAGAGGGGCGAATTCGACCGTGGCCAGTGATCTCATCGGGGCCTCAGCGCAATCGCGTGACCGGCGGAGACATCGCGCGCCTGGTGGCGCGGCCCGTCGCGTGGTGGCAGTGGCCTGCCTCGCGGCGACGGCGTCCTTCGCCTTCCCCCCGGTGGTGGCGCACGCGGCGCCCAAGCCGAAGGCGGCGGACGTGCGCAAGAAGCTCACCAAGCTCAATGAGCAGGTTGACCAGAACGTCGAGAAGTACAACAAGGTCAACGAGCAGCTCAAGATCGCCAAGAAGAAGCTCGACGCCGCCAAGAAGTCGAGCAAGGGCGAGGAGACGGCGTTCGAGCGGCAGCGTTCCGCGATCGCGCAGATGGCGGCCGCCGCGTACAAGAACGGCAACACCACCGACGTGTCGGGTTTCGTCGGCAGCGACGACCCGCAGGCGATCCTCGACCAGGCGGCGGTCTTCACGCACCTGTCGCAGGAGCGCAGCTCGCAGCTCACCCAGTTCCTCGCGGCCACCCAGCGGCTGCGCCGGGAGCGGGCGACGGCCCAGAGCGCCTACGACGACGTCGCGGGCAAGGCCAAGGAGCTGAAGGACAAGAAGAAGGAGCTCGACAAGCAGGTCGAGCAGCAGAAGAAGCTGCTGGCCAAGCTGGGCGAGAAGTCGCCGAGCAAGTCCGGTGGCGGCGGCGGCACGGGCGGGACCTACAACGGCCCGGCCAGCGGCTCGGCGCGCACCGCGCTGAACTACGCCTACGCCCAGCTCGGCAAGCCGTACGTCTACGGCGCGGCGGGCCCGAACTCCTTCGACTGCTCCGGGCTGACCATGCGCGCCTGGGGCGCGGCGGGCGTCAGCATCACCCGCACGACGAACTCGCAGTTCGCGGCGACCAAGCGGGTCGACAAGAGCGACCTCCAGCCGGGCGACCTGGTGTTCTTCAGCAGCCTCGGGCACGTCGGCATGTACGTGGGCGGCGGCAAGATGATCCACGCCCCGCACACCGGCGACGTCGTCCGGATCGCCGACATCTCGTCGGGGTACTACGTCTCCAACTACTACGGCGCGGGACGTCCCTGAGCGACGATCCCCCCGCCATATCGGCAACGGACCAGGCTTTGACCTGGTCCGTTGTTGATTTTGGGGGGGTTTGCCTTCTGATGGGCCTTTGGTACCTTTGCACCACTCGGGCACCCGCCAGGCGCCCGAGCCCCGCGGCGCCCACCAGGCGTCACGGCCCCCGCGCGGCCCCGTCCAGGCGCCGCGTCCGGCGGCGCGCTCCACGTGCCGTCCCCCCGATTTCAGGCCGGACCCGGCCCGATCGTGCGCACGCCGACGCGTGCATGGCGCTGAGCGCGCGCCACGACGGTGCCCCAGGGTCCGGTGAGGCAACGCCGAGTCCGCGCCCGCGCGGAGCCGGGGAACCAATCGACCGGCGTCCGGGAGTCCGCTTCCGGACGGGCACACCGGTCCCCCGGGGTGAATCGGCGCGTCCCTCCCGTCAGGTGAGAGCCGCCGTAGGGCCACTTCCACGCCCGAACCCGTCAGCTAACCCGGTAGGCGTCTTGGAAGAAGGAGTGATGCACACCCCCCGAACAAGCCACGGCCCGCCTGCGAGCGGGCCCCTCGGGCGTGGCCGCCGATTCAGCGCGCGGCCGCGCCCGGCCCTTTCCCGGGCGCCTTCCACGACGCTCATGACGTCCTGCATAGGATCACGCGCATGACCGACGGCCCCGGCCAGGAGGAACACGACGCGGCACCGGACGCCGCGCGGAGCGTTCCACAGGACGCCTCCCTCTCCCGCCGCGGGATCCTCGGCCTGGGCGCGGGGGGCGCCGCCCTGCTGCTCGCCGGCACCGCCGGCCTCGTCCACGCGCGCTCCGGCGACGGCCGCGCCGCGTCCGCGAAGGCCACCAGGGCGGCGGGCTCCTTCCACCCCGACGCGGCCGGGGACATCCTCGCCAACCGCGCGCGCGCCGTCTCCCGGGGCGACCGCGCCGCCTTCCTGGCCACCGTCGGCTCCGCGCCCGCCGCGTTCCAGAAGGCGCAGGCGGGCCTCTACGACAACCTCCGCCGCCTCCCCCTGGACGGATGGCGCGAGCGCGTCGTCGACACCCAGCACACCGACGCCGCGACCGGGGTCACGGTCGTCCGCGCGGAGGTGCGCTACAGGCTGAAGGGCTTCGACCGGCACGAGGTCGCCCGCGCCCGCTACCTGTCCCTCGCCCCCCGCTCCGGCGGCTGGACGATCGTCGGCGACGGCACGTCCCACGGCCTCGCCGACGACGCCGAGATCTGGGACGGCGGGCCGCTGACCGCCGTGCACGGGCGGTCGTGCCTGGTCGTCGGCGACGCGTCCGGGCTGGACGGCTTCGCGCGCAGCCTGGACGCGGCCGTGCCCGTCGTCACCCGGGTGGTCGGCCGGGGCTGGGCGCAGCGGGCCGTCGCGCTCGTCCCCGCCGACGCGCGGCTGGCGGCCGCGCTCGCCGGGCAGGGCCAGGACCTCGGCGCGATCGCGGCGCTCGCCACCGTCGCCCCGCCGGCCGGGGAGGGCCCCGGCGAGGACCGCGTCATCATCTCCCCCGGCACCTTCGGACGCCTCAACGCCCTCGGCCGCGACGTCGTCCTCGCCCACGAGCTCACCCACGTCGCGACCGGCGGCGCCCGCGACCGCGCCACCCCGCTGTGGCTGATCGAGGGCTTCGCCGACTACGTCGGGTACTCCGGGACCGAGATCACGGTGCGGTCGGCGGCCGGGGAGCTGGCCCGCGAGGTGGCCGCCGGGCGCGTCCCGGCCGCGCTGCCGGACGCGGCCGCCTTCACCGGCGCCTCGCCGCGGCTCTCGCAGTCCTACCAGGAGGCCTGGCTCGCCTGCCGGATGATCGCGGACCGGTACGGTGAGGCGACGCTCGTGCGGCTGTACCGGGCCGCGGGGCGCGTCTCCGAGGCGGCCGCGCTGCGGGACGCGCTCGGCCTCACCCGGGACCGCCTCACCGCCCTGTGGCGCGACTACCTGAAGAAGGAGCTCCGTTGAGCCGACGTCCCCGGATCGCGGCCGCGGTCGCCGCCGCCGCGCTGTTCGCCGCGGTCGGCGCCGTCCTGGCGCTCACCACACCGTGGAACCCGCTCCCCGGGCGCGTGCCGGGCGGCCGCGTGGAGGCCGACCCGTCCGCCGACTTCTCCGCCGCCGAGATCGCCCGCTCCCGCGCGTTCGACTCGGCCCTCAACCCCCCCGCCTACGCCGGCCTCCTCGTCGGCCTCGTGCTCGTGCTCGCGCTCGGCCTCACCCCGGCCGGATCGCGGCTGATCGGGTGGACGACGGCGCGCGTCCGCCGGTGGCCGCTGCGCGTCATGGCCGCCGCCGTCGCGCTGACGACGCTGCTGCGGGTGGCGGGGCTGCCGTTCGACCTGTGGGGCGAGGCCGTCCTGCGCCGCTACGGGCTGTCCACGCAGTCCTGGCCGCAGTGGCTGCTCGACCAGCTCAAGTCCCTCGCGGTCACCTGGGTGATCTACACGGTCGCGCTGCTGCTGCTCTACGCGGTGATGCGCCGCTTCCCCCGCTACTGGTGGACGGGCGCGGCGGCGGGCGGATTCCTCCTCGTCGTCGCCGTCTCCTTCCTCTACCCCGTGGCCGTCGAGCCGGTGTTCAACAAGTTCCACTCGCTGCCGCAGGGGCGGCTTCGCAGCGACCTGCTCGCCATGGCCGACCGCGACGGCGTCCCGGTCAAGGACGTCCTGGTCGCCGACGCCTCCCGCCGGACGACCTCCCTGAACGCCTACGTGTCCGGGTTCGGCTCCACCCGCCGCATCGTCCTGTACGACACGCTGCTGCGCTCGCCGCGCCCGCGGATCGAGTCGATCGTCGGCCACGAGCTGGGCCACGCCAAGCGGGGCGACGTCCTGTGGGGGACGCTCGTGGGCGCCCTGGCCGTCGCGGGGGGCGTCTGCCTGCTGTACCTCCTGCTGACCTCCCCGCGCCTCCTGCGCCGCGCCGGAGTGCCCCCGGCCGAGGACTCCGACGTCCGGACGGCCGTGAACCCGCGCTCGCTGGCCCTCGTCCTCGCCCTCGTCGCGGCGGGGACGCAGATCGGCATGCCCGTCCAGAACCTCGTGAGCCGCCGCATCGAGGCCCGCGCGGACGCGCACGCCCTCGACCTCACCCGCGACCCGTCCACGTTCGTGTCGATGCAGCACGAGCTGGCCGTCCGCAACATCTCCGACCTGAGCCCCGACGCCCTCGAACACCTCCTGTGGCTGACCCACCCGTCCGCCCCCGACCGCATCGCCATGGCGAGAGACTGGGAGCGAATCCATGGCGCGCCCCTCGGCGTCAGGCGCTAGGGCGCCTTCCTTCAACGGGCCACGCGGCGATCGCGGGCATCGCTCCGACCTCGCCTGGCGGCTCGCTTCGCGATCAGACTCTCGCTTCGCTCGCATCTGCCTTCGGACGCGATCGCAACGCTTGCGGTGGTGTGCGGTCAGTTGCCCTTCGCGCCGGGCCGGGCCGGGGTGCCGGAACCGGGTTGGGCCGACAGGGTCGCCGCGTCCACGCGCGGCGCGGTCGTCACCGAGCGCTTGAGCGCGCTGCCCTTCACCCAGTCGTTCCAGCCGAGCTGCCAGTAGCCCCAGCCGTTGTCGGGCTCCAGTTCCCGGCTCGTGCCCGTCACCGTCACCGGGTCGCCCCGGTAGGCGTGGCGGTAGAACCACGCGGCGTTGGACGGGCTGATGTTGATGCAGCCGTGGCTCACGTTGTCGTGCCCCTGGCTGCCCACCGACCAGGGCGCGCTGTGGACGTACTCGCCGCTGCCGGAGATCTGCACGGCCTTGTAGACGGTCAGGCTGTAGTAGCCGGCGCAGCCGGGCCCGCAGCCCTCCCACTCCGACGTCATCACCGTGGGGTCCTTCTTGGCCATCGCCAGGTGGACGCCGTTGGTGGTGGTGTACTTGCGGGCCCCGCCCCGCCCCATGCTGGTCGGGATCGTCTTCACCTTCCGGCCGTTGAACCTCACCACCATCTTGTGGTTGTCCTCGCCGACGGTGGAGACGTGCTCGTCCCCGACCCTGAAGTCGACGCCGTAGTTCTTCACGCCGTAGACGTCCTTGCCGGTGCGGACCCCGGACAGGTGGGCGCGGAAGCTCACCTTCGTGTGCGCGGGCCAGTACTGCCTCGGACGGAACACCGCCTCCGGCCCCTCGTCGCCCTCGAACCAGTGCCAGGCGCCCTCGACGGGCCGGTCGGAGCGCACCTCCAGCGCCCGCTCCACCGCCGCCCGGTCGGTCACCTTCTTGTCGAACTTCAAGATGATCGGCATGCCGATCCCGACCGTCTCCCGGTCGGACGGCGCGTCCAGGCCCATCGCGCTCGTCGACCTCACCTGGGCGGTCGCGAACCGGCTGCTGACCGTCCGGCTCCTGCCGTCCCTGCCGACGGCCGTCGCGTTCACCGTGTACGAGCGGCCCGGGTCCAGCGTCCAGCGCGAACGCCACTGGCTCCGGTCCGCGCTGAGGACGCCCTCCACCGCCGACCCGCCGCTCGCCACCGTCACGTTCTCGATCGTGCCGCCCCGCGAGCGGACGGCGATCTGCCCGTCCGGCCGCAGCACGGCGCCGCCGCCCGGCGTCACCGCGACGCCGAGGTCGTCGTCCCTCGCCCCGCCGCCTCCTGAGCACCCGGCCGCGCTGCCCGCCGCGACGGCGGCGCAGGTCAGCAGCGCGGCGGTGCGCCTTCCTCGGTCCCTCGGTCCTGAGCCGCCCACGCGCACGGTAGCCCCCCGGTCGTCCCCGCTGGGCGAGAGAATCGTCTGCCCAGCCCCCGAAGCCGGAACGACGCCCAGATGAAAAGGCCGGTACCCACAAAAATGTCGGTACCGGCCCCTCTTGGGCTTCTTTTACTGCTCAGTGGGCGAAATGACCCCGGTAGTACTCGAAGACCAGACCGATCGTCGTCATGATGACCGCGGCACCGCCGAGGATCACCATCCACCAGCCGAACACCACGCCGAGGGCCACGCACGCGGCCGACAGCGCCAGGAACAGCGGCCACCAGCTGTGCGGGCTGAAGAAGCCCAGCTCGCCCGCCGCGTCGGCGATGTCGCCCTCCGGGTCGTCCTCGTACAGCGGGCCGTTGTTGGCCCGCTCAAGGCGCCGGACGGTGAAGTGGATGTAGAACCCGATGAGCCCGGCGAGGCCGATGGCGAGGGCGAGCGCGGTGGTGCCCGTCCAGTCACCCGACCACAGCCAGTACACGATGTCGGTGGCGAGGAAGAAGACCGCGCACCCGTAGAACATGAACGCCTGGACGCGCATCGGCTACTCCCCCTTCGCCCCGGACAGCTCGCCCTTGGCACCCACGTGCGGGTGGTGCAGGTCGAACGCCGGGCGCTCCGAGCGGATCTTCGGGATCGAGTTGAAGTTGTGCCGCGGCGGCGGGCACGAGGTCGCCCACTCCAGCGACGAGCCGTAGCCCCACGGGTCGTCCACCATCACCCGCTTGCCCTTCTTCGCGGTGATGTAGACGTTGTAGAAGAACGGCAGCATCGACAGCCCGAGGATGAACGAGAAGACCGTCGAGACCTGGTTGAGGCCCTCGAACTCACTGGCGTAGTCGGCGTAGCGGCGCGGCATGCCCTCGGCGCCCAGCCAGTGCTGGATGAGGAACGTGCCGTGGAAGCCGATGAACAGCATCCAGAAGTGGACCTTGCCGAGCGTGTCGTTCAGCATCTTGCCGGTCCACTTCGGCCACCAGAAGTAGAAGCCCGCGAACATCGCGAACACCACGGTGCCGAACACCACGTAGTGGAAGTGCGCCACGACGAAGTAGGAGTCGGAGAGCTGGAAGTCCATCGGCGGCGAGGCGAGGATGACGCCGGTCAGGCCGCCGAACAGGAACGTCACGAGGAAGCCCAGCGACCACAGCATCGGCGACTCGAACGTCAGTTGCCCTCGCCAGATGGTCCCCACCCAGTTGAAGAACTTCACCCCCGTGGGCACGGCGATGAGGAACGTCATGAAGGAGAAGAACGGCAGCAGCACCTGGCCGGTCACGAACATGTGGTGCGCCCACACGGTGACCGACAGGCCCGCGATGCTGATCGTCGCGAACACCAGGCCGATGTAGCCGAACACCGGCTTGCGGCTGAACACCGGGAGGATCTCGGTCACGATGCCGAAGAAGGGCAACGCGATGATGTAGACCTCCGGATGCCCGAAGAACCAGAACAGGTGCTGCCACAGCAGCGCGCCGCCGTGCGCGGAGTCGAACACGTGCGCGCCGAGCTTGCGGTCGGCCTCCAGCGCCAGCAGCGCCGCGGCGAGCACCGGGAACGCCAGCAGGACGAGGATGGAGGTCAGCAGGATGTTCCAGGTGAAGATCGGCATCCGGAACATCGTCATGCCGGGGGCGCGCATGCACAGGATCGTGGTGATGAAGTTGACCGCGCCCATGATGGTGCCGAAGCCCGACATCGCCAGGCCCATGACCCACATGTCGCCGCCGACGCCCGGCGAGCGCACCGCGTCCGACAGCGGGGCGTAGGCGAACCAGCCGAAGCTGGCCGCGCCGCCCGGCGTCAGGAAGCCCGCGATGACGATGATGCTGCCGAACAGGAACAGCCAGTACGCCAGCATGTTCATCCGCGGGAACGCCACGTCGGGCGCGCCGATCTGCAGCGGCATGATGACGTTGGCGAAGCCCGCGAACAGCGGCGTCGCGAACATCAGCAGCATGATCGTGCCGTGCATGGTGAACAGCTGGTTGAACTGCTCGTTGCTGAAGATCTGGAGTTCGGGCTTGAACAGCTCGGCCCGCATCATCAGCGCGAGCACGCCGCCGATGAGGAACATCACGAACGACGTGATCAGGTAGAGGTAGCCGATCACCTTGTGGTCGGTGGACGACATCCACGAGGCGAGGATGCGCCCCTTGCTCGTCCGCGACGCGGCGACCGGCGTACTCGGTGCGTGACTGATCGTGGTCACTTGGCACCCCCCACGGCCTTGGCCTTGGACTCGGCGATGTACGCGGCGTACTGCTCGGGCGTCACGACCCGGAGCTGGAACAGCATCTTGCTGTGGTCGACGCCGCACAGCTCCGCGCAGCGGCCCTCATAGGTGCCGAGCTTGTTCGCGGTGAACTCGAACTCGTTGGTGTAGCCCGGCATGACGTCCTTCTTGTAAAGGAGCGCCGGGACCCAGAACGAGTGGATGACGTCGTTGGAGTGCAACCTGATCCGGACCGTCTTGCCGGACGGGATCGTCATCACCGGCTTGGGGCCGCCGTCGGCGTTCGGCGCGACCGGCTGCCCGATCTCGGAGGCGACGGTCTTCTCCTGACCGCCGATCTTCTCCTTGTAGTCGAACTGCCAGCTCCACTGGAAGCCGGTGACGTCGATGGTGACCGCGGGGTTGTCCGTGGTCTTCTCGACGAAGTTCTCGTCGCGGACGGTGAAGAAGAACAGCACCGCGATGATGACGAACGGGACCGCCGTGTAGAGGATCTCGATCGGCATGTTGTAGCGCACCTGCGGCGGCAGGTCGTCGGAGCGCTTGCGGTGGAACAGCACCGCCCAGATGATCAGGCCCCACACGACGGCACCGACGGCGAACGCCGCGATCCAGGACCCCTGCCACAGCTTCAGCATGCGCTCGGCCTGGGGCCCGATCGGCTCGGGCATGCCTAGGCGGGACGCCTCACCGCCGCACGCGGTGGCGGTCAGCGCCAGCAGCCCCAGCGCGCCGGCGCTTCTCAATGCGCGGCGACCGCGCACAGGCGTACGCCGCTCCCTAGAGCGGGTCGGACTCACGGAATGCCTTCCCCACGGATGAATGCCCGGTCGTCCGGGCGGATGAGATCAGTAGTCACGCATGTGGTGGACACCCTAGCGCGAGGGTCGCGCGTACCCCCGATCGGGTGCCCGGTTAGTGTTCTGGGCGTGGCCGACTCCAGCGCGCCGGGCGCCTATCTCGACGCCGCTTCCACCGAACCGCCGCATCCCGCGGCGCGGGCGGCGCTGCTGGAGGCGCTGGACGCGGGCTGGGCCGATCCCGCCAGGCTCTACGGGACGGCCCGGAGCACCCGCGTGCTGATGGACCGGGCGCGCGCGCGTGTCGCCGGTGTCCTGCGTGCCCGTCCGGACGAGGTGTCCTTCACGTCCTCGGGCACCCAGGCGGTGCACCTGGCGGTCCTCGGGGGGCTCCAGGCGCGCCGGCGGGCCGGGCGCCACCTGGTGGTCGGCGCCGTCGAGCACTCCAGCGTCCTGCACGCCGCCGAACTGCACGAGCAGGGCGGCGGCGAGGTCACGGTCGTCGGCGTCGACCGGACCGGCCGGGTCGACCCGGCCGCGTTCGGCGCCGCGCTCAGGCCGGACACCGCGCTGGCGTGCCTCCAGTCGGCCAACCACGAGGTGGGGACGCTCCAGCCCGTCGCGGAGGCCGCCGAGGCGTGCCGCGCGGCGGGCGTGCCGCTGTTCGTCGACGCCGCGCAGTCCCTCGGACGCGTGGACGTGCCGGACGGCTGGTCCTTCCTCGCCGGGAGTGCCCACAAATGGGGCGGACCCGCCGGAGTCGGGGTGCTGGTGATCCGCAAGGGCACCCGCTGGCGCTCGCCGCTGCCCGCCGACGAGCGCGAGGGGCGCCGCGTCCCCGGCTTCGAGAACGTCCCCGCCGTCGTCGCGGCGGCCGCCGCCCTGGAGGCATTCCGGGCGGACATGGCGGACGAGGCGCCGCGCCTGTCCGCGCTCGTCGACCTCATCCGCGACCGCGTCCCGAGGGAGATCCCCGACGTCCAGGTGGTCGGCGACCCCGTCCGGCGGCTCCCCCACCTCGTCACCTTTTCGTGCCTGTATGTCGAGGGTGAGGCACTTCTCACCGAATTGGACAGGATGGGTTTCGCGGTTTCCTCGGGAAGCTCGTGTACGGCGGATACGCTGCGTCCAAGTCATGTCCTGGAGGCGATGGGAGTGATCACCCATGGGAACGTGCGGGTGTCGCTGCCGCGTGGCACCGGTCCGGCCGACGTCGACCGGTTCCTCGCCGTCCTCCCCGGCGCCGTCTCCCGGCTGCGCCGGTCGGCGATGAACACCCCAGAGACAGGGAGGCGGTCGCGCCCATGAGGTTCCGAGGCCGCGTCAAGGGCACCGCGCCCGCCACCCCCGCGCCGTCCCCCGCCGAGCCCGCGGGCCCGCCCCCCGTGCTGGTCATCGACGCGCTCGGCCGCAAGTGCCCGATCCCGATCATCATGCTCGCCGAGCGGATCCGCGAGGTCCCGGTCGGCGAGGTCGTCGCCGTCCTCGCCGACGACGCCGCCGCCCGCACCGACATCCCCGCCTGGTGCCGCATGAAGTCCCAGGACTTCGTCCGCGAGGAGACCCTCCCCCAGGGCGGCTGGGGCTTCCACATCCGCAGAACGTACTGAACCGCGCCGCCTCCGGCGCCGCGGCGAGCGGCGCTCCTTTCACGCCCTCCACCCTCGTCAGCTCCGGTCGCCGGCGCCCCCCGCGCTCCTCAGACCACAGTGCCCGGCACACGCCCATCACGCCGCCTCCGGCGCCGCGGCGAGCGGCGCTCCCTTCGCGCCCTCTTCCCTCGTCACTCCGGTCGCTGGCGCTCCCTGCGCTCCTCAGTCCAGAGTGCGCGGCGCCGCTCGCGACCTCTTGCGTGCCTGGATTGAGGGGTCCACGTACCTGAGTTGCGAATGGCCGCGTCCCTTGGGCGGGGCGCGGCCATTCGGCTCGTTCGGGTTACGGGTTCGGGGTGGTGATGTGGGGGGCGACCTCGTCGGCGGCCGCCTGGCCGTAGGTGGCGGCGAAGCGGTCGACGAAGGACCCGCGGGCCAGGGTGTACTCCTGCGGGCCCGCGGCCTCCAGGGCGTGCGCGGCGATGGCGTTGCCGACCTGGGCGGCGCGCTCCAGGGGCAGGCCCCAGGCGGTGGCCGACAGGAAGCCGCCGCGGAACGCGTCGCCGACGCCGGTCGGGTCGACGACGGAGTCGACGTGGACGGGCGGGACGTGCACGCCCTCCTCGCCCTCGCGGTCGATGACGACGCCCTTGGCGCCGAGCGTGGTGACGCGGACGCCGACGCGGGAGAGGATCTCCTCGCTCGTCCAGCCGGTCTTCTCCTCGCTGAGGGCCTTCTCGTACTCGTTGGTGAACAGGTACGCGGCGCCGTCGACGAGGCGGCGGACGTCGGCGCCGTCCATGCGGGCGAGCTGCTGGGACGGGTCGGCCGCGAACGGGATCTCGCGGGTGCGGCACTCGTCGGTGTGGCGGAGCATCGCCTCGGGGTCGTTGGGGCTGACCACGACGAGGTCGAGGCCGCCGACGCGCTCGGCGACGGGGCGCAGCTCGATGGAGCGGGCCTCGCTCATCGCCCCGGCGTAGAAGGTGGCGATCTGGTTCTGGTCCTGGTCGGTGGTGCACAGGAACCGGGCGGTGTGGTGGATCTCGGACACGTGCACGGACGCGGTGTCCACGCCGTGCCGTTCGAGCCAGGAGCGGTAGTCGGCGAAGTCGGCGCCGACGGAGCCGACGAGGATCGACTCCTTGCCGAGGCTGCCCATCCCGAAGCAGATGTTGGCGGCGATGCCGCCCCGGCGGATCTCCAGCTCGTCCACCAGGAACGAGAGCGACACCTGGTCGAGCTGGTCCGGGAGGAGCTGGTCGGTGAACCGTCCGGGGAAGGTCATGAGATGGTCGGTCGCAATGGAGCCTGTCACGGCGATGCGCACGGGCGTCGCTCTCCTCGTCGTGGTCGTCCGGCTTGTCACCGGCTGTTTCAACCCGGAAAGACTACTTCCATCGGAGCATACGGAACGGCCCTTGTGCGGCCATCGAGGATGCCTGGACACGACCGGCGGATGCGGCGCGTCCCCGGAAACGCCGAGGGCGGCCCGGAATCACACCGGACCGCCCTTCGGGCTCATCGACGCGGGACCTAGTTGAAGCTGTCACCGCAGGCGCAGGAGCCGGACGCGTTGGGGTTGTCGATCGTGAAGCCCTGCTTCTCGATCGAGTCGACGAAGTCGATGGTGGCGCCGGTCAGGTAGGGGGCGCTCATCCGGTCGACGCGGACCGACAGGCCGCCGAAGTCCTGGATCTGGTCGCCGTCCATCTCCCGCTCGTCGAAGAACAGCTGGTAGATCAGGCCGGAGCAGCCACCCGGCTGCACGGCGACCCGCAGGGCGAGGTCGTCGCGGCCCTCCTGCTCCAGAAGGCCACGCGCCTTCACGGCGGCGGCGTCGGTGAGGACGACGCCCTGCTGCGTGGTCTCCTGCGTGGTCTCGCCTGAAACCGTCATGTGTTCAGCTCCCGGGTTCTCGCTGCGCCGCTGGTGCGGCGAACCGTCGCTTGTCTCCGAGGACGTCGTTCGACCTCTTCCCGTAGGACAACGTACCTCCCCGCAGGGCCATTCCGCGTATCGGCGGGGTTTAACTCCCGGGAGGGGTGCGGTCTACGTCACACCGCCGGATCTGCCCGGATGTGCAATCATTAGTCGTCAGAGCGACGATAAGTCCGTCGCAGGAGGGAGTCTTCCCCGTGACCACCCCAGTGCGTGATCTTCCGCTGCTGCTGCTCGGCCAGGGCGCCGACCCGGCCAGCGAGCGCGGCGTGGACTGTCCGGGCGAGCTGCCGCCCGCGTCCGACCCCCGGCTGGTCGAGCGGGCCGCCGCCGCGAAGGCCGCGCTCGGCGACCGGGTGTTCGTCCTCGGCCACCACTACCAGCGCGACGAGGTCATCCGGTTCGCGGACGTCACCGGCGACTCCTTCAAGCTGGCCCAGCAGGCGGCGGCGCGCCCCGAGGCGCCCTACGTGGTGTTCTGCGGCGTGCACTTCATGGCGGAGTCGGCGGACATCCTGACCGCGGCCCACCAGCGGGTGATCCTCCCCGACCTCGGCGCGGGCTGCTCGATGGCCGACATGGCCACCTTCGACCAGGTCGAGGAGTGCTGGGACGTCCTGGAGGACGCCGGGATCGCCGACGACGTGGTCCCGGTGACCTACATGAACTCCTCGGCCGACATCAAGGGCTTCGTCGGACGGCACGGCGGCGTCGTGTGCACCTCCTCCAACGCCAGGCGGGCCCTGGAGTGGGCCTACTCCAAGGGGAAGAAGGTGCTGTTCCTGCCCGACCAGCACCTCGGCCGCAACACCGCCGTCCTGGAGATGGGCTTCTCGCTGGACGACTGCGTCGTCTACAGCCCGCACCGCCGCGACGGCGGCCTCGACCACCGGCGGCTGCGGGACGCGAAGATGATCCTCTGGCGCGGCCACTGCTCGGTGCACGGCCGGTTCAGCAAGGAGTCGGTGGACGACGTGCGGGCCCGCGTCCCCGGCGTGAACGTGCTCGTCCACCCCGAGTGCCGGCACGAGGTCGTCACCGCCGCGGACCGGATCGGCTCGACCGAGTACATCATCAAGGCGATCGAGGCGGCCGAGCCCGGGTCGTCGTGGGCGGTCGGGACGGAGCTGAACCTCGTCCGGCGGCTGGCGAACGCCCACCCCGACAAGAACGTGATGTTCCTCGACAAGACCGTCTGCTACTGCTCGACGATGAACCGGATCGACCTGCCGCACCTGGTCATGTCGCTGGAGACGCTGGCGCGCGGCGAGGTCGAGAACGTCATCACGGTGGACGAGGAGACCGCGCACTACGCCCGCGTGGCCCTCGACCAGATGCTCGCCCTGCCGTAGCGGAGGTCAGAGGCCGGGGGCTCCCCAGACCGGGAACCACCGGCCGAGGTCGTCCTCGAAGGGGAGGTCCGCGCCGATCGCGCCGCGCACCTGGAGTTCGAGCGCGTTGTCGCGCTTGTCGCCGGGAAGCGGCGCGAACGGGTAGAACGTGCCGCGCTTGTAGAGGTAGACGAGCGCGAGCCGCCGCCCGTCGGGGCCGGCGAACCCGGCGAGCGAGCACAGCAGGTGCGGGCCGAACCCGCCGCCCTCCAGCGTCGCGTTGACCGCGTGCAGGTCGGTGACCAGCGCGGGGAGCTCCTCCGGCGGATGCTCGGCGAGCAGCCAGGTGTACCCGTAGCCGTCGGTGCTGATCTCGACCTTCGGGCCCTCGTCGGCGTCGAGCAGTTCCTGGACGTCCTGCTGGAGCCGCGCGAACGCGCCGCCCTCGGCCGCGCGGAAGCACACCGAGCCGAGCCCGGTGGGCCGGAAGCCGGCGGCGGCCTCCAGCGTGATCGCGGCGGTGGACAGCCCGAACAGCCGGTCGAGGTCGGGCTTGACCGGCTTGGACCGGCCGAGCAGCGTGTCCAGGAATCCCATCAGGCTCCCCTGCTGAGCTGGTCGGAGATCGACGACAGCTGGGCGAGGCGGCGGTCGAGCGTCGGGTGGGTGGAGAACAGCGAGGAGACGCTGAAGCCCTTGCCGAACGCCGGGGTGAAGAAGAAGGCGTTGAACGCCTGCGCGGAGCGCAGGTCGTTGGTCGGGATCCGGGCGATCTCACCGGTGACCTTCGTCAGCGCGCTCGCCAGCGCGGACGGGCGGCCGGTCAGCAGCGCGGCGGCCCGGTCGGCCGACAGCTCCCGGTAGCGCGACAGCGCCCGGGTGAGCAGGAAGCTGACCGCGTACGCGACGGCGCTGACGGCGATCACGGCGAGCAGGATCAGGCCGGTGTTCTGGTCGCCGTCGCGGCGGTTGAAGCCGCCCCACAGGCCCCACTCCAGCCCGAACCGCGTGATCAGGCCCGCGCAGATGCCGAGGAACGAGGCGATCGTCATGACCGCGACGTCCTTGTGCGCGATGTGCGCCATCTCGTGCGCGAGGACGCCCTCCAGCTCGACCGGGTCGAGGCGGCGCATCAGGCCGGTCGTGACGCACACGACGGCCTTCTTCTGGTTGCGGCCGGTGGCGAACGCGTTCGGGACGTCGGTGTCGGTGATCGCGACGCGCGGCTTCGGCGCGTCCGACATCGCGCAGATCCGGTCGATGACGCCGTGCAGTTCGGGCGCCTCCTCCGGGGAGACCTCCCGCCCGTGCATGGCGAACATCGTCAGCTTGTCGGAGAAGAAGTACTGGACGAGGAGGAAGACCAGGGCGACGCCCAGCGCGATCATGCCGATGCTCGGTGAGATCACGAAGAACGCCGTGACGAAGACGACGTAGACCAGCCCCAGCAGGAACATGGTCACGAGCATGCGCGACGTGAGCCCCCGATCGGAGGCGTACCGCGTCCGGGCCATTTCTGATCTCCCCCGTTCTCCCGATTCACCTGTAGCAACGTCCGAGAGCCGGGTTTCGTGCCGGATCAGTCCGGAATGAGCCCCTCGTCACCCAGCATCGACCGGACCTCGTCGATGTGCGCGTCCGCCGGGGGGAGGATCAGCTCCGAGGGCGCGAGGCTGTCGGCCGGCAGCGGCTGGCCCACCTTGCGGACGTTCTCCAGCAGGGCGTGCAGCGCGGCGCGGAACGCCGTCTCGTCGTCGGCCTCGATCGCCTTCTCCAGCTCGGCGTCGAGGGTGTTGAGCGCCGAGAGGTCGGCGGCCGCCACGTCCAGCTGGCCCTCGCCCATCAGGCGGACGATCACTGGGCACCCCCGGGCTTCTGCGGCCACGGGGCCTGCTGCGGGGTGTCCTGGGCCTGCTGCTGCGCCTGCGCGGCCGAGGAGCCCTGGTTCAGCTCCTTGGGCGCGGGGCCCTGGCCCAGCTCGGCCTTGAGACGTTCCAGTTCGAGGTCGACGCCGGGCCCGGAGCCCATCCGGTCGAGCTCGGCCTGGATGTCGTCCTTGGGACCGGAGAAGTCCTCCAGGGCGCCGGAGGCGAGGAGTTCGTCGATGGCGCCCGCGCGGGCCTTCATCGTCTCGGTCTTCTCCTCGGCGCGCTGGATCGCCAGACCCACGTCGCCCATCTCCTCGGAGATGCCGGAGAACGCCTCGTTGATCTTCGTCTGAGCCTCGGCGGCCGTGTAGGTCGCCTTGATCGTCTCCTTGCGGGTGCGGAAGGAGTCGACCTTGGCCTGGAGCCGCTGGGAGGCGAGCGTGAGCTTCTCCTCCTCGCCCTGCAACTGCTGGTACTGGGCGCGCAGGTCGCCGAGCTGGCCGTCGAGCCCGGCGCGGCGGGTGAGGGCCTCGCGGGCGAGGTCCTCGCGGCCCACCTGGAGGGCCTTCTTGCCCTGGTCGGTCAGCTTGTTCTGCTGACCTTCCAACTGGTTGATCTGCAGCTCAAGACGCTTGCGCGAGGTGGCGACGTCGGCGACACCCCGACGGACCTTCTGCAGCATCTCAAGCTGGCGCTGGTAGGAGTAGTCGAGCGTCTCGCGAGGATCCTCCATGCGGTCCAGGGCCTTGTTCGCCTTGGACTTGAAGATCATCGACATTCGCTTCATCACGCTCATCGCGCGGCGCCGGTCCCTTCGTGCTGTCGCCTCAGTCGCAAACTGGGCTCAATGACCACTGCTGGGGTTCTTATCACCCTACGCGTTAACGTCCCAGCCTTGCGAGATGTTGCCGTCAGAGCGTCGCAGTCCCCCCATGATCGCATGGGTACCCTTCCCCGGTTCGCGGACTCGATGCTCACGAATCTCGGACGCGCGCCGCCCGGTGTCCAGTTCCCTGTCCGGTTCCGGCGGTACGGCGGGTGACGGGTCAACTCCCCTCCCGCGGCCTCGGGACGCCCCACCGCGCGTCCTCCTCCCGCGCCCGCAGGAACCGGTCCACGACCTGCGCCGCGTGCGCGACGTCTCCCCCGCAGGGGAAGAGGAAGCCGCCCCTCCCCTTCGCGGCCTCGTGGAACCCCCACCCGCCCTTGGGCACGGCCAGCACGTTCAGAGTCGTCACGACGCCCTCGCCGTGGATCCGCAGGAGCGGCTGCCCCACCCGCGCGATCTCGGGACGGTCCGTCCGCACGCACCGCCACCCGAGCTCCTCCAGGACGGGCGCCAGCTCGTCCAGGTACCGGATGACGGTCTCCCGGTGCTGCTCCGTCCGCCACCGCAAATAACGGGACCGGAGCCTGCGCCGCACCTCGTATCCGGTCAGCGAAGTTCGACCCATGCGACCTTCCCTCCTTCGTTCGGCGGACGCACGCCCCGCGCCCGAACCGTCCCCCCGCCACGATCAGCGCCGGGCCGCGCTCCGGTGTCGCCGTGTCGAACCGCTGAGGACCGCCGAGGCGCGGGAGCCCCGGTCCTTCTTGGGCCGGGGCTCCCGCGTCTGGCGTCGTGGCGGGTGGGGGCCGGTAGGCTGATCCCCGTGTTCAAGCGTCGTAGCCCAGAAGCGCCGGAGAGCCCTCCGGAGGTCGTGAAGCCCGGAGGCAAGGGCCGTCCCACGCCCAAGCGCAGCGAGGCCGAGAAGCGCCGCCGCCAGCCGATCACGGCGCCTTCCACGCGCAAGGAGGCCTACAAGCGGGCCAGGGAGCGGCAGGCCGGCGAGCGGGTCAAGGCCAAGCAGGGCATGGCCAAGGGCGACGACAAGTACCTGCTCAAGCGCGACAAGGGGCCGGTGCGCAAGCTCGCCCGCAACTACGTGGACGCGCGCCGCACGTTCGGCTCGTACCTGATGTACGCGTTGTTCGCGGTCGTGATCCTCAGCCTGATGCCGATCCCCGCCGCGCGGCTGATGGGGCTGTTCGCGCCGCCGGTGGTGCTGCTGGTCGTCCTGGCGGAGGGCGTGTTCCTCAGCCGCGGGGTGAAGAAGCTGGCCTCGGAGCGGTATCCGGACGACGACCAGCGCGGCGTGGGCCTCTACGCGGCGATGCGCGCGATGCAGATCCGCAGGCTGCGGATGCCCGCCCCGGCGGTGAAGCTCGGCGAGAAGGACCGGGTCTGACCCCGGGGTCGCGATCACCGGCCGGATAGGGTTCCGGACATGGAGTTCCGATACCTCGGCCGGAGCGGTCTGAAGATCAGCGAGATCGCGTACGGCAACTGGCTCACCCACGGCTCCCAGGTCGAGGAGGACGCGGCGCACGCCTGTGTGCGCGCCGCCCTCGACGAGGGGATCACGACCTTCGACACCGCGGACGTCTACGCCGGGACGCGCGCCGAGGAGGTTCTCGGCCGCGCGCTCAAGGGCCAGCGCCGCGAGGGGCTGGAGATCTTCACGAAGGTCTTCTGGCCGACCGGGCCGGGCCCGAACGACCGCGGGCTGTCGCGCAAGCACATCATGGAGGGCATCGACGGCTCCCTGCGCCGCCTCGGCACCGACTACGTCGACCTCTACCAGGCGCACCGGTTCGACCACGAGACGCCGCTGGAGGAGACCCTCCGCGCGTTCGACGACCTCGTCCGGCGCGGCAAGGTCCTCTACGTCGGCGTGTCGGAGTGGCGCGCCGAGGAGATCGAGCGGGCCCTGAAGATCGCGGACGAGATGGGCTTCGACCGCCTGGTGTCCAACCAGCCGCAGTACTCGATGCTGTGGCGGGTGATCGAGGAGGAGGTCGTCCCGCTGTCGGAGCGCGAGGGCCTCGGCCAGGTCGTGTGGTCGCCGATCGCGCAGGGCGTGCTGACCGGCAAGTACCGCCCCGGGCAGCCGCTCCCGGCGGGCTCGCGCGCCACCGACGACAAGGGCGGCGCCAACATGATCAGCCGCTTCCTCGACGACGAGCTGCTGACCCGCGTGCAGAACCTGCGCCCGATCGCGGACGAGCTGGGCCTGTCGATGGCGCAGCTCGCGATCGCGTGGACGCTCCAGAACGCGAACGTGTCGGCGGCGATCGTCGGGGCGTCGCGCCCGGAGCAGGTGAGCGACAACGTGAAGGCCGCCGGGGTCAAGCTGGAGGCCGACGTGCTGCGGCGGATCGACGACGTGCTCGGCGACGCGGTGTTCCGCGACGCGTCCCACACCGTCAGCCCGCCCACCCGGCCGTGAGCGAGGGGCCGCGGGGCCCGGTGCCCCGCGGCCCTCGGCCGGTTCACTCGGGGTCGAGCAGGCTCATCCCGTAGACGACGTCCTCGCCGTCCAGCAGCGTCACCTTGTCGACCTCGTCGGCGCGCAGGCCGCGCCAGTTCTCACCCAGCCAGCTCTCCGCGTCCGCCTGGGTGGAGAACGTCTCCTCCGATACCCCGGCCGGGCGGCCGTCGGCCTTTTCCAAACGCCAGTTCCACGCCATGGCGACCTCCCTCGTCGGCCCGAACACTAGTCGCCTCGGCGTGTCGTGTCCGGTCAGGACGCGGCCTCACTCGTCCGGCGGCCTCACCGGCGCAGGGCGTAGGCGCGGATGGTGCTCTGCTCGACGGTGCCGCCCGCCGCGTCGACGGCGGTGGCGGAGAGGGAGACGTACTCGGCGTCCGCGGGGTGGCGGAGGTCGATGGCCCAGCCGTCCCCGGCGGGCCGGGTGGCGGCGTCCCGCCACGTCCGGCCGTCGTCGTAGGAGACGCGGACGCGGAGCCGCTTCACTCTGGGCGCCCCGGCCCCGGGCGGGGTCTGCACCTTGGCGCCGACGCGGTGTGCGGCACCGGCGAGGGCGCGGCTGTGGCCGTCGAGTCCCGCGTCGTAGCGCACGGCCATGAGCGGGGGCGCGGCCTCGGTGCCGGTGTTCGCCGAGGTGAAGGTCCAGGCCGCGTCGGTGCGGGTGCCCAGCGGCGACCACGGGACGTTCCGCTCGGCGGTGGTCTCCAACCTGTAGCGCCCGCCTCCGCCGGGGAGCGTGAAGGTGCCGAAACCGGCGTCCTGGCTCGTGCCGATCGGCCGTCCGTCCAGCTTCAGGGTCGTGCTGCCGGTGATGTGCCCGTCCTCCCAGGGGGCGTCCCGCGGCCCGACGTGGTTGGGGACGCCGTCGGAGAACAGGGACATGTTGACGTCCAGCTGGTCTTGGCGGCGGACGACGGCGGGGGTGAGGTCGCCGCCGTTCCAGTACGCCAGCGCGGGGGTGAGCGGGGCGGTGTTCCATCGCCGGGTGTACTCACCGGCGCTCGGGTAGCGCTCCCCGCTCTGGGTCGCCTCCAGGTTCTGGAAGGCGCAGTCGTCGCCGTCCATCAGCAGGTCGTCGCTCCACCGGACGCCCGGGGTGGTGTGGACGGTGTGCTCCCCCGGCGCCGTGCCCGCCAGCAGGCCGTGCGAGACGATGACGGGCAGGTCGGGCAGGTCGGGCCCGGTCCAGGTCGAGACGCAGGCGGCGCGGCCGGGCGCGGGGTAGCCCGTGCGGACCGCGGCCAGGTCGGAGCGGTGGACCCGGAACACCGGCTCGTCGGGGATGCGGCCCTTCGAGGTGGTGAGCACGGAGTACTGGTACCGGCCCTCGCCCGTGCCGCCGGGCGTCCAGGTGGTGAAGACGTGGAGCGACACGCCGACCGCCGGGGAGATGTACAGCCCGTTCTCCAGCGGGAGGCGGTAGGCGTGCCGCTCCCCCCTGGTCGTCATCGGGACGAGCACGTCGCCCAGGAACATCTTCGGGCCCGGGTCGTCCAGGCTCACCTCGACCTTCCTGGTGGTGCGGGCGTCCAGCAGGACGCCGGTGTCGCCGGCGACCGTCACCGACGGCCGGATCACCAGGGCGGCGGCGTCGGGGCGGCCGGGCTCCCGCGTGCGGATCCAGGTGCCCACCCGGTACGTGCCCGGCGGCACCTCGACCTGCCCCGATCCCCCGGTGAACGTGCCGTGCACCTGTTCGCCGGTCGAAGGGTCGAAGACCCCGAAACTCTCGGCGTCGCCGTCGGCGGGCGCCTCACCGGCGCGGTCGAGGACCGACACCGTGAGCCGGTGGAGCGGGCCGGCCGCCCGCCGCCGGGGGGCGCGGGACGGCGACGCGGGCCTCGGTTCGATCATCCGTGGACCGTCCCGGAGCGCCGTCTCCTCCATCGTGCCTCCGACGGCCTGGCGGGGCGTACGGTTCGCGACGGGCGTGGACCGCGCGGCGGGGTCCGACGGGGGCGCGCCGACGCCGGACGCGACGACGACCGCGACGACGACCGCGACGGCGCTCCCGAACAGGATCGGCAGGCCGCGGGTGGACGTGTCCATCTGGGCTCCTCTGTGTCGATCATCATCACGGGGTCTATGTCCGCGGCCGCCGTCCGGGTTCCCGGGGGCGCGCGGAACCCCCGGCTCGTCCGCGGACACAGAAGGGCATGAGATACGTGTCGACCGACCCGGACCCGACCGACGCCGAGATGTGGCGGCGGGCCGTCGAGGGCGAGGCCGAGGCGTTCGGGGTGCTGTTCGACCGGCACTCCCGCGCCGTCTACAACCACTGCTTCCGCCGCGCCGGCGACTGGTCGGCGGCGGAGGAGCTGACCTCGGTCGTGTTCCTTGAGGCGTGGCGCCGCCGCGCCGAGGTGCGGCTGGACGGCGACTCGGCCCTGCCCTGGCTGCTCGGCGTGGCCGCCAACGTCGCGCGCAACCGCGACCGCGCGCGGCGCCGGCACCGCGACGCGCTGGCCCGCCTCCCCGAGCGCCCGGACGCCTCCGACCACGCCGACGACGTGGCGGAGCGGCTGGACGCCGAACGGGCGATGGCGCGGCTCCTGCGCCTGGTGAGGCGGCTCTCCCCCGACGACCAGGACGTCCTCGCCCTGTGCGCGGCGGACGGGCTCAGCTACGCCCAGGCGGCCGTCGCCCTGGGGGTGCCGGTGGGGACCGTGCGGTCGCGCCTGTCCAGGGCGAAGTCGCGGCTGCGGGAGCTGGCGGCGAACGAGCCCCACGCGAACGGTGAACGCCACTCGGCGCTCCAGTCGACCCAGGAGGAACTGTGAACGAGTACTCGCCGCCTCGCGAGCGCGACCTGGACCCGGCGGCCGGTGCCGTACGGAGGCGGCACCTCGTCGAGGAGATCTCGCGGCCCGCCGGACGGCGCCGGATCGCCCGGCGCGGGCCCTGGATCGCGGGCGGGGTCGCCGCCCTCGTCCTGGCGGGCGGCGGCGTCGCCGTCGCCGGGGGCCTGCTGGACGACGGAGTGGAGCAGTCCCTGGCCACCGGCTGCTACGCGCGCGCGGACCTGCAAGCCGACACGACCGCCATCGGGACCGGCACCCTCGACCCGGTCGGCGAGTGCGCCGGACTGTGGCGGGAGGGCGTCGTGCGAGAGGGCACACGCACGGCGCCGCCGCTCGTGGCCTGCGGCATGGACAAGGCGGTCGGGGTCTTCCCCGGCGACTCCGGGGTCTGCCGGAAGCTCGGACTGCGTCCGTGGCGCCCGCTCGCGGGCGCCGAGAGGACCCGGGCCCAGGCGCTCGCCAGGCTCCGGAAGGAGCTCGTGGCCAGGTTCAGCGCCCGCTGTGTCTCCGAGCGGAGGTCGATCGCGCTCGCCGAGGGGCGGCTCGCCGCCAACGGCCTGCCGGGATGGCGCGTGGTGACCGCCGAGTTCGGCCGCGTGCACGGACGGGACGGGCGCTGCGCCTCCTTCGGCGACATCGACCCGGGGACCCGGACCATCACCCTGACGGGGGTACCGGCCGAATGAAGCCGGGCGGGCCCGCGGCCCGTGTTTCCAGGCCACCGTAGTATTCGCGGCGTCATGGACATTCAGCTTCTCGACCTCGCGGGTCCCGGCGGCTGGCCCGCGGCCGGGTGCGGGTGCGCGTCCTGCGGCCGGCTGCGCACCGCCGGGGTCTCGCACGGGCCGACGCGGGTCCTCATCGACGGCGTGCCGCTGGAGGATTGCGCCCGCGTCCCCGTGGCCGGGGGCCACGACGTCACCGGGCCGTCCGGTGGGCGTGCGCTGGTCTCGTCCGGGCCCGGGGCCGATCCCGAGCCGGGTGCGGGGGTGGTGTACGACGCCGTCCTGCTGGATCTGGTGGGGTCACCCGAGCATCTGGGACGGCTGCGCACGGCTGGGGCCGTCACGTCCGGGACCGAGGTTGTGGCCGTGCACGTCGACCACCGGATCCGTTCGGTCGAGGAGTTGGAGCGGCGGACGGCGTTCTGGCGGCGTCCGGCGGGCGGGCCCCACCGGACGCTGCTGCTGGGCGGCGCGCGGTCGGGGAAGTCGGCGGAGGCGGAGCTGCGGCTGGCCGCGTGCCCGGACGTGACCTACGTGGCGACCGGCGTGGTCCGCGCGGACGACCCGGAGTGGACGGCGCGCGTCGAGGCGCACAGGCGGCGGCGCCCGGAGTGGTGGCGGACGGTCGAGACCTCCGATCTCGGCGGCGTGCTCGGGGAGGCCGAGGGGGCGGTGCTGGTGGACGGCGTCGGCTCCTGGCTGGCGGCCGTGTTCGACGAGGAAGGGGCGTGGGACGACCCGGACCGCGTCCGGCCGCGTCTGGACGGCCTCGTCGACGCCTGGCGGCGCACGAGGGCCCGCGTCGTGGCGGTGAGCGACGAGGTCGGCCTGTCGGTGGTGCCCGCGACCCGGTCGGGACGGGCGTTCCGGGACGCGCTCGGGCACCTCAACCAGCGGCTCGCCGCCGAGTCCGAGGAGGCCGCGCTGGTCGTGGCGGGCCGCGTCACGGAGCTGGCGTGATCGCGGGGCTGCGGCTGGCCGTCACGCTCCTGACCGTCGTGCCGCTGCCGGCGGGGAGCGTCGACCGGGGCACCGCGCGGGCCGCGATGCTGACCGCGCCCGCCGTGGGGCTGGTCACCGGCGGCGCCGCGGCGCTGGTGCTCGTCGCGGGCGACGCGGCGGGGCTGTCGCCGCTGCTGCGCGCCGCGCTCGCGGTGGCGGCGACGGCGGTGCTCACGCGGGCGCTGCACCTGGACGGGCTCGCCGACCTGGCCGACGGGCTCGGCAGCGGCCGCCCGGCGGCGGAGGCGCTCGCGATCATGAAGCGGTCCGACATCGGGCCGTTCGGCGTGGTGACGCTGCTCCTGACCCTGCTCGTCCAGGTCGCGGCGCTCGCGTCCGCGCCGCATGGCGCCGTGGCCGCGGTCATCGGGGCCGTGACCGGGCGTGCGGCGCTGCCCTGGGCGTGCCGGGACGCCGTTCCGGCGGCGCGGCCGGGCGGGCTGGGCTCGCTGGTCGCGGGCACCGTCCCGACACGGAACGCGCTGCTGGTCACCGGGCTCGTCGTCGTGGGCGCGGCCGCCGCCGGGGCGGCCGCGAGCGGGCCCGGCGGCGCGCCGCGCGCCGCCGCCGCCGTCCTGGTCGGGCTGGCGGCGGCGGCGCTGATGCTGCGGCACGCCGTCCGGCGGCTGGGCGGGGTCACCGGCGACGTCCTCGGCGCGCTGGTCGAGATCGCCGGGACCGCCGCCCTGGTCACGCTGGCGCCGTGACCGCCCGGCGGGCGTAGGCGCGGACGTCGGCGTCCGGGTCGGTGCGGGCGCGGTCCAGCGCGGCGGCCACCTCCGGGGTCGCGGGGACGGCGGACAGCGCGATCACGGCGGCCTTGCGGACGTCGAGGTGCGGGTCGTCCAGCGCCTTGATCAGCGGCCCCGCGGCGACCTCCGGGTCGGCGGCGGCCAGGCCCCGCGCGGCGCCCGTCCTGACCTGCCAGGCGGGGTCGTGCAGGGCGCCGACGGCGGCGGCGGAGAGCGGCGGCGGGCAGCCGATCCCGGCGAGCGCCTCCAGCGCCGCCGCCCTGACCAGGTCGTCGCGGTCGCCGAGCAGCGCGCCCAGGGCGCCCGCCGCGGAGGCGGCGCCGATCGTGCCGAGGCCGTGCGCGACCGCGACCCGCACCTCGCGGGACGCGTCGCCGGAGGCCGCCGCCACCCGGTCGGAGGCGTCGTGGGCGACCAGGCCCCGCACGGCCTGGAGGCGGACGCGGTGGTCGGGGTCCCCGAGCGCGTCGCCGAACACCTCGGGCGAGCCGAGCCGCAGCGCGCGCAGGACGTCCAGGACGGCCGCCCGGACCTGCGCGTCCTCGCTCCCCAGCGCACCGGACAGCGCGTCCCGCACCTCGGGGGTCGCGGGCAGCACCTCGACCAGCTCGCGCAGCGCGGTCGCGGCGGCGCGCCGGACCGACCCGTGCCCGTCCCCGAGCGCGGACGCGAGGGCCCCCGCGACGCCGTCCGGCGCGACCTCGGTGAGGGTGGCGACGGCGGCGCGGCGGACCTTCGGGTCCGGGTCCTCCAGGTAGGGGGTGATCTCCTCGACGGGCGGCTCGGTCTCGGCGAGCCGCTGGAGCTCCAGCAGGTGCGGGGACCGGCCGATCGCGGTCGCCTGCCGCGTCGTGGCCGTGCCCGGAACCGGAGTGTGCGCGGCCGAGCGCGGCGCCTCCGGGGTCAGGACGACGACGGGCGTGTCCTCGGGCGGGACGGTGAACTCCTCCACCGGCACCAGGTAGGGCGCGACGGGACGCTTGAGGAACTCCATCGTCCCGTCGTCGCGGCGCCGCAGGTCGAGGTGGTACATCCAGGACGCGTCGTCGCGCTCGGGCAGGTCGGCGCGGTCGTGGTAGAGGCCCCAGCGGCTCTCGGTGCGGGCCAGCGACGAGCGGGCCGCCATCTCCGCGCAGTCCCGGATGAACGTCACCTCCGCGCAGCGCATCAGCTCGTGCGGGGTCGTCGCGCCCATCTCGGCGATCTCCCCCTCCATCCGGGTGAAGGTCTCGACCGCGATGTCGAGCTTGGCCTGCGTCTTCGGCGGCGCGACGTAGTCGTTGACGAACCGGCGGAGCTTGTACTCGACCTGCGGCTGGGGCGGGCCGTCCGGGTGGCGCAGCGGGCGGTAGATCAGCTCGTGCGCCGCCGCGATCTGGTCCTCCGGCAGCGCGGCGAGGCCCTCGCCGTAGGTGCAGTAGGCGGAGGCGTGCGCGCCCGCCAGGTCACCGAACACGAACGCGCCGATCATGTAGTTGTGCGGGACGCAGGCCAGGTCGCCCGCCGCGTACAGGCCGGGGACCGTGGTGCGGGCGTTCTCGTCCACCCGGACTCCCGAGGCCGAGTGGCCGCCGCACAGCCCGATCTCGGAGATGTGCATCTCCACGTCGTGCGTCCGGTAGTCGTGGCCGCGTCCGGAGTGGAACGTGCCGCGCGTCGGCCGCTCGGTGGTGTGCAGGATGCTCTCCAGCGCCGACAGCGTCTCGTCCGGCAGGTGGGTGAGCTTGAGGTAGATGGGCCCGCGCGCGGAGTCGATCTCGCGCTTGACCTCCGCCATCATCTGCCCCGACCAGTAGTCGCAGTCGACGAACCGGGTGCCCTCGGCGTTCACCTGGTAGCCGCCGAACGGGTTGGCGACGTAGGCGCAGGCGGGCCCGTTGTAGTCCTTGATGAGCGGGTTGATCTGGAAGCACTCGATGCCGCTCAGCTCCGCGCCCGCGTGGTAGGCCATCGCGTAGCCGTCACCGGCGTTGGTGGGGTTCTCGTAGGTCCCGTAGAGGTAGCCGGACGCGGGGAGCCCGAGCCGCCCGGCCGCCCCGGTCGCGAGGATGACGGCGTTCGCCGACACCGTGACGAACTCGCCGGTGCGGGTGTCGAAGCCCACCGCCCCGACGGCCCGCCCGCCGGAGGTGAGGACGCGCACCGGCATGACGCGGTTCTCGATCCGCACCTTCTCCCGGATCGAGCGCTGCCGCAGCACCCGGTACAGCACCTTCTTGACGTCCTTGCCCTCCGGCATCGGCAGCACGTAGGAACCTGACCGGTGGACGCGCCGCACCGCGTACTCGCCGTGCTCGTCCTTCTCGAACTTCACGCCGTAGCGCTCCAGGCGCTTCACCATCGCGAACCCGCGCGTCGCCGTCTGGTGGACGGTCCGCTGGTCGACGATGCCGTCGTTGGCGCGGGTGATCTCGGCGACGTAGTCCTCGGGGGTGGCCTTGCCGGGGATGACCGCGTTGTTCACGCCGTCCATGCCCATCGCGAGGGCGCCCGAGTGCCGGACGTGCGCCTTCTCCAGCAGCAGCACCGACGACCCGTGCTCGGCGGCGGTGATCGCCGCCATCGTCCCGGCGGTGCCGCCGCCGACGACCAGCACGTCGCAGCTCAGCTCGCGCCGCCGCCCCACGGGCGGGATCTCCATCGGCACGGAGTTCTCCATCGGCACGGATGGGGTCTCCATCAGACGGCCTCCCTCTCCTCGACGCGCGTTTCCGGCCGCGCGTCCTGAACGACTTCGGGTGCGGCGCCGAGCGCCGCGAGCAGCAGGTCGCGGGACGCGGGGACGGGGAACTCGGCCGCCACGCCGGCCGCGCCGAGCACCACGATCCGGTGCCCGAGCAGCAGCGCCTCGTCCACGTCGTGGGTGACGAACACGACGGTGGCGGGCGCGTCGGCGAGGACGTCCAGCAGCAGGCGCTGCATGCTCGCGCGGGTCTGCGCGTCCAGGGCGCCGAACGGCTCGTCCATGAGGATCGCGCGCGGACCGGCCGCGAGCGTGCGGGCGAGCTGGACGCGCTGGCGCATCCCGCCCGACAGCTCGCGCGGCAGCCGGTCGGCGGCGTCGCCGAGCCCGACCCGTTCGAGCCAGCGGGCCGCCGTCGCGCGGCGCTCCCCGCGCCGGACGCCGCGCAGCGCCAGCGCCAGCTCGACGTTGCGGCGCGCCGTGCGCCAGGGCAGCAGCGCGTCGTCCTGGAAGACGAGCGCGCGGTCGGCGGAGGTGCCGGTGACGGGCTCGCCGCCCGCGACGAGGCGTCCGGACGCGGCGGGCAGCAGCCCCGCGAACGCCCGCAGCAGCGTCGACTTGCCGCATCCCGACGGCCCGAGCACGACGAGGATCTCCCCCGCCGCGACCGCCAGGTTCAGCCCCGACACGACGGGCCGCCCGGCGTAGCCGAGCGTCACCCCCTCGGCCCGCAGGGACAGCGCCCCGTTCCCGCCCATCAGCGTTCCTCCCTCGGCAGCCAGCGGGTCAGCCTGCGGCCGGCCACCTCCACGGCGGCGGAGGTGAGCCAGCCGAGCAGCCCGATGGTGGCCATCCCGACGAGCACGCCGGGGTAGTCGACGATCGTGTACGCCTGCCAGGTGCGGTAGCCGACGCCGAAGTCGCCGGAGATCATCTCGGCGGAGATCACGCAGATCCACGCCACGCCCATCCCGATCGACAGGCCCCCGAACACCCCCGGCAGCACCCCGGGCAGGACGACGCGGAGCAGCACCCGCCGCCGGCCCGCGCCGAGCGTCCGCACCGCGTCCTCCCAGACGACCGGGAGCGCCTTCACCGCGTGCCGGGTGCTGACCAGGACGGGGAAGAACGCGGCGGCGAACGTGATGAAGACGATCCCCTGCTCGTTCGCCGGGAACAGCAGGATCGCCACGGGCACCAGCGCGATCGCGGGGATCGGCCGCGCCACCTCGAACAGCGGCTGGAGCAGGTCGCCCGCCCAGCGCGACCGGGCGGTCGCGACGCCGAGGACGACGCCGAGCACGGCCGCCAGCGCGAACCCGGTGAGGATCCGGACGAGGCTCTGCGCGATGTCCTGCCAGAACTGGGCCTCCTCGACCTGGCGCCCGAACTCGCGCAGCACGTCCATCGGGCCGGGGAAGCGGTCGAAGCGCACCCAGAACCGGACGTTCGCGGCGGTGAGGATCTGCCAGGCCAGCAGCGCGGTCGCGAGCGACGCCGCCCGCACCGGCCACCGCAGGAGCCCGCTCACCCGCGCCCCGCCCGCGCGCCCCGCGCCGGTGCGCGTCACGTCCGTGCGCGTCGCGTCGGCGCGTGTCGCGTCGGCGCGCGGTCCCCTCGCCCGTGTCGCGGTCATGCGCGCTTCACCGCCTCGTCGTAGGCCACGACCCTGGCGCCGCCGTGCGCGGACACGTACTTCTGCGCGCCCTCCTGGGTGGCGAACGGCTTGAACCGCTTGGCGGCCCCGGCCGACGGGTCCTCGACCCAGACGTCCTTGTCGGCGAACCAGCGCGTCCCGGAGGCGGTGTCGGGGATGTAGGCGGCGCGGATCTGCTTGCCCTGGCCTTGCAGCGCCTTCACGTTCCGCAGCAGGCAGACGGGGTCGGCGACGGGACGCGTCCGCGGCTCGCCCTTCACCCACACCTCGCCCGCCGTGGCGGCGTCGCCCACCTTCGTCTTGCAGACCTCGTCCGTGCCGGTGATCGCGGCGGGGTTGGCGGTGGAGGCGGCCTGCCCGTCGTAGGACGGGCCGACGACCTTCCTGATGTAGGAGTCGTTGACGAAGGGGTCCACCTGGAGCGGCGTCTGGATGACCCCGATCGACTTCAGGAACGGGACGTCCTGGACGAACGCGTCCCGCAGCGGCTTCTTCACGGTCGGGTCGAACGTCGCCACCCCGCCCGCGCCGTTGTAGAGGTAGACGGTCTCCACCGGCAGCCCCGTGGCCGACGCCACCGACTCCGCCGCCTCCAGGGGGTGGGCGTGCAGGTAGTTGGTCGCGTCGATCTGCGCTTGCAGGAACGCCCGCAGGATCTTCTCGTTGTCCTTGGCGTACTGCTTGCGGACGACCACGCCGTGGAACGTCGGCACGCCCAGCTGGCCGCCGTCGTAGAGCAGCCTGGCCTCGCCCCGGTTCACCAGCAGCCCGGGCCAGGCCACGAACTGCGCGAACGCCGCCGCGTGCCCCGACTGGAGCGCCGACGCGCCGACCGTGGGCTGCTGGTTCTCGACCTTGACGTCCTTGGACGGGTCGAGCCCGTACCGGCGCGCCGCCTGGACGAACGTCCCGTGCCCGGCGGACCCGACGCTCGCCGACACCGTCTTGCCCTTCAGGTCGCGCAGCGTCTTCGCCTTGGAGTCGTTCGCGACGACCACGCCGTTCAGCGACCCGCGCAGGTTGTAGCCGGTCACCGACACCCACTCGGTGGCGGCGTCGCCGCCCTGCGCCTGCGAGCGCGAGCCGTTGATCAGCAGCGGGTAGTCGCCCATCGAGCCGATGTCGATCTTCCCGGCGAGCATCTGCGCGGTGATCGGCGCGCCCGTGTCGTAGTCGCGCCACACGACGGAGTGCTTGTCCCCGCCGAGCTCCTTGAGGCGCTTCTCGAAGTAGCCCTGCGAGCGCAGCAGCGTGCCCGCGGTGACCGTGTTGATGGTCTTGGACTGGTAACCCACGACGATCTCGCCCGAGCCGCCCCCGCCCGAGGCGTTCCCCGCCACGGTGCAGCCGGCCAGCAGTGGAACCAGGGCGGCACCGGCCGCCAGCACTCTCTTCATCGGATATGTCCCTCAGCGCAGCAGATATGGCATGTTCACGGTCACGGCCCCGGTCGGACATCTGTCGGCGCACGGGCCGCAGTACCAGCACTCGTCCACGTGCATGTACGCCTTGCCGGTCTCGGGGTGGACGGCCAGCGCGTCCAGGGGGCAGACGTCGATGCACAGCGTGCAGCCGTCGATGCAGAGCGCCTCGTCCACGGTCACGGGGACGTCGGCACGGTTCGCCACGAGGGACATGGGCTTCTCCAGGGGTCTGCGGGCATGCGGAGGACACCGCGCGGCGCCGCGCGGCAGCGGTGCGGGAAGGGTGCGGGAAGGGGTGGGGTCAGGAGCGGTGCATGGAGCCGCTCATCGTGATGCGGTCGCCGCGGAACCGGATGAACTCCAGGTCGACCGGGCGGCCGTCCGCGAGGTGGGTGAGGCGCTCGACCATGAGCAGGGCGGTGCCGCGCGGGGCGTCGAGGGTCGCGGCGGAGTGCGGATCGGCGTTGACCGCCTCCAGCGTGACCTCGGCCCGGCCGAGCGGCTGCCCGGCGATCCGTTCGAGCAGGACGAAGATGTCGTTGTGCGCCAGGTCCTCGCCGAGCAGCGGCTCGCCGAGGTCGCGGGCGAGGTAGGTCAGGTCGAGCGAGAGCGGCAGCCCGTTCAGCCGCCGGATCCGCTCGACGTAGACGACGGGCTCGCCCTCGGGCAGCCGCAGCCGCGACGAGATCTCCCGGGACGGCGCGATCAGCCCGGTCGTGCGGACCTCGTTGGTCACCTCCCCGTGCTCGCGCAGCGTCTCGGCCAGCCCGAGCAGCCGCTCCAGCCCGTGCGGGTACTTCTCGGCGACCGCGAGCGTGCCGACCCCCGGACAGCGCTCGACCAGGCCCTCGGCGCGCAGCAGGTCCAGCGCGTCCCGGACGGCGTTGCGGGACGTGCCGAACTCCCGGACGAGATCGGCCTCGGCGGGCAGCGCGCCGCTGCGGAACTCCCCGTACAGCACCTGGCGGCGCAGCACGTCGGCCACCTGCCGCGCCCGGTCGGCGCGCAGCCGCCGCGCGTCCGACAACGTCAGCGCCCCGGCCGCCTCGGCCCTGATCACGGCGTCTCTCCTGGTCACGCAGCTAAACCTACTAAAACAATCGGAATAGGTGAATAGAGGTTCCGCTACGCCACCCCGACACGCCGGGGAACCCCTTCTGACCTGCGGTTCGTCCCGTGACCAGCGGCGTTCCGCCACCCCGCCGCCGCCCCCGCGCACCCCCCGCACGCCCCCGGCCGCCGCGCGGCGCGCCCGCCGGGCGCCGGCGGGGGCCGGGTGGAGCGGTCCGGCGCGGCACGTTCCAGGAGGGTAAGGCTTGATCCAAAAGGGCGAAACCGGTCACCGGGAGGACTACCATCGGGCTACGTGACGAGCATCAGCCTTGACAGCGCGACCCCGGCCGATCTAGACGTCGACGCGATCGTGATCGGCGTCTCCCCAGCCGAGGCGGGAGCCGCCCCGGCCGCCGGTTCCGCGCCCTTCCTCCAGGACCTCGACCAGGCCCTCGGCGGACGGCTCGCGGACGCGCTGCGCGCACTCGGCGCCACCGGCAAGGCCGGAGAGGTCGTCAAACTCCCGACCCTCGGCGCCGTCCCCGCCCCGGTCATCCTGGCCGCGGGCCTGGGCGAGAGCCCCACCGTCGAAGACCTCCGCCGCGCGGCGGGCGCCGCCCTGCGCGCGCTCGCCGGCACCGCCCGGGTCGCCGTCGCCCTGCCCGCCGCCTCGGCCGGCGAGGTCGAGGGCGTCGCGCTCGGCGCGCTGCTCGGCGCCTACGCCTTCGACGCCTTCCGCACCGGCGACGGGCACAAGAGCCCGGTCGAGGACGTCCGCGTGGCCGGCCCCGCCGCCGGGCCGGGCGGCGAGGGCGCCGACGCGGCGCTGGAGCGCGCCCGCGTGCTCGCCTCCTCGATCAACCTCGTCCGCGACCTGGTCAACACGCCGCCCTCCCACCTGCCGCCCGAGGAGCTGGCCCACGAGGCCGAGCGGGTCGCCGCCGAGACCGGCCTCGCCATCGAGGTGCTCGACGAGAAGGCCCTGGTGGACGGCGGGTACGGCGGCATCGCGGGCGTCGGGCAGGGCTCGGTGAACCCGCCGCGCCTGGTCCGGCTCGCCTACTCCCACCCCGAGGCGTCCAAGACGCTCGCGCTGGTCGGCAAGGGCATCACGTTCGACTCGGGCGGCCTGTCGCTCAAGCCGTCGGAGTCCATGGACTGGATGAAGTCCGACATGGGCGGCGCGGGCGCGGTGCTCGGCGCGCTGGCCGCGATCGCCAAGCTCGGCCCGAAGGTGAACGTCGTCGGCTACCTCGCGATCGCCGAGAACATGCCGAGCGGCACCGCCCAGCGCCCCTCCGACGTGCTGCGCATCTACGGCGGCAAGACCGTCGAGGTCCTCAACACCGACGCCGAGGGCCGCCTCGTCCTCGCCGACGCGCTCGTGCGCTCCGGTGAGGACCGCCCCGACCTGATCGTGGACGTGGCGACGCTGACCGGCGCCCAACTGGTCGCGCTCGGCACCCGCACCGCCGGGGTCATGGCCAACGACGACGACGTCCGTGAGAAGGTTGTCGCGGCGGCCGGACGCGCCGGGGAGGCGGCCTGGGGCATGCCGCTGCCCGCCGACCTGCGCAAGGGCCTGGACTCCGCCGTCGCCGACATCGCCAACATCAGCGGCGAGCGCTGGGGCGGCATGCTGGTGGCCGGGGTCTTCCTCAAGGAGTTCGTGCCGGACGGCGTCAGGTGGGCCCACCTCGACATCGCCGGCCCGTCCTTCCACAAGGGCGAGCCCTACGGGTACACCCCGAAGGGCGGCACCGGCGCGGCGACCCGGACCCTCGTCCAGATCGCCGAGGACCTCGCCGACGGCACTCTGTAGGGGCCGCCCGAACCACCGGCGTGACAAGCTAATAGGTTTTTCTCGTGGCGGTGGGGGCCCGGACGCCCGAGCCCCCGCCCCGCCAGAGGCGCCGCGGCCCACGCGGCGTCAGATCGGGAAAGGGAGCGTCCAGTGGCCAACAGCGGCCCCTTCGACATCGTCGTCCTGGGTGCCGGCAGCGGCGGATACGCGTGCGCGCTGCGCGCCGCCGAGCTCGGCAAGTCCGTCGCCCTCGTCGAGCGGGACGACTCGCTCGGCGGCACCTGCCTCAACCGCGGCTGCATCCCCACCAAGGCGCTGCTGCACGCGGCCGAGATCGCCGACCAGTCCCGCGAGGCGGCGAAGTTCGGCGTGAAGGCGACGTTCGAGGGCATCGACGTCGCCGGAGTGAACGCCTACAAGGACAAGGTCGTCTCGACGACCGTCAAGGGCCTCACCGGGCTCATCAAGTCCAAGGGCATCGAGGTCGTGCACGGCACCGGCCGGCTGACCGGCGCGACCAGCGTCGAGGTCACGACGAACGACGGGCAGGTCAGGACGCTGGAGGGCGGCCACATCGTCCTCGGCACGGGGTCGGCCCCGAAGTCGCTGCCCGGCCTGGAGATCGACGGCGAGCGCGTCATCTCCAGCGACCACGCGCTGCGGCTCCAGCACGTCCCGGGCTCCGTCGTCATCCTCGGCGGCGGCGTGATCGGCGTCGAGTTCGCCAGCGTGTGGCGCTCGTTCGGCGCCGAGGTCACGATCGTCGAGGCGCTGCCGCACCTGCTGCCGCTGGAGGAGGAGTCCAGCTCCAAGCGGCTGGAGCGGGCCTTCCGCAAGCGCGGCATCAAGTACGAGCTCGGCACCCGCTTCGAGACCGCCAAGACCACCCAGGGCGGCGTGTCGGTCACCCTGGAGGGCGGCAAGACCATCGACGCCGAGATCCTGCTCGTCGCCGTCGGGCGCGGTCCCGTCTCCGACGGCATCGGGCTGGCCGAGGCGGGCGTGGAGACCGAGCGCGGGTTCGTCAAGGTCGACGAGCTGTGCCGGACGAGCGTCCCCACGATCTCGGCGGTCGGCGACCTGATCCCGACGCCGCAGCTGGCCCACGTCGGCTTCGCCGAGGGGATCCTCGTCGCCGAGCGGCTCGCCGGGCTCACCCCGCCGCCGATCGACTACGACGGCGTGCCGCGCATCACCTACTCCGATCCCGAGGTCGCGTCGGTGGGCATCACCACCGCCACCGCCCGGGAGCGCGGGTACGAGGTCAAGGAGGTCACCTACGACCTCGCCGGCAACCCCAAGAGCAAGATCCTGGGGACGCAGGGCGAGGTGAAGGTGATCGCCGCCGTGGACGGCCCCGTCCTCGGCCTGCACATGGTCGGCGCACGCGTCGGCGAGCTGATCGCGGAGGGTCAGCTCATCTACAACTGGGAGGCCCTGCCAGGCGAGGTCGCCCAGCTGATCCACCCCCACCCGACCCAGTCCGAGGCGGTCGGCGAGGCGCATCTGGCGCTCGCCGGCAAGCCATTGCACGTGCACGGCTGAACGCCGCGCGTATTTCTCGAAGGAGTCGCTGAGAGCCATGCCGGTCTCCGTCACTATGCCCCAGCTCGGCGAGAGCGTCACCGAGGGCACCGTCACCCGCTGGTTGAAGAAGGAGGGTGAGCGCGTCGAGACCGACGAGCCGCTTCTCGAAGTGTCGACCGACAAGGTCGACACCGAGATCCCTTCGCCCGCATCCGGCGTCCTGACCAGCATCACCGTCGCCGAGGACGAGACGGTGGAGGTCGGCGCCGAGCTCGCGATCATCGGGGACGAGGGCGCCGCGCCGGCCGGCGGCGACGCCCCCGCCGAGCAGGAGGCGCCCGCCCAGGAGGCTCCGGCGCAGGAGGCCCCCGCCCAGGAGGCCCCCGCCGCGGAGTCCGCGCCCGCGCCGCAGGCGCCGCCGCCCGCCGCGTGGCCGCCGCCCGCGCAGCAGCAGCCCACGGCCCCGCCCGCCCCGGCTCCGGCGGCCCAGGCCCCGTCGGCTCCCGCCCCGGCTCCGGCGTCCCAGCCCGCTCCGGCGGCGCCCGCGCCCTCGGCTCCCGCCCCGGCGGCGCCGTCGGGCGACGGCCCGTACGTGACGCCGCTCGTCCGCAAGCTCGCGGCCGAGCACGACGTCGACCTGTCCGCGCTGAAGGGCACCGGCGTCGGCGGGCGCATCCGCAAGCAGGACGTCCTGGAGGCCGCCCGCGCCGCCCAGGCCGCCCGGCAGGCCGCGCCCGCCCCGGCCCCGGCGGCTCCGGCCGCCGCCCCGGCCGCCCCCGCCGCGCCGGCCCCGGCCGGACGGCACGCCGCCCCGGCGCCCGCGGGCGCCCCCGCCGAGCAGCTCGCGCTGCGCGGCCGCACCGAGAAGATGACCCGGATCCGGCAGACGATCGCCCGCCGCATGGTGGAGTCGCTCCAGGTCTCGGCGCAGCTCACCACCGTGGTCGAGGTCGACATCACCAAGATCGCGCGGCTGCGGGAGCGGGCCAGGGCCGACTTCCAGGCCCGCGAGGGCGTGAAGCTGTCGTTCCTGCCGTTCTTCGCGCTGGCGGCCGTCGAGGCGCTCAAGGCGCACCCGAAGGTCAACGCCGTCATCGACAGCGAGACCAACGAGGTCACCTACCACGACGTCGAGAACCTCGGCATGGCCGTGGACGTGCCCGAGCGGGGCCTGATGGTCCCGGTCGTCCACAACGCGGGCCAGCTGAACCTCGGCGGCCTCGCGCAGCGCATCGCCGACCTCGCCGAGCGCACCCGCACCAACAAGGTGAGCCCGGACGAGCTGTCGGGCGGCACGTTCACGCTGACCAACACCGGCAGCCGGGGCGCGCTGTTCGACACCCCGATCCTCAACCAGCCGCAGGTCGGCATGCTCGGCACCGGCGCCGTCGTCAAGCGCCCCGCCGTCATCGACGACCCCGACCTGGGCGAGGTCATCGCGGTCCGCTCGATCGTCTACCTGGCCCTCACCTACGACCACCGCCTGATCGACGGCGCCGACGCCGCCCGCTTCCTCGGCACGATCAAGCACCGCCTGGAGGAGGGCAACTTCGAGGCCGACCTCGGCCTCTGACCCCTCTCCGGCACCGCTCGTCCCGGGACCCCCGCCGCTCCCCGCGGAGCCGCGGGGGTCCCGTGCGTCCGGCCCGCGGCCGGGCGGGGTCCGGGGAAACCCGGGACCGGGGGCGAGTCCCGGCGACGGACGGCGCCGCCCGCCTAGGCTGGGATCCATGAAGGTCACCGTGACGGGGTCGTCGGGACTGATCGGCGGCGCGCTCGTCCGGTCGCTGCGCGCGGACGGGCACGACGTCCTGCGGCTCGTGCGCCGCGAGCCCGCCGCCGACGACGAGGCGCGCTGGTCCCCCGCCGACGGCTGCGTCGACCGCGCGGCGGTCGAGGGCGCCGACGCCATCGTGCACCTCGCGGGCGCGGGCCTCGGCGACCGCCCCTGGACAAGCGCCTACAAACGGCGCATCCGCGACAGCCGGCTGGACGGCACCCGCTCCCTCGCCCAGGCGATCGCGGCGGCGGGGCGGCGGCCTCCCGTCCTGGTCAGCGGGTCGGCGATCGGCTACTACGGCGACACCGGCGGCCAGGAGGCCGACGAGAAGGCGGGCATGGGACGCGGGTTCCTCGCCGGGCTCGTCCGCGACTGGGAGGCCGCGGCGGAGCCCGCGCGGGAGGTCGGCGTCCGGGTCGTCCACCCCCGCACCGGGGTCGTGCTGGCCCGGTCGGGCGGGCTGCTCGGCCGGACGCTGCCGCTGTTCCGGCTCGGCCTCGGCGGCCGGCTCGGCGACGGCCGCCAGTGGACGAGCTGGATCTCGCTGGACGACCAGGTCGCGGCGCTGCGGTTCCTCATCGACCACGAGCTGTCGGGGCCCGTCAACCTCACCGCGCCGAACCCGGTGACCAACGCCGAGTACACGCGGGCGCTCGGCGCGGTGCTGCGGCGGCCGGCGCGGCTCGCCGTCCCCCGCTTCGCGCTGCGGGCGGTGCTCGGCGGGTTCGCCGACGAGGGGCCGCTGATCAGCCAGCGCGTCCTGCCCCGCCGCCTGGAGGAGGCCGGGTTCCGGTTCGCGCACACCGAGGTCGGCGCGGCCCTGGAGGCCGTCCTCTGAGGCGTCCGCCGGCCCAGGGGCGGCGGCCCGAGCGCACGCTCCAAGCCACGGTCGCGGGTCCGGACCGCCAGGCTAGGGGTGTGGCCGGGGTATAGGCAGAACTCCGAGCAGGGCGTTAGACAGGTCGGTGAACACTGCCTAGAGGCCGTCCCGTAGGGCTCAAGAAACGTCAAAGTCGGGTCCGGTTCCGATCAGCGGTCCTACGGTAGCGATCAAGTACCCCGGCCCCGAGGAGGGCGCATGAGCACCGACGGACAGCCGCACATTCTCGCGATCGGCGGCGGCAGCTTCGTCCCCGACGGCCGCGACGGGCTCGCCCCGAGCCCGCTGCTGCGGTACGCGCTGGACCTGACCGGCCAGGACCGCCCGCGCGTCTGCTTCCTGCGGACGGCGGTCGGCGACGGCGCCGAGCACATCGCCCAGTCCTACGCCGCGTTCTCCACGATGGACGTCGAGGTCAGCCACCTGGCGCTGTTCCCGATGCCGAACGTCCCCGACATGCGGGGGCACCTGCTCACGCAGGACCTCGTCTACGTGTCCGGCGGCAGCGTCGCGAACCTGCTGGCCCTGTGGCGCCTGCACGGCCTCGACGACATGATGCGCGAGGCGTGGACGGAGGGCGTCGTCCTGGCCGGGCAGAGCGCGGGCGCGCTGTGCTGGCACGTCGGCGGCAACACCGACTCCTACGGCCCGCAGCTGCGCCCGCTGACCGACGGGCTCGGGTTCCTGCCGTACTCGTGCGGCGTGCACTACGACAGCGACCCCCAGCGCCGCCCGCTGCTCCAGCAGCTCGTCGGGGAGGGCACCCTCCCGGGCGGGTACGCGGCGGACGAGGGCGTGGGCCTGCACTACGTCGGCACGGAGTTCGTCCAGGCGGTCTCCTACCGCCCGGACGCGGGCGCCTACCGGCTCGAACCGGACGCCCCCGGCACCGCCAAGGAGACCCGCCTGGAGCCCCGCCTGCTGGCCGCCCTCTGACGCCGATCGCGGGTAAGTAAGCTGGCCCGCGTGAGCGATGTAGACGTACGCGAGGCACCCCGTCCCCTCCAGGCGACTCCGGGCACGGGAGAGCTGGTGGTCGTCCACGCGGGCTTCGGGACCGCCGCCGTCCCCTACCTGGACGGCTGGGCCCTTCAGAAGCGCACCCACGCCCTGCGCGTGGACGACCGGATCCCCGACACCGTCCTGCTGATGGAGCACGAGCCCGTGTTCACGGCGGGCAAGCGCACCGCGGCGGTCGACCGCCCGCTCGGCGACCCCGGCGCCCCCGTCGTGGACGTCGACCGCGGCGGCAAGATCACCTGGCACGGCCCCGGGCAGCTCACCGGCTACCCGATCGTGAAGCTCCCGGACCCCGTGGACGTGGTCGCCTACGTGCGGCTGCTGGAGCACATGATGATGGACGTCTGCACGGAACTCGGCCTGGAGACCGCCACCGTCGAGGGACGCAGCGGCCTGTGGGTGCGCGGCGTGCCCGACCGCAAGATCGGCTCCATCGGCATCCGGGTGTCCCAGGGCGTCGCGATGCACGGCTTCCAGCTCAACTGCGACAACGACATGGGCTGGTTCGACGCGATCATCGCGTGCGGCATCCGGGACGCGGGCTCCACCAGCCTCAGCCGCGAACTCGGCCGCGAGGTCACGGTCGCCGAGATCACGCCGCTGGTCGAACGGCACCTGGCGGCCCGGCTCGGCGCCGCCGAGACCCTCCACCGGACCACCGCCCAACTGGGGGTCGTCGACTAGGTCGGGGCCCACCGCCCTCGCCCAGCGGCTCGGGCGGCGACCGCGCCTCGGCGGGCGCGGCACCGCTTCGCGATCTTCGCGGTGGGGCTCGCCTCCGGCTCCGCCCCACCGCTCGGTCACGCGCCCGCGTGACGGCTGAGGCCGCGCGTGCGGCCGGGCGCGAACCGCCGCGCCCGGCCGCACGCTCCCCGGCGGCGCCATACCGGGACGGCCGTCACCTCGTGGGTGTCATCACCTTGTAGACGGCCTGCCCCTCGGTCGCGGCCGCGCCGAAGAACGCCGTCAGGCCCTCGTAGGCGGGGCGCAGGAAGCGGTCCCGGGCACTGCCGTCCAGGCCGCGGGCGTCCTGGACCCCGGCCTTCGCCATCGCCGCCGGGTCGAAGCGCCCGGCGATCTCGGCGAACGGGGTCGCGGCCAGGTGGTCGGCGGCGGGCTTGACCCGCTCGGGCGCGAGGTAGATCACGTCCATGCCCAGCTCGTCGGCGCCGTCCTCGGTGAGGAGCCGCCCGCCGCACACGGCGTCCGCCTCGGGCTGGCGTCCCTCCCACGGGTCGCCGGTGACGAGGTAGTGCATCGCCTGCCAGGCGCCGCCGAGATCGAACCCCTGCGGAGCGGCGCGCCTGCGCCAGTCGGGCGTCCCGAAGATGTGGCGGGCGATCCGGCCGGGATCCTGCTCTCCCTCCAGCACCGGCGGCACCCTGAGGTACGACATTGCCAGACCCACTGCGGCCCTCCAGCCAACGCTGTTGCGTAACGACAGGGAGTCACCTTAGAGAGATCCACTGGCGGCGACGGTGAAAACACGCGAATCGGCAAGCTGAGAGAGGTTCTTGTCATGCGTTCGAGATCACACCGATACGGGACGGCGGCGAGACGGCCTGGATGTGCCGGTTCCGGTGGTCGGGACGTACGCTGAGGGGGTGACGACGGTGACACCTGAGGGGCGCAAGCTCCTGCGCGTTGAGGCCCGCAACAGCCAGACCCCGATCGAGCGCAAGCCCGAATGGATCAAAACCCGGCTGAAGATGGGCCCGCAGTACAGGGAACTCACCAACCTGGTGAAGTCCGAGGGCCTGCACACCGTGTGCCAGGAGGCCGGCTGCCCCAACATCTTCGAATGCTGGGAGGACCGCGAGGCCACCTTCCTCATCGGCGGCGACCAGTGCACCCGGCGCTGCGACTTCTGCCAGATCGACACCGGCAAGCCCGCCGCCCTCGACCGCGACGAGCCGCGCCGCGTCGCCGAGTCCGTCGCCTCGATGGGCCTGCGCTACGCCACCGTCACCGGCGTCGCCCGCGACGACCTTGAGGACGGCGGCGCCTGGCTGTACGCCGAGACCGTCCGGCAGATCCACGCGGCCGTCCCCGGCTGCGGCGTCGAGCTGCTGATCCCCGACTTCAACGCCGACGAGGGCCAGCTCGCCGAGGTGTTCTCCGCCCGTCCCGAGGTGCTGGCGCACAACGTGGAGACGGTCCCGCGGATCTTCAAGCGGATCCGTCCCGGGTTCCGCTACGAGCGCTCGCTGGAGGTCATCACCCGGGCGCGGCAGGACGGCCTGGTCACCAAGTCCAACCTCATCCTCGGCATGGGCGAGACCCGCGAGGAGGTCTCCGAGGCCCTGCGCGACCTGCACGAGGCCGGCTGCGAGCTGATCACGATCACCCAGTACCTGCGGCCGAGCCCCCGCCACCACCCGGTCGAGCGGTGGGTGAAGCCCGAGGAGTTCGTCGAGCTGTCCGCCGAGGCGGAGGAGATCGGCTTCGCGGGCGTCATGTCCGGCCCGCTGGTGCGCTCCAGCTACCGCGCCGGGCGCCTCTACAAGCAGGCGGTCGAGGCCCGCGAGGCGTAGCCCCGCGGAGATTCGGACAGACGGGGTCCGAACGGGGTTTGCGGCACGACTATCCTTGGTCATATGACGAACAAGCCCACGGACGGGGCCCAGGAGCGTCCGGGCCGCTTCAAGCAGATCCGCATGGTCGCGCAGGTGCTCCGGCAGGCCGATCCGAAGGCCCTCCCGATCGTCTTCGCCTCGGCGCTCGGCACGCTGGTCGTGGTCGTGCTGGTCGGGCTGTTCATCAACCAGCTCTGGTTCTTCATCCCGCTGGCGGTCCTCGCCGCGTTCGCGGTCGGCATGATCGTCTTCGGGCAGCTCGCGCAGCGCGCCCAGTACAAGGTGATCGCCGGGCAGCCGGGCGCCGCCGCCGCGATCCTGAAGAACATGCGCGGCGGCTGGAGCGTCACCGAGGCGGTCAGCGGCAACCGCAACCTCGACATGGTGCACCGCGCGGTGGGCCGTCCGGGCGTCGTCCTGGTGTCGGAGGGCCCGCGCAACCGGGTCGGGCCGCTGCTCGGCGCCGAGAAGAAGCGCATCTCCCGCGCGGCACAGCAGGTCCCGATCTACGACGTGCAGGTCGGCGACGACGAGGGCCAGATCCCGGTCGACAAGCTCCAGCGGCACCTGATGAAGCTCCCCCGCAACCTCACCAAGGCGCAGGTGTCGGAGCTGAACGACCGCCTCCAGGCGCTGCCCCGCTCGATGCAGATGCCCAAGGGCCCGATCCCCCGGGGCGCGAAGATGCCCAAGGGCCCCAAGCCCAAGATGCGCTGATCCTGAAATGTGCTGAGCCTGAAATGTGCTGAGCCCGAAATATGCTGAGCCCAGCGAGCACAGGGCCAGCAGGCACAGGGGCCGGCCGCCCGCTACAGGTGGACGACGACGGTGTTCGCGGCCCGGTCGTGGAGGCCGCGGTAGTCCCGGTCCCACACCAGGGCCGGGACGACCAGGAGCAGCAGCAGCGCGCGGGCCAGCGCCCAGACGGGGCCCACCGGCCCGCCGTCCGGCCGGACGACCCGCAGCCCGCACAGGCGCTTGCCGAGCGTCGTCCCCGCGAGGCCGGTCAGCAGCCACGCCTGCACGCCGAAGACGATCAGCGTGCACAGGCTCCGCTCCGAGGGCGTCCATTCGAACGCCCGCGTGAGCAGGCTCGCGACCAGCATCGACAGGCCCCAGTCGACGAACAGCGCCACCAGCCGCCGCCCGTACCCCGCCACGGACCCGCTGCCGCTCGCCGGCAGCCCGAACCGCTCCCCCGGCCGCCCGAGGTCGGCCCCCGCCGCGCGCGCGCCGCTGAGCCACGTCTGCGTCCAGCGCGGCCCGGCACCCTTGGTCCCGACGCCCTGGTCCTCACCGCTCATGCCTCTACGCTATCCCGTCCCCTCGCGAGGTTCTGACCGGCTATCCCCGGGCAGGGAGAAGAGGGGCACGACGTGTGACGCTTAACACAGTCGAAACATATGAGACATAGCGGGGAAACGGCACGTACGTAGCCTTCACAGCCCAAGAGCGCCCATAGGAGGTCGGATGTTCAGCAGCGCCGACGAGGTCCTCGGCTTCATCAGGAACGAAGGTGTCCGTTTCGTCGACTGCCGTTTCGTGGATCTGCCGGGGAAGATGCAGCACTTCACCTTCCCGGTCGAGAGCTTCGGCGAAAGCGTGTTCACCGACGGGCTGATGTTCGACGGCTCCTCGGTCCGCGGATTCCAGGAGATCCACGAGTCGGACATGCTGCTGCTGCCCGACCCGTCCACCGCCGTCGTCGACCCGTTCCGCCAGCACAAGACGCTGATCCTGAACTTCTTCGTCCACGACCCGCTGACGGGCGAGCCCTACAGCCGCGACCCCCGCAACGTCGCGCGCAAGGCGGAGGACTACCTGCGCGGCACCGGCATCGCCGACACCTGCTACTTCGGCCCCGAGGCCGAGTTCTACATCTTCGACGACGTCCGCTTCGAGACCCGCCAGAACGCGGGCTACTACTACCTGGACTCGATCGAGGGCGCCTGGAACACCGGGCGCGAGGAAACCGGCGGCAACCTCGGCGCCAAGCCGCCCTACAAGGGCGGCTACTTCCCCGTCCCGCCGATGGACCACTACACCGACCTGCGCTCGGAAATGGTCTCCCAGCTGCTCACGTCCGGCATCCACGTCGAGATGCAGCACCACGAGGTCGGCACCGCGGGCCAGGCCGAGATCGACTTCCGCTTCGACACGCTCCTGAAGACCGCCGACCAACTGCTCCTCTACAAGTACATCGTCAAGAACGTCGCGCGCGACGCGGGCAAGTCCGTCACGTTCATGCCGAAGCCGATCTTCGGCGACAACGGCTCCGGGATGCACTGCCACCAGTCCCTCTGGCGGGACGGCGCGCCCCTGTTCTACGACGAGGTCGGCTACGCGGGCCTGTCCGACAGCGCCCGCCACTACATCGGCGGCCTGCTCCGGCACGCCCCGTCCCTGCTGGCCTTCACGAACCCGACGGTCAACAGCTACCACCGCCTCGTCCCGGGGTTCGAGGCGCCGGTCAACCTCGTCTACTCCCAGCGCAACCGCTCGGCCTGCATCCGCGTCCCGATCACGGGCTCGAACCCGAAGGCCAAGCGCATCGAGTTCCGCGTCCCCGACCCGTCCTGCAACCCCTACCTGGCCTTCTCCGCCATGCTCATGGCCGGGCTGGACGGCATCAAGAACAAGATCGAGCCCGCGGAGCCCGTCGACAAGGACCTGTACGAACTCCCGCCCGAGGAGGCCCGCGCGATCCCCCAGGTCCCCGGCAGCCTGCCCGAGGTCCTGGACGCCCTGGAGGCCGACCACGAGTACCTCCTCGAAGGCGGCGTCTTCACCCCCGACCTCATCGAGACCTACATCACGATGAAGCACGAATTCGAGATCGACCCGATCCGCCTGCGCCCCCACCCCCACGAATTCGAGCTGTACTACGACATCTAGCCCACCGGGGCGCGCTGACCAGGCATCCCGTCAGCGCGCCCCGGCCCGGCTCCGCAAGAAGTAACGCGGACGGTAATTACTTCTTCACTCTCTGTCATGCCACCATCGGCCCGTGGCCAAGGACGAGGACGAGCCCGACCCCTGCGACACCTGCCGGGGACAGGCCGGATGGTGGGAGCACGGCAACGGGCAGAAGGACGTCGCCAAGCCGAAGCGCTGGATCAAGTGCACGGACTGCGACGGGAGAGGCCACAGGTGACCGCCCCTGACGATGCGCGGGCGTGCCCGGGGTGCCGGGGCAGGGGCGAGATCATCATGACGGGCCGGCGGGGTGGCAACTGGATCGGCGTCCGGTGCGAGGACTGCCGGGGGACCGGCCTGGACCGGCCGCCTGGGACGGCCCCCCGCTACGACGCGCGTGGATACAGGACCCCTGAGGACGGCGACGAGTACGACGAGGCCGTTCATGGACCGGTGGCGTCGTCCCCGCTCACGTCCGCGTCCGTCTGCGGGACCTGCTACGGCGCGGGGGTCATGCTGGCGCGGAACGGCAGCCGGTCGCCCTGCCCTGCCTGCTCGTCGGACCAGAAGCCCGGCGCCTGAAGGTCCGCCCGTCCGGGACGCGCTGTTCCTCGTCCCGGACGGGCGGCGGGCACGGATCTCGGGGGCGACGGATCCGTGCCCGGTCGTGCGGCCTCGCTCTCAGCGATCCCAGGCGCCGGGCGTCCGGCCGCACGTCGGAGCGGGCGCGACGGTCGCCGCCGCGCAGTCGAGCGACCGCCGCGCCCACGTCATGAAGGCCCCGCCATACCGAGGGGACTCTCCGACCGGATCGCCATCAGGGCCTCTCGGCCTGGGCGACCGGCACCAGTTCCCAGGAGGGCGGCGCGGCGGCCAGCAACCGCGCGGAGACTCCTTTGCGAGCCCTGACGTCGCCCGCCCCCAACGCCGCGAGCGTGTCCTGCCACAACTCCAGGGACAGCAGCATGGACGCGCGCGCCACAAGCGCGCCGCCGGGGAATTCACCCGCCTCGACCCGCCGCAGCCGCACCCGCAACCCCTCGGCCGTGTCGGCGTCCACCTCGCTGACCACCGGGCCCCGGCCCGTCCGGTCGCCGTCGCGGACCTGCCCGGCCGAACGCGTCGCCCACCACCGCCCGGTATCGGTGTGAATGATCGACCAGGCCGAGAATTCCCGACGCAGCGCCGCTTTCTGCGCCTCGGCATCTCCCACACCCGGGCGCTGCTGTGGCTTCTCCATGAACCGAACCTCACTCTTGATCGGACCGCGAACTCGGTGCTCCTCCCCGACAGAAGCCAGTAAACCCACGCCGCGCTTCGCATCGATAGTGGACAATGGGAGCCATCACAAGGGCGCCAATCCTCCGACCCCCTTGGCCCCTCGGCCAGAGCGCCGCGTTTCGAAAGGATGCGCGTTATGAGCGAGTCCGACCGCCCCATATGGGCGATACGCCTGGAATCCGAGCGGACTCAGCGCGGCTGGGGCAAATGGGACATGGCTCGCCGGCTGTTCTCGGCTTCGGGGATCACGAACCCGGCAACAAAGCAGGTCAAAGGACTAGCCAGGCAGATAACCCGCTGGGAGGCCGGTACGCACTGCCCGCAGGACTGGGCGGGCACCATTGCCGACTTGTTCGGCGTTGCGGCAGATGCGCTTTTTCCTCCGCCGCCGGAGGTGCCAGTACGATCTATCTCACAAGGCATTGGGCTGAACGATCTGCTTCGGGCAGACGAGATGCGCTTCGATCTCAGCCCCGAACCCCTGAAACACCGGCCGGCTTCCCAGGATCGCTTGGCGGCCGAGTGTATCGTGGCACTTGGCATCAATCCCGACGTTGGGGACAGCGTGAGACGCCGTGCAGTGATTCAACTCCTGGCCACTCTCGGTGCAAGCGCAGGCGCCGCCCCGCTGCACCGCATCGCTGATCTGATCCTGACCGCCGCGCCCCGTGATTTGGACGAATGGCACCTCGCGTGTGCCGACCACCTGCACGCATTGCGCACACGCCCTGCCGTCCAAGCCCGTGAAGACCTGGTGTCCGACCTACTGGCCCTCAACGGTCACCTGGCCGAAGCCAAGGACGGCTACCTCACCGAACTGCAACGGGTCGAGGCCGTCCTGGCGATGCTTCACGCGCACCTGTCAGCGCGGCTGGCCGAGCACGGGGAGGCCATTCGATGGTGGCGGACGGCACGCGCCGCCGCCGACAGCACCGGAGACCTCGACCTGCGGCTGATGATCCGATGCGAAGAGGCCGGTGTGGGGCTGTACGGTCAGCGAGATGTGGGAACGGTGCTGGCTCTCGTGCGGCAGGCAGAGCAGATCGCCGGGACCGCTCCGTCCTTCTGGAGGGCCGACCTCGCCGGCACCCGCGCCAAGGCGCTCTCCCTACTCGGCCAGCATGGGCAAGCAATAGAAGCTCTGAATGTCACCGTCGAATATGGCGGGCCCGATACACCCCCCAGCATCCTGCCTACCTTGTGGAGCGGCTCCCAGCCTCTCTTCGCCCAGAGCTGGGTACACGCGGGCGCGGGCAACGAGCGCGAGGCCGATCAAGCACGCGACCTGCTCCTGTCCCGTCCCAGCCACCGGGGCGGCGAAACGCCGTACGCGGCCAACGTGCGCCTTCATGAAGCCCTGTGCACGATCACCAATGGCGGTGTCGACCAAGGCGCGACCCAGGCCGCGCAAGTCCTGGACGCCGTTCCCCCTGGCTGTGTCACCCAATTCACCACGGCGACCGGAATGTTCATCCTCCGCGCCGTTCCACACGAACAGCAGCAACGCCCCGCCGTTCTCGAATTCCGTGAGGTGCTGGCCAGGACCGCTCCCAAACCGGGCTCTCCCGCGTGAGGGGTGGCGGCGCGTCGGCCGGGCGTCCTGAGGGGACGCCCGGCCGGCGGGCTACTTCCAGGGCCAGTCGGCGTTGTGGCCTGCTTCCAGGAGCGGGATCATCCTGAACGTGTGGTCGGTCATACCGCCCAGCTCATGGCGCAGTCCCGTGCCGGACGGGATCGCGCCGTGCTTGTACCCGGCCAGGTTGAAGCCGTACATCGGGACGTGCGCGGGCACCGCCTCGGTGACGCTGCCGCCCCAACTACTGAACGTCTGCATGTCCGACAGGATGATCACGCGGTCGTGGCCGCGGTAGGTCGCCCGCACCGAGTCGGCGATGCGGGTGCCGTGGCCCACCTCGCCGATCCGCTCCACGAAGCGCTCCACCTCGCGCAGCACGGACGCCCCGCGCGGCACCTCGTGGCGGAACACCCCGTCCGCGAAGCCGTGCAGGTCGACGTCGGCGCCGCGGGCGGCGAGGGTGACGCCGAACAGGGCGGCCATCTGCGCGTAGGTCATCTTCGACCGCGCCGAGACGCCCACGGACGTCATCGACCCGGAGGTGTCCACGAGGACGAGCGTGCGCCCCGGGAACTCCGGCACGTTCGCGGTGGCGGCGGTGAGCGCCTTGTCCAGGGCGCGGCCCCAGCGCAGCGACCGCGCCGCCAGGTGCGCGGAGAAGAACCGGAACGGGAACTGCCGCGACCGCGCGACCTGGTCGGGGTCGGCGAGCCGCGCCGCGACCTGGTCGGCGACCTCGTCGGGGACTCCCGCCTCGTCGAAGTTGCGCAGGTTGCGCAGCAGCGCCATGTAGCCCATGGACGGGATGACCGCGCTCCAGGCGGCGGCGTCCATCGGCCCCTGGAGCCAGCCCGCGAGCCGCTCCCAGGTGAACCCGGCGCCCGCCAGACCGCCCGGTGAGGTGGTCAGCGACGGGTCGAGCACGTGCGCGCGGCGGCGCTCGACGGGCAGGGCCGCGAGGGCCCGCGCCGAGGTGAGGACGCGCAGCCGCTCCGGGATCGGCTCGTCGCGGTCGTGGCGCCGGTCGAGGGCGTGCTTGAACAGCTCGCCCTGCCACGGCTTGTCGGCGGCCGGGGACGGGTGGACGAGGTCGATGACGTCGCCGAAGCGGAAGCCGCGCGCGGCGGTGTCGTACTTCAGCAGCGACCGCTCGCCGTAGAGCCGCTGGACGGCGTCGGCGACGCCGCGCTTGACCGGCTTCGGGATCGCGCGCCCGTAGGTGGACGTCCAGTACGCGAGGGCCTCGCCGGGCTCGTCGGCACGCTGGAGCACGCTCGCGACGAGCTGCCGGTTGCCGCCGTGCAGCCCGACGGTGAGCCGCGCCCGGACGGCCTCCAGCGCGGCGACCACGGGGGCCGAGCGCAGGTTCGCCTCGCCGCGCAGCCAGCGGACGAACGCGGCCGTCCACTCGATGTCGTCGATGGCCACGCGGTGGACGAGGTCGCGGAAGCGGGCGTCGCGGTCGGCGGCCTTCTCGTAGAAGGTGTCCTCACCGGCCATGTGGGAGACCGCCAGGAGGAACAGCTCGCCCTTGGCGTCGCGCGCGTAGCCGGGCGCGCCCTCGTGGGTGCGGCCGGACGGCCTCGTCCCGGAACGGACGGGACCGGAGGCGGCCGCGCGGACCTTGCCGTGGTTGAACTTCGCCATGGGGGGTTCCTTCCATGAGCGGTGGGAGCACGTTCGCGGGGGTGCCCGAGGTCAGAATCGGCTACGGTCCGCAGCCCATTGCTCTACTCATCTGAGCTACACCGCCTTTGGCGGTGGCGGGACTTGAACCCGCGACCCATGGATTAGAATGTGAAGTATCCGTTGCCTTCGCACCGGGCACCCCGCGAATATGGTGCTCCCCCCGAGATCGATGCGGTGTACGGAACCGCCCCGCCGAGGTGGGGCGTCAGGCCCGTGGGCGGGCCTGCGAGGAGTCGAACCCAGAAGTATCCGTGCACCTGCGCACCGGGAGGTGCGTGTTCAGTTGTGGAGGCGCCCGAGTTCAGGGTCGGCGAAGGTGACAAAGCGTTCTACCCATTGAACTACACGAGCCGGAGCCCGCGGCGGGACTCGAACCCGCAACCTCTCGATTCCAATTCGAAGTAACCCTCGCCTGCGCACCGGGCGCCTCTTCAGTTGTGCGTCCTTCCGAGTACACATGCGGCCTCAGGCGGCTCCAAGGAGAGAATCCTGGGTAAGAAGTAGCCTGTGGCCTTCGCACCGGAAGGGCGATGTCCTTAGAAAACCATTGTGCATCGCTTGCGCACAACCGAATTAAATGCGCTTCCCGCGACGCGGCGGAACGGTGGCATCATGTGCCCGGAGAGTGAGGGAGTACCGGTTGATGGCGCAGGATGCCCGGATCGACGGCCCGCGGCCGAGGAGCGTCCAGCCCAGGGAGCTGCTGCGGGGCGGGCGCGCCCTGCTCGGCGCCGCGCGCGGACTGCTGGAGGACCACCGGCGGGCGGTGGCGGAGGTGCACGCGGCGCTCGAACCGCTTCGGCTGGACGCGGCGCGCCGCCATCTGGCGTCGGTCCCCGTCGCCCGGCTCAAGGACGTGACCCACGGGCGCCTCCGCCTCGGCCCGCTGGAGCAGGCCGGGCTGAAGACCGTGCTCGACGTCCTCGACGCCACCCCGTACCGGCTCCAGCTCCTTCCCGGCATCGGCCCGCAGACCGCGAACCGGTTCCACGCCGCCGCCGGGCAGCTCGCGGACGCGGCGGCCGCCACGGCCGGCGTCCGGATCGACGCCGAGCGGCGCGACGAGCGGACCACCCCCCTGGTCGTCGCGCTGCACCGGATGGTGGACGCCGGGCCCGACCTGCCACGGGCGCGGGCCGCCGCCGCCCGGCTGGAGGCGGAGTTGGAGCCGCTCGTCCGGGAGGCGCGGCCCGAGGCGTCGTGGTGGCGGAGGGCGCTCTGCGGGAGGCGCAGGCGGGAGCGGGCGCGAAAGGCACTCGGCGAACTCCGGCGGGTCCTGGACGCGCCCGGTACCGGCCTCCTCATCTCGCAGGCGTCGGTCGACCTGCTGCGCCCGGCGGTCTCGGCGGACGAGGCGTGGATCGACTTCGAGCTGCGCGCGTCCGACTACCAGACGCTGCTGGCGGAGCTGGCCGCGCTGGATCCCGAGCGCGACGCGGCGGAGGGGTTCCTGCCCCGCGACATCGCGGCCAGGGTCAAGGCCCAGCCGCTCGACGACACCTACCGGCGGGTCTCGCTGCGCGGGTACCAGGCGTTCGGGGCGAGGTTCGCGCTCGTCCAGCGCAGGGTGATCCTCGGGGACGAGATGGGGCTCGGCAAGACCGTCCAGGCGATCGCCGCGATCGCGCACCTGCGGTCGGAGGGCGCCACGCACTTCCTGGTGGCGTGCCCGGCGAGCGTGCTGGTCAACTGGGTGCGGGAGATCGAGGCGCGCAGCACGCTGGCGGCGCGTCCGGTGCACGGGCCGGGGCGGGCGGCGGCGCTCGCGGACTGGGCCGGCGCGGGCGGCATCGCGGTCGCGACGCTGGACTCGCTGCACGCGCTCGACGTCCCCGGGGACCTGCCGCTCGGCATGTTCGTCGTGGACGAGGCGCACTACGCCAAGAACCACGAGACGCGGCGCGCGAGGGCCGTCGCGGCGTGGTGCGCGCGGACGGACCGCGTCCTGTTCCTCACCGGCACGCCGATGGAGAACCGCGTCGAGGAGTTCCGGAGCCTGGTGGCGCACCTGCGGCCCGAGGTGGCCGCGCGGGTCGCCCGGCGGGACGCGGTGGTCGGCGCGGCGGCGTTCCGCAAGGCCGTCGCGCCCGTCTACCTGCGCCGCAACCAGCGCGACGTGCTGCTGGAGCTGCCCGAGGTCGTGCACGTGGACGAGTGGGAGGAGTTCGGCCCGGCCGACGAGGCGGCCTACCGGAGCGCGGTCGCCGAGGGCAACTTCATGGCGATGCGCCGCGCCGCCTACGCCGTCCCGGCGGAGTCGGCGAAGCTCGCGCGGCTGAAGGAGCTGGTGGAGGAGGCCGCCGCGAACGAGCTGAAGGTCGTGGTGTTCTCCTATTTCCGGGACGTGCTCGCCGCCGTGCGGGACGCGGTCGGCGACGGCGCGCGGGGGCCGATCGACGGCGCGGCCACGGCGGAGCGGCGGCAGGCGCTGGTGGACGCGTTCACCGCCGAGCCCGGCCACGCGGTGCTGCTCGCGCAGATCCAGGCGGGCGGGGTCGGCCTCAACCTCCAGGCGGCGTCCGTGGTGATCATCTGTGAGCCGCAGGTGAAGCCGACCACCGAGACCCAGGCGGTCGCCCGCGCGCACCGGATGGGCCAGGCGCGCACCGTGCAGGTGCACCGGCTGCTCACGCCGGGCGGCGTGGACCAGCGGATGCTGGAGATCCTGGGGGCCAAGTCGCGGCTGTTCGACGCGTACGCGCGGCGCAGCCACCTGGCCGAGCGGGCGCCGGACGCGGTCGACGTCTCCGAGCAGTCCCTCGCCCGGCAGATCGTCGAGGAGGAGCGGGAACGCCTCGGCACGCCCTGAGCGGGACGCGTCCGAGCGGGGAAGAACCGGCGGGGCGGCCGTGTTGCGACGGACGAGCATCGAGCGGAGGAGACGTCATGGCCGAGGTCAGGGTGGAGCGCACCGAGGACGGGTTCCGGGCGGTCAACGACCGGGGCGCGAGCGTCGCGATCGGGGACGGCGACACCGACGGGGTCTTCACGCCGGTGGAGCTGCTGCTGGCGGCGCTCGGCGGCTGCGAGCTGGTCACCGTGGAGCCGCTGACGGCCCAGCGGGGGCACCGGCTGGCGCGGCTGGCCGCGACCGTCCAGGCCGACAAGATCGCCACCAGCGCGCTCGGCACGATCACGGTCACCTACGACGTGGAGCTGCCCGAGGGCGACGAGAAGGCGGCGGAGGTGCTGAAGGGCGTGGCCGCGCGCGTCCACGACAAGTACTGCACGGTCGGGAACGCGCTCAGGGAGCCGATGAAGGTCGATCAGATCGTCCCGTGAGGCCCTTGGGCTCCGCGGGTTCCTGGGTCCCCTTGTCCGGGGGGCAGACCGTCCCGGCCGGGGGGACGGTGCCCTGGAGGAGGTAGGCGTCCACGGTCCGGCGGACGCAGGCGTCGCCGGTGTCGTAGGCGCCGTGCCCCTCCCCCTTGAGGGTGAGGAGCGTCGCCTGCCCGCCGAGTGCCCTGGTCAGGGCGGGCGCCCACGCGTAGGGGGTGGCGGGGTCGCCGGTGTTGCCGACGACGAGGATCGGGGCGGCGGACGGCGCGGACACCTCGCGCGCCGCCGCGTCCCCCGCGACCGGCCAGCCGGTGCACTGGAGCAGGCCCCACGCCAGCGCCGGCCCGAACACCGGGGACGCGGCGCGGAAGCGCGGCAGCAGCCGCCGGACGTCGGCCGGGGCGTAGCGCGCGGTGGTGTCCGCGCAGGCGATCGCGGTGTTGGCGGCGGACAGGTTCGTGTAGGAGCCGTCGGGGCGGCGGCCGTTGCCCGCGTCGGCGAGGGCGCGCAGCAGGGTCCCGTCGCGGCGGGTGGCGGCGTCCACCAGGCCCTGCGCGAGGATCGGCCACGCCCGCCGGGAGTAGAGCGCGGCGGTGACGCCGCTGGTCGCGAGCCGCTCGGTCAGCCTCCGTCCGCCGCGCGCGGGCAGCGGCGCCCGGTCGAGCCGGGCGAGCAGCCGCCGGACGGACGCGGCGACGCCCGACCCGTCGGCGCCGAGCGGGCAGGCGCGCTCGCCGAGCGCGGCGCAGGCCGCCCCGAACGCACCGAGCGCCCGCTGGAACGCCTCGGCCTGCTGGAGCGCCTGCTCGGCCGGGTCCACGGCGGTGTCCACCGCCCCGTCGAGGACGGCGCGGCCGACGTTGCCGGGGTGCCGGTGGGCGTAGCTGCCGCCGAGCCAGGTGCCGTAGGAGATGCCGAAGTAGTGGAGCCGGGGGTCGCCGAGCGCGGCGCGGACCAGGTCCATGTCGCGGGCGGCGCTGACCGTCCCGACATGCGGGAGGAGCGCGCCCGACCGGGTCTGGCACCCCCGGTTGTAGGACGCCTCGTCCGCGGCGAACGCCCGCTCCTCGGCGGCGGTGTCGGGGGTGCCCTCCCGCGCGGTCAGGACGTCCATGCGGCGGTCGTCGACGCAGGTGACGGGGGCGCTGCGGCCGACGCCGCGCGGGTCGAAGCCGACCAGGTCGTAGCGGGTGTTCAGGCGCGCGTAGTCGCCGGCGGCCTGGGCGAGGGTGTCGACGCCCTCGCCGCCGGGGCCGCCGAAGTTGAACAGCAAGGACCCGATACGGTGCTCGGAGTCGGTGGCGGGGACGCGGATCAGCGCGACGCCGATCGCCTCCCCCGAGGGCCTGTCATGGTCCAACGGGACCCGCACCGTGGTGCAGCGGAACCCGGCGGGCGGCGGCTTCACCCCGGGGTCCGGCTCGGGCAGACCGGTGCAGCGCTTCCACACGAGCCGCTCGGGCGGCGCGTCTCCGGGCTCCTTGGACAGTGAGCGACCGGACCAATCGGACGGTGACCGCACCGACCGGATCGAGGGCGACGCGGCGTCCGGGACCAGACCGAAAGCGGTCAGGATCGCAGCGAATACCACCACTTTGCCGGGTATCGAGGTGATCCTGGCCATTCGTCCCCCCGTTCGGTTCACGGGGGGCGGCCTGGACCTACCCGGTGCCTCCTATGCTGATGCCTGATCAACTTCATAGGCTCCGCGCGGGGAGCCGTCTGAGGGGTGAGGTTCCCCTGAGACCCCTCCCCCGAAAGTCCGGATACCGCATCAGGGTCGTACTACTCAAGTCTGAGACGAAGACCATTCGGCGCGGTGATCTCAATCAGGGGGCCGCGAGGCAAAGATAGGTAGCATGGCCCAGACCGCCCCCCCAGCAGCCCACCGAGGCCAGGCCCGAACGGCCCGGCGAGGTGGGCCGCGCCAGCCCGCCGAGACGGCACGTCGCCGGGTGCTCAAGGCACCGCCGGTGTGGCGCGAGCTCCTGCTGATCGCGCTCTTCTACTCCGGCTACACGCTGACGCGCATCGTCCTCGTCCAGGACGGCACCGGTCCGGCGTTCGAGCACGCCAGACAGATCCTCCACGTCGAGCGGCTCCTGGGCATCGACGTGGAGCTGGGCCTGAACCAGACGCTGCTGGACGTGCCCTGGCTGGCGCGCACCGCGAACCTGTTCTACGCCACGATGCACTTCATCGTGACGGCCGGGATCGTCGTGTGGCTGTACCGGTACCGCCCGCGGGAGTACCGCTGGCTCCGGACGTCGATCATGGTGGCCACGGGCCTGGCGCTGATCGGCTTCTGGCTCTACCCGCTCGCGCCGCCGCGCTTCCTCGGCAGCGAGGGGTTCGTCGACCCGGTGACCGCGCTGCACTCCGTCGGCCTGTACGCCAGCGACGCCTCGGGCAGCCTCACCAACCAGTACGCCGCGATGCCGTCCATGCACGCGGGGTGGGCGCTGTGGTGCGGGTTCATCCTGGTCAAGATGGCCACCCAGCGCTGGGCCAAGATCGTCGGGGTGCTCTACCCCGCCACGACGGTGTTCGTGATCCTGTCCACCGCCAACCACTACCTCATGGACGCGATCGTCGGCATCGCGATCATCGCGGGCGCGCTCGGCCTGTCCTGGATGCTCTACATGCGCTGCCCCCAGCGGCTGCTGGACGCCCGGCACGCGGTGTCGGCGCGGCTGGGCCGCCCCTGGGACCGCGGCACGGCGCGCACCCTCGCGACGAGGGTCGGCGCGGCGTTCGGCGCGGGCGCCTCCGTGACGGCCACGCACGTCCCGGTGCGGGCCACCGCCGGGACCTCGGCCGGTTCCGCGGCGCGGAGCACGGCGCGGGCCACCGCCGGCGCCGCCGCGACGAGCGCGGCCAAGAGCGCGGCCCGCACGGCCGCCCGGGTCGCCGAGTCCGGGCGGACCCGCGCGGACTCGGCCACGGCCGGGGGTGCGTCCGGCTCCGCCATTTGACACGATAGGAAGAGTGGCCAGGTCAGGGCACCCTTCCGGGTCCGGCCGCGGCGCCGGGGGCGACGTGGCGGGGGGTCGGCTCACGGCCGCCTTCGCGATCCGCGTCCGGCCTCGGCTCTGGTCGGAGCTGCTCCTGCTGGTGGTCTGCTACGGCGCGTACCAACTGGTGCGGAACCTCGTCCCGGTCGATCCGGCGACGGCGGCGCACCGGGCCCGCGAGATCCTCGAAGTGGAGTACTCGCTCCACCTGGACGTCGAGTACGACGTGAACCGGGTGTTCGCGGGGCACGGATGGCTGGCGACCGCCGGGAACTACTTCTACGCCACGATGCACTTCGCCGCGACCGTCGCCGTGATGGTGTGGCTGTACGTCCGCAGACCCGCCCGGTACGCGGTGTACCGGACGCTCCTGTTCGCCACGACGCTGCTGGGCCTCCTCGGCTTCTGGCTGTTCCCGCTGGCCCCGCCGCGGATGCTGCCCGGCTTCACCGACACCGTGGCCGTCTTCGGGACCTGGGGCTTCTACGGCTCCGGGCCCACCGCGTCGGTCACCAACCAGTTCGCGGCGATGCCGTCCATGCACACCGCCTGGTCGCTGTGGTGCGCGGCGGCGGTGATCGGCGTCGTCCGGCGGCGGTGGGCGTGGCTGGCCCTGCTCTATCCCGCGCTCACGATCGTCGTGATCGTGGGGACGGCCAACCACTTCCTCCTGGACGCGGCGGGCGGCGTGGGCGCCCTCGCCGGCGGCGCGCTGATCGCGATCCCGGCCCGGGAGCTCGCCTGGCGCCTCGTCCCGGCCCGCCCCTGCGCGACGGCCGCACCGCTCCGTGATCATCCTGCGGGCGGATCCCCTCCGCCATCTCCGCCCACGGGCTGGTAGAGCGCTCACGCGGCCCAGGCCCCCGGTCATGCGCGCCCGCCCGAGCGCCGCTACTCGTCGGCGCCATAGAACACACGTTCGACCACACCGCGGGCGCGGCGGGTGCGGCGGCGGTAGTCCTCCAGCAGGTCGCCCGGCCCGGGGTAGCCGAGCACGCTGGCGACGGCGGTGCGCTCGCGGTGGTGCTCGCTCGGCAGCAGGTCCGACGCCCGGCCCCGGACCAGCATGAGCGAGCCGCGGATGCGGGTGGCCAGGCACCACGCCTCGGCCAGGACGGACGCGTCCTCCTCCTCCAGCAGGCCCGCGCCGACCGCCGCGTCCAGCGCGGCGAGGGTCCGGGTCGTGCGCAGCGCGGGGACGGCGTGGGCGTGCCGGAGCTGGAGGAGCTGCGCGACCCACTCGACGTCGGCGAGGCCGCCGGGGCCGAGCTTGGTGTGCAGGGAGCGGTCGACCCCGCGCGGCAGCCGCTCGGACTCCATCCGCGCCTTGAGCCGCCGGATCTGCCGGACCGCCGCCTCGTCGACGCCGCCCTCGGGGAAGCGGATCGGGTCGATCAGCGCGCGGAAGCCCTCGCACAGCCCCGGGTCGCCGATGAGGGGGTCGGCGCGCAGCAGCGCCTGCGCCTCCCACGGCTGCGACCAGCGGGCGTAGTAGGCGGCGTAGGAGGCGAGCGTCCGCACGAGCGGGCCCTGGCGGCCCTCGGGACGCAGGTTCGGGTCGATGTCCAGCGGCGGGTCGGGGGCGGGCAGCGACAGCAGCCGCCGCAGCTCCTCGGCGACGCCGTGCGCGGCGCGGCCCGCGGCCCGCTCGTCGGCGCCGGGGAGCGGGTCGTGGACGAACATCACGTCGGCGTCGCTGCCGTAGCCGAGTTCGTGACCGCCGAACCGGCCCATCGCGACCACCGCGATCCGGGTCGGCAGCGCCTCCCCGGTGGCCCGCTCGACCTTGCTGACGGCGGCGCGCAGCGCGGCCTCGATCGTCACGGCGGCGATGTCGGTGAGCGCGAGCCCCACCGCCTCGACCTCGGCCAGGCCGAGCAGGTCGGCGACCGCGACCCGGAACAGCTCGCGGCGGCGCAGCGCGCGCACGACCCCGACCGCGTCCTCGGCGGCCGACGCCGACGGGGCGCCCGCGTCCGGCTGGGTGTGCCGGCGGACGGCCGCGAACGCCTCGGCGCGCAGCGAGGCCCGCGGCCGGGGCGCGAGGTCGGCGGCGCTGCCGAGCGTCGCGACCGCCTCGGGCGCGCGCAGCAGCAGGTCGGTGGCATAGCGGCTGGAGCCGAGCAGCCACGCCATCCGCTCGGCGACGACCACCTCGTCGCGCAGCAGCCGCAGGTACCAGGGGGTGGTGCCGAGCGCGTCGCTGACCTTCCGGAACCCGAGCAGGCCCTCGTCGGGGTCGGGGGCGTCGGCGAACCAGCCGAGCATGACCGGCAGCAGCGTCCGCTGGATCGCCGCGCGCCGCGACACCCCGGCGGTGAGCGCCTCGATGTGCCGGAGGGCGCCCGCCGGGTCGGCGTAGCCGAGCGCCTCCAGCCGGGCGCGCGCGGCCTCGGGCGTGAGCCGCGCCTCCTCCCCCGGCAGCCGGGCGACCGCCGGGAGCAGCGGGCGGTAGAACAGCTTCTCGTGGATCCGGCGGACCTTCCGCGCCTGCCGCCGCCACTCCCCCGTGAACTCCCGGACCGGGTCGGGGCGCAGGCCGAGGGCCCGGCCGAGGCGCCGCAGCCCGGCCTCGTCGTCGGGGACGAGGTGGGTGCGGCGCAGCCGGTGCAGCTGCACCAGGTGCTCGACGCGCCGCAGGAACCGGTACGCGGTCGCGAGGGACGCGGCGTCGTCGCGCCCGACGTAGCCGCCGCGCGACAGCTCCGACAGCGCGTCCAGCGTGGTGGGGCTGCGCAGCGTCTCGTCGGCCCGGCCGTGGACGAGCTGGAGGAGCTGCACCGCGAACTCCACGTCGCGCAGCCCGCCGGGGCCGAGCTTGAGCTGCCGCTCGGCCTCGCCGGTGCGCCGGTCGAGGTCGGCCTCCACCCGGCGCCGCATGGCCTGGACGTCGGCGACGAAGCTCTCGCCCTCGGCGGCCCGCCACACGATCGGGGTGATCGCCTCCATGTAGCGGGCGCCGAGGCCGGGGTCCCCCGCGACCGGCCGCGCCTTGAGCAGCGCCTGGAACTCCCAGGTCTTGGCCCAGCGCTCGTAGTAGGCGCGGTGGCTGGCGAGGGTCCGCACGAGCGGCCCGGACCTCCCCTCGGGGCGCAGCGCCGCGTCCACCTCCCACAGCGACCCCTCCGGGGTGCTGGCCGAGCAGGCCCGCATGGTCGCCGAGGCGAGCCGGGTCGCGACGCGCAGCGCGGCGTCCTCGCCGTGCCCCTCCCGGGCCTCCGCCACGAAGACCACATCGACGTCGGAGACGTAGTTCAGCTCCCGGCCGCCGCACTTGCCCATCCCGATCACCGCGAGGCGGCAGGCGTCGTGCCCGGGGACCTCCGCGCGGGCGATCGCGAGCCCGGCCTCCAGCGCGGCGGCGGCGAGGTCGGCGAGCGCGGCGGCGACGTCCGCGACGTCCAGGTCGCCGCACAGGTCGCGGCCGGCGAGCGCGAGCAGCCGCCGCCGGTAGGCGACCCGCAGCGCCGCGAGGACGCCGGGACCCTGCGCGACGGGGTCGGCGGCGGAGGCGTCGGCGCCCACGGCCTCCAGCAGCCCGGCGCGCGGGTCCCCCAGCGGCGCGCCGCCGTCGCGCAGGACGCGCCAGTCCCCGGCGTGCCGGACGAGGTGGTCGGCGAGCGCGGCGCTGACCCCGAGCACCCTGGTCAGCCGGGCCCGGGTCTCGGGCTCGGCGTCGAGCGCCGCCCGCAGCTCGGGGCCGGGCGCGGCGTCCAGGAGCCGGAGCAGGCCGTCCAGCGCCAGGTCGGGGTCGGCGGTGCCGCCGAGCGCCTCCAGCAGGCCGTCGCCGAGGGGGGCGGTCCCGGCGCGCTCGGCCTCGGCGATGAGCCGCCCGGCCCGGCCCGTGTCGGTGAACCCGAGCCGCGCCAGCCGTCCCACGAGCGAGGGACGGCGGTCGCTCCACGGATCGCCCACGACGCGGCCGGGCCGCTACAGGACGGCCATGAGCCGCTTGCGTTCGAACACCGTCACCTCGCGCCGGTACTCCTCCCACTCCTGGCGCTTGTTGCGCAGGAAGAAGTCGAAGACGTGCTCGCCGAGGACGTCGGCGACCAGCTCGCTGCGCTCCATCGCGTGGATCGCCTCGTCGAGGTTCTGCGGCAGCGGCTCGATGCCGAGCGCGCGCCGCTCGGCGGGGGTCAGCGCCCACACGTCGTCCTCGGCGCCCGGCGGCAGCTCGTAGCCCTCCTCGATGCCGCGCAGCCCGGCGCCGAGGATCGCCGCGAACGCGAGGTAGGGGTTGGCGGCGGTGTCCAGCGAGCGGAACTCGATGCGGGTCGAGTGGCCCTTGTGCGGCTTGTACATCGGCACGCGGACGAGCGCGGACCGGTTGTTGTGCCCCCAGCAGATGTAGGACGGCGCCTCTCCCCCGGCGCCCGCCGCCGAGCCGACGCCGCCCCACAGCCGCTTGTAGGAGTTCACCCACTGGTTGCAGACGGCGGTGATCTCGGCGGAGTGCCGCAGCAGCCCCGCGATGAACGCGCGCCCGACCTTGGACAGCTTGTACTCGGCGCCGGGCTCGTAGAAGGCGTTGCGGTCGCCCTCGAACAGCGACATGTGGGTGTGCATGCCCGAGCCGGGGTGCTCGGTGAAGGGCTTCGGCATGAACGAGGCGAACACGCCCTGCTCCAGCGCGACCTCCTTCATCACCAGCCGGAACGTCATGATGTTGTCGGCGGTGGTGAGCGCGTCGGCGTAGCGGAGGTCGATCTCCTGCTGGCCGGGGGCGCCCTCGTGGTGGCTGAACTCCACCGAGATGCCCATGGCCTCCAGCATCGTGATCGCGTTGCGCCGGAAGTCGTGCGCGGCGCTGTGCGGGGTGTGGTCGAAGTAGCCGCCCGCGTCCGCCGGCTCGGGCTCGCGGCCGTCCTCGGGACGGTCGTTGAGCAGGAAGAACTCGATCTCGGGATGGGTGTAGAAGGTGAACCCGAGGTCGGCGGCGCGGGCGAGGGCCCGTTTGAGGACGTAGCGGGGGTCGGCGAAGCTCGGCGTGCCGTCGGGCATGAGGATGTCGCAGAACATCCGGCCGACGCCCGGCGACTCCGAGCGCCACGGCAGCACCTGGAAGGTGGACGGGTCGGGCTTGGCGATCATGTCGGCCTCGTACACGCGGGCGAAGCCCTCGATCGCCGAGCCGTCGAAGCCGATGCCCTCGCCGAAGGCGCCCTCCAGTTCGGCGGGGGCGACCGCCACCGACTTCAGGAACCCGAGCACGTCGGTGAACCACAGCCGGATGAAGCGGATGTCGCGCTCCTCCAGCGTGCGGAGCACGAACTCCTGCTGTCGCTCCAAAGCCTTCTCCCTCGATGGTGCCTGCCGGGTTCGTCGGCAGGGTGTGCCAGCTGGGCGTGCCCCGCAGGTCAGGGGCTACGCGCCGACCCCCGGCTACTTCGCAGTATGCCCGTCCGCTGTTACCGCGACGTTACGCGGCCGACGTCCTGACCGGAACATATCCGACCCTTCACCTCTCACCCCCCTGCACACGCGCGGCGGCCGGATCAAGGACGCGGGACAGGAACTCCCGCGTCCGCTCGTGGTCGGGGTCGGTGACCATCCGGGCCGCCTCCCCCTGCTCGACGATCACGCCGCCGTCCATGAACGCGACCCGGTCGGCGACCTCGCGGGCGAAGCTCATCTCGTGGGTGACGACGAGCATGGTCATGCCCGCCTCCGCGAGCCCGCGCATGACGCCGAGGACGTCGCCGACGAGTTCGGGGTCCAGCGCGGACGTCGGCTCGTCGAACAGCATCACCTCGGGCCCCATCGCGAGCGCGCGGGCGATCGCGACGCGCTGCTGCTGCCCGCCCGACAGCTGCGCCGGGTAGGCGCCGACCTTGTCCGCCAGCCCGACCCGCTCCAGGTTCTCCCGCGCGATCCGCTCGGCGTCCCGCTTCCCGCGCCGCAGCACCTTGCGCTGCGCGACCGCCACGTTCCCGAGCGCGGTGAGGTGCGGGAACAGGTTGAACGACTGGAACACCATGCCGATCCGGCGGCGGACGGCGTCGATGTCGACGTCGGGGTCGGTGACCTCCGCGCCCGCGACCCGGACCGTTCCGGCGGACGGCTCCTCCAGCAGGTTCACGCAGCGCAGCAGCGTCGACTTCCCCGAGCCGGACGGCCCGATGACGCACACCACCTCGCCCGCGTCCACGCGGAAGTCGATGCCGCGCAGCACCTCGTTCGCCCCGAACGACTTGTGCAGCCCGCTGATCTCGATCGCGCCCGCGTCCGCTCCGGCGGGTTCACCGGTACGGGTCATCGCTGCCCCCTGCGCTGCCGCGCCTCCAGCCGTCTGGCCAGCAGGCTCAGCGGGATGGTGATGATCAGATAGCAGATCCCGGCCACGATGATCGGGGTGGTGTTGCCCTTCTGCCCGGCGAGGTCGCGGCCGAACTTGGTGAGCTCGCGCTGCTCCAGCGTGATGCCGAGGAACAGCACGAGCGAGGAGTCCTTGCACAGCAGCACGACCTGGTTGGTCAGCGGGGGGATCACGATCCGGAACGCCTGCGGGAGGATGATCGTCCACATCGCCCGGCCCTGCGACATGCCGAGCGAGCGCGCGGCCTCCACCTGCCCGCGCGGGACGGCCTCGATGCCCGCGCGGATCGTCTCGGCGATGTAGGCGGTGGCGGCCAGGCCGAGCGCGAGCCCCGCCTGCCCGACGGCGCCGCCGGGGATCTCCGTGCCGGGGAAGGCCAGCGGCACGCCGACCGCCACGAAGATGAAGATCAGCAGCAGCGGCAGGCCGCGGAAGACCTCGATGTAGGCGGTGGCGAGCCACCGGTAGGGGGCCGCGGTCGACAGCCGCATCAGCGCGACCACCAGCCCGCCCGCCAGGCCGAGGCCGAACCCGACCGCCGTGTAGACGGCGGTGTTGCGCAGCCCGACCGTGATGATGTCGGGGAAGAGCTGCTCGGCGACCTCCTGTTTGGCGAAGTTCTCCCGCAGCGTGGGCCAGTCGGCCAGCAGCGCGACGACCACGACCGCGGCGGCGAACAGCGTGTACTGCGCGCCCAGGGACAGCCGCCGGCGGCGGCGCCGCGGCATGCCCGCGAAGAGGCCGCGGGCCGGGCCGCGCGAGGCGGCGGCGTCCACCGGCTCGACCGTCACGACGGGCCTCCCGCCGGCGGCATCGCGCCGATCCACCTCTCGTAGATCCGCTTGTAGGTGCCGTCGGCCTTGGCCTGCGCGAGGACCTGGTTCACCAGCTCGACGAGCTTCGGGTTGTGGCCCTTGCGGATCCAGAACCCGTACTGCTCGCCGGTGTTGAGGTTCGCGACGATCTCCAGGCCCGCGTTCGCCGGGTCCTTGAGCCAGCCCTTGACGACCGGGTCGTCCTGGACGATGACCTTGACCTGGCCGGTGCGCAGGCCGTCCAGCTCGGCGCCGGAGTTGTCGAAGGAGACCGGGTCGAAGCCCTTGCCCTTGACGTAGTCCTCGCCGGTCGTCCCGGCCTGCGCGCCGAGCTTGAGGTCCTTGGCCTTGACGGCGTCCAGCGAGGTGACGCCGCTGCCCTTCTTCGCCAGCAGCGACTGCGTGGCGTCGAAGTAGGGCTTGGTCACGTCCATGAACTCGACCCGGTCGGGTTTGATCGTCATGCCGCCCATGACGATGTCGCATTTCCCGGCGTTCAGCGCGGCGCCGGTCCGCATCGTCTCGAACTGCGTGTCGACGATCTTCTGCGTCACGCCGAGGCGCTTCGCGACGAGGTCGACCAGGTCGACGTCGAAGCCGACGACCTTTCCTCCCTGTTCCACCTGGAACGGCGGGTACGGCAGGTGGGTGCAGGAGGTCAGCGCGTCCTTCTTGATGAGCTTCACCCCCTGCACGGTGGCGCCCTCGTCGCCGTTTCCGCAGGACGTCGCGGTCAGCGCCAGGGCGGCCAGTCCGGTTCCGAGCGCCCAACGTGCGGTCCATCTGGTCACATGTCCTCCTGTGTCGGTGTTTCGTCGTCGGTCTTCGTCGTCGGTCCGTTCGGCTGTCCCATTCGTCTCCGCTCGCGTGATCATCGGAGAACACCGCGGCCCGCCGCACGATCGGCGGGCCCGTCCGTGACCGTCCCCTCAATCCCGTTTCCCCAAAAATTGACGTGGCGATCATGGTTCTGACCGGTGGTGGTCATTAGCGTGGGCCGGGTCGTGGACATCTCACTTCTTCTCTCGACGTCGGACCGGGTGGCCCCGCTGGCCGCCCCGTCGGCCATGCACCCGGAGTCCTGGCAGCTGTGCGCGCAGGTCGAGTCCTGGGCGCGCGGCCGGGGCCTGGTGCTCGGCGACCCCGACACCTCGCCGCTCGGCCGGGCCAGGTGCGAGCGGCTGGCGGCGCGGGTCTTCCCCGGCGCCGACCTCGTCGCCGTGGACCTGTTCGCCCGCTGGCTGACCTGGGCGCTCGCGCTGGACGACACGCTCGACCACCCGCCGCTCGCCGACAGCGGCAGCGCCGTCCACGCCCTGTACGACGACCTGCTGCGCGCGATGCGGCGCGGGCACGCCCGGCCGGGCGCCCGCCCGCTGGAGGCGGCGCTGGTGGAGCTGTGGGGCGCCACGTCCCGCTCCATGAGCCGCGACTGGCGCCGCCGGTTCATGCTGCAACTGGAGGCGCACCGGGACGGCTGCGCCGAGGAGGCCGTCAACCGCCGCATCGGGCACGTCCCGGCGCCCGCCGCGTACACGGCGCTGCGGCGGCGCGCGTGCCCGCCGTTCCTGTACGACCTGATCGAGCCGGTGCTCGGCGTGGAGCTGGCGCCGCGGCTGCTGCGCACGCCCGGCTGGAAGACGCTCGCGCACAGCGTCGCCGACGTCGTCGCGTGGACGAACGACCTCGCCTCGCACGACCTGGAGTCGGCGCGCGGCGACGTCCACAACTACCCGGCCGTGCTCGCCGCCGCGCACGGCGTGGACGCGGCGCGCGCGGGCGACATGGTCGTCGAGCGGGTCGCCGAGCGGATCGAGGACGCGTGGAAGGCGGCCCGGGGGCTGCCCGACATGCTCGAACGGCTGCACCTGAACGCCGCGCAGCGCGCCGCCGCCGCGCAGGTCGTCAAGGTGCTGCTGGACACGCCCCGCGCGCACCTGGACTGGCTCGCCGAGTCGGGCCGCTACGAGTCCGGCGGCTCGGTGACGTCCCTGCGCCTGGACGCCCTGGCCTCGCTGCGCTGAGCGCTGTTGGCGGTCAGCGCGTCGCCCTCGGGGGTGCGGACGTACAGGACGCTGCGCCCCATCCGGTGCCCGGACACCAGGCCGCAGGCGCGCAGCACGCCGAGGTGCTGGCTGACCGCGCCCGCCGTGACGTCCATCCGCGCGGCCAGCTCCGTCGTGGACGCGGGGGCGGCGAGCGCGATGAGCAGCTCGGCGCGGCGGCGGCCGACCAGCGCGGCGAGCGCGTCCGGCACGCGGGACCCGGCGCCGCGCCCGCCCGACTCCCACAGCGTCGCGACGCCGGTCGGCGGGTAGCTGAGCATCGCCTGGTAGGGCGGCAGCATCACCGACACGCTCGGCCACACGAACACGCTCGGGACCAGGAGCAGCCCGCTCCCGGCCAGCTCGCCGTGGTGGTGCCAGCGCCGGTCGATGAACAGCCGCCCGGCGCGCCAGGCGACCGCCTCGTGGAGGTCGGCGAACACGCCCTCGGCGCCCCGCGCGGCCAGCGCGCGGGTGCGGCGCAGGACGTCGCCCTCCAGCAGGTCGCGGACGCGCGGCCAGAACGGCTCCACGGCGGCGGCCCAGTAGCGTTCGAGGGCGTCGGCGATGTCCGCCAGGGCGCGCTCCGGGTCGTCGGCGAGCGCCAGCCGCTCCGGTCCGGCGCTGCCGCCGCGCTCCGTCCAGCGCAGCTCGGCGGCGACCACCTCCGGGGGCGTCGCGCGGACGACGTCCAGCTCGGCCCGCAGGTCGGGCAGCGGGGTCACCGGCGGCGGGGTGAGGAAGTCGGGGATGTAGCCCCAGGGCTTGACGAGCACGTGCAGCAGACCCAGGTCGAGGCCGTCCAGGCCGGGACGGACGGCGCGCACCCACGGCAGGTGCAGCGCGTGCCCCGACGGGTCGCCGAGGACCCGCAGGCTGCGCACCATCTCCCACAGCGGGGAGAACGCGAACCGGACGCGCGCGACGTCGTCCGGGGCGAACACCAGCTCGATCATTTAGCACAGGCTAAATCATTGTCGCCGCCGCCGGGGTGGACCGCACCATCGGTGGGTGGCCACCCTGGAAGACGCTCCCGTCGGCATGCCGCCGTCCACCGGCCGGCTCGCCGCGTTCCTGCACCCCCGCGTCGGCGGGTTCCCCCGCACGTTCTGGTTCCTGTGGGCGGGCACCCTGCTCAACCGCCTCGGGACGATGGTCGAGCCGTTCATGGGGCTCTACCTGACGACGATGCGGGGGCTGTCGCTCGCCGAGGCCGGCGCGGTCATGGCGGTGATCGGCGCGGGCTCCTTCGCCGGGCAGCTCGCGGGCGGCGCGCTCGCCGACCGGCTCGGCCGCCGCGCGACGCTGACGTTCGCGACCGTCGGCACCGGCGTCGCGATGCTCGCGCTCGGCTACGCGCAGGGCCTGCCCGCGATCATTGTGTCCGCGCTGGTGTTCGGGCTGCTGCTGGACATGTACCGGCCCGCCTCGCAGGCGATGGTGGCCGACCTCGTCTCCCCCGCCGACCGCCCGCGCGCGTTCGGGCTGCTGTTCTGGGCGGTCAACCTCGGCTGGGCGGTCGCGATGGTGCTCGGCGGGACGCTCGCGCAGCAGGGGTTCCTGTGGCTGTTCTGGATCGACGCGCTGACCTGCGCGGCGTTCGGGCTCCTGGTCTGGCGCGCCGTCCCCGAGACGCGGACCCGCGCGGCCGCGGACGCGCCGCCCGGCGGGTTCGGCCGGGTGCTGCGCGACCGGGTCATGGTCGCCTACGCGCTGGTCGCGCTGGTCTACACGTTCGTGCTGATGCAGTGCCTGACCACGATGCCGCTCGCGATGAAGGAGGAGGGCCTCGGCCCGCGCGACTACGGCGTGGCGTTCGCGGCCAACGGCGTCCTGATCATCATCGTGCAGCCGCTGGTCAACGCGTGGCTAGCGCGGCGCGACCACAGCCTCGTGATGGCCGCCGGGTTCTGCCTGGTCGGCCTCGGGTTCGGGTCGATGGCGTTCGCCTCGACGCTCGCCGGGTACATCGCGGCGATCCTGGTGTGGACGATCGGGGAGATCATGGCCGCGTCGGTCCTGCAGGCCGTCGTCGCCGACCTCGCCCCGCCCCACCTGCGCGGACGCTACAGCGGCCTGTACGGGATGGCGTGGTCGGGCGGGTTCCTGCTGGCGCCGCTCGGCGGCACCCTGCTGCTGGACGCCGGGGGCGGCCCCGCGCTGTGGCTGACCTGCCTGGCACTCGGCCTCGCGGCGGCCGCGGCGCAGCTCGCGCTCGGCCCCGCGATCCGGCGCCGCCACGTCCTCGCCTTTTCGTCACAGTGACGAAACTCGCCCGGCGAATCGGGCCGGGACGAATTAGGCTGTGATCGTGGCACAGCTCAGGATCGCGCTCGCGCAGGTGAACCCGACCGTCGGCGACCTCGGCGGCAACGCCGACCTGATCGTGGAGTGGGCCCGGCGCGCCGCCGCCGCGGGCGCGCACCTGGTCGCCTTCCCCGAGATGATGCTGACCGGCTACCCGGTGGAGGACCTCGCGCTGCGCGGCTCCTTCGTCGAGGCGTCCCAGCGGGCGCTGGCGGGCGTCGCCCGCCGCCTCGCCGCCGAGGGCCTCGGCGACCTCGCGGTCGTCACCGGCTACCTCGACCGCCAGGTGGTGGGGCTCGCCCGCGACCCGAGCCGTCCCGGCCGCCCCGCCGGGTCGCCGCTCAACGCCGCCGCGTGGCTGCACGGCGGCGAGGTGCTCGTCCGGTCCGCCAAGCACCACCTGCCGAACTACGGCGTGTTCGACGAGTACCGGATCTTCGTGCGCGGCGACCGGCTGCCCGTCGTCCGGCTGCACGGCGTGGACGTCGCCACCGTCATCTGCGAGGACCTCTGGCAGGACGGCGGCCCCGTCGGCGTCACCGCCACCGCGGGCGCCGGGCTGCTGCTCGCCCTCAACGCCTCCCCCTACGAGCGCGACAAGGACGACGTCCGCCTCGACCTGTGCGCCGAGCGCGCCCGCGAGGCCGGCTGCGCGCTCGCCTACGTCAACATGGTCGGCGGCCAGGACGAGCTCGTCTTCGACGGCGACTCCGTCATCGTCGGCGCCGACGGAACGCTCCTCGCCCGCGGCCCGCAGTTCACCGAGCACCTGCTCGTCGCCGACCTCGCGCTGCCCGCGGCCGACCCGTCCGCCCGTCCGGGCCGCACCCCCGTGGACGCGGGCGACGGCACCACCATCACCGTCGACCGGCGCACGCTCTCCGACACGACGCTGCCCGCCTACCCCGTCGAGCCGCAGTCCGTCGCCGAACCCCTGGACGACCTCGCCGAGGTGTACGCGGCGCTCGTGCTCGGCACCCGCGACTACGTCCGCAAGAACGGCTTCCGCTCGGTGCTGCTCGGCCTGTCCGGCGGCATCGACTCCGCGCTCGTCGCGACCATCGCCGCGGACGCGATCGGCCCCGAGAACGTGCACGCCGTCCTGCTGCCGAGCCGCTACTCCTCCGAAGGATCGGTCACCGACGCCGAGGACCTCGTCAAGCGGCAGGGGATCAACTCGCGGATCGTCCCGATCGGCGGCATGGTCGAGGCGTTCGAGGCCGAACTCGACCTGCACGGCCTCGCCGCCGAGAACCTCCAGGCCCGCATCCGCGCGAACGTGTGGATGGGGCTGTCGAACGAGCACGGCCACCTCGTGCTGACCGGCGGCAACAAGAGCGAGCTGGCCACCGGCTACTCCACCCTCTACGGCGACTCCGCGGGCGGCTTCGGCCCCATCAAGGACCTCACCAAGACGATGGTGTGGGCCCTCGCCCGCTGGCGCGACACCGTCCCGGACGGCGGCGGCCTGCCGTTCCTGCACCCGTTCGCGCAGGAGCCGATCCCCGAGGCGATCATCGTCAAGGAGCCGTCGGCGGAGCTGCGCCCCGACCAGCGCGACCGCGACTCGCTGCCCGACTACGCCGTCCTGGACCCGCTCATCGTCGACTACGTCGAGCGCGACCTCGGCCGCGACGCCCTCGTCGCCGCCGGCCACGACCCGGCGCTGGTCGAGCGCGTGATCCGCCTGGTCGACCTCGCCGAGTACAAGCGCCGCCAGTACCCGCCCGGCCCGAAGACCACCCCCAAGAACTTCGGCCGCGACCGGCGCCTGCCGATCACCAACCGCTGGCGCGAACCGTCCGCCGGCTGAGAGGCCGCGCGTGGCTGACCGACGGGACGCCGAACCCTCGGCGGACGACCTGCTCAAGCACGACGTGCACGGCGACCCGCTCCTGCGCAGGATCGGCAGGGGCGCCGCCCGGCCGTTCCGCACGTCCCCGGACGTCCAGGCGCTGGCCGAGCACGGCCGCTGGGTCCAGCACCCGGTCACCACCGGGCGCCGGATCGCCGTGACGGGCATCCGCGGCGGATCGGGCAAGAGCACGGTCTCCGCGCTGATCTCCTCGGTCTTCGCCCGCTACCGGCAGGACCGCGTGCTCGCGCTGGACGTCGACCCGGAACTCGGCTCGCTGCCGCTCCGGCTCGGCGTCCCCGCCGGACGCCCGCTCGCCGACCTGGCCCGCGCCGACCTCCGCACGGCCTCCTTCGCCGAGGTCGAGCCCTATCTGACCCGCCTCGGCGAGCACTTCTGGGCCCTCCCCGGCTCCCAGGGCGCGGTCGCGGGCGCCGGTCTGGACGCCGCCGTCTACCAGGCGGCCGGCCTGCCGCTGAGCCGCTTCTTCGGGGTGACGGTGGCCGACTGCGGCGTCGGCGTCCACACCCCTCTGCACCACGCCGTCCTGGCGGGCGCGCACGCGCAGGTCATGGTCACCCCGGCCACCCCGGAGGGCGCCGCGAGCGCGGGCCGGGCCCTGGACTTCCTCTCGGCCGGCCCCCTGGCCCGCGTCGTCCCCCGGACGATCGTGGTGTTCACCGCCCACCACCCCCAGGGCCGCCGCCGCACGATCGACGTGGCGAAGGCCCGCGAGATCCTCCACGACGTCGGAGCGGAGGCCCTCTTCCTGGACCACGACCGCCACCTGGCGGCGGGCACCCGCATGGACCCCGCCCGCCTCGCCTACGCCACCCGCGTCACCGCGATAGCGATAGCCGCGGCCTCCCTCCACCGCGCCCTCTCCGCCTGACCTCCGCGGCCGGGCGCCGAGGGCGCGCGGCCGCCCCGGGTCATTCGCGGTGGTGGCTTTCGCCGGGCCAGGAGGAGACCTGGTCGGCGGGGTCGGGGTCGACGCCGGGGACGATCTGCTCGCACCAGACGACCTTGCCGGACGCGGTGCGGCGGGTGCCCCAGCGGTGGGCCAGCTGGCTGACGACGAGGAGGCCGCGGCCGTTCTCGTCGTCGTCCTCGGCGCGGCGGAGGCGGGGCAGGGCGGCAGAACGGTCCAGCACCTCGCACACGAGGGTGCGCTCCAGCAGCAGGCGCAGCTCGATGGGGCCGTGCGCGTAGCGCATGGCGTTGGTGATGAGTTCGGACGCCAGCAGCTGCGTGGTGTAGTCGAGGTCCTCCAGGCCCCACTCCTCCAGGCGGGTGCGGACGTGGCCCCGCGCGCGGCGGACCGCGGCCGGGTCGGCCGGAAGGGACCAGGAGGCGCAGCGGTCCTCGGGGAGGCGGCGCAGCCGGGCGATGAGGACGGCGATGTCGTCGCGGTGCTGGTCGGCGTAGACGCCGTCGAGCGTGGCCTTGGCGAGGTCCTCCATGGGACGCTCCACCGAGCCGGGGCCGAAGATGCCGCGCAGCCGCGCGAGGCCGTCGTCGATGTCGCGGCCGCGGTTCTCGACGAGGCCGTCGGTGTAGATGACGAAGAGGCTGCCGTCCTCGACGGTGAACTCACGGCTCTCGATGGCCTGGCCGCCCGCGACGCCGAGCGGCGGCGCGGGCGGGACCTGGAGGTACTCGTTGTCTCCGGCGGGGCCGGCGAGCAGCGGCGGCAGGTGCCCGGCGGAGGCGATCTCGATCGTGCCGCTCGTCGCGTCGTAGACCGCGTACACGCAGGTCGCGAAGTGGGGTTCCTGCTCGCCCAGCTCGATCATCAGCTCGTGCATGACGTGCAGGGCGTCGGCGGGCGGGAGTTCGAGGTTCGCGAGCGTGTGCAGCGCGGTGCGGAGCCGTCCCATCGTGACGGCGGCGCGGACGCCGTGCCCGGCGACGTCGCCGACGATCAGCGCGACGCGGGCGCCGGGCAGCGCGATCGACTCATACCAGTCGCCGCCGACCTCGACGAGCTTGCTGCCGGGCAGGTAGCGGTGCCGGACCTCGACCGAGGACGGCGCCGACAGCCGGTTCGGCAGCAGGCTGCGCTGGAGCGCGAGCGCGGTGGCGCGCTCGCGGCTGAACAGCCGCGCGTTGTCGATGACGATCGCGGCGCGGGCGGCGAACTCCATGCCGATCTCGACGTCGTAGGCGTCGAACTTGCGGAAGCCGGGGACGCGGGTGCAGGCGATGAAGCCGAGCAGGGTGTCGCGCGCGATCATCGGCAGCAGCACCATCGACACACCCTTGAGCAGGTCGCCCGCGGGGCCGCGGCGCCACTTGGTGCCGATGGAGCCCGCGGCGTCCTCGTCGATGTGGGGCAGGTGGACGGGGCGGGCGGTGTCCATCACCTCGCGGTAGGGGGTGCCCTCGGGGAACACCAGCACCTCGCCGACGGGGAACGCCGACGTCCACGCCGGGTTGCCGTCGTCGGAGGTCACCGCGATGCGGCGCAGCACCGCCGAGCCGGACTCGCTGTGCACCTCGTCGGCCGCGACGAGGCTCTCCAGCACCAGGACGGACGCGGCCGTGCAGAAGTGCGGGACGACCGCGTCCACGAGCCCGCGCGCGGACTGGTCGAGGTCGAGCGAGGCGCCGAACCGGGTGACCTGGTCGTCCATCAGCGCGCGGCGCATGAGCGCCGGGTCCTGGTAGCGCTCGCTGGGCGGCAGCGCCACCCGGACGAACAGCAGCCCGGCCGCGGCGCCGGCCTCGTCGCCCACCATCGGCTGCGCGGTGACGACCGCGTCGGTGACGGTCCGGTCGCCGCGCAGCACCGGCAGGACGGCGGTGCGCTCCTGCCCCGCGCCGATCGCCTCCAGCAGGGTTTCGAGTTCGGCCTTGCCCTCGTCGCCCACCAGATCGGCGGCGGGACGGCCGATCAGGTCCCCCGTCGTGCGGCCGATGACGGTTCCCACGTTCGGCCCGCACTGCACGACCCGCCGGACCCCGTCGATACCGAGGACCAGGGTCCGGGACGCGGAATCGGCGGCGGGTGCATCGCCTCGCGGCGCCATGACGGATCTCACCTGACGCGCTCCAGAAAGCCGTTCGTCTTAGCACTACCCAGCGACAGTATGGGGCATGACTAGGGATCAGGGGAGAAGATCACGGTTACCGTTGGAAAACTGATTCCGTTTTCAACTGCCGGGGGCGCCGATGCCGCGGATCAGGGTGTCGACGACGGTCTCGGCGTAGCCGTCGGGCAGCGCCTCGCCCGGCACCCGGGTCGACAGCGATCCGACGAGCATCGTGACCCCCACCTCCAGGTCGAGGTCGGCGCGCAGCTCGCCCCCGCGCACGCCCCGGGCCAGCACCGCGCGGATGACGTCGCGGCGCGGTTCGATGACGTCCTGCCGGTAGCGGGCGTACAGGGTGGGGTGCTTCTCCGCGCTGCCGACCACGTTCCAGAAGCACTTGGCGTACTTCCGCTTGCGTTCGGCGCCCATCGCGAGCGCGAGCTCCAGGAGGTCCTCGCGGACGGACCCGCCGGACGGCTCGGGCAGCGGCGCCTTCACCGTCGCGAGCGCGTGCACGATCAGCGCCTCCTTGTTGGGCCAGCGCCGGTAGATCGTGGCCTTGCCGACGCCGGCGCGGGAGGCGACCGCCTCGATGGTCACGCCCGCGACCCCCGACTCCGCGGCGAGCAGGTCGAGCGTGGCCTCGACGATGGCCCGCTCGGCCCGTTCGCTGCGCGGCCGTCCCGCCCGCCGCTCGGTCGTGGTCTCAGTCATCGGTGCTCACGCTCTCACACTCCGGCCGTCTCCTGCTCGGACGTCCGCCGGCTCGCCTCCGCGGGCGGCGCGGCCTGGCGTCCGGGCATCCACTTGAGCACCACCAGCGCGCCGAGGAAGGCGATGACGGCGGCGGCCGCGGACGCGGTGTGCATGGCGTGGACGAACGCCGCGTCGGCGTGGTCGACCAGCGTCTGCCCGCCGACGCCGTGGGCGCCCGCGATGGACTCCCCGGCCGCGTCCCGCGCGCCCGCCGGGAGCGCGGCGAGGTCGTCGCCGAGGTCGCCCCGGTAGACGGACGCGACGACGGAGCCGAGCACGGCCACGCCCATCGCGACGGCGACCTGCCGGGCGACGTTGTTGATGGCCGACCCGGCGCCCGCCTTCTCGCGGGGCAGCGCCGACATGACCGACTCGGTCGCGGGCGGCATCACGTTGGCCATCCCGGCACCCTGGAAGAAGAACACGGCGGCGAGGATCCACAGCGGCGTGTCGGTGCCGACGAAGTGGTAGCCGACCAGCGCCGCCGCGACCAGCAGCAGCCCGGAGGTGCAGACCGCCTTCGCGCCGAACCGGCGCACCATCGCGGCGCTGCGGGTGGAGAACAGCAGCTGCGCCACGGCGAACGGCAGCACCATCGCGCCGGACTCCAGCGGCGACAGCCCGCGGACCGACTGCATGTAGAAGTTGGCGAAGAAGAACACGCCCGCCGCGGCGAAGAAGCACAGCGCGATGGAGGCGACGGCCGCCGACATCCGGGGGTCCTTGAACAGCGCCACGTCGAAGGCGGGCGAGGGGGTGCGGGCCTCGTGCCAGACGAACAGCGCGAGCACGGCCGCTCCGGCGAGGATCGGGCCGAGCACGGCGGGCTCCAGCCAGGCGCCCTTCTCGCCGCCCTGGATGATCCCGTAGGACAGGACGACCAGCCCGATCACCGAGAGCACGACGCCCAGCGGGTCGAGCCGTCCGGGGCTCGGGTTGCGCGACTCGGGGACGAGGACCGCCATCAGCGCGACGCCCACGACGATGACGGGCACGTTGATCAGGAAGACCGAGCCCCACCAGAAGTGGGCGAGCAGCAGGCCGCCGGTGAGCGGGCCGATCGCCACGCCCATCCCGACCGCGCCGGCCCAGATGCCGATCGCGCGGGGCCGCTCGTGCGGCTCGAACACGTTGGTGATGATCGACAGCGTCTGCGGCATCACCGCGGCGCCGCCGAGGCCCATCAGGGCGCGGGCGTAGATCAGCTGGTCGGGCGACTGCGCGTACGCCGAGGCGAGCGAGGCGACGGCGAACACCGCCATGCCGCCGATCAGCACCTTCTTGCGGCCGAGCCGGTCGCCGAGCACCCCGAAGGTGAACAGCAGCCCGGCGAAGACCAGGGTGTAGGAGTTGATCGACCACTCAAGCTGGCTCTGGGTCGCCCCCAGGCCCTTGTCGGGGTCGGCGATGGTCTTGAGCGCCACGTTCAGGATGGTGTTGTCGAGCACCACCACGAGCAGGCTCACGGTCAGCACGCCGAGGATGGCCCAGCGTCGCCGTTGGATGGTCTCCGAGTCCAAAGCAGTCCTCATCGATACTTCTGCGTCCGGTCATGGGCGCGGGCACGCCCACACCGATACGGAACCGTATCGTTTCGCAATTCATTCCCCGTCGGGCGGGGGAATGCGGCGGGGTTCCCGAATCGTTTCGAAGGTGGCACGATCGGACCGTCCGGGTACGCCACCGTGGCGCCTCGAGACCGGAGGTACACCATGTCTTCTGCCATGCCCGCATCCCCCGCGAACCCGACCGCACTGTACGGCGGTACGAGTGGACGGCGGGTCACCGTGCGCGACATCGCGGCCGCCAAGCAGCGCCACGAGAAGTGGCCCATGCTCACCGCCTACGACGCCCTCACCGCGCGGATCTTCGACGAGGCGGGCATCCCCGTCCTGCTCGTCGGCGACTCCGCCGCCATGGTCGTCTACGGCCACGACTCCACGATCCCCGTCACCGTGGACGACCTGATCCCGCTCACCGCCGCCGTCGTGCGCGGGTCCAAGCGGGCGATGGTCGTCGCCGACCTCCCGTTCGGCTCCTACCAGACCGGCGTCGCCGACGCGCTGGCCGCCGCCACCCGCTTCCTCAAGGAGACCGGCGCGCACGCCGTCAAGCTGGAGGGCGGCCGCCGGATCCTGCCGCAGGTCGAGTCGATGGTCGCGGCCGGGATCCCGGTCATGGGCCACCTCGGCCTCACCCCGCAGTCGGTGAACGCCTTCGGCGGATACCGCGTCCAGGGGCGCGGCCAGTCCGGCGAGGAGCTGATGGCCGACGCCAAGGCGCTGGAGGCGGCCGGGGCGTTCGCGGTCGTGCTCGAATGCGTCCCCGAGGACCTCGCCGCGCGCGTCACCGCGTCGCTGTCGGTGCCGACGATCGGCATCGGCGGCGGCAACCAGACCGACGCGCAGGTCCTCGTCTGGCAGGACATGGCGGGCCTCACCCCGCACACCGCGAAGTTCGTCAAGCGCTTCGCCGAGGTCGGCGCGCTGCTCGGCGACGCCGCCCGCGCCTACGCCGACGAGGTCGTGAGCGGCGTCTACCCGGCGCCGGAGCACTCCTACCGGTAGGTCTCCGCCTCGGCCCGGGCGGACCCGCCCGGGCCGAGGCCCCGCCTCCCGCCCGGGGCGGTCAGCGGTCGGGGTTGGCCCGCGCCGGTTCCAGGGGCCGCCCGCCCTCGTGGGTCCCGCCGTCGCGCGGCGGCGGGACGCGGCCCGCCTCGCCCTCGTCGGCCGTGATCTCGGCGCGCAGCGTGTCGACCGCCGCGCGCAGGACGTCGGGGCCCGCCACGTTCATCAGCAGCAGCCCGAGGTTGAGGGCCATCTGCCCGTCGGTCATCTCGCTGCCCGCGAGGGCGTCCACGGCGGTGCGCAGGTCGGCCTGGTCCTCGGCGGAGACGTTCTGCAGGAGGCCGAGGCAGTAGGTCGGGAGCGCGAGCTTCGACTTGCGGAACGACACCCCCCGCATGATCTCGCCCGCCTCCTGCGCGCGGGTCTTGGCCTGCATCCGGTCGACCCCCCGGTCGGCGGCGGCCAGCAGCGAGGTCAGCAGCGTGCTCGGGCCGACCGCGACGTCCTCGTCGCCGACCCGGACGGTGAACACCGCGCTGCGGAACACCATCATCGAGCCGAGGCTGGCGACCAGCACCTGCGTCGCGGCGACCACGTGCGGGGACTGGACGCCGAACCTCCAGTCGAAGGTGTGCAGGAGGAGCAGGGACCCGGCCCCCGCTCCCCCGTTGATCAGCACGTACGCCCAGGTGCTCGGCACCCGGACGAGCGTGGTGGGGCGGTCGCGGTACCGGCTGACCAGCTCGGCGACGCCGACCAGGCAGCTCAGCGACACCGCGACGACGTACCCGATCATCGTGCCCCGCTCGTCTCCGGGCGCCGCGCGCCCGCGCTCATCCCTCGCTCATCGCTCGGCCGGCCTCACGACTCGGTCAGCCTGACGACCTCGTCGATCTCGCGGTCGACCGCGACGAGGCCGCGCTCGCGCAGCGTGTCGACGGCGTCCGCGACCTCCAGCAGGCCGAGCCGCGTGGCGTGGTGGATCTGCTCCAGCGACAGCGGCGCGCTCGCCGCCCGGAGCTGGCCCAGCACGCGGCGGCACGCGTCCTCCTGGCCGGGCTCGGCGGCGGGCTCGGCGGCGGGGCCGTGCGCGGGGCCGGGCTCCCCCGGCGGCCTGCGCTCCCCGGCGGGCGCCGCGCCGGGCGGCGCCACCCCCGCCGCCCGCCCCGGAGGGGCGAGGAAGGCGCTCCACGGGTCGGCCGACCGGTTCTGCCTCATCTCCACCTGCCCTGTCGAACACCGATCATAGACGGCGCGGGGGCCGCCGCGGCGGCGTCGCCGGGGTCGTCCGCGCTCCGGTGCCGGCTCCGGCACCAGCATCTTGGACGCGCGTCCGGCGGCTACCGCTCCCGCCAGTCTTCCCTTCTGCTGTGGGCTTCGCCACGTGGCCCGGGGTCACGGTGCCCTGACCGGTCCCCGCACGGTCGCACGCGGGTCACACGTCGGTGACGCGGAGCCCCGCGTGCGCCTTGTAGCGGCGGTTGATGGAGATGAGGTTCGCGGTGAACGCCTCGACCTGGTGGGCGTTGTGCAGCCGTCCGCCGTAGACGCCGCGCATGCCGGGGATGCGGCCCGCGAGCGCCTGGACGAGGTCGGTCGCCTCCCGGTCGTCGCCGAGCACGAGGACGTCCAGCGCCATCTCCTCCACCTCGGGGTCGAGCAGCAGCTTGGCCGAGACGTGGTGGAACGCGGCGACGACGCGGCTGTCGGGCAGGACGGACGCGGCCTGCTGCGCCGCGCTGCCCTCCTCGACCGGCAGCGCGAACGCGCCCTTGCCCTTCTCGAAGCCGAGCGGGTTCACACAGTCCACGACGATCTTCCCGGCCAGCTCGGCGCGCAGCGACTCCAGCGTCGCGCGGTGGCCGTCCCAGGGCACCGCGACGATCACCACGTCGGCCCCGCCCGCGGCGGCGGGGTTCTCCGCGCCCGAGACCGGCAGGTCGGCGCCGAGGTCGGCGGCGGCCTCGCGGGCGCGCTCGGCCCTGCGCGACCCGATGACCACCCGGTGCCCGGCGAGCGCGAACCGGCGCGCGAGCCCCTTGCCCTGGTCGCCGGTGCCGCCGAGGATGCCGATCGTGAGGCCGCTGGCGTCCGGAAGGTCGTGGGGGGTGCTCTGCTGCTCAGTCATGCCGCCGAGTCTGCCAGGCGGCCTTCGGGCGGGGAGCGCGGACCCGGGCGCAGGGGTCCGGCGGCGGCGGACGCCTTCCGGAAACGGCCTGTGGGCGGGCGTCCGGTGCGGCACCATGGTCCCGTGGACGCCGAGCAGGTCACGATGTTGCGCGAGGTGCTGTCGAGCACGGGCTGGCTGGAGCGGACGCGGGAGTTCGGGCGCGCTCTGCGGGTCACCTCCCGGACCCCGGGCGGGCTGCTGCTGGTCGGCACCCCCGGCGAGGACCCCTGGCACATGGCGGCGCACCTGGACGACGAGAGCCGCTTCGGCGACGCGCCCGGCCTCGCCCCCACGCTGGTGCGCTGGTCGCCGCCGCGGGACGCGCCCGCGCACCTGCGGATCGGGATGGAGCGGCTGGAGGCGGCCGAGCGCGGCGAGACGCTGCTCGTCGTCGCCGAGGAGGGCGCCCCCGTCCCGCTGCTGGAGCGGGTCGACGACGCCCGCCGCACCGGCGCGCGGGTCCTCGCGCTGGAGGGCGGCGACCGCGAGCTGCGCGGCCTCGCGCACGAGGCGCTGACCGTCCCGCCGGCGGAGGCGCTGCTGTCCTTCGACGGCGCGCAGCACCTGGTCAGCAGCGCCGCGGGCGAGGACCCCGGCCGCGCCCGGCGCGGCGCCCCCGACCCGCGCGGCCTGCGCGGACGCCTCGCCCGGCTCCTCGACGCCGTCAGCGGCCCCGTCGTCGACTGACCCGCGGGGTCAGTCCTCGTTCCGCTCGCGCCACTGCTCGTTGCGCTCGCGGGCCCGCTCCATGGCGTGCGACGCCGCGTCCTGCGAGGCGTAGGGGCCCATCCGGTCCTTGTCCGGGCAGCCCGGCCCGTGCTCGGCCTTCATGTGCTTCAGGCAGAACCACCAGTCACCCTCGTCACCGGCCATCGGCACTCCCTTCGATCTGGCGTCGGCACGTGATTCGTGCCCCGGACGCGCTGACTACACTCCATGACTATGACGACCCAACTGCTCCGGCCCGGCACCGTCTCGCCGATGCGGAAGGTCCCCGCGCACATCCCGCGCCCGGAGTACGTCGGCAAGAAGAAGCCGAAGACCGGCGAGCCGGACGTGAAGACACCGGAGATCATCGAGCGGATGCGGGTGGCGGGCAAGGTCGCCGCGCAGGCCCTCGACGAGGTCGGCAAGCACGTCCGGCCCGGGATCACCACCGACGAGCTGGACGTCATCGGGCACGAGTTCATGCTGGACCACGGCGCCTACCCCTCCACGCTCGGCTACCGGGGCTTCCCCAAGTCGCTGTGCACCTCGCTGAACGAGGTGATCTGCCACGGCATCCCCGACGACACCGTCCTGCGCGACGGCGACATCATCAACATCGACATCACCGCGTTCGTGGACGGCGTGCACGGCGACACCGACGCGACGTTCCTGTGCGGCGAGGTCGACGAGGAGTCGAGGCTGCTGGTGGAGCGCACCCGCGAGGCGACCATGCGGGGCATCCGCGCGGTCCGCCCGGGGCGGGCGCTGAACGTGATCGGGCGGGTCATCGAGTCCTACGCCAAGCGGTTCGGGTACGGGGTCGTCCGCGACTTCACCGGGCACGGGATCGGCACGACGTTCCACTCCGGGCTCGCCGTCCCGCACTACGACGACCCGGGCGCCACGACGATCATCGAGCCGGGCATGACGTTCACGATCGAGCCGATGCTGACGCTCGGCACCTACGACTACGACATCTGGGCCGACGGCTGGACCGTCGTCACCAAGGACCGCAGGCGCACCGCGCAGTTCGAGCACACGATCCTGGTGACCGAGGACGGGCACGAGATCCTCACCCTGCCGTGACGGTCCGATGATCTAGAGTCCGAACCACGCCACCTCCGGTCCGGGAGGCACCGCCAGATGAACGCGCCAGCGCCCTACGAGCCGAGGGTCCCGACCGACGACATGCCGCCCGGCCGCGCCGCGCTGAGCGTGACGTGGGCGGCGCTGCCGTTCCTGACGCTCGGCTACGCGACGGCGTTCACGTTCGCGGCGGCGGCCCTGTGGCGGCGGACCACGCACCTGGTGGTCGCCTCCGCCGTCTACATCTCCCTGTTCGCGCTGATGCTGTTCCTGGCGCCGCAGATGGGCGGCGAGGACGGCACGCAGCGCGCGGTCGGGGTGCTGCTGTTCCTGCTCGCGGTCGTGGGGTGCGGGCACGCGTTCCTGATCCGCCGCCGCGTGTTCGACCCGGACGGGCTGGCGGGCATGGGCAACGACGCGGTCGTGGAGCGCGTGCGGCGGCAGCGGCTGCTGCGCGAGAAGGCCCGCGCGCTGGCCGCCTCCGACCCCGGCCTCGCCAAGGAGCTGCGCATCGGCCGCCCCGACCTGCCGCACCAGTTCCAGGACGGCGGGCTCGTCGACGTCAACCACGCGCCCGTGCGGGCGCTGACGCTGCTGCCCGGCGTCACCACGGAGCTGGCGGAGCGGATCGAGCGGGTGCGCACCGAGACGGGCGGGTTCGTGTCCGCGGAGGAGCTGTCGGCGGTGGCGGGCCTGCCGCCGGACCTGACCGCCGACCTCGCCGACTACGCCGTCTTCATCCGCTGACTCCCCGCCGAAGGGGTGGGTACGTAGCCGGGTGTGACCCCGAAGAAGCCGAAGAGGACGCCGGCGAAGAGGAAGGGCGACCGGCTCGCCGAGTACCGGGGCAAACGCGACGCCTCGCGAACGCCCGAGCCCGTCCCGGACGAGAAGGCGCTGCCGCACGGCGACGACGACACGTTCGTCGTGCAGGAGCACCACGCCCGCAGCCTGCACTGGGACCTGCGGTTCGAGCGCGACGGGGTGCTGGTGTCGTGGGCCGTCCCCAAGGGCCTGCCGTGGTCGCCCGAGACCAACCACCTCGCCGTCCACACCGAGGACCATCCGCTGGAGTACGCGACGTTCGAGGGCGACATCCCGCGCGGCGAGTACGGCGGCGGCGAGGTCGTCATCTGGGACCGCGGGACCTACGAGACGGAGAAGTGGTCCGAGCGCGAGGTGAAGGTGGTCATCCACGGCTCGCGCGTGTCCGGCCGGTACGTGCTGTTCCGGACGCGGGGGAAGAACTGGATGATCCACCGCATGGACCCGCCCGCCGACCCCGGGGCCGAGCCGCTGCCCGAGCGGCTGCGCCCGATGCGTCCGGTGCGGCGGGCCCGGCTCCCCCGCGACCGGGAGGCGTGGGGGTTCGAGTTCGCCTTCGGCGGCCGGCGGCTGCTGGCCTACGTCGAGGGCGGCCGGACGCGGTTCACCGACGGCCGGGGCCGCGCGGTGGACGGCCCCGGCCGCCTCGGCTCCCGGCTCGGCGCCGCGCTCGGCGCCCGTCCCGCGCTGCTGGACGGGGAGCTGGCCGTCCTGGAGGGCCGCGAGACCTACATGGTCTTCGACGTGCCGCACCTGGACGGCCGCCCGCTGCTGGACGTCCCCTACGGGGAGCGCCGGGAGACGCTCGACGGGCTGGAGCTGTCGGGTCCGCTGTGGCGGACCGCTCCCTGGTATCCGGGCGACGGCGACCCCGTGCGGGAGGCCGCCCGCGCGCAGGACCTGCCGGGGGTGGTCGCCAAGCGCCTGGACTCCCCCTACCGGCCGGGCGAGGAGTCGGACGCCTGGCGCCTCATCCCGGTCGGCTCCCGGTAACCGGCGGCCCCGGTGGCTCAGTACGCCACGGTGATGCGGCGGCCCACGGCCTCGCTCTTCTCCAGCTCGTCCACCAGGGCGATCGCGTAGTCCTCGGCGCTGATGGCGCTGTTGCCGTCGGCGTCGGAGAGCAGTTGGTCGCCGCCCAGGCGGAACGTGCCGGTGCGCTCGCCGGGCTCGATCAGCGCGGCGGGCGAGATGTAGGTCCAGTCGAGGTCGCCGGCCTCGGCCCTGATCACGTCGAGCAGCGCGCCGTGCGCGAGCGCCTCGGCCTTGTAGGCGTCGGGGAACCCGGGGGTGTCCACGAGCCGGACGCCCGGCGCCGCCTCCAGGCTGCCCGCGCCGCCCACGACGACCAGGCGGCGCACGCCGGCGGCGCGCAGCCCGGCGAGGACGCCGCGCCCGGCCGCGAGCAGCGGCCCCTCCGCCTCCGAGCCGTCGCGGGGCGGCGCGATCGCGAGCACGACGGCGTCGTGGCCCTTTGCGAGCGCGGCCACGGCGGCGGCGTCGCCCGCCTCGGCCTTCGCGGTGCCCTCCGCCCCGCTCCGGGTCACGCCGGTGACCTCGTGGCCCCGGCCGCGCGCTTCCGCGGCCACCCGCGAGCCGACCATCCCGGTCGCGCCGATCAGCAGAATCCTCATTGAGACCTCCCTCGACAGCCTTACCCGGCCGAAGGTATCCATCGGATACCGCTTACTTCAAAGTTCCGCGCTTACCCCGGGGTTCCGTTGGTACCCTTTGGAAACCATGAGAGGCGACCCTTTTGACCCGAACTGCCCCACCCGGCTGATCCTCGACCGCATCGGCGACAAATGGTCGGTGCTCGTCGTCCTGACCCTGTCGGACGGCCCGCGCCGCTTCTCCCGGCTGCGCGACACGATCGGCGGCGTCACCCCCAAGGTGCTCACCCAGACGCTGCGCGCGATGGAGCGCGACGGCCTGCTCACCCGGCAGGTCTTCGCCGAGGTCCCGCCGCGCGTGGAGTACGCCCTCACCCCGCTCGGCCACTCGCTGCGGCGCCCGATCGAGGCGGTCGCCGAGTGGGCGCAGGAGAACGTCGGGGCCGTCATCGCCGCCCGCGAACGGGCCCTCCTAGGCGAGGCCCCGGCGGACGCGCGGCACGCGCCCGCCCACCCCGCCGCCCGCTGACGGCACGGAACCCCCGGCCGCCGCCCGGCATCAAACGGACGTGGTGGCCGGTTCCGGCGCGTCGCCACCGAAAACGATCAATAGCGGGCTAGAGTCCGGCCGTGCGGGCGGGTTTCTCGCGGGGGCGACCCCGACCCCCCGGACGGGTGGGACCGGTGGGAAGGCGGGGGATCCGGGCATGATGGGGAAGACGCACGCGCTGAGCGGCGCGCTCGCGTGGCTGGCGGCCGTGCCCCTGATCGCGCAGGAGCGGCTGATCGGCGACCACGCCGTCGCCCTGACGGCCGAGCAGGTCGCGGCGGGCGCGGTGGTGTGCGCGGGCGCGGCGATCCTGCCCGACATCGACCACCACAACGGGCGCATCGCCAACACGTTCGGCCCCATCACCCACGGGATGTGCAAGGGGATCGGGAAGATCTCCGGCGGGCACCGGCAGGCCACCCACTCGATCCTGTTCGCGGTCGGCGTCGGCTGGGCGATGGACGCGCTCGCCACCCACTACGTCTACGCGTGGTGGGCCTGCCTGTTCATGATCGTCGGACTGGGGCTGCGGGGCGTCGGGTTCGACTTCGAGGGCAAGGAGCCGCAGTCCGCGCTGGCCGACTGCGCGCTCGCCGCGTTCGCCGTCTGGCTCATGCACGACCTCGACATGAGCTTCGTCGGCTTCGCGGTCACGCTGGGCTGCCTCGCGCACGTCGCCGGGGACTGCCTGACCCCGCGCGGCTGCCCGGTGTTCTGGCCGCTGCGATGGCGGATCGACATCCCGATCGTCCCGCGCACGGACGGCAAGGTGGAGCGCTTCGTGGTCGCGCCCGCGCTCACGCTCGGCATCGCGATCCTCGCGGTGCGGTCGGTGCTCGGCGACGTGACCACCGAGTGGCTGACCAAGGGCTGACCCGGCGCGGGCCGGTGCCGGAGGCGCTCAGTCCAGCAGGTCCTGGAACTGCGCGCAGCTGATCCTCCCCCATCCGTGCTGGTCGGGTGCGGGCCCGTTCCAGAGCTGGACGCGCTCGACGCCGCTGATGGCCTGGGCGGTGCAGGCGATCTGGGCGAGCGCCAGGCGGGACCAGCGCCAGCGGCGGCGCTCGTCCGTGGGCACCTGGTCGACGATCAGCACCGAGGGGTCGCCCACCACCCGGGCCACGAGGGTGTGGGCGACCTCGGTGTGCAGCCCGAGGGCGAGGTCCGAGGCGGTGGGCGGCACCGACAGCTGGCCGATGGACAGGTAGGGCTGCCCCGGCAGCCCCGGGCGGACGACCGGCACCAGCCGGTCGCCGCGCACCAGGTAGACGGTGATCGCGGCGGCCTGGCTGCCGGCCGCGACCGGGCGGTCGCCCGCGCTGAGGACGCCGGTCGGCCGCACCCCGCACCCCGACGCGAGGACGCCGCCGAGCAGCACGGCGGCGAGCGCGGCCGCGAGCACGGCGGCACCGTGGCGCCTCATCCGTCCTCCCGGTCCGGGATCCACAGCGTGAACACCGCCCCCTCCGCGACAGGCCGGTCCTCTTCGGGGGCACCGTCTCCCGCGCCCGCCGGAGCCCCCTTGTTCGCGGCCTCCAGCACGCCCCCGTGCAGCATGGCGTTCTCCTTCGCGATCGACAGGCCGAGGCCGCTGCCCTCGCTGCGCGTCCGGGCGGCCTCGGCCTTGACGAAGCGGTCGAAGACCACGGCGACGAGGTCGCCGGGCAGGCCGGGGCCGTGGTCCTCGACGACCAGCGAGAGCCCGCGGACGCCCGCCCGCCCGGCGCGGCCGAAGCGCAGCGTCACCGGCGGGCGGCCGTGCCGGAGCGCGTTGCCGACGAGGTTGGCGACGATGACGTCGAACCGGCGGGGGTCGAGGCGGGCGACCAGGTCGGCGGGGCCGGTCACCGTCAGCTCGCCGGTCCAGCCGCGCGCGTGCAGGGTCGCCGCGACGGCGTCGGCCACGTTCACCTCGTCCAGGACGAGCGCGGCGGCCCCCGCGTCGAACCTGCTGATCTCGATCAGGTGCTCGACGAGCGTGCCGAGGCGGCGGGTCTCGCGGGCGACGAGCCCGGCCGCGCTGTCCTCGCCCTCGCCGCCGGCGTCGGCGGCGAGCACGTCGGTCGCCGCGACCATCGAGGTCAGCGGGGTGCGCAGCTCGTGGGAGACGTCGGCGACGAACCGGCGGGACGCCCGCTCCATCGCGCGCAGCTCGGTCACCGTCCGCTCCAGCGCCTCGGCGGTGCGGTTGAAGGTGCGGGCGAGATCGGCCAGCTCGTCGCGGCCCCGCACCGCCACCCGCGTCTCCAGCTCGCCCTCGCCGAGCGCGCGGGCCGCCGCGCCGAGCCGCCGCACCGGTTGCAGCACGCCGCGGGTGGCCAGCACCGCGAGCGCGAGCGCGAGCACCAGCGCCAGCGCGTTCTCGATCATCAGGACGCGGGTCAGCGACGCGAGGTCCCGCACCTCCTGGCGCAGGCTGGCGGTGACGTAGACGGTCGGCGGCGTCGTCCGCTCGCCTCCCCCCTCGCCCCTGCGGAAGCCGGTGACGTGCGTGCCGACCAGCAGGTAGGGGGTGCCGTTCCGCACGACGCGCTGAAATGCCAGCTGCTGCTGGGCCCGCCGCGCGAACTCCGCGCTGACCGGCACGTCCAGCAGGCCGGAGGCGGGGATGGCCAGGTCGCCCTCGTTGCGGGTCGGCACGGCCACCGCCTTGCGCCCGGGAGGCGCGGAGAGGGCGTCCACGAGCTGGGCGCCGAGGAACCCGCTGACGTCGGGCGGCAGCTCAGGCGGCACCTGCCGGGTCAGCGTCTGCCGGACGTCGGTGAGCACCGCGTCCTGGGCGCGCTGGAGCGTCGCGCGGCGCAGCAGCACGTAGGCGACGCCGGAGGCGAACATCGAGGCCAGCAGCGCGACCGCGGTGAAGGCCGCCGCGAGCCGCACCCGCAGCCCGGTGAACCAGCGGGTGCGGACCCGCTCACCGCGCCGCCGCGCCCGGCGCCGCAGCCCGGCGATCATGTGGCCGCGAACCGGTAGCCGAACCCCCGGACGGTCTCGATCAGCCGGGGCTCGGCCGGCTCGTCCTCGATCTTGGCGCGGACGCGCTGCACGCAGGCGTCGACCAGCCGCGAGTCGCCGGGGTACTCGTGCTCCCACACCGCCGACAGCAGGTGCTGGCGGGTCAGCGCCTGGCCCGGCCGCCGGGACAGCTCCAGCAGCAGCCGCAGCTCGGTCGGGGTGAGCCTGATGTCGGCGCCCGCCTTGGTCACCTTCAGCGAGGCCCGGTCGATGACGAGGTCGCCGTGGCTGGAGCGGTCGAGCGAGGTCTGGTCCGCCCGGCGCAGGACGGCGCGGATGCGGGCGTCCAGGACGCGCGGCTCGACGGGCTTGACCACGTAGTCGTCGGCGCCCGCCTCCAGCCCGAGCACCACGTCCAGGTCGTCGCCGCGCGCGGTCAGCAGGATGACCGGGAGCCCCCCGCCACCGCCGCCGAGGTCGTCGCGGCGGATGCGGCGGCAGACCTCGATCCCGTCGATGCCGGGCAGCATCACGTCCAGGATCGCGATCTCGGGCGGACGGGCGCGCAGCGCCTCCAGCCCGTCCTCGCCGGTCGCCCGGGACGTCACGCTGTGCCCGAGCCGGGAGAGCGCCAGCTCCAGCGCGACCCGGGCGGAGGGATCGTCCTCGACGAAGAGAATGCTGGCCATCCGGACATTATTGGACATCGGCGCCACCACCTCCGGCCATGTCACAAGATCCAGACAATTCCCGGACAAGATCATGACAGCCGGCGGGGACCGTGGTGTCCATGACGCTCGCCAAGGTCCCGCCGCGGCGGGTCGTCCCACCATCGCCCCCGCGGCCGGCGCCGCGCAGGCTGGCTGCCCTACCGTGGCTGCTGGTCGCGGGGGTCGTCGCCCAGGTGTGCGTCCGGCTCTGGTTCGCCCGCGCCCGGACGGGCCCGGTCGCCGACCCCGACGAGACGGGCTACCTGCTCGTGGCCCGGTGGCTGGCCGGCGGGCACGGGGCCGACTACTCGGGCCACACCTTCTACCAGGGCGGGTACCCGCTGCTGCTCGTCCCGGCGAACTGGCTGAGCGACGACCTGATGACGGTCTACACGCTCGCCATGGCGACCAACGCGCTGATCGGCGCGGCGCTGTTCCCGCTCGGGTACCTGGCGCTGCGCCGGCTCGGGCTCGCGCGGCGCCCGGCGCTGCCGCTGGCGTGGGCGGCGGCGCTGCTCCCGGAGACCACGTTCTTCGGCGCGTTCACGCTGACCGACGCGGTGCTGCCGACGCTGGTCCTCGCGTGGCTGCTGGCGCTGGACCGCTTCGTGCGGGACGGGCGGACCGGCTCGGCCGTCCTCGCGAGCGCCGCCGCGTCCTACCTGGCGTCGGTCCACATGCGCGGGACGATGCTGCTGGCCGTCCACGGCGCGGTCCTGGGCCTGCTCCTCCTCGCGGTGGTCCTCGTGCGGTGGCGGCGCGTGGCGGCCGCCGTCGGAGCCGACCGCACGGCGGCGATCACCCGCCGGGCGCGCGGCACGGCCGCCGGGCTCGCCGTCGCCGCCGCCGGGTACGCGGCGGGGGCGGCGCTGAACGCGCGCGTCAAGGCGGAGATGTACCCGGACGGCGCCAAGGACCACCTGGGCATCATGACGTCCCGGCTCACGTCGGTGTCCGGGCAGGAGTGGGCGCTGTCGGGCTCGGCCGGGCAGGTCTGGTACATGATCGTCGCGACCTGGGGGCTGGCCGGGATCGGGCTCGCCGCCGTCCTCGCGACGCCGCTGCGCCGCCGGGCCCCGGCCGCGGACCGCGTGATGGCCGCCGTGCTGCTGGTCGCCACCGCCGGCGTCGCCTACTCCTCCTCCGCCGCGCTGCCCGACGAGCACCGCATCGGCAACTACGCCTACGGGCGCTACCTGTCGTGCATCGTGCTGGTGTACGCGCTGGTCGGAGCGGTGGCGCTGCTGCGGTCGAGGACGCGGCGCGCCGCCCAGCTCACGGCGGCGGGGGCGCTCCTGCTCTCCGGATCGGCCGCGTGGGTCACCGCCTACGCGGGCGACAGGCTGGAGACCTTCGGCTTCATCGCGTTCGACTTCCCCGAGCCCATGTTCCTGACCGGGGACCGCACCGCGCTGCACATGCCGGAGGTCACGCTCGCGGGCGCGGGGCTGCTGTGCTGCGCGCTGCTGCTGACGCGGGCGCGCGTCCCCCGGGTCGCGGCCCTGCTGCTGGCGGGCGGCCTGGTCGGGATCAACCTCGCCGCGATGACGTTCGCGATGGGCCCGAAGCAGGACCGCGTCCGCCCCGCCTCGCCGCTGGCCGGGCCGCAGGCGGGCGGCGTCGTCGTGGACCAGTCGGTCTACTGGGTCCTCAGGGTCAAGTTCCAGTACCCGGTGGACTGGACGCGCGTCGAGCGCCCCTACGGCCAGCGGAACCGGCCGCCCGCGCCCGGCGTGTGCACCGTCGTGCTGCCGCTGCCGAACGGCACGGCCCCCGAGGCGTCCTGGCCCGCGCACCCGCCCGCCTGGCGGTTCCGCGCGGGGCGCGCCTACTCCACCGGATGGGTGACCTGGTGGGATCCGGCGTGCCCGGCCGCCCGCCGGTGACGCTCCGGCGCCGGGACACCCGCCGGGTCACCCGTCGTGTCAGTAGCGGGTGACGAGCGCGATGCGGTCGTGGTCGACCAGGAAGCCGTCGGAGACGAACGTCACCTGGCCGCCGTACTCCAGCGCGGTCTCGATGACGTCGTCGACGGCGTCGTCCACCACGTCCGCGCCGCGCAGCACGCCCGGCATGCCCTCGACCGGGACGAGGTCGTTCTCGGTCCGCACGGCGGGCGCGTAGTAGCCGCGCTCGACGACCAGGTGCTCGCCGCGCCCCTCCTCGACCAGCCGCGCGACCTCGCACAGCCCGCCCGCGTAGCGCTGGGCGCCGCGGGCGCCCTCCAGCTCGGTGAGCACGGCGACCTCGCGGCGGTCCTCGTAGGCGGCCAGCGCCGGGCGGGCCGCCTCGACCAGCGCGCTCGGCGCCGCGCCCTCGTGGCTGCCGTCGACGCGTCCGGCCACCCGGATGTGCGGGCCCGCGACCTCGTCGAAGAACGCCTGGTGGCGCGTCACGCCCGCGACGACCAGCGGGCGGCGGTCCCGGGCGAGGACCCGGTCGAGCGCGGCCACGACGTCGCGCATCATCCGGCGGTGGCGCTCGTCGCCGTTCTGCGCGCCGCGCGGGGACTGGCGGCCCGAGCCCTCCTCGTCCAGCCGGTCCGGCCCGACGGGGAAACCGTCGCGGACGTGCTCGGTGAGGTCGGCGCCCTCGCCGCCGTCGCCGTCCCAGAGCCGGGACGCCTGGTCGGACAGGGACAGCAGCCAGTAGCGGAGGGTGCGGGTGTGGTCGGCGACGAGGTCGCGGGTGGCGAACCCGGCGTCGACGACGACCCGCTCGTCCACCGGCTGGCCGACCGTGAACGCGTGGTGCTCGCCGCCGGGCGCGGCGAACAGCACCAGCCCGTCGGCGGGGTGGCGCGGGTCGAGGTCGCCGGCCGCCCGCTCCAGCCCGCGCAGGACGTGGTCGGCGGCGTCGGGCGTGACGCGGACGTCGGCGTCGAGGCGGCGGCGCACCTCGGCGAGGAGGTTGCGGAGGCGGATCGGGTCCTGGCGGTTGGCCGGGGCGGCGCGGTGGGTCGGCATCAGCACCGAGACGGCGGGATAGGCCCTCGGTTTGCGCAGGTCGGCAAGGGTGGCAGCGTCCATGATCCCCCGATCGGTAGCGTGCTCCACTGCTGTCTCTTTTCTACCCACACCTACGTAAACGAGGGGTAAGTGCCGTTTGAGGATCGTGCCCGGGCCGCCCGCTTGCCGCCCCCTGGCGGTCAGGCGCGCAGGCCGTCCAGCGCCACCCTCGTGAGGGCGTCGTCCGCGCGGGCGCCGGGGCGGCAGACCACGACGCTGAGCAGCTCGACGACCTCGCGGGGGCTGATGTCGCCGCGGACCGTCCCCTCCTCCTGGGCCTGCCGGGCGAGCGCTTCGAGCAGGCCGTTGAGCTCGTCCTGCAACTCCAGCCGCTCCTCCGGCGCCTCGTTCTCCTCGGCGAGCGCCTTGATGAGCGCGAGCGGCTGGCCCGCGCAGTAGCCGACGTAGCGCGCGATCACGTCCCGGCGCGGGACGTCCTGCTCCGCCAGCGACCGCAGCCCCGTGCGCAGGCAGCGCAGCGACCGCCCGGCGATCTCCTCCACCAGCGCCCGCCGGTCGGGGAAGTGCCGGTAGAGCGTGCCCACGCCGAGGCCCGCGGCCCGCGCGATCTCCTCCATGGACGCGGCGGGCCCGCTCACCGCGAACCGGTCGAGGGCCGCCTCGACGATCAGCTCGCGGTTGCGCCGCGCGTCGGCTCGCACCGTCCCGCCCCCTCTCCGGCCCGGTCGCCGTCACCGGAATCCGGAATTCAGTTTATCCTGGCGGAACCTGAAGCTCCGATTCATGTTGGAGGACGCCATGCGCATCGGACTGTTCGCCCCCGCCGGAGGCGCACCCCTGGAGGACGCCGTCGGGTGGACCCGCGCCGCCGCGGCCGCCGGCCTCGACAGCGTGTTCTACGGCCACGTCAACGGCTGGGACGCGCTGATGGTCGCCGCGCTCGCCGGACGCGAGGCCCCCGGGATCGAGGTCGGCACCGCCGTCATGCCGACCTACCCCCGGCACCCGCTCGCGCTCGCGAGCCAGGCGCTGACCGCGCAGGCGATGAGCGGAGGCCGGTTCACGCTCGGCGTCGGGCCGAGCCACCGGGCGGTGATCGAGGACGCGCACGGCCTCCTCTACGGGCGGCCGGTGCGGCACGTCCGGGAGTACCTGGCGGCGCTGCGGCCGCTGCTGCGCGGCGAGGACGTCCGCTACGAGGGCGAGACGGTGAAGGTCGCGGCGCGGGTCGACGCCCCGGGCGCCGAGCCGCCCCAGGTGATCGTCTCCGCGCTGGGCCCGCTGATGCTCAAGGCCGCCGGAGAGCTGGCCGACGGCGTGACGACCACCTGGACGGGGGCGGACGCGATCGCCGACCACATCGTGCCGTCGGTCACCGCCGCGGCGGAGGGGGCGGGGCGTCCGGCGCCGCGCGTCCTCGCGGGCGTCCTCGTCGCGCTCACGGCCGACCCGGACGGCGTGCGCGCCGCCATCGCCGACCGGTACGGCTTCGCCTCGGACTTCCCCGGGTACCGCGCGGTCCTCGACCGGCAGGGCCTCGCGGGCGTCCACGAGACCGTCGTCGCGGGCGACGAGCGGACCGTCGAGCGTGAGCTGCGCCGGTTCGCCGACGCGGGCGCGACCGACCTGCTGATCAGCCCGTTCGGCGACGCGGCGGCCCGGGAGCGCGTCATCGCCTTCGCCGCCGCGCTCCGGCGGCCCGACCCGGCCGTCAGCCGGGGGTGATGAAGCCCGTCTCGTAGGCGAGGATGACCGCCTGCGTCCGGTCGCGGGCCTGGAGCTTGCCGAGGACGTTGCCGACGTGCGTCTTCACCGTCTGCGGGCTGACGAACAGCTCCTGGGCGATCTCGGCGTTGGAGTGGCCCTTGGCCACCAGCCGCAGCACGTCCGCCTCGCGCTCGGTGAGCCGCCCGTGCCAGGGCGCCGAGCCCGGGGCGTCCCCGGCGGGGCCGTGCGAGGCGGCCAGCGCGCGGATCGCGGCGGGGAACAGCAGGGTGTCGCCGTGCGCGACCATCCGGACCGCCTGGAGGATCTCCTCCGGGCGCGTCCGCTTGAGCAGGAAGCCGTTCGCGCCCGCCTTCAGCGCGTCGTAGACGTACTCGTCGTTCTCGAACGTGGTGACGACGATGATCCGGGGCGGCTCGGGGACGGTGTCGAGGATGCGCCGGGTGGCCTGGATGCCGTCCAGCCTCGGCATCCGCACGTCCATCAGGATGACGTCGGGGCGCAGCCGCGACACCGCCCCCGGCACCTCGGCGCCGTCGGAGGCCTCGCCGACCACGGCCAGGTCGTCCTCGGCGTTGATGATCGCCGCGAGTCCCGCCCGGATCAGCCGCTCGTCGTCGACCAGCAGCACCTTGATCGTCATGTCCCGGACCTTAGCGGCAGCGACACGTGGATCCGCCACCCGCCCTCCTCCGGACCGGCGGACATCTCGCCGCGCAGCACGGTCACGCGCTCGCGGATCCCGTCCAGGCCGCGCCCGCCGCCGTGCCGGGACGCCTCGCCGCCGGGCGCGCCGAGCGGATTGCTCATCTCCATCTCCAACCGCTCCCCCACCACGCCGAGGCGGAGCCGCACCGGGACCTTCCCGGCGTGCCGCAGCGCGTTCGTCAGCCCCTCCTGCACGATCCGGTACGCCTCCCGGGACACGGCGGCGGGCACCTGCCCGACCTCCGCGCCCACCTCCGAGTCGAGCTTCACGCCGGCGATCCGCGTCTGCTCCAGCAGCCGTCCGAGGTCGGCGAGCGTCGGCTGCGGCGCCGTGCGGGACGGGTCCTCGCGCAGCAGCCCGAGGACGTGGTCGAGGTCCTCCAGCGCGGCCCGCGCCGACTCCTCGATCGCGCCGAGCGCCTCCCGCGCGAACGCCGGGTCGCTGTCGAGGACGCGCCCGGCGGCGCCCGCCTGGAGCGTCACGACGCTGAGCGCGTGCCCGACCGAGTCGTGCAGCTCGCGGGCCAGCCGGTTGCGCTCGGCGAGCTTGACCGCCCGCGCCTGCACGGCGGCGAGCCGCTCGGCGGCCGACGGGCCGAGGAAGCGCGGCGCGAGCCGGGACAGCAGCGCGCCCGCCCCCACGATCACCGCGAGCAGCGCCGCGAGCGCCACGAGGCCCGCGAACGGCGACGGCCACTGGGGCCAGTAGTCCCGCCAGCCCCACGCCTCCATGAACCGCGTGTCCCAGCCGACGGCGGGCGCGAGGAGCAGCACGAGCGCGAACGGCGGCACGGCCAGGCTCAGGCCGCTGACCACCACGCCCGCGAACAGGTGCAGCGTGAACCACGCGCCCGCGCGGACGCGGCTCTCCCACGTCCGCGCCGACCCGGGCACGAGCGCGGCGGCGGGCCCGGCGAGCAGCTCCTTGGCGAGCGAGCCCTCCAGCAGCCGCACGGTCGGGACGAGCCCGGTCACGAACGTCGCCGCGCCCGGCATCACCAGCAGCATCAGCACGCTCTCGACGAAGTTGCTGCCGATCGGAAGAACGGGGATGAGGCTGATCGCGAGGAACCAGTACGGCATGAGCAGCGCGCCGCCCACGACGAGATGCGACCAGCGCCGCCAGGTCGTGCGCCGGGCGAGCGGGCCGAGTACGAGCGTCACGCCCCCGATCCTCGCAGATCACGGCGCCGCGCCCCTCCCCCGCGAGGGGGAGGGGCCGGGGCGCTCAGGAGGGGGCCTTGCCCGCGTCGTCGTCGTGCCCGTCCCCCTCGACCGCCTCCGCCAACTCGGGCTCGGGCTCGGGCCCGGCGGTGGGCTCGTCCTTCTCCCCGCCGCCCTTGGCGGCGCGGTCGCGCTCGGCGAGCTTGGCGAGGCGGGCGTTGTAGGCGGCCAGCTCGTCGTCGCGGGGGTCGCCGCCGGGCGCCCCGGCGCGGTCGGCCCTGCGGTCCAGCCGCCGGGCCTGCCGCTGGTCGTCGAAGTACCACTGGAACGCCAGGAAGATCAGGACGATGAACGTCGGGATCTCGCCGAAGCCCCACGCGATCGCGCCGCCGTTGTGCTGGTCGTTCAGGACGGTGCCGCCCCACGGCGGGTCGACGGCCTGGTACCAGCCGCGCGCCAGCGGCTGGCTGAGGTTCATCAGCGCGATGCCGAAGAACGCGTGGAACGGCATCGTGACGAACAGCAGCATCAGCCGCCCCGGGTAGGGCAGCTTCTTCGGCGCCGGGTCGACGCCGAGCAGCACCCAGAAGAACAGCGACCCGGCGAGCAGGAAGTGCAGCGTCATCGCGATGTGCCCGAGATGGTTGCGCATCGCGGACTCGAACAGCGAGGTGAAGTACAGGACGAACGTCCCCGCCACGAAGATCACCGTGGCGACCGCCGGGTGCGCGATGATCGCGGTGAACCGGCTGTGCAGCGCCGCCGTCAGCCACTCGCGCGGCCCCCGGTCGCCGCGGATCGCGGCGGGTTTCAGCGCGCGCAGCGCGAGCGTCACCGGGGCGCCGACGACCAGGAAGATCGGCGTCAGCATGTTCAGCACCATGTGCTGCACCATGTGGACGCTGAACAGGATCTGCGAGTACTTCGCGACGCCCGTCTCGGTCACGAGCAGGATCGTGAGCAGCCCGACGAACCAGGAGACGGTGCGTCCCATCGGCCAGGAGTCGCCGCGCCGCCGCAGCCGGACGACACCGGCGAGGTAGACCCCGCCGAGCACGGCGACCAGCGCGGCGAACGTGAAGTCGAACTGGCCGAGCTGCGCGAGCCGTCCGGCGGTGAGCTCGGGCGGCATGTCGAAGCCGACCAGCGCCTTGACCGGCGTCTCCTCGCCGGTCGGCGGGGGCGGCGCGGTGCGCGCCAGCGCCACGGCGAGGCCCACCGTCGAGGCCATCACCACGACCTCGGCGCTCGCCAGCCGCGTGAACGCCCACGGCCTGCGGTCGGCGAGGGCGGGCAGCGTCCGGTTCCGGTGCCACCAGCCGACGTAGCCGAGGACGGCGAACGCCGCGATCTTGCCGAGCGCGAGCCGTCCGTAGTCGGTGTCGACCATCTCGGCGGGATCGGGCAGCCGGGAGATCACGTTGACGAAGCCGCTGACGCCGACGGTGACGTAGCACCACAGCGCCATGCGGCTGAACCGCTCGGCCATCACCGGCAGCCTGTCGCGGCCCAGCAGCGCGTGCGCGGCGACCACGATCAGGCCGCCGACCCAGGGCGCGATCGCGGCGACGTGCAGGGCGACGCCGGTCACGGCGACCGAGTGGTTCGCGGCGGAGGCCGAGTGCCCGGTCAGCGGCGGCGGCAGCAGCGCCGCGCCCGCCAGCGCCAGCAGCCCGAACGTCGCGGCCGGGGTGGTGGTCGTGCGGGCCAGCAGCGCCACGACGACGGCGAGCAGCACCACGAGCATCAGAGCGGTGCCCTGCGGCAGCGACCCGACGTAGCTGCTCAGCTCGCTACCGGTGACGACCTCGCCGACCGGCTGGCCGAGCACGTCCGCGACCGTGAACACGAGGTTGGCCGCGGCGGCCGCGGCCCAGGCGGCGGCGGTCCAGGACGCGGCGCGCAGGTAGCCGACGGCGTCCGCCGACAGCGTGCCGGTGCCCTGCCGGGCGCCCGCGGCCTGCCGTCCGCCGCGCGCGGTCTCCAGCGGGAGCAGCACGGCGGCGGCCAGCAGCGTGCCGATGGTCAGCGTGGCCGCGAGGTCCATCACCATCCGGGAGCCGGGCAGCCCCCAGCGGGTGACGACGCCCGCGTCGCCGAGGCCCGGGATGACCTTCTCGGTGACCGAGCCGCCGAGGATCAGCCCCGCCACCAGGACCACGACGGCCGCGACCGAGGCGGCGGCGGCGGTGCGGGCGACCGCGAGGACGCCGCTCCTGCCCACCGCGCCCGCGCCCCGGCCCGCCGCGTCCCTGCCCGCCGCGTCCCTGCCCGCCGCGCCCTTACTCACCGCTGCCCCTACTCACCGCTGTCGGCCGCCGGGTGCTTGCGCCTGGCCCGGAGCACGATGACCACGCCGATCAGGATGCCGACGAGCACGCCGCCGCCGATCAGCACCCACATGACCGTGCCGGAGCCGCCGTCGTCCTTCTCGGCCTGCTCCTGGTCGATCTTGAGGGGCTGCTCGTTGGTCGTGGCGGCGGCGCCCGTCTGCTCCTGGGCGCCGACACCGCCGGCGCTCGGGGACGCCGCGGGCTTGTCGCCGGTCCCGCCGCCGCCCTCGGTGCCCGCGCCGGCGCCCGCGCCGTCGGCGGTCGCGGTGAACTTCAGGTCGTCGCCCTCGATCGGGTGGCCGTCCTCGCCGACCACCCGGTAGGCGACCGTGTAGGACCCGGCGGGCAGGGCGCCCGTCAGCTTCTGCGTGACGGTCGTCCCCGACCGCTCGGCCTCGCCCGCCTGGAACGTCTTGTTCGCCTTGTCCCGGACGATCACCTTGGCGACGCTGATCTTGTCGCTGAAGACGAGCTTGACCTCGGTGACCGGGCCCGCCGACGCGCCCTTGCCGGGCGTGCTGCTGACCAGCTTGGTGTGGGCGAGCGCCGGGGTCGCGGTGACGGTGCCGAGGGCGAGGGCGACGGCGGCGGCGAGGCCGAACCGGCGCAGCGGCCGGCGGGGCGTGTGGATCTTCATGGGCGGCCGGGTTCTCCAGTGGTGGATGGGGTGGGCCCCCAGCCTACTGACGCCCCGGCGTTACCAGACCCTGGCCCGGCAGCACATATGGAGCAGCGAGACGGTCCAGATCGTCCGCGAATGCCGCGGGGAGAGGGATTCCCATGGTCAGGCCGGGGCCGGCCCAGGTCAGCAGTCGCATCCGCAGCAGTCGCAGTCCCCGCAGCAGTCGCAGCAGTCGCAGCACCCGTCGCAGTGCCGGGTGCACCAGCAGCGGTCGCCGCAGCTCTTCGCGTGGTACTCGCTCCACTCGGGCTGGAAGACGCCGCAGGTGAAGCAGACGGCCGCGCCGGTCAGGCACGGCACCGGCCAGCCGGGGCGCCGGTCCGGGGGCCGGTGGCCGTGCCCTCCGCCACCGCCCCAGCCGCCACCGCCGCCACCGCCGCCCCAGCCGTCCCCGCCGCCGTTGCCCCAGTCCTGCGGCTCGCCGGCGCGCCGGGGCGGCGGGTACTGGCCGGGCGAGTAGCCGGGAGGCGGCGGGTACTGACCGGGCGGGTACTGCCCGTGCGGCGGCTGCCCGGGGGCGGGCGGGTAGGCGGCGAACACCCGGTCGACGGTGCGGCGCACCTCGCGGCCCAGCAGCGCCCGGACGAGGCGCGGGTTCTCCATCTCCACCTCCGCCAGCGCGAGCCGCAGCCCGTGCAGCGCGTCCTCGACGTGGCGGCGCGCCTGCGCGGGGGTGGTGCCGGTGGCCAGGAGCGGGTTGTAGGCGCCGGACGCCCGGTCGGCGGCGACGTCCTCGACGGCGTCGACCAGGTGCGCGACGCGGCCGAAGAACCGGCCCGCCTCGGCGAGCGGCTCGGCGTTGCCCTCCCGTCCCGCGAGGACGGCGGTGTGCGCGAACACGGCCGCGACGGCGGTCTCGGTCGGCTCGGTCAGCTCCAGCAGGCCGAGTCCGGGCGCCGCCTCCAGCAGCGGCTGCCGCGCCACCGCGTCCCGCAGGACGGACGGGTCGAAGCCGACCGCCGCGCCGGTGCGGGCGCCCGCCGCGTCCCACCGTCCGGCCACCCGGCCCGCGGCGGCAGCGACGAGGCGGCGGGCGTAGGGGCCGTCGCCGTCGGCCACGTGGTCGCGGGTCTTGCCCGCCGCGAGCAGCAGGGACGCGGCGGCGGCGAGCTGCGCGCCGCGCGCCTTCGCGGTCACGACCTCGGCGGTCTTCAGCCCGCGCAGCGCGCACGGCCCGGCCTTGCGGCGCGGCGACAGCTCCGGCGCCTGCGCCTCGGCGAGCACCGACACCAGCAGCCCGTCATAGTTGGTGACGAGCCGCGCGGCGTGGCCGTGCTCGGCCCGCAGCGTCAGGCACAGCCCGCACAGGTGGGCCATCCAGTCCTTGAAGAGCGACCCGCACAGGACATGCCTGCACGGGCGTACGACACCGAACATTCCCGAAGAACTCCCCACCTGAGGCGACTCGCTGCATTACCGCTTTCATGATCACGTAGATGATCATTTCCGGCGGACCGGCCCCCCCGGTACGTCCCCGGGTCAGACGCCCACGCAGGTCAGCGCGCGGCGGTAGGCGGCCATCTGCGGCTCGTCGGCCGGGCCCGTCGCCGCCAGCACCTCGGCGAGGTCGAACCACGCCTGCGCGGCCTCGCGGGAGGACTCCATCTCCTCCAGGCAGGTCGCGGCGCGGGTGAGCACCTCGGCGGCGCGCTCGCGGCGGCCCAGCCGCACGCACGCCTCGCCGAGCACGGTCAGCGCCCCGGCGGTCGCCCGGCGCGGCGCGTCCCCGAGCAGGTCGATGGCCTCCTCGGCGAGCCGCACCGACTCGGCGGGGCGGCCGAGCACGGTCTCGGCGCGGGCCAGCTCGGTCAGGCACCAGGCGACGTCGATCTCCCCGGCGGAGCTGGCGGTGATCTCGCCGCGCACCCGGTTCAGCATCTCGCGGGCGCGGGCGGCCTGGTCGGGACGGGCGCGCAGCAGCAGCCCGGCGTGGATGACGCGGAGCCGGTTGAGGTTGCGCGGGTCCTCGCCGTCCCCGGCGAGCATCAGCGCCCGCTCGGCGAGCGCGACGCCCTCCTCGTACTCGCCGCGGATCTCGGCGACGTAGGCGGCCTCCCAGTAGGCGACCATGCGGGCGCGCGGCGTACCGATCCGCTCGGCGCGCTCGACGAGCTGGGCGGCCAGGTGCCGGGCCCGGACGAGGTCGCCGCGCTCGATGAACGCCGACAGCAGCGCGGCGCCGAGGTGGACGGCCGCGTCGGTGGAGTCGGCGCCGGTGGAGATCAGGTGCCGCAGCGCGCCCTCGGCGGCCTGCACGCCCGCGCTGATGTCGCCGCGCTCGCGCAGGCAGCGGCTGAGCGCGACATGGACCTTCGCCCAGTGGTCGAGGTCGGCCTCGGCGGAGGCCTCCTCGGTCAGCTCCAGCAGCCCGGTGATCGCCTCCTCCAGGTCGCCGGACGCCTCCAGCGCCAGCGCGTAGCCCCACCGCGCCTGGTGCAGCATCTCCGGCAGCGCGACCGCGTCGGAGTTGGCGAGCACCTCGGCGAACCGGGCCCGCGCCTCGGCGGCGGCGCCGTTCTGCAGCGCGATCTCGGCGTAGTCGAGCGTGACGCGCAGCTCGTCCACCACGTCCTCGCTGACGCCGCTGACCAGGTAGGTGGCCGAGCAGTTCAGCTTCGCGGCGAGCAGGTCGACCACGCTCGGGGCGGGCACCCGCTTGTCGCTCTCGATCAGCGAGATGTAGCTGTCGGACAGCTCGGGGAAGGCGAGCTGCGCCTGGCTCACGCCCTGCCGGATCCGCAGGGCGCGGATGCGCTGCCCCAGTGTCTCCCGGTCCATCGTTTGACCACCGCCTACAAGGTGCTCGCCCAGCGCGTGGCGCGCGGGGCGAGGAAGAAGTCGACTCGATCCTCTAGTGTGCCGAGGTCACGGCCCGTCAGGTCCGCTATTCGCCGGATACGGTACCGAAGCGTGTTCAGTTGGACGCGCAGCCGTGTCGCCGGCACGCCGGGAGCGGCTCGCCCGCCCGCCGCGTTCGCCGATTCTGGCATTTCACACCTGGGCAGGCTATAGCGGACGCCGCTCGTCACGCAGCACGGGACCGAAATCACCGCCGCGCGCCACCTCGCTCCACGGTTCCGAGCGGCCTGCGGCTAACCTGACCTCGCCGTTTTCCGAGACCCCGCGCCGAACCGGAGCGTCCGCATGTCCCTGTCCAAGAACGCCCAGGCCGACCCGCCCCCGTCCGGGCCGCTGGACCGGTGGTTCGACCTGACCGGACGGGGGACGAGCGTCGCGCGGGAGCTGCGCGGCGGGGTCACGACGTTCTTCGCGATGGCCTACATCATCCTGCTGAACCCGATCATCCTCGGCAAGGCGCGCGACGTCACCGGCGCGGCGCTGTCGGTCCCGCAGCTCACCACCATGACCGCGCTGTCGGCGGCGGTCACCACGGTGATCATGGGGCTGGTCGGCAACGCGCCGCTCGCGCTGGCCGCCGGGCTCGGCATCAACGCGGTCGTGGCGTTCCAGGCGGCGCCCGTGATGACCTGGCCGCAGGCGATGGGCCTGGTGGTGATCGAGGGCGTGATCATCGTCGTGCTGGCGCTGACCGGCATCCGCGAGCGGATCATGAACTCGATCCCGCTGGCGCTCAAGCACGCGATCGCGGTCGGCATCGGCGCGTTCCTCGCGCTGGTCGGCCTGGTCGACGCCGGGTTCGTCACCTCCAGCGCCACGAGCCCGCCGCTGGCGCTCGGCACCGGCGGCCACCTGGAGACCTGGCCGACGCTGGTGTTCGCGGGCACGCTGCTGCTGATGATCGCCCTGTACGCGCGGCGGATGCCGGGCGCGATCCTGCTCAGCATCATCGTCGGGACGGTCGCGGCCGTGGTCATCGAGGCGAACGCCTCGATCCCCAAGGGCGGCTGGGGCGTGGTCACCCCCGACATGCCCGACAAGCTGTTCGCCGCGCCCGACTTCGGGCTGTTCGGCGAGGTCGACCTGTTCGGCGGGTTCGGCCGCGCCGGGGTCATCACCGCGCTGGTCGTGCTGTTCACCCTCGTCCTGTCCGGGTTCTTCGACGCGATGGGCACGATCCTCGGGATCAGCGACGAGGCGGGGCTCGTCGGCGAGCGCGGCGAGGTGCCGAGGCTCGGCCGCATCCTGTCGGTGGACGGGCTGTCGGCCGCGTTCGGCGGCCTCACCAGCTCCTCGGCGAACACGGTGTTCGTCGAGTCGGCCGCCGGCGTCGGCGAGGGCGCCCGCACCGGCCTGGCCAACCTCGCCACCGGCGCGCTGTTCGCGGCGACGCTGCTGCTCACCCCGCTGGCCGCGGTCGTCCCCGCGCAGGCCGCCGCGCCCGCGCTGGTCGTGGTCGGCGCGCTGATGATGACCCAGGTCGCCAAGGTCGACTGGAGCGACCTGGAGATCACGATCCCGGCCTTCCTGACCATCGTGCTGATGCCGTTCACCTACTCGATCACGATCGGGATCGGCGGCGGGATGGTCGGCTACGCGGTCATCAAGATCGCGGTCGGCAGGTGGCGCGAGGTGTCGGTGTGGCTGTGGCCGGTGGTGGCCTTGTTCCTCGTCTTCTTCGCGATTCACCCCATTGAGGAGTGGCTGAACGTCAAGTAATCGCCTCCAGCGCCGTCCTCTCCGCCGGTTTCGATGTCCCGGACCCCGTTCCGGGTGTCAAATAGTGCCGTCATGGCGTAAGCAGAAGGTAGAGGCTTACCTCCCGGCGTGAAAGGCATGGCTGTGGCGTCCGCGGACTCTCCCCCCCACCCGTCCCCGCGCGGCCACGTCCTGCTGGCCCCGGGCCGGTTCCGCGGGGCGCTGAGCGCCGCCGAGGTCGCCGCGCACCTGGCGGCCGGGCTGCGCCGCGTCCGGCCGGACGTCCCGCTGGTCGAGCTGCCCGTCGCCGACGGCGGCGACGGCACCGTCGACGCGGCGGTCGCGGCCGGGTGGCGGCGGGTCGAGGTCGAGGTGTGCGGGCCCACCGGGCGCCCCGTCACCGCGCGGCTGGCGCTGCGCGGGCAGAGCGCGGTGGTGGAGCTGGCCGAGGCGTCCGGGCTGCGGCGGCTCCCGGGCGGGCGGCCCCGCCCGCTCGTCGCCTCCAGCGTCGGAACGGGCCAGCTCCTCGGCCACGCGGTGCGGCTCGGCGCCCGCCGCATCGTGCTCGGGCTCGGCGGCGGCGCCTGCACCGACGGCGGCGCGGGGCTCGTCCAGGGGCTCGGCGGGCGGCTGCTGGACGCGCTCGGCAAGGACCTGCCGCCCGGCGGCGCCGCGCTGCGCTCGCTGCACGCGCTCGACCTGCGCGGCCTGCCCGACCTGTCCTCCGTCGAGGTGGTCGTCGCGGGCGAGGCCGCCGGGCCGCTGCTCGGCCGCGGCGGCGCGGCGGCGGTGGGCGGGCCGCGCCGGGGCGCGAGCCGCGACGAGGTCGCGCTGCTGGACGCGGGGCTGCGCCGCTGGGCCGACCTCGCGGAGGCGGCGTCCCGGCGCGCCTCCCGCGACCTGCCGGGCGCGGGAGCCAGCGGCGGCGTCGGGTTCGCGGCGCTCGCCTTCCTCGGCGCGCGGATCGAGCCCGGCGCCTCCCTGATGCTCGACCTGCTCGGCTTCGCCGAGAAGGCCCGCGGCGCGTACCTGGTCGTCACCGGCGAGGGCTCGCTCGACAGCCGCTCCCTGCGCGGCGCCGCGCCGATGGGCGTCGCGCGGGCGGCGGCGCGGGCGGGCGCCCCGGTCGTCGCGGTCGCCGGGCAGCGCGCCCTCACCGGCGAGCGGCTCCGCCGGGCCCGGATCCAGGCGGTGTACGCGCTCGCCGACATCGAGCCCGACGAGGAGCGCCGCGTCCGGCGGTCGGGGGCGCTGCTGGAGCAGCTCACGGTCGCGATCGCCGACGAGTGGCTGCCCCCCTCGGGGCTGCCGCCGGTACGGCCGTCCGTGCCGCCGCCCGCGCCGCCGTCCGAGCCGTGAGCGGATCGCTCCATTCCGGGCCCGGCGCGGTCGCCGGCGGCGGGTTCTGGGCCCCTGTATTGCTTTACACAGTGTTATCGAAATCGCCGATGCGTTTGCATCCTGCTCATGGCGGGGTGCGCGCGCGGGCCCCCACGCTGGAGGCGTAGCCCCTGCCAGCAGGTCCTGGTCAGCGTTGACGGAGGAGCGGCCGTGAAGATCGGCGTCCCGCAAGAGATAAAGAACCACGAGTACCGGGTGGCCATCACCCCGGCGGGCGTGCACGAGCTCAGCCGGCACGGCCACGAGGTGTTCGTCGAGCGCGGCGCCGGGCTCGGCTCGGCGATCCCCGACGAGGACTTCACCGCCGCCGGCGCCAAGATCCTGGACGGCCCCGACGAGGTGTGGGCCGAGGGCGACCTGATCCTCAAGGTCAAGGAGCCGATCGCGGCGGAGTACCACCGGATGCGCTCGGGCCAGACGCTGTTCACCTACCTGCACCTCGCCGCGTCCCGCGAGTGCACCGACGCCCTGCTGGCGTCCGGGGTGACGGCGGTCGCCTACGAGACCGTCCAGCTGCCCGACCGCTCGCTGCCGCTGCTGGCGCCGATGTCGGAGGTCGCCGGTCGGCTCGCCCCGCAGGTCGGCGCCTACAACCTGATGGCCTTCAACGGCGGGCGCGGCGTGCTGCCCGGCGGGGTGCCCGGGGTGGCGCCCGCGAAGGTCGTGGTGATCGGCGGCGGCGTGTCCGGGCTGAACGCGGCGCAGATCGCGGTCGGCATGGGCGCCGACGTGACGATCCTCGACGTCAACGTCGACCGGCTCCGCCACATCGACGCGATCTACCAGGGCCGGCTGCGGACGCTGGTGTCCAACTCGCTGACGATCGAGCAGCAGGTGCGCGCCGCCGACCTCGTCATCGGCGCCGTGCTGATCCCCGGTGCCAAGGCGCCGACGCTGGTGTCCAACGACCTCGTCGCCGGGATGAAGTCGGGCTCGGTGCTCGTCGACATCGCGATCGACCAGGGCGGCTGCTTCGAGGACTCCCGTCCCACCACGCACGCCGACCCCACCTACCGCGTGCACGACTCGATCTTCTACTGCGTCGCGAACATGCCCGGCTCGGTGCCGAACACCTCCACCTACGCCCTCACGAACGTGACGCTGCCCTACGCGGTCGCGATCGCCGACAAGGGCTGGCGGCAGGCCCTGCGCGACAACACCGCGCTCGCCCTCGGCCTCAACACCCACGCGGGCGAACTCGTCTACGACCACGTCGCCGAGGCCCACGGGCTCCCCCACACCACCCTGGCCTCCGTCCTCGCCTGATCGAACCCGCCCCCGTGGGCCCTACAGTGGGGCCCATGGGGGAACTGATCGTCCTGCGGCACGGCGAGACCGAGTGGAGCCGCGCCGGACGCCACACCGGGCGCACCGACCTTCCGCTGACCGAGCACGGCGAGCGGCAGGCGCGGGCGCTCGCCGCGCCGCTGGAGGCGCGCCGGATCGTCCGCACCGTGTGCAGCCCGGCCGAGCGCGCCCGCCGCACCGCCGAGCTGGCCGGGCTCGCGGTGGACGACGTGGACCCCGACCTGTGGGAGTGGGACTACGGCGGCTACGAGGGCATCACGTCGGCGGAGATCCGCGAGCACCGCCCCGACTGGTACCTGTGGGACGACGGGGTGGTCCCGGGCGACGCCGAGCACCCCGGGGAGAGCGTCGAGAGCGTCGGCGCCCGCGTGGACGCGGTGCTGGCGCGCGTGCGGCCGCTTCTGGACGACGGCGACGTCGCGCTGGTCGCGCACGGGCATGTGCTGCGCGTCCTCACCGCCCGCCACCTCGGCCTGGAACCCGCGCTCGGACGCCTGTTCGCGCTGGGCAACGGCACCGTCTCGACGCTCGGCGCCGAGCACGGGCGGCCGGTGGTCACGTCCTGGAACACCCCGGCGGGCTGACCGCGCGGTGCCCGCCGCCACGAGCGCGGGCGCGGAGCACACGTCACCTAGCGCATAGGATACCCCTAGGGGGATCATCCCCGAGGGGTACCCCCGGAGCCGCCCCGAGATCGATTGCGAGGACGGACATGGCGACCAGCGAGACCCCCACCCGCGGGTACACCGCGACCAAGGACCAGTTGCAGACCCGGCTCCGCCGGATCGAGGGCCAGGTGCGCGGCATCGACCGCATGGTCGAGGACGACCGCTACTGCATCGACGTGCTCACCCAGATCAGCGCCGTCCAGGCCGCGCTGGACAAGGTGGCCCTCGGCCTGCTGGACGGGCACGTGCGGCACTGCGTCGCCGAAGGCGCCGAGGAGGGCAAGGGCGAGGCGATGTCGACCGAGCTGATGGCCGCCGTCGGCCGCCTCATGCGCCGAGGGTGAATTCATCGAAGCCCCGGCCCAGGGCACTCGCCTGGCGGCTCGGGGCGTGACCGCGCCTTGGGCGGGCGCGGCATCGCTTCGCGATCTTCCCAATGGGGGCTCGCCGCCGGCGTCGCCCCCATCGCTCAGCCGCGCGCCCGCGTGACGGCCGAGGTCTCTCTGGGGCTTCGCTAGTCCTCGCGGTCCTGGGACGACGGCGCGATCGGGCAGACCACCTGGAAGCCCGGGGCCCCGGCGACGTCCTCGGGGGCGGGGGACTTGGTCTCGGGGTCCGGGTCGTCCAGGGCGGCGACCTCCATCATGTGGATCATCGTGCGCCAGCCCTCCAGGAAGTGGCGGCGTTCGACCGGGCCGAGCGCCTCCAGCGTCATCCGGAGCGGGCGCAGGCGCCGCCAGGCGAAGCGCTCGACGCGCTCGCGGTGGTTCTCGTGCAGGGTGACGATCATGCGGCGGCGGTCGCGGGGGTCCGGGCTGCGCTCGACGAAGCCGCCGCGCTGGAGTTCGCCGACGAGCTGGCTGACGGTGGCGGGGCTGAGCGCCATGTGCCGGGCGAGCACGCCGACGGACACCGGGCCGTTCAGCACGAGCGCGAACAGCACGGGCACGTGCCGGGGGCCGAGACCGGCCTCCTCGCAGAGCTTGAGCAGTTCCCGGGCCTCGGCGTGGCGGCCCGAGGACTTCATCGTCCGCACCATCCGGCCCATGAGCTGGATCACCGTCTCCAGGTCGGCGTCGACCGAATTTTCGGCGCTACCTGAATCGTCGGTCATGTCTTGAAGTTCAACATATTTCGTGGTGCACTGCCAACACGTTGAAGTTCAAGACGTTTACCTAGTCACGCGAACGACCAAGGGGACCCGACCATGACCGAGAGCCCTCCCGCCAAGCTCGCGCCGCCCGGCACGGGCGCGGCCGACCCCCCGTCGGACAGGCTGGACCGGCAGGTGATCGTGCTCGGCCTCGTCATCGTGGCGGGCACGATTATGGCGATCCTGGACACCACGATCGTCAACGTGGCGCTCCAGACGCTGGGCCACGACTTCGACGCGGGCCTGTCCACCATCCAGTGGGTGATCACCGGCTACATGCTCGCGCTCGGCACCGTCATCCCGCTCACCGGCTGGGCCATCGACCGCTTCGGCGGGCGGCGCGTGTGGATGTCCTCGATCGTGTTGTTCGTCCTCGGGTCGGCCCTGTCGGGCGCGGCCTGGAACATCGAGTCGCTCATCGCCTTCCGGGTGGTGCAGGGGCTCGGCGGCGGCATGCTGATGCCGACCGGCATGGCGATCTTGACGATGGCCGCCGGGCCGCGCCGGATCGGCCGGATCATGAGCATCGTCGGCGTGCCGATGCTGCTCGGGCCGGTACTCGGGCCGGTGCTCGGCGGCTGGCTCGTCCAGGACGTCGACTGGCGCTGGATCTTCTTCGTGAACCTTCCGGTCGGCGCGGCCGCGCTGGCGCTGGCGTGGTGGAAGGTGCCGCACGAGCACGGTGAGCGCGACGGCCGCGCCTCCACGGCGCTCGACCTGCGCGGGCTGTTCCTGCTGCCGCCCGGTTTCGTCCTGCTGATCTACGGGCTGTCGACCGCGAGCAGCAACGGGGGCTTCGGCGACGCGGCCACGATCGGCTGGCTGGTCGCCGGGTTGGTGCTGCTGGCGCTGTTCGTGCCGCACAGCCTGCAACGCAAGGAGAAGTCCCTGATCGACGTCCGGCTCTTCGCCGACCGGACGTTCGCGACCGCCTCGCTCGCGATCTTCCTCGTCGGCATCGCGCTGCTCGGGTCGATGCTGCTGATCCCGCTCTACTACCAGAGCGCGCGCGGCGAGGGCGCGCTCGCCGCCGGGCTGCTGCTCGTCCCGCAGGGCCTCGGCGCCGCGACCGCGATGCCGCTCGCGGGCGTGATCACCGACAAGTTCGGCGCCGGACGGATCGTCCCGGTCGGCATCGTGCTGCTGTGCGTCGGGACCGTCCCGTTCGCGCTGGTGGACGCGGACACCTCCTACTGGCTGCTCGGCTCCGCGCTGTTCGTGCGCGGCCTCGGGCTCGGCTCCACGATGATGCCGACGATGTCGGCCGCGCTGGTCACGCTGAACCGGGCGGCGATGTCGCGCGCGTCCAGCTCGCTCCAGATCCTCGTCCAGCTCGGCGGCTCGGTCGGGACGGCGCTGCTGGCGGTCATCCTGTCCCGCCAGATCAACGACCGGATCCCGCAGTCGGGCGGCGGCGGTGGCGCGGGCGGCATGGGCGAGATCCCCGACCGCGTGCGCGAGCAGATCGCGCCGAAGCTGGCGGACGCGTTCGGCAGCACGTTCTGGATCTCGCTCGCGCTGACGGCCGTGATGATCGTCCCGGCGCTGCTCCTCCCCCGCCAGGGCGTCCGCGCCAAGGACGCACCGCCGCCGGTGGGCTGAGGCCGCCCCCGGCGACCTCAGCCGTCGCGCGGGCGCGTGGCCGAGCGGTGGGGCCGACGACGCGGGCGCGGCCCCACCGCGAAGATCGCGAAGCGAGGGCCGCGCCCGCCGAGGCACGGTCAGGGCACGGGCCGCCAGGCGAGTGGCGTGGGCCGGACTCAGGTGGACACGGCGTCCTCGTCGGCGTCGGCCTCCTCGTCGGCGTCCGGCTCGGTCTGCTCGGCGACCCAGGCGAGGTAGTCCATGCTGCCCGCGACGACGGGCGTCGCGATGATCTCCGGGGTGTCGTAGGAGTGCCCGTCGGTGATCAGCGAGGCCAGCTCGTCGAAGCGGTCGGCGGTGGTCTTGAAGACCACCATCCACTCCTCGGCCGACTCGATCTCGCCCTCCCACCAGTAGGTGCTGGCGACCGGGCCGACGAGCTGGGCGCACGCCGCGAGCCGCTCGGCGACGGCGGACTTGGCCAGCTCGGCCGCCTCGGGACGGGAGTCGGTCGTGGTCGTCACCTGGACGTAAGACTGCGCCATGGCCCCACTCCTTCCCGTTCGCCGCCCGGACACGCCTTGACCGGCCACGACCTAGCGCGCCGGGGTGAGGACCATCGCGCTGCCGCCACCGCGCCTGACCGGCTCGGCGACCGCCTGGACCAGGCCCGGCCGCAGGAACTCCAGCGCGGTCGCGGCGCCGATCACCTCGCGCGGCGGGCCGGGGAAGGGCTCGATCCGGTGCCCCCGCGCGGCGAGCGCCCGGCCGTAGGCGGAGATGAACGCCGGCTCGGCGAACACCTGCGGGGTGTTGCGCTGCGTCGCGCGCGGCGCGGCGAGGGCCTGCGGCAGGTCCATGCCGAGGTCGATCCGGTTGACCAGGATCTGCAGGACGGTCGTGATGATCGTCGATCCGCCGGGGGTGCCGACCGCGAGTTTCGGCCGCCCGTCCTTCAGGGCGATCGTCGGGGCCATGCTGCTGCGCGGGCGCTTGTGCGGGCCGGGCAGGTTCGGGTCGGGCGGGGAGCCGGGCGCGGGCGGCTGCATGCTGAAGTCGGTCAGCTCGTTGTTGAGCAGGAACCCGCGTCCGGGGACGGTGATGCCGCTGCCGCCGAACTGTTCGAGGGTGACGTTGTAGGCGACGACGTTCCCCCACTTGTCGGCGACGACCAGGTGGGTGGTCTGCGGGCCCTCGTAGGCGAGCGCGCGGGTCTGGGTGCCGGGCGGGACGCACGGGTCGTAGCGCCCGTCGGGACTGCCGGGCGCGACGGGCGCGACCGCGGCCCGGTCGGGCCGGATGAGGCACGCGCGCTCGCGGGCGAACCCGGAGGAGAGCAGCTCGTCGAGCGGCACGTCCACCTGGGAGGGGTCGCCGACGTAGCGGCCCCGGTCGGCGTAGGCGAGCTTGGACGCCTCCAGGTAGTAGTGCAGCGCGGTGGCGGGGTCCTTCGCGTCCAGCCGGAAGTTGCCGAGGATGTTGAGCGCCTCGCCCACGGTGGACCCGCCGGACGAGGAGGGCGGCTCCCCGTAGACGTCCAGCCCCCGGTAGGCGACGTGGGTGGGCTCCCGGCGCTGCGCGCGGTAGGCCCGCAGGTCGCCCCGCCTCATCAGGCCGGGACGCACCTTGCGCCCGGCGGCGGGATCGACCGGCGGCCTGGCGGCCGTCCGCGCGACCTCGTCGCCGAGCCCGCCCCCGTACATCCAGCGCGGGCCACGCCTGCCCAGCTCGCGGTAGGTGCGCGCGAGGTCGGGGTTGCGGAACACCGAGCCGACCTCGGGGAGCCTCCCGCCGGGCAGGAACAGCTCGCGGGTCGGGACGATGTCGCGGAACCGCGCCTCGTTGGCGGCGGTCTGGTCGCGGAACTCCTGGTCGACGACGAAGCCGTGCTCGGCCGTGCGGATCGCGGGCTTGAGGAGCGTGCGCAGGTCGCGGGTGCCGAAGCGGCGGAGCGCGAGGTCCCACTGGGCGAGGGTGCCGGGGACGCCGACGCTGAGCCCGCTGGTCACGGCCTCGTCGAACGGGATCGCCTTGCCGGTGGCGGGGTCGAGGAAGGAGTCGGCCCGCATCGTCCTCGGCGCGGTCTCGCGGCCGTCGAAGGCGTGGACGCGGCGGGTCCTCGCGTCGTAGTAGGTGAGGTATCCGCCGCCGCCGATCGCGGCGACGTACGGCTCGGTGACGCCGAGGGTCGCGGACGCGGCGACCGCGGCGTCCATCGCGTTGCCGCCGCGGCGGAGCACCTCCAGGGCGGCGGCGCTGGCGTCCGGGTCGACGGTGGAGACGGCGCCGCCGTAGCCGGTGGCGACGGGCTGCTTGGCGGACTCGTCGGGCGGGGTGTGCGGGGGCGAGGCGGGCGCCGCGCCGGCGGTGGCGGGGACCACCAGGGACGCGGCCACGGCGAGCGCCGCCACGGCGGCCGAGCGGCGGAGGGCATTCGAGGACGACGGGCTGCGGGACACCGAACCTCCTGGGGAACGCGGCGCCCCTACCGTGCCACCGATCCCGGTGGCGCGCCAGCGCCCGCACCGTCCGGCCCCGGACGCGCTTCCCCCCTCTCCAGGACCCGCCGATGCGGCCTTGGAGAGCCGGCGAGTGGGGACGCGCAGGCGACACCCGCATTCGCGAAAGGGCGGTGAAAAGATCGACTACTCGCGACGAATCCGATTCGGTCTTCGCCCAGCGTGAGCGGCCGATTCCCCTTCGACACCGCACCCCGCCCGACCGGCGCCGGACGACATCAAGACGACATCAATCCGCCAGAAATCATTGCGATTATGCTCATACCTGGTGAATTCTTAGGGACCTTCGACCTGCCGACTTCTCGCGAACAGCGGCGCGGGTTCAGGCCAGGGGGGACACCTATGACCTGGGACATCCGCATGCGCAACAACATGTTCCGGCGCCTGCCGGTCGAGCAGGCCACCGGCCGGCTCTATGGCGGCCGGCACCGCCTCCGCGTGGTCTACCGGACGCGCGACCTCATCGTGCTCGGCCTCGGGGTAATGATCGGTTCCGGCATATTCAAGATCGCCGGAGAGCAGGCCACCGCGACCGCGGGGCCCGGGGTGCTCATCTCCTTCCTGATCGCCGGCGGCGTGTGCCTGCTGACCGCGCTCGCCTACGCCGAACTGTCGTCGATCATCCCGGTCGCGGGGAGCGCCTACTCCTTCAGCTACGTCGCGTTCGGGGAGGTGTGGGCCTGGGTCGTCGGCTGGTCGCTGGTGATGGAGCTGCTGCTGGCCTCCTCGGTGCTCGCGCGGGTCTGGTCGCTGTACGCGACGCAGGCGCTGCACGACTTCGGGGTGTCGGTCCCCTCGTGGCTCGGCGACCTGATCGGGCAGCAGAAGGGGCCCGACCTGTTCGCGTTCGGCATCCTGCTCCTGCTCATCATCATGCTCGCGACCGGCAGCCGGATGAGCCTGCGGACGCTCTGGTTCATGGTCATGGCGAAGGTCATCGTCATCGGGCTGGTCATCGCGACCGGGCTGAAGTTCTTCCACCCGGGCAACCTCACCCCGCTCACCCCGCCCTCCAAGCCCGCCCCGAACGGCGACCAGACGGTGCTGGACGCGGTGCTCGGCGCGTTCGGCAGCGGCACGCCGCACGTGTTCGGCGTCTGGGGCGTGTTCGCCGCCGCGCCCGCCATCGCCTTCGCCTACATCGGCTTCGACCTGATCGCGACCGCCTCGGAGGAGACCGACGACGCGCCCCGCAAGGTGCCGCGCGGCATCCTCATCACGCTGGTCACCGCCGTCGTGCTGTACGTGGCGGTCGCGCTCGCGCTCGTCGGCATGGTCGGCATGGACGGGTTCGCGAAGCTGAACTCCGACAAGCTGCTGCTCGCCGCCGCGTTCGACTCGGTCGGCGCGGGCGCGATGGGCAAGATCGTCGATGTCGGCGCGATGCTCGGGCTGACCACCGTGATGCTGGTGCTGCTGATCAGCCTGACGCGGGTGGTGTTCTCGATGTCGCGGGACGGGCTGCTGCCGCGCCCGCTCGCCGGGATGAGCCGCTACAAGGTGCCCTCCCGCGCGACGCTGCTGTCGGGCGGCGCCGCGCTGGTGACCTCGCAGACCATCGACGTGCTCACGCTGGAGCAGCTCGTCGTGCTCGGGACGCTGTTCGCGTTCCTGTTCGTCGCCGCCGCCGTGCTGGCGCTGCGCCGCGACCGGCCCGACCTGCACCGCCCGTTCAGGGTCCCGGCGGCGCCGGTCACCGCCGTGGTGACGATCGTCGCGGTCGGCTGGCTGATGCTGAACATCAAGGTCCAGACGTGGGGTTACTTCACGATCTGGATGGTCGCGGGCCTGCTGCTGTACCTCGCCTACGGGCGCCGCAAGAGCCAGATGAAGCTGCTGCTGGAGGAGCCGGCGCCCGAGCGCCCGGTCGCCGCGCCGATGGCCGCCGCCCCGCCGCCCGGCGCCGCCGTCTTCCCCGGCACGCGCGCCTCCGCGCCGCACGCCGCGCCCACCCCGCAGGGGACGGCCCCGCAGGGCGTCCAGCGGACCGGCGGGTACCTCAACCTCGGCCAGTCCACCGGGCAGCACCCGACGGGCGTGTACTCCTCCGGCGAGCACGGCCCGGGGCAGTACGGGTCCGGGACGTTCGGCTCGGGAGAGTACGGCTCGGGCGGGTACGGATCGGGCGAGTTCGGGTCCGGCGACTTCGGGTCCGGCGACTTCGGGTCGGGCGGGCACGCGTCCGGACGGCAGGGCTCGGGCGCCTACGGGCAGGGCCGGCGCGGGCCGGGGCCGTCCGCGTCCAGCCCGTCCGACTCCTACGGAGCCATCCCGTACGGGTCCAGCGGGTACGAGTCGGTGCCGCGTCCGACCGACCCGGGGCAGAGCCGGCCGGAGACGCCCTACTCCTCGGGGAACTTCCCGACCGGCCAGTATCCGGCCGGGGGGCAGCCGGGCGGCCGGCCCCCGAACGCCCCCTACACCTCCGACCGGCAGCGGCACGGCGGCTGGCACGACGACGAGCAGGAGGAACCGCCGAGCACCGGCGGACGCCACCGCCGCTGAGCGGATCCTCCCCCAGGCCATCGCACGACCCGAGAGCGCCGTCTCCCCTCCCCGGGAGGCGGCGCTCCCGCTTTGGGACTGGACACCCGGCCGCCCTGCGGGCTATGTTCTTCTCATATCGAGATGAACTCAATATGAGACTTACTCAGAACGAGTCTGACAGCGGGGAGCGGGCGCATGACCTCGGATCCGGGACGCGACGAGAGCGAGTTCCTGGCGAACTACGATCCGCGCGACTACGACCCGGTCTCGGTGACCGTGGACGTGGTGGCCCTGACGATCCGCGACGGCGCCCTGCACGTGCTGCTGGTGCGGCGCGGCGCCGCGCCGTTCGCGGGGATGTGGGCGCTGCCCGGCGGGTTCGTCCAGGCGGGCGGTCCGCTCCAGGGCACCGAGGCGGAGGACCTGTCCGAGGCGGCGGTCCGCGAGCTGGCCGAGGAGACCGGGCTCAGCGCCAAGGGCGGGGAGCTCGGACGCGTCCACCTGGAGCAGCTCGGCACCTACGGCGCGCCGGGCCGCGACCCGCGCATGCGCGTCATCTCCGTCGCCTACCTGGCGTTCGCGCCGGAGCTGCCCGACCCCGAGGCGGGCGGCGACGCGGCCGACGCGGCCTGGGTCGCGGTCGGCGCGCTCGGCCTGACCGAGGCGGGCGACCAGCGTCCCGGCACCACCCGGCGGCTGGCGTTCGACCACGCGCGGATCCTGTCGGACGGGCTGGAGCGCGCCCGCGCCAAGCTGGAGTACGCGCCGCTCGCGACCGCCTTCTGCGCCCCCGAGTTCACGATCCCCGAGCTGCGCGCCGTGTACGAGGCGGTGTGGGGCGAGGAGCTGCACGCCGGCAACTTCCACCGGAAGGTCCTGTCGGTGCCCGGGTTCGTGGAGAGCACGGGGGCGACGTCCGACAAGGGCGGGCGGCGCGGCGGCCCCCGGCCCCGGCTGTACCGGGCGGGCGACGCGCGGCTGCTGCACCCGGCGCTGCTGCGCCCGAGCCGCGAGGAGGAGATCCGATGACACCGCGCGCCGGCGAGCTGGACGAGGCGCTCGCCCTGCTCGACCGGGCCCGCGTCCCGGCGGACCTGTTCGGCGACGACGCCGCCGAGGCCGCGCGCCGCTACCGGCGGCTGGCGCGGCTCCTCCACCCGGACGCGACGCGGGGGCGGACGCGGGCGGCCTTCATCCGGCTGACCGCGCTGTGGCGCGCCCACACCGGGGCCGACGCGTCCGTGATCACCACCCGGCGGCACTCCTACCGGGTCACCGGGGACCCGGTCCGCGGCGACCTCGCGCAGCTCTACGCGGCGGAGCCGGACGGCGCGCGGGTGCTGCTGAAGATGCCGCGCGACCCGCGCGACGGCGACCTCCTCGAACGCGAGGCGGTGGCGCTGCGGCAGCTCCCCAAGGACGGCGACGGGCGGTTCCTGCCGTACGTGCCGCGCCTGGTCGAGTCGTTCCGCCACCGGGACGAGGCGTCCGGCGCGCAGCGCCAGGTCAACGCGCTCGCCGCGCTGGAGGGCTTCCACACCCTGGCCGAGGTGCGGCGGGCGTTCCCCGGCGGCCTCGACCCGCGCGACGCGGCCTGGATGTGGCGGCGGCTGCTGGTCGGCCTCGGGTTCGCCCATCGCGCGGGCGTCCTGCACGGCGCGGTGCTGCCCGACCACGTCATGATCCACCCGGCGGAGCACGGGCTGGTGCTCGTCGACTGGTGCTACTCGGTGCCCGGCTGCTACGCGGGCACCGACCCCTCGGGGCGCGTCCCCGCGATGGTCGACCGGTACGCCGACTGGTATCCGCCGGAGGTCCCGGCACGCGGGACCGCGTCCCCGGCCACCGACATCTTCATGGCCACCCGCTGCGTGACCGAGCTGATGGGCGACCGCGCGCCGAAGGCCATGCGGGCGTTCGCGCGGGGCTGCCTGCTGCCCGCGCAGCGGCGCCGCCCGTCCGACGCCTGGCGGCTGCTGGAGGAGCTGGACGAGCTGCTCGAACGGCTCTACGGCCCCCGCCGCTTCCGCCCCTTCCACCTGCCCGAACAGAACTGAGGGAGACGACCATGGGAAGCGGTAACTGGTCCACCGACGTCTACGCCGCGCGCCGCAGCTACCGGGCGGCCACCGGCGCGAGCGCGTTCGCCTACAGCGACGGCGGCGCGACCACCGTCCACCCCGACCTCGACCCGAGCGGCGTGACCGTCCGGGAGAGCCGGGACTCCGAGGACCACCCCGAGTCGCTGGCGATCGCGGTGCTGTTCGATGTGACGGGCTCGATGGGCGGCGTGCCGCGCACGCTCCAGACAAAGCTGCCCGACCTGCTCGGGCTGCTGCTGCGCAAGGGGTACGTCGAGCACCCGCACATCCTGTTCGGCGCGGTCGGCGACGCGACCTGCGACCGGGCGCCGCTCCAGATCGGCCAGTTCGAGGCCGACAACCGCATGGACGACGACCTCGGCAAGATCCTGCTGGAGGGCGGGGGCGGCGGCCAGATGCGCGAGTCCTACGAGCTGGCGATGTACTTCATGGCCCGGCACACCGCGATCGACTGCTTCGAGAAGCGGGGCAGGCGCGGCTACCTCTTCATGATCGGCGACGAGCTGGGCTACCCGAAGGTGCGGCGGAGCGAGATCGCGAAGATCATCGGGGACGAGGCCCGGCAGGACGTCCCGATCGCCGACATGGTCCGCGAGCTCCAGCGCATGTACGAGGTGTACTTCATCATCCCCGAGGGCGGCTACCACTCCGGCAAGCGCGAGCTGAAGGACTTCTGGCAGGGGCTCCTCGGCCAGCACGTCCTGTACCTGGACGACCCGGGTGCGGTCTGCGAGACGATCGCGCTGACCATCGGGCTCGGCGAGGACGCGATCGACCTCGGCGAGGGCCTGGAGCACCTGGAGGAGGCGGGATCGGACGCGGGGGCGTCGGTCTCGCGCGCGCTGGCCCGGCTGGACGCCTCGCGCGCGCCGGTCGCGGTGTCGGCCACCCCGCCGGGGCTGGACGCGTCCGGCCCGGCCGCGACGACGCGGCTCTAGGGGCCCCGGGCATGGGCGGCGTCAGGGGGAACGTCATCGTCGTCGACCTGGGATTCGGGGACGCGGGCAAGGGCACGGTCGTCGACCACCTGTGCGCCGCGTCCCCGGCGCCGCCGACGGTCGTCAGGTTCAACGGGGGCGCGCAGGCGGCCCACAACGTCGTCGCGGCGGACGGGCGGCACCACACGTTCGCGCAGTTCGGGTCGGGCACGTTCACGCCGGGCGTGCGGACGCACCTGTCGCGGTTCATGCTCGTGGACCCGCTGGCGCTCGCCGCCGAGGCCGACCACCTGCGCTCCCTCGGCGTGGGCGACGCGCTCGCCCGGCTGACCGTCGACCGCGACGCGCTGCTGACGACGCCCTACCACCGCGCCGCGAACCGGGCGCGGGAGGCGGCGCGCGGCGCGGCCCGGCACGGGTCCTGCGGGATGGGCGTGGGCGAGACGGCGTCCTACGCGCTCGACCACAACGACGCGCCCCGCGCGGGCGACTGCCTGTCCCCGGCCCGGCTGCGGCGCCGCCTCGCCGCGCTCCGCGACCGGTACCGCGACGAGTTCCCGCCCGGATCGGGTGAGGACGTCCCGGACGTGGAGGCGTGCGCGGACGCGTTCGCCGCGTTCGCCGAGCGCGTCCGGATGGTCGGCGGCGGGCACCTGCGCCGCGTCCTGCGGGAGGGCGGCGCGGTGTTCGAGGGCGCGCAGGGCGTCCTGCTGGACGAGTGGCACGGCTTCCACCCGTACACGACGTGGTCGACGACGACGTTCGCGAACGCCGAGGCCCTGCTCGGCGAGGCGGAGGCGAGCGCGGCCCGGCTCGGCGTGGTGCGCGCGTACGCGACGCGCCACGGCCCCGGGCCCTTCGTCACCGAGGACGCGGCGCTCACCGGCGCGCTGCCCGACCCGCACAACGGGACGGGCCGCTGGCAGGGGGCGTTCCGCGTCGGCCACCTCGACGCCGTGGCGCTCCGGTACGCGCTGGAGGTGTGCGGCGGCGTCGACGGTCTGGCGGTCACGCATCTGGACGTCGCAGGGGCACGTCCCGACCTGCGTGTCTGCCGGGCCTACGCGATGGACGGCGAACAGGTCGCCCGGCTCCCGGCGGGCCCGGCCGACCTGGACCGCCAGGCGGCGCTGACCCGGCGCCTGTTCGCCGCCCGTCCCGTCTACGAGCCGCTCGGCCGCCCGGAGGAGACGATCGAGGACGCGCTGGGGGCGCCGATCGTCCTCCGCTCGTACGGGCCGGCGGCCGCCGACAAGCGCGCGGCGGCGCCGCTCGGGGCCGCCCATTGACCCGCCGCCGGGGAGCGTCCATGATCGCGCTGTACGCCGCGGACCCCCCGGAGGTGGACGTTGCTCCCCCGCTCCCTGACCGCCGTCCTGACCGCCGCCGTGACGCTCGCGGCGCTGACCGCGCCGCCCTCGTCGCGGGCCGCGGCCGCGCCCGACGGCGACGGCTGCGACCCGATCGACCCGGCCGCCTGCCTGCTGCCGTTCCCGAACGACTGGTACACGGACCCGGACCCGGACACGCCGACCGGCCGCCGCGTCCACATGCGGACGACGCTCCGCAACGCCTCCGGCGCGCCCGTCGCGCCCGGCGAGTGGAACCGCGCGGACGGGTTCTCGCCCGGGTCGATGCTGCTCAGCCGCGTCCCGGGCGTCGACCTGGAGCGCAGCGGCGCGGCGCCGGTCACCGACATCGGCGCGTCACTGCGCCCGGACGCGCCGATCGTGGTCCTGGACACCGCGACCGGGGAGCGCTGGCCGTACTGGGCGGAGCTGGACGCGAACGCGCCGGACGCGCGCAAGGCGCTGATCGTCCGTCCGGCGCGCAACTTCCGGGAGGGGCACCGCTACGTCGTCGCCCTGCGGAACCTGCGCGACGCCTCCGGTGACCGGATCCGGCCGGGCGCGGCGTTCGCGCGGATCCTCGGCCCGACGCTGCCCGCCTCCGACCCGCTGAGCGCGCGGCAGCGGGACGAGCGGCGCGTCCTCGCCGACCTCGCCGCGCACGGCGTGCGCCGCGACGGCCTCTACCTGGCCTGGGACTTCACGGTCGCGAGCCGCGAGAGCCTGACCGGGCCGATGCTGCGCATCCGCGACGAGACCCTGCGCGACCTCGGCGGCCGGTCCCCGAGGTTCCAGGTCACGCGGGTGACCGACGACGTGGACGGGCTGATCGCCCGCGAGGTGAAGGGCGTCGTGTGGGCGCCGAGCTACCTCGACCGGCCGGGCGGGCCGCCCGGGTCGGCGTTCCACCGGGGCCCGGACGGGCTCCCGGCCCGGCTGCCGGGCAACGAGCAGGCCGTCCCGTTCCAGTGCGAGATCCCGAGGTCGGCGTTCTCGCGGCCCGCCCGTCCCGCCCTCTACGGGCACGGGCTGCTCGGCGCCGAGCGCGAGGTGGGCGCGGGGAGCGTCAAGGCGATGGCGGCCGAGCACGGCTTCGCGTTCTGCGCGACGAAGTGGATCGGCATGGCCGACGAGGACATCCCGAACGACCTCGCGGCGCTCGCCGACCTCACCCACTTCCGGACCGTCGCCGACCGCCTCCAGCAGGGCCTGCTCGGCTTCGTCGTCCTCGGCCGCGCCATGACCCGGGGCTTCGCCTCGGACCGGGCGTTCCAGGACGACTCCGGTGCCTCCCTCATCGACACGCGGGAGCCGCTGGCCTACGACGGCAACAGCCAGGGCGGGATCATGGGCGGGGCGCTGACCGCCGTGTCGCCCGACCTCCGGCGCGCCGTCCTCGGCGTCCCGGCGATGAACTACAGCACGCTGCTCAACCGCAGCGTCGACTTCGCCGCGTTCGGCAAGGCCCTCGACGCGTCCTACCCCGACAAGCTCGACCAGCAGATCGGGCTCGGGCTGCTCCAGATGCTGTGGGACCGGGGCGAGGCCGACGGCTACGCCTGGCACCTCACGCGGCGCCCGCTGCCGGGGACGCCGCGCCACCGGGTGCTCATGCACACCGCGTTCGGCGACCACCAGGTCGCGACCGTCGCCGCCGAGGTCGAGGCCCGGACGATCGGCGCCCGCGTGCACGCGCCGTTCCTCTCCCCCGGCCGCAGCCCGGACAAGGTCCCGTTCTGGGGCATCCCCAGGTTCGGCCCGTCCCACGACGGGTCCGCGATCGTCGTGTGGGACAGCGGCTCGCCCGCCCCGCCGACGACGAACACACCGCCGGCGCAGGGCCGCGACCCGCACAGCGACCCGCGCGACAGCGCGGACGCGCGCCGGCAGAAGGCGATCTTCCTCAAGACCGGCCGGGTCGTGGACGTGTGCGGAGGAGGCCCCTGCATGATCACACCGTGACCCGCCGGCTGAGATGATCGGTCCATGCTGCAGATCTGCCCGAACGGGACACGGAGCGGAAGCGACCACCCGGCCGTGCCGGTCACGCCCTCGGCGGTGGGCGCGGCGGTCCGCGCCGCCGCCGAGGTCGGCGCGCGGGACGCGCACGTCCACTGCAAGGACGGCGCGGGCGGCGACACCATCGAGCCCGCGCACGTCGCGGCCACCCTCACCGCCGTCCGCGAGGCCGCGCCCGGCGTCACCGTCGGCGTCACCACCGGCGCCTGGACGGCGCCCGACCCCGCCGAACGCGCCGCGCTCGTCCGCTCCTGGACGGTGCTGCCCGACCACGCCTCGGTGAACTTCCACGAGCCGGGCGCCGAACTCGTCGCCGGGACCCTGCTCGACCTGGGCGTCGGCGTCGAGGCGGGCATCTTCTCCGGCACCGACGCGGCCGAGCGGTTCCTCGCCTGGCCGCACGCGGGCCGCGTGCTGCGCGTCCTCGCCGAGGTCACCGACACCGACCCGGAGACCGCGAGGGAGACCGCCAAGGACCTCCTGCACGCCCTGCGCGCGGGCCACGAGCGCCCGATCCTGCTGCACGGCGAGGACGGCGGCGCCTGGCCCGTGCTCCGCTTCGCCGCCCGCCGCGGCCTGGACACCCGCATCGGCCTGGAGGACACGCTCACGCTGCCGGACGGCTCGCCCGCCGCCGACAACACCGCCCTCGTCCAGACCGCCCGCGCCCTCATCACCACGGTCTGACTCCGAGCGGTTCCGGACGGCGCGGGCCGGGGCGGTCAGGAGTCGGCCAGGTACCGCTCCACCGAGGCGACCTTGCCGTCGAGCGCGCCCGCCACCCCCGGGCGCACGTCGGCCTTCACCACCAGGCTCACCCGGGGCGCCCGCGCGGCGACGGCGTCGGTGGCCGCCTTCACCACCGCCATCACCTCGTCCCACTCCCCCTCGACGGTGGTGAACATCGCGTCGGTCCGGTTGGGCAGGCCGCTGGCCCGCACCACCCGTACCGCCTCCGCGACGAGTTCACCGACGTCCTCGCCGGTGCCGAGCGGGGTCACCGAGAACGCGACGAGCACAGCGCACCTCCTGGCCTGCGACTACACGACCTGCCGTACCACGATCTCATTCAGCCGCCGCTCCACGATCACCCCCACCGGCCAGTCGCGGACCAGGCAGCGCAGCAGCGCCGCCTCGTGCTCGGCGAACGAGGGGTCGCACCCCTGCTGCTCCAGGCTCGACCGGATCGCCTCGACGTAGTCGTCGCCGGTGAACCCGGGGATCTCCCGGACCATCGCGGTCGTGGTGGCGCGGTGGGAGTTCAGCCCGGCGAACGAGCGGCCGCAGCCGCAGCCGCCGTCGGGGTCGTCCCGGTCGCGGGCGCAGACGACCCCGATGTGCACCAGTTCTCCCTCGACGCACCAGTCGAAGTCGTTGTCGCGGTATCCCTGGCCGGTGTCGGTGGCGGTGAGCAGTTTCATGGCCATGCCTCCTCGGCAACCCCGTCGGCGCGTCCGTGGACCCGGCCACGGTACGCCGGACCTCCGACATTCGGCCCGTCCCCTTCCCATCCCGGCCTGGGATCCGGCCCCCGTGCGCCCGTCCCCTCCGTGACGTAACGTCGCGAATATGAGCGAAGCCAGCAGCGGAACCAGCGAGGTCCTCGTCCGGCGCGACGGCGCGTTCACCACGATCACGATGAACCGCCCGCGCCGCCGCAACGCCCTCTCCCGCGCCTTCCTGCTCCAGCTCACCGCCGCGTTCGAGGAGGCGGCGGCCACCGACGCGCGCGGGATCGTGCTCGCCGCGAACGGGCCGGTGTTCTCCGCCGGGCACGACTTCGCGGACATGGCGGGCGCGTCCCACGCCGACGTCCGCGCCCTGCTGCGGACCTGCACCGAGCTGATGCGGACGATCCAGTCCGTCCCGCAGGTCGTGGTCGCCCGCGTGCACGGGCTGGCGACCGCCGCGGGCTGCCAGCTCGCCGCGAGCTGCGACCTCGCGGTCGCGGCGCGGAGCGCGGGGTTCGCCGCGCCCGGCGGCAAGGGCGGCTGGTTCTGCCACACGCCGCTCGTCGCGATCTCCCACAACGTCGGCCGCAAGCGCGCCGCCGAGATGGCGCTGACCGGCGAGGTCGTGGACGCCGCGACCGCCGCCGAGTGGGGCCTGGTCAACTACACGGTCCCCGACGACGAGCTCGACAAGGCCGTCCAAGACCTGCTCCAGCGCGCCACGCAGGGCAGCCGCCGCAGCAAGGCGCTCGGCAAGCAGGCCATGTACGCGCAGTTCGACCGTCCCGAGGACGACGCCTACGCCTACGCGATCGAGGTCATGGCCGCGTCGAGCCAGACGCCCGAGGCGCAGGAGGGCATGCGCGCGTTCCTGGACAAGCGCCACCCCGACTGGCCCGCATAGCGAAACGGCCCGCCGCCCCCGGGAGCGGGGCGGCGGGCCGGAGATCAGGCCGCCGGGGCTAGCTGGTCCGGCGCGGAACGGTGCAGCCGGCCCGGTTCAGGTCGAGGACGCTGCCGGGCGCGATGCAGGAGGCGAGGATGTAGGTCTGCTGCGCGTAGCCGATGTTGGCGCGCACCGTCACCCGGCCGCTCTCGTCGACCTCGCACGGGTTGTTGAGCGTGCAGCGGCCGCCGCTCTCGTTGATGGTGTTGTTGGCGCCGACGACCTTGCCGGTCGCGGCGTCGATGACCGGCGAGCCCGACGTCCCGCCGATGACGTTGCACTCGGAGGTGTAGCGGAGCGAGTCCTTCCAGGTCCACGCGGCCTCGCGGACCCGGTAGGCGAAGCCGTCCAGGCGGCACGAGTAGATCCGCTTCCAGTACCCGGACACGACGCGCAGGCTCGCGCCCGCGGTCGGGTGGTCGAGCGACAGCTGCAGCGCCGGGGTGTTGTTGTAGCGCTGCTTGATGTCGGCGTAGGTGCTGCTGAGCTTGTACAGCGCCACGTCGGTGTCGGTCATGGTGGCGTACAGCAGCGTCGTCGCGCGCAGGGTGCCGAGCGAGCGGCTGCCGCTCGGGTCGAGCAGGCTGAACGTCCTGCTGGACGACCGGTTGGTGATGACCTGCCCGGCGCCGGGCTCGCCGCCCTCGTAGCAGTGGCCGTTGGTCAGCACCAGCGCCGGGTCGCTGTCGGCGGCGGTCGGCGTCCGCACCAGCGAGCCCGAGCAGTTGTTGAGCGCGACGATGCCGGTGAAGTCGATGGCCTTGACCGGCGCGGGAGCGGGCGCCGGGGCGGCGGAGGCGACGGATCCGGTCACGGACGCGGCGCCGAACACGGCGGCGGCGATCACGCCGAGGAGGCGTCTGGACATGGCGGGGGGTCCTCTCGATGGGATGGACGAGCGGGCAGACCGACGCGGGCGCGCACCGAAGCCGGATCGCGGCGCCGGCTTCGCCCACGTCGGCGCGATGGTAGCCGCGAACCCGCGGGCCGAGAAGCCTCCATTCCGCCGACCTGCGGCGACACCGCGGATCAGGCACGCATTGCCTAACCGTTCGGCCTGCCCTCCTTCACCACCACGGTCTCCAGGTAGGCGGCGTCGGCGACGAGCGTCCCGTCACCGGCGCGGTCGGCCGACCGCCACACCTCCGCCATGTCGTCCCGCAGGGCCGCCCGCCGCTCCTCGCCGAGCGCCGCGAGCGCGCCCCGCGCGGGCCCGTACCACTCGGCGAGGAACCCGACCGCGAACTCCACGCTCGGATAGCGGAACGGCTGCGTGCGGGTGGCCGTCCGGAGCGTCCCGTGCCCGCCGAACAGCTCCCGCACCCGCCGCGCGGTGCCCCACCCGAACGGCGACGGGACGCCCGGCGGCGGCGCGAGGTACCTCCCGATCACCTTCGCGTACGCGCCGACCACCCCGTCGGGGCGCCACGCCAGCAGGCCGATGCGCCCGCCCGGCCGGACGACGCGCAGCAGCTCGGCCGCCACCCGCTCCTGGTCGGGCGCGAACATGGCGCCGAACGTGGACATCACCACGTCGAAGGACCCGTCCGCGAACGGCAGGTCCTGCGCGTCCGCGACGCGGACGTCGAGCTCCAGGCCCTCGACCCCCGCCAGCCGCCGCGCGGCCTCCAGCGACTCGGGGACGAAGTCGCTCGCCACGACCTCGCAGAAGCGGCGGGCCGCCGCGATCGACGCCGTGCCCGTCCCGGCCGCCACGTCCAGGACGCGCTCCCGGGCGCGCAGGTCCAGTTCCTCGCACAGCCGCTCGGCGTACAGCGGCGGGGTGCGCGCGGCCAGCATGCTCAGGTCGCCGAGGCCCCAGGCCCGGCGCTGGGCCCGGGTGACGGCGGAGAAGTCGCTCATGCCCCGACGCTAGGAGCGGCGCGCCTCCCGCGGCTTCGCCCGGACGGCCCATCCCTCCGCGCCGTATGGCCCGTCCGGGCCATACGGCCGCGACGCGTACGCGGCCGCCGCCGCCCGCGACGGCAGGCCGAGGCGGGCGAGGATGTCGGCGACGTGCCGTTTCACCGTGTGCGGGCTGAGGACGAGCCGCTCGGCGATCCGGGCGTTGGTCAGGCCGTCCGCGACCAGTGCCAGGACCTCGGCCTGCCGCGCGGTGAGCCCGGCGGGCGGGCCCGGCTCCCCGGCGAGGGTCCGCGCCCGTCCGGCGTCGGCGGCGGCGCCCAACCGGACGAAGGCCCCCAGCGCCGCGCGTGCCTCGCGGGCCGCCGCCGCGTCCCGCCCGGCGGCGCGCAGCACGGCCGCGAGGTCGAGGCGGGCGCGGGCCGCGTCGTAGGAGCCGCGCGTCCGCTCGAACAGCGCGACCGCCCGCGCGAGCGGCGGCGTCGCCCCGGCCGGGTCGCCGAGCGCGCCGCACGCGACACCCCGCGCCCACAGCGCGGACGCGGCGAGCGCCCCGCCCCCGATCCCGGCCAGCTCCTCGACGGGACCGGCCAGCGCGTCCACGAGCCCGGCCGCCGCCGACGCGCGCACGAGGACCTCCAAGACCGGGACGCGCTCCAGCCGGTCGTCCGGCGCCATCCCGTCCAGGACCATCCGGGCGGTCTCCACGGCGGCCAGCGGATCGCCCCGGTCGACGAGCAGCTCGGCCCGCCCGACCCGGGCCGCGGGCACGGCGGGCTCCCGCGCGAACAGCGCGTCCGCCTCGTCCCACCGGCCCTGGCGCCGCCGCAGCTCGCCGAGCCGCGCCCACACCTGCGCCGCGACGAGCGGACGGTCCCCGACCCGGCCCGCCGCGCGCAGGAGCTGGTCCTCCGCCTCCGCCCAGTCGCCCCGCCACAGCAGGACGGCGCTGTAGTGCGTCCGGCACTGAGAGAACGGCGACCCGAGATCCAGGCGCCGGCAGAAGTCCATCACGCGTCCGCACCACTGCTCGGCCCGCTCCCAGTCGCGGGTCCACTCGCACCCCTGGACGAGGTAGCAGCTCGGGATCCACACCGACGCGGCCTCGCTGACCTCCCCGGCGAGCGCGGCGGCGGCCGCCTCGTCCAGCAGCGCCATCCCCTCCCCGGTCAGCCCCTGGGACACGCGCACCACCCCCGCGAGCGCCATCCCCTGGATCTCCAGGTCCGCGGAGCCGAGCCGCCGCCCGATCGCCGCCGCCCGCTCCGCGAGGTCGAGCGCCGGCACGAGCTCGCCCCCCGCCCGCGCGGCCATCCCCTCGAACAGCGCGAGCAGCCCGTGCTCCTCTCCCTCGGGCACCCCCGCGAGCAGCCGCCCGGCCCGCCGGAACCACCCCTGCGCGACCGCCGTCTCCCCCCGGAACTGAACGGCCCCGTTCCCCAGCCACACCGCGGCCCGCGCGGCGGACCGGTCGTCCCCCGAAGCCCGGTGGCACCGGTAGGCCTGCTCGTACCGCGCCGTCATCTCGGCGTCGTCGTCGAGCCACCACGAGGCCGCCGCGATCCCCTCGGCCGCCGCCCCCTCGGCCGCCCCGTCCGCCAGCGCCCGCTCGAACACCTCCCGCGCGGCCCCCCACGCCCCGCGCCGAAGCAGCCCCCGCCCCTCCCCCAACAGATCCCACGTCCCCATCACCAGGCCATCATCGCCGAACACGACGAACACGGACACGCCCCCAGAGGTGCAGCCAAAGCCCTACATCAAGAGCCCCCTCACGCGCTGCAAGAACAAGGAGACCCAAGCCCCGGGGGCGAAGGGCCCGGGCGAAGGGCCCGGGCGAGGGGCCCGGGCGAAGGACGCGGGCGAAGGACGCGGGCGAAGGACGCGGGCGAAGCCCGGGGGCAAGGGGCGAAGCCCGGGGGCAAGGGGCGAAGCCCGGGGGCAAGGGGCGAAGCCCCAAAAGCGCGCGCAGCGCGCGTCGGGGGCGTGGGGGCGAAGCCCCCACATCGGGGGTCTGGGGGTCGCCCCCCAGAGAGAAGCGAGGTGACGGCGAAGCCGCGCGAAGCGCGGCGAGCAACCACCACGTAGGGCGGGCGGGACTCGAACCCGCGACCGGAAGATTATGAGTCTTCTGCTCTGACCAGCTGAGCTACCGCCCCTGGGGCGTGCCCGCGGGTGCCGTGGCGGGCCGGGGGCGTGCCGCGTGCCATCTTAGCGGCGGGGTCTTCGACGGGGCCACCGGGAAAGTCCTTCTGACTTCCGGTGGGGGTCCGCATCACTCTGGAGGACGAGGCGAATCAGACCTCCTGCCGAGTGACGGGCGAGTGGGCGCGTCGATAGTGTCCGGCGTATGCCCAGACGCATCCTCGTCCTCGTCCATGCCCTGCTCGCGATGGTGGTGGTCACCGCCTGCGACGGCGGCGGGAAGGGCGGGTCGGAGAAGGCCGACTTCGACGCGGCGGGCACGCTGCGGCAGGCGTCCTCGACGATGGCGGGGACGCGGAGCGTCGCGCTGCGGATGGAGTCGGAGGGCAAGCCGCCGATCTCGGTGAAGGGCGGCGACATGAAGCTGCTGCGCAACGGGGACGGGCAGGGGACGCTGAAGGTGTCCCGGTCGGGGATGGACGTGGAGATGAAGGTCGTCGCGTCCGGGAACACGGTGTACATCGGCGGGGCGACGGGCGGCTGGCAGAAGGTCCCGAAGGTGCTGGCGGCGACGCAGTACGACACCTCGGCGGTGCTGGACCCGGAGCGGGGCATCGCGAAGCTGCTGGGCTCGTTGCAGGCGCCGAAGGCGGAGGCCGTCGAGAAGGTGGACGGCAAGGAGGCGTACCGGATCGCGGCGCGGCTGCCGAAGGACCGGGTGGCGGGGCTGCTGCCGGGGATCGACACCGACATCGACGGGAAGGTGTGGATCCGCGAGTCCGACCACCGGCTCGTGAAGGTGCGGGGGGTGTTCCCGGGCGGCAAGGACTCGGTGGAGATCACGTTCACCGAGTTCGACGCCGCCTACACGATCAGCCCGCCGAAGTGAGCGGGCGGTGACGGGGGCGCGGCGCCGGGTCGCGGTCGGGGCCGGGGGCGCGGTCGTCCTGCTGGCGGCGCTGGACGCCTATGTCGTCACGACGATCCTGGTCCCGGTGATCAAGGATCTGGGCATCCCGGTGAACCGGCTGGAGCGGCTGACGCCCGTCCTGACCGGGTTCCTGCTGGGGTACGTGGCGGCGATGCCGCTGCTCGGGCAGGTGTCGGACCGGTTCGGGCGGCGCGCGGTCCTCCAGGCGTGCCTGCTGTTCTTCGGTGCGGGCTCGGTCGTGACGGCGCTGGCGCAGGGGGTGCCGGTGCTGACGGCGGGGCGCGTCGTGCAGGGCGTGGCGGGCGGCGCGCTGCTGCCGGTGACGATGGCGCTGGCCGGCGACCTGTGGGACGGGCGGCAGCGTCCGGTGGTGCTGGGCGCGGTGGGCGCGGCGCAGGAGCTCGGCAGCGTGCTCGGCCCGCTGTACGGGGCGGGGGTCGCGGCGGCGCTGGACTGGCGGGCGATCTTCTGGATCAACGTGCCGCTGGTGGCGCTGGCGATGGCGGCGGTGCAGTACGCGGTGCCGGGCGGGAGGCCGCGCGGGCCGCGTCCCGGGGTGGACGTGGTGGGCGGGCTGCTGCTGGCGACGGGGCTGAGCCTGCTGGTCGCGGGGGTGTACAACCCCGAGCCCGAGGAGTCGGCGCTGCCGCCGTGGGGTCCGCCGCTGCTGGGCGGGGGCGTGCTGGCGCTGGTGGTGTTCGCGGTGTGGGAGGCGCGGTCCCGGACGCGGCTGCTGGATCTGAGCGGCGCGCGGCGCGGGCCGCTGCTGGCGACGCTCGGGGTGAGCCTGCTGTCGGGCGCGGCGCTGATGGTGACGCTGGTGGACGTGGTGCTGGTGGCCAAGACGCTGCTGGACAAGGACTCGGTCGACGGCGCGCTCGTGCTGACCCGGTTCCTGGTGGCGCTGCCGGTCGCGGCGGTCGCCGGGGGCGTGGCCGCGCGGCGGTTCGGGGAGCGGTGGCCGATGGCGGCGGGGATGGCGGTCGCGGCGGCCGGCTACCTGCTGGTCGCGGGCTGGCCCGCCGACCCGGCGGGCGCCTCCTACGGGCCGCTGCCCCGCATGGACGTCGATCTCGTCGTGACGGGGCTCGGGCTCGGGCTGGTGATCGCGCCGGTGTCGTCGGCGGTGCTCGGGTTCGTCCCGGCGGCGCGGCACGGCGTCGCGTCGGCGGCGGTGGTCGTCGCGCGGATGATGGGGATGCTGCTCGGGGTGGCGGCGCTGTCGGCGTGGGGCTTCTACCGCTTCCGCACGCTGACGGCGGACCTGCGGACGCCGCTGCCGTTCGGGATTTCGGACGCGGAGTTCGAGCGCCGCCTGAAGATCTACGATGCGGCGCTGCGCGCGGCGCTGCGCACCGAGTACCGGGAGATCTTCCTGATCACGGCGGGCCTGTGCGCGCTGGGGGCGGTGCTGGCGCTGGCGGTGGGCCCCCGGCGGGACGGCGCCGAACCGGTCGCGGAGGCCGAGGAGAGCCTGCTTCCGGCGGGCTGACCGAGCTCCGGCCGCCGCGGCCCGCCGTCCGGATGCGGCCGACCGTTCACGTCCCACCGTTCACAGCGGCCGCGTCCTTCCCGTCCCTCCCGCGGGGGCCCGTTAGCGTGTCGTGCCACCCGGAGGCCGTGCCGGCGAGGTTTCGGTCACCGGGCCGGCATACCGGGCGGTAAATGGGAAAGGTTTTGGCCACAGGCTATGTGCCGATCAACGAGCTCGGGAATATCCTGGAAAAAGAAGGCTAAAGGCCTCTTGCCGGGAGGGCACTCCCCGGGGAGGTGACACGGATGCGCAGGTTCGGCGTCGGCCGTGGAGGCGGACCGCTCACACGGCTGCGGCGGCGGCTCGGCCTGGAGCACAACGAGCTGCGCCGCCGGGTCGACCGTGTCCAGCGCACGGTCGCGCTCGTCCTGATGGTGCTGCTGCTCGCCGCGGCGCCACCGCTCGCCGCCTGGACCAGTGCCTGGTCCTACGACTCGGGCGTCCGCGCCGAACGCGCCGAACGCGCGACCCGCCACCAGGTGGTCGCGACCGTCACCTCGACCGGCGGCGTCGGCTCCGCCGGGGACCGCTACGTCCACGAGACCGTCCAGGCGACCTGGCCGGGCGCCGACGGCAAGCCCCGCGCGGGGACGCTCCCGAGCTGGAAGAACGCCAAGGTGGGCACGCACCGGACGATCTGGGTCGACCGGGCGGCCGAGCCGTCGGTCCGGCCCCGCCCGCACAGCCGCACGGTGACCGACGCCGTCTACGCCGCCGCCGCGACCGTCCTCGGCCTGTCGATGCCGCTGCTGCTGGCCTACGCGCTCGTCCGGCGGCGCTGCGACCGGTACCGCGACGAGCTGTGGGAGGCGGACTGGGCCCGCATGGACGCCGACGCGGGCCACAACCCCCGCTCCTGACGCCGGCCCTCCCGCTATTGCTCGGCGACGAGGCGCGCCGCGATCCGGTCGAGGGCGGCCAGGTCCTCCGGCGGCAGTTCGCGCAGTTCGGGCGGCGGGGTGCCGAGGATGCGCTGGGCTCGTGCGGCGACCTCGCGTCCCGCCTCGGTGATGGTCACGATCTTGGAGCGGCGGTCGGCGTGGTTGGTGGTGCGCTCGACGAGCCCGCGCTCGACCAGGTCGTCCACCAGGAGACTCGTGTAGGGGCGGTCGGTCAGCAGCACCTCGGCGAGTTCCCCGAGCGTCAGCGGCCCGGCCGCGAGGCGGCGCAGCGCCCTGGTGCGGGTGAAGCTCATCCCGGTCGCGGCGGCGACCTCCCGGCGCCGGTCGCCGCGCTCGTGCAGCAGGATCCGCAGGTTCTGCCAGGCGCGGGCCGCGAGGTCGGGCCCGGTCGGCGGGGACTCGGGCAGCGGGGACTCGGGCGGCGGGGACTCGGTCATCGGGTGCTCGCTCCGCTCACGGGACGCAGGTTCGGCTCGTGGTCGAACAGGTCGCGGACCCGGGCGGCCGAGCGCGCGGCGCGGCCTCCGGTGGTGACCGTGCCGAGCACGAGCACGGCGGCGGCGCACCCCGCGAGCACCCAGTATGCCGGGCGCGCGGCGGCGACGAACCCGGCCGCGGCGTCCGCCTCCCGCCCGGACCCGGCCCCGGCCGCGAGGACGGCGCCGATCACCGCGACGCCGAGCGCCTGCCCGACCTGGCGGCTGGTGGAGGCGACGGCCGCGGCGACGCCCGCCTGCGACCGCGGCATCCCGGACACGGCGGTGTTGGTGATCGGCGCGTTCACCATCCCGAACCCGATGCCGAACAGCACGTACGCGGCGAACAGCGTCACGTCGCGGGTCTCGGCGTCCAGCGCCGCGAACATCAGCCCGCTGGCGAGCATCGCGGCCCCGGCGATCTGGAGCGGGAGCCGGGGGCCGCGGGAGCCGACGAGCCGTCCCGACAGCGGGCCGCAGACGGCGGTCATGACCGCCATCGGCAGCAGGAACAGCCCCGCGTGCAGCGCCGACAGGCCCCGCACGTTCTGGAGGTAGAGCGCGTTCACGAACAGGAACCCGGCGAGGGCGGCGAACCCGGAGACGGCGATGACGGTGGCGCCGGAGAACGGCACGCTGCGGAAGAACCGCAGGTCGATGATCGGCTCGGCGGCGCGCCGGGTGTGCAGCACGAACCCGGCGAGCGCGAGGACGGCCACGAGCGCGCCGCCGGCGACGGCGGGCGAGAGCGGGCCCCGGCCCGGCGCCTCGATGATCGCGTACGACAGCGTCGCGAGCAGCACGACCATCAGGCCCTGGCCGACCGGGTCGAGGCGGCGCGGACGCGGCGCCCGCGACTCGGGGACGAACAGCGCCGTCAGCACGAGCGCCGCCGCCCCGATCGGCAGGTTGAGCCAGAAGATCGCCCGCCAGCCGACCGAGTCGACCAGGACGCCGCCGACGATCGGGCCCATCGCCATGCTGAGCCCGACGACGCCGCCCCACACGCCGATGGCGCGGGCGCGCTCGCGCGGCTCGGTGAACACGTTCGTGATGATCGACATGGCGACGGGGTTGAGCATCGAGCCGCCCACGGCCTGGACGACGCGCGCCGCGACGAGCCAGCCGAGCGTGGGCGCGAGGCTGCACAGCACCGATCCGAGGACGAACAGCGCGAGCCCGGTCTGGAAGACGCGGCGGCGGCCGATCCGGTCGGCGGTGGCGCCCGCCAGGATCAGCAGCGAGGCCAGCACGATCAGGTAGGCGTCGATCGTCCACTGGAGCCCGGACACCGACGCGCCGAAGTCGCGCTGGAGCGCGGGGAGGGCGACGTTCAGGATCGTGTTGTCCAGGCTGACGATCAGCAGGCTCAGGCAGCAGATGGCGAGCACCAGCATCCGCCGGCGGGGGGAGAGTTCGGGCACGGGGAACCTCCAATGGTTATAGCCCTAAAACCATTGGAGTTCTACAACTATTCCCGGGCGGCGGCGAGGGCGGCCGCACGCCGCCTGGCGGCCGGGACGACCAGCGGCGTCCCGGTCTCGGGGCACTCGATCACCCGGCAGGGCAGCCTGAAGACCTCCTCGACCAGCTCGGCGGTCACCACGGCGGACGGGTCGCCCTCCGCCACGACGCGTCCGTCGCGCATCGCGAGGAGGTGCGTGGCGTAGCGGGCGGCGTGGTTCAGGTCGTGCAGCACGGCGACGATCGTCCGGCCCTCCTCGTGGAGCCGCGCGCACAGGTCGAGGACCTCGATCTGGTGCGCGATGTCCAGGTAGGTCGTCGGCTCGTCCAGCAGCAGCAGCGGGGTCTGCTGGGCGAGGGCCATCGCGATCCACACGCGCTGGCGCTGGCCGCCCGACAGCTCGTCCACCGCCCGGTCGGCGAGCCCGTCCACGCCGGTGGCCTCCATCGACTCGGCGACGACCCGCTCGTCCTCGCGCGACCACTGCCGCAGCAGGCCCTGGTGCGGGTACCGGCCGCGCGCGACCAGGTCGGCGACCGCGATGCCCTCCGGCGCGATCGAGGACTGCGGCAGCAGCCCGAGCGTCCGCGCCAGCTTCTTGGCGGGCCAGCCCGCGATGGGGCGGCCGTCCAGCACGACCGACCCGGCCGACGGCTTGAGGATCCGGGCCAGCGCCCGCAGCAGCGTCGACTTCCCGCACGCGTTCGGGCCGACGATCACGGTGAACGAGCCGTCGGGGATGGCGACGTCCAGCCCCTCGGCGACGGTCCGCCGGTCGTAGGCGAGCGTCAGCCCGGTCCCGGTCAGGCGGGGGCCGGTCGCGTTCGTTGCCGTCATCAGATCCGTCCCGTCTTGCGTTCGGTCACGAGGAGCCAGACCAGGTACCCGCCGCCGAGCAGGCCGGTCACCACGCCGACCGGGAGCCGGCGCTCCGCGAAGGCGTGCTGCGCGATCCAGTCGGCGGCCACCAGCAGCACCGCGCCCATGCAGAGCGCGGGCAGCAGGTTCGGCCCGGTCGTGCGGGTGAGGCGCCGGGCGAGCTGCGGCGCGGTGAGCGCGACGAACGACACCGGGCCGGCCGCCGCCGCCGCGAGCGAGGTGAGCAGCACGGCCGCCAGCAGCATGATCGTCCGGACCCGCTCGATCGGGACGCCCAGGCCGTGCGCCGCGTCGTCGCCCATCTCCAGCATCCGCAGCGCCCGCCCGCATCCGGCGAGGACCAGCGGCCCGAGGACGGCGAGCGCGACGAGCAGCGGCGCGGAGTCCGACCAGTCGCGCCCGTCCAGGCTGCCGGTCAGCCACAGGACGGCGCGGGCCGCGTCGGTGATGTTCGCCTGGGTGAGCAGGTAGCCGTTCACGCCGGTGAGGATCGCGGCGACGCCGATGCCGACGAGGATGAGCCGCTGGCCGTGCGCGGCGCCGCGCCCGGCGACCGCGTACACCAGCAGCCCGGTCGCGAGCCCGCCCGCGGCGGCGCCCGAGGCGACCGCGACGCTGCCGCCGCCCGTCAGCACGACGACCGCGAGCACGCCGGACGCCGCGCCCTGGCTGAACCCCAGGATGTCGGGGCTGCCGAGCGGGTTGCGGACGAGCGACTGGAAGACGGCCCCGGACAGCCCGAGCGCGGCCCCGACCGCGAGCGCGGTGCCGACCCGGGGCAGCCGGATCTCGTTGACGATGAGCGAGTCGGCGGGCGAGCCGCGCCCGGCGAGCGTCGCCACGACGTCGGCCGGGCCCATCGGGAAGTCGCCGCTGCCGATCAGCAGGACGCCCAGCCCGAGCGCGGCCAGCAGGCAGGCACCGGACACGGCGAACGCGCGCGGCCGGAACCGGAACGACATGCCGCCGGGCGTCCGGACGGTCGCGAACCGCGGTGCCCGGCTCATGCCGCCGCCCCGCCGCGCGGCCGCCGGGCGAGGCGCGGCCGCCGCACGAAGTACAGGAACACCGGCCCGCCGAGCACGACCATGACGATCCCCACCTGGAGTTCGGACGGCCGGACGAGGACGCGTCCGAGCACGTCCGCGCCCAGCATCAGCGCGGGCGCCAGCACCGCGCAGTACGGCAGCAGCCAGCGCAGGTCGGGCCCGGTCAGCGCGCGGACCAGGTGCGGCACCATCAGCCCGACGAAGATGATCGGCCCGCACGCCGCCGTCGCCGCCCCGCTCAGCAGCGTCACCGCGGCGATGGCGGCGATCCGCGCGCGGGCGGGCCGGGCGCCGAGCGCGCGCGCCGCGTCCTCGCCCATCGCCATCGCGTTCAGCGGGCGCGCGAGCAGCAGCGCGAGCGCGAGGCCCGCGAGCACGAACGGCGCGACGCGCACGACCGTGGAGGGCTGCGCGGCGGCGAGGGAGCCGACCGTCCAGAACCGCATCCGGTCGAGGGAGGCGGTGTCGAGGAGCTGCACCGCGCTGACGTAGGAGTACAGCGCCGCGTTCAGCGCGGACCCGGCCAGCGCGAGCCGCGCCGGGGTCGCGCCGCGTCCGCCGCCGACCGCGTAGAGCAGGACGGCCACCACCCCGGCGCCCGCGAACGCGAACCACACGAACCCGGCGAACGAGGAGATGCCGAGGAAGGAGATCGCGGAGACGACGGCGGCGGACGCGCCCGCGTTGACGCCGAGCAGCCCCGGGTCGGCGAGCGGGTTGCGGGTGAGCGCCTGCATCACCGCGCCCGCGAGGCCGAGCGCGACACCGGCGAGGAGGCCGAGCAGCGTCCGGGGCAGCCGCATCTGGTGGACGACGGTGTAGCTCGCGGAGTCCTCGTGGAGGAGACCGTTCCACGCCTGCCCGACCGACAGCGGCCGGGCGCCGACCGCGAGGCTCAGCACGAGGACGGCGAGCAGCAGCGCCAGGGCGCCGAGCAGCCCGGCGGCGCGCATGCCGGAACGCGCGCGCACGGCGGTCCGCGGGACCGCGGCACCGGCCACGGCCTGCGGCGATTTCATCAAGGACACGGGCGAGGCTCCGGGGGGACGGGCCGGGGGGCCGCACCGCCCCCACCATCGAACATCGACTTAGGTTAGGTTAACCTAAGCGCCCATCGGGTCGGAATCCAACCCACACCGACCGCTTTCAACCCCTCATCACACCGATCCGCGCACCGTCGCACGACCGCAGGAGAAGCAACCGGAATGTCGAACATCGGGGCCCGTCACCTCACCCGCCGCGGCCTGCTGGGCGCGGGCGGCGCCGTCGCCCTCGCGGCCCTCACCGGCGCGTGCGGCGGCGACGACGGCGGGGACGCCGCCGCCTCGCCCGGCGGCGGAGCCTGGTCGTTCACCGACGACCGGGGCACCAGGGTGGAGCTGAAGGCCCGTCCGAAACGCGTCGTCGGCTACGTCGGCACGGCCGCCGCGCTCTACGACTTCGGCGTCGACGAGCAGCTCGTCGGCGTGTTCGGCCCGACGCGGCTGAAGGACGGCAAGCCCGACCCGCAGGCCGGGAACCTGCCCGTCGACCGGCTCACCTCCATCGGCAACGCGTTCGGCGAGTTCAACATCGAGAAGTACGCGGCGCTGCGCCCCGACCTGCTCGTCGACAACATGTTCGTGAAGGGCGAGCTGTTCTACGTTCCCGTGGAGAGCAAGGACAAGATCTACGCGCTGGCGAAGAGCGTCGCGCTGTCCACCGGCGCCGTCCCGCTGCCGAGGCCCATCGAGCGGACGGCCGCGCTGGCCGCCGCGCTCGGCGCCGACCTGAAGGCGCCCGAGGTCACGGCCGCGAAGGCCCGCTTCGACAAGGCGGCCGAGGCGCTGCGCGCCGCCGCCAAGGGCAACCCGGGGCTGAAGGTGCTGGCCGCGTCCGCGAGCCCGGACCTGTTCTACGCCTCCAGCCCGGCCAAGAACACCGACCTCATCTACTTCAAGGAGCTCGGCGTCGACCTGATCGTGCCGGCCAGGCTCGACACCAACGGCTACTTCGAGAACCTGAGCTGGGAGAACGCCGACCGCTACCGGGCCGACGTGATCATGCTCGACAGCCGCACGCAGGCGCTCCAGCCGAAGGACCTCGGCTCCAAGCCGTCCTGGGGCGACCTGCCCGCGGTGAGGGCCGGGCAGGTCATCCCCTGGCAGCCCGAGCCCCGCTTCTCCTACGAGGGCTGCGCGCCGATCCTTGAGGCCCTCGCGACGTCCATCAAGTCCGCCAAGAAGACCGGTTGAGGAGAGACCAGATGACGGCTCCGGCCGACCCGTACGGATTCTTCGAACTGCACGTCCTGCGGTGCGCGCCGCTCGGCCCGTCGATGGTGCGCGTCACCTTCGGCGGGGCGTGCCTGGACGCCTCCGCGAGCGGCACCGACGCGTTCGTGTCCAGTGGGCGCGACCAGCGTTTCAAGCTGTTCCTCCCCCACCCGCACCAGGACGCGCCGGTGATGCCCGCCGACTGGTCGCCCGACACCTGGTTCGCCGACTGGCGCGCCATGGACCCGGCCGAGCGCGGCATCATGCGCTCCTACACCGTCCGCGCCCAGCGCCCCGGCGAACTGGACGTGGACTTCGTCCTGCACCTGGACGGCGCGTCCGGCCCGGCGGCGCGGTGGGCGGCGGCGGCGCGGCCGGGCGACCGGGTCGTCGTGCTCGGGCCCACCGGCCCGGACAACGGCGGCTACGACTTCCGTCCGCCGCCCGGCGCGCCGGTGCTCATCGCGGGCGACCTGACCGCGCTGCCCGCCGTCGCGGGCAACCTCGCCTGGCTGCCCGCCGGGACCCCCGCGCGGGTGTGGGTCGAGGCGCCGGACGCCGCCGACCACCAGGACCTGCCGACCGAGGCCGACGCCGACGTCGCGTGGGTCTCCCCCGGCGGGCTGCTGGAGGCCGTCCGCGCCGCGACCGTCCCGGACGGGACCTACGCGTGGATCGCGGGCGAGTCCGCCACCGTCAAGGCGCTGCGGCGGCACCTGGTCAACGAGCGCGGCATGGACCGCCGCTCGGTCACCTTCACCGGCTACTGGCGGCGCGGCGCGACCGAGGAGGACCTGCTCGCCGAGGTCGTCGCGGGCGGCAGCCCCGCCACCGAGGAGTGACGCGGGGCCTCATCCACCGTCCGGGGGACGGCGCGCCGCGTCGCCCCCGGACGCCGCGTCGCCCCCGGACACCGTTTCGCCCCCGGACGCCGTTTCGCGTCCGGACACCGTTCCGGCCTCCGTCGCGGCCTCGGCGGGTGCCGGGGCGTCCTGGTGTCCCGGCCACCAGGCGGCGTGCCCGAGCAGCACCGTCACCGCCGGGACGAGGAACATCGACATCACGAACGCCGCGAGGATGACGCCGAGCGCCACCGTCGTCCCCATCTCCTGCATCGCGTCGGCCTCGGCGAGCAGGAACGTCGCGAAGCTGCCCGCCAGGATGAGCCCGGCGGAGGCGACGGTCGGCGCGGCCTGCTCGAACGCGTGCGCGACGCCCCGCCGGGGCGGGTGCCCGGCCCGCGCCTCCTCGCGCAGCCGCGCGATGACGAGGATGTTGTAGTCGGTGCCGAGCGCGGTCACGAACAGGTACACGATCAGCGGCAGGAAGAAGATCACGCCCGTGTGGCCCTCGCCCCACTGGAACAGCGCCACGCTCGCGCCGACGGTCCCGAGGAAGCTCAGCACCACGGCGATCATCAGGTAGACCGGCGCGACGACGCTGCGCAGCAGCAGCCCGAGGATGAGCGCGATCAGCAGCCCGGCGATGGGGAACACGACCGTGTAGTCGCGGTTCATCGCCTTCTGGAGGTCGACCATGACGGCGGTCTGCCCGCCCACGACCACCTCCGTGCCCGGCGGCGCCGCCGCGTGCGCGGCGTCGCGGACGGGCCCGGCGACGGCGTCCATCGCCTCCTTCGACAGCGGGTCGGTGCTGAGCTGCGCCTCGATCAGCGCGGTGCGCCCGTCGACGCCGGGCACCGGCGGGGTGACCGCCGCGACGCCGCTCGCCGTCCGCAGCCGCGCCGCGACCCGCTCCGGCACCCCGGGCGCGAGCGGCGCGGCGCCGTGCACGAACACCTGCGTGGCGTCCTCGGCCCCGGCGGGGAAGCCCTTCTCCAGGTCGTCCAGGCCCTTGGCCGCCTCCGTCCCGGGCGGCGCGGAGGCCATGTTGAAGTTCGCGCTGAACCCGAGCGCGCACACCGACAGCGCCACCAGGACGGCGCCCGACACCAGCGCCACCGGCCACGGGCTCCGCCCGATGAAGGCTCCGAGCCGCCCGGCCCTGCGGTGCGGCGGCTCCGCCCGCCACGACCGGCTCGGCCAGAACACCTTCGCGCCGAGCAGCGACACCACGGCCGGGATCAGCGTCAGCGCCGCGACCAGCGTCGTCGCGACCGCGATGCCCATCGCCGGGCCCATCGTCTTCAGCATCCCGAGCGAGGCCAGGATCAGCGCGCTGAACGCCACGATGACCGCGCAGGCCGCCGAGGCGATCACCTCGCCGACCCGCTCGACCGCCGCGACCATCGCGGTCTTCCCGTCCTCCCCGGCCCGCAGCCGCTCCCGGTAGCGGAACAGCAGGAACAGGATGTAGTCGGTCCCGACGCCGAACAGCACGATCGGCATCAGCGACTGCGTCAGGCTGTCGCCCTTGAGGTCGAACACCTTGTTGACGGTGCCGATCAGCGCCAGCGCCACCGTCATCACCAGGCCCACCGTGACCAGCGGCAGGAACGCCGCGACCACGCTGCGGAACGTGAAGATCAGCAGTACGAAGATCACCACGACCGTGGCGCCGAGCGTGATCGCGTCGCTGCGCTCGTAGGACTTCTGCGCGTCGGCGTTGATCGCCGCGTTCCCGGTGACGCGCGCGGTCACGCCGGTGCCGCGCGTCCCGTCCGCCAGCCGGTCGCGCATCCGGTCGATGGCCCGGGTGACGTCGGGGTCGTCGAAGCTCTCCGAGGTGAACCGCACATTGATCATCTCGACCAGGCGGTTGCGCGCGAGGGCCCCCACCGACACGCGCTGGACGCCCTGGAGCCGGTCGTCCTCCAGCATCCGGCTCAGCCGCACCGTGACCATCCGGTCGGCCTCGGTCAGCGGGCCGCCGTCCGCGCGCGTCACGGCGATGATCGCGAGCTGCCCCCGGGTCTGCGGGAACGCGTCCCGGGTGAGGTCGAGCGCCCGCACCGACTCATACGAGCCGGGCAGGAAGTCCGTCTGCTCGGTGCTGGCCTTGAAGCGCGGCGCGAAGCCGGCCAGCAGCACGGCCGCGACCACCCACGCCGCGATGACCCACCATCGGCGCCGCACCACGAACCGCGCCAGCCCACCGAACATAGAGGCCCCCCGAAGATCACTCCATCCCCGGACGACCTCCTACCCACCGCAACGAACCAGACACACCGGGCGACCACCCCCGTCCCGGACGGGGCACATGTGGTTCGAACGCGTTCCACTGTTGTCGATCCAATTTTCATTGGAGCGATCCATTGTGGATACGCAGTCGAAATTTCAGTTCTTGTCCACCGATTGAACTGCGGTTATGGTCCCAATAATTAGTATACTTTCCTAATAGAAAGGACCAGGTCCACCGTGGCCACCAGCCGCTCCCCCCTCCGGACGCTCCTCTCCGGATGTACAGCGCTCCTCCTGATGCTCGGCCTATCCCTGGCCGTGACAACCCCCGCCCATGCCGAGGGCCCCACCGCCGCCTGCCGCACCGTCCAGGAATGGGGCGGCGGAGCCCAGTACGCATGCACCATCACCAACGGCGGCGGCTCCTCCATGTCGAACTGGAAACTGGAGTTCGACCTGGGATCCAACGTGCAGATGGGTTCGTACTGGGACGCCGTGCTCACCAGTTCGGGCAGCCATCACACCTTCGCCGGACGTGACTACAACTCCACGATCGCCTCCGGAGGCTCGGCGACCTTCGGGTTCCTGGTGTCCTACAGCGGGACGCTCGCCGGGCCGCAGAACTGCCGGCTCGACGGCCGGCCCTGCGAGGGCGCGCCCACGGACGCGGCGCCGAGCGTCCCGGCCAACCTGCGCACCACCGAGGTGACCGCCGACTCGGTCTCGCTCGCGTGGGACGCCTCGACCGACGACCACGGCATCAAGAACTACGACGTGCTGAACGGCACGACCGTCGCCGCGACCGTCACCGGCACCAGCGCGAAGATCACCGGCCTCACCGCGGGCACCCGCTACTCCTTCAGCATCCGGGCCCGCGACACCGCCGACCAGCTCTCCGCCGCCACCGACGCGGTCACCGTCACCACCACCGGCACGGGCGAGGACACCCCGCCCTCCAAGCCGGCCGACCTGCGCGTCACCAAGACGACCGGCGACTCGGTCGCGCTCGCCTGGACCGCCGCCACCGACGACCACGGTGTGACCGGGTACGACGTCCTGCAGAACGGCTCGGTCGTCCAGTCGGTGACCGGCACGACCGCCACCGTCTCCGGCCTGACCGCGGGCAGCTACAAGTTCACGGTCCGCGCCAAGGACTCCGCCGGCCAGACCTCCGCCCTCAGCAACGAGGTCACCGCCACCGTCGGCCCCGGCACCGGGGGCTGCCGCCCCGACGGCCTCTACCAGACGCCGGGCGTCACCCCGAACTACTGCGAGACCTACGACAACGACGGCCGCGAGAAGATGGGCACCGGCCACCAGCGCCGCTCCATCGGCTACTTCACCGGCTGGCGCGACGGCAAGAACAACACCCCCCGCTACCTCGCCAGCGACATCCCGTGGGACAAGATCACCCACATCAACTACGCGTTCGCGCACATCGACAACCAGAACAAGGTCTCGGTCGGCGGGAGCAACGCCGACAACCCGGCCATCGGTGAGGAGTGGCCCGGCGTCAAGGGCGCGGAGATGGACCCCGCCTACTCCTACAAGGGCCACTTCAACCTTCTCAACAAGTTCAAGAAGCAGCACCCGAACGTGAAGACGCTCGTCTCGATCGGCGGCTGGGCGGAGAGCGGCGGCTACATCGACGACAGCGGCAAGCGCATCGCGTCCGGCGGCTTCTACACGCTGACCGACAGCCAGGCGAAGATCAACACCTTCGCCGACTCGGTCGTCTCGTTCGTCCGCCAGTACGGCTTCAACGGCGCGGACATCGACTACGAGTACGCCACCTCGATGAAGTACGCCGGCCACCCCGACGACTTCACCTTCTCCAACGCGCGCCGCGACAAGCTGATGGCCGGCTACGTGGCCCTCATGAAGACGCTGCGCGAGAAGCTGGACGCGGCCAGCGCCGCCGACGGCAAGTACTACATGCTGACCGCCGCCGTCTCGGCCTCCGGCTGGATCCTGCGCGGCCACGACACCTACCAGGTCACCCCGTACCTGGACTACGCCAACATCATGACCTACGACCTGCACGGGTCGTGGAACCACTTCGTCGGCCCGAACGCCGCCCTCTACGACGACGGCAAGGACAACGAGCAGGTCGACGGCGGCGTGTACAACGCCTACGGGATGGGCTATCTGAACACGGACTGGGCCTACCACTACTTCCACGGCGCGATGCAGGCCGGACGCATCAACATCGGCCTGCCCTTCTACACCCGCGGCTGGCGCGACGTCACCGGCGGGACGAACGGGCTGTGGGGCAAGGCCGCGCTCCCCAACCAGAAGGAGTGCCCGCCGGGCACCGGCGGCACCGTCGGGTCCACGACCCCCTGCGGCAACGGCGCCATCGGCCTCGACAACCTCTGGCACGACCTGGACGACAAGGGCAAGGAGCAGGCCTCGGGCAGCAACCCGATGTGGCACGCCAAGAACCTGGAGAAGGGCATCCAGGGCAGCTACATCGGCGCCTACGGCCTCGACCCCGCCAAGGACCCCGACGACCGCCTCACCGGCACCTACACCCGCCAGTACGACAACACGATGCGCTCGCCGTGGCTGTGGAACAGCACCAAGAAGGTCTTCCTGTCCACCGAGGACGACCAGTCGGTGGCCGCCAAGGCCCAGTACGTGATCGACAAGGGCATCGGCGGCGTCATGTTCTGGGAGCTCGCCGGTGACTACGCCTGGGACCCGTCCCGCAACGACGGCAAGGGCGAGTACTTCATCGGCAACACGCTCACGACCCTGATCGACGACAAGCTCAAGACGGCCGGGCCGTACCAGAACCTCAAGTCCGACCACGCCATGCCCACCGACCTCCTCAATGTGAAGGTCGACCTCGTCAACTTCCCCGTGGGCGACGCCAACTACCCCATCAGCCCGAAGTTCCAGATCACCAACAACTCGGGCCAGACCATCCCGGGCGGCGCCGTGCTGAAGTTCGACTACGGCACCTCGGCCCCGGCCTCGATGACCCAGCAGTCCGGCTGGACCCTCTCCGTCCAGGCGGGCCACAACGGCAACAACACCGGCGGCCTGAAGGGCGACTTCCACCGGGCCACGATGACCATCCCGAGCTACACGAGCATCCCCAACGGCAGCAGCGCCACGGTGGCCCTCAGCTACCAGCTGCCGATCGCCACACCGTCCAACTTCGTCCTCACCTTCGGAGGCAAGTCCTACGCCCTGTCCCAGGACAACCCCAGAACCGCCTCGGTAGGCGGCCTGCGCCGCTGACCCCGACCCTCTGACGCAGGGCGCATGCCACCGGGCATGCGCCCTGCTCCATTTGGGAGCCCATCGAAATCGGTCGCACTGCGCGAACCATCACAACCCGACCGGATCTACGTTGTAGGGTACGGTCGACCAGCGGTCGACCCGTCCCCGTGCCCGTATGCCCGCCGAGACGTGCCGCCCGAAGAAGGTCGGCTCCCCTCGAAGGCGACGAGACGAAGTTGAGGACCCCCGGCGAATGTGCCATCGCAAACGCGCGGTTCCCCCGCACCGGACGAATTCCTCAGGCCCACCCCCGCCCTTCGGCGACCCGACGCGGTCGCACCCCGCATCGCGACGTCCCCACTCCTAACACCGCCGATATCCCAGGAGGGCGATTGCCCATGAAAGCGGCGACGCCGTGAACGCGACGGCCCCCAAGACCTTCAAGGCGACCGCCACGCGTCCGCTGCCGGGCGCCCTGATCGCCGTCGGCGTCTGCGTCGCGGCCCTGGCGGCCGCGGTGGCCGTGCTCGCCGTCCAGGGCTCACCGGTCATCGTCGTGCCGGCCCTGTTCATCTCCGCGGCGGCCCTGTGGCCGGCCATCTCGTTGTCCAAACAGGTGCGGGCATTTCCAAAAGTGCACGTCGATTCGGGCGGGATGACGGTATCCGCGCAGAGCCACGAATGGCGCATCCTCTGGGAGCATGCCACGCAGGTGGCGGTGGTCCCGATGCACGGCCTCTCGAACCACGGATGGCTGGTCGTCTGGCCGCGGGAGGGAATCGCCAAACCGGCCCCCCGGCCGCACTTCCCCGAATGGCGGCCCGAACTGTCGGCGATAAAGTTCTGCGACCTGGACCTCCTCGGGGACTCCCGCCCCGAGGCGATCGAGACGATCAAGAAGGCGGCCGGGCCGCTGTGGACCGACACGCCACCGCGCGTCGAACAGCGCCCGTGACGAGACTGGATGGAGAGCGACCATGGGAGCAACCGGTTTCCCGGAATTCGACCGGGAACTGAGCAAGCTCACTGAACAACTGAACCTGGCCATGGACATCCCCGAGCGGGTGGCGGCCGTCAAGGGCGAGGGCGAGTCCGCCGACCGCTTCGTCAAGGTCGTCGTCGACTCGACGGGGAAGCTGGAGAGCCTGGAGATCAACCCCCGGGCCATGCGCGGTGACTCCCAGACGCTCACGGAGTCCATCACCGCCGCCTACACCATCGCCTACGACGCGATGCAGAAGCAGATCCAGGAGATCATCGCGCCGGCGACCGAGGGCAGCGAGATGTTCGCGAAGATCGCGGAGGACCGGGCCGCCGAGGCGGGACTGGTCGACAGCCCGGAGGAGGTGGCGCGGGCGATCAGCGCCGCCCCCGACCCGGTCAGGGAGATGATGGCCCAGCTGGACAAGCTCAAGCGACTCTTCTGACCCGCTCCCCACCCACACCCCCGGAGGCCGGCATGGCAAACCTTCATTTCGACGAGAACTCGATCTACGCGGGCGCGCAGGCGATGAACGACCTGCCCCGCGCGCACATGGCCGCGGCGAAGAAGTACGTCGACAGCGACACCGAGCTCGGCATGACCGCGCTGGGCATCGTCGGCATCCCCGCGATCTCGACCTACAACGGCATGCGCCACGAGATGCAGGGCAACATCAAGAGCGGCCTCGACACGATCCAGAAGCTCGCCGACGGGCTCGCCACCGTCGCGAAGAACTACGGCAAGGCCAACGCCGCCAGCACGATCCAGGCGGGCGCCCAGGCGATCCCCTACGCCCCGGTGAAGCCGGTGGGCAGCGACGTCGGCACCCCCGAGGGCTGGGCGATGGCCGTCCCCGGCGGCCCCATGCTCGTCATCCGCGCGCTCGCCATCTACATCGGGCTCTCCAGTTGCAGCGCGGTCGACAAGCTGTGCCTCATCTCGCTCGGCATGTGGCGGCTCTTCAAGCCCGACGACGACAACCTCAACAAGGTCGCGGAGGCCTGGGTCCAGATCGAGAAGCAGCTCGGCGCGACCAAGACCACGGTGGAGACCATCACCAAGAACCAGCTGGGGCCGACGAGGTGGAAGACCGAGGGCGCCGACAACTCCAAGGCCAGCTTCGAGAACTTCATGAGCCTCACCTTCTTCAGTGAGCTGGACGAGACGAAGAGCCGCGCCGGCACCACCCACGAGAAGCTCCGCGGCATGAAGGAGGACCTCAACCTCGTCCAGAGCGTCTTCTTCGTCTACGTCATGGCCTGCCTCGCCGCGCTCATCACCGCCTTCATCGCGTCCTTCTACCCGCCCCTCAAACCCGCGGCCGAAGCGGCGAAGAAGGCCGTCGCCACCCTCCTGTCCATCGGCACCGCCGGCGCCCTGGCCGCGATCCTCGCCCTCGCCGCCAGCAAGCTGAGCGACATCGGCTCGATGTGGTTCGGCCGCGAGCAGGCCTTCCAACCGAACCGCATCAACGAGGACGGCCTCACCACGAACTTCTCCGACGTCAACAAGATGAACTGGAACTGGACCGGCGGCCAGGTCCGCCAGCCGTAGCGGCGGAGCGATCCGGTATTCGCCGAGGCGGCGAGGGCGCGTAGGCGCGGGATGGTTTCGGCCCGTCCTTCCCCATCGGACGGGCCCGATCCAAAGCGTCCTGCGCGCCTTCAAAGGCGACCGCCGCCGAAATCCCCTGCTTGTGAAATAGTGCGGTCGGCGGTGTAATGACCGCATGGGAGATCTCTTAAGATCGAAAAGCGTATTCCTGGTTGGATTCGTCGCCGTCGCGACGGGGCCGATCGAACCACCGGCGAACGCGGCCCCCTTGCCCAAATGGGCCATCGTGAACCTCGGCGTACTTCCAGGTGGCAACACCAGCCGCGCGACCGCCGTCAACGACCAAGGTGTCGTCGCCGGTTACAGCAACACGGCCAAAGGCACTTATCACGCGGTCCGCTGGAACCCCACCGGAGGCATAACCGACCTCGGTCTCCTCCCCGGCGGCACCTACAGCTACGCCCACGGAATCAACAACCGCGGCGAAATCGTCGGCTACGCGAACACCGCCAACGGCACCGACCGCGCCGTGCGCTGGGCTCCGAACGGAGCCATCACCGATCTCGGCACCCTCCCAGGCCGCTCCGGCGGCTACGCCGCGGCGATCAACGACACCGGGGCCGTGGTCGGCTACACGCCGATCCAGGCCGGGGTCTTCCACGCGGTGAGATGGAAGCCGGGAGGCCCCGTTTCCGACCTCGGTACGACCTCCCCGCTGGGCTCGACCACCGCCGCCGCGATCAACAAGAGCGGTGTCGTGGCCGGGACCACCTTCGAGGGATCTCAGGAGCGCGACTACCAGGCCGTCACCTGGGCCGCGGGAAGCACCAAGCTCGTCGCGCTTCCGCCACTGCCCGGCGGCGGCCCGCACAGCAGCGCGGAGGGCGTCAGCGACAAGGGATTGATCGTCGGCTATTCGCAGTCCGACCGCAATGTTCCCAACATCTACCCCATCCACGCGGCCCTGTGGGCCCGTGGCGCCGCCACGCCCACCGACCTCGGCACACTGACCGGCGCCGGCGGCCAAAGCCTCGCGAACGGCGTCAACGCCGCGGGCACCATCGTCGGCGCCTCGACGACGAGCACGCCCGGCGACAACCAGGCGGTCCTGTGGAAACAGGACAAGACCGGTTGGCACATAGCGCCACTGCCCCAACTGCCGCTCGGCAAGCAGAGCGAGGCGACGGCGGTCAACAACAAGGACGGGGTGGTGGGCGAGGCGTCCACCGTGACCGGTCAGAAGTTCGCGGTCCGCTGGAAGCAGTGACCCCGCACCCGGCCTCGGGACGCCCCCTCCCACCCGGCCACAGCGGACCCCCTTCCGCTCCCAAGACCGGCCTGGTCAGGCAGTTAGTCAGGCATCGAACCCGCCCACCCGAACCGACATCACGTCCCAATGACCTCGATGAGAACTATCCGCACGTCTTCAAGGGCGCCCGCAGGCGGGCGCCGGGGCGGATTCGAGTCAGCCCGGGGAGCGCCCTGAGTCGCACATGTGCAGGTGGAAGCGGCTACGATCCTCAACCGTGAAACGTGCCTTCATGCCGGTTCTGGCCGTGGCGATAACTATGTCGGGCTGTTCCAGCAGCGACGATCGCTTGTCCTCCGAGTGCGCCATGATCGACAAGACCGTCAACGTACCCGTGGATGCTGACTTCGATGAGGCCAAGTTCGCCGCGCAGCTTCGGACCCTCCGGGCGAAGCTCAAGGACAGGAATCTAGCCGATCAAGTGGGAATCATCGCCGAGAACTGGGAAGCGCATGCAAAGGTCAAACCCGGCACAACCTATAATCCCGAGAACCCCGAGCAACAAGCCCGTGACAAGCTTCGAGACCGCAGCATAGGGGCAGAAAACCAGCTCTACGCGACCTGCAACAAGACCGGCAACTGGCACGATAATCGGCCCAAGTCCTGATATGTATCGGCCTCCGGCCAGACCGGCAGGCCCCGACCATGTCGGCAAGTAGGGGGCCATAGGGTCCTCGATATGGAGTTCGCCCTCAGTCAGCCCAGTCGCTGGGAAGTCACCTGAAGAGTGGGTCAATCCTTGTGGTTTGGGCTGGCCCCTACAGTGAGGTGGCTGACGACCTCATGTTCTACAGGACCCGTCCGTGCTCCGCCTGAGGACCTGGAGGGGCATGAGATCGTGGACGACTTTTTCCGCGATCCTGCTCGGATCGCCGCCGAACTCGATCGCCGTCACGGCGCCGTCCTGGCGACGGCGACCGTCCACCGGATCCTGGTCCGCTGCGGCCTCAACCGGCTCCGCGACATCGACCCGCCGACCGGCGAGGCTCTGCGGGAGGTCGTCCGCTACGAGCACGACCGGCCTGGCGAACTGATCCATGCGGACGTGAAGAAGTTCGGGCGCATCCCCGCTGGCGGCTGGCGCGTCCACGGCGTCGGCAGCCGCGAGGCCCTCGCGTCCAAGCGCGTCGGACCGGGCACCGGGAGGGTTGGCTGCACCTACCTCCATTCGGCGGTCGACGACCATTCGCGGCTCGCCTACACCGAGACCCTGGACGACGAACGCGGCACCACCGCAGCGGCGTTCTGGCGCAGCGCGGTTGCGTTCTTCGCCAAGTACGACGTGACGGCCATCGAGCGGGTCTCACCGACAACGGCTCCTGCTATTGATCCACCATCTGTGCCGACGCGCTCGCAGCCACCGACACCCGCCACAAGCGGACCCGGCCCTACACACCGCGCACCAACGGCAAGGGCGAACGCTACAACGGCACACTCGCCCGCGAATGGGCTTACATCCCCCCTTCGCCTCCGAGGACGAACGATGCGCGGTGCCCGCCGCCTTCCTCACCCGAACCAAACTCAACCCCCGTCCAACCACCCAAAGCCCCCTCCCCAACCACCGCCGCCACCCCACCGGACCCCACCAAGAGCAGCACAAACCAGACCGGCCGCCGACGAGCCCCACCACTCATGATTCCAGCATCAAGGTCCACCAGGCCCCACACACCGAAACATCAGACCATGACCCAATACGGCCGCCCGTCGCAAAGTTGCCCGCTCGGAATGGTCTATCTCCACGAGGAGTTCCACGCCGCGACGACGAACTGCCGAGCGAAGACACCCGCCGTAAAGCAGGGAGCGAAAATTGGCCGCCCACGGGATCGCAGGACAGGACGACAAGACGACTGCATCCTGAAAAGATCATCGCCGAACGCAAGCGCGTAGCGGGGTGGAGCGGAGCATCATGCTGCTCTGCGAGGCGCCCACGGGGCAGGCCGGACAACAGTCCAGGCACTGAACTTCCATCAGTCGATCACGCTCCTCGACGCGACCGAGACCTATGGGCGCATGGGCATTCGCGCCTACGTCGTCCTGTCCCTCTCATCGGGGGCGCGCACCGAAGAAGTGGAGGCGCCGCGCTGGTCCCCCGTCGTATAACACCGAACGCGACACCTGGCTCCCCGTATGACGACCTCTCCTTCCGGACGGAAACGAGCGCCAGCCTATGAGCGTCCTGCGGGACTCCCGAAGAGCCGGGTCGCCTACGCGTGGGAGTTGCGGCACAGCCACTCGCCGCTGTCGGACATCGGGAGGTCATGGGCATCCGGGGCACTGAGATGGTGTACCGGCATCGACTCCGGCCAGTCCTGCAGGACGGCGCGACCGAGATGGACCGCATCTTTCCGGAGGAGATTGACGGATGCTAGCCAGACGGGATGAGAAAGGCCCCGGTCCGGGTTTGCGGACGGGGCCTGACCTGCGACATGGGAGCATGTTCTTGCTCCCGCGATTGGACTCGAACCAATAACCTGCCGGTTAACAGCCGGCTGCTCTGCCGATTGAGCTACGCGGGATCGTGATGCCGGGTCGGGGCGGGGCCCCGGCGGCGGGTCTAGGTTAGCGCATGTCCGGGGCTGTTCGCGCACGCGTTTCCGGGTGGGCGGGTGGAGGGGCCGATCGTGGGTAGGGGTCGGGGCACGTTACCCGCAGGAACCTGGGAGTTGACATGAAGTACACGTTCATCGCGGGCGCCGCGGTCGGCTACGTCCTCGGGACGCGGGCCGGGCGGGAGCGGTTCGAGCAGCTCAAGCGGTGGTCGCGGCAGGTGTCGGAGAACCCGAGCGTGCAGGACGCGACGGAGCGGCTGCGGTTGAAGGGCGGCGAGGTCGCCGAGGCGGCGAAGGGCAAGGCCGGGAGCATCGCCTCGTCGGCGAAGGAGCGCGTGCCGCATCAGGGCGGGCAGGATGCCGAGGAGCCCTCGGTCCGGCCCGGTTAGAGGCCGGTCTGGCGGCGCAGGTCCTCCAGGATCTGCTCGGCCTGGGCGCGCAGGCCCGGGTCGTCCGGGTCGAGGCCCGCCTCGAAGACGAAGGACCAGCGGACGTCGCCGCCGGTGGCGGGGCGGCGGCCGGCGATGCGGACCTTGCCGCCGCCGGGGAGCCGCGCCTGGTGGCTGACGGCGACGGTCGCGGTGACGCGTTCGCGGACGGTCTCGGGGACCGAGCCCGGGTCGGTCAGGCGGACGTGGTGCTCGGCGCCCCCCGAGGTCTCCTGGACGTGGAGCCAGCCGTCCTTCCAGGAGGCGTGGTCGACGCGCTCCCACGGGACGCGGGTGAAGCCGCCCTCGGGGGTCGGGACGTGCAGGGCCGTGGTGGTGGCCGCGACGTGGGAGCCGCCCCGGGTGGCGGCGGAGGCGAGGACGCGTTCGCCGCGTTCCAGGGTGACGCCGGCGGGCACCCGGCCTCGGAGTAGGCGCATGCCCCAACCGTAGGCGATCAGACGGCCTGGGGGGCGTGCCGGGCGCCGAGGAGGTCCAGGACGAGGGCGGCCGACCAGGAGTGGTCGTGGGAGCCGCGGCCGGTCCCGTCGAAGGGGTCGAAGAACTCGCGGAAGCCGGACTGGCGGACGAGGCGCATCGTCGACCCGTAGAGCAGGTCGGCGATCACCGGCAGGCCGTGGCCGAGGGAGCCGTACCACAGCAGCCAGTTCGTGCTCACCCAGGTGGGGCCGCGCCAGTAGCCGCCGCGGTCGAAGGCGGGGGCCTGGATGTCGCAGGTGGGGACGGGGTATCCGGCGGCCCCGGCGAAGCGGGCCGACAGGAGCAGGTCGACGAGGCTGCGCACGATCGGGGACGGCAGCCCCGGGTCCAGCAGGGGGCCGAACGAGCCCGCCGTGATGACGGGCAGCAGGCGGCCGTCGCGCAGGTCGCGGCCCCGGAAGCAGCCGGTCTCGGCGTCCCAGAGCCGGTCGAGGAGGGCGTCGTGGATGCGCTGCGCGCCGTCGCGGTGGGGGGCGGGGTCGGCGCCGACGAGCGCCGCGAGTTCGGCGAGGGCGTGGGTCGAGGCGAGGTAGGTGGCGTTGACCAGGGGGTCCTCGACGGCGAACGGGTGCGCGTCGCGGAGGTAGCCGGGCCGGTATCCGGCGTCGCGCATGAGGGTGACGAGGCGGACGTAGCGGTCGTGGTCCTCGCCGGTGGGGTGGGCGCGGGGGACGCGGGCGGGCGCGTAGGCGGTGGGCGGGAGCTGGAGCGCGGCGAGGGGCCGGTCCCAGGCGGGGCTGTTGTCCTGGCCCGACTCCCAGGGGTGGCAGATCGCGATGAGGCCGCCGGAGCCGAGGTCGCGGTGGCGGGCGAGGTAGCGGTGCTGGGCGACGAGCATCGGGTAGAGGCGGGCGAGGAACGCGCGGCCGGCGTCCCCGTCGGCGGCGCACTCGTACAGGCGGAGCGCGGCGAGGGCGTGCAGCGGGGGCGGGGTGAGGCCGGAGGTGTGCACGCCCCGGGGCGCGCCCGGCTGGTCCTCGCTGCGCCACAGGTCGGGCCCCGGGAAGAACGCGCGCCGGGCGAGGGTGGTGTTGAAGACGAGGTGCGGGAGCATCCCGTCCGCCCACTGGCCCCGGAACAGCGACAGCAGCTCGGCCTCGGCGCGGGCGGGGCGGTGGCGGGCCAGGCCCATGCTCACGAAGGCGGAGTCGAGGCTCCACTGGTGCGGGTAGAGGCCGGGGGACGCGGCGGTGGCGGCACCGGTCCAGTTGGCGTCCAGCACGCGGGCCGCGGCCTGCCACAGCGCGGTCTCGTCGCCGGTGAGTCGGGGGCTCATGCGCTCAGGGTGACCTCCCCGCTCGGATCCTCACCGTGATTGTGACCGGGGAAGCGGCCCACGACGAGCCCCTGGCGCCGATTGTCCTATTTGTTGTGATTATTCCGACGCGACGAGGTCGAGGAGCCGGGCGGCGATCTCCTCGCCCGCGCGGATCCCGCGGGACGCGGTGACGGCGGCGGTCGGCGACGTCCAGCCGGTGTCGTGCAGTTCGCCGTGCGCAGGACGGACGGACGCGGCGGCCGCGGCGAGCAGTTCGGCGTCCAGCAGCGAGTCCCCGGCGGCGAGCATGCGGGACGCGCCGGTGCGGCGGGCGACCTCGGCGGCGGCGGCCGACTTGGTCAGCGACGCGGGCAGGCAGTAGACCTTGCGCCCCTGGAGGGACGTGCGCCAGCCGCGTTCGGCGCACCAGCCGGTGAGGTCCTCGACCCAGCCGGCGGGGAGCGCGGCGCGGTCGACGACCAGGTAGGCGAACAGGCCGGAGGCGGTGCGGCGCTTCAGGACGAAGTCGCCGCCGACGCGGACCAGGTGGTCCTGGACCTCGGCGAGCGGCGCGCATCCGGAGCCGACCCGGGCGCGGACCTCGGCCGACCAGGACGGGTCGTCCTGGCCGTCCACGAGCAGGTGCCCGCCGTTCGCGCAGATCGCGTAGGCGGGCGGCTTCTCCAGCAGGTGGACGCGGCCGTACTGCTCGGGCGTCCGCGTCGTCGTGGGCACGAACGCGGCGGCCCTGGCGAGCGCCTCCAGGGTCTGCGCGGCCGTCTCCGTGACGTAGGAGAGCGGGGCGCCCTGGTAGAACTCGACGCAGAGCAGGCGCGGCATGGCCTCGTCGGGCCCCTCCAGGGCGAACGCGGCGGCGGAGTAGATGAGCGTGCGGTCGAGGTCCGCGCACACCAGGACGGTCACTGGACGGCTCCCTTGCCGAACTTGGGGTGGATCAGGCCCACGCACGCGTACGGGATGTCGTCCGTTTCCAGGACGGGCACGCCGCGTTCCTCCGCGAGGACGCGGATATGCGTCAGATCGGCCTCGGCGCCGGGGCGGGCGAGCACCTTCCAGGGGACGCGGCGCAGCAGCACCCGGGTGGTCTCCCCCACGCCCGGCTTGATGAGGTTGAGGTCGTCCACGCCGTGGGCGGCGCCGACCCTGCGGACCGCCTCCCACCCCGACCAGTCGGGGGCGCGGTCGGATGCGCGCAGGTCCGGGAAGTCCTTCGCGACCCGCTCGGCGACGTCCGCGAAGCGCGCGCACACGGTGTCGAGGAAATGGGCGGAGACGTCGTCGGCGGCGAGGTCCGCATAGAACTTCGCCCCGTGGAAGTCACCGGGGCCGATCAGTTCGTCGTTCAGGACCGTCCGGCTGACGAGACCGGACACGGTGGAGTTCAGGCACGCCGACGGGATCAGGAAATCGTCCCTGGTCCCGTAGAGGGGCGTGCACCGCCCCGGGTCGGCCAGGACGGCGAGGTCCGGCGAGAACCGGGCGGCGACGTCCCCGCAGGGGGCGTCCTCGGACAGCGCGGCGATGAGCTGGCGGGAGATGGCGCCCTTGCCCGTCCAGCCGTCCACGAACATGACCGCGGACGGGTCGTGGTGCTCGGCCAGGTACCGCAGCGCGACGGTGTCGACGCCCCGCCCCCGGACGATGCTGACGGCGTAGTGCGGCAGGTCGAGGCCGTGGGCGAACCGCGCCCAGCGGCGGACGAGGATCCCGACCGGCGTCCCGGCGCGGGCCAGCGAGGCGAGGACGGCGTCCGGGCCGCGCTCGGCGAGGATCGTCTCGCCGACCAGGCCCGCCGCGTAGGCGAGCCGCTCCGCCGACTCCTCCAGCGTCCGCTGGAACAGCCGCCGGTACTCGGGGCCCGGCTGGTACTCCACCGGCAGCGACTCGGCGTAGTGCGCGCGGCCCGCCTGGATCGCCGCCTCGCGTTCCTCGGTGGGCGCCTCCAGGCGCGCGTGGGACAGGTCCTTGAGCAGCCACGCGACGTCCTCCGCCGGATAGCTGCCGAAGTGCGGGCCGTAGAGCGGCGTGGGGAGGTTCACGGCGTGCTCCGGTGGGAGGGGACGGTCACCAGCAGCACCGGGGCGAGCGCTCGCAGCATCTCCAGGAGGCCCTGGGCGAGGTCGCCGGTGTCGCCGACGTCGTCCACGACGAACACGATCGTGTCGAAGGACGCGTCCACGTTGTAGGCGTAGCGCTCCCGTGTGCCGTCGGCGGGGTCGTCGTGCGCGGGGAAGGCCAGCCGGGACCTGATCGCGTAGCCCGGGTCGTCCACGGCCAGGACGGGCGACCGGCTCGTCGTCGAGTACCGGACGTCCACGCCCGGCAGCGCGTCCGCGAGCGCCTCCGCCAGCCGCAGGGGCGCGTACATCAGTTCCTCGAAGCCGAGCACGAGCACGCGGGCGGCGCCGCCGAGGTGCCCCTTGAGGGCGTCGCCCATGCGCGGCAGTTCCTTCTCCAGGTGCGCGCGGTGGGAGGGCAGGAACCCGTGCCGCCCGCCGTCCGGCAGGCCGCGCGGCCAGTGCACGGACACGCGGGTCACGTCGAAGCGGCCCGGGGCGGCCTCCGGCAAGGCCCGGGTGGACAGTTCGGCCACGAGCGCCTGCCCCGCCTCCAGAACCCCCTCCGGCAGTTCCACACGGCCGTGGGCGAGCGCCACGGCGTCTATGCGCACGCCCAGGCGGTCGGCCAGCGCCCGCATGCGGGCGCGGTCGTCCTCGCCCCTCAGGTCGACCAGCGCGGCCAGCACGTAATGGCGGCGCGGGCGGACGGCGTGCAGCGCCTCGATCGTGTTGAGGACGGTCCGCCCCGTGGACAGCTCGTCGTCCACCAGCACGGCGGGCACGTCCCGGTCCAGCGCGGACGGGTCGCCCGGCAGCAGCAGATGGCTCGTGGCGTGGCTGTGCTCCTCCTCGAACCCGCCGTAGGTGGAGAAGCCCCCGACCGGACGGCGCGTGGAGTGCAGGTAGTAGGCGCCGCCCAGAGCGTCCGCGACGGAATGCCCCAGCGCCGTCGCCGTTTCCGCGTAGCCGAGCACGAAGGCGTCCACGGGCGCGGCGGGCGTCCGCAGGGCGTCGCGGAGCCGTGCGGCCGCGCCGTCCACGCCGCGGAGCGCGCCGGTGAGGAACCTCCCGCCGCGGGGCTCCTCCGGGCGCAGCCGCGCGCGCACGAGATCGCCCAGCAGGAGCCCCGCACCGTAGACGAGGCGCGGGTCGGTCGGGACGTGCTTGCCCAGCACGGCCGACACCAGCAGATGCGCCCGGCGCGGGTTCCGCCGGACCGCGAGCCCGACCAGATCGGCCAGATCGGCCAGATCGGCCAGCCCCGCACCGGCCGCCGCCGCGCCGTCGGCCAGCCGTACGTCCAGGCGGGCCGCGACCCACTCCCCCGGCCAGGTCACCGGCTGCCCGCCGCGTCCAGCAGCTCGACGAACGTGACGTCCTCGGCCGCGACCCCGAACACCCGGGCGCGCAGCATCAGCCGCTCCGCCCACGCGCGGTGCGGCTTCGCCTCGTTCATCTTGTTCGCGTACGCGCTGGCCATGACGCCCCCTCCGGCGACGCCCAGGATGTCGGCGGCGTCGCTGTACTCCTCGTGCGTCACGACCGACAGTGCGTGCACGGCCGCCACATGGCTCGGATGGATCACGGTCTTGCCGGTGAGGCCGTTCGCCTTGTCCAGGTGCACCTCGCGGATCAGCCCGTCCAGGTCGGAGGTGATCAGCCGCTGCCGCAGCGGCGCGGCGTGCTGCCGGTCGAACGGCGACTGCCGCAGCTGCGGCTTGAACATCCGCTCGCCCGCCGAGAAGTACTCCCACACCGGGCCCGTCACGACGAACCCGCTGCCGTCCACGCGGCCGAGGACGTTGACGACGTCGCAGATCACGCTCGCGACCGGGCGGATGTCGTAGATCGTCAGGTCCGGCGGGCGGCGCAGCCCGTAGGCCGCCGACATATCGGTGGCGCCGAGCCGCACCGCGAGGATCCGCTCCCGGTGCTTGGCGAGCAGCCGCGCCACGTCGTTCAGCAGCTCGGTGCGCGTCTCGCTGTACACCGCCTCCGGGCTCTCGATCACCGGCATCGCCAGCAGCCGCAGCCCGGTGCGCGCGGACGTCTCCTCCAGCGCCTCCAGGAACGCTCCACCCGTCACGCCCGTGAACTTCGGCAGGACGAACCCGGTGACCAGCGACGCGGCCTCCCCGAGCCGGGCGATCAGGTCGCCCACCTGGCCGGGCTCGCGGATCCGGATGAACAGCAGCGGCAGCTCGGTGCCGCGGCGCCGCAGCTCCCGCAGCTGCGCCACCGCGTTGGCCTCGGCCGCCGGGACCTCGTCGTCGGCGACCGAGTCCTCCAGGCACACGACCATGCTCATCACGCCCCGCCGCGCGGCCTTCTCGATGTCGCCGGCGAGGAGGGGACGCGTCGCGGGGCAGTAGAGCGTCGCGCCCAGCGCGACCGCGAGCACCTCCGGCTCGTCGTGCCGGTCGAAGCACCGCGGATGCCGGTAGAAGAGGTGCTTGCGATGCGCGGTGTCAACGTGATCGAAATGCCGCATTCACAAAGTTCCCCTCAGGATCAGACCGCTGCGCGCGGATCGTCGGCCGCCTATCGGACCCTCCCCCGGAACCCTTCAAGAATAGACGCCGAGGGCATGCATTCACCGGTGGCACCGGGCACGGGAAGCGCGGATCGACCCCACTGGAACGGCACGTGACGATACTGTCACCGTTCGTCACAAATCCCCCGTGGGCCCCGAACCCCGCGCCCCCGCGTTCAGACCGGCGGTACGGCCGGTGTCACAGGTGCGGCGCCACGTCCGGGAGGAGGTGCTGGAACGTGCGGCCGTTCGCGGTCGCGCCGATCGCCGTCATCGACCAGCCCGCCCCGTCCCGCGACACCTTCGCCATGATCTGCGCGTTGTGCTCGCCCGCGCCGCTCAGGTCGTAGCGGGCGATCTCCTGCCCGGTGCTCTCGTCCACCAGGCGGCAGAACGCGTTCTCGATCTGCGAGAAGTCCTGGCCGGTGAAGGAGTTCACGGTGAACACCAGTTGGACGACGTTCGCGGGGACGCCCTGGAGGTCGACGTTGATGACCTCGTCGTCGCCCTCGCCCGCGCCGGTCAGGTTGTCGCCGGTGTGCAGGACCGAGCCGTCCTTGCTGCGGAGCTGGCGGAACCACACCTGGTCGGCGAGGTTGCCGCTGCCGTCGAACAGCAGGCAGGACGCGTCCAGGTCGATGGACTGGGCCTTGGACTTGCCGAACCGGCCCTTCTTGGCGACCGCGTCCCAGCCGAGGCCCATCCTGACCCGGGTGAGCGTGCCTCCGCCGGGCTTGTCCAGGGAGACCCTCTGCCCCTTCTGCAACGAGATCGACATCGTCGGCTCCTTCGGTGGTGATTCCTACGGATGAACGCGGGGTGAGAACGCTTCGGCAAGGCCCGGCTGATCAAACCCGGCTGATCAGAGCCGGCCGGACCCCGCCGCTCAGACCTTGCCCGCGTGGAGCCGTTCGTCCTCACCGGCCTCGGCGGCCGGACCGCCGCCCGCGCCCCGGTTGCGGACCACCGACGACACGAACGCGGCGATGATCAGGCCCGCGCCGAGCCCACCGGTGATCCACTCGGGGACGTGGTGGCCGATGCTGACCAGCATGCAGACGGCCAGCGCGCCGATCGCCCAGTGCGCGCCGTGCTCCAGGTAGACGTACTCGTGCAGGGTGCCCTTGCGGACGAGGAACACCGTCAGCGACCGGATGTACATGGCGCCGATGCCGAGGCCCAGCGCGATGATGATCGGGTCGGTGCTGATCGCGAACGCGCCGATGACGCCGTCGAAGCTGAACGAGGCGTCCAGGACCTCCAGGTAGAGGAACAGGAAGAACCCCGCCTTGCCGGTGGCGAGCGCCAGCGGACTCGGCCCGGACCGCCCGGACGAGCCCCGCTCGGCGCCCTCCGCGCCGTCCTCGTCCCCGTCCTCGTCGTCCTCGTCGTCGCCCGCCTCGGAGAACAGCTCGCCCAGCCCGTTGACCAGGATGTAGGTCACCATGCCGAGCACACCCGCGATCATGACGTTGCCCGGGTCGTCGGCCGACAGCCACGCCACGAACGCCAGCGAGCCGCCCGCGACGACCACCGCGAGCTGGTCCAGCTTGCCGATCCGGGCGAGCGGCTTCTCCAGCCACGGCAGCCACTTCTCGGCCCGCTCCTCGAACACGAAGTCCAGGAAGAGCATCATCAGGAACATGCCGCCGAACGCCGCGATCATCGGGTAGGCGTCGTTCATCAGCTCGTGGTACCGGTGGGAGTCGTTGAGCGCCAGGTCGACGGCCTCGACGGGGTTCAGCTTGGCGGTGATCCCCACGATGAGCAGCGGGAACACCAGCCGCATGCCGAACACGGCGATGGCGATGCCGACGGTCAGGAAGATCTTCTGCCAGAACTCGCTCATCCGGTCGAGGACCTTGGCGTTGACCACGGCGTTGTCGAACGAGAGGGAGATCTCAAGGACGGCCAGCACGGCCACCAGCGCGAGACCGGTGGCGTTGCCGTACAGCAGAGCGATCAGCAGGCCCACGACCGTGACGACGAAGGACCACCCGAAGGTGCGAAGAATCATGCGCGTATTTCTGCTAGGGAGGACGGCCCGCGACGGGCCGGCCGGCGTGCGGGGAAGGCCGGCCCTCAGCCGACGTTGACGCCGAAGTCCATCGCGATGCCGGCGAGACCCGAGGCATACCCCTGGCCGACGGCTCTGAACTTCCATTCGCCGCTGTGGCGGTAGAGCTCGCCGAACACCATGGCCGTCTCGGTGGAGGCGTCCTCGGTGAGGTCGAAGCGGGCGAGCTCGTTGCCGTCGGCGCGGTTGACGATGCGGATGAACGCGTTGCGGACCTGGCCGAAGTTCTGCTGCCGGTTGTCGGCGTCGTAGATCGACACCGGGAACACGACCCGCTCGCACTCGGCCGGGACACCGGTGAGGTCGACGTTGATCGACTCGTCGTCGCCCTCCCCCTCACCGGTCAGGTTGTCGCCGGTGTGCTCGACCGACCCGTCCGGGCTCTTCAGGTTGTTGAAGAACACGAAGTGCTGGTCGGACATGACCTTGCCGGACGCGTCGAGCATCAGCGCCGAGGCGTCGAGGTCGAAGTCGGCGCCCGTGGTGGCGCGCACGTCCCAGCCGAGGCCGACGGACACGGCGCTCAGGTTCGGGGCGGCCTTCGTCAGCGAGACGTTGCCGCCCTTGGCGAGTGAGACTCCCATTCGGGCCACTCCCTTCCCGTGGTGGGGTCCGGTGAGGACGATCGGATCGTGTTCGGTGATGGACGGGTGATGGATGGGTGCTGGACGGATGCTGGACGGATGCGAGGGGCGTCCGGGCCGGCCCGCCCGGACGCGGGCCCGGCCGGACGCGGGGTCAGAGGTTGACGCCGAAGTCGGTGGCGATCCCGGCCAGGCCCGAGGCGTAGCCCTGGCCGACGGCGCGGAACTTCCACTCCGCGCCCGACCGGTACAGCTCGCCGAAGACCATCGCGGTCTCCATCGAGGCGTCCTCGGACAGGTCGTAGCGCGCCATCTCCGCCCCGTCGCTCTGGTTCAGGACGCGGATGTAGGCGTTGCGGACCTGCCCGAAGTTCTGGCCGCGGGTGTCGGCGTCGTAGATCGACACCGCGAACGCGACCCGCTCGGCGGTGGCGGGCAGCGCGCCGAAGTTCACCTTGAGCTGCTCGTCGTCGCCCTCGCCCTCGCCGGTGGTGTTGTCGCCGGTGTGCTCGACGCCGCCGTCCGGGGTGCGCAGGTTGTTGAAGAACACGAAGTGCTGGTCGGTGAGGATCTTCCCGGCGGCGTCCAGCACCAGGGCGGAGGCGTCCAGGTCGAAGTCGGTGCCGGTCGTGGTCCGCAGGTCCCAGCCGAGGCCGACGGTCACCGCGCTCAGCCCCGGTGCCTGCTTGGTGAGCGAGACATTGCCGCCCTTGCTGAGACTGACGCCCACTGTGTTCCTCCAAGATCGCATGCCGTATCGGACGCCCCGGGCGTCACGCTATATCGACGTAGCAGTGATGCTATCCGTTCCCTACGTTGCGAAGGCATTACCTCAGGGGGGCTCGTCACACGGCCGGGGCCGGGGTACGCGAAAGCGCTCCGACTGCGCCAGACTGGGCACGAGGCGAAGGAGGGGGGCGGTCTTGCGGGGACCGGGCGACCAGCGGCGGCGTGGCCGGGGCGCGCAGGCGGCGGCCGCCGCGATCGAGGCGCGCGAGGCGGCCGCCGCCGCCTTCTACGACATGGACCAGGCGCAGAAGTACCTCGACGGCCGGGTCACCGTCTTCGAGGACCTCGACGCGGCCGCGGCGGCCCCGGCGCGGCGGGAGTTCACCGCGCTCGCCGAGTCCGCCGACGCCGCCTCGGTGGCCTACATCTCCGTCCTGGACGCCCACGACCTCGACGACCAGGAGCGGACGGCCGCCGAGTACGACGCCGCCCGGCGCGCGTTCGTCGCGTCCACCGAGCGGTTGCAGCAGGTCGCGCGCGACCTGAACGGGTTCGCCGAGCGCCTCGCGCCGGGGATGGCGCGCCTGGAGGCCGCGCTCGACCGGCTTCCGCCCCGCCTGGCCGCCGCCCGCGACGCCGTCGCCGCCGCCGAGGCCGCCGTGGCCGCCGCCAGGGAGGCCGGGATGGACGCCTCCGACCCCGAGGCGGAGCTGGCCCGCGCGAAGCAGGGCCTGGCCCGGCTCGGCGCGCAGGGGCTCGGCGGGCTCGGCCTCGACGGCGCGCTGCGCGCGGCCGAGGAGACCCGCGCGATCGCCGAGGCCGCCCGGGAGGCCGCCGCGGAGCTGCCGCGGATGGCCGGGAAGGTCCGCAACTCGCTCGCGTCCGTGCGGACCAGGGTGGACGTCGTCGCGGGCCGCATGGAGCCCGTCAGGCGGGCGATGAAGACGCTGCTGCGCGGCTACTCGCAGGCGTGCTGGCAGGACCTGCGCGGCGCGCCCGAGGCCATCGAGTCGGGGGTCACGCGGGCCCGCGAGCGGCTGAACGAGGCGTCCGCGCACGTCTCCCGCGCCGAGTGGAAGCAGGCGCAGCAGGCGCTCACCGCCGCGCGCACCGAGCTGAACGCCGCCGACCGCCGCGCCGGGCAGGTCACGGGCCGCGTCGCCGAGCTGGAGGCCGTCGCCGCCGACCCCGCGGCGCCGGTGGAGTCGGTGCGGTTCGCCGTCCGCGACGCGCAGCGCCTCGCCATGGCGCAGCCCGGCGGCGCCGCGCCGCGGCACGCCCGCGTCCTCGACTCGCTCGTCGAACGGCTGGAGCGGGCCCCCGGGACGCTCACCGGAGCCCACCCCGATTACTGGGCCTACCTGCGGGAGCTGGACGCCATCAAGACCGCCGCCGGTGACGTCGTCACCCGCATCCGCGCGGAACGAGCGGGTTCCTAGGGGCTATCCGAACAGGGTCTCGCCCCAGTAGCCGCCTTCCTTGACGCCCGGGGGGCAGGCGAAGACGCCGGAGCCCACGTGCTGGACGTACTCGTTCATCGCGTCCGTGGCCAGGGACTGCTGCACGCGGATGAACCCCGTGCGCGGGTCGCGCTGGAAGGCGATGAAGAACAGGCCCGCCTCCAGGCGTCCCAGGCCGTCGGAGCCGTCGGTGAAGGAGTAGCCGCGCCGCAGGATGCGCGTCCCGCCGTTGGAGTCGGGGTGGGCGAGGCGGACGTGCGCGTCGGGCTTCATCCGCGACAGGACGATCGCGTCGCGCTCCTTGCGCGCGCCCGCCGGGGCCCCCTCGCCCTTGCTGCGGCCGAAGATGTCCTCCTGCTCGCGCAGGGACGTGCGGTCCCATGTCTCGATGTGCATGCGGATGCGGCGCGCGACGAGGTAGGAGCCGCCCGCCATCCAGTCGGAGCCGTCGCCTCCGGACGCCCAGACGTGCTTGCCGAGCAGGGCGTCGTCGGTCCCGGCGATGTTCTCGGTGCCGTCCTTGAAGCCGAACAGGTTGCGCGGGGTCTGCGCGTCCGGCGTCGTCGAGGACGTCTTGCCGAACCCGAGCTGCGACCAGCGGACCGCGACGACCCCGAACCCGATGCGCGCCAGGTTCCGGATCGCGTGCACCGCGACCTGCGGGTCGTCCGCGCACGCCTGCACGGCGATGTCGCCGCCGCTGCGCGCGGGGTCGAGGTTGTCGCCGGGGAAGTGCGGCAGGTCGACGAGCGCGGGCGGGCGCCGCGCGCCGATCCCGAACCGGTCCTTGCCGTCCTTGGCGAACAGGGAGGGGCCGAAGCCGATCGTCAGCGTGAGCCGGGACGGCGGCAGCCCCTCGGCCTCGCCGGTGTCGTCGGGCGGCGCCACCGCGGGCCCGCCGGTCGCGCCCTGCCCGACCGGGCGGCCCGCCGTCATCGCGGCGGCGGCCGCCGTCCAGTCCTTCAGCATCCGGACGAGCTTCGCGCGGTCGCCGGTGGTCACGTCGAACGCCGCGAAGTGCAGCCGGTCCTGGACGGGGGTGGCGATGCCCGCCTGGTGGGCGCCGTGGAAGGGGACGGCGCCGCCGGCCGCCGGGTCGTCGTCCTCCTCGGCGACCGCGACCCGGTCGAGCCCGGCCCCGGCGGCGGCGCCGACGAGCAGGCTCGCGCCGCCGAACCCGAGCATCCGCCGCCGCGACATCCGCGACACCGCGGCCCCGTCCGCGGGTTCGGTCACGGGCATCGCCGCGTCCTGCCCCTCGGGACGGTCCCCGGGACCGGCGCCGGTCATTTCGCCACCGCCCCCGCGAGCTTGGAGAGCGGCTCGCCGAGCGCGTTCACGGCGTCGGCGAGCTTCTTGCGGTCGTCCTTGCCGACCTTGTCGTAGGAGACGTAGCCGTCGCCCTTCTCATACTTCTCCAACAGCGTCTCGACCGCGCCGAAGTTGTCGTCGAGGTCCTTGGCGAGCTGCGCGTCCTTCTCCTGGACGACCGGCTTGAGCAGCTCGTACACCTTCCGCGCGCCGTCCACGTTGGCCTTGAAGTCGACGAGGTCGGTGTGGCTGAAGGTCTCCTCCTCACCGGTGACCTTGCCGGTCGCGACCTCGTCCAGCAGCTCCTTGGCGCCGGCGGCCATGTCGTTGACCGGGTCGAGGGTCAGGCCGGGCAGCCGCCCCTTCAGGACGGCGAGGTCGGCCAGCAGCCGGTCGCCGTACTCCTCCTTGCCCTTGACCGAGCCGTCCTTCCAGAGCGCCTTCTCCAGCAGGTGCCAGCCGGACCAGTCCTTCTTCTCCGCCGGGCTGAGGTCGGCCTCGCGCGCGTCGACCTTCGGGTCGATGTCGCCGAACTTCTCCGCGACGGGCTCGATCGCCTCCCAGCCGACGCGGGACGGCGCGTACAGCTCCTTGGCCTTGTCCACGTCGTTCTTCTTCACCGCGTCCACGAACAGCCGCGTCTTGGCGATCGTGTCGTCGACCTGGGCGATGACGTAGGTCTTGTAGTCGGCGGCGGCCTTGGTGAGCCGCTGGTCGCCGGTCCCGTTCGCCTGGCCGCTGACCGTGATGTCCTGCGAGGGGCCCTTGCCGGTCTGCCCCGCGCTGCACAGCAGCTTGTAGGTGCCCGCCGGGAGGCTCACGACGAAGTCGACCTTGGTGCCGGGGCCGATGTTCTCGCGCTCGGCGAGGATCTTGCCGTCGGGCTTGAGCACCTCGAACTCGTTGACCTTCGACCCCTTGTTGGAGACCTTGAAGGTCGTCTTGCCCGCCGGGAGGTCCTTCTTCGCCACCTCGCAGGAGTCGTCGGTGGCGGTGACGGCGATGGAGTCGGTCGCCTCGGCCTCGCCGTCGTCACCGCCGCACGCCGAAAGGAGGGACATCGACACGGCGGCGACACCGGCGATGGCGAGCGCGGAGGCGCGGCGCGCCGGGACGCGACGTACCGGGGCACTACGCACGGGGACAGGACGCATGGGGGGCTCCAGGGCGGGCAAATTGGTTAGGCTCGCCTAAATTAGCCAAAGCTAACCTCAGTCCGTCAAGTCGCCCCCGCGACAGTGAGTCATCCCACCCCCGAGCCGATCACGGCGGGGCCGTGAGCTGGGACGCGAGGGTCAGCGGGGACGGTCGTGCAGCCCCATCGTCAGGTTGCGCGCGGCCATCGGCGGGCCGCCCGGCTGGTGCCCTTGCTGAGGAGACTGCGGGTGGCCCTGCTGGTGACCCTGCTGGTGGCCCTGCTGGTGGCCCTGGTAGGGGGGCTGCTGCTGCGGCATCTGCTGCATGTGGTCGCGGCCCTGCGCGGCGGGTTCGGCCCAGACGGCCGTCCCGTAGGCGCACACCTCGTATCCGCCGCCGACCGCGGCCGTGTCGAAGCGCATGCCGACGACCGTGTTCGCGCCCTTGCGGCGCGCCTCCTCGCCGAGCCGGTCGACCGCCTCGCGGCGCGCCGCCGCCAGCCCGGCCGACGGCTGCTCGCCCGTCACCCGGAACGTCGCGCTGCTGCCGGGCTGCCCGTGCTGCCCGTGCCCGCCCCTGCCCTGATCGGTCTGGACGGCCGTCCCCAGGACCTCGCCGAGCACGCTGCGGATCTCGTATCCGGCCACGCCGTCAGTCGTCACGATCAGCATGCGACCACGGTAATCCACCGGGCGGACAGTTGGGGCCGCGACACCCGGCCGTCACCCCCGGGCACGCGGCACCGACCGTCGTGGTCCTCCCGGCGGGCGGCCGGAAGGACCACCGTCGAGCCGGCGCCCGGCCAGGGGTTCAATCCAGGTACTCCCTGAGCATCTGCGCGCGTGAGGGGTGCCGCAGCTTCGCCAGGGTCTTCGACTCGATCTGGCGGATCCGCTCGCGCGTGACGCCGAACTCCCTGCCGACCTCCTCCAGCGTGCGGGGGTGCCCGTCGGTCAGGCCGAAGCGCAGCTGGATGATGCGCTGCTCCCGTTCCGACAGCGTGCCGAGGATGTCCTCCAGCTGGTCCTGGAGCAGGATGAACGCCGCCGCCTCGATCGGCACGACGGCGTCCGCGTCCTCGATGAAGTCGCCGAGGTCGGAGTCCTCCTCGCCGATCGGCGACTGGAGCGACACCGGCTCCTGCGCGATCCGCTGGATCTCCACGACCCGGACGGGCGAGAGCCCCATCTCCAGGCCGATCTCCTCCGGGGTCGGCTCGCGGCCGAGGTCCTGGTGGAGCTGGCGCTGCACGCGGACCAGCTTGTTGATCGTCTCCACCATGTGCACCGGGATGCGGATGGTCCGCGCCTGGTCGGCGATCGCCCGGGTGATCGCCTGCCGGATCCACCAGGTGGCGTAGGTGGAGAACTTGAACCCCTTCGTGTAGTCGAACTTCTCGACCGCACGGATCAGCCCGAGATTTCCCTCCTGGATGAGGTCGAGGAAGAGCATTCCCCGGCCCACATAGCGTTTCGCGATCGAGACCACCAGCCGCAGGTTGGCCTCGATCAGGCGTTGCTTCGCCCGCACTCCGTCGCGGGCGAGCAGTTCGAGGTCGATGCGCTCGCCCCGGGAGAGGATCGCGACCTGCGCCATCTTCTCCTCGGCGAACAGCCCCGCCTCGATCGATTTCGCGAGTTCTACTTCATCTTCTGCCGTGAGAAGCGGTACGCGACCGATCTCTCTCAGGTAGATCCGAACCAGGTCGCTGGTCGGCGCCCGCTTGCCGAGGTCTCCCTCATCCGCTCGCGCGACGTCCTCGGTCTCCTGCTGAGATTCGAGGACCTCCACCCCCTGCTCTGCGAGCATCCGGACGACCCTTTCCAGGGAGTCGTCCGGCAAGTCCGAGCGATCGAGCGCGGCAGCGACGTCATCGACGGTCACACCGCCGCGCTCTCTGCCGCGTGCGACGAGGTCCGCCACCTGATCAACCGATGGCGCCTCGCTAGGCAGCACCGAAGGGCCCACGCAGACAGTTTGCGTCAAATGCGGGCTAGATCACAGGACCTATTTTGCGGACATTTGACTTACTGTGCCCCAAGGCCCCGTTCCCGCAACACCCGTCGCTGCTGCTCACGCGCGACAAGATCGCCGAAGAGCCGGGCGTACTCCTCCGGTGCCTCGTCCGGATTCAGCCGCTGGAGTTTAGACTTCACGTCCGCGATCATTCGGGTGAGCTGGCGCTCCTGTATTCGGGCCAGCAGTTCGACGGCATAACGGTCATCCGATTCATGGGCGGACCGCACCGGCTCGACGCCCAGCATCGTGATCAGATCCTTGACCTGCGTGTTCGGGGCCTGCTCCAGCAGCAGCGCGACCCACTCGGCGACCGCGCCCGCCGCCGTCACGCCGCCCGCCGCCGCGATCACCGTCCGCACCGCCGCGTGCGGCGGCGCGAGGAACGCCTCCGCCGGGACCTCGTCGAATCCCGGTCCGAGCGCCGCCGGACGCTGCACGGCGAGCTTCAGCAACTCGCGCTCCCGCTGCACCTCGGGGTCGTTCGGGTCGTAGCCGGGACGGCCCGCCGCGCCGCCGTTCTCCTCGCCCTCGTGCCCGTTCGCGCCGCGGCCGTTTCCGGCCTGCCCCGCCGCGCCGTGGCCGTTCGCCGCCTGCCCGTTCCCGGGCCGGCCTCCTCCGGCCCGCGCTCCGCCCGCCCGGTCGTCTCCGAAGCGGGGGTCGCCGGGGCGCCCGTTCGCGGCGCGGCCGCGGCCCTGGCTCTGGCGCCGCGCCGCGAGTTCGCGGACGCGGCCGAGCACGAACTGCTCGTCCATGATCCCGAGCCAGCGGTCGAGGCTGACCGCGTACATCTGGCGGAGCGCGCGGTCCTTGATGGAGGCGACGACGGGGGCGGCGGCGTCCAGGGCGCCGAGCCGCCCCTCGGCGGTGTCGAGGTCGTGCTGCTCGATCGCGCTGCGCACCGCGAACTCAAACAGCGGCAGCCGGGAGGCGACCAGGTCGCGCACCGCCGCGTCGCCGTGCCGGATCCGCAGGTCGCAGGGGTCGAGCCCGTCCGGCTGGACGGCGACGAACGTCTGCGTGACGAACTTCTGCTCGTCGGCGAACGCGCGCAGCGCCGCCTTCTGCCCGGCCGAGTCGCCGTCGAAGGTGAAGATCACCTCACCGCGGAACTCGTCCTGGTCCATCAGGAGCCGGCGCAGGATCTTGATGTGGTCGTCGCCGAACGCCGTGCCGGACGTGGCGATCGCGGTCTTGACGCCGGCCAGGTGGCAGGCCATCACGTCGGTGTAGCCCTCGACCACCACGGCCTGCCGCCGCCGGGCGATCTCCTTCTTGGCGAGGTCGGCCCCGTACAGCACCGAGCCCTTGTGGAACAGCGGCGACTCGGGCGTGTTCAGGTACTTGGGGCCGTCATCGTCGTCGTAGAGGCGGCGCGCGCCGAAGCCGATGACGTCGCCGCTCAGGTCGCGGATCGGCCACATCAGCCGGCCGCGGAACCGGTCCATCGGGCCGCGCCTGCCCTCCTTGGCGAGCCCGCCCGCGATGACGTCGCGGTCGGCGAACCCCCGCGCGCGCAGGTGCCGGACGAGGCCCTCCCACTCGCGCGGCGCGAACCCGACGCCGAAGTGGGCCGCGTCGGCCGCCTCGAACCCCCGCTCGGACAGGAACTTGCGGCCGATCGCGCCCTCGGGCGAGGACAGGTGCTCCACGTAGTACTCGGCGGCGGCCTTGTGCGCCTCCAGCAGCCGGGCGCGCTGCCCGGTGTCCTGCCGGGGGCCGCGTCCGCCGCCGTCCTCGTAGCGGAGCTGGATGCCGGCCTGGGCCGCGAGCCGCTCGACGGCCTCGGAGAACGACAGGTGCTCGATCTCCTGGACGAACTTGATGACGTCGCCGCCGGCCTCGCAGCCGAAGCAGAAGTACAGGCCGCGCGAGGGCGTCACGTTGAACGAGGGCGACTTCTCGTCGTGGAAGGGGCACAGGCCCTTGAGGTTGCCGCCGCCCGCGCTGCGCAGCTGGAGATACTCGCCGATCACGGCGTCGATGGACGACCGCTCCCGAACGAGCGCGATGTCCTCATTGCGAATCCGGCCTGCCACGACGAAGGAGTCTACGGCGGTGCCACGACATCCGGCGCATCACACCGCGCCCGCTGCCCGCCCCGCACCCGCGCGGGCCGGATACTGGAGAGTATGAGGAGATCGCTGGTGTGGGTGAAGCCGGAGGGCGCGGAACTCGCGGAGGCCGAGCTGGGCCAGGGTCGGATGGCCGCGACCGGGACGGCCGTCGGCGGGGACCCGCTCCCCTACCGCCTGGAGTACGAGCTGACGACGGGCGACCGGTACGTGACGGCGCGGCTGGCCGTCCGGGCGACGGGCGTGGACGCCCGCACCGGCCCGTGGCGCAGATGGCTGGAACTGGTCAACCGGCCCGAGGGCGAGTGGAAGGTGACGGCCCGCGCCGAGGGGCACGTGCCGATGCCGCCGCCGGGCGGGGACGCGACCGTGCTGCGCGGCGCCCTGGACTGCGACCTCGGCCTGTCGCCGCTCACCAACACGATGCCGGTGTTGCGCGACGGCCTGCTGGACGGCGTGCCGGGCCCCGCCGCCTCGGGCGAGTACCTGATGGCGTGGGTATCGGTCCCGGACCTGGTGGTGACGCCGTCCCGGCAGAGGTACACCTTCCTCCGCCGGGACGGCGACCGGAGCGTGGTCCGCTTCTCCAGCCCGGGGTTCACCGAGGAGATCGTCTTCGACCGGGACGGCCTGGTCGTCGACTACCCCGCGATCGGCCGGGCCGTGCGGCCCTGAGCCGTACGGCCCTGAGCCGTGCGGCGGCCGCTAGCGGACCCGGAGCCGGTCGAACAGCCGGTACATGAACTCCGTGCCCTGCTGGAGCGCGGCGACGGAGATCCGCTCGTCGTTGCCGTGCATCGTGACGAGCTGGTCGTTGTCGAGGACGTAGGGGTAGACGCCGTAGCCGGGCACGCCCCGCGACGTCCACGGCCCCAGGCTCGTCCCCGCCTCGAACAGCGCGGGCGCGAACACCGCGCCCGGGTAGGTCTTCGCGGCGGCGGCGCTGATCGCGGTGTAGAGCGGCGAGTCGATGCTGGAGGGCGCCTTGGCGGACGTCGCGTCCAGCCGCTTGAGCGCGTCCTCCTCGGACTCGCCGGGGTTCCCCGCGAGCCTCACGGTCACGTCCCGGCCCGCGAGCCGCTTGCGGAACTCGGCCAGGAACTCGCGCGGACGCTGCCCGCCCGGCACGCCCCGGCAGTTGAGGCGCAGCGTGGCGGTGGAGGGGATGACGTTCTCCTTGTAGCCCGCGTCCTCGATGACGAACGCGTGCGTCGTGCGCAGCAGCGCGCTGTGCAGCCAGGGATAGGAACTGCGCTTGACGACCAGCGCCGCCGCCCGCTCCCGGGCGTGCTGCGAGCGCGCCGAGAGCAGGAGCCGCAGCGCCCGCTGGAACGGCGCGTCACGGGTCGCCTTGGCCAGCGCGGTGAAGTACTCGCGGGTGACGGGGGTCAGCGCGACCGGCGCCAGCCAGGTGTCGACGGCGGCCACCGCGCGCGAGAGCCTGGCGATGGCCGAGTCCGGGTTGGGTTTGGAGGAGTGGGTGGCGGTGCCGTTCGCGACGAGGTCGAGGTTGAAGTAGACCTTGTCCTGGCGGGTGACGGTGATCAGCATGGGCGTCCTCTGGTCCTTCTGGGCGAGGAACCAGCCGCCCTCCGTGAGGACCATGCCCGCGTTGATCTTGTCCCAGTGGTTCTGGGCGAGCCATCCGGAGCCGTACGGCCCGGACTCCTCGTCGCAGTCGGTGAGGACGATGATGTCCCGGTCGAACCGCCCGCCCTCCTTGAGGTGGCGCAGGAGCGCGGTGATGAACGCGGCGTTGGCGCCCTTCATGTCGAGCGCCCCGCGCCCGTAGACCTCGCCGTCCCTCACCACCCCGGCGAACGGGTCGACGGACCATTTGTCACGTTCCACAGGGACGACGTCGGAGTGGCCGAGCAGCAGCAGCGGGGGCGCCGCGGTGGTGCCCTTGATCCGGGCGATGAGGTGGACGTTGTCCTTCTTCGGCGTCGGGACGATCTCGGCGGAGACCCCCGCCGACTCCCAGACGGACTTCAGCATCTCCGCGTGCGGGCGGGTGACGCCGCCCTCGCCGAAGTTCTGCGTGTCGAAGGCCAGCATGCGCTTGAGCAGGGCGAGCGGGTCGAGGTCGGCCGGGGCGATCCCGGCGCTCGCGCCCGCCGCCGGCGCCGCGCGGCCGCCGGGCGAGGCGGCGGCCGTGCCGCCCGCGAGCGCGCCGCCCGCGAGCAGGACGGCGCCCGCCCCGGTGTGGTGCAGGAAGGCGCGCCGGGAGAACCTCGGGGACGCGCCGGACGGGGGGTCGTCGCTGTGGTGGGAGTCGGCCGGTGGGGAGACGGACATGGAGAGCTCCTCCTGAACCCTGGACGGGTGGCCCTGGACGGGCCGGGCGGGAACCCGGCGCCCGCGCCGAGCCGTCAGGGAGCCCCCGCGCGGTTCGCCGCCCCCGCCCTGCCACGCAGCCTCGCACGAACGGGAGATGATCTCCAGGAGGACCCGCAAGGGCGGGAACGGCCTTGACTTCGGCAAAGACCCCTAATTTCGGTCCTGGCCGAACCCGGCCTGGTTAACCGCGAGTAACTCCGGGTGGGCTATGGACAAACGCTGCGTCGCACGATGCAATGACGCACCAAAGTTCGACCCACCCCAGGCGGCGCCCATGACCGATGTTGTGCTCGACGGCGTCGAGAAGGTCTACCCCAGCGGCCACACCGCCGTGCGCAACATGCGGCTGCGCATCAACGACGGCGAGCTGTTCGTCCTCCTCGGCCCGTCCGGCTGCGGCAAGTCCACGATCCTGCGCATGATCGCCGGGCTGGAGGAGATCACCTCCGGGATCCTGTGGCTGAACGGAGCCGTCGCCAACGAGCTCCAACCCCGGGATCGGAACGTGGCAATGGTGTTCCAGGAGGGCGCGCTCTACCCGCACCGCACCGTCCGGGGCAACATGATGTTCCCGCTGGAGGTGTCGGGCGACGACCGCGCCCAGGCGACCGCGAAGGTCGTCGAGCTGGCCCGCGCGCTCGGCCTCAACACGATGATCGACCGGCTGCCGGGCACGCTGTCGGGCGGGCAGCGCCAGCGCGCCGCGATCGGGCGGGCGCTGATCCGCGAGCCGTCGCTGTTCCTGATGGACGAGCCGCTGTCCAGCCTGGACGCGGGCCTGCGCACCGAGCTGCGCGTCGAGATCGCCGCGTTGGTACGCTCCAGCGGCACCACCACCGTCTACGTCACCCACGACCAGGTCGAGGCCATGACGATGGCCGACCGCATGGCGGTGCTGCGCGACGGCGTCCTGGAGGACGTCGGCACGCCCGAGCAGGTCTACGCCGACCCCGCGACGGCGTTCGTCGCGGCGTTCCTCAGCAACCCGCCGATGAACATGTTCCAGGCGACGCTGTGGGCGGTCGAGGGCGAGGGCCTGCTGCTCGACCTCGGCCCGCAGCGCCTCAACCTCCCCTGGGACGACCCGCGCGCCGCGTCGCTGATCAGCCACCACGGGCAGTCGGTGATCGTCGGCATCCGGCCCGACACGCTGGTCCCGATCGAGGCGGGCTCCCCGGCGCGTCCCGGCACCGTCCTGTCCGGGCAGGTGCGGGCCCTTGAGTTCCACGGGCACGAGTGGCTCGCCTACGCCGAGGCGGGCATCCCGACCGTCGAGGCGAGCGAGGTCGGACGGGTCGCGCCGCCCGCCCCGCCCGAGCCCGAGCCGACCCGCCTCGTCGACCGGCTCCGCGCCCTGCTGGGCGGGCGCGCCGAGGGCGGCGGCGAGCCCGCGCCCGAGGAGCACGCCGGCCACCACCGCCGCTCCGACCTGATCTTCCGCGCCGGGCCCGGCGGCCGCCCGAACCGCGGCGACCGCGTCGCGCTGACCGTCGACCTGGACCGGATCCTGCTGTTCGGCGCCGACGGCCGCCGCGTCACACCCGTCCCGCGATGACCTCGCGCAGCCGCCCGAACCCCGCGTCGATCTCCGGCAGCGTCACGGCCCCGTAGCCGAGCACCAGGCCCGGCCCGCCCCGCCCGGTGACGGCGAACTCCGACAGCGCGAACAGCCCGATCCCCTCGGCGAGGGCGCGGCGGGCGAGCGCCGCGTCGTCCGTCCCGTCCGGGAGGGTGGCGCTGAGGTGCAGCCCCGCCACCGACGGGATGACCGTGAGCCCGCTGCCGGACGCGGCGCCGACCAGCTCCGTGATCCGCTCGTGCCGCGCCTGGTACTCGCGCCGCGACCGGCGGAGGTGGCGCGCCAGCAGGCCCTCGTCGATGAACCGGGCGAGCGCCGCCTGCGTCGGCATGTCCGCGTGCCAGGACGAGACGTAGCGCGCCATGCGGAACGCCCGGTGCAGCGACGGGGGCGCCACCAGGAACCCCAGCCGCAGCACCGGGCGCATGATCTTGGAGAACGTGCCCATGTAGAGCACCCGGCCGTCCTCGTCGAGGCTCTGCAGCGGCTCGATCGGGCGTCCCGCGTAGCGGTACTCGGTGTCGTAGTCGTCCTCGACGACCACCACGTCGCGCCGCCGCGCCCAGTCGAGCAGCGCCCGCCGCCTCGGCAGCGACATCGGCATGCCCAGCGGGAACTGGTGGGACGGCGTGACGTAGACGGCCCGCGCGTCCTCCGGGAGCGCGTCGACCCGCAGGCCCTCCGCGTCCACCGGAACGCCCCGCACCCGCATCCCCGCCGCCGTCAGCAGCAGCCGCGCGGGCGGGTACCCCGGGTCCTCGACGGCCACCACGTCCCCCGGCTCCAGCAGCACCCGCACGATCAGGTCCAGGGCCTGCTGGATCCCCGAGGTGACGACGACGTCGCCCGCCCCGGCCCGCACCGACCGCGAGACCCCGACGTGCCGGGCGATGGCCCGCCGCAGGTCGAGCAGCCCCGCGGGGTCGCCCGCCGCGGCCGGGTCGTCCAGCGCCGACGGCCGCAGCCGCCCCGCCATGATCCGCCGCCACGACTCGTAGGGGAACAGCCGCACGTCGGGGACCCCGACGCGGAAGTCCCACCGCACGCCCGGCGTCCACGCGGGCCACACCGTGATCTCGTCCCAGATCGGCCGCGGCCGCAGCGGCGACGCCTCCGGCGCCCCCCGCGACACCGGCCCGGCCTCCTGGACGAACGTCCCGGCGCCCACCCGCCCGTCGAGGAACCCCTCCGCCGTCAGCCGGTCGTAGGCGACCGCGACCGTGTTGCGGGAGATCTCCAGCCGCCGCGCCAGCTCCCGCGTCGGCGGCAGCGCCTCGCCCGCGCGCAGCCGCCCGTCCAGGATCGCCGCGCGGAGCTGCCGGTAGATCTGCCCGGCGAGGTCCTTGCGGCCCTCCAGGCTCACATGCAGATCCACGCCCCGACCCTAAATCGGCTCAGCCAATTCCTGCAATTTTGGCCCTGTACTTGGGCCTCTCCGGGTTCCTAGCGTGGGCACCATGCTTTCCGAACTACTGAACACCGACTTCCGCCCCCTGGACCGGAAGGCGTGCGACCTCTACCTCTCCGCCGTCGAGCAGGTGCGGCCCGCGCAGCTCGCACTCCCGACCCCCTGCGCCGACTGGACCCTGCACGGCCTGCTCCGCCACCAGGTCAGCCAGGACGAGGGCTTCGCCGCCGCCGCGCGCGGTGAGGGCGCCCGCCTCTCCCACTGGCGCGACGGGGACCTCGGCACCGACCACGTCGCCGCCGCGAAGACGTCCGCCGAACTCGTCACGGCCGCCTTCGCCGAGGCGTCCCTGGACCAGGAGTTCATCCTCCCCGAGGTCCGCGAGGGCGGCGGCTTCCCCGCCGCCCTGGCGATCAGCTTCCACTTCGTCGACCTGGTCGTCCACGCCTGGGACGTCGCCACCGCGATCGGCGCCCCCTGGGAGCCGTCCGAGGAGCTGCTCACCGCGTCCCTCAAGGTCGCCGCCATCGTCCCCGACGACGGCCGCGGCCCCGGCGCGAGCTTCGACAGGCCCGTCGCGTCCGCCCCGGGCGACGCCCCCGGCAGGCGCCTGCTCAGCCTCCTCGGCCGCACGCCATGAGGATCTGGAGGACCCACTGGACCCGCGGCCCCGTCGCCGCCGAGGGCACGGTCCTGGTCAGCGTCACCGACTTCACCGGCAGGGCCCGCGACTTCCCGGCGATCTACAAGGCCGGGATGGACCTCCGCCGCGCCTGGCCCGACATGGAGGGCGCCGTCGGCCTCTGGCTCTGGGCGAGCCCCGGCCGCCGCCGCACCGGCTCGGTCTCGGTCTGGCGCGGCGAGGCCGACCTGCTCCGCTTCGTCGGCTGGAAACCGCACGTCGCGATCATGCGCCGCTTCCGCGACCGGGGCACCCTCGTCTCCCACACCTGGGAGACCGACGACTTCGCCCCGCCCACGACCTGGGCCCGCGCGGAGGAACTCCTGACCGGCACGCGCCGGCCGCCGCTGACCGCGACGAGCGGGGGCCGTAGCGGTTGAACGGGGGCGGGTGGGGTCAGGCGCCCGCGTGCACGGCCTCGGCCGGAGCGGCCTCGCAGAGCGACCCCTGGTAGAAGCCGATCTTCCAGTGGATCTGCTCCTGCTGCTCGCGCAGCCGGGCGATCTGCTCCTCCACCCGCCGATCGTGGTCCCGCAGCAGCTCAAGACGCTCCTGGACGGTCCCGTCGCCGCCCCGGGCGAGCTCGGAGTAGCGCAGCATCTCCGCGATCGGCATCCCGGTCTCGCGCAGGCACCGCAACATCCTCAGCCACACCAGGTCGTCGTCGCTGAACACCCGCCGACCGGACGAGTTGCGCGCGATGTCCGCCAGCAACCCGATCTTCTCGTAGTAGCGCAACGTGTCGATGCTGAACCCGCTCTTCTCAGCGGTCTCTGCCGGGGAGTAGCTCACCCGCCCAGAATCGCACCTGGAGCACACTCCAGGTCAACCGGCCGGCGTGCCCGTCCCGCCGTCCCGCCGGGCGCCGTCGATGACGGCGTCCAGGAGCGAGCGGGAGCGCCGCAGATCCTCGATCATGCGATCGATGCGGTCCCGCTCCACCATCAACTCGCCCACCAGGGACTCGCCCGCCGGACCCTCCCCGCACAGCGAGGGCAGCAGCGTGACGATCTTCGAGCTGCACAGACCCGCGGCGTAGAGCTCCTGGATCCGCCGCACCCGGGCCACCGCCGTCTCCGCGTACTCCCGGTGCCCGCCCGGCGTCCGCTCGGCGGGCAGCAGGCCCTCCTGCTCGTAGTAGCGCAACGAGCGCCCGCTGACGCCCGTACGCCGGGCCAGCTCACCGATTCGCATGATGCAGATCACATCATTTCCCTTTGATTCTTACATCGGCGTCAACTTCTACGTTAACCGCATGACGCACGAAACGATCGCCTCCCCCCTCCTCACACCCGCCCGCCTCGGCACGCACGAGCTGGCGAACCGCCTGGTCGTCGCCCCCATGACCCGCACCCGCGCGAAGCGCGACGGCACCCCCACCCCGCTCATGGCCGAGTACTACGCCCAGCGCGCCACGGCCGGAGCGATCATCGCCGAGGCGGCCACCCCGAACGCGGCCGGCCAGACGTATCCGAACATCACCGCCCTGCACACCGACGCCCACACCGACGGATGGCGCCAGGTCACCAGGGCCGTCCGAGCCGCCGGCGGCGGCCCGATGTTCCTCCAGATCCAGCACGGCGGACGCATCGGGCACCCCGACACCAGCGGCCTCACCCCCATGGCCCCCTCACCGATCCCGCTGCCCGACCCGATCCACACCCCGTCGGGCCTCCAGCAGGCGGTCACCCCACGCGAGATGACCCCCGACGACATCAGGCAGACCATCGACGACTTCGCGCGCACCGCCCGCCGCGCCGTCGAGGCGGGCTTCGCCGGGGTCGAGGTCCACAGCGCCAACGGCTACCTGCTGCACCAGTTCCTGGCCGCCGGCACTAACCGGCGCACCGACGCCTACGGCGGAGGCATCGACAACCGCATCCGCTTCACCACCGAGGTCGTCGCCGCCGTCGCGGCCGCGATCGGCGCCGAGCGCACCGGCCTGCGCGTCTCCCCCGGCAAGGCCGTCAACGGCATCACCGAGACCGATACCGACGACCTCTACCCGGCCCTGATCGAGGCCACCGGCGAAGATCTCGCCTACCTGCACATCGCCTTCGCCGACCCGGCCCGGCCGCTCTTCGCCCGGCTGCGCGGACTCCGGACCGGCACACTGATCGCCAACCCCGTCCTGCCCGCCGAGCGGATCCCCGCCGACGGCGGCCGGGAGGCCGCCGAACGCCTCCTGGACGCCGGCGCCGACCTCATCGCCCTGGGCCGCCCCTTCCTCGCCAATCCCGACCTGGTCGACCGCATCCGCACCGGCGCCCCGGTCAACGCCGTCCGCGCCGAGTACACGATGTACACCGGCGGCCCCACCGGTTATACCGACTACCCCACCCTGAACCCCGCGGACCGGTGATGTGACCGGACCACGGGCTGGAAGGTGACGACCAACCCCGGCCGGTTCCGCGAGGGGCGATTCATGATCTGGACGGGTGGCGCGCCGCCTCCGCGGTTTGACCTGGAGTGGACTCCAGATCGCATAGTTGCCTCACGACGACCACTGGCGAGGAGCCGGAGAGGATCTTCCATGCGTATCGGGATTCAGGTTCCCAGCTTCACCTACCCCGGCGGCCCGGAACAGATCGGGCCGACGTTCGGCCGGATCGCCCGTGAGGCCGACGAGGCGGGCCTGCACTCGTTCTGGGTGATGGACCATTTCTTCCAGATCCACCAGGTGGGGCCGTCGGAGGAGCCGATGCTGGAGGCCTACTCGTCCCTCGCGTACGCGGCGGCGCTGACGGAGCGGATCACGCTCGGTGCGCTGGTCACGGGTGTCACCTACCGGCATCCCGGCATCCTGGTCAAAACCGTGACGACGCTGGACGTCCTCTCAGGCGGTCGGGCGTGGCTGGGCATAGGCGCGGCGTGGAACGACGAGGAGTCGAGAGGGCTCGGCGTCGCCTTCCCGCCGACGGCGGAGAGGTTCGAGCGGCTGGAGGAGACGCTGAAGATCGCCGGTCGGATGTGGAGGGGCGACGAATCGCCGTTCAAAGGCAGGCACTTCGAGCTGGAGCGCCCGCTGAACTCTCCACCCGCCGTCCGGCGCCCCCATCCGCCCGTCCTCATCGGCGGCGGCGGCGAGAAGAAGACGCTGCGGTTCGTCGCCAAGTACGCCGACGCGTGCAACCTCTCCGACAACGACGAGCTGCCGAGGAAGCTGGACGTGCTGCGCGAGCACTGCGACCGGGAAGGGCGCGACTACGACGAGATCGAGAAGACGACGATCACCGCCGCGGACGAGCCCTCGGTCGGTGCCGCCGTGGACACCATCGGGCGTCTGGCCGAGCGCGGCGTCGACCACGTGATCTTCAGTCAGCTCACCGGCCAGGAGTTGACCGCGATACTGGCGGAGGCCCTGCCGCAGACCGAGAAGATCACCCCGGCCGGCCGGTGAGCCGACCGGCCGGGAAGGAGCCCCGCGCGCCGTACGCCCTCGGACGAAGGCGCGCGGGGCGGCCCTAGGGCAGGATCAACGAGGGGTGGGTTCGAGCCGCAACGGCACCCCGAACAGGTTGAGCGCGTTGATCAGCGATACCAGCGCGACGAGATCACCGCGCTCGCGCGGGTCCGGGTAGTGCTTGCACAGCTCCTCCCAGAGTTCGTCACTGACCGGCTCGCGGCGGGTGACGGCCTCGGTGTAGGCGAGGGCGGCACGCTCCGCCTCGCTGTAGAGGTATGAATTGCGCCAGATGGTCGTGTGGTGCATGCGCTCCTCGGTGTCGCCCTTCGCACGGGCGTCTCTGATGTGGATGTCGACGCAGTACGCGCAGCCGTTCAGCTGCGACGCGCGGATCTTGATGAGCTCCTGCACCTTGCCGTCCAGCGGCCCCTTCCGGATGAGGCGTGCCAGGTTCATGAACCCGCTGTAGACCTCGGGTGTCGCTTCCTGCAAGAGCATGCGTGCCATGGTCGCTCCCTCGTGGACGTCGCTGTCGCCAGGGAGACGCCGCAGGCCGCTCACCTGTGACAGCGGACGAGCCAGGGAGAACGACTACCGCGAGCGGACGTGGAGCGTGGGGAGCTTGTCGGGGTTGATCACGCGGCGGTAGGCGGTGATGCGCCCGTTCTCGATCTCCACGGTGTCGATGGCCCGGACACGGTGGCCGCCCGGCCCTCCGGGACCGATGGCGCCGAGGACGAGCAGCGCCGGTTCGCCGTTGACCTCGGCCGGAGTGAAGCGCACCGACTTCTGCCGCCCGACCCGCAGCAGGATGGCGGCGACCCGTGCCGCGCCCCGGATGATCTTGCGGGCGGCGAAGACCTTGCCGCCGCCGTCCGTCGTGTAGGTCGCGTCCGGGTCGAGCAGCTCCATCAGCGCCGTCGCGTCGCCCTTCTCGTAGGCGGCGCGGAACGCGGTGAGCACCCGCTCCCGCTCGGTCCGCGACGGCGGACGGGCGGGACGCGCGGCCGCGACCTTGCGCCCGGCGCGGGAGGCGAGTTGGCGGCACGCGGCGGGCGACTTCCCGAGCACCTCGGCGATCTGCTCGTAGGGCACGTCGAACGCGCGGCGCAGGACGAAGGCGACCCGCTCGGGCGGCGACAGCTCCTCCAGGACCAGCATCATCGCGGTGCCGACGGTGTCGTCCACGAGGACCTTGTCGGCGATGTCGGGGCCGGTCAGCAGCGGTTCGGGCAGCCACGGCCCGACGTAGTCGACGCGGCGCGCGCGGGCGGTGCCGAGCACGTCGTAGGCGCGGCGCGCGGCGACGGTGACGAGCCAGGCCCGCAGGTCGCGGACGTCGTCCAGCGACTCCTGGGCGGCGGCGCGCAGCCAGACGTCCTGGACGATGTCCTCGGCGTCGGCGACGCTGCCGGTGACGCGGTAGGCGACGCCGAACACGGCGGGGCGGTGCCGGTCCCACTCGTCGTCGAGCCGGCTCGGCCGGTCCTGGAGGTTCGTGCTCATGATGTGTACGACCCCGCCGCGGCGCGGAGCATTCCCGGCCGGCTCAGGCGGTCGCGGGCGTGAAGACCCATTTCCGGTACGACCAGTAGCGGAACGCGGCGCCGAACCCGACGCCCGCCAGCAGCCCGAGGTTGTAGGACAGGCCGCCGTGCAGGCCGAGGGTGTAGTAGGTGAAGCCGGTGCAGAGGACCTGGATCAGCAGGCCGACGCCGTTGAGCGCGAAGAAGACGACGACCTCGCGGCCGGAGCCGTCGCTGTCGCGGTGCCGGAAGGTCCAGAAGCGGTTGGCGAGGTAGGAGGTGATCGTGGACACCACGGTCGGCACCACGACGCTCGTCACGGGGCTGCCGCCGAGCCAGGCGCGCATCAGGTTCGCGCCGAAGATCGTGATGAGGGTACCGACGCCTCCCACGAAGCCGAAGCTCAGCAGCTCGCGAAAGAACGTGCGGTAGGCCGAGGCGGACGCGACCGATTTGACCGGTCTTGACCGCTGCATGGTGCTCACTCGCCCAGACCTTACCCGAGCGGTACATACGCCAAGGTCACAACCCGGGCAAAAGATCAGCCGCCGGCGGTGGCGGCGGCCGGGGCCAGCAGGAATATCAGGCCGACGAGCGCGACCGGGACGGCCAGCGCCCAGCCGAGCCCGACGCCCTGCGCGACGAAGCCGATGACGGGCGGCCCGCCGAGCAGCCCGCCGTAGCCGATGGCGGTGACGCGGGAGATGCCGGTCGCGGCGGGGACGCCGGGCACGTTCCCGGCGGCGCTGAAGGTGACGGGCGCGACGACGGCGACACCGAGCCCGAACAGCGTGAACCCGGCCACGGCGGCGACCGGGTCGTGGGCGGCGAGCCCGAGGGCGAGGCCGCCGGCGGCGAGCAGCGACCCGGCGCGCATCACCCGGACGGGACCGAACCGCGCGACGACCCGGTCCCCGGTGAGCCGCCCGAGGGTCATGGCGACCGCGCAGCCGGCGAAGCCGAGCCCCGCGGTCCCGGGCCCGGTGCCGAGGTTCTCCCGCAGGTAGATCGCGCTCCAGTCGGCCATGGCGCCCTCGCCGACGAAGGAGCACAGGCCGATGATCCCGAGCGTCAGGAGCAGCCACCTGCGGGCCGGGCCGGGCGGATCACCGCCGGTCGCGGCCGGCGGTGCCTCGGGCACGAGGTCGGCGGAACGATCCAGCAGATTCCGGCAGCCGACCAGCAGGACCACCGCCAGGACGACCGTCGCCGCGGGGAGATGCGCCGCGACCGGGACGTGGGCGTGCGCCGCGGCGGAGCCCACGAGGGCGGCCACGAGGGTCCCGATGCTGAACCAGCCGTGCATGCCCGACATCAGGGGCCGCCCGTAGTCGCGTTCGACGGCGACGCCCTGGGCGTTCATGGCCACGTCCATCACGCCGAGCGCGGCCCCGAACAGCAGCAGGGCGAACAGCAGCGCGCCGAGGTTCCAGGCGAGCCCGAGCGGGATGAGCGACAGCGCCCCCGCGAACCCGCCCAGCAGCGTCGTCGTGCGGCTGCCCAGGCGGGCGACGAGCGACCCGGTGAACCGGACGGCGATGGCGACCCCGACGGGCGCGCCGAGCAGCGCGACGCCCATCGCGCCCTCGCCCAGCCCGAGGTTCTCCTTGATCTGGGGGATCCGGGGGACCCAGGTGACCCCGATCAGCCCGTGGACGGTGAACGCCACCGTCACCGCGACCCGTGCCCGGACGGGCGGCGCGATCTCCTCCGTCACCACCCGGCCGACCCTACGTGCCCCGGCTCCCGCGCGGAACCGGTCCCGGACGAAAAAGATCATCGCCTCAGGTAGAGCCCACCGGAAAGCGGAGTCCGCGGAGCCGGACCCTCGAAGAGAACTACGGGACCAGGTCGGCGAGGGGCGTTCCGGGGTCGGTCAGGCGGGCCTTGTCGACGGCCTGGCCGGAGCGGATCAGGGCCTGGACGTCGCCGGTCACGTCCCACACGTTGACGTTCATGCCGCCGACCACCCGGCCGCCCGACAGCCAGAACGCGATGAACTCGCGGCCCTCGACGTCCCCCCGGTGGACGACCTCGTCGTACTCGCCGGGCGAGGCGACCCCCGACATCTCCATGCCCAGGTCGTACTGGTCGGAGAAGAAGTAGGGGACGCGGTCGTAGCTGACGTCCCGCCCGAGCATGGCGCGCGCGGCGGCGGGGCCGCCGTTCAGCGCGTTCGCCCAGTGCTCGACCCGGACCCGGCGGCCGAGCAGCGGGTTGTAGGCGTTGGCGACGTCCCCGGCGGCGTGGACGTCGGGGTCGGACGTGCGGAGCGAGGCGTCGACGAGCACGCCGTCGGAGACCTCCAGGCCCGCCTCCTCCGCGAGCCGGGTGTTGGGCCGGACGCCGATGCCGACGATCACCACGTCCGCCGGGATCTCGGCGCCGCCCGAGGTGACGACCGCCGACACCTGCCCCGCGCCCCAGAACCCGGCGACGCCCTGGTCGAGCCGCAGGTCGACGCCGTGCTCGCGGTGCAGCGCGGCGAACATCCCGCCGATCTCGGGGCCGACGGAGGCGTGCAGCGGGGCGGGCTCCGGCTCGATCACCGTCACGTCGTTGCCGTAGGCGCGCGCCGCGGCGGCGGTCTCCAGCCCGATCCAGCCGGCCCCGGCGACGACCACGCGGCGGCCGCCGTGCGCGATCGCCTGCTTCAGCGCGGCCGAGTCGGCCATGCTGCGCAGGTAGTGGATGCCCTGGAGCCTGGCGCCGGGGACCTCCAGGCGCCGCGGGGAGGCGCCGGTCGCCAGCAGCAGCTTGTCGTAGCCCACCGGCTCCTTGGTCGACAGCCGCACCTCGTGCGCGGCCGGGTCGATGGAGGCGACCGCGACGCCGAGCCGCAGCTCGACGTCGTGCTTGTCGTACCAGTCGGCCTCGTGGACGTGGGCCTTGTCGCGCGGTTCCTTGTCGAGGAGGAAGCCCTTGGACAGCGGGGGCCGCTCGTAGGGGCGCTCGATCTCCTCGCCGACCAGCACCACCCGTCCGGCGAAGCCCTCCTCGCGGAGCGTCTCGGCCGCCTTGGCCCCGGCCAGGCCGGCGCCTGCGATGACGAACGTCCCCTCGGGCATGACGACCTCCTGTAGGTGACCCCTTCTCATCCGGACTGCCCTACTGCGTCGTCCCTACAGCGGCCTCTGAGCTGAGACGAGAGTCATCGTCCGCGTGCCGGAGCGTGCGCCCCGGCGCCTTCCACGCTAGCTCAGCGGGGTCTCGCCGCCGAGCATGGCGTGCCGGGCGACCGCCGAGAGATCGGTCAGCGAGGCGATCTGGTCGATGACGGCGCGCAGCCGGGCGGCGTCGTCGGCCGCGGCGGTGAACGCCTCCCGGAACCCGGCGTCGAGGGTCTCGGGCGCCCCGGCGACCATCATCTCGGCCAGCTCGGTGACCAGCGTCCGCTGCCGGGCCCTGACCTCCTCGTGGCTGATCCACACGTAGTGCGCCGTGATGCCCTTGAGCAGGGCGTTCTCCAGCCGCTGCGCGCGCGGGACGATCAGCTGCGCCGCGTACCGGGTGAGCGGGCGGGGGCCGTAGGCCTCCCGGGTCGCGGTCTCGGCGGCGAGGCAGAACCGCCCGATGAGCGTGCTGGTGAGGTTCTTGAGGGCGGCGAGGCTGCGCGGGGTGCCGTCGTAGCGGTCGGGCCAGTACGGCTCGGCGAGCAGCGTCGTGAACCGCTCCTCCAGCTCCGCGAGGTCGGCGTCGGCGCAGTACAGCTTGGTGGCGGTGGCGGCGACCAGGCGCCGCTCGGCGGGGTCGGCGAGCCGCGCGAAGTCGATGTGCCCGGCGACCAGCGCGTCCTCCAGGTCGTGGACGGAGTAGGCGACGTCGTCGCTCCAGTCCATGACCTGCGCCTCGAAGCACGGGCGGCCCTCGGGGGCGCCCTCCCGGACCCAGGCGGCGACGTCGCGGTCGTCGTCGTACACGCCGAACTTGCCGTTGACCGCCTCGTCCTGCGCCCACGGGTACTTCATCGCCGCGTCCAGGGCGGCGCGGGTGAGGTTGAGGCCGACGCTGCGGCCGTGCAGGGGCGGGCCGTCCGGCGCGAACGACTTGGGCTCCAGCCGGGTCAGGACGCGCAGGCTCTGCGCGTTGCCCTCGAACCCGCCGCAGTCGCGGGCGACGATGTCGAGCGCGAACTCGCCGTTGTGCCCGAACGGCGGATGCCCGATGTCGTGGGACAGGCACGCGGTCTCGACGAGGTCGGGGTCGCAGCCGAGGGACTTGCCGAGCTCCCGGCCCACCTGCGCGCACTCCAGCGAGTGGGTCAGCCGGGTGCGCAGGCTCTGCACGGTGTCGGCGCCCGCGTCGGCGCCGGGCGAGGCGACCTGGGTCTTGGCGGCGAGCCTGCGCAGCGCGGCGCTGTGCAGGACGCGGGCGCGGTCGCGCTCGAACGCGGTCCGGTCGCGGCGCTTGGCGGGCTCGGGCGCCCACCGCCGCCGGTCGCCCGCCGAGTAGCCGCGGCCGCGCTCAGCTTGGTCGGTCATACTCGTCCAGTACCCGCTTGATCGGTCATGTGCCTCAAGGATAGGACCGGGCCGTGACGGCGGGGTGGCGATCGGGAAAGGCCACCGTGTCAGGGACTCGGCGTCCCGGTGGGCGACCCGCCGGGCGACGCGGGCGCCGTCGGGTCACCGTGGATGATCTTGATGGTCTCGCTGGGCGTCTTCACGCTCTTGCCCAGCAGGACGTAGGACAGGTAGCCGCCCGTCTCCCGCACGATGTACTGGAACTGGGTGTCGCGGGTCTGGACGCTCGGGCCGCTGCGGGTGGGCGACGCGGCGGCGTGGATGCCGTTGTCCTCGGCCATCCGCTTGGAGCGCAGCCCGTGCCAGGGGTCGGTGACGATCACGCCGGACGACCAGTGCAGCCGCTCGAACTCCTTGCCGACCGCCTTGAAGCTCTCCAGCGTGTCGCGCCCGACCGGCACCGCGACGACCTTGGAGGCCGGGACGCCGCCCTTGCGGATCAGCCACTTCCGGCCGGACTCGGCCTCGGTGAAGTTGTCGCCGGGCGCCTTGCCGCCCACGGTGACGATCGCGGGCGCCACGCCGGCGCGGTAGAGGTCGAGGGCGTGCTGGAGCCGCCATTGCAGCGTCGGGGACGGGACGCCGTTGTACTGCGCGGCGCCGAGCACGATGATCGCGTCGGAGCGGGGCCGCTCGTCCTGGCGGGCCTGGTACCAGACCCGCGCGGCGACGGTCAGCGGCGTCAGCACGGCGATGGCGACGATCCCGGCGATGACGGCCAGCGGCACCGTGACCCAGAGCGGGCGCCTGCGCCGCCCGGCGGGTGCCCCGTCGCCCTCGGAACCGTGGTCGGCCTCGCCGCGCGGGCGTACGTCCTCGTCGTCCGGCTCCAGGTCCGGCAACCCCATTTCCACCGTCATCGCATCGGCCACGTTAGTGAGATGGTCCGCCGCGCGTGCGAAGTTCACAAGTCCGGCGTGTCGTCCCCGCCACATTCCGTTCCCGGCGCCGGAGGCGCACGGGGACGACACGCCCGATCGGCTAGCGGCTGTCGCCGCCCCCGGAGGCTCCGCCCGCCCCCGCGGCCGCCGCCTCGATCGCCGCGCGGCCCGCCTCCAGCCGGGCGACCGGGATGCGGAACGGCGAGCAGGACACGTAGTCCAGCCCGACCTCGTGGCAGAAGTGGACGGAGTCGGGGTCGCCGCCGTGCTCGCCGCAGATCCCGAGCTTGATCCCGGGCCGCGCCCTGCGGCCCTCCTCGGCGGCGATGCGGACGAGCCGCCCGACGCCGTCGCGGTCGAGGGTCTCGAACGGCGACACGCCGAAGATGCCGAGCTCCAGGTAGCGGGAGAAGAACGCGGCCTCGACGTCGTCGCGGGAGAAGCCCCAGGTCGTCTGCGTGAGGTCGTTGGTGCCGAAGGAGAAGAACTCGGCGGCCTCGGCGATCTGCCCGGCGGTCAGCGCGGCCCTGGGCAGCTCGATCATCGTGCCGATCAGCGCCGGGACGTCGACCCCGGTGGCGTCGCGCACCTCGTCCAAAATGGCGCGGGCCTCCTCGCGGACGGCCTCCAGCTCCTGCACGGCGCCCACGAGCGGGATCATGATCTCCGGACGGGGGTCGCCGCCCACCCGCCGCCGCGACGCCGCGGCCTCGGCTATCGCTCGAACCTGCATCGAGAACAGCCCGGGAATCGCCAAACCCAGGCGCACACCCCGCAGTCCCAACATAGGGTTCTGTTCGTGCAGTCGGTTGACTGCGTCGAGCAGTCTCCGGTCCTGCGGGTCCGCGCCGTCCCCGGCGAGGGCCACCCTGACCGACAGCTCGGTGATGTCGGGGAGGAACTCGTGCAGCGGCGGGTCGATGAGCCGGATCGTGACCGGCAGCCCGTCCATGGCCTCGAAGATGCCCTCGAAGTCCTGCCGCTGGAGCGGTTCGAGGGCGTCCAGCGCCGCCCGGCGGCCGGCGTCGTCCTCGGCGAGGATCAGCTTCTCCACGAGCCGCCGGCGGTCGCCGAGGAACATGTGCTCGGTGCGGCAGAGCCCGATCCCGGCGGCGCCGAAGCGGCGGGCGCGGGCGGAGTCCTCGGGGTTGTCGGCGTTCGCGCGGACCTTCAGCGCGGCCCGCGCGTCGGCGTGCGCCATGATCCGGTCGACGGCCTCGACCAGCTCGCCGCCGCCCGCCGCGGTCAGCCCGCCCTCGAAGTAGCGGACGACGGGAGAGTCCTCCACGGGCACCTCGCCGAGGTAGACCTCGCCGGACGAGCCGTCGATGGAGATCACCTCGCCCTCCCCCACGGTGACGCCGCCGGGCGCGGTGAAGCGCCCCGCCTTGACGTCCACGTCCAGCTCCTCGGCGCCGCAGACGCACGTCTTGCCCATGCCGCGCGCGACGACGGCGGCGTGCGAGGTCTTGCCGCCCCGGGAGGTCAGCACGCCCTTGGCCGCGACCATCCCGGCGAGGTCGTCGGGGTTGGTCTCGCGGCGGACGAGGATGACGTCCTCGCCGCGCCCGGCCAGCTCCACGGCCCGCTCGGAGGTGAACACGGCCTTGCCGACGGCGGCGCCGGGCGAGGCGTTCATGCCCTTGGTCAGCCTGGTGACGTCGCCGACCTCCTCGCCGGTGGCGAAGCGCGGGAACATGAGCTGGGCGAGCTGGCCGCCGGTGACGCGGCGGGTCGCCTCGTCCACGTCGATGAGGCCCTGGTCGAGGAGCTGGCAGGCGATGCGGAACGCGGCGCCGGCGGTGCGCTTGCCGACCCGGGTCTGGAGCATCCACAGCTTGCCGCGCTCGATCGTGAACTCGATGTCGCACATGTCGCGGTAGTGGTTCTCCAGCGTCTCCATGATCTCCAGGAGGCGGTCGTAGGAGTCCCTGTCGATGCGCTCCAGCTCGGTCAGCGGCACCGTGTTGCGGATGCCGGCGACGACGTCCTCGCCCTGCGCGTTCTGGAGGTAGTCGCCGTAGACGCCCTGCTGCCCGGTCGCGGGGTCGCGGGTGAAGGCGACGCCCGTCCCCGAGTCCGCGCCGAGGTTGCCGAAGACCATCGAGCAGATGTTCACGGCGGTGCCGAGGTCGACGGGGATGCGCTCCTGGCGGCGGTACAGGATCGCGCGGGGGGCGTTCCAGGAGTCGAACACGGCGGCGACGGCGAGGTCCATCTGCTCGCGCGGGTCAGCGGGGAACTCCCGTCCCGCCCGGTCGCGCACGATGCCCTTGAAGCGCCCGACGAGCTCGCGGTAGTCCTCCGCGAGCAGGTCGGCGTCGTCCTTGGTGCCGCGGGCCTCCTTGACGTCCTCGACCGCGTCCTCGAAGAGGTCGCCGTCGATGCCGAGGACGGTCTTGCCGAACATCTGGATCAGCCGCCGGTAGGAGTCCCACGCGAACCGCTCGTCGCCCGACTGGGCGGCGAGGCCGCGCACCGACTCGTCGTTCAGCCCGACGTTGAGGACGGTCTCCATCATCCCCGGCATGCTGAACTTGGCCCCCGACCGCACGCTGACCAGCAGCGGGTCGTCGGGGTGGCCGAGCCGCTTGCCCATCGCCCGCTCCAGCGCGGCGAGGTGCCGGTCCACCTCGTCCGCCAGCCCCTCGGGCGGCGACCCGTGCGCGAGGTAGTGCCGGCACGCCTCCGCGGTGATCGTGAATCCGGGAGGGACCGGCAGGCCGAGGTTGGTCATCTCGGCCAGGTTGGCGCCCTTGCCTCCCAGCAGATCCTTGAGGTCCTTGTTTCCCTCAGTGAAGTCGTACACGAACTTCGCCACGGGGAGCTCCTTCTCGCTCCGGTTCCACCCAGCGGCAGTGCCGGACCCCGCTCCCCCGGGGACGGCCGCCGTCGCGACTCCCCAGGCGACGGTGTCTGCGCAGGCGACGGCGTTTCCCCAGGCGGCGGACGGTCCGCTGCCCTGTTTGCCCGGACTGTACCCGCGATGTCGGGTCTTGCTCGGCGCCCCGTCCTCGGCAGCGCGTCTGCCCAGCTCAGAGGCCGGATAGTGGTCTAATCCAGTCCACCGGGACGGTTGCCGGGACGGGCGGGGAAGCCGCGGTCGGACGGCAGGACGGGCGAGGGGGCACCCCCGCCCGCCGTGGCGTACGCATCGCGCTAGAGAGGGAATGATGGATCAGGGAGGTGAGGTCGTGAGGCCGAAGGTCGCGGGTGGCCGGGCGGGAGATCCGTTCGCCCCCATCGCCGATTTCGGGTTCCTGTCCGACTGCGAGACGACCGCGCTGGTCGCCCCGAGCGGCAACATCGAGTGGATGTGCCTGCCGCGGATGGACTCGCCCAGCGTGTTCGGTTCCATCCTGGACCGGGACGCCGGGTACTTCCGGGTCGGCCCGGCCGGTGTGGAGGTTCCCGCCGCGCAGCGCTACATACCCGGCACGATGGTGATGGAGACCACGTGGTGGGTGCACGGCGGGTGGCTGGTGGTGACCGACGCCCTGCTCATGGGGCCCTGGCATCACGAGACGGAGCGCTCCCACACCCACCGCAGGGCGCCCACCGACTACGACGCCGACCACGTCCTGCTGCGGATGGTGCGGTGCGTGAACGGGCAGGTCCAGGTCCGGCTCGACTGCATGCCGGTCTTCGACTACGGGCAGACGCCCGCGCGCTGGGAGCACACCGGCTCGGGCTACCACGAGGCGGTCGCGCGCGGGAACGGGATCGGGCTGCGGCTCACCACCGACATGAACGTCGGTTTCGAGGGGTCGCTCGCCACGTCCAGGACGCTGCTCAAGCAGGGCGAGGCGCGGTTCGTGGCGCTGTCGTGGAGCGAGCACGAGGCGCCCTCCAGCTACGAGGACGCGCAGGAGCGGCTCGTCTGGACCGTCCACCACTGGCAGCACTGGCTGGACCGGGGCCGCTTCCCCGACCATCCGTGGCGCAGCCACCTGCAGCGCAGCGCGCTGACGCTGAAGGGGCTGACGTTCGCGCCGTCGGGGGCGGTGGCCGCCGCCGCGACGACGTCGCTGCCCGAGACGCCGGGCGGGGACCGGAACTGGGACTACCGCTACACCTGGATCCGCGACTCCACGATGGCGCTGTGGGCGTTCTACACGCTCGGCTACGACTGGGAGGCCAACGACTTCTTCTACTTCATCACCGACGTCGCCGAGGCGGCCGAGGGCAAGCTCCAGATCATGTACGGGCTGGACGGGCGGGAGGAGCTGCCCGAGTCGACGCTGGAGCACCTGTCCGGCTACGACAACGCCCGCCCGGTGCGCATCGGCAACGAGGCGTACATGCAGGCGCAGCACGACGTGTGGGGCGCGATCATCGGCTCCATCTACCTGTTCGTGCGCAAGCGCGACCGGCTCGACGACCGGCTCTGGAAGATCGTCGTCAAGCAGGTCGAGGACGCCCTCGCCAACTGGAGGATCCCGGACTGCGGCATGTGGGAGGTGCGCGGGGAGCCGCAGCACTTCACCTCGTCCAAGATCTTCTGCTGGGTGGCGGCCGAGCGCGGCGCGCGGCTCGCGCGGGTGCGCGGCGACCAGGACCGGGCGGTCCGCTGGCAGGACGCGGCCGATGAGATCCACGCCGACGTGCTCGCCAACGCGCTCGACGAGCGGGGCGTGTTCACCGCGCACTACGGGGCGACGACGCTGGACGCGTCGGCGCTGCTGATCCCGCTGCTGGGGTTCCTGCCCGCCGACGACAAGCGGGTGCGCGAGACCGTGCTCGCGATCGCCGACGAGCTGTCGGAGGACGACCTCGTCCTGCGGTACCGGGCGACCGAGACCGACGACGGCTTCGAGTCGGAGGAGGGCACGTTCACGATCTGCTCGTTCTGGCTGGTCAGCACGCTGGTGATGATCGGTGAGCTGGAGCGGGCGCGGGCATTGTGCGAGAAGCTGCTCTCCTACGCGAGCCCGCTGCAGCTGTACGCCGAGGAGATCGACCCGCACACCGGGCGGCACCTCGGCAACTTCCCGCAGGCGTTCACGCATCTGGCGCTGATCAACGCGGTGATGCAGGTCATCATGGCGGAGAGCGAGGAGCACCAGCCGCCGCTCGCCTGAGCGGCGGCCGGTCCGTGGCCGGGTGCGTCCCCCGGCCACGGGGATCGACTCAACCCGCGGTGACGCGGTCCAGGGGCGCGGGCTCGATGGTGCCCTTCGCCTTGAGGTAGGCGATGAACGCCTCGCGGTCGGGCAGCTCGTTGCGGTAGGCGTCCCCGAACCCGGTGAACGCGGTGTAGCCGTCCGCGCCGATCAGCGTGTAGGCGAGCGCGGCCAGCCGGTACCGGCGCGCCGGGTCGAGCGGGCGGCCGCCGACGCTGACGTCCGCGGGGTTCACGCGGTCGCCCTCCGGACGGGACGCGTCGTACCGGTACCGGACGTTCCCGGACACCGCGAACGGCGCGAACTTCCCGCCCTGCCACTGCTGCTCCAGGGCCTGGTGGATCTGCTCGCCGGTCACCGAGACGGTCAGGACCGGATTGCCGTACCCGTAGGCGTTCCACGCCTCGCCGAACGTCACGCGGCCGTCCTCGTCACCGGCGCCGGTCCCCTTGGCGTAGGGCAGGTCGCGGGAGACGGCGTTGGAGCCCGTACGCGGCCTGGTCGCGACGAGGGCGAGGTCGGCGCGGCCCTTCCGGGACCGCCCGGCCGTCCAGTACTGGACGTCGGCCGCCAGGTCGCCCATGGTGCTCTCGCCCTGGGCGTTCTGCGTCCGGGTGAAGTCGCCCTTCTGCCGGGCGACGGGCTCGGCGAACCGCTGGGCGCCGCGCGCCGTCCAGTAGTCGGCGATCCTCTTCACCTCGGGGTCGGCGGGGACGTCGCGGGTCACGGGGTGGTTGACGGCCCTGCTCTCGCCCCGCAGCACCTCGCCGCTCCGGTCGAGCCGCAGGTCGATCTCGCTGATCAGGCGGCCGTGGTTGAGGCCCTCGATCACCGGGCGGGGGGCGCCCGCCGGGTCGGGGAGCACGCAGTTGAACCCGGCGTGCCAGTGCCCGGTGAAGATCGCGTCGATCTCGGGGGACGCCTGCCTGGCGAAGTCGATGACCGGGCCCCGGGGGTTGTTGCAGCCGTTGAAGCCCGCGCCGTCCGCCGTGCCGCCGTCGTGGACGTTGGCGACGATCGCCCGCACGCCCTGCCGCCTCAGCTCCGCCGCGTACCGGTTCGCGGTCTCCAGCAGCGGGAGCGCGCGCAGGTCGGGCTGGTAGGAGGTCGAGCCGACGGGCGTGTCGGGGACGGTCAGGTTGATGAACCCGACCGGCATCCTGCGGCCGCGGTCGCCGCGCACCCACTCGATGTTGTAGGGCGGCAGGATCGGCCGGCCCGACCGGGCGCTGACGATGTTGCCGCTGAGGAAGGGGAACCGCGCGCCCCGGAACCGCTTGCCGGTCGAGTCGGTGAAGCAGCTGTCGACGTTCACCTCGCCGAAGCAGCGGCCGCGCTCCATGTGGTCCTTGAGGAACCCGGCGGACACGTCCAGCTCGTGGTTGCCGGTCGCCGAGAACCGGATGCCGAGCTTGTTGAGGACCTCGACGGTGGGCTCGTCGCGGAAGGCGTCGACCTCGAACGGCCAGCCGCTGAAGTTGTCCCCGACCGAGAACAGGATCGAGTTGCGCCGGCCCTCGCGCAGCCGCTTGAGGTGCGCGGCGTTGTACGCGGCGCCGCCCACCTTGATCTTCGTGCCGTCCGGGAGCTGCACCTCGCCGTTCGCGGCGTCGTTGTAGGGCTGGAGGTAGCCGTGGAAGTCGGTGATGGAGAGGAGCTGGACGTCGACGGGGGCCGCCTGCCCTGCGTGCGCGGCGGGGACCGCCGTGCCGGCCGCGAGCGCGACCAGGGCCGGCAGGCCCAACCATCGGGACGAACGAGACACAAGTAAACCTTCCGCAGCAATGGGACGAATCTGGAGAAGATCACCAGTGCCGGGTGTCCGGCCGGAGGAGTGGAGATCATCATCGGGTGAACGGCGACCGGCGGCGCGTCACCTGGCACGTTCCATGATCACAACTTGACTACGGACTTTGCGGACAATGCCGCTTTTGTCGGACGCCCTGGTTACCGTCCCGGACGTGATCACGCCACCGAACGACGACCCGCCCTCCGAGGAGCCCCCGCCTCACCCCGCCCCGGCCTGGGCCCCGGTGGCCCCGCCGCCCCCGGCCGACGCGACCATGCCGCCCCTGATGCCGGGAGCGGCGCGGTGGCCCGAGCCGGAGGGGCACCCCTACGGGACGGGGCTACCGCCCCTGGACCGTCCGACGAGCAAGCTGGCGATCACCACGATCGTCACCGGGGTCCTCGGGCTGGTCGTCCTCACGGTGGTGTTCGCGATCGCCGCGCTCGTCCGGATCCGGCGCACCGGCGAGCGCGGCCGGGCGCTGGTCGTCGGCGGCCTCGCCGCGGCCCTGTCCTGGGTGGTGGTCGCGGCGGTGTTCGCGGCGGTCCTGACCACGCTGGACGTGGCGGACCCGACCGCCGCCGGGGACGCGGCGCGCGTCCAGCCCTATCCCAGGGTCGGCGAGTGCTTCGACCTCCCAAGCGGCCGGGAGGTCCCCGACACCGCGATCATCGCGTGCGACCGCCCGCACGAGGCGGAGGTCGTCCTCGCCTTCGACCTGCCGGACGGCCCCTGGCCCGGCCAGGCCGAGGTGGGCGAGACCGGCCGCGCGGGCTGCGACCGGCACGTGCGGCAGCGCTTCCACACCCGCGTGCCGGTCGAGGACGGAGAGGTGATCACGCTCTCTCCGCAGCGGGACGCCTGGCCGCGCGACCGCACCGTGCGGTGCGCGGTCGCCGGGCCGCAGACCTTCCGGCTCACCGGGCCGGTGAGCGCCCTCGGCTACCGGGTGCGGATATGGGACGAACTCCGGACCGGCGACTGCTTCGACAAGCCGAAGAAGGGCGGGGAGACCCTGCGCCTCATCGACTGCGCGAAGCGGCACGACGCGCAGCTCATGGACCGCTTCTCGCTGCCGCGCGGCCGGTACCCGGGCACCAGGGCCGCCGAGCGGAAGGCCCGCCAGGGGTGCATGCGCAGGGTCCTGGACATGTTCCGCGAGCACCGGCCGCGAGTGCCGGTGGACACCTGGTTCGGCTACCCGAGCGCGGAGACGTGGGCGGCGGGCAACCGCGTGGTCGTCTGCTATGTGACGGCCGCCAAGGGCGGCAGCCGGCTGAGCGAGCCGGTCGTCCCCCCGCCCGCTCGCGCCTGAACAGGGCCGCGCCCGGGCCGGGCGGTGACGGACCAATGACTCTAGGCAATGATCACAACTTGAAGTCAACTACTGTCAATGGAGGCCGCCTCCGGCGGCGCTCGCTAGGGTCCCTCCGTGAGCATGCCACCAAATACTGACAACGTTTCGGAGAGGCCCGAACCCCCAGCGGACTGGGCTCTCCCGGGGGAGCCCTCGCCCCCGTCCTCAGGTCCGGCCGGGCCGCCTCCTCCCCCTGGCCCGGCCGGACCCCCTCCACCCCCGTTCCCCGGCTTCCCCGGCCCGGACCCCGGCGCCCCGCGGCGCAGGGACCCGCTCGCGATCGTCGCGCTCGCCACCGGGCTCTGCGGGCTGGCGCTGTTCGGCATCGGCTTCGGCATCGCCGCGCTGGTGCGGATCCGGCGGCACGGCGACAAGGGCAGGGGGCTCGCGATCGGCGGCATCGTCGCGTCCCTCACCTGGGTCGTGGTCGTGGTGGTCGTGGTCGCCGTGATGGTCGGCTCGCTGTTCTCACCCGACCGGGACGAGGCGGGGCACATCCGCGGCAGCGGCAAGGTGCTCGTCGGGACGCTGCGGGTCGGCGACTGCTTCACCGGGGTCGACAACAGCGGCCGCGACCGCCTCGTGACCGCGTTGCCGTGCACCCGTCCGCACGACGCCGAGATCGTCGCGGAGGCGCGGCTGGCCGACGGTCCCTATCCGGGCGCGCGGGAGGCGAACCTCCAGGCGTCCGAGGTGTGCCGGAAGAACCTCCGGGCGCTGCTGAAGAGCCGGTTCGCCCAGGAACTGGATCTCTACGCGATCCAGCCGGACGGCGCGGCCTGGAAGAGGGGCGAGCGGGACGTGCTGTGCGCGTACCGCTACACAGGGCGGGGTTCGCTCACGACGCCGCTCGCCCAGACGGTGGACCAGGCTCTCCGACCTCTCGGGGAGTTCGTTCTCGGCGACTGCTTCGGGAAGGTGGGCGACAGGACCACGAACCTGCGGGCCCGGTCCTGCGCTCGCCCGCACTGGACCGAGGTGTACTGGGTGCAGAACCTGCCCGCCGGCCGCTATCCCGGGGAGAAGGCGGTCGAGGACCGGGCCGAGAAGCTCTGCGACCGACGCGCGAAGCAGGCGTTCTCCCCCCGCCACTCGCCGGACCAGATCCTGTGGCTCTACCCCGAGGCGGCCCATTGGTCGACGGACATCCGCCAGGTCGCCTGCCTTGGCGCGACCGTCGGGAAGCCGACGAAGGGGTCCTTCCTCCGGAAGTGAGCGCCTAGACGACGGCACCGGAGTCCCCCGGGGCGCGCCGGGCCCGCTGCGCGCCCGCGGCCGGGCGCGGCCGGGGCGGCGGCGTCCGGGAGAACCGCTCAAGGACGACGGCCAGCGGCGTCGCGGTGAAGACGCTGGACCAGGTCCCGACGCCGATGCCGACCAGCAGCGCGATCGCGAAGTCGGTGAGGGAGTCGCCGCCGAGCACCGCGAGCGCCGCCAGGATGAACACGGCGCCCATCCCGGTGTTGACGGTGCGCGGGACGGTCTGGAGCGCGCCCAGGTTCGCGACCTGCGCGAACGGCGCGCCCGGACGCGCGCCCCACAGCTCCCGCACGCGGTCGAACACCACGACCGAGTCGTTCACCGAGTAGCCGATGATCGTGAGCAGCGCGGCGAGGAACACCCCGTCGATCGGCTTGCCCAGCCAGGCGAACACGCCGGTGACCACGAGCACGTCGTGCAGCATCGCGAGGACGGCGCCGGCGCCGAAGCTCCAGCGGAACCGGATCGTCAGGTAGGCGAGCTGGACGGCGAGCGCGACACCGAGCGCGATCATCGCCTTGACCCGCAGCTCACCGCCGAGGCTGGGCCCGATCAGCTCGTCGCGCTGCTTGGTGGCGGTGCCGCCCTTCTCGGCGAGCGCCTCCTGGACGCGCTTCTCCTGGGCGTTGTCGAGGCCCGAGGTCCGGACGGAGATGCCGTCGTCGCCGGAGGTCTGCACGACGGCGCGCGGGAACCCGGCCGAGGCGACGGCGGAGCGCGCGGTGTCGATGTCCACGTGCCGCGACGTGGAGTACTCGACGAGCCGCCCGCCGGTGAACTCCACGCCCCAGTTCAGGCCGCGCGAGAAGATCCCCGTCACGGCGAGGGCGACCGCGAGCGCGGACACCCCGAGCCAGAGCCCGCGCCGCCGCATCAGGTCCGGCCGGCGCTCCTCCAGCAGGCGGCGGATCCGCCCGGCCCCGCCGAGCCCGCCCGCCGTCGAGCGGCCGAGCCGGGGCATGCGGGCGAGGGCGGCGTCGGTGAGCACGCGGCTGAGCAGCATCGCCGACACCAGTGAGCCCAGCACGCCGATCGTCAGCGTGACCCCGAAGCCCTTCACCGGCCCGGAGGCCAGGAAGAACAGCAGCCCTCCGGCCAGCAGCGTCGTGACGGCGGAGTCGGCGATCGCCGACCAGGCCCGGTCGAAGCCGATCGCGAGCGCGGCGCGCGGCGTCCGCCCGGGCACCGCGGCGCGCTCCTCCCTGGCCCGCTCGAACGCCAGCACGTTCGCGTCGATCGCCATGCCGACGGCCAGCACGAACCCGGCCAGGCCGGGCAGCGTCAGCGTGGCGCCGACCGCGACGAGCGCGGCGTAGGAGATGAGCGCGTACCCGGCGAGCGCGACGGTCGCCAGCAGCCCGACGAGCCGGTAGACGGCGACGATGAACAGCCCGGTCAGCAGGACGCCGATCACGGCGGCGCGCGCGCTCGCGTCGATCGCCGCTTCGCCCAGCGTGGGGCCCACCACCCGCTGCTCGATGATCGTCACCGGCACGGGCAGCGCGCCGCCCTCGACCAGCGCCGCGAGGTCCTTGGCCTCCTTCGCGCCGAAGTTCCCGGTGATCTGGGTGGACCCGCCGGTGATCCCGACCCCGCAGGCGACGCTCCCGGTCACCTGCGGGGAGGAGATCACCCGTCCGTCCAGGACGATCGCGACGCGCCGCTCGTCCCCGGCCGCGCAGGCGGCCTTGGCGGTCAGCCTCTCCCAGGTGCGGCCTCCGTCGCCGCGGAAGCCGATGTCGACGGCCCAGCCGCCGAGGCCCTGCGGGTCGAGGCTCGCGGACGCCGAGCCGATGCCGTCGCCGGTGAGCGCGGCGGGCCCGATCGTGATCGGACGGCCGCTCTCGTCCTGGATCGTCCGCTCCCCCCGCTGCGGCGGCGCAGCGCTGACGGGATGGGCGGTGAGCTGTGCGGTCCTGCCGAACACCGACGCGGCGTGCGAGGGGTCCTGGACGTCGGGCAGCTCGACGATCAGCCGCCGGTCGCCGGACCGGGTGATCGAGGACTCGGCGACGCCGAGCGCGTCGATCCGGCGGTGCAGCACCTCCCGGGCGCGGTCGGTGGACTCCCGGTCGGCCTTCGCGGCCGGGGAGTCCCGCGTCTCCAGGACGATCTGGGTGCCGCCGCGCAGGTCGAGGCCGAGCTTGGCGGGTCTGGTCAGGGTGAGGAACAGCGACGAGGCGAGCACGGCGAACGCCAGTACCGCCCGCACCACGTTGGCGCGAGACAAGGGGAGGACCTCCACACGGAGCTCCGGCGCCGCCGCCGGGAGGGGCGTGCGGCACCGCGGACAGGAACGGCTAGATCCCTGTGGAGGCGGGCGGGGATCGGCCGCGCGGCGCGTCGCCGAAGGCGGCGGAGGGGCGCGAGGGCGCCCGCGCCGGACGGTCGAGCCACGCGGGCGGCGGCCCGACCTGGAGTTCGGACGCGGGCAGGGCCGCGTGCGAGACGTGCGGCGGCGCGGCGGTGGTGTGCCGCGCGGCGGCCGTGGCGGCGGCCTCGGCGGCGTTTGTGGTCTCGGCGTGCCCGTCCCGGTGGCGGTCGGCGGTCCGGCCGCGCGCCGGAGCCTTGGCCGCCGCCGAGGTGACGGAGGTGACGCTGGTGACGGAGGTCGCGGAGGCGGGTGCTCCGGCCGGGGCGGCCACGAAGCCGACCAGGCCCAGCGCGATGACGACCAGCCTCGCGAGCCGCCCGACCGGTGCCGGCGGGACGCGGAGGTCGCGCGTGTCGGCCACCCGTCCCTCCCTCGGTTCGATCGCGTGCCGTCGATGATCACGCAGAGGCGCGGACTCGGCGCCCGTCCCGCCCAACCTAGCCCAAGAACGCGGTGCTCCCCGCCTCGCTCGACGTTCGTCCAGCGCAGCCGTCAAGCCCTGGTAGGGCCACAATGATCTGGCGCCGCAGCGTCACCGCCCGGCCACGGCCCCGGCTTACCGTGACGAGGTCACAAAAGGGACAAGGAGGATCAAATGCGAAAAGTCAGACAGCGCAGGGCCGCCGCCGCGGTGTTCGGCGCGGCGGCCGTGGTCGCCCTCACCGCACCGGCCCCGCCCGCATCAGCCGCCCCAGCCGCCTCGGCCGCGTCGACGACCGTCCGGACCGGATCCGCCACCGCCGACCCCTACTCGGGCAACGTGCGGGCGCTGCTGCTCGGCAGCGCCACCATGTCCACCGCGGCGAGCAGCGGGAGCTGCACGGAGGCGACGCTGACCGGGTCGGTGCGGTCGGACGGCGGCGGCCTGTCCGTCGGCGAGGTGGTCTTCAGCACGGGCGGCGGCCCCTGCACGGGCAGCGCGCCCGCGACGATCACCGGCGCGAACCTGCCCTGGACCGGCGGCTCGATCGCCTTCGACCCCGCCCGCACCGGCGGCCGGGACGGCACCGCCACGTTCGCGGGGTTCAGCGCCAGGGTCGTCGTGAGCCTGGGCGGCGCCACGGTAACCTGCGTGTACGGCGCCGACGTCGTCGCCGACGCCTACAACCGCGACAACGCCTCCCGGCCCGTACCGGACGACGACCAGACCCAGCTCAGGTTGCGGGACGCCAAGATCCTCAAGCAGGCGGGCAGCGACCCGGGCTGCCCGCCCGACGGCACCTACAACGCCACCTACCGGCTGCTCGGCGAGAGGACGGCCGGGTCCGGGACCTTCGACCAGCCCCTCTACGTGACCGGCTGACGCTCCCCCGCAGAACCCGCTCCCGAAAAGCCTGCTCCCAGAACCGCGCGGGCCGCCCCCCAGGCGAGGGGCGGCCCGTCGAGGCGGATGATCAGCAGCCGACGAGCTGCGCGGCCAGGAACGACTCGACCTGGCTGAGCGCGATGCGCTCCTGGCTCATCGAGTCGCGCTCGCGGACGGTGACGGCATCATCGTCGAGGGTGTCGAAGTCGACGGTGACGCAGAACGGCGTGCCGATCTCGTCCTGGCGGCGGTAGCGGCGGCCGATGGCGCCCGCGTCGTCGAAGTCGACGTTCCAGTTGCGGCGGAGCTGCGCGGCAAGGTCGCGGGCCTTCGGCGACAGGTCGGTGTTGCGCGACAGCGGCAGCACCGCGACCTTGACCGGGGCGAGCCGCCGGTCGAGCCGCATGACGACGCGCTTCTCCAGCTTGCCCTTGGCGTTGGGCGCCTCGTCCTCGGCGTAGGCGTCCATCATGAACGTGAGCGTGCAGCGGTCGACGCCGGCCGCGGGCTCGATCACGTACGGGGTGAAGCGGTCCCCGGACTCCTGGTCGAAGAACGACAGGTCGGCGCCGGACGCCTTGGCGTGCGTCGTCAGGTCGAAGTCGGTGCGGTTGGCGACGCCCTCCAGCTCGCCCCACTCGGCGCCGACGAAGTCGAAGCGGTACTCGACGTCCACCGTGCGCTTGGAGTAGTGCGACAGCTTCTCGGCCGGGTGCTCGTACAGCCGCAGGTTCTCCTTGCGGACGCCGAGGTCGACGTACCACTGGAAGCGCTCGTCGATCCAGTACTGGTGCCATTCCTCGTCGCTGCCGGGCTTGACGAAGAACTCCATCTCCATCTGCTCGAACTCGCGCGTGCGGAAGATGAAGTTGCCGGGCGTGACCTCGTTGCGGAACGACTTGCCGATCTGCCCGATGCCGAAGGGCACCTTGCGGCGCGCCGACTGCTGGACGTTCAGGTAGTTGATGAAGATGCCCTGCGCCGTCTCGGGACGCAGGTAGGCCAGGCCCGACTCGTCCTCGACGACGCCGAGGTAGGTCTTGAGCAGGCCGTTGAACATCTTCGGCTCGGTGAAGGAGCCCTTCACGCCGCAGTTGGGGCAGGTGATGTCGGCCAGGCCCCCGGCGGGCGGGCGGCCGTGCTTGGCCTCGTAGGCCTCTTCGAGGTGGTCGGCGCGGAAGCGCTTGTGGCACGACTGGCACTCGGTGAGCGGGTCGACGAACGCCTGGACGTGGCCGCTGGCCTCCCACACCTCGCGCGCCAGGATGACGCAGGAGTCGAGGCCCACGACGTCGTCGCGGCCCTGCACCATGGACTTCCACCACTGGCGCTTGACGTTGTTCTTCAGCTCCACGCCGAGCGGGCCGTAGTCCCAGGAGGCGCGGAGCCCGCCGTAGATCTCACTCGACGGGTAGACCAGGCCCCGCCGTTTGGCGAGGTTGACGATCGTGTCCAGCACATCTGAGCGGCGTGCCATGAGAGGTTCTCCATCCGGCTGGCGGTCGGCGGGACAGTGCGTGCGCCCCCTGGGCCCCGCCGGGCGGCGGGCGGGTGGCGCGTGTGATCCCCGATGAACGCATCGCGACGGTCGGCCGCGATGCCGCCGTGAGGCCCGGACGTCGCCCGGCGCCTCCGGGCACCGCCCAGCTTAGGGCACGGTGGCCGGTCGGGTGTCAGTAGACGCTCCCGTCGACGATGTTGCTGTCGATGTTGAGCGTCACGCCGCCGTGCCGCTCCCGGTGGCCGCCCCGGTACTGCTTGATCCGCCGGTGCGGCGTCCACCAGTGGTCGGGCAGGTAGGGATCGCCGTACAGGCGGGCCCTGCCGTCCCAGTTGGCGAACCAGACGCAGCCGGGCCTGGCGATCCGGGCGGACCGTCCGACGTCGCGGATGCCGGAGGCGGCGCTGCTGTACAGGCACGGCTTGTAGTTCTCGCTCTTCAGCCGCTTCACCCACCCGTTGACGAAGCGCAGGACGGCCCTCCGGCACGCGGCGTTCCCCCGGTAGGCCTCCATGTCGAAGTAGATCGGCTTGTGGGGCGGGATGCCGAGCGCCCTGGCCCTGCGCGCGGCGTCCACGGCCGCCTTCCGGCCCTTGGACGCGGCGTTCCCGGCGGTGAACCGCTGGGGGCGGCTCCCGCAGGGCGCCTGGAGCCCGACGTAGGTGGGGGTGATGCGGTAGCCCATCTTCCGGACCTTCCGCACCCAGCCCGGGGTGAGGTTGGGCTGGGCGCACCCCCGGGCCGCGCCGCCGATGTAGATGTTGGTGATCTTGAACGAGGGCCGCCACGCCCGCATCGAGGAGAGCGCCGGGGCCGTGCAGGTGTCGAACCCCCTGCCCGCCGCCCACGCGCCCTCCGCCTTCGTCTCGTCGCCGCCGTCCCCCTGCTCGCCGTCCTCGCCGTCCGGGCCCGGGGGGCCGATGAAGGGCGGCATCGCGAAGGACGGGTCGTCGGTGGGGTCGGTGGGCGGATCCGGCTCCCCCGGCCGGTGGTGGCCGGGTGGCACGGCGGGCCCGGCCGGGTCCAGGCGGGTGCCGCGCAGCAGCCACTGGAGCAGGGACGGGTCCGTCCCGTACACGCCGGTGATCGCGACGCCGGCCTCGGGCAGCGCGAGGCGCGCCTCCTGGCCGGTGCTCCGCCGGACGGTGTAGGAGGCGAGCCTGCTCCCCCGCACGATCGTCCGGGACGAGGCGCCCGGGCCGCCGTCCGCCTCCGGCCGCCCGTCGAGCGGCTGCACGTGGACGGCCTCGGTGCGGCCGACCACGCGGGCCGGGCAGTCGGGCTGCGGTCCGGGGCGTCCGAGGTAGACGGCGTGCCGGTCGTAGCGGACGCAGCGGGAGGGGTCGCGGTCGAGCCGGTACACCGTCCAGCCCTCGGGGACGGGCACGCGCACGCCGTGGTAGCGGACCGTCCGCGCCCCTCCGGGGCCGTCCTCGGCCGCGCCGGTCAGCGCCGCGGCCGGCGGCCGCGCGGCGGCGGGCCACAGGCAGGCGAGGAGGGGCGCGGCGACCGCCACCCCGAGGACTCCGCTGAGCTGGACGGCATGGCGCATCACATCTCCCCCGAACCCCGACGCGCGCCCCGCCCGGCGGCCCTGTCCCCCGCGCGGCGGGCGGCATGATCGTGATGCGGCAAAGATGACCATGGACGGACGGGGTGAAACCGGGCCAGGACGCTTCTTGCCCGGCGGTTGCCCTTATCTGGACCGGCCCCGACCGGGCCCCGCCGCCCCCGGCCGATCCCGGCCGGGCCGCGGGTCGGCTCAGGCGGAGCTGACGACCTCGTAGGCGCCGGGCTCGTCCACCGCCATGGCGGCGAGCGGGATGAACTCCAGCCGCACCTCGTAGGCGCCGAGCGCGCGGCGGTAGTACCCCGCGCCGTCCCACTCGGTGACCAGCGCCCACAGGCCCGGCTCGTCGACGGTCCTGGCGAGGCGGCCGGAGCGGAAGCCGGGGCTGGCCGACAGCGTCCGCAGCAGGGCCGTCATGCGGGCGGCGAAGTCGCCCGCGCCCTCACCTGGCACGCGGTACCGGGTTATCGCGATCATCGCCCCATCCTCGCAGTACCTTGGCCCCGTGAGCACACGAGGCGGGCGGCCGGAGACCCCGGCGACGGGCATGCGGGCGACGGTCGAGCGGTGGAGCGCGGCTCCCGTGGTGTTCCTGCACCGGATGCCGAGGGCGGCGCTGCTGGCGGCGGTGTTCGTCCTGCTGGTGGTCGGCATGGTCGGGACGGGCTGGGTCGCCGCCGCCGGGCTGCTGGTCCTCGCGGTGGCGCTGGGCTGGTTCGCCTACCTCAACTGGCCCGCGCTGGACCCGCAGGGACGCGTGTTGCGGGTGGTGGCTCTGACCGTCCTGACCGGATTCGCCCTGGCCAGGGCCTTCGGACGGTTTTGACAATCATTTTCATCTTCATCCATAATCGTTCCGTGCTGACCCCCTGGAACACCGCTCCACGCTCGGACACCGCACCCACCGACACCCATCCCGCCCACACCCCGCGCAGGGCGGCCGTCGCCGTCGCCGGGCTCACCGCGCTCGCCGGGCTGGCGGGCTGCGGCGGCGCCGGCGCCGACGGCCCGTCCGGCCGCCTGGACGTCGTCGCCTCGTTCTACCCGGCCGCCTGGCTGGCGAAGGAGGTCGGCGGGCCCGACGTCGCCGTCCAGACGCTGACCAGACCGGGCGCCGAACCGCACGACCTGGAACTGACCGCCAAGCAGGTCGCCCGGATCGAGAAGGCGGGCCTCGCCGTCTACGTGAAGGGCGTCCAGCCCGCCGTGGACGACGCCGTCGCCAAGCACGCCAAGGACACCTCGCTGGACGCCGCGAGCCTCGTCAGGACGCTGCCGCCGCCCGCCGAGGACGAGGAGGACCACGAGCACGAGCACGGCGGCGGCAAGGCCCACTTCGACCCGCACATATGGCTGGACCCCAGCCGCATGGCCACCGTCGCCACCGCGCTCGGCGGCAAGCTGGCCGCCGCCGACCCCGAGCACGCCGCCGCCTACAAGGAACGTGCCAACACCGTCGCCGCCAAGCTGACCGGCCTCGACCGCCGCTACCGCGACGGGCTGAGGACCTGCGGGCGCCGGTCGATCGTCACCGCGCACGCCGCGTTCGGCTACCTCGCCGAGCGGTACGGCCTCCGGCAGGTGTCGATCGCGGGCGTGGACCCGACCAGCGAGCCGTCCCCCCGGCGGCTCGCCGAGCTGACGGGGCAGATCAAGGCGGCGGGCGCGACCACCGTGTTCACCGAGACGCTGGTCAGCCCCAAGGTCGGGGAGGCGCTCGCGCGCGAGGCGGGGGTGCGGACGGCCGTCCTCGACCCCGTGGAGGGCGTCGAGAGCGGCTCGTCCGACGACTACATGACGATCATGGAGAAGAACCTGGCCGTGCTGCGTCCCGCGCTGGGGTGCTCATGAGCGCGCCGCCCTTCGCGATGACGGCCGGGACCGTCCGGCGCGACGGCCGCGCGGTGCTCGACGCCGTCGACCTGGAGGTGGCCCCCGGCGACGTCCTCGCGGTCATGGGACCGAACGGGGCGGGCAAGTCCACCCTGGTCAAGGCGCTGCTCGGGCTCGTCCCGCTGGCGGGCGGGCGCACCGAGATCTACGGCGTGCCGCCCGGCCGGTTCCGCGACTGGCGGCGCGTCGGGTACGTGCCGCAGCGGCTGCCGATGGGCGGCGGCGTGCCCTCGACGGTCCGGGAGGTCGTCGCGTCCGGACGCGTCGCGCGGCAGTCGCGCTGGCGGCCCGCCTCGGCCGCCGACCGCGCCGCCGTCGACCGGGCGCTGGAGGCCGCCGGCCTCACCGCGCTCGCCCGCGAGTCGGCGCACCTGCTGTCGGGCGGGCAGCAGCAGCGGGTGCTGATCGCCCGCGCGCTCGCCGGGGAGCCCGACGTGTTCGTGCTGGACGAGCCGACCGCCGGGGTGGACGCGGGCAACCAGGCCGCGCTCGCGGCGACCCTGCGCGACCTGGCCGGGACCGGGCGCACCGTCGTCCTCGTCGCGCACGAGCTCGGCCCCATGGAACCGGTCGTCACGAGGACGGTCGAGCTGGAGCACGGGCGCCTCGTCCGCGACACCTCCTCGCCCGCGGACATGAGGGAAAGCGCGTGATGGGGATGCTGGAGTACGACTTCATGCGGGTCGCGCTGGTGATGGCGGTGCTGATCGGGCTGACCGCGCCCGCCGTCGGCACGTTCATCGTGCAGCGCCGGCTGTCGCTGCTCGGCGACGGCGTCGGGCACATCGCGCTCACCGGCATCGGGCTCGGCCTGCTCACCGGCACCTCGCCCGTCCTCGGCGCGCTGGTCGTGGCGGTGCTCGGCGCGGTCGCGATCGAGGTGCTGCGCGCCCGCAGCCGCAGCGGCGCCGACGTCGCGCTCGCGCTGCTGTTCTACGGCGGGCTCGCGGGCGGCGTGCTGCTGACCGACGCGGAGGGCGGCGGCGGGACGAGCCTCCAGTCCTACCTGTTCGGCTCGATCAGCAGCGTCACGGTGGACGACCTGTACGTGGTGGCCGCCCTCGCCGCCGTCGTCCTCGGGGTCGTGGCGCTGTTCGGCCGCGAGCTGTTCCTGCTGTGCCAGGACGAGGAGGTCGCGCGGGCGTCCGGGCTGCCCGTCCGGTTCCTGAGCGCGCTGGTCGCGGTCACGGCGGCGGTCACCGTCGTCATCGCGATGCGCGCGATCGGGCTGCTGCTGGTCAGCGCGCTCATGGTCGTCCCGGTCGCGGCGGCGCAGCAGCTCACCCGCGGTTTCCGCGCCACGATGCTGCTGGCGATGGCGGCCGGTGTACTGTCGGCCGTAGCGGGGCTGGCCGGCTCCTTCGAGTACGATCTTCCCCCGGGACCCTCGATCGTGCTGCTGGCGCTCACCCTGTTCGTCGCGGCAGTCCTCGGGGGGACGCTGGTGCGACGCGCACGCGCTCGGGCCGCGGCCGGGAGGAGGATTCCCGCCGTCCGGTCCGGGGTGGACGCCGAGGCGGAGGTGCTTGGGGGATGACGACGGCCCGCCGGGACGCGGTGCGGGAGATGCTGGCGGGCTGCGAGGGTTTCCGCAGCGCGCAGGACATCTACGCCGACCTGCGCGCGGACGGTTCCAAGATCGGCCTGACCACGGTCTACCGGGCGCTGCAGGCGCTCAGCGACTCCGGTGAGGTCGACGTGCTGCGCACCGACGAGGGCGAGGCCGTGTACCGCGCCTGCCGTACCGAGCAGCACCACCACCATCTCGTGTGCCGCGATTGCGGGCGCACGGTCGAGGTGGAGGGCCCGGCCGTGGAGCGCTGGGCCGACGCGATCGGCGCCGAGCACGGGTTCGTCGACATCACCCACACCGTCGAGGTCTTCGGCACCTGCGCCGACTGCGCCGCCCGCGCGTCCCGCTGAGCCGCAGCTCCTCCCCCGCCCCGGCCCGGGAGGTTCGCACGCGGGCGGTGATCGGGCCGCCGCCGCCATGGTGAAGAATCGGGGGCATGGCTACCACTCGCACCGCTAACGCACACTGGGAAGGCCCGCTCCTCCAGGGCGAGGGCACGGTTTCGCTGGACTCGTCCGGCATCGGCACGTTCGACGTCAACTGGCCCTCGCGCGCCGAGCAGGCCGACGGGCGCACCAGCCCCGAGGAGCTCATCGCCGCCGCCCACTCCACCTGCTACTCGATGGCGCTCTCGCACGGCCTCGCCGGCGCGGGCACGCCGCCGGAGAAGGTCGACACCAGGGCGGACGTCACCTTCCAGCCGGGCGAGGGGATCACCGGCATCCACCTCACCGTCCGCGCCACCGTGCCCGGCCTGTCGGCCGCCGACTTCGAGAAGGCGGCGCTGGCGGCCAAGGACGGCTGCCCGGTCAGCCAGGCGCTGAAGGGCACCACGATCACCCTGGACGCCGCCCTGGCGTGACCGTTCGGTTCTCCGTCCTGCCGGGGCCGTGGACGGCCCCGGCAGGGAACCCCCGACGAGGTCAGGTGGCCGCCGCGGGCGCCACCGGGTTCGGGAGCGCGCCCCCGTAGCGGCGGTCCCGGGAAGCGTACAGCTCGCAGGCGTGCCAGAGGTGCCGGCGGTCGAAGTCGGGCCACAGCGTGTCGAGGAAGACCATCTCCGCGTAGGCCGACTGCCAGAGCAGGAAGTTCGACGTGCGCTGCTCGCCCGACGAGCGCAGGAACAGGTCCACGTCCGGGATGCCGGGCTCGTCGAGGTAGCGCGCGAACACCTTCTCGTTGATCTTGTCGGGGTTCAGCCGCCCGTCCCGGACGTCGCGGGCGATCGCCGCCGCCGCGTCCGCGATCTCGGCGCGGCCCCCGTAGTTCACGCAGAACTGGAGGGTGAGGACGTCGTTGCCGCGCGTCATCTCCTCGGCGGTCTCCAGCTCCTTGATGACGCTGCGCCACAGCTTCGGGCGGCGCCCCGCCCACCGCACCCGGACGCCCATCGAGTCGAGCTGGTCGCGGCGGCGGCGGATCACGTCCCGGTTGAAGCCCATGAGGAAGCGCACCTCGTCGGGCGACCGCTTCCAGTTCTCGGTCGAGAACGCGTACGCCGACAGGTAGGGGACGCCCAGCTCGATCGCGCCCATGATCACGTCGAAGAGCGAGTCCTCGCCGCGTCTGTGCCCCTCGGTGCGCGGCAGCCCGCGCCCCTTGGCCCAGCGGCCGTTGCCGTCCATGACGATGGCGACGTGCCGGGGCACCAGGTCCGCGGGGATCGGGGGCGGCACGGCGCCGTCCCGATGCGGTTCCGGAGGCGAAACGGCCCTGCTCAAACTCTCTCCCGGTTGGTGTCGTCGTTGGTGTCGTCGCCGATGCTCCCGCCGGAGCCCTCCATGCCGCGCTCCACGTGGCGCAGGGAGCGGATCCCGTGCTCCAGGTGCCACTGGAGGTAGGCGGCCACCAGGCCGCTGCACTCGGCACGGTGGCGCGGGTCGCTGCCGTCGGCGTACTCCCACTCGCCGCGCAGCAGCGCCAGCATCAGCGCGAACGTCGGCGGCGCCGGGGTCGCGGCGCCGGGCTGGCGGCAGTTGGCGCACACCGCGCCGCCCGCCGCGATCGCGAACCCGCGCAGCCCGCCGCGGGTGCCGCAGCGGCAGCACTCGTCCAGCGCCGGGGCCCAGCCCGCGACCGACAGTGACCGCAGCAGGTAGGCGTCCAGGACGAGGCGCGGGTCGTGGCTGCGCTCCACCAGCGTGCGCAGCCCCCCGACCAGCAGCAGGAACTGCCGCAGCGCGGGCTCGCCCTCGTCGCCGGCGAGCCGCTCGGCCGTCTCCAGCATCGCCGTGCCCGCCGTGTAGCGGGGATAGTCGGCGACCAGGCCCTCCCCGTACGGCCGGAGCGTCTCGGCCTGGGTGATCAGGTCGAGCGAGCGCCGCTCGTACAGTTGCAGGTCCACGTGGGTGAACGGCTCCAGCCGCGCCCCGAACCTGGACTTGGTCTTGCGGACGCCCTTCGCCGCGGCGCGGATCCGGCCGGTGCGCCGGGTCAGCACCGTCACGATGCGGTCGGCCTCGCCCAGCTTCTGGGTGCGCAGGACGATGCCTTCGTCGCGGTAGAGGGTCACCCGTTCATTCTGGCGCACGTCACGGCCTGCCCCGCTGCCAGCCCGGTCATCTCCGCAGGATCTTCACAAGTCCCCCGGACGATCTCCCTCGGTTCTGTTGCCATTACGTTACGTGACCGGATTCGGCCGCCACCGTCCCGTGTGAAAACGTGGTCTGGATCACGTTGAACTGGCAGCGTTGTGGCATGAGATGCCACATCGTGCCGCCGCACATGCTGGAACGCATCGCTACCGACGCAGGTGACCCGGCACTGCGCGCCCGCGCCCGCCGGACCCTGGCCCTCACCTCCGCCCACTCCTCCGAGCGCCGTACGCTCGCGCCCACCGCGCCCGAGCCCAACGAGGACTTCGTCCCCAACCGGACGATCCACGACGCCGAGCACCGCGAGCGGCTCCCCGGCCGGACCGTCCGCGCCGAGGGGGCGCCCGCCACCGGGGACAAGGTCGTCGACCAGTCCTACGACTGGCTCGGCGTGACCTTCGACTTCTTCGAGGCCGCCTACCGCCGCAACTCCATCGACGGCGCCGGGCTGCCGCTGGTCTCCACCGTCCACTACGGCGACGATTACGACAACGCGTTCTGGAACGGCGAGCAGATGGTCTACGGGGACGGTGACGGCGTCCTGTTCACCGAGTTCACCGGCCCGCTCGACGTCACCGGCCACGAGCTCACCCACGGCATCACCCAGTACACCGCCGGCCTGGAGTACTACAGCCAGCCCGGCGCGCTCAACGAGTCGGTCTCGGACGTGTTCGGCTCGCTGATCAAGCAGTGGCACCTCGACCAGACCGCCGACCAGGCCGACTGGCTGATCGGCGCGGGCCTGCTCGCCGAGGGGGTGCGCGGGATCGCGCTCCGCTCGCTCAAGGCCCCCGGAACGGCCTACGATGATCCGCGACTCGGCAAGGATCCCCAACCAGGCCACATGGACCACTACGTCGACACCTACCGCGACAACGGCGGCGTCCACATCAACTCCGGAATCCCGAACCACGCCTTCTACCTCGCCGCGACCTCCATCGGGGGCCACGCCTGGGAGAAGGCCGGACGGGTCTGGTACGACACGCTCACCGGCGGCAGACTGGAGTCCGACAGCGACTTCAAGAGGTTCGCCGCCGCCACCATCGCGACCGCGACCGACCTGTACGGCGCGGACGGCACCGAGACCAGGGCGATACGCGAGGCGTGGAACGGGGTAGGCGTCTCACCGTGAGTGGGCCGGAACGGAAAACGCAGTGAAGGTGACAGTCGTCCGCAGCGGAGGCTTCGCCGGCATCGAGCAGCGGGCCGAGTCCGACAGCGCCCGCGATCCCGTGCTGGCAAGGCTCGTCGACCGTGTCGATCTCGAACGGGTGCCGCCGCCCGGCCGGATCCCCGACCAGTTCCTCTACGAGATCGACATCGACGGCGACCGCACCACCGTGGGCGAGGCCCAGCTGCACGGCCCGCTCCGCGAACTGGTCCACCACGTCCTCGGCCACGCCCGCTGACCGCGCACGCCGGCCGGTCGTCCGGGCGCCGAACGACAAGGCACTCGAACCGGGGGGCACTCGAACCAGGGGCACTCGAACCAGGGGCACTTGGACCACGGGGCACTCGAACCGAACGACGGGGCGCTCGAACCACGGGGCGCTCGATGGACCGGGGCGGCCCGTCCCAGCCGGGACGGGCCGCCGCACCGGCATGCCCGGCGCCCGGCGTGTCAGGCGCGGTCCACCCGGTTGACCGCCGACAGCATGGCCTTCAGCGACGCGGTCACGATGTTGCCGTCGATCCCGACGCCCCACACCGACGTGCCGTTCACGTCGCACTCGACGTAGGCGGCGGCGCGGGCGTCGCCGCCGGCGCTCATGGCGTGCTCGGCGTAGTCGAGGACGCGGACGCCGATGCCGACGGAGGCCAGCGCGTCCTCGAAGGCCGAGACGGGCCCGTTGCCGACGCCCTCGATCTCGCGAATCTCGCCGTCCAGGCGGATGTCGCAGCTCAGCGCGTCCTTCTCGGCCACCCGGGAGGTCGCGCGGTGGGCGAGCAGGCCGACGCGCGGGCCGTTGTGCAGGAACTCGGCCTGGAAGATCTCCCACATGCGCTCGGCGGTGACCTCGCCGCCCTCGCTGTCGGTGTGCCGCTGCACGATCCGGGAGAACTCGATCTGGAGGCGGCGCGGCAGCTCCAGCGAGTGCTCGGACTTCATGATGTAGGCGACGCCGCCCTTGCCCGACTGGCTGTTGACGCGGATCACGGCCTCGTAGGTGCGGCCGACGTCGTGCGGGTCGATCGGCAGGTAGGGGATCTCCCAGCGGTGCTGCTCCACCGGGGTCCCGGCGGCCCGCGCGTCCCGCCTGAGGTGGTCGAAGCCCTTGTTGATGGCGTCCTGGTGGGAGCCGGAGAACGCGGTGTAGACCAGGTCGCCGCCGTAGGGGTGCCGCTCGTGGACGGGCAGCTGGTTGCAGTACTCGACCGTCCGGCGGATCTCGTCGATGTCGGAGAAGTCGATCCGCGGGTCCACGCCCTGGGTGAACAGGTTCAGGCCGAGCGTGACCAGGCAGACGTTGCCGGTGCGCTCGCCGTTGCCGAACAGGCAGCCCTCGATGCGGTCGGCGCCCGCCTGGTAGCCGAGCTCGGCGGCGGCGACGGCGGTGCCGCGGTCGTTGTGGGGGTGCAGCGACAGGATGACGGAGTCGCGGTAGGCGAGGTTCCGGTTCATCCACTCGATCTGGTCGGCGTACACGTTCGGGGTGGCCATCTCGACGGTCGCCGGCAGGTTGACGATGACCTTGCGGTCGGGCGTCGGCCGCCACACGTCGTTGACGGCGTTGCAGATCTCGACGGCGTACTCCAGCTCGGTGCCGGTGAAGGACTCCGGCGAGTACTGGAAGTGGATCTCGGTGTCGCCCATGTCCTCGGCGAGCTTGGCGCACAGCTTGGCGCCCTCGACGGCGATCGCGGTGATCCCGTCGCGGTCCTGCCCGAACACGACGCGGCGCTGGAGCGTGCTCGTCGAGTTGTACAGGTGGACGATGGCCCGCCGGGCGCCGCGCAGCGACTCGAACGTCCGCTCGATCAGCTCGGGCCGCGCCTGCGTCAGGACCTGGATCACCACGTCCTCGGGGACGCGGTCCTCCTCGATGATCTGCCGGATGAAGTCGTAGTCGGTCTGGCTCGCGGCGGGGAACCCGACCTCGATCTCCTTGTAGCCCATCCGTACCAGCAGCTCGAACATCCTGAGCTTGCGGTCGGCGTCCATCGGGTCGATCAGGGCCTGGTTGCCGTCGCGCAGGTCCACCGCGCACCAGCGCGGCGCCTCGGTGATGACGCGGTCCGGCCAGGTGCGGTCGGCGAGCCGGACGGGCTCGACGGGGCGGTAGCGGTGGAAGGGCATGCCCGAGGGCTGTTGCTGCGGATACATCCGTGGTGGTCTCTCTGCTCAGATCCTGCGGCCGACGTCCGACACGTCAAGGCTCCGCAGCGAGGGAGCCGACCTCGTCACAGGCCCCCGCTGCGGCCGCTAAGGAGGAGCAGCACACGCGACACGCTGCAAAGTTAACAGACCGCATCCGACTTACGGAAATGACGTCCCGCATGGTGAGACGTGCGCGTCTCGCGCCCGCGGCCGGGGGACGAGCACCGACAGGCAGGTCACGCAGCCTTCGAGGGCCTCGAACTCGCTGATGTCGACGGTCGTGACGCGCAGGCCGTCGGCGGCGAGCTGGGCGGCGGTGCGCGGCGCCGCCGCCGAGATCAGGACGTGCTCGGGCCCGAGCACGACGACCTGCGCGCCCGCCGGCTCGCCCGCGACCCGCATGCACGGCAGGACGGAGGTGTCCACGAGCTCGGGCACACCGATGATCGTCCCGTCGGGCAGCGCGGTGATCGCCGACTTCAGGTGCACGCAGCCGCGCGTGTCGACGGGCACGACCCGCCGCCCGCCCAGCAGGTGGGCGAGCTGGCAGATGCCCTCCTCGTTGGTGCGGGGGCCGCGTCCGACGTAGACGGTGCCGCCCGCGTGCAGGACGTCGCCGCCGTCCAGCGTGCCGGGCTCGGTGATCCGCTCGACCCGCAGGCCGAGGTCGCGCACCGCCGCCTCGGCGCCGGGGACCTCGCCCCTGCGGCGCGTCTCGCCGGACCGGCCGAGGACCGCGAGGTCGCCGCAGACGACCACGGCGTCCTCGACGAACACGGCGTCGGGGTGGGCGTCGGCGGGCGCGACCGGGCGGACCCGCCAGCCCGCCTCGCCCAGCGCCGCGACGTAGTCCCCGTGCTGGCGCGCGGCGAGCGCGGTGTCCACCTCGCGGCGGTCGCGGTGGGTGACGATCCCGTCGGCGAGGCGCGGGCCGGGATCGCGGACGAGCGCCGTCCCGGGCCGCTCGATCACCGCGCTCCCGGTCGGCGCGCTCCCGATCACCCGGCCCCCGGTCACCGTGCCGCCCCCTCCGTCATCACGATCACGCCGAGAGCGTACGCCCGGGACATGCCGAGCAGCTCGGCGATCCGGTGCAGGGCCTGCCGCTCCCCGTCGCCGAGCGGCCCGTCCGCCAGCCCGATCCGGACGACCTGCGCGAGGAACCACTCCTTGGCCTCGACGGCGAGCTGCGCGCCCGCCCGCGCGACGTCGCGCTCCAGCAGCTCGTCCCGCAGCCGGAGGTCGGCGTCGATGTCGGCGTCGGCGTAGCCGGGCTCGCCGTAGCCGAGCACGGTGGTCGCGGCGCGGGCGCGGGCCGTCCCGTCGGAGGGGTCGCCCGAGCGCAGCACCAGCGTCGCGGCGGCGCGCATGCCCGCGGGCAGCGCCGCCGCCATCTGCTGGGCGGTCGGGATCGCCAGTGCCGACACCGGGAAGCGGCGGCGGCAGGTGCGGCACTCGGCGGCCTGGCCGAGCCGCCACAGCGGCACCAGCGGGACGAAGAACACGGTGAGCCAGCGGCGTCCGGTCCGCCTCCGGTAGGCACGGTCACCGCCGCAGTGGGGGCAGTGGAACGTGCCGTCACTGACCGTACGGAACACCGCCGTCAGTCCGAAAACGAGCAACACCGGGGCTCTCCTCCCATAACGGACGCTTTCCAAACTACCGACCCGGGAGCCCCGCCGTGGCCGTCCCGGCCAAGGCGGGCCCTCCCCTTACGCTGGGTCCATGACCGGTGACCTGGGTTCCGACGCGGACGGCACGCGGGCGCGCCCGTCCGCGCGCTCCACCGCACGGCCGGAGTTCCTGCCGCACGACGAGGGCTCCCCGGCGCCCGCCGACCCGTCCGGCGGCGCGGTGCCGCCGCCGGATCCCGTGCCGTCCCGGCGGTACGGCGCCGTCTGGGACCTCGCCATGATCGCCGCCGCGGCCACGATGCTGGTCTCGGCGTTCCTGCCGTGGGCGCGGGCGGAGGTGGTCGTCGACCTGTTCGGCCGCTCGCTCTCGCGCGACGCCGGCAGCGTGGCGGGCATCGACGCCGACGACCTGGTCGTCGCGGTCCCGGCGCTGGCCGTGGTCGCGATCGTCCTGGCCTGCTGGGACCTGCTCGGCCGGGACTCCCGGATCGGCGGGCTCGCCGCCGTCCCCGCCGTCCTGGCGCTGCTGGCCTGCGGGGTCTTCGTCCTCCGCCTGGGCGACGTGCGCGACGACCTGCCCGGCGGGGTGCCGGGCGGCGGCCTGGACGTCGGCTACCAGATCTCCGTCCGCTACGGCTGGTACCTGGCGGTCGCGGCGTCGCTGCTGCTGATCGGGTGCAGCCTGGCCCGGCCGATCAGCGACCGGATGCTCGCCCCGCGTCCCGGGCCCGCGTACGGCGACCGGCCCCACGCCTGGAATCAGGGCGAGTACGGGCAGCACCGCGAGTACGGCGAGTACGCCGTCTGGCCCCAGCCGCAGGAGCGGCCCGCGAGTGGGGACGAGACCCCGGAGGAGCCGTCGGGAAGATCCTGGCCCAGGCCCGACTGACCGCCGCTCAGTCGTAGAAGCCGAGGCGCCGGAGCTGCTTGGGGTCGCGCTGCCAGTCCTTGAGGACGCTGACGCGCAGGTCGAGGAAGACCTTGGTGCCGAGGAGCGCCTCGATCTGCCGTCGGGCGGCGGCGCCGACCTCGCGGAGCCGGGCGCCCTTGTGGCCGATGATGATCCCCTTCTGGCTGGACCGCTCGACGAACAGGTGCGCGTAGATGTCGACGAGGTCGGCGCGCCCGCCCCGGTTCTCGCGGGCGGCCATCTCGTCCACGACCACGGCGATCGAGTGCGGCAGCTCGTCGCGGACGCCCTCCAGCGCGGCCTCGCGGATCAGCTCGGCGACCAGGACCTGCTCGGGCTCGTCGGTGAGGTCGCCCTCGGGGTAGAGCGGCGGGCCCTCGGGCAGGTGGGAGATCAGCAGGTCGCCGGCGAGGTCGACCTGGAAGCCGCCGTCGGCCGAGCAGGGCACGATGTCGGCGAACTCGCCGAGCCCCCCGACGGCCAGGAGCTGCTCGGCGACCCGCTCGGGGGCGGCCAGGTCGGTCTTGGTCACGATCGCCACGACCGGCGTACCCTTCACGGCGGCCAGCTCGCGCGCGATGTACTTGTCGCCGGGGCCGACGGGCTGGTCGGCGGGCACGCAGAACCCGATCACGTCCACCTCGGTCAGCGTGGAGCGGACGAGGCTGTCGAGCCGCTCGCCGAGCAGCGTGCGGGGCTTGTGCAGGCCGGGGGTGTCGACGACGACGAGCTGCGCGCCGGGCCGGTGCACGATGCCCCGGATGGCGCGCCGGGTGGTCTGCGGGCGGCTGCTGGTGATCGCGACCTTGGTGCCGACCAGCGCGTTCATCAGCGTGGACTTGCCCACGTTCGGGCGCCCGACGAAGCAGGCGAACCCGGCGCGGTGCTCGCCCGCCGGACGTCGGTCGGTCATGTCTCCCAGCGTTGTCACCCTCCGATTGTCCCCCACGCGCCGCCCCGCCCGGTCCAACGCCGGTGCTCAGGCGGCGGGAGAGCCCAGGCAGCGGAGGGCGTCGTCGGCCTTCTCGACCCAGTGGTCGGCGCCCAGGCGGCGGGCCACCCGGGCGGCCTCGCGGTAGTGGGCGGCGGTGACGTGCGCGGGGCGCTCCAGGAACAGCGCCAGGTCGCCGAGGACGTGCGCGACGGGCCCGATGGTGGCGACGGCGGTTCCGCCGCCGGTGACGTGCTGCTCGTAGGGCAGGAGGGCCGCGTAGGCCCGCTCGGCCAGGTCGCGGTCGCCGAGCGCGATCGCGCGCAGCGCCCGGATGGCCATCGAGAGGTCGAAGAAGTAGTCGAGCCGGACGGGCCCCGTCCCGGCCACGGCGGCGCGGGCCTCGGCGGTGCGTCCGGCGGCGGCCAGCGCGAGCGCGTGGACGTCGGCGATCGGCTCGATGCCCGGCCACCGGCGGTGCAGCCAGCCGGCCTCCTCGGCCATCTCCCCGGCCCGGCCCTGGACGAGCCGCACGCAGAACGCGGCGAGGAACAGCATGCCGCGCTCGTCGAACCAGATGCTGGCCCGGCCGATGGCGCCGCCCACCTCCTCATAGGCGCGCTCGGCGGCCTCCGGGCGGGCGGTGAAGGCCTGCTGGAGGCCCGTGTACCAGGTGGCGATCTGCGCGAGCAGCGGCAGCCCGTACTGGTCGGCGAGGCGGGCGCCCTCGGCGAGCTGCCGGCTCGCGGCGGGCAGGTCCAGCGCGGAGATGGCGTTCTGCTGGAGCTGGAGGTGCGCGAGGACGAGGTAGGTGGCGAGGTCGTGCTCGCCCGCGAGGGCGAGCAGCTCGGTCGCGATCGCGCGGCGCGCGGCCAGGCCGTCCGCCGTGCGGTAGGAGTTGATGTAGCGGCCGTTGAGCGCGACGGCGATCAGCTCGGGGTCGCCGAGTTCGCGGGCGAGCGCGACCGCCTCCCCGGACGCGGTGACGCCCACGTCGCGCTGCTGCCCCTCCATCTCCAGCGCCATCGTGGTGAGCAGCCGGACGCGCAGCTCCGGCTCGCCCTCCGGCAGCCGGTCGAGCGCCTCGGCGGTGGCGTCGACGACGGCCTGGTCGAGCGTCCCGTACTCGCGGGCCGTCCACAGGGTGGGGCCGTCGAAGGCGACGATGACCCGGGCCAGCAGCCGGACGTCGCCGAGCGCGCGGGCGTCGGCGATCGCGGCCTGGCGGCGGCGCCGGGCGGCGACGACGTCCCCGGCGAGGGCGGACGCGCGGATCGCGGAGACCTCGGCCTCCAGCCGGTCGCGGGTCGCCTCGGGGCCCCGCGCGCGCAGCGTCTCGACGGCGCGGACCCACAGGTCGGCGGCGGCCGCGTGCGCGAAGCGGGCCTCGGCGGCCTCGGCGGCGAGCCGCGCGTACCGGACGGCCTTGCCGGAGTCGGTGCCGGACTCCAGGTAGTGGTGGGCGATCGCGGCGACCTCGTCGGGGCTGTGCCGCTCCAGCGCGGCGGCGACCCGGCCGTGGCCGCGGACGCGGCGGGCCCGCGAGATCCCGGTGTAGAGGGTGTCGCGGACGAGGGCGTGCGCGAACCGCATCCGGCCCGGCGCGGGCTCGGTGACCAGCCCGGACGCCAGGCCCGCCTCGACGGCGTCGAGCACGGCGTCCTCGTCGCCCGTCAGGTCGGTCAGCACGCCGAGGGGGGCGTCCCGGCCGATGACGGCGGCGTCGCGCAGGACGGCCTGCGCGGGCTCGGGCAGCCGCGCGATCCGGCGGCGCAGCACGTCGCCGACCCCGGCGGGGACGCGGCGGGTCGCGGCGGGCAGGCCCTCGGCCTCCAGGAGCCGGGCGGTCTCGCGGGTGAAGAACGGGTTCCCGGCGGTCCGCTCGGCGATCGCCGACAGCTCGGCGTCGCCGAGGCGGGCGTCGCAGGTGTCGCGGACGAGCGCGGCGACCTCGGGCACCGACAGCCCGCCGAGGTCGATCCGGTCGGGCTCGTGCCGGGCGAGCAGGGCGAGGGCGGCGGCGAGCCGCTCGGGCACCTCGGTCTGCCGGAACGTCGTCACCAGCAGGACGGGGCGGTCCCTGAGCCGCTCGGCGAGGCGCGTCAGCAGCGCGAGCGTCTCCTCGTCGGCCCAGTGGAGGTCGTCCAGGACGAGCAGCAGCGGCGCGTGGCCCGCGACCTCGTCGAGGTAGTCGCCCACGGCCAGATGGAGCCGGAACCGGCCGGTGCCCGCGTCGGCCCCCGAGGCGCCCGAAGGCCCGGCCGCCGCGTCGTCCAGGAGCGGGCCGAGGCGGGCGGCGAGGGCGGGCTCGGGCGGGACGGCGGCGGTCAGCTCGTGCAGCAGCTCGGCCCAGGGCCAGGCCGCCGGGGCGCCGCCGGTCTCGGGGGCGCGGCCCCAGGCGCGGGTCCAGCCGCGGTCGCCGAGCGTGCGCGCGAACCGTTCGACCAGGGCGGTCTTGCCCATGCCCGCGTCGCCGCCGACGATGACGACGCCGCGCCGTCCCGCCGCGGCGGCGCGCGCGGCCTCCTCAAGCCGCGCCAGCTCGCTCTCGCGTCCGACGAACGCCGTCCCCCGGGTCACCGGCGCGGCGCTCTCCGGGGGCGCGGCGGCGAGGCGCAGCACCGGGCGCGGGGCGTCCGCCGGAGCGCCGACCGCCGGGTCCAGGGACGGCGCCTGGGCGAGGATGTCGGACTCCAGGCGGCGCAGGGCGGGACCCGGGTCGACGCCCAGCTCCTCGGTGAGCGCCGCGCGGGCGCGGCGGAGCGCGGCGAGGGCGTCGCCCTGGCGCCCGGCGCGGTAGAGGGCGAGCGCGAGCAGCCGCCAGCCCTCCTCGCGCAGCGGGTTGGCGGCGGTGTGGGCCTCCAGGTCGGGGACGGCCTCGGGCGCCGCGCCGAGCCGCAGCGTCGCCTCGGCCCGCCGCTCGACCGCGAGGCGGCGCCGCTCCTCCAGCCGGGCGGCCTCGGCGGCGGCCCAGGGCAGCCCGGCGAACTCGGCGTAGGCGGGTCCGCGCCAGCGCCCGAGCGCGTCCTGCGCCCGCCGCCGCGCCCGCGCGGGATCGCCCGCCTCCAGCAGCGCGGCGGCCTCGTCGATCAGCGCGTCGAACGCCCAGGCGTCGACGCCGTCCGCGGGCAGCCGCAGCGCGTACCCGGGCGGCTCGGTGAGCAGGACGCGCGCCGGGGTGCGGGGCGGGCGGCCCGGCTCCAGCGCCCGACGCAGGTGCGAGACGAACGACTGGAGCCCGGCGGCGGCGCGCGGCGGCGCCGCCTCGCCCCACAGGTCCTCGACGAGCCGGTCGGCCGGGACCATCCGGCCCTGCGCGACGACCAGGCGCGCGAGCACCGAGCGCTGGCGGGGGCCGCCGAGGTCCACCGGCGTGCCGTCCACCGCCGCGCCGAAGGATCCGAGCACGCGCACAGCAGTCGTCATGTCCCGGTCAGCCTAAACCGGGACATGACGACCAGCCGTCCGGGCCCCCGCTACACAGCGATCACCGGGCGGTCACGCGGGCTGGTGCTCGCGCTCGGCGTCCCCGGCGGGGGTGGCGCCGTGCAGGTCGATGTTCGGCAGGACGCGGGCCAGCGGCTTCGGCAGCCACCAGTTCGCCCGTCCGAGCAGCGCCATCGTGGCGGGCACCAGCACCAGCCGGACGATCGTCGCGTCCAGCGCCACCGCCGCCGCGAGCCCGACGCCCATCTGCTTGATGATCACGCCTGGGTCCATCGCGAACCCGAGGAACACCGCCACCATGATCAGCGCCGCGCTGGTGATCACCCGGCCGGTCGCGGCGAGCCCGGTGGACACCGAGCCGTGCGCGTCGCCGCTGCGCAGCCATTCCTCCCGGACCCGCGAGAGCAGGAACACCTCGTAGTCCATCGAGACGCCGAACAGCACGGCGAACATCAGCAGCAGGATGAAGCTGGACACCGGGACGCTGTGCGGGAGCCCGAGCAGCTCGGCGCCCCACCCCCACTGGAACACGGCGGTCAGCACCCCGTAGGCGGCGCCGATCGACAGCAGGTTCATCGCGGCGGCCTTGAGCGGCGCCAGCACCGACCTGAAGACGATCATCAGCATGATGAACGAGGTCGCGACGACGACGCCGATCACCGGCCACAGCCGCTCCGACAGCACCCGGGACAGGTCGACATACGTCGCGGTCAACCCGGTGATCTCCGTGCCCGGCGGCAGGACGTCGGCGCGGATGCGGTCGACGAGCCCGGTCACCGCCTCGTCCTGCGGCCCGTACTCCGGGGTGACGATGATCACGGCGGCGGTCCGGTCGGGCGACAGCTGCGCCGGCGCGACCGCGACCACCCCGTCGACCCGGGAGAGCTTCTGCCCGAGGCCGGGCAGCGCCGAGGCGTCCACCTTCTCCAGGTCGGCGGCGACGAGGAACGTGCCGTTGGCGCCGGGCCCGTAGGCGTCCGCGACGAGGTCGTAGGACTGCCGGACGGTGTTGGAGGTCGGCTCGCTGCTGGCGTCGCTCGGCCAGGTGCGCATGCCGAGCATCGGCGCCGCCAGCGCGAGCATCAGCAGCAGCGCGGCGACCAGCCACGGCCACGGGTGCCGGCCGACGTGCTCGGCCCACCGGCGGACCCTCGGCGACTCCGCCGAGATCGTCGCGCCGGCCGCGCGGTCGCGGCGGCGCAGCACCCGGCGGCCCGACAGGCCGAGGACGGCGGGCAGCAGCGTGACCGCGCTCAGCACCGTCGCCGCCACGACGAGCCCGGTCGCGAAGCCCATCGTCATGAACGACGGGATCCGCGACAGCACCAGCCCGCACAGCGCCAGCAGCACCGTGAACCCGGCGAAGATCACCGACATGCCGGCCGTGGCGATGGCGCGCCCCACCGACTCGGGGACGTCCAGGCCCCCCGCGAGCCCCTCGCGGTGCCGGGTGAGGATGAACAGCGCGTAGTCGATCCCCACGCCGAGCCCGACCATCGAGGCCAGCGTCGGCGACGTCGTCGCCACGTTGGTGAACAGCGCGAGCAGTGTGATCCCCGACACCCCGACGCCGAGCCCCGCCAGCGCGACGGCCAGCGGGAGCCCCGCCGCCACGACCGACCCGAACGCCAGCAGCAGGATCACCAGCGCCGCGACGATCCCGACCGCCTCGGCGACGCCCCCCGGCGCCGTCACGTTCTCGGGCACCTGCCCCCCGAACTCGACCTGGTATCCGGCCTTGTCGAGGTTGCCGGTGGCGTCCCGCAGCAACTCCAGCGTCGGCTTGGGCGCGAGGTCGGTCACCGGCACCGAGTACCGGACGGTCATCAGCGCGGTCGCGCCGTCCTTGGACGGCTGCGGCGGATCCACCGCGCTCACGTGCGGCAGCTTGCGCAGCTCCGCGCTCGCCGTGCCGAGCGCCGCCTGGTCCACCGTGCCCGACTTCGCGTGCACCACGACCCGCGCGTCCGCGCCCGACAGCGCGGGGAACCGGTCCTCCAGCAGGTCGCGGGCCTCCTGCGACCCGGTCCCCGACAGCGTGTAGTTGTCATGCAGCGTGCCGCCCGCGACCCCGGCGATCCCGGCCATCGCCCCGATGAGCACCAGCCACACGACGATGAACCGCCACGGCCGCAGCGCGGCGGCTCTCCCGAGGCGGTACAGCAGACGGGACATCACAACTCCCCCAGACAATCTCCATTGACCTCCCGAGGGTCGCGCCGTCCCCTTGCCGCCCACTTGGCACCCACTTGGGATCCCGGCCGGGGGCACTTGCGGCCACTTGCGGGAAGCCGAGGGCCGCCCGCCCCGTACGCTGGGGGGCGTGAGCGAGCTGAACTCCGAGGACGCGAAGATCATCACCCTGGCGCGGTCGTCCAGGGCCCGCACGGGAGCCGCCGAGGGCGCCGCCGTCCGGGACGAGACCGGCCGGACCTACGCCGCGACCGGCGTCGACCTGCCGTCGCTGAAGCTGTCGGCCCTCCAGGTCGCCGTCGCGATGGCGGTGTCGAGCGGCGCCGAGAGCCTGGAGGCCGCCGCCCTGGTCAGCACCGCCGACGCGGCGACCGCCTCCGACGTCACGACCGTCCGCGAGCTCGGCCCCGAGGCGACCGTCCTGCTGGCCGCCCCCGACGGCACCCTCCGCGCCGCCCTGGAGGCCTGACCGGGCATCGTGGTCGCACTCATCGCCGTCAGACCCGGCACGGTCGGACCCATCACGGTCAGTCCCGACACGGTCAGACCCTGCTGACCAGCACCGTCCCCACGCGGTTGCGGCGGCCCGCGATCGTCTCGGCCTTCAGGGAGAGCGCGGCGCCGTTGTGGGCGGAGCCGACCTCGGCGGTGGAGCCCTCGATGGGGACGCGGCCGAGCGCGTGGGCGAGCAGGCCGCCGACCGTGTCGACCTCCTCGACGTCGATCTCGGTGTCGAACAGCTCGGCGAGGTCCTCGACGGGCAGCCGGGCGGTGACGCGGGCGACGTCGTCCGACAGCCAGGTCACCGGCGGGGTCTCGCGGTCGTACTCGTCGGTGATCTCGCCGACGATCTCCTCCAGGATGTCCTCGATGGTGACGAGCCCGGCGGTTCCGCCGTACTCGTCGATCACGATCGCGAGGTGGATCTGGCGGGCCTGCATCTCGCGCAGCAGCTCGTCGATCGGCTTGCTGTCGGGGACGTAGGTCGCCTCCCGCATGACCGAGTCGACGGTCTCGACGCCCTCGCGCTCGCGGTTCTCCTGGCCGCGGCGGACGACGTCCTTGAGGTAGGCGATGCCGACGACGTCGTCCTCGTTCTCGCCGACGACGGGGATGCGGGAGAAGCCGCTGCGCAGCGCCAGCGACATCGCCTGGCGCAGCGTCTTGTCGCGCTCCACGAACACGATGTCGGTGCGCGGCACCATCACCTCGCGGACGAGCGTGTCGCCCAGCTCGAACACCGAGTGGATCATCTCGCGCTCGTCCGGCTCGATGAGGCTGCGCTGCTCGGCGAGGTCGACGAGGTCGCGCAGCTCCGCCTCGGAGGCGAACGGGCCCTCCCGGAAGCCCTTGCCGGGCGTCAGCGCGTTGCCGAGCAGGATCAGCAGCCGGGGCAGCGGGCCGAACACCCGCGTCACCGGGTGGATCACGGCGGCGCCGGCGAGGGCGATCCGGTCGGCGTGCTGGATGCCGAGCGTGCGGGGGCCGACGCCGATCACGACGTAGCTGACCACGATCATGATCGCGGCGGCGACGACGTAGGCGCGCCAGGTCTCATCCAGCCAGGTCACGCACAGGTCGGCGACGATCACGGTGGCGACCAGCTCGCAGCCGATGCGCAGCAGCAGCACCATGTTGACGTAGCGGGCCGGGTCGGCGACGACCTCGGCGAGGCGGCGGGAGCCGCGGCGGCCCTCGCGGACGCTGTCCTCGACGGTGACGCGCGAGACCCGGGCGAGCGCGGTCTCGGTGCCGGCCAGCAGGCCCGCGGCGAAGACCAGGACCACCGCCAGGGCGGACAGCCATCCCTGCGTCGTGCTCATGACCCGGCCGCGGCGGTCATGACCGGCCGCGTTTCTCCTGCCAGGAGGTGAGCAGCTCCGCCTGGAGGCCGAACATCTCCCTGTGCTCCTCCGGCTCGGCGTGGTCGTAGCCGAGCAGGTGCAGGATGCCGTGCGCGCACAGCAGCTCCAGCTCGGCCGCGGTGCCGTGGCCGGCCTCGCGGCCCTGCCGCTCGGCCACCGCCGGGCACAGCACGACGTCGCCGAGCAGCCCGGGGTCGGCCTCGCCGTCCTCGTCGGCGCCGCCCGACAGGTGGCCGGGGCGCAGCTCGTCCATCGGGAAGGACAGCACGTCGGTCGGGCCGGGCTCGTCCATCCACTTCACGTGCAGCTCGGTCATCGCCGCCTCGTCGACCAGCAGCACCGACAGCTCGGCGAGCGGGTGCACGCGCAGGGCGTCCAGGACGTGGCGGGCCAGGTCGGCGATGTCCTTCTCGGCGACCTGGACGCCGGACTCGTTCACCACGTCGATCGTCACTACCGCCCCCGCTTGCGCGGCCCGCCGCGGCCCGCCGCGGGCTGCTTGAACTGCGGCACGCGCGCCTCGTCGTAGCGGTTGTAGGCGTCGACGATGTCGGTGACCAGCTTGTGCCGGACCACGTCGCGGCTGTCGAGCCGGGAGAAGTGGATGTCCTCGACGCCGCCGAGGATGTCCTGGACGACGCGGAGCCCGCTGAGGTGCCCGTTCGGCAGGTCGACCTGGGTGACGTCGCCGGTCACCACGACCTTGGAGCCGAAGCCGAGCCGGGTGAGGAACATCTTCATCTGCTCGGGCGAGGTGTTCTGCGCCTCGTCCAGGATGATGAAGGAGTCGTTCAGCGTGCGGCCGCGCATGTACGCCAGCGGGGCGACCTCGATGGTGCCGGCGGCCATCAGGCGGGGGATCGAGTCGGGGTCGACCATGTCGTGCAGCGCGTCGTACAGCGGCCGCAGGTAGGGGTCGATCTTCTCGTAGAGCGTTCCCGGCAGGAAGCCGAGCCGCTCGCCCGCCTCGACCGCCGGGCGGGTCAGGATGATCCGGTTGACCTGCTTGTCCTGGAGGGCGCGGACCGCCTTGGCCATGGCCAGGTAGGTCTTGCCGGTGCCCGCCGGGCCGATGCCGAACACGATCGTGTGCCGGTCGATCGCGTCGACGTAGCGGCGCTGGTTCAGCGTCTTCGGGCGGATCGTGCGGCCCCGGCTGGACAGCACGTCCAGCGTGAGGACCTCGGCCGGGCGCTCGCCGCCCTCGCCGCGCAGCATCGCCAGGCTCCGCTCGATGGCGTCGGGGGTGAGCTGCGCGCCGCCCTTCAGCAGGTCGAACATCTCGGTGAACAGCCGGGAGACCAGGTCGGTCTCGTCCCCGGGGCCGGTCACGGTGATCTCGTTGCCGCGGACGTGGATGTCGAGGTCGCTGCCGAACGCCTGCTCTATCGCGTGGAGCAGTTCGTCCCGGGAGCCCAGCAGGCTCACCATCGAATGGTCGTCCGGCACCACGATCTTGATCTGGGTGCGCGAGCCTGCTCGGCCGTCGCGCCTCGCGTGAGTTGATTCGACCATCAGCCGGGCCTTACGGCCTCTCGGACCTGCTTTCTGTCTGCTCCGGTGTCCAGCGTGTGTCGCATCCATGGTACTGGCCGCCCACGACGGAACGCCGCCCCATTTACGGGCCCCGGAGCGCCCGCGCGGGGCGCGGGGTCAGCCGGGCGGCCAGTTCAGGCCACGCCCGCCGAGGACGTGCGCGTGCACGTGGAAGACGGTCTGGCCGGCCTGGGAGCCGGTGTTGAACACGAGCCGGTAGCCGGTGCCGTCGACGCCCTCGTCCCGCGCGACCTGGTGAGCCTCGCCGACCACCTCGGCGAGCAGCGCCGGGTCGGCGGCGGCCAGCTCCGCGACCGTGGGGTGGTGGTCCCTGGGGATGACCAGCACGTGGGTGGGGGCCTGCGGGTTGATGTCGCGGAACGCGACCACCCGCTCGCCCTCGCGGACGATGGTCGCGGGCACCTCACCCGAAACGATCTTGCAGAAAAGGCAGTCGGACATCGCTCTCCTCCCCCTCGCTCTCCCGCACGGCCCGGTCCGCGCGGGCTGTCCCGCACGACCGGTCCCGTGCACCCGGCCGCCCGGAATCCTATCGAGGCGGAAAGGGCCCCCGGCGCACCGCGCCGCGCCGCCGATCGCTTTACGGCCACAAGATCGCCACGGATGGGACCCGCTGATCGTTTCTCCGTCCGTCGCCCGCATTTCGCGCGGCCTCTTCGTTAGGGTGGTCAATCCAAGGCGTACCCCCCGGTCCGCAGGCTTCGGCGCGCCTCGCCCGTGCTGCCGCGCCCGTTCGACGGCGCCCGCCCGGGCGTCCGTCCGAATGGACGGCCGGGGGACGGCAAAGGCGGCGGATAGGTGACCGAGGCAGACCGAGAGATGCCCTTTCGTAAACCCGGTGACGAGGGTGCGCGTCCCACTGACGTGACCGAGACCCTCGTGGCCAGGGGCACGGCGGCCGTGGCCGTCGCCTGGGACGCCGACCAGGCGGTGACCGCGCTCTACAGCGCCAACTACCGCTCCCTCGTCCGGCTCGCCGCCATGCTCGTCCGCGACGCGGGGACGGCCGAGGAGGTCGTCCAGGACGCGTTCGTCGCGATGCACGGCGGCTGGCGGCGGCTGCGCGACCCCGACAAGGCCCTGTCGTACCTGCGCCAGTCGGTGGTCAACCGGTCGCGGTCGGTGCTGCGGCACCGCGCCGTCGTGGAGAAGTACGCCCCCAAGGGGCTGCCCGACGCGCCGAGCGCGGAGGCCGGGGCGATCGGGGAGCTTGAGCGCTCCGCCGTGATCGACGCGCTGTCGGGGCTGCCCGCACGGCAGCGCGAGGCGCTCGTCCTGCGCTACTACGCCGATCTGTCCGAAGCGGAGATCGCCAACGCGATGGGGATCTCCCGCGGCGCCGTGAAGAGCCATACGGCGCGTGGAATGACCGCGCTACGCAACGTCCTGGAGCAGTTCTCATGACACCCGACCCCCACGACGAGCACGGCGAAATACTCCGCCGCGCCCTGAACGCGGAGGCGGACGCGGTCAGCCCCGCGGGCGATGGGCTGGAGCGCATCCGGGCCCGGATCGCGGACGGCGGTGGTCGCCGCCGGTTCGGCCTCGAACGGTTCGGCGGGGCGTGGCTCGGGCCGAACCGGTTCGCGGTGAACTGGACGCGCCCCGTCCTCGCCGTCGCCGCGGCCGTCGCGGTCGCCGGGATCGGCGTGACGGCCCCCCAGACGATCGACCTGATCCAGCACTCGGTGGGCAGTGACGGGCCCTCAGCCGGGACCGGCACCGACAACGACGGCGACCGCACCGACGCTCAGGGCAGACCGATCCCGCCCGGCTCCCCGACGCCGGACGGGCCGAGCGCGGCCGGCTCCCTGACGCCGTCAGGGTCGCCCTCCACCACGGGCTCGCCCGGCATGTCGGCCTGCGTCATCTCGCCGCCGCCCACGCCGACGCCGAGCGCCTCGCCGTCGAAGAAGGGCGAGGAGGCCGACGCGAAGCCGCCCGCGGCCAAGCCGTGCCCCGGCGGCGGCCCGCCCGCCACCTCGGCGCCGCCCACGCCGGCGCCGCCGACCACGATCAAGCCGACCGACCCGCCGCCGACCGACAAGCCGACGCAGCCCACCTCGACCGAGCCCTCCACCACCTCCGAGCAGGCCCCCGCCGCCACCACGCCCTGACCGGGCGCCACGCCTCCCGCTCCCCCGCTCCCGAACCGAAAGCTCCCCGCTCCCCCTCCCGGCAGCCTCCGGCCGCAAGCGCGGCCCAGCGGCGCTACCAGCGTCCCGTGGCCGCCAGCAGCACGGCCGCCGCCGCGACGCCCGCCGTCGAGGTGCGCAGCACCGTCGGGCCGAGCCGGGTGGGCCGCCCGCCCGCCGCGCCCAGCGCCTCCAGCTCCTCGCCGGTGATGCCGCCCTCGGGGCCGACGACGAGGACGATCTCGCCGTCCGCCGGCGGCCGCACGGCGCTGAGCGGCGCGTCGGCCTCCTCGTGCAGGACGAGCGCCAGCGACGCCGCCGCGAGCCGCGCCGCGACCTGCTCGGTCGAGGCGAGGTCGGCGACGTCGGGGAACCGGGGGCGGCGGGCCTGCTTGCCCGCCTCGCGCGCGGTGCCGCGCCAGCGGGCCAGGGCCTTCTCGCGGCGCTCGGGCCGCCACCGCGTGACGCAGCGCGCCGCCGACCAGGGGACGATCTCGTCCACGCCGGCCTCGGTCATCGTCTCGACCGCCAGCTCGCCCCGGTCGCCCTTCGGCAGCGCCTGGACGACGACGAGGCGGGGCGCGGGCGGCGGCTCGCGGTGCCGCGCCACGACGTCCAGCGTGAGGGACGCGCGGTCGGCGGCGGCGACGACGCACTCGGCCAGCAGGCCCGCGCCGTCGGTCAGGTCGACGCGCTCGCCGGGCCGCAGCCGCCGGACGGTCGCGGCGTGCCGCCCCTCCGGCCCGTCCAGCAGGACCCGGTCGCCCTCCAGCGCCGCGGACGCGGCGAGGAACACCGGCGGACTCATCGCGCTCCCCCCGAATCGCCGTGGCGGCCCTCGTGGTAGGCCGCCACGGCGGCGCTTCAATGCTGGTTGAACACGTCCCTGATGCGGGAGAACATGCCGCGCTGCCCGGGGGCGAACTTGCCGGGCGGGCGCTCCTCGCCGCGGAGCTTGGCGAGCCGCCGCAGCAGCTCCTCCTGCTCCTCGTCGAGCCGGCCGGGGGTCTCCACGTTCACGTGGATCATCAGGTCGCCGCGGCCGCTCTCGTTCAGGTGCCGGACGCCGCGCCCGTACAGCGTGATGACCTGCCCGGACTGCGTGCCCGGCTTGATGTCGACGCCCTCGGCGGCGTCCAGCGTCTCGACCGTGACGCTGGTGCCGAGCGCGGCGGCCGTCATCGGGATCTCGACCGTGCAGTGCAGGTCGTCGCCCTCCCGCTCGAAGATCGGGTGGGCCTTCTCCACGATCTCCAGGAACAGGTCGCCGGGCGGGCCGCCGCCGGGGCCGACCTCGCCCTCCCCCGCGAGCTGGATGTGGATGCCGTTCTCGACGCCCGCCGGGATCTTCACCTTGACCGTGCGGCGGGTGCGGACCCGGCCGTCGCCCGAGCACTCGGCGCACGGGTTGCGGATCACCGAGCCGAAGCCGCCGCAGGCCGGGCAGGGCCGGGCCGTCATGACCTGGCCGAGGAACGAGCGCTGCACCTGCTGCACCTCGCCCCGGCCGTGGCACGTCTCGCACGACTCGGGGTGGGTGCCCGGCGCGCAGCCGGAGCCCTCGCAGGCCGTGCAGGCGACCGCGGTGTCGATCGACAGCTCGCGGGTCGTGCCGAACGCCGTCTCCGCGAGGTCGAGCTCGACCCGCAGCGTGGCGTTGCGCCCGCGCCTGGCCCGCGACCGGGGGCCGCGCGAGGCGGCGGTGCCGAAGAAGGCGTCCATGATGTCGCTGAAGGGGAACCCGGCGCCGCCGAAGCCGCCCGCGCCCGCGCCGGCCCCGCCGGACGCGAACGGGTCCGCGCCGAGGTCGTACATCTCGCGCTTCTTCGGGTCGGAGAGCACCTCGTAGGCCTGGGTGATCTCCTTGAACCTCTCCTGCGTCTCCGGGTCCGGGTTGACGTCCGGGTGGAGCTCGCGCGCGAGGCGGCGGTAGGCCTTCTTGACCTCGTCGGCGCTGGCGTCGCGGCGGACGCCCAGGGTCGCGTAGTAGTCGTTGGCCACTTACGACCCCGCCAGGATCTGACCCACGTAGCGTGCCACTGCCCGTACCGCTCCCATCGTGCCGGGGTAATCCATGCGTGTCGGCCCGAGCACTCCGAGCCGGGCCAAGGTGAGGTCGCCCACGCCGTAGTCGGCGGCGACGACCGAGGTCGATCGGAGCCCCTCGTCGGGGTTCTCGGTGCCGATCCGCACCGTAAGGGTAGAGGAGTCGCCGGTCTCGCCGAGCAGCCGCATGAGGACCACCTGCTCCTCCAGCGCCACCAGCACGTCCCGCAGGCTCTGCGAGAAGTCCACGGCGGCGAGGTTCGCCGCGCCCGCGAAGACGATCTTCTCCTCGTGCTTGTCGACGAGCGTCTCCAGCAGCACCGACAGCACCGACGCCGCCAGCGGCCGGTCGTCGGCGCCCACCTTGTCGGGGAGGTCCGCGATCGCGGTGGGCACGTCGCCGAGCCCGAGGCCGTCCAGGCACGTGTTGAGCAACGCCCGCAGGTGGCCGATCGATTCCTCGGAGACCCCGCCGTGGGTCTCGATGACCCGCTGCTCCACCCGTCCCGTGTTGGTGATCAGGACGAGCAGCAGCCGCCCCTCGGCGACCGGGACCAGCTCCACGTGCCGCACCGACGAGCGGGTCAGCGACGGGTACTGCACGACCGCGACCTGCCGGGTGAGCTGCGCGAGGAGCCGCACCGTCCGGCCGACGACGTCGTCGAGGTCGTAGGCGCCCGACAGGAACGTCTCGATCGCGCGGCGCTCGGCGACCGACAGCGGCTTGATCGTCGACAGCCGGTCGACGAACAGCCGGTAGCCCTTGTCGGTCGGGACGCGGCCCGCGCTCGTGTGCGGCTGGGCTATGTACCCCTGCTCCTCCAGCACGGCCATGTCGTTGCGGATGGTGGCCGAGGACACGCCGAGGTTGTGCCGGTCCACCAGGGCCTTGGAGCCCACCGGCTCGTTCGTGGAGACGTAGTCCTCGACTATGGCGCGCAGGACCGCGAGTTTCCGGTCGTCCAACACCTGGTCACCTCCTTCATCCCCTGCCGCGCTCCCCGCCGCGGGCCCCATTCGTCACTCGCCACCGGCCTGCACCGCTGGCACTCCGTACTTCCGAGTGCCAAGTGTACGGCCCGGAGGCGCCGGACTGCAGAGGCCGCGGCCCCCGCGCCCCCCGCGACTTCCCCCGCCGTGCCCCTGCGGCGGGCCGGGGAAGGAGCGGCGGCACGCTTCCGGACGGCTGCGCGATCTTATCCTTCCGGTTAATGTGCGGAACCGTGCGGAGTAAGAACTACGGAAACGACGTGCTGTCCGGCGACTGGCGACGGCCCCGCAAAGGCCAGATACCCGAGATTCCGGCCGAACCCGGCCTCGTGGCCGAGGATCCCGGCAGCGGTTTCTGCGGCGCGGTCGTCGGCTGCGACAAGTTCGGCGTCACGCTGGAGGACCGGTTCGGCAAGCGGCGGGTGTTCCCGCTCACCAAGTCGGGGTTCCTCATCGACGGGAAGCCGGTGACGCTCGTCCGTCCCGCCGCCCCGGAGGCGGGGGCGGCGGGGCCCGCCCGGTCGGCGTCCGGGTCGATCGCGGTGCGCGGGGCGCGGGCCAAGGTGGCCAAGGAGAGCCGCATCTACGTGGAGGGCGTCCACGACGCGGAGCTGGTGGAGAAGATCTGGGGGCACGACCTCCGGGTCGAGGGCGTCGTCGTGGAGTACCTGGAGGGCGTGGACGACCTGCCCGCCATCGTCGAGGAGTTCGCCCCGGGCGAGGGGCGGCGGCTCGGCGTCCTCGTCGACCATCTCGTCGAGGGGTCCAAGGAGAGCCGGATCGCCGCGCGGGTCACCTCCCCGCACGTCCTCGTCACCGGGCACCCCTTCATCGACGTCTGGGAGGCCGTCAAGCCCGCCGCCGTGGGCATTTCCGCCTGGCCGCGCATCCCTCGCGGCGTACCCTGGAAGGAAGGGGTTCTCGCCGAGCTCGGCTGGGGGGACGACGTGGGTGCCGGTTGGAAGCGGATACTCCGCTCGGTCGACACCTACACCGACCTCGAACCGGCCCTGCTCGGACGCGTAGAGGAACTCATCGACTTCGTGACCGCCTTCTGACCACGGCCCGTCCGACGGGCGGTGCCGGTAAGGAGCACCGCGATGACGCACGGGCAACCCGAGCAGCCGGGCGGCCAGGGGCACCAGCCTCCGCAGGGGCCGCCGGGCTGGGACACCCAGCCCGGAGCCGGGCAGCAGGACTACGGCCAATCCGGGTACGGCCAATCCGGGTACGGGCAGCAGGACTACGGGCAGCAGGGCTACGGCCAGCAGGGGTACCAGCAGCAGCCCGGGTACGGGCAACCGGGCTACGGGGCACCGTCCCAGGGATACGGGCAGCAGCCCGGCTACGGCCAGGCCGGGTACGGGCAGCAGCCGGGCTACGGCGGGCAGGTCCAGCCGTACGGGCCTCCCGGCGCGCCCGGGACGACGACCTCCGACGAGCGGACGTGGGCGCTGATGACCCACATCGGCCAGTTCCTGCTGGGCTTCATCGCCCCGCTGCTGGTCTTCCTGATCAAGAAGGACACCTCGCCGTTCCTGCGGCACCACGGCGCGCAGGGCCTCAACTTCGCGATCACCCAGTTCGTCTACCTCATGATCAACTTCGTGCTGATGTTCGTGCTGATCGGGTTTGTCACGATCTTCGTGCAGGCCGTCGCGGAGATCATCTTCCTGATCCTGGCGGGCGTCGCGGGCAACCGGGGCGAGTGGTACCGCTACCCCTCGTTCATGGCCTGGCCGATGGTCACCTGAGGCGTTCGCGCGGTTGCCCGAGAGTCAGGTCAGGTCAGGTCGCGGACGACGGCGTCGGCGAGCAGGCGGCCGCGCAGGGTCAGGACGGCGCGGCCGCCATCGAAGGGCGCGGGCTCCAGCAGGCCGTCCGCGACGGCGCGACGGGCGGCCCGCTCGTCCAGCAGGTCCACCGGGCAGCCCTCCGCGAGCCGTAGCTCCAGCATGATCCGCTCGATGCGGCGGTCGGCCGCGCCCAGCACCTCGCGCGCGTGCGCCGGGGTCGTCCCCTCGGCGAGGCGGGCGGCGTGCGCGGCGGGGTGCTTGACGTTCCACCAGCGCGTGCCGCCGACGTGGCTGTGCGCGCCGGGGCCGACGCCCCACCAGTCCGCCCCCGTCCAGTACAGGAGGTTGTGGCGGCACGCCGCCTCCGGGCCGGTGGCCCAGTTGGAGATCTCGTACCAGCGCAGCCCGTGCGCGCCGAGCAGTTCGTCGGCGATGAGGTAGCGGTCGGCCATGGCGTCGTCGTCGGGCGGGGTCAGCTCGCCGCGGCGCACCTGGGCGGCCAGGCGCGTGCCGTCCTCGACGATCAGCGCGTAGGCGGAGACGTGGTCGGGCTCGGCCTCCAGCGCCGCCTCCAGGGACGCGCGCCAGTCGTCGTCGGTCTCCCCCGGCGTCCCGTAGATGAGATCCAGGTTGATGTGCTCGAAGCCGGCCTCGCGCGTCCAGCCGACGACCTCGGGGACGCGTCCGGGGGTGTGGCTCCGCTCCAGCACGGCCAGGACGTGCTCGCGCGCGCTCTGCATGCCGTAGGAGACGCGCGTGAACCCGGCCTCGCGCAGCTTCGCCACGTACGCCTCGTCCACCGACTCGGGGTTCGCCTCGGTGGTGACCTCCGCGCCGGGCGCGAGGCCGAACTCGGCGTCGACGGCGGCCAGGACGCGGCCGAGGTCGCCCGGCGGGAGGAGGGTGGGCGTGCCGCCGCCCACGAACACGGTCTCGACCGGGAGGTCGGCGTCGCCGAGCACCCGCCGCGCCATCCGCACCTCGGCGATGGCGGTGTCGGCGTAGCTCTCGCGGCTCGCGCCCGGCCCGAGCTCCGTCGCCGTGTAGGTGTTGAAGTCGCAGTAGCCGCAGCGGGTCACGCAGAACGGGACGTGGATGTAGAAGGCGAACGGCCGCGTCCCGAGGCCCTCCAGGGCGCCGGCGGGCAGCGCGCCGTCGGCGGGTACGGGGTCACCGTCGGGCAGGGTAGCGGGCACCCCTCAAGTCTGCCCCCATCCGAGCGGTGCCCGGGTCACGCCTCGTCGAGCTTCGCGCGGAGCCAGCCGGGGATGTGCTCCTCCGCGCGCGGGAAGCGGTCGAGGTCGAGCGCGTAGGCGGACGGCGTCAGCGGCGGGGTGAACTCGGGCTCGCCGTCGTAGTCGAACTCCGCGCTGAACCGGCCGGACCGCTCCACCTCCAGGCGCGCGGTGAACCAGGCGCCCTTGCCGCGCCGGTACATGACGCGGCGCAACTCGTCCATCCGCCCGACGGCCTGGCCGGGCGGCATCGCCTTGCGGCGCCCGCCGCCCTCGTCCTCGACCTCGAAGGAGGCGCTGTCGATGCCGACGGTGGCGCGGAACTCGAAGCCGAGCCGCCGCCAGCCCTCGGGCGCGGCCGACCGCAGCGCGCGGACGGCGCCGTTCACCGCCTCCCGCTCGGCCGGCGAGCGCAGGACCTGCTCGGAGTGGGTCACGCGCGAACCTCCGGAGGTCGATCGGATCGGGTCTGATCCGGTCGGATCGGACGTCGTTCAGGCGGGTCGGGACGATCGCGCGGATCGGGCGCACGGGCCGTGGACGGGCTGCCCGCACGCCGCCGCGGCGCGACCGCTGACCCCCGACCGTACCGACATCTCCGGCCAGGCCAAACAGCGACCGCCGTGTCGCGGCGAAACCGGCAGGCCGGGACGGGTCGCACGCGGGACGATCTTGGTCGAGCCGGGCGCGGGATCCCCGGGTTCGCCGGGGCGCGCCGGGACAGGCCCGAATGGAGCGTGCTGTGCCGCTTGGCCGGATAGGGTCGTCCGAATGCGGAATGAGGAGGCGGACGGGGGGCGGGTGCCCGCGCGTGTCCTGCTGCGCGGCGAGCCGGACGGCTGGCACTGCGTGGTCGTGACCGGCTCGGGGGCCGAGCGGCGCTGGAATCTCGCCGGGGCCGGGACCCGCTGGCAGACGCACGAGGGCGGGCACGAGGGCGGGCGCGGCGGCGCGCGCGAGGGCTACGGCCCCGAGCCGCCGTGGTGGCGCCGCCGCCTGTGCGAGACCGCCGACGCGCTCCGCGAGGCCGTCGCCGAACGGCTGACCGACGCGACGTTCCGCGAGCTGGGCGCGGAGGCCGCGATCACCTGGTTCGCGCTGGAGGAGCCCGTCGAGTGGGAGGGCCTGGTCACCCTCCAGGAGCCCGACCCCGCGCGCTTCCCCGGCCGCGTCCCGCCGTTCGTGATCACCCTCGACCCCGGCCGCGGCGCCCTGCTGCCGGACGCCGACCTGCTGTTCTCCACCCACGCCCCCGACGCCTGGGCCACGCTGACCGCCCTCGCCGAGCGGTGCGGCGCGCCGCCGCCGAAGTCCTCGTTCCTGTGCGGCTGGGCCGGGCACCGCAGCGTCCGGGTCGGGCGCGGGCGGCTCGCGCTGTCCAGCGAGCGCGGCGAGGACGGCGCCGAGCGGCTCGCCGAGATCTTCGGCACGCGCCGCCCCGGCTGGAGCGGCAACCCCGAGCTGCGGCTGCGGCTGGACGGCATCGACCTGCTCGACGAGCCCGCGAACGACGTCGTCACGCTGCTCGGCGGCCTCGGCCACGAGATCGTCCGGCGCGGCCGGACCGTGCGGCTGCCCGCGATCGGCCTGACCCTCTACGAGCCCGAGCGCGACCCCGTTCCCGGGTCGCCCGACGCCTTCCAGGCGGAGGACGGCACGGAGCGGTTCGCCGGGGTGGCGCTCCGGCTCCCGAGCGCGCTCGCGGCCGTCCGCACCCTCGCCTGAACGCCGCGCGCCCCACCACCGCGCCCCACCACCGCGCCCCTCGCCCGACCACCGGGTCCTCGTCTGACGGCCACGGTCCCGACACGCGCGGGGGTCCGGCCCGTCACCCGGTCGCAACCCCGCCGTCCTAGCTTCGCCGATCATGAGAAGCCGCGCGCGTCACGCCGCCCTCGAACCGACCGGCCGCGTCCTGATCGGCACCGCCCTGACCGGCACGGCCCTGACCGCCGCCGCCCTGCTGGCCGCCCCGCTCACGGCCGTCCCCGCCCACGCCGCGTCCGCGCCGGGCACCCTCACGCTGCACCGGGGCGGTCCCGCCCGGACGCTGCACTACACCGCCCGCCGCGACGGGGAGGCCGTGATCGGCTTCACCGCGTCCGCGCCCGGCGTCTCCTGGGCGCGCAGGGGCGCCGAGTCGGCCGTGGTGTCCATCGCGGTGGACGGGCGGCACGTGACCGACCTCGTCGTCCCCTCCTCCGACCCGACGCCGCGCAGCCTCGGCCTCGGGCACCTGCGGCGCGGCGGGCACCGGGTGACGCTGCGCTTCGCCCGCGGCAGCGCCCCCGCCGCGCGCCGCGTCACGCTCGCGCGGCCCCGCGTCCGGACGCCCCACGCCGACCAGGACGTCCTGCGGCACGCGCCCGTCGTCATCGGGCGGACGAACGGCCCGCTCGCCGACCCCTACCAGAACGCCACCACCGACGCCCCGCTGATCGCCTGGCACGAGACCAGGCCCGCCGCCGCGGCGGGCCACCGGATCATCGAGTACTCGGTCGTGTGGAGCAATGAGGACGGCGGCACCGACTCGCCCGCGCTCATGGCCCGCTGGGGGCGCACGACCGACATCGAGTGGATCTACCGGGTCGAGGTCGACGCGTCCGGCCGGCGCGTGGACGGCACCGGCGTCTACCAGGCGCCCGAGCACGCCACGCTCAAGTTCACCGGACGCTACGAGGACGACCACCCACTGCTCCAGACGTGCACGCAGAACAACAACATGTGCGACGTCGTCACCAAGGACGCGGCGCTGCGCTTCCTCCCGGACGTCACCGCGACCCGTCCGGACGGGCGCACCCGGGAGGTCGTGATGGACCGTGAGCCGTGGACCTACCGCGTCATGGCGCAGGAGATGATCCGCGAGGGGAAGATCGAGAAGCCGTCCGACCCGTCCACGACGGCGGTCGGCGACCAGCGGACCTACCTGTTCGCCGAGTTCGCCAAGACGACCGGCAAGCCCACCGGGACCGGCTCCGCGCCGGGCGTCGCGCTCGGCGTGCGGCTGAGGTCCGACCCGTCCCGGCTCTACCGGTCCGACCACGACCAGCCGACCTGGTCGATCGAGCGGGACGGCGCCGCGGCCACGACCGTCGAACTGCCGGAGGGGACGACGGTGGCCGACATCGCGAGCGTCGAGGCGCTCCGCCGCCCGGTCGGCGCCGGCGACAACGGCGCGCCCGCGACCGTCACCGCCGTCAGCCGCGGCTTCTTCCTGGACGGGTCGTACCTGCCCCGCCCGTCCGGCATCACCTGGACGGGCTCGGTCACGGTCACGCGGGAGCAGCCGTCCGCCGTCCTGTGGAGGCCGTGACCCAGAACATCTCCCCAAGCGACCTCGGCCGTCGCGGGGGCGCGTGGCTGAGCGGTGGGGCCGACGCCGGAGGCGGGGCCCCACCACTCAGATCGCGAAGCGATGCCGCGCCCGCCGAGGGGCGTGGGCGAGGGCCCGACAGACAGAACGGGAACCCGCGCGAACTCCGCGTGCGTCCAAGGAGTCGTACACTTCGCCAATAGTTGGCAAGCTTCGCTCAGCGAAATCGGAGGGCACCCGCCATGGCCTACGGGCCTCCCCCGTCGCCCGGCCAGGGTCAGCAGCCCGGATGGCAGCAGCCGCAGCCGCCCCAGCAGCCGCAGTCGCCGTGGCAGCAACCACAGCAGCAGCCGCAAGGGTCCCCGTGGCAGCAGCAGCCCGGGTCCCAGTGGCAGCAGCCCCAGCAGGGGCCGTCCGCCTGGCAGCAACCGCAGCAGCCGCAGCAGCCGGGTCCGGGATGGCAGCAGCCGGGGCAGGGGCAGGGCGGCACCTCGCCGTTCACCGGCCACGAGGGCCCCGTCAGCGACGACGACAAGACGTGGTCGCTCATGGCCTACCTGGGCCAGTTCCTCGTCGGCGCGATCGCGCCGGCGATCGTCTACTTCGGCAAGGCGCGGTCGCCCTACGTGCGCCGGCACGCCGCGCAAGGCCTCAACATGGGGCTCGCGGCCATCGCCGTGTGGTTCGTCGGCGGGCTGCTCTCGATGGCGGTCGAGGTGCTGATCTGGGCGCCGCTGCTGTTCACCGCCGTGGTGATCTTCTTCCTCGTCTACGCGGCGCGGGCGGCGAACCGGGGCGAGTTCCGCAAGGTGCCGTCCGTGGTGGCCTGGCCCATCCTCAAGTAGCCGCGTCCGTCCCCCCGGCCGCCTGCGGCGCCGGCTCCGGCGCGGGGAGGACGGTCATCGTGCCCGGCTCCCCCGGCGCCTGGTCGAGCCTGACCACGCGGCCCGGGTAGACGCTCTGGGCGGCCCGCACGTCCCGCTCGTCCCAGATGCCGTAGAAGACCGGGCAGCCGTCCCACAGCTCGGTCTTCTCCGCCCCGGTCGGCCAGCGGCGGTCGAAGACGTCGAGCAGGACCGGCTCCCCGGCGGGCGGCAGGTCGGGGCCGTTCTCCTGGGCGATGACGTCGGGCATGGCGGCTCTCCTTCTCGGGGTGACGCGGCGCGGCGGCCGGAAGATCTCCTGCGGCGCGAGGTCGATCGCGAACGGCCGGGTCAGCCGCAGCGAGCCGCCCCACGGCACCCGCTCGGCCGCGTAGCGCCCGTCGGCGGACAGCGCGTGGACGACCAGCTCCGGCTCGGCGGCGTCATCGGCGTCCACCACCCAGTACGCCGGGACCCCGGCTCGCGCGTACAGGTCCCGCTTGGCCCCGAGGTCGGCGGCGCGCGAGACCGGCGAGACGACCTCGACCGCCAGCACCGGCGCGCCCGCGATGCAGGGGAGGTCGCCCTCCACCTGCTCCTTGCGGAACACGATCAGATCGGGGGCCAGCCGGGTGGCGTCGCCGAGGCGCGCCCCGAACCGGGTCAGGCACTCCTGGCCCGGCTCCTGCGCCAGCCCGACGGGCACCACGAGGTCCGACACGAGGAACTGGTGCAGCATCGCATGGCTCACGACACCCAGTGTCCATGCGAATGCGCTACGTCACCACCGGTTCGGTGGGATTAGAGGCTACTTCTTGCCCTTGTCCGTGGACTCCCCGCCACCGGTGGACAGCGCGGCGACGAAGGCCTCCTGCGGGACGTCCACCCGGCCGATGGTCTTCATCCGCTTCTTGCCCTCCTTCTGCTTCTCCAGCAGCTTGCGCTTGCGGGAGATGTCGCCGCCGTAGCACTTGGCGAGGACGTCCTTGCGGATGGCGCGGATGTTCTCGCGCGCGATGATGCGCGCGCCGATCGCCGCCTGGATCGGCACCTCGTACTGCTGGCGCGGGATCAGCTCCTTGAGCTTCGCGGTCATCATCAGCCCGTACTCGCGCGACTTGTCGCGGTGGACGATCTGGCTGAAGGCGTCGACCGACTCGCCCTGGAGCAGGATGTCGACCTTCACGAGGTCGGACTCCTGCTCGCCGCTCGGCTCGTAGTCGAGCGAGGCGTACCCGCGTGTCCGCGACTTCAGCTGGTCGAAGAAGTCGAAGATGATCTCGGCGAGGGGCAGCGTGTAGCGGATCTCGACGCGGTCCTCCGAGAGGTAGTCCATGCCGAGCAGCATCCCGCGCCGGCCCTGGCACAGCTCCATGATCGCGCCGATGTGGTCGGACGGGGACAGCAGCGTCGCCTTGACGATCGGCTCGTACACGTCGCCGATCTTGCCCTCGGGGAACTCGCTGGGGTTGGTGACGGTGTGCTCCGTCCCGTCCTCCATGACGACGCGGTAGACGACGTTCGGCGCGGTCGAGATCAGCGAGAGGTCGAACTCGCGCTCCAGCCGCTCCCGGACGATCTCCATGTGCAGCAGCCCGAGGAACCCGCAGCGGAACCCGAACCCGAGCGCCGCCGAGGTCTCCGGCTCGTAGATCAGCGCGGCGTCGTTCAGCCGCAGCTTGTCGAGCGCGTCGCGCAGCTCGGGGTACTGGTCGCCGTCCACCGGGTACAGGCCGGAGAACACCATGGGCTTCGGGTCCTGGTAGCCGCCGAGCGCCTGCGGCGCGACCCGGCTCGCCCCGGTGACGGTGTCGCCCACCCGGGCCTGCCGGACGTCCTTCACCCCGGTGATCAGGTAGCCGACCTCGCCGACCCCGAGCCCCTGGACGGGCTTGGGCTCCGGGGAGATCACGCCGACCTCCAGCGTCTCGTGCGCGGCGCCCGTCGACATCATCAGGCTCTTCTCGCGCCGCGACAGCCGCCCGTCGATGATCCGGACATAGGTGACCACGCCCCGGTAGGTGTCGTACACCGAGTCGAAGATCAGCGCCCGCGCCGGGCCGTCGGGGTCGCCGACCGGAGCCGGGACCTCCTGGACGATCTTGTCGAGCAGCTCCCGGACGCCCTCGCCGGTCTTGCCCGACACCCGCAGCACGTCGGAGGGGTCGCAGCCGATGATCCCGGCCAGCTCCTCGGCGTACTTGTCGGGCTGCGCCGCGGGCAGGTCGATCTTGTTGAGCACCGGGATCAGGTGCAGGTCGGCCTCCAGCGCCAGGTACAGGTTCGCCAGCGTCTGCGCCTCGATGCCCTGCGCCGCGTCCACCAGCAGCACCGCGCCCTCGCACGCCGCCAGCGACCGCGACACCTCGTAGGAGAAGTCGACGTGGCCGGGCGTGTCGATCAGGTTGAGCACGTGGTCGACGCCGTCGGCCGTCCAGGGCAGCCGGACGGCCTGGCTCTTGATCGTGATGCCGCGCTCGCGCTCGATGTCCATGCGGTCGAGGTACTGGGCGCGCATCTGGCGCTCCTCGACCACCCCCGTCAACTGGAGCATCCGGTCGGCGAGCGTCGACTTGCCATGGTCGATGTGCGCGATGATGCAGAAGTTGCGGATGATCGCGGGATCGGTCGTGTCAGGCGCTGGCACCGGGGTCCGTTTCGAAACTCACAGGTGGACATGGATCTGTAGCCTCCATGGTCCCATGCCGGACGCGATGCTCCGTGCACGTCCCGGTTTGGGGAGGGGCCGCGCGCTTGGTAGGCTGTGCGACTGCGTGTGGCGTAGCGTCGTGCCCCGGGGCACCGTCCGCCCCCGTCAGACATTCGTCGGAGCCCGCATCGAGCGACTGCGGGCCAGGATCGCAACCAAGGCTGAGGCACTACGACGTGGCTAACATCAAGTCCCAGATCAAGCGCAACAAGCAGAACGAGAAGGCCCGCCTGCGCAACAAGGCCGTCAAGTCCGAGCTGAAGACGGCGATCCGCAAGTTCCGCGAGGCCGCCGAGGCCGGCGACGTCGACCAGGCCAACGCCGCCCAGCGGCACGCGGCCCGCAAGCTCGACAAGGCCGCCAGCAAGGGCGTCATCCACAAGAACCAGGCCGCCAACCGCAAGTCGGCGATCGCCCGGCAGGCCGCCGCCCTCCAGGCCAAGTAGGGCCGCACGTCCCGGGGCCGGCCGCACGCGCCGGCCCCGACGCACGTCATGGACGAGCGACGGCTGGTGAGGATCTCCAAGTACCTCGCCAAACACCTCAGGCACGACCCCGGGCGGATCGGCCTCACCCTCGACCCGGCGGGCTGGGCCGACGTCCCCGCCCTCCTCGCGGCCGCCGCCCGGCACGGCTTCCCGTTCACCCGCGCCGAGCTGGAACACGTCGTGGCCGCCAACGACAAACGGCGCTACGCCCTCGACGGCGACCGGATCCGCGCCGTCCAGGGCCACTCGATCGGCGTGGACCTCGCGCACCCCTCGGCCACTCCCCCGGAGTTCCTCTACCACGGCACCGTGGCCCGCTTCCTCCCCGCGATCCACCGCGAGGGCCTGCGCCCCATGAACCGCCATGCCGTCCACCTCTCCCCGGACCGCGAGACGGCCCGATCGGTGGGGTCCCGCCGGGGCGAGCCGGTCGTCCTGGCCGTCCGGTCCGGCCGCATGGCCGCCGCCGGGCACACCTTCCAGCTCAGCCCGAACGGCGTATGGCTGACCTCCCACGTCCCACCCGAGTACCTGGCCTGACCCCGGGCGCCGCGTCCGCGTCCGCGAACAGCCTTCCCGAGCCCGTGCCAGGCGGTGATCATGGGGATCGCCGGGCAGGACTCCCGTCTGACCGACGTCGGCGCGGGCGGCGCGGGCGCTGGTGACCTCGCGACGCGCGTTCCCGGCACGGATCGAACGACCCGGGAGACCTGCGCGGGACCCCATCGCGACGGTGCTCCAGCGCGGGCGCCCTCCCCGCCCGGCCTCTGAAAGGGATCGCTCTTACGGTCGGTCGCGGGCGGCGAGGGCCCGGACGGCGTCGGCGATCGCGGGCCTGAGCGCGTCCAGCGAGTGGTCGGGGCCGAGGAGCATGCGCCTGAGCTGCGGCATCGCCAGCGGCCAGGCCACCAGGCCCAGGGTGAGGAGCATCAGCGTGGCCGGGTCGCCCGCCACCTTGCCGGCGGCGCGGCTCTTGTCCTGGTAGTGGGCGGTACGGCGGGCCTCGTCGGGAACGGGGCCGTCGCCGAGTTCGAGCGCCTCCCAGAGAAGCAGGCGCAGGGCCTCGGGGTGGTCGCGATGGTAGTCGAACAGCCGCTCCGCGTAGTCGCCGAGATCGTCGCCGTCCAGCGGGACGGCGGCGGCGAGGTCGGTCATGAGGCGTTCGAGGACGGCGGCGAACAGCCTGTCCTTGTCGCCGAAGTAGTCGTAGATGGCCCGCTTGTTGGCCTCGGCGCTCGCGGCGATGCGGTCCACCCGGGCACCGGCGACCCCGTGCTCGGCGAACTCGGCGGACGCCGCCGCGAGGATGCGCTCCCTGGTCGCCGCTGAGTCATAGGCCATGTCCAGCATTGTAACGAACCGGTTCGTTTGACATCACCGGAGACCGTGCCGCACAATTCGAACCAACTAGTTCGTTCGATTGGAGGACACGATGGTCGCGGTGCGGGCCCCGGCGGCACGACCGGTGCTGTTCACGGCGATGGCGGTGTGCAGCGGCGCCACGGTCGCCAACGTCTACCTGTCACAGCCCCTGCTGGATCTGTTCGCGCGCGGGCTCGGCGTCTCCCCGGCGGCGGCCGGGAGCGTCGTCACCTGTGCCCAGTTCGGCTACGCGGCCGGCATCCTCTTCCTCGTCCCGCTGGGCGACGCACGGCGGCGAAGGCCGCTGCTGACCGGGATGCTGGCCGCCACCGTGGTGATGCTGCTGGTCGCCGCGGCCGCGCCCGGCCTCGGCCTCCTCGCCGCCGCGGCCGCCCTGGCCTGCGGGGCGACGGTGGTGCCGCAGGTGCTGGTCCCGCTGGCCGCCGAGCTGGCGCCGCCCGAACGGCGCGCGAGCGTGGTCGCCAACATCCAGATCGGCCTGATGACCGGCATCATCGGCGCCCGCGTCGTCGGCGGCGTGGTCGGCGAGGCGATGGGGTGGCGGGCCGTCTACCTCCTGGCGGCCGCGCTGACCGGCCTGACGGGCCTGGTCACGGTAAACCTGCTGCCCGCCGAGGAAAAGCGCGACGGGGTCCCCTACCTACGGCTCCTGGCGTCACTGCCCGGCGTGTGGCGCCGGGAGCCCGTCCTGCGGCACGCGTGCCTGGTGCACGGTGCCCTGTTCGGCGCCTACAACGCCACGTGGACGACGCTGGTCCTCGTCCTGACGCATGACCCCTACGACTACGGCAGCGCGAAAGCCGGACTGTTCGGGCTCCTCGGCCTGTCGGGCGCCGTCGCCGCGCCGTGGGCGGGCCGGTTCGTCGACCGGCGCGGCGCGGCCCCGATCCTGACGGCCGCGGCGGTGCTGACGCTCGTCGCGGCGGGCGCCTATGCCGCCGGACGCTCCGTCCTCGCCTGCATGGTCGCGGCCATCCTGCTGGGCAACCTCGCCGTGCAGTGGAGCCAGATCGCCAACCAGGCGCGCATCTTCACCCACGTCCCCCACGCCCGCAGCCGCGCCAACACCGTGTACATGGTCGCGGCGTTCCTGAGCGGCGCCCTGTCCGCGGCGCTGGCCAGCGCCGTCTACGGCACCTGCGGTTGGGGCGGCGTCTGCGCCGTCCAAGCACTCCTCGCCCTTGCCGGGCTGGCGGTCATCCCCGCCGTCCGGCGCCACGACACGAAAGGCACATGATGACCTTCCCAGCCATGCCCCCGGCCGTCCTCCGCTTCTTCGCCGCCTCCCAGGAGGGCGACGCCACCGCGTGGGCGGCGACCTTCGCCGCGGACGGCGTGTTCCACGACCCCGTCGGACAGCCGCCCCTCATCGGCCGGGACGCCATCGCCGACTTCATCGCCTCGGTGCTGCCGCGCTTCCGCCCCTTCCTCGGCCTGACCCCGATGGAGGCCCACACGGTCGGCGGGTTCACCGCCGTCTCCTGGCGAGGCGCGGCCGTCTCCCTGTCGGGCACGCCCGTGAACTGGTCAGGCATCAACGTCTACGAGCTGGACGGCGCGGGCCTGATCCGCGAGGCCCGAGCCTATTTCGACCAGAGAATCTTCCAGGCCCAACTCACCTGACAAGAGACGGGCGCCGCCCGCTCCAGGGCGGCGCCGCCCGCACGCCGACGCTCGCGCCGCGCCTTCCTCCGCACCTCCAGGCCCGTGCGTGTGGTTCACCGAGCCCTGCCCGGCGAGCGGAAAGCGCTGAACGCGGGGCGGACGAGGACGAGTGACTAGCCTCGGGCGGCGACGATGTCGGCGATCGTCTTCTCCAGCGCATACGCGGGATCGGCCGCGCCTCCCTTGACCTGGGCGTCGGCCTCGGCGACCGCGGCCAGGGCGCGGGCGACCCCGTCGGCCGACCAGGCGCGCAGTTGCTTCTGGACACGCTCGATCTTCCACGGCGGCATGCCCAGGTCCTTCGCGAGCGCCGCTCCGCGCGCGCCGCGAGGGGCGCCGCCGACCTTGGCCAGCCCGCGGACTCCCTGGGCGAGCGCGCTGACGATCAGAACCGGCGCCACACCCGTCGCGAGCGCCCACCGGAGTTGCTCCAGGGCGTCGGCGAGGCGGCCCTCGATCGCCTTGTCAGCCACCGTGAACCCGCTGACCTCGGCACGGCCCCGGTAGTACTGCGCGACCGCCGCGTCATCGACCTTTCCGCCGGTGTCGGCGACCAGCTGGCTGCACGCGGCGGCGAGTTCCCGCAGGTCGTTCCCGACGGCGTCCAGCAGGGCGCGCGCGCCGTCCGGCGAGACCTTCCCGCCTGCCTTGCGGATCTCCGCGCGCACGAAGTCGACGCGCTCCCCCATCTTGCTGATCTTGGGGCATGAGATCTTGCGCGCCTTGAGCTTCGTCAGCCCGTCCACGAGCGCCTTGCCCTTGGCACCGCCGTGGTGGACGGCGACGAGGACGACATCCTCCGCCGGTGTCCTCGCGTAGTTGAGCACCTCGGCGGTGAGGTCCTTCCCCAGGTCCTGGGCCGACCGCAGCACAAGGACCTTTCCGCCCCCGAAGAGCGAGGGGGAGGTCATCTCCGCGAGCCGCCCCGGTTCCAGCCCGCCGGGGCCCAGGTCGGTCACCTCGGTCTCGGGGTCCTCCCCCCGCACGGCCGCGACGATGTCGCCGACCGCCCGGTCCACCAGGAGTTCCTCGTCGCCCACGATCAGGATGATGGCCTCAACTGACACCCCAGCAGCATGCCACGCCCACCCTCCCGTCCGTGCCACCCCTCCAAAGTCACAAGGCCCCCAGCCCCAACGCCAGACCGAACTCCGACGATCGCCGACGCGCAACGGAGCACCGCCCGGACGCACTGACGACCGGCCGTCAACAACCCGACGCCCCGGAAGGCCCGCCCCCCAGCGAAAGAGTCCATCCATACCGCCCCAGGCTCCGCCGCTCCCCGACGTCGGCACCAGGGCACTCACCGCAAGTCACCGCCGCCACGTTAGGACTCACCCTCCCCGGCGCCGTTCCCGCTGGGTGACCTTCAGGTCAGCAGACGCGCGCTGACAGGGGCGACACAGTGCCCGCGCCCCACGAGGGGAGCTGTCCCGGCGAGACAGCCCAGGACGGGATGACGGAGGCCTGGTAGCCGTAGGCGCGAGTGCAGTAGGCGCGAGCGCGGTAGCCGCAGGCGCGGGCACAGTAGCCGCAGGCGCGGTAGCCGCAGGCGCGGGCACGGTAGCCGCAGGCGCGGGCACAGTAGCCGCAGGCGCGGGCACAGTAGGCGCAGGCACGGTAGCCGCAGGCGCGGGCGTCGTAGCCGTAGACGCGGGCGTCGTAGGCGCAGGCGCGGGCGCGGTAGGCGTAGGCGCGGTAGGCGTAGGCGCGGTAGGCGTAGGCGCGGGCACAGTAGCCGCAGGCGCGGTAGGCGTAGGCGCGGGCACAGTAGGCGTAGGCGCGGGCGTTTGGGTGGAGGCGACGCGGCTTAGGCGAGACAACACCGGATGGGCTGGCGGAGGCGAAGGGGCGGAGGCGGCTCCGATCGCTGTCCTCTGGTGTTGGACGGGGTGGGATGGGCTTCTCCACTTCAGTGGCGAGGTACGGCCGCTACGCCGCTGGCGGTGCGGATCACGGCGATGTCGCCCTCCCTGTCGGTGCGGTGGACCTGGGTATGGAGACCTTTCAGTAGGTCGAGGGCGAAGGCGGACGGGTGACCGTAGTCGTTCTGCGCGCCGACCGAGATGAGGGAGATCGAGGCGTGGGCGGCCGCCAGGAAGGCTGGGAGTTGGCTCCGGGAACCGTGGTGCGGAACCTTCAGGACCTGCACGTGCGGGACGTCCCCCAGCAGGGCCCGCTGGGCTTCGGTCTCGACGTCGCCGGCCAGGAGGGCGCTGAAGCCGGGCCTTCGCGCGACCAGGACGACGCTGGCGTTGTTGATGGTCGTGCCGTCGTCGCCCGGTATGAGAGCGGGGGCGGCGGCCCGGGGGCCGAGGATCGAGAGCGTGAGGTCACCGACCGTCCATTGCTGACCGGCGAGAGCGGAGCGAGGGGCGAGGCCGGACACGAGACGTGCCTCGCGGCCGGATGTGCGCGGGGTCGTCAGGATCTCGCGGACGGCGCGGCCGTGACGGACGCCGGACGTGCCGTTGATGTGGTCGGCATGCGGGTGGGTCAGGATGAGCAACGGAACGTCCCGGACGCCGAGGCGCCGCAGACAGGCGTCGACCGGGGCGGGGTCCGGACCGGTGTCCACGACGACGGCCTGCCCTGGACCGGCGGCCAAGGCCAGGGCGTCGCCCTGACCGATGTCGCACGCGACCATCTGCCAGCCTGGCGGCGGCCAGGCCGGAGCCAGGACGCGGAGGGCGACGACGGCGACCAGTACCCCGGCCATGGCCGCGGCCGCGATGAGGCGGAGCCGACGGCTGCGCAGGATCAGGACGGCGACACCGCCGGCGAGCAGCACGGTGATGGCGCCGAAGCCGCCGGGCGTCCAGGGGATCGTGGCGTAGGGGAGGTGAGCGGCCGTTCTGGCGATCCAGGCGATCCAGCCGACGGCGAGGCCGGCGGGCCACACCAGGACGCGGGCGAGCGGCAGCGAGATGAGCGCGGTGACCGCCGCGAGGGCGCCGAGGAGCGTGGCGGGGGCCACGGCGGGTGCGGCCAGCAGGTTCGCGAACACTGATACGACGCCCAGCTCTCCGGAGAGCATCACCAGCACCGGAGCCACCGCCACTTCCGCGGCGGCCGTGACGGCGAGCGCGTCCGCGAGGGGACCGGGCAGCCGACGTGCGAGCCGTTCCCGCCAGGCGGGAGCCAGGACGAGCAGACCGGCGGTCGCCAGGACCGAGAGCGCGAACCCATACGACCGCGCAAGCACAGGGTCGATCAGGACCAGCAGCAGGACGGCCGCGCCGAGGGCGGGCAGGCCATGGCGCTGCCGGCCGGTGAGCAGCGCGAGCAGGCCGATCAGCCCCATGACGGTCGCGCGCAGCACGCTCGGCTCCGGCCGTGCGACAACGACGAACGCGAACACCGCGAGCGCCGCGAGGGGCGGCGCCCGCCGCCCTCCGAGGCCCGCGAGACGGCAGAGGCCGAGCACCGCGCCGATGACGATGGCCAGGTTCGCACCGGACACCACCAGCAGATGTGTGAGACCGGCGGTCCTGAATTCCTCGGCGAGCCCCGGGTCCAGCCGGGAGGTGTCGCCGACGACCATGCCGGGCAGCACGCCGCGCTGGTCGGCGGGCAGCCGATCGACCGCCGCTCGGAGTCTGGCCCGGACATGCTCGGCGGCGCGCTGCGGAGCGGACGGCCTCCCGAGAACGGTGGGCGGGCCTCCGACGATCACAACCGCCGCAAGCAACTCGGCCCTGCGCGGTGTTCGGAATCCGCCATGGAACCGCACGCGCTGGCTGGGGAGAAGGCGGAGCCAGCTGGGATCACCCGCGATCAGCAGCACCGGAACCCGCACTCTTGCGCGCGCCACCACTTCCACACGCGCCCGCAAGATGATGACGGGTCGGCGTTTGCCCGGTTTCGCGTTCGGGTCGCCCGTGATGACGGCGTCGGCCGTCGCCGAGCGTCCCGACCGGGCCAGGTCCCGAACCGGCCCCGTCTCGACGGCGCTCGACCGCAGCGCCACCCCGGCGGCGGAGGCCGCCGCGCACACGAGGGCCACCCCCACCAGCACCCGACGCGCCCGCAGCTCCCGCCAAGCGGGCAGCACCGCCAAGCGCCAGTCGAGCAGACGTCTGCGCCGTAGCGTTGGTTCGGCGGCGGTGCGGCCGCCCTCGTCCGCCATATGGCGCCCCGAAGGCGGCCTGGGAACACGCCGACCCGGCCGCTGTCCGTTCCCCCCTCCCCCACTCGCGGCCTCCGGCGCGTAGGGGCTGCCCGGCACGTGAAGGCTCTCCGGCGGGGGCGGGCTCCAAGAGTCGCCCAACTCTTCCAACGGGCCCGCCGAAGACCGCTCCGCCGACCGGCGTGCGTCGGCCCCGTCCGGTCGCTCTTCGCCCTCCACACCCCCGCTCGCGGTCTCCGGGCCGGGAGGAGTCTCCTGCGAAGGCGGGCACCAGGAGGGGTCACTCGACCCTTCCAGCGGGCCCCCGGGATACCGCCCCGCCGACCCACCTGCGTCGTACCCGCCCCTCCGCTCCTCGCTCCCCGCACCCCCGCTCGCGGCCTCCGGGCCGAGAGGAAACTCCGGCGGGGGCGGGCTCCAAGAGGTGCCCGGCTCTTCCAGCGAACCCGCCGAAGACCGCCCCGCCGACCCACCTGCGACGGACCCGGCCGGTCGCTCTTCGCTCTCCGCTGCCTCGCTCGGGGCCTCCGGGTGGAAGGGGGTGTCCGGTGGGGGTGAATGCCAGGGGTCGTCTGGACCCTGTATGGCGGCTGGTTCGTCAGTGTGGTGGGGCTGTGGTGGGACGTGCTCGGGAGGGGGTGGGGCGAGGCGGGACGGCGGTGCGGCCGAGGGGGTTGTTGAGGGGCGGGCGGGGAGTGTGGGTTCTTGCTGGGTGGTGGTTGGTGCCGGGTGCTGGGGTGAGTGGGTTTGGCGGGGGTCGTGGGTGGCCAGGAGGTAGATGGCCGCGAGAGCCGCCAGGGCCGCCAGCGTGTAGATGAGCGCCGGAGGAAGGCCGATGGTGAGGGTGGCCGTGAGCCAGGTGGCCAGGGCCGGGGCGATCAGGCGGAGGTCGGCGGTCCTCATACGCGGACCATCGCTTTGAGGTCGGCGAAGCGGCGGGCTCCGATGCCGTTGACCTCCTGGAGCTGATCGACGGAGCGGAAGCCGCCCTGCTGCGTCCGGTAGGCGATGATGCGCTGCGCCAGGACGGGGCCGACGCCGGGTAGCTGGTCGAGTTGTTCGACGGTCGCGGTGTTGAGGTCGATGGGCGTGCTCCCCGGCGTGCCGGGAGAGGTCGTGGGGACCGATGGGGCGGCCTCGGGGGTGGTCGTGCGGATGCCGACCGGGATCTGCTCCCCGTCGACGACCTTGCGGGCGAGGTTGAGCGAACCCGTTCCCGCGCCCGGCCGGACCCCGCCCGCAGCCTTGATCGCCTCGGCGACGCGGGAGCCGGAGGGCAACGTGATCACGCCGGGATGGCGGACCTTGCCGAGGACGTGGACGGTCACCGTGGAGGGCGCCGTCCCTGCCACCGGGGTGGTCGGGGGTTCGGTCACGGCGGTGGGCGCGGACGGGGCGCCCGACAGGGAGGCCGTCGCCATCGAGGACGCGGAGGCGGCCTGCGGGCGCGGGCGGGCCAGCCAGAGGTAGCCGACGGCGACGAGGGCCGCGACCACCGCGACGACGACGATGACGCGGATGTGGGAGCGCTCGGGGCCGGCTCGTAACCGGGCGGCGGGCGGGTCGTCCGGCGGGTCGGCGGCGATCTTCAAACGCTCGCGGGGGGACCGTTGACGGTCCTGATCACTGGCTCTCATGCGTCCGACGCTAGGGGCGGGCCCGAGGGGCTTGGAAGAGCGGCGGGGAATTGTGGATAACTCTCCGCGACCGCTTGGATCGGCACCGTCGTCGATGTCCGCCGCTACGGCAGGGACCGGTGCCCACGTTGTCGAGGGCCGCGGGGAGGCGCCGGGTCGCGGGTGCTCGTCAGTGCGACGGGTGGGTCAGGGCTGGACGGGGGTGCCGCCTCGCCAGACGCGGAGGGCTCGGAGGCCGAAGGCCCAGGCGAACGCGCCCTCGTGGTCGGCGTCCCACAGGACGATGTCGGCGAGCATGCCCGGGGCCAGGGAGCCGCGGTCGCCGACGCGCAGGGCGGCGGCTCCGCCGAGGGTGGCGGCGCGGAGGGCCTCGGTGACGCTGAGGCCGAACATGGCGACGGACAGGCCGATGACGAGCGGCATGGAGGTGATGCCGCACTGGCCCGGGTTGTGGTCGGTGCCGAGGGCGACGGTGACGCCGCGGTCGATCATCTGCCGGACGGGTGCCGGGGCGCGGCTGCTGTTGAGGGCGCTGCCGGGGCAGACGGTGGCGGTGACGCCGGCGTGGGCGAGGGCCTTGATGTCGTCGTCGTTGGCCTGGGTGAGCAGGTCGGCGGAGGCGCAGCCGACCTCGGCGGCGACCTGTGCGGCGCCGACGCGCTCGTTGGCGCAGGCGTGCATGCGGGCCTTGAGGCCGGCGCGCTTGCCGGTGAGCAGCAGGGCGCGGGCCTCCTCGGCGGTGAAGTGGCCCTCGTCGCAGTAGACGTCGATGCTGTCGGCGCCCGCGACGGCGGCGTCGCCCGCCCAGAGGCGGACGGCTTCGATGTAGTCGCGGCGGCGGCCGAAGAACTCGGGCGGCAGGATGTGCGCGGCGAGGAAGGTCGCGTGGATGCGCGGCATGGACGGCTCGCCCTCAAGGGAGCGCAGCATCCGGATGTCGGCGAGTTCGCCGTCGCGGGTGAGGTGGTAGCCGGTCTTGGCCTCGACGGTGGTGGTTCCGGCGAGGATCCACTGGCGGAGGCGCTCGCGGACGCCGTTGCACAGCGTCCAGGGGTCGGTGCCCCTGGTCACGGTGACGGTGGAGTTGACGCCGCCGCCCGCCGCCGCGATGGCGGAGTGGGACGAGCCGCTGGTGCGCATGGCGAGTTCGGCCCAGCGGTTGCCCGCGTAGACCGGGTGGGAGTGCGCGTCGATGAGGCCGGGGGTGACCAGGCCGCCGCCGAGGTTCTCCACATGGTCGACGTCGACGATGTCGTCGATGACGCCGGGGACGCTCTGCGGCAGTTCGGACGCGGGGCCCGCCCAGACGATGTGGTCGTCGTGGATGAGCACGGCGGCGTTGCTGCAGACGTCGGTGCCCGTCCAGAGCCTGCCGATGTTCGTCAACAGCCGTACCGTCATCGGGTCACCGACCTGGGTGGAGCGAGGCGCCGCGGGGCGCTGTGGCGGACGCCGCGGAAGGGCGTCCCGGGTGGCCGTCGGGGCCCGCAGCCCGGGTGGGGCGCGGTGCGCCGCTTGCTCTCGTGCCGGTGCGGGGACGTGCCATGGAGTGGGCCACCTGCTCTCGATCCGAAACGCCGACTGGGTGCCGGCGAATCACCGCTGGAGGGTCGGGTGGTCGGGGGACCACCGCTGGCAACGAGACCGGAGATATCGGTTTCGTCACGGTAGTGCACTGAAGGCCCGTCCGACAACCTCTGGTCGTACCGCATCGACAGCCATCACCCCAGCCCCTTAGCTCTACGACCGTACGGAATCCAACGGCACCGTCAAGCCAAATGGAGAAGCTGTCACCGTTCAGCGACCAGGACGAGGCGTCGACCCGCTTTCGGACGCGTCCGAAAGCGGGTTACGGTCCTTTGGTCTGACCTGGGGCGACCGTCAGACGGTCGGAGCCAGAACCTCGTAGGGGGACAGCTCCCCGGCGAGGTCGCCCGGCACCCGGGCATGCAGCATAGTGCCCTCGGCGACATGTTCCTGCTTCAACACCTCGCCGCGCTCGTGCACCTGCGCGACGAGGGCGCCGCGGTCGTAGGGCACCAGCGCGTGGAGCTCGCTCTCCAGGCCGGGCAGGGCGGCCTCCACCGCCGCGCGCAGCTCCTCGATGCCGAGGCCGGTGCGGGCGGAGATGACGACGCTGTGCGGCTCGCGGCGCTGGAGGCGGGCGAGGGCCAGCTCGTCGGCGGCGTCGGCCTTGTTGATGACGACCAGCTCGGGGATGTCGGCGGCGCCGATCTCGCGCAGCACCTCGCGGACCGCGTCGAGCTGCGCCTCGGGGTCGGGGTCGGAGCCGTCCACGACGTGCAGGACGAGCCCGGCGTCGGTGACCTCCTCCAGCGTCGAGCGGAACGCCTCGACGAGCTGGTGCGGCAGGTGCCGGACGAACCCGACCGTGTCGGCGAGCGTGTAGGCGCGGCCGCCGGGCGTCTCGGCGCGCCGGACGGTGGGGTCGAGGGTGGCGAACAGCGCGTTCTCCACCAGGACCCCGGCACCGGTGAGCCGGTTGAGCAGGGACGACTTGCCGGCGTTGGTGTAGCCGGCGATGGCGACGGCGGGCACGGCGTTGCGGCGGCGCTCGCCGCGCTTGGTGTCGCGCGCCTTGGACATCTCGGCGATCTGGCGGCGCAGCTTGGCCATCCGGGTGCGGATCCGGCGCCGGTCCAGCTCGATCTTGGTCTCGCCGGGGCCGCGGCCGCCGATGCCGACGCCGCCCGCGGCGCGCCCGCCGACCTGCCGGGACAGGTTCCCGCCCCAGCCGCGCAGGCGCGGCAGGAGGTAGTTGAGCTGGGCGAGCTCCACCTGGGCCTTGCCCTCGCGGCTCTTGGCGTGCTGGGCGAAGATGTCGAGGATCAGCGCGGTCCGGTCGATGACCTTGACCTGGACGGTCTCCTCCAGGTGCCGGAGCTGGCTCGGCGCCAGCTCGCCGTCGCAGATGACGGTGTCGGCGCCGGTGGAGATGACGATGTCGCGCAGTTCGGCCGCCTTGCCGGAGCCGATGTAGGTCGCGGGGTCGGGACGGGACCGGCGCTGGACGAGGCCCTCCAGGACCTCCGAGCCCGCGGTCTCGGCGAGGAGCGCGAGTTCGCGCAGGGAGTTCTCGGCCGTCTCGGCCGTGCCCTCGGTCCACACGCCGACCAGGACGACCCGCTCCAGCCGCAGCGCGCGGTACTCGACCTCGGTGACGTCGGTCAGCTCGGTGGACAGCCCGGCGACGCGTCGCAGGGCCTTCCGGTCCTCAAGGTCGAGTTCGCCCGTCATGGGCTCGAAGTCGATCTCGTCCGGTGTCTGGTCTGCAGAAAAAGGTTGAGTCATATGTCCTCGGTTGAACGCCGCGGCGCGGCTTTATCTTCCCCGCGATCGTCTCACGGCCCGCAGGGGCGGTCACGCGAATATCACCCCGGGTTGACGCGGGCGCGCACGGGCAGGCCATGCGGGCGGGACGGGCACGACAGGAGTGCGGCCCCGCGTGGACCCGCCCCGACGTGGACGCGTAGCATTCTCCACAAGACAGAAGTCGAATTTCGCTAGACGAAAGGTCGCGCCGATGGCTGGACTGGAAGGCATCGAGGTGACCGGGCCCTTCGGGGACCGGTACGAGGAGATCCTGACGCCCGAGGCGCTCGGCCTGCTCGCCCTCCTGCAGCGCGAGTTCGGCGCGCGGCGCGCGGAGCTGCTCGCGGCCCGGGCCGAGCGGCAGCGCGGGCTGTCCGAGGGCGGGACGCTGGACTTCCTGCCCGAGACCGCGCCCGTGCGGGAGGACGACTCCTGGCGTGTCGCCGAGCCCGCGCCGGGCCTGGTGGACCGCCGCGTCGAGATCACCGGCCCGACCGACCGGAAGATGACCATCAACGCGCTCAACTCGGGCGCGAAGGTGTGGCTGGCCGACTTCGAGGACGCCAACACCCCGCTCTGGACCAACATGGTCGAGGGCCAGCTCAACCTCAGGGACGCCCTGGACCGCACCCTCGACTTCACCGACGCGCGGACCGGCAGGTCCTACGCGCTCAAGGACGACGCGGAGCTCGCGACCATCGTCGTCCGGCCGCGCGGGTGGCACATGGAGGAGAAGCACGTCCTCGTGGACGGCGAGCCCGTGTCCGGGTCGCTCTTCGACTTCGGCCTGTACTTCTTCCACAGCGCGCGCAGGCAGATCGCCAAGGGGAAGGGCCCCTACTTCTACCTGCCGAAGATGGAGGGCCACCTGGAGGCGCGGCTCTGGAACGACGTCTTCGACCTCGCGCAGGACACGCTGGGGATCCCGCGCGGGACGATCCGCGCGACGGTGCTCATCGAGACGATCCCGGCCGCGTTCGAGATGGAGGAGATCCTCTACGAGCTGCGCGACCACTCGGCGGGCCTGAACGCGGGCCGCTGGGACTACCTATTCTCGGTGATCAAGAAGTTCCGGGACCGGGGCGCCGGGTTCGTGCTGCCGGAGCGGAACGCGATCACGATGACGGCGCCGTTCATGCGCGCCTACACCGAGCTGCTCGTCCGGACGTGCCACAAACGCGGCGCGCACGCGATCGGCGGCATGGCGGCGTTCATCCCGTCCCGGCGGGACGAGGAGGTCAACAAGGTCGCGCTGGAGAAGGTGCGGGCGGACAAGACCCGCGAGTCCGGCGACGGCTTCGACGGGTCGTGGGTCGCCCACCCCGACCTCGTGCCGGTGTGCCGGGAGGTGTTCGACGGCGTGCTCGGCGACCGGCCGAACCAGCGCGACCGGCTCCGCGAGGACGTGCGGGTCGCCGCGTCCGACCTGCTGAACGTCGCGGCGACCCCCGGCGACATCACCGAGGCGGGCCTGCGCAACAACATCGACGTGGCGCTGCGGTACCTCGCGACGTGGCTGGACGGCGCGGGCGCGGTCGCCATCCACAACCTGATGGAGGACGCGGCGACGGCCGAGATCTCCCGTTCGCAGGTGTGGCAGTGGATCTACAACGGGATCTCGCTGAAGGACGGCCCGAAGGTCACCAAGGAGCTGGTGGGGCGGATCCTGGAGGAGGAGCTGGCCGGTATCCGCGCCGAACTCGGCGAGGCGTTCAACGAGCCCCGCTACAACCAGGCCGTGGCCCTGTTCAAGGAAGTGACCCTGGCCGATGAGTACGCGGAGTTCCTCACCACCCCCGCCTACGAGCGCATGGAGTGACCCAGGGAATGAGGTGGCTCCTGTGGGGCGTGACTTCCGAGGGCCTTCCTGTAGGTGAGACGGACCTTGCGGGCGTTCCAGGCTCGGGAGGAAGGTGAAAGCGATGGAAACGGAACTCCAGGCGCTCGCCCTGCGCCTTGAAGCGCTGCTCGGGCCGGGCCAGGTCATCACCGACCCGGTGCGGTTGCGGACGTATGAGTGCGACGGGCTGACCAACCATCGCGCGTCCCCCGGGATCGTGGTCCTGCCCGACACGGCCGAGCAGATCGCCGCGATCGTGCGGGAGTGCGCGTCCGAGGGCGTTCCCTATGTGGCGCGGGGCTCGGGGACGGGCCTGTCCGGAGGCGCCCTGCCGCGCGCGGACGGCGTCCTCATCGTGACCTCCAGGATGCGCAGGATCCTGGAGGTCGACGTGGCGAACCAGCGCGCGGTGGTCGAGCCCGGCGTCATCAACCTGGACGTCACCCGCGCGGCCCGTCCGCAGGGGTACTACTTCGCGCCGGACCCGTCGAGCCAGCAGATCTGCTCGGTCGGCGGGAACGTCGCGGAGAACTCGGGCGGCGCGCACTGCCTGAAGTACGGTTTCACCGCGCACCACGTGCTCGCCTGCGAGGTCGTCACCCCGGACGGCGAGCTGGTGGAGCTCTGCGCGGACGACCCCGGATACGACCTGCTGGGCGTGTTCGTCGGGGCGGAGGGCACGCTCGGCATCACCACCAAGATCACGGTGCGGCTGACGCGGGTGCCCGAGACCGTCGAGACGCTGCTGGCCGCGTTCGACTCGATCGAGGCGGGCGGCGCGGCGGTGTCGGCGATCATCGCGGCGGGGGTGGTCCCGGCGGCGATCGAGATGATGGACGCGCTGTCGATCGAGGCGGCCGAGGCGGCGGTGCGCTGCGAGTACCCGCCCGGCGCGGGCGCGGTGCTGATCGTCGAGCTGGACGGCCCCGAGCCGGAGGTCGCGGCCCAGTTCGCCGAGGTGGAGCGGCTGTGCCGGGACGCGGGCGCGTTCGAGATCCGGATCGCGGCGGGCGAGGCCGAGCGGGCGCTGATCTGGAAGGGCCGCAAGTCGGCGTTCGCGGCGGTGGGGCGGATCAGCCCGGCCTACATCGTCCAGGACGGCGTGATCCCCCGTACGTCGCTGCCCCGGGTCCTCGCCCGGATCGACGCGCTGTCGGCGGAGTCCGGCGTGCGGGTGGCGAACGTCTTCCACGCGGGCGACGGCAACCTGCACCCGCTGGTGCTGTTCGACGACGCCGAACCCGGCGCGGAGGAACGCGCGGAAGCGGTGTCCGGCGCGATCCTCGACCTGTGCATCGAGCACGGCGGTTCCATCACGGGCGAGCACGGCGTCGGCGTGGACAAGGCCCGGTACATGCCGCGCATGTTCACCGACACCGACCTGGACACCATGCAGATGGTCCGCTGCGGCTTCGACCCCGCGGGGCTGTGCAACCCGGGCAAGGTCTTCCCCACCCCGCGCATGTGCGGGGAGGTCCCGGGTGTGCGCAAGGGCCCGCACCCGTACGAGGGAAAGGCGGACATCTTCTGATGCGGCCTCTGGACGCCTTGGCGAAGGTCTGCGGCGACGTCCGTCCGGGCGAGCCCGCGGAGGGTGTGCTCGGGGTGGAGCCCGCGCTGGTCGCGGCGCCCAAGGACGTCGCCGAGGCGGCCGACGTCATGCGCGTCGCGGCGGAGGCGGGGCTCGCCGTCGTCCCGCGCGGCGCGGAGACCCGCCTGGACTGGGGGGCGCCCCCCGAACGGTGCGATCTGCTGGTCGACACCCACCGGCTGGACGCCGTGGTGGAGCACGTGTCCGGTGACCTGGTGGTGAAGGCGCAGGCGGGGCTGCCCATGGAACGGCTCGGCGAGGTGCTGGCGGAGAAGGGCCAGCGGCTGGCGCTGGACGTGCCGCTCCCCGGCTCAACGGTCGGCGGCACGATCGCCACGGGCGCCGCCGGGCCGCTCCGGTTCCAGTACGGGACGCCGCGGGACCTGGTCATCGGGCTCACGGTCGTCCGGGCGGACGGCCGGGTCGCGCGTTCGGGCGGCAAGGTCGTCAAGAACGTCGCGGGCTACGACCTGGGACGGTTGTTCTGCGGCTCCTACGGGACGCTGGGGCTGATCGTGGACGCGACGTTCCGCCTGCATCCCGTGCCGACCGCGCGTGCCTGGGTGTCGTCCCCCGTCGGAGACGCGGGAGAGGCGTACGAGGCCGTCCAGAGCGTCCTGCGTTCCGCCGTGGCACCGGCGGCCGTCGAGTACACCGGCCCTGGGACGGTCACCGTCCTCCTGGAAGGCGTCCCGGACGGGGTCGCCGCGCGCGTGGGGCAGACCGTCGCCCTGCTCGGCGACGGAACCCAGGTGTCGGAGGTCGCTCCAGACGGATGGGGCCTCTACCCGGAGGGGAACACCCTCATCGACGTGACCGCCCCGCCCACCGCACTCCCCCACCTGCTCACCGCCGCGGACGGGCCGACCGTGACGTGGAGCGGCAGGGGACACGGCCACGTCGGGCTCCCCGGTGACATGTCCCCTAGCGGCGTGGCCGAATTCCTGCGCGCCCTCCGCGCGGCCCTGACCCCGCACAAGGGCACCGCCGTCGTCCGCTATGCGCCGCGTGAGGTTCGCGGTGACATCGACTTCTGGGGCCCGCTCCCGGCCCTCGCGCTCATGCGGCGCGTCAAGGACCAGTTCGATCCCGATCACCGGCTGTCCCCCGGCCGGTTCGTGGGAGGTATCTGATGAGTGCCGACAACGACCTCCCGAAGCTGCTCGACGACTGCGTGCACTGCGGCTTCTGCCTGCCGACGTGCCCGACGTACGTGCTGTGGGGCGAGGAGATGGACTCCCCCAGGGGCCGGATCCACCTCATGGCGCAGCACGAGGAGGGCGCGCCCCTCAGCGGACCGATGGTCGAGCACTTCGACCGGTGCCTGGGGTGCATGGCGTGCGTGACGGCCTGCCCGTCCGGCGTGCAGTACGACCGGCTCATCGAGATGACCCGCGCGGAGGTGGAGCGCGAGCATCCCCGGCCGTTCCAGGAGCGGGTCATACGCGAGGCGATTTTCCGGCTGTTCCCCTACCGGCGGCGGCTCCGCGCGCTGCGCGGGCCGCTGCGCGCGTACCAGAGGACCGGGCTGGACCGGCTCGTCCGCCGCACGGGCCTCCTGGAACGGCTCTCACCGTCGCTGGCGGCGATGGAGCGGCTCGCCCCGCCCCTCGGCAGGGCCCCCCGGCTCCCGGAGCGCGTCGGGGCGCGTGGAGGGCGCCGCGCCACGGTCGGGATGCTGACCGGCTGCGTGCAGAGCGAGTTCTTCCCGGGCGTCAACGCGGCCACGGCGCGCGTGCTCGCGCTGGAGGGCTGCGACGTGGTGATCCCCAGGGCGCAGGGCTGCTGCGGCGCCCTGTCGCTGCACGCGGGCCGCGAGGAGGAGGCGCGCGCGTTCGCCCGCCGGACGGTCGCGACGTTCGAGCACGTCGACGTCATCGTGGTGAACGCGGCGGGCTGCGGGTCGGCGATGAAGGAGTACGAGGCGCTGCTCGCCGCCGACCCGGCCTGGTCGCGGCGCGCGGCGGCGCTCGCCGGCCGGACCCGGGACCTGGCGGAGTTCCTCGTCGAGCTGGGCCCGCGCGCCGAGCGCCATCCGCTGCCGGTCACGCTCGCCTACCACGACGCCTGCCACCTCTCGCACGCCCAGGGCATCCGCAGCCAGCCCCGCGCGCTGCTGGCAGCCGTCCCGGAGCTGAAGGTCCGGGAGATCGCCGACCCCGAGATCTGCTGCGGCTCGGCGGGAACCTACAACCTGCTGCAACCGGAGGCCGCCGCCGAGCTGGGCGAGCGCAAGGCGGTGAACGTGGACGCGACCGGAGCCGAACTACTGGTGGCGGCCAACCCCGGCTGCTCCATGCAGATCGCCACCGCACTGCGGCGGCGCGGCACGGACATCGCGGTCGCGCACACCGCCCAGGTGCTCGACGCGTCCCTGCGCGGGCTCGGCCGCGAGGCCCTCGTGAAGCACGGTTCGTAGGGGGCTGACCGGCCTGTTCAGCCGTATCCCGGTCGGTGGGCGCCCTCCGGCCACCGATCCGGTCGTCGGGTAGGGTGGCTGGCTCCGGCGGAGGCCCTGCTCAACGGACGGACGGCGGACGCTGGCCGAGCCCGCCGAAAAGGCCCGAGGAACACGGAACGACCATGCACGACGACCAGCGGCCCCGGCACGGGCGACCGCCGACCGGCCCCTACCACCACGACCACCCCCACGACCGAACGCCCTACGGACACCGGTCGCATCGCCCTCGCTCGCACCGGCGCCGCAGGAGCGGCGGCGTGGGGCGGCTCGGCCTCGCCGGGGCCGTGACGGGGGCCGTGACGGGGGCCGTGGGCATCGCCGCCGTCGCCGCCGGGATCGTCCTCCTCCGGCCGGACTCCGGCTCCGGCGGCCCGTCCGGCGAACCGTCGCTCGCCGGTGAGGGCGGTTCGGGCGTCCGGATCGCCGCGGTGCCCGCGCCCGAGGCCGGGCCTCCGCTGAACGTCACCACTCCGGAGGGGTACGGCTACAGCCTCGCGGCCATCAGGGCGGGGACGGACCGGCAGCCGCTGGGCGCCACCCAGGCCCCGCCCTCCGGGACGACCTACGCCTACGCCGACTACGTGCTGACCAACAACGGGCGGCGTCCCGTCCTGCTGGACTTCCCCGTGGACCTGTTCATGCCGAAGGCCGGGATTCCCGCGTCCGCGCGGGAGCGGTGCATGCCGCAGGCCGGGATTCCGGACGACATGTGCACGCTCCCCAACCACAGCAAGGTGACGGGACGGATCAACGGCGCCAAGCCGCCGGTGGAGGACGAGGGCACCACGATGGTCCCGGCGGGCGCCTCCTACGTCGTGCGGATCGCCTCCGACCTGCCCGTCGAGGACGGCGTGTCCTCCGGCGATCTGCGGCTCTACGTGTGGAGCGCCCGGTTCACGAGCGACCGCAAGGGCATCGGCCTCGCCTTCCCCTGACCGCCGTCAACGGTCCCGCCGCCGACCCGTGAAACCGATGTCCTCGTACGCCGGTTCGGCGAATCCGCCGGCCCCCAGATTGGCGAGGTCCGCGCGCGCGGCGACGATCTGCGGGCGCTGGTACAGCGGCAGGACGTAGGCCTCGTGCCAGATCAGCCGGTCGGCCGCGTTCACCAGCGCGTAGGCCCGCGCCGGGTCGACCTCGGCCACCGCGCGGTCCATGGCGGCGTCGATGGCCGCCGTTCCCGCGCGCGAGTAGTTCTGCTGTATGCGGTCGCCGTGCGGGCGCGCGAACACCGATTTCATGGGTGAGACGGGGAACGAGGTCCCGAGCCAGGAGAACGGCACGATGTCGAAGCGCCCCGGCGTCACGTACCGGTCGAAGACGTCGTCGTCGGGGACGAGTTGGATGTCCACCCGGACGCCGACGCGTTCGAGCAGCGCGCGCGTCAACTCCCCTTCCTGCTTCCCGCCCGGCACCCCGGACGGGACGACGAAACGCAGCGCCAGGACCCGGCCGCCCTTGGCCCGGTATTTGCCGTGGGATCGCCAGCCCGCCTGTTCCAGGAGGCTTTCGGCACGCGCTGGGTCGTAGCCGCCGAGTTCGCCGGAGTTGTCCTGGTAGCCGTCCTGGGTGTTGACGTAGAAATGGTTTCCGAGCGTCTGGAGCGGCACGCCCAGCCCGGAGAGGTCGGAACGCGCGATGGCGCGCCGGTCGATGCCCAGCATCACCGCGCGGCGCACATTCGGATCGGAGAGGATCGGCCCCGCCGCGTTGAACGTGAAATGCCGCCAGTCGGGCCCGCCCGCACGGCGCACGGCCGCGCCCGGCACCTGCTCGGCCCGGCGCAGCGCGCCCGGATCCAGGCCGATGTCCATCAGGTCGATCTCGTCGTTGGCGAACGCGCCCGGCATCGCGCTGCCGTCGAGGGTGCGGTAGACGATCCGGTCGAGTTTCGCGGGCGCGCCCCACCAGGCGGGGTCGCGCACCATCGTGACCGTCTTGGCGGTCTGGTCGATTCCCTGGAGTTTGAAGGGGCCCGCCGTGAGGGGCAGGCGGTCGAGCCACCCGGTGTTGAACGCGGCGGGGCTGGAATAGGCGGCCGCCGGATAGAGCGGGCTGAACAGGCTCCGCCAGTCCGCGTAGGTTCCGTCGAAGGTGACGATGACGACGTTGCCGCGCGTCCCGCGCTCGATGCGGCTGATCTGCTTGTAGCCGGTGACGGTCGAGACCTGGAAACGCGGGTCCCGGCCGGAGAGGGCGTGAGCCTGCGCGACGAAGTCGGCGTAGCCGAGGGGGGTGCCGTCCGACCATTTCGCCTTGGGGTTCAGCTCGTAGGTGACGGTCTGGCCGTGCTCGGTGCGTTCCAGTGTCGCCGCTCGCAGATAGGCGGGTACGGGATGCGGCATGGCCTTCTCGTCGGCGCGCATGAGATAGGGCAACGCGCCTTGGATGACGTGCTCGACGACGCCTCTCGTCCCGTTGACGTGGTTGAAGTTCCACTGGGACGGAAACTCGGGCAGGGGCCAGTGCAGCGTCCCGCCGTTGCCGACACGGTCGCGAGGAAGGGGGTTCACGTCGGACGCGGGCAGCCGCCCGGCCGCCGCCGTGGCCCCCCCGCCCGCCGTCCCGCACCCCCCGCTTACCAGCACCGTGGCCAGGAGAAGGATCGCGGCGGCCACCGCGCGCGTGCGCCCCGGCGCCCTCACAGCTCGACCTTCGCGGCGATGAGCGGGTGGTGGCACGCGACCGACCGGTCGGCGTCGTGACCGACCGCGCGGGGCCTCGGGTCGTGCTCGTCGCAGAGGCGGCTCTCCACCGCGTCGAGCGCGGTGTAGCGGGGGCAGCGCGAACGGAACCGGCAGCCCGGGGGCGGGTCGGTCGGGTCCGGCGGGTCCCCTCGCAGCGGGACGCGGCGCCGGCGCCGCTCCAGGAAGGGGTCCGGGAGCGGTACGGCGTCCAGGAGGGCGCGCGTGTACGGGTGGGCCGGCGCCCCGTAGACCTCGTCCACGGAGCCGATCTCCACGATGCGCCCCAGATGCATGACGGCGACCCGGTCGGCGATGCGCCGGACGACCGCCAGGTCGTGCGCCACGAACAGGTAGGCGAGGCCCAGCCGGGCGCGGAGTTCTTCCAGCAGGTCCATGACACCGGCCTGTACGGAGACGTCCAGGGAGGCGACGGGCTCGTCCAGCAGGAGCAGGCGCGGTTCCAGGGCGAGGGCGCGGGCGATGCCCACGCGCTGCCGCTGCCCGCCCGACAGCCCGTGCGGGTAGCGGCCCGCGTGGGCGGGCTCCAGGCCCACGAGGTCCAGCAGCTCCTCCACGCGGCGTCCGATCGGCAGGCCGTGCGTGGTCAGGGGCTCGGCGAGGATGTCGGCGACGCGCATGCGCGGGTCCAGCGAGGTGAACGGGTCCTGGAAGACGACCTGGACGTCGCGGCGCAGCGCCTTGCGCCGGGCGGGGGACAGCGCGGCCGTGTCCTCGCCGAGGACGGCGACGCGCCCCCGCTGCGGGCGCGCCAGCCGCAGGATCTCCATCAGCGCCGTGGTCTTGCCGCAGCCCGACTCCCCGACCAGGGCGAGCGTCTCGCCCTCCCGGACGTCGAACCCGACGCCGTCGACGGCGTGCACGCTGCCCGCTCGGCGCCGCAGCAGCGCGCCCCGGTACACGGGGTGGTGGCGGACGAGATCGGCCACCTCAAGGACGATGGGGCGCTCCCGCCGGGGCCTGCGCGCCGGCGGCGGGACCGCGACGTCGGGCACCGGGAACACCGCGGCCGGGTCGGCGGTCGCGGACGTGTTCACGCACGCGGCCACATGCCCGCCCGGCCCGACCAGGATCGGCTCGGGCTCGGCGGCGGCGCACGCGGCGTCCGCGACCGGGCAGCGCGGCAGGAACGGGCACCGGGCGGGCGGCGGCGCCGCGCCGGACGGCGGGCCCTCGATGGGCGCCCGGCGGCCCCGCGCCGCCCCCTCCCCGGCCGGGCCGTCGACGCGCGGGAGCGACTGGAGCAGCCCGATCGTGTACGGCATGCGGGGGCGCCGGTAGATCTCGTCCACCGGGCCCGACTCCACGGCGCGTCCGGCGTACATCACCATGACGCGGTCGGCGAACCCGGCGACGACGGCGAGGTCGTGGGTGATCAGGACGATCGCGGCGCCGGTGGCCTCCTTCGCGACCCGCAGCACGTCCAGGACCTGCGCCTGGATCGTGACGTCGAGCGCGGTGGTCGGCTCGTCCGCCAGGATCGCGACCGGGTCGTTGGCGATCGCCATCGCGATCATCACCCGCTGCCGCATGCCGCCGGAGAACTCGTGCGGGTAGGCGCGCGCCCGCCGGGCGGCGCCGGGGATGCCGACCAGGTCGAGCAGCTCGACGGCCCGCGCGCGCGCCGCCGCGCGGGTCGCGCCCGAGTGGATGCGGATCGTCTCGGCGATCTGGTCGCCCACCGCGTACACGGGCGTGAGCGCCGAGAGCGGGTCCTGGAACACCATGGCCAGGTCCTTGCCGCGCACCCTGGACAGCTCCCGGTCGGAGCGCCCGAGCAGCTCCTCGCCGCGCAGCCGGACCGACCCGGACGTCCGGGTCCCCTCCGGGAGCAGGCCCATCACGGCGAGGGCCAGCGCGGTCTTGCCGGAGCCCGACTCGCCGACGATCCCGAGGACCTCGCCCTGCCCGACGCTGAGGCCGACCCCGCGCACGGCCTGGACGTCCGGCGCGAACCCCACCCGCAGGTCGGTGACCTCCAGGACGTTCACCGCCCGCCTCCTCTGGACGGCGACAACGGGTCGAGGACGTCGCGCAGGCCGTCCCCCAGCAGGTTCACCGCGAGGACGATCAGGACGAGCAGCCCGGCCGCGCACCCGAACGGCCACGGGTAGGTCGTCGCGGCGCCGCGCCCGTCGGCGATGAGCGTGCCGAGCGAGACGTCGGGCGCCCGGACGCCGATCCCGAGGAACGACAGCGCGCTCTCGGCGATGACCGCGACGCTGACGTTCACGCTCGCGTCCACGACCAGCAGCGACGCGAGCTGCGGGACGATGTGCCGGGCGATCAGCCGGGGCGTGCCCACCCCGAGGAAGCGGGCCGCCAGCACCGACTCCCGCTCCCGCACCGACAGCGTCATGGCGCGCACCGCCCGCGCGGTGACCATCCACAGGAACGCCGCGAGCAACGGCACCAGCAGGAGCCAGTGCCCGCCCAGGCGCGGCGACAGGACCGCCAGGACGAGCAGCGAGGGCAGCACCAGCAGCAGGTCGACGCCCCACATCAGGACGCGGTCGGTCCAGCCGCCCACGAACCCCGCGACGGTCCCGAAGAGGGCGGCGAGCCCGGTCGAGACCACGGCGACGGAGACCCCGATGAGCAGGGACTTCTGCGCGCCGCGCAGGGTGAGCGCGAACACGTCGCGGCCGCTCGGCGTCGTCCCGAACCAATGCCGGGCGGACGGCCCCTGGCGGAACGCGGTGAAGTCGGTGTCGTCCCATCCCCAGGGCGACACCAGCGGGCCGGCGATGGACAGGGAGAGCAGCAGGCCGAGGAGGACGCACCCGCAGAGGGCACGCCGGTTCCGCACGACCTTCCGTGCCAGGTGCCGACGGCGTTCGGGGATCACGCGACGGCCCCCGTCCGGACGCGGGGGTCGAGGACCCCGTACATCACGTCCGAGGCCATTCCGGCGAGCAGCACCGCCGCGGCCGCCACGCAGTTCACGGCCGCGACCGCGTTGACGTCGCCCCGGGTCACCGAGTCGATCAGCCACTCCCCCACCCCGTGCCAGCCGAAGAGCTTCTCGGTGAACATGCCGCCCAGCAGGAGCAGGCCGGAGGTGTAGGCGAAGTAGGTGGTCATGGGGATCAGCGCCGTGCGGAGGCCGTGCCGCAGGAGCGCGTCCCGGCGGCGCAGCCCCTTGGCCCTGGCGGTGCGGACGAAGTCGGCCTGCAGGACGTCCAGCATCATGCTGCGCTGGTAGCGGCTGTAGAGGGCGAACTGGGCGAGCGCGATGGTGGCGGTGGGCAGGAGCAGGTGGCGGACGCGGTCCCCGAGGCCGCCCAGGGCGCCGAACGGCCCGTCCGAGGCGCCGGGCGTGGTCTCGCCGACCCACTCGAAGACGCGCAGGCCCGTCGCCTGGTTGGTCCTGCTGGCGACGATCTGCAGGAGGACCGCGAGCACGAACACGGGGACGGCCAGCACGAGGTAGGACAGGAAGGTGACGAGCAGGTCGGCGGTCCGGCCCCGCCTCACCGCCGCGTAGGCACCGGCCAGGACGCCCAGCGCACTGCCCAGGACGGCCCCGAGCACGAGCAGCCTGAGGCTGACGCCGAGGCGGCGCCACAGCTCGGCGTTGACGGGCTCGCCCTGCCACGTCCGGCCGAAGTCCCCGCGCGCCAGCCCCGCGACCCAGGTTCCGTAGCGCTCGGCCAGGGGGGTGCGGTCGTTGAGGTTGAACCGGGTGAGCTGCGCGTCGACGACGGCCTCCGGCGGACGCGGCGCGCGGCCCTCGTAGTTGGCGCGCGGCGTGAGCGCGGCGGCGGCGAGCAGGTACGCGAGGCTCGCGGCGAGAACGACCAGCACGGCGTAGTTCGCCAGCCGGCGTAGCAGGAACGCCGCCATGTCACCCCTCCCGGCGCGTGCAGCAGTCACAGAATGCTACTGATCACTCACGCGACGCGCGGAGAAACGCCGGGGCACTCCCGTTCCGGGTACGACTTCGGCGCCACTGAACCGTGGCGGATCGGTCCGCGAAGCAGACCCGTCCGCCATATCCCGGGGGATCTACCCGGCCATAGCGGGCGCTCGCTCAGGTACGGGACGTTCCTCGGTACGGCGCCGGAGCGCGCCGACCGCCAGCAGCGCCAGCCCGGCGGCGGCCCACGCCGCCAGGACGGTGAGCGCGCGCGCCGCCCCCGCGCCGTCGAAGAACGACGTGGACCTGATCAGCGTCACCGCCGCGCCCGGCGGGAGGAACTGGCCGATCTCCCCCCACGGCCGCGGCAGCAGTTCCGGCGCCGACGACGCGGCCGACAGGGGGTTGCCGAGCAGCAGCATGAGCAGACCGCCGGCGCCGATGCCCGCCCGGCCGAGGGCGGCGGCCAGCCCGGCGACGGTGCCCGCCACCGCGAGGATGGACAGCGCCAGGACCCCGGCGAGCGTCAGGTAGGACCCGGGCAGCAGCGACAGCCAGCCCTGCGCGAGCGCGGCGACACCGAACCCGCCGAGCGCCGCGAACAGGACCACTCCGGCGGCCCGCCACGCCACGGCCCGGATCGCGAACGTGAGCAGCACGGCCGCGGCCAGGCCGGACATGATCAGCGGCAGCACGAGGGCACCGAACCCTGTGCCGCGCGGATCGTGGGAGTCCGCCGCCACCACGTCCTGGACGGCCGCTCCCCGGGCGCCCTGGGGCCCGGTCAGCTTCTCGGCGAGCGCCCCGAGCTGCTGCGCGACCATCGGCGACGCGGCCGACGCGGTGAGGACGCGGGGACCGGCCGGTGTGGTGACGATGGCCCCGTACGCCTCGCGGTCGGTCAGCGCTTCGCGCGCGGCGGCCTCGTCCCGGCGCGTCTCGACGGCGAAGGCGCCGGGCCGCTCGTGCTCCAGGCGGTCGGCGACGGCGGACGCCTGCGGCCCGGTCACGACGATCGGCACGTCGCGCGGCCCCGTCCGGGCCGACGGCCAGGCGAAGGCGGTGATCATGATCAGTTGCAGCAGGACCGCGCCGACGGCGACACCGAGGACGCGCGAGGGGAGCGACGATCGCATGGCCGCCTCCAAAAAATCGGATGTCCGTTCTCTTTTATGCGGCCAGCGTGGCACCGGCGTCGCGGCCTTGTCAAGAACGGACGTTCGTTTTATATTGCTGCCATGCCGCGAGTCACCGAGGAGCACCTGGAGCGGCGCCGGCGGCAGATCCTCGACGCGGCCCGCGCCTGCTTCATCCGCAAGGGCATCCACGAGACGTCCATGCAGGACGTCTTCGCCGCGTCCGGGCTCTCGGCCGGAGCCGTCTACCGCTACTACAAGAGCAAGAGCGACATCATCGAGGCCGTCGCCTCCACCGTGGTCGGCGACCTGCTCACGTTCTTCGCCGACCTCGCCCGGCGCGACCCGCTCCTTCCGCTGGACGTCATGGTGGAGGAGCTCGCCACCAAGGTCGTCTCCCTCTCCGGCGAGGACGGCCCGCTGCGCCTGGCGCCCCAGGCGTGGGGCCTGGCCATGCACGACGAGCAGCTCGGCCGCTACATCCGGGAGTCCATCGAGGCCATGCGGGAGACCTGGATGTTCTACGCGGGCCGCCTCGTGGACGCCGGGCTGCTGCCTCCGGAGACCGACGTGGAGGCCGTCGCCAAGACGCTGTTCGGGCTCATGCCCGGGTTCGTCCTGCAACGGCTCGTCATGGGTGATGTCACCCCGGAGATCTTGCGAAGCGGCATACGGTCGCTCTCCCGCGACAGCACACTCACCCTCCTCGCCTAACCTGAGGCCACCGCGTCCCGGGCGGGTCTGGACGGCGCCCCATGCCGACCAGCGCGGGGTGACCCACGGGAGTGGTGTGCGCGTCTTCTGTGAACACTGTGCTCGCCAGGGCCCACATGGGCGTCATACGGCTGAAGTGCGTCGTTCGCTCTAGGGGTGTGCCCATGTCCGCTGCCGTGTCCGGTGTGACGCGGGTCTCACCATGCCCGGCCGGCGCCGGCGGTGCTCCGAACCCGCCCCTGTATGAGCTCGGGAGGCGCCGCCCGCGTCGCTCGGCCGGGCGCCGGACGGGCCGGGTGCGCGGGGGGCGGGGCGATTTCGCGCCCATCGCCCCTGACCTGCGCGTTCGGTGCCATCATCCGGTTCCCGTGGTTACCATCGCGAAACGCGCGCGCGAGCCGCGACGAAGACAGTGTCGACAGCACCGGGTCCCGGTGTCCTGAGGCGGACGCCCTTATGACCCCAGGACAGGAAGCAGGACGCTTTAACATTTCATTACTTTTGGTTCGGGAGCGGCGATGCAGACGGTGGAACACGACCGGGGGGCGGGACGCGCGGCGTTCCTGCTCGCCCTGGCGGCGGTCCTGCTCGTCACCGCGTCCCTGATGCTCGGCACCTGGGTGCCCGCGGACCGGCGCCTCGTCTGGTGGCACCCCGAGATCGTGATCGGGCTGTTCTGGACGCCCGCGGCCGCGACCCTGCTGCGGCACCGCCCCGGGCTGAGGGTCGGCTGGCTCATGCTCGGGTCCGGCGTCAGCGCGGCGGTGTACATCCTGGTGCTCAACCTCGGCCCGTGGATGGAGCTGCACGGCCTGGCGGGCGCCGGGTTCGTGAAGTGGCTCGGGACGTGGCTGTGGGCGATCGACACGTTCGCGCTGACCCTCGTGCTGCCGCTGATCTTCCCGGACGGGCGGCTCGTGTCGCGCTGGTTCCGGCCCGTCCTGGTGATGGCCTGCCTGGTCCCCGTCGTGGTCTGCGCGCACCTCACCGTCGACCCGGACGCGCGGCGCTTCCACAACGGCGTCTCGGTCTACCCCTTCCAGGAGATCCCGGTCCCGATCAGCGCGTTCATCATCGCGACGCTGGTGGGCGGGCTGGTGTCGGTCGTCGCGCGGTTCGTCCGGTCGCCACCGGACGTGCGGCGGCAGATCGCCTGGGTCGTCTACCCCGGCGTGCTCGCCGAGGCGATCATCTACGTGGGCGAGAACAGCCCGATCGGCGACCCGCTCCGCAACATCACGATCGCCGCCGTCCCGATCTGCATCGCGATCGCCATCACCCGCTACCGGCTCTACGACATCGACCTGGTGGTCAGCCGGACGCTGGTCTACGCCGGGCTCGTCGTGGTGATCACCGGCGTGTACTTCGCGCTGGTCGGGACCGCGAGCCTGCTGGCGCACGGCCGGGGCACCCTCGCCGGGCTGGCCGGCGCCATCGCGGCCGGGGCGGTGTTCGAGCCCGTCCGGCGGCGCCTCCAGCGCACGGTGGACAGCCTCATCCACGGCGAGCGCGACCCCTACCGGATCGCCGACCGGCTCAACCGGCGGCTCCAGACCGCCGCCGACCCGGGCGCGGCGCTCGCGGTCGCCGCCGAGGTCGCCCGCTCGGCCCTGCACGCCACCGGCGTCATGATCGAGGTGCTGGACCGCGACGGCCGCACGATCTCCGCCGAGGACGGCGAGCTCGGCGACCGCCCCCAGCTCATCCCGCTGGTGTGGCACGGCGAGCCGGTCGGGCGGCTGCTGTTCGGCGTCCTGCGTCCGCCCGACGCGCGGCTGTCGGGCATCCTCGCGCGCAACCTGGCCGAGCTGGCGAACGCGGCGCGGCTGGCGGCCGACGTGCAGCGCTCCCGGGAGCGGATCCTGCGCACGCGCGAGGAGGAGCGCCGCCGCCTGCGCCGCGACCTGCACGACGGGCTCGGGCCCACGCTGGCCAGCCTCGCCATGACGGTGGACGCGGCGCGCATCACGATGCGGTCCGACCCCGAGGCGGCGGACGCGCTGCTGGAGAACCTGCGCGCGACGATGGGTCGCACCATCGGCGACATCCGCGACCTCGTGTACGGGCTCCGCCCCCCGGCTCTGGACGACCTCGGCCTGGCCGGGGCCATCCAGGCGCTGGGCGGCGTCGTCGCGACCGGGGACGGCCCCCAGGTGGACGTCCACGTCGAGGGCGACCTGGACCGGCTGCCGGCCGCAGCCGAGGTCGCCGCCTACCGGATCGTGCAGGAGGCCCTCACCAACGTGCACCGGCATGCGAAGGCCGACTGCGCGGAGGTCCACCTGTATCTGAACGGCGATCTGCACGTGAGCGTGGACGACGACGGGGTGGGGTTGCCTCCGCGCGTGCGTTCAGGGGTCGGCATGTCGTCCATGCGAGAGCGCGCGGCCGAACTGGGCGGGTCCTGCACGGTCGGGCCGGGCCCCAAGGGCGGCACCATCGTCCGCGCCCGGCTGCCTGTGAACGGGACCCATTCCTAGCGCTCCGCCAGGAGGGCCGAACCCGGGAGATCCTCCACCGGGCCGCCACCCGGTGGGAGGGCCGGTGACCGCCCCCCGCCAAGAAGGTCGCCACCGGCCCTCGGGCTCCGTACGGCGTCGGGGCTCCCATCCCGGTCCGTACGGGCCATTCACCAGAGGGTGTGCATGAAGAACATTATGCCGCATGGGTCCCGGTGGAGAGGGACCGTTGTCCTGTTCGATCCGGGACCTTCATTGACTAGTAAAATCCGCTGGTCGGGCAGCGTTTGTCAGGGGTCGGTCAGAGAGGTGTCAAAGCCAGCCCCGACGGGTCTCCCCCTCGGCGACGAGCACGGCGGGGCCGCTGAGGACGCTCGTCCCGTGACCCAGGGTCACGGTCACCCGGCCGCCCGGTACGTCCACGGTCCAATCCCCCTGGGGCGGAGCGGCCTCTTCAGGCGATCCGTCCGCGTGGAGGGCGGTCGCGGCGGCCAGGGCCACCGCCACGGTGCCGGTGCCGCAGGAGCGCGTCTCACCGGACCCCCGCTCGTACACGCGCATCTCCACGTGCCGCTCCCCGACGCCGCGGAAGAACTCGACGTTCACACCGTCCGGGAAGGCCGCCGGATCGAAACCCGGGGCGCGGGACAGGTCGAGCCCCGCGATCGGGCCGTCCACCGCGCACGCCAGATGGGGGTTCCCCACGGAGACGCGCTTGCCCTGGAAGACCTCTCCCCCGACGGACGCCTCGCTCCACCCGAGCAGCCGCGGCGCCCCCATGTCCACGGACACGTCGCCGGACGCCCCCAGCGTGACGCGCCGGAGCCCCCCGCGCGTGGCCAGGTTCCACTCCCCGGGCGGGGCGAGCCCCGCGTCCACCAGGTAGCGGGCGAAGACGCGCGCGCCGTTGCCGCACATCTCGGCGACGCCGCCGTCGGCGTTGCGGTAGTCCATGAACCACTCGGCGTCCCCGGCGAGGTCCTCGGGAAGATCCGTGGCCTTCGTCCGGACGACGCGCAGGACGCCGTCGGCGCCGATCCCGGCACGCCGGTCGCACAGCCGCACCACGGCCTCGGCGGTGAGGTCCAGGGCGCCGTCCGGGTCGGGCAGGATCACGAAGTCGTTCTCGGTGCCGTGCCCCTTTACGAACCGCATCCCTCGATCGTATTACGCCGCCCGTAATCCCCGTGCCGCGCTAGGTCACCGACCGCTCACCGGACGAGGCGGAGGGCGCGCCCCAGCAGGTCGGGGTCGTCATAGGGCAGCCAGTGGACGCGCGGGTCCCGGCGGAACCACGACTCCTGACGCCGGGCGAAGCGCCGCGTCGTCCGGATGGTGTCGGCCTTGGCCTGCTCCTCCGTGCACTCCCCCGCCAGGAACCGGAGCACCTGGGCGTAGCCGAGGGCCCGGCCCGCGGTCAGCCCGTCCCGGAGGCCCCGCTTCTCCAGACCCCGCACCTCGTCGACGAGCCCCGCGTCCCACATGCGCTCCACCCGGAGGGCGATCCGCTCGTCCAGCTCGTCGCGCGGCACGGCCAGCCCTATCTGCGTCACCGACCCGTAGCGGTACCGGTGCTCGGGCATGGTGGCGCTGAAAGGGCGCCCGGAGATCTCGATGACCTCCAGGGCGCGGACGATGCGGCGCCCGTTGCTGGGCAGGATCGCCTCCGCCGCCACCGGGTCGGACCGGCGCAGCCGCTCATGCAGGGCGGCCGCGCCCACCTCGGAGAGCTCGCCTTCCAGACGCGCCCGCACGCGCGGGTCCGTCCCGGGGAACTCCAGGTGGTCGAGGGCGGCGCGCACGTACAGCCCCGAGCCGCCGACGAGCACGGGGAGCCGGCCGCGGGCGCGCACCCGCGCGACGGCGTCCTCGCAGAGCCGCTGGTACTCGGCGACGCTGGCGGTCACCGTCACGTCCCACACGTCCAGGAGGTGGTGGGGGACGCCGCGCATCTCGTCCGGGGCCAGCTTGGCGGTGCCGATGTCCATGCCGCGGTACAGCTGCATCGAGTCGGCGTTGACCGCCTCCCCGCCGAGCGCGAGCGCCAGGCCCACGGCGAGGTCGGACTTGCCGGCGGCGGTCGCCCCGACGACCGCGATCACATCTGGAGAGGTCACAGGCTTGATTGTGGCAACAGAACGGGTATAGGCGGGTTGTACGGGTGCCGTGCGCACCAGCGCGGCGCCGTCGAGACGAGGGAATCCGGGGGGTTCGCGAATGTCCATCGTCGACAAGGTCAAGCAGATGCTCGGCCAGCACTCCGACCAGGCGAGGAAGACCGTCGACAAGGGCGGGGACATGATCGACCGGAAGACCGGCGGCAAGCACTCCGACAAGATCGACAGGGCCCAGGAGAAGGCCGGGGACTACATCGACAGGAACGACGAGGGCGGTCCGTCCGGCGGCGCGCCGGGCGGCGGACAGCCCGCCTAGCCGTCCGCTAGACGGCCCTCGACCAGCTCGCGACGAGGTAGCCCACTCCGTAGGGGGCCTCATCCGCGAGCAGGTCGCCCGCCATATGCCCCCGCGCGCCGAACGGCTCGCTCTCCTGAAGGCCGTGCGTCCGGCGGCCGGGGGCGGCGCCCGCCGCGCCGGCGAGCACCTGCCACGCCGCGCGCCCGGCCGCCTGGAGCTCCCGGGACACCCCGGCGTCCAACGCGGCCAGGGCCACGGCGTCGGCCTTCGCGAGCGCGCTCGCCACGGACGCGTCGTAGGACGCGGCGCGCTCGTCCAGATACCCGGGCGCCTTCTCCGAACGGCACGCCGACGCGTCGCCCATCACCAGGAGCGCCACCCGCTCGGCCGACCCCGCGAGGCGGCGGCCGAGGGCCAGGCAGTCCTCGGGGGGCGCGTCGAACGCGACGGCCTCGTAGCGGGCGCCGTCGCCGGCGTCCTCCCGCCTCAGGAGCCAGTGCCCGATCGACAGCGACAGCGGCAGCGGCTCCGCGGCGGCCTCCGCGGGCCCGGTGGGGCTCGTCCAGTCCAGACCGTAGGGGCGGAGCGTCGCGAGCGCGGACGGTCCGTAGGCGCGCGTCTCGGGCGCCCCGCCGACCACCACGAGCGCGTCGACCTCGGGCGCGCGCAGGCGCGGCGGCCTGAGCGACGCGTCGGCGTACCCGGCGCCGAGGCGCCGGACGGCCTCACCGCACGCGGCGCGCACCGCGTCCAGCTCCGGCGCGGCCTCCCCCGCCATGGCGGGCACGAGGACGGGCGGATGCGGGCACACCGCAGCCGAGACCAGCACGCTGCCTCCTCCAGACCGATCCCGGCCTCTTTCGACCCAGCCCTCGCCTAGACGAGCGCCACCGACGCTGGGACGGACTCCACCCCACCATGCCGGCGCCCCATGTCAGTGGATGGAACAGCCCGGCGCGGCCGGGGCGGACGCCGGCGGGCGCCCGACCGAGGGCATTCCCAGCGAGACGCCCTTCCGCGCCTCGTCCGCCTTGCCCTGGCGCGCCTCCCACGCGTCGCCCGCGCGGGTCCGGCGGACGCCCCGCACGGGGTTGTCCGCGACGAGGTGGTGCGGCGCCGCGTAGGTGACCTCGACCGTGACCATGTCCCCGGGCCGCACCGGCTCCTCCGGCGCCCGGAAGTGGACGAGCCGGTTGTCGGCCGCGCGCCCCGACAGGCGGCGGGTCGCGCCGTCCTTGCGGCCCTCCCCCTCCGCCACGAGGACCTCCAGCGTGCGGCCGGACTGCTTCTTGTTCTCCGCCCAGGAGATCTCCTCCTGGAGGGCGACCAGCCGCTCGTACCGCTCCTGGACGACCTCCTTGGGCAGTTGCCCGTCCATGGTGGCGGCGGGGGTTCCGGGACGCTTGGAGTACTGGAAGGTGAACGCGGAGGAGAAGCGCGCCTCGCGCACGACGTGCAGGGTCTGCTCGAAGTCCGCCTCGGTCTCGCCGGGGAAGCCGACGATGATGTCGGTGGTGACCGCCGCGTCCGGGATCGCGGCCCGCACCTTGTCGATGATGCCGAGGTAGCGCTCCTGCCGGTAGGAGCGGCGCATGCTCCGCAGCACCGCGTCCGAGCCGGACTGCAACGGCATGTGCAGCGACGGCATCACGTTCGGCGTCTCGGCCATGGCGGCGATGACGTCGTCGGTGAAGTCCTTGGGGTGCGGCGAGGTGAACCGGACGCGCTCCAGCCCCTCGACGCCGCCGCACGCGCGCAGCAGCCCGGCGAACGCGGACTGCCCGCCGGCCGTCATCGCCCGGACGTCGCCGGGCGCCGCCGAGAGCGCGCCGAAGCCCGAACCGTAGGCGTTGACGTTCTGCCCCAGCAGGGTGACCTCAAGGACGCCCTCGGCCACCAGCGCCTCGACCTCGGCGAGGATCTCCCCGGGGCGGCGGTCCTTCTCCTTGCCGCGCAGCGACGGCACGATGCAGAAGGTGCACGTGTTGTTGCACCCGACCGAGATGGACACCCACGCCGCATACGGCGACTCGCGCCGGGTGGGCAGCGTCGAGGGGAAGGTCACCAGCGACTCTTCTATCTCGACCTGCGCCTCGCTGTTCACCCGCGAGCGCTCCAGCAGCGCGGGCAGCGAACCGATGTTGTGGGTGCCGAACACGACGTCCACCCAGGGGGCGCGCTTGACGATGGTGTCGCGGTCCTTCTGCGCGAGGCACCCGCCGACGGCGATCTGCATGCCCGGCCGGCCGTCCTTGACCGGCCGCAGGTGGCCGAGGTTGCCGTACAGGCGGTTGTCGGCGTTCTCCCGCACGGCGCAGGTGTTGAACACCACCACGTCGGGTTCGCCGTCGCCGGCGCGGACGTATCCGGCCGACTCCAGCAGACCGGACAGGCGCTCGGAGTCGTGGACGTTCATCTGGCACCCGTAGGTACGGATCTCGTACGTGCGGGGGCCCATCTCGATAGGCGCACTCATGACAGTCACCAAGGGTACGCGTCAGGCCCCACCGGACAGGCCCGCGATACGGGACCGGCCGCCCTCGGCAACGCGCCGGCGACCCCGTCCGGCGTCCAAGATCACCGGCAGGTTACCGGCGGGTCACAGATCGGCCGACGCGCCGCGTCCGGGCCCCGCGGTCCCCTGCCCGCGGGCCCTCGCATCCCCTTGCCGACATGGGTTTTCGTGATCGTATCGGTACCGCTCGGAGGCTTTCCGCCCGGCGCGGATGACGTAAAGTCCGAGCGCATGACAGGCAGCGAAGGCGCGCCCGACCCCACCGCGGGAGACGGGCCGGATGACCTCGTCCCGGAGCGATCCGCCGCGGGCTCCGGGCCCCTCGTCGTGGTCGAGCACGTCGACAAGCACTTCGGCGAGCTGCACGTCCTCAAGGACATCAACCTCACCGTGAACCGCGGCGAGGTCGTGGTCGTCATCGGCCCCTCCGGCGGCGGCAAGTCGACCCTCTGCCGGTCGATCAACCGGCTGGAGCCCATCGACGGCGGCTCGATCCTCGTGGACGGCAAGGAGCTGCCCCAGGAGGGCAAGGAGCTGGCCAGGCTCCGCGCGGACGTCGGCATGGTGTTCCAGTCGTTCAACCTGTTCGCCCACAAGACGATCCTGGAGAACGTCACGCTCGGGCCCATCAAGGTCCGCAAGCGGAGCAAGCAGGAGGCGGAGAAGCACGCGATGGAGCTGCTGGACCGGGTCGGCATCGCCAACCAGGCCCAGAAGTACCCCGCGCAGCTCTCCGGGGGGCAGCAGCAGCGCGCCGCCATCGCGCGCTCCCTCGCCATGAAGCCCAAGGTGATGCTGTTCGACGAGCCCACCTCGGCGCTCGACCCCGAGATGGTCAACGAGGTCCTGGACGTGATGACCGGGCTGGCCCGGGACGGCATGACGATGATCGTGGTCACCCACGAGATGGGCTTCGCGCGCCGGGCGGCGCAGAAGGTCGTGTTCATGGCGGACGGCCAGATCGTGGAGGAGAACACGCCCGACGAGTTCTTCACCAACGCGCGCACCGAGCGCGCGAAGGACTTCCTTTCCAAGATCCTCACGCACTGAGCCACGGGGCTCCGGCACGAAAGCAGAGGTGGACGAGCAGTGCGAGCACGTCGTATCGGCGCTCTCATCGGCGCGGGGCTGGCACTGTCGCTGGCGCTCGGCGCCTGCGGCAGCGACAAGGAGAAGACCGAGGCCAAGTCGGTCGCGCAGAAGGCCAAGGACGACAAGAAGCTGACCATCGGCATCAAGTTCGACCAGCCCGCGCTGGGCCTGAAGAAGCCGGACGGCTCCTACGACGGCTTCGACGTGGACGTCGCCAGGTACGTGGCGCAGAAGCTGGGCGTGCCGGCGAACGGCATCACCTTCAAGGAGACGACCTCCGCCAACCGCGAGTCGTTCCTGGGAGGCGGCCAGGTCGACCTGGTGTTCGCGACGTACTCCATCACCCAGGCCCGCAAGGCCCAGGTGACCTTCGGCGGCCCCTACTACGTCGCCCACCAGGACACGATGGTCCGCGCGAACGACAGCGCCATCAAGAAGCCGCAGGACCTCAAGGGCAAGAAGCTGTGCAAGGCCTCCGGGTCGAACTCCTTCCGCCGCATCACCGAGGGCCCGCCGGACGGCCAGCTCGCCATCAAGGGCGTGAACCTGGTCGAGGCGTCCAGCTACTCCGACTGCGCCGCCAAGCTCAAGAACGGCGCGGTCGACGCGGTCAGCACCGACGACCTGATCCTGGCCGGCTTCGCCAACCAGCAGAAGGGCGCGTTCAAGGTCATCAACGCCCCGTTCACCGACGAGAAGTACGGCGTCGGCATCAAGAAGGGCGACAAGGAGACCTGCGAGGCGGTCAACAACGCCATCACGCAGATGTACTCCGACGGCACCGCCAAGACCCTCCTTGAGAAGCACTTCGCCGGAACGGGGCTGAAGTTCGCCACGACCGCCCCGCAGCCGGAAGGGTGCGCCTGATCCGAGGCTGACCCCGTTGTGCGCGCGCGTCCAGGGGACGCCCATCGGCCCGTCCCCTGGACGCGCGCGCGTGACCCGACCCGCTGGAACGCCATGGAACAGCTAAGCCATGTTTGACTTCCGCCCCTTCTTCGACAACTTCGACCAGATCCTTGAGGGGTTCTGGGCGACCGTCCGCCTGTCCGCGCTCGCCGCGGTGCTCTCCATGATCTTCGGCACGGTGCTGGTGAGCTGCCGCGTCTCGCCCATCCCCGTGCTCCGCGCGTTCGGGACCGGCTACGTCAACGTGCTCCGCAACACCCCGCTGACGCTGGTGCTCCTGATGTGCAGCCTCGGTCTGAACGACGAGCTGGCGCTCAAGTTCTCCGGGAGCAACAGCACGTACTACTGGTGGGCGGTCCTCGGACTGTCCGGGTACACGGCGGCGTTCGTCTGCGAGGCGCTGCGCTCGGGCATCAACACGGTCCCCCTGGGGCAGGCCGAGGCGGCGCGCTCGATCGGGCTGGGCTTCACCCAGTCGCTGCGCATCGTCATCCTGCCGCAGGCGTTCCGCGCCGTCATCGCGCCGCTCGGCAGCGTCCTGATCGCCATGATCAAGAACTCGACGGTCGCGTCGGCGGCGGGCTACGCCGAGTCCGCCTCGGTCATGAAGGACATCCTCGACCAGCCCAGCTTCACCAGCGGGGCGATCCCGCTGTTCATCGGCATCGCGGCCGGGTTCATGATCCTCACGCTGCCGACCGGGTTCTTCTTCGGGTGGCTGCACAAGCGGATGGCGGTGGTCCGATGACCAAGGAAGCGACCGTCCTCTTCGACGCCCCCGGCCCCCGGGCGCGCGCGCGGCACAACATCCTGACCGTCGTCGCGGCGGTGGTGTTCCTCGCGATCCTGGGCGCGCTGGTCTGGCGCTTCAACGAGAAGGGCCAGTTCGCGGGCAAGCTCTGGAGCCCCTTCCTGAAGTGGGAGGTGTGGGACAACCTCATCCTGCCGGGCCTGTGGAACACGCTGAAGGCGGCGGCCCTCGGCACCGTGCTGGCGCTGCTGTTCGGCGTGGTGTTCGGCCTGGCCCGGCTGTCGGACCACTGGTGGGTGCGGATCCCGGCCGGGATCGTCGTCGAGTTCTTCCGGGCGATCCCGCTGCTGATCCTGATCTTCCTGGCGTTCTTCATCCCGAACAAGGTCAGCCCGTCCGTCGCCGACTCGGCGTTCGGCACCTTCCAGCGCGTGCTGGTCGACAACTTCTTCTCGATCTTCGGCGTGGAGATCAACGCGGGGGTCATCACGGTGCCCGCGTTCGCCGCGGTCGTCTTCGGCCTCATCATGTACAACGGGTCGGTGCTGGCCGAGGTGGTGCGCGCCGGGGTCCAGTCGATCCCGAAGGGCCAGGCGGAGGCCGCCTACTCCATCGGCCTGCGCAAGAACGGCGTCATGCGGCTCGTCCTGCTGCCGCAGGCCGTCACGGTGATGATGCCGGCGATCGTGAGCCAGATCGTCGTCCTGCTCAAGGACACCGCGCTCGGGTACATCATCGCCTACCCCGAACTCCTCAACGCGGCCTTCCGGCAGGTGCCCGCCAACTACGACAACAACAAGCTCCAGGCGGGCATCGTCGTCGCGGTCATCTACATCGCGATCAACATGTCGGTGAGCCGGTTCGCGACGTGGCTGGAGGCGCGCAGCCGCCGCAGCCGCAAGACCGAGGCCAAGACGATGGGCGGAGGCGTCGGGGCGCCCCCGCGGCTTCCTCGCGGCGCTCCGCCGCTTCCGCGACCTCCCCGCGGGCGGGTGTTACCGGTGGGTCGGCTGGTGATCGGCGTGTATCTTTCCGAAGTCAAACACCCCGTCATGGCCCCAACCGATCCCCGTATGCGGGACGATTCCTGGTATGACCGCTCGTGCGACCCTCCCCTACGGCTCCTGGCCCTCCCCCATCTCCGCAGCCGACGTCGCCCGCGCGCGGCTGCGCCTCAGCTTTCCCACCGTCGCCGGCGATGACGTGTGGTGGCAGGAGACCCGACCGGAGGAGGGCGGCCGGACCACCGTCGTCCACCTCCGGGGCGGTCACCGGACCGACCTGCTCCAGGCCCCCTGGGACGCGCGCACGCGTGTGCACGAGTACGGCGGGCGGTCATACCTGCCGGTCCGCACCGAACAGGGCTGGTCGCTGGTGTTCTCCAACTACGAGGACCAGCGGCTCCACCGGCTCGACGAGGGCGACCCGAAGCCGTACCCGCTGACGCCCGAGCCCGCCGTCCAGGCGGGCCTGCGCTACGCCGACCTCGTGCCCTCCCCGGACGGCACGGAGATCTGGTGCGTCTGCGAGGGGCACATCGCCGCGCCGCCGGAGGGCGAGGAGGGCGTCGCCGGGATCAGGCGTGCGATCGTGGCCGTTCCGCTGGACGGCAGCGCGTCGGAGAACGCGGGGGCGATCCGCGAGCTGGTGACGGGGGCGCACTTCTACGCGAGCCCGCGCCCCTCGCCCGGCGGCGGTCATCTCGCGTGGGTGCAGTGGAACCACCCGAGGATGCCCTGGGACGGCACGGAGCTGCGCGTGGCCGCGATCGAGGACGGCAAGACCGTCGCGCCCCGCACGGTCAAGGGCGGCCTCACCGAATCCGTCGTCGCGCCCCTGTGGCGTGACGACGAGTCCCTGTACGTCATCTCCGACTGGCCCGGCTGGTGGAACATCTACCAGGTCGGCCTGCACGGGGAGTCGCCGCAGGCGCTGTACCCGGCGGAGGAGGAGTTCACCAGCCCGCTGTGGCAGCTCGGAGGCATGCCCTACGCGCTGCTGGGCGACGGCCGGCTCGCCGTCCTGCACGGCGAGGGCGACATGCGGCTCGGCATCTACGACCCGGAGACGCTGGACCTCATCGACCTGGAGGTCCCCTACGAGCACTGGCAGTCGCAGCTCTCGGCGGACGGCACCACCATCGTCGGGATCGGCGGCGGTCCGGACGTCCCGCCGTCGGTCGTGCGGATCGACACCACGACCGGGCGCGTGGAGGGGCTCCGCCGCGAACTGCCGGAGCTGCCGGACGTCGCCTACCTGTCCAACCCGCGCGCCGAAGTGCTGGAGGGCCCGTTCGGGCGTCCCGTGCACGCGTACGTCTTCCCGCCGACCAACCCCGAGGCCGTGGCCCCGGAGGGCGAACTACCCCCGTACGTGGTCTTCGTGCACGGCGGGCCCACCGGACGCGTCTCCAAGGTGCTCGACCTGGAGCGGGCGTACTTCACCAGCCGCGGCATCGGCGTCATCGACGTCAACTACGGCGGCTCCGCCGGATACGGCCGCGCCTACCGCGAACGCCTGCGCCGCCAGTGGGGCGTGGTGGACGTGGAGGACGCCGTGGCCGCCGCCCAGGCCCTCGTGGACGGCGGCATCGCCGACCCCGCCCGGCTGGCGATCCGCGGCGGCTCCGCGGGCGGCTGGACGACGCTCGCGGCGATCACCCAGACCGACGTGTTCAAGGCCGCCACGTCCTACTACGGGGTCAGCGAGCTCCAAAGCTTCGTCGGCGCCACCCACGACTTCGAGTCGCAGTATCTGTTCGGCCTGATCGGTCCGCTGCCCGGCTTCGAGCGCGCCTACGAGGAGCGCTCGCCGCTGAACAACGCCGACCGCACGGCCTGCCCCGTCCTGCTCCTGCAAGGGCTCAACGACCCGGTGGTGCCCCCGGACCAGTCCGAGCGCTTCGCGGTGGCCCTGGCCGCCAAGAAGATGCCGTACGCCTACCTGACGTTCGAGGGCGAGGCCCACGGCTTCCGCAAGGCGGACACGGTCATCGCGTGCCTGGAGGCCGAACTGGCGTTCTACGGGCAGACCCTCGGCTTCGACCCCCGAGGCGTCACCCCGATCGACCTCACCGTCGGCTGACCCCGCCGCCCGCCGGTCGGCCGGTTTCCCCCGCCGACCGGCGCACGTGTCCGGGCGTGGTCAGGTGCGACGCAGGAGAGATGCGGGGCGCGCTGAATCGGCGCGGTCGTCCTGCGCGGAAGGGGCGTCGGTCGGACGCGGTCAGCGGGCGAACTCGATGGCGCGCGACTCCCGGACCACGGTCACCCGGATCTGCCCCGGGTAGGTCAGCTCGTCCTCGACCTGCTTGGCGATGTCGCGGGCGATGACCTGCGCCTGGATGTCGTCCACCGAGTCGGGCTTGACCATCACCCTGATCTCCCGGCCCGCCTGCATGGCGAAGACCTTCTCCACGCCCTCGTGCTTCTCCCGGGCGATCTCCTCCAGGCGTTCCAGCCGCTTGACGTAGGCCTCCAGGGACTCCCTGCGCGCGCCCGGACGGCTGCCGCTGATGGCGTCCGCGGCCTGCGTGAGCACGGCCTCCACGGTCCGGACCTCGACCTCGTTGTGGTGCGCCTCGATGGCGTGCACCACGTCCTCGTCCTCGCCGTAGCGGCGCGCGATCTCGGCGCCGATCAGCGCGTGGCTGCCCTCCACCTCGTGGGTGAGCGCCTTGCCGATGTCGTGCAGCAGCGTGCACCGCTTGGCCACTTCGACCGGCAGCCGCAGTTCGCTCGCCATGACCCCGGCGATGTGCGCGGACTCGATGAGGTGTTTCAGGACGTTCTGCCCATAGGACGTCCTGTACCGGAGCTGGCCCAGCAGCGCGATGAGTTCGGGGTGCATGTCGGCTATGCCGACCTCCACCAGCGCGTCCTCGCCTGCGCGCACACAGAGCTGCTCCACGTCGCTCTTGCTGCGCTCGTAGATCTCCTCGATGCGCTGCGGGTGGATCCGCCCGTCAAGGACGAGTTTCTCCAGCGTGAGCCTTCCGACCTCCCGGCGCACCGGGTCGAAGCAGCTCAGCAGGACCGCCTCGGGGGTGTCGTCGATGATGAGGTTCACGCCCGTGGTCGTCTCGAACGCGCGGATGTTGCGCCCCTCGCGCCCGATGATGCGGCCCTTCATCTCGTCGCTCGGCAGGTGCAGCACCGACACGACCGACTCGGCCGTCTGCTCGCTCGCGACCCGCTGGATCGCCAGCGTCACGATCTTGCGGGCGCGCTTGTCGCCCTCCGCCCGCGCCGAGTTCTCGATCTCCCGCGTGATGGGGATCGCCTCGCGCTTGGCCTGGTTCTCGATCAGCCCGACCAGCTCGGCCCTGGCCTGCTCGGCGGTGAGCCCCGCCGCCTGCTCCAGGATCTGGCGCCGCTCCTCCTCGACCTTGCCCAGTTCCTCTTTGCGGGCCTGGAGGGTCCGCTTGGTCTCCGCGAGCCGTCCGGACCACTCCTCAAGCCTGCGGACCTCGCCGTCCAGCCGCTGCTCCCGCTCGGCGAGACGCGCCTCCCGGCGCTCCAGGTCCTCCCTGAGCACCCGCAGGTCCTCCCTGAAGGAGCGGGCCTCCTCCTCAAGGTCCTCGCGCTCCTCGCGCGCCGTGGCGACGATCTGGCGCGCCTGCCCCTCGGCGCTCCGCAGTGCCTCCTGCGCGTCCAGCTTGGCCTTCGACCGGATCTCGTCCGCCTCACCCTGCGCGCGGGCCATCTCCGCCGCGGCCCGTCCCGGCATGCCCGGACGCCGCAGGACGACGATGACGAGAGCGGCCAGGGTCACCAGCAGCGCTGCACCCAGCAGGACGCTCTCCATGAGGCAGATCCTTCCTCGCCGCGGGCCCGCCTGTCAGGACCCTGCCTTGCGAGGACTTACTCACGCTATTCCGGGTGCACGACATCGCCGGGCCACGCCGTACGCGTGCCCGATGACGCGGCCGAATCCGGCCAACGAACCTGCCTTTTATGCCTCTCAGCTGCTCGAACGTGCTCGGCCGTATAGCAATCCGCGAGACGCGGAGTAACTCCTCACTGCCGTAACGGTAAGCGGCATGGAGGTAATGAGCAAGCAAACCCGGGGCATTCCGGACTAACCGAACGCCCGCGTGACGAGTTCCTTACCGCGCACTTGACCCGCGCACCCCCGCCCACCTGGCTCGTCGGCTCCGCCCAGGTAAGTACGAGATCACCTGCGGTCAGCCCGCCCGTCATTCCCCGGCGTGTCGCCCCCTGTTCACCTGATCACTCCAGGGGCGCCTCCGGGAAGTCCTCAAGGTCGGCGCCCTCCTCGGCCAACGCCTCCTTGACCACCCGATAGGAGAGCCCCGGCGGATATCCCTTGCGCGCCAGCATGCCGACCAGCCGCCGAGTGCGCTTCACCGGGTCGACGCCCCGCGTACTGCGGAGCTTGCGCTCGACCAGCGCACGCGCGGTGCGCTCCTCCTGCTCCGGCTCCAGCGTCTCGACGGCCTCGTTGACGGTCTCGCCGGCCACCCCGCGCCGCCGCAGCTCCGCCGCGAGCGCCCGCTTGGCGAGCCCCCGCCCCGCATGGCGCGACCGCACCCACGCCTGCGCGAACGCCTCGTCGTCGATCAACCCGACATCGGTGAACCGCGAAAGCACGGACTCCGCCACATCATCGGGAAACCCTTTGCGCCGCAACGCGTCCGCGAGCTGCGCCCGAGTACGAGGCGCCCCCGCCAGCATCCGCAGACAAACCTCCCGTGCGGCCCCCTCCCCAAGCCCACCCCGCTCACTCCCGCCCTCTTCACTCCCACCCCGCTCCCTACGGCCCTCCCCCTCACCAGAAGCCTCCGCGCCATCCCGCCCCGACGACTCCGCCGCGCCTTCCCAGGGAGAGGACGCCCCCCTCCTCCCCAACGCGCCACCCCGCCGCTTACCACCCCGCCGCTTACCACCCCGCCCTTCACCGACCGCCCGTCCCCGCCCATCCACCCCGCGACCACCGACGACCCCTCGCTCGCCAGACGCCCCCTGCCCACCGAACACACCCCGCCCACCGGACGCCCCTCGCCCGACCTCCGCCTCAACCCCCCGCGACTTCGCCGCCTGCGACTCCGCGTCCCGTTCAGTACCGTCCGGGGCTCTGCCGCTGCCCGCTTCAGAACCGGCCACCCTGACACTGTCCGCTTCGACGCCGCCCGCCCCAGCACCGCCTAGCTCGGGGCCACCCATCGCGGCGCCCGGCGGTCCAACACCGGTGGTTTCACCGGTTCCCGTTCCACCGCCGTCCGTTTTATCTCCATCGGGGCTCGGCAGTTCATCACCTGTCGCGTCGATGTCGTCAGCTTTGGCGTCGCTTGTGCCGGCGGCGTCCTCCCAGGGGTTATGTGCCCCAGGGAGATCGTCTTCCGCGCTGGCCGCTTCGGTATCGCCTGCTCCGGCGCTGACCGACCCAGCAGCAGCGCTCCAGGCACTGGTCCGTTCGGCGTCGGACGTCCTGGTGCGGGCTGTTTCGCCGTCGGCCGTCCCGGCGCCGAAAACCCAGGCGTCGGCCGTTCCCGTGGCGTCCGTCTCGATGTCGGCCGCGCCGGTTCCGCTCGCCTTGGTATTCCACGGATCGGCATCGCCTAGTGCGGGGCCACCCGACCGAGTGTCGGCTGTTTGGGGGTTGACGCCGGTCGCCTCGGCCGCATCTGCCGCAGGGTTGGTTTCCACGGGGCTGGTCGGCTGTTGCGTTCCCGGTTGGCCGGGGTGGTTGGCCTCGGGCTTCGTGGCGGGTTGGGAGGCGGGGGTGGCCGGCCCGGGGGTTTGTGGTGGCTCCGCTTGGGCTGTGTTGGCCGGACGGCCTGGTTCGAGCGTCCAGGGCGAGGGTGGTTCCGGGGGTTGCTCGGCGTCGGAGGCTTCGGGAGGTTCCGGGGTGTCGGCGGGTTCGGGGTCCGTGGTCCAGGGGTTGGTGGGGAGGGGCTCCCAGGGGAGGCTCACGTCCCCGCCCCTCCGGGGACGCCTCGACGCGACGGAGGGCGGGTGCCCCGGCCGCCGAGCCGGATGGGCTCGGCGTCCGGGCCGACGGGAGCGGCGGCGCCATCGGGGAAGGTCCGTGCGCCTGGCAGGCACCGGGTAAGGCGCCGCCGCCCTGCATACGAGATCATCGCTCACTCCTCGTCAAGAGTCACCCTTATCGGAGGATTGACCGTTAGGAATCACCCGATTTAGCGGCCTTGGCCGCCCGCTTGCCAGTGAGGGGGGGCTTGGCAGCGGGAGTGAACTCGGAGGCGGGCGGGGCGGCCGCCTCGGCGCCGGAGCCCGCGGCGGGCTCGGCCTCCTTGTCGACCTTCGGGCCGATGCCCAGCTTCTCCTTGATCTTCTTCTCGATGCCGTCCGCCATGTCGGGGTTGGCCTTGAGGAAGTTGCGGGCGTTCTCCTTGCCCTGGCCGAGCTGGTCGCCGTCGTAGGTGTACCAGGCGCCGGACTTGCGGACGAAGCCGTGCTCGACGCCGAGGTCGATCAGGCCGCCCTCGCGGCTGATGCCGTGGCCGTAGAGGAGGTCGAAGTCGGCGACCCGGAAGGGCGGCGCCATCTTGTTCTTGACGACCTTGACGCGGACGCGGTTGCCGACGGCCTCGGTGCCGTCCTTGAGCGTCTCGATCCGGCGGACGTCCAGCCGGACGGACGCGTAGAACTTCAGCGCGCGGCCGCCGGTGGTGGTCTCCGGGGAGCCGAACATGACGCCGACCTTCTCGCGGAGCTGGTTGGTGAAGATGGCGGTCGTCTTGGTCTGGTTGATCGCGCCGGTGAGCTTGCGGAGCGCCTGCGACATCAGGCGGGCCTGGAGGCCGACGTGGCTGTCGCCCATCTCGCCCTCGATCTCGGCGCGGGGGACGAGCGCGGCGACGGAGTCGATGACGACGATGTCGATCGCGCCGGAGCGGATCAGCATGTCGGTGATCTCCAGGGCCTGCTCGCCGGTGTCGGGCTGGGAGACCAGCAGCGCGTCGATGTCGACGCCGATCTTGGCGGCGTACTCGGGGTCGAGGGCGTGCTCGGCGTCGACGAACGCGGCGATGCCGCCCTTCTTCTGGACGCTGGCCACCGCGTGCAGCGTGACGGTGGTCTTGCCGGAGCCCTCGGGGCCGTACACCTCGACGACGCGGCCGCGCGGCAGGCCGCCGATGCCGAGCGCGATGTCGAGGGCGATCGCGCCGGTGGGGATCACCTCGACCGGCGCCCGCACCTCCTCGCCCATCCGCATGACCGAGCCCTTGCCGAACTGCCGTTCGATCTGGGCGAGGGCGGTCTCGAGAGCCTTCTCCCGGTCGTTCGCTGCCATGAGATGTCCTTCTCGTCGTGACTGTCGGCTCTCGGCCGCTGCCTTGCGTTGTCGAGGGCGACGTTACGGCGGGCCACCGACACTTTCGAGTCCCGGGCGCGGTTGTGGATGACGCCGTGGGCGAGAGGTCAGCGTACCGAACATAAGTTCGATCATCGTCGCGTCTACCGATTTGGGCAGGAATCTCCGTGCGTACGGTGGTCCGGACCCCGTACGCTGGCGCCGTCCACGGAGGGTTCCATCATGACGCTGACCGTCCTCTTCTGCGTCGACCCGCTCCATCCACGGCGCGTTGACCCGCACTTCTCCCGCGAGGCGGCGGCCGTGCGGGACCACTACGGCGAGATCGCCCTGCTCGACCACGAGGCACTGCGCCGCGGGGACGTGGAAGGGGCCGCGCGGGCGGTGCCGTCGGACCTGGGCGCGCTCTGGTACCGGGGCTGGATGCTCACGGGCGACGAGTACGCCGCGGTGGCCGCCCTCCTGAAACAGCGCGGGACGGTGCTGCTGACCCATCCGGACGACTACAGGCGCGCGCACGAGCTGCCGGGCTGGCACGACACGTTCGCGGGTCTGACCCCGCACAGCGTGTGGCGCCCCCTGGCACCGGGCCAGGATCCGGGAGACCTGAACGAGCTGGGCGAGCTGGTGCGTCCGCTGAACGGCGGGCCCGGCGTGGTCAAGGACTATGTGAAGTCGCGCAAGCACGAGTGGGAAGAGGCGTGCTTCGTGCCGGACGTGAAGAACCTCGTCCAGCTGCACGGCATCGCCGCCAAGATGGTCGCCCTGCAGGACGACCATCTCGCGGGCGGCCTCGTGGTGCGGGAGTACGAGCCCTATGACGGCGAGGGCGAGGCGCGGGTGTGGTGGGTGGACGGGGAGCCCGCGCTCATCGGGCCGCACCCCGACAGCCCCGACGTGGAGCCCGACCCGGCGCTGGACGCCGTCGCGCCCGCAGTCCGGGCCCTCGGCTGCCGGTTCATCACCACCGACCTCGCCCGCCGCACCGACGGCGAGTGGCGGGTGGTGGAGGTCGGGGACGGGCAGGTCAGCGATCTCCCCTCGACCGTGGACGCGATGGACCTGTACGCGCACCTGCCCGTTCCGGACTGACACCCCGGCGGGCTCCACCCGGAATCGATCGCGTCCGCGATGTGACGGAACCGGAACACGAGTCACTTCCGTCCCATGTGCACCGCCCCTAGGCTGTGGCCTCGCATGTCGGATTCCTTCTGCGCGGGGGCGTTCGACCGCGCCGTCCGGAACCTTCTGGATGCTCGACCCTCGATCCGAAGGACGTGTTCCTCTTGCCCCCACAGGAACCCACCCGCCGGCTCAGCTCCCGTGCCGTGAAGGTCGGGATGCTGGGCGCGCTGTCGCTGGCCCTGGTCGCCTGCGGTTCCAAGTCGACCACCGCGTACTGCGTGGACCGGAACGCCCCGGCGGTCGGGAAGACCAAGGGCGGCTACAAGGTGGTCTCGGACGTCTACTGCGACCCCGGCGACATCGACCGGGGATACGACTCGTCGTACAACCGGTACTTCTGGTACTACGGCGGCAGCCGTGACTCCAGGGGGTACGTGTCGGGCGGAACCTCCTTCCGGTCCAGCAAGGGCAAGGTCAAGTCGAGCAGCGGGCGTACGCTGAGCCGGGGCGGGTTCGGCGGCAGCGGCCGGAGCGGGAGCTGAACCGGTGCGCCGTACACGTTCGACGCCCCGCGACGGCTGGGCCGAGAAGGTCGAGTCGCAAGGGCTCGCCTTCCACAAGACCGCGCATCCAGAACATCTGCCGAGGCCCTACTGGGACGAGTCCGTCCACTACGTCTTCGACATGGACGAGGTGCTCGCGCTCGAAGAGGTCGTCGAGGAACTGCACCGGATGTGCATGCAGGTGGTGGAGCACGTCGTCACCACCGGGCGGTACCACGTCCTCGGCATACCGGAGTGGGTCGCGCCGCTGATCGAGGAGTCGTGGCGGCGCGGGGACCCGCACCTGTACGGCCGGTTCGACCTGCGCTACGACGGCGCCGGCCCGGCCAAGCTCCTGGAGTACAACGCCGACACGCCGACAGCCCTGGTGGAGAGCTCGGTCGTCCAGTGGTACTGGCTCCAGGACGTCTACCCCGGCGACGACCAGTGGAACTCCCTGCACGAGCGCCTGGTGGCGCGCTGGAAGGAGATCCTCCCCAGGGTCGCCGACGGGCCGGTGCACTTCGCTTGGACGAACGGCGACGAGACCGGTGAGGAGGTCATGACGATCGCCTACATGCAGGAGACCGCCGAGGAGGCGGGCCTGCCCGGCATGGCGATCGCCATGGAGGACATCGGCTGGGACTCCGCCCGCGAGCGGTTCGTCGACATGGACGAGAAGGAGATCCGCACCCTCTGCAAGCTCTACCCCTGGGAGTGGATCGTCGCCGAGCCGTTCGGACGCAACGTCCCCGGCGCGCCCACCTCGTGGATCGAGCCGATCTGGAAGATGGTGCTGTCGAACAAGGCGCTGCTCGTCCTGCTCTGGGAGCTGTTCCCCGGGCACCCCAACCTGCTCCCCACCTACCTGAACACGCCCGGGAGCCTCACCTCGTACGTGCAGAAGCCCCTGCTGGGACGGGAGGGGGCGAGCATGCGCATCGTCACCCCGGACGGCGGTGAGCAGCGCACCGAGGGCGCCTACGGCGCGGAGGGGTTCGTCTTCCAGGAGTTCTGCGCGCTCCCCGACTTCGACGGCGAGCACCCGGTGATCGGCGCCTGGGTCGTGGAGGACGAGTCGGCGGGGATCGGCATCCGCGAGACGGCCGGGCTCATCACCGACGACACGTCCTCCTTCGTCCCGCACCGCATTCCCCTGTAAGGCCCATGGCCCACGCGTTCAGAGCCTCGCCGTAGACCCCGGCCCCCACCTTCTAAGGAGAACCATGACAACCTTGGCGGCGAACGACGACAGCCTCGGCCAGATCCTGCTGGACGGGACCGGGGCGCTCCTCGCCTACGCCGGGGTCGGCCTGGTGCTGTTCATCGTCGGCTTCTACATGACCGACCTGGCCACCCCAGGCCGCCTGATCACGGTGATCCGCGAGCACCGCAACCCCAACGCGACGCTGCTCGCCTGCGCGGCGACGGTCGGCGTCGGCCTGATCGTCGGGGTGTCGATCTACGCGTCCGGCGGCGACCTCGCGGAGGGCCTGACCAGGACGCTGGTGTTCGGCGGCGTCGGCATCATCGCGCAGACGGTCGCCACGGTGGTCTTCGACCGGCTGGTGGGGATCAGCATCCGCAGGCTGGCCGACGACGCCGAGGACCGGCTGGAGCCCGCCGCGATCCTGCTGGCGGTGGCCAACCTGATGATCGGCTTCGTCACCGCGGTCGCGGTCTACTGAGGCGCGCCGGCCCGCGCGTGCGGGACCCCGGTCAGTGCAGCGTGGAGGGGACGTCGAAGGTGGCGACCACGGCCTGCCACACCTTCTTGGCGGGCTCCCCGTCGGCGAGGGCCTGCTCGATGGTGCGGCCGCCGAGTTGGGCGATGACGTAGTCCTTGGCCACGCTCTCGGCGTAGCGCTCCCCGAACTGCTGGTTCATTCGATCCCAGAAAACTGTGAGCCGCACCCGCTCACGCTATCCGACGCCGGAGGACACGAGGCCCGTCGCGACGACCGGGCAAACGCTTGCTTCGATGTGACGCGGGCCACGGCGGCGCGTTCTGTCGGACCCGCGAGGCAGGATGGTCGGCATGAGGGGTGACGTGCTCGAACGCTTCTCCCCGGCGACCCGCGCGTGGTTCGCCGGGGCGTTCGCCGCGCCGACCGCCGCCCAGGCCGGGGCGTGGGAGTCGATCGCGAGCGGCGACGACACGCTGGTCGTCGCGCCGACCGGCTCCGGCAAGACCCTCGCGGCGTTCCTGTGGTCGCTCGACCGCCTCACGGTAGGCGGGGAGGCGGGTGGGGGCGCGGAGCCGCCCGACCCGCTGAAGCGCTGCCGCGTCCTGTACGTCTCGCCGCTCAAGGCCCTCGCCGTGGACGTCGAGCGCAACCTGCGCGCCCCGCTGACCGGCATCCGGCAGGCCGCGCGGCGCCTCGGCCTGCCCGAGCCGGACGTGCGGGTCGGCATGCGGTCGGGCGACACCCCGGCCGACGAGCGCCGCAGGCTGGCGGTCAAGCCGCCCGACATCCTCATCACCACCCCGGAGTCGCTGTTCCTGATCCTCACCTCGCGGGCGCGCGAGTCGCTGCGCGGCGTGGAGACGGTGATCGTGGACGAGGTGCACGCCGTGGCGGGCACCAAGCGGGGCGCGCATCTGGCGCTCTCCCTCGAACGGCTCGACGCGCTCCTGGAGCGCCCCGCGCAGCGCGTGGGCCTGTCGGCGACGGTGCGCCCGACCGACGAGGTGGCGGCGTTCCTCGGCGGCGCGCGGCCCGCGTCGGTCGTCCAGCCGCCCTCCGACAAGGTCTTCGACCTCGACATCGTCGTCCCCGTGGAGGACATGGGCGAGCTGGGGCAGTTCGTCGACGACGCCGGGACGGCCGACCCGCGCCAGCGCAGCATCTGGCCGCACGTGGAGCACCGGCTGCTCGACCTGATCGAGTCGCACCGCTCCACGCTGGTGTTCGCCAACTCGCGCCGGTTGGCCGAACGCCTGTGCGGGCGGCTCAACGAACTCGCCTACGAGCGCGCGACCGGCGAGGTCCTCCCGGAGGACCACTCCCCCGCCGCGACGATGGCGCAGGCGGGCGCGTCCAGGGGGAGGCCCGCCGACGCGCCCGTGGAGATCGCCCGCGCGCACCACGGCTCGGTGTCCAAGGAGGAGCGGGCCGTCATCGAGAACGCGCTGAAGGAGGGCCGCCTCCCGGCCGTCGTGGCGACCTCCAGCCTGGAGCTGGGCATCGACATGGGCGCGGTCGACCTGGTCGTCCAGGTGGAGTCGCCGCCGTCGGTCGCGAGCGGCCTCCAGCGGGTGGGTCGCGCGGGCCACCAGGTCGGGGCGGTGTCCAAGGGGGTCATCTTCCCCAAGTACCGGGGCGACCTCGTGCAGACGACGGTGGTGTCGGAGCGCATGCGCACCGGCGGCATCGAGGAGCTGCGGTACCCGCGCAACCCGCTGGACGTCCTGGCGCAGCAGATCGTCGCGATGGTCTCCATGGACGAGTGGACCGTCGACGACCTGGAGACCCTCGTCAAACGCGCCGCCCCCTACGCCACGCTCCCCCGTTCGGCTCTGGAGGCGACCCTGGACATGCTCGCCGGGCGCTACCCGAGCGACGAGTTCGGCGAGCTGCGCCCCCGCCTCGTCTGGGACCGCGTCACCGGCGTCCTGCGCGACCGCCCGGGGGCGCAGCGCCTGGCGGTGACCAGCGGCGGCACCATCCCCGACCGCGGGCTGTTCGGCGTGTTCCTGGTCGGCGAGAAGTCCTCCCGGGTCGGTGAGCTCGACGAGGAGATGGTCTACGAGTCGCGCGTCGGCGACGTGTTCGTGCTCGGCGCCAGCTCCTGGCGGATCGAGGACATCACGCCCGACCGGGTCCTGGTGTCGCCCGCGCCGGGCCAGCCGGGCAAGCTCCCGTTCTGGCACGGCGACCAGCTCGGGCGCCCCGCCGAGCTGGGGCGCGCCCTGGGCGAGTTCACCCGCGAGCTGGCCGGGCTCGCGCCGGAGGCGGCGCGCGAACGCGTCACCGCCGCCGGGCTGGACGACTGGGCCGCCGGGAACCTCGTCTCCTACCTGGGCGAGCAGCGCGAGGCCACCGGGCACGTCCCCGACGACCGGACGATGGTCGTCGAGCGGTTCCGCGACGAGCTCGGCGACTGGCGCATGATCGTCCACTCGCCGCTGGGCGCGCGCGTGCACGCCCCCTGGGCGCTCGCCATCGCGGGCCGCCTGCGCGAGCGGTACGGCGACGCGCAGGCCATGCACGCCGACGACGGCATCGTCATCCGCATCCCCGACACCGACGAGCCGCCCGGGCTCGACACCGCCGTCTTCGACCCCGACGACATCGAGCGCCTCGTGGTGGACGAGCTGGGCGGGTCGGCGCTGTTCGCGGCCCGGTTCCGCGAGTGCGCGGCACGGTCGCTGCTGCTGCCCCGGCGCCGTCCCGACAAGCGCATGCCGCTGTGGCAGCAGCGCCAGCGCGCCGCGCAGCTGCTGGCGGTCGCGAGCAGGTACCCCTCGTTCCCGATCGTCCTGGAGACGATGCGCGAGTGCCTCCAGGACGTGTTCGACGTCCCGGGCCTGGTGCGGTTGATGCGCGACATGTCCGGACGCAAGGTCCGCCTGGTCGAGGTGGAGACGCCCGAGCCGTCCCCCTACGCGCGTTCCCTGCTGTTCGACTACATCGGCGCGTTCATGTACGAGGGCGACTCCCCCCTCGCCGAACGCCGCGCCCAGGCGCTCACACTCGACTCGGCGCTGCTGGCCGAACTGCTCGGCCAGGCCGACCTGCGCGAACTCCTCGACCCCGAGGCCGTCACCGACACCGAACGCGAGCTGCAACGCCTCGCCCAGGACCGCCGCGCCCGCGACGTGGAGGGCGTCGCCGACCTGCTGCGCGCCCTCGGCCCCCTCACGACCGCCGAGGTCGCCGCCCGCGTCACCGCCGGCCAGGAGGCCGGGCGCTGGCTGGTGGAGCTGGAGGGGGCGCGGCGGGCGATCCGCGTCCGGGTGGGCGGCCTGGAGCGGTGGGCCGCGATCGAGGACGCGGCGCGGCTGCGCGACGCGCTCGGCGCGCCGCTGCCGGTCGGGATCCCCGAGGCGTTCCTCGAACCCGTCGACGACCCGCTCGGCGACCTGGTCTCCCGCTACGCGCGCACGCACGGGCCGTTCCGTCCGTCCGGCCCGGCGGAGCTGTTCGGGCTGGGCACGGCCGTGGTCGTCGAGACGCTGCGGCGGCTGGCCGGTGCCGGACGCGTCGTCGAGGGCGAGTTCCTGCCCGTCGAGACGGTGTCGGGCCCGCTGACCAGCGAGTGGTGCGACACCGGCGTGCTGCGGACGCTGCGCCGCCGCTCCCTGGCCCGGTTGCGCGCCGAGGTCGAGCCGTCCCCGCCGGAGTCGCTCGGCCGCTTCCTGCCCGCCTGGCACGGCATCGCGGGCGGCACGCGGCTGCGCGGCATCGACGCGCTCGTCCAGGCGATCGAGCAGCTCCAGGGCGCGGCCGTGCCCGCGTCCGCGCTGGAGTCGCTGGTCCTGCCGTCCCGGGTGCCCGGCTACACGCCCGCCATGCTGGACGAGCTGACGTCCGCGGGCGAGGTGGTCTGGGCGGGGCAGGGCGCGCTCCCGGGCGGGGACGGATGGGTCGCGCTGTATCTGGCCGACACCGCGCCGCTGCTGATGCCGGAGCCGACCGAGATCACCCGCACGCCCGTGCACGACGCCGTCCTGGACGCGCTGGGCGACGGCGGCGCCCTGTTCTTCCGCATGCTCTCCGACCGGGTGAACCAGCGCCGCGGCACCGAGCAGGCGACCACCGACGCCGACCTCGTCACCGCCGTGTGGGACCTCGTCTGGGCGGGTCACCTCACCAACGACACCCTGGCCCCGCTCCGCTCGGCGCTCGGCTCGGGGCGTCCGACGCACCGGTCCAGGACGACACGTCGCGGACGTCCCGTCATGCCGTCCAGGACAGGCCCGCCCACGGTGGCCGGGCGCTGGTGGCCGCTCCCCCGGCGCGAGACCAACCCGACCCCCCGCTCGCACGCCCGCGCGGAGGCGCTGCTGGAGCGGTACGGCATCGTGATCCGCGGCGCCGTGGCCGCCGAGCACACGCCCGGCGGGTTCTCCGCCGTCTATCCCGTCCTGCGCGCGTTCGAGGAGAGCGGGCGATGCCGGCGGGGGTACTTCGTCGAGGGCCTGGGCGCCGCCCAGTTCGCGCTCCCGGGAGCCGTCGACCGGCTGCGGGCCTTCCGCTCGTCCGCCGCTCCCCCGGGCGACCTCGCCTCCCAGTGGGAGACGCCGCGGGAGGCGCCGCGCCAGCGCGCCCTCGTGCTCGCCGCCGCCGACCCCGCCAACCCCTACGGCGCGGCCCTGCCCTGGCCCGCCCGCGCCGACGAGGTCGCCAGCGGCCACAAGCCCGGCCGCAAGGCGGGCGCGCTCGTCGTCCTGGTGGAGGGCCACCTCGTCCTGTACGTCGAACGCGGCGGCCGCACCCTGCTGACCTGGGACGACGACCCCGCCGTCCTGCAACCCGCGGTCGACGCGCTGGCCCTGGCCGTCCGCGAGGGCGCCCTGGGCAAACTGACCGTGGAACGCGCCGACGGCGAGTCGATCGGCACCTCCCCCCTGGCCGCCGCCCTGGAATCCGCAGGCTTCCACCCGACCCCCCGCGGCCTCCGCCTCCGTTCATAACTTCGGCGCCGAGCACCCCGCGATCATGCCCACCGAGCGGTGACCGGCGACATTCGATCATGAACGCGCCCATGGCCACCCCGGCCGCACCCACACCAGCGCCCGCAGCTCGCACGCCGACCGCGATCGTGCAAGCGCGCCATCGCGTGCCCGGCCAACGGCAGCGTTCGACCACCGCCGCGCCCGAGCGAGCCCGCACCAGTGCCCGGGGGCTCGCACCCTGAACGCGATCGTGAAGGCGCCACCGCATATCCGGTCACGGCGGCGTTCGATCATGGCCGCGCCTGAACGAGCCCAACCAGTGCCCGGCGGCTCGCACGCCGACCGCGATCGTGCAAGCGCCATCGCATGCCCGGCCAACGGCGGCATTCGACCACGGCCGCGCCCGAGCGAGCCCGCACCACTGTCCGGTGGCTCGCACGCTGAACGCGATCGTGAAGGCGCGCCACGGCATATCCGGTCACGGCGGCGTTCGATCGCGGTCGCCCCTGCCAAGCTCATACAAGCCCAGACCAGCGCCCGCGGCTCGCACGCCGACTGTGATCGTGCAAGCGCGCCGTCGTGTGCCCGGCCAACGGCGGCGTTCGTTCATGGCCGTGCCGGTAGGAGGCCGGAGTGGGGTCCGGGGGCTCGTGCGATGGGTGAGGTGTCGGGGCTTTGGTCAGCGGCGGCGTTTGAACATGGACACCAGGCCGCGGAAAGCGCGTTCGTCCAGGGAGCCGAAGGGGTTGTCGTGGACGAGGTAGGTCCAGGTGGCGGAGGGGCGTTTGAGGTCGGCGGCGTCCAGGTCGATGCCGTCCTCGGAGGCGGTGAGGGCCTCGAACGCCGCGACCGAGCGCCGTTTCGCCTCGGGGAGGAGGCGTTTGCCCGCGGGGACGGCCTCGTTGTGGAACTCGACCAGCGGGTCCAGGCCGCGGCCGAGTGAGCGCAGGTGGATGCCCTCGCGCAGGTCGGCGAGGATCGCCAGGTGCTCGGCCCAGCAGCGGTCGAGCTCGTACAGGACGATCTGCCGCGCTGCCTCCGCGACCGCCGGGGCGCCCGCGGTGCCGGTGAGTTCGGCATGGCGCTCGGGGCGTTCGGCGGCGAGCATCCGGTCGGCGCGGTCGCCGCGCAGGACGTCCTCGCGTTCGGCGAGGAGCTCGCGGCGCTGGAGCCCGACCAGGTGGTTGTAGCGCCAGGTGTTGCGGTGGATCTCCAGGTCGACGCCCTCGGCGATGCGCTGGGCGTGCCCGACGATCCAGTGGGCGCCCTTGTCGTCGACGCGGCCGTCGGCGCCGGAGGACGCGCGGACGTCCTCGTCGGGCGCGTAGCGGGTCACGAGGTCGTCCTGGAGGCTGGTGAAGAACACCGAGCCGCCGGGGTCGCCCTGGCGGCCGGCGCGGCCCCGGAGCTGGTCGTCCAGGCGGCTGCTGTGGTAGCGGCCGGTGCCGACCACCAGGAGGCCGCCCGCGGCGGCGACGCGGTCGTGGTCGGAGCCGTCGGTGCTCGCGGGCGCGGTGCCGGGGGCGGCGGAGGGCGGGCTGCCGCCGAGGCGGATGTCGGTGCCGCGCCCCGCCATCTGCGTGGAGACGGTGACCGCGCCGTACCCGCCGGCGTCGGCGATGATCGCGGCCTCCTCCGCGTCGTTCTTGGCGTTGAGGACGACGGGGTCGAGGCCGGCGCGGGTGAGGCGGCGCGCGAGGCGCTCGGACTCGGCGACGTCGCCCGTCCCGACCAGGACCGGCCGCCCGGACGCGTGCGCCTCGGAGATCGCCTCGACGATCGCGACCTCCTTGTCGGCGGAGGTCGCGTAGAGGCGGTCGGGCTCGTCGTCGCGGACGCAGGGGCGGTTCGGCGGCACGACCGCGATCCGCAGCGAGTAGAACTCGGTGAGCTGACCGGCGACCGCCATCGCGGTGCCGGTCATCCCGCAGCGGACGGGGTACCGGCCGACCAGCTCCTGGACGGTGATCGAGTCGAGGATCTCCCCGCTCGGGGACGCCTCCAGCTCCTCCTTCGCCTCGACCGCCGCCTGGAGGCCGTCCGGCCAGCGCTGCAGCAGCGCCACCCGGCCCCGCGACTCGCTGACCAGCTTCACCGCGCCGTCCCGGACGATGTAGTCCACGTCGCGGTGCAGGAGGACTTCCGCGTGCAGGGCGACGTTCACGGCCGTGAGGACGGCGAGGTGCTCGGCGGCGTAGAGGTCGACGCCGAGGGCGCGCTCCACCTCGCGGGTGCCCGCCGGGGTGAGCTGCACGTTGCGGGCCTCCTCGTCGGTGGCGTAGTGCAGGCCGGGCCGCAGCCGCCGGACGAGGTCGGCGTAGCGCGGGTCGGCCGCGTCCAGCTCGGAGGCCCCGGCGAGGACGAGCGGCACCATCGCCTCGTCCACCAGGACCGAGTCCGCCTCGTCGACCAGCGCGACGGACGGCTCGGTCAGCACGAGGTCGGCCGGGTCGGTGACCAGGCGGTCGCGGAGGAGGTCGAAGCCGATCTCGCTGACGGGCGCGTAGGTGACGTCCGCCCGGTAGGCCTCGCGGCGCTGTCCGGGAGTGGACGCCTGGCCGACCCAGGCCACCGACACGCCGAGCGACCGGTAGAGCGGTCCCATCCACTCGGCGTCGCGCCGCGCGAGGTAGTCGTTGACCGACATCACGTGCACCCGGCGGCCTCGCAGCGCGTAACCGGCGGCGGCCAGCGCGCCCGCGAGGGTCTTGCCCTCGCCGGTCGCCATCTCCGCGACATGGCCGGACAGCAGCGCGAGCGTCCCGACGAGCTGGACGTCGAACGGCCGCTCCCCGAGCGCGCGGCGGGCGGCCTCGCGGCCCACCGCGCACAGTTCCGCCAGGTCATCGGCCTCGACGGGGCCGTCTCCGGCACGCAGGGCCGCGGCGGCGGCGGTCAGGGACGCCTCGTCCAGCTCCCGGACGCGCTCCTCGCGCGCCCCCGCCTCGTCCACGATCGCGCGGAACGGCGCCAGGTCGACGCTCCCCGGCTTCTGGACGAGGCGCCGCAGCCGATCACGCAGCGCCATGGCATCCCCTCGGTCTCGTCGGTCACGGTCCCCAACGGGCGGCCGGGGACCCACGGTTCCCATGATCGCAGCGACACCGTCCCGAGCACAGGGCGTAGGCCCCGTCCAGGGGTCTCCCCATGAGGTCTGACCTCGGATTCATCCCCAAGACGGATACCCCTGGGGGCTCCGGTTTGAGAGCATGTAGGCATACGGGGTTGCGGTGGCCAAGGGGAAAGTGCCGCCGCGGAACGGGGTTTCGGCATGACACCTACGGCACGGTGGGCCGCCGCTCAGCGGCGCAAGCGCCAGATCATCAGCCAGACGGTCATCGACCGCGCGTTGAACGACCCGCGGCGCCATGATCACGACAGCGCGGACGCGCCTTCGGCGAAGTAGCGCCCGTCACGGCAGGCGACCGGCGCGTCCCGGCACGACACGTCTCACCTGAGGCACCTCTGGACCAGACGCGGGGCCGACTCTCGACCGACACTCTCGGCCTGTGCGCCGCGTCCCGAACCAATGCACGTCCCGATAGATGAGTCTCACGGTCAAGTGAGCTCCGTGAACAACGCGAGGGCCCCCACCGGGTGGTGGGGGCCCTCGTCGCACTATCTCGGCCGCCCCTGGCCGAACCTGTTCCGACTCGGCCGTCTCGGCTCGGCCGGGTGGGGACGCGTCCGCCTCGTCGGCTCGGCCGTTCCGGGCCGGGTCCTTCAGCTCTTCTCGGCGGAGAACACCTCGTCGCGGGCCTGGTCCAGAGCCGCGTGCAGGGCGCCGCGCAGGACCGGGTTGCCCTCCACCTCCGTCACGACGACCGAGGGGCGGGTCGGGCTGATGCGGCCCACGGCCCGCTCGATCCGGGTCGCCAGCGGCACGCCACCGGCGCGTCCGAGGTGCCCCGACAGGACGACCAGGCCCGGGTCGAGAACGATGTTGACCGAGGTCACGCCGTAGGAGATGCGGTTGGCCAGCTCGTCCAGGAAGACACCGCCGCGCGTCTCGTCGGCCGCCGCCGCGCGGACGCAGTCGACCGCCGTGGGCTCGCCGATGCCGTGCGCGTGGGCGAGGGCGCGGACCGCGTCCGCGCCGACGAGGGAGCCGTAACCGCCCGCGAGGGTCGGGATGCCCCACGTGGTCGACTCGGTGACGCCCTCGCCCTCGTCCTCCTGGCCGCGTCTGGCCGCGCCGAGCGGCAGCGGCGCGCCGGGGACGGGCAGGTAGCCGATCTCGCCCGCGCCGCCCGAGCGGCCCCGGTGCAGGCGTCCGCCCAGCATGACCGACAGGCCGATGCCGCGGTCGAACCACATCAGCGCGAAGTCGTCGGCGGAGCGGGCGGCGCCGTAGGCGCGCTCGGCGATCGCCGCGAGGTTGACGTCGTTCTCGATCGTCACCGGGCGGCGCAGGTCGGTCCGCAATGCCTCAAGGACGCCCTCGTGCCAGGCCGGAAGGTCGAAGGAGAACTGGACGTCGCCCGACCGCGGGTCGACCACGCCGGGGGTGCCGATCACGAAGGCGCTCAGCCGCGACAGCGCCACCCGGGCCGAGCGGCACGCCTTGACGACGGCGCTGTGCACCGTCTTCACGGGTTCGTCGGCGCCGTTCGGATCGACGGTAACCTGGGCGACGATGCAGCCGGTGACGTCGGCGACGCCCGCGGTGACGCCGTCCGGCCCCACTTCGAGGCCCGCCACATAGGCCGACGACGGCACGACGGCGTACAGGGCGGCGTTCGGGCCGCGGCCTCCGGCCTGCTCCCCGACGACCTCGACGAGCCCTCGGTCTTCGAGCCTGGACAGCAGTTGGGAGGCGGTGACCTTGGACAGCCCGGTGTGCTCGCCGATCTGGGCGCGGGTCAGCGGTCCCTGCTCGACGAGCAGGTCCAGTGCCGCGCGGTCGTTCAGCTCACGCAGCAGCCGCGGTGTTCCCGGCCGTCTGACCATCCTGGCACCCCTCGATGTCTCAATCCGCTAACGAGCGGTTTTGTTTAGGAAAGTTTCTTGTTAGTTTACGCCCAAGCGCCAACCGGTTCCGTACCCCGGGCGGGGGGCGCGCGCAGAGCGCCGACTGGCGAGCAGGGCGCCCGCGCGCGATGCGACGTCGAGCGGGGCATGGCTGGACCCTAAAGGGTCGGGCCGTGTTCCACTCGCACCGCAGGCCACCAAGGCCGCGCGAGGCGATGCCGGAAAGGATTCCCAGTGAAGTACATCAAGGTTGCGGCCACGGTGGCCGCGATCGCCCTGGCCGCCGCGGCCTGCGGCGGGGACGACAAGGATGACAAGTCCGGATCGGGCGGCAAGGACCCGGCGCAGCTCAAGGTCTGGATGATGGGCGAGGGCACGCCCGAGCAGACCAAGTTCCTCGACACGGTCGAGACCGAGTTCAAGCAGAAGCACCCGGGCACCGACGTCCAGATCAAGTACGTGCCGTGGCCGCAGGTAGCCACCACCTTCCAGAAGGCCGCGGCGGGCGGCGAGGGACCGGACGTCACCGAGCTGGGCAACACCGACGTCCAGTCTCACATCGAGCAGGGCAGCCTCGCCGACATCAGCGACAAGTACTCCGGCTGGGCCGACGGCAAGACCCTCAACAAGACGGCGCTCGGCAACGACCAGTCGGGCGGCAAGACCTACGCGGTGCCGTGGTACGGCGGCGTCCGCGCCATCTGGTACCGGACGGACTGGTTCAAGGAGCTGAACATCCAGCCTCCGAAGAACTGGACCGAGCTGTCCGCGGCCGCCAAGAAGCTGCAGGACGCCAAGAAGGTCCCCGGCATCGGCGTGCCCAGCGACCAGACCAACGCGCTCGTCAGCTTCATCTGGGGCAACGGCGGCGAGGTGGCCACCAAGGACGGCGGCAAGTGGGCCGGCAAGCTCGACCAGCCGCAGGCCGTCGAGGCGGTGAACTACTACACCGGGCTCGTGACCAAGGAGAAGGTCGCCCCCGAGAAGTACATCGGCAAGAACGAGCTTGAGGGCCCGCAGCGCGACTTCGCCCTCGGCAAGCTCGGCATGTACATCGACGGCAGCTGGTCTCTGAAGGAGATGAAGAAGATCTCCTCCAAGGACGCCGACAAGTGGGCGGTGTTCCCGATCCCGAGCAAGGCCGGCGGCAACGCCCCGGTCATGGCGGGCGGCTCCGACCTCGCCGTCTGGAAGGACAGCAAGGCCAAGGACGCGGCGTTCGACTACATCACGGTCCTGAACAACGCCAAGAACGCGGCCGCGTGGGCCGACTACAGCGGCTTCTCGTCCATGCGCTCGGACGTGAAGTTCTCCGACCCGAAGCTGGCGATCTTCACCGAGATCGCCGGTAACACCAAGTTCACCCCGATCAGCTCCGGCTGGGGCGAGTTCGAGCAGGCCAAGAAGGTGCTGCCGAACGCGATGAAGGCGATCATGCAGGGCAAGGCCGCGGACGCCGAGTTGAAGAAGGCCAACGAGCAGGCGAACGCGCTGCTCAACCAGTAGGACCGGCACGCCCCGGCCGCCCGCGCGCACCGACGCCGGGCGGCCGGGGCCCGGCAACGCCACCCGCCCGTCCCCGCTGATCGGAACCGCGCATGCTCGACACCGCTCCCGCGGTAAAGAGGACGCCCGGCCGGAGATCCCCCGGCCGGGCGCGCTCCCTACGCAGGCCCCGTTTCGGGCCCTATCTGCTGATCGCGCCCACCGTGATCGTGATCGCACTCCTGATGTTCTGGCCCATGGTCCAGATCGGGATCATGTCCTTCCAGAAGGTCGGCAACCGCCAGTTGCGCGGCGAGCCGGCCGAGTCGGTGGGCACCGAGAACTTCAAAACGATCTTCGACGACCCGTTCTTCTGGCAGACCCTCCGGCACACCGTGCTGTTCGCCGTCGTCGCGGTGAGCCTCACGATGGTGGTGGGCACGCTGATCGGGCTGCTGCTCAACAAGCTCGGCACCAAGATGTCGAACTTCGTCGCCGGCGGCGTGATGGTCGCCTGGGCGACCCCGCCGGTCACCGCGGCCATCATCTTCACCTGGCTGTTCGGCACCACCGGCGGCGTGGTCAACTGGACCCTCGACCTGCTGCCCGACTTCCTCGTCGGGAGCGGCTGGCTCGACTACAACTGGTTCGCCAAGCCCCTGTCCACCTACACCGTGCTGACCGTGTGCGTGGTGTGGCAGGCGTGCCCGTTCGTCGCCGTCTCCGTCCTCGCCGGCCTCAAGAGCGTGCCGAGCGAGCTGTACGAGGCCGCGCGCGTGGACGGGTCGGGCCCCTGGCGGACGTTCTGGAGCATCACCTACCCGATGCTCAAGCCGATCTTCCTCGTGCTGCTGGTCATGTCGATCATCTGGGACTTCAAGGTGTTCACCCAGCTGTTCGTGATGTCCGGGATGGCGAACCGCGACGCGTTCAACCTGTCGCTGTACGCCTACAGCGAGGCGTTCGGCTCGCTCAATCCGAAGCTCGGCATGGGTTCGGCGATCGCGCTCGTGCTGACGATGATCCTGCTCGTCGTCACGGCCCTGTACGTCCGGGTCATGGTGCGTCAGGGGGAGACCAGATGAAGCGCTCCCTGCTCCGGCGGGCCGCCCTGAACGGGACCGGCCTGCTCGTCTTCGTTTTCGCGGTGTTCCCCGTCTTCTGGATGGTCTCCACCGCGTTCAAGCCCAACACCGAGATCTTCAGCACGACGCCGAAGCCGTTCCCGTCGCACCCGACGCTGGCCCACTTCGACCTCGTGCTGAACGGCGGCATCGCGGAGGTCTCCTTCTGGGAGTACTTCCGCAACAGCGCCGTGCTCGCCCTCGTCACCGTCGTGGTGTCGAGCCTGTTCGCCCTGCTGGCGGCGACCGCCGTCGCCCGGTTCCGCTTCCGGTTCCGGACGACGTTCCTGGTCATGCTGCTGGTGGTCCAGATGGTTCCGCTGGAGGCCCTGGTCATCCCGCTGTTCCTGGACCTCAAGAAGGCCGACATGCTCAACACGCTGCCCGGCCTCGCGGTCGTCTACATCGGCTTCGCCGTCCCGTTCGCGATCTGGATGCTGCGCGGCTTCGTCGCCGCGGTGCCGCGCGAGCTGGAGGAGGCCGCCGCGATCGACGGCGCCGGCCCCGTCCGGACGTTCTTCAAGGTCATGCTCCCGCTCGTCGCGCCCGGCCTGGTCGCGACCAGCATCTTCTCCTTCATCACCGCCTGGAACGAGTTCATCTTCGCCTACACCTTCCTGGAAGACCAGGACAAGTACACCCTGCCGATCATGCTGCAGTTCTTCTTCGGCCGCAGCGGCAACGCCTGGGGGCCCATCATGGCAGCGTCCACGCTGCTCACCATTCCCGTCATCGCGTTCTTCCTCCTCGTCCAGCGCCGCATGGTCTCCGGCCTCACCGCAGGGGCGGTGAAGGGGTGAACACCGACGACCTCGCCCGGCTCGCCCGCGGCACGCTGCTCCCCTCCTTCCCCGGCCCGACCGCGCCCCGCTGGGTGCTGGACGCGCTGGAGGCCGGCCTCGGCGGCGTGACGCTGTTCGCGCTGACCGGCAACGTGCCGAGCCCGGAGTCCCTCGCCGCCCTGACCATGCAGATGCGCAAGGCCGGCGACCCGTTCGTGACCATCGACGAGGAGGGCGGCGACGTCACCCGGCTCGGCGGCCACGCCACCGGCAGCCCCTACCCGGGCAACGCCGCCCTCGGCGCGGTGGACGACCCGGAGCTGACCCGGCGCGTCTACCGCTCGCTCGGCGCCGAGCTGGCCGAGGTGGGGGTCAACCTCAACTTCGCGCCCTCGGTGGACGTCAACACCGCCGACGACAACCCCGTGATCGGCACCCGCTCGTTCGGGCCCGACCCCGAGCTCGTCGCCCGGCACGCCGCCGCGGCCGTGACGGGCACGCAGGAGGCGGGCGTGGCGGCGTGCGCGAAGCACTTCCCGGGCCACGGCGCCACCGTGGAGGACAGCCACCTGTCCGTCCCGCTCGTCGACGCCGACCTGGAGCTGCTGGACCGCCGCGAGCTGGTCCCGTTCCGCGCGGCGATCGAGGCCGGCACCCGCGCGGTGATGACCGGGCACCTCAACCTGCCCGCCATCACCCGCGGCGTGCCGGCGACCCTGTCCGGCGCCGCGATCACCGGCCTGCTGCGCGAGCGGCTCGGCTACCAGGGCGTGATCGTCACCGACGCGCTCGACATGGAGGGCGCCAGCGGCGAGATCGGCATCCCCGAGGCGTCGGTCCGGGCGCTGATCGCGGGCGCCGACCTGCTGTGCCTCGGCCCGAACGAGCACGCCGAGACCCTCACCGCCACGCTTGAGGCGATCGTCGCGGCGGTGCGGGCCGGGCGGCTGACCGAGGAGCGCCTCGCGGCCTCGGCGGGCCGCACGGGCCGTCTGAAGCAGTGGCTGGCCGGGCACAGCCCCGCCGTGGTCGACCGCGCCGCCGGCCTGGAGGCCGCCCGCCGCGCCATCCGCGTGTCGGGATCGCTGCCGGGCTGGAGCGCCGCGCCGCTCGTGGTGGAGCTTGAGGCGACCGGGAACATCGCGGTCGGCCCGACCCCGTGGGGGCTCAACCCGTGGGCTCCCGACGCCGTGCAGGCCGATGGGGCCGAAGGGGAGGCAGACCGTGTCCTGGAACGTGCCACGGGACGCGGACTGGTCGTCGTGCTGCGCGACGCGCACCGCCACGCGGGCCAGCGGGCGCTCACGACCGCGCTCCTGACGGCGCGTCCGGACACGGTCGTCGTGGAGATGGGCCTGCCCGTGTGGCGGCCCGGATCCGCGGTGTACCTCGCCACCTACGGAGCCGCCGCCGCCAACGCCCAGGCGGCCGCCGAACTGCTGGGCCTGACGACCGCGGCGTGACGGTTCCGTGACGCCGCGTGACGATGGTATGACGGTCGTGTGAGCCGCGCGGCGGTCGCGTTCGAACCCCGCGGCGGCCGCGCGGGTCGCGCGAGCGTCGCGTGACCGCCGTGGCGTGCCCGCCGGACGAGAGCCCGGTTCCGGTGGGCGCGTCATGGCCCTCTCCCGAGGTGACGACGGGTGGGGTAAGACGAACCAGTCCGATCGGCAAGGGATACTAAGACCATGCGATTGTCCGCCCGGGTCGACTACGCGCTGCGTGCAGCCGCCGAGTTGGCGATCGCCGGAAGCCATCCGGTGACCGCCGTCCAACTCGCGGAGGCCCAGCAAATTCCACCCAAATTCCTTGAGAACATCCTCGGTCAGTTGCGCAGATCCGGCCTCGTCCGGAGCCAGCGCGGCCCCGAGGGCGGCTACTGGCTGGCGAGGCCGGCCGAACAGATCTCGCTCGCCGACATCATCCGCGCGATCGACGGGCCGCTGCTCGGCGTGCGGGGCGAGCGCCCCGAGCACGTCGGGTACGAGGGGCCCGCGCGTTCGCTCCAGGACGTGTGGATCGCCCTGCGCGCCAGCGAGCGCTCCATCCTCGAATCGGTCTCGCTCGGGCACATCGCCGCGGGCGAGCTGCCGCCGCCCGTCCGCAAGCTCACCGAGGACCCGTCGGCCTGGGAGAGCCCGTCCTTCATCTGATCCTCCGACGACCCACCGAGGTTCCATGCCGGAAGGCGACACCGTCTGGCTGGCCGCCCGGCGCCTGCACGAGGCGCTCGCCGGGCGGCCTCTTACGCTGTCGGACTTCCGCGTTCCCCGGTACGCCACCGCCGACCTGCGCGGACGCGAGGTCCATGAGGCGCGCTCGCGCGGCAAGCACCTCCTGGTGCGGGTCGGGGGCGGGCTGACCGTCCACACGCACCTGATGATGGAGGGCCGCTGGCAGATCCGGCGCGCGGGGCCGCTGCCCCGCGACCACCGGATCCGGCTCGTGCTCGGGAACGCCGAGTGGCAGGCGCTCGGCTACTCCCTCGGCCTGGTGGAGCTGCTGCGCACCGCCGGGGAGGACGAGGCGGTCGGGCACCTCGGCCCCGACCTGCTCGCGCCCGACTGGGGCGCGGAGGCCGCGGCGGCCGCGGTGCGGCGGCTCGGGGAGCGGCCGGACCGGGAGATCGGCGAGGCGCTGCTCGACCAGACCGTGCTCGCCGGGATCGGCAACGTCTACAAGGCCGAGATCCTGTTCCTGAGCGGCGTCCACCCCTGGACGCCGGTCGCCGCCGTCCCCGACCCGCAGGCGATGGTCGACCTCGCGCACCGGCTGCTGGACGCCAACAAGGAGCGGCACGGCCACATCACGACCGGCGACCGGCGGCGCGGCCGGGAGCACTGGGTGTACGGCCGGACCGGGCGGCCCTGCCGCCGCTGCGGCACCCCGGTCCGGCGCGCCGGCCAGACGTCCGACGTGGGCGTCCGGTCGACGTACTGGTGCCCCCGCTGCCAGCCCGCCCTCGCGGGCGGCTAGGTCAGGCCGCGGGTCGGCCCGCGGCGCGTTCGGCGCGGCGGGCTATCGTGCCGAGGATCTCCAGCCGGACGAAACCGGCGCCGCCCGCGCGGATCAGCGCCCAGTACGGGGAGAACGCGCGGCGCGCGAACGCGTCGGTGCCGCGCACGCGGGTCTCGAAGGACAGCAGGGAGCCCGCGCCCTCGGGGTCCACGCGCAGCGACAGCGCGACCTTCGCCCAGCCGGGCGCGGTGAAGGCGGTGAACTCCCCGGCGTCGCCGGGCTCGACCGGGGCCAGCTCTGGCTGGACCCGCCAGAACTTGGCGATCTTGCCCTTGACCAGCTCGGTGCCCTCGTCGACGAGGAGGGTGGGGGTCGGGAACGACTCCAGGAGCGGGCCCTTCAGCCGGGTGCGTCCCGCCGACCGCAGCCTCATGAGGTTCCGCGAGACGGGCAGCTCCTCGGCGGAGAGCGTCAGCATCGTGTCCCAGACCGTCGCCGGGTCGGCGTCGATGTGCCGGGTGTAGCGGGAACGGAAGTCGGGGGCGGGCAGGATCGCGTCGAGCGCGGTGCCCTCCGCTCGTTCGGTCTTCATGGTGTCACTCCTTGGCGCCCAGCGCGGCGACCAGCGCCCCCGCCAGGCGGTCGGTGAGGTCGGACGGCATGTCCCCGCCGCCCAGGAACAGGTGGGCGAAGACGGGCCCGAGGATCAGCACGTGGGCGAAGCCGACGTGCTCGGACGCCGGGGACGCGATCTCGCCGCGCCCGGCGGCGCGGTCGAGGATCTCGCCGAGGACGTCCCGCTCGCGGTCGACGAACCCGGCCGCGAACCGCTCCGACAGCGCCGGGTCGGCGGCGAGCTCGGCCACCAGGCCCGGCATGGCGAGCCGCGCGTGCGGCGCGGACAGCAGCGCGGCGACGTGCCGGGCGAGCGCGGCCAGGTCGCCGCGCAGCGTGCCGGTGTCGGCGGGCGGGACCGGCCGCTCCCCGTGCACGACGACGGCGAAGACCATCTCCGCCTTGGACCGCCAGCGGCGGTAGATGCCCGCCTTGCCGACCCCGGCCCGCGCCGCGACCCTGTCGATGCTGAGGCCCTGGTAGCCGTGCTCGACGAGCAGCTCGCGGACGGCCGCGGCGACGGCCTCGTCGACGTGCTCCGAACGTGGGCGGCCTCGGTTCATGCTCCGAGCATAAACGAAACGGAACGATCCGTAAATGAGAGGTCGGCGCCCGTCCGGACTCCGGACTCCCGGACGGGTCGCCGCCTGTGCCGGGTCGCCGGATCCTGCGCCCGCGCTTCGATCGTGCGCCGCGCGGCCACCCAAGTCAATTCTCGGGTTTCCTTATTGATCTCTTAGGGATAGCTTGGGGCGATGACCCTGGACGACCTGCGGGTGTTCGTCGCGGTGTGCGAGGCGGGGAACCTGAGCGCCGTCGCGCGCGACCTGGCGTGCAGCCAGCCCGCCGTGAGCCAGCACGTCCGGCGGCTGGAGCGGGAGACCGGGCTCGTCCTGCTGGAGCGGCTGCCGCGCGGCGTCCGGCCGACCGGCGCGGGCCGCGTGCTGCTGCGCGCCGCCGCCGACGGCATCGCCGGGCTGGACGCGGCGCTCGGCCGGCTCGACGACCTGCGGCGCGGCGTGGGCGGCACGGTCCGGATCGCGACCGGCGCCACCACGGTCCGGCACTTCATGGCGGCGGGCGTCGCCGCGTTCCGGGCGCGCCATCCCGAGACCGCGCTCCGGTTCGAGACCGCCGGGTCGAGCCGCCGCTGCCTGGAGGCGGTGCGCTCGCACCGGGCGGATCTGGCCTGGGTCACGGTCGGACCGCCGCTGGAGGGCGTCGAGCAGCGCCCGGCGCGCGAGCTGCCCTGGGTCCTCGCCGTCCACGTGGACGACCCGCTGGCCGGGCGCGAGGCGGTCACGCTGGACGACCTCGCCGGGATCCGGCACATCGAGCTGCCCGCGCACTCCACGTCCCGCGTCCATCTGGAGACGCACCTCGACCGGCACGGCGTGCGGCTCGCCTCGACCACCGGCGTGGCCGACTGGGACACCGCGCTCCTGCTGGCCGAACTCGGGCTCGGGCACGCGATCCTGCCCGCGCTGCCCGGGTGGGGGGCGGGGACGGGCGACGTCCGCCTCGTCCCCGTGCCGGGGCTGCCGCCGCTCACCGCCGGATGGGCCGCGCGTCGCTTCGACGCGCTGAGCCCGCTCGCGCTGGAGTTCGCCGACACGGTCGTCGGCCGGCTCGCCGCCGCCTGACCTCCGGTCGGGCCTCGCTCAGGGGGTCTCGCGCAGGACGAAGGTGACGAACCCGAGCGTCCCGCGATAGCCGTGGAGCCAGGCGCGGCGATGCTCCTCGGCGGCCGCGAACGCGTCGGCGCGGTCCTCCGGGTGGTCGATGCCCCACTGGGCGAGCGCACCCGTCCAGGACCACTCGTAGTCGTCCCACTCGTGCCGGGTGCTGACGTACGCGTAGACGATCGTCCAGCCGGCGGCGGCGATCCGGTCGGCGGTGGCGGGAAGACCGGCGTACTCGTCGGCGGTGAACCCCGCGTCGAGCGCCGCCCGCCCGGGTTCGCGCTCCCAGAAGCCGTCACCGGCGAGGACGGCGCCGCCGGGCGCCAGATGGCCGCGGGCGGCGGCCAGCGTCGGCATCAGCCCGCCGAACGCGTGCGCCGCGCCGACCGACAGCACCAGGTCGTAGGGCTTGGACGAGGTGAACGCGCGGGCGTCCCCCAGATGGAACGCGACCCGGTCGCCGAGCCCGGCCTCGGCGGCCCGCGCCCGTCCGGTGGCGAGGGCGCCCTCGTCCAGATCGACGCCGTCGGCGCGGAGCCCGGGGCGGCCGTCCAGAGCCCGCAGCAGCCACGCGCCGGTGTTGCAGCCGAGGCCGAGGACGCGTCCGCGCTCCGGCGCCGCGCGGTCGAGCAGGCGGCGGACCGACGCCTCCTCCAGCGGGCCCGCGATCGGATGGCGGGCGTGGGCGGCGGCGCTGATCTGCTCCCTCTTCATGACCCGCCATGCTGGCGGGCGCGGGGCCGGGCCGGCCACCGGTTATCGGGCCGCCCGCCGGTCCAGGCCGGGGGACGCGAGAAGACCCCAGTGCGGGACTGGGGCCTTCTCGCGGGCCGGACGCGTCTGCCTCCCATGGGGGCGGCCGACGGTCAGGTCTGCGCCTGGAACATCCAGTGCTGCTTCTCCAGCTGCGCGGTGATGCTGATGAGCAGGTCCTGCGTGATCGGGTCGGGCTCGTCGGTCTCGGCGACGCGCTCGCGGAACCGCGCGATGACCTGCGCCAGCGCGTCGGTCACCGCGGCGACGACCTTGTCGTCGGCGAGGTAGCCGGCCTCCAGCTGGGGCAGCGCGGTCCGGTCGGCGACGGTGCGGGCGCGGCCGTCGGGGTTCACGCCGATCGCGACCGCGCGCTCGGCGACGTCGTCCTGGCCCTCACGGGCGAGGTCCACGACCTCGTCGAGGTGCTCGTGGACGACCTTGAAGTTGCGTCCGGTCAGGTTCCAGTGGGCCTGCTTGGCCACGAGGGCGAGGTCGATCAGGTCGACCAGGGCGCCCTGCAGGGCGTTTCCGACGGTCTTCCGGGCGTCCTCGCCGAGCGGGCTCTTGACCTCCGCCATGGTGGGCTCCTTCCGCGTCGTTACGGTTGTCCGCTACAACGGGGTTAGATCCCCTCATATGCCGGGCTCATACGTGAGGCCGCGCACACTCGCGGCCCGTCTCGTGCGCGGGCTCGCGCGGGAACGTCCGCCCAGGCCGAAGGTCGTTTCGGGCGTGGACGAACGGGGGCTGGACGGTACCCGAGCGGGCCGTCCGGGCTCGGACGTGGGCTCGTGGGGAGGAGCGCCGCGTCCGGGCATGGGCGCGCCCGATGGGGCTTGGGCGCGCGTGGGACGGGTCAGGCCGCGACCATGTCGGCGCGGAGTTCCCCTGTGATCTCTTCCGGAGTCTCCGGAATGCTCTCGGCCGTGATGCGCTCGTGTTCGGGCGCACCCGCCATGACGGGCTCGTGCTGCAGCTCGGCGAGGGCCAGTTGATCCGCCACTTCCCTGAGCACGTGCGACAGCGGCACACCTAGGGCCTTGCAGATAGAAGAAAGCAACTCCGAAGAGGCTTCCTTCTGTCCCCGCTCCACCTCGGAGAGGTAGCCGAGGGAAACCCGCGCCGCCGCGGACACCTCACGGAGGGTGCGTCCCTGGCGCAGCCGCAGCTGCCGCAGTACGTCACCGAGCAGCTGGCGAAGCAGGACCATCGTCTCGCTCCCTCCCTCAGTTCGGACCATCTGCCGGTTCCACCGTACCCGCCCTGACGGTGACCGTGGCAGACCGTTGATTTCGTGTTCGCTCGGAACGTAACGCTGTAATCAGCCCCACTCTTCCCGATCGCGTCGAGACTCCTCGCTCCACTCGGCCACGTCAAGTCCGAGCAGGGCGCGTCTGAGCAGCTCAAGGGCATGGACGACGGTCATCCGCTGGATCACCGCGCGGATCTCCGGCCCCTTGCCCGGCACCGGGAGTTTCGGGCTGACCACAGTCCGCGTTCCCTCAGGACCGGCCAAACCGATGTAGACCGTTCCCACCGGACGGCCGTCCTGCGGCTCGGGACCCGCCACGCCGGTCACGGAGAGTCCGTAGGTGGTGCCGAGCCGGTCGCGGACGCCCGCCGCCATCGCGGCGGCGACGTCGGGGTGGACGGCGCCGTGCTCGGCCAGCAGGGCGTCCGGGACGCCGAGCAGCCGCGCCTTCATCTCGGTCGCGTAGGCGACGATCCCGCCCGCGTAGGTCTCGGACGAGCCGGGCGCCGCGGTCAGCTCGGCGCTGATGAGCCCGCCGGTCAGCGACTCCGCCGCCGCGACGGTCGCCGACCGCTCGACGAGCAGCCGGTGCACGACGCGGGCGAGCGTCTCGTCCTCGACGCCGTACACGACGTCGCCGAGCAGCTCGCGGACGCGCGCCTCGGCGGCGGCGAGCCGCCCCGGCGCGTCCGGCCCGGCGGCGGTGACGCGGATCTTCACCTCCGCGGGGTCGGGCAGGTAGGCGAGCCTGACGCCGTCCATGGCCTCGACCTCGGCGAGCCGGGTCGCGAGGACCGACTCCCACACGCGCGCGGTGCGCAGGGTGCGGCGCGCGACGCCGGGCGGCCCGGCGATCGCGGCGAGCTCGGGCAGCACGACCTCGTCCATGATGGTGCGCATCTCGAACGGGACGCCCGGCAGCGCATAGGCGATCCCGCCCGGCAGCTCGACGCGCAGGCCCGGCGCCGTCCCGGCGGAGTTGCGCAGCAGGCCCGCGCCCTCGGGCACCTCCGCCATGCGGAACGCCATCGGCTGCAACATCCGCCCCGACGCCTCGGCGCGCTCCCGCAGCCGCCGCTCCAGCGCCGGGTCGCGGACGAGCCCGACCCCGGCCGCCTTGGCGAGCGCGTCGCGGGTCACGTCGTCGTAGGTGGGGCCGAGGCCGCCGGTGGTGATGACCGCGTCGGCGCGCCCCAAGGCGGAGGCGACGGCCTCCACGATGACGTCCAGCTCGTCGCCGACGACCACGCTGCGCGTCACCTCGACGCCGTGGTCGGCGAGCCGCCGCCCGAGCCACGCCGCGTTCCCGTTGACCGTGTCGCCGAGGAGCAGCTCGTCCCCGACCGTGAGCAGTTCGACCCGCATCACGCCCCCCATCCTCGCCGTACCGCGTCCAGCGACCCGAATCTACAGCGGGCCGCCGACAGCCGGCCGGGCGCGGGCGCGGCGGCCGCCGCGCGGCCGGATCAGGACGCCGCATTCCGCTCTGCGGAAAATCGGAACGTGCCCAAGGGGCCACACCCACATTTCTCTTTTCGTCGCGCTGGAAATCGGGGGGCCGCGCATTGCATGCTGTATCACAGACACATCACTCACGGCGCGCGGACGGGAACGGGCCGAAGGAACGCTTCGTCGGCACGTGCTCGGCAAGATCATGGGCGTGGTGTCCGACTTGTCGGACTCTGATCGTGACGTTGTGAGTCAGAACTCATTTGCCCGTGCACAAAGCATTCCCATTCACAGGGATAATTGCCTGGGGCCCGAAGACCGGGCTGCGGGGCCACGACCGGGGTGGGCGCGGCCTCGCAGCCCACCTCCCCTGCTGCCCGGGGGTCGGTCAGGCCCGCGCGAGCCTGCGCAGCACGGCGCCGCAGCGCCGCGCGTAGGCGCGCTGGAACACCGGCATGAGCGGCCCGGCCAGCCGCCCCGCCGCCCCCGCCGGGCGGCTGAACGCGGTGACGGTCAGCCATACCTCGCCCGACTCGTCCCGGTGCACGACGAACGCCTCCTCCCCCGCGGCCGGATGGCCCGGGAGCGTCCCGTACGCCCATCCGGCGCGGTGCTCCTCCTCCCGCGTCCACACGACGCGGCACGGCGCCCTCAGCCGCAGCGGGCCGGCGCCGAGCCCGACCTCCACGCTCACCCCCGGCGCCACGCGCGGCGCCGACGCCCGCACACGCGCGGGCAGCGCCCGGTGCATCCAGAACTCCATCAGCGCGTCGGTCGCGTTCCGCATGACCGCCGGGCCCTCGCCGACGAGCGTGCGCACGCGCATGTGGCGGTAGCCGTCCGGCCGGTCGGCGTCCCAGGTCGCGCCGACCTCGGCGTAGGTGAAGTCCTGTGCGGTCATCGTCGTCCTCCCGGCGCCAGGATGCCGCAGCGCGCCCAACCTGACGAATCGGTGTCAGGTACCGTCCGGATCGCTGGCCTCGCCGCCGCGCGGCGCCGTACCGTCCGAGCCATGACCGCCGTCATCGCCGGGCTGACCGTGTACCCGATCAAGAGCGCGGGCGGCGTCGCGCTCGCCGAGGCCGACCTGACCGCGACCGGGCTGCGGCACGACCGCGCGTTCATGCTCGTCCGGCCGGACGGGCGGCACCTCTCGCAGCGCGAGGTGCCCGAGCTGGCGCTGCTGCGCCCGGGCTTCGACGGCGCGAAGCTGACCGTCGAGTCGCCGCTCGCGAGCGCGCCGCTGGTGTGGGAGGCGGCGGACGGCCCGGCCCGCGACGTGACCGTCCACGGGCGTCCCTGCCAGGGCGTCGACCAGGGCGATGAGCCCGCGGCGTGGTTCGGTGCGGCGCTCGGGCTGGAGTGCCGCCTCGTCCGCTTCACCGGGACGCGCCGCACCCTCCCCGGCGACGGGACCCTGGCGTTCGCCGACGGCTACCCCGTGTCGGTGCTGTCCCGCGAGTCGCTCGACGACCTGAACCGCCGCGTGGACGTCGCGCTCCCGATGAGCCGGTTCCGCCCCAACATCGTCCTTGAGGGTCTGGGCCCGTACGGCGAGGACTCCGTCACCTCCCTGCGCGGGCCCGCGCCGGACGCCGTGGAGATCGGCCTCGTCAGGCCGTGCGGCCGGTGCGTCATCATCAACACCGACCAGGAGACGGCGCGCCGCGCGCCCGCCCCGCTGCGCGCCCTCGGCCGCTACCGCGTCGAGCGCTTCGGCGGCGGGCGAGAGATCATGTTCGGGCGGCTGGGCGTGCCCCGCGTCCCCGGCGCGCTGCGCCTCGGCGACGCCCTCACGGCCACCTGAGGCCGCCTGGCGGCCTAGGAGGCCCCGTCCCCGCTCCGCCACAGCCGCCACGCCCGGACGAGGTAGTCCGCGCCGGTGACGACCGTGACGGCCAGCGCCGCGCCCATCGTCGCCCAGCGCAGCGGGTCGAGCGGCCCCGGCAGGATGTAGAAGCCGATCGCGAAGACCTGGAGCAGCGTCTTCAGCTTGCCGCCCTTGCTCGCCGGGATCACCCCGCGCCGGATCACGACGAACCGCAGCACGGTGATGCCGATCTCGCGGACCATGATGGCGGCGGTCACCCACCACCACAGCTCCCCCATGACCGAGAGGCTGACCAGCGCGGCGCCGATGAGCGCCTTGTCGGCGATCGGGTCGGCGATCTTGCCGAAGTCGGTGACCAGGCCCCGGGCGCGGGCGAGGTCACCGTCGATCTTGTCGGTGATGGACGCGGCGGCGAACACCGCGAACGAGGCGAGCCGCCAGCCGGTGCCGTCCAGGAACAGCGTCCAGACGAACAGCGGGACCAGCGCGATCCGGACGAGCGTCAGCGCGTTGGCGATGTTGTAGACGCTGGCGCTCGGCGGCGGGTCGGGGGACGACCCCGCGACCGGGCCGGGGGCGCCCGCGATCACGGCACGTCCGCCGCCGCGCCCCGCGACACCTCCGCCGGCGCGCCCGCGGCGGCGCCGGTCAGCGCGTCCGCGATCAGGTCCACGCCGTCGCTGCCGGTCACGCGGGCCGGGACGATCGCGCCGACCGCCAGGCCCTCGCCGCGGACGAGGACCGTGCCGTCCACCTCGGGCGCCTGGTGCGCGGCGCGCCCCTCGAACGCGCCGTCGGCCGCCTCCTCCTCCAGCAGGACCTCGACGACCGTGCCGACGCGGTCCTCGGCGCGCTGCGCGGTCAGCTCCTCGGCGAGCGCCGTCAGCTCCTCGACCCGGCGGGCGACCTCCGCCGGGTCGATCTTGCCGGGCAGGTTCGCGGCCTCGGTGCCGTCCTCGTCGGAGTAGCCGAAGACGCCGACCGCGTCCAGCCGCGCGGCGGTCAGGAACGCCGCCAGCTCCTCGACGTCGTCCTCGCTCTCGCCGGGGAACCCGACGATGAAGTTGGACCGCACGCCCGCCTCGGGCGCCAGCGCGCGGACCTGGGCGAGCAGGTCCAGGAACCGCTCGCGGTCGCCGAAGCGCCGCATCGAGCGCAGCACCGGCCCGCTCGCGTGCTGGAACGACAGGTCGAAGTAGGGCGCGACGCCGGGGGTGCCGCAGATCGCCTCGATGAGCCCCGGACGGGTCTCGGCGGGCTGGAGGTAGCTGACGCGGACGCGGTCGATGCCGGCCACGGCGGCGAGGTCGGGAAGGAGGCGCTCCAGCGCCCGCAGGTCGCCGAGGTCCTTGCCGTAGGACGTGGAGTTCTCGCTGACGAGCACGAGCTCGCGGGCGCCGTGCCCGGCCAGCCAGCGCGCCTCCTCCAGCACCTCCGCCGGCGGGCGCGACACGTAGGCGCCGCGGAAGGCCGGGATCGCGCAGAACGTGCAGCGCCGGTCGCAGCCGGAGGCCAGCTTCAGCGGGGCCACCGGCCCGCCGCCGAGCCGCCGCCGCAGCACCCGGGGCCCGGACGCGGGGGCGACGCCGTCGGGCAGCGCGTCGTCCTCGTGGGCACCGTGGCCCGGGATCGCCACGTCCCCGCTGGAGGCGGTGCGCTCGACCGGGCTGATCGGCAGGAGCGTGCGCCGGTCGCGCGGGGTGTGGGCCTGGTGCGCGCGGCCGGCGACGACGTCCTCCAGCCGCTCGCCGATCGCGGTGTAGTCGTCGAAGCCGATCACCGCGTGCGCCTCGGGCAGCGCCTCGGCCAGCTCCCTGCCGTACCGCTCGGCCATGCAGCCCGCCGCGACGACCTTCGCGCCGGAGTCGTGCGCGGCCAGCAGCGTGTCGATGGAGTCCTTCTTCGCCGCCTCGATGAAGCCGCAGGTGTTGACCACGACCACGTCGGCGTCGCCGCTGCCCTCGGCGAGGTCCCAGCCCGCGTCCTCGATCCGTGCCGCCAGCTCCTCGGAGTCGACCTCGTTGCGGGCGCAGCCGAGCGTGATGAGTGAGACCTTACGCCGTGTGGACATGCCCCTAAGGTAATGGGCGCGGGAGCCCCGGCCGACCAGCGGGCCGTCAGGCCGTCTTCGGGTCGTCGCGCCCGAAGCTGAGCTGCTGCACGCCCCGGCCCTTGCCGGGCGAGCCGATGTCCTTGCCGTTGACGGTCATCCGGACGCCGCCGCCGACGCCGATCACGACGCTGATCTTCTTCTTGGCGGTCCAGCGCTTGTGGTCGCCCTGGCGGAGCATGCCGCTGAACAGCGGCGCGCCCTTGTCGCCGCGCACGCTGACCCAGGTCGTCCGCCTGACCTGGACGGCCAGCTCGACGTGCTTGCGCGGCGCGGCCACGACCGGGTCGCTGCGCTTGGGCGGCGCCGTCGTCGGGCGCGGCGGGGCCGGCGCGGCCGGGGTGCCGGCGACCTGCTGGGCGGTGCGCCGCTCGCTCCCGCCGCCGTGCCCGACGACCTGCACGATCCCGTAGATCACCACGAGCGCCAGGGCGAGCGCCATCGCGGCGCTCCAGTTCGGGGAGCGGCGCTCGCGGAAGGCGACCGGCTGCTCGGGCTCGAACGCCGACACGGCCGACACGGGTTGCGGCGCGCCGCCGTGCGTCGCGTCGAACTCGGCGACCAGCGGTTCCGGATCGATGCCGATCACGCGGGAGACGCTGCGGATGTGGCCGCGGGCGTAGAAGTTGCCGCCGCAGGTGGAGAAGTCGTCCGACTCCATGCCGCGGATGACGGTCTCGCGTATCCGCGTCTGGAGACTGACCTGGGTCACCGAGAGACCGGCCTGCTGACGCTCCGTCGCCAAGGTCTCTCCGATGCTCACGCCGAGCCTCCTTTGAGCGCGCCCATGGCCTACCACACGATCCGGTGACATCAGTCTAGGAACCGCAATGCCCGCTGAGCGACAGCCAACACGTTCGAAACTGGGCAAGATTTCGCATCATTCCGCCATCGCCCCGCCCGCCACCCTTCCCACGGGAGGGAACCGTCCGCACTCCGCGGCGAGGCCTCCGGGGAACGCGCCGCCGAACACCGGGTGCGGTCGGCTCATGGTCGGTCTTCGGCCGCCCGCCGGCGGTCAGCCCCCGCGCAGTTCCGCCAGGACGCCGGGAAGGTCGTCGGGCTTGGCGAGGACGTCCCGCGCCTTGGACCCCTCGCTCGGCCCGACGATGTCGCGGCTCTCCATCAGGTCCATGAGCCGCCCGGCCTTGGCGAAGCCGACGCGCAGCTTGCGCTGGAGCATCGAGGTGGACCCGAACTGGGTGGACACCACCAGCTCGATCGCCTGGACGAGCAGGTCCATGTCGTCGCCGACCTCCTCGTCGATCTCCTTCTTCGGCGCGTTGGACTCGGCGACGTCCTCCCGGTAGTTCGCCTCCATCTGCCCCTTGCAGTGGTCGACGACGCCGTGGATCTCCTTCTCGGCCACGTAGGCGTTCTGGATGCGCATGGGCTTGCTCGCGCCCATCGGCAGGAACAGCGCGTCGCCCTGCCCGACGAGCTTCTCCGCGCCCGGCTGGTCGAGGATGACGCGGCTGTCGGCCAGCGAGGACGTCGCGAACGCCAGCCGGGACGGGACGTTGGCCTTGATGAGGCCGGTGACGACGTCCACCGACGGGCGCTGCGTCGCGAGCACGAGGTGGATGCCGGCGGCGCGGGCGAGCTGGGTGATGCGGACGACCGAGTCCTCGACGTCGCGCGGCGCGACCATCATCAGGTCGGCCAGCTCGTCGACGATGACCAGCATGTACGGGTAGGGCGTGTAGACGCGCTCGCTGCCGGGCGGCGCGGTGAGCTTGCCCGCCTTCACCGCCTTGTTGAAGTCGTCGATGTGCCGGAACCCGGACGCGGCGAGGTCGTCGTAGCGGCGGTCCATCTCGCCGACGACCCAGTCGAGCGCCTCGGCGGCCTTCTTGGGGTTGGTGATGATCGGGGTGATCAGGTGCGGGATGCCCTGGTACATCGTCAGCTCGACGCGCTTGGGGTCGACCAGGATCATCCGCACCTCGTCGGGCGTGGCCCGCATCAGGATCGAGGTGATGAGCCCGTTGATGCAGGTCGACTTGCCCGCGCCGGTGGCGCCCGCGATGAGGATGTGCGGCATCTTGGCGAGGTTGGCGACGACCGTGCGGCCCTCGACGTCCTTGCCGAGGCCGACGATCATCGGGTGGTGCTCGTTGGTGGCGGCGGGCGAGCGCAGCACGTCGCCGAGGCTGACGATGTCCTTGTCGACGTTGGGGATCTCCACGCCGATCGCCGACTTGCCGGGGATCGGGGAGATGATGCGCACGTCGGCGCTCTTCACCGCGTAGGCGATGTTCTTGGTGAGCGCGGTGACCTTCTCGACCTTGACGGCGGGGCCCAGCTCGATCTCGTACCGGGTGATCGTCGGGCCCCGGGTGAACCCGGTGACCTGCGCGTCGATGTCGAACTGGTCGAGCACGCCCGACAGCGCGTTCACGACGGTGTCGTTGGCCTTGGTGCGCGGCTTGGCGACGCTGCCGGGCCGCAGCGCCGACGCGTCGGGCAGCGCGTAGATCTCGCCGGAGGAGGACAGCGGGAGCTGCTCGGAGCTGCGCGGCGCCGGCGTCGGGTCGGGCACGGCGTGGGCGTCCGCCGGCTCGGGCACATCGGGCAGGTCGGGCAGCTCGGGCAGGTCGGGCAGGTCGGGGAGGTCGTCGGGGACGGGCTCGTCGTCGGAGGGCGGGGCGGGCGGCGGGACCTCGGCGCCGAACGGGTCGGGCTCGAACAGGTCGTCGACGAGGTCGCGGCCGGACCGGTCGGCGCGGCCGCCGCGCTCGCCCTTGCGGGGCGCGTCCTCCAGCAGGGGCGTGTCGTAGGGCTTGGAGTGCTCGCCGACCTCCAGCTCGCCGTCCTCCGGGGCCTCGCCGTCGGCCTTCCTGCTCTTGCGGCGGCGCTTCTTCGGGGCCTCCTCGGCGGGCGCCCCGTCCTCGGCGTCGCGTGCCGGACGGCCCTGGAGCGTCGCGAGCGTCCACAGGTCGCCGAACCGCTCGGGGACCTTGTTGATGGGGGTCGCGGTGACGACCAGCAGCCCGAAGAACGACAGGAGCAGCAGCAGCGGGACGGCCACCCAGCCGCTCAGCCCGGCCTCCAGCGGCGCCGAGACCACCCAGCCGAGGACGCCGCCCGCGTCGCGCACGGCCGGCATGTCCTTGGCGGGGGACGGCACGCCCGCCGCGATGTGCAGCACGCCGAGGACGCCGACGGCGAGCGCGGTGCAGCCGATGACGACGCGGCCGGTGTCCTCGTGCTGCTCGGGGTGGCGGAGCGTCTGCCAGGCCAGCAGCAGCAGCAGGACCGGCAGCACGACCGCCATCAGCCCGAGCCCGCCGCGCACGACCTTCTCCAGCGCGATCGTGACGACGCCGTCGGGCCGGAACCAGGTGACCGAGGCCAGCACGATGGACGAGCCGAGCAGCGCGAGCCCGAGCCCGTCGCGGCGGTGCTCGGGGTCGAGGCTCCGGGCGCTGTTGCCGTAGGCGCGGAACAGCGACCCGACCGAGACCGCCGCGAGCTGGTAGAGCTTGAACACGAGCTGGGCGAACCCTGAGATGACCTGGACGATCGGATGGGGCTGCGGGGCCGCGGGCCGCCGCCCGCCCGAGCCGCGCGCCGCACCCTTCGCGCCGCCCTTCGCCCCGCCCTTCGCAGCGCCTTTGGCGCCGCCCTTGGACGCGCCGCCGGACGGGCGTTTGCGGGGGGTGGAGCTCGCGGGCTTACGAGCCGCGCTGCCCCCGGCACGCGAGGTGCTCTTCGCTCCGGACGCACGTGTGGCCATGATGATGAGAGTAACCAAGGAGCCTGGCGGTTCCTTGGAGAAGCGGACGGCGTGTCGCCCCGCCGGTGACGGTCGTGGCCCCGGGGAACGCCGAGGCCGCACATATCGGAACGTTCCGATATGTGCGGCCCGCTGGGACCGTTCCGCTATGCCCGGATGGCCGGAACGGTCCTACACCTCGACGATCACAGGGATGATCATGGGACGGCGGCGGTAGGTGTCGCTCACCCACTTGCCGACCGTGCGCCGGACGAGCTGGCTGATCTGGTGCAGGTCGTTGACCCCGTCGCCCGCCGCGTCCCGCAGCACCTGGTCGATGCGCGCCAGGACCTCGTCGAAGTCCTCGTTGACGATGCCGGCGCCGCGGGCGTGGATCTCCGGACCCGCGACGACCTTGCCGGAGGAGGAGTCGATGCCGATCACGATGGAGACGAAGCCCTCCTCGCCGAGGATCCGCCGGTCCTTCAGGGAGGTCTCGGTGACCTCGCCGACCGACAGGCCGTCGACGTAGACGTACCCGGCGGGGACCGCGCCGACGATGCTCGCCTTCCCCTCGACGAGGTCGACGACGACGCCGTCCTCGGCGATGACGATGTTCTCGTCGGGGACGCCGGTCAGCGCGGCGAGCTTGGCGTGCGCCCGCAGGTGCCGCCACTCGCCGTGGATCGGCATGAAGTTGCCCGGCTTGGTCATGTTGAGCACGTACAGCAGCTCGCCCGCCGAGGCGTGCCCGGACACGTGCACCAGCGCGTTGCCCTTGTGCACGACCCGCGCGCCCCACCGGGTGAGCCCGTTGATGACCCGGTTGACCGCGTTCTCGTTGCCGGGGATCAGCGAGGACGCCAGCATGACGGTGTCGCGGTCGGTGATGCGGATCTGCTGGTGGTCGCGGTTGGCCATCCGCGACAGCGCCGACATCGGCTCGCCCTGCGAGCCGGTGCACACGAGGACGAGGCGGTCGGCGGGGACGTCCTCCAGCTCCTTCGGCTCGACCATGATGCCCTCGGGCACGTTCAGGTAGCCGAGCTCGCGCGCGACGCCCATGTTGCGGACCATGGAGCGGCCGATGAAGCACACCTTGCGGCCGTTGGCGACGGCGGCGTCCAGCACCTGCTGGACGCGGTGGACGTGCGAGGCGAAGCAGGCGACGATCAGCCGCTCCTGCGCGGTGCGGAACACCTCGTCCACGACGGGGCCGATGTTGCGCTCGCTCGGCACGAAGCCGGACACCTCGGCGTTGGTGGAGTCCGACAGGAGCAGGTCGATGCCCTCGGCGCCGAGCCGGGCGAACCCGGGCAGGTCGGTGAGCCGGCCGTCCAGCGGGAGCTGGTCCATCTTGAAGTCGCCGGTGTGCAGCACGAGCCCGGCCCCGGTGCGGACCGCGAGGGCGAGCGCGTCGGGGATCGAGTGGTTGACGGCGAGGAACTCGCAGTCGAACGGGCCGAAGGTGCTCCGGTCGCCCTCGCCGACCACCCGCGTGACGGGCCGGATGCGGTGCTCGGTGAGCTTGGCCTCCAGCAGCGCCAGCGTCAGCCGCGACCCGACGAGCGGGATGTCGGGCCGCTCGCGCAGCAGGTAGGGGACGGCGCCGATGTGGTCCTCGTGGCCGTGGGTCAGCACGACGGCCTCGATGTCGTCGAGCCGGTCCCTGATGTAGTCGAAGTCGGGCAGGATCAGGTCGATCCCGGGCTGCTCGGTCTCGGGGAAGAGCACGCCGCAGTCGACGACGAGCAGGCGTCCGCCGTACTCGTACACCGTCATGTTGCGGCCGATCTCACCGAGGCCGCCGAGCGCGACGATGCGCAGGCCGTCCGCGGGCGGTTCGGGCGGGTCGGAGAGCTCCGGGTGAGGATGGCTCACCGGGCGACCTCCGGGATCGTTTCGGGCACTTTTACTCCCCCTGTCGTCAGGTCCTCACGCAGGCGTGCCGCGAACTCCGGCGTGGCCTCCACCAGCGGCGCGCGGAGCGGGCCGCCTCCGGGGAGGCCGAGCAGGTTCAGCGCTGCCTTGACGGCGATGGCGCCCTGCGTGCGTGTCATGATCGCGGTGACCACGGGCAGCAGCCGGCGGTGGATGTCCAGCGCCCGACCGTGCTCACCGGCGCGGTATGCGTCGATCATCTCATGGAGCTCGGTGCCGACGACATGCCCGACCACGCTGACGAAGCCCGCCGCCCCGACCGACAGCCACGGCAGGTTGAGCACGTCGTCGCCGGAGTACCACACGAGGTCGGTCTCGGCCATTACCCGGGAGGCGCCGAAAAGGTCGCCCTTGGCGTCCTTGACGGCGAGGATCCGGGGGTGCTCGGCGAGCCGCAGCAGCGTCTCGTTGTGGATCGGCACCCCGGTGCGGCCCGGGATGTCGTAGAGCATCGCGGGCAGGCCGGTGGCGTCGGCGACCGCCGTGAAGTGGCGGACGAGCCCCTCCTGCGGCGGCTTGTTGTAGTACGGCGTGACCACCAGCAGGCCGTGCGCGCCGGCGGCCTCGGCCTGCCGCGCGAGTTTCAGCGTGTGCTCGGTGTGGTTCGTCCCGGCACCGGCGACGATCACCGCGCGGTCGCCGACCGCCTCGATGACCGCGCGCAGCAGGGTGGACTTCTCCTCGTCGCTCGTCGTCGGCGACTCGCCCGTCGTCCCGCTGACGACGAGGCCGTCATGGCGCCGCTCGTCGACCAGATGGGTCGCGAGGCGCGCGGCGCCGTCGTAGTCGACGCCGCCGTCGGGCAGGAACGGAGTGACCATCGCGGTCAGCATCCGCCCGAACGGCGCGTCGGTCGTTGTGCTGGGTGCCATGCATCGAACGGTACCGTTCCGGCCGGTCGGCGTGGACCCGCAGGTCCCTCCTAGTCAGGGAATATCCCGCCCTGGCGCCCCGGGCCGCCGCCCGCGGGCCGGAACCGGGCGGGGGACATCGCCCGCGCACCGCCGAAAACGGGCTCGGCGGCCGGGATCCGGCCGCGCTTCTGGAGGATCCGCCGCCACACGCTCGGGGGTACGCGTGGCGGCGGCTCCATCACCACATCGTTGCACGCAAACGCGACGTTACGGGGTCAGTCCGGCCACTTCCCGGACTCGGTTGGATAACATGACCCTGCTCGCCCTGGCGTTGCCCGCGGCATCCCGATCGGGTGCCCGGCGGGTGGTTCAGCGAGCGGCCCCGGCGGCGGCCGTCCCGGCGGGCCATTCCGCGCGGTAGCGCGCCCACTCGGCGTCGTCGGTCGTCCAGTCCGCGTAGACGCCCACGCCGAAGGGGCGTTTCGGCGGCCGCTCCAGGTCGTCCACGCCGCGCCGGATGCCCCGGAGCGCGACCGCGAGGTCCTCCGCCCACGGCACCAGCGGCCGGTACGTCGGGACGCCCATGAACACCGTCGTGCGGTCCCCGATCAGCTCCAGCGTCCAGCGGGTGTGCCGGGCGAAGTGCCATCCGGCCAGCGCCTTCGTCGGCAGCGACACGTCGTAGGTCATGATCGCGACCTGGTCCGCCCGGTCGGCGATCCTGAGGAGGAACTCCCTGGTCGGACGCGGCGGGTAGTGCACCGGCCCGTGCCGCGGCACGAGCGCCTTGTAGACGGGCTGGAGCGCGTCGAACAGCGTCGGCTGCTCCAGCGCGACCGACAGCAGCCGCCCCCGGGACCGGGTCAGGGCGCGCGTGGCGTCCATCAGCGCCAGGAACGCGGTGTCGTCGGGGTAGATCGGCTCGAAGTCGTAGTGGATGCCGTCGAACCCGGCGTCGAGGAGCGCCGCGTCGCTGCCCAGCACCCGCGCGCGGACGGCCGGGTCGTCGAGGTCGGTGACCCCGTGGCCCTCGACCGTCCGGATCTGGCCCAGGTACGCCTGCGCGCGGACGCCCGGCGCGTACTCGCGCACGGCCCCGAGGAGCTGCTTGGCGTAGCGGTACTTGGCCGGGGGGACGGTCCCGTCCGCCTCGAAGGGGCCGGCGTGGAAGTACACGTCGGTGATCCGGTTGCGCTTGAGCAGACCCGCGAACGCGCGGTACTCGGCGTCGGTGTGCGGCTCCCCCACCCACTGGTGCCGCGCCCACAGCGCGTTCACCTCCGTGCCGGGCGCGCGCGGCTCCCGCTGCCACCACACGAAGGCGCCGCTGACGGTGATCGCGGCGAGCCCCAGCGCGTAGGCCGCCGCCCAGGCCGTCCAGCGCAGGGAGCGCAGGAGCAGCCGCCGCCAGGACGTTCCACCCGATCGCCGCATCCCGCCATGATCGCGGATCAGTGGGGCGGTTCGGGCGCGGACGGCATGCGGCGGCCACGGGACGATCATGTTTCGGTCGGGATCGCGGGTCGCGCGCGCGATCCGTTGACACCGCCGGAACGATGTGGTGACCAGGCGGTTCGTCGGACGCGGACCCGGCAGGGTCCGCGCCCCTCCGCTGCGAGGCGTGAGCCGCCCGGTCCGAACCCCGTTTCATCGGGATGGAGGTCGAGCGTCATGCGAGGACGACCGAACCGGGCCGAACCGAAACCCCTGCTCAGCACGCGCGCCCTGGTGATCCTGATCGCCGCGGTGGGCGCCGCCGCCCTGTGCGCCGCCGCGCCCGGGGCCGCCGTCCCGATCGGCGTGGGCGTCGGGGTCGTCACGCTGCTGGTACAGATCGTCCGGGACTGACCGGACCCGGCCGCGCGCCGCCGGCGCGTCCCGGCGGACGCGCGTCCGCTGGGTCAGCGCCACGCACACGAGGACGCCGACGGCGGCGAGCGCGGTGGTGGCGTCGATCGACTCCTCCAGCAGGAGGGCCGACCACACCAGCGTCAGGACGGGCTGGGTCAGCTGCACCTGGCTGGCGCGGGCGATCCCGGCCCGCGCCAGGCCCTCGTACCAGGCGAAGAAGCCGAGGTAGGCGGAGAACGCGGTCACGTAGCCGAAGCCGAGGGCGGCGCGCCCCGTCCAGTGCGGGCCGGTGGTGGCCAGCAGCCAGCCCGTCACCGGGACGGTGACCGGCGCGGCCAGGACCAGCGCCCAGGAGATCACGCGCCAGCCGGGCATGTCGCGGGTGAGCCGCGCGCCCTCGGCGTATCCGGCGGCGGCGGCCAGCAGCGCGGCGAACAGCAGCAGGTCGCCGACCGTGAGGCGGCCCGCGCCGCGCACGAGCGCGAAGCCGGTGACGCAGGCGGCGCCCGCCCCGCTCGCGAGCCAGAACGCGCGGGAGGGCCGTTCCCCCGCGCGCAGGACGGCGAGCACGGCGGTCGCGGCGGGCAGCAGCCCGATCACGACGGCGGAGTGGCCGGAGGAGGCGCCCCGGTCGAGCGCGAGCGTGGTCAGCACCGGGAACCCGAAGATCACTCCGGCGCAGACGACCGCGAGCCCGGGGAGCTGGTCGCGCCGGGGCCGCCGGGCGCGCACCGCCAGGAGCGCGATCGCGGCGAGCCCGGCCGCGGCGGCGGACCGGCCGACGCCGATCACGTAGGGGTCGAGCCCCTCCAGCCCGAACTCGGTGCCGGGGAAGGTGAAGGAGTAGATCAGGACACCGATCGAGGCGAGCCACAGCCCGCCGGCCGCTACCGGCGTGGAGGCGGTAGCGCTATCGTGATTCCTCATGCAACACGATAGCAGCGTGCTCTCCCTGGCGGATCGGCTGCGCGCGGAGGTGCGCGGGCTGAATCCTGGGGAGCGGCTGCCGTCGAGCCGGTCGCTGGTCGAGCGGCACCGGGTCAGCCCGGTGACGGTCTCGCGGGCGCTGGGGCTGCTCGCCGCCGAGGGGCTGGTCGTCACCCGCCCGGGGAGCGGCACGTTCGCCGCCGACCGCCCGGCGCCCGCCGAGCCGTCCGACCCGGGCTGGCAGGCGGTGACGCTCGGCGACCGGGCGGTCGACGCCTCCGGGGTGTCGTGGCTGCTCACGCCCGCGCCGGAGGGCACGGCCGCGCTCAGCGGTGGGTACCTGCACCCGACGCTCCAGCCGGTCCGCGCGCTCGCGACGGCGGCGGCCAGGGCGGCCCGGCGGCCGGACGCGTGGGAGATGCCCGCGCTCGGCGGCCTGCCCGAGCTGCGCGCCTGGTTCGCCCGGACGGTCGGCGGCGGCGTCGCGCCGTCCGACGTGGTGATCACCAGCGGCGGGCAGCAGTCGCTGACGACCGTGCTGCGGGCGCTGCTGCCGCCCGGCGCGCCGGTGCTGGTGGAGTCGCCGACCTACCTGGGCGTGCTCGCGGTGGCGCGGGCGAGCGGGCTGCACCCGGTGCCCGTCCCGGTGGACGCGGGCGGCGTGCGGCCCGACCTGCTCGCCGAGGCGTTCGCGATGAGCGGCGCGCGGGTGCTGTACTGCCAGCCCGCCTTCCACAACCCGACCGGGGCGGTGCTGTCGGCGGAGCGGCGCGAGCGGGTGCTCGCGGTGGCGCGGGCGGCGGGCGCGTTCGTGGTCGAGGACGACTTCGCGCGGCACCTCGGCATCGACCCGCCCCCGCCGCCGCTGGTCGCGCGGGACGGCGAGGGCCGCGTCGTGCACATCGCCTCGCTCACCAAGGCCACCGCGCCGAGCCTGCGGGTCGCCGCGGTGATCGCGCGCGGCCCGGTCGCCGAGCGGATCCGCGCGACGCAGCTCGTCGAGGAGTTCTTCCCCGCGCGGCCGTTGCAGGAGACCCTGCTCGAACTGGTCAGCTCGCCGGGCTGGCCCCGGCACCTGCGCACCGTCCGCGCGGCGCTGCGGTCGCGGCGCGACGCCGTCCTCGCCGCGATCGCGCGCGACCTGCCGGAGGTGCGGACGAGCCGTCCGGCGGGCGGCTTCCACATGTGGCTGCGGCTGCCCGAGGGAGTGGACGACGTGGACCTGGCCGAGGCGGCGCTCCGCGCGGGCGTCCTGGTCAGCGCCGGGCGCCCGTTCTTCCCCGCCGAGGCCCCGGCCCCTCACCTGCGGATCAGCTACGGCACGGCGGCCTCGGAGGCGGAGCTGGCCGAGGGCGTCCGGCGGCTGGCCTCCGTCCTGCCGCGCTGACCTCCCCCTGACTCGGCGGGCCGCGCAGAAGCGGAACTCATCGCCTCGGCTCCGGCGGGCGGCCGGCGCCGCGGCTCCGGCACCGTCCGATCAGGTCGTGGACGCGCCTCGACCTGCGCTCGGCGCGCTCCAGCGCCTCCGCGCGGGCGGCGAGGCGCGCCTCGACGAGGTCGGCGTGCAGCCGCGCGTACTGCCGCCGCGCCCACGCGTGCCGCGTCGCCAGGTCCGCCAGGTAGGGCAGGGCGTTCATTCGCTCTCCCATCGTTGACACCAGCTAAACCGTAACGCTGGTGTCGCTCATGCTGCAACCACCAAAGCAGGAATGCCGGTGTTGTGGGTTGGGTAGGGTGCTCGGTGACAGGCAGGAGGGGTGATGGCCGACGCTGGTCCCGGTGAGGACGCCGCGCTGCTGCTGCGGGACTTCGTCAACACGCTCGACGTCGACTCCGGCACCGACGGGCTCGCCGCACCCGCCGACCTCGCGCGCTGGCTCACCGAGCGCGGGCTCGTCCCGTCCGGCACCGCGACGGGCGACGCCGACCTCGCCATGGGGATCGCCCTGCGCGAGGGGCTGCGCGCCGCGATGCTCGCCCACCGGGGGCCGACGGACGAGGAGGTCTGCGACCTCGACGACGTGCTCGCCGAGCTCCCCCTGCGGGTCGTCCTCGACGGGCCCCGCCCGGCGCTCGTCCCGGCGGGCGGCGCCGCGGCGGCCGCCGCCGGCCTCGCCCGCGTCGCCTCGGCGATCATGGACGCGGCGGCCGCCGGGACCTGGGCCCGGCTCAAGGTCTGCGAGGAGGACACCTGCCGCTGGGCGTTCCTCGACACCTCCAAGAACCGCTCCCGCGCCTGGTGCTCGATGAAGACCTGCGGGAACCGCACCAAGACCCGCGCCTACCGCGCCCGGCGCCGCCCCCCGGCCGGCGCGGCGCCCGCGCGCTGAGCCGTATCCTCGCGACGTGCTGACGATCCGTTTCGCGGGGGCGGAGGACGCCGAGGCGATCGAGGCCGCCCGCGCCGCGTCGTGGCGGGCGGGCTACGCGGGGCTGCTCCCCCGGGCGGGTGATCGACGACCTCACCGGCCCGGACGAGGTCGAGCGGCGGCGCCGGTGGCCGGAGGCGAACCCGCACGGCCGGATGCTGCTGGCCGAGGTCGACGGCGTCCCGGCGGGGATGGCGGCCTTCGGGCCCGAGCGGCGGCCGCGCGACACCTCCGCGTCGTCCCGCGTCGAGCTCTACTCGCTGTACGTCGCGCCGGAGTTCTGGTCGGACGGCGTGGGCCGCGCCCTGCTGGAGCGGGTGGTGGACGAGAGCCGCGCGTCCGGGTACGACCGGCTCGTCCTGTGGGTGCTCGACACCAACACGCGGGCCCGGCGCTTCTACGCGCGGGCGGGGCTGACGGAGACGGCGCGGGAGCAGACGGAGCTGCGCGGGCACGTCGTCACCCACCTCCGGTGCGAGCGCGACCTCACGCGTCCCCCTAGGGTGAGCGGTGATCCCGGACGAGAGGACACGTGACGCCATGGCCGATGTGGGCGTGCGGCCCGCCCGGCGCGCGGACGCCGCCGCCGTCGCCGACATCCAGGTGCGCGCCTGGCGGCTCGGCTACCGGGACCTGCTCCCGCCGGAGGTCCTCACGAGGGTGACCGGTCCCGAGGCGCTCGCGGCCTGGCGGGAGCGGTGGGCGGACGCGGCGGTGTCGCCCCCGTCCCCGCGCCACCGGCTGCTGGTCGCGGTGGCGAACGACCTGGTGGTCGGGTTCGCCGCGCACGCCCCCGCCGAGGACGCCGACCTCGACCCGGCGGCGGACGCCGAACTCGTCGCGCTGCTGGTCGACCCGACGCACGGCCGCGCCGGGCACGGCAGCAGGCTGCTGGCCGCCTCCGTGGACCTGCTCCGCGAGGACGGCTTCCGCACGCTGACCACCTGGGCGTTCGAGGACGACGCGGTGACGCGGGGGTTCCTCGGCTCGGCGGGCTGGGCCCCCGACGGGACGGCCAGGACGCTCGACATGGGCGAGCCCGTCCGGCAGATCCGCCTGCACACCGGCATCGCCGACGAATTGTAGGCGGGGCGGGGCGTTCGGCAGGGGTCGGTGAAGGGCACGGGGCGTCCGGCCATATCTTTGAAGTCGTGCCCGAGTCCACCTCCCTGAGCCCGCCGCCGCATGTCTCGGCGGGGCCGTCGCGCGCCGGCCGCCGCCGCTGGCTCGGCATGGTCGTCATCAGCCTCGGCGTCTCGCTGATCGTGGTCGACGCCACGATCGTCGGCGTCCTGCTCCCCCGGATCGTCACCGGGCTGGACCTCACGACCACCGGCGCGGAGTGGGTGACCTCGGTCTACTCGCTGGTGTTCGCCGCGCTGCTGATCCCGTTCGGGCGGGCGGGCGACCTGTTCGGGCGCCGCCGCATGTTCGTCCTCGGCGTCGCGGTGTTCTCGGTCGCGAGCCTGCTCGCGGCGCTCGCGGGCGGCGCCGGGACGCTGGTCGGCGCGCGGGCGCTGCAGGGCGTCGGCGCTTCCATGATCCTTCCGGCGACGCTGTCCACGGTGAACGCGATGTTCACCGGCCGCGACCGCGCGATCGCGTTCGGCATCTGGGGGTCGCTGATCAGCGGCATGGCCGCGCTCGGCCCGCTGGTGGGCGGCGCGGTCGCCACCGGTGGCGGCTGGCGCTGGGCGTTCGGGATCAACCTGCCGCTCGGCGCCGCGCTCGTGGTGGGCGCTCTCGCCCTGATGCCCGAGACGCGGGCGGAACCCGCCGTTCCGGGGGGCATGGGGGGTCGTCCCCCCGCAGGAGACCGGTCCGGGAGCGCATGGCGGGAGATCGACTGGGTCGGCGGGCTGCTGTCGGCGCTCGGGCTCGGCGCGCTGGTGTTCGGGCTGATCGAGGGCCAGACCTACGGCTGGTGGGCGGCGGCGCGTCCGATGTCGATCGGCGCGTTCGAGTGGCCGGGCACCGGTCTGTCGCCGGTCCCGATCGTCCTCGCGCTCGGGATCGCGCTGGTCGCGGTGCTGGTCGTGGTCGAGCGGGCGCGGGCGGCGGCGGGGCGCGCGGTCATGCTCGACCTGGCGCTGTTCCGCATCGCGAACTTCCGGCACGGCAACCTGGCCTCGTCGCTGATCAGCGTGGGCGAGCTGGGGCTGCTGTTCATCCTGCCGCTGTTCCTGCTCGGCGTGCACGGGACGTCCCCGCTCCAGATCAGCGTGGCGATCCTGCCGCTGGCGGTCGGCGCGTTCCTGTCGGGCGGGTACGCGGGCCGGCTCGCGAACAGGCGCGGCGCGCACCGGGTCGTGCAGATCGGCATGGTGCTGGAGGTCGCGGCCGTCCTCGCGCTCGGCCTCACCGTGTCGGCGTCCACCACCGGGTTCGGGCTCGCGCCCTGGATGTTGCTGTACGGGTTCGGCCTCGGCCTGACCTCGGCGCAGCTCACCAACGTCTCGCTGGCGGACGTGCCGCCCGCGCTGGCCGGGCAGGCGTCCGGCACCCAGTCCACCGCCCGCCAGGTCGGCGCGGCGCTCGGCATCGCCCTGATCGGGACGGTGTTCGCGACCGGCCTCGGGCACGCGATGAGCGACCGGCTCGCCGGGTCCGGGCTGCCGCCCGAGCGGCAGGCCGCCATCACCCGCGAGCTGCGCGACAGCGCCGGGACCTACGGACGTGACCTGCACGACACCCCGGGTATGGGCGCCGAGGCGCACGCCGCCGACGCCAGCCTCGCGGTGGCGACCAGGCACGGGGCGCTCGCCACCGCCGCGATCCTGGCGCTCGGCCTCGCGATGTCGCTGCGGCTGCGCCCGAGCAGTGATCATGATCGTGGACAATCGAAGGGATAGTCCCCTGTCATCGCACGAGAACCCGGGATAACTTTGGCAACGCTCTCCCAGTGGGTCGCCGGCGCCCGGCCTCGCACGCTGCCCACCTCGCTCGTCCCCGTCGTCGTCGGCACCGGGGTCGCGGTCGGCGCGGACCACGCCGTCTGGTGGCGCGCGCTGCTCGCCGCCGTCGTGGCCCTGGTCCTGCAGATCGGCGTGAACTACTCCAACGACTACTGCGACGGCATCCGCGGCACCGACGAGAAACGCGTCGGGCCGCTGCGGCTCGTCGGGTCCAAGGTCGCGCCGCCCAGGCAGGTGCTGGCCGCCGCGCTCGGCGCCTTCACCGTCGCGGGCGTGGCGGGCCTCGTCCTCGCCGCCGTGACGACGTGGTGGCTGGTGCTGATCGGCGCGTTCGCGATCCTGGCGGCCTGGTACTACACCGGCGGCAAGACCCCCTACGGCTACCGCGCGCTCGGCGAGATCTCGGTGTTCGTGTTCTTCGGCCTGGTCGCCGTCGTCGGGACGGCCTACGTCCAGGTGGAGGGGCTGCCGTGGGAGGCGTGGGTCGCGGCGGTGCCGATCGGGCTGCTGGCCTGCGGGCTGCTGGTCGCCAACAACCTGCGCGACATCCCCACCGACCGCGTCTCGGGCAAGCGGACCCTGGCCGTCGTCGTCGGCGACCGCTGGACGCGGATCATGTACGCGGTCTGCACCGCGCTGCCGTTCATGATCGTCCTCGGGCTGGCCGCCCCGCACCCGTGGGTGCTGATCGCGCTGCTGGCGGCGCCGCTGTCGGTGCCGCCCACGCAGAAGGTGCTGAACGGCGCGGTCGGCCCCGCCCTGATCCCGGTGCTGGGCGAGACCGGTCGGCTGCAGATCGCCTACGGGGTGCTGCTGGCGATCGGCCTCGCCATCTGACCATCCCGCTCCACGAGCAGGACGGCGCCGGTCAGGCCCATGACGAGCCCCGCGAGCACCCCGGCGAGCGCCGTCATGGCCTCGGCGACCGTGAAGCCGGACGCCAGGTGCGCCGGGCGCCCGAGCATCACCAGCAGGGCGTACAGGGACCCGGCGAACGTCGCCCCCGACCCCACCCACGCGGCGGCGAGCGGCGGCACGAACCCGCGGGGGCGTCCGGCGCGCAGGACGATCAGGAGCAGCGCGCCCGCCCCGGCGGCCGTCAGCAGACCTGAGACGCCGTCGACCGCGTGTCGAAGGACGGTCCGGTCCTGGATCTCCTCGGCGGTGAGCCCGGCCGTCCCGCCGAGGGCCCAGAAGAGGTCGGCGAGCGCGACGACGGCCGCCAGCCCCGCCGCCCCGAACGCGAGGAGTCTCTGGAGCGCGTGGGTCGCGCCCTCGGGGAGGTCCCTGGTCCGGCTGGTGAAGACGCCGGGCCACCGCGTCCGCGCGTAGAGGACGAACGCCGCCAGCAGCCCGAGGCCCTGCACCGTGAATCCCGAGTACACGACGGCGTAGACCCAGCCCTGGAGGCCGTTGTCGGTCCCGGTCAGGGACTCCGACGAGGTGAGCGTCTGCAACGCCGACCCCAGCGGGACGGCCACGACGATCGGCGCGAGCAGCCCGGCCGCGATCCAGATCGGCGCCAGGACGGCCCACGCCGGGATCCGCAGCCCCCACCGGAACGTGAACGCCAGCGCGACGAGCACGGCCGCCGCGTCCATGGCCATCGTGATCGCGTTGCCGACGTAGAGCGCGGAGTCCTTCGCGGCGTCGACGTCGTTCCAGCCGACCGTGCTGCCGGACAGCCAAGCGATCTTGATGGTCAGGTAGGGGACGCAGGCGGCGACGGTCGCGACGCAGACCGCCAGGCGGACACGTCCGGGCCCCGCGCCCGGGACCCCGGCGGCGCCGCGTCCCGGCAGCGGATGAGCTGAAACGGTCATGCCCGCCATGCTCACCCGAACGCCCGCCGCCCCGCCTCCCGCCGCCGGGGGAACCGGAACCGCCCGGCTCCCCCGCATGGGTGATCATGCGGTTGTGTTCATGAAAGCCCCGGCCCACGACCGCTCGCGTGGCGACCGTACTCACGAAGCCCCGGCCCCCAACCGCTCGCCTGGCGACCGTACTCACGAAGCCCCGGCCCCCAACCGCTCGCCTGGCGGCTCGCGGCCGTGACCGCGCCTTTGGCGAGTGCGGCATCGCTTCGCGATCTTCCCGGTGGGGCTCGCCTTCGGCTTCGCCCCACCGGTCAGCTACGCACTCGCGTGGCGGCTGAGGTCGCTGCGGGGTGTCCTAGGCGAGGTTCCAGTCGATCTCGGAGCGGCCCGCGTCCACCAGGGCCTTGTTCACGGCGCTGAAGGGGCGCGTGCCGAAGAACTTCTTGGCGCTGAGCGGGCTCGGGTGGGCCGACTCGATCACGGTGTGCTGGGGGCCGGTGATGAGGCGGGCCTTCTTGCGCGCGTAGGCGCCCCAGAGCACGAAGACGACGCGGTCGGTCTTGTCGTTGAGGGCGCGGATCGCGGCGTCGGTGAAGTCCTCCCAGCCCTTGCCGGCGTGCGACCCGGCGTCGCCCGCGCGGACGGTCAGCACCGCGTTGAGCAGCAGGACGCCCTGGTCGGCCCACCGGGTGAGGTCTCCGGACCCCGCGGGCGGGATCTCCAGGTCGGCGGCCAGCTCCTTGTAGATGTTGCGCAGCGACGGGGGCAGCCGCACGCCCTCGCGGACGCTGAAGCTGAGCCCGTGCGCCTGGCCGGGGCCGTGGTAGGGGTCCTGCCCGAGGATCAGGACGCGGGTGTTCTCGTACGCGCAGTGCCTGAACGCGTTGAACAGGTCGGCCTGCGGGGGGTAGACGGTCTGCTCGGCGTACTCGGCGGCCACGAATGCCTCAAGGGCGGCGGTGGCGATCGGGTCGAGCAGCGGGTCGAGCCGCTCCCGCCAGTCGCCGGGCAGCGATTCCATCAGGTCGAGCGACATCGTCGGGCCTCCGGGGAAGTGATCTCCAGCTATCCGGAACACTAGTGCGGGGCACTGACACGCCAGGGCGGAATCACGGGAGCGAATGCCCTGGGACCCTAAGATCGGGCCATATGCCCGACTCCCCCGGCCGGCGCCGCCCCCGAGCATCCGCGCTGCTCACCGTTCTCGTGCTGCTCGGCCTCACGGCGGGCTGCGGCGGTTCGTCGGGCCCGGTGACGCTGAGGGTCCTCGCGGCCTCGTCGCTGACCGAGGCGTTCGGGGAGATGGGTCTGGCGTATTCGCAGGCCAACCCTGGCGTGAAGGTGAGGCTGGAGTTCGGCGGGTCGCAGGAGATGGCGGGCCGGCTGTCCGATCACGACCCCGGCGACGTCCTGGTGACGGCGGACGAGGCGAGCATGCGGAAGGCCGACCGCTACCTGACCGGCCCCCGCCCGGTCATCGCGCACAACTCGATGACGATCGCGGTCGCGCCCGGCAACCCGCGCGGCATCCGCGACGTGCGCGACCTCGCGCGACCGGGGCTGCGGGTCGTGGCGGGGGCCGAGATCGTCCCGGTCGGACGGTACGCCCGGCAGGTCCTGGCGCGGGCCGGGGTGAGCGTGCGTTGGAGGTCGGAGGAGATCAGCGCCCGCGCGGTACTGGACCGGATCCGCACCGGGGACGCCGACGCCGGCCTCGTCTACATCACCGACCTGGGGTCGGCGGGGGCGGCGGCGAGCAGCGTCCCGATCCCGGCGAACCTCAACGTCACGGCGGCCTATCCGGCGTCGGCCGTCAGGGGCGGCCACCACCTGGACGAGGCGAACGCGTTCGTGTCGTGGCTGAGCACGCCCGAGGCGCAGAAGCTGCTGGGCAAGTACGGCTTCGCCGGCCCCGGCCCCGCCCGCTGACGCCCGCGTCAGGACGCTTCGGCGCGGGCCTTGAGGGCGGCGTTCATGGCGGCGAACTCGTCCTCCATCTTGAGCTGGCCGCCCGCGACCGGGACGAGCGCGCCGCTGAACCGCTCGCCCTGGGTGAGGCGGACGCGGCCCTGCCCGGCGGGCTCGATCCGGAAGTAGTGCTCCCCGTCCACGATCCCGGGCACCCACAGGCGCCCGATCCAGCGCAGCTCTCGGCCCGGCTCGGCGGCGAGGACCTTCGGCTCGAACGTCATCGAGCTTCCGCCGGAGTCGCGCAGCACGTTGCGGAGCCGCGCGCCCTTCCTCGGCTCGCCCTCGGCCTTGACGATGAACGGGTTCCACTCCGGGAAGCTGCCGAAGTCGGTGAGGATGCCGTAGACCTTGTCGGCGGGCGCGGCGATCTCGACGGTGCTGCTGACCTCGTGCGGCGCCAGCTCGCCCCAGGCGAGCAGGCCGCCGGCGGCCAGGACCGGGACGGTGAGGGCGGTGACGACGACGCGGCGGATCATGGCGGCCTCCTTGGCTAATGACTTTTTGCAACTGGCTAAGCTTGTTAGCCAACAGGCTAGCTAAGAGGATTAGCTTTGGCAAGAGGGAACGTCCGGGGGCCGTACGCCGTTTACTCCCCCGGAGCCCGCAACCGGGCTTGCGCGCAACCGCGACCCGCGGGCACGCGCCCGGGAAGATCGTGTTCACCGGCCCCGGCCTGGTGACGTGTACGGGGGGAAGGTCAGTCGTGCCGTCCAAGCGACCCGCGCCGCAGCCGAGCGAGGCGGCGCGCCGAGGAGGCCCCGGCGAACCCGACAGGCGCCAGTCGGTCCCGCCCCGCAACGACCCCGAGCAGCCCTGGCGGGCCGAAGGGGTGCCGGAGCGGCGGCCGGAGCGACGCGCGCGCGGCTTCGGCGGCGGCTGGAAACCCGGCCGCAACACCTACCTGTTCTGGCTGCTCCTGGCCGTCGTGTTCGGGCTGAGCTACGCCTCGATGCACATCACCGGCAAGCAGGAGCGGGTGTCGGTGCCCTACACCGCGTTCACGCAGCAGGTGTCGGCGGGCAACGTCAAGGACGTCTACACCAAGGGCTACCAGATCCAGGGGAAGCTGAAGAACGCCCAGCAGGTGCCCGGCCAGGCCGACACGAAGAAGACCTACACCTCGTTCGAGACGCTGCGCCCCGCGTTCGCCGACGACAAGATCTACACCGAGATGGTGCGGAAGGGCGTCCAGGTCGAGGCCAAGCCCGTCAGCGAGGACCGGGGGCTGCTCGCCAACCTCCTGCTCTCGCTGCTGCCGACGCTGCTGTTCGTCGGCCTGTGGATCGGCGTGATGGTCTGGCTCCAGCGCCGGATGTCGGGCGGCGGAGGCGGCGGGATCATGGGCGGCTTCGGCCGGTCCCCCAAGCCCGTCCAGCCGGACGAGAAGCGCGCCACGTTCGCCGACGTCGCGGGGATCGACGAGGTCGAGGCCGAGCTGAGCGAGATCGTCGACTTCCTCAAGGACCCCGGCAAGTACCGGCGGATGGGCGCCCGTGTCCCCCGCGGGGTGCTGCTCACCGGCTCGCCCGGCACCGGCAAGACGCTGCTGGCCCGCGCCGTCGCGGGCGAGGCCGACGTGCCGTTCTACTCCGCCGCCGCGTCGGAGTTCATCGAGATGGTCGTGGGGGTCGGCGCGGCCCGCGTCCGCGAGCTGTTCACCGAGGCGCGCAAGACCGCCCCGTCGATCATCTTCATCGACGAGATCGACACGATCGGGCGGGCCCGCGGGAGCGGCGCCAGCATGGGCGGCCACGACGAGCGCGAGCAGACCCTCAACCAGATCCTCACCGAGATGGACGGGTTCTCCGGCTCGGAGGGCGTCGTCGTGATCGCCGCGACCAACCGCCCCGACATCCTGGACCCGGCGCTCATGCGCCCCGGCCGGTTCGACCGCCAGGTCGCCGTCGCCCCGCCCGACCTGGACGGGCGCGTCGCGATCCTGCGCGTCCACACCCGCGAGGTGCCGCTCGCGGGCGACTCCGACATCACCTCCGTCGCCAAGATGACGCCGGGCATGACGGGCGCGGAGCTCGCCAACCTGGTCAACGAGGCCGCCCTGCTCGCCGTCAAGCGCGAGAAGGGCGCGGTCGACATGGCCGACTTCCAGTCCGCGCTGGAGAAGGTGCAGCTCGGCACCCGCCGCTCGCTGGTCATGCCGTTCGAGGAGCGGCGCCGCACGTCCTACCACGAGTCCGGGCACGGCCTGCTCGGCATGCTCCAGCCGGGCGCCGACCCCGTCCGCAAGATCACGATCGTGCCGCACGGCCGCGCGCTCGGCGTCACCGTGTCGACCCCCGAGAGCGACCGGTACGCCTACGACGAGCGCTACCTGCGCGGCCGCATCATCGGCGCGCTCGGCGGGATGGCCGCCGAGGAGCTGGTCTTCGGCGTGATCACCACCGGGTCGGAGAGCGACCTGGAGCAGGTCACCAAGATCGCCCGCGGCATGGTCGGCCGCTGGGGCATGTCCCCGAAGGTCGGCCCGCTGTCGATCCTGCCCGCCGACGGCATGGACCCGATGGGCCAGTACGCCGCCCAGGGCACCCTCGACGCGGTCGACCTGGAGGCCCGCCGCATCGTGGACGAGTGCTACGCCGAGGCCCTGGAGACCCTCCGCGCCAACCGCGACAAGCTGGACTCCCTCGCCCGCGTCCTCCTCGAACACGAGACGCTGGACGAGGAGGCCGCCTACGCGGCCGCGGGGATCGAGCGCGTCACGGTCCCCGTGGAGACCACGAAGTTCCCGTCCCCGACCCAGCACTAGTCGACTCGGGGCACGCCGACCGGGTTGGGGAAGGGGACCTCGCCCGCGTCGGCCACGGCCCGCGCGAACGGCACGAGCGTCCGGTAGAGCCCTTCCGGGTCGTCCAGGACCCGGAAGGGCGGCGCCGCGAGCGCGTCGGTGCGCCGCTCGACCTCCGCCCTGAGGGCCCGGCCGGTGCCGGTCGCCGCGTCCCCGTCCAGGAGCCCGCGCGCGGCGAGGGCGGCCGACGCCTCCCGCCACTCCTCCTCCGACCAGCCGCGCGCCTTGGACACCATGTCCCCCGGGACGGCTCCGACCCCGCTGGCCAGGACGTTCGCCTCCAGCCCGCCGAGCCCCTCGGCGGTCAGCGCCGCCACATGCCCGTCGCCCCGGTGCTCCCGCAGCGACGTGGCGAGCTGCCAGAGCGCCTCCACGGGATCATCCGGCAGGCCGAGGTCGCGGTTGGCGGCGAACAGGGGGCGCCCGGCGCCGTCCGCCGCGTCGACGACCCTCGCGAGCAGGGGCACGATCTCGGGCGCGGCGTCCTCGATCCCCGGCGCGACCCGCCGCAGGTTCGCCGCCGCCGCCTCGCTCCGCGCCCGCAGGATGGCCTCCGGCGCCGCGAACCCCCACGCGTCCGGGACGGCCCGCCGCACCCGCGCCGGGTGGAACCCGAAGAACGTCGCCTCGACCACGCCCGCCGCCACCGGCCCGAGCGGCGCGGCCCGTCCGCCGAAATATCCCATCCAGAAGCCCCGGAGCCCGACCTCCTTGAAGGCCCCGAGGCTCTCCGGTGAGAAGTACGTCACCACGTGCAGCGGCTCCAGCACCGTCCACATCCGCCGCGCGTCCGAGTCGTCCACAGGCTCTCCCTCCCACTCCGCCGAACGCTAGGCCCGCCCCGCCGCCCGCACAAGGGATCACTCCGCCCTCCCGGCCGGGCGGGAGTCCCGGATCCGGCACGGCCGGACCCGTCACATACTCGCGGTCGGGCGCGTCATAGCTGTGACGTGGCCGAACGGAGGATGGGGTCGATGGACGAGCGGGAGTTTCTGGCCGAGCGGTTCGAGGACCACCGGGGGCATCTGAAGGCCGTCGCCTACCGGATGCTCGGGTCGCTCGCCGAGGCCGACGACGCCGTGCAGGAGGCGTGGCTGCGGCTCAGCCGGACCGACGCCGACGCCGTGCAGAACCTCGGCGGGTGGCTGACCACGGTGGTCGGGCGGGTGTGCATGGACATGCTGCGGTCCCGGACGTCGCGGCGCGAGACGCCGCTCGACGAGCGGCTGCCGGATCCCGTGGTCAGCTCGGTCGACGGGGTCGATCCGGAGCAGCGGGCGGTGCTGGCCGACTCGGTCGGGCTCGCGCTGCTGGTCGTCCTGCAGTCGCTCACGCCCGCGGAACGGCTGGCGTTCGTCCTGCACGACCTGTTCGCGGTGCCGTTCGAGGAGATCGCGCCGATCGTGGGGCGCTCGCCCGCCGCGTCCCGGCAGCTCGCCAGCAGGGCGCGGCGGAGGGTGCGCGGCTCGGTGCCCGTGCCCGAACGCGACCTGGCGCGGCAGCGCGAGGTCGTGGAGGCGTTCCAGGCGGCGGCGACCGGCGGGGACTTCGAGGCGCTCGTCGCCGTCCTCGACCCGGACGTGGTGCTGCGGGCCGACCAGGGCGCGGTGCCCGGCGGCTGGCGGGAGGTGCGCGGCGCGGAGACCGTGGCGAGGCAGGCGCTCACGTTCCGGCACCCGCCCTACGAGCTGACGCCCGCGCTGGTCAACGGCACGGCGGCGGTCGTGGCCGTCAGCCACGGGCGGCCCTTCTCGCTGCTGGCCTTCACGGTCGCCGACGGGCGGATCGCCGCCATCGACATCCTCGCCGACCCCGAGCGGCTCGCCGCCCTCGACCTCACGTCCCTCGGCTGACGCGGGCGAACCTCCGGGGAGGGTGCGGCGTCTCAGTCGGAAGGGAGGAACCGTTGCGTCTGAGGCTGCGCCTGTTCCAGGCCGCGGGACACCGGGTCGTCCAGCCGTGGCGGCCGCTGCGGCACACGGCCCTGTCCGACCCCGAGGGCCACGGATGGCTCGTCGGCGACCGCGAGGGGCTGGCGCGCCTGGCCGGGCTGTTCTCGTTCGCGGCGTACTCGCGGCGGACGCTCGTCCACGTGCCGCTGCGGGACGGGGCGCCGATCGACGGGGACGAGGGCTTCCTGGAGTCGTGCGGCGGCCGCGTGGACCTGCTGCTGGCGCACCATTCGCTGGGGTTCCCCGCGACGCGCTGGCCCGGCGTCCGGCGGCGGCTCGCGGGCGGGACGCCCCTGTCGGTGCGTCCGGACGGCGAGCGCACCGTCCGGGACGCGGCGGCCTGGGAGGCACGGGTCGGGCGGCAGGGCTTCCGGGACTGGCTCAGGCCCGTCACCCATGCGCGGACGCTCTGCCTCACCGGCAGCCGGGACGCCTTCGCCTGCGCCGCCACCGAGTTCGCCTACGCGCTGGAGCACGGGCCGGGGAAGAAGCGGGTGAGCCGGGGCGAGGCGGCCCTGGTCGCGTCGCTGACCGGGCTGTTCGAGCCCGAGGACGCGTGGCCCCGGCGCCAGCTGGAGATCTCCTACAAGCAGCACCCCTCGGCGCTGCGCACACGCTAGTCAGCCGAGATCCGTGGGCAGCGTCGCGGACTTCAGCGCGTCCAGGACGGCGCGGGGCGGGGCGGCGTGCACCATCGGCAGGACCGGCGCGTCCGGGTAGGCCAGGCGGTCCTCGGACGCGGAGAAGGCCAGGTCGGTGCCGCGCGGGTCGAGATGGACCCAGCGGTCGTCGGCCAGCACGGCGGCGAGGCCGTGCAGGCCGCCGTCCAGCCGCTGGTAGCACAGCCCGGCCTGGATGCCCCCCGCGCGCAGCAGGGCGACGTAGGCGTGCGCCTTGGCGAAGCAGAGCCCGGTCCGCCGGTCGAGCGCGTCGGAGGCCCGCCAGGCGGTCGCCTCCAGCGAATGAGTGATCTCGTCGCGGACGTGGTCGAACGCGGCCTCGGCGTAGGCGAGGTCGTCGCCGTTGCGCAGCCGTGCGGCGATCGTCTGGACGAGCGGGTGCTCGATGTCGATCGCCTCCGACGCGCCGAGGTACTCCCAGGGCCGGGCGTCGAAGTCCATCACAGGCCGAGCAGCGACTCGATGCCGATCGTGAGGCGGTCGGGCAGCCCGGCGACCTCGCGGACGGCCAGCACCACGCCCGGCATGAACGACTCGCGGTTCATCGAGTCGTGCCGGAGCGTGAACAGCTCGCCGTGCCCGCCGAGGATCACCTCCTGGTGGGCGACCGCGCCCGACATCCGCACGGCGTGGACGCGCACGCCCTCGACGTCGGCGCCGCGCGCGCCGTCCAGCGCCGTGGACGTGGCGTCGGGGAAGGGGGCGGCGCCGGCCTCCGCGCGGGCGGCGGCGATCAGCTCGGCGGTGCGGCGGGCGGTGCCCGACGGGGCGTCCGCCTTGTTCGGGTGGTGGGTCTCGACGACCTCGACCGACTCGAAGAACGGCGCGGCCTTCCTCGCGAACTGCATCATCAGCACGGCGCCGATGCCGAAGTTCGGCGCGATGAGGACGTTGCCCGTCCCCTCCTCCAGCCACGAGCGGACGCTGTCGAGCCGCGCCGCGTCGAACCCGGTGGTGCCGACGACGGCGTGGATCCCGTGCTTCACGCACCACTGGAGGTTGTCCATGACAACACCGGGGTGGGTGAAGTCGACGACGACCTCGGCGGCGGTCAGCGCGTCCAGCCCGTCGCCCTGGTCGACGGCGGCGGCGAGTTCCATGCCGTCGGCGTCCCGCACGGCCCGGCACACCTCGGCGCCCATCCGGCCCCGCGCGCCCAGCACCCCGACCTTGATCACGTGTTCCTCCCCGTCTCGGCGTCCGCCCGAGCCTACCGCCGCCTCAACCCCGCTCACCGTCGCGGTCGCGGTCGAACACCTCGTCGGCGACGAACATGTTGAGCAGCCAGCTCACGACGCCGATGATGATCGCCCCCCAGAACGCGGGCCAGAACCAGTCCACGTGGAAGGGCAGGTTCAGCTTCCCCGCGATCCAGCTCGTCAGCATGAGCAGCGCGGCGTTCACCAGCAGCGCGAACAGGCCGAGCGTGAGGATGTAGAAGGCGCACCCGAGCACCTGGATGACCGGTTTCAGGAAGGCGTTGATGACGCCGAAGATGGCCGCGACCGCCAGCAGCGTGAGCACCCGCCGGGCCGTGCTCCCCGCGGTGAGGTCGATGCCGTCCACCAGCGCCTGCGCCACCCACAGCGCGATGGCCGAGATCACGAGCCTGATGAGGATCTTCACGCCGGGGCGATACCCGGTCAGGGACGGGGTCTAACGGCGTCGAGATCGAGCGCCGCCGCCGCGCGCTCCACGGCCTCCCGCTGGTGGGGGGCCATCTCCTGGCCGGGAATGCCGAGCAGGCTCTCCAGGAACGGGTCGGTGACGGGCGTCCGGACGCCGGCGAGGGTCTCCACGACCGCGAGGCCGCAGAACGGGACGTACTCGGGCGAGTAGCCGCCCTCGTGGACGACGACGACCGGCGCGCCGTAGGAGAGCACGCGCGCGGTCATCATCCGGTAGGCGTCGGAGTGCAGGCACATGCGGGCGAGCGGGTCGAAGGCGCCCGCGTCGAACCCGCAGGCCACGAAGACCAGCTCGGGCGCGAACGCGCGGACGGCGGGCCCCACCACCCGCTCGAACGCCTCCTCGTACGCGCCGGAGCCGGACCCGGCGGGCAGCGGGACGTTGACCGTGAACCCCTCCCCCGCCCCGGTGCCGCGCTCGGCGACCTTGCCCGAGTCGGCCGGGAACAGCCCGTCCTGGTGCAGCGAGACCGCCAGCACGCCCGGGTCGGACTCGAAGACCGCCTGGGTGCCGTTGCCGTGGTGGACGTCCCAGTCGACGACCGCGACCCGGCGGAGCCCCCGCGACCGGGCGTGCTCCGCGGCGACCGCGATGTTGCCGAACATGCAGAACCCGATGCCCTGGTCGGGCACGGCGTGGTGGCCCGGCGGCCGGACCAGCGCGTAGGCGTTGTCGACGGTCCCGTCCAGGACGGCGTCGACCGCCGCGATCACCCCGCCGGCGGCGAGGCGGGCGATCTCGTAGGAGCCGGGGCCGAACGCCGACTCGCCGTCGCCCGCGTCGCCGCCGCCCGACTCCGACAGCTCCCGCATCCGCGTCACGTGCGCCTCGGTGTGGACGCGCAGCAGCTCGGCCTCGGTGGCCGGCCGCGGCGCCACCGGCACCAGCGCGTCCAGCAGCCCGCTCACCTCGACCAGGTTGCGCAGCCGCCGCTTGGCCTCCGGGGTGTCCGGGTGGCGCAGCGGCTCCAGGTAGCCGCCGCCGGGCATGCCGAGCGGGCCGGTCCCGGTGTCGTGCCAGAAGTAGCGCTCATGGCAGATCCAGCCGGTGCTCACGTCAGGGCTCCTGGGGGCGGGAATTCAGGCGGCTCGGGGGTTCAGGCGGCTCGGGGGTTCAGGCGGCTCGGGGGTTCAGGCGGCGAAGTCGCGGTCGCCGACCGGGCCGATCACCGTGAGGGCCTGCGGGGAGTCCAGCACCTCGTGCGCGACGGCGCGGACGTCCTCCAGCGTCACGGCCTCGATCCGCGCGAGCACCTCGTCGACCGGCAGCAGCGACTCATACACCAGCTCGCTCTTGCCGATGCGGCTCATCCGCGACCCGGTGTCCTCCAGGCCGAGGACCATCGCGCCGCGCAGCTGGCCCTTCCCGCGCTCCAGCTCCTCGGCGGTGAGGCCCTGCCCGCCGTCCCCGGCGACCTTGGCGACCTCGTCCCGGCAGATCGACAGGACCTCCTCGACCTTGCCCGGCTGGCAGCCCGCGTAGACGCCGAACACGCCCGAGTCGGCGTACTGCGCGGTGTAGCTGTACACCGAGTAGGCGAGGCCGCGCTTCTCCCGCACCTCCTGGAACAGCCGCGAGGACATGCCGCCGCCGAGCGCCGCGTTCAGCACGCCGAGCGCGAACCGGCGGTCGTCGGTGCGCGACACCCCGGCGCCGCCGAGCACGATGTGCGCCTGCTCGGTGTCCTTGTCGATCACCCGGGTGGACGGGGCGACCGGCACGGGCGCACCGTTCAGCCGGGGCGCGGCGGGCGCGGCGCCGCCGGTCAGGTGCTCGGCGAACGCGCGCGAGACCAGCCCGACGACCTCCTCGTGGTCGATGTTGCCCGCCACGGACACGACCAGGTTGGACGGGACGTAGTGCTCGCGGTAGTAGTCGTGGATCCGGTCCCGCGACAGCGCGTTGATCGACTCGACGGTGCCGAGGATCGGGCGGCCGAGCGGCGTGTCCCCGTACAGCGCGGTCGCGAACTCGTCGTGGATGAGGTCGCCGGGGTCGTCGTCGCGCATGTGGATCTCTTCGAGGATCACCCCGCGCTCGGCCTCGACGTCCTCGGGGCGGTTGACCGACGCCGCCACCATGTCCGACACGACGTCCACGGCGAGCGGCAGGTCGGAGTCGAGCACCCGCGCGTAGTAGCAGGTGTACTCCTTGGCGGTGAACGCGTTGAGGTCGCCGCCGACGGCGTCGAGCGCCGCCGAGATCTCCAGCGCCGACCGGGTGCGCGTGCCCTTGAACAGCACGTGCTCCAGGTAGTGGCTGGCGCCCGCGTCGGCGACCGCCTCGTCGCGGGACCCGACACCCGACCAGATGCCGAACGCGGCGGACCGCACGGTCGGCATCGACTCGGTGATCACGCGGAGCCCGCCGGGCAGGACGGTGCGGCGGACCGCGCCGGCGCCCTCGGTGTGGATCGTGGTGGTGGTGCCGGGCTCCTGCGCCCTCGCCGGCAGCGTCACGTGTCGCTCACATTCCGTCGATGGGAAACGGCCGACCGGCCTGCCCGTCGTGGGCAGGCCGGTCGGTCATCGGTATGTCCGTCAGGAGTTGCGCTGGCCGGCGTCGTCGCCGCCGCGGCGGGTGCGGCGGCGGCGCGGGGCCCCGCGGCGCTCGCCGTCCTCGCCGCGCTCCCGGCGCGCGCCGCCGTCCTCGCCGTCGTCGGCCGCGTCGCCGGACGCCGCGTCCGCCGGGCCCTCGCCCGCCTCGTCGGCGGCCGCGGACTCGCGGTCGACGACCTCGACCGGCACCAGCGACAGCTTGCCGCGCTGGTCGATCTCGGTGACCTCGACCTGGATCTTCTCGCCGACGCCGATGACGTCCTCGACGTTCTCGATCCGGGCGCCGCCGTGCAGCTTGCGGATCTGCGAGACGTGCAGCAGGCCGTCCTTGCCGGGCAGCAGCGACACGAACGCGCCGAACGTCGTGGTCTTGACGACGGTGCCGAGGAACCGCTCGCCGACCTCCGGCATGTGCGGGTTGGCGATCGCGTTGATCGCCTGCCGCGCGGCCTCGGCGGAGGGCCCGTCGGTGGCGCCGACGTAGATCGTGCCGTCGTCCTCGATCGTGATGTCGGCGCCGGTGTCGTCCTGGATCGAGTTGATCATCTTGCCCTTGGGGCCGATGACCTCGCCGATCTTGTCGACCGGGACCTTGATCGTGATGATCCGCGGCGCGTTCGGGCTCATCTCGGCGGGCGCCTCGATGGCCTCCTGCATGACGTCCAGGATCGCCAGCCGCGCGCCCTTGGCCTGCTTGAGCGCGGCGGCCAGCACCGAGGCGGGGATGCCGTCGAGCTTGGTGTCGAGCTGGAGCGCGGTGATCACGTCACGGGTGCCGGCGACCTTGAAGTCCATGTCGCCGAACGCGTCCTCGGCGCCGAGGATGTCGGTCAGCGTGACGTACTCGCCGCCCTCGTGGATCAGGCCCATCGCGATGCCCGCGACCATCTGCTTGAGGGGGACGCCCGCGTCCAGCAGCGACATCGTGGACGCGCACACCGAGCCCATCGACGTGGAGCCGTTCGAGCTGACCGCCTCCGACACCTGCCGGATCGCGTAGGGGAACTCCTCGCGGGTCGGCAGCACCGGGATCAGCGCGCGCTCGGCGAGCGCGCCGTGCCCGATCTCGCGCCGCTTCGGCGAGCCCACCCGGCCGGTCTCACCGGTCGAGTAGGGCGGGAAGTTGTAGTTGTGCATGTAGCGCTTGGTGCGCTCGGGGTTCAGCGTGTCGATCATCTGCTCCATGCGGAGCATGTTCAACGTGGTGACGCCGAGGATCTGCGTCTCGCCGCGCTCGAAAACCGCCGACCCGTGCACCCGCGGGATCACGTGCGCCTCGGCGGTGAGCTGGCGGATGTCCTTCAGCCCGCGGCCGTCGATGCGCAGCCCGTCGCGGATGACCCGCTCGCGGACGAGCTTCTTGGTCACGGCGCGGAACGCGGCGGAGATCTCCTTCTCGCGGCCCTCGAAGTCCTCGCCGAGCTTCTCGGCGGCGCCGGCCTTGATCTCGTCCAGCCGGGACTCGCGCTCCTGCTTGCCCGCGATGGTCAGCGCCTGCGCGAGGTCCTCGCCGACGGCGGCGGTGACGGCGGCGAGCACGTCGTCCTGGTAGTCCAGGAAGACCGGGTACTCGGCGGTCTCCTTGGCGGCGACCGCGGCGAGGTCGCTCTGCGCCTTGCACAGCACCTTGATGAACGGCTTGGCCGCCTCCAGGCCCTGCGCGACGGTCTCCTCGGTCGGCGCGGTCGCGCCCTCGCCGACGAGCTTCAGCGTGTCGCGGGTCGACTCGGCCTCGACCATCATGATCGCGACGTCGCCGTCCTCCAGCGTGCGGCCCGCGACGACCATGTCGAAGGTCGCGCGCTCCAGCTCGGGGTGGGTCGGGAAGCCGACCCACTGGCCGTCGATCAGCGCGACGCGGACGCCGCCGATCGGGCCGGAGAAGGGCAGCCCGGCGAGCTGCGTGGACATCGAGGCGGCGTTGATCGCCACGACGTCGTACAGGTGGTCGGGGTGCAGCGCCATGATCGTCTCGACGACCTGGATCTCGTTGCGCAGGCCCTTGGCGAACGAGGGGCGCAGCGGCCGGTCGATCAGGCGGCAGGTGAGGATCGCGTCCTCGGACGGGCGGCCCTCGCGGCGGAAGAACGAGCCGGGGATGCGCCCGGCCGCGTACATCCGCTCCTCGACGTCCACGGTCAGCGGGAAGAAGTCCAGGTTGTCCTTGGGCTTCTTGGACGCGGTGGTCGCCGACAGGACCATCGTCTCGTCGTCGAGGTAGGCGACGGCCGAGCCGGCCGCCTGGCGGGCCAGCCGGCCCGTCTCGAAGCGGATGGTCCGGGTGCCGAACGTGCCGTTGTCGATCACGGCCTCGGTGCTCTGCGCGCCATCGATGCGCACGGCTTCTGTCACGGGAAACCTCCTCAAGGTTCCTTCGTCGGTCCCCGCGGCCGTCTCCCGTGGCTTTCACGCTGCCGGTCTTCGATCGAAGCATCCGGATCGCATGCCCGCCGGCGCGGCGGACGGATCCGGAAGCCACTACCGAGGACCGGCCCGCACCAGCGGTGTCCGCGAGGCTTGTCTCCAGTTGGCGGCCCACCCGGCCATCTGGGCCGGGCGGCCGGTGCGCCGGGGGCCGGCCCGCACGGCCGGGCCTCCGGCGTGGCCGGACGGGGACGCCGTGCGCGGTGGCGCGGCGCGGCCGTCCGGCCCGATGCAAGAGAGGGAGTGGCCGTGGCCACTCCCTCGGTGTGCTATCGGCGCAGACCGAGTCGCTCGATCAGCTTCCGGTAGCGGTTGATGTCCTTGTTGCTCAGGTACTTCAGGAGCCGGCGACGCTGGCCGACCAGCAGCAGCAGCCCGCGGCGGCTGTGGTGGTCGTGCTTGTGCTCCTTGAGGTGCTCGGTGAGATCGTTGATCCGCCGGGTCAGCAGCGCGACCTGGACCTCCGGGGAACCGGTGTCACCCTCAGTGGTCGCGTACTCGGCGATGATCTGCTTCTTCGTGGCGGTGTCGAGCGACACGTGGCTCCTTCAGTGAGGTCGTCACCCGCAGATCCCGGGCCCGGTGGGCGCTCGGGTCCGCATGGTGCGTGTTAAGAGAGTGGTGAGCCGCATGAGGGTGCAGCCAACCGCGCCGGGGCCCTTCCCGGCGACTATTCACCGTACCATGTCCGAAAGCCACCCCGTCACGATGCTGAAACGGCGTGATCACGCAGGGTGCGCCCGGTTCTGCCCGGTTACCGGGGGCGCTGACCTGGGGTGTCCTAGGCGTCGGGCGCGGTGATCTCGCGGGCGCGGTCGACGTCGCGGTGCATCTCCTCGATCAGCGCCTCGATCGAGTCGAACTTGAGGGTGTCGCGGATGCGCGCGGTGAAGTCGGCGGCCATGTGCTCGCCGTACAGGTCGAGGTCGTCGCGGTCCAGCGCGTAGGCCTCGACGGTCCGCTCCACGCCCTCGAACGTCGGGTTGGTGCCGATGGAGATCGCGGCGGGCCAGCGGAAGCCCGGGTAGCGCTCGGAGTCGCAGACCAGCCAGCCCGCGTACACGCCGTCCGCCGGGATCGCGGTGTGCGGCAGCGTCTCCAGGTTGGCGGTCGGGAAGCCGAGCGCCCGGCCGCGCTGGTGGCCGCGCACCACGACGCCCTCGACGCGGTGCGGGCGGCCGAGCGCGGTCGCCGCCGCCTCGACGTCGCCCGCGTCCAGCCGCGCGCGGATGTAGGAGGAGGAGATCGTGTCGCCGTTGGCGACCAGCGGCGTGCCCTCGGCGGTGAAGTCGTACTTCTCGCCCAGCTCGGTCAGCAGCGCGACGTCGCCCTTGGCGCGGTGCCCGAACCGGAAGTCCTCGCCGACGATCACGTGCGCGGTGTGCAGCCGGTCGACGAGCACGGACTGGACGAACTCGTCCGGCGGCACCTTGGACAGCTCCAGCGTGAACGGCACGACGACGACCGCGTCGGTGCCGAGGCCCTCCAGCAGCTCGATCCGGCGCGTGGTGGAGGCCAGCAGCGGCGGGTGCGTGCCGGGGCGGACGACCTCGTCCGGGTGCGGGTCGAAGGTGATCACCACGGACCGCAGCCCGCGCCGGCGCGCCTCCTCGGCGGCGGCGCCCACGATGCGCTGGTGGCCGCGGTGCACTCCGTCGAACACCCCGATGGTGACCACCGAACGGCCCCAGTCGGCGGGAACCTCGTCGAGGCCATACCAGCGCCGCACCATGCTCTCCCTGCGTAGGACGTGAGTGCCCGGTCTATCCCCTGCCGTCTAAGGGTGCCATGCGCGGGCGGGTGAGGTCGCATCCAGGGTGCCCCGGCGCGCGCGGCCCCGCGCCGGCGGGTCAGGCCGACTGGTAGACGACCAGGGAGACCGCGATGTATTGCAGGACGTAGGCGGCGAGCGTGCAGGCGTGGAAGACCTCGTGGAAGCCGAACCAGCTCGGCGACGGGTCGGGGCGGCGCAGCCCGTAGACGACCCCGCCCACGCTGTAGCAGACGCCTCCGAGCGCGACCATCACGCACGCGACCGCTCCCGCGCCGGACAGGAACTGCGGCATGAAGAACACCGCGACCCAGCCGAGGACGATGTAGAGGGTGACGTAGAGCGCGCGGGGGGCGCGGATCCAGGTCGTCCGGAACACGACCCCGGCGACCGCGCCCGTCCACACGATGGCGAGGACGCAGACGCGGACGGCGCCGTCCAGCGCCAGCACCGCGAACGGCGTGTAGGTCCCGGCGATGATCAGGTAGATGTTGGCGTGGTCGAAGCGGCGCAGCACCTCGATCAGCCGGTGCGAGCGCTGCCGGTGGTAGGTGCCCGAGATCCCGAACAGCATCCCCGACGTCGCCACGTACAGCGCGGACGCGAGCCGCGCCTGCGTCGTGGGGCCGAGCGCGACGAGCACGAGCCCCGCGACCAGCACCGCCGGGAACGCGCCGAGATGCAGCCAGCCGCGCAGCCGGGGGCGGGTGGGGGACGGCGCCTCGGGCCGGTCGGTCCCGGTGCCGGTGGGAACGGGGGTTGCGGGCACTGCGGGCACGGTGGTCATGGGGTCGCTCCTCGCCAACGAACGTCGCCAACGAACCTACGGTCACGTAGGTTACGCGACAGTAGGTTCGCGCGCATGGTGTTCCGGGGGTGATGCTCACCACGGGCACCCCCATGGGACCATGGGAGCACTCATGCTCGTCCAGCCCTGTTTCCGCCTTGCCCGCGCGGTGGTCTTCGCCACGGTCTGCCTGACCCTGACCACCGCCGGCCACGCGTACGCGGCGGGCGCCTGCGTGCCGCCGCCCTTCGCGGTGGCCGCCGGGTTCGTGCTCGTGACCGGGCTGGCGCTGGCGCTCTGCGGGGTCGAGCGGTCGTTCTGGACGATCGGCGGCCTCCTCGCGGGCGCCCAGTTCGCCCTCCACGCCCTCTTCGCGGGCGCGTCCGGCGGCGCCGCGCATCCCACCGGGGAGGCGCATGTCCTCCCCGCGGCCCAGGGCGGGGGCGGGATGACGCTCGCCCATCTCGGCGCGGCCCTGGCGACCGCCTGGTGGCTGCGGCGCGGCGAGGCCGCGATGTGGTCGCTGGCCCGGCGGGTCTCCGCCGCGGCGGGGCGCCCGTGGCGGCCGATCGCGGCCGCCTCCCCCGCCGGCTTCCCGGCCCCGCCGGCGGTCCGGACGCGGCGTCCGGACCGCCCCGCCTCGGACGCGCCGCTCCGCCGCGCGCTCGTCCGCGGCCCGCCCGCGCGCTGAACTCCCCAGCCTTCACCCGCCGCCGCGTCCGGCGCCGGGTCCCTTCTCACGTGGAGAGTTCCGCATGCGCGTTTCCGCACGTCCCGGGCCGGGCACGGGCCTGGCCGCCATCGGCCTGGCCGCCGTCCTGCTGGGCGCCGCCGCCTGCGGCGGGGAGCCCGCCCCCGCCGCGGTCGTCGACAGCACGCCCGCCTCGCCCTACAAGGCCACGATGCTGCCCGCCTCGTACACGCTCCCGGACGTCACGATGACGGACGCCAACGGCCGCCCCTACGACCTGCCGAAGCGGACGCGGGGCAAGGTGACCCTGCTGTTCTTCGGCTTCGCCAACTGCCCCGACGTCTGCCCGACCACGATGGCGGACGCGGCGGGCGCCCTGCGCCTGCTCACCCCGGCCGAGCGGGCGCGGATCCAGGTCGTGTTCATCACCGCCGACCCCGCCCGCGACACCCCGGCCGCGCTGAAGGACTACCTCGGCCGCTTCGACCCCTCGTTCGTCGGGCTCACCGGCCCGTGGAAGACGATCGAGCGGGCGGCGGGGGTCGCGAAGGTCCCGGTCAGCCCGGCGCCGAAGAACCCCAAGGGGAACTACCAGGTCCAGCACGGCAGCAACGTCATGACCTACGGGCCGGACGGGTCCGGGCGGCTCCTGTTCCCCTACCAGTTCGGCAGCGCCGACATGGCCAAGGACCTCAGGACGCTCCTCTACAAGGAGAGGAAGGCCGCCTAGCGAGCGCCTAGGGGACGAAGACGGCGAGCGGCTTGGCCCGGCCGTCCTTCTCCTCGACCAGGGCCAGCAGGGTCCCGTCGGGCGCGAACACGCCGACGGGGCCCGGCCCGAGCCCGGCCGCCTCCAGCCGCCCGCCGTGCGCGACCGCGCGGGCGTCCTCGGCCGAGACGTCGCGGCGCGGGAACGCGGACGCGACCGCCGCGCCGATCGGCAGGATCTCCAGGTTCTCGGCCAGTTGCTCCAGCGACCGCGCCATGCCGAGGTCGTAGGGGCCGACACGGGTGCGGCGCAGCGCGGTCAGGTGCCCGCCGCAGCCGAGGGACGCGCCGAGGTCGCGGGCCAGCGCGCGGATGTAGGTGCCCGACGAGCAGGCGATCGAGGCGTCCACGTCGATCACGTCGCCGTGCCGCCGGACCCCGGTCACCGCGAAGTCGTGCACGGCCACCGGGCGGGCCTTGAGCGCGACCTCCTCGCCCTTGCGGGCCATCTTGTAGGCCCGCTCGCCGTTCACCTTGATCGCACTGACCTGCGGCGGGACCTGCTCGATCGGCCCGGTCAGCGCCGCGATCCCGGCGCGCAGGGCCTCATCGGCCACGGCGGCGGCGGACGCCGACGCGGTGATCTCGCCCTCGGCGTCGTCGGTGTTGGTCGACTCGCCCAGCCGGATCGTCGCGTCGTAGCCCTTGGCGGTCAGCGCCAGGTGGCCGAGCAGGCGGGTGGCCTTGCCGACGCCGACCACGAGCACGCCCGTCGCCATCGGGTCCAGCGTGCCGGCGTGCCCGACCCGGCGCGTCCCGGCGATCCGCCGCATCCGGCCGACGACGTCGTGCGACGTCCAGCCCGCGGGCTTGTCCACGATGACGAGCCCCGATTCACCCGGTTCCACTCATGCTCCGCAACGCTCGGTCAGATGGTCGGTCGGTCAGATGGTCGGGTCGGTCAGTCGGCGTCGCCCGGCAGGCGCAGCGCGGCGCGCAGCCGGTCGATGATCCAGGCGGGCTCCCCGCCCATGGTGAACGCGGCGGCGGTGCGGTGCCCGCCGCCGCCGAGCTCGACGCAGGCGCGCCCGACGTCCACCGCGCCCTTGGCCCGGGTGGAGACGTACCACTCGCCCTTGTCGGTCTCCTTCAGCACGACCGCGACCTCGGCCTCGTCGGTGCGCCTGAGCTGGTCGATGACCCCTTCGAGCTGGTCGTAGGGGACGTCGCGGGAGTCGCGGTCGGCGCGCGCGATCGTCGTCCAGACCAGGCCGCGGCCGCCCGCCGCGTCCCGCTCCAGCCGGGCCCGCGCGAGCGCGCCCGCCAGCACTTGGAGGTAGCCGAACGGCGCCCGGTCCCACAGCTCGCGGCTGACCGCCTCGGGGCGGACCCCGGCGGTCAGCAGCCGTCCCGCGAGGTCGTGCACCTCGGGGGTCGTGCAGGGGTACTTGAACGAGCCGGTGTCGCTGGCGAGCCCCGCGTACAGGCCCTCGGCGATCGCGCCGTCGAGCGGGACGCCGAGCCGCCGGATCAGCTCCTCCACGAGGACGGCGGTGGCGGCGGCGTCCGGATCGACCAGCCGCACCCCGCCGAACCCGGTGTTGGACGCGTGGTGGTCGACGACGATCAGCGCGCCGGCGCGTCCGGCGCGGGCGGCGAGCGAGCCCAGCCGGGACTGGCCCGCCGCGTCCAGCGAGACCATCAGCGCGGGTTCCTCGGGCATCCGGTCGGGCTCGACCAGCAGCTCCTGGCCCGGCAGGAACCGCAGGATCGCCGGGACCCGGAACGGCTCACCGAACGAGGCCAGGCAGCGCTTGCCGAGCGCGCGCAGCGCCTGCCCGAGCGCGAGCATCGAGCCGAGCGCGTCCCCGTCCGGCGCGACATGGCAGGCCAGGCACACCTCGTCGGCCGCGCGGATCAGCTCGACCGCCCGCTCCCACTCCATTCCCTGGTCCGTGCCCGGCTCCGGGGCGGCCGACGCGGGGGTGGGCGGCACCGTGGCCGCCGGGTTCGGGTTCGTGGCGGTGGAGTCGGCCGTGGCCGGGTTGTCGGCGGGGTTCGCGGTGCCGGGGTTCAGCGCGGGGGGCGTCGCGGGCGCCGTGGGCGCCGTCGTGGCATGTGCGCCGCGCGGGACGACATCGTGCCCCCCTGCGGAGTGCCCGCCCGCGGAGTGCCCGCCCGTGTCGCGCCGGGAGCAGCGCCGCGTCCATCCCGTGCCCGGCGTCTCCGCGCGCCCCTCGGGGCCGCTCACGATGACGGGGGCCTGGTTCGTCCGTCCCCGCCGCCGCAGGCGCCGGCCGCGCCGAGGCCGTCCGAGCGGGCGTCCTCGCCGCCGGGCTCGTCGTCCTCGTCGTCGGCCTCCTCGCCCGGCTCCCGGTAGGGGTTGGCGTCCCCGGCGTGGGAGGCGCCCTGCGCGGCCCTGGCGACCTCGGCGTCCCTGGCGCGGGCCTGGGCGAGCAGGTCGTCGATGTGGGCGGCATTCTCCATCAGGGAGTCCATGACGAAGGTGATGCTGGGCGTGTGCCGGACCCCGGTCTTGCGGCCCACCTCCGACCTGATCACGCCCTTCGCGCTCTCCAGCGCGGCGGCCGTCTCGGCGCGCTCGCCGTCCGACCCGTACACCGTGTAGTAGACGGTGGCGTCGCGCAGGTCGTTGGTGATGCGGGTGTCCGTCACGGTGACGAACCCGAGCCGTGGATCCTTGATCCGGCGCTCCAGCATCTCCGCCACGATCTGCTGGATGCGGTCGGCGAGCTTGCGCGCGCGAGCTGCGTCCACCATGATCGCACTCCCTTTCTCGGTTCCCGCGACGATGCGTCGCGGACTCAAGGTCTCGGTGCGCGGGGACGGTCCCCCGCGCACCCGCGGCTCCGGCCGGTGCACCGTTCCCGGGACGGCGCGGCGCCCGGGGCGGCGGCGCCGGCGGTCAGCCGTCGTCGTCGTTGAAGAGCCGCTGCCTGGCCGACAGCAGCTCGATCTCGGGCCGGCCCGCCACCAGCCGTTCGCACTGGTCGAGCACCTGGGTGCAGTTGGCCGCGGTGGCCGACACCACCGCGACCCCGATCTCCGCCCTGCGGTGCAGGTCGTTGTCGCCGGTCTCGGCGACGGCCACCGCCGGGAAGCGCCTGTGCACCTCGGCGATGATCGGCCGCAGGACGGACCGCTTCTGCTTCAGCGAACGGACGTCGCCGAGCAGCAGGTCGAGTGTCAGCGCACCCACGTACACCTGGTCGATCACCTCGGAATTCGCATAGGTGGAACGACGGCGGTACGCCGCCGTGTTCCCGGGACGCGCCGCCATCACGCGGACGAACCGGGACATGACAGACGCCAGGCTAGAAGATCCGCCTGGCGCCGTGTCACCGAATCAGTCGATCACTGGTCTCACCGGGTCGGCCCGGCGGCGCGTCCCGCCCCGTGGGACGGGACGCGCCGGGGCCGTGCCGCCGCGTCAGTCGCGGGGCTTCTCCCGCATCTCGTAGCACTCGACGACGTCGCCGAGCTTGATGTCGTTGTAGCCGACACCGATACCGCACTCGAAGCCCTCGCGGACCTCGGTCGCGTCGTCCTTGAAGCGGCGCAGCGACGACACCGTGAGGTTGTCGGCCACCACGACCCCGTCGCGGACGAGACGGGCCTTGGCGTTGCGCTGGATGATCCCCGAGGTGACCATCGAGCCGGCGACGTTGCCGATCCGCGGCACCTTGAAGATCTCCCGGACCTCGGCGGTGCCCAGCTGGGCCTCCTCGAACTCCGGCTTGAGCATGCCCTTGAGGGCCGCCTCGATCTCGTCGATCGCCTGGTAGATGATCGAGTAGTAGCGGATGTCGACGCCCTCGCGGTCGGCGATCTCCTGCGCGTTGCGCTCCGGCCGCACGTTGAAGCCGATGATCACAGCGCCGTCGGAGGCCATCGCGAGGTTGACGTCGTTCTGCGTGATCGCGCCGACACCGCGGCGGATGATCCGCAGGTTGACCTCGTCGCCCACGTCGATCTTGAGGAGCGAGTCCTCCAGGGCCTCGACCGAACCGGACACGTCGCCCTTGAGGATGAGCAGCAGCTCGTCGCGCTCGCCGCGCTCCAGGTCCTTGAACAGCTCTTCCAGCGAGCTGCTCTTGCGGCTCTTGAGCAGTTCGGCGTTGCGCTTGCGCGCCACCCGCTTGTCGGCGATCTGCCGGGCGACCCGGTCGTCGTCGACGACCAGGAAGTTGTCGCCCGCGCCGGGCACGGCCGCGAGGCCGAGCACCAGCACCGGACGCGACGGGCCCGCCTCCTCGACGCTGTTGCCGTTCTCGTCGAGCATCGCCCGGACGCGGCCGTTCGCCACGCCGCAGACGATCGAGTCGCCGACCCGCAGCGTGCCGCGCTGCACCAGCACGGTCGCCACGGCGCCCCGGCCCTTGTCGAGGTTGGCCTCGATGGCCGACCCCTGCGCGGGCATGTCGGGGTTGGCGCGCAGGTCGAGTTCGGCGTCGGCGGTCAGCACGATCGCCTCCAGCAGGCCCTCGATGTTGAGGCCCTCGCGGGCCGACACGTCGACGAACTGCGTCTGGCCACCGAACTCCTCGGCGACCAGGCCGTACTCGGTGAGCTGCGCCCGCACCCGGTTCGGGTCGGCGCCCTCAAGGTCGATCTTGTTGACCGCGACCACGATCGGGACCCCCGCCGCGGTGGCGTGGTCGATCGCCTCGGTGGTCTGCGGCTTCACGCCGTCGTCGGCCGCGACCACCAGCACCACCAGGTCGGTGGTGTCGGCACCGCGGGCACGCATGGCGCTGAACGCCTCGTGACCCGGGGTGTCGATGAAGGTGATCTTGCGGTCCTCGCCGTCGACCTCGGTCTCGACCTGGTAGGCGCCGATGTGCTGGGTGATGCCGCCGGCCTCGCCCGCGACCACGTTGGCCTTGCGGATCGCGTCGAGCAGCTTGGTCTTGCCGTGGTCGACGTGACCCATGACGGTGACCACCGGCGGACGGGACTGGAGGTTCTCCTCGCCGCCCTCGTCCTCGCCGTACTCGATGTCGAAGGACTCCAGCAGCTCGCGGTCCTCGTCCTCGGGGCTGACGACCTGGACGTCGAAGTCCAGTTCGAGCCCGAGGGCCTGCAGGTCGTCGGGGTCGACCGACTGCGTCGCGGTGACCATCTTGCCGAGGTGCATCATGATCGCGACGAGCGACGCCGGGTTGGCGCCGATCTTCTCGGCGAAGTCGGTCAGCGACGCGCCCTGCGGCAGCCGGATGGTCCTGCCGTTGCCGCGCGGGGCCTGCACACCGCCGACGGCGGGCGCCTGCATGTTCTCGAACTCTTGACGGCGCGCCCGCTTCGACTTGCGTCCGCGCGCGGGCCGCCCGCCGGGACGTCCGAAGGCGCCCTGCGTGCCGCCGCGGCCGCGGCCGCCGCCACCGGGACGGGGGCCGAAGCCGCCGCCGCCGGGACGTCCGCCGCCACCCGCGCGGGGCGCGCCGAAGCCGCCGCCACCGCCGGGACGACCGCCGCCACCGGGACCGCGACCGCCGCCGCCCGGACCGCGACCGCCGCCACCCGGGCCTCGGCCGCCGCCACCGCCGCCGGGACCGCCGCGCCCGGGGGCGCCCTGCGGCCGCGAGGACGGCATGTTCATCGGGCTCGGACGCGGACCGCCCGGCCGGGGCGGCATGCTGCCGGGGTTCGGCCGCGGACCGCCCGCGCCGGGAGGACCGCCGGGACGGCCGCCGCCCGCGGGACGCGGCCCGCCCGGACGGTCGCCGCCGCGCGGGCGGTCATCGCGCTCGGGGCGGTCGCCGCCGGGCCTCGGGCCGGGACGGGGACCGGGCTTGGGCGCCTGGCCCATGCCGGTGTTGGTCGAGCTGAACGGGTTGTTGCCCGGACGCGGACGTCCGCCGCCTCCGCCGCCGCCACCCTGGCGCGGGCCGGGACGCGGGCCCGGCTTGGGCGCGCGGGGGCCCGGCTTCGGGCCGGCACCGGCGCCGGGACCGCCACCGGGACCGCGACCGCCGCCGGCGGGGCCGGACGCGGGCGGGGCGCTCGGGGCGCCGCTCGGGGCGCTGGGCGCGCTCGGCGCCTGCGCGGCGGGCGCGTTCACCGGCGTGCTCGGCGCCGGCGGGACGGGCGGGCGGGGGCCCGGCTTCGGACCCGCCGGACCACCGGCGGGGGCGCCCGGACCCGGCTTGGGCGCGGGCGGGCGCGGCGCCGCGGGCCGGGGGGCCTGCGGGCGGGCGCCCTGACCGTCGGACGTGCCGCCGGAGGAGCCTCCGGGCGGGCCGGGGCGCGGCCCGGACGGGCGGGGCCCCGCGGGCCGCTTCGGCCCGACACGCTTGTCCCCCTGCTTGGAGGAGGAATTGGAAAAGGCTTCGGTTAGCCTGCGAACGACGGGCGCCTCGATCGTCGAGGACGCCGACCGTACGAACTCGCCCATCTCCTGGAGCTTGGCCATGACGACCTTGCTCTCTACACCGAACTCCTTGGCGAGTTCGTAAACCCGGACCTTGGCCACTGCACTCCCTACTCGGTCCGGGGGTGCGGCCTCCGGACCGTCGCTAACTTGCCGTACTCATCGCGGCGTGCTCATCGAGCGCTCATAGCAATCTCGACCTGCTTCCGACTAGACGTCGCTTACCATTCGGCCATCCTGCTGCTGCACCGCCCGCTCCGCAAGCCGCGCCCGCAGCGCGGTGCCATCGAGCGGCCCCGGCAGGCGGAACGCCCGCGGGAACGCCCGACGTCGCTCTGCGAGCTCAAGACACGCCAGGTCGGGGTGCAGATGAGCGCCCCGTCCCGGGAGCCGCCCTCGGGGATCGGGGACGATGACGTCCCCCACCACCACCAGGCGCAGCAAGTCGGACTTGACCGTGCGAACCCGGCAGCCCACGCACATGCGTCGCGGAGCCACCCGGCCACGTCCCATGAGTCTACCGCGCCGAGGCGTCGGCGGGACCTGTCGCATGCTCCCCCGGCGTAGAAGATCCGGATTCGCCGGGCTCGTCCGAGCCGGGCCGCGCGGCCTCCGGAGCCGCCGCGCCGGCCGCCCCACCCGCGTCACCAGCGGCTTCACCCGCCGACTTACCGGCCGTGTCGGCCGTGGCCGCTCCGGAACCGGACGCGGCGGGCGCCGGCTCGGTGTCGGATCGGATGTCGATCCGCCAGCCGGTCAGCCGCGCGGCGAGGCGGGCGTTCTGCCCTTCCTTGCCGATGGCGAGGGAGAGCTGGTAGTCGGGGACGATCACCCGGGCGACCCGTCCGTCGGCGTCGACGACCTCGACCGCCGAAACGCGCGCGGGAGAGAGGGCATTCCCGACGAACTCCGGCGCCTCGTCGGAGAAGTCGACGATGTCGATCTTCTCGCCGTGCAGCTCGGCCATCACGTTGCGGACGCGGCTGCCGAGCGGGCCGATACAGGCCCCCTTGGCGTTCACGCCCGCCTTCCGCGACCGGACCGCGATCTTGGTGCGGTGGCCGGCCTCGCGCGCGATCGCGGCGATCTCGACCGTGCCGTCGGCGATCTCTGGGACCTCCAGCGCGAACAGCTTGCGCACGAGGTTCGGGTGGGTGCGCGAGAGCTGCACCGACGGGCCCCGGTGGCCCTTGCGGACCTGCACCACGTAGGCGCGCAGCCGCTCGCCGTGCTCGTACCGCTCGCCGGGCACCTGCTCCTGCGGCGGCAGGACGGCCTCGATCTTGCCGAGGTCGACCAGCACGTTCCGCGGGTCCTTGCCCTGCTGGATGATGCCGCTGACGATGTCGCCCTCGCGGCCCGCGTACTCGCCGAAGGTCAACTCGTCCTCGGCGTCGCGGAGCCGCTGCAGGATCACCTGCTTGGCGGTGGTCGCCGCGATGCGCCCGAACCCGGTCGGGGTGTCGTCGTACTCGCGGAGGGCGGCGCCCTCCTCGTCGGTCTCGGTCGCCCAGACCGTCACGTGCCCGCTCTGCCGGTCCAGCTCGACGCGGGCCCGCGTCGCCGCGCCCTCCGTCCGGTGGTAGGCGATCAGCAGCGCGTCTTCGATGGCCTTGACGGCCACGTCGAGCGAGATGTCCTTCTCGCTCTCCAGGCCCCGCAGGGCGGTCATGTCGATGTCCACGAGGTGTCCCCCCTCTAGTCCGGCTCAGCCGGAGAACGCGTTTCCTCGGCCGCGCCGGCGCCGTCCCCCCGGGCACCGCCCGCCGGAGCCTTGAACTCCACCTGCACCCTGCCGCGTCCGAGCTCGCCGAAACCCAGCCGGCGACGGCCCGCCGGCGGTTCGGCGCCCTTGGACGCGGCGTCCTTCGATCCGGTGCCCTTCCGCCCGGCGGGCTTCGCGCCCTTGCCGCCCTTGCCGCGGCGCGGCGGCGCCACGTCGATCTCGACGGCCTCCTCGTCGGCGGCGACCACGCGGCCCTCGATCTCGCCGCCCTCGACCAGCGGGACGGCGACGAGCCGCCCCACGGCGCGGCGCCAGTGGCGCGGTTCGGTGAGGGGGCGGTCGACGCCGGGCGAGGTCACCTCCAGCACGTACGGCGAGGCGCCCATCACCTCGGAGGCGTCCAGCAGCGCGGAGGCGGCCTCGCTGATCAGGGCGATGTCGTCCAGCCCGACCCCGTCGTCGCCGTCCACGACGACCTTGACCAGGCGGCGCCGGCCGGCGGGCCGGACGTCGACCTCCTCCAGGTCGAAGCCCGCCTCGGCCACGGCGGGCGCGAGCAGCCCGGTCAGCTCGGCGACGGCCGCCTCGCGGGTCGGCCGCGCCGGCGACTCGCCGCGGCCCCCCTGAGCGCGGCCACCGCGGGACTCGACGCTCATGGGACCCTCCTCCTGTTGTTTTCCGCGCGAATCCGCCCGCCGGTGCGGCGGGCGCGGGCCACGCTGAAACCACCGCGCGCCCGTTGACTCCTCAAGACTATCGACAGCCGGGCACCGCGATGGTCCTCCGGACAGCTCACCGGCGCGCCGGATATGGAATGCTTGAGCTGGCCTGATGGACGCGTCCGGGCCGGGACCGCCATGGGCCGCCACCACATGTCATCGGGTGAGGAGACGCCCTTGCCAGCGGTCGTTCCGCGGCTGCGCCCGCTCGCGCGCCCGCCCGTGCCCCTGCCCGCGCCCGCCGGCGCCGTCTCCCGCCGGGCCGTGTTCGGCGGCGCCGCGGCGCTGGCGCTGCCCTGGCTGGCCGGGTGCTCCGCCGAGGCGTCCCCGCGCCGCGACGTCGCGTCCCTCGCCGGCGCGATCGCCTCCGAGCAGGACCTCGTCGCCTCCTACGAGGCCGCGCGTGCGGCGGACGCGGCGCTGGCCCGCCGCATCGACCCCGTCCTGGCACACCACCGCGAGCACCTGGCGGTGCTGCGGCGGCACTACGTGCCCGGGTCGGGGGACCGGGCCCACGAGGGCGGCGCCATCCCGTCCCCCAGGGCGATCCCGCTCCCGCCCGGCGGCGAGCGGATCATCGCCGCGCTGCGGAAGGCGGAGGAGCGCGCGGCGCTGGCCCGCGGGGAGGACGCGGGCAGATGCCGTCCGGGGCTGGCGCAGCTCATGGCGAGCATCGGCGCGTGCGAGTCCGGCCACGCCGGGACGGTCCGGCCCCCGGCGCCGCGCGACGCCCCGAAGTCCGACTCCAAGGCCCTCCAGACCGCGCTCGCGGCCGAGCACGCCGCCGTGTACGGGTACGGGACGCTCGGGGCGCGGTTGCGCGGGGGCCTCCAGCAGGCGGCCAAGGACGCGTGGAACGCGCACCGCGCCCAGCGCGACCGGCTGAGCGCGATCCTGTCCGTCCCGCCGGTCCCGGCGTCGGCGGCCTACCGGCTGCCGGTGCGGGTCGCCTCCGCCCGGAGCGCGGTCCAACTCGCGGCGGCGCTGGAGGACGGCCTGGTCCCCGCCTACGTGGGTCTCGCCGGCGCCTCGTCCCCTGACCTGCGCCATCTCGCCGCCGACGGGGCCCAGATCGCGGCGGCCCGCTCGGCGCGCTGGCGGTCGGCCGCGGGCGAGCCCGCCCCGCCGGCGGCGTTTCCCGGGCTGCCGTCGGGCGCGCTGTCACCTCGTCCCGAACCGGGTGAGTGATCTCCAGCACTCCGGGAACGAAAGGTCTCCGAGTGCACGTTGATCCTTTTTGTACTGGATCACTCGGGGGAGGAGCCCAGACCGGCATGACCACGACGCCGCAGGGGAGCGAGACCGGTGGGCGCAGCGCGCTGGAGGAGCTCCGCGCCGCCTACCACGACCAGTTGACGCAGCTCGCGGCCGAGCGCGACGAGGCCCGGCGGCAGGCGCGCCGCGCCCGCAACGAGGCGGCGGTGGCGCGCGCGGACCTCGCGAGCCTCACCAGCCGCGTCCAGGAGCTGCTGGCCGCCGCGGCGCGGCATCTGCCCGACCTTCCGGCCCTGGAGGCCCCGGCCGGGCCGCCGCGCGCGCTGGAGGCCCCGGAGCCGGAGGCGCGGCCCGTCGCACCTCCGGCGGCCCAGGAGCCCAAGCGCAAGGGCGGTGACCGGCGCCCCGCCCGGAGCGCCAAGAGGCGACCCGTCCGGGCGGGCTGACCGGGAGAGAGCGGCCCGCCATAAGCCGCGCGGGGCCGCCGGGGCACACCCCGGCGGCCTCCTCGGGCACCTCCCGGACGCTGCTAATGTCCATCGAATGACCGCGTACGGCCTCCTCGTCTCCCCATCGCACAACCGGGTCTACGCGCAGGCGGCCGCCGGCCTGGTGAGGGCCGAGCTGTCGGTCTTCGGCGAACGGGCCCTCGGCGGCCGGATCGCCGACATCGCGGAATCGTCCATCGGCGGCGTCCCCTACGTGACGTTCTCGGCGGACGACCTCAGCGGGACCGACCTCCGCCTGCTGTCGAACCTGTCGTCCCTGTACGCGCTCTTCCGGATCGAGGACGGCGGGCTGCTGCGCCCGGTGACGGTCGAGCCGCTCGACCTGTTCGGCAGCGACCTGCTCACCATCCAGAAGTACTCGGGCAAGACCAACGAGAACTTCACCAAGCTGCTGCTGAACGTGACGGCGATGGCGACCGACTCCCCCATGGACCTCGTCACCGGGCGCCCCCGCGTGCTCGACCCCATGTGCGGCCGGGGCACGACGCTCAACCAGGCCATGATGTACGGGCTGGACGCGGCCGGGATCGACATCGACGGCAAGGACTTCGACGCCTACGCCGCGTTCATCCGGACGTGGCTGAAGAACAACCGCGTCAAGCACCAGGCGGAGACCACCAGCATCCGGCGCGAGAAGGCCGTCCTCGGGCGCCGCCTGCACGTGACGCTCGGCGCGACCAAGGAGCGCTACAAGAGCGGCGAGACGATGGAGATCACGGTCGTCAACGCCGACTCCGCCGGGGCGGGGAAGTTCTTCCGTCCCGGCTCGTTCGACCTGATCGTGACCGACGCGCCGTACGGCGTGCAGCACGGCAGCCGCCCCAAGGGCAGCCGCCCCGGTCGCGGCACCGGGAAGCCGGTGCTGTCGCGGAGCCCGGTCGAGCTGCTGTCGGCGGCCGTCCCGGAGTGGGCGCGGCTGCTGCGTCCCGGCGGCGCGATCGGCATCTCCTGGAACACCTTCGTCGGGCGCCGGGACGAGCTGGCCGGCATCCTCGCCTCCAGCGGCCTCACCGTCCAGGACTCGGGCGGCTACCTGGGCTTCCGCCACCGCGTCGACCAGGCGATCTCCCGTGACCTGATCGTCGCCCGCAGGGACTAGGCGGCGGCCCAGCGCTCGACGTGCGGGAGCAGTTCGTCCAGGCCGTGGATGAGCGCGTCGGGCGGGGTCAGGCCGGGGCGGCTGAACGCGTGCGTGGTCTGGTGCCAGACCTGGACGGCGCGCAGCCCCGCGGACTTGGCGCCGTGGATGTCGTCGTAGGGGCGGTCGCCGACGAAGACGCAGGACGCCGGGTCGGTGGCGCCGACCGCGTCCATGGCGGCGCGGAACGCCTCGGCGTGAGGCTTGGTCCAGGGGATCTCGCTGGAGTAGACGGCGCCGTCGAGGTGGCGCAGGACGTCGTCGCGGGCGAAGACGCGCTCGTGCCAGTCGCGGCTCCACATCGTGTTGGACAGCACGCCGATCTTGATGCCGCGCTCGCGCAGCGCGTCGAACAGGCCCGGGACGGCGGGGTCGGTGTGGGTGTGGGGCGTCCACGCCTCGAAGTGGGTGTGCAGGAGGGCGTCGGAGCAGCTGACCCCGGCCAGCTCGAAGACCTCGGCGAAGGTGGCGCTGCGGTGCTCCTCGGTGCCGCGCCGCCACAGCTCCTGCTCGGCCTCGACCAGTGCGATGGCGGCGCGCTCGACCTCGTCCGGCGGAAGGTGCGCCGAGCAGATCCCGCGCCACATGTCGGCCAGCTCGATGTCGTGCCAGGGGGTCAGCGTGCCACCCCAATCGAAGATCACCGCGTGTACGCCCATGCCCGGATGGTAACCGCATGGCGAGGCACCGCGAATAGGGCGAACCGCAACGGGGATACCGGCCGGGCAAGCGGAAAGTCGAACCGAGACCGGAGGAGCCGATGAGCATGCGCGATCCCGGCGCGGACCGTGACCCCCTTGAGAACCCCCGCGTGGGCGCGGACGGCCTGGACGACATGGGGGACGACGAGCAGGCCGAGGAGATCGCCCTGACCGAGCAGTACGTCGAGGACCCGCCCGACGACCACGTGATCGAGGAGCCGGAGGAGAGCGAGGACGGGGTCGGGATCACCGACTACGAGCGGCGGATGACCCGGGAGGGGGAGGACGAGCCCTGGCCGGATGCCGACGGGCCCGCCGAGTCCGACGCCGTGAACCCCACCCGACGGCCTTAGCCGGTGACCAGGGTGGCGAAAGTGACTTTACGGTTCCGTTACTCGATCACGGGGAATGTCGTAGGTACGCCGTAGGTTGCGCGTAGTGGGCGAACTTGCGAGGTGACCGGGGCATGTACGAGGCAGTCGCGGCACCGGCCGACCCCCCGGTCGGCGCCGCGCCCCACTCCGTCCGCCCGGACGGAGGCGGCCCCTTCGCGGCCGGCGGGGCGACGACCGCGGTCGTCGGCGATGACGAGCAGTCCCACCCCCACACGCCCGACGAGCCCCGGGACGAGCGCTCCTGGTGGCGGCGCAGGGCGGGCCTCCTCCTCCAGTGGGCGGTGCTGGCCGCCGCCGTCGCGACGCTCCCCTTCGTCCATGACCGGCTTCCCGACCTGGGCGCGATGTGGTCGGCCGCGACCAGCGCCGAACCGGGCTGGCTCGCCGTGGTCGTGCTCGCCGAGGCGGGCTCGATGGGCGCGTTCGCCCGGCTCCAGCGGCGCCTGCTGCGCATCGGCGGGCTGAGGATGACGCTGCGCCGCGCTTTCGCGATCACCTACGCGGGCAACGCGCTCTCGACGACGCTCCCGGCCGGGCCGGCGGTGAGCGTCGTCTACACGTTCCGGCAGTTCCGCCGGGGCGGCGCGTCCGCGAAGCTGGCCACCGCCGTGATCCTGGCGGGCGGCGTGATCACCACTACCGCCTACACGGTGATCGGGCTGGTCGCGCTGATGGCCGATCCGCACGCCCGCGCGCTCGCGGTCACGGCGCTGGGCGCCCCCGCCGCGCTGCTCCTGCTGCTGGTGCCCGCGCTGCGCTGGCGGCCGCTGCGCGCGGTCGTGACGGCGCCGGTGCGGCGCGCCTACCGCGCCGCGCTCGCCCACCCCCGCATCGCCCCGCACGCCGAGCAGCTCGCCGGGGCGCGCGACGTGCTGCGCCCGACGGCGCGCGACTGGGCGGCGCTGACCGTCCTCGCCACGCTCAACTGGGTCTGCGACATCCTCGCGCTGCTGGCGGCGGCGCGCGCGGTCGGCGTCGACGTCGACCCGCACGGCGTCACCCTCGCCTACTTCGCGGCGCAGGCGGCGGGCAGCGTGCTGCCGCTGCTGCCCGGCGGGCTCGGCGCGATCGAGAGCAGCATGGCCGCCTCGCTGGTCGCGTTCGGCGCGACGCTGACGCCCGCCGCCGCGGCCGTCGGCGTGTACCGCCTCGTCTCCTACTGGGCGGTCGTCGGCATCGGCTGGATCGCGTGGATCGGCCTGCGCGAGGGCCCGCGGCTGTCGGCCCGCTCCCGGCTCCGCCTGGCCCGCACGGGCCGCCTCCTGCTGGACGGGCTGTCCGCGACCGCGTTCAACCACCCCTGCACCAACATCCACCTCCCGGCCCCCGCCGACGCCCGCCGCCCCTGAACCCCCGCCGGTGCCCGGGGATCGGCCGGAAGACCGACCCCCACCAGGACCATTGACCGAGATGCGCCACGCGGGGAATCAGCGTCCCCGAATTCAGGCTTTAGTGGGCGATGTGCCGCACGGCACGCGCACGCCCGACGGCGCGTCCCGCGCGGTCCCCCCGCCCGGGCAGGCGCCCGGCCGAGAGAAGGGATCGGGTCACATGGGCCACGGAGCCGGCGCGTCCGCGTCCACGCTCGCGGGCGACGCGGCCGCACGACCCTCCGACCGGGAGCCGCCCGGCGTCGACGGCACCCGGTTCCGCTCGGTGCTCGGCAGGTTCGCGACCGGCGTGGTCGCGATCACCGCCGTCGAGGACGGCACCGACCGCCCGGCGGGCCTCGCGGCGAACTCCTTCACCTCCGTGTCCCTCGACCCCCCGCTCGTGGCGTTCTGCGTCGCGCACACCAGCACGACCTGGCCGCGCCTGCGCGGCGCCGCGCGGCTGTGCGTCAACATCCTGAGCGAACCGCAACTGGAGGTCTGCGAGCGGCTCGCGCTCAGGGGCGGCGACAAGTTCGCCGGCATCGACTGGACGCGGACGCCGAACGGCGGCCCGCTCATCGAGGGCGCGCTCGCCTGGATCGAGTGCTCGGTCGAGCAGGAGCACGTCGCCGGCGACCACGTCATCGTCGTCGCCCGCGTCCACGACCTGGACCACCACCACGACGCCGACCCGCTGCTGTTCTACAAGGGCACCTACGGAACGTTCACCTAGAACGCACCCGACACCAGCCCGAGAGCGCCGACCGGGGCACGTCGCGCGCCGACCTCAGCCGTCACGCGAGTGCGTAGCTGACCGTGGGGGGTGAAGCCGGAGGCGAGCCCCCCACCGGGAAGATCGCGAAGCGATGCCGCACTCGCCGAAGGCGCGGTCAAGGCACGAGCCGCCAGGCGAGTGCCTTGGGCCGGGGCTTCAATGAACACAGCCGCCAGGCGAGGGACGTGGGCCGGGACTTCAATGAACACTGCTGTCCTCGGGGGCGCGCAGGCGCGCGAGGACCTGGATCGGGTCGGCGAGGACCTCGGCGAAGGCGAACTCGGCGGCGCCGACGAGGGTCGTGTCGTCGCCGAGCGCGGCGGTGCGGAGGCGGACCTTCTCGCGCGGCGCGGCGAGCGCGCCGGTGGCGAGCACGCTGCGGATCTGGGCGGCGGCGCCGAGGTAGATGTCGCGGAGGGTCCCGCCGAACACGACGAGGCCGGGGTTGAGGACGTTGACGAGGTTCGCGACGCCGAACCCGAGCCAGGTGCCGACCCTGTGCAGCGCCTCGCGGGCGACGATGTCGCCCCGGTCGGCGGCGTCCACGACGGCGCGGACGGCGTCGCGCCCGCTCTGGCCGTGGGCCTCCGCGCGGTCGGCGTGGGCGAGCAGCGTCCGCTCCCCCACCTCGGCCTCCAGGCAGCCGCGCGACCCGCAGGCGCAGGGCCGCCCGCCGGGGTTGACGACCATGTGGCCGATCTCGCCGCCGTAGCCCTCGTCGCCGCCGAGCAGCCGCCCGTGCGCGATGATGCCGCCGCCGACGCCGACGTCGCCGTGCAGGTAGATGAGGTTGTCGCAGCCGACGCCCGCGCCGCGCGCGTGCTCGGCGAGCGCGCCGAGGTTGGCGTCGTTGCAGACCGAGACGGGCAGGCCGAGGCCGAGGCGGCGCGACAGCGCGTCGCCGAGGGGGAGGTCGCCGATGTCGAGGTTGGGGCCGAACCGGATGGCGTCGTCCGCGCGGCGGACGGTGCCGGGGAAGCCGAGGGCGGCGCCGACGCACACCGCGTCCCGCTCGCTCTTGCGGACGAGCGAGCGGGCGCCCGCCGCGAGCGTCCCGACGATCTCGGCGGGGTCGGAGCCGCGGGTGCGGGACGCCTCGCGGCGGTCCAGGACCACGCCGCCGAGCCCGACCCGCGCGATCACGAGCCGGTCGACGCCGACCTCGAACGCGAGCACGTACACGCGGGTCGACTCCGGCCGGACGACCAGCGAGGGGCGGCCCGCGCGGCGGCCCGGCCCCCGGGGCAGTTCCTCGCGGACGAGCCCGGCGGCGGTCAGGTCGGCGGTCAGCGCCATGATCGTGCTGCGGTTGAGCCCGAGGGACTCGGCGAGCGTCGCCCGGGAGGCGGGGCCGCGCAGGTGCACGAAGCGCAGCAGCGTCCCGAGGTTGTGCCGCCGGACGTCCTCCTGCGACGGGCCCGCCCGCATCATCGGCGGAGCCCGAGGTCGCCGCTGGCGCCGGAGGTGACCAGCTCGACGATCTGCCGGTGGGTAACGTCGCCGGTCCGCACGTGCGCGACCATCCGGCCGAGGTAGAGCACGGCGATCCGGTCCGACACGGCGAAGACGTCGTTCATGTTGTGCGAGATGAGCACGACCGCGAGGCCCCGGTCGGCGAGCCGCCGGACGATCTCCAGCACCTGCTGGGTCTGCGCGACGCCGAGCGCGGCGGACGGCTCGTCCAGCACGACGACCCGGCTGTCCCACAGGACGGCGCGGGCGATCGCGACGGTCTGCCGCTGCCCGCCCGACAGCGTCGAGACGCTCCGCCGCACCGACCCCATCGTGCGGACCGACAGGCCCGACAGCGTCGTGCGGGCCATCTCCTCCATCGCGTCCTCGTCGAGGGCGAGGCCGCGGCGGCGCTCGCGGCCGAGGAAGAGGTTCTCGACGATGTCGAGGTTCTCGCAGAGGGCGAGGTCCTGGTGGACGACCTCGATGCCGAGCGCGGCGGCGTCGCGGGGGCTGCCGATCCGGACGGGCGCGCCCGCGAAGCGGTACTCCCCCGCGTCGGGCGCGTGGATGCCGCCGATGCACTTCACCAGGGTGGTCTTGCCGGCGCCGTTGTCGCCGACGAGCGCCGTCACCTCACCCGCGCGGGCGGTGAACGCCACGTCGCGCAGGACCTTGACCGAGCCGAAGCTCTTGTCGATGCCGCGCAGGTCGAGGACGGGGGCGTCGAGGACGGGTGTCACTGACATGCCGAGAGGCTCCCACCGTGCCACACCGCCGTCCCGCGCCGAACGGTCCTGGATCGCGAGCGTATCAGCAGCGCTCACCGCCCAGGAAGCACAGTCGGCCCACCCCGCCTCAGGGTCGCGCGGGGTGTCGTACACGGGCTCGCCGGGCGCGTCCCCCGCCGTCATCGGCCGGTGCCGGCCCGGCGGCGCCTGGCCAGCGCGTCGATGCCCGCCGCGAGCAGCAGCACGATCCCGGTGATGAGGTACTGGAGGTAGGCCTTGGTGCCGAGCAGCCCGAGCCCGTTCTCGATGATGGCGATGACCAGGCCGCCGAACACCGCGTCGCGGGCCTTGCCGCGCCCGCCGAACAGGCTCGTCCCGCCGATGACGGCCGCGCCGACCGCGTACAGCAGCGTGTTGCCGCCGCCCGCGTCGGTGGCGACCGAGTTCAGCCGGGACGCGGCGACGATGCCGCTGACCGCCGCCATCCCCGAGGCGATCATGAAGACGGAGATCCGGATGCGGGTGACGTTGATCCCGGCGCGGCGGGCCGCCTCGGCGTTGCCGCCGACGGCGTAGACGTGCCGCCCGTAGGACGTGCGGCCCAGCACGAACGTGCAGGCGACGAGCAGCACGCCGACCAGCGGCACGCCCCACGGCACTCCGCCGAGGGTGATCAGCGGGCTGGGCGCGCGGTCGAGGCTGAGGAGGTAGGTGCCGAGCAGCAGCGCCGCCGCGACGGCCCCGGCCTGCGCGAGCACCAGTTCCAGCGGGCGGGCGTGCAGGCCGCGGGCGTGCTGGCGGCGCCAGCGCAGGAGCTGCGTCCCGGTGTAGCCGGCGACGCACACGGCGGTGAGCGTCCAGCCGAGCCAGATCGGCATGTTCTTGTTGGCGAGCGCGAACACGACCTCGTCGCGGACGGGCACCGTCCCGCCGTCGCCGATCATCCGCAGCGTGACGCCCTGGAGGCCGAGGAACAGCGCGAGCGTGACGACGAACGAGGGGATCCGCACCACGGCGACCAGCCAGCCGATCAGCGTGCCGATGACGATGCCGATCGCCACGGCCGACAGCACCGCGACGTACCAGGGCTGCCCGGAGTCGGCCATGAGCTTGGCCATCACCGCCGCGCAGACGCCGCTGGCGACGCCCGCCGACAGGTCGATCTCGCCGAGCAGCAGCACGAACACCAGGCCCATCGCGAGGATCGTGATGGGCAGCGCCTGCGTCGACAGGTTCGCGATGTTGCCCTTGCTGAGGAACGTGTCCGGTTTCAGCGCGGTGAACAGCGCGACCAGTGAGATCAGGCCGAGGATCGCCGGGAGCGCGCCGAGTTCGCCCGCGCGGATCCGGTCCCGGTAGTCCAGCAGCGCCGACCGCAGGTCGTGTGCGCGATCGTCGACGGCGAAGTCGGCGTCGGCCAGCTTCACGGCGGCCTCCTTGCGCTCGGGGATGTCGGTGGACACCTCGCGTCCCCCTTCAGATGTTCTCGGCGGCGGTCGCCGGCGTGAGACCGAGATCGCCGGAGCGGCCGGCGGTGATGAGCTCCACGACCTGCCCGTGGGTGACGGCGGAGCGCGCGACGTCCGCCGCGACGCGGCCGAGGTACAGCGCGGTGATCCGGTCGGCGACCTCGAACACGTCGTTCATGTTGTGCGAGATGAGCACGACCGCGTGGCCGGTGTCGGCGAGGCGCCGGACGAGCCCGAGCACCTGCCGGGTCTGCGCGACGCCGAGCGCGGCGGTGGGCTCGTCCAGGATGACGACCTTGGACTCCCACAGCGCGGCCTTGGCGATCGCGACGGTCTGCCGCTGGCCGCCCGACAGGCTGGCGACCCGCTGGCGCACCGACCTGACGGTGCGGACCGACAGCCGGGCGAGGGTCCGCCTGGCCGCCTCCTCCATGGACGCCTCGTCCAGCACGATCCCCCTGCGCCGCTCGCGGCCGAGGAACATGTTCTGGACGATGTCGAGGTTGTCGGCGAGCGCGAGGTCCTGGTAGACGACCTCGATGCCGAGCGCGGCGGCGTCGCGCGGGCCCGCGACCCGCACCGGGCGGCCCTCGAACTCCACGCGCCCGGAGTCGATCGGGTGGATCCCGGCCACGCATTTGATCAGGGTGGACTTGCCCGCTCCGTTGTCGCCGACGAGGGCCATCACCTCGCCGAGCCGCACGGTGAGGTCCACGTCGTGCAGCACGTGGACGGCGCCGAAGCTCTTGTTGAGCCCGGTCACCCGGAGGACGGGGTCACCGTTTTCTGCCACGAGTCTCCTTCCAGGGGCCTGACTGGCGGGTCGTGCCCGTGGCGGGCCCACGAGGGCGGTGCGGAGGCGCGGGAGCCGTCCGCCCTCGGCGGGGTCGGGCCCGCCACGGTGTCTCGGAGAAGGAACTACCGGATGCCCGCGTCCTCGCACTTCGCGGCGTAGCCGCCCTTGCACAGCTCGGACGCCTTCACGAACCCGTCGGTCACGACCCGCTTGACGCCGTCCTCGAAGACGCCGATCGGGGTGAGCAGCACCGACGGCACGTCCCGCTTGCCCTCGGGGTCGTTGGTGGTGCCGTTGGTCTCGGCCTTGCCGCCGGAGAGCAGCGCGACGGCGAGCCTGGCGGCGGCGTCCGCCTCCTGCTTGACGGGCTTGTAGACCGTCATGCACTGCTTGCCGTCCAGGATGTTCTGGAGGCCCTGCGGGGTGGCGTCCTGCCCGGTGACGGCGACCTTCCCGGCCTCGCCGTTCTTGTTGACGATCGACACGACCGCGTTGGCGAGGTTGTCGTTGGCGGCGACGACGCCGTCGATCCGGCCCTTCTGCTCGGTCCACATCTGCTCGAAGATGGTCGCGGCCTTCTCCGGCTTCCAGTCGGGGACGGCCTGCTCGGCGGCCTTCCGGTAGGAGGGGACCTTGTCGAGGACGGCGTGCGCGCCCCGCGCGAACAGCGTGGCGTTGTTGTCGGTCGGGGCGCCGTTCAGGTAGGCGATGTTCGCGGCCTTGTCCCCCAGGCACCTGCGCAGTCCGTTGCCGAGCTCCTCGCCGACCTTCACGTTGTCGAAGGAGACGTAGTAGTCCGAGACGCCGCCGAGCGCGAGCCGGTCGTAGTCGATGGTCTTGACGCCCTGCGCCCGCGCCTTGCGCTGGACGGCGGCGGCCGAGTCGGAGTCCAGGCCGTCCAGCACCAGCACGGTGGCACCGCTGGTGATCATCTGGTCGGCGATGGTCTGGAAGCGCTGGGCGGACCCCTCGGCGTTCTGGATGTCGTAGCGGACGCCCGCCGCCTTGAACGCCTGCGCCAGGTAGGGGCGGTCGAAGCTCTCGTAGCGGGTGGAGGACGTCGTGTCGGGCAGGATCACGCCGACCTTGCCCTTGGCGGGATCGGAGGCGGCCTGGGAGTCACCGGAGCCGTCTCCGCACGCGGTGAGGACGAGCGCGGCGACCGCCGACAGGGTGGCGAGGCTGAGGATCCCCTTGCGCATAGCCCGGGTCCTTTCGGGGGGTGGGTGGCCGCGGCGCGCGGCCTAGTTCGCCGTGAATGTTGTGTCCCGCAACTTATGTCGGCGTTGTCCGCCGCGCCATACCCGCCGGCGCGCGGATTTGTTGTGAGCGGTAACAATCACATAACGCGAGATCAACGCGGACGAGCGCCTCCGAGGGGTGGATCACCTCGCGGGAGGGCACGGGAGGGCGGCGCCCGCCGAGGCGGCGCGGAGAATGTTCGAGCGCTCAACATTTTCGGGGGGAGGGCCCACATGAGAGCGTGATCATGCAGGGGGGCACCGGAGTGGGCCGGGGCCGTGCTGCATGATCACGTTGTCAGCGGGCGGCGAGGACCAGCGCGACCCGGTCGGCCGCGGCGGCGACGTCGGCGGCGGCCGCGATGCGCTCCGCCCACGACCACCAGTACCACCACCCGTCCGCGCCCTGCTCCGCCAGGATGTTCTCCGTGAGGGCGGACGCGTCCGGATTCATCACGTGCAGGCTGGGCGACTGGCCTCGGGGCAGGGTGAGACGCACCCGGAAGCCCCGTCTCGTCAGCTCGTCGCCGAGCTCTTCCAGATATTCGATCCGCGTCCTCGACGGCGCGGCGGTTCCCGTATCGTCAGGCGTCATCCTCGTCTTCCTCGTGGACTCCGCGCGGCCCGACGAGCCCTCAGCCTTCCGTTTCCGCGGCCCGACCGCAAGCACTTCGGGCTGGTCAGCCCCGGTGCGCCGGACGGCGCGGCGGGACGCGCCGCTGCGTCCCGGGCGTCGGCGCCACCATCCGGGATATCTTGCGCCTAACAGGCGTACGGGAGCATGGGGGCGATGATGGCGGTCAGCATGGCGGCGAATCCGGAGAAGACCCGGCCGGACCAGCGGCTTCCGGAACCGCCCGCCCCCGCCGACGCCGCCCCGGACGACGCCGGGGAGACCTTCGTCCCGGACCCGCCCCTCCCCCCGCCGCCCGCGCCCGACGCGCCCGTCCCGCCCGCCGGGGGGCCGGGCACGGCCGAGGGCCAGGGCGGCCGGAGCTGGCACCGCCTGCACTACGCGGTCGGCGTGTTCCTCCTCGCCTACGGGGTGACGGGCATCGTGAGCGCCGTGCTGCTGTGGGACGACCGGCGCGAGGAGTTCGAGAAGTACTTCGCCTCCGGCCCCGCGGGGACGCTGCTGATCGTCGTCAAGGCGGTCGAGGTGCTGCTCGTCGTGGTCACCGCCGCCGGGTTGGCGCGCCGCCGGGACATGTGGTTCGTCCCCGCGCTGGCCGGATGGATGGCGGGGTTCGCGATGTTCGCCGTGCTGGACGTGCTCAAGGGCCGGTGGGGCGGGCTGCTGGAGCACGTCCTGTACCTGGCGGGGTTCGTCGTGCTGCTGTTCCTGTCCTACGGCCTGAGCGCGAAGGCGCAGCTCGCCGCCGCCGCGCGGGCCAGGCGCGAGGCGGGCGAGCCCGCGGCCGCGCCGAGCGGGGGCGGGCTCACCCGCACCCAGGAGTTCGCCCTCTCGGCGATCAACCGCCTCCCCCGCCGCTGACCCGCCGCTGATCCGGCCTCCGACCGGCCGCCCGCGTCACAGGAGGCGGGCGATCGCGGTCATCGTGCCGGGCGGGACCTCGGTGAAGCCGCCGTCGCGGACGGCGACCGTCGCGTCCCGCACGCAGCGGCTCCACGGGACGTCGCGGGTCAGGTGCACGCGGGCGCCCGCCTCGATCCAGGCCGCGACGTCGGCGCGCCCGCCCTGGCGCAGCAGGAGTTGCGCGGCGTGCCCGCACTGCGCGGCGGCCTTCCCGGTCGTCATCGTGACGCCGGGGTTGAGCGTGATCGCCGCGTAGGGCGGGCCGGGCGGCGGCTTGGGGTCGGTCTCGGCCAGGTCGAGCCCGGCGACCTGGAGTCTGGCCAGCTCCGGCGGGACGTCCGACACCGGTCCCGGCACGAACGCGCGGACCTGCGCGCCGTCGTGCTCGACGGTGACGCCGGGGAGCGCCTGCACCTCGGGCCAGCGCACCCCGCGCGCCCGCCGCGTCACCTTGCGGATGCGCCGCGACTCCCACGCGTGGACGGCCGCGCGCCATTCCCCGTCGGGTTCCGCGGCGCGCGGGTCGGTGAGCAGCCGGAGGACCGCGGTCGCCGCCGCCTCGCAGACGGCGCCGTGACCAGGCGGATCGGTCTTCTCGGCGCGGACGACGAGCTGCATCGCCCAGGGCGGATCGTCGAGAGGGTCGTAGTCGGGACGCACGCCTGGAGTATTCCAAACGCGACAGGGCGCCCCGCACGCGACTTCCCCGCGCCGGATGTGGGTACTGCAACTCTTACGGTCCGCCGGACGTCAGTCCTGGTGCGGAGCGAGCGGTCCTCACCGGTCGGCGGGGGCGGCGCGGCGGAGCAGTCCGGTCGGAGGTCGCCGGTGACCAGTGGCGCGTGGAGCGAGTCCATCCCCGGGATCGGGACGTACTTCGTCGGGATCGACGTCGCCCCGGGCCGCTACCGGTGCGACGAGGGCAGGGGCGGCTGGTGGGTCCGCTTCACCGGCCCCGGGGGCGGCGACCCGGTCGGCTCGTGGCCGCTGCCCGCCGGGCCCACCGAGATCGAGATCGCGCCCACCGACTTCGCGTTCGAGACCCACGTCGGGACGTACTGGCGGCGGATCGCGCCCGGACGCCCGCGCGAGGACGGCGCCGCCGTGGAGCCCCGCCCGGTCGCCGACCCGACGCTGCGCGCCGAGCTCGACACGCTCGTCGCGCGCCGCCGCCCGCTGGTGTGGCTGGCGCCGCTGACCGTCCTCGGGCTCGGGCTGGTCGGGTCGCCCGCGCTCGGCTCGCTGTGGCTGCTCGGCCTCGGCATGCTCGCCGTGCTGGTGGCGCTCGGCACCCCGTCGGTCTCGCTGGACCTGCACCGCGCCCGCGAGCTGCACCGCCGCCGCGACCGCTACGTCACGCCCGAGGAGCTGGACGGGCCCGGCCGCGCGCTGCTCGTGCGCGTGCAGGCCGCCGTCGACGCCGTCCGCGACTCCGAGGTCAACCGCGAGGGGCTGCTCGACACCGTCGACAACGCCGTCACGCTGCCGCGCCAGGAGTGGGAGATCGCGCGGGTGCTGGCCCGGCAGTCGCGGCTGCGGGTCGAGCAGGAGGAGGTCGCCGCCGCCGCGAACCTCCCCGAGGTGGACGCGGCGCTCCGCCCGCTGCGCGGCAAGCTGGAGCTGTCGGTCGCGGCCGTCACCCGGCGCGTCGAGGCGCTGGAACGCTACGCCGAGCGGGCCCGCGCGGCCGACGAGGCGCTGCGCGCCCAGCGGCATCTGGACTCGCTCGCCGAACGGGCCCACGAGTACGACGAGCTGGTCGCCGACACCGTCCGCGACGACCTGGCGCTGCCCGCGATCGAGCGGCTCACGGGCCAGGGCGACGCGCTCGTCCAGGCGCTGCGCGAGCGGCTGGCGCAGGCGGCCGAGGCCGCCGAGGAACTCCCGCCCGCGCCCTAGCGCGCGTCTTTCGCGATCATCGTTCCGCCGGTGGGTTTAATGTGATGAGCACCGATTTGTCACGAGTTCTGGGAAGGTCCCCATGACCGACGACGGCGCCCCCGCCGCCAGCCCGACCATCGACGTCACGCGGCCGCACCAGGCCCGGCTCTGGAACCACTGGCTGGGCGGCAAGGACACCTATCCGGTCGACCGCGAGATCGGCGACAGGATCGCGGCGGTGTATCCCGAGATCGCGGACGTGGCGCGCCAGTCGCGGGCGTTCCTGATCCGCGTCGTGCACCACATGACCGCCATGGGGGTCCGGCAGTTCCTCGACATCGGGACGGGCCTGCCCGCCGTCGACAACACCCACGAGGTGGCGCAGCGCGACGCCGCCGACTCCCGGATCGTCTACGTCGACAACGACCCGCTGGTCGTCACGCACGCCCGCGCGCTGCTCACCAGCACCCCGGACGGGGCCTGCGCCTACATCCAGGCCGACGTCCGCGAGCCCGAGGCGATCATCGAGCAGGCCGCCGCCGTGCTGGACTTCGGCCGGCCGGTCGGGCTGCTGCTGCTCGGCATCATCGGCAACGTGGCCGACGGGGACGACCCGCCCGGGATCGTCCGGCGGCTGGTCGAGGCGCTGCCGTCCGGCAGCTATGTGTCCATCAACGACGGCACGAACGTGCTCGGCGTCAACGAGTGGACGCCCGCCGAGGCGACCGCCCGGGGCGAGGCGCTGCGGCTGTGCGCCGAGGCCGGGACCGTCCCCTACCACGCGCGCACGCCCGAGTACATCGAGGCGCTGTTCGAGGGCCTGGAGCTGGAGGAGCCCGGCGTGGTCTCGACCCCGCTGTGGCGGCCGGACTTCCCCGAGATCAGCGACCCGCAGGCGATCGACTCCTTCGGCGGCGTCGCCCGCAAGCCCTAGGTCCTGTCCGGTGGATCTGGGTGTTTGGCTGAGGCTGATCTGTGTCCTGGGTTGTGATGGTGGACATGGTGCGTCGTCATGAGCTCACCGATGCCGCCTGGGCGCGGATCGAGCCGTTGTTG
>NZ_WOFH01000001.1:851241-1015624 GCF_009733595.1 Actinomadura litoris | reverse complement strand
GGCCGCCTCAAGCAATGGCGCGGCATCGCCACCCGCTACGACAAACTCGCCCGCAACTACCGCGCAGCGATCGTCCTGGTCACAGCCCTGCTCTGGATCAACACATGATCCACCGGACAGAACCTAGGGCCGGACGGGCAGCGGCAGCCGGAAATGTGCGGCGCCGTCCGCATTGCTCGCGTGTGCGGCGGGCCATCCGTGCCGGACGAACCGGAGCGCGTCCCGGTTGCCGAGGATGACGTCGGCCTCGAACTCGGTGATGCCGCGCCGCGCGGCCAGCGGCGCGAGGCAGCGGACCAGCGCGCTGCCGACGCCCCGGCGCTGCCAGGGGTCGGTGACGAGGACGGCGAGGTCGGCGGACCAGGGCCGGCGCCGGTCCCGGCTGTACTCGGCGACGCCCGCGATCTCGTCCCCGTCGAGCGCGACCAGGGCCTCCCGGTCCCAGTGGTCGAGCCGCTCCAGCAGGCGGACGTAGTGCTCGGGGATGTGCGGCGTGCCGGAGAAGAACCGCGTGTAGAGGCTGGTCTTGGAGAGCCGCTCCGACATCCGGCGCAGCCGGGGCCCGTCGGTGATCCCGTACGGCCGGATCCGTACGTCCTCCAGCGCGGGCGGGGCGAGGTGGGCGGTCGGCCGCACACCGAGTTTCGTCATGCAACCCATTGGACCGCATTGAGTTGCGTGAAGCAACTGGCGATTTTCAGCGGCCCGGCCCCGGGCGGGGTTCCACGTCGGCCGGTCCCAGTGAGGCGCCGCAGGCGTCGCAGGTGAAGTTCGCCGTGAGCGTCCCCGGGCAGCCGCGATGGCCGATGAGCGTCGGCGGGCCGTCCGGGGCGTAGTGGCGGTCCCCCCACGCCATCAGCGACATCATCGTCGGCCAGAGCTCGACGCCCTTGCGGGTGAGGCGGTACTCGAAGCGCTCGGGGCGGTCCTGGTAGGGGACGCGGCGCAGGATGCCCTCGTCGCAGAGCCGCGACAGGCGGTCGGTGAGGACGTTGCGGGCCACGCCCAGCACGTCCTGGAAGTCGTCGAACCGCCGGACGCCCTCGAACGCCGCGCGGACCACCAGCATCGTCCAGCGGTCGCCCACGATCTCCAGCGAGCGGGCGATCGAGCAGTTCTGTGACTCATAGGTACGGGGCAGTGCCACGCTGCGAGGCTACCCGCTGGAGGAGAAGGCGGCGGGGCCCGGCCGCCATCGGCCCGGACCCCGCCGGAACGTCACTTCAGCCGCTTGCCCGCCGACAGCAGGTGCTCGGACGCCTCGACGACCCGGGCCGCCATCGCCGCCTCGGCCGCCTTGCCCCACGAGCGCGGGTCGTACTGCTTCTTGTTGCCGACCTCGCCGTCCACCTTCAGGACGCCGTCGTAGTTGCGGAGCATGTGGTCGGCCACCGGGCGCGTGAACGCGTACTGGGTGTCGGTGTCGACGTTCATCTTCACGACGCCGTAGGACACGGCCTCCCGGATCTCCTCCAGCGTGGAGCCGGAGCCGCCGTGGAAGACCAGGTCGAACGGCTTCTCCTTGCCGTACTTCTCGCCGACCGCGTCCTGGATGCCCTTGAGCACCTCGGGACGGAGCTTGACCGAGCCCGGCTTGTAGACGCCGTGCACGTTCCCGAACGTCGCGGCGAGGATGTAGCGGCCGCGCTCGCCGACGCCGACGGCCTCGGCGGTCGCGAGGGCGTCGCCCGGCGTCGTGTAGAGCTTCTCGTTGATCTCGTTGGCGACGCCGTCCTCCTCGCCGCCGACGACGCCGATCTCCATCTCCATGATGATCCGCGCCTTCGCGCACTGGTCGAGCAGCTCGGCGGCGATCTGGAGGTTCTCCTCCAGCGGCACGGCCGACCCGTCCCACATGTGCGACTGGAACAGCGGCTCCTCGCCGCGCGCCACCCGCTCCTGCGAGATCTTGACCAGCGGGCGCATGAAGCCGTCCAGCTTGTCCTTCGGGCAGTGGTCGGTGTGCAGCGCGATGTTCACCGGGTACTTGGCGGCGACCACGCGGGCGTACTCGGCGAGGGCGCTCGCGCCGGTGACCATGTCCTTCACCGTGGCGCCCGAGAGGTACTCCGCTCCCCCCGTGGACACCTGGACGATCCCGTCGCTCTCCGCCTCGGCGAAGCCGCGCAGCGCGGCGTTCAGCGTCTGGCTGGACGTCACGTTGATGGCGGGATAGGCGAAGCCGTCCTGCTTCGCACGGTCGAGCATCTCCGCGTAGACCTCGGGCGTTGCGATGGGCATTGTCAGCGTCCTTTCTTACGCAGGGTGCCGCCGGGCATCCGGCCGGGCGGTAGCTCCCGTCCCCCGCCTACCCAGCCGATTCGCCTGGTCACGCGGTTCCGGGCAGCGCGTTCCGTCCACGGTCAGTATCTCGTCGGGGCGCTCGCCCACTCCAGAGGGGCCCCGCGAGGTGGCACAAGTATCCCGGATTCCGGCGTCCGGTCGAGGGCTTTGGGGCGGTGCGTCCGGCCCGGCGCTCCGGCGCTCCGGCGCCGATGAGGCTCCATGCCCCCGGAACAGGCCGGTTTCGCGCGTACTAAGAGCGCCGGGACGGGTACGCTCGCAATGTGGATCTCACGACCCTTCCCCTGGACATCACCGAGTACCTGCATCCGACCGCCTGGTTGCAGCTCTTCGGCACGTTTGCGACGATCGGCGTCCTCGCCATCATCTTCGCGGAGACAGGGCTGCTGATCGGCTGCATCCTGCCGGGCGACTCGCTGCTGTTCACGGCCGGGATCCTCACGGCGGTCTCCACCGTCAACGGCCAGGAGTTCCAGTCGCTGTCGCTGCCCTGGCTGCTGATCGGCGGCCCGCTGGCGGCGATCGCCGGGGCCCAGCTCGGGCACTGGCTCGGCGCCCGCTACGGCCGCAAGCTCTTCGAACGGCCCGACTCCAAGATCTTCCGGCAGGAGTGGGTGGAGAAGGCCGAGTACTACTTCAACCGGTTCGGCCCCGCGAAGGCGGTCGTGCTGGCCCGGTTCATCCCCATCGTCCGGACGTTCCTGAACCCGCTCGCCGGGATGCTCGGCATGGACAGCCGCAAGTTCCTCATCTGGAACGTCGTCGGCGGCGTCATCTGGACCGACACGTTGTTCCTGCTGGGGCACTTCCTCGGCTCCGAGGTGCCCGACGTCGAGCGCTACATCCTGCCGGGCGTCGCCGTGATCCTCGTGCTGTCGGTCATCCCGATCATCCGCGAGGTCATGAAGGGGCGGCGGGCCTCACGCGGGGGCGGCAAGCACTCGCGTCCGAAGAATAATGGCCCCGAAGAGTCTCGTCCGTCGCTCAGCGGTGACAGTTATCGCTAACCTCCCCATGTGGGACGTCATCGGTCGGACCCTCGTGGTCTCGCGCGCATACTGATCGCGGTAGTAGCCGTGGTCGCCGCTTTGGGTCTCCTCGTGGCCGGCGGCCTCTCCCTGGTGAACGCGGTCTCGGGCGACTCCGACAACCACGATCCCGCGACCGTCTCCCCGTCCCCCGGGGACGGCGGGGGCCAGAACAGGTCCGCCCCGAGCCGCAGCCCGTCCTCCTCGGCGTCGGGCGCGCTTCCCCTGGTCATCCGGGTGACCGGCCCGGCGACCAACGTCGTCGTCCGCGTCGCCACCACGGGCGAGATCCTCACCCAGGCCCTGCTGTCCACCGGTGACACCCGCAAGTACGAGCAGACCCCCCTCCAGGTCGTCGCCACGAACGGCGGCGCCCTGGAGGTGATGATCTACGGCAGGAAGTGGCCCCCCAAGCCGTCCGGCTCGCGGGGCCAGTGGTTCGTCTCCGCCAAGAAGTGACCTGTGGCGGTCAGGACACCTCCCACGCCTGGTCCTGGCTGACGACGCACTCCCAGTTCAGGACCCCGCCCCCAGAGGCGAAGTTGCCGGCGACGACGGTGAGGCAGGTGCCGTTGATCCCGCTCGCCAGCTTGTCGCCGACGAAGTGCCACTGCTGGCCCCGCGTGTTGTTGCAGTCGTAGATGTTGGTGGCGGCCCCGTTGCGCCCGTTCCCGGTCCGGACGTCCAGGCACCGGTGGCCGGGGAGGCCGGTCCTGATCATGCCGCCGTCGAGCGTCCACCGCTGGTTGTCGCGGCCGGTGCAGGTGTAGAGGGTGACCAGGGCGCCGTTGCCGGAGTTGTCGTCCGCGACCTCAAGGCACAGGTCCTGGGCCGCCACAGGCTTGATCAGGACGCCGGCGAGGTCCCGCCGGGTCTCCGGACGGGGTGAGGGCGCCGCCGAGGCCGACGAGCCGGCCCACAGCCCGCCGGCCATGACGACGACCGGCAGCAGGGCGAACATCGAGGATCCGCGCATCGTGCTCTCCGTTTCGACCGTGGGGCCCGCCCGACCGGCGTTCCCCGCCGCCCCAACGGTCGCGCCGCCGCCGGTCGGGCGGCCATCCCCAGATCCTGGGATATGCAACGCGTACTTGTTCGCTTTCAATGCGTGGCCGATACTGGGCCGCGTGAGCGCTGGACGGAGCGCACCCGCCGCCCTGGCCGGCGCGGCGACGGAGATCGGCTCGGCCGCCGAGCTGGGGGCGGTGGTCTCCCGGTGGGTCGGACGCGCGGTGCCGCATGAGGGCTACATGCTCGCCGCGGTCGACCCCGTCACCGGCGCGGGGTGCTTCCTGGCGCGCGAGCACGGCTACTCGCCGGCGGCCGCGCGGCGGCTGACCCTGGGCGACCGCCGGGAACGCGACCACCCGTTCCCCTTCGAGCGCCTGGTGGAGGGCCCGTGCCACGTGGGCGTGCTCAACACCGACGCCCCGGGACGCCGCCGCAACGCCGCGATGCGCGCGGTGATGACCGACCTCGGCGTGGGCAGCGAGCTGCGCCTGGCGCTGGTAGACGGCGGGACGACCTGGGGCGGCCTGGTGCTGCTCCGGCCCCGGGGCGCCCGCCCCTTCTCGCCGGACGAGGCGTCCCGCGCCCAGCGTCTGGCCCGCGACATCGTCGCCGCGCTGCGGCGCTACGCGACGGGCGCGCCTCCGGAACCGAACAGGCTCGACGCGCCACCGGGAGTGCTGGTCATCGACCCGGACGAGACGGTCACGGCCGCCACCCCGTCGGCGCGCGCCTGGATCCGCGAACTGGAGACGCTTCCTCCCGCCGCGCTGGCCGCGCCGGACCTGCCGTTGGAGAGCACCATCTGGCACCTCACCCAGGCGGCCCGCTCCGACGGCTCGGGGCGGGCCACGCTGACGCGCGTGCCGACGCGACGCGGCTGGGTCGCCATCCAGGCCCAACCGATGCCCACGGGCGCGGTCGCCGTGACGATCCAGGCGGCCGCCGGTAAGGAACTGCTCCCGGCGGTGGCCTTCTGGCGGGGCCTCACCCCGAGAGAGCACATGGTCGTCGACCACATGCTCAAAGGGCTATCGAGCAAACAAATCGCCCGCCATTTGCGCCTCTCGCCGCACACGGTCAATGACCATCTGAAATCCATCTACCGCAAAACCGGTGTCTCCACCCGCGAAGAACTCCTGGCGCGCTTCCTCGACTGACCCCCGAGCAGGGCGGTACTCCTGCCGCCGGTGGGGTGGCGCTGGCGGTGCCGCCACACCCCGGCCATTCCCGGCCACATCCTGTGACGCGCGCAGCGGCTGACCTGCAAGGGCTTGCGGGGCGGTGGCGAGGTCTCCCTACCCGAACTCCTATTCACTACTGTCCGTAGCGATATATACACCCTGAGCGATCGTCGGGTTCTATGTTGCTCACCGCTGACCGCCCACTTCAGGAGAGGAGGTGAACCCGACATGAGCATGGCTTACGAGCCGCCCGCCTTCGTGGTGATCGGCGACCTGCGCGAGGTCACCCTCGGAGATAAAACCTGGGGATTCGACCGCATCAACCAGTGCGCCTTCTACAACTGCGTGCAGTAGCCCGCTCGCGATTCCCCGGCCGGCACCCGCGCCTGGGGAAGGGCCGTGCCGGTCGTCAAAGACCGGCACGGCCGGCGCCCACCTTTCGAAATGCCCGGCATCGAACACCGCCGGGCCCGGCTTTCGCGCGGGACGCGTTCACGGTGAGCCGTCCCGCTCGCTGGGAGAAGGCATGCGGTTCTTCGTGGTTCCCGACAATTCCGAGGGTGCCCTGCTCGCGGCGTCCCTGCACACCCGGTGGCCCGACCTGCGGGTGCTGCCGCACGACTCGGGACGTCCGTGGGTCGTGGGCCGGTGGCAGGACGAGGAGGTCCGCTGGGCCGCGGCGGGCGCCCGGCGGATCGCGCTGCTGGGGCGGGTCCAGGCGAGCGCGCCATGGCTGACCGAGTACATCGCCGGGCAGCGCGACCTCGGAGCCCTGGCGGACCTGCGCCGCGAGCTGCCGGGCAGCTACCACACGGCCGCCGTGATGGACCGGGTCGTGTTCGTCCAGGGGGACCTCTCGACGGTGCGGGAGGTCTTCCACGGCCGGGCGCTGGGGGTGACGGTCGCGGCCGACCGCCCCGACGGGCTCGCCGAGCTGACGGACGCGGGGATCGCCGAGGAGGCGCTGGCCGTCAGGCTGCTGGCGCCCGCCGTGCCGTGGCCGCTGAGCGAGGACTGCCTGTGGGAGGGGATCCAGGCGCTTCCCCCCGGCGGCCACCTGCGGATCGGGCCCGACGGCCGCGGCCACGTGGCCTGCGGCCGACCCCTGCCGGCGCCCGAGGTCCCGCTCGCCGAGGGCGCCCCCCGGGTGCGAGAGGCGCTGACCGGGGCGGTGCGGGTCCGGACGCACGGCCAGAAGACGCTGAGCGCCGACCTGTCTGGCGGGATGGACTCGACCAGCGTGTGCTTCCTGGCGGCCGGCCGGGTCGACCGGCTGCTGACGGTCGTCTGCGAGTCCGGCGATCCGGCCGGCGACGACGGCCGCTGGGCCGCCCTGGCCGCGACGTCCCTGCCCGGCGCCGAGCACACGTCCTACCGGGCGGAGGACTGCCCGCGCTACTTCACCGGGCTGCTGGACACCGATCCCGATCTGGAGGCGCCGCTCCCGTCCGTCCACACGCGGGCGATGGTGCTGGACCAGGCGCGCCGGATGGCGGCGGCCGGCTCGACCCGCCATCTGACCGGCCACGGCGGCGACGAGCTGTTCCTCCCCACCCCCGCCTACCTGCACGACCTGCTGCGCCGCCGGCCGCTGCGGGCGCTCGGGCAGGTGCGCGCCGGGCGGGCGGTGCACCGCTGGAGGACCGGTCCCACCGTCGCCGCGCTGCTGGACCGCACCTCCTATGCCGACTGGCTGGGGCACGAGGTCGGCTGGAACCTGCGGAACCCGATCCGGGGGGTCAACGCCGCCCCGCTGTCGGGGTGGGGGCCCGCCTACCGGATGCCCGCCTGGGCCACCTCGGAGGCGGTGCACTCGGTCCGCCATACGCTGCGGCAGGTCGCGCGGGCACGCCCGGCGCCGCTCTCGCCGCTGCGCGGGCGGCACCTGACCGTGCACCAGATCCGCCAGGGCGGCGAACTGGTGCGCCGGATCGACCGGCTGTCGGCCCGCCACGGCGTCACGATCGAGGCGCCCTTCCTGGACGACCAGGTGGTCGAGGCGGCGCTGGCCCTGGACTACGCCGACTGCCTGCGGGCCGACCGGTACAAGCCCGCGCTGGTCGAGGCGATGCGCGGCGTCGTCCCGCGCCGCAGCCTCGGGCGGCGCTCCAAGGCGGAGTTCAGCGCCGACATCTACGCGGGCCTGCGCGCGAACCGCCGTGAACTGCTGGAGCTGTGCGACGGGATGCGGCTGGCCTCGCTCGGCCTGGTCGACGCCGCCGCGCTGCGCGCCGTCGTGCTGAGCCCGCCGCCGATCTCGCTGGAACTGCTGCCGCTGCTGAACACCTTCGCGTGCGAGGTGTGGCTGCGCTCGGTCGGCACGAGCCGGCCGCGCTCGCGCGCCGCGTCGGAGGCGGGCCGATGAGGCTGTCCGGCGAGGTGACCGTCACCGACACCGGCGCCGGCCTGGTGCTGCTCAACGAGCGGACCGGACGCTACTGGTCGCTCAACGGGACGGCCCGCGCCGTGCTGCTCATGCTCGCGGACGGGTCCACGCCCGAAGAGGCGGTGGAGAGCCTGACGCTCCAGCACCCCGACTTCGCCGACCGGGTCGCCTCGGACGTGGAGGCCCTCATCGAATCGCTCCTGGAGGAGAAGGTGCTGCTCCCATGACGATGCCCGTGGCCCTCGAACCGCGTCCGCGGGTCTCCCGCCGGCGCCGGGCCGCCGCCCTCGCGGCCGTCTCCGCCGCGACGCTGCTGGAGCGGCTGCCGCCGCGGCGGCTGCGGCGCGTCCTCGAAGCGGCGCGCCGGGGCGCCGGTCCGGCCACCGCCGCGCAGGCGCTGGCCGCGCGCGAGGCGGTCGTGGCGGTCAGCATCCGGTGCGCCGGGCAGGGCTGCCTGCGGCGGTCGGTCGCCGTCGCCCTGCTGTGCCGGATGGGCGGGGCCTGGCCGGACTGGTGCACCGGCGTCCGCGTCGAGCCCTTCCGCGCGCACGCGTGGGTCGAGGCGAACGGCGCCGCGATCGGGGAGCTGGACGACATGCACCTCTACCACAAGACGATGTCGGTGCCCGCCCGGCGCCGGGGCGGGCGGTGACGATGCGCGAGGTGTTCTCGCTGGCGGCCCAGAGCCTGATGGCCGGGGTCTTCGCGCTCGCCGCGTTCAGCAAGCTGCGGGGCCGGGAGGAGTTCGGCCGGTTCGCCACCACCGTCCGCAAGCTGACGATGCGCTCGGGCCCGGAGACCGCCGCGGTCGCCGGGGCGTTCGCGGCCGTGGAGGCCCTGACCGCCGTGCTGATCGCCGTGCCCGCCACCGCCCCCGCGGGCCTGTGGACGGCGGCGGCGCTCCTCACGCTGTTCATCGGGGTGGTCTTCCGGGCCGTCCGGGGCGGGGTGTTCGCCGAGTGCGGGTGCTTCGGCGGCAGCGCGGTCATGAGCTACCCCCTGCTGGGGCGCAACGCCCTGCTCCTGACGCTCGCGCTGGCGGGTCTGGCCGCGAGCGGGGACCGTGCCGCCTGGGAGGGGCCCGCCCTCCGCGGCCTCGCGCTCGCGATCGGCCTGGCCGCCGCGTCGGCGCTGCTGCGCTCCTTCGACCGCGCCGTCACCCTCGTCCTCGGACGGGTCCACGCCAGGACCCGGACGTGACCGCCCCGGCCGCGCCGTCGATCGAGGTCCGCGGGGTGACCAAGCGCTTCGGTCGCGTGACCGCGCTGGACGACGTCGACCTCACCGTTCCCAAGGGGGCCGTCCATGGCCTGCTGGGCCACAACGGCGCGGGGAAGAGCACCCTGGTCGGCATCCTGGCGACGCTGCTGCGCCCCACCGGGGGCAGCGTCCGCGTCGCGGGCCTCGACGTGCTCGAACGTCCCGCCCAGGTCCGCCGCCGCATCGCCGTCACCGGCCAGCAGACGACGCTGGACCTCACGATGTCGGGCCGCGACAACCTGTACATGACCGCGCGGCTGCTGGGCGCCGGGCGCCGCGCCGCCCGCGCCCGGACCGGCCGGCTGCTGGAGGCGTTCGAGCTGACCGCCGCCGCCGACCGTCCCGCCCGCGCCTACTCCGGCGGGATGCGGCGGCGCCTCGACCTCGCCATGACCCTCGTCCGGCGCAGCGAGGTCGTCTTCCTGGACGAGCCCGGCACCGGCCTGGACCCGGCCAGCCGCCTCGCCACCTGGGACATGGTGCGGCGGCTCACCGCCACCGGCACCACGGTCGTGCTGACCACCCAGCACCTGGAGGAGGCGGACCGACTCGCGGACGCGGTCACCGTCCTCGCCGACGGCCGGGTGGTCGCCACCGGATCGCCCGAGGAGCTCAAGCGCCGCATCGGCCGCCGCAGCGCGACCGTCCACCTGGCCACGGCGGCCGACACGCTCACCGCCGACCACGCCCTGGCCGGCGCGGGACTGCACCCCGAGTGCGACCACCCCCGCCGCGCGCTGACCGTCACGCTGAACCGCGACCGCGACCTGACCGCCGTCGTCCGCGCCCTGGACGCGGCGGCGATCGAACCCACCCGCCTCACCCTGGCCGAACCGGGGCTCGACCAGGTGTACCTGGCTCTGACCGGCCACCGCCGAACGGAGGCGCCATGACCGTCCGGGCCCCTCTCACCACCGACCGACCGCACGAGCCGCTCACCGGTTCCGGAGACTGGCACGGCGCGCCGACGACGACCCAGATCGGGATACTGACCGCCCGCTCCATGCGCGCCCTGGTCCTGAACCGGCGGCTGCTGATCATCGGGCTGCTCGAATCGCTGGTGATGCTGGTCGCCTTCGGCCAGGTCTTCTCCGGGCTCGCCTACGCCCCCGGGTTCCCCGCCGGCGTCCGCTATGTCGATTTCCTCCTACCGGCCCTGCTGCTCACCACGACGCTCCAGAGCGGCATCCAGGCCGGGATCGGGGTCACCGACGACGCCCAGTCGGGCATCCTCGACCGCCTCCGCTCGATGCCGGTCTGGCCCGGCTCGATCCTCATCGCCCGCAGCCTCGCCGGGCTGGCCAGGGGCGCGCTCCGCCTGGCCGTGCTGCTGGCGCTGGCCCGCGTCCTGTTCGGCTACGACCCGGCGGGGGGAGCCCGGGGCGTGCTGGCCGCCGCCGGCCTGTCGCTGGCGCTGAGCTGGAGCCTGGGCTGGCTGTTCATCGCTTTGGCCTGCTGGATCGACCAGACCGAGGCGCTGCACGCCACCGCGGGCCTGGTCATGTTCCCGCTGATGTACGCCTCCAACGCGTTCGTCCCGGTCGGCGGCCTCCCCGGCTGGCTCCGCCGGATCGCCCGCTACAACCCGGTCTCCCACGGCATCGACTCCGCCCGCGACCTGTGCCTGACCGGCACCACGGGCCCCGGCGTCCTGAACGCGGTCCTGGCCGGCCTGCTGATCGCCGTCCTGGCCGCCGCCGCGGCCGTCCGGGGCCTCTCCCGCGCCCGCTGAGGGCCCGGACGGCCGTCCCGAGCGAAATCGACGTGCTTCGGGGGGTGGACGTCAGGTAGGTTGCGGGCCATGTCGAGCCCCGAGGCATCCAGGGCGGGGGCTTTCGGTCACGCCGTCAGCCCCCCGCACCACTGAGTTCCACCGTTCCGCCGCGTTCGCGGCCGGACGGGTTCGGCGCGCCTTCGGGGTGCTGACCGCGGTGACGAGACGTCCTCGCCTCTCCTCACCTCGGAGCCCACTCGATGCCTCTGCCGCTCTACCTGCTCGCCCTGGCCGTCTTCGCCATGGGCACCTCGGAATTCATGCTCGCCGGTCTCGTCCCGGACATCGCCGGCTCCCTCGGCGTGTCCGCCGGGACGGCGGGCACCCTCACCTCCGCCTTCGCGATCGGGATGTGCGCCGGCGCGCCGCTCATGGCCGGGCTCATCCGCGACCGGCCCGGCCGGACGAGCCTGCCCGGGTTCGTCCTGGTGTTCGCGGCGGCGCATGTCGCGGGCGCTCTCACCACGGACTTCGCGCTGCTGTTCGCGACCCGGATCGTCGCGGCGCTCGCCAACGCGGGGTTCCTCGCGGTGGCGCTGACGACCGCGTCCGCGCTGGTCGCGCCCGAGCGGAAGGGACGGGCGCTCGCCGTGCTGCTGGCCGGGACGACGGTCGCCACGATCGCCGGTGTCCCGGGCGGGACCGTGCTCGGCGCGCTGTTCGGGTGGCGGGCCGCGTTCTGGGCCGTCGCCGCGCTCTGCCTGCCCGCCCTCGCCGGCATCGTCGCGGGGGTTCCCGGGCGTCCCGTCCAGGGGGAGGGGGCCGACGGGCGGGCGCTGCGGCCCGAGTTGGCGCGGCTGAAGAGTCCGCGGCTGGTCCTGGTGATGCTGCTCGGGGCGCTGGTCAACGCGGGGACGTTCTGCGGCTTCACCTTCCTCGCGCTCATCGTGGCCGACGAGCGGTGGGTGCCCGTCGTGCTGGTGCTGTTCGGCGCCGGTTCGTTCGCGGGGGTCGGCGTCGCCGGACGGCTGTCCGATCGGCGTCCCGGCCTCGTCGTCGCGGTCGGCGGGCCGCCGCTGCTCATCGGCTGGCCCGCGCTGGCCCTGCTGGCCGACCAGCGGGCCGTCCTGCTCGTCCTCGTGTTCGTGCTGGGCGCGCTGTCGTTCGCGCTGGGCAGCACGCTGATCGCGCGCGTGCTGTACGAGGCGGCGGGGGCGCCCCGCATGGCCGGGTCGTACGCGACGGCGGCGCTCAACCTCGGGGCCGTGGTCGGGCCGCTGATCGGCGCCGCCGCGCTCGGCGGCGGCACCGCCGGGCCGTTCTGGGCGAGCGGGGCCCTCGTCGCGACGGCGCTGGTCGTCGCCCTGCCCTCGCGCGCTGCGATCGCGGGTGAGGCGAGCACGCCTGCGCGGTGAGTTAAGTGCTCGCGGTGGCGACACAAAGGCATCGGTGACGATATGTACGTCAGCTATTACCAAGGGTAGCTATAGGAGGGCGGTCCGGGGCATACGGCAGAAAGCGGCGGGCGATGAGGCGGTTCGTGGTCGTCGGCACGGTGGTGGCCCTCATCGTCGCCGCGTCGCTGATACCCGCCGGGCCCTCCACACCCCTGCCGCGCCCGCAATGCGAGCGGGGCGGCGGCGTCGTCGCGCCGGGGCCCAGCATGACCGGATTAGTCTGTTATGGGGGTATTCATAACTTCGCCCCCGCCGAATTCTGGTTCTGACCGCCCCGGGAGTAGGGCTGTCCTCAGGGTGCGCAATGCGGGTATCCCCCGGCGAATTCGGGGAGATCGCCGCAGTGTGCCGCGGGTGGGCCGACTTCTAATCTCGCGGCAATGACCTCAACGAATGAATCGAAGCGGGGGTGCGGCGTCCGCCGGACGGTCGCGGTGGTCGCCGCGGGCGCCGCGCTCGGCGGAGTGGCGGCGGCGCCCGCCCAGGCGGCGGCCCCCACCCAGGGGACGCGGGGCTGCGGTGACCACGCCGCGACCCGGCGGGTGCTGGACCGCCTCACCGGCGTCCACAAGCTGACCGGCGCGGCCGTACGCGTGGACGATCCGCGCTGCGGGACGTGGACGGCCGCGAGCGGCGTCGCCGACCGGCGGACCGGGCGCCCCATGACCGCCGACACGCGGACCCGGGTCGGCAGCATCACCAAGTCGTTCACCGCCACCACGGTGCTCGCGCTCGCGGGCGAGGGGCGGATCGCGCTGGACGCGCCCGTCGACCGCTACCTGCCCGGCCTGATCGACAAGAACGGCTACGACGGGCGCGAGATCACGGTGCGGAGCCTGCTGCGGCACACCAGCGGGCTGCCCGACCACATGGACGCCTTCGCCTCCACCGAGGAATGGCGGTTCCGGCACTTCGAGCCCGAGGAACTGGTCAGGCTGTCCCTGTCGATGCCCGCGCCGGAGGAGGAGTGGTCGTACTCCACCACCAACTACGTCATCGCGGGACTCCTCATCGAGAAGGTGACCGGGCACCGCGCGGAGGAGGAGATCCAGCGCCGTATCATCGCCCCGCTCGGGCTGCGCGAGACGTACTGGCCGGGCGACGACGTCCGGCTCAGGGGCTCCCGCCTGCGCGGCTACGTCCGGCAGGAGGAGGGCGGCACGCTCCGCTGGGCCGACTACACGGAGATGAACACCACGGTGGCCTGGACCGGGGGCGCGCTGGTCTCCAGCCCCCGGGACGTGAACGCGTTCTACGGCGCGCTGCTCGGCGGGCGCCTGCTGCCCCCGGGGCTCCTGGCGGAGATGAAGCGGACCGTCGAGCTGAACCCCGACCAGGTCTGGCCGGACGCGCGGTACGGGCTCGGGCTGATCGGCACGCCGCTGCGCTGCGGCGGGACCTGGCTCGGCCACGCCGGTGACATCGACGGCTTCACCTCGATGGCGGGCGTCGCGCCGTCCGGGCGCCGCGTGGCCCTCGCCTTCAACGAGAACCCGTCGTCCCAGGAGGCGTTCGACGACGAGCTGAACCTCGTCCAGACCGCCCTGTGCGAGTGAGGAAGGAAGCGAGCATGATCAACGCACGAAGGGCGGCGGTGCTGGTGGTCGGCGCCGCGGCCGCCGGAGCGGCGGCGATGTCGGCGGTGTCGGCCCCGTCCGCGACCGCCCACACCAAGAACGACCTCGGCCGGTTCTACCAGCAGCGCCTCGACTGGAAGGCGTGCACACAGGGCCCGGACGACGAGGTCGGCAAGGAGCTGGACAAGGCCGGGGCCCGGTGCGCGGACGTCACCGTCCCGCTGGACTACGCCGACCCCGGCGGCCGGACGATCACGGTCGGGATCTCGCGGCTGAAGGCGTCCGGCGATGAGCCGCGGCTCGGCATGATGCTGCTCAACGGCGGCGGGCCCGGCGCGGCCATCGACCTGCCGCCCTACATGCGGGAGCTGATGGGGAAGGCCGGGCCGCGCTACGACCTGGTCGGCATGGACCCCCGGGCGCTCGGACGCAGCGCCGGTGTCGACTGCGGCTGGCCCAGCGCCACCTGGATCAAGGGGCCGGGCGCGACCAGGGAAGCGTTCGACGCCTCGGTGCGGTACGCCAAGGACCTCGCGGACCGGTGCGCGAGGACCGACACGAGCGTGCTCCCGCACATCAGCACCCGCAACATCGCCCGCGACATGGACGTCATCCGGGGCGCGCTCGGCGAGAGGAAGATGTCCTACAACGGCGCGTCCTACGGCACCTACCTCGGCTCCGTATACGCGACGATGTTCCCCGGACGGCTCGACCGCGTCCTCCTGGACAGCTCGCAGGACCCCTACAGCTGGGGGCCGCGCCTGCTGGCGGGCACCGAGAACGCCAACGAGAAGGCGCTCGCGGACTGGGCCGGATGGGCGGCCGAGCGCGATGACGAGTACGGCCTCGGCAAGACCCGGGACGAGGTCGTCGGGCTCGTGCACCGCATCCTCGCGGCGTCCGCCCGCGCGCCGCTCGCGATCGGTCAGTACAAGCTGGACGCCTCGATGCTGCCGGTCGTCCTGGTCGACAACCTCGGCACCGACGACGAACCGGCCCGGGCCGGCCTCGCGGAGTCCGTGCGGGTGCTGCGGGACGCGGCGGCCGGACGCCCCGCCAAGCCCACGCCGGACCTCGCCGACGAACTGGCCTACCTGCTGACCGGCGCCGATTCGCGTGAGGGCAGCGGTCAGGCCGCCATCATCTGCGGCGACGTCGCCGCGCCCCGCGACCCCGCGTTCTACTGGCGCGACGTCCAGGCGCACCGCGGCGGAGCGCCGGTCTTCGGGGCGCTCGCCCACAACATCGGCCCGTGCGCGTTCTGGCCGACGCGTCCGGCGGAGGCGCCGACCAAGGTCGGCGCGGACCTGCCCGCGCTGATGGTCGCCGCGACCGGCGACACCCGCACCACCTACGAGCGCAACGAGACCGTCCACCGGCTGATGCGCGGCAGCCGGATGATCACGCTGGACGCCAATGTCCACGCTCCCTACCAGCGCGGATACCCGAACACCTGCGTCCGTGAGCGCGTCAACGACTACCTGCTGACCGGCCGGCTCCCGGCCCGCGACCTCACCTGCCCGCCCGACAAGTAACCGCACACGATCCGAGGAGGCGCGGTCCCCCAGGGGGACGCGCCTCCTCGCCATGCCGAGGCGCACGGGGCGTCGTGCTGTGAAAACGCGCCGTGACCGGCGGCAACGCAGTTCGGCATTCCAGGCTAGAAATTGCTGCGAGTAGACGTCGCGTCGCGACGAACCACCTGGTCGAAGCGCATTTCGCCGCGCTGTCGATGATGATGGCGGCCGCAGGCGCCCGCGCCGGCCGTTGAAATTCCAGTTGTGCCTTGAAAGCTGGTTCAGCGGCAGCATGGCGAAGTACTTTGCAACCACACGTTGCCTTTCCCGTCCGGGCCCGCACCAGCGGATTCGGCGGTCGGGAACGTGCCCCGCAACCCCCGAGTTGCCGCCGACGCTCCCCAGAGGTCGGTGGCGAAAGGCGGACAGAAGTGAACCGTGGAGAGCACCTCAAAGGCGTGGTCCCCCCACTGCTCGGCGCCGCCGCGTTGATCGCGGTGTCGGTGTCGGCGATCGCCCCGGCCTCGGCGCAGCCGCAGGAGGCGGGTACGGTTCGGCTCGCCCAACTCCCCCACAACGCGCTGGCCGACCAGCTCACCGGCCGTCTCGGCGGCCGGCAGGCGGGCACCTACCTCGACGGTGCCGGGAACCTCGTCGTCAACGTGACCAGTGAGGCGGCAGCGCAGCAGGTCAGGGCGTCGGGCGCCAAGGCCCGCGTCGTCAAGCACGGTATCGCCCCCCTCACCGCGTCCATGACCAAGCTCGACCGGCTCGCCGGGACCGACGGGACGGTCGGCCTCGCCTGGGGCGTCGACGTCATCTCCAACGCCGTCGTCATCAGCGTCCCGCAGGGCGACAACGACGCCGCGACCAAGGCGTTCGTGAAGCGGGCGCGGGCGCTCGGCGACACGGTCCAGATCAAGCGGGTCGCGGCCGCGCCGCGGCTGACCCTCGGCCCCGGCGAGGCGATCCTCACCGGCGGCTCGCGGTGCTCGGTGTCGGCGATCGGCGCCAGCGGCGGGACGGAGTACGTCGTCACCGCCGGGCACTGCACCAACATCGGCTCGACGTGGACGACGTCCGGCGGCCAGACCGTTGGCACGCGCCAGGCGAGCAGCTTCCCGGGCAACGACTACGGCACGATCCGCAAGACGGGCTCGGTCTCCCTCACCAACGCCCAGCTCACCCAGGTCGGGAAGCCGCAGGCCGGAACCCAGATCCAGAAGAAGGGCTCCACGACGGGCACGACGTCCGGCACCATCCGCGGCTACAACCGCACGGTCAACTACCAGGAGGGCGCGGTCAGCGGTCTGATCGAGACCACCGCGTGCGTCCAGCCCGGTGACAGCGGCGGCTCGCTCCAGTCGGGCAGCACGGCCATCGGCATCACCTCCGGCGGCACGACCGGGAGCTGCCGCAGCGGCTTCCAGTCCTACTTCCAGCCGCTGGACGAGGCGCTCCAGTCCCAGGGACTCACCCTGAAGCGGTAGCCATCCCGCAGATGTGGGGCTCCCGAACCCCCGCCGGGAGCCCCACATTCATTTTCAGCCGATATCCGCCCCGGCGGCGCGCGCGCATTCCGCGTGGGCGACGTGACATCCATTTCCGCCAGGCTCCGTGGTCTCGGATCGCGGGGACGGCTCCGCGCCGAGCAGTTCGCGCGCGCGTGGCTTCTCGAAACCGATGCTGATGTCGCCGGCCTTCATCTCCGTCAGGCAGAACATGCAGAGCGCCTTCGTCGCCTCGCGCGTGCAGTCCGCGTGGCCGAAGAAGCAGGGCTTCCCGTCGGGGTCAACGCCCGCCGCCCGCTCGACCGGCTCCTCGCCGAGCACGTCCCGCGCGTACGGCCGCTCGATGAACGCCATCTCCTCACCCGGCAGGATCCCCCGCAGGCAGAACATGCAGACCTCTTCCTGCGCGTCGCGCAGGCACTCGATGTGAGTGAGGAACTGCTTCTCCCCTTGGGGGCCGGTGAACGAGGCCCCCTCAGGCGGCGCCGCGCCGAGGGAGTCCCGCGCCTTGGACTCGGTCAGGGTGGCGAAGCGCCCGTCGACCGGCACGGGACTGAGGCAGAACAGGCAGACCTTGCCCCGCGCCAACTCCGCGACCCCAGGATGCCGCGACTTGGCGCGGAGCCGTTGAGCGGCGAACGCGCCGCCCGCCGCCGCCAGCACGAACAGTACAACGGTGACCAGTGTCGTAGCTCCCACGCCCGCCTCCTGCCTTGGGACAGGCTCGGACGGTAGACCGCCCTGCGCGGGAGGGGTCCCACTCCTACCGGTTACACACCTTGTAGGCGAAGGAGTACGTCATCCCGCCCCCGGGGGAGTCCAGTGAGAGCCAGCCCTCCTCGGACGGGTCGGATGACTTCACCCGGATGCGCGTCTCAAGATCAAGGAATTCCGGCGCGTCGCAGCGAGCATATTTCAGTTGTGCTGTAGGCACCATATCGGTGAACTGAAGGTTGCCCTTGTGACCGGCGACCGCGTGCATGCTGACGTCGCTTCCCGGGCTTCCCCGCCACCGATAGCTCTGCGTGAGTTCGCCGACGACTCCCGGGTCCAGGTCCGCCGCGAGGCGGGTGTCGGTACTCGCGACTGCCCCGGTGAAACCCTGCGGTATGCGGATGCTTATGCTGAAACTGCACGATTTCTGAGCCTCTTTGGGGTTCACGTCACCCCCGACGGACGCCTTGAAGTTCTTGATTTTGACGTTGACCCTGCCCCCGTCTTCCGAGACGGAGACTTCGCCCGGACATGCGGACCGGACGACCTGGGCCTTGGCGGACGGTTCCGGCACGGCGGACGCGGGGAACGCCGTCAGCAGGGGCAAGGCGGCTGCACCGACCGCGACAAGCGCCGCGTTCTTGGTCTTCTTCATGGTGCAGGACATTTCTTGTAGGCGATGCTGTATGTTGCTCCCTCGTCCGGGGAATCCAGCGATATGGAGCCCGCCTTGGCCGGGTCGGTCGTCTCCACCTGTAGTTGCGTCTTCAGGATGAGACTGCGTTCTGCCCCACAAGGGAGGAATACCAGCGGCGTTACGTCTTCGAATTGCCAGGTCCGGGTCGGGGCGTTGATCGCGTGTGAAATCTCGTGGGCCGGTGTGCCCGAGACTTGGTATTCGTTCGTCACCTTGCCGGTGACCTCGGGCTCCAGGTCGGCGGTACCGCGAGAGCTGATGCTCTCAAGCGCCCAGGTGGACGGTACCGAGAAGTGGAATATCAAATTGAACGTGCAAGACTTTCGGGCTTTCTCTGCGGGGACGTCCTTCCCGACGGACGCCGCGAAGTCCCACGTAGAGAAGCGAAGTCTGAATCGCCCTGGGTCGGAGTCAGGCAGGAGATTCATCGAGCCGGCCGCGCACGAAATGGTCCCTATCGTGATGCTTATCCCTGGTTTCGAGATCGCGGAGACCGGCGGTGCTGTCAGCAGGGGCAGGGCGGCGGCGCCGATTGCGACGAGCGCTGCGTTCTTGGTGTTCTTCATGCTGAACGACACTCCTTGTAGACGAGTCTGTACGTTGTTCCGCCGCCAGGGGAGTCCAGCGATATGGAGCCTGACTTGGCCGGGTCGGTCGTCGTCACCTGGAGTCGCGTTTCAAGATTGAGATTGCGCGCCTGCCCGCAAGGGACGAATTCCAGCGGTGTTTCGTCTTCGAAGTGCCAGGACCGTGTCGGAGCGTTGATCTTGTGTGAGATCTCGTGGGCCGGTCCGCCCTGAACCTGGTAGCCGTTCGTCACCTCGCCGGTGACCTCGGGCTCCAGGTCGGCGGTGCCGCGAGAGTCGATGCTCTTCAGCGCCCAGGCGGACGGCACCGAGAAGTGGGGTTTCAGCATGATTTTGCAGGACTTCCTGGCTTCCTTGGCGGGCACATCCGGTCCGACGGACGCGGTGAGACCGCCTATGGAAAGGTGCAGCCTTGCTTCCTCCGAAGTGGAGGTGATGGAGAATTCCATCGATGTGCAGGCCATTGGAGTGATCACTATTTCGAAGCTTATCCCCGGTTTTGAGGTGGCGGAGGCGGGCGGTGCCGCCAGTAGGGGGAGGGCGGTGGCGCCGATCGCGGCGAGTGCCGCTTTCCTGCTCTTCTTCATGGCGATGGCCTCCTTGGAGAGGCGGCGGGGCCAGAGCACCCGCCGGATAGCGGGCTTTTACGGCTTACAGGTTTTGTAGGCAAGGGTGTAGGCCGTTTTTGAATCGAATTCGTCCCCCAGGGAGATCCAGCCGGCCTTGGCGGGGTCGGTCGTCGTCACCTGGAGCCGCGTCTCAAGGTTGAGGCCGCGATGTTGCCCGCAGGGGAGGAATTCCGGCGGCCCGTCGTGTTCAAGCCACCAGGATCGCGTCGGAGCGTTGATCGTGCGTGAGATCTCGGCGCCCGCTGGGCCTCCTGGGTACCAGTGTCTGAGCGTCACCTCGCCGGTCGTCCCGGGTTCCAGGTCCGCTTCGCCGCGGGTGCTGATGCTCTTGAGACCCCAGGTGTAATCGGAGGCATGGTTGATGATTAGGTATATGGCGCATTTCTTCCGGGCCTCCTCCGCGGGCACGTCCTTCCCCACGGATGCTTTGAAGGGTGCAATACTGAGAATCATCTTGATTTCCCCCTGAGAGGGAGGGGAGATGACGAGGCTTACCCCATGGTTCGGGCAGCCCCACCCGGGCGCCACACTGAAAGTGAACCGCGGTGGCGGGTCTGCGGACGCGGGGAGGGCCGTAAGCAGTGGGAGGGTGGTGCTGAGAGCGACGAGCGCTGCCTTCTTGGTCTTTTTCATGACCGTGCCTGTTCCGGGGGTTCGCAGGTCTTGTAGACGAAGTTGTAGGTCGTCCCGCCGCCGGGGAACTCCATGGCGACCGAGCCCGCACCGGCCTCGTCGGGTGACTTCACCCGGAGCCGTGTCTCAAGGTTGAGGTCGCGCTGCTGTCCGCAGGGGGCGAATTCCAGCGGGGTCTCGTCCTCGAACCGCAACGTGTCGTTCGGGGCCTTGAGCGTGTGCACGATCTTGTGGTGCCGCGTGCTTCCCTGGAGGTGGTAGGACTGCGACACCTCGCCGACCACGCCGGGGCCCAGATTCGCGGTGCCGCGTGAGTCGATGCTCTCCAGCGCCCAGGTGGAACTCACCGGCATGATGAGCCGCAGCGAGAGTTCGCAGGACTTCTGCGCCTCCTCGGCGGGCACGTCCTTCCCGGCGGACACCTTGAAGTTCGACGGGTGGAGGCTGATCCTGCCCTCCCCTGGAGAGGACGAGACGACCATCGTGCCAACCGGGCAGGACGCCGGGGTGGACACCACCTGGATGGTGGCGGGCGGCGCCGGGTCGGCGGACGCGGGGAGCGCGGTCAGGGCGGGCAGGGCGGCGGCGCCGATCGCGGCGAGCGCCGCCTTTCTGGTCTTCTTCATGGCCGGGATCTCCGTGGCGAATTGACGGGTCGGTGCACCCGCCACCCGTTTCCGGACGGCCGAGAAGTGTGTTTTCGAGCGGCGATATCGCACCGGCGAGTTCACCGCGAAGGTAAGCCGTGTCAGAGAAGTCGGTCAAGACGCCTTTTTCAACCGGTGCCGCCTTGATTGCATCGCGGTCGAAGTATTTGTGCCGGGGATTCGGGGGAGATCCCTGGTGTGCGGCGTGTCCCGGTGAATCGGACATTGATTTCCGTGGTTACCGATGCCTGGAAAGGCGGTCAGTGCAGGGAGTCGCGCGATGGCGGGACGCGCAGGTCTCGTCTGAAGTGGCGGTTCAGGGTGCGGCGGAGGCGGCCTGGGCGGACGTCCTCGGCGATCGCCAGGGCGGCGGGCGGACGGTCGTCCGCGATGGGGGCCAGGCGCTCCCCGTCCAGCGGGCGTTCGACCTCGGAGTACCCGCCGGACGGTGAGCGGCGGATGACGCCGGTCTCCAAACCGTGCGCGGCGAGGGCGAGGGCGCGGCGCTGGAGGCCCAGGCAGACGCGGTAGGCGATCACGTAGGCCAGGACGGGGCCGAGGACGACCGCGCCGCGGAAGAACCAGGTCGTCCAGAACAGCGGGATGGAGAAGCGGTCCGCGATCACGTCGTTGCCGCCCGCCGCCCACAGGACGCCGTAGAAGACGACGCCGCCGGCGCCGACGCCGGTCCGGGCGGGGACGTCCCGGGGCCGGTCGAGGAGGTGGTGCACGCCCTGGTCGCCGGTCACCCAGCGTTCGAGGAACGGGTAGGCGGCGAGGCCGGTGAACAGGAGGCCGGGCACGCCCAGCGCGGGGACGAGCACGCTCATCGGGAGCGTACGGCCCCACGCGGTGATCTCCCAGGCGGGCATCATGCGCAGGGCGCCCTCCAGCCAGCCCATGTACCAGTCGGGCTGGGAGCCGGAGCTGATCGCGCCCGGGTCGTAGGGGCCGAACAGCCAGATCGGGTTGATCTGGAAGAACGTCGCGAGCAGGGCCGTCACGCCGAACACCCAGAGGAAGAACGCGGTCGTCTTCGCGGCGAACACGGGGAAGAACGGGTAACCCCGCACGGTCCGGTTGGAGCCGCCCTTGCCCGGGAACTGGGTGTGCGTCTGCCGCCAGGTCAGCACGACGGCGTGCAGCGGGATGAGCGCGAGCAGGATGCCCGGGATCAGCAGGATGTGCACGACGTACAGGCGCGGGACGATCATCTCGCCGGGGAACTCGCCGTCGAACAGGAACATCAGCAGGTAGGAGCCGACGAGCGGGATCGAGGCGATGACGCCTTCCAGGATGCGGATGCCGGTGCCCGAGAGCAGGTCGTCGGGCAGCGAGTAGCCGAACAGGCCGTTGAGCATCACCAGCAGGAACAGCGTCACGCCGATCAGCCAGTTCAGCTCGCGCGGCCTGCGGAACGCGCCGGTGAAGAAGTTCCGCAGGAGGTGGACGACGATCGCCGCCATGAAGATGATCGTCGCCCAGTGGTGCAGTTGCCGCACGAGCAGCCCGCCGCGCACCTCGAAGCTGATGTTCAGCGTGGAGGCGTACGCCTCGCTCATCCGGACGCCGCGCAGCGGCCGGTAGGAGCCGTTGTAGACGACCTCGTGCATGCTCGGCCTGAAGAAGAGGGTCAGGAAGACCCCGGTCAGCAGGATGATCGCGAACGAGTACATCGCGATCTCACCGAGCAGGAAGCTCCAGTGGTCGGGGAACGCCTTGCGGATCGCCTTGCGCAGGAACGCGGCGCCGCCGAAGCGGTCGTCCAGCGCGCGTCCGGTCGCTCCTAAGGCGCTCGGACGTTCGCGGTCGCCGGACATGGCATCTCACGCCTTCGGTCGGTTGTGTCTTCACTGTCGCACCGAGTAGTGAGATGAACCAGAGTGTCCCGCTTGTAGTACTTATTCACAGTTTCGTGCCGAATTAGGCGTTTCTCGACCTGGACTTCGCGTCCTGAGGGCCGTCAGCCCGCGCTTCGTCCCCCGCGGGCCACGCGAGCGTCAGGAGTCGCTCCGGTTGACGCGCAGCCTCTCGGCGGTGGCGACGCGTTCGGCGAGCCGGGTCTGCGCGTCGCACAGCAGCCACAGCTCGCCCTCGTCGCCCGCGACGAGCTCCCTCAGGCAGCCGTTCCTGATCTGGTAGTTCGTCAGCGAGGTCACCCGGGTCGCCCGGAGCCCCCTCGCCGAACGCTCGGCGTGCCAACCCGGCATGCACCTCATTAACGACACCGCGGACTCCTTGGTCGTGTCATGGTAGGTCTACCCTAGGTCGGCGGCCCCGACGCGGTGGGGGCTATGGACGAAGACCCCATCCGCGACGTCCCGCGCGGCGCGGCCGGTACCGGTCATCGCCGGGCGCCGCGCGGCCGTGCTCCACGGCCGACCCCGGCCCGCCCCGGCGGTCCAACCCCTGGTCGGGGGCCCGGCGCCGCCGGGGCACGCTGTAGGTTGGACGACCAAAGCACGCAGTTCGGAGCAGATCAGGTATGCCGCGTCCCCCCGCCAAGGCCCAGGCGATCACGAGCGCGCTCGCCGCCCGGATCGTCGAGGGCGAGATGGCGGCGGGCGCCTGGCTGCCCTCCGAGCGGGAGCTGGCGCGCGAGTTCGGGGCCGACCGCTCGACCGTCCGGCGGGCGCTGCGGATGCTCGCCGAACAGGGACTCGTGCAGGCCAGGCGCGGCGCGGGCGTGCAGGTGCGGCCGGAGCGGCCGGTGCGGCGCGCCGCGTCCGACGTCACCCGGCAGGTCGGCGGGTGGCGCGGCTTCCATGTGTCGGTGCGGGCGGACGGGCGGCGCCCCTTCACCCGCACCGAGGTCCGCGAGACCGGCGCCGACGCGCAGGTCGCCCGCCGGCTCGCGGTGCCCGCCGGGACGCGGGTGCTGGAGCGGGCGCGCGTCCAGGGCGTCGAGGGGGAGCCGCCCGTCCAGACCGCGACCACCTGGGTGATCATGGAGATCGTCGCGCGGATCCCGGTGCTGCGCGAGATCGACACGGGGCCGGGCGGTATCTACTCGCGGCTGGAGGAGGCCGGCCACCGCATCACCTTCGAGGAGGCGGTCACCTGCCGGATGCCGCTGGTGGACGAGCAGCGGACGCTGGCGATCGGCGCCGAGCAGCCCGTCCTGACCGTGTGGCGCCGCGCCCGCGACCAGGACGACCGGGTGGTCGAGGTCACCCACCGCGTGGTGGTGGGCGACCGGCACGAACTCGTCTACCGATACGGGTCGGGAGCCTGAATGCACGACGGCGCTGAAAACGGCGGGGATGAGCACGCGGTCCGGCGGGTCGCCACGCGGGTGGTGTACGAGAACCCGTGGATGGTCGTCCGCGAGGACGAGGTCGAAAGGCCGGACGGCTCGCGCGGCATCTACGGCGTCGTCGACAAGCCCGACTTCGTCCTGGTGATCCCGATGGAGAACGGCGGTTTCCACCTCGTCGAGGAGTACCGCTACCCCATCCGGCGCCGCACCTGGAACTTTCCCCAGGGCACGTTCCCAGGCCGCCGGGAGGGCGACCCGGAGGAGCTCGCCCGCCTCGAACTCCGCCAGGAGACGGGCCTGCGCGCCGCGTCGCTGACCCACCTCGGCTACCTGAACTGCTCACACGGGACGAGCGGCCAGGGCTTCAACGTCTTCGTCGCCGCCGACCTGCGGGCGGGCGAGACCGACCGCGAGCCGGAGGAGCAGGACATGCGGCAGCGCTGGTTCAGCCGCGCCGAGGTCAGGGCCATGATCCGCGACGGCCGTATCACCGACGACTCCTCCGTCGCCGCCTACGCCCTGCTGATCCTCCACGAGAACCCCTGACCCGCCCGGGTTCAGGGGAGCGGTGCGGCGGGCAGCCGGACGCGGATGCGGCACCCCTTGGGGGTGTCCAGGACGGTGATGTCGCCGCCGTGCAGGTCGGTGGCCCAGCGTGCGATGGCGAGGCCCAGGCCGGTGCCGCCGCCGGGGGTGCCCTGGGACGTTCCGGCGGCCGCGGCGCGGGTGCCGGGGGCGCCTCGGGAGAAGCGTTCGAAGACGCGGGCGCGTTCGGCGGGCGGGATGCCGGGGCCCTCGTCGGCGACCTCCAGGACGAGGCCGCCCGGGGCGGCGCCGGGGCGGGCGGTGACGGTGACCGGGGTGCCGGGCGGGCCGTGCCGGGCGGCGTTGTCGAGGAGGTTGGCGATGACCTGGTGGAGGCGGTCGCGGTCGGCGGCGGCGTGCAGGCCGGGTGCGACGTCGGAGACGAAGCGGGCGCCGGGATGGCTCGCGGCGGCCTCGGCGGTCACGTCGGCGACGAACGCGGCGACGTCCAGGCGGGACAGGTCGAGCGGCGCGGCGCCCGCGTCGGCCCGGGACAGGTCGAGGAGCTGCGTCACCAGGCGGCCGAGCCGCTCGGTCTGGTCGAGCGCCGAGTCGAGGACCTCGGGCGTCGCCGGGGTGACGCCGTCGGCGACGTTCTCCAGGACGGCCCGCAGCGCGCTGATCGGGGTGCGCAGCTCGTGCGAGACGTTCGCGACGAACTCGCGGCGCTGCCGGTCGACCTCGGCGAGGTCGGCGGCCATCCGGTTGAAGGCGTGGGCCAGCTCGCCGACCTCGTCGCGGGAGGTGGCGCGGACGCGGCGGCTGTAGTCGCCGCGCGCCATCGCCCGCGCGGCGGCGGTCATCTCGCGCAGCGGGGCCGTCATGCCGTGCGCGAGCAGCTGGATCACGACGAGCGAGATCAGCACGCCGACCGGCATCGTCTGCCGCGCGCGGAACCCCAGCGGGTAGCCCCACAGGACGATCAGCACCGCCACGCACGCCGTGACCACGACCACGACGCCGAACTTGACCTTGATCGAGCGCAGCGGGTCCAGGGGGCGCGGCAGGCTCGCCCACAGCCTGTGGATGACGCTCATGCGGAGTCCAGGCTGTAGCCGACGCCGTGCACGGTGCGGATGAGGTCGGGGCCGAGCTTGCGGCGCAGCGCCTTGACGTGGCTGTCGACCACGCGCGTCCCGGAGGCGTCCGCCCAGTCCCACACCTGTTCGAGCAGGACGGCGCGGGTCAGCACCGCCCCGCGGTTGCGGACGAGGCAGGCGAGCAGGTCGAACTCGGTCGGCGTCAGGTGCACCTCGCGGCCGTCCCGCCGGACGCGGCGGGCCCGCGCGTCCAGCTCCAGGGGTCCGATCCGCACCGGCGGCGCGGCCGCCGCGTCCGGCGCGGGCCGCTGGACGCGGCGCAGCAGCGCGCGGATCCGGGCGACCAGCTCGCGCATGCTGAACGGCTTGGTCACGTAGTCGTCGGCGCCGACGGCGAGGCCGACGAGCAGGTCGGTCTCGTCGTCGCGCGCGGTCAGCATCAGCACCGGCACCGGGCGCTCGGCCTGCACGCGCCGGCAGACCTCCAGGCCGTCGAACCCGGGGAGCATCACGTCCAGGACGATGAGGTCGGGTTCGCATGCGCGGGCCATGTCGACCGCGGCCGGGCCGTCGGCGGCGACGTCCACCGCGAAGCCCTCGGCCGCGAGCCGGTCCACCACGGCCCGCGCGATCGTCGGCTCGTCCTCGACGAGGAGGACGCGGGGCGCTCTCGCTGTCACAAGCCCAGACTCTAGAAGCCCGAGATGTGTGCTCAGCGTGCGAGTTGTGGAGGAATCGTGAAGGCCGCCCCTAGGGGCCGACCTCCCACGTGTGGACGGGGTCGTTGTCGCGGATGTGCTCCGCATACGCGCGCGTCATGGTGCGCAGGGCGTCGTGGCGGGAGGCTCCGTAGGAGTTCTCCAGCGCGTGGACGGTGTCGATCTGCCATGCGGACCCGGTCTGGCCGGTGAGGCAGCGGCGTTCGACGATGCCGAGGAGCCGGTCGCGCCGGGCCGGGTCCACGCCCCAGCGGTCCAGGCCCTCGTGGGCGAGGGGCAGGAGCTTGCGCAGGATCAGCTCGGCGGCGGGCACCTCGCCCATGCCGGGCCAGTAGAGGCTGGATTCGAGGCCGTCGCGGGCGGCGCGGTGCAGGTTCACCTCGGCGCTGCTGAAGGACATGCGCGTCCAGACGGGGCGCTCCTCCTCGGCCAGCATCCGCGTGACGCCGTAGTAGAACGCGCCGTTGGCGATGACGTCGGCGGCGGTGGGGCCCGCGGGCAGCACGCGGTTCTCGACGCGCAGGTGGGGACGGCCCTTGACGACCGCGTAGATGGGACGGTTCCAGCGGTAGACGGTGCCGTTGTGGAGGGTCAGCTCACCGAGTTCGGGGATCCCGCCCTCCTCCAGGACGGCGTTCGGGTCCTCCTCGTCGCACAGCGGCAGCAGCGCGGGGAAGTAGCGGGTGTTCTCCTCGAACAGGTCGAAGACGGAGGTGACCCAGCGCTCCCCGAACCAGACCCGGGGGCGGACGCCCTGCGTCTTCAGCTCGTCCGGCCGCGTGTCGGTGGCCTGCTCGAACAGCGTGATGCGGGTCTCGTGCCAGAGCTGGTGGCCGAACAGGTAGGGGGAGTTGCAGCCCATCGCGACCTGCGCGCCCGCCAGGGCCTGGGCGGCGTTCCAGTACGCGCCGAACTGCTCGGGACTGACCTGGAGGTGGAACTGGACGCTCGTGCATGCGGCCTCGGGGGTGATGTTGTCGGCGTGCATGCGCAGCGGTTCCGGACCGTCGATCGCGATGTGCAGCTCCTCGCCGCGCGCCGCGAAGATCTGGTCGTTCAGCATCTTGTAGCGGGCGTTGGCGGAGAGGATCTCCTCGCCGATGTCGGAGCGGCGCAGCGTCGGCAGGATGCCGATCATGACCAGCCGGCCGCCGACCTCGCGGGCCCGCGCCTCGGCGTGTTCGAGCTGGTCGCGGACCTCGGCCTCCAGCTCGCCCGTCCCCTCCCCGCCCAGCTCGCGGGGCGGGATGTTGATCTCAAGGTTGAACTGGCCCAGCTCGGTCGCCCAGGCGGGGTCGGCGATGGCCTTGAGCACGTCCTCGTTGCGCATCAGCGGGTCGCCGAGGGCGTCGATCAGGTTGAGCTCGATCTCCAGCCCGATGTGGGGTCGCTCGAAGTCGAACTGAGACTCGCCCAGCATGCGGGCCAGCACGTCGAGGCAGGCGCGGACCTTGTTCCGGTACCGCCGCCTGTCCTCGCCGCTGATGGTGGCCGAGGCCACGTCCCTGCCCATGTGTCCGTCCCTGTGCTTAGGAGATGGTGCCTACGGAGGTGGTGCTTGGGAGATGGTGCTGTGAAGGAACCGTCATGAAACGGGATGTCCCGGTACGGGCAGGTAAAAACACGGCGCCTCTTTTTGGGCCCCCGTTTTGTGACCGCTGGGTAGCGTTGGTGGACTTCTGGGTGCGCGTACTGCGAAACGTGACACTCTGTGATGGACGGCGAGGCCCACCGCCGCCGCCGGGCGTTCCCCCTGGCGGCCCACCCCCGGGCGGCGCCGCAGGACGTACCGGCGCGGCGGAACGGGAGGGTCGATGCGGATACTCCCACGGTCCATCAGGACGCGGGACACGCTGATCGCCGCGGTGCTCGCCGTCCTGGTGCTGGGGATCACGGCCGTGGGCGTCGACCTCGCCGTCCGGGCCACCGTGAAGGCCGACCTGCTCCAGGAGATCCAGGTCGCGGCGCGCCGCTCCAGCGGCGGCGTGCGCGACGGCAGCCTCGTCACCCCGATCCCCGACGACACCGGCGGGCGCATCCTCGTGCAGGTCGTCGGGCCGGGCGGGCACGTCCTGGACGCGACGCCCGCCGCGACCGGCAGGCCGCCCGTGAGCCGGCTGTGGCCCTCCTCGACCGTGCGCGTCCGCGACTACGTCGAGTGCCGGGGGGAGTGGCCGCGCCGCGAGTGCGTGGTCATCGAGGCGATCCGGGCGACGACCGCGCCCGACTCCGTCGTCGTGTACGCGTGGGAGCCGCTGCCGTCCTACCTGGTGAGCGGGCTGCTTGAGGTGCTGCTCGGCACCGGCGTGCTGTTGTTCGCGGCGCTCGCCGCCTGGATCACCTGGCATGTCGTCGGGCGGACGCTCGGCCCCGTCGCGGCCATCCGCGCCCAGCTCGCCGAGATCAGCGCCAGCGACCTGAGCCGCCGCGTCCCGCAGCCGTCCGGGCAGGACGAGATCGCGCTGCTGGCCCGTACCGCCAACGCCACCCTCGACCGGCTGGAGCGCGCGGTCGGGCGGCAGCGGCAGTTCGCCTCCGACGCCTCCCACGAGCTGCGCACGCCGATCGCCGGGCTGCGCGCCAACCTGGAGGACGCCTCGATGCACCCCGAGGACAACGACCTGCGGGCCGTCGTCGACTCGGCGCTGCGCGACACCGACCGGCTGGAGTCGATCGTCACCGACCTGCTGCTGCTCGCCCGGATCGGGACGGGCGCCTCCGCCGAGGAGTCCATCGACCTCGCCGAGATGGCCGCCGCCGAGATCGCGCGCCGGACGTTCGCGCTGAAGATCCGCACGGACCTCGCCGGGGACGTCGTCGTGCGCGGGGTGCGGATGCAGCTCGTCCGGCTGCTCGGGAACCTGCTCGACAACGCCGAGCGGTACGCCGACGGGATCGTCTCGGTCGAGGTGACGAGCCGCGACGGGCACGCGCTGCTGGCCGTCACCGACGACGGGGCGGGCATCCCGGTGGCCGACCGCGAGCGCGTCTTCGAGCGCTTCACCAGGCTCGACACCGCCCGCAGCCGGGGCGCCGGCGGCACCGGACTCGGCCTCGCCATCGCCCGTGAGATCGCCCACGCGCACGGCGGCACGCTGCGCATCGAGGACCGCGACCACGGCACCCGTTTTGCCCTGCGGCTGCCCCTGCACACATGAGAAACGGAATGGGCCGTCCATGCGGACGGCCCATTCCGGGGAGGCGGGGCGAGGTGCGGCGGGTGTCAGGCGCGGACGGCCTGGATCTCAAGCTGGATGTCGACCTTGTCGCCGAGCAGGGCCTTGTCGCCCTTCAGCGGGACGTTGAACTCGATGCCCCAGTCCTTGCGGTTGATCGTGGTGGACGCGGAGAACCCGGCGCGGGTGCCGCCCCAGGGGTCCTCGCCGACGCCGTTGAACTCGACCTCCAGGCTGACCGGACGGGTCACGCCCTTGATGGTCAGGTCGCCGTCCAGGCGGTGCTCGCCGCCCTCGGTGCGGACCAGCTTGGTCGCGAACGTCATCGTGGGGTGGTTCTCGACGTCCAGCACGTCGGCGGTGCGGACGTGCGCGTCGCGGTCGGCGTTGCGGGTGTCCAGCGAGGCCACGGTGATCTCGGCGGTGGCGGTGGAGTCCGCGGGCTCCTCGGCGATCTGGACGGCGCCGGAGAACTCGGTGAAGCTGCCGCGCACCTTGGACATCAGGTGCCGGATCGTGAAGGTGACCTCGGAGTGCGCGGGGTCGATGTTCCAGGTGCCGGCGGTCAGGCCCGGGGCGACGGTGGCGATGCTCATGGGAATCTCCGTGGTGCTCGACGGTGGGTGGTGAGCGGTAGTGCTTGAAACTTCAACAACCTGCTCGGAGGTTAGTTGAGGGTTCAAACACATGTCAATCCCGGCGTGTTCCCACGGGAGCGGATCCGTCGCGCGGTCGGTGGCCCGCAGGAGCCGCAGGCCCCTGGCGGCGGGGCTCAGAGGTCGCCGGTGGCGCTCGTCACAGGCTCCATCGGCCGGCGGTGCTCCAGCGCGGCGCGGAGCTGCGCGCGGCCCCGGTGGATGCGGGACCGGACGGTGCCGAGCTTGACGCCCAGCGACGCGGCGATCTCCTCGTAGGTGAGGCCCTCGATGTCGCACAGGACGACGGCGGCGCGGTACTCCGGCGCCAGGCCGTCCAGTGCCCGCTGGATGTCGGCGTCCAGGTGCCGCTCGTCGTAGGCCTGGGCTGGGCTGGGTTCGCGGCCCTGGAGCCGCTCGGCGGCGTCGTCGGCGAGCGCGTCGAAGCGGATGCGCTGCTTGCGCCTGGCCCGGTCCAGGAAGAGGTTGGTCGTGATCCGGTGCAGCCAGCCTTCGAAGGTGCCGGGGCTGTAGGAGGACAGCGACCGGAAGACCCGGATGAAGACGTCCTGGGTCAGGTCCTCGGCGTCGTGCCGGTTGCCGGTAAGGCGGTACGCCAGCCGGAACACCCGCGTGGAGTGCTCGCTGACGATCTCCTCCCAAGTCGGAGGAGTCCACGCCATCGCGCCTGCGCTCACCACTACCCCCGGTCTGATACGAAATCGTTACGGCCAAGCATGCCGGTACCCGGATAAGAGCCGTGTAAGAACGACCGGCGTGGCCGGATCCGGCGCGACGGCGATCGCGCCGCGTGCGCCGGCCGTCCGGCCCTGGCCAGGGCCGCGAACCCGGCCTTCACCTGCGTCTCACCCGACGGACATCCGATGCCCGTAACGTCCGCGTGTGACACATCGCTCATTGCTCCGCCCCGCCATCGCCGCGGGGATCGCGCTCAGCCTCGTCCCCGGTGTGGCCCAGGCGGCCGCGCGCCCGCAAGCCCGTCCCGAGTCCCGCCCGGAGAGCAGGACCGCCGTCCTGCCCCGGATCCCGCTCGCGCAGTTCCAGAACAGGCTGCTGCCCGGAACGATCGCCGACGACCGGGGCGTGGCCCTCGGCGGCGTCGGCAGCGACCTCTTCCACACGGACGGCGACCGGCCGGACGAGTTCTGGGCGATCACCGACCGGGGCCCGAACGGCAGCGTGGACGTGGGCGGCGAGGAGCACGTGACGTTCCCCGTCCCGGGGTTCGACCCGGTGATCGTCAAGCTCCGGGTCCGCAAGGGCGCGATCAAGGTCACGCGGGCGCTGCCGATCACGAACCGCGCGGGGCGCCCGGTGACGGGCCTGCCGAACGTGGAGGGGCGCGAGGAGGCGCCCTGGGGGTTCGACGGCAGGACGCGGCTCCCGTTCAACGCCGACGGCATCGACTCCGAGGGGCTCGTCCGCACCAGGGACGGTGAGTTCTGGGTCGCCGAGGAGTACGGGCCGTCGCTGCTGCACCTCGACCGGCGCGGACGGGTGGTCGAGCGGTACGTCCCCGAGGGCTGGACGGGCAGGCCGAACTATCCGGTCAAGGCGACGCTGCCCGCGATCCTTAACAAGCGGACCTACAACCGTGGCTTCGAGGGGCTAACAATCTCACCGGACGGTAAGTCCCTGTACGTGGCGGTGCAGAGCCCGCTGTCCAACCCGGACAAGAAGACGTACAAGGCGTCGCGGAACGGCCGGATCCTGCGCTTCGACCTGCGCGAGGGCAAGGTCTCGGGCGAGTACGTCTACCGGTTCGAGGACGTGTGCTCCTTCGACCCGTCCGCCTGCGGCGACCAGAACGAGATGAAGATCTCCGGGCTGACCGCGCTCGACGACCACCGGATCCTGGTGGACGAGCGCACCGACAAGGTCGCCCGCGTCTACACCGTCGACCTGCGCGGGGCCACCGACATCCTCGGCTCGCGCTGGGACGACGCGGCGACCGCGCCGTCGCTGGAGAAGTCCGCCGGGGTGCCCGAGGGCGTCGCCGCGCTGCCCAAGCGGCAGACCGTCGACCTCGCCGCCGTGCCCGGCATCCCCGGCAAGATCGAGGGCCTCGCGCTCGCCGACCGCCGCACGCTCGCGGTGATCAACGACAACGACTTCGGGCTCGGGACCTTCGGCCCCGACGGCCGCCTCATCGACAGCGGGATCCGCACCTCGATCACCTACGTGCCGCTGCCGCGCTGAATAGCGGCCGATCGCGGCCGATCGCGGCTGTTCGTCGAGGTCACCGGAACGCCAGCGCGGGGTGACCCGTTCTGTCGACACGAAACAACCCCGAGGTAATTGAGCGCTTATGTACGATCGGAGATGATGCGCAGGAGTCGTACCGGACCCCGAGACGCGAGGACGTGGCATGCCGCGAACCTACAATCTGGCCGACCTGCTGGAGATCATGGCGGCTGCGGGGCCGGAACGTCCCGCGCTCGCGGGCGGGGGCCGGCGGCGCACCTACGGGGAGCTCGACGAGCGGGCGAGCCGGGTCGGCCACCACCTCGCGGAGGCGGGGGTGCGGCCCGGCGAGCACGTCGCGATCCTCGCCTACAACCGGGTCGAGTGGATCGAGGCGATGTTCGGCGCCTTCAAGATCCGCGCCGTCCCGATCCCGGTGAACTACCGGTACGTCGCCGCCGAGCTGCGGCACGTCCTGGCCGACTCCGGCTCGGTGGCGCTGATCGGTGAGCGCTCGCTGCTGGCGACGGCGCAGGAGGTGCGCGCCGAGCTGCCCGCCCTGCGGCACGTCGTCGTCCTGGAGGACGGCGCCGACGACGACGTCCCGGGGGCGGTCGAGTACGAGAAGGCCCTCGCCGCGGCCGACCCGGGCCACGCCTTCCCCGAGCGGTCCGACGACGACCGCTACATCGTCTACACCGGCGGCACCACCGGCTACCCCAAGGGCGTCGAGTGGCGCTGCGAAGACGCCTTCTACGGCGCGCTCGGCGGCGGCAACCCCCTCGGCGAGCCGGTCGGCGCGCCGCAGGACCTCGCCGCCAACACCGCCAAGCCCGGCTTGACCACCCTGATCTGCCCGCCCGTCATGCACGGCGCCGGGCAGTGGGTCGTGCTGATGGCGCTGTTCGGCGGCAGCCGGGTCGTCCTCTACACCCCGCACGCCTTCGACGCGGACGAGGTGCTCCGGCTGGTCGAGGCGGAGGGCGTGAACGCGCTGATGGTGATCGGGGACGCCATGGCGCGCCCGCTGGCCCGGGCGATGGCGGAGGGCCGGCACGACACCTCCTCGCTGCTCGCGGTCGCCTCCGGCGGCGCGCCGCTGACCGAGGGCGCACGCCGCGAGCTGCGCGCCCACCTGCCCGACCTGCTGTTCCGCGACAACTACGGAGCGTCCGAGACCGGCGCGTGCGGGCCCTCGGTGGACGGCGCGACCCCCGCCGCGGACGGCGGCACGGAGGGGACCGCCCGGTTCAGGATGAAGCCGGGGATCGCCGTCCTGGACGACGACCTGAAGCCCGTCCGGCCCGGGGAGATCGGCAGGCTCGCGCGGTCCGGGCACATCCCGGTCGGCTACTACAACGACCCGGCCAAGACCGCCGCGACGTTCTTCACCGACGCCGCGGGCACCCGCTGGTCGATCCCCGGCGACTACGCCACCCCGGCGGAGGACGGCACGGTCGTGCTGCTCGGCCGCGGCTCCCTGGTGATCAACACCGGCGGCGAGAAGGTGTACCCGGAGGAGGTCGAGGTCGCCCTGAAGGGCCACCCCGACGTCGCGGACGTCGTCGTGGTCGGCCTGCCCGACGAGCGGTTCGGGCAGCGGGTCGCGGCCGTCGTGGCGCCGCGGCCGGGCGCGACCGTCACGCTGGAGGGCCTCACCGGGCACTGCCGGGGGCGGCTCGCCGGATACAAGCTGCCGCGCCAGATCCAGATCGTGGACGAGGTGTCGCGCACGGCCGTCGGCAAGTCCGATTACAAATGGGCCAAGAAGGTGTTCGCGGACGCGATGGCATAACGCGCCTTTACCGTCCCGTCCCCGCCGCGGTAAGGGGATGCATCCGGGCGGGCCCGGCGCAAGCGCGGCGCGGTCAAGAAATGATTGTCGCCGACGGGGCGTGGCTTGAGCGCTTCCGGGCGCATAACCGCCTCATGAGCGGGGATCGGTTGATACCGCTCGCGCGACGGTATCGCCTGCTGTCCGTGGTCGGCAGGGGCGGAATGGGCACCGTCTGGCGGGCCTACGACGAGATGCTCGACCGCGACGTCGCGGTGAAGGAGGTCCACCTTCCCGAACGCATCACCGAGGCGGAGCGCAAGGTGCTGTGCCGGCGCCTGCTCGGCGAGGCGCGGGCCACCGCCGCGCTGAAGCACCCCGGCGTGGTCGCCGTCCACGACCTGATCGTCGAGGACGGACGCCCCTGGATCGTCATGGAGTTCGTGGAGTCGCGGTCGCTGCACCGGATCATCGCCGACGGCGGCCCGCTCGGCGTGCGGCGCGCCGCGCGGATCGGCGCGGACGTGCTGGCGGTGCTGCGCGCCGCGCACGCCGCCGGGATCCTGCACCGCGACGTGAAGCCGAGCAACGTGCTGATCTGCCAGGACGGCCGCGTCCTGCTGACCGACTTCGGGCTCGCCGTGCACGCCGATCCGGGCCGCGAGACCGCCGAGACGCTGGTCGCGGGCATCGAGGGGTCGCCCGCCTACCTGCCGCCCGAACGCGTCAACGGGCACCCGAGCGTCCCCGCGTCGGACCTGTGGTCGCTCGGCGCGACCCTCTACACGGCGGTCGAGGGCTTCTCCCCGTTCCTGCGCTGCCACGCGCTCGCCTCGATGGTCGCGGTGCTGCTCGGCGAGTACCCGCTGCCCGCGCGGGCGGGCCCGCTGGCGCCGGTCATCGAGGGCCTGCTGCGGCAGCGCCCGGAGGACCGGCTGTCCGGCGAGGCCACGGCGGCGCTGCTGCGGGAGGCGGCCGGACCCTCCGAGACGCCGGGCGCCACGCTGGTGGCGGCGCCGCGCCGCGTCCCGTCCCGGGTGCGCGTCCCGTCGCGGCCGGGAGCGCGGGTCCCGGCGCTGCCGGCGGTGCCGTCCCTGCCCGCCCTGTTCAGGGGGCGGGAGCGCCGGTACGGCGCGCGGTGGCGGCCGGGGGCCGTCCTCAGCGTGGCCGTGCTCGCGGCGATCGCGGCCGGGATGGGGACGTGGGCGGCGCGCTGGACGTCGATCGGCAAGAGTGACGCCGTCGCGCTGCGTCCGGCCGTGGGGGTCCCCGCGAAGACGGCGAAGTACCGGGAGGCGGGCGGCTACTCGGTGCGGGTCCCGGCGGGCTGGCGGTCGGTGCGGAACGGGCCGATCACGCAGTGGTGGGACGCCGGCTCCGGGCAGGTGCTGCGCATCGCCCCGGCTCCCGGCGACCCCCTCACGGGGTTGCGCGCGGCCGAGCGCGCGGCGGTGGCGGACGACCGCTACCCCGGCTACCGCCGGCTGCGGCTGGCGGCGGTGCCCGAACTCGCCGAGGGCGCGGCGGAATGGGAGTTCACCTGGCGTGACGCCACCGCGGAACGGGACGCCGCGGGAGACGGCGTTTCCGATGAAGACGACGAGGAGAAGGGCTCGGCGGCGGAAAGGCATGTGCTGTGCGGCCGCGCCGCGGGATATGAGTTCTGCTTCTTCTCGCCCGATTCGCAGTGGACGCCCGGACAGCGCCTCTACGACCGCGTCCTGAAGTCGTTCAGGCCGGAGCGGAGGGGCTGATCAGGTCGTCTGCTGGACGCGGAGGAGGAATTCCGCGTTCGACGAGGTGCCCTTCATCTTCTCCAGGAGCTGTTCGAGCGCCTGTTGGCGCTCCATGCCGGAAAGGGCACGGCGCAGGCGCTGGTTGAGGGCGAGTTCCTCGGGGCTCATCAGCAGCTCCTCGCGGCGCGTGCTGGAGGCCTCGATGTCGACGGCGGGGAAGACACGCCGGTCGGCCAGGCCGCGGTCGAGCTTCAGTTCCATGTTGCCGGTGCCCTTGTACTCCTCGAAGAACACGTCGTCCATGCGGGAGCCGGTCTCGACGAGCGCGGTGGCGAGGATGGTCAGCGAGCCGCCGTTCTCGATGTTGCGGGCGGCGCCGAAGAACTTCTTGGGCGGGTAGATGGCGGTGGTCGCGACGCCGCCGGCGAGGATCCGGCTGCTGGAGGGGGCCGCCAGGTTGTAGGCCCGGCCGAGCCGGGTGATCGAGTCGAGCAGCATGACGACGTCGCGGCCCTGCTCGACCAGGCGTTTGGCGCGCTCCACCGCGAGTTCGGCGAGCATCGTGTGGTCCTGCGCGGGGCGGTCGAACGTCGAGTGGATCACCTCTCCGCGCACGGTCCGCTGGAGGTCGGTGACCTCCTCGGGGCGCTCGTCGATGAGCACGACCATGAGGTGCACGTCGGGGTTGTTCTGGCCGATCGCGTTCGCGACGGCCTGGAGGATCATCGTCTTGCCGACCTTGGGCGGGGACACGATCAGCCCGCGCTGGCCCTTGCCGATCGGCGCGATGATGTCGATGACGCGGGTCGCGAGCGGGCCGGTGTCCAGGCGGAGCCGCTCGTCCGGGAACAGCGGGGTGAGCTTGGCGAACTCGGGACGGTTCGCCGCCTCGCCGGGCGGGAGGCCGTTGACCAGCTCGACGGACGCGAGCGCGGAGAACTTGTCGCGGCCGCTCTTGCTCGCCCTGGCGGTGCCGGAGACGGCGTCCCCGGGGCGCAGCCCGTACATCTTCACCTGGGTGAGCGACACGTGCACGTCCTCGGGGCCCGGCAGGTAGCCGGAGGTGCGGACGAACGCGTGCTTGTCCTGGACGGCGAGCAGGCCGTGGAACGGGACGGCGGGCTGCTCCTCGGCGGCCTGCCGTGCCGCCGCCGAGCGCCTGCCCTGCTGCCGGGAGCCCTGCGGGGCGGCGCGGCGCGGCTTGTGCTCGGTGGCGGTGGAAGGTTCGGTGATGGTGGAAGTGGACATGGGGGTCCCTTCTCAGGCCCGCGCGGAACGGTCCGCGTGGCCCGGTGTCGATCCCCGCGTACGGCGGCGGAACCCGCGGCGCGTACGCGAGGGGAATGGAAGAAATGCAGCTCGGCTCTCAGAGCTGACGTCGGCTCCCTACTGCCGCGACCCTGGCGCGAGAAAGGACGCGCGCCTCAGGTCGGTGATCACCGGGCGCTCAGATGGCCCGGGCGGGGAAGGTGAAGACGTCCTCGCCGCATACGGCGGAAAGCCGAGGACGTTGCCTGCAATGTACAGCACTCGGGGCCCGTCGCGCATTCCCCGAGGTCGGCGGGGAGTCGGCGGCTGTGGAGCAGCCAGGGGCGGCCGTCGCGATCGAACGCGAACTCGATCTCCTGGGGCCCGCCCAGGACCGACGCGGCCCGCGCCGCCATCCGGGCCAGCGTCCGCAGCCGCGACGGCGTCAGCGGTGCGCCGGCGGCGGGTGTGTCGCCGCCGCGGTCGACGTTGATCACATGGCCCCGCCGGGTGAGGGTGTACCGGGAGTCACCGGGGACGGCCGACACGACCGTACGGTCGGTGCGTCCGCTCACCGGGTCGGCGCCGAGCACGAGCCCGGCCACCTCCGCGTCGAGCCGCGGCTGGACGAGCACCGCCGTCCCGGGCTCCGCCGAGGCCGCGACCGCCATCGCCGCCTTGATGAACGCGGACCAGTCCCGCGCCTCCATGGCGGAGGAGGGGTCCGCGCCGTCCTCCCGTGCGGGCGACGGCCGGAGGACCAGCGGGCGGGCGCCGTCATGGCTCAGCCGCGCCCACGCCTCGCGAAGATCGTGGGTGTTCACGTACGGGCGGGTGCGGGGCGCCGCGTCCTCGCAGGGGGCCCGGCCGTCGAGCGCGACGCACTGGGCGGGGATCACGAACCCGGGCAGGACCGGCAGCCTGTGCTGTGCGGCGCGGGCCAGACCCGCCGCCTCGGCTCCGGCCCGGTCGGGCGCGGTGGACAGGGGGTCGTCCAGGTCGATCGTCCAGAGGACGCGCGTGCTCTCCGGCACCACGGACTCCGTTCCCTCGGGGGTTCGCCCACTATCTAGAATCCGCAGGTCAGCCCGCGAATTCCCGGTCTGGGAGGTCAGTGGAGGGCGGGCCAGGAGGAGAGGTCGCAGGCGCGGGTGTCGGGGAGGTCGCGCAGGCGGAGGACGGCGCCGTCCGGGTCGTCCAGCAGCCGGGCGGTCTCGGGGCGGAGCAGTTCGGCGAGCGGCAGGACGCCGCAGACCAGCGATCCGGGCGTCCGGGCGAGCAGCAGCGGCCCGATCCCGGCGCCGCCGCGGTCGAGGCCGCGCAGCGCCGACACCAGCGGCTCGGCCCAGCCATCCGAGCCCGTGCCGATCGAGCCCGTGCCTTGAGAGCCCGTGCCCTCCGCCCGCGGGCTCGCCGTCCGCTCGCCCCCTGTTCGCTCGCCCCCTGTTCGCTCGCACCGGGTGCGCAGGGCGGTCAGCAGGTCGAGGAAGTCGCTCTCCAGCGCGCGGGGGCTGCGGCCCGACAGGTAGTAGCGGTCATGGTCGGCCAGCTCGACGCGCAGCCCGTAATGGGCGGCGAAGCGCTCGTACGGCTCGGCGAGCGCGGGACGTACGGACGGCTCCGCCGCCAGCGCCCCCGCGACGAAGTCGACCGGGTCGGCGCCCAGGGACGCGGCGACCGCCTGGTCGAGCCGCCTGACGAGATGCGCGCGGAGGGCGGCGACGTCGCCGCCGAGCCGCTCCACCGCCTCGCGCTGGCGGCCGAGGCGCTCGTTGACGTCGGGCACCATCCGGTCGTTGATCTGGGCGATCAGCGAGCGGATCCGGGCGTCGGTCTCCTCCAGGGACCCAGTGGCCTTCGAGCGGAACCGGCCGAACTCGTCCCGGGTGCCCTTCAGCGCGGCGAGCTGGGTGCGGATGTCGGCGATCTCGGGTGCGCCCGCGCCGCGCCTGCGCTCGAACGCCAGATACAGCTCCCGTCCGGCGATCGCCAGGCAGAGCAGGATCATGACCACGGTCATCGCACCCTCCAAAGGGGCCATCTCGCGGAGCTACATCATGCCCCTCCGGCCCCCGGAACGCCTCACCGGTTGAGGTAGGCGAGCACCGCCAGGACACGGCGGTTGTCGTCGCCGGTCACCGGGAGGTCGAGCTTGGCGAAGATGTTGGCGGTGTGCTTGGTGACGGCGCGCTCGGTGACCACGAGCTTCTCGGCGATCGCGGCATTGGAGCGGCCCTGCGCCATCAGCTCCAGCACCTCGCCCTCGCGGGGGGTGAGGCGGCCGAGCGGGGAGTCGCGGGTGCTGCTCGCGAGCAGCCGGGAGATCACCTCGGGGTCCATCGCGGTGCCGCCCCCGGCGACCCGGCGGACCGCGTCCACGAACTGGGCGGCGTCGAACACGCGGTCCTTCAGCAGGTAGCCGATGCCGCCGCTGCCGTCGGCGAGCAGCTCGCGGGCGTAGAGCTGCTCGACGTACTGCGACAGCACGAGGACGGGCAGGCCGGGCACCCGGCGGCGCGCCTCCAGCGCCGCCTGGAGCCCCTCGTCGGTGAAGGACGGGGGCAGCCGCACGTCGACCACCGCCACGTCCGGGCGGTGGTCGAGCAGGGCCTTCAGGAGCGAGGGGCCGTTGTCGACGGCCGCGGCGATCTCGAAGTCGTGCGTTTCGAGGAGGCTGACGAGCCCCTCCCTCAGGAGGGCGAGGTCTTCGGCGAGGACAACGCGCACGGCAGCTCCAGCGTCACGATGGTCGGGCCGCCCACGGGCGAGTTGAGGGCGAGGACGCCGTCGAATGTACCGATCCGGCGCTCGATCCCGCGCAGCCCGGTGCCCGCGTCGAGGCTGGCGCCGCCGCGCCCGTCGTCGGTGACCGTGACGCGGAGCATGCCCGCCTCGTGCCGCATGTCGATCCAGACCCGCCGCGCGCCCGAGTGCTTGGCGGCGTTGGTGAGGATCTCCGACACCGCGAAGTAGGCGGCGGACTCGACGGGCGGCTCGGGCCGTCCGGGGACCTCGACGTTGACCTCGACGTTCAGCGGGTGGTCGAGCGCGAGGGCCTTGACGGCGTCGCCGACGCCGCGGTCGGCGAGGACCGGCGGGTGGATGCCCCGGACGAGGTCGCGCAGCTCGTGCAGCGCCGTCGCGGAGGACTCGCGGGTCTGGGCCAGCAGCAGCCGCGCCTTGGCGGGGTCCTTGTCGAGGAGGTGCTCAATGGCGCCGAGCGTCATGCCCATCGCGACGAGCCGGGCCTGCGCGCCGTCGTGCAGGTCGCGCTCGATGCGGCGCAGCTCGGCGGCGGAGGCGTCCACGGCCTCCGAGCGGGTCTCCGACAGGTGCCGGACGCGCAGCGCGAGCCGGGACTTCTCGGTCGGGCCGAGCACCAGCCGGCCCCAGCGCCCGTACACGGCCATCATCCGCGGGCCGGCGAGGAAGCCGGCGACGACGCAGGCGGTGGCGATCACGAGGGTGGAGACGAGGCGCTCGGCGTCCCGGTCGTAGCCGGGGTCGACGTGCACCCAGGCGTACCAGTCGCTGCCGCCGTAGTGGCCGATCATCCCGCCGGCGAACGCGGCGAGCAGGAACCCCCAGACCCCGTACAGGATCAGCAGGCCAGGCAGCGCGGCGGTGAACAGGACGACGACCGGGTCGGCGGCCACCCACAGGTAGTCGCGCCAGGTCGCCGGGTCGGTGAGCAGCGCGACGAACCGCTTGATGATGCCCTGGACGCCGTGCTCGCGGGGCGGCTCGGGCAGGTAGGGCCGCTCGATGTGCTCGTCGGTCCAGCGGTTGATCAGGTCGCGGTAGCGGTCGACCTGCCTGCGCATCAGCAGCGTCGCGGACGGGAACAGCAGCACGCCCAGGAACCCGGTGATCATCGAGACCACCGTGATGAACCAGCTGGCGACCAGGATCGTGGGGATCGCGAGCAGCCACAGCCGCAGTCCCCGCGCCGGGGCCAGGAGATGCCGCCGATATCTGCTCTGCCGCGCCAGTTGACCGTTCACCAGATCCTCCGTCGTCCGCCCTTTTCGTTCCGGGTTCCAGTCTCCGGCGGGCGTCCTGCCTGCACAGTGTGCCCGCAACCCGGACGTGGGGTGTACTCAGGTGCACCCCCGTCCGGCATCTAGGGCCATGTCGCCTCCCCCGGGCCGCTTCCTAGCGTTCAAGGCGTGCCGCATCCCCCTTTGCGAGCACATCCCATTGACCCTCGGGGGGACACCCATGAAACGGAACCTCGCCGCCGCGCTCGGCGGCTGGAGCGCGCGCCACCGCCTCCTCGCCATCTCCGGCTGGCTGCTGTTCGTCGTCCTCGCCGCGGTGCTCGGCGGGATGACCGGGCAGGTCACGATGGCCGACCATGAGCAGGGCACCGGCCAGTCGGCGCGGGCCGCCAAGATCCTTGACGAGGCGGGCATCGAGGACCCCGACCAGGAGACCGTGCTGATCTCCGGTGGCGCCCACGCCGCCGGGTCGCCGGAGATGACCCGCGCGGCCGCCGCCGTCCGCGCGAACGTGCGGGCCAGCGGGGTGGTCACCGGCTTCCGCCCGGACGTGGTGTCCAAGGACCGCCGGCACGTCATCGTCCAGTTCACGCTGAAGGAGGCGCCGGACGGGGCGCCCGACCCGCTGCCCGCCGTCCAGGCCGCGGTCGCGAAGGCCCAGCGCGCCAACCCCTCGGTGGAGATGGGGGAGTTCGGCGGCGCGACCGCCGACGCCTGGTTCGAGCACGCGCTCGGCAGCGACTTCGAGCGCGCGGAGTTGACCGCGGTGCCGCTCGCGATCGGCATCCTGCTGGTGGCGTTCGGGGCGCTGCTCGCGGCCGTGCTGCCGGTGGTGCTGGCGTTCACGGCGTTCCTCGCGGCGGGCGGGCTGCTCGCGGTGACCAGCCACGCCCTGCACGTCGACCAGACGACGAACTCGGTGATGCTGCTGATGGGGCTCGCGGTCGGCGTCGACTACTGCCTGTTCTACCTCCAGCGCGAACGGGAGGAGCGGGCGCGCGGGCGCGACCGGGAGGCCGCGCTGGCGATCGCGGCGGCCACCTCGGGACGGTCGGTGCTGGTGTCCGGGCTGACCGTGATGGTGGCGATGTCGGGGATGTTCCTGTCCGGACTGCTGCTGTTCAAGGGCTTCGCGGTCGCGACGATCCTCGTCGTGCTGATCGCCATGCTCGGCTCGGTGACCGTCCTGCCCGCGCTGCTGTCGCTGCTCGGCGACAAGGTCGACTTCGGCCGCGTCCGGCTGGGCCGGATGCACCGGCTGCACCGGCGGCACCGGATGCACGGCTCGTCGGGCCACCTGCCGGGCCACCTGTCACACCGTCACCGCGGGGGCGGCGGTGTGGTGGGGGCTCTGCTGCGGCCCGTCCTGGCGCGTCCGGGGATCGCGGCGGTGGTCTCGGCGGGGGTGCTGCTGGTGCTGGCCGCGCCCGCGCTCGGCATGCGGACCGAGCGGCTCTCGATCGACCAGCAGATCCCCTCCGGCGAGCCCATCGTGGCCACCTACACCAAGTTGAACGCGGCCTTCCCCGGCAACCCGGAGCCCGCCGCCGTCGTGGTGAAGGCGCGCGACATCGACGCGCCGGAGGTGCGGGCGGCGATCGAGGAGCTGAAGCGGCGGGCGGTCGCGTCCGGGGAGATGAACGAGCCGATCGACGTCACCGTCCACGAGCGGGAGAACATCGCGCGGATCGACGTGCCGCTTGCGGGATCCGGCGCGGACGCCGCGTCCAAGCACGCGCTGGAGACGTTGCGGACGAAGATCGTCCCGGAGACGGTCGGAGGGGTCGCGCAGGCGGCGGTCTCCGGGCAGCTCGCCTCCTCGACCGACTACAACGCCCAGCTCAAGTCGGCGATCGTGCCCGTGTTCCTGTTCGTCATGGGGATCACGTTCCTGCTGATGCTGGTGTTCTTCCGCTCGGTGGTGATCGCGGTCAGCGCGATCGCGCTGAACCTGCTGTCGGTCGGCGCCGCGTACGGGGTGATGGTCGCGGTGTTCCAGCACGGCTGGGGCGACGCGCTGGTCGGGACGGAGGGCGCGGGGGCGCTGGAGTCGTGGATCCCGCTGTTCGTGTTCGTCGTGCTGTTCGGGCTGTCGATGGATTACCACGTGTTCGTCGTCTCGCGGATCCGGGAGGCATACGACCGGGGGCTGCCCACCACGCAGGCGGTCGCGGACGGCGTCCGGTCGACGGCGGGCGTGGTGACCAGCGCCGCCGTCATCATGATCGCCACATTCGCGATCTTCGGGACGCTGTCGATGCAGGACTTCAAGCAGCTCGGCGTGGGCCTCGCGGTCGCGGTGCTGATCGACGCGACCGTGGTGCGGGTGGTGCTGCTGCCCGCCCTCATGTCCCTGCTGGGGCGCGCGAACTGGTACCTGCCGCGCTGGCTGGAGTGGCTGCCCCGCGTCTCGCACGGCGAGGCCGTCCAGGAGGAGGCGCCGTGGGAGCGCCGCCCGGCGCCGGTCGTCCAAGAAATCTAGGACGAGCATAAATATCTGCTTGACCAAGTAGTTGTGATGAGCCTACTTTTAGGTTCATCACAACTACTTGGAGGTCCCGCGTGAAGACCGCAGCCGGCCGCGCCCCCGAGGCGGCCGCGCCGCAGGACCGGCTCGACGCGGCGCTGCTGAAGACGTCGTTCGTCCTCGTCCTCGGCCCGATCCTCGCGATGCTCGACACGACGATCGTCACCGTCGGCCTCGACTCGGTCGCCCGCGAGTTCCGCAGCCCCGTCGGCACGCTCCAGTGGGTGTCGGCCGGGTACCTGCTCGCGATCTCGATGGTGATGCCGCTCGCGGGCTGGGCGAGCGACCGGTTCGGCGCGAAGACGATGTGGATGACGTCGGTCGCGCTGTTCACCGCCGGGTCCGCGCTGTGCGGGCTCGCCTGGTCGGCCGGGAGCCTGATCGCGTTCCGGGTGCTCCAGGGCGTCGGCGGCGGGCTGATCCAGCCGATCGGGCAGTCGATCGTGGTCCGCGCGGCCGGTCCGGCGCGGCTCGGGCGGGTCTTCGGCATCACGGTCCTGCCGCTGACGTTCGCGCCCGTCCTCGGGCCGGTGATCGGCGGGCTGGTCGTCGGACGGCTCGACTGGCGGTGGATGTTCCTGGTGAACGTCCCCGTCGGGCTGCTGACGCTGCTGCTGGCGAAGCGGCACGTCCCGGCCGACCCGGCGGGGGAGCGCGGGAAGGGCGGACGGCTCGACGCGCTCGGGCTGGCGCTGCTCTCGCCCGGCCTCGCCGCGATCGTCTACGGGTTCTCCGAGCTGGGGGACGCGGGCGGCGCGGCCCCGGCGCGCGTCGCCGTCCCCCTCGCCGCCGGGACGTGCCTGCTCACCGCCTACGTGGCGCACGCGCTGCGCCGCCGCGGGAACGCGCTCATCGACCTGCGGCTGTTCGCGCGGCGCGGCTTCGCGGTCGCGACGGCCAACTCGTTCCTGCAAGGCGCGGCGCTCTACAGCTCCATGCTGCTGCTGCCGCTCTACTACCAGCAGGTCGAGCACGCGTCCGCGCTGGGGGCCGGGCTGCTCCTCGCGCCGCAGGCGCTCGGCACCGCCGTCGCGACGTACTTCGCCTCGCGGCTCACCGACCGCGTGGCGCCGCGTCCGCTCATCCTCACCGGGATCGTGCTGACGCTCGCCGGGACGCTCGCGTTCACGCGGCTCGGCGCGGGCCCGCCCGGGTGGCTGCTGGTCGCCTCGCTGGTGCTGCGCGGCGCGGGGCTCGGCGTCGTGATGGCGCCCGGCATGGCGACGATCTACGCCTCGGTCCGGCCGGACGAGGCGGCCCGCGCCGCCGGAGCCGTCAACACCGTCAACCGGGTCGGCGGGTCGCTGGGCACGGCCGTGCTCGCGGTCGTCCTCCAGCACTCGCTGGACCACCACACCGGCGCCGCCGCCTACGGCGCGACGTTCTGGTGGGCGGTCGGGCTCTCCGCCGTGACGCTCGTCCCCGCCTTCTTCTACCCGGCCCGAAAGGTCTCCCGATGACGTTCCGCCTGCTGAGCGTGCACGCCCATCCCGACGACGAGTCGAGCAAGGGCGCGGCGACGCTGGCCAGGTACGCGGCCGAGGGCGTGGACGTCATGGTCGCGACCTGCACCGGAGGGGAGCGCGGCGACGTCCTCAACCCGGCGATGGACCGGCCGGACGTCCGCGCCGACCTCCCCGCGATCCGCCGCGCGGAGATGGAGGCGGCGCGCGCGATCCTCGGTGTCCGGCACCGCTTCCTCGGGTTCACCGACTCCGGGCTGCCGGGCGAGGGCGAGCCGCTCCCGGACGGCTGCTTCGCGGTGACGCCGCTCGCCGACGCGGCGCGCCCGCTGGTGGAGCTGATGCGCGGGTTCCGTCCGCACGTGGTCGTGACCTATGACGAGACGGGCGGCTACCCGCACCCCGACCACGTCAGGACCCACGAGGTGACGGTGGAGGCGTTCGACGCGTCCGGCGACCCCGCCCGCTATCCCGGGACGGGACGTCCGTGGCGTCCGCTCAAGCTCTACTACCAGGGCGCCTTCTCCCGGCGGTGGTTCCAGGCGCTGCACGACGGCATGACCGGGCGGGGTCTCGCGTCGGAGATCGGCCCGATCCTTGAGGGCTGGCCGTCCGACGCCCCGGAACTCGGCATCACCACGCGCGTGCGCTGCGCGGAGTACTTCGCCGTCCGCGACCGGGCCCTGCTCGCCCACGCGACGCAGATCGACCCGGGCGCGGGCTTCATGACGCATCCGCGCGACGTCGAACGCGACGTCTGGCCGACCGAGGACTACCACCTGGCCCGCTCGCACGTCGCGTCGCCCACCCCCGAGACCGACCTGTTCGCCGGGCTGGCCGGGATCGCGGACTAGAGCGCGACGAACGTCAGGCCGCGCTTCTTCATCTTCGGGATGACGGTCTTCAGCGCCGCGAGCGTCTGCGAGCGGTCGCCGCCGCCGTCGTGGCAGAGCATGATGCTGCCCGCCTTCGCGTGCAGCAGCGTCCTGCGGATGTGCCCGACGCCCGGCCGCGACCAGTCGCGCGGGTCGACGGCCCAGTCGATCGGCAGCATCGAGTGCTCGGCGACCACCTCAAGGACGGTCTTGGACCACGCGCCGCCCGGCGAGCGGAAGAACTGCGGCACGACGCCGGTGACGTCGGCGATCCGCTTGTGCGCGTCCACGACCTCCTTGTTGACGCGCTTGCGCGACAGGCCCCCGATCGTGATGGGGTGCGTCATCGTGTGGTTGCAGATCTGGTGACCGGCGTCGGCGATGCGGCGGGTGAGCTTGGGGAACTCCTGCACCTGCTCGCCGATGATGAAGAACGTCGCGTGGATCCGCTGCTCGGCGAGCAGGTCCAGCACGCGCGGCGTCCACAGCGGGCTCGGCCCGTCGTCGATGGTCAGCGCGATCGTGTTCGGCGGCGGCGCCGGGACGAGCTGCGTCAGCTCACGCACCGGCGTCTCCGTCGCGGTGAGCTTCGCCGGGGTCCACACGGCGGGACGCGGCGTCGGGGTGGGGGTCGGCGTCGGGGTCGGATGGATGACCGGCCGCGCGCGCGGTGTCGGCACCGCCTGCGCCGTCGCCCGCGACCCCTGGGACGGATGGGCCTCGTCGGCTCCGAGCGCCGCGAGCCCGGCGGCGGCCGCGCCCATCAACCAGAGCGCTTTGCGGCGGGACGTCCCGCCCGCGTCCTCATCCTCCACAAGTCCCACGCTATCGGGGTTTTAAGCGGGTAGGAGGGCGCTATGAGATCACAAGCAACCCAATTGGAATAATGACCGGCATGGCGGGGGCGGTGGACGCGGCGCCGGAGGTCGGGCCGGTGCTCGCGCTCGTCCTCGTCGCGCTCGCGTCGGCCGCCGCGGTCCTCGCGCGCTTCGGCGGCCTCGGCCTCGGCCGCGACATGCTCGTCGCGGCGGTGCGCGCCGCCGCGCAGCTCGCGGCGGTGTCGCTGGTCATCGCGGCGGTGCTGGGCAGTGCGGGCTGGACGTCGGCGTTCATCGCGGGCATGGTCGTGGTCGCCGCCGCGACGGCGGGCCACCGCGTCACCGGCTCGGCCCGCGGCCGCGCCTTCCTCACGGCGGCCTGGTGGGCGGCGCTGCCGATCGTCGCGGGCGTCGCCCCCGTGCTCGCGCTGCTGACGGCCTCGACGCTCGTCCCGGCGCGGCCGGTGGCGGTGCTGCCGATCGCCGGGATCTTCATCGGCGGCGCGATGTCGGCGACCGGCCTCACCGGGCGCCGTGCCCTGGACGAGCTGAGCACGCGCCGCGGCGAGTACGAGGGCGGCCTCGCACTCGGCCTCCTCGCGCGGGACGCGGCGCTGGAGGTGTGCCGCCCGGCGGCGGCGCTCGCGCTGTTCCCCGTCCTCGACCAGACGCGGACGGTCGGGCTCGTCACGCTGCCGGGAGCGTTCGTCGGCGTGCTGCTCGGCGGCGCCGACCCGGTCGAGGCCGGCGCGACGCAGCTCCTCGTCCTCATCGGCCTGCTGGCCATCGAGGCGATCGCGGTGCTCATCACGCTGGAGCTGGTCGCGACCGGCCGGCTGTCCCGGACGCGCGCCTGACGGCGGGCGTTAGCCGACGACGGCGAGCGCGTCGATCTCGACCAGCATCGCCGGGTGCGGAAGCTCGACCGCGACCGTCGTGCGGGACGGCAGGACGCCGCTCGGGCAGTTCTCCTTGATGAACGCCTCGTACTCCTCGTTCATCGCGGGGAAGTCGTCGCGCGTCTTCAGGTAGACACGGAGCATCAGCACGTCCTCGACGCTCGCGCCGCCCGCCTCCAGCACCGCCTTGATGTTCTGCAGGACGCGCCGCGTCTGCGCCTTCACGTCGCCGGGGTAGAGGAACTCGCCGGTCGCCGGGTCCTGCGGGCCCTGCCCGGACACCTGGAGGAGCGGGCCCTTCCGCACGCCCTGCGAGAACGCGTAGGCGGGGGTGGGGGCGCCGTCGGTGCGCACGGTCGTCTTGTCGGTCATGGGGAATCCCTTTCGGTGTGGCCGCAGTCGGCGGAGATGGCGCGGGTGGTCGCGAGGAGGTCGGGCAGCAGCGCGACGACGTCGTCACGGCTCAGCACGACCTCGGGCACCGAGATGGAGACGGCGGCGACGACGCGTCCGGAGGCGTCCCGGACGGGTGCCGCGACGCAGCGGATGAACGTCTCGTGCTCGGCGTCGTCCATCGCGTAGCCCTGGCCCGCGACGCGCGCCAGCTCCTCCAGCAGCGCGTCCGGACCGGTGATCGTGTGCTCGGTGAACGGGACGTAGTCGATCTCGGCGGCGGCGCGGCGGCGGCGCGGCTCGGGCAGGTCGGCGAGCAGCACCTTGGCGATCGCGGTCGCGTGCAGCGGCATCCGCAGCCCCACCCGCGAGTACATGCGGATCGCGTGCCGCGAGTCGTACTTGTCGAGGTAGACGACGTCGCCGCCCTCGTACACGCCGAGGTGGACGGTCTGGCCCGTCGCGTCGTTCAGCCGCGCCAGATGCGGCGCCGCGATGTCGCGGATGCCGCGCTGCTCCAGCGCCGCGCCCGCCAGCGCGAACAGCCCGGCGCCGAGGTGGAAGCGGTGGTCGGCGTCGCGGTGGACGAACCGCTCCTCCTCCATCGTGCGCAGCAGCCGCAGCACGGTCGTCTTGTGCACGCCGACCTTCGCCGCCAGCTCGTCGAGGGTGCGCGGGCCCTCGCCCAGGTCGCCGAGGATGGCGAGCGCGCGGGCGAGGCTCTGGCTCACCGGCTCCCCTCCTCCACCGAGCGGTCCGCCGCTCCGGAACGATCCGTTTCCTCGGCCCGCGCCATCGGCACCGCGTGGCCTGTCACCAGCGGGCGGCCGATGCCCGAGGCCCGGACCGTCGTCGCCGCCCACTCGGCGGCGGACGCGCGGAGCAGTCCGTCCACCAGGTCGGGCGGGGGCGGCGGCCCGTGGTCGCCGGGTACGACCAGCGTCGCGGCCGCCGCGAGGTGACCGAGCCGCAGGCAGCGCCGTGGACCGTACCCGCGCAGCGTACCGGTGAGGTATCCGGCGGCGAACGCGTCCCCCGCCCCTACCGGCTCGACGACCTCCACGTTCAGCGCGGGCTCGGTGACGGAGGAGTCTCCGGAGACCGCGTCGCCGGCACCGGTGGAGCGGCGGGTGAGCGCGGTCGCGTGGTGGGCGTCGTCCTTGACGACGAGCGTCGCCGGGCCGGGCAGCAGCGCGCGCAGCTCGGCGGGGTCGCCGGTGCCGAGCACGGCGGTGGCCTCGTCCGCGCCGAGCAGCACGATGTCGGCCGCGTTCAGCAGCGGCGCCAGCACCGCCTCCGGGCGGCCGGGCCCGCGCCGCCGCCACAGCGCGGGACGCCAGTTCAGGTCGAAGCTCACGAGCTGCCCGTCGCGCGGGCGCAGCAGCAGCTCGCGGGTGAGTTCGAGCGCGGAGTCCGACAGCGCGGCGGTGATGCCCGACAGGTGCACGAGCCGCGCGCCGCCCAGCAGCGGCCCGGCGGACGGGTCGTCCAGCACGGACGGGCCGATCGCGGACCCGGCGGACCCGTCCCGGTAGTAATGCAGGACACTGCCGCCGAGCCCGACCTCCTTCACATAGAGGCCGGTCGGGCGGCGCGAGTCGACGGACACACCGCGGATGTCGACTCCGCCCGCCGCGAGGTCGCGTGTCACACGGCGTCCGAACCCGTCGTCGCCGACACGTCCGACCCAGGCCGTGGGGACGCCGAGCGCGACGAGGCCGCGCGCGACGTTCGCCTCGGCGCCCCCGGAAGCAGGGTGAAATGAGGAAACGTCCTCAAGGGGACCGGGTTGGTCGGGAAGGAGCACGGCCATCGATTCGCCCACGCAGACGGCGGCCGGCAAGCGTTCCATCTTCCTGCCCTCCCGAGTGGGTCACGATCGTCGGCCGACCGTTGACCCGTACCCGAGGGCGATGCTACAACCACAACAGCACATAGCGCAATTGAGGTTGCGTATAGTGCAATCTGGGAGGTCATCATGGTCGCGAACATCGACGTCAGCGCGGTGGAGGCGCTCGGCGAGGAGCGGCTCGACTGGCGCCACAAGGCGATTCCGGCGTCCGCGCACGGGCTGGCGGTCGCGCAGGCCCGCGACGCGCGGCTGCCCCTCGCCGACTTCGGCACGCCGCTGCTGACGCTCGACGCGGGCGCGCTCGACCACAACCTGCACGCGATGGCGGGCTGGGCGGACGCGGCCGGCCTGGCGCTCGCGCCGCACGGCAAGACCACGATGGCGCCGCAGCTCTGGCGCCGCCAGCTCGACGCCGGGGCCTGGGGCATCACGCTCGCGAACCTGCCGCAGATCCGCGTCGCGCGGGCGTTCGGCGTCCGCCGGATCCAGCTCGCCAACACGCTGCTCGACCCGGTCGGGCTCGGCTGGCTCGCCGCGCGGATGGCCGAGGACCCGGAGTTCGCGTTCGTGTCGTGGGTCGACTCCGCGCGCTCGGTCGAGCTGATGGACGACGCGCTCCGCGCCGCCGGGGCGGAGCGCCCGATCGAGGTGTGCGTGGAGCTCGGCGGCCCGCACGGCCGCACCGGCGTGCGCGACGAGGCCGACGCGCGGGCGATCGCCGACGCGGTGCGCAAGGCGCCGACGCTCCGGCTCGCCGGTGTCGCGGGCTACGAGGGCGCGCTCGCGCACGACGCCGACACCGAGGGGCTCGCGACCGTCGAGACCTACCTGCGCCGCATGGCGTCCCTGTTCGGCGACCTGGAGTACGAGACCGACGAGCCGATCGTGACGGCGGGCGGCAGCGCGTTCTTCGACGTCGTCGCGGACGTGCTCGGCGGTCTGGCCGGTGAGCGGGGCGGGACGGTCGTCGTGAGGTCGGGCGCCTACATCGTGCACGACGACGGCTTCTACCGCGAGCGCTCCCCGTTCTCGCGCGGCACCGGCGGCACGGCCGGGACGCGGCTGCGCTCGGCGATGCACGGCTGGGCACGGGTCGTGTCCCGCCCCGAACCCGCGCTCGCGCTGGTCGACGCGGGCAAGCGCGACCTGTCCTACGACGAGGGGCTGCCCGAGCCGCAGCTCGTCCGGGGCCGGGGCACCGGGCCGGTCGAGCACGCGCGCGTCACCGCGCTCAACGACCAGCACACGTTCGTCGTGGACGCGACCGCCGAGGTCGGCGACGTCGTCCGGCTCGGGCTGTCGCACCCGTGCACGGCGCTGGACAAATGGCTGCTCATCCCCGTCGTGGACGACGTGCGCGCCGAACACCCCGTGGTCGTCGACTACATCAGGACGTGGTTCTGATGCCCTCGACCGTCATCCGCGGCGCGACCGTGGTCGACGGCACCGGCGCGCCCGGCCGGGTCGCCGACGTCGCGTTCGAGTCCGGGCGGATCACCGGGATCGGCCCCCGGCTCTCCGGCGCGGCGACCGTCGACGGCGGCGGGCTCGTCCTCGCGCCCGGGTTCATCGACATGCACGCCCACTCCGACCTCGCGCTGCTCACCGACCCCGAGCATCTCGCGAAGGTCGGCCAGGGCGTGACCACCGAGGTCATCGGGCAGGACGGGCTGTCCTACGCCCCCGTCGACGGCGGCACGCTGCCCGAGATCCGCCGCACCATCGCGGGCTGGAACGGCGACCCGCCCGGCTTCGACTGGAACTGGCGGACCGTCGGCGAGTACCTCGACCGGCTCGACCAGGGCATCCCGGTCAACGCCTGCTACCTCGTCCCGCAGGGCGCGGTGCGGATGCTCGCGATGGGCTGGGACGACCGTCCGCCCACCCCGGCGGAACTCGACCGGCAGCGCGAGCTCGTCGCGGCGGGCATGCGCGAGGGCGCGGTCGGCATGTCCAGCGGGCTCACCTACGTGCCCGGCATGTACGCGGGCGACGACGAGCTGACCGAGCTGTGCCGCGTCGTCGCCTCCCTCGGCGGCTTCTACGCGCCGCACCACCGCTCGTACGGCGCGGGCGCGCTGGGGGCCTACGCCGAGATGGTCGAGCTGTCGCGCCGCTCCGGCTGCCCGCTCCACCTCGCGCACGCCACGATGAACTTCGGCGTCAACCGGGGCCGCGCGCCCGAACTGCTCGCCCTGCTGGACGAGGCGATCGGCGACGGCTGCGACATCACCCTCGACACCTACCCCTACCTGCCGGGCTCCACGACGCTCGCCGCGCTGTTGCCGAGCTGGGCGGCGGCGGGCGGCCCGCGGGCGCTCGCGGCCCGCCTCGCCGACCCCGCCGAACGCGCGCGGATCCGGCACGCGATGGAGGTCGAGGGGTCGGACGGCTGCCACGGCGTCCCCGCCGAGTGGGAGACCATCGAGATCTCCGGGTCCCGCGACCCCGCCGTCATCGGCCGGACGGTCGCCGACCTCGCCGCCGCGTCCGGCCGCCCGGAGTTCGAGGTCTTCCGCGAGCTGCTGGCGGCCGACGACCTGTCCACCACGATCCTCCAGCACGTCGGGCACGAGGAGAACGTCCAGGCGATCATGCGTCACCCCTGCCACACCGGCGGGAGCGACGGCCTGCTCGCCGCCGCGAAACCGCACCCGCGCGCGTGGGGGACCTTCCCCCGCTACCTCGGGCACTACGTCCGCGACCTCGGCGTGCTGTCCCTCGAAGAGTGCGTCGCCCACCTCACCGGACGCGCCGCCCGGCGGCTGCGGCTCGCCGACCGCGGGCTGATCCGGCCCGGATACCACGCCGACCTCGTCCTGTTCGACCCCTCGACCGTCCGTGACACGGCCACCTTCGACGACCCGCGCCGGCCCGCCGACGGCATGCCGCACGTGTTCGTCGCCGGGACGGCCGTCATCGACGCGGGGCGCCGCACCGGCGCCCTGCCGGGCCGCTCCCTCCGCCGGAGCCCCGACGGGGCGACCCGCTGATCCACCCTTCCACCCCCGAGAGGTCACGTTCATGGTCCATTGGCTGCAACACGAGACGGGCGGCCTGCTGCTGCTGTGCGCCGTGTCGATCGCGGTGCTCCTGTTCCTCATCATCAAGGTCAAACTGGAACCGTTCATCGCGCTGATCGTCTCCAGCCTCGCGCTCGCGCTCGTCGCCGGGCTCAGCGTCGACGAGATCGTCGGAACGGCGCTGAGCTCCAAGAAGTCCCTGCTGGAGACGGGCTTCGGCGGGCTTCTCGGGCACATCGCGCCGATCGTCGGCCTCGGCACGATCCTCGGCGCGATCCTGGAACGCTCGGGGGGCGCGGACGTCCTCACCCGGCGCCTGCTCGGCGTCGCGGGCGAACGCGGCGCGCCGCTCGCCATGGGCCTCGCCGGACTGATCTTCGGTATCCCGGTCTTCTTCGACGTCGGCATCTTCGTCCTCGCGCCGCTCGTCTACATCACCGCCAAGCAGGGCGGACGCTCGCTCGTCCTCTACGCGCTCCCGCTGCTGTCCGGCCTGTCGATGACGCACGCGTTCCTGCCGCCCCACCCCGGCCCGGTCGCCGCCGCCGGACTCCTCGGCGTCCCGCTCGGCTGGCTCATCGTGTTCGGCCTGATCTGCGGCATCCCGGCGTTCCTCGTCTCCGGTGTCGCCTGGGGCGCGTGGATCGGCAAGCGCGTCATCGTCGACGTGCCCGAGGAGTACGTCGTGGGCGAGGAGGAGAAGGTCGGGCTCACCAAGGGCGAGCCCTCCAAGGACGACGTCCCCGCGAAGGAGCCGGAGCCCGAGCCCTCGCTCACCCTGGTCGGGCTGATCATCGCCGTGCCGCTGGTGCTGATCCTGCTCGCCACCTTCGGCACCGTCTGGTGGGAGGACAGCCCCGCGCTGCCGACGCTGACCTTCCTCGGCAACCCCGTCGTCGCGCTCACGATCGCCGTGCTGCTCGCGATGTACCTGCTCGGCATCCGGCGCGGCATCACCTCCGCCGAACTGTCCGACCTCGCCGCCCGCTCGCTGCGTCCCGTCGGCATGATCCTGCTGGTCATCGGCGGCGGCGCGTTCTTCGGCGCGGTCGTGTCGGCGACCGGCGTCGGCAAGGCCCTCGCCGACACGCTCTCGGACGCGGGGCTCCCGGTGATCGTCCTCGCCTACCTGATCGCCTGCGGCCTCCGCGTCGCCCAGGGCTCGGCGACCGTCGCGATCGTCACCACGGGCGGGATCGTCGCGCCGCTCGTCCAGGACAAGGACTACTCCCAGCAGCACGTCGCGCTCATCGCCATCGCGATCTCCGCGGGCTCCATCATCGCCTCGCACGTCAACGACGGCGGTTTCTGGATCATCTCCCGCTACTTCAACATGTCCGTCCGCGACACCCTCAGAACATGGACCGTTCTCGAAACGATCCTCTCCGTCGTCGGCTTCGCCATGGCCGCCCTCCTCAGCACCTTCATCTAGCCGAATCGCGTTTCGGGCCAGGGTGCGTGCCGTTTCGGCGCGCACCCTTTCCCGGTGCCGTTCTCGGTGGCCGGTATCGGATCGGCGACGCTCCGGACACGCGGGCCTTCCGCGCGATTGGGTGGGGTTCGTGGGAACTGACCTCTCTGCCCGGAGTCGGGTGCTGTGCGACGGCTGAAATTCATGGGACGCGCCCTCATCGCGGCGTCGCTGATGGTCGTGGCCGGGGTGGCGGTCAACCAGATCCTCGACGGCGGGAAACTGAGCTGGAGCTGGGGCTACCTGGCGCTCGTGTTCACCGTCCTGGGCGCCCTCGCCCAAGCGTCCCCGCCCGCGCCGGAACCGCCGGAAGGCGCCAGCCGACGACGAGGATCGCAGCGCGACTACCTGCGGCGGGTGCGCTCGTCCGTCGGGCAGATGGAGACGATCGGCCTCGTCACCCAGGCGGAGTTCGTCCTGCGCACCCAGCAGGTCTACGTGGACGTGACGCTCCAGCCCAAGACCGTGTCCGCCGCCGAGACCGACAGCGGCATCGGCCCAACCCCGCAGGCCGCACCCCCGGCGGTCGGCCGGCGCGCACCGCTCGCGGACTTCCTGACCAGCGGATGCGTCCTGGCCGTCCTCGGCGCCGCCGGATCGGGCAAGACCACCCTCGCCCGCCACACCGCGCTGGAGATGGCCGAGCGCCGCTGGCCCTCCGGGCCTCGCCGCCGCCTGCCGGTCCTGTTGTACCTGCGCGACCACGCCGAAGCGCTCCAGGCCGACCAGCCCGAGGGGTTGCCGCAGGTCGCCGTCACCGCCCGGTGGCTGAACGGTGTGATCTCCGCCGACTGGCTGGAGCGGCGCCTGGAACGCGGCCAGTGCGTGATCCTGCTGGACGGCCTCGACGAGGTCGCCGACGCCCGGCACCGCACCCGCGTCGTGCGCTGGGTCGAGGCCCAGATCAGCCGCTACCCCGGCAACTCCTTCGTGATCACCTCGCGGCCCCAGGGATACGACGCCAACCGGCTGACCCGCGCCGACGTCCTCCAGGTGCAGCGGTTCACCAACCGCCAGATCCACACGTTCCTGCACGCCTGGTACCGCGCCATCGAGCGCCGCGCCCGCCAGGACGACCCGCAGGAGATCGACCGGCTCGCCGCCCAGGCCGCCGACGACCTGTTCCAGCGGATCAGCGGCCGACCCGCCCTCTACGACCTCGCCGCGAACCCGCTGCTGCTCACCATGATCGCCAATGTGCACCGGTACCGGGGCAGCCTCCCCGGCAGCCGCGCCGCGCTCTACGAGGAGGTCTGCCAGGTCCTCCTCCACCGCCGCCAGGAGGCCAAGAACCTCGCCGACGGCCTGAACGGCGACAAGAAGGAGCGCATCGTCCAAGAGCTGGCCCTCTTCATGATGCGGCACCATCTGCGCGACATCCCCGTGCAGGACGCCCAGCGCGCGATCCGCCCCATCCTGGAGCGCACGGCCCCCGACCTCACCCCCGAGGCGTTCCTGGCCCAGGCCCGGCGCAGCGGCCTGCTCATGGAACGCCAGTACGGACGCTACGGATTCGCACACCTCACCCTCCAGGAATACCTGGCCGCCGCCCTCATCCCCGGGCACCCCTCCCGCCGCCAACTGCTGATCGACCACGTCGGCGACCCCTGGTGGCGCGAGACCACCCTCCTGTGGGCGGCCCGTGCCGACCCCGGCCCCGTCGTCGAGGCATGCCTGAGGGTCCGCACCGTGACCGCCCTCAACCTCGCCTACGCCTGCGTGGCCGAAGCCGGCGAACTGGACCCGGCCCTGCGAGCCCGGCTGGACGCGCTGCTCACCACCGACCCCGCGAATCCAGAAGAGGTGCGGCTCCTGGACGGCGTGGCCGCCGCCCGCGAGTTGCAGGACACCCAAGCCCTGGACGACGAGGGAACCCGCATCTGCTCCCGCCCCATCTCCGCCGACCTGTGGAACCGCTACCTCAACCACACCGGCACCGGCGCCTGGCCGTCCGGCCCCGCCGACCTGTGGACCGCCGACCTCAAAGACTTTCTGATCTGGCTCAACGGCCTGTTCGGCGACGGCATCAGCTACCGCCTGCCGACCTCGGCGGAGGCCCGCCTCGCCCTGAACAGCGACCTCTGCGCGGGGGCGACCCTCTACGCCGAGGTCGGCCCGTTGAGAGGGGCCTATGGCTGGGCCAGCTCGGTCGAACTCGTTCCCGCCGCTCCGCACCTTCATCCGCACCGTCCCACTCCGGAGCAGATTCGCGACTACCCCGACCGGATCCTCGATCACACCTACCTTCTCTTCCGCCTGCTTTATCCGCAGTCGGCCCTCGAATTCCCGCAGCTTCTCACCTATGCCCAAGCCCGGGATCTGACCAATCCCGACCACCAACTCCTGCACGCGCTCGATCTCCTGCACACCCTCGACCGCCTCAGTCTGTTCGACCACGCCCGCGCCGCCCGGCACGCCTGGAGCCCCGTCGCCGACCGCGGTCTCGGACGCGGGCGCGCGATCACCCTCGGCCGTGCCCTCGACCTCGCCCACGATCTGGGCTACCTCCTCGGAGGCGATATCGGTGGCGCCCGGGTCGCCACATTCGAGCGCGACCTCGACCGTGTCCGCGCCCAGGTCCTCGACTTCGCCCGCGCTCAGACGCACGAGCTCCACCCGACGCTCACCATCGACGACACAGACCCCAACCGCGTCTACATCCTCGCCCGCACGCTCAGCCGCAGCCTCTCCTTCCTCAACACCGAATCGCCTTATCACGCGAGGGACAGCAGCGGCTTCAGGCTCGACCTGGAGTCCGCTTTCACCTTCGGGCTCAGCTCCGAGCGCGCCCGCGACCCCGACCTCACCGCCGACGTCGACGACACCCTCAACCTCATCCGCTGCCTTGATTCCGCCGGAACCCATGACTTCTCTCTCGACTTCGACCTGGCCTTCGCCCGCGCGCTGGCCAGAAGCGACCTCGCTTCCCTGGGCGTCAGCTCCTTGATGGGACTGGGCCGGGCATGCGACCAGCTGATGCGCCACCTCCTGACGAGCACCACGCCGCGCAGAGGAAGAGGACAGGAGTTGAGGCCGTCGATGTCCGACCTCCTCCACCAGGAACTGGGAGCGGTCAACTCGTGGCCACCGGCGGACGATCCGGCGGTGGCACTCGAACGCGCACTGCACTTCGTGGGGACGCACAACGTGCCGGTTCTGGGTTTCCTGATCGAGAACGCGCTGCGCCTGGCCGCCCCGTTGTGGGACCGGAGCCGACCCGTCCGGCAGAGTGACATGGTGCCGGCGGTCACCTGTGTACTCGCGGCACTGGTCAGCGGCGAAGGAGCGCCACGAGAGCTGGCGCACCCCCTGCGCGCCGCCCTCGCCACCCTGATGGCGCTGACCCCGGACAGCGCCACATCGACCAGGGAAAAGCAGCTGATCCTCGTCCGGGACTGACCGCCGTTCCGTCGCCCGGGGTCAGGCGGCCATGGGGCGGGGTGGGGGCATCGGGTAGTCGGGGAGGGTGATCGCTTCGGCTCGCGGGGTGGTGAACCTGCCCGCCGTGGCCTGGAGTCGGCGGGCGAGCGGTGTGCCGGCCAGGCGCAGGGCGGTGTGGATCAGGGTGCGCTGCGCCCGGGATTGCGGCACGACGGCGTTCGGGACGCCGGGGAGCAGATGCTGGGCCTGGGTGACGAGGGGGCGCAGCAACTGCTCGTACCGGGCGAAGGCGGCGCGGGGATCGTCGCGGGCGGTGAGTTCTCCGGCCAGGACGTACGCCCCGGTGAGGGCGAGGGTCGTGCCCATGCCGCTGATCGGGGTCGCGCAGTACGCCGCGTCGCCGACCAGTGCCGTCCGGCCCCGGCTCCAGGTGGGCAGCCTGGTCTGGGCGATGTCCTCAAGGTAGAGGGAGCCGTTGTCGAGGGCCTCCAGGACGCGCGGTGCCTCCCAGCCGACGTCGGCGAAGGTCTCACGGAGGATCGCGACGATGTCGTCGCGGCCGAGGCGGTCGAGGCCGCGCACGTTGGAGGTGAAGAACATGCCCGCGCGCGTGGTGCCGACGTTGTCGGGGCGCAGGAAGATGGCTCGGCCGCGGCCGCAGAGCATCGTCCGCCACCAGCGGGAGTCGGAGTCGGTGCGGGGAATGGCGAGGTGGGCGATGTAGAGGCCGAGTTCGCGCGGGCGCGCGTCCGGCATGATCATTGAGCGGGTGCGGGAGCGGAGGCCCTCGGCGATGACCACCGTGTCGAAACGGCGGTCGGGGCCGTGGCGGAATTCCACGTCCACGCCCGCCTCGTCGTCGTGCAGGGCGCTGATCCTGTCGCCGAATCGGTATTCCACCTCGTCGGCGGACTGCTCGTAGAGCAGTTCGGCGAGTCGGCCGCGCAGGATCTCGATCTCGGCGGTGCCGCCGCCGCTGTCGTCGGTGCCGGCCGGGAACGAGGCCACCGGGCGGCCGCGCTCGTCGACGAACCGCACGCCGACCTCGCTGGTGTGCGCCGCGCGGACGGCCTCCTCGATCCGCATCCGGCGGAGGACCTGGCGTCCGACGCCCCGGACGTCGACGTTCTGCCCCTGGTCGGGAAGGTGATCGAAATGTTCCACCACGGTCACGTCCCAGCCCGATCTCGCCAGCCACGAAGCCAGGGCCGGCCCGGCGACGCTCGCGCCCGAGACGAGCACACTGCGTTGAACCATGACACCTCTCCTCGCTGGTGCGGTGGAAATTTACATGGCTGGAATCTACCTAGTGGTCCGGCTCGCAACAATGCATTTATCGCGGCTTTCTGACCTGCGTCATCATTGTTGTCAAGCTGGTCACCGCCCTGTTCGGCGGCTTCGGCGTTCCTAACCGGCGAGGGCGGCGAGGAGTTCGTCGCGGCCGCAGGCGCCGGTCTTGCGGAAGACGGCCTTGAGGTGGTCGTTGACGGTGTGGACGGACAGCTCCAGCGTCCGGGCGATCTGCTTGGGCGGCATCGCGTCGCGCAGGTGGCCGATGATCTGGCGTTCGCGGGCCGTGATGCCGTACCAGTCGCAGAACGAGGGCAGCATCTGGCTGGACGTCGCCGCCTGGATGACGATCGCGACGTCCCCGGAGTCGCCCAGCGGCTGGCCGTGGCAGGCGAGCCAGCGGCCGTAGGCGGCGGCGGGGCCGATGATCAGCGGTTCGGCGGTGTGCGGGGCGAGGGCGTGCACGCGCGTCTGCATCGCCAGCCCGATCATGAACACCTCGCCCGTCCAGCGCGGGGAGCGGGAGCAGAACTCCAGCCGCTCCCGCCAGAGGTGCGCCTGCGGGGTGGCCGACCGGATCACGTCGTCGGCGCCGACGATGATCACGCCCGGGGGCGGGGGCGGCGGCGGGGCGACCCTCGCCAGCCTGCCGCCCGTCACGTAGGAGCGCAGGAACTCGATGAGCTCGGGGACCAGCCGCGCCGCCCGTTCGGCGTCGCGCTCGCAGAAGGGCATGGCGTCCTGGCCGCGCAGGAGGTCCATCATCCCCCAGATGCCGCGGACGTCCTTCAGCAGCACCCGGAGCACGCTGCCCGCGCCGAAGCGGGACATCAGCGAGCGGAACCGGAGGTGCCGCCGCTCGTCCCCGATCCCCAGCAGCGCGACGGGAAGGGGACGCAGCGCCAGCTCGTCCGGCGGGCCGGGATCGTGTCCGGCGTAGTAGTCGCGCAGCAATGCCCGGCCGAAGTCGGCCTCGTAGCCATGCCAAAAGCTGAAGGCGGACGGAATGGAGCGGGCGGCCGGGCTGGTTCCGACGAGCCTTGCCGCGTCATGGGGCACGACGGCGTCGATCGCCTTTGACAGTGCGCACGCGAGCTCGTCCGTTCCCGCGCCCTCTCTGGCGATCATGCTCAACTCGCCCAACAACCGTGTCTCCGACCCCGTCATGCGCTCAGTGTGACCAGTCGAACTAGGCGCAGCAACAGGGGTGACCGACTGTTGTCAACTCGCCTTCACCGCTTGTGATCTTTCGGAGTAGGTGGTTGACCTCAAGTACGGTTGAGGAGGCAAGGTCGAAGTGGAGGCCCGGAGCGGCCGGGCCCTGGCGGTAGGGGGCCGCATGCCCATCCAACTTGATCACATCATCGTCCCGGCCAGGGACAAGCGGGAGTCCGCCGAGTTCCTCGCCCGGATTCTGGGGCTGGACGTGGGTGCGCAGGTCGGCCCGTTCCTTCCCGTCCGGACGGGGAACGGGGTGACGCTCGACTTCATGGATTCCGACGACTTCCGCTGGCACCACTGCGCGTTCCTGGTGCCGGACGAGGAGTTCGACGGGATATTCTCGCGCATCAAGGAAACGGGTGCCCGTTACTACGCCAATCCCGACGGCAGCGGAGAGGGTGAAATCAACACGCGTGACGGCGGGCGCGGGGTCTACTTCACCGACCCCGGTGGTCATGCCATGGAAGTTCTCACCGTTCCGTACGGCGGCTGGTCCTGAGAAACGGCAACGCTGGAAAGCCGAACGGAAAGCGGCATCGAACGGTGCCCGCGCCCGGCGAACTCCGCTCCGCGACGGCGGGCCGGAGTTCGCCGGGCCTTTTCAGTGGCGTGTCACCAGGTCGTGCCGGCGGGCTCCCGCACGATGGCGTTCAGCCGGTTGAACATGTTGATCATGCCGAGCAGGAGGATGATCGCCGCCAGCTCCTTCTCCTCGAAATGGGCGGTGAGCTCGTTCCACAGCGCGTCCGGGACGGCGTCGTCGGACCGGTCGGCCAGCCGGGTGGCGTGCTCGGCCAGCGACAGCGCCGCGCGCTCGGCGTCGGTGAAGAACGGCGCCTCCCGCCAGGCCCCCACCGCGGCGATCCGCTCCTCGGACTCTCCCGCCTTCCTGGCGTTCAGCACGTGGCCGTGGACGCACACGCTGCACCCGTTGATCTGGCTGGCCCGCAGGGCGATGATCTCCATCAGCCCCTCGGGCACGCCGCCGGCGGCGATGGCCTTGCTCAGCGTGCCGACCCCCTTCGTCACGTCGGGAAGGACGAAGGCCGGGTTCTTCATTCGCGCTTGCATGCTCGCTCCATGAGATCGATGTCGTCGCACCGGTCCTCGTGCACCGGTGGTGGCATCGAACTGACGGAGCCCGCCGCGCCCATGTGACGGCGCGCGACCGAAGAATCAGAAATGGCCTTCCAGGTCGGCGAGCAGGCGGCGCTTCGGCCGGGCGCCCACGATCTGCCGGACGACCTCGCCGTCCCGGTAGAGGTTCAGCGTCGGGAAGCCCAGCACGTTGTACCGGGCCGCGACCTCGGGATGGTCGTCGCCGTTGAGCTTGGCGACCGCGAGCCGGTCGCCGTACTCCGCCTCGATCTCGTCAAGGATCGGCGCGATCATCTTGCAGGGGGGACACCAGTCCGCCCAGAATTCGACCAGTACGGGCCTGTCGGAGCGGAGCACCCGCTCGTCGAAGTTCTCCGTCGTCAGTGTGATCATCCGTCGCCTCCTGAGAGAACATGCAGCCCGGACAGGCCCGCGTCAGTTGGTCGGTCACCTCGGCCCGCAGCCGGATCAGCGAGCGGATGTCGGCGTCGATCTCCGCGAGCTTGCGCCGGTAGACCGCGACCGACTCCGGGCAGGACGCGCCCTCCGCGTGGCCGGCGCGCAGGCAGTCCACGAACGGCCGCGCGTCCTCCAGCGTGAAACCCGACGCGAGCAGCGTCCGGATCTCGGCGACGAGCCGCAGGTCGGACTCCTCGTACTGGCGGTACCCGTTGGTGGCGCGCCGCGCCGAGAGCAGCCCCTGCTGCTCGTAGTAGCGCAGCGTCCGCGTGCTGACCCCGGCCCGTGCGGCCAGTTCCCCGATCCGCATCGGCCCTCCCGGCTCTCGGTGACCGTGACGACGCTAACCCCTGACACCGACGTCAATGTCAACCCCGCGCGGGACGCGAGAATGCCCCGGCCCGCACGAGGCGGACCGGGGCGCTCTCAGGGACCGGGTGCGGGCGGGACGCGCCCGCACCCGGTCACCGCGTCAGCGGCCCTGGAGGGAGCGGACGTTGTCGGCGAAGGAGAAGCCCTTCGAGCCGTCCCAGTTGAAGGACCAGGTCATGAGGCCCTTCAGCTGCCCGTTGAAGGCCCTCCACGCCTGGCTGACGAGGCCGGGCGACATGTAGCCGCCGCCGGCGCCCGGCTGGGCGGGCAGGCCGGGGACCTGCTTGTCGTAGGGCACCTTGATCGTGGTGCCCTGGATGACGAGGCCCTTGTTCAGGCACTCGGTCTGGACCGTGAAGCCCTGGACCGTCCCGGCGCTGTAGGAGTCACCGGAGCACCCGTACATGCTGCCGTTGTAGTACTGCATGTTCAGCCACCACAGGCGGCCGTTGTCGGCGTACTTCTTGACGATCGGCAGGTAGGCGCCCCAGATGGAGCCGTAGGTGACGCTGCCGCCGGTGACGTAGGCGGTCTCGGGCGCCATCGTCAGGCCGAAGTTGGACGGCATCTGGGCGAGCACGCCGTCGATGATGCGGATCAGGTTCGACTGCGAGGCCGAGAGCTGGTTGATGTTCCCGCTGCTGGACAGGCCGGTCTCGATGTCGATGTCGATGCCGTCGAAGTTGTACTTCTTCAGGATCGGGACGATCGTCTGGACGAACCTGTCGGCGACGGAGCTGGAGCTCAGGTCGATGCCCGCGGCGGCGCCGCCGATCGACATGAGGATGGTGGCCCCGGCCTCCTTGGCCGCGCACATCTCGGCGGGGGTGGAGACCTTCACGGTCGAGTCCATCCCGTCCTCCCACAGCACGGTGCCGTCGGAGAGGATGACGGGGAACGCGGCGTTGATCACGTTGTAGCCGTGCTGCTTCAGCCGCGCGTCGTTGATCGGCACCCAGCCGAACGGCGGGTGGACGCCGTTGCTCGCGCCGTCCCAGTTCTCCCAGTAGCCCTGGATGACCTTGCCGGCCGGGCGGGACTTCACCGCGCAGGTGTCACCGCCGCCACCGGGCGGGTCGGTCGGCGGGGTGGTGGGGTCGGTCGGCGGGTCGGTCGGCGGCGTCGTGGGGTCGGTCGGCGGCTTGTTCTCGCAGGCACCGAGGTCGCGCCACAGCGTCGGGGTGGACGCGGGGGTCCAGTTGGCGCCGTTGTAGGCCGTGTGCGTGACGCGGGCCTCGTAGCCGTTGTTCTGGTAGTGGACCTTGGTCCCCGCCGTGTACTGGGTTCCCTCCGCCCACATCGCGAAGTCGCAGGTGATCACTGCTCGGGCGGACGAGGGGGTGGACAGCACGAACACGGCGCCCAGCGAGAGCACCAGGGCGGCCGTCGCGGCGGCCAGCGCCGCCGCGGCGCCCGACCAGCGCCTGTACTTGTGGTTCACGGGTCGACTCCTCAACTGGCGGGGACACAGAGGAGCCGGCGTAGAGCCAAACAGTTCCCGCGGACGGGACCCTCCCAGGCGAAAGGCGCATACGGCCGGCGTGGACGCCACCAGCAGGGTAACCGTGCCGGGTCTAGGCCGGGAAGACCCCAGAATCCGAAATGCCCCGGGGATAGTTGTGAAGATTGACGGATTCGGCGGTCCTGCGGGCCATCTTCGCCATCAGTTTCTTCCCGGGCAGGTACGGGATGAGCGCGTAGTAACGGTTCAGCAGTGCCACCGCCACGCGGTTGCCGGGCACCAACATCTTCGCCACGCCGTCGCCGATCTTCTGGCAGCGCGCCACGTACTCGCGCATGATCGTGTCGTAGCAGGCGAACGCGGCCTGGTGGTCGCCGCGGGCGGCGGCGAGTTCTCCGGCGAGCACGTAGGCGCCGACGATCGCGAGGCCCGTCCCCATTCCCGTCAGCGCGGACGGGCTCCAGGCGGCGTCGCCGAGGAGGGCGACGCGGCCGCGCGTCCAGGCGTCCATGCGCACCTGGCCGACGGAGTCGAAGTAGAGGTCGGGGGCGTCGCGCATCCGGTCGAGGAGCCGGTCGGTCTCCCAGCCGCTCCCGGCGAAGCGCTCGGTGAGGATCCGCCGCTGCGCGCCGGTGTCGTGGCGGTCGACCTCCAGCGGCGGGGAGCCGAAGTAGAAGACCGACTTGGCCTCGGTGTTGTGCCGCGCGCTGTACACCGTGACGAGCTTGTCGGCGGTGCGGTAGCCGAGCGCGGCGTGGTCGAGGCCGAGGTGGTTGGGCATGGTGAAGACCGCGAGGTACAGGCCGAGGTGCCGGACGAACCGCTCCTCCGGCCCGAACACGAGCCGCCGCACGTTGGAGTGCAGCCCGTCCGCGCCGACGACCAGGTCGAACCGGCGCGGCGCGGCATGCTCGAAGGTGACCTCGACGCCGCCGGGGTCCTCGGTGATCGAGGTGATGGAGTCGCCGAAGACGTACTCGGTGCCGTGCTCGGTGGCCTCGTACAGGATCCGCGCCTGCCGGGCGGCGCTCACCGTCCTCTCACCGTCGCCTCACCGGGGGTTCGCCTGCCGTGCGGTCAGCTCCGCGATGAGGGGTTCGGGCAGCCCGGCGAGGCGGAGGGCGTCCGCGCGGCCCAGCCGGGCGGCCCCGGCGTGGGCGGCGGCGTAGGCGGGGTCGATCCCGGGCGCGTCCGGGCCGGGGACGCCGCGCAGCGCGGCGGCGGCGCCGAGCAGCCGCGCGTGCGACTCGGGGTCGCCCTCGGCGGCGGCGAGCGCGGCGAGGGCCTCGACACCCCGGGCGCCGTCGCCGGACGCGCCGAACCGCTCCGCCGACGCGACCGCCTCGCGGAAGCGGGCGCGGGCGGTGTCGTGGTCGCCGTGCGCGGCGGCGACCCGGCCGAGGCCGACGAGCGCGCCGACGCGGTGGCCGACGCTCTTGACCCAGTTCGGCGCGAACCGTCCGAGGGCGTCCTCGTAGAGGCGGCGCGCCTCGGCGAGGTCGCCGTCGCGGAGCGCGAGGTCGCCGAGCCCGCGCAGCGCCGCCGCGAGCGTGGTGGGGCTGCCCGCGCGGCGGGCGAGGGCGGCGGCGCGCCGGTAGTCGGCGCGGGCCCCGGCCACGTCGCCGTGGACGCGGTGGTCGCCCCGGTTGACCAGCAGGTCGGCGCTCTCGTCCAGGGCGCCGACCCGCTCGGTGAGGGCGAGCGCCTCGTCGGTCAGCGCGATCGCCCGCGCGCGGTCGCCGCGCAGCGCCGCCAGCCCGGCCAGCGCGTCCAGGGCGAGCGCGGTGCCCCAGCGGTCGCCGAGCGCGCGGAACCCGTCGGCGGACGCCGTGAACTCCCGTCCGGCGCCGCCGGTGTCACCGGAGGCGAGCCGGGGGAAGCCCGCGACGAACCGGGCGGCGGCGAGGGCCCACGGGTCGCCTTCGTCGCGGGCCCCGGTGGCGATCGCGTAGGCGGCGGTCGCGGCCGGGCCGTCGGCGTTGCGCATCAGCCACAGGAAGGGGACGGACGGATACCTGGTGCGCGGCGTCGTCCGGGCCAGCGCCGCCTCGGCCGCCGGGCGGTGCCGGACCCACGCCCCATCGCCGTACGCGGCGAGGAGTACGCAGGTCACGTACTCCTCGTCGAGCCCGTCCGGGGGGTGGGGGCCGAGCTCGGCGAGAACGGTGGCGGCGTCGGACGCCGCCGACGCCGACAGCCCCCGGATCCACAGGTAGTGCGACAGCGCCGCGCACAGCCGCAGCGCGAGCCGTGTTTCGCCTGTCCCGGCCGCCCAGTGCAGCGCGGCGAGGAGGTTGTCGTGGTCGGCGGCGAGGACGGGCAGCCACTCCAGTTGCTCGGCCCGCCGCAGATGCGGGTCGGCGTCCTCGGCCAGCGCGAGGTAGTGGCACGCGTGCTCGCGCCCGATGCCGTCGGCGGGGTCGAGCCGCTCCGCCCCGTAGGCGCGGATCGTCTCCAGCATGCGGTAGCGGCCGCCGGCGAACTCCAGCAGCGACCTGTCGGTGAGCGACTCCAGCGCCGCGTCCCCGCACAGGCGCCGCGCGGACGCGGCGGACGCGCCGCCCGCGAACACCGTGAACCGGGACGCGGCGCGCCGCTCGTCCGCCGTGAGCAGGTCCCAGCTCCACGCCACGACGGAGCGGAGCGTGCGGTGCCGCTCGTCGGCGGTGCGGGCGCCGCGGGTGGGGACGCCCAGCCGACCGGCCAGCCGGTCGTCCAGCCGGGACGCGAGGTCGGCCAGGTCCAGCGTGCGCGTCCGGGCGGCGGCCAGCTCGATGGCGAGCGGCAGGTCGTCGAGCGCCGCGCAGATCCGCCGGATCGTGCCGGGGTCGCCCGCGACCCCGGGCCGGACGGCCTCGGCGCGCTCGGTGAACAGCCGCACCGCCGCGTCGCCGTCCAGCGGCCGGACCGGCCACAGGTGCTCGCCGGTGATCCCGAGCGGCTCCCGGCTCGTCGCGAGGACGCGCAGGTCGGGGGAGGCGGCGAGCAGCCGTGCGGCGAGCGCGGCGACGCCCGCGACCAGGTGCTCGCAGTTGTCGAGGACGAGCAGCAGCGCCCGGCCGGACAGCGCCGCCGCCAGCCGCTCGGCCGCGTCTCCACCGCCTTCGCGAGGGCCGTCCCGGCGGAGGCCGCCCTCGCGGAGTCCGAGCGCGCCGAGCAGGGCCCGCGGCAGCCCGGCCGGGTCGCGCAGCGGGGCCAGCTCCACGAAGCACACCTCGCCCACCGCCGAGGAGGTCTGGGCGGCGACCTCGACGGCGAGCCGGGTCTTGCCGACCCCGCCCGGCCCGTGCAGGGTGACCAGCCGGTTCGCGGAGAGGAGCCGGCCGACGCCGGTCATCTCGGCGCCGCGTCCGACGAACGAGGTGAGCTGCGCGGGCGGCGCGGCGGGGACCGGGTCGGCGCGCAGCAGCGCGGCGTGCAGCGCGGTGAGCTCGGGCGAGGGGTCGGCGCCCAGCTCGTCCGCGAGCCGCCGCCGGGTCCGCTCGAACACCGCGAGCGCCTCGGCGCGGTCGCCGCCGTCCCGCAGGGCCCGCACGAGCAGCGCCGCGAGCCGCTCCCGGAGCGGGTGCGCGACGGTCAGCTCCCGCAGCTCGGGGACGGCGGCGCGGTGCCGCCCGAGCCGCAGGTCAGCTTCGAACCGGTCCTCGATCGCGGCCACCCGCCGCTCCTCCAGCCGGACGGCGTCGGCGGTCACGGCGGTCGGCAGGTCGGCGAGCGCCGGGCCCCGCCACAGCGCGAGCGCGTCGCGGAGCAGGTCGGCGGCGCGTCCGGTGGCGCCGTCGCGCAGGGCGGCGCGCCCGTCGGCGGCGAGGCGCTCGAACCGGCACGCGTCCACGGCGTCGGGGGAGACGATGATCCGGTAGCCGTCCCCGACCCGCTCGATCGGCGCGTCCGCGCCCAGCGCCGCGCGGAGCCGCGACACCTGCGCCTGCAACGCGTGGCCGCCCGGACTCGCGGCGCCCTCGGCCAGCCGCCCCGCCGAGACGACCTCCCCGGGCCGGGTGAGCAGCAGCGCGAGCACGGCACGGCGCGCGGGCCCGCCCAGCGGGACCTCGTCCTCGCCGCCGTCCTCGCCACCGTCTCCGCCGCCGCGCCACGCCCGGGTGTCGCCGAGGATCCCGAACCGCATGTCAGGGCGTCAGGGCGGCGACGATCTCGGCGGCGGGCGCGTCCGTGGCCTGCCGGAACCCCTCGCCCGCCCACAGGTTGACGGTGTCCGGATCGCCTTGTGCGGCCGCCGCCTTGCGCAGAGGCGAGGTGAGGTAATGCACGTCCGGATAAGCGGCGGGTGCGAACTCCGAATGCTCCGCAAGAAACCGGTTCACCAGACCGCGGGCGGGGCGTCCGCTGAAAGCCCGCGTCATCGCGGTGGACGTGAAACGCGGATCGGTGAGTGCCGCCTTGTGCACCTCACCGGCACCGCTCTCCGGGCACCGCAGAAAGCCCGTCCCCACCTGCGCCGCGATCGCGCCGAGCGACAGGACCTCGGCGACGTCCTCGGAGGTGGCCAATCCTCCAGCGGCGATCAACGGCAGCGGCACGGCAGCGCGCACGAGCCGGAGCAGTTCCCGAACGCCGAGCAGATCGTCCAACGTATTGGTGAACGACCCGCGATGCGCCCCCGCCTCCGATCCCTGGACGCACAGCGCGTCGGCCGCGGACGCCGCGCGTGCCTCATCAGCGCTGGTCACCGTGACGATGACGGTCATCCCGCGATCCTGGAAGGCGCGAATGACATCCGGCGTCGGACACCCGAAAGTGAAGCTCGCATAGGCGACGGGATCGGCGAGCAGCGCGACGACCTTGGCGTCGTAGTCGTCATCCCGCTTGGACGGCACGCCGAGCCCGACTCCCAACCGCTCCGCCTCGGGCTCCAACCGCTGACGATAGGCGTCCACCGCGCCGGGATCGATATCGTCCGACGACGGCATGAAAAGGTTCATCCCGAACGGGCGTGACGTCAGCCGCCGCGTCGCCGCGATCTCCTCGCGCATCGCGGCGGTGGTCTTGTAACCGGCGGCGAGGAAACCGGCGCCGCCCGCGTCGGAGACGGCGGCGGCCAGGGCGGGCGTGGAGGTCCCCCCGGCCATGGGCGCCTGGACGATCGGCCTCTCCAACCTCACGAAGTCGGGCACGAGGGCAAGATAGCTGACCGGAGCCGAACGAAGGGGCGCAGGATGCGGGTGTTGCTGCACTACGACATGGACCATTCCGAATCCGGACTGGACATCGTGAGCTGCTCGGAGCAGGACGACGCCCGCCTCGCCCGGCTGCTCCCCGACACCGAGGTCATCTGGCATGTGCTGCGCCCTCTGAGGGCGGCCGACATGGACCGGGCGCCGAAGCTGCGCCTGATCCAGAAGCTCGGCACCGGCGTCAACACGATCGACCTCGACGCGGCCCGCGAGCGCGGCGTCCTGGTCGCGAACATGCCGGGGCGCAACGCCCAGGCCGTCGCGGAGACGAGCCTGCTGCTGGCGCTGTCGGTGCTGCGCCGCGTCGTCGCCTTCGACGCCCGGACGCGGCGCGGCGAGGGCTGGCCCGCGAGCCGCGCGCTGGTCGGCGGCGAACTGCGCGGGCGGACGGTCGGGCTGCTCGGCGGCGGCGAGATCGCCGGGCTGCTGCGCGGGATGCTGGAGGCGGTCGGCGCGCGCGTGGTGTTCACCTCCCGCCGCCCGCGCCCCGACGACCCGTCCTGGATGGAGCTGGACGACCTGCTCCGGATCAGCGACGTCGTCTCCGTGCACATCCCGCTGACCGAGGAGACCCGCCACCTGCTCGACGCCCGGCGGCTGGCGCTGCTGCCGCCGGGCGCGATCGTGGTCAACACGGCGCGCGGCGCGGTGGTCGAGGAGTCCGCGCTGGTGGACGCGCTGACGTCCGGGCATCTCGGCGGCGCCGGGCTCGACGTGTTCGAGCAGGAGCCGGTCGACCCGGCCAACCCGCTGCTCACGCTCGACAACGTCGTCGTGATGCCGCACGTGGCGTGGCTGACCCGCGAGACCTGGGCCCGCTACTTCGCGGTCGCCGCCGAGAACTGCCGCCGCCTGGCGAGCGGCGAGCAGCTTCTCCACCTCGTCTAGGAACGGGCTCGTCTAGGAACGGGCTCGTCTAGGAACGGGCTCGTCTAGGACGGCAGCAGAACCGGTTTGACCACCTCCCCGGAGAGCGCGTCGGCCTCGGCGCGGTTGATCTCGGCGAGCGGATAGGTCCTGACCAGGCGGTCGAACGGGAAGCGCCCCTGCCGCCACAGCTCGATCATCCTCGGGACGAACGTCTGCGGGACGGCGTCGCCCTCGATGATCCCCTTGACCGTGCGTCCCATCAGCAGCAGCGTCGCGTCCAGGCGGTACTCGGGCGCGCCGAGGCCGGCGAGCCCGCAGACGCCGGTCGTGCGCAGCGACGCGACCGCGGCCGAGACGACCTCGGGGACGGCGGTCGTGTCCAGCGAGAACTGGACGCCCTCGCCCCCGGCGATCGCCCGCACCCGCGCGGCGAGGTCGCCGTCCGCGCCGTCCAGGGCGTGGGTGGCGCCGAGCTCGCGGGCCAGCTCGCGGCGCCCGGCGTGCCGGTCGACGGCGACGATCACGGTGGCGCCCGCGACCCGCGCGGCCAGCACCGCCGCGAGCCCGACCGCGCCCGCCCCGAAGATCGCGATGCTGTCGCCCGCCCGGACGCCGAGCGACACCAGCACCGACGCGGCGCCGGTCTGCACACCGCAGCCGAGCGGCCCGAGGATCTCCAGCGGAAGGTCGCCGGGCACGGGCACGGGCACGACGCACCGCGCCGAGGCCAGCGCGTGCGTCGCGAACGACGACTGCCCGAACCAGCGGTTGTGGACGGCCGCGCCGTCGGGGCCGGTGGCGCGCGGCGTCCCGTCCACCGGAACGCCCGTCAGGTTGAGCGCGGCCATGTCGCGGCAGTTGCCCGGACGGGCGGAACGGCAGTTCGCGCACGTCCCGCACGAGTCGATCGACAGCACGACCGGGTCGCCCGCCGCCACCCCGGCCACCCCCGGCCCGACCGCCGCCACGACGCCCGCGCCCTCGTGCCCCAGGATCACCGGCTTGGCGACGAGATCGCCGGGGACGCGTCCGAGCCGGTCGGTGTGGCACATGCCGGTGCCCGCGATCGCGACGAGCACCTCCCCGGGCCCCGGGTCGGCCAGCTCGACCGGCTCGATCGCGTACGGCGCGTCGGCCGCGCGCAGCACCGCGGCGTCGATCAGCACACCGCGCTCCTCAGACCAGCGAGTAGCGGACGGGCAGCCGCTTCAGTCCGCCGACGAACGTCGTCGCGATGCTCTCCGGCGTCCCGGCGAGCTCGATCGACCCGAGCCTCGGCACCAGCTCCTCGAAGAACGCGCGGACCTCGATCCGCGCGAGCGCCGCGCCCAGGCAGTAGTGCACGCCGAACCCGAACGCCAGGTGCTTGTTCGGGTCGCGGCCGACGTCGAAGGCGAACGGGTCCTTGAAGACGTCCTCGTCCCGGTTCGCCGAAGGGTAGGACAGCAGCAGCGAATCGCCCTCGGGGATCGTGACGCCGTGCAGCTCGTAGTCGCGCGCGGCCGTCCGCATGAACTCCTTCACGGGCGTGACCCAGCGGATCATCTCGTCCACGGCGAGGGGCATCAGCCCGGGTTCGGCGCGGAGCCGTTCGAGCTGGTCCGGATGCTCGACGAGCGCGTGCAGCCCGCCCGCGATCACCGCGCTCGTCGTGTCGTGCCCGGCGGTCGCGACGATGACGTAGTAGGACGCGGTGTCGAAGTCGTTCAGCGGCTCGCCGTCGACCCGGGCGTTGGCGATGGCCGAGGCCAGGTCGTCGGTCGGCCGCGCGCGCCGCGCCTCGGTGAGCCCCTGGAAGTAGGCGAAGAAGTCCAGCAGCACCTCCACCTTCTCCTCGCTGGTGGTGCCGCGCTGCAACTCGTCGTCGTCACCGCCGAACAGCTCCTGGGTGAGCTTCAGCATCCGGTCGAAGTCGCTCTCAGGTAGACCGAGCAGCGACAGGATCACATAGAGCGGGAAATGCACCGCGACCTGCCGCGCGAAGTCGCACTCGCCGCCGAACTCCACCATGCGGTCGACGTAGCGGCGGGCCAGCTCCCGGACGCGCGGCTCCAGCGCCCGCATCGCGCGCGGCCGGAACCAGTCGGCGCCGATCGCTCGGATGACCCGGTGGTCGGGGTCGTCCATGTGGATGAGCGTGCGCAGCGCGATGCCCTGCTCCTGCCGCTGCCGGTTGATCTCGTCGAACTCGGCGGTGGCGAGCAGCGGACGCGGCGCGTTGAGGAACACCTCGTGCTCGCGCTCGACCTCCATGATGTCGGCGTGCCGCGTGACGGCCCAGAACGGGTTGTACCCGGGCGCCTCGACGCGGTGCACCGGCGACTCGCGGCGCAGCAGCGCGAGCGCGTCGTGCAGCCGCCGTTCGTCGGCGTAGCAGGCGGGGTCCGCGAGCGCGCGGCCCGCCTCGTCCACGGTCAAGATCATGTGGTCGGCTCCTCCGTCGTTGCCCGCACGCAACGGGACCTGGGAGCCGCTTCCCGGCCCGGCGCACCCACCGTGCCGTACCCCCGGGCGAACCGCTGCGCGCCCTCACCGCATTTTCCAGGGTGCGGCGCGGATGGCCATACCTCGCGTTCCGCGCGTCGCCGCCGGGTAAGGCGGTTCTCCGAGGTCGGTCGGCACGTGCCACAGGGGAAGACGGCGTGCGGAAGAGAGCGGAGGCCCCTTCGCGGCGCACGACCGGCGGGTAGGGTTTTGGTCAGACATGACCTCTCACCCCCTGGAGATCCGGCCGCTCACCGCCCGATCGGTGGTGCTGAGCACGCTGCTGGGCGTCCACCCGCCCCGGCTCCCCGCCCGCTACCTCGTGCGCGCCGGTGACCTGTTCGGCATCGCGGAGGGCACGATCCGGGTGGCGCTGTCGCGGATGGTCGCCTCGGGCGACCTCGTCCAGGACGAGGGCATGTACGCGCTGACCGAGCGCCTCCTCGCCCGGCAGGCCCGCCAGGACGAGAGCCGCCTGCCGCACACCCGCGACTGGGACGGCACCTGGGAGATCGCCGTCATCACCGCCGAGCGCCGTCCCGCCACCGAGCGCGCCGCGCTCCGCCAGGCGATGTCCGGGCTGCGGTTCGCCGAACTCCGCGAGGGCACCTGGCTGCGTCCGGCGAACCTGATCCGCCCGCGTCCGGGGACCGTGGTGCGGCAGTGCACGTTCCTCACCGCGCGCCCCGAGGCCGACCCCGTCGCGCTCGCCGCGTCGCTGTGGGACCTGGGCGGCTGGGCGGCCTCCGCCCGCGCCCTGCTCGACGCCCTCCACCGCGCCGCCACGACGCCCGAGAAGTTCACGCTCGCGGCCGCCGCGCTCCGCCACCTCCTGCGGGACCCGATCCTGCCGCCGGAACTGCTTCCCCGTGAGTGGCCGGGCCCCGACCTGCGCTCCCTCTACGAGCGCTTCGAGGCCGACTTCGAGCAGCTGCTGACGCACAGGGTGCTCTCCTGAGCGTCCCGGCTCACAGGGCCTGGTAGCCCCCTTCGACGATCACCTTGGCGACGGCCTCGTAGTCGGCCGGATTGTCGGGGACGGTGGTCGCGAGCCCGTCCACATACCGGTTGAACATGCAGAACGCCGCCGCTATCAGGACGGTGTCGTGCAGTTCCAGATCGGTCGCCCCGGCGGCCCGCGCCGCCGCGATGTCCTCCGGACGGACGTCCTGCCCGCTCGCCTGGACCGCTCCGGCCACCCGCAGCAGCGCCCGCAGCTTCTCGGGGATCGGCGCGCCCTCCAGATCGGCGCGGACACGGTCGACCAGCTCCATGCCCTCGGGAAGCTGCGCCGCCGCGAACGCCGAATGCGACGACGCGCAGAAGTCGCAGTCGTTGAGGGAGGACACATAGGCCGCGATCAGCTCGCGCGCGCCGCGCGTCAGCGTGCTCGGCCCCCGCAGCAGGATCTCGGCCAGCTCGTTCATCGGTCGCGCGGTCTCGGGACGGTAGGCGAACAGCGACAGGATGCCCGGGGCGTCGTTTCCGAGGGCGATGTGCGGCACGGGTTCCTCCTGGGTGTCGATACACACAGGATGGGGGCGGACGGGCCGACTTGCCTGAATCGTGATCTAGATGGCCTTGTCCGGTCAGGGATTCCTCGGCAGAGTCACGGTGGCCCGCACTGGCGCGGGAGACGTCGGGAGGTAGACGGATGGCCTCGGTGTTGGACGGGATGCTCCGCCGCAAACCCATCGAGCAGATCGACGACGAACACGCCCCCTCCGGCCTCACCCGGACGCTGGGGCTGTGGCAGCTCACCGCGATCGGCGTCGGCGGGATCATCGGCGCCGGGATCTTCTCGCTGGCCGGCGCGGTCGCGAACGAGAAGGCCGGACCCGGCGTCCTGATCTCGTTCCTCGTCGCCGGCATCGCGAGTGCGGCGGCGGCGTTCTCCTACGCGGAGTTCGCCGGGCTCATCCCGCGCGCCGGGTCCGCCTACACCTACGGGTACGCGGTGCTCGGCGAGTTCACCGGCTGGGCGATCGGCTGGGACCTGCTGCTGGAGTACACCGCGATCGTGGCGGTGGTCGCGATCGGCATCTCCGGCTACTTCAACGACCTGCTCGGCTTCCTGGACATCGACCTGCCGCTGTGGATGGTCGGCGCGCCCGGCACCGAACCCAAGGGCGTCGCGGACGGCAGCTACAAGGTCAACCTGTTCGCCGCCCTGCTCTGCCTGCTGATCGCCTGGATCCTCAACCTCGGCATGAAGAACGCCGCCCGGTTCGAGACCGCGCTGGTCTACCTCAAGGTCGGCATCGTCCTGCTGGTCATCGTCGTCGGCGTCTTCAAGATCCACAGCGGGAACTACTCGCCGTTCCTGCCCTTCGGCTGGTCGGGGGCCTTCACCGGGGCCGCGACCGTCTTCTTCGCCGTCTTCGGCTACGACGCGATGTCGACCGCCGCCGAGGAGTCGCAGGAGGCCCGCAAGCACATGCCGAAGGCGATCATCTACTCGCTCGCGATCTCGATGGTCCTGTACGTCCTGGCCTGCCTGGTCCTCACCGGCATGGTCGACTACCGCGACATCGACCCGAACGCGGCGTTCTCCTCCGCCTTCGACTCCGTCGGCATGGACGCGCTCGGCGCCGTCATCGCGGTCGGCGCGATCCTCGGCGTGCTGACGGTCCTGTTCACGTTCATGATGGGCGCCACCCGCGTCTGGTTCTCGATGAGCCGCGACGGCCTGCTCCCCGCCTGGTTCGCCAAGACCCACGCGACCCGCCACGTCCCGACCCGCATCACCTGGATCCTCGGCGCCGGATCGGCGGTCATCGCCGGATTCCTGCCCATCGCGGAAGCGGCCGAGCTCACCAACATCGGCATTCTGCTGGCCTTCATCGTCGTCTGCATCGCCGTGATCGTCCTGCGTTACAAGCGCCCCGACCTGCCCCGCGAGTTCCGCACCCCCGGCATGCCGGTCGTGCCCGTCATCGGCGTCGTCTTCTCGATCTGGCTGATCACCTTCCTCCAGTGGGAAACCTGGGTGCGCTTCGCGGTGTGGTTCGCCCTCGGCTGCCTCGTCTACTTCGCCTACAGCCGCTTCAGGTCGCACCTGAACGCCGAGGACGCGTCCCGTTGACGGAGGAAGTCGGCATCGAAGGAATCGAACACCGACGCAAATGACCGCATGATTCGAAGCGGTCGGGAACGGCTTCGGACCGAGCACGGCGCATCGGTGGCGGCGGCCCCAGGGATACGTTTCCCGCTGGGGCCGCGGCGACCGGCTACGACCTCTTGATCTGGACGCGGTAGACGAACTCGCCCCACAGATGCACCGGCCCGCGATGCCAGGAGACCTCGACCGCGCGACCGTTCACGTCGATGGCGACGTGGTAGAGCTCGAAGACCGGCTGGTCGTCCTGGATGTCGAAGAATTCCTGCTCACCGCCCGTCGGAGGCCGGGACAGCGTCAGGTACTCGTCGGCGTAGACCTCCTCGTGCCCGAGGTCCTTCATCGTGGTGAGCATGCCGCCGGTCGGCTGGGTGAGGTCCTCCAGCCGCGTGCCGAACGCGATCTCGCCGGGAATGTAGGACGGCGCCTTCTGCACGAGGGTGTCGTCGGCGTACATGTCGCGGTCGCGGACCAGGACCTGGGCGTCCTGGTCGATGCCGAGGAACTCGGCGATCCTGGCCGGCGGCACCTCCCGGCGCACGCTGGTCTCCGAGCGCGGCGTCATTCCCTGACGGCGCACCTCGGCGGCGAACCCGCCGCGATCCTCGACGCGTTTCGCCTCGTTGTATCGATCGCGTGCGTCCCTGGTGATCTGGGGCATGTGGGTCACCTTCGTCTTTCGTCCTTGGCCCAAGCTGAGCAAGCCCTGCCTGCGCAGTCCTTGAAGCGCGCGGTTGATCGTACTGTCGCTCACGCCGAACTCGGCCGCGAGCGCGCGCTGGCTGGGGAAATCCGAGCCCCGGGGGTACGGCGAGTTCTCTCTGAGAATCCGATCTCGCAGGACTGCCGCGATGTCGTTGGCACTCAGACCCGCCATGCGCGTGCTTCCTCCACTCTTCGGCAACTTCCCCGATCAGTTGCGCCGAACAATCACTCAGTGGCCGAACTGATTGAAGCTCATGCCGCTTCCGACATGGTTGGTTGACCAGTCCGTCCGGGGTCCAGCACTCTGAGCGAGACAACGAACGTTTAAGCAGTGAAGCACACCAACGAAGATCCCCACCAGAATCCCCCCGGACCCGGAGTTTCCGATGACGTTAGACCAGTCCAAAAGCGGAGAAATCCCCCCACGAATCACCAATCACAACTATTCCCCCACGTCCCAACAAACTCCGCAGTCGGCCGAGGCGCAGCCGTACGACGTCGAGGTGAGCTGGCTCCGGGCCGTGGTCGAGGTGCTCGACGCGGCCGGCGGGTTCAAGACCTCGATCAGGCAGCCGTTCGGAACCGGGGCGCCCTTCCTCCACGTCGTGGGCGAGAGCGGCGGCCGGTTCGCCGAGACCGTCCGCACCCGCCGCCTCGACGGCGGCGGAGGGGTCCGGGGCGTCTGGTCCTGGGGCGAGGACATCGCGGGCGGCGGCGACGCGCGGGAGGCGGCGAGGGCGATCAGCAGGGTCGTCAACCCCCGCATGTGACCCGGCGACCGGGGGAAAGGCGCGACGCCTACAAGGGGCGCGGGGAAAGGCACAACGCCGACAGTGGGCGTGGAGAAAAGGGCACGGCGCCCTCTAGGACGCGAGGGAAAGGTTCTGAGCACGATCCCGGCCTAGAGGGCGCCGTGGTCTTCGGGGGTCAGGCGCGGGCGTTGTCGAATCGGGTCTTGACGTCGGTCCAGTTGACGAGGGACCAGAGCTTCTGGACGTAGTCGGGGCGCACGTTGCGGTACTGGAGGTAGTAGGCGTGCTCCCAGGCGTCGAAGACCAGCAGCGGGGTGGTGTTCAGGCCGACGTTGCCGTGGTGGTCGTAGACCTGCTCGACGACCAGGCGGCGGCTGAGGGGCTCCCAGGCGAGGATGCCCCAGCCCGAGCCCTGCACCAGGGACGTGGCGCTCGACAGCTGCTTCTGGAACGCCTCGAACGAGCCGAAGTGCTCGTCGATCGCGGCGGCCAGCTCGCCGTCGGGGCGGTCGCCGCCGTCCGGGGAGAGGTTGTCCCAGAAGATCGAGTGCAGGACGTGCCCGGACAGGTTGAACGCGAACGTCTTCTCCAGGCCGACCAGGCCGCCGTACTGCTCCTTGTCGCGTGCCTCGGCGAGCTTCTCCAGCGTGTCGTTGGCGCCCTTGACGTAGGCGGCGTGGTGCTTGGAGTGGTGCAGCTCCAGGATCTCGCCGGTGATCGCCGGTTCCAGGGCCGCGTAGTCGTAGGGAAGGTCGGGAAGCGTGTAGTCAGCCATACCGCCACTATTGCAAATGACTTGCAGGTACGTCTAACTCGCACCCCCGGACGCGGCGGAGCCCGGCCCCGTCGGGGCCGGGCTCCGGAGTGGTCAGTGGCGGCGGCCGCCGCGCACCCGTGCGAGGAGGCCGCGCACCTTCGCCTGCGTGCGCGGGTCCCTCGCGGCGCGTTCGGCTCGTGCGCGCGCCTTGCGTCCCTGGGGGCTGTTGATGAATCGTCTGATGCGGTCGATGGCAGATGCCACGTTCAGCCTCCTCGGCCTGGCCTTGTCCGTTCAACGGATGCCCTGCCTGGAAAGTTCTGAACACATCGCCCCCGCCGAATGCGGCGGGGGCGGTCCAGCACGGGCCTCAAACCCTACATGTAGGCGAGCGGACTTTGGTGGGCCCCAGATGTTGGGCGTGTCCCGGCTTCTTCCAAAGGGCGCCTCCACATCCGGCGCCGCGGGTGGGACGATGGGTCGGTGCTCCCGCAACCACTGCTCCGCACGGCGCGCTCGACGGTGTTCGCCACCGTCTGCGTGACGCTGGCGGCGGTGGGGCACTCCCTCTCGTCCCGGGACGTGGTGCCCGCGTGGGCGGTGCTGACCGGGTTCGCCGCTGTATTGGGTGTATCGCTGACCCTCGCCGGGCATGAGCGGTCGCTCGCGACGCTCCTGGGCGGGCTCCTCGGCGGGCAGTTCGCGCTGCACACGCTGTTCGGCGCCGCGACCCAGCCCATGATCCACCACGCCTCGGATGCGCATCCGGCGGCGCGCGGGTCGGGTGTGTCGATGACGCTCGCGCACGTCGCCGCCGCCGTCCTCGCGGCGCTGTGGCTGCGGCGGGGCGAGCGGGCGGCGTGGTCGCTGGCGCGGCGGCTGGCCGAGCGGCCGGTCCCGCTGCCGAGGCTGCTCGTGGTCGAACCGGTCGCGCCGGTCGTCCGTATCAGGGTCGTGGCGGCGGACGCCGTCGCGTCGATCGGCGAGGTGCTGCGGCACCAGGTCTTCCGGCGCGGGCCGCCGGACCGTTCGAGGGCGCTCGCCTGGGGCTGAGCGCCACACGCCACCGGACGCGGCGCGCGTCCGGCTCTTTCACCTGCGTCTCGAACGGAAAACGACCATGCCTGCTGTCTTCGCTCTGCCCACCGTCTCAGCCCGCCGCCTGTCGACGGTCGGCGCCCTGGCCGCGCTGTCGGTCTTCGGGCTCGCCACCGCCGCGTCCGCCCATGTCACCGTGAACCCCGGGACCGCCGAGCAGGGCGGGTTCACCAAGGTCTCCTTCCGGGTGCCGAACGAGCGCGACGACGCCTCGACCACCAAGGTCCAGGTGGACCTGCCGACCGACACGCCGGTCGCGTTCGTGTCGGTCCGACCCGTCCCCGGCTGGACGGTGAAGGTGGAGAAGTCCAAGCTCAAGACCCCCGTGGAGATGGAGGGGTCCAAGCTCACCGAGGCCGTCTCGCGGATCACCTGGAGCGGCGGCAAGATCGACGCCGGGCAGTTCCAGGAGTTCGACGTGTCGATGGGCCCGCTGCCCTCGAACGCCACCCGGATGCTCTTCAAGGCCGAGCAGACCTACACGGGCGGCGAGGTCGTCAAGTGGGACCAGGACCCGGGCGACGGGCAGAACGAGCCCGAGCACCCGGCGCCGGAGTTGAAGCTGACGCCGAAGGGCGCCGCGCAGGCCGCCGCGACCGGGCCGACCGCCCAGGTGAAGCCCGCCGCCGCGGCGCCCGCCGAGGAGGACGCGAGCGACGGCACCGCGCGGGTGCTCGGCGGCATCGGCGTCGCGGTCGGCGTGATCGGGCTCGGCGTCGGCGGGTACGGCCTGTCCCGCGCGCGGAGCCGGGCATGATCGCGCGGGTCGCGGCGGCGGCGGCCGCCGCCGGGCTGGTGACGGCGCTCGGCGCCGCCCCGGCGTCGGCGCACACGACGCTGAGGTCGGCGACCCCGGCGCCGAACTCGACCGGGGCCGCGCCGTCCAAGATCGTCCTGACCTACGCCGACCCGGTGATGGTGCCGCAGATCGTGCTGACCGACGGCGCGGGCACGCGGCACGCGGCGGGCAAGGCGGAGGCGGTCGACAACACGGTCACCGTGCCGGTCACCGAGAGCCTGCCGGGCGGGCGGTACACGGTCGGGTGGCGCGTCGTCGCGTCGGACGGCCACCCCGTCACGGGCACGTTCAGGTTCACGGTGCAGGGCGCGGGCGGCGGCGTCTCGGCCGCCGGGGTGGCGACGCCGGAGCCCGAGGACGGCTCGGGCGGCTCGTTCGGCTGGCTGTGGATCGGGCTCGGCGCGCTGCTGGTCGCGCTCGCGGGCGGCGGCGTCGTCTGGGCCAGGCGCGCCCGGGGGTGACCTACCCGGGCCTCCGGTCGGGTGATTACACCGTTACGTCCATTACGCTACGTTGGTCACCCGACCGGACGCCAGGGGGAGCCGCGATGATCGTCGAATATGTCCGCTACCGGATCGACCCCGGGGAGGCGGAGGCGTTCGAGGCCGCCTACGCCGAGGCCGCCGTCGAGCTGTCGGCCGCGCCGCAGTGCGTGGACTACGAGCTGTCGCGGTGCGTCGACGAGCCCGCGTCCTACGTCCTGCGCATCCGCTGGACGTCCGCCGAGGACCACATGGAGGGCTTCCGCGGCGGCGAGCACTTCCCCGCGTTCTTCTCCGCGATCAAGCCCTACGTGAAGCGGATCGAGGAGATGCGGCACTACGAGCGGACGGGTGTGCGCGGCACCGGCTCGTCCGTCCCGACCCTGTACGAGTGGGCGGGCGGCGCCGAGGCGTTCGAGCGGCTCACCGAGGTCTTCTACGCGCGGGTCGTCGAGGACGACGTGATCGGCCCGCTGTTCGCCCACATGGACGCCGGGCATCCGCACTACGTCGCGCTGTGGCTGGCCGAGGTCTTCCGCGGTCCCGAGCGCTACAGCGGTGAGCGCGGCGGCTACGCCCACATGGTGCGGCAGCACCTCGGCCGGGCCATCACCGAGCCGCAGCGGCGCCGCTGGGTGAGCCTGCTCATGGACGCCGCGGACGAGGTCGGCCTGCCCTCCGACCCCGAGTTCCGCGCCGCGTTCACCGGCTACATCGAGTGGGGCACGCGGATCGCCGTCGAGAACTCCCAACCCGACGCCAGGCCGCCGCTCCAGGCCCCGATGCCGCACTGGGACTGGGGCGTGGCTCCGCCGTACATCCCCAAGCCGTGACACAGTCTCCTGGTCGCTGTCCGCTCCTGGGACGAGGGGGTTGATGAATATGGCCCGCGCCGGGCTTCGTCGGCATGCCCTCACCCGGGCCGCGCGGGACTGAGCGCGGCCCGGTCGTCCGATACGACCAGGAGCTTCGCTTGTCCGTTCCAGACCAGCCCTTTCCAGACCAGCCCTTTCCGGGCCTGACCACCATCGAACTGTGCACCGCCCGGCTCGCGCTGCGCGCGTGGACGTCCGAAGAGGTGTCCGCCGTCACCGGCGGCGCCCGGCTCGCCCACTGGGCCGGCGACTTCCCCGCCGACGGCGACCGCGTCATAGCGGGCCTCGTCGCCGAGACGCCGTCCGCGTTCGGCGAGTACGGCCAGCGCCAGATCGTCGAACGCGCGACCGGCCTCGTCGTCGGCTCCGCCGGGCTCTTCTGGCCGCCCGCCGGAGGCGCCGTCGAGTTCGGCTACGGCGTCGTCCCGTCCCGGCGGGGCCGCGGCTACGCCACCGAGGCGGCCCGCGCCCTCGTCGCGTTCGCCCTGACCGCGCCCGGCGTGGACAGGGTCACGGCGTCGGCCGAGACGTCCAACCCGGCGTCGGTCCGCGTGCTGGAGAACGCGGGACTGCGCCGTGTGGAAGGCGACGTGGACGGCGACGTGGACGGCGACGCCGAGACCGTCCGGTACACCACCTGACCGCCCGGCCCCGGCGCGGCCCGCGCCGGGGCCCTCCTATGTTTTCGCTGTTCAGCGTGGGTACCGCACCGCCATGGGCTATGTGAGAACGCACGATGACGAACAGATCTACTACAAGGACTGGGGGACGGGGCGCCCCGTGGTGTTCATCCACGGGTGGCCGCTGAACTCCGACGCCTGGGACGACCAGATGCGGCACGTGGCCGAGAACGGGTTCCGCGGCGTCGCCCACGACCGGAGGGGGCACGGCCGGTCGAGTCAGCCGTTCGACGGCTACGACTTCGACACGTTCGCCAACGACCTCTCCGCCCTGCTCGAAACCCTCGACCTGCGCGACGTCACGCTCGTCGGGCACTCGATGGGCGGTGGCGAACTCGCCCGGTACGTCGGGCGGCACGGCACCGGCCGCGTCCGCCAGGCGGTGCTGCTGTCGGCGATCACGCCGCTGATGCTCCAGGGGCCCGACAACCCCGAGGGCGTCCCCGCGCAGGCGTTCGAGGAGATCAAGAAGGGTCTCCTCAGCGAGCGCTCGCAATACTGGCGAGACGCCTCGGAGGCGTTCTTCAGCGCCGATCCCGGCGGCAAGGCGACGCAGGGCAACCGTGACGCCTTCTGGTTCATGGCCATGCACGAGAACCTCCAGGCGGGCCTGAAGTGCGTGGACGCCTTCGCGCGGACCGACTTCCATGACGATCTGCGCAGGTTCGACGTCCCGACGCTGGTGGTGCACGGCGACGACGATCGGATCGTCCCGCTGGAGGCCACCGGCCGCAAGGCGGCGGAGCTGATCTCCGACGCGACCCTGAAGGTGTACGAGGGCGGCTCGCACGGCATCGGGATGGTGCCCGGCGACAAGGAGCGGTTCAACTCCGACCTGCTGGAGTTCCTCAAGAGCTGACGCCGCCGGGCCGGCGGGAACAGGTCCCGCCGGCCCGGCACCGGGGTCAGGCGGCGGTCCGCACCTCGACGGGCGGGATCTTCGCCAGGCACGCCGTGTCGCCGACCTCCAGGTCGCGCAGGAAGGCGGATTCGATACCGGCGACACAGCCGGTCGGCTCCCCCTCGGCGACGTGACCGGTGTTCGGCACCTCCAGGACGGACGCGCGGCGGAACTGGCGCGCGGCGAGCCGTCCCTCCTCGGTCGGGGTGTTGGGGTCCAGGTCGCCCGACACGACCAGGACCGGGACGTCGGGCAGCCGGCCGCGCACGGGCCGGGTGGCGGGCGTCCGGCCGGGCCAGCGGACGCAGGTGTTCCCCCGGTCCTCGATCGCGCTCGTCCAGGCCGTCTTGCCGAACGGCCAGAACTCCTCGTCCGGCAGGGCGGCGCGTCCGGCCGCGTACTGCCGCAGGCGGGTCCCGACCGGCGCGGCGCGGTCCCACAGCGTCGGGTAGTCGTTGCACATCACGGCCGCGGCGTGCGCCGTGTTGAACCTCTCCTCCTCCGCGCCCGGGGCGCGGCGCGCGGACGATCCGCTCATCGGCTCGGCCTCGCGGGCGGCCTCGACCAGCGGGGCGTTGTCGCCGCGCAGCGCCGCTCCGACCGCGTACGGGAGGTTCCCGATCGTCTCGGCGGAGCCCTCCGTCCCGCCGCTGTAGACGATCGCGGCCAGCGCGGTGTCATCGACGACGCGCCGTGCGCCGTCCGGCGTCGTGTAGGGGACGGGCCGCTCGGCCAGCCGGTCCGAGAGCCGGTCGATGTCGCGCAGGACGGCGCGCCCGTCGCAGGCGCCGCCGCTCCGCTCGCACAGCAGGCCGATCGTGCGGCGCGCGGCGCGGGCGTTGGGACGCGCCCACATGTCGAAGCCGATCGGATACGCGCTGGACAGCACGATCGACCGCACCCGCTTCGAGTGCCGCTGGGCGTAGACCGTCATCAGGTAGGTGCCGTAGGACTCGCCGAGCAGGTCCAGCCGGTCGACGCCCAGCCTCGCCCGGACGGCGTCGATGTCGTCGGCGGTCTCGGCGGAGGTGTAGCCGTCGGCGCGCGCTCCGAGGGCCGTCCCGCAGGCGCCGATCGCGCGGACGAACCCGTCGCGGGTCGCGGGCATCCCGCCGAAGCCGCAGTCGAGCGAGTCGGAGCGGCCGACCCCGCGCGGCTCGACCAGCAGCAGGTCGTGGTCGCGCAGCAGGCCCGCGAACGCCTGGGCGTACATCGGGGCGTAGGCGAGGGCGGAGTCGCCGGGCCCGCCCGGGTTGACGGTGAAGGTCCCCTTCGCCGGACGGGACGTGTCGCGATGCCGGATCACCGCGTAGGCGACGGTCGTCCGTCCCAGCTCGGGACGCGACCGCACCAGCGGCACCCGCAGCGTTCCGCACTCGGCGCCCGGCACCGCGACGCAGTCGTCGCGGACGCCCGCGTCGGCGGCCCCCGGCACGGCCGCGACGCCGCCCGCGACGACCGCGCACACGGCCGCCGGCACGCCGATCCTCCTCAAGATCTTCCTCATCCCCCGATGGTCACCGCCGGGCGGCCGGACGCGCATCGCCCGCCCCGGGTAGTCCGCACCCGCTACCGCAGAGGGAGCCGCCGTTGACATAAAACGCTAGTGGAATACTATTTGCTATCTCACTAGCGAAAAGGAGCATCCGTCATGGCGGTGGCCCTCTCCCGGCTCGGCCGGTTCTGCTTCCGGCGGCGCTGGACGGTGCTGACGGTCTGGCTGGCCCTCCTCGTGGCGGCGGGGCTCGGCGCGGCGACGCTGTCGGAGCCCGCGCCCGACACCTTCACCGTCCCGGGCACCGAGGCGCAGCGCGCGAACGACCTGATCAAGGGCCGCTTCCCGGAGGCCGCGACCGGCGGCGCGACCGCGCGCGTCGTGTTCGCCGCGCCGGGCGGCCGCACGGTCACCGAGCCCCGCGCGCGAGCCGCCGTCGAGCAGGCCGTCGCGAAGCTCAGGGCCGCCCCGCAGGTCGCCTCCGCCACCGACCCCTACTCCGGCCGGACCGTGTCCAAGGACGGCCGGATCGCGCTGGCGGAGGTCGGCTACCGCGTCCCGTCCGCCGAGATGAAGGCCGCCGACCGCGAAGCCCTGCGCGCCGCCGCCGCGCCCGCCGAAGCCGCGGGGCTGCGCGTGGAGATGGGCGGCGACGCGGTCGCGCGTCCCGGGCAGGGCGCCGGGGAGCTGATCGGCGTCGCCGTCGCCGCGCTGGTGCTGATCGTCACGCTCGGGTCGCTGGTGGCCGCCGGGCTGCCGCTGCTCACGGCCGTCGCCGGGATCGGCATCGGGCTGTCGTCGATCGGCACCGCGACCGCCTTCGTCGAGATGACCTCCGACACCCAGGCGCTCGCGCTGATGCTCGGCCTCGCGGTCGCGATCGACTACGCGCTGTTCATCATCTCCCGCTACCGGCACGAGGCCGCGCCGTCCGGCGGCGGGCGCTCCCCGCGGGACGCGGCGGCGCACGCCGTCGGCACCGCCGGGTCCGCCGTCGTGTTCGCGGGCCTCACCGTGATCATCGCGCTGGCCGGGCTCGCGGTCGTGGACATCCCGGTGCTCACCCAGATCGGGCTCGCCGCCGCCTTCACCGTCGCCGTGGCCGTCGCCGTGGCGCTCACGCTGCTGCCCGCCCTGCTCGCCATCGCGGGCCGCCGGGCCCTGACGACCCGCGCCAGGACCCCGAAGGAGGCGGCGGCGGGCCTGCGCTGGGGGCGCTTCGTCACCGCGCACCCGCTGCCGATCCTGCTCACCGGCGTCCTGGGGCTCCTCCTCGCCGCGATCCCCGCGCTGGACCTGCGGCTCGGGTTCCCCGACGACGGCACCGCCCCGTCCGGGACGACGCAACGCGCCGCCTACGACCTGCTCGCGGACGGCTTCGGCCCCGGCTTCAACGGCCCCCTGACCCTGGTGGTGCAGTCCCCGCGCGACACGGCGGCGGCGGCGAAGGGCGTCGCGACCGAGTTCGCGCGGCTGGACGGCGTCGCCATGGCCGAACCGGCCGGGGTGGACAAGGGCGGCGACACGGCCCTGGTCGCCGTCGTGCCGAAGACCGGCCCGGCGGACGAGGCGACCGTCGACCTCATCACCGCGATCCGCGACCGCGCCGAGCGGATCCGCGACCGCGACGGGACCGCGATCGCGGTCACCGGCCAGACCGCCCTCGACATCGACACCTCCGCGAAGCTCGCCGGGGCGCTCCCGCCCTACCTGGCGGTCGTCGTCGGCCTCGCGTTCCTGCTCCTGCTCGTCGTGTTCCGCTCGCTGCTCGTGCCGCTCACCGCGACCGCCGGGTTCCTGCTCAGCGTCGCGGCGACGTTCGGCGCGGTCGTCGCGGTGTTCCAGTGGGGCTGGCTGGACGCCCCGCTCGGTTTGCAGGCGTCCGGGCTCATCGTCAACCTGCTGCCGGTCATGATGATCGGGATGGTGTTCGGGCTCGCGATGGACTACCAGGTCTTCCTCGTCACCCGGATGCGCGAGGAGCACGTCGGCGGCGCCGAGCCCACGCGGGCCGCCGTCACCGGCGTCGCGCACGGCGCGCGCGTCGTCACCGCCGCCGCGATCATCATGATCAGCGTGTTCTCCGGGTTCCTGCTGTCGGACACCCCGATGGTCCAGTCGTTCGGCTTCGCGCTCGCCGCCGCCGTGTTCTTCGACGCGTTCGTCGTGCGGCTGACGCTCGTGCCCGCCGTGATGGCGCTGCTCGGACGGGCGGGCTGGTGGCTCCCGCCGCGCCTGGCCCGCGTCCTGCCCAGCGTGGACGTGGAGGGCGAGCGCCTGACAGTAGGCTCCGAGGCGGGCTAGGAAAGGCGGGGTGATGGGGGAGAGGTCCACCGGCCTGCGGGAGTTGAAGAAGGCCAGGACGCGCGCCGCGATCCAGAGGCACGCGCTGCGGCTGTTCCGCGAGCGCGGCTACGAGGCCACGACCGTGGAGCAGGTCGCGCAGGCGGCGGAGGTCGCGCACACCACCGTCTTCCGCTACTTCCCGTCAAAAGAGGACCTGGTCATCACCGACGACACCGATCCGGTGTTCTACGAGTCGCTCCGCACGCGGCCCGCCGGGATGACCGCCGTCGAGGCGCTGCGCGCGGCCATGCGCGAGGTCCTCGGCGCGTTCTCGCCCGAGGACCTCGCCGCCGGGCGCGAGCGGGCGATCCTGATCCTCTCGGTCCCCGCGCTGCGCGGCGCCGCCTTCGGCAACTTCGCCGACACCATGCGCAACGTGGCCGTGATCCTCGCCGAGCGCGCCGGGCGCCCGCCGGACGACGCCGCCGTCCGCACCCTCACCGGCGCGGCCTTCGGCATCATGCTCGACCTGATGATCCGCTGGGCCGAGGACCCGGCGCTGAACCTGCCCGAGTCCCTGGACGCGGCCCTGGCGACCCTGGAGACCGGCCCCGCGCTCTGAGCGCTAGCCGACGCGCTCCCGCAGGTGGACGGTGATGTCGTCGCCCGCCTCCTTGCCGATCGCCGCGCGCAGCGACGCCTTCACGGCGAGCTTGTGGTTGCCGTCCCCGAGCGCCATGAAGGCCCCCTCGAACGGCTGCCCGTCGATCGTCCCCCGGACCTTGACCAGCCCGCGCGTCCCGAAGAACTCGGCGGACTCGGGCCAGACCACATAGGTCCAGCCGCCCTTGTTCGGGCTCTTGCGCAGGCTCGCGGTGAACCGCTTGTCCAGCGTGGTGCTCATCTCGACCTCCGTCGTCGGGGTGGTTACCAGAACAGACCGCCGGCACCGCCGGAACTCATCGGTCAGAGGATCAGAGAAGGGCGGGCGGCGGAGCGCTGGAGTTCCGTCCAGGCGCCGCTCAGGCGGGTGACCAGCTCGGTCAGGGTCTCGGTGGGGAAGGTGAACGGCAGGCGGATGTGGTCGTCGTGGTGCCCGCCGGGGTCCATGGCGGCGCCGGGGACGATCTCCACGCCGTGGCGCAGGGCGACGTGGGCGAAGGAGCGGGCGTCGATCCCGGGGAGTTCGATCCACAGCGCGGCACCGCCCTGGGGCGGCGTCCAGCGCCAGGTGGGGAAGCGTTCCCTGAGCAGGCCGGTCAGGTGGTCCAGGCGCCGGCGCGCGGTCGCCGAGCGGCGTGCCTCCAGTTCGGGCAGGCGCGGCAGGAACCGGGCGGCGAGGGCCTGGTCCAGGACGGGGCTGCCGAGGTCGGCGAGGGCCTTGTGCCGGGCCAGGCGCTCGGTCGTCTCGGCGGACGCGCGGATCCACCCGATGCGCAGCCCGCCCCACACCGCCTTGGCGAGCGAACCGGCGGTGAGGATCTCCGCGCCGGGCCGCCCGTAGGCGGCGATCGGCGGCGGGACCTCGCCGGTGAGCCCGGTGTAGGCGTTGTCCTCCAGGACGGGGACGCCGTGCCGCTCGGCGAGCCGGGCGATCCGCGACCGGCGCGCCGCCGACATCAGCACGCCGGTCGGGTTGTGGTAGGTCGGCATGACGAACAGCAGCGACGGCCGCCGCTCGGTGAAGGCGCGCTCGATCTCGTCCGCGCGGGCGCCCTCCTCGTCCAGCCGGACGCCGTGCAACCGGGCACCGGCCGCGCGGAACACATCGAAACACCCCGGCCAGCCCGGCGACTCCACGACCACGTCGGACCGTTCCCGGAGGTGCATGCGCGTCACGAGACCGATGGCCTGGGACGCCCCGGCCGTCACCAGCACCTGGTCGGGCGCCGTGGGCAGGCCGAGCCCGGTGAGGTGCGCGGCGATCGCCTCGCGCAGCGCCGGGAGGCCGCGCGGGTGGTACCCGGCGTCGGCGGTCAGGTGCGGCAGATCGTCGCGGACGAGGTCGAGCAGCGCCTGGCGCAGGTCGGGCACCGGCCCCTCGATGGCGTGGGCCAGCGAGATGACCTCGCCGGGGCCGTCCACGAAGCGCTGGAAGATCGACGTCGCGCGGCCGCCGGGGACGCGCCCGTCGGTGCCGGGCGGCGGACCGGGCGGCCCCGCGGCGACCCGCGTCCCCGACCCGCGCAGGCTCGTGACCAGGCCCCGGGCGCGCAGCTCGTCGTAGGCGGCGGTGACGGTGGCGCGGCTGATGACGAGCGTCCGGGCCAGGTCGCGTTCGGACGGCAGCCGCTCGCCCGCGCCCAGCGCGCCGGACGTGATGGCGCCCGCCACGGCGGTGACGAGGCGCCGGTAGAGCGGCCCGGCGGCGGTGGCCCAGTCGCCGAGGATCTCGATCAGCTCGTCGGCGCTGCGATAACGGTCCAATTCCCGTCCCAATGGCTCGGGTGGCCTGCGATGTGGACTGCAACGCTAGCGCCGGAAGCACCGGACGAAAAGGGGGCCGAAATGCGGAAGACCGGCGATGAACGGCTACGGGCGATCTGCGACCTGAGCGTGGCGACCGTCCGGGAGGAGGCCGGACGGCACGAATACGACGGCACCGTCCAGGACCTGTCACCCGAGGGCGTGGAGGACGGCCTGAAGAGGCTCGGCGGGGCCGTGTACACAGACCCGCACGACGAGGCCCAGGCAGCGGCGGCGGAGAACGCACTGTGCGTCACATTCGGGGAACTGGCACAACACCGCGCGAACCCGATCTGGCACATCAAGAACCTCGACCTGGCCTGCTACGACCGCGCCTACGCACCCGAGGAGGAACGCCGCGAAGCCCGCCTGACCCACCTGGCCGCCTGGCCGGACGCGGTGGACGCGGCGCTGCGGGCCCTGGACCGGGTACCCGCCCCCATAGCGGCGGCCACCCTCCCCGCCGCACGCGGCCTGGCCCACTACCTGCACGAGGCACCGGACGCCGCCCGGAAAGCCCACGCGCGGTTCGTCGCCCACCTGGAAGGCGCGGCCGAACACGGCGACCCGTCGGCGGCCCTGGGCGGCACCGCCCTGACCCGCATGATCTCCTCGGCCGAAGCATGCGAGATCGACCTGGACGACCTGGCGTCCCAAGCCGAGGCGGAACGCGCCCGCGTGCGGGCCCTGCTGAGGGACGCCTGCCACCGGATAGACCCCCACGCCCCGCTGCCGGAGACGATGCGGCACCTCCTCTCCGACCACCCGCCCGCGAGCGCCCTCGTCGACGAGGCCCGCGCGGTCACGGAGGAGGCGGTGGCCTGGACCTCGGCGAGCGGGCTGGTCCCCTACACCGACGGCGAATGCCTGGTGGGCGAGGTGCCGCCGTCCCAACCCTGGGAGGTGGCCACGATGACGTCCGCCGCCCCCTACGAGCCCGACGGCCCGAGCTGGTTCCGCGTGAACCTCCCGGCCCCCGACGCGCCCGAAGGCGAACAGGACGCATGGCTGTCGATCTTCAGCTACACGACGCTGCCGAACATCGCCGTCCACGAGGTCGCGCCAGGGCACTTCTCGCATGCGCGGGCCCTCCGGCACGCCTCCACCGACGTCCGCCGCACGCTGCACTCGCAGGCGTTCACCGAAGGCTGGGCGCACTACTGCGAGGAACTCGCCGTCGAGGAAGGGTTCCGCGACCACGACGCCCGCCACGCCGTGGGCGCCTACCGCGACGCGCTCTGGCGCGTCACCCGCCTGGCGACGACGATCGGCCTGCACACCGGCACGATGACCGTCGCCGAGGCCGAGCACCGCTTCACCGAGGACGCCTTCCTGGACGGCCCGGCCGCCCGCACCGCCGCGCACCGCACGCTCATCGACCCGGTCTCCGGTTACTGCTACACCGGCGGCAAACTGGCCATCCGCCAGCTCCGCGACCAGGCGGAACACCGCTGGGGGGCGGCCTTCACCCTGCGCCGCTTCCACACGGCACTGCTGGCCCTGGGGGCCCCGCCCCTGGGCCTGCTGCCCACGGTCCTGGACAGGGGCTGAGATTTTGACCAAGACCTACCCCGCCACCCCCGTTCGGGGGTGGCGTAGGTCACGTCACCGGACCACGATCGGGGAGGTAACGAGCACGCGAACACAAGCCACCGAACGCACCAACCCCAGCCGATGCCCAGCCGATCAACAACCTGAAGCGCTGCGATCGCGTCCGAAGGCAGGTTCGAGCTTGCGAGAACCTGATCGCGGAGCGAGCCGCCAGGCGAGTTCGGAGCGATGCCAGCGATCGCCGCTTTGCCCGTCGAAGGAAGGCGCTCCGCGCCTGACGCCAAGGGCAAAGAAAGGAAACACCCATGCCTGCAGTCGAGTTCCGGGCGGCGCGCGACTTCCTGCTCGCGCATCGCGATGACTACGCGACGGCGTACGAGAAGTTCCGCTGGCCGGTGCTGACCGGTTTCAACTGGGCGCTGGACTGGTTCGACGCGATCGCGGAGGACAATGACGCCCCGGCGCTGTGGATCGTCGAGGAGGACGGTTCGGAGGCGCGGTTCTCGTTCGCGGACATGGCGCGGCGGTCGAACCAGGTGGCGAACCGGCTGCGGGCGGCGGGCGTGCGGCGGGGCGACCGGATCATCCTCATGCTCGGCAACCAGGTGGAGCTGTGGGAGACGGTCCTGGCGGCGATGAAGCTGGGCGCGGTGCTGATCCCGTGCACGCCGCTGCTCGGCCCGGCCGACCTCCAGGACAGGCTGACACGGGGGCGTGCCCGGCATGTGGTGGCGGGTTCGTCCGACGCCGGGAAGTTCGACGGGCTGGAGGGCGACTTCACGCGGATCGCCGTCGGGGATCCGGTGGAGGGCTGGCTGCGGTACGCGGACGCCTACGACGGGCCGGAGAAGTTCTCGCCGTACGGGCTGACGATGTCGCGGGACACGTTCCTGCTCTATTTCACGTCCGGGACGACGGCGAAGCCGAAACTGGTGGAGCACACCCACGCCACATATCCGGGCGGGCATCTGTCGACGATGTACTGGATCGGGCTGCGGCCCGGTGACGTCCATCTGAACATCTCCTCGCCGGGGTGGGCGAAGCACGCGTGGAGCAATGTGTTCGCGCCGTGGAACGCCGAGGCGTGCGTGTTCATCTTCAACTACACGCGGTTCGACGCCGACCGCCTGCTGGACACGATGAGCCGCTGCGGGGTGAGCAGTTTCTGCGCGCCGCCGACCGTGTGGCGCATGCTGATCCAGGCGGATCTCGGCCGCCTCTCCGCCCCGCCCCGCGAGGTCGTCGCGGCGGGCGAGCCGCTCAACCCGGAGGTCATCGAGCGGGTCCGGGACGCCTGGGGCCGGACGATCCGGGACGGGTACGGGCAGACCGAGACGACCGTCCAGATCGCGAACACGCCGGGGCAGCCGGTGCGGCCGGGCTCGATGGGACGGCCCGTCCCGGGGTACCGGATCGCGCTGGTCGACCCGGTCACCGGCGTGGCGGGCGACGAGGGCGAGATCTGCCTCGACCTGGAGGACCGTCCGCTCGGGCTGATGGTCGGCTACCACGGTGACGAGGCGCGCACCGACGAGGCGATGGCGGACGGCTACTACCACACCGGCGACATCGGCTCCCGGGACGAGGACGGATACATCACCTATGTCGGGCGGTCCGACGACGTGTTCAAGGCGTCCGACTACAAGATCTCGCCGTTCGAGCTGGAGAGCGTGCTGATCGAGCACGACGCCGTCGCGGAGGCGGCGGTGGTCCCCTCGCCCGACCCGGTGCGCGCCGCCGTCCCGAAGGCGTACGTGACGCTCGCGGCGGGCTGGGAGCCGACCGCCGAGACCGCGAGGTCGATCTTCGAGCACAGCCGGGCGCAGCTCTCGCCGTACAAGCGGGTGCGGCTGCTGGAGTTCGGCGACCTGCCGAAGACGATCTCCGGGAAGATCCGCCGGGTCGAGCTGCGGACGAGCGAGATCGCCAAGCATCCGGGCGCGGACGACCGTCCGGAGGGCGAGTTCCGGGAGGAGGACCTGCGATGACACCCCCGCACCCCCCGCGCCCCTCCTACGCCTCGGGCACCTCCGCCGTGCCGCTGCTCGGCGACACCATCGGCGAGAACCTGGCCCGGACGGTCGCCTCCCACGCCGACCGCGACGCCGTCGTCGAGCGCGCGACGGGCCGGCGCTGGACCTACGACCAGTTCTCCGCCGACGTGGACGCGGTCGCGCTCGGCCTGCGCGGCCTCGGCGTCGGCAAGGGCGACCGGGTCGGGATCTGGGCGCCGAACTGCGCCGAGTGGATGCTCGTGCAGTACGCGACGGCGCGGCTCGGCGCGATCCTGGTGAACATCAACCCGGCCTACCGCGTCCACGAGCTGGAGTTCGTCCTCAACCAGTCGGGCGTCCGGACGCTCGTCGCGGCGCCCGCGTTCAAGACCTCCGACTACGCGGCGATGATCGAGGAGGTCGGGCCGCGCTGCGCGGCGCTCACCGACGTGCTGCTGCTCGGCTCGGACGCGTGGGAGGCGCTGCTGGAGACGGGCCGCGCGGCCGACCGGACCGTCCTCACGGCGATCGGCGCGGAGCTGAGCCCCGACGACCCGATCAACATCCAGTACACGTCCGGGACGACGGGCTTCCCCAAGGGTGCGACGCTCTCGCACCACAACATCCTGAACAACGGCTTCTTCGTCGGCGAGCTGTGCGGCTACGACGAGGAGGACCGGATCTGCGTCCCGGTCCCCTTCTACCACTGCTTCGGCATGGTGATGTGCAACCTCGCGGCGACCAGCCACGGCGCGTGCGTGGTCATCCCCGCGCCCGCGTTCGAGGCGAAGGCGACGCTGGAGGCGGCCGCGGCGGAGCGCTGCACGTCGCTGTACGGCGTGCCGACGATGTTCATCGCGATGCTGGACGAGCCGTCCGCGGGCACGCTGGACCTGTCCTGCCTGCGCACCGGGATCATGGCCGGGTCGCCGTGCCCGGTCGAGGTGATGAAGCAGGTCATCGACCGGCTCGGGATGGCCGAGGTCACGATCTGCTACGGGATGACCGAGACCTCGCCGGTGTCCACCCAGACCCGCGCGGGCGACTCGCTCGACCGCCGCGTCTCCACGGTCGGGACCGTCCACCCGCACCTGGAGGTCAAGGTCGTCGACCCGGTGACCGGAGTGACCGTGCCGCGCGGCACGCCCGGCGAGTTCTGCACGCGCGGCTACTCGGTGATGCTCGGCTACTGGGACGAACCGGACCGCACCGCCGAGGTCATCGACGCGGCCCGCTGGATGCGCACCGGCGACCTCGCGGTGATGGACGAGGACGGCTACCTGGGCATCACCGGCCGGATCAAGGACATGGTGATCCGCGGCGGCGAGAACGTGTACCCGCGCGAGGTCGAGGAGTTCCTCTACACCCACCCCGACATCCTGGACGCGCAGGTCATCGGCGTCCCGGACGAGAAGTACGGGGAGGAGCTGATGGCCTGGGTGCGGCTGCGCGAGGGCGCGCCCGAGCTGACCGCCGACGCGCTGCGCGAGTTCTGCCGCGGCTGGCTGGCGCACTTCAAGATCCCCCGCTACGTCCACGTCGTGGACGCGTTCCCGATGACGGTCACCGGCAAGATCCGCAAGGTGCAGATGCGCGCGGAGGCCGTCGACATCCTCGGCCTGGACGGCACCTGAGCCGCACCGCCGACGCTCCCCGTTCCCATCGAGCAAGGTTTATATTTCAAATTAAGCAGCATTCGCGCAGGTAGGCGGTTAATACCGCGCCTTCTCCCATTCGATGTCACGTTATTGGTCTTTCGGTCGTCCCATTGTCCGAGGACCAAGATCATCCTTCGGGGTGCTCGGGTCCGATCCGCGGCCTCGGCACCGGGGCCATCGACATCGGAGGAGAAAGTTGAACAAGCGTAGGATCGCGGTCGCGATCGGCTCCCTGGCCCTGGCCGCCCCTCTCACGGCGACCGCCCCCGCCCTCGCGGACTCCCCGGACTCCGGGTTCGGTCCGGCCGGGACCCGCGTGGTCGACGGGGTCGCGGTGACGGTGTCGGCCGCGGGCAGCGCCGAGGCCCGCAAGCCGTCCTGCAAGGCCAAGGCCGTGTGCTTCTGGACCAAGTACGGCCACCAGGGGACCAAGGCGACCGTGGCCCCCAAGAGCGGCGCCAAGTGCACCAACCTGCCCGGAAGCGTCAACGACAAGGCCAAGTCGATGGTCGTCGGCTCCAAGATGGGCGGTGTCGGGCTGTGGCAGCACAAGGGCTGCCGCGGCGTCCGCTCGAACCAGACCTGGGTCGCGGGTGCGGCTCCGTACCAGCTCATCCAGTACGGCGGCGACGGCAAGCACATCGGCTGGAGCGCCTTCCGGTAAACGGCGGGCGTGCGCCGGGCCGCCTGACCAGGGCGGCCCGGCGTCCCGGGGTCCCGGCCGGGCACAAAGGTCGCCCCGAGGTTTTCTCCGCGGATGACCTTCCGTGACCGGCCTCGTCCGGGGCATGCTTCGGTGCATGGACACGCCGATGCCGAGGGGCGCCGCGAAGAGCGACGACGCCGGTGCGGTCAGGTCGGCGGTGCTGACCCTGCACCGGACCACCGGGCTGCCCGTCGTGTTCGGCGGCGCGCTCAGCGGACGCGGCAGCCTGCGCATCTCCGAGCTCGTCGGCAACACGACCGACTCCCTCGACGGGCTGGTGGTGCGGGAGGGCAGCGGGCTCGGCGGCAAGGCGATGGCGCTGGGCCGCCCCGCGTGGGTGAGCAACTACCCGTGCGCCGCGTCCATCAGCCACGACTACGACGCGCCGGTCGGACGCGAGGGGCTGCTGTCGATCGTCGCGGTCCCGGTGGTGGTGCGCCGCAGGGTCCGGGGCGTGCTGTACGGGGCGCTGCGCGAACCGCTGTCGCTCGCCGACCGTGTCGTGGGCGCGGCGATGGAGGTGGCCCGCGACCTGGAGCAGGACCTCGCCGTCCGGGACCGGGCGGGCGAGACGCTGGCCCGCGCCCGCCGCGCACCCGGCATCGACCGGGGGACCGCCCGCTGGGAGGAGGTGAGGGCCGTCCACGCCGAGCTGCGCGCCCTCGCCGAACAGGTACAGGACGGGCCGACCCGCGACCGGCTGCGCGCGGCGACGCTGCGCCTGGCCGCCGCCGGGCTGGACGGCCAGGACACCGCGGTGCGGGCGACGCTCTCCCCCCGCGAACTGGACGTCCTGTCCTATGTGGCGGTCGGCTGCACCAACGCCGAGGCCGCCGAACGCCTCGGCCTGCTCCCCGAGACCGTGAAGAGCTACCTGCGCTCGGCGATGCGCAAGCTCGACAGTCACTCCAGGCTGGAGGCGGTGACGGCGGCGCGGCGGGCCGGGCTGCTGCCCTGATCGTCCGCGCGGGCGGCGCGTCCGCCGAGGAACGCGGCCCCGCACGCGGCGAGCGCGGTGATACCGAAGGCGGTCATCACCACGGTGAACGCGTGCCGGGGACCGGACACACCGAGGTAGAGCGTCCCGAAGACCGCGAGCCCCGCCGACCCCGCGAGCTGGAAGTTCGTGTTGATCAGGCCGCTGAGATCGGGCGCGAGCCGGGCCGGGACGCCGGAGGTCAGCCGTCCGAGCTGCGGCGCGAAACCGAGGCCGAGCCCGAACCCGCCGAACCCGAGCAGCACGACCAGCGCGGCACCGTCCGCGTGCGTGAGCCCGATGGTGAGGTACGCGGCGGCGAGGATCAGATACCCGGCGATCGGCCCCAGCGCGACGACCCGGACGGGCATGCGCGGCAGCAACGGCCCCGCGACCCCGAACGCCGCGACCCACGACACCAGCACGAGCCCCGAGAACAGGGCGCTGCGGCCCAGCCCGTCCTGGACGTAGAGGGCGAGCACGAACAGCATCGCGTAGTAGGTGCCGGTCGCCGCGCCGAGCGCCCCGAGCGTCCACGCGACGACGGGCCTGGCCAGCACGGACAGGTTGAGCAGCGGGGCCCCGCCCCGCGCCGCGACCCGCCGCTGCCGCCGGACGAACGCCACCAGCACCGGCCCGGACGCGGCGAGCGAGACCCACGTCCACGGCGGCCACCCGGCCTCGCGTCCGAACAGCAGGGGAACGACCGCGAACAGCACCGCCCCCGACAGCAGCGCGACCCCGCCGAGGTCGAGCCGGGTGCGTCCGCCACCCGGATCCCGGGGCAGCAGCCGCACACCCGCCGCCAGCAGGACGATCCCCACCGGCACGTTCACCAGGAAGATCGGCCGCCAGCCGAGCCCGAACAGGTCGGCGGACACCAGCACGCCGCCGAGCACCTGCCCCGCGACCGCTCCGCCCGACAGCGCGACGGCCAGCAGCCCCTGCGCCCGAGCCCTGGCGCGTCCGGTGAAGTGGAGCTGGATCCCCGACAGCACCTGCGGGATCATCAACGCGCCCGCCACCCCCTGCGCGAGCCGCGCGGCCACCAGCGCACCGGTGACCGGGGCGAGCCCGCAGGCGAGCGACGCGACGACGAACGCCGCGAGCCCGAGCAGGAACATCCGCCGATGCCCCCGCGCCTCACCGAGCCGCGCCCCGGTGATCAGCAGCATGGCGTAGGCGAGCGTGTAGCCGGAGATCACCAGTTCGAGCGCCCCGGCGGACGGCCGCAGCCCCTCCTGGATCGAGGGCGCGGCGACGTTCACGATGGACACATCGACGTTGACCATGAACTGCCCGGTCAGCAGCACGGCCAGCATCCCCGCCCGGCGGACGGGCGGCGTGGGGGGAGCGGTCATGCGGGGAACAACCCCGACCGCCGCCGCGAGGTTGCGGCGGACGGCGGGTGCTCCGGTAATCGGCCCGGCGACGGGGTCAGCACTCGCGCGGCGGGCGCGCCATCCAGAACAGATCGGCCCCCGTGGCGCACTGCCTGGTCGGAACGGTCACCACGAGCCGGCTGCGCCGGGCCATGATCGCTCGGCCGCCCCTCCCCGTTTCCGGGCAGGAGGCGTCCGCCCCCGATCATGCAGACAGAACCGTAACACCTGCGAACAAAAATGTTCGTGATGTTGGAATTGTTCTCGTGGGACGTCCCGGTTGGTAGCTTTGGCACATGGACTCCCAGGGCCGCGGCTCCCTGCCGCGCGGGCGTCACCACCTCACCCGCGAACAGGTCTGCGCGTCCCAGCGGACGCGCCTGCTCCACGGCATGACCGACGCCGTCGGCGAGAAGGGCTACGCGCGGACATCCGTCGCCGACGTCCTGAAACGCGCGCACGTGTCCCGCGAGACGTTCTACGAGCACTTCGCCGACAAGCACGCGTGCTTCATCTCGGCCTACCAGATGGCCGCCGACCGCATCGGCGTCCTCGTCCACGAGGCCCTGGTCACCGGCGACGCGCCGCTGATGCAGCGCTTCGAGCGCGCCCTGGTCGCCTACCTCGGAGAACTCTCCCTGGACGCCGCGACCGCCCGCACCTTCCTCCTGGAGGTCTACGCGGCGGGCCCGAGCGTCGCGGCGCTACGCTACGGCGCCCAGCACCGTTTCGCCGAGACCATCGCGGGCCTGCTCCTGGAGGACGAGCGCTTCCGCACCCACCCCGACCCGCACCTGGCCGGACGAATGCTGGTAGGCGGCGTGGCGTCCCTGGTCACCGGAAAGGTGGCCATGGGCGAACACGCCGCCCTCCCCGGCCTGTGCGCCCCGATCCTGGCGCACATCCGCGCCGTCCTAGACGCCTGACGCCCCTCTGACGACCTCGGCCAACCGCCGAAACCCGTCACGACTCAGAAGAAGCCGAGGCCCGCCAGGATCCTTACTGTCCCGAACGGCGACACCGCCGGGCGCCCTCGCCACCTCAACGCAGTCGCCACCGTTGCCCGTGCTGTGAGTGGACTTGCGCCAGGTGGCGGTTCTGGGGTTCATCTGTGCTCCTCCTTGGTGGAGGCGACTAGAGGTTCTTGATTGTTCTGGTGAGGTGGTGGAAGTCGTCGCGGGTCAGTAGGAGGTAAGGCCCACTGGGGTCTTTGCTGTCTCGGACGGCGATGTGGCCGGGAGGCCGGGCCACTTCAACGCAGGCCCCGCCGTTGCCAGTGCTGCTACTTGCCTTGCGCCACTTGAGGCTGGTCAGGTCCATCTCTTCTCCACCGTTCTGCGTATCAAATCGATCGACTGGTTCTGGGGGAGTGCCAGCGATCGAAGCTCCAGGAGGGTCCTTGACATGGCCGCAAGATCATCGGGATCGCTCATTGTCAGCCCACGGGCGGCTGATTCAACATATGCCACCTCAGTTCGGTCTTCCAGTGTAGCGATGGTGAATGCCCCGCTCGCCCCGAGATGAGCGGTTGCTGGGACCACCTGGACATGCAGGCGATCCGAAATTCTGCTGACCAGATACTCAAACTGATCTTGCATGACCTGTGGGCCGCCTACGTCCCGGTATAGCACGGCTTCGTCCATGAGGAAGGAGAGGAGCGGGGGAGAGGGATCGTCCCTTGTCAAGATGTTCTGCCTCCGCATGCGCGCATCGACTGCCTCCTTGTCTCCATAAAGCAGTGCCGATGCGTACGCCGGTGTCTGCAACAAGCCATCGACGACCGTCGCGTGGAAGGAGACGAGTTCGTTGGCGGCCGACTCGACGGGAGGCCAGTCGAACCAGGTGGGGAAGGCGGCGTCCATGACGAGGTCGTCCCACAGTTCCACAAGGTCGCCGTTCGCGCCGAGTTCGCGGTCCATGGTCTCGGCGAACTCGCGTGTGCAGCGGGTCTTGCCCTGCTCGACCTGGCAGACGTACTGACCGGTGACTCCCTGACCCTCGTTGGCGCGGCGACCAGCGCGCTCCTGGGACAGCCCGGCGGCCTCGCGGTATCTGCGAAATCGCCTGCCGAATGCGACGAGCGTCGGGGATATGGCTGCGCGCTTCTGCATGGGGGGCATTGAACCGATCCTCTCAAGTGCTCGAAAGCGGCCCGGAAGCGTGATCTCGTCCAGCGTTCTCAGATCCTCATGAGAGACCCTGCTTGCTACACAGGGTAACTAGATCGTCGCTTATATGGAGGTGCAACACCCGAACAGGTCCGGGAGGTGTGCCTCATGGGTCCAGTGGTGCTTATGCCGGAGATTCCGACGCTTGTACTGGAATCGACCGATCGTGCGCCCGGGTTCGCGCGGGCGTTCGTGTCGGCGCGGCTTCGTGAGTGGGGAATTTCGGACGACTACACGGCGCGGCTGGTGGTGACCGAACTGGTGGCGAACGCCTGGATGCATGGGGACGGGCCGATCGTCGTGCGGGTGATCCAGGACGAGCAGGCCGGCGCGGTCGTGATCGAGGTGTGGGACGGAGGAGAAGGGCGCCCCTTCGTCCGGCACGCCGACTGCGACGACACGAACGGGCGGGGCCTGCTGCTGGTGTCGCGACTCGCGATCGCCTGGGGAATTCGACCATTGCTGGAGAGAGGGAAGATCACGTGGGTGAAATGCGCGGTCTCGGCGACCGAGCGGAGCGGTACGTCCTGAAATGGCGGACGAGGCTCGGCAAGGAGACGACGACGCAGCACTTGGATCTGCTCGTCGCCGCTCTGCTGCCGGGCGAGTGGCGGTTCGTGAAGTTCTACCGCTCGGACGTGCATCCGATGCCCATGCCGCTGCTGTGGATCTCGGGCGCCGAGGACATCGGGCTCGTCGTCACCGTCCTCGCGACGCCCGGCGGGACGTGGGGCTACTACGAGGCGCAACGGGGCAGGCACGGCTACCTGTTCCCCTGCGGAAACGCGGCCCAGGCGGGCATGCAGATCGACCGGCTGCTCAGGGACCGGATCAATCAGCGAAGGCCGCCCATCTACTAGCGACCGTGCCCTTTGTCGAGAATCGGCGGGTTGGGTGGGGCGGGGGTCGGGGGCTGCTGGGTGCCGGGTAGGTTCTGGGGCATTCGGGCGGGTCTGTGGGGAGGCCATCGGGGTGTGGGTCCGGGTGGTGGCGGGCGTGGTCGCGCTTGTTCTGTTGCTGGGCGGGTGTAGGAAGCCGGTCGCTGAGGAGCCTTCGGGGGGCAGGGCGGGCGGTGGGGGTGAGGCCGCGCGGCCCGACTGGGGGAAATGGGGGCTCGACGCGTTGCGTCCGGCGCCCGTCCCGCCGGAGGACAAGCCGCTCAAGCTCGGCGGAAAAGGGCCCGTGAAGGTCTTCTCCACTGTGCCGACGAAGGACCGGGTCGTGTTCGTCACGATCGATGACGGGCAGGAGAAGGATCCGAGGTTCGTCGAGATGCTGAGGGATCTGCGGGTGCCCGTCTCGATGTTCCTCACCGACGGCAACGTGCGGGACGACTACGGGTACTTCAAGCCGCTCCAGGCGCTCGGGAACCATGTCCAGAACCACACGCTGACCCATCCGGTGATGCCCCACCTCGGGCCGGAGGGGCAGCGGCGGGAGATCTGCGGCGCCCAGAAGTCCCTGACCAGGGAGTACGGGACGGCGCCGAAGCTGTTCCGTCCGCCATTCGGCATGTGGGGTTCGGCGACGCAGGAGGCCGCGCGCGAGTGCGGGATCCAGGGGATCGTGCTCTGGACGGCGTCCATGCAGATCCATGACATGCAGTACGACGACCCGAACAAGAAACTGCATAACGGTGATGTGCTACTTGCGCATTTCCGGGGGCCGAAGCAGCTCAGGGGCGAGTCGATGACGAAGATGTTCGCCGAGATGCTGAAGCGGATCCGGCGGCAGGGCTTCGCGGTCGCGCGGCTTGAGGACTACATCAGCTTTCGATGAGCACGCGGACGCTGTCGAGTTCGGGGTCCACGGCGTCCGGCAGCATCATTCCGGCGGCGACCCCGCTGCGCAGGTACCGGAGGACGGGCTTGGTGATCCGCTCCCCGGGCAGCACGGCGGGGATCCCCGGCGGATACGGCGTGATCATCTCGGCGGCGACGCGGCCCACGGCCTCCTCGGCGGGGACCTGCTCGGCCTCGCCGAAGAACGCGTCGCGGGGGAGGACGTCCAGGTCCAGGCGCAGTTCGTCGGGCGAGGGCACCTCGACCTGCGGGACGTCCTGGAGTGCGTCGATCTTGTCGTGGAGGTCGCGCAGGGCGGCGAGCAGCGGTTCCGTGGTGCTCTCGTCGTCGGCGAACGTGAGCTGGGCGCTGATCCGGCGGTGGTCGGCGAGGTGCAGGTTGACGCGGTGGTGCTCGCGGAGCCAGTCGGCGGCGCGGTAGCCGGTGGTGCCGAGCGAGGCGATGTCGATCACGACGGGGAGCGGGTCGAGGTCGTGGGCGAGGCCGAGCCCGGTGAACTCGGCGGGGCCCTGGACGTCGAAACCGGGGATCGCGCCCAGCGCGGCGCGGACGGACGCGGCGAGGTCCAGCGTGTTCTGGAGCAGGTCGCGGCCGTGCTCGACCATCTGGCGGCGCCATCCGTCCAGGCCCGCGTAGATCAGGACGGACGGGCTGGTCGTCCCGAGCAGGTCCTCGCGCGACTTCAGGACCGCCGGGTCGACGAGCGAGCCCTGCTGGTGGAACACCGAGCCCTGTTCCAGCCCGGCGCCCATCTTGTGGACGCTCGTCACGCACACGTCGGCGCCCGCGTCCATGGCCCAGGACGGGAGGCCGGGGTGGAAGGGCAGGTGGGCGCCCCACGCCTCGTCCACGATCAGCGGTCTGCCGCGCCGGTGGCACTCCTCGGCGATGGCGACGAGATCGGCGCACGTCCCGTAGGGGGTCGGGCTGGTGACCAGGGCGCCGCGCGCGTCGGGATGCTCGTCGAGGGCGGCCGCGAAGGCGGCGGCGGACGGCGGGTGCGCGAGGTGGCGGTCGGCGTCCCACAGCGGCTCCACCCACACCGGGCGGACGCCGGACAGGATCAGGCCGGACACCACGGACTTGTGCGCGTCCCGTCCGACCAGCAGTTTCTCGCCCGGACCCGCGACCGACAGCATGGCGCTCTTCACCGAGAGCGAGCTCCCGCACGTGGAGAAGAAGGTGTGGTCGGCGTGGACCGCGTCGGCCATCAGTTCCTGGGCCCGCTCCAGGACCTTGTGGGTGGACATCCGGTCGTCCAGACCGGAGATGGCGAGGACGTCGGACAGGAACACCCCGTCGCCCAGCACCTCCCGGACGCGCGGGTCCGCGCCCCGGGCCTGCTTGTGGCCGGGCGGGGTGAACGGCACCTGCCCTTCCCGGTGGTAGGCGGCGATCGCGTCCAGAACGGGGGCTTCCGAGTGGTCCATGGGCGACGCCTTCCCCGACGCCGGGCGATGTAACGCCCGCGTGTGGTGGCGGAGAGGGCAGTGGAGTGTGGCGCGGTGGGCGAATGGGGCGGTGGTGATCGGGTAGGCCGGTCGGAACGGTGCGAACCGGGACGGAGCGGTGTGCGGCGGTCGGAGAGCCGTCCGCTGGACGTGGTGTGGTCGGCGGTGAGGGGTCGTGGCCGTTCCGGGCACCGGCGGCGGCCTGCGCTCGGGCAGGTGGGGAGGAAGGGGGCCGGGTGTTGGAGTTGGCGCCGGGGCAGGGGTTCGCGCAGATCGGGGAGTTGCTGCTGGCCCTCGTGCTGTCGGCCGCGATCGGGTTGGAGCGCGGGCTGCGCAACAAGAGCGCGGGCCTGCGGACGCATACGCTCGTCGGGGTCGGCGCCGCGCTGTTCATGCTGGTCAGCAAGTACGGCTTCGATGACGTGCCGGGCGAGCACGTGTCGTTCGACCCGTCCCGGGTGGCGGCGCAGATCGTGTCCGGGATCGGGTTCATCGGCGGTGGGTTGATCTTCGTCCGGCGGGACGCGGTGCGGGGGCTGACGACGGCGGCCGTGGTGTGGGTGACGGCGGCGGTCGGGATGGCGGCGGGCGGCGGGCTGCCCGTGCTCGCGGTCGCGGTCACCGCCGGGCACTTCCTGGTCGTGTACGGGTTGAGCCGGCTGAGCAGGATGCTGCCGCTCGACCGGTTCCGTCCCGCCGAGACGGCGCGGCTCCGCCTCGTCTACCGGGACGGGCGCGGCGCGCTGCGGCGGGCGCTCATGGAATGCACCCGGCGGGGGTTCGTGGTGTCCGCGCTCAACGTCGAACGCGAGTACCTCCCGGACGATTCGGACCGCGGCCGCGACGAGCGGCGGGATCGGCGCGAGCCGTCCGCGCGGCGGCCCGGAAACGCGGTGGTGACGCTCGTCCTGGAAGGCGCGGGATCGGTGCCGGAGCTCACGGCGGTGCTGGGCGAGCTTCCCGACATCGCCGGGGTGACGGTCGGCGCCGATCGCGACGACGACGGCGAGTAGCCGCCGCGCGCGGTGGGCTAAGGGACCTCGGTCTGCGGGGAGTAGCCGTCGTCCTCGCCGCCCGGGGCGTCGGCCTCGGCGTTCGCCGGGTCGGTCGGGCCGGGAGTGTGCTCCTCGGCGAAGTCCCCTTCGGCGTTCGGGTCCTCGGGCGCGGCACCGGCTTCGGCGCGGCGGTCGGCGAGCGGTTTGTCCTCGTCGTTTTTGCGTTCGTCGGGCATGTCCTCCCCCTTCCGGCGTGCTCCGGGTTCAGTGGCGGGCCTTGGCGATGGCGTCGCGGGCGCGGTCGGCCACGGCGGCGAACGGACCGACCACGAGGTTCGCCGCGGGCGACTCGACCCCCTGGTGCGGGTGCGTCGGCGCGATCGCCTCGGCGGCCCGGACCGTGGCGGCCATGCCGCGCAGCTGCTCGGGGGAGGCGTCCCGTGCCATGCGCGGGAACTCCTCGCGCTCCTCGCGGGCGGCGTGCGCTTCCAGGTCCTTGTGGAACGCGCTGAACTTCGCGGTGAACTCGTCCGAGTCGGGGTCGAGCCTCTCCAGTTCCGACAGCACGCCCTTGGCCTCGTTCTCCTCCTCCAGCCGCGCGTCGATCACCGCGCCGCCGTCGTCGAGGGCCCGCCGGGCGAACGGGTGGACGATCTCCTCCTCGGCGGTCTCGTGCACCGCGAGCAGGCGCCGCAGCCGGTCGAAGGCGTCCTTGCGGACCTGGCCGCTGTTGCCGTCCACGATCGAGGCCAGGCGGCGGATCTCGTCGTGCTGGGCGAGCAGCAGGTCGACGACGTTCTCGGAGTTCTCGGCCACGGTTCACACTCTCTCTCGGCTCGACTGCGTTCGGTGAGTGGCGGTACCCGACTGGCGCGCTTCAACCATCGGAGGGTGATCGGCGGCCGGATTCGGCGGCGAGGAAGGGGAGGGGCGCTGAGTAGGCTGGCGAGCATGCTGTACGGGCGGGACGCAGAGGCGGCCGAGATCGACCGGTTGCTCGACCGGGCCCGCTCCGGACGCAGCGGCGTGCTCGTCCTGCGGGGCGAGGCCGGGATCGGCAAGTCCGCGCTGCTGGACCGCGCGGCGGCGTCCGCCGGGGACATGCGGGTGGTGTGCGGCACCGGCGTCGAGTACGAGAGCGGCATGCCCTACGCGGGCCTCCACCTGCTCCTCGGCCGGTACCTCGACCGGATCGGCGACCTTCCGGACGCGCAGGCGGATGCCCTGCGCGACGCCTTCAACCTCGGCGTCTCCGGCTCCGGCTCCGGCTCCGAGCCGGGGAAGGGCGACCGGTTCCTCGTGGGGCTCGCGGTGCTGACGCTGCTGTCCGACCTGGCGGAGGAGCGCCCGCTGCTCTGCCTGGTGGACGACGCCCACTGGCTGGACGAGCCGTCCGCGCAGGCGCTGCTGTTCGCGGCCCGCCGCTTGGAGGCCGAGCCGATCGCGCTGCTGCTGGCCGCCCGCGACCCCGACGCGCCGGACGCCCCGGGACGTCCCATGGTGGCCGCACCGGGGCTGCCCGAGCTGCGGTTGCGCGGGCTGGACGCGGACGCGGCGGCGCGGGTGCTGGACGCGCGGGCCGACGCCCCGCCCGGCCATCTCCGGCGCGAGATCCTCACCGAGGCGATGGGGAACCCGCTGGCGCTGCTGGAGCTGCCCGGGATGCAGGCGGGCGCGAAGGGGGAGCGGTCGACGGCCTACGAGCGGATCCAGCGGTCCTACGCCGGGAGGATCGCCGCGCTGCCCGAGCCCTCGCGGCTGCTGGTGCTGATGGTCGCGTCCGATGACCTCGGCGACGTGGGCGTGGTGATGGACGCGGCGGGGCGGTTCGGCGCGTCCGTGCGGGACCTGGAGCCCGCCGAGCGGCAGGGGCTGCTGCGGACCACCGGGGAGGGGCGGCTGGCGGTGCGGCATCCGCTGATCCGGTCCGCCGCGTACGAGTCCGCGCCGCTGGGTCTGCGGCTGGACGCGCACCGGGCGCTCGCCGACGTCTACCTGGAGCGCGGCGACATCTGCCACCGCGCCTGGCATCTCGCCCGGTCGGTGACGGGGCCGGACGAGGGCGTCGCGGCCGTCCTGGAGGAGACGGCGGAGGCGGGGCACGGCGGCGGCGTCGTCGGCGCCGTCGGCGTCCCCGACGCGCGCGCCGTCAACGGGCGCGGCTTCGGTGGGAGCGAGGCGGTGGCCGCCCTGTACGAGGCCGCCGCCGCGTTGAGCCCCGACCGCGCGCACCGCGGACGGCGGCTGGCGGTCGCCGCGCGGATCTCGGCCGACGCCGGGCTGCCCGAGCGCGCGGTCGATCTGGCCATGCGCGCGCAGTCCGACCTGGACGACCCGCTGGCGCGCGCTGAGCTGACGCTGATCCGGGCCTCGCTCGCCGACGAGCAGGACCGTACCGGCGAGGCGTACCGGATGTTCGCCGAGACCGCGGCGTCGGTGGCCGACCAGGACGCGCGGACGGCCGGCTACCTGTTCTTCCAGGCGGCGTCCGCGGCCGTCAACGCGGGCGACTTCGCCGCCGTGGACCAGATGGCCGCGCGCGTCGAGGACCTCGGCCTGCCCAACGCGCCCCACCTGCGGGCCCTGGCCAGGCTGTTCGCCGGGCAGGACCCGCGCGCCCTGCGGCACCGCGCCGCCGACGGGGTGGCGGCGCTGCGCGAGCTGCTGGAGGCGATGCGGCTGTGCTACGGCCCGCGCGAGCGGATCCGCGTCGCGATGTGGCACCTCATGCTCGGGGACCTGGCCGGCGCCGACGCGGCGGCGGACGAGTTGGAGGCGCGGTTCCGCGAGGGGGGCGCGATCGGCCTGCTCGCCTCCGCTCTCATGCTCCGCTCCCGGACGCGGCTCCTCCTCGGACGGCACCGCGACGCGCTCACCGACGCGACCGAGGGGCTGCGGATCGCCGAGGACACCGGGCAGCACCGCGTCCGCGTGTACCTCTCGACCGTCCTCGGGCTGCTCGCCGCGATCGAGGGCGACGAGCGGCGCTGCCTGGAGCTGACGGCGGAGGGCATCGAGCGGGGCGTCCCGCCGAGCAGCGTGCACGGGGCGGCGGCGCGCGGCCTGCTCGACCTCGGGCTCGGGCGGCACGAGGCGGCGCTCGAACGGCTGTCGGACGCGGTGTCCGGGCCGCACCGGCACGGCGCCATCGCGAGCCTGCCCGACCTCGTCGAGGCGGCCGTCCGGCTGGGGCGTCCGGAGCGCGGCCGGGACGCCGCCGACTGGTACCGGGAGTGGTCCTCGCAGGTGCGGGAACCGTGGGTGGAGGCGGTCGCGCTGCGCTGCGCCGCGCTCCTCGGGCCGGACGAGGACGCCGACAAGACCTTCACCCGCGCCCTCGACCTGCACCGCGAGGGCGGGCCGCCGTTCGAGCGGGCCCGCACCGAGCTGCTGTACGGCGAATGGCTCCGCCGGGTCCGCCGCCGCAACGACGCGCGGACGCTGCTGCACGCGGCCCTCGACGGGTTCGAGCGCCTCGGCGCCGCGCCCTGGGCCGACCGTGCCCGCGGCGAACTGCGCGCCGCCGGTGAGAGCCCGGCGGGAGGCGGCACCCGACGGGACGACGCGGTCGGCAGCCTCACCCCGCAGGAACTCCAGGTCGTCCGGCTCGCGGCCGGCGGCCTGAGCAACCGGGAGATCGGCGCGCGCCTGTTCCTCAGCCCCCGGACGGTCGGCTACCACCTTTACAAGGCGTATCCGAAACTGCGGGTCGCCTCACGCAACGAACTGACCCGCCTGGATCTGACCTGACTCAGGCGGGTGTTCGGAAGGTGCGGTGCCTGACGGGGTCAGGATGCGGTGAGGCGTTCGATGTCCGCCGGGTCCAGGACGATGCCGAATTCTTCGGCGAGAACGGCGCCGAGTTGTTCGGAGGGCAGTTCCCGCTTCTCCTGGTGCCCGTCGGGACGGGTGGTCGTGAGGGTCGTCCCGTCCAGGACGCGCAGGGAGTCGACGGAGAACTTCTGCGTGAACGCGCGTGTCGTGAACGGTGAGTGCGGGCTCGTCGAGATGAAGTAGTTGAACAGCTCGTAGTCGATGTGGAACGTCTCGTTCAGCGTGAAGGTGTGGCGCTGGACCCAGCCGTCGGCGCCGCGCTGGTGCAGTTCCCAGGCGCGCGGGCCTTCGAAGAGCCGGAAACCCCAGCCGTCCTGTTCGACCTCGTTGACCCCTTCGGCGGGGAACTCCAGGGGTTCGAGCGGGCCGGAGCCGAAGCCGACGTCGCAGAGCAGCGCGGGCTCCCCGGGGATCTGGACGCGCAGCAGCGCGTGCGTGGTCGGCCGCAGTTTCGTCGCGCCCATCGTCACCCGCGCGGCCAGCGCGGTGAACTCGAAACCGATCTTCTCCAGGACGGCCGCGAACAGCTCGGTGTGCTCGAAGCAGTAGCCGCCGCGTCGGCGGTCGACGAGCTTGGCCTGGAGCGCCTCCACCCCGAGTTCCACCGGCCGCCCGAGGATGGCCTCCAGGTTCTCGAACGGGATGGAGGTGACGTGCGCGCGGTGCAGGGCGCGCAGCGTCGCCGCGTCCGGCCTCGGGTCGGCGTCGTATCCGACCCGCTTCAGGTAGGCGGGCAGGTCGAGCAGATCGCTCTGCCACCCGTACCCGAGATCCTCGGTCATGGCGTCCCTTCGATGTGCTGGTGCGGCACGGCCGCGTCGGGGGGCTCGCGGCGGCCCCGGTCGAATTCGGTTCCGAATGTGGAAACGCCGACGGCGGCCCGGATCCTTCCGCTGATCCGGTCGACGTCGCCGCGTTCGGCCGCCGGAAGGGGCGCTCCGGCCGAGGCGCGGAGCGCGGCGGCGGCGCCGAGGAGCCGCGCGGCGGGCGCGTGCTCGCCCGCGAGCGAGCGCGCACCGGCGAGCCCTTCGAGCGCCAGCGCGATCGCGCGGGGGTCGCCGGTCGCGCGGGCGGCGGCGAGGCCCTCGATGTGCAGGTCGCGGGCCGCCGCCGCGTCCCCGCGCTCCTCGGCGACGAAGCCGAGTTGGGCGTGCGCGAAGGCGATCCCGGCCGTCCCGCCGATGCCGCGCAGCCAGTCGAGCGGGGCCCGCAGGTGCGCCTGGGCGGCGTCGAGGTCGCCGCGCCGCCGGGCGACGAGGCCGAGGCCGATCTCGGCGAACTCGGCGGCGGACGGGGCGGCGTGCCGTTTCGCCAGTTCCAGCGACCGTTCGTGCAGGTGGTGGGCCTCGGCGAGGTCGCCGGTCAGCAGGGCGATCCGGCCGAGCGCGGCGAGGCGGAACGCGACGTCGGGCCACATCCGCAGCTCCCGCGCGAGCCGCAGTTCCGCGCGCCGGAGCCGGGCCGCCTCGGCGTGGTCGCCGGTGATCTCGGCGTGCCGGGACAGGACGTCGGTCGCCTCCAGCCGCCCCCACCTGTCCCCGAGGCCGGTGAAGATCGCGAGGCTCTCGGCGCCGGCGCGCTCCATCGCGCGCAGGTCGCCGCGTCCCATCGCCTGCTTGGCGTGGATCGCGAGCGCCGCCGCCGTGTGCCATCGGTCGGCGCGCGAGCGGAACACGGCCAACGCGCTCCCGACGCGTTTCTCGTTCGCGACCAGGTCCCCATAGGCCCAGTGGACGTGGGTGAGGAACCATTCCGCTTTGGCGCGCTCGTACTCGTCGCCGTGGTGCGCGAGGGCGGCTCGGCGGAGTTCCTCGGAGTCGGTGGCCTCGCCGGACGCCATGGTGAAGCCCGCCAGCCACGTCTCCGCTTCCGTGCGCGCCGCCGCCGTTTCCGTGCGCGCCGCCGGGGCCGGGCCCGCCGCGGCCAGGGCCGCTGCGAGCGCGCGGCGGGCCTCGGCGGAGCGCCCTCTGAGGAACCAGTACCAGGCTTGGGCGTTCACGAGACGGAGCGCGGTCCCGCCGTCCGCGTGGTCGAGCGCGAGGCGCAGATTGGCGGCCTCGTCGTCGAGGCGGTCGAGCCATTCCGGCTGCCCGTGTCCGCGCAGTTCGAGGGCCGCGTGCTCGGCGAACGCGGTGTAGTGGTCGGCGTGGCGGCGGCGGAACTCCTCCTCCTCGCCCGACTCCCTGAGGCGTTCCAGACCGTAGGCGGCGACGGACTCCAGCAGCCGGTAGCGGCCGTCGTCCCCGCGGACGACGAGGGAGCGGTCGACCAGGCGCGCGAGCACGTCCGCGCATCCGCCGCCGACCGCCTCGGCCGCCGCGAGCGTGCAGCCGCCCGCGTGCACGGCGAGGCGGCGCAGCGCGGCCCGTTCCGGTTCGGTGAGCGGCTCCCAGCTCCAGTCGATCACCGCGCGGAGCGTCCGCTGCCGGGCCGGGCCGCCGCGCCGGACGTCCGAGAGCAGGCGGAACCGGTCGTCCAGCCCGGCGGCGAGGTCCCGCACGCCGAGCGCGCGGACGCGGGTCGCGGCGAGTTCCAGTGCGAGCGGCAGACCGTCCAGGCGGCGGCAGATCGACACGACCCAGGGCGCGGACGCCGCGTCCAGCGCGAAGCCGGGCGCCGCCGCCTCCGCCCGCGCGACGAACAGCCGGACCGCCCCGAACCCCAGCAGCTCCGCGACCGAATCCCCGCCGGCGGGGAGCGCCAGCGGCGGGACGATCTGGAGCTGTTCGCCGGGGACGCCCAGCGGCTCGCGGGACGTCGTGAGGACGCGCAGGCCCGGCGCGTCCGACAGCAGCCGCGCGGCCAGGTCGGCGGCGGGCCCGGCGAGGTGCTCGCAGTTGTCCAGGACGAGCAGCGCCCGGCGCCCGCGCAGGGCCCCGGCCAGCCGCTCGACCGGGCCGCCCGCGCCGTCCTCGCGCAGGCCGAGCACGCGCGCCGCCTGCTCGGCGACGTCCTCCGCCGTCTCGGCGCGGACGGCGGCCAACTCGACGAACCACACCCCGCCCGGGTGGTCGCCCGCGGACCGGGCGGCGGCCTCCAACGCGAGCCGGGTCTTGCCGACGCCGCCGGGTCCGGTCAGCGTGACGAGGCGGGTCGAGGTCAGCGGGTCGGCGGCGAGCAGGTCGCGGGCGCGGCGGACCGCGTCCTCGCGTCCGATCAGCTCGCCGAGCGCCACCGGCAGCCGGGACGGGACGCGCGGCCGCTCCTCGCCGGACGGGTCCTCCTCGGAGGGGTCCTGCTCCAGCATCGACCGGTAGAGCGAGGCCAGCGCGGGCCCCGGATCGACGCCCATCTCCTCGGCCAGGCGCTCGCGCAGGTCGTGGTACCCGGCGAGGGCCTCGTTGCGGCGTCCGGCGCGGTGCAGGGCGCGCAGGTGCGCCGCGCGGAGCCGTTCGCGCAGCGGGTGCCGGGCGACCTCCGCCGCCAGGTCGGCCGCGAGCGCCGCGTGCTCGCCCAGCTCAAGGCGGGCCTCGGCATGCTCCTCCAGCGCGACCAGCCGCCGCTCCTCCAGGGCGGTCGCGGCGTGCGGGACGCCGAGCCCGCCCTGCCCGTCGAGCCCCTCGAAGGCGGGCCCGCGCCACAGCGCCAGCGCGTCCCCCAGCAGGCGCGCCCTGGCCGAGGGGTCGGCGGCCTCCCCGGCCCGGACGAGCAGCGCCGCGAACCGTCCGGCGTCGACGGCGTCCGGCGGGACGTCCAGCAGGTAGCCGGGCGGGCGGGCCGCGATCAGCCGCCGCGCCCCGGGTTCGGCGCCGTCCAGGACCTTGCGGAGCTGGGAGACGCGCGCCTGGAGCGTGCCGGTCGCGTTGCGCGGCGGCCGGTCCCCCCACAGCGCGTCGACCAGCCGGTCGGTGGACACGGGACGCCCGGCGTCGGCCAGCAGCATCGCCAGGAGCAGGCGGACCTTCACCTCGGGCACGCGGACCTCGACGCCCGCCGGGCCATCGGTCCACACGGCGAGCGGGCCCAGCACCCCGAAACGCATTCCGCCAGCTTATGCACCATCCCTGACAACCCCGCCGCTACGGGCGGGTCCGAAGGGTTCCCGTAGCGGCGGAGGCCACGGTGAAGCCCACTGAACGGACGAGACACAGGAGATCTTGATGCCGAAGACCCCCGTGACCGTCATCGGGCTGGGCCCCATGGGCGCGACGATGGCCGCCACGTTCCTGGAGCACGGGCACCCGACCACGGTGTGGAACCGGACGGCGGCCAAGGCCGCCCCGCTGGTGGAGAAGGGGGCGACGCTCGCCGCGACGCCCGCCGAGGCGCTCGCCGCGTCCGAACTCGTCGTCATCAGCCAGACCGACTACACGGCGATGTACGACTCCCTGAAGGACTCGACCCACGCGCTGAAGGGGCGCGTCCTGGCCAACCTCAGCTCCGGCAGCCCGGACGAACTGCGCCGCGCGGGCGACTGGGCCTCCGGACACGGGGCGGAACTGCTCACCGGGGGGATCATGGTGCCGCCCCCGGGAATCGGCAAGCCGGGTTCCTACGTCTTCTACAGCGGCCAGGAGAAGACCCTGGACGCGCACCGCGAAACCCTGCGCGCCCTGGGGGACATCACCTTCGTCGGGACGGACGTGGGCCTGGCGATGCTCTACTACCAGGCGCAGCTGTACCTGTTCTGGTCCACGACCACGGCCTACATGCACGCGCTGGCCCTGGTGGGGTCGGCGGGTGTGTCGGGGGAGCAGTTCCGCCCGTTCGGCACCGCGCTCGTCTCCGCGCTGGCGGGGGACGGGCCCATGGGGTACCTGCGCATCATCACCGAGGAGGTCGATTCGGGCCTGTCCCCGGGCGCCGACAACACCCTGCGCATGCAGGCGGTCGGTGCCGGGCATGTCGTCGAGGCCGGCCAGGAGGCGGGAATCGACACGACGGGCCCGACCGCCCTGAAGGACCTCTTCTGGCGGGCGGTCGACATGGGGCACGGTGACGGCGGACTGTCCAGCGTCTTCGAGGCCATCCGCGCCCCCGCGACCTGAGCGCGCCGGTCAGCGCGGGGCGGCCTGGCCCGTGTACGGGGGGAGCGGCAGCGGGCGCCCGGTGAGGAAGGCGACGACGGTGTCCCGGTAGAGCTCGGGACGCTCGGCGTCGATCACGTGACCGGCGCCGGGGACCTGGACGAGCCGGGCGCCCGGGATCGCGTCCCGGTACTCGCGGGCGATCTCCCACCGCTTGAACTCGCACTGGCCGCGCAGGATCAGCGCCGGGGCGGCGGCGCGGCGCAGCGCGGGACGCGGGTCGGGGGCCTTGAGGGCGTCCTCGGAGGTCATCTGGTTGGAGTAGAAGCCCGACCGCGACACGGCCTCGTGGAGCGGGCGGCCGGGGTGGCAGGTCGCGGCGGACCCGACGGACGACAGCAGCTCGTCGAAGAGCGGGTCGAGGTCCGCGTCGGGCAGCAGCGCGTGGGCGGAGCGCGGGTTCACGGCCATGAGCAGTGACCACGCGACGAGCTGGGGGCGGTTCTCCAGGTCGTCCATCCGCTCGCGCTGGGCCGGGGAGAGCCGGTCCCAGATCTCCCCCTCGCCGGACTTCTCCCACTCGGGTGCCCACAGGGCGCCGGGGGAGGTGAACACGACGCGGGCCACGTTGCCCGGATGCGCGGCGAGGTAGGCGGCGGCGAGCGTGGCGCCCCACGAGCTGCCCGCCAGGACCAGCCGCCCCGCGCCGATCCGCCGCCGTATCGCCTCCAGGTCGGCGACCTGCCGCGCGACCGTGTACCCGCGCGGGTCGGCGAGGCGCTGCGACCGCCCCGACCCGAGCTGGTCGTAGGTGTAGACGTCGAAGCCGGACGCGGCCAGGGCGCGGTCGAGGTCGTCCGGGCCCACGCCGGGCGTGCCGGGGCCGCCGTGCAGCCGGACGACCGGCTCCGGCCGGGGCCGGCCGTGCGCCGGGGTCCGCGTGTAGGCGATGCGCGAGCCCGTGGACAGCTGCCAGTAGCGGGTGTCCTGGGCGGGGAGCGGGGCGGCCGTGAAGCCGAGCGGGCGGAAGACCAGCAGGTGGCCCGCGACCGCCACGATGCCGGTCATGCTCGCGGCGACCAGCAGCGCGAGGAGCCCGCGGCGGCGGGTACGGGCGAGTCGTCCGCCGAGGTGGGCGACGGCACCGGCGACCAGGGCGGAGGCGGACAGGGCGGCCGCCGCGCAGGCGGGGAGGGGCGCGTTCGCCGCGGCGGCGAGGAGGAACGCGGCGATCGCGGCGGGCGGCGCGAGCAGCGCCCCGGTGAGGACCAGCGCGCCGCCGCCGAGCCGTCGCGGCAGGGATCCGGGGGCCCGCGTCTGAGGGGCCTGTGTGGAGATCATGCCGCGACGCTAGGAACGGCGGCGGGGCGCGGTCGTCCTTCGGGCGGGATGGGGTTGGTCCCCCCGGAGGGGGACCGGTCGTCCTCAGCCGGGGTGATTCCCCAGATCACGGGCGTTCCGTACGCTGACCGCCATGGACCTTCGACGGTGGGGCCCGGACCGGGCCGCCGACCGCCGGTGGCGCTGGGTCGCCCTGGACCTGCTCGTCGCCTACGTGTCGGCGACCATCGCGATCGGGGAATCCGACGCCACCGCCTCCGTGCTCGACGGGCCGCTCGTCACCCGCGCCGCCGCCGTGGTGTGGTTCGCCGCGATCGCCGGGCGGCGCTTCGCGCCCGCGACCGCGCTGTGGGCCTCGGCGGCGGCCACCGCGGCGACGGCGCTCGCCGGGGAGCCGCTGACGAACCTGTCGGCGGCGTCCGCGCTGGCGCTGACGATGGTGGCGCAGACCCGGCCCCGCCCGCGCGCCGCGTGGCTCGCCGCCGCTCCGGTCGCGGCGGCGCTCGCCGCCCTCGGCGCGCGGGGCGCCGAGCCCCTCGTGCTCGGCGCGCTCCTGCACGGCGGCGCGCTGCTCGCCGGCGAGGCCGCGCGCTCGCGCTGGGAGGCGGCCACCGCGCTGCGGTCCCACGAGGCCGAGCGCGTCGCGGCGCTCCAGCGGCGCACGCTCGCCGACGAGCGCGCCCGGATGGCGCGCGAGCTGCACGACGCCGTCGGGCACGCCGTCACGGTCATGGTCACCCACGCGGGCGCGGCCCGGCTGTCCCTCGGCGCCTCCGGTGACGCCCATGAGGACGTGCGCCGCTCGCTGGGCAGCATCGAGGAGACCGGCCGCGCCGCCCTCGGCGACCTCGACCGCGTCCTCGGACTGCTGGACGCCGCCGATCCGCCGGACCCGCCCGACCTGGCGTCCGCGCTGCGCGGCCTGGTCGTGGGGCTCCCGCCCGGCCTGCGCGCCGACCTGGTCGTGGACGGCGACCTGCCCCTGGTCGGGGAGCCCGTCGTCCGGACGCTGCACCGCATCGTCCAGGAGTCGCTCACCAACGTGGTCCGCCACGCGTCCGCCCGTGCGGTGCGGATCGAGGTGTCCCGCGCGGGCGACGGCGTGCGCGTCACGGTCACCGACGACGGCGCCACCGCGCCCGGCGCGCCCGCGGCCGCCGGGCGGGGGCTCGCCGGGATGAGCGAGCGCGCCGCCCGGCTCGGCGGGACGTGCCGCGCGGGGCCCCGGCCGGACGGCGGCTGGCGGGTCGAGGCCCGCGTCCCCCTCGACGTGCGGACCGTCGCGTGATCCGGGTGCTGCTGGCCGACGACGAGGAGCTGATGCGCGGCGGCCTGCGCATGATGCTCCAGACCCAGCCCGACATCACCGTCGTCGGGGAGGCGTCCGACGGGGTGCGGGCCGTCCGGAGCACCGCCGCGCTCGCGCCGGACGTGGTCCTCATGGACGTCCGGATGCCCGTCATGGACGGCGTCGCCGCGACCGCCGAGATCACCGCCCGGCATCCGGCGTCCCGGGTGCTGGTGCTGACCACCTTCGAGCTGGACGAGTACGTCTTCGCCGCCGTCCGCGCCGGGGCCTGCGGCTTCCTGCTCAAGCGCACCCCGCCCGAGACGCTGGTCGAGGGCGTGCGGACCATCGCCTCGGGCGAGGGCCTGCTCGGCCCCTCGGTGACGCGGCGGCTGCTCGCCGAGTTCGCGCGCACCTCCCCCGCCCCGCCGGACGCCGGGGTGCGGCGGCGCCTGGACCGCCTCACCGGCCGCGAGCACGAGGTGCTGCTGCTGATGGCGCGCGGTCTCACCAACGCGGAGATCTCCGTCCGCCTCCATGTCGGTGAGGCGACGACCAAGACGCACGTGAAGCGGGTCCTCGCCAAACTCGGGCTGCGCGACCGGATCCAGGCGGTCGTCTTCGCCTTCGACCACGGGCTCGTCCGCCCCGGGGAGTAGCGGCGGGACCCATCAGGACGGGCCGCGCAAGGACAGGCGCGTCAGGACAGGCGCGGGTCAGGACAGGCGCGTCAGGACAGGCCGCCGTCGGCGACGATGTTCTTCCCGGTGATCCACCGCGCCGCGTCCGAGGCGAGGAAGCCGATGACCTCGGCGATGTCCTCGGGCCTCCCGAGGCGGCCGAGCGGGGTCTGGGCGACGAGCAGGTCGACCGGGGCCTCGGACGCGGCGAACCCCTCGGTCTCGGTCGGGCCCGGCAGGACGCTGTTGACCGTGATGCCGCGCGTGCCGATCTCGCGGGCGAACGTGCGCACGAGGTGCTCCCCGGCGACCTTGCCCGCCGCGTAGAGGGCCTGCGCCGGCGGGGTGAGGAGGGTGGCAGCCGTCGAGACGAACACGATCCGGCCGCCGTCGCGCATCCGGCGCCCGGCCTCGCGCAGCACGTGGAAGGTCGCGCGGGCGTTCAGCGCGAACGCCCGCGCGTAGTCGTCGTCGGTGGCCTCCGCCAGCGGCCCCCGGACGTAGCCGCCCGCGTTGTGGACCAGCACGTCCAGGCCGCCGTAGCGCCGCTCGGCCGTGTCGAGCAGGTCGCGCAGCTCGCCAGGTTCGGCGACGTCCGCGCGCGTCGCCGCGGCGCGCCCGCCGCCCGCCTCGATGTCGGCGGCGACCTGGTTCGCGGCGGCGGCGTCGGACCGGTAGTTCACGACGACCGCCATCCCGTCGGCGGCCAGCCGCAGTGCGGTCGCCCTGCCGATCCCGCGCGAGCCTCCGGTCACGACCGCGACCCGGTCGGGTGTCCGCGTCCCCATGATGCTCCAATTAGTTGATGTCATGGACTGTTGAGATCATCTACTAAATAGTGGACATCATGGACTGTCAAGTAGTCTCGGCGCATGAGCCGTCCAGCGGGCGATCGGGAGGTCGCCGGAGCCCTGCTCGAACTGGCGTGCGTGATCGAGGGCATCAGGGGCGTGGTGAGCCGCGAGCTCGGCCTCACCCCCCAGCAGGCGCAACTGCTCACGCTGGTGGACCCCGGCGAGCTGACCCACGGCGAGCTGGCGCACCGGCTGAACTGCGACAAGACCAACGTCACCGGGCTGGTCGACCGGCTGGAGCGGCGCGGGCTGGTCCGGCGGCGCCCCGATCCGGACGACCGCCGGGTGACCCGGGTGTCACTCGACGATCAGGGTGTGGAGCTGGTCGCCCGCTTCCGGACGGCGGTCACCGCCGCGATCGCGGGGCGGCTCACGTCCGGGCCGTCCGCCCGCCACGACGAACTCCTCACCCTGGCCCGCGCGACCACCGGGGCCCTCCGCGCGTAGGCCGTGCGCCGGGCGAGCGCGTCGCGGGCGATGTCGTTCGCCCGCGATAGCGTGAGCTGGGCCCAGGCGTACCGCCGTCCCTGCCGTGATGGAGTTCCGAATGACCGTTCGCCGTGTCGTGCCCAACGTCCGGTCGGAGGCCGTGGAGGAGAGCCGGGAGTTCTACGGCCTGCTCGGGTTCGAGGAGGTCATGAACCACGGTTGGATCGTGACACTGGCCTCGCCCTCCACCCCGCCGGCGCAGATCAGCGTCATGACCGAGGACCTGACGGCGCCGGTCGTCCCCGACATGAGCGTCGAGGTGGAGGACGTGGACGCCGCCTACGACGCCGTCCGGGCGAGCGGCGCCGAGATCGTCCATCCCCTCCAGGACGAGGAATGGGGGGTGCGGCGCTTCTTCGTCCGCGACCCCAGCGGGAGGGTGGTCAACGTTCTGAGCCACCGCTGACATCGGGAAGCGCCGGGAACGGGCGGCGCTCGGCGAACTCGTCGGCGGTGAGCCCCAGCAGGACCAGGTCGTGATGGGCGCCCGCGAGGTACTCGTGGTCGCGCAGCCGCCCTTCCTCGGTGAAACCGAGGGAGCGGTGCAGCCGCAGTGAGGGCTCGTTGAACGCGTAGATCCCGACTTCGCATTTGTGGTAGCGGCGTTCGCCGAACATGAAGGCGAGCAGCAGCCCGATCGCCTCGCGGGCGTAGCCGCGCCGCTGGTGCCGGTGGCCGATCGCGACGCCGTAGCCGAAGCGCCCCGCCCTCGGGTCGGCGTCCACGGTGTTCACGGTCCCGACGAGCACGCCGTCCCGCGCGGTGGCGATGGCCAGCCGGAACTCGTCGCCGTCCGGCGGGCGGGTCGCCTCGTCCAGGGCCCACCGGCGGTAGCCCTCGTCGGAGCGCGGCGGGTGCAGCATGTCGCCGCTGCGCATATCCGCGGAATGGGCGTCGAACTCCTTGAACGCCTGCCAGTCGTCGGGCTCGATTCCGCGCAGCCGTACCCGCCGGCCGCTCCAGGAGTCCACCGGGCTCAGGCGGCCTTGCCGGTGGTCACCGGCTTGCCGAGGGCGCCGCCCGAGGTCCACTTGGTGAAGGGGAGCTGCCAGTAGGCCCAGCCGTTCGTCCACTGGAGGTCGCGCTTGGTCCCGGTGATGGTGACCATGTCGCCGCGGTAGGCCCAGTTGTAGAACCACTGCGCGGAGGCGGCGGGGGAGCGGACGCAGCCGTGGCTGCAGTTGCGGTTTCCGAGGCAGGACGGGTCGTCCATGTTCTGGTGGATGTACTCGCCGCTGTTGGAGATGCGGGTGGCCCAGGGGACCTGCTCGTCGTACCAGCCGGGGTCGCCCTTCTTCTTGCCGGGCGGGCGCATGCGCTCCAGGCGGCTGCGGTCCATCGTGAGGTGGACGCCGCTGGTGGTGAGCAGGTGGTCGACGCCGTCGGCCTGCCGGTCGCCGCCCGCGCCGAGGCTCACGCCCCACGAGCGGACCGTGCTGCCGTTCTTCTTGACGACCAGCTTGTGCGTCTTGGCGTTGACGTTGATCGTGTGGGAGTCGCCGATGCGGAACGAGCGGGTCACGTCCTTGTCGCCGAAGACCTTGTCGCCGATCTTGAGGCCCGCGTAGTGGACGGTGACCGAGACGCGCTGGCGCGGCGCCCACGGCTGCTTCGGCCGGAACACCACCGAGGGGAGGCCGTTGAACGACTCGCCCGCGGTCAGCCACCGCCAGGCGCCCTCGGTCGGGGTCGTCGAGGTGATCTCGATGGCGCGCTCGACGGCGGGACGGGCCTTGACCGGGACTTCCTTGCTGAACTGGACGAAGACCGGCATACCGGTACCGACGGTCTCGCCCGGGCTCGGGATGACGTTGTTGATCGTGGTCGCTGCGGTTGCCTTGGACGTGCGGAACGCGCTGGTCGCGGTGGTGGCCTTGCCCTTGGGGGAGGTCGCCGTCGCCGACACCTGGTAGCGGTTGCCGGGGACGAGCGTCCAGGTGGAGCGCCAGCTCGTCTTGTCGGCGGAGAGCGTGCCGGGGATGTCGGCGCTCTTCAGCTTGACCGACACCTGGCTGAGCTTCCCGCCGGACGCGGTGATGGTGATCCCCGCGTCCGGACGCGCGCGGCCGTCGCCGTTGGCCGGGGTGATCGCCACCCGCGGCGCACCCTCCTCGCCGCCCTTGGCGGTGGTGCCGCCCGTACCGTCACTGCCGCCGCACGCCGCCGCCAGCCCCATGACCAGGGCAAGCACCAAGGCCTTACCTCGCACCGTTCTCCCTCATCAGCAACGCGGGTCGCGCTAGCGGGGACCCGCGACACGATCTTCTACGGAACGAGCCTCATGCCCGGCCGGCGGCCGGGTTTCGCGTCCGATCACTTGTGACGTCCATCGTGCCCCGAAGGTTCGTGGTACGGGACCGGTTCCTGGATCTTTCCATGACCGTGTCGCGCCAGGTACGGCGCCCTGCCGTGTCGCCGGCCACGTGTCGGACGCCCCGGCGCGCGCCGTACCGCGCGCCGCCGGACGCGCCGTACCGCGCCGCCGGACACGCCGTACCGCGCGCCGCCGGACACGCCGTACCGCGCCGCCGGACGCGGCGGACCGGCCCGCCGGGCGCGTCGTGCCGTGCCGGGCGGCCCCGGCGGGCCCGGTACGGGGTGATCGCTGCATTTCTCACATTCGCCGGAAAGGGGGACGCAATGGCGCTGGTAAAGGGTTTTGGAAGGAAGATTGCCCGGCGGCGGGTGTCAGGTGGGTGATTCGGTGAAACGAGCTGTGGGCTGGGGTTCCTGCCTGTGTTGATCTTCTATTCAAGGTTGGGGCGCCCTTCGTTAAAGAGCGGTGATCTGTGCGGCGGACTGCTGCGATGCTGATCGTGGCGCTCGTGTGTCCCCGTAATCGGCGGTAGGGAAAGTGGTGAGTCAATGAGAGCCCAGGGGCTGAGCGCATCCCTCGATCCGGGGGCGCCCCACTCGGATCTCTCTCCCACGTCCGGTGACGCCGCCGCCCTGCCCCTGCTGCCCGACCGCCGCGCGGCCGGGTCCCGCGTCCTCGCCCGGCTGTATCCGGCGTGCCTCGCGCTCGCCGACGCCTGGGCCGCCTCGACGGCGGTGGCCTCCCTCCAGGTCCGGGCCGGGGGAGCGTCGATGCTCGCGTCCGTCGTGGTGGTCGGGCTGAACGCGGCGGGCGGCCTGTACCGGGTCAGGCGCAGCCCCTCGCTGCTGGCCGACCTGCGGCCGGTGCTCGTCCGCGCGCTGGCCGTCGGGGTGCTGGTCGCGGCGATGGTGCCCGGCTCGTCCTGGTTCACGGTGGTCTGGATCGGGGTGGTCGCGTGCGGGCTGTCGCTCGGGGCCCGCGCGGTCGCGCACGCCGCCGTCCGGACCTACCGATGTCGCCGCACCCGCGCGCGGCTCGCGCTGGTCGTCGGCACCGGCGCGGCGGCCGCGCACGTCGTGCACCTGCTGCGGGTGCGCGGCGAGTTCGGGCTGGTGCCGGTCGGGCAGGTCACGGCCGGTCCGCCGGACGCGGCGGCCGCGCTGCCCGTGCTCGGCGGGACCACCGACCTCCCGGCGCTCGTCCGCGACCACGGCGCCGACACGGTCATGGTCGTCGCCGAGGACATCGGCGCCGGCCAGCTGGACGCGGTGCTGCGCGTCTCGTTCGGGCTGGCGTGCGAGACGCTGCTCGTCCAGCCGCCCTCGGACGTGGTGCCGGTCGCGGCGGCGCGGCGCGAGTACCTCGCCGGGCTGCCGTGCGCGCGGGTGGACTGGCCGCTGCGCGAACCGGGCGCCCGGCTCGCCAAACGCGTGTTCGACCTCGTCGTGGCGAGCCTGCTGCTGGTCGGCGCGGCGCCGCTGCTCGCCGCGTGCGCGCTGGCCGTCCGGCTGGAAGGCGGGCCCGGCGTGCTGTTCCGGCAGCGGCGGGTCGGGCTCGGCGGCGAGGAGTTCGTGCTGCTGAAGTTCCGCACGCTGAAGCCGGTGGACGAGGAGGAGTCCGACACCCGCTGGACGGTCGAGGACGACGACCGCGTCGGCCCCGTCGGACGGTTCCTGCGGCGCTCCTCCTTCGACGAGCTGCCGCAGCTGTGGAACGTCGTCCGGGGCGACATGAGCCTGGTGGGGCCGCGTCCGGAACGCCCGCACTTCGTCGAGCAGTTCTCCCGGACCTGCCCCGGCTACCGGCTGCGGCACCGCGTGCCGGTGGGGATGACGGGCTGGGCGCAGGTCCACGGGTTCCGGGGCGACACCTCCATCGAGCTGCGGGCGCGCCTGGACAACCACTACATCGACCACTGGTCGTTCGCGTCCGACCTGCGGATCCTGCTGCTGACCGCGCGGGCCATGCTCTGCCGGGACCCCGGGTGAACGCGCACGCGGTGGCCGCGCGCCCGTTCTGGGCCGACCCGGCCGTGGCGGACTGGGCGCGGCGGCCGAGCTGGCTGGTCGCGGTGACCGTGCTGTGCGTCGGCCTCCCCTCGGGAGGGGCCGGGACGGGCGAGGGCGTCCAGGTCACCGCCGGGGACGTCGCGAGCGCCGGGCTCGTCCTGGTCGCGGTGTTCCTCGCGGTGACGCGGCGGGCCGAGGTGCCGCGCCCGGCGCCGCTCGCGTTCGGGCCGCTGGTGCTCGGGCTCGGCGTGAGCACGGTGTGCTCGTCCGACATCGGGGCGAGCCTGCCCGGCTACGCGCGCTGCCTCCAGATCTTCGTGCTGGTGCCGCTGGCGGTCGTGCTGCTCGTCCGGGACCGCCGCGACCTCGGCATCGTCTGCGCGGCCGTGCTCGCCCTCGGGCTCGCCGAGGCCGCCTACGGCATCTGGCAGACCACGACCGGGCACGGCGCGACCATCGACGGCCGGGCGATCCGCGCGGTCGGGACGTTCGGCGCCGTCGACGTCATGGCGCTGTCGGTCATCGTCGGGTTCGCCGTCCTGATCCTCACCGCGTTCGCGCTGGAGGCCCCCCGGCACGGGCCGGGGGCGGTCCTCGCGGCGATCGGCGGGCTCGGGGTGCTGGCGGTCGCGCTCGCGGGCGCGCTCAGCCGGGGGACCTGGCTCGCGCTCGGCGCCGCCGCCGTGCTGATGCTGGTCGTCTACGACCGCTGGCTCGCGGTGCGGACGCTGGTGTGCTGCGCCGCGCTGCTGCTCGTCGTCGTCGCGGGCCTCGGCGGCGGGGCGCAGGCGGTGGTCGCGCGGTCGCGGTCGATCGCGGGCGTGGTCACGTCCTCCCCCGACCAGTCGGTCAGTGACCGGTACCTGCTGTGGGGCGCCGCCGGGCGGATCTGGGAGGACCATCCGCTCACCGGCGTCGGCGTGAAGAACTTCCCCGCCTACCGCGACACCTACGCGACGATCGAGCTGTCGTCCGGCAGCGAGACCCAGGACCCGGTCAACGGCTACGTCCGCGAGCCGCTGCTGTCGCCGCACAACGAGTACCTGCTGATCCTGTCCGAGCAGGGCGTCGCGGGGTTCGCCGGGTTCGCGGCGCTGGTCGCGGCGATCCTCGGCGGGCTGTGGACGCGGCGCCGCGTCCGCGACCCGTTCTGGCTGATCGGCGCCGGGGTCATGACGTTCCTGCTGACCAACTTCCTCTACGCCGACCTCGGCGGGCCGACCTGCGTGCTCATCGCGATCCTGCTCGGCGCGGCGACCGCGCGGGCCCTCGGCCCGGAACCGCGCCGATGACGGCCACCGGAACCGCGACGCGCCGGCCGGCGCGGGCGCCGAGCGCCTCGGTCGGACGGGCCGCCGCGCTGTCGGCCGCGCTGATCGCGGGCGGCACCGCGCTCGGCTTCCTGCGCGACCTCGCGATGGCCGACCTGTTCGGCGCGAGCGGCAGCACCGACGCCTTCCTCGTCGCCTGGACGATCCCCGAGACCGTGTCGCCGCTGCTCATCGAGGACGCGATGGCGCTGCTGATGGTCCCCGCCGTCACGCGGCTGCTCGCGGGCGGGCACGGGGTGCGGCCGTTCGTCGGCGCGACGCTGCCGCGCATGGTGGCGGGCCTCGCGCTGGTCACGCTGGCGCTCGCGGCCGGCGCGCCGCTGGTCGTCGGCGTGCTCGCGCCCGGACTCACGCAGGTGGGGCCCGCCGTGCTGTGCGTCCGGCTGACGGCGGTCACGGTCGTGACGTTCGGGGTCGCCGGGTTCATGAGCGCGACGCTGCGCGCCCACCACCGGTTCGGGCCCCCGGCCGCGATCTACCTCGCCTACAACGTCGGCATCCTCGCGCTGATCGCGGGGCTGTCCGGGACGGTCGGCGTCACCAGCGCGGCGATCGGGGTCGCGTGCGGCAGCGTCCTGATGGTCGCGGTGCAGGCGCCCGCGTTCGTGCGGTGCCTGCGCTCGGGGCCCGTCCAGCCGGTCGCGCGGCCGACGGGGAAGGAGATCAGGCTCGGGGTCGCGGCCGTCGTGCCCATCGTCGTGTACACGGTGACGCGGCAGGCGCAGGTGTTCGTCGAGCGGTTCCTCGGCTCGGGGCTCGCCGCCGGGTCGATCTCCCAGCTCAACTACGCGCAGAAGGTCGCGCAGGTCCCGATGGTGCTGTCGCTGCTGATCGTCACGGTGACGTTCCCGAGGCTCGCGCGCGCCTCGGCGGACGGCGACACCCGCCGCGTCGCCGCCCAGATCCAGCGCGACCTCGCCGTCGTCAGCGGCATGGTGCTGTGCGCGACCGCCTACCTGGTCGCGTTCGCGCCCGCCATCGTCGCGGCGCTGTTCGAGCACGGCGCGTTCACCGCCGCCGACACCGGCGGCACGGCCGCGATCATGCGGGTGTACGCGCTCGGGCTGTGGGGGCAGACGACGGTGGGGCTCGCCGCGCGGGCGTTCTTCGCGCACGGCCGCCCGACCTGGCGTCCCGCCGCCGTCCTCGCGGCGGGGCTCGCCGTGACCGCCGCCGTCGGCGCCGCGTTCGCCGCCGCCGGGGGGACGGTCGCGCTGGCCGCCGCGAACGCCGCCGGGATCACGCTCGCCGCCGTGCTGATGCTGGCCGGGGTGCGGCGCCGGGTCGCGCCCGTCTCGCTGCGCCGGATCGGCGCGGACGTCGCGCGGCTCGTGCTCGTCGCGGCCGGGGCCTGCGCGGCGGGCCTGCTCGCGGCCGCCGCGTTCGGCCCGTCGTTCGCGTCGCTGCTCGCGGGCGGCGCCGTGACCGCCCTGACCTTCGCCGCGCTGGTCGCGCTCGCCGGACGCGACCTCATCGCCACCTGGATCACCGCATGGAGCACCGCGGGGCCGCGCGCACGCCGCCGCCCCGCCGACCCGGAGGAGGACGAGCAGTGAGGGAACCCGTGACCAGCGTGACCGGGGCCGCCCGGCCGGTGGAGGCGCTCCGTCCGGCGCCCTGGGTGCTGATGTACCACTCGGTCGACCACTACCGCGACGACCCGCATCTGGTCACGGTCTCGCCGCGCCGCTTCGAGGGCCAGCTCGCCTGGCTGCGGGCGCGCGGCCTGCACGGCGTCGGCATGGCGGAGCTGCTCCGGGCGCGGGACGCGGGTGAGGAACGCGGCCTCGTCGGGCTCACCTTCGACGACGGCTACGCCGATTTCGCGACCCGGGCCGTCCCGGCGCTGGTGCGGTTCGGGTTCAGCGCGACGGTGTTCGTCGTGTCCGGGCGGATCGGCTCCTACAACGCGTGGGACGACGGGCCGCGCAAGCCGCTGATGACCGTGGACCAGATCCGGACCGTCGCCGGCGCGGGCATGGAGGTCGCCTCGCACGGGCGGCACCACGTGCCGCTCACCGAGACCGGCGGCTGCGAGCTGCGCGAGGAGCTGGAGGAGAGCCGCGCGAGCCTGGAGGACGTGCTCGACCGGCCGGTCACCGGGTTCGCCTACCCCTACGGCGTCGCGACCGGACGCGAGATCGAGGCGGTGCGGGCGGCGGGCTACGACTACGCCTGCGACATCCGCCCGGCCGAGCCGGGACGGCACGCGCTGCCCCGCACCTACGTCGGCGACCGCGACCGGCGGCTCCGGCTGCGCGTCAAGCTCGCCCGGCACGAGCTGCGGCGACGGAGCCGCGTATGAGGGCGGCGCCGCGTACGAGGGCGGCGGGGGCGACGCGCGTCCTGCATGTGATCACCGGGCTCGACGCCGGGGGCGCGGAACGCCAGCTCGCGCTGCTGCTGCGGCACTGGCGGGAGTCGGGCGACCCGTCGCCGGAGTGCGAGGTCGCGTCGCTGACCCGCACCGGGGCCGTCGGCGCCGCCATCGCGGACGAGGGGACCGCCGTCCACGCGATCGGCATGCGCGGCAACCGCGACCCGTCCGCGCTGCCGAGGCTGGCGCGGCTGATCCGCGCCGGACGGTTCGACGTCGTCCACACCCACCTCTACCGCGCCTGCGTCTACGGGCGGGTCGCCGCCCGGCTCGCGGGCGCCCCGCGCGTGATCGCCACCGAGCACTCGCTCGGCGACGGCCAGATCGAGGGCCGCCCGGCGACCCGCGGCGTCCGCGCCCTCTACCGGGCGACCGAGCGGCTCGGGTCGATGACCGTGGCGGTGTCGCCGACGGTCGCCGCCCGCCTGCGCGGCTGGGGCGTGCCGCCGGGCCGGATCGTGGTGGTCCCCAACGGGATCGACGCCGCCGCCTTCGCCTTCGACCCCGCGCGCCGCGCCGCGACCCGGCTCCGGTTCGGGATCGGCCGGGCGGATTTCGTGGTCGGCGGGGTCGGACGGCTCGTCCCGACCAAGCGGTTCGACCTGCTCATCGACGCGTTCGCGCGGATGCCGGGCGCGCCGCGGCTGCTGATCGCCGGGGCCGGGCCCGAGCGGGAGGCGCTCGGCCGGCTCGCCGCGCGCCTCGGCGTCGCCGCCCGCGTGGTCTTCGCCGGGGCGACCGACGACATGCCGGGCGTCCTCGCGGCCATGGACGTGCTCGCGGCGCCGTCCGTCCAGGAGACGTTCGGGCTCGGCGTGCTGGAGGCGCTCGCCGCCGGGCTGCCGGTCCGGTACACGACCTGCCCCGCGCTCGACGACCTTCCCCTCGACCTGCTTCCTGACCACGAGGCGGGCGCGGTGCGCCTGCCCACCGACACCGGCACCTGGGCCGGCGAACTCGCCCGCCTTGCCGAGGCGGCGCGGGCGCTCGTCCCGCCGTCCGGGGCCGGGGGCGGTGGCGTGGGCGGTGGCGTGGCGGGGCGGTCGCCCGTCCCCGCCGTCGTCGGCCGCTACGCGATCGCCGAGCAGGCCGACCGGCTCGCCCGGCTCTACCGGGACGCCCTACCGCTCGACATGCCGCTCGACATGCCACTCGACATGCCACCCGATCTGCCGCCCGCCATGCCAGCCGACACGAGGAAGGGCTTGTGATGCCGCAGCGTGAAGCCATCGAGCCGAAGGGCGCCGTCGCCGACACGCCGGAGCCGCCCGCGCCCGCCGAGCGGAGGGCCGGGTTCCTCGCGCGCCGTGTCGGCCGTCCGGTCGCCGCGTTCACCAGGCGGTTCGGCCCGGCGCTCGCGCTGGTGCTGACCGGGACGCTCGGCGGGCTCGGCTACTCCCTGGTCGTGCCCGCGACCTACACCGCGACCGCGTACGTACTGGTCGTGGACGAGGGCGCGGGCGGCGCGCGCGGCCCCGCGGCGGTCAGCTTCGCGCAGGCCTACGGACGGCTCGCCCCGCTCCCGGAGACGCTCCGCCACTCCTCGCTGCCGCTGCCGAAGGTCGCGCGGGGCGCGACCCGCGAGCACATCCAGGCGTCCACCTCGCCGGAGACGCCGCTCGTGCGGCTGACCGGCAGCGGCGCGAGCGCGGCCGACGCCGCCGGGTTCGCCAACGCCGCCGCCGACGCGCTCGTCCGCTACGGCACGTCCCACCGGGCCGACACCGGCGTGCGGGTCGCGCTGATGAGCCTCGCGGGCAGGCCCGCCGCGCCCACCTCGCCCAACCTTCCGCTGGACGTCGCCGTCGGGACCGCCTCCGGGATCCTGCTCGCCGGGCTCGGCGCCGCGATCCTGAGCGGACGGCGCCGGAAGGGCTCGCACGACGCGTCGTCCCGCTCCCGAGCGAACGCCGCGAACGCCGCGAACGGGGTCTGAGCGCCCGCATGGGCGGGGACGGCTCCGGGCGGCTCCGGGTGCTGCACGTCAGCCAGCCGAACGCGGGCGGGGTGGCCGTCTACATCGGCCAGGTGGTCCGCGACCAGCGGCGGCGCGGCTGGGACGTCGCCGTGGCCTGCCCGGTCGGCGGCGACCTGTCGAGGCGCTGCGCCGCCGCCGGCGTGCCCTGGTTCGGCTGGGACGCGCGCCGCGCGCCCGGACCCGCGACGCTGCTGGAGGTCCTGCGGCTGCGGCGGCTCGTCCGGGGGTTCGCGCCGGACGTCGTCCACCTGCACTCCTCGAAGGCGGGCCTCGCGGGACGGCTCGCGCCGCGGGTGCCGACGATCTTCCAGCCGCACGGCTGGTCGTGGCTCGCCGCCACCGGGCGGCAGGCGTCGTTCAGTGAGCTGTGGGAGCGGCGCGCGGCGGGCCGCACCGGCGCGCTCGTCTGCGTCGGCGAGGGCGAGCTGCGCGAGGGCATGCGCGCGGGGGTGCGCGGCCCGTACCGGCTGGTCCGCAACGGGGTGGACCGGCGGCGGTTCCGGCCCGCCGACGGCGCGGCGCGGCTCGTCGCGCGGGCCCGGCTCGGGCTGCCGGCGAGCGCGCCGCTGGTCCTGTGCGTCGGCCGCCTGACCCGGCAGAAGGGTCAGGACGTGCTGGTCGCGGCATGGCCCGACGTGCTCGCGCGCTGCCCGTCCGCGCGGCTCGTCCTGGTGGGGGACGGCGAGGACCGCGACCGGCTGCGCGGGAGCGCCCCGGCGGGGGTGCTGTTCGTCCCGGCGGTCGCCGACCCCCGGGACTGGCTGCGCGCCGCGTCCCTCGTCGCGCTGCCGTCCCGCTGGGAGGGGCTGCCGCTGACGGCGCTGGAGGCGATCGCGATGGGCCGCTGCCTCGTCGGGACGGACATTCCGGGCATCCGCGAGGTCGTCCGCCCCGGCTGCGGAGCGCTCGTCCCGCCGGAGGACCCCGGCGCGCTCGCCGCCGCGATCGTGCCCCGGCTGCTGTGCCCCGGCATCGCCGAGGAGGAGGGGCACGCGGGGGCCGCGGCGTCGGCGGCCTTCGACCTCACCGGGACGCTGTCGATGCTCGCCGCCGTCACCCGGGACGTCGCCGCGGGTCAGCCCCGGGCCGGAAGCGGGCCGGGCGCCGTCGGGGGCGGCACCGTGAACGGCGGCGTCACCGCCGGATTCGGCGCGCTCGACGGGGTTGCCGGATTTGCCGGGTTCGGCGGTCTCGGGGAGGGCACGTCCGCCGAGGGCGCGTCCGCCGACGGCGCCGGCGAGGGGGCGGTCGTGCCGCCGAACAGCTCCCGGTAGGCGGCGGACGAGCGCGGGTTCTGCCCGCAGAGCCAGACGCCGTGCGGGCAGTAGTCGGTGATCGTCTGGTAGACGACGTCGTGCCCGGCGATCCAGTCGTGCATTCCGCGGATGAATTCGGGGTTGTCGGAGTTGCGGAACAGGCCCCATTCTGGGAAGGAGATGGGTTTACGGTGGGCGGCGGCGAAATCCGCCTGCGCCTGCAACCCGTAGGGTTCGTTGACGTAATCCTGGAAAGTCTTTCCCTCGGGTTGGTCGTAGCTGTCGGATCCGATGATGTCGACCACATCGTCGCCCGGGTAGCAGTACGTCCAGGGGATCGTGTCCCGCCCGCGTGTCGGCGCGAAATCGAAACGGAACGCCGCGCCCGCGACACCCCGCATGGACGCGACGATGCGCCGCCAGTAGCCTTTCCAGGCCGCCGGATCGGGCGAGCAGCGGCCCCCGTAGGCCTCGCCGTTCATTTCCCAGCCGAGCACGATGACGGTGTCGGCGGCGCCCAGCGAGACGAGGCGCCGCGCGAGGATCCGGTAGTGCGCGTCGAACATGCCGAAGGCCCCGGCGCGCAGCAGCGCGGGCAGCGCGGGCGAGGGCAGCCGGGCCTCGTTCGGCGCCATCATCGGCACGTTGAGCACCAGTGACCTGCGCGGATCCGCCCGCCGCCAGCGCGCCCACGGCCGCAGGATCTCCTCGGGGCCCTCCACGCCGTGCCAGCCGTCCCCCGGCAGGTAGGTGTGCCCGACGGTCACCGGCGCGCCGAGCCATTCCTGGAACCTCGCGACTTTCTCCACCCCCTCGGGGCCGGAGCCGAGAAAGGCGCCCAACGGCACATATTTCGACTGCCGCAGCGCCGCGCGGGGCTCGATACAGGTGACCAGACTGGACGCGGTGAGCGCGACCAGGACCGCGGACACGGCCATAACGGGAGGGAGCGGGTAGAAGGGAACCCGCCTTTGCCGGCGGCGCCGGAATGGCCGCCCCGCTGGATGGATATCCGCAGCTCGCATGCGTATCGTATGCCCTCTGGCGTTAACCGTGAACGAATCGGCCGAGGGGCCGACGGGAGAATTTACCTTACGACGAGGAAGGCTACTGTGCGCCACAACCCGCGGGCGTCCCTCGACACGCGCCCCCCGGAATCACCGTGTCTTGACCCGGGGCTTCCCGTCCTGCTGCTGCGCACGAATCACAATTTCTTCCACCACGGCACGCTCGGGGCGATCCGCTCGCTCGGCCGCGCCGGCGTCCCGGTGCACGCGATTCTGGAGGGGCGGGCCAATCCCGTGTCCCGGTCCCGGTACCTGCGCGAGGGGCACCCGTGGGCGCCCCCGGTCGACCGCCCGTCCGCGCTGCTCAGCCACCTGCGGGTGATAAGCGAGCGGGTCGGCGGGGCGGCGCTGCTGCTGCCCCTGGACGACGCGGGCGCGATCTTCGTCGCCGAGCACGCCGACGCGCTCGCCCCCGCGTTCGTCCTCCCCCGCCAGGACCCGGACGTCCCCCGCCTCGTCGCCGACAAGGCGCGCCTCATCGAGTCCTGCGCCGGGTACGGGCTCGCGTGCCCCGACAGCCGCACGCCCGGCACGTCCGCCGAGGTCGACGCCGCCGCCCGCGCGTTCGGCCTGCCGCTCGTCGCCAAGTGGGCCCGGCCGTGGCGGCTCGGCCCCGGGCTGCGCAGCACGACGCTCGTCCACACCCGCGAGGACGCGCACCGGCTGCTCGCCGCCTCCCACGACGCGGGCCCGCTGATCCTCCAGCGGCACATCCCGCCCGGCGGTGGCGACTGGTTCTTCCACGGATACTTCGACGGCGCGCTCGACTGCCTCTTCGGCGGGACGGGCCGCAAGCACCTCGCGCACCCGCCGCACGCCGGGCACACCGTCTCGGGCGAGTGGGTCGACAACCCCGAACTCACCGAACTCGCGATCAGGGCCGTCCGGCTGCTCGGCTGCCGCGGCCTCGTCGACCTGGACTTCCGCCGCGACCCCCGCACCGGCGCCTACCACCTGCTCGACTTCAACCCGCGGATCGGCGCCCAGTTCCGGCTGTTCGCCGACCGGCAGGGCCTCGACCTCGCGCGCGTCCTGCACCTGCACCAGTCGGGACGCCGCGTCCCGCGCCCCCGGCCCGCCTACGGCCGCCGCCTCCTGGTGGAGAACCACTACCTCCGCCAGGCGCTCGGCCGCCCCCTGCGCCGCGACGCGCCGCCCCGGGGCGCGCTGCGCCGCGCCGACGAACTGGCCTGGTACGCCGGGGACGACCTGCCGCCCTTCTTCGCTATGGGCCGCCGGACCGTCCTCACGGCCGCCCGCCGCGGCCTCGGCAAACGCGGATCGGGCCGTCCGCATGACACGCACGACACACACACGGGGGAACGAGAATGAACGAGTCGGCCAGCGACGTCGTCATCGTCGGCGCCGGACCCTACGGCCTCTCCGCGGCCGCGCACCTGCGGAACGTCGGGCTGGAGGTCAGGGTCATCGGCACGCCGATGCGCTTCTGGGAGGAGAACATGCCGGAGGGCATGTTCCTGAAGTCCGAGCCCTTCGCCTCCAGCCTGGGCGCGCCGCAGGCGGGCATGGCCTTCACCGACCGCCACCCGGGATGGCGGACGGGCCAGCCGATACCCCTCGACACGTTCATCGCCTACGGCCGCTGGTTCGCGGCCGAGACCGTCCCCGACATCGAGACCGCCGAGGTCGTGAGCGTCGAGCGCGGGGGCCCGGCCGGATACGTCGTCACCCTGTCCACGGGCGAGACGGCCGTGACGCGCGCCGTCGTCCTCGCCGTCGGCGTGGGGCCGTTCGCTCATATTCCGGATGAACTGTCCGGAATGCCGTCCTGGCTGCTCTCGCACAGCACCGCCCACCGCGACCTGACCCTGTTCGCGGGCAAGGACGTCGCGGTCGTCGGCGCGGGGCAGTCCGCGCTGGAGACGGCGGTCCTGCTGGCCGACGCGGGCGCCCGCCCGCACGTCGTCGCCCGGCGCGGGGCGCTCGACTGGAACACCGTCCCGCGGGAGCCCCGCCCGCTCCGCGCGAGGATCGCCGGCGGTCCCCGCTCGGGCCTCGGCACCGGCTACCGGACGTGGCTGTGGGCGGAGCGGCCCGGCCTCGTCCGCCACCTGCCCTACCGCAGGCGGCAGCGGATCGTCCGCGAGACCCTGCCCCCAGCGGGCGCGTGGTGGCTGCGCGACCGCCTGGACGAGCGCGTCCAGGTCACGACCGGCCGGCAGTTGGTGAAGGCGGTCGAGCAGGACGACGGCATCGCGCTGACCACCGTCGACCGCACCGGCGACCGCCTGGTCATCGAGGCCGACCACATCATCGCCGCGACGGGCTTCGTCCCGAACGTCCAGCGGCTGACGATGCTCTCGCCCGAGATCCGCGTCCGCGTCGACACCCGCCTCGGCGCCCCGGTGCTGACCCGCGACTTCGAGTCCTCGCTGCCCGGCCTGTACTTCGCGGGCCTGGCCGCCGCCGCGACCTTCGGGCCCGTCATGCGCTTCGTCCACGGCTCGGACTTCGCGGGCCGCCGCATCGCCCACCACATCATCCGCCGGACCCCGCGCCTGCGCCCCGCGCCCCGCACCCTGGAGCCCGAGGGCAACCCGTGACCCGCCAGAACGGGCGCCCGTGCGCGTACTTCCGTTCGCGGGCCCATCCGGGCACCGGCCGTCCGCACCACCGCGGGTTCGTGGACAACGCCTTCGGTGACGGTGAACCGCGCCTGGAGTGCCCCCTGCCCCGACCACCAGAACGGCGGTGACGCGGGGGACGGTTGCGTGAACTCGTGTTCTGGGTTGGTTGCGTCGCGTGGGGGTAAGGAACGCTGTATTGGGCGGCTGGCCTGTTATGGACAGCCCATCTGATTTGCTCGTTTCGAGCCTCGGATATCGAGAGGATCGGCAGGGCTGAGGGGGATTCCGACCGCATTGGCGGGAGATCGTCGTGAACTCCTTTGCGATTCGTGCCCGGGCGGACTTTCAAGGTCGTTAACGTTTTCGCGTGTGACGTTGATGGTTCATCGCTGATTAACCAGGGCGTGGTGAATTCTCCGCTTCAGTCCCACCGAGGAGCGGAGGGCGCGTGCGCGTCTACCTCGTCCTGGCCACTCGCGAAGCCCGCGAGAGGATTCCCGCGCCGGCGTTCCGGGCGGCCCGCCGCGCCATCCATGAGGCGTTCCCGGTTCCCTCAGACGTCGTCAAGGCCGTCGAGTGGACGGCGCCCGGCGGCCGGGTCGCGCTGCTGGGCTGGACGAACGAGCCGGAGCACGAGCTGCTCCCCGAGACCGTGATCAGCGGCGCGGCGTGGCGGCTCGGGTACTGCGGCTACCTGGCCGAGCCCAAGCGGGACGTGGACCTCCTGCTCGCCAGGGACGACCTCGCCGCGACCGCCGCGGAACTGGGCGGCGTCTTCTCGATCTTCCGGGCCGGGACGGAGGGGGCCGAGGCCGCGACCGCCATGGCCCGGGTCTGCCCCGTCTACCACGCCGAGGCGCGGGGGCTCCGCGTCATCGGAAGCCGCGCCCTGCTGGTGCACCTCGTGGCCCAGGCCGCGCGGACCGATCGGGAGGACCCCGAGGTCGATATCGATGTGGAGGCGCTGCACCCCCTCGTCCGCCACGGCTTCCACGCCAACGACGACACGCCTTTCCGCGGGGTGCACGCGCTCCCGGCGGGTTCGCTGATACGGGCGGTACCGGGTGAGCCGACCGTCGTCCGGCGGCAGCCCTCGGCGCCGGCGCGGGAGACTCCGCGCGATGACAGGGGGCGGCGCGAACTCGTCCGCCCGCTCGCCGAAGCGCTGGTCGCCTCGGCCGCTCCCTTGGCCCGCCACCAGGACCCGGTGAGGCTCGCCCTCTCGGGAGGGCGCGACAGCAGGCTGATGGCGGCCGTACTGAGATCGGCCGGTGTCGCCTTCACCGCGACGACGCACGGGTTCGCGGACGACCCGGACGTCGTCCTCGGCACGCGCGTCGCTCAGGCGCTCCAGATCGAGCACGAGGTGGAGCTGACCGTCCCCCAGGAGCGCAAGGATTTCGTCGATGTCCAGCACCCGTTCTCCCGGACCCACGACATCATCCGCATGTGCGAGGGCATGAACTCGGCGTATGAGAGCGTGAACAGATATCGGCCGTACGACCTGGCTCCGCGCACATCGGGCTCGGGCGGCGAGACACTGCGCGGCGGTTTCCTTTACGACCAGGACGACATCTCGGCCGAGGGCCTTCAGAAACGGGTCCGGCTCATCTTCCACGCGGCCGAGCGGTTCATGACGTCCGCCGCCAACGAGCGGGCCGCCGCCGAGCACCGGCCGTGGGCCGAGCGGGCCAGGAGCGACGGATTCGACGTCCTCGACAAGCTCTACCTGCACTACCGCACCGGCCGGTGGATCGTCGGCTCGCACACCGCGACGCTCATGAACACGCCCTATTACCACCCCTTCTTCGACAACCGGGTCGTCCGCGAGGCGCTCGCCCTGTCGGCGGAATGGCGGCGCAGCGAATACCCCTTCTACCTGCTCCTCCAGGAACTCGCCCCGCCCCTGGCGGCGATCCCGCCCGAAGGCAAGCGCTGGCGCTTCGACCGGGGCCGGGGCCCGCTGTTCTCCGGCAGGCGCGCCTGGCGGGCCCGCGCCCCCTTGACCGCCAACGGCGGGACCTCCGGCTTCAACTGGCGGGTCTCCTTCGACCAGAATTTCCGCGACCTGCTCCAGGAACAGATCCTGGACGGCCCGGAGGCCCTGTTCGACATCGTCGACCGCGACGCCTACACCACCCTGCTCCGCGATTCCCCGGGCCGGTGGACCAAGCAGATCTGGCACGTCTACACCCTGAGCGTGCTGCTCTCCCAGGAATGGCGCCGACCCCCGCCCGCCCTCTCCCCGGTAAGAATCCCGATCCCGGGCTGAACGCGACCCCCGCCGTTGGTGGGGGTGTTGGCGCGACCTTAGTCACTGGTGGTGGGAGGGGCGGCGCAGGAGGCTGGGGTGAGGACTTCGGCGCGAGTACCACGACGACGCCGTCCGCGCTTTCTTCCTGGAAACCCTCTTCCCTGGAACCCTCCGACCTGAGGAGAACCACTGATGCGAGCCCCGACCCTCGCGGCCGCGCTCTCGCTGGCACTCATCACCGCCCCCGCACTGACCGCGCCCGCGGCGACGGCCGCGCCCGCGTCGCCCGCCGCGTCCGTGACGGGTCTCTGGCGGACGGACGGCTACGGCATGGTGCTGTCGGTCCAACCGTCCAAGGCGACGCTCTTCCAGACGACCGCCATCAGTTGCCTGCCCGTTGACGAGGCGACCCGTGTCGGGACGCCGCGTCCCGGGGCCGCCGCCGTCTACCGGCTGAGCGACGGCAACACGATCACGCTCCGGCCGGGTGGACGGCCGGACGTCGCGAAGCTCCACTCCGTCGGGTCCACCGGGGACCTCGGCCTGATCAGGCTCGCCAAGGCTCCGGCCACCTGCGGCGCACCGCAGCCGTCCGGGCCGGTGGGGACGTTCGACGTCTTCTGGCAGACCTTCGCCGAGAACTACCCCTTCTTCCGGCAGCGGCACGTCGACTGGGCCGCCCAGCGGAGGCGGTACCGGCCGATGGTGAACGCGCGCACCACCGACGAGCGGCTCTTCGAGATCCTGCGGGACATGATCGAGCCGTTGGGGGACGCGCACACCGGTGTCTTCGCGGGCGAACGGAATTTCACCGGCCTGCGACCGGGCACCCAGCCGACGACCCGCAAGCTGGGTGCCCGCGTCAAGGAGCTGATCGACCGCCGCGACCTGCGCGGCAAGGGGAAGGACTACGCGGCGGGCCAGCTCACGTTCGCCGAGCTGCCTGGCGGGGTCGGCTACCTGCGGGTCGCCGGGTTCTTCGGGTACGAGACCGGGAGCGACTTCGACTACGCCGCCGACCGGGCCCGGCTCGCCCAGGCCCTCGACGCGATCATCACCCCGGAGCGCCGGATGCGCGGCCTGATCATCGACGTCCGGTACAACCCCGGCGGCTACGACGCGCTGGGCCTGCAACTGGCCGCCCGGCTCACCGACCGGCCGTTCCTCGCCTACCGCAAGCGGGCCCGCAACGACCCGGGCGACGCCACCCGGTTCACCCGTCCGCAGCCGATCACGGTCAGGCCCGCCGCCGCGCCCCGCTACACCGGGCCGATCGCCCTGCTCACCTCGGACACCACCAACAGCGCGGGGGAGACCTTCACCCAGGCCCTGATGGCGCGGCCCGGACGGGTGGTCCGGATCGGGCAGAACACCCAGGGCGTCTTCTCCGACATCATGGAATGCCCGCTGCCCAACGACTGGAGCCTCTGGGTGCCCAACGAGGAGTTCCTCACCCGGGACGGGAGGACCTTCGACGGGGCCGGGGTGCCGCCGCACATCCGCACGCCCGTCTTCACCCCGGCCGAGTTCGCGGCCGACCGCGACTCCGCGTTCGACCGGGCCCTCGCCGTCCTCGGCCGCCGGCCATGACCGCCGCCGGCCTCGGCGGGCCGCCGCGGCACCGCGCGGCGACCGCCGAGGCCGGCCGACGAACGTCCCGCGCGTCCACCGGGCCGGACGGGGCGACCGGGACGGCTAACCCGCGCGGCTCGCGTCCTGCCATGGGAACGGGGCGAGATCGGGTGCGACCCAGCCGTTCCTGGCCGGTGGCGAGGCCAGGGTCGCCGGACGGTAGAAGCGGGTGAGAAGGCGCTTGTCGAGCAGGGCGGGATGGCGGCCGACGAACACGCCGAAGTCCTCTTCGCCGCGTTCGGCCGCGTGGTGACCGACCAGCTCGACCCAGGCCCGGCTCATGGTCGCGTGGTACTTCTGGGGCACGTTCGCGTAGCGCGCGGTGCGCTGGATGCCGCCGCCGACAAGGCCGACCGCCGCGACCGTCCCGACCCGCCGCACGGCCAACCAGGTCAGATGGACGTGCTCGCGATGGCCGAACCGCTCGGCGCCCGCCATCACCTCGGCCATCAACGCGTCGAAGTCGGCGGGGGCGGTGCTCATGAGGAGACCTCCGTCAGCGCTCGCAGGGCGGCGCGCAGGTGGACGAGCGCCTCGTCCGGCAGGCCGTCGAGCGCGCGGTGCTCCACGTCGGCGACCGCGTCCCGGATCGTGGCGGCGGCCGCCCGTCCGGACGGCGTGAGTTCGATGAGCACCGCCCGGCGGTCTCCGGGACGGGTGCCCCGGGTGATGTGACCGCGCCGCTCCAGCCGGTCGAGCACGCTGGTCAGCGTCGTGGGACGGCTGCCCACGGCCGCGCCGAGTTCGGACACGGTCCGGCCGCGCCCGTCGGCGAGGTTCGCCAGGGCGTTGATCTCGGAGCCGGTCAGGTCCAGATCGACCAGCTCGGCGGACAGTACCTGGAGGGTGGCGTGGGTGGCCCGCTGCAACGCGAGCAGCGGCGACCACCCGGAAGCCACGATGTCGGATTTCACGATTTCGGACTATACGCTTTCGTGCTAATCCTTCACAACCGCGGGATCAGCAGCCCTTGAACAGGGCCCTGTCGTGAGCGGTGTCCCTGACGGCCGGACGGTCCTTCTGGATCGACAGCATGACCTGGCCCGGGGCCCAGGGATCGGCGTTGGTGACGTACCAGTTGCCGGGCAGCTTGTCGCGGCCCTCGGTGTAGCCCTCGGTGCCGGTCTCCCAGTGGAACATCGTGGCGGTCACCTCGCGCTGCCTGAGGCGCCGGTCCGCCTGCTCGACCGTGAGGCCCCTGACGTCGAGGCAGTGCAGGACCTCGCCCGGCGCGAAGGCGCTGTTGGTGCTGTCGTACCGCTCGCCGGGGCGGGCCTCGCGGCCGAACGAGATACCCGCGGTGTTGCGGTAGCCGGTCGGGATGCGCAGGCCGCGGACGCACTTCCCGTCGCCGCCGCCCCCGGTCACGCAGCGTCCCTCCTCGATCGGCACGATCTGCCGCTTGTCCGGGCCCCCGTCGTCCTGCATGACGATCGTGCCGGCCAAGCTCGGCGAGGCCGGAACCATGATCAGGTCGATCCGCATGCCGTGGGCGGCGAACTCCTTCCGGTAGCGCTGCGGATCGGCGAGCGGGTCCTTGATCCGGACGTCGATGTAGCCCTTGCGCTCGGTGAAGCTCAGCGCCGCGACCGGCCGCGGATCGAACCCGCCGGGCCCGCCGCTCGTGGACGGCGCCGGAGCGTGCCCACCGGGCCGCACGACCAGCGCCGCCACGGCGACGGCGCAGGCGGCCCCCACGGCGACGGGCAGTCCGATCCTCCAGCGGCGGCGGTGCGGCCGCGGCGCGGGAGCCGCCTCGCCGGCCTCCGCGAACGTGATCCGTTCGAGCAGTTCCCGCCGGGTCTCATCGCGCACCGGGCGCAGGGCCTCGGCGTCCGAGAGCGGCGCCGCGTGGCGGATCAGGGAGTCGAGGTCGCTGGTCATGCGGACCCTACCTTTCTGGACGGTACGGGGGTTTCCGGTGCGGGGCGCTCGGGCTTGGCGGCGGGCGCGCGGGCGATCCCCCGGCGCTCCAGCTCGCGGGCGAACCGGCGGCGGGCCCGGTGCAGCCGGATCCGGACCGCGTTGCGGCTCACCCCGAGCACGGAGGCGATCTGGCCGTTGTCGAGCCCCTCCCAGGAGGCCAGGCCGAGCAGGTCCCGGTCGGCGTCCGGCAGCGCGCGGAAGGCCGCGCCGATCTCGGGACGGTCCGGCTCCGGGGCCGGTGCGGCCGCCAGGTCGGCGGCGAGGCGCCGGCCGATCCGCGCCGTCAGGTCGCGGCGCCGCCGCTGGCCCCGGTGCAGGTTCGCCAGCGTCCGGCGCGCGACGCCGTACAGGTAGAAGCGCGCCTCCTCGCCCGGCGGGACGTCGTCGAGGCGGCGCCAGGCGACCAGGAAGGTCTCGGATATCACGTCGGCGGCGTCGTCGGGGTCGCCCGTACGGCGCCGCACGTAGCCCGTGACGTGTCCGAGGTGCGCCGCGTACAGCTCCTCGAACCGGGCCGAGCGTTCGTGTCCCAAGCCATCTCCTCTCGGCGGGCGCCCGAGGGTGCGCCGCGTGCCCGACGGTCGGAGAATGTCCGGCTCCCGGACGAGCATTTCGGAAGAAATGATCTCCAGGTGCCGGACACCCCTCCAGACGAGACCCGCGCGCCCGCGCGGGCGCGCATGGAGAGGGAGATCCTTGGCAGTCAGGAAGAGCACCGCCATGATCACGCTCATCGCGGCGGCCGCGTCGTCGGCGGCGTTCGCGCTTCCGCACCGGGCGGCGGCACCGGCGGCACCGGCGGCGGCACCCGCGCCGGAACCGGCCGCGTCCGTCCGCGACCGGTACCCGCGGGGGTTGCGGAACGACGCCGTCACCGAGCCCGTGAACCGGCCCGCGACGAGGCGGCCGCTCGCGTCCCGGACCGCGAACGGGGTGAAGGTGCTCGTGGACGTCCTCGACCGGAGGGGCGAGGCCCCGGCCACATCCGACGCGAATGTCGTGGTCTTCCACCCTCTCGATGGGAGTGACGCGTTCTACGGCGATCTCGTCGACGGGCACCTCGAAGGGGAGCTCCCGGCGGGCGAGTACGCGGTGGTGGCGTACGTGGAGACGCCCGAGGCCAAGGGCCGCCCGTCCACCGCCGTGGTCTACCGTCCCCGCGTGGCGGTGAAGGGCACGACCGCGCTCGTGCTGGACGCCCGGGAGGCCCGGCCGGTCTCCGTCTCCGTGGACCGCGCGGACGCCCGCATGCTGGACGGGATGATCCGGATCGCCCAGCGGCTCGGCGGCGCCCCCACGGTCACGGTCTGGGGGATCCCGATCGAGAACGGCTACGTCACGCCGACCGCCACCGAGGCGGGCCTGCACTTCAGCGCCCAGGCGGTCATCACGAGGAACGGCGCGGAGTCCGGAAGCCCGTACGTGTACAACGTGGTGACCGAGGAGAAGGGGAGGGTGCCGGCGAAGCCCGAGTTCCGGGTGAGGACCGCGGACATGGCCGAGGTGGCGGTCCGGTACGGGACGGAGGGCCGCCCCGTCTGCGTGGGCGGGCACGCCGCCGCGGCCTGGGCCGAAGGCGGCTGGGTCGGCTTCTTCACCGGTGCGGGTGCCGGGCCCGTCACGCGGACCGAGTACTACACGCCGGGCATCGACTGGAGGGTCGACTGGATGAACACGACGCCGGACTGCGGCTTCGGGTTCGACCAGACCGAACTCTGGTACCGGACCGTGCGGTTCGCGAAGCCGGGCCCGCACAAGTGGAACCTGACCCCGGCCCCACTCGGCCCGGCCACCCCGCTGGTCATCTGGGGGAGCGGGGGCGAACCGGCGCTGGCGGTCTTCATGCATTCGACCTGGGACGGCCGCAGCATCCTGGCGCCCTACGCGGGAGCGACCGGCTCCTCCGTCCTGCGGGACGCCAAGGGACAGGTCGTCTACGAGAGCGACGAGCCCGGCACGGCCCACAAGTGGCCCGTCCCCCCGCCCGGGGACTACACGCTGACCGTCGATGAGGTGCGCGCCGCCTCCTACTCGCCGCTGGCGACCCGCCAGCACGCGGAGTGGAGGTTCTCCGTGCGGGACGGCATCGTCCACCTCCCGTCGATCCAGTACCGCACGCCCCTCGGCGACGACGCGTCCGCCGTCGCCGGGGCCGAGCAGGAGCTGGCCTTGAGGGTGGATCGCGCACCGGACGCCAGGCCGACCCTCCAGATCTCCTATGACGACGGCAGGACGTGGAAGCCGGTGGGCGTCCGGCGCAGGGGCGGGGACTGGGTCGCGACGGTGCGGAACCCCGCGTCGGGATTCGTCTCGCTGCGCGCCTCCGCGGCGGGTGCCGACCAGACCCTGGTCCGCGCGTGGGCGGTCAGGAGCCGGTCCTCCTGAGCCCGGCGACGGTGAAGGCGGCTGACGCCTGGGATGGTGCGTGCGCCCTGTTGTACGCGCGGACCCAGACCTCATGCCGTCCCGGCGCGAGCCGCGCGGACGCGGTGAGGCGTCCGGTGGACGGGTCGAACCGCGCGGGCACGTCGCGGCCGTCCACCTGGAGCGTGAGCCGCCGTGCGTCGACACCTGACAGGGCGTCGGTGACGCGGGCGCTCAGGCTCACGCGGGGGCCGGCGACGGTCGTCCCGCCCCGGGGCGAGAGATCGGTGATCGAGGGGGCCAGCGGCACCGGCGTCCCGGGCTTCGCCGCCGGGCGCTGGACCCGGCCCACCGACGGCGTGACCGGCCGCCCGTCCGTGGTGGCGTCGAAGACCAGCGGATAGTCCACCCCGCGCCGGACCGCGGCGGGCGCCGTGACGGTGTGGGGCACGCTGACCCGGCCGTGGGCGGGCACCCGCACCGTCGCCGCCGACCCGGTGGACGGGCGAACGCTCCAGCCCCCGTACGCGCGGGCGGTGACCGTCACGGTCTGGGCCGTGTCGCTGAAGTTGTACACGTCCAGGTTCATGGAGGTGGCGGGATCCAGCCGGTAGCCGTGGGGCGGCCCTTCCGTCCCGTCGCCGTTCTTGTTCGGGGCGGCGTTCCGCGGCGCGAACCGCTGGGCGAGCACGATGTGCTCGGCCCTCGACGGCTTCGCGCGGCGAACCGGTGCGGCGGCGGGCGCCGTCTTCGGGGCGGCGGCGTCCGAGGCCAGGTAGACGGGGTCGGGGGAGGCCGCCACGCGCACGGTCCCGTTCCGCGCGGGCGTGGCGACGCCCTGGCGTGCGCCCATGATGTCGAGGATCTCGACGCGGCGGCCGGGGGTCGGCACGTCCACCCGGGTGGGCTTGTCCGCCCAGACCACGGTGACCGTCTTCCCGTGCGCGGCGAACACCTGGCCGGTGACGCCGTCCGGCAGCCCTCGCGCGGGGCCGACATGGTCCGCCTCGCCCAGGATCGAGGCCATCGCCGCATGCGCGCTGTAGGCGGGCCAAGGCTGGAACGTCGGGCTCAGAAGCCCGAAGTACACGGCCTCCTCGCCGCCCCCGGCGGAGAGGTAGCCGATGGGCGTCCCGCTGAACCAGTAGGACCTTGCCACGCCCCCGGCGAAGCCCTCCACGGTCGACCGGACCAGATAACGCGCCTGGGTGACCTGGCTCTCCCGGCTCAGCCCGTCCGGCGACGACCGGATGTACGCGCCGGCCTCCGCCGCCCACAGCGGCGTCCGGGCCCCGTGGAGCCGCTTCAACTCCCGGTGCTTCCTGAGGTCCTCCGCCGGGAGCCGCGGGTTGACCGGGTCCGGGTATCCGTTCGGGTACGCCTGCCAGGCCCAGTAGTCGGCGTAGCCGGCGACCTGGTTTTGCAGCACCAGGTCCTGGAAGTAGCCGGGCACGTAGTAGGTGGGCAGCACGGTGGCCTGCCGCGGCCCGCGACGGTCGGCCGCACCGAGCGCGGCGGCCTTGACGTAGGCCGCCTGCTGGTCGCCGGTGCTCGCGGTGTCGTCCGACTCCGGCTCGTTGGACAGATGGATCGCGTCGGAGCGCGCCGCGCCCGTCTTGCCCGCGCGCTGCCGGGCGAACGCGTAGGCGTCCCGCAGGTCGGCGGGCAGCGGCGCGGACGTCGGCGGCACCGCCCAGCCGGGGGGTTCGGTGATCGTGTCCATCGACGTCAGGCCGTGGGCGTGGTACGCGCGGACCAGCGCGTCGTAGGGGGTCGAGACGTACCGGCCCCGGGACGGTTCGGCGGTCGGCCAGTCGTCGCCGTCGCGCGCGTGCCCGGCGCCCATCTCCCGCATCGCCGCCAGCACCGGGTCGAGCCGCGACGGCGGCACCACGCCCGCCGCCCACACATTCACGCCGAAGCGGTTGGCCTCCCCGGTCACCGGCCTGCGCCCGGGCAGACGCGCGAGGTGGCCCACGACCGCGCCGCCGGAGGACCCCGGCCGCGACGCGCTCACCCGGAAGTTGCCGGCCGGCAGGCCGGGGAGCGGGACGGTCGCCGACGCCGCCCCGGCGGGGATCGTCGCGGTGCCCGCACCGACGCGGCGCCCGAAGTAGTCATGGATCTCGTACCGGACGGGCCACGCGGTCGGCGTGCGGGCGTTGAGGCGCAGGAGCAGGTCCGCGCGCTCGCCGTCCCGGTAGACGCCGATGTTGCCGGGGGTGGCCGAACCCACCTCGCGCAGCGCGAGGTCCGTCCGCGCCAGCGTGAACGCGTCCAGCAGCAGCCGGTACCGGACGGCCGGGGCCGCCGCCACCGCCCCGTCCACCCTGAACGTGACCGTGTTGGCTCCGCGCTTCAGCTCCACGTCGTCCAGCCGCAGCCGGTACAGGTCGCCCCACGCGTGCGGCGAGCCGGTCCAGCGCGGCTGCGACCAGGCGGCCTGCGCGAACGGCGCCCCGTTGACCGACAGGTCGAAGTACGACCCCCACGCCTGCTGCCCCCACTGCTCGACGGGGGAGGTGGCCGCCACCTCCATCCGGTATGCACCGTCCGCCGGGGCGTTCACGCGGTAGGTGGCGTACCACCCGCCGGACGGCGGTCTCCGGGTGGTGTCCAGCTTGAGGTAGGCGCCGCCCGATGCCCGGCCGTCCTCCGCCACCGGGATGTTCGTCCTGACCGGCGACTCCCCCTGCACGGTGGTCGCCGCCGCCGCCCGTCCCCGCGTCGGCGGGGCTCCCACCAGCCCGACGACCACGACGGAGAGCACCGCGGCGGCCGCGGCGGTCGCGCGCCACAGCGTCCGCCGGGGAAGGCGGCCGTTCTTCGCAGAGTCCATGGATCGAAACGTAGGTGTCGCGGTCCCGGCACCGCTTCGGCCTGCCCGACGATCCCGTGCGGCGCGCTAGGACCGGGTTCCTAGTCCTCTGGTCGGGCGGACGAGGCGGGCGGCCGCCCGCCGCCGGCGGCCTTCGCGCCGTCGCCCGGAGTGACCAGCCCCGCCTCGTAGGCGGCGATGACCGCCTGCGCGCGGTCCCGTATCCGCAGCTTGCCGAACACGCTCGTCACGTGGTTCTTGACCGTGGACTCGGAGATGGACAGCGCCCCGGCGATGTCGGCGTTGGACGACCCCCGCGCGATGAGGACGAGGATGTCCAGCTCACGCGCGCTCAGGCCCGCGAGCGTGGGCGGTACGGCGGCGGGGCGCGGCCGGGCCGTCCGGATGAACGTGCCGATCAGGTAGGTCAGCAGGCGCGGCGCCACGGCGGCGTCCCCCCGGTGGACGATCCGGATCGCCTCGGTCAGCTCCTCCGGCGACACGTCCAGCGGCAGGAAGCCCGACGCGCCCGCGCGCAGGGCCGCGACGACGTGCTCGTCCAGGTCGAAGGTGCTCACGGCGAGCACGCGTGTGCGGGGCAGGGCGTCGATGATCCGCCGGGTCGCCTCGATGCCGTCCAGCTCCGGCATCCGGACGTCCATGAGCACCACGTTGGGTCGCAGCCGCCGGGTCAGGGCGACCGCGGCCGCCCCGTCGGCGGCCTCGCCGGCGACCTCCATGTCGGGCTGCGCGCCCACGATCATCCGGAACGCCACCCGGATCAGTGCCTGGTCGTCGGCGATCAGGACCCGGATCATCGCGGGCGGCCCGGCGAGGCGGCGCCGGCGTCGTGGTCCGCCGGCGACGGCAGCGGGATGTGCGCGGCGACGCGGAACCCGCCCTCCGGACGGGGCGCGGCCCGCATCGTCCCGCCGCACAGCGCCACCCGTTCGGCCATCCCCCGCAGGCCGTGCCCCTCCTCGGGCGGCCCGCTCCCCGGGCCGTCGTCGGTGATCTCCACGCCGACCGCGTCGGGCGCGTACCGCAGGTGGACCGTCGCGCGGGCCCCGCCCGCGTGCTTGCGGACGTTGGTGAGCGCCTCCTGCGCCACGCGGTAGACGGCGCGGTCGACCGACGACGGCAACGGGCGCGGAACACCGGACACCTCCAGCGCGGCCGGGACGCCCGTCTCCCCGGCCCGCCGGACCAGCGCCGCCACACCGCCCGCCGTCGCGGGCTCACCGCCGCCGGTGTCGGTGCCGTCCTCGGCCCTGAGCACCGCCAGCATCTCCCGCATCTCGACCATCGCCTCCCGCGCCGTCCGCTCCGCCGCCTCCAGGGCCTCCCGGGACTCCTCCGGGGCGCGGGTCATCGTGGTCCGCGCGGCGCCGACCAGCGCGTTCATGACGCCGATGTGGTGCGCCACGACGTCGTGCAGCTCGCGGGCGATCCGGCGCCGCTCGTCGTGCACGGCCGCCTCGACCGCCTGCGCGCGGTGGCGGCGCGTGAGCTCCTCCCGCGCCGCCATGAGCTGGCCCACGACGACCACCAGGAAGTTCGTGAGCAGCTCGTCGGCCAGGCCGCCGGCGCCCGTCCGGACGGTGACCGGCACCGCCAGCAGCGCGACGGCGCCGCCGCCGGCCGCCCACCCCCGGGCGACCGGCAGGTACCGGCCCGCGTTGTAGAGGGCGACGAGGGACACCGTGCTGATCGAGTCGCTCCACGACCCGGCGAGCGCGCCGCGCAGCAGGTCGAAGGCGACCACGATGACGAGCGTGGCCACGGGGTGGCGCCGCCGTGCCGTCAGCGCCGCCGCCGCCGCGGCCAGCCCGGCCGCGACGAGAAGCATCCGGCCGGAGGGGGCGTGGCCGACCGCGCGGATCAGCAGCTCGGCGAGGTCCAGGGCGAACGCCGCGGCGGCGACGATCGCGTCGGCCCTGCGGCCGCGCGGAAACCGGGACTGCCCCATCCGCACAAGCTATTACGGCTCGGCGGGCAGGGAGCCTTCCGGGCGGAGCGCGGCCAGCCGCTCCGGGGTGGTCAGGCCGGGGAGCAGGTAGCGCCACAGGTTGGTGATCTTCAGGGTGAACAGGCTGCGGCCGGTGAGGACCTGGTCCATCAGCTGGATGCCGGTGAGCGCGCCGACCACCAGGTCGGCGACGTCGTCGAGGTCCACCTCCGGACGCAGGTCGCCGTTCTCGCGGGCCGCGTCGAGCAGCCCGCGCAGCGACCGGACCCACATCAGGTACGCCGAGGGGTTGGGCATCGTGAACGAGCCCTGCTCGATCACGAGCCGGACGGCGGCGCGGAGCACCACGTTCTCCTGGAGGTCGCGCGCGACCCGGTGGGTCAGGTCGATCGTGTCCTGGAGCGGCGAGGGGCGCGGCGCCGACGGGGGCACGAAGCGTCGCTGCTCGTCCATGACGGCGAGCGCCAGCTCCGCCTTCGACTGGAAGTGGAAGTAGACGGCCCCCTTGGTCACGTTCGCCCGTTCGATGATCTCCCCTAACCTCGCGGCGGTGTATCCGCGCTCCTCGAACACCTTCGCGGCGGCGGACAGGATCACCTGGCGGGTGCGTATCGCACGCTGTTGCTGGGGCAAGGTGGTGGCCTCCTAAAAGGCCCGGGACTGACAGAGTCAGTGGACGCTTTGTCAATGCTTGAGAATAGGGGCTCGGTCAGGTGCCGGGAAGGCACCTCAGATTCGGACTGGCGCCATGGTCACCCCCCTCTGCCGCGAGGCGTCGGCCCTCCCGCCCGGCCGCGCGGCGGGTCCCGCGCCGCACCGGTGCGCCCGGCGGGCCGACCCGGTGGTCACGGTGAGTGCTCCGCACTTGTGCGCGAGGCGTTCGGAGTCGGTGGGAATGCTAACCGACTGGTCGGATTTAGTTGGTACGAATAAATGCGTGACCGAAACTATTTCGCGTTCGCATGGCGTGCTTGACCAGCGCATATATTGATCATAATACCCCGCTGTGGTGTGAGTCACATATTCGCTTCTTGAAAGAAAACCGGTCGTGTGGTCTTCTTTTGCTAATGGTTCCCATGCAAGGAGCGGTCAGTGGACGTCGCGCTTCCCGAGGCGGCTCTGTCGACGGGCCAGGTCATGACCCCGGCAGGCTTAATCGGCCTTCTTAGCTCACTCCCGACGCAGGATGTTCCGATCACGGAACTGTCGCCGTCGCATTCGCCCCGCATGCGCCGGGAGAACGCCGCGCACATTCGGGTGCTGGCCGAGACGGAGAGCGAGCTGGAACCCATTCTCGTCCACCGCCGGACGATGCGTGTGATCGACGGCGTCCACCGGCTGCGCGCGGCCGCCCGGCGCGGCCGAACGACGATGAAGGCGCGGATGTTCGAGGGCTCGGAGGAGGACGCCTTCATCCTGTCGGTGCGGCTGAACGTCGGGCACGGCCTGCCGCTCACGCTGGCCGAGCGCCGGAGCGCCGCTATCCGGATCATGACCTCGCATCCGTACTGGTCCGACCGCGCGGTGGCCGAATGGGCCGGTATCAGCTCCAAGACCGTCGGCAAGCTGCGCCGCCACGCGAGTGGGGAAATTCCGCAGTTGGACGCCCGGATCGGCCGCGACGGGCGGCTGCGCCCGGTGAGCAGCGCGGAAGGGCGCCGGACCATCGCGAACCGGTTGTCGGAGGATTCCGGCATGTCGCTCCGCGAACTCGCCGCCACCGCGGGGGTCTCGGTGAGCACCGCCCGGGACGTGCGGGAAAGGCTGAAACGGGGCGAGAACCCCGTGCCCGAAGGGCGCGGCGGATGCGTCCCGCCGCCCGGTGACACCGGCGCGGACGAGGCGCCGGCTCCCGAGCGCGAGGCGCCGGCCCTCCAGGACGGGGCGCCGGCCCCCGCGACCGCGGAGGCGACCGGGTTCGCCGAGTCCACCGAGTCCGCCGAGTCCCTTCCGGAGGACACCGAGGCGGTGCTGCGGAAGCTGACGCGGGACCCGGCGTTCCGCGGCACCGAGTCCGGGCGGCAGCTGCTCCGGATGCTGATCGCGACGGAGGTCGAGCTCGAACGGTGGCGGACGATCATCAACAACATCCCTCCGCACAGTGCGCCCTTGGTACGTGCCATCGCGGCGAAGCGCGTGACGGAGTGGAAGCGCCTGGCAGAACTGAGCAAGTCACTGAGCCGCCCCCTTTCCCCCAGGCGGAACACGCGCCCGGCGCGCCGCTGACAACCCGGCACGACCCGCCAATGGCCGCGGACGGCACCACGCCGTCCGCGGTCCTCTGTCGTGAGGGGCACGACCATTCTCTGAGCCGAGCCCCGGTGTACCCAGGGTCACCGGCGCGCAGATCACAGCCTGGCAAAGGTCGCCGATCTCAAACCCTTGCGAGCAGCGCGGTGGCCAGAATTGTTCGCCCGATGTCCATGTGCGACCTCCCGCCAATCATCCGCCCTTGTGACGATGGTCGGGAAAGGAGCGGGGCAGCCCAGCGGAGATCGAGGTGATCCCGACCGGACGGCCGGCCCGCGTCCCCGCCCACATCGCTTAGGGGATCCAATGGTGAAGGCCAAACGCGTCGATGTCGTCGTGGTCGGCGGCGGAATCGCGGGCTCGGCCCTGGCGGCGGTGCTCGCCAGGGACGGGCACGGGGTTCTCCTGCTGGAGCGGCAGGTGGTCTACCGCGACAAGGTCCGCGGCGAGGTGATCAACTGCTGGGGCGTCCTGGAGCTGATCCGCCTCGGGCTCGAACAGGCGGTCCTCGACGCGGGCGGCACCTACGTGAACCGCTTCGTGGGGTTCGACGAGGTCGTGGACCCGGACGTCGCGCTGGGGAACGCGCTCAAGCTGGACGAGATGCTCCCCGGCATCCGCGGCGTCCTCGACGTCGGCCACCCCGAGGCGTGCGAGGCCCTCGCGACGGCGGCCGAGGCCGCGGGCGCGACCGTCGTGCGCGGCGTCGGGGACGTGCGGGTGACCGGCGGGGCGGCCCCGAGCGTCCGGTACGAGCACGGCGGCGCCGAGTACGAGGCGCCCTGCCGGCTGGTCGTCGGCGCCGACGGGCGGACCTCCACCGTGCGGCGGCAGCTCGGCGTCCCGCTGACCCAGACGCCGCCGAACTCGCTCGGCGGCGGGCTCCTGGTCGAGGACCTGGACGCCTGGCCGGTGCACATCACCTCGATCGGGACGGAAGGGGACCTGCTCTACTTCGTCTTCCCCCGGTCGGGTGGCAAGGCCCGCCTGTACCTGCTGCACGACGTCGCCCAGAAGGGCCGCTTCGCGGGCCCGGACCGGCGCGAGGCGTTCCTGAAGGCGTTCCAGTTCCGCTGCATCCCCGGAAGCGAGATGTTCGGCGCGGCCCGCGCGTCCCAGTCGTGCGCGTTCTATCCGATGAACGACTCGTGGACGGAGGTCCCCTACGTCCCGGGCGCCGTGCTGATCGGCGACGCGGCGGGCTGGACCGACCCGATCATCGGCCAGGGGCTCTCGGTCGCGCTGCGCGACGCCCGGGTCGTCTGGGACGTCCTCCGCACGGAGCGCGACTGGACGCCGCGCGCGTTCGCCCCCTACGGCCGCGAGCGCGAGGTGCGGATGCGCAGGCTCCGGGCGTCCGGCCGGGTCCGCACGACGATCAACATGACGTTCACCCCGGAGGGCGCGGCCCGCCGCCTCGCCTACGCGAAGTCCTGGCCCACCGACCCGGTGCTCGCCGGGTCCCGCCTCGCGACCTTCAAGGGGCCCTTCGAGGTGCCGCCCGAGTCGTTCGAGGACGACGTGCTCGAACGCATCTTCGCCCTCCGCTGATACCGCCCGCCTCCGAGCGGCGTCCGACCGCGACCAGAAGGAGAACCCGCATGTACGTGCGCACCGAGACCGGGGATCGGCAGATCCGCAAGAACGGCTGCGACATCCGCCAGCTGTATCCGTGGGAGGGGGTGGTCGTCCCGCCGTGGAACAGCACGCTGTGCTCGATCCGGCCGCTGGAGTCCAGCACCGAGCACCGGCACGCCACCGACGAGACGTTCATCTTCACGAGCGGGTCGGGCACGGTGCGGATCGGCGCGGAGAGCCGTCCGGTCGAGCCGGGCGACGTCATCTACGTCCCGAACGGCAACGACCACGTCGTCACCAACGGGAGCGACACCGAGGCGCTGACGTTCGTCAGCATCTACTGGCTCCAGCCGGAGCCCGGCTCGGAGGGCGCGGACCATGGCTGAGCCGAGGGGCGCCTCCGACGGCGGGCCGCGCCGGGTCGACGTCACGTTCTCCCCGCCGACCCCGAACGGGGACCTGCATCTCGGGCACCTGTCCGGGCCGGTCCTGGCGAGCGACGTCTGCGCCCGGTCCCAGAAGATCCTCGGGAACGACGTGGCCTTCGCGTCCAGCACGGACGACAACCAGACCTACGTGGTCACGACGGCGCGGCGGCTCGGGACGACCCCCGAGGCGCTCATCCGGCAGGCGCTCGCCGGCGTGCGCGGGACGCTCGGCGCCGCCGCCGTCGACGTGGACCTCTTCGAGCGGCCGGACGAACGGTACGAGACCTTCGTCCGCACCTTCTTCACGACGCTCTGGGAGGCGGGCGCGTTCGACCGGCGCGAGGTCGAACTGCCCTACGACGCGGAGAGCGGCGAGTACCGGGCCGAGGCGTTCGTCACCGGCCGGTGCCCCTCCTGCCTGGCCCACGCCAGGGCGGGCGTCTGCGAGGCGTGCGGGCTCTACAACCTTCCCGGCGCGCTGCTGCCGGTGGAGGACGGCGGCCCGGCCCCGCCACGCGAGCGGGTGCCGATCTGGGTGCTCGACCTGGAGCGGTACCGCTCGATGATCACCGGCTTCTACGCGTCGCCGGAGGGCGCCGCCCAGCGCCCCGACCTGCGGGGCGTGGTGGCCGAGACCCTCGCCGGACGGCTCCCCGCCATCCCGGTCACCTATCCGGGCGACTGGGGGATCTCCGTCGACTGGGACGGCCCGGACGCGCCCCCGCAGACCGTGAACGCCTGGCCCGAGATCTACGTCGGCCACCTCTACTGGCTCCGGCGGGCCCGCGAGACCCGGGACGCGATCGCCGGACGGGAGTCCCGCGCGGGCGCCTGCGACGAACTGGTCCAGTTCATCGGGATCGACAACGGCTTCTACAACGCGTTCGTCTACCTCGCGCTGTCGCTGCTCGCCGTCGAGCACGGCCTGCCGGTCGAGCGGCCCGCGACCCGCACGATCACCAATCAGTACTTCCTGCTCGAAGGCCGGAAGTTCTCGACCAGCAAAGGCGACGTCGTCTGGGCGGGCGACTACCTGGCGGGCGCCGGGCGCGACCGCGCCCGCTTCGTCCTGGCGCTGACCAGCCCGGAGCTCCAGCAGTCGGAGTTCACCGAGCAGGTGGCGGCCGCGACGCTCAAGACCCGCTTCGACGAGCCGCTCGCCGTGATCGACGCCGCGCTGAACGAGCGGCTGGCCGGGCGCAGGATCGACGCGCCGCCCTCGCCCTGGTGGCGCAGCGCGCTGGAGGCGTCCGTCCGGCGGTTCGAGAGCGCCTACGCGCTCGACACGTTCAGCATCCGCCGCGCCGCCGAGGCGCTCGCGCTGCACCTGGAGGTGCTGGCGCTGCGCGGCGCGCGGCTGCGGACCGACGACCCGAGCGAGGTGTCCGGCGCGCTGATGTTCCTCTGGGCGCTCCGCGTGCTCGCCTGGCCGGTGACGCCTGACCTGGCCGCCGGGGTCGCGACCGCCTTCGAGACCAGCACCGCCGATTCGCCCGGCGACCCGCTCGCCGGGGCGCCGCCGCCGGAGCCGCCCCCGCTGCTGGAGGACGTCGCCGAGCCCCCCTCCGGACGCTTCCGGGGCATCTCCCTCGCCCGCCGCTGACCACACCGCCCATCCGCACGAAGAAACCGATCCGAGGAGAGAACATGCTGCGCAACTTCATGCACTCGAAGATCCACCGTGCGACCGTGACCGACAGCGACCTGAACTACGTCGGCTCCCTCACGGTCTCCCCGGAACTGCTGGAGATCGCCGACATCGGCGTGCACGAGCTGGTCCACGTGGTGAACATCAACAACGGCGCCCGGTTCGAGACCTACACGATCCTGGGCGAGCCCGGCGCCAACGAGGTCGTGGTGAACGGCGCCGCCGCGCGCCTCGTCCAGCGCGGCGACAAGGTCATCATCATCAGCTACGCCCAGTACGACGAGGCCGAGGTCGAGGAGCACCAGCCGAGGGTCGTCCTCGTCGACGACGAGAACCGGGTGGTCGAGACGGTCGGCGCGGGCACCGCCCCGGCCGAGCCGGTGGCGGCCGGCGCGAGCGCGCGGCCCCCGAAGGCGCTGTGGGACTGATCCGCGGGGCCGACCCGCGGGCCGAGCCGTCCCCGAACCGCCCGTCCCGCCGCCGCGGCGGGCACGACGAGCCGAAGGTGTGTGAACGATGACGGATGACCACGTCCACTCGGCGGTGGGCGCCGGCTTCGGGCCGGCGAACCTGTCGCTCGCGGTGGCGCTGGAGGAGTTCGGATACCCGGGGACGGTCCGCTTCGTGGAGCGGGCCCGCGGGTTCCAGTGGCAGGACGAGCAGCTCCTCTCCGGAACCGACATCCAGAACAACCCGTTCCGGGACCTCGCCATGCCGCGCCGGCCCGACAGCCGCCACTCGTTCGTCAACTATCTGGCGTGCCGCGGGAAGCTGACCGACTACCTGCACCTCAACCTCAAGTTCCCGCTGCGGCGGGAGTACGCGGGCTACCTGGCGTGGGTCGCCGAGTCGTTCCGCGGGTCGGTCGACTACGGGGAGCCCGCGGTGCGGCTGTCGCTCGCCCGGTCGGGCGACGGCGAGGTGTTCCGCGTGGAGACGGGGAGCGGCCGGTGCCTGCTGGGCGAGACCTTCGTCCTCGGCACCGGCCGGTCCCCGCGCGTCCCCGCCGAGTTCCAGGACGCCCTGGGGCCGACGGTCTTCCACTCCACCCGCTACCTCACGTCCGTGAAGGGCCTGGCGGCGCGGGCGCGCGGGACGGGCGGGCTGCGCGTCGTCGTGGTCGGGGCCAGCCAGAGCGCGATCGAGATCGTGCTCGACCTGCTGGGCCGTCCCGACGTCGCGCAGGTCACCTCCATCCACCGGGGCATCGGGTTCCGGTTGAAGGACACCAGCCCCTACAGCAGGCGCGTCTTCCTTCCGGAGTTCGTCGACTACTTTCATCCGCTCCCCGCCGAGACCAAGCGGCGGATCCGGGCCGAGCTGCGGACGGTCAACTACGCGGCCTGCGACCAGGACGTGATCGACCGGCTCGCCGCCGCCCAGTACGAGAACGAGCTGACCGGGGCCGACCGGCTCCGGCTGATGCCGTTCTCGGAGGTCGCGCGGGTCCGCCCGCGGCTGCGCGGCGGCCACCGGCTCCTCGTGCGGGACGTCAACCACCGGACCGAGAGCACGTGCGACGCCGACGCCGTCATCCTGGCGACGGGGTTCCGCGACTTCGGGGCCGGGCCCGGCGACGAGCGCTACCACCCGCTCCTGGAAGGGGTGGCGGACCGCCTGCCGCTGGACGACCAGGGCGTCCCGGTCGTCGCGCGCGACTACTCGGTCGAGCTCGCCGGGCGGGGCCGCGGCCGCCGCCCGCTCCGCCTCTTCCTCAACGGGCTGTGCGAGGCGAGCCACGGCATGGGCGACGCGGGGGCGCTGGCCGTGCTGTCGGCACGGGCGGCCGACATCGCCGGGTCGCTCATGCGGTACCCCTCGGGCATGAGCGCCGGTGCGGGCGGCCGGCGTTCGGTGCGCGACGCCCGTATACCCGAGCACATGGTCGCCGAGGTCTTCCGATGAGCGGCCCCGGCGCCGCCGCCTCGGCGGACGTCGCGGTCGTCGGCGGCGGGATCATCGGCCTCGCCGCCGCCGAGCGCCTCGTCGCGGCGGGCCTGTCGGTCGTCCTGATCGACGCCGCCGGGATCGCGGACGGCCCGAGCGGGGTCTCGGGCGGGCTCGTCCGGGCCTTCGACCCGGGCGGCGGCGACCGGGCGCGGGCCGCCGCCCAGGGCCTGGCCGCCTACCTGCGGCGCGGGCGGCACGGCCGCTGGCCGGCCGTCCGGCGGCACGGCGGGCTGACGCTGGTCCCGGCGGGCGCGGGCGGCGCGCTCGCCGGGGTGCGGGCCGGGGTGCTGGCCGGGGTGGAGGCCGCCCGCGACGCCGGGCACAGCGCGTGGGTCCACGACGCGGCGGAGATCCGCGAGCGGTTCCCGAGCCTGTCGGTGTCGCCGGACCTCGCCGGGGTCTACGAGCCGAGCGCGGGCTGGCTGCCGGCGCGGGCCGTCGCACGCGCGATGCTCCGCGACGCGGCGGACGGCCTGACCGTCCTGGAGCGGGTGCGGGCGACGGAGGTGGACATCCGCGGATCCCGCGTCCGCGGCGTCCGGACGACGGCGGGCCCGGTGGCGGCCCCGGCCGTGCTGATCGCCGCCGGGGTCGCGAGCGCGGACCTGGCGCTGACGGCCGGGGTGCGGCTGCCGCTGCGCAGCCGCTCGATCGGCTACTGCGTCTTCGAACCGCGCGAGGCCCCCGGCGACCTGCCCGCCGTCGTGGACACCACCACCGGCGCGTGGCTGCGTCGGTGGAGCGATGAGGCAACCGGCCGGGGCGGCGTGCTCGCGGGCGTGGTCTCGCATGTGACCGGGGTGCCGGTGACCGTGACGCGGGGAACGCCGCCCGCCGAGCAGGAGCGCGTCCGGGCGGTCGTCGCGCGGCGGTGCCCGGCGCTCGCGGACGCCGGGGTCTGCGGCGGGGTCATGGCCCACGACGCGCTCGCGCCCGGCGGCGAGGGGGCCGTGACCGCCTGGCCGGAGCCCGCGGGCCTGGTCACCGCCACCGGATGGAACGGCGGGGCCTTCAAGACGGCCCCGGTGATCGGGGAACGCGCGGCGGCCCGGATCCGGGAGGTGATCGCCTGATGCCCGGCGCCCCGACCTACCGGCTGAACCCGACCGACGAGATGCTGTTCCAGGCGGGCGAGAGGCTGGGCTCGTCCAGGATCGTCCAGGTGCTCTGGAGGTTCCCCGCCGAGGTGAGCGGCTCCGCGCTGCGCGCCGAATGGGACCGCCTCGACCTGGGCCTGCTGAGCCGGAAGGCGGTTCCGGCCCGCGTCCCCGGGGCGCGCCGCAGGTGGGTGCACGCGCACAACGCCGAGGAGCCGGTGACGCATCCGCGACCGCTGGCGGACGCCGACGTCATGGACTGGATCGACGCCCAGGCCCGGGTGCCGTTGCCCGCCGGCTCCGACGCGCTGTGGCGGCTCGCCGCGGCGCCGTACCGCGGCGGCGGCCTGGTGTCGCTGACCGTGCCGCATTTCCGTTCGGACGGGCTGGGCATCTTCAACGCGCTGGCCGCCCCGCCCCCGGGCCCGGCTCCTCGGAGTTCGCCGGCGGCGCGCCTCGGCGGCGGCGACGTCGGCGACGTGCTGGGGCTGGCGGTCCGGGCAGCGGTGGAGTCCACGCGATGGAGCGCCGGGTTGCTGGCGGACGGTTCCGCGCGCGCCCGCGTGATGAGCGCTCTGCGCGGCGGCTCCCCGGCGCCGCCGTGCCCCGCCGGCGGCGCGGAGCCGCGCTACTTCGCGACCACGATCCTCGCGATGGACGCGGGGGAGTGGCAGGAACGCGCCCACGCCCACGGCGGCACGGTGAACAGCCTGTTCGTGGAGATCGCCGCCAACCTCGTCCGCGCCCGGGTCCCGCTCCGGGGCCGCTCGTCCATCGACATCGGGATCCCGATGAGCCTGCGCGGCCCGGACGGCGACGGCCGCGCGAACGCCCTGGTCGTGGTCCCGCTGAGCGTCCCGGCCGGTGAGCCGGGGCACGGGGACCTGACGCGGACGCGGCGCGACACCAGGACCCTGCTCCAGGGCTCGGGGGAGCGCAGCGCGACCCTCGTCCCCGAACCGCTGTGGCACCTGCTGCCCGGCCGGTACGCCGACCGGCTCAAGGCCCCGGGCGCGCAGCAGACCGACGCGGTCGCCTCCAACTTCGGCCGCGCGCCCGAGGGCGTCGCGCGCTTCGCGGGGCAGCGGGCGGACGGCGTCGCGCTGCGCACCGTGAACGTCCCGGGGATCGTCCCCGGGAAGGCCAGGCTGCGCGCCTCGCTGTGCCTGCTCGACACGGGCGGGCAGATGATCATGACCGCGACCGGGATGCCCGACCGGTTCGGCGACGCCGCGTCCCTGCACCGCCTCGTCACGGACGAGTGCGCGAGGTGGGGGCTGCGGGCGGAGCCATGGCTCGGCGGCGTGCCGACCGGCGGCCGGGCGCCCCGCGAGAAGGAGGACCGGAGATGACGCTCCCCGAACGCTGGTTCCGCACCCGCCCCGACTCCTCCGTCCTGGACAGGCCCAGGCTGCTCGCCCGATCGCTGATCGACGCGGCCGCGCTCGACGACCGGATCGGCCGCTACGAGCGCCTTCTCGGCGCGCGGGCCGACCTGCGCATGCCCATCCCCGACTTCGGCGGGCTGGAGCTCGCGGCGGTGGGCGGCCTCCTGCTCATCGCCAGCGAGCGGCCGTTCACCCCGATGCAGCGGCGGACGGCGTACTCGCTGATCGTGCCCTCGCTCGCGGGCGCGCTCCGGCTCGTCCGGGCGAACGGCGGGATCGTCCTGGAACCGCGGGAGGCGATCGTTCCCGGGGCGCGGGCGCGCGTCCGGTTCGCCGACGGGGCGATCGCGGAGCTGGTCGAGCACCGGCCGAGGCCGGGGGAGCGCCCCCGGCCGCCCGGCGGGCCCGCACCGCGCCCGACCGGCGTGCGGCTGATGGCGCGGCTGGTCACGCCGAGCGCCGCGTTCGAGCGGTCCGTCGCGCTCTACGAGGCGATGCTCGGGACTCCGGCGGAGGCGCGCACGCGGCACCCGTCGCCGATCGCGTCGGACCTGGCCGTCGTGGGGGAGCTGCTGATCATCGGCTCGGACGGGCTGGCGGCGGAAGGCGCCCCGGCCGCGGCGTTCGCCCTGCTGGCCGAACCGGGGGCCGCGGCGTTCGACCCCGGCGAGCACGGCCGGGCCGAGCGGCGGCTGGAGACCGGGGCACTGGCCGAGATCTGGACCGACCCGGCGCGGGGGAGCCGGCGTCCCGTGTCACCTCACCCGAATCTCCGGGCGACCTGAGGGCCGGTGCGGAACGTGCGCCGATAGGTGTCGGGCGGCACGCCGACAGCGCGGTTGAAATTGCGTCGCAGGGTGGCCGCCGTGCCCATTCCCGTCCGGTCCGCGATCTGCTCGACGCACTCGTCGGTCGTTTCGAGGAGTTCCCTGGCCCGGCGTATCCGCCGGGCCAGCAGCCATTGCAGCGGCGTCATTCCGGTGATCGCGTTGAATTTCCGGGTCAGGTGGCGGGTGCTCATGTTCGCCTGGCGGGCCAGGTCCCCGACGGTGAGCGGCCGGTGCAGGTGCGCGGCCACCCACGGCTCAAGGGCGGACAGGACGGGATCCTCCCCGCCGGCCGCCTGGATCGGCCGCGCCCGCCCGCCGTCCGGGCGCGGCGGCAGGACGAGCTGCCCGGCCACGTCGTTCGCCGCCGTCGCCCCGTGGTCGAGCCGCACCAGGTGCAGGCACAGGTCGAACCCCGCCGACTTGCCCGCCGAGGTGAGGACGCGGCCCTCGTCGACGTACAGCGCGTCCGGGTCGACGCGCGCCCGCGGACACCGCGCCGCCAGCGCCGCCGTGTGCATCCAGTGGGTGGTCGCGCGCCGCCCGTCCAGCAGCCCGGCCGCGGCGAGGACGAACGCGCCGGTGCAGATGGAGGCGACGCGCGACCCCCGCTCGTACGCCGCGCGCACGGCCGCCACGAGGTCGGCCGGCGGGCTCTCGCGGAGCCGGTGGGACGCCGGGACGATCACGGTGTCGGCGCTCACGAGCCCGTCGAGCGAGGCGGGGGAGGCGGGGTGGAACCAGTCGCCGACCCGGGCGCCCGCGGGGCCGCAGACGGTGAAGTCGTACCAGGGATCGGCGAGGTCGGACCGGTCGACGCCGAATATCTCGCACGGCGCGGCGACGTCGACCAGCGAAATACGATCGGTGATCGCCAGGGCGACAGTTGGCATATTCAAAGCTTATACATGCCCTCTTGATTTGTGTACCTGCGCCCAATCTTTTGGGCCCCGGTGATTGGGCCTGAACAAAAGCGCACGTTTTTCGGGGGCCGGTCGGCGGCCATTGTCGGGAACACGCGGGACGCCCTCCCGGCGCCACGGGGGGTGGGACGCGCGGGAGGGCGTGCTCGGAGCGGCGCGGGCGGTCAGGTGGCGGCGGGCCAGTCGACCAGCAGGCGCCGGGGACCCCGGAAGGAGATGTTGGCCGGGAAGGTGTACTCCTGCTCCTCCACCAGCGTCATCCCCGGTGCGCGCTCGGCCAGCAGTTCCAGCACGATGCGCGCCTCCATGCGGGCGAGCGCGGCGCCCAGGCAGAAATGGATCCCCTTGCCGAACGCGAGGTGGGACCGGGAGTCGTCGCGGTGGATGTCGAAGCTCTCCGGAGCGTGGAACACCTCCGGGTCGCGGTTCGCAGCCCCGAGCAGCAGCATGATCTTCCCGCCCTCGGGGATGTCCACGCCGCCCAGCGTGACCGGGCGCGTGGTGATCCGCCGCCACGCGATGATGCTGCTGTCATACCGCAGCCCCTCCTCGATGGCGTCGGTGACCAGTTCCCGGTCGGCGCAGACGTCCTCCCACTGGGAGCGGTGGGTGAGCAGCCTGCGGATGATGTTGCTGGTGTAGTTGGTGGTGGTCTCGTGCCCGGCGAAGCTCAGCCCGTAGGCGACGTTGACGATCTCCTCCAGCGACACGGCCTCCGGGTCGTCCCGGTGGATCCGGACCAGGTCGCTCGTGAAGTCGTCGCGCGGGTTCTTCGCGCGGTCCGCGACGAACTCCTCGCAGTAGCGCCAGTAGCGCACCATGTTGCCCGCGATGTCCTTCTGCTCCTCGGGGCTCGGCCGCCCCCAGCTGAACAGCATGCGGTTGCCGCACCACCGCTTCAGCATGTCCATGTCCGCGTCGGGGAACCCGATGAAGGTGAAGATCATGTATGCGGGAAGCGGGTAGGTCACCGCCGAGACGAGGTCCACCCGGCCCGGCTCGATCGCGTCGACCAGCTCGGTGGCCTTCGCCCACACCTTGGGCTCCAGCACGGCGGTGCGCCGGGCCGAGAAGCCCTTCATGTTGTGCTTGCGGATGCGCGTGTGCCGGGGCGGATCGCAGTCCGACATCACCGGCGTGGCGTGGAAGCCGCCCCGCACGATCTCCCGCGCCTCGTCGGTCAGCGGAAAGACCGGCCGCTGCCCGATCGACGCGGAGTAGGACCCGGGGTCCTTGAACACGGACTCGATATCGCCGTAGCGGGTCACCACCCACATGTCGACCTCCGGTGAATAGAACACCGGGACCTCGGCCCGTACGGCGGACATGGTCGGATACGGATCGGCCAGATAGGTCTCCTCCAGCGGATCGAAGTTCTGATGTACGGGACACGAGGCAGTTTCGGCGCTCGTCATGAAGAACCCTCCTCGGCTCGATGGGGCCAGTATGTTTCAGCCGTCGGGAGCCGAAAAGCGCATAATGGTTCCATTGAACCCCGGTAATGCGAATACCCGCCCCCGCGGGGGCCGGAGGCCGTGATGACAGAACGGATCAGCCTGCGCCGGCTCGACTATTTCGTGACCGCCGCCGAGTCCGGCACGATGACGGCGGCGGCCGGCCGGCTGCACGTCTCGCAGTCGGCGGTCTCGATGGGGATATCGGAGCTGGAACGGCAGCTCGGGGTCGCGCTCGTGCTCCGCCGCAAGGCCAAGGGGCTGACGCTGACCGAGGCCGGGCGGCTGCTGCTGCCCGAGGCCCGCGCGCTGCTGGCCTGCTCCGACGAGCTGCGGGCGGGCATGGCCGCGGTGGGCCGCACCCTCGCCGGACGGCTCAAGGTCGGCTGCTTCACCACGATCGCGCCGTTCCTGGTGCCGCGCCTGCTGGAGGACTTCCGCGCCGTCCACCCGGACGTGACGGTCGACCTGGCCGAGGGGTCGCTCGACGAGCTCCAGGAGCTCCTGCTCGACGGGCGCTGCGAACTGGCGGTGCTGTATGAGACGAGCATCCGGCAGGACATCGAGTACGACGTCCTGTACGAGGCCAGCCCGCATGTGCTGCTGCCGCCCGCGCACCCGCTGGCCCGCCGGGACACGGTCGCGCTGGCCGACCTCGCCGGCCACGACATGGTCATGCTGGACGTGCCGCCGAGCATGGACTACTTCACCGGGCTGCTCGCCGGGGCGGGGGTGGACCCGGCGATCCGGCACCGCACGGCGAGCTTCGAGATGGTGCGCAGCCTGGTCGCCCGCGGCGCCGGGTACTCGCTGCTGATCCAGCGGCCGAGGGTGGGCGTCAGCTACGAGGGGCTGCCGGTGGAGGTCCGGCCGATCGGCGACCCCGTCGTGCCGATGCGCGTCGTGCTGGCGCGCGCCGCCGGGGCGCGGCTGACCCGGCGGGCGGCGGCGTTCGCGCACTTCTGCCGCACGGACCCGCCGCGCGAGGAAGCGAACGCCGCGAGCGAGTAGGGACGCGGCGCCGCGCGAGCCATACGCGCCGCGAACAACTGAGGAAAATCCCCACTCGCCCTTCAGGGCCGAAATCTCCCGCGGCCTTCGCCCATCGACCGGAGAGGCTCTCCGGAAGCCGGGAACAGTGCCTGACCAACCATGCTCTGAAACGTTTTTCGCATTGGATCGGGCGCGATGTTGGTGTCGCGAACCTGCCAGACATGCCTTCGCGGCGGCTGCTCTACTGATGCGTACGGCCAGTGACGAGACAACGACAGAAATGGATGCCATGTCCACAGCCACCACGACAGTCGGCGGCCCCGCCGTATCGACTCGATCGCCGTTGCTAGGCTGGCTAGCCGTCGTCACGGTGATGATGGGAATCTTCTCGATCGTCACCACCGAGATCCTTCCGATCGGTCTGCTGACCTCGATCGGATCCAGTTTCACGATCTCGGACGGAACGGCCGGTCTGATGATGACCATGCCGGGATATCTCGCCGCCGTATCGGCGCCGACGCTCACGGTCGCGACCGCGAGACTCGACCGGCGCGTGATGCTGTGCGCCTTCATGGTGCTGCTCGCCGCCGCGAACTTCCTCGCCGCCGCCGCGCCCGCCTTCTGGGTGATGCTGATCTCCCGGGTGATGGTCGGGATCACCATCGGGGGCTTCTGGTCGATCGCGGCCGGGCTCGCCGAGCGGCTGGTGCCGCCCGAGTCGGTCACCCGGGCGACCGCGGTGATCTTCTCCTCCGTCCCGCTCGGATCGGTGCTCGGCGTGCCCGCCGGCACCTTCATCGGCGACCTCGCCGGATGGCGCGTGAGCTTCGTGGTCATGGGCGCGCTGACCTCGGCCGTGCTCGCCGCGACGGTCGCGTTCGTCCCGAGGCTCCCGGCCGAGCAGGTCACCCGCCTGAGCGTCCTGCGCGGCATGTTCCGCAGCACCAACACGAGGGTCGGGCTCCTCCTGACGTTCCTGGTGGTGATGGCGCACTTCGGGACCTACACCTACGTCACGCCCTTCCTGGAGCAGGTCACGCACGTCGGTTCCAGCATGATCACGGTGTTCCTGCTGACGTACGGGGTGGCCGGCATCGCCGGCAACTTCGCGGGCGGCTCGATCGTCGGCCGCTATCCGCGCGCCACGTTCGGCGCCGCCACCGCGATGATCGCCTGCGCGACCCTGCTGCTGCCCGTCCTCGGCGGATGGGACGCCGGTGCCCTGGTCCTGCTCGTCATCTGGGGAATCGGCTACGGAACGATCCCGGTCTGCTCGCAGACCTGGTTCCTCAAATCCGCGCCGCACGCGCCTGAGGCGGCGTCCGTGCTCTTCACGGCCTCGTTCCAGGCGACGCTCTCCACGGGTGCGCTGGTCGGCGGCATAACCGTGGACCACACCTCTCCCTCGACCGTCATGGTGCTCGGCGGAATGGCCGCCGTCCTTATGGTCGTCACGGTGTGGATGCACTTCGCGAAACGTGTCCCATGGCCGGAGAACGCGTGAGCACACGGATGCCGGAGCGGGCACCGATGGGTTAGCTTGGTGCCCGTCTCCGAAGGGGCCCGGCGCCATGGGGCCATTCGTTCCAACGAACATCATCCGAAATCATCGGCACTTTCGTGTGCCCGATTCATCCGCCGCATGACCTGCTGGAACAGAAGAGGAGATCGCGCATGTGTGGCATCGTGGGCTGGGCCGGATTCGACCGGGATCTCACGCTGGAGCGTGCGACCCTGCAACTCATGACCAGGACCATGGACTGCCGTGGCCCCGACGACGAAGGGATATGGGTCGACCGGCACGGCGGGGTCGGGCACCGCCGCCTGTCGGTCATCGACCTGGAGGGCGGCCGGCAGCCGATGGTCGCCGAGCAGGACGGCCGGGAACTGGCCGTGCTGACCTTCAGCGGCGAGGTCTACAACTACCGGGAGCTGCGCTCGGAACTCGCCTCGCGCGGGCACGCCTTCCACACGAAAAGCGACACCGAAGTGGTGCTCCGGGCCTATCTCGAATGGGGTGAGGGCCTCGTCGAGAAACTGAACGGCATGTACGCGTTCGGGATCTGGGACCTCCGCAGCGAGGAGCTGCTGCTCGTCCGCGACCGGATGGGCGTCAAGCCGCTCTACTACTTCCAGACGGGCGACGGCGTCATCTTCGCGTCCGAGCCGAAGGGCATCATCGCCAACCCGCTCGTGCCCCGCCGGATCGACACCGATGGCCTGCGCGAGCTGCTCGACATGGTCAAGACCCCCGAGCACGCCATCTTCACCGGAATGCACGAGGTCCGCCCCGGCCACTTCGTCAAGGTTCGCCGCGAGGGGCTCACCAAGCACCGGTACTGGGCCCTGGAGGCCCGCGAGCACACCGACGACCTCGACAAGACGGTCCGGACCGTCCGGGATCTGCTGGAGGACATCGTCACCCGGCAGCTCATCTCCGACGTGCCGCTGTGCAGCCTGCTCTCGGGCGGCCTGGACTCCTCGGCCGTCACCGCGCTCGCCGCGAAGGCCCTGGCCGCCGAGGGGGCCGGACCGGTCCGCTCGTTCTCGGTCGACTTCGTCGGCGCCGCGGAGAGCTTCGTCCCGGACCCGCTGCGGAGCACGCCCGACGCGCCGTTCGTGCGCGACCTGGCCGAGCACGTCGCGGCCGACCACTCCGAGATCCTTCTCGACAGCGACGACCTGAGCCGCCCGAGCGTGCGCGCGGCCGTCCTCGCCGCCACCGACCTGCCGCCCGTCTGGTACGGGGACCTGTGGCCCTCGCTGCTGCTGCTCTTCCGCGCCGTCCGCGAGCGCTCGACCGTGGCGCTGTCCGGCGAGTCCGCCGACGAGCTGTTCGGCGGCTACAGCTGGTTCCACGACCCGGAGGTGCTGACGGCCGAGACCTTCCCCTGGCTCACCTCCACCCCAGGCCCGTTCTACGACGGGACGCCGCTGTTCGACGGCGGCCTCCTGAACACCCTCGACATCCCCGGCTACCGGCGCGCCGCGTACTTCGACGCGCTCGCCGAGGTGCCGGTCCTGCCGGGCGAGACGGGCCTGGAGCGGCGGATGCGGGAGATCGGCTACCTCAACCTCACCCGCTTCCTCAACACCCTGCTCGACCGCAAGGACCGCATGAGCATGGCGACGGGCCTGGAGGTGCGGGTGCCGTTCTGCGACCACAGGCTCGTGGACTACGTCTTCAACGCGCCGTGGGCGATGAAGACCTTCGACGGCCGGGAGAAGAGCCTGCTCCGCGCCGCCACCAGGGACGTCCTGCCGAACTCGATCGTCGAGCGCGTGAAGGCCCCCTACCCCAGCACGCAGGACTCCGGCTACGAGAAGAACCTGCGCGACAAGCTCGCGGAGGTCGTCGCCGCCGACGGCCCGGTGATGGCCCTGCTCGACGCCGACCGCGTCCGGCGGCGGCTGGAGGGGCCCATCACCCAGAACAGCACGCAGATCACCCGCATCGACCTGGAGGTGCCGCTGTCGCTCAACGCCTGGCTCGACACCTACGGCGTCACCGTGGACACCTGAGCACGGGCACCTGAGCACGGGCACCTGAGCGCGACGAGGGCCCGGCGGATCACCGATCCGCCGGGCCCTCGCTCGTCGTCACCCGACCGGGGTCTCGACACCGAACCGGGAGGCGAACGCCCGGCGCCCCTCCGCGGTCACCGCCAGCACCCGGCGCGGCCCGCCGGGCACCAGCCAGCCGAGGTTCACGAACCGGGCCAGCAGCAGCCGCCCCACGCTCCCGGCCACATGGTGCCGCTGCTCCGACCAGTCGACACAGCACCGGACCGCCCGGTCGACCGGCGGCCTGACGCCGAGCCCCCGGAACAGCGCGGCACCCGACGCGGTCAGCGCGTACCCGATCGGGTCGAGCGCGCCCGCGACCGTCCTGGCGGCGCCGAGCCGCTCCAGATCGACCGTCCCGTCGTGCCCGGCCAGGTGACCCGCCTCGATGAGGGAGCCGGTCAGCGCGCAGCCGAGCCGTCCCGCCAGATGGCCGTAGCAGCTCCGCGCCTGCCGGAACGCGTAGGCCCGCGTCCCGACCCGCAGGGACGCGGGCGGCGGCGTCCCCGCCCGCCGTCCGGTGAGCGCCGCCGCGCCCGGCCCGGACAGCCGGTAGTAGCGGTAGTCGCCGTGCCGCACCTCGGTCACCAGGCCCGCGTCGCCCAGCTCACGCAACCGGCCCCGCACGGCGGCGACCGGGATCCCGCTGTCCGCGGAGATCGCGCTGACCGGCAGCACCCGGCCGCCCTCCAGCGCGCACAGCACCCGCACCGCCGCCGGATCCTCCGGCGGCGCCTTCCGATCCGTGGTCACCATGAGAGACAGAGCCCTTCCGGCTCCACGGCGGCCGCGCTCCCCGCCAGCGTCCCGTACTCGTGGTCGAGCAGGAAGCGCTTGCGGTCGAGGCCGCCGCCGTAGCCGATGAGGCCGCCGGACGAGCCGACGACGCGATGGCAGGGGACGATCACACCGATCGGGTTGCGTCCGTTGGCCAGGCCGACGGCCCGCGAGGCGGTGGGGCTTCCGATCAGCGCGGCGAGCCGTCCGTAGGTGACGGTCCCGCCGTAGGGGATCCGCCGCAGCGCGGCCCAGACCCGCCGCTGGAACGGCGTCCCGTGCAGCAGCAGCGGCAGGTCGAAGCTCGTCAGCCGCCCCTTGAAGTAGGCGGCGAGCTGCTCGGCCGCGGCGCCGAACGGCGCGGTCCCGGGATCGGCCGCCGGCCGTCCGAACACCTCCTCCGCCGGCCGGTACGCCTGGTGCTCCATATAGAGCCCGGAGAGGGCGCCGCCGGTCGCGACGAGCGTGAGCGGACCGACGGGGCTGTCCAGCACCAGATGGGAACGATGCGCGAGCGCGGTGGGCATCGAGCGTCCTTCCAGGAGTAGTCAGGGCCTACGACTAGCCCTACACCGCCGCGTTACCCGTCCTCCGGCAAGAAAACGACCTCAACGCCCGGACTCGGCGGCCGCGGCCGTCAGACCGGCTGGTCTGACGGCCGCGGCCGGGGAGGTGCGGGGCACGGC
>NZ_WOFH01000001.1:0-851231 GCF_009733595.1 Actinomadura litoris | reverse complement strand
ACCCCCCCCCCCCCCCGTCCGGGGCGCCGGCGGCCGCCACCCCGGTGGTTCTGCCGCCCGCGGCCGGTTCGGTGCGGTCAGCGGCCGGGGTCGCGGCCGAACAGCCTCATCGACCAGAGGAAGCCGGCCAGGGCGATGCCCGCGGACCAGGCGAGGGACTGGTAGGCGCTGTCGCCGATGGCCTCGCCCGTCAGCAGGCCGCGCAGCGTCTCGATGGCCGGGGTGAACGGCTGGTACTCGGCGAACCAGCGCAGGGCGGTCGGCATCGAGTCGGTGGGCACGAAGCCGCTGCCGAAGAACGGCAGGAGCATCAGCAGCAGGGGCGCGTTGCTGGCGCCCTCGGGGTTCTTGGCCGCCAGGCCGAGCGCGACCGCCAGCCAGGTGAGCGCGAAGACGAACACGGCCAGGAAGCCCGCGGTGGCCAGCCACTCGACGGGGTCGGCGTTGGGCCGGAAGCCGATCGCCAGGGCGACGCCGATGACGACCACGATGCTGACCGCGATGGAGATCATGCTGCCGATGACGTGTCCGATGAGGATCGACGCCCGGGAGATGGCCATCGTCCGGAACCGGGCGACGATCCCCGCGGCCATGTCCATGGCCACCGAGATGGCGGTGCTGGTGGCGGCGCCGACCGTGGTCATCAGGATGATGCCGGGGGTGACGTAGTCGAGGTACTGGCCGCGGCCCCCGCCGCCGAGCCCGTTTCCGAGCGTGCCGCCGAAGACGTACACGAACAGCAGCAGCAGGACCACCGGCATGCCGATGAGCTGCACCGTCATGGCGGGGTAGCGCAGCATGTGCTTCAGGCGCCGGCGGATCATCGTCGCCGAGTCGGCCAGGGTGCGGGTGCGGACGGCGGTGGCGGTGGCGGTGGCGGTGGTCATCGGACTGCGTCCTTGTCCTTGGGGTTGCCGGTGAGGGTGAGGAAGACGTCGTCGAGGTCGGGGGTGTGCACGGCCAGGTCGGCCGGTTCGATGCCAGCGGCCTCCAGCCGGGCGAGCAGGGTGCGCAGCGAGGCGACCCCGCCGTCGGAGGGGACCTGCAGCGTGAGGCGGTCGTCGTCGGAGGTGTCGAGGAAACCGGTGCCGAGCGCGGTGAGCGCGCCGGTGAGCGCGCCGTCGTCGGTGAACCGCAGGGACACGTGCCCGCCGGGAACGAGCCGCTTGAGCTCCGCGGGTGACCCTTCGGCGATCAGCGTCCCGTGGTCGAGCAGCGCGATCTGGTCGGCGAGCTGGTCGGCCTCCTCCAGGTACTGCGTGGTGAGGAAGATCGTCACCCCGCTTCCGGCCAGGTCGCGGACGATCTGCCACATGGTGCGGCGGCTGCGCGGGTCCAGGCCCGTGGTGGGCTCGTCCAGGAAGATGACGCGCGGGTCGCCGACCAGCGTCATCGCCAGGTCCAGCCGGCGGGCCATGCCGCCCGAATAGGTGGACGCGGGCTTCCCGGCGGCCTCGGCGAGGTCGAATTGCTCCAGCAACCGCGCCGCGAGCCGGCGGCCCTCGCGCCGCCGCAGGTGGTGCAGGTCGGCCATCAGCATGAGGTTCTCCTCGCCGGTGAGGAGCTTGTCCACGGCCGAGTACTGGCCGGTGACGCCGATGGACGCGCGGACCGCCTGAGGAGAGGTGGCCAGGTCGTGGCCCGCCACCCGGACGTCGCCGCCGTCGGCGCCGATCAGGGTGGACAGGATCTGGACGGTGGTGGTCTTGCCGGCCCCGTTGGGCCCGAGCAGGGAGAAGATCGTCCCCTCGGCGACGGTCAGGTCGATGCCGTCGAGCACGAGGTTGTCGCCATAGGATTTGCGCAGTCCGGTGACCGCGATCGCGCTGGTCATGATGGTGCTCCTTCGAAGCAGCGGGTAAGGCGCGGCCGCCGTGGGAGGACGCCGGGCTCGGGCATGGGTGATGGAGGAGTCGGCACTCGGGGGGAGCGGTCGCCTCGGGGGCGCGGGATGGGCGGACGGGGCCCAGGCGGTCGCGTCCGATGATGAACGCGACCGGGATCTCACCGGGCGGGGGGCGCGGGCGACCGCGGCGGACAGCCGGCGTAGTGGCCGCGCGACGCGGCAGGCGGGCTGTGGAAGTGCGGGGACCGGCGCGGGCACCGGTCGCGGGTGCTACTTTCCGGTCGTGCGGCGCTTTTCCCTGACGGACTCCTGATAGATGTCCGCGTAGGTGCGCGAGTCCTTGATCAGTTCATCGCAGAAGGCGGCGATGTCCTCGCCGAGGAGTTCCCGTGCCCCTTTCCCGGACGCGACGCCCTCCTCGAAGAATTCGAGCATTTCAGAGAGCAGGTTCCCCTCGACCAGGTCGACCGGTCCGACCTTGAAGAGGTACTTCTGGATCTCCTTGTAGACGATCTGGTAGTCCGGCGGCAGCGCCTTGACCCGGGCCATGTGCGTCCGCCACTGCTTCTTGCCTTCGATGATGTCTCGGATGCCCATGTCAGCCTTCCAGCCGGTCCAGTTTCCTTGCGACGTTCCTGTTCAACTGCTCGCGCCACCGGTCGCGGTAGCCCCGGGCCCCGTCGCCGCCGGCCAGCGCCGCGCAGAAGCCTGCGATGTCGTCGCCCAGCACCTCCTCGACGCTCTGCCCGTCGGCGGCGGACTCTTCGAGCAGCCCCAGGGCACCGTCGAGAATCGGCATCAGGTTCCGGCCGGTGAAGTTCGAATAGGGAAGAATATGGCCCTTGATCTCTTCCCATGCCGCCCGATGGCCGGAGGGCAGTGCCTCGGCCCGGACCTCGAACGCCTTCCATTCCCTCGTGAGGTCGCCGCCCGTCACGGTCTCCCAGAACTTCATCTTCCGCCCTCCTTGAGCTTCTCGATCCGCGAGGTGATGTACTCCCACTTCGCCCAGAACGATTCGAGTTCTTCGCGTCCCGCGTCGTTGAGCGCGTAGAACTTGCGCGGCGGCCCCAACTCCGACGGCCGCTTGGTCGCCTGGACGAGGCCGTTCTTCTCCAGCCGCTGCAGGATGGTGTAGACCGTCCCCTCGACGACATCGGCGAAGCCGAGCTCGTTCAGCCGCCGCGTGATGGCGTACCCGTAGGTCTCCTCGGCGCCGATGATCTCAAGTACGCAGCCCTCCAGCGTGCCCTTGAGCATCTCCGTGACCTGCTTGTCCATGACCCCCCTTCCAGCTACTCGGTAGCGCTGACTACTGCTACAAAGTAACACCGACTACCGGTACTTAGCAACACCGACTAGCAAGCAGATGGGAGCCGGCCGGGGCGGAGGCCGTCAGATGTCGGACCCTCGCGGGATCCCGAGGGTGGCGAGAAGGTCCTCGTGGAACTGGACCCACAGCATGTGGCACGAGTCCCGGTCGTGGCCGTCGATCCAGACGCGCTGCCCCAGATCGACCTTCTGGAGCGCCGAAGAGTAGCGGTCGGCGTAGCCGTCGAAGCGGGCCAGGCACTCGCTGAGTCGACCGCATAGTTCGGCGAACGACGTGCCCACGCTCGCCAGCGTCCGCAGGACCCGTTCGTCCCAGGGCCAGTCGGTGTGGTCGTTGGAGGCCATGCGATCGGTCCGGCTCGGCCGTATCTGCCAGTCGGTGCAGGCTTTGCCGAAGCGTCGGTTCAGAGGCACGAACGCGGTGTGCGCGCTGGTCACGGCCTCCCGGGCACCCGCCCGGTCGAGTTCGCGGGCCAGCCGCCTCTCGTTCTCCGCGCGGCCGGCGTCGCTCAGCGACCAGCCGGAGCTGCCGGCGAAGCTCGACCTGCGAACCCAGCCCCGGGCCTCGAAGTCCAGCAGTGCCTCCTGGACGGCGTCGGCGTCCAGCCCGTAGCGGGCGGCGACGCGGGACGCCGTCGGAAAGCCCAGCACCCGGACGCCGTGGAGGGCCAGGTCCTCCGGGACGGACGGATACGTCATCTCAAGCACCCCCTCGACGGTCCTCGACGCGGCCCGTCACCCGGCCGAACCGCTGCTGCGCGGCCTGGGGGGAGGCCAGGCCCATCGCGCGGGAGATCCGCGGCCACGACAGGCCGTGCGAGCGTGCGGTGAACATCAGCGCGGCCTCCACCTGGTCCACCTCGGCCCGCGCGGCCGCCAGCAGGGTCAGGGCCGCCTCCACGGCACGCTCGTCGCCACCGCCGGAGCCGTCCTGCCACAGGGCGAAGCGGATCAGGTCGACCGCCGAGGGCGGCTGGCTCCCGTGCAGCCAGGGTGCCCGGGGAAGGGACGAGGCGCCCGCGTCCAGCAACCGCCGGCGCGCATCCGCCTCGCGGGCGGCCGACTCGTGGTCGGCGTCTGCGTTCTCCATGCGACCCACCCTGGGCCATCAACATATTGTTGTCAACAAAACGTTGACAGCCACCCGCCGCCCCTGCATGGCCGGCCCCGGGCGGTCGGCCGCGACGGTGCCGCCCGGCTCATGTGGCGGCACCGTCGCATCAGGGTGTTCGTGGGGCGGGCGGGATCGGTGGCCGGGTCAGCCGATGCAGGCCGACATGTGGTGGGCCTGCACCCATCCGTAGCGACGCGCGTTGGGTGAGTAGCCGTAGACCCACTGCTTGCGGCCGTAGGGGCGGCCGTCCTGGCGGCGGCAGTGCTTGCGGGTGATGCGGAAGGTCCAGCCCGTGTCGACCGCGCCGATCGCGTACTTCTTGGCGCCGTTGCGGAGGGTGCCGGGGGACGTGACCGTCACGCGCCCGTGCAGGGGCCTGGCCGCGGGGGTGATGTCCACGATGGTGATGGTGTTGTCGCCGCGGGTGGCATGGCGGTCGGGCAGGGCCGGGGCGTAGCCCTCCGGGTCGGGACGGCTGGTCAGATCGCGCGGCTTCGAGACGCGGGGGAATCTGCGCGCGACCGGGTCGACCAGGCACTTGGTGTTGATCCACCCCCACCAGGGCGCCTGGCCCGCCTTCTCCCGCTGCGGGTCGCGGACCATGGCGTAGCCGGCCGCGGTGTAGCGGACTCCGACCTTCTTGGAGGCCGTCGAGGGGCCGGCGGGCCAACTGGCGTCGTCGCGGTGCTTGGCGGGGTGGTTGAAGAAGACCTTGCAGTTCCTGTTGACCAAGGTGCTGTTGGTGTAGTGGACCTTGGGCGCGGCCGGCGCGGTGGCGGCCGCGCTTCGCGCGGGCGTCGCCGGTGACGCGGAGGCCGTGGCGGCATTGCCCGTCGCGAGCGTGAGCGCGAGCATGAGTCCGGTTCCGGCCTTGACCGCGAATCGGTCGAGGTGGGCAGGGCCAATGATCATAATTGCGATCCTTTGCCTGGTGTTTCGGCGCCACGCCGGCGCCCGGTCAGTAAAGATTGGCAGCAGCGCGGCGGCGGAACGGGCCCCGCGCGAAGTGGGAATTCCCATCCCAGGGCCCACTGCTCTGACCTGCTGGTTCCCACCGGGATCGACGCAGACGGGATGATGAGAAATGACCGGGACCCACTCATCGGGGCCGATGGATGCTGAGCGGCGCAGAAAGTTGATGCGGCAACTGGTACAGCGGACAGGGAAAAGTACCCTGGTGGCGCAGGCGAACGTGCTCGGTGTGTCGAAGTCCGCGTTGGGGCGTTATTTGCATGGGAAGCCGGTATCTGCGACGAACCTGCACCTAATGGTCGCTGCCGCGGACGCGCGAGATCTGTGGAGGCCGGGCGAGCGAGAGGAGTTCCTGGCCGCGTTCCTGGGCGCCCCCGTGGACCAGAGCGGACCCGCGGACGCTGATCAACACGTTCGAGGCGCCGTCTCCCTGCCCGATGACCCGGACCTCGACGGCCCCGGGGAACTCGCGGAGCACGGCCGGGACCAGACCGTGCCAGGTGTGAACCGGCGACATGAGACGTCCGATGTGACGTCCGATGTGACGCGGCGGGTCCAGAGAACGCGGGTCGGGGCGCGCTGGACCGTCCTCGCGGGGGTAGCCACGATCATCGCCGCCTCGGCCCTCGGCGGGATCTTCGGGAGCCGGCACGCCGCACGCTCGACACCGGAAACCGCCCCGACCGCCGGTTGCCGGCCGAACCGATACGAGGTCGAGCAGGCGGCCGATGTCCTCGACGAGGACGGCGACCTGGTCGGACGGTCGATCCCCGGCGACACCTTCTTCCGGGAAATCCCGGAAGAGCATGCCCCCCGCCGCTACCGCTACTACGGCACCATCCCGTCCCGGCACCTATCCGGCTACGTCATGCAGGCGAAACTCAAACCCTCCTGCGCCTGATTTCCGCGCGAGGCTCACCAAGACCGTCGGCGCGAAGCTTTCGGTGGACATCCTTGCCGTCCCCAGCACCTGTGACGTGCCGGTGCGTCCGGGGGATGAACTCCTGCCCCTGGCCCTGCGGCCTCATGGGGTTTGCTGGGAGGTGCTCCCGCTGCGCTGTGGTCCATGCCACATGTCGGTTCTGTCAGGAATCGGGGCGCTGTTCCGCTCAACTCACGAGAGCAAGCGAACCGACAGGAGCTGGACGGCACCGACACCGACGCGGCCCTCGCCGTGACGCAGGGCCTCACCACCATCCGACGTGGCGGGCGAGGGCCCGCAACCCCTTTCACCCGGCGACCGGACCTGCTCCGGCGCTGATGCCGCATGCCCTTCTGGAGAGGAATCCATGGTCACGAACCCTCCGCGGACGGCACCCGCCGACGGGGCCGCACCGGACGCGCGTCAGTTGCGCGCGATCCTGATCGCCGTCTCGATGGCGCTCATGGCCGTCATCGCGTCGGTGTCCGGGCTGAACGTCGCCCAGACGCACATGGCGGTCGACTTCGACACCTCGCAGGACACGGTCCTGTGGATCATCAACGTCTACACGCTCACGCTGTCGGCGCTGCTGCTGCCGCTCGGCGCGATCGGTGACCGCCTGGGCCGCAAGCCGACGCTGGTCACCGGGCTGGCCGTCTTCGGCGTCGCGAGCGTCGCGGCGGGACTGGCCCCGTCCGCGGAGGTCATGCTCGCCGCGCGCGTGGCCGGCGGGGTCGGCGCGGCGACGATCATGCCCATCACCCTGGCCGTCATCACCTCCACCTTCCCCGAGGAGCAGCGCGGCAAGGCGATCGGCGTATGGACGGGCGTCGCCGGAGGCGGCGGCATCCTCGGCATGTTCCTGTCCGCCCTTCTCGTCGACGTCGCCGACTGGCGCTGGCAGTTCGTCCTGCCCGTAGCGCTGGTCGTCGTGGCCCTGGCCCTGACGCTGACGTCGGTTCCCAACTCCCACGAGCGCTCCGGCCACGCCTTCGACACCGTCGGCGCGCTGGTGTCCGTCGTCGCCGTGGCCGCCCTCATCTTCGCCTTGCAGGAGGGCCCGCGGCGCGGCTGGACCGCGCCCGCGACGCTGGTCGGCCTCGCCGTCGGCCTCGTCGCCGCGGCCGCCTTCGTGGTCTGGGAACGGCGCCGCCGGGACGCCGCGCTGCTGGACGTGCGGCTGTTCGGTGAGCGCGGTCTGGCCGTCGGCTCGATCACGCTCGTGATGGTCTTCGGGGTCCAGGCGGGCGTCTTCGTTGTCCTGTTCCCGTTCCTCCAGGCCGTGGTCGGCTGGTCGGCGCTGCTGTCCGCGGCGGCGCTGATGCCCATGGCGGCCGCGATGATGACGGCCTCCGGCCTGGCCCAGGCTCGCCGGGCGCGTCGGCCCCCGCGCGACCATGACCGCGGGGATCGGGCTGACCGGCGTCGGCCTGGCGCTCATGGCCCTGTTCGTCTCCGTCGAGGACGGCTACCGGTCGATTCTGCCCGGCATCCTCGTCATGGGTCTCGGCATGGGCCTTTCCATGGTGCCCTCCACCGAGGCCATCACCCGCTCGCTGCCGCGCCACAAGCAGGGCGTCGCCTCCGCCCTCAACGACGTCACCCGCGAGTTCGGGACCGCGCTCGGCGTCGCCATGCTCGGCGCGCTCCTTTCGGCCGGGTACCGCGACGCCATCGACGACCGGTTGCGGGGCGTCCCCCAAGGGCCCGCGGACGCCGCCCGGGAGGGCATCGCCAACGCCGTCCAGGCGTCGGGCGGCGCGGGTCCGTACGCGCGGGACCTGATCGACGCCGCGAGGCGGTCCTACGTCGACGGATGGCAGCAGGCCATGTGGATCGGCGTCGCCGTCATGGGCGTGCTGCTCGTCTGCATCGTCCTCCGCGGCCCGGAGGACGCCGCCCCCGCGGCCGCGCCGGACGAGGCGGAGGAGCGGGTGGTCATCCGCACGTGAACGGGCACGGAGCGGCGCCGCCCGCGGGGCCTCGTCCGGTCTCGCCGGGTCCACGCGGAGTCTCGGGGGAATCGGCGGGCGTCCCGAATCAGCCGCCTAGGGTGGTCCGTGTGGACGGCACCGCCACCGATCGCTTCGACACCACCCGGTTCGAGGCCAGCCGGAACCGGCTGGCCTCGCTGGCGTACCGGCTGCTGGGCTCCGCCGCCGACGCCGAGGACGCCGTCCAGGACGCGTTCCTGCACTGGCAGGCCGCCGACCGGGGGCGGATCGAGGTGCCGGAGGCGTGGCTGACCAAGGTCGTCACCAACCTGTGCCTCGACCGGCTCCGCTCGGCGCGGGCCCGCCGCGAACGCGCCGCCGGCGCCTGGATGCCCGAACCGCTCCTCGACGGCGACCCGATGCTCGGCCCGGCCGACACGTTCGAGCAACGCGAATCGGTCTCCCTGGCCGTGCTGACCCTCATGGAGCGCCTGTCGCCTCTGGAGCGGGCCGTCTACCTCCTCCGCGAGGCGTTCTCCTACGGCCACGCCGAGATCGCCGAGATCCTGGAGATCACCGAGTCCGCGAGCCAGCAGCACCTCCACCGGGCCCGGCGCCGGATCACCGCCGCGCGCCGGCACGGCGGCGGGGTGGACCCGGCGTCCGCCCGCCGGATCGTCGAGGAGTTCCTCGCGGCCGCTTCCTCGGGCCGCACCGAACGGCTGGTGGCGCTGCTGACCGACGACGCGACCGCGATCTCCGACGGCGCCGGGCTGACCGGGCGGCCGCACCGGTACGACTCCCCGCTGCGGATCGCCGCCCTCGCACGGGCCGGCTTCAAACCCACGGACGCGAAACGGCGTTTCGTCGGCGGCGCCCCCGCCATCCACTACGCGCTCGTCAACGGCGGCCCCGCCGTCCTCTTCGTGCTCGGCGACGGGGTCGTCGGCGCCGTGGCGTTCGACATCGCCGACGGCAGGATCGCGTCCGTGCACGGGATCGCCGCCCCCGCCCGCCTCGTCCGCCTCACCGAGGTCTGGCGGCGGAGCGAACCGGGCTCACCGCTCATCGCCCGGTGGTGATCCGGCGACGGCGGGCGGCACCCGCTGGTGCGCGGCCCGCAGCGTGCGCTTTCGCCGGCGGCGGGAAAGCCGGGAAAGGGCTTTTCCTGGACGTAAAGAATGCGCTAAAGTAACCCTTGGTGTGCCGGGAAGCCTGGTCGGCGAGACAGGATACGTCTCCCATCAGGAGGTCGGATGACGCCCCGCAACCATTTCACCGCGCTACGTTCCCCCAAGTCGACGGCCGAGGTCACGGCCATGCGCGTCGGCCTTCGTGTCATCTTCTGGGCGGCGGCGTTCCCCGATAGCTGAGCCTCGGCGCGCCGTCGCGCTCGGCTGAGCCGCGCTTTCCCTTTCTCTTCTTTGTCGGCCACGCACAGGGTGCGGCGGTCTGATCGGTCATGGCCTCGACGCGAAGGCGTGCATTCACATGGGCGAGTTCATTGACGCCGCGCTCGGTTTTCCGACGGTACTTTTCAGCTTTTCTCTGGCGGTGGTCGCCGGGTACTGGGCGCTGGTGCTGCTCGGCGGCCTCGGGGTCGACCTCCTCGACGCCGGCACCGACACGGGGGCCGGTGCCGGCGGTGCGGACGGCGGCTTCGGCGGGCTGCTGGTGGCGGGAGGGCTCGACGGCGTCCCGGCGACGGTGGCGGTGTCGTCGCTGGTCTCGCTGGCGTGGTTCGTCAGCCTGGCGGGCTCGGCGCTGCTCGGCGGCATCGGCGGAACCGCCGCGCGCGTCGTGCTCTCGCTCGCGGTGCTGGTGGTGGCGTCGGCGAGTGCCTGGCTGGGGACACGGCTGGCCGTCCTGCCCTTGCGCCGGGTCTTCCGCGGCGGGGCGGAGACCTCGCTGCGCGACTTCGTGGGCCGGACGTGCGTCGTCCGCACGGGACGGGTGGGGCCGGACTTCGGCCAAGCCGAGGTCGCCGCGGCCGACGGGTCCACCGCGACCGTCCAGGTCAGGCGGCCCGCGGCGGACGTTCCCGTGGCGGGCGCGGCGGACGGCACCGCCCTCACCTTCGGCAGCACCGCGCTGATCTTCGATTTCGACGCGGCGGGCGGGTTCTTCTGGGTCATGCCGTACGACGCGGCGATGGCCCCGGACCATCCGCGCTCTTGATCCGCACGCCCCTCCCCGCGTCTCTCCTCCTCCTAGACAGGGATCTCGATGGATGTCATCACGATCGGGCTCGGCGTGCTCCTCGCCGTGGCCCTGCTCATCGCCCTCGGCCTGGTGCTGATGGTGTCCCGGCTGTTCCGCAAGGTCGAACAGGGCCGGGCGATGATCGTCTCCAAGCTCAAGAAGGTGGACGTCACCTTCACCGGCGCGGTCGTGCTGCCGGTGCTGCACAAGGCCGAGATGATGGACATCTCGGTGAAGACCATCGAGATCGAGCGGACCGGCAGGGACGGCCTGATCTGCAAGGACAACATCCGGGCCGATATCCGCATCACGTTCTTCGTGCGGGTCAACAAGACCGTCGAGGACGTCAAGAAGGTGGCCCAGGCGATCGGCACGGCCCGCGCCAGCGACCAGACGACGATGCAGGAGCTGTTCGCCGCCAAGTTCTCCGAGGCGCTCAAGACCGTCGGCAAGCACCTGGACTTCGAGGACCTCTACACCCGCCGCAACGAGTTCCGCGACCACATCATCGAGGTGATCGGCACCGACCTGAACGGCTACAGCCTGGAGGACGCCGCGATCGACCACCTGGAGCAGACGTCGCTGCTGTCGCTGGACAAGAGCAACATCCTGGACGCCCAGGGCATCCGCAAGATCACCGAGCTGACCGCGATCCAGCACGTGCGCACCAACGAGCACGCGCGCAACGAGGAGAAGGAGATCGCCCGCCAGGACGTGGAGGCGCGGGAGGCGATCCTGGAGCTGGAGCGCCGCCAGGCGGACGCCGAGCTCAAGCAGCGGCGGGAGATCGAGACGGTGCGGGCCCGCGAGGAAGCCGAGACCCAGCGCGTGCAGGCCGAGGAGCGGCTGCGCGCCCAGGCGGCGCACCTGCGCACCGACGAGCAGCTCGGCGTCCAGCAGGAGAACAAGTCCCGCGAGATCGCGGTCGCGGAGAAGAACCGGGAGCGGGTCATCGCGATCGAGAGCGAGCGGATCGAGAAGGACCGGTTGCTGGAGGTCATCGCCCGCGAGCGGGAGACCGAGCTGACCCGGATCGCGGCGGACAAGGAGGTCGAGGGGCAGAAGCGGGACATCGCCGAGGTGATCCGGGAGCGGATCGCGGTCGAGCGGACCGTCGCCGAGCAGGAGGAGGACATCAAGCGGCTGCGCGCGGTCGAGGAGGCCGAGCGCGCCCGCCAGGCCGTGGTCATCCGTGCCGAGGCCGAGGCGCAGGAGAACCTGGTCAAGGACATCAAGGCCGCCGAGGCGGCCGAGGCCGCGGCCGCCCACCGGGCGCGCGAGGAGCTGACGCTCGCCGAGGCCCGCCGGCAGGCCGCGGAGCTGGACGCCGACGCCCGGATCCGGCTGGCCGAGGGGGCGCGGGCGGAGGCCGCCGCGGCCGGGCTCGCCGCGGTCCAGGTGCGCGAGCGCGACGCGGCGGCGATCGAGAAGGTGGGCCGCGCCGAGGCCGCCGTCACCCAGGAGAAGGCGCTGGCCGAGGCCACGGCCGTCCGGGAGAGGTCGAAGGCCGAGGCGGCGGGGCTCACCGAGAAGGCGGCCGCGATGGCGGCCCTGGACGACGCCGGCCGCGGGCACGAGGAGTACCGGCTGCGGCTCCAGGCGGAGAAGGAGGTCCGGCTGGCCGGCATCGACACGCAGCGGCAGGTCGCCGAGGCCCAGGCCGCCGTGCTGTCCACCGGGCTGGAGCAGGCCGACATCAGCATCGTCGGCGGCGAGAGCGTGTTCCTCGACCGCCTCATGGGCTCGATCGCGCTCGGCAAGGGCGTGGACGGGTTCGTGCGGAACAGCGAGGTGGCTCAGACGCTCGCCGGCCCGTGGCTGGACGGATCCGCGAGCTTCACGGGCGACATGGCGCGGCTGCTGGGTTCGCTCGACACCGCGGGCGTGCGGGACCTGACGCTGTCGGCGCTGCTGATGCGGCTGATCGGGTCCGGCGGCCCGGACACCGGCAAGATGCGCGAACTGCTGGAGGCGGCCCGGCACCTGGGCGTCGCCGAGATGCCGCTCGCCGAGGTGTCGCTCGGGGATACGCCCCTCACCGGGATGCCCAGGCCGGCCGCCAACGCGGCCACGCACTGAACCATGACCGGCTGAGCCCGGCGGCCCCCGCCGGGCATGCGGAACGGCCGGCGGGGGCGCCGGTGGAACGACTGGAGGAGGATCTGTGAGCGGGCTCGCCGCCGGGGAAGCGGATGTGACCGAAGCGAAGGCGTCCGATGACGCCGGGACCGGGCTCGACCACGGCACCTACGAGGTGCTGCGCGCCCGCCTGGCGGGCCACGCGGCCGAGCTGGCCGAGCGCGCCGAGGCGCTCAACGCCTGGCGCGTGGAGGTCTTCGGCGGCACCGAGCTGCGCCTGCTCGGGACGGAGCGGATCCGCACCGGGAACGGCTGCGTGCCCCGCGACCTCGTGCCGGTCGGCGGGCTCCTGCTGTTCGGCTACAACACGCTCACCGGGCTCAGGGCCGAGGCGGGCGTCGGCGACGTCTTCGCGCTGCACCGCTTCGCCCGCGACGGGGACGGGGACGGGGACGGCTTCGCCTTCACGGCGGCCGGGCCCGACGCGTCGCCACGGCTGCTGCGCGATCCGCGGTTCGAGCGGGACTTCGCCGAGATGTACCGGTACTACCGGCAGGCCCGGCTGCTCCAGCTTCGGCGGCTGGACGGCCGGCTCCTGGCGGTCTTCCAGACCGGCCCGCGGCTGGAGGACGTCCGCGTGCTCCGCTGGTCGGTGGACGCCGACGGCACCGTCCGCTACCTGGACAACCGGGGGGAGCGCGACCACGTCTTCCCGCCGTCCCACGACTTCGCCTGGACGGAGACGACCCGCGAGGACCACGTCCAGGGCCGCCACCCGCACATCTCCATCGGGGGCGAGGTGTTCGTCGGGACCACCGGCGGCACCCTCACCGTCAAGATCGAGGACGACACCGGGACGGACGCCGGCATCCACGCCGAGCCGGTCGACGAGCCGTTGCAGAGCCTCGCCGACGCCGACGTGCACCATGCCCGTGTCGGCGCGCTGATCCTGCTGCGGATCCGTCCCTACAACGAGAGCGCCTGGCGGCACCTGGTGTTCAACACCCGCACCAAGGAGGTGGTCCGGCTCGACGGCATCGAGCAGGCGTGCCGGCGGCTCCCGGACGACCGCGGCGTCGTCTTCCCCGGCGGCTACTACCTCGACACCGGGACCGCCAAGACCTTCGACACCGAGGTCACCGGGCTGGAGTACGAGCGGTCCGTCCGCTCGCCCAACGGCGAGGACGTCCTGTATGTGTTCCATTCCCGCGAGGACGGCCGGTCGCTGCTGCTGCACTACAACGTGATCCGCGAGCAGGTGGCCGCCCCGATCACCTGCCACGGCCACTCGCTGTTCGACGACGGCACGCTCGTCGTGCTGCGCGCCCAGTCCGACGAGCCGTCCCGCGTCCACCCCGTGCAGGTGTGGCGGACCCCGTACGTCTCGGACGCGCACGCCGCCGCGCGGCCGGTCGGCACCGGACCGCTGGAGCGCGTCGGCAACGCCGACCTGGTCCGGGGCATCTCCGACTGCCTCGCGGTGACCCGGATGGCCGAGGAGACGCCGCCGTCCACCGCGATGTTCCAGGCGCTCATCGCCGCGTGCGTCCGCGCGGCCGACCTCTACCACTGGCTGGGCGACGGGGCGCTCGGGGACCTGCTGGCCCCGCTCACCCAGGTCCGTGCGACCGCCGACCAGGTGCTGGCCGAGTACGGCAACGTCCAGGCGCTCACCGCGCAGGCGCACGAGGCGGTCGAGGAGGCCGCCGGCACGGTCGCGGCACTGATCCGGCTGGTGCGGGACCAGGACCCGGGCACCGCCGACGCCTGGGTCGCGAGGCTCGCCGAGCTGCGTCGCGCCCGGGGCCGTCTGGAGACCCTGCGCGAGCTGCGCCACGCCGACCACGACCGCGTCGACGAGCTGGCGTCCGCCCTCGCCGGTGCCCAGGACGACACCGGCCGGGGCGCGGTCGCGTTCCTGCGCGGCGACGGCGCCTTCACCGGCTACCACGCCGAGATCGACCGGCTCACCGCCCAGGCCGAGGGCATCGGCACCGTCGCCGCGGCCGCGCCCGTGCACGAGCGGCTGGCCGCGCAGGCCGAGGGCCTGGAGATCGTCACCGAGGTCGTCGGCGACCTCGACATCGCCGACGCGACCGTCCGCACCGCGATCCTGGAGCGCGTCGGCGCGGTGCTGGCCGGCGTCAACCGCGCCCGCGCCCTGCTGGACTCCCGCCGCCGCGCGCTGCTCGACACCGAGGGCCGCGCCGCGTTCGCCGCCGAGCACGCGCTGCTCGACCAGGCCGTCGCGGGCGCGCTCACCGCGGCCGACACCCCCGACCGCTGCGACGAGCAACTCGGACGCCTGCTCCTGCGGGTGGAGAACCTGGAGACCCGGTTCGCCGAGTTCGACGACTTCCTCCGGCAACTGGAGGCCAAGCGAACCGACCTGTACGAGGCGTTCACCGCCCGTAAGCAGGCCCTGCTGGACGAACGCGCCCGCCACGCCGGACGGCTGACCGAGTCGGCCGAGCGGATCCTCGCCGGCGTCCAGCGCAGGGCCGCCGCGTTCACCTCCCCGGACGAGGTCAACACCTACTTCACCACCGACCCCTCGGTGGCCCGCCTGCACGGCGTCGCCGCCGAACTCCGCACGCTCGGCGACCACGTCCGCGCCGAAGAGCTGGACGGCCGCGTCAAGGCCGCGCGCCAGGAGGCGGGCCGCGCGCTCCGCGACCGGCTCGACCTCTACGCCGACGGCGGCGACACGCTCCGCCTCGGACGCCACCGCTTCGCCGTCAACACCCGTCCGGCCGAACTCACCCTCGTCCCCCACGCCGGGACCATGGCCTTCGCTGTGACGGGTACCGACTACCGCGCGGACGTACGGGACGAGCCGTTCCAGAAGACCCGCCCGTTCTGGGACCAGGCGCTGGTGTCGGAGACCCCGCGGGTGTACCGGGCCGAGTACCTGGCCGCCTCGATCCTCCTGGACGCCGAGGCCGGGACCGGCGAGTCGTCCGTGGCCGAACTCCACCGTGCCGCCGCCACCGAGTCCGGCCTGTCCGACCTGGTGCGGAACATCGCGGCGACCCGGTACGACGAGGGCTACGAGCGGGGCGTCCACGACCACGACGCCACCCTCGTCCTGACCGAACTCCTACGCCTGCACGCCGGTGCCGCCCTGCTCCGCTACCCCGCCGCGGCGAGGGCCGCGGCCCTGCTCTTCTGGAACCACGGCACCGACGAGCCCGCCCGCGCGGCCTGGACGGTCCGGGCCGCCTCGCTGGCCCAGGCCCGCGCCGCCTTCGGCCGGACCCGTGCCGTGGACGACCTGTGCGCCGAACTGAACGCCGCCATCACCGCGTTCTGCGCGGCCCTGGACCTGCCGTCCGACGCGCTGGCGGGGGAGTACCTGTTCGAGGAACTCGCGACGTCGCCGGCGGGATTCGTCACCGGCCCCCGCGCCCGCGGCCTTCTCCGCGACTTCCGCGCCGCACTCGGAGCCCTGTCGGACGCACTCGACCACGACCTGCGCTCCCTCGGCGACGACCCCGCCTCCCTCCCCGCCCGCCACCACCTCGCCGAGGCGTGGCTGGACGCCGCGACCCCGGACACCGACCGGCTCGACCATCCCGAGGTGATCGCCATGCTCCTGTGCGGCACCTCCGCCACCCGCTACGACTCCGACGCCGAGCTGACCGCCACCGTGACCGGCCTGCTCGGCGCCCACCCGAGGGTCACCGGCCGCGACCTGGGCCTCCGGCTGGACGAGACCCTCGCGCGCGTCCGCCGCTTCCGCGGCGACCACGTCCCGGCCTACCGCGCCTACCAGCGCCACCGCACCGAACTGATCTCCGCCGAGCAGCGCAGGCTCCGCCTCGCCGAGCACAGACCGGCCGTGCTGAGCGCCTTCGTCCGCAACCGGCTCATCGACGAGGTCTACCTGCCCCTCATCGGCGACAACCTCGCCAAGCAGCTCGGCGCGGCCGGAACCGGCAAGCGCACCGACCAGATGGGGATGCTGCTGCTCCTCTCACCGCCCGGCTACGGCAAGACCACCCTCATCGAGTACGTCGCCGAGCGTCTCGGCCTGCTGATGATCAAGGTCAGCGGCCCCGCCCTCGGCCGCTCGGTCACCTCGCTCGACCCCGCCGGGGCACCGGACGCCACCGCGCGCCGCGAGATCGAGAAGATCAACCTCGCGTTCGAGCTCGGCACCAATGTGCTGCTCTACCTCGACGACATCCAGCACACCTCGTCCGAGCTGCTCCAGAAGTTCATCCCCCTCTGCGACGCGCAGCGCCGCGTCGAGGGCACCTGGAACGGCCGCACCCGCACCTACGACCTGCGCGGCAAACGCTTCGCGGTCTGCATGGCCGGCAACCCCTACACCGAGTCGGGCACCCGCTTCCAGATACCCGACATGCTGGCCAACCGCGCCGACGTCTGGAACCTCGGCGACGTCCTGTCCGGCCGCGACGACCTGTTCGCGCTCAGCTACGTCGAGAACGCCCTCACCTCCAACCCCGTCCTCGCGCCGCTGTCCGCCCGCGACCCCGGCGACCCGCGGCTCCTGGTGCGGCTCGCGGACGGCGACCCGTCCGCGCGGCCCGACCGGCTCGTCCACCCCTACTCCCGGGCCGAGCTGGACCAGATCCTGTCCGTGCTGCGCGGACTCCTGCGCGCCCGCGACGTCGTCCTCGCGGTCAACCGCGCCTACATCGCCTCGTCCGCCCAGAACGACGCCTCCCGCACCGAACCCCCGTTCCGGCTCCAGGGGTCGTACCGGAACATGAACAAGCTCGCCGAGCGGATCGTCCCGGCGATGAACGACGACGAACTCGACACCCTCGTCGACGACCACTACGCCGCCGAAGCCCAGACCCTCACCGGCGACGCCGAGGCGAACCTCCTGAAGCTCGCCGAACTCCGCGGTCGCGCGACCCCCGAGCAGGCGGCGCGCTGGAACGAGGTCAAGGCCGCCTACCGGCGATCCCAGGCCCTCGGCGGCACGACCGACGACCCGGTGGGCCGCGCCGTCGGCGCCCTCACCCTGCTCACCGACCGCGTCGCGGCCGTCCAGACCGCCATCGAACAAGCCACCCAACGCCCCACCCCCAACGGCAGCCTTCATTCCTAGCGGGGAGCGATTCCGGGTTAGAGGAGGGTGGGGAGGTCGGCGGCCGAGTCCAGGAGGTGGGTGTGCCGGTGGCGGCCTAGTTCGGTGGCCGGGGTCGCGCCGGTCAGCACACCGACCACGTAGCGGGCGCCGGCGTTGTGTCCGGCGGCCAGGTCGTTGGGGGTGTCGCCAGCGACCAGGACCCGGTCCACGGCGGTGACGCCCGCCGCCTCCATCGCGTGGAAGACCAGGTAGGGGGCGGGACGGCTCGCGGCGACCTCGTCGCTGGTGACCAGGCCGTCGACGGTGCCGCCGACGGTCCAGCCCATCGCGTCCAGGATCGATTGGGCGATCCCGCGCGCGTAGCCGGTCTGGAGGACGACCTTCACCCCGGCGGCGCGCAGCGCGGCGACGGCCTCGGTGACCCCGGGGATCGGGGTCGGCGGGGTGGCGGCGTAGGCGTCGGCCAGCCGGGCGGCGAAGTCGCCGTACACGGCGTCGACGTCGGCCTCCGGCGCGGTTCCGGTCAGCTCGGTGAGCAGCCCGGCGGCGGCCTCCCGCTTGCTCGTCCCGGTCCAGCGGTGCAGCGTCTCCGCCGGGACCGGGCGGCCGACGTGGGCGGCGACGGCCTCGTCGAGCGCCGCGTAGACGGCGCCGCCCTCCTGGACGGTGGTGCCGGCCATGTCCAGCGCGGCGAGTTCGAACGGCGGATCTGCGGTCACGGGGTCGCTCCTGAGGTGGGCATGGTGCGCGCGAAGGCGAGGCGGTGGGCGCGTGCGTTGGCGATGGTGAACGTCGCGCGGTCGGGACGGTAGCGGTCGTCGGCGTACTCGACCGGACGGCCGTCGGCGGTGCCCGCGGTGCGCCGCTCGCGCAGCAGCGGGCTGCCGTCGGGGACCTCCAGCAGGGCGGCGTCCTCGTCGGTGGCGGCGACGGCGTCGATGGTGTGGGTGGCGGCGGCCATCTCCACGCCCTGGGCGAGCAGGCCCGCGTAGATCGAGCCCGCGTCCGGGTCGAAGTCGAACAGCAGCCGCCCGACGTCCAGCACGAACGTGCTGCGCTCCAGCATCACCGGCTCGCCGTCGAGCAGCCGCAGCCGCAGGACGTCGACGACCGGCTCGCCCGGTTTCAGACCGAGTTCCGCGGCGGCGACCGCGTCCGCTCCGCGCCGGGCCAGCTCGATCGTCCGCTGGCCGGGCCGGTGCCCGGACTGCTCGACCCACGCGCTGTAGGACAGGAACGTCTCGAACGGCTGGCCCATCGGACGGTGCCGGACGACCGGCGGGCGCCCCTGGCCGCCCTCGATGAGGCCCTCGTTGCGCAACGCGGACAGCGCCTGCCGGACGGTGCCCCGGGAGAGCCCGAACTCCTCGACGAGCCGGGCCTCCGACGGCAGCGTCTCACCGACGGTGAGGGCGCCGCTGACGATCCGCTCCCGCAGCGCGTCGGCCAGCTTGGCATGCAGTGACTCCGACGACATGGCTTGACCATACAAGAGCTGATCACCGCGCTGTCAATGCCGGGTTCTTTCCGCAAAGTGCCAGGTGAACGGCCGCTTAACTTGTTTGTACAGGTATCGGACGAGCATTGACGGCATACCGGTCGGACCCTCAATCTCGGGAGCCATGAGCAACCATCGCGCACCGTCGGCGCTGCCCAGCGAACCCGTTGACCTGCTCGTGGTCGGCGCGGGCGTCGTCGGGCTCGCGCACGCCGTCGAAGCGCACCTGCGCGGGCTCTCGGTCGCGGTGGTCGACCGCGACGCCTTCGCGGCCGGGGCGTCCGTCCGCAACTTCGGCCACGTCTGCGTGACGGCCCAGAACGGGCGGGCGCTCGAATACGCGCTGGCCGCACGGGAGCGCTGGCTCTGGCTCGCGGGCAAGGCCGGATTCGCCGTCAACCAGGCCGGCACCCTCGTGGTCGCCCGGCGGCCGGAGGAGATGGCCGTCCTGGAGGACCTCGCGGGGGAGCGCGGCCCCGAGCAGGTCCGGCTGCTGGACGGGGCGGGCGTCCGCCGGCACCTGCCGGTGGAGGGGGCCGCGCCGCTGGGCGGCGCCCACCTCCCGCTGGACCTGCGGCTGAACTCGCCCACGGTGATCCCCGCCGTGGCGGAGTGGCTGGCCGCGCAGGGCGTCCCGATCGCCTGGCGCACCAGCGTGCTGTCGGCCGAGCCCGGCCTGGTCCGCACCTCCCGCGGCGAGGTGCGGGCCGCGCGCACGGTGCTCGCGGTCGGCCACGACGTCGACCGGCTCTACCCGGACGTCGCCGACGCCGCCGGGATCACCCGCTGCAAGCTCCAGATGCTGGAGGTCGAGGCGCCGGGCGGTGTCCGGATCGATCCCGGTGTGCTGACCGGCCTGTCGATGCTGCGCTACGGCGGCTTCACCGCGCAGCCGTCGGCCGCCGCGTTGCGGGAGGCGGTCGCGGCCCGGGCGCCGGAGCTGCTGGACGCCGGGGTGAACCTGATGCTCGTCCAGCGTCCCGGCGGCGCGATCGTCCTCGGCGACACCCACCACTACGCCCAGACCCACGCTCCGTTCGAGGACGAGGAACTGGCCCGGCTGCTGCTGCGCGAAGGCGCTGACCTGTTCGGAGTCCCGTCGCTGCGCGTCCTGCGCCGCTGGCGGGGCGAGTACGCCTCGTCGGCGCGGGCCGACGTGCTCGACACGGAGGTGGCGGACGGCGTCCGCGCCGTCTCGGTCACCTCCGGCATCGGCATGACCATCGCCCACGGTCTGGCCCAGGCCGTCCTCGACTCCTTCGCCTGACCGCACCCCTCCCCGAACAGAACATGAAAGGTCTTCCCATGCGCCGATTCCGGCTCTCCATAGCAATGGCCGCCCTCGTGCCCGCGGCCGCCCTCGCCCTGACCGGCTGCGGCGACGACGCGTCCGGTTCGGACGCCAAGGGGTCCTCGACGGGCTCCTGCCCCGGCGGCAAGGTGCGGTTCGGCGTCGAGCCGTTCGAGGACGCCGCCAAGCTCACCCCCGCCTACAAGACCCTCGGCAAGGCGCTGGAGACCAAGCTCGGCTGCCCGGTCGAGGTGCAGATCGTGCAGGGCTACTCCGCCGAGGTCCTCGCGCTGCAGAACGGCAAGCTGGAGATCGCCCAGTTCGGCCCGCTCGGCTTCGTGTTCGCCTCCCAGCGCACCGGCGCGCAGGCCGTGGCGTCCTTCGGCAACCCCGACCGCACGGTGTCGAGCTACAAGGCCGGGATCTGGGTCAAGAAGGACAGCCCGATCAAGACCGTCGCCGACCTCAAGGGACGCACGCTGGCCCTGTCGGACGCCGGCTCGACGTCGGGCGACGCGCTGCCCCGCTTCGCCATCAAGAAGGCGGGACTGGCGGAGTCCGACGTGAAGCGCCAGTACGCGGGCGGCCACCCGCAGGCGCTGCTCGCGCTGACCTACGGCAAGGTCGACGCCGCCGAGATCAACACCCAGCAGCAGGCCACCTCGACCGAGGAGAAGCAGTTCGACGCGTCCAAGTACCGGCAGATCTGGGCCTCCGACCCGATCCCCAACGACCCGATCGCCGTCCGCAAGGACCTCGACCCGGCGTTCCGCGCCAAGCTGGTCTCCGCGCTCACCTCGCTCACCCCGCAGGACGTCGCGAAGGTGGGCTCCTACCTCGACGTCGAGCCCGGCCCGCTCGTCCCGGTCGCCAAGCAGACCTACCAGCCCCTGTTCGACCTGGCCAAGACCCTCGGCCTGACCGAGAAGGACGTCTAGGACGGTGACGACGGCGACCGCGACCGACGCGCTCACCGTGCGCGGCCTGTGCAAGTCCTTCGGCGGCCGCGCGGTGCTCTCCGGCTTCGACCTGGACGTGGCCCCGGGAGAGGTGGTGGCCCTGCTGGGCGCCAACGGATCGGGCAAGTCGACGGCCCTGAAATGCACCGTCGGCCTCGTCCGCCCCGACCGGGGGCGGGTCGGCGTCTTCGGCACCGACCTGCTCGACGGCTCCCGGACGGCGGACCGCGCCCGCACCCGCGTCGCCATGGTCTTCCAGCAGATCCACCTGGTGCGGCGGCGCTCCGCCCTGGACAACGTCTGCGCCGGTGCGCTCGGACGGCTCCCGCTCCACCGGTCCTGGACGCCCCTCGCCTTCCCGCGCGAACTGCGCGAGGAGGCGATGGCCTGCCTGGACCGGGTCGGCCTCGCCGACCGGGCGCACGAACGGGTCGCCGCGCTGTCCGGCGGCCAGCAGCAGCGGGTCGCGCTGGCCCGCGCGCTCTGCCAGCGGGCCGAGGTGCTGCTCGCCGACGAGCCGGTCTCCGCGCTGGACCCCTCGGCCGCCGAACGGGTCATGAGCGTCATGGCCGATCTCGCCCGCACGGAGTCGATCGCGGTCGCGGCGGTGCTGCACCAGCCGGAGCTCGCCCGCCGCCACGCCGACCGGCTGGTCGGGCTGCGCGGCGGCCGCATCGCCTTCGCCGGCGCCGCCGACGAGGTCACCCAGGAGCAGATGTCCTCCCTGTACGTCGTGAACGAGGGGGTCCACTCATGAGCGAAGCGAACCGGGGGGTGCGGGAGGCCGTCCCCCCGCAGGAGGCACACGTGAGCGAAGCGAACCTGGGGGTCCCTCCGCAGGCGGCGCGCATGAGCGCCCTCGTCGACGAGCGGACCCCCGAACGGATGCCGGTGCCGCGCAAGCGGCGCGGCCCCCGCGCCATCGGGATGGCCGCCGGCATCACCGCCGTTCTCGTGGCACTGCACGTCGCCGCCTGGCGCGGCGCCGAGATGGACCTCGGAATGCTCGCCGAGGGCTGGCACGGCATGGTCCGCTTCGTCTCCGAGGCGATCCCGCCGGACCTCACCTGGGACCCGGTCGTCAAGGACGGCCTGGACGCCTGCCTGGTGACGCTGTGGATCGGGCTCCTCGGCACCACGCTGTCGATCCCGTTCACGATCGTGCTGTGCGTGCTCGGGACGCGCGCCACCAACGGCAACGCGGCCGTCTACCAGGTCGCCCGCGGAATCATGTCGTTCCTGCGCGCCGTACCGGACGTCGTGTTCGCCCTCGTCTTCGTGACCGCCGTCGGCCTCGGCCCGTTCGCCGGGGTGCTCGCGCTGATCTGCAACAACACAGGCGTCATGGGCAAGCTGTGGTCGGAGGCGATGGAGGAGGTCGACGACGGCCCGGCGCAGGCGCTGCGCATCGCGGGCGCCGGCCGCACGCAGCTCATCGCGCACGCGGTGCTCCCGGCATGCCTACCGCAGCTCGTCGGCCTGGTGCTGTACCGGCTGGACGTGAACGTGCGGTCGTCACTGGTCCTCGGGCTCGTGGGCGCCGGCGGCATCGGCTTCCTCATCAACCAGTCGATCCAGGAGTTCCGGTTCGACCAGATGCTCACCTACATCCTGATGGTCCTGGTGCTGGTCGTCATCGTGGACCTGCTCAGCTCCTTCGTCCGACGCAGACTCGCCCCTTGACCGTCCACTTCAGGTAGGCGTTTTCAAGGGCGAAATGCGCTGCTTGGTACCCAAGATTCAATTCATTCGCGCACGAAACAAATCTCACAGTGCCTACCGCACGCCAAGATCGGAGCCTCCACATGCACCAGGTAGCCACCCACCGCCGAAAATCAGCTTCGTGGCGCCGCCTTGCGGCGGCCTCGGTCGGCGTCGGTCTGGGTCTTTTCCCACTGGCACACGGCGCCACGGCCGACGAGACGCCGCAGGCCCCGAAGTTCAGCGTCGCCGGCGGCCGCTACGAGCACACGGTGGCCGTCGAACTCAAGGCCGAGCGGGGTGAGACGATCCGCTATACCACCGACGGCAGCATTCCCCAGAAGAGCAGCCGCGCCTACGGCGGCAGGCCGATCCGTATCTCCAAAGATACGAACCTGACGGCACGCGCCTTCAAGGGCAACAAGGTCGGCGCCTTCAAATCCGCGGGCTACCTCATCCGCAAGGGCGAGCAGCCGATCGCCCGCATGATGATCCTCTCGGACGTCCACGTCGGCGACTACGGGGCCGACCGCGACCGCTGGACCTCCTACTTCGACACCATCGGCGGGGTCCTGGGCAAGCCGGACGCCATCCTCTCCAACGGCGACATGATCAACGACAACGGGGACGGGCGCGGCAAGGACCACCAGATGGTCGCCCGCATCTTCAAGGAGAACCTCCAACGCAAGGGCATGAACGCCACCAAGGTGCTCATGGCGTACGGAAACCATGACGCGAGCCTGGCGGACGTCCGCGCGGGCTACCCCAAGGAGTGGTTCCCGGATTCCGGTGACGGCTACTATCGCACCGAGGTCAAGGGGATCCCGGTGGTCACGGTCAACACCGAGAACTACTCCGCCGCCCAGGGGGCCTGGCTGCGTACGCAACTAGCCCAGATCTCCGCGAACCCCGCCTACCGGGACCTGCCGATCATCGTCGGCGGCCACAAGCCGGTTCCGGGAACCGTGCTGGACGGCCAGCAGACCGCGAACCCGGCGCTGGCCCAGGACATGGCGAAGTTCCCCCGCGCCGTCTACTTCTCAGGCCACTCGCACCTGAACCTGAACGACCCGCGTGCGATCCACCAGAAGAACTTCACCGCGGTGAACGACTCCAGTTCGTCGTACATCGAATTCGACCACGGGTACCAGATGCTCGACGCGGAAGGGAAACTGGCCGGACGCTTCGAGACTCCCACCGCCCAGGGCCTGGCAGTGGAAATCTACCGGGGCCGCACCGTCATCAACCGGATCAACCTCAACGCCGACCTCCACGACATCTACACCGGCGGGAAATGGTCGGCGAACTGGAAGCCGCCGTACCAGAGCGACGGAACACTGGCCGGAGAGCCCTGGGAGATCAAGACCGCCGGCGGCGACGCCAAGGTCGTGCGGAACTTCACCTACACCGACGCCAACCGCAACCGCAGGGCTCCGCGCTGGACGTCATCGCACCCGCTGTCGGCCCAGACCGGCGAGGACGGCCGACTGGCACTGCGCATCGAGCAGGCCAAGGACGATGAGTTGGTGTACCACTACAAGGTCCGCGTCACCCGCGCCGACAACGGCACCGAGGTGCTCACCACGAAGGTCGCCAACCGCTTCGACGTGGTCCCCGCCGCCGACTCCATGGACATCCCGGTCCCGGCCAAGCGCGACGGCGTGAAATACCGCGCGGAGGTCATCGCGGTCGACGCACAGGGCAACCAGTCCCAGGTCGCCGTAAAGGTGCTGAAGTAGCACCTGCCTACAGCGCCCCGTTACCGGACATGACCGGTAACGGGGCATCACGGCGTCCGACTCGGCGGTCCGTGCCCATCGGCCCGATGGATTCCTTAGCAATCTCCACTGGAGAGGGCCTGGTCGACCGCCTTGATGTATTTCTCGAAGGCTCCGGTGCGGTGGGTCGGGTCTTCGATCCAGGCGCGGTCGAGTCGGCCGTCGGTGAAGAACGCCTTGCGTTGGGCGGTGCTCAGTTCCAGTTGTACGCCCTTGTGCCGGCGGTTCCGGTTGGCGATGTTGTGCGGGTCGCTACCGTCGATGTCGCCGGGGACCGTCGGCGCGACCGCGAACCCGGCCTTGCCCAGTCGGCAGGCGACCTGCTCGCGCAGTTGGTCGTCCAGCCCGCCGACGTAGGTCACGGGCGTGCTGCCGTCCGCGCCGTGCCAGGAGACCGTGCGGTCGACCCGCTGCGCCAGCGCGAGTCCCCGCGGCTCGTCGAAACGCGTCGAGGTGATGTGCAGATCCTTGTTCCCGGACGGCTTGACGCCCTCGAACGAGTAGTAGGCGTAGCCGCTGCGGGCCGCGGCGGCACGGTCCGCGAGCTGGGTGGTGCCCGGCTCGATCCCACCTCCGTGGATCGCGATGTGCGCGACCTTCGGCTCACCGGGCGCGCGGAGGGTACGCCGGTAGTCCTGGCCCTCCTTCTCGTGCTGCGCGAGCTCGGCATAGTTCTGGTACTTGTCGGCCGAAGCATGCGCCACCCCGTTCAGCCCGCACATGGTCACGGCGACGATCCCGGCAATGGACACGACTTTCCTCATCCCGACCTCCTCGTTGCGGAAGTCCAAGATCCCCCGCATGGAGGCCCGACACCAGTACGGGCAAGGTGCGGTCCCCGTCGCCGGGGCCCGGCGCCATGACCGAGCGCGGTAATGTGCCGTGGTGGTACAGGACGATCGGGTGGTGGGCCGGTATCCGTATCCGGGGATCACGCCGCGTGAATTCGAGGAGTTCGTCGCCGGGGAACTGCTGGGTGCCGCGAGCCCGCAGGTCGACGGGCTGGTCGTGAGCACGCATGAGAAGGTCGCCGGGGTGGACGGGGTCTACGAGTTCGACGCGACCGCGCGGTACCGGTTCGCCGGGCTGGAGTTCCGGGTGGTGGTCGAGGCGAAGTTGCACCGGAACCCGATCAAGCGGGAGTTGGTGCAGGTACTGCGGCAGAAGGTCCAGAGCGTGGGGGCGCACAAAGGGGTGCTGGTGGCGACCTCGGCGTTCCAGGCGGGGGCCGTCGAATTCGCCAGGACCCACGGGATCGCGCTCGTCACCGTCACCGAGGGGCGGTTCGTCTTCACCACCCGGGACATGGGCAGGGCCGCACGGCCCGCCCTCGTGGCCTGCTACCACGGTGGAGCGGGTGTCCGGGGGATGGTGCTGGCCGCCGACGACGAGGACCACCCGGAGTGCGTCGCGGAGTTCCTGTTGGGGCGGCCCGGGGTCTGACTCACGCGCCGATGTGGACGTGGGACGCCCACACCAGCGGGTCGTCGGGATGGCGGTCGCGCAGGATGCGGGTAGCGGCGTGCACGGCCGTCGCGATGTCTCCGCCCGCGGCGATCGCCGGGTAGACCAGTTCCGCGAAGTCCACGGCGTGCTGGTCGCCGATCGGCCAGAGGGTGCCGATCACGTGCCGGTACCCCGCCAACTGGAACGCCGATGCCAGGTGGATCACCTCGTCCGCCAGCCGCCCGCCGGGGCGGGCCGTCGAGCACGCGGACAGGAACGCCAGGTCGGCGTCCAGGCTCAGGTGTGCGAGGTCCAGCACGGTGAGCGGGTGGTTGTGGTGGTCGGCCAGCAGGAGCAGGCTCTCCGAGGGGTCGGTCAGGTCGCTGTGGCCGTGGCACGCGAAGTGCGCTATCCGCGCCTTCGGCAGGGCCGCGATCACGGCGTCGCGGGTCGCCGCGGTCCCGCTGAGCACGTCGACCGCCGCGGGCAGGTGGGTGCGCACCACCGCCGCCTCCCGCTCCGCGCCGGCCAGCGGCACGTCGTGGCCCGGCGTGTCCGGCATCGCCACGACCAGTGCGCGGTCGGCGCGCGGTCGGGCGGGGCCGGCACCGCGCCGTGAGTGCGCCAGCGCCCGGAGGGTGGGCGTGGTCGAGCACACCACCCGGTCCACCACGGTGAGCGACCCCGTTCCGTGGTGGCCCGCCGCGTGCAGCGGCAGCAGCGAGAGCATGCCGGACGGGCACCACCACAACCGTTCGGCGGCACCCAGGTGGTCGAGCACCGGGCCGGCCACCGCGTCCCAGAGCCACTCCAGCGTACGCACCACACGGTCGTGCCCGGCGGCCCTGGTCCGGGCCCCCTCGGACTCGGTGTCGTCGACCGCATCGAGGAAGTCCAGCGCCTCCTCCAGGACGACCTGCGGCGTGAGCGCGGGCAGCGGAACGGGCGTCACCTCGCCCGCGGCGGACAGGATCAGCCCGTACGACCCGAAGTCGGACACCACGACGACCACGGCGTGGCCCTCGGCGGGCGCGAGGTCGCGCGCGGTCGGCGGGCGCAGGAAGGCGCTGAAACCGGGCAGCGTCCGGATGTCCGCGAGCAGCCGGTCGTAGCGCGCGGCCAGCCCGCGCCGCGTCGCGGCATCGGTGTCGGGGTCCTCCAACGCCGCGCACAGCTCGGTGAACATCGTCGCGAAAGCCGGTCGGCGCTCGGCGAGCGCGGTGAGGTCCGTGCGGCTGTCCAGCGTGTGCCCGAGCAGCAGCCCGCGCCCCTGCTCGAACAGCTCGACCGCCCGCGCCGGTGATCCGGCGCGCACACAGCACGCGGCGGCGTCCGCGCCGAGCCCCGCCATACCGTCGATCAACGCCTCGCGGTCGCGCCGGGTCAGGGCCCGGGAGACGGTCAGGCCCACCAGGTCGACCGCCGTCCCGTACGCCTGGGCGGCCTCCGCCCACCGCCCGTCGGACGCCGCCAGCGCGGCCCACTCCGCGGCGGCCGTGGCGCGGACGCGCGGTCCGCCCAGGTCGGTCGACGCCGCCTCCCGGACCGCCGCGACCGCGGCCTCCAGGTCCGTACCGGTCACGGCGTCGCGTCCTTGCAACGCCCGGCTGAGGGAGAGCAGGTGGAGGGGCCGGTCGGGGTGGTCGACCGGGAGTTCCGCCAAGGACTCGCGGGCGAGGTCTATCGCGGTGTCGAGGGTTTCCCTCCGTCCGGTCCGGCCGTGCAGGTCGAGCAGCGTCTGCGTGAGGTTCAGCAGCGCGCTCGCGCGTCGCAGATCGCCGGGAGCCATGGACTTCAGGGCCGCCCGGGACGCCTCCAGCGCCTCGTCCAGGTCGGCGGGGGCACCGTTGGCGCCGAACCGGATTCGGAGCATGGCCGCGAGGTTCGACAGGCGCAGCGGGCGGCTGGTGTGGTCGGGCGAGGTCGCCTCGACCGCCTGCCGGCCGGTGTCGATCGCCGCGTCCAGGTCGGCCCGGTCCCGCCGGGAGTCGAACCGGCTGTAGAACGCGGACGAGAGGTTGGTCAGCATCATGCCGCGCTCGGGGCTCGCCGGGGGGATGGCCGACACGGACCGGCGCAGCGTGTCGACCGCCTCGTCCAGGTCTGCCTGACCGTCGGTGCGGCGGAACCGGGCCAGCAGCGTGCCGCCGAGGTTGCCCAGGTAGACGCCGAGGAGCGGGTCGCCTTTGGACGCGGCCCCGACGGCGGCCCGTCCGGCCTCGACCGCCTCGTCGACGTGCTCGACGCGGTCGGTGCGCTCGAACAGCAGGCGGAGGAACAGGGAGAGCTTCGACAACTCGGAAGGCGAGGGCTCGGCGTCCGACACCACCGCTTCCCGGGTGTACCGGAGGGCTTCCTCCAGGTCCTCAAGCGCGCCCCCGTTCTCGTACCGGCTGGACAGAGCGTTCGCCAGCGTGGACCCGCGCCCGGCGAGCTCCGGGTCGCCGGGCGGCGTCGCCTCGATCGCCGCCCGCCCCGCCGCGATGGACGCGGTCAGGTCCTCGGACCGTCCGAAGTGGTCGAACCGGCGCTGAAGGAGGCTGCACAGGCCTTGCAGGTGCTCGGCCGGTGACTCGCCCGCGTCGAGCGCGTCCTGCCGCACCCGCACAGCCCGGTCGAGGTCCGCCGGGTCACCGGTGCGGACGAACCGGTTCCACAGCAGGCCGGCCAGTTCCGCCGGATCGGACGTCGCGTCGATCCGTTCACTCAGGCCGGCCTCGTGGTCGAGGAAGTTCGCCAGCGTGCGCCGCGCGGTGTCGAGGTTGGTGGTCATCCCCTCGAATTCGGGGTGGCCGGGCCATCCGTCGACCGCCGCCTGGCATGCCGCGACGGCGTCCTCCAGGTCCTGCTGACTGCCCAGCCGTTCGGCCCGGGTCAACAGGGTGATGCCCAGGTTGGACAGGTATGTCGCTTGCGTCGGAGCGTCCGGCGGGGTCTCCCGGACGGCGGCCCGGCACTCACCGACCGCCTCGTCCAGATCGTCCAGGTCCCCGTCGCGGTCGAACCTCGACATCAGCGCGGTACCGAGGTTCGTGCGCAGAAGCGGCAGTTCGGCGTGCCCGTCCCCGGCGAGGTCGATCGCCCGGCGGAACAGCAGGACGGCCCGGTCCAGGGCGCCCGGATCGGTGTCGACGTCGCCGTACTGGACGCGGCCGAGTCTCCCGAGCGTCGCGGCGCTGTCCGGGTCGGCGGGGGGCTTCTCGTCGAACCTCTCGGCGATCAACGTCGGCACGTGCGCCCGACCGCCCATCCGGTACAGGGGCGCGAGCAGGTCGAGCGCGACCAGCAGCTCCGCACCGCCCTCGGACGTGCCGCGCGCGGCGAACCGCGACCACAGCAGCCACCCGGCCGTCTGCGTGACCTGCACGTCGTCGAGCGGGTCCGGCACCACGCACAGAAGCTCGACCAGCTCGTCGAGCGCTTCGGGGACGAGCACCTCGTCGGCATCGCGGGTGCCCTGGAAGGCGGTCACACGCTCGCGCAGGGCGGTGATCAGGCTTGATCGCTCGGTCGGGGAGAGATCGGACGCCATCAGACGGTCGAGGGCCGCCGCGAACTCCTGTGCGAGTTCGAGCGCCACAGCGTGCGCGCTCTCACCGAGGCCGCCCGCGAGTCGCACGAGTTCGGCGCGGTGCATGGCGCGCACCCTCGGCGCGGCCCAGCTCACGCTCCGCTCCAGGATCCACAGTTCCATCACGCGGTCGTCCTCGACCACCGCGTCGACCGCTTCCTCGCGGGCGCCGAGGACCTCCTGGACCACCTCCGGCGTGGTCAGCGCCAACGCCCGGGTCAAGGCGGTGCGGGCCTCGGCCAGCAGGGCGTGCTCCCCGGTCACCTCGAACGCGTTGCGCAGCACGAATCCGAGGTGGGTCAGTCGCCGGGCCGACTCGACGTCGTCCTCGGCGTCGGTCCCGACCGCCTCCCGGGCGGTGTCGACGGACTCACGCACCACGTGCGGGTCCTGGTTGTGCCACGTCAGCAGGTAGAGCGCGGCGGAGAGCGAATACAGGACGTCACCGCGCAACGGCTCGTCGTCCAGTTCGGCGAGGACCATCCGGCAGGCCGCGATCCCTTCGCGCAGGATGTCCTCGTCCCCGGTCCGGTCGGCCAGGTCCACGAGCGCGTCGGCGAGGATCGCGGCCTCGCCGAGCCCGGCCTCCTCCTCCTCCTCGTCCTCCTCCTCGGCGGCCGCCACCTCGACGGCGTCGAGCACGGGAGAGGGGTCCTCGGTCCACCGGTAGAGCACGCGCAGCGTGTTCGCGGCGTTCATGAGCCGGGAGTCCAGGGAGGCGTGGGTGTCCGACGTCGCGCGCAGGACCCGCGCGTGCGCGGCCAGCGACTCCTCCAGCAGGGCGGTGTCCTTGGTGCGCAGGAACAGCTCCCTCAGGAAGACGGCCTGGTTGGCGACGGTCAGGAGCAGATCGGGGTCGGCCGCGATCGCGGCCCGGCCGACATCGACCGACTCGCGCAACGCCTCGTCGTCGTTCAGGTACTCGTACCGGGTCTCCAGGGACGCGGACAGGTTCGTCAGCGCGAGCCCGCGCTCCTCGTCGTCCTCGGCGGCCTCGACGGCGGCCCGCGCGGTCGTGATCGACTCATTGATCACCGCCTCGTCCCCGGTGCGGGCGAACTCGCCCCGGAGCGTGTCGCTGAGGTTCACGAGGCGGATCGCCTCGCCCTCGGCGGGAGACGACACGTCGGTGCCCGACCCGGTGAGGATCCGCGCCACCTCGGTGGCCTCGCGGGCCGCCTCCGGGTCGTCGGTCGCGCGGGCGAGTTCGACAAGGGCCGAGTGCAGGCTCCACAGGTACCGGGCGTTCCTCGACCGGTCGGCGGCGACGGCCGCGCGGTAGACCCGGACGGCCGCCTCCAGCGCCTCCACCTCGCCGCGCTCCTCGTACCACGAGCACAGCGCGTCGCCCTGCTCGACATAGGCATCAGGGTCGTCGTCGTACCCGAACACATGGTCGTCCGGCCCGGCGATCTCCGGCGTGTCGTCGAACGACCGGCGCACATGGTCCGGCAGCAGGTCGGGTGCGACCCGGTACACCTGGCCCAGGTACAGCAGGGCGTTTCTCAGGTCCTCCGTTCCCCGCCGCGCGCGGTGCCGGAGCAGGTGGAACCGCCCGAGCACCGTCAGCGCGACCGCGTCGACGGGCATGTCGGGCGTCGACGCGGGCCCGAAGACACGCAGCAGGAGCAGGTTCGCCTCGTCCAGCGCGTCCTCGGCCAGGACCGGGGCATGGTCACCCGTCCGGTGCGCCTCCTCGACACGCGCGAGGATCGCCTCGACCAACTGGTCCCGCACCCGGACCTCCCGTTCGCCACCACTTCCGGCGGCAACCTACCGAGTATGCGCGCCCCCGTCGTAGGAACTTCGAATTCCTCTACGAAACAAGCTAAAACCGCATATGTAGCCACAGCGGGAGAGGTCGAGCATCCGGCCGGTGGCACCGGCGGCCCGCAGAGACCAGACCGGCCCAGGCGCGGGGGCCTACGCGGCCTGTGGCGGATACGAGCGCGCCTCCGCGTCGAACCGGGGGACAACGATGTCGACGGTCTCATGCCGGCCCGACGAATGCGGCGGCGGAACCTCGCATATAGGGCGCTACTTCTCAAAGTTGGCAGTTACCGTTAAGTAATACATTTACTCCTTGACTGGCGGACCGGATGGCGGAATTCTGCAATGTTCCGCGCTGGGCGGGACGGGAGGGGGCACGGATTCCATGCCGAACGACCAGGGCGAGACGCCGTTCGCGTCCGTGCGGCGGCCCCGGCCGCTGCCGGTGCTGGTGCTCGCGGACGTCAGCGGGAGCATGGCCGAGCACGGCAAGATCGAGGCGCTGAACCAGGCGATGGCGAGCATGATCGGCGCCTTCGCGCGGGAGCGGTCGCCGCGGGGCGAGATCACGATCGGCGTGCTCACGTTCGGCGGCCAGGGCGCGGCGCTGCATCTGCGGCCGGTGCCCGCCGCCTCGGTGACCTGGACGAACATGGACGCGGTGGGCGGTCCGAGCGGCACCCCGATGGGCGCGGTCTTCGAGCTGGCCCGGCGCGTCCTGGACGATGAGGACCTGGTCCCGGCGTCGGCGTACGACCCGACGCTCGTCCTGATCTCCGACGGCAGGCCCACCTCTGAGTGGCGGCCGCAGCTCGACCGCCTGCTGGGTTCGCCGCGCGGCGGGAGGTCCCTGCGGCTCGCGGTGGCGATCGGGCCCGAGGCGGGGTCGGCCGCCTACCAGGTGCTGGAGGCGTTCGTGGCCGACCCGCTCTACCCGGTCGTCCGGGCCGAGGAGGCCGACCGGGTGACGGAGATCTTCCGATATCTCACGCGGAGCATGAGCGTCCGCGTCAACAGTGCCCGGCCCGACGATGTCTCGGTGTTCGACCCCGACGATCTCTCCGACCTGAGCGACTGAGCCGGCCGAGCCGCCTCCGCGGGCCGCCGGGCGGCCCGCCCGTTGATCTGTGGAGTGGGAGGGAAGGGCGACGTGACCGCACCCGCGGGTGGCCGCCGGGCCCGGCGCCGCCGGTACCGGACGGGCGACACCGTCCATGACGACCGGGGCGAGGCCCTGGAACTGCGCGAGGAGATCGGAGGCGGCGGCCAGGGCACGGTCTGGTCGCTGGCCGGGGGGCAGGTGGCCGCGAAGATCCTCAAGCCGGAGGCCGGGATCGGCGCCGGCGAGCTGCGCACCAGGCTGGCGGCCGTCCGGCGCTTCGAGCTGACCGGGATCCCCATCGCGCGGCCCCTGACGCTGCTGGTCGGCGACGAGGTCGGCTACACCATGGAGCTGCTGGCCGGGATGACCGCGATCGGCTCGCTGGCCGCCGTCCCGTACGAGGGGACGGCCGCATGGTTCCAGGGCACCGGCGGGCTGCGCAGGCGCCTGCGGCTGCTGGCCCTGGCGGCCGAGGCGCTCGACCGGTTGCACGCGCGGGGGCTGGCGTACGGCGACGTGTCGCCCGGCAACATCCTCGTGTCGACGCGCAGCGAGCACGACCAGGTGTGGCTCATCGACCCCGACAACGTGTCCGTGCGGGCCCGGCCGTCCGACGCGGCGCACGTCACCCCCGGCTACGCCGCGCCCGAGCTGATCACCGGGAGGGCCGGGCAGGACAGCCTGACCGACGCCTTCGCGTTCGCGGTGCTGGCCTTCCACGTCCTGGCCCTGGTGCATCCCTTCCAGGGGGACGCGGTCGACCGCGACCCCGGGCTGGAGCCGGCCGCCTTCCGGGGCGAATGGCCGTGGATCGATCATCCGGAGGACCACCGCAACAGCAGCTCCCAGGGTCTCGGGCGGGACCTGGTGCTGACCGGGGGGCTGCGGAGGCTGGCGGCCCTCACCTTCGAGGACGGGCTGCGGCGTCCCGAGCGGCGGCCGTCCCTGCGCGAGTGGCACGACAAGCTCGACCAGGCGGCGCTGCTGATGGTCGCCTGCCCCGCGTGCGGCGGCACCTACCACGCGCAGCTGTCCCAGTGCCCGTGGTGCCGGGGGTGCGCGCGCCCGTCGGTCCTGCGCTGCGACGTCCACGGCTTCCTGCCCGCCGGGGCGGTGCCCGGGACGCCGGACGAGACCGAGACCGACCGGCTCAGGTCGATGATCCTTCCCATGCGGCAGGCTCAGGTGGTGCGGGCCCGCACCGGGCTGCTGTGCCTCGACCGGGGCCCGTCGGAGATCCCGGTCGATCCCGGCGAGCCCCTGGTGGAGCTCGCCTGGTCCGGCGCACCCCGGCTCACGGTCCAGCGGGTGGGACGGCACGACGCGTGGATGGTCGACCGGTCGGCGCGGCGCCGCGTCCGGCTGGGTGCCGGTGAGACGTGGCCGCTCGACCTCGACGACGCGGGCCGCTGGACGCTGCATTTCGGGGTCCGCGACGAGGCCCACCGCTTCATGAGGTTCCTCACGCCGAAGAGGGGCGTGTGATGGCCGCGCGGCGGGCGCACGACAGGCCGGTGCCGCTGGCCGACGCGCTGCCGGGCGCGCCGACGTTCGCGTGGGTGGAGCTGCCCGGCGCCGTCCCCGCCGACGGGATCGTCGGCAGGGAGGTCGTGCTGGCGCGGTTCGGCCCGACGCTGACGGCATCCCACACCGGCCCGGACGGCTCCGTCCACGAGCATCCCGTGCGGGGCCGCACCGGCGGGGACGACGACGCGCTGCGCACCGTGGTCACCGAGAACGACCACGTCATCGCGTTCGCCGACGACCTCGACGAGGGGGAGCCGCGCCGCCGCTGGCTGCGGCTGCGCGTCCACGAGCTCGCCGGGCGCTTCGACTGGGGGGAGCTGCGCGTCGGGGCGGACGAGGCGGCGCTCGGCTCCGCCCGCAGCATCGCCGGGGACAGGCAGGTGCGCGGCTGGAAGGACGCGCTGGGCTGGCTGGAGCGGCAACTGCTGTTCCCCGAGCCGCCGGGCGGGCCGAGCCCGCCGACCGCGACGCCCGGCGACGCGGCCCGCCGCGGCGGGCCGAGGCCCCGGCGGCTGGTCGCGCTCGTCGCGCCGGGACAGGACATGGCCGAGCCGGTCCCGTGCCGGCTCGTCGGCGGCGACATCGTCGCCACGCTGCGGAAGCAGAACGGCGAGTGGCGGCTGCGGCAGGTGCACCGGGAGACCCGCTCGGCCCGCGAGCACGAGCGCACCGCGCTGATCGACGTCCGGATCGAGCTCTTCGACGCGACGGTCAAGGCCGGGCTCAAGCGGCAGATGCGCGAGGAGCTGTCCCGGCTCGGCAGCGGCGAGGGCGAGCAGACGTTCATGGCGGTCTGGCGCCGCTACCACGAGCTGGAGAACCGGTACGCGCTGCGCCGGATGCGCGACCTCGGCTTCCTGGAGTACACGCGGTGGTCCTATCTGGACGACACCGAGGACGTCGTCCGGTTCGAGATCGCCGGCGGCCGGGACGGGCTGCTGAGGCGGCTGCGGGAGGAGGTCGGCGCCGGTCACGAGACGGAGCTGGAGTGCACCGTCCAGCTCCCCGAGATCCTGGGCGGCTCCGGGCGGGTCGAGCGGGACGCCGGGCTCCTGGAACTCGAACTGGCCAAGGGCAACGAGACCGGCGAGGTCGTGCACGCCGACGTCGAGTCGCGGACCGTGGACATGCGGCTGGTGCGGCGCGGCGGGGACGCCGACGGCCCGGTCATGCCGCCCGCCCAGGGGTTCCTGCACGCCGCCGTCCGCGGTGACCGCCGCCGCCTCGATCGCCGGAACCGGGCGCTGGAACGGCTGCTCCAGGGACGGATCCCGCTGCCGCAGCTCCTGCCCCTGCTCCAGGGCGTCCCCGCCAGGGGCAAGGAGCGGCGCCCCGTCCCGGCGATGTCTCCGGCCGCGGAGAAGTGCTTCGCCCAGGGCCGTCCGAACAAGGAGCAGGAACTCGCGCTCCGCACCGCGCTGAACACCCCCGACATCGCGGTCGTCCAGGGGCCGCCCGGCACCGGCAAGACCCAGCTCATCGCGGCCCTCCAGGTGCGGCTGGCGGAGGAGGGACGCGGGCACGCCGTCGTCAGCCGCAGCATGCTGCTCACCAGCTACCAGCACGCCGCCGTCGACAACCTGGTCGAGCGCTCGACGGTCTGGGACCTGCCGTCCATGAAGATCGACTCGCGGAACCGGGGATCCACCGCGCACATCGACAACTGGCGGACGGCCACCGTGCGCGCCCTCCGGGAGGAGATGGGCGGCACCCCGGACGGCCGCCGTACGCTCGCGATGCGCGACGTGGCGCGGCGGGCCGCCGAGTACGGGACGGCCCCCGTCCCCGCCGAGGAGCTGGTGCGGTGGCTCGACGGGATCGCCGGGCAGGTCCGCGGGCTGGTGCCGGACGAGCTGCTCGGCCGGCTGGAACAGATCGCCACCGGGCTGCGCGCCGCGACCCGGGCCTCCGGGCTCCAGGCCGACCACCGGCGGGAGAGCACGCTGCGCGCGGTGCGCGGCATCCGCTGCGAGCCGATCTCCTTCGGCGACGACGGGCCGCTGATGGCGGCGGCCGCGCTGGACCACCTGGACCGGCTGCCCGCCGCCGACGAGGCGCACCGGGAGCTGCTCGACCGCGCCGCCGACTGGGACGGCGACGGGACGCCGCCGTTCCTGGACGAGCTGACGGCGGTCCGCGACGAGCTGCTGGACCGGCTCACCGACCGGGCGGACCGGCTGTTCCGCCCGGCCGCGCGGGCGGACGTGGCCGACCTGCTCAACGAGATCGTGGACGAGCTGGACGCGCGGCGCCGGGAGACCGCCGAGGGCGTCCACGTGGCCCTCCTGGAGTACCTCGAAGCGCTCGACGGGGACCCGGAGGCCGTGCTCGCCACGCTCCGCCTCTACACGACGTCGCTGGCCGCGACCTGCCAGCAGGCCGACTCGCGGGCGGTCCAGGACGTCAAGGACGGCGAGCGGCTGTTCGACACGGTGATCGTCGACGAGGCCGCCCGCGCCAACCCGCTGGACCTGCTGATCCCGCTGACGCTCGCGGCCCGGCGGGTGATCCTGGTGGGCGACCAGAACCAGCTCCCGCACATGCTGGAGCCGGACGTGGAGCGGGAACTGCGGTCCGACGCGGTCAGCGAGCTGGCCACCCTGCGGGAGAGCCTGTTCGGGCGGATGTTCACCCTGCTGCACAACGGCGACGACACCCCGGGGCCGCGCCGCGCGGTGCGGCTGAGGGAGCAGTACCGGATGCATCCGGTACTCGGCACGTTCGTCGGCGACAACTTCTACCCGGGCGGCGGCCTGGACTCGCCCCGCCCCGCCGAGCAGTTCGCGCACAGGCTGGACGGGTACGGCGGCCGTCCGGCCGCCTGGCTGCCGGTGCCGCACGCCGCCGGGGGCGAGCACGGCGGGCAGAGCAAGTCGCGGACGGCCGAGGCCGTGGCCATCGCCCGGGAGCTGCGCCGCCACATCAGGGCCAGGCCCGACCTGACGTTCGGCGTGATCAGCTTCTACGGCGCGCAGGTCCGGCTGATCTGGGAGCAGCTCTTCAGGGAGGGGCTGGCCGAGCGGGAGGGTCCGTCCTACCGGCCCGTGGAGGAACTGCGACGGGACGGCGACGGCGTGGAGCGCGACCGGTTGCAGGTCGGCACCGTCGACGCGTTCCAGGGCAAGCAGTTCGACGTGGCGCTGCTGTCGGTCACCCGGTCGAGCCCGCCGCCGCCGTTCGACCCCGCCCTGAGGGACCCCGCCCATCCCGGTCACGCCCAGTACGAGGAGTGGACGCGGCGCGCCTACGGCCACCTCATGCTGGCCAACCGGATGTGCGTGGCGATGAGCCGGCAGGAACGGCTGCTCGTCGTGGTCGGCGACGCTGCGATGTTCACCTCGGCACTGGCCCCGGAGCGCGTCCGACCGCTGAGCGAGTTCCACCGGTTGTGCGCGCCGCCGTCCGCGTCCGGGGTGCTGCTTGAGCCGGGGCGGAGGGGTTGAGCGGTGGCCGAGGAGGACATGTTCCAGATCCGTCGCGGGGTCCTGCGGTTCCACCGGCCGCCGGACTCCGGTGAACTGCTGTTCCTGTGCTGGCCGGTGCTGGCCTACCGGGTGACCGCCCCCGTCCTGGCCGTGCGCCACCTCAACATCATCGAAAGGGTCGTCCTCGCCCTCTGCCGGGCGGGGGTGCGGCGGCCGGAGGACATCGCGGAGAAGATCCACCAGAGTGCCGAGCTGTGCGAGCACGTGCTGCGGCAGCTGCGCGAGGGCGGACGGGTCGACCGGTACGGGGTGCCGACCGCGCTCGGTCGGGAGACGCTGGACACCGGCCGCGTCGGCGCGGAGGCCGAGCTCATCGTCACCCACGTCCTCCAGGACCCGCTGACCGGGCGGCTCTGGCCCCGGGCCGCACGGGACCTCGTGTTCCAGCGCGTCCACGGGGTCCGGGACGGACAGGCGGAGCTGCGCCTCGACAGCGCCGGCTCGCCGCGTCCGATCACGGCCCGCATCGTCGGGGAGGGCGTGGACCTCGTCCGGCCGCGCCCGCCCGGCGCCCAGCAGGTCATCGACGCCGTCGCCGCGCAGCGGCAGGCCGAACTGGCCCGGCGGGCGGAGCGGTTCACCGACTTCCGGAACGGACGCAGCCCGGCCGCGCACACCGCCGAGCGCGATCTGCAGGCCCTGGCCACCGAACTGACGATGCCCCACGAGACCGCCGTGCACCGGGTGCTCGACACCGGACGCCCGATGGCCGAGTACCTGCTGGTCTGGCTGAGCGAGGGGGACGGGCAGGACGGCGGGCCGCGCGTCCGCGACCCGTTCGGGCTGGAGCCGAACTCGATGCTGCGGCGAACGCTGACCGAATGGATCCGCGAGGATCCCGGGCTGGCGGACGCGGTGTCGGGCGCGGCCGACACCGCCTCCGCCAGGGTCGGCGCGGAGTACCGGGCCGCCGGGGACGCGGTCAGGCGTGCCGCCGAGAGCCGGCTCGTCCAGCGGCTGGGCGGCGAGCTGCGGCGCCGTCCGGAGGCGCTGACCCTGCTGCTCGGGCTGGAGGAGGCGGCGGCGCGGGGCGGGGAGTCCGGCGTCGAGTCGGTGGCCCGCGAGGCGTACCGGCTGCACGAGCACCTGTTCCGGCGGCTGGTGGCCGAGTACCCGCCCCCCGAGCGGCCGAGCTGGGCGGCGGGAGCGCGGGCGGCCTCCGTCCCGACCGTGAGATCGGCGCTGGCGACGGCGGCGAAGGCCCTCGGCCTGGACAGACCGCGCGGCTCCTACCTGGACGGCATGAACGTGGGCAAGGCCCTCACCGAGTACCCCAAGCAGGTCAGGATGCACGGCCGGGCGATCGACGTCGAGCGGGCCTACGTCAGGGATCTGCTGCCCTACGCGCTGATCGCGGCGGCCGATCCGAAGAGCCCGCACCGGCGGGACCACCCGCTGCGCGAGCTGGCCCGCGACCGCCCCGGCGTCCTCGCCGACCTGGAGCAGCTCCGCGAGTTGCGCAACCGGGGCTCGCACGCCACGCGCGACGCCACCGTCGAGGACGACATCGACTGGTGCCGGCGGCTCGCGCTGGACGCCGCGCGGCTCATCGTCTCGATGCCCCCGACCCCCCTGGAAAGGAACTGACGACCCGATGGGTAGCCGTAGCAGCAAGCGAGGCGGCAATCAGCGCGCGGGCCAGGCCCCGGGCGGCAAGCAGGCGTCCAAGGCCGGCGACGGCGAGGACGCGCTGATCGAGGCCGCCGAACGGCTCCAGGCCACCGAACCCGCGCCCGAGCCGGCGGACGGCGCGGAGCCGGTCGAAGGGCCGGTCGAAGAGCCGGCCACCGGGGCGGAGGTCACCGGCCCCGCGACCGCCGACCGGTTGCGGCGCGCCATCGCCCAGGCCGAGGCGGCCCGCAAACGCGCGGAGGCGCGCCAGAGCGCGCTCGGCAAGAAGCAGGAGAAGCTCGACGCCGACAGCGCCAGGCTGGCCGAGGCGCGGGCCGAGCACCAGCGGCAGACCGCCGGGCTCCAGCGCCGCAAGGACGAGATCGACGCCGAGGAGAGGCGCCTGGCCGAGCGGCAGGAGGAGCTCGCGGGCCTGGAGGAGGAGGCCAGGCGAGGCTTCGCCGGCCACCGGCAGGAACGGCTCGCCGCGCTGCGCCGCGAGCTGGAGGAGCGGCGGACGGCGTTCGACGAGGAGCAGCGGGAGCTGGAGGACCGGCACGCCGCCCGGTACGCCGAGCGCGAGGCCGCGCTGATCGCGCGCGGCGCCGAGCTGGACGAGCGCGCGGCGGACCTGGACCGCAAGGAGCTGGAGCAGCGGCGCCTCGAACGGCGCCTGGGCGTCCGGGCGGAGCATCTGGACCAGGAGGCCGACGACCGCGTCCGGGAGCGGCTCGCCCGGCTGGAGACCGACCTGGAGCTGGAGCGGCAGAACTCCCTCGGTCATCGGCGGCAGCTCGACGCCATGCGGGGCCTCGCCGAGCAGCGGGCCGCCGAGCTGGCGCGGTACGAGACGGCCGCGGCCGAGCTCGGCGGGCGCCGGGCGCCGGAGCTGGCCGAGGAGCTGCGGCGGCTGCACGAGGAGAACCGTGAGCTGCGGATGGCCGCGGCGGCGAACCCCGTCCAGGACCGGGCGCGGGTCGAGGAGCTGAAGGCCGCCCACCACGACCTGATGGTCGAGCGGGAGGAGCTGCTGCGCCAGAACGCCGAGCTGCGCCGGCACGTCACCGCGTCGATGATCTCCGCCACCGAGCGCGAGAACGCCCGCATGATCAACCAGGCGCTGCAGCGGCAGAACGACACGCTGACCTCGGAGATCGACCAGCAGTCGGCGCGGCTCAAGCAGATGCAGGCCATGGTGAAGGACAGCCCGCCGTTTCCCGCCTGCACCGCCATGGACGACGAGGAGCGCTACGGGTTCCGGCCCGAGCTCGACGACGAGCCCGTCCGGCTGCGCGACTTCGTCGAGCGCGTGCGCGGGCGGATGGCGCTGGACCTGCGGCTGTACTACTCCGGCGCCGACCTGCGGTGCTTCGTGGCCGGGCTGGCCTCCAGCCGCCTGCACCTGCTGCAAGGTATCAGCGGCATCGGCAAGACCCGGCTGCCCGAGGCGTTCGCCCAGGTCATCGGCGCCGGGCGGGAGACGGTCGCGGTCGCCGCCGAATGGCGCAGCCCGCAGGACCTGCTGGGCTACTACAACGCCTTCGAGCGCAAGTTCTACGAGTCGGAGTTCACCCAGAGCCTCTACAAGGCGCAGCTCCCGCTCTTCCGCGAGAAGCCGTTCATCGTGGTGCTGGACGAGATGAACCTGTCGCACCCCGAGCAGTACTTCAGCGATCTGCTGTCGGCGATGGAGCGCAAGGAGGGCGATCCCGGCGCACCGGCGCTGCTTCCGCTCATGACGGCGCCGGTCTCCCCGGCGCCCCGGCTGCTGCGCGAGGGCCGCGCGCTGGAGCTGCCCGGCAACGTCTGGTTCATCGGAACGGCCAACAACGACGAGACCACGGTCAGGTTCGCCGACAAGACCTACGACAGGGCGCACGTGCTGGAACTGCCACCGAGGCCCCGGGTCTTCGATCCTGGGGAGACCCGTCCGCTCGCGCCGGTCTCCCGCAAGGCGCTGACGGACGCCTTCGATGCCGCCGAGGCCCGGCACGGCGGCGAGACGGACAAGGTGCTGAGCTTCCTCGACGGCAGCCTGGGCGAGCGGCTGCGGGACGGATTCGGGGTCTCCTGGGGCAACCGGCTGGAACGGCAGGCCAAACGCTTCGTGCCCGTGACGGTCGCCGCCGGGGGCCGGACCGGTGAGGCCGCCGACCACCTGCTCGCCACGAAGGTGCTGCGCAAGCTGATCGGCCGGGTCGAGATCGCTCCCGGCGACCTTCAGCGGCTCCACAAGGACATCGAGGCTCTGTGGGGCCCCGCCTTCCCCGGCACCACCGCCGCCAAGTCCCTGCGGGTGCTGGACGGCGAGATCCGGTCGCTGGGGCTCGGATGAGGGGCCGCCCGGAGCTGTGGGACCGGGTCGCCGCCGCGCCGAGGCCCGTCCCTCCGGGGATCGTCCCGCTGGGCCGGTATCAGATCCCCGCCGGAGCGCGGGGCCTCACCGTCGGCTCGGAGCCTCTGGCGCCCGGCGCCTACCTGGCCGCCGGCGCCGGGCAGTGGACGCTGCGGCACGGCGCCGAACGCTGGCCGGGCGGCTTCGGCGCCGCGCCCGCCCCGGCCGCGCTCGTCATGGAGAGCGTCGCGGTCATCGCCGGCAAGGTCCGCGAGCTGCACCGCGCGAGCGCGCCGCTGAGCGACTGGACGGACGTTCCGCCCATGGTCAACGGGGTGGCGGAACGGCTGCGCCCGCACCGGCTGGAAGAGCACCTGCGCTTCCGGCTCGGCCATCTGCGGGCCGTGTGCCGCGACCCGCACGCGCGGCTGCGCACCGAGGACGTCCTGGTGCCGGTCAGCAAGGCCCGGCGGATCACCTGGCGCACCGTCGTCCATCTGGCCGCGCACAGCGAGACCTGGGCGGCCCGCAGGCTGCACGGCGTCGAGCCGGCCCGGCTGCTGGTGCCCGTCCAGGTCGCCGACCACGACCTCTACGAGAACCGGGTGGTGGCGACCCTCGTCGATCGGCTCTGGATGCACGTGCTGGCCAGGATCGCCGAGATCGAGGGGATCGACCATATGGTCAGGCAGGGCCCCGAGCTGCTCGGGCAGGCCGAGTCCCGTCCGGACTTCCGGGCGAAGCAGCGCCTGTACGCGTTCATCGCCGAGCTGATCGAGCAGGACGACCTGTCCGGACGCATCGAGGAGCGGCGCAGGGAACTCGTCGCGCTGCGGGGAGCGCTGGCCCCGCTGCTGTCGTCCGAACTGCGCGCGGGCGTCCGCGGCCCGTACACCGGGCCGCCGCGGCTCCGCCCGACCAACCTCTTCGACAACCAGGTCGGCTACCGGCACTGCCGCCGCCTGTGGGACGTCGAGGTGGCATCGCGGCCGGGCGCGGACGGCGCCGCCGAACCCGCCGGGGCGATGGACGCGTGGTGCCGCGACTTCGCGCACTACGCGCTGGTGCTGGTGCTGCGCGCGGCGGAGCAGCTCGGCCTGGCACCGTCCACCACGGAAGGGCCGGAGATCGGGAGACCCGGCCCCGCGTACTCCTACAGGGGACACGCCGTCCGACTCGACTGGAACCGCGACGACACCTTCTCTCTCCTGCTCGGCGACGAACCCGTCCTGCGCATAGTGCCCGTGGCCCACGCGCTGACCTGGCACACGGATCCCGGCGAGCTCGACCAGCAGCTCGACGGTCTCCGGAACGCCGCCGACGGGCCGACCGCGGTGCTGTACCCGGGAGAGAGGAAGGAGCGGGACGCGCTGCCGCCGGCCCGGCGCCTCGCGGTGCACGGCTCGTCCGGAGACCCGGGGGGACTGCCCGCGATGGTGCCGGTCAGCCCCGCCGACCTCGGCAGCATGGGACGCGTCGCCCGGACGCTGCGCGGCGCGCTCGACGGGCGGATCATGCTCGCCTACCCGGCGCCGGTGCCGAGCCGGGTCGCCGGGGCCGACTCTCTGGCGCGGCGCTTCGGCTGGCTCGCCTGGAGGGACGGTCGGCTGCTCGTGACCCGGCCGCCCCCGGCGCACGAGCTCAGCGGGCTGAAGTCGGCGCTGGCCGGCCTTCGTACGCGCGCCGACGCGGCCCGGCGGCAGGGCGACAACCGGGACGCTCTGGACCGCCTGCACACGGACCTGCTCGACGCCGCGGATCGGGTGGCGAAGCTGGCCATCTGCCCCTACTGCCTCCGCCGCCCCCCGAACGCGGCGGCCGTGTTCGCCCCGCGCGACCATGACACGTACCGCTGCCAGTGCCCGAACTGCCACACCGGCTGGGAGCTGCGGCGGTGCCTCCGCGCTACGTGCGAACGGCGCTATCCGGTCCTGACCGTCCGCGCGCTGAGCGAGCAGCCGGGAGGGCACGGCGACCTGCTGGACGAGAAGTTCTCCCAGGAGCTGCTCTCCGTTCCGTGCTGGCAGGACGCCCGGAGCTACATCTGCCCCTACTGCGGGCACTGCCCGGATGGCTCCAGATCCGCGTGCGACCGCTGCCACCTGGAACGCGGCGACTAGATCACGATGGGACAGACCTCCAACGGAGCTTCGACACCTGACTCGTGACAGCCTTCCCACCGACCCGCATCGAAGCGATGACCGCACAGCTCACCGACACCGAGAACAGGGCCGCCAAAGGCTGTCCCGTAATGGTCGAGAGGCGCGGCCAGGCGTGCTGCGGGTGAGCTGGCGTCCTCCGGGCCGGTCAGCCGGCTATCACCAGGTTGTGCATGAGGGCGATTCCGTGGGTGGCGTGGTGGACGCCGTCGCGTTTGCGGCGGCAGTTGCGCAGGATGTTCCACCACTTCATGCGCGCGAAGACGTGCTCGACGCAGGCGCGCACCCGTTTGTGGACGGTGTTGAGTTCGTGCTGCCAGGCGCGCAGTTCGCTGCCGTCGCGGGGACGCCGGTAGGGCATGATGACCTGCCGGTTTCCCTGGTAGCCGCCTCGGCCATCACGTGCGTGCCCCGGCACGCGGTATCGGCACCTGAATCGCGGAAGGCGGTGCAGTCGTTGTGATTGCCCGGCGCCGGACGTCCGACCGCGACCGCAAGCGGCCCATCTCTCCTTGGGCTAAGCCTTTGACATAAGGCAGTTACTCTGGAATCCGCCCTGCGCGACGCGCCTTGGTAATGACAACATCCACGGGGTCAGGTGTTGCGATCACTTCTGGAACCCAAGATGTCCTGCCCCGGGCCACTTGCGAAACGTCATAGCCAACCGCTTCCCGGGTCGGTGTGGGCCCGGTAGCCCGGTACCCGGGCCGCGAGGCCAGTTGGTTCCAGACTTGCGCCGCGCCAGAGTCATTGGCTTTTTTTGATCCCTGCGGAGTCTGTTTGACTTTGGGCTAGGTTCTGGGCGCTGCGCCGGTGATGCCCCGACCAGGTCACAACCGGGTCTCCGCTATGTCGAATGACCAGCCACCTACGGGCTTCAGTCCGAGGAACTGCATTACATCGTAATTGTTTCTGCTGTAGCAGAATGACACAATGATATCGGTGTTGCCCTGAAAGAGGAGCTCACCCAGAGCCTTTTCGTCGCGTAGCGTCCGGAGATCTACTATCCGCGTGGAGGGATGGTAGCGGGCCGGAAGTTCCCTCCAGAAGTCCGCCGTTTCGCGCGCGAACTCCTCGTTGGTCAGCCAGGGGCCCCAGTCCGAGCCGTTCGTCCCGTGCAGACCGTACAGGACGTCGACGTTCTGCGCGCCGCTGTCGTACGCACGTTCGGCGGTTCGTGCTGCGTCGGAGATACTGACGTTCGCTCGGCTGGTCCACACCCTGCTGCCGGCCCTGTCGTACTCGGTAGCCTGAAACGCGTATGCGTCGAACTGCTCGTACCGACTCAGGCCCGTCTTCGTCAGGTCGTTCTCGACGCGGGTGATATCCCAGCCCGCGTCGCCGGCGAGTTGAAGGGCCGGACGGGACCAGGCGCCGCCTCTGGCCGCGGCTCTGGCGGCTCCCCGTGCGATGGCGCCGAGTCCGGTGACGAGTTCGGGGAGTGCGGTGCCGATGGAGATCCATCCCAGGATGGAGGATGCCCGGGGCGAGGTCTCCTCCAGTGCGCCGCTCGCGATGAGGGTGCTGCTGGAGATGACTCCGAGGGTGCCCATGGTCAGCGTGGTGGCCGAGGCGGCGCTGATGGCTGCGGTGACGGTGCCGGCCGCGGCGATGGCCCATGCGGCGGTGCCGGCGGTCGCTATCAGCGCGGCGGCGCCGAGACCGATGCCAAGCCAGGCCCAGAAGCTGAGGTGGCCTGTGGGGTCGGTGTGGTTGACGGGATCGCCGGTGCAGTAGAGATAGGGGTTGATGCCGCCTCGGTCGAAGGGGCTCAGGCTGTCGGGGGTGGTGAACCGCATCAGGGAGGGGCTGTAGGCGCGGTAGCCGTTGCCGAGGTGCAGCCAGCCGAATACCGGGTCGGGCCGCTGGCCGTCGTAGCCGAGGATGCTGTCGGCCGAGCCGCGCGGGCTGTAGCCGTAGGGGGTGTAACCGTATTCCTCGTACTGTCGGTCGGCGGCCGCGATCAGCACGCTGTTCTTGGCGTCGCTGCCCGGCAGCAGGGTCGAGGCAGGACCGTTGTCGCGGTGCTGGGCCAGACGTGCCGGCCCGTTCCGCAGCAGGCGGGTGTTATGGGTCTCTGGCGCCGGGCCGCGTACGCTGGCCGCGCTCTCGGTGACTGATGCGAGCGCCCGACCTTGGTAGCACAGGACGCTGGTCTGGTCACCGCTTTGCTGGATGAGGAGTCTGTCCAGGGGGTCGAATCCATACTGGCTTGTTATGCCTGGTGAGCTGGCTGTTTGCAGGCGGCCGAGGGTGTCGTAGTCGAGGGTGCGGCCTGCGGCGGTGAGCGCGTTTCCGTTCTTGTCGTCACATGCGATGGTGGTGAGTCGGCCGGCGGCGTCGTAGGACAGCGTGGTCCGGGCCGGGTAGGTGTGGTGGGTGTGGGTGATGGCCGTGAGCTGGCAGGGGTCGGCGCCGTTGGTGAACAGGTAGCGCGCGGTGTCGTTCTCGGTGGTGGCGAACTCGGTCTTGCATTCGGTGATGTTGCCGTGGTCGTCGTGGGTGAATGCCTGCGTGGTGATGGTGTTGCCGTGTTCGTCCTGGGGAGGTTGCGTGCCGCCGCAGGTGTATCGGGCGAGCTGGCCGCGTTTGGTGTAGGTGAAGGTCTCGTGGCGTAGCTGTGTCGTGCCGCGCTTGAGGACGCGGCTTTCCAGGCGGCCGTCAGGCTGCCAGGTCTGGGCGAGGGTCCAGGCGGTGCCCTGGTTGTCCTTGATCGTGCGCTGTGTCTCGCGGCCGTGCTGGTCCAGGCCCAGGGTGGTGGTCAGGGCGTAACCCGTTGACCGGTCCGTGGCCGTCCACCCGCTGACGCGGCCGGCGGGATCGTAGGTCAAGGATGCCCGCATGGCCGGGTCGGTGATCTGGGAGATGCGGCCGTGGATGTCCCTGGTGATCTGCTGTGCGGCGCCGTCGGCGCCGGTGAAGCTCTGGTCGAGGCCGCCCACCGTATAGGTGGCGCTGGTGGTGTGGCCGGGTCGGCCGGTGGGCATGGTGGTGTCGGTGTGGAGCAGGCCCGAGGGGTGGTAGCCGCGGTCGGTCGTGACGCGGGTCTCGCCATCCTGTTTCTCGCTGGCGGCCTTCAGGGACCCCGAGACGGGGTGACGGGTGAAGTCCTTGGTGAGCGGGCCTGCCGTGACCTGACTGAGGGCACCGGCGAGTTGGCGGACACGCTGGTAGTCACGGACCTGGCCGTCGGGTGCGGTGACCGATGCCGGGTAGGGATCGCTGTCGGAGGCGTAGCCGTAGGACCATGTCCGCCCCCCTGACCGGGACGAGGTGAGCCTGCCCAGGCCGTCGAACTCCTGGGTGCCGTAGCGCACCTCGCCGACCCTCAGTTCCGTGATCAGCGTCCCCGGGGAGGACGGCTCGTAGGCGCGGTTGATCTCGGTGCCGTCCGACAGCGTGATCCGGGCGGGCCGGCCGCGCGGGTCGTAGTCGTAGTACGTGATGTTCCCGGCCTCGTCGGTCTGGCGGCGGATCCTGCCCCAGCCGTCGCGGTCCAGTGTCCGTTCACTCGCGGCCTTTCCTTCCAGGTCGTATCGGGTCACGCGGACCGGTTCGCGCCGGGCGTTGTAGTGCGTCACCTCCTTTCCGGTGACGGCGTCGCCACCGCCGTACAACTGGGTGGTCGCGGTCCGCGCGACCGGGTCGGTGCGGGTGAGCCGGGCGGAGCCGTCACCGCAGGTCGTGGTCTCGACCTGGCCCCAGCCGTCGTAGACGAAGTCCCGGATCAGCTCGATCTGCCTGGGGTCCTGTCCCTCGCGGCGCTCGTAGTCCAGCGTGCGGGTCCGGGACACGCGCCCCTGCGCGTCATAGGCCAGCGTCTGGACGTCATGCCAGGCGCCGTCGCCGTCGCGGTCCTTGCGTTCGCGGCGGATGGGCCGGGCCGCCCCGTCGAGAGTCTCGCGGACCTGGTTGCCCAGCGGGTCCGTGGACGTCGCGGTGAACGGCCCGGGGCCGTCGCTGATCACGTAGTCGACGGCGTGAACCGCCTGGTAGGCGGTACCCGGGTTCGCGACGCGGCCGGTAGGGCGTCCCAGCCGGTCATAGGTCATGGTCTCGACGTTGCCCTGCGGGTCCTCGGTGCGCTGAAGCCGCCCGGTGAACCGGGACCGTACTTGCGTGCGCGTCACCGTGCGTCCATCGTGGGACTTGAGCGTGTGGACCTGGACCAGGCCGTCCCCTTCGTCGGTGCTGACCGTGAAGGCGTGGGCGGCGGTGTAGGGCTTACCGTCCGGTCCGTACTCGGTCTCGGTCAGGCCGGTGACACGACCGAACTCCAATTTCTCCTCGGTGGTGCCGGTCCTGGTGCTGTGGGTGAGCTCCTGGCCGCTGAGGAGTTCGCCGTCGGCGCATCGCAGCTCCGCGGTCTTCAGTACGGCGCGGGGCACCCGCGGATCGGGGGTGTCGTAGTCCGCGTACCGGTAGGACGTCTTGTAAACGGGCTCATCACCGAAACTTGTACCGGGCGCAGTGCGGGTGACGGACTTGGGCAGGCGGCAGTAGCCGTTGGGTTCGGGCGGGCACGCGCCTTCTTCGCCGGCGGCCGGGTAGTAGGCCCAGGTGGTGACCGTCCCATCGGGACCGGTCCGGGCCGTGGGGTTGCCCCATTCATCAAAGGTGGTCTTGGTGACCTCCTCACGCGAGCCGCCGGGGCCGTCCCAGGTGACGCTCTGCCTGGCCGGGAGCTGGAACTGCGGCGGCTGCTCGGCGAAGGTCTTGCCCCTTGCCGCGTAGTACTCGGTCCGGACGGACCGGGAGCAGTCGCCTTCCCGGGTGGTTTCCTCGGTCTGCAGGTGGTAGCGGTCGAACGCGCGGGTGATTCTCGTGGTCTTGCCCGCGCATTCCCGCGCCTCGACGCTGTGATAAGCATAATTCCCCAAGACCCCGTACAGGTGGTCCTGATCGGCATCCCAGCTCATTCCGGACTCGTAACCGAGGAAGTTGGTGCCGGAATAGGTGTAGGACGCGGTGATCTGTGGCTGTTCGCCTCCCGGCGCCTTGACGAACCGCTTCACATACGGCAGCACCGGGAGGCCGGAGCCGTCCGGGAATCTGTGGCCCTCGGTGCCCGTGCTGTAGGTGACCTTCTCCGTCATGCCGCCCGGCATGGTCACGCCGGTGATCCAGGTCCCCCACGTCCCGTCCTCGCCGATCGGGCTGGAGGCGAAAGACCACTCCAGCGGGCTTGCCTGCGGCCCAGGCCCGGAGTGGTGCACCCTGGTGAGCAGCCCGTCCGTCAGGCGCAACTCCACCTCATACCCCTCGGCCTGGTCGGGCAGCACATGCAAGGTGACCCTGGACTTCCCGGTGTAGGCCGCTTTCAGCAGCGGAGTGCCGCAGTCATCCTTGATCGTTTGCAGGCGCGCCTGCTCGCCCTCGTGTCCCCATTCCAGGGTCAGGCGGTGACCGGCGGGTGTCAGCAGGACAGTCGGCACCTTGAGCCTGTAGGCGTTCTTCGGCCCGCTCAGGATCTCCACGTCGCCGGACTTGTGGACGATCCGATACCACTCCCCGGCCTCGTCCCTGCTGACGTGGACCGCATCGAGCTTGCTCTGCTGCAACACCACCTTCGTGCCGATGTCCAACGCCTTGTACTGCTCCCCGGTCGACAAGGCCAGCAGTCCCTCGCGCGTGTCATACGTGCTCAACCCGAGCGAGACCCCCCGTCCCAGGCCGACATCCGCCGTAACCAGCGGCGAGTAGAGCAGCGTCAGCGGCAGCGACGGGCCCAGGCCGCGGTTCCCCGTCACCACGCCCAGCCTGATCCGCACAGTGAACAACCCCGTACGCGGGTCCACGCCCCCCGACACCGCGCTGGTGAAATTTCCCGCCTGGGTGAAGAAGCTGTCCATCCCATCCTCCCGAACCAGCACCCTCGGTATGACCACGGATACGTAAGGTAAACACGGCACCGCTCCCCTGCCCGAAATGCCGGGACGGATGGGCGATGTCTTTGCGTGGACCGTAATCCATTTATAGCCTGACTCGTCCCCGTTCAGGGGTTGCAATTCTGGGCGTACGCCGAGGGTACGGCGTGAGATTCCCGGGTAGGGGGAAAGCAAGGAGGGTCGGCTCGCACCAGGAAGAGGCGGCCTTCGTGTCAGCATCGGAGCTAGCGATAATCGGAGGAGGCAGAGGAATGCCAGGAGATTCCGCAGAGATCAGGGTTGGCAGCTGGAAAATCATGGAGGATCCGTACGGCTCCCTCTTCTTCGAGGGCAAAAGCTCGTGGGCGAGAGTCGACAAGGAAGGGAGGATCATGTCCGGAAAGACTTCTGAGTCCGAGGGAGAGGCAAAGAAGTACATCCGGGACGGGGATCCGGTTAATATTAACAAATTCGGCTACGCGGACCGTCTGAACAGTACAACGAAGGGAGATTCAAGCCATCCGAATGGCTACAAGGGCTGGACATACTGGGCAGACCCAGCCGACGGGGAGAGCAATCTACAGATCAACTACGGGCCTTACATCAAGTGACCCGGTGCCTGTGCCGCCCTGGCCCGCGGCTGGCCAGGGCGGCACAGGCCGCTTCGATGGCATGCGGCCGCCACGGAAACCAGTCTCCGCGACGCGCCGGGCGCCGCTGCTCCGCCATCGATCCAGGTGGGCGTTCTTCGCGGGTCAGGGCCCCACGTAGATTTTCGTGCGCTTCAGGTCCAGTATCTCCCGGACGGCCTTCAGGTCCCTGCTGTAGCAGAACGCCATGATGACATCGGTGCCGGGCTCTTGCAGGATGCTCCGCAGCTCGGCGGACGTCGACCTCAAATTGCCCGCATCGTCGGTCAGCGCCATGACGTCCCAGACAGATACGTTTTTCTTGGCAAGGCTCATGTCGCGCAGGAAGAATTCCAGTTTCCCTTCCAGCTGGCCGGTTTTCAAGTCTTTGATGTGCGCTCCACTCAGGATGCGGACTCTGTTCCCGTGTTTCGCGGCCTCTTCGGCGGCTTCCGCGACATGATGCGGACGGACTTCTGCCACGGTGGTCCACACCTTGTTTCCGGCCTGGGTGGTGTGCGGCGTGAACCTGGGACCGAGGCGGTCCACCGTTGTGTTGTACTGCGACCGGACCGGGATAGGGACGATATGGCCGCTCCCTGGCCTGACTAGGCGGTAGCCGGCACGGGCGAGCGCGGAAACACCGCGAACGGCGGCGGGGAGCCCGGCGGCGAGGGCCACCCATCCCAGCACCTCCGAAGTCCGCGGCGCGACCTCCTCCAGGGCGCCGCTGGCGATCGCAGCCACGTCACCGACGACGGAGAGGGCGCCGACGGTCAGCGCCGTGGCCGATGCGGCGCTCCACGCCGCCGCCACGCCGCCGGCCGCGACGATCGCCGCCCCGGCGACGCCGGCGGTCAGTATTAGGCCGGCGACGCCCAGGCCGATCATCGCCCATGCCCCCCAGCTCAGGTGTCCTGAGGGGTCGACCCGGTTGACAGGGTCGCCCAGGCAGTACGCGTAGGGGTTGATTCCACCCGGGCCAAAGGGGCTGAGACTGTCCGGAACGGTGAACCGCATCAGTGAAGGGTCGTAGGGTCGGTAGCCGTTGCCCAGATGCAGCCAGCCCAGGACCGGGTCGGTCCGCTGCCCGTCATAGCCCAGCAAGCTGGCGCCCGGCCCGCCGGACGGCTGGGGGGTATAGCCGTAGGCGGTGTAGGCGTACTCCTCCTTGCCCTCGTGCTCGCCGTCTTGCGCGCCTCCGGCCGCCACCAGCACGCTCCCCTTGCCGTCGGCGCCGAGCAGCCGGACCTCGGGCTGGTCTTGTCCCCCGCTGCCCCCGCGCTGCTGGGCCACACATGTCTGGCCCAGCCGCAGCAGCCGCGTACCCTGACTCCTCCCGTCGCCGTTCCCCGCGCCGGTCACAGTCTCGGCCTCGGACGCCAGCAAGAGGTCCCGATAGGCGAATGCCCAGGTCGTGGTGGTTGTCTTCTGGGTCAGCAGCCGGTCCAGCGGGTCGTACTGGTACTGGCTCAGCGTGCTGACCGCGCCAGCGGTGCCCACCTCCTCCACCTCGTGCAGGCGGCCAAGGGGGTCGTAGGCGAGCGTGCGCCTGCCGGGGAGTTCCATGCCGGCCTTGTCGAGGCACCGCACGCTGGTGAGCCGCCCGGCCTTGTCATACGCCAGTTCGGTCTTGGACGGGTACGAGGCGTGGGTATGGGTGATGGCGGTGAGCTGGCAACGATCGGAGCCCTTGAACTCGTAGGTGGCGTCATCGCGATTGCCAGGACCGAACTGGGTGGTGCATGCGGTGATGTTGCCGTATTTGTCGTAGGTGAAAACCTGTTCCAGGATCGTTTGGCCGTACTGGTCCCGCGGGGCTTCCGCGCCTGTGCACTGGTACCTGGTGACCTGGCCGCGCGCGTTGTAGGTAAAGGTCTCTGAGCGCAGCTTCGTGGTGCCGCGGGTGAGGGTCCGCGTGCTGAGCAGATCGTTGTCCTGCCAGGTCTGGGTGAGTTCCCAGATGGCGTTGCGGCTGCTGGTGATCGTGCGATTTTTCTCGCGGCCGAAGTCGTCCAGAGTAAGCACTGTTGTCAGGGTGGAGCCCGACACCAGGTCCGTGGCCGTCCACGCGTTCATGCGGCCGAGGGAATCGTAGGTCGCCGATACCTTCATGCCCGGATCCATGACCTCCTTGATCCGGCCGTAGGTATCCCGGCTGATCTTCTGGACGGTGTCGTCCGTGCCGGTGAAGTCCTGGTCGAGGCCTCCCACCGTGTAGGAGGCGCGCGTGTTGTACTTCGGCTGGTAGGGAGCCGTGATGTGCTCGGCCTGGAGTAGACCCGAGGGGTGATAGTCGCGGGCGACTCCGGTGACCGCTGAGCCCATTTCGTCGCTGGAAGTGGTCAGAAGGCCGGAGACTCGGTCGAGGTTAAGGGTCCTGGTGAGGGTGTAGGGCGGGACCTTACCGACGGCCTTGACCTTGATGATGGCGTTGCCGAGCTCGCGGACGTAGGTGTAGTCCTCCCGGCCGTCGGGTGCGGTGATCGTCGACGGGCGGGGGCTGGCATCATCGGCGTAGGCGTAGGACCACGTCCGCCCGCCCGAGGCGGTGGAGGTGAGCCTGCCCAGGCCGTCGAAGCTCTGCGTGCCGTAAGGCACGGCGCCGACGGCGACCTCCGTGATCAGCGTGTCCGGTGAGAACGGTGCGTAGGAGCGGCGGATCCTCGTGTCGTCCGGCAGTGTGGTCACGGTGAGTCGGCCGCGCGGATCGTAGTCGAACTTGGTGGCGTTGCCGCACGCGTCGGTCTCGCTGCGCACCCGCCCCCAGCCGTCCCGCTCCAGTCGCCTTTCACCCGCGGCTGTTCCGTCGCTGAGGTGCCGGGTGATTTTGATCGGCTCACCCCGGGTGTTGTATTCGGCGACCTCGCTCCCGGACACCAGACCAGGTCCCTTCATCCAGGTTTTCGCGGTCCGCCGGACCGGGTCGACCTGGGTGAACCGAGTCGAGCCGGCGCGGGAGGTCACGGTCGCCAGCTGGTCCCAGTCGTCGTAGGCGAAGGACTCGGTCTCCAGGAGTTGGGTCTCCTTGGACTTTTGACCGGCCCGCTCGTAGTCCAGCGTGGACACCTCCGCGAGCCGCCCCTGCCCGTCATAGCGGAGGGTCTGGACCGTGCGCCAGGAACCGTCGCCGTCACGGTCCAGTCGCTGCCGCAGGATGGGTCGGCCGGCGCCGTCCATGATCTCGCGTGACCGGTTTCCTCGCGCATCGGTGAGCGTCACGGTGAAGGGATCACTGCCTGCCTTGCCGTCCCCCACCAGGTAGTCGAGGACCTGCTCCGCTTGGTAGTCGGTGCCCGGGTTGGCGGTGCGCGTCAGCAGGCGCCCCAGCCCGTCGTAGGTCATCACCTCGGTGTTGCCCTGCGCATCCGTGGCGGACCGCAGCCGCCCGGTGAAGCGCGACCGCACCTGTGCGCGCTTCGCGGTGCGTCCGTCATGGGTCTTCAGCGTATGAGTCTCGGACAGTTCGTCCTTGTCCTTCTCCGCCGTGAAGGCGAAGCCGTGGACGGCCTCGTACGCCGTGCCGTCCGGGCCGTACTCGGTCTCGGTCATCGTCGTGACGCGGCCGAACTCCAGCTTCTCAGGGTCCGTGGTGGCCCCGCTGTAGGCGAACTCGACGCGGCTGAGGAGCTTGTCGTCAGCGTACTGCCATTCCTGTTCCTTCAGCACGACCCTCGGCACTATCAAGCCCGTGGCCTCATAGAGCTTGTATCGATACTCCGCCTTGTAGACGGGCGCCTTGAAGGGGTCGTTCTTCGGTGGCGTACGGGTGATGCGCTTGGGCAGGCGGCAGTAGCCGTTCGGGTCAGGCGGGCACTTGTCCTTCTCCCCGACAACCGGGTAGTACTCCCACTTGGTCCAGCTGCCATCTGGCTCGGTCAGGGTTTCAGGGTTGCCCCACTTATCGAAGGTGGAATAGGTAACCTCCTCACGCGAGACTGCCGTCCCCGGACCTTTCCAGGTGACCGTCTGCTTCTTGGGGAGCTGGAACTGCGCAGGCTGCTGGTCGAACGGCTTACCTGGGTCGGCGTAGTAGGTGATGGTGACGGCCCGCGAACATTGGCCGAGAACGGTCTCCTCACGCGTCTGAAGATGGTGCTTGTTGTAACGGCGCTTTATCTCGCGGCCGTCGGTGTGACGTTCGGTGCTGTGGTACTCGTAGTCGCCCACCACATCGTACAGGTTGTCTTTGTCTTTCTCCCATTTACCTCCGGAATTCCTCTCAGAGCCGCCTCCGGGAGGGACGTAGCCGAGGAAATTGCTGTTGCTGTATGTATATGATGTCGTGATCTCCGGCTGTTCGGCGCCTGGCGACCGGACGATCCGCTCCGCGTAGGGAAGATCCTTCAGGTCCGCGCCGAGCGGGAACCTGTGACCGCGCCCCGTGCTGTAGGTGACCTTCTCGGTCATCCCTCCCGGCATCGTCATGCCGGTGATCCACGCCCCCCAGTCCCCATCTACCTCCGCGGAGGTGAACTTCCACACCAGCGGAGGCACTTTTGGCCCGCGCCCGTAATGTCTCATCTCGGAGAGTAGGCCGTTCTTTCCGAGTACCAGCCGGATATCATAGCCCTCGGGCTGATATTTATTCCCCTTCGGCAGCACCTTGAAGTTGGCCACCAGCCGCCCGGATTCCGAGTCGGCGTAGTAGGTCACGGAAAGTAGATCTTCCGTATTGTCCTGCTGGATGCGGCTGAGCCGCGGCCGGTCATCGGAATCAAGGTTCCTGTACGTCATGTACAGGCCGTGGCTGGCTGGTGTCAGCACGTAAACCGGGACCATCCATCGGCCATCTGCCTGAGGCTTCTTCTCCAGGATCTCCACGTCGCCGGACTTATGAACGATCCTGTACCACAGTGGTCCTTTATCCTCCTCCTTAGTGACCTTGACCACACCTAGGCGGTTCTGATTCAACGCGACCGGCGTGCCGTGCCCCGCAGACTCGGTAACCTTGTACTGCTCGCCGGTGGACAGCGACAGCAGCCTGCCGGTCCGGTCACAGGTCGACAGCCCTAGCGAGACACCCTTCCCCAGGCCCCAATCAACCGAACTCAACGGCGAGTAGGTCAGCGTCAGCGGCAGCGACGGTCCAAGCCCACGGTTCGCGACCAGGGAGTCCAACTCGATCCGGACGTTGTACAACCCCGTACGGGGATCAACGCCCCCAGACACCGCGCTCCCGAAATTCCCCACCTGCGTGAAGAACTCATCCAACGAAGCACACCTCTTTCGATAACCACACTAGACGTCAGGAGAACCTTCCCGCGGGCTACCGGTTATCGCATTCCCGGCGTCAAGATTCAGCAAAGACTATGGCTACCTCTCGTGAATGAAGGCCGCGCCTTATCGCCCGCCGTCGGCGGGTCAGCCAACATCCCGCCCGAGCTGGTCACCAGGGCAGATCCAGGCCCACGAGCGAGCCCCTGCCGTCGCCGTAGCCGGTCACAGGCAGTCCGCTCAAATTCGAGCGCGCCGGGCCGGGGCAGGTCGAATTCTTCGCGGGCAATGGCTTCGAAGGACCTGACAGACATGGCCGACTGCGCGCCGACAGGTCGCCGACGATGGCAGAGCGGTGGAAACCTGCGGTAATTGGCATGGGGAGCAAGTCGGCCTGCCTCACTTCTCACCGATGCGCACCAGTACCGAGGGCCGCCCGACCACCCTCAGCGTCCCGTGGCGTCAGCGCACAACGCGCTCGGAGTTCCCGCCCACCGCGGCGACGAGAGCAAGGGGGCCGGATACGGCCGTGCCCGACGGACCGTCGGGCACCCGAACTAGGCCGCTGGCGTGATCACTGCACCTTCATGGATTTCTGTCGCGCCGCGCCGTTGTGCTCGTCATCAATCCCAGCGGATTGTCCCACGCACCCACTTAAAGAATGCACCATCCTGCGAGCTGAAGATGTCCTTTCCTGATTCGGTTCTGACTCGGATGCCGAGCGTCTTGGCGGTCGGGGTGCGCCCATCAATGGGCGGGTACAGCCGGAACTTGAATTGGGGGGTACCGCCATCGGTTCCATAGGACCTCAAATTTTTCTTCGTGTAGGACCACTTGTAGTCCTGTGACGACTCCGGGAGCGGGGACCTATCGATGTAGTCGATGAGCGTACTGTTCTTGATCAGAGTATCGACGGGAACAACGGCCGATTCTCCGTCGTCTCGGGCTGGTTGGAGACTGATTATCAGGCCGATGCTATGCCTCGGCCCCGTGAATGTATACTCCTGTTCTCCGGTTTCGAACTTCATTGAAAGTTCAGAAATTGCAGTCCAGTCCATCTATCTCACCTCGTTTGCGCAGGGACCGCGATGTAGAGATGCAGGACGTTTTCCACGTCGTCGCCGCACCTCTGGCTACAATGGCACCGCCATCGCCTCCGGCGCCATGATGTCACTTTTCGGCGATGCGACTTCGGGTGCGGTGTGCAGCATCCCCGTAGTTCTGATACAGAAACATGGCCTACGCCAAGCTTGGTTCAACCCATGCACTGGCGCCGGGCAACTGAGCTGACCCGGAGGTTTTGTAAGGGCCGGGTTAGGTGGTTTGCGCGGCGGTTGGTGGATTGATCACACCGTAAACGTCTTCGTATTCGGCGGGTGGCATGCCTTCGATTGACGTGTGAAGCTACTCATTGTTGTGCCAGTGGGCCACGGGTGCTCAGCCTCGGTGCAACGTCTACCTGTGCGAGGACGCTTTGCTGCCCGCTCTGGATCGCTGGACCGGCCGTCCACCTCACCTACCACCCCGAACAACAAACAGTGCGGGCCGAAGCCCACTTCGACATCCGCACCGCTTGGGAAAATGGTTTGTGTCCGAGGGGCGATCACAACCATTTGCACATGGCGCCCGCCGTCCCGATCAGCGACGTCCACCGCATCACGGTGGGGCACTAGCCGGTCGTACCGCACTCGTCGAGACAGTCCGGGCCCGCATGCGAAGCAACCCGCATCTGGGCCCGAAGTTATCGAGGACCGTCGTGCCTGGATGCGAACAGATTGCAACACTACGTCACAGGTCTCACCGTGCGCCGGTACCGATCGCCGCAGGCCGCGTCATGCTGGGTGCCCGCGATTTCGGACGTGATGGTGACTTCACACTCCACGAGATCGACCGTCCGGTCGCACCGCATGCGTAGTCGGAACACATCCAGCAGCCGCCGCGGCACCGCTTCAGGAACGCGCCCGAGGTCGATCGCTCCGACGGGGAGTGCGTCCAGCAGTTCGGGACAGGGTCGCTCGGGCGCCGCGCTGCGCAGTTCACGGGGTTGTCAAGACCTGCTCGATTGAGGGATGTGGGCGTGCCACGGTGACCGGAGCGTGGAACGGCAGAAGGAGGCGCGCCCTACCGTACGGCCGGTCCCTCGTTCAGGTCCGCGCTCAAGACGGTTAGGGCGGCCCCGAAGGGTGGCGGGGATGGGCCTCGCTCGCCGGTGCCGTCACCGGCTGCCGGGCCGAATCAGATCTTCACCCGGCTGCCGGGCGGGGTGGGTCGCCGTTCGGACGGGCCGGTGCCGGTTGAAGGTCTTCGGCTGTGCCGAGGGGCAAGTTGCCCGAGGGCGGGCAGGGGACAAGGGGTCGCCGGGTCGTCCGGTCGGCTGAGTCGGATGCCTGCGGAGGAGGGCGCTGTGGAGGAGACACCGGATGTGAACGGGGCGTTCCCCAGGCTCAGCGACGCACAGATCGACCGGCTTTCGGAGTACGGCGGTGTCCATCAGCGCACCCGCGTCGGCGATGTGCTGTGCCGGACGGGAGAGTCCTGGCCGGGCTTCTTGGTGATCTTGACCGGCAAGATCGCCGTCGTCGACCGGCCCGCTGACGGGGCCGGTGAGCAACCTGGCGATCGGGACGGCGGGCGGCCGGGCATGGTCACGGTCCATGGCCCGCGGCGTTTTCTCGGCGAGCTGGGGTTGCTGACCGGGCAGCGTTCGTTCGTGAACGCCGTGGTCGATGAGGCGGGAGAGTTGCTCGCGGTGCCGGTCGACGGGCTGCGCGAGCTGATCGCCTGCGACCCGCCTCTCGGTGATCTCATCTTGCGCGCGTATGTGATCCGGCGGTCCATGCTGCTCGGCAGCGGCACCGGGTTGCGCATCGTGGGATCCCGATTCTCCGCTGACAGCCGGCGGCTGCTGGAGTTCGCGGCTCGCAACCGGTTGCCGCACCGATGGATCGATCTGGAGGACGACCCGTCCGCCGAAACGCTGCTGCGCCATTTCGGGATCGCTCCGCAGGACGCACCGGTGGTGGTGTGGGGATCGGAACGGGTGTTGCGTAATCCCAGCAACGCCGAACTGGCCCAGGTCATCGGGCTGACCACGCCGGCCTCGCCGCCGGACACCGATCTACTGGTGGTGGGTGCGGGGCCGGCCGGTCTCGCGGCCGCGGTCTACGGCGCCTCGGACGGGTTGACGACCGTGGTGGTGGACGCGGTGGCCACGGGCGGGCAGGCGGGCACATCGCCGCGGATCGAGAACTATCTCGGCTTCCCCGCCGGGATCGCGGGCGCCGATCTGACCGACCGCGCGACCCTTCAGGCCGATCGGTTCGGAGCACGTGTCAGAGTTCCCGCGGAGGCGATGAGTCTGGAGCGGCGAGATGGGCTGTTGGTGGTGAGGTTGGCGGACGGGGAGCCGGTGCGCGCCCGCTGCCTCATCATCGCCACCGGTGCGCGCTATCGGCGGCTGGACGTGCCGTGCCTGCAACGGTTCGAGGGAACGAGCGTCTTCTACGCCGCCACCGTGATCGAGGCGCAGGCATGCCGTCCCGGACCGGTCGTGGTGGTGGGGGGCGGCAATTCGGCCGGACAGGCCGCGCTGTTCCTCGCCCGACACGGGTCGAGGGTCACGTTGCTGCTTCGGGGTGGCGAGTTGAGCGCCAAAATGTCGCTGTACCTGGTGGAGCAGATAGAACGCGCCGAGACGATCGAAGTACGGCGGCACACCATTGTCCGGGAAGCGCACGGAGACGGAACGCTGCGCGCGGTGGTCACCGAGGACAACCGCACCGGAGAACGTGAGACGGTTCCCGCGCGGGCGTTGTTCGTGTTCATCGGTGCGGTGCCGCATACCGGATGGCTCGCCAGGCACCTGGAGTTGGACGAGCGCGGATTCGTGCGGACGGGGCCGGGCACACCGCTGGAGACGAGTTGGAGGGGGGTGTTCGCGGCCGGTGATGTCCGGAGCGGGTCGGTGAAGAGGGTCGCCTCGGCCGTCGGGGAAGGCGCCATGGCGGTTCAGATGGCGCACAGGCACCTCGCCCGAACCGGCTGAGGTCACCAAGCCGGCACCCGAGACCTCGGAGCCTTTGACCATTGGGGAGGCGAGTTGGGCGACGCACTCGACCCGGCCGTCGAGGAGAACGGGACCGGACCTCCGAGGCGCTTCCTGTCGGTCCGCAGGCTGGGGCTGTCGCTGGGAGCGGGTGTCGTCGGCGGTGCCGCGGCCGCCGTGCTCGGGGCCGCCGAGGTGAGCCTGCTGGTCGGGTGGGTCCTGGCCACCGGCACGCTCCTGACATGGGTGTGGTGGCTCAGTTGGCCGCAGGGGCCGGACGACACCAAGCTGCTGGCCGAGGCGGAGGGCGACGCCCGCTCGACCGACGCGGCGGTGCTCCTGGCCTCGGTGGCCAGTCTGGCCATCGAGGCCCACGCCCAGATTCGCTTCGCGGGGCGTCAGGACGCGCTCTCGGTCACGGCGGTCATTCTCGTCGTCCTTGCCGTCGTGCTGTCCTGGGCGCTCGTGAACACCGTGTTCGCGTTCCGGTACGCCCGCCTCTACTACGAGGACGCCGACGGAGGCATCGATTTCATGCAGACCGCGCCTCCCTCCTACAGCGACTTCGCCTATATGGCCTTCACCGTCGGAATGGCGTCCGCGGTTTCCGAGAGCCAGCCCGCCGACACCCGGATCCGCCGAACCGTCTTGGGGCACGCCCTGCTGGCGTATGCCTTCGGCACCGGGATATTGGCGGTCGCCATCAGTCTGGTCACCGGGATCGGCCAGGGGTGACGAGGGCCCGGTCGGAGGAGGCCGGAGCACGGTGGCCACGGCGGGGTTTCAGGTACCTCTTCCGGGTAGGGCCCCCGACTGTCGCATTGGGAGGAGCAGCGGGTTGGCCGACCAAAACGTGGTGCGCGTGGTGCTTCGCGCTGATCCCGGGCTGCCGTTGGAAACCGTCCGTCAGATCGCCGAGACACTGCCCGACGAGATGCGGAAGCGTTCGGCGGCGCCGGTGCAATGGGAGGTCGACGCCGGTCCCGGCACCTTGTCGGCCGACGAGCAGGTGGAGGCGGAGCACCTGGCGGACGTCCTGGCCGACCAGTTCCCGGGTGGAGACTACGACGTCGCGGTGTTCGTGACCGATCTGCCGCGTCGTTACAGGACCCAGCCGATTCTGGCGGAGGTGAGCAGGCCCGCGAAGGTCGCCCTGTTGTCGCTGCCCGCTCTCGGCTGGTCCCATCGGCCGAGCCGGGCCCGCCGCGGTGTGGTGGATCTGGTCGCACTGGTCCATGACGGGACGCCGCCGAGGTTCGCGCGGGAGTACACCGTCCACCGGGCCGATCCCGAAGAGCGGTCTGAGCAGCGGTTCGTGACACCGGGGCTGCTGGGCCGGCTCCGGCTGCTGTCCGGCATGATCCGGGCGAACCGCCCCTGGCGGCTGTTCACCGGCTTGTCGAAGGCGCTGGCCGGGGTGCTGGCGACCGCGGCCTTCGCGGTCGTCAACGTCACCATCTGGAAGATCACCGACACGCTCGGCCCGATCCGGCAGGCGGTGCTGGCGGTGCTGGCGGTCGCGGCCCTGCTGGCGTGGCTCATCATCGACCACGAACTGTGGGAACGCCCGGACGACGTCATCAGTCGCCAGCGTGCCAGGCTGTACAACGCCGTCACCCTGGCCACGTTGCTGATCGGCGTGCTGTGTCTTTACGGGGCCGTCTTCGCGCTGACGATCGTGCTGGTGCCGGTGGTGCTGACCGGCGAGGCGCTTGCGTCCAGCCTCGACCACGGGGCCGAATGGGGCTTCTACCTGTCGATCGCCTGGCTCACCACGTCCATGGGCATGGCCGGTGGTGCGCTCGGGTCGGGGTTGGAGGACGAGTCGGCCGTGCGCGACACCGCGTACGGGGTCCGTCAACGCAGCCGCCTGGAACAGCAGAGGAAGCACCGCACCTCATGATCGGGGCGTGCCCCGCGCCGTTTGTTCTCGGTGACCTTCTCCGTCACCCAGGCGCGGATCTGGTCGGCCGGTGCCCCGGCGGGCAGCCGGGCCACCGGTTCGCCGCGGTGGAAGACCATCAGGGTGGGAACGTGCCGGACATCGAACTTTCCGGACAGTCCCGCAGCGTCATCGACGTTGATGTTGACGATTCTGCTCGCCAGATCCGCGGCGATGCGTTCGAGGGCGAGGCTGATGCGCAGGCACGGGGCGCACCATGGGGCCCAGAAGTCGGCCACCACCGGCGGTGGGGCACCTTCGACGACCTCGGTAAAGATGGTGTCGTCGGCCTCGGCGATCCAGCCCAGGGGCGGGTGGCAGCGACCGCATCCGGGCGTCCTGATCGACCTCCAGGCGTATCCTGAAATGGCGGCGCAGTTCCACGGTCACCTGGTCGCGCGCCGCTTCCTTGATCTCGCCTTGGTCGGTGACCCCTCCAGCAGGTGCTGCGATCCGATGTTGGAGGTCATGATGATGACGGTGTTGCGGAAATCGACGGTGCGTCCCTGGGCATCGGTCAGCCGCCCGTCGTCGAGGACCTGGAGCAGGGTGTTGAACACGTCGCCGTGGGCCTTCTCGATCTCGTCGAACAGCCACCACCGAGTAGGGCTTGCGGCGCACGGCCTCGGTGAGCTGGCCGCCCTCCTCGAAACCGACGTAGCCGGGCGGGGCGCCGACCAGCCGACTGACGGTATGGCGCTCCTGGTACTCGCTCATGTCGATGCGGACCATGTTCTCCTCGGTGTCGAACAGTGCCGCGGCCAGGGTGCGGGCCGTTTGTGGACTTCGTTCGCCGAGAATGCTGCGGCGGTCTCAGGATGGCGAGCATGCGCAACGGCAGGGCCTGGTGGCCGTGGGTAACGGTTCTTGTGGCAGTGGCCGTGGTGCTGGTCCTCGGGGTCGTGACCTTCGCCCCGCTGACCGGCGAGGGCGGATTACAGATCGCGGCGAACCGCGCCCAGCTCACCGGAGGCTTTCTACTGGCCGCCGCCGTGCCGCTGATCCTGGCTCTGCGCTGGGCCCGGCACCACTCCCGCGAACTGGCCACTCAGACCGTTCCCTCTCCCGAAACGCTGTCGCGTGCCAAGGACATGCTGGCCGAGCTGGTGGCCGAGCAATGGAAGGACGAAGCGCGACTGCGTTCACTGGATGACCCCGATCCCATCCCGGTGCGCTGGCGCACGCCCGCGCCCGGCGAGCACACGCCCGCCATCATGGATCATCCCGGCCTCATCGACCCTGTCGCCGGCGCGATCGGGCATGGGTTGTGGTGGACGGCCTCCAGCGCCGATATCGCCGCAATCATCACCCGGTTCCGCCGGACCCGGCGGCGCCGCTTGGTGATCTTGGGCGGCCCGGGGACCGGCAAAACCACCCTGGCGCTGCAGTTGCTGCTGCACCTCCTTGCCACCCGTCCTCAGCACCATGATGAACCAGTCCCGGTCCTGCTCCCGATCGCCGGTTGGGACACCGAAAGATTCCCTCGGCTGCATGACTGGATGACGGACCAGCTTCTCGGTGGGTACCCCGCGCTGCGCGGTGCCGGATTCGGCGAACAGGTCGTCAGGGCACTGGCTGCGCGCGGGCACTTACTACCGGTCCTGGACGGCCTTGACGAGCTCCCCGTGTCCGCGCACACGGTTGTCATCGGCGCGCTGAACCGATCGCTGGGGGGAGCCGACCAGCTCATCCTCACAAGTCGCACGGCCGAGTTCACTGATGCGGTTACCCGGGCCGGGGATGTGATCACCTCAGCGGCTGTGCTGGAACCTCGCCCCCTTGATGCCGGAACCGCGGCGGACTATCTGGCAACCTGTCTTCCACCCGAGCCCGGCCCACATTGGCAGCACGCTTTGGCCACCCTGCGCTGCTCTCCGCCACCCGGCCAGCGCCCGCCAGGCCATCCGGCGACGGCGTTGGCCGATGTCACGGCGACCCCGCTGGGGCTGTGGCTGCTGCGCACCGTATACCTCACCCCCGGCGCAGACCCCGGCCCACTCACCGACCCTGCCTGCTTTCCAACCGCGGCCGACCTACAGGCACACCTGTTCGACCAGCTCGTTCCAGCTCTGATCGCTACCCGCCCGCCCAGCAGCAACCCTGCCGAACCCCCTCGCCCTCGTCGTAGGCGCGACCCGGTCAAGGTGCGCCAATGGCTGGAATACCTGGCACACCACCTCACCCACCAACCCGCCCCCACCGGGGCCGGAACTGGCACCCGCGACCTGGCCTGGTGGCGTTTGGCCGTCACCACCCAGGCCGTCACCCCTGCCACCCGACTCGCCATTGCCCTTCTCACCACCGCGTTCGGTCTTACGGCCGGGCTCGCAGTCGGACTCGCCGTCGGACCCGCGGTCGGGCTCGGGGCCGGGTTCGCGGGCGGGCTCGGGGCCGGGTTCGCGGGCGGGCTCGGGGCCGGGCTCCTGCTCTCATGCGTCGCCGGAAGTTGGGCGCAGGACCGGCCAGGGTATGCCGACCTGCGCGTCCGTCAACGCGCCACCGAACTTCTACGCGAACTCGCGGCCGCGCTCGGGATCGGACTCGGAATCGGGCTTGGGATCGGGCTCGGCGCCGGGCTCGCGCTGGGGGTCGAGGTCGGGCTTGGTACCGGGCTTGCGGGCGGGCTCGGCGTTGGACTCACGTCCGGACTGGCCTTCGGCCTCGGCGCCGGACTCACCTGGTGGGCAGAGACTCCCGCCCATGGACGTCGCGCCCAGACCCCGATGGGAAACTGGCGCGCCGACCGAACGTTGAACTTGTTCCGCGCTATTAACAACGGGCTTGCGGCCGGGCTCGGCGCTGGGCTCGCAGGCGGGCTATTGGGCGGGTTGGCGGAAGGACCGAGGTTCGGGCTTGCGTTCGGGGCAGGGGCCGGGCTTGCGTTCGGGATCGCGGGCGGGATCGCAGGAGGGTTCGCATTGGGCGACCACCGGGCATGGCTCGCCTATCTGGTCGCGACCCACCGGTTGGCCCTGTCCCGCTGCCTGCCGTACCGCCTGATGCCGTTCTTGGACGACTGCCACCGCCTCGGGCTGCTCCGCGCAGTCGGTCCCATTTACCAGTTCCGCCATGCCGAACTACACGACCACCTTGCTGCCACCTACCGACCACCCGGCTGAGCGGACAGGCGGTCGCAAGCGACGGGGTGGCGGAGGTGTTGCACCAGACCGGGGAACTCGTCCGCGCGGTCGTGCGCGCTCACCCGGACGACAAGGCGGAGCTCTACGCCAAGCTCGGGCTCAGGATGACGTACTACCCGCAGAAACAGCTCGTGGAAGCCAGGGTCGTCCCGGCTTCCACATGTGCAAATGGTTTGTGTCCGAGGGGGGACTTGAACCCCCATGCCCCGTAAAGGGCACTAGCACCTCAAGCTAGCGCGTCTGCCTATTCCGCCACCCGGACCGGTCGCAGGCCGTGGCCTGGGGCCGCGGCGGGCTTCACCATACCAAAGGTCCCGAGTCGCGGCGAAGTGGATCGACGGGGCACCATGGTGGGCGTACCGGGAGGACGCTAGGCGCGAAGGTGATGACTGTGGCCCACCAGCCGACCGCTGAGGACGAGGTCGTCCGGCTCTGCCAGGAGCTGATCCGGATCGACACCAGTAATCCGGGAGATCATTCGGGGCCCGGGGAGAGGGTGGCGGCGGAGTACGTCGCCGAGAGGCTCGCGGAGGTGGGGCTGGAGTCGCAGATCTTCGAGTCGCATCCGGGGCGGGCCAGCCTGGTGGCGCGGATCGAGGGGGAGGATCCGGGGCGAGACGCGCTGCTGCTGCACGGGCACCTGGACGTGGTTCCCGCGCGCAAGGAGGACTGGACGCGGGATCCGTTCGGGGGTGAGATCGCGGACGGGTGCGTCTGGGGGCGCGGGGCCGTCGACATGAAGGACATGGACGCGATGATCCTCGCGGTGGTGCGGCAGCGGCTCAGGGAGGGGCGCCGGCCGCCGCGGGACGTGGTGGTGGCCTTCCTGGCGGACGAGGAGGCCGGGGGGAAGTGGGGCGCGCAGTGGTTGGTGGAGCGGCATCCTGAGCTGTTCGAGGGGTGCACGGAGGCCGTGGGGGAGGTCGGCGGGTTCAGCGTGACCGTGCCGGGGGACCGACGGATGTACCTCATCGAGACGGCGGAGAAGGGCCTCGCCTGGATGAACCTGACCGCCAAGGGGACGGCTGGGCACGGGTCGATGGTGCATCCCGACAACGCCGTGACGGCCGTCGCGGCGGCTGTGGCGCGGCTGGGGGAGCATGAGTTCCCGGTGCAGCTGACCAAGACCGTTCGGGCGTTCCTGGAGCGGGCGTGCATGGCGTACGGGCTGGAGTTCGACCCGGAGCGGCCGGAGGAGTGCCTGGAGAAGCTCGGGCCGATGGCGCGGATGATCGGGGCGACGCTGCGGCAGACGCTGAATCCGACGCGGCTGGACGCGGGGTACAAGACCAACGTCATTCCGCAGAGCGCCACGGCCCAGGTGGACGGGCGGTTCCTGCCCGGATATGAGGCGGAATTCTTCGCGACTGTGGACGAACTTCTCGGTCCGGATGTCCAGCGCGATTTCGTCCATCACGACCGGGCCGTCGAGACCGACTACGAGGGGGCGCTCGTGGCGGCGATGGAGGCGGCGCTGACCTCGGAGGACCCGGGGGCGCTGCCGGTCCCGTACTGCCTGAGCGGCGGGACGGACGCGAAGTCCTTCGCCCGGCTGGGCATGCGGTGCTTCGGTTTCGCGCCGCTCCGACTTCCCCCAGAGTTGGACTTTTCCGGAATGTTCCATGGGGTCGACGAGCGCGTTCCGGTGGACGGACTCCGGTTCGGCGCGCGGGTTCTCGACCGGTTTATCGATCGGTCCTGAATTTCTCGCGCATTGCCGTTGTGTGGTGCTATGGTTACCGTCTGTAGGGGATGGTTTGGCCGTAGAGAGGGCGACCGGTGGCGGACGACGAGGCATGGCTGCGCCGCGTCCTCCGGGCGTTGCTCGTCTTGGGCGGTCTGCTGTTCGCGGGTTGGCTCCTCGGCGGCTGTGCGCAGTCCGCGCACGCCGAGGAGTTGCCGCCGCCGGTCGAGGTGGTCCAGAACGCGCATCCCGAGTTGAAGCGCGTTCTGGACCAGAGGCCCGAGCTGCCCGAGGTGGTGGCGCCGCGTCCGGCCGTGCCCGACGTGGTGCCTGTGGAAAAGGTGCCGGAGGTCTTGGCGCCCGTTGAGGTCCCGCGGCGTGTGGTGCAGCCCGCGGCGCCCGCGGCTCAGAGTGCCGTGCAGGTGCGGCGGCCGAGTGCGCCCTCGCGTGCCGTCCGGGTCGAGCGTGCCTTGGTGCGCCGGGTCGGCGTCGTGCGGCACCAACAGCAGCAGCGGCATTCTCACGTTCAGGCCCCGGACGTGCGTCCGGCGCCCGTCCCGATGCCCGTCCGAAGCGACACGAGGGCGGGCGGGCTTTCCGTGATCGGGGGATCGGCCGTGGTTCCGGCCGTCTCCTCGTGGGTTCCGGCGCGTCCACCGGCGGCGATCGCGCTCGTCTTCGGTCCGGTGCCCCCGCCCGTCCGCACAGCGGCGGACGAGCCCTCCTTCGCGCCCGACTAGCCACCGGCCCGTGCCCGGCCATGCGGTCCGGGCGCCGGTCGTGCCTTCGGCGCGGTCTGTCCTTCCCCTTTCTGAGACCGGTGTGCCCGTTGTGGCACGCGTGTCTCGTCATTCCCATCAACAACTCCCCGAACGGAGCATCATGCGAACGTGGGCAAAAGGCACCTCGCGTGCAGTAGCGCTCACCGCGAGTTTCGTCGCTCTCGGTGCGACGGCCTTTCCCGCCAATGCCTTCGCCGACGTCACGAACGGCGACGGCGGCGTTCTCTCCGGAAACCAGGTCAACCTGCCGATCTCGGCGCCGGTCGACGCCAGCGGCAACGCCGTGGCCGCGGCCGGCACGGCGACCGGCACCTCCAGGGGCGGCTCGTCGGTGACCGGCAGCGGCGGCAGCGGCGGGCAGCGGACGTCCGGCGCGGGCGGCGTCGCCTCCGGCAACCAGGTGAACGCACCGGTCTCCGCGCCGGTGAACGCCTGCGGCAACGGGGTCGGGGTCCTCGGTGACGCGCACGCGAGCTGCGTCAACGGGGCCAGGGTCAGCGGCGACGGCGACGGCGGCCAGGTCACCAGCGGCGCGGGCGGTGTGGTCGCGGGCAACCAGGTCAACGCGCCGGTCTCGGCGCCGGTGGACGCCTGCGGCAACGCCGTGGCGGTCGCGGGGACCGCGGTCGCGGGCTGCGAGGGCGGCGCCCTGGTCAAGAACGGCGGCGCCACCGGCGCCGGGCAGACCTCCTCCGGCGTCTCCAGCGCCGTCGGCGGGAACCAGCTGAACGTCCCCATCAGCGTTCCCGTGGACGTCTGCGGCAACGCGGTCGGCAACGCCCTCGCGGGGTGCGAGGGCGGCGCGTCCGTCCGCAACGGCGGGCACCTGTCCGGCAGCCAGCTGACCAACGGCGACCTCAGCGTCGTCGGGGGCAACCAGGCCGACGCCCCCATCAGCCTTCCGGTCACGGCCTGCGGGGACGCGGGGGCGGTGCTCGGCGAGGCGGGCGCGTTCTGCGAGGGCGGCGCGCATGTGCGCAGCAGCTCGGGCGGTGACCAGCAGACCTCGGGCGTGGCCGGGATCGTCGCGGGCAACCAGGGGAACACGCCGGTCGGCACGCCGGTCGAGGTCTGCGGCGACGCGGCGGCCGCCGTCGGCGCCGCCGCCGCGACCTGCACCGGGCAGACGCTGGTCACGGGCTCGCACGGCTCCGGCGGCCAGTCGTCGGGCGGGTCGAGCGTGGGCGGCGGCAACCAGGAGAACGTGCCGTCCACCAACCCGGTCGACGTGTGCGGCGACGCGGCCGCCGTCGTCGGCGACTCCGACCCGCAGTGCACGGGCGGCCACGGCGGTTACCACCCCTACTACCGGATGTCGGGGACGGGCGGGTCCGCCGCGGGCGCGCCCCGGCCCGTCACCGCGGCCAAGCCGCCCGCCGTCCCGTCCCGGATTCCCTCGCCGGGGGAGGTCGGCCTGCCGCAGCCGGCGACCGAGCTGCTGCGGACGAACAACGCGGCCGTGATCTACACGCTGCCGGGCGCGAAGACCCTGGCCAGGACGGACGTGCTGCGGAAGGGCGGCGAGCCCGGCCCCTGGACCCCCGCTCCCATGTCGATCGCGCCGACCGGGGGCGGACTGCCGAAGGCCGGTGGACTGCCCAAGGGGAAGGGGCTTCCGAAGGGCAAGGGGCTGCCCAAGGGGTTCCCGGAGGCCGGGGGAATGCCCGGTATGCGGCACATGGACGAGGAAGGGGGCCCGGAGGAGGGCGGGCCGGGCGAGGAACTCCTGTCCGGGGCCGCGTCCGTGCTGGACGGTGAGGCGCTGCGCCGCGGCGAGGTCGCCGCGACGACGCCCGCCGGCGGCCCCCTCGGCGGCGTCCCCGGCCTGGAGGACCTTGTGGAGGGCCTCGGGGTGAAGCGCGTCGGGGACCCCGCCCCCTCGCAGCCGCTCGACCTGCGCGTGGTGACCGGCGCGGCGCGCGTGCCCGGGGTGGCCAGCGGGATGACGCTGCCCGGTAAGCCTGTCGTGCCCGCGCCGTCGTCCGCGCGCGGCCACGGCGGCCCCGGCGGCCCCGGCATCGACGGGTCCGGCCTCGACCTGACGGGCGTGGGAGGGGAGGTCCCCGGCCTGTCCAAGCCGCCGGTCACCGCCGACGTGCACGCCCCCGAGGTGGACCACGAGATCGGCCCGGTGCGGACCGTCGCGGCCGAGAAGCCGATCATCGCGGACGCCGAGGCCGGCTCGATGTGGGTGCTCGGCGCGGCGACCCTGCTCGCGGCCGTTTCCGGTGCGCTGGCGCTGACCCGCCGGATCAAGCTGGGCGGTCGCCACTGACCCGGACGGACGGCCGCTGACCTGGCCGTTCCTCCCATCCGCAGCACTCCGCCGCGTAGCGGCGCAGCGGCCCGACAGGGGGTCGAGAACGCTTTGCCCGTCCCGGAGGCGCGGTCCGGGGCGGGCAAAGCCCTGTCTCCAGCGATTATGATTACGCCACGTCATAGGATTGGTACGTAGCGCGACTCTTCGGACGTGTCCGACGTGACGGACATGACGCATGTGGTCCGCGGAGTGAACGTCACACCACGGTCGTCCGGTTACGGATGCGGGAAAGGCGAACCGGAGTGAATCGAGGTGAACCGGTACAAATTTCGACACCGGTCCAGATCCGAGGCCGGGGGTTCAGACGATGCGTGCCCGTGCCCGCGAAACCGTGCCGAGTATCGAACGGACCGCGCCCCGCGCGGGCGAAACGTCCGGCCATTCAGACCGCCGGCCACCGGCCGCCGACCTGCGCCGACGCGCCGGAACAGGCGTCGGGCGCCCCGTCGGAGCGGTGCTCAGAACGTGCGAACCTGGCGGATGACCTTGCGGCGCAGTTGAATACGGCGGCTACCGTCGGGGTAGAGCCGCAACCGATCGATCTCCCAGCCGCCGCGTTCCGCGTGCTCGGTCAAGATCTGCCGGGCGGTATCACGCGTCGTGCCGCGCGGCAGGGACAGAACGAGGTAGGTGTACTCCACCATTGCGACCATTATTACGTGGTCCGCCGGGGTCGCGACACCGTACGGTGGCTGCCCGGTCCGCGCTCGGCCCGGCGGCATGTCATCCTGTCGGAGGCGCGAAGGGGCGCCGGGAGGCGCGTCCGCTCCACCGGGCGGAGCGGTGATCGCTGGACGGACCCACGGGACCCGCGGGCATGAAGGCGCCGTCATGCGACGTTGTAGGGAGCCCGTGTAGGAAGACGGTGGGGCGGCTCTGAGCGAGGCGAGTAAGACGGACGTGCGGGAGAAGACCCCGAGCTAGAAGCGAAGCAAGAAGACCCTGAGCCAGAAGATCTGAGCGAGAAGACCAGACAGCGAGGTTGGAGCGACTGTGCCAGCCAAGAACGGCACCGCGAGCAGTGGCCGGAACAATGGCGCCGGTACGCGCCTGGTGATCGTCGAGTCGCCCGCGAAGGCGAAGACGATCGCCGGGTACCTTGGGCGTGGCTACATCGTGGAGTCCAGTATCGGCCATATCCGGGACCTCCCCGGGAGCGCCTCGGAGGTGCCGGCCAAGTACAAGGGCGAGCCGTGGGCCAAGCTCGGCGTGAACGTCGAGCACGACTTCGAGCCGCTCTACGTGGTCAACACCGACAAGCGGGCGCAGGTCGCCAAGCTGAAGAAGCTGCTGGCCGAGGCCGACGAGCTCTTCCTCGCGACGGACGAGGACCGGGAGGGCGAGGCGATCGCCTGGCACCTCCAGGACGTCCTGAAGCCGAAGGTGCCGGTGCACCGGATGGTCTTCAACGAGATCACCAAGGACGCGATCCAGCGCGCCGCCGCGAACCCGCGGCAGCTCAACATGCGGCTGGTGGACGCGCAGGAGACGCGCCGCATCCTGGACCGCCTGTACGGGTACGAGGTCAGCCCCGTCCTGTGGAAGAAGGTCATGCCGAAGCTGTCGGCGGGCCGGGTGCAGTCGGTGGCGACGCGGCTGGTGGTGGAGCGCGAGCGGGAGCGGATCGCGTTCGTCCCGGCCCACTACTGGGACATCGCCGCGCAGTTCGACACCGGCAAGGACGAGGAGCCGACGGCGTTCAAGGCCGGGCTCATCTCCGTGGACGGCAAGCGCGTCGCGCAGGGCCGCGACTTCGCCTCCGACGGCAGGCTGAAGACCAAGGACGCGCTGCACCTGGACGAGGCGGCGGCGCGCGCGCTGGCCGAGCGGCTGCGGGAGCGGCCGTACGCGGTGAAGTCGGTCGAGCGCAAGCCCTACACCCGCAAGCCCTACCCGCCGTTCCGCACGACGACCCTGCAACAGGAGGCCAGCCGCAAGCTGAGCTTCTCCGCCAAGTACACGATGTCGGTCGCGCAGAAGCTGTACGAGAACGGCTTCATCACCTACATGCGCACCGACTCGATCACGCTGTCGGAGACGGCGATCACGGCGGCGCGGCGGCAGGCGGCCTCGCTGTTCGGCGGCGAGTACGTGCCCGACAAGCCGCGCGTGTACGCCTCCAAGGTGAAGAACGCGCAGGAGGCGCACGAGGCGATCCGCCCGGCGGGTGAGAGTTTCCGCACCCCGGCGGAGACGGGCCTGTCCGGCGACCAGTTCCGGCTGTACGAGCTGATCTGGAAGCGGACGATCGCGTCCCAGATGAAGGACGCGGCGGGCCAGTCGGTCTCGATCCGGGTGACGGGGGTCTCGACGCGGAACGAGACGGCCGAGTTCGGCGCGACCGGTAAGACGATCACCTTCCACGGGTTCCTCAAGGCGTACGTGGAGAGCGCGGACGACCCGTCCACCGACCGGGACGACCAGGAGCGGCGGCTGCCGAACCTGACCGAGAACGACCCGCTGAGCGCGCTCGCGGTGGACGCCGAGGGCCACTCGACCCGTCCGCCCGCGCGCTACACCGAGGCGAGCCTGGTCAAGGAGCTGGAGGAGCGCGAGATCGGGCGGCCCTCCACCTACGCCTCGATCATCGGCACGATCCTCGACCGCGGCTACGTGTTCAAGAAGGGGACGGCGCTGGTCCCCTCGTTCCTGGCGTTCGCCGTGGTGAACCTGCTGGAGCAGCACTTCGGGAACCTGGTCGACTACGACTTCACCGCCCACATGGAGGACGGCCTCGACGAGATCGCCCGGGGCGAGGCCGAGCGCGTCCGCTGGCTGACCCGGTTCTACTTCGGCGACAACGGCGAGGAGGGCCTGAAGGACCTCACCGAGGACATCGGGGACATCGACGCCAAGGGGATCAGCTCGTTCCCGCTCAAGGGCAGCGACATCATGGTCCGCGTCGGCCGGTACGGGCCCTACCTCGACCGCGAGGGCGCGCGGGTCAACATCCCCGAGGACATCGCGCCGGACGAGCTGACCGCCGACAAGGCCGAGGAGCTGTTCGCGCAGCCGTCCGGCGACCGCGAGCTGGGAAAGGACCCGGAGACCGGCCACACGATCGTGGCGAAGTCGGGGCGGTTCGGCCCCTACGTCACCGAGATCCTGCCGGAGGCCGCGCCGCCCGCCGAGGGCGAGAAGAAGAAGCGGACGAAGAAGGCCGACGCGCCCAAGCCGCGCACCGGTTCGCTGTTCAAGTCGATGTCGCTCGACACGGTCACGCTGGACGACGCGCTGAAGCTGCTGTCGCTCCCGCGCACGCTCGGCGAACTGGACGGCGAGCCCGTCACCGCGCAGAACGGGCGGTTCGGCCCCTACATCAAGCGGGGCACCGACAGCCGTTCGCTCGGCTCGGAGGAGGAGCTCTTCACGGTCACGCTGGAGAAGGCCAAGGAGCTGTTCGCGCAGCCGAAGCAGCGCGGGCGGGGCCGGGCCGCGGCGGCGGCGCCGCTGCGCGAGCTGGGCGACGACCCGGCGAGCAAGAAGCCCGTGGTGGTCAAGGAGGGGCGGTTCGGCCCCTACGTCACCGACGGCGAGACCAACGCCAGCCTGCGCAAGGGCGACGAGGTCGAGTCGATCACCATCCAGCGCGCCGCCGAGCTGCTCGCGGAGCGTCGTGAGAAGGTGGCGGCGGGTGGCGGCAAGAAGAAGACGACAACGCGCCGCCGAACCTCCGCGAAGTCCGGTTCCTAGGGACAACTACGCCGATACCCTGACCGACATGACCAGAACGGGCGCCACCCGGCCGCACCCCGCCGCGCCGCCGGGCGTTTCGTCTCTCTCGTCGATCAGGCCGTTCCGGCGGCTCTGGATCGCACTGTCGGTGTCGGGCCTCGGCCACTGGCTGAGCGTCCCGGCGCTGACCGCCATGGCCGCGACGCTGACCCGCGGCGACGACGCCGCCGCGCGGGCCCAGGCGGTCGGCGGTGTGCTGGTGGCGCTGCTGGTCCCGGCCGTCCTGCTGGCGCCGCTCGCGGGCGCGGCGCTGTCCCGGCTCGACCGGCGGTTGACGCTGCTGGTCGCCGACGCGCTCCGGTTCCTGATCGTTTTGTCGGTGCCGCTGCTGGACGCGCTGCCGTGGACGTTCGCCGCCGCGTTCCTCGTGGCCTGCGTGAGCGTGGCGTGGTCGGCGGTGGCGGCGACGGCTCCGGCCGGGCTCGTCCCGGCCGAGCTGCGCCCGGCCGCCCGGCGCTCCGCCGCCCGCGCGATGTGCTGGCCCGCGCCCGTCGCGGCGGTGGTGTTCGCGTTCGTCGCGCTGATCGCGAAGGGCGCGTTCGGCGAGGGCGACCGCGCCGACCTGGCGCTCTACGTCACGGCCGGGGTGTTCCTGGCCGCGACCGCCGGGGTCGCCGCGCTCGGCGAGGTGCCGGGGAGCGAGCCGGTCGAGACGTTCTCGCCGGTGAAGACGCTGTTCCAGGGCCCGCGGGTGCCGGGCGTCCGGGGGCTCGGGCTCGCGGTCGTCGGCGTGGCGCTGGCTGCGGGCGCGGTCGTCGCGGTCGCGCGCGTGCACACCGGGCACCTCGGCGGCGGGGACGCGGGTTACGGCGCCGTCCTCACCGGCCTGACCTCGGGCCTCGGGTTCGGGCTGTTCCTCGGCCCGCGCGTGCTCGGACCGTTCAGCCGCCGCCGCCTCCTCGGCCTCGCGGTGATCGCCGCCGCGCTCGCGCTGGTCGTGGTCTCGCTCGTGCAGAACCTGGTCGTCGTCGCGTTCGTGACGGCGTTCCTCGGCGTCGCGGCGGGGGCCGCGTGGTCCACGGCGTCCGCCGTCCTCGCGGGCGACGAGCCCTCCGACGAGCCCTCCGACGACCCCGCGCAGAACCGTCCCGACGCGTTCCCGAGGTCGGTCGCGCTCGTCACCGCGCTGGTCGTGGCCGCGGCCGTCCCGCCGCTGGCCGGGGTGATCGGCTCGCGGCACTACGACCTCGGCGACGGCGACTACGACTTCCAGGGGACGGGCGCGGCGATGCTGATCGCGGGCCTGCTCGCCCTGCTCGCGGGGCTGGTCGCGTTCCGCCGGCTGGACGACCGGCACGGCATCCCGCTCGTCGCCGACCTGCGGGCCGCGTTGCAGGGCCGCGTCTACACGCCGCCGGAGCAGGCCGCTCCCGAGGACCGCCGGGTCGCGCGCCGCGAGCGCGGGGTGTTCATCGCGTTCGAGGGCGGCGAGGGCGCGGGCAAGACCACGCAGGCCAGGCTCGCCGCGATCTGGCTGCGCGACCACGGCTACGACGTGGTCGCCACGCAGGAGCCAGGCGCCACCAAGATCGGCATGCGGCTGCGCGCGATGCTGCTCGACCGGGAGACGACCGGGCTGTCCTCGCGCGCCGAGAGCCTGCTGTACGCGGCCGACCGCGCCGACCACGTCGCCAACGTGATCAGGCCCGCGATGGAGCGGGGCTCGATCGTGGTCAGCGACCGCTACGTCGACTCGTCCCTCGCCTACCAGGGGTACGGCCGCGAGCAGCCGGTGGAGGACATCGCGCGCGTGAACGACTGGGCGACCGGCGGGCTCATCCCCGACCTGACCGTCCTGCTGGAGGTGCCGCCGCGGACGGGCCTCGGACGGCTGTCCGCGCCCGCCGACCGCATCGAGTCCGAGCCGGACGAGTTCCACGAGCGGGTCCGCGCCGGTTTCCACGCGCTCGCCGAGGCCGAGCCCGAGCGCTACCTGGTGCTGGACGCGAGCCGTCCGCAGGGCGAGTTGAGCCGGGAGATCCAGTACCGCATCCGCGAGATCCTGCCCGACCCGATACCGGCCGGTACCGAGGATGTCACGAGCACGTTCCCCATCATCACCGACTAGCCTTTGCCCATGAGCGTGTGGGATGACCTGGTGGGCCAGGAGCCGGTCGTCGCGCAACTGTCATCCGCCGCCGGTGAGGCGGGCGGCATGGCGCACGCGTGGCTGTTCACCGGGCCTCCGGGCGCCGGACGTTCCGCGGCGGCGCGCGCGTTCGCGGCGGCGCTGCAATGCCTGGAGGCTCCGCGCGGGTGCGGGCACTGCGCGTCCTGCCACCAGGTGCTCCAGGGGACGCACGCCGACCTGGAGGTCGTCCGTCCGGCGGGGCTGTCCTACGGGGTGCGGGAGACCCGCGAGCTGGTGCTGCGGGCCTCGTCGTCGCCGAGCGGCGGGCGCTGGCAGATCGTGCTGTTCGAGGACGCCGACCGGGCCACCGAGGCCGCCGCCAACGCGCTGCTGAAGGCGATCGAGGAGCCGCCGCCGCGCACGGTGTGGCTGCTGTGCACCCCGGCGCCCGACGACCTGCTGGTGACCATCCGGTCGCGCTGCCGGCTGGTGACGCTGCGGACCCCGCCGGTCCAGGCGGTTGCGGACCTCCTCGTCCAGCGGGACGGGGTCGACCGGGAGACCGCCGACGTCGTCGCGCGCGCGGCGCAGGGGCACATCAGCCGCGCGCGGCGGCTCGCGACCGACCCTCAGGCGCGGGCGCGGCGCGCCGAGGTGCTGGCGGTGCCGCGCCGGCTGACCGGGGTCGGGCCCGCGGTGACGGCGGCGGAGGCGCTGGTCAAGGCCGCCGAGGCGGAGGCGAAGGCGCAGACCGAGGAGCTGAACGAGACCGAGACCTCCGCGCTGCGGCAGGCGCTCGGGGAGAGCGCGAAGGGGCGCATGCCGCGCGGCACCGCCGGTGCCCTGAAGGAGCTCGACGACCGGCAGAAGTCGCGGGCGACGCGGGTGAAGCGCGACGCGCTCGACCGGGCACTGCTCGACCTCGCCTCCTACTACCGGGACGTGCTGACGTTGCAGCTCGGCGCGGGCAGCGAGCTGGTCAACACCGAGCTCGGGCCGGAGCTGCGGAGCGCGGCGGGCGGCGGCCGTCCCGAGGACACGCTCCGCCGGCTGGACGCGATCATGGACTGCCGGGAGCGGCTGGAGGCCAACGTCAACCCGCTGCTCGCGGTCGAGGCGCTCACCCTCGCCCTGCGCACGTCCTGAACCATGGCCCGCGGTGGGAACGGTGCAGCCGGACGACTTACAAGAGTTGTCCTCTTTCGTTACATTCCCGTACGCCTCTCTCAACACGGTCGGACGTACGGTCGGCTGGCCGAGTCCGGCGAACGGGCCGAGCCCGGCGAACCTGGGCAAGCTCCCCCCACGCCAGGAGGTCTGCTGTGCGGCACGCCCTCATCTCGGCCATCTCGGCCATCTCGGCCACATGCGCCATCGCCACGACGATGGCCCTCGCGTTCCCGGCGTCCGCCGCTCCCGACCGGTCCCGGTCCCGGGACGAGGGCGCGGCGTCGGAGTACGTCGTCCTCTACAACGAGGACGTCTCCCCAGGGAGGGCCCACGCCGCCGTCAAGGCGGCGGGGGGCAGGATCGTGCACGAGAACACCGACGTGGGTGTCGCCACGGTCGTCTCCAGGAACCCGGACTTCACCACCGACGCCATGGAGCACCGCGCGCTGGAGGGCGTCGCGCACAACCGCGTGATAGGCGAGGCGCCCAAGGGGCGTTCGTCCACCGAGGTCGAGACGGCCACCGGCACCGGCGCCCTCGTGCCGGGCAGGCCCGGCAAGGACACCGAGCCCCTGGCCCACCTCCAGTGGGACATGAAGCAGATCCACGCGACCGACGAGGGCTCCTACGAGACCGAACCGGGCGACAGGCGCGTGCTGGTCGGCGTCCTGGACACCGGTATCGACGGGGACCACCCCGACATCAAGGCGAACTTCAACAAGGCGCTCAGCCGGAACTTCACCCACGACATCCCGAAGGACGTCGACGGGAGGGAGCTCGACGGGCCCTGCGAGTTCACGTCGTGCGTCGATCCGGTGGACTGGGACGACAACGAGCACGGCACGCACGTCGCGTCCACGATCGCCGCGCCGCGCAACGGCCTCGGCATCTCGGGCGTCGCGCCGAACGTCTCGCTGGTCAACATCCGCGTCGGCCAGGACTCCGGGCAGTTCTACCTCCAGCCGACGGTGGACGGCCTGACCTACGCGGCCAAGATCGGCGTCAACGTCGTGAACATGTCCTACTTCGTGGATCCGTGGATCTGGAGCTGCGCCGACAACCCCGCCGACTCGTCCGCCGACCGGCTCGAACAGCGCACGATCATCGCGGCCACGCAGCGCGCACTCGACTTCGCGCACGAGCACGGCGTCACGCTGGTCGCCGCCGCGGGAAACCAGCTCGTCGACTACACCAAGCCGCACGCGGACAACGCGAGCCCGAACTTCCCGTCCGTCCCGGGAGAGAAGCCCCACAAGCGGACGGTCTCGGCGAACTGCCTGTCGATGCCGACCGAGGGCGAGCACGTGATCCCGGTCTCGGCGACCGGGCCCAGCACCCGCAAGTCCTACTACAGCAGCTTCGGCGACGGCCATGTCGCCGTGGCCGCGCCCGGCGGCGACAAGGCGGACGCCCCCGACGGCAGGCCCGACGACCGGCGCGGCATCTGGGCCGCCTACCCCGAGCACATCGCGAAACTGCGCGGCCAGCTCGACCCGGACGGCACTCCGAAGGTGCCGAGCGTGGTCCGCAGCTGCAAGAACGGCACCTGCGCCTACTACCAGTCGATGCAGGGCACCTCGATGGCCGCGCCGCACGCCGGCGGGGTCGCCGCGCTGATCATCAGCAGGTACGGCAGGCCGGACGGCCGCAGCCGCCTCGCGCTGGACCCGTGGGTCGTCGAGCGCGTCCTGCGCGGCACCGCGACCGCCACGCCCTGCCCGAGCCCGAACACCGTCGAGTACGTCTGGTACAAGCTGACGGACGGCAAATGGGTGAAGAACACCTCGACGCAGACCTGCGAGGGGCGCGCGCGCCGCAACGGGTTCTACGGTGAGGGGATCGTGGACGCGTTGCGCGCCGTCCAGCACTGACCTCCGCCGAGCCCCTCGCATCGGCGGTGTGAGGAATTTCCCGTGGCGGAGGCAACCAATGAGGCCGGACGGCGTCTCTGGGACATGGAAACCGAGACCGTGTTCGACGAGCCTCCGCCGCGCGAGGCGCCCATGGACGCGTCCGGGGCGGTCACCGAGCTGTACCGGGGGCACGCGCTCGGGCTGATGCGCCTCGCCCTGGTCATGATCGGCGACCGGGGGACGGCCGAGGACGTCGTCCAGGACGCGTTCGCCGGGCTCTACCGCCGGTGGCCGCGCCTGCGCGACCGGGAGAACGCGCTGACCTACGTGCGCTCGGCCGTCCTCAACGGCTCCAGGACGGCGCTGAGACGCCGCAGGAGGCCGTTCCGGGCCGTCCACCAGCCGCCGGTCTGGTCGGCCGAATCGGAGGCGATGGTCGGTGAGGACCGGCGCGAGGTCGTCGAGGCCCTGCACCGCCTCCCCGCCCGGCAGCGCGAGGCGCTGGTGCTGCGCTACTTCTGCGACCTCAGCGAGGAGGAGATCGCCGACGCCATGCGCGTGAGTCGCGGCACGGTCAAGTCCACGACGTCCCGGGCGCTCGCCTCGCTGGGCCGCATTCTGGAGGGGGAGAAGTGAAGAGCACCGAGGATCGGCTGAGGGAGGCGCTGAAGACCGTGGGCGACACGATGGGTTCCGAGGACGTCCCGCCGATGCGTTCACCCGTGTCCCGCCGTTCGGGTCTCGCGCGTCCGGCGGTGCTGGCCTCCGCGTGCGCGGTGGTGCTGGTGCTGATAGGCGGCCTGGTGGTGGGCGGCCTGGTGGTGGGCGGCAAAACCCTGACCGGGAACGGGGGCGGTGCCGCGTCCTCGCCTCCCGAGGACAAGCACGTGGCGGTGTACCTCTGCACGAAGACCTCCAGCAACGCGTCCTGCGGGCATGCGGAGGCGACCGATGCGCAGAAGGCGAACATCAAGGAAAGGCTGGCGAACATCAGGCAGGTGCGTCAGGTCGCGTACGAGTCGAAGCTCCAGGCGTACGAACGGGTCAAGAAGGCGTTCTCCGACAAGAAGCACTGGGAGACCGTGAAGCCCGGTGACATCCCCGAAGCCTTCCGGGTGCAGGTCTCGAACGACGGCGTCAAGCTCGTGCAGCAGGCGGTCATCGGCCTGCCCGGGGTCGACACCGTCATCGTCGAGGACAAGCCTCGGGCATGATTGCGGTATGCCGTACCGGGTCACCTTCGTATGCACGGGCAACATCTGCCGCTCCCCGATGGCGGAATGGGTGCTGCGCCACCACATCGAGGACGAGGGCCTGGACGTCGAGGTGGACAGCTCGGGCACGGGCGGCTGGCACGCGGGCGACGGCGCCGACGAGCGGACGGTCGCGGCGCTCCACCGGGCGGGCTACCGGTCGGCGCACATCGCCCGCCGGTTCGAGCCGGGCTGGTTCGACGGCTACGACCTGATCATCGCGCTGGACGGGGGCCACCTGCGGGCGCTGCGGTCGATGGCGCCGGACGAGGAGGCCCGCGGCCGGGTCCGGCTGCTCCGCGAGTTCGACCCGGACGCGGGCCCCGACCTCGACGTCCCCGACCCCTACTACGGGGGCCGCGCCGACTTCGACCTGGCGCTGGAGATGGTGGAGGCGGCGATGCCGAAGCTCCTGGAGGAGATCCGCGCCGCCCTGAAACCGGCCTGACCCGCCCCCGGCCGTCCGGGGCGCGGTCACCCCGCGGCCCGTCCCGGCGCGGGTCGAAGACGATCAGGCGGCGTGTCGGACGTATCGCGCCACCAGCGGCGCGACGCCGGCGCGGCCAGTCCGGCGCCGCCGGCGTTGAGCAGGACGTCGTCCACGGACGACACCCGGTCCAGTCGCAGGACGTACTGCCCGGTCTCCAGCAGGGCCGAGCAGGCCGCGCCGAGCGCCAGGATCCGGGGCACCGAGGCCAGCGCCGCGAACCGGATCGGGGCGAGGGAGCCCAGCGCCGCGAACACCAGCAGGTTGCCGATGATCTGGCCGGTCGGCATCGAGAACAGGTCCCGCAGCGGCACCAGGCTCACCCGTCCGGGGACCTCCCCGGCATGGCCGCCCGGCAGCATGATCATCCAGACGGGCGGAACGGTCCCGTAGACGAGGCCGATCTCGGCGAGCGACGAGCGAAACGCCCACGGCCTCGGGACCCCCGTGGCCGTGCGGTGGCGCGCCAGGGCCCCTATCGCCAGCGTGACCAGGGGCAGGGTGAGCATCGTGAGGAGGACCATGCCGGTGAACGTGCCGAACCAGCCCTGCCACCCCTTGATCACGCCGCCTCCGCAGGTAAGAGCACGATCCTCGCTGCGCCACAGGCCCCTCCCGTCCAGTGAAGCCGGGAGAGTGTGGCAGCGGCGTATGAGATTTTCGATACGTCCGCGATACACCGGATCTGCTAGGCGTCCGCTCGTCAGGTGGCTGCCCGTCGCGGCAGGCTCGCCCTCCTTGCTGACGGTTGCCCCGCCTGGCGCGTCCGCTCCACCAGCGCCCGGACTTGCTCGGCGGATGGCGCCCTGAGCCCGTCCGTGCTCACGGGGGACGGTCCCGGCTCTCTCCGTCGGGCCTCTTCGGGGCGCGCCTTCGACCGGGTTTCCGGGCGGCACCGGCGGCCCTCACCACCTGACCTGCGCCGCGCTTCGACGTCGCCCGTCGCGAGGCATCGAACTGATAACGAGCCGTTGACGGCTGTCTGCCGAGAGGTAGATGAGATAGAAACGTCAGGTTGGACGACTGGACGGGCGCGGAGAGGCTGGTGCGGGGCAACCCCATGGACGGAAGATCGCGGATCGGCTCCGCGTGGAAGGGGCTCCTCCCGGTCGGTGTCGCCGCCGGGATGGCGTTGGTCATCGGCGGCGGCGTGGACGTCGTCCACAACCGCCAGCGTGCGTCGAGCAAGAAGCACGAGGCCGAGCCCGCGTCCAAGAGCGAGCAGACCTCCTCGTCCCGCTTCGTGGTCGGCGTCCGCGACACCGGGACCGCCCTCGTCGTCCGCGACCTGCGCGGCGGCACCGCCGGCCTGCCCGTCGCCGCGCCGCCCGGCAGCCGCTACCAGCGCGTCTCGTCGGGACGCGCCGGAACGTTCACCGTCTCGTCCTACTCGCCCTCCCGCGAGGTCGTGTTCCAGCGCCTCAAGCTGGACGAGGACGGCCGCCCGTCCGCCCTCCAGCCGCTCCCCAAGGCGACGCTCGCGGGCGTCTCCACCGCCTACTCCGACCAGGCCGTGAGCCCGGACGGCGACCGCATCGCCTACGTCACCTACCGGGGCACGCGGAGCCGGGTGGACGTCGTCTCCGCCCGCACCGGCGCCCGCAAATCGTGGACGACCCGGCTCCCCGCCCACGTGGGCAGCCTCTCATGGGCCGGTGACACTCTCGCCTTCGTCTGGAGCCCGCTGCGCCGCGTCGACGGGAAGGTGACCGAGGCGCGGCACCAGGTCCGCGCGCTCGACACCAGCGGCCCGTCCGGCGACCTCAAGGCCAGCAAGCCCGTCCTGAACCTGCCGAGGGGCGCGTCCCACGCCGTCCTGACCCGCGACGGACGGCAGGTCATCGCCGCGCTCGCCGACCGCGGACAGATCACCCTCCAGGCGTTCACGCCCGGCGCCCGCAGGCCGACGAAGACGATCGCGCGGCAGCCGTCCAAGGGCCGCGTGTCCGTCCTCGACACCGACCACACCGGCCGCCACCTGCTGATCTCCTTCACCGACGGCCGCCTCTTCGCCGACCGCTCGCTGATGGACGCGCGCGATCTCACCGACGCCGCCTGGTAATCAACGGCGCGTAGCGGAGCCAACCGGACAAGACGTCATAGAGTGTGTCTCACGGAATCGGGCGAACGGAGCGAAACCGTGGGCATGGTGATGGCAGTCAGCTTCACCCGGTACGGCCGCCTGTACTACCTCGACCCAGGCCCGCACACGCCGAAGGTGGGTGACAAGGTCCTCGTCCCCACCGACGCGGGCCCCGAGGTCGCCGAGTGCGTCTGGGCGCCGCAATGGGTCTCCGACGACATCGGCGGCCTCCCCGAATGCGCCGGACCCGCCGCCGACGAGCACCTCGCCCGCGACGAGGCCAACCGCCGCCGCCGCGCCGAGGGCCGCTCGATCGCCAAACGCCTGATCCGCAAACACGACCTCCCGATGAAGGTCATCGGCGTCGACTACCTCGACGCCGAGAACATCTTCAAGATCTACTTCACCGCGCCGCACCGCGTCGACTTCCGCGCCCTCGTCCGCGACCTGGCCCGCGGCATCAAGGCCCGCGTCGAACTCCGCCAGGTCGGCCCCCGCGACGAGGCCCGTCTCCAGGGCGGGATCGGGCCCTGCGGCCGCGACCTGTGCTGCGCGACGTTCCTCAAGGATTTCGAGCCCGTGTCCGTCCGCATGGCCAAGGAACAGGACCTTCCGGTCAACCCCCTGCGCATCGCGGGCGCCTGCGGACGTCTGATGTGCTGCCTGAAATACGAGCACCCGCTCTACATGGAATTCAAGGAGAGCGCACCCCGCCTGGGCTCCCGGGTGAGCACGCCCGAGGGAGAAGGCCAGGTCATCGGCTACAACGTGCCCGGCGACCGCGTGACGGTGAAGGTCGGCTCCCGCCGCTGCTCCTGCCCGTCCGCCTCCGTCTGCTCCCCCCGCCAACAACACGAAGCCCACTACAACGACCCAACCTGACCCGGGGTCGCCCCTGATCAGGGACCCTTCACCCGGATAACACGAAGCGCCCCACACCTACCCGCCAGCGAAGATCGTTGGCGGGGCGGCGGCTCGGTAGGGGCGTCGCGGTTCAGGGTTTGCGGGCGACTCCGCAGAGGGCGTCGACCTCCCTCAGGTTTCCGCGCTCTTCGGCGTCCGGGGCGGGACGCCAGTGGGAGATCGTCACGACGCCGGGGTCGAGCAGTTCCATGCCGTCGAAGAACTGCGTGATCTCTTCGGGGCTGCGCAGGTAGTAGGGGTCGGCGTCGCCCTCGTTGTAATCCTCTTGGGCGGCTTCCAAGGCGTCGCCGGTGACCACGTTCACGCCGTCCCAGATGGACAGGAAACTGCCGGACGGCAGCGCGTCCACCAGGTTCCGGACGATCGTGTGCGGCTGCGCCTCGTCCGGGATGTGGCCGAGGATCCCCATCAGCATCAGCGCGATGGGCTCGTCGAAGTCGAGGGTGTCGGCGGCCTTCTGGACGATCTGGTCGGGGCTGCGCAGGTCCGCGTCGATGTAGGCGGTGCGTCCCTCGGGGGTGCTGGTGAGCAGGGCGCGGGCGTGCGTGAGGACGAGGGGGTCGTTGTCGACGTAGACGATCCGGGCGTCCGGCGCGACGCGCTGCGCGAGTTCGTGCGTGTTGTCCACGGTCGGGAGGCCGGTGCCGATGTCGAGGAACTGCCGGATCCCCTCGTCCCCCGCGAGGTGCCGGACGACCCGTCCGAGCAGCAGCCGGGACTGGCGCGCGATCTCGACGATGCTCGGAAACGTCGCGATGAAGTGGTCGCCCGCCGCTCGGTCGGGAGGATAGTTGTCCTTACCGCCGAGCCAGTAGTTCCAGACCCGCGCGGAATGCGGGATGGACGTGTCCAGGTTCCGCTTGATCGAGTCGTCCTGCGAGTCGTGGGTCATGGTGAGGCTCCCGTGGGTGGTGAGGTCCGGCAAGGATCATCCTGACCTGCGGCGGGGCCCGCACGGAAGAGGATCTTGAAACTAGGTCGCGGCCGTTTCGGCCTGGGTCTCCCTCGACATACTGGGAGGAAGCGGGACGGTACGGGGCGTGGCGGGCCCTGCCTTGGTCACGGGACGAACCTCAGGTCGGGGAAGCGAGGCGTCGGGCCGTCCAGCAGGTGGTCATCGCGGTGGCGGAGCTGGAGGTCGAAGAAGGACCCGGCCACGGCGCGCTCGGCGTCCAGCGCGCGGGCGGCGCGGGACGGATCGTCCGTGCCGATCGTCTGGATGACGCCTTCCCTGGATATCAACCCGGCCTTGAACAACTGCGGCACCTGCGCGACGAGGTCGGTATAGGAATTATGCGCCGAGCCCTTGAGCTGTGTGTTTCGACGCCAGCCGCGCAGGTTGTTCCAGAAGGGCTGAAGCTCCGGAGCTGTGTGATCGAACGGGTCCGAGTTCATGAGCAGGAATGGCCGGGACAGCCCGTTCTTGAAAACCGAACCGATCGGCGTTCCATTGAACAGCATCCCGCCGTCCATGTTCATCCCAGCTCCCACACGTCGATCGTCATGCATGGTCTGGGCCGACGCGGCACCGCCAAGGGAATGCCCGAACATGCCAATGCGGGACAGATCCATCGCGCCTCGAAGCCCGCGCGGCAGCGGCCGTTGCCCCGCGTCGGGATTGTGGCCGCGGTTCAGCCGCGTGATCTCGTCCAAAACGAACCGGGCGTCGTCGCTGCGGGTCGCCACCTCCTTGGCGAGTAGGGCGCCGATGTTCTCCGGGGTCTCGTGCGGCTGGGCATGGGGCTCCACGCGGCCGCCGGGGAATTCGACCTCACTCGGGTCGTAGGTGTGGTCCATGGAGACCACGACATATCCGCGCGACGCCAGATCCTCGGCCAGCAGCGTGCCGAGCGCGCGCGGCGTCCGGTGGCCCGGCGAGTAGAGAACCACCGGATGACGTCCACCCCACCGATCGACGGGTGCCCCCGCATACGAATGGGTGCTGGTGGCAGCCCAGTCGACTCTTCCGGCCGGGACGAGCGGATCGTCCCCTTCGGACACCACGGTGTCGAAATGCTCGGCGGCCTTGGCGGGCATCTGTGGTACCACGGGATAGTCGAGGGTGGCCCGCGCCGGGTACCGGACGGTCACCATCAACTCCCGGTACGGCTTGGACGACACCCACGGGTCACGGCGCGAACGGTCGACGAGATGAAGGTCCGTCGTCCCGACCTCGGCCTTGCCGGTGGGAGCCGGGAGGGACAGCCGGACCTTCCGCGCAGGTTCCGTCGCGGACGCGGTCCCGGGCTGCACGAACGAGGTCGCCCCCAGCACTGAAACAACCCCGGCCGCCAGCACCGCCCTGCGAGACATGATCACCATGGGACCGAGTCTCGTGAGCCGCGCCTGATCGTCCTTCCCCCTGCCGGGTGATCCTCGTCCCCCGAGCGAACGATCCGTGCCCCTCGTTAACCCGTTGGAATCCCGGACTGAGGCGCCCTAGGGTCCGTGTAGCAAACGGAGGGGGACCCGATGGACGGGGCGGTACGGCGGCTCGACCTGGACGACCTGCCCGCCTGCCAGCGGCTCGCCGTCAGCCGTGACTGGGGCGCCGAAGACCGCAAGTGGCGCCTGCTCTTCGAGGTCGGGAACGTGTACGGCCTCGACGACCCGGACGGGGACGGCCTGCTCGGCACGGTCGTATCGACCCCCTACGGGCCCGATGTCGCGGCCATCAGCATGGTGCTCACGGCACCGCGCCACGAGCGGCGGGGCATCGCCGGGAACCTCATGCGGTACGCGATGGAACACGCGGGAACCGCGAGCCTGTGCCTCACCGCGACCGAGTACGGCCGTCCGGTGTACGAACGCCTCGGGTTCCGCTCAGTCGGACACTGCGTGACCTACACGGGAGTCATGCCCGACCTGCTGGGTCCTGCGAACAAGTGCTCCGCACCAGCCGAACCTGACGACATCTCAGATGTAGTTGCCCTCGATAACGAGGTCTTCGGCGCGAAACGCGCGGCCCTCATGCGTCAAATGCCGTCCTTCTGTGAGGACTTCCGCGTCATCCGAAACGCCGGTGGCGCCTTGGTGGGATTCGGAGGCCGCTGGCGCAACGGCCCGCAAACCATGATGGGCCCCGTAATCGCGCAGGACGAGAAGACCGCCACAACCCTGCTGGACGACCTGGCCGTCAACGAGCTGTCGCGGCTGGACATCGACACCAGGCACCCGGAAATCATCACCTGGGCCGAGAAACGAGGACTGCGGGCAGCGTTCACCACCACGGTGATGGAGTACGGCGCCCCCATCTCAAACGACCTCGGCCGCCTCTACCTCCCCGTAGCCCAAGCCCTGGGCTAGCCCACCAGTCGCGCCAAAAATGCGCCGCGCACCCACACAACCCCAGCACGGGAAGACCGACCCCTCGCCAACCTTCTCAGCCCCCTATCGGCGCCAACTCCAGATGAATGGAAACGGAGAGAACAGCCAAAAGGCTTCACCGCCAGATCCTGGCGCCCCACAAGCATGACGACAGCACCGCAATCACCCCGGGAGCCCGAGCCATGCTCGGCCTCCGCTCAACCGAAGCCGAAGCGGAGGCGGAACAGCACCGTCACATGCGCCTCTGATCAGCTGAACTTGGTCTTGGGACGCTCCTGCTGGACGCCGTCCACGTAAATGTCGACCTTCTCGCTGTAGAAGCAGACAAGACCGAGTACCTTGCGGCTCTCGTCCAGCGGCGACGGATACGACCAGGCGATGTCCTCGTGGACCTTGTCGTTCGCACGCACCGACCAATACTCGGCATCGCCCTTGTAGGGACAGCGGGTAATGGTGTCCGTGTGCTCCAGCAGATCCATCCGGACATGCGTCTTCGGCAGGTAGTAGCGCACCGGCAGTCCCGTCTCGAAAAGCAGACGCGGGCTGGACGACTCCGCCACCGTCACCCCGTCCACCTCGACACGAACGTGCCGGGAGCTGGGCAGGATGTCGACACGCGTATAAGGGCTGCGCGGGTGGACGAAGACCTCCTCGTCCTCCTCGAACCAGGCGTCCATGGCGTCCCAGTCCAGCCGGACGAGGTCGCGCAGTTCCTCGATCGGCGATTCGGTGTAGCGCTGGGCGGCACCGGGCGCCTGCCTACCGTCCACCTTCACGGTGAAGAGGGTGGCGTCCCCACGGCTCGGCGAATGCTGGCCCGGCCCATCCTCGACAAGCTCTGCCCGCACGTCCGTCACCGGCAGGTAGTAACTGGGGTAGTAGGGGTTCTCCCAGACGAGAGACGGCGAAGTGCTGTCAACGACCAGGTGGCCGCCAAGGTAAGCCCTGACGCGCTTACCACTCTGCTCGATCCGGACAGCCGTCCGCTGCGAAGCACTGCTGTGTGGTGCACTCATGACCGAGCCAACAGCCCGCCCCACAGCCCTATTTCACCCGCCCCCACATCCCCCGCCACCCGCCCCCACGTCCCCCGCCACCCACACCCCCAACCACGACCCCCACCCCCCGGATCCACGGCCCCCACCCCCCCGGATCCACGGCCCCCAGCTCCCGCCCCTGCCACCCTCCAACCTTCCAGCCCTGCGCCGCCGGCCTCCGCGCTCCTGCGAACGCCTACCCCCTCCGCCATCCGGTCCTGCGGCCGTCGGCCCCGCGCTCCGCCGCCTTCGGTCCTCCGGTCGACAATCCTGGGTCCTCCCGCCTTGGGACGTGTCGCCTTGTGACGCCCCGCCGTGTGACCTCCCGCCCTCCGGCCTCCGGCTCCGGCCTCCGGCTCCGGCCTCCGGCTCCGGCCTCCGGCTCCGGCCTCCGGTCTTCCGCCCTGCGGCCACTGGCCCCCCGGCCTCCGGTCCTTCGCCCTCCCGCCTTGGATGTGTCGCCTTGTGACGCCCCGCCGTGCGACCACTCGCCCCCCGGCCTCCGGTCCTTCGGCCTCCCGCGCTCCGGCCTCCCGCGCTCCGGCCTCCTCGCCCTGCCTCTGTTCGCTGACCTTGCTTCTAGTGACCCCCAGGAGCGCCGTCTACTCACTCGCCCTGCGCCTCGAAGCGTGCAGGACGGAGGCCGGCGGGGTTGACCGCTGCCCCGCTGAGGCGGTGTCGTCGGTGCCGCAGTGTTGGCGGTCGGGGTGGTCATGGGGGCTCAGGACTTGGTCGTCGGTTCGCGGTGGGGGCCGGGGGCCGCTCCGCTTTCGGTCTCTGGCCGCATCGGCCTCGGCCCTCCCCTCTCGGTCTTCGGCTCCTGACCCCCCTCCGGCCGCTTGCGGCCTTACTCCTCAGCGCTCCGGCCGCAGTGGCTCAGTTCTTCGAGCCTGGCTCCGGCTCTCGTTCCCACACCGGCCCAAGATCGCGCGGCGAGTGCATGGCCTCCCCCCGCTCCATCTCGCCGCGGGGCGCGGTGAAGACTGTGGTGCATGGAGTTCTTCTGCTACCACCGTGACCGCGCCGACTCCTTGGCGTTGCGCAGGAAGTTGGGCGAAGAGCACTGGGCCTACATGGACGGGTACGAGCGGGAACTGATCGCTCGTGGCCCCACCTACGCCGACGATGATGAGACGCCCACCGGGAGCGTGCATATCGTTGAGCTGCCCGATCCCGCTGCCGCTCGCGCGTTCGCCTTCGACGAGCCCGGCTATCAGGCCGGCGTCTACCGGGACGTGCTGTTGCGGCGGTGGCGCAACATGCTGGGACGCACCATGTGGGACTTTCCCGGCGGCCGGACCGGCGGCGATCGCTTCCTCGTGCTCGGCCTCGGCCCGGAGAAGGACGTCGCCCCCACCGTCCCGCCCGGCGAGGACGAACTGGTCGCCTACGGGCCGCTGCTGTCCGACGACGGCGCCACCTGGCTCGGCACCGCGGTTCTCCTGAGGGCACCCGACCCGGACACGGCACGCGCCGTCCTGGCCCCGGATCTGTACGCCGACATCGAGGTCCACAAGTGGGAGTTCGGCGGGCGCCGGTAGACACCCGTACCGGAGCGGCCCCGCCCGGATACCCGTCGCCCCCTGGATCCTCATGACTGTGAACTCCTCACCTTGCGCGGAATGGTCAGGGTCGGCACAAGGGCGATCAGCAGGATCGCCCCGAGCCACCAGAAGGTGCCGGTGAAGGCGTCCGACAACAGTGCCGCCGGTTGTCCGGCCGCCTCGCCGAGGTTGCCGCTCGCGCCCGGGATCTTGTCTCGGATGCCGATCTGCAGGATGACCGCCGACACGGCGGTGCCGAAGGAGCTGCCCACGCGGATCACGACGTTCGCGCCGGTCGTCGCGGCGGGTACCGCCTCGCGCGGAAGTCCCTGGTAGCTCATCGCCATCAGGGACGGGCCGATCAGGCCGTGCCCGACGCCGACGACGAACATCGCGCTCATGATCACCGCTCGTCCCGTCGAGGGGTCGAGTGAGGTGAGCATGAGTGCGCCGCACAGGACGACGACCAGGCCCGCGGCGGCCGGCCAGCGGCCGCCGAACCGGTCGGCGAGCCGTCCGGACACCAGCATCGTGATCATCGCGCCGACGCCCAGCGGCGCCAGGAGCCAGCCGGAGTCGAGCGCGGACTCACCCTGCACGATCCGCGCGAACAGCGGGATCAGGATCATCAGCCCGAAGACGGCCAGGCTGTAGAGGAAGAAGCCGCCGGTCGCGCTGGTGAACGCGCGAGTGGTCAGCCGCCGGACGTCGATGAGCGCGCCGTCGCCCTTGCGCACGGCGTGGACGAGGAACGCGGCGATCAGGACGGCGCCGCCGACCACGCTGCCGACGAAGCGTCCGCCCGTGAGGCTGGTGCCATTGCCCGCCTCGGACAGCCCGTAGACCAGGGCGGCCAGGCCGGGGGACAGCAGCAGCATGCCGAGGACGTCCAGCGAGGCGTCCGGGCTCCGCTCGGTGTCGCGCGGAAGCATCCGCCATGCCGCCAGCAGCGCGACCACGCAGAACGGGACGTTGACGAAGAACATCCACCGCCAGCTCAGATGGTCGACGATCACCCCGCCGAGCAGCGGGCCGAGCGCCGGCGCCAGCATCGCGGGCACCGAGACGATGCTCATCACCCGTCCCATCCGTTCGGGGCCGGCCTCACGGGCGAGCATGGTCTGCCCGATCGGCATCAGCATCCCGCCGCCGAGCCCCTGCAGGACGCGGAAGGCGATCAACGACGGCACAGACCACGCCACCCCGCACAGCAGCGAGCCGCTGATGAACAGACCGAGCGAGAGCAGCCACATCGTCTTGGAGCCGAATCTTCGCACCGACCACGCGGTCAGCGGGATCGCCATCGACAGCGCCAGCGTGTAGCCCGTCACCACCCACTGGATGGTCGACAACGAGGTGTCGAAGTCCTTGCCGAGCGCGCTGATCGCGACGTTGACGATCGTGCTGTCGAGGACGGTCATGATCGCGCCGAGCACGACGACGATCGCGAGCGTGCGGAGATGGGGGTCGATCCGCTCCGTGTCGCCGGGCCGGGTACCCGCTGTGGTGATCATCGAACCGCCTTCCGTACGCCGTATCGGCCACACGCTACACCGTATCCCCGAATCCGTACAGCGTATCGATACGCCGTATCGCGTACGATCAACGTCGTGGCAGGTAACCCCAGGAGTCAGCGCGAGCAGCCCCGCGATCTGTGGACGAGCCCGAAGAGCGGTCGCCGCCCGAAGCTGACCCGGGAGGCGATCGTCGAGGCCGCGATCAAGCTCGCGGACGCGGAGGGCCTGGAGGCGGTCTCGATCCGCCGTGTCGCCGCCGAGCTGGGCGTCCGCGCGATGAGCCTCTACAGCCACATCGACGCCAAGGAAGACCTCCTCGACCTCATGTACGACGAGATCGCCAAGGAGGTCCTGGTCGAGGGCGAGCCGCCGGACGACTGGCGCGAGGCCATGATCGAGATCGCCCGCCGGGAGCGCGACGCCGGCCTGCGGCACCCGTGGGTCTTCGGACTGGCCGGCCGGGCCAGCCGCGTGGGCCCGAACGGGCTCCGACACGCCGAGCAGTCCCTCGCCGCCGCCGCCCGCCTCACCGACGACCCGGAGGCCAGGCTGGCGATCATCACCGCCGTCGACTACTACATGCTGGGCTTCACCGTCCGCGAGCAGCACGTACGCGACCTCGGCGAGAACGGGCTGCAGCGCGCCTACACCAGCATGCTTGAGCAGACCTACATCCGCTCCCTCGTGGAAAGGGGCGAGCTGCCCCACCTCAAGCCGCTCTTCGAGTCCGGCCTCTACGGCCAGTCCGACTTCGAACGCGGCCTCAAGTGGCTGCTGGACGGCATCGAAAACGAATACGGGCAGAAGTAGCCCCGCACCGGCGGGAAGACGTACCGTATGCGTCAACGTACGGACCGTGACGACGAGACGGGGATCAGGGTGCGGGGAGCAAGGCTCATCGGCGCGGCCACGGTGCTGGCGTTGGCGGCGGCCGGATGCAACTCCGGCGAGAAGCAGGCCACCTCGGAGGTGGGCGTGAGCGCTCCCACCGGTCTTGGATCGTTCTACGGTCAGCAGCTCTCCTGGAAGGGCTGCGGCGGCGGGTTCCAGTGCACGACCGCCAAAGTCCCCCTGGACTACTCCAAGCCGTCCGGTCAGAAAATCGGCATCGCGCTGATCAGGCTTCCCGCCCGGGACAAGTCCGAGCGGATCGGTTCCCTGTTCATCAACCCGGGCGGCCCCGGCGGATCCGGCGTCGGATTCGTCCGCCAGGCCGCCGAAGCCTTCGGCTCCGACCTGCGTAAACGCTTCGACATCGTCGGTTTCGACCCTCGGGGCGTCGGCCAGAGCGACCCCGTCCACTGCAACACCGGCCCCCAGCTCGACGCGTTCTTCGCCGCGGACTCGTCTCCGGACGACCAGAAGGAGACCGCCGCGTTCGCCGCCGACAGCAAGGAGTTCGCCCAGAACTGCGGGGCCAAGGCAGCCTCGGAGCTCCCCTACGTGGGCACCGTCAACGCGGCCCGCGACATCGACGTCCTGCGCGCCGCCGTCGGCGACAAGAAGCTCACCTACTACGGCGCCTCCTACGGCACCTACCTGGGCGCCTTCTACGCGCAGCAGTTCCCGGGCAACGTCCGTGCCCTCGCCCTGGACGGCGCCGTCGACCCCACCACCTCGTCCACCGGCCTGCTCGTCGAGCAGGCCAAGGGCTTCGAGACGGCCTTCCGAGCCTTCGCGAACGACTGCGTCAAGAAGCCGAACTGCCCGCTGGGCACGTCCACGGACGCAGCCATGACCAAACTCGCGTCCTTCCTTGCACAGACCGACAAGAAGCCCCTGAGCAACACCCGCGACACGCGCCAGGTCACGGAAGCCCTGGCGGTCATGGGCATCGCCTCGGCCCTCTACCTGAAGGAGAACTGGCCCGTCCTACGCCAGGGCCTCGCCCAGGCGTTCCAGAAGTCGGACGGCACGCTCCTCCTGACGCTGGCCGACCAGATGGTCGAACGCCACCCGGACGGCTCCTACAGCAACCAGACCGACGCCAACATGGCCGTGAACTGCGTGGACAAGCCCAACCCCGCCTCCGCGAAGGCCTACGGCCAAGCCGCGGCCGAGGCCAAGAGGGTCGCCCCCCACTTCGGCCCCTTCGTCGTCTGGGGCGGCCTCCCCTGCGTCTACTGGCCCGTCCAGACCAAAACGCGACCCACGCCCGTCACCGCCAAGGGCGCCAAGCCCATCCTCGTGATCGGCACCCTCCGCGACCCCGCCACCCCGTACAAGTGGGCCCAGAACCTCGCGTCCCAGCTCTCCAGCGGCGTCCTCCTCACCCTCGACGGCGACGGCCACACGGCCTACCTCCAGGGAAACCCCTGCATCACCAGGGCAACCGACGACTACCTGCTCAACGCCGATCCGCCGAAGCCCGGGACGATCTGCCGCTGATTAACCAGTGCACACCCACCCCCCGGCACCCGGTAGACTGCTACCCGCCGTGCCCCGCACGGTAGGCCGCCTTAGCTCAGTCGGCAGAGCGATTCACTCGTAATGAATAGGTCATCGGTTCGATTCCGATAGGCGGCTCCACTTCAGAGGCCCCTTCCGATCTTCGGAAGGGGCCTCTGACGTGAGTGCCTGACCAACTGCCTGGCTATTCACTCTCGGCGGTGTCGAGGAAACGTCGTCCATGGAGTCCGCTCCGGTGGATCTGGTGCCAGTAGATCGCCTCGCCGCATGGCGGTGTGGTTGCCCGTGCTGCACAGCGGGGCCTCACGACGCTCCAGGTGGGCGGGGCATTCGGTCAGGGCGGGGCTGTGATCGGACGGCGCCGGTACTCGTACACCAGATGTGTTGTGATCGACTGCACCGATTTCGCCGAGGTGACCTTGCGCCAGGCGAAGGTGCGGAGGTGTTCGGCCGACTGTACGGCGACGCGCAACAGAACATCGATCTCACCGGATACGACGATTGCGTCGACCACGCAGGGATCATCCATCACGGTCCTCAGGAAGCGCTCGACGACGTCCTCGCTCTGGGGACGCAGCCGGACGGCGATCATGGCTTGCATCGGCCGGCCCAGCGCGGCCAGGTCGATCTCCGCGGTGAACCGCTTGATCACGCCGCCGCGGACCAGGCGCCGGAGGCGTTCGTGCGTCGTCGACTCGGCGGCACCGAGCCGCTTGGCCAACTCGCGGTTCGTCAGCCGAGAGTTCTCCTGGAGAGCGACCAGAATCTCTAGGTCGGCTCGTGACAGTTCCATAGACGACCCTTAGTTTCCGAGAGAGTTTCGGGCCATCATAGATCTTGACGAAGGTGCTGTAGCTTTCGCCGCATGCATCTGATCATCCCGTGGGACAGGCCCGATAGCGCGCGCGAATGCTTTCACCGCGACGGATTCGTCGTCATGGAGGCCGCTCTCACGCCTGACGAGTGCCGATGGGCACGCGACCGTCTCGCAGGGCTCTTCACAGGTCGTTTCCCGACGGGGAGCTATCCGGACGAGTGGTACTGGCGTGAAGGGCTGAGCCGTCCCGACGCGACACGGCACATGTCCAACGCCTGGAAGTCCGACCAGCTCATCGCATCGATCGTCCAGGCGCCGTGGGTCGGCGATTGGATCGCCTACCTCAACGGATGGCCGAGGACGCGCCTGGGCCAGGACACGATCTGGATCAAACCGCCGTTGGCGCGGCCGTCGAGCCTGCACCAGGACAACTCCTTTATCGACTTCCTGGCACCGGCGACGATGAGCACCTGCTGGATGACGTTCGACGACACCCACGCCGACGCGGCGACGATCGAGTACGTTCCCGGCTCCCACCTCTGGCCGACCGCCCCGCTACCAGCCGACTTCCACGATCCGGGCGACCATCGCGCACGGATGCGGGCGTCCGCCGCCGCGGCGGGGGTCGCGGATCCCGCCGTGGTCCAACTCGAAGTCCCGGCAGGCACGATCGTCTTCCACGACGGCAACGTCTGGCACGGTGCGGCCGGTTCTCAGCGGACGGGAGCCGCATGGCGCCACACTCTGGCGGCGCACCTTCTGCCCGCCGACGCCCGCTTCACCACCGCGCCGGGTGGATACATTTACCGCCGCTACCAACTACCTGACGACGACGGCCTCCATGACGCCTTCTTCCCGGCCTATCCACCACCGGACCCCCGACCGGGCCGCCCCTCGTTCTCCATTCTCACAGCACACTCCTGATCGAAAGAGGTTTCCCATGAGCGTGGACACCGCGGACGAGCCGGGTGGTCCCGACCGGCACAAGACGACGGTGCGGACCTTCCTACGCCTGCTGGAGGAAAAGGACATCGACTCCTGGATCGAGCTATGGGCCGAAGACGCCGAACACTACTACCCGTTCGGCACCGAGATGTTCCCGCGGCACCTGCACGGCAGGCAGGCCATCTAGGACAACTGGAAGACGGTGCCGGACCTGTTCGACAGCCTGCGCTTCCCCATCCACGAAATCTGGGCCGACCGCGACTCCGACACCCTCATCGCGCGCTTCGACTCCGACAACGTCATGAAGGGCGGCGACCGCAAGTACCAGAACACCTACGTCTGCATCTTCAAGTTCGACGCCCACGGCAAGATCTGCGAATACTGGGAGTACTTCGACCCGATCGTCACCGGCCTCACCTACCGCCTGGCCGAGGTCCGCTACCTGTCCGAAGACGAGGCGGACCAAGCCAAATCGGACCCCTTCCCGGAAGGTGCACCCGGTTCCGCATGAGCACGAGTAGCCGGGGAATGCATTCACGCGAGGAGGGTCGGCTGTCAGAATTCGAATAATTTGTTTCGGAGCGCCATCCTTGTCGCTGCCCTTGGCGGACGGCTCGATCTAGCTCGGGTCGGCCGGTTGGTCCATGACGCGCGCAGGCCGCGAATAAGGCTGCGGCCATCACCGAAAAGGGGCAGCAGAAGCAACGCGTGCACAGGGCCCGGTCCAGTGCTGACACCCACAGGACGCCGCCGGCCATGACACAGGCGAGGGGACCGGCGATGGCCACGGCTACGGTCTGGCGTGCCGTCGACGTTCCCTCGGCGCGCACTGACGTGCGCCACCGGACATGGCGGTCGCTCGCCTGTGTGTGGATCGCCACCCTCTGACACCTACTGAGTGCGTTACGCGCGATCTACTTCGCTCGGCACGGCGTCCTGGTCGCCTGGTGGGTCGAAGCCTTGGCGTAGGCGTTGCTCGCAGGTGACGATCCGGTATCCGCTCGGCGCGAGTTTCTGATCCCTGGCGGACGACCTGGGCATCCGGGCGGTAGTGCCGCCCGGCCGACCTTCCCGGTCAGCGACTCGTCACTCCATCTACTTTAGAATCATGTATCCAGCCTAAGATTCACCTCTGCTTGTGCTGGCAAGCTTAGGTGCTGGCTATAGAATTTGATAGTGATGTTGTGTGTTCGGAGGCGCTAGCCGGAGGAGAACGTCGATGTTGCATGATCAGTTCAAGGTGGTTCGGGACAGTGATCTATTGGAAGATCGTTTTGCTGTGGACGGTGTCAGTCCGGAGGAGGTGCGGGAGGCGGTTCTTGACCGTCCTTACTGGTCGGCGCCCGGACGGGACGGCACGACCATCCTCTACGGCCTCACTCTCGCGGGGCGCCATCTGCTGGTCGTGGTGATCGCCGAGGGCGATGAGGCCCGCATCGTCTCAGCACGTGACATGAAGGCATCCTGGGATGCCAGCTACACCGGGGACACACCGCCGCCGTGGGACATCGGTCGGCCGCAGCCGGCCATCGTGCGGCTCGCGGACGAGGGGAGGTTGGCGGGCCGCGTCCTCGACCTTGGTTGCGGCACAGGGGAGCACGCGCTGCTCGCGGCCGGACGTGGCGCCGAGGTCACCGGCATGGATCTCTCGCCGACCGCGATCGCGTGCGCCCGCGCGAAGGCGGCCGAGCGGGGCGTGAGCGTGCGGTTCGAGGTCGCCGACGCGCTCGACCTGCCGCGCCGGGCTCTCACCGCCGACACCGTGATCGACAGCGGTGTCTTCCACGTTTTCGACGATGCGGACAGGGCCAGGTATGTCACGGCTCTCGCGTCCACGCTGCGTCCTGGTGGTATCTGCTACCTGATGTGTTTCAGTGACCAGGAGCCAGGCGACTGGGGTCCGCGCCGGTTCCGCGAGGACGAGCTGCGCGCCGCGTTCACGGACGGATGGACTTTCGAATCCCTCACCGCCGACACCTTCGACCTCAACCTGATTCAGGGCGTGACCCAGGTTCGTGCTTGGCTCGCCGTGATCAGGCGTGACTGAGCGGCCGCCTGGTGGTGCCCAGACGAGAGGCCCATCGCGGGCGTTCGCGATGGGCCTCGTACCGGTGCGGGCTACGCCTGCGCCACGTCCGTCGTCCTCCTCATGCTGGGAGCGTGACCGCTGGAGGGCGGGACATGGCCTGGCGGGTTCGTGGAGTCGAGGACGGCGAGGAGCGCCGTCCTACCGCCCGCTAACGGCGTTCTTGCGTCTGCTAACGGCGCGCTGCCAGCCTGGCGAGGGCGGTAACGTTCAGTAGCAGGTTCGGGGAGCCGCCGCCCGCGTCGGAGACGACGCCGGGCTGGGCGGCCCTGACCACGGCGTTCCGCGACTCCTGAGGCGTCGCGTTGGGGTGGCCCTCCAGGTAGAGGGCGAGTGCTCCGGCCGCGTGCGGTGTGGCCATGGACGTTCCGCCCAGGACCACCTCGCCGGTGTCGGACTCGTTGTCCGCCGAGACGATGTCGCCGCCCGGTGCGAACAGGTCGATGCAGCGGCCGTAGTTGGAGAAGTAGGACCGCCGGTCGCCCTCGTCCGTGGAGCCGAGGGTGACGGCCTCGGCCACGTCGCCTGGGGCGTCGCAGCCGTTCCGCGAGTCGTTGCCCGCGGCGATCGCGAACTGGATGCCCGCGCGGATGGCGCCGCGCGTCGCCTCGCGGAACGCCTGCGGTTCCGGGGCCGGAGGGTCCGAGCCGATGCTCATGTTGCCGATGGCCGGTTTGTGGGCGTTCTTCGCGACCCACTCCAGTCCCTGGATGGCGTAGCGGTCGGGGGAGTAGCCGTCGCAGTCCAGGACGCGGACGGCGACGATCCTGACGTCCTTCGCGACGCCGTGCTGCTCGCCGCCGACGGTGCCCGCGACGTGCGTGCCGTGGCCGTGGCAGTCCTGCGCGGTGGTGTCCTTGTCGACGAAGTCATAGCCGTAGGACGCCCTGCCCTCGAACGTCCGGTGGCTGATGCGGACACCGGTGTCCAGGACGTAGACGGTAACGCCGGTACCCGTGCCCGGGTAGGCGTAGGTGCGGTCCTGTCTGCCGTCGACGCGGTCCAGCCCCCAGGACGGAGGATTGGGCTGCGTACCGGGCCCGGCCGTATGCACCATCACCGATTTCTGCACGTACCGGACGGCCGGATCCGCGGCCAGGTGCCGTGCCTGCTCGGCGGTCATGTCGGCGGCGAAGCCGCGCAGCACGGCGCTGAAGACGCTCTGGACCGAGCCGCCGTGACGGCGCACCAGGTCCCTGGCCTGCGCGGACACTTGTGCTGCGGCGGTCGGCGCGAGAGAGGTCGCGCCGTTCAGCGCCACGATGTACTGGCCGTCGACCGTGCCGGCCGCGTCCGCGTTGATCACGATGCCCCCGGCGGCGTGGGCCGGCGCGCCGAGTACGCCGGTCAGCAGCACGACGGCCGCGGCCGTCGCCGACCGTCTTCGGTTCCTGCGGGTCGTTCGCATTCTCGCCTCCATGATCTGTGGTGGGGACCGGCCGTGGGCCGACCCGGGAGCCACCATCGATCGATTCTGGCCAAGAATGGATGAACCGCTGGATTATGGTCAAAACTATCCAGAATCGGGCGTGCAGTAAGGCATGAGTCACCATCCATGCCTTGCTCACTACTCTCCGTCATTGGGATCATGGTGTCCTGGGCACCGGCCGGCATGATGGCGCACTTCTGCTGGGGATGGTGGTCCTGTAGGGCACCTACGGACGAGCTGGCCGAGTGCGGCGGGCCGCGACGCCGCAGGTCCGTATGCAGGTGTGCGGCGCGGCCTCAGCTTTTTGCCTGCCGGACGCCCTTGCGGGGGTCCGGGGGCGTTCGTCTTGATCGTCTCCGGATGGTTCTGTACGGAAGTCATCCGGCATGACCGGGCGGACGGCGCGTCCTCGTACCGGTCAAGGAGGCCCAGGTGAATGCCTGGATCTGATCTCCGGAGGTGCGGCGGAGCTGAAGTTTCTGGCCATGCTGCCGAACAGGTGATGCCGGGGCCTGGCCCGGGCGGCGTGGCGGCGCCGAACGCGGCGCGGGCGGAGCGCGGGCGGGGCGCGGGGCACGGACTTCCTGCAGTTCGATCCCGCCGACGCGCCGCCCGGCGGGCTGTCGGAATGGCTGGCGGGACGGCGAGCGGCGCGAATCACCGGTGGGTCTCGCCTACTAGCCTTTCACCGGATTCGTTGCCGACCAGCCGTTCGCCCGTATCGAGCACCCGTCGCGCTGGGCGGGCCGCACCGGGGTGTCACGGTGCCCTGCGCCAACGGTCCCGTGGTTTGCGGCCGGACGGGCGTCGCTCCTCGCGTTCATGGAGTGCGTTGCTCCGACGTCCATGAACCGGGCCGACAAACGATTGTGCCTTGGCTGTTGGGCGCTGGGGCGCACGTCCGCCTCGTTCTGGAGGGGGCGGGCTGATGAGTGCGCGGGAGCGCAGCGCGTTGCACGCGTCCTGTGGAGGTACAAGCGCTGCGGCTTCTCGCGATGGCTATTCGGCGTTGGGCAGGTGCGACTTGGCGTCGTCGTAGGTGGCCTGCTTGGCAGGTTCGGCGGGGGCGTAGATGAGGTTGAGCACGCCCGTGTCGAAGGCTTCCGAGGAGATCAGCTTCAACGGGATCGAGGTGTCGCCCTCGTCGAACAACCGCATGCCCTTGCGGATGGCGATCGGGTGCACCAGCAGGCGCAGCTCGTCGATCAGCTGGGCGTCCAGCAGGCGGCGGATGATCGAGATCGAGCCGGGGATGGAGATGAAGCCGTCCCCGGGCTCGTTCTTCAGAGCGGTGACCGCCTGGACGAGGTCGCCCTTGAGCTGCTCGGAGTTGCGCCAGGTGAACTCCAGCTGCTGGTTGGACACCACGATCTTCCGGACGTCGCCGAGCGTCTTGGCGAACTCGGCGTCCTCTCCGCCCGCAGCCTCACGGCCGGGCCAGGCGCCCGCGAAGCTGTCGTAGGTCTTGCGTCCGATCAGCATGGTGTCCGCCCCGACCATGCTGTTGGTGACCGCCACACCCATCTGATCGTTGAAGTAAGGGAAGTGCCACTTGTCGGGCGCCTCCACGACGCCGTCGAGTGAGATGAACAGGCCCGCGATGATCTTCTTCATGGTGGTCTCCCTGCGAGTCGTCGATGTGCTCTATCCCTGATGGACCTTCCGGGCCGCCCGAACTCATCGGTGAACCGGAGAACGGTCCGACTCGCCTCAGCTGTGTTGCCCGCTCGCGGCGTGGCGTCACCTGGGACGCTATCGGTGCCCTCTGACAAACGGAATCGCGGCCTTTCGGCGGGCTGAGGGACCGCTTCCGTGGTCTGTCCCGAGGCGGCGCAACTGCGGCGCCCGTCGCGTGGATGGAATGAGCCCTGAGGTGAACGGCTCCGTTCCGGCGGGTCCGTCAGAGGGAACCTGGGCAACGGGTCGACGTGCCGCACGCCGGGAGTCCCGTCCTCGCATCCGGTTATCGCAGGACCCTGCGGACTCCATAGGACTGGGGCTATGCGGCCAGGTCATGGCCGGGTGACAACCGTGCGGAAGGAGCCCGGACTTTGGCTGAAGTAGCCATGTGACGAAGGTCATGTAGGGAGTTAGGGTCGGGGCAAAGCTGATCTTGGGGTGGTCGTGGAACTTCTGGACGTGGAGACGGTGCGGGACGAGGCGGAGTCCGCCCTGCGGGCCTGGCACGCATACGAGGTGGGCCGCGGATGCGCGCCGGTGATCGACTTTGACTGCCGTCCCATGGAGGAGGAGATCGAGCCCGCGCGCAGCCGACTCGACGTCTACCGGCGGTTGATCGAGCTGCGGGAGCGCGCCGAGGGCGTCGATTGCCTGGCCGGACGTCTCGACGCGGACATCGCCTATCTCGGTGCCCTGCTCGGCGAGCACCGGCCGCTTGCCGAGTACGTGCAGGTCACGCAGGGGTGTGGGGCCGCGGGTTGGTCGGCGGAGTACGTCACCGCGATAGGTGAGCGGGCGCGCACGGCCTTGGCGGGCCTTGGCGTCGGCTGGGGCGCGGTGACCGACACCGAGTTGAACGAGGCGGAGGGGCCGCTCGACCTCGACGCGGCGCCCGAGGAGATCCGGCAGGCCAGCGACCGGTTCGAGCCGGCCGTCCGGAAGGCGACCGGCAGCACCGCGCCGTTCGAGCTTCACATCGAGACCGCCGACGTGGACGCGTACTGGGCGTACTGGCTCGATGGCGCGGGAAACAGCGTTCGGCTACGGCTGAACCTGCGGAACGCGGTCTTCACCGAGGTCGGCGCGCGGCGGTTCGCCTTCCACGAAGTCCTCGGGCACGGCCTGCAGAGTTCCAGCTGGACCGAGACGGTGAAGGGCTCGGTGCCGTGGGTGCCGCTGATGTCCGTCCACGCCTTGCAGCAGGTGCTCCTCGAAGGGCTGGCCCAAACGCTGCCGCTCTTCATCTCCCCGGACGACCAGGCTCTCATCGCCCGGATCCGGCTCGATCACTACATCCAGCTCGTCCGGGCCGAACTGCACCTCGGCCTGGACGACGGTGTACCGATCAGGGATCTCGCCGATCATGCCCGGCGCCGCGTCCCGTGGTGGAGGGACGCGGTGATCGCCGACGCGTTGACGGACCGCCGCGACCCCCAGCTGCGCACCTACCTGTGGTCTTATCCGGCCGGAATCGACTGGTTCGTCCACCTCGCGGACGCGGACACCGCCACCCAGAGCGAGGTACTCCGCGCGGCCTACTCGACGCCCCTGACCCCCGCCGACCTGGTCTCCCTCTGGCCCGACGGCCCCGTCATCGGCGGTCCAGGGCGGTAAGCGGTGACGATGCCCTGGGCGGTGGGGTGCCGACGTTGTCGGCCAGTGCCGGGACGCGTGTTCCGGAGGTCGCGCGAGTGTCGCGGGCGTTGCCGCGACCGGGCGTGTGAGCCCGGACGTGGCTCCGGCGTGGGGCCGCGTTGAGGTAGAGGGGTCAGCCGACCAGTTCTGGGACGGCGGCCAAGTGCTTGGCGAGGACCTCCAGGTGGGTCTTCCTCGCCTTGGCATGGCACTGCCGGCCTGCCTCGGTGACCACGACGAAGACGCCGCGCCGGTCCGATTCGCAGAGGCCGCGCTGGACGAGACCCTGCTTCTCCAGGCGGGCGACCGTCCGGGAGAGCGCGCTCTGGCTGAGGTACATCTCGGCCGCGATCTCCTGCATGCGGTGCTTCTCACAGTCGGACTCGACGAGCCGGTCGAGTGTCTCGAACTCGCTCATGGTCAGGCCATGGGCCTCGTGCAACGTGCGATCGAGGTCACACGCGACGGTGTTGTAGCAGGTCGACAGCGATCGCCACCGCCCGACCAGAGCAGCGTTCGACTCCATGCCGCGCATCCTAGCATGCGCACGCATCAGATGCATCGGCATTAAATTCCGCAGAATTTAGTGCGTGGACATTTGATGCATGTGCATGTACTGTCCTTCGACGTGACTATCACCGACACCTCACCTGCCTCCGCCGTCCATGGGCCGGCGACCGGCGCCCCGGCCGAACAGACCTGGACCCCCCGGCTGTGGGGAGTCCTCGCCGTCCTCTGCGCTGTGCTCTTCCTCGACGGACTCGACGTCTCCATGGTGGGCGTCGCGCTGCCGTCGATCGGGTCCGAACTCGGCCTGTCGACCACCTCGCTGCAGTGGATCGTGAACGGCTATGTCCTCGGCTACGGCGGCCTCCTGCTGCTGGGCGGACGGACCGCCGACCTGCTGGGACGTCGCCAGGTCTTCCTGGCCGCACTGGCGGTGTTCGCCGTCGCGTCCCTGGTCGGCGGGCTGGTGAACGACGGCACGCTGCTCATCGTCACCCGTTTCGTGAAGGGCCTGGCCGCCGCGTTCACCGCGCCGACCGCCCTGTCCATCCTGACCACCACTTTCCATGAGGGGCCCGCGCGCAACAGGGCGTTGTCGGTCTTCTCGGTCTTCGGCGCCAGCGGTTACTCGTCCGGGCTGATCCTGGGCGGCTTGCTCACCAGCTTCGGCTGGCGCTGGACGTTCTTGACCCCCGTTCCGCTCGCTGTGATCGCGCTGGTCGCGGGCATCGCCCTGATCCCGCGGGACAAGCCGTCCGCCGACGGCGGGCACGATCTCGTCGGCGCCGTCACGTTGACCGGCGGCATGCTGCTGGCCGTCTACACCGTCGTGTCGGCACCGGACCGGGGCTGGCTCGACCCGGTGACCCTCGGCTCGGTCGCGGTCGCGGCGATCCTGCTGGCCGGGTTCGTCATCACCGAGAACAAGGTGAAGCACCCCCTGATCCGCCTCGGCATCCTGCGGATCGGCTCGATCGTCCGCGCCAACCTGAGCATCGTCGCGCTCTTCGGGTCGTACCTGAGCTTCCAGTTCATGATGACCCTGTACCTGCAGGACGTGCTGCACTGGTCGCCGCTGAAGATGGCGATGGCGCTGCTGCCCGCCGGACTCCTGGTGGCCTTCGGCTCCCCGTTCGTCGGCCGCCTCATCGACCGCTACGGGACGCCGCCGCTGATCTTCGCCTCGATGCTGTCGATGAGCCTCGGCTACGTGTGGTTCCTGGCGACCGCCGGTGACACGCCGCACTACGCGTTCACCGTCCTGCCGACGATGCTGCTGCTGGGCGGCGGCTTCGCGTTCGGGTTCAGCTCGATCATGGCGCAGGCCACCGATGGCATCGACGACTCCGAGCAGGGACTCGCCTCCGGCCTGGTGCAGACCTCCGGCCAGGTCGGCGCGGCCCTGGTGCTCGCCGTCGTCACCGCCCTGGTCGCCGGTGGCGCGCAGGGTGGCGGCGGGGACTTCGGCGAGTTCCACCCCGGGGTCAACCTCGTCAGCGGCGTCGCGGTCGTGGGTCTGGTCCTCAACCTGATCCCCCTTCTCCGTCGTCGTCACAGCCCCAAGCACGTCTGATCGATCAGCCGAAGGCCCTTGGCTTCGGAAGGCACCCGCGGGGGCGCCCTCCGCCCCTGGGGACCGGGTGATCGCGGGGGCGCCCTCCATCCAGGAGGGCGCCCCTTCGCGCTGCACCCCCCTGCGGGTGCCTTCCCCCTGCCCCCTGCGAGTGCCTTCGCGCTGCCCTCTGCGGGTGCCTTCCCCCTGCCCTCTGCGGGTGCCTTCCCCCTGCCTCCTGCGGGTGCCTTCGCGCTGCCCTCTGCGGGTGCCTTCCCCCTGCCCCCTGCGAGTGCCTTCGCGCTGCCCTCTGCGGGTGTCTTCGCGCTGCGCCCCTCGTCCCTTCACCGCAGCCTCGATTTAGCGCGGATCCCGCCCAGACGAGATCTTGCCCATCTGCTGTGCTCCGCCCCCAACACCCCGCCGGGCGGGGGGTGGGCGAGCCTTGGCCTATCTGCTGTGCCTGCTTTCCACACGCCCCTGCGCGGCTGGAGTGAGGGCGAGACCAGGGTCTCGCCCTGCGCATCCGCAGTGCCCGACGCCCGACGCTCGCCGTGCGGGTAGGTGGCGAGCGAGGCCTGGCCAACCGCTGAGCCCGCTCTCCGCACCTCACCGCGCGGCCCGGCCTATCTGCTGTGCCTGCTCTCCACCTCTCACCGCGCGGGCTGGAGTGAGGGCGAGACCTTACGCATCCGCAGTGCTCGACGCTCGACGCTCGCCGTGTGGATGGGAGGCGAGCGAACGTGGCCCAATTGCTGAATCCGCTCTCCACGGCCTCGCCGCGCGGCTCGGGTGAGGTCTAGACCTTGTGGGTTAGCTAGGCCCGTCCCCACCTCGCTGTGGGGCTGGGGTGAGGGCGAGGCTTTGCGTAGGCGCTGTGTCCGCACCTCACGACCCTCCGCGCCGGTGCGGTGATGGTGGGGGTTCGCGCGTCTGGTGTGCCCGCCTGCGGCCCCTCGCCGAGTGGGTGTGCTTGTCGTGGATGGTGGTTGACGGCCGAGGGGGGTTGATCGGTAACGGGGTCGGGCCTTGGGTGCTCCCGTGAGTGGTGGGGTGGGCTGGGGTCAGTTGTTGCGTTTCCAGAAGGGCCGGCGGGGCGGCTCCTTGGCGAGGTCGGTGAAGGTCTGGAGGGCGCGTGTCCAGACCTCGTTGACCTGGGCTGGGGCGGAGGACGTGTTCAGGTGGCGGAGTTCGTCGCGGAGCGCCCTCAGGGACGTGGTGTCGAGGTTGTGGGACGTCATGTGCCGGATGAGCGAGTCGAGGATGGGTGGTAGCTCGCGGGTCAGGTGATCGAGTCGCTGGTCGTGGTCATCGGGGACGTGGCGGAGGCGTTCGAGTTCGGTGGCGATCTCCTGGCTGAGCGGACGGCGGGCCCTGCGGGGTGCGGGTGCGGGACCGGGCGCGGGGGGACGGGCCATCCGGTAGGCGGCTTCCGGTGGACGGGCTGATCCTCGGCCGGCTACGGCTCCCGGTGCGGGAGGTGGCGGCATGGCCCCCGGTGCGGGTGGCGGCGCGCCGTAGGCCATGGAAGGTGGAGCGGCCGCGTCCATCTGGGCCGTGAAGGCGGCCGGGGCGACCATCGGGGCCGCCATCGGGGTCGCCCAACCATCGGGGGCCTCGACGGGCTGGATCGCCTGGTGGGGCGTGCCGCCTTCGGCGACGACCCGGCTGTCGACGGCCACGAAGGCGGTGAAGCGGCACAGGACACCGAATCTGAGGGAGGTCGCCACGATGCGGTGTTCGAGGTCGTCGGAGCCGCTGATCGTGTAGCGGTCTTCGAGGTCGCGTAGATGCGCGCGGGCCCAGATGGACGACGCGCTCGTGCTCTCGGTGATCGTGGCGGCGGCGTGCCGCTCCCAGGGCTCGCCGTCGCCGCCGGTGCCGTGGACGGACAGCGCTCCAGCGGGTTCTCCGCGGAAGCGGCCCGCGATCACCAGGGGGACGCCGGGGAAGAGTGCGCTGAAGCGGCTGGGGGAGACCGAGTCGGGCACGATCTCCAGCCCGTCGGCGCGGAGCGAGAGACCGGTCGCGAGTGGTGTGCCGATGCGGTGGTGGATGTGGTCCATCGCCTCGTCGAGGCGGTCTTCGGACTCGACGAGTTCGCAGGTGCCCTGGCCGATGGCGGCGAGGCGGTTCAGGAAGCCCGCGTTGACGGCCCGGTCGATGCCGACGGTGTGGACGTGGACGCCCCGGAGCCGGGGTTCCAGATGGGCGAGGATCTGGTCTTCGTTGCCGATCTGCCCGTCGGTGATGAGGACGAGGACCCGGTCTCGGGCGGAGTCGGCGAGCAGGGCGCAGCCCTCGTCGAGCGGGGCGAGCATCTCCGTCCCGCCGCGGGCGGTCAGCGCCGCCAGGTGCTCGACGGCGCGGAACCGGTTGCGGTCGGTGCCGTCGGCGAGGCCGGTGTCGAGGTCGCGCGGCCGCTCGACGACGGTGTCGAACGACAGCACGGCGAAGCGGTCCTCGGCGCGGAGCGTGTCCACCATGCGGGCGGCGGCGCGGCGGGCGGAGACCATCTTCCAGCCCTGCATGCTGCCGGAACGGTCGAGGATGAGGACCACGTCACGCGGCCTCGGTCGGGCCTCACCGGACGGGAGGACGGTCAGCGTGAACGTGCCCTCCTCACCGGAGGCGTCCGGGACCAGCGTGAGGGACGCGGCTTCTCGCGCGGCGTAGTCGAAGCGCAGGATGAAGTCGCGGTTGAGGCGCTCGCCCGGCTGGACGCGCAGGGTCGTGCGCCCGGCCTCCTCCTTCTCGGTCACGACGTGCAGGGCGGAGCGGACCCCGGTGAGCGGCAGGCCGGACGGGTCGATGTCGGCGGAGATCGACAGCCGTACCGGATTGGGGAAGCCGGGCAGGAGGACCGGCGGGCTGATCCGCGAGGCGTCGGGCACGGCGTCGGTGTCGTCCGCCACGCCCGAGCCCGCGCGTTCGTCGTCCAGCGGTGCGCCCGGGATGTAGCGGGGAGCCACGACCAGCGGGAACCTGAACGTGGCGCCGGAGCCCGCGTCGCCGGCCTCGTAGGGCAGCGGCTGGTCGAGCGTGAGCCGGACCGTCACGCGTTCACCGGGCAGGATGTTCCCGACCCGCATGGTGAAGACGTCCGGACGGTCCTCCTCGGCGATCGTGGCCCGCCGGCCGGCGGCGATGGCGGCGTCGTAGTCCTGCCGGGCCTGCCCCCGCTCCTTCAGTGTCCCCTCGATGACGCGGTCGTCCGCCTCCATCCGCAGCGAGGTGACGGCGGCGCGGTCGGGCAGCGGGAAGATGTAGGTCGCCTCCAGCGGAACGTCGAACGGGTTCCGGAAGCCCTGGGCGAGCTCGATCCCGGCGGACAGGCCGGTGATCGAGGCGTGGACGTCGACGGAGTCGAGCGGCAGGTTGCCCCTGTCGGTGGTCAGAGCCCCGAGCCCGCCGTCGGGTTCCGGAGGTGTCGCGGTCTCGGGTAGCGGCATGATGCGCACGGTCACTGTGACCTCCGGGGAGGGGCGGTGGGCAGGGTCGGGGAGGGGACGAGGCCGCGTCGCCGCAACTCCTCCAGTAGCGGTTCCGCGGCGGTTTGGATCGCGGCGAGGTCGTCGCCGCCCAACATGGAGACCTCCAGCAGCAGCGTGAGACCGGGTGCCAGGCGGACGCCCTGGACGAGCGCGGGTGGAGGCGTGTCGTAGTCGACGGACACGTCCCGGTCGTAGGTCACGTCGGGGCGGGTGCTCCAGAACCGTGGACGGCCCGCGGAGCCGGCCACGTCACCGGCTGCGGTGCCCGGCGGCTCCTCGGCGCTTGAGGGGAGGTTGACGGCCGCGCTCGTCCAGGCGGAGTCGGGGGCGCTGGTCGTTGGTTCCTGCTGGTGCGGTGGGGCTGCCGTCTCAGGTGCCTCGGTGGTGGTGCCTGGGCGGGCCGGTGTGGGCGTGGCGGCGGGAGGGGAAGTGGCGGAGTCCGGCGGCTGGGCGTTCCGGCTTTCTGTGGTGTCCGCTGGCGACGGTGTCGGATGGGGTGCACCTTTTGGGGAGCCGGAAACGCGGCCGGTGGTTCGGTTTCGCTGCCCGGTTGATGCCGCGCTCTTTCGCGGCGGGGCGACGGCATCGGTGCTCGGCGCGTCCGTCGGCTGCGGGCCGGATGTGGCGGCCGGTGGTGCCGGAGAGCCGGGGGCGGGAAGGGCGGCGATCTGTTCGAGTTTCGCGTCGGTGGCGGCGGCCAGCTCCAGTTGAATCTCGGCGATCGAGCGCCCCGCGGCCTGCCGTCGCTTCACGGCCGTGAGCTGGAGCAGATGGCGCCGGCCGTAGAGCGCGGTGCGCCCGCGCCGCGCCAGCGGCGGGTCGACGAGGCCGATCGTCGTGTACCACCGGATCAGCCGCTCGTTCGGCATGTCGCGGACCCGGCCGCTGACCTGCGCGGATTCGCCGGCGGCGAGGGCCGCCACGGCGCGTTCCGCCAGCTCGCCGATCGTCCAGGTTCCGTCCATGGCCCCATGGTGACACTGTCACGATGACAGTGTCAACTTTGATTCGTCCGAGATCACCCGAAGGGGCGGGAAGTCACGAAGATTCGAAATGGTGGGTTTGTCGCGTCGAGTGCGTCGCCCCGGCATCCCCTCCGCATGGAAGCCGATATGACAGTTGATTTACCGGGAAAATTTAACTTGTCGCAATTCAGTAAAGTGTCAGCTAATGCGGGAGGATGGCGCGCGACACCGGCTTCAGATCCCTCGAATTGACGGCTGGGGGATCTCAGAGCACTTACCTTGCTGCCATGGACGACCCTCTTCTGGTCGAGGCGTTGGGCGCGCACGATCCGGATGCCATGGCAGAGCTCTATGACGCGTATGCCGATCGGCTCTACGCCTACTGCTGGTTCCAGTTGCATGACAGTGACGCGGCCCAGACCGTGCTGCGCGACGCCTTCGTGGTGGTCGAGGCTCATATCGGCAGGTTGCGCGACCCGGATCGGTTCGGGGCGTGGCTGTACGCCATCGCCCGGCAGGAGTGCTCCCGCCGCCCGCCGCCCGCCGGCGCCCGCCCGCCCGACCTCCCCGTCGCCCAGCCCGACCAGGACGACGCCGATCGGCGGATCATGGCGTGGCAGGCCGTGCTGGCGCTGCCGCCGCGCGCCCGTGAGGTCCTGGAGCTTCGCGTTCGGCACCAGTTGTCGGTTCCCGACCTCGCGGCGATCTTCGACATGCCGCCCAAGGAGGCCCAGGCCGCGCTGGATCGCGCGCACGAGGAGCTCGGAGAGGCGCTGACGGCCGAGCTCCTCGCTCATCAGGGCCCCTACGGGTGCGCCGAACGAGCGCTGCTCCTGCGCGTGCGCCGGGGCGAGCCTTCGACGGAGCGGGGGGAGCGGCTTCTCCAGCACGCTAGGGAATGCGAGGTCTGCGGGGCTTTCCGTACGCGTACCGTGTCGGCGGCCAAGGTGTTCGGCCTGCTTCCGGACGTGGAGCCTCCGGCAGACCTGCGGCAGCGGGTACTGGACTGCTTCCGGGACGAGGAACTCGTCGGTTACAGGCTCTTCGTCGCCACCCGCGCGACCGAGTTCACGCCGAGCGGGTTTCCGGTCCAGCCGAGGGAGCCGGTGCATGCGCCTGACGCGTCCTCCCCTGGGCGCGGTCTCGCTTGGCCGCATCGCCTCCGTCCGGCGCGTATCGCGTCACAGGGGGTCGGGCCGGGTGCGCGCCACCGTCGAGCGACCGTCGTGGTGGGAGCGGCGGCGGTTCTCCTCGGGGGTGTGCTCGCCTCAATGAACGGGTTCCTCGGCCTGCTGGGCGGGAGCCCCGAACGGGCCGATACCGTCGCAAGCCCCCGCCCGAGTGCTGGGTCGGGCCGGGTGGCGGCACGTGCCGAGGGCGCCACCGCACGGCCGGGGACGGGCCGGGACGGATCCATCGACGCCGTGCCCGTGTCGGCCACCTTCCCGCTCGGCTCGCGCGAGTCGTCCGCGCCGCCGATCGCCCTGTCCCCGACGTCCTCGGGCGCGGTGTACGAGGTCAGTGCCGAGAGCTGGGGGCGGAACACGGCGTCCTCCGGTGAGGCCAGGCGGCTGGAGGTCGCCCCGCACTTCCTCGATCTGGCGGGAGGTTCGGACGGAGCGATCGTGCTGCGCGCGGTGGGCAGCCCGGTCACGTGGCATGCCAGGAGCTGGGGCGGCGTGCGGGCCGACCCGGCTTCCGGACGCCTTGAGCCGGGGCAGGCGGCGACCGTGAACGTGCATGTACGCCGGGCCGCGGCTTCGCAAGGCGAAGGTGGCGTCGCGTTCCAGCCCGGCGGCATTCCCGTTCATGTCACCTGGCGGCCCGGCAGTCCCGCCCCGGGACCACGCCCTCCGTCGGCGCCCACTCCCACGAGTACGGGCCCAGCGGTCCCCACCACGCCATCGGCGACGGGAGGGGCGAGTGGCCCGGCCACACCTGCGGCGCCCAAGCCGCCGCCTTCCCCGCCGAAGCAGCAGAAGCCGGATCCGGCCCCCGCGTCGGGCCCGCCGGCGTCCAAGAGCAATTCGGCTCCGCCGCAGTCGCCGGGCAACCTGCCCGCGCCGCCGATCCCTCCCGGCCTTGGCCCCGCCACGAGCCGGTCCGCGAAGTGAGACGGCCGATCTGCCCGTGTCGCGACCGATCCTGACTGATTCGTACGCGCCCGACCGGTCCAGTCGTGCCTGGGCGGTTCGACCATGTCCGGGGCAGGGAAGTTCCGATCGTTGCCCAACTGCACCACTCTTCGTAGGTGATCATTTGCGCTAAGCAAAACCGGCCGCGGGCAGGACGTGTTCATGGCATCGAGCACGGCGGGGCTCCGCGGCCGGACCCGTACCTCCACCTGGGGTGCGATGCTGCGCTTCGCCGCCCTCTCCACCGGGGTGACGATCGGCGCGGCGTGGCTGATGCCGTCCGCTTCCGCCAAGCCCGCCCCCAGCGCGCGGGACGTGGAGCGGAGCGAGCACGCGGTCGAGGACCGTGCGGCGGAGGTCGGCCGGACCAAGGCGATGCTCGCCCAGGCGGACGGCGAACTCGACAGGCTCGCGGTCGCGGCCGAAAGCGCCATCGAGCGCTACAACGGCGAGCGGGTCAGACTGGAGCAAGCCCACCGGACCTACCGCGACGCCCAGGCGCGACTCGTCCAGGCAAGGCGGCGGGTGGCGGAGAACCAGGCCGCGCTGGCGACGTTCGCGGCGCAGGCCTACCAGCACAACACGGGCTACGACCAGATGTCGTCCGCCGTCTCCGGTCACGGCGGCCCCCAGGGGTTCATGGACCGGGCGGGAATGGTGGAGGTGCTCGCCGAGCAGCGTGCGGGCGCGCTCCGCCGGGTGGAGGCGTCCGAGACCGTGGCGGGCGTCTTCCGTAAGCAGGCGGAGGACGCGTTCAAGGAGCAGGGGGACGCGACCGGACGCGCGGAGGACGCCAAACGGCACGCGCAGGACGCGGTGGATGTGCAGCAGGCATCCGTCCAACGCATAGCCGCGGTGAAGCGGAAGCTGGAGTCTCGCCTGGCCGAAGCGGAGACGCATGCGGCCCGGCTCAAGCGCGCGCGGGCGCAGGCGTTGGAGGCCGCGGAGACCCGATCGGCCTACGAGGGTTCAGGCCGTCCGGCCGCCGGCCTGGCCATGTCCAGGACGCGCGGTGTCATCGTCGCGCGGGCGGCGCTCCGGTGGCTCGGCACGCCGTACTCCTGGGGCGGGGGCACGGCGAGCGGGCCGAGCCTCGGTACCGGGCAGGGCGCGAGCATCTACGGCTTCGACTGCTCCGGCCTGTCCATGTACGCGTGGGCCCAGGCGGGTGTCCGGCTCGACCACTGGACGGGTACGCAGTGGACGTCCGGCCCGCACGTCCCGGTGAGCGAGCTTCGTCCGGGGGATCTGGTCTTCTTCGCCAAGGACACGTCCAACCCCGACACGATCCACCACGTCGGCATCTACCTCGCCCAGGACCGGATGGTGGAAGCGCCCTACACGGGTGCGCGCGTACGGATCTCCAGCATCCACCGGAACGACCTGATCGGCGCCACACGCCCCGCAGGCTGAGCTGCTCTTGAGCCGATCCGCATCCGTATCCGGCCCCGCAGGGGACGCCTGGAAGGCGAGAACCCTTCCGCACGGTGTCCCGTGCGGAAGGGTTCTCCAGGAGCCCGTTTCGCGGGCGGCGGCGGGAGCGGACCAGCGCCGACCGCCAAGCGACGTCCCGAGTCGCGCGGTGTCGTCCTGGGGCGGAGCCCCGACGGTCACCAGGGCCGGGAGCCCCTCAGTGCCCGCCCTGGTCGGCGGCGCGCTTGCGGGAGCGCTCGATCTCGACCTCGGCCTCGACCCGGCCCACCCAGCTCGCGCCCTCCACGGACTTACCGGGCTCAAGGTCCTTGTACACCTCGAAGAAGTGCTGGATCTCCAGCCGGTCGAACTCGGCGACGTGGTGGATGTCGCGCAGGTGCTCCATGCGCGGGTCCGTCGCGGGGACGCACAGGACCTTGTCGTCACCACCGGCCTCGTCCGTCATCCGGAACATGCCCACCGCGCGGCAGCGGATGAGGCAGCCGGGGAACGTCGGCTCCTGCAGCAGGACCAGCGCGTCCAGGGGGTCGCCGTCCTCGCCGAGCGTGTCCTCGATGAACCCGTAGTCGGCGGGGTACTGCGTGGAGGTGAACAGCATGCGGTCGAGCCGGATTCGGCCGCTCTCGTGATCCACCTCGTACTTGTTCCGCTGGCCCTTGGGGATCTCAATGGTGACGTCGAAATCCAAGATGTCCTCCGCTCCCTGCGCGGTCGCAGTGAATAGTCTTTCGGGAGCCTGTGCGGGCGAGGCCGCCCCCAACAGGGTGGGTGTTCCCTTATATAAGGATGTCGCACGTTGGTGGTTGCTGAGTGGGAGAGGGGCGGTCACGTGCCTGGACGGGGCCGGACCCTGGCAGTGATGTCATTGTCCCTCCTTATTGTCTTCACCGTCGTGGCGGGGGTGGCAGTGGCGAAACTCACACCACAACGGCACCTGTCGCCCCAGCCCCCCTCCGTCGCCGAGCGCGATCTCGTGCGGGCGTCGGCCGTGGTGCCCGCCGCCGATCCCACCGGGGGACGCCCGCCGAACGCCTCCGCCCTCGCCGGACGGCTGTCACCCCTGATCGGTGGCCCGGGCGGGAAGGTTAACGCGGTCGTCATCGACGCCGTGACCCGGCATCCGCTGTTCGACCTGCGCGCCGGGCAGCCGGCCACCCCGGCGTCCACCACGAAGCTGGCGACATCGGTGGCGGTGCTGGCGTCGGCCGGGCCCCGGCACCGGATCACCACCAAGGTCGTGCGCGGTGCCGGCGGCGGAATCGTACTGGTCGGTGGCGGGGACCCCACCCTCACCGCCCTCCCGGAGCGCCCCGGCGGGGGCCATCCGCCCTACGCCTCGCTCTCGGAGCTGGCCAGGCAGACCGCCGCGAACCTCAAGTCGTCCGGAGTGAGGCGCACGCGAGTGGACTACGACACGTCCGCCTATCAGGGCCCCCGCGCCGCCGCCAGTTGGAAGCCCAACTACCTCCCCGACGGTGAGCTCGCTCCTGTCACCGCGCTGACCGTGGACGAGGGACGGGTCGCTCCCGCGGGTTCGGCGCACAAGACCCGGGTCGCCAACCCGCCCGCCGCGGCGTCGGCCACGTTCGCGCGCCTGCTGTCCCGGTACGGGGTGTCCGCCAAGGCGGGACGGATGGTCACCGCGCCGAAGGCCGCGGCGCAACAGGGCGCGGTCCAGTCGCCCCCCGTGTCCGCTCTGGTCGAGCATCTACTGACCGACAGCGACAACGATGTGGCCGAGGCGATGGCCAGGCAGGTCGCCATCAAACTGGGGCGCCCGCCGTCGTTCGCGGGGGCGGCCCAAGCGGTGCACGACGTCCTCGCCAGGCTCGGCGTCGCGAACGGCGTGCAGGTCAACGACGGCAGCGGGCTGTCGCCCCAGAACCGGATCTCGCCGGTCGCGCTCGCACGCATCGTCTCCCTCGCGGCCGGCCCCGACCGCCCCGACCTGCGGGCCGTCATCACGGGCCTGCCCATCGCGGGCTTCTCCGGGACGCTGAGCCCGCCCCGCTACACGGTTCCGGCGAGCCAGGGCGGGGCCGGGATCGTGCGCGCGAAGACCGGCACGCTGTCGGGCGTCAGCACGCTCGCGGGCATCGCCTATGACGCGGACGGACGACTGCTGGCGTTCGCCTTCATGGCGGGCGACGGCAAGGCGCCGGTGGACCCCGGAAAACTCGACAGGCTCGCCGCCGCCGTCGCGACGTGCGGATGCGGCTGATGGGTCGCGTGTCGACGGCTGGGGCGGATGCTGCGGCCGACCTCCGCCGCACGGGGTTTCGGCCTGGCTGAACTGGTCTTATCGGCAGGCCGCCCGGGTGTGGGCGGGCCCGTACGGGAGATAACCAGAACGGTTGTTCGTTGAACGATCGTGCAGGGGCGCTCCGGCGCCGTCTCCGAAACGTACGGTGGAGTACATGAGCGCCTCAATGATCGACTGGAACGTGGCGGTCCAGGCCGGTACCCGGCTCGTCAGGCCGGGGCCCCAGGTCAGCCAGGCGGAGGCCCGTGAGGTCGTGACGGAGCTCCGCGAGCTGTCCAGGCTCGCCCACGGACACGTCCGGGAATTCACCGGCATGGCCTCCGAGGTCGATCCGGCCCCCGCGACGATCGTCGACCGGCCCGGCTGGATCCGGGCCAACGTCGACGGTTTCCGGGTGGTGCTCGAACCGCTCATGGAGCAGATGTCCGAACGTCGCGGGACGGGCGGGCTGGGCGGGCTGGGTGGCGCGGGCAACGTGGTCGTCCAAGCCGTCGGTTCCAGGGTCACGGGCATGCAGGTGGGCGCGATCCTCGCCTACATGGCGAGCCGCGTCCTCGGGCAGTACGAGCTGTTCCTGCCTCCGGACCCGTCCGGCCGCGCTCCGACGGGCAGGCTCACCCTGGTCGCGCCCAACATCGTGCATGTCGAGCAAGAGCTGGGCGTGGAATCACGGGACTTCCGCCTCTGGGTGTGCCTCCACGAGGAGACGCACCGCGCCCAGTTCACCGGCGTTCCCTGGCTGCGCGAGTACGTGCAGGACCAGATGACCAAGTTCCTCCTCGCGTCCGACCTGGACCCCGGCGTCATGCTGGACCGCATCCGGGACGCGGCGGAGGCCGTCGCCGACGCCGTCCGGGGCGGTGACGCCAACCTCATCGACGCGATCCAGAGCCCCGAGCAGCGCGAGATCCTCGACCGGCTCACCGCGGTGATGACGCTGGTGGAGGGCCACGGCGACTACGTCATGGACGCCGTCGGCCCGGAGGTCGTCCCTTCCGTGCAGCAGATCCGGTCGCGCTTCCAGGGGCGGCGGGACGGCGGCTCCAGGCTGGACAAGACGATCCGGCGGCTGCTCGGCATCGACCTGAAGATGAAGCAGTACGCCGAGGGCTCGCGGTTCGTGCGGAGGGTCGTCGCCGAGACCGGCATGTCCGGCTTCAACAAGGTCTGGCAGTCGCCGGAGTCCCTGCCGACGCACGACGAGATCAAGGAACCGGCGCTGTGGATAGCGCGGGTGGTCGGTCCCCAGGCGATCGACGTGGCTCCGCCGGAGGCCAACGAGGCCTGAGCCGGAGCGGCCGATCCCGGCGCCCGCACCGGTTCCCGCACGCCGAATATGTCGGCGGGTGGTGGTAGAGGTGGCGCATGGGGCCTGATCCGGCGGTGGCGGCGGTACGTCACGCTGTGCGGGGGGCGCTCGCCTCACTGCCGCCCGGCGCGATGGTGCTCGCGGCCTGTAGCGGCGGGGCCGACTCGCTGGCGCTCGCCGGGGCGCTGGCGTTCGAGGCGCCGCGCTCCGGACGCCCGGCGGGCGCGGTCACGGTCGACCACGGCCTCCAGGAGGGCTCCGGGGCCCGCGCGGACACCGTCGTCCGCGTGCTCACGGGCCTCGGCCTGGACCCGGTCGGATCGGTCGCCGTCACGGTGGGGGCCGAGGGCGGAATGGAGAACGCCGCCCGCAACGCCCGCTACGCGGCCCTGGACGAGGTCGCCCAGCGGTTCGACGCCGCCGCGGTCCTCTTGGGCCACACCAGGGACGACCAGGCCGAAACCGTTCTGCTGGGGTTGGCGCGGGGTTCCGGTACGCGCTCCCTGTCCGGCATGGGCTCGTCCTTCACACGCACATGCTCCACCCCAGAGCGCGTGGCGACCGTGCTCTACCAACGGCCTCTGCTGGAACTCGGCAGGGCGACCGTGCGCAGGGCCTGCCTCGCCATGGGGTTGGAACCGTGGGACGACCCCCACAACGATGACCCGGTCTACACGCGCGTACGCGTCCGCCATGAGGCCCTCCCCGTCCTGGAGAAGGCGCTGGGCCCCGGCGTGGCCGAGGCGCTGGCGAGGACGGCCCGGATGCTCCGCGACGACGCCGACGCCCTCGACGAGCTGGCCGAGGCCGCGTACGCGGATCTGACGGCCTCCGAACAGGCCGGCCCCACCCGTGGGGGCGACGGCCCCCGCGCCCTTGTCACGCTTCGTCTGGACGGGCTAGGCGACCTGCCCAGGGCCGTCCGCACCCGTGTGTTGCGGATGGCGGCGATCGAGGCCGGAAGCCCACCCGGTACGCTCGCGGCCGTCCATGTCGATGCAATGGATCGGCTGGTCACGGCCTGGCACGGCCAGCGGCACGTCGACCTGCCCGGGGGTCTTCGCACGTTCCGGCGGTATGGCAGGCTGCTGTTCGGCCCGGCCTGATATCGCGTCGCAGGCGCCGATCGGCGCGTCCGCCGCGCGGCGGCGCCCGTCCGCCGGGCAAGCGAGTGTCACAGCGATGAGGGTGGGGTTGTGGACGAGAAGGACCTGGGCACGGACCTGGCGAAGGTACTGATCCCCGAGGACCGGTTGCAGGCCAAGGTGCGGGAGTTGGCCGAGCAGATCGACGCCGACTACGCGGGCAGGGACCTGCTCCTCGTCGGGGTCCTGAAGGGCGCCGTCATGATCATGGCGGACCTCGCGCGCGCCCTGCACACGCCCGCGTCGATGGACTGGATGGCGGTCTCGTCGTACGGCTCCGGGACCAAGTCGTCCGGTGTGGTGCGGATCCTCAAGGACCTGGACACCGACATCATCGACCGCCACGTCCTGATCGTGGAGGACATCGTCGACTCGGGTCTGACCCTGTCGTGGCTGGTGAGCAACCTCCTGTCGCGTGGGCCCGCCTCGCTGGAGATCTGCGCGCTGCTGCGCAAGCCCGAGGCGGTCAGAACCGACATCGACGTGCGCTACATCGGGTTCGACATCCCCAACGAGTTCGTCATCGGGTACGGCCTCGACTACTCGGAGAAGTACCGGAACCTGCCATTCGTCGGCACGCTCGCCCCGCACGTGTACGGAGGGGACAGGGCCTGACGCGGGGGAGGGCCGCATAGGGAAGGCTTCACGCGGGAGCGGCGAGCGCGGGGTGACGGCGACTTGTGCCCCCCGTTCGATGGGGCGGTGCGGGCGCCGGACCGGTTCGCGCTTACTCTTGACCTGCGGCACCCGCCCCTGGACGGATGTGTTCCAGAGCCCCGGCTCGGGGCGGGCCCGGACCGGCGAAGAAATCGAGCGCCTCAGCGGCTGGTGAGGGGCTTGACAACGGCGCCGGGGAACAAGGGACCGTGACGGATCGTTGCAAAGGTCGTTGACGGGTATATGGAAAGGATCAGGAGATCGGCGCTGGCTGCGTCTCCTGTGTCCTGCGGTGTACCGTCGGTGTCCCCGGCCCTCGGGTCAGGGAGCCGCCCGAGGGAGGCCGCCTTGGTGAGTCCGGAGCCCCGGGATGCGGGCCTTTGGTTGGTCGCAGTGGCGCCCGCCCCCCGGGACGGGCGTGGATCGCACACAGACGTTGGTCAGGAGGGACGGGCCCCGAAGGGGTAACCGGATAAATGGACGTGAAGCGCTATTTTCGCGGGCCGCTGCTGTGGATCCTGCTGTTCGGCCTCTTGGTCGCCCTCGTCATGTGGGGCTTCAACCCCGGCCGTTCGTACGAGAAGACCGACACCTCCAAGGTCGTCCAGGAGATCGCCGCGGGCCAGGTGAAGTCCGCCAAGATCATCGACAAGGACCAGCGGATCGAGGTCACGCTCACCGACAACAAGACGCACCAGCAGGCGTCATGGGTCGACGGCCAGGGCGTGCAGTTGCAGCAGCAGTTGCAGAAGCAGGCCGACGCGGGCAAGCTGCCCGGCGGCTACAACGTCGACGTGCCCAAGCAGAGCTTCTTCCTGAACCTGCTGTTCAGCCTGCTGCCGATCGTCGTCATCGTGCTGATCTTCCTGTTCATCATGAACCAGATGCAGGGCGGCGGCTCGCGGGTGATGAACTTCGGCAAGTCCAAGGCCAAGCTCATCACCAAGGACACGCCCAAGACGACCTTCGCGGACGTGGCCGGGGCCGACGAGGCCCTGGAGGAGCTTGAGGAGATCAAGGACTTCCTGCAGAACCCGGCGAAGTTCCAGTCGATCGGCGCGAAGATCCCCAAGGGCGTGCTCCTGTACGGCCCGCCCGGCACCGGTAAGACGCTGCTGGCGCGCGCGGTGGCCGGTGAGGCCGGGGTGCCGTTCTACTCGATCTCCGGATCCGACTTCGTCGAGATGTTCGTCGGTGTGGGCGCCTCCCGGGTGCGCGACCTCTTCGAGCAGGCCAAGGCCAACGCCCCCTCGATCATCTTCATCGACGAGATCGACGCGGTCGGCCGGCACCGCGGCGCCGGCCTCGGCGGCGGGCACGACGAGCGCGAGCAGACCCTCAACCAGCTCCTGGTGGAGATGGACGGGTTCGACGTCAAGGGCGGCGTGATCCTCATCGCGGCGACCAACCGCCCCGACATCCTCGACCCGGCGCTGCTGCGTCCCGGGCGCTTCGACCGCCAGGTCACCGTCGACCGTCCCGACCTGGAGGGCCGCAAGGGCATCCTGCGGGTGCACGGCCGCGGCAAGCCGTTCGCGCCGGACGTCGACCTGGACGTCATCGCCCGCCGCACCCCGGGTTTCACCGGCGCGGACCTGGCGAACGTCATCAACGAGGCGGCGCTGCTCACGGCGCGCTTCGACCGCAAGCTCATCGACATGGACACCCTTGAGGAGTCCATCGACCGCGTCATGGCGGGCCCGGAACGCAAGACCCGGGTGATGTCGGAGAAGGAAAAGAAGATCATCGCCTACCACGAGGGCGGGCACGCTCTGGTGGCGCACGCGCTGCCGAACGCCGACCCCGTGCACAAGGTGACGATCCTCCCCCGCGGGCGCGCGCTGGGCTACACCATGACGCTGCCCATGGAGGACAAGTTCCTCACGACCCGCTCGGAGATGAACGACCAGCTCGCGATGCTCCTGGGCGGGCGCACCGCCGAGGAGCTGGTGTTCCACGAGCCGACGACGGGCGCGGCGAACGACATCGAGAAGGCGACCTCCATCGCCCGCAACATGGTGACCGAGTACGGCATGAGCGAGCGCCTGGGCGCCCGCAAGTTCGGCACCGGCGCGGGCGAGGTCTTCCTGGGCCGCGACGTGGGCCACGAGCGCGACTACTCCGAGGACATCGCCTCCGCGATCGACGACGAGGTCCGCCGCTACATCGAGAGCGCGCACGACACGGCGTGGGAGATCCTCGTCGAGTACCGGGACGTCCTGGACGACCTGGTGGTCAACCTGATGGACAAGGAGACCCTGTCCAAGGACCAGGTGCTGGCGATCTTCGCGCCGATCACCAAGCGGCCGCACCAGAACTCCTACACCGGCTATGGCAAGCGCCTGCCGTCCGACCGTCCGCCGGTGCTCTCGCCCAAGGAGCTCGCGCTGCTCGGTCCGCAGGACGTGACGGACCTGACCAAGGGCAACGGCCAGGGCGGGGTGTCCGGCGGCGTCGGCTCCGAGTCCGTGGACCCGGCCCAGGGCGAGAGCTGATCGCCTTGGCCATTCCGTACGACGAGGCGCCGATCAGGGACGACCCCCCGGGCTTCGACCACGCCCGGATCGAGAAGGCCGTGCGCGAGATCCTGTTCGCGATCGGGGAGGACCCCGAGCGCGACGGGCTCCGCGACACCCCCGCGCGCGTGGCGCGGGCGTACGCCGAGCAGTTCGCCGGCCTGCGCCAGCGTCCCGAGGACGCGCTGACGACGGTGTTCGACGCCGACCATGAGGAAATGGTCCTGGTGAAGGACATCGAGGTGTACAGCGTGTGCGAGCACCACCTGGTGCCCTTCCACGGCGTCGCCCACGTGGGGTACACGCCGAACAAAAAGGGGCAGATCACCGGCCTGTCGAAGCTCGCCAGGCTGGTGGACGTGTACGCGCGCCGCCCGCAGGTGCAGGAGCGGTTGACCAGCCAGGTCGCGGACGCGCTGATGAGCGTCCTGGAGCCGCGCGGCGCGATCGTGGTGATCGAGGCCGAGCACCTGTGCATGACGATGCGGGGCGTGCGCAAGCCGGGCGCGAAGACCGTGACGTCCGCGGTCCGCGGCGACTTCCGCGATCATCCCGAGACGCGCGCCGAGGCGATGAGCCTGATCCTCACGCGCTAGCGCCGGTCGGCCCTTCTCCGGGCCTCTCAAGGCATCTGAACGGGCCTCAGCGACGAGCTGGGGCCCGTTCGGCGCGTCTCAGGGGTCCCGGCAGACCCGCCGGAGGTCCGGCGTACCGAGAGCCGCCGCGGGCCTCCGCGCCGTCGCGACGATCTTTCCGGGCGGCTCGACGATCTTCTGCCGATGCCGCGCTCGGACGTCTCAGGTGGTCGTTCGCCAGGGACGCCGGAGGCGTTCCCGGTGGTCCCTGTATGCGCGCGCGAGCCGGTGTCCGGTAGGCCCTGGGGCGCGCCCCGGAGTGCTGAGATCAAGGCATAGGGTTGGTCATATGACCAGTGCCGTTGTTCCGGGGCTGCCCGCGCCAGGGCGCTGCCTCGTGATGGGCGTGGTCAACGTGACCCCCGACTCGTTCTCCGACGGCGGCTCCTGGTTCGACGCGGACAAGGCCGTCAGGCACGGGCTGGACCTCGTCGCCGAGGGCGCCGACATCGTCGACGTGGGCGGGGAGTCCACCCGGCCCGGAGCCCAGCGAGTGTCGCTGGACGAGGAGCTCCGCCGCGTCATCCCCGTCATCGAGGCGCTCAGGGACGAGAACGTTCCCGTCAGCGTCGACACCATGCGGGCCGAGGTCGCCGAGGCCGCGGTGGCGGCGGGCGCCCGGCTGGTGAACGACGTGAGCGGCGGCCTGGCCGACCCCGAGATGCCCCGTGTCGTGGCCTCCGCCGGCGTCCCCTACGTCGTGGTCCACTGGCGCGGCCACAGCCACGACATGCAGACCCGCGCGGTGTACGCCGACGTCGTCCGCGAGGTCCGTGAGGAACTCCTCCGCCGCGTCGACGCGGTCCTGGAAGAGGGCGTGGACCCGTCGCTGATCGTGCTGGATCCGGGGCTCGGTTTCGCGAAGAGCCCCAAGGCCGGGCACAACTGGGCGCTGCTGGCGCACCTGGAGGAGCTCACCGGAACCGGCTATCCCGTTCTCGTGGGCGCCTCCCGCAAGAGCTTCCTGACGACCCTCCTGGCCGACCCCGACGGTACGCGCCGTCCGTTCGCCGAATGCGACGACGGCACCGTGGCGACCTCGGCGCTCGCCGCGTACGGCGGGGCGTGGTGCGTGCGCGTGCACCGCGTCCGGCCCAACGTCGACGCCGTCCGCGTGGCCGCCGCCATGCGCGCGACCCGTCCGCTGGAGCCCGAGCACGATGTCCCCGACGCCGAACCTGCCGCGGCGGACGGTCGCGCCGAATCCGGGAGCGACGACCGATGAGCCACGCAGTGAACCGCGCCGATCTGGACGAGGTCCACGCCGAGTTCTACGCCGCGTTCGAGGCCGGTGACTTCGACCGGATGTCGGCCGTATGGGCGGACGGCCGGTTCGCCGACGGCGTCTCCTGCGTGCATCCGGGCTGGGCGATGCTCAGGGGGCGCGAGGAGGTCCTGCGCTCCTGGGCCCTCATCATGGCCAACACGCCCTACATCCAGTTCGTGCTGACCGACGTCGAGACCGATGTTTACGGCGATCACGCGGTGGTCACTTGCAAGGAGAACGTTCTCACCGCCGACGAGGACACCGAATCGGGGTTCCTCGCCGGCGGCAGCATCGTCGCCACCAACGTGTTCGTCCGGTCGGACGGTGAGTGGCGGCTCCTGCTCCACCATGGTTCACCCGTGCTCAACGTCGTCGATGCAGAGGAAGAATGACTCTCGACCACATCGAACTGCGCGGCCTGCGCGCCCGGGGCCGGCATGGCTGCCTGCCCGCCGAACGCGAACTCGGGCAGGAGTTCGTGGTGGACGTCGTCCTCGGCCTGGACACGCGTCCGGCCGCGGAGGGCGACGACCTCTCGCGTACCGTCGACTACGGATCGCTCGCCGACCGGCTCGTCGCCGCCGTCCAGGGTGATCCCGTCAACTTGATCGAAACGCTTGCCGAGAGGCTCGCGAAGATATGTCTGGAAGACGCGACGGTGGTGGAGGCCGAGGTCACCGTCCACAAGCCCAGCGCCCCGGTGCCGCACCCCTTCACGGACGTGGCCGTGAAGATCAGGAGGAGTCGCCCATGACAGCGTCCGACCGCATGCCCGACCGCACCGCGACCGGCGGGCACATGCTGGTCCAGCACCGCGTCGTGTTCTCACTCGGCAGCAACCTCGGCGACCGCCTGGACAACATCCAGGAGGCCGTGGACGCGCTGTTCGACGCCCCCGGGCTGGAGTTCGTGGCGTTCTCCCCCGTCTACGAGACCGCCCCCTTCGCGCCTCCCGGCGAGACGATCCCCGAACAGGGCGACTACCTCAACATCGTCCTGGTCGCCGACACCCGTCTGCCGCCGGAGAACCTGCTCGAACGCGTCCTCAACATCGAGAACTCCATGAGCCGTGTCCGCGAGGTCCGGTGGGGCCCCCGCACGCTCGACATCGACATCGTGGTGTTCGGCGACATCGCCATGGACGACCCCGCGCTGACCCTCCCGCACCCCCGCGCGCACGAGCGGGCGTTCGTGCTCGTCCCGTGGGCCGACATCGAGCCGGACGTGCTGCTGCCCGGGCACGGCCGTGTCGGTGACCTCGCGCAGGCCAAGCAGGCGGAGGGGGGACCGTCGGCCGTCCGCCGCCGGGGCGACCTGACGCTCCAGCAGCCTGCATGAGACCGTCCCGCCCGCTGTTCCTCATCGCCCTCGTCGTCGTCATAGGCGTGAGCACCTGGGCGGTGCTGCGCACGGCCTACGTCTCGCTGCCGCCGCTCCCGTGGACGGCCGTCCCGACGCTGCTGCTGCTGGCGCTGGGCGAGGGCTTCACCGGTGTGAACGTGCTGCGCCGCATCCGCCGCAAGCCGGGCACCAAGCCGGTGGAGCCGCTCGTGGTCGCGCGCATGGCCGCGCTGGGCAAGGCCAGCGCGCATGCGGCCGCGGTCCTGGCGGGAGTCTTCGCGGGGTTCGCCGGCAGCCTCGCCGACTCCCTCGACAAGCCGACCCCCCGCCACGACTTCTTCGTCAGCGGGGGGACGTTCCTGGCCGCCGTCGTACTGGCCGGAGCCGCCTTCTTCCTGGAGTACGCATGCCGCGTCCCCAAGGACCCGAACGAGGAGGAGCACAACCGCGGCGCCTCCCGCGCCTGACCCCCGCCCGCCCCTGGAGCCCGGTCTGCTAGTAGAGGAGCGTGCTCCAGAGCGGGGCTATTTGTCGATGTCGCCCACGACGAAGAACATCGAGCCGAGGATCGCGATCATGTCGGCGACCAGGTTGCCCGGCAGCAGCTCCGCCAGCACCTGGATGTTGTTGAACGACGCCGACCGGAGCTTCAACCGCCACGGGGTCTTCTCGCCGCGTGACACCAGGTAGTAGCCGTTGAGGCCGAGGGGGTTCTCCGTCCAGGCGTAGGTGTGGCCCTCCGGGACCTTCAGGACCTTCGGGAGCCGCTGGTTGATCGGCCCCGGCGGAAGCTCGGCGAGCCGGTCCAGGCAGGCGTCGGCGATGTCCAGGGACGCGTACACCTGGTCCAGAAGGCATTCGAACCGGGCGAGGCAGTCGCCCTCCTGGCGGGTGACCACGCGGACGGGGAGTTCGCCGTAGGCCAGATACGGTTCGTCCCGCCGCAGGTCGAAGTCCACACCGGACGCGCGCGCGATCGGCCCGGACACCCCGTACTGGAGGATCTGCTCGCGGGTGAGGACGCCCACGTTCCGGGTGCGTGCGCGGAAGATCTCGTTGCCCATGATGAGGTCCGCGATGTCGCTCATGCGCGCCCGGACCTCGGTGACGGCGTGCCGCGCGCGTCCCGTCCAGCCTGCGGGCAGCTCCTCCTTCAGGCCGCCCACACGGTTGAACATGTAGTGCATGCGTCCGCCGGAGACCTCCTCCATCACCCGCTGCAGCACCTCGCGCTCGCGGAAGGCGTAGAAGATCGGCGTGATGGCGCCCACCTCCAGCGGATAGGACCCGAGGAACATCAGGTGGTTGAGGACGCGGTTGAGCTCCGCCAGCAACGTCCTCGCCCATACGGCGCGGACCGGAACCTCCATCCCCAGCATCCGCTCCACGGCGAGCACGACTCCGAGCTCGCTGGAGAACGCCGAAAGCCAGTCGTGCCGGTTGGCCAGCACGATGATCTGCCGGAAGTCGCGCACCTCGAACAGCTTCTCCGCGCCGCGGTGCATGTAGCCGATGATGGGCTCGGCGGCCGAGATCCGCTCGCCGTCCAGCGTCAGCCGCAGCCGCAGCACGCCGTGCGTGGACGGGTGCTGGGGCCCGATGTTCAGGGTCATGTCCTCGGTCGCGAGCTCCTTGGCGCCCGCACCGATACCGACGATTCGTTCGGTGGTCATGGTCGCGTCTCCGCCGCTCCGATCACCGCCTCATAGTCGCATGGCGAGCGGTCGGCGTTATCCGGTTGACTAGGAGGCGATGAACGCGAGCCGTGGCGAACCGCCATATGAGCCCGCCGCAAACCCGGGATCGCAGGGCGCGGCGCATCCGTTGCCGCCACCGGATCCTGCTCGGGGTGGGGCAGGCCGGGACGGGCCGGGCCCAGGCGCGGCGCCCCCCGTGGCGGGGCAGATCCCGGCAGGCTACGCGGCGCACGGCCGGGGCGGCGCGGTGGCCGCGCCCCCGGCCTACCCGGCGGATCAGGCGTTCGCGCCGGGGAACGGGCTCCACTGGTCGCCCATCTCCAAGCGCCACACCTGGCACCGGTTGACCACGGCCGTACTGTGGGCGATCCCCGTCGGCGCCCTCGGGGCCTTCCTGGTGTGGCGGAACGGCGGCGGGGCGGTGGCCGCCGCCATGTGGCTCGCCGCCTTGGCGCTCGTGGTCGTCCTCGCGGGACTCATGGCCGAGATGGGGCGCCGCTCCCTCGGCTACGCGGAACGGGGTGACGACCTCATCGTCACGCATGGGGTACTCGTCAAGCGGCTCATCGTCGTCCCCTACGGGCGGATGCAGTTCGTGGACGTGACGGCCGGGCTTCTGGAGCGGTGGATGGGAATCGCCACCGTCCGCATGCACACCGCCGCCGCGGCCACCGATGCCACCATCCCGGGCCTGCCCGCGACGGAGGCCGGACTGCTGCGCGATCGGCTCGCCCAGAAGGGCGAGGAGCGGAGCATGGGCCTATGAGCGGCCCTCCTGGCCCTCCTCCAGAAAACGGGGGTTCTCCCTACGGGCCACACCCACATCAGCAAGGGCCGTATGGAGCGCCCGGCCATGCCGGGCCGGTCGGACCATATGGCGCTCCTGGGCAGAACGGCCCTCCTGGGCAGCCGGGTCCGTATGGGCGGCCTGGGCCGTATGGTGCGCCCGTCCCTAACGGAGCACCGGGCCCCTTCGGGCCGCATGGGCCGTATGGGCCTGGGGGGCGCCCTCCTTATGGGCCTCCTCGCCCGCCGTACGGTCCGCCTCATGGGTATGGAGTTCCGCCGGGTTATGGGCCGCCCCCACCGGTGCGGTTCTCGGAAGGCACGCACAGGCTGCACTGGGCGACGGCGCCGCTGCGAGCGTTCTTCATCCTCATCGTGTACTTCGTCCTGCTCGGTTTTCCGCTGCTGCTCACGCAGACCGATGAGGGTGTGACCATCGAGCTCACGCCCGAGGTGATCGCCAGGTTCCTGGTCGTGACCCTCCCGATGATGCTGATCGCCGTGGGCTCCGGCCTGTGGGCGTGGCTGGGGCTGCGCTTCCGTGTGGACGGTGACGACCTCGTCGTCGAGACCGGGCTGCTGCGCAAGCGCAAGCGCCGCATACCGCTGTCGCGCGTCCAGGCCATCGACCTCGTCCGTCCGCTGGTCACTCGCGTTTTCGCCCTCGCCGAGGTGCGGGTGGAACTCGCCGGGGGCGAGCAGAGCGAAATCGCACTGCGCTATCTCGGACGCGGTTCCGCCCAGCAACTACGGGCCGAACTCCTCGCGCGGGCGGCCGGGCTGCCGGGCCATACACCCGAGGCGCCCGAACGCCATCTGTGGCGCGTGCCCTTCGGCGCGCTGTTCGGATCCCTGCTGATACGGCTCCCGGTGATCGGGACGATCGTCCTGTTCCTGGCCTCGCTGGTGTTCCTCGTGGCCTACGCGGAAGGCGGCATGCTGGCCGTCACCGTGCCCGCGCTGCTCGGCCTGATCCGCGCCGTCATCGCGCCGCTGGTCATGTACGCCAACTTCACGGTCGCGATGTCACCGGACGGCATCCGCCTGCGTTACGGGCTGCTGGAGACCCGCATGCAGACCCTTCCGCCCGGACGCGTGCAGGCGGTCAGCATCGTCGAACCGGCGCTCTGGCGCGCCCTGGGGTGGGCCCGGATCGAGGTCACCGTCGCGGGATACGCGGGCGAGCGTCAGGCCCTCTCCTCGACCCTCCTGCCGGTGGCGCCCCGGCAGGTCGCCATGTACCTCGTGTCGCAGGTGTTCCCAGGGACGAACATCGACGCGCTGCCGCTCGTCCCCGCGTCGTCGAAGGCCGTGACCATCGACCGCGCGGGTGGCGCCGGTACCGACGACGTGGTGTTCGTGGCCCGCCACGGCTGGCCCTGCCGCCGTACCGACGTCATCGCGCACGCTCGCGCGCAGAGCGTGCGCCTGACGGCCAACCTGTTCCAGCGGCTCAAGGGGCTGGCGACGGTCCACGTGGACGCGCCGCCGGGGCCGGTGCAGGTCGCCACGTCCGCCCGGGACCTGGGCGAGGCGCGCGCGATCGTCGATTCGACCGCCCGGCGGGCCCAGGCGGCCCGCCGGACCTCAGGCGACACGACCCACTGGGCGACCCGCTGACCGGCGGCCTTCTCGCTCGCCCAGGAACCGCGGCGGAGCGCGACACACCCCGCTGGGCCGCTCGCTGGCCGCCGCCGCGTCCTGTTCGTCCAGCACCCGCGGCGGGGCGGGCCACGTATGAGGTCGGGCCCCGCCGAACACGGCTTCTCCGTCATCCCCGCCCGCGCGGCGGGCGGGTCACATATGAGGTCGCGGCCCTCGGCGTCCTACGCGCGCATGCCGGTCGGCAACCGCCCGCTCCGGATCGCGGCAGTGGACCGGCGAGAAGATCGTGCTGCGGACCCCCGCCAGGCACGCGCGAGGTCGCCGTGAAGATGATGCCGGACGTCGCACCAGGCTCGGTTGCCGACCGGCGGCCGTCGTGCCCGACCGGGGTCTGCGGCGTAGAGCGACACGACCCTCCCGGGGCTTCACTGACCGGCCGTCGTCCGTTCGTCCGGGAACTGTGGCGAGGAGGGGCACGCCCCGCTGGGCCCTCTCGCCGGCCGGGCTATCCACAGAACGCCGTTCTACTTTTGCCCCCGGCGCCCCGCCCCCACCATGGAGTTGGTCGGCCCGTCCGAGAGGGGGAGGGCGGGCCGACCGCCCGAAACACACGAGTGATCGTCAGGAGGTGAGGGTCAGGACCTCGTGCAGGCGGGCGGCGAAGGCACGCGGAAACGCGGTGTTGCCGTTGTGCCCGCCGGGGAACTCCACGAGCGGGGTGTTGAGGAGGGAGGCCAGCTCCTCGGCGCACTGATGGTTCCAGGCGTTCTTCGAATCGGCTCCTGCGGCGGGCACGATCCGCGTGCTCGCGGCGGCCGCGGCGACCTCGTCGGGCCCGAGAGCGCTGCGCCGAAGCTCGGAAACGTCATTGGTCAGGTAGTACGTCATGTTGGCGGCCCGATCCTCGGTCATCGGCACCAGGGTGACGCCGGACTCGGTCTCCATGCGGGAGGGGTCGAGCCCGGTGGCGGCGGCGACCATCGCGATGGCGGCACGCCAGCCGCCCGCCCGGGCGGTGGTCTCCACCTCGCCCAGCATGCGCTCGATCCGGGCGCGATCGGAAGGAGGCAGCAAACCGGGCGCGGCCACGTCATGGGCGACGAGCGTGGAGAGTTGCCCGGGGTGCGTGGCGGCCAGGTGAAGCCCGTAGAGCGCGCCCAGACTGCACCCGAGCATGAGCGCTGGCTCGTCGGTGAGGTTCGCCAGCAGATGGTGGACGTCCTCGGCGTGCGTCTCGGGTGGGACGGGCGCGGACGGGTCGGCGACGGTGGTCCGCGAAAGCCCGCGCCGGTCATAGGTGACCACGGTGTAGTGCTCGACCAGCCGGTCGACCATGTCCACGCTCCGCCGCGCGTCCCCCTCGCCGCTCTGACCGATCACCAGCAGCGGCCCGTCCCCTCTGACCTCGTAGTACAGCTCGGCTCCAGGTACGGGGAGCATCGCGCTCTTGGTGGCTGCCATGTCTTCTACGTCCTCTCAAGACGAGGTCGCTCGGGTGAGAGCGAGGTTGATCGGATTGCCGGGGGAGGCGGTGAGAGCAGTGCGCCGGTCTTCGTGCTGCGGCGCGCGTGGTGCGACGCCGGTGTTGCGGCGTCCGTGTTGCGGTGCCGGTGCTGCGGTTCTCGCGCGAAGAAGAGGGGTCGCGGTCCCGGATGAGCTGCCGGGCCGTCGGCGCCGGGGAGCGGTGAATACGGTCAGCCCCCTGCCAGTCGTCAGGGGGAGCGGTTCGGGCGGACGGGTGTGGGCGGTTGGGCCCGGGCGGGGTTGAGCGAAGGGTCTCTGGAGGAAGGGCGGTTGAGCGAAGGCCTCTGGGTGAGGGGCGGCTGGGAGAAGGCCCCTGAATGGGGGAAGCGGCGCTGGATGTAGGGAGGGTGGTGGGTGGGCGAAGGGATGGCGAAGAGGCGGGCGAAGGCGTGGGCGAAGGGGGGCGAAGGGGTGGGGGTGGGTGGTTGGGCGGGGGTTGTTGGTGGGGAGCTTAATGGATCTATTTAGATGTATCAACTTTGATGTATCTTGTTAGATGTAAGTTGAGGGGGTGAACGGAGTTCAGCTGTTCTTGTTGGGGCGGGCGTTGATGAAGGTCGGGGAGGAGGCGATGCCTGCGGCGCGGGGTGGGGAGCGCGGGGGGACCCGGGCGGTGCTGATCGTGTTGAGCGATGTCGTCGAGCATCCGGACACGGCCGTCGGGGAGATCGCCGAGCGCACCGGGTTGCCGCAGAGTCAGGTCTCGATGGCGGTCGCGCGGCTCAGGGAGGCGGGATCGGTGGTCACGGCGCCGGATCCGGCGGATCGGCGGCGGTCGTTGGTGCGCAAGGCCGGTGAGGTGTCCGAGCGGGTGGCCGAGGTACGCGCGGCGGGCATCGAGGGGGCCTTGACGGCGGCTCTGGGCGGGCCGGAGCACGTCCCGGAGGTGACGGCGGCGCTGGAGACGCTGGCGCGCCATCTGATGCCCGGTTCTCTCACCGATTTGCCCTCGGAATGAGGCGATCACGGGCTTATCGTCGGAACCATGAACGAGCTGGCCTATGATCCGTGGTCGCCCGACTTCGTCGCCAACCCCTATCCCGTCTTCGAGTGGCTGCGTGATGAGCGTCCGGTGTTCTTCCATGAGCCCAGCGGCCAATGGGTGATCAGCAGGTACGAGGACGTGAACGCGCTGCTGCGGGACCGGCGGCTCGGGCGCACCTACCTGCACATCGCCGGGCACGAGGAGTTCGGGCAGGAGCCGGAGACCGAGTTCCTCAGACCGTTCTGGGATCTCGTCCGCGCCGGGATGCTCGACATGGAGCCGCCCACGCACACGCGGCTGCGGCGGCTCGTCTCCAAGGCGTTCACGGCGCGGATGGTCGAGGGGCTGCGGCCGACGATCCAGCGGCTCGCCGGGGAACTGGCCGAGTCCCTGGCGGCCAAGGGCGGCGGCGACCTGCTCGCCGAGGTGGCCGAGCCGCTGCCGGTGAACGTGATCGCCGAGATGCTCGGCGTGCCCGTCTCGGACCGGCACCTGCTGCGTCCCTGGTCCGCCGACATCTGCGGTATGTACGAGCTGAATCCGCCGGTGGACGTGCAGCGGACGGCCGTCCGGGCCGCCGCCGAGTTCTCCGACTACCTGCGTGAGCTGGCACGGTCACGGCGGAACGAGCCGCGCGACGATCTGATCAGCGCGCTCGCCCAGGTCGTGGACGGTGGCGACCGGCTCACCGAGGACGAGCTGATCGGCACCTGCGTCCTGCTGCTCAACGCGGGCCACGAGGCCACGGTCAACACGACCGGAAATGGGTGGTGGGCACTGTTCCGCCACCCGGGGGAACTGGAGCGGCTGCGCGCCGACGCCTCGCTCGTCCCCACCGCGATTGAGGAACTGCTGCGGTATGACACTCCGGCGCCGATGTTCGAGCGGTGGGTACTGGAGGACATCACCGTTGCCGGAATCGATATCCCGCGCGGTGCCGAGGTCGCGCTTCAGTTCGCGTCCGCCAATCGCGACCCAGAGACGTTCGCCGATCCCGACCGCCTTGACCTGGGACGGGACCCGAACCCGCACATCACGTTCGGCCTCGGCATCCATTACTGCCTGGGCGCGCCGCTGGCCCGGATCGAACTCGCGGAGTCCTATGGCGCGCTCCTGCGCCTTGCCCCCGACCTCCGTCTGACGGACGAGCCCAAATGGAAGTCCGGCTTCGTCCTGCGTGGCCTGGAGGCCCTCTACGTCGAATGCTGATCTGGGAGCCGGTTCGGCTTGTTCGGCCTGGCGGAGTTCAACCGTGACGACCATCCGAGCTGTGATCGGCGCGCCGGGGCCGCCCCGCGCGCTGGCGCTTCATCGCTTGCGGACGTGAGGGCGCGCGGTTTCTTGTCCCCCAGTCCCTGGGGCTAGTTGTTGGCCCCTGGGAAGGCGTGTCCCTGCGCCGTCGCGGTCATCGCTTGCAGGCGTTAGGGGAGCGCGGTGTCGTGTGCCGGCGGCCTGCCGCTTGTCACCCTGTCGCCTTGTCACCCTGTCGCCTCATGCCTTGTCGCCGCGTCGGCCCGTCGTTGCTGCGGCGGGGTGCTGTTACTCGGGAAGGCCATGTGCTCCGGAAAAGCGCTGTGATGCCGGAAAAGCGCTGTGGTGCCGGAAAAGCGCTGTGGTGCCGGAAAAGCGCTGTGGTGCCGGGACGGTGCTGTGGTGCCGGGACGGTGCTGTGGTGCTGGGAAGGTGCCGTGGTGCTGGGAGGGCGTTGTGGTGCTGGGAAGGTGCCGTGGTGCCGGGAGGGCGTTGTGGTGCCGGGACCGGTGCTGTGGTGCTGGGAAGGTGCCGTGGTACCGGGAGGGTGTTGTGGTGCTGGGAGGGCGTTGTGGTGCTGGGAGGGTGCCGTGGTGCCGGGAGGGTGCTGTGGTGCCGGGGGCCCGTTGTTGCGCGGGACGCTCTGCTGCGGGGGGAGACGCTGGGACGTTCGCGGTTGTGGGCGGGGGCTGCGGGGTGGGGTGGGGCTTATGGGGTCTCGGTCAGGGAGGCCGGGAGGGGGATCTGGACGGATTGGGCCAGCCAGCCGAAGCCGCCCAGGCCGGAGGGGTCGGTCAGCTCGGCGTCCTCGCCCGCGTGGCAGAGGGCGGTCAGGTAGGCGCGCGGGTCCTGGTGGGCCTGGGCCGTCGGGGGGCGGGCGCCGGAGAGGCCGAGGCCGCGTAGGGCGGCGCGCTGGGTGGTCAGGAGGGTGGAGGTGGCGCCCGCGCGTTCGCCCGCGACGACGCAGGCGTCAAGGGCGACGTGGGCGGTGACGTCGCAGGAGCCGTCCGGGACGGCGGGGACCGTGGAGCCGTCGCGGTAGCCGGTCAGGGTGCCGTAGGGCGGACGGGACTCGCGGTGGTGCGAGTAGTCGACGGCGATCGCGAGGCCGCGGCGGAGCCGCCCGATGACCGAGGCCCAGGCGGCGCAGCGGGGGTGGCCGATCTCGGCGCGGTCGCCCGCCTCGCGCAGGGGCCACCAGCGCTCCAGCCAGTCGCGGTCCTCGGCGGTGGGCTCGGGACCGGTGCGCTCGGCGCCGCTGGACGGGTCGACCAGCACGGTGCGGACGCCGTCCGGGGTGTGCTCGGCCACGTCCAGCGGGATGTTGTCGAGCCACTCGTTGGCGACCGCCAGGCCGGTGATCTCGGTGGGAAGGTCGGCGCGCCAGGTGATGCGGGCGGGAACGTCGGACGGGCGCGGCGCGATCTCCACGGCGGTCGGCGCGAGCCGGTCGGCGAGGGCGGGGGGCGCGCAGGCCAGCACGTTGGCCAGGAGCCGTCCGGAACCGGCGCCGATGTCGACGATGTCCAGCCGGGCGGGATGGCCGAGCGCGGCGTCGATCTCGGCCAGCAGCCGGGCGATCGCGGCGGCGAAGCGGGGGGAGGCGGTCACGGAGGTGCGGAAGTGCTCGGCGGGGCGTTCCCCGCGCCGGTAGAAGCCCTCCTCGCCGTACAGGGCCCGCTCCATCGCGGTGCGCCAGGTCAGCCATTCGGTCACGGGCATCGGCACTCCTGTGAGGTTACCGTGGGTCGCCGCCGCCGAGGTCCATCCTTGGGGTGGAGCCGGTTCCGACTTGCGGCTGATCCGAGGCTGACCTGCGTGTCCTTACGCTGACGGCATGGCCCCGAGGTTCTGGGAGTGGTTGCGCGGCAGGAAGCCGCTGGTCGACGCGTTCCTCGTCGCGCCGGTGCTGGTACTGGTGTTCCCGGTGCTGCTCGGCAACGGTCCCGATCTGAGCGGGAACAGATATGTGGCGGTCACGGCCGCGCTGCTGGTGCCGATGGTGCTGCGCCGGACGTTCCCCCGGACGGTCTTCGCGGTCGTCGCCGCCGTCTCGTTCGTCCAGTGGGCGCTGCACATCCCCGTCCTGCCCGCGAACATCGCCATCCTGATGGGGATCTACACCGTCACGGCGGGCTGCGCCTTCCGGTGGGGGGTGGCCACAGCGCTGATCGGCGAGCTGGGGACGCTCATGGCGACGCTCCGGTACCCGGTCGACGCGAACGACAGGAAGTTCACGTTCCTCGCGATGACGGCGGTGGTGGCGGGCGTGTGGATCCTCGGCCTGCACATGCGGACGCGGCGCGCCTACCTGCGGTCGGTGGAGGAGCGCGCCGAGCGGCTGGAGCGCGAGCGGGACGCCGAGGTGCAGATGGCGATGGCCGCCGAGCGCGGCCGGATCGCGCGGGAGCTGCACGACGTCATCGCGCACAACGTCAGCGTGATCGTGGTCCAGGCGGACGGCGCGTCCTACGCCATCAACACCGACGTCGTGCGGGCGCGGCAGGCGCTGGAGACGATCTCCTCGACCGGACGGCTGGCGCTGGGGGAGATGCGGCGGCTGCTCGGCGTCCTGCGCGAGGACGACGACGCGGGCGAGTACGCGCCGCAGCCCGGGGTCGCGCAGCTCGATGACCTGGTGGAACAGCTCCGCGCCTCGGGGCTTTCGGTGACGATGGGCGTGGACGGCTCACCCGCGGCCATGTCGGAGGGGCGGCAGCTCACCGTGTTCAGGATCGTCCAGGAGGCTCTGACCAACACGCTTAAACACGGCGGATTGCGTGTGTCCGCCCATGTCCGGCTTTGCTATGCCGGGGACACCGTCGAGATCCGTGTCGTGGACGACGGGCGCGGTGCCGCCGCGGTCAACGACGGGCGCGGGCACGGCCTGGTCGGGATGCGCGAGCGCGCGGCGGTGTACGGGGGCAGCGTCCGGGCGGCGCCGCGTCCGGGCGGCGGGTTCGAGGTGGTCGCGCGGATCCCCGTCCGCGAGGCGGCGTGACCGGAGGGGTCCGCGGCTGGGTGTTGGGTGGGAGGTGGCAGGAGCGTGCTGGGAGGCAGTGTGGACGAGCTTGCGGACGAGGGCCCGATCCGGGTGGCCCTCGTCGACGATCAGGAGCTGGTGCGGGCCGGGTTCAAGATGGTCCTGGACGCGCAGCCCGACATCGATGTGGTGGGGGAGGCGGCCGACGGCGTTCAGGCGCTGGAGCTGCTGCGGGCCACGGCGGCCGACGTCGTCCTGATGGACGTGCGGATGCCCCGGATGGACGGCATCGAGGCCACCCGGCGGGTGGTGGCGGCGTCCGGGCCGAAGGTCGTGATCTTGACGACGTTCGACCTCGACGAGTACGCGTTCGCGGCGATCAAGGCGGGGGCGGGCGGGTTCCTGCTGAAGGACGCGGGCCCCGCGCAGCTCATCGAGGCGATCAAGGCGGTGCACTCGGGGGACGCGGTGGTCGCGCCGAGCACGACCAAGCGGCTGCTGGACCGGTTCGCGCTGCACCTGCCGGACGCGCAGGAGCGGGCGACCGGGGCGCTGGAGAGCCTGACCGAGCGGGAGGGCGAGGTGCTGCGGCTGGTCGCGCGCGGGATGTCCAACGCGGAGATCGCGGCGCGGCTGTATGTGTCGGAGGCGACCGTCAAGACGCACATGGGGCGGATCCTGATGAAACTGGGGCTTCGGGACCGGGTCCAGGCGGTCGTGTTCGCGTATGAGACGGGTCTGGTCAAAAGCGGCCAAAGAGACGACTCACCGTAACGACTTGGTCACCGCTTGATGACTATTGTCAGACAGCTTGGGGATTGCATTTCCGCTACCAGACGGTAGCTGGGTAACTACCGTACGCGATGCCATTCATGCGGATGGCCTCGGGCAATGTCCATCGGGTCCACCGAAACCCGACGTACGGGAGGATTCACGTGATCAAGAAGCTTGCCGCTACCGGCATCATCGGCTTCGCCGTCACCGGCTCGATCCTGACCGCCGGCCCCGCCTTCGCCGATGGCCACGGCCACGGGCACGGGCACGGCCACGGACACGGGCACGGCGGCCAGTTCTCGAACAACCACACCAGCGGTAACGGGTCGATCCTGGGCGGCAACCAGATCATCGCCCCGATCTCCATCCCGATCGACGTCTGCGGCAACGCGATCGCCGTCGTCGGCATCGCGAACGCCGGCTGCAAGGGCGGCGCGTCGGTGAACTACCTGAACCACTGAGCCGTCCCGGTCTCAGCCGCGAGCGCCGGGGTCCTTCGGGCCCCCGGCGCTCGCGCGCGTTCCGGACGCGTTGACCGACCTCGCATCGCCTCCGATCGACGAATCGCCTGGTCGGAGCCTTGCCCGGCCGAACCCGCCGCCTGCCCTGGGAGAACGCGGTCCCCCGGCGGAGTTCGCGGGCTCCGGTCGAGACCGAGGCCGTGGCCACCGGCGGCGCCCCCCGGCCTGCCGGTCGCGGGCGCGGTCTGCCGGGGGTTGCCGATCGCATGCCGTGGCGGCCGGGGAGCCGCTGAGTCGGTAGGACGGCTGACGGGGGCGTACGACTCAGGTCGTACGGGGCGTTCCGGACGCGCCACATGGCTGACGCGAACCGTGGCCGTGGGGGCGATGGCGGGAGCGGCGCCGATTCCTAGCGTGGAGCACGACCGTCCCCATCCACGAAGGAGTCGCCGTGACCAGCACGTTCACCAGCCCACCCGGGGGAGCGCCGGACGCGGCGAAAGCGCCGGCGGTCGCGGCCGACCGCGTGTCGAAGGTGTACGGGTCCGGTGACGCGGCCGTGCACGCGCTGCGCGGGGTCAGCGTCGGGTTCGCGGACGGCGCCTTCACCGCGATCATGGGGCCGTCCGGGTCGGGCAAGTCGACGCTGATGCACTGCCTGGCGGGCCTCGACACCGTCACCGAGGGACGGATCATGCTCGGCGACGCCGAGCTGACCGGCCTGAACGACCGGCAGCTCACGATGCTGCGCCGGGAGCGGGTCGGGTTCGTGTTCCAGGCGTTCAACCTGCTGCCGACGCTGACCGCTGAGCAGAACATCCGGCTGCCGCTCGACCTCGCGGGCCGCAAGGTCGAGCGGGCGTGGTTCGACCGGGTCGTGGACGTGGTCGGGCTCCGCGAGCGGCTCGGGCACCGGCCGAGCGAGCTGTCGGGCGGGCAGCAGCAGCGGGTCGCGTGCGCGCGGGCGATCGTCGCCCGGCCGGACGTGATCTTCGCCGACGAGCCGACCGGCAACCTCGACTCCCGCGCGGGCGCCGAGGTGCTCGGGTTCCTGCGCTCGTCGGTGCGGGAGATGGGCCAGACGATCGTCATGGTCACCCACGACCCGGTGGCGGCCTCGTATGCGGACCGGGTGGTGTTCCTGCGCGACGGGGAGATCGTCTCGGAGATCGTCCGCCCGACGCCGGACGCGGTGCTCGACCGCCTCAAGAGCCTGGGGGCGTGATGCTGCGGACGACACTCGCGGGCCTGCTCGCCCACAAGCTGCGCCTGCTGCTGACCGCCGTGGCGATCACGCTGGGCGTGGGGTTCATCTCCGGCACGTTCGTGCTGACCGACACGATGGAGCAGGGGGTCGCCAAGACCTTCGCGAAGTCCGCCGGCAAGGTGGACGTGGCGATCCTGCCGAGCCGCGGCGCCGGCAAGGGGCCGGACGATGAGACCGGTATCCCCGCCGACGTCCTGCGCAAGGTGCGGGGCCTGCCGGGGGTGACCGACGCGCAGGGCGCGGTGCGCGGGGAGGCCGCGCTCGTCGGCAAGGACGGCAAGACCGTCGGCGACTACCCGACCTTCGGCCTGTCGGTGCCGACCGGGCGGCTGCTGCGGTTCGACGTGGACAAGGGCCGCGCGCCGTCCGGCGCCGCCGAGGCGGTGCTCAACCAGGAGGTCGCCGACCGGGCCGGATACAAGGTCGGGGACGCGGTGACCGTCCTCGACCACGCGGGGCGCCCGCACCGCTTCTCCGTCGTCGGGATCGTCGACTTCGGCATCGACAACGAGGTCAGCGCCCAGGGCGGGGTGGGGTTCGACGCCACGACGGCGCAGGCGATGACGGGCAGGAAGAGCTACACGGAGATCGACGTCCTCGGGCCGGACCGGGCCGCGGTCGCCGCCGCCGTCGGCGGCTCCTACGAGGTGCTCACCGGGGACGGGCTCGCCAAGCGGCTCGCCAAGGGCGCGGGCGCGGACACCGAGATCATCCGCACCGGCCTGCTGATCTTCGGGCTGGTGGCGATGCTGGTCTCGGCCCTCGTCATCTACAACACGTTCTCGATCCTGATCGCGCAGCGGATGCGGGAGATGGCGCTGCTGCGCTGCGTCGGCGCGACCCGGCGGCAGGTGTTCGGCGGCGTCCTGGTGGAGTCGGCGGTGGTCGGCCTGGTCGGCTCGCTGCTCGGCATCCTCGCAGGGATCGGGCTCGGCGCGGGCGCGGTCGCCGCTCTCAGCCGGTTCGCCTCGGAGGTGCCGGTGAGCGGGCTGGCCTTCGCCGGGCGCACGGTCGTGGTGGGGCTGGCGGTCGGCGTGACGGTGACCGTGCTCTCCGCGCTGCTGCCGGCGCGGGCGGCGACGCGCGTGCCGCCGGTCGCGGCGCTGCGCTCGGAGCTGGAGCCAGGCGGGGGCCGGTTCCGGCTCGGGCGCGTCCGGACGGCGCTGACCGTCCTGCTCGGGGCGGCCGGGCTCGCGCTCGGCGGGCTCGGCTCGCTCCAGATGGGGAAGGGGCCGACCGCGATGTACGTCGTCGCGCTCGGCGGCGGCGTGTTCTTCCTGGCGGTGGTCACGGGCATGCCCGCGCTGGTGCGCCCGTTCGGACGCGTCGCCGGCGCGATCCCGGCGCGGCTCGGCGGCGTCCCGGGGCGGCTGGCGGTGGAGAACGCCCGCCGCACGCCGCGCCGCACCGCCACGACGACGATCGCGCTGACCGTCGGCGTCGGGCTGATGAGCCTGTTCGCGGTGGTCGCGGCGAGCAGCAAGGCGACCTCGGCGGCCAAGCTCGCGGAGCAGTACCCGGTGGAGTTCCAGGTGGAGGCGCGCGGCGGCGCGGGGCCCGGCCGCGACAGCGGCGGGGTCGTCCCGCACGCGCTCGCCGAGACGCTGGCCAAGCGGCCGGAGTTCGCCCAGGTCTTCGAGGTGCTGGGCAAGGACACCGAGATCGGCGGCAGGTCGGTGACGGTCGCCAGCCTGACCGGCAGGGCGCTCGGCACCGTGCTCAAGCCCCGCATCGAGGCGGGGTCGGAGGCGGCGCTCAAGCCGGGCGGCCTCCAGCCCGGGACCGTGCTGGTCGACAAGCTGATCGCGAACAGGAACGGGCTGTCGGCGGGCCGGACCGTCCAGCTCAAGACCGCGCACGGAACCGTGCCCGTCAAGATCGCCGCGGTGTACACCTCGCCCGCGCCGGTCGGCGAGGTCCTGGTGCCGGAGGCGGACTTCCGCCGGTACTTCGGTGCCCCCGGCCAGTCGGCGATCTACATCCAGGACAAGGACGGGGTGCCCCCGGAGGCGGCGCGGCGCGTCGTCGAGGACGCGGCGCGGCCCTACCCGACCGCGAAGGTGTACTCGGGGGCGGAGTTCGAGGAGAGCGTCAGCAACGCGATCGACATGATGCTGATGATCTTCGGTGGGCTGCTCGGGCTGGCGATCGTCATCGCGCTGTTCGGGATCGCGAACACGCTGACGCTGTCGGTCGTGGAACGGACGCGCGAGTCGGCGCTGCTGCGCGCCCTCGGCCTCACCCGCCGCCAGCTCCGCCGGATGCTGTCGGTCGAGGCGCTGGTCATGGCCGTGATCGGGGCGTCCACCGGGGTCGTGCTCGGGATCGCGTTCGGCTGGGCCGCGACCCGCGCGATGGCGGAGGGGTCGGTCTTCTCGCTGCCCTACCTCCAGGTCGTCGGCTTCGTCGTGCTCGCGGGCGCCGCCGGGACGGTCGCGGCGGTCATGCCCGCGCGGCGCGCCGCCAAGGCGTCCATCGTCGAGTCCCTCGCCACCGACTGAGTGCGCGAGGGCGCCCGGGGCGGGATCGGCGCGGTCCCAAACCGGGTGCGATGCGTGATGAGGGTTGGCTCCGCCCCACCGCAGGGGACGACGGTTAGCGGTGGGGCGGAGTGGGGTGCGGGCGGCCTTTCCGAGGTGGTAGGAGCGGGTCCGTTCCCCTACCGCCGGGCCGTCCGCGATGGCTCGGGTGCGTCCGAGGGTTTCACTTATGGTGACGGCGCCGTCGCAATCCAGAGATACGCTCGCCTTTCGGCGCGCCGCAAGAGATGACCCTCCGTCGTCCAGAAAGTGTGGCCGGATCAGGGAGATGATCGTCACACCTGGTAGCTGAGTCCTTACTCGTGTGGGATGGCATGGTCGGCTCGGGTAGTGTCCGCGCGGTGCCACCCCGCCGCACAGGCGCCGTGCCATCCGCCGGACGTCAGGCCACGGGCCCGCGAGTACATTGGGTCGCGCACGTCCGGTACCTACCTGAGGACTGGAACGAACCGATGGATTCACATGCCACGCCCCCTGCCGCCGCGCCCGGGAACGGCCCCGGAGACGGTCCGGGCGGCGCCGGGGAGCGGCCCGCGCGGCTGGCGGTCGGCGTCGTCGGCGCCGGACGCGTCGGGACGGCGCTCGGCGCCGCGCTCGCCGGCGCCGGACACCGCGTCGTGGCCGCCGCGGCGGTGTCCGAGCGGTCGCGGGAGCGGATCGAGCAGCGGCTCCCCGGCGTGGACGTCGCGCCCCCGCACGAGGTCGTGGCCGCCGCCGACCTGGTGCTCCTCACCGTCCCCGACGACGCCCTGCCGGAACTCGCCGCCGGGCTCGTCGGCGCGGGGGTCGAGGTGACCGGCAAGCTCGTCGCGCACACGAGCGGACGGTACGGGGCGTCCGTCCTGGACCCGGTCACGCGGGCCGGGGCGCTGCCGCTCGCGCTGCACCCGGTCATGACCTTCACCGGACGGCCCGACGACGTGAACCGCCTCACCGGCATCTCGTTCGGCGTGACCGCGCCCGAGCCGCTGCGCCCGGTCGCCGAGGCGCTCGTGCTGGAGATGGGCGGCGAGCCGGTGTGGATCCCCGAGGAGCGCCGCCCGCTCTACCACGCGGCCCTCGCCGGAGGCGCGAACCACCTGGTCACGCTGGTCGTCGAGACGATGGACCTGCTGCGCGGCGCGGGGGTCGCCGAGCCCGGCCGGATGCTCGGCCCGCTGCTCGGCGCGGCGCTCGACAACGGGCTGCGCCTCGGCATCGACGGCCTCACCGGGCCGGTCGCGCGCGGCGACGCGGGCACCGTCGCCGACCATGTCGCCGAACTCGGCCGGGTGTCGCCCGAGAGCCGCCGCGCCTACGTGGCGCTGGCCCGCCTCACCGCCGACCGCGCGCTCGGCGCGGGACTGCTCAAACCCGAGGACGCCGAACGCCTCCTCGAAGCGCTGGCCGACTGAGCGGGCCGACCGCCCCCAACGATCGAGGAGGACCCGATGTCCGCGATGCCCGCCGTCGTCAGGACGCGCGAGGAGTTGGCGGAGGCCAGGGCGGCGGCCGGGGGGAGCCTCGCCCTCGTCCCGACCATGGGCGCGCTGCACGAGGGGCACCGGTCGCTGATCCGCGAGGCGCGGCGGCGCGCGGACGTGGTGGCCGTGAGCGTGTTCGTCAACCCGTTGCAGTTCGGCCCCGGCGAGGACTTCGACCGCTACCCCCGGACGTTCGACGCGGACCTGCGGGCCTGCGCCGAGGAGGGCGCCGCCCTCGTGTTCGCCCCGGGGCGCGAGGTCATGTATCCGACGGAGCCGCAGGTCACGGTGCGGTCGGGGCCGATGGGCGCCCGGGTGGAGGGCGTGACGCGGCCGGGCCATTTCGACGGGATGCTCACGGTCGTCCTGAAACTGTTCAACCTGGTGCGCCCGGACGTCGCGGTCTTCGGGCAGAAGGACGCGCAGCAGCTCGCGATGATCCGGCGGATGGTCCTCGACCTGAACCTGCCGGTGGAGGTCGTCGGCGCGCCGACCGTCCGGGAGCCCGACGGCCTCGCGCTGTCGAGCCGCAACCGCTACCTGTCGGCGGACGAGCGCGCGACGGCGCTCGCGCTGTCGCGGGCCCTGCGCGCGGGCGCGGACGCGGCCCGGGGCGGCCCGGAGGCGATCGCCGGCGCGGCGCGGGCCGTCCTGGCCGAGGCCGCGACGGCCGAGCCCCCGCTCACGCTGGACTACCTCGTCCTGGTCGATCCGGCGACGTTCCTTGAGGTCGCGGACGCGCACACCGGCCCCGCCGTGCTCGCCGCGGCGGGCCGGGTCGGCGCCACCCACCTGATCGACAACCTGCCCCTGGACCTCGGCGCCCCGCCTGAGCGCTGATCCGCGTGCCGTATCGGCCGTATGCCCGGGGGCGTACGGCCGTTTCGCTTGCCCGGAAAGTTCTCCGTCAATGTGACCTTCGTCCCGATTCATTGGCGGCTCCCGGGGTTAATGTCACAATGACGAGAACCGAACCCCGAGGAGGGCTCATGATCCCTTCCGTTCTCGCGGCCCCCGCCCCCGGCTGGACCACCGAGACCGACGTCGTCGTCATCGGATCCGGCATCGCCGGCCTGGTCACCGCGCTGCGGTGCCGGCCGCGCGGGCGGGTGCTGCTGGTCACCAAGGCACTGCTGGACGCGGGGTCGACCCGCTGGGCGCAGGGCGGGATCGCCGCCGCGCTCGCCCCCGACGACACCCCGGAGGAGCACCTCGCCGACACGCTGACCGCCGGTGTCGGGATCTGCGCCGAGGACGCCGTCCGGGCCCTGGTCACCGAGGGGCCGGAGGCCGTGCGCGGGCTCATCGACCTCGGCGCCGCCTTCGACCGCTCCGGCTCCGGCGACATCGAGCTGACCAGGGAGGGCGGCCACCACCGGCGCCGCATCGCGCACGCGGGCGGCGACGCGACCGGCGCCGAGATCAGCCGCGCGCTGCTCGCCGCGCTCAAGGACTCCGGCGTCGAGGTCATCGAGCACGCACTGGTCCTCGACCTGCTGAAGGACGCCTCGGGACGGGCCGCCGGGATCACCCTGCACGTCATGGGCGAGGGCCAGCCGGGCGGCGTCGGAGCCGTCCGCGCCCGCGCCGTCGTCCTCGCCACCGGCGGGCTCGGGCAGGTGTTCTCCGCCACGACCAACCCCGAGGTCTCCACCGGCGACGGCGTCGCGCTCGCGCTGCGCGCCGGGGCGGCCGTCACCGACCTTGAGTTCGTCCAGTTCCACCCGACGGTGCTCTGGCTCGGCGCGGACGCCGCCGGGCAGCAGCCGCTGATCTCCGAGGCGGTGCGCGGCGAGGGCGCCCACCTGGTCGACCACGCGGGCGAGCGCTTCATGACCGGCCGCCACGAACTGGCCGAACTCGCCCCCCGCGACGTCGTCGCCAAGGGGATCATCAACCGGATGCACGAGACCGGCGCGTCCCACATGTACCTGGACGGCCGGCACCTCGGCGCCGCTACCTGGGAGCACCGCTTCCCGACGATCCTCGCCGCCTGCCGGCACCACGGGATCGACCCGGTGACCGAGCCGATCCCGATCGTCCCCGCGGCGCACCACGCGAGCGGAGGCGTCCGCACGGACCTGTTCGGACGGACGTCCGTTCCGGGCCTGTACGCATGCGGGGAGGTCGCCTGCACGGGCGTCCACGGCGCGAACAGGCTCGCGTCCAACTCCCTCCTGGAGGGGCTCGTGTTCGCGGCCCGGATCGCCACCGCGATCGAGGACGACCTCGCCGGCCCGCCCGGCACGGACCTGCCGGCAGATGAGCGGAGAGCAGGCGGCCTCCTCGATCCGGGGCTGCGCGGCGAGATCCAGCGGATCATGACGTCCCATGTCGGCGTGCTCCGAGGCGCCGAGGGCCTCGCGACGGCGGTCCGCGAGCTGTCCGAGCTTTCGGAGCCGTCCGCGCCGCGGCGGGAGCAGGCGCCGGGCGTCGCGGCGTGGGAGGTCACCAACCTGCACACGGTCGCGTCCGCGATCGCGGCCGCCGCGCGGCTCCGGGAGGAGACCCGGGGCAGCCACTGGCGCGAGGACTTCCCCGACCGCGCCGACGGGACCTGGCGCGGCCACCTCGTCACCCGCCTGGACGGGAACGCTCTCACCACGACCTACGAACGCCAGGAAGGAAGCCGCGCATGACACCGGAACTGGACGGGACGCTCAGGACCGCCGGGCTCGATCCACAGGCTGTGGAGGACGTCGTCCGGACGGCGCTCGCCGAGGACGGCGAGGCCGATGTCACCAGCGAGCCGATCTTCGCGCCGCGGGACCCCTCGACCGGGGACTTCACCGCCCGCGAGGAGGGGGTCGTCGCCGGGATCCCGGTCGCCGCCGTCGTGTTCGAGGCGCTGGAGGTCGCCTACGAGGCGAAGGTCGCCGACGGGGACCGCGTCGTGCCCGGGCAGGTGCTCATCTCGGTGGAGGGGCCGACCCGGGCCGTGCTGCGCGCCGAACGGACGGCCCTGAACCTGCTCACCCACCTGTCCGGAATCGCGACCGCCACGCGCCGCTGGACGGACGCGATGGAGGGCACCAAGGCCAGGGTCCGCGACACCCGCAAGACGCTGCCCGGCCTGCGCGCGCTCCAGAAGTACGCCGTGCGGTGCGGAGGCGGCGTCAACCACCGGATGGGCCTGCACGACTCCGCGCTGATCAAGGACAACCACATCGCCGCCGCCGGGAGCGTCTCCAAGGCGTACGAGGCCGTCCGCGCCGTCTACCCGTCCCTGCACATCCAGGTCGAGTGCGACACCCTCGACCAGGTCGCGGAGGCCCTCGCGGTCGGCGCCCGCGCGATCCTCCTCGACAACATGAGCGACGCGGAGATGTCCGAGGCCGTCGCCCTGGTCGGGGGGAAGGCGGAGCTGGAGGCCAGTGGTGGCCTTACCCTGGACAGGGCCCGAGACGTTGCCGTGACCGGGGTCGACTACCTTGCGGTCGGCGCGCTGACGCACTCGGCGTCCGTGTTCGACATCGGCCTTGACTTCACCTGACCAGCGGGGACCTGATGCTGCTCACCATCGACGTCGGTAACACCCACACGGTCCTCGGCCTGTTCGAGGGCGAGGAGGTCATCGAGCACTGGAGGATCAACACCGATCCGCGGCGCACCGCCGACGAGATCGCCGTGGTCCTGCAGGGGCTCGTCCAGCAGAGCCCGCTGCTGGCCGACACCGACATCAGCGGCATCGCGCTGTGCTCCACGGTCCCGTCCGTCCTGCACGAGATGCGGGAGATGTGCCGCCGCTACTACGGCGACGTGTCCGCGGTGATCGTGGAGCCGGGCGTCAAGACCGGGGTCCCCGTCCGGATGGACAACCCCAAGGAGGTCGGCGCCGACCGCATCGTGAACGCGCTGGCGGCCGTCCACCTGCACCGGGGCCCCGCGATCGTCGTCGACTTCGGCACCGCCACCACCTTCGACGCGGTCTCGGCGAAGGGCGAGTACGTCGGCGGCGCGATCGCGCCCGGCATCGAGATCTCGATCGACGCGCTGTCCTCGCGCGGCGCCCAGCTCCACAAGATCGAGCTGGTCCGGCCGCGCAGCGTGATCGCCAAGAACACCGTCGAGGCGCTCCAGTCCGGGATCATCTTCGGCTTCGCCGGGCAGGTCGACGGCATCGTCGCGCGGATGGCGGAGGAACTCGCCGACGACCCGCAGGACGTCACGGTCATCGCGACCGGCGGCCTGGCGCCGCTCGTGCTGGAGGAGTCGCGCCGCATCGACGTGTTCGAGCCGTGGCTCACCCTCGTCGGGCTGCGGCTCATCTACCAGCGGAACACTCCGTGAGCCGCTCCGCCGCCTCCGGCCGCGCCGTGGCGTTCCGCCGCCACACGTAGGCGAGGCAGGCCGAGGCCAGCACGGCGAGCGTCGCCAGCAGCGCGTCCAGCGGGACGAGGCCGTCCAGCCTCGTGAGCACCAGCGGCGTGAACATCCCCACGTAGACCAGGGCGTATGCGGCGGCGGTCAGACCGGCGAGCTCACCCGGCCGCGCCATGCGCGCGACCTCCGTGAGGCTGTAGTTCAGGACGAACCCGTACCCGCCGCCGAGGAGCAGGGCCGCGACCGCGTTCAGCGCGGGCTGCTCCAGCCCGACGGTCAGCGCGGCCGCGACGAGGCCGGAGATGATCCCCGCCAGCCCGGTGCGCGCGACCAGGCGCGGATGCCGCCCCTCCAGGCGCCGCGCCACCGGCTGCGCCGCCATCCCGGCCGCCAGCGTCAGCGCCGTCATGACCCCCGAGTACACGATCGGCAGATGCCGGACGGGCACCCGCGTCGGGAGCACCGCGAACGCGGTGACCGGCGCGGTGAACGTCCAGATCGCGACGGGCGCCACGACCTGCCAGAACCGCGCCCGCCCGACCCCGCCGAGCCGCGGCCCCCGGCCCTCGACCGGCTTCGGCCGCCGGACGCTCGTCTCGCGGACGCGGAACGCCAGCGGCACCGCCGCCACCATGATCAGCAGATGCGGGACGTAGGCGGTGACCAGCGGGTCCGGGGCCCACTGCGCGACCAGCGAGGCCACCAGCGGCCCGGCGCCGAAGCCGGCCGAGACCGCCAGCGCCGTCAGCCGCGTCCCCGAGCGGGGCGACAGCTCCTTCGCCCACGCCGTCCCGGTCGCGAGGACCGCGCCGGTCACGATGCCCGCCAGGAAACGGCCCACGTACAGCAGCGCCGGGGCCGACGCGCCCGCCATCAGCACCAGCGTCACCAGCGCGGACACGGACGCGAACGGCAGCGCGATCCGCCGCCGCCCGAGCCGGTCGGAGGCGGGCCCGCCGAGCACGAGGCCCGGCACCAGCCCCAGCGCGTAGATCCCGAACATCGCCTGCGCGGCGCCGTCGCCGAGGTGCAGCCTCCCGCTGTAGAGCCCGAGCAGCGAGGCGAACTGGTTCGCGCCCCAGCCGACGCCGAACATGATCGATGCGACCGCGCCCGGCCCGGCGGCGCGGCGCGGCCGGGACGAGACGGATGACGAGGTCGTGGCAGCCATGAGCCCCTGTCTACGTCGCGAAACCCCTGAACTCCGCATCTCTTTACATTTCGTGAACCCGGGCCGGATCGCCGGATCGGCCGGTGGCTACCGTGGACGGTATGGAGTTGCGGGAGCTGGCGTCGTTCCTCGCGGTGGTCGAGGAGGGACGGTTCGCGCGGGCCGCCGAGCGGCTGTTCCTGTCGCCGCCCGCCGTGACCGGGCATGTCGCGCGGCTCGAACGCGAGCTGGGCGTGCCGCTGCTGGAGCGTTCCCCGCTGCGGCTGACCGAGGCCGGGGAGCGGTTCGTCCCGCACGCCAGGGCCGCGCTCGCCGCCGTCGCCGCCGCCGCCGGGTCCGTCGCCGACCTCGGCTCGGGCGACGCCGAGCCGGTGCTGCGGGTCGGCGTGATGGGGCACGGGTCCGCCGAGCTGACACCGGCGATCATCCGCGCGTTCCGGCAGGCCAGGCCGCTGACACGGCTCCACATCGAGCCGCTGGACTTCACCGAGCACGTGTCGGCGCTCCTCCAGCGCAAGGTGGACGTGGCGTTCGTCCGCCCCGCGGTGGACGACGACCGGGTGGCGGTCGACGTGCTGACGACCGAGCCGCGGATCGTCATCGTCCCCGCGTCCAGCCCCCTCGGCGACGCGGATTCCGCGCGCCTCTCCGACATCCTCGACCTGCCGTTCCTCACCCTGCCGCCCACGACCCCGCGCGCGTTCCGGGACTACCTGTACTTCAACTCCGCGCGCGGCGGCGCCGGGCCCCGCCGCGGCCCCGACCAGGCCCGCAACCCGCACGAGGCCCTCGCCAGCGTCGCCGCCGGGCGCGGCACCGGGTCCGGGCTCGCCTCGTTCGCCCGCTTCTACTCCTGGCCCGGTGTCCGGTACCTCCCGATCGTGGACGCGCCGTGGGACAACAGCGTCCTCACCAGCCGGCGGGACGACCCGTCCGCCGAGGTCCGCGCCTTCCGGACGCTGGCCGCCGCCCTCGCCCGCGACCTCGGCCCCGTGCTGGCGCGCGGGCCGGGGGCCGTCCGGGAAGTGGTTCGCGGCGCACCGAGCGGGCTGGATAGCCTTGAGCCGTGAGTGACGAGACCAACGACACCGCTCCGAGCGGGGACGCCGGCGCCGAGCTGCCCGAGCAGATGCGCGTCCGCCGCGAGAAGCTCGACCGCCTCCGCGAGAGCGGGACCGACCCGTACCCGGTGACCTTCCCGCGCACGGCGACCATCGCCGAGATCCGCGAGAAACACCCGGACCTGGAGCCGGGCACCGAGACGGGCGAGAAGGTCGGCGTCACCGGTCGCGTCATGCTCGTCCGCAACACCGGGAAGCTGTGCTTCGCCACCATCCGGGACGGCGGCGGCGACATCCAGGTCATGCTGTCGCTGGCCAACGTCGGTCAGGAGCGGCTCGACTTCTGGAAGCGCGAGGTCGACCTCGGCGACCACATCGGCGTCGAGGGCGAGGTCATCACCTCCCGCCGCGGCGAGCTGTCGGTCATGGCCGAGTCCTTCGCGATCACCTCCAAGTGCCTGCGACCGCTTCCGGACAAGCACGCCGGCCTCACCGACCCCGAGGCCCGGGTGCGGCAGCGCTATGTCGACCTGATCGTCAACGACGAGGCCCGCAGGATGGCGCGGGTCCGCAGCGCCACCGTCCGCGCCGCGCGCGACTTCTGGCAGGACGAGGGCTACCTCGAAGTCGAGACGCCGATGCTCCAGCCGATCCACGGCGGGGCGGCGGCGCGCCCGTTCCAGACGCACATCAACGCCTACGGCATGGACCTCTACCTGCGCATCGCGATCGAGCTGTACCTCAAGCGGCTCGTCGTCGGCGGCATCGACAAGGTCTTCGAGATCAACCGGAACTTCCGGAACGAGGGCGCGGACTCCACGCACAACCCGGAGTTCACGATGCTGGAGGCCTACGGCACCTACCTCGACTACAACGACATGGCCGACCTGACCCAGCGGATGTACCAGCGGGCGGTCGTCGCCGCGCTCGGCACGACCGTGGTCGTTCGCGACGGTGTCGAGATCGACCTCGGCGGTGCCGCGTGGCCCCGCGTCACCCTGTACTCCCTGGTGTCGGACGCGGTCGGCGAAGAGGTCACGCCGCACACGCCGATCGACACCGTCCGGGGGCTCGCCGACGCGCGCGGCATCGCGTGGGACCCGAAGTGGGGGCAGGGCAAGCTCGTCGAGGAGCTGTTCGAGGAGCTGGTCGAGCACACGCTCGTGCAGCCCACCTTCGTCATGGACTACCCGGTCGAGACGTCCCCGCTGGCCCGCCAGCACCGCGCGGAGCCGCTGCTCACCGAGAAGTGGGACCTCATCGGCTTCGGCACCGAACTCGGCACCGGCTACTCCGAGCTGACCGACCCCGTCGAGCAGCGCCGCCGCCTCACCGAGCAGTCCCTGCTCGCGGCGGGCGGCGACGTCGAGGCCATGCAGCTCGACGAGGACTTCCTGCGCGCGCTGGAGTACGCCATGCCCCCCACCGGCGGCGTCGGCGTCGGCATCGACCGCATGATCATGGCCTTCACCGGCAAGGGCATCCGCGAGACGATCCTGTTCCCCCTGGTCAAGCCCGAGTGATCGCGACCGCTCGGCCGGTGCCGCGGCACCGGCGGCCCCCTCGGGCTGAGCGGCGCCGGCGCGTTCCCCGTCGCCCTTTCGCCGCGTAGGGCGGAGGGGCTCTGAGGGGCGCCTGTCCGCGCCGTGGCGCTCGACGGCGGGCCCTTTGCCGGGCGGGCGTCAGAGGGTCACGGGAAGGGCGCGTAGGCCGCGCAGGACGAGGTTCTCGCGGTAGGCGAGGGGCGCGCCGGTGAGGGCCACGTCGCGCTCGAAGAGTTTGCGGAGCGCGATCTGGCCCTCAAGGCGGGCCAGGGGCGCGCCCAGGCAGAAGTGGATCCCGTGGCCGAACGTGAGGTGGTGCGGGGCCTCGCGGCCCCGCGCGCGGGGGGCGGCGTAGCGGCGCAGGTCGAGGCGGTCCGGGTCGCGGAAGGCGGCCGGGTCGCGGTTGGCGGCGCCGGTCAGCAGGAGGACGAGCCGTCCGCGTTCGATGAGCGAGCCCTCCAGCTCGACGTCGTCGAGGGCGGCGCGCATCGTGAGCTGGACAGGGGGGTCGTAGCGCAGGACCTCCTCCACGGCCGCCGGGGCGTCGCACGGCCGCGCCCGGAACGCGGCGAGCTGCTCGGGGGAGCGCAGCAGCGCCAGCGCGCCGTTGCCGATGAGGTTGACGGTCGTCTCGTGGCCCGCGACGAGCAGCAGCACGCAGGTGGCGACCAGCTCGTCCTCCGACAGGACGTCGCCGCCGTCCGACACGCGCACGAGCGCGCTGAGCAGGTCGTCGCGCGGGCGCGCGCGGCGGCACGCCGCCAGCTCGCGGAAGTAGGCCCCGAACTCCTCGCGCGCGTCGTCGCGGCGCCTGATCTCCTCGCCCGGCAGCAGGAAGTCGGGGTCGAGGCCGCGGGCCAGGCAGGTCGACCAGCCCTTGAACAGCGCGCGGTCGCACGCCGGGACGCCGAGCATCTCGCTGATCACGATGACCGGCAGCGGGTAGGCGAGCGCGGAGACCAGGTCGGTCTCGCCGGACGCGGCGTCCAGCAGCTCGTCGACGAGCGCCTCGATCCGCGGCCGCAGCCGCTCGACGAGGCGCGGGGTGAACGCCTTGCTCACGAGCCCGCGCAGCCGCGTGTGGTCGGGCGGGTCGAGGGTGAGGAAGGAGCGGTGCCGTTCGGCGATGTCGCGCCACAGGCCGCCGTTCTTCGGCTGGTGCCCGAACCGCGGATCGCGGAGGACCCGGTCGCACAGCTCGTAGGACGTGGCGACCCACAGGCCGATGTCGGTCCGCTGGAGCCGTCCGCCGGCCGCCAGCGCCCTGTAGTGCGGGTACGGGTCGGCGCGGAAGGCCGGATCGGACGGGTCGAACCCCAGGATCGCCGCGGCCTCGACCGCCTGCTCCGTCGCTTCCTCCATGGCCCAAGTCACCACGATCGGCGAAATCCTGTCAACAGAGACAACGCCCTGTGGACAACCTGGTCCATCCGAGCCAACCCATTTGGCCAATTCGGTTATTGGCCCACGAATCGGGCGCGCAACAGCGCCCGAACAAGGTCAGGCCGACTCGCGCACGACCAGTTCGGGGGTGAGCACCACCTGCCGGTGCTGGTGGGCCTTACCCTCCCTGATCTCGGCCATCGCGAGTTCGGCGGCCTCCTCGCCCAGCTCGCGCCTCGGCTGCCGCACGGTCGTCAGCGGCACCGCGGCGCTCGCGGCCAACTCGATGTCGTCGTAGCCGATGACCGCGATGTCCTCCGGGACGCTGACGCCGAGCCGGGTCAGCTCGTTGATCACGCCGATGGCCAGCAGGTCGTTCGCGCAGAACACGCCGTCCGGCGGCGGCGACATCTCCATGATCCGCTGCGCGGCGACCTGTCCCTCGGCCGGGCTCAACGCGTCCTGAACAAGGGTCTTGGGCTTACCGAAACCCGCCTCGACGAGGGTCCGGGCGGCGCCGTCCCGGCGCTCCACACAGGGGCGCGGCTCGGGCGCACCGGTCACGAACGCCACCCGCTCGCAGCCGATGCCGAGCAGGTGCGCGGCGGCGATCTCGCCGCCCGCGACATGGTCGACCTGGGCCGAGCACGCGTCGGGCCCGTCGCGGTCGATCAGCACGACGCTGAGGCCCGCCGCGCGCAGCCGGGCGATGTCGCCGGACTCCAGCCCCACCGGGATGATCATCACTCCCGCGGCGCGCTGGTCCTCCAGCAGTTCGAGCGAGCGCCGCTCCTTGGCCGAGGAGTGGTCGCTCGACAGCCAGAGGGCGTCGTGGCCCGAGGCGTTGAGCGCTTGCTCGGCGCCGCGGACGACATCGGTCGCGTAGGGGTTGGTGAGGTCCTCGACGACGACGCCGAAGGCCCGCCGGCGCTCGTCGCCGAACTCTCCGGCGGTGCGGTCGGGGCGTTGGCGGAGCCGTCTGGCGGACTCGTTCCGGACGAATCCGAGCTCCTCGATCGCCGCTCGGACGCGGTCACGGGTAGCTTCGGCCACGAGGTCTGGCCGGTTTAGGACATTCGAAACGGTCCCAACTGAGACCCCGGCTCGCCTCGCGACCTCACGAATACTGGTCTGTGGCAACTCGCTCCTCGTCCGCCCCGGATCTGTTTTCGCAGGTAGTGGAGTTTTCCATATCTAGCCCCCGGACAGTCGGTCACGCAAGGCAACCATACGAGCACAGATTGCATTTAACCAGCGCTTGACGGGCCGGATCCGGCCGCCTAGCGTTCCGGCACGAGCGTAGCTTGAAACGATTCACGATCTTCGTCCGCGCGGAGATTTCGTGAGTCCAACCGGAAGGGACGGTTTCGATGGCTGGCGATCGTGACCCGTCCCCGGCGAGACATACCCCGTTCCGAAGGGGCCTCCCCACGCCGTCGTGGGCCGGCCCGGACCTGGGAGCGTGTCGTCGTCCGGTAGGCCAACGAGTGAATCGTCACCCGGAGTTCCCCCGCTCGACCCAGCAATCGGCCCATCGGCCACCTCCGGCCAAGCGCGCGAGACAGCAAAGGAACCCGATGATCTAAGTCCGGAAGGCTCCGGACCCGGCAACCCAACGCGTACAGATCGAGGCCAACCCGTGCCTGTGCAGCGGACGGCTGCATCCCCGCGGTCATCAACCACGGACGAGGGAGGACGGAGTGGAACAGGCCACACTGCTGCGACGTGGCATCGACGATCTGCGGCTGAGCGATGAGGAGATTCGGCTGCTCGCCCAGATCGCCAGCGGTGTCACCGCCGATGTGGCGGCACGCAAGCTGGAACTGAGCGCACGGACCCTACGCCGGCGGCTGCGGACCATCTGCGACCGGCTGGAGGTCAACACCCCTATCGAGGCCGTTGTGTGGGCGGCCCGGAGGCAGCTCATCTAGCGGAGTGCACAGACGACGCCCGTCAGGGGACGGCGGGCGTCACCAAGGAGAGAACAGGCGGCCAACTTTCGCGAACTCCGTCCGACCCCGCAGCGGCGGCGCCGACGGCCTGACAGGTAGGTCCCTGCAGCAGGCGTCGCCGCGGACGTTGTTCGTCGCATCGCACCACCGCTCGTCGCACCACCGCTCGTCGCAAGAACGCTCGTCGCAAGACCGTTCGTCCTGTCACCGCCGCGGCGGCACGGGCCCTGACCGCGCCCGCCACCGCCGTCCGCGGAACATCGCGCGCCACCTCCGGTCGAGGGGCGAGTGCCATCCCCGGTCCGTCCCGGCGGATGCCATGTCACCTCGGCTTGCGGGTCGGCGGGCTCCCGGCTGTCGACTGGGCCGGACTGGGCTGGGTTCGGCTCAGGCGACCCGGACCCCGCCCGCGAAGGGACGACCCCCCATCGGGGCGATCTTCACGACGTCGCCGGTGTGCGGGGCGTGCAGCATCTTGCCGCCCCCGATGTACATCCCGACGTGGTGCAGGTCGGAGTAGAAGAACACCAGGTCGCCCGGTTGCAGCTCGCTCTCGGAGACGTGCGTGCCCGCGTTCCACTGGCTGCCGGTGTAGTGCGGCAGGTTGATGCCGACCTGCTTGTAGGCCCACATCGTCAGACCGGAGCAGTCGAACGTGGTCGGCCCGGAGGCGCCCCACACGTACGGACGCCCCATCTTGGTCATCGCGATCCGCAGCGCCTGCGCGGCCTTGCCCGTGCCGACGGTGGGGAGCTTGGTGAGCTGGGTGGGGTCCTCCTTGACCAGCTTGCCGCGGATCTTCTCATAGCTCTGCGAGACCTTCTTGCGCTGGGAGTCGAGCTGGCTCCGCAGCTGCGCCACCTGCTGGGCGCGCGCCTCGGCCGACTTGCGGGCGCGCTGGGCGCCCTGCATGGCCTGCATGAGCCCCAGGACCCTCGTGCTGTCCTGGGTGGCGAAGTAGTTGAGCGTGGCGGCCTGGTCGAGGACGGCCTGCGGGTCCTGGGAGGCGACGAAGGACACCGTGGGGTCCGAGCCGCCCTGCATGTAGCTGGTGGCGGCCAGCGCGCCGACCTTGTCGCGGATTCCCTTGAGCGACTCTTCCTGGCGCTTGGCGTTGTCGGTGGCGACCTTCGCGGCCCGCTGCGCCTGCTGGAGCTTGACCTTGAGCCCGTTGTACTGCTCGGTCATCTGCTCAAGCTGGTCGGCGAGTTTGAGCGCCTGGGCCCTGAGCTCCTTGGTCGTGGGCTTCGGGTCGGCGTGGGCGGCCGCGACGGTGTGCGGGGCCAGGGCATGGGGGGCGACGGAGACGACGGCGAGCGCGCCGGCGACGGCGATCGCGCGTCCCCGGAAACGGGCCGGGTGCCCATTCGCCGGGCTTGCCTTCCGTGGGCGTGCAGAGCGTGAAACGGGTGCGGGCCGGGACGGCTCCACCGATTCTCCTCTCCTCGTCCGCCTACCGAGTTAGCTGACGGGTTCGGGCCGGAGCAGCCCGTCCGCAGGCACGCGCGGATCGGTCCGCGCGCGAATACGGATTCACCCCTGCCGGCCGCTTCCCTGGACGCTGTCCCGGGCGGCCGGGAGTGGGGTCCCCGGCTCCTCGGGACACTGGTTGCGACCCGGGGACTCGGCGGTTCGGCCTCCGCCATGCGGTTGGCCGACGTCAGCGCAGGACACTAACGGACCCGGCATTGGATGCCAACCAGAACATGCGAATTCGCTGGTCGCCATGACAGTTCCGCACCGGATCGCGGTGCGGATAGTGCGCTTTGGCTCACTTTCCGTAGGCGGACTAGTTCTTGTTGGCTAGTTATGAAGGCCCGGCGGGCGGGCGGCTCACCGCCCCATCGGCGCGGACGCGGGAGCCCGGTGTCCGACCCGCTGTCCGGTGTTCGATAATCTCGCCTGTTTGTGGAAGTCGAGATCAGGCGTGCCCGCACCGCCGATGTTCAGGAGATCCGCAGACTGGTCGGCCTGTACGCGGGAACGGGGCGACGCCTGCTCAAGAAGTCCACGGTGAAGCTGTACGAGGACGTACAGGAGTTCTGGGTCGCGCAGGACGCCGACGGGCGCGTCCTCGGCTGCGGCGCGCTGCACGTGATGTGGGAGGACCTGGCCGAAGTCCGCTCCGTCGCGGTGGACAAGGGGCTGACCGGCCGGGGCATCGGGCACCGGATCGTCGACCGGCTCCTGGAAACGGCCCGGGAACTCGGCGTGCGGAGGGTGTTCTGCCTTACCTTTGAAGTGGAGTTCTTCGTCCGCCACGGCTTCGAGCAGATACTCGGGACCCCGGTGGCGCCGGAGGTGTATGAGGAACTTCTCCGCTCTTACGACGAGGGCGTGGCAGAGTTCCTCGACCTCGACCGGGTGAAGCCCAATACGTTGGGCAACACCCGGATGCTGCTTCGCCTGGAGGACTGACCGCAATGAGTGAGAACCCCGACCGCGGGCGGCCTTACCACCCGCAGCAGGGGCAGGGCTCGTACGGCCCCCCGCCCCCCTACCAGGGCCCGCCGCAGTGGCAGCAGCAGCCTCAGCAGCCCCCGCCCGGGCGGCAGCCCCAGCAGCAGCCTCAGCGGCCGCAGTCACCGCCGCCGCAGCAACAATGGCAGCCGTCCCATGAGGCGCCGTCCTATGAGCAGCCGCGGTCTTATGAGCCGTCCTATGAGTCGGCCTACGACCAGTACCCGGGGGGCGGCGCCTATGACGGGAGCGCCGCCGATCTGCCCCTCGCGCCCATCCACCGGCGCGCCGGAGCGCGCGTCCTCGACAACGCGCTCGTCGCGGTCTTCGGTTTCGCGCTCGTCCTCCCGATCACGGTGGGCGCGTTCGGCCTGGGCAAGCCCGGCAGCAAGGCGGAGGACGACGGCGGCATCTGGAACTGGCCCATCATCTTCACCCTGTTCTGCGTTCTGTCGGTTCTGCCGTTCATCTATGAGGCCGTCCAGTTGTCCGTGTGGGGGAGGACGCTGGGCAAGCGCGTGCTCGGGCTGGGCGTCGTCCAGGTGCGTCCCGCTGGAAACGCCATCACGACCACCCAGGCGGTGTGGCGCGCCGCCATCACCCATGTCGCCTACCAGTTGGGCGTGTTCTTCTTTCTCGTGCTCGCGGTGATGGTCTGGAACTACGCTGCCTACGGCATGTTGCTCGTCTGGGCGGGCGCGCTGATGGCGCACCTGTGGGCGATCTGGGACCAGCCCCTGCACCAGGCCCTGCACGACCGTTTCGCGGGGACGATCGTCATCGACGAGCGAGTGGACGACTACGACTACGCGGAGTAGTTTCTCGATGACGGCATCGCAGCACCCGGACGAGCCGCTCACCGACCCCGCCGAACCCGCCCGCCCCGACGCCGACCCCGAGCCCGACGCCGAGCCTTCCGGCGAGGCCGTGGCCGAGGCCGCCGCCGGGCCGGACGGGCTCGCCGAGCCGGGGCAGCGGCTGCTGGCCCGCATCGTCGACACGCTCATCGTCGGCCTGCCCGTGATCGTGGTCGTCCGCGAGCTGGTGTCCGGGAGCCGGGTGGACGTCGTGGCGCCGCCGGCCGTCGCGGGCTGCCTGCTCGTCTACGACGCGGTCCAGCTGGCCGTCTGGGGCCGGACGCTGGGCAAGCGCTTCGCCGGTATCGAGGTCGTCACCGCGACCGGGCCCCGGCGCGCCCGGCTGGGGATCCTGCGGTCGATCGCCCGCGCGGCGGTCTACGCGCTGCCCGTCGCCGTCCGGCCCGTCCCCGTGCTGGGCCTGCTCGCCGGGGTTTTCTGGGTCGTGAACGCGGGGCTGCTCTATGAGGGCGCCGGCCGCCAGGCGGGCCACGACCGGCTCCTGAACACCCAGGTCCGCAAACGCCCCCGCTCGTCGCCGCCCGAGTAGGCGGCCTTCTGGGCGCGGGCGCCCTTTCGGCCGGGCGGTTCCCGTCATCGCGCCGCGGGCTGTCAGGTCGTTGCTGACGGCCGTGTAGGCGTCCGTAAGGCTCCGGGTGTCAGGCGAGGTGCCCGGAAGCCTCCATCCGTTCTCTGGAGCCTCCTCGGCCCGCGCCGGCGGCTTTGCGGGCGCCATCGCCGGCAGCCGTGTTTCTGGGGACGACGCTCGGCGGCGGCCGGTGGCAGGGGTGTCCGCCAGGTCTCAAAGGACCGTTCCGGTGGTCAGTTCAACGTGGTGCTCCCGATAGAACCGTATGCGCGTTCTGTATACCGAGCGCAGTAGGAGGGCGCGTTCACTTTAGGACCGCGGTTAGGAGCTCGTGATAGCAGCGCAGGGCCTACGGCGCTTGGGTCGGACGAGGTCCGTTCACAGATCCACTAGCGCGTCGGCAGGTGGACGTTAGGGAGCGTCCAGGCGTGGCTTTCGGTTCGCCGCCGCGAACGTTCACCCCCGGTCCACAAGCGGGCCTGGGGTGGGCTCTAAGGCGGCCGCCAGGTGGGCGGGAATCGGTGCACTCGGGGGGAATGTGACACTCGTTCCGGTTACGGCCCCGAATCGGGGCGGATGTGTCCTGTCCCGGACGCCCCCTCCGCTTTGTGGGGTGCTTCGCGCGCCGGTGACGGCCAGGCTTCATAGGGCGAAGGACTAACGGTGGATGGGACGACGTCTCGGTTGGAACGGGCCTTTCGGCCCGCGCGGCGGGAGCCCGCGCGGGGTGGACTGGTCTGGTCTGGTCCAGGTTCCGAGACGGGGTTGATGAAGCAGGGCAGGAGGTGGGATTGTGCCGCTAATCCGCTGAAATCGGGATCGACTGTCCGCCCGACGTCGCGCGGGGATAGCGGATCGTGACTTCCCGTCACGGAGACATGGCAAGAAGATTTCGTCGGCGGCGCACTCGCCGTTATCCAGCGACATCCGCCGGTGAGCGGCGCGGAACCCCTCCCGCCGGGCAAGGCCTCGGGCGCGCCGCCCATTCCCCTGCGGTGCGGTAAGTCCGTTACGCCGGTCTAAAGGTTCGGGCGGGGCGGAGGCCCCCGGCCTGTTAAGGTCCCAGCGGGCTCTTTTTCGTCGGACGGCGCGGGCCTGGAAAGCCTGGACGCCCCGAAACCCTGTCCAATCCGCGATCGGCGGCCCAGGTCAGGACGGGTGGACGGTGACGCCGGTCACGCCGAAATCCCCGCCGCGGGCACGTCCACCCGGACAATTGCCGCGGCGCGGAGCCGCCGTGCCCGCCGTCCCGGGTGGTCATGGCGGATTCGACGGTCAACGCTTACGCGATGTCACTCCGGGTGGACGGCTTCATCACGGGTGTTGAATTGTCATCGGCGGAGTTCTCGGTATATCTTTGTCAACCGAATGCAAGTTTGCTCCAGCCGAAAGGTCTGTCCCCATGGCACAGAAGGTTCAGGTGCTTCTCGTCGACGACCTCGACGGTGGCGAGGCGGACGAGACCGTAGCGTTCTCGATCGACGGCGCCTCCTACGAGATCGACTTGAGTGGCTCCAACGCGAAGAAGCTGCGGGATTCCCTGCACCCGTTCGTGGAGAAGTCGCGTAAGGCGGGCACGGGTACCCGCCGGCGCCGCCAGCGCGGCGCGTCCAGCCGAGAGCGCAGCGCCGAGATCCGCGCCTGGGCCAAGAACAATGGCATCAAGGTCAATGAGCGCGGCAGGATCCCGGCCACGGTGATCGAACAGTACGAGGCGGCCAACTGATCCGCTCGTCCGCCAACGGCCCGTCTCCCTTCGTGGGACGGGCCGTTAGCTTGTGGCGCGGAGGTGCCTTGTCATGAGGGCCTTGTCATGAGGCCGCCGTCATGGGGCAGGGCCGACCCGTCATCGGTCATCGGTCGTCGGACGAAGCCGCTTCTCGCGAGGGCCCGGTGTTTGTCGCGGGCCGCCCACATGGCGCCGCTACTTGTGCGCGGCTTCTTGCGCCCGCCCGCCGCCGGTCCTTGCGGGCGGGCCGCCGGTGATCTGTTCCCGGGAGGCAGGGCATGCCGTTTGTCCGGGCCCGCTCAGGCGGCGCCGCGTGCCGTTGATCGTCGGGCGGATCCGAGGACTCGCGCGGGTGCGTTGTTTGTCATGAGCGCCGCGCCGCCTCCCAAGAGGTGCGTCCGCTGTGCGCCGTCCAAGCAGGGCGGTGTTGTTTGTTCGTGCGCTGTTCGCCGGAACCGCGCGGCCGCCCGGCGTTCTTCGGTGATCGCCGCTCGCGCGCGGGGATGCTGTGGCCGGGCCGGGGCGTTACTCATACAAACGCACCGATTTGTCGGCGCGATGGGGCGGAAGCGACCGCCGGGGCGCGGCGGGCCGTTCGCTTGTGGCGTAGCGTCCGGCGGGTTTGTCGCGACCGGGGGTGAGGTAGACCGGGGCGCGCGGGGCGCGACGCCCCATTCGGCGACCCTCGGACGTGCCGTGGCCGACCTGCGGAAACCCCTCGTTCGCTTGGGGCGTAGCGGGAACATGACGCACCGATACGGTAGTTGGATGAGACTGAACAGCGCTTAGCTGGGGAACGTCTCCTGGTGGGAGTGCACCGGGCGGCCTCCTCGGGGCGGGCTAGCATGCGGAAGGACAGTTCCGGACGTTCCGGACTCTGCCCAACCGCTCTGTGAGGAGCGACGAGATGTTCGAGAGGTTCACCGACCGCGCGCGGCGGGTTGTCGTCCTGGCTCAGGAAGAGGCCAGGATGCTCAACCACAACTACATCGGCACCGAGCACATCCTCCTTGGTCTGATCCACGAGGGCGAGGGTGTCGCTGCCAAGGCATTGGAGAGCCTGGGGATCAGCCTTGAGGCGGTGCGCCAGCAGGTCGAGGAGATCATCGGTCAGGGCCAGCAGGCGCCGTCGGGCCACATCCCGTTCACTCCGCGCGCCAAGAAGGTCCTTGAGCTGTCCCTGCGCGAGGCGCTGCAGCTCGGCCACAACTACATCGGCACCGAGCACATCCTGCTGGGATTGATCCGTGAGGGCGAGGGCGTCGCCGCCCAGGTCCTTGTGAAGCTCGGCGCCGACCTCAACCGGGTGCGCCAGCAGGTCATCCAGTTGCTGCACGGCTACCAGGGCAAGGAGCCGGCCGCCTCCGGCGGTCCTTCGGAGTCCGCGCCCTCCACCTCCCTTGTGCTCGACCAGTTCGGCCGCAACCTGACGCAGGCCGCGCGGGAGGGCAAGCTCGACCCGGTCATCGGCCGGGACAAGGAGATCGAGCGGGTCATGCAGGTGCTGTCCCGCCGCACCAAGAACAACCCCGTCCTGGTGGGCGAGCCCGGCGTCGGCAAGACCGCCGTCGTCGAGGGCCTCGCGCAGAAGATCGTCAAGGGCGAGGTCCCCGAGACGCTCAAGGACAAGCAGCTCTACACCCTCGACCTCGGCGCGCTGGTCGCCGGCTCCCGGTACCGCGGTGACTTCGAGGAGCGCCTGAAGAAGGTCCTCAAAGAGATCCGTACCCGCGGCGACATCATCCTGTTCATCGACGAGCTGCACACGCTCGTCGGCGCGGGCGCCGCCGAGGGCGCCATCGACGCCGCGTCCATCCTCAAGCCCATGCTGGCGCGCGGCGAGCTGCAGACCATCGGCGCCACCACGCTGGACGAGTACCGCAAGCACCTGGAGAAGGACGCCGCGCTGGAGCGCCGCTTCCAGCCGATCCAGGTCGCCGAGCCGTCGCTGTCGCACACGATCGAGATCCTCAAGGGCCTGCGGGACCGCTACGAGGCGCACCACCGCGTGTCGATCACCGACAGCGCGCTGGTCGCGGCCGCCCAGCTCGCCGACCGCTACATCAGCGACCGGTTCCTGCCCGACAAGGCGATCGACCTCATCGACGAGGCCGGCTCCCGGATGCGCATCCGCCGCATGACCGCGCCGCCGGACCTGCGCGAGTACGACGAGAAGATCGCCGACGTCCGGCGCGAGAAGGAGAGCGCGATCGACGCGCAGGACTTCGAGAAGGCCGCCGCGCTCCGCGACTCCGAGAAGCAGCTCCTCGGCCAGAAGGCCCAGCGGGAGAAGGAGTGGAAGGCCGGCGACATGGACGTCGTCGCCGAGGTCACCGACGAGCTGATCGCCGAGGTCCTCGCCACCGCCACCGGCATTCCGGTCTTCAAGCTGACCGAGGAGGAGCAGACCCGCCTGCTGCGCATGGAGGACGAGCTCCACAAGCGGGTCATCGGCCAGGAGGACGCCATCAAGGCGCTCTCCCAGTCCATCCGCCGCACCCGCGCCGGCCTGAAGGACCCCAAGCGCCCCGGCGGCTCGTTCATCTTCGCCGGCCCGTCCGGCGTCGGTAAGACCGAGCTGTCCAAGACGCTCGCGGAGTTCCTGTTCGGCGACGAGGACGCGCTGATCCAGCTCGACATGTCCGAGTTCATGGAGAAGCACACGGTCTCGCGGCTGTTCGGCTCCCCGCCCGGCTACGTCGGCTACGAGGAGGGCGGCCAGCTCACCGAGAAGGTCCGCCGCAAGCCGTTCTCGGTCGTCCTGTTCGACGAGATCGAGAAGGCCCACCAGGACATCTTCAACTCGCTCCTGCAGATCCTGGAGGACGGCCGCCTCACCGACGCCCAGGGCCGCGTCGTGGACTTCAAGAACACCGTCATCATCATGACGACGAACCTGGGGTCCAAGGACATCTCCAAGGGCGTCTCGATGGGCTTCGCCCGCGCGAACGACGAGCAGGGCTCCTACGAGCGGATGAAGGCCAAGGTCGGCGAGGAGCTCAAGCAGCACTTCCGTCCCGAGTTCCTCAACCGCGTCGACGACACGGTGGTCTTCCACCAGCTGACGCCGAAGGAGATCATCCAGATCGTCGACCTGATGATCGCCCGGGTGGACGAGCGGCTCCGCGACCGCGACATGGGCATCGAGCTGCGCCAGGAGGCCAAGGACCTGCTGGCGGAGCGGGGCTACGACCCCGTGCTCGGCGCCCGTCCGCTGCGTCGCACGATCCAGCGCGAGATCGAGGACAACCTGTCCGAGAAGATCCTCTACAACGATCTCAAGGCCGGGCAGATCGTCATCGTCGGCGTCGAGGGCACCGGCGAGGAGGCCAAGTTCACCTTCAAGGGTGTTCCGAAGCCGTCCACGGTCCCCGACAGCCCGCCCCCGATCGAGGGCGCGGTCAACTTCAACAAGGACTGACCGCCCCCGGACCACGAAGGGCCCGCTCCGCTTCCCGCGGCGCGGGCCCTTCGCCGTGTTATCCCCAGAACCACGTTCGCCTTCCCGCCCCGCCGCCCGTCCGCGATCCTGGACGTCAGACGATTCCAGAGCGCCTCAACCCCCTGCCCGGGGCGTGCAAGCCGTCAAGAGAGGAGAACACACCCCTGAACGCTCCTGAGCCCCGCCAGACACCCCGCCTCAACGCCCCACAGCCGGCAGCGCCCTTCCCTCTGGGGCGCGTCGGCAGCCCCCGATTCACTAGGCCGCCCGACCAGCCCGGAGGTGGTGGCGACCTCGAAGCAAGAACCCAGCGAACTCGACCCAGAAGGCCCCATATGACGCGGAGGAATGTCAGAGGGGAGTCCTAATATTCGAACATGCGATCGAATCCGGTTGGTTCGGCGGCGGAATTCCGGCGACGGAAGGGACGTGTCCCGGACGCGTTCCCGCGGAACGCCCGGTCGCCCGCCCCGCCCCAACCGCCGATCTTCCGCTCCCGATTCCAGGGCGAACTGCTCGCCCGCGTCCTGCTCGGGCCCGAGCACGAGATCACCATGCTCGATCTCGCGGTGATGCTCCGCAGCGACCTCGGATCCGTGATGCGCGAAGTCGAGTCGCTCGCGGACGCGGGCGTCGTGGCCCTGCGGCGCACCCTCGCGGGCCGCGTGGTGGTCCGCGACACGAGCAGCCCGCTGTACGAGCCGCTCGCCCAGCTGATCATGCTGACCTTCGGCCCGGCGACCGTCGTGGCGGACGTGTTCGGGCGGCTGCCCGCCGTCCGGGAGCTCCACCTGTTCGGCCCCTGGGCCAAGCGCTACGAGGGAATCCATGGCGACCCGCCGGGTGACGTGGAGGTGCTGGTGATCGGCGACCTCGGCCCGGAGGCGGCATTCGACGCGGCCCAGCAGGCGTCCGCCCGGCTCGGCCTGCCCGTGCACCCCGTGGTCCGCACACTCGCGCAGTGGCAGGACGACAACGACCCCTTCCTCCGCGAAATCCGAGCCTCCCCCTTGATCCAGGTAACGACCCCCCACTCCCACTGAACCCCACCCAGGGCCCCTCACCCAGGCCCCCGGGGAGCCCTGCCCACGGCCCTGAGCCCGGAGCCCGAGGCGGGAGCCCGGAGGTCTGGGGCGTGGAGCCGGGGCCGGAGGGCCGGGGGATGGGGCTGGGGCGGGGGGTTATTGGGGGGTTGGGGTTAGCCAGGTTTTGATTGCTTTGTGGATGGTTGTCTTTGTGGGTGGTGGGGCGAAGGAGGCTTCGGTGGCGTTGTGGGCCAGGGCGGCCAAGGTGGCGTCGTCGTAGCCGAAGGTTTCGCGGGCGTGGGTGTACTCGGTGGTCAGCGGGGTGTCGATCAGGGCTGGAATGTCGGTGTTGATCGTGACGAGGAGGCCCGCGTCGAGGAGGTGAGGGAGGGGGTGGTCGGCCAGGGAGGGCGAGAAGCCCAGGGCCACGTTGGAGGACGGGCACACCTCCAGGGGGATGCGGCGTTCACGGACCTCCGCGACCAGGTCCGGGTCGTCCAGGACGCGGATGCCGTGGCCCAGGCGTTCGGTGCGGCCCGCGTCCAGGGCCTGGCGGATGCTGGCCGGGCCCTCGGCCTCGCCCGCGTGGTGGACGACGTGCAGGCCCGCGTCGTGGGCGGCGGCGAAGACGGCCGTGAACGGGTCGCCCCGGTAGGACTCGTCTCCCGCCAGGCCGATGGCCACCACGTCGTCGTGGCGTTCGGCAAGGGCCAGGGTGTGCCAGGCGCGGTCCAGGGAGCGGCGGCGGGAGTGGTCGAGGATGAGGCGGACGTCGATGCCGAACGCCTCGCGTCCGGCGGCCAGGCCCTCGCGGACGGCGGTCAGGGGCATGTCGAGGTCGCCGAGGCGTTCGCCGTGGGCGGCGGCGGTGAACGACGCCTCGGCGTAGCGGGTGCCCTGGGCCGCTTCGTCCCGGCAGAACTCATAGGCGATCCGGTGGAAGTCCTGCGGGCGGCGGAGGCATTCGCGGACCAGGTTGTTCTGCGCGAAGAACGCGGCGAAACCGCCGAGGGCGCCGGAGCCGGCCGGTACCCGGATGCCGTTCGCCGCTCCTATCTCGCGGAGGGTCTCCTGGCGGATGGTGCTTTCCAGGTGCACATGCAGGTGGACCTTGGGGAGGCTGAGCAGATCACGCACGCCACGTACCGTATTCGGCCCGCGTGATCGCGGGCCATCGGTTTATGTCCGTTGACCTGGCTCGGGGCGCCCGGCATGCTTCGGCGACACCTATGAGTTGGCGGGGGCATGGATCGGATCTACCGCGTCGCGGACGGGCGGCGCATCGAGGGCGTGACGCGCCCGGTCTTCATTCACAACTTCTCGTATCACCTGACGGGCCTTCAGATATACGCGGACGGCGCGATCCACTGCTGGGAATGGGTGGACCTGGACGGCCTGCGACGCAAACTCGACAGCGGCTGGGTCGTGACCGAGGTGCCGGAGGGCGCCGAGGTCAGCGCGTTCGAGTTGGGCCGGTGGAAAACGGCCGAGGCGAGTTTCGGGCTCACGGCCGAGATGCTGCTGGGCGAGGTCGCCGACGACATCGAGCGGCTCAACGACCGTCCGGACTCGACCGACCGGTGCCTGACCAGGCTCGACCGCTATCTGGCAACGCGGGACGAGGATGATCGGCGCGCGTTGCGTGAGGCGTATCTCGCGATTCCGGAACACAAGCGCCACTACGCGCTCGGTGACATGGACCGGAAGGACGGACCGCTGGTCGCCCTGGCCACCGATATCGGAGAACCGCCGATAGGCGGCTGGTTCCAGGTGGAGGCCATCACCGAATCCATGCGGGACGAGGCGCTGCGGTATTTCGCCGAGCGTGACCAGGCCCGCACGGAGTACGCGAACAAACGGCCTGCCGATGATCCGGAGAAGCCGGTCGCGGGGACGGTCCACCTGGGTGGCCGGGTGTTCCCCAAAGGCCCTCCTGAGAAAGCCGGCCTCGATGTGCTGCAAGACGAGTTCCCCGCACCGATCGAGGTCGGGGGAGTCGTCTATCCGTCCGTGTCGCACGCGTATTGGGCGCTGTCCACGGCCGATCGCGGGGCGCGGGAGCGCATCCGGGAGGCCGAGACTCCGTCCGAGGCGCGGAAACTGGCGGCCGAGTCGGCGCGGGTGGAAGGTTGGCCGGACGCGCGGACGGCCGTCATGGCGGGCCTGCAACGCGCGAAGTTCGCCCAGCATCCAAGGCTCGCCGCGATCCTGCTCGGGACGGGCGACGCCCCGATCGGCTACGGCGGCATGGATTCCGACCATTGGGCGACCCGGGGCGATCGGGGGCGCAACTGGTCGGGACGGCTGCTGGAACTCGTCCGATCCGAGCTTCAGGCACAGGCGGCCGGCATCGAAATACCGGGTTCCGATGCGCGGCCGTCCGGCACCTCCCTACGATGATCTTGAATTTGCCCACCGGATCGGGGAGGTCCATTGAGGCGCACATGGATGTACGGGGCCGTCGGAGTCGTCACCGCGGCGGCGCTGGTGGCCGGTACCACCGGACAGGCGTCGGCTGAGACGGCGAAGGGTGTGGACGCGAAGCGGACGGGCAAGGTCGGCCAGCACCTCCGCCAGGCCATCGAGGGGCTGAGGTTCCAGGAGGTCCTGGACACGGCGCCGCCCAGCACGGCGCAGGCGCGGTCCGCGCGGAACCCGGTGGACAAGGAGCTCAACGCCGACAGGCGCGTCGCCTCCGTCGCCGCGCCGCAGCCGATCGCGCAGCAGCCGCAGATGGACGCGACCGTCATCGAGCTGGACCGGCGCGGGCGTCCCGTCTCGTCCGGCACGGTGCTGATGAGCCCGCTCTACAAGGACGGCGTCGTGGTCCCGGTCGACCGGAACCTGTCCACCAAGAGCGTCCGCTGGCGGCAGTGGGACGACGCCGGCTGGTACAAGAACAAGGGCCAGGGCACGATCGACGTGGTCCCGGGCCGGGAGAACGCGCCCATCGACCACATGCTCGACTACCCGGCGTCCGTGCTGAAGCTGATGGTCAACTTCGGCGTGCTGCGGCTGGTCGACCAGGGCAAGGTCAAGCTGGACGACACCTACTCCTACGAGCCCTCGCCGATCAGCTCGCTGTGCGGAGGGGCCAGCAAGAAGACGATCCGGCAGTACATGGACGCCTCGCTGACCTACTCCTCCAACGCCGCGTCGTGCGCGCTGATCAAGATGCTGCACGACAACCAGGCCATCGACCCGCTGAACCAGACGTTCCAGGACCTCGGTCTGGAGACCCTCCAGCTCAAGGGCACGAACCCGGCCAACGGCGGGCGCTGGTCCAACTCGGTCACGATGAGCTCGCTCGACACGGCCAAGCTGCTCACGCTCATCAACGGCGCCCCCGGGCGGGTGTGGACGGCGCCCGACGGCAAGCCCGTGACCAGGGCGGTCCTCAGTACCGAGTCGCGGAAGTTCTTCCTGTCCGAGCTGGGGCAGCAGGGCTTCAACGACATGCTGTCGTCGGCGAACCGGTGCGGCGGCGACTACCCGGCGCCCGGCATCCCGAACGCCGTGCCGTCCCGCTGGATCGGCGAGGACGGGACGGTGACCGTCGACGGCAACAAGTTCGGCCAGGACGTCCGTCCGTGCAACGCGAAGGCCGAGGTCGCGTTCGCGCACAAGACCGGCTGGGTGAACAACACCGCCGCCGACGCGGGCATCGTCCGGGCGCTGCCCGGCAAGGGCGGCCGCTCCTACGTGGTCGTCGTGTTCTCCAACCTGGGCACGCAGTACGTGGACGCCGGACGCCCGGCCACCCCGCCCGGGACCTACCCCTACTCCTACACCGAGAAGTTCTCGAAGCTCGGCCGTCTGATCGACGCCTACGAGAAGCACCGCCACTGAGCAGCACAAGGTGAGACGCCCGCCAGGCCACCCGCCCGGCGGGTGTCGCCTTTTACACGGGCAACGCGTACCGGCCGTCCTGGAGGGGGTCGACCAGGCCGTCGGCGACCAGGGCGTCGAGTGCGCGTTCGCGTTGGACGGCGTCGGACCAGACGACGTCCAGCGCGGGTTTCTCGACCGGCCCCTCGGCGTCGCGCAGGACGGCGAGCAGCCGCCCCCGGCACTGCCGGTCGGTGCCCGCGTAGGTCTGGCCGCGGCGCGGCGGGCCGTCGTAGGCGGGCCTGCCCGCGCGCTGCCAGGCGCAGGACGCGATGACCGGGCAGTCGGCGCAGCGGGGCGTCCGCGCGGTGCAGACCAGCGCGCCGAGTTCCATGACCGCGACGGCCCAGCGCGCGGCGGTCGGCGGGTCGAGCGGCAGCAGCGACTCGGCGAGCCGCACCTCGGCCCTGGTCTGCGACTTCGGCGGGTACTCGACGCCGCCGAGCAGCCGGGCGAGGACGCGGCGGACGTTGGTGTCCAGCACCGCGTGGCGCTGCCGGAAGGCGAAGCTGGCCACGGCGGCGGCCGTGTAGGAGCCGATGCCGGGCAGCGCCAGCAGCTCCTCGTGGGCGGAGGGCACCGCGCCGCCGTGCCGTTCGGTGATCGCGCGGGCGCTTCCGTGCAGCCGCAGCGCGCGGCGCGGGTAGCCGAGCCGCCCCCACGCGCGGACCGCCTCGCCGGACGGTTCGGCGGCCAGGTCGGCCGGTGCGGGCCAGCGCCGCATCCAGGTCTGCCAGACGGGCAGGACGCGCGCGACCGGGGTCTGCTGGAGCATGATCTCGCTGACCAGCACGCCCCACGGGGTGGCGTCGTCGGCGCGCCACGGCAGGTCACGGGCGTTCGCCTCGTACCAGCCGAGGATCGGGTCGAGGTAGATGGAGTTCATGGCGGATCGCCATTGTGGCACGCGGCGGGTCGCGTCCTCGCACCGGTTCGGCGAATGCATACTGACCGTATGGGGGTGGATACCGGACGTGGTTCCGGTGGTTCTGGGCTCGACCGGTACTGGCGGCGCCGGGTGGTGGCCCTCGCGATGGGTCTCGGCGCCGTCGGCGTCCTCGCGTGGGCGTGCGCGGACGGGGAGGACGAGCCCCGGCGGCGCGCGAACGCCGCGCGGAGCGATCCGCCGCCGACCGCGATGCCGACCGTCACCGTGACGCGGACCGTCATCCGCTCCGCCGAGCCCGTCGCGGAGGGCGGCCGCTGCGCGGCGAAGAACCTGGTCGTCAGCCTGGCGGCGTCCCGCGACACCTACACCGGACGGGACGCGCCGCGCTTCCGCGTCTCGGTCGTCAACGCGGGCGAGGGCGAGTGCACGTGGGACGCGGGATCACTCGACGTGCGCGTCGCGTCGGGCGATGACCGCATCTGGTCGTCGGCGCGCTGCCGGAGGGGCGGCGGGGGACGTGCGGAGAACACCCGCCGGACGCTGCGGCGCGGCATCCCCTACGTCGACACCGTCGGCTGGGACCGGCGGCGCGGCTGCGGGGGCGCCCGCGTCCGTCCGGGCACCTATGTCGTCGCGCTGAAGGGCGCCGGGAAGCAGGTCTTCCAGCTCCGTTGACGGACCGGCCGCGAACCCCCGGGCCCGAGGGTCAGACGTAGCGTTCGAGGATGGAGGACTCGGCCAGCCGGGACAGGCCCTCGCGGACGCTGCGGGCGCGGGACTCGCCGACGCCGCCGACGGCCTGGAGGTCGTCGATGCTGGCGGCGAGGAGCTTCTGGAGGCCGCCGAAGTGCTCGACGAGGCGTTCGACGACCATGCTCGGCAGGCGCGGGACCTTGGCGAGCAGGCGGAAGCCCTTGGGGCTGACGGGCAGGTCGAGCGCGTCGGGCCCGGCGAAGCCCATGACCTCGGCGACCGTGGACAGGTCGAGCAGCTCGTTGGCCGACAGCACGTCCAGCGCGGACAGGATCGCGTTGACCCCGCGGGCGCGGGTGTCGGCGGAGGGGTAGTCGCGGACGATCAGCTCGCGGTCGACGTCGACGCCGGAGACCAGCTCGTCGAGCTGGAGGGACAGCAGCCGCCCGTCGGTGCCGAGCTCGACGACGTAGCCCTCGATCTCGTCGGCGATGCGGCGCACCATCTCCAGCCGCTGGACGACGGCGCTGACGTCGCGGACGGTGACGAGGTCCTCGATCTCCAGTGCCGAGAGCGTGCCCGACACCTCGTCCAGCCGGAGTTTGTAGCGTTCGAGCGTCGCGAGGGCCTGGTTGGCCTTGGACAGGATCGCGGCGGAGTCCTCCAGCACGTAGCGGATGCCGTCGAGGTACAGCGCGATGATGTGCATCGACTGGCTGACCGAGATGACCGGGTAGCCGGTCTGGCGGGCGACGCGCTCGGCGGTGCGGTGCCGGGTGCCCGACTCCTCGGTGGGGATGGTGGAGTCCGGGACGAGGTGGACGGCGGCGCGGACGATCCGGCTGTGGCTGCCGTTGAGGACGATCGCGCCGTCCATCTTGGCCAGCTCGCGCAGCCGGGTCGCGGAGAACTCGACGTCGAGTTCGAAGCCGCCCGTGCACAGCTCCTCGACCGGCTTGTCGTAGCCGAGCACGATCAGCCCACCGGTGTGGCCCCGGAGGATCCGTTCCAGTCCGTCCCGGATCTGGGTGCCCGGGGCAACCGCCGCGAGGGTGGCGCGGCGTCGTTCGTCATGACCCTTGTCGTGTGCTGGCACCTGGCCCCCGGAGGTCGCTGGACGGCGTCAGTTTACCGAGGAGGGCGCTCGCCTGGTTCCTCCCCTGGTCGCAACCACCGGTTGCGTGCAGTAATACTCTGGCGCTACCCGGCTCAGGGCGCCGTAAAGGCGACCTGGAGCGCCTGCTGGATGCTGTCGACCTCCATCACCTTCATCCCCTCGTAGCTGGAGAGCTGCGGATCGGCGCGCTTGAGCGGGGAGCCGTCGGCCAGTTCGAGGGAGCCGCGCGGGACGACGGCGTACTTGAACCCGAGGCGGGCGGCCTCGGCGAGCCGCCGCTGGACGCCCGGGACGACCCGCGCCTCGCCCGCGAGCCCGACCTCGCCGAGCGCGATCAGGGTGGTGGACAGCGACTGCTCGACCGTGGACCCGGCGACGGCGAGCGCGAGCGCGAGGTCGACGGAGGTCTCGGTCAGCCGGACGCCGCCCACGGTGGACACGTACACGTCCTGCTCGTGCATCGAGATCTTGCAGCGCTGCGCGAGGACGGCGAGGACCATCGCGACGCGCGAGGTGTCGAGCCCCGAGGTCGCGCGGCGCGGGGAGGGCAGGTGCGACTTGGCGACGAGCGACTGCACCTCGGCGACGAGCGGGCGGCGGCCCTCCAGCGTGACGGTCACGCACGTGCCGGGGACGGGTTCGTCGCGGCGGGTGAGGAACAGCCCGCTCGGGTCGGGCAGCCCGACGATGCCGACCTCCGACAGGTCGAAGCAGCCCAGCTCGTCGGTGGGGCCGTAGCGGTTCTTCACGGCGCGGATCATGCGGAGCCTGGAGTGCCGGTCGCCCTCGAAGTAGAGCACGACGTCGACCAGGTGCTCCAGCAGGCGGGGCCCGGCGATCGCGCCGTCCTTGGTGACGTGGCCGACGAGCACGACCGTGATGCCGCGCTCCTTGGCGACCCGGATGAGGTTGGCGGCGACCTCGCGGATCTGCGTGACGCCGCCGGGCGCGCCGTCGACCTCCGACGTCCCGATGGTCTGGATGGAGTCGACGACCAGCAGCGTCGGCTGGACGGCCTCGACGTGCCCGAGGACGGCCGACAGCTCCGTCTCCGCCGCGAGGTAGAGGTGGTCGGTGATCGCGCCGACCCGGTCGGCGCGCAGCCGCACCTGCTCGGCCGACTCCTCGCCCGTCACGTACAGGACGTGCGAGGTCTCCTTGGAATCGGGATGGGAATCGGATTTGGAACCGGCATCGGAGCCGGGGCCGGAGGCGCCGGTCGAGGCCAGCGCCGCGACCTCCAGCAGCAGCGTGGACTTGCCGATGCCCGGTTCGCCCGCCAGCAGCAGGACGGCGCCGGGCACGATGCCGCCGCCGAGCACGCGGTCGAGCTCGTCCAGCCCGGTGGGCTTGGTCTTGGCGGAGCGCACGTCGACCTGCCCGATCGGGCGCGCGGGCGCGCTCACCGGCCCCGCGTGCACCACCCGCGCGGGCGTCGCCGACGCCGCCTCGGTGACCGTGCCCCACGTCTGGCACTCGCCGCAGCGCCCGACCCACTTGGACGTCTGCCAGCCGCAGTCGGAGCAGCGGTAGGCCGCCTTGGCCGCCGTCTTCGCCTTCGCCATGGGACGGGAGCCTAGAGCCCGCCGCCGACATTCGCGCGAGCCCGCGCGACGAGGTCCGCGAGGTGGGCGGAGACGAGGTCGGGGCGTTCCAGCATGGCCATGTGGCCCGCGTCCCTGATGATCTCCAACCGGGCGGACGGGATGCACTCGGCGATCCGGTGGCTGTGCCCGACCGGGGTGAGCCGGTCGTGCTCGGCGCCGACGACGAGCGCGTCGGTGCCGCCGAGGGCCGCGCAGTCGCTGATCACCTGAGTGGTGATCATGGAGCGGAAGAAGTCGAGGTAGGCGTCGGTGCGGGTCTCGGTCATCATCTGGTCGGCGAACGCGACGGCGGCGGGGCCCGCGTCGGGGCCGAAGGCGACCAGGTCCTTGAGCAGGACCGAGCCGTCCCGGCCGAGGTGGCGGACCCGGTCGATCACCGCCGACCCGGCGCCCGCCGCGCGCAGGGCACCGGGCAGGACGCGCTGCGACACGCGCGCGAGCAGGGCGGGCATGCCGAGCGTGACCTCGCCGAGCCCGCCGGAGGAGGTGCACACCAGCGCGGCGGCGACGATCCGGTCGCCGATCAGGCCGGGGTTCTCGTCCGCGTAGCGCATGATCGTCATGCCGCCCATCGAGTGGCCGACGAGGACGACCGGCGTCCCGGCGGGGACGGTGGCCTCGATGACCGCGCCGAGGTCGCGGGCGAGGCGGTGGACGGTGTACCCGTCGCGCGCGCCGCCGGACGAGCGGCCGTGGCCGCGGTGGTCCCAGAAGACGAGGCGGCCGTGGCCGCGCAGGGCCCCGCGCTGGAAGTGCCAGGAGTCCTGGGTGAGGGTCCAGCCGTGGGTGAACACGACGGCGAGGTCGTCGCGGTCGTCGCCGTCGATCTCGGCGTACAGGCGGGTGCCGTCGTCCGCGCGGACGGGGACGGGACGCCCGCGCAGGGAGCCGAACGGCTCGCCCGCGAAGGGGTCGGGGCGCAGGTGGAAGCGGCGCATGGCGCGGCGCTGGGCGGCGATCCCGGCGCCCGCGCCCGCGGCTCCGATCATCCCGGCGGCCAGCAGGGTGCGGCTCGTCCTGGCGGCACGGCCCATGGCCGGTTCCTCCCGTTCCTCGGGGTCGCGGACGCCGGCCGAGACGCGGCGGCACCGCCTGCGAAGGGCTGTTGTTGTACGAGAAGTCTAGTAGAGGTCGGGGGTGACCGGCCAGTCAGTGTTCACGCGCGGCGCCACCACAGATTCACCGCGTAGTCCACGTCGAGGCCCTCGTGTTCGCGCAGGAACGCGTCCGCGAGATCGCGCGGGAACTCGATGCGCAGCACGTCCGCGAGGTCGCTCCGGTTCTGGAACGACCAGCGGATCATGAGGGGTTCCCGGTGGTAGCCGCGCCGCGTCCAGAACCGCTCCACCGCGCCGGGGTCGTACTTCGGCAGCCCGCGCCGGAACCAGCCGCCGAACGTCGACCGTGTCGCGTCGTTGTCGATGATCATGATCGCGCCGCCGCGCCGGACGACCCGGTTCAGCTCCGCGAGGCCCGGTTCGCATCCGGGCCCGAAGAAGTACGCCCAGCGGACGTGGACGACGTCCACCGACGCGTCGGGGAGCGGGAGCGCCTGGGCCGCGCCCACGCGGACGGTCACGTTCGGCAGGTCCCGCACGCGCCGCCGTGCCGTCGCGGCGAGCCCCGCATGCGGCTCCACCCCGATCACCCGGCCCGCCTCCTGGGCGAAGAAGGGCAGGTGGAAGCCGGTTCCGCAGCCGAGGTCCAGCACCGTCGAGCCCCGCCACGGCCGGACGGCCCGCATCGCCGCCTCCAGCACCCCGTCCGGGTCGACCGCGCGGTTCTCGACCTCGTACACGCGCGGGGAGTTCCAGATGTTCGGGCTCGGCACCGCCCCCGGAGCTATCTCGGCCACGCCAGCAGAGCGTAGCCCCGCCGAACGCGAGTGGCGCTGGAGGGTGATGGCGAGGGCAACGAGGATCACTCTGGGCGAGGGTCCGATCGGCGCCGGGTGCGCATAGGCTTTCCGTACGAAACATTGGCGAACATTCCTGGCGAGGGAGCCTTGACCGCGGACTACAACGGCGCGTTCGCACCGGCCCTGCGCGTGCCGGACGCGCCGATCACGCTGTCGACCGCCTCGGTCTATCCGGAGAAGGTCCCGAGCGCCTTCGAGATCGCCGCCCTGCTCGGCTACGACGGCGTCGAGGTGATGGTCTCCACCGACGCCTCCTCCCAGGACCTGAACGTCCTGCGCCGCCTCTCCGACTACCACCAGGTGCCGATCAAATCGATCCACGCGCCCTGCCTGCTGCTCACCCAGCGGGTCTGGGGACGCGAGCCCTGGGGCAAGCTGGTGCGCTCCAAGGAGGTCGCGGAGGAGCTGGGCGCGGAGGTCGTCGTCGTCCACCCGCCGTTCCGCTGGCAGCGCGAGTACGCCAAGGAGTTCGTCGAGGGCCTCGCCCGCATGCAGGACGAGACGGACGTCCTGTTCGCGGTCGAGAACATGTTCCCGCTCAAGGCGCGCGGCGCCGAGGCCGGGATGTACCTCCCCGACTGGAACCCGGTCGACCAGGACTACCCCTTCGTGACCCTCGACATGTCCCACACGGCGGTGTCGGGCTCCGACGCGCTGGACATGGCCGCGAGCCTCGGCGACCGGCTCCGCCACGTCCATCTGGCCGACGGCATGGGCGTCACCAACAAGGACGAGCACCTCGTCCCGGGCCGGGGCGCCCAGCCGTGCGGGCCGATGCTGGAGAACCTGGCCGAGGGCGGGTACCGGGGGCACGTCGTGCTGGAGGTCAACACGCGGCGCGCGGCGGGCCGTCCCGAGCGGATGGAGGACCTCGCCGAGGCGCTCGCGTTCGCCCGCCTGCACCTCGCCGCGGCCGACCGCACCTGGCAGGTCAGCTCGCGCGGGGAGATCACCCTGCGGGGAGCGCGGTGACGGAGGCCACCAGGCCCGCGCGGGGTCCGGGCCGCCGTCCGGGGCCCGGCCGCCGGCCCGGGCGCAGCGAGACGCGCGAGACGATCCTCGCGCAGGCCCGCGAGCTGTTCGCCGAGAAGGGCTACGACGGCGCGTCCCTGCGCGCGATCGCGCGGGCCGCCGATGTCGACCCGGCGCTCGTCCACCACTTCTTCGGCAACAAGGAGGGCGTGTTCATCGAGGCCATGCGCTTCCCGGTGGACCCGGCCGTCCTCCTGCCGCGCATCCTCGCCGCGCCCCGCGACCGGCTCGGCGAGACCATGGTCCGCGTCTTCCTGGAGGTCTGGAGCGATCCCGAGCGCCGCGCGCCGCTGCTCGCCATGCTCCGCTCGGCGATGACCAACGAGCGCGCCGCCGCGCTGCTGCGCGAGTTCGTCACCTCCGCCCTGTTCGGACGCGTCGGCGAGGCCACCGACGTGCCGATGCTGAACGCCCAGGCCGCGGCGGGCCAGCTGATCGGGCTGATGATCGTCCGCTATGTCGTGCGGGTCGAGCCGATCGCGTCCGCCCCCGAGGACGAGCTGATCGCCCTCGTCGCGCCCACGCTCCAGCGCTACCTCGGCTGAACCCCGGCCGAAGCTCTCCCTCTCTTCCGCGTGCCCCTTGACCGGTACCGCTTGCGCGAATTAAATTCAACACATGATGAGTTCGAGTCCGGCGGTCAGCGTGCGGGACCTGCGGGTGGTCCGCGGGGGCCGGGAAGTGCTGCACGGGTTGAGTTTCGACGTCCCGCAGGGGGCGGTGCTCGGGCTGCTCGGCCCGAGCGGCTGCGGGAAGACGACGCTGATGCGCGCGCTCGTCGGCGTGCAGATCGTCCAGAGCGGGACGGTGACCGTGCTCGGCGAACCCGCCGGGTCGCGCGGCCTGCGCCGCCGCGTCGGGTACGCGACGCAGTCGCCCGCCGTCTACACGGACCTGAGCGTCACCGAGAACCTGCGGTACTTCGCGTCCGTGCTGGGCGCGCCGCGCGGCGACGTCGCCCGGGTGATCGACGAGGTCGGGCTCGGCCGCAGCCGCGACCAGGTCGTCGCGACGCTGTCGGGCGGGCAGCTCAACCGCGCCAACCTCGCGGTCGCGCTGCTCGGCTCGCCGGAGCTGCTCGTCCTGGACGAGCCGACGGTCGGCCTCGACCCCGTCCTGCGGCAGGAGCTGTGGGAGCTGTTCCGCGAGCTGGCCGACCGCGGCACGACGCTGGTCGTGTCCAGCCACGTGATGGACGAGGCGGGCCGCACCGACCGGCTCCTGCTGATGCGCGAGGGCCAGATCCTCGCCGACGGCGCGCCCGGCGCCCTGCGGGAGAGGACGGGCGCGGACGACCTGGAGGGCGCGTTCCTCCACCTGATCACCGAGCGCGCGGGGAGCCCCTCATGAGCCTGTCGATCACGCTGGCCACGACGCGCCGCATCCTGGCCCAGCTCAAGAACGACCACCGCACGCTCGCCATGCTCGTCGGCGTGCCGAGCCTGCTGATGATCCTGTTGCGGTACGTGTTCGACCAGCCCGTGCTGTTCGACCGGATCGGCCCGATGCTGCTCGGCCTGTTCCCCTTCCTGATCATGTTCATCGTGACGAGCGTCGCGACGCTGCGCGAGCGGACGGGCGGGACGCTGGAGCGGCTGATGACCATGCCCACCGGCAAGCTCGACCTGCTGCTCGGCTACGCGCTGGCGTTCGGGCTCGTCACGCTGGTGCAGGTCGGTGTCGTGCTGCTGATCTCGCTGACCTGGCTCGGCCTCGACCTCGCCGGGTCGCTGACCTCGCTCGTGGTCGTCGCGGTGCTGGACGCGCTGCTCGGCATGGCGCTCGGGCTGTTCGCGAGCGCGTTCGCGCGGACGGAGTTCCAGGCCGTCCAGTTCATGCCGGCGTTCGTGCTGCCGCAGCTGCTGCTGTGCGGGCTGATCGTCCCGCGCGGCGACATGGCGTCCTGGCTGGAGGCGATCTCCGCCGTCCTGCCGCTGACGTACGCGGTGGAGGGCATGCGGGAGATCAGCCTGCACCCGAGCCTCACCGGCGACCTCGCCGTGGACATCGCGGTCATCGCCGGCTTCACGGTCGTCGCGCTGGTCCTCGGCGCCGCGACGCTCCGCCGCCGCACCACCTGAACCGGGGGCCCCGCCTGAACCGGACACCCTGCGCCGATGTGGGTCTCGCAGCAGGGAGCGGCTGGTAATCTCCGGCGCCATGACCCCCCCAGACCTCCCCGGCCCCTCCGCGCCCCGGCCACCCGACGCGTCCGTGCCGCCGCGCGGGGCTCCGGGCGCCACGGCTCCGGGGGCGCCGTCCGGGCCCGGGGCGCCGTCCGGCAGCGGGACGCCGTCCGGCATCGGGGGGCTGCCCGGCCTCGGCGACGGGCCCGCCGCCCCGGGCGAGGGCGGCCAGGGGCACCGCAGGCCGCGCAAGCGCCGCTGGCCGCGCGTCCTGATCGCGATCGGGGTGTTCTTCGCGCTGGTCGTCGCGGGCATCGGCGGGCTGGTCTGGCAGCGCCAGTCCTCCTACAACGGCAACATCGGCCGGATCAAGGGCGCGCTGCCCGAGGACGGCGCCCGGCGGCCCGGCCCGAACGTCGCCGGGACCGAGAACTGGCTGCTCGTCGGGTCGGACTCGCGCGCGGAAGCCGCCACGACGGGCGACGGCGGCGAGGTGTGGAAGCCCGGCCGGCAGCGCACCGACACGATCATGCTGCTGCACCTGCCGGCCGACCGCCGCAGGGCCTACGTCGTCTCGTTCCCGCGCGACTCGTGGGTGGAGATCCCCGGCTACGGCAACCAGAAGATCAACGCGGCGTTCTCCTACGGCGGGCCGAGGCTGCTGATCAAGACGCTGGAGAGCCTGACCGGCGTCCGGATCGACCACTACGGCGCCATCGACTTCGAGGGGTTCAAGTCGATGACCGACGCGCTCGGCGGCGTCACCGTCGACATCAAGCAGAGCGTGTACGACCCGGCCCGCAAGGTGAACTGGCAGGCCGGGCCGCAGAAGCTCGACGGCGAGCGGGCGCTGCTGTTCGTCCGGCAGCGCTACAACCTGCCGAACGGCGACTTCGACCGGATCAGGCGGCAGCAGGCGTTCCTCAGCGCGCTCGCCAAGCAGGCGGCGGCCGGCGGCACGCTGACCAACCCGCTGAAGCTCGACCGGTTCCTGTCGGCGTTCACCAAGTCGATCAGCGTGGACGAGAGCGTGTCCGGCGGCAAGCTGCGCTCGCTCGCGCTGAGCCTGCGGCACCTGCGCGCCTCCGATGTGGCGTTCATGACGACGCCGTTCCGGGGCACGGGCATGCGCGGAAAGCAGAGCGTCGTCCTGCTCGACCCGGCGAAGTCGAAGGCGCTGTTCAACGCGGTCAAGACCGCCGAGATGCCCGAGTACGTCCGGCAGCACGGCGGCGGCGACAACCTGGGCACGGTGTCCTGACGCCCCGGGTCTACGCTGGTGGCGAGCGGCAGGGGGTTCGAGCGAGATTCGAGCGACAGGGGGGTCCGTCAGTGCTTCGGCAGGCTTTGCTGGCCGCGTCCCGCAGCGGAGGTGCGCGCCGGGTGGTGGAGACCGCGCCGTTCACCCGTGACGTCGTCCGGCGGTTCATCGCGGGCGAGACGATCGAGGACGCGGCGCGCGTCACCGAGGAGCTCACCACCGAGGGCCTGCTGGTCACCCTCGACGTCCTCGGCGAGGACACGACCGACCGCGAGCGCGCCGAGGCGAACGTCCAGCACTACATCGACCTGCTCCGGCGGCTCGGCGACACGCGGCTGGAGGGGGCGCCGCTCGGCACGCGCGCCGAGGTCTCGCTGAAGCTGTCGGCGATCGGCCAGACCGTGGACGAGGCGCTCGCGCTCGACAACGCGCGGCGCGTCAGCACCGCCGCCCGCTCCGCCGGGACGACGGTCACGCTCGACATGGAGGACCACACCACCGTCGACTCCACGCTGCGGACCGTCCACGAACTGCGGCGCGACTTCCCCGACACGGGCGCGGTCGTCCAGGCTTATCTGCGGCGGGCCGAGGAGCACTGCGCGGAACTGGCCTACGAGGGGTCGCGCGTGAGGCTGTGCAAGGGCGCCTACGCCGCTCCCGAGCCGATCGCCTTCACCGGCAAGGAGGACATCGACAAGTCCTTCGTCCGCTGTATGAAGGTGCTCATGGCGGGCAAGGGCTACCCGATGCTCGCCACGCACGACCCCCGCCTGATCGACATCGCGGGAGCGCTGGCGGTGCTGCACGGACGGGACGCCGACACCTTCGAGTACCAGATGCTGTACGGGGTCCGCCCGCAGGAGCAGCGGCGCCTGGCCGGGCAGGGCGCGGTCGTCCGCGTCTACGTCGCCTACGGGCGCGAGTGGTACGCCTACTTCATGCGGCGCCTCGCCGAGCGTCCCGCGAACCTGCGGCTCGTCATGCGGTCCGTCACCGGGCGCTCCTGACCGCTCGGTAGGCTGGGGCGGTCAACGAAACCCCACGTCAAGGTATATGCCGATGATCGCGATTCTGGGTGCCGGGAAGATGGGCGAGGCACTGCTGTCCGGGGTGCTGCGGGCCGGGCGCCGCCCGTCGGAGCTGATGGCGACCACGCGCCGCGAGCAGCGGGGCACGCTGCTGCGCGAGCGGTACGGCGTCCAGATCGTCACGAACGTCGAGGCCGCGGCGAAGGCGGGCACGCTCGTGCTGGCGGTGAAACCGCAGGACATGGGCGCCCTGCTGGACGAGATCGGCCCCCACGTCCCGTCCGGACGGCTGGTCGTCTCGATGGCGGCGGGCATCACGACCCCGTTCATCGAGCAGCGGCTCCCCGAGGGCGTCCCGGTCGTGCGCGTCATGTCGAACACGCCCGTCCACGTGGACGAGGCGATGAGCGTGATCTCCGCCGGCGCGCACGCGGGGGAGGAGCACCTCAAGCTCGCCGAGGAGTTGCTGTCGCCGGTCGGGAAGGTGCTGCGCATCCCCGAGTCGCTCCAGGACGGCGCGACCGCGCTGTCGGGCAGCGGGCCCGCCTACTTCTACTACCTGGTCGAGGCGATGGTGGACGCGGGCATCCTGCTCGGCATGCCGCGCGCCGCCGCGCTGGAGATGGTGATCCAGTCGGCGGTCGGCGCGGCGATCATGCTGCGCGACTCGGGCGAGCATCCCGTGCTGCTGCGCGAGGCCGTCACCTCCCCGGGCGGGACGACGATCTCCGCGATCCGCGAGCTGGAGCGGCACGGCGTCCGCGCGGCCGTCCTGGAGGCGATCGAGGCGGCCCGCGACCGGGGCCGGGAACTGGCGGGCGGCTGACCCGCGGGCGGGCCGGTCGACTCTCGGACGGCCGGTCGACGCGCGGGCGGCCGGTCGGCGAAATCTCACGGAATCGGGCATGGCATCGGAGAGAAGTTCATCTCTGAACATTTGAGCCGAGACGGGGCCTCCAGCCGTGTAAGCGGTATGGGACTCATCATCCGCCTGCTGGTGGCCGCGGGGCTCGCGGCCGACGCCATCGTGCACTGGAGGTTCGCCCCGGACATGGCCTACGTCCAGGGCGGCTCCATCGACGGAGACCTGCTGTTCCGGATCCAGGCGGCGGTGGCGGCGGTGGCCGCCGTCGTGGTCCTCACCTACGCCCGCCGCTGGTCGTACGCGCTGGCCTTCCTCGTCGCGGGCAGCGCCGTCGGCGCGCTGCTGCTCTACTACTACGTCGACACGGGCGCGCTCGGACCGCTGCCCGACATGCACGACCCCGCCTGGTACACCGAGAAGACGATCAGCCTCGCCGGCGAGGGCGTCGCGGCGCTGGCCGCGATCGCCGGGTTCGCGCTCACCCGGACGGGGAGCCGCGCCGAGCCGTCCCGCGCCCACGAGCCCGCCGCCCGCCGCTGAGAGCGCGCGTCGCGCGCACGCCGTGTGATCCGCACCACGCGGCCGCCGCGATACCGTGAGGTCATGAGCAGTGCCGCCCCGCCCCCGTCCGCCGAGCCGGCCGGGTGCGGGCTCACGATCCTGTGGGACGACCGGCTCATCTCCTACGACTTCGGCTCGGGCCACCCGATGAACCCCGTCCGGGTCGAGCTGACGATGGCGCTGGCCCGCGAGCTGGGCGTGACGGACCGGCCGAACGTGCGGGTCACCGGGTTCGAGGCGGCGGGCGACGCGCTGCTCGGCCTCGTCCACGAGGAGCCCTACATCGCGGCGGTCAAGCAGGCGGGCGCCACCGGCCGGCCGGATCCAAGGCACGGGCTCGGCACGTCCGACAACCCCGTCTTCGTCGGCATGCACGACGCGTCCGCGCTGGTCGCGGGCGCCTCCGTCGCGGCGGCCGAGGCGGTGTGGACGGGCGCCGCCGAGCACGCCGCGAACATCTCCGGCGGCCTGCACCACGCGCTCAGCGGCGCCGCGAGCGGCTTCTGCGTCTACAACGACCCGGCGATCGCGATCGCGTGGCTGCTGGAGCAGGGCGCCGAACGCGTCGCCTACGTGGACATCGACGTCCACCACGGCGACGGCGTGCAGGACGCGTTCTACGACGATCCCCGCGTCCTCACCATCAGCCTGCACGAGACCCCGCGGACGCTGTTCCCCGGCACCGGCTTCCCCAACGAGTCGGGCGGCCCCGGCGCGAAGGGCACGGCGGTCAACGTGGCGCTGCCGCCCGGCACCGGCGACCGGCCCTGGCTGCGCGCGTTCGAGGCGACGGTCCCGCCGCTGCTGCGCCGGTTCCGGCCGCAGGTGCTGGTCACCCAGCACGGCGCGGACGCGCACGCGCTCGACCCGCTCGCGCACCTCATCCTCAGCGTGGACGGCCAGCGCACCGCCTACGCGGCCCTGCACCGGCTCGCGCACGAGACCGCGGGCGGGCGCTGGATCGCCACCGGCGGCGGCGGATACGAGCTGGTCCAGGTCGTCCCGCGGGCGTGGACGCACCTGCTGGCCGAGGCGTCCGGCGCGCCGATCCCGCCCGGGACGCGGACGCCGGCGGGATGGCGCGAGTTCGTCCGGCTGCGCACCGACGAGACCGCCCCGCAGCGCATGACCGACGGGACCGACGTCGTCGACGTCCAGCGCTGGGGGGACGGCTACGACCCGGCCAGCCCGATCGACCAGGCGGTCCTGGCCACGCGCCGGGCGGTGTTCCCCGAGCACGGCCTCGACCCGATGACCGACGAATGACGACCCTCGCACGCGAACGACACTTGGGATGGCGACGGCAGGGATGGCGGCTGGGATGGCGGCAGCGGGCATGACGGCACCGGCACGGGACGAGCTGCGCGAGCACCTCGTCCAGACGATGATCGCGGGCGATGTGGCGACACCGCGGCAGAACAACCTCAAGCACTACCGGCTGATGGCGGACGGCGAGCCGTACTACCAGCTCGGCCTGGAGCTCAAGCCCTCGTGGACGGAGCGGACCGTCCTGGAGATGATGGTCGAGCGCTGCGGCGTCGACCCCGATCCCGGGCACGTGTACGGCGACGACACCATCGACCCCGACATCACCCTCGACATGCTGGAGGCGATGGGCGAGCGCGTCGGCCTCGCCGCCCGCCGCGCCGAGACCGTGCTGATCGCCACCGGTCACCCGGCGACGCTGTCGCCGGTGTACCAGGCGGTGGCGCACGCCCTCGCCGGCGCCGGCTGCCGCGTCCTCACCCCGGCCGAGGGCTGGACGTATGAGATCGACGCGGGCTGGGGCGGCTCCGAGACGCGCCGCATCGTCTACGCCGAGGGCGGCGTCGCGATGCTCGAAGGCGACGACGGGCGCACCCACCACACCCACGACCCGCGGCCCATGGAGGCGATGCTGCGCGAACTGGCGACCGGTGAACCGGCACCCGTGGGGCGTGTGTCCGTTATCGCTCCCGATGGGCCAACGGGCGAGAAAACCGAAGTTTGGCCGGATCTGGCCATCGCCGACCACGGCTGGGCGGGTGCGGCCGGGCAGGCGGGCATCGACACCGTGGGGTTCGCGGACTGTAACGATCCGGCGCTGTTCGCCGGGGCCGCCGAGGGCAAGATCGACGTCGTCGTTCCGCTGGACGACGGCGTATCCCCGCACCATTACGCGCCTATGACGGCCTACCTCCTGGGTCGCGCGGGGCTGCTCCCGTCCGGCTGACCTTCCTCACTCGGCGGATACACCCGGGCGGCCGTCACCCCCTGTGACGGGGCTCCGGTGGTGGGACGCCGGTGTCCGCGCGGAGCCGATGATCGCGCCTGAGACGCAGGTCATCGCCTGATTTTGGTTGACAACGGGTCGTGACACCACGCGTTGTGCCGTCATGTCCACGCTGTGTGTGGACATATCCCTGTGGCCGCCCGGTCAGGTCCGGATACGCAAATGGGTGGAACTCCCCTCTTGCGACTGCCGATACGCGATTTACGCTGGAGGAAGTACACGTGCGTGATCAAAGTCACCCAAAGGGCCGGTGCGCGGCACGTGTGGAAGAGGGCGTCCGATGAGCTCAGGCGAGCGACCTCTCAGTGAGGTCAGGTTCCTGACCGTGGCCGAAGTGGCCTCGGTGATGCGGGTGTCCAAGATGACCGTCTACCGCCTCGTCCACTCAGGCGAGCTGCCCGCGATCCGCGTGGGCCGCTCGTTCCGGGTTCCCGAGCAGGCCGTTCACGACTACCTGCGCGACGCGTACATCGAAGCCGGATAACGGGTAGGGGCGGGGCGATCCACGCCCTCGCCGCGATCTCCACACCCGGCCGTGCAGGGGGCATCCGGGACGAACCGTCCCGGAGCTGGGGAACGAGGACAGGGACCGGACGGTGGCCACCTGGTCACCGGGACCGGTATCCGGGGGCCGGGGGCATCGCCGATGTCCCCGGGCGCCCGGACGCCGGGGACGGTCAGGACACCGGTGCGGGACGGGCATGCCCGGCCCGCGCTGGAACGGTGCCCGGCGCCGCGCGACGCGCGGTGCCGGCTCCGGCATGTCCGGGGTCGGGCGAGGGCGCGGCCTGACCTCCACCGCCACAGCGGTACCCTTGGGCAGCGGACCGTGCGCGCGTGCCGAGTGAGCTCGCCTGCGGCACGCCCGTCTCCTGCACAACACCCGATACGCCGAGCGAGGTCTCGTGGGCTCTGTCATCAAGAAGCGCCGCAAGCGGATGGCGAAGAAGAAGCACCGCAAGCTGCTGAAGAAGACGCGCATCCAGCGTCGCAACAAGAAGTAGTCACGCCGGCCACTCAGCCGTAAGGGGTGGGGCGCACAGTGTCCTGCATACCCGCCGCCGCGGCCCGTGTCGTCCTCGTCACGGGCGTCTCCCGTTTCCTGGGGGCGCGGGTCGCGAACACCCTCCAGTCCGACCCGGGCGTCGAGCGGGTCATCGGCGTCGACACGGTGCCGCCGACCGCGTCGCTCGGCCGTACCGAGTTCGTCCGGGTCGACGTCCGCACGTCCGGCATCGCGGAGACCATCTCCTCGGCGCGGGTCGACACGGTCGTGCACCTCGGCCTGGCACCCTTGGGCGCGGGTTCGAAGGAGCCCAACGCCGTCGGGTCCATGCAGCTCCTGGCCGCGTGCCAGCGCTCGCCCGACACGCGCAAGCTCGTCGTGCGCTCCTCGGCGGCCGTCTACGGCTCATCCCCGATGGACCCGGCGGTCTTCACCGAGCCGGACGAGCCCGTCGAGGCGCCCACGTCCGGCTACGCCAGGGACGCGGTCGAGGTCGAGGGCCATGTGCGCGGGCTCCGGCGGCGCCGCCCCGACCTGGTGGTCTCGGTGCTGCGGTTCGCGAACTTCCTCGGCCCGGACGTCGACTCGCCGTTCACGCGCTACCTGCGCATGCCCGTCGTGCCGACGGTGCTGGGCTTCGACCCGCGGCTCCAGTTCGTCCACCCGGGCGACGGCGCCGAGGCGCTGCGCCGCATGACCGTCGAGGACCACCCCGGCTGCTACAACGTCGCGGGCGACGGCGTCCTGCTGCTGTCGCAGGCGCTGCGCCGCGCGGGCCGTCCGTACGTGCCCGTCCCGTCCCCGTCGCTGTCGACGCTGGGCGACCTCGGACGGCGCTTCGCGGGCCTGTCGGGCTTCTCCCCCGAACTGCTGCGCTGGCTGACCTACGGCCGTGTGATCGACACCTCGGCGCTCGTCCGCGAGCTCGGGTGGCGTCCCGAGTACAGCTCCGAAGAGGCGTTCGCCGAGTTCGCGGCGTCGGACGGCGGCATGCTGGACCGGCTCGGCGCGGTGCTCGGCGGAGGGCGGCCATGAGCCTGGACGCGGAGGTCATCCCGCTGGACACCGCGCGCCGCCAGGGCACGCCCGAACCCGACGGCCTCCTCGACCGCGGCCTGGCCTTCCTGCGCCGCCGCCTCGCGGGCGACTACGAGGTGGACGAGTTCGGCTTCGACCCGGAGTTCAACGGCACCGTCCTGCTCCCGCTGGCACGCGCGCTCTACGAGCACTGGTTCCGCGTGGAGGTCTCCGGCATCGAGAACATCCCCTCCGGCGGCGCGCTGGTCGTCGCCAACCACTCCGGGACGATCCCGGTCGACGCGCTGATGCTGTCGGTCGCCGTCCACGACCACGCGGGCCGCGACCTCCGCCTGCTCGGCGCCGATCTCGTGTACCAGGTCCCGGTGCTCGCCCACCTGGCCCGCAAGGCCGGGCACACCCTCGCCTGCCCGGCCGACGCGTCCCGCCTGCTCGCCAAGGACGAGCTGGTCGGCGTCTTCCCCGAGGGCTTCAAGGGCGTCGGCAAACCCTTCGCGGAACGCTACAAACTCCAGCGCTTCGGACGCGGCGGCTTCGCCCGCACGGCCCTGGAGTCCGGCGTCCCCATCGTCCCCGCCGCGATCGTCGGCGCCGAGGAGATCTACCCGAAGATCGCCGACCTGCGCTCGCTCGCCCGCCTGCTCGGCCTCCCCTACTTTCCGATCACCCCGACGTTCCCGCTGCTCGGGCCCCTCGGCCTCGTCCCGCTCCCGTCCAAGTGGCTGATCCGCTTCGGTGAGCCGATGCCCCTGGACGGCCACGACGCCGACGACCCGGCCGCGGTCTCCAACGTCACCGACCACGTCCGCGAGACCGTCCAGCGGATGCTGAACGAGACCCTCGAACTCCGGGGCCCCGCCTTCCTCTAGCCGGCGGTCACGCTCAGGTCGGAGTCGAGGTAGAACGCCCGCGCGGAGACGGACTGCGCGCGCACGATCCGCGGTGTGTCCGACGACTGGTGATTGCGCACCCGGATACGCGCACCGCCCCCGACATAAAGATGCGGGGTCCCGGCGGGCGTCGAACCCTTCTGCTGGCCGTCCCCATTGGAGAACATGCAGCCGTCGAAGACCACATCGCTCCCACCGGTCATCGTGACGATGCCTTTGTGGAGCGCCGGGTCGGGATGCCCGGTGGAATCCGGCTTGCTCATGCCGTTGAAGAAGAACACGTCCCGTACCCGCAAGAACTTCCCGCCCGTGATGATGAGCTGGCTTCCCCAGGTCGGGTTCCCCTGCTGGGCCTCCAACCGCGCCCCGCCGATGACGAGGCCGCGCCCGCCGTCGACGCGCATCGGCGTCACATTGTGCATGCCGGTGACGAAGACCGGCCCGACCGTGCTCTTGCTCAGGTGCGGCAGCCATATGTGGTAGCGCTCCCCGGCCGGATGGTTGGGGGAGTCCAGGAGCATGCCGTCCGTCCAGTAGTTATTGTCGGAACCCCAGAGCTTGAACTCGGTGTCGTAGCAGTTGTTGACGTCCCATTGCCCCGAGAACGTGACGGCGGTGTGCGCGCCCCAGATGACGTGCTTGAACAGCGAGAAGCCGAGGTTCTTCAGATGGCTGGCCCACAGCACCGTCTGGGTGTTGGTCTTGTCGACGAAGAACGAGGTCTCGGCGTTGCCCTCGAACGAGAGGTCGCCGATATAGATCCCCTTGAGCTGCCCGCCGGCCATGTCCAGCCATCCGGACCCGGGCACGTTCAGCTTCACTTTGCCGTTGTAGCGGAACTCGCTCCCCGACGCCGGCGGCCCGCTGATCGCGAAACCGTTGAACATCGTCCGCCGCTTTCCGAACGTGTACTGCCGGGCCTCTCCGAGCAGGATGACGGGCTTGTAGGTCTGCGCCGCGCTGTAGGACAGCGCGGCCGTCAACCTTTCATCGTCGGTGCTGCCCTTGAAGCTCTCCAACGGCGCGGGATTGACCATGGCGACCGGCTCCTCCCCGAAATGATCGGAACCGCGAATCACTGTTCGCGGTCAGAGCCATGATGTCCGCCCCGCCCCGACTCCAAGAGCCGGGTCAGCACAAACCAGCACCTGAGCCAGGGTCTTACTCACCCGCCGGCCGTCATTTTCCCGGCCCCAATACCGCTCTAAGTCGGACGAATCGCCCGGCCGGGTGGCGGACCCTTCGTCCGTCCGCCACCGGCGACCCGGCTCGTCGTTCCCGCGCCCGCGCGTATTACTGGGTCTCGCGGATCATGGTGGCGGCCTGGCCGGAGAAGCGCACGACGGCGTTGTGCGGCGCGGCCCGCACCCACTCGTCGAACCCGTCGACGGAGCACCTGCTGACGTCGGCCGGCGGCGGCGTGCCGTCCGGGCAGGTGCCCCCGGCGACGTACACGACGGTGTCGGTGGCGGTGAAGAAGATGACGTTGCCGACACTGAACTTGCCCGGCGCGACGTAGCGCAGCCGTCCCCACGCCTCCTTGGCGGGCTTGCCGCCCGGCTGCGCGAGCGGCGAGTGCCGCACCGTCGGAGCGTCCGAACCGCCCGGGGTCGTGGGGGTGGACGCGCCGCCGGGGGTGGCGGCGCCGCTGGGCGCGGACGTCCCGCCCGGCCCCTGCGAGGCGGTGGGCGCGGCCGGCGGCGTGGGCGCCGCGGGCGTCGCCGCGGACTTGGTGTCGCCGACGTTTCCGCAGGCCGTCAGCCCGAGCGCCAGCGCCGCGGCCACCCCGGTCATCACGATCTTCCGCATGGGTCCCCGCTCCCGTATCGGTGCGCGATCTTCTTGATCGCGCTGTACGGGGTGAGATGGGGGGCACCCCGGCGGGGTTGGCGCGCCGGGACGTGATCAATCCGACCCGCCGCGCCCCGAACCCGCTGCCCGATACGGGCGTCAGGATGTCGTGAAGGCGCAGAGAAGTTCGCGCCGTCCCGGATATTTCTCGCCCCTGGCCGCCACCAGGATCAACACTCGAAACCGTTCGGCGAAGGGCCTGAACCCGCCCGGTCCCAGGCCGCTTCGTCCGGCGCGGCGGCCGGGGCTCAGCGGGGGTTGTTGGGGGGCGGGGCGGTGTCGCGCGGGCTCACGAGGCCGCTCTGGTAGGCGAACACCACGAGTTGGGCGCGGTCGCGGGCACCGAGTTTGGTCATCGCCCTGCTGACGTGGGTCTTGGCGGTGGTGGGGCTGAGCACCATGGCCTCGGCGATCTCGTCGTTGTTCAGCCCGCGGGCGACCAGGGCGGCGACCTCGCGTTCCCGGTTGGTGAGCGACTCCATGCCCACGGCGGCGAGGACGTCCGGGGGACGGGCGACGAACTCGCTGATCAGGCGTCGGGTGACGGAGGGGGAGAGGAGCGCGTCGCCGCGCACCGCCACGCGGAGGGCCTGGAGCAGTTCGGCGGGATGGGTGTCCTTGAGGAGGAAGCCGCTCGCGCCGGCGCGCAGCGCGCGGAAGATGTACTCGTCCAGCCCGTAGTTGGTGAGGATGACGACGCGGACGTCGGCCAGCCGCGGGTCCGCGACGATCTGCCGGGTGGCCTCGATGCCGTCCAGCACCGGCATCTGGATGTCGACCAGCGCGATGTCGGGGCGGTGGTCCAGTGCCAGCGCGATCGCCTGCTGCCCGTCGGCGGCCTCGCCGACGACCTCGATGTCGTCCTCGGCGTCGAGCAGCGACCGGATCCCGCTGCGGATCAGCACCTGGTCGTCGGCCAGCAGGACGCGGATCATTCCGTGGTCCGGATCGGCAGTTCGGCGCGCACCCGGAAGCCGCCGTCCCGGCGCGGCCCCGTCTCCAGGCGGCCGCCGAGTTCGGTGACCCGTTCGCGCATGCCGATCAGGCCGAGTCCCTGCCCGGCGGACGCGGCGCCGGGCACGTCGCCGTCGTTCTCCACCTCGACGATCAGCTCGTCCGACCGGTAGAGCACGAGGACGGTGGCGCGGGTGCCCGCGGCGTGCCGGGAGACGTTGGTGAGCGCCTCCTGGACGATGCGGTAGGCGGCCTGGTCGACGTCGCGCGCGAGGCGGCGCCGCGTGCCGGTCACGGTCAGGGTGACCGGCTGCCCGGCGGTGCGCGCCCGCGCGACCAGGCTCTCCAGCTGGCCGAGGCCGCTGGTGTCGCCGTCCTCGTTGGAGCGCAGCACGCTGAGCGTGGCCCGCAGCTCCCGTCCGGCGTCCGCGCTGGCCTCCTGGATCGCGAGCAGCGCGGGCGGGACCTCCTCGCCGCGCTTGCCCGCCAGGTGCACCTCGACGCCGGCCTGCACCTGGATCACCGAGATGCTGTGCGTGAGCGAGTCGTGCAGCTCGCGGGCGATGCGCAGCCGCTCCTCCACGGCCCTGCGCCTGGCGGCCTCGTCCTTGGTCCGCTCCGCCTCCTCGGCGCGCTGCTCCACCTCGCGCAGGTGGAGCTGCCACATGCGGGCGACGACGAACATGACGCCCGCGGAGATGAGCCACCCGGCCCCGTAGAGCCTCCGCAAGCCGCGACCATTACGCATTCTCCGAGCATACGGGCCGGTTTCGCGGGCACATCCTCCCGCCGGGCCGATTGTCGCCTACTCCCCACGCAGTAGTCGGCCGGACCGCCGACTCCCCGCTGAGCAGGCGAAATACACCCCCTCCACCGGACGCCCCGGAGCCCCCGTCCCAGGCACCATCTGCCTCATGACACACATCCTGAGCAGTGAACGTCTCGCATCGGGCCTGGCCGAGGTCGCGCAGGTGCTTCTGCCGGGCGAGGACGGCTACGCCGAGTCCGCGGTGGCCCTGTTCGCGGACGGTACCCCTGACCTGGTCGTCCGTCCTCACGACGCGGCGGGGGTGGCGGCGGCGCTGCGGCACGCCTCCGACGCCGGGCTGGCCGTCACGGTGCGGTCCGGTGGGCACAGCATGGCGGGGCTGAGCACGAACACGCACGGAATGGTCATCGACACGCGGCGGATGAACCGGGTGCGCCTGCTGGACGCGGCGTCCGGGCGGGTCCGCGTCGGCGCGGGGGCGACCTGGGGCGAGGTGGCGGCGGCCCTGAGCCGGCACGGCCTCGGCCTGTCCTCGGGGGACACCGGCCAGGTGGGGGTGGGCGGCCTGACGCTCGGGGGCGGTATCGGCTGGATGGCGCGCAGGTACGGGCTGGTCATCGACAGCCTGGCGGCGGTGCAGATGGTCACCGTGGACGGCCGGATGCTCGGCGCCGACACCGCCGAGCACGCCGACCTGTTCTGGGCGCTGCGCGGCGGCGGCGGGAACTTCGGCGTCGCGGTCGGCTTCGACTTCATCGCCCAGCCGATCACGACCGTGTGCTTCGGGACGCTCGGCTACCGGACCGACGACCTGCCGGGCCTGATCGCGGGCTGGCGCGACCTCGTCCGGGCCAGTGACGAGAACCTGACCACGACGCTCAACCTCATGCCCGCGATGCCGGGACATCCCGAGGGCGTCTCGCTGACCTGCTGCTACGCGGGCTCGGACGGCGCCGGGGCGGAGCGGGCGCTGCGCCCGTTCCGGGAGCTGGCCCCGGTGGTCTCCGACGACATCGGGGTCGTGCCGTACGCCGAGGTGTTCCAGGACGTCACGGCGCTGCCTCCCGGGATGCGCATGGCGGTGCGCAACACGTTCTTCAGCACGCTGGACGGCGCGCGCGTCACCGCCGTCCACGACCTGTTCACCGGCGGCGGAGCGGCGATCTCGCTCCGCGGCATGGGCGGCGCGGTCGCCCGCGTCGGCCGGGACGCCACCGCCTTCGCCCACCGGGACGCCGAGGTCATGGTGGCGGCCGCGTTCCCGGTTCCGGAATCCGCGCCGCCCGGACATCTCGACCAGGCGTTGCGGCGGTGGTCGCGGGTGTCCATTCTGGGCTCGGGCGCCTATGTCGGGTTCCTCGGCTCGGCCGACCACGCGGACGTCGCGGCGGCCTATCCGGCGGACACCTACCGGCGGCTGGCGACCGTCAAACGGCGGTACGACCCCGACAACATTCTCCGGCGCACCCACAACATCCTTCCCGGCCGGCCGTGAGAAAGGGACGCCGGGAGCGACCGGGGCGGGGACGCGAATCGCGGCTCCGCCCCGGGTGCGAACCGTTTCCCGGATCAGTGGCCGATGGCGGCGCGAACGTCGTTGGCGATGGCCTCGTCGATCCTGCCGTCGGGCGCGCCGCCGACGCCGATCCCGGCGATGGGGAAGCCCTTGTGGATGACGGGGACACCGCCGGGCAGCACGAGCGTGCCGGGAATCTGCTTGATCGTCTCGTTTCCGGCCAGCGCGCTGGTCGGCTGGCCGAACGCGACGGCGGTGTAGGCCTTGCGCTTGGCGGATTCATAGGTCTGCGGGCCCGCCTGGCGAGTACGGACCACGAGCCGGATGACGCCCGACCGTTCCATGATGACGAGCGTCACGCGCTGGTTCCCGTGCCGGTGCGCCGAAAGCACGAAGGCCCTGGACGCCCGCACGAGCGCGCTGTTGGACAGCACCGTGTCCTGCGCCGTGGCGTCGCCGTGCCCGCCCTTGCCGCCGTGCCCGCCCTGGACGGTGAGGGCGGCGGACGGAGTCGCGGCGGACGCGGTCCCAGCGCCGCCGAAGGTCCCGGCCGCGACGGCTCCGGCCACGATGGCGCCGCCAATGAATTGCCTGATCGACATGGCTCCCCGATTCTCTGACATGCGATTACATAGAGTAATCATCCAAATATGGAAGGTAATGGAGTCGGGATCGGGGGACAACCCGGCGTGCGCCGTGAGCGGAGCAACTCTCGGGAAACGAACGGCCATGGTTTCCACAAGGCGGCGCCCATGGCGGGCCTGCGGCGGTGGCGAACCGCTTCGGTTCCAGCCCTTGCTTCGACCGCCGGGACCGCGGGTGAAGGGCCCCCGGACGACCGAGGGCTCTTCGCATGCTACTTCTTGATCACGTCCTGGGGGAGGCCGCCGCGGGGGGCGGGTTCAGCGGCGGCGGGGTCGGGTCACCGAGCGGGGAGACGTGCACGGTGCGCTTGTCGGGCAGTTCGTCCTGAAGCCAGTAGGCGTCGAAATAGGAGTCCAGGCCGCCCGGACGGAGATCACCGCGATGCACGACGCAATGCGTGCGCTCGCCGTCATGGACGACGAGATGGGCGTTGAAGATCTTCTGCACCTCCAGCGCGTCCGCGTACGGGGTGGCCGCGTCGTTGGTGGCGTTGAACAGCAGAATGTTCTTGGGCAGGTCCCGCGTGTGCCCGACCTTCACCGGCGTTCCCGGTGTGGCCTGCCAGAACATGCAGGGCGCGTTGTACCAGACGTTGAACCAGGTCGAGAACGGCGCCTCGCGATCCATGCGGGACGCGTCGGCGCGCCACTTCCGCCAGCTCTTCGGCCACTTCACGTCACTGCACTGGATGGCGTGGTAGGCGGCGAACTCGTTGTCGTCCTGGCCGCCTGCCGTGGTGGCGCCGAAGGTGTCGAGGAAGGTGTCCAGGTCGCCGGATTTGTAGGCGGAAAGGCCGGAGGCATAGGTGTGCCAAATGGCCTGGGCGCGCCGGTAGGCGACGTTCTGGACGGTGTCCACGAGTTCGGCGGCACCGACCGCGACGCCGTTCTTGACGATGGGCGATCTGGTGAGCCTGGACTCCAGGTCGTAGTAGAACTTCCGTACCGCCGCCTGGGTCTTGCCCAGGTGATAACGGTCGTCATATCGCGCCAGCCAGCCGAAGTAGTACTCCATGTTCTCGTTGAACGCGATGTTCTGGGGAGCCTGGGCTTCGTACCAGACATTGGCCGGGCCGGCATTGCCGTCCAGCACCATCTTGCCGACCCGCTTGGGGAACACCGTGGCGTAGACCTGGCCGAGGTAGGTGCCGTAGGAACCGCCGTAGTAGTCGAGCTTCCTGTCACCGAGGGCGGCCCGGATGATGTCCATGTCGCGAACCGCGTCGATGGTCTTCATGTGGTCGAGCAGGTTCACCGGCGTTCCCTTGCCGTATTTGCGGGCGCAGGCGTCGGCGTAGGACTTCGACCGCTTCAGCCAGGCCGCTTCGAGCTTGGGATCCCCATGGCCGTAGGCCGGCCGGGGCGCGTTGCCGTATCCGGTGTCGCAGCTGAGCGCGGGCTTGCTGAAGCCGATGCCGCGCGGGTCGAAGCCGATGACGTTGTAGGCCGCCCGCATCGGCGCGGAGTTCTGGGCATAGAAGGCGGGGCCGAACAGGGATCCCTTGGCCCCTGGACCACCCGGGTTGACCACGATGTCGCCCTTGGCCTTGCCGGGGCCCTGGTGCGGGGTCCGGGTCAGCTGGAGCGTGATCCTCTGGCCGTCCGGGCGGGCGTGGTCCAGCGGGACGTCCAGCTCGGCGCACTGGATGATCTTGGAGACGGCGACCGGTCCGAGGCGGTCGTAGCGCTTGACCTCGTTGACGAGTTCGGTGTCGCAACCGTGCCATTTCAGATTCGCGGGACGGAACACCTCGGGCGTCCCCGCGTCCGCGGACGCGCTTGTGGCACCGACTCCGGCGATGCTCAGACCGGCCGTCGCGACCGCGACGATAACCTTTTTCACAAATCCCCCGATTGGCTGTCACTGCCATAGGCAGGAAGAACGCTATGGCGCGCCGGCGCGGCCCGCCCATGGGGCTCTCCGGAATGCCCGAGGTAGGGCTGGCCCCACCAGCGCACGGCTGAAGCGAGAGCCGTCCGTGGCGCCATCAGGATTCGCGAGCACTAGGGCGCTTCTGATGAATCTTGGGCGGACCCAACGAGCAACGTGGTTGTTGCTGCTGTGGCAGCAGGTCGCCGAGAGGTGGTTTGTGGAGCCGTTCCAGGACCCGCAAGGTCGCCCTGATGATCCATCAGAAACGCCCTAGTGAGGGGACTGCTGGGAGTGCCTGGGCAGGAGGCCGACCAGCAGGAGCGCCAAGGCGAAGATCCCGGCGCAGACGGCGAACACCAATCCGGCCGCGGCGAGATAGGACGCGGTGGACGGCCGTCCCACCCGGGCGAAGAAGGCGGTGCCGAGCGCGGCCACGCCGATGGCACCGGCGAATTGCTGGGCGGCGTTGAGCATTCCCGCGCCGGTGCCGACCTCCTCGGCGCGGGCGTCGCCGAGGATGTAGTCGAACAACGGGATGAACAGCAGCCCGGAGCCGATGCCGGTCACGCACAGGGCCGGTGCCAGCCTCCACATGGTGATGGCGTCGCCCCAATGCGCGGTGCTCCACCACAGCCCGAGCAGGCCCACGATGGCAATGGAAAGACCCAGGTGCAGGCTGGTGCGTCCGAGCCTCTCGGCGAGCACCGCGCCCGACAGCAGCGTCGCGGCGGCGGTGCCCACCGCCCAGGGGACGAGTGCGAGACCGGTGCGCAGCGGCGTCCAGCCCAACCCCGACTGGAGCAGCAGGTTGACCACCAGGACGAACCCGCTGAGCGCGGCGTAGAACCCGCCGACGATCAGCAGTCCCACGACGAACCCGCGCCTGCCGAACAGCGACGGGGTGATGACCGGATGGTCGCTACGGCGCTCGGACGCGGCGAACAGCCCGAAGGCCGCCGGCGAGGCGGCGATCATCGCGAGACTCCACGCGGGCCAGCCCAGCTCGCGGCCCTGGATGAGCGGGACGATCAACAGCGCCGAACCGGCGGTGAGCAGGCCCACCCCGGCGAGGTCGAGACGGGCGCCGCGATCCTCGCCGCCGTGCCGTGGCAGGACGTACCAGCCGAGCGCGGCGGCGAGGACGCCGAACGGGACGTTGATCAGGAAGATCGAGCGCCACCGGGCGCCGAACAGGTCCAGGTGCAGCAGCCAGCCGGCGAGCATCGGGCCGGCCACCATGGCCAGCCCCATGATCGGGCCGAAGGGCGTCAGCGCCTTGCGCAGGTGCTCGGGCGGGAAGACGATCTTCACCAGCGCCATGCCCTGCGGGATCATCACCGCCCCGAACAGCCCCTGGAACAGCCGGGCGCCGATCAGGAAGCCCGCGCCGGGCGCGAGGCCGCAGGCCAGTGAGGCGAGGGTGAAGCCGCCGATGCCGACCAGGAACAGCCGCCGGCGGCCCACCAGGTCGCCGAGCCTGCCCGAGGTCACGAGGCCGAGCGCGAAGGCGGCGGTGTAGGCGGACAGCACCCACTGGAGGGTCATCGGCCCTCCGCCGAGATCGGCGCGGATCGAGGGCCCGGCGAGGTTGGCGACGCTGGTGTCGATCAGGTCCATCAGCTCGGCGAGGACCACGACCACCAGCACCAGCCAGGCCCGGCCAAGCGGGAGCGGAACCACCCGTGTCGTTGTTGACGAACTAAGTTCGGTAGTCACGAACTAAGTTCCTACATAACGAACTAAGTTCGTGTCAAGCTATAGTGGGCGGCATGCCCGCCGATCCCCGACGGCGCCGCGCGGCGGAACGCGCCGCCCGCCACGCGCCGCCCCAGGCCGACCCCACCTCGCCCGCGCCGCGCAAGAGGCCCATCACGCCCGACCGGATAACCGACGCCGCGTTGCAGGTCATCGCCACCGAAGGCTACGACGCGCTGACGATCCGCCGGGTCGCCGCCGTGCTCGGCACCGGCCCGTCCTCGCTGTACGCGCACATCCTCAACAAGGACGACCTCGACGACCTGCTCATCGCCCGGCTCTGCGCCGAGATCGAGATCCCCGAACCCAACCCGGCCAGGTGGCGGGAGCAGATCCTCGACGTGTACGGGCAGATCCGCGACCAGTACCTGAAATACCCCGGGGTCTCCCGCGCCGCGCTGGCGATGGTCCCCACCCACCTCGAAACGCTCCGGGTCGGCGAGGGAATCCTGGCGATCCTGCTCGCCGGAGGAATCGATCCGCAGACCGCCGCCTGGACGCTCGACGCGCTCACCCTCTACGTCAGCGGCTACGCCCTGGAGCGCTCACTCGTCCAGCAACGGCAACGCCGCCGCGAAGACGCCTGGGTCCTCAGCCGGGAGGAGCTCATCGACCGGTTCGGCGCCCTCCCCGCCGACCGCTTCCCCTACACCCGCCGCTACGCACCCGAACTGACCTCCGGCACCGGCCACGACCGCTTCGACTTCACCCTCACCTTGATCATCAACAACCTCACCACCCGAAGCACCCCCTGACGCGACGCCCCTTGGACGCGGAGTCCCGACACAGAGCCGCGACATGTACCCCCACGCAGGGACCGGTGCCGCACCACCGCACGCCGCACGCCGCAGCACCCCCTGAACCGGAGCCCCTGAACCGGAGCCCTTGCCACGGCTCCCGTGACGCAGGGCCCGTGACGCAGGGCCCGTGACGCAGGGCCCGTGACGCAGGGCCCGTGACGCAGGGCCCGTGACGCAGGGCCCGTGACGCAGGGCCCGTGACGCAGGGCCCGTGACGCAGGACCCGTGACGCAGGACCCGTAAGGCAGGCCCGTGAGGCCGGGCCCGTGAGGCAAGGGCTGTGAGGCAAGGGAGGCAAGGGCTGTGACGCAAGGGCCGTGTGACGCAAGGGCCGTGTGACGCAAGGGCCGTGTGACGCAAGGGTTGTGATGTGGGGGGGGGGTGGCGTGGCGTCCGGGGACGTGGTGTCCCTTGATGCGGGGCCCCTGATGCGGGTCTGGGACGTGGGGGCGCTGATGTGGCGGGGCGCCGCGTCCGGGTGCTGTTTCGTCTTCTCGCCTTGAGGTGAACTGTCGGACCCGGGTGGTCGGCTTCTTCCATGCCGCTTCATGTCGCGAGCCGTCGCCGCACCACCCTTCGCCGGGACTTCCCCGACGCGCTGATCCTCGATGTGACCTCCCGGGGAGCCGAGCCCTGGGTTCGCCTCAGCCCGTTCTATCCGCACGGCGGCATCCCGGTGCCCGGCCATCCGGACCGGACGTCGCAGTCCGTCGAAGGCGTCTGGCAGGCGCTGAAGGTGTTCGCCGGCGAGCAGGAGGATTTCACCAAGCTGGACGTCGCGACGATGAAGGGCATCAAGCGAACGGTCCGGCGGCTCGGCCCGCCGCTCGGCCACCGCCTCGACGGCCGACTGCTCGGATATGAGCGGGCCCGGCGCCTGCTCTACCTCCCGACCTATCGCTGGATGCTCGACCACCGCGTCCCCGAACTCGTCGCCGAACTGCGCGGACTCAGCGACCACCGGACCGTCGTCCTGCTCGACTACACGACCAACGGGGACGTGGCCGACCTCTCGACGCCGCTCTCCCACGCGGCGCTCGTCGCGCAACGCGTCCAGCAGACGTGACAGGAGGCCCCGGAGCCGTCCGGCTCCGGGGCCTCCTTCCAACGTGTCAGGCGGACGGGACCAGCGTGACTTCAGCGGTCATCGTCCGAGTTCCGACTGTGGCGGTGACATGAACCTTCTGAGGCGAGGTCACCCTCTCGGCCGCGAAGCGGAAGTCCTCTCCCAGCACGTTCGGACGGACCGTCTTGGTAGTGGGCGGATTGAGCAGAGGACTGTCGCTCGTGAGGCGCACGACGGTTCCGCCCGTCGGGGAGAGTCCCCAGAGCGAGATCTCCCCGTACACGTATACGCCGTCCGACTCGGGGCGCAGCGTGAACGCCTTGAGGCCGGGGCTGACCGTCACGGGCTGAGCGAGGAGGTCGGCGCCGTACCGCGCGGCCACCTTGGTCTTGAACTGGTCGGATGGCGCCTCCCTGACCTTGAGCGGGAACGCGGCGGTCGTCCGCCCGGCCGGGACGATCGCGAGCGGCGGCACCGTCACGCGCCGGTCGCCGGTGGCGAGGCCCACCGCGATGTCCTCGGACGGGGCGCAGCTCGCCTGGACCGTGCCCGTCACCTCGTCGGCGGTGAAGAGGTCGGGGGTCGGGAGGGAGAACCCGGTCAGATGGGGATCGCAGGCGCGCGCGGTGCCGGTGGCCGGGGCCGCGGCCGCCGGGCCGGCCTGGAGGGGCAGCAACGCCACGAGAGCCCCGGCGGTCGCTGTGAAGATCGTGAATCGGCGCATCAGGCCCTCACCCCGTAGGCGCGGATGAACGTCTGGCTCACGGTGTTGCCGTCGGCGTCGGCCGCCTTGATCCGCAGGGAGACGAAGCCGGGAGTGTCCGGGTTGGTCACGGTCGCGGTCCAGTTGCCGCCTTCTTCCGCGGCCGAGGCCGCCTGCCAGGTCTTGCCGTCATCGGCGGACGTCTCGACCGACATTGAAGTGATCTCGGGTGCGGGCAGGCCCGTGACCGGCTCCACCTTCACCGGGATCTGTGTGCGGGAGCCCGGCGCGGCGGTGTTGGCGTCGTCCAGACCCGGCACCGCGAGCCGCAGCAGGTGCAGCGGAAGGATCTGGCTCTGCCACTCGATGTGGTGCGACTCGAACGACCACTCGGTCGTGATCGCGGTGGAGAACTTGGCGATCTCGGGGTGGGCGGTGCGGTTCCAGGTGAGGGTGTAGCGCTTGGACTCAGGCGGGAGGGTGGCATACAGCTGTCCCGTACCGGTACCGATCGTCTGGCCGTCCGCGGTGAGGGTGAACGCGTTGGCCGTCCGGTCCATCGAGCCGGTCCGTCCGGACGCGTCGGTGTACTGGTCGTAGGCGGACACCGACAGTTGACCGTTCGAACCGCGGTACGGCCTGTTCTCGGCGAAGGCGCCCGGGGCGAGGACCGCGCCGTTCCAGACGTCGTCGCGTTCCCCCCGTTGCGCCTCGATCCGGTAGTCGGCGATCTCCGCCCACTTCCCGTACTCGATTCCGTAACCCAGCTCCCGGCTGTAGACCAGGCCCGGCTCGATGTAGGTGGTGACGGTCTGCGGGAGGGTCACCTTCAACCGCATCTTGTCGACGTAACCACCCGTGACGTTGAGCTCGCCGAAGCCGGAGAGGTTCACCGAACGGAAGTGGTTGCGGGTCACGCTCAGCTCGTCCGGGCTCGGGTGCCACACGGTGGCGGACGGGATCCGTCCGTCGAAGCGCCGCCTCAGGATGTAGGCCGCTCCCGGGCCGCCGGTGGCGTCGCGCTTGCCCCACCCCGTGACCTGGAAGCCGACGTTGTCCTTGACCTCGTCCGGGCCGTGCCAGACGGCGAAGACCGAACCCTCGGGCCCCACGGCGTTGAAGCTGTACCAGGGGGTGTCGTACCAGGCCTCGATCTCGCCGGGAACGCCGATGCCCTGAGGGCTCAGCTCGACCGGCCTGCCCTCGCGGGCGTCCATCCGCAGGTCGAGGTCCCAGTCGTCGACCGTGACCCGGTGGTTGATCAGGGTCTCGCCCGCGCCGGTGGTGATCGCGGTGGTGATGTCGTAGGTGCCGGGCGGCAGTTCGAAGACGTCCCTGCCGTTCACGACCTCGCGCATCCAGCGTCCGCCGTCCGAGACGCCCCAGGCGTAGACCCAGGTCGGCTGGGTCGGCACGGCGCCGTCGCGGTCGAGCAGGTTGACCGCGACGTTGTACTTCTCCCGGCCGACGTCGGCCACGAGCGTGGTCGTCACCTTCGTGGTTCCGTCGGTGCCGGTCGCGACCAGGGCACCGAGGTAGCGGCCGTGCGGGATCTTCGCGCCCCGGAAGGTCAGCGTCACCTTCGCGGTGCCCCGGGCGGGAACGGTCACCTGGCCGGGCACCTGGAGGAGCGCCGCGGGAGCCGGGGTCGGCTCGCCGCCCGGGCCGTTCATGTCGGCGGCCAGCCGCAGCGTGACCGGCTTCGACCCGGTGTTGCGGTAGGTGAGCGGGTAGCGCCGCGTCAGGTCCGGAATGCCGGGTGAGGCGAGGTCGGCGACGATGGAGTTCGCGGACGCGGTGACGGGCCCGACCGCGGCGGCGGGGGCGGGGACCGGTGCCCGGAGGTCGACCGACACCGCCGTGGAACCGAGCGGCTCGCCCGCGGCGGAGGAGACCTGGACGGTGCCGTGGTAGGCGCCGGGCTTGGTCCCGTCGCGACGCAGTTCCAGGTCGACCCCGGCCTCCCGTCCGGCCTGGACGGTCAGGGAGGTCGTCGACAACCTCGCCAGGGCGGCGGGGACCGCGCGTCCGGAACGGTCGCGCAGGTTCACTTTCAGCCGCACCTGCATGGCCTTGCGCGTGTTGTTGCGGTAAGTGATAGCCCGGCTGACCGGCTTGGCGGCGGTCTTCGACCAGGCCAGCGGGACGTTCAGGCGCCGCGGGGCGACCGCGAACGGCGCCTTCGGACGTTTGGAGGTCACTTCGTAGGGTCTTGGCGCACGTTCGGTGTAGCTCGTTCCCGCGACGGCCGCACTCGCCCCGGAAACGGCCGCCACCGTACTCGCCGCCAGGGTCAACGCGACCGAGGCGGTGATGCCGACATGACTTTTCACGCCATCACCTCAACTGAGGGTAGGAGTCCAATTGGTCAACATTCGCAAGCAGGACGTGCGAATATGGCCTTCGGTTTACCGTGGAACTGTCGAGCGATCTCTGAGCCTGTCAGATCGCTCTAAAGTCAGCCGCCGCAGGCCGTTGCAAACGATCTGAACAGCGGATATCGCGCAGAGTCCGCCCGCCATGACGGAACGCTTCGATACGGCTGGAGCGGGCATTCCGGCGAGTGGCCGCCCGACCCTGTCAACCTCCGATGGAAAGGACGATGCGGTTGGCGGCCTTTCTCCTGAGGCCCAGGTTCAACCGCACCAGTGATCGGCCGTCGTCGCGGTCGGCGATGACGACCTGGGTGAGCAGCCCGGACTTCGCTTCGGCGCCGAGGGCCTGGCGAGGCGCGGCGAACACCATCTCGCCGGGCTTGGAGGCGCTGCCGGTCTTGGCGTACATCAGGACGCGCTGAGAGGTCACCACGACCCACACCGCCGGTATCGAGGCATAGACGAACAGGCTGCCGCCCCCGGTGACCGCCGTCGTCACCAGCCCCGCGGCCACACCGGCCGCCAGATTCTTGCCCAGGTGCTGCTTCATCCCCTGTTTGAGCTGGGCGACGGTGATGACTTCGATGGTCTCCCCGTGTTGCAAATCAGCGCTCAGATGGCCCCGCAGCTTGGCTTTCGACCCCATGAGATCCCCTCGAACTCGCACCCGAAGTGCAAGGATCATAGAGCGGGAAGGGCGCCGGGGTCGCGTCATTTCGGGGAGGTCGGAAACGAACTCCCTAACCAGGGGAAATCTGGTTGCCGCGCCGTCCGAGGGCGGGCCGTATTAGAGCCGTGTGGCCGTGCGGATGAGTTCGGCGAGGGCGCGGGAACGGCTGTGGGCGGGCCAGACGATATGCGTGACGACGGCGGGCGCGTCGGTCAGGGGCACGGCGGCGTGCTGGGCCCAAAGCCAGGCTCGGGCGGATTCGGGGATAACGGCCGCGGTGCGTCCGAGGGCGATCAGCTGGGCCAGTTGGGTCATGTCGTGGATTTCGGGGCCCGGACCGGGTGGAAACACGCCGTGGCGGGCCCAGCGGGCCAGCGGCAGGTCGGGAATGTCGCCGACCTCGTCCAGCGACAGTGTTCCGCGCGCGGCGAGCGGGTGCCCTGCGGGCAGGATGGCGATCTGCCCCTCGGTCAGCAGTTCCTCGCTGTCGAAACCGGCGAGGGAGTTGAACGGCGTGTGCATGAGCGCCACGTCGGCGCGGCCGTCGCGCAGCATCTCCCCCTGCTCGCAGATGCCGCTCGGCAGCACCTCGATCCCGGCGGCGCCGGGCTCGGCGGCATAGGCGTCCAGGAGTTCTGTCAGCAGTTCGTGGGACGCGGCGGCCTTCACCGCCAGCACCAGGCGCTCGCCGGAGCCCGAACCTCCGGCGCGCCGGGTGCGGCGGGCGGCGGCGGTGACCGCGTCGAGGGCCGCGCGGGCCTCGTCCAGCAGCACCGTTCCGGCGCCGGTCAGGGCGACGCCCCGCCGGTCGCGTTCCAGCAGCGTGACACCGAGGCGCCGTTCGAGCCGCTGGACGGCCCGGGACAGCGGCGGCTGCGCCATGCCGAGGCGCGCGGCGGCACGTCCGAAGTGCAGTTCCTCCGCGACGGCCATGAAGTACCTCAGCTCGCGCGTCTCCAAGCTGTCCATGGGCAGAGCGTATGCGGTGATACCTCCCCGGTATCACAGCGCACTTCATCGGTGTTGGAGCCGCCGCTCGGTCGCGGGCGAGCATCGACGCATGAGCGAAGCGAGAGTCGCGCTGGTGACCGGCGCGAACAAGGGGATCGGATACGAGATCGCGGCCGGCCTGGGCGCCCTCGGATACCGCGTGGGCGTGGGAGCCCGCGACGAAGGACGCCGCGAGTCCGCCGTCGGGAAACTGCGCGCCGCCGGGGCGGACGCTTTCGGCGTCCCCCTGGACGTGACCGGCGACCAGAGCGCCGCCGACGCCGCGAAACTGATCGAACGCCGGGCCGGACGCCTGGACGTCCTGGTCAACAACGCCGGAATCTCAGGCGAGGCGGGCCCGGGATGGGTGCAGGACCCGACCACGCTCGACCTCGACGTCGTCCGCGCCAATGTCGAGACCAACGTCATCGGCGTCATCCGGGTGACCAACGCGATGCTGCCGATGCTGCGGCGCGCGCCGTCGCCGCGCATCGTCAACATGTCCAGTTCCGTCGGCTCCCTCACGCGGCAGACGGATCCGGAGGTCGAGGTCGGCCCCGTCATGGCGGCGTACTCGCCGACGAAGTCGTTCCTCAACGCCGTCACCGTGCACTACGCCCGGCACTTCGCCGGGACGAACCTCCTGGTCAACGCCGCCTGCCCCGGACTGGTCGCGACCGACTTCACCGGCTTCCAGGCGCCCCGCACCGCTGAGCAGGGCGCGGCGATCGCGATCCGGCTCGCCACGATGCCCGACGGAGGCCCGACCGGCTCCTTCTTCGAGGACGACGGCGTCATCCCCTGGTGAGTCCGCGCTAGTTGGCGAACCCGCCCCTGGGCCGGATGATCTCCAGGTTGGTGCCGTCCGGGTCGTTGAAGTAGGCGACCTGGGTGCCGAGTGCCTCATCGGGGGTGACCTCGCCCGCGACGAAGGTGTAGTCGTCCCCGAGGAAGCCGTAGCCCGCCTCCTCCATGCGCCGGTGCACCGCGTCGAAGTCCTCGACCTCGAAGCACAGGTGCATGGAGCCCGGACGGTTGGCCGCCCCGTGCGTCGGCGTGCCGACCGGGTCCTGGAACTGGATGAGGTCGATCCCGATGTTGTCGAGGTTGAACGTGGCGTACCGGAGCTCGGCGTTGGGCAGGCCCTGCGTCCCGCCGAACGGCACGCTGCGCATGGTCTCGTCCGCGACGATGGGGTCCCGTCCCGTGAGGGCCCTGTAGAACGCGATCGACGCGTCCAGGTCCGAGACCGAGATCCCGACGTGGGCGGCCTGAGTGAGGTTCATCGGAGTGCTGGAGACAGCCATGATCCATTCCCGTCTTCGCAGTGGTCAACGGTCCTTTTGGCCGCTATGCCCGATGGGGCTGGTTCACACCTCGTCCCATCGCCGCTGGTGATGACCTAACGTGACTTCATGCTGACCTTGAGTGAGGTTCGTGTCGCGTCTCCGACGGACCTCCCGACGTGAGCGCGGTCGCCGACGCCGGGCCGCGCCGCGCCGTGTCCCCGCTGGAGCTGTTCTTCGACGTGGTCTTCGTCTTCGCCGTCGGGCAGCTCGCGGAGCACCTGCACACCGAGCTGTCCTGGCGCGGCGCCGCCGAGACCGCCGTGATGGTCGTCGCGGTCCTCGGCACATGGGTCCTCACCAGCTTCGACGCCACCTTCCTGGACATCACGCGGGCCCAGACCCGAGGGCTCGTGCTGGCGGTGATGGGCCTCGGCCTGTTCATGAACGCCCAGATCCCGCACGCGTTCGCGGGCCGTCCGTGGGCGTTCGTGGTGCCGCTCGTGGCGATCCTGCTGCTGACCGGCACGACGGCCGCCGTGACGGCGTCGGTGGCCGTACTGCGCAGCCACTACCACCGGGTCCTGATCTGGGCGGCCGTCTCCGTCCCGCTGTGGCTGGTCGGGGCCGCGGTGGACCATGACGCCCGGATCGCCTGGTGGGCCGCCGCGGCCGCGGTCGATCTGACCGGCACATGGCTGCGGCACCCGCTGCCCGGCCGGGTCTTCCCGTCCCGGTACTTCGTGTTCGACGCCGAGCACATGGTGGAGCGCATCCGCCTGTTCCTCATCCTGCAACTCGGCGAGACCGTGCTGACGATCGGCTCGTCGATCACCGACGCGCCGGTCGACGCGCCCACGGTGGCCGCGGCCCTCGGCGTGTTCGTCGCGCCGGCGTGCCTGTGGGCCACCTACTTCCTCGGCGGCGAGGAGATCGTGACGCGGCAGGTCGCGTCCACGTCCGACCCGATGCGGTCGATCCACCGCGCGGTGAACAGCACCTACGGCACGCTGACCGGCCTGGTGGCCCTGGCGGTCGGATCGGGGCTGGTGATCGGCCACGCCTCCGGGGCCGGGACCGTCCGGCTGAGCCTGCTCATGTTCGGAGGCCCGATCCTGTACCTGGTGGCGCAGGCGTGGTGGTACTACGTCACCACGGGACGCGCGTGGGCCGCCCGGCTCCTCGCCTGCGCCGCCTGCGCCGCCGCCGGAGTCGCGGCGCGGTGGCTGTCGCCCCTGGTCTCCGTCCTGATCCTGGACGTCATCCTCGTGGTGCTGGTCATCGTGCTGACACGGGTGCACCGCCAGGTCGCCGAGGCCCTGGAGGCCAGAGGCGAGGACCGGTCATGAACGGGGCGCCGGGCCGGGGGACGCGTCCTAGCTGGACGTGGGCGACGCGGTCGGTCCCGGCGTCGGCAGGGTGATCCGCCAGGTCGCGTCCGGGCAGACGGGGGGCCCCTCGCTGACCGTGCGCCCATCGCCCGCCCGCGCGAAGTAGGTGTCGGGGGCGCAGGAGGACGGCGCGGGAAGGCGGGTAACCTCCCCGGGCCGGACACGCATCGATCGTCCGTCCGCCGTCCCGGTCCCGTACTGGCGCCAGACTCTCACGGCGACGGGACTGTCGTTGATGACGGTGATGACGCTTGGCCCTTCGCCGGGCACGCAACACGCGGACGCTGTCAGTAACAGCAGCGCCGCCGGAGCGAGCCGGGCGAGGCGATCGACCATCATGGCGACTCGGCTCCGGGGAAGCGGATGTACCAGGGCCCTCCGGGACAGACCGGAGGGCCGTAGGTGGCGGTGCGGCCGTCGGGGGCCGTCGCGACGAACGCCGTGGGAGCGCATGAGGCCGCCATGTGAATGGCCTGTCCTGGTGACAGCGGTATCGCCTCGCTGGTCGCGCCGGAGTCGTAGCGCAGCCGAAGGCGGACGCCACCGCCGGTGCCGTTGACGACCTGGACTTCACCGGGCTCCGCTTCGCCGCACCGCGATGACGACCACACGACCAGTAAGAGAACACCCGCGAGCAGGACGGCCGCCAGGGCCGCCGCGCAGCCCATGAAGCCGCGGGAGAGCCTTCCGCTCATTGGCGAGAGTGTAGAGGAGCGCGCCTGAGCAAAGCAGGCGGATTGATCAGGCGCCCTCCCGTCCATGTCCGCTACCGAGGGGCGGCGCTGAGGAAATAGGTGGACCAGTTGACCCGCTGCCCGTCTCCATCGGTGTCAGCGTTGGGTCGATTGATGGCGAGGGTCGCCACCGTGCAACGGTCGCCGAGGTTGGCCTGCATCTCCGCGTTCGCGTCGAGGAACAGGGTCTGCTGGTCGGGATAGCACCGCTTGGGCATCGTCTCCCAGGTGATGAGATTGCCCTGGAGGCCCCGGACTCCGGTCAGCCCGACCACGAGGCGCCGCAGGTCCCCTGCCGGAGCGATGAGATCGATGTAGGCGGTGCCGCCTCCGCGGACCGTCACCGTCCCCGCGGCCCGACCGTCGGCGCCGAGGCGAACGTTGTAGCGGTACGGGCGGTGGATGCCCGGGGCCGCGCTGCCCGCGCCGTTGGTGCGTGAGTCGGACGCCAGGAAATCACACCACCGGGGGACGTCGATGTTGAGATAGTGCCAGCCGGAATCGTTGGGATCCTGGGGATCGTTCTTGCACAGCTGGTAGTTGGCGGTCGCGAACACCTGCATCTCGTCGCTGGGTATCACGCCGTAGTCGGCGAAGGTGTCGTCGATCGCTTCCAAAGGCTGCCCCCGCCAGTTGCCCCCGAGATGCTCCCAGGTCTGGCGGACCGCGTCGAAGCTCAGCCTGGCGGAGAGGAACTCGGCGAAGATGAAGGCCCCGTACTGGCGGGGCGCGCCGAACCCGTCCCATTGGTTGAGCTTGTCGTTGGGGCGCCCCAGGAACTCGGGCAGGTGCCGGGCGTACTGGTATCGCTCTGACTCGGGCACGCTCGGGTCGCCGCCCATCGTCACGCGGGCTCCCCATTCGGCCGTGGCCTCCATCCACCACTGCGTCGTGCGAGCGCTGAAGACCCACGAACGGGTGGGGATGTACTCGTACTGCGAAAGATGGAACAACTCATGGCGGGGCAGGTAGAACGCGCCGGCTTGCTGCCCCATCACGATGGTGGGAAAGCCGATGAGCGAGTACGGCGGCGTGAATCCCACTCCAGCGGCGACGCGAGGGTTCCCGATGTACACATCTGCCTTGTCGGGAATCTTGTACCCGAAGCCCTTGTACCTGCTCCAGGCATACTCCAGTGACTTGACCGTCTGCTCGACGTAGTCCGGAACCCGGTTGCCGTCGGCATCGGTCAGATCGACCGCGCGAGGGCCCGTGACGTTGTAGCTCACCTCGAAGTGAGCCGTGGTCTCCTTGCACCAGGACACCTCACCCCACAGTGACCTCGAATACTGGTATCCGCAGTGAGCGTCGGGAGCCGCCGCGCGCGGCCGAGAAGGTAACCGCGAGCTCGGAGCGGGTTCGATGGGCCTGGCGTTGCCGCGGATGCTCTCGGCCACGTCCTTGGGAAGCTGGTCCAGGGCACCGGCCAGGAGGCCCGCCAGCAGGGAACGCTGCTCGTCGGGAAGCTCGGAGTCTGTGTAGCGGTCCGGGAGTTCCCGGCCGGGCTGCGGGATCCCGAGCTTGATGTAGGCGAATCTGGCGAAGTCCTCGTGACCGATCGCCCTTTCGCGGTAGTCGGTCAGAAGGTTCGTCAGGCCGGGGGCGACATGCGGCAGGGGCTCCGGCTCTGTTGCGCCACTCGGAGCTCTGGACCTGTCAGGGTGTTTGTGCGGCTTGTAGGTGTGGGGTTGGCGGGGATATGCGAATGGAGAGGAAGGCTGGTCGGCCCGCGGGCCCGCCATTGCCAGCTGGACGGTTCCCGGCGTCGCGAGTGATGCTGCCGCGGCAACGGCCACGATCGCCGCCTGAATCTTGAGACCCATGTACTTGACGTCCTCAATCCCTACTGAGCCCGCGATCTACGGGCTCTGCGGGGAGAGTCGCACTCCGGTCGGTTGTTGATCAACATGTGGGCCGGTTGCGGTCATTCGACGAGCGTTGACCAGCAGTTGAGCGTGCTCGGGAGAGTAAAGCTACGGCTCTACCCGAAATATGTGGCATTCGAATCACGACCACGCGATTTAAAAATCAACGCCCCTGGCGCAGTCGGGGATAATGGAATGGGGCTATTCGGCGTGATGGGCGTGGGCCAGGTCGGGGGAGGTGGGGGGTTTGCTGGGTTGCGGTCGGCTCGGGACGCGGCCGATGGGGCCGACCACTAGTGAGGCCAGTGCCAGGGCGGCGGTGCTCCACAGCAGTGGCACGATTCCCGCGCCCTCGACGATCAGGCCGCCGGCGAAGGCGCCCAGGGCGATGGAAGCGGTGAACACCCCGACGTACAGGCCGGTGACGTGCTCGACCCGGTCGGGGGCGGCGGCCGACATCCACAGTTGTCCACCGACCGAGACGCCGCCGTAGGCCGCGCCCCACAGCGCGATCGCCAGGCCCGCGACCAGCGCGGTGGTGCCGAACAGGGCCAGGATCATGAGCGCCGCGGTGATGCCCGCGGCCAGGAGCAGCACCGTCTGCCGGGGGCGGCGTCCGGCGGCGGCCCCGGCGGCGAAGTTGCCGATCAGCCCGAACACGCCGTAGAGGAGCAGCGACAGGGCGATCGCGTTCGCCGACATGCGGGGGAGTTCTTCGAGCGCGGGACGGACGTAGGTGTAGGCGGCGAAGTGCGCGGTGACCAGCAGCACCACCACGACCAGCCCGGAGACGACCGCCGGACGCGCCAGCGACCGGCGCCGTCCGGCCCCGGCTTCGTCGCCGGTCGCCGCCGGACGACGCAGCCTCGGCAGCGTCAGCGCCAGGGCCGGGACGAGGAGCAGCGACAGGGCCGCGAGGGCGCCGAAGGCCGTCCGCCATCCGAAGGCGTTGCCCACGAAGGTGCCCAGCGGGACGCCGAGCACGGAGGCCGAGGCCACGCCGCTGACGGCGAAGGAGACCGCCAGGGCGATGTCGCGCGGCGCGACCAGGCGGGTCGCCACCGCCGCGGCCATGCCCCAGACGGTCCCCATCCCGATACCGAGGACGATCCGCGAGACGACCAGCATCCCGAACCCGCCGGCGATCGCGGTCAGCCCGTTGCCGGCGGCGAGCACCACCATCGCCACCGCCAGCACCACCCGGCGGTCAAGGTTCCCCAGCAGGCGCGGCACCAGCGGGGCGGTCAGCGCGGAGACCAGGCCGGTGATCGTCAGGCTGGTGCCCATCGCGCCCGAGGAGACGCCCAGCCCGTCGGCCATCGGGGTGAGCACCCCGACCGGGAGCATCTCGGAGGTCACCACCAGGAACGTGCTCAGCGTCAGCACCCCGACGGCGACCCACCCGGGCAGGGGCGTTCGCTCGTCACGGACCGCATCCAGAGAACTCATGCCCCCCAGCCCATCGCCACCGACGCGCCGGAACAACACCGATCTCCTCATTGATCGATTAGCCAGGCTGATCGATCGGTCCTTACACTCGGTCATATGACCACCGGGCTTCCCACGATGCACCAGGCGCACCTGCAACAGATCGAGTGCCTGATCGTCCTGGCCGAGGAACTCCACTTCGGACGCACCGCCGAACGGCTGGGCTACTCCCAGTCGAGGGTCAGCCAGCTCGTCGCCACGCTGGAATCGCGCGTCGGCGCGCGACTGGTCGCCCGCACCAGCCGCCGGGTCTCCCTCACACGGGCCGGGGCGCAGTTCGTCAAGGAGGTCCGTCCCGCCTACCGGACGCTGCTGCGGACCTTCGACCGCGCCCGGGAACGAGCGATGCGCGGTGCCCTGGAAGAGTTGCGAATCGGGTTCACCGGCATGGTCTATGAGGAGATCACCTCCACCTTCCGCGCCCTGCACGACCTGCACGGGGTGGCCGTGCACACCCACGATCTCCCGCTGGGCTCACCGTTCACCCCCGTCCTCGACGGTGAGGTGGACGCCGTGATCGTGGAGCTGCCCGTGCATGAGCCCGAACTGACCGTCGGATTCCGGTTCCCGGCCCAGGACCAGTTCATCGTCCTCAGCACCGAGCACCCGCTGGCCGATCGGCACACCATCGACCTGGAGGAGTTGGCCGACCTCGATCTGCTGCACCGCACCGGTGACGCCCCCGACTACTGGAAGGCCGCCCGGACACCGCCGGTCACGCCGTCCGGTGCGCCGATCCTTTCCACGGCCGGTATCACCACCGTCCAGCAGGGCCTGGCCCTCGCCGCCTCGGGCCGCCACGCCATGCTCGCCTGCCGCCCCCTGACCGAACACCACGCCCGCACCGACCTGCGCTACATCCCGGTACGCGGCCTGGAGGCCACGAGCCAGCTCGGCCTGGTCTGGCGCACCGACCACACCACCCCGGCGCTCAACGCCCTTGCCGAACTCCTTGAAGAAGCAGGCCCGCCAAGGCCGACCGCCGCCGAGCAAGCGGCGGTCAGCGCATGATGACGCGATAACGTGTCCCCGCCGAGCGGAGCTGGACGGCTGCCCGGCGGGGACGATCGACATCTGTTCCTTGGCAGAAGCCGCCGCCCTTTTACCCTGCGTCTGTGGCGCGCCAGATTCTGCTGTGCAGGTCGGTTCCCCTGATCACCTGGACGCGCCAGGGCTCCAACCGCAGGACGTGCAGTTCCGGATCGCCGGGCCCGCCGCGCCAAAAGTTGCCCAGGTCGTACCCGGCTCCCTTTGGACTCGTTCGTTGGTACAGGTCCCACACATGCTGTTTTGTGTCCGGGTCGTCCACCCACGCGGCGACGGTGTCGATGCTCACCGCGTTCTGCCTCGGCGTCCAGTAGGAGAAGGTGGTGTGCGGGTTCCCGGCCAGATGAGCGGCCTTGACCGGCGTCTTGTAGGTGGCCAGCCATCCCACCGGGACGCCGTCCACGGTCTCCCAGACCGGAATCAGCACCCGCGCGCGAGGCCGTCCCTTGGTGTCGACGGTGGTCATGGTCGCGTACACGATGTCGCCTATGTAGGTGTCGAACTGTTCTTTGATCTCGGCGAACGATGCCACTTTGTCGGCCATTGCTCTCCTCTTCCTTTCTCAAGCCGCGATCGCGCTGGACTCGGCCGGGGTGGTCGCGTTCGGCGGCATGGCGGGCGTACGAAGCCCGAACGCGATGACGATCGCGCCGACCGCCGCCGCCGCCACGGGGACGATCAGCGCGGTGCGCAGGGCGTCCAGGCCCGAACCGGCGGCGACGCTGACGGCGGTGACGGCCGACAGTCCGAGCGCCGTCCCGAACTGGATGGAGGTGTAGAGCAGACCGCCCGCCAAGCCGTGTTCGTCCTCGGCGACGCCCTCGGTGGCGGCCATGGTCAGCGGCCCGTACGTCAGCGAGAAGGCCAGCCCGAGCAGGATCAGCGTGGGAAGCATGGCCGCGTAGGTCCAGTCCAGCCCGACGGGAAGGAACAGCGCGTACGCGACCGCGGCGAGCACGATGCCGCCGAACAGCACGCGGGCGTTGCCGAAGCGGCCCACCAGGCGCGGCGTCAAAAGAGGCGCCAGGACGGTGTCGATACCGAGCACCAGCATGGCCAGGCCGGTCTGCATCGTGTTCCAGCCGCGCACCTCCTGGAAGTACAAGGTGGCGAGGAACTGGAAGCCCGCGAACGCGGCGAGGAACAGGAGCGCGGCCACGTTCACGCGCACCAGCGACGCCGTCCGCAGGATGCCCAACCGCAGCAGCGGGGACGCCGACCGCCGCTCGACCGCGATGAACAGCCCCAGCAGCGCCAGGCCCGCCGCGAACGCGCCGACGGTCAGGACGGGAGCGTCACCGGGGTGCTCCAGCCGGACGACCCCGTACACCAGCAGCAGCATCGCGCCGGTCACGGTGAACGATCCGGCCAGGTCGAAGCCGCCCGGGGGACGCTCGCCGCCGGTGTCGCGGACGAAGGCCAGGGCCGCCACCAGGATCAGCGCCGACAGGAGGACCGGCGCGAAGAACACCCACCGCCACCCGAACGAGGCGAGCGCGCCGCCCGCGACCACGCCGAGCGAGAACCCTCCCGCGGCCGTCCCCGCGTACACCCCGAGCGCCTTCGTGCGCGCGGGCCCCTCCGGAAAACTCAGGGTGACCAGGGCCAGCCCGGCGGGGGCCATGAACGCGGCCGCGACCCCCGTGACGAACCGGGCGACCAGCAGCATCCAGCCCTCGGTGGCCAGGCCGCCCAACCCGGAGAAGACCAGGAAGACCGCCAGCCACAGGACGAACATCCGGCGGTGGCCCAGCAGATCGGCGGCGCGTCCGCCCAGCAGCATGAACCCGCCGTAGCCCAGCACGTAGGCGCTGACGACCCCGCTGAGCATCCCCGTGGACAGGCCCAGGTCGGCGCGGATCGACGGCAGCGCCACGTTCAGCATCGCCACGTCGATCCCCTCCAGGAAGATCGCGCCGCACAGCACGAGCAGCACACCCCACGCACGCCGTTCCAGCCGGGGTGACACGTTGGTCGAACCGGACATCGGTGCCCGCTCCCTCTCATCGCGGGAACCGGCCCCCGGGGTGGTTCCCCGAATGACTGCCGGTTCCCTCTTGTAAGTGACAGCATCGTCAGGCACCATCGGTGAGCATGGAAGACGGCACTTTCGAGTCCCTCGGTTACTGCGCGGATACCGGCGTCGACGACGACGTTCTCCAGTGGGACCAGCGCGCCGACTGCGAAGTGCGGCAGATCCTCGACCGCATCGCCGACAAGTGGTCGCTGCTGGTGATCGCCCTCCTGGACAAGCGCAGCCTGCGCTTCACCGAACTGCGCCGCGCGATCGACGGGGTCAGCCAGCGCATGCTGACGCGCACCCTGCGCCACCTGGAACGCGACGGCCTGGTCAGCCGGACGGTCCACCCGACCGTCCCGCCCCGCGTGGACTACGCCCTGACGCCGATGGGCGAGACGCTGCACGCCACCGTCCGCTCCCTGGTCGTCTGGACCGAGGAGCACCAGAACTCCATCGCCGCGGCCCGCGCCGCCTACGACCTCCGCGCCGCCGCTGAGCAGGAGGCCACCGAACGCGACGCGGCCGAACGCGCCGCCATAGCCCACGCCGCCCTTCCCCAAAGGCCCTAGCCAACGGAACCCCCTGACCGGGACTCTCCATCGCCCAACCCGATGTGCCAACGCACGGAGCCTTTCGCCGTCCAAGCAGGCACTCCACCGCACGATCGTGCAGCTCGCCTGCATGGGCTCGGTCACGCGAAGGGCCCTGGGTGCCTGCCGGCCTTCTGGCCGGGGAGAAAGACGGTGCTTGCGGCGCCAATGCCCTCGACGCCGACCTGATCTACTTCGGCTCCTGGGGCGTGCCCTACGGCCCCTAAGGGCCCTGATCGAGAAGCCCCGTGTCGCGCTTCATCCGCACCGGAAGACGTGGATGACTTCGCCATGCGTATGTGAACCTGCGGTGACCCCTGCCAGGCCGTGACCTCAGTCGGCCGAACTTTCCAGACATCCTTAAAACGATCATGAATGAGTGTTTAGGTATTTACTCTCGGATAGCACGCCAGATGACTCATCGGCCACATCTGGTTTGAAGGCGAGGGATGACGGCACTTTGCGAGAGCTTCTCATCACTGTGACCATAACGCTGGTGACGGCCGGGCTCCAGATCACGCTGAAGGGGCTCAGCCGGACGGAACTTCCTGGCAAGAAGCACGGCCTGACCAGGGAAGACGGATTGTTTTGGACGGATTGGACGATAGCGGCTGGGCTGGCCCTGGCGACCACGCTCGTCGTGGCCTCGTCCAAGAAACTGCCCGTCCCGATGTCTCAGGTGGTGCTCTGCCTCATAGCCATACTGCTTGGTTGTACTGCCTTCCCCTTCCTTCTCCGCCTGCTCGCCTACGAGAGTGGAGCTAGGATTAAGGAGTGGGGTTGGCTCAAGATGGGCTGGATCTTCATCGCCAACGGAGTTGCTGTCATGATCCTTTTAAGCGCGGTGGCTGTGGGAGTGAAGGTGTATGGCTGACGACCCGCCCGACGGCAGGTCAGCGGCCCCCAACTCGCAGACGGTGCCGGCGGTATTAGGTTCAGTTGGTTCCATTGGGGCGGCCACCGCTGCCGTCTTCGTCTCGCTCGGCCCGGCGGCCGTCCCCGCGGTGATCGGCGTGGTGGCGACATCGGCCGCAATTACGGGCGTGATTGAACGCTATATTAGGCGCAGGAAGAAACAGGAAGAACTCGAGGTCGCGGACTCCTAGCCCGATTTCGTTCCACGCGTGGCAAATGATCGAAGCGGTAGGACCGGCCGGAACAGGCCGCACGACCGTTTCCGACGTGGTGCGGGTGGCATCACGGCCGCGCGTTCCAGCCGTTGTGCGCTGGCGCACGAGCCCGGTCGAGCACCTCCGTGCTGGAAGGTGCCCGAATCCCTGCCGATCTCAAAGCTTGATGATCTACTGCTCATGCCAGTGGTCGGAGCCGTCGGCGGGGAGCCCGTGGCGGGTGATGGCCATCATGTCGCCGAGCGTGGTGGGGTTGGTCCAACCGCGATCGCGGGCGTAGGCGCGCGCGTCGGCGCGTTTGCGGGCGGCCACGTCCGGGGTGTCGTGCGGACCGGCCAGCGCGGCTTCGGTCGTGGCGCGCAGAGCGTGCCCGTCGTCGCGGGCGCGGCGCATCTCCGGGCGATGCCTGAGCCAGGTTCGTAGAGCGTTCTGGAAGATCACCGTCAGGCCGAGGGGAAGCGCGAGCGCGGCGACCAGAATGGCGATCTTGAATGCCAGGTCGGCGTCGCCGGTCTGGCGCCAGACGGCCAGCGCGGCACCGCTGGGGGAGGCCGTCAGTCCCAGTGGCAGGGCCATCCATCGCCACGGACGCGCCCTCTCGCTGGAAGGGGCGTCGCTGAGCCGATCGGCCTTGCCGGTCCGCCTCCGTCCGCTGGCAGCGGAGCGAGATCTCTTCGCAGCGGCGTTGTCCCGCTTCGGCCGGGGCCAGGGGCCGGTGGTGCCGGGTGGACGGGTGGTGGCCATGGAGTCTCCAACGGTGTGCGGCTCGGAGGCTGTGGTGAAGGCGGTTCGTGCCTTGATGGCGCCGACACCGGCGGCTGTAGATCACTGCGGGATGAGAGTTCCTCAGGTCGAGGGCGTCCGATGCCGAGTTGATCTGGGTGGAGAAAAGTCGGGATCAGGTGCGGCAAATCCGGCGTGGCGTCATCTACACCGCTGACAGGTACGGCCATCCAGGCCAGACTCTTACTGGAGGGGATGATGGGGCGAGCCGAGGAGGCGGGGGATCCGCCACGGCCTGATCCGCCCCAGATAGAACACGGCAAGCGTCCGGATCAGGCCACTCCGGCGAGCACATCACCAGATCACCCTCCTGAGCATGGTGACACCCGCAAGGATCTCGATGCCGAAGATGATCTTGATCAGGAGCAGGATGGAGCCGACGGCGGGCCAGAAGTCACCGAGCGGCGCCTGCGCGCGCTGGAGGCCGAGCTCGCCACGGTGGAGTTGGAAGACCAGGACGCTTTTGCTCCGGAGGCGACGGTACCGGCTGAGCGCCCTCAACAAGCTGAGCGCCCTCAACAAGCTGAGCGCCCTCAACAACGGGTCGAGCAGCAGAGACTTGTACAGGAGATGCGGGCCGAGGGTTTCGATGGACCGATCACCTCCACCTGGAAGGCCGAGACGGTCGCCTACGCGCTGGCGGTGCTGATGAACTGGACACGTACCGGCCAGATCGTGAAGGAATGCAAGGCCAGGGGGCGACCGATCAGCCTGGCCGAGTACGGGCCCGGCCGCTGGAGCCGTGAGGATCGGCTGGAGTTGGTGGGCGAGACCGTCACCCGTGCGCTGAAGTACTTCACGACCAAAGTGCTTGAGCCCAACCGCTGGGACCCGAGCAAGGGTGCCAGCCTGAACACCTTCTTTATCGGCGCCTGCCTGTTCCAGTTCCCCAACGTCTACGACCGTTGGGCCCGGGAGCAGCACAGTTGGGGCCGCCATGGCTCGTCCGGGCGTTCTCCTGAAGTGGCCGAGGCCGCGCTGACCACGACCACGACACAGTGGGAAGACCCAACCAGTGAATCGGCGCTGAAGCGCGAGCGCCGCCGCGAGGTCCTGGCAGAGATCGCCAATTCGCAGACCCGTACCGCCGCTCAGATGATCCTGGACGACAAGACGATCAGGGAGGTCGCCACCGAGCTTGAGATGAACGAGAAAACGCTGCGCACCCGGCTCAGCCGGTTGAGAACCAGTGTGAGCCGGGATGCGGTACAGGAGGGTGATTGGTGATGACCGGCCCCAGTGAGAAGGCCAGCACTGCCGACAGCCTTTTTAGCGGCACTCACATTGTCGCCGGGCATGATGTCACGGTCGTGGGGGATGTCAGTACGGTTCATGTGAACTCGGTGTTCGCTGCACGACATGCGTACTGGCAGCGGCAGGCGGTGGAGTTGTGGGGAATGTTGCGGGACCACGCACCCGCTGACACGCCCACACCGTTGGACATTCTGATCGCCGAGACGACCGCGGGCACCGAGGTGTTCGACTCCGGCACCATTGACCAGCGGCTGCAGGAGGCCGCCGACGCCGGCCGGGAGCGGCCGCCCTGGCAGGGGATCATTCTTCAACGATCAACGCGCCAGACTCTGGCGGGCGTATTGCGAGCCCTCAGCCTGCTCGAACATACCGACCTGGGGTCCCCCGGCGCCCGTCGGCTGCGCGACCAGCCCGACGACGATCTGATCGCCGAGATCCTGGATACCGCCCAATCACTCCAGCGGCCACGCTCGCCGCTGGACCTTCGGCATTCCTTGATCATGGCCATCGACATCACCGGGTTCAGCGGCTTCAACCGCGCTGACCACGAGAGGATGGCTTTGCGCGACGCCATGTACCACGTTGTGCAGGAGGCGGTCGACCACAGCATCGAGGCTGGGTGGGGCAAGGCGTACAGGGAGGACCGGGGTGACGGGTTGCTGATTGTGTTCCCCCAGCCTCCCCGAACGGCCGATTTCCTTCAACTCATCGACCAGCTGTGCCTCAGAGTCCGCCAGCACAACCGGGTGCGTCCCGCCAAGAGCGCCCTGCGCTTGCGCATGGCCGCTCATTCCGGCCTCGTGCGCGCTGACGAGCACGGAATCCTCGGCCAGGCGATCAATCTGACCGTTCGACTTCTGGAAGCCCCCGTCGCGAAACGAGCGATGGCCGAGGCCGGCGTCGACCTGACCATGATGCTCTCGGACGGGCTGTACACCGACAGCCTGGCGCAAACCATTCCCGACCGATCGAACGCCTCGGCTCTCGCGGCGAGGTTCCGACCCGTGAACGTCAGCGTGAAAGAGACCAGGGCACGTGGATGGCTGCTCGTCGATGCCGACGAGCAGAGACCGTTGGAGGCCCCTGACCGACCGAGTGATTTCGAGCCTCGGGAGGACACCGGAGCTCAAGCGCGATCCACCGAATCCCCGCTAGGAACGGCTGCGGTGAGTTGGACGGCGCATACGGCCTTCCCCATCCTCGCGCGGCGTCGAGACGTCGAGGAGCGACCTCTGGGCGAGGAGGAAATTCAGCTACTGGCTCAGATCGCTTCTGGCGTTACCGCTGATATCGCCGCCCGCAACCTGGAGTTGTCGGCCCGTACCCTGCGTCGCCGCCTGCGTACGATTTGCGACAAACTAGAGGTGAGCACCCCGATCGAAGCGGTGGTGTGGGCCGCTCGCCGCCAGTTGATCTGATCGAATCAGAAGACCGCCGGACCTGTCTTCCCGCGTCGTGTCGCAGCGTGACTGGTATCCGATCCACATGGTTGGGGCCGATCCGCGAATGCGGGGCGCCTGGGCGTTCTGTGGTGATTCGGGGAGCTGCATTCGCGATAGGGGTCTGCCCCTGCTGTGTGGTGACTGTGCAGACGTTTGGGTAGGTCAGATCGTCAGTGGGTTCGGATAGGCTCCAATTGTAGCCAGATTCCAGCGTGCCTGTGTGGGGCTGCTGGGGAAGCGGGGAAGTGGGAGGCGCATGGTCCACTGCGACATATGCTGTTTACGGGTCTCGCTGAATAAGGATAAGACTTTACCGAGACATTATCTGGAAGCCACGCGCGGCTTCTTTGTTCACCGTGAACAGGAAGAGTGTCAGGGGTCAGGAACAACTCGCTACACTCGCGACGGCGATATCAGTGGGCGGTGCCGGCGGCCCAGGAGCAAACAGGACTGTCCCTGCTGCGGGAGGAAACGCCTCACGCTGAACAAGAACGGGAGATTTCCGAAGCACAGAGCTCCGGACGGCACCGAATGCACGATGTCAGAGTATAACTACCCACGGTAACGTGCGGGTCGATGAGGTGAGGGTCGGCGAGTTGCGTCACGAGAGACCCATGGATGTGAGCATGGCCGCAGGCCCGTGCCGGTTCCTTCCCCCCGGTGCCCTCCTCGGGGTTTTCCTAGGAGGATTGCGGGAGGAGAGGCGTGTTACCGGGGAGGGGACGATGCTGTTCAGGCGGGAGGTCCTGGAGGGGATCGCGGGTGGGCGGATCGATCGGGTGTTCCGGGTGTGGGCCGAGCCGCGTGTTCATGCGGGAAGCACCCAGCGCACTTGGGCGGGGATCGTCGTCATCGACTCGGTCACGGCCGTCACCCCTGAGGAGATCACCGAGGAGGACGCGCTCCGATCGGGGTTCAAGGGGCGCGCTGCTCTGCTCACGGCCTTGTCCAAGAGCACCAAGGAGGGCGGCTACCACCGCGTCATGCTCCATCTGGGCGGCCCCGACCCTCGATCGGAGCTGGCCGAGAAGGCCGAGCTGACCGAGCAGGAACTGGCCGGGCTCAAAGCCACCCTGGACGGCATCGACGGCCGCAGCCGCCGCGCGCCCTGGACCCGTGAGGTCCTCCGGCTCATCGAAGAGCGACCCGGCCTGCGCGCCATGGATCTGGCCGAGCGGCTGGGCCGCGAGAAGCTCTCCTTCAAGGCCGACGTCCGCCGTCTCAAGGCCCTCGGCCTCACCGAGAGCCTGGAGACCGGTTACCGCATCTCCCCGCGCGGCAAGGCGCTCATGGCCTACCTGCGGTCCTTGGCCGAATGATTCTTCCCGGGGGTGCCCGCGGATCAGCGCCGTGGCCGTATGGGGATTTCCAGGGTGAGGTGGTAGCCGCGGTCGGGGGTGGGGCCTGATTCCAGGGCGCCGCCTAAGAGTTCGGCGCGTTGGCGTAGGCCGATCAGGCCGTGGTGTGCGCTGGGGAGGGGGAGCGCGGGTCTGGTCGGGGCGGTGTTGGTGACGGTGGTGCGCACAGTCCCGTCCCGGTGGCGGACCTCTACGCGGGTGCTGGAGCCCGGGGCGTGTTTGCGGGCGTTGGTCAGTGCCTCCTGCACCGTCCGGTAGATGGCCCGCTGGACCGGGGGCGGGAGGTCGCCGTCCAGGTCGACGTGCAGGTCGGCCTCGATGCCGGAGCCCGCGACCAGGGTGTGGAGCTGGGCGAGGGTCGGCTGGGGGGTCAGCTCCGTGGGCGGGCTGCCGGAGGTGCGCAGCACGCTGACCATGTGCCGCAGCTCGTCCAGGGTCTGGACGCTCAGCCGCCGGATGGTGGTCGCGGCGTCCTTGGCGTCCGGGTCGAGCGTGCTGACCTGGAGCGCGCCGGCGCGTACCGCGATCAGGCTGACCTGGTGGGAGACGACGTCGTGCATCTCGCGGGCGAGCTGGGCGCGTTCCTTGGCGAGGACGCTCTGCGCGGCGAGGAACTGCTCGTGCTCGCGTACCTCGGTGATCTCCCCTAGGCGGGCGGCGAGGTCGCGGCGGGCCTGGACGAGCTGGCCGAACAGCGCCGGGGCGGCGGCCAGGCCCAGCCCGTAGGCGAGGTCCGGGACGTCCGAGAGGGCGAGGATCGGGCCGATCTTGGGCGCCGGCCACGGCAGTATGTAGCAGGCGGCGAAGACCGCCGCGCAGGCCGCCAGCAGGGGGCGGCTGCGCGTCCGCGCCGCGAGGGCGTAGATGGCGATCAGCGATCCGGCCACGGCCGACGAGGTCAGCACGCTGGGCACGGTCAGGACGAACGCGGGCAGCGGCGCGCGGCGGCGCAGCAGCAGGGCGCACGAGGTGAGCGCGACGCACGCGATGTTGAACCGCGTGTCGAAGCTCCCCTGGAACCAGGCGTCCAGCAGTGAGATGGCGACGAGACCCGCGTCCGTCAGGGGACGGCGGACCGCGCGCCGTTTCATGTGCCTTCCCCGTCGCGCGGGACGAGCAGGCCGGCGCGGTCCGCCAGCAGCGCGGCCTGGACGCGCCCGCCGACCTCCAGCTTGGCGAGGATCGCGCTGACGTGGTCCTTCACGGTCGAGGTGCTCAGATGCACGCGGGCCCCGATCTCGGTGTTCGACAAGCCCTGGGCGACCAGCACGAGCACGTCCCGCTCGCGGTCGGTGAGCCGGGCCACCGCGCTGACGGCGGGGGCCTGGGACCCGGCGTCCAGATAGCCGTCGACGACCGTGCGGGTGACCTTGGACGACAGCGCGACTCCGCCCTCGGCGAGGGTGCGCACCAGGTAGGCCAGGTGTTCGGGGTCGGTGTCCTTCAGCACGAACCCGGCGGCCCCGGAGCGCAGGGCCCCGGCCACGAACTCGTCGGTGTCGAAGGTGGTGAGCATGGCCACCACGGGCGGATCGGCCAGCCGGCGGATGTCGGCGAGCACGGTCAGCCCGTCCACGTCCGGCATCCTGATGTCGAGGAGGACGATGTCTGGACGCAGGTCCTGGACGGCGCGCAGCGCCTCGCCGCCCGCGACCGCCCCGACCGTCTCGATGCCGTCGGCGGCGTTGAGAATGTGCGTGAAGCCGGTACGGATCAGTGCCTCGTCATCAACCACAAGCACGCGGATCACGTTTCGATTACTACCATGTCCAAGTGTCGTTGGACGGCCGCACGGCCATGAACACCCGCCGGTCGGCGGGTCGGTCTAGCCGATCGGCCGGGTATCTCTAGACGGGCGGCGGATGTGATCAGCCGCCCCGAGCCGCGACATTCGATGACATGACACAGCAGGCTCCCCCGAGCGAGCACGGCGCCTCGGCGACCCGGCGGGACGCCCCGGCGACGGGACGTCTCGTCGGTCTCGACCTGGCCCGATGCCTGGCGGTCTTCGGAATGTACGTGGCGCACGTCGGCCCTGATCCGGCCGACGGCGGGCCGACGGGCGTGCTCGCGGAGTTGACGCACGGCAGATCCATGGCCCTGTTCGCGCTGCTCGGCGGGGTGACGCTGGTCATCATCGGTGGGCGGCGCACGCCGAAGACCGGCCGGCCCGGCAGGCAGGCCGCGGCGAAGGTCGTCATCCGGGCGGCGATCCTGGTGCCGCTCGGCGTCGCGCTGACCATGACCCCGACCGACGTGGACGTCGTCCTCGCCTACTACGGCGCCTACTTCCTGCTCGCGCTGCCCCTGATCCGCCTCCGCGCCCGGACGCTGGCCCTGATCGCGGTCGGGTGGGCACTGGTCGGCCCGCAGCTCTCGTTCGTGATGCGGGACGTCCTGGACGACCTCTCCGACGGCGGCATCGGCGGCGGCGCGGTCGTCCGGGTGAGCGGCGAAGGTCTCCTCGACCTGCTGTTCACGGGCACCTACCCGGCGCTGACCTACATGCCGTTCCTGATCGCGGGGATGGCCTTCGGCCGCCTCGATCTCGCATCGAGGGCCGTCCGCGTACGCCTCGCGGCACTCGGCGGTGCCCTCACGGTGCTCGGGTACGGCGGATCGTGGCTGGCCTTCCGGCTCCTCCCGGGCCTCATGGGGGAGACCGGGTCGCCCGCGGCCTGGTGGTCCGACGTCGACGGCGACCCGTCCGAGGGGGCCGCCTGGCTGCTGACCGCCGCGCCGCACGGCGAGACCACCCTCTCGCTGGCCGGCGGCACCGGCGCGGCCCTGCTGGTGACGGTCGCGGCGCTGGCCGCCGTCGACCGGCTTCCCCGGCTGCGGCGGCTGGCCGTCCCGCTGATCGCGGTCGGCTCGATGTCGCTGACCGCCTACGTCGCCCACATCGTCGTACTCCTGCCGCGCGGGGCCGAGCTGCCGGAATGGCCGCCGCACATCCTGCTCGGCTTCATGCTCGCGGTGACCGTCCCGGCGTTCCTGTGGTCCCGGTACTTCCGGCGCGGGCCGCTGGAGCACCTCGTCCACACCGCGTCGCTGGCGAGCCGGTGCGTCAGATGAGGGAGATGAACGGCCGGCGTGTGGCGGGGCGGCGGATGCCGGGCGCCCGCCATCGCTGTCAGCCTCGGTACGTCCTGACGAACCTCACGCGCTGCGTGCCCGGGGCGGGCGGGCGCCGGGCGCCGCGTTCCTTGGTGTCAGAGGCGAATGCCATCGTGATCCGCGTGACGGACCACGACGAATTGCTGATCCGGGTCGCCGAGCGGGCGATGCGGCAGACCGGCGGCGACCTCTCCTGTGCCACGCCAGAGCAGGTCAAGGAGGCTGAGGCGGTGCTCGGGTTCGCGCTGCCTCCGCTGCTGGCACGGCTCTATCGGGAGGTGGGGAACGGCGGGTTCGGGCCCGACCACCAGTTCCTTCCCCTCATCGGCTCCGAAGGCCGCACCGTCGTGAGCGCCTACCGGGAGGAGCAGACGCCCGGCCAGTGGCCGACCGGCGTGCTTCCCGTCCTCGACTGGGGCTGCGGCATGTACGCGGCGGTCGACTGCACCGACGCCGAAGCGCCCGTCCTGCTCTTCGAGCCGAATGCCGTGGACGACGACTGGAGCCACGCATGGTTCCAGGACGCCGACAGCCTCGCGGACTGGCTGCGGACCTGGCTCGCCGACGCGGGGTGGTACGTGGAAGAAGCCATGGACAGCGACGACTTCTCAGGGCCGCAGCCGTGGTCCCAAGCGGAGCGGCGCCTGGCCTGAAGGCCCGCCGTCCGACCGCGGACACCCGCAGCAGGTACCGGACGCGGACGGTACGCCGCCTGACGTACTCGAACCGCACGTCCGGCTTGTCGGCATAGGGCACGACGAAAGCCATCGCGCCTCATCGCCGTCACCTCGTCACCTCGTCACCTCCTCGCCTTGTCACCTCGTCGTGCCGTCGCCTCGTCACCTTGTCACCTTGTCGCCTCCTCGCCTTGTCACCTCGTCGTGCCGTCGTGCCGTCGTGCCGTCGCCTCTTCGCGTTGGCGGGGAGGAGGGCGTCGCCTGCCCCTTCCCCTGGCGGCACTGGTGCGGGTGGAGAATGTGGGGCGGCGCCCACCGGACCCGGGGAACGTGTTCTGAGCATGATCCGGGGTTCGGTGGGCGCCGCGGTCCGCGGAGCCTGGGCGGGCGTCAGGCGTTCTCGGCGATGGTGAAGCAGGCGGCGGCGTCGCTCCAGTTCACCGGTGTGCAGGCCATGGGGCCACTATTGCAAATAAGTCGCAACTGCATCAACAATGCAGCCATGTCGCCTCCGGATCCCTCCCACCGGGACCCCTGCCGCCCGGACCACGCGCGTCGCCGTTCGTGGGCGTTGCGCCGGGTGCGGGCGGCGGGCCATCGCAGCACCCGTCCGCGCGCGCTCATCGTGACCGTCCTGGCCCAGGCGGAGGGCCACCTGACCGCCGACGTGGTCCACGAACGCGCCGCCGCCGCGGGCACCATGGACCTGTCGACCGTCTACCGGACACTGGCGCTGTTCGAACGGCTCCAGATCGTCCACACCCTGGCGATCGGGAAGCGCGTCACCTACGGGCTGGCCGACCACCCGCACGCGCACACCGTCTGCGACGGCTGCGCCCGGGTCACCGCGCTGCGCGGCGGCGAACTCGGTGACGTCCGGGCGCTGGTGCGGCGCGACCTCGCCGGGTTCGCCGCGACGGGCATCGTCGTCCGGGGCCGCTGCGCCGCATGCCGTCCGCCCCGGCTCCCGGAGGAGTGACCCCGCGCCGGTCAGCGGTCGGTGGACGCGGCCAGGAGCCGCGCGAGGACCGTCAGGGCCGCCGACGCGTCGCCCGGCGGACGCCCCTGGGCCAGCCGGGCGTTCCCGCCGCCCCGCCCGTCCAGGACCGTCTTGACCAGTTCCCCGGCGGACACTCCGGCGTCCTGGGCCGCCTGGTTGGCGGCGACCACGAATCCCGACGGCGACGTCACGGCCGCGACCCCCGGACGGCGCTCGGGCAGCCGATCGACGATCAGCTCCGCGAGCCGGCGCGGGGGCGCGTCGGTGTGCGCGTGAGCGAAGCGGACTCCGCCCGCGTCCTCGGCCTGGGCGGCGGCGATGCCCGCCTCGGCCACCGCCACCTGGTCGCGCAGGAGCCGGTTGACGCGCTCGGCCTCCTTGAGCTTCTCGACCAGGTTCGCGACGCGCTCGGGGAGCCGGTCCCGGGGCGCGTTCAGCCGGGCGGCGACCTCGGTGACCAGATCCCGCTCGCGGGCGAGGTAGCGGAACGACTCCAGGCCGGTGACGGCCTCGACGCGCCGCCGCCCGGACCCGACGGACGACTCGCCCGTGAGCGTGATGCTGCCGACCTGCGCGGCGTGGTCCACGTGGGTTCCGCCGCAAAGCTCCCGTGACCACGCGCCGCCGATCTCCACGACCCGCACGACGTCGTCGTAGGTCTCGCCGAACAGCGCCAGCGCGCCGAGTTCGCGGGCCCGCGCCAGCGGCATGCGGCGGACCTCCACCGGCAGGTCGCGGCGGATGGCGAGGTTCGCCGTCTCCTCGATCTCGCCGCGGGCGGCGTCCGGCAGCGTCCCCTGCCAGGAGAAGTCCAGCCGCAGGTATCCGGGACGGTTGTAGGAGCCTGACTGCACGGCGCCCGGACCGAGGGCGGCGCGCAGCGCGGCGTGCACGATATGGGTGCCCGAGTGCGCCTGCCGGGCGCCGAGCCGCCATTCGGGATCGACCTCGGCGTGCGCCCGCAGGCCGGTCGCGATCTCGCCGCCGGTGATCCGGACCTGGTGCGTGATCAGGCCCTTGACCGGCCGCTGGACGTCCAGGACCTCGGCGGCGAAGCCGGTGCCGCGCAGGGTGCCCGCGTCGCTGTCCTGCCCGCCGGACTCGGCGTAGAAGGGCGTGCGGTCCAGGACCACGGTGACGATCTCGCTCTCGCCGGCCGCGTCCACGGGCCCGCCGTCGCGCAGCACGGCCAGGACGGTCGCCTCGGCGGTGAGGGTGTCGTGGGCGAGCCAGTCGGTCGGGCCGCCGGCGTCCAGCAGGGACCGGTAGAGGCCGGTGTCGGCGTGGCCGGTCTTCTTGGCCCGCGCGTCCTGCCGGGCCTTGCGCCGCTGCTCGGCCATGAGCCGCCGGAAGCCGTCGACGTCCACGTCGAGGCCCCGCTCGGCGGCGATCTCGACGGTCAGGTCGATCGGGAACCCGTAGGTGTCGTGGAGCCGGAACGCCGTCCCGGCGGGCAGCGGCCCGGACGTGCCGGACAGGGCGCGCCCCAGCAGGGCGCTGCCCTGGCGCAGCGTGCCGCGGAAGGCGTCCTCCTCCCCGTAGGCGTAGGAGGCGATCCGCTCGAAGTCGGTGGCCAGTTCGGGGTAGGACGGCGCCATGCAGTCGCGGGCGACGGGAAGCAGGTGCGGGAGGGCGGGGTCCTCGTACCCGAGTTGCCGGACGCCGCGGACGGCCCGCCGCAGGATCCGGCGCAGCACGTAGCCGCGCCCCTCGTTGGCGGGGGTCACCCCGTCCCCGATCATCATCAGGGCCGTGCGCACATGGTCGGCGATCACCCGCAGCCGCACGTCCGTGTCCGGCTCCGTCCGGTAGGCGGTGCCGGTGAGCTCGGCGGCGGCGTCCAGGACGGGACGGGTCTCGTCGATCTCGTAGAGGTTGTCGACGCCCTGGAGCAGCACGGCCATGCGCTCCAGGCCCATGCCGGTGTCGATGTTGCGGGACGGGAGCTCGCCGAGGACCGGGTAGTCCTCCTTGCCGCTGCCCTCGCCGCGCTCGTACTGCATGAAGACCAGGTTCCAGAACTCCAGGAACCGGTCCTCGTCGACCTCGGGGCCGCCGTCGCGGCCGTACGCGGGGCCTCGGTCGTAGAACAGCTCGGAGCAGGGGCCGCACGGGCCGGGGACGCCCATCGACCAGAAGTTGTCGGCCTTCCCCCGCCGGACGATCCGCGCCTCGGGCAGTCCGATCCGGTCGCGCCACAGCGCGTACGCCTCGTCGTCGTCCCGGTAGACCGTGGCCCAGATCCGGTCGGCGTCCAGCCCGTAGCCGCCGTCGGCCACCGGCTTGACGACCAGGTCCCAGGCGAGCGCGATCGCCTCCTCCTTGAAGTAGTCGCCGAAGGAGAAGTTGCCGTTCATCTGGAAGAACGTGCCGTGCCGGGTGGTCTTGCCGACCTCGTCGATGTCGAGCGTCCGCACGCACTTCTGCACGCTGGTCATCCGCGGCCCCGGCGGGGTCCGCTGCCCGAGCAGGTAGGGCTTGAACGGCACCATTCCGGCGTTCACGAACAGCAGCGTCGGATCGTCGGCGGGGAGTGGGGCACCGGCGGCGACCCGGTGCCCCGCCGCCTCGAAGTGCGCGAGGAACCGCCGCTTGACCTCTGCCGTCCGCATGTCCGCTCCTTTGTTGCACTAGATTCGCAACTGCGAGTCTATTGCGATAAGGAGGCCGGTGTGGCGGTGGTGCTCGGCATCGAGAGCTCGTGCGACGAGACCGGCGCGGGCGTCGTGTCGGGCGGGCGGCTGCTCGGCGCCGCGCTGTCGTCGTCCATGGACGAGCACGCCCGCTTCGGAGGCGTCGTCCCGGAGATCGCGGCCCGCGCGCACCTGCACGCGCTCGCGCCGTGCGTGCGGACGGCGATGGCGGAGGCGGACGTCCGCCCGTCCGACCTGGACGCGATCGCCGTCACCTCCGGTCCGGGCCTGTCCACCGCGCTCCAGACCGGTGTGGCCGCCGCCAAAGCGTACGCGCTCGCCTGGAACCTGCCCCTGTACGGGGTCCACCACCTGGCCGGACACGTCGCGGCCGACACGCTGGAGCACGGCCCGCCGCCCGGACGGTCCGTCGCGCTGATCGTCTCCGGCGGGCACACCTCGCTGCTCCTGCTGGGCGACCTGGCCCGGGACCCGATCGTCCACCTCGGCGACACCCGCGACGACGCCGCCGGGGAGGCGTTCGACAAGGTCGCCCGGATCCTCGGCCTCGGCTACCCGGGCGGACCCGCCGTGGACCGGGCCGCCCGCGAGGGTTCCGCCACCGCCGTGCGCTTCCCGCGCGCCATGCTCGGCGCCGGATTCGACTTCTCCTTCTCCGGCCTCAAGACCGCCGTCGCCCGGCATGTGGAGGCCGAGGGCACCCGCGCGCCGCTGGCGGACGTCGCCGCCTCGTTCCAGGAGGCGGTCGCGGACGTCCTCACGGCCAAGGCCGTCGCGGCCTGCCGCGCGCACGGCGTCGACACCCTGACCATCGTCGGCGGCGTGGCCGCGAACCGGCGGCTGCGGGAGCTGGCCGCCTCGCGCTGCGCCGCCGCCGGGCTCGTCCTGCGCGTCCCGCCGCCGCGGCTGTGCACCGACAACGGCGCGATGATCGCCGCCGTCGGCGAACTCCTCGTGGACGCCGGCGCCCCGCCCGCAGGTCTGACGCTGGCGACCGACCCCTCGGCCCCGCTGACCCGGGCCGCGCTCGCCCCCGCCAGTCGGTAGCCGTTGCTACGACGGGACGTCCGCGCCCCGCGCGAGTCTCCTTGCACTCGGGCCAACGCTCGCCCCGGCCCTCCCCGGCCTTCGTCGCCCGCCGATTCGAATGGCGGAGTTGAGCGAGACAGAGCATGGGTGACGGGTTTGTGTCACCGGCTCGCCACCCACCGAACGGGTTCAGGAACGGCGTTGCCGAGTGCGTGGTATCGAACACTGCGAGTGGCATCGGCAGGTTGACGGCGCACATTCCCTGGAGGTGTTTCCGAGCCGCTACGGGACCATCACGCGAAAATGGGCTTGCCGCCGACGACCGCGGTGCGCCACAATGATCACGTATTCCGGCTTTTTCCAGCGAATTTGTCAACTCACTAAGAATCGCCTGTTCCTGTGAGGAGATGATATGCGACGAGTCGCGATCACCATCGGAGTTCTGGCGGTTGCGGGGGCCCTCGCCGTACCGTCCCCGGCGAACGCCGCATCCGGCAAGCTGACTTTCGACCAGGGCAACGGTTACCGGATCACCATCGAGAACCCGCCCGCCGGAGCCTGCTACAACCTCTCGGCCCAGGCCGGGCACACCAAGATCGGCCTCGTCGGGAACGAGACCACCAGGCCGATCAAGGTCATCATGGGTCCGAACTGCACCGACCAGGCCGGTTGGTTCAACCTCCCGCCATCGACGACCACGCGCTACGCGCCGAATGAGAGCGTCCTGATTCTGGAGTAGCCGCTCGCGGCCGGCCGGCGGTGGGGCGCCCGCCGACGGGCGCCCCACCGCCGGCATCTGGGCCGGGAAACCGGGCGAGGTGGCGCGGAGTCCGTGCCATGGTGGCGTATGCGGAACGCGTCGAGACCCATATGGATATGCGACTGTGGCGCGGCCGGGTTCAGCGGGTTCTGTATGCGCCTCCGTTCACGTTCAGCACCTGCCCTGTGATGTGGCGTGCCGCAGGTGACGCGAGAAAAATGACCGCCTCGGCGATGTCGTCGGGGGAGGCGGCGCGGCCGGTCGCGGTCGAGGAGACCAACTCTCCGCGCCTTTCGTCCGGCAGCCGGTCGCGGAAGAACTCGGTGTCGGCGACGTATCCCGGCGAGACGACATTGGCGGTGATGCCGCGTGGGCCCAGCTCGCCCGCCAGGTCGAGGTTCCAGGAGGCGAGCCCGGCCTTGGCGGCGCCGTAGGAACCGGCGCCCTGGTCGGCGGCGATCGACCCGATGTGGACCACCGCGCCGCCTGGGACGAGGCGCTCGTCCACCGCCTTGGTCGTCAGCGCGGCGCTGACCAGGTTCGCGTCGAGGTTGGCGCGGAAGTCCCGAGCGTAGGCGGCGAGGTCCGTCCTGCCGTCGGCGTCGAAGTCGGTGTTGCCCCCGGCGTTGTTGACCAGCACGTCGATCCTGCCGGGCAGCTCCGCCAGTGTCCCCATGAGCGCCTCAGGGTCGGTGTGGTCGCATTTCAGGGCTCGGACGCCGAGCGCGTCCGCCGTCTCCTTGAGGGGACCGGGGCGGCGGCCGGTGATGACGACGGCCTCGTGCCGCTCGGCGAAACCCCGCGCGATGGCGCGGCCGATGCCCGTACCGCCGCCGGTGACCAGGATGGTGCGTGTCATAAGCTGGGCCCCTCACTAGCGTTGAGGTCTAAATTTAGATCTAAACATATCCTCCAGGGAGGGGCTTGTGGCAACAGACGACGAGGACGGCGCCGGGCATCCCGTCTATGAGATCGCCGCCGCCTGGGAGCGGGAGCGCCCCGGCACGCCGGTCTCCTCGATCCGGATCGTCACGCCGATCTGGCAGCTGGCCAAGCTGTTCGGCGATGATCGGCGCTCGGTCCTGGCCCGCGCGGGGGTGGACGCCGCCACCCTGGACCTGCTCAGCGTCCTGCGCCGCAGCGGCCCCCCGTACACGCTCAGCACCCGCGAGCTGAGCCGTCGCTCCCTGGTCACGGCGGGGGCGATCTCGCAGCGCGTCGCCCGCGCCGAACGCGAGGGCCTGGTCGAACGCCATCCCGCCCAGGGGCGCCCCCGCACCGTGCAGGTCGCCCTGACCGCCGCCGGGCACGAGGTGGTCGAGGCGACCGTCGACCAGGTGCTCCACCGGGAGGCCGAACTGATCAGCGGTCTCACACCCGACCAGCGGACCCAGCTCACCGAGTTGCTCCGCGTCCTGCTCCAACAGGTTCAGCACCGCACCGACGACGACCGGATAACGCACGTCGGCCAGGACTGAAACCCCGCGCGCGGCGGGGTCGCGGCTAGCGCAGGACGGCTGCCAGCAGGTCGGTGCCCAAGGCCGTCAGGTCGGGCAGGTTGAGGGTGTAGCGGACGTAGCGGCCGTGGCGGCGGGACGTGAGCAGGCCCGCGCGGCGCAGGGCGGCGAGGTGGCGGGACACCTCCGGGGGCGAGAGCTCCCAGAAGTCGGCCAGCTCGCTGGTGGTGTGCGGGCCGCGGGCCAGCGTGCGCAGCAGCCGCAGCCGCACCGGATGCGCGAGAGCCTCCAGCCGGAGGGTGACCGTCTCCAGCGAGACCGGTTCCGCCGGACCCGGCTCGGCGACGGGGTACTGCACCACCGGATGCCATCCGGGCGTGTGGACCGCCACCAGGTGCGGGCGGCCGAAGACGCTGGGGATGAAGGTGACCCCGGCGCCGTGGGCGGTGGTCGCCTTGTCCTGCACCTTGTCCACGACGATGCAGTCGCCGTCCGGTGCCAGGGCGACCGCGCCGGAGACCGAGGCGAGCGCCGCGCGAAGGCCCTGGCGCCTGAGCATCTCGTTCTTCAGACGCAGATCGTCGGCGAGTCGCACGGTGACGCCCGCCCAGGCGTCGTCGAAGAACGCCTCGGCGCATTCTTCGAGGGTGCGGCGTACCCGCGCCCGCACCGCGGCGGGGTCCGCGAGCAGCCGTTCCGCGAACGCCTCCTGTAGTTCGCCGCGGGCCTGGGCCACGACCAGGGCCCGCTCGCGCGCGGTCGTGTCGGTCAGCGGCGACGCCCCGGGGAAATGGACCCGGTTGCTGCCGCACGTGGTGACGAGCGCGGCGGTCACATAGGTCTCGTCGTCGAGCCGGTCCACGTCGTCCAGCTCCTCGGCGAGGGTCGGCCGGGGTCTCGCGGGGATCAGGAAGTCGGCCTGCGAGGAACGCCAGAGGAACTCCGCCTCCCGGAGCCGCTCGGCCGGCTCCGGCCGAAGCCCGGCCCAGACGTCCGCGGCCCAGCCGGAGAACTGCGGATGGTGGCCGGGCTCGGCCAGCACGTGCAGCATCGCGGTCAGCTCCGCCAGTGGGGAGGCGGCGAACCGCACCCGTTCGGACGGCAGGCCGCTGATGTCGATCCTCAGCGTCATTCACCCATCATCACCGCCCGGACGGCCTGGTCACGGCATCGATTGACGACAACCGTCAACCGACGTGCCCCGCCCCGGCGGGTCGGCGCACTGTCTGACGCCATGGCGACCACCACCAGGATCCAGCCCCGTGCCCTCGTCCGCGCCTCCGGAGGCCCGCGCTACGCCGTCGCCCTTGCGGTGGACGCGCTCGGCACCGGCCTGCTGCGGCCCTTCCTGCTGCTCTACGGCGTGACGGTGCTGGGGCTGTCCGCCCCGGCCACCGGCACCGCCATGACGGTCGGCATCGTCGCGGGCCTGGTCTGCATGCCCGCGGTGGGCCGGTGGCTGGACCGGGGCGCGCGCAGCACGGTCGTGGCCGCGTCAATGCTGGTGCGGGTGCTGGGCGCGGCGCTGCTGGCGGCCGCCCCGGCGGGGCACGTCTGGCTCTTCGCTTCGGCCGCCCTGTTCCTCGGCATCGGCAACCAGGCATGGCCGACCGCCCACGCCGCGCTCGTGGCCACGGTCGCCCACGGACGGGAACGCGACACCGCCCTCGCGGCGGCCCGCGCCCTGCGCAACGCGGCCCTGGGCGTCGGAGCGCTCCTCGCCGCCGCATGCCTGGCCGGCGGCACCACCGCACTGCGGGCGCTGGCGGCCGCCACCGTGCTCGCCTACCTGCTCGCCGCCGCTCTGGCGTGGTCGGCCCACGTGCGCGCACAGCCGGCGGACGCCGCCTCGGCCCGGGACGAGGGTCCCGCGCCCCGGATGACCGCGCTACTCGCCGCCAACGTGGTCTACGTCTTCTGCCTCAACGTTCCCGAAATCGCCATTCCCTTGATCCTGGTGACGCGGTTCCACGCGTCGCCGGTGTGGCCGGCGGCCGTCTTCGTGGCCAACACCGTGCTGGTCGTCGCCTTCCAGGTGCCGGTCACCGTGCTGATGTCCCGCTACTCCCGCCGGACCACGCTGGTCCTCTCCGGCGTGGTGCTCGCCGCGTCCTACCTCGGCTTCCTCGCGGCCACCTCCCTGGGACACGGCTGGGGCGCCCCGGCCGTCGCCGCGGTGTCCGTGGTCTGCACGATCGGCGAGATCATCTACGCGGGCAGCGCGACCGCGCTCGTCACCGCCCTCGCCCCGGCCCACGTCCTCGGACGCGCCCTGGCCCGCTTCCAGCTCTCCACCGGTTTCGGCCTCGCCGTCTCCCCGGCGATCATCACCGCCCTCGCCTCCCACGGCCCGGCCGCGCTGTGGGGCGGCCTCACCGCCGGGACGCTCCTGTCCGCCTCCGCCGTCGCCGCCGAGAAGGACCACGGCTCGACGGTCGGGCACGAGCACGCTCGCACCGAAGAGGCAACGTGATCGTCGCCGCTCCGGACGCGGGCGGGCGGCGGCGGCAGGTCCGGGCTCTCGCCCGGACCGGCTGCCGACCGCCCCGCGGCGGCTTACTTGTTGGAAGCCTCCTCGTACTCCGGCTCCTTGCTGTCCCTGCTGCCGCCCTTGGAGCCGTTCCTGCGGCCGTTCCTCGCGCTGGAGCCGGACCTGCCCTTCGGGCCGTCGCCGGACTTCTCCTCCTCCTTCAGCGCGTCCTCATGGGACTTGACGACCTCGCTGTCGTGGATCTCGCCGCGCCAGCCCTCGATCTCGTCGGCGCGGGTCAGCGACTGCGTCATCACGTACCGGCGGAAGTGCTTGAGCTCCAGCCGGACGCGGCGGCCCTGCGCCCGCCAGAGGTTGCCGGTCCGCTCGAACAGGCCCTGCGGGTGGTACTCCAGCGCCACCAGGACGCGGGTGAGGTTCGGCGCCAGCTCGTGGAAGCTGATCGTCCCGTCGACGTGGCCCTTGTTGCCCTTCGAGCGCCAGACGATGTGCTCGTCCGGCACCTGCTCGACGATCGTGGCCTCCCACGTCCGCTTGGACCAGAAGATCTTCGCCTGCCAGTTCAGCTTCTCCTCGTCCGCCTGGTCGACGCTGACGACCTTCTTCATGAAGGACGGGAACTCCTGGAACTGCGTGAACTGGTCGTAGACGAGGCGGCGCGGCGCACCGACGTCGGTGTGCTCGACGATGTTGGTGACCTTCACCTTCTTGCCGCCACCGCCGCCCTTCTTCAGGGCGCCCCCGACGGTGTCCTTCAGCCGGCCGAACAGGCCCTTGGCCCCTTCGGCGGGCTTCTCGGCGGCGTTCTTCGCGGTGTCCTTGGCGCTCTGGGCCGCGCCCTTGGCGCTCTTCGCCGCACCCTTGGCGGCACCGGCGCCGCGTCCGCCGCTCTTGGTCTCGGTCTGCTCCTGCTCGCCGTCCTCGCCGTTGCGGCGGCTGAGCGCGCGGCCGGCCGCGACGGCGGCACCGGCGCCGAGCAGGACGCCGCCGGTGGTCCCGAGCGCCTTGCCACCGGGAATGCCGCCCGGCAGGTTCTGCGTGATCCGGCCGAGGCCCGACGGGCTCTTCCGGCCGACCGGCAGCCGTTTCGCGATTCGGCCGATGGGCATCGGGCCCACCTTGGTTCCGCGTTTCATATTCGTGCTCCTCCGCATGGATTGGGTTTCGGGGTTCTGTCTCACTGCGGGCCGCTCACGCCGTCCGGACGACCTCGCCGTCATGGATCTCGCCGCGCCAGCCCTCCACCTCGCCGGGGGCGACCAGCGCGCGGGTCATGACATGGCGGCGGAAGTGCTTGAGCTCCAGCCGGACGCGGCGGCCCTGCGCGCGCCAGAGGTTGGCGGTCCGCTCGAACAGGCCCTGCGGGTGGTACTCCAGGACGAGCAGGACGCGGGTCAGGTCGGGCGTCAGCTCGTGGAAGCTGACCGTCCCGTCCACCCGGCCCTTCCCCGCCGCCGAGCGCCACACGATGTGCCGGTCGGGGACCTGTTCCACGATCGTCGACTGCCAGGTCCGGCTCGACCAGAAGACCTTCGCCTTCCAGTTCAGCTTCTCCTCGGACGCCTGGTCGACGCTCACCACCTTCTTCATGAAGGACGGGAAGTCCTCGAAGCGGGTCCACTGGTCGTAGACCAGCCGGCAGGGCGCGCCGACATCGGTCTGCTCGACGATGTCGACCCGGCCGCCGCGCCGTCCGCCGCCGAAGATCCGCTTGAGCGTCTCCTTCAGCGCCGTCCAGCCGAAGCTCACCAGCGCCCGCGCGGGCGACTTGCCCTGGGCGAGCGCCCGCGCCCCGGCGAGGGACGCCTTGGCGAGCGGCCCGCCGTACTCGGCCCGCACCGCCAGCCGCCGGACGGAGCGCGCCAGCCTCGCCTCGTACCGGCCGACGACCCGGCTCGCCAGCCGGCGCCCGACCCGGCCGACGGCGACCGCGCCCAGGACGCCGCCCGCGCCTGCCACGCCGGCGGCGAGCCCGGTCCGGAGTTTCATGTCCTCGTCACCTCGCCGTCTACTCGGAGTCGAGCGGCGGGCTACCCGCGTAAAGAGGGACAAAACAGGCCACAGGCCGAGCCCCGGACTTCCATGCCACCGTGATACCGCCTCGGTTAGCACACAGTGACCACCTGGTAACACGCCCTACCGCCCGCCGGACACCCTCACCGAACCCCCTGGCCGCCGCCTCTCGCGCCGCATTGTCGGACGACGAACTGCCAGCCCGGCTCCACCTGACCACCACCGAACGCGAGGCACCCCTGAGCCGCGCCATGCGACTCGGTGTGCATCCACGTCGGGCTGCCCGCCGCCCCGCCATCCGCAGAGGCGATACAGGCCCGGACCGCCGACGGCCAGGTGGTCCCCCTCACGGTGCGGCGGCTCCCCGGGGCCCGGGTGTGATCGGCGTGGCGCTCCCGGACCGCGACGATCCGCCCCTCCGGCTCCATGTGCTCGACGCGTCCGGCGCCGACGGGCGCAACCCCTAGACACCCCCGTGCCCGGCGCAGGTGGCATCAGAAGGGCGCCCTTGTGGGCAGCATCACTCGATGACTCCGGAGCCTGTGTTTGCTAGGCAAACCACGGATCATCGGGGAACATCTGAGTAAGGCGCTCGCGGACCTTCTGGCGGACCTCGGCGCCGCCGTGGCGCACGATCGGGTCCCAGCAGTATCTTCTGACCGCCGGATGGCCGGACGCGTCCGGGCACATCAGAACCGCGAGGACCCGGATAGGCCAAAGGAGCGGCGCGACATCCCCGCTGTTCAGCAATGCTCGCAGGCTCATCCCGGCGTCTAACGTCGAGATGATGCCCTCGAACAGGTACCTCCAAGCCGACCACACCGCGACCTCTATTGCTCTCGCACAGCGCAACTCATCCGCGAGAGGTTCTGTGCTTCTCAGGCGAAGAGCCTCTTCCGCCATACGGAAAATTCTGTCCCGGAGTTGCTCGTACTGAGTGATGGCGTGGGCGATCTGAGCGAGCAACTCGCACCAGAAGTGGGTACTGCGCGCCCAGAGCTGGAATGCTTGCATTCGTTGTGCCCCGAGATGAGCGGACAGGCCGCGCAGCACCAGCCCGCTGTCGGAGACGCCCGGTGCGTCCTCGAAAGCCCTTTCGTCCGCGCTCCGAGCGCACCTCCGCAACGCCTCATCACGGTACAGCCAGTAAACGACGTCCGCCCTCGCGCAGCCGATCGCTGCCTGTTTCAGGGTCACCCCCGGCGGCCTTGTGTCCCAGTTTCCCTCCTGTTCCGCGAGGTACTCACGTACACGTTTCTCCGTTCCATCCGCGATTTCGAAGGCCCCTTGGCAAGCGTGCATCGCACCACCGCACTCGCATTTACATCCGGGTAGTCGAGCCCGGGCACAGTTGCTGTTGTGGGCCATGCGCTCCTCCTCCGTCAAGAGAGGAACAAATCATCCACCGCGGGCTGCGGAGCGTAAATACGTGCCCGGGGAGTAGATCGATTACCTCGCGGCGAAACATGTCCCTGCCGCAGGACGAGGCGGCCGCTGTCAAGTTCGGTTCGTGTCACGGCTCTAGACGCAAGTAGTAACCTCCCCCATTCATGTCGCCGCCGTCGAGGGGGCCGCTCGACCCAGGGGCGGGGCGGCCGAAGCCCGGCCGCGGACGGACCGAAACACATCGAGTGCGTCGTCCGGGACAGCGCGTCGTGGGGCCTTCGTCTCCGGAAAACGGAAGCGGATCGTTCACTGAGGTCGGTGTTCTGCGGCTCGGGGAGGACTGGCCCCGCCGATCTACATCGGCTTGTTTGCTAGTGCCCCATCACCGCCGTCATCCGCGCCGGTGAGCAGGGGTCCTTCCGACCACCCGGTCATGCTTGCGATCGCGTGGCGGTTCCGGTTGTGGCCGACCGTCCCGGGTCCCCTTGAGACAGAACCATTTTCCAGCGATTTTGGGGTGACAGCCCGTCCCGTGCGAGGAGCTCGGATGACGCCTCCGACCGGTCGCCGTACGGTCCTCGTCGCCGGCGGCGCCGCAGCCCTCCCGCTCGGTCGGGGCACGCCGGGGTGGCGTCTCGGGGAGGACGCCGAGGGCACCGTCTACTTCGGCGTGACGGCGCCGCTGCCCGCCGTCGAGGGCGCTGAGCCCGCCGGCCTGTGCCAGGTCGGCGCGCTCCTCGCCGACCGCGACTCCGGGCTGCTCACGCACGCCGGCGCGCTGGAGCACTGGCATGCCACGCACCGGTTCTGCCCGCGCTGCGGCACCGGGACGAGGGTCGCCTCGGCCGGGCACGTCCGGGTCTGCCCGGCGGACGACCTGCTGCGCTGGGACGGGGGAGAACGGAGCGCAGCTCGATCCGCCCGCTCGTCGGACGGCTGTGCTGACCTCATGGTGCGTGCCGAGGGGGCGTCGTGGCAGTAGACGGGCCGCTGAGCGATCAGGATCGCGCCGAGATCGTCGCCGGACTGCGCGATGCCTACCGGGCATCCCGGAGACGCTGGCACCGCCGCGTGATCTGGGTCGAGTCCCCGGAGCACCTCCGGAGGTACCGGCACCGGAGCAGCCGATCCGCGAAACTGACCGCCGGAGAGCGCATCCGGGCTCGGTGCCGGTACGCGCTGTCGCTGTCGCTCTCGGCGCTCTTGCTCTACCTGGTCTTCATTCCCTTGGGGGCGGGCGTCTACATCGTCTGCCGCATGGACGACAGGCCGGCGGGGATGATCGGCGCGAGCATCGCCGAGCTGAGCCTGCCGAAAGCTCTGGGAATATATTCGTTCTTCGCCCTTTTCGTCTATCTGTGCTGCGCCTTACATGCCATCGATGGAGAGGGCGGTCTCGATCTACTGGATCTGGGCGACGACCGGGTGAGGCTGCGCGCGCTGAAACCTGAGAGCCCCCGGTTCGATCCGCTGCTCCCCATGCTCCGGATCTCTTCGGCCCTCTTCCAGGGAGGCGATATCGCGGACCTGCGCGGCTGCCTCCACTTCGGAGTCCCAGGGCGGGCGTTCGCCTGCGCGACGTTCCGCGGCCTGGTGATCGTGGTCGAGCCGCCCTCGGTCATGCACACCGAGGCGCTGCCCGACGGAACCACCCGCCCGCACGCGGACGACGTGGCCGCGCTGCGATGGCCGAACGGTGAAGAGCACTTCTTCCTGCACGGCACCCTGGTGCCGAAGGAACTGTTCGATGGCGAATGGAACATTCAGCAGATCGAAAGAACACGGAACAGCGAGTTGCGGCGCCTGGCCATCGAACGCATGGGCTGGGAGAGATTCATTTCCAGGGCCGGGCTCGAACCGCTGGCCGAAACGGAGGATCCCGGCAACCCCGGTGCCGTCCTGCGCCTTTACGACATCCCCGGCGCCGACGCACGACTGCTGGTGATGCGCAACGGCAGCCCCGACCGGTCCGGCGCGCACCGCGACTATGCGGAACCGGTCCCCGGACATCTGGACGATCCGGTCGAAGCCGCCGCCTGGCAGTACGGCTGCCCCGTGGACGTCTACCGGCGACTGGAACGACGAACCTGAGGAGAGCGCCATGCACACCTACGCGACCGCACTGAAACTGATCGGCGTCACCGTCCCCGGCCATCTCACCGCCGACGCCGAGGTCCCGATCCTGACCGGGCCCCAAGCCCAGGGGGACCTGCTGGTCATCCCCACCGGCGCGCCCCGCTCCAAGGACTGGCGGACCGTCCCCGCGACGGGAGTGCGGGTCGTCCGCGGCGAAGCGACCGGCAACACCCACTGGCTCCACCCCGGCTTCGACAGCCCAGGGGTGTCCTGGCTGCCCGCGAGCGGCCAGGAGGACGGCCTCGCGGTCGGACACCTGCGGGTCCCCGGCGGTCAGACGGCCCTCCTGATCCACACCGACGAGCACGGAGCCAACGGCATCGGGCCGGGCGAGTACGTCATCAACCGCAAACGCCAGGCGAAGGTCGCCTTCGACGCCGCGCCACGGACCGCGTCAGGCACGTCCCACGACCTGTTCGGACTCGTAGACGACTGAACCATTGATCGCGGGCCGCGCTGGGGCCTCACCTGCACGAGCGCGTGACCTTTCGCGATGCATCAGGGCGACCGAGGCCGCCGCCGATGCGAGCGCGATCATCCCGGCCCGGGTGGTTCGCGTCCGAGGCCGCGGTCGCTTTGCGCCGCGCTCCCTGCTCGGTGCCGGACGAACGATGCCCCGTTGGCGACCACTCTTGGGGAACAGCGGGTAGATCATCGCGGCGCTAAGGAAAGACCAGGTCAGAGCTGGGATCTGGCAGTTCACGGGTCGGTCGGCCGGGTAGGTGGCGGCGGAAGATGAACGCAGATGACCCACCCGTTCGCCTTTCGGGGGAGGTTTCGCGAATGTCTGAGTCACAGATGCCCGACCTGGTCCGCGCGGCCGTGGCGGTGCCCCGGACACGGCGGCGACCGCGAACATCGGTGGCCGCAGGGGTGCCGGCCGTCGTCGCGGCGGCCGTACTGGCGCTCGCCGGGTGCGGCGGTGGAGAGGGGGACAAGTCGTCCGACTCGCAGGCACCGAGATCCCCGGCTCTGGCGGGGTCGGCGTCCGCGTCTCCGTCCGGTGGTCAGACCATCAAAACGGCGTCCGTGGGGGCCCTGGGGCAGATCCTGGTCGACGGTCAGGGCCGGACGGTCTACCTGTTCGAGAAGGACACGGGCGGCATGTCGTCGTGCACCGGGTCGTGTGCGGCGGTGTGGCCGCCGGTCGCCACCGCGGGGCGGCCCACCGCCGGGCCGGGCGCGGACGCGGCGAAGCTGGGCACCACCAAGCGTCCGGACGGCTCGACGCAGGTCACCTATGGCGGACATCCCGTCTACTACTACGTGCCTGACGGCATGACTCCCGGCAGCGCCAAGGGGGAGGGCCTGAACCAGTTCGGCGCCGAGTGGTACGTGCTGTCGGGGTCCGGCGGCAAGGTCGAGCCCAAGGGCGGCGGCTACTGACATGCGCCGCCGGTGGTGGGCTCCGCTCGTCGCCGTCCCGGTGATGGCGGCCACTGGCTGCGCGATGGCGACGAACTCGCTGCATCCCGGCCGGGCGCGGATCGGCACGGAGCGGGTGCCCTCGCTCGGGCGGATCCTGGTGGACGGGAAGGGCCGCACGCTCTACCTGTTCGTCGCCGACCTGCCGAACCGGTCGAGCTGCGGCGGGGCGTGCGCCGCCATCTGGCCGCCCGCGACCTCCCAGGGCCCGGCGATCGCGGACGGTGCCGCCCAGCGGTCCCAGATCACCACGATCGCCCGCTCCGAGGGGCCGCGCCAGCTCGTCTACGCGGGCCACCCGCTGTACTACTACCAGGCCGATACCGGACGCGGTGACATCCGAGGCCAGGCGCTCACGCAGTTCGGCGCCGAATGGTACGCCGTCTCACCTCAGGGTGAGCAGGTCCAGGGCGGAGTGAGTCGTGGCTCCCTCGTCCCGGGCGGGTGACCCCCGTGCGTCACGTGCTGCGCTACCTCGGCGTGCTGCTGCTGTTCGGCATCGGCGCCGTCCATCTGCGCGAGTACGTCGCCGACCATTACCGGGTCATCCCGATCATCGGGGTCCTGTTCGCGCTCAACTTCGCCGGGGCGGTGGCCATGGGGATCGTCCTGGCGAGCCCGCCGCGGTGGCCGCCCCTGTTCGGACGCGCGCCGCTCGCACTCGTGGCGCTCGGGGCGGCCGGGTTCGCGCTGGGCACGATCATCGGCCTGCTGATCAGCGAGCAGGCCAGCCTGTTCGGGTTCCACGAGTACGGCTACCGGTCCGTGATCGTGCTCGCGCTCGCTCTGGAGGGCGCCGCCGTGGTGGTGCTGCTCGGGTTCGCGGCGCTCGAAACGCGCCGGACGCGGGGACGGCCCTCCACCGACGCGGGATGAGCCTTCCGGTTCCCTGATGACCATCTGTTAGTCGGTGCTGTGGCTTCCGGCTCGCCCGGACGGGGGAGGACTTCCGCAGCAGCCGACCGTCGAGGGGAGTCGTCGTGGGAAGCCGTGCGCCCGGCAGAAGCGGACCTGGCCGGCACGGGCGGACCACGACGATGCCAGGACGGGGCGCGGCCGTGCTCGCCCTGGTTCTCGTCCTGGCCTCGGCCTGCTCGTCCGGGGCACACGGCCGCGACGCCGGCGGGCGGCGGGCGCCGAAGGCGGCCCAGGTAGCCGAGAACGCCAAACGCGGCGACGCGGACTGGCGGATCGTCCGCAGGAACCTCGGATCCGAGCACGAGATCGAGGGCTACGCCGACCGCGTGAGCGTGCTGCCGGGTGAGCCCTTCCGGTTGTTCGTGTCCACCACGTCCTCCGGGTTCTCCGCCCAGGCGTTCAGGATGGGCTGGTACGGCGGCGCGCAGGCGCGCCGGGTATGGCGCTCCGGGCTCAACCCCGGGGTGCGGCAGGCGGGCGCCCATGTCGGCAAGGCGACCCGGACGGTGTCGGCTCCCTGGCGGCCGTCGCTGACCGTGTCCACCTCCGGATGGCCCGCGGGCAGCTACCTGGTCATGCTGACCGCCACCTCGGGGGCGCGGCGGTACGTGCCGGTGACCCTCCGCTCGCCCAGCGCGGCGGGACGCGTCGTCGTGCTGAACGCGACCACCACCTGGCAGGCCTACAACATGTGGGGCGGCTACGACCTGTACAAGGGACCGTCGGGCGGGGAGGGGGACCGGGCCAGCGCGGTCAGCTTCGACCGTCCTTACGACGGAAACGGCGCGGGCAAGTTCATAGTCTACGAGCAGCCCGCGATCGCGCTCGCGGAGAAGCTGGGCGTGCCGCTGGCGTACGCGACCGACAACGACCTGCACGCCGACCCCGGGCTGCTCAAGGGGGCACGCGGCCTGCTGACCCTCGGGCATGACGAGTACTGGTCGTCCACCATGCGCCGGCGCGCCACGCAGGCCCGCGACCAGGGCGTCAACATCGCCTTCCTGGGCGCCAACGCGGTCAACCGGCACATCAGGTTCGCCGCCACCCCGCTCGGGTCGAACCGGCTGGTCGTCTGCTACAAGGACGCCGCCGCCGACCCCATGGCGCGGACCGACCCCAGCGAGACGACCCAGGACTGGCGGCTGCCCCCCGAGCCTCGGCCGGAGAGCGACATCATCGGCATCCAGTACATGTGCTTCCCGGCCGAGGGCGCCTTCACCGTCGCGCGGCCGGACTTCTGGCTGTTCCGGGGCACCGGGGTGCGCGCCGGGACGAGGTTCCCCGGCGTCATCGGCCCGGAGGCCGACGCGCTCAACCGCGCCGGGCCCACCCCGGCCACCCTGGAGATCGTCGCCAGCTCGCCGATCACCTGCGGGGACCGCCGGGCCGTCGCGCACGCCTCCTACTACACCACCGGCGAAGGCGCGGGCGTGTTCGCGACCGGCACCATGCGCTGGGTCTGCGCCATGCGCGGCCCCGCCTGCGGGCACGGTGTCACCGAGGCGGGACGCCGGTTCGTCACACAGGTCAGCCGGACGCTCATCCGCGCCATGGCCGAAGGGCCGCTGGGGCGGGTGCATCCGTCCCGTCCCAACTACAAACTCGGCGCCGACCAGGAATGAAGCGCCATGGCGACCGAGGGGAGGACGGTGGTCAGGGCGGGCCGGTGGCCCGCCGGGCGCGTAGGGCGCGAAGTTTGTGCCGGTTGCCGCAGCGTTCCATCGAGCACCATCGCCGCGCGCCGGGGCGGGAGGTGTCGACGAACACCAGCGGGCAGTCGTCGCCGGCGCATTCGCGGACGCGCCCGGACAGCGGCCCGGCCAGCAGGTCGATCATCTCGCGCGCCAGCGCCGACAGCGCCTGCGTCGCCCGCACGGGTGACGCCCACGTCGCGGCGGTGCCCCCGACGGACAGCTCCGGGACGAGCGGCGCCGCCTGGGCGGCCCGGTTGATGGCGGCCACCGCTTCGGCGGGCAGGGGGCGCTCCGCGGCGCGGGCGTGCGCGGCCTCCCAGATCGCCTGCCGCAAGGTCTTGGCCGCGGCCAGTTCGCGGGACGTGACGGGGGTGGTCAAGGCCGCGTCCAGGGGCGGCTGGGCCAGCCATCCGGCGAGGTCGCCGGGCTCGTGGAGGGTCTCGAAGACCGCGTAGTCGCCCTCCCCGCCGGTGTGGGCGAAGTCCAGGCAGACCGCGCCGGCGTCGAACCGGAACGACCCGCCCTTGGGGTCGTGCAGCACCCGCCCGGTTGTCCCCGTTCGCATGCAACCAGTATAACTGGTGTCGCAACGACACCACTTTAACCGGTGTCTCGAAGAAGGAGATCGACATGGGCGTCCGGCACATCAACCCCGAGGGGCTGCACCGCAGCCCGGCCTTCAGCCAGGCCGTCGTGGTCGAGCAGCCCGCCAAGACCATCTACATCGGCGGGCAGAACGGCGTCGACGCCGATGGCAAGATCGTCGGCCCCACGCTTGGAGAGCAGTCCGCCCAGGCGTTCCGCAACCTTCAGACCATCCTGCGGAGCGAGGGCGCGAGCCTGTCCGACATCGTCCACTGGCGGATCGCCGTGGTCGACGGCCACTCCTTCGACGAGGGGGTGGCCGCCTTCCAGCAGGTGTGGAACCGGGCCGACCCGCCGCCGGCCATCACCGTCCACGTCGTCGCCGGACTGTCCCCGGGCTTCCTGGTCGAGATCGACGCCGTCGCCGTTATCTGACCTCCGCGTTTCGGTGCGAAGGGGTAGAGCTAGCTCTACCGGAGGTCTAGAGGAAAGGCTCCTGTGCCCGTGTACCGGGTCCCGAGACCGTAGAGGAAGTCGAGCCAACGGGACGGGAGCCTTCATGGACACATATCGGAAGCGGCGCGCGTGGGGAAGGTCGCTGGCCGCGATCGGCGGTGTCGCGGCCATAGGGCTCGCCGGGACGGGACTCGACGGGGTCGCGGCGGCGGCCGCTCCGGCGGCCGGCGGCGGTTCGCTGGTGGTCACCGACAAAGGCCCGGTGCGGGGCACCGTCAGCGCGGACACCCGGGAATTCCTCGGCGTCCCGTACGCGGCGCCGCCCGTCCGGTGGGGTTCGCCGCAAGCGGCGAAGCCCTGGAGTTCACCGCGGGACGCGACGAAGCCGGGCAACGCGTGCGCCCAGAATGCGGGGTTCTTCGGTGAGAAGGCGAGCGACAGCGAGGACTGCCTCTACCTGAACGTGACCACGCCCCGGCGGTCCGCGAAGGGCAAGCGGCTGCCGGTCATGGTCTGGATCCACGGCAGCGGATTCCGGAATGGCTCCGGTGCCCTGTACCGCCCGGCCAGGATGGCCGCGCGCGGCGACGTGATCGTCGTGACCGTGAACTACAGGCTCGGGATCTTCGGCTTCCTCGACCACCCGTCGCTGGACGGCGGCCCGGCCAGGAACCGTTCGGGGAACTTCGGCCTGGAGGATCAGCAGGCCGCCCTCGGTTGGGTGCGCAGGAACGCGGCGGCGTTCGGCGGCGACGCCCGCAACGTCACGGTGTTCGGTGAGTCGGCGGGCGGGGTGAGCACGTGTTCGCAGCTCACCGCCCCGGGCGCCGCGGGCCTCTTCCAGCGGGCGATCGTCCAGAGCGGTCCGTGCACGGTCGAGAACTGGCCCGACTGGGACGGGACGCTCGAACCGTCCGGCGCGTGGCTGCCGCGTCCGCGCGGCAAGGCCGAGCGTCAGGGCCAGGCGGTCGCCGCCAAGCTCGGCTGCCCCGCCCCCGCCACGGCCGCCGCGTGCCTGCGCGCGCTGCCGACGTCGAAGCTGCTGAAGGAGTCGGAGTACGGCTTCGCGCCGGTGTACGGCGGCGGGGGCGTGCTCCCGTACTCGCCGAAGCGGGCGCTGCTCGACGGGAGGTTCGCGAAGGTCCCGGTCATGTACGGCATGACGCGCGATGAGTACCGCACGTTCGAGGCCGCGCAGCAGCTCATGGGCGTTCCCCCGCTGGCGGACGAGGCGGAGTACGCCGCCCGCGTGCGCGCCTATGTCGGCGCCGAGAAGGCGCCGAAGGTGCTGGCCCGGTATCCGCTCCGGGACTACGGCTCGCCGAGTGAGGCATGGTCCGCTCTCGTCACGGACGCCACGTTCGCGCGTTCGGTGACCGACCTCGGCCGCTCCGCCGCAAGCCGGGTGCCCGCGTATGCCTACGAATTCGCGGACGCCGAATCGCCGTGGGTCGCGAATGTGCGGAGGCCCGGTTTCCCGACCGGCGCCTTCCACGCCGCCGAACTGCAATACCAGTTCGAGACCGACTACTTCGACGAGAGCCGGCTGAGCGCCGCCCAGCGGAACCTGGCCGATCAGATGACGGGTTACTGGACGAGGTTCGCCCGCACAGGCGACCCCAACGGCGCGGGCGCGCCGACCTGGCGTGAGGGAGGAAACGCAACTCAGGTGCTCGCCCCCGGCGAGGGCGGCATCCGGCGGATCGACTTCGCGAAGGAACACGGGTACACCTTCTGGAAGAACCTCTGACCAGAACGAAGTAAGACAGCCGGCGCACGTACGAACCAGGAAGCGCCGAGGACCGACGGGCCCTTCCGCTCCATCACGGGACCATCCGCCTGGGGACCGGCCCCCGCTCGCGCGGGGGCCGGTCCCCAGGCCCGCGCGACGCCAGCGCCGGCCCCTCCGACCTCAGAATCCGCGGGACCCTTACCCGGCGAGGTCGGGCCGCCGCTCCCCGGAGACGCCGATCAGGCCCGCCATCCGCACCCGCGCGCGCGTTGGGGTGTCGAAAAGTCGGAAACTCTTGCTCTGCGTTAACGAATTTGCCACCCCGCCGCCGACGGCTCCCGGAAGGACCATGGCAATGGGGCCGGTGTGAGTACGTGTCCCATTCCTCAAAGAAGACGCGGCCCGCTGTGGCGGCCTGTAGGCATCCGGCTCGTTCTCCCTTTTCGGACCCAAGGGACCACCCCTCCCTGGGTGCCACTTCCTACTGGCAGGCTCGGCGTTCTCAAATTCCGGGTGGCCAAAGCCGCACGGCGGCTTCTTTTGTTCGCGAGTGATGTGGGTAAGGCTGATTCGGAACGCCTTTAAAACCATGCAACAGGAAATGTGTGTCCTTGCGGTAACCCTCCGTTTCCCTGACCGGTATGGCCTCCCCCGCTTACCGCGGACGAGAGTTGAGGAAGCCCCGGCCCCCGAACAGGGGCGGCACCACGATCAGGGAGGCACCGTGCCCGTTGAACAGAAGGCCGGATGGGACGACATCCTGGTCAGGGACAACTTCCAGGACCAGGGGCAGACTCCCACACCCGACCCCATGTGGCGGTCCCCCGACCTCATCCCCTTCGGCAGCGACATCCTCGACTTCGACCTGCTGGAATCCAGCTACAACGGTCCCGACCTCGGGGTTCGCCACCCCATTGTGTACGGGGGGCTCAACCGCGTCTATGTGCGCGGAAAGAGCCTGAGAAGCGGCTGCCCCGCGTCCGGTCACGTCAGGCTCTACTACGCCGCCGGCGGACTGTTCCTGGATCCGCGGGCCTGGCATCCGATCTACGCGGAGAGCGGCGACCTCACCGTGCCGTTCGTCGCGCGCGGCGGCTCCAGGCAGATCGCTCCCGGACAGATCTGTGTCAGCGCGAACGCCTTCGTCCTACCGAACCGGCTGCCACCGGGCCACTACTGCATGATCGGCACGGTGGACACGCCCGCCCACCCCATGCCCCCGCGACTACCGGTCTTCAACTCCAACGTCGACTACGTCAACTGGGTCAAGAACAACCCCGATGTCTGCTGGCGCAACATCGACGTCATCCCGTGCGAGCAGCGAAGGTACGTCCTGACCAGCCTGACCATCGGGAACCTCAACGACACCCCGACCAAGTACGTCTTCGGCGTATCGGGAACCCACCTGCCCGACGGCACCGCCGTCTTCTCCAGCACCGACCAGCGGTTCCCGTTCGTTCTGCCGCCGGTACAGATCTACGCGCCCGGCGAGGACGAGGTGTACTCCCGCTCGATCACTCTGCCTCCCCACTATTCCGGGACGGTCACGGTGGTGGTCGAGTTCTCCCAGCCCCTTCCGTGTGACGCCACGCTCATGCTGCGCGCCTACAACCCGGTGACCAGCAGTCCCGGCACGCTCGAACACCGACTCGCCGTCCCCCTCACCGGCGCGCAGGAGGCCGCGGAGCCGGGTCGGTTCATTCTGCTCGGCGAGTACACCTTCGTCGCCTCACGAAGCGCTTCGTGACCTAGGTGGTCGAAGGCCGGGACGTGGGCGATATGCGCCCCCGGTCCCGCGGCCCCCGGGGACTTTCCCGGGGGCCGGCGCTTTCCGTCAGGTCAGGGGCAGTTCCGCCATGGCGTCCGCCAACTCTCCCGCAGTGTCCCCGGCGGCCCACACATGTCCGTCCGGGCGCATCAGCACGGCGGCCGTGGGCCAGGGCAGTTCGGTCTCGTACAGATGGAGGTCGGCGCTCATGGCCAGGTCCTTCATCGCCGGGCCGGCATCCTGGGCCAGCAGCACCGGGCGGCCCTCGCGCAACAGGTGCAGTTGTTCGCGGGTGGCCGGGAGGCGCCGGCCTGCCAGGGGATGGGCGCCCGGATAGCGCACGTCCAGCGCGGTCAGCGTGTCGGCCAGCGCGGTCGCCACGTCGGGATGGGTTCGCAGCAGATCGGCCATGAACCGGCGCAGGGACCGGCCCTCCTCGGTCGTGGCGGTGATCAGGGCGGTCTGGGCCTTGGTGTGCTCGCCCAGGGCCGCGCCGACGGGGTGGCGTTCCGAGTGGTAGGTGTCCAGCAGGGCCGCGTCCGCCCGGCCCCGCTGGACGGCGGCGAGCTTCCAGCCCAGGTTCATCGCGTCCTGCACTCCCACGTTCAGCCCGACGCCGCCCGCCGGGAAGTGCATGTGCGCGGCGTCGCCCGCCAGGAACACCCGGCCCCTCCGGTACTCCGCCGCGAGCCTGGTGGCGTTGCCGAAACGGGACAGCCACGCGGGGGAGTGCATGCCGAAGTCCGTGCCCGCGATCCGCTTCGTCGTCTCCCGCAGGGACTCCAGGGTCGGCGTGGGATCTGACGGGGCGTACCCGGTGACGCGGTAGAGCCCGCCAGGGATCGGGGCCACGATCAGCGCGCCGTGCTCGTTGTGCCAGAAGCCCAGCCGGTCTGGCGGGTCGTCCAGTTCGACGTCACCGAGGAAGCCGAAGACGGTCGAGTCGGTGCCGGGGAAGTCGATGCCCGCCGCCCGGCGCACGGTGCTGCCCGCCCCGTCCGCCCCGACCACGTGGTCCGCGGTGATCTCGTACTCGCCGTCCGGCCCGTCGACCCGCAGCGTCACGCCCTGTTCGTCCTGGCTCAGCCCGGACACCTGGTGCCCGCGCCGGATCACCACCCCGAGGGTCAGGGCGTGCTGTTCGAGCAGCTCCTCGGTGCGCAGTTGCGGGTGCGCGAGCAGGAACCGGAACGGCGTGGCCAGGCCGCGGAAGTCCAGGCGGGCGGGCAGCATGCCGAAATGCCCGTCCGGGACGGGCAGCCCGCCGTCGAGGAAGGCCCGCTCCTGCCCGCGCATCGCCAGCACCTCGATCGTGCGCGGGTGGACGGCCAGCGCCTTCGAGTGCGGGCTGCGCCGCTCGGCCCGTTCCAGGACCAGCGGCCGCCCGCCGCCCAGGGCCAGCTCCGCCGCCGTCCACAGCCCGGCCGGGCCCGCGCCGACCACGATGGTGTCGTGTGCGTTCAAAGACATGGGTGGAATTCCTTTTCAGAGTGGTTGGAGAGCGCGCTCCGGTGATCCGCCGGAGCCGTGCACGGGTGCGTGGACGCCTCGCGGGCGTTACATACTGGTGGTGCGGTTGCATTCGGATGAGAGGTGATCGAGATGGCGCCGGCGCGACAGATCAGTGGTCCGTGCGGGGAATGGCCCGAGAGCAGCGCCTTCATCCGTGAGGTGCTCGACCGCATCGGCGACAAATGGACGGTGCTGACCGTCAGCACTCTGGGCGCCGGCTCGCTGCGCTACTCCGACCTGCAGGCGAGCATCCCCGGGATCTCCCAGCGGATGCTGACCCAGACGCTCAAGCATCTGGAGCGCGACGGCCTGGTCACGCGGACCGCGTACGCCGAGGTCCCGCCGCGAGTGGAGTACGCGCTGACGGACCTGGGCCGGTCGCTGATCGACGCGGTGATGGCGATGGCCGACTGGGCCGTCGCCCACCACGGCGAGATCGCCGGCAACCGGGCCGCCAGCGAGCTGACCGGAGTAGGCCGGGCCAAGGCCGCGGTCAGCGCGCCGACGGGCTGAGCCGTCGGCGGCAGATCGGTCCGTTGTCTCGTGGACGGTGTGGACGCGGCACACCCCGGTGCCGGGATCGTGCGTCCGGGTCCGGCTCGACGGATCGTCTCATGATCTTGAACCGGCCTGCCGCCTTCTCCACCATCTTCCTCACCTCACTGGTAGTGCGTAACACCATCATGAGTGACTGAGAAAGGGCCTACAAAAGGCACTTTCAAGTGCGTGAGAAAGACGCCCTTCTCCTGGATCGATGCTCCGTGCCCGTCGAGCACGTGGTCGGGCAGCGCGAGGTGCGGTTCAAGGGGATTTGGGGAGCCAGCGGGTCAGGTGTGTTCTCGGCGTGGCCGCCGCGACGTGCCAGAGCTGGTTTTTGGGGTCCCATCTCGCCTTTACCAGGCGCTTCGCCTCGTCCTTCTCCTCGTAGGGAACGTTCAGGTAGAGGCGGCCGTCGACCACGTCGCCGGGGGAGATGCCGTTGTTCGAGGATCGGCGGGGCGCCGGGGGCCCGGGACGGGCGGGACGGTCCATGCGGGCGCGGTCGACGATGCGCCGTACCCGTTCGCACGCCGTCGGGTCGGTGATCCGCATCATCAGGTCGGTCGAGCCGCCGTGGGCCAGGAGGTTCAGGGAGCCGTGCCAGAGGACGGTGTCGTCGACGATCAGGACCTTCTCGTGCATGCGCTCGCGGGCCTCGATGCGGCAGCCGGCCGCCTGCATCGCCGCGACGAGGTCGGCGTCCTTCGTGCCGGGTTCCTGTCGCCGGGTGTGGACGGTGACGCGTGTGCCGTCGGCGATCCGCGGCGCGAGATGCCGGAGCCAGTACCGCACCGGGGCCGGGGCGAGGAAGGCGCAGTAGATGTCGATGCTCTGGCGGGCCTGCGCGATGTCCCATTCCACGGCGCGGGAGACCTCGTCGGCGGGGAAGAACGCGGGGCGCGCCAGTTCCTCGGGGGCCAGGCCGCCCAGGTCGGCGGCGCTGCGCACCGGGACGAGGTCCTCGACCGGGAGCCGCTGGGCGTGCTTCTCGAAGTGCGCGAGCATGCGGGCGGCCTCGCTCGTGCGGCTGAGCCCGCGGTGCATGAACTCGGTGTTGGCGACCAGGACGAGATGGTCCTGCGCGCGGCTCAGCGCGACGTTCAGCAGCCGGCAGGTGGCCGAGGCCAGCCCGAGGCCCTCGTAGAAGTAGCCGAGCCGGTCACCGGCTCCCGCGACGGTGTCGATCACCACCAGCGGACGCTGGCTTCCCTGGAAGCGGTGGACGGTGTCCACCACACCGTCGTAGGTCTCGCCGAAGCGGTGGGCGAGGCTCGTGTTCAGCGCCTTCTTCTGGTTCTTGTAAGGGCAGATGACGGCGAGCCGGTCGGCCGCCCCCTCCCCCTCGGCGAGCCCGGTGTGCTTGCGGGCGGGCAGCACGGTGTCGTACTGCAAGCCCCGGATCAGCTCGTGGATCACGGCTTCGTGGACGGCGTTGGTGGTGTGGGCGTTCCGCCTTCCCCGGTCCGGGACGCGGCTGGAGGTGTCGACGAGCACCAGCGGGCTCTCGATCAGTGGTGAGGACGGCAGCCGTGTCCCCTCCTCCCTGCCGGTCAGCAGCGGCGCGTCCGGATACGCGACCTCGTTCACCACGGCGCAGATCGCCCGGCGCATGCGGTACTGCTCGTTGAGCGCGACCATCCTGGTGTCGCCGACGCGGGCGCCGCCGTGCGGATCGACGAGCCCCGCGGCGTGGAACGCGTCCCGGTCCATCCACAGCCGCGAGTGCTCCTTGTCCTGGGGCGATGCCCCGCGGTTGTTCGAACCGCGTGTGACGGCGGGCAACTGCCGGAAGTCGCCGGCCAGCACGACCCGCTTGCGGGCCAGGCCCGCCGTGTACCAGGCGGACGGCAGGTTCACCATCCCGGCCTCGTCGATGACCACGACGTCGATCTCGTCCATCAGCCGGCGGGTCTGCACCGCCTTGGACACCGTCGTGCCCAGGATCCGGCAGCGGCTCCGCACGGTGTCCGCGATCCTCTGGAGTTCCTTGCGCAGATGGTCGAGCCGGTGCTGCAACCGGTCGGCGTCCTCGCGCAGCCGCGCGACCGGGGCCAGGCCCTCCACCCGGGCCAGGAGGCTCGGCAAGGCCGCTGTGATGGCGGCCAGCTCGGATTCGCAACGCTGGGAGTCCGCGCGGGCGGCTCCAAGCCGCTGCCGGCCGGTCTCCAAAGCATGGCGGTGGTGGTACAGATCGCTGTCGAGCGCGTCCAGCTTCGCCTGCTTGCGTTGAGCGAACATCCCGGACGGAGGCCCGATGCGGTCGATCTGCTCCCGGACCCGGGCGATCTGCGCGGCGGCGGTGTTCACCGCCGCCTCGGCGTCGAGGACGGACCGGTGGGCGGCCACCAGCCGCTGCCCGAGCTCCTGGCGCCCGTTGACGGCACGCGTCGCCTCGTCGTGGCGGGCGATGCCCGCGCGCACCCCCGCGAGTTCCGGCGTGATCTGTGCGATCTCGGCGTCCAACTCGCCCGTCAGCCTTTCGGCGATGCGGCCCCGGTCGATCTGCTCCCCGTACTTCGCGGCGAGGGACGCGACGGCGATGTCCCCGGCGCGCTGCACCAGCCCCGACCCGAATTCGGGTTCCCGGGCGAGCAGGTCGCACATCCGCAGCAGTGCCTGGTCGACCGCGACGTGCGTGGGCGCCAGGAAGAGCACGCGCAGGCCCTGCCGGTAACAGCCCTCCACGATGCTCGCGACCACGTCGGTCTTCCCGGTGCCCGGCGGCCCCCAGACGAAGGTCAGCTCGCTGTCGAGCGCCCGTTCCACGGCCTGCCGCTGCCGGGTGTTCAACCGGCGGTTCCGGTACCCCGGGACGAACCGCTCCGTGTCGGAGCAGCGGCCGATCTTCGGCTTGCCCTGGTCGACCAGCCACCCCGCGGCGGTGAGGTTCACCCCTGGCGCGCTGGTGCCCGTCTGCTCCAGCCGCTCGGCCAGCGCCACCAGGCCCGCGGTGTCGTCCTCGACCAGCTGCGCGTTCACCGGCTGGGCGCCAAGGTCGGCCTCCGTGGCCACCCGGATCCTCCCGTCCGGCGACCGGGTCGCCTCGGCGCGCTCCCACGGACCGCGGGACCGCGACGTCCGGATCAGCAGGTCCTTACTGCCGAAGGCTTCCTTCCATCCCTTGCAGAGGAACAGATACTCCCGCTCGGACCCCGACTGCTGGACGAGTCGACCGTCATGCAGGGACAATTTCTCCGCATTCGTCATGTCGTCGTGCAGGATGGCCTCGATCTCCAACCGCACCGCACGCTGCAAATGGGCTACGGGGTACGGCCCGGTCTGCTTCTCCGCCATCGATTCCTTCCGAACGCCGTGGAACCTGACGAGCGCGACCGAACCGCGCCTCGTGGAGCCTGAGCGGGGCACCCGCCCGAGTGTGCCGCGCAGTCGTTGCTTCCCCCAGAATGCCCCACTAGATAGGGTTTTGCTCGGTAGCGAACGGTTCGCAGTGTGCCAGAAGCGGTCCGCCATGCCGAGCCCCTTGACCGAGAGTTGATCTTGAGTCGAATGGGCGGCGCCGACTCGCCGATCGGGAGCGGCCGATGAGCGCGCGCAGCTCAGCGTGCCTGCCTCCAGCCGCCCTCGACGGATTGCGCCGTGCGGCCCGAGCCCGTGCAGACAAATCGTGCAAATAGGGATAATTGAGCAATTCGCGCTGACCGGACGTTCGTCCGGTGCCCACGCTCGTCGGACATCGCGGGGACGGCTGACTTCAGGGCCCAGCGATACTCACGGGCATGGGGAGCCACGGCGGAGGCGACCGGCTCCATCCCCTCGACTTGGCCACCGTCCGCGGGCCCGCCCCCGAGACCGCCCGGTCACCGCGCCCGGCTCAAGGCCCGCATTGGCCGATGAGCTACGGCCCCACGGCCCCCCCGCCGCCGCCGTTGGTCGACCGGTCCTCTAAAGGGCTCCTAGCCCGGTCGCCCAGGGAAAGCGGAAGCGTGCGCAGTGGCTTGCCGAGTACGGCCTGCTCGTCGGGGTGAGTTCGTCGCGTCGATCACGGCCACAGCCGAGTCGCCTGCCCCCCGGCGGGGGCAGGGGCGGAGGCGGGCATGCCCTCCCGGGGCGAGCGGGTCCGACGCGTCCGCCAACCTCGCCGGCAGTGGCATGCCGCCCCGAGACTTCAGCACGGTCGGGTAGGCATTCGTCGTGATCCGGTGCAGCCGGGTCTGCACCGAACCGCGCGTCCCGTCGCACTGCTCGCGAGCCTCCCCACACGCGCGGACACGCCTCCTGGACAAGGCCCACCGCCGCCACCGGCCGTTTCCTCTCCTCCAGGGACCCCGGCGACCATCGCTGAGTTCCGCACTCGGTCCCCTCGCGAGTCCGTACGGCGGCCTCCTGTGATCGCGCAATTGCCGGCATGGTCGGCGCTCTCCTGACCGTGATCTCCGTCCTGGCGGGATTTGCCGGTGAGGTCGAGGTGACGAGCCTCAAGATCGGGGCACTCGGCGCTGCGGCGATGGCGGGTGGAGGGGCGGCGTTGTGGACCATGCGATCTGACACCACTCGGTGTGATCCGCTGTCCCAATGGCTCCCTCAGCGGGCCCGGCGATCTCACACCCTGCGGATATGCGCCCCTCCATTGATGTCAGAAATGACCGTATTGAGGCGATTTCAAAGATCGCAATCTGTGCGACAAACGCCTATGGACGAGACTTGTCGGCCACGATTGGACAACGCTGAGTGTATGCGGTGTAAAGAGACCAAAGAGTAGGCAAAAATGAAGTAAAGCAATCGATCAACGCGTGAGTGATCGCATTGCGTGCGGGGGCGCACGGGAGGGCGATCAGGGGCTCACGTGCCGGCCATGGGGAGGCTGCAGGCGATGCTGGGGCTGTCATGGGAGACCACTGGCGGATGGGCGCTGTCGTTCGTGCTTTCGTGCCTGGCGGCCGCTGGTTGTCTGGAGCTTCGCTGCCGGGGCCAGCACAAGATGTTCGGCAAGGTCAGCCGCCCGTGGACCCTGGCGGTCATCGGGACCATCGGCGCGGCGGCCACGGTGCTGGGAAATGTCGCCGTGCTCATGCCTCACCCCTTGTGGGGGGCGGGAGCGTCACTGACGGCGGTCGGGGCACTGCTCGGCGGTGAGATCAGGCGGGGTGTCCAGGTCAGGCAGATCACTGAGTCGGCGCCGACGCAGACCATGATGATCGCCAGTGTCGGCATCGCCTACCTGCTGTTTCGGTTCGAACGATCGTTGGCGGATGACGATGTGTCATGGGCCGGGCGCTGCTTCAAGGACCCGGAGTGGCTGGATGGCGAGCGCGACCCCGAGGAGATCATCGCGGCGACGAGGTTCTTCTGCCAGCGACTGCGCAAGCAGGTCGCGGGCGGAGAGAGTCCGGATGAGCGCAGGCGCGAACTGCAGCGTCTGAGCGATCACATCCACGATCTGGTCGGCGTCGCCGCGCTGTGCGAGGACACCGGCGACCGTGCGTCCGAGAGGGTGCTGCGGGCCCTGGAACTGCATGGACTGCTGGGCGGCCAGGGCTATGAGGATCGGGCCAGGCGGGAGGATCTGACCGAGCTGCGAGGACGGTTGCTCTCGGATGCGATGGGCGAGATCCAACGGATCCTCACCTGTGCTCTGCGCTGGGGGTACAAGCCCGGGCTGTTCACGGGGGTGCCGCTGAGCTCCACGGGCCCCGACAGGGTGTGACCGGTCCCCCCCGGCGTCCCGGCGGCTTCCCGGGAGCTGCCGGGACCTCAGAACAGCCGGCCGACCGGCTGGCGGTCACCCTTCGGCAGGGGCAGAGTCGAGTCGTGCAGAGGGTGCATCCGCACCTCCAGGCGGGCTCCCAGAGCCGTCACCACGGTCTCCAGGGTTCGTAACGTGACGTTCTCCTCGCCCGAGAGGATCTGGGTCACCCGGCCCGGGGAGACGCTCATCTCGTCCGCGAGTTGGGATCGCTTGATTCCGTTCTTGCGCATGAACCAGGCGATCTCATTCATCACGGCGCTGGCCAGGCAAGTCTCGCTTTCTGCGGGAGCGCGGACGTCACCTGCGCCTTCGCGCCGACCATAAAAGACCATGGCGCACCACCCCTTCCCTTACTCGGGATCTACGTTAAGTTTAGCTTTCCCTAAAGCTCTTGGTCAAAACTACGGGCAGTGACTTCGATGGCATGATGGATTGACCAGGTCGAATAAAAGGATCAAGATAAGGAGCAAAATGGCCCGCAACCAGCCACAATGCGGCCTCGTGGTTTCGCTGTAGGTGAGCCGATTGGCTCCCCAGGTGGGTACTCCTGGCCTGAAATGGCCAATCGGCGGTGTCGGATTTGGTCGTGAGAGTCCGATGGCCTGGGGCGGTTGCGACCGGAGAGGCTACGTGACGTCTACGGACCATTTGTTAAGAGAAGCAAGTTAATGCGCCTTTCATGGCTTCTTGTCCGATATGCACCGCTTTGAGATTCCGCATCGGCAAGGTGTGCTCGGAGGCGCCGGCCCTGGGGCCACCGACCGAGCAGCAGGCCGTCGTCTCCCCGCTCGCCGATGTCGGCGAGGGAGCCGACGGAGCGCACCACGTAGGCCGTCGAGTTGGAGACTCGGCAAGACCAGGACCGCCTCCCGCCGCATGTTCCGCGTGGCGGAGTATGCGGCAAGTGAGGACACGCTTTGCGGCCTTCCGGGGGTTGGGCCACCGGGCGGGCTGTTTTGGGGATCACACACCGTTGCCAACCGCTACGGAGGGGCTCAGTGTGCCGCGTCCAGTTTGGCGCGCTGCTCCCCGGTCAGCTCCAGGTCCACGGCCGCCAGACTCTCCTCCAGTTGCGCCACCGAGGACGCCCCGACCAGGGGGATGACCGGTATCTCGCCGCCGATGAGCCAGGACAGCACCACCTGGTTGGGGGTCGCCCCGGTTTCCTCGGCCACCTGGTGTAGGGCCGCGAGGCGGGCGGGTGTGCCCGCGTGGTCGAAGCCGGCGTCCAGGGGTTTGTCCTGGCGTACGTAGGCACCGCCCAGCAGCGGGGAGTAGGCGACCAGCGCGAGGCCGGGCTCGGCCCGCACATAGCTGAGCAGGTCACCAGAGGCTATGCCGAACTCCCCGTCTGGGGAGCGCCTGCCGGGTAGGTCGCCCCGCCGCCGCAGGTAGCTGTGGTGGTACTGGAGGATCTCGTAGCCGGGCAGGCCGGCGGCGGCGGCCAGGTTCCTGGCCCGCTCCACGCTCCACGCCCAGTGGTTGCTGGCGCCCAGCAGGCCGACCGTGCCGGCTGCGACCAGTTCGCCGAACGCCTCAACGATCTCCTGCCATGGCGCGTCCGGAAACCCGATGTGCGCATACAACAGGTCCAGCTTCTCCACGCCGAGGCGCTCGCGGCTGGCGGCCGAAGCCTCCCGGATCACCTTGGCGTTCACCCCCTCGACGCCGTCTGAGGGGACCAGCCCGCTGGTGGAGCCGGTCGGCTTGGTGGTGGCGGTCGGCCGGCCGCCGAGCTTGGTGGCGATGGTGATCTCCTCGCCGACCCCGCGGCTGCGCCGCCAGCGGCCGAGCAGCGCCTCGCTCTCCCCGCCCTGGCTGCCGGTGTTCCAGTACGCGTAGTTGTTCGCGGTGTCGATGAACGTGCCGCCCGCATCGACATACCGATCGAGAATCGCGAACGACGTCGCCTCGTCGGTGGTCGTGCCGAACAACATCGCGCCGAGACTGAGCACGCTCACCTCGCGCCGTGTCGCCGGGTCAGCGCCGATAGTGCGGTATTGCACCCCAGGTCCTCTCATTTAGACCAGTCAGTGGCAGCGTCAACGGCACTTCCGCAACGCGCTCTGCGCTACCGCGCCCCGGGCCGCCCAAACCAGAGTCCTGAGCAGTGTTAACAATCCAGTTTTGAGGTCGAGTAGCCCAGGATTGTGTGCGGTGAATATGTGATCGGGGTGTATATGTGAGGCACGGCATGCGCCCAGATGTCGCCGTATACGGTGCCCCGAATCCCGATACCCGTTGGCTTGACGGCTTCGCCGTCGTGCCGGTGTGAACGGGCGGTTTCGTTGGGTCAATGTCAGCTGCGGCAGCAGGAGAACTGACCCGATCCTATGGTGACCAGTAGCGCCACGGCGGCCGCCACCATACAAGGCTCTTCGTTGCCAAGCGGTGCGGCTCCGAGATCCCCAGCATGCGACAGCGCATGGATCTGGCTCGATGGCCAGAGAACGCAACGGTCTTCATGTTGATGATCGTCACGTAGGCGCACAGCGGTGGCGTAGAAGATTCCTGTTCATATTCGCTCACCTGGGCCGGCGGGTCTCAGCATCGCCCGGACCGCGCTCGGTACCTGCCCTGTGTGCTGCCGGAACACACGGGTCAGGTGGGCCTGGTCGGCGAAGCCGTAGGTGGCGGCCAGCGTCCGCAGTGAGGAGTGTCCGCCGGCGAGGTCTTCGGCCACGGCGCGGACCCGTAGCTGGTTGCGGTAGCGGTTGAGGGTCTGCCCGGTGACTTGGTGGAACACCCTGCTGAGGTGGAAGGGGGAGCAGCCCACCTGGCGGCCGAGTTCCTCCAGGCTCACCGTCAGCGGCCCGTCGATCAGCACCGCCCGCGTGTGGTCGACCAGCCTGCGGTGCGCCTGGACGGTGGCGGCGCGCCGCCCGGTCCGTGCCGGAGTGTGCGGGGTGGGGACTGTGGTGAGCAGGTGATGCACCCGCTCGGCGACCTCGAAGCCGTCAATCCCTGCCCGGCAGGCGGAGACCAGCCGCCGGTGGGCCAGGTCGAGCGCGGCGGTAACCGGTACGACAGGATTCTGGGCCGGTGGCAGGAGGTCACCGCAGACGTCGCCGTACACGTCCAGGCCGAGATCGAGCATCGTGCTGATGTCGCGGGTGTGGGCCGGGTGGGCGAAGGCCACCTCATCGCCCTGGCGGAGCACGAATCCTGTGACCGGGTCGGTGAACTCCTCGCGGCCGTTGACCCGCGCCAGGAACCCGCCGGATCGGACCAACAGCATCCGCGTGACCCCGGCCTTCGGCCCGGAGACCAAGACCGGCGGACGAAACGACCGCCGATCGTCACAACAGGTGATCTCGACAATGTCGAGGGACGAACCCTCCGCCAGAGGACGTCTGATTCTTGGCCCGCCACCCAGCGTCTCCCGACAGACTGCGGCCACCCGCCCCAGACCCTCGATCACCTCGGCGCCCCCCACAGATTCACACAGCAAGGGCCCACTCAGCCGTATTCCCCCGCGGCACCACTCACCCGCCGACTTGCGATTGAGCATCGACGTGATGACTTTCCCGGTATGCAGCCGCCGAAATCGTCCCAAGCGGGGGCGGCCTTCCTCGTAAAGGCGCATGAAGGATGGCGCGGAGTCGCGCGAGTAGTTCCTGCTCGCGTGCCAAGCGGTCCTTCGAGGCGGTTCGGTTGGGCTGGGATACAGGCCGGACGGTCGGGCCGCCGAGCGGGGACGGGCGGTCTCAGCTGTAGGCCGTGATCGGGGGGAGGGCGCCGGTGAGGAGGAAGGTGCCGAGTTCGTGTGCCTTGTAGGCGACGGGGTCGTGCACGGTGAGGGTGCGGGCGTCGCGCCAGAACCGGTCGAGGCCGGTCGAGCGGGTCGTCGCGCGGGCGCCGGTGAACTCGAAGATCCGGCTCGTGGCCTCCGTGGCGAGCCGGGTGGACACCACCTTCGCGGCGGAGGCGGTCAGGGCGGCCCGGCCCCGCTCGGCGGCGGTGAGGCCGGGACCGCGGGCGTCGGCTTCCGCGAAGGCGCGGGTCGCGTCGTCGGCCAGGAGGCGGGCCGCGTGGAGGGTGGCGGCGAGTTCTCCGTACCCGGCGCGGACGTGCGGGTCGTCGACGGCCCGGTCGAGGCCGCTGGCGGGCCACGGGCGTGACCGCTCGCGTGTGTACCGGGCGGCCTCGTCCAGCGCTCCCTCGGCGATGCCGACGAGGACCTGGGTGAGCACCGCCTGGAAGGCCAGCGGGACCAGTGACAGCCGGAGCCAGCGCGGGCTCGACTCGTCCTCGCCGGCCGGAAAGGTGCCCAGCACGTCGCCATGGCCGACCCGGACGTCGTGGAGGACGATGCTGCCGCTGGCGGTCAGGCGCTGGCCCAGGTTGTCCCAGTCCGGGGGGTGGGAGACCCCGTCCGCGCCACCGCGGACCACCGCGACGAGGCGGGACGCGCGGTCCTCGCGGACCGCGCTGATCAGCAGCCGGTCCGCGACCGCGCACCCCGTGGCGAACGCGCCCCGGCCGGAGATCGACAGGGCGTCGCCGGACGCGGCGGCCGTGAGGGTGTCGCGCGGGTTGCTGACCGCGGCCACGAAGTGCGTGCCGGTGGCGGCCTCCCGCCACAGGGAGCGGGCCAGGTCGGCGTTGTCGTACAGCGCGGCCCGCCACAGGTGCAGGTAGTGGTAGCCGAGGAGGTGGCCGATCGAGGCGTCGCCCGCCGCGACGATCCGGGTGACCGCGTGCGTGGTGCGGTGGTCGTCCGGGGCGAGGGCGAGGAGGCCGCTGCCGCGCAGCAGGTCGATCTCGGCGCGGGGCGGCCGGTTGGCGCGGTCGCGGGCGACGGCGTCCGCGCGCAGCCGGTCGGCGACGGCGCGGGCGGCCGCGAGTGCTTCCGCCGGGTTCATCGGGGGTCTCCCATCGCGGGGCGCCGGAGCCGGCGATGCAGCACGAGCACGACCGCGGGCAGCAGCAGGCACTGGGCGGCGACGGCCGCCCAGAATCCGGGGAGCAGGTCGGCGGACTCGAACGCCTGGTACGTTCCGCCGCCGACGAGCCCGCTCAGGGACGCGCCGGTGCCCTCGGCCAGCCGCTGGTGCCCGAAGACGACCGCCGGTGAGCGGGGGGTGCGGGCGAGCGCCTCAAGAACGTTCTTGAGGAAGAGGACCGAGTTCCCGGCGGCGATGACGGCGATCCCGGCGGCGATCGAGATCTCGTTCCCGCCGGTGAAGGCGAGCGCGCCGGCGGCAAGGCCACCGAAGCCGAGCGCCATCGCGTACTCGTACCGCATCCGCTCGACCCGGCCCGTGATCAGTGGTTGCAGCACGACGAGCAGCAGCGAGTAGCCCATCATGGCGGATCCGTAGAACATCGTGGGCACCCGGCCCTCCGCGTAGGAAGAGAGGTACTGGTAGAAGTTCATGTGCAGGTAGATGGTCAGGGCGGTGACCGCGAACGGCAGGGCCGCGAGGCCCCCCAGCGCCCGGCGCAGCGGCTCGATCACCTCGCGGTCGTCGCGGGCCTCGCGGGGCAGCAGGGCGTGCGCGATCGTGAGCGCCGCGTGCAGCGCGACGGCGACGGCGAACATCCCGCCCGGGTCGTGGATGAACACGGCCCCCACCACCGGCCCGAGCGCGACCCCGACGTTGCCGGTGGCGTAGCTCGCCGACACCAGCCGCGGCCGCTCGTCCGGGCCCGCGCCGTGCACCACGTAGCCGCGGACGCTCGGCGAGTACAGCGCGGTCGCCGCCGACCGGAGGAAGAGCGCGGCGATCGTCACCGCCGGCCAGGCTCCGCCGGCGAGGAAGCCCAGCGATCCGAGCGTTTGCAGCGCCATCGCCAGCAGCAGGGACCGCTGGAGCCCGAGGCGTTCCGCGAGCGCCGCGCCGGGCAGCCCCCCGGCGAACTGGACGAGCGTGGCCAGCCCGAGCACGACACCGACCTGGTCCATGCCGAGGCCCATCCGGTCGCGGAGCAGCACCGCGAGGTAGGGGTACACCGAGAAGCTGATGAGGTTGACGAGCAGCCCGCTCCCGAGCAGCGCGGTCTGGACGCCGGTGAACGAGCGGGCACCGCCCGGTGTCACCTCGGCCGTGCCTTGGCGCCCCGGACGATCAGGCGGGTGGCGCCCGCGTCGTACGGGCCGCCGTCCAGGGTGCCGAAGCACTCGACGTCCTCGAACCCGGCCTGGACGAACATGGCGCGCAACTCGGCGGCGCTGTAGACGTAGCAGGTGAGCGAGGTGTGCTCGGCCCTGTCGCCCCGGACGAGCGTCCAGTCGGTGCGGTAGCGGGCCCAGTCGTCCAGGATCGTGTCGCGCATGACCACCATGCCGCCGCGCACGTCGACGACCTTCGGGGTGCCGGCCCAGGACGCGTACGTCTCCTTGCTCAACAGGTCCACGATCAGATGACCGCCCGGGGCGAGGGAGCGGTGGGCGTTGCGCAGGACCCGCAGGTTGTCCTCGTGGTCGTCGAAGTAGCCGAAGGAGGTGTACATGTTCACCACGACGTCGTAGGCGTCCGGCGCCACGTGTTCGCGCACGTCCGCCCGCACGAGCGTCGCCTTCACCCCGGCGGCGGCGCACGCGGCCGCCGCGCGTTCGAGCAGTTCGGGATGGAGGTCCACGCCGGTCACGCGGTGGCCGTGGCGGGCCAGCGGCTCGGTGAAGAAGCCGACGCCGCAGCACTGGTCGAGCACGCGGCTTCCCGGGGGGAACGCGAACAGGGGCGAGGAGGCCACCACCTCGGCGGCGGCGCGCGCCCGCTCGGGTGTGAAGAGGACCTCCGAAAAGCCCGACCACAGGTGCATGTCCTCGTACCAGTTCACGGTCTCCTCCGATCCGGATCGGGTGGGAAAGCGGCTCGGGGCGTCACCCCGAGGCCGGGCGCCTTGCCGAGGACGATCCGCCCGTCCTCCAGGCCGAGCCCGCGGAAGGGCGGTTCGCGCAGGTAGAGATGGCCGTCGAGGTCGATGTGGTCGGCCAGCGGCGCGAGCAGCGCGGCCTGGCTGATGGCGAGCTCCGACTCGCACATGCAGCTGAGCAGGACCGTGAGCCCGGCCCGGCGGGCCGCCTCCATGACCCGCCGGGCGCCCCGGACGCCGCCGGCCTTGCACAGCTTGACGACGACGCCGTCGGAGTGCCGCCCGGCGGCGTGGACGCTGGCCACGTCGGTGCATCCCTCGTCGAGGACGACCGGGAGCCGGCCGGGGACCTCCCGGTACCGGTGGTAGTCGTCGATCGCCGCCCGGGGGAAGGGCTGCTCGATGAGCTGGATGCCGAGCGCGCGCAGCCGGGGCGTGAGGGCGCGGGCGAGGTCGAGATCCCATGCCTCGTTCGCGTCGATGCGTATCGGCAGCGGGGTCGCCCGCCGGACGGCCGCAAGGACCTCGATGTCGTCGGAGCCGCCGACCTTCACCTTGAACGCGCCCACCGGCGGCGCGTCCCGGACCGCCCGCGCCGCCTCGCCGGGGCTCGCGATCCCGATCGTGTACACGGTCGGTCCGATCTCGCGGGGCGTGCCGAGCACGTTCCAGGTCGGCCGCCGGGCGGCCTTGCCGATCCAGTCGTGCAGCGCGCCGTCGAGGGCCATCCGGGCGCCCGCGGGCGCGTCCCACCGCTCGACCCGGTCGAGGGCCGCGCGCGGATCGCCCAGGTCGTGGCCGAGCAGGTCCGGCCCGCCGGACTCGATCGCCCGCGCGACATCCTCCGCGGTGACCCCGTCGTACTCGACGGGTGTGCCCTCTCCGTAGGCGACGACGCCGCCGTGCGTGAGGGCGACCACGCAGGTGTCGACGGAGTCGATCTCACCGCGGGAGCTTCGCACGGTCTCGGTCAGCCGTAACGACACGCGGTGGACGGACAGGCTCAGATCCATGACGGCCCTTTCCAGATGTCGGAGGAGGCGGGAACCAGCCGGACGCCGGAGGCGACCTACTGCACAGGGCAACCGGCCGATTGTGGAGGGGACTGCGATGGAGTGGTTCGAGGACGAGGCGCTGTGGGCCGACTTCACGGACGTGCTGTTCTCCGCCGAGCGCGCCGCCGAGGCCGAGACGCGGGCCGCCTCGTCGCCGCTGCTGCGGGTGGCGCCCGGGACCAGGGTGCTCGACCTCGGATGCGGGCCGGGAACCTACACGGTGCCCCTGGCCCGCCGGGGAGCGGAGGTCACGGGTGTGGACCTCAGCGCGGCGCTGCTCGACCGCGCCTCGACGGCCGCGTCCGAGGCCGGCACCGAGGTCCGGCTCGTCCGGGCGGACATGCGCGAGTTCGCCGAGGCCGACCGGTTCGACCTGGTGATCAGCATGTACACCTCGTTCGGCCTGTTCGACGACCACGAGGAGAACATGCGGGTGCTGCGCAACGCGCGGACCTGCCTGGCGCCCGGCGGCCGGCTCCTGATCGACCTGTACGGCAAGGAGGTCATGGCCCGGGACGGGGCCCGACCGAAGATCCTCGACGTCGAGGGCGGCACGCTCATCGTGCGCGGGACGGTCCTCGACGACTGGACCCGCTTCCGGGACGACTTCTACCTCGTGCGGGACGGCCGGGTGCGGCAGGCGTCCATCGTCCACCACCTCTACAGCGCCGTCGAGCTCAAGCGGATGCTCGCCGAGGCGGGCTTCACCGGCGTCGAGTGCTTCGGCGGGTTCGACGCCGAGCCCTACGACCACCGCGCGCGGCGGCTGATCGTGCGGGGCGTCCGGGCCTAGCACGCGGGACGCGTCTCGACGCGCAGGGCGGCCGCCGCGGCGACGGCGCGGTGTGTGGCGATCTCCGCCGTCGGCCCCTCGGCGAGCAGGATCCCGGCGTGGCCGCGCCCGTCGGTGACGTGCGCGATGTCCGCGCCGATCTCCTTGGTCGGATACCACTCCGTCCGCCCCGGATAGCGGGCGACGTCGTCGAGGCCGTGCACGGCGACCAGCTCCCCGGCCCGATCCGGGTAGGCCAGGACGAACGCCACGGCCGGTCCGCCGCCCAGGGGCGCGTCGAGCAGTCGCGGGCGTCGCCCGAGCGCGGGGTCGACCAGCCCCTCGTAGACGTTGGCGTTCAGGGCACGGCACATCGACTCGCCGACGAGCGCGCCGCCGATGCGCGGGTTCACCTCGATCAGGCGCGGCCCGTCGGCGGTCATGGCCAGCTCGACGTGGGCGAACCGGTCGGTGTAGCCGAGCACCGCCAGCAGCTCGGAGAGCCACCTCTCGATCTCGCGGGCGTCGCCGGGCGGCAGCGCCACCGGGAACGCGGTGACGTCCTCGCGGAACCAGGGCTGCGGCGACATGAGGCGGCTCGACAGCCCCAGCAGCCGGGTGCGCCCGGCCCAGGTGAGCGTCTCGGCGCTGTACACCGGCCCGGCGAGGAACGGCTCCGCGAACAGCCGTCCGAACAGCGTCGCCTCCGCGGCCTCGCGGCGGAGGCGGGCGAGGTCGCCGGCGTCGCGGACGAGCCACACGTTCCGGCTGCTGGTGCCCGCCGTGTCCTTGACGATGGCGGGGAGCCCCACGGCCGCGGCGAGCCGGTCGAGGTCCAGCGCGGACGCGTCGTCCACCGCGAACGGCGCGAACGGGCTCAGGCCCTTGCGGTGGAGGAGGTCGCGGACCTCGAACTTGTCGCGCACCAGCCGGATGACCGCCGGGTCGATGCCGGGCAGGCCGAGTTCGGCGGCGAGTTCGGCGCCCGTGACGCCCCAGGTGTCGGTGGAGCTGATCAGACCCTGGAGGCCCTCGATGGCGTTCAGGGCCTCGGCGACCGCCCGGCGGTCGCCGGTGTCAACGGGAACGACCTCGATCGTCCCGGGCGGCAGCGTGGCGAGCTCGTGCAGGTACAGCGACTCGACGCCGGTCAGCAGCACCAGTCGCTCGCCGGTGCCGCGGGCGGCCCGCGCGAGGTGGGCGAGTCCGAAGGAGAGCATCTCAAGGCAGGCGATGGTCACCATCAGTATGTCGGCCCGATGGCCCGGATGGTTCCCGGCCGTCGTCACATCGTGGGCGTCGCCGAGAGCAGCAGGCGCGTGTAGGGGTGCCGAGGGTCGGTGGTCACGTCCGCGGTCGGGCCCTGTTCGACGATCCGGCCGCGCGACATGACCGCGATCCGGTCCGCGAGCTGGGCGACCACCGCGAGGTCGTGGGCGATGAACAGGCAGCCGAAGTCGAGCCGGTCCCGCAGGTCGCAGAGCAGGTTCAGCACCTTCGCCTGGACCGACACGTCGAGCGCGGTGACCGGCTCGTCGCAGACCAGCAGGCGCGGCTCCAGGGCCAGCGCGCGGGCGATCGCCACCCGCTGCTGCTGCCCGCCCGACAGCTGCCCGCGACGGCGGGCCCCGACCTGCGGGTCGAGTTCGACCAGCTCCAGCAGCTCGCTCACCCGCGCGGCCCGGGACCGGGCATCGCCGACGCGGTGGATGGCCAGCGGCTCGGTGAGGGCCTGGCGTACGGTCTGCCGCGGGCTGAGCGACAGGTAGGGGTCCTGGAACACCATCTGGACCTGCCGCCGGTGGGCCCGCAGCGCCTTGCCCCGGAGCGCCCGCACGTCCACTCCGGCGACGCGAACCGTTCCCGCGCTGGGCCGGTGCAGGCCGGTGACGACGCGGGCCAGCGTCGACTTGCCGCAGCCGGACTCGCCGACCAGTCCGACGATCTCGCCCGCCGCGACCCGCAGCGTGACGTCCTCGATCACGGTCGTGCCGGCACGGCCGTAGCCCGCGCTGACGCCCTCGATCTCTAGCATGGCCCGTCCGCGGTCGTGGAGGTGCTCGGATGGCGCAGGCACGCCGACCGGCGCGCGGCCGAGCCGGCCAACGGCTCCAGCGCCGGGCCGACCAGCGGTTCCAGCGTCGGCGGCACGGTCGTGCAGGCCGGTACCGCGAGCGCGCAGCGCGGCGCGAACCCGCACCCCGGCGTGTCGTCCGGGCCGATCCCGGCCCGGCCCGGCATGGTGCGGAACCGGGTGCCCGGTGCCGCGCCGGGACGCGGCACGGCGTCCAGCAGGCCGCGGGTGTAGGGGTGGTCGGGGGCCTTGATCAGCTCCTCCAGCGGCCCCGACTCCACGATCCGTCCGCCGTACAGGACGGCCACGCTGTCGGCGAGGCGCGCCACCACCGCCAGGTCGTGGCTGACGATGACCATGGCCATGTCCAGTTCGTCCCGGAGGCGGGCCAGCAGTTCGAGCAGCTGCGCCTGGACGGTCACGTCGAGCGCGGACGTGGGTTCGTCCGCGATCAGCAACTCCGGTTCCCCCGCGAGCGCCATGGCGATCTGCGCCCGCTGCCGCATGCCGCCGGAGAGCTCGTGCGGGAACCGGCGGGCGACCGGTGCGGGGTCCGGCAGACCGGCCGTGGCCAGCAGCTCCTCGGTCACCCGGCGGGTCGCGCCGCGCCGTCCGCCCCGGCCCGCGTTCCGGACCGCCTCGTCGATGTGCGCGCCGATCGTCCGCAGCGGGTTGAGCGCGGCGGCGCTGTCCTGGAAGACCACGCCGACCCGGCGCCGGTCCCGGGGATCGGGTCCGAGCGGCTCGCGGGTGCCGAGCGTCACGGCCCCCGTGACCGCCGCCCGCGGGTCCAGCAGGCCGAACGGCGCCAGCGCGGCCGTGGTCTTCCCGCTTCCGGTCTCGCCGACGAGCGCCAGCACCTGCCCGCGCCGCACCTCGTAGGAGATGCCGGCCGCGACCCGGCGCGGCCCGCCCTCGCCCGGGTACGCGACGGACAGGTCCCGCACCACCAGCACAGAGTCCTGGGTGACGGACGGTTCCGCGACCACGGTCGTTCCCGCCGCGGCCTTCGGGCGCGCCGTCCGCCGGATCCGTCCGGGAAGGGCCAGCCGGAGGAGCGACGGCCGCTCCTCGCCCGCCGCGAGCCGCTCGCCGAGCAGGTTGCTGGCGAAGACCACCGCCGTGACGGCGATGCCGGGCGGGTAGGCCAGCCACCACGCGGAGTCCAGGAACGGCTGCCCCTCGATGAGCATCTGGCCCCATTCGGCGTGCGGCGGCGCGACACCGAGGCCGAGGAAGCTCAGCGTGGCGACGCCGAGGACGATCATGCCGACGTCCGTGCTGGCGTAGACCAGGCACGGCGCCAGCGCCGGCGGCAGGAGGTGCCGGCCGATGACGCGCACGCGGCCCGCCCCGAGCAGCCGCAGCGCGTCCATGTGGGGGCTGTCGCGCATCCCGGCGACGCGGGCGCGGGCGATCCGCGCGTAGGGCGCCCACGACCACAGCGACAGGGCCAGGACGAGGCTCTGCACGCCGGGCCCGCGCGCACCGATCACCGCCAGCGCGACCAGCATGCCGGGCAGCGACACCACGACGTCGATCACCCGGGCGACGCCCCAGTCGACCCATCCGCCCAGGTAACCGGCGGTGGCCCCGACGACGGCGCCGGTGGCGAGCGAGATCGCCAGCACCGCCGCCGTGATCGTGATGGAGATCCGCGCGCCGTGCAGGAGCCGGCTGAGCTGGTCGCGGCCGAGCTGGTCCGTGCCCAGCGGGTACTCCCGCGACGGCGGTCGCAGCGAGGCGGCGAGGTCGCCGACGTTCGGGTCGGCCGGAGCCAGCAGCGGCGCCAGCGCGCCCGCGACCGCGAACAGGACCAGGGGGACCGCGATCAGCGCGGTGCGCGTCCCCGGTCGGCGGAGCATGCCGTTCATCTCGTCCACCGCCGCCGGGAGCGGGGGTCGATGAGCCCCTGCACGAGATCCGCGCACCGGTTGGTCAGGATGAACCCGCCGCCCATCACGAGCACGGCGGCTTGCAGCGCCGGCACGTCGCGGGAACCGGCCGCGTGCACGAGGTAGGACCCGAGGCCGGGCCAGCCGAAGACCTCCTCCACCACGACCGTGCCGACGAGCAGGCCGCCGATGCCGAACGCGGCGACCGAGAGGATCGGCCCCGCCGCGTTCGGCAGCCCGTCGCGGAGCACGATCGACAGCGTCCCGCTGCCCCGGGCCTGCGCCGCCCGCACGTACGGCCTGTCCAGGGCCTCGCGCAGCGTGACCGCCACGACCCGGCTGAGCACACCGGCGGTCGGCATGGCGAGCACCGCGATCGGCATGACCCACGTCTCCGGCCCGGCCATGCCCGAGGTCGGCACCAGCCCCAGTCGCAGGGCGAACACCAGCACCAGCAGGTAGCTCAGCCAGAACACCGGCACCGAGGTCAGCAGCAGCGCACCGGCCCGCAGCGCGCCGCGCAGGACGCCGCGCGGGAGCAGCGCCCCCGCCACCCCCACGGCCAGGCCGGCCAGGATGCCGACCACCGCGGAACCCGCGACCAGCCCGAGCGTGACACCGAGCCTGTCGGCGACCTCGGGCCCCACGGGCAGGTCCGTCCGCAGCGACAGCCCGAAGTCGCCGGTGCACGCGTGGGCGAGCCAGCGCAGGTACCGGATCGGGGCGGGGGCGTCGAGGCCGAGTTCGACGCGGACGGCCTCGACCTGCTCGCGGGTGGCCGGGCGCCCGGCCCGCGTCGCGGCGAGCACCGACGCGGGGTCGCCGCGGGCGAACAGGACCAGCGCGAAGGTGCCCACCGTCATCGCCAGCAGCACGCCGGCGGTGTCGAGGGCCCAGCGGGCGGCGTACCGGCCCCCGGTGGTCAGCCGGTCGGGCGCCTTCACCGGACGGTGACCCCGGCGACCCCGAGGTCGAGGTCGGTGGGCGGCACCGCGAAGCCCTTCACCGCGTCCCGGACGGCCCACAGCCGCTTCCGGTAGACCAGCGGCACGAACCCGGCGTCGGCGGCGAGCACGGCGTAGAGCCTCTGGTAGGCGGCGGCGCGGGAGGCGGCGTCGCGGGCGAACACGGCCCGGTCGACCGCGGCCTTGGTGGCCGGGGTGGCCCAGAGCGGCCCGCGCGCGTCGGTGGTGAACATGGACACGACCGAGCCGGACGGGTCGTAGGGCGCGCCGAGCCCCTCGAAGAACGTGAGGTCCCAGTCGTCCTCCGCCCGCTCGTCGTAGTAGGAGGCCGCGTCGACCTGGGCGATCCGCACGGTGATGCCGACCTGCTTGAGGGCGGCGACGACGGCGGCGGCCATGGACCGGGGGTCGAGCTGCCCCTGCGCCGGTGTCGAGGGGATGAGCAGCTTCAGGGAGAGCGGCTTGCCGTCCTTGACCCGGGTGCCGCCGTTGAGTGTGTATCCGGCGGCGTCCAGCGTCCGGCGGGCGGCGGCCTGGTCGAAGTAGAGCGGGAGGTCGGTGCCGGAGTCGGGCACCTCCGGCGGGAACACCCGGCGCGCGGGCTCGGCGTAGCCCATGAACAGCGCCTTGCTCAGGGACGCGGTGTCGATGGCCTGGCGGACGGCCTCGCGGACGGCCTTGTCCCCGGCCGGGCCCTTCGGCTGGAAGCCGAGCATGATCGAGACGTCCGGCGCGCCGGTGAGCAGCCTGACGTTGGCGCGCCTGCTCAGCGCCCTGGCCTCCACCGGCGTGATGGCGGACAGGTAGGAGCCGCCGATGAGGTCGAGTTCGCGGTTGGCGAGCGCGTCCACCCGCGCCTGGGAACTGGGGATGACCTTGAACTCCAGCCGCCGCAACCGGGGCTTGGCACCCCAGTAGCCGTCGTTGCGGGCCAGCGTCGCCCCCTTGGCCGAGTTCGACACCAGCTTCCACGGCCCGGTGCCGACCGGGGTCTGGAACCTCCCTGCGGCGTTCGCGGACTTCGGGCTGAGCAACCGCACCGGCCGGACGATCGACAGCTCCTGCAACAGCGGCTCGTAGGGCTCCGACAGCGTCAGCCGGACCGTGTCGGCGTTCGGAGTGTCAACGGAAGAGATGATCTGTGAGGCCCGGAAGAAGCTGAACTTCTTGTTGCCGACCCACCGGTCGAAGTTCCACTTGACGGCGGCGGAGTCGAGCGGCGTCCCGTCGGTGAACCGGACGTTGTCGCGCAGGTCGAACGTCACCTGCCTGCCGTCCTCGGCCACCCGCCACGACTCCGCGAGCCCCGGTTCGAGCCTTCCGCCCGCGGCGTAGGTGACGAGCGGCTCGTAGATCGCGTCGATCATCAGGAAGTTGCCGGTGAAGGCGTGCGGGTCCAGGGCGCCGGACTCCTCGCTCAAGCCGATGCGCAGCACCGGGCTCGTGGAGGCGCCGCTACTGGCACCGCCACCACACGCGCTGACCAGCGTCAACGACGCGACAAGCGCCGCGATTGGACGAAGTCGTGACAAGGCTCCTCCAAGCGGACGGTGCACCAGGCGGTCACCCGCCGCAGAGGTAGTCGGCGGGAGCGCGGGTCCGGTTCCCGCGACATCGGTCGGCCTGTCGCCGGGGGAACCAATTCGATCTCGCGCGCGACCTCTTCCAAGACCGGTCAGCACATCGACAGGGACACACCTGCCGCCCGCATGACGGCACGACCCGAGGGACGACCGCCCATGCCATTCCTGGTCCCGCCCGCCATCTCCACGACCGTCCACGACCACATCACCGACGGGATCCGGGCGCCGAGCCTGATCCGGCTCTCCGACAACGTGGTGCTCATCCGCTTCGAGACCCTGAAGATCTACGCGGCCCTCGGCGCGGTGCGGGCCCTGCTCGCCGACGGCACGGTGCGGCCCGGTGACACGCTCGTCGACAGTTCGAGCGGCATCTACGCGCTGGCCCTGGCGATGGTCTGCCACCGCTACGGCCTGCGCTGCCACATCGTCGCCTCGACCACGGTCACCTCGACGATCCGGGTCCAACTGGAGATCCTCGGCGCGACCGTCGACCAGATGCCCGCCGAGTCCGACCTGCGCCTCGACCAGGGCCGCCGGGTCGACCGGATACACCAGCTGCTGCGGGCCGGCACCGGCATGCACTGGATGCGCCAGTACCACGACCCGGTGCACCGCCTCGGGTACGCCGAACTCGCCGACCTGGTACGCCTCGCGCTGCCGGACACGCGCCTCGCCGTGGTGGCCAGTGTCGGGACGGGAGCGTCCAGCGCGGGCCTGATCCAGCCGCTGCGCCTGCACGACCCGTCGACCCCGCTCGTCGGGGTCCAGCCGTTCGGCAGCGTGAGCTTCGGCAGCGAACGGTTCCAGGACCCGGAGGCGATCATCGCGGGCATCGGCAGCGCGATCCCGTTCGGCAACGTCCGTCCCGAACTCTACGACCAGATGCACTGGCTGAGCTTCCAGCACGCCATGGCCGGCACGATCGGCCTGATGCGCGCGCACGCCGTCTTCGCGGGCCTGTCGACCGGCGCCGCCTACCTGGTCGCGGCGCAGGAGGCACGCCGCCATCCCGAGCGCACGCTCCTCGTGATCGGCGCGGACACCGGCCACCGGTACGTGGAGAAGGTCTTCGCCCGGCACCGGGAGGCGCTCGACCCGGACACGCTGAAACCGACCGAAATAGGTTCCCTGGACGAGCTGGCACCGCCCTGGTCCGCGATGGCCTGGGGCCGCCGCCGCCACCCGGGTGCATGACGGCGGCCGACGCCTGCGCGCGATCAGACCGCTCGTCGCTAATTCGGATATGTCAAAAATCCCCTGGAACGGCCGACGAATTCCCCCGCCCGGGTATAGCCAGAGCGCTTTCGAGGCGATCCCGGGACGGGAAACCGCAGGCCCCTCCCGGGGCGGCCGTGGGTCGAGCGCACCGCGATCCTGCTTGAGACCAGGTTGTGGATGTGGCCGGAGTGAACTTAACGACAAACGCATCGATCGACGTGTCCTGGGAATAATGACGCCAATCGGGAATTATGTAAGAATCCACGCATCATGGAGCTGTGGTCGGTAGTGCGGCTGGTGCGCGCGGCGACGTTCGCCGCGACGTGCGCCGGTCTCGCGGCCGGCGGCCACCTGGCCGCGGGCGGGGCGGTCGAACCGCTCGTCCTGGCCATCGGCTTCGCCGCGATGTTCGTCCCGGCCCTGCTACTGACCCGCCGGGAACGCTCGATCGGCACGATCCTGCCCGCCGTCGCCCTCTGCCAGGTGGTTCTGCACCTCCTCCTGTCAGGGAGTTCCCCGGCCCACGGCATGACCACCACCGCGGACGGCATGACCGCGCACGGCATGTCCGCCGCGTCGGACGGTTCGCCCGGCCTCAGCATGCTGCTGGCGCACGCGATCGCCGTGCTGATCACCTCGTGGTGGCTGGAACGCGGCGAGGCGGGCCTGTGCGCCCTGGTCCGCTGCGTGGCCACCTGGGCGCTGCGCTCCCTGACCTGGCTGCGGCCCACCGTCGTGCACGGCCCCGCGTGGATCAGATCCGTTTTCAGAGGGCGCCACCCTCGTCCCGCCCAGGCGCTGAAGCACGCCATGGTGCGGAGAGGGCCTCCAGCGGGGCACGTCGCCCTCGTCTGAACACCGCCAGATCCTTCAGCGCCCATGCACATCGGGTGCTCGCGTCTCTGAGCTCACCGACAGATCTGTGTGACGACAAGGACGAGGCCGACTCCGCCACCGGATGACCTTGTGCCATCCGGGCGTAAGCCGCTCCCCACTCTTCTTGGAGTCGTCGATGTTGCGCTTGCTCTCGCTCCATTGTGACGGAACGTCACTTAAAATCTACAGACCGTCCCCGCCCTCGGCTGCGCGCCGAACCATCGCTCCCGACGGCGATGCCCCGTCCGGCGTCAAGTCCGGACGAGCCACGATCGTCGACCTCCCCGCCCCTGATCATGACGTGATCACTGTGGACCGGGCCAACACCCCCGCCCCGGTCAAGGCGCTGACCTGAACCCATGGCCGAGGACCTTGGTCGGGGCAGGCGGCAGGACGAGCGCTCTGAGGAGCACGTGCCGGGTGGCATGTCACATGGCTCAAGGGCCGAGCATCCCGTCCCGGCGCCGTGCGATGGCACGTCCCACCGGGACACCGATGGACCTTGCCGTCCGCAGTCACAGCGGTCCGACGACGAGAGCCGGTCGGCACCCCACAGCCCGCAATCGGCCATCTACTCCAGAACGAACGCGAAGCTCCCTGCCGCCGCCCCCGACGCGGGGGCCCTCATGACCGCGACCACGGACACCGCAGTGGCCGCGGCACCCAACGCAACAATGCCGACCGCGTCCCAGACCAGCGGATCACCCGAAACGGAGACCTCCGCGCAGCGGAGGAATGTCAGGCGGCCGACACCCCCGCGGTGGCGAGCCCATTGCCGCATCGACCCGCGTATCGCCTCAAGGATCCACCATGCGTGCCAAGCTCCCCGGCCGCTCAGGTTCCACGCGTCCCCGCCCCCTGCCCCGACCGACCGTTCAAAGGAACGATCAGCGTGAACACTGGCATCGACGACCAGCAACTCACCCGGCTCGCCCTGTCCGCGCGCCACGGCGCGCCTGCGGATGTGGAGGCTTTCACCCGCGCCGTCTACACCGACGTACGACGCTTCATCTCCTACCTGGACGGCACGCACGGGGCCGAAGACCTCACCCAGGAGACCTTCGTGCACGTGCTGAACAGCCTCCCCGCCTTCGCCGGCCGCTCCTCCGCCCGCACCTGGCTGCTGTCCATCGCCCGGCGGGTCGTCATCGACCGCTACCGGTCGGCCGCCCGCCGACCGGTGGTCTCCGATCTGGCCGACTGGCAACGAGCCGTGGAAAGAGGTCAAACCGCCGCATCTCCCGGATGGGAGGAAGGCGTGGCACTGACCGCCCTGCTGGCCGAGGTGCCGTGGGAACGGCGTGCGCCGTTCGTACTCACCCAGATCCTGGGCCTGTCCTATGCCGAGGCAGCCGAGATCCTGGGTTGCCCCATCGGCACGATCCGCTCGCGCGTGGCCCGGGCCCGAACCCAGCTGATCGGCACCATCCGCGCCGCCGAGCAGGCGATCTGACCCCCGTTCCGGGCCGGACCTGCCCCGGCCCGGGACGGAGGTCGTGCCTCGCCAGTCTCGGCGGGCGCCTTCACGAACAGTGAAGGCGTCAACCGTCTAGCGGCCCTCCGAAGATCGTTTGTCACCGGTATGCCGCTGAATTCAGGAGGGAGCGCGACGACCTCGACGAGAAGAACGACCGAAGCGGCCCTGGCACGAGAACAGCCGTGCGGCGCCTCCGGACGCGCTCTAGGACTCCTCTTCAGGAGTCCTGGTCGGCTTGCTCTCCGGCGGAGCGCTGTTGGAGAACGCCGACGAGGGCCGAGGCGACGAGGGCGACAGCGCGGTCGTCGTCATAAGCCAGTTCGCGCAGGACTTCCTGCCCAGCGGCTCCCGAGAGTTCGACCAGTGCCTGGACGAGGCGGATCCGCGTCGCGGAGTCCGCGGTGGGCGCGGAGAGCTCGTCGACCAGCGCGGTCATGATCTGGTCCGCATGCCTGGGGTCCTGGGACAGCGTCCCCAGGACCTCCGCCGCGGCGACGTCGTCGAAGCCTTCGACCACCATGCCGACAAGCGCGGGAACAGCCGCCGTCACGCCGTGCCTGCCCAAAGCCAGGGCGGCGTGCCTGCGCACCGTCATGTCCGGGTCCCCGAGGGCGTCCGCGAGCGCTGCGGCGGCACCCGCGGCATCGGGCATCTCGGCGATCGCCCGCACCGCGCGCCGCCGGACGTCGACGTCCGGCGAGCGCAGGCCGGCCTCCAGCACCGCCAGCCCCTCACCGCCCGATCGGGCGAGCGCCCAAACCAAAGCACCCGCGACATGCGGATCGGATTCGGCCAGGACCGCCCCGGCCAGCAGTTCCGCAGGAACCGACACGCCCTCCGACTGGACCAGAACAGCCTGTTGCCTGCGCGCGGCACTGGTCGAGTTGAGTCCCCGCATGAGCTCGACGATGCGCAGCACGTCCTGCCAGTCGGTGGGCGCCGACGCGTCGATCGCGCGGAGCCGGGCGAGCAGTTCCTGCTCGCGCGCCAAGCGGTCCCGCGTCCACCGGATGAGGTCACCGACCAGGACGGACGGCGTGAAGGCCGGGTCCTCCAGCGCACGTCCGATCTGCTTGAGCGAGAGCCCGAGGGTCCGCAAGCTCTCCACCTGGAAGATCTTGCGGACGTCCTCCGCGGAGTACTCGCGGTAGCCGCCGGCCGTGCGCCCCGTCGGCCGCACCAGCCCCAACGCGTCGTAGTGCCGGAGCATCCGGGTGCTCACCCCCGACCGGCGGGCCACATCGCCGATCAGCAATCCGCGGCCTCCCGAGCCTCTTCGGCCTTCGCTGAGTTCGCGCCGACCACGGCCACGCGCTTGGCCTCTTCGATGGCCGCGTCGAAACCGGTCTCCGGGTTCTGCCGGAGCGACTCGGTGGCACGGGCGTGCGCGGCCACTTCCGGGTCGGGGTCCTCGGCGGCCTTCTCCAAGGCGGGCTTGATCACCTCGCCGAGTTCGACGAAGGCGCGGCTCAGGCTCAACCGCACGCTGCGGTCACCGCGCCCGAGCTGCAGGACGAGCTCGTTCACCAAGTCCTTCTTCCCCTCCTCCGGGACGAAGGCGACCGCGACGCGCCACGCGGTCCGTGCGACCTCATCGTCGGCGTCGTGCAGCATGTCGCGGGCGATCCAATCCCATGCCCCCCTGTCGCCGATCTTGGAGAGCGTATGTAGCGCCTGGCTACGGGCCTGGGGCCGCTCGGAGTCGAGCTCCTGCCGGATCCGGGGCAGGGTGATCTCCCGGGAGAGACAGGTCAGCGCCCAGGACAACATGTCCCGCACAAAGAAGTCCGGCTCGACCGCGCACCGCTCAACAAGCGCCTCCAGGAACACCGGGTCGGGGTTCGAGCCGACCGCCAGGGCCGCTCGAAGCCGCACTGAAGCGTCCTCGGCACTCAGGGCGTTGACCACCCGAGCCTGCTGCGGGGTTGTTCCGTCGATCTGGACCACCTCCTTCACACAAGTGGAGACCTTGTCACCGTGTCAAGGTCAAGCCCACGACCAGTGAATCAGGAAACCCGACCGCGCTCGCCCAAGGCGACATGAGGGAACGCTGCCGGTACCCGCCAGAAGCATCAGCGCCAATCGCCGCCGACTCCAAAAGCAACATCGCGCCCACCTACCTGCGCCGGTACCTGGACGCCGCAATCAGCAAGATCGAATCCGACCGCAGCCCCTCCACCGCTCCCGGCGACAACCCGCCGGAGTCGGCGGCCCCGCCCCACAACCCCGCCCATCCGAACCGAGCTTCAACCCGTCAGAGCGAAATCCCCAGCTCACGAGCTGGCGACCGAGCGGACCAAGATCGGTCGGAGGCGCCGGCACAACGCTTCCACCTCGGTCTCGTCCGGCACGGCCCCTTCGCGGAACATCTCCATCTGCAAGGCGGGCCCGTACGCGTCGAACCGCTCCATGTCGGCTTTCCTTGCGGGCTGGACGACGAAATGCAGGTGCCCGGGCACGGCATCCGCATGGGACCACAGGCACACATACACCTGCTCTGGTCGGACGACTTCCGTCACCGCCGCGGCGACCCGGCGCAGCAACGGCCCCAGAGCCGCACTCTCGGCATCGTTCAACTCGGCGACATGGACGACATGCCGCACCGGCTTGACCACCAGAGCCCCCAGGCCGAGCGGCCCCACCGAGTGCTCGACCACCCACCCCGACAAGAAGATCACACGCAAGACACCCAGCCACGAACCCACCGCCACCACAGGACATCCCGAGACCATCCCGCATGCCCTTCTCTCCCCAGCGCTCGCGACACTCGACGCCATACATACTAGTATGTATGGTGGCTCTCATGACCCTCACACGCACCGCACCCGAGTCCCGTGTGCACTATGCGAGCCTGCTGGAAGTCGCTGCGAAGCTACGCGCACGCGAACTCACGCCTGTGGAGTTGACCGAGACACTGCTGGCACGGATCGACCAGGTTGATCCGGTGCTGCGCAGCTACGCCACGGTGACGGCGGACGTCGCCGTCGCTCAAGCCAGGAACGCCGAGGCCGAACTGGCAGCGGGCCAATACCGAGGCCCCCTGCACGGCGTGCCGATCGCTGTGAAAGACCTCTGCTTCACCGCCGGAATCGTCACCGCGGCCGGCACCACGATCCGCTCCGGCCATGTGCCCACCTACGATGCGACAGTGGTCCGGCGTCTTTCGCAAGCCGGGGCCATTCTGCTCGGTAAGCTGCAGCTGACCGAAAGCGCATTCGCCGAGCACCACCCGTCTGTCACACCACCCCGCAACCCCTGGAACACGGAGTACTGGTCCGGCGCCTCCTCAAGCGGTTCCGGCGTCGCGGTGGCGGCCGGCCTCGCCTTCGGTTCCCTGGGCACCGACACCGGCGGGTCGATCCGGTACCCCTCCGCGGCCAACGGCATCACCGGCATCAAACCCACGTGGGGACGGGTAAGCAGGCACGGCATCTTTGCGCTCGCCGCGAGCCTCGACCACGTCGGCCCGATGGCGCGCTCGGTGCAGGACGCGGCTGCGATCCTGGGAGCGATCGCCGGAGCAGACCCGCATGACCCGACCGCGGCCCCCATGCCCGTGCCCGACTATCTGACCGGCCTCGGCGCCCCGATCGGGCCGGTACGCATCGGAGTGGACCGCGCCTACAACGAGACCCGTGTCGACCAGGCGACCATCGGCATGCTTGATGACGTCGTCGCCGTATTGCGCCGCCTCGGCGCGACGATCGTCGAGGTCACCCTTCCCGATACCAGCACCATCAATGCCATGTGGTCCCGATACGCCGGTGTGGAGGCCGCGATCGCCCACCAGGCCAGCTATCCCTCGCGCGCCTCGGAATACGGCCCGGCCGACACACCCGGATCGATCGCCGGGCTCATCACGCACGGCCACACGGTCTCCGCGATCGAGCTGATGCACGCGCACCATCAGCGGCTCGCGTTCACCGGCGGACTGGCGCGTACCCTATGCGAGGTGGATGTCCTGCTGGCTCCGGTGCAGCCGACCACGAGCCTCACGCTTGCGCAGAAGGAGGCGGTGTATACCGACCCCGAAGCCCTGACGGACTTCCTCCGCTTCGTCACTCCGTTCAACATGGCCGGCGTCCCGACCATCACCCTGCCGGGCGGTTTCGGCGAGGACGACATGCCGCTGGGATTCCAGTTCGTCGGCCGGCCGTTCGAGGAACGACCACTGATTCAGCTCGGCCACGCCTACCAGCGTGAGACGGACTGGCACCTGCGGCATCCGGCCCTGTAATGCGGGCCGCGACAGGCACGCACCGCATTGCTGGGAGGCACGATGAAACCGAACGCTCGGGAGCGCCTGATCGAGGGCACGCGGCAACTGCTGTGGGAGCGTGGATACGTCGGCACCAGTCCGACCGCGATTCTGGCGCGCTCAGGCGTCGGCCAGGGCAGCATGTACCACCATTTCGATGGTAAGCCGGATCTGGTGTTGGCGGCCGAGCAGCGCAGCGCGGAACTGATGCAACAGCAGATCGTCGAAGCGTTCGCCGCTGAAGGCAATGCGCTCGAACGCATCACAAGATATCTAGGGCGCGAACGCGACGTGTTGCGTGGATGCAGCGTGGGACGGCTCACCGCCGATCCGGAGGTCATGGCCGACGACACCTTGCGCGCACCGATCCGGGAAACCTTCGAGGTGCTGCACGAACACCTCCGGCGCACGATCGCCGAAGGCGTGGCGGCCGGGGAATTCGCCGGCGACCTGGACATCGACGAGACCGCTTCCGCCATCGCCGCCGTCATCCAGGGCGCCTACGCCCTGGCCCGCGCGGCGCAGGCGATAGAGCCCTTCGACCGCGCCATCAGGGGAGTGCTCTCACTTCTACGGGCGAGCGCTCCGCACGCGAACTGAACCCAGGCACCACCCCCCATCGGCCAGGGCCCTCGACGAGTTCGAAAGCCCTTCTCTTCCCGTGCCCGCAGACGCCGGCTCGGGGCTCCAGCCGCTCCTCGCTCGGCCATAACCCCATCGGGTAGCGACGCCACTGGCACCGGGAACCTTCTCTCCCCATCAACCTTCGGCATGCGCCAAGCAGCTGCCACAGCCGTCGCCTCCCGACGAGGGCGTGTTCTCCCATATCCCATCGGAGTGACCGTGTCACCTAACGCTGCCAAGAATCGGCTACCACCTGCTTCCGCCACCAGCCGGACATTGGGCCTCACCGGCCTGTGTCTCGGCACCGCTCTGATCGTCATGGAAGCGAACGTCATCAACGTCGCGATCCCAGTGATACGTGCCGACCTGCACGCGAGCCTGGCCGGCGGACTGTGGGCCATCGACGCCTACACGCTCGTGTTCGCCGCCCTGCTGCTGTCCGCGGGCCGGCTCGGAGATCGGATCGGTGCCCGACGCGGCTACCTGACCGGACTGGGGTTGTTCGCCGTTGCCTCGATCGCCTGCACGGTCGCTCCCAACACGGGCCTGCTCGTCCTTGGCCGCGCCTGCCAAGGTCTGGGAGCAGCGCTCCTCGCCCCGGCACCGCTGACCTTGATCACCCGCATCTTCACCGTGCCGACCGAACGCACCAGAGCTGTCGCGGTCTGGGTGAGCGTAGGCGGTATCGGCTTCGTGATCGGCCCGTTCATCGGTGGACTGCTGGTCGACACTCTCGGCTGGCGGAGCATCTTCCTGCTCAACGTCCCGGTCGCCGCCGCCACCGGCTGGCTTGTCGCCCGACATGTGGCGGAGGTTCCGCTGCAACGCGTGCCGTTCGACATCCGCGGGCAGGCCCTCGCGATCGTCGGCCTCGCCGCCATGGTGTGGGCGCTGGTCGAGTCGAGTGTCGCGGGCTGGCGCGACCCCGCCGTGCTCACGGCTCTCGCGGGCGGCAGCGCGGCCCTCGTCGTGTTCGTCGCAGCGCAGTATTCCTGGGCGCGAGACGGGCGACAGGTCCTCCTGCCCCCCGCCATCATCGCCGCGCGTCCCGTGCTCGCCGGCCTGCTCGGCGGAGCGACGTACAACTTCACGCTCTACGGGATGCTGATCGTCTACACGTTCAACTTCCAGCAGCTACGTGGCTACTCGGCCTTGCAGACCGGGTCGGCCTTCATCCCCTTGACCGTGGCCGCCACCCTCGCCTCGACCTTTCTCGGTGCCCGTTTCATCACCGCGTTCGGCCCGCGCAGCGGATTGGCCACCGGAATGACCCTCTCGGCCATCGGACTCGCGCCCCTCACCGTCGCCTCCGCACCATACCCACTCATCGCAGTCGGCTTCTGCGTCTTCTCCATCGGTATGGGGCTCTCCGCACCCTCCCAAACGCTCGCCGTCATGACGTTCGCCCCCGACCGGCACCAGAACATGGGATCGAGTGCCTTGAACACGGCCCGGCAGACAGGCGGCGCACTCGGGGTCGCACTACTCGGGGCGGTCGTCGCAACAGACCCCGACAGGGGCACCTTCGCAGCCATCACCATCGCCATCGGCATGTGCCTGATCGCGGCCGCGAGCGCCCTACGTCTCATTCCACGAGAAATCATCCACGCCGGCACGAGCCGGTGATCTGAGCTCGAACGGCTCCACGATGGCAAGTCATGTACATGAGCCGGACCGATCACAAGTGAGCTGCGGACCCGCACTGCGACCGATGCGCGACGCAGTACATGGTCCCCGCGCCCGGGCAGCGGACGATGAACGCGGCCGCCTCGGGGAAGTCGCCGCGCCGCGCTGCGACGGCGCCCCACTCGCCCGCACCGGCGCCCAGGCCGCCTTCCGCGGCGCCGCACCCATCCAATTGGTAGATCACCCAAGAGTTGCCCAATACTGCAACACCTCTGCGCGGCGACGCATCAGAGTGTGCAGAGGAATCGGGGAACTGTGCAGTCGACTTCGGAAATCGACACGCCCCTTCGGAGGTGTTTCGAGCCGCGGCAGAGGCCGTGGCGGCGATCGTCCATCGCCGACTCCAGACTGTCAGGCCGGTTGATGGACTAGAAGTCCCTGCCGGATCTGCTTGCCACTCCAGCCGGCTCCGGGAACCATAACAACCATGGACTCTGATGTGCCGACCGTGAACCTGAGGCTTTGGCGGGCTGACGCGATAGTGCTCTTCGACTGGCTCAGGAGTACTGACCTGAACACTGTGCCTATCACCCATCCCGCGCAAAAGCAGGCGTTGACCGACCTGTGTACCAGCTTTGAGTGGAAAGCCGATGTCGACATCGGCGGCGTGACCGAGGAAGACATCGCGGCTGCGCAGAACGAGGTCGCCAAGGACATGGGCTGGTGAGCAAGAGCCGAACATCCTCCGCGGAGAGGGGCTGGGATGGGCTCGGCCGGGCTGCGCGGCGAGATTTTAAAGAGGTGCGGCGCAAGCCGACCAAGGCCATGGACAGGCCGACCAGGGCCTCCCCGTGTCGGCCGGGAGTTGGACGGTAGAGCAGTACCTCCCCCACTGGCTGGACCATGTCGTCCGTCCGGAGCGCAAGCCGCGAACGGCGCAGGGACATGAGGGCGTCGTAAGGCTCTACCTGGTCCCCGAACTCGGCAAGAAGCGGCTAGGCAAGCCGGCCGTGCGCGTCGTGCCCCGTAACGTCGCCAAGCTCGTCAAGGTCGGTGCGCCGAAGTAAAAGGTGAACTGCGGGCTTACAGTTGACCAGGCGCGCGACGTGCTCAAGGCGGCCCGCGACGAACGCCTGTACGCGCTGTACGTCCTGGCGCTCTGCCTCGGCCTGCGGCGCGGCGAACTCCTCGGCCTACGCTGGGAAGACGTCCGGCTCGTCGGCTGCCGGACCTGCGAGGGGGAGGGCGGCGAACCGGACGGAGCCGAGTGCCGGACCTGTGCCGGTAGTGGCATCGAAAGCGCCACGCTGGAAGTCGCACAGACGCTCCAACGGGTCGGGGGAGCGCTGCGGTTCGTCCGCCCCAAGACCGAAGACTCCGAACGGACCATTCCGCTGCCGCCGGTCTGCATCGCCGCCTTGTGCGAACACAAGGTCAGGCAGGAGGCCGAACGCGCGAGCGCCTGGGACGACTGGGAGGATCACGGCCTGGTCTTCCCCTCCCGGCGCGGCACCCCCATGGAGCCGGACAACCTCCGCCGTTCCTGGGGCCGCGTCCGTGCCGCCGTCGGCCTGGAGGGGGTGCGCTTTCACGACATGCGGCACACCTGCGTCTCGCTGCTCCTCGCCCTGGGCATCGCACCCAACGTCGTCCGCGACATCGTCGGGCACAGCGACATCGAAGTGACGATGACGATCTACGCGCACACCTCGCTGGATGACAAGCGGGCGGCGCTGCGGATGCTGGGGGATGCCCTCGGCTAGGGACGTTGCCGTCAGGGTTGCCGTCAAAAGGCCCGGAACCGTGAATGGTTCCGGGCCTTTTGGCTGGTCAATGGAGTGGGCAGGGGCGGGGTCGAACCGCCGACCTTCCGCTTTTCAGTGAACGACGCTTCGGCTCCCGCGCACCCCGTGTGACCTGCTAGAACGCTGCTAGCAGGCGGCGGCCGGACGACGACTTGCGCACAAGTTCCGCACGATCAAGCGGGAACGCCCCTCTGCCGAGATCGCCAACCGTCCCCTTCCCATCAGTCTCACCGAGGTCTGGTCGGCGCTCAGGGGACGGTTCAGAGCCCCGGATTCAGCAGTTGATCACGAATGCTCAGAGTCGGCCGCGCCCTGGGTGGGAGGGGCCGGAACCCGCGGACCCCCGCCGCAGAATCCGCAGAATCCGCAGAAAGCCGTCTCGACCTCGCCGGCGGGCGGCCGCCCAGGTCACGCGGTGTGCGCAGAAGGCCCGGCGAACCGCCGCAGAAACCCCGTCGCCCCTGCCACCTGGCGGGTATCGTCGCAGGTCACGGGATTACGCGGATTTCCGCGGCAATACGCGGCGCGCGGTTCTGAGGTCGGCAACCCGGCCGACAAGCGGCGCGAGGGTTCTGCGGATTCTGCGACGGCGCGGGTCAGACCTTGGCCGCACCCGCGACGCGTAGCTACGCGGTCACGCGGTCCTGGCTCGACGCCGACCAGCCGCGCCAGCTCGCCGCGTGGTTTAACCATGCCTCATCCTTCGGCGATGCGGTCTTTGGAGACGTTAAGCCAAGCGACGTGCATGCGCTCGGTTTCCTCGATGACCCTGTCCCATGTCCTGAAGGAGAGACGAACGTCGGTCGAGCTTTCAAGACTGCGCCTCAAGCTATCCGCCTGGGCCGTGTACGCTTGAGTGATCATCAAACCGCGCACGGCGGGATGTTCCGTGCTTCTCTGGTAATGCTCCCTGACTGCGAGCACGTATAGGTGAAACTTCGTGACCTCGTCATGTGTCACCTTTCGTTCCTTGCCCTTTGCGTCTGTACCTCTTTTGATTTCGACCACGATGACCTCGTCCAGCCTTGCTGGCGGATGAGGAGCAAGGGCAAAGATGAAATCAAGGCGAAGTCCGTCTTCGCCTTCCTCCGGATCGTAGGCAACGCCCAGCGTTGATACGTCGACCTCGTCGGCGATAATGTTCCACCTGGGATCCAGAAGCCATGGATCAGATATGACGATCTTATGGATCTCTGGCACCTCGCGGGCGCCGTTCTTGATAGCGTCTTTCAGCTTTCTGATCGTTGCAAGTCGTGCCTCAATTATGCTCAGCACTCGCCTCGCATCTATGAGGCCGAAGTCGTGCACAATCTGCCAAACGCGCTCCTGAAATGCGTCGTCTTGTTCTTCGATCTCCTCCATAAGTTCTCGTACGGCTTTCTCGGACTGAGCATTGACGACCGACTTCATGGCGTCGGCGAGGCCACGCTCGTCTATCTCCGGTATCTTCGACACGGTGCGCGCGACATTAAGAAGCCGTCGCTGCTCCGTCTTTGTGTACGGCTTTAGGATCTCCTTCACATCCTCATTAACCTGCACCTTTTCATATGTGGCCTCTCGGCGCAGCGTGTTGCGCTCCTTCAGTGCCCAGCGGAGACGTCTGCGCCCCCAGTCGAGGAAGAATTGCAGCCTCTCGTCCTCCAGCTGCAACTGGTCGCGATTCGACTGGATGAGGTCGTCTTCTATGTCCACGCCAATGTCAAGCCAGTCGGCGCGCACTTCGCCGACGAGATATTCCTGTCCCAATTGCCCCTCCGTCCCCTGGGAGGATTCGAACTTGAAGGGGCGCTGCGCCATCTTTCCATTGGCGATTATGGAGATTCCTTGCTGTGCATCCTCGTCAAGAGGCTTCTCGGTAAAGCCGATCCACCATCGGACCGGGCGGGGATCCCCAGCCTCGTTGATCAGCGTCTCTTCCGCCCAGCCGTTAGCAGCTACGTGAACATCACCGGTAGGTACGCCGTCTTTCGGAAACCTGAACTGACATTTGATGTCGAAGCGCTTCAGCCCCTCGGACGAGTTGATGATGATCTGCATTTCGTTCTCGCTGAGGGCAAAGCGGCGGGACATTGAGCGCATAAATTGGTCCCGCGAGATACTCTTCTTAAGCTTAAGTCGCGAAAGCCGGACACGCGTTCCGTGCTCTAGGACGTCTCCATCAGGGGTCACCATCGGTTGTAGCTCTGATACGTCTTCAACCTCATAATCCTCGGCAGGCGAAAGCTGTCGAATGTGATCGTAATCCAATCGAAAGTCAGTGCGTTCGCCTGAGCGAATTGTGGTGCAGTCCAAAACACCAGCCGTCCCGAACGCGGCAAGCTTTCCAATACCTTTGCGTCCATGAACAAGCCTGCCCTGGCTTTCCGACTTGTTGCCAAACTGGATTCGCCGCTTTCTGCCAACGACGAGATACGTGTCCTGAGCCTGCTGGCGGGTCATGCCATGCCCGTCGTCCAGCACCACGATCTCATCGTCCGGTTGCCACTTACCGAACGGTATCTGAATCCAAACGTGCTTAGCGTCGGCATCCCAAGCGTTCGAGATTAGCTCGGCGACTGTGGCGGTGACGCTGGGATACAGCTGTGCTCCGAGCTGCTCCACCAAGGATCCGCCAAACTTCAGTTGCAGCCGGCCATCCGTCATGCTAGATACCCTTCCTGGACGGGTCGTCCTCACGACTGGGGTGAGGCATGGCAAGGCATAGCGTCACTCGTTTGGCAAGTTGGAGCAAGACAAGAGCCGGTAGTGGCCACTAAGATCAGGTGGGTGGGCAGCGCTGTGAGAGCTGTGGACCTGTTCGCCGGCGCCGGCGGCGCTACGGCTGGGCTGCGCCAGGCTGGCATCTCGGTCATCGGCGCAGTGGAGAATGACGCCTACGCGTGTCAGTCATACCAGGCCAACCATCCCGACGTACTACTCAAGCAAATCGATATACGGCAGCTCGATCCTGATGCCTTTAGGCGAGAATTGGGATTGAGGCGAGGCAGCCTTGAGCTACTTAAAGCATGTCCTCCGTGTCAAGGATTCTCCACTCTTGCAAGTGGTGATATTGACGAAGAACGCAATGATCTAGTTCTTGATGTTGCCAATTTCGTATTCGCGTTCAGACCTCGCGTGATTTTGCTGGAAAATGTACCGGGCCTTGCGCGGGATAATCGACTTCCGAAACTCCTGGCAACGCTGGAAGCGGTGGGCTATCGCTTCAAACAGTACAAGGTGAACGCTGCTGATCTGGGCGTACCTCAACGCCGCAAGAGGCTCATTATCATTGGTGCGTCAAGAGCTGTTCGGCGCCGCCTCCCGGAGAAAATAACAGATCTAATCCCGGAGCGCTTTGAACTGACTGAAACTACAGTCAAAGAAGCTTTTGATCTGCTCCGCAAGAGTGAAATCCGCGACGATCCTCTCGATCGATATCGGCAGAACAGCCCCCAGGTGGCGGCCCGCATTGCTGCGGTTCCGGTGAACGGCAGTAGGTTTGATCTGCCACCTGACCTTCAACTCGATTGCCATAGGCGGGTTACAGGGCGGACAGCGACGGCATCTTACGGACGCATTCGTCTTGACGCGCCCGCGCCGACGATGACGACTCGATGCACCACACCGGCGTGTGGAAGTTTCATCCACCCCACGGAGCATCGGGGAATAACTCTTCGGGAGGCGGCAGTTCTTCAGACTTTCCCGCTGACCTATCGGTTCATGGGCCACTATGGGTCTATAGAACAGCAGATAGGCAACGCCGTTCCGGTTCGCATGGCGGCCGCCCTCGGCGAGGTGGTGCGGGCTATACTCGGGCGCTAATAGTCGGCCCCGGGCAGATGTGCCCGGGGCCTCAAAAGGATTATGCGTCCAAGTATCTAAAGTGCGGCTTCGGGTGCATGAGGAAGTCGTGGTGGGAGATGTTCCAGGCGTAGGCGCCGGCCATGGAGAAGGCGACTAGGTCGCCGACTGCGATGCGGTCTGTGGGGACCTCGCGTGCGAAGACGTCCTTTGGTGTGCAGAGCTGGCCGACGAGCGTGACGGGCTCGTCGGCGACCGTGGGGCCGTCGCTGTTGCCGGTGAGGACGTCGAACGGGTGGTTGTGTTGTTTGGTGACCGGTGTCCGGATGTGCATGGTGCCGCCGCGTAGGACGGCGTACCACTGGCCGTGTGCCTTCTTTACGTCCAGTACTTCGGTGACGTACCAGCCTGCGTAGACGCTGATGGACCGGCCCGGTTCGATGCGCAATGTCTCGCCTGGCTCGGCGAGGGCGGCGACCTCGGCGCCGTACTGCTTCCAGTCGAAGCGGGTACCCGGTGTGCTGTAGTCGACGGCCATGCCGCCGCCGAGGTTGAACTCCCGCGGCCCGGTGTGGCCGATCCTGTCGAGCCATGCGCGGCCCCATGCGAGGATCTCGGCGGACTGGGCCGCCATGGCGGTTGCGTCCAGCCCGGACGCTAGGTGCGCGTGGATTCCGCGTAGGCGTACGTGCGGCGAGGCGGTCAGGGTGTCGGTGCAGGTGTCCATGAGTTCGGGGTCCATGCCAAACGGGCCGCTCATGGCCAGCACGACGCTGCTGCGGTCGCTGGCGAGGTTGACTCGTAGCAGGATGTCGATTTCGCGCCCGGCCGCCTCGGCGATGCGCGCGAGGCGGGAGAGCTCGTACGGGCTTTCGACGTGGATGCGCTCGACTCCGAGGTTGAGCGCTAGTTCGAGTTCGTCATCGGTCTTGCCGGGGCCGCCGAAAGCCAACCGTGCGTCCGGGAGTGCCTCGCGCACGTGCGCCAGCTCACCGCCGGACGCGACCTCGATGCCGTCGACGTATAGAGCGAGGGCGCGCAGGATCGGGACATCGGGGTTGGCTTTGGCGGCATAGAAGATCTCCGGCGCGCCTGGCGCTGAGAGTGCCGCCTTGACCTCGGCTGCGTGGTCCCGGAGTGCGGCGAGGTCGTAGACGAACGCGGGTAGGTGCGCGTCCGCGGCGAGCGTCCGGGCGTGGTCTTCGACGAGTCGCGTGATCATGGGGTGTGGTCTCCGGATGTCAGGCGAGCGGGAACTCGTACTGTGCCGTGAGGTAGTGGGCGGGGGCGACAGAGATCGTGACCTCGACGGCGCGGCCCTCGGCGGTCATGCCCACGTGGGTTATCTCCACCACGGTACGTTCCGGGCTGATTTCCAGCGCCCGCGCTTCGGCGTCGGTGGGCAGACGGCTGGGCGTGATCTCTTCGCGCGCCGTGACCTGTGGGTAGCCGAGTTCGCCGAGGGCGCTCTTGACCCCACCCACGATGACCGGCCCCTCCTCTTCCAGGACCGTCCCGCCCGCGATCTCCAGCGGGAACCAACTGGCGTTAAGCCGGACGGGGATGCCGCTGGCCAGCAGACGGCGGCGCCGGACGAGACAGTTCACCTCGCCGGCGGGCAGGCCGAGCAGCTCGGCGACATGTGCCCGCGGTTCGGCGTGTTCGGTGGTGATCTCGTGTTGAGGCTCCAGGCCGCGCGCTCGCACCTCGGCGTCGAACGCGCCGCGGGCACCGTTGTTCTCACGCTCCGCGCGGTCGTACCGGGCCGGCGAGTGAAGCATCGGCGGTAGCCACGTCACCATGGTTCCGCGTCCCTGACGGGGTCGCACGATGCCCTCGGCTGCGAGCATCTGCATCGCCCGGTTCACCAAGCTGCGCGAGGCGCCGTAGCGCTCCGCCAGCTCGGGTTCGGCGGGCAGGACGCTCCCCGTGGGGTACGCCCCCTCGTAGATTTCTTCACGGATTTTCGCCGCGATCTCGCGGAACCCGTGACGCTCTGAGTTGGGCATCTAACTGCCCCTTCCTGCTGTCTGTGTGCTGCTTAGGTCTACCTAACCAGACGAAACGTCAAACGCCAAACGACTGGCGACCCTTGACAGGTACAGCGACTCGGGCGCACTCTGACTTACGTCAAACGACAAACGTTTGGCATATCGCCTCAACGTCAGGAGTCGTGCCGTGATTCCGCAGAAGTCCAGCAACATCCCGCAGTGGCTCGCCGGCATCGCGCTGGCCATCTTCGCGATCAACAACCCGGTGAAGGCCGCGGCGCTGGTCAACCAGGTGATCCACGCCATCACTACGTTCTCCGGCCACCTGGGTTGATTCCGCAATGACCGTCTATCGCTCACAGCCGCTCGCCTTCGGCGCACAAGCCACCAAGCACGCCGCCGAGGACCGCTCCTCACGACCGATCACCGTCTCACACGAGGTGACCATGTCCCGCTTCCTGTCTCCGTCGGCCGCGCTCGCCGGTGTCGACCTGCGCGGCGAGCCCATTACCGGCGCTCAGTGCCGGTTCGATCCCGAGTTGCACACCGGCCCGGACGGCGAGGAGACCTCGGACGAGCGCGCGGCCCGCGAACTGGTCGCCAGGGAGGTGTGCGAGTCCTGCCCGCTGCGTGGCGCGTGCTTGGAGCTGGCGATGCGGATCCGCCCCGAGTACGGGGTGTGGGCCGGTTTCACCGCCACCGAACTCGCCACCCTCTCCGACCTGTCCAACTTCGACCTCGGCGAGGTGGCCTGACATGGCGCTGACCAACCGGCAGATCACCGTCGAACTCGCCGAGATCACCGGCCGCATCGCTGCGTGCTTCGCCGAGTCGGCCGACAAGTGGACCGCCGACCGGCAACTGACTCTCGAAGACGTCGAGTCCCGGCTGTTGGCGCTGATGGAGCGCCTTGAGGAGAACGCCCGATGACCGCCCGCACCCTGACCGCGACGCGTCCCGGCCCGATGGCCTTCTTGGTCGACCTGCCGGCCGGTGAGATCCGCGTCATCACCGACCCGTCCCGCACGGTCGCCGAGGTCACCGTGACGGCCCGCGGCGATGACCCCGCCGTCCACGAGGCCGTCTGTGACGCCGTCCTGCGGTGGGACGAGCCGACCGGCACCCTGACCGTGCGGGTTCACCCCACCGCCGCCAGCGTCGCCTTCGCAGGTAGCACTCAGACCGTGACCGGCGTCGAGATCGGTGGCGTCGTCAACCTCGGCGGCCGTGTCGTGATCGGTGGTGTGGAGATCACCGGTCGCGGCGCGACCGGTGGCCGTATCGAGATCATTGCGAAGCTTCCCGAGGGGTCGTCGGTGGCCGCTCTGACCCGGTCGGCGTCGCTGGCGTGTTTGGGGGAGTTCGCCGAGGTCGACTTCACCTCGACCGCGGGTGATGTGTCGGCCGGTGGTGTTGGGGCGTTGCGTGCCAAGACCACCTCGGGTGATGTGTCGGCCGCGGTGGTGGACGGTGCCGCGGTGGTGCGGTCGGTGTCGGGTGATGTCCATCTCGGCCGCGCCGATGATGTGTACGCCGCGACCACCTCTGGGGACGTCACGGTGACCGACTTCGCCGGCCGTGCCGAGGTGTCGACCGTCTCGGGTGACATCCGGATCCGCGCGACCGCGGGCGCCGCCATCGCCGCCCGGTCGGTGTCGGGTGACGTGACGGTGACCGCGAACGGTACGGCGCTGGCGGAGGGGCTGGCCGTCAACGCCACCTCCCGCACCGGCCGCGTGACCACGCCCACCGACACCCCGCCCGGCGCCGCGTCCGCCTCTCACGTCCGCCAGCCGCGCCGCACGAACGGGGGCGCGTGATGTGGGGCGCTGACCCGATGGTGTTCCCGGCGGTGTTCGCCGCGCTGTACGCCGCGCACGAGGTCGGCGACCACTGGTTGCAGCGCAGTAGCGAGGCGATCGGCAAGGGTGCGCGGGGATGGCGTGGCCGGTGGCTATGCGTCCGGCACGTGGTGACGCTGACCGCTGTCAAGGCCGCCGCGGTGACCCTCGCGGCCGTCGTGCTGGGGTTGCCGGTCAACCCCGGCGTCGCTGCGGTCGCGCTGACGGTGGACGCGGTCTCGCACTACTGGGCCGATCGGCGTTCCACCCTGCTCACCCTCGCCCGGCTGACCGGCAAGGGCGAGTTCGCGGCCCTCGGCGACGGTGCCGCCGCGCCGGCCGGTACCGGCGCCTACGCCCTGGACCAGTCCTGGCACATCGGCTGGTTGTTCGCCGCGGCGCTGCTGGCCTCGCTGGGGGTGTCGGCATGACCGCCCTAATTCTCGCGCTGGCTGTGCTCGCCGCGGCGTGCTGGCTGTGCCTGTCCCCGCTTCGCCTCGCCGCCGCCGGCGCTGTCCTGCTGATCGTTCACCCCGTCCCGACGTTCGCGCTTACCGCCGTGGCGGCGCTGGCCGTGACGGTGACCGCCGGCCGGATGGCCTATCGGTCGCTGCGTGACGGCGGCTGGTACCTGGTCACAGTCCAGCGGCCCGCGTACGCGATGAGCCGTGCGGGAGGTGTGGCCGCATGACCCGCCGCCGCAGCTCCGCCCGGTTCTTCGACCCGACCGGCGCCCGGTTCGGCATCCCCACATGGCCGTGGCGGATGGCGCCGCCGCACCTGCGCACCCGCCGCCAACTCACCGCCGAGGGCCTGCGGCCCGGTGGTCAGGACATCGCCGGACAGGTGCTCTGGAACTCCCGCCGCTACCGCTGCGGTGTGCGCGCCGCCTACCTGTACGACGTCCGCCTGGCGTTGCCCAAGCGGACCCCGTCCGAGCGTCAGCGCGCCGCCCTCGGCAAGGCACTGGCCGCCCGCCGACGCTGCCCCGACTGCGGACGCGACGCCGGATACGTCCTGCCCCGCCACCTCGGCACCTGCCTGGACTGCGCCGACAGCGGCGCCACCTCGACCCGCACCACGCTGGAAAGGAGGCACGCGGCATGAAGGCTCCGCCGCTCCACGTCCCGGCGGCCCTCGGCGCACAGGCCACCAATCCGCACGCCGCCGAGCCGACCGCCCTGCCGCTCCGACCGATCACGCACCTCAACGGCACCCCGCCCACCTCGACCAACCCGCCGGCGGCCGACGCGTCGGACCGCGCCGGGGGCGACGCCCCGCAGGGGCGGGCGCTGACCAGTAACGAGTTCACCGCGGTATGCACCGTCGCCGCGCTGGTGGCCGTGCTTGGACTGCTGGGGTTCGTCAACAGCTTCGCCGCGGTCGCCGACGCTGCCCGCCCGTCGTTCGGGCGGCTGGCGTGGTCGGTGCCTCTCGGTATCGACCTGGGCATCGCGATCTTCGCCGCCCTCGATATCGTGCTGGCCCGGCTCGACATGCGGGTGCGGTGGCTGCGGCTGGTCCCTTGGACGCTGACCGCCGCGACCGTCTATCTCAACGTCGCCGAGCAGTCGACCGCGTTCGGGCGCCTCGCGCACGCGGTTCTCCCGGCGCTGTGGGTGTGCGCGGTGGAGATCGCCGCGCATGTGATCCGGATCCGCGCCGGCATCGCTGCCGGCACCCGCATGGACGGCACCCGCATGGACGGCATCCGCCCGTCCCGGTGGATCCTCGCGCCCTGGCCGACCCTCAAGCTGTGGCGCCGGATGGTGCTGTGGGAGATCCGCTCCTACCCCGACGCTCTGACCCGCGAACGCGCCCGAGTGCTCGCCCTGACCGACCTACAGGACACCTACGGCCGGTGGGCATGGCGCCGCCGCGCACCCCGCCGCGTCCGCGCGCTCTACCGCCTCGGCGAACTCACCCCCACATCCAGTGGACCGGCCGCCAACGTGACCGCCGTCCCGTCCGCTGACGCGGCGGCGGACCGTCCGGCCGTGGCCGAGGGGGACCGTCCGGCGCTGGAGTCCGGAACGTCCACCACGCCGACCGCCGGACCGTCCGGTGTCCGGTCTGCTGGGCCGTCCGCGCCGCGCAAGCGGACCGGCGCCGCTCGGTCCACCTCCGGCAGGCCCGGACGGTCCCGCACCCGCAAGACCGCCAAGACCCCGCCGCCGGATGTGGCCGACCTCATGCCGCTGGGGTGGCGCATCGTCGCCGACCTAGCCGCCGGTGAACCCCTGACCCGCAACACCCTGGCTGCGCGGCTGCGCGCCGCCGGACAGACCGCCGGCAACGCCCGCGTCGGCGCCCTGCTGGCCCGCCTCAAGACCGAAGCACCCACCGCCCCCACCAACACCCAGACCGCCGACGCCCCGGACGCCGAGGGAGAGAACGCATCATGAGCTTCACCAAGGCCATGGGCGAGGTTGTCCGCCTGCCCGTCCAGCACGCCGACCACGCCAACGACCCGGTACTCGACCTCGACGCCCCGCAGACCGCATCCCGCAACGCCGGCGCTGGTGCCCCGCCGTCCGACCCGCCCAAGCTCATCCCCTCCCCGTTCAGCGACCCCGGCAACCGCGACGGCGAGGCGGACGGGGACGACGGCGAGGTGATCGAGGGGCGGGTGTTGGTCGACCAGCCCCACGCCTACCGCCCGGACGTGACCGCGCGGCGGCTGGCCGGCGAGAGCGCCAAGCGCCGCCCGATCATCGCGCCGTGGCTGCGCGACCCCAACGAGGCCCGTGCCACGATCCGGTGGGCGGTCGGGTACGCCGGACACGTCACCGGTTACCACGCCGCCCGCATCCCGCTGTACTCGCTGCGGCTGGCGCTGCGGTCGCCGCGTGGGCTGTACCGGGTGGCCGCGGGCACATGGCGATGGACTTACGACATCGAGTCCCGACCGCTGCGCACGCACGCCATCGACCGCAACAACGATGACGCCTACCTCAAGCTGATGAGCGAGCGCAACGACCGCGTCCGCGCCCGGCTGTTCGTCACCAGCGCCGGGCTGGCCGGTACCGGGCTGGCCGCCGCCGCGGTCGCGGCCGCCAGCGGACTCACGCAAACGGTGGTGCTGGCCGCCATGGTCGCGGTACTGGGCTGGCTCGGCACGCCTAAGGACAAGCGCATCCTCGACACCGCAGTGACCGCGACCAAGGCGCCCAAGCTCACCAGCGATGTGGTGGTGCGGGCGCTGGCGTCGCTGGGCATCGCCGAGATCAACCGCGCGGTCGGCAAGGGCGGCGAGGGCATCGCCTTCCCGTCCCCGATCACCCGCGACGGCCCCGGCTGGCGCTCCGACATCGACCTTCCGCACGACGTCACCGCCGACGCCATCATGGAAAAGCGCAAGGAACTGGCGTCCGGGCTGCGCCGCCCGATCGGGTGCGTGTGGCCAGAAGCCGGCGAGGAGGAAGAACACGCCGGCCGCCTGGTGCTGTGGGTCGGTGACCGCCCCATGGCCAAGGTTAAGCAGCCCGCATGGCCGCTGGCCAAGGTCGGCAAGGTCGACCTGTTCACCCCCGCCCCGTTCGGCACCGACCAGCGCGGCCGGTTCACCGACGTCACCCTGATGTTCGTCTCGGTGATCATCGGCGCCATCCCGCGCATGGGCAAGACGTTCATCCTGCGCCTGCTGGCCCTGATCGCCGCCCTCGATGTCCGCGCCGAACTGCACCTTTACGACCTCAAGGGTACCGGTGACCTGTCGGCGCTGGAACCGGTCGCGCACGCCTACCGCGCCGGCGACGATGACGAGGACATCGCCTACGCGCTGACCGACATGCGCGCCCTGCGCAAGGAGATGCGGCGCCGCACCAAGGTCATCCGGGAACTGCCCAAGGACCGCTGCCCGGAGAACAAGGTCACCACCGAACTGGCATCGGACAAAACCCTAGGACTGCACCCGATCGTCATCGCGGTGGACGAGTGCCAGGTGTGGTTCGAGCACAAGAAGCACGGCGCCGAGTTCGAGGAGATCTGCACCGACCTGGCCAAGCGCGGCCCGGCGACCGGCATCGTGCTGATCCTGGCCACCCAGCGGCCCGACAAAGCCGCCATCCCCACCCCCATCTCCGGCGTCGCCGGCATGCGCATCTGCCTCAAGGTCATGGACCACACCGCCAACGACCTCATCCTGGGCACCTCGGCGCACAAGACGGGGCTGAAGGCCACCATGTTCAGCCTCAACGACAAGGGCATCTGCTACCTGCGCGGCGAGGGCGACGCCGCCCGCATCGTCCGCTCGATGTACATCGACGCCCCCGCCGCCGAAACCATCGCGCTGCGCGCCCGCGCCATGCGCACCGCCACCGGCTACCTCACCGGCTACGCCGCTGGCACCGACCTCGACACCACCAATGACAGCGACGACGGCGCCACCCTGCTCACCGACATCACCTCCGTCACCACCGACACCGAAGACAAGATCTGGTCCCACGTCATCGTGGATCGCCTCGCTGAACTCCGCCCCCCGGTGTACGGCCCGTGGGCCGTGCGCCCGGAAGGCGCCAGCGACGCCGAGCACAAGACCGCCAAGGCCACCACGCTGGCCGCCGCGCTCAAGCCACACGGCATCCGCACCGTGCAGGTGAATCGGACAGCACCAAACGGCGAGCGCGAGAACAGCCGCGGCATCGTCCGCGCACACATCCTCGACGCCCTCGACAACGCCGCCACCCCGGGCCGCTGACCGCCCGCCGGCGCCGCCGAACCCGGTCTACGGGTAGCCGCCCACCCCGCTACCCGTAGACCCCCCTCGTAGACCCCGATACCGATCACGACCAGCGCCGTAGCGCGTAGACCCCGTGCGCCCTGAAACCCCAGCACAACGCCCTAGGAGGGCCGTCATGACCCTGCTGACCGCCGCCGCTACTCACACCGCCCACCCCACCGGCGCGTGGCTGCTCCTCGCCGTCCTCGCCGCCGCCAGCTACCTGCTTCACTGCGTCATCTGGCCGTATCGGTCATGCCGCAAATGCGGCGGCGCCGGGCGGTTCCGCTCACCGTCCGGCCGCGCCTGGCGCTACTGCAACCGCTGTAACGGCAAGGGCGCACAACTCCGCCCCGGCCGCCGCATCTGGACCCACCTCAAAAGCATCGACCGCGACCGCCGCAAGTAGCCCGCCCACCGGTCCCGGCGGCGCCGCCGCACCTCGCCCAACACGCAGACGAGCGGCCCGGCGCACAAGCCACCAAGCACGCCGCCGGACCGCCCTTGCCCCAACCGCTCACGGACCCCAACGAGGACCCGCAAAAGGAGGCGTCTCCATCATGACGCACCACCCGCCGATCTTCCCGCCCGTCCAGCAATGGCCCATCCTCGCCGGGCCCGACTGCCCCACCTGCGGACGCGACACCGACGTCACCTGGATCGGACCCACCACCACCGCGACCGGCGCCGAGGTGAGCGTCTGGCACTGCCGCGCCTGCCCCACCGACTGGCCCATCCCCACCACCCGATGGCCGGTCCTGGACGGCCCCGACTGCCCCCGCTGCCACACCGAGATCACCTCATGGGCCGCGCTCGCTCCCAACCACGGCGGCGACCTGTGGACCTGCCACCACGGCCACGAATTCGTGCACACCCCCGAGGGCCTGATCATCCTTCCCGGGGACGCCGCATGAGCGCCCCGCGACCGTTGGCCCTCGGTTCGCTGTGCTCGGGCTACGGCGGACTGGAGATGGCCGCCGCGCAGGTACTCGATGTCCGCCCGGTGTGGGTCGCCGACCCCGCGCCCGGCGCCGCCGCCGTGCTGGCGCACCGCTTCCCCGGCGTGTCCAACCTCGGCGACCTCACCGCCGTCGACTTCGGCCAGGTGCCGCGCGTGGACGTGCTGTGTGCCGGGTTCCCCTGCCAAGACCTGTCGTACGCCGGCCAGGGTGCCGGTATCCGTGAAGGGACCCGTAGTGGACTCTGGTACGCCATCGCCGACGCCGTGGGCGTCCTACGACCCCGCTACCTCGTCCTGGAGAACGTCGCAGCCATCGTTGCCCGGCGTCCCGGACTCGATGTCGTTCTCGCTGACCTTGCCGCCCTCGGGCTCACTGCGGAATGGACGACTCTACGCGCGTCCGACATCGGCGCCCCCCACGAGCGCGCCCGCTGGCTCCTACTGGCCCACGACCCCGCCAGCGCTGTTGCCGACACCGCGCACCTCCGACACCAACGGAACGGGCACCCGTGGCCAGGGCGGCCCGGACCTGCGCACCGCCGTCACGCTGCTCCCCACATCCCGTGCGACCGACGGCACCAAGGGCGGCCCCAACCAACGGGGCAGCAAGGGCGACCTGATGCTGCCCTCCGCCGTAGTCAAGCTGCCGACCCCGACCCCTACCACGCGGGACGGCAAGGGTACCGACCTGCCCTCACGAGCCGGCGACCCGTCCCTGCCGACCCTGCCGTCTGGGGCCGCTACGCCCTCGCCATCACCCGCTGGCAACACCTCACCGGCCGAACAGCTCCTCATCCCACTGAACCCACCGGACGCGGAGGCGCCCACCGGCTGAGCCCCCGCTTCGTCGAATGGCTCATGGGCCTCCCGGACGGGTGGGTCACCGACGTACCCGGCCTGTCGCGCACCCGGCAACTCACCCTGCTAGGCAACGGCGTCGTCCCCGCCCAGGGCGCCGCCGCCCTGGCCGTCCTGCTCGGCCGCCTCGCCGCCGACCGCACGCCCTACGAGGGGACCGCCGCATGACCAGCCCCACCCCGCTGCGCGTCATCCGCACCCAACCGGACGGCGAAGCCCTCGGCGGCGCCCTCGGCGAGGCCGCGCCGCACAACATCCAAGCCGAACAATGCGTGCTCGGCGCGGTGATGCTCTCTCCGGCCGCGCTCGCCGAGGTCCGGCCGCTGCTCGACAACGGTGACTTCTACCGGCCCGCGCACGCCCGCATCTGGGACGCCGTCTGCGCGCTGACCGACCGCGGCGCACCCGCCGACCCCCTCACCGTCGGCGCCGAGATCGGCACCCGCAACCTGGCCACGATCGGCGGCGCCCCCTACCTGCACACCCTCATCAGCCACGTCCCCGCCGCGGCGAACGCTGGCTACTGGGCGCACATGGTCCGCGCCCTGGCCTACGCCCGCACCGTCGCCGAGACCGGAACCCGACTCCTCCAACTCGCCGCCACCGACAGCGACCCGGCCGACCTGCGCGCCCGCGTCGCCGCCGAGGTCGCCGCCGTGACCGGCGCCGACCGGCGAGGCTGGCCCGACCCCACCCCGCTCACCACCGCCCCCGACCTCCCGCGCTTCCCGATCGGATGCCTGCCCGAGTGGGCCGCCGAATACGCCGCCTGCGTCGCCGACCTCACCCAAACCCCCGTCGACCTCGCTGGCGGACTCGCCCTGGCCGCGCTCGCCGTCGCCGCCGGCGGCAACGTCACCGTCAACGCCGGCGCATGGACCGAACCGACGAACCTGTTCCTGGTCATGGTGCTGCCACCCGGCAACCGCAAATCCGAGGTCTACAAGGCCATGACCGCCCCCATCCGCGCCGCCGAAACGACCCTGATCGAACACGCCGGACCCGTCATCGCCGAAGCCGCCATCGCCCGCAAGGTCGCCGAGGCCGACGCCGAACGCACCGAGAAAGCCGCCGCCGCCCACCCCGACGACCCCAACAAGCTCGCCAACGCCTCCGCCGCCCGCCTCGCCCTCGACAACGCCCACGTCCCCGCCGAACCCGCCCTGTTCGGCGGCAACGACTCCACCGTGGAGAAGGTCACCTCCCGCCTGGCCGAACAGAACGGCCGCTACGCCGTGCTCGCACCCGAGGGCGGCAAACTGTTCTCCATCGCTGGCGGACGCTACTCCGGAAGCCCCGACATCGGGGTGTTCCTGTCCGGGCACGCCGGCGAAGAAATGCGCATCGAACGCATGGGGCGCCCCTCCGAACGCATCGACGCCGCCGCCCTCACCATCGGTGTCTGCCTGCAACCCGGCGTCCTCGCCGGACTCGGCGACACCCCCGAATTCCGCGAGCAAGGCCTACTCGGACGGCTCCTGGTCGCGATGCCCGAATCCATGCTCGGACACCGCAACGCCCGACCCGACCCCATCCCCCCGCACATCACCACCACCTACGAGCGCACCCTGAACACGCTCGTGCTCTCGCTGCGCCGACTCGGCGACCCTGACGCCACCCCGGTCACCCTCACCTTCACCAGCGAGGCACAAGACGCCGTCGTCGACCTGTTGGAGGCCACCGAACCCCGGTTCCGTCCCGGTACCGGCGACCTGGCCCACATGACCGATTGGGGCGGCAAACTCATCGGCGCCATCGTCCGCCTCGCCGCCCTGCTGCACCTCGGCGAACACCTCCGCGACGGCTACGGCCACCCCATCACCCTGGCGACGTTCCAACGGGCCGTCCAGCTCGGCGAGTACTTCACCGCGCACGCTCAAGCCGCCTATGACGCCATCGGCGCCGACCCCGCCATCAACCACGCCCGCACCGTCCTGGAATGGGCACGCCGCAACGACATCACCCGCTTCACCGCACGCGACCTCATGCGCGGCCCCCTCAAAAACCGCGCCCGCAAAGTCACCGACCTCGACCCCGCCCTACGCGTCCTAGAAACCCACGGCTGGACCCGCAGAACCCCCAGCACCCCCACCGGCGGACGCCCCACCGCCCCCACCTACGAAACCCACCCCGACCTCACACACAACCCGCAGTGACCACACCCACCCCCCGCCACGCACCGTCACGGCACCCGCCGCCGCCCCCACGCCAGGGACACCAGGACACGGTGACAGAAGCCGACAAAAGGACTTCTGTCGGCTTCTGTCACCACGTCCCCTGTCCCCACGCACCACCACCGCCCGCACCACGTCACACAGCGTCACCGGCGCCCAAGCCACCAAGCACGCCGCCGGCAACGCCAGCCAATCGCCCCCAGAAGTGGAGGTCGCCCGTGAAAACGGCGATCCGCGCCAAGGAAATGTTCACCCTCGCCGAGGTGTGCGCCGAAATCAAGATCTCGCGATCCACCTTCTACGACTGGCGCGCCAAGGGACTCGCGCCGGAATGTTCGAAAATTCCGAACGGCGAGCTGCGTGTCAGCCGCGAAGACCTCGACGCGTGGTGGGAAGCCCGGAAGGTGGCCGCCTGATGCACAACATCACCTACGACGTTCGCATCTACAAGACCGAGGTCTACAAGGGAAAGAGCGTCACCACTTACACCGCCCGGTGGAAGGTTGGTCCCCAGGTGTGGCGCGAATCCTTCCGTGTCAAGGCTCAAGTCGACAGCTTCCAAGCAGAGTTGCGCGCCGCCGCCCGTAAGGGCGAGGCGTTCGACCTCACCACCGGCCGCCCGGTGAGTTGGGGCCGCGCCAAGAAAGACATGTCCTGGTATGCGTTCTGCCTCGCCTACATCGACATAAAGTGGAAGGGCATCTCTGCCAAGCACCGCGCGAACACGGCATGGGCTCTCGTCACCGTCACGCCCGCGATGCTCGCCACCGAACGCGGCAAGCCCAAAGACCAGCACATCCGGACCGCGCTTCGCCGATGGGCGTTCAACACCAAGAACCGCCCGGCGTGCCCGCCGAACGCCGCCGAGGTCCTGCGCTGGGTCGAGAACAACACCAAGCCCATGTCCGTGCTGAACGACCCCGCCGCCGTCCGGGAACTCCTCGACGCCGCGGCCACGCGCCTCGACGGCAAGCCGGCCGCGCCGTCCTCCGTCCAACGCAACCGCGCGATCCTGCACCACGCGTGCGAATACGCCGTGGAAATCGACGTGCTGCCCAACAACCCGATCAAGACGACGAAATGGAAGGCACGGAGCAAGAGTTCCGCCGAGGTCGACCGCCGTTCGGTGGTCAACCACACCCAAGCGCGCCGACTCCTCGAAGCGGTCCGTCGGCAGAGACCGAGCGGGGAACGCCTCATGGCCTTCTTCGCCGTCATCTACTACGCCGCGCTTCGCCCGGAAGAAGCCGTGAACCTCCGCGTCGAGAACGTCACGCTTCCCGCTCTGGTCTGGGACGACGAAGCCCAGAAGTGGCAAGAACCCGCCGACGACTGGGGGGAACTGCGCTTCAACACCGCCAGCCCGGAAGTCGGAACCGACTGGACCGACGACGGCGCCAACCGGGAACAGCGCCAGCTCAAAGGCCGCGCCGAGGGCGCATGGCGCCGCGTGCCGACCCCGCCGCCGCTTACCCGCATCCTGCGCGCCCACCTGCGCGACATCGGCCCCGGCCCCGGCGGGCGCCTATTCTGGGGAATCCGCGGCGGCGAACTAGCCAGCATCACCTACCGCCGCGCGTGGGATGCGGCCCGCCAGGCGGCGCTGAGTGACGTCGACTACGCTTCACCGCTCGCCAGGAGGGTCTACGACCTCCGGCACGCGTGCGTGTCCACCTGGCTTAACGGGGGAGTGCCGCCGACAGACATCGCCAAGTGGGCCGGCCACAGCGTCGAAGTCCTGCTCCGCGTCTACGCCAAGTGCATCCAAGGGCAAGACGAGGCCGCCAAACGCCGCATTGAGCAAGCGTTGCGCGAGTGACCTTAGAAGCTCGGCGACCTGGGCACCCAATCTTTGACGATTGGGTGCCCTCACTGTCTAACATCCGGATGTCATGGCTTAACTACTCATGACGTTGGCGGCAAGCCGGGAAGCACGGTACCTCCGTAAGAGGCCAGAACTCCTCCGAGCGCTCCGCTGACGACGGGAGAGTTCAGCAACCCAAGCGCGTTGGCCCCCCATCGCTGGAGGCGATTGAGGTCTGGTGCTTCACCGGAAGCCTCTTGTTCTATCCGGTTTGCCAAGTCCACCAGTTCAGCGGCTTCTTCTTCGGGAAGGCCCAGCAACGGTGTTGATTGGCGTAGGGCCCGAGCAAACATCACCACATCCGCCATGGCTATGCCTTTGATGGTCTTGGCGTTCATGGTGATGTCGCGGCTATTCGCTGCGATGTTGCCGGTATTGTCTCCATAGATGTGGAAGACAGGTCCACTGTCCTGGACGCCTCGACGCTCGTACTCGGCCACATCTCCTCCGAAACGTTCTACGCAATCGTCTCCAGCGGGCGTCGTCTCAGCTCGGACGGGTCCACGCCTCTGGTCAACCTCTACTCCGTGGATGAGTCCCTTTTCCGCGAGGTAGGCGCTTGCTCGGTCGACTTCATCCATTAGAAGGCGGTCACCCTCGAAAACGGAGTCGTCGAAGTCGAGGAACTTCTCTGTGATCGGGAAATGTGCTCCAGATTGCTTCTGCTTCCAGAGCCAGATAAGGAGACCTCTGCGAGCAGCGGCGATTCTGAGTGTCGGATCTTTGCGTCGACGCCGGCGATCCTCCACCCACTGGGTGCCCATCGGGGTCATATTCGCAGCCGGGCTGCCGAGTGTACTGAACCTGTCGTCCAGCAGTCCCCGCTCCTTGCAGTAACGCAGAAGTGCAAAGGAAGCGCTTACGTCCAAGTGATAGGCGTCGCTGAAATCGCGGAAATCGACGTCGCCGAGAGGGCTATCCGCGCGATCATAAACCCATTCAACGAACGGCTCGTACAGGTCGCTGAATTTGTGATTCATCTTGGTCTTGAGTCCTTGGTATGCGACCCTAAGGAGATCTTCCAGGTAGCGTACGTCTCCTTCGTCAAGATCTCGGCGACCTCTCAGGGTTGGAGCGAGTTGGGCGACGAGGTCAGTCTCTTCGGCCGTTACCGGTGAGCCAACTCTATGCGCTGAGTCGGCTATCAGGAAGGTGTCGGCTGGCTGGCCGAGCCAACGGACCAAGGCGGCAAAAGCATCGACATCGGGGCGTTGCCCCTGGGCGAGCCTTGTCATCGTAGACGGACTCACTCCGACTTCCTTCGCGAGCTGTCTCCAGGACAGTCCTCGTCCTTGGCGCTGTGCGTCCAAGGCCGCGTAGAGACTCTCCGTGTCCAACCTGCTCCGACCTGCCATGATTCTACTCCGTGTTTCAGATCAGCCGCACCGTTTGACGTTAGCCCCCCGAGTCCCTACGATCCTGCTCGTGGCGATGTTCGTCGTCAGCAGCATTGTAACGACTTCTACGCAGGTACCTGCGTAGGAGGAGGGAGCAAGAAGCCGTGACCGATCGCAAGGTCTACTGGGTCGTACCCCACGACTCAAAGTGGCAGGTGAAGCACAGCCGGCGCGTGCTGTTCGAGCACGTCCTGAAGGCCGTCGCAGTTGCCGAGGGCCGCCGGGTGGCGAAGGCGAACGCGCCGAGCCAGCTCAAGGTGATGCGCGAGGACGGGACGATCGAGTTCGAGAGCACCTACGGGCACGACCCCTACCCCCCGGAGGGGTGAGGTGCGCCGGGATGGAGACCGGTCAAGTAGCCATCCCGAACGCCCCTCGATGATGCAGATGTGAGTGTAGCCAGGCCCCGTGCTGATCAAGCGCGGGGCTTGGGCTTTCCGCATGTATTCCGCACGGCCAGCCGGAACCAGCCGGTGGCGGCCGGACACAGCCGGACAGATAGAAACGGCCCCTGACCGCGTAAGCACTGGTCAGAGGCCATTCTTTGCTGCTTGTAAGTGTGGGCAGGGGCGGGGTCGAACCGCCGACCTTCCGCTTTTCAGGCGGACGCTCGTACCGACTGAGCTACCTGCCCAGGGCGCGCGGGGCGCCTGCGCGGTCCTGACGGGATTTGAACCCGCGGCCTCCACCTTGACAGGGTGGCGAGCACTCCTAACTGCTCCACAGGACCTTGCTGATCCGAGCCTGGCTTGCTCGGGAGGGGTGTCACCGGCGCTTGGCGACGTCCGAGAGCATACGCGATGGCCGAGGGCGGCGCCAACTCGATTGCGGTTGGCCGGGGGGACGGAGGGTAACGGGGCGGTACCGGGGCGATACCGATCGAGAGCGGGTTCGGAGTCCGGTGTGGTGGGTGTTTCGCTTTTGTGGTCTGAGTTCCTACTCTGACCCGGGTCAGAGTAGACGTGCGAGAGAGGCCGAGTGCATGGTCGAAAAGCTCCCGGACCAGGCAGAGGACTACCAACGAGGGCTTGGAACGCGCCAGATCCAGATGCTGGCGATCGGCGGGACGATCGGTACCGGGCTGTTCCTCGGGGCCGGGGAGAACATCGCCAAGGCGGGGCCCAGCCTGATCCTGACCTACGCGGTCGCCGGACTGATGTTGTTCTTCGTGATGCGGGCGCTCGGTGAGCTGCTCAGCTATCGGCGGGTGGAGGGGGGTTTCGCGGGGTACGCGCGGGAGTTCCTGGGGCCCTTCTGGGGGTACGCCACGACGTGGACGTACTGGATCATCTGGGTCACGACCGGCATGGCGGAGCTGACCGCGGCCGGGACCTACATCCAGAAGTGGTGGCCGGGCGTCGAGCAGTGGCAGACGGCGCTGGTGGCGCTCATCGTGCTGTTCGTGGTCAACCTGATCTCGGTCAAGCTGTTCGGCGAGCTGGAGTTCTGGTTCGCGATGATCAAGGTCGCGGCGATCGTGATGATGATCCTGGTCGGGATCGGGGTGCTCGCCTTCGGGTTCAGCGACGCGGGCGACACGGCGGAGGTCCAGAACCTGTGGTCGCATGGCGGGTTCTTCCCCGAGGGCGTCAGCCCGATGATCATGACATTGCAGATGGTGATGTTCGCCTACCTGGGCGTCGAGCTGGTGGGTGTGACGGCGAGCGAGGCGAAGGACCCGGAGAAGAACATCCCGCGGGCGATCAACTCGCTGCCGCTGCGGTTCGCGCTGTTCTACCTCGGGTCGCTGCTGGTGATCCTCGCGGTGGTGCCGTGGACGGAGTTCAAGGGCGGCGCGAGCCCGTTCGTGCTGGCCTTCGACAAGATCGGCATTCCGGGCGGCGGGGACATCGTCAACTTCGTCGTGCTCACGGCGGCGCTGTCCTCGTGTAACGCGGGCGGGTTGTACTCGACGTCGCGGATGCTGCGGACGGCCGGCGTGAACGGGGACGGCCCGAAGGCGGTGGCCGCCCTGAACGGGCGCGGTGTGCCGGTGCTGACGCTGGTGATCTCGACGCTGGTCATGGGCATCGGCGTCGTGATCAACGCGGTGGTGCCGGAGAAGGCGTTCGAGTACATCACCTCGGTGTCGACGGGTGGGGCCATCCTGGTGTGGGCGGTCATCCTCGTCGCGCACATGGCCTACCGGCGGAAGGTGGCGGCGGGCGCGCTGCCCAAGGTGTCGTACCGGATGCCGTGGGCGCCGTACACGAACTGGATGGTCCTCGCGTTCTTCGTGTTCGTCACGGTGACGATCGCGTGGGAGTCCGACACGAGGATCGCGCTGTATGTGATGGCGGGATGGCTCGCCCTCGTGGTGGTGGGCTGGCCGTTCGTCCGGCGGACGTCGCAGACCCCGGCGGTGAGCGCGCCGCTGGCGGAGGAGAGCACCAGCGCGTGAACGGGCGGGGTCGGGACGCCGGAGTGGGCGTCCCGCCCCGTCCCCCGGTGCGATGATGGGGCCTTGACCCCCGGAGGCGCCCCGTGACCCGCCTGTCCGTCGTGCCGCGCACCATGCTGGAGGTCCGCGTCCGCTGGGTCCTGCTGATCGTGGTCGGTGTGGCGAACATGGTCGGCGCGCTGGTGGTGCTGCTGTTCGCGACGTTCGTGGTCCCGGATCCGCCGCTGAAGGACCGGAACCACGTGCACCTGGTGAACGCCGCCGCGTTCTTCGGCTACCCGGCGTTCGCGGTGCCGGTGGCGCTGGCGGCGGGGCTGCGGTTGTGGCGTCCGGTCGTCCGGCTGGCGCGGGACGGGGGGATCCCCGACCGGCGGCAGGGACGCGCGGTCCTGCTTGGACCGCTCCGGTTGACGATGCTCATGGGCGGTCTGTGGGTGCTCGGGGCGATCGGCTGGGCCGTCCTCGACCTCGTGCTGTTCACCGGACGGCTCGCTGTGAAGACGGGCCTGACGTGCCTGCTCGGCGCCGCGACGACGTGCACGATCATGTATCTGCTGTCGGAGCGGCTGCTGCGGCCCGCGGCGGCGCTGGTGCTCGCGGCGGAGCCGCCCCGGAGGTTCCGGCTGCCGGGGGTGACCACGCGGGTGATGCTGGCGTGGGCGCTCGGCACCGCGATCCCGGTGTTCGGGCTGATCTGCGTGGCCGTCGCCGCGCTCGCGGCGCCCGACATCGGCGCCACCCAACTCGCGATCACCATTCTGGGGCTGGGCGGCGCCGCGCTGATCGTCGGCGTCTATGTCACCTATATGGCGACACGGGCGATCGCCGATCCGATCAAGTCGGTGCGGATGGGCATGGCCCAGGTCGAGCGGGGCGATCTCGGGGCCGAGGTGTCGGTGTACGACGCGAGCGAGGTCGGGCAGCTCCAGGCGGGGTTCAACCACATGGTGGCCGGTCTCCGCGATCATGAGCGGCTCCGGGACCTGTTCGAGCGGCATGTCGGCGAGGAGGTCGCGGGCCTGGCGCTGGAGCGCGACGTCCGGCTCGGCGGCGAGACGCGCGAGGTGGCGGTGCTGTTCGTCGACCTGACCGGGTCCACGCGGCTGGCCGAGACGCGCAGCCCGGACGAGGTGGTGAGCCTGCTCAACCGGTTCTTCGGCGTGGTGGTGGCCGTGGTCGCGCGGCACGGCGGGTGGATCAACAAGTTCGAGGGCGACGCGGCGCTCGCGATCTTCGGCGCGCCCGCCGAGCTGCCGGACCCGGCGGGCGGGGCGCTCGGCGCCGCGCGGGAGCTGGCGGCGCGGCTGCGCGAGGACGTCCCGACGCTGGACGCGGGGATCGGCGTGTCGGCCGGTCCGGTCGTCGCCGGGTACATCGGCGCCGAGCAGCGCTTCGAGTACACGGTGATCGGCGACCCGGTGAACGAGGCGGCGCGGCTGAGCGACCTCGCGAAGATGACCTCAGGACGGGTGCTCGCCTCGGCGCCCGTGCTGGACCTCGCCCACCTCGGCGAGGCGGACGAGTGGGCGCTCGGCAAGTCGGTCACGCTGCGGGGGAGGAGGCGTCCGACGCGGCTGGCCGCGCCGCGCCCGCCCGCCGTCCCGGTGCCGATGCCCAAGGCGGACCGGCCCGCGCGGGGCGGGCCGCCGTCGGCCCGCCGCGTCCGCTTCCCGCGCCCGCCGGGGCTGCGCCGGAGCCGCAGGGTGCTGGCCGGGACGCTGATCCTCGCGCGGGCGGCGCGGCTGTCCCGGCAGGGGCCGCCCGCGGAGCTGGAGCCCGGCGCACCCCTTCCGGTCGAGTCCGACAAATCAGAAGAAAGCGAATAGCTGCAACATTTCAGGAACACTCCGTGTTGCCCTCGCGCCGCACGGTCGCGGATACGTATTGTCACTGCTCGTACATAGCCTGCTACCGCTTCGTCACTCCCGTGTCATCAAGCGGATCAACCGTGGGGGTGACATCACCCAGCCTTCGAGAGGTGAAGATGTTCCGACGGTACGGTCTCGCGCTCGCCGCGGTCGCGACCACGACGACGATCACCGGATCCGTGACGGACGCCGCGATCGCGGATCCGCCCCCCGCCCTCTCTCTGCTTCCAGGTTCTCCCGACCTGCGGCCCGGAACCGCCGCCCCGGCGGCCGGCGCGCTCAGCTCCAAGATCTCCAACGTCGCGCACCGCGGCGGGTCGGCCTACGCGCCGGAGAACACGATCGCGGCGTTCCGCTTGGCACGCGCCAAGCACGCGGACGTGTTCGAACTCGACGTCCAGGAGACCAAGGACCACAAGCTCGTCATCGTCCACGACGGCACCCTCGCCCGCACGACCAATGTGGAGAGCGTCTTCCCCGGCCGGGGGACGAAGGTCTCCTCGTTCACGCTCGCCCAGATCAAGAAGCTGGACGCGGGGTCGTGGTTCTCCACCAAGTACAAGGGCGAGCGGGTTCCGACGCTCGGTGAGGTCCTGAAGACGATGAACGGCCGCGGGCTCGGCCTGCTGCTGGAGATCAAGAACCCGGCGAGCTACCCCGGCATCGAGGGCCGGATCGCCACCGAGCTGAAGCGCTACCCGTCGTGGCTGCGGCCCGACGCGAGCCAGCGCAGGCTGACGGTCCAGTCGTTCGACTGGGCGTCGGTGAAGCGCTTCCACGCGAAGCTGCCCGCCGTGCCGACCGCGCTGCTCGGCACGCCCGAGACCGACGAGCTGCCCGCGCTCGCGAAGTACGCCGACCAGATCAACCCGACGTTCCGCGACCTTTCCGCGTCGTATGTGAAGAAGATTCACGCGGCGCACATGCGCGTCCAGACGTGGACGGTCGACGACCCCGCCAAGATGCGCCAGGCCGCCGGCGCCGGTGTCGACGGCATCATCACCAACAAGCCGGACGTGCTCTACGGCGTGCTGCGGGACGCCAGGGCCGGGTCCGCCTGATCCCTCCCCTCGTGACGGAGGCCGAGGGGGACCATCGGGCAGCGATCCGGCCAGGCGCCGATATAGCCATATGTCTGGAACGTAACACCCGCGTGCGCGTCAGACCGGAGGGAGGGCGCGGGCGCGGTCGATGAGCGCGCGGGCCGCGGGGCTGCGGGGACCCTCGGCCCGCCAGGCCAGCGCGATGCGTCCGCTCAACCGCGGGCGGACGATCGGCATCAGGCGCAGCTCGTCCGCGTACGCGCGGGCGGCGGACTCCGGCAGGATCGCCACGCCCAGGCCGTGCGCGGCGAGCTGCGCGAGGACGGGCGGCTCGGCGGCCTCGAACGCCACGCGCGGGCGCACGCCCGCGTCCGCGCACGCCTCCTCCAGGACGGCGCGCAGCCCGGTGCCCCTCGGCAGGCTGACGAGGTCGTGCCCGGCGAGCGCCGCCAGCGTGATCGTCGGACGGCCCGCCAGCTCGTGCCCGGGCGCGACCGCCGCGTAGACGTCCTGCTCGATGACGACCTGCGTCCGCAGGCCCTCGGGCGGCTCGGAGGCGAGGCTGAGGAACGCGAGGTCGATCCGTCCGGCGCGCAGGCCGGCGGCGAGGGTGGCCGTGTCCTCCTGCGTGACGGTGATCTCCACGTTCGGGTGGTCGCGGTGGAAGGCGGCCAGCATCGCGGGCAGCTCCAGCGACCTGATCCAGTCGATCGTGCCGATCGTGACGTGCCCGCGCAGCAGGCCGGTCAGCTCGTCCACCGACAGCCGCGCGCCCTCGACCGCGGCCAGCGCCGCGCGCGCGTAGGGCAGGACGGCGGCGCCCACCTCCGTCAGCCGGACGGTCCGCCCGGAGCGGTCCAGCAGGGGCTGGCCGAGTTCGCGTTCGAGTTGCCGGATCTGCGCGCTGACGCCCGGCTGGGCGACGTGCAGGCGGGCGGCGGCCTTGGTGAAGCTGGCCTCCTCCGTCACCGCCACGAAGTACTCAAGCTGGCGCAGCTCCATAATCAGCGATGCTAACAGCGGGATTTCTCATTTCCCCTGCTTCTGATGGCCACAGTCGGGCGATGCTTCCGGAAACGGACCGCGAGCGGCTTCGCACACGGGACGCGTCGGTCGTTCCGCCACCGGATGAACCATTTCTTTGACCTCTCTTGGGCGAGAGCGCCCCGTTTTCAGGACTGATTCCGGTCTCCCGGGTGATTACCTCACCTGCGGGAGGTCGGGTGCACGGACGTCGCACATGGTCCATACGGGTGCGGATGACCGTCATAGCCGGGGCGGTCGCCGCCGTCATCTGTGCCGTCCTGACCGTGGGGATCCTCGCGGGCGTGCGCGGGCACGTCGCCGACCACCGGCGCGAGCAGGCCACCACGGCGGCGCTGCGGCTCGCCTACCAGATCAGGGGCGGGAACGTCCCGGCGGAGCTGGACGCCCGGCGCCACCTCGTCCTCCAGGTGCTGGACGAGCGGCGGGCCGTGGTCGCCGCGACCCCCGAGGCGCTGCACGGGCCGCCCCTCGCCTCCATCGTCCCGGAGGTGAGCAGCGTCTACGCGTCCAAGACGCTGTGCCCGCCCGCCGGGCTGCACGGCTGCATGTCCGTCGTGGCGTTCCGCGTGTACGAGCCGGGCGGCGACTGGACGGTCTACGCCGCCGCCGACCGGACCCCCTGGTACGTGAGCGCGAGCCTGTTCACGTTCCTGGTCTGCGTGTCGCTCCTGGCGACCCTCCTGGCGGGGCTGTGGGCGTGGCGGACGGTCGACCACGCCCTCGCGCCGGTGGACGCGATCCGCGCGGAGCTGACCGAGATCACGGCGCGCCGGTCCGGGCACCGCGTTCCCGTCCCGGAGAACCGGGACGAGGTGCGGCTGCTGGCCGAGGCGGCGAACGCGACCCTCGACCGGCTGGACGCGGCGCTGGAGCGCCAGCGCAGCTTCACCTCCGACGCGTCCCACGACCTGCGCAGCCCCATCGCCGCCGCGCGGGCGCAGTTGGAGGAGGCGCTCATGTATCCGGACGAGGTGGACTGGCCGCGCACGGGGCGGACCGTCCTGCAGAGCCTCGACCGGCTCCAGGCGATCGTGACCGACCTGCTGGAGCTGGCGCGCCTGGACGCGGGCAAGTGGGCCGAGGCCGAGCCGGTCGACCTCGGCGCCCTCGTCACGATCGAGCTGGCCAGGACGGAGCGGAGCAAGCGCGTCGTCACGCACCTCCAGGAGGGCGTGACGGTCAACGGGGACCGGCTGCGGCTCGTCCGGCTGCTGACGAACCTGCTCGACAACGCCGAGCGGCACGCGGAGGAGCGGGTCGACATCAGCGTCCGGCGCGAGGACGGCGTCGCCGTCCTGGAGGTGCTCGACGACGGCGTCGGCATCGCCCCGGCCGACCGCGAGATCGTGTTCCAGCGGTTCGCGCGGCTGCGGGACGGCAGGGCCAAGGACGCGAACGGCACCGGGCTCGGACTCCCGATCGCGCACGAGATCGCCAGGTCGCACGGCGGCGAACTCACGATCGAGGACAGCGCGCGCGGCGCCCGGTTCGTCATGCGCATCCCGTACGGCCCCGGCCCGCGCCGCGGTGACGACGGCGGCTCGTGAAAAGGGGCGTGAAAAAGAAGACCCCGCGCGGTGGCGGGGGGCCAGTGCGGGCGGGGGCCGCACTGGGGGCCCGTGCGGGGAACGGGCCTCGTGTTACTGGGGGATCGGGGTCAGTGCGCGGGCTGGACGGGGGCGCCCAGCATGTGCATCCAGCCTTGGACGTCCGTCTGCTTGACGCGGCAGCGGACGAGTTCGTATTCGGCGGCGTTCATGTGCCGGTGGTGGGCGATGACGGATTCGTAGACGAACGACGAGGCGATGAAACCGAGGTCGGCGCCGGTCTCCTCAAGGCGGTCCTTGAGGATCTGCGCGTCCAGCAGCCGGGACGTCTGGATGAGGGCCCAGCCGGAGACGCCCTCCTCGTCCTGCACGACGGGCCCGACGTTCAGCGCGAGCCTGAGCTGCATCCGGACCGCCCTGCTGGAGCGGCGGTTGTGGCCGTTCAGCAGCGCGGCGAGCCGGGCGACCATGGGGTCGATGACGGCGGTGGTCGGCGTGTCGGGCGGGACGATGATCAGCGCGCCGTCGCCCCTGTCCTCGCGGTGGCACATCGTCCAGGGGACGTGCGACTCCTCGAACGCCTGCCGGAGGAACCCGTACATCCAGCCGCGCATCTCCAGGCGGGCCGGGTCGTCGCGGTGGACGACGTCGCTGAAGCCGGCGATGTCGGTGAAGACGATGGTGCAGTTCTGGCCCGCCCACGACGGTGACGCGGCGGTCCCGCGCCGCGGCGCGCCACCGGCGCGCCGCGTGAGGGCCATCGGGGCGTGTCCTTCGGGGACGTGGGCCATCATGGAATGGCCGTTCTGGTCGTGCTGGTAGGGCGGGATCCCCGCGTAGCGGTTGAGGCTCGCGTGCAGATGCCAGGCGTAGGGGCACGCGATCGGCGGATGGGCCGCGTGCGGATGCCCGAGGACCGGCGGCTCGCTCGCGTACCGCTGCGCGGGAACCCCCCACGGCGGGCGGGACGTGTCGTGCGGGTTCGTGACGGGGTGGGTGGGCGTTCCATACGGTGAGGGGTGCGTGGCTGTTCCGTACGGTGAGGGTTGAGTGCCCGTCTCGTACGGCGACATGTATCCGCCGGGCGAGAGGAGCGGCTCAAGGGTCGGCCGCTCGGTCATCCGCTTGTACATCTCGTGTTCGAGGACGGCGAGGACGCGCGGATGGTCGGTCAGGTAGCCGGCGAACTCCTGCGTGCTCATGCGCAGGGCCCGGACGTCGTCCATCGCCACGACGGTGGCCGAGCGGAGCCGCAGCAGCAGCGCGGCGCGCTCGCCGACGATGTCCCCCGGGCCGCGGAAGGCGATGATCCGCTCGCCGCCGTCCCGCTCGACGCAGATCCTGACCGGGCCGGACAGGATCACCAGGACGTGGTCGGCGACGTCGCCCTCCTCCCAGAGGACTCCGCCGACCGGGAAGACGACCTCCCGCGCGGACAGCAGCAGCGCGTCCCGCTCGGCCGAGGTGAGCGCCCGCCAGAAGCCCCGGGTGCGGTCCGCGTCGCCGGAACCGGCCACTTCGGCGGGCGGGACGGACGGCGCGAGGCCCTCCGCCGAGCCCTGAACGGAACCCTGCACGGAGCCGTGCTCGCCCGCCGTGTCGGCCGCGTCGTGCTCCGGGGGTGCGCCCTCGGACGAGGCGTGGCGGGTCGGAGTCGGGGGCTGGGGATGGTCGCCGGACATCCCGAACACGGTGGGGACGATCTGGTCGGGGTCGTGCCGGTGCTCGCGGTCGGCCATCACCGCACCCCCTCGGGAAAGCCCGGTCGGCCTGGCCGGGACGGGCCCGGACGGTGCGTCCGGAGCGCTTCCGGGCGAGCCGCCGAGGCCGCATGCGGACGGTTCGTTCTCGGTGCGCGCGGACGGTTCGTCCGGGGTGTGGGGCGGACGTCAGAGGTCGGGGAACGATCTTGCTTTCTTGACATCATGTTCGAGAACCCCATGTCTCGATTTGCGTCTGCTGGCGCAGCACGCCGGCCGCGGGGAGGTCCGGGGACGCGGTCGCTTCGCCGACACAGTCGCGGTCACCTATAGCCCATGCCGCGTGATCGCGGTTAGACTGGGTGAGTCCGCAGGGAATGTTTTGCCAGGTCAACGCCGGTGTCTCTGCGTCTTTGCAGGATGTCGGAACGGCCCGGCGCGACGTCCCTCGCGGTCTCCAGGAGTCGCTCGCACTTTTCGTCGATCGTCATGGCTCGCAACCGGTGACCGGCGAGAAGTGAGAGCGGCTCTGTTTTGTTTCCTGCATCTGGCCGGTCCGTCGGCACCGGCCGAATGTGTCGTATCAGGCTGTCCTCCTGAGCGGTTCCCGTCCGGGCGAGGTTCGTGCGGCGACCCGGGTCGACGCCTTCCCCTCACCCTCCGTTCCCAGATTCTTAGGCTTCTCGCTAGCGGGACGTCCTATCGCATCGTGAAGCCTGCTAATCTGCTACCAAGCACGCTACAACATACTCAGCCGACATGCAGCACGCCGCCAGCTCCAGATGCTAGATTTCAGCGCAGTTGTGGGGATAGGAGTCGGCAGATCGCGACCTTCGGGGGAAGGGACATGACGGAGTGGCGTCATGTACGCCGCCGGGTCGCCGACTGCCACCTGGCAGACGGGCTGCTGGCGCCGACTACACAGGGTGAGCGATACAGATGACCACTGACCAGGGGCCCATCGTCCAGAGCGCGCTGCTGCGCACCGAGCTCGTGCGCCTCCGAAAAGAGAAGGGGATGACACAGGAGCAGGTCGCGAACCGCCTGGAATGGTCCCCGTCGAAGCTCATCAGGGTCGAGGGCGGCAAGAACACGATCACCCGCACCGATCTTCAGGCGCTGCTCACGGTGTACGACGTCGTGTCGGAGAGCCGCCAGGAGCGGCTCCAGTCGTGGGCGCGCGGCGCGCGCGAGCCCGCCTGGTGGAACGCCTACCGGGGCGAGTTCGACGAAACCTTCCTCACCTATGTCGGGTACACCGCCGGAGCGGCCTACATCCGGCACTTCCACGGGACGCTCGTCCCCGGCATGTTGCAGACGGAGGAGTACGCCCAGGTCCTGTACACCGGCGTCGTCTCCCCGCAGCAGCAGGCGTTCGGAGTGAAGCTGCGCATGCAGCGGCAGCGTGAGCTGGCCAAGCGCGACGATCCGCCCCGCCAGAACTACATCATCGACGAGGCCGTGATCCGCCGCCATGTCGGCGTGAAGGTCGATCCCGCGATCATGCCGAACCAGCTCCGCCACATCGCCGAGTCCGCCGAGGCCGACGAGCTGCTGACCGTCCGCGTCATCCCTTTCAGCGCGGGCGCGCATCTCGGCATCTTCGGGCCGTTCTCGCTGCTGGAGTTCGAGGGCGGGCTCAGCGACGTCCTCTACCTGGAGGGGCGGGCCAGCGCGAGCGTGATGGTCACCGGCGAGGACACCCGGATCGCCGAGTACCGCGACAACTTCGAGACCCTGCTGGACGAGGCGCTCACCCCGGAGAAGTCGATCGCTCTGATCCGGCAGGCGGCCGAGGAGCTGATGGACTGACCGAACGCCCGACTTCCCTATCCGCTCCCGCGCAGAACGGAGGTGACGGCCGCACCGGCGACCCCCAAGGCGAGTGGCCTTCATAGCACACAGAGTGATCTTGTGTTCCCGTGTAGGCGGAATAACTGGAACCGTTTACACTCGTGATCGGGAAATTTTCCACAAGGTCGTGGTTTGTTGTGCCCTGCTTGGCTCGCGTCGGGCGGGTGTTCTTGCCCGATCGGTGGCGAGACGGCACCCGCCGGCAATGGATGGAGGGTTGCTGGATGGTGTATCGGCCGGATCAGGGGAGGACGCTGAACTGGCGCAAGGCCAGTGCGAGCGGCGAGGGGCAAGATTGCGTCGAAGTCGCCGCGGCCGGGCCCTCGGTGCTGGTCCGCGACTCCCACGACCACGCGGCGGGTCTGCTCTCGCTCAATTCCACGCAGTGGCGCGCGCTGGTGCGCGTCATCCGGAGCGGAGAGTTGGACGGCCGCTGAGTCATGGGACTCAAACTCCCCACTTTTCTCGGAAATTGTCGGGCGCCACAATGAAGTGAAGCATTTCCGGTGATTGTTGCCAGGCACCGTCCCGCGCGGAAGGCGCGCATCGCCCACCCCGGTACGGTGCCCCGCACCCGCCGCCCCCCGCCCCCTCAGGCGACGACGACGCAACGCGGAACCGCGCCGCGGCGCCCCACCGCGGCGGGGCGGCGCGGCGGGTGGTGCGGGGTTGGTGTTGGTGGTGGTGTCGTGTGGGGCGTCTTGGCCGGGCGGTCCTAACCTTGAGGGTGTGGCCGAACTCGCTCGGCGGCTGGAGGCCGCGCTTCCCGGGGTCTTCCGTACCGGACTGACCGTCCGGACCGCCTATTCGTCGGACGCGTCGGTCTACCGGTGCGTCCCGCTCGCCGTCGCCGAGCCGCGCACCGCCGCGGAGCTGGGCCGGGTGCTGGAGCTGGCCGAGGACGAGGGCCTGCCCGTGACCATGCGCGGCGGCGGGACGTCGATCGCGGGGAACTCCGTCGGCACCGGGATCGTGGTCGACACCTCGCGGCACCTGCGACGCGTCCTGTCGATCGACCCGGACGCGCGGACGGCCGTCGTCGAGCCCGGCGTGGTGCTGGACGACCTGCGCGCCGAGGCCGCCCGGTACGGGCTCACGTTCGGGCCCGACCCGTCCAGCCACTCGCGCTGCACGCTCGGCGGGATGATCGGCAACAACGCGTGCGGGTCGCACAGCGTGGCCTGGGGGATCACGTCCGGGAACGTCGAGGCGCTGCGGGTGCTGCTCCCCGGCGGACGGGAGGTCGGGGCCGAGCGCGGCACGTCCGGGGACGCGGCGATCGACGCCGAGCTGCGGCGGCTCCGCGACGCGCACCTCGGCGCGATCCGCACCGAGCTCGGCAGGTTCAGCCGCCAGGTCTCCGGTTACGGTCTGCATCATCTGCTGCCCGAGAACGGGTTCGACGTCGCGAAGGCTCTGGTCGGCGCGGAGGGGACGTGCGGGATCGTCACGGAGGCGACGGTCCGGCTCGTCCCGGTTCCGAAGGCGCGCGCGCTGGCCGTGCTGGGGTTCCCTGACGTCTTCGTGGCCGCCGAGGTGGCGCCGTTCGTTGCGCGGTCGGGGGCGCTGACCGTCGAGGGGATGGCCGCCGACCTGCTCATCGCGCTGCGTGACCAGCCCGGCCGCGCCGACGCGGGCTCCGACCTCCCGCCGGGTGGCGGCTGGCTCTACTGCGAGGTCGGCGGGGACACGATCGGTGAGGCGCAGGACGCGGCGCGGGCGCTCGCCGAGGCCGTCCAGGAGCGGGTTCCGGGGACGACGGCGGTCGTCGTCGGCGAACCGGCGCGGATGCGGGCGCTGTGGTGGATCCGCGAGGCCGGGTCGGGGATCGTGACGCGGCTCCCGGACGGCAGCGAGGCGTGGCCCGGCTGGGAGGACTCCGCCGTCCCGCCCGAGCGGCTCGCCGGTTACCTGCGCGAACTCTACGGTTTGATGCGCGGGCACGGGTTGCGCGGTGTCCCGTACGGGCATTTCGGTGAGGGCTGCCTGCACCTGCGCGTCGACTTCGACCTGGAGGAGCCGCGCGGCGTCGCGGGCTACCGCGCGTTCGCCGAGGACGCGGCGCGCCTCGTCGTGTCCCACGGCGGGACGGTGTCGGGCGAGCACGGTGACGGCCGCGCCCGCTCGGAGCTGCTCGCCGCGATGTACTCCTCCGGCCTGCTGGACGCGTTCGCCGCGTTCAAGGCCGTGTTCGACCCGGGCCGCCGGCTCAACCCCGGTGTGATCGTCGATCCCGCCCCGCTGGACGCCGACCTGCGCCCCGGCCCCGGACGCGACGCCCTGAAGATCACGCCCGTGCACGCGCTGACCCGCGACCACGGCTCGTTCGCCGCCGCCGTCCACCGCTGCGTGGGCGTCGGCGCCTGCCGCAACCTCGACACGGGGGCGATGTGCCCGTCCTTCAAGGCGACCCGGGACGAGGTGCACTCCACGCGGGGCCGGGCGCGCGTCCTCGCGGAGATGCTGCGCGGCGAGTCGCTGCCGGACGGATGGCGCTCGCGTGAGGCGCACGACGCGCTGGACCTGTGCCTGTCGTGCAAGGCGTGCGCGAGCGAGTGCCCGGTGAACGTCGACATGGCGACGTACAAGGCCGAGTTCCTGCATCGGTACTACGCGCGGCGGCGGCGTCCGATGGCGCATTACTCGATGGGCTGGCTGCCGCTGTGGTCGCGCGCCGTCACCGCCGTCCCCGGCACGGCCCGCCTGGTCAACGCCGCGCTGTCGCGCGGACGGGTCGCCCGGGTGGTCAAGCGGGCGGCGGGCGTCGAGCCGCGCCGCCAGATGATCCGGTTCGCGGAGCGGACGCTGCGCGACTGGTTCCGCGCGAGGCCGCCGGCCGGGCGCGGGCGGACGGTCGTCCTGTGGCCCGACACGTTCACCGAGTACCACGCGCCCGAGGCCGGACGGGACGCCGTCGAGGTGCTGGAGGCGCTCGGGTACCGGGTGCTGATCCCGCCGGGCCGCGTCTGCTGCGGCCTGACCTGGCACTCGACGGGGCAGCTCGGGGTCGCCAAGCGCGTCCTGCGGCGCTCGCTGGACGTGCTGGCGCCCGCGCTCGACGCCGGGCTGCCGGTCGTCGGGCTGGAGCCGTCCTGCACGGTGATGCTGCGGAACGAGGCGCCCGAGCTGTTCCCGGACGACCCGCGCGCGCGGCGCCTCGCGGACGCCACGGTCACGCTCGCCGAGCTGGTCGCGGAACACGAGGGCGACTGGCCGTTCGGGACGCTGGACGCCCGCGCGATCGCGCAGGTGCACTGCCACCAGGACGCCAAGGGCTCCTACGCGCCCGACCTCGCCGTCCTGCGGCGCCTCGGCGTGGACACCGACGTCATCGGGTCCGGCTGCTGCGGTCTCGCCGGGAACTTCGGGTTCGAGCCCGGCCACTGGGAGGTCTCGCAGAGCTGCGCCGAACGCGAGCTGTACCCGAAGGTGCGCGCCGCCGACGGCGAGCTGGTCCTCGCCGACGGCTTCTCCTGCCGGACGCAGGTCGCCCAGGGCACCGGCCGCGAGGCCCTGCACCTGGCGCAGCTCCTCCGCCGCGCCCTGCCGTGAAAGCGGGCGCTGCCACAAAACTGTGGCCCTGGCGCGGTGGGACCTCGACCCTGAGGTCACCCTGAGCCGACCCTGGTCCTTCCCTGGGCGGCCTTACGAGGCCCCTCGCACCGCCCTAACTTGATCTCTCGGGCGGCGCCCGCCGGAAGGCGGACCTGAGTGAGGGGACCACATATATGCAGCGTGCGGTGATGATGGCGGCGAGCCTGGCGCTCGTCGCGGCGGCCGTGCCGGTGATGTCGCAACCGGCGCGGGCGCAGTCCATCGCGTGGACGGAATGCGGCGACGACGGCAAGGCGGAGTGCGCGACGCTGCGGCTGCCGGTCGACTGGGCGCGGCCGGACGGCCCGTCCTTCGGCCTCGCCATCGCGCGCCGCAAGGCCAAGGACCCGGACGCGCGCGTCGGCACGCTCGTGTTCGGCCCCGGCGGGCCCGGCGACTCGGGCGTCCAGCGCGTCACGAGGCTCAAGGGCGGCATCGACCGGTTCAGCGAGCGGCTCCAGAACCGCTTCGACATCGTCAGCTTCGACCCGCGCGGCATCGGCGCCAGCAACCCGGTGACGTGCTCGGCGGAACTCCTGGCGGCGCGTCCGTCCCCGGTCATGAAGAGCCGGAAGGAGTTCGACGCGACGCTCGCCTACAACAAGCGCCTGCGGGACGACTGCCGCACGCGGACGGGCCCCCTCTACGACCACGCCGATACGCTCAGCACCGTCCGGGACGTGGACGCCATACGCGCCGCGCTGGGCGAGACCCGGCTGAACTTCCACGGCAGCTCCTACGGGACGCTGCTGGGGGAGATGTACGCCGAGACGTTCCCGAAGCGGTTCCGGACGATGGTCCTGGAGAGCGTCGACGACCACAGCCTCCGCGACACCCGGCGGTTCGTGAACTCCGAGGTGGCGGCGGCCCAGGACTCCTTCGACCAGTTCGCGGCCTGGTGCGACAGGACGGAGGAGTGCGCGCTGCACGGCCGCGACGTCCGCGCCCTCTGGCGCGACCTCCGCGCGCGGGCGGCGCGCGGCAAGCTGCCGGATCCGCGGAACCCCGGCTCCGCGCTCCCGGAGTTCGACCTCGTCGTGCTCGCCTACAAGGCGTTCTACGGCCCCGACTGGGCGGACCTCGCGACGAGGCTCGCCGCGCTGGACGCGTCCAAGCCCGTCGCGACCCGAGGCGCGTCGCCCCAGACGTCGCCTCAGAGGTCGCTCCGGACGTCGCCCCGCACGACCGGGACGGCGACCGGCACGGACCCGTTCACCGCGCAGTTCTGCTCCGACTGGAGCCTGCCGGTGCGCGGGTACGCCGACTACGCGAAGATCATGCGAGGCGCCGAGAAGATCGCGCCGGACATGAGCCAGGCGCGTCCCGTCATGGCCGTCTCCGCCTGCCTCGGCTGGCCGGGCCCCGTCAAGAACCCGCAGCACAAGCTGCGTGTGAAGGGAAACGCGCCGATCCTGCTGGCGAACGCGGTGCACGACCCCGCCACGCCCTACTCCTGGGCGCGCACCGTCGCGCGGCAGCTCGGCAGGACGGCCACGCTCCTCACCTACGAGGGCTCCGGCCACGGCTCCTACAACCGCGGCCCGTGCATGCAGGACACGATCGACCACTACCTCGTCACCGGAGAGCGCCCCGCGCCCGGCACGACCTGCCCGGCGACCTGAGCAGGGTGAACTAGGCGGGCGTGATGTCGGCGGGGAGCAGGGTCGCCAGTTGCGCCTTGGTCAGTTCCTCGCCGCCGTTCGCGAGCTGCTCGGTGCGGCGGGCGTGCGCGGTGACCGCCGTCCGGAACAGCTTGTCCACCTCGCGGCCGTTGCCCTCCCGGAACCGGTCGCGCTCGGCCGCGAGGTGGCCGGCGAGGGCCGCGCGCGTCTCGTCCGGGACGAGGTAGTCGGCGCCCTCCGCCTTGCCCACGAAGATCGACACGAGGCCGTCCACGTCGTAGGGCTCGAACGTGAGCGTGCGCGCGAACCGGGACGCCAGGCCCGGGTTCGCCGCCAGGAACCCCTCCATCTCGGAGGTGTAGCCCGCCGCGACGACGATCACCTCGTCGCGGTGGTCCTCCATCAGCTTGACGAGGGTGTCGATGGCCTCCTGGCCGAAGTCGTGCCCGGTGCCGCCGGTGGACCGGGCCAGCGTGTACGCCTCGTCGATGAACAGGACCCCGCCGCGGGCCCGCTCGAAGACGTCCGCGGTCCGCTTCGCGGTGTGCCCGACGTACTGCCCGACCAGGTCGACGCGCGCCGTCTCGACCACCTGGCCCTGCGCGAGGACGCCGAGCGCCGCGAGCAGCTCCCCGTACAGGCGCGCGACGGTCGTCTTGCCCGTCCCGGGCGGGCCCGCGAAGATCAGGTGCCCGGTGAACGGCTCGGCCTCCAGCCCGGCCTCGCGGCGCCGCCGCGCCGAGGCGAGCAGGTCGAGCAGGTCGCCGATCTCCCGCTTGACGCCCGCCAGGCCCGTCATGCCGGTCAGCTTCGCCAGGACGTCGCGGACCTGCCCCGCGTCCCGCGCCTCGCCGAACCGCGCCGCCAGGCCCGTCTCGACGTCGAGGTCCTCGGCGAGCAGCAGGCTCAGCTCCTCGCTGGACGGCAGCTCGACCAGCTCGGCCAGCCGCTGCGCCTGCCGCTCGACCGCCGCCTCGAACACCCGCCGCGCCGCGCGCCCGTTGCCGAAGCTCGCGTCCCGCTTCACCGCGGTGAAGTGGTCGAGGACGGCGGTCCGCGCGTCGCCGGCGAGCCGGTAGCCGTCCTTGCCCGCCTGGAGCTCGACGATCTGGAGCAGCTCGGCGGGGGCGTAGTTCTCGAACTCGACCGTCCGGGATATCCGCGACTTCAGCCCCGGGTTCGCGCTGAGGAACTCGCGCATCTCCGCCGAGTACCCGGCCGCGATCACCACGACCTCGTCGCGGTGGTCCTCCATGAGCTTGACGAGGGTGTCGATGGCCTCCTGCCCGAAGTCGGTGCCGGTGGTCTCGCGGGCCAGCGCGTACGCCTCGTCCACGAACAGGACGCCGCCCTTCGCGCGCTCGAATGCGTCGGCCGTCTTCAGCGCCGTCCCGCCGACGTTCTCCGATACGAGGTCGCCGCGGCTGACCTCGACGACCTGGCCCTTCTCGACCACGCCGAGCGCCGCGAGGATCCGGCCGTACAGGCGCGCGACCGTCGTCTTGCCCGTCCCGGGCGGGCCCGCGAACACCATGTGCCGCCCGATCGTCGGGCCCGGCGGCAGGCCCGCGAGCCGCCGCTGCTCGGCGACCTTCTGGAGGTTGGTGAGCTTCCTGATCTCCCGCTTCACCCCGGCGAGGCCGATCATCGCGTCCAGCTCGGCGAGCAGTTCGTCGGCGGACGCCCGCTCGGGGGGCTTCGGGCCCGGCGCCGCCTTGGCGCCGCCCGCCTTCGCGTCCGCCTCCGCGGCCGCGCCCAGCGCCGTCTCCACGACCTTCGCGGTGACGACCTCCGGCTCGAAGTCGAGGATGTCCTCCCCGCCGTTCCGCTCGCTCGTCACCCCCGACATGTGGACGCGCGCCGTCCTCGCCATGACGAGGCCCGTGCCGGGGTTGTCGACGATCGCGCAGTCCCGCAGGGTCATCTCGCAGTCCGGGTCGGCGTTCGCGCCGATGTCCCCGCTGCCGGTCACGGTCACGCCGGTGAACGTCCCGCTGCCGCCCTCGACCGCCGCGACGCCGATCTCCGCCGCGTCCGCCACCCGCCCTCGGACGAACGTGCCGCGCCCCCGCTCGCCGACGAACACGCCGTGCTTGCCCGCGCCGAGGATCTCGCAGTCCTCGAAGTACCCGGTGCCCTCCTCGACGACCACGCCGGTCCGGCGCGGCGTCTGGAGCCGCAGCCGCCGCGCGGTCAGCGATCCGGCGGCGGTCACCCACACCGCCTCCATCGCCGCGTCGGTGATCAGGCAGTCCTCCGCGAGCGCCTTGCCCTTGTCCCGGACGACCAGCGAGCACGTCCCGCTGCCGTGGAACGCCGAGTTGCGGATCGCGGCGTCCGCGTGGTCGTCCACCAGGACCGCCGCCGACCCCGGCGCCGAGATCGTGCACTGCTCGATCAGCGGCTTGGACCCCTCGGTCACCCAGATCCCGCTGCCGGTCGCGCCCTCGATGCGGCAGCCCCGCACCGTCACCGCGCTGCCCTTGCGGATCGCCAGCGCGTTGCTCTGCGTCCCCGCGAGGTCGGTGGACTCGACGAGCCCGGACGAGGCCGAGTACACGACCGCGCCGTCCTGCACCCGGCAGCCCTTGAGCGCCAGCCGCCCGCCGTTCCACACGCTCACCGCGACCGTCCCGGCGCGGCTCACGAACTGGCACTGCTCGGCGAGGACGCTGCCCTTCGCCACGTCCAGCGCGTTGCCCTCATCGCTCCAGTTCCGGACGATCAGCCCCTGGAGTGTCACGTTCCCGGTGACCTCGATCGTCGCGTCCGTCGCGCCGTCGAGCGTGACCGACCCGGGGCCCGCGGCGGCCGTCAGCACGAAGTCGCCCGAGCTGCGGAAGCCCGTCGCCGGGTACTGCCCCGGCTCGATCATGATGTGCCGGCCCGGCGGGCTGTAGGGCGGCAGCGGGGCCTGGAGCGCGTCCAGGACCGTCCGGTACGCCCGGGGGGAGGTCTGAGAGACGACCAGACGCAGCAAACGAACCTCCTCGGCCACGGGCGGGGACCATCGTAATCGTGCCACCGCCCCTCGGTCGTCGGCGAGGCTTTACCGCCCCCGGATGGTGAGGGGAGGAGGACGACGCGGCGGTCGCCCCCGCGCGTCCACGCGTCGGCGGCAACCAGCAGGCGCACGTCGCCTTCTGGGACCAGCCCGTGGGCACCGGTTACAGCTGTTCCGACCTCGCCGAGTACGTCAAGGACGAGGACACGCTCAGCGAGATGTTCTGGGAGGGCCTCCAGAGGTCCTTCGCCGAACACGAGGCGTACGCGCGGTGCCCGCTCTCCATCGCCGGCCAGAGCCACGGCGGGAAGTACGTGCCGCACATCGCCTCGAAGATCGACGAGAAGAACCGGCAGAACGAGGGCCGGCACTCGACCTCCAGGGCATCGCCATCGGCAACGGCTGGATCAAACCCGAGCTGTCGCTGAAGATCCTGGTCGACTACGTGTACACGACCGGGTTCATCGGCATCGACCAGAAGGAGAGCCTGTACCGGGACTACGAGGACGTCCTGGACGCAGGCCCAAGGCGATCCGAAGGGGTTCGTCCGCGCGTACCGGAACCTGACGCAGGTCAGCCTGCCGGACTCCGGCCACCAGGCGCCCGCGTTCCAGCCCGAGATCTGCCGGGAGATGATCTACAACTGGGTCTTCGACCGCCCGTTCCACGGATACGACCCGCAGCAGCTGGCGAAGGAGCACAACGGCGAGGGCGGGCACAGGCGGTAGGCACGGCCTGGAGACGCCCGCGTGCCCGGGGACGGCTGGAGACGCCCGCCTGCCCGGGGACGGCTGGAGACGCCCGCGTGCCCGGGGACGGCTCAGCGGACGTTGTGCGGGCGGTACTGGACGCTGATCCTCGGGCCGAGCGCGCGGGCCGACTTCGGAATCGCGTGCTCCCAGGTCCGCTGGCAGCTTCCGCCCATCACGATGAGGTCGCCGTGCCCGAGTTCGCGGCGGATCGTCGGGCCGCCACCGCGCGGGCGCAGGAGCAGCGGACGCGGCGTCCCGACGGACAGGATCGCGATCATCGTGTCCTGCGTCGCGCCGCGTCCGAGCGTGTCGCCGTGCCAGGCGACGCTGTCGCGGCCGTCGCGGTACAGGCAGAGCCCGGCCGTGCTGAACGGCTCGCCCAGCTCCGGGGTGTAGTGCTCGTCGAGGGCGGCCTTCGCCTCGTCCAGGACGGGATCGGGCAGTGTGTCGCCCTCCCGGTAGAAGGCCAGCATGCGGGGGACGTCCACGACCCGGTCGTACATGCGGCGGCTCTCCGCCCGCCACGGGACGGCCGTGAGGAGCCGTTCGAAGAGCGCGTCGGCCCCCGGGACCCAGCCGGGCAGGACGTCGATCCAGGCGCCGTGGGCCAGCCGCGTCCGGCGGGCGGAGGTGAGGGGCCGCGGGCCTGTCTCGTCCGTGTCGTCCAGCAGCGAGCCTTGAAAAGCGCCTGTCATGCCCCCAATGTATCCGGCGGGTCAAACACGTGTTCGATCAGCCGTCCTCGATCGTGATGTCGAGCTCCGCCGCGAAACTGGCGAGCAGCCCCGGCGCGTCCATCGCCGACACGGTCACGCCGCGCATGCTCTGCACCCCCGCCACCCCGCGCAGATCGCAGCCGGAGAACCGCGCGCCCGTCATCGTCGCGCCGCTGAACTGCGCGCCGCCGAGTCGGCATTCCTGGAACCGGACCCCGCGCAGGTCGGCGTTCTGGAACGTCGCGCCCTCCAGGTTGCAGTCGCGGAACACGACCCGCTTGAACGTGCTGAACCGGAACCCGGCGAGGTCGGCGCGGCACGCCTCGTACACCACGTCCTGGAACGCGCAGTCGGTCAGCGCGGCGCCGGTCATCCGCGACCCGGTGACGGTCGCGTTGAACATCCGCGCGTTGGTGAGCCTCAGGTTCGCCAGGTCGCAGCGGTCGAACGCGGAGTCGGCGACCGTCGCCCGCTCCAGGACGGTCGCGGGGAGCCGCGTCCCGTCGAACACGCAGCGCTCGATCTCGACGTCCTGCGCGTCCCGTCCGGAGAGGTCCCGCGCGCCGAACCGCAGCTCGCGCAGGACCTCGTCGTCCACGAGATCGTGCTCGGGCCCGGCGGGCGCGGGCGCGGCCGGAAGCTTGGGACGCGCGGGCTCTTTGATGCGGGACGTCTTCGTCGGAGGCATGGAGGCGACCGTACTGAAATGTCAGAGCCGAGTCGTACTCTCGCAGCGTGACCGAGAGACTGCGGAGAGATGTGAAGGCGCTGGTGGGCGTGCGCGTGCTCAACCAGCTGGGCGCGTACGTCCTGCCGTTCCTCGCCGTCCTCGCGGGCCATGACCTGGCGGCCTGGGCGCTCGGCGTGTTCGGTGCCGCGGCGCTCGTCTCGCGCTGGTTGGGCGGCCTGCTCCTCGATCACCTGGCGCCCCGCTCGGTGATCGTCCTGGGCCTGACGGCGACCGGCGCCACCATGCTCCTGCTGGCCGGAGCCCGCGACCCCGGGTGGGTGCTGGCCGCCGTCGCACTGGTCGGGCTCGCCTTCGAGATCTACGAACCCGCCACGCAGGAGTCGCTGGCCCGGCTGACCGATCGTCACGCCCAGACCGACGTCTACGGATTCCTCGGGACGTCACTGGTCGCGTCCGGCGCGGTCGGCGGCCTGCTCGCCGCGCTCCTGCTGCCGCTCGGCGCCCGATGGCTCATCGTGGCGGACGGCCTGACCTGCCTCCTGGCCGCAGGCGTGGCCCTGGCGCTCCTCACCCCCGACCAGCCCACCCGAAGCCCTCCACGCCCGCCGACGACGAACCCACTTCCCTCCGCCTCGCGCATTCCCGGTCCCGAGACCCTTGCCGTGGAGACGCCCAGTTCAAACGCATCCGGCTTGGCGGCCTCCGACGCTTCGAAGGCCCCGTTTCCCAACCCCGGTTCCCCGGCATCCGGAAGGGAGGCGCCCGCCAGGGGCCACGCTGATCCTGAAACGACGACCACCCGGGTTCGCTTCTTCGGACGACGTGGCGTGACGGGGTGGCGACCGCCCGGCGCGCTGGTGCGGTTGACGGCGGCGGGGACGGCGTTCGCCTGCGGCTATCTCGCGGTGCTGATGTTCGTGCCGTTCGTCCTGCTCCAGCGCGGGGCTCCGGCGTGGCTGCCCGGCCTGACGCTGACCGGTGCCGCCCTGGTGGCGCCGCTGACGGGACGTCTGGGCCGCCACGCCCTGCGCGGCCTCGGGCACGAGCGCGTCCTGGTCATCGGGACGGTCGCCTTGGGCGTCCTCACGCTCGCCATGGCCGTCGGACGCTCCGTCCCGCTCATGGCGGCGGGCTACCTCGCGTGGGCGGCGGTCGACAGCGTCCTGCAAGGGCGCTGGCCCGCCCTGATCGCAGAGACGGCGCCGGAGGCCGACCGGCCGCGATGGTTCGCCTTCCACGGCTCCTCCTGGGGGATCGCCCAGCCCGCCGTCCCGGGGCTGGTCGCGCTGACCGGGGGAGCGATGGTCACGGCCGGCGCGGCGTGCCTCCTGGTCCCGCTCCTGCTGGCGCTGCCCCGGCGGCGACACGGGCGACGGCCCGGAACCGGCCGGATCAGCGGCGGAAGATCACCGCCAGCACGCGGAGGGCGAGCACCGAGCAGACGACGAGGAGGCAGTAGCCGAAGAACTCGTACAGGGTCACCTCGCCGGTCATGGGCGGGCCGTCGCCGAGGCCGAGCAGCATCACCGCCATGATCCCCGCCGTCGAGGCGAGGAACGTGATGAGCACCTGCTGGAGGAGGCCGGTGACCGTCCGGCGGTCCCGTTCGTCGCTGAACAGGCGGATGTTCAGGGTCAGCCGTCCGGCCTCGGCGGCCGCGGCGATGCGGTCCAGACGGCGGGGGAGGCGGCGCAGCATCGGCAGCAGCGCGGTCAGCTCGTCCGCGGCGGCGTCCCGCACCGACTCGGGGTGCATCTGCTCCCGCAGGTAGGTCTCGCCGAACGTTTGTGCCTCGGTGACGATGCTCAAGCCCGGCGCCAGCTCGGTGAGGCCGCCCTCCAGCGTCGCGAGCGCCCGGAATACCGCCGCGATCTCCGCCGGGACCGCCAGGTCGTACCGCGCGACCAGGCGGAACAGCTCGGTGAACATCGCCATGCCCGGGGTCGTGCCGGCGCCGAGGTGGCGGGTCATGAACGCGCCGAGCGCGCGGACGAGGCCCTGCTCGTCCAGCTCGTCCGGGCGGGCGACGACCTCCAGGAACGCGTCGGCCACCGCGACCGGGTCGGCGCGGTTCATCGCGAGCAGCATCCGCCGCAGCGCGGCGCGCAGCTCGGAGTCCAGGCGTCCGACGGAGCCGAAGTCGATCAGGCCGAGGCGCCCGTCGTCCAGCAGCAGGACATTGCCCGGATGCGGATCGGCGTGGAAGATCCCGTCCAAGACGATCTGGCGCAGCAGCGTGTCGAGCAGCACGCGCGCCAGCGCCTTCCGGTCGAGCCCGCGCGCGTCGATCGACGGGCCCGCCTTGCTCAGCGCGACCCCGGGCAGCCGCTGCATCACCAGCACGCGCCCGGTGCACAGGTCCGCGTGCGGGCGCGGGAGGAGGACGTCCGACCCGCGCGCCGTCGCGGCCGCCGCCACCGAGGCCATGTTGCCCGCCTCGACCCGGAAGTCCAGTTCCTCGCGCAACGCGGCCGCGAACCCCTCGGCGAGGTCCACCACGCCCATCGAGCGCGCCCACCCGGCGCGGGCCCGCAACGTGCGGGCCAGCCGTCCGACGATGTCAAGGTCCCGTTCCACGACCGCGCGGACGTCCGGCCGCTGGATCTTCACGACGACCTCCTCCCCGGACCGCAGCCTCGCCGTGTGCACCTGCGCGACCGACGCGGCGGCCAGCGGAACCCGGTCGAAAGCGGCGAAGACGTCCTCGGGCGGCGCGCCCAACTCCTCCCGGACCACCCGCTCGATCTCCGGCCACGGGACGGGCGCGGCACGGTCCTGGAGCCGCCCGAGTTCCGCGACGAACTCCGGCGGCAGGACGTCCCGCCGCGTCGACAGCACCTGGCCGAGCTTGACGAACACCACGCCGCCCTCCTCCAGCGCCGAGGTCAGCGACCGCGCGAGCCGCTCCCGCCCCGCCCGCGTGCTCGGCCCGCGCCGCGCCCGTCCCCGCAGGTAGGGGCCGAGCCCGCGACGCAGCAGCACGAACGTGATCTGCCGGTACCGCCGCGCCCGCGCGATCCGCGACCGCACGCCCCGGGTCCACAGCAGCGGCGACGGGACGGACCCGGTCGGGACGAACGCCTCCCACAGCACCAGGACGGTCATCGACACGAGCAGCGCGCACGCGAGCCCCAGCATGACGAACCACGCGATCGCGGTCAGCTCCCGGCGCGCGTCCAGCCCGCCGACGAGCGCGCCGATGATCGGGCTCGCCGCGGCCTGCCCCATGACCCCGGCGACGACCGTCCGGAACAGCGAGAAACGCGCGTCCAGCAACCGCCGCGCGCCGTAGGCCATGATCAGTGTGTTGAGCAGCAGGCCCCCGGCGAACGCGATCGCGGCCGAGAAACCCCAGGTCGATGAAGTCACGCGGCGAGCCTAGGAACGTCCGCGCGCCACGAACTCCCCCATCCGAGGGACAACGTCCCCCACCAGAACGAGCCGACCCTCCGACCGGCCCGACGAACACGGCATGCCCCCACCGCTGCGGAAGCCGCCACCGCCGCCGCTGCCGCCACCGCCGATGCGGGCGCCGATGCGGGTGCCGATGCGGGTGCCGATGCGGGCGCGGGTGCGGGCGCCGCCGGTGGGCCGCGTGGTCCGCTCAGGGAGCGGTGCGCTGGTGGTCTCGGTGGGAAACGCTGTTGTCCACTTCGAGATCGAGGGCAGGGACGGCGAGGCCGCCCAGAGGTTCTACTCCGACATGGTCGGCTGGCTGATCAGCGCGGACAATCCAGCGCTACGGGCTGGTGTCAGGTGAGGAGGACGTCAGGGCCGAGCGTGGGAATCGGCGGCGCCGTGTTCGAGGTCCCGGAGACCCCGTCGTCCTCCTGGCGCGGACCGACCCGCGCCGAGGGCTGCCGGGGCCACGTCACGATCTTCGTGGAGGTCGACGACGTCGAGACCGCGTCGGCGCAGGCCGAGCGCCAGGCCCGGACGTGGTGAGGGGCGGCCTGACCATGGGCAAGTTCAACGACCCAGAGGGCCATCTCATCGGCCTCATCAGCACCGCCACCGCCTCGCCCGTGATCCTCGGCGGGTCAGAGGTCGGAGAGGAGGTCCTTGAGGAAGGCGGCGGTGCGGGCCGGGTGGCAGGCGCGGCCGGTGACCAGGTCCATGATCTCCTGGTAGCGGGCGGCCTCATGGCCCTCGGGGTAGCGCGCTCCGGTGAGTTGTTCGAGGTAGACGACGTCGTGCAGGTCGTGGTGGGCGAAGCGGACGACCGTGATCGGGCCGCCGAGCGCGACGTGGCCGCCCGCCGCGAACGGCAGGATGCGCACGTTCACGTTGTCCATGCCCTCCGAGACCGCGATGAGGTGTTCGATCTGGCCGCGCATCGTGGCGGGCCCGCCGATCGGGCGGCGCAGGGCCGCCTCGTCGATCACCGCCCGCAGCTGCGCGGGACGGTCGGGGCGGCGCAGGATCTCCTGCCGGGCCATCCGGACGGAGAGGCGCCGGTCGACGCCCTCCTGGTGCTCCAGGCCGATGACCGCCTGTGCGTACTCGCGGGTCTGGAGCAGGCCGGGGATGTACTGGACCTCGTAGCAGTGGATCGAGGACGCCGACTGCTCCAGCCCGAGGTACTGCTCGAACCAGTTCGGCACGACGTCGCCGAAGGACTGCCACCAGCCGGGCCGCCGCGCCTGCCGGACGAGGTCGAGCAGCCCCTCGCGCTCGCCCGCGTCGTGTACGCCGTAGAGGTCGAGGAGGTCGTGGACGTCCCGGGGCTTGAAGGCGTGCCGGCCGAGTTCCAGCCTGCTCATCTTGGACGCCGAGCCGCGGATCGCCGCGCCCGCCTGGGCGCGCCCGATGCCCTTCTCCTCCCGCAGGCGCCGCAGCCGGGCGCCGATCTGCATGCGCATCGCGGTCGGCGCGGCCTGCCGATTGTCCAGCACAAGATCTCCAGGTCTCGTTTCTGACAACCCTGGGAGCTTCTCACAGTCAATGGCGGGCGCGCAGGGAACCGCCGGACAGAGATATGTAACTCATTTCGCCCTTCAGGACCGCTCCAAAATGGCGTTCTAACGGGGCGGAACGAGAAGGTCCAGATCGGCGCGGGTGACGCGCGCGCTTTCGGCGAGCCGGTCACGGTCGGTGCCCGCCGCGCCGACCAGTTCGACCGCCCTGGTCAGCATCGTGGGCCGTTCGAGCGCTCTGACGCCGCCCGGTTCCTGGCGCCGCCAGCCGCGTGCGCTCATCGTGCTCATCGCGTTCCGGTACGCGTTCTCCTTCATGATCCCGAGCGTGCGGGAGCGGTAAAGGAGCGCGGCCATGCTGACGCCCCATACCCGCTTCAACTCGGCGAGCCGGTCCCAGTCGGCGGTTCCCGGCAATTGCTCGGAGATTCCCTCTTCGGGCATCAGGAATTCCGCCGCGAAACGGTTCGCCTGATCTTCGACGATCCGTTCACCGGGTTCGGCGTCGGCGTGCATCACCAGGTGGCCCAGCTCGTGCGCGCCGTCGAAGCGGTTGCGCCAGTAGTCGCCTTTCGCCGGGTTGAAGAACACCATCGGGCGGGGGTGGATCCCGACGCTGAAGGCGTCCACCCGCTCCGCCGCGTCCGGCAGGACGAGGACGATCACGCCGTGCGCCTCCAGCAGCCGCACCACGTGCGCGACCGGGCCCGGTTCGCCGAGCAGCGCCTTCCTGGTGACCTTCGCCGCCTCCACCGGGCCGCTGCCGGCGATCTCGTCGGGCGGGACGGAGTACTCGGGCAGGTCGACGGCCGGGAAGTCGACGGCGTGCTCCAGCGCGGCGACGACGTCGGTCGCGATGCGGCCGTAGGCGAGCGCCTGGTCGCGCTCGATCTGCGACGTCGACCGCAGCGACCGGAAGTGCGCGCCGTCCATCGAGACCGGGCTCCGGCCCGGCCGGAAGAACTCGACCGGGACGCCGAGCGCGATCGCCAGCCGCGCGAGCGTCGCGTCCGGCGGGCGGTGGACGCCCGCCTCGTACTGCCCGATCGCCTTCGGCGTGGTCCCGACGCGCTGCGCGAGCTGGTTCTTGCGCAGCCCCCTGAGCCGCCGGGCCAGCGTCAGCCGCTCGCAGTCGAACGGCGGCCCGGCGGCCCGCCGGGCCATCCGTTCATCGTCCACTAGGCCGTTTCAGTGCTCGTCTCTTCCCGGAGCCGCATGGGCACATCGGCCGCATCGCTCCACAGCGGCAACGTCCGCTCGACGAGCTTACGACGTGGATCACGCCCCAGCGCCTCGTCACTCAGCTCCCGCACCCAGTGCCAGGCCGTCCCCCCGTCCGCGTTCCACCTGGGCCGCCCCAGGTAGAGCTCCATCTCCAGCGGCTCCTCGCTGGCGCTGTGGGCCAGCACCAGCGTCAGGACCCCGGGCGTGTCGCGGGCGATCCCGAGATCCAGCGCGAGCTGCGGGTCCTCCGCGTAGCCCTGCCGTGCCACGGCCTGCTTGGTCGGGCTGTCGCGGTCCCACCGGACCGCCCGCACGGCGCCGAACTCGTGCCGCTTCGTCAGCACCCGGTACGGGCCGTAGCGCCAGCCGGGCGACCCGTTCAGATCGTCCCGGACGACCCGCCCGTCGCCCTCGAAGACGCGGTCGATCTGCGATTCCAGCACGTCGAACGCCCCGACCCCGAACGAGCGCTCCTTGAACCCCGCGGCGCGGCTCAGCCCCCCGAAGACCGCCAGCGTGGCCTCGCGGTGCGCCTCCCGCACCGCGTGCAGGAACCCGGCGCCCCGCAGCTCCTCCCAGACATCCCGTTCCTCGTGCATCACCCCACGCTAACGGCCGCCACCGACATTTCCCGGCGCGACGGCTACGAGCAGCCCTCGAACTCGGGGACGGACGTCGTCATCTTCAGCTCGGAGGCGCCGAACCACTTGCTCAGGAGCCGCGCGGCGGTTCCGTCCTGGTACATGGTGGTGAGGGCCCGGTTCACGCCCTCGCACCCGTCGATGTCGCCCCTGCGCAGCCCGACGCCGTACCGCTCGTCGGTGAAGGGCGCGTTGATGATCTTCACACGGTCCCGGTAGCGGGCCGCGAACCCGGCCAGGACGAGGTCACCGGTCGACACCACGTCCACCTTGCCGGCGAGCAGCCTTCCGACGCACTCGCTGTAGGACGACGCGGGCACGAGCGTTGGGCGGATCCCCAGCCCGATCACCACCCGCTCAGTGGAGACCGAGCCGCTCGCCTGGCACATCCGCCGTCCGGCGAGGTCGCGCACCCCCCGGATCCTGTTCTCGGGCCGCCGGACCATGATGTCCTGGTGGGCGACATAGTACGGGCCACCGAAAGTGACGAGTTTCGCACGGTCGGGAGTAATCGAGTACGAGGCCAGCACAAGGTCGACCGTGTGCGCGTTCAGGAGCCGTTCCCGGTTGTCCGAGCGGACGGTCCGAAAGGTGATGTGCTTCGCGCCCATGTGCTCGGCGATGTAGGTTCCGACGTCGACCTCGAACCCGCGGTGGGAACCGCGTTCCATGAGCCCGAGCCCCGGCTGGTCGTCCTTGACGCCGACGACGATCGTGTCCTTGCTGGACACCGACGCGGTTGCCGCGGCGCATCCGGTGAGGCCCAGGCACGACAGCGCGACCGCCCAAACCAATCCACTGTTCACGCGCCATGGCTACCAACCCAAAGCGTCCCTGAGGTGAACGCCAGGAAACGTCGGAATTCACCGATCGCGACCGAACTCGGGGTCGCCCGGCCGTGCTTTCCGTGATGACGATCTACGACGCCGGGTGAACGTCAGGAAGCGCACGGGATAAAGTCGCAGATCAAGTGCCCTTCCTGGCCGAGGCGGCGCGGGTTCAGGCGCGCTTTTTGGAACGTGCGCTTTTCACCGGGACGGCCTTCCCCTCGGCCACGAGGCGTTCGTGCTGCTGCCAGCCCTGGAGCCATTTCCAGGCGGTGGCGAGGGCCGCCGTCATGGCCGCGACCATGAAGGTCGTGAGCTGCGTCTGGTCCAGCTCGGCGCCGGGGACGATCTCGGCGATCAGCCCGGCGAACCAGCCGGCCGCCACGGAGAAGACCGGGGTGAACAGGGCGACGAGGCGCCCGAGCCAGGAGGCCTCGGTCTCCGGCGTCACGCTTTCCACGGATTCTGACACGTGCAACACCTGTCCCTTTGGTCAGGGGGATTGGCCCGAAGGGTGCGGCGGTGTTCGGCCTCGGGGACCGGCGGAAGGCGACCGTCCGCATGGGCTCGACCACCACCGGTCACATTATCAGCCCGCATTGTCGCTAAGGTTCGGGTGAGGGGGTTCGGTGTTCGATTTCTTGTTGCTTCAGGCGTTGTGCGCGGTGCGTGATCATGGATCGCTGACCGGTGCGGCGGAGGCGCTGTACATAACGCCGTCCGCGGTTTCCCAGCGGATCGCGAAGTTGGAGCGGGAGACCGGTCAGCCGATGGTCGAGCGGGCCGGACGCGGCGTCGCGCTGACCGGCGCGGCCATGGTCCTCGTCGGATACGGCGAGCGCATTCTGTCGCTGGTCGACGAGGCCGAGGCCATCCTGGAGGGGCATCGCGGCACGGTCGCCGGGCGCCTTTCCGTCGCCGGTTTCTCCACCGCGGTGCGCGGATTGCTGCCGACCGCCCTCGGGGCCATGCGGGTGCGGTATCCGGATCTCGCGGTGGAGGTCTCGGAACTGGAACCGGGCACGGCGAGCACGCGCGTGGCACGCGGGGAACTGGACGTCGCGATCGTCCAGGACTGGTTCAACGCGCCGCTCGAACTGCCCGACGGACTGCTGAAGGCGCCCCTTCTGGACGACGTCGTCGACATCGCCCTGCCGGACTCGCACCGGCTCGCGGGATGCGCCGTCGTCGGGGTGGAGGAGTTGGCGGGCGAGGAATGGATCACCTGGCCCGTCGGCGCCGTCTGCCACGGGTGGCTGCTGCGGACGTTCGCCGAGCCGCGGGTGGTCCACACGGCCGCCGAGCACCCGACGCAGCTGGCGCTGGTCGCGGCGGGGCTCGGGGTGTGCGTCCTCCCGCGGCTCGGCAGGGACGAGGTGCCGCCGGGCGTCACCGTCGCCGAGGTGCGGCCGGTGCTCAGCCGGCACGTCTACGCGGTGTGGCGGCGGGAGGCGGCGCGGCGGCCCGCCATCGGCGCGATGGTCGAGGAGTTGGCCGCCGCCGCGGGCTACGGCGCGGCGATCTTGGAGAGGAACTGAAACTGGTCGTCGGTCAGTTCCAGGTCGGCCGAGGCGAGGTTCTCCTCCAGGTGGGCGATCGACGAGGTCCCCGGGATCGGCAGCATCGCCGGGGACCGCTGGAGCAGCCACGCGATGGAGACCTGCGCGGCCGTGGCGCCCGCTTCCTCGGCGACCCGGGCGACGGGTCCGCCGGGACGGGTCAGCTTCCCGGACGCGATCGGAATCCACGGGATGAACGCGATGCCCTCGCGCTCGCAATAGTCGAGGACGTCCTCGTGCTGGCGGCTCTCCAGGTTGTAGAGGTTCTGCACGCTGACGATGTCGACCACCTCCCGGGCCGCCTCGATCTCCGCCACGGAGACCTCGGAAAGGCCGATGTGGCGCACCTTGCCCTCGTCCTGGAGGCCCTTGAGCGCGCCGAACTGGTCGGCGGCCGGGACCTTCGGGTCGATGCGGTGCAACTGGTACAGGTCGATGCGTTCGACGCGCAGCCGCCGCAGGCTCAACTCCGCCTGCTGGCGCAGGTACTCGGGGCGTCCGAGCGGAACCCATTCGGACGCGCTGGGCCGGCTCTGCCCCGCCTTCGTGGCGATGAGCAGGTTCTCCGGATAGGGGTGCAGGGCCTCGGCGAGCAGTTCCTCGTTCGCCCCGAGCGCGTAGGAATCGGCGGTGTCGATGAAGGTGACGCCCAGTTCCACGGCGCGGCGCGCCACGGCGACGGCCCCGGGCCGGTCGGCCGGAGGGGCCCAGATCTGGGGGCCGGTGAGCTGCATGGCGCCGAAACCGAGCCTGCGGACGGGCAGGTCTCCGCCGATGGTGATGGTCAGGTCGTGCATCACGTCTCCTTTAACGGGTCACCCCATTCTCTCAAGCGGGACGGTCCGCTGGCGTGAGGGCTGCTTCACCGCACCTTTCGGTCTCGCTTAACCCCGGTGCGGACGGCGGCGTCCGGCCCCTCCGAAGGCCCGTTCGCGGCGGGGGAGGGACGTCTGCGGCGGGTGCCCGTGGGGTTGAATGGCGGCATGCCGAACCTCGTCCCCCCGGTCGTCCCACCCGGCTCTCTCGCCGCGTCCGCCCAGCCCGTCATCGACGCGGGCGACGGCCTGGTGCTGCGGCCGTGGACGCACCGGGACGCGCCCGTCCTCCTCGCGGCCAGGCAGGACCCGTCGATCCGCCGGTGGGGCGTGCGCAGCGTCGAGTCGGTCGAGGAGGCGGAGGAGATGATCACCGCCTGGGCGGACGGCTGGAAGACCGAGACGACCGCCGGGTGGGCGGTCGCGAGAGGCGAGGAGATTTTCGGGCATGCCGGGCTGCGGACGATGGACCTCAAGGAGGGCGTCGCCGAATGCGCCTACTGGGTGCGGCCGTTGGCGCGTGGGCAGGGCATAGCGCCCAAGGCGCTGCGCGCGCTGTCCGAATGGGCCCTCGGCGTCGCGGGGCTTCACCGCGTCGAGCTTTATCACTCCGTGGAGAACATGCCCTCATGCAGCGTCGCGATAAAAGGCGGCTATGCCCTGGAGGGAACCGCGCGCAGCTCGGTACTCCACGAGGACGGCTGGCACGACATGCACCTGCACGCGCGGGTGGCCGAGTAGCCGCCTCCGGGCTTTCAGGAACTGGGGCGACCGGCGATCAGATCGGCCAGGCGGGTGCCGAGGCGCTGGAACGGGCCGCGCAGCCGTTTGTCGCGCGCGGTGGCGCGGGCGAGTTTCCGCTCGCCGTAGCGGCGCCGCGCCCAAGGCGAGCCCGGACGGGCCAGCCGTATCGCGCCGACAATGGCCACGATGCCGATGAACAGTCCGATCAGGCCCGTCCACACCTTGCCCTTGACGAGCGCGACCAGCGTCACCAGGAGGTTGAACAGCAGGGTCAGGGCGATCGCCACCGCGGTGCCCTGCTCGTCCCCGATGCCGAGCGGGCGCAGCCCGAGCAGCGCCAGGCCGCACAGCGCGATGGCGATGAAGACGACCTGCACCGAAAGGCGCCCCTGCTCGCTCCAGTAGACGTCGTCGAGGTGGAGGACGAGCGCGAACTCGTCCAGGACCAGGGCCGTCCCGACGCCGAAGACGCCCGCCAGCACCCCGGCCAGGGCGGAGGTCTCGTCGGCGACCAGCAGCCCGCTGATGCCGCCCACGCACATGAACACCAGCCCGAAGACCACATGGTGGACGTGGTGGCCGCCCGGCGTGACATTGCCCGGCCACCACCGGGCCCCGCGCCGGATCATCCGCACGCTGAACCGGATGAAAAGGAACGCCGCGATGAAGGCCACCAGGAAGACGAACAGCCGCAGCCGGCCGCTGTCGACGATCTCCCGTGTGAACCAGGCGCCCATGGGCCCAATCATGCCCCGCCTCTCGCGCCCTCTATCCCGCCGGGCACGAAATAGCGCCCCGGGTCGCCGCCAATACCATCCGGCGGTAACTTGTTCGCCAAAAGACCGTGTTCGTTCCCGGCCTCGGACGGCCGCGCCGAATAATGGGTGACGGTTTCCGTGCGACGGCGTTCGACGTCTACTTTGCGCCGATAGCGGAAGTATTCGTTAGCGGACGAGCATAAGGGAGCTTTCGCCCCGCGGTTGCCCCGCGTCTCGCTCCGCGCCCTGGAGACGGAGAAGCGGCCGTGCCGACCCATCGCGACGCGCTGCGCCTGGCGGCGGCCACGGCATTGGCCGTCACCGTGGTGGTCGGCGCCGATGTGGCGCACTATCGCACCGCGCCCGAAAGGCGCCATGTCGCGGTTTCGTCCGGCGCCATCGTCCGGTACCAGAACAGCCTGCGCCGCACGCCGGGCGACTACCGGACGTGGGCGGCCCTCGGAGCCGCCTACATCGAACGGGCCGAGGCCACCGTCGATCCCGCCTTCTACCCGAAGGCGGAGGAGGCCCTTCGCCGGTCGCTGAGCATCAACGGCGGCGGCAACCGTCCGGCGACGGCCGCGATGGCGTCACTGGCCGATGCCCGGCACGAATACGCCGACGCCGTCGGCTGGGGTGAGCGGGGCGCCGCGATCGGCGCCGATGTCCAGGGCGTGCTCGCCGACGCCTACACCCAACTCGGCGCCCACCGGGCCGCCGGCGCGGCGATCGGCCGAATGGACGGCTCCGGTACCGCGTTCGCCGCCCGCGCCTCCCGCGAACGGGAGATGAGGGGCGACGACGCCGGGGCGCGGGCGATCGCGGAACGCGTCCTCGAAACGGCCGCCACCTCGTCGGACGTCGTGTGCGCCCGTTCCCGCCTCGGTGACATCGCCTTCCGATCCGGCGACCTGGACGCGGCCGACCGGCATTACCGGGCCGTGCTCGCCACCGATCCGGCGTTCGTTCCCGCCCGGCGCGGAAGGGCCAGGGTGCACGCGTTGCGCGGCGATCTGGAATCGGCGGCCGAGGGCTACCGCGACCTCGTCGCCCGCGTTCCGCGTCCACAAAATCTCATCGAGTACATCGAGGTCCTGAGAGCCGCCGGGCACCGGAGCGAGGCAGCCCGCCAGGACGGACTGCTGCGCGCGGAATGGCGGTCGCTCGCCGCCAACGGCGTCGTCGGCGACCTGGAGGCCGCCGAGTACGCCGCCGACTCCGGCGACGCGGCGGGCGCGCTCCGGCACGCACGGGCCGAATGGTCGCGCCGCCACGCCGTGACCGTCGCGGACGCGCTCGCCTGGGCCCTGCACCTCAACGGCCGCGACCGCCAAGCGCTCCGCTACGAGCGGCGGGCGATGCGCCTCGGCTGGCGCAACGCGCTGTTCTACCGGCACCGCGCCGATATCCGCGCGGCCTTGGGCGACCACGCCGCGTCCGCACGTGATCGTGCTGTCGCCCGCCGGATCAACCCTTACCTCGACCTCCGCTTCCCGGCGATCCTTCGCGCCTCTCTCGACCCTTTCGCCACATCCGCAACCGGGGACTCCTGAACCTCGATGATCACTATCGCGATTGGCGCGGGACAAAATCGGTGCGATCAAGGTTAGGGTGATCATGTAAGAAGGGACGGAACTCCCCGCAGGTGCGATCCTCCCGCAGGATCACTCCGTCCGGTTCTGCGCCCACTCCTCGACCTCCTGTCATCGCACAGAAGGGAAACCAGGTGAGGCGTTGGAGAACTACCCTGACCATCGGGGCCGCGCTCGCGGCGCTGCTCGTCGCCCCGCAGGCGGCGACGGCGTCCCCGGCGACCCCGGCCACCCGGGCGGAGCCCGGCGCGGCCGCCCGGCCACCGCTCCCCGGCTCCTCAGGGCCCCTGTTCACCCTCGGCCACAGCAAGATCAAAGCCAAACCGAAGCCCAAGGCCGCCGACCACACGGTCACCCTGCGCGGCGTCAACGTCGACGGAAACCCGGTCGCACCGCTCGCGAGCCTGGTCGATGCGACGACCGGCGCGGAGTTCGCGCTGGTCGAGGCCGGTGACACGCTCACCGGAAGCGTCCCGGACGGCGACTACAGCCTGACGGGCATCGTGCTCACCGGGCCCCGCGAGGCGCCCACCGACCTGGCGCTGTACGGCGACCCCACGCTCCAGGTGCACGCGGACGTCGACCTCCTGCTGGACGCGCGGACGGCGGCGGAGGTCAAGGCGGTCAGCCCGTCCGCGACCGCCGCGCGCGTCGTCAACCACGCCCAACTCGTCCAGACGATCGCGGGCCAGGAACTCGTCACGATCATCAGCGGCTATCCAGGGCTCAGCCTGCGCGCATGGCCGTCGGCCAATACCACCCGCCCCTACCATTTCCTGTATGCGGAAAGTCAGTCGGAACCGCTGACGACCCTTCCGTCCCCACGCGTCTACAACCTGGCGTTCCCGACGGCCGGTCATATTCCGTCCACGCTGACCTTCGCCGCGACGCCGGAAAGCCTCGCCCTGGTGAACACCACCTACAGCACGCAAGGGGTGCCATCGGTGACCCCTGGCCCGCATATCGACTACGCCGATTTCAACGGGATCGGCGCGGCACCCGGACTCCAGCACCCGGCCGGCGCGCCCAGTACCCAGCGCGTCTACTACACCGCGAACGGCGTGAAATGGAAGGGGCTGTACTTCTACTACTTGAACGGCGTCCAGGTGGTGGAGCAACAGACCGGGTTCCGCTCCTACACCGCCGGTACCACCTCTTCCGCGACATGGAACAAGGCGGCCTTCGGCCCGACCATGAAGGTCGGGCACGGCCAGGGGCTGCTTCTCGCCCGTCCGATGCTCGCCGACACCGGGCAGCTCGGCTACGAGAACTCCGCCGGCAACAATTCGCAGGGCACCACCGGCACGCTCACCCTTTTCCGCAATGGGCAGAAGTTCGGCGAGACCAGCACCAACCCCCTCGCCGGAGACTGGACGGTGCCCGCCGACAGCGCGCAGTACCGGCTCGACCTTTCCGCGACCCGCCAGGTCCCCTGGTCGAGATACGCCACGGGCATCAAGACGAGCTGGAGCTTCACGTCCACCGAACGGCCCGAGGACCCGTTCGAGCACCTGCGCGGCCTGCTCCAGCCGCGGATCACCGGTGGCTTCGACGCCAACGGCCGCGCGCCGTACGGCACCACGTTCCCGCTGGCGGTCGCCGTCGAGCGTCCCGAGGGCGGAACCGCCGTGACCTCGGTGTCGCTTGAGGTCTCCTTCAACGACGGCGCGACCTGGACCGCCGCGCCGCTGACCCCGGCCGGCACCGACCGCTGGACGGCCGGGATCGCCCATCCCGCCACCGGCAACGGCTACGCGGCCCTGAGGTTCAAGGCCGCCGACGGCTCCGGGAACGCGGTCCAGCAGACCGTTACCCGCGCCTACGGCCTGCGCTGACACCCTGAAGTCACGGTCCCGGGGCGTCCTCCCCGGACGCCCCGGGGCCGTCCCGCCGAGGGGAGACGTCACTCACACCCGGTTGCACTCAACCCGGGTTGAGTTACGAAGGTTGCGTTCTGCCTGCCGCCCGACAGGGGCGGAGTGACGGAGGTGGAACGTGATCGAGGCGTTGACCCTGACCGAGGCCGCGGAGGCGCTGCGGGACGGCACGGCGACCAGCGTCGGGCTGACCGAGGCGGCGATCGCCGCGGCGGACCGGTCCGACGCGGTGCTCGGGGTGTATCTGGCGCGGTTCGACGAGCAGGCGCTCGCGGCGGCCCGGCGCGCGGACGAGGAACTGGCGCGCGGAGTCGACCGGGGGCCGCTGCACGGCGTCCCCGTCGGCGTCAAGGACACGATCGCGGTGGCCGACGGCCCGACCACCGCGCAGAGCCTCGTCCTCGACCCGGCCTGGGGCGCCGGACGGGACGCGCCGGTCGTGGCCCGGCTGCGCGCGGCCGGCGCCGTGCTCACCGGGAAGACGACCGCTATGGAGTTCGGGTGCGGGCTCCCGGAGCCGGACGAACCCTTCCCGGTCCCGCGCAACCCCTGGCGGCACGGGTCCTGGGCCGGGGGCTCCAGCTCGGGTTCCGGCAGCGGGGTCGCGGCGGGGATGTTCCTCGCCGGGCTCGGCGGCGACACCGGCGGAAGCATCCGCATGCCCGCCGCCTTCTGCGGGGTGACGGGGCTGATGCCGACGTTCGGCCGCGTCCCGGTCGAAGGGTGCGTGCCGCTCGGATACAGCCTCGACCGCGTCGGCCCCCTGGCCCGCAGCGCCCGCGACTGCTCGGCGGTACTGGGCGTTATCGCCGGGACGGCCTCCTTCACCGAACCTCGCTTCGAGGGAGACCTGTCCGGAATGCGGGTCGGTGTCGTGCGCGAGCACCATTTCCCGGCGGACGGCGACCCGGCGGTGCCCGGCGCGTTCGAGGAGGCCGTGTCCGTCCTGGCCGGGCTGGGCGCGGTCCCGGTGGAGGTCGGCCTGCCCTACCGGCGGGAGATGGTCACCGCGACCTTCGTCACCGCGACCAGCGAGGGCCTGGCCTACCACCGCGCCGACCTGTCCCGCCGCTGGGACGACTACACCGCCGCCGCGCGCGGGCTGCTCGCCATGGGCGCGCTGGTGTCGGGCGCGGAGTACGTCCAGGCGCAGCGCGTCCGGCAGGTGGCGCAGCAGGCCGTCGACGCGCTGTTCGCGGACGTCGACGTGATCGTCTGCCCCACCGCGTCGATCGGCGCGCCGCCGTTCGACGCCCTGGCCGACGAGGCGGGCCACCAGGACGACGCGGGCGCTTTCGGGAAGATCCACACGCCGTACTGGAACCCGCTCGCCAATCCCGTGCTCGCGGTGCCGATGGGGTTCACCGCGTCCGGGCTGCCCCTGTCGATGCAGATCGCGGGGCCGGTGGCGGGCGAGGCCGCGATCCTCCGGGTCGGCGACGCCTTCCAGCGGAACACCGCCTGGCACCGGCGCACCCCCGGCCTGGACGCGGCGGCCACCGAACCGGCGGCGGAGGTGACCGCGTGACCACGCGCGACGAGAACCCGGGGGACCCAGGCACACGGCGCGCGGAAAGCGAAGTGGTAGTAGCAGGTGAGGGGCGCGCGAGCTCGCCCGATGAGGCGCGGCCTACCGCGGCAACCGAGGAGAGCGCGGTGTACCGCGACGTGACCGTGCGGGTGCGGAGTCTGCTTGCCGCCGCTTTCCTTCCCGCGGGCGAGAAGCAGGTCGCCGGGCTCGTCGCGTCCTATGCCGCTGCCCGCCCCGCCATCGACGGCCTGTTCGACGTGCCGGAGGCGCGCTACGCGAGCCCGGTGCTGGAGCGCCGCGTCTCCGCCCGGCCGGGCGAGCGCGACGAGGAGCCCGCATGAGGCCGCCGGTGCGGGGGCGGCGCGCCGCGGCGCCGCGGCGGGATGAGCACGTCCGGCGGCACGAGCGGCTGGTGATGGCGCTGGCCTGCGCGGGGTCGTTCGTCGTCATCCTGGACGCCACGATCGTGTCGGTGGCGCTGCCCGACATCCGTGGTTCGCTCGCGTTCTCGACCGCCGCGCTGCCCTGGGTCGTCAACGCCTACACGCTCGCGTTCGCGGGGTTCCTGCTGCTCGGCGGACGGTGCGCGGACGTGTTCGGGCACCGCGCGATGCTGCTCACCGGCATGTCGGTGTTCACCGGCGCGAGCCTGCTCGGCGGGCTCGCGGTAACGCCGGTAACGCTGCTGGCCGCGCGGGCGGTGCAGGGTCTCGGTGGAGCCCTGCTCGCGCCGGTGACGCTGTCGCTGCTCACCACGACGTTCACCGATCCGGCGCGGCGGGCGCGGGTGCTCGGCACGTGGAGCGCGGTCGGGGCGGTCGGCGCCGCGTCCGGCCCCCTGGTCGGGGGCGCCCTGACCGGGTGGGCGGGCTGGCGATGGGTGTTCTTCGTGGTGGTCCCGCTCGGGGCCCTCGCCCTGATTGGCGCCGCGCGAGGACTGCCGCGCCGCGACGCCCCGGGCCGCCGCCCCCGGCTGGACGTGGTGGGCGCCGCGCTGGCCACCGCCGGGCTGACCGGCGTGGTGTACGCGGTGACGCACGCCGCCGTCGCGGGCTGGACGAGCCTTGAGGTCACGGGAGCGCTAACGGGCGGTCTCGCCCTCCTCGGGGTGTTCCTGCTGCACCAGGCGCGCTGGTCGCGGGAGCCCCTGCTGGCGCTGGGCATCTTCCGCTCACGGGCCGTGAGCAGCGGAAACCTGGTGATGCTCCTGCACGGCCTGGGCTTCTTCGCCAGCCCGATCCTGCTGTCGCTGTACCTCCAGGACGTGCACGGTTGGACACCGCTGCGGTCCGGGCTCGGTTACCTTCCGGTCGGTGTCGCGATGTTCGCCGGGGCGCGGGCCGCGGGCCCGCTGACGGTCCTGCTCGGGCCGCGCCGCGCCGTCGTGACCTGCTGCCTGATCGGCGCGGCCGGGTTCGCCGGGGTGGCCTTCTTCCTCGGCGTGGACGGCTCGTACGTGCTCACGGTGGTGGTGTCCGGGTGCGTCTTCGGTTTCGGGACGGGTGCCGCGTTCACGCCGATCACGGTGGTGGCGACCAGCGGCGTCCCGCCGTCCCGGAACGGGCTCGCCGCGGGTGTGCTGAACACCGTCCGGCAGACCAGCGGGGCGATCGGGCTCGCCGTGATCAGCACGGTCTCGGCGTCGGCGGCGGGGAACTGGGCCGCCGCGCATCCCGGGCGCGGTGGCGCGGACGCCCCGCACGCGCTCGCGCACGGTCACACCGTCGCGTTCCTCGTCTCCGCCGGTTGCGTGGCCGCCGCCGCGCTGGCCGCGGCCCTGGTCATGCCCCGCTCCCACCGACCTCTCAGAAGGGCACGGGAACGGACTCCCGGAACAGCGGGCAGCCCTCAGGGGCGCCCTCGTGCCGGCAGGTGAGGAGGTAGCGGAGGTAGTCGCGCGCCGCGTCCAACCGGGCGATGTGCTCCTCCAGCGCGGCGATGCGGTCGTGTACGGTCTCCCGCCACCGCGGGCCGGCCTCGGCCCGGCGCAGCAGCACGCCGATCTCCTCGATGGACATCAGCCCGGTCTCCCGCCACAGCTTGATCAGCGCCACCCGGTACACCTGCTCGGGGTCGAAGCAGCGCTGCCCGGAGCGCCGGCGCGGCTCCAGCAGCCCGCGCCGTTCCCAGTAGTGCAACGTCGAGATGGGCACCCCGAACCAGTCGGAGACCGTCCGTATCGGCGTCAGATCGTCCATGTCCCCATTCTGCGTGCCCGAGACATCCTCAGGCGGCGGACGTCAGCGCGGCCACCCCGGGCCCGTCCAGCTCCTCCAGCGCCGTCCGCCGCCCGGAGATGACCAGCAGCAGCGCGAGCGCGGGTCCGCTCACCTCGGGTCCGTCACCGATCGACACCCCGGCGTCCGTGGCCGTCAGCCGGACGCGCGACGCCGTCTCCTTGGCGCCGCCGAGGGACGCCGACGTCCGCGCCTGCAACCGGAGCGCCCTGACCACGGCCTCCCGCGGATACTCGCGGGCCAGGCCCAGCGGCCGCCGGATGTCCTCCCCGTGCACGACCTCCTCGACGAGCCGGGTGTCGAGGGGCGCCGGAGGGGCCGAGGTGCGCGCGGCGACCCGGCGCAACCGCTCCAGTGTCACCCGCGGTGTCGCGCCCAGCTCGCGCTCCACACCGCGCGCGTTCTGCCGGTCGAAATCGAACCGCGCCCTGGCGAGCGCGACCACGAAACCGAGGCGCGTCGTCAGCGCCGTGTCGACCAGGTGCGCGGCGACCTCGTGCACCGTCCACTCACCGCAGAGGGAGGGCATCCGCCACTGCTCGTCCGCCAGCCCCGCGAGATCGTCGATGAGCGCCGCGCGCTCGGCGTGCACCATCGGCCACACATCGCTCTTCATGGTCTCCCCTTCACCCGTTCACGACGTCCACCACCTGAGACCGGCCGCGGCCCGAGAACTCATCGCTCGGCGGCGGAACCATCCGGACGGGCCGGTCGTCCGTCCATCGCGCACCCGTACGCGAAGATGGGCCGGCGCGGAAGGAGGGAACGGTATGGGCGATCAAGGAATGGTCACCGTCGCCAGCGCCTGGGGCGTCGGCGCGACGATCGACCGCCTTCAGGCCGCGGCCACCGGCGCCGACCTGCTGGTCTTCGCCCGGATCGACCACGCGGGCAACGCCGCCCGCGCCGGGTTCGAGCTGCGGCCGACCGAACTCCTCATCTTCGGCAACCCCCGCGGCGGGACCCCGTTGATGCGGGACCGGCAGACCAGCGGCATCGACCTTCCGGTGAAGGCCCTGGCCTGGGAGGACGCCGACGGCAAGGTGTGGCTGACCTACAACGAGGCCCGGTGGCTCGCCGACCGGCACGGGCTCGGAGCCGGAAGCGAGAGCGCGGTCGAGGCCATCGAGACGGGACTCGCGCGGCTCGTCCGGCACGCGACGGATCCCGCCGTTCAATAGACACGCCGCTTCGCCGAGGCATTGCGAGGTGAACATCTCCGATGGCGAAACCGCTGACGATGGAACTGCTCTCATCGCCCCTGCTGAGCCTGGACGAGATAGGGAGCGCGCTGACGGGACTCAGCGTCACGGTCCGTATCAGCACGAGCGGGGTCACCCACGCGCCCCAATGCAGGCAGGTGGGCAAGCGCACCCCGGCCGAGGAGACCATGACCGCGCGGGAACTGCGCGCACGCGGCGAGGTCCGTCCCTGCCGCACCTGCGGCGGTGCGCTGGTCGAGGAACTCTCCCGCGCCCAGGCGGAGCAGTTCGAGAAGCTGGTTCCGATCCTGGAGAGGCGGCGCGAGCAGGCGCGCGAAGCGGAACTGGCCCGGCGCGAGGAGGAGCGGCGGACGAGCCGCGCCGACGCGATCGACGAACGCGCGAGCGACATCGTGAACGGCTGGGATCGGGCGATCGGAAAGCGGCGGGCGTTCACCGGACCGGCCGAACCCCGAGTGGCGCTCGTCCCCTGCGACGACTGCGACGCCGAGGCCGCCATCAGCTTCGATCCAGGCTCTCTTGAGGTCTCCTACGCCTGCCCGTCCGACCCCGAGCACGGATTCCACGCATTGGGCGACGGCTTGAAACCGCTGGCACTGTGGCCGCACAGCGGGGCGAACCAATGGATCGCGCTCGGCCTGGTCGCGCCCGTGATAGCCGGAGATGACGACGCCTGGGCCGCCACCTACGGCACCCGGGCCGACGACTACCGGGCCACCCTTTCCGCGATGGAGGCGTTCGACCGGGCGCATCCGCCCCGGCTGCGGCTGGCGCCCGACGTCCGGTGCGGTGACTGCGGCGGTCCGCTGGTCCCCTCGCCGGAACGCGGAATGGGCCGCCGGCGGATCGAGGCGCACTACACCTGCGACAGGCGCCATGAGGACGGCAGGTTTCGGCACTACGAGAAGCGCGTCGTGGACGGGGAGATCGACTGGAGCCTGCACCGCAGGCTGCACGAGCATCCGTCGTGGGCGGCGGCCGCCGAACTGGAACCCGACCCCGAGGAGGTCGCGGCCTACACCGCCGAACTCGAAAGGAAGATAGCGCTGTTCGACGCCTGCGCCGGCGCGGCGAAGTCGGTCGACAACCTCGTGCGGATGCGGGCACGGCTGGTGGAGAGATTCGTCTTCGCCTCCAAGGTCCGCGACGAGGGCGCGCTGAACGCGGCGGGGCTCACGCGATACACCCCCTACGCCCACCGGTGGGCCTTCTCGGAACTCGCCCGTGCTTTGCTGACGAGCCGTGTCGACGTCAATGCGCAGTTCGTCACCGTCGCCACGCCCTTCGACGAGGGGACGCCGCTGCGACGACTGCTCCGCACCCGCGAGATCAGAGGCGAACTGGCCGACCTGCGCGAGCGGCAAGAGGAACTGGAACGGGAGTTGGCGCATTTGGAGGCCGAATCCTGACCACTGGCACTTCGGCGACCGTCCATCTGAAGGGCCCCGGCGTCCATGGGTCATCACGGTGGTTACGTCGGAGGTAATCGCCTCCGAGTGAGTCGCGCTGCCAAGGTTGGCCTCGTCCAACCCGAGGGAGGCCGACCATGTCCGATACAGGCACGCGCGCCGCGGTCGAGGAACTGCTGCGGCGGATCGGTGAAGGCGATCCCGAGCGAATCGCCGCGATGTACGCCGAGCACAGCGACTGGAAGCTGGACTGGCCCGAGGCCGAACACGGCCGTGCCGCCACACCCTGGATCCGGCACCGGGCCACCCGTGCCGATGCCGCCGCCCATTTCAGGGAGATCGCCGAGCATCACGTCCCCGAGGATGTCGCCACCGAGGTGGAACGCGTCCTGGTGGACGGTGCCGACGCGGTGGTGCTCGGCGAGATCCGGCAGACGGCCCGTTCCACCGGACGCGCCTACCGCGCCCGTTTCGCCCTGCACCTCACGGTCGAGAACGGCCTGGTCACGCGGCACCATGTCTACGAGGACAGCCTCGCCGTCGCCCAGGCGTTCGCGCCCTGATCCCTCTCCGCCATGTGGCGGGCATCGGCGGAAAGTCGTACACCGACGCGGTGAACCGGTCCTCTTTCCGCCGATCCGGGAGAACACATCGGCCGATGCGACGGCCGCGCCGGGCGGGCGAGCCTGACGGGGTGACCAACGACAACACGCCATCTCGGCGAACAGTTCTGCGCGGCGCCGCCCTGACCGCGGCGACCATTCCCATCGCCGGAGCGGCCCCTCCCGCCGCCGGTTCGTCCCTCTCCCGAAAGCGAACACCGGTCACGGTCGGCCCCGGCGATCCCCGCTACGACTCGCTGGTGTTCCGTGGCTACAACCGGCGGTTCGAATGCAGGCCGGACCAGATCCGAGTGGTCGGCTCCACGCAGGACGTCATTCTGGCCGTCGACGAAGCCGTGCGATCGGGTCGGCGCATCGCCGTTCGCAGCGGCGGCCACTGTTTCGAGAACCTGGTCGACGACCCCGCCGTCCGCATGCTCGTCGACATGTCCACCATGACGGACGTCCGGTACGACCGGCGCCGCAACGCCTTCATGGTCGAGGCGGGCGCCACGCTCGGCGAGGTGTACCAGCGGCTGTTTCTGGAGTGGGGCGTCACCATTCCCGGAGGCACCAGCGCGGACGTGGGAATGGGCGGCCACATCTGCGGCGGAGGTTATGGAGCGCTGTGCCGGGTGCACGGCCTGACCGTCGACCACCTCTATGCCGTGGAAGTCGTCGTCGTGGGAAGGGACGGCAGGGCCGCAAGCGTCGTGGCCACCCGAGAAGCGTCGGACCCGAACCACGACCTGTGGTGGGCGCACACCGGAAGCGGTGGCGGAAACTTCGGGATCATCACTCGCTACTGGTTCCGTTCGCCGGGCGGCGACCCCGCCGAACCACTGCCCCGGCCGCCCTCCACCGTCCTGGACTTCTCGCTCGACTGGTCCTGGGACGAACTGGATCGGGACACATTCGTGCGGCTCCTGCGCAACTACGGAGAATGGACGGAGCGCAACTCCGCCGCGGGTTCACCCGCCGCCGCCCTCTACGGCGAGTTCACCCTCACCAGCCGGCCGACCGAGACCATCACGCTGTCCGGCCAGGTGGCCACCGACAAAGGCGCGCGACCTCTGCTGGACGACCTTCTGAAGGCGCTCGGCCGGGGCGTCGCCGCCCGACCGGCGCGCCAGATCTCCACCCTTCCGTGGCTCCTCGCCGCCACCAAGGGATTCGGCGGCGGCCCCGGGCCCTTCCACCGCGTCAAGATGAAGTCGGGGTTCCGGCGCCGCCGCTTCACCGACAAGCAGATGGCCGTCGCCCACCACCATCTGACCCGGACCGACTACGGCCATCCCTACGGGCATCTGTTCATCAACACCTATGGCGGCCGGGTCAGCACCGTCTCCCCGAGCGCGACCGCGATGGCGCACCGTGACTCGACCTTCCTGGCGGGTTTCCTCGTCGGCTGGGACGACCCGTCCGAGGACGCCAGGCACCTCGGGTGGATCCGCGAGTTCTACCGGGACATCTACGCCGGCGGCGGTGGCGTGCCGGCCGGAGCGGACGACGAGGGCGCGTTCATCAACTATCCGGACACGGATATGGCCGACCCCGAGCAGAACACGTCGGCCACCCCCTGGCACGCGCTCTACTACGGCGACGGCTACTCGCGCCTCCGGCAGGTGAAGCGCCGCTGGGATCCGCACGACATCTTCCGCCACGCTCTGTCGATATCCTCCGGCTGACCGTTCCGCGAACAGTGGGCACCGGGCTCTACCTGCACGACGTCCCCCGGACCTGGCCCGGCGCGTGCTGGACCACGACGCCGCGCTGTCCGCGGGGATGGACATGGCCCGCGCGGGGCGCGAACCGTGGCCGCCGCCCGCCTGGCCGGACGTCCCGACGCGGTACCTGCTCTGCCGCGACGACCGCTTCTTCACCCCCGACTTCGTGCGCCGCCATGTGAGGGAACGGCTCGGCATCACCCCCGACGAGATTCCCGGCAGCCACATGGCGATGCTGTCCCGGCCGCGCGAGCCGGCCGACCACCTGGAACATGTGGCCATGCCGACAGGGGCTCCGTCCGAGTGAAGCAGGGGCGTGAAGCCCAAACGATGACGCGAATCAAGGGCATATTCCCAAGACGCCGATCAGCAACATCTGACAAAGGGAGGAATGCGGCCCGCTCGCATCTCCGGCCCCCTTCCACCGGACCGGGCGAGCGGTCGAACGCCTGATCAAGCGCCGGTGAACCCCGTCGCAATACCTCGCGCGCACGCAAACTCGGTGATCTCGGCCAAAGCCATCGCCGTACTTTGGAAGCGTGAAATTTCAAGGACGCCGGGCGCGTCCCCGACGCGTCCCGTGTGCCGCCGCCGGCCGCGATATTTGTGACGACGATCTTGCTTCCAGATGGTCTAGATCTAACAAACTCGTATCCGGACCCTGGCTTCGCTTCCCGATGCGAATTGGATCTTGAGCGAAGCCCGGGTGCGCTGTTAGCTTCAGCCGGTGGGCGACATGCGTGCGCAGGCGGCGGCCATCGCGGACTTCGCGGCGATCCTTCGAGAACTTCGTCAATCGGTAGACAACCCACCGTTCCGGGAGATGTCGGGACGATCAGGGGCGATCTCACACACAACCCTGCACGAGGCCACGAAGGGTAACCGGCTCCCGAGTTGGGGCACGACCGTCGAGTTCGTCAAGGCGTGCGGCGCGGACCCGGCCACCTACCGTGCACGCTGGGAGGAGGCGAACTCGACGGTCAGGTCGGTGAGCACCAGGCCGAAGACGGCGGACGCCGAGGACGAGCCCGCGGCGGACGCCCCCGACGAGCGTCCGCCGGACGAGCGGGCGACCCTCACGACGGACGTCGCGAAACGTCCCGCCGTCCACATCGCCCTCGGACCCGGGCTTTCCCGGACGGTGAGCGCGGCCGTGCCGCCCCCGCCCGCCGAGATCCTGGGCATCGTCCCACCGCCTCGGCCCGCCCCGGCAGGCCGGCGGCGGAGGCCGGTCGTGATCGTGCTCGCGGTGGCGGTCGTCGGCGTGGGCGCGGCGGTCGCCATCGCGATCTCCGGCCACCGCGCCTCCGGGCCCGACGAGGACGGGGGCGAACCGCCCGGAACCCTGTCCAAAGCCGCGCTCACCCCGGCCGACTGCCCGGTGCACGTGTCCAATCCGGCGCCGGCACCGCCCGCGCACAACGGCGACGCGGCCGTCTTCATCGCGGACGTGACACTGCCCGACTGCGCGCGAGTCGCCCCGGGAAAGACCGTCACCAAGATTTGGCGGCTCAAGAACGCTGGAACGGTCCCCTGGGAGGGGTACTCCCTCCACCGCCTCGACCTCCCGCAACAGGCCGATCAGTGCCAGACCATTTCCGATGTCCCGATCGACGACACCCGTCCGGGCAAGGAGGTCGACATCCGGACCGACATCACCACGCCGAGAAAGCCCGGCCTGTGCTATGTGCGGTTCAAGCTGGTGGACGCCGGCGGAAAGGTCGCCTTTCCCGGGAACAGGCCCGTCAACTTCCAGGTCATCGTCGAAGAAGGAGCCCTGGCTCCCCGTCCGGGGGGACGGGCCGGGGAGCCAGGGCCGGGCGGGTTGCGGATCTCAGGACAGGGCGATCCTGCTGTAGTACGCCTTGAGGATGCTGGAGTAGCTTGAGCCCGCGTTGGCCTTGTCACGCGAGCCGTACTGCGACATCCAGTCCCCGGTCACCCAGCCGCCGCACGCCGTGGTCGTCGAGCAGTAGTGGGCTTGGAGGATCTTTCCGTCACGGGTCATTCTGGTGCCCCATGTCGCGTCCACCGCGGCGTTCGTCGAGGCTTTCGCCGAGCCCGGCTTGTACACCTGGCTCGACGTGGTGTCGTAGACGTCGAAGCACTGGCCGCCCGACGTCTTGCGCGTCGAGTGCAGCGCCCAGTACCAGCCGTAGCTCTTGACCGCCATCGCCCCCGCCTTGAGGGACTCGGCCGGCCAACTCGTCACCCATTCGTTGGGCAGGACGTTCTGGACGTAGGTCTTGAACGCCACCCGCTCGACACGGTTCAGCGACACCCGGTAGACGAGGATCGTCGAGGGCAGTTCGCTGTTCGAGCCGTCGGTCTTGCACCCGGTCGGCGGCGCGGAGTCGAAGAGCTGGTGCGAGGCGTTCTGGTTCTTCAGGGCGGAGTTCAGGTTGCCCTTGGCGCCCGCCGCGAAGTCCTGGGAATTGCCGTCGTAGTCGCTGTTGTAGTAGACACGGACGATCTTTCCGGTGCGGTTCCATACCGAGGCGGCGGCGTTCTTGACGCATTGCCCCTGGCCCGCGCCCGGCCCCTTGAAGTCGTAGCAGGTGGGTTGCGTGGTGCCGTAGTCGGCGACGGACCCGGTGAAGTCCGAGACCGATCCCTGGTTGTCGCTGTTGAAGTAGTAGCAGAACTCGCCGTCGTCGCACACGCCGTCACGGCCCGCCGCCGAAGCGGACGCCCCCGGAATGGAGACCGTCCCGCCGAGCGCCATCGCGGCGGCCGCCACGAGCCACATGGTTCGTTTCGACACAGTTGCCGTCCTCCGCTGTCCCGGCGCCCTAGTGGACGTTGTAGCCCTGGGAATTCCAGAACGAGGTCGGGTTCGGGTTGTCGAGCGTGTAGTCGTTGACGCTCTTGGCGGCGTGGGTCTGGCGGCCGAGCCGCATCTCGACGTGGGTGTGCGCGCCCGAGCTGGAGGAGATGCCGCGCCACGCCTCGTCGGCGATGACCTGGCCGCGGCCGACCTGCTGACCCACGGCCAGCGCGGACCGCGGCGCGGAGTGCAGGTAGATGACCGTCTTGTTCAGCGAGGAGTTGTAGACGGAGATCGTGGAGAGCCCCGAACCGCCATTGGCGCCGCGCGCGATGTAGATGACCTCGCCGGACACCAGCGCGTGCACGTCCGACCCGATGCCGCGGGCGATGTCGATGCCCTCGTGCCGTCCGGGGGTGCTGGTGTAGCCGTCGAAGCCGCAGGTGATCGAGCCGCCGCTCAGCTCGTAGAGCCCATAGGACATGTTCGTCCGCGTCGACGGGTTGAACTGGTGCGAGGCGTTCTGGTTCTTCAGGGCGGAGCTCAGGTTGCCCTTGGCGCCCGCCGCGAAGTCCTGGGAGGCGCCGCCATAGTCACTGTTGTAATGCACCCGGACGGTCTGACCACTGCGGTTCCACACCGAGGCGGCGGCGTTCTTGATGCACAGCCCCTGGCCGGCCCCGGGGCCCTTGAAGTCGTAGCAGGAGGGTTGCGTGGTGCCGTAGTCGGCGACGGATCCGGTGAAGTCCGAGACCGAACCCTCGTTGTTGCTGTTGTAGTAGTAACAGAACTCGCCGGCGTCGCACACGCCGTCACGCGCGGACGCCGAGGCGGCGGAGGTGAAGGCGACCGCCGTCCCGCCGAACGCGATCGCGGCGGTGGTCGCGGTGAGGATCCTCTTGAGCGTTCTCATGCTGTTCTCCTTGTCCGTGGGGCTTGGGGTACGGATGGGTCAGCCGAGCCGGTATTCCTCCCAGGTGCGGATCGTCAGCCTCGGCCCGTCGTCCGGGCCGCGGTTCGCGAGCCCGTTCATGCCGAGGTAGTAGTCACCGACCTGGTGCTGTGCCTGTGCGGCGAGGTCGGTGTCGCTGATGGCGACGGCGTGGATGTGCCACGGCCAGTCGCCCTGCTCGGGGCTGCGCACCCACGCCGCGAATCCGACGCGGCGCAGGGTGCGGGAGACATAGGTGCGGGTGGCGGCGCTCATTCCCTCGACCGAGATGTCGACGACGCCGCCGCCGTCATGGGTGCCGGCGGACGTCGGGTCTCCGCCCGGGTTGTAGGAGCCCTGGTCCAGCGCGAGATCCCGGCCGAGCAGCCTTTCCGCCTCGGCCAGCATGCTCTGCGTCCGGGTATTGATAACAGCGTCCCCAACGGAAACGCGGGTCCCCGGGCCGATGATGTGGTTGACCGTGAAACGCCCGGTTCCGAGCTTGGCGAGCGAGGTCTTCCCCGGCAGCCCCGAGGCGTCGATACCGCTGTAGCCGAGCGACTTCTGGTAATCGGCGAACGCGGTGATCGTCGTGGTGCCGAAATAGCCGTCCACCCATTTGGCGTCCAGCAGGTTCCGGTCGCGCAGGGCCTCCTCGACCAGCAGCACGCTGGCCTTGGCCCCCGGCGTCAACGTGCTGTCGGCGCGCCGCGGATCGATCTGGGCCGCCTTCACGGTGGCCGCCATGTCCACGCCCGGCAGGGCCGTGCCCCCGGCCGCCCGCGCCGCGGTCCCGGACGCCACGCCCAGAGACCCGATCAGCGCGGTCGCCGCAAGGGCGGCGGCACATGAGGATAGTTTCATCGTCCCTCCTGGTGGCGGGCGTGGGGAGGAGCGGGGCCCGCCGGGGACAAACGTCACGGATCACTCACGTGTCCACAAGATGATCACTGTTGTCAGCCTGTACGCCGAACACCCCCGTACAGGCCCGACCCAAGATCTGACAGCCGCCCCACCACGAAATCTCCGACCCGAACCCCGTGTTCACCCAGGCCAACAGCAGCCCACCCGGCCCAACCCAACCGACGCGCCCCCGCTGGACGGGTGGGGGGTTATGGGGGAGGGGTCAGGGCGTTGCCCAGGGGGTGCGGGTGTAGAAGGTGCGGCCGACGGGCGGGCCGTTGCAGAACCAGGAGGGGACCAGGGTGAGGCCGGAGGCGGATGACCGCCTGTGGCGGCGGGTGCGTTTGTCGGGCTTGAATACTTCGCGTTGAGTGTGTGTGTTTCGCGTTTCATCTTTGGGCGGCCATATCGGGGTCGCGTCCGCGATCGTCTTGCCGTTCCTTTCGGATGGGTAAGGACGGGTGGGGGTGGTCCAGTGGCGATCCAGGTGTCGGTGTGCGGGCCCCGCGACTGCACCGCTGACGACCGCGGGCACGCCCGCGAGGTCGGACGGCTGCTCGCCGGACGGGGCGCGGTGGTGATCTGCGGCGGCTACACCGGTGTGATGGCCGAGGTCGCGGCCGGTGCGGCGGCCGCCGGTGGGACGGTCGTCGGGGTGCTGTCGCGCGCCGACCGGGAGGGCGCCGGTCCCGACCTCACCATCGCCATCGCGACCGGGATCGGCGAGGCCCGCAACAGCGTCATCGTGAACAGCGGCGACGCGGTGATCGTCATCGGCGGGTCCTGGGGGACCCTCTCGGAACTCGCGCTCGCGAAGCGCCGGGGCGGCGTGCCCGTGGTGCAACTCGGCGGCTGGCGGATCGTGGACGCCGCAGGTGACGTGGTGCCGGGCCTCCGCTATGCCGACACGCCCGCCGAGGCGCTGGCGCGAACCGGGCTGTGGGACTGAACGTCCGCCCCGGCGGACGCGGCGCGGGAATCCCGGCCTCGGCGGGGGCGTTAGTGCGCTGGTCAGCGGCAGTTAGTGAAGGGCTCTCCGTGCGCGCTATACAGATCGACCGGTTCGGCACCCCCGACGTCCTCCGTCTTGTGGAGGTTCCGGAGCCCGAACCGGGTTCGGAGGACGTGCTTATCCGGACCATCGCGTCCAGCATCAACCCCGTGGACGACAAGACGCGGGAGGGCGCCATCGGGGACGGGACTCCGCCGCTGCCGACGACGCTCGGCTGGGACCTGGCCGGGATCGTGGTCGAGGGCGGCGGCAGCGGCCTGCGCGCCGGGGACCGCGTCATCGCGATGTCGCACCAGCTCGGCTCCGCCCGGGGCACCTGGGCCGACCTGGTCGCGCTTCCGGCGCGGTCGGTGGCGGCCGCGCCGGGGGCGGTCAGCCTGAACGAGGCCGCCACGCTGCCGCTTCCCGGGCTGACGGCCTCGCAGACGCTGGACTGGCTCGCGGTGTCCGCCGGGGAGCGGCTGCTGATCGCCGGTGCGGCGGGCGCGGTCGGAGGGCTGGCGCTGCAGATCGCCCGAGCGCGAGGCGTCAAGGTCGACGCCCTGGTCTCCCGGGAGGCGCAGGTCGGTTTCGCGCAGGAGCACGGCGCCGATCTCGTCACCACCGACAAAAGCGCCCTTGAGGACCGTGGCTATGACGCGGTCTTCGACACCTTCGGGGCCTTCGTGACCGGGGCGGTGGCCGACGGCGGACGGTACGCGTCGATCGCCACGCAGGCCGGTCCGGTTCCGGATCTGTCCGCGCGCGGCGTCCGGACGACGGTCAACCAGGTGCGCGAGGACGGCGCGGGGCTGAACGAACTCACCCGGCTCGTCGACCAGGGCGCGCTGCGGCCGCGTGTGCACTCCGCCTTCGGCATCCACGAGATCCAGGCCGCACACGAGCGCTTCCGTCGGGGCGGCCTGGCCGGAAAGATCACCCTGGCCTTCTGACGGCTCCGCCCGACCGCGTCCTTATACGATTGCTTCATCGTCGAGACCACTCGTGGCTGAGCGGAGCCGACATGGGCGGGAACCGTGTGGTGGAGCAGGAGCTCGTGGCACATGTCTTCGCGCCCCTGGACGGTCCGGCGTCGGCCGCCGCGCTCACGGCCCTGCGCCGGATCTGGGAGCGGTGCGCCGACGTGCTCGGCATGACGGAGCCGGTCCCCTCCACCGGCCTCCGCGACACGGTCCCGCCCTCCCTGAAGCGCGTCCCGAACGGCGCCGTCGCGGCGCGCGAGCATCGCGACCACGACCTCCAGATGGTGTTACGCCGCGAGCACGACGTCCTCCATCTCGTCCTTGTGTCCGCCGCGCCGCGCGGCGGCACGCCCGGCCCGGGTTGGGCCGATCACGAACGGTTACTGGGCCGGGTCCTCGGCCCCACCGACGTGTTCATCGGAACGGCGCTGCTCGCTCTCGGCAAGACCACCGGGAACGGCGTCCCGCCCGAGGAGGCGCCGGGCTGGTCGAGGCAGCCCGCCCGGCTGCCCGGGGGGATCGTCGCCTGGGAGTACGGGCCCGCCGCCCAGCCGACGGCCGACCGCCGCATCCGCGTGCTCGGCGCGCCCGACCAGGACGATCTGCTCAGCGCCTGGACCTGGTCGCGCGGCACCGCCGACGACATGCCCTTCCTCGGCCGCTACCTCATGCACATGGCCAAGAGCCGCTACCAGATGCGGGTCCACGCCACGTTCCCCGACGTCAGGGACGTCTGCGACCGGCTCCGCGACGGAGCGTCCGACGCCCTCTCCCTCGCCCGGTCCCTCGGTCAGGGCGACGCGCTCGCCGACCGCCTGGCGGAACTGGGCCTCGACCAGGCCAGGGCGAGTGGACGCGTGGCGGAAGCGAAGACCATGCGCCGGACGGTCGAGATCGCGCTGGACAACGCCGCCGCCGTCCTGGGGCCGGGTACCGCCGAGTCCGGGTTCGTCGCCGACGACCTCCGGCTCGCCCGCTGGTTCCGGCAGCGGCTCGACGACGAGATCGCCTACCTGGACGCCGCGTCCGAGGCCGGACGCGGGCTCTGGCGGCTCGACGCACACGCGCCGGGCCGCGCGAAACGAAGGAGGGCCGTGGAGGAGCCGACGATCGGTATCGTCAGCGCGCTGCCGGAGGAGTTCAACGCCGTCCGGGCGTTCGTGCGGGACGCGCGGCGGCGGAACGTGGCGGGCGACCGCGCCGACTACGTCGTCGGGACCATGACCGGCGCGGACCCGGACCGTCCGCACGGGGTGGCCCTGACGCTGATGGGGGACACGGCCAACGACGCGGCCGCCGACGCCTGCGCCAACCTGGTGCGGAGCTTCCCGACGGTCGGCTACGTGCTGATGGTCGGCATCGCCGCGGGCGTGCCGGACCCCGGGCACCCGGACCGGCACGTCAGGCTCGGCGACATCGTCGTCTCCACGTGGGGCGTCATCGACTACGACCACGTGGTCGACCGGCCCGACGGCCTGTCGCTCCGGCAGCCCTTCCCCCGGCCGTCGCCGCTGCTCGTCCGCCGCGCCAGGTACCTGGAGGCCGAGGAGCAGCTCGGACGCAGGGCGTGGGAGGACCTCCTCGCCCGGGGAGCCGCCGTCCTCCAGGGCTTCGACCGCCCGCCGGACGCCACCGACGTCCTGTACATGTCGGACGGCGCGCAGGCCCCGACGCCGCACCCCGACCGGGCCGCCAGCGGGCACCGGCCCGGCCACCCGAAGGTGCACTACGGCTTCGTCGGCAGCGCCGACCGCGCGCTGCGCAACGCCGCCACCCGCGACCGGCTCGCCGCCGAGCACGCCCTCCGCGCGGTCGAGATGGAGGGCAAGGGCATCGGCGTCGCGAGCTTCTCCAGCGGGCTGGAATGGCTGGTGGTCCGCGGTGTCAGCGACTACGGCGACACGCGGACCGACCGGACCTGGCGCAGGTACGCCTCACTCGCGGCCGCCTCCTACGGCGCGGCCCTGCTGGCGGAGTGCCCGCCGCTCACCCCGCGCGGCGGACGCACCGCCGAGGTGTCGGCCCGCGCGCCGGACGGCGTCGAGACGGCATGAGCCCGGCCACGGCCCTGATCGGTGTCGGCGTGGCGGCCCTGGCCTGCGCGCTCCTCTGGTGGCTGCGGCGCGGGCGGCGGACCGGTCCGGGACGGCCGCTCGACAGCGGCGAGATCCGCTACTTCAGGTTCACCGCGGGCGCGGGCGAGCGCTACGTCGGCATCGTCTGCGGCGACATCCGGCGGGCGCGCTGCGCCGAGGTCTGGGTCAACTCCGAGAACACCAGCATGGAGATGGCCCGCGTCGAGGAGTTCTCGGTGTCCAGCATCGTCCGCTACGAGGGGGCCCGGCGGGACGCCACCGGGCAGGTGGTCGAGGACCTGGTGGGTCATGAGCTGGCGCGCGCGACGGCCGGGCGCGCCCCGCTGCCCGCCGCGACCGCCGTGATGACCGGCGCGGGCATGCTGGCGCGCGGCGGGGTGCGCCGCGTCGTCCACGTCGCGGCGGTCCAGGGCGAGCCCGGCGGCGGGTTCCGGCAGGTGCGCGAGATCGGCCGGTGCGTGACCAACGCGCTCGCGGAGGTCGAACGCGCGGACGCCGACCCGCCCCTGCGGAGCGTCCTGTTCCCGCTGCTCGGCGTGGGGCAGGGCGGCGGCGACGTCGAGCGGACGGTCCGGGCCATGCTCGGCGCGGTCCTCGACTTCCACCGCACCCGGGCGGCGTCCGGCCTCCAGGTCGTCTACCTGCTCGCCTACACCGACCGTGAGCTGGCCGTATGCGACCGGGTCCTCGGCGGCGACCGGAACCTGCGGCGGCTCGGCGCGGCCCCGGAGGGCATCGCGCCGCCGTTCGCGCCGCCGTTCGCGGAGGACGCCGCCGCGGCGAGCGCCGTCAGGCCGCCGTCCGGCCGCAGGAGCCTCCAGATGGGCTTCGTCGTGGACGTCATGGGGTACGGGCGGCGCGGCGTCCCGGCCCAGGAGCGGGTGCAGGAGCGCCTGGCCCGCCTCGTCGCCGGGGTCCTCCGCGACTGCGGCGTCTCGATCGACACGGCCGACAAGCAGTGGACCGGGGACGGGTTCGTCGCGTTCCTCCCCAGCACCGCCGACCCGACGGCGGCGCTCCCGCAACTGCTCGCCTCGACCGCGCGCAGGCTCGCCGCCGACAACGGGGCGGAGCACGACCGGGTCCGGCTGCGCATGGCGGTGGGCATCGGACTCATCGGCCCGAGCGTGGCGGGATTCTCCGGTTCGATGGTCGTGGGCATCAACCGCCTGGTGGACAGCCCGGAGCTGCGCGCCGCCGCCGGGGAGCGGGCGGCCGACCTCGCCGTGCTGGTCTCCGACCACCTGTACGACTACGTGATCAAACCCGGCTACCTCGGGGGCGCCGCGGACGAGTTCACCAGGGTCCACGTCCAGGTGAAGGAGTTCGCCGAGCAGGCGTGGCTGTGGACCCCGCCGAAGACTCCGGAGGACGCGTGAGCTCACCGGAACTCGACGCCTCGGATCCGCTCAACAACGCCGTCGCCTACGCGCGGATCGGCAAGCGGCTGATGGACGACCATCAGGAGCTGGAGGCGATCGGCTGCTACGAGGAGGCGGTGCCCTGGGCGGAACGCGCGCTCGCCGAGCGTGAGGAGGACCGGGCGGAACTCCTGCCGTTCCTCCAGTACCTGCACGACGTCCTCGGGAACCTCATGCTGCGGCAGAGCAGGCTGGACGAGGCCGAGACGCACTTCGGGCGAGCACTCGACATCGCCACCGGGATCGACGCCGGAAGCGCCGACGTGGCGAAGTTCACCAGCAACCTCGGTTCGGTGCACAAGCCGCGCGGAGAACTGCGCGAGGCGCTCGCGCTGTTCCGGAAGGCGGCCGAGATCGTGTCCGCCCTCAGCCCCGTCCCGGACGCCTATCCGTCCTATCTCAGCAACGCGGGCACGGTGCACCTCGCGCTGGGGGAGCTGGACGAGGCGCTCGCCCTGTTCCGCCGGGCCCTGGAGGTCGACCGGAAGACCGACCCCGGCGCGGCGGCGACCGACCTGAGCCTGATCGGCTCGGTCCTGGTCGAGTACGGCGATCTGGACGCGGCGCGCACCCACTACGAACTCGCGCTGGTCATGCAGCGCGAGCTGGACCCCCGCTCGCCGGCGACCGCCCGCGAACTCGTCAACGTCGGCTACGTGCTCCGGCTCGGCGGAGACCTCGACCAGGCCCTGCGCTACTACTACGGCGCGCTCGACATCGACGAGGCGCTGGCCCCCGGCTCCACCGAGACCGCCACCGACCTCGCGAACATCGCGGCGATCCACCGGCGGCGCGGCGAGGACGGCCGGGCGCTGGACGCCGTCGAACGCGCGGTGGAGATCAGCCGGCGGGTCGTCCCGCGCTCGCCGTCGCTGGCGAGCCGGCTGAGCACGCTCGGCGGCCTGCGGCTCCGCGCCGGGGACCGCGCGGCCGCGCTCGCCGCGTTCCGCGAGGCGCTCGACATCGACCGCGCCGCCGCGCCGCGCTCGCTGGAGACGGCCCGCGACCTCGGCAACCTCGGCGGCTTCCTGATCGACGAGGACCTGGCCGCGGCCCGGCGGCACTGCGAGGAGGCGCTGTCGATCTACGCCGAGTCCGTCCCGGACTCGCCCTCGGCCGCCGTCGTCCACGGCAACCTCGCCGTGATCGCCAGAGCCGAGGGCGACCTCGACCAGGCCCTGGCCGCCGCGCGGCGGGCGCTGGACATCACGCGGCGGGCCTCCCCGGCGTCCGAGTCGACCATGATCGACCTGGTGAACCTCGGCGTCATCCACGAGGGCCGCGACGAACTGGACGCGGCGCTGGACCGCTACGCCGAGGCCGTCGAGATCGTCGAGTCGCTGCGCGCCCGCGCCGGGATCGGGACGGCGCGCGAGAGCCTCTTCGCCGAGCACCAGACGCCGTTCACCGGGCTCGTCGCCCTCCTGGTGCACCGCGGCGGCCCGGGGGATCACGACCGCGCGTTCCACGTCTCCGAACGCGCCCGCACCCGCGCGCTCATGGACCTGCTCTCCGAGCGTCGCCTGGAGATCCGGGCCGAGGACCCCGCGCAGGAGGCGCTGCTGGCCGAGGAGCAGGACCTGCGCACGCGCCTGGCCGTCCTGCACGAGCAGAGCCCCGGGCAGCGCGAGTACCGGCGCGTGGAGGAGAGGCTTGAGCGGGTGACGCTCCGCATCCGCGACGAGCTGCCCGGCTACGCCGCCCTGAAGGAACCGGAACCGCTCGACCTGCCCGCCACCCAGCGGCTCCTGGACGGCGGCACGCTGCTCCTCGCCTACCACCTCGCCCCCTACGGCTGCGCGGTCTGGGCGATCACGCGCGGGACCTCGCGCGCCGTCCACATCAGGGGCGGCGAGGACCGGATCAAGGAGCTCCTCGACCGGGCCCTGGCCCGCTACCGCGAGGGCGCCCTCGGCGACGAGGCGACGGAGGCCGCCCGCCGGGAACTGGCCGGGCTGCTGCTCGGGCCGGTCGCGCCCGAACTGGACGCGGCGCGCCGCCTCGTCATCGTCCCCGGCGGCGCGCTCGCCTACCTCCCCTTCGAGATGCTGCCGTTCCGCGACGGGCCGCTGGGGGACCGGGCGGTGGTCTCCTACGTGCCGTCCGCCACCGTCCTCGGCGAGCTGGCGGGCCGGACGCGGCGTCCCGCGGGCGGGCCCTTCCTCGGGGTCGGGCTGGAGGAGTCGCTGCCCGGCACGCGCGAGGTCGCCGAGATCGCGGCGGAGTACGGCGGCGGCGCCCGCGCCCTGCTCGGGCCGGACGCGACCAAGGAGCACTTCGCCCGCGAGGCCGGCGGGCACCGGATCGTCCATCTGGCCACCCACGGCGCCATCGACGACCACGAACCGCTCTACTCGGCGCTGTCCTTCACCGGCGGCGCGACGCTGCGGGTCTACGAGATGTTCGGCCTCGACCTGACGGCGGACGTCGTCGTCTGCTCGGCCTGCGACACGGCGGTCGGCCCCATCACGCGCGGCGAAGGGCTGGTCGGCATGAGCAGGGCGCTGTTCTACGCCGGCGCGCAGTCCCTCGTGGTGAGCCTGTGGCCGATACCGGACCGCCCCACCCGCCGGCTGATGCGCGCCTTCCACCGGCACCTGCGGTCCGGCGCGCGCCCCGCAGACGCGCTGCGATCGGCCAAGACGGAGGTCCGCGCCTCCCACCCGCTGGTCTACCGCGACCCCTACACGTGGGCCGGATTCGTCCTCCTCGGCGTCCCGTGACCTCGTAGCATCCCTGGTGTGGAGCGATGGCCTGAGACGTCCGTCCGGGAGGAACTGCTCGACCTCCTGAACGAGATCCCGCGCTGGCGCCTGCCCGACGACCGCTGGGACCGCACGGAACAGTACCTCCGGGCCTTGGACGACGCCCTCGCGGCACGCGACATCGCCGAACTGGACGCCGCGGCCGCCGGGGTCGAACTGTGCTGCGCCCGGCGCGTCACTCGGCTGGGCGAACCGTCCACCGTGCCGCCGCCCGAGCCGGTGCTGGAGCGGGTCAACCAACTGATCCACGCCCTGGAGCCCACCGCCCCGGAGACCCCCGAGGACCCCCTCCCGGAACCCCCGCCCGTCCCCTCCTGACCGCCGCGGTCTAGGCGCGCTCGGACAGGTGCCTGACCACGGCCGCGAAGTCGGCCACGGACCGGCCCGTGGTGCCCACCGGCCAGCACATCGCGATGCGCAGGGGCGAGACGTCCTCGATGGGAAGCCAGGTCAGGTCCGGTCGGCCGTAGTGCAGGGCCATCGACTCCGGGCTGATGCAGATCGCCACGCCGGACGCCACGTGTTCGAGCATCTCCTCGACGTTGTCGTTCTCCGGACCCCAGACCGGCTCGCGCCCGTCCGGGCGCGGGTTCACCGCCCACCAGTCGACCCACTCCCTGGGCGCTCGCCGCGTCCACATGAGCGGCTCGTCGCCGAGGTCCAGGATCGACACGCGGTCACGAGCGGCCAGCGGATGCCCCGCCGCCAGGCCGACCATGCGCCGCTCGGTGGCAACGACCTCGGTGTGCAGCCCGGTGGTGTCGGCGGGCAGCCAGACGAAGGCGACGTCGACCAGCCCCTCGCGCAGCGCCATGACCTCCCCGCCCCACTCGAAACGCTTGGGCTCCACGGAGGAGCCGGGGTGCCGCCGCATGAACTCGGTGTAGGCGTGGGTGGCCAGCGCGCCCGCGCCCGACGCCTCGAACCCGACCCGCAGGATGCGGGACCTGGCGGCGGCCACGAGGCGCGCGGAGCGCTGTGCCGCCTGCCAGTCGGCGATGAGCTGCCGGGCGAGCGGCAGGAACGCCTCGCCCGCGGCCGTCAGCAGCACCTCCCGGCCCGTCCGTTCGAACAGCGGCGTGCGCAGATCCTCCTCAAGCCGGCGGATCCGCCGGCTGAGCGCCGGCTGGGAGATGAAGAGCCGCTCGGAGGCGCGGGTGAAGTTCAACTGCTCGGCGAGCTCGATGAAGAAGCGCAGGGAGCGGGTGTTCACGTCCATGCGCAACCTCCCTGGCCGGGCGTTGATCTATGCGTTCACTGTATGGGCCGCGGTCCCGGACCCGTGCGGCGAAGCCGAGTGTCCGCTGCGGTCGGGACGGCGTCGACGCCGTGGGTGGACGACCGACCGGCTGACGCCAGCTATGCGGTTATTGCATGGCAGAAGGTCTTGGACGCGCCGGGCGGCTCCGCGTTTTCCTGAAGGCGCGAGGAGCCCGATGTCTGAGGGCTCCCTACCGACCCGGCTCGGCGGGAGCCCCCCGCGCCTGCCGGGCCGGGTTCATGAAGCTCGTCCAACCAGAGGTGAAGGGTCATGCGATTCAGCGGGCAGGTCGGCTTGGCGGCATTGGTGTTGGCGTTGGCGGCGGGCTGCTCGGGAACGGCCCGGCCAGGCCGTGCGGACCCCAGCGGAAGCCCGGCTGCGCCACCGGCCGACAGGGCGGCGGCCGAACGCATCGCCCAGCGCTTCGTCGAGGCCGCCAACGCCGGCGACCGCAAGGGCGTGGCCGCCGTGTTCGCCGAGGACGCCCGGTTCGACAGCGCCGGCCGGATCTACCGCTCGCGCGAGGAGATCATGACCCGCTTCCTCATCCCCGAGGTGCTCGACGCGGGCGGCCGCTACAAGGTCACCCGAAGCCGGTGGGACGGAGAGCGCTACCGCGTGGACTACGACTTCTCCACCGGGAGCGGGGGCGGCGAGAGCTTCTCCTACGCCTTCCTGGTCCGCGACGGCCTGATCCGCGACGTCCTCGGCCGCTACCACTGACCTTCGATCGCCGTAGGAGTGCACGTGAGCACCAACCTCGCCGTCCATCGGGACGGCGAACGGGTCGGCCGACGCACCTGGGCGGCCCTGGTCGTCCTCGCCGCGGGCCTGGCCATCGACACCGGCAGCGTGGCGGTCGTGAACGCCGCCCTGCCGGTGATCGGCCGGGAGCTCGACATGGACGACGCCCTGCTGCAATGGACGATCACCTTGTACGCGGCGGCCTTCGCCGGCTTCCTGCTCTTCGGCGGCCGGGCGGCGGACGTGCTCGGCCGGCGGCCGGTCTTCGCCCTCGGCATCGGCGTCTTCACCGTGTGCGCGGCGATCGCCGCGGCGGCGCCGACGGCGGAGGTCCTCGTCGTCGCCCGCGCCGGTCAGGGGCTGGGAGCCGCGCTGTCCGGCCCGGCCTCGCTCGCCCTGGTGACCCAGCTGTTTCCCGAGGGTCCGCTCCGCGACCGGGCCCTGGCCGTCTACACCTCGGTCGGCGCGTCCAGCTTCAGCGGCGGCCTGGTGCTGGGCGGGGTCCTGACCGACGCGTTCGGCTGGCGCGCGGTGTTCGCCGTCCTCACCGCGATCGCCCTGGCGGTGTTGCTGGCGGTGCGGAGCCTCCTGCCGTCCGGCACCCGGGAAAGGCAGAGCATGGACCCGCAGGGCGCGGTCCTCGCCACCTCCGGCCTGGTGGCCGCCGTGTACGGGGTGGGCAACGCGGCGACGAACGGATGGGCCGATGCGCGGACGTGGGCCCCGATCGTCGTCGCGGTCGTCCTGCTCATCGGCTTCGTGTTCTGGGAACGGCGCACCGCCGACCCCCTCCTGCCTCTGACGATCTTCCATTCCACACCGGTGCGCCGGGCGACGCTGGCCGCGGTGGCCTTCTTCACCCCGGTGCTGGGCCTGCTCTTCTTCGCGCCCCTCTACCTGCAAGGGATGCTGGGCTACTCGCCGCTGGAGTCGGGGCTGGCGATCGTGCCGATGGGCCTGATCGTCATGGTCTCCGCCAACGTGGCGGGCCGCGTCCTCGCCCGGGTGGGCCAGCGTCCCCTGATCGTCGGCGGCCTGCTGCTCATCGCCCTCGGCGTCGGCGTCCTCTGGGCGCGGACTCCCCTCGGCGGCGGCTACCGGGCGGACGTCCTGCCCGGGATCGCCGTCATGAGCGTGGGGCAGGGGCTGGCGTTCGCCGCGCTGACGGCGGCCTCGCTCACCGACGTCCCGCAGGCCCGGCACGGTGTGGCCGGCGCCCTGAACGTCACGTCCCAGCAACTCGGCGGCAGTCTCGGCGTCGCCGCCCTGGTGACGGTCGCCCATGCCGCGGGGTCGCCCGGCACCCCGTCCGGCGTGCTCGACGGCTATCACGCCGCCTATGTCGCGGGCGCCGCCGTCGCGGTGCTCGGTGCCCTCGTGATCGCGGTCCTGCCGTACGGCGGCACCACCCCGTCCAAGAAGAAGGAGTGACCGTGTCCGACCTCTCCCGCGCGACCCTGCTCCGTGGCCTCACGGTGGCCGGAGCGGCCGCAGCCATCGCCACCCCCGCGGCGTCGGCCGAGCCCCCGAAGGAACATCCCAACGTCACCCTGATCCGCGGTTACTACGCCGCCTACGCCAAGAACGACCTCCGGGCGCTCCGTGAGCGGTTCTTCGCCCCGGACGTCACATGGACGATTCCCGGCCATCACCCGCTGGCCGGGACGATGAAGGGGGTCGACGAGGTGCTGGCGTTCTTCGCCCAACTCGCCCGCGCCGGATTCCAGGCCGAGACGATTTTCCTCGCGGCGGACGGCGACTGGGTCGTGGACCTGCACCGAGGCTGGAGCACCAAGCCGAAGGGCCTGGACATCACCTGGGCCCTGGCGTTCCGCATCGAACGCCGCCGGATCGCCGAGGCCGTCAACTACCCCGGGGACCAGCACGCGGCCGATGCCTACTTCTGGAAGAACTTCCCGCTGACGAACATCCCGCAACGCCTACACCCAGGCGAAAGGCCGTAACACCGTGGCTGGACGGCCACCCCGCAGCCGTCCAGCCACGTCGCGGAAGCGCTGCGAGAAGACGACCCGACCACCACCACAAGGCGATACCTGACCGGGATCACAGGCACCGAGGTCCTCGGACGGTAGGGGCGTGCGCGACCTAGGAGTGGGTGAGGAGTTCCGGGTGGCCGTAGTTGGTGGCCCAGATGACGTGGCCGCCGAGGGTGGTGGAGAGCCCCTTGATGAGGTTGTGGTCGGCGCGGTGGTGTCCTGGGTCCAGCGGACGCCGTTCCAGTGCAGCAGCAGCACCCCGTAGTGGCCCCCGAGATGGTCGTAGGTGGAGCCGCCCGCCCAGACGTCGTCCGGCGCGCGCGCCGTGACCTTGTGCAGCGAGCCGGTAGGGGTCGAGGTGGGTGAGGGGTGGTCGAACGGGCTGGGGACGATCCGCCATCGCGTCCCGTCCCAGTGCTCGGTCAGCGTGCCGCCCCGCTGCCCGGTGCCGGTCGTGTAGCCGACCACCCAGGCATCGTTCGCGCCGATGGCGACCACTGACCGGGGCAGCGCGTAGGTGCCGTCGGCGTGGCCCGGGACCTGCTCCATGGGCACGGCGCGCCACGCCGCCCCGTCGTAGTGCGTCGCGAACAGCGAGTTCGGGGCCTGCCCGGGGTTGCCGTAGGTGCCGATCGCCCAGATGTCGCGCGACGAGCTCCCGCTGATCGCGGTCAGCGGGGAGTGGAGCCCGGTGCCGGGGACGGGCACGGTGACGCGGCTCCAGCCTTCGCCGTCCCAGTGCTCGGCCAGGGCGGTGGTTCGTCGCAGCCGACCGCCCACGCGTCGTCCGGCGCGAGCGCCGCCACGCCCCAGAGGGCCGCGTACCGGCCCCGAAACTCCGGGCTGGGGATGATGTTCCAGCTCACGCCGTCCCAGTGCTGGATCTGCGTGACGAAGTTCTTCCCAGCGGGAGGGGCGCCTCGCCGGCCGACCGCCCACGCGTCGGACGGCCCGGCGTCGGCGATCGCCTCCATCGTCCCGCCGCCGTCCGGCGCCGGGACGTTGCGCCAGTCCCGGCCGTCCCAGTGCGCGAAGCCGCGGTCGCCGCCGAGGGCCCAGGCGTCGGTGTCGCTGAAGCTGCTCACCGGACCGTTCACACCGGTCGCCGGCGAGGCGGTCCAGCCTTCCGCGGCCCGCGCCGCACCTTGGGAAAGCGATAACACCGCGAAAGCCGCGGCGAGGAGGGGGCTGATCCGGCGCATCGGAGGTCCCTTCTCAGAGGTGACAACGCCTTTACTAAACCAGTGTTGCAACGGCGCCCCTGGCGACTACTCATGCAGCGGAAGCACCTTACGCGGACCCGGTCGAACCGGCCGGCCAACAGCGGCTCGGCGCCCCGCTCCGGACGCCGCCCGAAGGCGCTGAGCAATCCGGACGTTCCGGCTCCAGACCCGAGTCGACCTTCGCCACCGCGCCAAGGTCAACCTCGTATCAGCGGGCGCCTAGCGATGCCTGACGTCCAGGAATACCGCGGTGCCGCGGTTGCGCACCCGGAAGTCCACCGCGTCCCCCAGCCCCAGCACGAAGTCGGTACGGCCATGGCGGTCGGAGGTCATGACATAGGCACGTAGCAGGTGGAGGCCACTGATGAGCACCGGACGCTCAGGGTTCGGCTTGAGCAGCGTCCCCAAACCCTGCTTCCCCGTGATGGAATTGGCGTAACTGAAGGAGATCTCCAGGTATGCCTGGCCTGGCATTTCCACTTTTCTCGCCGACGGATCCTTGATCACTTCAGGGACGTACCGCACCCCGTATCCGGGAAGCGGCCGGGAGGCGTCAAACGTGAAGGTGACCCGGTCGTAGCCGTTGTGCTCGGTCGCCTGAACCTTGGTGAGAACACCGCTGTCCTCGCTGATCCGGGGATGCTGGCACAGGCTCGACGCCCAGGAGCGCCGATCGCAGCGCGGCTTGCCGTGCAGATGCCACGGGGGCAATGACCGAGAATGCGACGCCGAAGGTGATGGGGCCGGATTCACGGGCGAAGATGCAGGCGACCCGCTCCTGACCTCCGTGGCGGCCTTCCCCCCGTCAGACCCGCACGCCGTGGCGCCGAGAAGGAAAACCGCAACCAGGAGCCATCTTGAACGCATAAGTTATGCCTCCGGGCAGCAGGAAGAGGCCATGCCCATGCAGGCCGGCCTCACTTGCGTGGAACGCATGGTATTGAAGTAGAACACCTCTCAGGCTTGCGCTCCCGGTCAACATCCCACACCTTGGTGGCCCCCGTCCGCGCCGATGCCGCCTTCATCAACGGCGGACTCGTCGCACCCTACGCCCTACCCGATCAAGCCTGCCGGAAAGTAGCCTAAAGATCTTGATCCACAGCTCTTGACCATTGCTCTCGTCACCTCCAAGCAGCGCAGTGTGAGCAAGTGGACGTACTCCTCGGTCCGAGAGGTGCTGACCAATTCCAACTACACCGGCTACCTGGTGTAAAACCGCAAGGCCACCACCTCGGCCGGAGGCCGGAACAACTTTCCTGAGGCGTGGATCGGATCCGCGCGCCCACTCATCCTGCCCTGATGACTGCTAGCCGCGAATGTGGCGATCATGGGGATGGTGGGCTTGTGGCCATGGGTGTGGTAACCCCTATGGGGAACCGCGCGCATGGCTGCGCTCACAAATTCACCACCCACCGCTGCCGACTAACGATTTCGATTCCTTGACCGCGCGGGTCGTCAGGCAGGGCGAGAGCACCGCCGGGTCGGCATGGTGAATCCGCCGCCCGACGGATGCCGGGCTCGTCCTCGACCACGAGCAGGCTTGCGGTCATGGAGCTCACGGTGCCCTCGCATGGGTCGCACGGCGACCCCGGGACGTTCGGCGACTTGGGGGGCGGATGGTCCCGGCGGTCGAGCTACCTGGGCGGGTGCGGACGGTCGAGGGTGTGGCCCTTGGCGAACGCCGTGGTGAAGGCTTCGTCGCCGAGTGCCGATCGTGCCGTGCCGGTGATGCGGTCGACGTCCGCGCGTTCTTCGGGTGGCAGGGGCGCGCCCGTGGACTCGCGCAGGGCGGCGGCCTCGCCGAGGAGCCGTGCGGCGTCCGCCGGGGCGCCCGTGCGGGCCGCCACGCCGGCCATGCCTTCGAGGGCCAGCGCGATCGCCCGGGGGTCGCCGGTTTCCTGCGCGACGGCGAGGGCCTCCCGGTGGAGTTCCGCCGCCGCCGGGGCGTCCCCGCGCTGCTCGGCGGTGAATCCGAGCTCGGCCAGGGCGAGCGTGATGCCCGGCGCGAACCGCACCTCGCGTTCCCAGGCGAGGGCGGTGCGCATGTGGGTCTCGGCCTCGTCGAGGCGGCCCGCGCGGCGGGCGGTGAGGGCCAGGCCGGTGAGTGCGAAGGCCTCGCCGGGGCGGTAGCCGTGCTCGGCGGCGAGGCTCCTGCCCCGCTCGTGGCGGCGGTCCGACTCGGCGTGGTCGCCCGCCAGGAGGGCGAGCCGGCCGAGCGCGGACTGGAGCAGCGAGACCTGCAACCACAGCCCGAGCTCCTCGGCCGGCCGGAGGCCGCCGCGGACGAGCGCGGCGGCCTCGCGATGGTCGCCCTTGATCTCCGCGAGCCTGGCGAGCAGGTCGGTGGCCCGGGCCTGCCCCCACCGGTCTCCCAGTTCGTCGAACACCGCGAGGCTCTCCGTCCCGGCCCGGCCGAGCGTGCCGAGGTCGCCGCGGACGAGGGCCTGGTTGGCCTCGGTGGCCAGGGCCGCGGCGGTGCCCCAGCGGTCGCCGAGCCGCCGGAACACCGGCAGCGCCCGGTTCACCAGGTCCCGGCTGAGGGTCAGATCGCCCGCGCCGAGCAGCACGTCGCTGAGGAACCACTCCGCTCTGGCCTGTTCGCCCGGATCGGCGATGGCCTCCGAGGGCGTGCGGAATTGCGTGGTCCGTTCGCCGAGGAGGTCCAGGCCGGTCTTCCACGCCTCGGCCCGCGCTCTCGTCGCGGTGGGGGCCTCGTCCTGGACGCCCAGCGCCGTCGCGAACGCGCGCCGTCCCTCGCCGATCCTGCCGCGCAGGTACCGGTACCAGGCCATCGCGTTGACCAGCCGCAGGGCATGGCCGGCGTCGCGGCGTTGGACGGCCTCCTCCAGCGCCCCCCGCAGGTTGCCGTGCTCGGCGTCCAGACGCTGGAGCGCTCGCCGCTGGTCATGGCCGCGCAGCCGCCGCTCGGACCGTTCGGCCAGTTCCGTGTAGAAGGTCAGGTGCCGCAGGCGGAGCCGTCCGGTCTCCCCGGCCTCCTCCAGGCGTTCCAGGGCGTAGGCGGCGACCGATTCCAGCAGCCGGTAGCGGGTCCCGGCCGGGCCACCGGCCCTGACCACCATCGAGCGGTCGACGAGGCGGGCCAGCAGGCCGAGGACGTCCTCGGACGCCACGTCGCCGTCCGCGCAGACCTCCTCGGCCGCCTCCAGCGTGCAGCCATCGACGTGCACCGCGAGCCGCCGCAGGACGACGCGCTCCGCGTCGGAGAGCAGTTCCCAGCTCCAGTCGATCATCGCGCGCATGGTCCGCTGCCGCGCCGGGGCGCCGCGGTGCCCGGACGAGAGCAGCCGGAACCGGTCGTCGAGCCGTGCCGCCAGGTCGTGGACGTCCAGCGCCCGCAGGCGGGTGGCCGCGAGCTCCAGGGCCAGCGGGACGCCGTCCAGCCGGCGGCAGATCGCCGCGACCGCGCGGGCGTTCGCGGCGTCGATCTCGAATCCCGGCGCGGCGGCCGCGGCGCGCGCCTCGAACAGCCGGACGGCGCTGAACCGCCGGAGGGCCGCGGGCCCGTTGTCGGAGGGAGAGTAGGGCAGCTCCAGCGGAGGAACCGGCCAGACCGCCTCTCCGGCGAGCCCGAGGGGTTCCTGGCTGGTGGCGAGGATCGTGATTTCCGGTGCTGCCCGCAGCAGCCGCTCGCTCAGCGCGGCGACCGCGTCGATCACGTGCTCGCAGTTGTCCAGGACGAGCAGCGCCCTCCGGCCCCGCAGCACCCCGGCGAGCCGTTCGACCGGATCGGCGGCCACACCGGAACGCGGCAGGCCCGGCGCGGCGTCATCGCGGACGTCGAGGACGGCGATCACGGTCTCCGCCAGCAGGTCGCCCTCGCGGGCTCCCGCGAGCCGATCGCCCTCGCGGGCCCCCGCCACGCGGTCGAGGCCGGCCAGCTCGACGAGCCACACACCGTCCGGATGGCGTTCGGCCGCCCCGGAGGCGGTCTCCAGGGCCAGCCGCGTCTTGCCGACGCCGCCGGGTCCGGTGAGCGTGACCAGCCGGGCGGACTCCAGCAGCGTCCGGACCCGGGCCACCGCCTCGTCACGGCCGACCAGCTCGCTGATCTGCGCGGGGAGGTTGGTCCGCGGAGGCGTTCCGGGCGCCGCGGCGAGGGCGGGGTCCTGGTCGAGGATCCGCCGGTGGAGTTCGGCGATCCCGGGGCCGGGGTCGACGCCCAGTTCGTCGCGCAGGCGTGCCTGGAGGTCGGCGTAGGTCTCCAGGGCCTCGCCCTGGCGTCCGGCGCCGTACAGGGCGCGCATGTACGCGGCGCGGAGCCGTTCGCGCAGGGGATGCCGATCGACCAGGTCGCCCAGCTCGCTCGCCGGCGCTCCCCGCTCGCCGATCTCCAGGCTCGCCTCCGCCCGTTCTTCGACGGCCGTGAGCCGCCGCTCCTCCAGGAGGGCGATGGCGGGACGCGCGAACTCCTCGTCGGCGAAGTCGGCGAAGGCCGGTCCGCGCCACAGCTCCAGCGCCTCCGTCAGCAGGCCCGTCCGCGACCGCGGGTCGGGGGCTTCGCGCGCCCGCGCCAGCAGACCGGTGAACCGCGTCGCGTCGACGGCCTCGGCGTCCACCCGGAGCCGGTACCCCAGCCCCTCCTCGAAGGACACCAGGCCCCGGGCGCCCGGCTCGGCCTCGTCCAGGACGCGGCGCAGCTGCGAGACCTTGACCTGGAGCGCTCCAGCTGGATCGCGGGGCGGCGCGGCGCCCCACAGGTCGTCGATCAACCGGTCCACCGGCACCGGCCGTCCCTCGTGCCCGAGCAGGACGGCCAGCAGCGCCCGTATCTTCGCCCCGCGCACCGCCACCGGGGTGCCGTCCGCTGTCCACACCTCCAGCGGTCCGAGCACCCCGAATCGCATGTCCCCACGATAACGGGCGCCTTCTCCGAGATCGGTCCGGTCGCCCTCCACTTGCGGGCGCGTGAAAGCGCGCGGTAGGCGCCGGATAAGCGCCCGTCGGCAGGCTCGACCCACCGAACCGCGCAGGACGGAGATTCGAAGGGAGCGCGCGATGACCGCGTCAGGACCGCTGAACATCGTCATCATCGTCGGCAGCACGCGGCACGGCCGATTCGGCCCCACGGTCGCCGGGTGGTTCGCCGCTGAGGCCGGCCGGCATCCCGGCCTCGCCCTCGACGTCGTCGACCTGGCCGAGGCCGTCCTCCCCGAGGTCCTCCCCGCCCAGCCGGGCGCCGCCGGCGCGCCCGCGCCGGTCCGCGAGCTGGGCGGACGGCTGGCCCGGGCCGACGCGTTCGTGGTCGTGACACCCGAGTACAACCGCAGCTTCCCCGCCCCGCTCAAGACGGCCATCGACTGGTTCGTGGACGAATGGCGGGCCAAGCCGGTCGGCTTCGTCTCCTACGGCGGGGCATCCGGCGGCCTGCGCGCCGTGGAGCACCTCCGGCAGGTCTTCGTCGAGCTCCACGCCGTCACCGTCCACGACACGGTCAGCTTCCACTTCTGCCGGGACAGGTTCGACGACCATGGCCGGCCGATCGACGCCGCCGGCTGCGGCGCGGCGGCCGAGAGCCTGATCGGCCAGCTGACCTGGTGGGCGCGCGCCCTGCGCGACGCCCGCGCCGAACGTCCCTACGCGGCCTGACCGAAGCCTTGATCCCGACGCTGTGAAGGAGCCCGTCATGAAGCCCCGAGAGAAGACCGCCACCGGCGGCGGGCCGCGCCTGGTCCTCGGCCTGCTGGCCTTCTCCAGCCTGATCACCTCGCTCGACTTCACCATCGTGTACGTGGCGCTGCCCGACATCGCGCGGGACGTCGGCCTGTCCGGCCACGCCACCCAGTGGGTGGTCAGCGCCTACGCCGTCTTCTTCGGCGGGTTCCTGCTGCTGGGCGGCCGCTCGGCCGATCTGCTGGGCCGCCGCCGCATGTTCGTCCTCGGAATGCTGCTGTTCGGCGGCGCGTCGCTGCTGGGCGGGCTGGCGGCGTCGCCCGCGCTGCTGATCGCCGCGCGGGCCGTCCAGGGGGTCGGCGGGGCGGTGCTGTTCCCCGCCACGCTCTCGCTGGTCACCACCAGGTTCGCCGAAGGCCCCGACCGCGTCCGGGCGCTGGCCGTATGGGCCATGGCCGGTGCGGGCGGGCTGAGCCTGGGCGCGCTGCTCGGCGGCGTCCTGACCTACGCGTTCGGCTGGGCGGCGGTGTTCCTGGTGAACGTGCCGCTGGTCGTGGCGGGCACCGTGGGCGCGTACGTCCTCCTCTCCCCGGACGGCCCGCGTGCGCGGGGACGCGGCTTCGACATCCCGGGCGCCCTGACCGGAACGGCCGGGCTGACCCTGCTGGTGTTCGCCATCGCGCAGGGCCCGGAGGTCGGCTGGACCGCGCCGCGGGTCGCCGCGTCCGCCGTCCTCGCGGTGGCGCTGCTGACCGCCTTCGTCATCGTCGAGGCACGCACCGAGAACCCGCTGATGCCGCTGCGGCTGTTCGGCAACCCCAACGTCCGCGCCGCCCTGCTGGTGATCCTCACCTTCGGCATCTCGATGCAGAACCTCGTCTACTTCCTCAGCCTGTACCTCCAGGGCGTGCTCGGCTACTCGGCGCTCCAGGGCGGGCTGGCCTTCCTGAGCCTCTCGGTGGTGATCGGGATCGCCAACTTCGTCGCCGAGCGGCTGATCATCCGCATCGGCGCCCGGCCGACCCTGGTCATCGCGCTGCTGCTCGGCTCCGGGGGCGGCGCTCTGATGGCCGCCGGGATGCTCGCCGACGGCTCGTACTGGACGATCCTCGCGGGCCTGATCGTCTACGGGCTGGGCATGGGCTCCATCTACCCGACCATGTTCGGCGCCTCCGGAACCGGGGTCGCCGACGAGGACCAGGGCGCCGCCGGGGGCATGGCCAACACCGCCATGCAGATCGGGACGAGCATCGGCCTGGCCGTCCTGGTCGGGGTCTCCACCTCCGGTCTCGGCGACCTGACCGGCGAGGCGTTGCGCACGGCCACGGCCGGCGGACTGCGCGACGCGGTCTACATCGCGGCCGGCTTCACCCTGGTCGGCATCCTCGCCGCCCTGGCCCTTCCCCGCCGCGCCGCCCCGTCCCCCACCCGCACCACCGAGGAGTCCTCGCCCGCCCTCCGCTGACCTCGTCCCGACCGCCGGCCCGCCGGTTCAGGGGCTCGCGTGACGGCGGTAGTGGCGCGCGACCCTGGCCCGGTTGCCGCAGCCCGGCGAGCACCAACCGCGTCGTGAGCGCGAACGGTGGTAGTAGAGCACGCAGCCGGGTCCGTAGCAGGCGCCGAGCCGGATCTCCGGTCGCTCGGACAGCAACTCGTCGGCCTGGAGAGCCAGGCCGACGAGTTCGCGTTCGAACCCGTGGACGCTGAACCGCCAGTCGCGGCGGAACCCCCGCTCGCCCTCCCGTCTCAGTTCGGGGACGCAGGACGCGGTGAAGCCGTTCAGGTTCTCCAGGGCGCGGTCGACCGACAGGCCCGTGTCCACGGCGGCGGGACGTTCGTCGTCCACCACGGTCGCGGCGAGGCGGCGCAGGGCATCGCGGAGTGCCCGGGCCAGGAGCAGGTCGTCCTCGCCGAGTGGGCCGGTGGACGGGATCCCGCATTGCCGCGCCCAGCGTTCCAGTTGCCCGACCGTGGACAGAGCGTCGTGCACTCCGCCCGCGCCCGCCCAGATCGTGTTCATCAGGCGCACCGGCGTTGGCTCGGAGGGATACAGGTCGGGCACGTCGTCGATCGTCATGGCTCCTCGTGCTCGGCTCCCGGCGCGGCCCGGAACCCCTGATGTATCAAGGCTTGCTTCGCATTAGTGTGCGCTCTTAGGCTGCGAATGGCAGGACGGTTCCTGATCATCGATGCCGTGGCCCGCTCGGACGCCGACCGAAAGTTTGCGCCGCGCAGGGATGGCGGCGTAGGCATCGCCCCGTGGCAGCAGAACAATGGGAGCTTTCCACCGGACCGCCCGGGCCGCACCACTTGCCCTCGACGCCCGGAGTGATCACGATCAGCCCGGACGTCGTGGCCCCGAGGTGATGCCCGCACACCGGCGAGTACTGGCCGTTCCACGCCCACAGCCGCGCACTGCCGCGGCTCGGAACGCGGGCCCGACACGTTGCGCGCAGGCCGCCAAGCTACCGAATCGGAATGTCGACTCCGTGCTCATGGGCCGGACGTGGGCCGACGATTCGGCGCTCCGCCTCGCTGATCGCCAGGTCGTTGATGCTCGCCTCCCGGCGCGACATCAGGCCCCCGTCGGTGAACTCCCACAGTTCGTTGCCGTAGCTGCGCCACCATTGGCCCTCGTGGTCGTGCCACTCGTACTGGAAGCGGACGGCGATCCGGTTGCCGCGAAAGCCCCACAGGCTCTTGCGCAGCGCGTAGTCCTGCTCGCGTTCCCACTTGGCGGCGAGGAATTCCACGATCGCCTCGCGACCGGTGACGAAGCTGTCTCGGTTGCGCCACACGGAGTCGGGCGTGTACGCCAGGGAGACGCGGTGCGGGTCACGCGTGTTCCAGGCGTCTTCTGCGGCCTGGACCTTTTGCAGGGCCGTTTCCTCATCGAAGGGCGGGAACGGCGGGCGGGACTCGGGCATGAAGGGTTCCTTCCGATTGCGGGCTATGGCGGCCGGGGGCGAGGCGGGTGGGCCCGTGACCGCGGCAACCAGGTGGAAGCCGACGGAGTCGTCCGCTGAACCGGACGCGGCACGGATCGAATACTCGATCAACACGACTGCGCCCACGGGTACCGGGTGGAGGGGCGCCCGGGGCGGCGCGGATGTGGAGCCGGGCCGTTCACCATCGCCCTGGACATGTTCGGAGTCGTGCCGAGGGCCTCGTGGACCGGGTCGAGCAGCTCCTTCGCGGCACCTGTGGCGGTCGCGCGATCGAGGTGGTCACGTGGAGCTCCTCAGCACACCTAACGGATACACGTCTAGTATCCATTAGAATCCTAGGCAGGCTCTTCCGTGGATGTCAAACGCTTGGCGGTGCTCCATCCATTAGAAGACGCTGCAATGTGCGCGTGCCCGCTCCGCGGCCCCACCGCCCCGCTCCTGGGGCAGGCGCTGCCTGGGCCTACTCACTTGCTTCGATCGAGGACGCGCGGCGGTGGCAGGTTGTCCTGTGTAAGGATCGACAGTCCGTACCCGGGTGCACCAACGAGCCGAACCAGTGAAGGACCGGGGCGTCCGCGTCACCTGCGCCGGCTCGCGGCCGAGCGGACCGGTGACCCCGAGAGGCGGCGGAGTCCGCGATCTCGAACCTCTGAACAGCCGTCCGGACGATCAACCAGAGCGCCCGTCTCGCGTAGACCCGCCCGCCGCTCAGATCGCTGCCGACCTGGAAGCCACCCGGACCAAGCCACGGGAAGTGCGGAATGCGGCGCCCGAGCGGCCCTGTCCCGAACTGCTGGATGTGTTCAGGCTACGCATGCGGTACGACCGGACGGCCGATCTCGTGGAGTGTGAAGTCACCATCACGTCCGAGATCGCGGGCACCCGGCACGACGCGGCATGTGCGGTGATCGACGGCGGCGCCATGGACACGCGCGCCGGTCCGCGTGGTACCCCCTACGGGGCCCGCCGCAGACCGGCTCCACCCCCCACCCCACCCAACGCCCGCCTAACCATCCCATCCCGCTTCACGATCACGTGACCCCGCACGCTGGAGTGACAGGACTGGCACAAGCCACAGCGCACGCGGAGCACTGGGCCCTGCGAGCTTGATACACAACCTGCGGACTAGAGACCAGCGCTCTCGTATACTGCGGCCGTGCAGCCAGTGCCGCAGGTCAGCGTAGGCGTAGCCTTTCGACTCGCGCTTGCCCTGATCTACAGGGCTCGGGCCCGTCGTCTCCCCTTCTGGCAGCGCTGACGCCGACCAAATCGATCGCGTACCGCGACCAGTCCAGCTCACCGCGTGCTCTCAGTTCATCGGGCACCATCCGGAGCATTGGGGCCTGCGCCCAGTCGGTAGCACGACGATGCACCGTCGCCCCCAACGGTCCAAACCCGGCGGCAGTTGCTGCCAGGTACAGCCGGTGGTCGCCGCAAAGGTAATCGCGGCCAGCACCGCCCGACCCCCATGCCGCCGCCGACCACCGCCCCGCGGCCGCCTCGGAGCGGGCGGCACCACCCGCTGGAACAGCTCCCGCAGTTCCTCGGAAACCATTCATTCGACCATCGCCACGGCCAGCAGACCACCGCCAACTCACCGATTGAGATGATGCCTAAGTGCACGGCGGCTCGACAGAAGCGCGACGTCCTTCCGGCTCGTGCCTCGCTGAAGACTCTTCAGCACAGACTGCTGGGTCTCTGGTGTCCAGAATATCTTAAGGCTCTCCCGCGCCCGAGTGACGGCCGTGTAGAAGATGCTGTGTGTGATGTCGTCCTCGTTGGCATCCGTAATGACGATCTTGACGGAGTCGTACTCAAGGCCTTGCGCCTTGTGGATTGAGACAGCGTAGGCGACCTGGAACGGCACGGAGGTATTGACTGAATCGTCGTCCTCATCGCTGATGTCGTGGTCGTAGACGGAGAAGCGCACGGTCGAGCCTCCCACCCGCTCCAGCTCCCCGCCGCCGACGTCGATCTCGGTGAGTGGCCGATCCAGCTCGACATCGAACCGGATATGTCCCGGGGCGGCCGCGATGTCGACGATCCGGCCTTTCAGGTTGTTGTAGATCACGGGCCGGAACCGCTCGGTCTCGTGAAACAGGACAGGATCGTCGACCTTGTAGGTGGAGACACGCCAGGTCGTGGCCGGGTTCGGGTTGCCGCTCTGAAGGAAGCGGTTGACGTTGTTGATGCCGTACAGCCCGTCGTAATTCAGGCACAGGATGATCTCATCCTGGCGCTGAGCCTCGAACAGAGACTTGTCGAGCACGGTGGAGTAGCCGTTGCGGGCGATGGCCTCGGCGATATCGTCCTCGAGGTTGCGCACCTTGCCCCAGAAGCCCAAGAGTGACTCGCTGGTGGTTCGGAACGGCGTCGTCAGCTCGAACACCGAAGTGCTTGGAATGAATGAACGGATGATGCTGAACCAGTTGCCGAACTGGATCGACTGGATCTGGTAGACGTCGCCCACCAGGACAAGCAACTTGAAGGACGTATTCTCCAGCACCTTGAGCAGGTCAGCGTTACTGACGATGCTGCACTCGTCGATGACCAGAAGGTCGTACTCCAGATCCAAGGTGGGCTGGTAGGTCTGGCTACTGATCGTCCGGAAGGTCGAGCCCTGAGCGGTAACCCTGCGCTTAAGGTTGTCGATCGCCGGGTTGGTGTGAGCCAGGAAGAGCTTGGCCTTGTCGTTGAAGTAGTTCGCGATGTGATCGACCATCGTTGACTTGCCTGTGCCGGCCGCGCCGTAGACCAGGGCCACCTTCGACTGACTGAACAGGCGCTTGAGCGCGTCTCTCTTGGCCTCGTCGTCGATGCCGCGAGGCGCCTCATCCAGCCAGCGCTCGACGGTTACCGTGTAGCCGTCGATCCCGGACGAGGCATACTCCTGTAGCTTCTTGACGATGGCGACAGTGTCGTCCTCGTACCCACGGATGAAAACTTGGCCCTTGTCCTGCACCAGTCGGCGCCCGGTGTGCTTGTAATAGAGCAAGCCGTTGTAAGTAGCGATCAACTTGTCGACGTCACCGAACTCCTCGAGATCGGCGGCGGATGTGTAGAGCATTCCGTGGCGGTCGACGTTGTTCCGCACTCGCCGAGCGAGCAACTCGTGATTTCGCCCGGTCATGTCAAGGGCCTCAACGAGATCCCAGTAGCGCGGGTTGTGTCCCGGCAGCGAGGTGCAGAAGGGCATCTGGTCGAAAGGAATGCAGCCGTAAACCAAGTTCAGCCCAGAAAGACGGCCGCAGTTCTCCAAGTGGTGCTGGGGCCTGAGAACCTGGTTGTGCATCCGAAGCATGAGGTAGCGGATGACATTGTGTCCCGGAGCAGTTGACCGTACGATGCGGCGCGCCTCGTCCAGTACTGGGAAGATTTGCGCCTTGGTGACACCGACGGTGCCCTCGGCCTTGGTTGCCGTGTACTTGTCGTCGGGCATGTCGATAAGGTCGAGCAGGCTGCCCGAGCCCACTGTGAGGCCCCGCATCAGGTAGTTGTACTCGGAGGAATTGGTCCGGACCTTAGTGGTGATGCCCAGGAGGCGCGCGAAGTTGTTGAATTCGCAGGGCCGAATTGACACCTCCCATTCACCGATGATCGTGATCGGCATGCTCTGGTCGAGGACGTCGATCGAGTCACGCTGAAGCGTCAGGATGGCCGAGTACTTATCGGTCATGTCGATGTCGGTGAACGCGATCACGCGGTCGAACTTGCTGACCTGGTTGACGGCTCGGTAGAAGGTGACCTCGTAGTAGATGCGTCCCCCAACGAAGAACGGGCGCGTCTTATGGATGTAGTAGCGGTGCCGCGCTCCGCTGCCCGATCCTGCCGAACGCAGTGCCTCGATTCGGGCGGCGATCTTTTCGTGGTACTCGCGCAGCGACGGGTCGAGATCGACTGGGAAGGACTCCAAATTTGCCAGCACGGCGACCCCGAAGCTGTCCCATAGCAGGGTGCGGATGCGCAGGAGATACTCGTAGTATTTGAGCATCAGGCGCTCGGAGGCATCCCCGTCCAGCGTGTAGTGCGACGCACTGATCTGAATGAGCTTGTGGAACTTCCCGAGGAAGTTCAGCTTGGCCTTGGCCTTGACGAAATTGAGTCCTGGATCGATTGCCGCGTAGTTGTACTCAGCGTCATCCGTGCCCGCGTGCAAACGGACGGCGACGCCTTCGACCAGGTTCCGAAGCTGAGCAATGAGGTTTTGGGACAGTAGAGCTCGCTGATCCGGCAGCGAGTCGATGTTCCGACAGATCGCCTCATCCGTGCTCTGAATGTGCTCGACGACCGTGGTCATGAACCTTCACCTCTTTGCTCCGCCGACCGATCCGTCGAGTATCTGCTGATCTGCTCTAACTCACGCCTGTCCGGCACAGCGGCGATCAGCCCTTCGGTTGCCGCTGCGAGTAGGTGCCCCTGTCCGCGGTGTTGACGCAGCGCAGCAGGGCCGAGCAAGTCGGCGCTGCCCGGGCCGCGGCGGGCTCGGGCGGCACCTGCCAGGCAGTACCCGAGGAGGCGCGAACCACGCCGGCGTGTGAGGCGTGGCGCGAAGAAGTCCCCCACCGCCACAGCGACATCCGTATCCGCATCGCGACAGTCCCCAGCCCGCCCGCACGCGCTCCGACGTAGAACGCCCACTGGTCCAATCCGCGCCGCCGCCTGGCCTCGGCGAAGGCTGCCCTGTGTCCGAAGGCCACACCCACCCGGATGATCGCCTCCTTAGGCAAGCGCGCTGACTCCTCAGGGAGCAGCGCAGGCTTATCAGCAATCGCCATGCCCAAGAGGCTGGCAGGCCACCCACGGGCGAAGCAACGCTATTCTGCAACGGGATGGGGCAGCTTCTCGCGCATCAATCACAAAGCGCTGGCGGCGAGCGCGGCAGGAGCACGGAGATCGCGCACTGCGCTCACAAGGCTCGCTCGGACGGTCCAGCTGAGCCCCAAGCTGCTGGGGGCGCTGGAGCAGGAACTGGCCAAGGGCCCGCTCGCACACGGCTACAGCGATCAGACCTGGACACTGGAGCGCATCAAAACCCTGATCGGGCGGCGTTTCCACAAGAGCATGACCTTCTCGGGCATCGCGCAGATGCTGCACCACAACGGCGGGAGCCACCAGGTCCCCGCCGCCGCGCTGGCGAACGCGACCCCCGAGCGGGTGAGTGGATGGGTGAAGGAGACCTGGCTCCAGGTGGAAGCACCGTGCCGGCGCATCGGGCATAGATCTTCTTCGAAGACGAGGCCCGGTTCACGGGCGACGCCGCCGACCCGCCGCACCTGGTCCAGAAGCGGCCATACCCCACTCGTCACCGTGCGGGGCCGCTCGCAGCGGCGCATCTCGATCGCCGCCCTGGCCTGCTATCGGCCCGGGTGACGATCCCGGCTGATCTACCGGCGCCACCACCACACCGACCACAAGCAGCCCGGACGCCGCAGCTTCGCCTGGACCCACTACCGGAACCTGCTGATCGCCGCCCACACCAGTTGAACGGCCCGATCGTGCTGGTCTGGGACAACCTGTGCACGTGGACCTGGACGAGGAGACTCGCTGCAGTGGGGACGTTTACCTGACTCGACTGACGGTTTCATGAAACCCTCGTGATCCGAGCGATGACTTTTATGTCGGACATCGGTTTGGAGATGAGACTTCATGGCCCCCAGATCCCAGGAGCGTGCGCACCGGCCTCAGCCTGAGAAGATCACGGACTTGGCCTCGCGGGTCAGAGCGGGGGAGGTCAGGTTGCCTAAGTTCCAGCGGACATTCGTCTGGACGCGTCAGCAGGTGATCGACCTGCTGGACTCCATCTCGCGGAACTATCCGATCGGCAGTCTACTGCTCTGGGACAGCCCCATGAGCTTGGCCAGCGAGCGCAGTATCGCTGATCTGGAGATCGAGCAGTTCGATGAGCGAGAACGGTGGACCTACCTGCTGGACGGTTGCCAGCGCCTCTCGACCATCTGCGGTGCGCTGTACTGGGAGCCCAAGGACGATCCACGCAGCTTCTGGAACCTGGTCTACGACCTCGATGAAGAGCGTTTCCTCCACCGGTCCGATCTCGAGGAACCGCCCATTCATCAGGTCCCGCTCCGCCTGCTGACGCAACCCTCACTCTTCTTCAAACGGTTGTCGGGCCTTGATTCCGAGGAACAGGAGAACGCCGCCCACCACCTCTTTGATAGCTTCACCAAGTACGAGACTGCCGTCGTAACCCTGAAGTCCGCATCATTCAGCGAGATCGGCCGAATCTTTGAGCGAGTCAATACTCGCGGCACGCCGCTGACCACTGTCGAGTTCATCCGTGCTGCGACATGGCGCCGCGATTTCGACCTGCTTGACGCCATCGACCGCGTGCGTAACACGCTGGCAGCCAAGCATTACGGCAAGATCGAACGGAAGCTGCTGCTGAGAGCTATTTCCGCTGCTGTTGGCCTCGGTTTCGCGACAGGTGATATCGAACGGTTGCCCTCTGTTAGCCATGGTCATCTAGTCAAGACTATCGAAGAAACCGAGAGAGCTGCCCGGCTGGCTGTCGATTTTCTGACCGTCGAGATCGGCACCCCCACCGCCGAAGCGCTTCCCTACCCAAATCAACTAGCCGTCGTCATCGAGCTCTTCCGGCAGCTTCCGCGTCCGGATGGGCAACAGTTCGCTGAGATCCGCAGCTGGTTCTGGCGGACTGCACTCAGCAGGTACTACGAAGGCTGGAATTCTCGGAAGATGGCCGCAGACATGGAGGCTGTAACGACCTTTGCCCAAGGCGAGTCCAAGCGCATCGACGTCGAGATCGCGCCGCTGTCCACTCGGTGGTGGCTGTCGAATCAGTACCGACGGGAATCGTCCTGGACCAAGGCATTGGCGCTCATGCTGGCCGCCGCGGGCCCCGTCGATCTGATCACGGGTGCGGCCATCGACACGGGTAAGGCGCTTGCCGACACCAACAGCATGCAGTTCCATCACCTTTTTCCCAAGGCGAAGCTTGGGAGGGATGGCCTTACTTTTGAGCAGGCCAACGTACTGGCAAACGTCGTGATGCTGACGGCTATCAGCAATCAGAAAATCTCCGACCAGGCACCGCCCACTTATCTTCAGGCCGAGATCGACTTCAGTGGAGAGGCTGAGGTCAGACGGCGGCTCGACACCTGTTTGATTTCGCCGCCTGCATTCGAGGCGGCAATGCGCGGCGACTACAAAGCGTTCCTAAGCGCGCGGGCCGAGACCCTACTGAACTGGGCTGAGGATTTGATCCGACGGGGTGGTAGGACCGAGGCGAGCATCTCGTCACCGGACGCCGACACACGGCGGCGCGCGAACGAGGTTGAGGTCGAGGACACTGACACAGACGACTAAGAGCGTGTCCTATGTGGTGAGGCGGACGAGTCGTTTGTAGCAGCACAGGGCGGCTGCGAGGCCGAGGAAGGCCAGGTAGTTGCGGGAGTTGCGTTCGTAGCGGTGGTTGAGTCTGCGGTAACCGGTGAGCCAGGAGAAGGTGCGTCCGATCACCCACCGCCGACGGCCTCATCGCCTGCTGGACTCGATGCCTTTGCGGGCTATACGCACGCCGATGCGCTGGCCGCGTCACCAACGGCGCAGGTCCGGGCGGTCGTAGGCTTTGTCGGCATGCAGGCGCCGGGGTTTGAAGCAGCGGCCGCGATCGGGGTCGTGTCTCGTTTGGTGGCCGACCACCAAGGGCTTCAGACCCTGGCTGTCGTGGACGTTGCCGGCCGAGACGCCGACGACCAGGGGCAGTCCGTTCGCATCCGACAGCACATGCATTGTGGAACCCGGCCTACCCCGGTCCACGGGGCTCGGACCTGTGTGTTCGCCCCCTTTTTCGCTCTCACATGGGCCGAATCGAGCACCACACGCGAGACGTCGATCAAGCCCGCCATCATCCAGCCGATGCAGCACCGCCTCTTGCAACCGGCCCCACACCCTCGCCCGCGACCAGATTACAAACCGGCGGTGAGCCGTCGCTTCGACATCCCGAAACACGGCGGCAACGCCCGCCACGCACAACCACTCACCAGCACATAGATGATCGCCGCGAACACCGTCTCATCAGGGGTGTCCTGCGTTCCCCCGCCCTGCGGGCGCACCCGCGACGGCGGGATCAACGGCTTGGCGATCTCCCATAATCCGTCCGGCACGATCCAACTCCACCTACCTTGACCCATATCAAACCCAACGACCGCCTCACCACATAGGACACGCTCTAAGAGGGCGTCTCATGTGGGTCGCGGGTGAGTTTCTTGTAGCAGGTGATGGTGGCTGAGAGGACGAGGAAGGCGTTGAACAGGTGGCCGTGGCGCTCGTAGCGGATGGTCAGACGCCGATAGCCCAGCAGCCAGGCCAGCGTCCGTTCGATCATCCAGCGGTGGCGGCCCAGGCGTTCTGCGGACTCGATGCCGGGGCGGGCGATGCGCGGCGTGATTCCGCCGTCGCGGAGCATGGCGAACAGGTCGTCGCTGCGTCGTTGGGCCAGGCAGATCAGGGCGGCGTTGTGACGTTTGCCCTGTTCTCTCTTCTTGCGGTAGTAGGCCCTGCTGACGAGGTCAGCGAGGGAGGCGAAGGCGGCCAAGAACATGGCGTGCTTGAGGTACTTGTTGCTGCCTTTGGGCGGGCGTTGTCCTTGATCGAGGTGCCGGACTGCTTGGTTACCGGGGCGAGACCTGCGTAGGCGGCCAGATGGCCGGGCGTGGGGAAGGCCGAGCCGTACCCGACCTCGAGCCGCACTAGGGAGGCGGTCCTGACCCCGAAGCCCGGCATTGAGGTCAGGGCCTTGGCGAGAGGGTGCGCATTAAGCATGATTTCGACCTCCGCGGCGGTCTGCTTGCGTTGATCGAGGACGTTGCGCAGCGGGACGGCCAGACGGGGCAGCACGGCCTCGGCTGGCGTTTAGTCCGGGACGGTCACCGTCTGAGCGTCCAGAGCAGTGATGCTGTCGGTGACGAGCTGCTCGCCCATGCACGGGGCGAGCTTGCGGACGAGGTTGAGCAGGCCGCGCTGCCCGGCAGCACGCAGGCCGGGCGCCCCGTCGAACCTGGCCAGGATCTCCGGGACGGCCGGGTGGTCGAGCTGTGCCCGAGAACGCGTTCGGGGACAGGGAAGACCTAAAGCCTGTTGCAGAAGGCTGTGAGTAGGCGTGTTCGAGCTGTTGGGCGTCGGTAGTCGATCACGCTGCTGGGGCGGGTGTGTGGGCGAGGTTGTGCATGTGAGCGACGGCCTGGACGGCGTTGGGCAGATCGTCACCGCGTTGCCGGCAATCGCGCAGGATCTTGTAGTTCTTCATGCGGGCGAAGGTGTGCTCGACGCGGGCACGGACCTTGCGGTGCTCGGCGTTGTCGGCCTCCTGGACCGGCAGCAGCGGCCGTCCGGGGCGTTTGCGGTGTGGGATCACCAGTCCACAGCCGGTGTAGGCACCATCGCCCAGCACGGTGACACCGCGGCAGTACTCGGGCAGGTGCGAGCGACGCCAGGCCTGGGCGTCGGCGGTGGTGCCCGGCACCGGGCGGGCTGCGGCCAGCACCAGCCGAGTGTCAGCGTCCACCACGACCTGCACGTTCGCCGAGAACCGGTAGTTGCGGCTGGAGGATCCCACCCGCCGGTCGCAGACCGGGATCAAGGTACCGTCCACGATCCACAGCCGTTCCAGCGGCTCGGCGGGGCGCGGTGCCGGCTCCAGGGCCAGCAGTGGGCCCAGCCGCTGCACCACCCGGCACACCGTGGCCGGCGAGGTCCCAAACAGCGGTGCCAGTTGCCGCATGGTCAGGTTGGTGCGGTAGTACATCGCCACCAGCAGTACCCGGTCGGCCAGCGGCAGGCACCACGGCCGCCCGATCCGTGGACCCTTCTGCGGACCGTTGCCGCCACGCTCGCGCACCGCCCGCACCAGCCGCTGGAACTGTGTCATCCGCAGCCCGGTGAACACCTCAACCCACAACGGCTCGGCTCGCAACACCCCACCCATACACAGAAAGTTCCCAGATCACAGCCTTCTGCAACAGGCTTTAGGGCGTGTTTCAGAACGCTGTCGCGTTGATCGCGCCACGCCGGGATGATCCTGGTGTGGCGCGCGGGGATCTCACCGATGAGGCGCGTGGGGATCTCACCAATGAACAGTGGGGCTGTGTTCAACTTCTGCTACTGATGTCGACGGCGGGGCAGCCAGCCGCCTCACGACGGCGCTGGACTTTCCCGTAGGGCTGTCACAGCGCGGACCTATGCTCGTCGCCATGTCGCTATCCCCCACCCCCGCATCCCTGTCCTATGCCGACGCCGACGCCCGTCTGAGCGGCGCGTTGTCCGCCGCGTTCGAGAGCGAAGGAGAGTCGTCCGACTATGACAGCGTGCTGTTCTTCGACGGCGATCTCGCGGTCGACGGGGACTTCCTGGACGCCGTCAATGCCCTGCGAAGCGAGGACGACGAGGACGATGTCGATCTGATCGTGATCACCGGCAATCTGACGGTCAACGGCCCGATCGCGCTCTATGAGGACCAGCCCGGACTCTACGTCGGCGGTCGCACCGAGGCCGAGACCCTGGAGGCCGGCACCCAGGCTGGGCACCAGAACCGCCGCCGACACGGGCACGAACTGTGGACTGTCGCCGCGCTGCCCAGCGGGGAGGACCAGGGACAACAGGCGCTGTCGGTGTTCGCAGGCCAGATGAAACTTGCTGGTCAGGCCGCCGCGGGAGCGGCGAGGACGTGGTCGGCCGGTTCGATGTCCACCCCGCCTGGCGGCTCCTTCTTCTCGCAGATCAGCGCCTCGACGTCGGCGGCCAGGCGAGTCGGGCTGGAGCGGGGCGGCGGGACTTCCCCTGGAGCCCCTCGACGCCGTCCTGCCGATAGCGCCTACACCATACGTAGATCGTTTGGCGAGGCACCCCGTACCGCCGCGCGACCTCGGTGACCGGGCCACCAATCAGAACCTCCAGCACCGCCCGGTATCGGTTCTCCGTCATCCACGAACGATCCGCCACCCCATGCCCCCCACCCTCACGAGACGAACCAGGAAAGACAAGCACTCATTGGGGAGCGCTGTCAGGCATCTACAGAGAACGGTCTGTCAACAAAGTCATGAGACCTTACATAGCCAGTTGGGCAGCGCCCTGTCGTGCAGACGTTTGCCAGAGGGGTCCAGCGCGCCCGCGTGATGCCCGCTCTTGTCGACGTCCAACCCGAGGAACACCGCGTACTTGCTGCAAGACACTCCCGTCCAACCAATCCTGCATGCCTGGCCGCGGTCAGGCGATGATGCCCGGCAGCTACGTTATGACGAGACTTGCCCACAACGATCGGGGCGGCCGGTCCCTACCAGCGGTTCATCGACGCCACCAGACCCGGTGACAACACCCCCGCCGGGATCATCAACGACAGGGGCAATCAGTCATGCCCGGCCTGGCGACCAAGATCCCTGATCACCGGGTACGTGGAGAAGATAACGGGGGCAGCTCGGGTCGCTGCGGCCTCCGAAGCAGTTCGCAGCGCCAGTGGCCCGCCCGGAAACACAAAAGGCAGGGCAACTATCTCGGCGGACATTGCCTTTGCTGCTGCGCCGTTGCTGGGCAGCCTGCGTCACGAACGAGCAGGCGTAGTGCTCTTTGACGCTGCGGGTCTGCCCCTAGAGAGCGTCCCACTGACGGGACGAGGTGTCCGACCGCACTCTGATTCCCCCTCGTGAGGTAGGCGAGAGCCTTGGCAAAACTAGAGTTTTCCGCTGAATGCCGCGTGCAGGAGGGACCTGGTAAGCGTGTTTGAAAGCTCTCCTTGCGTCGCCACCCTGCCTTGGATGACATTGCTTCGTTCGAGAATTGATGCCACTCTCTTCTGCTCGCCGATAGGCGGAAGCGGCACTTTTAGGTTCTCAAAGTGTTTGATCGAAAGTGTCTGGTTGCGTAGCACGGTTCCGGTTGACGTTGTCTTTATCAGCTCCCGTCCTTGCCTGGACTGGAAGAAATGGCTGAGGTAGCGAATATCCACACTCTCTGTTGGTTTGAAACTGAGGAACCGGTGGGAGCCAATGCAGCCGTTGTCGGCTTCAGACGAGACTGCAATTGCGCCCTCCCATGCCATAATGTTGCTTACAATCAGATTTCCGGGGCGGATCTCATAATACTTCAATTTGCTCAGCTCGGACCCTAGAGAGCCATCTCTGTGAAAGATGCCCTTGCCAAAGGACCGAATGCCGATCTGAGTATAATTTTCCTCTGGGTCGATAATCGCAGGAATTCTTTCGAGTGTGAGTACGTCTCCAAGTCTCGCAGGCTCGCCGAGTTGTTCGTTAGAAAACATTGATTCCCTCAGAGAATCATGAAGCTTGATGGAGTAGTCCCGTTGCCTACCCACTTCTTTAAGTCGTTCCTCGGCAGCGTCGAGGCGGGAAGCGATACGTCGCTGCTCTTCCAGATCAGGTAGCGGGACAGCGATTTCTGCCAGTCTCGCAGGGGTGATACGTTTTCTGCGCGCCATGGAACCGCGAGGATTCACTCGCTCCCAAAATGCCGGCCACCTGACGAGATGGGCTATATAAGCTGTGGTGGCGACTGAACTGTCGATGTCAAAGCTTGGGTACTCTGGAGAGACGAACGCTCCATCGAATTCATCTGGGACGACAGCGAAGGCACCTTCCCAGGCTCCCAACTTACTCATTACAAGCTGGTCCTTGCTTATCCTGAAAAGACGGGAGTAGGCTGTTTCTGATCCATCAATGGTAGGGCGACGAATGAAGCCTCTCCCAAAGCTGTACAACCCAGCGATCGGGTAGTTGGTGCCTGCAGATACGTCGACTGGCATTAGATTCAGCCTAATGGCATCCCCCAAAGGCCTTTCCGGAAGTTTCATGCTTCGCTATCCAATTCTTCCAAGAGGGAGATCAGTGTCGCCGTAATAGAATTTTCGGTGCTTATAATTTCCTTAAGGATGTCGACTGGTGGATGATGGGGCAAGCTAGCCTCGACTGTTGGCTTAAGGATGTTGAGGTCATAACCACTTTCGGCGATCTCACTGATTAGCACTCGCCACGCGTGATCATTTTCCCGTCGCTCCTTGCGTTCCTCCCCTCCCCACCATTCAGCGCATGCAGCGTACTCTTCGTATCTCATTGGTTTGGTCTTGGAATAGCCTTTGCGTCCTTCGGGTGGGTCGATCTGGTAGAACCAGATTTCCTTCGTCGGGCCGGTCTTCTCAAAGAAAAGGAGATTGGAGGGAATGTCGGTGTACGGAGCGAAGACGGACTGAGGAAGCCGCACAATTGTATGCAAATTGCATTCTTGTAGAAGCTTCTTTCTAATCTTCGTCCCGATTCCTTCGCCGAAGAGAGCACCGTTGGGGAGGACAATGGCGCAGCGCCCGCCGGGCTTAAGCTTGCGGATAACCGCGTGAAGAAACAACCAGGCTGTTTCGCGGGTCTGGTAGCCACTGGGAAAGCTCTTGGCGATGGAATCCTCTTCCTCGCCGCCGAAAGGTGGGTTGGTGAGGATAATATCGACTTGAGTACTCGGGCTCGTGTCGGCGATCATTTTTCGTAGGGCGTTTGCATTCAGAATATTGGGGGCCGAGATTCCATGTAGGGTGAGGTTCATCATGCACAGCAAGTAGGGAAGTGGTTTCTTCTCAATGCCGCGCAGGTTGTAAACCAACTGTTGCTGGAGCATGCGACCAGTGGCTTGAGGAGCCAGTTCGGTGTAAGCCTCGACAAGAAAACCACCAGTCCCGCAAGCTGGGTCCAAAATAGACTCACCCAGCTTGGGGAATGTTTGCTCGACCATGAACCGGATGACTGGACGTGGTGTGTAGAATTCCCCTGAGTCGCCGGCGGCATCGCGCATCTCCTTTAGTAGCGACTCGTACAGGAACGCCATCGTATGGATGTCGTCACTGCTGTTGAAGTCAATCTTGCGGATCTGGTTGACCAGATCACGGAATAGGTAGCCCGAAAGCATGCGGTTCTGGACGCCGCCGAAGACCTGGCTCAGGACGTTTCGAGGGTCGCCGGGCTCGTCGCTACTCAGGCCCCTGAGATAAGGAATGAGCTCATTGTTGATAAACGACAAGAGATCTTCGCCAGTGAAGGTCTCATCGTCCGCCCACGCGCGCCACTGGTAGTCCGGCTTGATGATTGACTCTTCGCCAGTGACTTCTCGCTCGGCCTCAAGGGCGTCGAAGGCGCGCAGGAACAGCAGCCACGACAACAGAGGCAGGCGGTCCAAGTCGCCGTTGAGGCCCGCATCTTTGCGCATGATGTCGCGCGCAGACTTGATGACGGCTGACAGCCGGGCACGGGATGTTGTGTCCTTCTTCGCGGATGGGGCCATGATTATCAAAGATCCGTTTCGTTAGAGGCGCGTTCCAGTGACAGCTCTGTTTGACAGATAGCGGCTCCTGTGGCGGTGAAAAAATTCGCCCCCTGTTGGTGGCGGGACAGTATCGCTTTGGTAGCTATCGTGAGTTGCAACGTTGGCAAATTCGTAAAATTGATAGACGCTGCGGGCGATCGTGTCCTGCCGCCGAGCCGGACACGGAAGTAGTGCGACTGGTAGGAGTAGCCGCCCATCAGGGCCTGCGCAGTGGTGCAGTAGCCACACTGTTGCGCGGCTCGGCGCCACAGTTGGGCTCGAGGGCCCTCTTCTCGCTGCTGCATGGGCCAAGGATAGCGCATGTCGAACCAATAGTCGCGTTGGGTTTTGTGTGGGATGCCTGCATTGGGCTACAAGATAAGCAAATTATTCCTAGGACGCCTCATACAACTGAACGCCGAGAGCGTCGATGGCGCTCCGTAGGCCTGCGCCGCCACCGAATCGGGAAGCTAGCTCAACGACTGTGCCGAGGTCGGCGTATGCCGGTGACCTCAGCGCCTGAACGTCCAACTCCTCCGCGCCTCGAGTCGAGTACTGCTCGAGAACGCGGTCCAGGACCTCGCGGGCATCGTCTGCAAAAGACTCGAGGAAGTTGCGATGGCGAAGTTTGAATCGGAGTGCCCGCTCTGAGCGGGACAGTACGGGCAGGTCCCAACCAATGTAGATAAGCAGATCGATCGTGTCAGCGTCCGGGCGACCCGTCAGTTCGCCGAGATCCGCCGGGGTGATCCCGAACTCGTCCAGTCTATCTCGGAGTTCCTTGCGGCTCTCAGTTTGGGCCCATTGGGTGAGCAGTTGGTGCGGTGATAGGTCGAGTTCGCGGAGACGACCTCGGATATATTGCTCGATGCTCACCAGACGCAGTCGCGTCCCGGAGCCGTCAGTCTCCGTGACGTACATGGCCGTTCCAAAGACAGTGACCGGTACGTCGTCGACGTAGTAGGTGCTGCCTTGTGCGCGGATATCGTCAATTTCATCAGGGTCGGTGACGATTGTCGGTGGCAGACCTCCCCTGTCCTGTTCCTCGTACTCAGGCTCAGGTTCGGCCGCTGCGTCGGAATCCGGGTCAGGGTCTGGGTCAGTCAGGTCTTCGGCGATTGTGGTGACGATATTGCCCTCGTCGTCGGTCTCGTCGCGCAGCCTGCGGATCGGCGGCCCATCGAAGTCAGGATCATAGAAGAGGCGAGTAGCTTCTACGAAATCGATGATGTCGAAGGCGTACTTGTCTGTCTCAGGGGACAGGCGGGTGCCGCGGCCGATGGTCTGCTTGAACTCCGGCATAGACCGGATTACTCGGAAGATGACAATGTTGCGAACGGTGGGAATGTCAACACCCGTCGACAAGAGCCTGGCAGTTACCGCGATCGTCGGGATCTGGGTGCTATCGTCGCGGAACTCCCCGAGACGCTCGCGGCCAGCGTCGCCGTCGTCGGAGGTGATCCGGCAGACGTAGGAGTTGCCGTACTGCCGAACGAGATCGGCGTTGGCATTGTGCAGCGCTTGCACCATGCGGAGGGCGTGGTCTTTCGTCTGACAGAAGACGATCGTCTTGGCCATACGGTTGGTCTTATGCAGGTACTCCGTCAGATATCGTGCTGCGGCGTCGGTTCGGTCGAGGACTGCTACGATTCGCTCGAACTCCCTCGGCCCATACAGCTCGTCCGGGATCTCACGGCCGTACATGTCGAGCTGTCCTTCGCTTGGTCGCCAGCCGAACAGGTCGAGGTCAAGGCGAACATTGCGGACCCGGTAGGGGGCAAGAAAGCCGTCCTGAATACCCTGAGCCAGAGTGTATTCGTAGATCGGGTCGCCGAAGTATCCGTAGGTGTCGGCGTCGCGCTTGCTGATCGGCGTTGCCGTCAGGCCGAGTTGGATGGCCGAATGGAAGTGGTCAAGCACCTCGCGCCATTGGGAACCCTCGGTTGCACTACCGCGATGGCATTCGTCAACGACGATCACGTCGAAGAAGTCTCGGTCGAACTGCTGGTAGAGATCTTCTGCATCGCCGCCACGTGTGAGCGACTGATAGAGGGCGAAGTAGATGTTCCGACTCGTCAACGCGACGCCGCGGGTGAGCTTGTGAACAGCTTCGCCGAACATTCGTTCGAAGTAGTCGTCTTTGGGTTGGTCGACGAGGATATTACGGTCAGCGAGGTAAAGGACCCGAGGACGGCGGTCGCCTGGCCAGCTCGCGTTCCACAGTTTCGCGACGATCTGGGAAGCGACTAGGGTCTTGCCGGTTCCCGTGGCCAGAACCAGCAGCACACGCCTCTCGCCTTGAGCGATCGCCTGCACCGCCCGATTAATCGCATTGCGTTGGTAGTACCGTGGTTCCTTGGGGGTGTTGTCCCAGTTTCGGACATTGTGGTTGAACGGGGCGGATGCTAGCGCGGTTTGGAAGTCCTCATTGAGACCTCGAGTGGCGCAGTAGCGCGTCCAGAGATCCTCAGGCGCGGGGAACTCGGTGATCTCGGTAGTGAGGCCGGTGCAGGAGTCGATCTCGAGGGTCTTCGTCCCGTTGGTGGTGTAGGCGAACGGCACGTCCAGCAGGGCGGCGTAGCGCTTCACCTGTTCGAAGCCAGCGGCAGGGTCTCGGCGGGAGCGCTTGGCCTCCACCACAGCCAGCGGCAGACCGTCCGAGTACTCCAGCAGATAGTCGGCGACTAGGGGACGTTCCTGGCGGTGGCGGCGTGCTGTGGGCTGGATCCGTCCCCGGTTGATTCGGTACTGGGCCTTGATCTGGTCCTCGCCCCAGCCAGCCCGATCGAGGGCGGGTAGGACGAAGCGCTTGCAGGTCTCGTCCTCGAGGGGGCCGTTGCTGGAAGTCACAGCATCCTTTGTACCCGGAGACACTGACACGTTCAGACATTCGGCCTCATTTGCGGGACATGGCTGTCGTAAGGTCGGCCTGTTGGTGGACTAGGTAGGAGGCTCACCGGGCCCCGGCTGCCTTCTGGCAGGTCCGTTACCCTTGGGCTGGCCATGTGGCAAGGCGGAGAGCGCTGACTGACCAGTCAGCCTTGGATCTATCGTGTTCGGCTCCTAGGTCGGATACATGCGCGCGATCCGGATCTTCACCGCCCCCGTGTCGGCGAGGGCGATGTTGCCGCGTCCCACGGCGGCGTGGACGTCCGCGACGATCCGACGTGGCGAGAGCGGGGACCGTCATCGGGCGCGTGATTGGGCGAGCACCAGACGGATGCTGCCCCCCTGCCGTTCGCCGCACCGGGGCTCCCTGGCCGGGACGCGATCGTGCGGAGCCGGACGGGAAGAGTAGCGGCGCCCATCGACTACCAACTGGCTGCGAGCATCCTGCGAGAAGCGTGATCGAGGTCCTGTTCAGTAGGGAGCAAGAATCGCTTCCTTCACGGCTTGCGCGAGTTCTGCCTGCGTGGGGCCGGTGAGACCGATTCGGTTCCAGTGGAAGATCACATGGAGGGCGGTGATCGCGCGTATCCCTCGCGTGAGCTGGCCCCTCTCGCGCAGGTCTTTGAGTTGCCCCCCGGCTGTCTCGAACGCGGTGAGCCAGTGGCTGCCGATGTCGTCGGGTCGGGGCTTGCCGAGGAGGAGGTGTCGGACGCCGTGGGTGAAGGAGGCCCATGTTGCGGGTTCGGGGAGGTCGCTGCGTAGGGGGGAGCGTTGTTCGGCGACGCGGGCCCATACGTCGCCTTGCTCGCCGAACTCCAGGCCTGCGGCTCGCATGAGTGTGGTGAGCAGGATCAGTGATCGTTCTCTGCGGTCGGTGGGAGCGCCGTTGAGGAAGGTGAGCAGGTGGTGGCTGTCGGCGTGGAACAGCTGGTGCGCGGTTTCCATGCTGGGGTGGCCGCCGAAGGCGTGGACTTCGGGCTCGTAGATGTCGTTGGTCGAGTCGACGCCTTGGGTGAGGAGGGAACGGAGGGGGCGGCTGTCGCTGGCTTTTGCGGGGCGGTAGCGGATGCGCCAGCGGGTCTTGCGGGTGAAGAACCATGAGGTGATGCGGCCGTCGGCCTCGGCTGCGGGGAGAATCCGCACGAGATGGGCGGCGGCTCGTCGTTCGCGCTCACGGGCGTTGTGGCCGGGGAAGGCGATGTTCACCTGCGTCCAGGAGGAAGTCTCGCAGGGGGGTTCGTCCATGATGTGGTGTCTTTCGTCAGCACAGGAGGAGGCAGGCGTCCCAGGAGGTGACGGTTCCGGTGGTGGTCAGTTCTGCTCCGGCCGTCCCGTTGAGGAAGCCGGGTGGCTCGCCGGGTGGGGCGGGTTTTGGGTGCAGGTCCAGCGGCAGTGGGGCAGAGATGGGGGCATGGGCGTCGGCGGCGATTCGTCGTCCGGCGGCTAGGAGGCCGCTGGTTCCGTGGCAGAGGCTGCGGCAGGTGAGGAGGACCAGTTGTTCGTGGTCGCTCACGCATGCGGTGAAGGCCTTTTCGGCTTTTCTCTGGCGTGCGGTGTCGCTGAGGGCGTGGCCGGCGAGTTGCTGGGCGCGGGCGATGCCCGGAGTCCCGTAGCACCACGACGGCCGCAACGGGCCCGGCTGATCGGTGTCGCCGTAGTGTAGTTCTTCTAGGGTGATGGTCTGCGGCCACCATGCGGAGCCGTCATCGGTTTGCTGTTCCCATTGGTCGAGCCACGTGCAGATGCGGGCGATTGCCGCTGGTTGTCCGGGGACGTGCATGCCGTCGCGTAGGGTCAGCGCCATTAGGGCGAGTGGTCCGGTGATGCCGTGTGCCATTCCGTGGTTGCTGTGGCCTCCGGGCGGGCCGGGTTTGGTGCGGTGGGGGCCGGTGGGGCACCACCAGCCGGGGAGTCCGTCGAGTGGCTCGGTGAGGCGGACCAGGTAGGTCAGGACGTCGCGGAGCAGGTCGAGGTCGCCGATGCGGCGTAGGGCGACGCCGAGGCCGGTGAGCCCGCCGATGAGGTCGAATTCGGCGTAGGGCGGACGCTGGCGTTGGTCGATGCGCCGGTGGGCGGCCTCCAGGCGACGGCGCGTCACCGTCGCGGTCCCTGCGGCGGCGACGGCTTTGGCGCGGGTAAGGTCCGCCCGGTCGGAGGCGGCGAGGACGAACGCCAGAGCGGGAGCGCCGTAGTAGAGGCTGGCCCCGCCGGCGATGCTGACGCCGTCGGCGACGGCCTCCCGTAGCGCCGTGTACGCGGCTTCCCAGTCGCCGGTTTCCAGGTGGAGGAGGGCGATTCCGGCGGCGCCGTCGGCGAGGTTTTGCCCCGTGCTCATGACGTCCTGCTGATGGGGTCGCGGCCACGAGTGTCTTGGTCATGAAGGTTGGTGCGCATGTAGCTGTTGCGGTTGGTGTGGAGGTGGGTGTGGGCGATGGTGCGGGCGAGTCGCAGGCAGTGTCGCTCGGATGCGGTGTCGACGCCGATCATGCGGGCGTGGTGCAGGTGCAGCAGGTCGGCCAATACCTGGTCGGTGTCCAGCCCGTCCCGGGCGGCGATGGCTCGGTAGGTGGCCAGGGCCGTAGCCAACTCCGTCGCCAGCTCGTGGTCTGGGCCGTGGTGTGGGTGGCGGGCGCGGGCGAGTTGGGCGGGTTCCAGGCGTGGTCCGCTGCGGTGCGGCACGTGGTCGACGAGCCACCGCAGGCCGTCGCCGCCGGTGAACCCGTGCGCGATGGTGATCATCCCGGCGGCTGCGGCGGCCTCCAACTCGCCCGACAGCCGCCCGAGGACGGCGCGGGAGTCGGCGGCGAAGACCGCTTCGGCCGCGGCCAGGGCCGGGCCGCTTCCGTGGCGGGTTTCAGGTCGGTAGGTCGCCAGGGCATAGTCGTTCACCAATCCGTTGTTGTGCAGCTGCTCGGCCCACTGGGCGAGGTCGTGGGTGATGGCCGCGAAGTGGTTCCTGTCGCGCAGCGGTATTCGTAGCCGCAGGTGGGGGGTGGGGTCGGGGTAGCGCAGGAACCACCAGCCCGCGGGGAGTTCGGGGAGGCGGGTGAGGATGTCGGTGATCGTGGTCTGGGATCGGCCAAAAACGCGGGCGTCCAGCCATCGTGACCGTCCGGGCAGGTGCTGAAGGATGCCGGTGGGGCGGGAAGGCCGGGGTGGGCGACGGGGGTGTGGTGGGGTGGAGGTGAGGGTGAGCAGGAGTTCGGCCGGTCTGCCGCCGATCCAGCCCGACGGCCCGTCGGCCTCGGTGAGGACGGCGGCGTCGTGCCGGTGCAGGTGGCTGCGCAGCAGCACTAGGTGGGCGGTCTCGTCCAGGTCCAGGCGCAACCGCACGTCATCGACGCCGCGCCCTGCGCTGATCAAGACCTGGTGCGGCAGCCGGTGCCGTTCGCGGTATCGCTGCCAGGCGTCTCGCCACTGCGGCCACGAGGTGGTGCGGCCGGGCAGCGCGGCCGCGCGGACGCTCCAGCGAGCCGGGTGCAGGACGGCGCGGCCACGCCGGACCCTGGGCAGGAACGGCAAACCGGTGGCGTGCCCCCAATCGAACCGGGCGCACGGCGCGGTCCACGCTGTCCAGATCTCGGTCAGGAACCGCACGAGTGGTTGCTGGGCGGTCGGCAGCATCACGCAGTTGAACAGCAGCGGCTCGACCGGCCGCCCGGTGGTCGCCGAGACCAGCCACAGCCGCTCGCCGTCTCCCGCCACCGCCAGGTCCGCCAGCGTCCAGGACGGGGCGGGGTGGAAGTCCCCGACCGGCAGCACGGGCAGCACCTGGGGTGTGCGGGCGAGGGTCGCCAGGCCCGCGTCGAGTGGAGGCGCCGAGAGCTGCACGATGTCGGCGCCGGGCATCGCGGCCGGAAGACAGGTGTAGACGCTGCGGAAGCGCTCCAGCTCGTCGGGGGTGAGCAGGTACAGGAACCGGGCGGCCGCGACGCCGGCGTGGCGGGCGCCGCTCACCACGGTCAGGGTGAACGCGCCCCGATCCAGGTGCCGTGGTGTCGGGGCGGTGAGGGTGAACCGGAGTTCGGTGTGCGGGATCGGTGGCCGCGGATCCTCGCCGCGCAGCGCGGCGATCAGGTCGTCATCGAGCAGGACGTCGGCGCAGCCGTCCAAGGCCGACTGCTGGGCCAGGTCGGCGAGCAGCGCGTCGCGGGCGGTGAAGGCCGCCGGGTCGCGACGGGCCGAGCTTCGGTAGCCGGCGGGAAATCCTAGGACGTTCACCACCTCGCGTAGCGGGACGGCGGCGCCTGGCCCCCACCGTTCGATGAACGCGCGATGGTAGACGGTCCAGCCGGGCAGCCGCGGCGCCACGGCGGTGAGCGTGCTAGCCGCGTCTTCAGCGGCGGCGACCACTGCTGGTGGCAGGGTCACCGAGCAGCCGACCCGCAGGTCGACGGCGATCTGGTCGCCGGGGTCGGGCAGGTCGAGGCGTCCGGCAGCGTGGTCGGCGAGGTGGCGGGTCAGGTGCGCGGACGGGTCGGTCACGGTCATCGGCGGTCGTATCGCCGACACCAGCACCCCGGCGTTCACCAGCGCGGCCAGCAATCGTTCGGCCTCGGCCATACCATCGGGAAGCTTGTCGGCCACCGTAACGGCAAGATCAGTGAACGCGACGGCGGAGACGGCCCGCTCGACCGCAGCCCGCACCGGTTCGGTCAGCTCGATCTCCACGTCCCACATCCGGTCCTGCTCGGTGCGTGCGCATGGCAGCACCCAACGTCCGCCACGGGCGTATCCAAGAGGGTTGGTCATCACCGCGACCGCACGCAGGACCGGCAGCTCCCGCTCGGCCCGCGCGGTCTGCTCCGCAATGAAACGGTCGTCGGGACGGGCTGCGGCACGGTGTCGCCCGCTCCAGTGCACCGCCGCGCGCGGGCCGAGCTCGACCGGCGCCACACCGGCGAAGCGGCCGAAGGGAGTCGCGCGGGTCGTCCACCTCAGTAGGTATCGGATCGTGGCCTCCACCAGGCGCCGTAATCGGCGCGTCTGCATGGCCTGTCCGTCCAGTACGCGCCCGATCTGGGCGGCGAGGTCGGGCGCGGCCGAGGTGACAGCGGGCGCGAACCCGGGCAGCGCCCACGCCTCCTCCAGCCACTCCCGCCACGGTCCAGGCTGGTCGGCGGCCAGGTCGGGCCAGGCGGGCAGGACCAGATCATCGGGATAGGCGGCCGCTCTGATCAGTGCCGCGCTCGTCGCGTGGAACATGGGTCGCTCACCGTCCTGGCGGTCGGCAGAGGGGGCGTTCAACGCGGGCCGGGCCCGGCCCTGTTGCGGACGGAGCCGCGCGCGGGACCAGGCCCGGCAAGAGGCGTTGCGGGGTGGTTAGCGCACGCCAGCGTCGGCGTTGGTGGTACAGGCGTCCGAGTCGGTGTTGCCCGAGCCGCAGTTGTCGTCGGTGCTGGTGGCGTGACCGCTGGCGACGTCCCCGGAGTCGACCAGACGGATGTTCAAGTCGTACTGCTCGTCGTGCTCCATCAGGAGTTTGTCCCTTCTGGCTGGGAGATGACGGTGGGGAAGGAAAGGACGATGCGGCTGTGTCGCTTGTCCAGGACGGTCCCGTCCGGCAGGTCGCCGTCGGGAGTGCGCGCGGGCAGAACCTCCAGAGCCGGAATCGGACTGGCGGCGTTCAGCCATGCGCGCATGTGCTCGACTATCCGCTCGGCCGCCGCAGCGGCGGCGGGTCCGTGGGCGGTTGCGCCGAGATCAAACCTCCGGTCGGTCCACTTCAGCGCCGACCGGTAGGAGAACGTGCCCTCGACCAGGGCGGCGGGGGCACCGAACCGCCACGACGGCGCGACGATGCCGGACTCGACGGCCTCCTCCTGCGCCGTCAGCACCATGAACTCGCCGGCCTCCCCCGCGAAACGAGTGGCCAGCCACAGGTCCAGGTTGGACAACATGGTGCGGGGCGGAAGGCTTACCCCGGCCCATGCCACCTCGCGGGGCTGGCTGAGCAGGTCGCCGACCGTGCGGGCGAGCGCGTCAGGGGCGGCGAGGGTGTCCTCATCGAGGCGCAGGTGCACACCCTCGGCGACGTCGACGTACCGCAGGCTCCTGCCGCCGTCCCCCCGCATTGAGACGAACCCGCACTGCCGGTGGCTGAGGCTGGTCAACCGGTCTCCGGAGCGTCGCAGTGCCCACGACCGGGTCAGCCCCCACGTGCGCAGGGGGACGACCAGGACACCGTCCTCGGCGAGTTGCTCGCGCCACGCGGGTGGAATGTCCCAGGCCCCCGCAGTCACGGTGATCAGGTCGTAGCGGCGGGCCGGCTCGACCGGGTGCTCGGCGTCCGCGCAGACCACGGTGACGTCGTTGTAGCCCGCCCGCTCCAGGCAGGAGGCGGCCCGGTCGGTCACCTCGGGGTCGATGTCGACGGTCGTGACCGACCCGGACGGGCCGACGAGCTCGCGCAGCAGCGAGGCGTTGTAGCCGCCGCTGCCGACCTCCAGGACGGCGCGGCCCTCCAACCCGCCGAGCGCCTCGACCGCCTGGCCGAGCATCTCGGCGATCAGGTATGGCGCCGATACCGAACTGACCGCCTCCTCACCACGCCGGGCGGTGATCACCGCAGTGTTCTCGTACGCCTCCTCCAACGTGACGCCCGGAGTGAACACCTCGCGAGGAACCGTCCGCATCGCCGCCTCCACCTCGGCAGGCATCGCCAAACCCTTGCCCCGATGGTCGGTGATGATCGTGTCGACCAGGGCGTTGCGAAGCTCCTCGGCCCGGTCGGCACGGCTTGCAGTGTCGACGCTCACGACGCACTTCCCCGGGTCGGTACGAACCGGTGTGCGAACCGGCGACGGTGCGATGTCACGAAGAGAGCCTCCTTGTCGCTGTTCGACCATCCGCCCTTTGGCGTGGTCGAGGGAACGGGCGGGGTGGTGATAGTCGGTTTCACGTTGCCAGCTGGCGGCGGTGGTCGTCCCACCGCCCGGTCAGATCGGCGTGAAGGTGAACCCAAGGGTCCTCGCGCATCTGACTCGCCTTCCGCCACTGCATGGCGAACGCCGCGGCGAAGGTGTCGATGTCGGCCGCCGCAGTCTGCTCCCAGGACGGGAACTGGGAAACCCACGCCTCGGCTTCGTTCGGCGAGTGGCCGGCCTTGAGCAGCCAGGGGATCAGCAGCCCCAACTCCACCCAGGCGGCACCGCGGGATACGAACGCCCAGTCCACCACGTAGGCGCGGCCGTCGGAGGTGATGATGAAGTTGTCCTGGTTGAGGTCGGTGTGAAGCAGCGTGTGCCCGGCTAGAAAGGCCACGTCAGCAGTGTGTTTTTGCCAGCGTCGCTCGACGACCAGTCGTACCGCGTCGGGGCACGGAGCGTTGTGAATCGCCTGGATGGTCTTGGCCAGCACATCCAGGTCGGGCGACCCTGGAGAGAAGTCGGCGGGGCGTCCTTGCACGTGGTCGAAGCCGAGGGCGAGCCACTCCCCGGCTTCGACCTGCCAACGCAGCCGAGGAGCTAACTCGGTCACTACGGGGTTGACGGAGGCTTCGCGGCGCAGCGACTTGACCTCGGGACCGTCCCTGTCGGCCAGCTTGCGTGCGGCCTTGACGAACACGGGGCCGCCGGTGGTGTACAGGGTGGATGCGATGTCCGCGTGGTTGCCCGTGGGGGCCGGTTCGACGTCGACGACGGGGCCGGTATGGGCTTCGATCTCGGTTCGCAGGTCCTCGGGCAGATCAGACCAGTCCGTGCGCACGCGCGGCTCCTTCTCGCTCAAATGGCGATGGTGAGTGGGGCTTCCAGCGGCAGGTGCCCGCTCCAGTCCACCACCGATCGCCAGCCTCGGCCGTCCATGTCGTTGCAATCAGGCGGACAGCAGCTCGCCCCGGCCTCGCCCTCCCAGAACTCCGGGTCCACGTAGTAGCCGGTGGCGTGCAGTCGAGGGATGGTGCGGGCGAGGGCGGTACCGGATCGGATGTCGTCGTCCATGACCGGTCGGTGGTGGATGAACGACTCGGCGAACCGGTAGCTCATCGGAACGTACACCTCGGTGCGCTGGAGGCTCAGGTGCCACGCCTGATCTACCGGCGGGGTCGGGACGATGCGGACGTAGTTGCTCGGGTCTTGGCGCTCGGCGCGGCGGATCTCACCTACGGCCTTGAGGAACACCAGGTGCTGGCCGACGACGCGCTGGCAGTAGTCGTGGGTGGCGTGCGTGGCTTTGCGGACGTCCTCGACCAGTAGAGCGAACGCAGGAGCAGGGATCAGTTCACGCGGGTCACGGCCAACCTGGTTGATCTGGTCCGGTTGGGCGGCAGTTACGGGCTTCTCTGGAGTGATCGTCATGGGAACCTCCTGTGCGCGCCTCTCTTGTGTCTGTCCAACCTCTGGGTGGATCGGGTGTCAACTGGCTCGGGGGCCAGGAAGATGGTCAGGGGCTGATCACACCTCGCCCTCGTCCACGAGGACCAGTTCGCGGTGCCCCAGCGATAGCAGGCGATGCATCGACATCGCGGTCTCTTGCCCGTAGCCCAGCGTCATCAGCGCCGAGTCCATCGTTTCCAGGGTGGTTCCGGCGGGCCGTTCGGTGACCTCTCGCTCTCGGATCTGTGCCGCGCGTTCGTTCACCGCCGCCACCAGCTGATGGAGCACCTCGACGTTGTGCATCAGGCATCCCAGCGCGTCCACGACCCCAGGCAAGGGCAGGTCGTCTAGGCCGCCGCCGCGCACGATCTTCATCGTGATCTCTGCCTGGGCAGCAAGGGCGCCCAAGGCCGTCAGAATGTCCCCTCCTCGCCTTGGCGCAGCCTTCTGCTCCTGCGGAGCCTGCTCTCGTGGAGCTTGTCTCGGAGGGACCTGCTCGCGCGGAGGTCGTTGCTCTTGCATGCCTCGGTCCCGGTTCACCGCTGCTCCTGGGTGTACAGGCGTTGGAGGATCTGAGGGTCGATCGGCGCGGCGGCCAGGGTTGCGGGGCGGGGCGTGAGCCCGGCTCGGCGGTCGCGGACGGCCTCGTCCGGGTCGGGTTCGCGTGTGATCAGGCGGGCGGCGCCGGGCGTGGTCAGCAGCGCCCACGAGGCCGCGACGGTCGCGGTCAGCGCGAGTGGAGAGTCGGTCGGTGGAGGCGGCTGCCTCGCGCCGGGATCGGGGGGCGGCTTGGCATCCAGGCGTGGGCTGAGACCAGCGGCGATCCCGGTCGTGGCCAGGGGGCCGAACTCCTGCAGAACGAGATGGGCTTGGCTACGTGTCCAGCCGTGCTGGGCCATCTCGTTTTGGACGACGGCACGGTTATCGGCCCAGAACGCCAGCCATGTGCCCTCCGCCATCGGCCCCCAGTGGGCGGCGACCAACGGGACACCGAGGTTGTCGTAGCCGATGCCGCCGGCCCACCACAGGAGGCCGGACTCGGCGGGTGGTCTGGCAACGGGGCTCCACGCTCGGTCGACGTCTGGGTCGGCGTCGCTGGAGGTGAACTCGACCATGCGGGCGCCCAGGGTGACGGCGGTGGTGGCGGCCACCTCGTCCAGCCCGTAGAGGTGTGCGTCGGCGACGCGGCGCGCTTCGTCGGCCGCCAGCGCCTTGGGCCGTCGGCGGGCGGGGAGAGCGGTGATGGTCGGCGGGGCGGTGAGCCGCCCGGAGAATCGCTGCTCCTCGGCCCAGTGGGCTTCGCCGTATCGGACGATGAAATGGTGGGTCGCGCGGCGCAGGCGGTACAGGTGATCGATCCGCGCGGTGGGATCGGTGGAGCCGAACGGTTCGACGTCGAGCGCGGAATTGGTCATGCGGAATGGATCTCTGCTCCGGGGATAGGCGGATCTGGGGGCGGCGCTATCTGCCGATGGTGAACTCAGCCCACACGAGACGGTGGTCGGACCATTTGTCTCCGTTGAGCTCGACGCCGTACCCGGTGATGCATGCGGTGGGCAGCGTCGTTCGGACCTGGTCGCATCGGTAGGCGAGATGATCACCACCGCCGTCCTCGTTGGGGGTTCCATGCCCCACGGTCGGGGTCGGGTCCTTCCAGACGCGGCCGACGTCGCGGAAACCGGCGGCGTCGAGCTCCTGCGCCGGGGTGGTGTCGAGCTTCTTGGCCGTTTTGTAGGGATCGAGTCCGGTGGTCTTTGGGTTGTCGTCGAGCGCCGCGGAATTGTGATCGCATAGGTAGATCACGTCGAGGTGCCGGTGCACGGTGATTGTTTCGGCCTCAAGATGCCGAACGCCGGGGGAGCTGGGGGCTGAGTGGCCGACCAGGACATGGATGGGCCGACGGCGCCCGTTAACCCGGACGGTTACGTTGGTGAGGCCATGGACGAATGGTGCACCGGTCAGGTGCTCGACGTGTTCGACGGTGAGATTGTCGCCTGTGCGGACGAAGGTCGCCAGGTCGCAACCGTAGAAGTTCGAGCGGCCCACGAACGACCAGCGCATTCCGAGCTCGGCGGCGACGAGCTTTTCCAGCTGCGGCGAGTGCACACCCCAGGTGGCCTCCTGGAGTCCGACCACGTCGAAGTTGTGGCGTGACAGCAACCCGAGCTGCTTGCGCAAGCGGGAATCGTCGAGATCGGGCTCGCCGATGTCGCCGGACTGGTTGTGGTCGGCGAGGTTGGCCAGGCCGCCTTCGAACAAGTTGTAGGTGCCGACCCGGAGGATGACGGGCTTGTCCCACGTCTCCGTTTCAGACATGCGTGCTCCCAGCGAGAAGTTTGTGGAGGATCTGCGCGCTCTGACAGGGAAGCCCGGCGGCCATCAGACCGGATTAGCGTCCGAGTTGACCTCCGGGCCGGTGGCGGCCAGGTCGTCCCTGATCGAGCGGATGAAGTGGGCGGTGGGGTGGTCGGCGGGGAGGGCTGCCCCGAGGTGCTCGGCGGTGGCCAGGGCTCGGCGGGCGGCGTCGGTGTCCCCGGTGCCGGTGTGGGCCTTGGCATACAGGCAGTGCAGGTATCCGTCGTGGGGTGCGGAGGAGTCGGGAAGGAGATCGGCGGCGAGGTCGAGGCGATCGAGGGCTTGGTCGAAGTCGCCGCGATTGATGGCTGCTTCGGCCTGATTGAGGGCGAGGCGGGCGCGCGGGTACTCCTCGCCGAGGTTGACGAAGATCTGTTCGGCCTCGGCGAAGTGTGGGGCGGCTTCGTGGTGGCGTCCTCGGTCACTCAGGGCGGCGCCGAGTTGGCGGAGCAGCAGTGCCCGCCCACGGGGGTAGGGCGGTGACGCGTCGTAAAGCGCGAGCCCCGTTTCCAGGACGGCTATTGCCTCATCCGGACGTCCCAGCTCCCGCAGCGTCGCCCCGAGATGCTCGCGAGTGGCGGCGCAGGAGAGGGTGTCGCCGGCTTGGCGGGCGAGTTCGTCGCTGACGGCATGGTGATCCAGCGCGGCGTCCAGATGACCCTGGCGTCGTGCCAGGGCGCCGGCCAGCATGTGGATGCGGGCCTGGGCGCCCACGTCGCCGCAGCGCCGGGCCGAGTCCAGCGCGACCTGGCAGACCTGCTGTCCGGTGGCGTAGTCCTGCCGGTGGATGACGTAGCCCCACAGCACGTCGGTGAACTGCCAGGCCAGGTAGTGCTGGCCCGCGTCGGCCGCGGCCGCTTGGGAGGCGAGAAGCGTCGCAACCCATGGCTGCATCGCCGCGATCGCGGCCTGGCGTCCGGTCACGGCCGAGGGACGCTCGGGGTGCCAGGTGAAAACCGCGGCGTAGCGGCGACGTTGCGACATGGCGGTGTCGATGCCGGCGGCCCACATCAGGTAGTGGCGGGCGGCGGTGGCCACGACGGCATCGTGCTCGTCGGCTGCCATCTGGCCGACCAGGCGCGCGGCCTGCGTGGGGTCCCGCAGCCGCCACTGGTCGCCGATCTCGTGTTGCACCAGGTGCGCCTGTCGGAGGTGGGCGAGCACGCTGTCGGTGGCTTCGTCACGCAGCTGGAGCGCGGCTGCGGCCGCGTCGGTGCTGAAGATCGGGCCAGGCAGGACGGCCAGAACCTGGTAGGCGTGTTGAAGTTGGGGGGACAGTTCGGAGTAGGCGGCATCCACAGCGGCGTTCACGATGTTCTCCTCCTCAGCGACGGTGACGGTGTGTTCTGGGGTGCTGGAAAGCGGTGGATCATCACGGCCCGCCATGGCGCGCGGCGGGCACGGACGGAGGCGGGGTCGGGAGAGGCGGGCGGCCAGTTCACCGATGGGGCGGTGCGGCCGGGCAGCCACGTAAGATGCGGCGGCGACGATCGCAGCGGGGAGCCCACCACACGCGGCCACCAACGCGCGGAGCCCGGCCGGGTCTGCGGTGGCGCGGGAACCGATGACATCGGCGGCCACGTCCATCCCGGCGTCGAATGGCAGCGAGCCCAGCTCAACATTGTGGGCGCCGTCGGCGGCCAGCTCGGGCAGCCGGTGGCGGCTGGTGACGATGACCAGGCCGGTGGCGGGCAGCAGTGCCCGCACCTGCGCGGCGCTGGTCGCACGGTCGATGACCGCCACGACACCGTCCGTGGTCAGCGACCGCAGCATCGCGGCGGCTTCGCCTGGGTGGGCGGGGATCCAGGCGGCTCCCAGCGTCCGCAACCAGCCCGCGAGCACGGCACCGGTGGCGGCAGGGGCGATCTCCGCCTTGCCCAGGGCGCTGAGGTCGGCCCACAGGGCGCCGGCGGGCGCTGATCCGGCGTGGACCGCCCGGTGTGCGAGGTCGGCGGCCAGGGCGGTAGCGCCGACACCGCCCGGCCCGCTGATCACCAGCAGGTCCGGCCGTACACCAACTTCGCCGCGCCCTTCACCTCGGTCGGGCGTCAAGTACCTGGCCGCCACAACTACCAGGAGGCTGCGCTCACGTTCCCGGTCACGGATCCGGCCGGGTGGAGCGGGCAGCAGCATCGGCGGCCGTCTACTCCCGTCCACGGCCGTGTGCACATGCACACCGCCGTGGACGGTGGCGGCCTGCACCATCGTGCCGACCGGTGCCCCTGCCTCAAGCCTGTTCTGTGAGCCGGTGAGGGGCTCGCTGGTAGGCGCGGTGCTGGATCCGGTGGTGGTCACTGTTCTGCCAGCAGTTCGGGCAGCTCGCGGACGTGGCGGATCAGCACCGCGCCGTCGGGAAGTTCCTCGTCGGCCCGCAGACCGTCCTGGCGCACAAGCGCCGCACGCATACCGTGGCCCATCGGCTCAAGCACGTCGTTGACCAGGTGGTCGCCGACGAACAAGATCTCTTGCGCTGGACAGTCCGCAGCGGCGATGACCAGGTGATAGAACAGCGGATCGGGCTTCCCGACGCCAAGCGAATGGGAGAGCAGCGCCAGCGTGAACACGTCGTCGATACCGGCGGCTTGGAGTGCTGGCCAACGGCTTTCGCTGGGCAGGGTGTTCGACGCGAGGATGAGCCTCTTCTTGCGCCCGTACAGCACGCGCAACGTCTCGGCCGCGCCGGGATCGACGGGCTTTTGACCGAATGCCGGATCGACATGATCGAGGGAGATCGTCTTCCCATAATCCAGTGCGATGGCCGCGGTTGTGATCGGCGTGGACATCATGCTCCGAACTGTTGGCTCGCCCGGCCGGAGAGGGAATCGCATGACGAGGGCGGAAGATCCCAAGTGCGGGCTGACGCCCCTGGCCAGACAAGAATCAGGAAAATGACGGCTGGGCTATGCGCTGTAGGCGGCTATCGGGGTGTGCCGCGCATGAGTCCGCGGGCTGCGGTCGCCAGGGTGGCTAGCACGTGCCGCCGCCCGCGACGTCGGTCCACGTCGAGCCCCAGCGCGATATCGTCCGCAGCCTGAACCGGGTCCGCAGACAGCCGCTCCCAAGGGCCATCGGGCTCGGCTCTCCACCGGTAGGTCGTCCCGGCCCATGCGATGCGCATCGCCCCGTCTCTGCAAAGGACAGACAGATAGCAGCCGGTCTCACCGTCGAAGCCGGTGCGGAGTTCCAGTCGTGGGGCGCGGTACTGAAGGGCGGCTTGTAGACGCAGGCTCGTTCCGAGTGTCTCAGCCAGGCGCGGATCGTCGGCAGAACCGAGGTCAGGGGTGGGCGGGTGCTTCTCATGTGGCATGAGTGCTGGTCCTCTCTCTGGGGGCGTGGTAGGGATCGGCAGAGGCGGCGGGCCGGGACAGAACGCGGTCCATCGGCGCTCTGGGGTCGGCACCCGAGATTGGTTGGGGGTCCATCACGACCTTCTAGCCGTGGTGTCCGTGAGCTGGCTTCGAGCTGCCGCGACGTCCTCATCCTGGTCGAGGATCTGGCCGACGCCGCACCACAGGTCGTCGGTGTCGAGTTCGGGCCAACGCCACTCAGGACACCAACGGGATACCGGCACGACCCCAGGTGCCAGGAGTCGTGTTCCAGCGAGGAGATCTTGAACAGCAGCCCGGCTACGGGGCAGAGCGAGGCAGGGGTACTGTCCGGCACCCATAGCCTCGAACAGCCTCGTTTCGTAGCCGTCGTCGGTGAGGGCGCAGAACGCCAGGCAACTCCCAGGCGCCAAAGCGGCACGTAGCACCTTCAGCGCGGCCGCTGCGGAGAGGTCGGGCAACACGTCCAGGCTGTTAAGCATCACGACACCGACGGGGCGCTCCAGATCCAGCCAGCGGGCGGTGTCTTCCAGCAACGCGGCGGGGTCGTCCAAGCCTGCGGACACATAGCCGCATACGCTTCCCGGGAGGGGATTCAGTAGCGCCTCGGCGGTCCGGATGACCCAGACGTCGGAGTCGGCGTAAACCACACGGGCCAGCGGGGCGGCCCGGTGAACGATGTCGTGGACTTCCGAATGCAGCGGTAGATCGGTGCCGACGATCAAGAACTGATCGATCCCATACCTGCTCATCAGGGCTCGCACCACGCGGGCCCGAAACACCAGCCGGTATCGCGCCAGCCTTGTGATCTGCGGGTAGGTCTCCTGCGCCCGATCACAGAACTCTCGGTCGCCAGGGAAGGCGTCCTTGCCGCCCGCCCACAGGTTCCAGAGCCGGGCCATCATCGCCCGCGCGGTGTCGAACCCGTCGAGGTCGGCACGGGCGGCCGCCCAGTCGAACGTGGCTTTGTCGGTCATCGCACGCATCCCTTCTCGACGACTCTGGCGGGCTTGCGCGCGACTCCGCCCAGGCCAAGCTCCGCCGCTGCCCGGTCGGTAGCGGGCTCGCCGACGGCGGGGCGCCAGTCTGGGAGAGGCGTCACTCCTGGCGGTACCAACTCCCAGCCACCGAACAGGGCGGTGATCTGCTCGGTAGTGCGGAGCGTTCCGACTCCGAGTTGGTCTTGGTAAGCGGCGGCGACCGAGGCCATCTCTGGACGGGACAGGCCGTGAGAGATGACTAGATGGCTCCCCGGGGCGGCCGCATCCAAAAAGGGGGCCACCACCGCGTCGGCGTCCTCGAAGAAGTGCAACACGGCGACGAATAGCAGCGCGATCGGCTGGGACAGGTCCAGACCGGCGGCGCTGGCCTTACCCAAGATCGTGACGGACTCGTGAGCATCGGCGTGGATGTAGAGCGTGAGCCTCGGGGAGGTGGAGGCCAGCAGCGCACGGGCGTGGACTGCGACCAACGGGTCATTGTCGACATACGCCACCCGGGACTCAGGCGCGTACCTCTGAGCGATATCGTGGACGTTGTTCTGAGTGGGAAGACCGGTGCCGATATCGATGAACTGCCGAATTCCGGCCTCTTGAGTCAGGTAACGTACCGCACGTCCCAGGAACGCTCTATTGTCGCGCACCAACCGCTTGAGGTGTCTGTTTTCCTCAAGGATCTTTCTCCCGAAGTCGCGGTCAGGGCGGTAATTGTCCTTGCCTCCCAAGAGCCAGTCATAGACACGAGCCACGCTCGCCTGGTCCATGTTCGGGTAGGCGGGTTCGTCGCTGGTCTGCCACAGGTGCCTGTTCATGCCGCGACCGCCAACCCGACGAGTGGGCTGCGGCCACATGCGATTGGGCCAAGGGTGGGCATGGCGAGTTCCTGACATGGTGTCGGAGGCGGACTGTGATCACGGTGGCGTTACGAGCGGGACCGGTGCTAGAGCGAGGACGGCGGTGTCACTGCCCCGCTGCCGGGATCGATGCCCGGCCGTTCGGCCTCGCGCATCGCCGCGGTCAGCCGGGCAGGATCGGGAGCGGACACGATGCGCGCCTGGTCCCCGATGTCGAACAGCGCGTACGCCGTCAGGACCCGGTGCTCCAAGCTCCAGGTGATGTGCCACAAGCGTTCGGCGCGGTCGAGTTCTGCCGCCTGCCGACGCCGGTCCGCATCCCACTCGCGCCGGTACACCCGCTCATGCAGGTGCCCGCGCCCGTGCCTTCGCTGGTGACGTCGCCGCATGTCATTCATGAATGCGAGCTAGGGTGCGTGAGTAGGAGGCATGATTGGGTCGAGTCGGCGTACAGTTCGGCGACGTCCTGGACGCGCTCGGCCAGTACGTCTGAAGATGTCCGTTCCCATGGCCTGACCATCCACCACCGGCTGGTGTCGGTGGTGGGCAGGATTGGCCGGTCCGGGAACTCCTCCCGCACGAAGGCCTTTTCCGTCTCGGTTCGTAGCGTCTGCTGTACTTTGCCCATGCCTGACATCACCTCCGGTCAGGCCCCGGGACCCCTACTGGACTAACAGTGGGCCGGGCCGCCTTGTGTTCGGGGGCCCGGACTGTCGTTCAGCCGTATCGAGCCCATGAACCGATGCTGGTGCTTCACAAAGCCGGGCAGTGACACACCTGGTGTCACCACGTCTGAGCTGGCTAAATGGCGCGGGCCCACTCGGCGTATGCCACCAAGGGATGTGGAGGTGACACGTGCAGGCGGAGCAGAGTTATTAGGGCATCTCGCACGAATGGATGCTCACGCACGTGCTGGGGAGCGACCTGTCGGGCCGCCTGAAGCGAAGCGAACGCCTCGTCACGCATGCCCAGCCACATCTGAGCGCGGGCCAGATCGACGTAGTAGTGAGATCGGCGCTCGGTGGGCAGTGCGTCCAGCCGCACCTTCCTGTGGGCGTCCTTGCCACCGGACGCGAGCTCGACGGCGCGTGCCGCTTCCCCGAGTTCCACGGCCACTGAAACTTCATGCACATGCAGCGAGGCCGGGCCGAAGGCGGTGCCGTTGTAGATCCCCTCTGGAACTTTTCGCGCCAGGCGCCGGGCCTCGCCGAGGTGGTCATTGACAGCTGCGAAGTCCTTGGTCGATCTGGCTGCCACCACGGCCGCGCGCATGTGCAGGGCGCCCGCTGCGGCCTGGAGCTCGGCTGAATGCAAGGTCGGCATATCATCCAGCGCGATCTCTAGAGCCTTGAGCCCATGGGCGAGACTTTGGCCGCTCGCGAAGAACACTTCGGTCCGGACGTAGGCCGTAGTGGCAATCAGTGCGGGATCTTCCGCGAACTGCGCAGTCCGGCGCATCAGCTCGATCAGGCGCGCGGACAGGTCGTAGTAGCCGTACTTGTATGCGACAGCATCCGCAGACCGGTAGGCCGCAGTGAGAATCCGAGCGGCGGAGCGCCGGTCGCGCCGTCCTTCAAACACAGAACGCGATAGCTCGACGAGCAGCGGAGGGAGCTCCTCGGCAAGGCGTGTGTACTGAGAGGTCAGGCGGCGTCGCATCGCGATATCGGTCGCTTCACGCAGCTGGTCCAGAGGACGTACAGGACCATCGTCAGGAATGTCGTAGGAATCGATGGCACTGCGGATCTCGGGGACTGCAACGTGCACGCGGCTGTCGGTGCGAGCCCGGCGCCCAGTGAGCGCCTCCGGCTCGACTCCAAGCGCGTCGGCGATCGACTCCAGAACCCGGTCGGTGGCGGGACGGCTGCCCTGCTCGACTTTGCGCAACGTGCTGAGCGAGACGTGTGCAGTTTCGGCCAGTTGCCGCTGGGTGAGGCGACGCGCCACCCGCTTGGCGGCGATGCGATGGCCAACCTGCATGTCCCGGGTCACCGTACGCTCCGCTGGTAGATCCTGCGACAACGCTACATGCCCCCCTCGGCGGGCGCCGCATGTCAGCGAAGCAGACCAGGAAGCTCGGCCAAGCTGTCGACTACCCAGTCCGCGGCCCCACCGCCCGCTGGATCGTCGGCCCACAGGTAACCCCACGGTCCCCGCCGGACGAGCACCGTCCGCAAGCCGGCGGCCTTGGCAGGCTCGGTGTCGTTGGCCGGATGGTCCCCGACGTAGACGACTTCATCGGGCGCGCCGGGCGCCCACTCGGACAGCCGGGCGAAAAAGGCCGGATCCGGCTTGGCTACGCCCCACTCCTGCGAGGTGGCGATCGCATCGGCGGGCAGGTCCAGCGCACGCAGGCAGTCGCCGGCGCGTGCGGTCTGGTTGCCCGCGATGCCGACCCACAGGCCTTGGGCGCGGAGATCGGCCAAAGTCTCGAGGACGTCGCCGTAAAGGTCGGCTTCGGCGATCTGCTCGCCGCACCCGGCATCGATGCGGGCCTGGCGCTCGGCGAGCAGGTCCAACCCGGGCCGGATGAGCCGAAGCGCGTCGGCGTTGTCGCGTCCCTGAGCCGTCACGGCGCCCACGAGCGCCGACATGGTGTGAGGCGGGACGCCGAGCCAATCGGCCCACGCCCGCCACTCCCGCGTGTCATCCACCAAGGTCTCGCCAACATCGAAAACCACAGAGATCACCCTTCCAGCGTACGGGTGGGCTATCCATCACGGCCGATACGACCGGGCGTCCACAAAGATGCCGAAGCCTTCCCGCTGGCGCGCGAGAGGCGCATCGCCGTCTCCTCCGCCGAGTCGACTGTGAGGCCGTACCGGTGCTTCACGTTGATCCAGCACTTGAGGCGGAGTGACGCCAGCGGCGGCGAGTACGTCGCTGGGTCCTTGTCACCGGGCTGTTCCTTGTTGCGGGCCATGCCGGGCATCGCCAAGAGGCCATCGACTTCGGCGGTGGCGTAAATGGTCTCCGTCCCGCCGGTATGGGCGCCCGCAGCTCGGCTAAGACGTCATGGTGGATGGCGGCGCGGGGGGAATGTGGAGATCAGCGGTCTTGGGTGTTTGGTTGTGGGCTGCGCGTAGGTGGTTGCGGAAGCGGCGGCGTAGTAGGGGGAGCGGGGCGGTGGTGCCGAGTCGGCGGAGGAAGTCTTCGACGGTCCAGGTGATCAGTGCGCCCTGCCGGGAGAGGTAGAGGCCGACGCGGTTGATACCGTAGTGGTCGTCGTAGTCGAGTAGGAGGTAGCCGGCGAGTTGGTAGATCTCCTCGCGGCCGAGGCGGCGTGGGCGGGTGGTGGCTTTGCAGTCCAGCAGGAGGCCGTCCAGGATGTAGTCGGCGTCGGCGCCACCGAGGTCGCTGCTGCCTGCGAACAGCGGCCCGCACACCTTGGCTGAGGCGGGCAGGGCTCGTAGGGAGGCCAGGGGCTTTCCGGCCAGGTGTATCTGCTGGTGGATGTCGTTCACGGCGTGGCCGGGGACCATCGCGCTGAGGTCGGCGAGCGTGGTGGTGGGCGTGGCGGTGCCGAGCAGGCTGTTGCGGCGGATGTGTCCGGTCCGGGCGAGGTCTTCGAAGAACGCGGCGACGTAGCACAGTCGGGTCACCGCCTCTTGGGCGCGTATGTCCTTGTGGCGGCGGTCGGGGTCGGTCAGGTAGGCCTCAACGTTGGCCAGCAGCTGATGCCCTGCGGTCAGCAGGGCTTGGCGGACCGGGCGGGGCGGTGAGCCGGGGAAATGGCCACCCTCCTCGAAGGCGAGGACACCGAGGTGGACCGCTGGGCCGAGGCGGCCGCCGAACGACAGCCGGAGCCGGTAGTCGATGGCATGGCCGAGGGCGGACCAGTCGGGGTACTGAACCTCGATCGGCTGCACCGGGTGCGGTAGTCCGGTGAGGTGGGCGAGGTAGTCGCCTTCGATGGCCGTGGTGTCGGGCAGGTGGGTTTGCATGAACTGCGAGACCGGTGAGGAGGGGTGCTTGAGCTGGCCAGTGAGACTCAAGCCGATCAGGGACCGGCCGGTCGCTGCGCGGGACTTCTCGTAGTCGTCGATCCAGGCAAGGCCCTCGGGGTCCAGGAGGCGGCGGGCGCGGCTGACCGCGACGTAGATCAGGCGGGCCTCGGCGGGGTTGAGATCGCGGGGGATGCCGTCCTCATCGGCCAGGGGGGCGTCGAAGCCCTTGCCGATGCGGACGCTTTCCCACTCTCGGCCCTTGGCCTTGTGCGCGGTGGACACCGTGACCTGGGCGTGCTCTGGGGGTGACAGGCGGTCGACGGCCTGCAGGATCAGGTCGGGGCCGTAGGTGTCGATCAGCCCGACGATCGCCTTGAGGTCCTGTCCGGCGCTGTCGTACTCGACGTACTCCTGCACTTCTTCCCAGGAGGTGAACAAGAACAGCTCCGGGTGGGTGGTGCGTTTGCCGGACTTGAGTTCCATGGCGGCGGTGGCGATGCGCTGCAAGGCGCTTCCGCCGCCGGTGAGTGCGACCGGGATGCCGAGGTCGAGGAAGGCCAGCACCTCGGCCATGGCGTCGGCGTTGCCGCGGCACAGCACGGCGTCGGGGTGGGGCGTCCGGCCGATGCGGGAGGCGGTAGGGCCGTGGCCGGTGAGCTGCATGGCCGACTCGGCGTGCTTGAGCCACCGGTTGGCGACCGCGGCGATCTGGGGGCCGAAGCGGAACGACTGGGTCAGGTGCAGGTGCTGGGCGGGGAACCCGGTCATCACGTCGCGGGCGTTGCGCCAGCCGTAGATCTGCTGGGCGGGATCGCCGACGCACACCCGCTGGGCGTCCTGTGACAAGAACACCTCCTCCAGCACCGGGTTGGTGTCCTGCGCCTCGTCCAGCAGCACGAAATCGGCGTCCAGCACGGGCCTGTCCATCGCCCACAACTTCATGTAGTGGTCGTGATCGAACTTCAGCTGGCCCTTCGGTGCGGTGATGTCCTCCCACGCCATGGTCGCGTACCGCAGCAGGATGCGCGCCAAGAAGTTCTGGGCGTCGGTGTCCAGGCCGTTGACGGGTTCGGCGTGGTGTGCCATCACCTGCTGGTCGGTGCTGTAACAGAACCGTCGGATCATGCTCATCACCAGCCGCGCCTGGTGGGTGACGGTGATCTGGCGGTCGCGGCCGAGGTCGATGCTGCGGTTGATTCCCAGGATTCGGGCGGTCTGTTTGGCTGGAATCCGCGCGGCGGCGTTGAGCCGGTCGCTGTAGCGGCGCCCGACCGCCTGGAACGCCAGCGAATGCGCGGTGCGGCACTGCACGTTCGGACCGAACCGGTGTCGGGCGTCCTCGGCGATCGACCGGTTGAACGCCACGTACAGGCCGCGCCTGCGGGTGGAGGCGCCCATCAAGACCAGGGTGGAGGTCTTACCTGTGCCGGCGCCGGCGACCAGCGCCAGGTCCTGACCCGCGGCGAACACCTCGCGGGCAGCCTGCTGCTCCGTGGTCGGCTCAATGGCCATCAGGTTCCTCTCTGGGAGATGCGGCTTTGTTTACCGCAGCCCTGAGGCTGCCCACCCAGTCACCGAGCGTCAATCGATCTACCGCAATGCGTAGTGACCGCTTTAGGTCGCGGCTCAGCGTGATCGTCCGTGGGCACCCACCCCCCAAGCCAGTTGAGCGCCCAGCTCAGAACCGCGCTGCGCGCCGACCAGCGAAGCGAGGAGGGGTGCCCTGGCGGAGCACTGGTTCCCCAGAGTTTTGGCGGTTCGCCGTTGTCACCTTTGCATAGCGGCTTTGTCGACCTTGGTCAGGGATTGGGGGAGCGTTGGAGGTCGGTGAGGAGTTGGTGGGTTTGATCGTCGGGTTCGGCGTCGAGGTCGGTGAGGCGGCTGGCGAGGAGTTGGTAGGTGCGTTGGGCGGCGTCGGGGTGTCCGAGGTGGGTTTGGAGTTTCATGATGGTGCGGTAGAGGTTTTCGCCGTAGGGGTCATGGGTGATGGCGTATTCGAGAGTGATGAGGGCTCGTTCGGGGTGGTCGTGTTGGAGGAGGTCGGCGAGGTCGGCGAGGGCATCGATGGTGCGCCTGCGTAGGTGTTCGCGGTGTGTTTCGGCCCATTCGTGGGTCAGGTCGCTGGCGAAGTGGCCGGTGTAGAGGTCGGGCGCTGGGGTGAGCGCGGCGATGCGGTCAGGGGCGTTAGTGGCGCGGCTGGCGTTGCTGAGGGTGGTGGTGAGGTGCCAGAGGTCGACGTCGATGAGGACGGCGTCGAGGCGGTAGAGCCCGGTGGTGTGGATGAGGAACATGGGTTCGCGGAGGCCGGTGGCGGTACGCAGGGTTTTGCGGATGTTGGCGACGGCGGTGTTGAAGGCACTGGTTGCCTTGGCGGGTGGGTGGTCGGGCCATAGGTGTGAAATGGCTTGTGCGCGGGTGATGCCGTTGGGGTGCAGGGCAAGGTATGCGAGCAGGTCGCGGGCGCTGCGGCGTAGGCCCGTGGTGATGGGGCCGTTGGTGGTGTGCAGTTGGACCGGGCCGAGGAGCTGTAGTCGGATCGGTCGGGGCTGATCGTTGCCGGATGGTCGCGGTGGTGTTGGGAGTTCGGGGGCCGGGCGCGGGGCGGGTACTGGTGCGTGGTCTTGGGCGGGGCGGGGGGAGGGTGGGGCGTCCTCGGTTTCGGATGGTGGGGTGCCGGTGGCGCTGCGCAGAATGGCGAGCATGGCGCGGGCGTCGTCGCTGGTCAGGTGGAAAAGGTGCGCGCCGGTGAGGGTGTCTGCGTGAGGTCCTTCGGCGTGGGTGACGGTGGCGTGTTCGGTGAGGTGCAGGCTGGTGCCGTGAGACCAGGGATTGAGGATGAGGGCGCCGATGCCGTGGCGGTGGCCGAGTTGGGCGATGGTGTTGACGGCGGCGGCGTGTTCGGGGATCGAGGCGACCAGGAGCAGGGTGGGGAGCGGTTCGGCGGGATCGGCGGCCCGTAGGGCGGCCAGGTCGGGTTGGTCGGTGATTTCCAGAAGACGGGCGCGGCGTAGGAGCTCGGTCTCCAACTCGGCGACCGCGGCGGCCACCGTCGGGGTGATGGTCAAGCCCGGCGGAGTAGAGGCGGCGGAAGTGAGGTCGCTACCAGGAAAGAGCAGATCGAAGTCGGGCTGGGGGAGGAGAAGCTGTGCGCGGTCGCGGGAAGCTTTGCCGAGGAGTTCGATGGTGATGGCGCGGGCGGTGGCGTGGGCGCCGTCGCCGTGGAGGCCGAGGCTGAGGCCGGCGAGTGGCAGGCGGATTGGTGAGTCGTTGCGTGTGCCCAGGGTGGTGTGCTCTGGTGCGGGGGTGGTGTGGTCGCTGGTGAGGAGTTCGGCGTCGGAGGGCACCGGGGCGTCGTGGTCGGCGAAGGCCCGGTCCAGGTAGGCCTTGCGGGCCTTGGCGACCGGCGGCGGGGGCGGTTCAGCAGGGGCGGTGTCTTGGACGGTGTCGGCGGGGTGGTGGCGCCGGCGACGGTGGAGGCGCGTGGCGGCGACGGCGATGCTGAGCGCGGCGGCCAGACCGAGGCCGAAGGTGGATCCGGACGGCAGGGTGATGCTCGAGGAGGGCTGTTGGTCGTCCGTTCTGTGCGGCGTCTGTGCTGGTGGGCTGGGGGCGCGGGGTGGCGCCACGATGGGATTCGGCACCTGCCTCGACGCGGCCTCCTTCGGGGCGGGGCGTGGCCGCGCCGGGACGTCGTCGCCTGGAGCCTTCACCGGTGCTGAAGGGCGTGGGCCTTTGGCCGGTGGGATGGCTGCTGAGTCGGAAGAGGGAGCAGACCTGTGACGGATCTGGGGGAGCCGGACGCGTTGACCTGGGTGGAGGTGGTTGGGGTCGGTCAGGTCTGGCACACCTGCGGGTTGGTCGAGGCGCTGGCTGGCTTTGAAGATCTTGGAATAGTAGGTGCCGGATCCGTAGGCGCGGCGGGCCAGGGTCCACAGGTTGTCGCCGCGATGGATGATGCGCGTCGTCCAGGTCGGCTCGCGGGATTCGGTGTGCTGAGCCGTGCCATCTCCGAGGAAGGGTTCCCAGCCGTCGCCATCGGCGGTGCCCTTCGTGGCGGTGTCCTGGGCGGGTGAGGGTTCGTGAGGAGCAGACGGCGCGGTAGCGATGGTGTGCGCGGATGCGGATGTGGTGGTGAGCGTCGCGGTGGCGCTGAAGGCGAGGGTTGCGGTGGTGATCAGATTTCGGGCCAGCAGTTGCAATGGCCGAGCCGGGCGGGGCAGCGATCGCGCGGGCCGTCCAGCCAGGTAGCAGACGGTCTCGGTGCCCACCGCGATGGCGAACTGGACCCAGGCGATCCAACCCAACAGCCCGATCGCAGCTAGGAATACTTGCTGGTCGCTGTCGGGTCCCATCAGCGTCGCGGTGATCTGGGCCCACGAGGGGATTTGGTGTGGGAGGGGCGAGCCGCCCACCGCGTACAGGCCTATCGGGACGCCGACCAGAAGGACGATGACGAGCAGAAGAGCAGCGATTCCTCGGCAGATTTCGGCGGCGCGGGTGCGCGGGAGCTGGGTCATGGTCGGTGAGGTCCTCGCACTCCGGTAATCAGGGTGGCGGTCGCGACCGCGTCCGCGTGTAGGTGAGTAATTCCGATGACCGGCAGGAAAAGTGCGGGTCGGGTGAGGGCCACATGGACGCGGATGGTGCGTGACCCGGCGGTGGTCACATCGCCTCTGTAGCCGCCGGCGTTCAGGTATGCGCGGGCACTGCTGATCGCGGACTGGCGGTCCATGATGAGTTCGCCGCTTGTGTAGGCGCGGTCGACGTCGACTCGTCCGGCAGCGGCGCGGGCGGCTTCTTGGGCGACGGTGTTGGCGTCCTGTCGGGCTTCGAGGGCCTGCTCGAAGTCGATGACGGCGCCGAAGAAGACCACGACGGCCATGGTGATGATGACGGCGAAGACGCTGACGCTCCCGCGTTCGCGGTGCTGCCGCGTCCCACGCCTGCGGGGTGACTGTGGAGCGGTGGTCATCGTGTTGCCCGGTAGGGGTCGATGGGTGATCGGTGGGTTTTGGTGACTGTTCGAGCGCCGGGCATCCCCGGTAGTCCGACGTCGCTGAGTTGGATGGTGCAGGTCACTCGCGCGGAGACTGTGGCGGGTTGCCCGACGGGGCGGTTGAAGCCGGACAGATCGAGTCGGACGGAGGGTGTGCAGTGCAGGCCCCGGTCTCGCAGGGTGTGCATGGCGCTGGTGCTGGCTTCGTCTTTGGCTTGGTGTGCGGTGCGGGCGATGGAGGCGTGGCGTGCGGCGTCGGCGGCGGCTTGGGCGACCACGGCGCTGCCGTGCGAGACCCGCATCGCCACCAGCAGCCCGGCGAGGAAGGCGATGAACACCGGCGCGAGGATCGCGGTCTCCACGACCGCGTTGCCCGCATCCCGTGTCCCGCCCGCGCGGACCGATGTTCCCTTCCTCCAGTTCACGCCGAGTCCGGGGTGGTGAAGCGTTCACGAGGACCGCGCACCGTCTTGGACACGGTGATGGTGACGCCCGGCAACAATGACGGCGCCTTCCCGGTGACCCGGACGGCGATGGTGTTGGTACCGGACACGGTGACCGAGGGCGCTTGCAGGACAGGCTCATCGCGGGCGAAAGACACCGCGGCGGCTTGCCCTCTTGCAAAGGTGCCCTGGCGGGCGCGCGCGATGCGGAGTCCCTCTTCAGCGGCCGACTGTGCCACGTCCCGGGCCACCGACACCATCACCGCCTGCACCAGCACCAGGAACAGCAGACCCACGACGGGGAAAGTGATGGCCATGGCGACGGTCGCGGCCCCATCATCGCGTCGCCCCCGTACCCGTCGGAGCGTGTTCATGGGCCGCTGGCGCCGGGAATCTTGTTGATCCAGCCGTGCACCTTGCTGGACACGGCCAGGTAGACGACGAACGCCAGCCCGGCGAAACCGGCCACGATGATGATCGTCTCGACGACCCCCGACCCCGCGTCGCGGCGGCCCCGCAACTCAGTGGCGAGGCGTCGGCCTCTGTCTTGCATGGCGAGTGCGACGCGGAGCGCCGCGGTGTTGAGCGAGTTCATGGTCCCCTGATGTGTTGGTGTGGACGTCCGGGCGTTCAGCCGGACGCCAGAAGTTTGGAGAAGAACGGGAAGCCGACCAGGATCACGAAGCCGAGCATGAGCAGGCTGGTCGGCACCCACATGGCGGTCGTGCGGGAGTTGGCCTCGGCCCGTGCGGCGGCGGACGCCTCGTGCCGCATTGAGGTGATCTTGGCGACCAGGACGTCATGCATCTTCGCGCCCTCGCTTCCGGCGATCTCTGCTGTATGCGCGAGATCGATCAGATCCCGAACGCCGATCTCCTCACCGAGCTGGGCCAGGGAGTGCCAGGGCTGCTGCTGTGCGTGCCGGGCCCGGGTCAAGGTTTGGCGGACGCGCTGGAATGGCCATCCGTCGGTGATCTTCGCCGGGTCTTCCAGCGCAGCGTTGAGCGCGGCTCCGGCTTGGCGTTCCAGCACGACCAGCTGGAGGTAGGCGGTGAAGGCGTACCGGAAATCCCGCCGATGCTGACGAGCGTGGGTCCGCACGGCCCAGTCCGGGACCAGCGACAAGGTCACCGCCAGCAGCAGGCCGCCAAGGACGGGTAGCGTCCAGGACAGCGGGCGTCCCGCTAGCGCCGCCGTCGCGCCCAGTATCGAGGGTGCTGTCAGCCCGACAATGCAGAGAATGAGCTTGTCTAGCAGGAACCGCTCGACCGGCCGCGAGAGCAGGGCCAAATCGGTCCGGGGGACCGCGAGCATTCCCGTCGGCCGTGCGACCCGCTCGGCAAGCCATCGTCCCAAACCCGCTTCCGCGTCCGAGCGGGCGGCAGAGGGCGAGGCGCCCTCGAACAACGAAGGCTGGAGCGGTCCAGGTCGGATGCGTGCCAAGGCCGCGTCCAAACTCGGCGGCGGAGGACGCAGCTCCCAGACCAGCAGGATGAGTCCGACGGCGGTCAGACAGCCGGCGAGGGCGGCGATCGCAGTCACTGCGACCTCCTGACCTCGGCGGTTGCCGAGGGGGTGGGTTGGAAGAACCGGGCGCCGGTGGACAGGCTCGCCAGCCGCCGCATCCACCACAACCCGCCCGCGTAGATCCCGGCGACCACGGCGAGCACGCCTTGGCCGAGCGAGGTGCCGTAGGGGGCGGAGAGGGTCTGTGAGGAGACGAACAACGCGCTCAGGGCGGCGATGGACACCACGATCACGATCAGAGTGGTCCGCAATCCAGCCCGTTCGGCTTCGACCGCGCGGCGCACGATCACCTCCTGCTCCACCGCATCGGCCAGCAGACTCAACGCTTCTCGGGTGCCGGGACCGCGCCGGCGGGCGGCCAGCACCAGAGCACAAGCGATCAGGTCGGCGACCGGATCGTTCAACTCTTCGGCAAACGCCCGCAACGCCTGTTCAGGGTTGGCGTGGTTGCGCAGCCGCGCGGCCAGTGTCCCCACAGTGCCGCGAATGGCGGCGGGAGCGATACGGGCGCTGTCGGCCAGAGCCTGCTCCAGACCGCGGCTGGCACCGATCATCTCGGCCAGCCGCCTTGCCCACTGCGCCAACGCTTCCAAGCGCGCGATCTGGCGCTGGGGTGCTCGTCCCGACAGCATCGGCGGCAACGCATATACCGCGGCGCCGATGGCCAGTGCGGCGACCGGCCACCGTGACAGCAACAGCACGAGCAAACCGGCGCCCGTGCCTGCCAGCAATCGGTTGCGGCGATTCGGCCACGCCGGAGACCGTACCAGCATCTGCAAGCGGGATGGCGGACGCCCGACCTGGGCACCGGGCACGGTCCCTCGTACCCCAGCCACAAGGGCGGCGACGGCTCCGGCGGCGCACAGACCGGCGAAAGCAGCCAGCAGCGCCATTACAACCAGTCCTCACGTGCCGGGCTCGTGGCAAGTAGAGCGGGGTCGAAACCTTGCGCAGCCAACTCGTCCAGCAAAGCGGTGCCAATATGGCCACCGGCCGGAGTGGCGCGGCCGTCGGGCCCAGGGGTGAAGATGTGATTGCGGGTCGGTTCGGCCGAGTCCGCTGGTGGTCCGATTTCCATCACCTGTGACACGTACCGTTGGTTGCTGGTCTGGTCGCGTTCCAGGTAGACGATCAGGGGTTCGGCGAGACCGAACATCAGGTGGACGTCGTCGGCGTCGAGGCCGAGGTCGGCGCGTCGGCCGAGTTGGACGACGCGGCTGAACACGTGTTCGGGTCGGTGGACGTGCAGGGTGCACATCGAGCCGCGTGCGCCGGAGTACATGACCTCCAACATCGGCGCCAGCTCCCCGTGCCGCGCCTCGCCCACGATCACCCGGTCGGGATTGAGCCGCAGGCATGCCGGTACCAGGTCTTGCAGGCGGACCTCGCCCGCGCCTTCGGCGTTGGCGTGGCGGGCCTCCAGGGCGACCACGTCGTGGTGCCGGTGCGCCAGCCGCGGGTCGTCCAGGAACAACTCGAAGTCGCTCTCCAAGGTGATGACCCGCTCCTGGGCCGGAATTTCGTTGGCCAAGGCGCGCACCAGTGTCGTCTTGCCGGTGTTGACCTCCCCGCACACGATGAGGTTGCGGCGAGCCCGGATCGCCGCCGCCAGAAAAGCCTCCAGCGGTCGGGTCAGGGTGCCCAGGTCGGTGAGCTGACGCAAGGTGACGTCGACCAGCCGGTGCACCCGGATCGCCAGGTGCGGGCGCCGGGATACCCAGCCGACCACGGCCAGCCGGACGCCATCGGAGAGTGCGACGTCCAGCAGGGGTGAGGCGTGGGAGAACTCCCGGCCGGTGTTCCCGCGGCGCGCCAGCAACTGCACCCACTCGATGAGGTCCTCATCGGTTTCGGCGACCGGTGGGCCGGGTTGCTTGGTGCCGTCGGTGTAGCTGACCCAGGTCTGCTCGCAGCCGTTGACGACGATGTTCTCCACATCGGAGCGCTCCAGATAGGGCTGCAACGGCCCCAGCCCGAACCGCCGATCGAATACCAGGCGGGCGACCTGGCGCAGCACCTCCGCCGACACCACCCGACCGGACGCCAGCAGCCCATGCGACCACGCCTGCACCTGCGCATCGATCAGCTGCCGCGCCCGCACCCGATCCACATCATCACCGAGGACGTCCACAAGCTGCGCGGACACCTCACGAACCGCCGCCCACACGTCTGTAGCCGTGCTGATCGGCTCGAGTGGCCTTGAGCCCGGAGCGCCTGAGGCCGCGTGGCCGTAACCGGCTGGTCCCACCGGCGCCCCTCCCCGCGCGATCACCGGGAGGTGCCTATCGTCGTCGCGGCCCTCGAATGCGTCGCATCCCCCTCGACGTCCTCCACCATCTCCGAGCTGCTGACGGCCGCACGCAGGCGTCGGCCCAATCCCCCTAGCGACCGCACCAACAACGAGGTTTTGAAGGTCAGTCGTGGGCGCGCCCCGTCCGACAGCACCCGAGCATGCTCGGGTGCGTACGGCACCTCCGCCAGCACCGGGACCCCCAACGCTCGCTCTACCTCGGCTGCGCTGTAGGCACCGTCCGCGACCAGGCACAACCCGAACGGCACCCGTTCGGGCACCAACCCCCGCAGCAACTCCAACCGTGGAGCGGCCGCGTCCACCTGCGCCAAGGCCCCGCTAAGCACCATGACCACCGCGTCCGCCGCCTCCAACAGCCCGTAGGGGGTGTCGGTACCCCCGACCCGGCCAAGATCGGCGACCACGTCCCCATTCCGAGCCCTCAACGCATGGGCCAGCCGGTTCGACAAGGGCCCCAGACGAACTCCGTGCCGAGGATCACGGACGCCGTGCAGCAGCTCCACTCGCCCGTCCTCAGCGATCGGTACCACGTATTGCTCCAACGCGATCGGCGCGTGCGGATCGGCGTCGGCTATGACACCGAGCAGCCCCGGCCCCGCCGGTCCCCGCAGCCGGTCCGCCATGAAGCCCGGCAACACCCGGCGGCCCATCGGGTCACACTCGGCCAGCAAGACCCGCCCCGGCCACGTCAACGTCAAACCCAACGCGGCCGTGGTCACCCCAGGCGACCCTCCCGGCGAGAGCAAGCAGTACAACGCCACCGGCTCAGCCCTGCCTCTCGGTCACCACGAGCACAACAAGCCCGGCCGCCGCCTGTCGCGCCACCGTACTGCTCTCGGAATCCGCCACCAGCAGGGACGCAGTCACGGTGCCCTCCGCATCCGGCTCCGCCACGTCATCGATCACCCCCGCCACGTCCCGCAGCGCGGTCGTCGATGCACGTCCCTGCGGGGGACCGGCAGCAGCCTGGTCCTGGCTTCCAGCGATGAACACGACTCGGACCCTCCAGCCCGGCGCCAATCCCGGCGGCAAAGAGCCGGCCTTCAATGGAACCGTCACCAACGCCTGTCCCGGCTGGGGACTCGACTGCGTCGACAGTTGCGAGGCCGCCAACAACGTCCCCCGCCGGAGCCCCACCGCCGCCCGCTGCCCGACGACCTCGCGCAACTGCCGTCCCGACACCGTCTCCACCGCAGAATCCGCAGCCACCCGGACCACCCCGACATCGGCCTGAACAATCTCGTGGCCCACCGGGACGTCCCGCGACATCCGCAGTACCGGCACCCGACTGCCAGCCGACCGGAACAGATACACGTTCGTCAGCACCGCGACCACCACCAACATGACAGCGGCCGCGACCCACCCTGGCCGCCGCTGCCGCATCAGCCGCCCCGAAAGCGGCGGAGCCACAGAAGGACCGGCCGACCTCGAAACAGACGGCTTCGACACTGCCTCAGCATCCAGCTTCACAGAACCCCTCATCCGTACAGTCCCTGCGCTTCGGCTACCGGCATCGGGAAGGTCCGAGAACGCGTCAACGGCGGCAACACCCCACCCGCTCCGCCCGACCCTCGCCACGTGCCGCCCCACGTCACTGACACCCGGACCCGATAGGCGCCGCCCGGCTCGTGGGCTGACGAGCGCGGAAAGGTGTACGAGCAGTCGGTACGTTGCGAACTCGCGGGGCGGGATGGCTTATAGGCCGTGCCTGGTCCCCTGCACTCGACCTGATGTCCATCACCAGGTTCGATCACCAGACGCTGTGGCCTTGCGGTCACCTCGACCCACACTCCACGAGCTGCAGCACGACCACTCACCGCCCGCCAATTCGTCACCCAGAACCACTCGGGCAGGCCCACCAACGCCTCGGACCGACGAGGCGGCGCCGTTCGCACCTTTGGTGCAGGAATGGGCATGCGTGCCCATCGCACCAACGCCAACTCGGCGGGAGACACCTTCTTTATGTCGCTGCCCTTGACCGGCGTACACACCTGCACGTCGTCCTTTAGCATCCGGCAGTCATGTGGCCCGATTGCATTCGACTCGGCGCCGGACCCATGTCCGCTCTTAGGTAGCGAGGGTGGCCTGCCAGGCTCTCCTGTTGCGCCATCATCTTGAGCACCGAATGAATAATAGTTATGCGAATTCGTGGTTGGTGGGATGGGATCCAGGGGCGGAGGCGCTGCAAACGAACTCAGTGCAGACGTCGCACTCAGAAGAATGTAGGGTGTGTTGAGAGACGCGAGCATGACCTAGCAACCCTGGCCGAGAGTAGCTATATCCGTGACTATCCATCGGCCGCTATCCCGGGACAGGTGCGCTTTGACTCGCTCCTCTTTGACGCCGCGATTGATCTTCTTTCCGCTCGTGACATCAAGAAGCCCTGTCCTGCTGGAGTCTTGGCAATCATGCAGGATGGCGCTGTTTCCTGTGATTTCAAGGCTCCTGATATGGGTGACGATCTTTCCGTAGGAAGCGTGGTTCTCGCTCTGGTTCTTCTGGATCCCTCCGAGGACCCGTGAAAGTTGCGGCTCCCCCATGAACTGCGAAAGTTGCTGTTTGCGAACGGCTATCGGTAGCGAGTCCACGTGATCCAGAAGGCTGATGGTCGCGGTATATGCCTTCTTGACTTCTTCCTCATCGTGCGCACTGGGCGTAGAGGCTGGCATCCGCGTAGGGCGTGTCAGAGATGGAAGGGCGGCTGCCTTCTCGTTGCTTCCGCAACTCGAAAGCATCAGGATCGTGCCAAGTGCGCCGAAATAGCAGAGTGTGGCGACGGCCCGTCGACCGAGCTCCGTCACGCGCTACCTCCATCGAATGATCGTTCGTAGTGCCGCCGCAGTTCGTTCGCGGCGGCACTACGAACATGACGTCGAGCGATCGTAGGTGCAACGGAGGTTCTTCGCTCCCACATCACACCGCGAGAAGGGTAAATCCTTGTACGCAAGAGACCAAGGCGTTTCGATTAGCCTTCCCTTTTGTTCCCTTTGTTTTGAAATGCCTAGTCTCTGGGTTGGTAGGCGAGTTGCCGCCGCTGCTCTCTACATTGCGGAGGCGGGAGAGGCGGATATGGCGGAGACCTGGCCATCCTTGATCGCGGCGACCAAACGGGCCTCGGCGGCCTGGCGCTGCTTGTACAGCCGGCTGGCGGGTATGCCGCGTGCTTGAGCGAGAGTCTGGACGGACGTTGCGTCTAGTCGCGTGGCGATGACCAGCTCCGCGGCGGCCGAGTCGATGATCCCTTGCCGTGCTGCGTCCAGTACCAGCATGATCGGGTCTGGGGCGGCAGCGGCTGGGCGGTCGGGCAGGTCCCAGGGCGCAAGCGGTATGTCGCGGGACTCCCGGCTGCGGGCGCGGAGTGCTCCCTTGCGCGCCCACAGCATGAGTCGCGCGGCGATGTGCGGCCGTTGGGTGTCGATGCGGGCCAGCTGCGCAACGAACTCGGTCAGAAGCTCCGAGACGATGTCGTCGACGAGCTGGTCCGGACTGGATCGGATGACCCGAGCCGCGGTCCTCTTCAGGCCTGGCATTGCGACACCAACGCAGCCCAGCACCCAGTCAGGATCCCCCGTCCGCGCCTGGCGCAGGAGCTCGCGCCACGCGGTGTCCTTGAGCTCGTCGGAGGCGGCCTGTTCCAGTAGCAGTTCCCGCAGCTCGGTCAGGCTCACGGCGCGAGCGGGTAGGCCGTGGCCGAGCACCTTGCCATCCACCGAAAGCGGGTCGGGTCCCGTTGTCAGCAGCCGGAAGGCGTTGTCGGCGAGCGTCAGGGCGGTCGCCGCGTAGGGGCCGGTGGTGGTAGGCGGGCTCGGACGCTGGTTGGTGGTCTGGTGGTCGTGCATGACGCCTCCGAAGGTCGTGCTGGATTGATGGCGTCAGGTATCGGCCACTCCCTGTGCACTTCATGAGCACTCCGTGGGCGGTGCAGGGTGTGTACGAGGTGTTGATGATCGGCCCAAAAGCACGCTGACCTGCGGAGACGCGCCCTGCATGCGGTGTGCACGTGGCGAAGGTAAAGCAAGCAGCGTGCATAAAAGTGCCGCTACCTCGATGTTCGTCTTCTCGGTAAAGAATCTCTGCTGTGCCCTGGAGTGCTCCCCGGACCGGCGGTGCCGGGTGGCCTCATGCAATGACGCCCTCGACTGCGCGTTGGCGCACTTATAGACAAACTCCCTCAGATGGCTGAAACGGGGTTGCGTTGGCCGGCGCTCGTGGGGACTTGACGGCGTGTAACGAGGTGGGGGTCAATGCGGCCGATCGGCGGTGCGCCTGGCCATCAAGTGGCTCGGCGTGGCCCAAACGGAACCAACGGGGGAGCGCAAGATGGAGAAGCTGAGCCGGAGCCGGGCTTCCGCCCTGGCATGGATGTCGGGAGCCGAGCCGATGCGGTGGCGTCGGGCGTACCCGGGACGGGCGGACCAGGTGCATGTGGCGCGGAACTTCGTCACGGCCTTGTGCGAGGGAACGGGGCGCGAGGCGGACGTGGCGGCTGTGGTGTCGGAGTTGGCCGCCAACGCGATACGGCATTCACGTTCGGGGGGTGAGCCCGGGTGGTTCGGCATGGAGGTGATGCTGGACGAGATCGCCTATGTGGGGGTGACCGATCTGGGCGGGGGCTGTGTTCCCACGATCCGGTCTGAGACGCCCAATTGTGAACCTCGGGTGAGCGGCTACGGGCTGCTTACGGTCTCCAAGTTGGCGTCGGCGATCGGTGTGTATGGCAGCCCTACCGACGGCTTCACCGTCTGGGCGGAGCTGGCCCTGTGCCGCCCCATCCAGGCAGCCCCACAGCAAAGCAGACTGCTGGCGTCGTAACGCGAGGCCGTCTCGAATCACCACACCGGCCTCGTAGGGGGTCAGGAGCTCAGGCTGCGGCTCCGCTGGCGTGTCCGTCTTATCGGGCCCTCGGCGGGGCCGTCTCCTGTCGTGTGGAGCTGGCATGGTGGGTGGCCGATATCCGGGTGCCCGCCGAAAGGTTCCGGCCTTCTGTTCGGCCTTCTTTTCGTGCTTGTTCTCGGGGTTCTTCCTATGAAGCCAAGGTACTGCCAGCGGTGTCAGGGCAGGCCACGGCGCGTGCCGCCTATTCTGTTGGTGCCCCCGACTCGCCACCAGGACGACCCCTGGTAATAGTTCGCGTTTCGGATGGTGTTTGAACCTGCCCCGCTGGGTGCCCTGACTGGATGCCCGAGCCCCCTTGGCCCCTGACGTCGCATGCGGCGCCTGCCCTGACGGCCGGGTTGAAAAAGGGTGCGACGTCGCCCTCGCGCCCGCCGTGCGGTACGCGGCCAGTCAGCCGTTTCCTGAGAAGAGGGCCCCGATGTACTCAACCGGGACTCCTTTCAGTGCGCCGCCCTTCGAGGCGAGCGGGACCTTGAAATAGGTGTCCGTGTGTCGAGAATTTTGTGCAGGCTACGAGGAAAATCTGTTTTGCCGTAGTCGGGGTTTAGTGGTCCTAGGTGGGATTGGTTAGGGTGTTCAGCCGTTGAGGTGAATAGAAAGCCGCCAAAGGTGCTTGCGTCGTGGCGTGGTATCGAGAAATGGTCGAGCTCCCGATGAACGGGAACGGCGCCGAAATTCCGGTGCCGGTTACATTGGATGGGAGACGAAATGGCCACGAAAATGATCCCCGCGAATGACGGCGCCGGGAACGGGGCTACAGGCACGGAAGCGGTCGACAACCGCGCCGATGCTGCCACGGCGGAAGAACGTCCCTCCGGGGCGGCTGGGGACGTCTGGGACGCGCTAAGGGCCAACCCCGGCAGCACGGCCGCCACGCTCACAGAAAGGTCGGGGGTCAGCCGCGCCACCGTCACGCGTGCGCTCAACGCGCTGGAGCGTGATGGACGCGCCACCCGGACACGCGGCGAACACCAGGACGGGACGCGTCAGCCCGACCTCTGGCACCTGGTCACCGACACCAGTCCGTCGGCCGAGGGGGCGCCGGACGTGTCCGATGACGGCGCACTGACCGGGGGCGTCGACACCAAACCTCCGGTCGCCACCGACGCGCCGACGACCGACCCCACCGGCCCCGCCGCCGTCCCGCCAACCGGCAGTACCGGGGGCGGGGGGCACGCGGAGGCGGGTCTGGACGCGGCGGCGGTAGCCGAGGCACGGGACGCGCTGACCAAGATCCGGGACGCTGTCCGCGCCGCGCTGGACGCCCTGGACGGCGGCGACCCGGCGGCGGCGCGGACGGCCACTGAGGAGGCCTATAGCGGTTCTGGCCGGGCGCGGCGGCTGGTGCGCATCGTCGCCGACGGGCGCCCGCGCAACGCCTCCGGGGCGCCGCGTTCGGCGCCGGGTGAGATGCGCGCCAAGGTCGCCGCCCACCTGACCGCCCACCCCGAGGCAGCGTTCACGGCGAACGAGGTCGCTAAGGCCATCGGGCACTCAGCGGGCGCGGTGTCCAACGCCTTGGACCGGCTGTTCGCACTTGGTGAAGCGACGTTGGTATGCGAACGGCCGCGCCGGTTCACCGCCGCCTCCACCCGACCCGCGTCCCGCTGACAAACGCACCGATCACCACGCCGGGGCAGGGCGGCGCCGCTGCCCGCCCCGGCGGCCGAACCGCCCACGCACCACATGGAGTCACGTCATGACCACCGTTCCCACCACTAGAGCCGCAACGCCCGCTGTGTCGTCTCCCGGCGGCGGAGGCCGCCTCGGCCAAGGAGAACTTCGTCGAAGGGTCGCCGCCCTCCTGGTCGACCGCCCGGAAGCCGTGTTCACCCCAGGGGCGGTCGCTAAGGAGCTGGAGCGGTCTGCGGGCGCGGTCGGGAACGCGCTGAGGGTGCTGGCCGACCGTGGGCAGGCTGAACTGGTGTCGGAGGAGCCTCGCCGCTACCGCGCCACCGCCACCACCGGCGAGGCGATCAAACCCGGTGGCACGTCGGGTGCCCGAACGCCACCGCCCGCACGTCCCTCCAAGGCCACACCCGCGCCGACCTCCGGCACGTCCTCAACACGCGGGGCAAGTGTCGGAGGGCCAGTGGTACGACCGAACGGGCAGACCTATCACCCGCGCCGATTGGCCAACCTTCCGGACGTCGCGGCCCTACAACGGCTGCGTGAAGCCTGCATCCCTGCCCTGTTGTACGGGCCGCCGGGGACCGGGAAGACATCGCTGGTCGAAGCGGCGTTCCCGGACCTGATCACGGTGGCAGGGGACGGCGATACCGTCGTCGCCGATTTCGTGGGCGAGTACACCCAGGCGCCCGGCGGCGGTTACGAGTTCGTCTATGGGCCGCTGATCACGGCGATGACCGAGGGCCGGGCGTTGCTCATCGACGACGCCACCCTCATCTCGCCGAAGGTGCTGGCGGTGGTTTATCCCGCCATGGACGGGCGACGACAGGTCACCGTCAAGAGTCACAAGGGCGAAACGATCACCGCTGAGGACGGCTTCTACGTGGTGGCCGGGCACAATCCCGGCGTCCACGGGGCCGTGCTCACCGAGGCATTGGCGTCCCGGTTCGCCGCACAGATCCGGGTGTCGACCGACTACGACCTGGCTCGCAAGCTGAGGATCGAACCGCGCGCCGTCCGCGTCGCGCGCAACCTGGCCCATCGGCAAGAAACCGGCGAAATCGGCTGGGCGCCGCAACTACGGGAACTGATCGCCTTCCAGAAGATGGCCGCAGTGCTGGGCCCTGAGGCGGCGGTGGCCAACCTTCTCGGCGTCGCGCCTGCCGAAGACCGCGACGTGGTCGCCGAAGTCATCAGTTCCGTCTACGGCCGCACCGTCAGCCCTCTTGCCCTCGGCGAGCAGGTCTAACCCCGCGCACCCGCACGCCACCGGGCCGGAACGCGCACACCCACACGCCACCGGGCCGGAACGCGCACACCCACACGCACGGAGGAAGCCATGCCTACGCACGTCATCACCACACCGACTCCCACCACCTCGCCCGGGACCGGACCGGGCACCCCACCCGCCGCTGCCCCTCCGGCATCCGCGCCGTGGATGGGGCTCGACCAGGTCTGGCTGCGGTTGTCAGCCGCGTTCACCGATGCCGTCACCGACCTCACCGACCGCGAAGACCTGACGGTACGGTGCGCGCCCGGCTTCGGTCGAGGCGCTCCCGGGTGTTTCGTTCCGTCATTGGCCACGATCGAACTCGACGCCGCGCACCTGGGGCAGGACCCGGGCACGTGCGACCCGACCCGGCCCGCCGACCGGGAACGCTACCCGTCACTGTGGGGCGTGCTGACGCACGAGGCCGCACACGCCACCCACACCCGGTGGAGCGTTCCCGACGGCGCACCCAACGCCGCAGCGGAAGCCGCCCTCGCCTTGGAGGAGTCACGGATCGAAGCCGCGCAGATCCGCCGCCGTCCCATCGACCGCCGTTGGCTGCGGGTGGCCGCGCGCCACCTCGTGCTCGCCGACTACAACCCCTCCACACCGCCCTCCACCTCACCGGCTACTCCGGCGGGAAATGGACCGACGAGCACGTCGATAGCAACACCGAACGCAGCGATGACACCGTGGAACGCCGGACGCGCCGCAGCGCTCCTGCTGGCCCGCGCCGACGCCGGAATCCTCACCCCCAAGGAAACCCGGCCAGTCGCCGAGACCGTCCTCGATGTCCTTGGCCCGACGCGATTGAGTGCTCTGGCCGCGTTGTGGCACCTCGCGCACGCAACCCAAGACCATGACAGCGAATCCATGATGGACCTGGGGCGCCGCTGGTGCCGCATCTTGGACGTCCATCCCGAACGCCCCACCCCGCCCCCGCCGCCCGGTACCCCGGGTGCGTCGGGCGACCCGTCGCCCCTGGGCAACGCCATCCGCGCGACACTCCGCGCCGTGCACGCCAGCACTACTCCAACCGCCACCGCTTCGGGCCGCCCGGACCCGGAAGGACGACGGCAACAGGAGCGGGACGCCCGGGAAGAGGCCGACCGTGCCGCACGTCGGGTGTTCGCCCCAAGCACCCGGACGGCCGCTCCGCGTGGGCAGACCCGGATTACCGGAACCCGCAAGCCTCACCCCTACGAACAGACCGCCGCGCGCCGTCTGGCCCGCCAACTACGCGCGGCCGCGCACCGTGACCGCGTCACCGCCGTCCACACCTCACCCACACCGCCCGGACGGCTCAGCATGAGGGGCGCACTGTCGGCCGACGCTCAACGCGCCGCAGGAATCACTCCCACCGCCGAGCCGTTCACCCAAACCATCCGCCGCCGCGTCCCCACGCCGCCGCTACGTATCGGCATCGCATGCGACGTGTCCGGCTCCATGAGGGCCCTAGCCGCACCGGTGGCGTCCGCCGCGTGGATCGTGGCCCGCGCCGCCGGATACATCCCCGACGCCCGCTGGGCCACTGTCATCTTCGGGACCCACGTCCGGCCTATCGTCCACCCCGGACGGATCCCGTCCGTCGTGACCGAGTTCGCCGCCAGAGACTCCCGTGAAGACTTCGTCCAGGCCGTCGACGCCCTCGACTCCGCCCTCGAACTGACACGCGCCGGAGCCGCCCGCCTTCTGGTCATCGTCTCCGACGGGATCTTCAAAGACGACCAACCCAAAGAAGGGCAGAAGCGCCTTGACCGGCTCAACGCCGCCGGATGCGCCGTGGTGTGGCTGGCCCTGTCGGACAACGTCAAGGTCATGAACGGTGCACACCTGGTCACCCTGGCCCACCCCACCCGCGCCGCCGACGTCATCGGCGCCGCCGCCACCCGCGCACTCCGCAACGCCTAACCGGGACCGGCCCCGCACGACCCACGGCACACCAGCGCGGATCACGGTGCACGCCAGCGCAGGACTATGAGCGCCGCCATTCTCACAAAAAATCTCCAACACCGGGAGGAGAGAAAGAACGTGGACCGCAGAAGCCCTACATTCCTGACCCGCTAGCGCGACACCCGTCCGCCCGGCGTTCACTGACGCACCGAACAGGGAGAATTTCATGAGTTACCTTTCAGAAGCCCTCGAGCAGCCCGGGCCGACCGAAACCTGTCTGATCTTTGCGCTGTGCGATCTCATCGACGCCACTTCCGCACTGGACGCCAAGCCCAGCAACCGTTATCAGGCCGAGCAGGATCTGATCACGGCCGCCTACCGGGTCGCCGCCGCAGCCGGGCCCGTCTTGGCCAGCGAGAACGCGCTCCTCATTGCCCTTCGCGACGCCGCCGCCAGTCGACCGGTCGCCCCGGAGTCTTGCTCCAACTGCCAGAAGATCGACGGGGGGCTCTGCGGCCAGCACGCCGGTAGCGCGGCTGTCGCCGGGACCTTCAACGATCTCGGGTATGCCCTCGGTGGTTCGGGGTACGCCGCGTCCTGAAACGGAGGCCCCGGTCGGGGGCAGGCGTTTTACGCAGCGGCGTTAGGTTAATCGGGATTTGTGGGAGTGGTGCGGTCAGCGTTGGTGAGGATCCGCTTGATCTTGCGCCGGTCCATCCCGTGTTTGTCGGCGAGATAGCGCTGAGAAAGCGGTCGGCCCGGTCCATTGAGGCTCGCGCGGTACTCGTGCAGGACCGCTTGCTCTGGAGTCTGCTCCACTGTGGTGCACCCGGGCGCGTAGTGCTCCACTTCGGCGCGCCCGTCGTCCGTGAAGTCTGGACGGCCGCTGGCGTTGCGGGTGAGCGTCATGAGCAGCTCGAATGAGCCGACGAGGGCCAGGGCGGGCCAGGCGCTGACGAGGGCGCCGATGGGGCCGTGTGGGGCGCCGTGTGCCATGTTGGCGCCCACGGTGGCGGTGATGCCTGCGGTCATGCTCCACGTGGCCAGCGCGGGGGTGGGGCGGTTGCGGCGGTTGGCGTCCAGGCTGACCATGGACGCCGCCAGGATGAGTCCGTCGACGGTGAAGGGGACCAGCCATGCCGTGGTGTTGGACTCGCCGTGGGTGCGGACGAGGTTGAGGGCGTGCGCGTAGGAGATGATCGCGGCTACGGCGGCGACCGCGATCACTGCGAGCGCGGTGGTCACTTTGATGAGGTGGTCGGCTATCGGCCCTGTTCTGAGGTCCTTGGCTGTGCTCATCGTTGCGTGGTGGGGCGGGTGAAGCCCAGCAGAGTGGGGCGGTTGTAGGGCTGGACTTGGACGACGGTGCCGGTGTGCGGTGCGGCGATCATCTTTCCGTCGCCGATGACCAGGCCGACATGTCCGGGGTGGGTGGCGGAGGTGCCGGGCCCGGTGTTGAAGAACACCAGGTCGCCCGGCTGTTCCTGCCCCTGGGGGATGCGGGCGCCGTGTCGCCATTGGGCGCCGGAGACGCGCGGGATGTTGATCCCGGCGGCGTGGTAAGCGGCGCGGGTGAGTCCCGAGCAGTCGAAGAAGTTCGGGCCCGCGGCGCCCCAGGCGTACGGTTTGCCGAGTTGGGTGCGGGCGAACGCGATCGCTTTCGCAGCGGCCGCACTGGGAGCCAGTACGGCATCGGCGCACTTTGCAGCGCCTCTAGCTGGCGCGGGTCGCGTCCCGTAGATGCGGGACTGCGCCAGGACCGCGTCCGCATAGGCACGGGAGTGGTTGTACCGCATCAGCGCGGCGCGGACTCGTCGGGGTGCGCCGCCGTGCTTGAGGTAGCGGGCGGCGGCGGGGATGGCGTCGGCCGGATCGTAGGGGGTCATGTGGCCGTCGTGGTTGCCGTCGATGCCGAACGCGGCCCAGGTCGCGGGCATGAATTGCATGGGTCCGGCGGCTCCGGCGTGGTTGCGTCCTGAGGTGATGCCGGGGCCGGGGCCGCGTCCGTGGTCAGATTCGATCTTCCCGACGGCTGCGAGGAGGTTCCAGCCGATCCCGTACGCCTTTCCGGCCTTGCGGTAGAGCTCCAGATAGGTGGGCGGGATGTCGGCGGCGGCTCGGCCGGGGGTGGGCTGGCATGCGCTGGCGCTGGGCAAGGATCCGGGGATGATCGCGCCGAGGACGGCTACGAGTACGGCGATGAGGCCGAACGCTGCAGCCGCTAGCCCGATCACTACCGGCATCAACGGGTCTCCGACTCGTGGCGTGGGGTGGTGTCCCAGAAGGTGGCGAGGTCGGAGAGTCGGTACCGGTGGCCGGTGGTTCCGGCGGGTTGCCACACGGGATCGGCGGGGCCGTCCGGTGCAGCGGTGGGCGTTTGGACGGCCGTGGCGACCGGCACTTCGGGCGCGCTGAGCAGGGCGCGGAGATTAGATTCGCGTTTGGGGCTGGGCAGCCAGATGAGGACGGGTGTGGTGGTGCCGGTGGCTTCGGCGAGGTCGGCGTAGCCGCCGAGTTTGCCCGCGACGCGGGCGAGGGTTTCGGTGCCGGTGTCGTGTTCGAGAAAGAAGTCCAGCGTCTGGGGTGTGTCCTGGGGGCGGTGCCGGGTCCAGCGGCCGAAGCCGTCCGGGCGGGCCAGGTCGCCCCAGTGGGCGGCGCAGCGCTGCTCGGACCACCACTGGGTCAGGGCGGTTCCGTCGGCGTGCTGGTGGGCGTGGGCGTGCAGGGCGACGAAGAAGTCGTTGACGCCGACCTGGTGGCCGAGGCGGGGTGAGACGGCGATGCCGGTGGCGGTGTCCTGCCGGTACCCGAACTCGCTGATGCTCTGGCCGTGGGCGATGGCCAGGACGTGAGCGCCGGCGGGGCCGAGGACCCAGTGCCAGGGCCGGGAGCCTACGGGCGTCCAGGGCCGGAAGCGCAGCAGCGCGTGGAGGCGGTGGAGTCGGTTGAGGCGTTGCCGGGCGCGTTCGGGGCTGGGGAACAACAGCGTGGTGAGCTGCCCGGTGGTCAGGACGCGGTGTTCCCAGACCAGGGCGAGCAGGTCGCGATCGCGGGCGGTGAGGCGGTAGGCCACTTCAGCGATCAGTGCTGGGGTCATTCGTGGTGGGCGGATGTAGGTTCCGCGCAGCCGGTTCGCCGTTTTGTTGTGGGGCGTCACAGGTCCTCCTCCGTGTGCGGCGTTGAGTCGGTGTCGCTGGGGTGGGCGTCGCGGAGGGGCGTCGGCGTAGTGGCGGCGGTGGTGGTGTCCAGGTGGCGGAGCCCTACGGCGGGGATGCGGCGTTTCGTGCGTCCGGTGACGAACTGTTCGCGTGAGGCGCGGCGAACCGCGGTCCCGCGGCCGGGGACCGGGTCGGGGAGTGGCCGGGTGCGGAAGGTGAAGGGCGGGGTGGGGGTGTTGCCGTCCATCAGGCGGGCGGCGGCCTGGTAGGCGCCCAGGTGGGACAGGTCGTGGGCGGCCAGGAGTGGTGCGGTGTGGCGGGCGAGGTCGGTGGCGTCTTCGGGTGAGGCGGCGAAGTAGATCTTGTTGCGGGCGTCGGCGGAGACGGCGTCGCGGAGGTCTTTGGGGAGTTGGGACAGGTGCTGGTGGGCCAGGGTGAGGGCGAGGCGGTAGGCGCGGGCTTCGGCGAGGATGTCGGAGATGGAGCCGGGCAGGTTGAGGAAGTTGTGGGCCTCGTCGATGTAGGCGGCGGCGTCGCGCCGGTCGGATTCTGCCCGGGTGGCGCGTGGGGTGATGGCCTGCCAGGTGTGGGCCAGCAGCAGCGATCCCAGCAGCCGGACGGCGTCCTCGCCGAGGACGCCTTTGGGGAGCCGGGCCAGGATGAGGCCGCCGGTGTCGAGCATGGCGCCGATGTCGAGGGTGGAGGTGCCACCGGACAGGGTGTCGCGGACGAACGGCCGCAGGAGCACGGCGCGGAGTTTGTTCATGACCGGTCCGATCACCGATGCGCGTGCCGCCGGGGTCAGTTCGTCGTAGGACGCCCAGAAGCCGCGCAGCAACTCGTCGGTGAGGCGGGCGGTGACGCGGGCGCGGTAGGGGGTGTCGACCAGCAGGCGGGGGATGTCGGCCAAGGTCGCGCGGGACCCGTTGACCCGGGTGAGGGTGAGGCAGGCTGAGCGCAGCAGGTCGTCCAGGCGAGGCCCCCAGGAGGAGGAGAAGCAGCGGCGGAAGGTGGTCACGATCGACTCGGCCGCGAACGCGGGATCGCCTCCGGCCAGGACGTTGAGGCAGGGCGGGCGGCCGCGGTCGGCCGGGTCCAGCAGCGCCGTCCGCCCGATGGCGCGGTCGGGGAGGCGGTTCAGGACGTCGGTGACCAGGTCGCCTTTGGGGTCGATGACCAGCGCGCCGCGCCCGGCGGCGGCGTCGGACAAGATGAGGTTGGCTAGGAACGTCGACTTGCCGACGCCTGTCTGGCCGAGGACGTGCAGGTGCTGGCGGGCGCCGGCGACCGTCAGCCCGACCGGTCGCGGCGCCCCGGACTCGGAATCGCCGAGCACGCGGATATCGGGGCCGAAGGCCGGGACGGTGGGGGCGGGCGCGATGGGGCGGGCGCCGGCGCGGGTGACGCCGGGCGCGGCGAGGTCGTAGGGCAAGTGTGCCAGCACGGCCAGCTCCGGCACCGACAGCAGGGAGCCGCGGCCAAGGTGGCGACCGGCCAGCCGAGCGGCGGGCTGTCTGAGTCGCCGTCGCCGCAGGTATTGGTGGCCGGAGGTGAACAGCGCGAAGGTGGAGGCGGTCTCGTGCGCGTGCGTGCGTAGCCACCCCGCCGCGGTCTGGTCGGGGTGGCGGGTGGCCACGCCGTAGCGGATCTGGGCCTCGAAGCGGGGCTGTGCGGCTTTGGCGAGGATGGCGCGGACCTGTTCGGCGCGTTCGGGGAACTGCCGCGCCAACTCGCCCGGTTCCCGGTGTCCGGACATACCAGGGGTGAGCAGGTCGAACACCAAGCCTTGGGGTGCGGTGGATCGGGCTCCGCGGAGGGTGGACGCGGCTCGGTGGGCGCGCCGTAGTCGACGTCCGGTCGCCGGGCGGGCCAGTACTTGTACCGCCAGGTACTCGCCGTCGGCCAGCCCGGACGCCGTCCCTAGCAACCCTCGCAGCGGATCTTGATCATGGGAGTGGGCGAGCGGGAAATGGTCGGGACGCGCCAGGACCAACCGACCTCCCGCCGCCTTGGCGTCGTGGGGGAGGGGCGGGGCGGCGGGGCCGGTGGTGAGCGTGGCGCCGGGCCAGGCCGACCGGATCGTCTTCTCCACCAGTCCCGGCGGGATCGTCCCGGGCACCCAGACCTGGAAGCGGACGCCGGTATGGTCGGCCAGGTACTCGAACGCCAGGTGCGGCTGCCCGTACAGGGCGCGTTTCCAAGCGGGCAGGGTCAGGCCGACCAGACGAGTCCACCAGGCGACGGCACTGCCGTCCTCGACGTTGGGGGGAACCGCGACCTCGATCACTCGCGCTCCTGGGACCAGCCGCCCGTTGCGCCACCGCCACAGCGCCCACCGCGCCGCGGCTGCGGCCGATACGGCAGCGAGAACGCCGACGGCGACGCCAGGCCCGTAGTCGGTGAGGGTGTCGGCGAGTTGGTCGGGGTACCGCCAGGGTCCTGGGACCAGGGCACCGGTACCGCGCAGCCCCGGCCTCATTGCGGATCGAGCTCCTTCCCCGGGGAGTTGTCTGGGTGGTCGAGGGTGGCGAGTTCGGCGGGGTCGGTGGTGGTCAGCCGGTGCTCGTGCTGGCTGGCGATGGCGGTGAACGCTGCCCGGTCCGACCCGGTCGCGGTTCCGCACAGCAGCCCTTGGCCGCGGTCGGCGGCCAGGAGGAACCCCTTCTCGCCGTCGGTGAGGTCGAACGCGGCCCCGATCTTGTCGATGGCCTGGGGTGCCTGGCGGAGCAGGATCTGGGTGGCGGAATTAGCGATCACGGCCTGCCCCAGATCAGAGCCGAGGAGATCGGCGGCGTCCTGAGTCACCACGGCCAACCCGGCCCAGTGCTTGCGGGCGGACTTGGCCAGCCGGTACAGGAACCGGGCGCCCTCGTCCTCGCGCATGAGCATCCACGCCTCGTCCACCACGACCAGGCGGCGGCGCCGGTCGCCGGGGTCAGTGACCTGCCGCCAGATCGCGTCCAAAGCGAGCAGCATCCCGACGGTGCGGGTCTCCTCAGGCAGATCCCGCAGGGAGAACACGATCAGGTGTCCGTGCGGGCGGGTGCTGGTCGGTCCGGCGAACATGCCTCGATAGGAGCCGGTCACGAACGGAGCCAGCCGTGCCGCAAGGTCGGCCGCCGCGCAGGCGTTGGGGGTGCCGGTTTGCGCGTAGAGGTCGAGTTGGCTGGTCAGGTCGGCCAGAAGCGGGGCGCGGCGGTTCCAGGTGCGCGGATCGGCGGTGATACCGCACGTCCGGTAGGCGGCGAGCACGGCCCGGTCCAGCACCGACCGCGCTGCCGGGGTGAGGGGTTCGCCGAGCATCGCGGCGATGAGCGTCTGCACGAACAGCGCCCGTCGGATGAGGGTGTCGTCCTCCTTCCCATCCGGGAGGTCGAAGGGGTTGAAACAGACGCCCGGGGCGCCGAGCGCGATGTGGGTGCCGCCGACCGCATGGCACAGGCGCTGGTATTCGTCTTCGGGGTCGATGACGGCGATGTGGACGCCTTGGTAGAGCAGGCGGAGGGTTTCGAGTTTGGTGAAGTAGGACTTGCCGGCCCCCGAGCGGGCGATGGTGACCGAGTTGTAGTTGTCCTGGGCGAACCGGTCCCACACCACCACTCCGGAGGAGTAGGCGTTCAACCCGTACAGCACCGGGGCATCGGTGAGGTTGGGGTGGAGGTCGGGTGAGGTGAAGGGGAACGCCGCCGCCAATGCGGCGGTGTCGAACACCCGCCGTGTCTTCACGCTGTCGTGGCCGAGCGGAAGCGTGGTGGTCCAGCCCTGGAGGGCGCGGAAGGTGGTGGGTTGAGCGTCCAGCAGCAGCGAGGCCGCAAGGGCCCGCACCCGCTGCACCTGTGCTTCCAACTCGCCGGGATCGGTGGCGTGGACGCTCAGATACAGCCCGACGCGAAAGAGCCGGCCATGCCCGCGCGCCAACGACGCCGCGAGGTCGGCGGCATCGTCGGCTGCGGCCTCGGCGGCGAAGTCGGCCAGTCGGCCCCGCTGGGCGTCAGTGCGGGAGGCCGATTCCAGCCGGGCGAGTTGGCGCCGGAGCCGTTGTGCCGCCACCAGCGGCGGCACCGGCTCCACGTGCAAGGACACATCCAGGCGTCCGGGATAAGTGAGGAGCGGCTCCAGCCAGCCCGCGCCGACGTCACGCGGATAGCCCGCGACCGCGAACGAGGCGCATACCCCGCCTGGCAACGCCACCGAACGCGGGTTCACCCGCAGCGCCGACGGGCCGAACATGCCCGACAAATCATCATCAGTCTTTCCGGCTTGCCTTGAGCCACTGAGGGTCCGAAGAAGGGCGCTGAGCTGGGCCATCACGGCTCCTGCCTGACGGTGACCAGTTCCTGCGGGGCGGCGTTATCCACAGGATGGGGGTCACCTGGGGACAGTGATTCGGCGAGCACTGCGGTGCACGCGTCGGCGTTCAGGACTTCGGCGGTCACGCCGAGCACGGCTAGTGACTGCACGGCCTCCTCGGCCCGCCGCAACACCACCTGCGCCCCCGCGTCCCAACCGATTTGTTGCCCTCTGCTCTTCCACCACGGCGTTGCGGACGAGGCGGAGGCGGCATCGGTGATCACGATGAGGACCTGGCGGACCAGCAGGTCGTGGGCAGCGCCGATCTCGGACAGGAACGCGGCATGTTCGCCCGCCGCCCGCTCCAACACCGGATCAGAAAGGTCGGTGGCGCGGGCGGTGATGTGGTCGGCCAGACCCCCAAGGTCGACCGGGCGGGCCTGGACCAGGATCTGCACGGGGGCGTCCAGAGAGTTCAGCCACCGCCCGAAGCCGGCGACCAGACTCGCCTGCTCACCCGCAGTGCGCAGGCTGAACGCCACCGTCCCGGCCCGGACGACCGCCGCGACACCGCCCTGGGCCAACTCCATCACCCCGTCCTGGCGGACCGCACGCACCGGAAGCCGCAACGGCGTCGGCAACCGTCCCCGCATCCGGCACCACGAGGGCGGCGCCTGCACCGGCCCGTCAACGCTCACCCGCTGATTGGACTGACGCAGATACCTCAGCGCGGCAAGGGCGTAGCGGTCCAGGCTCATCGCGTCGTGGCGCGCGATCGCCACCACGACGCCCGCCGCTGCCATAGGCAGCACCACCGCGACCAGCGCCGGGAACGGCACTAGCGCCTGAAAGGTCACAAACACCCACAGCACGAGCGCGGCGGTCCCACCCAGGACGGCCAACTGCCGGGCGGTGAGTCCGTAGAGAATCTTGTCGGGCTGGTCGATGTCGGCGGGGATCTTCACGCTCATCTGCTGTTCGCGGTAGCCGCTCACCTGGTCCTCCTTCGTTTGGGTGGCTCGATCCACAAGGGCAGTTGCCGGTGCGGCACCGGTCGCCGCGGCATCCCGGGCAACATCAACTGCCGCGACCGCACCCGAGGCCGCGGCACGACCACCGGACCGGTGGCGGGCGGCCGAGGAGTGCGGGTGACCGGGATCGGCAACGCCAACTGCACCGACCGCCTCGGCACCGGTTTCGCAGGCGGCTGGGGAATCGGGAGCGCGAGCTGCATGGGACGTCCGCCTCCTTCACGGCCGTGATCGAGATCGCCTGGATCGCTCGGTGGCGTCGGCGAGGTGGCTGGTGCTGGCCCTGTCGGGGGCGTCGGGGGCGGGGGAGGTCCTGGCATCCGTGGCGGTCGTGGAGGAGGTGGCGGAGGCTGCGGCGTGATCGCCCGTGTCGGGGCGACCATGCGGCTCCCTCTGCCGAACAGGGCGCCCAGCCCTCGGTAAAGGATCAGGCTCTTGAGCAGGCCACCGAGCATGCGAGGCTGCGCAGGACGCCAGATGCTGCGCGCCACCCAGGACGGGATCCGCAGCATCAACCACAACAGGCAGGCCGCCATCAGCAGATCGGTGACATCGTTGTTCGACAAATCACCGAACAAATTCGCGCTGGAGTCCTCAGTCTCGGAGAACACCAGCATGAACGCGGTCGCCAGCACCAGCGACTGACACACCTGAATCGCCAAAATGCCGCTCATGCCGCGCCACCACAACCGCGCCAAACCATCCGTCAGCGGCAGCGCATGAAACATCAACGCCAACGGCGCCGCCGCTATCAGCACCATCGTCAACGCCAGTCGAATCACATAAACGAACGCCACACACAACGCCAGCACCACCACACCCAGCCCGATCAGCGCCAAGAACGGCTGCGAAGGCACAGCGCTCGTGCCGACGAACCCGGCGACCACATCGGCGACCACACTTGGATCGACCGAACCAGCCCCGGCTTGCAGAAACGCACCGGCCAGCCCGTTAGCGAAATCGATTCCGTAACCAATCAGGACCAGGCTGAGGTTGGATGCCAGGAACGCCCCCACCAGCCGCACCGCCAGCTGCCCGGGAGTGAGTTCGGCGCCGGGCAGGTTGTGCCCCGTCATCAGCCAAACCCCACCAGCGGTGACCAGCAGCACGTAGCAGGTGTTGGCGATCGTCTGCGACATCGCCCACAGATTCCGCGGGCGCACCATCTGCGGTGAATCCAGCGTCGGCGTGCCCAAAACCGTCTGGTGCAACACCTCGAAAATCGGCTTGGCGGCCGAGCTCACAAGATCGGTGAACCAGCCGTTCACCGCCCGCTTAGCCTTACAACCCACATCGGTGAACCCGCAACCGTCCTCCTCCTGATCGTCACGTTCGTCCGGGCGCCCCGTCGCGGGCGACGTCGACGGGGACGGGGATGCCGAGAAGGGCGGCGTGGGCGACGGGGACGATGACGGTGTCGGAGGCGACGTGGGTGGGGTTCGGGTGAGCACGGCGGAATTCGCGCGCGGTGGTGGGTCGGCCGCAGCCTCCGCCGTTTGCACCGAAACCCACAGCCACGCCCCAAGCACCAGTGCAGCCATCAGTCTGCCTCGCGCCCTCGCCGTGGGCGTGATGGTTGGCTGCGCCAACAATTCCGGCCCACGCGGGATGTGCCTTGAGGTCATGAGGGCGTGCCCACAACGCTCTGCAACAGCTTGACCAGCACCGGCGCCAGCACCGCGACCGAGTATCCGATCGCGGCGTACCGCAAGGTCTTCTTGGCGGCCTCCACCTCGCCCGGGTCGCCTCCGGCCAGCATGTAGCGGACCCCGCCGATCGTGGCGAACAACGTTGCCAACCCTACGAGCAGACCCACGATCACGTTCCGCAGATTTGTGATCACCTGGTCGAGCGACGTCGCCGCGGCCAGGTCGGTGCCCGCCTCGGCGATACCGGGAACCAGCAGGGCGCTCACCCCGCACCCAGCCGTCCACAACGCCGACGCGGTCATCAGCCGACGACGGAGCGGACGCCTGCGCCGTCCTCGCGTGCCGACGGGAGATGGGGCGGTGGCAGGTTGGTCTGTTTGCGGCCGCTGTGGACGCTGGACGCGAATGCGTGTGCGGATGTGCATGGCAGCGTTTCTCCGGTGATTCGGTGACGGTGAGATGGGCTGCCAGGCGAGACCACCGGTGAGGGCGCGGCCAGAGGCTGCGGGTGTCCTCCTCAAAGGAACACAGATGACGGGTTGGATATGGCGGGGACCGGGTGTCTGATCCGTCCGCCCCAGAGCTGCACCATCACCGGTGATTTCGACTGGCGCCCCTGAAGCACCGGGATTCACGCTGAAATTCGCTCACCATCCGGCAGCTTTTGCCGAACCTTGATCCGTCACCGGCCCCTGATGCCTCCGTATTCCTGCTCCGACCGCCGAACACGCCTATCTGGTCTGGCCCGGTTGAGGGTTGGAGCGCAGCAGCCGGGCCTGGCGGGGCTTGACCAGAACATGACCGAGCGTCGGGGTGAAGACAGGGCCGGTCGATGGTGCTTCATCGCTGTACGGGGATCGGGTGGCCGTCTCGGGTCACCCAGCGCATGAATCACACACCGTCCAACCCGAACCAGTCGGCCACCGGGTCTGGTGCGGATCCGGCCGCCACTCGGCGAATGGTTCCGCTGACCGTCTGGCTGTGTTCTGACACCACCACCGACGTCGGCGCCGCGCCCGAACCAAGCGCTGCTGGTAGCCGCGCCACAGACGGCGGCGCCACCTCGAGAAACCTGTGCCTATGGCACCGTCACGCGGTCGGTCGGGAACTGGCCCGGCACCTGATCACCACCTGCACCCGTGAGGGCGACCTGATCGCCGAAGGATTCACCGTGAACGAGGCCACCCTGGCCGCCGCCGCTGGACTTGGTCGGCACGCCATCGCGCTGGTCCCGCACTTCCCACTGGCCCAGCACGTCGGCGCCCGCCTGCGCGCGGGACTGTCCGAGCAGGAGTTGAAGCGGGTGCAGATGCGACCCGTCCGGCCCGATCAGATGGTCCGCGGACTGGCCGACCATCTCGGCGACGTCGCACTGGTCATTGCCGCTCCACCCTCTTACGAGGCTGGAGGCTACGCGCCGCGCACGATCAGGGAGCGCGGTTGCCCAGCATGCCGGGCCGTCCTGTGGCAGCTCACCAGCCAGCAACTCGGACTGTTCCTGGCCGCAGCGTGGAAGGTCCTGCGACCCGGTGGTGTCCTGGCGATCACCACCACCGCCCGTGCGCAGGCCGGGCGGCTGATCGACCCCGCCCCGCGCGTCATCCGCCAAGCCCAAGGCCTGGGATTCCGCTACGTCCAGCACGTCATCGCCCTGCGCGTTCCCATCGACGGAGACGCCCTGGTCGTCCAGGCCGGGCCCGCCGACCTGGCGCAGCTACGCGACACCCGCTCCAGAGCGATGCCTCCACCGGTGAACGTGCACGCCGACGTCTGCCTGTTCACCAAACCACGACGCGGCCAGGACGGAGACGCCCGATGAACCCAGACTCTGTCATCCCGAGAGGGTTGGCATCGGTGCTGGCGACCGGTCAGCAGCCCTCTCGCCTCCAGCGTCACGGCCGCTACACACCCGCCTCGATGCGGCACCCCGGCAAGATGCTGCCCGCCATCGCCTCCACCGTCATCGAGGCCTTCACCAGTCCCGGAGACCTGGTCATCGACCCGATGTGCGGAATCGGGACCACCTTGGTCGAGGCTATCCACCTCGGCCGCGACGCCGCCGGAGTGGAGTACGAACCCGACTTCGTCCACCTCACCTTGGACAACCTGTGCCACGCCCGGGCCCAAGGCGCCACCGGGAGATCACAACTGGCCTGCGGGGACGCTCGCAACATCACCACGATCTATAGAGACCTGCACGGTCGGGCGGCGCTGGTGCTCACCTCACCGCCCTACGGAGCTCACACCCACGGACATCTGCGCACCAACCGTGACAAGAGCGGCGTCAAGGTCACCAAATACCATCACCGCTATTCCACCGATCGCGGCAACCTCGCCCACCAGCCGCTTCCCGGCCTGCTTACCGGATTCGGGCGCATCCTCGCCGGCAGTGCCACACTCCTGCGGCCAGGCGGCGTGATCGCCGTGACCGCCCGCCCGATCCGGATCAAGGGCGACCTGATCGACCTGCCCGGCCAGATCATCGACACTGCCCACCATCACGACCTGGCTCTGACCGGCCGGTACGCCGCCCTCCTCGCCGGCTTGCGGGACGGCGGCCTGGTCAACCGGGCCTCCTTCTTCCAAATGCTCGAAACCCGACGTGCCCGCGATCGCGGTATCCCCGCATGCGCTACCGCTCACGAAGATCTGCTGCTTTTCCAACTCGCCACACACCTGCCCGAGGTGAGCCGATGACCGGTACCCGTCGCAGAAATGGGCACGGTAGGCGAGCACGAAACAATCGGGCCCTGGAGATAGTGGCCCTACTCCAACTCGGCCTGTGTGGACGCTGTGGCCGCGCCCGATACCTCTCCCGCCGTGTTGCCCGGCATGCCGCCCGTATCGCCGCTCCCGGTGTGCGGCTCCGCGCCTACCGGTGCGGCGACGCCTGGCATCTCACCAACCCGTCAGGACGTCCCCAGCTCATCACCCCGCCGGTCACCCTGCCGTCGACCAGTCGGGACCTCGCGAGGCCCGCCACTCGTCGAGTCTCTGCGGGGCACAACGGCAAGCGCCATAACGATCACCGTTCCCCCAGCCTTGTCCTTGGGCCTCAAGGTGTGCCGTCATACCTGGACCATCCCTGCGATCCCGACTACGGCTTCTGATGGTCGCCGAAACGGTGAGTGGACCGGAGAGGAGGGCGCAGGTAAGCGGCGAGCCACCCGAGCTGGACTGGCGACTTATTCTCGCTGAACCATCTGTCGAAGACGAACTCGCACGAGCACAGGCAGGCGTGATCAAGGAGGTGTTGGAATGGTGGGTGAATCACATAGCCCAATCCCACTCGACGTGTTCACCAGGGGAACCCAAAGCAGCCGATCCGCCAGGCTGACTGGCCCCGGTGGAGGATTCCGGCTAGACGGGCCGCTACGGGTGGCTTTCGCAGGACGGACCTCGACCGAGGACAAGCAAGATCCGACCCTGTCGCTCCCGCGGCAACTCGCCAACAGTCAGGCTGCGCTGAACAATGCACTGCCGGGGCGAGCCGTCATCATGGCGCATTTCTACGATATCGAGTCCGGGCGCAAGGACCTCGATGCACGTGGGTTCGGGCGAGGACACGAGCGGTTCAACATCTCGGTTCCGCGTGATGGCGGCATCCAGGACCTGCTCTTGGAGGCAGGCCAATCCGATCGGCGATTCGATGTGGTGATCTGTGAGTCCGTCGACCGGATCGCACGCCGTACCTACGTGGGAACACAGATCGAGAATCATCTCGAACGTCTTGGTATCCCCTTGTGGGCCTCCGATGAACCGATCGGCCTCAATGGCAAGCGCTCGTCTCAGGTATTGACGCGGCGAGTGAAGCAGGGGGTGGCCGAGTGGTTCGTCCTTGAGATGCTGGAGAAGGCTTGGGGCGGATTCGAGATCCATACCGAGCAGGGCTTCAACGTGGGGCGACCTCCGTATGGCTTTCTAGCGAAAAAAGTCCCTCACCCGGTCGCGGCGCGCCGCGAGCAGGGAGCGACCAAGCATGTCCTGGTTCCAGACCCGGTGTGCGGGCCGGTCGTTCAGGCGATCTTCGAGGTTCGTATTGCGGAACGTCTCGGATATCAGGCGATCGCTGACCTGCTCAACCTTGATCTGGAGCGGTACCCGGCTCCCATCGCCACGGCCAAGGCCCGGACAGTGGGCAGATGGACCTACTCCTCGGTCCGCGACGTCCTGTCCAATCCCAAGTACACCGGCTACATGGTGTGGAACCGCAGAGCCACCTCTTCGGCGGGAGGAAAAAACAACCCGCCTGAGGCTTGGGTGTGGTCCAGCGAACCCACCCACCCGGGCCTGGTCAGTATCAAGACTTTCATCGAGGCGCAGCAGGTCGCGCTGGTTCGGAGTCGGTCACGTAGCCGCTCCGGCCTGAACCCAAACACACAAGCCAAACGGACATACATCCTGCGGTCCTACATCTTCTGCGGGAATTGCGGACGCCGGATGTTCGGCAAGAACGATCGGGGACGGGTGTACTACGTCTGTAGCCCGAAACGCGCCCACCTGCCTGAAGGGCATCCGGCAGTGGTACGCGTCCGCGAAGAGCCCCTGATGGCGGGCCTGAACGACTTCTTCAACCGCGAGATCTTCGGTATTCATCGCCGGGAGCGCCTTCAGACGCTGCTCGTCCGGCTGGATGATCGACACCTGCGCGAACACGCGGCGCATGTCACGGCGCTGGAAGCCAAGATCGCGGATCTGGTGCGACGCCGGGGGCGGGTGCTGGACCCGCTCGAACAACTCGATGAACCCAGCCAGGCGTTCGTCCAGAACATCAACGAGCGCGCCGCTCAGATCGCCGCCGACATGGAAGCCACCCAGACCAAGCTCCGGGAACTGCGCAGTGCGGCGCCCGAGCGGCCCTGTCCCGAACTGCTGGACGCGCTCCCCGTCGGAGCGATCGACCTGGGGCGCGTTCCCGAACCGGTGCTGCGGCGGCTGCTGGATGTGTTCCGACTACGTATGCGGTACGACCGGACGGCCGATCTCGTGGAGTGCGAAGTCACCATCACATCCGAAACCGCGGGCACCCAGCACGACGCGGCATGCGCGGCGATCGACACCGGCGCGACGGAAGCGCGCGCCGGTCTAAGGCGTACCCCCTACCGGATTCGAACCGGCGCTACCGCCTTGAAAGGGCGGCGTCCTAGGCCGCTAGACGAAGGGGGCCCGGGGTGGCGGGGTGGCCGCCACTCGACCTGGTCAAGTGTAGGGGACAACCGGGGGGCGCGGGTAAGCGGTTATCGGCGTCCGGGGGACGGGCTGGTCGGCGGGGTGGTCGTGGGCTCGCCGGACGGGAACGGGGACGTGGGAGTCGGGGGCGGGGAGGGGGCCGGGGGCTTGATGGGGCGGTCGGGGTCGGGTTCCAGGTGGCGTTCGATCTGGGCGGAGGTGAGGCCGAGGCCGCCGAGGCGGAGGTCGTCCCAGCCCTGGAGGCGGTGGCTGGCGCGGCTGAAGTACAGGACGGAGAGTTCGATGGGGGTGGGCTGCTCCTTCTCCAGGCCGCGGAGGCCCGCGCCGCCGGTGGAGCCCTGGACGAAGAGGCGGGTGCCGGTGGGGAGGAGTTTGGTGGAGCGGGTGTGGGCGTGGCCGGAGAGGATGAGGGGGGTGAGGCCGGAGAACGCCTCGCTCTCGGCCGGGTCGTGGGCGACGGCGATGTCGGGGAGCCTGCCGGTGGCGCGGAGGCGGTCGGCGAGCGAGAGGCCCTCGGCGCGGAGCTGGTCGGCGCCGACGAAGTCGTCGCGGGTGCTCTTGTCGGGGGTGAAGCGGGGGTCGCCGACGCCGTAGATGTTCAGGCCCTCGACCGTGCGGGTGGCGTCGTCCAGGACGATGGCGTTCTTCTGGCGGGCGACGGCCTTCTGGGTGTTCTTGGAGTCGTGGTTCCCGCGGACGTAGACGTAGGGGACCTTGAGGTCGGAGATGTCGTTGGCGAACTTGTCCTCGGCCTTGGTGCCGTGGTCCATGAGGTCGCCGCTGTCGATGATGACGTCCACCTGGAACTGGGTGCTGACGGAGCGGATCACGTTCCAGGCGGCGGGGTTGATGTGGATGTCGGAGACGTGCAGGACGCGCAGCGTGGACGGGTCGGGCTCGTAGATCGGGAGGGTGGAGGTCGCCGCGTACAGCTTGGAGACGTTGCCGACGAGGTGGGCGAGCTGGGCGCGGTAGACGGAGAACCGGGCGGCGACGCTCTGGGTGTCGCCGACGACCTGGGGGGCGTTGGCCATCAGGCCGGTGTAGCGGGGTTCGGCGACCGACTGCGGGTTGAAGGTCAGCGCGGCGGTGAGGGCGAGCGCGACCAGGCCCGTCGCGGACGCGGCGAGGCTGACCAGGGCGCGCCGCCAGGAGCGGAACAGGGCGAGGGAGACGACGAAGCCGGCGGCCAGCGCGAAGGCGATCGCGCGGGCGAGCATGACGATCACGCCGTGCCGGATCTGCTCGGCGATCTGGTCGGTGACGCGGTCGAGTTCGGCGTCGTTCTCGATGAGCTTGCGCGCCTCCTCCGGGCGCAGGTCGGTGACGCGGGCCTGGAGGGAGACCGGGCCCCAGTGGGTGTCGAGGTGGAGGGCGCCGAGCGGCGGCAGCTTCAGCGTGGTGCCGCCGCCCCAGGACGGCGTGAACGAGAGTTGGACGTCGGTGGGGCCGACGGCGGTGGTGGCGTGCCCGCCGAGGAGCAGGCCCGCGTAGCCGCCGAGCAGGCCCACGGCGAGGACGAGGGCGAGCCTGGCCCAGCGGCCCGTCGCGGCGGCGCGGAGCCGGGGCCGGGCGGTGCGGAGCCGGTCGGCGGCGGTCAGGACGGTACGGACCGGGGTCCGCGACACAGGGCCTCCCTTGCACAATGGACGGTGTGATCGATATATCGAGGGAGGCGTTCGAGGACCTGGTCGGCGAGGCCCTGGACACCATCCCATCCGAGCTGACCGCCCGCATGCGCAACGTCGTCATCGTCGTCGAGGACGACGCGCCCGAGCGGGGGCTGCTCGGTCTCTATCAGGGCGTACCACTCACCGAGCGCGGCGACTGGTACGGCGGGGTCCTGCCCGATCACATCTCGATCTACCGTAACGAGATCCTGCGGATCTGCGACTCCGCGGACGACGTGGTGCGGGAGGTGCGGATCACTGTCGTCCACGAGATCGCGCATCATTTCGGGATCGACGACGAGCGGTTGCACGAACTCGGCTACTAGATTCGAGTAATTGGGCACTGTAGGTCACATAACTGCCACGCAGCGTGAGTTAATGGGGAGGGATGCCCAACCCAGGGAGCGTGCGTGACGGGAAGGCACAGTGGCCGGCATCGTCGTCCGCCGGAGGCGCAGGCGACGTACCGCGAGGTGTTCGCGGTGAGGGAGTTCCGCGCGCTGTGGCTGGCGCAGGTGCTGTCGTTCGTGGGCGACCAGCTCGCCCAGGTCGCGCTGGCCGTGCTCGTGTACGAGCATACGAACTCGGCGCTGCTGACCGCGCTGACGTACGCGCTGACCTATGTGCCGCCGATCGTGGGCGGGCCGGTGCTGTCGGGGCTCGCGGACCTCTTCCCGCGCCGGACGGTCATGATCGTGTGCGACGTGCTGCGGGCCGGGCTCGTCACGGTGATGGCGCTGGTGGCGATGCCCTTCTGGGGGCTGTGCGCGCTGGTGTTCCTGATGGTGCTGCTGGGCGCGCCGTTCACGGCGGCGCGCGCGGCCGTCCTGCCGGACGTGCTGGAGGGCGACCGCTACGTCGCGGGCTCGGCGATCAACAACATCACCCACCAGGCCACGCAGATGCTCGGCTTCCTGGCGGGCGGCGCGATCGTCGCGGCGGTCGGGACCTACGGGACGCTCGCGATGGACGCGGCGACCTTCGTGCTCTCGGCGGTGATCCTGGTCGGCGGGCTGGCGCCGCGTCCGGCGTCCAAGCGCCGGGAACGGGACTCGCTCGGGCTGTGGCGCGGCACGCGGGACGGCGCGCGCCTGGTCTTCGGCGACCTGACGCTGCGCGCGCTGGTGTCGTTCGCGTGGCTGTGCGCGTTCTACGTGGTGCCGGAGGGGCTGGCCGCGCCGTACGCGGCGACGTTCGGCGGCGGCGCGGCGACGGTCGGGCTGCTGATGGCGGCGATGCCGACGGGGATGGTGGCGGGGGCGTTCCTGTTCAGCCGGTTCGTCCGTCCGGCGAACCGGCTGCGGGCGATGGGGTGGATGTCGATGCTGGCGTGCCTGCCGCTGATCGGCGCGGGGGTGCGGCCGCCGCTGTGGGGCGTGGTGGTGCTGTGGGCGCTGTCGGGCGCGGGCAGCGCCTACCAGATCGCGGCGAACGCGGCGTACGTGGTGGCGGTTCCGGCGGAGGGGCGCGGGCAGGCGTTCGGGCTCGCCCAGTCGGGCCTGCTCGCGGGCCAGGGCTTCGGGATCCTGGTCGGCGGCGCCGCCGCGCAGGTCCTCGGGCCGGAGACCGTGGTCGCGTTCGCGGGCGTCCTCGGCCTGTCGGCGGCCACGACGCTGACCGTCACGTGGAACCAGATCCGCGGCGGTGTCATCGCGGCCATGCGCAAGGAGCCGCCGCCGGACGCCGCCCCCGCGGACGCCTCGGGCCGCGCGGCGCGTCCGCTCGCCGCGGGGCGGGCCGTCCGCCGCTCGGCCCCACTGCCCTGATCAGGTGTGGGAGCGGTTCTTGTTGACGGCGTCCTTGGTCTTGTTGACGGCGTCCTGCACGGTGGGGGAGTCGCTCGCCTTCTTCAGCAGGTCCTCCGCGATCGAGGTGGGCGCGCCCTCCTCGGGGATCAGCACCCAGCCGATGACGTAGAGCGCGATGCCCGCGCCGCCGAACAGCGTGAAGACGGCGATGCCCAGCCGGACGAGGTTCGCGTCCACGCCGAGGAACCGCGCCGCGCCGGAGCAGACCCCGGCGATCATGCGTCCGTCGCGGGTGCGGCGCAGCTGTTTGCCCGTGGTGGTGGTGCTCTTCTCGAAGTCCATGCCCCGATCATGCCCATTCGGGGCGTTCCCTGACATCGGGATTCGCCCTGATTCGTCCCTGACCCGCGCCCTGGCCCGGCGGAGGAGACCGGAGGCCGTAGCCTGGCGGCGACATCGGCCGCGAGGAGGATCCCCGCATGGACGTGCTGCGCGTCGACGACCTGCTCACCGGCGAGGAGCGGATGGTCCGCGACACGGTCCGGGCGTTCGCGGCGGAGCGGGTCGCGCCGCACGTGGCGGGCTGGTTCGAGGACGGGACCTTCCCCGTCCGCGAGCTGGCGCCCGAGTTGGGCGCCCTCGGCCTCCTCGGCATGCACCTCGGCGGCTACGGCTGCGCCGGGACGAGCGCGGTCGCCTACGGGGTCGCGTGCCGGGAGCTGGAGGCGGCCGACTCGGGGCTGCGGAGCTTCGTGTCGGTCCAGGGGTCGCTGGCGATGACGGCCGTCCACCGGTACGGGTCGGAGGAGCAGAAGCGGGAGTGGCTGCCGCGGATGGCGGCGGGCGAGGCGATCGGCTGCTTCGGGCTGACCGAGCCCGACCGGGGCTCCGACCCCGGCGACATGCGGACCCGCGCCCGCCGCGACGGCGCCGACTGGGTGCTGGACGGCACCAAGATGTGGATCACCAACGGGTCGGTCGCCGACGTCGCCGTGGTGTGGGCGCGGACGGACGAGGGCATCCGCGGCTTCCTCGTCCCCCGGGGCACGGCGGGGTTCACGGCGCGCGACGTCCACCGGAAGCTGTCGCTGCGCGCGTCGGTGACCTCCGAGCTGGTCCTGGACGGCGTGCGCCTGCCGGACGCGGCGCTGCTGCCCGGCGTGCGCGGGCTGAAGGGGCCGCTCGGCTGCCTGTCGGAGGCGCGGTTCGGGATCGTGTGGGGCGCGGTCGGCGCGGGCCGGTCCTGCTACGAGGCGGCCGTCGGGTACGCGAAGACGCGCGAGCAGTTCGGCAGGCCGATCGGGGCGTTCCAGCTCACGCAGGAGAAGCTCGCCTGGATGGAGGTCGCGCTCGGCCAGGCGGGGCTCGTCGCGCTGCGCGTGGGGCGGCTGAAGGACGCGGGGGAGGCGACCCCGCAGCAGGTGTCGTTCGGCAAGCTCGCGAACGTCCGCGCGGCGCTGGACGTCGCGCGCGAGGCCCGGACGGTGCTGGGCGCCAACGGGATCACGCTGGAGTATCCGGTGATCCGGCACATGAACAACCTGGAGAGCGTCCTCACCTACGAGGGCACCCAGGAGGTCCACCTGCTGACGCTGGGCAAGGCCGTCACGGGCCTCGACGCGTTCCGCTGACCGTCAGGAGAACGAGCCGGGCGGCGGCCCCTGCCACGGCCCGTGGCGGTTGCTCGGGACGCCGTTCGGCGGAGCCGGAGCGGGCGCCGGAGCCGGGGCGGGCGGCGCGGACGCGGGCGGGCCCGACGGCGGCGGCGCGGACGGCGGGAGCGGCCCGCGTCCCGGCCCCGGACGCGGCGGCACCGACGGGACCGGAGCGGGTCCGGGCTGTCCGGGATGGCCGGGGATCGGCGCGCCCGGCTGGACCCCGCCGCCCTGCGGCTGCCCGGGATGCGGGTCGACGCGCGGGAAGTGGTCGGAGCGCAGGTAGTTGTCGACGTTGCCCGGGATGTTGCGCAGCTCCCGGTTGCGCCACTCGTGCAGGACCGCCTGCGCGATCTCCTCCTCCGCCCGGACGGTCTGCTCGACCATCCGGGGGATGACGGCGTCGCGCGCCTCGCGGAGCAGCCGGGCCTGGGTGATGATGTCCTCGGCGTCCAGGATCTGCGCGTTCTGCTCGCGGCGGGCGCGCTCCTCGGCGACGCGGAGCTGCCGGTGCTCCTCGACCTCCAGGATCTCCTCGTAGAGGTTCTTCTTCGGCATGAGCGTGAGCAGCAGCTTCACGAAGATCGGCAGGCACTCGATCGAGGTGAACAGCAGGAGCAGCAGGAGGTGCGCCCACATCAGCGTGCTCTGCTGCTCGGTGAGCTCGTTCAGCGCCTTGATCCGCAGCAGGAGCCCGTCGGAGGTGGCGTTGCTGTCGGCGAAGCCCTCGTCGAGGCGGTCGCGCTGCTGCTGCGCGGCGGCCAGCTCCTTGCGGGCCTGCGGGAGCCGCTGCTTCGCGGTGGCGAGGTTCTGCTGGCGGGACGTGGAGCCCTCGCGCTGCAACTGGGCCTGGCGCGCCGCGATCTGGTCGCGGATGTTCTTGAGCTGGCCCTCGGCGTCGTCCAGCTCCTGCTTGCTCAGGCGCGCGAGGGGGCCGTCGCCGGCCGTGCACTGGCCGCCCTGCCCGCTGAGCTCGCAGCCGAGCTTCTTGCGGGCGGCGTTGACGCGCTTCAGCGCGTCGCCCTCCTGCTTGCGCAGCCCGGCGAGCGTCCGGTCGGCGTTCTGGTCGGTGCCGGTGTCGCCGTTGTTGCTGATGATCCCCTCAAGCCGCTTGGCCTCCGCGTCCAGCTTGGCGATCCGCTGACCGAGCTTGCCGGCCTCCGCGTTCTGCGCGTTGGAGTTGGCGGCCTCGGCCTTCATCTGCTCCAGCTGCACGTTGATCTCGGGCTTGAAGATCTGGAGGACCAGCGGGGTGGAGATGACGATGCCGATCAGCAGCGCGAACAGCAGCCGGGGCGCGGCGAGGTAGAACGCGTGGCGCTTGTGCTCCTGGCGCTGGATCGTGGTGACCAGCCAGCGGTCCAGCATCATGATCGCCAGACCCCAGAGCAGGGCGAACACCAGCGCGACCACCAGCGGCGCCTTGATCGCCATCGACAGCGCGAACGCCATCGAGACGGCCGCCATGCCGGCGGTGATGAGCACGGCCGCACCGATGCCCTGGTATTTCCCGCGCTCGGTGGGGCATTGCGCGAGAATTTCCGGCCGGGCGCCGGACAGCCAGATCAGCGGATGAAATCCGACCGTTCGCCTGGGGACACTCGTCATGGACGCTGCTTTCGGCGGAGAGTGGGAAGTCGGTCGAGGAGGGGGAATCGCCAGGTCACGGCGGTGCCGCGGGGGGCCGGAACCGGTGCCCGCGGCACCCGGGCGGACGGCGCGGAACCCAGCGTGGGCGAACGCATCACGGGCGAGCGCGTGAACGGGCCGGACGGCATCTGCCAGTGCGCCCGGGGCAGGCCGGGCGCCACGGCGAAGCGCGGCAGCCGCGGGCGGCGCCGCAGCAGCGGGCCCGTCGCGAACCGGCCGAACCGGGTTCGGGCCCCCACGATGACGGGCCTGTGGCGGACGAGGGCGGCCTCGTCGAAGATGACCCCCGGCGGGACGATCGTGGTGACCCGCGGCAGGGGCGGTAGCCGGGTGGGATCCCCATGGCTCGGAGGGTCCTCGTGAGCGCGGACCATGTCAGGTGGCCATTCCTGTTCATTCGGGCGAACGGGGTGGTGAGGAATGATGACCGGCTGCGGGGGCCGATTTGGCAGGATAGCGCGCGAACAAGAACGACTCCGCGTCACGGTGTGCGCACTCCCCGAACCTGACCGGATCCGGTCACCGCCCCCGAAAATACCCGAGCCGCCGCCAACAGTTTGTGTCACCTGCCATTAGTGCGAGGCAGGCAACCCCGTACAATCCGGCGCACTGGCAGGCGTCACCCGGTCACTCACCCATCCCCGATCCCCCCGAACGGTCGAATGCTCAACGTGGCTGAAACATGCGTGGGTACCCGCGCGCTCGGACCGGGCACGCGGTCGGTCGTGTGGGTCCAGGGGTGCCCGTTCCACTGCCCGGGGTGCCTGGCGCCCGAGTGGATCCCCGACCGTCCGGCGCGGTCGGTCGCGCCGGCCGAGCTGGCCGCCGAGCTGCTCGCCGACCCCGCCGTGACCGGCCTGACGTTCTCCGGCGGCGAGCCGATGGCGCAGGCCGCCGGGCTCGCGGAGGTCGCGCGGATCGCCCGCCGGGACCGTTCCGGCCTGACGTTGGTCTGCTTCACGGGGTACCGGCTCGAACGGCTTCGCAGCCGTCCGCCGAACGACGGGGTGGCCGCGCTGCTCGCCGAGGTGGACGTGCTCATCGACGGCCTGTACGTCGCCGAGCGCAACGACGACCGGGGCCTGCGCGGCAGCGCCAACCAGCGCGTCCACCACCTGACCGGTCGGCTGCGCGGGGCCGCCGAGGCGCTGGAGGGCGGGCCGCGCTCGGTCGAGGTCCGCGTCCGGACGGGCGAGACGCTCTACGTCGGCGTCCCGTCCCGCGCGCTCGCCGAGCTTTACCCGCCGGTAACCCTGGGTGACGAGGCGAACGCGACGGCCTCCCCGGGCGTCCAACCGCGGGGGACCGGTCTCCCTCGTGAAGGCAGAGGCTACGGGGACGGCGCGGAGGCGGGCCGCCGGACGCCAGGGAGGAGCGCGCGGTGAGCGGGGCGAAGCGGATCACGGTGGACGAGGGCGCCTGGCGCGAGGCGCAGACCGCGGCGCGGAAGCTGCGCCAGGTGCGCAGCGACATGCCCAAGCTGGTCGAGGCCGTCAAGAAGGAGCAGCGCGCGGAGCTGGACCGCACGTTCAACCAGGTGGAGGGGCGGCAGCGGCGCGTCGAGCAGGTCCTGACCGGGCTCAGCGACGAGGCGAAGCGGGCGGAGCTGCGCACCGCCAAGCGGCTGCGCGAGCAGTCCGACCGGCTGCGCGGGCAGATCGGCTCGGCCGTGGAGCAGCTCCGGGCCGAGCAGGACGAGCGGATCCGCACGGCGATCGAACGCGAGCGGGCCGAGCAGCGCGCCGAGATCCAGGAGCTCGGCCGGGAGCTGGACGGCATGCGCGCCGACCGCGACCGCGCGGCCGTCGCGGCCGGGAACGCGCTCGCCGACGCGCGGCTGATGCGCGACGCGATCCGCGCGGAGCTGCCGCACGAGCGGTTCGCGCCCGGACGGCTCGACCGGCTGGAGCGCCGCATCGCCACCGCCGAGGCCAACCTCGCGGCGGGGCTGGCGGCGGAGTCGCTGAGCCTGCTCCAGGAGACCTACCTCGACCTCGCGGAGCTGCGCGCCGACCTCGTCCTGCTCGACCAGGAGTGGCAGGCGGCGCGGCTCGCGGCGCTGGACGCGCTGACCGTCGTCGCCGAGCGGGTGCGGTTCAGCGCGGACCTCCCGGCGCCCGACGAGCGCGGCGAGCCGATCGACGGGCTGTCGTTCGACGTCGACCACTGGTCGGGCGGCGGCCTCGCCGAACTGCGCGCCGAGGTCGAGGAGCGCAGGGGCCGGGTCGGCGAGGGCACCGGGCTGACGACCGAGGAGCTGCGCGAGATCGTCCGCCGGGACGCGCCCGATCTGGAGCGCCGGCTGGAGGAGACCCTCTCCCACGCGACCGCCGCGCTGCTGGCCTCGCAGGCGCGCGTCAACGTCGCCGAGCAGGTCGTGGACGCCGTCGAGCACGCGACCGGGTTCTCCTGGGCGGAGAACGCCTACGCGGGCGACGACCAGCGCGCCGCGTTCTACAGCAAGCTCCGCCACCTCAACGACAACGAGATCGTCATCGAGGTCGCGCACGAGGAGGAGGACGGCGGACCGGGGACGCTCGCCGTCCGCATCCTGTCCTACGACCGCGACACCGCGTCGGAGGAGGAGCTGACGGAACGCGCGCGGGAGATAGCGACGAGCCTGCGCGATCGCGGCCTGCCGGTGGGCGAGCCGACCGCCGACGCCCCGCGCGCGGACCCGGCGCTCACCGACTTCGACTCCCTGCGCGCGGAGGGCACCGAGATCTCCGCGCGTGCCGGGGACGGCCGGTCCCGGCCGGGCGAGCGGCGTTGAAGGCGGGGGCGACGGAGCGGCCCGGGGGCACGGCCGCGGGGCGTCTGGCGGGGCTGCGCCGCGCGGCGGTCGACGGCGACCCGGTGATGATCGTGCACGGCCCCGGCGCCGACGACGCGTTCGTCGACGGCGCCTACCGCACGTTCGGGATCGAGGCCGCGCTGTGGGAGTCGCTGCACTCCGCCGGGTACGACGCGATCGTCTTCTACTCGCTGCACCGCAAGGTGTACTTCCGGGACGCGGAGTCGCGGCGGCTCGTCCGTCCGGACGCGGCGGCGGCCCGGCCGGTGGTGAACGAACCCCGGCGCATGCGGCCGGGGTTCGGCGGCCCGCTGGGCGACCGGGTGGTGACGCGGCCGCCCGCCCCCGCGCCGGAGGAGCCCGCCGCGAACTCGGGCATGTCCGACGCGCACGCGGTGATGACGCTCGACCACCTCATGCGCCAGGACGCCATGCGCGCGGCGGTCGTCGTGCTGCACGCCGAGGAGGTGCTGAGCCACACCGTCGCCGGACGGGCGCTCGCGACCGTGTTCGCCGAGTGGGTCGCCTACCGGGGCAGCGCCCGCAACAAGTGCGTGCTGGTGTCGCGGAAGGCGTCGCTCGCCGACGTCCGCGACTTCATCCGGGACGTGCGCGGCTTCCCGACGCTGGAGGAGTGGGCGCGGCGGCTCGCCGAGCGCGGCGGCGGCCCGGGTCGGGTCGGCGAGCCCGACGAGGAGGAGCTGGCGCGGCTCGTCCACGTGCAGCGGCTGGCCGGGCGGCCCCGGCTGCGGATCGGCGACTGGGCGGGGCTGGCGCAGACCGTCCGCGCGATGGCGGCGACGGCCGAGCCCGCGCGGACGTGGGAGCAGCGGCTGCGCGGCCTCGCCGCCGAGGACGTCCCGCTGGACGGCGCGGTGCTGCGCGAGCGGGGCTGGGTGACCTCCGCCGCGTCCGGCCACGAGGACGTGTGGCGGCGCCTCGACCGGCTGGCCGGGCTGGACGCGGTCAAGGAGCACCTCGCGGGCATGCGGCTGCTCATCGAGGCCGAGAACCGGATGCGCGCGGAGGGGCGCGGCACCGCCGACCCCGCCGCGCACCACCTGGTGTTCACCGGCAACCCGGGAACCGGCAAGACGACGGTCGCGCGGCTCGTCGGCGAGATGTACCGGGAGCTGGGCGTGCTGCGGCGCGGGCACCTGGTGGAGGCGACGGCCTCCACGCTGGTCGGCCAGTACGTGGGGGAGACCGCGCAGAAGACCCAGGCGGTGATCGACAGCGCGCTCGACGGGGTGCTGTTCATCGACGAGGCGTACATGCTGGCCGACCAGGCCGAGGGGTTCGGGAGCGACGCGATCGGCGTGCTGCTGACCCGGATGGAGAACGACCGGGGGCGGCTCGTCGTGATCGCGGCGGGCTACCCCGACCGGATGAAGGACTTCCTGGACGCCAACCCCGGGCTGCGCCGCCGCTTCCCCGAGGCCAACGTCATCGCGTTCCCCGACTACGACGCCGGCACGCTCGCGGGCATCGCGCTCGCGCGGCTCAGCGAGCAGGGCCTCACCTGGTCCCCGGAGACCGAGGACGACCTGCGCCGCGTCGTCGCGGGCATGCACCGCACGCGCGGCCCCGGGTTCGGGAACGCGGGCGCGATGCGCGACCTCGCCGACGACGTGAAACGCCGGTGGGTGCTGCGGACGCGCGCGGACGTCGACCGTCCGCTGGAGCCCGGCGACGTGCCCGAGCGACTGCGGGTGCACCTGCGCACGGCGGTGCCGGAGCTGCCCGTCCTGCTCGGCGAGCTGGACCAGATGATCGGCCTCGGCCCGGTGAAGAAGGCGATCCGCGACCTGGTCGCGCAGGTCCGGCTGAAGCAGCGGCGCGGCAGGGGCGAGGTGGTCGCGCCGCACCTGCTGTTCCTCGGCCCGCCCGGCACCGGCAAGACGACGGTCGCCCGGATCATCGGCCGGATCTTCCGCGACCTCGGGCTGCTCACCAGCGGGCACGTCGTCGACACCGGCCGCGCCGACCTCGTCGGCGAGTACATCGGGCACACCGCGCCGCGCACCCGCGAGAAGGTCCGCGAGGCGATGGACGGGGTGCTGTTCATCGACGAGGCGTACGCGCTGGCCAGGGGCGACGACGGCCGCGACTTCGGACGGGAGGCGCTCGACACGATCACCCAGGAGATGGAGAACCTGCGCGGCCGGATCACCGTGATCGCCGCCGGCTATCCGGACGAGATGCGGACGTTCCTCGCCGCCAACACGGGCCTGCGGTCGCGGTTCACGGTGCGGGTGGAGTTCCCCGACTACGCGCCCGAGGAGCTGGTGCGGATCCTGGAGAAGATGGCCGGGGCCGAGGGGTACCGCGTCCCGGACGCGACCCGCGCCCGCGCCCTCGCGTGGCTGGCCGCCGAGCGCCGCGCGCATCCGGGCGACTTCGGCAACGCGCGCGCCGTGCGGGAGCGGCTGCTCCCCGCGATGGAGGTGCGGCTCGCCGCCCGCACGGCCGACGCGCCCGACGCCGACGTCGACACCTTCCTGCCCGAGGACGTCCCCGACCTGCCCTCCGAGGGGGTGCCGCATGCCGACCGGTGACCAGCCCGCGGGCGACCGGCCCCCGGACGACCAGTCCGCGGGCACGGGCGCCATGATGCGGGCGCGCCCGGGATGCCCGGTGTGCGGGTGCCCGATCAAGAGCGAGGAGGCGGGCTGCTCGGAGTGCCGGTGGCCGCTGCACGGCGAGTGGCGGTTCGGCGTCCCCGACCCGGCGTTCGCGCGCGACTTCGAGGAGCGGCTCGCGGCGGCGCGCCGCGAACGCGACCTGCTGGCCGTCGTCCGCGCGGGCCTCGCCGACGACCTGTTCGTCCGGGGCGGCACGCCGACCCCGCAGGAGTGGGTGCGCGCCAGGCAGGCGGTGGACGCGCCGCCGATGCCCGACGCGGCGCTCCAGTCCGTGCTCGGGAACGCGCTGCACCGGATGCGGCCGGGCCGGGGCCTGGTCGTCGCCGAGATCGGCGCCGACCACGGGCTGAGCGTCACCCGCGTCGTGCTGGACGAGCTGATGATCCCGCGCGGGTACGACGCCCCCGAGGTCACCCCGTGGGAGACGCTGCTGCCGTTCCTGTCCCGCGACCCCGGCGAGCGGCGCTTCCAGCTCGCGGGCGGGCTCGCCGACCTCGACCGCGACACGCTGTGGCGGGCGCTGCGCGACGGCCTGCCGCCGCGGCTCGACGAGCCCGGCGACGACGTCGTGCTCGCCTACCGGGAGATCGGCTGGCCGGTCCCCGACCGGGCCGTGCGGCTGCTGCGCAAGCGGCACCAGAACGCCGAGGTCGTGCCCGCCGGGGAGTCGAGCGCCCGCGACCTGCTCGGCCCGCTGATCGCCACGCTGCCCACGCGGCACGACGTGGGCCTGCTCGCGGCCGGGGTCGAGCCCGGCACGCGCCGGGTGAGCCCCCGGCTGATCCCGCTGTTCCCCGCCGGGACGCCCGCCGGGACGGTCCGGACGCTGCGGCTGGAGAGCCCGCCGGGCGCCGCCGAGACGACGGTGCTCGCGGCCGTCGCCGCGAGCGCCGAGCACTGGACGCTGCTGACGGCCGGCGCGGTGCCGCTGCCCGCCGACGTCCGGTTCGTGCTGGAGGGGCCGGGCCGGGTGGGCATCGCCGAGCCCGCCGACCCGGCGCCGGTGACCGAGCGCCTGCCCGAACTGCTGGACGGCCTGCCCGAGCGGCTGGAGATCCTCACCGAGCCCGTCGACCTGATCTGCGCGGTCGAGCTGGGCGGCGTGGACGAGCTGGTCCGGCGCAGGCTCGGGCTGCTGCGCGAGCTGGTCTCGACCGTGGACGCGACCTACCCCGGCTCGGGCCTCCTGCGGGTGGCGGTGCTCGGGTACCAGGACCACGCCTACGGCCGCGGCAAGGAGGGGCGCAGGCCCGTCCTCGGCGGCTGGCTCGACACCCCCGCCACCGCCGTCGCGGGCCTGGCGCGGCTGCGCCCGAGCCCGGTCGAGTACCCGGAGGCGGCGCCGGTCGAGGACGCCCTGCACGAGATCGCCGAGCGCCTCTTCCGCCACCGCGCACCCGGCCGCCCGGCGCGGACCATCCTGCTGACCGTCGGCGGACGGCCGCCGCACCCGCCCGTCCAGGGCGACGACGACGTCCTGCCCTGCCAGTTCGAGCGGAGCTGGCCGTCGGCCCTCGGCGCCATCACCCACGCGGGCGTCGCCTGCGCGGCCGTCCTGCACGATGCCGCTCTCCGCGACCACCCCGTCTGGGACACCCTCGGCGCGGCGGGCGTCCACGACCTCGACGACATCGACGCGCGGCGGCTCGGGGTGGGGCTCGGCCTGCTCCCGTCCGCGCCGCAGACACTCAACCTTCCCCTGGCCGATCTGGAACGAGGTGCCCGGTGACCACCCCTTCGCAGTTCTCCCCGCCGCCGCAGAACGCGGCGCCCGGACAACCGGTGCCCCCGCCCCCGGACATCGCCCAGCCCCAGCGGCAGTTGCGGCGCATCGGGCTGTGGGGCGCGCCGCAGAGCGGCAAGACCACGTTCCTCGCCGCGCTCCAGGTCGCGGTGCTGCGCACCTCCGGCGACTGGATGCTCTACGGCGTGAACGAGGAGTCCAACGACTTCCTCGACACCCAGACCGGGATGCTCACCCAGCACCGCCGGTTCCCCGCCGCGACGAGGTTCTCCGAGGCGCTGAGCTGGACGCTGCGCGGCACGACCCAGCAGCCGACCGGCAAGCGGTTCGGGAAGAAGTTCCGGGACGTGCCGATCGAGGTCAACATCGACCTGCTCGACTCGCCCGGCGCCGTCCACGCGAGCAAGTCCGTCCCGGGTGAGGCGATGGCGCCCTCCGGCGGCGACGACAACCTCGGCTTCGACGACGACCAGGAGGAGGAGCAGGGCGACTCCGACGAGGACCGCATCATCGAGCACCTCGCGGGCTGCGACGGGATCGTCTACCTGTTCGACCCGACCCGCGAGCGCCGCGAGGGCGACTCCTACAGCTACTTCCAGCGGACGCTGCTCAAGCTGTCCCGCCAGGTGTTCCGCGACCGCGGCTCCAAGGACGCGAAGCTGCCGCAGCACCTCGCCGTCTGCGTCACCAAGTTCGACGCGCCGGAGGTGTTCCGGCGGGCGCGGGTCGGCGGGTACCTCACCTACGACGACAGCCCGCAGATGCTCCCGCGCGTCCGCGAGGACTCGGCCGGGCACTTCTTCTCCGAGCTGTGCAAGGACTCCAAGGTGGGCAACGCCGACCTCGTCCTCAACAGCATCCAGAAGTACTTCCACCACGAGCGCGTGCGCTACTACGCGACGTCCGCCGTCGGCTTCTACATGGGCGAGTCCGACCGGTTCACCGAGAACGACTACTGGAACATCAACAAGAGCGCCGACGGCAGCGTCGAGATCCGCGGCAAGGTGTGGCCGATCAACGTGGTGGAGCCGATGCTGTGGCTCGGCAACAGGCTCGACGGAGAGACACCGCAATGGTCCAGGTGACCGCCGGCTGGGCGCTTTCGGGAAAGCGGCCCGGCAGCAGTGACGACTACGGCGTGCTGAACTGTAGCCGCGAGCCGTTCAGCAAGGCGAGCTTCGGGCGGATCCTGCGCCAGTACGGGCTCGGGACGCCGCCCGCGCACCGCACCGGCGAGGGCGCGCTGCCCTGGGTGACGGTGAGCTGGGTCGGTGAGGCGCCGGACCGCTACCTCGGCATGTCGATCGAGGACTGGACCGAGCACCGGGACGGCTCGGGCCGCCCGGTCGCGTTCACCAAGTACATCTGCGTCCCCTACCGGGACGTGCAGGCGACGCCCGTCTCCTATGCGGCGCTCTACCGCGAGCTGAACCGCCTCGAACTGCCGATGGACGGCCCGGAGGGCGACCTCGTCACGCTCTCCCCGTCGGAGTACTCCGCCGCCGACCTGGCCCGCGACATCGACCGGTTCGACCGGAAGAAGGTCATGGGGACGGCCGCGCTGCTGCTGGACGGCCGGGTCGACATCGTCGGCGCGGGCGAGGCGTCCCTCCAGGACAGGCTCGCGTTCCTGGACGCGGTGGCCGCGCTGCTCCCCTACGGGTACCGGGCCGACTTCACGGGCGCGACCTGGGCGACCGGGTCCGCCAACAAGATCCGGCTCGCGTTCCTGCGCCGCGCCCGCGACAACGCGAACGAGGTGGGCTGGCGGAACCAGGGCGAGCGCATCCCGCCGTCCCCGACGGCGGGCCACTACCTCCAGTGGCTGGACCGGCTGCTGAGCCGCCGGGACCTGCCCTGGCTCGTCGGATACCTCGCGGGCGGCGCCGAACCGTGCGACTTCAGCGACAAGAGGAGCGCCGTCCAGCACCTCGCGGACGTCGAGTGGCCGCAGCAGGTCGCGCGCTACGCCGAGGAGAGGCGCCAGGGGAAGGAGGAGGACGCGCGGCGGCTGCTGCTGAGCCCCCGGCGCGACGAGATCTCGCCCAGCGCGCAGGGCCGCGTGCTCGCCTACCTGATCCGCGCCGCGGAGCCGGGCGACCTGAAGCTGATCGGGGAGCGCTGGGACCAGGTCGCCGCGACCGGCGGCTCGGAGCTGATCGAGGCGCTGGTGGACGCGGCGGCGAGGCTGCTGTGGCGGGAGGAGCCCGACAAGCGCGTCTCCGACTACGTCAGGCTCGCCCGGGAGCGGCGGCTCACCGACCAGTTCCTCGCGGGCGTCGTGGAGGCCCTCCGCGTCCCCGGGTTCACCGGCGGGGCGGCCAAGCACCGCGCCGCGCTGGACATGGCCGCCGACCTGATCCGCGACCATGTCGACCCGTCCGCCCCGGCGTGGGCGAACTCCAAGCTGCTGGCGGAGCTGACCAACGAGAGCCGGCTGGCCGCCCGGCTGCTCGTGGCCGAGCCCGGCGGGGCCGACCGGGTGCGGGCGTGGGTCCGCTGGCTCGGGTCCGGGCGGAGCGACGCGCTGCCGGGCTTCGGCGAGCTGCTCGCCGGGAGGGAGATCTCCCTCAAGGACTTCCGCGGCCTGATGAAGGGCGCGCCCGAATGGGCGGCGGCGCTCGTCCAGGTCGCCGGGCGGCTCGGCCGCCTGGAACCCGTCATGCCCGCGCTGATCGGCTGGATGAAGGGGCAGCCGGAGATCAGCCTGGCGGCCCGCGAGTTCGTCAAGAAGACGTTGAGCCAGATGGAGTCCGAGGAGCCCGGTGGATGGGGCGCGGCGGACGTCGTGCTGCTCACCGTCGGGGCGCCCTGCGTGCACCTGAAGAAGGCGGTGCTGCTCCCCGACCCGGCCACGTATCACAGCGGTTTCGTCTGGGCCTGGCAGCGGGTCCGCCAGGACCGCGGCATGGCGGCGACGTTCATCCGGGAGCTGGCCTCGGCGCTGCGGGACCAGCGTCCCTGGGCGGGCGGCCCGGCCCGCGCGGACACGGTGATCAACCTGGTCAGGGCCGTCATCGTCGAGGACGAGGGGCTGGACTGGACGATCCTGCGGACGGTCCTGGACACCGAGCCGTCCGACCCCGCGCTGGAGGGCAGGCCCGCGTTCGTCGAGCTGCGCAGGCTGCTCCGGGAGAACCAGGGCAGGTTCGAGCCGGTGTTCGCTCCCGCCCTCGGCGCCACGCCGGACGGCTTCACCTCGGACGGGTACGCCTCGGACGGTTTCGCGTCGGACGGCATGCCCCCGCCCGGCCCGCCGCCGCCGTCGCTGGGCGCGCCCGCGCTGGAGGGGCTGGGACGGCTCGCCTCCGATGCCGACGTGGACACGGTCGCCGACTTCTACATGCGCGCCATGCGCCCCCTCGAAGCCAACGTGGCGAACGCCACCGCCGCGATCAAGGCCGTGGCCGCCGCCGGCCGCCTGCTCAAGGGCGCCGAGGCGCACACGGTCGTGCTGCGGGTCTGGGGCTCGAACGTGGACGGCAGCAACTACCAGTGGGCCGACAAGCAGGCGCGCCTGCTGGTCGAGGCCATCGCCCAGGGCGCGCTCGGGTCGGCCGTGGCCCGCGACTTCGCCGACGCGCTCGCCGGCCACGCCAGCCAGGAGATCAGCTACCAGCTGCGGCTGCTGGAGGCGGTCAGCTCCCACGCGCCGTTCTGGGAGATGCCCCCGCAGGTCCGTACCCGCCTGGAGGAGTGCAAGGCCACCATCGAGCGGCTCGCCAAGTCAGGCCGCGGCGGGCTGTTCGGCCTCGGACGGCGCGGCAAGTCGGGCGACGGATGACGGGGCCGGTGGCGGTCGCGCTGGACGTGGGAACGGCGACGACGAGGATCGCGCTTTCCCAGCGGAGCGGCGTGCCCGTCGTCGAGTCGCGCCCGACGCCGCGCGGCGACCTCGCGATCTTCCTGTCCAAGCTGCTGGAGTCGGGCAGGAAGCGGGCTCCGGGCACGATCGGCCGGACGACGGTCACGGTCCCCGAGTCATGGCTGGACGGGACGCCCTACGGCATCCGCGCCTACGAGCGGCTGCGCTGGACCCTGCTGGAGGAGCTGGGCTGGCCCGACGTCGCCTGGCTGAGCCAGGCCGCCTGCGTCGCCGCCGACGCGCTCGCGCGGGCGGGCCGCCCCGCCGAGGGCTCGGTGCTCGTCTGCGACCTCGGCGCCCGCACGACCGGCGCCGCGCTGTGCGAAGCCGCCGGCGGCACCCTGCGCGTCACATCGGTCGCGGTCGCCGAGGGCGGCGGACGCGCGTTCGATACCGCGGTCGCCGCGTCGGCGCCGAGCCTGCCCGTGTCCGCCGCCCCCGCCGCGTCGTCGGCGACCGCCGTCGGCCCCACCGCCGGGTTCGCGGAGCTGTTCGAGGGCGCGCGGGCGCGGCACGGGCGCCGCGCCGCCGTCGTCCTGCCGCGCGCGTGGTCGCATCCCCGCTACCGGGACGCGCCCGTCTACCGGGTCGGTGACGCCGACGTCACCGCCGGGACGCTGATCTCCGCCTTCTCCGCCACCGCGACGGCGCTGCGGAGCGTCGTCGCCCGCGCCCTCGCCGGCTCCGCGCCGCCCCGGGCGATCGCGGTCTCGGGGAAGTTCGGCGTGTTCCCCCTGGTCAGCCGGGTCCTGATGGACGAGCTGGCGCCGCCTGAGCCGCCGATGGTGCTCGGCCCGGCCGCCGCCGTCCGGGGCGCGCTGCGGATCGCGGCCGGGGGGATGGCGGTCGCGGGGCCCGAGCGCCCGTCGGTCGTCCTGCCGCTGCACCGGCTCCGGCACGGGCTGCTGGAGGTCCGGGAGGTGCCGCTCGACCCGTCGGCGGAGTTCGCCGTCCAGGACGGCTACGCGGTGCTGGTCGAGGTCCCCGCCGAGGGCCCGAAGCTGTTCGCCGTGAAGGTGGACGGGCGGGACGTGCCGGTCAGGCTGCCCGGCCTCGCGCCCGGCCACTACCGCGTCGGGCTGCGCCCGTCCCACGCCTGCCCCGGCGTGCTCGTCCTCGCCCCGGCGGCCGGCGGCGAGCCCCGCCACTACCCGATCGACCCGGACGGGACCGGGGAGAGATGATCCACAGGGAGTCGCCCCGATGACCATCGACGACGTGAAGGCCGGCATCGCCGCCGCGCTCGCCGAGGAGGGCCCGGTCGCCGCGCTGACCGTGCTGCGCCTCGCGGCGGACTGGTCCGGCCGGGCGCTCGCCGCCGGCTTCGACGACGACGTGGCCGCCTTCCAGGCCGTCGTGGCGCTGGACGACGCGCTCGAACCGCTCGGCGCCGTGCGGGAGGCCGTCCCGGCGCTGGTGGAGGCGGCCTCGCCGGGCGCGCCCGTGGACGCCCACCTGCGGGAGCGGCACGACGAGCTGGCCGCCGCGCGGCGCCGCCTCGCCGCCGACCGCGCCGCGCTGGACGAGCTGGGCGAGGCGCGGGAGGAGCTGGCCGACCTCACCGCCGAGCACGACCGGCTCCGCGAGCGCCTCGCCGAGCTGCGCCGGCTGCGCGAGCTGGCCGGGGAGGTCGAGGCGCTGCGCGACCAGGCCGCCGCGTTCGACGCCGAGGCCGCGCGCCCGGCACGGGAGGCCGAGCGGGCGCTGGAGGAGTCCGCCGGGACCCTGCTGCGCGTGACCCGCGAGCAGCTCGCGCTGCTCGGCCCGAGGGTCGCGGCCGCCGTGCGGGACGCCGCCGCCGCGAACGCCGAGCTGACCGAGCTGCGCGAGCGGCTCGGCGGCGCCGAGGAGACCGCCGAGAGCGCCCGCGCCGAGCTGGCCGCGGCGGCCGAGGGCTTCGAGCGGCTCCGCACCCGCCGCGACGAGGTCCTGCTCCCGCTGCGCGCCTACCGCCAGGCCGACCGCGAACTGCTGACCGCGCTGAACGGCGGCGTCGCGCCCTTCACCAAGGAGAGCGGCCTGGAGCGCGCCGAACGCGAGCTGGCCACCATCGAGGAGCGGCTCGGCGCGATCGACGAGATCCTCGCCCGGGTGCTGACCGAGCACGTCCAGGCGCACGACCGGGCGCGCGCCGCCCTCGGCTGGACCGGGTAGCCGGGGGTTAGCGCCACGTGTGAGCAGCGCTTAGAGTCGACGGGAAGGGATATTGAATGGACGTCCCGTAGAGGCTTGGGCAGACTCGTTCGCCCAGGTCGAGTGACTTACCAGAGGGAGCGGCATGAGGATCGGGATCGTCGGGGCCACCGGGCAGGTCGGGAGCGTGATGCGGCGCATCCTGGCCGAACGCGGGTTCCCGCTGGACGAGCTGCGCCTGTTCGCCTCCGCCCGCTCCGCCGGCCGCAGGCTCCCGTTCGACGGCGCCGAGATCACCGTCGAGGACGCCGCGACCGCCGACTTCTCCGGCCTCGACATCGTCCTGTTCTCCGCGGGGAAGGGCTCCTCGAAGGAGCTGGCGCCCAAGGTCGCCGCCGCCGGCGCCGTCGTGATCGACAACTCCTCGGCCTGGCGGATGGACCCCGACGTCCCGCTCGTGGTGTCGGAGGTCAACCCGCACGCGGCCGCGAACCGGCCGAAGGGGATCATCGCCAACCCCAACTGCACGACGATGGCCGCCATGCCGGTGCTGCGGCCGCTGCACGCCGAGGCCGGGCTCGCCGCGCTGGTCGTCGCCACCTACCAGGCCGTGTCCGGCAGCGGGCTCGCGGGCGTCGCCGAGCTGCACGAGCAGGCGTCCAAGGTCGTCGAGGGCGCCGACCGCCTCACCCACGACGGCGCCGCCGTCCAGTTCCCCGACGCGCGGGTCTACGTCGCGCCGATCGCGTTCAACGTGCTGCCGATGGCCGGTTCGATCGTCGACGACGGCCTCGCCGAGACCGACGAGGAGCAGAAGCTCCGCAACGAGAGCCGCAAGATCCTGGAGATCCCCGGACTGCGCGTGTCGGGCACCTGCGTCCGCGTCCCGGTCTTCACCGGCCACTCCCTCCAGATCAACGCCCGCTTCGAGCGCCCGATCGGCACCGAGCGGGCGAGCGAGCTGCTGTCGGGCGCGCCCGGCGTCGTGCTGGCCGACGTCCCGACCCCGCTCCAGGCCGCCGGTCAGGACCCGACCTACGTCGGGCGGATCCGCCGCGACGAGACCGTCGACAACGGCCTCGCGCTCTTCTGCTCCAGCGACAACCTGCGCAAGGGCGCGGCGCTCAACGCCGTCCAGATCGCCGAGCTGGTCGCCGCCGAGTAGCCCGCCCGACCCGAAGCGAGAGCACCGCCCGCGAGCCCCCTCGGCTCGCGGGCGGTGCCGTCGTCTCCGCTGGCGGCCGATCAGGATGGCGCGGTTCGCCGCCGCGGCGGAGGTCAGGACGCGGCGCGGCTCCCCCTGACCTCAAGCGAGCCCAGCAGGGCGGCGGTGGCCTGGGCGACCTCCTCCACGGCGCGGTCGAACGCCTCGGCGTTGTGGGCGGCGGGGGCGCGGAAGCCGGAGATCTTCCGGACGTACTGGAGCGCGGCGGCCCGGACGTCCTGGTCGGTGACTTCCTCGGCGAAGGGCGGGCGGAGCGTCTTGATACTGCGGCACATGCCTTCATTGTTACCTCCCGCACCGACAAAACCGCAGGCCGGCCTACCTGGACGGCGCCACCGGCTCCGCGGCGGGGTCGGCGTGGGCGGCGGGCCGCCCCAGCCTCGCCCCCTCGATGTCGAGGTCGGGGAGGATCCGGTCGAGCCGGCGGGGGATCCACCAGGCGGCCTTCCCGGTCAGCGCGAGGACGGCCGGGACGAGCGTCATCCGCACCAGGAACGCGTCGGCCAGCACCCCGGCGGCCAGGCCGAGCGCGATGGGCTTGAGCGTGAGGTCGTCGGTGGTGACGAAGCTCGCGAAGACCGCGAACATGATCAGCGCGGCGGCGGTGATGACCCGGCCGGTGTGCCGCGCGCCGGTCAGCACGGCCTCGCGCGGGCGTCCGGTGTGGACGTGCTCCTCGCGGATCCGCGACACCAGGAAGACCTGGTAGTCCATGGCCAGGCCGAACAGCACGGCGATCACGACGATCGGCATGAAACTGAAGACCGGCCCGGTGGTGGCGACGCCGAACAGCCGGGCGAGCCAGCCCCACTGGAAGACGGCGACGACCGCGCCGAACGCGGCCCCGGCCGACAGCAGGAAGCCCGCCGCCGCCTTGATCGGGACGAGGACCGAGCGGAACACCAGCAGCAGGAGCAGCAGCGAGAGCCCGACCACGACGGCGGTGAAGGGCGGCAGCGAGTCGCGGAGCCGGTCGGACACGTCGATGGCGGCGGGCGTGGAGCCGGTGACCAGCACCCGGGCGTCGGCCGCCGCGCCGAGCGCGGGCGTCCGGGCGCGGATCCTGCGGACCAGCCCCTGGGTCGCCTCGCTGCGCGGGCCCTGCTCGGGGACGAGGTTCACGACCGCCGTGCGGCCGTCCCCGCCGCGTTCGGGATCGCCGATCGACTTCACGCCGCGGATGTCGAGCCCGCCCGCGACGCGGTCGGCGGCCCGGACCGGGTCGCCCCCGCGGGTCTGGACGAGGATCAGCAGCCGGCCGTTGCTGCCGGGGCCGAACGCGTCCGAGATCAGGTCGTAGGCCTTGCGCTGGGTGGACGCGGGGTCCGCGGTGCCGTTGTCGGGCATCGCGAGGTCGAGCCGCAGCGCCGGAAGCGCCATCGCCCCGAGCGCCAGCAGCACGACCGGGATGGTGACCAGCGGGCGGCGCGTCACCAGCCGGGCCCATCGCAGGCCGCCGGCTCCGGCGCGTCCCGGACGGCCCGCGCGCGAGCCGGGGCGCGGGCGCAGCCGTTCCCCGGCGAGGCCGAGCAGGGCGGGGAACAGCGTGATCGCGGCGGCCACCGCCATCAGCACGGTCAGCGCGGCGGCCAGGCCCATCACGGTCAGGAACGGGATGCCGACCACGCTCAGCCCGGCCAGCGCGACGATCACGGTGAGCCCGGCGAACACGACGGCGCCGCCCGCCGTCGCGACGGCCCGCGCCGCCGACTCCTCGGCCGCCATCCCCTCGGCGAGCTGGGACCGGTGCCGGGAGCCGATGAACAGGGTGTAGTCGATGCCGACGGCGAGCCCGACCATCAGCGCGAGGCTCGGGGCGGTGTCGGAGATCGTCGCGACGTTGGAGACCAGCATCAGCCCGAGCAGCCCGATCGCGAGCCCGGCGACGGCGGTCAGCAGTGTCAGCCCGGCGGCCAGCAGCGAGCCGAATGTGAGCACGAGGACGACCAAGGCGACGCCGACGCCGATCGCCTCGCCGACGCCGGCCTCCATGCCGGCGGTGCTGTAGACCGTCCCGCCGACCTCGGCGCGCAGGCCGCCGGACCTCGCCGTGGCGGCGATGTCCTCCAGGGCGGTGACGCTGGAGTCCTCCAGCACGTCCCGTTTGATGGGGTAGAGCACCTGGGCGAGCGCGGTGCGCCGGTCGGCCGAGATGCTCCCGGTCTTGAACGGGTCGGTGACCTCGGCGACCTGCGGGGCCGAGCGTGCCTCGCGCACCGCGTCCCGGATGCGGGCCTTGTGGGCGGGGTCGTCCACGGTCTTCCCGGGCGGGGCCGCGAACACCAGCTGCGCGGTCACCCCGGTCGCCTCCGGCAGGGAACGTTCCAGCAGGTCGATGCCCTCCTGGGACTCCGATCCGGGGATGGTGGCCTCGCTGTCCAGGTGCGAGCCGTAGGCGGCGAAGGCGCCCCCGACCAGGAACAGCAGCGCCAGCCAGCCGGTCAGGAAGCGCAGCCGGCACCGGAACGCGGTACGGCCGAGCCGGTGGAGCAGGGTAGCCAACGGGGGTCCTCTCAGGCCGGGGGGAGCAGGGCGGTGAGCACGGCCGCGAAGGCTTGCTCGATGACGTCCTCGGTGACCGCCTCGGGGTCGGCGAGATGCTCGTTCACCAGGCCGTTGGTGAGGCAGTGCAGGATCAGCCCGGCCAACTCGGCGGGGATCCGCGCGCCGGTCAGCTCGGCGACGGCGCGGGCGGCCGTGTCGCGCTGCGCGCGGCGCATCGGCGCGAGCACGGCCCGGGTCTCCGCGTCCCGGGCGGCCCGCGCGGCGAACTCCAGGCCGAGCTGGCCGTGCCCGGTGTCGGTGACGATCCGGGACGCGATCAGCGCGGCGACCCGCTCGACGACCGCGCGGGTGTCACCGGCGGCGTCGATCTCGGCGGTCACGGTGGCCAGCTCGTCCTCGGCCCCCTGCCCGAGGACGGCGGCGAACAGCTCCCGCTTCCCGCCGAAGTTGGAGTAGACCGCGCCCTTGGTGAACCCGGCGGCGTGCGCGATGTCCTCGATCCGGGCGTCGTCGTAGCCGCGCTCGGTGAACACGCGCACCGCCTCGTCCAGCAGCCGCCGCCGCACCTCCTCGCGCGGGACGCGCCGCGCGGGCCCTGGGTTGTCGCTCATGACCGGACCGTAGCATACTCAAAGTACTGAATACTTTCGGTATCGACCAGGAGGCCCGTTGACCATCCCGCCGCACCGCTCGCCGCTCCTGGGCGCGCCGCTCCTGCTCGTCCTCCTCGCGGGCTGCGGCGCCTCGGCCGACGACGCGTCCCCCGAGCACCGCGACTTCGGCCCCGTCGGCTCCAGCCTCACGATCACCAAGGACCGGGGCGACCTGGACATCCGTCCGGCCGACGTCGAAGGCGTCCAGGTGACGCGGCGCTTCGACCGCTGGACGCTGGTCGGCGGCGGCCCGTCCGCGAAATGGGGCCTGTCGGGCGACCGGCTGACCCTGGCCACCGACTGCGGCGCGCTGACGGACTGCGCGGTGCGCTACCAGGTGCTGGTCCCGCGCGGGACGGCGGTCGCCATCAAGGGCCAGAACGGAACGATCACAGCCGAGGGCTTCACCACCCCGCTGCGCGTCCACACCACCAACGGCGCGATCAGGGTCAACGGCGCCTCGGCCCCCTTGGACCTGCGCAGCGAGAACGGCGCCCTGCATGCGACCGCGACCAGCTCCCCCCAGGTCTCGGCCAGGACCGACAGCGGCAAGGTGGCCCTCCTGTTCGCGACGCCCCCGCAACGGGTGGACGTGACGACGGACAACGGCGACGTGAAGCTGACCGTCCCGCACGCCACCTACAAGGTCACCACCGAAACGGAGAACGGCGACGTCCAGGAGAACGTCCCCAAGGACGCCGCCGCCCCCCGCTCGATCACCACCCGCACGGACAACGGCTCAATTACCCTGACCACCCCCTGAGGCGGCCGGATAGGTACTGATCATCGCGCCGAAGTAGGCTTCGACGTCCCCGTCGAGGTGCTCGGGCAGTTCGGCCATGAACTCGCGCAGCAACGGCGTCGCGTTGTGCCGGTTGAGGTCCTCCTGCGACCGCCAGACCTCGTAGAGGAAGAACCGTCCGTCCTCCTGCTCGTGGATGTGGTACTGAAGGCTGCCCTCGTGCCCCCGGGAGGGCGCGACGAGGTCCAGCAGGAGCTTCCTGAGGACGTCGGCGTGCCCCGCCTTGGGAGTGAGGAATCCGTAGAGCGAGACCGGTGCTGATGTCGATGTCATGCGACCAACGCTAAAACGTGCAATCAATGTCAGGTTCAAGGTGAGGTCAGTCACATGAAGATCGGAGATCTGTCCCGCGCCACCGGGGTGGACGTACGCCTCCTCCGCTACTACGAGGCCCAGGGACTGCTCACCTCGCGCCGCAGCGAGGGCGGGCACCGCCACTACGGCCCCGAGGCCCCCGCCGCCGTCGCCCGCGTCCGCACCCTCCTGGCCGCCGGTCTCACCACCAAGGTCATCCGCGAACTCATGCCCTGCTTCGTGGGCGACGGCACCGAACTCCAGGCATGCGTCCTCGACCACATCAGAACCCAGCTCACCGAGATGGACACCCGCATAGCCGACCTGACCCAGGCCCGCACGGCCCTGGCCGGCATCCTCGCCTCCTCCACCCAGGCCCTGACCCCCGCCTGACCCGTATTTGCAGAGCATGCACTTTTTGCATACTCTGCAAGTCATGGAGGCGGGAGAAGGGCGACGCGAAAGGCGCCGCGTCGCGCGTCGCGTGGCGATCCGCGGCGCGGCCGTCCGGCTGGCACTGGAGCGGGGCGGGCCCGACGCGGTGACCGTGGAGGAGATCAGCGAGGCGGCCGACATCTCGCCGCGGACGTTCTTCAACTACTTCACGACCAAGGACCAGGCGTTCTCGATCGAGCCGCACCAGTGGACGACCGAGGAGATCGTCGCCGAACTGCGGGCCCGACCCTCCACCGAGCCCCCCGCTCTGGCGATGCGCGAGGTCATCAAGGCGATGGCGCACGCGGCCGACTTCGCGCATCTGGGCGAGGAATGGGAACTGCTCCAGGAGCTGTACCGGCGCCACCCCGAACTGTTCTCCAGGATGAACCTCGACCAGGTCGACACCACGATGGCGGCCCTGGCCGCCGAGATCGCAAAGCGGATCGGCCCACCCCGATCCGAGGGCCTCTACCCGGCCATGCTCGTCGGCGCCGCCTTCGCGGCATTGCAGGTGGCCGAGAACCGAGGCCGCGTCGACCCGCGTCCGCTGGACGCCCTCATCGACGAGGCGTTCCAGCTACTGGTCCAGGGCCTGTGACCCCTCAGGAGGAACGGTGACCGGCGGCTACGACTCCGAGATGGCCCAAGGCCGGGCGGCACTGGCGACCCGCGACCTCGCCGCCGCCTACCGCCACTTCGGCCGGGCCCACAACCTCGGCCACGACACGCTCGCCCTCCACCTGGCCGCCCACCGAGGTCTGCTGGCCACCGCCTGGAAGCAGCGCAGGCCCGACCGAATGATCACCCAGATCTTCCTGCTCGGCGCCGCCGCCCTCTTCGACCGCAACCAACCCCAGGCGAAAAAGCCCGCATAACCCCACATTCGCCAGCTTCGCCAAGCACGCGACGCTATGGCCCGGCCTACCCACCGCGCCCTCCCCGTGATTCCGTGACGGGACGAGGATGGGCGGCTTACTCTGAGGTCGCGACGTCTCACGGAAGGTGCGGGGCCTGTGCGCGATGGTGGTTCTCCTCCCGCAGATCAAGGTCCGACGGTCGGTCAGAAAATCCAGTTCTATCGGCGGAAGCGCGGAATGTCGCGCGAGGTCCTCGCCGGGCTGGTCGGAAAGAGCGTCCGGTGGGTCAAGGCGGTCGAGCGCGGTGAGATCCAGCAGCCGAAGCTGCCCATGCTGCTCACGCTGGCGGAGGCCCTGAAAGTCCGGGACATCGCCGAACTCACGGGCGGACGCGCGCTACCGGTCACCATGTTCCATGGCCCCGGCCATCCGGCCCTCCCCGCCGTCCGGGACGCGATCAACGCCGTGGTCGTGCCGATCGGGGACGGGCCGCCGCCCCTCGGCCACCTCCGGGCGCGGCTCGACGCGGCGTGGCGGGCACGGCATGCCGCCCCTGACCACCGGACGGTCCTCGGCGCACTCCTGCCGGATCTGATCCGGGACGCCAGGCGCGCCGTCCGGGCGTACGAGGGTGCGGACCGGCGTCGGGCATTGGCGCTCCTCGCCGGTGTGTACAACCTCGCGCAGTTCTTCCTCGCCTACCAGCCCGCGTCCGATCTGCTCTGGCGCGTCGCCGAGCGCGGCATCATGGCGGCCGAGGAATCCGAGGACCCGAGCGCCTTCGCCGGGGCGGTGTGGCTCGCGGTTCAGGCGCACCGCGACGTGAACGACTTCGATGCCGCCGAAGGGGTCAACCGCCAGGGCCTCGAACTGCTCGAACCGCATATCGGGACGGCCACCACGGAGCTGCGCGCCCTGTGGGGGGCGCTGCACCACGAGGCCGCGTACACGGCGGCCCGTGCGGGCCAGCGTGGGACGGCGTGGGGTTGGTGGGAGCGCGCCGACGAGATCGCCCGCCGGTTGCCCAGCGGCTTCTACGAGCCGATGACCTCGTTCTCGCGGGTCGTCATGGGAGCACACGCGGTCACGGTGGCGGTCGAGGCGCGCCAGGGCGGTGAGGCCCGCCGACAGGCGACCCGCTTCGCGGACGCGGCGATCCCGTCGCAACCGCGTAAGGGGCGACACCTGATCGAGGTCGCACGCGCCTGGCAACTCGCCGGGGACGGGCACGCGACGCTCGGCGCGCTGAACGACGCCTTCGCTGCCGCGCCCGAGACGATCCGCTACAACGGCTTCGCCAAGCGCATGACGCTGGAGCTGGCAGAAGGCCCGTCCAACCTGCGCCGTGCCGCCCGTGACCTGGCGGACCGCATCGGCGTACTCGTCTGACGCAAGGGACAGGAACCCTGTCCCTCGGTGGTCGGGGCCCCCTTTAGCGTTCCGTTATGGCCAAGTCGCAGACGGTCGCCAAGTATCAAGCGGACGCCCTCATGGCCACACATGGGCATAGGGCACCCGCCATCTACGCATGGGACGTCAGGACCTCCGCCCTCGGCATGGGGGGTGTCACCGATGCGCGGGAGCGCGCTTTTCGGGAGGTTGACGCCGCCCTCCGCGAGGGTGCTCCTGGCGCGGTCGGGATTGTTCGCGAGGTCGAGCTGAGCCTGGTGGCCGGGGTGTATCGCGACGTTCGCGTGGTGGGGGAGGCGCGGCTGGATGGGGACAGCGGCTCGGTTGTGTGGGCCCATGAATGACACAGGCGTGGGTGCGGCGGCTGGGCTGTCGCATTCACCACGGCGGCGTCGGGGTCCTGCCCCCCGTGGACCCCGCGCCGCCGTGCTTTTGCTCCGTGCGGACGGCGCGGCGGCCGGAACGCCACGCCCACTTCGTAGGAAAGGCGTGATCGTGCCCAATCCTTGGACGGCGCTCTGGTTCACACCACAAAGGCCCGAGCCGGTGGATGACAGGTATCAGATCGACGGCAAGTATGAGTTCATCGGTGATGAGGAAGCCTTCATCGTCGCCGATATCAAGACCCGTGAGATCGTCGGTGCCGCGCACAGTGACGACGTCTCGTCGGGGTGGTGGAACTGCACCATTCACGGGCGCGTGTGCAAGCTGTTCGTGCCGCGCACGGTGGCCGAGCCGCATCTCGACGTCGCCCGGCGGCTCACCCGTTGATCCAGGGTGGCCTGTCATGCGGCCAGATGTTGAGGGGCCCTCGGCGCCGAGGACAGGGTGGCGCCGAGGGCCCGGCGGGGGGCGGGTCCCCGTGGGAACGACGGCCGCACGGGACGGGCCGAGATCGCCCCGTACGGCCGTCCGCGGTCAGCCCGTGCAGGTGGTGGGCTCGCCGCTGGCTCGGGGGACGCGCACGGCCTCCCACGCGTCCCGGGTGCGGGTGAAGTCGGTGCACGTCAGCGCGCCGGACTTCGCCAGGTTGAGGGCGGCCTGGAGGGAGGCCTTGCGGACGGCGGTGTGCGTCCAGTTGGAGGTCTTCATGTTGAGGGTCGCCATGAAGATCTGTCCGGCCTTCTTGAGGCCGACGCCCGTCACCACCATCTTGTTGCAGGTCGGGCTGTTGGGCCGTCCGTTCTTGGGGTCGTTGGCGTTGGAGCCCTCGGCCAGCAGGTAGAACCAGTGGTTCTGGATGGCGGCCGCCGCGTGCGGCTCCATGGGGGGCACGTCCGGGCCGTAGCAGAGGGGGTGGCTGCGGGAGGCCGTGGTCGGGTCGGACATGCTCCGGATCGGTCCGGAGCCGACCAGGTCGACCTCCTCGCCGACCTCGAAGTCCGGCGGGTCGTAGTTCAGGAGGGCGACCGTGCCCTCGAACTTCTCGTCCACCCTCGGCTCGTTCAGGTACCACTCGGTGAGGGCGCCGAAGATGTCGCCGGTCGACTCGTTCAGGCCGCTCTTCTCGTTGCTGCCGCCCGAGCCGCCGGGCGTGGACTGGAAGATGCCGTGGCCGAGCTCGTGCGCGACGACGTCGGTCGGGGTCGCCTGGCGCGTGCCATGCTGGTTGCGGCCGAAGTAGGCGGAGCTGCCGTCCCAGTACGCGTTGACGTCCCGGAGGCCGACCTTCATGGGCCAGCCGCGCCCGTTGCCGTCCAGGCCGTTGCGTCCGAGCCATGCCTTGACCATGTCGAACTCGGCCTGCGCCGCCTTCATGGCGTCGACGCAGGCGGTCTCCAGGTCGGTGCCGTCGGCGTTGCCCCACGCGTCGTCGGTGCCGCTGAGCGGTGTGCCGTTCTCGGCGCCGCAGCTGATCCCCGGACGGCGCGCGTCGCTCAGCGTGTACCGGCCGTTGGAGCCGGACGTGTCGATGTGGGTCGGCTTGGTGCGGCCGCCGTGGTAGTAGGACTGGTCGTCGTTCACGTCGACGACCTCGTCCCAGGTGCGGACGACCTTGCCGGTCTTCGCGTCCACCATCACGTGCAGCCTGGACGGACGCTCGGGCAGCGCGGCCAACCCGTAGGACCCGCGCGGGCCGTAGCCGTACGAGCCCTTGGGGCCGGCGAGCCCGTACGAGCCGGGCGGGCCCGCGAGACCGTAGGACCCGGGCGGGCCAGCGAAGCCATAGGAGCCGGTCGGGCCGGCGAAGCCGTAGGACCCAGGGGGGCCGGCGAAGCCGTACGAGCCGGGAGGCCCGGCGAAGCCGTAGGAACCGGGAGGCCCGGCGAAGCCGTAGGAGCCGGCGGGGGCGAAGCCGTACGAGCCGGGGGGACCCGCGAAGCCGTACGAGCCTGGGGGGCCGGCGAAGCCGTAGGAGCCGCCCGGGCCGAAGCCGTAGGAACCGCCGGGGCGGAACCCGTAGGAACCGTGCGGGCCGAAGCCGTAGGAGCCCGGCGGGCGGTTGAAGCCGCGGACGACCGTCTCGTACACGAGTCGCCCGTTGCCCTCGGCCAGGACGGACAGCGTCGGCGTCGTCGTGCTCTTGGGCCGCGTGATCTGCGTGCGGGCGATCGCGGCGGCCCTGGCCGCGGTCAGCGACGGGGTGGTGGAGACCGTCAGCTCGCCGGTCTGGGTGGTCGAGGTGCTGAGGACCTTGCCCGCGGCGTCGGTGGCGACGACGAAGTCGCCGCCGCGGACGGGCAGACCGGCGTGGGTGCGGTCGTAGGAGACGTACTGGAGTCCTCCGGTCCCGGACGTGACGCCACGGCGGACGATCTTGTCCTGGGGGGACGCGTGGACGGGTGCCTGACCGGCGGACACGAACCGGTCGGCGGAGGCTGCGGCCGCCTTGGGGGAGGGGGTGGGCGGCGCGGGCGTGGCGCTCGCGCTCGAAGCGGGGGCGGACATCGCCACGGCGAGGCCGGCGCTGATCGCCGCAGCCCCGAGCGCGGTCTGGTGTCTCACAGCGGTGCTCCTTACATGGGCCGGGGGCGCTTGGCCCGCGGAGGTCCTTGTGGGAGTCGCCGCGGGCGCCGCTGTCGCCCGGCGTTGACTAGGAGTGGACCCGCGAGGTCGGCTGATCGCGGATGCGGCCGGGCGGGGGCGGCCGCATCCGCGAGCGTCCGTTGCGGGGGCACAGGACGCTTGGCGCGGGTCTGGGGCCCCACGCCGTTGGGGTGCTGGTGGACGTTGAACTCAACCGGGTGAGCTGGTTCCAGAAGCTCACCGTGCGAGCTGGTTGATGTCAACAAATCCATTTGGTACTGGAATTTCAATAGTTGTCGGTCAAGGTCTGAAATCCCCTGAAATTACCGGTTGACCTGGGCGGACACCGTCTCACTTGGTGATCTTGATGTCGTCCAGGCCCGCTTCGACGAGGCTTCCGGAGCCGTTGTCGGCGGCCTCGACGACGATGCGGACCGACTGCCCCGCGTACGCGGAGACGTCGGCGGTCTGGGTCTGCCAGGAGCCCGCGCGGTTGGCCGCCGCGCCGGTCTGGTCGAGGACGGTCGCCGACCCGTTCGGGCCCACGACGCGCACCCTCAGGTAGTCGTCGGCGCCGCTGTTGTTGAGGTGGGCGAAGTTCCAGGCGAACGACAGCGTCTTCGCGCCCGCCGGGAGGGCGATCGGGCCCGACTGGGCGGTCGTGGTGCCGCCGTCGAGGTCGTTGGACCCGGCGTCGGTCCCGGCCTGCGCGCCGGTCACCAGCGCGTTGCTGCCGCCGGGCGCGGTGAGTTGCAGGCTCGTCCCGCTGTAGGTGGTCGCCTGCGGGGCGCCGCGCTCGAACCGGCCCGCGGTCGCGGTGTCGGTGCCGCCGGGGTTCACCGTCCAGCCGGTGTCGGATTCGAGGCCGTCGGAGTAGACGGTCTCGCCGCCCGGCTCCTGGCCGCCGTCCCCGGCCAGCGTCCACACGGCGTAGGCGATGGCGTCGGAGTTGCGGTCGAGCGCGGGGTCGTTGATGTTGGACGAGGTGTCGCAGGACGAGTGGTAGCAGCGGTCGTAGGGCGTGTTCGCCTGCCCGCCCCACTTCTGCGCCTGCGCGGCGGTCTTGTAGTCCTCGGCGCCGGTGAACAGGCCGCCGGCCGGGATCCCGTACTGGATGAACGGGCCGTAGTCCGAGCGCCCGTCGAAGGCGGTGTCCTCGACCGGCACGTTGATCGTGGCGAAGTAGGCGCGCAGCACCCGCTCGATCTCCGCCGAGCCCGCCGGGCCGCCGCCCCCGCTCGACCCGTCGCCGTCGTAGGCGAAGTAGCCGGGGTTCGGGGAGCCGACCATGTCGAAGTTCAGGTATCCCTTGATCTTCGACCGCTCGGCGGCGGGCAGCGTGTCCACGTAGCGGGTCGAGCCGATCAGGCCGAGCTCCTCGGCGCCCCACCAGCCGAACCGCAGGTGCCGCTTCGGCTGGTACTTCTCGCGGGCGACCGCGAGCGCGACCTCCAGGTTCGCGGCCGAGCCGGAGCCGTTGTCGTTGATGCCGGGGCCGGCGTTGACGCTGTCGAGGTGCGCGCCGGTCATCAGGGTGTTGTTGACGTCGCCGCCCGGCCAGTCGGCGATCAGGTTGTAGCCGGTGGCGCCGTTGTAGCTGAACGACTGGACCTGCGTCTGGTAGCCGGCCGTGTCCAACTGGCCCTTGACGTAGTCGATCGACGCCTTGAACCCGGCGCGGCCGTGGGCGCGGTTGCCGCCGTTCCTGGTCGCGATGGACTGGAGCTGGGCCAGGTGCCCCTTGACATTGGCCAGCGGGATGTCGGGCGACTTCAGCGCCGCCCCGGCGTGGGCGGCTGGTGCGGGTGGGGCGGCGTGGGCGGCGGGCGCGGCCGAGGCCGAGCCGCCGGGTACGAAGGCGGCCAGCGCGAGGGCCGACGCCCCCACGACCGCCGTGATCCGGGGTCTCATGGTCTCTCCGATGGTCACGTCGTGTCGGACGGTGGTCACACTGAGCTTGCGGGTGACCAGGCCCTTATGTCGCGGCCCGCGACGGGGGAGCGGGCCCCCGTCACGGGCCGCGGGCGGGGGGCGGTCAGGATTTGGTGATCTTGATGTCGTCCAGCCCGGCCTCGACGAGGCTGCCGGAGCCGTTGTCGGCGGCCTCGGCCACGATGCGGATCTTCTGGCCGGCGAACGCCGACAGGTCGATCGTCTCGTTCTTCCAGGCACCGGCGCGGTTGGCCGCGGCGCCGGTCTGCTGGACGACCGTCGTGGTCTGCGTCCCGACGACCTTGATCCGGAAGTAGTCGTCGGTGCCGCTGTTGTTGAGGTGGGCGAAGTACCAGGACAGCTTCAGCGCCAGCGTGCCGGACGGCAGCGTGATCTCCGGCGACTGGATCGTGGTCACGCCGCCGTCGACGTCGTAGGTCCCGGCGTCACTGCCCGCCTGCGGCCCGGTCACCAGCGTGTTGCTGCCGCCGGCGGCGGCGAGCTGGAGGTTCGTCCCGCTGTAGCTGGTGGGCTGCGGGGCGCCGCGCTCCCACTTCCCGGCGGTCGCGGAGTCGGAACCGGCGGGGTTGGCCGTCCAGCTCCCGTTGGCCTCGAAGTCGTCGGCGAACACGGTGCCGGGCTGGTCCGCCCCGACCGTGAGCGTGTAGGTCGCGGTGCGGTCGACCGACGCGCCGTCCGCGAGCACGGTGATCTTGTAGGTGCCGTCGGCGGTGCCCGCCGGGACGCTCACCGTCATCGTGGACGACTGGCCGGAGGAGACGGACGCGGGCGAGAACGTCGCCGTCGGACCGGCCGGGGTGCTGGTCGCCGACAGCGCGACCTGCTGGGCGCCGCCGCCGGTGGTCTGGGTCGTGACGGTCGCGTTCGCCGATCCGCCCGCGTCGGCCCTGCCGGACGCGGGGTTCACCGCGACGGAGAAGTCCGGGGCCTGCGGCGCGCAGGCGGCCTCGGCGCCCTGCTGCGGGACGTCCACGGCGCTCCACGCGGCCTTGACCGCCACGCACTCGGCGCCGGAGTTCGGGAACAGCTCGATCGCCGCGTTGATGGTCTCGACGCGGGCCCGGGCGTGGCTCCAGTTCGTCACCTTCTTGTTGAGGCCGCCCATGAAGATCTGGCCGGCCTTCTGGATGCCGATGCCGGTGACGGTGGAGTTGTTGCAGGTCGGGCTCGTCGGGTTCCCGTTGGTCGGGTTCGAGCCCTCGGCCAGCAGGTAGAACCAGTGGTTCTGCGGGCCGGCCGCCGAGTGCACCTCGGTGCGCGGGATCGAGGAGGAGTAGCAGTTGGGGTCACCGAGCTGGCCGGGGTCGTACATGTTGCGGATCGGGCCCTGGCCGACCAGGTCGACCTCCTCGCCGACCAGGTAGTCCGGCGGGTCGTACTGGGCGGGCTCGTTGATGTAGTGCTCGGTCAGCGCGCCGAAGATGTCGCCGGCCGACTCGTTCATCCCGCCCTTCTCGTTGCCGTTGCCGCCGCTGTCGCCGCCGGGGGTGTTGGTGAAGACGGCGTGGCCGTTCTCGTGGCCGACGACGTCGACCGAGGTGGCCTGCTTGTTGTTGGCCTGGTTGTGGCCGAAGTTGGTGTAGCTGCCGTTCCAGTAGGCGTTGACGTCACTCAGGCCCACGCGCGCGGGGAAGCCCCGTCCGTTGCCGTCGGTGCCGTTGCGGCCGAGCCATGCCTTGAGCATGTCCCATTCCTTCTGGACCGCGTACAGCACGTCCACGCACGCGGTCTCCAGATTGGTGCCGCTGCCATTGCCCCAGGCGCTGTCGGTGCCGGTGTAGGCGGAACCGCCCTGGCCGCCGCACTGGTGGCCGGGACGCTGCGGGTCGGTCATCGAGGTGGCGGCCGTGCTGAGGTCGACGGTGCCGTGGTAGTTGCTCTGGTCGTCGGCGACGTCGCGGACCTCGTCCCAGGTCTTGACGACCTTCCCGGACTTGGCGTCCACCATCACGTGCAGCTTGGTCTCGGCACGCTTCTGGTGACCGCTCACGACCGTCTCGTAGACCAGCCGTCCCGAGCCCTCGGCCAGCACCATCAGTCGCGGCGACGACACGGTGCCGATCTCGCTGACCTTCGCCCGCGCGGCCTTCGCGGCCTGCGCGGCGGTGATCGTCGCCTTGGTGCGCAGGTCCAGCCGCTCGCTCTGGTCGACGGAGGTGCTCAGGATGCCGCCGGTCGCGTTGGTCGTGACGACGAAGTCGCCGCCGTACACCGGCAGGCCGTCGTAGGTGCGCTGGTACTGGACGTGCTGAAGCCCGCGCAGGCCGGAGGTGACGCCCGTGCGGATGATCCGGTCCTTGGGGGCGGTGCGGAAGGCGGCCGGCTTGGCGACGACGAAGGTGTCGGCCGAGGCGGCGGCCACGGCGCGGGGGTCCGGCTTGGCCGGGGCCGCGGGGGTGGTGCGGGTGGTCGCACCTGTGGCGGGGGCGGACATCGCCACGGCGAGGCTCGCGGCCAGCGCCGCCGCCCCGAACGCGGTCTGGTGTCTCACAGGGGTGCTCCTTCCACGTGCCCGGGCGGGGCGGGGCACGGGCGCGTCCCTCCTGGAACGCTCCGCGACACCCCTGTCCGTCGAGCGAGGACTGGGAACTCATCCGGATGAGCTGTCCCGAAGTGCACCCCGGCGTGTGAAAAGAGTCAATGAATCCATTTGGTACTGGATTTTCAAAATTTCAGAGCAAGTTAATGGATGGCCCGTAAAACGTTCCTGGACAGGGGCGACCGGCGGGCCGGCCTTCCCGTCCGGCCCGCCGCGTGCTGGAACCGCCGAGGCGGGCGGGGCGTCGGAACCCCGTCCCGCCGTTGGACTTCCCCGACCGGCGCGGCCCGTGGCGCCGGTTTCAATTTCATATCGGTTCGGCGTCTGTCGGGTTATGAAGGGCGATTTCTGGTTTCGGGATCAGGGCGCGATGCGCCGGCAGAGCCAGGAGAGCGCGAGCGGGTAGCGGTAGTCGATGCCGCCGTGGGCCGCGTCGAACAGCTCGAAATGGATCACGTCCTCGGACACGCCCGCGTCCAGCAGCGCCCGGTGGAACGCCTGCGCGCCCACGTCCAGGAACCACTCGTCGCGCGTCCCGCCGTCGATCCAGATCGCGCGCTGCGACCGCATCGCCTCGGCGTGGCCCGGCACCATCCGCACCGGGTCCCACGCGAGCCAGCGCTCCCACACCTCCGGCCGGATGATCCCGGTGACCGGGTCGAAGGGGAGGTCGGGGGTGCCGTCCTCGCGCGCCGAGTAGCAGACCGCCATGCCGAGGAGGTTGAGCAGCTCCATGTCCTCGGGCTTGGTGAAGGACGCCCGGCCGTGGAAGTCCTCCCACCACCGCCAGATGTCGCCGCCGTACCCGCGCAGGTGCCGGACGCACTTGGGGAACTCGGGCAGGTAGCAGTACTCGAACAGCGCGTCGCCCGCATGCGTCGCGAGCGCCCCGAACAGGTCCGGGCGCAGCATCGGGGTGATCATCGCCCCGTAGCCGCCGCTGGACTTGCCGCTGATCGCCCGGCGCTCGGGCGCGTCGAGCGTCCGGTAGTGCGCGTCCACCCACGGGACCAGCTCGTCGCAGATGTAGGAGTGGTAGCGGCCCGTGCCGGGGGAGTCGAGGAACTGGCTGCCGCCGTGCGCCGTCCACGCGTCGACGAACACGACGATCGCGGGCGGCGCCTCACCGGAGGCGAACACCGCGTCGGCGGTCTCGGGGAACGGCCGGCGGTAGGGCATCCGGTTCCGCCAGATCCCGACGTGCCCGGTGAACCCGGTGATCACGTACACGGTGGGGTAGCGCCGTGACGGGTCGTCGTCGTATCCGGGCGGGACGTACACCAGCAGCGGGCGCTCGTGCGGGTCCTTCAGCGGGTTGCCGCGCAGCAGCTCGCTGCTGACGACGTGCTCTTCCAGGCGTCCGGCGAAGTCGGCGGACCACGGCAGCATGCGCACTCCCTCAAGGCGGGGATGAATGATCACCTCGACGCTAACCCAGCCCGGAGCGGCACGCCATGCGCGGATCCCGGCCCGCTGAGCAGGGGTCTTGGCGGGCCGGGCGCGGCCGCGCTTCGTCGTGATTTGCCACTACCGGGCGGCGCGGACGATCACTACCGTGGGGCGGCATGAGACCGCGCTGGACAGTCACCGCCCCCCTGGCCGCAGCCGTCGCCGCCGCGCTCGTCCCGGCGGGCGCCGCGCAGGCGGCCCCCGCCTCGCCGGGGCACGGCGGGAAGCAGGTGCGGTGCGTCTTCACGCCCACGCCCGACAACCCGGCGGCCAAGCCCGTGCGCGCGCCGCGCTCCAAGGCTCGCGCCCACGGCAAGGTCGACGTCGTCCTGATCACCAACTTCGGCGCCGTCAGCATCCGGATGGACCGGGGGAACGCGCCCTGCGCGGTGCACAACTTCGCGAGCCTGACCCGGCAGCGGTTCTACGACCGCACGCGGTGCTGGCGGCTGACGAACTCGGCGCGGCTCGGCGTCCTCCAGTGCGGCGACATCTACGCCGCCGAGAAGGGCGGCCCCGGTTACGAGTTCGACGACGAGCTGACCGGCAAGGAGACCTACCCGCGCGGGACGGTCGCCATGGGCAACTGGGGGCCCGACACCAACGGCAGCCAGTTCTTCCTCGTCCACTCCCGCGCGGACATCCCGCCCGCCTACACCGTCCTGGGCAAGGTCACGCACGGCCTCGGCGTGCTCGACCGGATCGTCAAGGGCGGCATCAAGCCGGGCGGGAGCAGCCCGCAGGACGGCGAGCCCGCCAAGCCCGTCAAGATCTACAAGGTCTTCGCCCGGGGCTGAGCGGCTCGGGTTCGGGCACGGGCGCGGCACGGCGGCGCGCGGCGGAATTTCGGTCGGCCCCGCTTCGGTTCTCCGGACGGACGGGTACACGAAGGTCGTCACAGACGACCGTCCTCACCTGTCCCCCTGAAAAAGGACAGAAGGAGAATCATGACCGAGCACGCCCAGCGCCTTCGCGACCTGCACCGCCCCGGTGACCCGCTGCTCCTGCCGAACGTCTGGGACGCGGGCAGCGCGACCGCCGTCCAGGAGGCCGGTTTCCCCGCACTGGCCACCGCGAGCGCGGCGGTCTCGGCCATGCTCGGCTACCCCGACCACGAGGGCGCGCCCGTGGAGGAGATGTTCGCCGCCGCGGGCCGCGTGATCCGCGTGGCGGACGTGCCGGTCACCGTGGACGCGGAAGCGGGCTACGGGCTGGAGCCCGCCGAACTGGTCGACCGCCTCCTGTCGATCGGCGCCGCGGGCTGCAACCTTGAGGACACCTACGCGGCGGGGTTGGCGCGCCCCGAGGACCAGGCCGCCTACCTCGCCTCCGTCCGCGCGGCGGCGGGCGACGCACTGGTGATCAACGCCCGGGCCGACTCGTTCGTCGCCAAGGCGGCCGACCCGGTCGCGGACGCGATCGCCCGCGGCCGCCTCTACCTGGAGGCCGGCGCCGACTGCGTGTACCCGATCGGGGCGCCGATCGACGCGGTCCCGGCGCTGGTCGCGGGCATCCCCGGGCCGGTGAACGCCAACAACGCCCCCGGCACGTCCCTGGCCGACCTCGCGGCGGCCGGGGTGGCGCGCGTGTCGTACGGTCCGCGTCCCTACCGGCTCGCGCTCCAGGCGCTGACGGAGTTCGCCGGGCGCGTGCTCGCCAAGGGCGACCCCTACCGGTGACCTCGCACGCGGCGCCCGGGTCCGCTCCGGACGCCGCGTCCCGCCCGGGACGCCGCTCCAGCCCACCGGCACCCGGGTCGCCGGCGCCTCTCCCGTCACGTCTTGCGTCAAGCCGTCGCCTCGGTATCATGCACGTATGGTAGTCATTCATGTACGGATCGTAAACATGTGCCGCTCCCGGTCATGATCCGGGCGGTGAACGGAATAGGTTCGGTGACCCGGCTGACAAGGCGCGACCGCCCCCGGGTGGTGCGGTGAAGGCGGTCGTCGTCGGCGCGGGGATCATGGGCGCGGCCGTCGCCCACCAGCTGGCGCGGGCGGGCGCGAGCGTCCAGATCGTGGAGGCGGGCCGTCCGTCCCGGGGCGCGACCGGCGTCACGTTCTCCCGGCTGAGCGCGTTCGACAAGGAGCCGCACGACTACTTCCGGCTCAACGGCGCGGGGATGGAGGAGCACGCCAGGCTCGCCGCCGAGACCCCGCTGTCGAACTGGTACCACCCCTGCGGGACGGTCCTGCTCTCCGACGACGAGCAGGAGCTGAGACGCCGCGCCGAGCGCTACCGAGCCTGGGGATACCCCCTCGCCTGGCGTTCGGAGACCAGGCTCGGCCCGGTGGCGCGGCTGCCCGCCCGCGTGCTCCACGCCCCCACCGAGGGCTGGGTGAACGCGGTCACGCTCACCCGCCACCTGCTGGAGCTGGCGACCCGGCACGGCGCCGTCGTGCGTCCGGAGACACCGGTCATCGGCCTCGCCCGGGGCGCCGCGAGCTGGACGGTCACCACCGCGGGCGGGCGCGTGCTCAGCGCCGACGTCGTCGTCAACGCGGCGGGCCAGGGCGCCCCCGCGATCGCCGCCGGCGCCGGGACGTCGCTGGCGCTGACCCGCGGCCCCGGCCTCCTGCTGACCGTCGCGATCCCCGGCGAGACGCTGCGCCACATCGTCCACTCGCCGGAGGTGTCGATCCGCCCGGACGGGCCGGGCCGCGTCCTGATCAGGTCGGGCCCGGTCGACCGGCGCCTGGAGGACGGCTCCGACCTGCGCGAGCTGACCCAGGACCTGCTGGCGAGGGCCGCCCGGGTGCTGCCGCACCTGGCGTACGCGGCGGTCGTCCGGCCGAGGATCGGGCAGCGCGTCCTGCCCGAGGGCGGGCTCCCGAGCATCGGCGCGGTCCCCGAGCTGCCCGGCTACCACGAGGCGGTCAGCCACAGCGGCGTCGTCCTCGCCCCGCTCGTCGGGCGGCTGCTCGCGGAGGAGATCATCACCGGCCGCCGGTACCCGGGCCTGGAGCCCTTCCGGCCCCGCCCGGCCCCTGCGGGCTAGGGGCGCACCGGCCGCCGCCCATCCGGTGGCGGCCCTGCTCCTGGCCGGCGGCCTGGTAGATCGCGGACTTCAGGCCCTCGGGGCCGCGCTCCAGTGCCGGCGCGTGGCGCCGTCGATCCGTCCGCGGCGGCCTCGCGCCGGCGGCTGTGGCACTGGACACATCCGGGGTCGATGGCGGCGTCCCGATCGTCGGACACGGTAAGGCCGGCGATCAAGGAGATACCAGATGACCGCGACCATGTCCGATCACATGTCCGATCACATGTCCGACCGGACGGCCGGGGCCGACGTCGTCCCGGCCGCCAAGGCGAGGACGCCGCTGCGGCTGCTGCGCAAGGCGGCGGTCGCCGTGGCCGGACTCGGCCTGATCGTTCTGGGCGTCGTGATGCTGGTGCTGCCGGGGCCGGGCGTGGTGGCGATCCTCGCCGGGCTGGGCCTGCTGGGCACCGAGTTCCCCGCCGCACGCCGCGTCAACGACCGCGTTCGCGGCTACCTGGCCGCCGCCTGGCGCAAGGTGAAGCGCTCCTGATCCCGCGCCGGCCATTACCGTGCCGGCTCCGCATGCCGGCTCCGCATGCCGGCATCCGCCGGATGAGCAGAATGGATCTTGGTGGGCCCGGCGGCGCCCGCCGGTGATTCGTCCGAAGGTGTTGGAGGAAGGGCGAATTCTCCGGTGCTTTCTGCGGCCCCGACCGGCCGACAACGGAACCGTCCGTGCGCCCCGCATCACCGCCCGCTTGAGTGAAGAGCCCGATTGAAGGGAACGCTTCGAACGGCGGGAGGGTGGCTTAGGATATCGGCGTGATGCCCGGGGGGCGTCTCCAGGGGGCACCGCGGCGCCGGCGTAAACGGGGGAGCACCGATTCGGCGTCTGGACGGTTCCGGCTGTGTAGTGGACGGGCAGGCGTCGTGTGTTTTGCGGAGGGGTGGTCATGACGCAGACGGGCAAGGTTCTCAGGTTCGACGATTTCCGCGGATACGGATTCATCGTGCCGGACGGCGGCGGAGAGGACGTTTTCGTCCACGCCAACGAGCTGCTCGACGACAAGGCGGTGTTCTCCCCGGGGACGCCCGTCGAGTTCGAGGTGACCCAGGGGGAGCGGGGGCTGAAGGCGTTCGCCGTGCGCGCGCTGGAGGCCGACCCGGTGTCCCGGCCCCCGGCGCGCTCGCTCGACCGGGGCCCCGTGCTGGACAGGGACGATGACGACGGCCTGTGCGACGTCCTGTCGCAGGACGAGTTCACGCAGGAGCTGACCGAGCTGCTGCTGCGCGACGACCCCGAGCTGACCGGCGCGCAGATCGTCAAGCTGCGGCGCGGGCTGCTCGCCTTCGCCAAGAAGTACGGCTGGGTGGAGGGCTGACCCTCCGCCGGGGGGTCCCCGGCGGAGGCCCGCGCCCGGGGTTCAGGGCGTGTCGTCGGCCGCCAGCGCCACGAGCAGGTCGTTGAGCCGTCCGACGAACGCGGCCGGGTCCTCGACGAGCGCCCCGCTGGTGAGCACGGCCTGGTTGAACAGGACGTGCGCCCAGTCGGCCAGGCGCGGGTCGTCCTGGCGGCGGTTCAGCCGCTCGATCAGCGGGTGCCGGGGGTTGATCTCCAGCACCGGCCGGTTGGGCAGCCCGGAGCCGCGCAGCCGCTGCGCGAGCGCCAGGTCGGTGATCGCCTCGTCGCCCACGATGCACGCGGGCGAGGTGGTCAGGCGGGTCGTCACCCGCACGTCGTGCGCCTGGCCGTCCAGCTCGGCCTTCAGCCGCTCCAGCAGCGGCGCGAACTCGGTGCCGGCCTTCTCCGCCGCCTCCTTCTCCGCGTCGTCCTCCAGGTCGCCGAGGTCGGGGACGCCCTGCGCGACCGACTGGAGCCGCTTGCCGTCGAACTCCTGCACGAGGCCGGTCACGACCCAGTTGTCGACGGCCTCGCCGAGCAGCAGCACCTCGATGCCCTTCTCCCGGAACACCTCCAGGTGCGGGCTGGCGGACGCGGCGGCCGGGGTCGGCGCGAGCAGGTAGTAGATCTTGTCCTGGCCCTCTTTCATCCGGCCCACGTAGTCGCGCAGCGAGACGTCCGCCTCCTGCGTGGCCGAGCGGGTGGTGGTGAAGCGCAGCAGCTCGGCGATGTCGTCGCGGTTGGCGTAGTCGTCGGCGATGCCCTCCTTGAGCACGGCGCCGAAGTTCCGCCAGAACGTCGCGTACTTCTCGGGCTCGTTCGCGGCCATGTCCTTCAGCAGCCGCAGCACCCGCTTGACCGCGCTGGAGCGGATGTGGTCGACCGCGCGGCTGCCCTGGAGGATCTCCCTGGAGACGTTCAGCGGCAGGTCGCTGGAGTCGATGACGCCGCGCACGAACCGCAGGTAGGCGGGCATGAGCTGGCCGCTGTCCTCCAGGATGAAGATCCGCTGGACGTGCAGCCGCATCCCGCGCCGCGCCTGCGGGACCCACAGGTCGTACGGCGCCTGCGAGGGGACGTAGAGCAGCAGCGTGTACTCGTACCGGCCCTCCACCTTGGCGTGGACGTAGGCGAGCGGGTCGGTGAAGTCGTTGCTGAGGTGCCGGTAGAAGTCGTGGTACTCGCGCTCGGTCAGCTCGCCCTTCGGCCGCGCCCACAGCGCCGACGCCTGGTTGACGGTCGTCTCCTCGGTGGAGTCCGCGTCCTCGGACGGCATCACGATCGGCACGCTGACGTGGTCGGAGTAGCGCTGGACGATCGTCCGCAGCCGGTGGCCGTTGAGCAGCTCGTCCTCGCCGTCGCGCAGGTGCAGCACGATCGTGGTGCCGCGCTCGGGGCGCTCGACGGACTCCAGCGTGTACTCGCCCCGCCCGTCGGAGGACCAGCGGACGCCGTCGGCCGCCGCCGCGCCCGCCCGCCGCGTCGTCAGCACGACCCGCTCGGCCACGACGAACGCCGAGTAGAACCCGACGCCGAACTGGCCGATCAGCGCGGAGTCGCCGCGCTGGTCGCCGCTCAGGTTCCGCAGGAACTCGGCGGTGCCGGAGCGCGCGATCGTGCCGATGTTCCCGATCACCTCGTCCCGGCTCATCCCGATGCCGTTGTCGGAGATGGTGATCGTCCCGGCGTCGCGGTCGTAGCCGACGCGGATCCGCGGGTCGTCGTCGCCGTCCTCGGCGAGTTCGGGGTGGGAGAACCGCTCGAAGCGCAGCCGGTCGATCGCGTCGGAGGCGTTCGAGATCAGCTCGCGCAGGAAGATCTCCTTGTTGCTGTAGAGCGAGTGGGCCATCAGGTCGAGAAGCTGCGCCACCTCGGCCTGGAACGTGAAGGTCTCTTCGGTCGTCTGCGCCGTCATTGCAGCGAGATTAGAATTGGGTCAGGGCGCGGTCAAATGACCGCCTTCCCAGGGTCGCCGCCGGTCGCCGTGATCGGCTTTCTCGCGACGCCGCCCCACGCCGCGCACAGCCCGGCCGTCCGGAACGGGCTCGGGTCGGGCCGCCATTGCGGGATCGGGACGAACCCGGGAGAAAGCAGCTGGAACCCGTCCAGGAAACGCCGCAGTCGCTCGGGGCCGCGCAGATGATAGGGCGCCGATCCGCCCCGGTTGTAAAGGCGCCACGCCTGGACGTGGGCGCGGTCGGTGTCGGTGCCGTCGTGGAGCGCGAGGTGGCTGCCGGGCGGCAGGGCGTCCTTGAGCGCCGCGACGATCGACAGCGCCCGCCCGTCGTCCTCGGTGATGGGGATGTGGCCGAGCACGTTCATCAGCATGAGCACCACCGGACGGGTGAAGTCGAGGCGCGCGCGGGCCTTGGCGAGGAGCCGCTCCGGGTCGTTGAGATCGCCGTCGAAGTAGTCGGTGCCGCCCGCGTCCGGACCCGTCAGCAGGGCGTGCGCGTGCGCGAGGACGAGCGGGTCGTTGTCGACGTAGACGACCCGCGCGTCGGGCGCGACGCGCTGCGCGACCTCGTGGGTGTTGTCGTGGCTCGGCAGTCCCATTCCGACGTCGAGGAACTGTCGCGCGCCCCCGGCGGCGAGGTGGCGGACGACGCGCATGATGAAGTACCGGGACGACCGCGCCATGTCGATGATTCCCGGATAGATCGCGGAGAAGCGGTCGCCGGCCTCCCGGTCGACGGGATAGTTGTCCTTGCCGTCCATCCAGTAGTTCCAGATTCGCGCCGAATGCGGGATCGACATGTCGATCCCGGTCATCAGATCATTTTCCGCGGCGTGCCAGAGGAACGAGTCGTCGCCGGCCACGGCAACCTCCCACCCGTCACATGAAATGTGGGAGACCAAACATGACACGGCCGGGATGCCGGGGAGTCGGGAACGGTGTAACAGGCCGCGCCGGTTTCACGGTCCGGTGAGGGAGGTCCGGGATTCGAGCGCGTGCAGGACGGCCGCCATGTCCGAGCGGCCGTGCCCGAGGGCGAGCGTCTCGCGGTAGAGGGCGTGGCAGACGTCCAGCAGCGGCGAGGCGACGCCGGAGGCGCGGGCGGCCTCGGCGATGAGGCGGTTGTTGTCCAGGACGTTGGCGATGGACGCCTGGACGCCGAAGTCGCGGGCGAGCAGCTTGCCGCCCTTCGCGCGCGACACCGTGCTCGCCATCGGGCCCGCGTCCAGGACGTCCAGCAGCCGCCGCTCGTCCAGCCCGTGCCGCGCGGCGAAGTGGAACGACTCGGCGAGCCCGGTGACCATCGTGATCAGGAAGATGTTGACCGACAGCTTCATGAGCAGCGCGTTCGGGACGGGCCCGCACGGATGGGTCTCGTGGCACATCGGCGGCAGCAGCGGGCGGGTCGCGGCGACGGCGGCCGGGTCGCCCGCCAGCATCGCGACGAGCCGCCCCTCCTCGGCGGGGCCGCGCGAGCCGGAGACCGGCGCCTCCGCGTACGCGCCGCCCGCCGCGTGGATCTCGGCCTCCAGGCCCCGCGAGTACTCCGGCGACGTCGTCCCCATGTGGACGGTGACGCGGCCGGAGACGTTCGCGGCGAACTCCGGGGCGCCGCGTCCGAGGACGGAGTCGATCGCGGGCCCGTTCGCCAGCATGAGGAACACCACGCGCGCCCGCCGGAACACCTCGGCGGGGCCCGCCGCGACCTCCGCTCCGGCCGCGCGCAGCGGCTCGCACCTGGCGGGGGTGCGGTTCCACACGGTCAGCGGGGTTCCGGCGCGGGCGAGGTTGAGGGCCATGGGCTGCCCCATGACGCCCAGCCCGATGAAGCCCACGCGCTCGGCGGGATCGACGCCCATCCGGACCGCCTCCTTGCGAGTTATGACAACGGTCATGATAATGGCCCAGGTGAAGGCGGCAATAGCCTTCGGAACTTTCTTCTCGGGCGGGGGCGGCCATGGCGGAGCGGGAGCGGGGGCCGCGCGAGCGCATGGTGTTCAGCGCCGCGCAGCTCATCCGCCGCGACGGGGTGACCGCGACGGGCCTGCGCGACGTCGCCGTCCACGCGGGCGCGCCGCGCGGATCGCTCCAGCACTACTTCCCGGGCGGCAAGGAGCAGCTCGTGAACGAGGCCGTGGAGTGGGCCGGGCGCTACGCGAGCGAGCGCGTCGCCCGGTTCGTGGCCGCGATGCCGCGCCCGACGCCGTCCCGGCTGTTCGCGGCGATGGTCGGGCAGTGGGTCGAGGAGTTCACCTCGGCGGGCTTCGAGCGGGGGTGCCCGGTCGCGGCGGCGACCGTCGACTGCGCGGACTCGGTCGCCTCCACGCGCGCCGCGTCCGCCGAGGCGTTCGCGGCCTGGCGCCGCCCGATCGCGCGCGAGCTGGCCGCGATGGGCGTCCCGTCCCGGCGGGCGGCCGGGCTCGCGACGCTGATGGTCGGCTCGCTGGAGGGCGCGATCCTGATGGCGCGGGCCGAGCGGGACGTCCGCCCGCTGCGGACCGTCGCCCGCGAACTCGGCCCCTACCTGGACTCCTGCGCCCTCCAGTCCGGCTGAGGCCGTTGCGGACGGTTCGGCAGGGGTTTATCACCGGGACCTCGGGTGCCAATTGTGGCCATTTGTTCGATGATCGACGCGTAGACCGCGCATCGAGGAGGCATACTGCGTATGCCCCCCGTGGGCCTACTGCGTAGGTATCAGGACGATCGTTCGGACGTGGCTGATGGTTACATGGCGTGTCGGGCCGGGTGCCGGTGAACGGCCGAGGGCGAGGCCGGGGCCGTCGGACTACGCGCTGACGCGCACGGTGCTGCGGTTCACGATCTCGCTGCGCTGCGGCGGGGTGCTCGCGGCGATCATCGCGGCGGTGATCGGCGAGGGCGCCGGGGTATCGCGCGTCTGGCAGGCGTGGGTGCTCGGCGGGCTGGCGGCGTGGGCGGTGTTCTTCGCCGCGCGGGCCGTCGGGCGGGGGCTGACGTTCGGGCTGGTGGCCGCCGACACGTTCGCGGTGTCGCTGGTGCTGCTCGTCCAGGACAGGCTCGTGGCCGTGGACGCGGTGGTCGACGAGACCACCTGGGCGATCATGCTGGCCAGCACCTCGATCTACGTGGCGCAACTCGCGCTGTCGCAGCCCGCGGGGCTGGCGATGGCGGTGGCCGTCACCGCCGCGTACATGACCGGCGTCCCGGCGGAGACGAGCCAGGTCCGGATCCTGTTCGTGCAGACCGTCGTGGTCAACGCGCTGATGTGGCTGCTGCGCCGGGGCGGCGGACGGGCCGACGCGATCGTCGCCGAGCGCGACCGGGAGCGGCGGCAGGCGATGGTCGAGGCGGCGCGCCGGGCCGACGAGCGCCACCACCGCTCGGAGATGCACGACTCGGTGCTCGCCACGCTGGTCATGGTCGCCTCGGGCGCCGTCCAGGGCGGATCGCCGGTGCTGTCACGCAACGCGCAGGCCGCGCTGGACGTCCTGGAGGAGTTCTCGGTATCCCCCTTGACCGGCGAGCCGCCGCCGGTCGACCTCGGCGAGCGGCTGGAGGGACTGGCGGTGGAGATGGCCTCGCTCGTCGCGGCGGACATCACCACCGGCGGCGTGCCGCTCATGGTGCCCGAGCCGGTCGCGGTGGCGCTCACCGGCGCGGCGCGGGAGGCGCTGCGCAACGTCGCCTGCCATTCCGGCGTCGCGCGGGCCGAGGTGCGCGCCGAGGTGCGGGCGGGCGGGGTCATGACGGTCACGGTCGCCGACCGGGGGCGCGGGTTCGACCCGTCGCTCGTCCCGGGCGGGCGGCACGGCATCCGGGGGTCGATCCGGGAGCGCATGCTGATGGTGGGCGGTACGGGCCTGGTGGATTCCCGTCCGGGCGAGGGAACCGTCGTCACGTTGCGGTGGCCCCATGGCTGAGATGGCGATATTCGCCCGACTCGCGGCCAACGGCGCGGTCAACGGCGCGAACGGCGGCGACCACGGCGCGGACGCCGCCGACCACGGCTCGGCGGGCGGCGACACCGTGGCGGCGGCCCCGTTCGCGGCCGGCTTCCACCGCGCGTTCGACGTGGCGACCGTCATCACGGTCGCGCTGTGGCATCTGGGGGCGGCGGGCGCCGCGCTGCTGGTCTACCTCGGCGAGTACCGCTCCCCGGCGGTGGGCGTGGCGGTGTGGGGGCTGCAACTGCTGGTCATCGTCGTCGGCGCGGTCGCGCTGCTGCGCGGCAAGGACGGCCCGGCCGTCATCGGCCCGATGGTCGCGGTCGCCCTCGTCAGCGGCCTGGCGATGGCGGTCAACTGCCCCGGCGCCCAGCTGCTGAAGGTGAACTGGGGGTGGGCGACGACCGGGCTGATCGGCGTGCTGCTCCTGCTGCACCGGCCGGTGAGCAGGATCGTGGCGTTCCAGGCGGCCAACGGCGGGACCGTCCTCGCCGTGCTGCTGGCCACCGGCACCTGCGACCGGCACAGCGTCGCCGGGTTCGTGACGCTGCTGTACGCCTCGGGGAGCATCCAGCTCGCGATGATCGCCGGGGCGCGGGTGTTCCGCTACAGCGGCGGCATGGCGGCGACCGCGGCGGCGGCGCGCTGGCGGATGGCGAGCCGCGAGGCCGTGATCAACGAGGTCGCGCGGGCGCGCCAGGACCGCTACCAGGAGGTGCGGCGGCTGATCGCGCCCATTCTGCGCGACCTCGCCGCCGGCGTGGTCGATCCGGCCGAGCCCGCCGTGCGGGGCCGGTGCGCGACCGCCGAGGCGATGCTGCGGCAGCTTCTCGCCGAGCACGAGGACATCCCCGACCCGCTGCTCCAGGCGCTGCGTCCGGGGATCGACGAGGTCATGCGGCGGGGGGTGGTCGTCGACGTCGTCCGGGTGGGCGAGCTGACCGGGATGGGGATCGACGAGCGGACGGCGTCCGCGATCGCCGAGGTCCCGCTGGCCGTGCTGGCGAAGGCGCGCGGCCACGCCCGCGTCACCATCGTCCCCGAGGGCGCCGACCGGGTCAGCGTGTCGGTGCTGGCGGGCACCGACGCGGCGGTCCCCCGGTTCGAGGTGCGGGGCGACGTCACCGTCACCAGCGACCACGACGGAGAACTGCTGTGGGTGGAGGTTTCGTGGCACCGGACGTGACCATCGCCGTCATCGACGACCAGGACGTGGTGCTCTCCGGGATCCAGACCTGGATCTCCGAGGACCCGCTCCGCCGCGTCGAGATCATCTACACCGCGACCCACCTGGACGACGTCGACTGCGGACCGGCCGCGAAGGCCGACGTGCTGGTCATCGACCTGCGCATCGACGGCGCTCTGGTGCTCGACCAGATCGCGGAGCTGGCCGCGCGCGGGCGCCGGATCGTGGTGTTCTCCCAGCACTCCGAGCCCGAGATCATCTACCGGGCGGAGCTGGCGGGCGCCCGCGCCTACATCACCAAGGAGACCAGCGAGGGGCGGCGGCACCTCATCGAGGCGATCCTCGCGGTGGCGGCGGGCGAGTCCTACACCTCGCCGACGCAGGCCGCCGCGATGCTCGGCGCGTCCGAGCTCGGGTCGGGGCTCGCGTCGGGGCTCGCGCAGCCGAGGTTCTCCGACCAGGAGCTGCGGACGATGCGGCTGTGGCTGGGCGGCCTCACCCGCGCCGGGGTCGCGCGCCAGATGGGGATCAGCGAGCATACCGTGAAGCAGTACCTGGAGCGGGCCAGAGAGAAGTACGCCAGGGCCGGACGCGAGGCGCCGACGCGGGTCGACCTCTACCGGGAGGCGCGCCGCGACGGCATCCTGCGCGAGTAGCGTCACCCGGCGGGCGCGACGACGCCCTCCCTGAGCAGCTCCCCGACGAGCGGCGCGGGCAGCTCGCCGGGCTCCAGGCGCGCGCCGCCGAGCAGCGCCTCGACCGTCCCCGCGAACGCGTCCGGGACCTGGACGTCGTGGTCGCCGAGGTGCAGGACGAGGCCGCCGTCGCCCTTGCCCGTCGCGAGCACCGCGCCGGGCACGGCGGCGACCGCGCCCCCCTCCCCGGGTGCGCGCACGGCCGCCGTCACCGACGCCCTGCGCGGGCCGCCCTGGGCGCGCAACTGCTCGGCGCGCAGCGCCGGGGCGGCGCGGTCGAGGTCGAGGTCGGACAGCCACGCGGCGAAGCACCGCGCGGCCTCGGCGGCCGCCTCGTCGATGCCGCGCTCGTTCAGCGCCGGCGGCAGCGCGGCCCGGAACCGCGGGTCGCCCGCGGCCAGGTCGAGCAGTCTCTCGATGACCCAGTGCCGGGTGAGCTGGAGGATTCCGAGGCTGATGTGGAGGCTCGTGTCGTCCTCGGCGTAGCCGTTGTGGACCCAGCCGCGCGGAATCCACAGCGCGTCACCGGGCGCGAGCCGGACGCGCAGGAAGGGCTCGCCCTTCTCGAACCGCTCCCGCTCTTCCGGCGGGACGGGAGTCCGCCCCCAGCGGTGCCGGGGAAGCGGGTCGGCCAGCACCGGCTCGTGCAGTTCCCAGGTCTTGTGGCCGGTGGTCTGGAGGATGAAGACGGCCTCGGTGTCCCAGTGGTGGGCGAAGCCCTGGTTGCCCGGCGGTGTGAGGAAGGCGTGCGCGTACAGGGGGTGGCCGAGTTCGGCGGTCAGCAGCCGGCAGAACTCGCTCAGCGGGCGCCAGGTGCGGTGCAGGCCCATCACCAGCAGCGTGTGCCCCGAGCGGAGCCGCTCGCCGACGCGGCGCGCGTCCACGGCCCCGGCGGTGCCGGGGAAGGCGGCCAGCTCGGGCGCGGTGAGGCTGCCGGGCCTCGCCATGACGTTGTCCTTGGCCATCGTGACCGAGGAGGCGGGCAGGCCCTGGTCGGCGATGACCCGGTCGAGGTCGCCGACGCTCAGCAGCCGCGCCGCCTCCGCCGGGTCGCCGTGGTGCACCCGCGGCTCGTCGGGCCACCGCTCGGCGAAGCCGTCGGGCTGGGAGGAGAGGCGGCCGAGTGCGCTTTTCATTGTCCGCCTCCGCGGGCGTCGTCGCGAATCTTCATCGCCGCCATGATGTTCTTCCCCGCCATTTTCCCGCAAGGGGCACGCGACCGGGGCGCAGTCGGCTACGACCCCGGGTGTACGCGGTGGTCGTAGCCGGCCTTTCACCTTCGTCGGAGTTGTTCCGCAATTCCGCACCGCCACTGTCGGCGGCGCCTCTCCGCCGTTTACGTTTCGTCCCGGAAGGTCTTCCAGCCCACGAAGACGAAAGAAAGGAGAATCCCATGAACGCTCCTGAGGAGCTCGATTTCGATCTCCAGGACGTACCGATGGACGTGTTCGACCTCGCCGAGAGCGGGCTCACCATCGAGTCGCTGACGGCCGGTCACGGCATGCCCGAGCACGGGGCCTCGCTGCCCTTCTGCTCGTGCAGCGCCACGTGCAGCTGCTGCAGCTGACGAACCTTCACCGCCGTGCCGCCGGCCTCGCGCCGGCGGCACGGCCTCGGGCAGGAGGGGCCATGAGCGAGAACCTCGGCACGGTATCCGGCGGGATCACCCTCGACGGCGGCGCGCGGGCCGACGCGCCCCTGGTGCTGCGGCGCGCGGGGCTGCCCGCCGCCGCCCTGGACGTGCTGCGCACGGAGAAGGCCCACCGGTGCGCCCGCGAGCTGGCGCGGCTGCGCGCGTGGCTGGCGGCCGAGGGCGCGGCGCTGTCGGACGTCCTGTTCGCCGAGATCGGCGCGGTGGGGGACGGCGGCCCGAAGCCCCGGCTGGTCGGGCTGCGCCGGGCGGTGTTCCGGTCGCGGCGGCCGCGGCCGGAGGAGTGGAACGCGGAGGTCGAGGGCGCGCTCGGGCCGGAGGCGGCGCGCCGCGTCCGGGAGTGGCTGGCGCGGTTCGACGAGGCCGACCGGCTCGCCGCGCGGCTGCCCGGTGTCCTCGCCGCCGAGGTCGCCGAGCGGGAGCAGGTGCTGCGCGGCGTCGCCTCCGACCCGTGCCTGCGCCGCGCGCTGTCGCAGGCCAGCCCGGCCCTGTACGGGGAGCTGGCCAAGTGGCTGGACGATCCGAGGAGGCGCCCGCGCCCGCAGACGATGGCGCGGCTCGTGAAGTACGTCGCGCGGGCGGCGGCCAAGACCAGCCCCTACAGCACCTTCACGATCAGCGGCCTCGCGGTGTGGGGCGAGCGGGAGGAGTTCGCCGAGCAGCCCGTCCACGGGGTCGTCGAGCTGGACGGGTTCCTGTTGCGGAGCATCGTCCGCGCGCTGTGCGAGGTGCCCGCGCTGCGCGCCACGCTCACCGTGCGCGCCAACCCGGGCGCGGTCGTCGCGGACGGCCGGGTCTCCTTCCCCGGCCCGCCGCCGCGCGAGCCGATCGTGACGCTGCCGGAGACGCCCGCCGTCCGCGCGTGCCTGCGGCTCCTCGCGGCCGGGCCGCCCGGCACGCTCGCCGCTCTGGCGGACGTGCTGGCCCCCGGCGGGCGGAACCGCGAGCGGGTGGAGGGGTTCCTCGCCGCGCTGGTGGAGGCCGGGCTGCTGATCCTCGACCCGCCGGTCGCCGACCAGGCCGCCGACCCGCTGCGCGAGCTGTCGGCGTGGGCGGCGCGCGGCGGCGAGGAGACGGCCGACGTCGTCCCGCTGCTCGAACGGCTGCGCCGCGAGGTGGTGCCGCCCGTCCCGGTCGAGGACGTCGAGGGCCACCGCGCCCGCCAGGACCGGCTGCGGGACGCGGCGTCCGCGCTGGTCGAGCGGCTCGGGCTGCCGTTCCCGGTCACCGGGCTCAGCAAGTCGGTCTTCCATGAGAACGCGGTCTTCGGCGACGTGCCCGCCGAATGCTCGGTGGAGGGCTGGCGGCCCCTGCTGGACGACCTGGACGCCGTCCGGCACTGGCTGGCGGTCTTCGACCCGGCGCTGCCGCTGCGGCTCGCGCTCGGCGCGTTCTGCGGGGAGCGGTTCGGCGCGGGCGCGCGGGTGCCGTTCCTGGAGCTGTTCCGCGCCGTCCACGAGGAGATGAACCGGGGTGACGGAGCGCCCGGCGCGGCGCGGGAACTGGTGCGGTTCCTGCGCGCGTCGCCGATGGCGGGGGACGCGGCGCTCGCGGGCAGTCCGCTGGAGCGGCTGCGCGAGCTGGGCCGGATCCGCGACGCGGCGCGCCGCGCGGTGCTCGTCCCCGCCGACGCGGACGGCGTCGTCCGCGCCCCGGTCGCGCGGCTGCGCGCCCTCGCCGCGCGCTCCCCGGAGTGGATCGGCGCGCCGGTCTCGATGGGCTGCTACGTGCAGAGGGCCGGAGACCTGATCACGCTGAACGTCGCGCACGCCGGGTACGGGCGCGGGCGCAGCCGCATCCGGCGGCTCACCGGATTCGCGGGCGGCGCGGTTCCGCCGGAGCGCCCCTTCGACGCGCCGCCCGGCACGGTGTTCGCGGAACTGGGCGGGACGTTCGCGTCCGCGCTGAACGCCCGCGCCCCCGGGACCGCATACGAGATCGACTATCCGCACACCGTCTCCGCGCGGCCCGCGTCCGAGCGGCTGCCCCTGGGCGACCTGGACATGGTGCACGACCCGCGCACCGGGCTGGCGGACCTCGTGTCGCGGCGGCTGGGGGAGCGGGTCGTCCCGCTGCACCTCGGGATGATGGCCGACGTCCTGCTGCCGCCCGTCGCGCGCTTCCTGACCTGGGCTTTCGGGGCGAGTTACTACCTGCATCCGAGCTTCTCCCCGCTGGCGCCCGACTGGGAGCCGCCGACCTCGATCGTCGCCGCGCCCCGCGTGGAGGCGGGACGGGTCGTGCTGCGGCGGGCGCGGTGGAGCGTCCCGACCGGCCTCGTCCCGGCGCGCCGCAAGGCCGAGTCCGACGCCGATCACCTGGTGAGGCTGGTCGGCTGGCTGCGCGCGAACGGGATTCCCGGCCGCTGCTATGTGCGCATGTGGGCGGACGGCCTCTGGCAGGACGACGCCGAAGACAACAACTGGGGAAAATGGGTGCTCGACAAATCGCGGAAGCCCGTCTACATCGACTTCGCCATCTGGCATCTCGTCGCCGTCTTCGAACGGATGCTGAAGACGCCGGGACCGGTGATCGTGTTCGAGGAGGCGCTGCCGGAGCCGACCGCGGCCGGTGCGGCCGGGGGCTTCGTGTCGGAGTTCCTGGTCGAGATCTCCGGCGGGGTGGCGTGAGATGAGCGAGCACGCAAGCGAGCACGGAAGCGAGCACGGCTGGGTCAGCCTGCACGCCTTCCACCAGGGCGACCAGGACCGGCTGCTGAGGGAGGCGGTCGCGCCGCTGGCCCGGGAGTTGACCGACGGCGGCCGGATCGCCGGGTGGTTCTTCCTGCGCTACTGGGACGGCGGGCCGCACGTCCGGCTGCGTGCGCTGCCCTCGGCGGGAACGCCGCCGGAGGAGATCGAGCAGGCTTTCACCAAGCACGTCGGCGCGTATCTGCGCGACCACCCGTCCGAGCCGTCGATGGGCGAGGACGAATACGCGCGGACGGCCGAGATGCTCGCCTCCTGGGAGGAGGTCGAGCCGGGATTCGCGACCCTTCAGCCGAATGACACCGTCGTCCCCGTCCCGTACCGGCGGGAGCACGACCGCTACGGGTACGGCGCGGCCATCGAGGCCGTCGAGCGGCATTTCACCGATTCGAGCGAGCTGGCGATGCGGCTGCTCGTGTCGGGCGCCTCGGCCGGGGAGCGCTCCACGGCCGCGTTCGCGATGCTGCTGCTCGCCTGGCTGACCTGCGAGCCCGATCCCGCGCGGCTGGTGGGGTGGATCAGCTCGGCGCCGCGCCGCGAGGACCCGGCGGCTCCGCTCGCTCCGCCGCCGGAGCCGGACGCCGAGCGGCTGGACAAGGGTGTCGCGGTCGCGCGCCGGATGCGGGCGCTGACGACCCTCGATCCCGGTCACCCGGGGAAGGGGCTGCTGGTCGAGTGGCTGCGGTCGGTGCGGACGCTGCGCGGCGCGCTCCAGGAGGAGCTGGACCGCGGCGCGCTCCGCCCGCCCCCGTCGGGGTGGGAGGGGCCGGGACGCGTCGTCGCCGACCTGTCCGTGCTGACCGTCGTCGACATCTGCGCGCACCTGGTCTGCAACCGGCTGGCCGTCGACCTCCCGGCGGAGATCGGGCTGCGGCGGCTCGCCGTCGCGGCGCTGGAGTCCATCACCGAGAAGGGGAGCTGAGGCGATGCGGTGGTACGGCTTCCGGATCTACTACTACGCCGACGACAAGGAGGCGCTGATCCTCGACGGGATCAGGCCCGCGTTCCAGCGTTTCGCGGGAGATGTCGAGGCCGCGTTCTTCCTCCGGCACTGGATTCACGGACCGCACGTGCGGATCTGCGTCCGGTGCGAGCGGGACGCGCTGGAGACCGTCGTGCGACCCGCCGTCACCGAGTCGGTGGGCGGGTTCTTGCTGGAATGCCCGTCCACGCGGCGGCTCGTGCCGGAGGAGCACCTTCCGATGCACCGGCGGCTGGCCGAGCTGGAGTCGGAGACCGAGGACCTGCTGCCCTGGCGATGGGACAACACGATCCGGTTCACCGGCACCTTCGACATCGACGCGCTGAAGGCCGACTTCTACTCCGGCACGAGCGGCCTGGCCTTCGCGATGACCGAGGCCGTCGCGGCCGGACGGCAGCGGCTCGCGGCCGCGTTCGACCTGATGGTCGCGACCGCGCACACGCTGTCGGGCGTCGGGCTCGCGCGCGGGGCGATCTCCTACCGCTCGCATTCCGACGCGTTCCTGCACGGCTTTCCCGAGGGGCGGGGGCTCTCGTCCGGGTGGGACGAGCACTACCGGCGGAACGCGGCGGCGCTGACCGGCCGCGTGCGGGCGGTGGCCTCCGCGCTCGACGGCGGGGGCGGGCACGTCCCGCACGTCCGCGAATGGGTCGACACCCTTCTGCCGTTGCGCGACCGCGCCGTCGCGGACGGCCTGCTCTCCGACGACGGACCGCCGCCCGGCGCCGACTCCCTGGGCATCACCGACCTGACCAGGGTCAGCCCCTTCCACCGCGAGCTGTTCGGCAGCGACGTGTGGAACGAGCAGGTCAAGGCGGCCGACTGGTTCCTCGGCTACAAGCTGATGCTGAACTGCACCTATCTCCACCTGACCCGGCTCGGCGTGAAGCCCGTCGAACGGTTCCTGCTCTGCGACATGGCGGCCCGCGCGGTCGAGGACGCGCTCGGCGTCTCGGTCGCGGAACTGGCCCGCACCCCGGTCGGGGAGGTGCGGAGATGATCGGCTCGCCCGAGGCCCCGGGTGTGCTCACCGAACGGCTGGCGCTCGTCGCCGGGGTCTACAGGGCGATCGCCCGCGACGGGCGGCTCCGGCTCGTGATCGGCTCCCGCTTCGAGGACTTCGGCCCCGCCGAACCCTGGAAAAGCGAACTGCTGAAGCGCCTGGTCACCGGCGCCGCCGACGCGGCGGACGGCCGTGAGGCCGAACTCGTCGGGAGGCTGCGGGAGGGCGGGTGGCTGACGACCGAGGTCCTGCGGGACGGCGTGCCGCTGTACGCGGTGCAGCCCACCGGCCGCCCCGAGGCGGTCCCGAACGTGCAGTCCCGCGCGGAGCCCGGCGGAAAGGCCGTGCTGTCGCGGTTCGCGGTCGTCCACCGGGAGGACGGCCACCTGGTCGTCGAGTCCCCGCTGTCGTGGGGCCGCGTCCACCTGCACGATCCCGCGCTGTTCGGGGTCGTGGGCGGGGTCGGGGCGGGCGGCCCCGCCGCGCGGCGGTTGGAGCGCGACCTGCTCCGGACGGGGTTGGCCGTGACCGGCGACGAGGACGAGGACGAGGCGCGACTCCGCCAATGGAGCGTCCACGAGCTGTGGTTCCACCGGCGCAGCCGCCTGGGCGACCGCGACCGTCTCGGGGGCGGTTACGGCCGGACCCGCTGGGCGGACGGCGTCTACGAGGAGCCGCCGTTCCGGCGCGAGCCCTATCCGGGAGAGCCGATTCCGCTCTACCGCCCCGACCTGGCGGAACTCCGGCACGGCGATCCGACGCTGAGCGCCGTGGTCGAGGATCGGCGGTCGGTGCGCGTCCATGACGACGCCGCACCGATCACGCTGGAGGAACTCGGCGAATTCCTCTACCGGTGCGCGCGGATCCGTACGGTCTCATCCGAGAACGGCGGGCATCTCACCGGACGGCCCTATCCGTCGGGCGGGTCCGCGTACGAGTTGGAGCTGTATCCGGTCGTGCGGCTGGCGTCCGGGCTGGACGCGGGCGCCTACCACTACGACGGCCACGACCACGTGCTGCGGCGCGTCCGGGAGCCGGGCGCGGAGACCGCCCGGCTGCTCGCCACGGCGCGGCAGGGGACGCTCGTCCGCGCGGCCCCGCAGGTGCTCATCGTCGTGACCGCCCGCTTCGGCCGGCTGATGCGCGCCTACGAGCAGATGCCGTACTCGCTGATCCTCAAGCACGTCGGCGTGCTCTACCAGACGATGTACCTCGTCGCGACCGCCATGGGGCTGGCGCCGTGCGGGCTCGGCGGCGGCGACTCCCGGACGTTCAACGCGGTGACCGGCACCGGGTTCACCGAGGAGGGCGCCGTCGGTGAGTTCATGCTCGGCAGCCGTCCCGCCTCCACCCACACGGAGAAGCCATGAGCGAGGCGCGGGATTCCGGGGCGCTGCTGCTGCGTCCCGACGTCTACTACACCCGTTCCGGCGACGGCCTCTACATGCTGACGCACGACGGGCCGGTCATTTTCGGAGGCTCGTCCGTCCATCCTCTGCTGGTCAGGCTGGCGCCCTATCTGAACGGCCGCCATTCACTGGCGGAGCTGACGGAGAACCTGTCCGGCGAGCGGCGCGAGATGGTGCGGGGGCTGCTGGCCGCGCTGGTGCGCAGGGGGGCGATCAAACAGGTCCCGGAGCGGGACGGGGAGCCCGCCGATGACGCCGTGAACGGGCGGCGCGACGAGGTCTCCTTCCTCGGCTACTTCCACGACACGCGGGAACGGGCCGAGCGGGCGTTCCGGGCCTACCAGGACGAGCGGGTCCTGATCGTCGGCGCGGGAGGTTCCGCCGCCGCCATGGCCGACGCCGCGCGCCGGTCGGGCATCGCGTCCGTCCGCGTGGTGGAGGGCGGGCCGGTCGAGGGCGCCGGGCTCGTCGTGCACCTCGGCGGGCCGTCCGCCGCCGAGATGGAGCGGGCCTGCGCCGAGGCGGGCGCCGACCTGGTGCTGGGCCTCGTCCTGGACGGCTCGCTGTGGTGCGCCGCGACGGGCCCGCGCGTCGGCGACGGGCCGGGCGCCACCTCGATCGAGCTGCGCCGCGCGGCCCGCCGCCCCGGGCCCGCCGCACCCGCCGCGTGGGACGGCGTGCCGGGCCGGGTCGCCTCCGCGCAGCTCATGCACCAGGTGTTCCGGTCGCTGACCGGCGTCGGACGGCCGGAGCCGGGCACCGTCACGCGGCTGGATCCGCGCACGCTGGCCCGCCGGACGCACACGGTGGTCCCGCACCCCTTCGACTCCACCTCGCCGCCGCCGACCGAGAGCGGCGACGCCCGCCTGGACGAGGACGACTTCTCCCGCCGGGCCGCCCGCCTCGTCGACGACCACGTCGGTGTCTTCGGGCCGCCCACGGAACGCGACTTCGTCCAGCTTCCCCTGCACGTGTGCGAGATGGAGGTGTCCGACCCGGTCGGGCTGCTCGGGCCCGGCGCCCGCCCGGCGCGCGCCACCGGCGCCGGCCTCGGCTTCGCCGCCGCCCGCCTCGCCGCCGCGCTCGCCGCGTTCTCCGCCTACGGCTCGCTCATGATCGACCCGCGCCGGCTCACCGGCCCCGACGGCGAGCCCGCCTTCCCCGGCGAGGACGACCCGTTCCACGCCCTCGCCCTGCTCCGCGACGGCGCCTGGCGCGAGGTGTACGTGCCGGGGCGGGCGGCGGCGAGCGGGCGGGAGCGGTTCGTCCGGGTGGCGAGGGCGTTCCCCGCGCTGCGGTCGGCGGACGTGCCGTTCGCCGTCCCGCCGGAGATCGTCTCGGCGTACTCGCGGCGGGACGCGGTGACGGCGGGCGTCCTCGCCTGCGTCCGGCGGCTGGCGCTCGACGCGGCGCCCGGCGACGCCCCGCGCGTCGACGTGGCGGACGTCCCGCACGACCCGGTCACCTCGCGCTATCTGACGATCTTGGACGCGCTGGGCGAGGACGTCACCCTCCACCGGCTCGGCGGCGACTTCCCGGCGCCGACGGTGCACTGCCAGATCGGCGCCTCGGCGCGGGGCTGCGCGAGCGGCCTGTCGATGGCGGGCGCGCTGCGCGACGCCCTGGGCGCCGCGATCCTCGACCACCAGTCGCGCCTGCACGGGCAGCCCGATTACGCCCCGCCGCCCGTCCCGCCCCTGCCCGCGGACGGCCCGCTCCGGCCGGCTCCGGCGGGCCGATGCGATCTCGACACGGTCGTGGCCGCGCTGGCCGCGCGCGGGCACGAGCCCGTCGTCGTCCCCCTCGACCACGACCCGGAGGTGAGCGCCGTGATGCCCTACACGGTCCACGTGGTGATGGCCGATGCCTGACGTGCTGCTGCTCGGCGCGGGCACGCTCGCGGACGCCGTCGCGCGCGACACGCGCGTGACCGGCCCAGGCGGCGCCTCGGTGGTCGTCAGCGCGGCCGACACCTGGAGCACCGCCGACCATCCCCGGGCGCGCTCCCTGAGCCGGGAACGGAACATCCCCTGGATCCCGGTCCGCGCCGAGCTGGGACGCGTGGTGATCGGCCCGTTCGAACGCCCCGGTGAACCCGGCTGCGCCGACTGCGCGGAGCAGCGGCGGCGCGCCAACCGGCTGCACTCCCGCGCGCACGACACCGTCCTCGCCGACCACCGGGACGAGCTGGGCGGCAGGCCGTCGGCGTGGCTCACCGGCCTCGCCGCCGACACCGTCGCCGCGCTGGTCGCCGACGAGATCGACCGGTCGGCGCGGGGCCGCGCGCGGACGTCCGACGCGCTGCTCTACCTCGACCTGCGGACGCTGGAGGTGACCAGGCACGCGTTCCTGCCCGACCCGATGTGCCCGGTGTGCGGCGGCCTGGACGACGACACCGAGGACGCGGCCCGGATCGTGCCGCGGCCCAGGCGCAAGCTCGCGCCCGGCCGCTACCGCGTCCGGGACCTGGCCGCGCACCGGGACGCGCTCGCCGCGACGTACGTGGACGCCGAGTGCGGGCTGATCCGGCTGCTGGCCCGCGACAGCGACGCCGGATCGGTGATCGCCGCCGCGTGGATGGGCCTGCGGGACGGCGCGACCGAGGGCGGCTACGGCCGCACCCGCAGCTACGAGAGCAGCGAGCTCGTCGCGATCCTCGAAGCGCTGGAGCGGCACGGCGGCATGTTCCCCGGCGGCAGGCGGACCGCCGTCCGCGGCAGCCACACCGAACTCCGCGACCGCGCGTTGGACCCGGTGGAGCTGGGTCTCTACCCGCCCGAGCGGCAGCCGCCCGGCTACGAGCCGTTCGACCCCGATCGCCGATACGACTGGGTGTGGGGATATTCGTTCCGGCGGGACGCGCCGATCCTCGTGCCGGAGACCTACGCCTACTACCGCGTGCACGCTTCCGGGAAGGGCCGGTTCGTCTACGAGATCTCCAACGGGTGCGCGCTCGGCGGGTGCCGTGAGGAGGCGATCCTGCACGGCGTCCTGGAGGTCGCCGAGCGCGACGCGTTCCTGATGACCTGGTACGCGCGCATGCCCGTCCCGCGCATCGACCTCGGTTCGGCGCGCGGACCCACCGTCCCGCTCATCGCGGAGGCGATCCGCGCGGAGACCGGATACGACGTCATGGCGTTCGACACCACGCTCGAACAGGGCATCCCCTGCGCGTGGGTCATGGCCGTCGACCCCTCGTCCCGGGACGACCGTCCGGCGGCGGTGTGCGCGGCGGGATCGCACCTCGATCCCGAGTCGGCCGTGGAGAACGCGCTGAGCGAGCTGGGGTCGATCCTGTCCGACCTCGTCCGCCGCTACCCGGCGGAGCGGGACCGGGCCCGCGCGATGGTGGACGACCCCTCCCGCGTCAGGGAGATGGCCGACCACTCCCTCCTCTACGGCACGCGCGAGGCGTTCTCCCGCCTCGACTTCCTCGTGGACACGCCGCGCACGGTCCGGTTCGCGGACATGCGGCGTCCCGCCGCGCTCCGCCACACCGACCTCGGCGACGACCTCCGGGAGCTGGCGCGCCGCTACCTCGACGCCGGCCTGGACGTGATCGTCGTCGACCAGACGACGCCCGAGCACCGCGCGTTCGACCTGTCCTGCGTCAAGGTGATCATCCCCGGGACGCTGCCGATGACGTTCGGCCACGACCAGCGCCGGGTCGAGGGCATCCCGCGCCTGCGCGACGTGCCGCACCGGCTCGGATACCGGGACGCGCCGCTGGAGCCGTCCGATGCCAACCCGCACCCCCACCCGTTCCCGTAAGCCCTCGCAAGGAGCCGAAGCGATGTACCTCCAGCTCGTCGTCTGGGACCTGGCCGAGTCGGACGTCTCCATCGACGACCTGCGCGCCTACCTCAGGGACTACGCCGTCGAGGCGTACTCGCAGCTCCCCGGCATGCGGTTCAAGGTCTGGTTCGCCAACCCCGAACGCCGCGTCTGGGGCGCCGTCTACCTGTGGGACACCGTCGAGCACATGAGCGGCCCGGCCCAGGTCAGCAGGGCGATCGAGCTGATCGGATACCCGCCGACGTCGGTGAGCGTCTTCGAGGTCGAGGCCGCCGCCGAAGGGCACAGCGTCCACACGGCGCTGGCGTCCGTGGGCGCCGCCTTCGCCTGACGGCCGACCGCCCGACGGCTAGTCGCGCAGCAGGTCCGACTCCACGACCTTCCGGACCGCCTCGGCCCGGGAGGTCACCTCCAGCTTGCCGTAGATGTTGGTGAGGTGCCGCTTGACGGTCGCCTCGGTGATGAACAGCCGCCGGGAGATGTGCCGGTTCCGCATGCCCGCCGCGACCAGCCGCAGGATCTCGGTCTCCCGGTTGGTCAGCGCGCCGGGACCGGCCGGCCCCGGCCGCAGCCGCCGCACGGCCTCGACGGGCGCCGACAGGACGAACCGCCCGTCCTCGCGGTGCACGGTCATGATCGTGGAGACCAGCTCGTCGAGCTGGACGCGCTTGGCGAGGCACGCGTGCGCGCCCGAGGTGAGCACCTTGCCGAGGAACAGGTGGTCGCCCGAGTCGGTCAGGACGATCACCTTCGACCGGGGCGAGGCGGACAGGATCGGCTCCACCAGCGCGTCCGGCGCGTCCTCGTCGTCGTCGGTGATGAGGATCGTGGTGCACGGCCGCGTCCCCGCGCCGAGCTCCGGGCTCGGCGCGTCGGCGTCGTGCACCTGGAACCCCGGGACCTTCCGCAGCAGCTCGGCGAGGCCGTGCCGCAGCAGCGGCGTGGTGCTCACGATCTCGATCACTATCGCCCGGCAGGGCAGGAAATGGGCGGGCGCTTCCGGGCCCGCGAGCTGAGTCGACACTGGCACATCCCCCTGGTGTGAAGCCGCCTCGCCACCGGTCGTCGCCACCGGCCCCCGCTGTCGGCCCTCGCTATCGGCCGTGCATGAGCCGCAGCAGCGCCACCGCGTCCTCCCGCTTGGCGTCCGGCGCGGCGGGCGAGTCGAGGAAGGCGCGCAGCGCGTCCCGCTCGTCCGCGCCGACGCGCTCCCGCACCGCGGGCAGCCGCAGGATCCGTTCGTAGGAGCGTTCCGGAAAATACAGATCCTTCGCCGCCGCGAGGACGGTCTCGGCGGCCTCCGCCGAGACCACCCCCTGGTCCCGCGCCGCCGCGACCGCGATCCGGATGTTGACCATCGGCTCGCACAGCGGGCGCAGCGTGTCCGGGTCGAAGGTGATCGCGACCTCGTCGTCGGCGTCCACCTCGCCCGACCGGTACAGCTCGAAGACCCGCCCGACGCCGACCATGCCCTCCTCCGAGAGCTCGGCGGCCCGCAGCGCGCCCATGCTGGAGGACCCGAGCACCCGCACCGGGCGCGGGTGCCGGTCGAGGGCCCGCAGCACCTCCTTGGGCGAGATCATCAGGCCGTGCAGGAACTGGCCGTCCACGATCCCGACCACGCCGGGCGGGTCGGGCTCGGCGAGCAGCGCGTCGAGGTCGCCGCGCTTCACCGGCGGGCGCACCTCCACCGGCGCCAGCTCCGCGATCGCGGCCCTGTCGATGCTCGGCCCCGCGAACACCACGGCGCGCGTCATGCCGTCCTCGCTTCCCGCCCGCGGCCGCGGGCCTCGTTCAGCGCCGCCTCCCAGCACGCGCCCGCCCGCCGGCCGAGCCTGCTCTGGTCGACCGCCCAGGACTCCAGCCCCGGCACGATCACCCGGACGACGTGCACCGGGAAGCCCGGCGGCGTCCGGTCCACGACGACGGCCCGGTACAGGCCGTCGAGCTCCAACCGGCCGAGCATCAGGTCGATGTCGGCGACGACGTCGTCGCTCGGATGGTCGGGGACGTCGCCGAAGCGCACCGGCCGGGCGGACTCCCGCCACGGCCACACCGACCCGTCCACCGACCCGCCGCGCGACACGTGCTCGGCCCATTCGCCGTTGTGCTCCTGCGGCAGCGTGATGTCCTCGCGCATGCCCTGGATGTCCACCGCGCGGCTCTGCGCCAGCTCGGTCAGCGCCCGCACCAGCGCCACCTCGGCGTTCGGGTGCGTCCCGTATCCGGAGTGCCCGGGGGAGAAGGTCTCGGCGACGCTCTCGTGCGTGACGGCCGCGAAGGTGGCGATCCCGAGCGAGGAGGTGAGGTCGCGGACGACCAGCGGCAGCCCCGCGTCCACGATCCGCCCGGCGAACCAGGCCGCCGACTCCGGCAGCGTGTCCAGGTCGACGCTCGGGTGCCGGTCCTCCAGCCGCTCCTCGACGCCGGGCGGGACGCGGTCGCCCAGCTTGTCGCGCACCATGTGCCGGAGCCGGTTGCTGACGAGGTCGGCCAGCGTCAGCGCGTCCCGCTCGATCACCTCGCACAGCGCGTGGCAGATCGCCTCCTCCAGCGAGTTCCCGGACGCCAGCCCGTTGCTCGTGCTGACGGAGAAGGGCTGCGGCTCGTGGAAGTCGACGTAGTAGCCCGCGAGGCACAGCGGCACGAGGACCTCCTCGTCGCCGAGCAGGTCGAACCCCGTGGCCCAGGAGATGGGTCTGTCCGGACGGTAGGCGTGACCCGGCGCCAGGTTGTGGTCGGCCGGGTTCAGCACCGGACGTCCCGCGGCCTCCAGCTCGGCGCAGGAGGCGACGACGTCCGGCGTCCTCGGCTGCCACGCGGCGAACCGCTCCACCGCCTCCATGATCGCCGACGCTCGCGCGTCGTCCCGCGTCCGCCCCTTGCCGTTGTAGACCGACAGGAGGTCGTGGGAGCGGGGCACGATCGCGTTGAAGACGGGGATGCCGACGCGGTCCAGCCAGGTGATGTCGGCGACACGTGTCACGCCGACCGTCCGGAGCAGCGGAGTCACCCTGTCGAGGGTCCTAGCGGCGACGACCTCGCGGGTCGGCCCGATCTTGGGCACGCGTTCCCGTAGTCTCATCGGCCCGCCCGTCGAACCGTTCGGAGAGACGTCCGGCAGCGTTCGCACATTGGGTCACGGCCCTTTCTCAGGGGGACGGTCCGATGCCCGTCGCCGTGCTCTCCAACGCCGAACCGGAGAACCCTGGGAACGGCCCCGACCCCCCGTACCGGCCGGGCCCGCGCTCCCCTCGGCGGGCCCCTCCATTATTCGATCATGCTGACGGAATTGTCATGACAGCCGTTCGGGGGTCATCGGCGCACCGGCGCCGATGAGGGGGTTCAGCGGCCGGTGAAGCGCGGGGGGCGCTTCTCCATGAACGCCCGCCGCCCCTCGCGGGCGTCGCCGGACTCCGCGCACTCCTCGGCGAGCCGCTCGGCCGCCGCCGCCAGCGCCGGATCGGCCGCCGACCTGATCGCCGTCTTGGCCGCCCGCACCGACAGCGGCGCGTTGGCCGCGATCCGCTCCGCCGTCGCGCGGGTGGCCTCCTCCAGCTCCCCGGGCGCGACGACGCGGTTGACCAGCCCCGTCCGGAGCGCCTCGGCGGCCCCCAGCGGCGCCGCCGTGAACAGGATCTCGGCGGCCTGGCCCGGCCCCACCGCCCGGACCAGCGCGTGGACGAGCGGGACGGGATAGGCGAGGCCGAGGCGTCCCGCCGGGATCGCGAACCGACCCCGGTCGTCGGCGATCCGGATGTCGGCGCCGAGCGCGAGCGCCAGCCCGGCGCCGAGGCAGTGCCCGTGGATCATGGCGATGAGCGGGGTCGCGAGCCGGTCGAGCACGCCGAACAGGTCGGTGATCGCGCCGTCCGCGCGGCGGCGCGCCTCCGCCGTGGAGCGCTCCGCCTCGAACTCGGAGATGTCGGCCCCGGCGGCGAACGCGGCGGTGCCCTCGCCCCGCACGACGATCACCTTGACCCCGGGGTCGGCGTCGAGGCGGTCGAGGGCCCGGCCGAGCGCGTCCATCATCGCGATCGACAGCGCGTTGCGCCGCGCCGGGTTGCGCACCGTGACCCACCCGATGTCGCCGTCGGCGGCGGCGTCGACGCCGGGGCTGAAGATCCGTTGCTCGGACACGGTGCCAGCGTACGGACCGCCCGCCCGGCGTCCCCCGGTGGCCCGCCCGGACGAGCGCTCCGCACGCTCGCCACCCGCGCCGCGGGCGAGATCACGCGGGGCGCGCTCGGCGTCCGCCTGCGCGCGATCGCCTGACCCCGGTCAGGGGGCCGGCGCGGTGAACGTCAGGGCGCGCGCGGGGTTCTCCACCATGATCGCGTGCAGCGCGTCCTCGCCGACGCCGAGCCGCCGCAGCGCGGGCAGGAAGTGGTCGGGGATGTAGCTGTAGCCCTGCCCGCCGTACCGCTTGAGCTGGATCTTCTGGCAGACGTCGTGGCCGAGCACGATCTGCCCGGCGAAGCCCTCCGCGACGAGGTTCGCGATGCCGCGCGCGACCTTGTGGTCGCTCATCAGCACGAGATGCCCCCACGGGCTGCCCGGCGAGGTCAGGAAGTCGAACTCGATGAACACGCCCCGCGCGAGGATCCGCCGGGCGAAGTCCAGGTCGACGGCCATGTCCCCGGCGTGGCCGAAGACGACGTTCGCGGGGTCGACGCCCTCCTCGTCCAGGATGTCGAGGACGGCGAACTTCTCCTCGCCGACCCCGCCGACGTGGAAGGAGATCGGCGCGCCGGTGATCCGGCTCGCCCGGCCCGACGCCCGGACGCTCTTCAGCTCGTTCGGCGTCAGCGGCGCGGTCTCGGCGCCGATCTCACCGATGATCCCGGCCCGGATCCCGGTGCCGTCCGCGCCCTCGACGACGTCGCGGACGATGCCCTCGGCCAACTCCTCGACGGACCGGTCGTCCATGTCGAGCGGCTGGAACGTCGGGGTGTACCAGCCCGCGCCCATCACGATGTTGAGGTCGCTCGCCCGCGCCATCTTCAGCAGCGACTCCGGGTCGCGGCCGATCCCGAGGCTCGTGACCTCCACGATCGTGCCGCCGCCCGCGCGCCGGAACTCCCCGACCTCGGCGAGCATCTCCGCGAAGTCGGCGAGGACGTCGTTGTCGGCGTTGACGCCGCCGTGCCGCGTCCGGGCCAGGTTGGCCAGCGTCAGCGGCTCCAGCGCCTCGGGGGAGTCCTCGCCCGGACGCAGCGCGTGGGCCGGGCGGCGCAGGTCGAGGAAGATGTGCTCGTGCATGAGCGTCGGGCCGAGCGCCGACGGGTCGACCGGTCCCGCGACCGTGAGCACCTGGCCGGCGAGGTTGGGGATGGTCATCGGCGTTCCTCCGTGATCGTCAGCCAGCGCGCCGGGTTCGCCTCGGTCAGGGCGTGCACGAGCGCGTCGTCGGCGCCCTGGAACCGCAGGAAGGGGACGAACTGCTGGACGACGAACCCGTACCCGCCGCCGCCGAAGCCCTTCAGGTCGATCTTGCGGGACACGCCGGGGGACAGCAGCACCCGCTCGGCGTGGCCGCGCTCCGCCAGCGCGAGGACGGCGGCGGCGACGTCCTGGTCGTCCACCTCGGTGTAGACGTTCGTGAGCCGCCCGAGCCGGTCGAACTGGACGGACACGCCCCGCTCGGCCAGCGAGGCGAGGGCCTCGTGGTCGGTGGCGAACGCGTCGCAGGCGCCCACGGCCACGCGCGCCGGGTCCACCCCGTCGAGCAGGTCGAGGACGCGGTGCGTCGCCTCGTAGGTCGCGGCGCGGTCCAGCAGCACGGGCGCGCCCGTCTCGCGCGCGGCCTCCCCGACGGTCGCCGCCACGGCCCGGTGCGCCGCGCGGTCGGGGTCGAGCATCCCGATCCTGCCGATCACGCCCGCGCGGACGCCGTCCACCCCGTCCACGACCTCGCGGACGATCTCCTCCGCGACACCGCCGGAGGCGCCCATGACGACGTGCACGCCGGTGGCGCGGGCGAGCCGGGCGAGGGCCCGGGGGTCGCGGCCGCGGCCGGCGCCGGTCACGTCCACGACCGTCCCGCCGCCGAGCGCGGCGAAGTCGGCCAGCTCGGCGGCCGCGCCCTCCTCGGTCAGCCGCGCGTTGTCGCGGTTCGCGGCGCCCAGGCTGAGCGCGCCGAGCAGCCCGAGGCCGACCGGGGTCTCGTCGACGTCCCCGCCGTTCTCGCCGGCGGGCAGGTCGCTCACCACGTGGACGGAGGTGACGGTGTGCCCGAGGGCGTCCGGTGCGACCGGTCCGGTCACGGTCATGACCCGCCCCGCGCCGGGTGTGTCGGGCGCGCTCATCGAGACTCCACCGGTTCTCCTCGCTCCAGGAAACATGCCGTACGCGGCACCGAAACCGCGTCCCGCCTGCGTGAGCATAAACGGGCGGCCTCCCGGTCGCGCGGGCCGCCCCGCCCCGCGCGGCCCGCGCCGCCGGCCCGGAGGGCGTAGGCTCGGTTGTGGACAAGGGGTTCTCGACGCGGGCGGCCAAGCCCGTTTCCCCCTGGTTCGCCACTACGCGGCCTCCTGAAGGGTCCGGATCGGTCCGGCACCCATGACGCCTCGACACCATCTCGGCCGGACGCGGGCGACCCCGCCCGCGCCATGGCGTCCGAACCCGGCGGCCCCGTACTCCGGATCGGAGACACCAGCATGACCAGCGCCGACCGTCCCGCACCCCCCACCGGGCTGAGCCGCGAGCGCCGCCCGGGAGCCACCGTCGTCGCCCTCCGCGGCGAACTTGACATGGCCACCGCGCCAGCGCTGCGGGAGGCCCTGCGGATCGCCCTGCGCGACCCGGGCGCCCTCGTCGTCATCGACCTCGCGGACGTGACCTTCTGCGACGCCTCCGGCCTCGCCCTGCTCGTCGGCACGCGGCGGCGGACGGAGCGCGAGGGCGCCGCCGTCGTGCTCGCCGCCCCCCGCCCGCACCTCGCGAGGCTGCTGGAGATCAGCGGTCTCGACCGGTACTTCAGCGTGCACCGCACCGTCGAGGCGGCCGGGCTCGCCGGGCCCGGCGGCGGATCGGCCGCGGCCTGAACCCGCCGGGGACCGGGACGCCGCACGAGGCGGCCCGGCCGGACGACGAGGCCCGGCACGGCGACGCCCGGCGCGAGGAGGCCAGGCACGACGAGGCTGGGCACGGCGAGGCTGGGCACGGCCCCGTGCCCCCGCCCGCGACGCCGCGGGACGGCGCGGGGCCCGCGGGCGTGCCGCCGATCACCTGGCGGCCGGCGCGGGCCCCGCGGCCCGCCGAGGAAGGGCACCGGCTCGCGGCGTCGTTCGACCTCATGGCCGCGATCCTGGGCGGCGCCGAGCCCGCGGAGGCGCTCGGCCTGGTCGCCGAGCACGCCCGCGCCATGGCCCGCGCGCCGCTGGCGTTCGTCGCGCTGCCCGCCGAGGACGGCGGCAACACGCTGCGGATCGAGGTCGCGGTCGGCGCCGGCGGTGACCGGCTGCGCGGGCTGACCGTCCGGCGCGGCCGGTCGATGATCGGACGCGTGTTCAGCTCACGGCGGGCCCTCTCGTCGCGGGTCGCCGTCGACCAGGGGCTCAGCGAGCTTCCGCCGGGCCCCATCCTCATGCTCCCGCTGGAGACGGGCGAGGCGACCCGCGGGGTGCTGGCCGTCGTCGACCGGCCCGGCGCGTCGCCGTTCACGACGGCCGTGGCGCGGGACCTGATGCTCTTCGCCGACATGTCGGCGCGCCTGATCGAGCTCGCGGAGGAACGCCGCGCGACCGGGCTCGCCCCGGCGCCCGGGACGTTCTCCTGAGCGCGCGGCGCGGTACCGGCGGCCGGGACCTCCGAACGGGGAAGGGCCCGGCCTCAGAGCGGGAAGAGCTTCGCGTACGGCGCCGGGATCCGGACCTTGCGGGTGCCGAAGTCGACGAAGACGGCGTCGCGCTCGACCTCGACCACGCGGCCGAGGCCGTACTTGTCGTGGGTCACGCGGTCCTCCACGGCGAACTCCTTGGCGGGCGGAGCCGGTGGCGGTGGCTTGAAGGGACTGGTGGGCAGGTGTCGCCGCTGCGCGGCTCGCGGGGGTCTCATCAGCGCTAGTATGCGCCCGTCCGGACCCTGACGGGGCCCCGATCGGTGACCGCTTGGCGAATTCGTTGCGTCCGAGGCGTCCCGGCGGCACTTCCATGACGCTCCGGCGGTGGGGGCCCGGGGTCATGTGGTAGTGTCCGGGACGTTGCGGTTCCCATAGACATTTGTGTGCGCCTGCTGGTTCCACCTCAGGCGCATTTTTGTTGTTCGGATCTTCCGGATGGGCCATCGCGGCGTCCGCGGGCCCACAGGGTGTGGGACCCGGACTGAGCCAAAAGGAGATCACCATGGCCACCGGCACCGTCAAGTGGTTCAACGCCGAAAAGGGCTTCGGCTTCATCGAGCAGGACGGCGGAGGCGCCGACGTCTTCGCCCACTACTCCAACATCGCGGCGCAGGGCTTCCGCGAGCTCCAGGAAGGCCAGAAGGTGTCGTTCGACGTCACCCAGGGCCAGAAGGGCCTCCAGGCGGAGAACATCGTCCCCGCCTGACACCCTGCACGGCACGGCGCGGGCGGGCCCTCGGCCCGTCCGCGCCGTTCCCGCGCCCATCGTCTCCCGGTTCGTTCTTGAGATTTCTTCGCCCGGCCCTCCGGCCGGTCCCGCGCAGCGGAGCACTCCTCGACACGCGCCATCACTGAGGAAGGTTCCATGCCCCGAAGCGCCACCCGCGCCCGCCGTCCCGTCCTGCCCCCGGTCTCGTCCTTCGCCGAGCTCGAACTGCCGCCCGCCCTGCTGGCGGCGCTGACCCGCGAGGGCGTCACCGACCCGTTCCCGATCCAGGCGGCGACGCTCCCGAACGCCCTCGCCGGACGGGACGTCCTCGGCCGCGGCCGCACCGGCTCCGGCAAGACCCTCGCGTTCGGGCTCGCCACGCTCGCCCGCCTCGACGGCCGGCGCGCCGCGCCCCGGCGCCCGCTCGCGCTGGTGCTCGTCCCGACCCGGGAGCTCGCGCAGCAGGTCACCACCGCGCTCACCCCGTACGCGGACGCGCTGCGGCAGCGCCTCGTCACCGTCGTCGGCGGGCTGGGGATCGGGCGGCAGGCCGCCGCGCTCGAACGCGGCGCCGACGTCCTGGTCGCCACGCCCGGCCGCCTCGCCGACCTGATCGAGCGCGGCGACTGCCATCTCGGCGACGTGGCGGTCACCGTGCTGGACGAGGCCGACCAGATGACCGACATGGGCTTCCTGCCGCAGGTCACCCGGCTCCTCGACCAGACCCCGCCCGGCGGGCAGCGGATGCTGTTCTCCGCGACGCTCGACCGGAACGTCGACACGCTCGTCCGCCGCTTCCTGGACGACCCGGTGACGCACTCGGTCGACCCCTCCGCGGGCGCGGTCACGACGATGGAGCACCACCTGCTGCACGTCGTCGACACCGACAAGCTGGAGACCACCGCGCACATCGCCGCCCGCGACGGCCGCGTGATCATGTTCGTGGGCAAGAAGCACGGCGCCGACCGGCTCGTCCGCAAGCTGCGGTCCCGGGGCGTGCTCGCCGCCGCGCTGCACGGCGGCAAGACCCAGTCGCAGCGCAACCGCACGCTGGAGGGCTTCCGGACGGGCGACGTCGCCGTCCTGGTCGCCACCAACGTCGCCGCGCGCGGCATCCACATCGACGACCTCGACCTCGTCGTCAACGTCGACCCGCCCGCCGACCACAAGGACTACCTGCACCGGGGCGGCCGCACCGCCCGCGCCGGCGCGTCCGGGACGGTCGTCACGCTCGTCCTGCCCGACCAGCGCCGCGAGGTGGACGCGATGATGTCCGCCGCGGGGATCGCGCCGCGCACGACCCGCGTCCGGCCCGGCGACGCCGAGCTGGCCCGGATCACCGGCGCCCGGACCCCGTCGGGCACGCCCGTCCCCGCGCCCGCGCGCCCCGCCGCCAAGCAGGCCGCCAAGCCCGCGGGCAAGGCCCCGGCCAAGGCCCCGGCCAAGGCCCCGGCCAAGGCCGCCGCCGCCGCGCCGGCGGGCCAGGCGCGGCGCCCGCGCCGCCGCAAGCCCCGCCGCGGCGCGTCGTCCCACAACACCTGATTTCCGCGAGAACGGCACCCCGCCACCGGCGGGGTGCCGTCGCATGTCCATTGACATGGTGCAGAATGTATGGTTCATTCTGAATGATTGTCCGAGCGATGTCTCCGCCCGTGCGGCCGGAGCGGAGGTGGCGACCGTCCCATGGGTGAACAACCGCTGAGCTGCCCGTTCTTTCTCGCGGTGGGCCTGAACACCCGTCCGGACGAGCCCGAGGGTATGAAGCGGGCGCTCGCCGACTTCTACGACGAGGTCCACCTGCGCGAGGTCGTCACCCTCAACGAGGGGTTCGTCAGCGCCGCGCGGTACGAGCTGACCGACTCCGGTGGCGCGGGCGACGCCGTCCCGTACTGGCTCGCGGTCTACGGCATCGACGGCGAGGAGTCGGCGCGCCGCTTCCTCGCCCGCCTGGACGGTCCCGAGGACCAGCGCGTCACCTACACGCCGGGGCCGCCCTGGGAGCGCATCGCGGTCGTGTGGCGGATGATCTGGCGGAACACCGGCTCGACCGGGGCGGACGACCTCGTCCCGGGCCGCATCGCCATGATCGGGATGGACCCGGCGGCCGACGCGTCGCCCGCCGAGGTCGCGGAGTTCGACGACTTCTACACGCGGACGCACCTCCCGGAGATCGTCGCCGGGTTCGGCTACGACCGGGGGAGCCGCTTCCAGCTCTGGCACGAGTTCCGGCACCCCGCGCCCGGCTGCCCCGCGTACAACGCGGTCTACGAGGCCGAGGACGCGCGGGCGCCCGCGCCGCCGGCGGGGGTCTCCCTCACGCCGGGGCCGCGCGCCTGGGAGGAGCGCCAGGTGCGGTGGCGGGTCAAGTACAAGCGAATGGGCTAGAAAGCGGGATTGGGGTGGTGGCGTGCTTTCGGCGACGCTCGATGTCGGCCGTATGAGGGTGACGCATATCAGTGACGGGGTCGCGCAGCGGTCCAGCCGGTACTGGTTCCATGGCGTCGACCCGTCGGAGTGGATGCCGGAGGTGGGCGTCTCCGACCCGGACACGCCGTTCACGGTGAACTTCGGCGGTTTCCTCATCACCGGCGACGGTCATGTGACGCTCGTCGACACCGGCTGGGGCCACCGCGCCGGCGAGATCCCGGGCATGGCGGGCGCGGGCGAGCTGCCCGCGACGCTGGCGAGGCTCGGGGTCGAGCCCGGCGACGTCGACCGGATCGTCCAGACCCACCTGCACGCCGACCACTGCGGCTGGCTGGTGAAGGACGACGAGGGCACGCTGACGTTCCCGAACGCGACCGTCTACGTGCACGAGCGCGAGGTCGACTACTGGACGAGCGACGAGGTCGACCAGATCCCGGTGAACCGCGAGTTCGCGACCAAGGCGCGCCCCCGCCTGCGGGCCGTCACCGGCGCCGGGCGCCTGCACGCCTACGACGGCGAGCTGCCGCTGTCCGACGAGGTCACCATCCTGCCCACGCCCGGCCACACCCCGGGGCACGTGTCGGTGATGGTGGCCTCCGGCGGCGCGACCGCGCTGCTGGTCGGCGACCTGGCGCATCACCCCGTCCACCTGGAGCACCACTGCTGGCTGCCGAGGGTCGACCACGACCCCGTCCAGTCGCTGCGCAGCCGGGAGCGGATCACCGCGCTCGCCGCCGACCGGGGCGCGACGATCCTCGCGCCGCACTTCCCCATCCCCACCGCCGTCGACCTCGACCGCGACGCCGCGGGCGCGCTGCGCACCGCCGTCCGCACCGACCTTGGGAGCGCCTCGTGACCACGCCCGGACCCCGCATCCCGCCGCTGCCCGTCGAGGAGTACCAGGCGCTCGAACGCGAGCTGTTCGGCGACGCCGCGTTCACCGGAACCATGCACGTCGGCCGGACGTGGGCGCACAACCCTGGCCTGATGAAGGCGCAGCGCCCGCTCCAGGAGTACCTGCTGAACGCCTCGTCGCTGCCCGGCCGCGACCGCGAGCTGGCGATCCTGCGGATCGTCTGGCGGCGCGGGTCGGAGTACGCCTTCGGCCAGCACGTCCGCATGGGACGCGCCGCCGGGCTCACCGACGCCGAGATCGAACGCGTCCCGCACGGCCCGGACGCCGACGGCTGGACGGCGTTCCAGAAGGTCCTGCTCCAGGCGGTGGACGAACTGCACGACGCGGGCCGCCTCTCCGACGACACCTGGCAGGCGCTCGCCCGCCGCTACGAGGACGCCCAGCTCATCGACCTGATCGCGGTCGTCGGCCGATACTGGGCGGTCGCGGTGATGCTGAACTCCGTCGGCGTCCAACCCGAGCCCGGCCTCCCCGGCTTCCCCGCCGACGCCCCCCAGACCTAGCCCGCCCCGCACGCCCCTGACCGGCTGCAACGCGCCGCACGAAGACCCACCGCCCGCACGGACGCACCCCTGACCGGCTGGAGCACGCCGCACGAAGACCCACCGTTCGCGCGCACGCGCGCCTGACCGGTTGGAACGCGCCCGCACGGAGAGCCTGGCGCTCGCGCGGACACATACCTGACCGGCTGGAGCGCGCCACAAGAGACCTCAGCGCTCACGCGAACCCACCCCTGACCGGCTGGAGCGCGCCGCACGAAGACTCACCGTTCGCGGCACGCGCGCCTGACCGGTTGGAACGCGCCGCATGGAGAGCCTGGCGCTCGCGCGGACGCGTGCCTGGCCGGGTGGAGCGCGCCGCATGGAGAGCCTGACGCTCACGCGGATGCACCCGTGACCGGCTGGAACGCGCCGCACAGGGACCTCAGCCGTCGCGCGGGCGCGTAGCTGAGCGGTGGGGCCGACGCCGGAGGCGAGGCCCCACCGCGAAGATCGCGAAGCGATGCCGCGCCCGCCAAAGGCGCGGTCAAGGGGGCGAGCCGCCAGGCGAGCCCCCTTGGGCCGTGACTTCATGAACAACGCCTACCGGCCGGCCGTCCCTCTCGGTCACGCTGCTCGGGAGGGGTGTGGAGGCCGGCCGGTAGGACGTTCAGTGTCGCGCTCCAGCGGCGGGAGCGCCTCCTCCGTTGGTCGTGGTAATGGCCTCGCCGAGCGGCGGGCCGTAGATCTGCTTGCCGAGCCACTGCCCGCCGTCGGCCGTGAGGACCTCACCGGTGATGTAGGACGCGCGGTCGCTGAGCAGGAACCCGGTGAGGTCCCCGATCTCGGGCGGTACCGCGAACCGGCCCATCGGCACCGAGGCGAGGACGCGCGCGCGGTCCTCCGGGGTGGCCCACAGGGCGCCGCCCGCGCCGTCGGTCTCGGTCGGGCCGGGGGCGACGCAGTTGAGCCGGATGCCGTGCCGCGCCCACTCGACGGCGAGCGTCCGCGTCATCGACACGACGCCCGCCTTGGCGGCGGCGCTGTGCACGGTGCCGGGATGGCCCGTCCACGCGTAGGTCGCGATCACGCTGACGACCGCCCCCGGGGTGCCCGCCTCGATCATCGCGCGGGCCACCGCCGACGTGCAGTTCCACGTCCCGTTGAGGACGATGTCGACGACGGCGCGCCAGCCGTTGGGGGACAGGCTCTCGGCGGGTGTGACGAAGTTCCCGGCGGCGTTGTTGACGAGCCCGTCGATCCGTCCGAACCGGTCGAGGCCCGCCGCGACGCCCGCCCCCACGGCGTCGGGGTCGCGGACGTCGGCGGGGAACGCCAGGGCGTGCCCGCCCTGGCGCTCCACCTCGGCGGCGACCGACTCCAGCGGCTCCTTCCGGCGCCCGAGCACGGTCACGGACGCGCCGAGCCGGGCGAGGTGGAGCGCGGTGGCCGCGCCGATGCCGCTGCCGCCCCCGGTGACGAGGTAGGCACGGCCTGCCAGTGATTCCACAGAAGTTTCTCCTCAGGACTTCGCGAACTGCTGGAACCGCTTCAGGACGGCGTCGCGGTTCTTCCCCCACCACTCGCTGTTCTGGAGGAACTGGACCTCCAGGTTCGCCGGGTGTGACGGGAGCGTCTTGGCGAACTCCTTGTCCATCAGCGCGAGCGCCTTGGAGTTCGCGGGACCGTTCGGGTACTTGCTCCAGATCGTCGCCTGCACCTGCGGCCGGACGGAGTACTCGATCAGCTTGAAGGCGTTCTCCTTGTTCGGCGCGCCCTTGGGCACCGACCAGCTCGCCAGCTCGAACATGCCGCCGTTGTAGGTGAAGTCGAGCGGCGCGCCCTTGGTCTTCAGCTCGCCGACCCGTCCGGAGAAGATGCTGGTGGCGCCGACCTGCTTGCTGACGAGCATCTGGCCGGGCTGGGCGCCCGACACCCACCACTGCGGCACGTGGCCCTTGAGCCGGTCGAGGCTGCGGAACGCGCGGTCGACGTCGATCGGGTACACCGACTTCGGGTCGACGCCGTCGCCGAGCACGGCGAACTCCATGTCCGGCGGGACGCCGTTGTCGGCGCCGCGCAGCGACCTGCGGCCGGGGAACTTCTGGGTGTCCCAGAAGTCGCGCCAGCCGGTCAGCCGCTTCCCGGCCCCGATCACCGAGGTGTTCCAGGCCAGCACGACCGAGAACAGGTAGTAGGTGACCCAGTTCTTGTCGACGTAGGACGGGTCGATGCCGGGGATGTTGAGCAGGTTGTCGGGCAGCGTCTCGAAGTACTCGCGCCCGATCGGCAGCACGGTGCCGGGGCCGCCCGCGATGAGGTCCCACTCGATGTTGCCGGTGTCGACCATTCCCTTGATCTTGGCGCCGGTCGGCGGCCCGGACACCACGACCTCGATGCCGGTCTCCTTGCTGAACGGCTCGAAGATGTACTTCTTCTCGGCCTCGACGAGCGCGCCGCCCCAGTCGGCGACCACGACGCGCTTGCCGCCCCCGCCGCCGGAGCCGCCGCAGGCGCCGAGCACGGGCGCCGCCGCGAGGCTGCCCGCCAGCAGCGCGCCGCCCTTCAGGACGCCGCGGCGCGAGAGTGAGGGTGAGTTGCCGGTGATCTTCATGGCTGATCCTTCGTGGGGTGGGCGGCGGGTGTCGACCTCGTGGTGAGTGGGCGGGCGGTGGGTCAGGAGAACATGCCGCGCTTCAGGAGCTGCCGGGCGAGGATGATGCGCTGGATCTCGGAGGTGCCCTCCCAGATCCGCTCGATCCGCGCGTTGCGGTAGGCGCGCTCGACGTAGGTCTCGTTCATGTAGCCGGTGCCGCCGAAGATCTGCAGGACGCGGTCGGCGACCCGGCCGAGCGCCTCGCTGGCGAACAGCTTGGCCGCCGACGCCCGAGCGTGGACGATCTTGGGCGCCTCGCCCTGGTCGGCCGCCCACGCCGCGTTGTAGGTCATCAGCCGGGCGGCGTGCAGGTCGGTGGCGCAGTCGGCGATCATGAACTGGATCGCCTGGTAGTCGGCGATCGGACGGCCGAACTGCACCCGCTGCTTGGCCCACTCGACGCCGTCGTCGATGAGCCGGGCCATCGGGCCGAGGCAGCGCGCGGCGGTCATGATCCGTCCGCTGCTGAGCCCGCCGTGCGCGATGCCGAAGCCGCGCCCCGGCTCGCCGAGCACGTTCCCCTCCGGGACGGCGCAGTCGTCGAACACCAGCTCCGCCTGCCGGTAGCCGCGGTGGCCCATCGTCTTGTGGAGCTGCCCGACACCGAACCCGGGCGTGCCCTTCTCGACGAGGAACGCGGTGATCCGGTCCTGCTCGCGGTCGGGGTGGGTGAGCGCGAAGACGATCGCGAAGTCGGCCGAGTCGCCGTGGCTGATGAAGCGCTTGCGGCCGTTGATCACCCAGGATCCGTCGCGGAGTTCCGCGCGGGTGCTGATGCCCGCCGCGTCCGACCCGGTGTCGGGCTCGGTCAGCGCGAAGCACCACTGGATGTCGCCGCGCACGCACGGCAGCAGGAACCGCTCGCGCTGCTCGCCCTCGCAGGCCAGCAGGATGCCCGGGGTCGTCGGGACGACCTCGGCCAGCCCGCCGAGCGCGCGGAACAGCTCCTCGGTGACCAGCACCTGGCTGAGCACGTCCAGCCCGCCGCCGCCGACCTCCTCGGGCATGCCCATCGAGTTCAGGCCCATCGCGACGGCCCGCTCCCGGATCCGGTGCTCGACCTCCTCGGGCAGTCCGTCGTGCTCCTCCACGTAGTCCTCGTGCGGGATCAGCTCGGTCTCGGTGAACCTGCGGACGGCCTCGCGGAACTCCACGAGGTGGTCGGGAATCGCGAAGTCCATCAGTCCCGCCCTCCTTTCTCCTCCGGGCGGCGGACGACCAGCGCGTCGAGCGCGAGGCAGCCGTCCGGCCCGGCCAGCAGTGGGTTGACGTCGATCTCGGCGACCTCGGGCAGTTCGGCGAGCAGGCGGCCCACGGCGGCCGCCGCGTCCGCCAGCGCGTCGAGGTCGGCGGGGGGCGAGCCCCGGTAGCCGCGCAGCAGCGCGCCGGCCCGCAGCCGGCCCACCGCGTCGAGGACGTCGTCGCGGGTGAACGGCCACAGCAGCCCGGCCGAGTCGCCGAGCAGTTCGGTCAGCACGCCGCCCGCGCCGAGGACGACGAGGGAGCCGGCGGCGTCGTTGCGCCCGCCGACGATCAGTTCGGTGCCGGGCCCCGCCATCCGCTCGACGAGGACGCCGGGCGCGGGGCCGTCCCCGGGGGCGTCGACCGCCGCGGCGGCGCGCCGCATGACGCGGGCGAACGCCCCGCGCAGCGCGTCCTCGTCGCGCAGCCCGACCTCGACACCGCCGATGTCGGACTTGTGGGCGACGCCGGGCGCGTGGAGCTTGCACACGACGGGGTAGCCGACGCGGTCCGCGATCGCGGCGGCCGCGTCGGCGTCGGCGGCGACCCCGCCGGACGGCGACCCGATCCCGTACAGCGACAGCAGCTCCTTGGCCCGCGACTCCGACAGCGGGCAGTCCAGGAGCGCGGCGGCGCGGCGCCTGCGCTCGGGATCGGCGGGTGGCTCGTCCGGCCGTGCGATCGAAGGACGCGGCGCCCCCGCGAGCGCGATCGCCCGCAGCGCCGGACGCGCCCCCGCGAGCAGCGTGACGCCGTGCCGCCGCGCGAGCGCGATCAGCCCGGACGTGACGTCGGTGGTCGTCGTCATCAGCACGACCGGCACGTCCAGCTCCGCCGCCGCCTCGCCCGCGCCGATCACCATCTCGGGCCAGCCGATCTCGTCCAGCGGCTCGGAGTGGGTGGGGGCGTCGCCCGCGAACGCGACGACGTCCACGTCGGGGGAGGCGCCCATGGCGAGCGCGGCCGTCCGGTACATGGCCTGGTCGCCCCAGGCGTTGGCGCCGAGGTCGAGCGGGTTGCGCACCGCCATGTAGGGCGGCAGCGCGGCGGCCAGCCGGTCGCGCGCGGCCCGGTCGAGGTCCGCGAGCGCGACGCCGGTCGCGTCGGCGAGGTCGGCGACCAGGCCGCACTCCCCGCCGGAGCTGGCGTAGACGCCGACGCTCCGGCCGCGCGGGCGGCGCGGCGCGGCCAGCAGCGAGCTGAGCGCGATCATCTCGTCCAGGTCGTCGACGCGGTAGACGCCGGTCTGGCGGAACAGCGCGTCGTAGGAGGCGTCCCGCCCGGCGAGCGTGCCGGTGTGCGCGACCGTCGCGGCCTCGCCCACCGCCGACCGCCCGACCTTCAGCACGATGACCGCGACGTCGCGCGCGGCGGCCCGCTCGGCCAGGGCGCGGAACCGCGCCAGGTCGGCCAGGCCCTCCATCACCAGGCAGACGACGCGGACGCCGGGGTCGGTGAGGAAGTACTCCAGGCAGTCCGCGAGGTCGAGGACGGCCTGGTTGCCCGCCGACACCCCGTAGGCGACCGACGGGAGCCGCCCCGACAGCATCGTGGTCAGCGCCATGTTGCCGCTCTGCGCGGCGAGCGCGACGACGCCGTCGGCGTCCGCGTGCAGGAGCGGCAGCTCGATGCCCCACAGCGCGGCGCGGCCCCGGAAGCTCGCGACGCCCAGGCAGTTCGGCCCGATCAGCGGGAGGCGGCCGCCGGCGGCGGCGACCAGCTCGCGTTGCAGCCGCCGCCCGGCCTCGTCCCGCTCGCCGAACCCGGCGCCGAACACGACCATGGATCCCGCGCCGAGGTCGGCCGCCTGCGCCGCCAGCGCGGGGACGCCCGCCGCCGGGATCGCGGCGGCCACCGCGTCCGGCGCCTCGGGCAGGTCGGCGAGCGAGGGGTAGGCGCGCACCCCGTCCACCTCGGCATGGGACGGGTGGACGGCGTACAGCCGCCCGGCGAACCCGGCGCCGCGCGTGTTCCGCAGCGTCCGCAGCCCGTACCCGCCCTTGGGGGAGGCGCCGACGACGGCGATGCTCGCGGGGCGGAACAGCCGGTCGAGCCGGTGCCCCGCCACTACCTCCGACACGACCTCTGACATGGCCTCCGACATCGTCATCATCGCCCCACGAAGACCGGGCGGCGCTTCTCGATCGCGGCCTGGAGGCCCTCGACCTTGTCCTCGGTGTGCACGCAGATCCGCGCTCCCCGCGCCTCGTTGCGCAGCGCCTCCTCGATCCCGATCGTGTGCCCGAGCCGGATGTTCTGCTTGGCCTCGCCGATCGCCACCGTCGGCCCGGCCGCGAAGATCCGCGCCTGCTCCAGCGCGCGCTCCAGCAGCCTCTCGGGCGCCACGACCTCGCTGACGACGCCGATGCGCAGCGCCTCGTCCGCGTCGATGATCCGGCCGGTGTAGATCAGCTCGGCGGCGCGGGTCTCGCCGACGAGGCGGGGCAGCAGGTAGGAGCCGCCCGCGTCGGGGCAGATGCCGCGCTGGGCGTAGACCTGGCCGAACCGGGCGGCGGTCGAGCCGAACCGCATGTCGGCGGTCAGCGCGATGTCGAAGCCCGACCCGGCGGCGACGCCGTTCACCGCCGCGACCACCGGCTTGGGCAGCCAGTACAGGCGGGCGATCGTCCGGTGCATCTTCGCGGGCCAGGACTCCTCGTCGGCGTCGGACCGCGCCGCCCACTCCTTGACGTCCGCGCCCGAGCAGAAGCCGCGCCCCGCGCCCGTGATCACCAGCGCGCGGACGGCGGGGTCCTTGCCCGCCCGCATGACGACGCGGTCCAGCTCGTCGATGTCGGTGTTGGCGATCGCGTTGAGCCGTTCCGGGCGGTTCAGCGTGAGCACACCGACGTCGCCGTCCATGTGCCAGGTGCAGCACTTGAGTGCTGGGACTTCCATCACTTCGCCTTTCCGGTGCGAATCACGGCATGCTCGAACAGAGGTCGCGGCGGGGGAGTGTGCTCTCGGACGCCGGTGTCCCGGCGGGGGGTCAGTTGACGCGGGCGAGGAAGCGGCAGTCGCGCGCCGTCCAGCTCAGCCAGTGCGCCGAGCCGGCCGCGTAGTCGGCCTTGGCCGCCGACGGCACGATGACCTGCATCTCCGCGCCCTGCTCGGTGCGCAGGTGCACCTCGATCTGCGGGCCGAGGTAGACCTGCGCCGCGACCGTGCAGGCGACCGCGTTGCGCTCGGCCGTGTCGGGCCGGTCGGTACCGATCCGGATCCGCTCGGGACGGATCATGAACTCGCCGCCCGTCTCCGCCGAGCAGTCGTTCTCGGCGTCGACGAGGATCCGGCCCGCGATCCCCTCCACCTCCACGACCGTGTGCGCGCCCTGCTCGACCCGGGTCGCAGGGAGGCAGATCGACTGGCCGAGGAACCTCGCGACGAAGGAGTTGACGGGCTTCTCGTACAGCTCGTCCGGCGGCGCGGTCTGCTGGAGCACGCCCTGGTGCATGACGCCGATCCGGTCGGACAGCGCCAGCGCCTCGTCCTGGTCGTGGGTGACGTACAGGACGGTCGCGCCGATCCGCCGCTGGAGCGATTTGAGCTCCAGCCGCATGTGGTCGCGCAGGTTGCGGTCGAGGGCGCCGAGCGGCTCGTCCATCAGCAGGACGCTCGGGTCGAACACGAACGCCCGCGCGAGCGCCACCCGCTGCTGCTGCCCGCCCGAGAGCTGGCGCGGGTAGCGGTCGCGGAACGGCGTGAGCTGCGTCATCGCCAGCACGCGGTCCACGTGGCCCTGCGCCTCGGCCTTCTTCATCCGCCGCATCCGCAGCGGGAACGCGATGTTCTGCGCGACGGTCATGTGCGGGAACAGCGCGTAGTTCTGGAACACCAGCCCGATGTTGCGCTTCTCGGGCACCTCGTCGGTGACCGCGCGCCCCGCGAGGTAGACCTCGCCGGCGGTCGCCGACTCCAGGCCCGCGAGGATGCGCAGGCTCGTGGTCTTGCCCGAGCCGCTCGGCCCGAGCAGCGTGACGAACTCGCCCTTGCCGATCGCGAGGTCGAAGTCGTGCACGGCGGGCGCGTCCCCGTACCACTTGTGGACGCCGTCGAACACGACCTGCCCGGCCGTCTCCGCCCGGCGCTCCCCGGCGGGCCGCTCGTCGGTCATCTGCGCGCCGCGCCCGGCGCGTCCCTGCTCGGTCATCGGCGCTCCCGCCGTTCGCGGATGGTCTTGATCAGCTCGGAGAGGCAGAACAGCCCGACGCAGACGGCGATGAGGATCGTTCCGGCGACCGCGAGCGTGGGCGTCAGGTCGTAGCGCACGCTGTCCCACAGCTTGCGCGCGAGGGTGACCGAGTCGTTGCCGGCCACGAACAGGATGATGACCGCCTCGTCGAAGGCGATCACGAACGCGAACAGCGCGCCCGCCGAGATCGCCGAGGTCAGCGACGGCAGCGTGATCCGCAGCAGCGTCCGGGTCATGCCGGCGCCGAGCGTGCGCGCCGCGTTCTCCAGCTCGGGGTCGAACTGCTGGAGCGCGCTCGACACCGACACGAGGACGTAGGGGATGCCCATCACCGAGTAGGCGACCGCGACCATCTGCCACTGGCCGATCAGCTTGTAGTCGGCGAAGGTGAAGTAGTAGCTCATCGCCAGCACGATGATCGGGATCACCAGCGGCGAGTACAGCAGCGCGAACACCAGGCCCTTGCCCCGGCTGGTGCTGCGCGCCAGGCCCCAGGCGGCGACCGTGCCGACCACGGTCGCGATCACCGCCGCCAGCAGCGCGATCCGCGCGGACAGCAGCGTCGCCTCCACCCACGCCGAGTCGGCGAAGAACCGCCGGTAGTGGTGCAGCGACCAGCCCTCCAGCGGGAACGACAGGTAGTCGGCGCTGTTGAAGGACTCCAGGACGACGATGAGGATCGGGATCACCAGGAACGCGAACACCAGCGTGACCACGCCCAGCAGCGACCAGTGCAGCGCGCGCTCCATGGGCGTCGCGGGCAGGCGCCCGCGCCGCCGCGTCGGCGGCCTCGTCCTCGGGACGCCGGGCGCCTCGACCGTGCTCGCGGGAACGCTCACAGGGACACCAGCCCCTTCACCTTCGTGAGGCGGCGCACGACCAGCGTCAGCGCGGTCGCCAGCACCAGCAGCATGGTCGCGAGCGTCGCGGCCATCCCCCAGTCGAAGTTCACCTGGACGTTCTGCGCGATCACCACGGCGATCGTGCTCTGCTTCGGGCCGCCGACCAGCGCGGGCGTGACGTAGAAGCCGAGCCCGATGACGAACACGAGCATGCCGCTGCTGACGATCGCCGGGACCGCCAGCGGCAGGTACACCTGGACGAACGCCCGCACCGGGCCCGCGCCGAGGGACCGCGCCGCGCGCGGCAGCGACGCGTCGATCTGGTCGAGCGTGCCCTTGATGATCAGGATCGGGAACGGCAGCAGGATGTGGGTCATCGCGATGACCACCGCGCTCTCGCTGTAGAGCAGCCCCTGCGAGTCCCCGGTGAGCGGGTCGAGCACCTTGGTCACCAGCCCGTTGTCACCGAGGAGGACGATCCAGGCGAACGAGCGGACCAGGATGCTCGTCCAGAACGGAATGACCACGAGAAGGGACAGGAAGCGCGCTTTACGCGCGGACGTGCGGGCCAGGAAATAGGCCACCGGGAATCCGAGGACGACCGTGAGCACGGCCACTTCGAGTGACAGCCGAACGGTCACCCAGAGGACGTCCCAGATCGTCGAATCGGTCGCCGCCTCGGTGAAGTTCCCGAATCCCGCCTTCGGCTCGGTGACGCTTTTCATCAGCATCTTGCCGACCGGATAGGCGTACACGATCGCCATGAACGCGACCGGCAGTCCGAGCGCCATCGTGACGAAGGTCGGACGCCTGCCGCGCGCTCTCGGCGCGACCCGTCCGGGGGCGGGATCGCCGCCGGGGGGAAGCCTTGTGATGGTGGTGCGCGCCGTCATGATTTCACCGTCCCTCCGTTCCTGCGTGCACCCGGAACGGGCGACACGCGGTTCCGCTGGGGACCGGTGGCGCCGGTCCGCGCCGCATGTCGACACAGTCAACGTTTAAGGCCGCTCCATGTCATGAGGTCGCGCTCACAAAAGTCCCTCAGGGCACCTGTGCCGGTGACACAGTCCACAGGCGCGTTCACTGGACGGAAGGGCCCCGGTGAGGGCCCGGGTCGCGCCCGCAGGCCGTTGACGTGGGACGACATAGCGTGTTAGACCACCACGACCCGGGTCTTCGAGGCGATGCCGATCTTGCGGACCCGGTTCTGGGAGGGTGATCATGGCACCATCCGGCACGTCGCACGCCACCGCCGATCACATGACGGCGGTGTCGCGCGAGTTGAGTTCGGCGTCGACGGCTCTCGCGAACGAGTTCGTCCGCCAGTACGTCTCCACGACCGATTCCGGTTCGGTCGACCGCCAGGCGCCCGTCGAGGCGTTCGAGATGGCGGTGCACGTGATCGACCTGTGCGCGAACGGGCTGGTCGACCGTCCGCCGTCCGGCGGAACCCCACCCGGCGGGATGCCCGCCACCGGGCCGCCGTCCGGACGCGGCGCCCGCATGGCCCTCCAGGGCAAGCCGGTCGCCGAGGCCGTCGAGTGGCTGCGGCTGCTGGAGCGGGTCGTCACCGACCACGTCCTCGCCCACGCCACCGGCGGGATGGACGAGATCCGGGCCGTGCTCGGCAGGCTCGCGGAGCTGTTCGACGTCCTGTGCACGCGGGAGCTGGAGTCCTTCACCGCCACCTACAACGAGCTGGCCGGATGGCAGGCGCGGGTCAGCACCGACCTGCTGAGCTGCCTGATCGCCGGGCCCGTGGTGGACGCGAGCACGGTGAACGACCAGGCCAGGATGCTCAACATCAACCCGCACCAGCGGTTCCGCGCGGTCGCGGCCTACCACGACCCGGCGCCGACCTCGCAGCAGTGGGTGCGGGCCCGGCGGCGGATCATGGAGGTGCTGTGGCGGCACGACCCGCGCCGGGAGATCCTGCTGCGCGAGCGGCGCGGCCTGCTGCTGGCGCTGGTGCCGATCGAACGCGAGGGCCCCGGCCTGGTCGACCTGCTGACGACCATGCTGGACGGCGAGCCCGGCCGGGCGCTGTTCGTGTCGGCGGGCGAGCCGGGCCAGTCGCTGTCGGCCGCCGGGCACAGCTGCCGGCAGGCGCTGTCGGCCCTGGAGATCAGCATCTACCGGGACCAGCGCGGCCAGGTCACGCAGTGCACGGACGTGATCCTCGAAGTGCTGCTCGCGCACAACCGCTGGGTGTCCAAGCGGCTCATCGAGACCCGGATCGGGCAGCTCGTCGAGAAACCGCATCTGCTGGACACGCTGCGCGTCTATATCGCCTGCGATATGGCGTTGCAGCGCACCGCCGAGGAACTCGTCGTGCATCCGAACACGGTCGCCTACCGGCTGCGGCAGATCGCCACGCTCACCGGCCGGGATATGCGCCGGATCACCGACATCGGTGATCTCAACGTGGCGTTGATGGCCTTTGACGCGATCCAGATGAGGCGCGACCGGGAAGAGGCGCGGACGGATCTTCGCGCGCGGTTGTTCGCCTGACCGGCGGGCCGCCGGGCCGGGCCCCGTGCCGCACGCCCTGTGTCGCTCACCCTGTGCCGCTCACATAATGAGTGCCGGATTTCTTTGGTGGCCCGGCCCGAACAGGTCTTCGCCGTTTGATCCTAGGCTTCGAGACCAATCGCCCAGGACCTGGTGAGCGGAGCGTCATGGACCATCGTGCGGACACATACATCGACGGGCAATGGGTCGAGAACAATGGCGACGACGTCATCGCGGTCATCGACCCCTCGACCGGGCAGTGCGTCGCCACCGTCCGCGAGTCCTCCACCGACGACATGGACCGGGCCGTCGAGGCGGCCGGGCGGGCCCGCCCCGTCCTGCGGGCGATGCCGCCGGACGAGCGGGCCGCCCTCCTCGACCGCGTCGCGGGCGAGTTGGCGGCGCGGGAGGGCGGGCTCGCCGAGCTGATCTCCAGCGAGATGGGCATGCCGCGCAAGCACTGCCTCGGCTACCAGGTGCGGACCGCGATCGGAACGTTCCGCAACAGCGCGGCGGCGGCGCGCGGGATGGACTTCACCGAGCGGATCGGCGGGTCCACCGTGCTCCGCGAGCCGGTCGGCGTGGTGGCCGCGATGACCCCCTGGAACTTCCCGCTGCTCCAGACCGCCGCCAAGCTCGGCCCGGCGCTCGCGGCGGGCTGCCCGGTCGTGCTCAAGCCGAGCGAGATCACGCCGCTGGACGCCTACGTGCTGGCCGAGGCCGTGCACGCGGCGGGCGCGCCGCCCGGCGCGCTCAACCTGGTGTTCGGCAACGGCCTGCACGTCGGCGAGTACATGACCCGCCACCCCGGGGTGTCGATGGTGTCGCTGACCGGCTCGACCCGGGCGGGTCGCCGGGTCGCCGAGCTGGCCGCCGCGTCCATCAAGCGGGTGACGCTGGAGCTGGGCGGCAAGTCCGCCGCGATCGTGCTGCCGGACGGGGACCTGGAGGCGGCGGTCGAGCGCGTCGTCCGCACGGTCGCGATCAACACCGGGCAGACCTGCACCGCGCTGACCCGGCTGCTCGTCCCGTTCGAGTCGATGCCGGACGCCGAGGAGCTGGTCGCGGCGGCGCTCGCCGGGTACCGGGTCGGGCCGTCCGACGACCCGGACGCCGACGTCGGCCCGCTCGCCAGCGCGAGCCAGCGGCACCGCGTGACCGACCACATCGAACGCGCGCTCGTCGACGGCGCCCGCACGATCTGGGCCTACCCGGACGCGGAGCTGCCGCGCGCCGGGTTCTTCACCGGCCCGGCCGCGTTCGCCGTCTCCGACCCGCGCATCGTCCTCGCGCAGCAGGAGGTGTTCGGGCCGGTCCTCGCGGTGATCCCCTACGTCGGGGAGGACGAGGCGGTCGCGATCGCCAACGGCACCCCGTACGGGCTCGCGGGCGCGGTCTGGTCGCGCGACGAGGAGCACGCGCTGCGGGTCGCCGAGCGGATCGAGGCGGGCAGCATCGAGATCAACGGCGCCCCGTTCAACGGGCTCGCGCCGTTCGGCGGCCACAAGCAGTCGGGCTACGGCCGCGAGCTGGGCGCGCACGGCATCGCGCAGTTCACCGAGCTGAAGTCGATCCAGCGGCGCACGGCGGCGGCCCGATGAGCGCCCCGACGGGCGACAGGGCCCGCAACGGAGGGGACCTCGTCGCGGAGGCGCTGCTCGCGCTCGGCGTCGAGCACGTGTTCGGCGTGGCGAGCGTCCACAACCTGCCGATCCTGGACGCGATCCGCCGGCACAACGGCCCCCACCACGGCATCACGGTCGTGAACGTCCGCCACGAGCAGGGCGCCGTGCACGCGGCTGACGGCTACGCCCGCGTCACCGGACGGCTCGGCGTCGCGCTGGCCTCGACCGGCCCCGGCACGGCCAACACGATGGGCGGGCTGTTCGAGGCGCACTTCGCGGGGTCGCGGGTGCTGCTGATCACCGGGCAGATCGAGAGCCGCTTCTACGGCCGCGCCAAGGGCTACCTGCACGAGGCGGAGCAGCAGCTCACGATGCTGCGCACGCTCACCCGCGAGTCCTGGACGGTGCGCCGCGCCGAGGACATCGCCGACACGGTCGTCGCGGCCGGACGCGCGGCGGGGACGGGGGCGCCGCGCCCCACCGCCGTCGAGATCCCCGTCGACCTCCAGTACGCGTCCGTACCGGAGTCGCTGACGGTGCCGGGGCCCGCGCCGGACGTCCACCCGGTGCCGCCCGAGGACCGGCTGCGCGCGGCGGCCGACCTGCTCGCGGGGGCGCGGCGGCCGCTGATCTGGGCGGGCGGCGGCGTGCTGAGCGGCGGCGCCTGGCCGGAGTTGCGCCATCTCGTCGACCGGCTGGAGATCCCGGTGGTGACGTCCGTCCAGGGACGCGGCGCGCTGCCCGAGGACCACCCGCTCTGCCTCGGCGCGCTGGTCACGACACCGCCGCTGCGCGAGGTCGTGGAGAGCGCCGACGTCGTCCTCGCCGTGGGCGCGCGGTTCCAGATGTACACGACGGACGCGTGGCGCCTGTGCCTCACCGACAAGCTCATCCACGCCGACGCCGACACGAGCGTGTTCGGCCGGACCTACCCGCCCGCCGTCGCGCTGCACGGCGACGCCCGCGCGACCCTCCGCGCGCTGGACGAGCGGGTGGCCACCTGCGACGCCGCCGCCGACTGGGTCCCCGGCGCGCGCGAGGCCGCCGCGCGGGCGCGGGAGGCGTCGCTGGAGGCGCTCGGCCCCGACCACCGCGCGATCGTGGACGTCGTCCGGCGCGTGCTGCCGCGCACGGGCGTGGTCGTCCGGGACTCGACCGTGCCCGCCTACGCCTGGGGCGACCGGCTGCTGCCGATCCTGGCGGCGCGGACCTCGCTGCACCCCGCGTCCGCCGCGATCGGCCCCGGGCTGCCGCTCGGGATCGGCGCCGCGATCGGCAGCGGCGAGCGGACCGTCGTCATCCACGGCGACGGCGGCATCATGCTGTCGATCGGCGAGCTGTCGACGCTCGCGCAGGCGGACGCGCCGGTGACCGTCTGCGTGTTCAACGACCAGGGGTACGGGGTGCTGCGCGACGTCCAGCGCGCGACCTTCGACGGCGCCCGCAACGACGTCGACCTGCACACCCCCGACTTCGTCGCGCTCGCGGCGGCGATGGGCGTGCGCGGGGAGAAGGTCACCGACGTCGCGGGCTTCGACCGGGCGCTGACCCGCTCGGTCGCCGGATCGGGCCCGTATCTGATCGAGATCGACCTGACCGCGCTGGCGCCGATGAAACGCCGGATCGGCCGCCAGCGACTGCTGAGCTGAGCCTTCGCCCATGGTGCCGAACGGGAGACGAGCGAGCCCTATGACCGTCCAGAATGGATGGTACAGTTCGATCCATGACGATCCACCTCTCGTCCAGCTCGTACCTGGTGCTCGGCCTGATCGGCCTGCGCGGGCCGAGCTCGTCGTACCAGCTCAAGCGGGCTGTCGAGCGCTCCGTCGGGTACTTCTGGCCGTTTCCGCACAGCCAGCTCTACGTGGAGCCGAAGCGGCTGGCCGAGGCCGGCCTCCTGGAGGAGTCGGCCGAGACGCAGGGCCGCCGCCGCCGCACGTACTCGCTGACCCCCGCCGGACGCGACGCGCTGCGCGCGTGGCTCGGCGACCCCGGCACCGAAGTCTTCCAGGTCCGCAACGAGGCGGAGCTGAAACTGTTCTTCAGCGAGCTGGGCGACGCGGGGACGGTCGAGCGGCTCGCCGAGGCGCAGGCCGGCTACCACGGCGAGCGGCTCGCCGGGTTCCGGGAGACGCTGGAGCGCCTCGGCACCGTTCCCGACCTGGAGAAGCGGGTCGCGCCGCTCGTCCTCGGCGTGCGGATCGAGGCGGCCTGCCTGTCGTTCTGGGAGGACGTCCGCGAGTCGGGCGTGAGCGGCGCGCTGGCCCGGACCGCGCCGGTCGCCGCCGAGGGCACCGCCGGGCCGCCGGATGGGGGATCGGGGCACCACCCGGGCTGAGCACACCGCGCCCCGCGACACGCGGCCCCCGCCGCGGGAAGGAAGGGCCAGCATGGTGATCGCCGACGCCGCCGGAGGCGGGACGCGCTGCCGGGGTCCGCGCCAGGAGACGCTGCTGCGGATGCTGGAGAACACCCTGGCGCACGCGGAACGGCCCGGCGAGCTGATCGTCTACGCCGGGCTGGCCAAGGCGGCCCGCGACCACGACGCGCTGAAGCAGATCGTCGCGGCGCTGTCGGAGCTGGAGGAGCACGAGACGCTCGTCGTCCAGTCCGGCAAGCCGATCGGGGTGTTCCCCACCGGGACGCGGGCGCCGCTGGTCCTCATGGCCAACAGCAACCTCGTCGGGCGCTGGGCCACCGGCGAGCACTTCTACGAGCTGGAGCGGCGCGGGCTGATCGCCTGGGGCGGCTACACCGCGGGCGACTGGCAGTACATCGGCTCGCAGGGCATCGTCCAGGGCACCTACCAGACGCTCGCCGCCGTCGCCGACGCGCACTTCGGCGGCGACCTGGCCGGACGACTCGTCGTGACCGCCGGGCTCGGCGGCATGGGCGGCGCGCAGCCGCTGGCGACGGTGATGGCGGGCGGCGTCGCGCTGTGCGTCGAGGTCGACCCCGACCGGATCCGGCGGCGGATCGACGGCGGCTACCTCGACCGCGCCACCGAGTCCCTCGACGAGGCGCTCGCCTGGGCGCGGGACGCCGTCGCGGCCCGCACCGCGGAGTCGATCGGGCTGCTCGGCAACGCCGCCGAGGTGCTGCCCGCGCTGCGCGGACGCGGCGTCGTCCCGGACGTCGTCACCGACCAGACGGCCGCGCACGACCTGCTCTACGGGTACGTCCCGGCCGGGATGTCCCCGGCGGAGGCGGCGGAGCTGCGGACCGACGACCCCGGCGAGCTGACCCGCCGGGCGCGCGCGTCCATCGCCGCGCACGTGGAGGCCATGCTCGCCTGGCAGGAGGACGGCGCGATCGTCTTCGAGTACGGCAACAACCTGCGCGCGCAGGCGGCGGAGAACGGCGTGGACGCCTTCCGCATCCCGATCTTCATCGAGCGCTACATCCGGCCGCTGTTCTGCCGCGGCCTCGGGCCGTTCCGGTGGGTCGCCTCGTCCGGGGACGTCGCCGACATCGACCACATCGACGACCTGGTCGTCCGGGAGTTCCCCGGCAACGACCTCGTCCAGCGGTGGATCCCGATCGCGCGCGAGCACGTCCGGCAGGCGGGGCTGCCCTCGCGCATCTCCTGGCTGGCGCACGGTGAGCGCGCGCGGCTCGCGCTGCTGGTCAACGACGCCGTCCGGCGCGGCGAGCTGAAGGGCCCGATCGCCTTCACCCGCGACCACCTCGACGCGGGCGGGGTGTCGCAGCCGCTGCGCGAGACCGAGAACATGCCGGACGGCTCGGACGCCGTCTCCGACTGGCCGCTGCTGAACGCGCTGCTCAACGCCGGTTCGGGCGCCGACCTCGTCGCGATCCACGCCGGGGGAGGCGGCTACGCGGGCTACATGCAGAGCGCGGGGGTCACGCTGATCGCCGACGGCACCGGCGCCGCCGACGACCGGATCCGCTCCGCGCTCACCGCCGACACCGGCATCGGGATCATGCGCTACGCCGACGCCGGATACGAGGACGCGGCCGACGCCGTCCGCGCGAGCGGCCTGCGGTGGTTCGGATGACCGCGCTTGAGGACGTGCGCGTCCTGGACCTGAGCCGGATCCTGTCCGGCCCGCTGTGCACGCGGATGCTCGCCGACCTCGGCGCCGAGGTCGTCAAGGTGGAGTCCCCGGCGGGCGACGACGGCCGCCACTTCGGCCCGTTCGTCGACGGCGAGAGCACCTTCCACCGGCTCCTCAACCGCAACAAGCTCGGCGTGACGCTGAACCTCAAGGACCCCGCCGACCGGGAGCGGTTCGCCAGGCTGGTCGAGCGCTCCGACGTGCTGGTCGAGAACTTCCGGCCCGGCGTGCTCGACCGGCTCGGGTTCCCGCCCGCGGAGCTGGCGCGCCTCAACCCGGGGCTCGTCGCGGTCTCCATCAGCGGGTTCGGACGCGGCGGGCCGCTCGCCGACCGTCCCGCCTACGACCTGATCGTGCAGGCCATGTCGGGGCTGATGTCGGTCACCGGGCCGGAGGGCGGGCCCGGCGTCCGCGTCGGCGTCAGCGTCGGCGACATCGTGCCCGCGCTCTACGCGACGGTCGCGGTGCTGTCGGCGCTGCGCGAGCGCGAGCGGACGGGCCGGGGCCAGCACATCGACGTGTCCATGTTCGACGGCCTGGTCTCCGTCCTGGAGTCGGTCGCGATGCGGGCGCTGCACACCGACGAGCCCGTGCTGCCGACCGGCGGCCACCACGCGATCAGCGCGCCGTACGGGACGTTCGCGGCCAAGGACGGCACGATCACGATCGCGGTCGCCGGCGACGCGCTGTTCGCCCGGCTCGCCGCCGTCCTGGACCGGCCCCGCTGGCTGGAGGACGAGCGCTACGCCACCGACGCCGAGCGCGGCCGCAACCGCGAACCGCTGCGGCGCGAGGTCGAGGCGGCGCTCGCGCACCTGACCTGCGAACAGGCCCTCGCCCTGCTCGCCGGGGCCGGTGTGCCGTGCGGGCCGGTGCTCGGCGTCCGCGAGGCCCTCGACCTGCCGCACACGCTGGCCCGCGGCCTGGTCACCGAGGAGGCCGACGGGTTCCGGACGCTCGCGGGCGGCGTCCGCACGACCGGGACCGTCCGCGAGTTCCGCCGCGCGCCCGACCGGGGCGAGCACGACCACCTGCTGGAACGCTGGCTGGCGGAGGAACCCCGCCGCCCCCGGACGGAGGACGCGTCGTGACCGCCGCCTTCGACGGCCTGCTGGCGGGCGCCCTCGACATCGAGCGCACCGAGACCGGCCTGATCCCGCGCCGGCTGCCCGCGTGGACGCGCCCGCAGATCACCGACCCCTACATGCGGCTGATGGTGCCGCGCCCCGCCGGGGTGCGGCTCGTCCTGCGCACCGACGCGGGCGCCCTGGAGCTGGACGTCTTCGTGACGCGGTTCCGCAACGCCTACTTCCCCCTGTTCCCCGTCGCGTTCGACGCGGTCGTGGACGGGACGCGCGTGCTCTCCCGCCCCGTCCGGGACGGCGACCTGTGCATCGTCCGCGCGGGCGCGGTCACCGACACCGTCCGGGGCGTGCCGGAGACGATCCGCTTCGACGGGCTCGGCCCCGGCTGGAAGGACGTCGAGGTCTGGCTGCCCCAGGCCGCCGTCGTCGAGCTGCGCGACCTGCGCGCCGACGGGGCCGTCACCCCCGGGCGGCTCCCGGAGCGCAAATGGGTGCACTACGGCAGCTCGATCAGCCACTGCGCCGAGGCCGGCGGCCCGACCAGCGCCTGGCCCGCCCGGGTCGCGCGCGCCGCCGGGCTCGACCTGACCTGCCTGGCCTTCGCGGGGAACTGCCACCTCGACCCCTTCGTCGCCCGGACGATCCGCGACCTGCCCGCCGACGTCATCACGCTCAAGATCGGCATCAACGTCCAGAACCTCGACTCGCTCAAGGAGCGGACGTTCGGCCCGGCGCTGCACGGCTTCCTCGACACCGTCCGCGACGGGCACCCGGAGACGCCGCTGGTCGTGGTGTCGCCGATCATCTGCCCGACCGCCGAGGACCGCGCCGGGCCCACCGTCCAGGACGGGCAGGGCCGCTACCACGCGACGGGCTCGACGTCGGGGCTGACGCTCGTCCGGATGCGGGAGCTGATCGAGGAGGCCGTCGCCTCCCGCGCGGACGCCGCGCTCTCCTGCCTGGACGGCCGCTCACTGTTCGGCGAGGACGACGCGGACGACCTCTACGACGGCCTCCACCCGAACGCGGACGGATATCGGCGTATCGCCGAACGCTTTCACGCGCTCGTCTTCGGCCCTAATGGGATGGCTGTGCCGGGCGCATAGCCGTCCCGGGAATTCTTTGGTCCGGCGGCCTCAAGACGTCCCCGGAAAAGGCTTCTACGCTCGAAACGAATCGCATGGAACGGACGAATGCCATGACCACCGTAGCGACCGGGGACGACGCGGCCCGGGTGATCGGCGTCATCGATCAGCACGAACCGGAACTCGTCGCCTTTCTCCGTGATCTCATCCGCATTCCGAGTGTCTGGGGCGACGGCCCGGCGCTCACGGCGGCGGCCGAACACCTCGCCGCCCCCCTCGCCGAGGCCGGCCTCACCGTCGAACTGCCCGACTCGGGCACGCCCGGAATGCCGAACGTGCTCGCCCGCACGGGCACCGGCGACCCGGCGGACGCGCTGATCTTCAACGGCCACCTGGAGGTCTACCCGCCCTCGACGTCCTGGCGCCGCGACCCGTTCGGCGGCGAGATCGACGGCGGCGCCATCCACGGCGTCGGCGTCGCGGACATGAAGGCCGGGACGGCCGCGATGACGATGGCGGCGGCCATGCTCGCGCGGTCGGGCGTCCCGCTGCCCCGCGACGTCGTCGTGCTCGCCGTCCCGAACCACTTCGAGGGCGGCGAGGGCACCCGCCAGGCGCTGCGCGAGGGCCTGCGCGGCGCGTACGCGATCAACTGCGAGCCCAGCGGCCTGCGGGTCCTCACCGGCCAGCGCGGCATCGCCTACGTCACCGTCACCGTGCGCGGGCGCGCCGCGCACACCACCGCGCTCGACATCGGCGTGAACGCCGTCGCGCGGGCGGCGGAGGTCGTCCGCGAGGTGCTCGCGATGCCGATCACCGCCGCCGACGGCCGCGTCCTGGACGACGTCAAGATCTGCAACGTCGCGCAGATCTCCGGCGGCGTCGCGCACAACCTCGTCCCGGAGCGCTGCGACATCACCTTCGACTTCCGCTTCCCGCCCGCGCAGACGCAGGACGACGTGCTCCGCGACGTCCGCGCCGCCGTGGAGCGCGCACTCGACGACCTCACCGGGTTCCCTGTCGAGGTGTCGCTGGAGGCCACCTGCGTGAAGAACCCGCGCAGCTCCCTCCGGGTGCCGGACGGCGAGGGCCTGCTCGCCGACGTCGCCGCCGCGCACCGCGCCTCCACCGGGCGGGACGCCGCGCACGGCTTCCACCAGGCGTGGCCCGACACCCCGATCTTCTGGGAGGCGGGCATCAGGGCCGTCACCTACGGCCCCGGCTCGATGGACTGCTACTGGGACGACGAGTCCGTGCCGGTGGAGGACTACCTCGCCGCCGTCCGGACCTACGCCCTGGCCGCCCTGACCCTGGGCGGCGCCGATGGCTGAAGTCGAGGAGATCTGCGCCGACCTGATCCGCTTCGACACGACGAACCCGGGCGGCCGCGAACGCGAGGCGGCCGAGTACGTCGCTACCCTCCTCTCCGACATGGGCCTGGACCCGAAGGTCATCGAAGCCGAACCGGGCCGCTCCAACGTCGTCGCCCGCGTCCCGGGCACCGACCCCTCGCTGCCCGCGCTGCTCGTCCAGGGCCACCTCGACACCGTCCCCGCGCAGGCCGCCGACTGGTCGCGCCACCCCCTCAGCGGTGACATCGCCGACGGCCACGTCTGGGGACGCGGCGCCGTCGACATGAAGAACGCGGTCGCGATGACGCTCTCGGCGTTCGGCACCGCGCTGGCCGAGGGCCGCCGCCCCCGCCGCGACATCGTGCTGGCGTTCGTCGCCGACGAGGAGACCGGCGGCCGCCTCGGCGCAGGCCACCTGGTCGCCGAGCACGCCGACCTGTTCGAGGGCTGCCGCGCCGCGATCGGCGAGGTCGGCGGCTTCAACGTGCCGACCCCGTCCGGCCCGCCGCTGTTCGCGGTGTCGGTCGCCGACAAGGGCCTGCGCTGGTACGAGGTGCGCGCGAAGGGCGTCGCCGGGCACGGCAGCATGATCGCGCAGGACAACCCGATCCCGCGGCTGGCGGAGACGACGCTGCGGGTGCTGTCGGCCGAGCGCCCCTACACGGTCACCGAGCCGATGCGCGTCCTCGCCTCCCGCGTCGCGGGCCGCCCGCTCACCTCGCCCGCCGAGATCGCGGACGTGCTCGCCACCCGGACCGGTCCCTTCGGCCGGATGTTCGCCGCCGGGGTCCAGGGCACCGTCAACGTGACGCGGCTCGGCGCGGGCTACAAGGAGAACGTCATCCCGGGCGAGGCGTGGGCGCGGTTCGACTGCCGCTTCGTCCCGGGCCACGAGGACGAACTGCACGAGCACCTCACCTCCGGATTGGACGAGAACACCGAGGTGTCACTGCTCCGACGCAGCCCGCCCGTCCTCTCCGACCACGAGGGTGAATGGTTCGGACTTCTCACCCGCGCACTGCGCGAGGTGAGCCCCGGTTGCGACGTCGCCCCCTTCGTGTTCAGCGGCGGCACCGACAACAAATGGTTCCGGACGCTCGGAATGGAGACCTACGGATTCACGCCGATGCTGTTCCCGGCCGGCTACGACTATCCGGCGATGTTCCACGGCGTGGACGAACGCTGCCCGGTGGAGGCGCTGCGCTTCGGCGTGCGGGTCATGGACGAACTGATATCCCTGTGAGGACCGGATGACACGGCGCAGTTCAAGCCCGCGGGTGGCGATCATCGGCTGCGGCCTCGGCGGAATCGCCACCGCGGTGAAACTGAAGAAGAAGGGCCTCACCCGCTTCACGGTCTTCGAGCAGTCCGACGGGCCCGGCGGGACCTGGTGGGACAACCGCTACCCCGGCTGCGAGGTCGACATCGCCTCGCACGCCTACTCCTTCTCCTTCCTGACCTACGACTGGACGCGCACCCACGCCCGCCAGCCGGAGTTGCAGGCGTACGCCGAACACGTCCTCGACCGCTTCGACCTGCGCCGCCACTGCCGCTTCGGCGTCCGCGTCGAATCGGCAACCTGGGACGAGGCGAACTCCCGCTACGACCTCCTCTTTCCCAATGGCGAGATCGAGCGGTTCGACGTCGTGATCAGCTGCCTCGGCCTCCTGAACCAGCCCCGCTATCCCGACTGGCCGGGCCTGGACGGGTTCGAGGGCCCCAGATTCCACACCGCCCGCTGGCCGGCCGGCCACGACCTCACCGGCAAGCGCGTCGCGGTCGTCGGCACCGGCTCCACCGCGACCCAGGTCGTCCCGGCGATCGCCGAAGAGGTCGAGAAGCTCTACGTCTTCCAGCGCCAGCCCGGCTGGATCCTGCCCAAGGGCGAACGCGACTTCACCCCCCGCGAACGGGCCATGTACCGGGTGCCGCTCATCCAGAAACTCCGGCGGCTGCGCCTGTTCTACCAGTTCCGCCAGATGTACAAGGGCTACGACCTGCACGGCGAACGCCAGCGGCAGAACCTCCGGGCCTGCCGCGCGTACATCGATTCCACCATCGAAGATCCCGACCTGCGCGCCGCACTCACGCCCGACTACCCGTGGGGATGCAAGCGCCCGGTACTGGCGACCGGCTTCTACCCGGCCCTCAACCGCCCCAACGTCGACCTCGTCCCCCACGCCGTGACCCGCATGACCCCCAAGGGGATCATCGACGCCACGGGAACCGAACGCGAGATAGACGTCCTCATCATGGCCACCGGCTTCCGCGCGACGAAGTACCTGGCGTCCCTGGACGTACGCGGAGTAGGCGGCATCTCCGTCCACGACACCTGGAAGGACGACCCGAGGGCGTTCCTCGGCATCACCGTTCCCGGCTACCCCAACTTCTTCATGCTCTACGGCCCCAACACCAACGGCGGCTTCTCCATCATCGCCCAGTTGGAACGCCAGGCCGAAGTGGCCGCCCGGATGGTCGCCCGGATGCGCCGCAAACGCCTCCGCGTCGTGGACACCCGCCCCGGCGCCGCCGAGCGCTGGGTCGACTGGGTCGACACCCAACTCCACCGCCACGCCTCCGCGATGGAGGCGAACTGCACGAACTACTACCACGCCGAGAGCGGACGCAACGTCACCCAATGGCCGAAGCCCCACGGCGAGTACTACCTCCTGACCAAGGCCCTGCCCTTCCTGGGCTTCACGGGCCGCCGATGAAACCGCTGCGGGAACTCCTGGCCTCCGACCCCGAACTCCTGGACGCCTGCACCGCCCTGGCAGACGTCCCCGCGAACCACGCCGCCCTGGACCCCAAAACCCAAGAACTGATAGCCCTGGCGGTGAATGCCGCCCCGACCCACCTCCACACCCCCGGCATCCGCCGCCACATCCGCGCCGCCCTGGCCCACGGCGCGACCCGCGAAGAAGTCATGGAAACCCTCCAGTTGGCCGCGACCCTGGGCATCCACGCCGCGAGCACAGGCTTCCCCCTCCTGGACGACCCCCCGGAGCCCACCGAGGAAACAGAACGACTCCGCGCCGAGTTCACCCGTCGCCGCGGCTACTGGGACCCGTCCTGGGAGGAGGTCCTCCGCCACGCCCCCGTCCTCTTCGCGGCCTACCTGCGCTTCTCCGCGATCCCCTGGGACAGGAACGCCCTCCCCCCGAAGACCAAGGAACTCATCTACATAGCCATAGACGCCTCGGCGACCCACATGTTCACCGAGGGCCTGAAGGTGCACATGACCAACGCCAAAAACCACGGCGCCACCTCCACAGAGATAGCCGCCACCCTAGAAATAGCCAGCACAATAGTCCTGCAAACCCTGGAGGTAGCAGTCCCCATCCTCCAAGAAGAACTGAACAACCCCCCACTCAAAGAGGATTCCCCGGCTCGTCCAGCCACACCTTCTGCTCATGAGGCGTGACGGTGATCCCGAACCGGCTGATGTCGGGCCGCCCCCACCTCAACCACTGGAGGTAGGCGGCCTCGGTCTCGTCCCACAGCGAGCGCTCTCCCGCCTGCTGGACTTCGTGGTCGGGCGCACCTGGCCCATAGTCGACCGAGGCCCACGAACCATGGTGGTCCGCGCGGTCGAGAGCCCACAGCGTCGCACCGTCTGCGTCGGAGTAGAACCGCGAGACGACGTCCGGCACCTGTGCGGCTATGGCCAGGTCCACACTCACCGGACCGTAGGGCATGGATCGCGGATCCAACCGGGTCCGCCTCACCCTGACGTCCCGTTCGACCGCCCGCGTCCACGCCCGTGCCGGGCCGCCCGCCGGACGTTGCGAACGCAGCAGCATGTAGTCCGCCGAGCCGCTGAACCGGCCCACGGCCGTACCGTCCTCCAGCACGTCGAGACGCAGAATCGCCCCGCATCCGTACCCCGCGCTGAACGGCGCCACGATGACCCCGCCCGGCCTGGTCTGCGCGATCCACGCGTACGGGATCCGCGACACGGCGCACGTCACATGGACGCGGTCGAAAGGGGCGCCATCGGCCACCCGTGCGCCCCGTCGCCCACGATGACCCGTGCCTCGAAGCCCGCTGCCTTGAGCCGTCCCGCCGCGCGGGCGGCGAGGTCAGGGGAGATCTCCACCGTCGTCACGTTCTCAGCTCCGACCCGGGCCGACAGCAGCGCGGCCGTCCACCCGGACCCGGAGCCGATCTCCAACACGCGGTGGTGATCGTACGGATCGAGTTGTTCCAGGAAGCGAACCACCATGGTCGGCATGGACAGCGATGACGTGGCAAGGCCCGTCCCTTCGGCGGCGCCGTCCTCGAACCGGGTCACGAGCGGCTGGTCGAGCGCGGTCACCCGCTCCCACTCCTCGGCGTCCGTCGCGCGGTCGACGCGCACCCATGGGCCGGGCCCCAGGTCCACCCACACCACGTCGGGTGTGAACGAACACCGGGGCACCTGACCGATGACCTCGTCCCAGCCGGTCACGAACGCTTCCCGTCGTTGGGATTGCCGTTCGTCTTCTCTCCACTTCCCCGGGACCCACCCTGCGGTCGGTCCCCGTCCGTGCTCGTCCTGTCGTCGCTGTTGCCCTTGTCCCGCCCACTCATCTGCCGTCTCCCTCCGCCGTCACGACGACGGTAGGAGCGGTCTCGCCGAGCGGGCCAGGAAGTTGCTTCAGGTTCCTCGAAGACGGTCTCGGGCGGCCTCGATCTCGTCCCGCGCCGCCGCCCCGAATACCGCCTGGTCGCGCAGAGCCGCGAAGACACGAACGAAATAGGCGATGTTCTCGGGTCTGGACGTCTGGAACGCGCCCGACCAGAATTCTTGTTTGAGTAGATCCTCATCGAACAGATAGAAGCCCTCGCCGGGATACAGGCTCCTCATTCGGCCCTGCGGGATGATGCCCACCGAGACGTAGGGAAGCCGCGAGACCTCATCGAGGTAGTCGAGCTGGCCGCCCATCACGTCGACGCCGCCGATGTTGTTCGCCAGCGCGGACGCCTCCAGTAAGAACGCGAAGATCGGCGCCCCGGTGCCGAGGAACCGCTTGCGCGCCATGCGGTTCCGGGCGGCTTCCTCGACATCACCGAGCGGCAGGCCGTGCAGCCCGGCATGAATGGTGAACTGTGCCTTCGTGTACTCGACCGTCTGCAGGAAGCCGGGGATGAACAGGGACTCGTACACGCGGATGAGCTTGGACCTGGCGTACAGGTCCATGGCCTGGAACTGGAGCCCTTTCATCCCGCGCCTGTGCCGCCGCCTGTAGTCGGTCCACATGTGCTCGATCTCGCGGCCGGCTGCGATCAGCTCCGGCACCAGCCCCTCGGCGCCGCAGGTCGTGGCCCACTTCCTGATGTCCGCCTCGGCCGGGCTCTGCGTCCCGTGCTCGATCTTCGACACCTTCGTCTTGTGCCAACCGCACCGCCGCGCCAACTCCACGCCGGAGAGGCCCGCATTGAGCCGCAGCTCCTTGAGCTGGATTCCAAGCGACCGCCTCGCGGACTCGGACGCTTGCAGGTCAGACACGTGACGACGCGTACTCGCCGTTCGGGACGCCGAGCGACCACGCCCGCTCGAAGGCTTCGTTGCAGAACCTCACCACATCAGGCTCGGACGAGAAATGAATTCCAGCCTGCTGGTCATCCCCACCGATGAGGTTGAAGACAACCACGTCATCGCGTATCAGGCAGTCGTTCCCCGGCAAAGGCACCGCCGAGACCTTTGACCGGGGAACCCACCGGAGGAGTTCGTCGGGGTCGGCGATCTCGACGGCCATCCGCTGATACTCCGACAGGGGCTCGGACACCACCCGAACGCGCCGGAAGGGAAAGCCGCGCGCGACCCGCTCCGCACGCGCATCCCGATGCTCCCGCATCGTCTTCTCGACCGCTTCACGGTCTCCGGAGCGCCACGCCTCGAAGAGCGATCGGTCCACCTCGTAGCGGTCCCGGAGCTCCAGCTTCCGGATCTCCTGGGCGGGCTCGCCGAACAACAGCTCAAGCCGTCGCGCCGCTGAGATCGATTCCATAGCGCTCCCTGACGTACTTCCGGACGAAGACCTCGGCCGTCGGGCCGGAGATCTCCAGGAACGTCTCGTCCTCTCCCAAGGCGACGAGCTAGGCCGCGACCTCCGGACCGCGCCGCTTGCCCTGGACGATCCACGAGTCGCGGTCGGTCGAGTAGAGGGCGTCGCACTCGATGTCCCCCTGCGACTCGGGGTCCTTGCAGAAGAAGGTAGCGGTGAGGCCGTCGTCGCCGTGAGGTTGCCGCATGTTGCGCCTTCCCGTGGTCGGCTGCTCGCCCCCATCCGAACCCGCGTCCCTCCACCGGTCAAGGCACCGGGGGGTCATAGGCGTGGACTACCCTTGCGCTCCATGTCTGACCAGCACAAAGAGCGCGCCGTTGAGGCCAGGTTCGAGATCGTGGAGTTCGACGAGACGGTCTACGAGGAGCCCGCGGAGGGCCCCAAGCTGACCCGGGTCGCGATCAAGAAGCGCTACGAGGGAACCATCGAAGGCACCGGCGTGACCCACGTCCTCACGGCCCAAGGCTCGGCAGGGGGCGGCTACGTGGCGTCCGAACGGATCGAAGGCACCCTGGACGGCCGCCAGGGCACGTTCGTGATCCAGCACCACGGCCTGGCCGACGGCGACGCCCAAACCAGCGACGGGCGTATCGTCCCCAACTCGGGCACAGGAGAACTCGCCGGCATCTCGGGCCGAGCAATGGAACGCGAGTTCAAAGTGCTCACCCTCGTCTACACCCTCTGAAGGGTTTCCACGCGGAAATTCTGTGAGGTGACTCTTACGTACCGTGCTGCGCTGGAACGAATGGATCATCGCCGCCCCGCCGTAGCCTGGGGTCGCCGAGACCTTCGGAGGTGCGAGGCCGATGTACGACGAGGTCACCATCGGGGCCCGTCTGCGGGCGTTGCGTCGTTGGCGGGGGATGTCGCTGCGGACTTTGGCCGATCTGGCGGATTTGAGTCAGGGTTTCCTGTCCAAGGTGGAGAACGGCAAGCAGCCCCTTGACCGTCGCTCTCACATCGCCGCCGTCGCCCAGGCCCTCCAGGTCTCCGAAACCGACCTCATGGGCGGCCCCCACCTCATGCAGGACCCCATCCAGGCCAGTGGGCACAGGGCTGTTCCGGCGCTACGGACGGCGCTCACCGTCAACACGCTGGACGACGCCGGGACCGATCGTCCGCGCCCCCTTGATGACCTCGCCGCCGCACTGGACGGGCCAGTGCACAAAGCCGAGAAGAGCGCCGACTACGCCACGCGCGGCACCTTGCTCGCGCCGATCCTGGCGGAGTTGCATGCCCACGTCGCCAGAGGCGGGGAAGCGGACCAGCTTCGCGCCCTGCCGCTGCTCGTCCAGGCGAGCCACGGTGTCGCGATGACGGCACGGTTCCTCGGTTACGACGACCTCGCGTCGCTGGCCGCTCACCGTGCCGGTGAAGCGGCGGCGCGCCTGGAGGACCCTGTGGTCGGCGGACGCGCCGCATGGGTGCGGGTGCAGACGCTGCCACGCGGCACGGACACCGGGAGGCGGGTCGCCGCGCATGCGGCCGACCATCTGCAGGGTATGGACGGCCCTGAGGCGCTGGAGACCTACGGGATGCTCCACCTGAGCGCCGCGATGTGCGCCGCGACCCTCAACGACCTCGGGGCTGCTGAGGCGCACCTCGCCGAGGCGCGCGAGACCGCGTCCCGCATGGGTGAGCATCCCGGAGCCTGGGGCGGTTTCGGCCCTGCGAACGTGGGTGTGTGGGGCGTCGCCATCGCGACGGAGGTCGGTGACCACGAGGGCGCGGCTCGTACGGCCGAGACGGTTGACCCGGAGCGGTTGGGCAGTCGAGAGCGGCAGGCGATGCTGTGGGCCGACCTCGGGCGAGCGCTGGCACACATGCCAGGCCGTCAGCGGGACGCGGTGTCCGCCCTAGTGCGCGCCGAGCGAATCGCTCCGCAGCGGATCCGCAACAGCGGTCCCGCGCGGCATGCCATCGAGGTCATGCTGTCGCAGGCGAGGGAGGCGGCGGTGGGGCGGGAGTTGCGGGGGATGGCCGCTCGAATGGGCGTCCCGCATTAGGGTTTCCATCTAGAATCACTGTGTGTCATCGGCTGGCTACCTTCTCGCGTCATGGACGCGACAATCACCGCGCATCTGGAGCGGCTGGCGGGGGAGCTGAAGGTTCGGGGATGGCACGCGAAGGTTCGTGTCGAGCCTGGCCGGACGCCCTGCCTGCATGTCCGCAACCCCGAGGCGCCACGCATGAACGACGACGTCGTCGCCGACACGTCCGCCTACCGGTGGACGTGGGGCAAGGACATCGGTCCGCTCTCGGAGACGGCGGCGGTGGCCGACCGTGTCATGTACGTGCTGCGCACGAACGGCATGTGAAGACGTGAGCGCGGCGGCCGTGGCGAAGGCGCGGACGCGGCCGCCGCGCTCACTTGGAGAGTCGCCCACGCTGCTCCCCGTGCCGGTGCTGTGATGGACCACGGTGCATCTTGCGCGGGCGAGAAGGAGATGAGTGTGCGGGGCGATGGTGAGCCGGGGTCCTCATGGGGTGCCGGGGGCGGAGGTCTGCGACTGGGGACGCGGACGTCGCCGTTGGCGATGGTGCAGGCCAACGGGGTGGCCGCGCGGCTGCGGGAGTTGGCGGACGTGCCGGTCGAGGTGGTCGGCGTCCAGACCTCCGGGGACCGGCACCAGGGGCATCTGGGTGAGTTGGGCGGCAAGGGCGCGTTCATGCGCGAGATCGACCGCGCGCTACTGACGCGGCAGATCGATGTCGCGGTGCACTGCCTGAAGGACGTGCCCGGCGACGTGCCTCGTCCGGGGGAGTTGGTATTCGCCGCCTACGTCGAGCGGGACGACACCAGCGACGTGATGCTGTTTCCCGTGGCGAGCGACGTCCAGTGCATGGCCGACCTCGCGCCGGGCGCGCTGGTCGGGACGTCGGCCGTACGGCGGCGTGCGCAGCTCGGGCGCATCCGGCCCGACCTGCGGGTGGAGTACCTGCGCGGCAACGTGAACTCGCGGCTGGGCCGGCTGGACGCGGGTGAGGAGTTCGACGCCATCGTGCTGGCGCGGGCAAGCCTCGATCGACTGGGGATCGAGCGGCACGGCGAGAGCCTCGACATCGTTCCGGCGGTCGGCTCGGGCGTGCTGGCCGTGGACTGCCGCCGCGCCGATCCCGACATCGTCGAACTGGTTCGGCTGCTGGACGACAAGGAGACCCGCCAGTGTGTGGCCGCGGAGCGCACGATGCTCCACGGCCTGCAAGGACACTGCAACAGCCCGATCGCAGGGCACGCCCGGATCGAGCGTGGCGGACAACTGAGCCTGCGGGGGATGGTGTTCACCCGGGACGGCTCGCAGTTCGTCCACTCCCAGGAATGGGCCTCACCGGACAAGGGTGAGGATCTCGGCACGTACGTGTCCGGTGACCTGCTGCGCAAGGGCGCCCGCGACCTGATCGACCGCATCCCGCACTAGCGGCGCGGTTCGAATGAGGACGTAAGTCTGGGTGGGCAGGGGCGGAGACTGGACGGGTCCGCGACGGCGCTCGAACCGTTGCTCCGTGACAGTGGTTCCAGGCGCCGAGTTCGGACCTCATCTGCCGGGGTCGAAGATAGGCCGGCTCGTCGTCGCCGAATCCAGCTCGTCATCGGGTGCGCCGATGTTCTGTGCGGCGGTCAGGAGCCACGTCCCGTTCTCCTTTGCCATGACCCACAGCGGAGAGCCCACGTCCGGCCCCTCGGGCGTCTGGTATATCTGGCGCAGCTTGACGGCGGCGACGTCAGGGCGGATGAACAGTACGTGCTCCAGTTCGAATGTGATCGTCAGGTCCTTCATCCCGCCAGGAAGCACTTGGTGGGTGAAGGCCGAGATCTCTTCGATGCCGAAGAGGCGCTTTCCGCCGCCGGTCGTCCAGATGGCGTCGGCCCGGAAAAGCTTGAGGAATTCTTCGGGGAGTTCGTTGTTCTGTGCGTGTTCGACGGTGGCGATCACTTGCAGGATCGCCTCGATCTCAGCCTTGCTCGATTGTGCGTCGAGGCCCGATGTGCTCATGAAGGCTACTCTGCGACCTCAACTGTGCTTGAGGTCAAGACGTTTCGGGCGCTGTGTCACTGCTGCCCGTGGGCGCGGTGGGTCCCGGATGCCGGTGCGGGTGGTATCGGCCAGGGGCGCACGCATCTCGGCGGGCGCGGACCCGTCCCGGTGTCACCGGCCGTTGGCGTTGCGGGGATGTCGTGTTAGGGGTGTTGGCGGGACACCATCTCGTTGATCCAGGTGGGGGCGTAGGGGGACGTGCAGCCTGGGGGAGTCGGGTAGTCCTTGAGTACCTCCAGGCGTTCGCCGATGTCGAGCGCGCGGGCGCGGTGGGCGGGGTGGTCGATTCCGATTCGGGCCAGGCAGTGGTTCATTTCCCATTGCAGGCGGTCTGGGGCGTCCTTCATCCGCGCTTCGATGGTGTCCAGGAGCGCTGCGAGGTCCAGGCCCTCGGGGTTCTTCGTCACGCGGTCGGTGGTCAGGGCCCAGGCGGCGCTTGCCACGACGGGGTCGGGGTCGGTGAACCAGGCCAGGCGTAGTTCTTCGGCGTGCGGGCTCTTCTTCACGACGTGGTTCACGAGCCAGTCGTGGACCTTGGGAGTGCGGGCCTCGCGCAGCATCGCGTCCAGGTCGGCGCGTTCGAAGCTCTTGGGGCGGCAGATCAGGGTCGCGAGGAGTTTCGCGGCGCTGTCGTCGGTTCGCCAGAGTTGGCATGCCAGTTCGTGTTGTGTCTTCAGCCGTTTCGCCAGTGCCCGAAGTTTGCTGAGGTTCACGGCGTGGTCGTCGCCGTGGCGTTCGTTCACCGCGCGTGTCTTCGGGTCGGCGAGGGCGGCCAGTTCGGCCATCACGTCGTCGGTCGGCATGCTCGGGCTCCCTTCGTCCTGGAATCAGCTTATGGCCGTTGCCTGCTGGAAAGGGGTTTCGGTCGTGAACGGCCGAACCAGGACTGGGGTCGGAACGTGGTTCGCGGCGGTTTCTGCTAGCTTTCTTCGATTGAACTTCGTGGTAGCGTCAATTGCATGATTATTGGAATGATGGGGTTGGTCGGTGCGGGGGTGACCGTATTCGCGGTCGCCGCGGAGCCGCCTCCGCCAGGAACAGAACAACGGCTATTGGATTCAGGGGTGCCGACCGATGTGGTCATCGACCCCCTTAACGGCCAGGTACTGTCGGTGACTCCGCGAAACGGATCGGTGCGTTAAGAGGTTGTGGCCATCTCGCGCGCTGCCGGGGTGGTGGGCCGGTCCGCCGGGTGCTCCCCCCTCGCGCCCGACGGACCGGGGTCAGCGGGGCGGGCCCACGACGATCTGGCCGTAGGCGTCGGCGGCTGCGGCCAGGGCTTCCCGGGAGATCTCGAAGTCGTCCGGGCGGGGAGTGGAGAGGTCGCGGCCCGCCTGGCGGAACATGCCCTCCAGGCCGCCGGGGGTGGCGATCATCAGCAGGTCCGCGCGGTCTGAGGTGATGCGGTAGCCGTGCGGGATGTTGCGGGGGAGGTAGACGATGCCGCCCTCGGACAGCTCCATCCGCTCCTCGCCCACCCACAGCAGGGCGGAGCCCTTGATCAGGAGGAAGATCTCGTCCTCGCGGGTGTGCATGTGGAACGGTGGCGCCTCGCCCTTGGAGACGTCGAACCGGCCGACGGTGAGCTGCCCGTCGGTCGCCGCCGCGTCCAGCAGGACGGAGAAGGTGCCGCCGTCGAGCCATTCGAGTTTCTGCTGGTCCTCGCGCTGGGCCAGGTACGGGATGCTCATGGCTGCGCCTCCTTGAAGCGGACGATTTCATCCGCTTAAGGCCGAGTGTAGCCGGTCGGACGAGTAAGCGGAAGTATTCGTCCGCTTTGCTGGCATACTGGGCGCATGGCTCCTGGTGGGCGGCGTCCCCGGCGTGACGCCGAGGCGAACCGTGAGCGGCTCCTCGCCGCCGCGGTCACGGTGATGCTTCGGGAGGGACGGGGCGTCCCGCTCGCCACCATCGCCGCCGAGGCCGGGGTGGGCGTCGGGACGCTGTACCGCAAGTATCCGGACCGGCAGGCGCTGCTGCATGCGCTGGAGTACCGCGCCTATGGGCTGCTTGTCGGAATCCTGGAGAGCATCGGTGAGCTGCGTTGTTCTGGGCTTGAGGCTGTCGGGGAGTATCTGCGGCGGAATGTTGAGGTCGGGGACCAGCTTGTTCTGCCGTTGCACGGGGCGCCGCCGTTGATGAGTCCGGAGGCGGTGGGGGCGCGGGGGGAGATCTACCGGTACCTGGAGGAGTTCCTCGGGCGGGGACGGGAGGACGGGAGCATTCGCGCGGCCGTCAACGCCACCGATGTCATCGCGTTCGGCGCCCTCATCACGCAGCCGTTGCCATTCGGGCCTCGTTGGCCGCGGATGGCCGAGCGTCAGACAGCACTGTTCTTGAACGCTCTCGCGGCGGACGGCCCGGAGGGACTCGGGAGCGAGATCCGGCGCAAGGACATCGAGGACGCCTTCGCCGCTGGGGGCGGGTCTCAGTAGTCGTCCGACGGGGGTCCGTCTTGTTGCCGCGCTGCCATATGTGGACACCTTCCGCAGGGGCGACCCGGGCGGAGGGCGAGGTCAGGGGTTGGGTTAGTGTCGGAAAGATGCGCTTCGCGATCTCCATTCCCCAGGATCTCAACGACCGCGCGTTCGACCCCGCCGCGTTCCGCGCCCATATGCGGCGCGTGGAGGAACTCGGGTTCGACGGCGCCTGGACGCAGGAGCAGGTCCTCGGTTCGGCGGCCCGGTCGAGCCCGGTCGAGATCCTCACCTACGCAGCCGCGTGCACCGAGCGGATCCGGCTCGGCTGCGCGGTGTTCGTGACGAGCACGCACAGCCCCGTCCACCTGGCCAAGAGCCTGAGCACGCTGGACCAGCTCAGCGGCGGACGGCTGGACGTCGGCGTCGGCATCGGCAACCGGGGGCCGGGGATGGCGGCGTTCGGTGTCGACCCCGAGAACGGCCTGGTCGCCCGGTTCACCGAGGGGCTGGATGTGATGCAGGCGCTCTGGACCGAGCCCAGCGTCACGCTCGACGGACGGTTCTGGCAGCTCAGCGACGCGGCCATGGAGCCGAAGCCCTACCAGCGTCCGCACCCGCCGCTGTGGTTCGGCGCCCGCGCCCCGGCGGCGCTGCGGCGCGCGGTCCGGCGGGGTGACGGGTTCTTCGGTGCCGGTTCGTCGACGACCGCGCAGTTCGCGGAGCAGGTCGGGATCGTCCGCGAGGCCCTCGACGAGGAAGGGCGCGACCCGGAGACGTTCTCCATCGCCAAGCGCGTCTACATCGCCGTGGGCGATGACGCGCCGACCGTCCGGGAGCGGTCCGCCGCGTCCCTGGAGCGCCTCTACGGGCGGGGCGGTCTGGAGCCGGTCGCCGTCGTCGGCGACGCCGGCGCGTGCGCGGAGGGGTTGCGCGAGGTGCGGGACGCGGGCGCCGAGCTGATCCTGCTCACCCCGCTCTACGACGACGTGGAGCAGACGGAGCGGCTCGCCGCCGAGGTCGTCCCGCAGTTGTGAGACGGAGTGGCCCCGGAACGGTTGGACCGCTCCGGGGCCGGAATCCCGCTAGCGCGAGTGCTTGCGCAGGAACTTGTTCAGCGTCGGGTTGAAGACGTCCGAACGCTCCCACTGCGGCATGTGGCCGCTCTCGTTGGCGACGACGGTCTCGACGCCGCGGATGTGGCTCGCCATGACCCGCTGGACGCTCGGCGGGCTGTACAGGTCACCGTCGCCCCACAGCAGCAGCGTGGGGACGCGGATCCGCTCGACGTCGGCCCAGGACGGCTTGTTGATGTTGGCCTGGGAGACCTCGGTGTGGACGGCGCGGTCGTGGATCTCGACCCACTCCTTCACACCGGCCGGGTTGAGCGCCCGGTAGGACGGCCCCAGCTCGATGAAGTCGGCCGGCATGTCGTAGAAGCCCTCGGGACGCAGCCTGCTGAGCATGTCCTTGTAGGCCTGGTCGGTGATGCCGGTCAGGCTGCCGCTCAGCACGAGGCTGAGCAGCCGCTCGGGGTGGGTCAGCGCGTAGTCGAGCGCGATGCCGCCGCCCGCCGCGACGCCGACCGCGTGGAACTTCTTGATGCCGAGCTGCTCGATGAGGGCGTGCAGGTCGCCCGCGCCGGTCCCGGTGTCCTCCTTCGGCCCCGCGTCGGACTTGAAGTAGCCGCGCCGCGAGTAGGCGATGACCCGGTAGCCCGCCTTGGCGAAGTAGGGCTGCTGGTAGGGCCAGCTCTCCGCGCTGCCGGTGCCGGGGTGCAGGAAGATCACCGGCGTGCCGTGGCCTCCGGTGTCCCAGTAGTACAGGCGCGCGCCGGGCACCTGCACGTAGCCTTCCTTGGCCTGGACCTGCGGGGGGACGGGGATGATGCGCAGCGGCGACGCCGGCCCGGGAATGGGCCCCCCGAGGGCGGCGCTCGCGGTGCCGGAGCCGACGGCGAGCGCCGCCCCTCCGGCGGCGAGCGCCGTCACCCCGCCCAGCAGGCCGCGGCGTCCGATGCCTGGAACGCCACCCGTGCGTTCGGCGCTGTCGTTGGTCGTCACTCAAGACCTCCAAGATCCTTGATGGGACGACCCCGCGAGTCCCCCCGGGCGGCAGGGTCAGGGCAGTAACATAACCCACTGTTGATGGGTGCAACAGCCTGTCTTGCAGGGAAAACGTGCTGAAAGGCCATTTACAGGCGATGTTGACGGCCACAACAGGGACGTCAGTTCCCGGTGGTCACGGTGCGTGACGAGTGACCGGTGGGGTCGCGCAGGTCAGCGCGCCAGGTGCTCGGTGAGGGCCGCGTCGATGAAGGCGGTGTCCACCGGGTTGCTGCCGTGGCCCGAGAAATGCCCCCACACACCGGGGATCACGCGCAGTTCCGCGTTCGGGATGTGCTGGACGGCCCACGCCTCGTCCTCGGGTGGGAAGTACAGGTCCTTCTCGCCCGGCATGACCAGCGCCCGCGCCTTGATGGACGCGAGGGCCGCCTTGGTGTCGCCGTTGAAGCCCGGTGTCAGGCCGACGTCGGCGTTCTGCCACGTCCACAGCATCGTGAGCAGGTTGTTGGGGTCGCGGTCGTCCAGGAAGAAGCCCTCCCAGAAGCCGACGAGGAAGTCCTCCAGCGAGCTGTAGCCGAGGGTCTCGTAGAGGCGGTCCCAGTAGAACGCCTGGGAGAACCCCCATCCCGCGTAGACGCGGGCGGCGGCGCGCAGGCCGCGCGTGGGCGGCGAGGTGTACCAGCCCTCCGCGAACGCGGCGTCGGCGGTGAGGGCGGCCTTCACCCCTTCGAGGAACACCTTGTTGTGGTAGCTGGTGCGGGACGAGCCGCAGAAGGGCGCGATGCGCTCGACCATCTCGGGGTGGCTGACGCCCCACTGGTAGGTCTGCCCGGCGCCCATCGACCAGCCGGTCACCAGCGGCAGCCGCTCGATGCCGAAGTGCTCGGTGACGAGCCGGTACTGGGCCTCGACGTTGTCGTACATCGTGACGTTCGGGAACCGGCTCTGGTCGTAGGGCGGCGGCGTGTTGCTCGGCGAGCTGGACAGCCCGTTGCCGAGCATGTTCGGGACGATGATGAAGTAGCGGGACGGGTCCAGCGCCATGCCCTCGCCGATCAGCCACTCGTTGTCCTGGTGCCGCCCGGAGTACCAGGTCGGGTAGACGATCGCGTTGCCCTTGTCGGCCGCCAGCGTGCCGTAGGTCTCGTAGGTGAGCTGCGCTCCGCGCAGGGTCGCGCCGCCCTGGAGGACGAAGTCGCCGAGCTCGTATGTCGTGGCCATGGAGAACCCCCTTATTTTCCGCTGAAACTATTTCGGACGGAACCAATGGTCAAGAGGGGACATGACGGATCTCGCCCCCACAGGCGCACTCCCCATCCGGAGGGGGGTGAACCCAAGTACACCTACGTCAGGGGTCTAGGCGCATTGGGCGGTGGTACCGCCGGCCCTAGCGTCGTTGGCCATGAAGAACTCCATCGTTCGCCTCCGGTCCCGCCGGGCCGGGGTCGCGCTCGCCGGCGGCGCGGTCGTCCTGACCACCGTCCCCGCCGCCGCTTTCGCCCTGGACGACTCCGGCTCCGCCCCGGCCCGCCACGTGTCCGGGGACGCGGCCGCGCCGGGACGCGGGACGGTCGTGTCGGCGACCCGCGTGGCCCACATGACCGGCGCCCAGACCGGCGCCTACCTGAAGGACATCGACGACGCCTTCGCGTCGCCGCGCCCGCGCAACGGCGTGGACGCCTACAGCGTCGTCTACCGGACGATCACGCCCACCGGGCGGCCCACGACCGCGAGCGGCATCGTGGCGCTGCCCGCGACGGCCCCGGGCACGGCGGTGCGGGCGGTCAGCTTCGCCCACGGGACGCTCGCGAGCAGGAAGGACGCGGGCGCGACCGCCGAGGACGGCCAGGGCCGGGTCGCCGCCGTCTACTACGCCGCCGCCGGGTACGCGGGCGTCGCCCCCGACTACCTCGGGCTGGGGCTCGGGCCCGGCCCGCACCCGTACATGCACTCCGCGTCCGAGGCGTCGGCGTCGCTCGACATGCTGCGCGCCGCGCGGACGGTGGCGGGCTCCCACGGCGTCCGGTTCCAGCCGCGCGTCGCCGTGACCGGGTTCTCCCAGGGCGGGGTGGCGGCCATGGCGCTCGGCCGCGAGCTCGGCCGCGGCGCCGACCCCTCCCTGCGGCTCGGCCCGATCGCCTCGGTCAGCGGGCCGTTCGACCTGCGCCGCGCGCAGCTTCCCGCGTCGCTGTCGCCCACCACCACGCTCGCGCCGAAGGCGTCGGTGTTCTACCTCTCCTACGTCACGGTGGCGTGGAAGCACGGGTTCGGCCTGTACCGGTCGCCGTCGGAGGTGTTCAACGCCCCCTACGACTCGATCGTGGAGGGGCTGTTCGACGGGTCGAAGAACGAGGCCACCGAGATCCTGCCGAAGCTCCCCGACACGCCCGAGCAGTTGCTCACGCCCGCGTACCGGAAGCGGCTGGCGCGCCCGTCCGGCACGCTGCTGAAGGCGATCCGGTCCTCGGACGGGACGTGCGACTGGCGGCCGGACGTCCCGGTCCGGCTGTTCGCCGGATCCGGCGACGAGCAGGTCGCCTACGCCAACACCCTCTCGTGCGCGCGCGCCCTCCGCGCGCACGGCGCGAGGCCGCAGGTCGTGGACTACGGGCCGGAGTCGCGGCACATGGGGTCGCTCAGGCGCGGCGTCCCCGACATCCTGCGCTGGCTGCGCCGGACGCGCTAGGAGTCGGCCGGGTGCGTGCTGATGACCTTGCCCTGGGTGTTGACCGCGAGGTACCCGCCGTCGTACTCGTCGGTGAAGTGGATCATCATGGTGGGCTTGTCGCCGTTGAAGGTCCACGCGGCGCTGACGATGACGTACCGGTTGGTCGGCTTCGGCACCTTGAGCGTCCGCGCGGCCCGGTTGAGCAGGGCCGGCAGCGCGTCCCAGTTGAAGATGTCGAGGTCCACCTTGGCGTCGCCGGTCGTGATGGCGACGCTCGGGCGGCTGCGGATCGCCGCGTCCGCGCCCTTCTCGTAGGTGTAGTTGTCGAAGGCGGCGCGGCGCCCGGCGACGGGGGCGTCGGCGGACGCGCGCTCCTCGTACACCGTGAACTCCGCGAACCGCTTGCTGCCCGACGCCTGCTCGAACTTCTTGATCACATCGCGGACGGCGGCGGGCGTCAGCAGCGTCTTCGGTGCCGCGTCGCCCTTCTTGGTCCCGCTCGCGTTCCCGGTGCTCTTGCGCGTGTCGTCCGTATGGGTGGTGCCGGGACTGCCGGCGGCCGCCCTGTCGAGGGCGTCCATCATGCGGGGGACCGCGATGGCGATCGTGGTGAGGACCGCCGCGACCACGCCGATCGCGAGGATGATGACGGCCGTCGCGGCCGTCCGCGCCCGCCGGCGCGGAGGCGGCGGCGCGGCCGGGCCGGTGATCCGCATCGGCGGCGGGAAGGTGCCGGGGAACGAACCGGAGGAGCCGGGGTCGGTGCCGGGTGGCGGCGGGGCCGGAAAGGGGGCGGGCGTCGAGTCCGGAAAGGAGGTGGCGGACGATCCGGCCGCGTGGGCGAGCATGCGGTCGAGCTGGTCGGGCGTCGGACGGGCGGCCGGGTCGCGCACCAGCAGCGCCTGGAGGACGGGCGCCAGCGGCCCCGCGCGGTGGGCCGGGGGGATCTGCGCGGTCATGACTGCGGCCAGCGTCGCGGCCGGGGTCGGGCGCCGCACCGGGTTGCGCCCCTCCACGGCGACGTAGAGGAGCATGCCGAGCGACCACAGGTCCGACGCCGGGTCGCCCTCCGTGCCGTGCAGCCGCTCCGGCGCGATGTACTCCGGTGAGCCCACGAGCCCGCCGGTCGCGGTGACGCGGGACGCCTCGTCCAGCACCGCGATGCCGAAGTCGGTGAGGACGGGCGTTCCGTCCATCCGCAGGAGGACGTTGCCGGGCTTGACGTCGCGGTGGCAGATCCCGGCCTCGTGGGCGGCGCGCAACGCGGCGAGGACGCCGCGCCCGACGGCCGCCCCCTCGGCGGGCGACAGCGGCCCCTCCTCCAGCCGGTCCTGGAGGGACTTCCCCCGGACGAGCTCCATCACCAGCCACGGGTGCGGCATCTCGGAGGAGTCCACGATGTGGTGGATGGTCACCACGTTCGGGTGGTCGACCCGGGCGAGGGCGCGGGCCTCGCGCATCACCCGCTCGCGCAGCATCCGCGCGAGCTTCGGGTCGAGGGCGGACATGTCGGTCTCGGCGAGCCGCACCTCCTTGAGGGCGACCTCGCGTTCCAGCGCGAGGTCGAGCGCGCGCCAGACCGTGCCCATCCCGCCGCTGCCGAGCCGTTCCCGCAGCTCGAAGCGCCCGTCGATCACCATCTGCCCAGAGGTCACGGCGGACAGCCTAGAACGGCGACCCCGGTGAAAGCGCCCATATCCCCCTGGAACGGGCCCCCGGTCCGAGGTAGGTCAGGGTGAGCGCGGGTTGGGTGAGTGCGGGGTGGGCCAGCGCGGGGTGGGTCAGCGCGGGGTGGGCCAGCGCGGGGTGGGCCAGCGGGGCTTGGCGCCGAGGCGCCAGCCCTCCTCGCACGCGGACATCCACGCGCCGCGTCCGGCCGGGAACCTGCCGCCGCCCTTGACGCCCTCTTGATAGGACTTGGCGCAGAAGTTCGACGGCGCGGTCTTCATGGTCGCGCGCATGCCCGCCGCCAACTGGGCCATCTCCGTGTAGGTGTAGCGCTTGCCGTCAGGGTCGATCATCACGATCGTCTTGCTCGTGGGGAGCCTCGGCCTGGCGGGCGCGGCCGCCGGCGTCGAGGGGGTCGGGCTCGCCGCGGTGGGGCTCGCCGCGCTGGGGCTCGTGGGTGCGGCGGCGCCCGGTGCGGTCGCGCCCGGGGTGGCGGCGGCCGACGGCGTGGACGGCCCGGCCTTCGCGTCCCCCTTACCGCCGCCGTCGTCGTCGCACGAGGTGGCGCCCAGCATCAGCCCGCCGAAGGCCAGCACGATCGCGATCTTCTTCGCCACGGGTCAGCTCCAGGGGGCGGGGGACGGGTATTGCGGTCGGACCCTAACAGAACTATCGGCATCCGATCGCTGGCGGACCGTCACGCTCGCGGCCGGTTCCGGCCGCTGGGTTGATCATCCGCCGTGCCCTCTCGTGCGAATCACGCGGGACGAAAGGGGACAGGATGGGCGATCTCTTTGCGACGCTGACGAGACGGGTGGACGCCAACGCGCGCCGGGCGGTGGAGCTCTACGCGCGGGAGCTGCCCGAGTACAAGGCGCTGGCCTCGGGCGACCGCGAGCACACCGACCTGCTGGAGTTCGCGGTGCTGCTGCGGCGCCGCACCGTGGAGCTGTCGGCGCACGACCGGCCGTTCACGGGCGCCGACCTCGCGGTCATCGCCTCGGTCGGGCACGAGCGCGGCCGGGCGGGGATCTCCCTGCACGCCCACCGGTCCGTGCTCGGGCTGCACTCGACGCTGACGGTGCGGGAGATCCACGAGGCGGCGGACCCCTCCGGCCTGGACGACCTCATGCGGCTCCTCGGCTGGGTCGGCCCGCAGGGGACCGCCGCGCAGAACGCCTACACGCGCGGCTTCCTGGACGGGCAGCGGAACGTCGTGCCCCTCGTCGAGCGCGTCCAGCAGCTCGCGGCGGCGCTGCTGGCCGGGGACCCGTCGGCGGCCGAGCTGGCGCGGCGCCTCGGCCTGCCCGTCCCGGACCGCTACCTGCTGACCGTCGTCCGGATCGCCGACCAGGACCCGCCGCTCCCGCCCCCCGCCCGCGCCGAGATCATCGGCGTCCTGGTCGACACGGACCGGGTGCCGATGCGCTGGCAGGACCCCCGCGAGTTCGTCGCGCTGCTCCCGCTCCCGTGCGAGGCGACGTCCGGCCCCTCCGAGCGCGAACCGGACGAGCCCGCCGAGCCCGCCGAGCCCCCCGAACCGGCCGAGCCCCCCGAGCCGGCGGAGCCCCCCGAACTGACCGAGGTCTCCGAGCGGGAATGGGAGCGCGCCCTCGCCATGTCCGCCGCCGTCGCCGAGATCGCCGGGCGGCGCTGCGCCGTCGGCGCCACGGTCGCGGACGCGGGCGCGCTGCCCGGCGCGCTGCCGCTGGCGCGGCGGATCAGCGGGGCGGCGCCGGTCGAGGCCGTCCCGCGCAAGGTCACCACGCTCGCGGACGTCTTCGTCGAGCTGGGCGCCGCGCGGGTCCCCGAGGTCGACCACTGGCTGCGCGGCATCGCCGACCGGCTCTTCCAGGGGCCCGACCTGGTCTCCACGCTCGACGCCTACTACCGCCACGACATGAACCGGCTGCTGACGGCGGCGCACCTGTACGTCCACCCCCGCACCCTCGACTACCGGCTGCGCCGGGCCCGGGAGCTGACCGGCATCGACCCGACGAGCACGCGGGGCGTCCGCGCGCTGAGCGCCACCGTGGCCCGCATCCTCGCCGACACCTGACCCCCGGGACGGCCAAGGGCCCGGCCCGGGGACGCCCCGGGCCGGGCCCTTGCCGTGCGCTCAGAGGTTGGTCGGGCGGTACGCCTTGTACTCGCTGCCGGACGAGAGGCCGTAGTCGCGGGTCCGGTGGTCGGTGCCGTAGCGGCCGCGCTGCTCGTAGGCCCAGTAGGCGGTGTGGTCGCTGTTCGCCCACTTCTCGAAGATGACGACGTGCCGGGTCGTGTTGGTGCCCAGCGCGTCCATGACGAGGTCGCCCTTCTTCAGCTCCGACATCGAGATGCGCTCGGTGAGGCGCGAGGAGGTCAGGCCGACGGTGTTCTCGCCGGGCTTGGGCAGGCCGAGCGCCATCGAGACGAAGCCCGAGCAGTCGGTGCGGTAGCCGTTGTGGTAGTCGGTCTGGCTGTAGGAGACGCGGTCGGAGGTGCCCGGGTTCCAGGTCTTGGCCCGTTCGATGACCTCCGAGCGGGGGCCGGCCACCGGCTCCGGGGTCTTCTTCTCCGTGCGCCGCTCGCGCGAGGCGCGGTCGCGGGTGTCGCGTTCGCGCTTGTCGGCCTCGCGCTTGTCGGCCTTGCGCTCGCGCGCCTCGGGGGTGCCCGCCGGGGACCGGTCCGTCTGGTTCGGCGCCTGCGGGACGGTCTGGATCGCGGCCACCGAGTCGGCCGGGTCCGAACCCGACGAGCCCGTCGTGACCTGCACGATGCCGCCGATCACGCCGAGGGCGGCGACTCCGGCCACGGCTCCGGCGACCCGGGGGTTGAGGTTGCGGACGGTCCAGTTGCTGCCGTGCTTGCCTTTCACAGGGGGGAACTCCTTGGCTTCCAGACGCCTACCGGGTTAGCTGACGGGTTCGGGCTGGAAGTCGCCCTACGGCCTGGTGACAGGCCGATTCACCCCGATGCGAGGTTGGGTCCCCGGCTCCGCGCGACGGCGGACTCGGCGTCGCCGCTGCTGCGACGCAGCGGCGCTGATGCGGTGGCCCGAGCGCGAAGAATCGGCTCAGGCCGCACCAATGACCCCATCTAGGGACACTGGTGATGGATCGCCTGGAGGGCGTCCGAGTGGGACAAGTTACTCATATCGCCAATGGTTGGCAAACTCCAGCAAAATCAGGATCTAGGGTGAAGGTGCACGTCAGGGCCCTGCACGCGGTCGCGGCAGGGCCCTGCGGGGGTCGTGCGTCAAGGCGGAAGTCAGTGTCGAGTCAGGGGCGGACGAGGACCTTCAGCGCCTCGCGGTCGTTCATCGCGCGGAAGCCGTCCGCGATGTCGTCCAGGCTCACCGAGAGGTCGAACACCTCACCCGGCGTGATCGTGCCGTCGAGCACCTCGGCCAGCAGCTCGGGGACGTAGCGGCGCGCCGGTGCGACGCCGCCGGTGATGGTGAGGTTGCGCATGAAGACGTCGAAGTCCATGCGCGCCTGCGCGTACTGCGGGACGCCGACCCGGCTGATCGTGCCGCCGTCGCGGACGCCGCCGAGCGCCGTCTCGAACGCCTCGGTGTTGCCGACGCATTCGAGCACGTGGGGGATGCCGTCGCCGCCGGTGGCCTCGCGCATCGCGGCGACCGCCTCGGCGCCGCGGCCGGGGACGACGTCGGTCGCGCCGAACCGGCGGCCGAGGTCGGTGCGGGCCCGGTGGCGGCCGAGCAGGACGATCCGCTCGGCGCCGAGCCGCGCGGCCGACAGCACCGCGCACAGCCCGACCGCGCCGTCGCCGATGACGGCGACCGTGGAGCCCTTGCCGACCCCGGCGGTGACGGCGGCGTGGTGGCCGGTGGGCAGCACGTCCGACAGCGCCATCACCGAGGGGATCACCGGGTCGTCGGCGCCGACCGGCAGCTTGACCAGCGTGCCGTCGGCCTGCGGGACGCGGGCGGCCTCGCCCTGGCCGCCGTCCAGCCCGCCGACGGCCCAGCGGCCGCCGTTGCGGCAGGAGCCGTGCAGGCCGTCCCGGCAGAAGTCGCACGAGTTGTCGCACCACAGGAACGGGACGAGGACGACGTCGCCGCGCCGCACCGAGCCCACGTCGGCGCCGGTCTCCTCGACCACGCCCATGAACTCGTGGCCGATGCGCAGCCCCTCGTCCACGGGGTCCATGCCGCGGTAGCGGTGCAGGTCGCTGCCGCAGACGCAGGCGCGCGTCACCCGCACGATCGCGTCGGTCGGCTCCCGCAGCACCGGGTCGGGCACCTCCTCGACCCGGACGTCGCCGCGGCCGTAGATGAGGGTGGCTCGCATCAGGGGGTCACTCCTTCGGTTCGGTGATCGTCGCGTCGACCAGCTCGCGCACCGGCCGCCGGTCGAGGTCGAGGACGACCTCGACGAACCGCTCCAGCCGGTCGGCGGTCAGCGGTGTCTCGGCGGCCATCGCGCGCAGCCGGTCGGCGGTCTCGTGGCGGTCCCAGTCGAACGTGGAGGGGTCCGGGGCGTGCTCCGCGACGCGCGTCCCGTCCTCCCGGGTCTGGACGGTGATCCGGCAGGCGCCGCGCGGCACGTCCGCCGGGACGACCCGGACGCGGCGGACCAGGTCCATCAGCGCGGGGTCGTCCCACCCGTACAGGTCGTCCAGCTCGATGCCGCCCTCGCGCAGCGCGACCGCGAGGCAGTAGGGCAGGCTCATCAGCGTCCCGCCGACGTCGCGGAACGGGCCGTGCGCGTCGACGCCCGGATAGGCGGCGTCGTCGGAGGGGAGTTCGACGACGGCCGCCACGACGTCGTCGGCTCCGATGCCGTGGCGGCGGGCGAGGCCGGTCAGCAGCGTCACCGGGATCTGGTTGATCGCGCAGACCGGATACGGCTTGTAGGTGACGCGCCGGAGCCGCCAGTCCTCGCCGAGCCGCAGGTCGGCGGGGGCGGGGACGGTGCCGGTGAAGGCGCGCAGGTGCCCGGCGGCGCCGTCGAGCGCGTCCGGCGCGCCGGTGACGCCCCGCGCGGCCAGCAGCGCCGCGACCATGCCGTTGCGGCTCGCCGCGCCGACCTGGTAGCGCCACTCCTGCGTGCCCGCGACCCACGTCTGGTTCGTCCCGCCGCCGAACGCGGCGGCGAGGCCGAGGGCCGAGACGGTCCGCCCGGCGGTCAGGCCCAGCAGCCGCGCCGACCCGGCCGCCGCCGCGAACGGCCCGTAGACGCTGCTCGCGCGGAACCCCCGCGCGGTCGAGACGTCGGCGCCGCCCTCCGCGATGACGGACGCGGCCTCGTACCCGGCGACCAGCGCGGTCAGCAGGTCGGCGCCGTGCAGCCCGGCGCGGTCGGCGAGCGCGAGCAGCGCGGGCAGCGTCGTCGCGCCGAGGTGCGTGGACACCGCGACCTGCGTGTCGTCCTGCGTCCGCGCGTGGACGAGCGCGCCGGTCGCGAGCGCGAACGCCTCCGCCGTCACCGGCGTGCCGTCCACCAGCAGCCGCGCGCCGCGCGCGCCGGCGCCGGCGCCGCAGCCGCCCTCCTCCTTCGCGTACGCGTACGCGGTCGCGGCGAGGCGGTGCCCGGCGAGGCCGACGCCGAGGTCGTGCAGGACCGTCACCTTCGCCTTCTCGACGAGGTCGGGCGGGATCGAGGACGGCTTCAGGTTCGCGGTGAAGTCGGCGACGCGTTCGGCGAGCGTCATCGGGGCGCCTCGCCCTCCGCCGCGACGCGGGCGATGACCTGGCCCACGACGACGTCGGCGTCCTTCTCCACGAGCAGCTCCACGATCGTCCCGCCGACCGGGCTGACGATCTCGGCCTGCGCCTTGTCGGTCTCCATCTCGGCGATGGGCTCGTCCTCGGCGACGCGGTCGCCGACGCTCTTCAGCCACTGGACGATCGTCGCCTCGTCCATGGTCGCGCCCCATTTCGGCACCACGATGTCCGTCATGCCCCGGTCCCTTCCGTCATATCGTCTTCAGGGCCGCCGACACGACGTCCTCGGCCCCGGGGTAGTAGGCGCGCTCCAGGTCGGGCGCGAACGGCACCGGCGCGAACGGCGGCATCACCTGCGCGGCCGGGGCGCGCAGCGACGCGAACCCGTCGGTGGCGGCGAGCCGGATCACCTCCGAGCCGACGCTGCACGGGCCCTGCGCGTCCTGGACGACGACGAGCCGTCCCGTCCGGCGCAGCGACTCCAGGATCAGCGGCTCGTCGAGCGGGCTCAGCGTCCGCAGGTCGAGCACCTCGGCGTCCACGCCGCGGTCGGCGAGGGCCTCGGCGGCCTCGACCGCGACCGCGACGGTGTCGCCCCAGCACACGAGCGTCACGTCGGTCCCCGGGCGGCGGACGAGCCCGGCGCCGATCGGCACCAGGTGGTCGGGATCGTCGGGAACCTCGCCGCGCCGCGTCCACAGCCCGAGGCTCTCGATGACGATGACCGGATCGTCGTCCCGGATCGCGGCCTTGAGCAGGCCCTTCGCGTCGGCGGGCGTGCCGCCCCAGACGACCTTCAGCCCGGGGACGGCCGCGAGCCAGCCCTCCAGGCTCTGCGAGTGCTGCGGGCCCGACCCGCGGTGGCCGCCGCACAGCGTCCGGATCGTCAGCGGCACCGAGAACGCGCCGTCGGACATGTAGGACATCTTGGCGGCCTGGTTGACGAGCTGGTCCATCGCCAGCGTCATGAAGTCGAAGTACATGATCTCCGCGACCGGGCGCAGCCCCGCCATCGCCGCGCCCACCGCCATGCCGGTGAACGCGGCCTCGCTGATCGGGGTGTCGCGCACCCGCCACTCGCCGAACCTGTCCCGCAGGCCGCGCGTCGCCGCGAACGGGCCGCCGGGCACGCCGACGTCCTCGCCGAAGACGTGGACGGAGTCGTCCCGTTCGAGCTCCTCGTGCAGGGCCGCGTTCACCGCCCGCCAGTACTTGGTCGTGCTCATCGGGCGGCACCTCCGCTGTAGACGTGGGCGGACACCGACGCGGGCGCGGCGAGCGGCTCCGCCTCCGCCGCGCGGACGGCGTCGGCGATCTCCCGCTTCGCCTCGGCGTCGATCGCCGCGAGCTCGGACGCCGCGTCCGGCAGCGCCTCCGCGAGCCGTTTCAGGGGGTCGGCCGCCTTCCACTCCGCGACCTCGGCGTCCTCGCGGTACTGCTGCGGGTCGCCCTCGAAGTGGCCGTGCCAGCGGTAGGTCATGCACTCCAGCAGGGCGGGGCCGCCGCCCGCGCGCGCCCGCTCCACCGCCTCCCGCGCCGCGCTCCGGACGGCCAGCACGTCGTTGCCGTCCACCCGCGTGCCCGGGACGCCGTAGGGCGCGGCGTGGTCGGCGACACGCTCGGCCGCCAGGTGCACCGACACCGGCGTCAGCTCCGCGTACAGGTTGTTCTCGCAGACGAGCACCAGCGGCAGCCGCCACAGCGCCGCGAGGTTCAGCGACTCGTGGAACACGCCCTGCGCGACCGCGCCCTCGCCGAAGAACGCGACCGCGACGCCGCCGCGCCCCTTGCGCGCCGCCGCGAAGGCGCCGCCGAGCGCGATCGGGATGCCCGCGCCGACGATCGCGTTCGCGCCGAGGATCCCGGCCGCCGGGTCGGCGATGTGCATCGAGCCCGACCGCCCGCCGCAGTACCCGCTCGCGCGGCCGAGCAGCTCGGCCAGCATCGACACCGGCTCCCCGCCCTTGGCGAGGCAGTGCCCGTGCCCCCGGTGCGTGGTCGTGATGTGGTCGTCCCCGCGCAGGACGTCGCAGACGCCCGCCGCGACCGCCTCCTGCCCGATCGACACGTGCAGCGTTCCGGGCAGCCTCCCGGCCGCCATCAGCCGGGACGCGCCGATCTCGAACTGCCGGATCCGCGCCATCGTCCGGTAGAGGCGGAGTGCCGTTGCCGCGTTCATGGGCGGTCCTTTTCGGGTCGTCTCGGGAGTTCCAGGACGGCGGTGCCCGGCGCGCACAGCACCCCGTCGGCGTTGCGCTCCTCCAACTCGCACTCGACGATCCCGCCGCCCGACGCCTCCACCTGGCACGCGGTCACCACGCCTGTGCAGGTCAGCGTGTCGCCGGGGACGGCGATGTGCCGGTTGCGCCACCCGAACCGGCGCAGCCGCGCGCCCGGCCCGGCCCAGGCGAGCGCCGTCCGCACGAGGAAGCAGCCGTGCAGATGGGACTGGACGAGGACGTCCGGATACCCCTCGCGCGCCGCGTACTCGGTGTCGTAGTGGATCCGGTGGGCGTTCCAGGTCGCCGCGCTGAACCGGAAGAGCTGGATCCGGCCGGGCCGCATCGTGAGGGGGTCCAGCTTCGTGCCGGGTGCCACGTCCTCGAAGAAGCGCGTCGTCACAGCTCCGCCTCCGGACGCGCGATGAGGTTCTCCCGGGAGGTCGCGAGCGGCGCGCCCGACGCGTCGCGGTAGGCGCGCAGCAGCGTGACGACCAGGAACGGGCCCGAGCGGCCCTCCTTGAGCGCCACGTCCTCGATCGAGGTCTCCCGCACGATGTGCGTGCCGTCGCGGACCGGCGCGTGGAAGTCGATGTCCTGCCCGGCGCCCATCATCCGCAGGCCGGCGAGGGGGAGTCCGGCCATCTCGTCGTCGGTCGTGCCGTCGGGACGCAGCGCGTCCTGCGGCGGGCCCGCGTCCCAGCCGAGCACGCTGGTCGGGAACAGCGGCGGCGCGACCGCGCCCGGCAGCCCGGCTGCCCGCGCGGACGCGTCGTCGAAGTACACCGGGTCGGTCTCGCCCGCCGCGACCGCGAACCGCTGGAAGTCGCGGGCGGACACGCGCCCGAGGTCGTCGTGGCGGGACGTCCCGACCTGGGCCCGGACGCGCTGGTACACCTCGTCGAGGGTGCTCATCGCTCATCTCCCCCTGGAAGCCCGGCGAGCCGCAGCCGCAGCAGCTTCTTCTCGATCTTGCCGATGGACGTCTTCGGGAGTTCGGGGACGACATGGATCCGGGTGGGCACCTTGAAGGCCGCCAGGCGCGTGCGGCAGTGCGCGGCGATCTCCTCCGGACCCGGTGCCTCGCCCGCCGCCGCGACGACGAACGCGACCACCTCCTCGTCGCGCACCGGGTCGCGCCCGGCGACGACCGCCGCCTCGGTGATCGCGGGATGGGCCAGCAGCGCGAACTCCACCTCGCTCGCCGACACGTTCTCCCCGGCGCGCTTGATGACGTCCTTGCGGCGGTCGAAGAAGTACACGTAGCCCTGCTCGTCGAGGTAGCCGTTGTCGCCGGTGTGCAGCCACCCGTCCCGGACGGCCGCCGCCGTGGCGTCCGGGTCCTTGAAGTAGCCCTTCATCAGCGTCCGGCCCGGGACCCCGGACACGAGGATCTCGCCGACCACGCCCGCCGGGACGTCGCGCCCGTCCTCGTCCACGATCCGGATCCGGCGGTCGAAGTTGGGCAGCCCGATCGAGGGCCATCTGCGGTCGCCGAACACCGGCGACATCGTGACGACGGTCCCGCCCTCCGACAGCCCGTACCCGTTGATCAGCTCCACCCCGAACCGGCGCTCGAAGGCGTCCTTCTCCTCCTCGGTCACGTTGATCGCGTAGACGCAGCGGCGGATCCCGTGCTCGGCGTCGCGCCCGGTCGGCGGCTGCGCGAGCAGCGTCCGCGCCTGCATCGCGACCAGGCTCACCGCCGTCGCCCGGTGCCGCCGCACGGCCGGCCAGAAGCCGCTGGCGTGGTAGTCCTCCAGCAGGACGGCCGTGCCGCCGACGGTCAGCGCCGCCAGCAGCGTGATCTCCTGCGCGTTGATGTGGAACAGCGGCAGCGCGGTCAGCAGCCGGTCGCGCTCGTCCAGCGCGGCGCCGCGCGACACCCGCTCCCCGCCCCACAGGCAGTTCGCGTGCGTGATCATGACGGCCTTGGGGCGCGCGGTGGTGCCCGAGGTGAACAGCATCTCCACCACGTCCTCGGACCCGACGCCCTTGGACGGCGGCGCGGGCGGCGCGGCCAGCAGGTCGGCGAACGGCGTGAAACCGTCCGCGCCGCCGCGCGCGACGATCCGGTGCGCGACCCGGGGCGCCTCCGCGAAGAGCGGGACGTGGCCGGGTTCGGTGAGCACGCCGACGGCCTCGGAGTGCTCGATCAGGTAGGTCAGCTCGGCGGGGGAGTTGGCGGTGTTGGAGGGCACCATGACGGCGCCGAGCCAGGCCAGCCCGAACCAGGCGAACACGAACTCGGCGCTGTTGCGCAGGTGCAGGACGACCGCGTCGCCGCGTCCGACGCCGAGGGCCGCGAACCCGCCCGCCGCGCGGCGGACGGCGTCCAGCACCTCCGCGTAGGTGTACTCGGTGACGGTGCCCGCGCGGTCCTCCACGACCAGGCAGGCGCGGCCGGAGTGCCGCGCGTCCCGCTCGGTGAGCAGGTCGGCGAGGGTGCGGTTCCCGATCAGATCCATGCCGGCTCCCCCGCTCAGTCCCGCGAGGACAGGCCGAGCAGGTTGCGCGCGATCATCCAGCGGTGGATCTCGGAGGACCCGTGCCCGATCCGCCACACCCGCACCTGCCGGAAGAAGCTCTGGATCGGCAGCTCCTTGCTGTAGCCGAGGCCGCCGAACACCTGGAGGCAGCGGTCGGTGACGCGCTGGGCCATCTCGGTCGCGTACAGCTTGGCGATGAACGCCTCGTTGCGGATCGTGTGCCCCTCGTCCGCCATCCACGCGGCCCGGTACACCAGGTACCGCGCCGCCTCCAGCTCCACCGCGCTGTCGGCCAGCATCCACTGGACGCCCTGCCGGGTCGCGATCGGCTTGCCCCAGGTCACCCGCTCCTTGGCCCACTCGACGGCCATGTCGAGGCAGCGCTGGGCGATGCCGAGCTGGAACGCGGCGATCTTGAGTCGGCCGTGCGTGAGCTGCTCGGAGGCGAGCGCCCAGCCCCCGCCGACCGGGCCGAGCCGCGCCGAGTCGGGGACGACGCAGTCGGTGAACGACAGCTCGTAGGGCTCCCAGTCGTCGCCCATCGTCGGGATCGGACGCGACACCTCGAAGCCCGGCGTGCCCATGTCGACCAAAAAGCAGGTGATGCCGCGCGACCCCGCCTCGGGATCGGTGCTGGCGAACAGGATGCAGAAGTCGGCGCGGTCGACCTCGGAGATGAAGATCTTCGTCCCGTTGATGACCCAGTCGCCGCCGTCGCGCACCGCCGTCGTGGTGATCCGGGCGAAGTCCGAGCCCGTGCCCGGCTCGGTGAAGGCGTAGCAGCTGCGGCGCTCGCCTTCGATGACCGGATGGAGGTAGCGCTTCTTCTGCTCCTCGTCCGCCTGGTAGAGGACGGGCTCGGGGCTGCCGCCGAACTCGAACATCCCCGGGTGCTTGTACAGCTCCTCGACGACCAGGCAGGTCGCGAGCGTGCCCATGCCCTGGCCGCCGTACTCCTCCGGCACGTCCAGCGCCCAGAGCCCCTGGGATCTGGCACGTTCCTGGAGGTCGCGGCGCTCCTGCGGGGTGAACCTCCCCTCGGTCAGGAACCTCTGCTCCAGCGGCATCAGCTCCCGCTCGCGGAAGCGCCGCACGGAGTCGACGAACATGCTGAGCTCGGCCGGGATGCTGAAGTCCATTCGCCGTCACCCTCCCGCTATCGACCGACTAGTCGGTCGGTTTCGACTTTTACACGGCCGCGGATCGCTGTCAACGCTCATCGGCCCGTCACGCCGGCGTGCTCGTCGGGGGCGCCGACCAGCGCGACCCGGTTGCCGAACACCTCGATGCCGTTCGCCATGTCGTGGTGGGCGCGCCCGATCTCGTGGAAGGGGACGACCTCCCCCAGCGACGGGTCGATCCGCCCCTCCCTGACCAGGTCGTTGTAGGCGCGGGCCTGGTCGTCGTTGGTCCCGTGCGAGCCCTGGAGCCGCTTCTGCATGACCCACTGGTAGCGGAGGTCGACGGTCGCCGAGTACCCGGACGTCCCGGCGCAGATGACGACCATGCCGCCCGGCGCGCACAGGAACACGCTGGTGGGGATCGTCGCCTCGCCCGGGTGCTCGAACACGATGCGCGGGCTGCGCCGTCCGGCGATCTCCGAGAGCGCCTGCCGGAACCGGCGCGCCTCCTTCATCCACGCGCCGTAGCCCGGCGCGTCGTCCCAGTGGGGCGGCACGCCCCAGTGCGAGAAACCGCCCCGGTTCAGGTAGCCGATCGCGCCGAGGCGGGTCGCGTACTCGCCGCGCCGGTCGTCGGAGACCACGGCGACCGCGTCCGCGCCGTGCGCGACCGCGAGCTGGATCGCCTGGGTGCCGAGCCCGCCCGAGCCGCCCCACACGAGGACGAGGTCGCCGGGGCGCAGGCGGTGCCCGTCCCAGCCGAACAGCATGCGGTAGGCGGTCGTCCCGACCAGCGTCGGCGCGGCGGCCTCCGCCCAGGTCAGATGCGGTGCCTTGGGCAGGATCTGGTGCTCCTGGGCTAGGCAGAACTGCGCGAACGACCCGAAGTTGGTGTTGTACCCCCAGATCTTGGCGCTCGGGGCGAGCATGGGGTCGTTGCCGCCCTTCACCCACGCGTCGTCCGGGTCCCAGTGGCCGGGGTGGACGACGATGCGGTCGCCCGGCGAGACCGACTCCACGCCCTCGCCCACCGCGTGGACGATGCCGGACGCGTCGCTGCCGCCGATGTGGAAGTCCCACGGCTCGCCCTTGCGCCGCCGGTCGGCGATCACGTCGATCGGCGTGCCGCGCGCCGCCCACACGTTGTTGAAGTTGATGCCCGCCGCCATCACCGCGACCAGCACCTCGCCGGGCCCCGGCTCGGGCACCGGAACCTCCTCGATCTCGAAGGCGGTCAGCGGGTCGCCGAACCGGCCCTGCCGGACGACCTGCGCGAACATGCGTCCCGGACGGGTGCCGGGGGGCGGTACCTCGCCGATCGGAATCCTCGCATCAATGGACAACAATCGCTCCTGCCGTTTCGAGGGCTCGGCTTCTGGGAGTTCATCGCCTGCTCGGGACGCGCCGCCCGACGCTTTCTCGGCGACCGCCTAATTTGGATGGAACTACGCGCCGAGGCGCAATGTCAATCCCTGGTCGCGGAGGGTTGACGGCCCTGCTATGGCGAGGTAGCTTCAAGTCATCCGACCGGTCGGTCGGGCCGTGGTCGAGCGCCGATACACCGCGCCCACCTGCGTCGACACCTCACCCTCCGCAGCTCATCTCCCGGTAGACCCGGCGGGTTCCGCCGCCCGGACCGCCATTGTCCTCCACCCCCCTCTGAGCGCCGATCAATCGACGGGCGTCCTGTCGAGAATGCGCATCGACGTTTTCTCCTGCCCTTTTGGCGGAGTGCGGAATTTTCAGCCCGAATTCTCAGGAGGACCGATGGCCGGCGACCGATACCACAGCCCGACGGCGGCGGAGCTGGTGGCCGCCTACGCCGCCGGGACGATCTCCCCGGTGGAGGCGACGACCGAGGCGCTGGAGGCGATCCGGCGGCACGACGGCGACTGCAACGCCTACGCCCTCGTGGACGCCGAGAGCGCGCTGGCCGGCGCCCGCGCCGCCGAGCGGCGCTGGCGGGCCGGCGCCCCGGCGAGCCCGATCGACGGCGTGCCGATGTCGATCAAGGACCTGTTCCTCACCCGCGGCTGGCCGACGCTGCGCGGCTCGCGGTGCGTCGACCCGGACCAGCCCTGGGACGTCGACAGCCCGGCCGCCGCCCGGCTGCGCGAGGCCGGGCCGGTCCTGCTCGGCAAGACCACCACGCCCGAGATGGGGTGGAAGGGCGTCTGCGACAACCCGCTGACCGGCGTGACCCGCAACCCCTGGGACACGACCCGCACCACGGGCGGCTCCAGCGGCGGCAGCGCGGCGGCGGTCGCGTCCGGCATGGGCGCGCTGTCGGTCGGCACCGACGGCGGCGGCTCGGTCCGCATCCCGGCGTCCTTCTGCGGCGTCGTCGGCCTGAAACCCACCCACGGCCGCGTCCCGCAGTACCCGCTGAGCGCGCTCGCGGTCCTCGCGCACGCCGGGCCGATGGCGCGCACCGTCGAGGACGCCGCGCTCCTGCTGGACGTGCTCGCGGGCCCCGACCCCCGCGACCCGTTCGCGCTCGGCCCCCTCGCGACCCCCTACACCGACACGCTCGGCCGCGACGTCGCCGGCGTCACCGCCGCCTTCTCCCCGGACCTCGGCTACGCGCGGGTCGACCCCGAGGTCGCCGCCGCCGTCGCGTCCGCCGCGCGGGCCCTCCAGGACGCCGGGGTCCGCGTCGAGCAGGCCGACCCGGGCTTCCCCGACCCCTACGACGCGTTCGACATCCTGTGGTGCGCCGGGGCGGCGAAGTGGCGCGACGTCCTCGGCGACGGCGCCGGCGTCGACCCCGGCCTGCGCGCCGTGATCGAGCGCGGGCTCACCTGCTCGGCCGCCGACTACCTGGCGGCGGAGGTGGAGCGGGTGGCGCTCGGCGTCCGCATGGGCGAGTTCCACACCCGCCACGACGTGCTGATCACCCCGACCGTCCCGATCCCCGCGTTCGAGGCCGGGCACGACGTCCCGCCGGGCAGCGGGCTGAGCGACTGGCCGCGCTGGACGCCGTTCACCTACCCGTTCAACATGACCCACCAGCCCGCGATCACCGTGCCGGTCGCCCGCACGTCCGGGGGGCTGCCGATCGGCCTCCAGATCGTCGGCCCCCGGCACGCGGACGCGCTGGTGCTCGCGGTGGCGCGGGCGGTGGAGCGGGTGCACCCGATGGCGGACCCGCCCGCCGCCCGCGCCGCGGCGCCCGCCCCGGCGTCCTGAGGGCGGGCGGTGCCGCGGTCAGCGCAGCCTGTCGGCGAACGCGGCCAACTCGTCGAGGGCGCGCAGCGACTCGCTCTCGGACGTGGTCGGATGCTCGAACGCGATCCGCTCCACGCCCGCCTCGGCGAGCCCCGCGACCGCCTCGGCGTCGGGCCCAAGCCCGGCCAGCGTGATCGGGACGTCCGGACGGCCCCGCTCGGCCAGCCGCGCGGAGAACCGGCGGATCTCCTCGGGCGTGGTCGCGGCGCGCGGGAGCCAGCCGTCCCCGAACCGGGCGATCCGGTCCAGCGCGGCGTCGCTCTCCCCGCCGACGTAGATCGGCGGGTGCGGGCGGCGCTCCGGCTTCGGCCACAGGTGGATCGGGTCGAAGTCGACGTGCTCGCCGTGGAACTCCGCCTCGTCCTGCGTCCACATCGCCTTGATCGCGGCGAGCCGCTCGTTCAGCAGCGCGCCCCGGGTGCGCGGGTCGGTGCCGTGGTTGCGCATCTCCTCGCGGTTCCAGCCGGAGCCGACCCCGAGGATCACCCGCCCGCCGGACAGGACGTCGAGGGTCGCGACCTCCTTGGCCGTGTGGATCGGGTCGCGCTGGGCGAGCAGCGCGACGGCGGTGCCGAGCAGCAGCGTGGAGGTCACCGCCGACGCCGCCGCGAGCGCGGGGAAGGGCGCGAGCGTGCGGTAGTAGGCGTCCGGCAGTTCGGCGCGCCCCTGCCAGAGCGTCTCGCGGCGGACGGGAATATGCGAGTGCTCGGCGATGAACAGGGAGTCGAAGCCGCGTTCCTCCGCCGCGCGGGCCAATACCTCGGGCCGGATGCTCGCGGCCGTCAAAAGCGTGTAGATGCCGAACTTCATGGGTTCTCCGAGACTTGTCGTCGTCCTGCTGACTTTCCGGCGAGACGCCAGGCGAATCGCCGGGGATGGCATCGCCGATTTCCGTGTCCGGGCGACTTCGATCTTAGGTGGACGCGGCGCGGAGCGGCAACGCGGCAGCCCGGAGAAAACGCCAGCTCAAGGGTTGACACCCCCTGTCCCGGCTGCAATCGTATTCATACGACCGACCGGTCGGTCGTCAACTCGGAGGCGCGGTGGCGCCACCGCTCAAAAGGCGGGCGACCACCGCGGATCCGGAACCGGTGGCCGCACCACAGCCGCCGTCGTGGGCGACCGGAAGCCGTCGTCGTGGGCACAGTCGCCGGCCGCCCGGCGCCCCTGCGGCACCGGCGGCCCTCCCAGCGCTGCCCGGGGGACTCAGCGCATACGTAGGCCGACACGCGAAACGCGCCGCCCGGATCGCTGGAATTCCGGGTGATCACGCTTTCCGCGCGTATGGCAGGTGGGCGCGAGACCGTCGCGAGGCGGTCCGCCACGTCGCTGAAAGGAAACGCGGATGGTCCCTGGAAAGAAACCCCCGCAGGACGCATCCAAAAAGAGCACGCTGAAGATCGCCGCCGCGGCGCTGGCCGCGTCGAGCATCGAGAACTACGACTTCTTCATTTACGGGACCGCCGCCGCGCTGGTCTTCCCGGACCTGTTCTTTCCCGGTCAGAGCCCGCTCGCCGGGGCGCTGCTGTCGTTCTCCACGTTCGCGATCGGGTTCATCGCCCGGCCGGTGGGCGCGGTGATCTTCGGTCATCTCGGCGACGTGCACGGACGCAAGCGCTCCCTCGTCATGGTGCTGCTGACGATGGGCCTCGGCACCACGCTCATCGGCGTGCTGCCCACCTACGACGCGATCGGGCCGGGGGCGCCGCTGCTGCTGGTGCTGCTGCGGCTCGTCCAGGGGATCGCGCTCGGCGGCCAGACCGGCGGGGTGATCCTGCTGGCGATGGAGAGCGCGCCGCCGCGCCGCCGCGGCTTCTACTCCAGCTTCGCGCTCGCGGGCGGGCCCGCGGGCATCCTGGTCGGCAACTTCGCGTTCCTGATCGCCGACGGGATCACCGACTCCGACTCCTTCGACGCCTGGGGGTGGCGGCTGCCGTTCCTCGCGAGCGTGGCGCTGCTCGGCCTGACGATCTACATCCAGCTCCGGATCGAGGAGACCAAGGCGTTCAAGCGCCTCCAGCGCGCCGCGGTGGCGGAGAGCGGGGAGGAGGCCGGGCCCTTCGTCAAGCCCGCACCGGAGCCCGCACTGGAGCCCGCACTGGAGCCCGCACTGGAGCCCGCACTGGAGCCCGCACTGGAGCCCGTGCCGGTGGTCGTGCAGGAGGGACGCGCCGCGCGGGCCGCGCGCTCGCCCGTCCTGGAGGCGCTGCGCCGCTACCCGAGGCGGATCGTCCTCATCGGCGGCGCCTACATCGGTATCAACGTGACCTACTACCTGTTCATGACCTTCGCCGTCGCCTACGGCACCAACGACGACATCCTCGACATGCCGAAGAGCCGGATGCTGCTGGGCGTGCTGTGCGGGGCGGCGGTCCAACTCGTCATGCTGCCGGTCGCGGGTGCGCTGTCGGACCGCTTCGGCCGCAGGGGGATGCTGACGGTCGGGTCGGCGCTGGTCGGGGTCTGGGCGTTCGTGTTCTGGCCGCTGCTCAACACCGAGTCGCCGGTCGTCATCGTGATCGCGTTCGTCGTCGGGCTCGGCCTGCTGCACACCACCATGTACGCGCCGCAGGGCGCCTTCTTCGCCGAGACGTTCCCGACCGAGACGCGCTATTCGGCGATGTCGCTGAGCATCCAGGTCGCCTCGGTGGTCGGCGGGGCGCTGGCGCCGCTGATCGCGACGTCCCTGTACGCGTGGACGGATTCATGGCTCGCCATCGCCGCCTACATGGCGGGCGTCTGCCTCATCACCGTCGTGTCGGTACTGCTGCTGCCGGAAACCTACCGGATCGATGTCGAGGAGACGGCCGCCGTGCGGCCCGCCGAAGCCGATGAGGCGGGCACGGTCACCAGCATTTGATCACGCCGCCCGGTGTGCCCGGCCCGGCCCCGCAATCGGCCGGCCGGGCACGCCGGGCCGGCGGTCGCAATGGATTAGGGGCGCAGGCCGCGGTAGGCGTAGTCCCAGAAAGCGTCGGCGATCTCCTCGTGCGAGAACTTCCCGTCGGAGTGGTACCACTGGTAGGCCCAGTTGCTCATCCCGAATATCGCGAGGCTGAACAGCTTGGTGTCGACGTCGCGGAACGTTCCGTCGGCGATTCCGCCGCGGACGGCCTCCTCCACCATGGCCTCGTAGCGGGTGCGTTTCTCGGTGGCGACGGCGAGGTCGGCGTCGGGCAGCTCGCGGTGGTTCTCGAAGAAGACCCGGCACTGGCCGCGCCTGGTCGCGATGTTCTCCAGGAAGTCGTGGATGACGCCGCGCAGCAGCTCGACCGGCTCGGCGCCGCGCTCGACACGTGCGCGGTGCGCGGCGGTCAGGCCGTCGATCAGCTCCTCGTGCATGTACCACAGCAGTTCCGACTTGCTGCGGAAGTAGTGGTACAGAGTGGGCTTTCCGATTCCGACCGCGGCGGCGATGTCGTCCATCGAGGCGCCCGCGTAACCCAGTTTCTCGAAGAGGTCGGCGGCGGTCGCGATGATCTCCGCGCGGCGCTCGTCCTTGGACATCTGGCGCCGCCTCGACCGCCGCTCCGAATCCGCTTCCGCCATCGGTGTTCACTCCGCATCGCTGGGAAATACCAAGGGTCGAGCCGACCGCGAGAGCCGGACGCACGCCCCCGCCGGATCGCTCGATCCCAAAGTATACCAGGATGTTCACAAATAGCTTACCGCTGTGCCTGAACGCCGGTCGGATTACGTGTCGGAAAGTGGTCGCACGCGCACTTATCAATGCGAACTCGGCCGCAATAGCGGGCACGCGGCGCGGCCTGTCGCGCCGCTTGTGCCCACCCGCCGGACAGACGCGGTCCGCGTAGTATGTTGATCTTGTCGCGGATGTCGCTGCCCTTCCCCCTTCGACGAGGAGTGACCATGACCGGCAATTCCTCCCCGGTGCTGCTCCTGCACGGTTTCTGGTTCGGTTCCTGGTGCTGGAGCGAGGTCGCCGGGCACGTGGCGGGCACCGGGCGCGCGGTGCTGGCGGTCGACATGGCGGGGCACGGCCTCCGCGCCCGGTGGCCCGCCTGCCTCAGCAGGCGCCCGTTCGACCCGGCGGCGCTGCCCGTCGAGAGGTCGCCGGTCGCGGACGTCGGCGTCGAGCAGGCGGGCGACCTGCTGGTCTCGCAGATCCGGCGGCTCGGCGGCGGACGCCCGGTCACGGTCGTCGCGCACAGCATGGGCGGCCCGGCGCTGACCTGGGCGGCGCAGCGGGCCCCCGAACTCGTGGCGCACGCGGTGTACCTGGCCGCCTTCATGCCCGCCTCGGGCGTCCCGGCGAACGACTACTCCGTCCTGCCCGAGAACGCCGAGACGCTCGTCGCGCCCTCGCTCCAGGGCGACCCGAACGTGATCGGGGCGCTCCGGCTCGACCTCGCCTCGGCCGACCCCGACTACCGCCGCATGCTCAGGCGGGCGTTCTTCGACGACATCGGCGAGGCCGAGGCAGAGGCCGCGATCGGGCTGATGACGCCCGACTCGTCCACGGCGCTCGGCGCGACGGGCATCGAGTTGACCCGCGACGCCTGGGGGTCGGTGCCCCGCACCTACGTCACCTGCGCGCGGGACCGGGCGCTCTGCCCGCCGTGCCAGCACAGGTTCATCGCCGAGGCGGACGCCGCCTACCCGGAGAACCCGACGGGCGTCGTGGCGCTCGACTCGTCCCACTCGCCGTTCCTGTCCATGCCGTCGAGGGTCGCCGAGATCATCGCGGACCTGCCGTGACGTCCCCGCCGGACGGTTCGGCGGCGCGGGCGATGCCCCGGCACATCCCGCCGAAGATCCGGTCGTGGAACGGCCGGAACGCCCACCAGTAGGCGTGCCCGGCGAGGCCGCGCGGGTGGAACAGCGCCCGCTGGGCGAGCCGCGCGCGGCCGCCCTCGTCCTCGACGCGCAGCTCCAGCCAGGCCAGGCCCGGCACCCGCATCTCGGCGCGCAGCCGCAGCAGCCGTCCGGGCTCGATCGCCTCCACCCGCCAGAAGTCGACGGTCTCCCCGACCCGCAGCCGGCGCGGGTCCCGGCGCCCGCGCCGCAGGCCGACGCCGCCGACCAGCCGGTCCAGCAGGCCCCGGACGCGCCAGGCCAGCGGGAAGGAGTACCAGCCCCGCTCGCCGCCGATGCCCTCGACCACGTCCCACAGGCGCTGCGCGGGGGCGGCGGCGCGGCAGGTCCGCTCGTCGGTGTAGAGGCTGCCGCCCGCCCAGTCGGGGTCGGTGGGCAGCGGGTCGCTGGGCGCGCCCGGGACGCTCGCCGACGACCAGCGCGTCGCGACGTCGGCCTCCCGGACGCGGCGCAGCGCCAGCTCCACCGACCGCTCGAAGCCGGTCGCGCCGCCCGGCGGCGGTGGGACGTACCGGTCGATGTCGTCGTCCGCGCACACCACCTCGTTGCGCAGCGACTCCACCAGCGGGCGCGCGAGCCCGCCGGGCACGGGCGTGATCGTGCCCACCCACAGGCTCGACAGCCACGGGCTGAGCAGCGGGACCGGCACGATCACGCGCGGCCTGAGCCCGGCGACGGCGGCGTAGCGGCGCATCATGTCCAGGTAGGTCAGCACGTCCGGGCCGCCGATGTCGAAGCCCCGGCTCACCTCGGCGGGCAGGTCCGCGGCGGCCACGAGGTAGCGCAGGACGTCTCGGATCGCGATCGGCTGGATGCGGGTGTGCACCCATTTCGGGGTGACCATCACCGGCAGCCGCTCGGTGAGGTAGCGCAGCATCTCGAACGACGCCGAGCCCGATCCGATGATGACGGCGGCGCGCAGCCACGCCGTCGGCACGCCGCTGTCGAGCAGGATCTCGCCGACCTCGGCGCGCGACCTGAGGTGCGGCGACAGGTCGCGGCCGCCCTCGCCCGGGGCCATGCCGCCGAGGTAGACCAGCCGCCCGATGCCCGCCCGGCGGGACGCGTCGGCGAACGTCCTCGCGGCGCGGCGGTCGTTCTCGGCGAAGCCGCCCGCGCCGCCGATCGCGTGGATCAGGTAGTAGGCGACGTCCGCCCCGTCCAGGGCCCGCGCGGTCGAGTCGGGGTCGGTGGCGTCGGCCTCCACGACCTCCACCCGGTCCGCCCAGGGGTGGTCGCGCAGCCGTCCGGCCGAGCGCGCCATGCAGCGCACCCGGTGGCCGGCGTCCAGCAGCTCGGGCACGAGCCTGCCGCCGATGTAGCCGGTGGCCCCCGTGACCAGGCACAGCTTGCTCTCCGTCTCGCTCATCCGTCCTCCCCGGGCGTCCTGTACCCCGAGATGGGCGGTGGATAGTCGAGCGCGCTTCTGCGGTCGTCGGGCAGGGTCCAGGGGTGGTGGACGTGCCGGGCGTCCAGCTCCGCGAGCTCGGGCAGGTAGCGGCGGACGTAGTCGCCGCCGCGGTCGAACCGGGCGGCCTGCCGGAGCGGGTTCATCACCTGGCCCGGACGCGTGTTGTTGCCCGTTCCGGCGACCCACTGCCAGTTCCCGGCGTTGTCGGCGACGTCGCCGTCGGTCAGCCAGGCGTCGAAGTGGCGCAGGCCCTCGCGCCAGTCGATGTTCAGGTTCCGGGTGAGGAACGACGCCGTGACCAGGCGCGCGCGGTTGTGCATGAAGCCCTCGCGGCGGAGCTGGCGCATGCCCGCGTCCACGATCGGGATGCCCGTCGTGCCCTCGCGCCAGGCGGCCAGGGCGTCCTCGTCGCGGTTCCAGGAGCCCCGGCGCGGCCGGTAGTCGCGCCGCGCGAGCCCGGGGAAGGCGGCCGCGACCTGGTGGTGGAAGTCGCGCCAGGCGAGCTGGCGCCGGAAGCCCTCCCGTCCGCCGCCCCGGGACGCCCGCTCCAGCTCCAGCGGGGAGACGCAGCCGAACTTCAGGTAGGCGCTGAGCCGCGAGGTGCGGTCGGCGGCCAGGTCGTCGTGGATCCGGTCGTACTCGTCGGCCGTTTCACGCAGCCACGCCCTCATCCGCGCCCGTCCCGCGCGCTCGCCGCCCGGCGCCGGATCGGGGGAGCACGGGCCGGACACCAGCTCGGCGCCCGTGGGGAGCGGCCCGGCGTCCAGGCCGTCCGGGAGCCGGACCGCTTTCGGCTCGGGTGCCTCCGGGCGGCGGCGCGCCGCGTCCCACACGCGCCAGTACGGGGTGAACACCCGGTAGTGGTCGCCGTTCGCCGGGGTCAGCGCGCCCGGCGGGACGACCGTCACGCCCGGGTGCGCCGTCACCGCGAGGTCCAGTTCCCGCAGCGCGGCGAGCCGCCGGGTCCCGTAGGCGGACCGCTCGTCGGCGAGGTGCAGCGCGTCCGCGCCGGCCTCGCGGGAGAGCCGCGCGACCTCGGCGGCCGGATCGCCGCGCCGGACGAGCAGGTCGCCGCCCGCCGCCCGGAGCGACGCGCGCAGGTCGGCGAGGCTCTCCAGCAGGAACCGGACGCGGTTCGGCACGGTGAGGATCGCGTCGTCGAGGACGAACAGCGGGACGACCCGGTCCGCCCGGCACGCGGCGGCCAGCGCCGGGTTGTCGCGGACGCGCAGGTCGCGGGTGAACAGCAGGATCGAGGTACTCATCACCTGGACTTCGTGGCGGCACCCGCGACCGGATGCGTCCGCGCGCCGGATGGTCGGCGGCGCTCCCGTACGCCCCCCGTGCGCCTCCGATCGCGAATCGCGGGCGCCCGGCCGTCTCCAGGCGACCGGCCGGGCGCGTTTCAGCGGGTGCGTAATCGTTGTTCGAGCCGGGAGGAATCAGTAAACGATTTCGCAGTTGACCGTGTAGGCGGATCCGTCGCCGCCGACGCAGGTGTCGACTCCGGGGCCGCCGTCGATGATGTCGTTTCCGGCGCCGCCGTCGATGAAGTCGTTCCCGTCGCCGCCCCAGAGGTTGTCGTTGCCGTCCTCGCCCTTCAGCCGGTCGTCGCCGTCGTTGCCGATCAGGTTGTCGGTTCCGGCGTTGCCGTTCAGGAAGTCGCCCGCGGTGCCGCCGAGCAGGGTGTCGGCGCCCGTCCCGCCGCGCGCCGCGATCGAGCCGGACGGCTGGGCGAGGTAGGAGCCGATCCAGTCGTCGCCGTTGTCCCCGCAGGTCACCGCGTCCGAGGGGAACGGGCCGTCGGTGACCTGGTCGAGGAAGATCCGGTCGTCCCCGGCCTGCGCGGAGACGACGTTGCCGTTCACGACCCAGATGTTGTCGGCGCCGGCCCCGGCGGGGACGGTCGCCGTCATGTCCTTGCCGGTCCGCTCGTCCAGGCAGGTCGTGGAGGTGGCCGAGGCGGGGCCCGCCGACAGCGCGGGGGTGAGGGCCGCGCCGAACAGGGTCAGGGTCGCGGCGATCGCCTTGATGCGCATCTGTCCAATCTCCCTTCGGCGTCGGGCCTTCGCCGGCGCCGCCTCCAATTCGCACTTTCGGCGGCCGCCTCAACAAGCGTGGTGACCGGCTGAGGACAATGGACAATGATCAATGTCGAATGGATTAGGAACTGTCACAAGCGGCGGGCGGCGACTCACGCGGAATGCGAAGTCCCCGCGCGCGGTCGGACGCGTGCGGACGGTGAGGACCCCCGAGGCGGCTACCGTCTATGGGGAATCGACGTCCGCCGCGAAGGGGTGAGGCCGGTGCCGCGCAGACCGCTCGGGCAACTGGAGGCGGAGGTCCTCGCGGCGCTGGCCGGGCTCGGCGGCTCGGCGCGGACGGCGGAGCTGGTCGAGCGCCTCGACGGCGAGCCCGCCTACACCACGGTCAACACGATCCTGCACCGGCTGCACGAGAAGCGGCTCGTCACCCGGACCCGGGCCGGGCGGCACTACCGCTACCGGCTCGCCATCGACGAGTCCGAGCTGGTGGCGGGCCGCATGCGCGAGCACCTGCGGCTGGCGAGCGATCCCGGGACCGTGCTGAGCCGGTTCGTGAGCACGCTCAGCGACGAGGAGGCGCGCCAGCTGCGCGCGTTCCTCGAAGGCGCCGCCATCGAAGAGGGCGCCGTCACCGAGGGGCGGGGTGAGCGGGGGTGAGCTGGTTCACCTTCCTGCCGCTCGCCGTCATGCTGGCGCTGAGCGCCGTGCTCGGCCGGGTGCCGGTGCCGCTGCACCCGTCGTGGTCGGCGCGGCTGCTGGCCACGACCGGCGCGATGACGGCGGTCGCCGCGCTCGGCACCGGGGTGTTCGTGGCGATCAACTACGGGGCGACGCTGACACCGTCCGCCGCCGCGCACGTCCCCGAGTGGGCGCTGTTCGGCGACGACCGCCCGGTGCCCGACGTGGTGGGCCTCCCGGCGGCGCTGCTGACGGCCGCCGGGCTGCTCGTCGCCGGACGGGCCGCCCTGCGCTGGGCCCGCGAGCTGCGCGCGGCGAGGTCGCGGGCGCGGGCGCCGCTGGAGACCGAGGTGCCGATCGCGGTCGCGGTCCCCGGCCGGCACGGGGGAGTGCTGCTGTCGCGCGGGCTGCTGCGGCGGCTGGCCTCCGACGAGCTGCACGTGGTGTTCCAGCACGAGACCTCGCACCTGCGGCACCGCCACCACCGCTACCTGGCCTCCGGCGCGCTGGCCCGCGCGCTCCTGCCCGCGCTGCGCCCGCTGGACCGGCGGCTGCGCCTGGCCGTGGAGCGCTGGGCGGACGAGGACGCCGCCGAGGCCGTCGGCGACCGCGCGTTCGTCGCCCGCACGATCGCCAAGGTCGCCCTCGCCCATCCGCCCGCCGCTCCCGGCCCCGCCGCTCCCGGCCCCGGCCCCGCCGCCGCGTTCGCCGAGTCGGGCGTCATCGAGCGCGTCGAGGCGCTGCTCGACGCGCCGCCCGCCAAGAATTCCGTCACCGGACCGCTGCTGTTCATGGGCAACGGCGTCGTCACCAGCACGCTGACCGCCGCGACGCTCCAACTCGACCACGCCGTCGCGTCCGGCCTGCTGGCGCTGCTCGCGCTCCGCTGACGGGCCGGTTCAGAGTTCGAACTCGGCCGGGTCCAGGCCGACCGCGAAGCACGCCTCGCGGACCACGGCCTTCTCGCTCTCGTCGAAGTGGCCGTCCGCGCCGCCGATGATGATGCCGATCTGGATGACGGCGCGCGCCTCGGCGGGCTTCTTCTTGGTCTTGCCGATGTCCTGGAGGACCCCGACCTTCCCGAAGGCGAAGTCGGCCGTCAGCTTGGAGACGTAGTCGTTGAAGCGCCGCTGCAGGTCGTCGGCGGGGAAGTTCTGGAGCACCTCGTTGGAGGCGATGAGCGAGGCGGTCCGCTGCCGCTCGGACGGGTCGACGCTCCCGTCCGCCGCCGCCACGAGCGCGCACATCGCCATGCTCGCGTCCCGGAACGCCCCGCTCTTCAGTTCGTTCTTCTTGCTGAGGAGCTGCGTCTGCATGGTCTGTGTGGACTCGCGCAGCTTGTCCCAGAAAGGCATTGGTTCCTCCGGTCGTCGTCGGTCACCCCCGACCCTAGCCGACCTGCTACATCTGTAGCAGAAGCCTCGGACGCCGCCCACCGGCGCCTGGATCGCTCCCCGCGACCGTCTCCGGCCACCCGGCTGTACGGCGCGGAGCCGGGCGCGCACACTCGGGGCCGTCCCCGTCCGGCCGTTCGCCGGAGGCACGCGGAGTACCCCGGCGGCCCGTCCAGAACTGGAAACGCCATGCGCTCCCACGCCTTCAGGAGGCTCGGCCCGACGGCCGCCGTCGCCCTGGCCTCCCTCGCCGTCCTGTCATCCCAGCCCGCCTTCGCCGACGCGGCCCGCCCGGACCCGCAACTGCCCCGGTGCTCGATCCTGACGAACGTGCCGCAGGGCTTCCGCAAGATCGCCGACACCTACTTCACCTGCGAACTCTGCTTCAGGGACGGCGACTACGGCCTCGCCCACGGAAGCTGGACCGACTACCGCTGCAAGCTGTACTGGGCCGGCTTGGACGTCTTCGCCGCCCTGTACGTCTACCCCTGAGAACCCGGGCCGGGAAGGCCGGGTTCGCGTCACCCGTCACAGTTCGGAAAGACGTTCGACTGTAGGGTCTGGTCCGGTGTGTGCAATCGTCCATACCCTTTTCATGACGTGGCTGGTATCACCACCGAAGGCGGGGGATTTTTGCCACCATTGGCCGGGGAACGGGCAAACACATTGGAGTGATCATTGCTGTTCGTGGACGGCGTCCTCTCCCCGGCCGACCTCGCCGACCAACGGGTGGCCGATGTGCTCTACGCCGCCACCGACCGGGCGGGCGCGCGGGTCCGCACCGGCGACCTGCTCCACGCCGCGATCGACGCCGCCGACCAGGGCCTGCGTTCGATGCTCGCCCGCGCCTTGCAGGACGGCGCCTACCTTCGTGACCTGCAAGAAAGCATTCAGGCATACAATCCCGGCTCCGCCGGCGGTGGCGGTTTCGGCGGTCACCGCGAGGATTTCTCCGCCGAGGCCCTCGCCGCGCTCGACGCCTTCGTGGATCGGCTCGCGTCCTTCCCGCCGGCGGGCGACCACGCGAAGCGGCTCGGGCTGGAGTTGTTCGTCGCGTGCGTCCTGGCCCACCTCGACGCCGACGACCGCCTGTACCTGACGTTCCTGGACGCCGAGCGGGCCGCCGCCGCCCTCTTCGAGCAGGTCCGCGTCGCGGTCGAGCCGCTCCCGCCGCTGCTGGACGAGGCGTCCGGCCGGGTCCGCTCCGAGGAGTTCACCGAGGCGGCGTGGGCGGCGCTGGAGCAGTCCGGGGAGCAGGCCGCCGACCTCGGCTACGACCGCGTGCTGCCGCCGCACCTGCTGCTCGCCCTGCTCGCCGAGACCGAGGGCCCGGCCGAGCACCTCATGCGGTTGCAGGTGCCGCCGCAGCTCGGCCTGGCGAAGGTCGCCTCGTCGCTCGCCGACGCCTTCCGCATCGCGCAGCGCAAACGCGGCGCGCCCCCGCTCGCGCCGACCCGCGAGTCGTTCGGGCCGCCGCTGCTCGACCTGCTGGGGCGCGCGCAGCGCAGCGCGGCCGTCTGGGATTCGGAGCGCATCGACACCCCCCACCTGCTCGACGCCCTGCTGGCCGACCCGCCCGCCCGGCTCGTGTCGGTGTTCCAGGCCCCGCCGCTGAAGCTGAGCCTCGACCAGCTGCGCGCCCACCTCGACGAGGAGCTGCGGGAGGCCGGCGGCGCCGCGTCCCGCGAGAACGCGTTCCGGCTGCCCGCCGGCGCGGCGCCCTCGCAGGACCTGACCTGGCTCGCCCGCACCGAGGGCATCACGCCCGCCCTGCACCTCGACGGGTACGTGGAGCTGCTGAGCAAGGCCCTGCACCGCGTCACCGCGCCGCACGTCGTCATCACCGGCCTGCCCGGCGTGGGGACGACGACGCTGCTGCGGGAGCTGGCCCGGCGCGCCGCCGAGGGCGAGATCCCCTTCCTCGCGCGCAAGCGCTTCGTGCACGTCGACTGCGGCGACCTCGCCCCGGCCGACAGCGGGGAGGCGCTGACGCAGATCATCGACCACATCGCCGGGCGCACCGACGTGATCGTCTGCGCCGACGGGCTCGGCTCGCTGATCCGCGGGAAAGCCGGCACCGACCACCGGCTGACGCTCCGCAGCGCCCTGAAGCAGGGGCGCCTCCACCTCGTCGGCGTGATGTCGGCGCACGAGTTCGACGACCTGATCGGCTCCGACCGCACGCTGCGGGAGCTGGTCTCCCGGGTCGACATGGACGAGCCCGGCCAGGCCGAGGCGCAGGACATGGCCGCCAGCGCGGCGCGCGGGCTCGCGGCCGAGTTCGGCGTCGAGGTGGACGGGCGCGCGGTCGCCGACGCCGTCGCGCTGTCCGCCGACTTCATCCTCAACGAGCGGCAGCCGTCCAAGGCGATCCGCGTCCTGCGCCGCGCCTGCGACGACCTCCACTACCGCCGCACCCAGGCGGGGAGCGCGGACGCGCGGGTGGACACCGCCGACATCGTCGCCGTCGTCGCGGAGATCTCCGGGGTGCCCGCCGAGCAGATCTCGGGCACCGGCGGCGCGCGGATCGACTTCGAGCGCTCGCTCGGCGAGGTCGTCGTCGGGCAGGAGGAGGCGGTGCGGGTCGTCGCGAGCGAGCTGCGCCGGATCAAGCTGGGGCTGACCGGCGTCGGCGGGCGGCCCGCCTCGGTGATGCTGTTCGCGGGCCTCACCGGCGTCGGCAAGACCGAGCTGGCGAAGGCGGTCGCGCGGTTCTACTCCGCGTCCAAGCGGCTGCACACCTATCCGATGGAGAACTACGCCGAGCCGCACAGCATCTCGGGCATCATCGGCGCGCCGCCCGGCTACCACGGCCACGACCAGGGCGGCCGGCTCATCAACGACCTCAACTCCGACCCGTACTGCGTGTTCCTGCTGGACGAGGGGGAGAAGGCGCACCCCGAGGTGTGGCGGCCGTTCCTCAACCTGTTCGACGAGGGCTGGATCATCGACCAGCGCGGCGTCAAGGCGTTCGGCGACCGCGCCATCTTCATCATCACCTCCAACGCCGGGCACGAGACGATCGCGCGGCTGAGCGCGCAGGGGCGCTCGCAGGAGGAGATCACCGAGGCCGTCCGCCGCGACCTGCTGAACGTCCGCGACCGGACGCGCCAGGCGGTGTTCGCGCCTGAGTTCCTCGGCCGGCTGCGGCAGATCGTCGTGTTCCGCCCGCTGGACCGCGCCGCCATGACCGGGATCGCCCGGAAGCTGTTCGACGAGCAGCGCGCGTACTGGGGGCGGCGCGGCAAGGAGCTCGTGGTGCCGGACGCGCTCGTCGAGCACGTCGCCGACCGCAGCCACGAGGCCAACGAGCGCTCCGGCGGCACCGAGGGCGGCCGGATCGTCGCCAAGACGATCTCCCGGCTGGTGGAGGACGAGATCACCCGGACCATCGAGCGGCGGCAGGCGGAGTTCGAGAAGGGCGCGCGGATCGAGCTGGCGTTCCGGCCGGGCGCCGTCCCGCCCGTCGGCGTCGCCTTCGGCGGAGCCCCCGCATGACCGGCGGCGAGGCCGATGACCGCGAGCTGAAGGGCCTGCTCGGCCGGGTGATCGACGGACGCTACGAGCTGCGCGAGTTCATCGGCGGCGGCGCGTTCGGGGCCGTGTTCCGGGCGCAGCAGCGGCTGCTCGGCGTGCCCGTCCGGCAGGTCGCGGTGAAGCTGTCGCGCCGGGGCGGGCTGACCGAGGAGATCGCCCGCGACCAGTTCGCCGACGCGCTGCTGCTGGCGGGCGCGCTGGAGGAGATGACGGACGCGCAGGCGCGCGACCACCTGGTCGCGGTCTATGACGCCGGGGTCGCGCTGGAGGCGGGCCGCCGGGGGTTCCTCGTCATGGAGCACGTCCGGGGGCGGACGCTCGGGGAGGAGTTCGCCGCGTTCGGCGCCGGCGTGCCCGCCGCGTCGCTCATCCGGTGGGGACGCCAGATCTGCCTCGCGCTGCGAGGGCTGCACGGGCTCGTACCGGCGCTGCTGCACCGCGACCTGAAGCCCGACAACGTCCTGGTCGACGGGCTCACCGGCCGGGCGCGCGTCGTCGACTTCGGGCTGGCCGCCCGGCTGATCGAGCGCGGCCACGCGCCCGGCGCGGCGGGAGCGCTCCACTACATGGCGCCGGAGACGCTGAAGGGGGAGAGCGTCCCCGCGTCCGACCTGTACGCGGTCGGGATCATCCTCTACGAGGGGCTCACCGGCAAGCACCCCTACGGGCACCTCCACCCGCCGGACCGCGTCCCGGTCGCGCTGCACGGCGACTGGCTCCAGGAGGCGCGGCTCACCTGCGTGGTGCCCCCGCCGTCGGCGCTGAACTACACGGTCGGCCCGTCCTTGGACGACCTCGTGCTGCGCTGCCTCGACCCCGACCCGAGGCGCCGGTTCGCCTCGGCGGGCGAACTGCTGCGGGCGCTGGACGGGGCCGAGCGTCCCGCCGCCCCGCGCGCCAGCACGCCCGCGCAGCAGGTGGCCCGGCTGCTGGAGCAGGCCGACGCGCAGCTCGCCTCGGGGGAGGGCGGGGCCGCCGTCAGGTCGTGCCTGGACGCGTGGGAGGTCGTCGAGCGGCACCCGGCGGCGCTGCGCAGCCGCCGCGAGCGCGCCGACCTCGCCGCCCGGACGGCCCGCGCCTACGAACTCGACGGCAACGGCTTCCAGGCCGCGCGCTTCCGGCGGCGCCGCGACGCCGAGCTGAACGGGGGGCGCTGAGGTGCTCGGACGTGCCCTCGGGACCCGGCGGCTGCGCAGGGCGGTGCACAACGCCTCCGCCGACCACGACCCGGCGGGCGCGCTGGCGGCGCTGCGCGAGGTGCGCGCCGAGGTGTCGGGCGCGCTCGCGGACGTCGACGAGGCGGTGCTGGCCGAACTCGTCGGGACGACCGTGCGGCCCGCGCTCCTGCCGCTGCTCGTCGAGGCCGACTTCCACGAGCTGGAGCGGGTCGTCTTCCAGGTCGTGCGGGCCTCCGCCGAGCGGCACGAGCCGAGCGGCGTGTGGCGTCCGGTGCTCGCCGCCCGCGACGCGCGGCAGGAGTACGTCGCCGCGCGCGGGTTCCTGATGCGGGTCTACCCGATCCTCGACCCGCAGGACCCGGCCAAGCAGGAGGTCGCGACCGCGCTGGCGCGCCGCAGCGCGCTGCCCGGCGAGACCGAGGCGCCGGAGACCGAGCTGTCGATCTACGTGGACGCGCTGACCCGCGCGCCCACGTTCATGCGGGAGATCATCGACGTCGTCGCGTCGGTGCTGCGGGTCGACCTGGAGTCCGGCGAGCGGCGGATGGAGCAGGCGGCCGAGCTGGCGCTGGACCTGTCCAACCGGCGGATCGAGGCGCCCGGCCTCGACGCCGCGCTCGGCCTCGCCCACCTGATCGTCCTGGACCGGCCCGACACCGCGATCACCCATCTGACCAGGGCGCGGGACGCCGGGCGCAACGACGAGGCGTTCCGGACCATGCTGACCGCCGCCTACCTGCGGGCCGGCGACCGGGCGGCGGCCGAGGCGCTCGGCGGCCACGCGGCGGCCACCTCGTCCCGGTGGGCCAGGGAGATCGCCGTCCTGCTGTGGACGCTGACCTGGCTGGACGACCCGGCGAGCGAGGAGGCGCCCCCGGTCGGGGCCGCCGCGCTGCGCGACTTCGTGATCGGCAGGCTGACCGGGCCCTGGCTCGGCTACGCGGCCGGGCGCATGTTCCTGCTGGAGGGCGACCAGCGGAGCGCCGCGTCGCTGCTCATGCCGCTGGTCGCCGCCGACCCGGTCCGCGCGGAGTGGATCTACCACGCGGCCTGGGCGTGCCTGCTCACCGGCGACCGGGAGGGCGTCGCGCGGTGCTTCGACCGGGTGCGCGGCCAGCCCCTGGAGTGGGCGGTCGCCTGCCTCTGCCTCGACGCCGACCCGGAGAGCGACCGCGCCGAGGAGATCGCCGGCGTGGTGCGGGACGCGCCGCCGCCCTTCACCGCCCTCGCCGGGGTCCGCGCCGGGATGGCGCGCGGCGGGGGCGCCCGCGCGGAGCCGGAGCCCGATGAGGAACCGCCGTGGAACCCCGACGAGGGCGTGCTGCCCGAGCGGCTCGAAGCCTTCCGGACGGTCATGGCCCGCCATGTCGGCCGCAAGGACGACCGGCTCGCCCAGCTCGTCGCCCTGCCGCTGTTCGTCCGGCTCCCCGGCCAGGAGCGGCTGCTGTGGTCGGGGCTGGCCCTCCGCGCGACCGAGCCCGACCAGGGCCGCGAGCTGCTCGACCAGGCCGCGCGGACCTACGGCTACGGCCGGGCCGCGCTCGTCCTCGCCGCCTGGGACGCCGGGCTGAACCGTCCCGGGACGGCGCTGGAGCTGCTCGGCGACGGCGCCCCGCGCGCGGGCGTGAAGGCGGCGTCGCTGGCGGCCTGGGCCATGGCGCGCGACGGCCGGGACGCCGAGGCGTCGGAGCTCCTGCGCGAGCTGAAGGACCGCGGGCAGCACCAGGCGGGCTTCATGCTCGGGCAGCTCCGGATGCGCGCCGCCCTCGCCCGCCACGCCGCCGGCGACGCCGCCGAGGCGCGCCGGATCGCGGCGGAGGCCGCGTCCGAGCTGGCGGAGGCCGTCGCCACGGTTCCCGCCGCGACCAGCGAGATCGTGCGGCTGCTCGGCGGCGCCGCGGCGGCCTTCGCCGGGACCGGCGGCCGGGAGGCCCCCATCCCGCAGCCGTCCATGCAGGCCCACCCGTGGGCGGTCTGGATCCTCGGGATAGCCGCCGCCACGCGGGACCCCGCCGGGGCCGACCTCGGGCTGCTCGAATACCTGGTGATCCTGCTCGACCGCGACGAGCGGCTCGGCCCCGAGCCCTACCTCGACCTCGCGCGGGCCCTGGCGCTGGCCTGCCACCGCGGCCGCGACCGCGCCCGCACCGGGGCGCTGGTCGAGCTGCTCGGCCGCCTCGCGGCGCGGGCCCGGGGGCGCGACGACCTCGCCGAGGTCGTCGCGCTGCACGACCGCGCGGTCCTCGGGCACGCCCAGCGGGAGTCCGACGAGTCCGCGCCGTCCCTCCCGGCGGCCCCGGGCAGCGTCGCGGTCGCGATCGTCCAGGCGGCCCGCGCCCTGCACGGCGGCGACCCGGCGGAGGCGGCGCGGCTGCTGCGCGAGGCCGGTGGCGGCGACGCCGCCGACGCCTGGATCTGCGTGGTCCTCGCGGGCGCGGTCGAGGGCACCCCCGTCGCGGACGCCGCGGCCGAGCCGCCCCTGGACGAGCTGTCCGCGCGGGCCCGGATGGCCGTCCACCTCGCGCGGGCGGCGAGCCTGTCGGTGGACGAGCCGGACCGCTGCCTGGAGCAGGTCGCCGCGCTGCTGTCGTCCCCCGGCGCGGAGGCGGTCTCCCGGCTGGTCGACATCGACCGCGTCCTGCCCATGCTGTGCGCGGCGAAGGGCGCCCCGAAAGGCGGCGCGCGGCGGGGGTCCTCGCCGCTGGCCGAGTTCGTGGAGCGGCTGGCCGAGACGCCGGGGGTGCGGTTCGACCCGGTCGTGCTCGCCCGCTGCGCCACGGCGACCGGCGCCCTGGACGCCGCCGACCGGCTGTGGCGGCGGGCCCTTTCCGCCGAGCCCGATCCGCCCGCGCCGCTGCGCGAGGAATTCGCCCGCCTCCTCTGCCACCGCGCCCAGCGCGCCCGCCAGAACGGCTCCCCTCTCGACGCGGCGGGACTTCTCCGGCAGGCCGGTCAGGTGCTGTCGTCCGGTCCCATTCCAGAAGGGACGCCCGCGTGAGATCCAAGCCGTCCGCCGACGAACTGTTCGCGCTCGCCGACGCCCTGGAACTGGAGGCGTGCACGGACCGGCTGATCGCCCTGGAATCGCTGGAGCCGCCGGAGGCGATGAAACGCACCGGCCGTTACCGCAGGCTCGAAGCCGCCATTGAGCAGAACGGCGACCTGCGGGCGGCCCTGCTCCGGGAGACCGACGCCGAGGCGGCCCGGCAATGGGCCCGGCATCTGGAGGTGGGCGGCCCCGACATCGACGTCTACCATTCGCTCGCGGTCGCCTACCGGGAAAGGGCGTTCCGGCGGCTCGCCGGCCCCGGCCCGGCGGAGGCGGAGCTGGAGGCGGCCACCGCCCTCTGGTTCCTGCTGCTGGCCAGCCCGGCGTTCTGGGAGCGCCAAGGCGACGTGGACGACGAGTCGCGCGTCCGTTCACAGCTCGCGACCGAACTGCTGGAGATCCACGCCCGCCAGGGCGCCCGCGCCCTGGCGGCGGGCGAGCACGCGGTCGCCCGCACGCACCTGAACTGCCTCGCCGCCTGCCGGTCGGGCAGCGAGGCGGTCGAGGAGCTGCTCCGGCGGCAGAGCGTCCCCTACGACTACGCGGTGGACCGCGAACGCGCGGACGAGATCGCCGCCGTCGCCGCCGGACTCCTCGACGCGTGGTGCGCCGACGTCGTCCAGACCGCCGAACGGATCACCACCGAACCCGAGCGGCTGACCCGGCTTCCGGAGGGGCTGCCCGCCGACTACGCGGCGGGAATCGAGCACCTGGGGCCGTTCCTGAGCCTCGGGGTCCCGTTCAAACAGGCATTGCGCACATGCCTCGGCTGGTACAACTCGTGGTGCGATTTCATGCTGGTCGACGGCGGGCGCCCGAAGGTCAAGACGGTCGTCGACCAGGCCCGTTCCTGCGCGGACGAACTCGCCGCCATCTGTGAAAAGGGAGACTCACTGAAGATCGAGAATCAGGCCCTCGCGGAGCACCACCTCTTCCGCGCCGCCGCGCTGGATCCGGGGCCCGGTCAGGAACGCGAGCTGACCGCCGCGCTGGAATGGAGCCCGGCCAACAGCGAGGCCACCACCTGGCTCGAAAGAATCCGTTCGCGATAGGAGAGGGAGGGCTGGAGAAATGAGCAACCAGACGGGGCGCAACCCCTTCCACGCGCTCGGGCTGCCCGTCGACGCCGACCGGGAACTCATCGTCGAACGCGGCCAGGAGATGGCCGACCTCGCCACGAGCGACGAGGAGCGCGACGTCTACCGCTGGGCCGTGGGCGAGCTGATCCACGACGAGGCCGCCCGCAGGGTCCACGCGATCCTCGAAGTCCCCGGGACCGACTACGACGACGACCGGTGGGCCCGGTTCGAGCGCCGGCACCGCGCGAGCCCGGTGGACCCCGCGGCGCTGCGCGCCGCGGGCCGGCCCTCGCCCGAGGTGTTCGACATCCCGCAGATCATCGACGTCGTCCTGGACTGGATGCTCACCCCGCCCGAGGTGGACGTCGACGAGGCCGTCCGGCACGTGCCCGTCCGGCCCCGGCTCGACGAGCCCCCGCTGGAGGTGTCCGATGTCCTCTTCGGATGAGGCCGGGCCGGTGCCCGAGGACCTGCCCTACGGATGGGACGCGTTCGAGGAGCGCCCGGCCCCTCCGGACCCGGCGCTCGTCTCGCCCGCCGCCGAGATGGGCGCGGCGCTGCAACTCCACCGGTCCGCGCTCAGCGCCGAGCGGGGCCGGTCCCAGGCCGCGCTCGACCAGGCGCTCGACATGGCCTACGACCAGGTGGCCCTGCTCGCCCGGTGGGACGTGGCGCTGAACCGCCACCGGGACGCGCTCGCCGAGGCCGGGCTCGGCCGCGTCCATCAGGAGTTCCGGCTGCTGAAGGACGAGGCGCTCGACCTGCTGCGCCGGGGCGGCGTCACCTACGAGGACCCCACCGACCGCCCGCTCGCCGAGGTGGAGGACCGGGTCGAGGTGAAGGGCTGGAAGTACGGCGCCGAGTACACGGCCGAGGTCGTGGCGCGGACGATCGAGCCGGTCGTGCTGCGCGAGGGGGCGGTGGTCCGCCCCGGGCTGGTGCTGATGGGGGCGCCCGAGCCCGAAGAAGAAGAGCGGGACGCAACCGGCGACCACGACGAGGATGGGGAAGGCACGCGATGACACAGGTCGTGAGCAAGGCGGTCGGCATCGACCTCGGCACCACCAACAGCGCCGTCGCCATCATGGATCCGACCGACACCGACATCGTCATCCACCGCGATCCGGTCACCAAGTTCCGCACGACGCCGAGCTGCGTCTGGCGCTCGGGCCCGGACGCCGAGCTGGTCGTCGGCCGCCGGGCGCGCAACCAGGTGGGCCGCCGCCCCGAGCCGATCACCTCGATCAAGCGGAGCATGGGGCAGCCGGACAGCGTGCGGCTCGCGGGGGCGCCGATCACGCCCGAGGCGGTGTCGGCGGCGATCCTCGCGGAGATGAAGCGCCAGATCGAGGAGGACGTCGCGCGCTTCGAGACCTCCGACACGACCTGGCAGGTCGACCGCGCCATCGTCACCGTGCCCGCCTACTTCGACCAGCCGCAGATCGACGCGACCCGCCGGGCCGCCGAGATGGCGGGCCTGGAATGCCTGGAGCTGCTGCACGAGCCGACGGCCGCCGCGTCCCACCACTGCTGGCGCACCGGCCGCCGCGACGGGACCTTCATGGTCTACGACCTCGGCGGCGGGACGTTCGACGTCAGCGTCGTGCGGTGCACGGCCGGGGTCTACGAGGTGCTCGGCATCAGCGGCAACAACCGGCTGGGCGGGGACGACATCGACGCCGACTTCACCCGCCACCTGCTGGAGATGCTCTGCGCCGAGGGCGCGGCGCTCGACCTCGACCCGCACGGCGACGCCGACGACCGGCTGCTGTTCGACGACATCAAGCGGCTCGCCGAGGGCGTGAAGGTCGGGCTGTCCAGCGAGCCCGACTACGCCTGGCGCGAGAACGGGCGGATCCTCGACAAGGCGGGCGACCCCGTGCTGATCGAGGCGGTCATCGAGCGGTCCGAGCTGGACGCGGTCGTCCGCCCGCACGTCGAGCGGACGCTCGCCTACTGCCACGAGGCCCTCGAACGCGCCCAGGAGAAGGCGGGCATCTCGCTGTCGGACGTGGACGAGATCATCCTCGCGGGCGGCTCCACGCACATCCCGCTCGTCCGGGAGATGGTGGCCACCGAGCTGTGCGCGGGAGCCAAGTGCGACGAGCCCGTCTACGAGCAGGTCGACACGGTCGTGGCGATGGGCGCCGCGATCCGCGCGGCGGTGACCGGCGGGCTGTCGGTCTACGACTCCGGACGCACCGTCCGGGTCTCCTTCCGCGGCACCTCGGCCAGCGCGCGGGAGACCACGCACGTCGGCGGGACGGTCGAGTCGCTCACCGGCGAGCACGACCTCACCGGCGGGTACGTCAAGCTCCAGACCCCCGACGGCGTCGAGGACGACTCCGACATCGGCCCGCGCGGCAGCTTCGCCTTCAAGGGCGTCGCCCTCCGGCAGGGCGTGGAGACCATGCTCGGGTTCGAGGTGTTCGACCGCGACGACCGGCTCGTGGCGGCGGTCGGGCGTCCGATCACCCAGAGCGAGGAGGCGCGCCGGCTGCCCGGCGTGAGCAACACCGCCGTCTGCCCCAAGGCCATCCTGCTGGAGGTCAACCAGGCGGGCCAGAAGCGCCGCAAGACGCTGATCCCCGAGCTCCAGGAACTGCCGACGAGCGCGGAGTTCGACTTCTCCCACCCCGGCGACACCGAGACGCTGCTGCTCCCCATCTACCAGCGGAGCAAGAACATCCAGGTGATCCGGGTCCCGGTGGACTCCTCGACGCCGCGCGGCACCCGGATCCACCTTGAGGTGCAGATGGACCGCCACTCCTACCTCACCGCCCAGGGCACGATCGGCGACCAGCCGTTCGAGTTCGACGTGCAGGCCCCGGCGGAGCGCGCGATGCCGAGCCCCGACGAGGTCACCGGCCTGGAGCAGGGGTTCCAGGACGCCGCGTCCTTCCTGCCCGCCGGGCGCCGCGCCACCGTCTCCATCCAGTTCGACATGGCGCTCAAGGCCTACAGGCGGTCGCAGGAGACCGGCGACGAGAAGGGCGCGGTGCACGAGTTCGAGCAGATGGAGGAGATCCTCGCCGGCATCCAGGTGGCCAGTGCGCCGCTCCAGCCGCTGAAGGGCGACTTCGACAAGATCGTCAGCGACTGCGACGAGATCAACTCCTACCTCGCGGGCGCCGACAAGGTCCACGACGCGCAGGAGATGAGCCGTTCGATCGAGGCCCAGCGGGTCCGGGGCGAGAAGGCGTACCGGGAGAGCGACCAGGCCGCCTACAGCGAGGTCTTCCGGCAGCTGGAGGCCTACCGGTCCTACCTCCTCGACCGCTACCGGCAGAACAAGCCGGCGGGCACCGAGATGTCGCCGGAGGAGCGGGCGTCGCTGATCGTGCAGATCGCGGAGGAGGAGGCCGAGACCGTCCACCGCAACACCGTGCTCGCCGGGCGGGACGACCTGCGCGCCACCGTCGAGGGCATCCGGCGGGACCTGAAGGAGCTCGGCGGCCGGGCCACCCGCGACCCCCAGTCCGTCATCCAGCGGGCCGTGCGGACGCGCGACGAGCTGGAGCGGATCAACAACCTGCTCCAGTCGGCGCCCGGCGAGGCCGACGGCAAGCTCTTCGAGGACTTCTAGGAGCGCCGATGAACGCGGTGACGGTGAAATGCCCCTTCCCCCGGTGCGGGGCGGAGAACGACCACGACGCGGCCGAATGCGGCAGGTGCGGGGCGCCGGTCCGGAGCTACGCCCTGCTCTCGGGCTACTCCGCGCACCTGTTCAACCGCGGCCTCGCGGCGGCGCGGGAGAACCGGCTCGCGGAGGCCCACGGCTACTTCGCGGCGGTGGTGCACTGGTGCCCGTCCGACATCGAGGCGCGCAACGCGTTCGCGCTCGCCTGCCAGGCGCTCGGGCACGCCGGCGAGGCCCGGGACGCCTGGGAGGAGGTGCTGCGCCGCAGGCCGGGCGACCGGCTCGCGGGCCTCGGCCTCACCCGGGCGGCGGCCCCTGATCCTCCTGCGCCGCTTCCCGATCCTCCGCCGAGCGGGGCTCCGGCACCGGCTCCTCCGGCGGAGGCTCCCGCTCGATCGTCCGAAGGTCCCTGAGCAGGCGGCCGGTGTCCACGCCGAGCCGGTCGAGAAAGATGTGGGCGGCGGACCGGGAGTCCGACAGCAGGGCGCTCAGGACCGCCGCCTCGCCGATCGGCGCGCCCGCGCCGCCGTCCCAGGCCGTCGCGAGCGCGCCGAAGGAGCGCTGGGTGAACTTGCCGGGCCTGATGCCCGGCGCGTAGAGGACGTGGAGCGCGTCCTCGGCCGCGCCGCCCTGCGCCTCCAGCGCCCGGCGCAGCACCGTGCTGCCCGCCGCGGCGAACCCCTGGAGGAAGGTGTGCGACTCGACGACCCTCCGCTTGCCCGCCGCCAGGATCAGGGCCGCGGTGACGGCCCTGGCCGTGCCGTCCGCGAGGAGGCCGGGGGGCAGCCTGCCGTCCGCGTCGAGCCTGCCGGTGAGGCCGCCGGGTGAGGACTTGACGGCCGCCGCGTTCGCCGCCGGCACGACCTTCGTGTCGGTGTCGGCGGGGGTGACGGCTCCGGTCAGGGTGTCGGCCGCGGCCCCCGTGTCGGTGGCGGTGTCGGTCGCCGTGTCCGGCTGCGTCGTCGTGTCCGTCGCGGAGGCTTCGGGCTCGGCCGCGGGGGCGACGGCCGCGTCGGGGCAGAACAGCTGCTGCACGGTGACGCCGACGGCCTCGGGGATCTCCGCCGAGGTACCGCCGTCGGTGCCCGCGAACGCGAGCGCGATGTCGCGCGGGCTGATGACCGTGCGGCCCTGGGCCGCCGCGTCCTCCTCGGCCTGGAGCAGGACGCCGTGGACGGTGTCGGACAGCTCGATCTCCTCCGAGCGCCGCTCCCCGGCCTCGTCCCGCGTCCCGACGAACATGTGCAGGATCGCGGAGAGCATGGCCAGCCGTTCGGCGCCCACCCCGCGCACCATCGTGGCCTGGAGCTCGGTCTCGGTGATGAGGGCGAAGAGCAGTTCGACGGAGGTGACCAGGCCGCTGGACTCCGCGACGACGTAGGCGCGGCGCAGCAGCTCGATCGCCGCGTCGGAATAGCTCGTCTGCCCTTCCTCCTCCGCCGGCGGCGCGGGGGCCGCCGGGGGCGCTCCGCCGGTGATGTGCACCCCGGGGTTGCTGTAGAGGAGGAAGGAGGCCCACCCGGCGTCGGCCTCGTTCAGCAGCGCGTGGCGCGCCCTGCGCACCGCCGAGCCGGCCGTCTGGTCCTCCAGCAGCCGCTGGTAGAACTCCTCGGCGAAGAGTTTGGCGCTGCGCTCGGAGACCTCGGCCCTGGTGCCCACGACCACCTTCGCGCCCATCGTCAGGAACGACAGGCACAGGTTCGCGATCGGACGGGCGGACTGGCAGCCGTTGACGAACACCACGGGCGGCGCCCCCGCCATCGTGGCGATCCGCAGCGCGGCCTCGTTCAGGATCTCGCGGCCGTGCAGCATCAGGCCGCTGTCGGCGGGCTTGCTGGTGAGGGAGACGTGCCCGCAGTAGTGCAGCAGGTCGAAGGAGGTCGCCCTGAGCTGCTTGACCACGCTGACCAGCGTGGCCCGCGCGCCCAGCAGCAGCGTGCACTCCGTCCCGCGCTCGGTCAGCCACTTGGCGACGTGCTCGGCCTCCGACCGCGCCATGGGCTGGTCCCCGAGCGGGTCGCCGACGATCAGCGCGCGCTCGATGCGGCCCACCTCCCGGCCGCTGACCGGGAGCTTCCGCACGATCGAGCCCTGCCCGAGGTCCTGGGTGAGGCCGAGGAAGTCCGTCCCGTCGTGGAGCAGGTCCCAGGGGACCACCGACTCGTCGGTCCGCACGAGCAGCGGGCCCTGCGAGAGGCGTATGCGGGTCGCGATCTCGGGCTCGCCGTCGCCCTGCGCCGAACGGAACAGCAGCTGGTACAGCAGTTGCCCGTGCTCGGTGAGCTTCGCGCGGTGGTCCACGCGGCCGCCCGGCGCCGGGTCGTCGTTCGTCGCCCTGTCCAGCGCCGACCGCAGCACGTTGTTGATGTCGGTGCAGACGGCCTCGACGAGCGCCTGGGGGATCTCGACCGAGTTCTCGTACTCCAGCGCGCCGCCGACCCCGCTGCCGGCGGTGCGCAGATCGTAGGAGTAGCGGGTCTTGTCGTCGTTCCGGCTGACCATGACGCGCAGCATGGTCACCGGTTCAGCCGCCGTCATGGCCCCCCGCATTGCCGTGCCGGTCGATGAACCGCTCGATGATCTGGGTCTCGGCGGGGGTCGGCGGGCTGGTCACGGTGACGGAGTTCCCGTCGATCGTGAGCGTGATCGAGGGCGGCGTCTCGGTTTGGCGTGGGGTCCGCTGGAGCCAGATCTGCACGATCTGGACCACGGTGGCGATCGTGGCGACCGATTCCACGACCAGGCCGAAGATCTCCGTCGTCGAGGCCCGCCGCCCGGGGGGCGGCGTCGCGACGTTCACCTCGTGGATCTTGACGACGCCGGCGTCCGGGGTGTCCTGCAGCGCGTCCCGCAGCCCGCGGCGCAGTCGCTCCGCGTCATGGTGATCGTCGACTCCGTCGAGTCTCAGTTCGAATTCCAGATGGGGGCTCATACGGATTCATCCTCTGCGGAGGCGTTCGACCAGGGACGACCTTAACTCTGCCACCGACCGCGCGCCGAAATCGAGCGGTTCGCCATGAACGCGGTGGACGTGAGATCACACGTTGTATGTCCAGTCTAAAGCCTCGGGTCTGATCACCATTGAGACCTTTGGGCGAGGCGGCGGATGGCGCTCTGGAGGGGAGACCGCCCGGCGCGGCGGCTCCTAGCGTTTCGTATGGCGGCCCACCGATTCGCTCCACTATCCCTGGGGGAAAGGTGTCACAGTCCAAGAAGCCCGTTCTGACCCGTCGGACCCTGCTCGGCGGCGCCACCGCCGCGGGGGTCGGGGCCGCGTTCGGCTCCGTGCTGCCCGCCCACGCCGACGCGGGAGGCGCATCCCGGCCGAACGCGATCGAGCAGGGGCGGATCGACGCGGTCGCGGCGCGTCTCGACCGCGGCCTGATCGCGTTGCGCGACGACATCCACCGGCACCCGGAGGCCGCGGGCGAGGAGCGGCGCACCGCCGCGCTGGTGGCGGCCCGGCTCCGCGCGGCCGGGCTCTCGGTGCGGCGCGGCGTGGGCGGGACCGGCGTCGTCGGCGTGCTGGACGGCGCGCTCCCCGGCCGCACCGTCGCCTACCGCGCCGACATGGACGCGGTGCCTCCCGGCGACCAGATCGAGGGCGGAGCGGAGGTCGCGCACTGCTGCGGGCACGATCTGCACACCGCGATCGGCGTCGGCGTCGCGCAGGTCCTCGCGCGCCTGCGGGACCGGCTCGGCGGCCGGCTCGTGTTCTTCTTCCAGCCCGGCGAGGAGGCGCTGATGGGCGCCCGCGCGATGATCGACGCCGGGGTGCTGGAGTGGACCCGCCCCGAGGAGATCCACGCGCTGCACTGCGGACCGTTCCCGGTCGGCCGGCTGGCGGTCACGCCGGGGGTGGGGCTGCCGGGGCTCGACCGTCCCACCATCGCGGTGCCGGGGCCGGACGCGGCGGAGCGGGCGCGGCGCCTCGCCGCCGAGATCAACGGGCTCGGCACGGTGGCGTTCCCGGAGACGCACGCCGACTACGAGCGGGTCGTCCGCGAACTGGAGACCCCGGACGGCCCGCTGGCGCGGTTCATCCTGACCAACGCGAGGACCGGCGAGCCGGACGCGGCGGGCCGGGGCACGGTGGAGGTGGCCTACCGCTGCTGGCCCGAGGAACGGTATGTGGAGGTCAGGGAGCAGATCGGCCGGGTCGCCGCAGCCTACGAGGGCGCGCGCGTCGACTTCTCCGCCGACCCGTTCCCGGCGATGGTCTGCCCGGAGAAGGACGCGCTCGCGCTGAACCGGCACCTGCGCGGCACGTTCGGCCCCGGCGCCACCACCGAGCTGCACGCCGCGTTCCCCTTCAACGGCGAGGACTTCGCGCTGTTCCTCGACCGCATGCCCGGCACGTTCACCTTCCTCGGCGTCCGGCGGCCGGGTGCGGACATCACGACCTGCTACCCGCACTTCGGCGGCTTCGACCCGGACCTGCGGGCGATCGGGGTCGGCGTCCGCGCGATGTCGGGCTGGCTCGCCGAACGCCTCCGGGGCTGACCTCTGTGGGCGGGGGGGGGGGGGCGCGGGGCGCCCCCCCCGCCCCCCCCCCCCCCCCCCCCCCCGGGGGGGGGGCGCGGATGGGGGGGGGGGCGGGCGCCGCGCCCCCCCCCCCCCGCCCACCCGTCAGACGCCGAGCCGCTCGGACGCGAGCGCGGTGCCCTCGACCCGCGCGCGGACCTTGGCGAACGCGATCTCGCGGGAGGTGGAGGTGTCGTCGGCGAAGGGCGAGAACCCGCAGTCGTCGCAGGTGCCGAGGCGGTCGGCCGGCAGGTGGCGGGCGGCGGCCAGGACGCGGTCGCGCACCTCCTCGGCGGTCTCCACACGCGGGTCGATCGGGTCGGTCACGCCGACGAAGACCCGCGCGTCGGCGGGCAGGTGCTCGGCGATGACCGCCAGCACCCGCTCGGGGTCGGCCTCGCTGGCGAGCTGGACGTAGAAGTTGCCGGCTTTGAGCTGGAACAGCTTCGGCAGCAGCCCGGCGTAGTCGACGTCGAGGCTGTGCGTGGAGTCCTGGTCGCCGCCCGGGCAGGTGTGCACGCCGATGCGGGCGCGCTCCTCGTCGCCGAACCGCTCCAGCACCCGGTTGTTGAGCGCGACGAAGTCGTCCAGCAGGCCGCCGCTCGGGTCGAGCTTCAGCGAGAGCCGCCCCTCGGTGAAGTCGAGCTGGACGGCGTGCGCGCCCGCGTCCAGGCAGGCCCGGATGTCGGCCTCGGCCTCGGAGGCGAGGTCGTCGAGGAAGTCCTTGGTCGGGTACCCGTCGATGCCGTCGGCGGGGTAGAGCAGGCTCAGCGCGGACGGCGCGATGACCGCCTGCTTGACCGGGACGCTCGCGTGCTCCCGGGCGGCGCGCAGGTAGGTCTCGGCCCGCGCCGCGTAGCGGAACGGTCCCGCCGCCAGCCGGGGGAGCTGCCGGGTGTGGCCGTCGGCGAACGGGATCACGGCGCCGTCGGGGTCGAGCCCGCTCAGGCCCGCGATCGGGTAGGTGAGGAAGCTCGGCTTGGTCTGCTCGCCGTCGGTGACGACCGGGGAGCCGGCCTCCTCAAGGCGCTGGATCGTGTCGGCGACGGCACGGCCGCCGGCCTCGCCGAGTTCGGCGTCGCTGAGACCGCCCTCGGCGTGCGCCTGGACGGCGGCCAGCAGCTCGGCGGGACGGGGAATGCTGCCGATCGGTTCGGTGGGGATGCCCATGCGGTGAAACCTAGGTCACCGGATCGGCCATTTCAATTACGCAGCGTAATTTTCTCGCTACTTGGCCGCATCAGGTCATCGGACGGTCCGGGCCACCGCCCGTGAATGCCATTTGTCCTCAGTATCATTCTGCATCCGCGGCGCGATTCCGCCAGCTTTTACGGGGTGAATTTTCCGGGTTTTCCGGAGTTGCCGGGCCGGTCGCCGCGACCCGGTCGGAGTGGGCGGAGCGGGCGGCCGGCCACCCGTCCCGCGGCGGCGGCGCCTCATGGGCCAGCCCGGCGAGGACGGCCCGCACGAGCCGTTCGGCCTCGGTCTCGACCGCCCGGGGACCGTCCAGCCGGACGAGGCCGTCCATGAGCAGCGTGGCGAGCCCGTGGACGGCGGCCCAGAAGAGGAACTCGGCCCCGGGCCGCGCCGAGGGCGGGAGACCGCCGCCGGCCAGCAGCCGGTCGAGTTCGACGGTGAGCGCGTCGTGCGGGTGCGGCGAGACCGGGCCGACCGCCCCACCGGCGCCGAACGCCAGGCGCGCGACGGCCGGGTCGTCCACGGCCCAGGCGACATAGCCCCGGCCGTAGGCGATGAGGCGTTCCAGCGGGTCGGCCGACGCGGCGTCCGCGTCGAGTGCGAGGCGTTCCCCGAGCCGGGCGAGGACGCGCCCGGAGAGCGCGCCGACGAGCGCGCCGCGCGAGTCGAAGTGGTGGTAGGCGGCGCTGGGGCTGACGCCGACCCGGGCCGACGCCTCGCGCAGTGACCAGCCGTCGGGCCCGCGCTCGCGGACGAGCGCCTCGGCGGCGTCGAGCAGCGCGCCCCTGAGGTCGCCGTGGTGGTAGCGGGCCCTGGCCATGGCGACGATCTTAACACCGTTCAGATATGCGCTACGCTCGGAGGTGTTATCTGAACAGTGCTCAGATTGGAGTCCGCCATGTGCCCCTCGCCGACGCTGCCCGAGCGGTCCGCGCCGCCCCTCGTCCGGGGGGAGCCGGCCGAGGTCGCGCCCGGGGTGTTCGTGATCGCGGATCGCCGGGTGCCGATCGTCCCCAACGTGGGCGTCGTCCTCGGCGATGACGCCGCGCTGGTCGTCGACACCGGCATCGGGCCCCGCAACGGCGCCTACGTCCTGGAGCGGGCGAGGCGGCTGGCGGGAGATCGGCCGCTCTACCTGACCCTCACCCACTTCCACCCCGAGCACGGGTTCGGCGCGCAGGCGTTCAAGGGCGAGGCGACGATCGTCTACAACCGCGCCCAGCGGGACGAGCTGCACCGCAAGGGCGCCGGGTATGTCGAGATGTTCCGGGGGCTCGGGCCGGCCGTCGCGGCCGAGCTCGAAGGCGTGCGGCTCGTCGACCCCGACGTGGTCCACACCGGCGAGGCGGAGATCGACCTCGGCGGGCGGAGCGTCCTGCTGCGCGAGGTCGGCCCGGCGCACACCGTCGGTGACCAGGTCGTCCTCGTGGACGGCGGGACGCTGTTCGGCGGCGACCTGCTGGAGACCCGCATGTTCCCGATCGCGCCGTTCTTCCCGCCGCACGACACCGACGTCGAGCCGGGCCGGTGGATCGGCGTGCTCGACGACCTCCTCGCCCTCGGCCCCGAGGTCGTCGTCCCCGGCCACGGCGAGGTGGGCGGCACGGAGGTCATCAAGGACGTGCGCGACTACCTCGACCACGTCCGGGGCGAGGCGGCGCGGCTGCGCGCGGGCGGCGTCCCCGTCGAGGAGGCGGTCGAGGCGGTCGGCGCGGACGCCCGCGGGCGCTGGGACACCTGGGACCACGGGGAGTACATCGGCCTCACCGTCCGCGCCTTCTACCGCTGAGCCCCGGCCGCCCGTCCTTCCCAGTGATCGTGAAGGTCGGTACGGTCGAGGCGGAGGTGCATGGTGGCGAGTCTGGTGGTGCGGAACGCTCTCCTGCTCGACGTGGAGTCGGGGGAGTACCGGGAAGGCGACCTGCTGTCGGTGGACGGCCGGATCGCGGAGAGCGGACCGGGCCTGCGGGCCCCGGCCGAGGCCGAGACGCTGGAGGCCGGCGGCGCGGTGGTGCTGCCCGGCCTGATCGACGCGCACGTCCATGTCGCCGCCGCGACGGCGGACATGGCCGAGCTGGCGGTCTGGCCGCCGTCCTACACCGCCGCGCACGCCGCGCGGATCATGGCGGGGATGCTTGAGCGCGGGTTCACCACCGTCCGGGACGTCTCGGGCGCCGACTTCGGCCTCGCCGACGCGCAGGCCGAGGGGCTGATCCGGGGGCCGCGGCTGGCGTTCTGCGGGCACGCGCTCAGCCAGACCGGCGGGCACGGCGACATGCGCGGACGCGGCGACGACACCCCCGCCGAGCTGAAGTGCTGCCTCGGCTCGGACCGGGTCGCCGACGGGGTGGACGGCGTGCGCGTCGCCGCCCGCGACGAGCTGCGCAAGGGCGCCGACCACATCAAGGTGAACGCCGCCGGGGGGATCGCCTCCCCCACCGACCGCATCGACTCCACCCAGTACTCGATGGAGGAGCTGCGCGCGATCGTGGAGGAGGCGGAGGCGGCGAACCGGTACGTCGCCGCGCACGCCTACACCGCGCGGGCGGTGAACCGGGCGCTGGAGGCCGGCGTCCGCAGCATCGAGCACGGCAACTACATCGACGACCGCAGCGTCGAGCTGTTCCTCGAACGCGGCGCGTTCCTCGTGCCGACGCTCGCGACCTACTGGGCGATGGAGCGGGAGGGCGCCGCCTACGGGCTGCCCGAGGTCAGCCGCCGCAAGGCCGCGGGCGTGCTGGAGGCCGGGATGGAGGCGCTCGACCGGGCCCGGCGCGGCGGCGTGGCGATCGCGTTCGGCACCGACCTGCTCGGCCCCGCGCACCGCTACCAGAACGAGGAGTTCCGGATCCGCGCGAAGGTCCAGGAGCCGATCGAGATCATCCGGTCGGCGACCTCCACCGCCGCCGAGCTGCTGCGCAGGACCGGCGAGATCGGCACGCTGCGGGACGGCGCGCTCGCCGACCTGGTCGTGCTGGACGGCGACCCGCTGGCCGACATCACCGTCCTCGCCGACCCCGCCAACGTCCGGCACGTCGTCCAGGGCGGGAAGGTCCGCTAGAACACCCGCCCCGGGGTCACGATCGCGAGCCGCGCCCCGACCGGGTCGTTCATCACCGCGAACCGCGCGGTCGGGACGTCGCTCGGCGGGACGCGCAGCCGCGCCCCCAGCTCGACCGCGCGCTCGGCGGCGGCGTCGCAGTCGGCGACGGTGAAGTAGGGCATCCAGTGCGTGGGGTGGTCGGCGGGCCAGAACTCGTCCATCGGGATCATGCCCGCGACCGGCCGCTCGTCGACGTGGCAGACGTAGTAGCCGGAGCGGTAGTAGGGGCGCTCGACGGTCGTCCAGCCGAAGACCTCGCCGTAGAAGCGCTCGGCCTCCACGATGTCGGGCGTGACCAGCTCCACCCACGAGAGCGCGGACGGCTCGTCCCACAGGGCCGCGCCGTGGAACTCATACGGCTCCCAGACGCCGAAGTCGGCGCCGCGCGTGTCGGCGAACTGGGCGATGCGGCCGAGGTGGGCGACCTGGTAGGGCTCGGCCTGCTCCTGCCCGCCCGCGGCGGCCACGGCGCGCACGGCCGCCTCGGCGTCGCGGGAGGAGAAGTAGCACGTCCAACTCGGCTCCTCGGTGCTGTCGAGGAGCGTCTGCATGGCCGCCACCTCGGGCCCCTGGACGCCGCCGAGCGTGAACACCTCGTAGTCGCCGAACGCCTCGACGGCCAGCGTGTAGGAGGACCATCCGAACAGCCCGCGGTAGAACTCCTTGGACGCCTGGACGTCGGGGCTGGCCAGGTCGACCCAGCAGGGCGCCCCGGTGGCGTACCGGGTCACCTCGGCCATCGGCGCCCCTGGAGATCGGGCGTGGACACCGCAGTACACATGCGCCCCACGCTACGGGCGGTTCCGCAATCGCAATGGCGGCGGGCGTGAGGGGACTCTTCAAGTCCATGCCAATACCTCGTATTGTCGCCGCCCGACTTGCACGCGTTGCGCCATTGGTGGGACCCGTGCACGGAGTCGTCCTGAGTGACGGGTGTGAACGCTCGCCTGTGACAGTGTGTGACCGGCGCCGAACGCAGGCCGAATTGGCGTGGTCCTGCTGATCGTCTCCGTGCTGAGCGCCCGCTCAATACCATCGGCATACCCTTGGAACAAAACCTTTCAGGTTCCGTGTACGACCCTTGTTCGTGGGTCATAATTACGTCACCGTAAAGGGCAGGGATATGAATCGCTAACCCAAGGGGGCAGGCGTTGTCCACGCAGGGCGATCCGGCGGTACGTGAGGCACTGGCCTTGAAGGAGGTGACCGACCGCCTGCGGCGGTCGTTCGGCGACACCTACAGCGACGGTCAGGTCACCGAGACGGTGAGCGCCGTCCTCCACCGCTTCGACGACAGACCCATCCGCGACTTCGTCCCGATCCTCGTCGAGCGCATGGCCCGCGAGCGGCTCGGCGCCGCCGACTCGCTCGGCTCGGCCGACACGCTCTGATCCGCCCCTAGCCGGGGGCGAGCCGGTAGACGCGGACCACGCGGTCGTCGGTCCCGTAGACCTGCCGCCAACCGGGCCCGGCCCAGACCGGATTGCGCAGCATGGTCTGGGCCGACACCCGGCAGAGCGCGCACACCCGCCCGGTCTCGGCGTCGAACACCACGAGCAGGTCCCCCGGGCGGGGCCGCTCGCCGTCCGGCGGCACGGTCCGGATCCGTCCCGGCCACGCCTGCCCGCCGAAGGCGCCGTCCTGGTAGACCTTGAGCACCCGCCTCGTGTGCTTGTCGGTCCACACGCGCGTGTCGGGCCCCTGGTCGTTGTCGCGCATCCAGGACCGCAGGGACTCCAGTTGCGTCCCGCCGCCCGCCCTGGTCGCGGGCCCCGCCCACCACGAGTGCGTGGCGGGGCCGACGCTGACCGCGGCGACGGCGAGGACCGCGGCGGCGGGCAGCGCGGCCGCCGCCGCCACCCGCGCCCGTCCGCGCCGGGGGATCCGTCCGGCCAGGGCGGCCGCCGCGATCCAGACCAGGCCGACGCCGCCGAGGACGAACGCCGGGAAGACGGGGAACCAGTACCGGATCAGTTGCAGCCGCAGCTTGGGCGCGCTCGGGTCGAGGACGCCGCCGAGCAGCGTGAGCGGCAGCCACAGCGACGCGCAGGCCGCCACGAGCACGAGGATCCGCCGCATCCGCAGCAGCCCGCCCAGCAGGGTCAGGCCGATCAGGATCTTCAGGACGCGCCCCTCCGGGTAGGCGCGCAGCGTGTGGGGCAGCCGCAGCACGTACGTCATCCGGGACTTGTCGCGGTAGGACGCGGCGACGCTCGGCGTGGACGGCCGCTGCCCGTGCCCGAGGATCGCCTGCGCCCGCGCGAACGGGTCGCCGTAGAGCCGCCAGCACAGCGCGAGCTCGGCGAGCCCGATGAGGGCGACGGGGGCCGCGACCCACAGCAGGCCGGTCCAGCGCGTCCGGCGGAACAGCACGGCCACGACGACCGGCCACATGAACACGACGAACTCGCGGGCCAGGTAGGACCAGCCGAGCAGCGCCCCCACGGCCAGCAGCGCCCCCGGGCCAGGCGCGTCCGGGCGCCGCCGCAGCCACACCGCGAGCGCCAGCGCGCACACGAACAGCCCGGCCGCGAACACGTCCGGCAGCAGGTCGGTGGAGTCGATGGCGACCGGCGTGGCCGCGACGACGATCAGGGCGGCCGCGACCCCGGCCGGGCGCGCGAACAGCAGCGTGCCGAGCGCGTAGGTGCCGAGCAGCAGCGTCAGCGTCGCGAGGATCGGCACCGTCGCGTACGCGGCCTGCGAGTACCCGAACACCATGATCGCCAGCCGCACCGGGACGATCAGCCCGAACCGCGTCACCTGGTGCATCTCGGTGGTGGCCTCGACCCGGTGCGGGAAGCGGTCCGCCGCCAGCATGTAGTTGAGCTGGTCGGACGGCACGGGCGTGCGCAGGTTGAGGATCAGGACCGCGAGCCAGGCCAGCCCGAGGAGCCCCGGCACGAGCCAGGGTGAGTCCGTCCAGCGGCGGGCCGGCGAGTCCGGCGGGTCGGCGCGCCGGGACGCGGTGTCGGTCAAGCCCACGGGCACGTGGGCTATCTCCCCGCACCCGCCCGACATCTCGGTGTCCGGGTGGTGATCAGCGGATGAATTCCCCCAGGCCAGCGCCCTGATCGCCTCGGAATATCACCCGATCTCACCACTTACCGGACGGTCGTCCGGAGCGGTCCAACTGCTCAGCAGCGCCAGCGCCTCGGCGGTCGGGGAGCCCGGCTCGACGTTGTAGACGCACAGCGTCTGGTCGGGGTCGCCGGGAGGCTGGAGCGACTCGTAGGAGAAGTGCAGCTCGCCGACGAGGGGATGGCGGTAGCCCTTGCCGCCGTGCGTGCGCCGGAGCACGCGGTGGTCGCCCCACCAGTCGGAGAACTCGGGGCACCGCAGCATCAGCTCGCCCACGAGGTCGGCGAGCCGCCGGGCGGGCGTCGGGCGCGCCAGCAGGTCGAGGAGGTGCTCACCGGGCTGATGAACGTGATCGGCGCGTTCACCCCGCAGCTCGTCGAGGCCGCCGCCGCGTACGGCACCGCCGACCTGATCAACACCTCGTCGATCGCGGCGAGCGACATCTTCCCGAACTTCGCCGTGTACTCCGCGACGAAGGCCAACGTCTCGCACCTCTCGCGGCATCTGCGGGTCGAGCTGGGCGCGCAGGACGTGCGGGTGTCGGCGCTGGAGCCCGGCATCGTCGGGACCGAGTCGCAGGGCCACGTCACCGACGAGGGCGCCCGCGCGTGGCTGGAGGGCTCCAAGGAGGACATCGAGTGGCTCACGCCGCGCGACGTCGCCGAGACCGTCGGGTTCATCGCCGCGCTCCCGCCGCGCGCCAACCTCCAGCAGGTCACGATCATGCCGACGCGCCAGCCGAGCCGACCTCGGCCTCTCCCCGACCCTGTACCGTCCGTGGGCAGGGATCACGGCGGGCGTCCAGGGGAGCGGGATGAGCATCGGCGGGCCGCTGCGGCGGGTGATGGGCGGGCGCGACCCGGGCGAGGAGCACCGGGTCTCGACGCCGCTGGAGCTGCTGTTCGACCTGACGTTCGTGGTCGCCGTCTCGCAGGCGGCGTCCCAGCTCCACCACGCCCTGGCCGAGGACGACCTCGGTCCGGGGCTGGCGGGGTACGCGGCGGTGTTCTTCGCGATCTGGTGGGCGTGGATGAACTTCACGTGGTTCGCGTCCGCCTACGACACCGACGACGTGCTCTACCGGCTGCTGACGCTCGTCCAGATGGGCGGGGTGCTGGTGCTCGCGTCCGGGGTGGAGGACGCGTTCGACGGCGACTTCGCGCTCGTCGTGGCCGGATACGTCATCATGCGGGTCGCGCTGATCGCGCAGTGGCTGCGCGCGGCCGCCGAGCATCCCGCCGGACGTCCGGGCGCGTTCCGGTACGCGGCGGGCGTCGCCGTGGTCCAGGCCGGGTGGATCGCCCGGCTCTGGGCCGCGGGCGTGTGGGAGCCGGTCACCTTCGTCGCGCTGGTGGCCGCCGAGCTGGCCGTCCCGGCGTGGGCGGAGGCCCGGGGCAACCCCACCAACTGGCATCCCGGCCACATCGCCGAACGCTACGGGCTGTTCACGATCATCGTGCTGGGCGAGGTCATCCTCGGCACGCAGTCGGCCGTGCGCGCGGCGGTGACCGACCGCGGGCTGTCGGCGCCCGTGCTGCTGATCGCGATCGGCGGGCTGCTGCTGGTGTTCGCGCTCTGGTGGATCTACTTCACCGGCGCCGACGGCGGGCTCACCACGCTGCGGACGGCGCTGACCTGGGGTTACGGGCACTACTTCGTGTTCGCGTCGCTGGCCGCGCTCGGCGCCGGGCTGGAGGCGGCGCTGGAGACCACCGAGCACCACGCGCACCTCACCGAGCGGGGGGCGGGCCTGGCGGTCGCCGTCCCGGTCGTGGTGGTGCTGGCCGTCCTCGGCCTGCTGCACCGGCTGACCGGCACCGGCGCCGTCGGGCACGGGCCGCTGGTCGCGGGCGGCGCGCTGGCCGTGCTCGCCCTCGGCTTCAGCCCGCCGGTGCTCGGGCTCGGCGGCGCCGTGCTCGGCATGGGCCTCGCGGTCGCGCTGACGCTCGCCGCCAACATCGCCGTGCTGCGCCGCCGGACGGGCGGTCAGGGGGCCGCGCGCGGGGCGACGAGCCCGGTGTCGTAGGCGAGGATCACCGCCTGGACGCGGCTGCGGAGCTGGAACTTCTCGAAGATGTTCGCGATGTGCGTCTTGATCGTCGCCTCGCTGACCGTGAGGTGCTCGGCGATCTCGGCGTTGGACAGGCCGCTCGCCATCGCGCGCAGCACGTCCAGCTCGCGGGCGGTGAGCGCGTCCAGGGCCGGAGGCGCCGCCGCCTCCTGCACCCGCTGCTCCTGCTCGGGGATGCGGGCGAAGCGGTCCAGCAGCCTGCGGGTCACGCGCGGGGCGAGGATGGCCTCGCCGGTCGCGACGGTCCTGATCGCCGCGACGAGGGAGTCGGCCGGGCCGTCCTTCACCAGGAAGCCGCTGGCCCCGGCGCGCAGCGCGTCCAGCACGTGGGCGTCGAGGTCGAAGGTGGTCAGGATGATGACCTTGCTCTCGGGGCCGGAGCGCGCGATGAGCCGGGTGGCCTCCACCCCGTCCAGCCTCGGCATGCGGATGTCCATGAGGACGATGTCGGGCCGCAGTTCGGCGGTGTCGCGCACGGCGGCCATGCCGTCCGCGGACTCGCCGACCACCTCGATGTCCGGCTCGGTCTCCAGGATGAGCCGGAAACCGGTGCGGATCATCGGCTGGTCATCGACCAGCAGAACACGGATCGGCGGCATCGAGGGTTCCTTCGTGGGCGGCCGCGGGCAGGGGGATGGTGGCGTGCACGCAGAACCCGCCTCCGGGGCGTGGACCGGTCTCCAGTATCCCGCCGACGGCGGCGATCCGCTCGGCCATCCCGACGAGTCCGTGGCCTGTTGTCCGGGACCCCTCGTCCGCGATCAATTCCCGTTCGCGGCGCTCCCCCTCGTCGCAGATTCGCAGGTTCAGGCGGCGCGGAGCCTCCAGCCAGGAGACGGTCAGCCTGCTCTCGGTGGGCCCCGCGTGCTTGAGCGTGTTGGTGAACGCCTCCTGGACGACGCGGTAGGCGGCCAGCTCGGTCCCGGCGGGCAGCGGGACGGGGGTCCCGCTCGCCCGGTACTCGACCCGCAGGCCCGCGGCGCGCATCGACTCGACCAGGTCGGGGAGGGCCGCGATGGTGGGCTGCGGCGGCTGCGGGCACTGGCCGGACCCGGGGTCGCCGTCGTCGTCGGTCCGCAGGACGTCGAGCAGCCGCCGCAGCTCGGCGACCGTCGCCCGGCCCGTCTCCTCGATCGTGCGGTGCAGCTCGTGCGTCTTGGCGTGGTCGCGCTCCTGCATCCGGTCGGCGGCGATCGTCTGCACCACCATCAGGCTGACGTTGTGGGCGACGATGTCGTGCAGCTCGCGGGCGATGCGCGTCCGCTCGTGCGCGACGGCCTCGCGGGCGACCGCCGTCTGCTCGCGGGCGACGGCCGCGGCGCGCCGCACCGCCTCCTGCCCGACGAGGCGGCGCGCGACGAACAGCGTCCCGACCGTCCAGGCACCGAAGAGCAGCAACGAGAGCACGGCCGAGGTCCCGACCCAGTACGCGCGGTTGAGCAGCGCCTCGGTGACGACCACCGCCGTGACCAGGACGAGGAGGAACCAGGTGGCGCGGGGCGCCCGCAGCACGGTCAGGAACACCGCGATCGTGAGCCCCATGTAGGGGGCGCCGACGGCGGGGCCGCCCCACCGGCCCATCATCGGGTAGATGTAGTCGCCCCCCTGGAGGATCAGGGTGGCGACGCACATGGCGGTGAGCACCGGCACCGGGCGGAGGCGGTGGAAGGCCATCGGCACGCCGGCGATCAGCAGGAGCAGCACCCCCCACGTGTCCGTCGGCCGTAACTCCTCCTCGCCGGGCGCCTTCCCGCCGAGGGTGACGAGGCTGCCCGCGAGGATGATCACGGCGAGCGCGACGTCGACGGCCAGGGGCGGGAGGCGGCGCCGCACGATCGCGTCGAAGAGGCCCATGGCTCCGACGGTAGCGTCCCGGTCCTTTCGAGCGCCCTAGTCCTTTTGTGGGAGGGAGGCGGACTCCTCGTCTTTTCGGACCCTGAACGGAGCCTCCCAACATCCTCTCCGCGGGCGACGAATCCCGCCTTCCGCGCTCATAACGTTCATTGTCATGAACGGGGAGAGGCCACCGGCACTCGCTCGCAGGGCAGGTGATCATGCAGACATGTGAACCGGACATCGACGGCGGGCCCGGCGTCCGCCCGATCAGGCGGCTGTACGGGCGAGAGTCCGAGACGGCCGCCCTCACCTCGGCGCTGGACGCCGTCGCCGTGGGCAGACCGCGGATGCTGTCGCTCGAAGGCGCGGCCGGCCTCGGCCGGAGCGCGCTGCTGGCCGCCGTCCGCGACGACGCCCGGCGGCGCGGCTGGAGGGTGCTGAACGCGCGCGCCACGATCCTGGAGACCGCCAACGACTTCGGCGTGCTGCGGCAGGTGCTCGCCGGCCTGCCGGCGCTGCCGGACGGGCGGTCCGCCGCCTCGCTCGCCGCGCGCGGCGGGGACGCCTCGCCGTTCGAGGTCTTCGAACGGGTGTCGGACCACCTGTGCGAGTTCGTGGGGGGCGGCCCGTCCCTGATCACGCTGGACGACGTGCAGTGGTGCGACGCGCTGACGCTGCGCTGGCTCGCCCACCTCGCGCACCGCAGCGCCGGGGCGCTCGCGATCGTCCTCGCCCGCACGGCCGGCGAGGGCGGCGAGCGGCGGCTGCTGGTGGACGAGCTGGTCGCGGCGAGCGAGCGGCAGACGCTGCGGCCGCTGACGCCCCCGCAGGTCAGGCAGTGGATCATCGACGTGCTGGGCGCCCGCCCCGACGAGGCGTTCCTGGAGCGCTGCCACCGGGCCACGCGGGGCAACGCGGCGCTGCTGGCCTCGCTGCTGCCCGCGCTCGCGGTGCGGTCGGTCCCGCCGGTGCGGGCCTCGGCCGCCTCGATCGAGAGCGTGGGCGTGATGGCGGGCCGCCGCATGCTGCCCTGGATCATGCGGGGCGGGCCCGAGGCGCTGGCCGTCGCGCAGGCGGTGGTCGTGCTCGGCGACGACGGCGAGCCGGTGCTGGTCGCCAAGCTCGCGGGCCTGGAGCTGGAGGAGGCCGCCGCCGCGCTCGACCGGCTGATCGAGCTCGGGATCCTGTCCGACAGCACGCCGCTGCGCTACGTCCATCCGCTGGTGCGGGCGGCCGTGGACGCGCAGATCTCCACCGGCCTGCGGACCTCGCAGCGGCTGCGCGCGGCCCGCATGGTCCGCGACCACCACCCCGATCCGGGCCGGGCGGCCGACCACCTGATGGCCGTCGAGATGCTCGGCGAGCCGTGGGCGCTCGACACGCTCCGCGCCGCCGCCGCGGACGCGCTGGAGGGCGGCCTGCCGCACCGCGCGCTCGGCTACCTGCGCCGCGCGCTCGCCGAGCCGGTGACCGGACCCGTCCGCGCGGAGCTGCTGGCCGACATCGGCGCGGCGGAGATCGGCGCGGACGTCCCCGGCGGGGAGCGGACGCTCATCCAGGCGCTCGCGCTGGCGGACGACCCGTCCCTGCGCGCCCGGATCGGCGCCGAGCTGGCCCGCCTGCACGCGGACGCCGGGCGCCCGCTCGGCACCGCGCTGAAGGTCGTCGAGGAGGTGCGGGCGCTGGTGCCGCCCGAGCGCGGCGAGGTGGTGGTCGAGGTGGAGCTGGGCGCGTTCGCCGCGTACGCGGCCTCCGCCGACGCCGACGAGTTCGTCGAGCGGCGCCTGCCCGCCCTGGCGGCCCTCGCCGCCGGGGACGCCCGGCTGGGCGCGCTGACCGGCGTGGCCGCCGCCTGGACCGACACCCGGCACGGGCGGGCGCGGGCCGGGAGCGTGCGGCGCGCCCTGGCCGCGGTGCGGGTCGCCGACCCGCGCCGGACGTGGGAGGCGCGGCTCGCGATACTGGCGCACGCCGTCCTCCTCGCCGCCGACCAGGACGGCATCCCCTGTGACCCCGACGACATGGGCGGCCACTCCACCCGCTGCCAGACCGCGCCTGGGGGCCCGCAGCTCACCGCCTACGTGCGCGGATGCCTCCTGCACGGCCGCGGCGCGCTCCGCGAGGCCGAGGCGCGGTTCGTGGTGGCGCTGGACGCCCCGCTCGACGTCGGCGCGGCCGCGGCGGCGCGGCTGGCGCGCGTCCTGACCGACCTCGGCGACCTGGACGCCGCCGACCGGGTGCTGCGCGACCACGCCCCGCCGCCGCAGGCGCAGCCCGCCTGGGCCGCCGCCGTGTTCGCCTTCGCGAAGGCGTCGCTGGCCATGGCCCGCGACCAGAACGAGGACGCGCTGGAGGGCTTCCTGGAGACGGGCGAGACGCTGCGCCCGCTCGGCATCGACAACCCCGCGCTGTCGGCGTGGCGGTCGCGGGCCGCGCGGTGCGGCGCCGCGCTCGGCGACACGCGGGCGGCGGAGTCCCTGGCCGCCGAGGAGGTCGCGCTGGCCCGCCGGTGGGGCGCGCCGCGTCCGCTGAGCGCCGCGCTCGCCGCGTTCGGCGTGGTCGCCGCCGACCCGGACGCGGCGCGCGAGGCCGTCGCCGTCCTCGACGGGCTGGACGCCGGGCTCCTCCGCGCGGCGGCGCTCATCGACCTCGGCGCCGTGCTGCTGCGCGGGGGCGACGCCGAGCAGGCCCACGAGCGCCTCCAGGACGGGTTCGCGCTGGCGCACGAGATCAACGCCCGGCCGCTGTCGCTGCGCGCGGCCCGCCACCTGCGCCGCGCGGGCGGCAAGCCCGACCTCGGGCGGCTCAGCGGCGTCACCGCGCTCACCGCGCAGGAGCGCGCCGCCGCCGACCGCGCCGCCGCCGGCGCCACCAACCGCCAGATCGCCGAGGAGATGGTGCTGACCCAGCGCACCGTGGAGCAGTACCTCACCAGCGCCTACCGCAAGCTCGGCATCAGCGGGCGGCGCCAGCTCGCCGCCGCCCTGTCCGCCTGAGTCCGCCTGAGTCCGCCTGAACCCCGCCCTGTCCGCCCGAACGCCCCGCCCCGTGGAGTGGTCATGACGCATGTCGTCGTCCCCCAAGCCCTGATCGACCGGCGCAGCCCGGTCCGGCTCATCGTCAGCGGGGGCGGCGGCGGCGACCACACCTTCCCGGCCGTCGCGGTCGTCCGGGCGGCGCGGACCGCGTTCCGCCACCACGGCCTGGAGCTCCAGCCGTTCTGGGTGGGCGCCGAGCGCGACGTCGAGGCCAAGGTCGCGGCGGAGGAGGGCGTGCCGTTCACCGCGATCCCCACCGGCGGGACGCGGCGCGCCCGCAACCGGCTCTGCCGGGTGTCGGCCGCCGTCGGCCGGGCGCCCATGGCGGTGACCGAGGCGGTCAACCTCGTCCGGGGGATCCGGCCCGACGCCGTGCTGTGCACCGGCGGGTACGCCTCGGTGCCGGTCGGGCTGGCGGCGCGGTTCTGCCACCGGCCGCTGCTCGTCCACGAGCAGGGGGTGCGGGTGGGGCTCGCCAACCGGATCACGATGCGCGGGGCGTCGCGCGTCGCGCTCGGCACCGAGCCGACCATGGACCTGCTGCCCGAGCGGCTGCGGGGGCGGGCGGTGGTGACCGGCAACCCGCTGCGCCCGGGCCTCGCCGGCGGCGACGCGGGCTCCGCGCCGGCGCGGCTCCGCTGGGACGGCTGGACGCCCTCGCTCCCGACCGTCTACGTCACCGGCGGCGCGATCGGGGCGCGCCGGCTCAACGAGCTGGTCACCGCGATCCTGCCCGAGCTGCTGCGCTACGCCAACGTGTTCCACCAGGCGGGCGCCGAGCTGCTCGGGCCGGTGCTGGCGGCGGCCGAGGCGCTGCCGCCCGAGCTGCGCCCCCGCTACCTCGCGCGCGGGTTCGTCGGCGAGGAGCTGGCCGACCTGCTCGCGCTCGCCGACGTCGCGGTGTCGCGCGGCGGCTGCCGGACGGTCGGCGAGCTGACCGCGCTCGGGAAGCCGTCGGTGCTCGTCCTGCCCGCCCGCGCCCCCGGGGACGAGCGGCGCCGCCACGCCGAGCACCTCGCCGCGCACGGCGCCGCCCGCGTGCTGGCCGGGGACGAGGCGACGCCCGCCCGGCTCGTGCGGGAGCTGGCGCTGCTGCTGACCGACCCGCTGCGCCGCTCGGAGATGTCGGCGATGGCGCGCCGCCTCGGCCGGCCCGGCGCCGCCGCCGCGCTGACCAACGAGGTCCTCGCCCTCTGCGCGGCGGCGCCGTGACCTGGCGCGGGGCCCGGGACTGCCCGGTGCGCGGGGGCGGAGACCCCGGTCGGTCCGGGCCGAATGCCCGGTATCCCGGTGTGTTCGGGGCGTTTTACGATCTGGCGCTAAGGGGTGGCGCCGGGGCCGGACGGGAGATCATGCAGGCATTCATGGGCCTCCGGAGGGGGGAGTACCGTCCCGCCGTCGGCGGGGTCGAGCGGGACGGTACCTGGAGGCCGGACCCGTCCGCGGCGGTCGCCGAGGCCGCCGCGGACGGGGCCGGTGCGCATCGCGGGTCAGCGCGGCCGGTGCCGTGATCCCGCTGACCCTCCACGAGATCGCGCTGGCGGTCGGCGGAACGGTGCACGGCGCCCCCGCCCCCGGTCCCACCGTCACCGGGCCCGTCGTCATCGACGTGCGGGACGTCACCCCCGGCGCGCTGTTCGTCGCCGTCGCCGGGGAGCGCGGCGACGGGCACGACCTCGCCGCGCGCGCCTACGCCTTCGGCGCGTGCGCGGTGCTCGGCACCCGCGCCGTCGAGGGGCCGTGCGTCGTCGTGGACGAGGTGGTCTCCGCGCTGACCGACCTCGCCATGTTCGTCCGCGACATGCTGGACCTCGTCGTCATCGGCGTCACCGGCTCGGTCGGCAAGACCACGACCAAGGACCTGCTCGCCCAGATCCTCGAACGCGAGGCGCCGACCGTCGCCACCGCCGGCTCCGACGGCAACGAGATCGGGCTGCCGCTGACGATCCTGCGCGCCGACCGGTGGACGCGCTACCTCGTCCTGGAGATGGGGGCCGCCCGCCAGGGCGACATCACCCACCTCGCGTGGGTGGCGCGCCCGCAGTTCGGACTGGTGCTGAACATCGGGCCCGCGCACCTGCTCACGCTCGGCGGGATCATCGGCGTCGCGCGGGCGAAGGCCGAGCTGGTGCGGGCGCTGCCCCCGGCGGGGGAGGGCGGGCTGGCCTTCCTCAACGCCGACGACGCGGCCGTGGCGTCGATGGCGGGCGCGACGTCGGCGGGCGTCGTGTCCTACGGCCGCGACGCCGAGGCGTCCGTCCGGGCGGGCGGCGTCACGGTCGACGGCGAGGGCCGCGCGTCGTTCATCCTGCACACCCCGTCGGGCGCGGCGGCCGTGCGGCTCGGGCTGCCCGGCGAGCACCAGGTCGGCAACGCGCTGGCCGCCGCGAGCGTCGCCGACGTCCTCGGCGTCACGACCCGCCGGATCGCGGCGCGGCTGAGCGCCGCCGCCCCGCGCTCGCCGAACCGGTTCCAGCTCGTCGAGCGCGCCGACGGCATCACGGTCATCGACGACGCCTGCCACGCCAACCCCGTCTCCATGCGCGCCGCGCTGCGCACGCTGGCGACGATGTCGGCCGGACGCCGGACGATCGCCGTCCTCGGCGAGATGACCGGCCAGGCCGGGGACGCGGCGCGGCACCACGCCGCCGTCGGCAGGCTGGCCGCCGAACTGGGCGTCGCGATCCTCGTCGTGGTCGGGACCGGCGAGGGCCCCGACGCCCTGTCCGAGGCCGCCCGCCGGGCGGGCGTGGCCACCCACGCGCTGCCGCGCCGCCGGGAGGCGGTGGCCCTGCTGCGGAGCCTGCTGCGCCCGGCCGACGTCGTCCTGGTGAAGGCGTCGGGCGAGATCGGCCTGTCCGCGGTCGCGACCGCGCTGTGGAACCCGCGCTCCTAGCGGGGGACCGCGGTCAGTACACCGCGACGCCGAAGGCGCTGAGGATGGGGCCGACCGGCAGGAAATAGGACGAGCCGCCGCCGGCGCAACTACCGGACCTGCCGATTTCGAGCCCGACCGCCCTGGTGTCGGCGAAGTAGGGCGCGCCCGGGAGTTCGCCCGGGCACACGGTCGCCTGCGCCACGCCGTTGATCACGCCGTCGGGGAGGTTGATGGTCAGGTTGGTCGCCGTGACGGGCCCGCAGACCAGGTGGTTGACGGGGCCGCTGCGGCAGACCCGCTGGCCGGCGGCCGGGGCCCCGGCCGTCACGATCTCCTGCGTGCCGGGGTAGGTGTGGACGGTGCCGGGCCGCTGCGTCTTCGGGTCCACGTACTGGACGAGGGCGATCTTGTAGTTGGTGACCGCGGCGACCGTGCCGAGCGGGACGGTCAGCGCCGGGTCGGCGTAGATCCGCAGGCCGGCCTGCGCGCAGCCGCCCGCGGTGAGGAAGTAGTAGGTGCCGCTCCTGACCACGTTGAACCCGAGGGCGCAGCGCACGCCGTTGGCCGCGTAGATCGCCCGCCCGCCCTCGGACGGCGGCGGGGCGGTGGCCGCGGCCGTGCCGGGGACGAGCAGGCTCATGACGGTCGCGACGCACGCGAAGATCACACGAATGCGGGCTCTCACGGGGGCCTCCTGCCGGGGGGCTGACTTTCCGGAATAGTGCGGAAAAGCGCGGCCACCGGCAAGGGGGGGAAGTGCCAATGTTGGTCACCGCCTTGTATCAACATCAGGTGATCGCCAATTTTCGGTCAACGTGGGCGCATGCCGTTTCCACGTGTCGTAATAAGTCGAGCCGCGCGCTTACTGATCTTCGTCTCGGGTGAAGACGCAGGTGGACCTGCAATTCGGTGAATTTGAGGGCGGCATGGCAAAAGTGAGGCGCGAGCACAACGGGCACGACCGGGCGGCGGGCCCGGAGGTGGTGTCCTCGCAGGAGTACGCGGTCGAGCAGCACTACGACGCGAGCGGGCGCAGTTTCGGCGGCGCGAGCTGCGGCGGGCCCGCCGAGGGCCTGGAGCAGCACGTGTGCATGGGCCTGAACGCGTGCAACGCCTTCGACGTCGACGGCGGCGCCGTCATGGCCGGAACCGGGAACTGCGCGACCGTCCGCCATGTCTGCCACGGCGAGGGGCAGTGCCGCGGCCAGGGCGGCTGCGGCTACGCCGGAGGCGACGACCAGCAGTGGCGCCCCGGGGAGCAGGCGTGCCGGTTCAACGGGAGCTGCGCGAGCCCGCTCAACGTCAGCCGCGTGTTCAGCGCCGGGCCGATGAAGGGCAGGAGCGTGTGGTTGCAGGCCCGGCGGCTCATGGAGGACCGGATGTACCGGGCGGGCCTCGCCTACGGCCCGTCCCCGGGCGACGGGATCCCCGACGACCTGCTGCCCGAGTACGACGTCGACGACGGCGAGGACCTGGTGGGCCCGGTGGGGCGGCGCGGCGCCGCGTCCGGGGACGGCGCCCGCCGCAAGACCGCCGGGAAGGCCCGGAAGGCCGCGCCGAGGAAGGCGCGGTGACCTGGGCGGACACCGCCGCGGACACCGCAACGGGCACCCCAGCGGGCACCGCCGCGGGCATGCCGGGGTTCGGGATCGGGCTGCGCGGGCCGCACATGGACCACGTCCGGCGGCACCGCCCGGACGTCGGCTTCTTCGAGGTGGTCTCGGAGAACTTCATGGACTGCGCCGGCGGCCGCCGCCGCGCCCTGGAGGCGATCGCCGAGCACTACCCGATCGCGCTGCACGGGGTCTCGCTGTCGATCGGCGGCACCGACCCGCTCGACCTCGGCTACCTGGCGCGGCTGCGCGGGCTGGCCGCGGCGGTGCGGGCGCCGCTGGTGTCCGACCACGTCTGCTGGACGGGGGTCATGGGCCGCAACACCCACGACCTGCTTCCGCTCCCCTTCACCGAGGCGGTGCTGGCGCACGTGGTGGAACGCGTCCGGATCGCGCAGGAGTTCCTCGGCCGCAGGCTGGTGCTGGAGAACCCGAGCACCTATGTCGGGTTCACCGCGTCCGCGATGCCCGAGCAGGAGTTCATGACCCGGCTGGCCGAGGAGGCCGACTGCGGGCTGCTGCTGGACGTCAACAACGTCTACGTCTCGGCGGCCAACCACGACTTCGACCCGGTCGACTATCTCGACGCGCTGCCGATGGAGCGCGTCGAGCAGATCCATCTGGCCGGGCACGCCGATCACGGGACGCATCTCATCGACACCCACGACCGCCCGGTCTCCGACGCCGTCTGGGATCTCTACCGGCTCGTGACCGAGCGCGCCGGGCCGATTCCCACGCTGCTGGAATGGGACGACCGGCTGCCGGAGTTCCCCGTCCTTGAGGCCGAACTCGGCAAGGCCAGGCTCGCCGCCGCCGGACGCGACCCGGTCTCGGCGCTCCAGGGCGTACCGGATGCCTGAACCGGTGGCGGGGCTGGCCGGGACCCAGCGGTGGATGCAGGCCGCCATTCTCGGCGATGGCGCGGCCGACGGCGTCGAAAGGACTCTCACGGCGTCGTCGTCGCTGACCGCGCGGGAGCGGCTCGGGATCTACCGGCGCGGCTACCGGCTCCGGCTGCTGGAGAACATGCGCGGCCTGCACCCCGGGCTGACGCGGCTGCTCGGCGAGGAGATGTTCGACCGGTTCGCCCTCGACTACCTCGACGCGCGCCCGTCCCGGACGTACACGCTCACCCGGCTCGACGAGGGGTTCGCCGACCACCTGGAGGCGACCAGGCCGGACGGCGCGGCGCACCGCGAGCAGTGGCCGGACCTGATCATCGACCTGGCCCGGCTGGAGCGGATCATCACGGAGGTCGTCGAGGGCCCCGGCACCGAGGGCGGGCCCGTCCTGCGCCCGGACGACCTCCCGGCGGCCCTCGACCTCTCGCGGGGCTGCGACCTGCGTCTGGAGACGGCGCCGTGCCTGCGGTTGCCGACGTTCGCCTTCCCCGTCAACGAGTACCTGGCGGCCGTCCGGCGCGGCGAGGACCCGGAGCCGCCCGCGCCGCGTCCGGTCGCGCTGGCGGTGAGCCGCCGCGACTACCGGGTCACGATGCGCGAGCTCGACCCCGCCGCGCACCGGGCGCTGCGGGCGCTGGCCGGGGGCGCGGCGGTCGGCGCGGTCCTCGCGGACCCGTCCGCCGAGGCGCTCCGCCGCTGGGCCGGACTCGGCTACTTCACCCGCGCCCACCGCGCACCCGAACACCTTGAGGAGAGGGCGAGACGATGACCACCACCACGACCCGGACGAAGGCGCGCAAGCCCGCGTCCAAGGCGAAGGCCAAGACACAGCCCAAGACGCAACCCAAGACGCAGGCCAAGACGCAGGCCAAGACGCAGCCCAGGACGAAGGCGCGCGCCGCGCGGAAGGCGGGCGACCGGCTGGTGCGGACGAGACCGATCCGCCAGCTCGACCCGGCGGCGGGGATCCGGACCGTGGACGACCTGGCCGACCACCTGTACGTCGCCGCGCAGGTGGAGCTGTCCACGATCCCGATGTACCTGTTCTCCGCGTACTCGATCCGGACGCGCGGGCACTCGCAGTGGGCGGCGCCGCGGGGCGTGCTGCGCACGCTGGTCGGGATCTCGATCGAGGAGATGCTGCACCTGGCGCTCGTGCGCAACCTGATGGTCGCCATCGGGTACGGCGAGGACATCTCCTTCTACGACGAGGAGTTCATCCCGTCGTATCCGAGCACGATGCTGAACCGCTACAACCCCGACGACCCGGACGGCCCGGAGATCATCCTCAGCCTGGACCGGCTCTCCAAGGAGCACGTCGGCACCTTCCGCCGGGTCGAGATGCCCGACGACATCGACCTCGGCGCGGAGACGTTCGCGCGGCACCCGCGGGACGTCGGCCAGTACACGAGCCTGGGCGAGTTCTACCGCGCGATCGAGCAGGGGTTCATCGACCTGGAGGACGAGATCGAGTGGGCGGTGGAGGACGCGCGCAAGCAGTACAAGCGCGGGTTCTGGAACGAGTTCGGCAACGGCAAGCCGATCCGCGTCCACGACCTCGCCACCGCCCGGCAGGCGCTGCGGATCATCATCGAGCAGGGCGAGGGCACGATCACCGACCACAAGAAGATCGAGATCAGGCCGGGCGTCGAGGACTACACCCACTACGAGAAGTTCGTCCGCGTCCAGGAGGGCATCGAGGGCATCGGCGCGGTCGACGGCGGCCCCGAGCACCGGATCGACATCGACGACCCGGAGGCGACCTGGCCCGTCGTCGCCGACCCGCTGGTGGCCGACTTCGACGACCAGCCCGGCGTCCAGAGCCTGATGACGCTGTTCAACGCGGCCTACTGCTACACGCTGTGCCTGCTGGACGAGACCTACGCGCATTCCACCGACGACGTGAGGACGAAGAAGGTCCCGGGAACCGACCGCGAGGAGATGTTCAGCCACCGGTACCGGCTCGAACGCAACGACGTCGCGGTGATGCAAGGGATCCTCTACCCCATCGCGCAGGCGCTGGTCACGACGCCGATTCCGGACGGCCCCTACAAGGGGCGGCACGCGGCGCCCTCGTTCGAGTTCTACGACTTCGACGCGGACAAGCAGGAGCGCACCAAGAAGGAGCAGCTCATCGACCTGTGCGCGGAGGCCATCGAGCATTTCCCCGTTCTCGGCGGCCCGGACGGCGTCGAACGGCAGATCCGGCTTCTCGTCGACATCTGACATCCGGGGGTTGCGCCTACCGATGAGGTGGGGCCAGGCCCACTGACCGCATCCCGCGCCGTCCCTACGTTGGTGGTCATTCGCGATCTGAGGAGTCCGGATGACCGAGCACACGCGGAGGAACGTCCTGCGGGGCGGGCTGGCGGCCACGGCGGCGGGGGTCGCCGCGCCCGCCCTGGGCGCGGTACCGGCCGCGGCGGCCGGGCCCGCCGCGCCGCCGCCTCCGGCGTCGGAGGTCGGACGCGGCGACCCGCGCTTCCCGTCCCTGGCCTCGCGCGGCTACAACCGGCGGTTCGTGGGCGATCCCGACCACGTGTGGGTGGTCGGGACGACCGAGGACGTGGTCACGGCGGTGCAGCGGGCCGTCGACACCGGCAGGAGGGTGGCGGTCCGCGGCGGCGGCCACGGCTTCGAGGGCTTCGTCGGCGATCCCGCCGTGCGCGTCGTCATCGACACCTCCGCGATGACCGACGTCTACTACGACGCCCGCCGCCGCGCCTTCGCGGTGGAGGCGGGCGCGCTGCTCGGCGACGTGTACCGCAGGCTCTACCTGGGATGGGGCGTGACGATCCCCGCCGGGTGGTGCCCGACCGTCGGCGCCGGCGGGCACGTGCCCGGCGGCGGCTTCGGCCCGCTGTCGCGGACGATGGGCCTCGCCGTCGACCACCTCCACGCGGTCGAGGTGGTCGTCGTCGGCCGGGACGGGCGGGCCCGGAGCGTGGTGGCGACGAGCGGGGCGTCCGACCCGAACCGGGACCTGTGGTGGGCGCACACCGGCGGCGGGGGCGGGACGTTCGGCGTCGCCACCCGCTACTGGTTCCGGACGCCGGACGCGCGCGGCGACGACCCGTCCCGGCTGCTGCCCGCGCCGCCGTCCACGGCGCTGACGTTCTCCGTCGACTGGGACTGGAGCAGGCTGGACAGGGCCGCGTTCGAGCGGCTCGTCCGCAACCACGGCACCTGGGTGGAGCGCAACAGCGCGCCGGGCTCCCCGGCGGCCGCGCTCTACAGCGAACTCCAGCTCACCCGCCCGGCGGCCGGGACGATCGGCATGATCGGCCAGGTCGCCGCCGTCGCGGGCGCGTCCGCCGCCGAGCGGCTGCTGGACGGCCACATCGCCGCGATCAGCGAGGGCGTGCCGGTCGCACCCGTCAGGAAGGCGGCGAACCAGCCGTGGCTCGCGGCCGCGCTGGCCGGGTCGCCGGGCGACCCGGGGCCGCGGTACCGGCTGAAGGTGAAGTCGGCCTACCTGCGGCGCCGCCTGACCGACCGGCAGATCGGCGTCCTGCACCACCACCTGACCCGCACCGACTACGACCACCCCGGCGCGATCCTCAGCCTCTACACCTTCGGCGGGCGGGTCAACGCCGTCCGCCCGGACGCGACGGCGGCGCCCCACCGCGACACGATCATGAAGATGTTCTTCATCAACGGGTGGGAGGACGCCGCCGACGACGCCCGGCACATCGCCTACGCGCGCGAGGTCTACCGCGACCTCTACGCCGACACGGGCGGCGTGCCCGCGGCCGGCGACGGCGCGTTCATCAACTACCCCGACACCGATCTCGCGGACCCGGCGCTGAACGGCGGCGCGCCGTGGCACGTCCTGTACTTCCGCGGCAACTACCCGCGGCTCCAGCGGATCAAGGCGAAGTGGGATCCGCGCGACGTCTTCCGCCACGCGCTGTCCGTCCGCCCCGTGTGATCGCGCGCGGCGCGGCTCCGGGGCCGGTGGTCGGGACCGGGACGTGCTCAGTAGACCTCGCCGCCTCCCAACTGCACAAGGATCTCGTCGATCTGCTGGTAGTAGGAGTTCTCGCCGCCCTCGCAGGCGCCGGAGCCCTGGAACTCCACGCCGAGCGCGGTCCCGCCGGCGAAGTAGGGCGCGCCGGGGGCGTCGCCGGGCAGCCCGCAGGCGTCGGTCTGCGCGATGGTGCCCATCGTGCCGTCGGGCAGCATCACGCTCAGGTCGACCGCCTTCAGCTTGCCGCAGCGCAGCCCGGAGACCGGGCTGCTGCGGCAGATCTGCTGGCCGATGGGCACGTGGCCCGCGCCCTTGATGTGCTGCGAACCGGGGTGGGTGTCGACGCCGCCGGGACGCTCCGCCTGCGGTTCGACATAGCGGACGAGCCCGACGCCGAGGGGCGTGCGCGCGACGACGGTGCCGAGCGCGGTGGTCTTGGCGGAGTCGGCGTAGACCCTCTGGTCCTGCCGCGCGCACGAACCGGCGGTGAGGAAGTAGTAGCCGTCGCTCCTGCGGACGTTGAAACCGAGCGTGCACGGGGAGCCGTCGCTCGCGTAGACGGTCTGGCCGCCGACGGCGGAGGGCGGGGCGGCGGGGGAGGCGGGGGAGGCGGGTGAGGCCATCGCGCCCGGGGCGGGAGCGGCGAGCGTGGCGATGGCGCAGGCGGCGGCGGTCGCGGCCGCCGAGGAGATGCGGAGTCTCACGGGGGTCTCCTGCGGGGATGGACGCCCAGGGTCCTGGGTTGCCGGAATAGTCCGGCCGGGCGCGGGCCCCGGCAAGGGGGGGAACCTGCCAAGACGGCCGCCGACCGTATATCAACTACGGGGCAGGCGGCCGGAAGGCGCCGGTCAGCGGAGCTCAGCCCGCGCCGGGCGCGTTTGCGGACGTCCGTTCCGAGCTGCGCGTCCATGCCTCGGCGATCAGTTCGAAGGAGCGGACGCGGTCGGCGTGGTCGTGGGTGATGGTGGTGAGCAGCAGTTCGTCGGCGCCGGTGACGCGGCGCAGCGTCTCCAGCCCGGCGACGACCGCCTCGGGCGTCCCGACGAACTGGGTCTCGACGCGGTCGGCGACGAGGTCGAGGTCCTCGGGCCGCCACTCGTGCGCGGCGGCCTGCTCAGGCGTCGGGAACGGGATCGCGCCGTCGCCCGCCCGGATGCTGTGCACCCACAGCGCGTAGGGGGAGGCGAGCTCGCGCGCCTCCGCCTCGGTGGGCGCCGCGACCACGTCGGCGGAGACGAGGACGTAGGGCTCCTCCAGCGCCGCCGACGGGCGGAACGCCGCGCGGTAGGCGTCCACGGCCTCCAGCACGCTGGCCGGGGCGACGTGGTAGTTCGCGGCGAACGGCAGGCCCCGCTCGCCCGCGACGCGGGCGCTCTCGCCCCCGCTGCTTCCGAGGATCCACAGCGCGAGCGAGGCGCCCTCGCCGGGGTTGGCGTGCGCGTCCACGCCGTCGCGCTGGAGCGTCCCGTCCAGCAGCGCGGTGACCTCGTCGATGGCGTCGGTGAAGCGCGGCGCCCGCGCCCCGGCCTGCCGCAGCAGCGAGTCCTGGAGCAGGAGCCTCGGCGACCTCGCGGCCCGCGAGGTGTCGTAGGGGGTGGGGATCAGCAGGCCGTCCACGAACGTGGCCTCGCGCGCGGGACGCGGCGGCGCGGCGGCCCGCCCCGCGGCCTCCTGGCGCTTCTGCCCGGAGCGTCCGACGCCGAGGTCGATGCGTCCCGGGTGGAGGGCGTCGAGCGTGCCGAACTGCTCGACGATCGCCAGCGGCGTCCAGTGCCCGGTCTGGACGGCGCCGGACCCGACCCGGATCCGGGACGTGGCGGCGGCGACCGCCCCGATGAGGACCTGCGGCGCCGCGCTCGCGACGCCCGGCGAGAGGTGGTGCTCGGCGAGCCAGTACCGGTGGTAGCCGGCGGCCTCGGCCCGCCGCGCGAGGTCGAGGACGTCGCGCACGGCGTCGCGCGCGGTGCCGCCGGCCGGGACCGGCGCGAGGTCGAGGACGGACAGCGGTGTCACGGGCGCCTCCCAGGGTCGGACACGGCGTAGCGGTTCGCGGGACGCGGCAGCCCGAGATGCCCGCGCAGCGTCGCCGTCCCGTAGCTCTCGCGGAACGCGCCGCGCCCGCGCAGGATCGGCACCAGCTCGCGCGTGATCGCGGCGAGGTCGGCGGGCAGGACGCCCGGCCGCAGCCGGAACCCGTCCAGGCCCGCCTCGCGCCAGTCGAGCAGCAGGTCGGCGAGGTCGCCGGGGGTTCCGGTGAAGACCTCGGCGTCGAAGGCGGCGCGCGCGAGGCCGTCCAGCCGGGCGAGCCGGGCGTGGGCGGCCCCGGGCACGGCGTCCAGGAACACGACCAGGTCGCCGAGGACGCGGAGCGGCTCGCCGGTCCGCTCGACCGTGCGCTCGGCCTCCCTGACCTGGGCGACGACGGTCACCGCGTCCCCGCGGGAGCGCGGGGCGACGAGGACGACGTCGGCGGCCCGCGCCGCGAGCTCATAGCCGGCGACGTCGTCGGCCAGCACGGTCACCGGCGGCTGCCCCTGCGGCGGGCGCGGCGTGATCGACGGCCCCCGGACCCGGAGGTGCTCGCCCTCGAAGTCGATGTAGTGCAGCTTCTCGCGGTCCAGGAACCGGCCGGTGGCGGTGTCGCGGATCTCCGCGTCGTCCTCCCAGGAGTCCCACAGCCGCCGGACGACCTCGGCGAACTCGGCCGCCTCGCCGAGCAGCGCCGCGTCCGGGAGGTCGCGGCGGCCGAAGTGCGGCGCGTGGGCGTGGTGGGCGGGGGCGGCGTCGGGCCGCCATCCGGCGCGGCCGCGGCTGGCGTGGTCGAGCGAGGCGATGCCGATCGAGACGTGGAACGGCTCGGTGTGCGGGACGACGGTCGCGGGCACGAGGCCGATCCGGGACGTCGCGGGCGCGAGCCGCGCGGCGATCAGCACCGCGTCCAGCCGCGCCGTCACCCCGCCGGGCGGGGCCGGGGGGCCGAGCGCGTCCTCGATGGTGACGAAGTCGAGGAGGCCGCGCTCGGCCTCGGCGGCGAGGTCGCCCCAGTACCCGGCGGTGAACAGCGCGGACGGGCGGGCCGACGGATCGCGCCAGGCCGCCGGATGCCAGCCCGCGTCGTTCAGCGCGGCGGCGAGGTGCAGCTCGGTCATGGCGCCTCCAGTCCGAGGTGGTCGCGCAGGGTCGGGCCGGTGTAGTCGGCGCGGAACACGCCCTTCTCCTGGAGGAGGGGCACCACGTGCTCGACCAGGTCGTCCAGGCCGGTCGGGGTCAGGTGCGGGACGAGCACGAACCCGTCGGCGGCGTCGGTCCGCACGAACTCGTCGATCTGGTCCGCGACCGAGCGCGGCGTCCCGACGAACGTCTGCCGCCCGGTGGCCTCGATGACCAGCTCGCGGATGGTGAGGCCGCGCTCGGCGGCCAGCGCCCGCCACCGGCGGACGGTCTCGCTCCGGTCGCCGCGAAACTGCGCGCGGCCCTTCGACACGCCCTCGCCGAGGTCGGGTTCGACGTCGGGCAGCGGGCCGTCCGGATCGTAGCCGGACAGGTCGCGCCCCCAGAACCCCTCCAGGTAGGCCAGCGCGCCCTGCGGGGTCACCTGCGCGCGGCGGATGTCGGCGGCGCGCTCGGCCGCGTCCTCCTCGGTGTCGCCGAGCACGTAGGTGACGGAGGGCATGATCTTCAGCTCGTCCGGGCGGCGCCCGTACTTGGCGAGCCTGCTCTTGACGTCCTTGTAGAAGGCGCGGCCGTCCTCCAGCGTGCCGTGCCGGCTGAAGATGACGTCGGCCTCGGCGGCGGCGAACTCGCGCCCCTCCGCCGAGTCCCCGGCCTGGATGATCACCGGGCGGCCCTGGGGCGGGCGCGGCGCGTTGAACCGTCCGGCGATGTCGAACTGCGGGCCGCGATGCGCGAACGCCCCCGCGTCCGGGCGGGCGAACGTGCCCGAGGCGGGGTCGGCGACGAGGTCGCCGCCGCTCCAGGAGTCCCACAGCTCGCGGGCGGTGCCCAGGAACTCGCGGGCGCGGTTGTAGCGGTCGGCCTCGGCCAGGTAGCCGCCGCGCCGGAAGTTCTCGCCGGTGAACGCGTCCCAGCTCGTGACGACGTTCCAGGCGGCGCGCCCGCCGCTGAGGTGGTCGAGCGTGGCCAGGCGCCGCGCCACCTCGTAGGGCTCGTTGAACGTCGAGTTGACGGTCGCGGCGAGCCCGAGCCGCGCGGTGACCCCCGACAGCGCCGACAGGACGGTCAGCGACTCGGGCCGCCCGGCGACGTCGAGGTCGTGGATGCGGCCCTTCATCTCCCGCAGCCGGAGCCCCTCGGCGAGAAAGAAGAAATCGAACTTCCCGCGCTCCGCGGTCCGCGCGAGGTGGACGAAGGAGCCGAAGTCGATCTGGCTGCCCGAGCCCGGATCCGACCACACGGTCGTGTTGTTGACGCCGGGGAAATGGGCGGCCAGATGAATCTGCTTGACCGGCACCGGAACGGCCCCCTTCTCAGATCCGCGCGGCATCGCGGGCGAGTTCCGCCGCCACCACCTGCGGCGCGACGATGTCGGCCCAGGCGCCGAGCACCTCCTCCGCGGCCGCGATCTGCGACTCCAGGAACGCCAGCCCCGGTGTGGGCACGACCGCGCCCAACTCCACCAGCAGGGGCCGCAGATGCACCTCCACGGCCAGGGAGTGCTTCGGATCGCCCATCACCAGCAGCGGCAGCGCGACCGTCGAGGCCAGCGCGCCGCCCGGCAACCGGTCCAGGAACACCTTGAGCAGGCCCGTGTAGGTGGCCTTGTAGGTCGGGCTCGCGACCAGCAGGACGTCGGCGGAGGCGACCCGGTCCAGCGCGTCCTGCGTCTCCGGGGCCGGCACGGCCCCGAGCAGGCCGGGTGCCAGGGCCGACAGATCGACGGCCTCGACCGCGTCGCCGTCGCCGATCCGTTCGGCTATCGCGGCCGCGGCCTTCAGAGCCACCTGAAATGTCCGGGACTGGGGACGTGGATTCCCTACCAGAACGACAATGCTCATGTTCGCTCCCTTAGTCACAATACTTTTGCCATGCAGATCGAGAAATGCAACCGTTCGTACGGGGGAAAGACCGGGACGCGGGTGTAGCCCTCGCGCTCGTACAGCCGGACCGCGTCGGGCTGCCGGTCGCCGGTCTGCAACACGAGCCGGGACGCGCCGAGCGCGCGCGCCGCGTCCTCCACCGCCGCCAGCAGCGCCGTGGACACCCCCGTGCCCCGCGCGGCGGATGCGACGTACATCCGCTTCAGCTCCAGGTCGCCGCCGTCCAGGCGGCGCAGCGCGGCATGCCCCACGGGTTCGCCGGAGGCGTAGGCGACCGCGACGTGGACGGCCTCGTGCGCTTCGACGACGAGCGCGCTCCGCCACTCCGGCTCGGCGACGAGGGCCTCGATCTCCTCCAGCCGGTCCTCGTAGCGGTCGCGCATCTCCGCGTCCATGGATCTGCGCAGCGCCTCCGCCGCGGGGTCGTCCCAGGCGGCGGCGCGGACTTCGACGTGGACGCTGACGGGCAACGGAAAGGCTCCTTAGCGGAGGGAACGGAAGGTGCTGGCGTGGAAGACCAGCGGCGGGACGTCGTGCGCGGCGTCCAGGTCCTCGACGCGGAAGACGACGATGTCGTGGTCACCGGAGCGGACCTGCTGCTCGACGACGCAGTCGAACCACGCGGACGCGCCCTCGACCAGCACGGAGCCGCCCTCGGTGGCCCGCCACTCGACGCCCGCGAACCGGTCGCCGTCGCGGGCGCCGACGCGGCGGCCGACGTGCTCCTGGTGCGCGCCGAGCACGCTGATCCCGATCGTGGGCCGCTCGCGCAGCAGGGGCCAGGTCGTGGAGGTGTGCGCGACGCACACCGACACGAGCGGCGGGTCGAGCGACACCGGCACGAACGAGCTGGCGGCGATCCCGGCGGGACGCCCGCCGACCAGGCCCGCGACCACGGCGACGCCGGTCGGGTAGGCGCCGTAGACGCGGCGCAGGTCGAGCCCGAGCGCCGTCATCGCGCCGCGTCCTTCGGGAGGAAGGCGGTGGCGCCTTGGCCCGCCGGCCCGGCCGGGCCGTGGAACAGGCCGCGTTCGGCGAGGCGGGGCAGCACGCCCTCACCGACCCAGTACAGCTCCTCCAGGTGCGGGTAGCCCGACAGGACGAACTCGTCGATGCCGAGGCCGGCGTACTCGGCGATGCGCTCGGCGACCTCGGCGTGGTCGCCGACCAGCGCCGTCCCGGCGCCGCCCCGGACGAGCCCGACGCCCGCCCACAGGTTCGGCGCGATCTCCAGGGCGCGGGGGTCGCGCCAGGAGCCGTCCGCGCGGCTGGTCTCGTGGAGTTCGCGCATGCGCCGCTGGCCGACGGACTCGCTGCGGGCGAGCGCGGCCTGGGCGGCGGCGACGGTGTCCTCGCCGAGCGCCTCGACCATCCGCCCCGCGAGCCGCCACGCCTCCTCGGCGGTGTCGCGGGTGATGATGTGCAGCCGGATGCCGAACCTCGGCTTCCGGCCCCGTGCGGCGGCGAGCCCGCGGATCCACTCGATTTTGGCGGCGACGGCGTCGAGCGGCTCACCCCAGGTCAGGTACACGTCGGCGTGCTCGGCGGCGACCGGTCCGGCGGCGGCCGAGGACCCGCCGAAGTACAGCGGCGGGACGGGGTCGGGGACGGTCGGCAGCCGCGCGGCGTCGATGTCGAGGTGCGCGCCGCGATGGGTGACGGTCTCGCCGTCCCAGAGCCGCCGCACGACCGACAGGAACTCCGCGCAGCGCGCGTACCGCTCGTCCTTGGACAGGTGGTCGCCGTAGGCGCGCTGCTCGTGCGCCTCGCCGCCGGTGACGACGTTGAGCAGCAGCCGCCCCGGGGCGTGCGCGCTGAACGTCGCGGCCATCTGCGCGGCGAGCGTCGGGCTGATCAGTCCCGGCCGGAACGCGACGAGGAACGCCAGCCGCTCGGACTCGCGCGCCAGCATCGCGGTGGTCAGCCAGGCGTCCTCGCACCACGCGCCGGTCGGGGTGAGCGCGCCGGTGAAGCCCAGCTCCTCGGCGCCGCGCACGATCGAGGACAGGTAGCCGATCGTGGCGCGCCGGTCGCCGGACGCCGCGTCCGCGGGACGGCCGTGGCCGCCGCCCACGATGAAGCGCGAGTCGCCGTAGGTGGGCAGGAACCAGTGGAACGACAGGGTCACGGTTGGGGTTTCCTTCCTCAGAGCTGCCCGTGCCGGGGCGGGGGAGCGCCCGTCAGCAGCCAGCGTCCGATGTGCTGCACCTTCCAGCGTTCGGGGTCGTGCAGGGTGTGGGTCCGCGCGTCCCGCCAGTGCCGCGAGAGGTTGAGCGCGCCCGCCGCCGACCGCGTCCCGCCCAGCTCGAACAGCGTCGAGGCGGCCTCCAGCGCGGCGCGGCCGGTGGCGACCTTCGCGGCGGCGGTCGCGATCGACGCCCGCGCGGCGGAGTCGTCGGAGAGGTCGCGCTCGGCCGCGTCGATCGCCTCGGCGGCCTCCCGCAGCAGCGCCTCGGCGGCCCGCACGGTGATCTCCAGCTCGCCCGCCCGCTGGACGAGCAGCGGGTCGCCGGTCGCGGTCTCCGCGCCGCTCTCGAACCACGGCCGCGCCCGCCCGGCGGCGGTGACGGCGGCGGCGACCGCGCCCCGGGCGATGCCCGCGTCCAGCGCGGCGTGCAGCACCTGCGCCCGCGCGCCGTAGGTCGTGGGCCCGTCGAAGAGCGCGTTGTAGGGGACGATGTCGTCGGCGCCGACCGGGACGTCCTCCAGGCGGACCGTTCCACTCGCGGTGGTCCGCTGCCCCATGCCGTCCCAGTCGTCGTCGATGGCGACGCCGGGGGAGTCGCGCGCGATGTAGGCGAGCGCCTTGGGCGGCGCGCCGCCCGGCAGCGGCGGCTCGTCGGCGAGGACGGCCCGGACGACCAGCACGTCCGCGAACAGCGCGCCGGTGCTGTAGTACTTCACGCCGCCGAGGACGTAGCGGCCGGGCCGCGTCCGGCGCAGGGTGGTGGCGTCGTCGGTGACGGTGCGCCCGCCGCGCTCGGTCTGGGCGTTGGCGAAACGCGCGCCGTCCAGCGCCCTCGCGAAGTACCGGGCCCGCTGCTCCTCGGTGCCCTGCCGCCGCAGCGCGTCCAGGAACACGAAATGGCTCTGCGGTATCTGCGCGAGGCTCGCGTCGGCGGCGGCGAGCGTCCGGAACACCTCGGCCAGCACGGCGGCGCCCACCTCGGCGCCGCCGTGCCGGGCGGGCACCGCGGCGCCGAGCAGGCCCGAGCCCGAGAGCTCGGCCAGCTCGGCGGCCGGTGCCCGCCGGTCGCGGTCGCGCTCGTCCGCCCGCACGGCGACGGCGGCGGCGAGCTTGCGCGCGACCTCCACGGCCTCCGCGCCCGAGCGGATCACGTGCGCGTTCGGCATCGTCGTCCTCAGCGGTAGAGGGAGAAGGCGGGGGCGCGGCGGTTCAGCGTCCAGTCCCCGACCTCGCGGGCCTTGTAGGCGACCGGGTCGTGGACGGTGTGGGTGCGCAGGTTCCGCCAGTGCCGGTCGAAGCCGTAGGCGCTGGTCGTGGCCCGCGCGCCCTGGATCTCGAACAGCCGGGACGCGACCGACAGCGCGACCTTCGTCGACAGGTACTTGGCCTCGTAGACCGCGACCGCCGCGTCCGCGCGCTGCTCGGCGGTGATCGAGGGGCCGATGCCGAGCGCGTCCTGGAGCGCGTCCCCGGCCCGGTCGGCGAGCAGGGCGGCGGCGCGGATCTCGCTGCGCAGCTCCCCGACCGTCTGGAGGACGTAGGGGTCGTCGGTCGCGCTGTCCACGCCGGAGGTCTCCCAGGGCGCGCCGTGCAGGCGCGTCCAGTCCAGCGCCTCGTCGAGCGCGCCCTCGGCCGTGCCGACGTAGAAGTTGACGAACGCGAGCTGCCAGTGCGGGGTGACCAGCGTCTGGTACGGGGTGATCGTCCGTCCGGTGAGCGGGTCGGGGCCGAGGACCTCGTGCCGCTCGACGGGCGTCGCGGTGAACTCGACGCCGCCGGAGTCGGTGAGCCGCTGGCCGATGTTGTCCCAGTCGCCGAGCGCGCGGAAGCCCTTCCGCCCGGCGGGCAGCGCGACGAACAGCAGCTCGCCCTCGAAGGCGGCGGTCACCGACAGGTAGTCGCCGAGCCCGGCGCCCGAGGCGAACGAGCGGCGGCCGTCCAGCCGGAACCGGTCGCCGTCGCGCGACAGCACGACGTCGGAGCCGCCGCGCGGGTTCTGCACGCCGCCCCAGAACACCTTCTCCCGCCCGTTGCGCCGCGACAGCTCGGCGTCCTGCTCGGGCGTGCCGAACAGCGAGGCGACCCGGGTCTGCGCGTAGTGGTAGCCGATCAGGTGCGCGATCGAGGTGTCGCCGCGCGCGATCCGCCGGACGACCTGCGCCGCCTGCGCGAACGACAGCCCGTCGCCGCCGTGCTCGACGGGCTCCTGCACCTGGAGCAGGTCGTTGCGCCGCAGCAGCTCGACCTCCTCGCGCGGCGCCCGGTTGGCGCGGTCGCGCTCGGCGGCGGTGGCCCGCAGCTCGGCGGCGACGACGTCGGCGCGGTGCAGCGCGGCGGCGAACCGCTCGTCGTTCGTTGCGATGCTCTGCTCGGTCTCGACGGACATTGCCTCTCCTGTGTCGTGGGGGTTTTCAGGAGTTCACGTGTGCCGGCGTCTCCAGGTCCGCTTCCAGCTCGCGGACGAGCGGCAGGACGCGCTCGCCGAAGTACTCGACGTCCTCCAGGTAGTGCAGGAAGCCGAGCAGGAACAGGTCGACGCCGAGCCGCTTGTAGGCGACGATCCGCTCCGCGATCTGCTCGGGTGTGCCGATCAGCCCGGTGCGGAACCCGTCGTTGTACTGGACGAGGTCGGCGAACTCCGAGTCCTGCCACATGCCCTTGCCGTCCGACGCCGACCGCCCCGCCTGCCTGACCGCCGACCCGAAGCCCTCGACGGCCTTCCGGTCGGCCTTCGCGACGATCTCGCGCAGCACCTCGCGGGCCTCGGCCTCGGTGTCGCGCGCGATCAGGAACCCGTTCAGCCCGAACCGGACGCGGCGCCCGTGCAGCCCCGCCTCGGCCCGGACGTCGCGGATCTGCTCGGTGACGCCGTCGAAGTCGCGGCCGTTGCTGAAGTACCAGTCCGACACCCGCCCGGCCATGCGGCGGGCGCTGGTGGAGTTGCCGCCCTGGAAGATCTCCGGGTGCGGGCGCCCCGGCCCGGCCAGCGGCTTGGGGCGCAGGTCGAAGTCGTGCAGCCGGTAGAAGTCGCCGCCGAACTCCGCGTGCTCGGAGGTCCAGATCTCGCGCAGCACCCGGATGAACTCCTCGCTGCGCCGGTACCGCTCGTCGTGCTCCAGCCACGGCTCGCCGAGCTTGGTGAACTCGTCCTTGAACCAGCCGCTGACGACGTTCACGGCGGCGCGGCCGCCCGAGAGCTGGTCGGCGGTCGCGATGAACTTGGCGAGCACGCCCGGGTGCCACAGCCCGGGGTGCACGGCGGCGATCACCTTCAGCCGCTGCGTCGCGAGCAGCAGCGCGAGGCTGAACCCGGTCGACTCGTGCTGGTAGGCGGCGCCGTAGGAGGCGATGTAGCGGACCTGGCTGAGCGCGTACTCGAAGCCGTTCCGCTCGGCGAGCACGGCCAGTTCCCGGTTGTAGTCGTAACCCCAGTCGGTGCGCTGCTCGATCGTGCTGACGACCAGCCCGCCGCTGACGTTGGGGACCCAGTAGGCGAACTTCAGGGGATCGTGGCTATTTTCCATATTCCCTACTGACATAGTGTGAATTGTGCGCGTGCGGCCCCGTCCAGGTCAATGCCGTCAGCGGGGCGATCGGATCCGCTCGGTGAAGATGTGGTTGCTGTCGGCGCGGCTGCCCGGCGTCCGGCCGCGCCCCCAGCCGACGATCCGCCGGTACTCCCCGAACGCGTCGGCGAGGGCGGCCTCGTCGGTGTGCGGGGAGCCGTCCGGCGCGGGCCCGCTGAAGGGCGCGACGTACAGGGCGTCCGTCGGGCAGTGGGCCTCGCACATGAAGCACGACTGGCAGTCGCTCTGCCGCGCGATCACCGGGAGGCCGTCGGCGCCCCGGTCGAACACGTCGGTCGGGCACACCTTGACGCACACGTCGCACTTCACGCAGCGCTCCGCGCTCACGACCTCGATCACGCCGCCACCTCCTGGGGCTCGGTGGAGGTCCAGGTCTCCTCCAGGCCGCCGACCAGCAGCCGGTGCTCGAAGCTCCGCAGCGTCGGCAGGCCGTCCAGCCGGTGCATGCCCCGGGACTCCTCGCGGGCCAGCGCGGCGCGGTAGCACCAGCGGGCGTGCGCGGTCATGGCCGCCGCCGACCGGGCGCGCAGGCGCTCGCGGCCCGTCCCGGCGACGCCCTCGGACGTGATGCGCTCCCACAGCGCGTCCAGCGAGGCCAGCGAGGCGCGGAGCCCCTCGCGCGTGCGGAACAGGTTGCGGTCGAGCGGCAGGATCTCGGCCTGGACGGCGCGGACGACCCGCGCCGCGTCCAGCGACCCGGGCGTCAGGCCGGCCCTCCCGGCCGGAACGGTGCGTGTCCGGTCCCGGCCGAGGCCGAACCGCGCGGCGCCGCGTCCGGCCCAGGTGCCCGACGAGATCGCCCACGCGCCGTTGTAGGCGCCGCCGCCGCTGACCGCGCCCGACACCGGTTCGCGGGTCGCGACGTCCCCGGCGGCGTACAGGCCGGGGACGGTCGTCGCGCAGTCGTCGCCGACGATCCGCAGCCCGCCCGTGCCCCGGACCGTGCCCTCCAGCACCATCCGCACCTCGTAGGGGTCGCGGAACGGGTCGATCCCGGCCTTGTCCAGCGGCAGGAAGTAGTTCGGCTGCGCGTCGCGCATCGCCTGCCGCAGCTCGGCGGGCGCCTGGTCGAGCCGCGCGAAGACCTTCCGCCCGGCCGCGAGGCGCTCGGCGACCTGCGCCCTGGCCCACAGCGGGTCCGGGACCTCGATGCGCGTGCCGTCCTCGGCGTAGTACGTCGCGAACTGCATCATCAGGCCCTTGGTGTGCGCGCCGTAGGCGGGCGAGAGCCCGTACACGCTGGAGAACTCCATCCCCGACAGCTCCGCGCCCAGCTCGGCGGCCATCAGGTGCCCGTCGCCGGTGTCGACGTTGGTGCCGAAAGCGCCGGACAGGAACGCGCAGCCGCCGGTCGCGAGCACGACCGCGCCCGCGCGGACCGTCCAGGGCGCCTCGCCCTCCTGCCGGGCGATGCCGGCCGCGCCCGCGACGACGCCCGAGGAGTCGGTCAGCAGCCGCAGCGCCGGATGGTGGTCGAGGATCAGCACCCCCGACCGGTGGACGCGGCGCCGCATCCGCTTCATGTACTCCGGCCCCTGGAGGCTGCCGCGCCGCTCCACCCCGTCGTGGACCGGGAACGGGTAGCCGAACGAGGCGAGGTCGTCGACGCGGCGGTAGGTCTCGTCCACGACGCGGGCCATCCAGCGGCGGTCGGCGAGCCGGGCGCTCTGCTCGAACCGCGCGTCGACCTCCCGCTCGCGCTCCGCCGCGTCCGGGGGCACGTACCAGAGGTTGTTGCCGCCCGACGCGGTCGGCCCGCTGGTGCCGCAGTACCCCTTGTCGGCGAGGACGACCCGCGCCCCGGCCGCGGCGGCGGCCAGCGCCGCCCACGCCCCGGCGGGCCCGCCGCCGAGCACGAGGACGTCGGCGTCGTGCTCGATCACGGCGTGGCTCCGGCGGCGGTCCGGGCGCCCGGGGCCAGCCACGAGTCGATCGGGAAGTCGGTCTTGAGGAGCTTCTGCCCGGCGAGGAACCCCTTGGTCCCGTCGAGCAGCTTCAGCCCCTCCGGGGGGAACGGCGTGTCCGGGAGCTGCTCCCTCAGCGTCGTCTTGATGGTCACCTGCGGCGCGTAGCCGCCGGTCCGCGCGACGTAGGCGGTGTAGGCGGGCCAGTTCGCCTTGGCCACCCGGGTCGCCTTCGACTCGGCCCGCTGCCAGACCTTGACGATGTCCTTGTGCCCGGACAGGTACTTCTCGGTCACGACGGTCGCGGACGTACCGAGCAGGTCGGGGTGGTCGCGGGAGGCGACGTCGACCGAGCGGTACCCCTTCGCCTCCTCGGCGACCTGGTCGGCCGAGACGAGCCCGCCCGCGTCGATCGCGTTCTTCTCCAGCGCCGCGATGATCGCGGGCGTGTACATGTGGATGATCTGCTTCGGCCTCACCCCGGCCTGCTGGAGCGCGCCGAGCAGGTAGCGGTGGATGTAGGAGCCGGTCTGCACGCCGATCCGCTTGCCCTCCAGGTCCTTGAGCGAGGTGGGCCCGCCGTCCTTCTTGGCGACGATCGCCGCGTCCAGCCGGATGGAGTTCAGCGACACCAGCCGGGTCGGCAGGCCCTGCCCGTGCCCGATCAGCGCCGGGGTGTCGCCGTAGATGCCGATGTCCAGCGACCCGCCCGCGAGCGCCTGGTTCAGGTCGGGGCCGTTCTGGAACGTCGCGACCTGGATCTTGTCGATCCCGGCGGCCTTCAGCTCGGGCAGCAGCTCGCCGCGCTCGTCGAGGAACCCGACGGTGCGGTTCAGCTTGTTGCCGACGGCCGTCCCGATCACTCCGACGCGCAGCGTCTTGGAGCCGCCCGCGGCGGCGGACGAGCCGCACGCCGCCGCGCCCAGCACGAGCAGCCCGGCGGCCAGGATCTTGGGGATCTTCACAGTTCTTTCCTCTCGGTGTCTCAGGACGTGAGCGGGGCGCCGGAGCGGTTCAGCGACGGGCCGACGGCGAGCCTCGCGCCGGGGGTGCGTCCGCGCCCCCAGCCGATCTGCTCGCGGTAGCTGCCGAGCAGCCCCTCGGCGGCGAGGTCGGCCTCGTCGGGCGGCTCGGGCAGCGGGTGCGAGCGCGGGTCGACGAACAGCGCGTCGACCGGGCAGTACGCCTCGCACATGAAGCAGGTCTGGCAGTCGCTCTGCCGGGTCAGGACGGGGATGCCGTCGGCGCCCCGGTCGAAGACGTTCGTCGGGCACACCGCGATGCACTTGTCGCACGCGATGCACCGCTCCCGCGACACGATCTCGATCACGACGCCACCGCCAGCGCGGCGGTCTCGGGCCGCGTCCACACCTCGTGCAGGCCGCCGGTGACCAGGCGCCGCCGCTGGGACGGGTCCTGCTCGGGCAGGTCCTGCCGCTTGTGCATGCCGCGCGTCTCCGTTCGGGCGAGCGCGGCGCTGTACATCCAGCGGGCGTGCGCGGTCATCGCGGCGGCCGACCGCGCCCGGACGAGCCCGGCGCCCTCGCCGCGCAGCGTGCCGGCCAGCTCCCGCCACGTCCGGTCGAGGGCGTCCAGCGCCGGGACGAGCCGGTCGGCGTGCCGCAGCAGGTTCTTGTCGTAGGGCAGCACCTCGGCCTGCACGGCCCGCACGTACTCGGCGTGGCCGCCGGTCGCGGGCCCGGCCGGGCGGACGCCCGCCTCGCCGAGCGCGCGCACGGGCCGTCCCGTGGCGCGCCCGCCCAGCTCGGCGGCGTGCCGCGCGGCGCCGCGCCCCGCCCACGTGCCCGACGACATCGCCCACGCGGAGTTGTGGCTGCCGCCGCCGGTGAAGCCGCCGCAGATCAGCTCGCGGGTCGCGGCGTCGCCCGCCGCGTACAGGCCGGGCACGGTCGTGGCGCAGTCCGGGCCGGTGATCCGGATGCCGCCGGTGCCGCGCACGGTGCCCTCGGCGAGCAGCGTGACCGGGAACAGGTCGGTGAACGGGTCGATGCCCTGCCGGTCGAACGGCAGGAAGAAGTTCGGCTGCGCGAGCCGCATCGCCCGCTGCTCCTCCGGCGTCGCCTTGTCGATCCGGCACAGGACGGGCTCGGTGAGCAGCGTCCGCGCGATGACCGAGCGCCCGCGCTGGCTGCCCGCGCCTTCGAGGACGCTCCCGTCCGCGTGGTAGAAGGTCGCGAACGAGTAGAACGCCGTCTTCGTCACCGACGTGAACGCCGGGGCGATCGCGTAGGCGTTGGAGAACTCCATCCCCGACAGCTCCGCGCCCGCCTCCGCCGCGAACAGCGCGCCGTCGCCGGTGTTGACGTCGCAGCCGAGGGCCTTGCTGAGGAACGCGCACCCGCCGGTGGCGAGCACCACCGCGCGGGCCGTGACCCGGAACGGGTGCTCGTCGCGCAGCCGGTACCCGGCCGCTCCCGCGACCGCGCCCGACCCGTCGGCGAGCAGCTCGGTGACCGGGCTGTGGTCGAGGACCCGCACGCCCGCCCGGCGCACCCGGACGCGCATCCGCCGCATGTACTCGGGCCCCTGGAGGCCGCGCCGGATCTGCCGCCCGTCGTCGTCGACCGGGAACGGGTACCGCGACACCTCCGCCAGCTCGTTCATGTTCGCGTAGGTCTGGTCGAGGACGCGGGCCATCCACTCCCGGTCGGCGAGGTACCCGCCGAGGCCCTCGCGGCTCGCCATCGCCGCCTCCCGGGCCTCCGGCCGAGGCTCGACGTACCAGACGCCGGTGCCCGCCGACGCGGTCGCGCCGCTCGTGCCGAGGTAGCCCTTGTCGGCGAGGACGACGCTCGCGCCCGCCTCCGCCGCCTTCACCGCGGCCCACGCCCCGGCGGGGCCGCCGCCCGCGACCAGCACGTCCGCGTCGATCTCGTTGATGGTCACAGCGCCTCCCGGGCGGTGGTCAGGTTGGTGGCGACGGGGCGGACACCGAGCCCGTCGAGCAGGTCGCGGCGCAGCGCGACGAAGCGGGGGTCGTCCATCGAGCGGGGACGCGGCAGGTCGACGGCGTACTCGCGGGCGATCCGCCCGTCCGCGAGCAGCAGCGCGCGGTCGGCGAGCAGCAGCGCCTCCTCGACGTCGTGGGTGACCAGCAGCACCGCCGGGCGGTGCTCGGCCCACAGGTCGGCGACGAGCGCCTGCGCGTTGAGCCTGGTCAGCGCGTCGAGGGCGCCGAAAGGCTCGTCCAGCAGCAGCAGGTCGGGGGTGCGGACCAGGGCCCGCGCCAGCGCGACCCGCTGCGACTCGCCGCCCGACAGCGTGAGCGGCCAGGCGTCGGCGCGGGCCGAGAGCCCCACCTCGGCGAGCGCGTCCTCGGCCCGCGCGCGCAGGTCCCGGCCGCGCAGGCCCCGTTTCGACAAGCCGAGGACGACGTTGTCCCAGACGCGGCTCCACGGCAGCAGCCGGTGCTCCTGGTAGACGACGGCGCGCTTGGCCGGGACGTCGATCTCGCCGCCGCCCTCGCCGTCCAGCCCGGCCAGCGCGCGCAGCAGCGTGCTCTTGCCCGAGCCGCTCGCGCCGAGCAGCGCGACGAACTCGCCGGGGGCGATGTCGAGGTCCACGCCGTCCAGCACGGTCCGCTCACCGAACACGCGGGTGAGCCCGCGCACCCTCACGCCGCTTCTGGTTCCGACGGTCATCGCGCCACCAGCCCTCTCCGCCACGCCAGGACGCGGCGCTCGACCAGCCGCACCAGCAGGTCCGTCGAGACGCCGAGCAGCGCGTAGACGACGAGCACCAGGAAGACCGTGTCCATCTGGAGGAACTGCGTGGCCTGGTTGATGACGAAGCCGATGCCGCTGGCGGTCGCGGACTGCTCCACGACCACGAGCGTCAGCCAGGCGACGCCGAGCGAGAGCCGCAGCCCGACGAGGATCTGCGGGAGCGCGCCGGGCAGGATGACCTTGCGGACCAGCCCGATCCGGCCGAGCCCGCAGGTCCGCGCGGACTCCACCAGCCGCTCGTCCACGCCCCGGATGCCGTGGAACACGTTGATGTAGAGCGGGAACACCACGCCGACCGCGATCAGGCCGACCTTGGAGGTCTCGCCGATCCCGAACCAGATGATGAACAGCGGCACCAGCGCCAGGTGCGGCAGCATCCGGACGGCCTGCAGCGGCGCGTCGATGATGTCCTCGCTGACCCGGAACAGCCCCGACAGCAGGCCGAGCCCGAGCCCGAGCGGCAGCCCGATCGCGAGGCCCTTCAGCACCCGCAGCAGCGAGACCCCGAGGTTGTCGGTCAGCTCGCCCGAGGAGGTCATCTCCCAGCCCCGCGCCGCGACGTCGCTGAGCGGCGGCGTCGTGCTGCCGAGCCAGCCGGCCCGCGCGCCGATCTCCCACAGCGCGAGCACCAGCACCAGCCCGCTGACCTTGCGGGCGCGGCGCAGCAGCGCCAGCGCCACGGCGCCCGAGCGCGCGGCGGCCCGCGGCGCCGCGGCGCGCGGCAGCGCGGACCGGGGTGGATCGAGCAGCTCTGTGGACATGCGTTACCTCCAGGGCGGGACGCGGGCAGGCAGGCAGGGGGATCCGGCGGGCATGGGGCCGTGCGGCCGACAGGCGTGAGCGAAGGGGGAAGAGAAGAGAGGGGCGGCGGATCAGCGGCCGAGGCGTGCGGAGGGGCGGGTCAACAGGACGCGCTGCACACGCGGAGGAGGTCGATGTGGCGCCTCGCCACCAGTGCCTCCGTTGCGTTCATGCTCCTAGCATGCACATGGACGCAGCCTGGGGGAAGACCCTGAAAAGCCCGCCCGACCTGCGGAGACGCCGCAGGGATCATGCAAAACCGACAAAACCTACTGCTTTACCAGGGAATATGCCGTACCGGACGGCCGATGATGATCTTGTACACGGTTACACAGATCACACCGTCCGGAAACCCGGAGGTAGACGGACCGTAACTCGCTCCGGACGCAGGGTCCACCAACGGGTGTGGCCGTGCCCGGGGTCCTGGTTCCCCGAACACGGCCACCTTCCCGGAGTGCCGCCCGGCGGCCGCGTCGCTCCCCAGCGGGACCGGCCGGACGGCAGTGGTACTAGACCGCGGCCCCCGCCGCGGTCTGGACGGGCACGGTCAGGCGCGGGCTCGTCCAGCGGACCAGCGACGCGCCGAGCGCCATGCCGCCGCCGAAGCCCGCCAGCAGGACGAGGTCGCCGGGCCCGATCGCGCCGCGCCGGTACGCGGCGTCCAGCGTGATCGGGATCGACGCCGCGCCCGTGTTGCCGTAGCGCTCGACGGTCAGGTGGGTGTGCGCCGTGGTGAGCCCGAGGGAGGGCACGATGTCGGCGAGCATCGCGCCGTTGGCCTGGTGCGGGACGAAGTGCCGCACCTCCTCGGGCGGCACCCCGCCGCGCCGCAGCAGCTGCGCCACGGTGGCCGGGAGGGTGTCGTGGACGAACTCGCGGACGCCGCGCCCGTCCATCTTGAAGAAGTGCTGGCCTTCCTCCAGCGTGTGCTCGGTCGCGGGCATGCGGCTCCCGCCCGCCGGGACGCGGATGAGGCCGTGCATGTCCCCGCGGCTCATCATCAGCGCGTCGGCGAGCCCGCCCCCGGACGGGGACGGACCGAGCACGACCGCGCCCGCGCCGTCCCCGAACAGGATCGCCGTCCTGCGGTCGGAGTAGTCGAGGATGCGCGAGTAGATGTCGACGCCGACGACCACGCCGTAACCGCCGCCGCCGTCACCGCGCAGCAGCCGCTCGGTCACCATCAGCGCGTACACGAAGCCGCTGCACACGGCGTTCATGTCGAACGCGCCCGCGCCCTCGGCGCCGATGAGGTGCTGGACGATGCTCGCGGTCGCGGGCTGCGGGTGGTCGGGCGTGGAGGTGGCGACGACCACGTAGTCGAGCTGCTCGGGCGAGAGCCCGGCCTGGTCGAGGGCCCGCCGCGCGGCGGCCGCCGCGAGGTCGGAGGACGCCTCGTGCGCGGCGGCCCGCCGCCGCTCCACGATGCCGGTCTTGCGGACGATCCAGTCGGCCGACACTCCGGCCGGCCCCGCGATCTCGTCGTTGCCGACGACGCGGTCGGGCAGGTAGGAACCCGTACTGAGAATGCCTATCTGGGCCATGAGAAGGATTGCTCCAGTTCTTGGGTTGGCCTGGCGCAGGGCGCGGTCACCGGGCGGGCGCCGCGCGGCGGATCCGGTCGGCGGACCGCCGCGCGGCGACCGCCGCGGATCAGGAGACCGCCGCGCGGGGCGCGGTCCCGGTGCGCAGCCTGCGCCACCGCCCGAGGTTCGCGCGTTCCAGCAGGAACGGGTCGTCGCCGACCACGACCGGGTCGCCCACGGCCTCCAGCAGGTGGAGGTCGGTGGAGTGGTCGCCGTAGGCGCTGCACCGGGCGAGGTCCAGGCCGCGGACGGCGGCGGCGGCCCGCGCGGCGCGGCCCTTCGCGACGCCGATCAGCGGGGCGAGCACCTCGCCGGTCAGCGCGCCGCGCCGGACGAGCGGCCTGGTGCCGAGCGCCCAGCAGTGGCCGCCCAGCGCCTCGGCGATCGGGTCGAGGCAGGCGAAGAACGAGCCCGACAGCAGCACGACGAGGTTCCCCCGTGCCTGGTGCCGCCGGTACTCCCGCAGCGTCGCGGGCAGGAAGGGCGAACGCTCCCGTGACTCCTCGGCGAACCAGGCGGCGCCGCTCTCGGCCAGCCGGCGCGCCTCCTGCCCCGCGAAGAGCCGGTAGTACCGCCGGTTGACCTCGGCCCGGTTCGCCCCGGCCGCCGCGGCGGCGTGCAACTCGCCGGCGAGGCGCCCGTAGGTGCCGTCCGGCTCGCCCTGCGTCCTCAGGTGGTACCGCAGGAAACGGAACATGCTCTTGAAATGGACGAGCGTCTCGTCCACGTCGAAGAACGCGGCCGCCCCCGCGGGCGCGTCGGCGCTCACCGGCCGTGGACGCCGGTGAGCACGCAGCCGACCGCGCAGATCGAGCGGTCGTTCTGCCGGACGTCCACGTCGGCGACGACCGTGAGCGGCGCCGCCGCCGGGTCGCCGGGAAGGCCCTCGATCTCCCCGGGGCCCGCCGCCGTGTAGGTGATGCCGTCCTCGGCCAGCGGGCTCCCCGGCCCGCTCGCCGCCTCGGGCGCGCCGATGGAGGCGTGCAGCGTGATGTCGCGCTCCAGTTCGCCGAACGCGCTGAACGTCGCGGACAGCTCGGTGAGGTAGCTCTTGACCGCCGACACGCCGCGCACCTCCAGGGCCCCGTAGTGGACGACCTGGCGGGCCGCCTCGGCGAGCACCATCCCCGGGATGTGGTCCTGGGGGTGGTCGAACAGGCTCGGGTGGTTGGCCGCCAGCCGCAGCACGGCGCTCGCGCCGGACCGTTCCGCCTTCGCGTCGCACAGCACGACGTTGTCGGGCAGCATCCTGCCGACCAGGTGCGGCGCCACCGGCGCCCCCGGGCTCTGCTCGGGCGGGACGGACGTCGAGCGCAGCAGCGCGCCGTCGCGGTTGCGCAGCCGCAGCGCCATGTAGCCCTCCGGGGACTTGAACCGCATGCCGATCGCCGCGCTGCCGAACTCGAAGCCCGCGATCTCCAGCCGCATCGCGTAGTCGATGCCGGTGATCCGGTCGTCGCGGACGCGCCGCGAGGTCGTGACGGTCATCGTGACCCGGCGCGGCTTCGCGCCGACCGTGAGCAGCTCCGGCCGGTCGATCCTGATCCGCATGTGGGTCAGGATGAACTTGTGGTCGAGCGGCACGTCGTAGTGCCGGTGCGCGCCGAGGATGGCCCCCTGCCGGCACGCCTCCAGCAGCAGCATCGGGTCGTAGGCGGCCGGGGTGAGCAGGTGGTCGCCGTAGTAGGCGTGCGAGCGGGGCAGGAACGCGGCCACGGCGTAGGTGTCCTCGTCCACCTGCCGGCTGTCGGTGAGAAACACTTCGGCGAGCGATTCACGGTGCACCAGTGTGCGGTCAATGGTACGCGCGAATTCGAGATCGATCGCCTGCGGGCTGATTTTCGTTTGGGCCATGGTGTCATCCTCTCCAATCGACCATGGTGACGGCATCAGCTATCAAATGATCTTGCTCGATAAGGCTATGCGTGCCTTGAAGACATTGTCAACGTACTTTAACGGTGCAGGGAAGACCTCCAAGAATTGCGTTTGGAAAGGGTCGTCCGAAGTATCGGACGCGGGTGTTTTCGGTCGTCCGGATAGGGGTGGCCATGGGGCTGATCAGCGACGACGCGGGCCGCCTCCGAGGGCCCGGCGGTGCACTGTGATCCGGCTCTCATGGTCATCGCGGTACATCGCATTACCGTCCAGACGGCGAATAGGGGACGAACGCGACGCCGAGTTTCCAAACCCGGGCAGGAATGCTGGAATTCTCGGCGTCGCGGCTCGGGGACCGGTCGGCGGCGACCGGTCGGCGGTGCCCGTCAGGGGTAGACGTCGCCCGGCAGCCTCCGGTCGGCGCCGACCGTGCGGATGTGCCAGTACGGATAGGGCGCGGGCACTTCGCTGACCTTGTCGAGGCGCTCGACCTCCGCCTCGGTCAGCGTCCACTCCATGGCGTTGAGGTTGTCCTCAAGCTGGCTCGGCTTGCTGGCGCCGACGACCGCCGCGGTGATGCCGGGCTTGGCCAGCACCCAGTTCAGCGCGACCTGCGGCACCGTCACGCCGCGCTCCGCGGCGATCTCCGACAGCTCGTCGACGATGTCGTAGGCCTGCTCCTCGTCGGTCAGCGGCGCCGACTCGGCGGCGGTCGCGTTGGCGAGCCGGCTGCCCTCGGGGCGCCCCTCGCCGCGCCGGTACTTGCCGGTCAGGAAGCCCCCGGCCAGCGGCGACCACACGGTGATGCCGACGTTCTGGTCCACGCTCAGCGGGACGATCTCCCGCTCCAGCTCGCGGGCGGCGAGGTTGTAGTAGCCCTGGTAGGTCACGACGCGCGCCAGGTTCCGCCGCTCGGACACCGACAGCGCCTTCATCAGGTGCCAGGCCGCGAAGTTCGACACGCCGAGGTAGCGCACCTTGCCCGACCTGACGAGGTCGTCCAGGGCGCGCAGGGTCTCATCCAGCGAGGTGCGCGGGTCGAAGCCGTGCAGATGGTAGATGTCGATGTAGTCGGTGTTCAGGCGGCGCAGGCTGGCCTCGACCGCGGCGAACAGGTGGTGCCGGGACGAGCCGAGGTCGTTCGGGTCGTCGGTGATGCGCCAGCGTCCCTTGGTCCCGATGACGACCCGGTCGCGGACGTTCTTCAGCGCGACGCCGAGGAACTGCTCGCCCATCCCGTTCTTGTACACGTCGGCGGTGTCGAAGAAGTTGACGCCCGCGTCGAGCGCGGTGTTCACGAGGCGGAACACCTCCTGCTCCTCGACCGTCCCGAACTCGGCCCAGTCGCGGTCGGGGGCGCCGAGGAACGGGGCGTTGCCGCCGAAGTTGAACGAGCCGTAGCACAGCTCCGACACCATCAACCCGGTGTCGCCCATATAGCGGTACCGCATCGCGTTTCCTTTCTGCGTTGTGAATCCGTACGGGGTGCTCCGCGCGGCGCGGGGTCCGCGCGGGAGCGGGGGCTCGTGGGTGGATCAGGCGCCGGCCGGGTCCGGTTCGGCGGTCCCGCCGCCCGCCGCGGCGGCGGCCTCGGCGGTCTCGGGGGCGGTCTCGGCGGCGTCGTCGAACTCGCGGTCGCGGATGACCGCGTAGGTGGTGATGGCGCCCAGCAGCGCGAGCCCGGCCAGGAGCAGGAACGCGGTGTGCATGGCGGAGGTGAGCCCGTGCGCGGCGGCGTCCAGCGCGTACTGGCGCTGCCCCGCCGGGACGGAGTCAAGGGCCCCGTCGATGCGTCCCTGCGTGGCCTCGCCCGCCAGGTCGCGCGCGTTCCCCGACAGCGAGGGCGCGCGGTCGTCCAGGTCGCGCAGCGTGAGGCTCGCCAGCAGCGCGGCGGCGCCCGCGATCGCGACCGACTCGCCGGTGATGCGCATCGTGTTGAAGATCCCGGACGCCATGCCCGCGCGCTCGACCGGCGCGACGCTCACCGCCGCGTTGTCCATGACGCCGAACGCGCTGCCGACGCCGACGCCGAAGACCAGGAGCGGGCCCGCGAGGTTCGTCCACGACGCGTCCGGCTGGAGGGTCATCAGCCAGAGCGAGCCGACGGCGATCAGCGCCGAGGACGCGGCGAGCATCACCCGCAGCGGGATCCGCGCGGCGATCCGCCCCGCCACCAGGGGGACGAGGAAGACCGGCACGGTCAGCGGCAGCAGCAGCGCGCCCGCCTCGGTCGCCGAGTGCCCGCCCACGCCCTGGAAGTAGGGCGGCAGGTACACCAGCAGCACCACGAACCCGAACGTGATCGTGAACGGCTGGCACACGACGACGATGAACGTCGGGCGGCGGAACAGCGACAGGTCGAACATCGGGTGCTCGACCCGCAGTTCGACCAGCACGAACGCGACCATCAGCGCGACCGCGCCCGCCAGCGAGCCGAGCGCCGCCGGGGTCAGCCAGCCGCGCGCCGGCCCCTCGACGAACATCAGCGCGAGCAGCCCGAGGCTGCCGCTGAAGGTGGCGGCGCCGCCCCAGTCGACCCTGCTCGCGACGGGGTTGCGCGACTCGGGGATGAACCGGGCGAGGGCGAGCACCACGATGCCGACGACCACGTTGATGGCGAAGACCGCGCGCCAGCTGCCCGCGCTCACCAGCGCGCCCGCCGTCAGCGGTCCGAGCGCCAGGCCGCAGCCGAACGAGCCGCCGAGCACGCCGAACGCCTGCGCCCGCGCCGGGCCCTGGAACGAGGCGGCCAGGATCGCGGCGCCGCTGGTCAGCACGCCCGCCGCGCCGACGCCCTGGACGGCGCGCGCGACGTCGACCAGCAGCATGCTCGTCGCCACCGTGCAGACCAGCGACATGAGGCAGAACAGCGCGAGGCCGGTCAGCAGGACGCGGCGGCGGCCGAACCGGTCGGCGAGCCCGCCCGCCGCCAGCAGGCAGGCGGCGAAGGTGACGCCGTAGGCGTTCTGGACCCACTGGGCCGCGGCCACGCTGGAGCCGAGGTCGGCCGCCATGTCCGACAGGGCGACGGCGGGGCCCGTCACGGTGAGCGGGAGCGTGATGCTCGCGAGGGCGATGGCGGCCAGGGTGGGAACGGTGTGCACCCGTTCCGGCGAGCCGGGTCGCGCAATTTCCGATTCCGTGCTGGCAGACATACGTCCAGGCCCCCTCTCTATGAGGACGAAATATCATCAGGCACCGAGCAACTATAAGGTCTCTTACAGTACGGCGCAAGGTAACGCGGGATGAATGTGGGTCGCCGGTTTCACCATCAACCGAAGGTATGACAGAAGCTGTCATACCCGGGTTGCAGTTTCCTGCGGGCGCTGAATGTAATTCTGTTCTCACCCTGCGAAGTTGTTGGTGCTTATTCGCCTGCGCGCGCCCGGAGTGTGGCTGAGATCTCGTCCGCCAAGTGCCCTGGCGGGTGCCCATATGTTCGAGACGTGGTCTTATCATGAATGATAAAGTCTGCGGCGGGATATGACCGGGGGTGCAAAGAGCCGCACGTGGTGCGGCGTTTTCCGCGCTCCTGGGGAAGAATCCATGTCCTGTACCCGAGCCTGCTTGACGCCGCGTTCGCGTCGCGTGGCCGAGACGTCCGCCCCGGCGGCGGGCGGCCCGCGGATGGCGTTCAGGGAGAGGGAGCGCGATCCGCGGAAATGGCGCCGGGTCGGCACCGGTTTCACCCCGGTGCCGACCCGGCCGTCATCCGGCCCGTTCCCCCGTCACATGGGGGGGGGGGCCGCGGGATGGATCGCGAACAGTAGCGGGTGCCGGTCACCTGGTCGGCGAGCGGGGCCAGGGCCTCCAGGTCGGCGGCGGTGAGGCGCACGTCGGCCGCGCCGAGGTTCTCCTCCAGGTAGGTCAGGCGCTTGGTGCCCGGGATCGGGACGATGTCCTCGCCGAGCGCGAGCACCCAGGCCAGCGCGACCTGCGCGGGCGTCGCTCCCCGCTCGCGGGCCACCTCGTCGACGACGGCGACGACGCGCCGGTTCCGCTCGATCGTCTCGGCCTGGAAGCGCGGGTTGCCGCGCCGCCAGTCGCCCTCCTCCAGCTGGTCGGCGGTGGTCAGCACGCCGGTGAGGTAGCCGCGGCCGAGCGGGGAGTAGGCGATGAACGCCGCGTCGTGCTCCCGGCACCACGGCACGACCTTGTCGAGCTGGTCGCGGCTCCACAGCGACAGCTCGCTCTGGACGGTCGCGACCGGGTGGATCGCGTGCGCCGCCGCGAGCTGGTCCACGTCCGCCTCGGACATGCCGATGTGGTGGACCTTGCCCTCGATGACCAGCTGGGCCATCGCGCCCCAGCTCTCCTCGACGGGGACCCGCGGGTCGACGCGGTGGAGCTGGTAGAGGTCGATCACGTCCACGCCGAGGCGCCGCAGCGACCCCTCGGCGGCGGCGCGGATGTGGTCGGGGTGGCCGCTCGGCACGATCTCGCCGTCCCGCACCACCAGGCCGCACTTGCTGGCCAGCACCACCTCGTCGCGGCGGTCCCGCAGGGCGCGCCCGACCAGCTCCTCGTTGGTGAAGGGGCCGTAGACGTCGGCGGTGTCGATGAGCGTGACGCCCCGGTCGATCGCGGTGTGGACGACGCGGACCGACTCCTCGTCGTCGCGCCGGCCGGGGCTGTAGGCGAAGCTCATCCCCATGCATCCGAGGCCGATGGCCCCCACGGTCAGGCCCGTCGATCCGAGAGTCCTCTGCTGCACGGTCTCGTTCATCCCTTCTTGGTGAGCGTCGATCCGCTGAGCGAGATCGATCCTGTCTTGACCGTCCCGTTCGCGGTGACGCCCGTCTTGTCGTTGAGCGTCAGCGTCGATCCGCTGACGGTGTACTTGCCCGAGTAGGCCGCCTTCTGGCCGTTGTAGTCCTCGACGAAGGTGCCGTCGGAGTTGAGGACCAGGCGCAGGCTGCCGTCGTCGCTCGCCCAGGTGCCCACCACCCCGGCGGCCCCGGGGGCCGTGCCCTCGGCGGCCGCCGCCGAGGGCACGGCCGACGAGGAGCCGGCCGCCTGCGGGGCGGCCGACGTGGTCCCGGCAGACGGGGGGGCTGCCTTGGGATCGTCCTCGTCGCTCGAACAGGCCGTGGCGGTCAGCGAGACGGCGAGCAACGCGGTCGCGAGCGCGACGCCGGGAGAGATGGTCCTGGACACGTCGGTCTCCTTCTCGATGGATTCCGGCTCGGTGGCCCGGATGGCCCGGATGGCCCGCGGGTCAGGAGGTCATCTCCAGGACGCCCTCCATGCCGTCGCCGCGGTGCCGGCCGACCGAGCAGTAGAACGCGTAGCGGCCGGGGGTGAGCCCGGTGACCAGCGCCTGCGTCTCGCCCCTGGTGATCACGCGGGTGCGGCCGACGACCCGGCCGTCCCGCTCGACGACCATGTCGTGCGGGATGCCCGAGTCGTTGCGGAAGACGAGCAGGACCCGGTCGCCGGACGCGGTGTGCCGGTTGTGGTCGAACGCGTGCGACCCGTCGCTCTGGGCGGCGAGCCGGAACACCGGAGCGCCCGCCGCGCCGGCCGGTGCTCCGGGGTCGCCGGTCCCCTCGGTGCCGAGGGTGGCCGCGCCGCCGGTCGCGCCGCCGGCGGTCCCGTGGGCGTGCGCCCCGGTGCCGTCCGGCGACCCGGCGCAGCTCGCGACGGCGAGGGCGAGGGCGCACAGTGCGGCGCCGGCCGCGCCCGCGACTCCGACCTTGGAATGCATCGCCTGCCTCCCCCTCGGCGCGATGGTCTCTGACGTTTCCCATCGTGTGGGGCGCGGCGGCGGGTGCCCAGGGTTCTGTCTTTCCTGGGTCCCCGCTACCTAGGTCTGGCGTGACCACCCTTCCGGGTGCGGCGATGTCTAGACTGACCAGATCATTCGGTGTCTTATGGTCATCTGAGGTCGAATGGATATAAAGTTCTGGCCACCGGGAAGACGGACCGTACGGGGAGGTTTGACCTCTTGAGTTCCGAGACGAAACCCATCGCTTCCGCGACCGGCGGGGACGCGCCGGGAGATGTGCTGATCGTCGGCGCGGGGCCGACCGGGCTGATGGCCGCGTGCGAACTGCTGCGGCGCGGCGTCGGCGTCCGGCTGATCGACCGGGCGCCCGCCCCCTCGCCCTTTCCGAAGGCGCTGCTGCTGTGGCCGCGCAGCCTCGACCTGCTGGAGGATCTCGGCGCGCTCGGCGCCGCCCACGAGGCCGGCCTGCTGATCAACGCCTTCGACTACTACTCCGCCGGACGGCCGCTCGCGACGTTCGACTTCCCGCCCGCGCTCGCCCCGCTCTGCCTGCCGCAGAGCGAGACCGAGCGGGTGCTGACCGGGGCGCTGCACGCGCTCGGCGGGACGATCGAGCGCGGCGTGCGGCTGCTGGCCTTCGACGGCCTGGACTACTCGGGCCGGATCGCCGAGGGCGGGACGGTGACCTCGATCCTCGAACACTCCGGGGACGGCCGGGTCGAACGCGCCCGGCACCGCTTCGTCATCGGCGCGGACGGCGCGGGCAGCGCCGTCCGCGCGCAGCTCGGCACGGCCTTCACCGGCGCCACCTACGAGACCGCGTTCGCGCTGGTGGACGCGCACATCGAGGGGGAGCTGCCGCCGGACCGCGCCCTGTACTACCAGTCGCCCGCGGGGGCGCTGGTCGTCGTCGCGCTGCCGAAGGGGGTGTACCGGTTCTTCACCAGCCTGCCGCCGGGGCGGCGGGTGAGCGTGCCGCTGCTGCAACGCGTGGTCGACGAGCAGGGGCCGCGGGGCGTGCGGCTGGTGGATCCGGTGTGGGAGGCGGTCTTCCGCGTCCACCGGCGGCACGCGACCGACTTCCAGCTCGGCCGCGTGTTCCTCGCGGGCGACGCCGCGCACGTGCACAGCCCGGCGGGCGGGCAGGGGCTCAACACCGGGCTCCAGGACGCGCACAACCTCGCGTGGAAGATCGCGGCGGTGCTGCACGGGGAGGCTCCGGCGGGGCTGCTCGCCACCTACGAGCCCGAGCGCAAGGCGGTCGCGCGGCGCGTCGTCCGGGAGACCGACATCCAGACGCGCGGGTGGATGCTCAAGCACCCGCTCCAGGTCGCCGCGCGGGACGCGGCGTTCCGCCTGCTCGACCGGTCGGGTGTGATGGCGCGGCACTACGTCCCCGTCATGGCCGGGCGCAGGCTCGCCTACCCGCAGGTGCGCGAGACCCAGGAACCCTCGGACCGGACGGGCTGCCGCCTGGCGCGCGGCCGCCTGCCGGGCGGGGGCCTGCGCGTCGGCGGCGTGTTCCCGCGCGAGGGCGGCGGCGCGGACGCCGCGAAATGGAGGCTGGTGGGGATCGCGCACGGCGACGAGACGTGGTGCGGCGCGCTGGAGGAGGCCGCGGCGCCGTGGCCGCAGGTGCGCGTCGCCGCGGCGTCCGGCGCGCGGGCGTGCGCGCGGCCGTCCTACTACCTCGTCCGGCCGGACGGCCATCTCGCGGCCCACGGCCACGACGGAGACCTCGACCGGCTGAGGGAGGAACTGCGTGCGACGCTCGGAGCGGCCGCGGCGGTGGGGGCGGCGGCGACGGCCGCTACCACGGCTGATAGGGCTCAAGCCTCGAAATGGAATCAGACACCTTAATAGTATCTGGTCTATGATGGCACAATGAGTGCACTTCCGATCGAGCAGCGGCTCGGCCACCACCTCAAACGGGTCGAGCAGGAGCTCATCGCCGCGAAGACCGTGGCCCTGCGGCCGTTCGGCCTGAACGTCCCGCAGTACACGGTCCTTCTCGTCCTCTCGCACGAGCCCGGGCTCTCCGGGGCGGCGCTGGCGCGACGTTGCCTGGTCACACCGCAGACGATGTCGTCGGTCCTCGCGACGCTCGAATCACGCAGGCTGGTGGAGCGAACGCCCCATCCGATCCACAGCCACATCCTTGAGGTCCGGTTGACGAGGAAGGCGAGATCGTTGCTGGCCGAGGCGGACGCCGCCGCGGTCACGATCGAGTCGAGGTTGAGCGCGGAGTTCGACACCAGGGAGGCTGGTCAACTGATCGAGTATCTGGGCCGCTGCTCCGGCGTGCTGACGGCGGCGGTCGACGCCCCGAAGAAGGCGCGCTGAGCGGCACGGCCGGCGAAGGCCGAAGACAAGGCTGAAGGGGAGGGGAAAGGCTGTGCGGGATGCCGGGGAGAGGCCGACACCCCGCACAGCGTCTGCGTCGCCCGTACCGGCGCGGGGGGCACCGCCGGGATCGGTGCCGTTCATCATCATCCCGCCGGTGCATGCTCGAATCATGCTCCCCAGGCGGGATGCTGCCCAGAGTCCTGACGTCCCTAGGACTCTGCTACCTAGGTCTACCAGGCACAGGCATCGGAAGGGGAAAGGGGTGACACTGGGACCATGGACCAGCGAACCGAACTCGGCGAGTTCCTGAGGTCCAGGCGCGCCCGCCTGAGCCCCGAGGACGTCGGCCTGCCGGCCCTCGGCAAGCGGCGGGTGCCCGGCCTGCGCAGGGAGGAGCTGGCGCAGCTCGCTGGCGTCAGCGTGGACTACTACGTCCGGCTCGAACAGGGCAGGGCCCGCAACGCCTCGGCCGCCGTGCTCGACGCGGTCGCGCAGGCGCTGCGGCTGAACGAGGACGAGCAGGCGTACCTGCGCAACATCGCCAAGCCCGTGCCGGCGCGGCGCCGCCCGCCCCGCCCGGAGCGGGTGCGCCCGGGATTGCAGCGGCTGCTCGACATGAGCGCGAACGTCCCCGCGTACGTGGTGGGGCGGCGGGTGGACGTGCTCGCCTGGAACCGGCTCGCCTGCGTGCTGTTCACCGACTTCGCCGCGCGCCCGCCGGCGCTGCGCAACTGGGGCCGCATGATCTTCCTGGAGCAGGAGATCCGCGACCTGTTCGACGACTGGACGGTCAAGGCCCGCGAGACCGTGTCCTACCTGCGCCTCCAGGCGGGCAGCCATCCGAACGACCCGGAGCTGGCCGCGCTGGTCGGGGAGCTGTCGGTGAAGAGCGCGGACTTCCGGCACTGGTGGGCGAGCCACGACGTGCACGACAAGGCGCACGGCCGCAAGCACCTGCGGCACCCGGTCGCCGGCGACCTCGTGCTCGACTTCGAGACGCTGCGGCTGCCCTCCGACCCCGACCAGGTCCTCGTCACCTACACCGCCGAGGCCGGGTCGCCGTCGGCGGAGGCGCTCAACTTCCTGACGAGCTGGAGCGCCGGGACGCCCGATCACGTCGAGCGCCCCACCTGAGCTCAGCCCTCGATCGTGCAGAGCACGGCGCCGGAGGTCACGGTCTGGCCGACCTCGGCGGACAGCGCGGTCACCGTCCCGGCCTTGTGCGCGGCGAGGGGCTGCTCCATCTTCATGGCCTCCAGGACCAGGACGGTGTCGCCCGCCTCGACGGCCGCGCCGTCCGCCGCGACGATCTTGACGATCGTGCCCTGCATGGGGGAGACGAGCGCGTCGCCGGACGTCCGGGCGCCGCGCCCCTTCCCGGGCCGCCGCCGCGCCGGGGCGACCACGCCGCCGTTGAGCGGCACGGCGCCGGGCGCCGGGGCGCCGAACCCGGGCGGGAACACCAGCTCGACGCGCCTGCCGTCGACCTCGACGGTCATCCGCTCGCGCTCGCCCGCGTCCGCCTCGGCCGGGTCGGCCGCCGCGTCCGGCTCCCACGGCGGGATCCGGTTGTCGAACTCGGTCTCGATCCACCGGGTGTGGACGGTGAACGGGGCGTCGTCGGCGGCGGGGACGAACGCCGGGTCGTCCAGGACGGCGCGGTGGAAGGGCAGCACGGTCGGCAGCCCCGCGATGCCGAACTCGGCGAGCGCGCGGCGGGCGCGCTCGACCGCCTGGCGGCGGGTCGCGCCGGTGACCACGAGCTTGGCGATCAGCGAGTCGAACACCTGCGGGACGGTCTGCCCCGCGACGTAGCCGGAGTCCAGCCGGACGCCCGGCCCCGACGGCGGCTCCCACCGCGCCAGCGTCCCGGCGGCGGGCAGGAACCCCCGCCCGGCGTCCTCGGCGTTGATCCGGAACTCGATCGAGTGGCCGCGCGCCGGCGGGTCGTCGTAGCCGAGCGGCTCACCGGCCGCGACGCGGAACATCTCGCGGACGAGGTCGAGGCCCGCGACCTCCTCGGTCACCGGGTGCTCGACCTGCAACCGGGTGTTGACCTCCAGGAACGAGATCGTGCCGTCCTGCGCGACCAGGAACTCGCAGGTGCCGACGCCCACGTACCCGGCGGCGCGCAGGAGCGCCTTCGACGCCTCGCGCAGCAGCGCGTCCTGCTCGGCGGTGAGGAACGGCGCCGGGGCCTCCTCGACCAGCTTCTGGTGGCGGCGCTGGAGGGAGCAGTCGCGGGTGGAGGCGACGACGACATTGCCGTGCGCGTCGGCCACGCACTGCGTCTCGACGTGGCGCGGCTTGTCGAGGTAGCGCTCGACGAAGCAGTCGCCGCGTCCGAACGCGGCGACGGCCTCCCGGACGGCCGACTCGTACAGCTCGGGGACCTCGTCCATCGTGCGGGCGACCTTCAGGCCGCGCCCGCCGCCGCCGTAGGCCGCCTTGATCGCGATCGGCAGCCCGTGCTCGCGGGCGAACGCCTCGACCTCGGCGGCGCCCGACACCGGGCCGTCCGTCCCGGCGACCAGCGGCGCGCCGACCCGCTGCGCGAGGGCGCGGGCCTTGACCTTGTCGCCGAGCGCGTTGATCGCGTCGGGGGGCGGCCCGATCCACGTCAGCCCCGAGTCCTGCACGGCCCTCGCGAAGCAGGCGTTCTCGGCCAGGAAGCCGTAGCCGGGGTGGACGGCGTCCGCGCCCGCCTTCTTCGCCGCTTCGAGGACCCTGCCGATGTCCAGATAGGAGTCGGCGGCGGTCGCGCCGCCCAGCGCGTACGCCTCGTCGGACACCTGGACGTGCAGCGCGTCCAGGTCCGGCTCGGCGTAGACGGCGACACTGGTCAGCCCGGCGTCGCGGCAGGCGCGGGCGATGCGGACCGCGATCTCCCCGCGGTTGGCGATCAGTATCCTGCGCACGGCTCTTCCTCTCGGCAGCGGGCCCGCGGGTCGCGGCCCCGGATCGGTGGGGCCCTGAGTCGGTGCGGCCCTGGGTCGGTGGGGCGCGGATCGGACGGCGCGCCGGCGGGCGGGGCGCCGGCGCGCCGTCCGCGATCCGCGGGGTTCAGACGGGGTTGAGCACCATGAAGTGCTTGATGCCGAGCCGCAGCAGGACGAACCGGATGTGGGCCGGGATGTCGTGCTGCCGCTCATCGATGATCACGTGCGGGTCGGCGAGCTTCACCCGCCGCCCGTGGGTGCGCAGCTCGCAGCCGCCGGCGGCGACGACGTTGCGGACCCAGTCGCAGTCCGGTCCGTAGGGCATCGGCAGCACGTAGACGCCGTCGCGCCGGAACACCTTGACGGGGATCCGGTAGAGCCGCCCCGACCTGCGGCCGGTGTGGAACAGCGCGCCGAACCCGGGCATGCGCGCCATCGGACGGCCGATGATGCGGTTGGCAACGATCTTGTTGAACCTCGCGAGCCGTCGTTGGATCGACATCGGCGACACCTCTTTCTTCTGTACGGGGAGAGGGGGCGTTGTCCGGGCGCCCCGGCACGGCGATGGCCGCGTCCCCGCCGGACGGGTGGCGGAGACGCGGCCGTGGAGGCCCGGCCCGGCGCGCGGGCCCCGGGCTCAGGGGGCCGGACGCTCAGGAACGGGCGGGTCGGAAGGGTGGGAAAGGTCAGCGGGGCCGGAAAGGCCGGGCGCGGGGGATCAGCGGATCCCCTGGGCGAAGCGGAACACGCCGTGCGGGTCGTAGGCGTGCTTGATCCGGCTCAGCCTCGGATAGTTCTCGGCGTAGTAGGCGCGCTGCCAGCCGGGCAGCGCGGGGTCGATGAAGTTCTGGTAGGACTCGCGGCTGGAATGGGGGTCGATCGCCTCGAACCCGGTGTCCACCCAGGCGCGGGCGGCGGCGCGCCCCTCGTCGGTCGGCTGGAAGACGGGCGTCACGTACTGGATGTTGAAAAGGCTGTCGCGGTGGACGTAGGCGGTGTCGGTCCGCCCCGGGGCGTTCGCGGCGCCGCCGAGCGCGAGCACCTCCATCTGGTGGCGCTGCCCGGGGACGCGCGCGGTGTCGAACACGGCGAGCGCCCGGTCCCAGGCGGCGCGCGGGATCGGCCCCCTGAACAGGCGGCTGCGGGCCAGGCCGAACGGGGTGCGGGGCAACCGGGCGTCCGGCCGGGTGCCGACGCGGCGGCACTGGTCGGTGCTGAGCGTGGCGCAACCGTAGATGTTCATCATCAGGTCCCGATAGGGCAGCTCGGCCACCCGGTTCGACTGCGGGGCCCTCCCCACCAGCGACAGCATCCGGTCGACCTCGGCGGTGAGCTGCTCGGGGCCGCCGGTCCCGACGAGCTGCTGCGCGACGACCGGCGGGGTGCCGGGCGCCGCGTCCGGCAGGAACACGAGCACGATGCCGCCGATCGAGGACGGCGCGTCCACCAGCCAGCGGGTGTAGCCGTCGAGGAGGTCGGCGGCGTCGTCGAAACGCCAGGCGAGGGTGGCCGCCGCGACCGTCCCGACCTGCGCCGTGGTCGCGGTGTAGGAGGTGACCACGCCGAAGTTGCCGCCACCGCCGCCGCGCAGCGCCCAGAACAGCTCCGGGTGCCGCCGCCGGGACGCGGTGACGACGCGCCCGTCGGCGAGCACGACCTCGGCCGAGGTCATCGCGTCGCAGGCCATGCCGAGCCTCCGGGTCAGGAAGCCGACCCCGCCGCCCTGGACGTACCCGCCCGCCGCGACCGTCGCGTGCGCGCCGCCGACGACCGCGCGGCCGTGCGGGGCGAGCCCGGTGAGCAGGTCGATGTTCTGCGCGCCCGCGCCGAACCGCACCGTGCCCTCGCCCGGGGTGACGGCGTTCAGCCGCGAGACGTCCACGATCAGGCCCTGGGTCGTCGAGTACCCGCCCAGGCTGTGGCCGCCGCTGCGCGGGGTCAGCGGGACGCCGTTGTCCTGCGCGAAACGCAGGCACAGCGACACGTCGGCGGGGCTCTGGCAGTAGGCGACCGCCTGCGGGCGCGCCGCGTCGAACTGCCCGAGGTCGAGCTGCTTGGCCTGCTCGTAGGCCGCGTCGCCGGGCCGGACGAGGGTGCCGCGCAACCGGGAGGCGAGCGCGTCCCACGGGGTGGCCCGCGCCCGGGCCGCCGCCCGCGCGGGGCCCAGCGACCCCGTGAGCACCGGCAGCGAGAGGGCGCCCGCACCGGCGCCGAGGAAGGTTCTGCGACTGACCGTCATTGCCTCACCCGTCCAGAATGGGATGGATGCCGAGCAGCTGCTCCTCCAGGACCCCCATGGAGCCCCGGAAGAAGACCAGCGGCTCCGCGCCGTGGCGGGAGCCGCCGAGTTCGGCGACCTCCCCGAGATAGATGGTGTGGTCGCCGCCGTCGTACTCGTTCACCAGCCGGCAGGCGAGGAACGCCAGCGCCTCGCCGAGCACCGGCACGCCGGTCTCGGTGGTGTGGTGGACGGCCGACTCCAGCGCGGCGGGGTCGCGGCCGGCGAACGCCCACGCGAGGCGCTCCTGCCGGCCGGCGAGGAAGTTCACGCCGAAGCTGCGCGAGCGCGCCAGGGCCGGCGCGAGCCGCGAGTCCTTGTGCAGGCAGAACAGGACGAGCGGGGGATCGAGGGACACCGAGGTGAAGGAGTTGACCGTGGTGCCGGTCGGCTTCCCCTCCTCCTCGGTGGTGATGACGGTGACGCCGGTGACGAACAGCCCGCAGACGTTCCGCAGGGTCTTCGGGTCGATCACGGACACATCAACCTCCATGAACGGAAACGATCCCCGGCCCGGACGGACCGGACCGAGGATCGCGACTGCCGGAGCGGACTACCAGCGGCTGACCTTGCGGTACTTGGGGACCCAGACGCGCCGGTAGATCAGGCGCGCGGGCGGGGGGAGCATGCTCAGGATCCGCTTGACCTCGCCGTCGGTCGCCCCCTCGGTGACCCACGGCATGAACTCCGGCGCCCCCGACATCGACGCCTTCTTGATGCCGGACACGATCTTCTTCCACTCCTTCTCGGGGATCGCCTCGACGATCATCGGGATCGCGTCGTGCTCCTCGTGCGTGAGGTGGTAGCCGAGCTTGGAGTTCAGCTCGTCCAGCACGGCGGCCAGGTCGGCGGTCTCGTGGTGCTCGAAGGCGTAGTCGACCGAGCGCAGCAGCGGGTCGATCAGCGCGTGCTCGGACTCCATGTCGTCCAGGACGGACATGGCCGCCTCGCTGTTGGCCATGTTCTCCCGCAGGTTCGGCCAGATGAACCGGTCCTCGTGCGAGTGGTGCTGCTCAAGCTGGTTCTTGAAGACGGCCCACCCGTTGAGGATCGACCTGCGATGCGCCGGGTCGCGGAAGTTGGCGACCGTCGCCACGCGCGCCATCTTGGTGAGGTCGCGCCTGAAGGCCGCGTGGGAGGCGTTCAGCGCGATGAGCCGTTCGTTGTCGACATAGCGGGCACTGACGTTGCTGTGGGTCATGTCCTCTCCCCAGACGAGGATGTCGCGGGCGGGTGGGCGACGATGCCGTGGCGTGCCGCGACCTCGCGCATGCGCGGCCACTCGGGGGGCGTCGCGCCCGCCATCAGGGCGGAGAGCTCCTCGAAGAAGTCCTCGATGCCCCCCGGAGTGGTGACGCAGAGAATCTTCGCGGTGCCCGTCCCGCTGTTGCGGAACGCGTGCGGGATCGCGCGCGGGCAGAACAGCACGGTGCCCGCGCGCAGGTCGAACTCCTCGTCGCCGAGCCGGACGGTGATCCGGCCCTCCACGACGAAGAACGTCTCGTCCATGTGCTCGTGCGTGTGGACGATCGAGCCCTCGTTCTCCGGGAGGCTCACCTCGTAGAGCGAGAACCGCCCGGCGGTGTCGGTGCCGCGCAGCAGGAACCGCGCGGCCTCCTGCCCGCCCCAGCGGACGGGCGTGACGTCGTCGAGATGCAGAGGCTTGGTCATCATCAGGTGTCCGCCATCGTCGAGTCGTAGGTCGCGCGGCGCGGCAGCGTGAACATCCCGAGGAAGCAGATGATCAGCGCTCCGATCAGGTAGCCGAGCCCGATGGAGAACGACTTGGAGAAGTCCTTGGCGTTCGCCTCCGTGCCGTTGTCGGTGAGGACCTTGGCCACCTGCTGGGCGGCCTGCGGGTTCGGCGCCCCCATGACCGGCTGCCGGCAGCTCTCGGGCGTGGCGCTCGGGTCGGTCGCGTTCGCCCGGTCGGTCACGCAGGTGCGGAAGCCCTGGACCAGGGCGTCCTGCTGCTGCCCGGTGACCTGGACGGCCGCGAGGTCGGCCCGCAGCTTCGGTTCGACCTCGTCGACGCTGCCGTCGGCCTGCTGGGCGATCAGGTGGAACATGAGCACGCCGACGAGCGCGATGCCGAGTGCCGCGCCGAGCTGCTGGGTGGTGTTGAACAGGCCGGACGCCGAGCCCGCGTCCCGCGTCGGCACCCCCGACAGCACGATGTCGGTGATCGGCGCGACCACGAGGCCGAAGCCGAAGCCCGACAGCACCAGCGGCGGCACCATCTCCCAGGAGGTGATGTCGGTGCCGTAGTGGTGGATCGCCCAGATGTAGGCGCCGAACCCGGCCGCGTTGAGCAGCGCCCCGGCCATGACGACCTTGCGGCCGAACTTGGGCGTGAGTACCTGGATGGAGATGCCCGCGGCGGGCGAGGCGCCCAGCGCGAACGAGACGGCGGTCAGGCCGGCGTGCAGCGCGGTCCAGCCGAGGCCGAACTGCATGTAGAGCGTCCAGACGAAGAAGAACGCGCCGAGCGCCACCTGGAACAGCAGCCACACCAGCAGGCCGCCGTCGAACGCGCGGGCCTTGAACAGGCGCAGCACGACCAGCGGGGAGCCGACCGTCGCGGTGCGGCGCCGTTCATAGACGATGAACACCGCGAGCACCGGGATGGCGCTGACCATCATCAGGTAGCCCCACAGCGGCCAGCCGTTGGCGCGGCCCTCGGTGAGCGGGTAGATGACCAGCAGCACCGCCGCCGTCACCAGCACCACGCCGAGCAGGTCGAGCTTGGCGGCCGTGGGGGACTTGGACTCGCGCAGCACCCGCCATGCCAGGATCGAAACGATCACTCCGACGGGGATGTTCACGAGGAAGATGGGACGCCATTGCAGGCCCCACAGGTTCGCCTCCACCAGGATGCCGCCGAGGATCGGCCCGGCCACCGCCGCCGAGCCGATGATGCCCCCGAACAGGCCGAACACCTTGCCGCGCTCCTCGGGTGGGAACGTGACGTGGATGATGGCGAGGATCTGCGGAACCATCAGGGCCGCCATGGCGCCCTGCAGGAAGCGCGAGGCGATCAGCACGCCCGGCGTCGGCGCGATGCCGCACAGGGTGGACGCGACCGTGAAGCCGAGCACACCGATCAGGAACATGCGCTTGCGGCCGACGATGTCGCCGAGCCGGCCGCCGGTGATGAGGACGGAGGCGAAGGCCAGCAGGTAGGCCGACACCATCCATTCGATCGAGGCGTACTGGGCGTCGAGGTCACGCTGGATGCTCGGGATCGCCACGTTGACGATCGTGGCGTCCAGCAGGTCCATGAATCCGGCGACCAGTACGAGCGAGAGGCCGAGCCACCGCCGGGGGTCCAGGTCCTCCCAGTCGGCGGGAGGGCCCGGCGGGTCGGGCCGGCTGTGCACGTCCTGGACCACGAGGGGCCTCCAGTTACCTTAGTTGATGGGCTCATCCGAGCCCTTAATCGATAAGCTAGTGAACTATATAGATGCTAAGGAAACCGGTTTTGAGGTGTCAAGGATGACGACGGAACCACGCGGGGACATCGCCTTCGACGGCACGCCGACCAGCGGGGACGAGACGTCCTCCAGGCCATCTACCAGCGCGGGCGGCCCGTCGGGCGGTTCGCCTGACGGGCCGTCGCTCCGCCGGCTGATGGCCGCGACCCAGGAGGTGGCGCTCGCGGCCGTGGCGCTCAACTCCGCGGGCGCGGCCCTGATGGGCATGAGCCCGAGCGACTCGTTCTGCCTGTGGCACGTCACCGAGGCCACCCAGGACGAGCCGGTCACCTCCGGCCGGCTCGCCGAGCTGACCGGGCTGACGACCGGCGCGATCACCGGGGTCGTCGACCGGCTGGAGGCGGCCGGGTTCGTCACCCGCGAGCGCGACCCGAGGGACCGCCGCAGGCAGCTGATCCGGCCCGTCCCGGAGAAGATCGCCGAGCTGTACCGGCTGTTCGAGCCGCTCGATGAGACCTATGAGGGGCTCCGGCTGGCCCTGAGCCCCCGCGACCGCGAGGTGATCCTCGACTACCTGCGGACGGTGTCGGGCATCATGCGCGCCCACGTCACCGTGCTGCGCGAGGCGCACCGGCGGTCCAAGGCCCCGGGCCGCCCCCGCCGGACGGACTGAACGTCCGCCCGGCGGGTCGAGCGGGCCCCCGCGGCCCCGGTCGCCCGGCTCAGCCGGGGGACCGGGCGGGGACGAGTTCGGCGGGACGCTCCCGCAGCCGCTCCAGGGCCTCGCCCCGCGGCAGCAGCGGACCCGCCAGCGCGGTCGTGACCAGCGCCATCAGCACCATCATCGTGAACATCTGGCCGTCCAGGACGCCCAGCCCGACGGCCGCGTTGAGGATGATCAGCTCGGTCAGCCCGCGGGTGTTCATCAGCAGCCCGAGCGTCCCGGTCTCCCGCCAGGTCATCCCCGCCAGCCGCGCGGGCGCGGCGGCCCCCACGATCTTGCCGGCGCACGCCACCAGGATGATCAGCGCGAGCTCCAGGTACTGCGTGCCGTGCAGCCCGCCGATGTCGACCCCGAGGCCGGTGACGATGAAGAACACCGGCAGCAGGATCAGGCTGAGGTGCTCCAGCGGCCGCCGGACGTGCTCGACCAGCCGCTCCGCCGGCTCGCGCGGCGTGACGAACCCGAACAGGAACGCCCCGAAGATGGCGTGGATGCCGATCCAGGTCGTCGCCCAGGCCGACAGCAGCGCCCCCGCGCACAGCACCCCGAGCAGCGTCCGCCACTGCTCGGCGCCGGTGAGCCGCGCCACCAGCGCGCGGAGCAGCGGACGGACGGCCGCGAACATGAGCGCGACGTAGACCGCGGAACGCAGCGCGATCGTGCCGAGCTCGGACGGGTCGCCGTCGGAGGTGACCAGCGCCGACACGTAGGCGAGCATGCACCAGGCGAGCACGTCGTCGACGGCGGCGCTGGCCATCGCGAGCGTGCCGATCCGCGTCCCGGCCATCCGGTGGTCGCTGAGGATGCGGGCCAGCACCGGGAAGGCGGTGACCGACATCGCGGCGCCGAGGAACACCGAGAACGCCAGCGCGGAGACGTGGTGCCCGTCCACCGAGTCGTGCCGCGGGTACAGCACCGAGGCGGCCGCGACGCCGAGCCCGAAGGCCAGCGCGACCGACATCAGCGACACCCCCGCCGCCGCGGTGAGGTGCTTGCGGATGAGCTTCCTCTCGAACTCCCACCCGACCGAGAACATGAACAGGATCACGCCGATCTGCGCGACCGCCGACAGCAGCGGCCGCACGTCCCCGGGAAAAAGTTGCTTGGTAGGATTACCCGGGAATTGGCCCATGAGACTCGGGCCCAGCATGATGCCGGCCGTGATCTCACCGATGACGAGGGGCTGGCGGACCGTCTTCGCGATCCGGCCGAAGAGGATCCCGGTGAGCAGTACCACCGCCACACCGGCGAACATGATCGCGATCCTGGTGTCGGCCGGGGGGGCCATGGAATCTAACATCGGACGCCTTCCTCACCAGCGGTCGGTCCGGGCGTAGTCGGGCCTCCACTCCTGGCGGTAGACCGCCCGGAAGGGCGGAGGCACGATCGTCTCGATGCGCTCCAGTTCTTCGCCCGTCGCGCCGTCGGCCAGCCACGGAAGGTATTCGGCGACGAACGCGAGGTCGGCCGAGGCCCGGATCGCGTCCATGACATCGTCCCATTCGGCATCGCTGAGAGCCATGCCGATCAGCGGCAACGCGTCCCGCTCCTCGTGGCCGAGATGGGCCGACAGCGCCTCGTGCAGCTCGCGTACCGCGCCCTCGACCTCCGCCCGCCCGGCCGGCGCCGACCCCCCGGTCACGCCGTTCTGACCAGGCGTTTCCAGGGTGTCGTCGACGGCCTTCAGCAGCGTGTCGAGCCGCGCGTGCTCGGCGTCCATCTCGGCCAGCACCGAGAGGGCGTTCTCGCTGCCCGAAAGCCGCTCGCGCAGGCGGGGCCAGATGTGGTCGTCCTCGCCCTGGTGGTGTTTGCGCATCTGGGTCTTGAAGGTGCGCCAGCCCGCCAGTAGCGCGGCGCGGCGGCGGGGGTCGGCGAGGTCGGCGCGGCCGGCGGCGGTGGCCAGCCGGTCCAGGTCGCGGCGGAACGCCGCGTGCGCGGCGTTCATCGCCAGCAGACGGTCGGGGGCTTCCATGTCTCTCCCTGTCGAAGGTGTGGTGGGGGGGTGTGCGCGGTCGGCCGTCCGGCGCTAGAGCAGCTTCCGCATCTTCACGCCGTTCTTGAGGATGCCCTTCATGAACTCGCGGCCCAGCTCGTTCATCTCGGGCGGGCCCTGCACCGACGCCCAGTACAGGAACCGCGCGATCATGAAGGTGGTGGGGAAGATGTGCCGCTGCTCCGGGTCCTTCCAGCCGAACACCGGGTTGACGATGTCGGTGGTCTGGATGAGCCGGTGGACGATCGCGGCGGCCTCGGTGCCGGTCAGCGCGCCGGCCTCGTACTTCTCGCACGCCTCGGCGGCGCCTTCGAGGAGGTTCTTGAACTTGTCGCTCTCGGGCCACCACAGGCCGGGGTAGGGCGCGTCCTCCAGTTCGAGGAAGCTCTCGTCCCGGCCGTACTTGAGGTAGAGCATGCGGGCGCGGGTGAGCCGCATGACGCCGGGCGTGATGAACGCGCCCCAGACCCGGAACATCGCGTTCCACAGCTCGAAGTTCTCGAACGAGATGAACGAGCTGTTGACGAGTTCGTCGTTGAAGTGCAGCAGGCCCCGTTCGAGCTGCTCGACGTAGGCGAAGCGCTCCTCGCTGAAGTCGTCCTCCTTCAGCGCGCCGAGCAGCCGGTGCACCAGCGCGTCCACGACCTCGAAGGTGTTGGACAGGCCGCGCGAGAACAGCGGGTCGATGAACCCGGCGGCGTGCGACATCAGGCACCAGCGGTCGCCGATCGTGCGGGACGAGGAGTACTGGAGCCGGTCGGTCGACACCCACTCGCGGACCCGGTGCGCGTCGGTGAACTGCCGCTTGACCGCCGGGTACTGGTCGAGGAAGGACTCGAACTCCTCCTCGGGCGTCATGTCGGTGGGCTTGGGGTAGCGGCGCGGGTCGATGGTGAGCCCGACGCTGCACAGCGGGTTCTTGGACTTCTTGTAGCTGTCGAACGGGATGATCCAGAACCAGCCGCGCTCGATGAGGTGGTGCATCGTGCCCTCGTGCCAGGCTTTCGGCGGGCGCTCCTTGCGCGGGTGCCGGCTCACCTCGTCGAAGGGCCGGACGCCGACGAAGTGCGTGAACAGCGACCGCGAGTGGTGCTTGAAGCGGGCGGGCGTCTCGCGCAGCCCGAACTTCTCGGCCAGCGGCGAGCGGAACCCGCTCGCGTCGATCAGGTACCGGGCGCGGAACACCTCGCCGTTCTTGCCGGTGACCGTGACGCCGTCGTCGTCGAAGTCCAGGTCGGTGGCGCGCCAGTTCTGCCGGGTGACGCTGCCGTACCGGCAGGCGGCGTGGAACATGAACGAGTCGGAGTCCTGGCGGAACATGTGACTCGCCTGGGTGAGGATCTTGGGGATGGTGAACTGGGTGGACTCGCGCGGGTCGGGCTCCTTGCCCGGGTAGTGCCGCATGAAGCCGAAGTGCGCCTTGTTGCCGAACGTCGGCCCGATGTCGCGGGTGCTGGCGGTGATCGAGGTCAGGCCCTTGATCTCGGGGACGTCGTAGCGCTCGGCGAGGATGTGCAGCCACTCGACGAGCTGCGGGGTCATCGACTCGCCGATCGCGAAGCGCGGGTGCTGCGAGGCGTCGATCAGCGCGACCTTGACGCCCTGGCGCGCGAGGATCGAGGCGGTGACCGAACCGGCCAGCCCGGAGCCGAGGATCACCACGTCGACGAGGTGGGTCTTCCCGTCGCTCTTGTCGGGGCTCTTCATCGTCACGGTCTTGGACATCACTTCTCCTCTGCGTCCTTCTCGTCTTCCTGGTGGTCGAGGCCGCTGGCGAACGCGGCGAGCTTGCGCCGGACCGACCGGTGCGTCATCAGGTCGGCGATCAGGGCGCGGTGCGGGTCCTGCTCCGGGCCGCCGAGCAGCAGCTGCTCCTGGACCCGCATCGCGCTGAGCGCCTTGCGCACCGCCCCGTGCCGCCGGTCGTGGTAGTCCTCCAGCAGCGACTCGGGGCCGCGCCCGGTGGCGACGGCGGCGAGCGCCGGGCCGAGGGCGTGCGCGTCCTGGATCCCGAGGTTGATCGGCAGCCCGCCGACCGGCATCTGCCGGTGGGCGGCGTCGCCCGCGAGCAGGATCCGGCCGCGCCGGAACCGCTCGGCCTGCCGCGCGGCGTTGTCGAAGGCGTGCAGCCAGACGGCCGTGCCGTGCCCGATGCTCTCGCCGGTCACCGTCCGCCAGGCGGCGGCGACCTCGCCGAACGAGGGCGTGCCGATCCGGCGGGGGGTGAGGTGGCCGTGCCGGTGGACCATCACGCGGGTCAGCCCGTCCGGCCGCCTGGACGCGACGGCCAGCCCCGCCGGGAACCGCTCGAACCGCCGGTTCGGGACGTCGATCCCGGCGACGTCCGCCGCGAGCAGCTCGTGCGTGGCGGACGTGCCGGGGAACGCGATCCCGGCCTCGCTCCGCACCGTGCTGTCCTGCCCGTCGCAGCCGACGAGGTAGGCGGCGCGCAGCGGCTCCTCCAGCCCGTCGCCGCCCACCTCGGCGAACGTCGAGCGGACGCGCACCGAGCGGACGCCGACGCCGCGCCTCACCTGCGCGCCCTGCTCGATGGCCCATTTCTCCAGCAGTTCCTCGACCCGCGTCTGCGGGACCTTCCACTGGCCCGGATAGGGGGAGTCGACCTGGGACAGGTCGAGCGGGATGCCGCCGAAGTGCCCCATCGGCTCGTTGGGCGGGACGCCGAGCAGGTCGAGCAGGCCCAGCTCGTCGAAGATCTCCATCGTCCGCGCGTTCAGCGTGGTGGCGCGCGTCTCGGTGGCGCGCTCGGTGCGGCGCTCCAGCACCGTCACCTCGGCCCCGCCGAGGCGGAGCGACCCGGCGAGCAGCAGCCCGGCGGGGCCCGCCCCCACCACGACGACCTGCCGCGGGTCGGCGTCGGCCGCCACCTCAGCGCCTGCTCTCGGCGTATTCCTTGGCATGGCCGAGCGTCGCGGTGCTGTTGCGGCTGAGCGCGTTCCGCACGAACCGCGCCGACTCCAGGACGCCCGCGTCCGCGCCGAGCACCTTCGTGATGTTCTCGGTGTTCAGCACCACCGTGTGCTGGGAGGTGACGAGGACGCCGTCCTGCCCGTCCTCCTCCAGCAGCCAGTAGCCGGTGTGCAGGTCCATCAGCGCGGGCAGCGTGATCTGCTTGTAGACGATCCGCTCGTGCGGGAAGCACACGCGCACCGACTTGGTCGTGTGCGTCGAGCCGTCCGCGGTGCGGGTGTCCATCTCCAGGATCTGGAGGCCCGGCCTCTCCTCGGTGAGGCCGACGCGCGCGACGTGCGGGAGCCGCTCGGCCCACAGCCCGGCCTCGTTGAGGAAGTCGTACACGTCCTTGGCCGAGCCCTCGACGCGCAGCGAGTCCTGGAAGGACAGCAGCCGGTCGGGCTCGGTGCCGCCGAGTTCGGCGTTGGCCTTGAGCGCGGCCAGCTCGGCGTCGCTGTTGCGGTCGACGGCGGTGTCGATCCAGGCCAGGCCGTCCGGGTCGTCGTCGATCGCGCGGTAGTGGTGCAGCAGCCGCACCAGGCTCTCCTCGTCGGAGACGGCGTCGACGATCCAGGTGCCGCCCATCGCCGCGACCGGGGGCACCGTGACCTCCTGCGCGAACTCGATGCGCCGCGCCTCGGGGTCCAGCAGGCGCCGCGACGTCCAGCCCTTCGCCTCGCCGTTGGCGGTCGCCCAGATCTGGATCCGCTCGCCGCCGTCCATCTCGCCGAGCCGCTCCACGTGGACGGTCGGCGGGAACAGCCGCGGCCAGTTCCCGACGTCGGCGAGGAGCCGGTAGACCTCGGCCGCCGGTGCCCGCACCGTGACGGTGTGCTCGACCTCGTGGAGGCCGGATGGCGCTGTCATGGTCTCTCCTCCTTCGCTTCGGAAATCACCGGGGGTCAGAAGTTGCCCAGGCCGCCGCAGACGTTGAGCGCCTGCGAGGTGATGGACCCGGCGGTGTCGGTCGCGAGGTAGCCGACGAGACCGGCCACCTCGTCCGGGGTGGAGTAGCGGCCGAGCGGGATCTTCGCCTGGAACTTGGTGAGGATCTCGTCCTCGGACACGCCGTAGGCGGCGGCGTAGCCGCTGCGCACCCGCTGCGCCATCGGCGTCTCGACGTAGCCGGGGCAGACCGCGTTGACGGTGATGCCGTGCGGCGCCAGCTCGTTGCCGAGGGCCTTGGTGAACCCGACGACGCCGTGCTTGGACGCCGAGTACGGCGCGCCCAGCACCACGCCCTGCTTGCCCGCGGTGGAGGCGATGTTGATGACCCGGCCCCGGCCGCGCCCGCGCATCCCGCCGGTCGTGAGCACCTCCCGGGTGACCCGGAAGACGCTGTTGAGGTTGGTGTTCATGACGTCCAGCCACAGCTCGTCGGGCAGCTCGGCGGTGACGCCGCCGCCGCTGCGGCCCGCGTTGTTGACCAGGACGTGCACCGGCCCGTACCGCTCGACGGCCGCGGTGACGAACGCCCTGACCTGCTCCGGGTCGCGGACGTCGCAGGGCGTCCCGTCGACCTCCAGGCCCTCCTCGCGCAGCTCCTTGAGCGTCGTGCGCAGGGTCTCGGCGGTGCGGGCGCAGATGTAGACCCGGTGCCCGGTCTCGGCGAGCCGCCGGGTGACGGCCAGCCCGATCCCGCTGGTGGCGCCGGTGACGAGGGCGACGCGGCCCTCCTGCGCGCGCTGCTCGGTCGTCGGCATCGTTGCTCCTTTCGGGGGTCGCTTGCGGTTCGGGACGTGTCAGGCGGCGTCGGCGGAGCCCTGGCGGTTGACGACCGCCAGGAACAGGCGCGGCGTGGTGGCCTCGCCGACGGTCTCGTCGTCGAGCTGGATGCCGAGCTGGCGCTCGATCCGCCCGGCGGCCTCCAACAGCGCGATGGAGTCGTAGCCGATCTCGGCGAAGTCGGTGTCGAGGCTGTCGCCGCCGACCGCCACCTCGCTCTCGCCGGCCGCCTCGCGCAGGACGCGGCCGAGGTCCTCGACGGTGAATTCGGACATCGTGGTTCCTTCCGTGAAGCCTGGTCAGGCAGGTGCGGCGACGGGCGCCTCGGCGGTGGCGACGACCATCGCCGAGTTGAACCCGCCCTGGCCCCGCGCGAGGACCAGGGCGGTGCTCATGGCCGCCTCCCGCGTGTCGCGGACGAGGTCGAGCCCGTAGGCGGGGGACGGGTCGCGGGTGAGCGTGGGCGGGATCAGCCCGTCCCGCATCGCGTAGAGCGCGGTGCTCAGCGCGAGCGGCCCGGCGCCGGAGTTGAGGCGCCCGGTCATGGTCTGCGGCGCGGTGACCGGGACGCCGCCCGGACCGAACAGCGCGTTGATCGCCTCGGCCTCGACCCGGTCGAGGTCGGGGATCGCCGCCGCGTCGGCGAACACCACGTCGATGTCGGACGGGCGGAGCGCCGCGTCCCGCAGCGCGATCTCCGCCGCGCGGCGCAGGCCGGGTTCGCGCCCGGTGTCGGGGTGCGGGTCGAAGGTGGAGCCGTAGCCGGCGACGCGCCCGTAGATCCGCGCTCCGCGCGCCCGCGCCGCGTCCTCCTCCTCCATCACCAGCAGGGCGCCGCCCTCGCCGGGGACGTGCCCGGCGGCGTCGGCGGCGAACGGGCGGTAGGCCCGTCCCGGGTCGGGGTCGGTGCTCAGCCGCCCGCCCGCGATCTGCGCGACCCAGCCCCACGGGCAGATCGACCCGTCCACGCCTCCGGCGAGGACCAGGCCGCCCCCCTTGCGGATCTGCCGGCGCGCCTGCGCGACCGCGTCCAGCCCGCCCGCCTGGTCGGACACGAGGACGCCGCCGGGCCCGCGCAGCCCGTTGCGGATCGAGATCTGGCCGCTGTTCACCGCGTAGAACCAGGCGAAGGACTGGTAGGCGCTGACGTACTGGCCGCCCTTGCTCCACAGGTTCTTCAGCTCGCCCTGCCCGAACTCGAACCCGCCCGACGAGCTCGCGGTCATGACGCCGATGCCGAACTCGGGCCACTCCGACGGGACGATGCCCGCGTCGGCGAGCGCCCAGTCGGCCGCGACCAGCGCGAGCCGCGTCATGTGGTCGGTCTGCGGGATCAGCCTGCTCGGCAGGTGGTCGCGCGCGACGAACCCGGGGACCTCGCCGGCCAGCGTCGAGGGGTACCCGGTGGCGTCGAACCGTCCGACGGGCCCGATGCCGGTGCGGCCCGCGCGGGTCGCGTCCCAGAAGTCGTCCTTGCCGAGGCCGTTGGGCGCGGTCACACCGGTCCCGGTGATCACCACCGACTTCATGCGACGCTCCGCAGCACCATCGCGCTCTGGAAGCCGCCGAACCCGCTGCCGACCGTGAGCACGGTGTCGGTGCGCTGCTCGCGCGCGGTGAGCGGGACGTAGTCGAGGTCGCACTCGGGGTCGGGCGTGTGCAGGTTCGCGGTCGGCGGGACGAGGTCGTACTCGATCGCCAGCGCCGACGCGGCGATCTCGATCGAGCCGATCGCGCCGAGCGAGTGCCCGACCATCGACTTGATCGAGCTGACCGGGGCCCGGTAGGCGTGCTCGCCGAGGCTGCGCTTGAACGCGGCGGTCTCGTGCCGGTCGTTCTGCTTGGTGCCCGACCCGTGCGCGTTGATGTAGTCGACGTCGGCCGGGTCGGTGCGCGCCTCGTCCATCGCCCGCGAGATGGCCTCGGCCATCTCGCGGCCGTCCGGGCGCAGGCCCGTCATGTGGAAGGCGTTGCACCGCGTCGCGAACCCGGCGATCTCGGCGTAGATGTGCGCGCCGCGCCGCCGCGCCCGCTCCAGGCTCTCGATGACGAACATCGCCGAGCCCTCGCCGAGCACGAACCCGTTGCGGGACCCGTCGAACGGCCGCGACGCGTGCTCCGGGTCGTCGTTGCGCGCGGTGGTCGCCTTGATCGCGTCGAAGCACGCGACCGTGATCGGTGAGATCGGCGCGTCCGACGCACCGGCGATCATGACGTCCACCTCGCCGTCGCGGACCAGCTCGATCGCGTGGCCGACGGCGTCCAGCCCGGACGTGCAGCCCGTCGAGACGACCGTCGCCGGGCCCTCCGCGCCGGTCGACCAGGCGACCTCCTTGGCGAACGAGCTCGGCACGAAGTAGTCGTACAGGTGCGGGACGGCGTAGGCGTGGTCGACGAGGTCGAGCCGGCCGCCGTCGCTGACCACCCGGTACTCCTGGTCCAGGCCCATCGTCGCGCCGACCGCCGTGCCGACCGTGACCCCGACCCGGTGCGGGTCGAGGTCGCCCTGCTCCAGCCCGCTGTCGGCCAGCGCCTCGGCGGCGGTGACGACGGCGAGCTGCGCGCCCCGGTCCATCCGGCGGATCTCCTGCGGCCCGAGCCCGTGCGCCTCGGGGTCGAAGTCGATCTCCGCCGCGACCCGGGACCGGAACGGCGCCGGGTCGAAGAAGCTGATGGTGCGGGTGGCGGTGCGTCCCTCGGCGAGCAGGTTCCAGAACGCCTTCGTCCCGATGCCGCCCGGTGCCGTCACACCGATTCCCGTGATCACTGCTCGATGCCCCATCGAGGCGTCGCCCCCTCGGCTCATTCCGTGGACCAGTGGTAGAAGCGGGTCGCCATCGCGTCGGACGGCGAGCGCCAGGTTGCGGGGTCGTAGGCGGTGATGTGCGCCCGGAGGTCGTCGCTGACCTGCACGAACAGCGGATGGGTCTTGGCCTGTTCGATGGCCTCGCCACCGTGGTCGTCGGCGAAGTCCTGCACGTGGAAGTACAGGCCCCGGTAGTGGAAGAGCTGGCGGCGGCGGGTGCCCATCAGCCCGGGCATCTCGGTCTTGTCGAACGCGCCGAACAGCCCCGCGACCTCCGCCTCGGACTCGGGTGCCATCCGGGCGACGATGAGGGTGCTGTGCATCGGATCTCTCCTTCGCTCGCGAGGGTCCTGACTAGCGGGGTGTGCCGAACCAGCGGGACGCGGCGTCCCGCAGCCCGGAGCCGTCGTCGCCGGCCCAGACGACGTAGCCGTCGGGGCGGACCAGAAGCGTCGCGGTGCCGCACAGGGGGCTGTCGTCGGGCAGCCCGTGCGGGACGGCGTCGACGACCTTGACGTGCTCGGCGAGGCCCGCCGCCGGCGCGAGGCCCTCGCGCAGCCGCAGCAGCACCGGGCGGCCGTCGTGCAGCAGGCCGAACGTGCTGGTCTTGGCGTCGCCGACGACGAGTTCGACCTTGGGGACGCGGCGCCCCACCAGCGGGTGCGAACCCGGCCCGACGTCGTAGCGGACGTCGAGGCCGCTGACCATCCCGGCCAGCCGCCGCCGGACGTTCGCGTCGTCCATCAGCTCGGAGAAGACCGTGCGGAGCGGGTCCATCTCGACGCCGCTGAGGTAGAGCATCCCCTGCGCCTGGGTGTTCATCAGCAGCCGCGCGCCGATCGGGTGGCGCTCGGCGTGGTAGCTGTCGAGCAGGCCGTCCGGCGCGCGTCCGGCGGCGGTGGCGGCCAGCTTCCAGCCGAGGTTGAAGGCGTCCTGGACGCTGACGCTGAGGCCCTGGCCGCCCGCGGGGAGGTGGGTGTGCGCCGCGTCCCCCGCGATCAGCACGTTCCCCAGCCGGTACCGCGTGACCTGGCGCGTGGCGTCGCCGAACGAGCTGACCCAGCGGGCGTGCCCGCCGTGCAGGGACTGGCCGGTGAGGCGCTGCCACGCGTCCGCGACCTCGGTGAAGTCCGGCGGGGCGGTGCGCCGCCGCGGCGGCGTGCCGCGCTCGACGACGATGATGCGGTCGTAGCCCTCGCCGAGCGGCGCGGACATCACCATGCCGCCGGGCACCTTCTCGCCGATCTGGCGCGGCTCGATGACGCAGCCGCCGACGTCGGCGAGGAACATCTCGATGGTCGAGTCGGTCCCGGGGAACTCGAAGCCGGTGAGCGCGCGGACGGTGCTGCGGCCGCCGTCGCAGGCGACCACGTGGCGGGACCGCAGGGTCAGCGGGCCGTCGGGCCCGACGGCGTCGACGTCGACGCCCTCGCCGTCGTCGGTGATCCCGACGACCTCGACGCCGCGCCGGATGTCGGCGCCGAGTTCGGTCGCCCAGTCCTCCAGCACCTCCTCGGTGCGCGACTGCGGGATCCCGCGCGCCCCGAAGTGGGCGTCCGCGAGGACCGAGTAGTCCATCGGTATGCCGCCGAAATGGCCCTGCGGGCTCGTCTCGACCTCGCCGAAGCGGGGCACGAGCCCGCGCTGGTCGAACATCTCCAGCGTGCGCGCGGTGAATCCGAGTCCCCGGGATTCCCCCGAGCGCTTCGCCAGTTTCTCCAGGACGATGACCTCGACGCCGCCGAGGCGTAGCTCCGCCGCCAGGACCAGCCCCGAGGGACCGGCGCCGACGACGATGACGGGCGTGTCCACCAAACCTCCCTGATAGGGAAAGGAAGAATGAGATGAGGAAGGCCGGACCCGGGACGGGTCCGGCCTTCGTAAGGCGCTCGCGCGCCTCGCGTTTCACTGGTGGCGGGTGACCATCGGGAGCATCGGTGGAGGCGGTCAGGGACGGCCGGGCTCCCGGCGCGTCCAGCTGTGCGGCGGGACGAACGGCGGCGGGATCAGCACGCTGCGTCCACCGGGTGCGGTGGCGGCGGCCGCGGCCGCCCGCCGCGCCAGGTGGAGCGCCAGGACCAGCCCGGCCAGCTCGGCGGGGTCGAGGCGCCCGCCGGCCACTTGCAGCACGCCGCTCATTGGGGCGGGATGCCGTGCTTGCGGGTGGGCGGGACGGCGTGCTTCGCGCTCAGCATCCTGAACGCCCCGCAGAGCGCGGCGCGCGTCTCGCCCGGCTCGATGATGTCGTCCACGAGCCCGCGCTCGGCGGCGTAGTAGGGGTGCATCAGCTCGTCCCGGTACTCCTTGATCTTCTGCTTCCTGGCCTCCTCCGGGTCCGGGGCGGCGGCGATCTCCCGCCGGAAGATCACGTTGGCGGCGCCCTCGGCGCCCATCACCGCGATCTCGTTGCCGGGCCAGGCCAGCGACAGGTCGGTGCCGACCGAGCGGGAGTCCATGACGATGTAGGCGCCCCCGTACGCCTTGCGCAGGATGACCTGGACGCGCGGCACCGTCGCCTCGCAGTACGCGTACAGCAGCTTGGCGCCGTGCCGGATCACCCCGCCGTGCTCCTGGTCCACGCCCGGCAGGAAGCCGGGGACGTCGACCAGCGTCACGAGCGGGATGTTGAAGGCATCGCAGAACCGGACGAACCGGGCGGCCTTCTGGCTGGCGTCGAGGTCCAGGACCCCGGCGAGGACGGCGGGCTGGTTGGCGACGATGCCGACCGTCCGCCCGTCCAGCAGGCCGAGGGCGCAGACCACGTTCGCCGCCCAGTGCGTCTGGACCTCGATGTACTCGCCGAGGTCGAGGATCTCCTCCAGGACGTCGCGCACGTCGTAGGACCGGTTGGGCTCGGCGGGCACCAGGCGTTCGAGCGCGTCGGTGCGCCGGTCGGCCGGGTCGTGGGTGACGCGCACCGGCGCGATCTCCCGGTTGTTGGAGGGGAGCAGCGAGATCAGGTAGCGGACGTCGGTGAGGCAGCTCTCCTCGTCGTCGTGGACGAAGTGGCACAGCCCCGACGTCGTCGCGTGCATGTCGGCGCCGCCGAGCGTCTCCTGGGAGACCTCCTCGCCGGTGACGGACTGGACGACGTCCGGCCCGGTCAGGAACATCCGCGACACCCCGCGCACCATGAAGACGAAGTCGGTGAGCGCGGGGGAGTAGGCCGCCCCGCCCGCGCACGGGCCGAGCATCACGCTGATCTGCGGGATCACCCCCGACGCGTGGACGTTGCGGGTGAAGATGCCGCCGTAGCCGGCGAGCGCGGTGACGCCCTCCTGGATCCGGGCGCCCGCGCCGTCGTTGAGGCTGACCAGCGGGGCGCCCGCCGCCAGCGCCATGTCCATGACCTTGTGGATCTTCTCCGCGTGCGCCTCGCCGAGCGCCCCGCCGAAGATCCGGAAGTCGTGCGCGTAGACGAAGACGGTGCGGCCGAACACCGTGCCCCAGCCGGTGATGACACCGTCGGAGTGCGGCCTGCGCCGCTCCATCCCGAAACCGGTGGCGCGGTGCCTGCGCAGCCCCTCGATCTCGGTGAAGCTGCCCTCGTCGAGCAGCATCGCGATGCGTTCGGGCGCGGTGAGCTTGCCCTTGCCGTGCTGGCGCCTGGTGGCCTCCGGATCGGCCCCCTCGCGCACGGTCTCCTTGAGGGCGCGCAGTTCGTTCAGCCGCACGTCCCGCGCGAGGTCATCCTCCGTCTGTCCCTGGGTGAGCAACGTCGCCAACTCCTCGAATGAGCGGACTGTCAAGGCTCCGGGACCCATCTCCCCGGTCTCCTCCACCTCGCGCCGGAGCGACATGGATGCGCCGTGCGCGTCGATCGTGTGCGTCGGCGGGGTGGGCACGATGCCGGACGGGGGGCGGCCCGCTCGATGGTCGAGGGGACGCCGGCCGGGTCGGACCCGCGGGGGTGTGGAGGACGAATGCGATCACGGAGTGAGACCGTGCGGGGCGGGGGAGAGGCTCTCGGTGCCGTCTCGGCCGAGCGCATGGCTCTGCCGCCGGAATCAGCGTGACATCATCGGTCGACCGATGTCAACGGGCAGAAAACTGATCGGCTCCGAGCTGGAAAGACGGGCCGGTCAGAGCTCATTTCATAACGTGAGGTGGCATTCACAAATTGTGGTCTGAAGCGCGATTGAAGATCGCTGCGGGCACTGATGATCAATGCGCGGGCGCGGCCGCGCAATGAAACCCCTGAGACGACGCCACGGCAAGAGGAGTTAGCGGGGAGGCATGTCCAGGTGTGGACAACGAAATGATTGGTATACAGACTGGACGGATCCAGCGGCCGTTCCTTAGCGTTCGATCGGGAAGCGGTGGAGGACAGGCCGCCGCTGCGAAGCCGCGAGCAATGATCGATGCGGAACGCGAGATTAACGACGGGGGGCTATACGGCTGTGGGCTTGTATCCGGGGACGTAGCGTACTAATTCTCTCACCGTGAGGGTTCTTCGCCGATCAGGCGGACGCCGGCGGCGAAAACAGGGAAGCGTGCCGAGGGCACCGCTTGCACTGTCGTGCTGAGCATGAACGCGATGGTCCCCGCCCATCATGCCCGTTGACTGGTCCTTAGTTGTCAGGTGATCAAAATGGACATAGTTCTTTGTGGCGGACCTAGCTGTGGCGACCGTCGACCCCAGCGGCGGCGCCAGATCCCGCGGCCCGGAAGCCGGGTCTGCGTCGCGTGTCACGAATCCACCCGCAGCGCCGTCGAGCAGCTCCCCGACCTCTTCGACGAGTGCGCTGCCGCACTGGCCCACACCGCCGGCCCGCCGGTCGGCCAGATCCGCAGGGGAAGCCGCCGAGCAGGGATAACGCTCAACGACAGGGCCGTCGCCGCGCGGTCGGCGATCCTGTCCACGCTCGCGTCCTGGGCGGCCCTGATCGCCGACGAGCGCCGGGTCTGCCGGCCCGAGCGGCGCGAGCCGCGCGCGCTGGCGGCGTTCGTCCTCACCCACCTCGACTGGATGCTGGCGCATTCCGCGGCGGTCGAATTCGCCAATGAGGTCGTCGCGGTGGCGCGGGTCGGCCGCGACTCGACGCCCGATGCCGGGCGGCTGGAGATCGGCGAATGCGTCTGGCCCGGCTGCAACGCGAAGATCATGGCGTCTCCGCGCGAATGGGACGGCCGCGGCGGACGCGATGTCAAGTGCGCGGCGGGCCATGTTTGGCGTCCTCATCAATGGCTCGACCTAGCGCATCAGCTACGACGGAGAGAAAACCCGGGGGATGGTCTTATGGGGGGAACAGGATGACGCCGCGAACACAGACTCGCCTCGTCCCGACCGAACTCGCCGCGCTCGCCGCGGGCGTTTCCGAGGCCACGATCAGGAAGTGGGCGAGCCGTCGCAAGCTCACCCGGCACGGCACCACGAGAAGGGCGCTGTACGACCTCGACGAAATCATCGACCTGAGGGCAGGGGAAAGCCGGCGTCCGGCCTAGCCGCCGGACGCCCGTAGGTGTGCGGTGCGGCGGCCCCGCCGGCCGCACCGCACACGTCCCTCGTCCCCCCCGCCGGGAGCCGGCGGATTACCTGCTTCGGTTCCCGGCGAAAAGCCCGGCGCGGGCTCGGCCCGGCGGACCGGCCCACCCGCGGGTGGCCGCCCGTGAATGCGGCTCTGAATCCGGCCCCGAATCCGGGGCGGAATCCGGCCCTGAATCCGACGTCTCCGATAGAGACGTCGATCCCCCTACACACTGCGACAAATCGGACATGGAGCCCCCAGTCCTCGCTCGTGCGACGGAGACCAAGGTAGCGTCCAGCTCGTTAATCGTCAAGATGCTTAATCATCCGTAAACTTTGCTAGACTTATACTGATGACCAGTGAAGATATGACCCCCCCGGGCTCCGACCGGGGTCTGCTCGGCTACACCGGGCACCTGATGAAGCGCGCGTTCCTCCATGTGCACGCCCACGGCGCCGACGCGATGCCCATCGGCCGGCATCCGCGCGAGATCGGCGTGCTGCTCCTGCTGATCCACGCCGGGCCCCTGTCCCAGGCCCGGGTGGGCGCGCTGCTCGACATCAGCCGCACCGACATGGTCAAGGTCGTGGACGGCCTCGAAACCCCCGGCTACGTCGTCCGCGAGCGGGACCCCGCCGACCGCCGCCGGTACGCGCTGCGGGCGACCGAGGCCGGGGAGCGCGCGTGCGAGGAGCTGCGCGCGGCGGCCGACGAGGCCGAGCGGGCCGCGTTCGCGTGCCTGTCGGCGGACGAGCGGGCCCGCCTCGTCCCGATCCTGCTCGACCTGATCCCCGACCTGCGGGACGCGCTGCCCGCCGAACTGCTGGCGCGCACCGGGTTCCTCATCGCCCGCTGCCACCACCGCCTCCGCCGGCGCGGCGAGCAGCGGCTCGCCTCGCGGGGCCTGCGGCCGCGCCACTTCGGCCTGCTCACCGCGCTGGCGAGCGCCGAGCCCTGCTCGCAGCAGCGGCTCGCCGGGCTGATGGGCGTGAGCGGCCCGGCGATCATCCAGTCGATCGACGAGCTGGAGCGGGCCGGGGTGATCCGGCGCGACCGCAACCCCGACGACCGCCGGGAGCACCTGCTGCTCATCACCCCCGACGGGCGGCGGCGCCATCGCGAGGCCCGCGACGATATGGACGACTTCCAACGGGAACTAGTCATAGAGATCGGAGCGGAGCGGATCGCGGAGCTGAACCGCCTCCTGCTCGCGCTCATTCCGAGCGAGGCTCCCACGCCACAGAGGAGGACCCCATGACCGTCCTGGTCATCGGCCGAGGCCGCGCCATCGTCGACTCCGTCACCAAGGCCATGAGCGAGCACGGCATCGAGGGGACGGGCGTCACCGTCGACGCCGACGCGATCGCGCATCTCGGCGGCGGCGACGTCGACCTGCTGGTGATCGGCGGCGGCGTCGAGTCCGGCTCGCGCTCGCTGCTGAAGAAACAGGCCGCGACCCACGGCGTCCGCGTGCTGGAGACGCCGCTCAAGGGTCGCGACCCGGGCACCTACGTCCTGGAGGAGATCGTTCCTCTGCTGAACGCCTGACGCGTCACCTCCGGCCCGGCGCGCATGTGGGGTTCCGAGAGGGGAGCGTCCCGGACGCGAGGTAGGCGTTCACCTTGGCGTCCACGCAGGGGGCGCCGTACTCGCCGTAGATGCCGTGGGCGATGGTCCCGCGCAGGGTGAGCAGGCGGGATCCGCTCATCAGCCCGTGCAGCCCGAGCGCGCCCCGGTAGGTCGTGGCGGTGTCGCCGGTGGCGGACACGAGCAGCGCCGGCGCCCCGGTCGTGATCGCGGTCGGCTGCTCGCGCGGCGGCGCGGGCCAGAACGCGCAGGGCCCGATGTTGTTCGTGATGGGCCCGAAGAGCGGATGGCGGCGCCGGGAGCGCTGGACGTCGCCCCAGTAGACCTCGGGGTCGCGCGGGGCGGCCCGGTCGCCGCACAGGATCGCCGCCGCCGGGCTGACGAGCGCGGAGCTCCCGCCGCTCAGATTGAACCGCAGCGCGCCCTCCAGCTCGGGTGTGGGCGTGGCCTCTTCGCCGCGCGCCGCCGCGTCCAGGACTTTCACGCTGGAGGCGAACGAGGCCCGCGCCTCGTCGCGGTCGTTGCCGACACCGCCGTAGACCAGGTACGGGACGAGGTGCTCGTCGACCGTGTACCGGCCGACGCGCAGCGGGCGCGCCGCCGAGGCCCGGACGATCCGCGCGACGGTGCCGAGCACGGCGGCCCGCGTCCGGCCGAGGCCGTACTCGCCGTGCCGCGCCGCCGTCCAGGCCGCCCACGCGCGCAGCGCCCGTTCCGAGGGGCCCTCGGTGCCGGTCAGCCGGGGACCCCACACGCGCGGGTCGCCGGGGCTGTCGAGCACCATCCGGTCGGTCCGCCCGGGGAACATCTGCGCGTAGACGGCGCCGAGGTAGGAGCCGTAGGAGTAGCCGAGGTAGGAGAGGCGGCGCTCGCCGAGCACCGCGCGGACGATGTCGATGTCGCGGGCGGTATCGCGGGTGTCGGCGTAGGGCAGGACGTCGCCGCTGCTGCGCGCGCAGCGTTCGGCCAGGTCCTTCTGGAGGGCGACCTGGCTGTCGAAGGCGGCCCTGGTGGAGCCCGCCGAGCGGATCCACATGCCGCCGGGCCATCCGCAGTCGAGCGGCGTGCTGCGTCCGACGAAGCGCGGGTCCATCCCGACCAGGTCGTATCGCGCGCCCACCGCGCCCATGTACCGGCGCGCCTCCAGCGGCATGCCGAGCGTCGGTTCGGCGGGGCCGCCCTCGTTGAGCATCATCGCGCCGACCCGGTGGTCCCGGTCGGTGGCGGCGATCCGGGACAGCGCGATGGTGATCGTCCGGCCGCCGGGGCGCGTGTGGTCCAGCGGGACGGTGATCCGCGCGCAGCGGGCCCCGGCCCGGTCCAGCTCGCGGCCCTGCTCGTCGTCGGAGCCCTGCTGGCAGCTCGTCCAGGTGACGTGCTGGCCGTAGTAGCGGGCGAGTCCGGGGCCGGGGCCGGGCCCTGCGGCTGCGGCGACCGTGCCCGAGGCCGCCAGGACGGGTAGCGCGACCAGCGCGCCCAGCCGTCGCGCCAGGGCGCGGGTGAATGTTCTCGATGTCATGGGCCGGGACGCTAGGTCCGTACGCCCGCCGCGAGAATGCAGCCCGCTGCGGGTCGTGACTACAGCTAGCTGTAGTGCCCGCCGTGCGCGGCGCCCGGATACTGAGGGCTCGGCGACGGGAGGGAGTGGACATGCGCGACCGGTGGGCGGCCGCGGCCTACCTGTTCGGGGCGCTGGGCACCGCCGTCGTCACCGTGCTCGGGGCGCCGCTGCTCGCCGTCCCGGCGCAGGGGCGCGCCTGGGCGGAGCGGCACCGGCGGCGCGCCGGGCGGCTGCTGGGCGTCGCGGTGCCCGCCCGTCCGATGACCCCTCCGATGACCCCTCCGATGACCAGGGCCCGCGTCGGCCCGGCGTTGCGGCGCGGTCTGCTGTGGCCGGTCGCGCACGTCGGCACCGCGCTTCCCTCCGGGCTCGCGCTGGTGCTGTGCGTGGGCAACATCGTGACGGCGCTGGTGGCGATGACGGCCTGGTGGGCGTTCCCGGCCGACGCACCGCCCCATCTCCAGGGGGACGTCCCGGTGGACGGCTGGACGGTCGCGCTGACCGCCGCGCCCGCGCAGGCCGCCGTGCTCCTCGCGGTGGCGTGGTGGGGCGGCCCTCCGCTGGCGCGCGCCCATGCCCGGCTCTGCCTGGCGCTGCTGGCGCCGACGCCCGCCGAGAGGCTGTCGGAGCGGTTGTCCGCGCGGGTGGAGACGCTGACCCGGACCCGCGCGGACGCCCTGGACGCCCACGCCGCCGAGCTGCGCCGGATCGAGCGGGACCTGCACGACGGCGTCCAGGCCCGGCTGGTGGCGGTCGCGGTGCGGCTCGGCGTCGCCCGCGAGTCGCTCGCCGGCGCCCCCGAGGACGTGGCCGTGCTGGTGGGGGACGCGCACGAGGGCGTCGAGGAGGCCATGGCCGAGCTGCGGGGCGTCGTGCGGGGCGTCTACCCGCCGATCCTCGCCGACCGGGGCCTCGCCGGGGCGCTCGCGGCGCTGGCCGCCGACTCCGCCGTGCCGACCCGGCTGAGCGTCGGGCGGCTGGACGCGGTCCCGGCCGCCGTCGAGACCGTGGCCTACTTCGCCGTCACCGAGGCGCTCGCGAACATCGCGAGACACGCCCGCGCCACCCGGGCGCAGGTGCGCGTCGAGCGCGCGGGCGACCGGCTGTCGATCCTCGTCGCCGACGACGGCGCGGGCGGCGCGGACGAGGCGCGCGGCACCGGCCTCGCCGGGATCCGCCGCCGGGTGGCGGCGCTCGACGGGACGCTCCGCCTCACGAGCCCCCCGGGCGGCCCGACCGCGCTCGCCGTGGAGGTCCCGTGCGGGTCGTGATCGCCGAGGACAACGTGCTGCTGGCCGGCGGCCTGGAGCTGCTGCTGGCCGCCCGGGGCTTCGAGGTCGCCGCCGTGGCCCGCGAGGCGCCCGCCTTCCTGGACGCGGTCGCCGAGCACCGCCCGGACGTCACGATCGTCGACGTGCGGCTGCCGCCGTCCTACAAGGACGAGGGGATCCGCGCGGCGCTGCGCGCCCGCCGGCTGCACGCGGGGCTGCCCGTGCTGGTGCTGTCGCAATATGTCGAGCGCGAATACGCGCGGGAACTGCTCTCCGACGGGCGCGGGGGAATCGGCTATCTGCTCAAGGACAGGGTGAGCCGGGTGGCGGAGTTCACGGGCGGGCTGCGCCGCGTGGCGGCCGGGGGCACCGCGATGGACCCCGAGGTCATCTCGCAGCTTCTCGTCCGCCGCGAGGACGACGCCCTGGCGCGCCTCAGCCCGCGCGAACACGAGGTGCTCGCGCTCATGGCCGAGGGGCACGACAACGCCGCCATCGCGTGTCGGCTGCGCATCACCGGGAACGCCGTCCACAAACACATCGGTTCGGTCTTCGCGAAACTCGGGCTGCCTCCCGACGCGGGCGGCCACCGGCGCGTCCAGGCGGTCCTCACCTACCTTGACCACCGGCGGGGCGCCGGCGCCACGACCGAATAGTCGGGCGGGCGGCGGTGGTATATCCTGCGGGTTTCCTTCGGGGCGCCTGTGGTAGACCACTTGTGAATTGTGAGGTCGGCCACCTCCGGGGCGCGGGCCGAATATCGCCCCGACCGCTTTACCGAAATTAGTCGGGACAGCGGCGCCGGTGAACCGTTATTGAAACGTTCAAACCCATATCGCGCGCCTGTCAATGGATATGGCTGCCAGCCTGCCCAATGACCGCCTCCGGTCATTGTTGTTGGAAATCCAATGGCAGGGTTAGACCATCTTCCGATTCTGACCTCCCTTCTTTGCGGCCCTTGACTAGGGCGCGGAGGCGATTCGAGGAGTTTCAGTTGGGCGGTACGAACAGCACGACGGAGGCGGGCGACCGGATACCGGTCGCCCCCGCGGAGACGGCCCGGCACGTCACCGCGGACCACGTCCTGGTGCCCACGGGCCACGGGCGGGACATCCGCTGGCGGCCGGGTGAGCGGCTGGAGGGTTTGTTCGAGGAGCGTTGCGACCGTTTCCTGGCGGCGGGGAGGGAGGACCATCCGGCCGTCGACACCGGCGGGTCCACGCTGAGCTTCGGTGATCTGGACGAGCGGGCCAACCGGCTCGCCCGCCACCTGCTGGCCCGCGGCGTCGGCCCCGGGGACCGGGTCGCGCTGCTGTTCGACGAGGCCGTGCGCTCCTATGTGGCGATGCTGGCCGTGCTGAAGGCGGGCGCGGCGTTCGTGCCGCTCGACGCCGGGTACCCACCGGACCGGCTCGCCTACATCATCGAGGACGCGGGCGTCCGCACGGCCTTGTCACTCACCCGGCTGCGCGAACATCTGCGCGAGGCCGAGGCCGAGGTGGTGTGCCTGGACGAGGCGGACGAGCGGATCGGCGCGCTGCCCGGCCACCGCCTCACCACCGCCGAGAGGGGCGCCCCGGCCGACGACCTGTGCTACATCGTCTACACCTCGGGGTCGACGGGCCGCCCGAAGGGCGTCGCGATCGAGCACGCCGCCATCTGCAACTTCGTGCGCGTCGCCGTCGAGGTCTACGGCGTCCAGGACACCGACCGCATGTACCAGGGCATGACGATCGCGTTCGACTTCTCCGTCGAGGAGATCTGGGTGCCGCTGCTGGCGGGGGCGACGCTCGTCCCGAAGCCGCGCGGGTCGGTGCTGGTCGGCCCCGACCTGCGCGACTTCCTGCTGGAGCACGGCGTCACCGCGATGTGCTGCGTCCCGACGCTGCTCGCGACCCTCGACGGCGACCTGCCCCGGCTGCGCTTCCTGCTGGTGTCGGGCGAGGCGTGCCCCCAGGAGCTCGTCGCGCGCTGGCACCGTCCGGGCCGCAGGTTCCTCAACGTCTACGGGCCGACCGAGGCGACGGTCACCGCGACGTGGACGCCCCTGGACCCGGGCCGCCCCGTGACCATCGGCATCCCGCTGCCCACCTACGCCGTGGTCATCCTCGACCCGGACGAGGACCGGGCGCTGCCGCCGGGCGAGTCGGGCGAGATCGGCATCGCGGGCATCGGGCTCGCGCGCGGCTATGTGAACCGGGACGACCTCACCGCGCGCAAGTTCGTCCGCGACTTCGTCGGCATCGAGGGCAACGCCTCCGGCCGGATCTACCGCACCGGCGACCTGGGCCGGATCACCCCCGACGGCGAGATCGAGTACCAGGGCCGCATCGACACCCAGGTCAAGATCCGCGGCTACCGGATCGAGCTGACCGAGATCGAGTCGGTGCTCTCGCAGGCGCCCGACGTCGCGCAGGTGGTGGTCGGCACCCACGAGTCCGAACCGGGCAAGACCGAGCTGGTGGCCTACTACACGCGGCGGAACCCCGGCGTCGCCGTGGACCGCGACGCGCTGCGCGGACGCGCGCGCGAGCGGTTGCCCGGCTACATGGTCCCCGCCTACTTCGAGGAGCTGGAGGCCATCCCCATGCTCCCGAGCGACAAGGCCGACCGCGCCCGGCTGCCGGCGCCCTCGGCCCCGCGCGCGCTCGCCGGGCGGCGCGGCCACCTCGCGCCGGAGACCGACGCCGAGCGCGCGGTCGCCGCCGCGCTGGCCGGGGTCATGCGGGTGGAGCGGGTGTCGGCCGACGCGGACTTCTTCGACGACCTCGGCGCCGACTCGCTGCTGATGGCGCGCTTCTGCGCCGCGCTGCGGGAGCGCACCGACCTGCCGGTGTCGATGCTCGACGTCTACCAGAACCCCGACGTCAGGGGCCTGGCGGCGGTGCTCGCCGAACGGGTGCTCGACCAGGCCGCGGCGGCGGCGGACACCGAGGCGGTGCCCGAGGCGGGTGTGCGGACGCGCCGCCACGAGTACGTGGTCTGCGCCGTCCTGCAACTGCTGCTGTTCGTCGCGACCACCTATGTCGGCGCCGTCGTCGCGACGGTCGGCTACGAATGGACCTCGGACTTCGAGGGGTTCCCCGACCTCTACCTGCGGTGCGTCGCGTTCGGCGCCGCGACGTTCGGCTACCTGTGCGCGCTGCCCGTGCTGGCGAAGTGGGCGCTGATCGGCCGCTGGAAACCCCGGCGGTTCCGGGTGTGGAGCCTCGCCTACGTGCGGTTCTGGACGGTGAAGACGCTCGTCCGGACGAGCCCCCTGATGCTGCTCGCGGGATCGCCGCTCCACGTCCTGTACCTGCGGGCGCTCGGCGCGAAGATCGGCCCGGGTGCCGTCGTGCTCTCCCGGACGATGGTCTGCACCGACCTGCTCACGATCGGCGCCGGGACGCTCGTCCGGGAGAACTGCGCGATGCCCGGCTACCGGGTCGACGGCGGGGTGGTCCGGACGGGCGCGATCACACTCGGCGACCGCGTCTTCGTCGGGGCCAAGACGGTGCTGGACGTCGACACCGCCATGGGCGACGACACCCAGCTCGGGCACGCCTCCTCGCTGCACTCCGGGCAGGTCGTGCCGGGCGGCGAGCGCTGGCACGGCTGCCCGGCCCGTCCCACCGGCACCGGCTACCTGACCGTCCCGCCGCGCCGGTGCGGCACCGCGCGCAGGTTCGGCTACGGCGTCGCGCAGCTGTTCGCGCTGCTCGCGGTCGCCTGGCCGCTGGCGATCATCGTTCCGGTCGCGCTGCTCACACAGCTTCCGATGCTGGCCGACATCATGGCGGCCGACACCGAGGGCCTCGGCCGCATGGCGCTCTACGGCGACGCGATCATCATCTCGGGCCTGCTGTTCTTCGGCGGCGCGGCGCTCGGGCTCATCTTCGTGCTGACCGTGCCCCGGGTGATCGCCCCGTTCGTCCGGCCCGGAAAGGTCTACCGGCTGTACGGGTGGCACTACTGGGCGGTCACGGCGACCCGGCGCCTGACGAACATCACCTTCTTCCACGACCTGTTCGGCGACAGCTCCTACATCGTCGGCTACCTGCGCGCGCTCGGGTACCGGTTCGCGCGTCCGATCGTGCAGACGGGAAGCAACTTCGGCACCGAGCTCCAGCACCATTCGCCGTATCTGACGACCGTCGGCAGCGGAACGATGGTCTCGGACGCGCTGTGGGTGATGAACATCGACTTCTCCAGCACGTCGTTCACGGTGTCGGAGGTGCGGATCGGGGCGCGCAACTTCCTCGGCAACAACATCGCGTTCCCGGCGGGCGCGGCCGTCGGCGACAACGTCCTGCTCGGGACGAAGGTCGCCGTCCCGGTCGACGGCCCCGTCCGCGAGAACACCGGGCTGCTGGGCTCGCCGTGCTTTGAGATCCCGAGGGCGGTCGAGCGCGACCACGCGTTCGCCGAGTTGGAGAAGGGCGAGGAGTTCCGCCGCCGGCTCGCGGCCAAGAACCGCTACAACCTCGCCACCATGCTGCTGTTCCTCGCGGTGCGGTGGTTCCGGCTCTTCGCCGTGACGGTCCTGTGGCTGTTCGCCGAGGACCAGTTCCACGACCACGCCGCGGCGGGGGTGGCGGCCGGGGTCGCGGCCACCCTGCTGTTCGGCGCGGCCTACGGCGTGCTGGTCGAACGGGCCCTGCTGCACTTCCGCTCCCTCGAACCGCGGCTCTGCTCGATCTACGACCCGTACTTCTGGTTCCACGAGCGGCTCTGGAAGATGGGCGGGCAGGCGCTGTTCAGCGGCACCCCGTACAAGAACGTGCTCTGGCGCCTGCTCGGCGTGCGCGTCGGCCGCCGCGTCTTCGACGACGGCTGCGCCATCCCCGAGAAGACGCTGGTGACGCTCGGCGACGAATGCACGCTCAACGCGGGCAGCGTCATCCAGTGCCATTCCCTGGAGGAGGGCGTCTTCAAGTCGGGCCGCACCAGCATCGGCGCCCGCTGCACGGTCGGCGTGGAGGCGTTCATCCACTACGACGTGACGATGGGCGAGGGGTCCACGCTCGACGCCGACTCCTTCCTGATGAAGGGCGAGCAGATCCCGCCGAGCGCCCGCTGGCGGGGCAACCCGGCCGGTCAGCGGCGCGTGCCGAGCGGGGGCGGCGCCATGATCGAATAAATTTTCGGGTCGGAGCGATGAGTTCCGGCGGCGGCGCCGGTCTACCCCGGCATGAACAGCACCCCTGAAGCCACTCCCGACCGCGAGCCGGGCCGCGAGGCGGTCACCCACGAGGGCGTGACCGCCTCCGGCTCCGGCGGCCGGACCCCCGCCGTCGTCCGGCTGCTGGTGCTCGCGACGTTCGTCGTCATCCTCAACGAGACGATCATGATCAACGCGATCCCGCGGCTGATGACGGACCTGAGCATCACCGAGCAGGCCGCGCAGTGGGTCTCGACGGCGTTCATGCTGACGATGGCGGCGGTGATCCCGGTGACCGGGTGGTTCCTGCAGCGGGTCACCACGCGCCGCGCCTACGCCACCGCGATGGGGGTCTTCCTCGCCGGCACGGCGCTGGCGACGGTCGCGCCGGTGTTCGAGGTGCTGCTGTTCGCGCGGATCGTGCAGGCGGCGGGCACGGCGGTGATGATGCCGCTGCTGATGACGACGCTGATGACCGTCGTGCCCGAGCGCGACCGCGGCCGGGTGATGGGCACGGTGACGATGGCGATCTCGGTCGCGCCCGCGCTCGGCCCGGCGGTCTCCGGGCTGATCCTGCAGGCCGGCTCGTGGCGGCTGCTGTTCGCGGCGGTGCTGCCGATCGCGGCGCTGGTCACCTGGCGCGGGCTCGCGCGGCTGGAGAACGTCGGGGAGCCGCAGCTGTCGGCCATCGACTGGTTCAGCGTCGCCGCGGCCGCCGCCGGGTTCGGCTCGCTGGTGTACGGGCTGAGCCGGTACGGCGCGGGCGGCGCGGCGATGCCCACGGTGATCGTCGCGACCGGCCTCGCGCTGATCGCGGTGTTCGCCGTCCGGCAGCTCCGGTTGCAGCGCCGCGACGTCCCGCTGCTGGACCTGCGCGTCCTGCGGCACGCCACCTACGCCCTGTCGCTGCTGCTGATGTCGCTCGGGTTCCTGGCGATGATGGGCGCGATGATCCTGCTGCCGATCTACCTCCAGAACCTGCGCGGCCTGTCGCCGCTGGAGACCGGGCTGCTGATGATGCCCGGCGGCCTCGCGATGGGCCTGCTCGGCCCGACGATCGGACGGCTGTACGACCGCTTCGGCGGCCGGATGCTGGTCATTCCCGGGTCCGTGGGCATCGTGGTCGCGCTGGCGGGGTTCACCCAGATCTCGAAGACGATGCCGTACTGGCAGGTGCTCGGCATGCACACGCTGCTGATGGTCGCCCTGGCCACGATGTTCACGCCGGTGTTCACCCTCGGCCTCGGCGCGCTGCCGGCCCACCTGTACTCCCACGGCAGCTCCATGCTGGGGACGCTCCAGCAGGTCGCGGCGGCGCTCGGCACGGCCCTGGTCGTCACGGTCATGGCGCGCCGCGCCGACTCCCGGATCGCCGGCGGCGTCGAGGAGACGCTCGCCCAGCTCGACGGGATGCGGCTGGCGTTCGTGGTCGCCGCCGGGCTGGCCGTCGTGATGATCGCGGTGGCCGTCCTGCTGCCGAAGCGGGCGGCGGGCACCGGGCACCCGGAGGGGGCCGACGCGCCCGACCGGAGTCTCGAACCGGTGAGCTGATCATGTTCTGAGGTTTCGGCGCGGAAAGCCGCGCGACGGGGTTTCCGCCCGACGGGCCGGAGGCGAGGACGATCCTCGCCTCCGGCCCGTCGCCGTTACCCGGCCCGTGGAAACAAATCTTGACGGGCAAGCAGACGTATGTTCTCATTCATCAGACAAAGTACAAACAGTCGCCGCGGCGACCCCGTGGCAGTCCGCTCAGCGACCCACCCTCCGAGCGATCGGGCCCGTCCTCTCCGGACGCAGGAACCCTGCGAGCGATCAGGCCCCGTCCCCCTCCGGACGCGAAATAGCGCGACATCCGGAGCACAAAGGCCACCCCCCCACCCGCGTTTTCCCCCTCCCACATCTTGGTTCGGAGGACTCCTTGATGCGGAAAAGGCTCATCGTCGCGGCGACCGCCGCATTCCTCACCCTCACGACCGCGTGCAGCGCGGGCGATGACGACGGCGGCGGCGGCACCGGTGCGGGCAAACCGGCGCAGAACGTCGCGTGCCCGCCGATCGACAAGGCCGCGATCGACAAGAACGCCACATTCACCTGGATGTACAGCGTCGCCAACACGAGCTTCGACCCGGACAAGATCACGACCAGCAACAGCTGGATGTACCTGTACCCGGTCTACGACACGCTCGTCCGCATGGACGCCAATGGCGAGCCCAAGCCGATGCTGGCGAAGAAATGGAAGATCGGCGACAAGGGAAAGTCCCTGACGCTGACGCTGATCGACAACTGGAAGTACCACGACGGGACGGCGTTCGACGCCGCGTCCGTCAAGGCGAACATCGACCGGCACCGCGACGCCAAGAGCTTCAACAAGCAGGCGCTGCAGGGCGTCACCTCGGTCGAGGTCGTCGACTCCGCCACCGTCAAGGTGGTGACCAAGGACGGCGCCGCGCCGCTCATCGGGATCCTCGGCAGCTCCGCGGGCATGATGATGAGCCCGAAGGTCTTCGACGACCCGAACCAGGCGCGGATGCCCACCGGCGGGTCGGGCGCCTTCAAGGTCACCGCCTACGAGCCGAACACCAAGGTCGAGTACACGCCGGTCAAGGGCTACTGGGACCCGGCCGCGGTCAACGTCGCGAAGATGGTCTTCCTGATCTCCAGCAACGACAACGCGCGGCTGAACGCCACCATCACCGGGCAGGCCGACGTCACGTTCCTGCGCTCCAGCATGTACAAGCCCGCCAAGGACGCGGGGCTCGCCGTCTGCCAGAAGCCGAGCCTCGCCAGTTTCACGATCGCGCTGAACGTGAAACGGCCGCCGTTCGACAAGAAGGAAGTGCGGCAGGCGCTGAACTACGCCATCGACCGCGCGTCGGTGAACGAGCTCCAGGGCGGTTTCTGCCAGCCCGGGGTGCAGATGTTCCCCTCCACCTACTACGCCTCCGACCCCTCGCTCACGGCGGGCGCCTACCCCTATGACCCCGCGAAGGCGAAGGAACTGCTCGCCAAGGCCGGCATCAAGAACGGTTTCAACTTCACCCTGGAAACCGACAACCTCGACGCCTACCAGCGGGTCGCGGAGCTCCTCCAGGCGAATCTCCAGGAGGTCGGCGTCAAGATGACGATCCGGCCGGTCGAGCTGCCCAAGCTGATGGAGGGCTTCTCGGTGAACAAGTCGGTCGACGCCATCATGGTGCAGCAGAAGGCCGACGCCGACCCGAGCATCCAGATCTCGTCCTATTACGGCGCGGACGGGTTCAGCAACCCGGGCGGCTACTCCAACCCGACGATCAACGATCTCGCCGCGAAGGCGCAGGGCGCCGAGGACCGGGCGAGCCGCGCGGCCATCTACAAGCAGCTTTTCCGGGCGGCCCACGACGACGCCGCCTCACCGGTCACGCTGTGCCATCTCAACACGCCTCTCGCGATGAACGACAAGGTGATGGGAGTCGAGGTCTTCGTCGACGGGTCCCGCCAGTTCCGCGGCGTCGCGGTCAAGAAGAAGTGACGCGCCGATAGCGGGCGGGTTCCGGCCGGAGCCCGATACGCCCGGCCGGAACCCGCCACCACAGAAACGGAGGCCCCGGCGTGCTGCGTCTGCTGTCCGTCCGACTTCTGGCGATGGTTCCCATGCTGCTCATCGTCAGCTTCCTGATCTACAGCCTCATCGCACTGGTACCGGGCGGGCCCGAGGTGGCGCTCGCCGGGAACAATCCGACGCCCGAGAGGATCGCGGCGATCCGCGAACAGCTCGGCCTCGACAAGTCGTTCATGTCCCAGTACTGGAGCTGGCTGACCGGCGCGCTGCACGGCGACCTCGGCAAGTCCTTCGTGGACGGGCAGAGCGTCCGCTCGGCGGTCGCCTCCGGGTTCCCGGTGACGCTCTCGCTGGTCGTCCTCACGCTGGTCATCGCGGCGGTGCTCGGGCTCGCACTCGGCCTGGCGGCCGGGCTGCGGCCGGGCACCTGGGCGGACCGGATCTCGACCGTCACCGCGAGCGCGTTCATGTCGCTGCCCTATTTCTGGGTCGGCATGATGCTCGTGCTCGTCTTCGCGATCCAGATGCGGACGCTTCCGGCCGTCGGCTACGTGCCGCTCACCGAGAGCCCGCTGGAGTGGTTCCAGCACCTCATCCTCCCGGCCTTCTCGCTCGCGACCGTGCCGACCGCCGTCGTCGCCAGGCAGACGCGCGCGTCGGTGACCTCGGTCATGCAGGAGGACTTCATCCGCACCGCCCGCGCGAAGGGGCTGCATCCCAGCCGGCTCGTCGTCAAGCACGTGCTGAAGAACGCCGCCGTCCCCGTGGTCACGGCGTTCGGCGTCGAGGCGAACCGCCTCATCGGCGCGACCGTCGTCATCGAGCAGTTGTTCGCGCTCCCCGGCGTCGGCAAGCTCGCCTATTTCTCGGTGTTCTCCCGGGACTTCCCCATGGTGCAGGGAATCCTGCTGATCACGGCCATTCTGATCATGCTCATCAACCTGGCGGTCGACCTTTCGTACGGCTACTTCAATCCGAAGGTCAAGGTGTCATGACGCGAAGTCGCAGCGTGGACATCAAGAAACCGGCCCCCGTCCCGGCGGAGAAGGATTCCGGCGCCGCCGTCCCCGCGTCCCGCGGGCGCGCCCTGCTGCGCCGGTTCGGCGGCAACAGGTCGGCCGTCGTCGGCTTCGGGCTGCTGCTGGCGATCATCGTCGTGACCGCGGCGGCCCCGCTCCTCGCCCCCTACGGCCCGGCGCAGGTCGACATCGGCGACCGGCTGTCGGGCCCCACCGCCGAGCACTGGCTCGGCACCGACACGCTCGGGCGCGACACGCTGAGCCGGCTCATGCACGGCGGACGCGTGTCGCTCGCGGCGGCCGGGCTGGCGGTCGCGATCGCCACCGCCATCGGCCTGCCGCTCGGCCTCGTCAGCGGCTACTTCGGCGGGATCGTCGACTGGCTGCTGGACCGCGCCGCCGACGTGCTGATGGCCTTCCCCGCGATCATCCTCACGATCGCCATCATCGCGGCGGTCGGCCCCGGGCTCACGACCGCGATGGTCTCGCTCGGCATCGTCTACGCGCCGCGGATGTTCCGCGTGGTCAGGGGCAGCACGATGGAGGTCAGGCGCGCGGTCTACATCGAGGCGTCCACCAGCATCGGGACGCCCAGCCTGATGATCCTGCGCAAGCGCGTGCTGCCGAACATCCTGCCCGCCGCGCTCGTCCAGCTCTCGTTCCTGCTCGCCTCCGCGCTGCTGGCCGAGGTGACGATCAGCCTGCTCGGCCTCGGCGCGCTGCCGCCGACGGCGAGTTGGGGGAGCATGCTCGGGCAGGCGTTCCTGGAGATGCGCAGCAGCCCGTCCCTCGCCGTGTATCCCGGAATCGCGATCGCCATCGCGACGCTCTGCTTCAATCTCATCGGAGACGGCCTCCGGGACGCCTTCGGCCGCGAGACGAGGAAGGCGTCATGACCCCCGAACACGAGCCTGCGAAACTGCTGGAGATCGAGGACCTGCACGTCGACTTCCTGACCGACCGGGGCTGGACGAACGTCGTCGCCGGCGTCTCCTTCGACGTCGGGCCGGGCGAGATCGTGGGCCTGGTGGGGGAGTCCGGCTCGGGCAAGAGCGTCACGAGCCTGTCGGTGCTGCGGCTGCTGCCGCCCGCCTACACCCGCACGCCCGGCGGCCACGTCCGCTACCGGGGCCGCGACCTGATCGGCATGCCGCAGCGGGAGCTGCGCGACATCCGCGGCAACGAGATCTCGATGATCTTCCAGGAGCCGATGACGAGCCTGAACCCGGCCTACACGATCGGCGACCAGATCGCCGAGGGCTACCGGCGGCACAAGGGCGGTTCGCGGCGCGCCGCGTTCGCCCGCGCCGCCGAGATGCTCGACCTCGTCGGCATCCCGGACGCGGGCCACCGCGTCCGCGACTACCCGCACGAGTTCTCCGGCGGCATGCGGCAGCGCGCGATGATCGCGATGGCGCTGGTGTGCGAGCCGCGGCTGCTGATCGCCGACGAGCCCGCGACCGCCCTCGACGTGACCGTGCAGGCGCAGATCGTCGCGCTGCTGGCGCGGCTGCGCGACGAGACCGGCTGCGGGATCCTGTTCATCACCCACGACCTCGGGCTCGTCGCCGAACTCGCTGACCGGGTCGTCGTGATGTACGCGGGCGAGGTCGTCGAGACCGCGCCCGCGCTCGACCTGTACGACGCGCCGAAGCACCCGTACACGGCGGGACTGCTGAGCGCGATGCCGCATCTCGGCGTCCGGGGCGAGGAACTGCCGACGATCCCGGGCCGCACCCCCGAGCCCTGGCGGATGCCGGAGGGGTGCAGGTTCAGCCCCCGGTGCGGGCACGCGAACGAGACGTGCACGGCCGCGCCGCCGGAGTTCCGGATCGTCGGGGAGGGCCGCGGCTGCCGCTGCTGCCGTACCGAGCAACTGCGTCTGGTGGGGTCCCCATGAGCGTCATGAAGTCGAGCGCCGAGGTCCCGGCGCCCGGTTCGCCGGAGCCGGCGCCCGCGTCCGGGCCGCTGGTGGACGTCCGCGACCTCAGCGTCGTCTTCCGCAAGCGGCGGACGCTCGCGGCCCCGAGGATCGTCCGCGCCGTCAACGACATCTCCTTCCACATCGACCAGGGCGAGACGTTCGGCCTGGTCGGCGAGTCGGGGTCGGGCAAGTCGACGACCGGGCGGGCGCTGCTGAAGCTGGTGCCGGCGGCGGCCGGGTCGGTCACGGTCGCCGGGCACGACGTCACGCGCCTGCGCGGCAAGGCCCTGCGGACGGCGCGGCGGAGCATGCAGATGGTGTTCCAGGACCCCTACTCGTCGCTGGACCCGTCCTCGACCGTGGCGGCGAGCATCGCCGAGCCGCTGATCGTCCACGAGAAGCTCTCGGGACGGGCCGCGCGAGAGCGGGTGCACGAGCTGATCGAGATGGTCGGGCTCCGCGCCAGCTACGCCGACCGCTACCCCTACGAGTTCTCCGGCGGGCAGCGCCAGCGGCTGGCGATCGCACGGGCCATCGCGCTGAACCCGGGCTTCGTCGTCTGCGACGAGGCAGTGTCCGCGCTGGACGTCTCCACCCAGAACCAGGTGATCAACCTGCTGGAGCGGCTGCGCGCGGAGTTCGGGCTGACCTACCTGTTCATCGCGCACGACCTCGCCATCGTCCGGCACATCTCGCACCGGGTCGGGGTGATGTACCTCGGCCGGATCGTCGAGACCGGCCCGGCGGAGCGCGTCTACACCGCGCCCGCGCACCCCTACACCCGGGCGCTGCTGTCGGCGATCCCCGATCCGCGCCGGAAATCGGAGCGGATCGTGCTGGAGGGGGACCTGCCCGATCCGGCGCGGCCCCCGGTGGGCTGCCCATTCCAGACGAGGTGCGGCCATGTGATGGACATCTGCCGGCAGCGGGTGCCCGAACCGACCGTTGTGGAGGGCGGGGGAGAGGTCTCGTGCCATTTGCAAACGAGCGGTCCGACGCTGGCGGGGGCGCCGTTGAGCGCCCTCCCGAAGGGGCCGGGTCCCGCGGCATGAGGCGGCGACCGGCATTCCTGACCCGTGATCCGGCTCACCTTGACCGGCTTCTACTGGCAGACGTAGTCTGTAGTACGTCAGACAAAAGTAAGGGACTGCCGTGACCGACCCGAAGCTCGACCTGCTGATCGACCGCCCGACCGAGTCCATTCCCGAGATGGTCGTCCGGCGGATCCGGCACGCGATCGCCTCGGGTCTCCTCCCCCCGGGTCGCAAGCTCACCGAGCGCGAGCTCGTCGAGCTGACCGGTGTCAGCCGGACGTCGGTCCGGGAGGCCATGCGGCACCTCCAGACCCTCGGGCTCGTGGAGCCCTCGCCGAGCCGCGGCGTCCGCGTCGCGCGGCTCGGCAGCGCCGAGGTACGGGAGATCTACGAGGTCCGCGATGCGCTGGAGCCCGCCGCGGCCGAGCTGTTCGTGCTGCGCGCGACCGACGAGGAGGTCGCGGAGCTGGTGGAGAAGACGCGCCCGCGCCCCCGGGGCGAGGAGCGCCTCCAGGCCATATACGAGTTCGACGAGCTGCTCGTCGCGGGCGCCCGCAACTCGCTGCTGGCCTCCATGCTGGGCCCGCTGCACACCCGCATCCACGCGCTGCGCAGCCTTTCCGTGACCATTCCAGGACGACTCGAATCGTCGGTACAGGAATACGTCGACCTCGGTGAAGCCATCAGCGCGCGCTCGCCCGAGCGCGCGGCCGAGGCCGCGCACCGGCATATCCGCGCGGCCGCGAAGGCGGCGCTCGAAGCCGTGGAGATCCTGGAGAAAGAGCACCCGACGTCATAGCGCGACATCGTGGCCCGCGGCCACGACCTGCACGAGTACAAGGGTGATATCGCGATGGCCATGAAGGACGTGGCGATCGTCGGTGTCGGCACGTCGGACTTCCGGCGGCTGTACGCCGACAAGAGCCAGAAGAACGATGTGTACCAGCTCGCGGCCGAGGCTTTCAGGGACGCGCTGGAGGACTGCGGCGCCACCCAGAAGGACGTCGACGGGCTGCTGTGCGTCAACATCAAGTACGGTCCCTTCGGGGACATGACCGGCCTCACCGGTCCGGGGTTCGTCCATGACCTGGAGGGCACCGGGCGCATGAGCGGCGTCGCGCTCCAGGAGGCGTGCTCGCTCGTGGAGTCGGGCGCCGCCCACACCGTCGCCGTCGTGTACGCGACGAACGGCCGGACGGCGGGCCTGAAGTACGGCGGCGGGGACGCCGACCCAGCCGGGGCCTACGACGCCATGTACGGCATGACCTCCACCGGCGCGTACCTGTCGATGATGTACCAGCGCTACCGGCACCTGTACGGCGCCCCGGAGGACGCGCTGGCCCCCCTCGCGATCAACAACCGCGCCAACGGGGCCCGCAACCCGATCGCGGTGTTCCAGCAGGAGATCACCAAGGACGAGTACCTCGCGTCGCGGTTCATCTCGCAGCCGCTGCGCAAGCTCGACTACTGCATCATCAACGACGGCGCGGTCGCGTTCATCGTCACCTCGATGGATCGCGCCAGGGGAATGAGCAAGAAGCCGGTACGCGTGGCCGCCACAGCGGGCCGTGCCGAGCTCGGCCGCAGCTACATCAGCCCCGACTTCTACTACGCGACGAGCGCGGCGGTCGCCGAGGACCTCTACAAGAAGTCCGGTATCGGCCCTGACCAGATCGACTGCATGCAGGTCTACGACAACTTCCTCCCGACGATCCTCTTCACCCTGGAGGGCTTCGGCCACGCGCCGCGCGGCGCCTCCTGGGAATGGATCCGCGACGGCCGGATCGAACTCGGCGGCGAGCGCCCGATGAACACCTCGGGCGGCCATACGAGCGAGAGCTACATGCAGGGCTTCGCCCTCCATGTGGAGGCGGTGCGGCAGGTCCGCGGGGAGGCCGGCGAACGGCAGGTCGAGAACTGCGGCACCGTGCAGTACATGTGCGTCTCGCCCATCGTGACGTCGCACATATTCACGGCCGACTAGAAGGGCACGCCGATGGACGTCGCCGCGTACGCGAAACTTCTTCCCGATATCACCCCCCGCAACAAGCCGTACTGGGACGGCCTCGCCGCCGGAGAGCTCCGGTTGCAGAAGTGCGCGGCCTGCGGCCGGCACCGCTTCCCGGACGCTCCGCTCTGTCCGGAGTGCCTTTCCGGCGAGTCGTCCTGGGAGGCCGTGAGCGGCGCGGGGACCATCTGGTCCTGGTGCACGATGCACCAGAAGTATTTCGCCGCGTTCGCCGACGAGGTCCCCTACCAGCTCGTGTACGTGCGGCTCGCCGAAGGGCCGCTCGTGATCAGTGTGCTGGCCGGTGAGCCGGGCGAACCGGAGATCGGCCGGCAGGTTCACGCGGTCTTCCAGCCGATCGCCGGTGACCGCACCGTCCTGAAATTCAGCACCGGCGCGGCGGCGTGAGCCGACCGCGCCGCCGGCCCGGCGGCACCGACCGGGCCGGCGGCGCGGCCGCCCATAGGCATGTGAGGTTTTGTTTCCCATGGATCCGATCGCTGATCATAAAATTGTGCACGAGGCGTTGAAATCGAAAAGGCCGGAGTGCGTATCGCATGCGGCCTCTATCTGCGCGGGTCCCCGATGAGCGACGGAACCCGGACCGGGGGGCGGGGGAGGCTCCTGCGGGTCGTCGAACTCGGCGACGGCGTGGCCGTCCAGGTCTGCGGGCGGCTGTTCGCGGGCCTCGGCCATCACGTCACCCGATGCGAGGCCCCCGGCGGCGACCCGCTCCGCCGGCGGGAGCCGGTCGACGCGAACGGCCTGGGCCACACCTTCGCCGCGCTGAACGCCGACAAGCGGAGCGTCCAGATCGACCTGGAGAGCCGGGACGGCCGCGCCCGCCTGTCCGCGCTGCTGGCGGCGGCCGACATCGTGATCACCGCCCTCGGCCCGGCCCGCGCGGCGGAGACCGGCCTGGCGGCCGAGCGCCTGCGCGCCGACCACCCCGGGCTGGCCGTCGTGGCGATCACCTCCTACGGCATGGCCGACCCGAGGTCGGACGCCCACGCCGACAGCCTGCTCGCCGAGAGCTACGGGGGCCTGGCCGCGATGGTCGGCGAGCCCGACCGGGAGCCGCTGACGCTCGGCGGCGAGCAGACCGCGCACGCCGCCGCGTTCGTCGGCTTCTACGGGTCCATGCTCGCCGCGCTGCGCCCCGGCGGTGACGTCGTCGACGTCGCGCTCTGCGACGTCGCGGCCTACATCGACTGGAAGAGCGACGTCGTCTACGCCGAGACCGGCGTGGTCCCCGGCCGGACGGGCACGAACAGCGGCCGCTGGCGCACGGTCCGCGCGGCCGACGGCTGGGTCGGGATCATCTTCCTGCCCGAGCAGTGGGACGCCTTCATCTCGCTGATCGGCGACCCGGCGCTGGAGGACCCCGAGCTGCGCGGCGACCAGGTCCGGTTCGAGCGCATGGACTCCTGGTGGCCGGTCGTCGAGCGGTGGGCCGCGCGGCGCCCCAAACGCGAGATCTACCGGGACGCGCAGCGCCTCGGCCTGCCGTTCGGCTACGGCGCCGACATCGCCGACCTGGCGTCCGACCCCCAGTACCAGGCCCGCTCGTTCTTCCCGGAGCCGGGGCGGGACGGCGCGCTGGCGCCCCTCAAGGGCCTGCCGTGGCGGTTCGGCCCCCCGCCGGGCCTCTCCGGCATCGACGAGGTCCCGGTGCCGCGTCCGGCGCCGCCGCCGGCCGACGGCGCCGACCGCGCCCCGCTGGAGGGCGTCGTCGTCCTCGACCTCGGCACGATCACGGCGGGCGCCGCCACCGGGCGGCTGCTCGCCGACTACGGCGCCACCGTCATCAAGATCGAGTCGAGGGGGCGGCCGGACGCGTTCCGGCTGTGGCCCTCCCCGACCTCGGGCGACGCGGAGGTCACCGAGGAGTCCCCGCTTTTCGAGTCCAACAACGCGGGCAAGCTCGGGATCACGCTCGACCTGAAGTCCGAGGACGGACGGGCGGAGATGCGGCGGCTCGTCGCGCGCGCCGACGTCCTGATCGAGAACTTCACCGTCGGCGTGACCCGCAGGCTCGGCATCGACCCGCCGACGCTCCACGAGGTCAACCCGGACCTGATCTACCTGTCGCTGTCGAGCCAGGGCCAGTCCGGGCCCGAGTCGGGCGTCCGCTCCTACGGCTCCACGCTCGACCTGCTCTCCGGCCTGGCCTCGGTCACCGGCTACCCCGGCGGCGGCCCGATGTGGTCCTCGGCCGACATCAACTACCCTGACCAGCTGGTATCGCTGTTCGGCGCCGGCATGATCGCCTACTGCGTGGCCCAGGGTCTGCGCGGCACCTACCTTGACGTTTCCCAGCGCGAGCTGGTGAGCTGGACGCTCGCGGACCGCATCGCCGAACACCTCGCCGCCGGGACCGTTCCACAGCCGACCGGCAACCGCCGCCCCGGCAGCACGCCGCACGACGTCTACCGCTGCTCGGGCGACGACCAGTGGATAGCGATCGCCTGCACGACCGACGCGGAACGCGCCGCGCTGGCCGCACTGGTCGGCGCGGGCCACATGGCCGACATGCCGGCCTCCTGGTGGGAGCGCGACCACGAGGAGGTGGACGGCGCGATCACCAGGTGGACGCGCGGGCGCTCGAAACAGGAGTGCCTGCGCGAGCTGACCCGCGCCGGGGTCCCCGCCGCGCCCGTCCAGTCGGCCCGGGAGCGGGCCGAGGACCCACATTTCCGACTTCGGCGGGTGTTCCTCGACGGACCCCGCCGCCAGAAGGGGTACCCGCTGCGCCTGCTCGGCCACGAGCCGCGGCAGCCGCGTCCGGCGCCACGGCTCGGTGAGCACGACGCCGACGCCCGCGCCCCCCACTGGCCGCACGCCGCGCCCGCCGAGGCGATCAGCGCGGCGCCCGTCGAAGTGCCGTCCCAGCGTCCGGGAGGAACGACATGAACGTCAACGATGCCGCCGTGATCATCGGCGCCTACGAACATCCGGGGAGGGAGCTGCCCGACAAGTCGCTGGCTCAGATCCACGCCGAGGTCGCGATCGGGGCCCTCGCGGACGCCGGGCTGACGCTCGACGACGTCGACGGCTACTTCTGCGGCCACGACGCGCCGGGCTACGGCGGCGGCTGGGTCTCGATGGCCGAGTACCTGGGTCTGCGCGACCTCACCTACATGGACTCGACCGAGAGCGGCGGCGCCTCGCCGATCTACCACGTGTCGCACGCGATCGCGGCGATCGCGGCGGGCAAGTGCAACGTCGCGCTGATCACGCTCGCGGGCAAGCCGCGGACGGGCGTCCAGCCGGGCGGCGGCGGCCCGATCCGCCCCGAGGACTCCTTCGAGATGGGGATGTTCACCGGCGCCGGGCTCGTCAGCACCTACGCGCTCGCGGCCAAGCGGCACATGTACGAGTTCGGCACGACCAGCGAGCAGCTCGCGGAGATCAAGGTCGCGGCGACCAAGCACGCCGCGCACAACCCGCACGCGTTCCTGCAGAAGGTGCTGACGGTCGAGGACGTCGTCAACTCGCCGATGGTCGCCGACCCGCTGCACCGCGCGGACTGCTGCCTGGTGACCGACGGCGGCGGCGCGATCGTCGTGGTCAGCAAGGAGGTGGCGCGCGGGCTGAAGCGGCAGCCGGTGCGGATCATGGGCCAGGGCGAGTCGGCGAAGCTGACCAACGGGGGACGGCTCGACCTGACCTACACCAGCGCGGTCTGGTCCGGCCCGCGCGCGTTCGAGCAGGCCGGGGTCACGGTCCGCGACATCGACTACGTGTCGATCTACGACAGCTTCACGATCACCGTCCTGGAGATCCTGGAGGACCTCGGCTTCTGCGAGAAGGGCGAGGGCGGACGGTTCGTCATGGACGGCGCGCTCGTCGCCCCGCACGGGCGGCTGCCCTTCAACACCGACGGCGGCGGGCTGAGCAACAACCACCCCGGCCACCGCGGCGGCGTCACCAAGATCATCGAGGCGGTCCGGCAGCTGCGCGGCGAGGCGAACGCGGGGGTGCAGGTGCCCGACTGCGAGATCGCCCTGGTCCACGGCAACGGCGGCGACCTCGGCACCCGGATGCGCAGCGCGACCATGATCCTCGGAAGGGAAGCCAAATGAGTGAGGTTCGGAGCCCGGTCCTGCCGGCCGCGCGGCCGGTGGTGAACCCCGACACCGAGGAGTTCTGGAAGGCGACGGCCGAGGGCAGGTTCATCGGTCGCCGCTGCGACGACTGCGGATCGGCGATGTGGTACCCGCGGCCGATCTGCCCGTTCTGCCACAGCTCCAACACGCGCTGGGAGGACTTCACCGGGCGCGGCACCGTCTACTCCTTCAGCGTGGTCCACCGGGCCGGAGGCGAGTGGAAGGGCGTCACCCCCTACGTCCTCGCCTATGTGGAGCTGGAGGAGGGTCCCCGGATGATGACCAACATCGTCGACTGCGACGTCGAGTCGGTCGCCATCGGGGACGAGGTCGAGGTGGTTTTCGAGGACACGGGACACGGCAGCGCGCTGCCCCGTTTCCGTCCGGTGCGCGCAGAGGCAGGGAGCCAGGCATGACGATCAACAAGGTGTACGAGTCCCCGCAGGCGGCGGTGGCGGACGTCCCGGACGGCGCGTCGGTGTCGATCGCCGGGTTCGGGATGACCCACAGCTTCCCGACGAGCCTGACCGTGGCGCTGCGCGAGCAGGGCGCCAAGCGGCTGTGCATCGTCGCGAACTCGCTCGGCACGGGCGACTACCGCTCGAACACGCTCATCGAGAACAACCAGGTCAACCGCCTGATCGTGTCGTTCTCGGCGCGTGCGGGCGAGGCGACCTCGGCGGCCGAGAAGCAGATCGCGGCCGGTGAGATCGAGGTCGAGCTGGTCCCGCAGGGCACGCTGGTGGAGCGGCTGCGCGCGGGCGGCGCCGGGATCGGCGCGTTCTTCACCCGCACCGCCGTCGGCACCGCCGTCGCGGAGGGCAAGGAGACCCGCGTGATCGACGGGGTCGAGCACGTCCTGGAGATGGGGCTGAAGGTCGACTACGCGCTCATCCGCGCGACCAAGGCCGACCGCTTCGGCAACCTCTCGTTCGAGGGCGTCGGCCGCAACTTCATGCCGGCCTTCGCCAAGGGCGCCAAGATCGCGATCGCCGAGGTCGACGAGATCGTGGACGGCGAGCTGGACCCGGAGACCGTGGGCCTGCCCGGGATCTTCGTGAGCCGGGTCGTCCGCAAGACCGTGGACGTCCCGCACGACCACATGGCGCCGAGGGAGGGGCGCGGCGCCGACAGCGCCCGCACCTACAACGGCAAGCCCGGCCTGACCCGCCTCCAGATGGCCGAGGTCGCGGCGGGCCTGGTGCCCAACGGCAGCTACATGAACCTGGGCCTCGGCATCCCCACGCTGATCTCGAACTACATCGCCGGGCGCGACATCGTCCTGCACTCGGAGAACGGCGTCCTCGGCTACGGCACGATCGCGGGCCGCGACGACTACAACCCGGAGATCTACAACGCGGGCGGCCAGTACGTCCACCTGGAGAAGGGCGCCTCGTTCTTCGAGAGCGTGACCTCGTTCGAGATGGTGCGCGGCGGCAAGGTCGACTTCGTCGCGCTCGGCGCGTTCCAGGTCGACGCGGACGCCAACCTCGCCAACTGGAGCACGCCGAACATGATCGGCGGCGGCATCGGCGGCGCGATGGACCTGGTCGCGGGCGACGTCACGGTGATGGTGCTGACGACCCACCTCGACTCCAAGGGCCGGCCGAAGCTCGTCAAGGAGTGCGAGTACCCGCTGACCGGCCTGAACTGCGTCGACATCGTCGTCACCGACCTGTGCGTGCTGCGCCGCCACGGCGACGCCTTCAAGATCGAGTACGTGGCGCCCGGGTTCACCGAGGACGAGGTCGCCGCGCTCACCGAGTTCGAACTCCTCCGCTCGGACGCGGGGGGTGCGGAGGCGGATGCCCCCGCGGCGATCTGACCGTCCCGCCGGCACGCCACGGACCTAGGGGGTCCCATGTCCGATCTCCTCGGGATGACCGCCGCCGAACTGGCCGGGGCCTACGGGCGGGGCGAGACGTCCCCGGTCGAGGCCACCCGCGCCGCCCTGGAGGCGATCGACGCGCGCGACGCGGAGCTGAACGCGTTCGTGCTGGTCGACGCCGAAGGGGCGCTGCGGTCGGCCGCCGAGTCGGAGGCCCGCTGGGTGGGGGGCACCCAGCGGGGCCCGGCCGACGGCGTCCCCACCACCGTCAAGGACCTCGAACAGGCCCGGGGCTGGCCGACGCTGCGCGGAAGCTGGCTGTCGGGCGACCCCACCCCCGGACGCGACGACTCGCCGAGCGTGGCGCGGCTGCGCGAGGCGGGCGCCGTCATCCTCGGCAAGACCACGACACCGGAGTTCGGCTGGAAGGGCGTCACCGACTCCGGCCGGTTCGGGATCACCCGGAACCCGTGGGACCCGGCGCTGACGCCCGGCGGGTCCAGCGGGGGCTCGGCGGCGGCGGTCGCGGCCGGCATGGGCACGTGGTCGGTCGGCACCGACGGCGGCGGCTCGGTGCGGGTCCCGGCGGCCTTCACCGGGACGGTCGGGTTCAAGCCGACCGGCGGGCTCGTCCCGGCGTTCCCGCCCGGCAGCAACGGGCACCTGTCGCACCGCGGCCCGATCGCGCTGTCGGTGCTGGACGCGGCGACGCTGCTCGACGTCCTCGCCCGCCCCGACGCCCGCGACTGGGCGGCGGGGACCCATCCGGGCGGGTCGTTCACCGACGAGATCGAGGCCGGCGTCGCCGGCCTGACGATCGGATACTCGCCCGACCTCGGCTATGGCCGCAACGACCCCGAGGTCGAGGCGCTGGCCGCGGCGGCGGTCGAGACGCTCGCGGGCCTCGGCGCGCGGGTGCGGGAGATCGAACCGGTCTTCGCCGACCCCGTCGCGGCCTTCCAGACGATGTGGTGCGCCGGGATCGCGCGGACGCTCCGCCCGTTCGAGCCCGACCACCTCACCCGCGTCGATCCCGCGCTGCTGGAGTACGGGGAGCGGGGCCGCGAGATCAGCGCCGTGTCCTACCTGGACGCGATGGCGGTGTGCGCGGACCTCGGCCTGAAGATGGCGCGGTTCCACGAGACCTACGACGTGCTGGTCACGCCGACCGTCCCGTGCGTCGCGTTCCCGGCGGGCCGGAACGGGCCCACCCCCGAGCAGTCGGACGTCTGGGCGTCCTGGACGCCCTACACCTACCCCTTCAACATGACCAGGCAGCCGGCGCTGAGCGTGCCGTGCGGCATCACGCGTGCCGGGCTGCCCGCCGGGCTCCAGATCGTGGGCCCCCGCCACCGGGACGCCCGCGTCCTGCGGGTGGGGCGCGCCTACGAGCGGCACACCGGGTGGTCCCCGGTGGCCGAGGCGTCGCGGGCGCGGGCAACGACGAGAGGACGACCCTCATGACAGATCTGCCCACCGTCGCCAACCTGATCAACGGCGAATGGCTGACGACCGGCCAGGAACGCCTGGTGCACCACAAGTTCACCGGCGAGCCCATCGCCGTGGCCTCCGACGCGACGGTCGAGATGGTCGGCGACGCCGTCTCGGTCGCCCGCGAGGCGAGCCGGACGCCGCTGGAGCCGCTGGAGCGCTTCGAGATCCTGCGGACGGTCGCCGGGATGATCGCCGACAACCGCGAGCGCCTCGCGCTGGACGTCGTCCGCGAGTCCGGCTTCAGCCTGAAGGACTGCCTGGGCGACACCGACCGGGCCGTCCAGACCATGCTGACCTCGGCGGAGGAGGCCAAGCGGATCGACGGCTCGGTCGTCCCGATCCAGGCAGCGCCGGGCTTCGCGCACCGGCTGGCGTTCACGGTCCGCCACCCGGTGGGCGTGGTCGGCGCGATCACGCCGTTCAACTCGCCGCTGAACACCGTCGCCCACAAGATCGGCCCCGCGCTCGCCGCCGGGAACGCGGCGGTGGTCAAGCCGTCGCCGTTCACCCCGGTCGCGGCGGCGGCGCTGTGCCGGATGCTGCTGGAGGCGGGCCTGCCCGCCGGGCTGATCGGCCTCGTGCTCGGCCCCGGCGACCCGGTCGGCACCGCCCTCGTCGAGGACGAGCGGGTCGACTTCGTGACCTTCACCGGCAGCACCGCGGCGGGCAAGGCGATCTCGGCCAGGCTCGGCATGCGGCGCGCGACGATGGAGTGCGGCAACGTGTCGGCGACGATCGTGTGCCGCGACGCCGACATCCCCTCCGCCGCGCAGCAGTGCGCACGCGGCGCGTTCCGCAAGTCGGGCCAGGTGTGCACGTCGGTGCAGCGCCTCTACGTCCACGCGGACGTGGTGGAGGAGTTCCTCGACGCGCTGTCGGCCGCCGCCGCCAAGTTCGTCGTCGGCGACCCCGAGGACCCGGCGACCGACATCGGCCCGATGATCAGCGAGGCGGCCGCCGAGCGCGCCGAGCAGTGGGTGGAGGCGGCCGTCGTCCAGGGCGCCCGCGTCTTCGCCGGCGGGAAGCGGAACGGGCCGGTGATGAACCCGACGATCCTCGTGGACGTCCCCTCCCGCGCCCGGCTGCTCTGCGAGGAGGCGTTCGCCCCGGTCGTGTCCGTCGTCCCCTTCGACGACCTGGACGCCACGATCGAGACGGTGAACGACACCCCCTACGGCCTCCAGGCGGGCGTGTTCACCCGCGACCTCAACACCGCGCTGTCCGCCGCGCAGCGCCTCCGGATGGGCGGCGTCGTGATCAACTCGCCGTCCAGCACGCGCGCCGACCTCATGCCCTACGGCGGCGTGAAGGACAGCGGGTACGGCGTGGAGGGGCCGCGCTACGCCGTCCGCGAGATGAGCGAGGAAAGGCTGATCCTGATCGAGCCGGCAGGGGCCTGAGATGCCGGTCCGCATCGCCGCCGACGAACTGCGCGACGCCGCCACCCGGATCTTCGCCGCGTCCGGGGTGCCGCTGGAGGACGCCGCGCTGGTGGCCGACAGCCTCGTCCAGGCCGACCTGTGGGGCCACCAGTCGCACGGGGTGCTGCGGGTCGGCTGGTACGTCGACCGCATCCGGTCGGGCGTGATGCGGCCGGAGACGAAGATCGAGACCGTCTCCGACCTCGGCGCCGTGATGACCCTGGACGGCCACGACGGCGTCGGCCAGGTCATCACGGCGCACGCCGCCCGCGCGGCGGTCGAGCGCGCCGGACGGCACGGCGTCGGCGTCGTCGCCGTCCGCAACTCCAACCATTTCGGCACCGCCGCCTACTTCACGAGAATGGCGCCGCCGCGCGGCCAGATCGGCATCCTGACGACGAACTCCAGCCCCGCGATGGCCCCCTGGGACGGCCGCGGAAAGCTCGTCGGCAGCAACCCCTGGTCGATCGCCGCGCCGCTGGACGGCGACCGCCAGATGGTGCTGGACATCGCCAACACCGCCGTCGCCCGGGGCAAGATCTACCTCGCCCGCAATCGAGGCACGCGGATCCCCGACGGGTGGGCGGTCGCCGCCGACGGCACCCCCACCCGGGACCCCGAAGCGGCCCTGCTCGGCACCGTGCTGCCGATGGCCGGGCACAAGGGCTACGGGATCTCGGTGATGATGGACGTGCTCTCCGGCGTCCTCAGCGGAAGCGGTTTCGGCTCCCTCGTCAACGGCCCCTACCAATCCGAGCACCCGGGCCGCTCAGGACACCTCTTCATGGCCCTCGACATCGCCGCCTTCGGCCCTCCGGGCGAGTTCGAAGAACGCATCAAGGCACTCGTCACCGAGCTGAAATCCGGCTCCCGGGAAGGCGCCGAAGAAGTGCGCTACCCGGGCGAGCTGGAGGCCCTGGCCGAGGAGCGCAACCTCGCCGAGGGCCTGCTCCTCCCCGAGCGAACCCTCACCGACCTGCGCCGCGTCGCCGATTCCCTGGGAGTCGAAGTGCTGGTGGAACGATGAAGGTGACCCCGTTCCGCGTGGGACGCTCCCGCGACGTCCCGCTGCCCGCCGCCGTCTACGGCTCGGCGAGCGACGAGACCATCGACATCATCATGTTCATGTTCGTCATCGAGTCCGCCGGGACGCGCGTGATCGTGGACACCGGGACGCTGGCGCCCGAATACGTCCGGCGGCACCACGCCTACGACTTCGCGCGCGACCCCGAGGAGACGCCCGAGACCGTCCTTCGCGAGGCCGGAATCGAACCCGACGACATCGACTACGTGGTCAACACCCATCTCCACTGGGACCACTGCTCCAACAACGCCCTGTTCAGAAACGCCCGGGTGCTCGTGAACAGGCGCGAACTCGAATACGCGATCAACCCGCTCCCGATCCACGAACGCGCGTACGAGAAACTGCCCGGCCTCCAGGCCCCCTGGATGTCGGCCTGGGACCGCACCGAGGCGATCACCGGCGAACAGCGGATCTGCCCCGGCGTCACCGTGGTCCCGATGCCCGGCCACACCCCGGGCTCCCAGGGGGTTCTCGTCGAGGCGGACAACGGCCGCTACCTCCTCGCGGGCGACGCGATCGGCGTCTACGAGAACTGGGATTCCGGCGACTGGCGCCAGAGCGTCGCGCCGACCATCCACACCAACCTGATCGAGTGCTACGAGACCTTCGAATACGTGGCCGCCCTGGACTGCGAGGTCATCCCGAGCCACGACCACCGGGCCCTGACGAGCCCCCTCTTCCAGTCCTGAAGGCGCCCTGCCTCCCTGGGAGGCAGGGCCATGCGGTATACCCGTACGACGCAGAGCGTCACAAGGCGCCCACGAGAGGTAGTTGCCTCCTCGCGCGGTCGGAAGCCCCTCATCGTCGTGCGAGCTTCCGGAACCCATCCGTCGGGGATGAGACACGGCATGAGCCATTCCAAGCGCCTACGCCGCACGACCGCGATCATCGCGGCAGCGCTCACCCTTCCCCTTGGCGCTTTCCCCGCCGACGCGCATGCCGCGACGGGCACGTTCTTCTACCACTCGCCGGAGTCCGGCGACCTGGAGATCAACAACCCGGATGACGGCGAATGCCGCCTGCTCCTCCAGGGCGCGGACCGCGCGAGGAACGCCACGAACGCCACCGCGACCCTCTTCTCGGACCGGGGATGCGAGGACACGCACAGCACCCTGCGCCCCGGCCAGTCCAGGACCTTCACCCCGCCGAACCTTCCGCACAGCGTGATCTTCCACCGCTGACCGGCCCCCGCCGTCAGGCGCGGATGATCTCGGCCAGGCTGGCGAAGCCCTCCCCGCCGCGGCCCGCCTCGATGCCCCGGGCGGTCAGTGCCCGCACGAGTTCCGGAAGGGCGGTGTCGAGGCCGCGTGCTCGGGAGGTCTCGACGAGGTGGTCCATCAGCGGGGCGTCGAGTTCGAGCCATTCCTGGTCGCCGGGGTAGTCGCGGTCGTCGATCTGGCGGGCCTGGTCGCTGATCACGTCCGCGACGGTGGCCGACAGCCAGCGGATCAGCAGCGGCGCCACCGTCGTGGCCGGGATCTGGGCCGTCCCGAGCAGCGCGGCGGTGTGCAGGAAGCCGAGCTGGGTGGCCCAGGCGAAGTTGAGCATCGCCACTTCGTACAGGGACGCGGTGCCCGGCGCCTCGCCCAGGTACGTCGCGCCGCCCAGGCGGTCGAGCACGGCCCGGTGGTGCTCGAAGGCTTCGGCCGAGCCGCTGTACACCAGCACCGTCTCGGGGGCGCCGACGTGCTCGGGATGGCCCATCAACGCGCCGTCGAGGTAGCGGGCGCGCGTCCCGGCGGCGGCCTGCTCGGCCTGCGCGCTCGTCCCGGACGTCAGGTTGACGACGTCGGCGGCGAGGTGCGGCTCGGCCTGGGCGAGGATGCGCTGGGAGGCGTCGTAGTCGTCAACGCACATGAGGACCAGCGAGGCGTCGGTGAGCGCGGCCCGCAACGACTCGGCCGGCAGGAGCCCCTCGCCCGGGGACGTTCCGGGCGCGCTTTCGTCCCAGACCGTCACCCGGGCGTCCGCCGCGAGTACTCGGGCCAGTGCCATGCCTCGCGGGTTCAGGCCGATCACGGTCACGGGGTCCATCGGACGGCTCACGAGTTCCTCCTCCACCCATGCGGTCCGCGCGGTCGCGCGGTGCCTGCGCCGCTAAGCTAGAGCTTCACATGCATGTGAGAGTCAACCCGGAGGCACCCGTGCGCATCGGCGAGTTGTCTCAGCGGACCGGTGTCAGCCAGCGGCTGCTGCGCTACTACGAGGAGCAGGGTCTGCTGCGGCCGTCGCGGCGGCCGAGCGGATACCGCGAGTACGACGACGCCGACGCCGAACGCGTGCGGCGCATCCGCACCCTGCTGGCCGCCGGGCTCAGCACGACCACGATCGCCGACGTGCTGCCCTGCACCATCGACACCGGCGAGGGGCTCGCGGCGGCGTGCCCCGGCCTGCTCGACGACCTCCAGCGTGAACGCGACCGGATCAGCAGATCGATCACCCAGATGGACACGGCCCGGACCATGCTCGACGCCATCATCGACGCCACCCCCCGCTGAGCCGCGGGCCTAGCCGACGATCACCAGGGCGTTGTCGTCGCGGTCCCGGAGGGTGAACATGGGCGGCACACCGGGCCACTGAAGCAGGTCGCTCACATCGACCCCCTGCTCTTTGAGTCGGGCGTGGACGGCCGGGACGTCCCCGGCGCTGAGCCTGATCCCGGTGTCCACGCCGGTGGACTCGCCGGGGATCAGCGCGATGCTGGTCTCGGCCCCGGCCGGGGCGACGGTGATCCAGCGCCCGCCGATCTGCTCCAGCGGGACGTCCATCCGCTTCTCCAGCCCCAGGACGCCGACGTAGAACTCGACGGCCCTGTCCTGGTCGCTGACGGGAACGGCGACGGTGCCGATGCCGGTGATGCGCGCCTGGTCCTGCTCGGTCACGGTGTTCTCCCTGCTGTGGTGGTTTCCCCTATGTGGACCAGCGGCCCCGGCGAAACTCATCGCTCCGATCTCCTACGCTCGACGTCCGTGGCCGATGACCCAGCAGCCTCCTTCGCCCGCGCCCGAGCGGCGGCAGGCGTTCTGTTCTTCGATGCGGAAGACCGCATCATGCTGGTCGAACCCTCGTACAAGGATTATCGAGACATCCCCGGTGGCTACGTCGAGCACAACGAGACCCCGCGCCAAGCCGCAGTACGCGAGGTCGCCGAAGAGCTGGGGATCCGCGCGGAGATCGGCCGACTCCTGGTCGCGGACTGGGCGCCCAACGGGGCCGAAGGCGACAAGGTCCTCTTCGTCTTCGACGGTGGTTCACTCACCGCTGACCAGCTCAGTGCCATCCGCACCGACCCGGACGAACTCGTCGGCTATCACTTCCACGACATCGCCCGGATCCACGAGCTGACCATTCCCCGCCTCGCCCGCCGCCTCGTCCACGCCCACGCCGCCCACCAAGACGGAACCACCCACTACCTGGAACATGGCGAACCCGCCTGAACAAGAAAGCCCCTCGACCGAAGTCGAGGGGCTCCCTTGCGGTGACTAGAGGTCCAGTTCCCCGGCCTTGACCCGGCTGAGGAGGTTTGCGAGGCCCTCGCGGCCGACCGTGATGTGAGGAGTCTGAGGGTTCTTGCTGTCGCGAATGCCGACCGAGCCGTCCAGCGAAGCCAGCTCGACACAATCGCCTTGCGTCTCGCCACCTGCGCCGCTGTAGGTGCTCTTGCGCCATAGTGTGGTCACGTCACACCCTCCGATTCGGAGAATCAGGGCCGTCAGTGCGGGTCCAGGCTTCCGTCCTTGATCTGATCGAGGAGCCTTGCGAGACCCTCGCGTCCGACCGTGATGTGGGTGATTTGGGGGTTCTTGCTGTCGCGGATGCCGACCGAGCCGTCAAGGGAGGCCAGTTCGACGCAGTCGGAGGCGTTGCCGGAGCCGCTGTAGCTGCTCTTACGCCATAGTGTGGTCACGTCACACCCTCCGATTCGGAGAATCAGGGCCGTCAGTGCGGGTCCAGGCTTCCGTCCTTGATCTGATCGAGGAGCCTTGCGAGACCCTCGCGTCCGACGGTGATGTGGGGGGTGTGGGGGTTCTTGCTGTCGCGGATGCCGACCGAGCCGTCAAGGGAGGCCAGCTCGACGCACTCGGCGTTGGTGCTTCCCTCGGAACGGCTGGACTTGCGCCAAACGGGGGGCGAGTTCACGTCATCTGCTCCATGTTCTTCTTGATCAGGTCACGAGATGGTCCGACGGGGAGGGCCAGCATGCCGATCCGATCGAACCGGATCACGAAGTCGTTCACCTCCTCCAGATGAGCGACGAGCCTCCCTGCGTTCGGGGCTTCGGCGAACGCGATCTCGCCTTCCCGGCCAGTGGTGATCATAAAGGGGCCGTCCATTCCTTCGTAGGCCCCTGCTGTTCCTGGCACGACGCGGATGCTGATGTTCGGCTGTTCGGACAAACTCAGCAACCTGGCGAGCTGGGCCTTGAAGACATTCTTCCCGCCGACCGGCCACTCAAGCACGGTCTGAGCGATGATGACCCAGACCTCTGGGGGGTTGGGTCTACTCAAGATCTCTTGCCGAGCCATGCGCCGTTCGAGGGCTGCCTTCTTGTCCTTTGCCCGTCCTTCGGCCAGTAGCGCCTGGGCGTACTCGGGAGTCTGGAACAGTCCGGGGACGTACTGTCCGGCGAACATCCGCACCCTGTCGGCCCCCTGCTCGTGGGACAGGTACGACTGGAACCAGTCAGGTGTCGTCGCGCGGACTGCGTAGTAGATCAGCAGCGTGAACAGCCCACCGGTCCTCCATGCCTCATCGAGTCGCGCGGCGTGCTTCGTCGACATGAGCTGAGCGCCGGTCTCGATACGGGAAATGGTCGATGGCGCACATCCCGCGATCTTGCCTGCCTCCGCGCCGGTGAGGCCCTTCGATGTACGAAGAAACCGCAGGTAGAAGCCTATAAGGCCCCACAGCGAGGAGCGTGGGTCCACCTCATCCGTCATGCTCATCTCGCGCGGTCACCTCCTTTTGATCATTTCCGCAGCCCTCGTGGAAGTTGGCTGATTAATGGACACGGTAGATGGCGGATAGCACTCTAGTCAGAGGTTCCGACGAAATCCATTGCGTACAAAACGGAAATAGTCGGGCCTAGGCATCGAAGTGGGGCAGTGGAAGTAGCTCGCTGTCCAGTGAAATCGGAGCAGTCGAGGAAGTGGACCCGTAATCATGGACAGCCATCGCGCAGGAGACCGCGCTGACGCGATCCCGTACATCAACCCCCAGGACCCACTGCCGGCGGTTCCCCCACCCGAGGGCAGGTGGGCGGAGCCCTATCAGCAGGCTGAAACGGAAATGTGGGTGGTCCACCTTCGGCTTCCCGAGTTGCTGGGGGATGACGTCCGTCTGGTGGACACTCTCACTGCTACTAACAGGGAAACCCTCTCTGCGCTAATGGAGCAGCAGGACGCTCTGGCCGCCGATGCCGGGCTGCGGGTGAGTGAGACATGACCGCGCGGCTGAGTGGGCGAGGGGTCGCGGCGCAGGCTTCCGTGCTTCCGGCGGTGCGGCACAAGGTGGCCAGTACGCCGAGTGTGCTGCCGGATGTGCGGTGTCTGGTGCGGGCGGCGGCGGTGGGCTACGGCATCGAGGCCGAGACGGCCGAGGACGCCGTGCTCGTGGCCAGTGAGTTGGTCACCAACGCGATCCGGGCGAGCGCGTGGCCGATTGCTTTGCGGATGTTCGTGTCCAAGGACGGGTTCCACATCGAGGTCCACGACTTCTCCAGGAAGAAGCCCCGGAGGAGCGAACCCGATCTGGCGATGCCGTCTGAGCCGGTGCCCGATGACGCACCCGATCCGCATGGGTGGGGCATGGGCATCGTGGAGACCCTGTCCCGGCGCCATGGCGTGCGGATTGAGCGCGGCGGCAAGACCGTGTGGGCCGTGCTGCGCATCGCCTCTGGCCGACGTCCCTGAACTCCTCCGGGCACACTGCGTCCGCTATCGGCGGCTGGGGAGTCGGCCTGGCGGAGGCCCCGCCGGTGTGCCCGGAGGTCCAACCCCCTTAAGGAGACCTCCATGCCACGACAGACACCCGAATACGAAGTCCTACTGACTCCGGCGGAGGTGGCCACCATGTTCCGGGTGGACGCCAAGACCGTCACGCGGTGGGCGAAGCTGGAGAAGATCCCCTACGTCTGGACGCTGGGGGGCCACCGGCGCTACCCCGAAAAAGCTGTCCGCGCACTGCTCGCGCAGGGCGCCACACGGCGCGAGGTCCCGCCGCCTATTCGCTAACGGGCGACAGCATCAGTCGTTTCGCTCCCGTACGTAAGTCGTCGCGCCGTGCGTGCCGGGATCCGGTGAACTATCGTGCCTGTCGCGCGACGGGCCTTTCCTGGCCGGTGCCGCGTTCCATTCTTTGATGGCCCGTTGCAAAAGCCCAGCGGATTCTTCTCAATGTGGAGGCGAGGGTGACGACATTCGTTCTCGTGCACGGCTCATGGCACGACGGCTCGGCTTGGGACCGGGTCGTCCTCCACCTGGAGAGCCTCGGTCATACCGCCTACGCGCCCACGGTCGCCGGGCACGGCAAGGGCGTGGACAAGGCGGTCGACCATGACGACTGCGTCCAGTCGGTCGTGCGGTTCATCGTCGAGCGGGACCTCTCCGACGTGGTGCTGCTCGGGCACAGCTTCGGCGGCACGGTGATCGCCCGCGTCGCCGAGGAGATCCCCGACGCCCTGCGCCGGTTGATCTTCTGGAACGCGTTCGTGCTCCGGCAGAACGGCAGCATCAACGACGACATCCCTCCGCACTACCGCGAACTCTTCGCCGAGCTGGCCGCCGCCTCGGAGGACGACACGGTGACGCTGCCGTTCCCGATATGGCGAGAGGCGTTCATCCAGGACGCCGACCTGGAGTTGGCGAAGGCCGGCTACGAAAGGCTCTCGCCGGAACCGTACCGGCTCTTCCTGGACCGGCTCGATCTGTCGAGGTTCTACCAGGTGAGGCTGGCGAAGAGCTATCTCAACGCCACCGAGGACACCGCGCTGCCGCCCGGCGAATGGGGATGGCACCCCCGGTTGTCGGGCCGGCTGGGGCTGCACCGCCTCGTCCAGATGCCCGGCAGCCATGAAGTGATCTTCACGGCTCCCGAGCGGCTGGCCGAGAAGATCGTCGAGGCCGGACGGGACTGACGCCCGGCCGCGTCAGTTGATGGTGAGGCCGCCGTTGACGTCCCCCATCTGGATGACCTTGTCGGCCGTCCCGTTGAAGGTGTTGGTGACGCCGCCGCTGGTCGTGGTGTTCACGGTCGTCTGGCGCACGCGGGCGTCGACCTCGGCGCGGAACTCGGGAGCTTCGGCCATGACGCGCTGGAACGCGGCCTGGAGGTCGTCGGCGAAACCGGGCTCCTCGGACATCACGCGGCGAAGTGTTTCGGCCAGCCGGGAAATCCGGTCCTTGTCATCCGGTTCGGCGATCGCGCCGCTCAGGATCTCCGCCTCGGCGGGCCGGGCGCGGAAACGGTCGCGGACCTTCCGGGCGATCGCGGCGATGCCGTCCCGGACGGGTTCGCCGCTGAGTTCGACCGCTTTGCCCGCCGCCGCCACGGCGACCGCCAGGGTGAGAGGGTCTACCATCGCGATCGCTCCTTATGTAGGGATGTGACCGGAGTGGTCATGTCCATAGTGCATCATGCCGTCCGACGCCTTGCCAGGTCCTTTTCCCGTCTGGGGTCGGCCGTTTTGGGCGCGGTGGGAAAGGGACGGCTTGAATGCCGTTCATACCGGCAGGCGGGAAGCCTTAGATGATCAATGTTCGCGCGCTGGTCGTCTTGGTGTCGGGCCACGCGCCTGACACCGTTCATCAGTCGCCCGACATCCTCCTGTATCGGCATTAGGGAGGGTATATGTCCGGAGAATTTCCTCGCCGTCGGTTCCTGGCCACCGGGGGAGCCGCGTCCGTTCTCACCGCGGGCCAGGTCGTGCTGGGCCCCGCGATGCTGGGTCAGGACGGCGCGCTCGGCGCGGTCCGTACCCATGGCGGCGGCCCGGTTCCGCACGGCCTGTTCACGCTGGGCGTCGCGTCCGGCGACCCGGCGCCCGACGGGTTCGTGCTGTGGACGCGCCTCGCCCCGAATCCCCTCGACGGCGGCGGCATGCCCGACCGGGCGGTGCCGGTGGCGTGGCAGGTGGCCGAGGACGAGCGGTTCCGGCGCGTCCGCGCGTCCGGTGTCGTGAAGGCGCGGCCGGAGGACGGGCACGCCGTGCACGTCGAGGTCTTCGGCCTGCGTCCGGACCGCGCGTACTTCTACCGGTTCCGCGCGGGGTCGGAGCTCTCGCCCGCCGGACGCAGCCGGACCGCGCCCGCGCACGGCGCGGTCAACCGGCACCTGCGGTTCGCGTTCGCGTCCTGCCAGAACTGGCAGGACGGCTACTTCACCGCCTACCACCACCTCGCGCAGGAGGATCTGGCGTTCGTCGCGTTCCTGGGCGACTACATATACGAATCGGCGCCGCGCACCACCACCGTCCGGACCCACGAGGGCACCGACGAGCCGTACTCGCTCGCCGAGTACCGCAACCGCCACGCGCAGTACAAGACCGACCCCGACCTCCAGGCGGCGCATGCGGCCTTCCCCTGGATCACCACCTGGGACGACCACGAGGTCGACAACAACTGGGCCGACGAGGTCCCGCAGGACCCGGCCCAGCAGCCGCACGAGAAGTTCCTCGCGCGCAGGGCCGCCGCGTTCCGCGCCTACTACGAGCACATGCCGCTGCGCCGGTCCGCGACCCCGCACGGCATCGACATGCGCCTGCACCGGCGGCTCGGGTTCGGACGGCTCGCGTCCCTGCACGTGCTCGACACCCGCCAGTACCGCAGCGTCCAGCCGGTCACGCTCGCCGAGGCCGAGGACCCCGCCCGCACGCTCACCGGCGCCGAGCAGGAGAGGTGGCTGGTCAAGGGCATGTCCCGGTCGGGCGCCCGGTGGAACCTGCTGGCCAACCAGGTGATGTGGGCCTCCAACGACCGCAAGGCCGGCCCCGAGAAGGTCTACGACTTCGACAACTGGGACGGCTACCGCGTGCAGCGCCGCCGCATGCTGGAGTACTTCGGCTCCGGCCGGACGTCCAACCCGGTGGTGCTCACCGGCGACCGGCACGCGACCTGGGTGTGCGACCTGCGGCCCGACTTCGACGACCCCGCGTCGAGTGTCGTGGGCGCGGAGATCACCGGGACGTCGATCACCTCCGGCGGCGACTCCGACCCCGTCTCCTTCCACCGGACCTTCGACCCGATCATGGCCGAGAGCCCGCACTGGAAGTACATCGACAACCAGCGCGGATACGTCGTCTGCGACGTCACCCCGGCCCGGCTGTCGGCCTCGCTGCGGATCGTCAGCTCGGTGTGGAAGCCGACCGGCAGCACGATCGCGACGACCGCGCGCTTCCAGGTCGAGGCGGGACGCCCGGGGATCACCGTGGTCGACCGCGCGCCGTCCCCGCAGGCGGGCGCCGTGAAGGCCGAGCGCCGCTACGACGTGGACGACGACCAGCGGTAACGGACGAAACGCCCGCCGCCCCGGTCCCGCGTTCGGCAGGGCCGGGGCGGTGCGCGTCCGGTGATGGCCGCATCCGGCCGCGATCGGGGGCGCCACAGTTGTCTTTCCGGCGGGAAAGTCGGCTCTGGGTGCCCGTCCGCGGAGTGCCTCATGTGCTGTTCTGAAACGTTCGTCCTCGTCCTGGGTGGAGGGCGCAATCCCCGCTCAGCACGCGTGCGGGCCGCCGTCGCGCCATCGCCGGAAGCGCCGCCGTTCGACCGCGACAATTGCCAACAAAGCCGCCCCAGACCGGCATATCGCTAGGGACGCCTATTAGGGGTATTCCCGGATAAATGCCACGTACGGGGGTTCTGTCGATAGCGTCACAGCTCCTGTGAATTGCGAATTGAACGGGCGGTGAAGTTGGGGCATGCTGGAAGCCGCTGATCTGTACCCGCCGGTCGCCGCCGGTGGGCGCGGGTCAACCTGGCCGAAACCGGCGAGGGCCGCAGCGCGATCGTCGGTTCCACCCGGTGCCCGCTTCCGGCGTCCGCCGAGCGGGCGGCCACATGTCTCGTACCGGTCGCCTTTTAGGAGGGCATGGTCATGCGTCCGCTGAATTCATCCGCGAGCGAGCGTGGCCTGACCGGGAATGGCGGCCGGGTCCGAACGCCATGGCGGCGACCGGGTGTTCCGGCCTCCACGGGCATGAGGGATGCGGCCTGTTCGCCGCTCACCGCCGTCGTTTCGGCGCCGCCGTGATCGGCGGTGCGTCCGGCGCGATATGCCCGGCATGAATGTGACGCCACCGGTCGCGGCAGGTCACCGGCTTCGCGCCGCTCGTGACATCTGATCGCGTCCGATGGCGGTCGGCGGTGCCTTTCGCATGGTCACCGCCCTTTTGGAGAGTGGAAGGGCCGCCCTCCCGTACCTGCGACCAACAGACTTACGGGAAGACGACCCCTCCTCGTGCTCTCCGCACCCAGCACTCTCGGTATCCGGAAGACGGAGGCACGTCTATGCACGACATTACTGGACACGGAGTCAAGGCGCCCGCCGAACCCCCCACCGGCGAACTCGCCGGACACCTCGCACTCGCGGGCGGGTCCGCCGGCCTTGCTCTCGCGATAGTCCTCTGCGTGCTCATCGCGTTGTACGTGCTGTTCATCCTGGTGATCGCCTGGCGCGCCCATCGCGACCCGGCGACCTTCGACAACAATGCCCGGCTGCTCGAACTGCTCCTGGCCGCGCTCCCCTGGCGGCGAAGCCGGTAGGACCGCCCGCCGCGCGGACAGGGCGCGTTCCGGTTGATTCGGAACCGAAATGCCCCCGCTCGCGCGGCACATATCGCCGTAAGGCGAACCCGGGCCCCGCGGGACGGCGAAAGCCGCCCCCTCGGGCCGCCGCCCCGCGGGGCCCGGGCCTTACCCCGACGCCCCCGACAAATCTCCCGCCACCCTTTTCTGGGGTCCACGCCCAGAGGCATCTGCCGATGACTGATCCAATCCGAACGCCCGCGAATGCCCGCCAGACCTGCTCGGTGCCCGGCTGCGACCGGCTGTCGTGTTTCCGGATCGCGCTGGAGCAGGACAATCGCCGGGACCAGGAGAATCGCCGCGGCCGCCATGCCGTCCGCCGAACTCGAAGGGCGTGCGGCGTCCACCTCGCCAGGGTGACCCAAACCCTGATCCGCTGGGCCGACCGCCACACCACCGCCGTCGCGCAGGTCAGTGTGTACGCGACCGCGAGAGGGCAGGTGATAGGCGAGGCCCGCGCGCCCGGTCCATTCGACCAACTGCGCCTCGGCGTCATGCCGGTGGGCGGCGGCCGCCCGGAGCGGCGCACCGGCTCCTGACCCCGAAACGCTTAACCGCCCAATTGTCATCCCGGTTAATGATCATCTGTTTCGGCCGGGATAACACGGCGCGATCCGTTGCCCATCGCCGGGCTGATGCCGATACTGGGACGGCCGGTGCTTGACGTGCCGCGCGGCGTGCCGGGGTGGAGGAGATGCGTGATGGGGTTCCAGCTCGGCCTGTTCTCACCCAACACCGAGTCGGGACTGGCGATCACGAAGGTGCCGGAGCGGTGGCACGCCACCTGGGACAACAACCTCCGGCTCGCGCGCCTCGCGGACGAGACGGGCATCGACTTCCTGCTGCCGGTCGCCCGCTGGACGGACTGGGGCCCGGACACCGAGTTCCACAAGAGCGCCCTCGACCCGCTCGTCTGGGCGTCCGGCCTGCTCGCCGCCACCACCCGGATCCGCGTGTTCAGCACCGTCCACACCGCGTTCCACCACCCGGTCGTCGCGGCCAAGCAGCTCGCCACCGCCGACCACCTCGGCAAGGGGCGGGCCGGGCTCAACATCGTCGCGGGCTGGCACGCCCCCGAGTACGAGATGTTCGGCCTCACGCTGCCGGGCGACCACGACACCCGCTACGCGCTCGCGCAGGAGTGGTGGGACATCGTGCGCCGCATCTGGTCGAGCGCCGAACCCTTCGACCACGACGGACGGTTCTTCCAGCTCAAGGGGGTCGTCGGCGCGCCGGGGCCCTACCGGGGCGACCGGCTGCCGGTGATCAACGCGGGCTCCTCGGCGCAGGGCCGCTCGTTCGCCGCCCGCAACGCCGACCGGGCGTTCACGGTCGTCGGCGGCCCCGAGGACGGCGCGGAGATCGTCAAGGCCATCCGCGCGGAGGCCGCCGGGCACGGCCGCAGCGTCGGGGTCTTCACCCTCGGCCACGTCGTGTGCCGCCCGACCCGCGCCGAGGCGGAGGAGTTCCTGCGCTACTACGCCGACGAGAACGCCGACTGGCCCGCCGTCGACGAGGTGATGCGGCTCCAGGGCCTGCACGCGCAGTCCTTCACCCCGGAAATGCTCCAGGTGTACCGCGACCGCTTCGCGGCCGGGCATGGAAGCTGCCCATTGATAGGCGATCCCGACGACGTCGCGGACGGCCTTGAGCGGTTCGCGAAGGCGGGATTCGACGGTATCGCCCTGTCATTCCTCAACTACGCCGACGAGCTCGGCTACTTCGCCGCCGAAGTGATGCCCCGGCTCCGCGCCCGCGGCGTCCGCGTCTCCGATCCCGAGCGTCCCGAATCCCGTTGATCACGACATCGATCACAGACGACATGACTGAAACCCAGACCGCCCCGCCCGCCCTTCCGGAACGCGGGCCAGAACGGCCGCCGCTGTCGGCCTACCAGCGCGTCTCCGGCGTGACGGAGATCGACGTCCTGCATGACGAGGTGGAGCCGTTCGCCGTCGGCCACGACCTCCAGGCACTCGACCGCGCCATTCCTTTGAACGGCAGCGTGAACGCGCTCGGCGTCGGCGCGGTCAACCTGGTGTGGGTGCGCTACGGCGGCGGCGGCGTCATCGTCGACACCCCGCCGACCGACGGCGAGTTCGCCATGTGCGCGCCGATCGCGCCGATGGACTTCGAATACCGCAACTCCAAGGACCACGGCACGGCGGGCGGAAGCCTCGTCCTCTCCCACGACCGGCCGATGCGGATGAAGCCGGACGCCCGGCTGGGGTGCCTGGTCATCGCCACCAGCACGGGGCGGCTCACCGACTACCTCGCCGACTACCTGGGCGACCAGCCCGGCCTTCCGCTGCGCTTCCACGATTCCGAATCCGGCGCCCCGGCACTGGCCCCCGCCTCGATCGTCGAGCAGACCTGGCGGCACGTCTGCGGCATTCTCGACAACGGTTCCCACCTGCATCCGCTGGCGGCGCGGAACATGGAGGAGGCGCTGCTGACCGCCATTCTGCTCGGGCTCCCGCACACCGCGACCGCGTCGCTCGCGGAGCCGCCGCGCCGGGTCCCGCACTACCTCGCCACGCTGATCCGCGACTGGGTCCACGCGCATTACGACGAGCCGATCGGCGTCCGCGACATCGCGGCTGCGGCGGGCATCGGCATCCGCCAGCTCCAGGTCATCTGCCGCGACCAGTGGGGCGTCACGCCCACCCAACTCCTGCGCGGGGTGAGGCTCGACAACGCCCGCTCCGCCATTCTCGCCGCGCATTCCGCTCCCGGCGTCATCACGAAAATAGCCGAGGCCGCCGGATACATGGACCTGACCCGTTTCGGCGTCCACTACCGGCGCCGGTTCGGGGAGACGCCCACCCAGACCCTCAACCATTCGCGGCCCGTCTCCCGGCTCACGGTCGCCGCCTGCGGGAAATGACGGAGACCATGGCCACCAGGCGCGTCCTGCACGTCCTTCCCGTGGCGGTTCCCCCGCCCGCGCGGGCGGCGTTCGCCGAGCAGCTCCCCGCGGAGATCGTCGACGACGACGTGGCCGTCGAGTTCACCGCCCCCGCGGACGGCCCGCTCAACATGATCGACAGCGCCTACGAGCGGACGCTCAGCGACGTCGCGGTGCTCGCCGCCGCCACCGGCGCGCAGGCGGACGGCTACGCCGCCGTCGTGGTCAACTCCATGTCCGACAGCGGGCTCGGCGCGCTGCGCTCCCGGCTGGACATCCCCGTCGTCGGCGCGTGCCAGGCGTCGATGGCGCTGGCGGGCGTCCTCGGCCACCGGATCGGCGTGATCACGATGTGGCCGCCCTGGCACGCGCTCTACCCGTCCGCCGCGTCCGCCGCCGGGCTCGCCGACCGCCTGGTCAGCGTGCGCGACATCGGCGTCCGCCCGGACTCCGCGGCGCTGCTCACCGGACGCGAGGACGAGATCTTCCCGGTCCTGCTCGACACGGCCCGCGCGGCGATCGACGAGGACGACGTCCACGTGCTGATCCTGGGCAGCACCACCATGCACCAGTCGCACCGCTACCTGGCCGAGCACCTCCCGATCCCCGTCATCAACCCGGGGGCGGCGGCGCACCAGCTCGTCCAGCAGCTCCTGCGCGCGGGCCTCACCCACTCCCGCCGCGGCCACCCGTCCCCGGCCCGTCCCAATGACGAATTCCTCGCCCACCTCCACCAGGGCCGGTAGTCAGCGGCCGATCTCGGGGTAACCCTCAGGTGAGGACTTCGGAACCCGACCAGCGAGGACGGCCAGTGACGGACCCGGCGGACAGGATCGACACCTCCGTGCCGCATTCGGCGCGGGTCTGGAACTTCCTCCTGGGCGGCACCGACAACTACCCGGTCGACCGGCAGGCGGGCGAGCGGGTCTTCGCGACGTTCCCGGGGATGGTCGCGATGGCCCAGCAGTCCCGGCAGATGCTGCGCCGGGTGGTGCGGTACCTGGCGGGCGAGGCGGGCGTCGCGCAGTTCCTCGACATCGGCACCGGCCTGCCGACGATGGACAACACGCACGAGGTCGCGCAGCGGGCCCTGCCCACCGCGCGGATCGTCTACGTCGACAACGACCCGATGGTGCTCGACCACGCCAGGGCCCTGCTCACCAGCACGCCCGAGGGCGCCACCGACTACATCGAGGCGGACGTGCGCGACCCCGGCGCCGTCCTCGCCGAGGCCGCCCGGACCCTCGACTACGACCGCCCGGTCGCGCTCATGCTGATGGGCATCCTGGGGCTCGTCCCCGACTTCGACCAGGCCAGGTCGATCGTCGCGACGCTCATGGACGCGCTGCCGTCCGGCAGCCACCTCGCCGTCTACGACGGAACCGACCAGGACCCGGACTACACCGAGGCGATCCGCGCCTACAACGCCGGCAGCGGCGCCATCCCCTACACCCCCCGGAGCCCGGAACTGATCACCCGCTTCTTCGACGGCCTGGAACTGCTGGAACCCGGCGTCGTCCCCGTGACACGGTGGCGCCCGGCCCCAGGCCAGGAGGACGTCCCCGAGGTCTCCTGCGCGGGCGGCGTGGCCCGCAAACCCTGACGACTGGGCCGAGCCCTACCCCGACGGCCTCGGGTTCCGCGACCCCTGGGACGGCGCGTACTCCACCTGACCACCGGGCGCGGTTGACCTCAACAAGGCTTCAGGTTCCATCATGAAGGGATGTTCGAGAAAACGAAGCCCCAGGTGACACCCCTCAAGCTCGGCATCGGCCTGCCCACGTTGGGAGGGGCGCCCGCGGCGGGTCTCGGCGGGGTCACCGACGTCGCGCGGCGGGCCGAGGCCGCGGGCTTCGACTCGGTGGGCGCGGCGGACGTGCTGATCGGCAACGGCACGCCCGCGCTGGAGAGCGTGGCCGTGCTCGCCGCGGCGGCGGCGGTCACGGAGCGGGTGACGCTCGACTTCGGCGTGCTGTCGGTGCCGACCCGCCCGGTCGCCATGCTCGCCGCGCAGGTCCAGACGTTGCAGCACCTGTCGGGCGGCCGGGTCAGGCTCGGAGTCGGCATCGGCGGGTTCCCCGGCTCGCCGTTCTGGCAGGCGGTCGGGGCTCCGGCGCGGGGGCGCGGGCATGTCCTCGACGCCGCCTTGGAGGTCCTGCCCGGCCTGATCGCCGGGGAGCCGACCGCGCTGCCGGACGTCCCGGGCGGCCCGGTCGTCACGCTGGCGCCGGGCGCCCCGATGCCGCCGGTCCTCATCGGCGGGAGCGCGGCCGAGCCCGCGCTGCGCCGCACGGCCCAGTACGGCGACCTGTGGCTGCCGTCCGCGCTGACGCCCGCGGAGGTGGCGAAGGCCGCGGCGCGGCTGCGCGAACTCGCGGCCGAGCGCGGACGCCCGGTGCCCCGCGTCTACCTCGGCGTGCACGCCGTGCTGGGGGACGGTGCCGCCGACGAGACCGCGCGCGGGGCGATGGTCGCGCAACTAGGCGCCGCCTTCCAGATGGCGCCGGAGCAGGTGGCCGAGATCTCCCTCTCGGGAGCGCCGGCCCGCGCCGCCGAGCGGCTCGCCGCGTACGCCGAGGCGGGGGTCGACGAGATCGGCCTCGCCCTGGACGGCGACGACTTCGCGCGGCAGCTCGACCTGGCCGCCGAGGCCAGGTCGCTCCTCACCTGAGTTCCGGCGGTCTCGCCCGGACCCTCACCAGTGGTCCCAGTGGAGGACCTGGTCGCGGGGGATGCGGGGCGCGGGCTTGAAGTCGGTGCCGATGGAGTAGGCGAGCGGGATGAACGCGGCGAGCATCACCTCGCGGTAGGGGACGCCGAGGATCGCGGCGAGTTCGGGTTCCAGCGGACCTTGGGCGGTGGTCCAGGTGGTGCCGAGGCCGCGGGCCCGCGCGGCGAGCATGAAGCTCCAGGCCGCGGGCAGGATCGAGCCCCAGGTCCCGGACTGGAGGGCCGCCGAGGCGCGGTCGGTGCGCCCTTCGATGGCGGGGATGACGAACGCCGGGACGCGGTGGATGTTCTCGGTCAGATGGCGCAGCCCGTCGAACACGCCCTGGGTGGAGCGCGGGGCGTGGTTCATGCGGCGGACGTCGTCCCCGGTGAGCGGATGGCCCTCGGCGGCGGCCAGCGCGCGGCGGAAGAGGTCGCCCACCTCGCGCCGCCGCGCGCGCTCGGTGACCACGATGAAGTGCCAGCGCTGCCGGTTGCGCCCGGTGGGCGCCTGGGTGGCCAGGTCGACGCACTCCTCGATGAGCCTCCGGGGGACGGGCCGGTCGAGGTCGAGCCGCTTGCGGACGGCCCGGGTGGTGGACAGCAGTTCGTCGGGGGTCAGGTCGAGGGTCATCGCGGCGCTCCATCTGTGAGCAAATCATCTGTGGGCAGACGAATGAAACGTATGACCGCCAATGATCTGCTGTCAAACAATCAGATGGCAGACGGTTTCTGGTAGCCTCAGGCGGGCCGACAGAAGCAGGAGAGCCATGCCGTCCAAGACCGCCCGTCCGGCGTACTTCCCGACGCTGGCGGCCGAGCGCCCCGACATCGCGCTGTGCCGCGCCTCGGCCTACCTGGCCCGCGCCGCCGACGCCCACGCCGGCCTGCACGGCCTCGGCGTCGGCCAGCACCTGGTGCTGAAGATGCTCGACGCCGTCGGCCCCTGCTCCCAGCAGGTGCTGGCCGAGGAGCTGCGGATCGACCGCAGCGTGATGGTGAACGTCTGCGACGACCTGGAGGGGTCCGGCTTCGTCCGCCGCGAACGCAACCCCGACGACCGCCGCTCCTACGCCGTCACGATCACCGGCGAGGGCCGTGAGCGCCTCGCGGAGGCCGAGCGCACCGTCCCGTCCTATCTGGACGAGGTCCTCGCCCCCCTCACCCCCGACGAACGCGCCCGGCTCGCAACCCTCGTCGGCAAGCTCCTGGAGTTCTGAGCTCCGGCCGGACGTCAGGCGGGGCGTCGAACCGAGGTGGTGTCGCTGGTCAGGGGGGCTCCGTCCGGTGTCGCGGGGAGGAGCGCGGGGACGGGCGCGCCGCCCGTGTCGACCAGGATCGAGTGGGTCTCGTCCGGCTCGAAGGCGTGGTGCTCGCCCCACTGGCGCAGCGTGACGATCACGGGGAAGAGGGCCTTGCCCGCGTCGGTGAGCGTGTAGAGCCTGCGCCTGCCCGTGGCGGCCTCCACCTGCGCGAGCAGGCCGTGCGCGGTGAGCTTGCGGAGCCGGTCGGTGAGGATGTTGCGGGCGATCCCGGTGCGCTGCTGGAAGTCGGTGAAGGAGCGGGCGCCGTCCATCGCGTCGCGGACGATGAGCAGGCTCCACCGGTCGCCGACCAGGTCGAGCGTGCGGGCGACCGGGCAGGTCGGGTCCGTCCAGTCGCGTTCCATCGCGCCTCCCAAGAGTTGCGTATTGAAACCATTCTGACCTAGGGTCGGCTTGGTTGCAAAATGAAACTGATTGGGAGGTGGGGTCGGTGCTCTGGAGGACGAGGCTGCTGCTGGCGGTCGTGTGCGGTGTCGCGGTGGCGAGCGTGTACGCGGGGCAGCCGGTGCTGGCGCCGATGGGGCGTGACCTGGGCGTCTCCGTCGGCTCGGTCGGCTGGTTCGTGGCCGCCGGGCAGCTCGGCTACCTGGCCGGGCTGGCGCTGCTGGTGCCGCTCGGCGACATGCTCGACCGCAGGCGGCTGATCGCCGGGCATCTCGCGCTGGTGGCCGTGGGGATGGCGATCACCGCCGCGGCGCCGGGCGCCTGGGCGGCGTTCGCGGGGCTGGCCGTCGCGGGCGTGTTCGCCGTGGTCGTGCAGACCGCCGTCGCCTACACGGCGTCGGTCTCGCCGTCCGCCGAGCGCGGGCGCAACCTCGGCATCGTGACCTCGGGCGTGGTGATCGGCATCCTCGGCGCGCGGGTCGTCGCGGGAGTGCTCGCGGACGTGTGGGGATGGCGCAGCATCTACGTGGTGCTGGCGGTGCTGGCCGGTCTGCTCGCGCTGCTGACACTCGCCCTTCTGCCCGCGGACGTCCGGCCGGACGCGGCGCGGTACGGGCAGGTCCTCCGCTCCTTCGGCGGGCTGTTCGCCCAGCCGGTGTTCCTCAGCCGGGGGCTGATCGCGTTCTTCCTGTTCGCCTCGTTCGGCACGCTGTGGAGCGGCATGGCGCTGCCGCTGGCCGGGGCCCCGTGGCACCTCAGCGAGGCGCAGATCGGCCTGTTCGGGGTCGCCGGGCTCGCCGGCGCGCTCGGGGCCGCCCGGTCCGGACGGTGGGGCGACGCCGGGTACGCGCGCCGGGTCACCGGCGCCGCGCTCGTGCTGCTGATCGTCTCGTGGGTCGCGATCGGGCAGCTCTCCTGGTCGCTGCCGCTGCTGGTCGTCGGCGTGATCGTGCTCGACTTCGCCGTCCAGGCGGTGCATGTGAGCAACCAGCACACGCTGACCACCGCCTACGCCGACCGCACGAGTTCGACCGTCGGCGGCTACATGGTGTTCTACTCTCTCGGGTCCGCGGCGGGAGCGGCGGCGACCACGGGCCTGTTCGGCGCCTTCGGCTGGACGGGGCCGACCGTGCTCGGCGCCGCGCTCGCCCTGGGCGCGCTCGTCACCTGGGCGTTCGGCGGGCGCGCGGCGGAGGTCACCCGGGAGAATGTCGAGGCGCGCAAGGTGCTCACCTGAGGGGGACGCGATGGCCCGGATCCTGGTGTTCGGCGAGGCGCTGGTCGACCTGGTCGGGGAGCCCGGCGGACGCCGGTACCGGGCCGACCCCGGCGGCAGCCCCGCCAACGTCGCCGTCGGGCTCGGACGGCTCGGCAAGGCCGTCACGCTGGTGACCGGCCTCGGCGACGACGCGTTCGGCCGCCTCGTCACCGCGCACCTGGCCGCCTCCGGCGTGACACCGGATGTGCGTCGCGCCCCGTTCACCTCGCTCGCGGTCGTGTCGGTCGACGGCGCGGGGGTCCCGTCCTATGACTTCGCGCTTTCCTGGACGCCCGGAACGCCCGAGATCCCGCCGGACGCGGCCGTCCTGTGCACCGGATCGCTGGCGGCGGCGCTCGCGGAGGGGCCCGTCGAGGCGGCGATGGCCGGGGCGCCCGCGGTCTGCTACGACCCGAACATCAGACCGGCGCTGCTCGGCGACCCCGCGTCCGAGCGGCGGCGGGTCGAGCGGCAGGTCGCCCTCAGCGACGTGGTCAAGGCCAGCGACGAGGACCTCGGCTGGCTCTACCCCGGCGCCGATCCCGTGGAGGTCGCGCACCGGTGGCGCGCTCTCGGGCCCGCGCTCGTGGTCGTCACCCGGGGGCCGCGCGGCTGCGTCGCCGTCACCGCGTCCGGCCGGGTCGAGCGCCCCGCCCCGCCGGTCGAGGTCGTCGACACCGTGGGCGCGGGGGACGCGTTCATGTCGGGCCTGGTGTCGGCGCTGCTGGACGGCGGGCTGCTCGACCCCGCGCGGCGCGCCGACCTCGACAACGGCGGCGAGTCGCCGCTGTCGGGCCCGCTCGCCGCCGCGCTGGCGTCCGCCGCCATTACCTGTGCGCGTCCCGGGGCCGATCCGCCGACGGAAGAGGAACTCAGAGCCGCCCTGCGATGACGTTTTTCGGGGGGACAGGCCGATGGGTTTTGGATGGCGTCAATAGCGTGAAAGGTGATCGCCCTCGATGGTTCGGGCTAGCCTGGCCCGATGGCCGCCGACGACGAGACCATCGCGCCCCGGGGAATCGATGTCCACACCCCGCACATCGCGCGGATCTACGATTACTGGCTCGGCGGCAAGGACAACTTCGCGGTCGACCGCGCCGCCGCCGAGCAGGTGATCGCGGCGACACCGACGGTCAAACCGGGGGTGACCGCGAACCGGGCCTTCCTCAGTCGCGCGGTCCGGTTCATGGTGGGGGAGGGCGTCACCCAGTTCCTCGATATCGGCACCGGAATTCCCACCGCCGACAACACGCATCTGATCGCGCAGGCGGCCAGCCCGGAAAGCCGGGTCGTCTACGTCGACAACGACCCCATTGTGCTGACCCATGCGCGGGCGCTGCTGTCCGGCGTGACCGCGCCCACCTCTTTCATCGACGCGGACCTGCGCGACACCGGGCGGATTCTGGAAGGCGCGGCCGAACTGCTCGACTTCACGCGTCCGATCGGCCTGCTGCTGATAGCGATCCTGCATTGCGTGCCGGACGAGGAGGAGCCGGGCGCGCTCGTCCGGACGCTGATGGGCGCCCTGGCGCCGGGCAGCTTCCTCGCGGTCACCCATCCGGGGATCGACCAGTTGCCCGACCAGATGGCGGCCGCCGAGAAGGCCCTCACCGACGCGATGGGCTACCGGGTCACCTTCCGGACCCGCGAGGGCGTCGGCCGCTTCTTCACCGGCCTTGACCTGCTCGAACCCGGTGTGGTCGCCGTCCAGGAATGGCGTCCGGAATCGCCTCCGGCACCCATCAAGACGGGCATGTGGGGCGGCGTGGCCCGCAAGCCCTGAAGTCCTCCTCCCTCCTCTCCGGCCGTGCCCGAATAGGGTGAGAGTTCGGACACAAGGGGGACATCTGTGAACACACCGGATTCGCGGAGAGTGCGCGACCTCGTCTACGAGACGCTCGCGTCGGAGGGGCGGGCGCCGTCGGTGGCGGAACTGGCGCGCAGGACGCGGAGCACCACCGAAGCGACACAGAAGATCCTGCATGAGCTGGCGGAGGCCCACGCCCTGGTCCTGACGGCCGACGGGGACGCGGTGCGGATGGCCCACCCGTTCACGGCGGCGCCGATGGCGTTCGTCGTGACACCGCTGGACGGGCATGACGACCGGCGCTGGTGGGGCGGCTGCGCCTGGGACTCCTTCGGCATCAGCGCCGCCCTCGACCTGGACGTCCGCATCGACACGGCGTGCCCGCAGTGCGGAACCCCGATCGCGTACCAGGCGGGCCCGCGACTCCCGCCTCCGGCGGAACTGGCCGTCCGCTTCCCCCGGCCCGCCGGGGAATGGTGGGACGACGTGGTCGCCACCTGCACGATGATCCGGACGTTCTGCGACCGCGGCCACGCCGAGCGGTGGACGGCGGACAACGCGCCGGGCGGCGGCTACATCGCCGAGGCGGCGACCGTGTGGCGCCTGGCGGGCCCGTGGTACGGCGACCGCCTCGATCCCGGGTTCCAGCCGCACAGCCGGGAGCACAACCAGCGGCTCCTCGACGAGTGCGGCCTCACCGGCCCGTTCTGGCGGCTCCCGTAGCCCGATCCCGCCTGGGCGGTATCCCAGGAAGGTGAACGGGATCCGCCTCGACGGTTACGGCGGCGGCCGCGCACCGCGCCGGCGGGGCCGCCCGCGCGGTCGCGGCGGGCCGTCGGCTCGGCGCGAGGTGTTTCGCCCGTCCCAGCACTTGCGCGCTGACCTGCGACGATGCGCCTCCTCCCGGCCCTTTCAAGATCATCTGTTCATTTCAAGATCATCTTCAGGTTGTTCACCGGGGCGTTGCCCGCCACGTTGTTGATCTTGTGTGGGTGCTCCGCGGCGAGGGCCGCGGAGGAAGCGAGGAGACATGCGGAAGATCAAGCGCGCGGCGGCCCTGGTGGGCGTCGCCGCGACCGTCGCGGTGCCGCTGGCCACGTCCGGGACCGCGAACGCGAGCACCGCGTCGGTGGCCGCCGCCAACCCGTGCGGCAGCGGCTACACGCTCCGCGGCACGCTCCCCGTCGGCGAGTCGAGCGAGGCCCAGATCCGGTTCTACCGCTCCGACGGCTCGCACGCCTGCGCCGCGACCTTCAAGCTGGGCAAGGCCGTCGGCAACAACGTCAAGATCGGCGTCTGGATCGACGCCCGCCCCGGCGGGGCGGACAGCGACGTCGGCCGCTACAGGGAGTACGCCGGCCCGGTGAAGGTGACGGGCACCTGCGTCAACTGGGGCGGCGGCTACGGCGAGTACAACAACAGCAACCAGCCCTGCCGCTGACCTGATCCCGGCCGGTCGAGCGCGAGCGCGCGGCGCGCCCGACCGGCCCTTCTCGCCGGGGCGGCGGGGCTACCGCCGTTCGAGACCGTCCAGCAGGACGGGCAGGAAGCGCTCGGGGATGACGCCGGGGTGGCAGGCGAACGCGCCGAGCAGCTCCATGAGGTCGCCGGTGCCGACGTCCGCGCGCATCGCGCCGTCCGCCTGCGCCTGCCGCACGAGTTCGTCCAGCCGCCGCACCAGTGCCCGCCTGGCCTGCGGCGCGGAGGTCCCGGCCAGCGCGGTGGCGACGGCGCCGCGCCCCTTCTCCACCCCGTACACGATGAACGCGCGGACCGCCGCCCACGCGCCGGGCTCGGCCGCCACGGCGCGGTCGACGGCGTCGATCAGCTCGTGGACGTACTGCTCCGCCAGCGCGGCGAGCAGCGCGGCGCGGTCGGGGAAGCGGCGGTAGAGCGTGCCGACGCCGACCCCGGCCCGTTGGGCGATCAGCTCCATCGGGGCGTCCGGGCCGCGCTCGGCGACCGCCCCGCGCGCCGCCTCCAGAATCCTGTCCCGATTGCGACGGGCGTCGGCGCGCATGGCTCTCCTTCAACTGGACGATGACCTTCCGCTTATTATATAATCGGAAGCCAACATTCCACTTGAGGGGAACGCGATGATCGTGGTGACGGGTGCGACGGGCACGATCGGACGCGCGCTGGTCGCGGAGCTCGGCGGCGCGGCGCGAGCCGTGGTGCGGCGCGCGGAGCAGGGCGAGGAACTGGCCGACAAGCTCGGATGCGACTACGTGGTCGGCGACCTGGAGCGGCCGGAGAGCATCCCGCTCGAACCGGGCGACCGGCTCTTCCTCAACAGCTCGCAGTGGCCGGGTTTCGCGCGGGCGCACAAGGCCGTCATCGACCGCGCGGCGGCCGCGGACGTGGCCCAGGTCGTGACCGTGTCCGTGCTCGGCGTGACGTCGGGCAGCCTGCTCGGGTTCGGCATGCACGGCCAGGTCGACGAGCACCTCAGGGCGTCGGGGGTGCCGTGGGCGATCCTGGCACCCGTCGGTTTCATGCAGAACCTCGCGGGCGACGTCGACGAGGAGGGGCGGATCGTCGGCGCGTACGGCCGGGGCGGCGTCGGCTACATCGACGCGCGCGACATCGCGGCGGTCGCGGCCGCGCTGCTCACGCGACCCGTCGGGCCCGGTGCCACCTACGATCTCACCGGACCAGCCGCGCCCACGCACGACGAGATCGCCGCCGAGCTCACCCGGGCGCTCGGCCGGGCCGTCCGGTACGTGGACCTGACGGTGCAGGAGGCCGCCGTGCACCTGGAGCAGCGCGGCATGCCCGCCCCGGCGGCCCGTGACCTGGCCGAGCTGATGGCGCAGATCGGGGACGGCCGGTGGGCGGGCACGACCACGACCGTGGCCGACATCCTGGGCCGCAAACCGCGTTCGCTGCGGGAATTCCTCGGGTGACCGTGTCCGGCGGCGGGCGGGCGCCGGCCCGCACCATTCGGCGATTCCGAGCAATAGGGCCTGTGTCAACAGTCCGAATGCGCGGAGTGGTGGCGGCGCGGTAGGGGTCCCTTGCCGATCGGTGATCGGGTCCGATAGACATGTCGGGGCTTGGCGGCCGCCGATTGCGCGCGGCCACGACAAGCCGCGCAGGTCGGGGGCGGGACGCACCAAGGGACTTGATCGCCCCGAATCACTCCATGATCTATCGGCGATTCCTAAGATCATGGGATCCGTGCATTTGGAGGACGCGTGCCCGAGGTGACGCCGCTCTTGCCCACCGACCCCGAGGCCATCGGCGGGTACGAGCTGCGGGGGCGCCTCGGCGTCGGCGGCCAGGGCACCGTTTACCTGGGGCTGGACGAGCGGGGGCGGCGCGCCGCGATCAAACTCCTGCACCCCCACCTGATCACCCAGGAAACGGCGCGCACCCGCTTTCTGGCCGAGGTCGAGATCGCCAAACGGGTCGCCCCCTTCTGCACGGCACAGGTCCTCGACAGCGGAACGATCAACGGTCAGCCCTACATCGCCAGCGAATTCGTCGACGGCCCCTCCCTGCTGGCCTCCGTGAAGGACGCGGGGCCGCGCGGCGACTCCGCACTCGAACGGCTGGCGGTCAACACCATCACCGCGCTGGCGGCCATCCACAAGGGCGGGGTGGTCCATCGCGACTTCAAGCCCGGCAACGTCCTGCTCGCCCCCGACGGCCCCGTGGTCATCGACTTCGGCATCTCGCGCGCCCTGGACCTCAGCCAGTCGCTCACCAGCAGCCAGGTCGTCGGGACGCCCGGCTACATGGCCCCCGAGCACATCGACGGTGCGAAGGCCGGCCCGGAGGCGGACATGTTCGCCTGGGCGGCCACGATGGTGTTCGCGGCCACCGGCCGCAGAGCCTTTCCCGGCACCACCGTCTCGGCCGTCGCCCTCGCCGTCCTCCACAAGGAACCGGACCTGGACGGAATGGAAGGCGACCTGGCGGAAGTCGTCCGCGACTGCCTGCGCAAGGACCCCGCCGAACGCCCCACCGCGGCCGAGGTGAGCGACCGCCTCCTCGACTCCCGCACACCGCGGCCCGCCCCCGACGACACCGAACCCCGCCGACCGCCCGAGCCCCCCGGCGCAAAACGCCGACGCCTGGGGTTCGCGGCCGTGGTGCTGGCGGTGCCGGCCATGGTCGGTGCCCTCTACATCCGGCTCCCAGGGGAGGGGGAGGGCGCGACGGCGCACCCTTCGCCGACGCCCCCCGGCGCGCCGCCGTCCGCAACGCCCGCCCCGGGCCCGTCGAAAGAGCCCGGTCAAAGCCCGAGTCCGACCACGGGCACGACCGAGGGCGTGAGCACGCCGCCGGAAGGTCCGGGGTCTCATCCGAGCCCGGCGGCGACGAAGAGTGATCCGGCGCCGACACGCCGACCGTCCCTAAGGACGCCCCGGCCGAAGTCGCGGAACCTCGGCTCCCTGAGCGCGCAGGATTACTCCGATTACTGCAGGGCGCACGGCTATCCCTATTCCGCCGTCTGGGCCGATCAGGCGGTCTGCTCGAAAGACCGTGAAGGCGAGAACGGAACGATAGCCGGCCCCACCGCCGTATGCCGCTGGAAGTATTCCGGCCGGCCGAATGTGCGCGCCGAAGGCCGGAACTGTGTCTCGGGAGCCTGATCCGCCGGGTTCGGCGGGCATTTTTGCTCGCACCCAAATCCTCTGACGGCCGTATCCAAATCCCGCAACAGCGTGTAGTCAATTAATCTCCCAACAATCTATCTGCTTGGAGACATTGGACAGGCGCCCAAGGGGTAATTGATTCGAGGGGCGTGCATGCGCACGCTCCTTGGGCGACGGGGAGGAGGAAGTAGAGATCATGATGAGGCTCGTGAAGCGCACGCTGGGCGTCCACCGCGGTCAGATGCCTGGCCGCTACAGGATTTACCGCGTCCGGTAACCCATCCCGCCGGCGGTGCCGGAACGGCGACGTGCTTTCCGGCACCGCGTCGGGCTGTGTGTGGGAGTAGGACGTCGAAAGGGAGACATGCTGCGGCGGGCGTCGAACGCGGAGATTCCGGGGCCGGACGGCGGGGTGTTCGCACGGCACCTCAAGGCGTACGAGGCCGCACCGGCCGAGTACCTGGCCTGGTGCAACCGGGAGTACGGCGACGTCTTCCGCTTCGACACCGGCGTGGTCGTGGTCAACGATCCCGCGCTCATCCAGCAGGTGCTCGCGCGCACCAACCGCGACTCCGTCCCCAATGCGAACCCGTTGCGGGGAGGGCGCTTCCCCGCCGCCGAGGAGACCGAGCGATGGATGCGGGCCCGCCAGGAGGCCCTGGCCGTCCTGAGGCCGACGGCGCTTCCGGCGCACCTGCCGATGGTGAACCAGGTGGTGGAGGCCGACCTGCGGGCGCTTGAGGGGGAGTGGTTCGACCCCGCCGAGCAGGGGTGGCGATTCTGCGTCAGGGCGCTGCTGTCGGTTTATGCGCCGCACCCGTCGCCGCAACTGGAAGACGCGCTGATGGAGTCCTTCACGGAGACCTCCTCCGCGTCGCTCGGCCGCGTGCCCAACTGGTGGCCCAGCCGGGCCCGGCGCCGGATCGAGGCCGCCGATCAGCGCATCAGGGACCGCATCTCGCTGATGCTGGAGGACGACGCGCCGGCCGAGGACCCACCGACTCTGCTGGAGATCCTGCGGACCGCGCCCGAACCGGTGCCGCACGACATCGCGCACGGCGCCGCGGGGATGAGCGCGCTGGGCGCCATCGGCACGATGGGCGGGGCCTGGTGCTGGCTGCTCTACCACCTGGCCGCCGCCCCCCAGTCCTTCGACCGCATCCGCGGCGAGGTCTCGGCCTCCGGATGGGAATCCATCCGCGCCGCTCCCGAGCAGGCCCTGCCCTATACCTATTCCTTCCTCCACGAGGTGCTGCGAGTACATCCGCCCGCATGGCTGCTGGGTCGCGACACCATCGCCGACATCACGTTGGGCGAGATGCGGATCCCCGCCGGCACCGCCGTGATGTTCAGCCCCTATCTGCTGCACCACGACCCGCGCTATTGGACGGACCCCGACCGTTTCGAACCCGAGCGCTGGAGCACCGGCGAGCGTCCCCACGCGCCCCACGCCTACCTTCCCTTCAGCAGCGGCCCGCGCGGATGCCTCGCCGCGCAACTGGGGCTGAGCATTCTCCTGCTCGCCGCGGCGCGACTGGCCGCCGGCTACGACCTGGACGTTCCCGACCTCCACCAGATCGGCGCCGAGTACGGGCCGGTCCTGCTGCCCACCGGCATGAAATGCCGGCTGACCCGCCGCACGACCGCCGCCGGCTGAGCGGAGACCGGGCCCCGCGCCCGCGCCGGTTCGCCGATGCGTCCGGGCCGAGCGGCAGGTCGTACCCTGGTCCGCGATGGGAACACGAGGTGTGGAGGGCGCGTACCAGGGCGCGCTCCGGGCGTTTCAGAACCCGATGCTCGATCTGCTCCACCGGACCTACGCGCCGTTCGTGGTGACGGTGCTGGCGATGATGTTCACGCCGGAGCGTCCGGCGGTGGCGGTGGCGGACGCCCACGCGGAGATCGCCGACGCCCTGGACCGGTTGCGGGCGGCGGGCCACGGCGACGAGGGCGACCAGCCCCTGCCCGCCGGGAACGCGCGCGACCTGTGCAGGCAGTGGGTGCACGCGGGCTGGCTCGTCCGGCAGGTCGCCGACGACGTCGAGGTGTACCGGCTGTCCGCGCACGGCGTCGGCGCGCTGGAGGTCGCGGGACGGGTCGGCGGAGCCCGGACCCGGGTGTCGGAGTCCCGCGTCCGGACGCTGCTGGAGGCGGTCGAGCGGCTCGCGCAGGACGCGGACCCGGACGTGATGGCCCGGATGGCGCGCCTCCAGACGGAGATCGACCAGCGCCGCCGCGAACTCGACCGGCTCGAACGGGGCGGCGCGGTCGAGACCGTCGACGACGACCAGTTGCTCGAAGCGGCCGAGAACGTCCTGCACCTGGCGCGGGAGCTGCCCGCCGACTTCGCCCGCGTCGCCGAGTCGATCAAGGCCATGCAGCGGGACGTCGTCGCCGACCTGCGGCAGGACGTCCGGCCGACCGGCGAGGTGCTGCGCGAGTACCTGGAGCGCGGCCGGCAGATCATGGACGCGACGCCGGAGGGCCGCGCGTTCGCCGGGGCGCTGCGCCTGATCGGCGACCCGGCGCGGATCGACGACCTGTCGAACCTGCTGCGCACCGTCCTCAGGCACGGGTTCACCCACCAGATGGCCGAGCCGCAGCGGCGGGAGCTCGCCGAGATCGCGCGCCGGATCGAGCAGGGCGTGAAGGAGGTGCTGACCGCGCAGCGGCAGGCGTCGCACGTCATCACCACCCAGGTGCGCAACCACGACCCGATGCGCGACCGCCAGGTGGACGAGCTGCTCCGGGACGTGATGGCCGGGTTCCACACCTGGGTGCCCGGCGCGCGCCGCGGCACGGTCGTCGACCCGCTGCGCCGCCTCCCGGTGGCCGACGTCGGGCAACTGCGCCAGACCATGAACGACCTGCGGCCTCCCCAGCCGCCCACGCCCCTGCGGGAATGGGACGACGTCGAGGACGTGCCGTCCGCGGACACCCGTGCGTGGGGCGGCCCCCAGTACGCCGAACTGCGCGCCCACCTGGAGGAGTTCGCGGGGGACGCGGACGGCGTCGACGTCGCGGCGGCGTTCCGCGCGGCGGCCGCGCGGATCCGGCGCCCGGTGGACCTGCTCGGACTGCTGGAGATCGCGCACGACCTCGGAATGTCCGACACGGCTGAGATGGTGACGGTCGACGCGGTCAGGCCCGACCTGACCGGGCGGCGGTTCGCGTTCGGGGGCGTGCTGGCGGCGAACCCGGCGCACCCCGCGACGAGCGGCGCCGCGGACGAGAGCCAGGGAAGCGACGATGAGTGAAGGGGACGGCGCGGGCGACGACCGTTCGTCCGGCGCGGCGGCGGGCTTCATCGAGCCGGTCCCGATGGAGGACGACCCGGCCGAGCTGTTCGCCGGCGACACCGGCACGCTGGACGTCGACGTGCGGCGGGTGCTGGTCCGGCTGCTCCAGCGCAGGTTCCTGCTGGCCGAGAAGCACCCGGCGCAGTGGCGCACGCTGCTGGAGAACCAGCAGATCATCGAGTCGCGGCTGCACGACCTGTTCGTCCGGCTCGTCGTCGACCACGACCGGGGCATCGCCTACAAGCAGCAGGTCCGCACGGCGGAGCTGGACGTCCCGATCCTGCTGAAGGACGACCCCTACAACCGGGCCGAGACCCTGGTGCTGGTCCACCTCCGGTCGGTCTTCCAACGGGAGCGCGGCACCGGCGAGACGTCCGCGCGGGTCGACATCGAAGAGCTGGAACAGACCGTGCTGACCTACTTCGACCCCGACGACCACAACCTCGCCCGGGGCCAGCGCGAGATCCGCAACGCGGTGCAGCGGCTGGTCACCGAGGGCCTGCTCGCGGAGGAGTCGGCGGGCCGGTACCGGATCACCTCGCTGGTCGAGGTCGTGCTCAGCACCGAGCGGCTCACCGAGCTGAGCCGGTGGCTGCGGGAGCGGAACGAGGCCGCGTCATGAGCATGATCGACACGCTGTTCGGGCTGATCCCGGCGGCCTCGCGGGGGCAGCAGTGGGTCGCGCGAGACCTCCAGCTCGTCAACTGGGGCGGCTACGACGGCTACCACCGCATCCGGTTCGCCCCCGGCGCGACCCTGTTCAGCGGCGGCTCCGGATCGGGCAAGTCGACGCTGATGGACTCCTACATCGCGTTGCTGATGCCGCACACCACCCCGTTCAACGGCGCCTCCAACGGCGGGGTGGTCGGCCGCCCCCGCGGCAAGGACCAGCGCAACATCCTCTCCTACGCGCGCGGGAAGCTCGACGAGTCGCGCACCGGCGGCGAGACGAGGTCGCGGGTGCTGCGCGGGGACGGCCGCGACACCTGGTCGGCGATCGCGATGACCTGGGCCGACCCGGGCGGCGCGGTGTTCACCGCGCTCCGGGCCTGGTACGTGCCCTCGGCCGCGCGCGTCCTGGACGACGTCGCCGTCGTCCGCGCCACCCGCGACGACGCCTACGACCTGCGCGAACTGGACGGCCCCGCGGGCAGCAGGTTCGCCCGCGACGCCGTCACCGCGACGGGCCTGACCTGCTTCGGCACCGACCGCGACTTCACCGCCCGGCTGCACACCGCGCTCGGCATCGGCGCCGCCGGGGACGGGCACAAGGCGGTCGGGCTGCTCGGCCGGATCCAGGCCGGCCAGCAGATCACCACGGTCGACGCGCTGTACAAGACGATGGTGCTGGAGGAGCCGTCCACCCTCGCGACGGCCGACGAGGTCGTGCAGCAGTTCGACGAGCTGTCCGGCACCCGCGACCGGATGATCACCGCCCGCCGGCAGGTGCGGGCGCTGGCCCCGATCCGCGACCACCGGGCCGCCATCGACGACGCGGTGACCCGCTTGCAGGTGATCGACGAGGTCGGATCGTTCGCCGACCCGGCGTCCCCCGCCGCGCTGTGGCGCCACGAGCGGCGGCTCGACCTGCTGCGCGCGGCCGAGCAGGACCTGACCAGGCGGCGCCACCGGGCCGCCGGGGACGTCCAGGAGACCTCCACGCTGATCACGGCGGCGGAGGCCCAGCGCGACGCGGTCCTCGACACCCTGCGCGCCTCCGGCGGCGACCGGCTGGAGACCGCCCGCCGGGAGATCCGCGGCGTGGAACTGCGGCTGGCCGAGGTCGAGCGCGCGCGCAAGCGGCTGGACCACGTCCTCGCGACCCTCGGCGCCAGCGCGGCGTCCGGTGAGGAGTTCGCCGCCCTGGTCGACACCGCGCACCGGACGCTGGCCGACTCCGACGCCAGGAAGACCGCGCAGAACGAGTTCGCCAAGGCGGCGTCGGAGAGCGGCGCCGCCGAACGCGACCTGGCCGCGCTGCGCGCCGAGCACACCAGGGTCAAGGCCCGCCGCGGCAACATCCCCACCGACCTGCACACCGCCCGCGACCTGCTGGCCGAGGCCGCCGGGCTCACCCCCGACGACCTGCCCTTCGTCGGTGAGCTGATCGAGGTGCGCACGGAGTTCGAGCCGTGGCGGGAGGCGTTCAACCTGGCGCTCGGCGGGTTCGCCACCCGGATGCTGATCGACATCGGCCGGCTGAACGCGTTCCGCGAGGCGATCAACGCGGTGCCGGTCGCCCGGCGGCTGCATTTCGAGGGCGTCCGCACCGGCATGCGCGACGAGGTCGGGCTGAACGACAGGACGCTCCCCGGCCGCCTCGACTACCGGCCGTCGCCGTTCACGGCCTGGCTCAAGGGCGAACTCGCGCGCGGGTTCGACTTCGTCTGCGTCGAGTCGCCCAAACTGCTGGTGCAGCATCCCAGGGCGCTCACCATCACCGGCCAGACCTCGCAGCGCGGACGGGGCGCGCACGGCGGCCACGGCCGCGCCAACCTGCTGGGATTCTCCAACACCAGGCTGCTCGCCGATCTCGACACCCGGATCGAGCACGCCAGGGAACGCCACGAGGACGCCCTCGCGCAGGCGAGGAAAGCGGAGCGGAACCTCAACTCCTTCGAGGAGAGGCGCGCCGCCTACCAGACCGTGACCGACCTCTCCTGGGACCAGGTGGACGTCGCGTCCGTCACCGCCGAACACGACCGCTGGAACCGGCTCATCACCGAGGTCCGCGACGACAACCCGGAGATCGACCGGCTGCAGAGACAGGCGGAGGAGCTCAAGACCCGGGTCAGCGCGCTGACCGAACGCATAGGCGAGCAGAAGAGCGAGGCCAAACGCCTCGACGAGTCCTGGGAAGCGATCGTGGACGAGGTGGACGGCGCCCAGCAGGCGCTCGACACCGCCGCCGCGAGCGGCACCGAGGTGAGCCCGCGGCACCGCGAGTACCTGGCGGCCCTGTTCGACGACGCCCCCGACGGCACCGACCCGGCGACGGCGCTGAAGGACTTCGACACCGCGCACCGCCGCGGCGTCGAACGGATGCGCGACGACCGGAAATCGGCCGAGGAGTCGATCGACCGCTCACGCCAGGCACTCCGCGACATCTTCTCGACCTTCGTCGAGCGCTGGCCGAACCCGAACCTCGGCACCGAACCGGACGCGTCCTACCGCGACTTCGACCGCCTGCTCACCGACCTGGAGACCAGCGGCCTGCACGAGCTGGAGACCGAGTGGCGCGACAGCCTGCTCAAGCTCTCCGGCAACGACCTCACCAGCCTGGACAGCGAACTCGCCGCCGCCGTCCGCGAGATCCGCGACCGGATCGACCCGGTCAACCGCATCCTCGCCGAACTGCCCTTCAACGACGACGGCCACCGGCTGCGCATCGACCCGCAGGAAAGCCACTCCGCGGTACGCGCCCGCTTCCGCAAGGAACTGCGCGACGTCCGCGCCGCCATCGACACATCGACCACGGACGCCGACCGCGAACGCGCCTACCACCGCATGGCCAAGGTGATCGACCGCATCCGCCGCACCGCCCCCGACTTCGCCGACCTGGTCGACGTGCGCAACCACGTCCGGATCAGCGCGGAGAAATGCGACCTCACCGGCCGTCATGTCGCGGTCTACGACCACATCGGGGAGAAGTCGGGCGGCGAGTCCCAGGAACTGGTGGCGTTCATCGTCGGCGCCGCGCTGCGCTACCAGCTGGGCGACGCGGGCGCCGAACGCCCCCGCTACGCCCCCGTCTTCCTGGACGAGGCGCTCATCAAGGCCGACGCGCACTTCACCGGCCGCGCCATCGGCGCCTGGCGCGGCCTGGGCTTCCAACTCATCATCGGAGCCCCCAACGACAAGCACAGCGCGATCGAACCCCACGTGGACGCGGAATACCTGATCCTCAAAAACCCCGAAGGCCGCTCATGGGCAAAACCAATAGTCGCGCTTCCGGACGCACGGCCCTCGTCCGCCCGATCCGAGTGAGCGGACCGTACGCCAACTCCCGATGGCTCGCCGGAGGCGACGTCCGCACCGAGCTCTCGTCCACGTCGTCGGGAACCACGCCGCCCGCCCCCGGTTCCCAGTGGTAGGCCCCGTTAGGCGCTGGTGCAGTGTTTGTCGGTGTCGCGGCGGACGGTGGCGCCGGTGAACTCCTCAAGGATGGCGATGTTCGCCGGGGCGTAGTTCGTCGCGGTGATCCGGTCGGCGTCGGGGCTGCCGAGCTTGCCCGTGTAGGGCGCGGACTTCTCCAGCCAGTAGGCCGTGCGCAGGAACTCGGTCAGGACGAGTTCGCGCAGCTTCGGCTCGCCCTTGATCTGCGCCCAGTAGTCGGGGTGCTTGTCCTTGGCCACCCGCAAATAGAGCAGCAGGTAGCGCAGGTTGGTGGCAGCGATGTCCCGGGCGTTGCTGGCCCCGACCCCCTTGATGTACTCCTGCACGACGGTCACCGCGGGCAGTCCCATGAGCCCGGCGTTCAGCTCCGCGAGCACGCCCTGCAGCTTGTAGCTGCCCTGCTGGGAGTCGCGCAGGTAGATGCCGTCCATGCTGTCGCTGTACTTGTCGGTGATCAGGGGCAGGATCTCGCGGCGGGGGAAGCCGCCGTGCAGCGGCACGGTGGTCGCCTGCTGCGAGGCGTTGATCCAGGCCGCGATGTGCACGTCCCACCGGGTCCGCGACGGATCCAGGTCCCACATGTGCGTCTCCTCGTGGATCGCCACCATCATCGACTCGGCGAAGCCCTCGAAGCTCCGGGTGTTCACGAACTGGCTCCAGTACTTGTCGCCCGCCTGCGCGACGGCCAGCTTCTGCCCGCTCGGCCAGCGCCGCTTGTACATCTCCTGGAGGCTCGCCATCCAGTTCCCGGAGCCGAAGCGCGCCTTGACGTCGCTGATGTCGGCCGTCGGTGTCGAGGGTTCTCCGTAGCAGTAGGGTTCGGCCGCGCCGCCCGGCGCGGCCGAGGCCACGGCTGCGGGGCCGGGCACCAGCGACAGGGCGACGGCGGCGGTCAGCAGGGTCAGGCGGCCGGTACGTTTCACGGGGACCTCGCTTCGGCGGAGCGGTGGTCGCGACCTGGGCCGTTGCGACGCGACCTGTGTCTCTGATCAGGGCATGCTAATTCCCTTCGACCCGCACCGCCGCCCGCGGCGCCTGTGATTACCGACCGAAGGATCTCCAAAACCGCAGCTCAACCTCTTACGGCCCCGCCGCGGAACTCTGGAAAAGTAGTTCCCCCCAAGATCATCATCACATTTCGCCTGCCCCCGCCCTTGAAAAGCCACCGAATTCCACCCGGCCCCGAAGCCGACACGCAATCCCCGGGCTGTGGAAGGCCGTCGAGACCGTGGCGGGGCTGTTGGATGGGGGAGAGGCGATCTTCCTGGTCCGTCCCCGACCGGAGGCCGAAGGCCGATCGGCGTTGAAGTTCTTCGCGCGCCTGCTACGCCGAGCAGGGCCGTGCTCTGGGTGAGGTCGCTTGGGGCTCAGGGGCACCGGTGGGCTCGGGAGTATTGTTCCCTTGTCGATGTATGACTATATTACGTCATACAAAGTGGGGGGAGATGGCATTCGTCATGGAGTCAGCTGCGGGGCTCGTGGAGCGATCCAAACTCGTGGTGGCGGTCGCGTGAGGAGCATCGAGACCGCCGGGCCCGATGATCTGGACGAGGTGCTGGCGCTGCTGAACGGTGTCGCGTCGTGGTTGATGTCCCGGGGCATCAGGCAGTGGGCCATCGGGTTCACCGCCGAGAAGATGGCGCCGATCATCGAGCGCGGTGAGCTGTACGTGGTCCGCGAGAACGGGGCCGCGATCGCCACCGTCACCGTCTCCACCGATGGGGACGCCGACTTCTGGACCACCGAGGAACGTGCGGAGCCCGCGCGCTATGTGGCCAAGCTGGCCACCGCCCGCGAGTACTCCGGGCAGGGCCTCGGGGCGCTGCTGCTTCGCTGGGCGGTCGACCTGGGCTCCCGCCAGGGCGCTCAGTGGGTCAGGCTCGACGCCTGGCGCACCAACTATCAGCTTCATGACTTCTACCGCAAAGCCGGTTGGTCCCATCTGCGGACGGTCGAGCTTGAGCACCGTCGGTCCGGGGCCCTTTTCCAGCATCCTGCCGTGTCCGACCCGGAGGCCCGGAGCGCCCTTCCCGTGGCCTCTCAATAGACCTGCCCCACTAAAAGACGAGAGCTGTGCGATCGGAGATCGCACAGCTCTTTCGTCGTGAATTACGCGTCTTGGGGAGCCGCCGTAGTTCGCGATGGCGGGATCCTCCCACGGGCCGGGGGCACCCGTGGGAGGACGTTTCTCATCCGGTGAGGTCGCTCGTCTCCGCGTCGGAGCGGTCGACCTCCAGCGTGTCGGCGAGCAGCCCCTGGGTGTAGGGGTGCTGCGGGTCGGTGAGCACCGACTCGACCGCGCCCGACTCGACGACGCGTCCCTTGCTCAGCACGACGACCTGGTCGCCGATGCTGCGCACGACCGCGAGGTTATGGGTGATGAAGACCATGCTCAGCCCGTCGTCCTGCAGGGTGCGGAGCAGTTCGACGACCGAGGCCTGGACGGAGACGTCGAGGCCCGAGGTGACCTCGTCGCAGATCAGCAGCGAGGGGTTGCAGGCGAGGGCGCGGGCGATCGCCACCCGCTGGCGCTGGCCGCCCGACAGTTCGGCGGGGTAGCGGTCCGCGAGCCGCCACGGGATCTCCACGCGCTCAAGGGCCTCCTGGGCCTTGGTGCGGGCCGCCTTTCCGCGTTCGCCGTAGAAGTGCCTCAGCGGAACGGTCACCGCGGTCGCGACCGTCTCGCGGGGGTTCAGCGAACCGTAGGGGTTCTGGAAGACGTACTGCATCTGCTGCTTGACGGCCTTGGGGCGGTCCCGCAACCGGGAGGGAAGCGGCTTGCCGTCCATTTCGAAGTCGCCGGTCTGCTCTTCGTGGAGACCGATCAGACATCGGGACATGGTCGTCTTGCCGCTGCCCGACTCGCCCACGACCGCCAGGCATTCGCCGGGGGCGACGTCGAAGGAGAGGTCGTAGAGCACCTGGGTGCGGTTGTAGGAGGCGTTCAGGTTCCGCACGCTGAGGACGGCCTGCCTGTCCCCGCCCTTGTTCTCGGTGTGGTGCAGGGGCTCCTTGACCAGAAGCTTCTGGTTCTGCAGGACGTGCTCGACCCGGATGCAGCGCGCCTGGCTGCCCGTGGACGTCGTGACCATCTCGGGCGCGGCCTCGCGGCAGCGGTCCTCGACGAACGCGCAGCGGTCGGCGAACACGCAGCCCTCGAACTTGGCCCCCGCCGCCGGCGCCCGGCCGGGGATGGCGACCAGCGGCAGCCGCTGGCGCGTGGACGGCACCGATTCAAGCAGCGCGATGGAGTAGGGGTGCGCGGCGGAGAGCAGGACCTCCTCGCGCGATCCGGTCTCCAGGATCTGCCCGGCGTACATCACGGTCACCAGGTCGCCGACCGTGCCGACGACCGCGAGGTCGTGCGAGACGAAGACGGCGGCCATGCCGTTGTCGCAGCAGAGGCCGGCGACCATCTCCAGGACCCTCGCCTGCGTGGAGACGTCCAGGCCGGTCGTGGGCTCGTCGAAGACGATCAGCTTCGGGCCCTTCGCGACGGCCATGGCGATCGCGACGCGCTGCTGCTGGCCGCCCGAGAGCTCCTGGGGGTGCCGCCGCAGGAACGCGTCGTCCGAGGGAAGGCCGACGTCCTCCAGGACCTTGCGGATCCTCGGCAGGTTCTCCTTCTTGCCGCCGAGCAGTCCCTCGGTCAGCTGGGTGCCGATCCGCATCGCCGGGTTGAGCGCCGTCGCGGGGTCCTGGGGCACGAAGCCGATGAGCTTCTTGCGCGCCTCGCGCAGCTCCTTCGGGCCGAGCGCCAGCAGGTCGACCCCGCCCACCACGACCTTGCCGCCGGTGATGTTCGCGCCGGACTTGGCGAAGCCGAGCAGCGCGAGCCCGACCGTGCTCTTGCCCGAGCCCGACTCGCCGACCAGGCCCATGACCTGGCCGGTGTCCAGGCTGAACGAGACGTCGTTGGCGATCACGCTGCCGTCGTCGAGCGTGACGGTGAGGCCGGTGACTTCGACCGCCTTCATGAACGGGTCCCTTCGGTGCGGCCGATCACACGCGCGGCGCCTTCGGCGAAGAGGTTGCCGCCGATCGTGAACAGGGCGACGCAGACGGCGGGGATGATGACGGCGAGCGGCTGGATCGCGAGGCCGTCCTTGTTCTCGCTGACCATGAGGCCCCAGTCGGAGGCGGGCGGCTGGACGCCGAAGCCGAGGAAGCTCAGCGAGGCGAGGCCGACGACCGACCACATGAGCCGGAGCCCGATCTCCACCATGAGCGGGGAGGTGACGCTCGGCAGCACCTCGCGCATGAGGATGTGGCGGGAGGAGAGTCCGATCGTCCGGGCCCACATGACGTGCTCGCGCCGCATCACCGGACGCGCCGCGCCGCGCATCACGCGCGCCATCCCGGGGGTGAGGCCGATCGCCACGAGGACCACGAGGATCACCCGGCTCGGCCCGACCATCGAGATGAACAGGATCGCCATGATGATCGTCGGGAACGTCAGCATGATGTCGACGAGCCGCATGAGCAGCGCCTCGACGATCCCGCCCTTGAAGGCCGCGACCAGCCCGATCGTGGTCCCGAGCGTCACGCCGATGAAGGTGGCGGCGAAGGCCATCCAGGTCAGGTTGGCGCCACCGCTGAGGATGCGCGAGAGGATGTCCCGGCCGAGCGAGTCGGCGCCGAGCACCAGGCCGTCGCCGGGGTCGGCGTAGGGCTTGGCGAGGACCGCGGTCGGCGAGTGCGGCGCGAAGAACGGGCCGGCGAGCGCGAAGACGATCATGACGAGCATCATGATCAGGCCGAGCCGGGTCTGCCGGGCGGTCAGGACGCGGTGGGTGAGAGTCCTGGGCGGAGCCTGGTCCCCCTGCTCCTTGGGTCGCGTTCGGATCATGGCCGCACGCTCCTTCGTCTGTCAGCGGGACTTGTTCAGGGTTCCGAGTACGTCGGCGAGTTGGTTGAAGCAGAAGAACGCGGTCGCCATCAGCATGATGATCGCCTGGATCATCGGCAGGTCGTGGCCGGCGACCGAGTCCACGAGCGCGGAGCCGATGCCCGGGTAGGCGAACAGGTACTCGATCACGACCGAGCCCGCGATGGTGTAGGCGGCCATGATGCTCGCCGCGGGGATGCTGGGCGCGAGCGCGTTCGGCAGCGCGTGCCGGAACAGGATCCGCCGCGTGGACAGGCCCTTGATCGTCGCGAGCTGCACGTACTCGCTCTCCAGCACGTCGATGAAGGACACGCGCACGAGGCGCGAGAGGTAGGTGACCCCGACGACCGTCATGACGGCGAGCGGCATGATCAGCTGCCGCGGGTGCTCCCAGGGCGCCTCACCCGGGGGGATCAGCGACACCGGCGGGAGGACCTTGAACACGACGGTGCCGAACAGCGCGATCACGAGGCTGCCGAGGACGAAGTCCGGGGTGGCCGTCACGACGAGCGAGGCGCCGAGGTAGGAGCGGTCGACGAACTTGTCGCGGAAGACGGCCGCGATCAGGCCGACCAGGAGCGACAGCGGGAGGATCAGCACCATCGCGATCACGGTCAGCGTCGCGGAGTTGAAGATCCGTTCGGACAGCAGCTCCGACACGGGCTGGCCGCTGACCAGCGAGTCGCCCATGTTCCCGGTGAGGACGTTGCTCAGCCAGTCCCAGTACTGGCTGATCAGCGGCTGGTTGAGGCCCAGGTTCTCGTTCATCTGGGCGACCTGCTCGCTGGTCGCGCTCGGGCCGAGGATGATCTTCGCGACGTCGCCGGGCATCGCCTGCGTCGCCACGAAGACGATGACGGAGATGCACCACAAGGTCACCAGGCCCATCAGCACGCGTACCCCGATCTGCCACGCGAGCGTGGCCTTTCGGGAACGGCGCCGGGGCGGGGCGGCCTTGACCGCGATGGCGGTCGTCGTCTCAATAGCCATTGCAACAATCCCGTTCAACGTGTCCGGTCGTCGTTTGGGCCAGGGGGCGTCCGCTGGTGACCTTCCGGTCCGAGCGGTGCCCAGGGCAGGCGCTGGCGCCGTTGTCGGCGTTCGGGAGGAATTCCCCCGGGCTGTTCGGGAGAATGGCCCCCGAGATGTTCGCGGTAAAGCCCTCCGCGACGCTCGCGGGAGAATCTTCCGCGATGTTCACGAGAAAGCCTTCTGCGATCGCCTCCGCCGGCGCGGTCGGCTTGTAGCCTTGGCACCGCTCGGGTCGGAACGCCACAAGCGGACACCTCCTGGCCACGACTCCGTGCTTGCGGAACACGGAGCCGCCCCCTCGCCGGGCCCAGGCCCACGAAGGCCTGGACCCGAGGAGGGCGAACTCCGGTTCGCGCGACACCGCCCTACCTGCTCAGTTGTTGATGCTGACCTTGGTGAAGTCGTACAGGTTCCCCGAGGGGTAGTCCGGAACGAGGCCGTGCACCTTCGAGGAGTACACGCTCACCGTGGGGTTGGTCGCGGCGAGAATGGACGCTCCCCGCTCGTACTCGATCTTCTTCATCTGCTTGGAGATATCGCACTGCTGCTGCGGGTCGGAGGTCTCGTAGAGCTTCTTGGAAAGCGACTCGAACTCCGGGTCGTGCCAGTGCGTGTGGTTGAGCGTGTCGTCCTTGCTGATCATTTCCGGCACGCCCTCCAGGTAGGGGCGCGTGTCGTACCCGGTGTAGAACGTCCGCTTACCCCACTTTTCGAGGTAGGCGCCCAGCTCCATCTTCTGCACCTTGATGTTGACGCCGATCTTCTTGGCGTCCTCGGCGAGGATCTGGGTGAGCTGGAGCATACCCGGCTTGTTCGCGGCGGTCTCCAGGTCGATGCTGAGGTTCGACTTGCCGGCGTCCGCGAGCAGCTTCTTCGCCTGGTTGAGGTCCTGGTCTCGCTGGGGGACCTCCGGGACGCACTTGTCGAAGCCCGAGTAGTCGTTCGCCAGCTCCCCGAGGCCGTCGAAGGCGTTGGTGAGCGCGAGCTTGCGGTTGATGATCAGCCGCATCGCCTGGCGGACGCGCACGTCGTTGAAGGGCGCGACGTCGGCGCGCATGCCGATGCTGACCTTCAGGTTCACATCGCTCTTCATGACCTTCTTGCCCGGCGTCTTCTCGATCGTCGGAAGCGAGGTCTGGAGGATGTTGGAGCTCGCGTCGATCTGCCCGCCGATCAGCGCGTTGGTCGATGCCTCCGCGGTCTTGAAGCTGATCAGCTTGACCTTGTCGAGCTTGGGCTTGGTGCCCCAGTAGGTGTCGTTCCGCTTGACGACGGTCTCCCGCCCGGGGGTGAAGGAGACGAGGCTGAACGGGCCCGTCCCCATCGCCTGCTCGGGCTTGGAGCCCTTCTTGTAGAAGATGATGTTGCTGTTGGTGACGGCGAAGTCGAACGGCCCGTAGGGCTTGGCCAGCTTGAACTTCACGGTCAGGTCATCGACCTTCTCGATCCCCTTGGGGTCCATGAAGTCGATGTAGTTGCGCTCGATGAGCGTGTTCTTCTTGTCGAGGATCCGCTGGAACACCGCGATCACGTCGTCCGCGCTGAACGCGCTGCCGTCGTGGAACTTGACGTTCGGACGGAGCTTGACCGTCCACTCGGTGTTGTCCTTGTTGTGCGTGATGCCGGTGGCGAGTGCCCACTGGAAGCCGCCGTCCTTGGTCCGGTGGGCGAGCGGCTCGAACAACGAGGCGTTGCGGACGTAGAAGTCCTGTGATCGCAGGTTGGAGTACGCGTCGATAGTGGAGATCGTGCTGGCGACCACGCCAACGCGGAGCATCCCCCCTGACGCACCCCCCTGCCCCTCCGACGAGTCTGAAGAGCATGCGGCCGCGAGGCTGAGGGCCATGGCGGAGGCCACCATGGGCGCGAGCATCCGGGGATGTCTCCTGTACCCCTTGCCGACCATTCGACTCAACATCCTTCCTCCTTAGAAAGACGCTGTGGGTGCGATGGGAGCTCTTGCCCGGAACGAGATCGGTCGGTGTCCTTGGCTGCCGTGCTCCGCAAACGTGCGCGAACAAGAGGTCATCCTGTCCGACCGAGTCTGGCTACTTGGCACTTTGTATGACGTACTAAATCAGACACCCCAGGTGGCGTCAACATCGAAAATCACATGAAGTTTGCCGACAAGATGGCGTTGTCGCTGCTGACAAGCGGTCAAGGTCGGGCTGGAGGGCTGCCGCCCAGGTCCCGCGCGGGGGCGCCCGCTGGAGGTTGACCTTGTCTTTGGGTACGACTATATTACGTCATACAAAGTGTGAGGAGATGGGATGCCAGAGACCGGACCGGACCTGCGGATCGACCGTCCTGCGGAGACGGTCCCGCAGTTGGTCGTGCGCAGGGTTCGGCAGGCCATCCTGGAAGGCGCGCTGCTGCCGGGGCGCCGGCTCACCGAGCGTGAGCTCATGGAGCTCACCGGCGTGAGCCGCACCTCGATCCGCGAGGCCGTCCTCCATCTCCAGACGCTGGGCCTCGTCGAGACGTCGGGCGGCAGGGGCGTCCGGGTGGCGGTGCTCAGCAGCGACGACATACGGCAGGTCTACGAGGTGCGCGCGGCGCTGGAGTCCGAGGCCGCCTCGCTCTTCGTCCAGCGCGCCACCGACAGCGAGGTCCTGGAGCTGGTCAAGCTCACCCGACCGGGCAAGAGCGACGACGACCAGCTCACGGCGATATACCACTTCGACGAGCTGCTGATGGCGGGGGCGCGCAACGCCCTCCTGGAGTCCACCCTCGCGCCGCTGCACGCTCGCATCCACGCGCTACGTCGCCTGTCGCTCAGCACCCCCGGGCGCCGGGAGAAATCCGACCAGGAGTACCGCGACCTCGTCGCCGCGATCACCGACCGGGCCGCCGACCGCGCCGCCCAACTCGCCCGTGTCCACGTGGACGCCGCGAAGGAGGCGGCACTGGCGGCCATCGCGAAGCTGGAAGAAGAACGAGCCTCGGGAGCGTGACCGCGCCGGGCGCCGGTTCCACCGCGCGCCCGCCCCGACCGCGCGGCGGCGACTCCGAGACCCCGGACCGCGCGGCGGCGTAACCGAGAAGAGCGGTTCACCCCGTGACAACGGCGTACACGGAAACAGCGGCATGCCCCTGAAGGCGGCGTGCCCGGAGAAAGTCGTGCCCGACTCGGACGGGCGAGCAATGGCCTACCGACCGGAGAGACTCATGCAGCATGAGCTAGCTGATATCGCGATCGTGGGCGTGGGGCAGTCGGACTTCCGCGCGCTCTACGCCCCCACCGACCGGCCCAGGGACGCCTTCGGGCTGGCCGCCGCCGCCCTCCGGGAGGCGATCGAGGACTGCGGGATCGACAAGGACGAGATCGACGGCCTGCTCAGTTGCCGTGTGCCCTACGACCGGCTGGCCACCGTGACCGGCCTGAGCAGCCCCCGCTTCGTCCACGACCTGGAGGGGACGGGCCGGATGAGCGGCATCGCCCTCCAGGAGGCCGCCGCGCTGATCTCCAGCGGCGTGGCCGACGTCGTCGCCTGCGTCTACGGCAACAACGGCCGGTCGGCGAAGGTGAAGTACGGCGGCGAGGGCGCGGGGCCGACCACCGCCTACGACGAGATGTACGGCATGACCTCGCCGGGCGCCTACGTCGGCATGATGTACCAGCGCTACCGGGGCATGTACGGGGCGGGCGAGGACGCGCTGGCGCCGCTGGCGATCAACAACCGCCGGCACGCCGCGCTCAACCCGGTCGCCGTCCTCCAGAAGGAGTTCACCCGCGAGGAGTACCTGAGCTCCCGGTACATCGCCGAACCGCTGCGGCTGCTCGACTACTGCCTCATCAACGACGGCGCCGTCGCCTTCATCGTCACCTCGATGGACCGCGCGCGGTCGCTGCGCAAGGCGCCGGTCCGCGTCGCCGGGACGGCGGGCCTGGGGCACATCGGCAACTACTACACGGCGGAGGACTTCTTCTACTCCGCCTGCCAGGACGTGGCGAGCCGGCTCTACGAGCAGACCGGCATCGCGCCGGAGGAGGTCGACTGCTTGCAGATCTACGACAACTTCACGCCCACGATCCTGTTCACCCTTGAGGGCTTCAACCACGCGCCGCAGGGCGAGGCATGGCGCTGGGTGGACGAGGAGAAGATCCGCCACGACGGCCCGCGGCCGCTGAACACGGCGGGCGGGCACACCAGCGAGAGCTACATGCAGGGCTGGGCGCACCACGTCGAGGCGGTGCGCCAGCTGCGCGGCGAGGCGGGCGGCAGGCAGGTGCCCGGATGTTCGACGGTGCAGTACATGTGCGCGTCGCCGATCGTCACCTCGCACATCCTCACCAATGACGAGGCGGTCACCCGATGAGCGTCCAGAACGACACCCAGAGCATCGCCGAGAGCTACGACCGGCTGCTGCCGGAGATCACCCCGGAGAACCGCCCGTACTGGGACGGCCTCGCCGAAGGCGAGCTGCGGCTCCAGTGCTGCGACGCGTGCGGCGAGTACCGCTTCCCCGACAGCGAGGTGTGCCCGCGCTGCCTGTCCGGCTCGTTCGGCTGGCGCGCGGTCAGCGGCAAGGGACGGCTGTGGTCCTGGATCCGGATGCACCAGCGCTACCTCAGCGCCTTCGACGAGGTCAGGCCGTACCTGGTGGCCTACATCAAGCTCGACGAGGGCCCGCCCATCATCAGCACGCTCGTGGACGTGCCGGACGACCTCGAATTCGACCTGCCCGTCCGGGCCGTGTTCGAGCCCGGCCTGAGCGAGCGCACGATCCTCAAGTTCGCGATCGAGACCCCGGAGGACGCGGCGTGAGCGCCCAGTCGAGTGAGCAGCTCGTCCTGCACGAGGACCTCGGCGACGGCGTCGCCCGGATCACCCTCAACCGGCCGGAGAAGCGCAACGCGATGAGCCGCGCCGCGCGGTCGGCGCTGCTGGAGGCCCTGGACCGCTGCCACGGGACGGCGAGGGTCATCATCCTGACCGGCGCCGGCACCGCGTTCTGCTCCGGCGTCGACCTCAAGGAGGCCGGCGAGGAGGGCCCCGGCGCCGACGACACCGTCGAGGGCAGGCGGACGAGCTGGCACACCGTCCAGGAGAAGATCCGGCGCCACCCCGCGATCGTCATCGCGGCGGTCAACGGGTTCGCGCTCGGCGGCGGCGTCACGCTGGCCAACTCCGCCGACCTCGCCATCGCCGCGCACGAGGCCCGGCTCGGCATGCCCGAGCTGGGGTTCGGCCTGTACCCGGGGCTCGCCGGGCCCTCGACCCAGCTGCGGCTCTCGCCGAAGCGGGCGGCCTGGATGGTGCTGACCACCAAGCGCATCAGCGGCACCACCGCCGCCGAGTGGGGCCTGGTCAACGAGGCGGTCCCGCTCGCCGACCTCGCCGACGCCGCCCTGGAACTGGCCCGCGACATCGCGCGGTTCGACCCGGTCAGCCTCGACTGGTCGAAGCGGGCGCTGCACGAGATCCCCCAGCACATCTCCGACTGGACGACGGCGCTGCGCTACGGCGAGGACGTCCGCGCGCAGATCCAGGCCCGCAGCGACGTCCTGTCCGACGGCGCGAAGACCTACCGCCGGGCCGTGGGCAAGAACGAGGCCGCGGGCAGGAACGAGGCGGCGGGCGAGATCGGAGCCGCGGGCGGGAACGGCGAGCGATGACGGCGCCGGCCGGCGCGGCGCCGCCGCCCTTCACCAGCGAGTTCCTGTACTGGATCTCGCTCGACTTCGCCGGCTCGGAACCGGCGGACCTCGCGCGCTTCGAGCGCTTCTACAACGAGACGCACGTCCCGGAGGTCCTCTCGCGGTACCCGGGCTTCCGGGTCGCGCACCGCTTCTCCCTCCAGATCCCCGACCCGCGGGGCGACTTCGGCGGGGGGTACCTGGCGGCCTACGAGGTCGAGGACGAGCAGGCGGTCGAGAAGTACATCGCGGGAACGACGGCCCCGGGGGGCACCCGTCCCCCCTACAGCGACGACCCGCCGCTCTGGCCGGATCTGCTCACCCACCGCTGGCGCGTCGTCTACGAGAAGGTCTCGGAGACCGGGCCCTCGACGGGCGACCCCGGCTCGATCTACATCATCGGGATCGAGCCGCCCGCGGACGTCGGTGACGAGCTGGCCGAGTTCGACGAGTTCTACACCGGCGTCCACCTGCCCGAGGCGGTGGCCATCGGGGGCTTCAGCCGGGGGAGCAGGTACACGCTGCGGCGCGAGCTGGAGCACCCGGCCCCCGGCTGCCCGCGCTTCCTCGCGGTCTACGAGCAGGCGGACGGCAGCGACGAGCAGGCCCGCGCGACGCTGCGCACCTTGATCGACTCGGACGGCTGGACGCCGGGCCCCGCGTCCTGGACCAGGAAGACGACGCCGTGGCGGCTCTGGTACCGGCACATCGCGGTCATTCCACGGGCGACGTCGCCGGACCAAGCGACCGTCCGGCAACCTTGAGGAGGGGGAGGCGTGTTCATTCTCGACACCCAGATCCACATGTTCCTGCCCAACACACCGGAACGGCCCTGGCCGGACATCGGTGAGAGCTACTCCGGCAAGCCGGAGTCGACGCCGAAGCAGATCCTGCCGAGGATGGACGAGCTCGGCATCGACGCCGTGGCGATCGTCCCGGCGATCTGGGCGGGCGACGACAACGGGCCCGCGCTCGGCTGGGCCGCGGAGCATCCCGGCCGGTTCGGCGTGATGGGCCGGTTCAACCTCTGGGACCCCGACCGCGAGCGCATCGAGCGGTGGTTCGACAACCCGTACATGCGCGGCATCCGGATGAGCTACCCGGACTTCCGCGGACGCGAGTGGATCGACGTCGACACGTTCCCGTGGTTCTGGGAGGCCGCGGAACGGCTCGGCATCCCGCTGATGCTGCTGATCTACGGCCCCGAGGTCCGCAAGGTCGCCGCGATCGCCGAGCGGCACCCGGACCTCAAGCTGATCGTCGACCACATGGGCCTGATCATCGGCGACCCGGACACCCAGGACCTCTGGGCGCACATCGACGACATCTTCCCGCTCGTGAAGTACCCGAACGTCTACATGAAGTACTCCGCGATCCCCGACTACACGAACGAGCCCTACCCCTACCCGTCGCTGACCCCGACGCTGAAGCGCGTCTACGACGCCTACGGGCCCCAGCGGCTCATGTGGGCCTCGGACACCACGCGCGTGCGCGGCGCGACGTGGCGGGAGAACCTCGACCACGTCCGCTACACGCTCGACTTCCTCAGCGAGGAGGACAAGGTCTGGATGCTCGGCCGGACGGCGGCCACGGTGCTGAACTGGCCCCGTCCCGCGGAGGGCTGGGAGTGGGAGCGCACCGGACCGGGTGCCGCCGACACGGCGCGCTGAGCCGGTGGCACCTTCAGAGGAGAAGCGGGACGGCGACGCCGGCGCGGTGCTGCGGGTCGTGGAACTGTCCGGCGGGGTGGCCGCGAAGGTCTGCGGGCGCCTGCTGGCCGGGCTGGGACACGACGTGCTCCTGTGCGAGCCGCCCGGCGGGGACCCGCTGCGGACGCGGGCCCCGCTGGACGGGCACGGCGTCGGCCTCACCTTCTCCAGCCTCGACGCCGACAAGCGCAGCGTGGTCCTCGACCTGGACTCGGCGGACGGCCGGGCGGCGCTGCACCACCTGTTGGAACGTGCCGACGTCCTGATCACCGACCTCGGCCCCACCCGGGCGCGGGCGCTCGGCCTGACCGCGGCGGAGATCCGCCGCGCCTGGCCGGGCCTCGTCGCCGTGAGCGTCACGGCGGCGGGCCTGGACGACCCGCGCTCGGACCACCCCGGCGACAGCCTGCTCGCCGAGGCCCACGGCGGCCTCGCCTCGATGATCGGCGAGCCGGACCGCGCCCCGCTGAGCCTCGGCGGGGAGCAGGCGGCGCACGCCGCCGCGTTCGCGGGCTTCCTCGGGGGCATGCTCGCGCTGCGCCGCCGCGCGCACGCCGCGACGGGCGACGTCGTCGACGTGGCCCTGTGCGACGTCGCGGCGTACATCGACTGGAAGAGCGACATCGAGACCCACGTCGCCGCCACCGCCCCGACGCGCACAGGGGCCACGGCGGGGCAGTGGCGGATCGTCCGCGCGGCCGACGGCTGGGTCGGCGTGATCTTCCAGCCCGCGCAGTGGGACCTGCTGGTCGAACTCGCCGGCGGGACCGCGCCGGCGCCGTCCGACGACCCGGAGCGGGGGTGGGCGCTGATCGAGCGGTGGGCGGCGCGACTGCCCAAGCGGACGGTCTACGAGCGCGCGCAGGCGCTCGGCCTGGCCGTCGGCTTCAGCGCCGACCTGGGCGACCTCCTCGGCGACCCGCAGTACGAGGCGCGCGGCTTCTTCCGCGGGCCGCGGCGGGACGGCAGGACGATCGCGCCCGTCGGCCCTCCGGCCCGCGCCGCGGGACTGCCGTGGCGCTCGGGCCCGCCGCCGGAACCCGGCGACGGCGCCCAGGCCGCGGGGGCGCCCGTCCCGGCGCCCCGGGGGTCGTCCGGTGAGGGGGAGGCGCCGCTCGCGGGCGTGACCGTCCTGGACCTCGGGACGATCACGGCGGGCGCGGCCACCGGACGGCTGCTCGCCGACTACGGCGCCACGGTGATCAAGGTCGAGTCGGCGAGCCACCCGGACCCGTTCCGGCAGTGGCCGGTGGCGGGCAGCCCCCCGGCCGAGGGCACCCTCTCGCCCATGTTCGAGTCCAACAACGCGGGCAAGCTGGGCGTGGTGCTGGACCTCAAGACCGAGACCGGTCGCGCGGAGCTGTACCGGCTGGCCGCCCGCGCGGACGTCGTGATCGAGAACTTCACCGTGGGCGTGACCCGGCGGCTCGGGGCCGACTTCGAGACCCTGCGCGCGGTCAACCCGCGGCTGGTCTACCTGTCGTTGTCGAGCCAGGGGCAGGACGGCCCGGAGTCCGGCCGCAGGTCCTACGGCTCGACGCTCGACCTGCTGTCGGGGCTGGCCTCGGTGACGGGCTACCTGGACGGCGGGCCGATGTGGTCCTCCGCCGAGGTCAACTACCCCGACCAGGTGGCGTCCCTCTTCGGCGCGGGCCTCGTCGCGTACTGCCTGGAGCGCGACGTCCGGGGCGTCCACCTGGACGTCTCGCAGCGCGAGCTCATCAGCTGGACCCTCGCCGACCGCATCGCCGAGCACACCTGCACGGGCGCGCTTCCCGCGCCCACCGGCAACCGGCGCCCCGGCGCCACGCCCCACGACGTCTACCCCTGCGCGGGTGAGGGCCGGTGGGTCGCGATCGCCTGCCACACCCAGGCCGAACGGGACGCGCTCGCAGCCCTCGTCGCGCCGGAGGAGCTGGCGGAGCGGTCCGAGAAGTGGTGGTGGGCGCACGAGGGGCGCGTGGACGAGCTGATCGGGGCATGGACCCGCGCCCGTTCGCGGGCGGAATGCCTCGACGCCCTGGCCGGGGCGGGAGTGGCCGGCGCGCCGGTGCTCACGGCGTCCGAACGCGGGCGCGAACCGCGCTTCAGCGAGCGGAGGGTCTTCCTGGGGGACGGCGCGACCCGCCGCAAGGGATTCCCGCTCACGCTGCACGGCCACACCCCGCCGGACCCGGCTCCGGCACCGGGCCTCGGGGAGCACCAGGAGACGGTGCTCGCGGGCCCGAGCCTCACCAGCGGAAATCCGTCTTCATGAGAATCGGGGGGCGGATCCTCCGCCCCCGGGCATTCGCGTGAATCGGTGAATCACGAAACGCTCGCCGGCCCTTCGGGTGGACGACGGCGAGCGGGGCCCGGCCGGACCGGCCGCCGCCCCGCTCGCCGACCGGGTCACCGGACGTCGATCGCCAGGGTCTTGATCTGGCTGAACTCGTCGATCACCCAGTGGCCGCCGAGCCGGCCCCGGCCGGACCGCCGCCCGGCCGCGCCGCCGAAGGGCAGGCTGTACTCCCAGTAGTTGGAGGAGTCGTTGACCACCACCAGCCCGCAGTCGATGCGCTCGCCGATCCGGAACGCCTTCGAGACGTCGGAGGTGAACAGCGCGCCGACGAGCCCGAAGTCGCCGGAGTTCGCGGCCGCGACGATGTCCTCCTCGTCGTCGAAGACCGACAGCGAGGCGATCGGGCCGAACGTCTCCTCGGTGAAGAGGGCGGCGTCGGAACCGACGGAGGTGACGACCGTCGGGGGGAAGAAGAACCCGTCCTTGTCCTGGACGCGCTCACCGCCGGTCACGACGTCGGCGCCGTGCGCCCGGGCGTCCGCGATCAACCGGTCGTACCGGGCGATGCCCGATTCCAGGTGGACCGGTCCCATCGTGACCTCCGGATCCAGCGGGGACCCCAGCACCGTGTCCTCGGCTCGTTTCGCGAGCAGCCGGGTGAACTCGTCCGCGCACGACGCCGCCACCAGCACCTTGCCCGCGGCGCTGCACACCTGGCCGGCGTTCCAGAACGCCGCGTTCGAGATGGCCGCCGTGGCGATGTCGAGATCGGCGTCACCGAGCACCACGATGGGGGAGTTCCCGCCCAGTTCGAGCAGGAGCTTTTTGTCCCAGGCGGATTTCGCGATGGACTGACCGGTCCCGCTGCCACCGGTGAAACCGACGGCGACGATTCCCGGGTGCGTGACCAGATGCTCGGCGACCGCGACCTCGTTCGTGACCACCAATTGCAGCAGTTCCTGCGGGAAGTCCGCGGCGAGCAGGATCTCCCGGAACTTCGCCGCCACGACGGCGGTGGTGGGGGCCGGCTTCCACACCACGGCGTTACCGGACGCGAGGGCCGGGCCGAGATATTCGACCGGAATGTTCACCGGGAAGTTCCACGGGGTGATGACCGCCCATACGCCGAGCCCTTCACGGCGTACGATCACCCGCTTGTTCGGGTCCTCCACGTGCGGCGTTTCCCCGCTCATCGCGAGAACGGATTCCGCGGCCATCTCCAGCCCGCGAACCGCGAACAATATCTCGCCGCGGGCCTCGGCGACCGGCTTGCCGTGCTCGGTGGAGAGCACCTCGGCGAGTTCCTCATGCGAGGCGAGCAGCACTTGGGCGGCTGACCGGCACCACGCGGCGCGGGTGGCGGGACGTGCGGAACGTGTCTTGCGGAAGGCCGCCTCGGCACTGGCGACCGCGGCGTCCACATCGCCCGTCGAGGCCGCCGCCACATCGGCGAACGGCCGTCCTGTGGTCGGGTTGATCGCGGGGTAACGGGTGTCGCTTTCGCGCCATGATCCGTCGATCCAGGACGCGTAGACGTCGGCAGCCGAAGGCGCGGCAGAAGTCATGGTGATCCTTTCTGAGATTCATTTATCATATCAATTCCGTGGCCGACTGAATAGGTCCGGGGGCTGTGGACCTGGCTGGGCGGCGGTCAGTGGAACGTCGCAATGAGGTGGTCACCCGGCGGAGTCCCGGGATGCGGCGCGGCGCCGACCGTCCCACGGCCGCGAGCTGGGGCCATCGGCCGGGGATGCCATGGGATCCGCCGTCGCCTGAAACGACGCCGGTAAGCCGCATCCTCCCTGTTCCGTGCGAATCAATAAGGGTTGGCAAGGGATATTCTGGGGCGTTTTGAATGGTCGAGATCGAAGGAATTTGATTGTCGATTTTCTCCATGGCTTGCGCTCTGATGTGATTCCGGTCAGATTGGTGGCGAGCCAAGCGATCAGGATGTACCTGATCATGTGAGGAGTGCGCCATGGAGTCTTCGGTATCGCGTCGATCGGCTCTCGTCCTGACCGGCGCGGCCGTGGGAGGCGTGGCCGCGGGCCGCCCCCGGGAGCACGCCGACCTGGTGCTCCATTCGGGAACCGTGTGGACCGGGAACGGCACGGCCCGGGCGGTGGCCGTGAAGGGAATGCGGATCGTGGCCGTCGGCTCCGACGAGCACGTCCTCGAATGGGCGGGGGACCGCACGCGCCGGGTGGACCTGCGGGGCGCCTTCGTCGGCCCTGGATTCCGCGACCAGCACACGCACCTCGTCCAGACGGCGCTGACCGGCGCGGGAGCGGAGACCTACCGTCCGGTGTGGAAGCCCTACGACGAGGGCGAGGCGTTCGAGTCGCGCAGGCGGAACGGGAAGCGGCACCTGGAGATCCACGCGCGCGGCGAAACGCCCGTGGACAACTGCACCCGCAGCCCGGTCACCGAGAAGATGAAGAACGACCTGCTGGTCATGCAGGAGGAGGTGGCCAGGCAGGGCATCAGCACGGTGGTGGAGGCGGGGCTGCGGGATCTCGGCGCGCTGGACGCCCTGTTCCAGCTCGCCGACGAGGGCAGGCTGAAGGTCCGCTTCCTGGTGCGGGTGGGGTGGGGCTGCCTGGAGGAGGCGGCCCGGATGGGGCTGCGAACCGGTGTCGGCAACGAGTGGGTGAAAGTCCTGGGAGTGAAGCTGTATTCGGACGGTTGGCTGGGCCCGCGCACCGCCGCGCTGCGCCGTCCCTACACCGACGACCCCTACGGCTTCCCGCGCGAGGGAGTCCTCTTCCTGGAACAGGAACGCGCCGACCGCGACGTCGCCCGCGCCCGGGAACTGGGCTTCAACGTCACCACGCACGCCATCGGCGACCGCGGGCTGAAGGTGACGCTGAACGCCTACGAGCGCGCGGGGGTCTCACCGCGCGACCGCTGGGCGGTCGAGCACGTGCAGGTCGCCGAGGACGACCTGCTGGAGCGGATGATCCGGCGCGGCGTGATCGCGAGCATCCAGCTGAGCTTCGCGACGACCGACCAGCGCTTCGCCGGGGACGCCCTGGGAGAGAAGCGGCTCCGGTACGCCTACCGCTGGCGCGACATGCTGAGGGCGAGGATGCCGATGGTCGGCGGCAGCGACTTCGGCAACGAGGTCCTCGACCCGCTGTGGGGCCTGCAACGCGTGGTGACCCGCACCGAGTTCGACGGCACGCCGCCCGGCGGCTGGATGCCGGACCAGCGCCTCGACGTCCCCGCCGCGCTGCGCCTGATCACCTCGAAGGCGGCCTTCGCCTCGTATGAGGAGCGGCAGCGCGGCACGGTGTCGCCCGGCAGGTACGCCGACCTCGTCGTCCTCAAGGAGAACCCGCTGACGATGCCGCCGGAGCGGATCGCGGCGGCGACCCGCCTGATGACCGTCACCAACGGAAAGATCACCTCCGAGACCCCCGTGCGCTACCCGCCCACGGCCTAGGCGGACGATGCGGGTCCGCCGCCTCCCCCGGGCGGCGGCCCCGCATCGCGGATCGGACCGGTTCAGTTGGCGGGTCCTCCGGTACCGGGCTTGTGCGGCGGCGGCCATGGGGTGGGAACGCAGCGATCCGCCGGCCCCGAGGCGAGCGCCTCCATCGTTCCGATGACCTCGCCCCTCCAAAGGCTCTTGTCGCCCTTCTGCGCCGGGCTGTAGAGGACGTCGACATAGATGGTGTATCCGGCGGGAATGCGGTCGGGGTGGACGATCGCCTCTTTGTAGTCCACCGGTACACGGTCCTTGTTGAGCACGTTGACGAGCTCGAACACCTGTCGCCGTTGGCTGATGAGCCGCTTTTCCCATCCCGGCCCGTGCACGCACCGCTTCTCGGGCGGCAGATACGTGATCACGGCTCGCACGCCGAGTTTCCGGAGCCGTCGTTCGAGCCCGGGGGCGTCCCGGAACTCGCGGATGGTGACCTTGATCGTGCCGTCCGGGAGCCTTTCGGCGGCATAGGCGGGGCTGCCCTGGGACTCGGTCGCCACCATGGTGAACACGGCACCGGCGGCGACAACGCTTCCCGCGGCGGCCGCCAGCGCGAGCCGCCGGCCCGCCCACCGGCGGCTCCATGCCGCGCGGACCCGCGTCCCGGCCTCGGCCTCGCGCATCAACGCCACGCGCCGGCGTTGCCGGGCGATGGGGTCGACGGGCTCGTCCAGGCTTCGGCCCAGCTCGGTCAGGTCATTCATCTCGATCACCTTCCGCGTCGAGTCGGTCATCACGCAGGGGGTCGCGTCCGCCGAGTGCCTGGCGGACCTTGCGGCGGGCGCGGTTCACGCGGGAGGCCACCGTGCCGGTGGGGACGCCGAGCGCCTCGCCCGCCTCCTGGTAGGAGAGCCCGGCCCACACCACCAGCAGCAGGGCATGCCGGTCGCGCCGCGCCAGCGCGGCCAGCGCCCCGGCCAGCGCGGGCCGGGCCGCCTCGGCGCTCACCTTGTCGTCCACCCGGCCGAGGGCGTCGTCGTCGGCCTCCACCGGCGTCCGGGCGAGCGTCCTGTAGCGGGTGGCCTCCAACCTGCGGTGCCGCGATATCAGATGGGTCGCGATACCGAAGAGCCACGGCCGGACCCCGCCTCGCGCGGGGTCGTAGCGGCCGCGCTCCCGGAACGCGACCAGGAACGTCTCACCGGCGACGTCGTCGGCGGCCTCCGGACCGAGCCGGCGCGCGACGTACCGCCGCAGCGCGTCGTAGTACCGGTCGAACAGCACACCGAACGTCTCCGGCTCCGTGAGCGACACCGCGACGATCCTCTCGTCGCCCTCACGCGGTCTCCGCCCGGCCGTGGTCACCGGCTCGGACGTCATCGCCGCCGCCACAGGCGGTACGGCGGCACTTTCGTGGTCATCTCCGGCCCTTCGAGCGGGTGCGGATTCCTGTCACCTGTGTATTGCCATCCGCGCCCCGCCCACTTCACGCCTCAGGGCTTGATGGTCGTGCCCTGGGCCGAGAGCAGGCGCCACTCACCGGGGGACTCGGCGGCGAAAACGTGGGTGTAGCGGCTGCCCGCGCTGAACGCCGTCCCGTCCGGGTTCTCGAAGGTCATGCTGGTCCGGCCGACGACCAGACCGACGTCACCGACCCTGCGGACGACGGCCTCCTCAGGAAAGGAGTCGATCGCCGGGAAGCGCAGGTCGCCGCCGGAGACCAGGGCGAGCAGGGCGGCCTTGCCGACGACCGCGCCGTCCTCGACGCCCACCAGGAGGAAGTCCTCGGCGAGGAGCGCGTCCAGGCGGGCGGCGTCGCCCTTCATCAGCGCTTGGAAGAAGAGCCGGTCGTGCTGGAGCAGGGCGTCCTGGGTCATAGGCGGTCCACCGTAGGGCCTGACACCGACGACAAGGTCAAGCCCGTGCACGGGTGAGCCGCCGCGGAACGGCCGGGGCCGTTCCGCGGCGGCGGATCGAGCCCGCTACTGGCGCGCTGTCCGCTCCTGGGCCGGTGCTTCCACCACAGGCGACCGCGAGTCGGCCGACGGGCGGGTCGCCGGGGCGCGGCGCACCGTCAGCAGGACGAGGAGGACGAGCGCGGCGGCGATCCAGAACACGCTCCGGACGCCGGTGGCGTCGACCACCAGGCCGCTGGCGAGCGCGCCGAGCGCGATGGCGAGGTTGAACACGAAGCAGTAGATCGCCGTCGCCGCCTCCGCCTCGTCCGGCGCGGCGCCGAGGATCCAGGTCTGGAGCGCGACGGGCGCCGCGCCGTAGGCCAGGCCCCAGAGGAGCAGCAGCGCGGCGCCGGTCCAGGGCGTCGTGCCCAGCAGCGGGAACAGGACGAGCGCGGCGGCGAGCACGACGACGATGGAGGCCAGCGTGCGGCCCGGGGCCCGGGACGCGCGGCTTCCGGCGGCCGCGTTGCCGATCATGCCGAGGATCCCGTAGCCGAGCAGCAGCGGCCCGACGGCGGCGGCGCCGACTCCTGCGACGTCCCGGAGCGCCGGGCTGACGAAGATGTAGGCGCCGTAGTGCCCGGCGATCAGCAGGGCGGTCGCGGCGATCCCGGCCATCAGGACGGGGTTGCGCGTCTGCGCGCGAAGGGCCCGCAGGCGCACCGGCTCGGCCGCCGGAAGCGGGGGGAGGAGGACGAGCGCGGCGGCCAGGACGGCGAGGCTCAGCCCGGTGAGCGACCAGAACGCGCCGCGCCACCCCAGCAGCTCGCCGATCATCGTCCCGACCGGCACGCCGAGCACGGCGGCGGCGCCGACCCCGCCGAAGATCAGCACCAGCGCGCGGGGGACGGACGGCCCGGGCACGAGCCGCACCGCGAGGCTGCCGGCGATCGCCCAGAACCCGCCGATCGTGACCCCGACCAGCAGCCGGGACGCGAGCAGCACCCCGAAGTTCGTGGCCAGCGCCGAGACGGTGCTGGCCACGGCCATCACGGCGAGCAGCACGGCCAGCAGCGCCCGCCGGTCGAGCCTGCCCACCGCGAGCGGCAGCCCGATCGAGGAGAACGCCGCGACGACGCCGGGCACCGTGACCGTGAGGCCCGCCGTCCCCACCGCGACGCCGAGCTGCTCGGACATCGAGGGGAGCAGCCCGACCGGGAGCTGCTCCGCGGTGATCATCGAGAAGATGCCCAGCGAGACGGTGAGCACGCCGAGCCACATCCGCGGTGTCGTCCGCTCGGCGTCCCGCGGTGGCGAGTCGGGCAAGGGCACGGTGACCTCCAGGTGGGGGGAGTCCGGGCAGCGCGCGTCGCGTCGCGAGCGGGCGGGAGGCCCGGCGAACAAAAGGGAAGGGGCGTCCCGCGGCGGGCCCTGCTCGGCTCGTCGGGGGAGGTCGCTATGGGGTTGGTGTCCGGCGTGCGCCGGGGTCAGGTGGTCGCGTCGAGGGGGACCCAGCGATCGGCCCAGCGGCTCAGCGCGTAGACCGCGTCGTGCAGCTCCAGGCCCTTCTGGGTGAGCTTGTACTCGATCCGCACGGGGGTCTCGTCGTGGACGATCCGCTCCACGATGCCCTCGTCCTGGAGTTCCTTCAGGCGCTCGGTCAGCATGCGGTCGCTCAGCCCGGGAACGACCACCCGCAGGTCGGCGAACCGGTTGACGTCGAGGAGCAGGGCCCGCACGATCGCACCGGTCCACCGCTTGCCGATGACCTCGACGGCGCGGTGGTAGCGCGGGCAGAACGCGGTGTCGGTGATGTCCACACGCCGATACTAAGGAAAAGTAAGTCGCTGCACAACCGTAAGTCGCTTACGCATTCGCAAGAGCGTCGGACGCGACATCCGCGCCTATCGTCGCCGTGCCGGCGGACCGGCGGCCTCGCCCGGCCCGCGCACGGGAGTGAACACGACCGGGAGCTCATGCAGCGCGCGAACGATGGAACTCGGCTGGCGGCGAAGCCGCTCCTGCGGCACGGCCAGCGCCAGGTCGGGGAGACGCCGGACGAGCGCACGCAGCCCCACCGCGCCCTCCAACCGGCCGAGCGGAGCCCCGAGGCAGTGGTGCCGCCCGTGCCCGAACCCCAGGTGGGCGTTGTCGGGGCGTTCCACGTCGAACCGGTCGGGCTCGGTGAACCGCGCGGGGTCGCGGTGGGCGCCGGCCAGCGCGATGAGCACCGGTTCACCGGCCGGGATCAGCGTTCCGCCGATCTCCACCGGCTCGGTGGTCCAGCGCCACGCCGCCAGCTCCATCGGCCCGTCGTACCGCAGGACCTCCTCCACGACGGCGTCCGCCAGTTCGGGCCGTTCCCGCAGAAGCGCCAACTGCTCGGGGGAGCGCAGCAGCGCGACGAGGCCGTTGCCGATGAGCCCGGCGGTGTTCTCGTGCCCGGCGATCACCAGCAGGAAGATCATCGAAAGCAGCTCGGACTCGCTGAGCCGGCCCTGCCCCTGGTCGGCGACGAGCGCGCTGATCAGATCGTCGCCCGGGGCGTCCCGCTTGGCCGCGACGAGCGCTCGAAGATACTCGCCCGGAGGCTGGACGCCGTTCACGCGCCCGTCGACGTCCCCGGATTCGGTCGCGACGGCATTGGAGGTCCACTGCCGGAAAAGGCTCCGGTCCTCCGCCGGTATACCGAGGATTTCGCAGATGACGGTGATGGGCAGCGGATAGGCGAACTCGGCGATGAGTTCGGCCTCACCGCGTTCCTCGAAGGCGTCGATGAGCGAGTCGGCGACCTGCTCCACCCGCTCGCGCAGGGCCTCGGTCCGGGCCTTGGTGAAGACGGCGGAGACCAGGCGGCGCAACCGCTCGTGGTCCGGCGGCTCCCGGGTCAGAAGGTGCACGCCCAGGCCCGCGCCGTCCTCCAGCGGACGGCCGCGGTCGGCCTCGCGCCACGCTGGCCCGGCCGCCCGGGGGTCCCGGCTGAGCCGCGGATCGGCGAACGCGGACCGCGCGTCCTCATAACGTGACACGACCCAGCAATGCACATTGTCGCGCAGACGCACCCGGCAGACCGGCCGCTCCTCACGAAGCCGCGCGTACGCCGGATAGGGATCGGCGTCCGAACCCGTCCCGATGAGCCCCGTCCTGACGTCCACCCGCGCCCCCTACCGCCGTGGTAGCCCTTCCCGCCAAGACTCTGCGGTCAAGCGACACCCCTGTCAACGCCGTATCTCCCCTCAGGTTTGCTTGCCGAGGAGGCGGACGAGGCGGACGAGGGCGAGGCGCTGGCCGTCCGGGTCGTCGTTGAGGTCCGGCATGAGCATGCGCTGGAACTGGGGGGTCGCGAACCACCAGCCCGCCAGGGCGATGACGGCGTACATCAGCTCTTCGGGCGGCACGTCGGGGTTGAGATGCCCGGATCGCTGGGCGTCCGCGAGGGCGGCGATCTTCTGAGCGTAGTGCGCGGTCCGCTCGGCCTGCGCCGCCACCGGTTCGTCCTTGCCGGAGTGGAGGCCCTCCCAGTGCAGCAGGCGGATGAAGTGCGGGTGGGCGCGGTGGTAGTCGAAGACGCGCCCGGCGTACTCGCCGAGGTCGGCGGCCGCCTCGGAGTCCATGGGGACGGCCTCGGCCAGGCGTTCCAGCTCCGCGGTGAGGACGACGGCGAACACGCGCTGCTTGTTGCCGAAGTAGGAGTAGATGCGCTCCTTGTTCACCCCGGCCGTGGCGGCGATGCGATCCATGCGCGCCGCCTCGGGGCCGTGGGTGGCGAACTCGCCGATCGCGGCGTCCAGGATGAGCCGTTTGGTCCGCTCTGTGTCCCAAGCCATGAGTCGAGCATACCGCCAACTCCAACTCGCTGGTTGGACATCTGGGGATCGCCGTGCCAAACTCCAACCAGCGAGTTGGAATTTCCCTCGCGTCCAGAGGTATCAGGGAGACGTCATGGCATCGGTACGCACTCGGTCCACCAACCCGGTCGCCCCGTCGATCCACCTGCGGGCGGTGATCACGTGGCTGGCCGTCTACGCCATGATCATGGTCACCCAGGTGCTGCTCGGGCCCCTGCTCGGAGCGCTGGCCCTGCCGGTCAGAACCCTCGTGGTGACGGCCATCGTCGTGCCCAGCGTCGTGTACGCCCTCGTGCCGGTGACGCTGCGGGTGCTCGCCGCACTGCGCAGGTGAACCGGGGTTCGCCGGTCAGGTGACCTCCGCCGTCCATACGCGGCCCTGGTGGAGCAGCCGGCCGCGGACGGCGGTGGCGGCCGGGTGGGCGGCTCCGGCGCGTCCGGCCAGGAACAGCGTGTTGATCGGCGGCACCTCGGGCTGGTGGAGCAGGCGCAGGCGGCCGTCCGCCAGCTCGGCGGCGCACAGGTAGGCCGGCAGGACGGTGATTCCGGCGCCCGCGATCACCGTGGCCAGCACGCCGCGCAGGTCGGGGACGACGACGGCGGGGCTGCGGGTGAGGCGGGTGTCGAAGACGGTGCGCCAGTAGCGCCGCAGGATCGGCAGGTTCTCGGCGTAGGTGATCAGCGGGGCGCGGTCGATGTCCTCGGCGGCCCAGACGGGGGCGGCGACCAGGACGAACTCCTCGTCGGTCAGCACCTCGACGTCCAGCCCCCGCCGCCGTGGACGGACGGTGGAGACGACCAGGTCCAGCCCGCCCCCGGAGAGATCGGCCAGCAGGTCGTCGGGCATCCCGAACCGGGTCCGCACCTGTAGTCCCCGGGCGATCAGGTGGGCCAGCGACGGCAGCACGCGCGCGCACAGCAGTTCGGCCGGCCCGCCGAGGTGGACGGCGCGCCCGAAGGGGTCGGCGGAGCGATCCAGGTCGGTGTGGGCCCAGTCCTCAAGGCTGTCGATCGCCGGGGCGATCCGCGCGGCCAGGTGGTCGGCGGCCGGGGTGGGGGCCATGCCGCGCGGGACGCGGTCGAACAGCGGCCGGTCCAGGTCGGACTCCAGCGTCTTGACGTGGGCGGTGACGGTCGGCTGGGACAGGCCCCGCAGGTCGGCCGCACGGGACACCGAACCGGTCCGGTAGACCGCCACGAAGGTCCGCAAGAGATCGAACGAGACGTCGCGCACCCGCCCCTTGTATCAGAAAACCGATAGCAGCACGCGTGACGTCCTATTGGATTTCGATGCCGGGGACGGCTGATGATCAAGTCGTCGCCGCCTCGGCCCCGCACGGGGACCGGGGCGTCTCGACGGCCACTCGATCCCGTAGGGAGAACCATCGCCATGTCCAAGCGGATCCTCATCGCCCTGACCAGCCACGCCGCCCTCGGCTCGACCGGGCGCAAGACCGGCTTCTACGTCGACGAGGCGGCGGTGCCGTGGGAGGTGTTCACCGCCGCCGGCCACCGGGTGGACCTGGTCAGCGTCGCCGGAGGCGTCCCGCCGCGCGACGGCGAGGACCGCTCCGACCCGGTCCAGCGCCGCTTCCTGGCGGACGAGCACATCGCCGCGCAACTGGCCGACACCACCACCCCCGACCGGATCGACGCCGACGGCTACGACGCGATCCTGTTCGCCGGCGGGCACGGCAGCATGTGGGACTTCCCCGACAACCCGGGCCTGGCGCGGCTGGCCCGCACGCTGTTCGAGCGGGGCGGCGTGGTCGCCGCCGTCTGCCACGGCCCGGCCGCCCTGGTCGGCCTCACCCTCTCCGACGGCACCTACCTGGTGGCGGGCAAGAAGGTCGCCGCGTTCACCAACGCCGAGGAGACCGCGGTCGGCCTGGCCGAGGTGGTGCCGTTCCTGCTGGCCGACCGCCTGGTGGCGCAGGGCGCCGCGCACGTGCCGGCCGAGAACTTCACCTCCCAGGTGGTCGTCGACGGGCGCCTGGTCACCGGACAGAACCCCGCCTCGGCCCGCGGCGTGGCCGAGGCCGTCCTCGCGGTCCTGGGCTGAAGCCGGCCTCCGCCATCCGAGCTGCGGCGCGTCTCAGAAGTAGCGGGACGAGAGGTCTCCCGTCGGCCAGGTCTTCACGGCGTCGGCGGCGTCGTGCAAGGCCGGGTCGATGTCGCCGTAGCCGGGCGCGTCTCCCTCCTGCCGCTGGTCGAACAGGGCCGCCCAGGCGAGCCCGTCGTACCGGCGGACGAGGAGGGTGAACGTCCCGGCCAGGGAACCGGTGTGCCAGGTGTTCATGCCGGTCCCGCCGCCGACGGGACGGACCTGCCACCCGCAGCCGTAGTAGTAGCCGTCACTGATCCCGGTCTCCGGCTCGGCGAACGCGCGCTGGATCGACGCGGAGTTCAGCACGGTCGTCCCGCCGTCGTAGATGCCCGCGAACCGGGTCAGGTCCAGGGCGGTGGCGAGCCAGCCGCCGTGCGAGTCCATGTTCTCCAGGTTGAACGCGCCATACGGATAGGCGACCGTCGTCCCGCTGTTGTCGAACACGGTCGGGCCGGTGTAACCGGAGTAGTAGCGGACCTCGCCGCTCTCACTGGTGCGGGAGTGCCCGAGCTTCAGCCGCTTGATGGCACGCGGGGTGAGGACGGCCTGCTGGACATAGGAGCCGTAACTCTGCCCGGTGACCTTCTCGATGATGCGCCCGAGCAGCAGGAACCCGTAATTGGAGTACGCGTATTTCGTGCCCGGCGCGTGGTCGAGCCTGCGGTCCGATACGTACTTCATGATGGCGGCCTGCGAGACCGGCAGGGGAACGCCGAGCGCCTTGGCGATCGTCGCGTCCTGGAACATGGGATCCGGTGAGACGGAGCCGTCCCAGCCGCCGAGATGCTGGAGCAGGCGCAGCACGGTGACGTCCGCGAGCCGGGAGTCGGCGGCCGTCGAGAGCCCGAGCAGGGAGGCGGCGCGGTCGGTGAGCTTCAGCCGCCCGTCCTGGACGAGCCGCAGCACCGCCGTCGCCGTCAGCGGCTTGCTGATGCTGGCGATGCGGAACAGCGAGGTCGGCTGGGTGGGGGAGGCCGTGTCCGCGCTCCAGGTGTAGCCGCGGGCGAGGACCAGCCTGCCGTCCTTGACCACGGCGAGCTGGCCCGCCGGGATGTCGCGGGCCTGCATGAAGCCCTTCATCGTCGAGTCGAATCCCGCGAGAGCCGCCGGCAGCGGTCCGGTCGCCTGCCAGGAACGGGCGGCCGCCCGTGCCGACGCGCGGCCCGCCGGCAGCGCGGCCGCGCCGACGCCGAGGCCCGCCAGCCCCGCCACCCGTCCGAAGTCCCGCCGGCTCACTGCCGTCATGCCCGCCTCCAGAAGATCAGATGTCCGAACGACTCGGACGCTATACGACGGAGGCGAAAATGATCACCTGTCGAGGATCTTGGTGCGCGGGGTCTCCCACCGTGCGGCCCCCGCCGCACGGTGGGCATGCCCATGGCTACGGGCGGACGAGGATGACGTTGCCGAGCGAGCGCTGGCCCGTCGCGTCGGACGGCCGGTTCACGATGCCGCCGTCCCGCGTGACGAGGACGCTGGAGCCGCCGCCGTCGAGGTTCATCGCCTCCTCGGCGCCGAGCAGCTTCATGAGCTCGCCGGTCTGGGCGATCCCGAGCCCCTCGCTGTAGCCGTCCCGGCGGCCGTCGACGACGACCAGCATGAGCCGTCCGTCCCGGTCCATCCCGATCATCGAGCGCGGGTTGGCGCGCAGCGTCCAGTTGTAGGTGAAGGTCTGGTCGTCGCCCTCGCGGATCAGCCCGTCGGCCTGGGCGTTCACCGAGACGCGCCCGTCCCTGACCAGGGTGGGGCCGACCTGGAGGATCGTGGTGCCGCGCTTCAGCGACACGCGGTGGCCCCGGCCGTCCTCGACCCGCTCGCGCACCTTCAGCCGGTCGCCGGCCTTGACCCGGTCGAGCAGCCAGGAAGCGCTCTCGCCCGTCGCCTGGATGGTGGAACCCCCGGCGGGCACGGCCGCGCCGCGCGAGCCGTTCACCGCCGTCACCCTGCCGCGCTCGTCCAGGACGGCCTCGGCACCCGCGCCCTTCGGCGGGACGCCCCACTCGGGCGTGAACCGCACCAGCTCGCTGTCGTCGGTGCACTTCAGGTCGTGCTGCGGCTTCTCGGTCGGCTGGTCGCCGCCCACCCCGCCGCAGTTCCAGATCTCACCCGGCACCCGGTTGACGCCGTCGAGTTCGACGGTGGTCTTGCCGACCCGCATCGTGACGTGGGCGGTGTAGGCGTCCACCTCGGCCCGCCGCCCGTCCTTGGTGAGCTTGATGCCGCCGCGGCCCTGCGTGGCCCCGCCGATCAGCTTGCCGTCCTTGACGTACATGCCGCCGGGCGCGCTGTTGTAGAACCACTGCGCGTTGATCCCCGCGACCGCGCGGTTCGCGGCGACCAGGTCGGTCAGCTTCTCGGTGCCGTTCAGGGTCGGACCGAAGTCGGTGCCGACCGACCCGCGGAACTTGCGGAAGTCGACGCTGATCATGTGCACCTTCTGGGGCGCGCCCGGGTCGGTGCCGTCCTGAGCGGTGTAGCGCGTACCGCCCGCGAACCCCGCCGCCCTGACCGTGGCGAGCGCGGCCGACGCCTCGGCGTCGGTGGCGTACCGGCCGACCCGCACCGTCCACCCGAGTGTCCCCGCGGGACGGTCGGCGAACGCGGGCGAGGAGACCCGCTCCAACCGCGGCTCGAACCCCTTGCCCCGCACCGCCTCGGCCACCCGGCGCGCGATCTCCTCCGACCCCAGCGCCGTCCCGGCCTTGTTCAGCGGCCCGTCGATCGTGGCCGGCAGGTACACGTGGACGGTCCAGTAGTCGTCGGCGTCCTTGGCGCCGAGCGACATCGTGGTCAGCGTCACTCCACGCGCCACCTCGGTGGTCACCGGCCGCCCGCTCAGCGGAAGCCTGCCCCCGAAGAAGGACCCGGGCGCGGCCTGAGCCCCCTCTGGAATGGGCGCGGTCCGAGCGGACGCCGCGACGGGCATGCTCACGGCCAGCACGGTCACGACCGCTGCCAGGGCCGGGAGGGGTTTGGGACGCATGAGAACCTCTCTGATCAGGCAAAACAGAATCGGCGCGATCATCAAAGGGTCCGCAGCTTGCCCGAAACCAACCACCAAGCGGCCGCCGCCTAACACCAGGCAAACAGCTACCCCCACCCACCCCACCCACCAGCGCCATCCCGCCCCCCGCCGTTTCGCTCTGCCCTTGAAAGCGAAATGCTCCAAGGGGGGACGAGCGCGGTGCGTCTCACAAGGGCTGGTCGAGCCCACCTCCACGCTCGTTGGTCGCAGAGCGCCTCTCGGGCCCGCTGTATGCTCCGGACATGTCGCTGGATCTTGGGCTTTTCAGGTCGCGCTACGACGAGATTCCCTGGCCGCCGGAGAGGCTCGGCGCCGAACGCATGGGGCTCTCATGAGGGTGCTCGACCACCGCGACCGGATCGCGCTCGCCGACCTCGTCGCCAGGTACGCGCTCTACGCCGACCACCTCAGGTACACCGGTCTCGTGGGTCTCTTCGCCGACGACGCCGTGCTGGTCCTGCCGGACCCTCCGGAGCAGCTCGAACCCGTCCGTACCCTCACGGGACGAGACGAGATCGGCAAGGCGTTCCGATCCCTGGAGAGGTTCCCGCGCACGTCGCACGAGATCGTGGGCCAGGTATTCGATCCGGGACGCGAGAACGCGACGGCGACAGGACAGATCGCCTGCGTCGCGCACCATCTCAACGAAGAGGAGCCGGGAAAGCCCACCGACTTCGCCTGGCATCTCCGCTACAGCGACGCCTACCGCCGGGAGGGCGGCTTCTGGCACATTGAGCGCCGGACAGTCCAGATCGACTTCATCGAGAAGAAACAGGTCTGGGCCTGGAGAGACTGAACACCAGCAAAGCGACACAGCACTCACAGCCGCCTCGAACCAGCCACTGGCAATCGAGACGATCCAGCTTCATACCCATCGAGGCGTCGACTGCCCTGCGGTTGTTGCGAGCAAGAATCGCTCGGAGCAGCTTTCCAGCCAACGCAATCGTCGACTACCAACTGTCACGGGTGTGATCGTAATGGGAGGCTCCGTCGAACAGGGTGAGAGTGCTGCTCACTGCAGTGCCGGGGCCGCCGAGCAGGCAACGAGCCGACATGGCCGTCGCGGCGGCGAGTATCACTGCTCGGTGGCGGGCATGGGTTCGCGGGGCTTCGCCGGTTCGTCCCGGACGGCGGCATGGACGACCTCCGCGACGTTGTAGCCGAGGACGCTGGCCAGGTCGGTCAGCCCCGGAGTGCTGAGGACCGCGTTGACCTCACCGGCCTCCAAGCCGCCTCGCCAGCGGGTGTCCTCCCGGGGCTTCTCGTCGTTCCAATATGCCCGGGCATGCCTTATGAAGTCCTCCGCCTCCGCACGCCCGGGGCCGTCGAGGCGCCGGATGTACCCCTCCAGTTGCTCCTTCCCCACGTACGGGACGAAAGAGCTCCAATTGCCGCCGGTGTCGTGGATCCTCGTGGTATCGGATTGCGAGTCAAGCGGAAGGTGCAGGAAGCCGGCCAGCCGCTCCAATGACCGTTCCGGGCGCGCCATGTAATCCTCGTAGCGGACGACCATGTGCGGCAGACCGTACGTGTTGACGGTGCGGAGCGCGTCCACGTACGTGTCCCGCCAGATGCCCGCGCCCCGCCACAGCGGCTCCCCCGTCCGGTTCCGGTGGCTGATCGCGAAGGCGATCGGGTTCCGCGCCGTGACGATCACGTTCACCGGTGCACGGTGCGTCGGGTCGGCGGACTGCTGCTCGATGGCCCGCCGGAGCCAGGTGACGTACTTGCTTCCGTCGACGACCACCGAAACGCCCAGTGACCGGGCGAAGTGCCGGTGCATGCCGAGGATGTCGTCATAGGAAGCCCGCTCCCGGAGCGCGGCCGTGAAGTGTCGGCACTCCTTGCCGAGCAGTGAGCAGGGCCCGCACTCTTGACCGGCGTCCTTGTGGCTGTACCCGGGCATCTGCGTGAAGTTGTTCAGCTCACCGACGTAGTGGGCGCTCCGGATCCGAGTGGTCATGTCGCGCCCGAGCAGGGTCGAGCCCGAGAACAGCGTGCCGACGACGAACACCGAGGTAGGCGGACGGTCCTGCCCGTCGCGGAGCCTCGAACGGAGGTTCGCCAGCTGGCCAGGCTGAACCGGGGCCCCTTGCTTCTCAGCGTCCATGTTCACACCCACGGGAATGACGAGTACCGGCCGGCCGGAACGAGATGATCGTGCAGAGCATTGTGCACCCTACCGCCGCCCTGCCCGGCATGAGCCCGGTACCGCCGCTGCCTCCCAGAGCCCGATCAGATGATGTCCGGCGATTGCCTGACAGCTGAGGGGAGGGTCCGATAGATGTGAGCGCGTGACCGATCCCACGCCCCCCGAGGATAGCGAGCCCACCTCCTTTGCGGAGAACGCGAAGAACTGGTACCAGAAGCACAAAACGAAGATCCGCGCAGTCGGCGCAGTGACTCTGATCGCGGGCTTGGGGGTGATCGCCCACCTCGCCGAAAGGAGCAATACCAAGGCGTGGGACGCCGAAGATTCCGCGCCGCCCCCTACCTCTGAACTCTCGGCCACTCCGAAACGCAAGGGACACAACGTACCCGCGAGCGTGGTGAAGCTCCCCGCTGGACAGCAAGCTAGCGAGCAGCGCAGGGCGGCGTACAGGGAAGCGACGGGGGAGGACCTTCCTGCCGGTAGCACCTATCGCTCGGAGCATCGCCGGGGCGCCTCCGAAGAGGACGAGACTCGCGGCGACGAAGCAGCTTGATTAACTGCTCTAGCGCCGTCCCTCGCCGCCATTTCCGAAGAGGAGCTGTGCCGATCATTGAGTCGATATCCGGAGCCGCTGCTGGTGTCGTGCGGATGCCGGCCACGATCGTCAACGACCGTGAGCAGAAGGGGCTTCTGCTCACGGTCGCGGCGCTCTTCTGCGGCATCGGCGACCAGACCTGGCCAGTCGCCCATGCGGCCTTGGTGGCAATCGTCTCCCAGAGGCACACGAGAGAGGCGGGCTTCGATCGTGCTCTCGCCGCGATCAGTGCCACTCCGGGAGTCGTTGCTCTAAGGGACGTCTTCCGGAGTGGCACGATCACTTGTTGGCGCTGATCCTTAGCCGCGCGACGTCGTGACGACGAGGGTGCGCAGGCCGGGATTGCCCTGCTGCGTGCTGTTCCAGCTGCCGACCGCCGTGACGTTTCCAGGTGCGATCGCGGCGACCCCGCCCAGGGTGGTGGAGTTCGAGCCGTTCGGGTTGCTGGGGCTGGGCACGATGCTCCATGCGCTGCCGTTCCAGTGCTCGATCAGCGACTGGTTGACGCCGTCGGCGCCCCCGGTGGCCGCGCCCACCGCCCACACGTCATGCGAGGACAGCGCGGTGATGCCGGTAAGGAAATTGGGATTGACGCTGTTGCCGACATTGGGCACCGGCACCTTGCTCCACGCCGTGCCGTTCCAGTGCAGTGCGAGATTGCGCGACTCTCCGCCCTTGTCGCCGAGTGACCGGCCCACGGCCCAGACGTCGCTGGAGGACACGGCGTGTACCGCTTCCAGAGAGTTCTGCCCGATGGGCAGGGTCGGCAGGACGGACCACTGGGTGCCGTTCCAGTGCAGGATCAGTTCGTCGGTGTTGCCGCTGTGCGAGTCGACGTCGGAGCCGACGGCCCATACGTCCTTCGTGGACGCCGCCGAAATAGCCCTGACGAAGTTCACTCCGTTCGGGACGTCCGGCACCGAAACGACGCTCCACGCCGTACCGTTCCAGTGCTCGAACAGCGGAAGGATCTGGGTGGTGGTCGAGAAATAGCCGGTCGCCCACACGTCACTGGTCGACACCGCGGCGACGCCGGTCAACTGGGCGCCCTCCGTGCCCGCGTTCGGACTCGGCACTATCGACCACGCGGTGCCGTTCCAGTGCTCGATCAGCGTGGTGCTGGCCTCGATGGACAGGTTGGAGTTCTGGCGGCCGACCGCCCAGACGTCCTTCGACGACACGGCCGCGACGGCGGCGAGCTGACTTCCCGACGTGCCGTCCGGGGATGGCGTGGCCGACCAGCGTGTCCCGTTCCAGTGCTCCGCCAGGGTGTGTTCGGTGGTGTCGGGGTGCGAGACGAAACCGACCGCCCATCCGTCCTGCGGCGAAATGCTCGCCGTCGAGGTCAGGAGGTCGTTGGAGATCGGCGCCGTGGCGGTGTCAACACTGGGCACCACCCGGAAGATCGAGGCGCTCGCGTCCGCTGCGGCGGTATTCGCCAGAAGCAGGCCCGCGGCGGCCAGTGCCAGGAAGGGAATCGTTCTTTTCCGCATGCTGTCCCCTCAGAGGATTGGCATAGGACGATCGTGTCCACCAAGGGATAATGCGGGGGGTTACAGCAGGTCTGATGTGCTGGCCGCTCCGGTGCATCGTCGATGATGCCGATGACCGTGAATGCGGTGTCGCCGATGAACACGGCGGGCTGGTTCCGGGCGCTGGTAATGCCGAGCCGGGAGGCGACCAGGCTGACGCCCTCCTCGTTGTCGCCGCGCGCGTGCCGTTCGGGTGTGCGCCGCACCATGACATCGCCCGTCCCGACCGTCCAGAAGACCCCGGCGGCCCGGACGCCGTTCAGCCGGCCGAGGCGGCGCTCGGCGTCCGCGGGGAACGCCGCGTCGGCGGACAGGTCGCCCGGAGTCCGTGTCGGAGGGGCGCATCGGTTGGACCGGGAGCGTCGATTCCACCATCGGGCGCGCTCATCAGCACGCCGCCGGGGCCCGCGAAAAGAGGAACCGGGTGGGACGAACCGGGCATCCGGTCAGGCGTTGGGCGGGTTGACCACCAAGGTCCACTTGGCCGTGGACGGGCGCGGCCTGCCGCTGTCGATCGTGGTCACCGCCGGGAACGTCAATGACTGGACCGCCTTCGCCGTGCTGCGGCACGGTTCGGGTCGGCCTCGGTGCCGGCCCGGCGGCGATCCGCCGGTCGTTGCGGGTGCGGGGGGTCGCCGCGACCATCTCCGAACGCCTTGAGCAAAAGGCCGGGAGGGGCCGGCGCGGCTCGCGCGGTGGTCGGCCGCCGGCCTTCGATCCGACCCTCTACAAGCGCCGCGACGTGGTCGAGCGCTGCATCGGGCGCCTCAAGCAGGGGCGCGGCATCGCCACCCGCTACGACGAACTCGTCCGCGACTGCCGCGCGGCGATCGTTCTGGTCGCAGCCCAACACATGATCCACCGGCCGAGACGGGGATGGAGCCGCTCGCGCGGGCCGGGAGCTACGCCGTCTTTCTGCGCGAACTCGACGGCATGAGCGAGTGGGCGAGGACGGTCGCCGAGGCGGCGGCCGTCGTCGGCGCCGACTTCGACGCCGAGCTGGTCGCCCGGATGCTGGACCGTCCGGAGTCAGAGATCTTCGACGCCATCGGGGATCTCCTGGGCCGCGATCTGGTCCGCTCGGTGGCGCGCGGCCCCTATTTCGCGTTCCGCCATCCGGTGGTCCACCGAGCCGTCTACTACGGAAGCGAACTGAGCGTGCGGGTGTGCCTGCACGTCAGGGCCGACGAAGTCCTCGCGGAGCGCGGCGCGGCCGCCGTGGTCCGGGCGCCGCACGTCGAGCAGTGGGCCGGCCATGGAGACCTCGCCGCGGTGGACGTGCTTGAGGAGGCGTCGCAGGCGGTCAGCGGGACGCAGCCGGTGACGGCCGCGTCCTGGCTGTCGGCGGCGTGGCGGCTGCTGCCGCACCAGCCCTGCCACGAGGCGCGCCAGACCCGGTTGCTGCTGCGCCTCGCGAAGGCGCGGGGGGCGGCCGGGGAGCTGCGCGAGTGCCGCGATCTCATGCACGAGGTGCTGCGCGTCCTGCCCCGCGAACCGTTGGGCGAGCATGCGAAGGCGGTGGCCTTCACCGCGACGGTGCAGCGGCTGCTGGGCTCGCACGCCGAGACGGCGGCGCTGCTCCGCGCCGAGATCGAGACGCTCGGCGACAACGACCCCGCGGGCCGCGCCGCGCTGATGTTCGAGCTCGCCGCGCGCGAACTCCACGGCGGTGGCGGCTGGTCGGCCTGCTCCAGGGTCGCGCGGCAGGCACTGCGGCTCGCCGAGGAGTGCGGCAGCCGCTCCCGGCAGCTCGCCTGTCATGGGCTCCTGGCCAAGGCGTGCGTCAGCGGCGGGATGCTGGAGGCCGCGGCCGATCATCTCGGGCGGGCCACGGCGATTCTCGACGGCATGCTCGACGGTGACTTCACCTACAGCCTGGACGCCGTCGTGTGGGTCGGCTGGAGCGACGCGCTGCTGGAGCGCTGGGACGACGCGCTCCGGCATTTCGGCAAGGCCGTCGAGTTCGCGACGCGGACGGGCCGCCAGCTCGCCCTGCCGCACCTGCTCGTCGGACAGGTGTTCGCCCTCTACAACACCGGCAGGCTCGCGGAGGCCCAGGCCGCCGCGGAGAACGCGGTGTATCTCGCGCAGCAGTCCCGCAGTCCCGATCAGATGATCAGCGCCTACTCCATGCTCGCGTGGACGGACGTCATCATGGGACGCATGGACCGGGGGCTGGAGAGCATCCTGGTCGCCACCGACCACGTCCGCGGCGAGGTCGGCGGGTTCGAGGCGCTGGCGCTGCGGATGCTCGCCGAGGCCAAGCTGCTGGCGGGTGACCCCGAGGGGTGCCTGGCCCTGCTGCCCGCGGTCGGCGGCGCCGAGCTGCCCGCAACCGACGCCTGTTCCCGGATGGCCTGGTATGAGCTGCTCACCCGGGCGGAGCTGGCACTCGGCCGGGCGGAGGCCGCGACCAAGTGGGCCGAGGCGGCGACGAGCGCCGCCACGCTCCTCGACCAGCAGGGCCGGAACGGTCTGGCCATGCTCGCGCAGGCCGAGGCGCTGCTCGCGACCGAGCCGGAGGCGGCGCTGCCGAGCGCGGAGCGGGCGGTGTCCAGCCTGACGGCGGCCGGGATGACGGTGGACGCGCACCGCGCCCGGGTGATCCTCGCCAAGTCGCTCTGGCATCACGACCGCTACGACGACGCGACGCGCGAGGTGAAGGACACGCAGCTCGCCCTGAATCAGCTCGGCGCGGTCACGCTCTCCCAGCGGGCCAGCTCTTCGAGCTCTTTTCGACCAGCATTACCGTTGAGCGGCCTGGGTCAGCGGCTGGAGCCTTGGACGAGCGTGGATAGGAATCGAATCGAGTCCTCGACACGATGCTTGATCGTGCGGAGGGTGGGGACGTCGAAGCGTCCTGCCGTGCCATGTGTGCCCCTGTTGAACTGGGAGAACAGGTTCATCACGTCGTTGACGTTGGTCTCTACGAAGTCGCCCAGAGCCTCGTAGTCGGCACCGTTCAAATCGAGCAGGTAGCCGATCTTTTCCCGCCGCGCGACCGCCTTGCCGTCCGGTCCTCGCTTGCAGTTCGGCTTGGCTTGCAGCACCGCGGCATCGGGAGCCTTCATGTTAATCAGTTCTACGATGACCTCGCGGGCACTGGTGCAGAAATGTCGCGCAGCGTCCGGATTTCGCGGATTGATCGCGAAGAGGGCGCCCTCCCAGCGGTTGTGCAGGTCTAGTGACAGAGCGGACAGCTCGTCGGTGAGCGACGTTTCCTCGATCTCCTCCGCAGCGGATGTCTCGCCTAGGAGGGTGTTGGCGACGTGGGCGCTGTTGGCCGTCTCGGCTTCCGCCAACTCGGCTAGCTCTTGCCCGCGCTCGTTCCACAATTCGGACTGTTCGTCGACGTGGGAGTACGCGGTGTGCAGCGCGATGGTGGAGGTCTGCACCGTGACGTAGCGGGTTGTCGAACGCTGGCGGTTGAGTCGCGCGATCTCGGCGTTGAGTCGCTTTTGATTGGAACGCACGCGCGCGTTGTGCGTGCGTTCCTCGCGGTTGTAGTCGTTGATAGCGCGGTCCACCTTGCGGTTGTGCGCCTTTACTTCGCGGTTGTACTTGTCTACGGCCTGCTTCTGCTTACGGTTGTAGGCGTCGACCATGCGTTTGTACTGGGCCGGGGTGACCTTTCGCGGCATATCAGCCTCCGTGCGCAACGCTACGCCGGACGTACGACAGGGACGGCGGGCCGCGTCCGGGGTCCTATTTACTCTGCCGATCAGGATAACCTCTGTGCCGACAGCCCGCCTTTGATTATCGAGCGTGAGCGAACCGATCAGCTTCGCCTGCGATGTCGTGCGCGACGCCGTCCGGGCGAGGGTCGCGTGGTTGCTCATCCCGTAACTCGGCGTTCTCGGCCAGTAGACCCCGCGCGAGAGCGATCAGCTCATCACGCGACAACTCCTCCAGGCCAGACGCATCAAGATTACATCACGGCCGGCCACACCTGAACGGTCCCGCTCCTTGCGTGCAGTCCTCTGCCCGGTGTTCAGGTCGTTCTCAGGTTAGTGACGTGGTGTTCGGTGAGGCGGTCGCGGACTTGGCTGGGGAGGATGCCGTGCTGGGCGAAGACAGTGGCGACGAGCCGCTGGAACTGGGCGGGGGCTTGGCCGGTGCGCTTGCCGATGAGGTCGGTCCAGGCGTGGTCGACCTCGCGGGCTAGGCCGAGGATGGTGTCGGGGTGGACGAGGTGAGAGTGCTCGGCGGCGCCGATTGCGCCGGTGGGGTCGACGGCTACCCGCGGTGAAATGATCGCGGTGATGCTGCCAGCCGGGATGCCGTCGTGGTCGCGGTCGGAGGCCAGGAGCTTGAGCTGATCGTTGACCTGACGTATGTCGTTGTGCGGAACAAGGCCTTCGGGCTTAGTGTGCTCGCTCTTGGCCTCAAGCGCGAACCACATGTGGCTGCCCCAGCACCAGTTGGAGTCCGAACGTCCGCTGCCCTGGGGCTTGGCGGCCTCGGCGCCGAGGAAGAACCCGAGCTCGGTCAGCGCGGGCTCGTACTTCGTGTGGGAGACCTCGGTGAGGCCAGCAACCATCGCGGTGAGCCGCTTGCCGAGCTTGCCGGGCGACTGGTTGAGGATCTGGCGGGCCGCCTCGGCAACGGCGACGTCGTCCTGAGGCGGCATGTCGGTGGGCGGTGCTTGGGGCAGGGACGGTAGCGCCCGAACCCACGAGCCACGCGCGGTGCGGTCGGCGTTGAACACCAACTGGTGGGCGGTAGCGAGCATCGAGGTGTCGCCCTCGGCCGCGGCCCGGTAGGCCCACATTCCGGCGAGCAGGATCCAGAAGGCCCGGTAGCCGACGGTGGCGTCGCCGCCTTGGGACAGCAGGTTTGCGACCCGGTTGGCCTGCGAACTGGCCTCGGACCACTTGCTGTGCCCGGCCAGGGCGCATGCTTCGATCTCGGCGGCGGCCGAGGCGGCCAGTGCGTCGCTCCCGGCTGGCGGCGTCCGCTGGAGGGAGGCGCGTAGGGTGTTGAGGTTCGGGACAGCCTGCTCGCGCCAGACCGGGGAGGACTCTTGATCGAGGAATACTTGGACGTTCTCCAGGATGTCGGTGGTGGTCTGTCGGCTGTTCTCTGTCCCGAAGCGGATCTCGGCTTGCAGGTCGGGAGACAGCGCAGATTGGATCTCTGGGCGGAGCAGGTAGCGGGTCAGCTCCTGGCCGCGGACGACGACGAGCGCCCAGTCGTTGGCGGCGCGGGTGCAGCGGCCCAGTCCTTGGACGACGCGTGTGCGGACGCGCTCGCTGAGGGCGGCGCCGGCGCGGACTTGTCGGGACAGAAACCGCTCTTGGAGTTGGTCGCGATCGGGGACGCTTTCGATGACAACGAGCCTGCACGCGTCGTGCGGCAGGTCGAGGCCGTCGTAGCGGCTGGCCAGCGCGCACACTCCCTCGGGGAGGGCGGAAAAGGGGTCCATTCCATGCTTCACATCGTCCTTGGTGAGCACGGGCCATCCGGGCTGGGCAATCGCGTCGGCGGTGGCCCGCGCGGTCGCCGTGTCGGGGGCCAGGACCAAGGCCTTGCCCGCCCGGCGGGTGATCTCCTCGGTGAGGTCGTCGGCGTTGTCTTGGGAGATGAGGTCGGGGAACACCATGAACCGCTGGCCAGAGCGGGGCTCGGGCAGCGAGATCCGCAGGATTCCGGAACGTCCGAAGGAACGCTCAAGGTCACCGGCGTCGCCGAGGGTCGCCGACAGGTAGAGGCGCTGTTTCGCGTCGGTGAAGGCCCGGTTGTCTTCGGTGTGTGGGATGAGCGGTCGGATCTGGATGCCCGAGTGGGTGAGGTAGACGAGGCAGGACGCCAGCACCTTGCTGATCATCGCGTAGCGGAACACCCACGGCCGATCCAAACCGGACAGGAGGGCGGCGAGCCGCTCGGCCATCCCGTTGTGCTGCGCGGGGATCACCAACTCGACCTTCTCGTGCGCGCCGACCTCAGCGTCGGTTTCCCGCAGCCGCCGTAGCGACAGGTCGTTCAGCCCGGGCGCCAGGATGTCGAGGAGTTCGTTGAACAGCTCGATGTCGGAGAACTCGTCGCCGGTCCGGTTCACCTTCACGCAGTACTGCTCGGCTACGTACTGCTCGCCGTTGTGGGCGTCGTCGAAGACCAGCAAGTCCGGGTGCGGATCGAGCTTGGGAGAGCTGTTAAAGATGGTGCTGTAGGTCGTGATGACGATCACCTCACCCGAGTCGTAGCGGGTCAGGTCATCCAGCAGCCACTTCTTGTGGTCGCCGGTGAGGACCACCGCCGGGACGCCTTCCCGGCTCGCGGTCGCGGCGACCTGCCGGGCGAGCTGATCGGTCGGGCAGGCGTATGCAACCCGCGCGCGCTTCGTCTGCCGCCACCACTCGCTGATCAATAGCGCCGGGATGGTTTTGCCCGTCCCAGTCGGCAACTCCAGGGCAATGTCCCGCGCCCCGAGGTGCTTCGGGCGGCATAGAGACGCAGCAGATCACCCTGGTGGGTCAGGAGGCCCGGGACGGCGTCAGGTGTCCGCGGAAGATCACGGTAGAGCGCCTCTGGCGTCTCATACGACGCCTTCTCTACCCCGACCTGCTTGAATGCCACAACCACTATCCTTACTCAGAGTGCACCTTGAAACCACACAAACCCTAGCGCGGCCGCTGGGATACGGGCCTGCGGATTTACGCCTGCGAAAGTACGTTGGCAACTGCCATCGCGGCCGGTTCTGTGGGCGACATGATCGGCTTGAGCGCGCGAAGAGTACCGGCTTTCGAGGCGCTACCAGGGTGGACGCGGAGCCCGGATCGAGCCGCCGAGCCGCCATCGAGCCGCCACGGGGACGAACCGGGGCATGTCGGGCGATGGACAAGCCGGGCAATCTCGTGTTTGCCCTGGTCAAGCTGGGTGGGTCGCGTGGGACTCGAACCCACAACCTACGGATTAAAAGTCCGGAGCTCTGCCAATTGAGCTAGCGACCCTCGTTGCAAGCGTACCGAGATCGGGGACGGGTTCGCGACGGGGTTAGGGGGTGGGGGTCAGGCGGACGGGGAGGTGCTTCAGGCCGTTCTGGAAGTTGGAGGCCAGGCGGACGGGGGTGCCGGTGCGTTCGACGGGGTGGGGGAGGAGGGCGCGGAAGAGGGCGCGCATCTGGGCGCGGGCCAGGTGGGCGCCCAGGCAGTAGTGGGGGCCGAAGCCGAAGCTGACGTGGTCGTTGGGGGCGCGGGTGATGTCGAAGCGGTCCGGGTCGGGGAAGACGGTTTCGTCCCGGTTGGCGGAGGCGTGGTAGACGACGACCTTCTGGCCCGCGCGGATGGGGCGGCCGGAGAGGGTGAGGTCGGTGGTGGCGGTGCGGCGGAAGTCCATGACCGGGGGCCAGAAGCGGAGCATCTCCTCGACGGCGGACGGGAGGAGGGACGGGTCGGCGCGGAGGCGGGCCAGTTCGGCAGGGTGGTCGAGGAGGGTGAGCAGGCCGCCGGGGATGCCGTTGCGCAGGGTCTCGTTTCCGGCGACGGCGAACAGGAAGAACATGTTCTCGAACTCGTGGCCGGTGAGGCCGCCTTCGAGCATGCGGGACATGATGTCGTCGGTCGGGCGCTTCTTCTTGACGGCCGCCAGGGCGTGGGCGTAGGCGAACATGTCGGCGAGGGCGGCGGCGGAGCGGGGGTTGACCGGGCGGCCGTCCGGGTGGGTGGTGGTGGACGGTTTGCGGCGCGTCGCCTCGCGGGCCATGGGGCTCATGGACGTGGTGGTGGAGAGGTCGGCGTACTCGTCGTCCTGGTAGCCGATGACGCGGGACGCCCAGTCGTAGAGGAGGCGGCGGTCGGTCTCGGGGACGCCCATGATGTGCGCGAGCGTCCAGACGGGGAGGTCGGCGGCGAGCTCGACGAAGTCGGTGTCGTGGCCGACGGCGGAGGCGATGAGGGTACGCGCCCGCGTTTCTATTGTCTGCTCCAGCGCGCGGACGGCGCGGGGGGTGAACGCGGCGGCGACGATGCGGCGGAGGCGGGAGTGGGACGGGGGGTCCTGGTTGAGCATCATCGCGCGGACGAAGTCGAGGTCCTCGGGTGTGTCGGGGTCGCGGATCTGGGTGGCGCCGAGGTGGGAGGAGAAGAGGTCGGGGGAGCGCAGGACGTGTTTCACGTCGGCGTGGGAGAAGACCGCCCAGTATCCGGTGCCGGGGGGCCAGGGGCCGACGGCGGGTTCCGGTATCCAGGCGACGGGTGACTCGGCGCGCAGCTTCCGGAAGGCGGCGTAGGGGACCCCGGCCGCGTAGGTCGAGGGCAGGAAGATCTCCTCGTGCATGCCTTCAGAGTGCATCATGGCGGTGTGACGTTGCAGCCCGTGGACGGCGACAAGATCCTGCGTGAGAACTTCGCGCCCTGGGTGCTCGACCTGGGGCTCGTCGTGGAGGAGGTGGGGGACGGGACGGCGGTGCTGCGGCTGCCGTGGTCGGAGCGGCTCGCCCGGGAGGGCGGCGCGCTGTCGGGGCAGGCGATGATGGCGGCGGCCGACACCGGGGTCGTGGTGGCGGTCGCGGGGGCCAAGGGCGGCTATGCGCCGATGACGACCGTCCAGCTCAACACGTCCTTCCAGCGGCCCGTGGTCGGGCGGGACGTGCTCGTCGCCGTGCGGTTGAGCAAGCTCGGGCGGACGCTCGCGTTCGCCGATGTGACCCTGACCCTGGACGGGGACTCCGCCGTGGTCGCGCACGCGAGTGCCGTCTACGCGATCATGGGCTGATGCGTATCGAGCGAGTGCGTGTCGCGGACGGCGAGTTCGCCCTGCACGTGTGGGCCCCGGAGAAACCGGGGCCGGGAATCCTGCTGGTCCAGGAGATCTTCGGGGTCGGCGACTACATGGAGGCCGTGGCGCGGGATCTCGTGGCGCTGGGATATGTCGTGGCGGCGCCCGACATGTTCTGGCGGATCGAGCCGGAATGGTCCGTCCGGCATGACGAGAAGGCGTTGCCGAAGGCGGCGTCGATGGTCTCGCGGTTCGACTGGGAGAAGGGGCCGGAGGATCTGGAGGCCGCGCTCGGACATGTGCGGGGGCTTCCGGAGGTGTCGGGGCCGGTGGGCGTGCTCGGGTTCTGTTTCGGCGGGACGCTGGCCTATCTGCTGGCCGCGCGGGCGGACGTTGATGCCCTGGTGTCGTTCTATGGGTCCCGGGGTTCCGGGAGCGCTCGGGGAGATCGAGCGAATCAAGGCGCCCGCGCAGTTCCACTTCGGTGGTTCCGACCCCTACATCCCCCGCGAGGACGTGGCGGCCGTCGAGCGCGCGGTCGAGGGGCGGGAGAACATGGAGATCCACGTCCAGGAGGACGGCGGGCACGCGTTCCACAACCGCAAGGCGCCCATGTTCCACCAGCCCGAACCGGCGGAAAAGGCGTGGCGGCTCGCGGAGGAGTTCCTCGCGCGCACTCTCAGGAATGAGCCGGCTCAAGGGTGAGCCGCGACAGTTCCTTGCGCGAGGAGATGCCGAGCTTGGGATACGCCTTGTAAAGGTGGTATTCGACCGTTCGCGGGCTGAGGAACAGTTGTGCGGCGATGTCGCGGCTGCTCGTGCCCTCGGCCGCCAGGCGGACGACCTGGAGTTCCTGCGGGGTGAGGCGGTCGAAGAGGTCCGGGGCCGTGGGAACGGACGCGGCGCCGGGCACGCCGGTCGCCCGCAGTTCGGCGCGTGCGCGGTCGAGCCAGGGTGCCGCGCGGAGGCGTTCGAAGATCTCCACCGCCGAGCGGAGCGGGTGGCGGGCGTCCGAGCGGCGGCGGGCGCGCCGAAGCCATTCGCCATACAGAAGTTCTGTGCGGGCCCGCTCGAACGGTCGCGTTGATCGTTCGTGCAGGGAAATGGCCTGAGCGTAATGCTCTTCCGCGTCCTCTAGGAGAGCCTTGCAGCGGGACGCCACGGCGAGTGCCCAGGGCTGTCCTCCTGCGTGCGCCCATGCATGAAAACGGTCGAACGCTGGGCGCGCGCGGTCGGGATCGCCGGAACGGACCGCTGCTTCCACCAGGTCCGCGGAAGACACCATGACGCCCGCGCTGTATCGGCGTGGGCCGTGCGCGGCGCCTTCCAGGTGGCGGAGCGCGTCGTCGTAGCGTCCGAGACCGAGGTGGAGCAGGCCCGTGAGTCCGCTTTGCGGTGTGTCGTCCATCAGTTCGGTCAGCCGCGCCTCGTCGCCCTCGATCGCCGGGATCCGCGCGAGGACGGCGCGGAACCGTCCCTCGCGGACCGGCAGGCCGATGTCGCGGGCGAGCGCGACCGCCTCCGCGACGCTGTGCTCCGCGTCGCCGTGCAGGCCCGCCGCGATCCTGGCCTGCGCCTGCGTCCGCAGGACGTCGGGGAGCGAGCCGATCAGGCCGTGCCCCCGGGAGAACGCCGTCTCGGCGGTGGTGAGGTCGAGCGCCGCCGCGTCGTCGCCGACGATGAGCGCGAGCCGCGCCGCCCGGAGCCGTCCGGCCGGCTCGGTGGCGCGGGCCTGCGACACCAGCGCCGCCAGGACGGGGAGCCCCCGCCCGACATCGCCCTCGACCAGGTGCGCGAGGCCCTGGATCGTCCGGTCGGCGGGCAGGAGGCGGGCGGCGCGCAGTACGGCGGGGGCCTCGCCGGACCTCCACGCGTAGGTGGCGCCGGTGCGCAGCATCTCGGCCCGGTCGTCCGGGGCGGCGTGCTCGGCGTGCTCCACCATCATCCGCGCGGCGGTCGCCGGGTCGCCGCGCTCGAACTCGACGGACGCGCGGACGCGGCCGAGGCGCGCGTGCTCGGCGGTGTCCGCGGTGAACTTCTCGGCGTCCGCCGCGAGGGACTCGGCCTCGTCGGGCTGCCCCGCCTGGAGGGTCAGCTCCGCCGCCGACCTCAACCGGACCGCCCGCGCATGCGGAACAGGCGTCAGTTCCGCCGCCTGCCGGTAAAGGGCCGCGGCGGTCGCGTAACCGCATCGGCCCCGCGCGCGCTCCGCCGCCTGCTGGAGTTCGCTGGCGACGTCCTCGTCCGGGGCCATCGCGGCGGACGCGAGGTGGCGTGCGCGGCAGTCCAGGTCGTCCGCCGCGTCCGCGAGGGCGCGGTGGACGGCGAGCCGCTGCGCCGCCACCGCCCCGTGGTAGGACGCGGCGCGGATGAGGGGATGGCGGAACACGATCGTCCGCCCGGTCACCTCGACGAGGCGGGCGCGCTCGGCCTCCTCCAGGTCGGCCAGGCCGACGCCCAGAGCGCGCGCCGCCGCGAGCTGGCTCGGCATGTGCCCGCGCCCCTCGGCCGCCGCGATGAGCAGCATCGTCTGAGTCGCTTCCGGGAGCCCGCCGATCTGGTCGCGGAACGCGGCGATGACCCGGTCGGTGACCGGCAGGGGCCGCGCGCCGTCCGGCACCGGGAACCGCACGGAGCCGAACTCCAGCAGGGCGAGCGGGTTGCCCTCCGACTCCCGGACGATCCGCGCGCGCGTCAGCGGCGGCAGGCGCCGCGTCGAGAGCAGCCGCTCGGCGGCGTCGCGGTCGAGCCGGTCGAGGTGCAGTTCGGGCAGGCCGGTCCCGGCGAACGCCTCGTCCCGCGCGGCGAAGAGCATCACCACGCCCTCGGCCGCGAGCCGCCGCGCCGCGAACAGCAGCGCCTCGGAGGTCTCGACGTCGAACCATTGCGCGTCGTCCAGCAGGCAGAGCAAAGGGCCGTTCCGGGGGGTGTGGGGGGTCGCCCCCCCACCGGGAGGCTGATCGTTCCGGGGGGTGTGGGGGATCGTCCCCTCACCGGGCATGGGGGCGTCGGCCTCGGCCAGGTCGGCCAGCAGTGTCAGCAGCGCCAGGCCCGTGGTGAAGCGGTCGCGGGAGTCGGGGTCGCCCGGGTGCTCGCCGGAACCGGCGAGCGCCGCGCGCAGCGCCCTGGCCTGCGGGCCGGGCAGCGAGTCGACGCGGTCGCGGACCGGCCACAGGAGCTGGTTGAGTCCGGCGAACGCGATCTCCGACTCCGCCTCGATCCCGACCGCGCGCAGGACGCGGGGGACGCCGTCCGCCGCGTCCTCCAGCAGGGCCGACTTGCCTATTCCGGCCTCGCCGCGCAGGACGAGCGCGCCGCTGCGCCGACCGCCGCCGCTCCCCGTCGCGGCGTCCCTGCCGTCGCGCGCCTCGGAGAGCAGCGCGGCGATCCGCGCCTGTTCGGTGTTCCGCCCGTAGAGCACGCATCCAAACTACGGGCTTGACTACCGAAACCGTACGGATTCGCCCGGTACCCGGCCGTCCCTAGCTTCAGGGCATCGAGAACGCACTGCGGAGGATGTCATGAAGGAACTGTTCGAGCCGCTGTCGGTCGGGAACCTGGAACTGCCCAACCGGCTGGTGATGTCGCCGATGACGCGGAGCAGGGCCGTGCGGGACGGCAAGGTGACCGAGTTGACCGCCGAGTACTACACCCAGCGCGCCGGCGCCGGGCTGATCATCACCGAGGGCACGCAGCCGAGCGTCCTCGGGCAGGGCTACATCTGGACGCCGGGCCTGCACGCGGGCGACCAGGTGGAGGCGTGGCGGGCCGTCACGGGCGCGGTGCACGCCGAGGGTGGACGGATCTTCGCGCAGCTCATGCACACGGGCCGCGTGGGGCATCCCTACCTGTACCCGGACGGCGCGCTGCCGCTCGCCCCGTCGCCGCTCGCCAGCGGCGAGCAGCTCTTCACGCCCGACGGGATGCTCGACCACCCCGAGCCGCGCGAGATGACGCGGGACGACATCGCCCAGGCCGTCCAGGAGTTCGCGGACGCGGCGCGCAACGCGATCGACGCCGGTTTCGACGGGGTGGAGCTGCACGGCGCGAACGGCTACCTGATCCACCAGTTCCTCACCGACGGCAGCAACGAGCGCACCGACTCCTACGGCGGCACGGTGGAGAACCGCATCAGGTTCGGCGTGGAGGTCGCGCGGGCGGTCGCGGACGCGATCGGCGCGGAGCGCCTGGGCTTCCGGATCTCGCCGGGGAGCACGTCCAACGGCGTCAGCGAGAGCGACACCATCGAGCTGTACACCGGGCTGCTCGCCGCCCTGGCGCCGCTCGGCCCGGCCTACCTGCACATTCTGGAACTGGGGGACCGGGGGACGACGCGCAAGCTCCGCGCCGCCTGGCCGGGCGCGCTGATCCTCAACGCGCACCCCACGCCCGAGTCCTTCCCGTCCACGCCGGAGCACGGCCTGGAGGCGCTGCGCGAGGGCGTGGCCGACGCGGTCGCGTTCGGGGAGATGTGGCTCGCCAACCCGGACCTGCCCGTGCGCATCAGGGCCGGAGGGCCCTACAACGCGGCCGACCCGGAGACCTTCTACGGCGGCGACCACCGCGGCTACACCGACTACCCGGCCCTGACGTCCTGACCTGTGGAAGCGGCGGAGGCCCCGCACCGGGACGGTGCGGGGCCTGCCGCGCTTCCATGGCCGTCCCTGGACAGACCGAGGGCACAGGTGGACCCCGGAATGTCGTCAGAGGATGACCCGGATCAGTAGCCGGGACGGACCGCGCCGTGGAAGTTGCGCTTGTAGTAGCCGTTGAGCTTGACCTTCTTGACCCGCTTGCCCGAGCTGGGCGCGTGGATCATGTATCCCTTGCCGACGTAGATGCCCATGTGGGACCTGCCGCCGTAGAAGAAGAGCAGGTCGCCCTTGACCGCGCCCTTCCACGAGACCTTGTACTTCACCGCGCGGTAGATCTGCTGCGTGGTGCGGGGCAGCTTCACCCCGGCCTTGCGCCACGAGCCTCCCGCCAGCCCGGAGCAGTCCCACGAGCCGGGGCCGGTGCCACCGTAGCGGTACCGGTCGCCGATCTGCTTGTAAGCGTATTTGACGGCGTAGTCGGCGCGCTTCTTCTGCCGGGCCTTCCGCGAGGCGGAGATCCTGGCCGCCGAGACGCTCGCGGCGGCCGCCGTGCGCGCCGACGTGGTGGATGACGCCGTCCGCGCGTTCGCGGCCTCCGCCGGTGCCGCCACCAGCAGCGACGCGCCGAGCGCGGTCGCCGAGGTGAGGACCAGGCCGCCGGTGAGCGACCTGCGGGTGATGGCGGACTTCAGGGGGAATCGGGGGGTATGCAGGATGACTCCAGATTTCGCGGACCATGCCTACCGGGCAGCCGTCACCCTCGGCGGTGCTACCGCTGGGGGTCTCGGGCTGCCGCGGCCACTCCGCCTTCCGGACGTCGCTCGACGTCGTGAGGGGGTTCCGGGCGTCGTCTGATCGCCGCGGACGTGGCCGCATTCCGGCTCCGTGCCTCATGGCTGCACGGACTCGGCTCTCGACGGCGGCTCCACTGCGGCGACCCCGTCCCCGGGACGCGCGCCGGGCCCTGGCATGGACCCGCGCCGCCGGGAGGACGGTCCTCGGACCTGAGGGGGGGAAAGGCCCGAGGCGGTACCGCAACCGCTCGTCGGTTTGCGTGTTCTGTTATCTGGGCGGCGTCTGTGCCGCATGAACCGGGCAGGAACGTAGCCAGATTCCGGCCGCCGTGGCAAATGCCTGGACGATTCACACATTGGAACAGATCTTGACGGAGAGTGGCGATCACCGTGCTGCCAGGGGTTACCGCGCCCGAATTTCGTCCATTGTGAGGTGAGTCACACCTGCTGGCGAAACCGATTCGCAAGTCCGGTCGCGAACGGATCGTGAAGTGTCCGGCGCGTCGCGTGACGAGCCATTCTTGAGAAATGCGTGCCCAGATCACGGGGTTGGCGGGGGCGGGAAGGTGTCGCGATCAACCGTCCGGGGGAGGGTGCGCGGGCGCTCGATCAAGGAAATGTGACCGGCCGGTGAGAGGTGAATGGCGACCCCGGCGAGCGAGTTGTTCTTTATTCGGGCGTGATATGTGCCACAGCCGCGGGGGCGGGCCGTCCACATCCGGACGGCGCCCGGTGCAACGCCCATCACGGACGCGTCACGCCCGCGTCAGGGATCTTCGAGCGTGCCGTATCGCACCCCGTCCGGTGCCTCCGCGATCACTGGTTGATGTCCGGGATGAGAGAACACTCCCGCTTCCAGGGTATGGAACGAAAATCATTTCCATGCGACGCTGAACCCTGTCCCAGACACGGTGAGAGGGGAGTTCGGTCATGTCCCTGACTGTCGACGATCGGCTGCTGGAGAAGGCGCGGCAGGGCGAGGTGGACGACGCGTCGTTCGTGGCGTGCGTCCGCGACTCGCTGCCGTACGCGTGGCAGGTCATCAGCGACGTCATCACCCGGATGCGCGACGGCGGTGCCGGGTTCGCCGACAACCAGACCCCGCCGCCGGACGAGCAGGCCCGCGGCCAGTTGCTGCGCGTCCTCGCCAGCGACTCGATGCGCGGGGCGCTGGAGCGGCACTTCGGCGTCCGGCTGGCGTTCCAGAACTGCCATCGCGTCGCCGCGTTCGACCTCGCCGTCGACGGCGTCGCCGAGCGGCACGAGCGGTTCGTCTCGCCGCGCGCCCAGCTCCTCAACCAGTCGCCGGAGCTGGTCGACTGCTGACCATCACAGGGTGAGGTCCGCCTGCGGCGGGTCGTGGTCGTGCGGCGTCCCATGACCGCGACCCGCCGCAGGCCATCCGGCGAGGGCCCGGGGCGGCACCCCCTCGGCGGGTAGGTGCGGGATGGCGCGGTCGCGTCTGGATACCATCGTCCCGAACCACATTCGGTCCCTCACGTAAGGTGCTGTCCATGGACCTGAACGGAGTTTCCGCCGTCGTATCCGGCGGCGCGAGCGGCCTCGGCGAGGCCACCGTCCGCGCGCTGGCCGCCGAGGGCGCCACGGTGGTCGTCGCCGACCTGAACGAGGACAAGGGCAAGGCCGTCGCCGACGAGGTCGGCGGCGCCTTCGCCAAGACCGACGTGTCGGACGAGGCGCAGGTGGCCGCCGCCGTCCAGGCCGCCGTCGACACCGGCGCGCCGCTGCGCGTCATCGTCAACAGCGCGGGCATCGGCTGGGCGTCGCGCACCGTCAACCGCGACGGCAGCCCGCACGACCTCGGCCAGTACGAGACCGTCATCCGGGTCAACCTCATCGGCACCTTCAACCTGATGCGCATCGGCGCCGCCGCGATCGCCAGGACCGAGCCCGTCGACGAGGACGGCCTGCGCGGCGTCGTCGTCAACACCGCCTCCGTCGCCGGCATCGAGGGGCAGACCGGGCAGGTCGCCTACTCCGCGTCCAAGGGCGGCATCATCGGCATGACGCTGCCCGCCGCCCGCGACCTCGCCGCGATCGGCGTCCGGGTCAACACGATCTGCCCGGGGATCATCGACACCCCCATCTACGGCGAGGGCGAGGCCGCCGAGGAGTTCAAGGCGAAGCTGTACGCGCCCGTCCCGTTCCCGAAGCGGATGGGCCGCGCGTCGGAGTTCGCGCACCTGGTCAAGGCCCTCATCGAGAACGACTACATGAACGGCGAGACGATCCGCTTCGACGGCGGCATCCGCTTCCAGCCGAAGTGAGGCACCAGCGATGACCGAAGTTCTCACCGAGGAGGACGGCGCCGTCCTCACCATCACGATCAACCGTCCGGCCTCGCGCAACGCCGTCAACGGCGCGGTGGCGCAGGGGATCGCGGCGGCGCTGGACGAGCTGGACGCGCGCAAGGACCTGTCGGTCGGCGTCATCACCGGCGCGGGCGGCACGTTCTGCGCGGGCATGGACCTCAAGGGCTTCCTGACCGGCGACAACCCCGTCGTGGACGGGCGCGGGTTCGCCGGCATCGTGGAGCGGCCGCCCGCCAAGCCGCTGATCGCCGCCGTCGAGGGCTACGCGCTCGCCGGCGGCTGCGAGGTCGCGCTGTCGTGCGACATGGTCGTCGCCGCGCGGGACGCGCTGTTCGGGCTGCCCGAGCCGAAGCGCGGCCTGGTCGCGGCGGGCGGCGCGCTGCTGCGGCTGCCGCGCCGCATCCCGTTCCACATCGCGATGGAGATCGCGCTCACCGGCGACAAGTACCCGGCCGAGCGGATGGCCGAGCTGGGCTTCGTCAACCGGCTCGCCGAGCCGGGCGGCGCCCTCGGCGCCGCCAGGGAGCTGGCGCTCAAGGTCGCCGAGAACGCGCCGCTCGCGCTCGCGGCCACCAAGCGGGTCATCGTCGAGTCCGCCGACTGGACGGCCGAGGAGGCGTGGGCGAAGCAGGGCGAGGTGACCCTGCCCGTCTACGCGTCCAAGGACGCGCAGGAGGGCCCGGCCGCGTTCGCCGAGAAGCGCAAGCCGGTCTGGACGGGCGAGTAGCGCCGGACGCCCGGGACCCGCGGGCCCCGGGCGTCCACCGTCCACATGCGGCCGCCGCGCTCACCGCGGAGCACCGCTTACCAGGCGGCGTCCCGGTATTCGGAGTAGCGCCGCGTCACCCAGGTGAAGGCGCCGCCGTCCACGCGGCCGAGGCGGCCGTCGATGACGTGGAGGAAGTGGCCGCCGGACGCGTCGGGCCTGAACGAGAAGGAGTCGGTGGGCAGGACGACCCTCCAGCCCGCCGGCCTGCCCGTCCGCGCGTCCAGGCGGGTCATGGTGTACTCGGCCTCGTCGTCGTCGCCGTGCTTCTCGCCCTGGACCGCCGCCGTGAGCGTCCGCCCGTCCGGGTCGTAGGCGAAGGCGTTCACCACGGCGTTCGAGGGGAACGCGGCCGCGCCGATCGGCCGCGCGGAGGCCAGGTCGGACGAGGCGCCGCCGGTGTCGAGGGCGCGCAGGCCGGGTTCGCCGTCCTTGTCCGGCCAGATGAAACCGAGCGTGCGGTTGTCGGGGGACCAGGTAGCGCTCGTGACGGGACGGTCGCCGCGGGCGGTCCACGTCCGGCGGGCGCCGGTGCGGACGTCGAGCACGACCACCTCGGCGCGGTCGCCGGTGTTGCCGACGACGGCGAGCTTCGAGCCGTCGTCGCTGACGGCGAACCGGTTCGCCGCGCCGTCCGCCCCGGAGGTCCGCACCGTCCCGCCGGGCACCCGCTTCGGGGCGGACGGGTCGTCCAGCGTGACCCGGTAGAAGGCGAGGGCGCCGCGGCCCGCCTCCGAGGCCAGGAAGAACACGCGCCCCTCGCTCGACACCGGATCGGGCTTCCCGCTCGGAGCCGGGCTGGTGGGGTCGGTGAAGGTGCCGCTGGCGGCGGCCGAGGTGGCGGTGGCCAGGCTGCTCAACGCCTCGTTCGGCGCGGAGGAGGAAGGCGGGGCGGAGGCGGACGGCGCGTCCGCGGCGGCTGCCACGGCGACGTAGCGGCCGGGGATCCTCGCGACGAGGCGCCCCGAGCCGTCCTCGACCACCGCCCCTCCGCCGCGGATCGCGACGAGGCGCTCCCCGCCGCCCGCGAGCGCCGGCGAGGAGGAGGACGGGGACCGGAAGAGCTGCCCGCCGACGGCGGCGCCGCCGACCAGCGTCACCGCCAGCGCCCCCGCCATCAGCGACGGGACGGCCCAGCCTCGCCCGCGCGTGGGCAGGACGAGCGGCTTCAGCGAGTCGGCGTCGATGGTGTCGGCGGCGGAGCCGAAGGCCTCCCGCAGCCGCCGTTCCGTCCCGGTCATGATTCCTCCCCCAGGTCACGGGCGAGCGCGGCGAGCGCCCGCGAGGTGGCGGACCGGACGGTGCTGCGGCTGATCCCCATCACCTCGGCGATCTCGGGCTCGTCCAGGTCCAGGTAGTAGCGCAGCACCAGCGCCTCGCGCTGCCGCTCCGGCAGCCGGCGCAGCGCGTGGAAGACGGCGGCGCGGTCCTCGCCGATCAGCGCCGCCGACTCGGCCGACCAGACCGGCGGCTCGTAGGTCCGCCACAGCCGCGGCGCGAGCCTGCGGCGGCGCAGCACCGACCGGCACCGGTTCACCACGGCGGCGCGGACGTAGGGCAGCATCCGGTCGTGGTCGGTGATCCTGTCGATCCGGCGGTGCATCTCGACGAAGGCGTCCTGCACGACGTCCTCGGCGGTGGGCCGGTCACCGACGATCATCAGCGCGGTCCGGGTGAGGCTCAACTGGTGCTCGCGGAACAGCGTCACCAGCGCCAGCTTGGCCTCCGCGACACGGGTCTCCTCGCGTGCCGTGTCCTTCGCCGCCTCTCCCGCCGCCTCTCCCGCCGCCTCTCCCGCCGCCTCCCGCTGCCAGGCTCCGGCGGTGTCCTCGACGGCGTCCTCCATAGTGTGCGCCGTTCTCTCCGTGATGGCGTCCTCGACGGGATCGTCCGCGCTGGGAGGGCGCGTCGCTCTTGCCGCTGTGGTTCTCACGCCTCTTACACGCACGGCGCCGGGATTTGCTGCTTCCGGGTTCGCCCGGGAAATGATCACCGGGCGCGGGCGGGCTGCGGCACGGGCCCTGACTCGGCGCCGCCCGCGATCTGTCAGGGGACGGAATCAAGATCGTATACGGTCGCGCCCGAGGCGGTGACCTGCGCCGACGGGCGGCGCCGTCCGAACCGGCGGCGCTCGGGCCGGTCAGGGGCGTTGTGAGTGTCCCGGCTCGTGGTTATTGTCGGCGCGGCGCCGGATTCCTCCTGAAGGGAACGAGCCATGGACGTTCGGGCCGCGCAGCCGGCTGTCCGGAAGGGAACGCCGCCCTCGCTGGTGGGCCGATCCGCACTGCTCACGTCCGTGGAGGCCCGCCTCGCCGCGGACGGCAGCGCCGTGCTGACGGGTCCGAGCGGCATCGGGAAGACGGCGCTGCTCGAAGCCGTCGGCGCCGCGGCCGCCGCCCGGGGCGAACTCGTCCTGCGCGTCGCCGGGACCGAGACCGAGCGCTGGGTGCCCTGCTCGGGGCTCGCCGAACTCCTCGACCAGCTCCCCGGCACGCTGACCGCGCAGCTTCCGCGCGAGCGGCTGACCGGGCTGCCCGAGCCGCACTCGGCCGCGCCCGGCGACCTCGCCGCCGCGGGCGAGGAGGGCGGCGGCGCGGCGTCCGGAGAGGCGTCCGGCGCGGCGTCCGGCGACGAGCACGACGACGCGGGCCCGATCGGACGCTCCTCCACCGACCGGTCTCCCATGGACCACCTCGCATGCAGGCTGACGTTCCGCGGGCTGCTCGCCCGGTGCGCGGAGGAACGGCCGGTGCTGCTGCTCATCGACGACGCCCAGTGGCTCGACACCGAGTCGGTCAACGCCATCCGCTACACGGTGCGGCGGCTCGGCGCCCGGGGCGTGCGGGCCGTGGTCGCGGGACGCTGGCCGGACGGGTTCGCCCCGGGCGAGGCCGCCGGGGCGACCTGGAGCCCCGCGCCCGACGCGCTCCACCTCCCCGTCCCGCCCCTGGAGCCCGACGAGCTGGCCGAGCTGTTCGACAGCTACGGGCTGCCCGTCCGCGTGGTGAACACGCTGCACTCCGACTCCGGCGGCAACCCGTTCCTCGCGCTCGCGCTCGGCGGCGCGTTCACCGACCGGATCCCCCGGCACTGGCGTCCGGCCCCGCTGCCGCAGCGCGTCCAGGCGGTGATCGTCGAGCGGCTGGCGCGGCTGTCGGCGGAGGCGCGCGAGACGCTGCTGATGGCGGCGCTGGCGATCCGTCCGACGACCGACCTGCTGCGCCGCGCCGGGCGCGCCGAGGCCGCGCGCGAGATCCGGGAGGCGGCGGTGCTCGGGCTGCTGATCACCGAGGGCGGCGGGATCCGGTTCACTCCGCCCGCCGTCGGCACCGTCCTCGCCGAGTCCGCCGAGGCCGCGCACCTCGCGCGGGTGCACCGGGCGCTGGCCGCCGTCGTGCCGGACGCGGCGGGCCGCGCCCGGCACCGCGCCCTCGCCGACCCGGGCCCGAACGCCGAGCTGGCGCACTCGCTGGTCACGGCCGCCGAGCAGGCCGTCCGGCAGGGCTCGCACCGGATGGCCGCCGAGCTGTACCGGCTCGCCGCCGACCGCTCGCCCGCCGAGCCCGCCGCCGAACGCCTGGAATGGCTGGTCGCGGCGGCCGAGACCGGCGCGAACGGAGGGCTGCCCGACCTCGTGCACCGCTCGGCCGAGGCCGTCCTCGCCGCCGACGCGACCCGCGCGCAGCGGGTGCGGGTCAGGCTCGCGATCCTGGACCTGTCCGGGCAGGGGCTCGCCGAGATGGGCGAGGTGTTCGCCGCCGCCCTGGTGGACGCGGAGGGAGACCCGTCCCTGCTCGGCCCGCTGCGGTTGCGGATGGCGCTCGGCGCACTGCTGAACGGCGCGTCCGAGCGCGCCGAGCAGGAGGCCGACCTCGCGCTCGCGCACGCGCGCGAGACCGGCGACACCGCGCTGGAGGCGAAGGTGCTCGCCGTCCGGGCCAACATCTCGCTGATCGAGGGACGCGGCGACTACGCCAGCGACCTCAGGCGCGCGCGGCGGCTGCCGGAGCTTCCGCTCGACGGCCAGATGCACACCACGCCCCGCTACATCGCGGCGTACTGCGCCGTCGTCGAGGACCGGCTGGCGGAGGCCCGCGACGAACTCCTGCGGATGCTGGCCCTGGTGGAGCGCGGGTCGGGCGAGGAGGTCGTGCACGTGCTGCGCAACCTGTCCGAGGTCGCCGTCCGGACGGGGCGCTGCCGGGAGGCCCTCGACTTCGCCGACCGCGCCATGCGCATCACCGAGGAGGCGGCGCTCAGCCCGGGGCCGGCCTGGTACCACGGGGCGCTCGCCGAACTCGCGGGCGGCAGCGTCCGCCGCGCGATCGCGCTCGCCGAGCGCGGGCTGCGGGCGTCCGAGCAGGAGAACGACGTCATCTTCCAGAGCCGGCTGCTGCACGTGCTGGGCCTCGCCCGGATGCGCGGCGGCGACATCCGCGCCGGGGTCGAGACGCTGTGGCGCATCGACGCGCTCGGCGAGGGACGCGGCGTCCCGTCCCCGCTGGTGCTGCGCTGGCACGGTGACCTCGCGCAGGGCCTCGCGCAGCTCGGCGACGTCGAACTGGCGGAGGGCGTCATCACCGCGACCCGCGCCGCCGTCGGCGACCGCGCCCGGGGCATCGGCGTCACCGGACGGCTCGACCGCGCCGAGGCCGCCGTGCTCGCCGCGCGCGGCGAGCACGACGCGGCGGTCGCGCAGCTGCTGAAGGCCGCCGCGCTGTTCGAACGGCTGGGCCAGCCCCTCGAAGTCGGCCACTGCCTGCTCGAACAGGCCCGCATCGAACGCCGAAGACGGCGCGCCGGGCCCGCCCGCCACGCCGCGTCCGACGCGCTGGAGATCTTCCTGCGCTGCGGGGCGCGCCCCTGGGCCGAGCAGGCGCGGCACCGGCTCGCGCGCCTGGACATGGGCCTGCGGGACGGATCGGCGCCGCTCGGCGCGACGGCCCGCGCGTCCCTGACCGAGGGCGAGCAGCGGATCGCGCTGCTGGTCGGGCAGGGCGCCACCAACCAGCAGGTCGCGAACCGGCTGTTCCTCAGCGTGAAGACCGTCGAGGCGTCCCTCACTCGCATCTACCGCAAGCTCGGCATACGCTCCCGCGCGCAACTGGGCTCCTTCCTGGGCGGCGGCCTGGACGGCCCCGGCGCCTCCCTCCCCGGCTGACCCCCCGCCGCCGATCGGGCACGGCGGCCCGTCCGGCTGATCGTCTCGATACGCTGCCGTGCGCTCGCGGCGGGTCCGCGGGCCCTCGAACCCGGGACTGTCCCCGGTTCGGCGCCCGCCGTCCGGACCCCTTCCGGCTAGGGCGTTTCCCTTGCTTAGGAAACCTTCCTATTGATTAGGAGACCCTCGTTAGACCCTCGGGCGCGTAGGGATTCCCCTTGCGGCGGAACCGATCTCCCTATGGATGCGTCCAGCGCCGAACTTTCCGGTGACATGCACCTAAATGCGTGGGATTGTTCCCCCGTCAACCACCCCTTCGACACTCCGAAGTTCCCGGGTACTCACCAGCGCCCTGGAACGCTCCCCCCTCGGTCGTCCCCCCGAGGCGGTCTCAGACAAGGAGTTCCGCGTGACATCCACTACCCCCGGACGCGCCCGCCGGCGCGTCAGCACGAGCAGTGCGCTGGTCGCCGTCGCCGCCATGGCGGCCATCGGCATGCAGGCGGGACCCGCCGCCGCCACACCCGCCAAGCCCGCCGCCGGTGCCGGCCAGATGCCCGCCAAGGTGAGCCCCCAGGAGTACCGGGCGCTCATCGGCAAGGCGCAGTCCCAGCAGGGCGCGACCGCGTCCGAGCTGAACCTCGGCGACAAGGTCGCGTTGCAGACCAAGACCGTCGTCAAGGACCAGGACGGCACCACCCACACCCACTACACGCGCACCTATGACGGCCTGCCCGTCATCGGCGGCGACCTCATCGTGCACCGCGCCGCGTCCGGCAAGCTGGAGCGGGTCTCGCGCGCCGACACCCACCAGCTCAAGCTGAACACCGCCCCCTCGGCCCTGGCCTCCACCAAGCCCGCCACCCCGAAGGCCGAGGGCAGCGTCGCGCCGCGCAAGGTCGTCTGGATGGGACGCGACGGCGAGGCCGTGCTGGCCTGGGAGACCGTCGTCGGCGGGACGCAGCGGGACGGCACGCCGAACCGCCTGCACGTCCTCACCGACGCCACCACCGGCAAGAAGATCATCCAGTGGCAGGGCGTCCAGACCGGCACCGGCCGCAGCCAGTACTCCGGGACGGTCCAGCTCGGCACGAGCGGCTCCGGGGGCAGCTACTCCCTGCGCGACACCGGCCGCGGCAACCACGACACGACCAACCTGAACGGCGGCACCTCCGGCCGGGGCACGCTGTTCACCGACGCCGACGACCAGTGGGGCGACGGCACGCCGAGCAACGCCCAGACCGCCGCCGTGGACGCCGCCTACGGCGCGGGCGAGACCTGGGACTTCTACAAGACCGTCTTCGGCCGCGCGGGCATCCGCGGCGACGGCGTCGGCGCGTACTCCCGCGTCCACTACGGCAGGAGCTACGTCAACGCCTTCTGGGAGGACAGCTGCTTCTGCATGACCTACGGCGACGGCCAGGGCAACAGCAAGCCGCTGACCGAGCTGGACGTCGCGGGCCACGAGATGACCCACGGCGTCACCGCCAACACGGCGGGCCTCATCTACGAGGGCGAGTCCGGCGGGCTGAACGAGGCCACCTCCGACATCATGGCCACGGCCATCGAGTTCTGGGCCAACAACTCCAGCGACGTCGGCGACTACCTCATCGGCGAGAAGATCAACATCTCCGGCAACGGGTCGCCGCTGCGGTACATGGACCGTCCGAGCAAGGACGGCTCGTCGCTGGACAACTGGGGGCCGAACGCGGGCGGCGTGGACGTCCACTACTCCTCCGGCATCGCCAACCACTTCTACTACCTGCTCTCCGAGGGCAGCGGGTCGAAGGTCATCAACGGCGTCAGCTACAACTCCCCGACCGCCGACAACAAGCCGGTCACCGGCATCGGGCGCGAGAAGGCCACGGCCATCTGGTACAAGGCCCTCACCGAGGAGTTCCGCGCGAACACCGACTACAAGGACGCGCGCCGCGGCACGCTCGCGGCGGCCTCCAAGCTGTACGGCGCGGACAGCCCCGAGTACAAGGCGGTGGCCGACGCGTGGGCCGGCGTCAAGGTCGGTGCGCGCTCCGGCCCCGACGACCCGGGCCCCGGCAACCCGGGCGACACCAGCTGGGCCGCCGGCACCGACTACAAGGCCGGTGACGTCGTCACCTTCGAAGGCGTGAAGTACCGCTGCCTCCAGCCCCACACCGCCCAGCCGGGCTGGACGCCCGCCGCCGTCCCGGCCCTCTGGGAGCAGGTCGCCTGACCCGAGCCCCCCTCCCCGACGCCGCGGTGCTCTGCTCTCCCCAGAGCACCGCGGCGCCACCCCTGCGCGGAGGCCGGCCCCGAGCGCGCAACCCCCGCCCGCTCGACCACCGGGGCCGGCCCCGCTCGAACCACACGCACCGCGGAGCTCAACCCGCCGCGATATCGCCAACGGTGATGGTGAAAGTGGTCTTCATGGCCTTGGCGATTCGATCCAGCATCGCCAGGGTGGGGATTCCTCCGCCGCCCTCGATGCGGGACAACGCGGGCTGGCTGATGCCGGTCCGTTCCGCCACCTCCCGCTGCGTGAGCCCCAATTCCAAGCGCCGTTCGCGAACCATGTCGCCGAGCCGCAGATCCAGCCCGGCCTGGTCGTACTCCGGATGCGCGTCCACCCCTTCGCGCAGCCGCTGCTCGCGGTAGACCTTCCAGCTGCTGTGACCGGCCATCATCCGTTCCTCTCGTAGACATGGCCTGCCGGGCCGGTGTGAGACGCTTCGCAGACATGCCGCATCTTGACCGCCCGTTCAATGTCCCGGATCTGCATATCGTTACGGACTTTCTGAAACACGGTCAGCAGGACGACCACGCGTCCGCGCCCGGTGGGGAGCCAATAGGTGATCCTCCATGTGGTTTCCCGCAAGAAGAGACGTAACTCCCGAACCCCCTCACGGAGCGCCCTGGTGTGGTTCCCGTCCAGGATGTCACCGCGTTCGACGAGATAGTCGTCCACGTTGCGCATGACGCGCTGGTACTGCGTGAAGGTCAGGGCGTCGAGCCAGGTGACGACCTCGGGTTCCAACTCGATCGCGAACATATCGCTGATGGTATATATCATGAGCAATATGCTGCAAGCGCGACGGCGCCGGTCCCGGCCCGGGAGGAGGGGTGCTCGGGGTCAGGAGGTGTCGGGTTCCTGTTCTGGGAGCAGGCGGTGGATGAAATGGGCGACGAGTTCGTCGATGTCGGTCACCGGTAGGGCGCCCGGAATGAGCACCATGTGGGTGACCAGCGAGTGCAGGGCCATGTAGAGCATGGTGAGGTCGTTGGTGCCGTCCGCCCCCTGGCGGGCGGCCAGGTCGGAGAAGTCGTCGCTGATCCCGGTGCGGGTCATCTCGACCATGATCGGCTGAAGGTCGGGGCTGCGGGACGCCTCCAGCGCCAGCTCGATCGAGGCGGTCTGGAGGGTGGAGTCGGCGATGGCCTGGCGGACGCTCTGCTGGAACAACGTCGTGAGGGCCTCGCGGTCGAGCGGGGCGGCGACGGCGTCGCGGTTCCTGTCCTCACGCTGCTTGTAGCGTTTCAGGACGCGGTAGGCGAGCTGTTTGAGCAGCTCTTCGCGGTTGCGGAAGTAGTGCAGAGAGGTGCCGGTGGGGACCCCGGCCTGGGTGTCGAGTGCGCGGTAGGTGACCCCGCGGGCTCCGCGCTGGGCGAGCAGTTCGATCGCCGCGTCCAGCAGGGCCTCCCGACGCTCGGGGTTCGTGCGCACCATCGCTCCCTCTCCTGTTCCGTGCTTTCTCGATCAAGAAGGTCACTCCCGCTCGACGGGGCGCGTCCATGGCCCAGGTGGTGAGGGTGCCATGGCCGCCCGGTGAGAAGCGCCCTCTGCCCCCGGTTCTTGTCGCCCTGTGTGACGAGGACTAACTTTCAGCTAGACGAACCTCGCCGGTGCCCGGGCGTCCGGGCGCGAGCGCCCGTGAGGACGCCGCCAGGCACCTATGAGTGTCACACCGCGGGCACGCGGCAGCGGCACTTATCGCTCGGCCCGGCCCGAACGGACGCCACGGCAAGGCCGGCACCCATGCGTCGAGGCCCCGTCCACAAGAGCAGAGTTCACCGGACGAGCTCTTCTCGCGAAGGGGACCCCAATGAAACCCGGCACGGCGATATGCGCGGACCCTCGACGCGGCCCCTCACCAATGCGACTCATTTCCTGAGATAGATCACCCCGTAACCGAACGGCGAGGAATCCCTCTCACGCCGCCCCCGCACGCCGGACCGCATCCGGCGCGGCGGCGAGAACGCGCAGGGCGACCGGAACATCTTTCACAACTACTCCTCGAACTCAATCGACTACTAAAAGTTACACTGGCGAGTGAGGGGACGCACCGCACGCAACGGTGAGGCCTACCTTCCGCACACCCGTAACGGCCGCGGGTGTCGCGGGGAGGTGCGGGGTCGCCGCGTGCTTTCCGGGCTAGAGGTCGGTTAGGCGGGTGCGGGCCTTGGTCAGGTGTTCGCGGAGTTCCTCTACCGGGGTTCCGGTGCTGCCGGGGGCGGCCAGCTCGTCCGCGAGGCGGCGTTCGTGCCACTGGACGGCGCGGTTGGCGTGGCCCTCCTCCAGGGCGTGGCGGCGGACGGTGTCGGTGATCGTGCCGATCAGGGCCTCGGCGGCGGTGAGCAGGGCGCCGTGCTCGGCGGTCGTCATCGGTGCGAGGCCGGAGGTCACCTGGCGTTCGGGGTCCTCGTCGGGGACGGTGGCGACGCGGTTGCGGGTCGCGGCCCACTCGTCCAGCCGGACGAGGGTGCGGACGGACGCGTCGGCGCCGGGCGGCAGGTCGGCGGCGGGGGACTCGCCGGTCAGCCAGTGCTCGATGAGCGCCTCGTCGAGCCGCCGGTCGGCCTCGGCGTAGCGTTCGTGCGCGGTCTGCTTCGAGACGTCGCCGAGGGCCTCGCCGATGGCCGCCCACGGCGCGCCGCGCCTGCGGTCGCACAGCACCGCCAGCTCCAGGACCTGCTCGGCCTGCGCGAGGAGCCGCCGCGCCTCGTCGGTGAGGTCGCCCGGGAGCCCGTCGGACCCGGTGCGGACGAGGACGGCGGCGCGGTCGGCCAGTTGGGCGGCGGCCTCGCTCAGCGCCACCCGGATCCGGGACGCGCGGTTCAACTCCGCGGATTCGCTCATGCGTCAAGGAGATCCTGACGCGATCTTCACGTCAAGGTGTTGTCGAGATCCGGTCCGCGGCTCCGACCCAGTCGTGAACGTGCCCCCTCCGGAAGAGGAGACCGACATGACACAGGAGATCGCGCCCCGGCGCGCATGGCTCGGGCTGGCGGTGCTCGTCCTGCCGACGCTGCTGGTCGCGATGGACATCACGTCGCTGTTCCTGGCGTTGCCGCAGATCAGCGAGGATCTCGGCGCGAGCGGCACCGAGCAGTTGTGGATCACCGACGGCTACGGGTTCCTGATGGCCGGGTTCGTGATCACGATGGGGACGCTCGGTGACCGGATCGGGCGCCGCCGGCTGCTGCTGGTCGGCGGCACGGCGTTCGCGGTCCTGTCGGTGGTGTCCGCGTACGCGGTGAACCCGCAGATGCTGATCGCCGCCAGGGCGCTGCTCGGGGTCGCGGGGGCGACGCTGATGCCCTCGACGCTCGCGCTGATCACCAACATGTTCCGCGACGAGCGGCGGCGCGGCCGGGCCATCGCGATCTGGGCGACCTGCCAGTTCGCCGGGGGAGCCCTCGGGCCCGTGCTGGCGGGGCTGCTGCTGCGGTGGTTCTGGTGGGGGTCGGTGTTCCTGGTCGCGGTGCCGGTCATGGTCGGCCTGCTGGTGCTCGGGCCGGTGCTGCTGCCCGAGTTCCGCGCCCCCGCGCGCGGACGGCTCGACCTGCTCAGCGTCGGGCTGTCGCTGGCGGCGGTGCTGCCCGTCGTCTACGGGCTCAAGCGGCTCGCCGTCGACGCCTCGGCCGGGACGCCCGTTCCGGTCGCCGCGATCGTGGGCGGCGTGGTCGTGGGCGTGGTGTTCGTCCGGCGGCAGCTCACGCTGGGGGAGCCGCTGCTGGATCTGCGGTTGCTGCGGAACCGCTCGTTCGCCGCCGTCCTGGTGGGTCTGGTGTTCGCGGGGGTCGCCATGGCCGGGACGGGGCTGATGGCCACGCAGTACCTCCAGGGCGTGCTGGGGCACTCGCCGCTGGCCTCGGCGGTGCTGTTCGCGCCGATGGGCCTGGGCGTCGCGGCCGGGACGATGACCGCACCCCTGCTGGCGCGGCGGACGCGTCCGGCCTCGGCGATCGCCGCCGGGCTCTGCCTGTCGGTCGCCGGCTGCGTCCTGCTGACCCGGGTGGACGGCGCGGACGGCCTCCCGTGGCTGATCGCCGGGGTCACCGTGCTCGCGCTCGGCACCGGGCCGCTGTTCGCGCTCGGCACCGGCCTGGTCGTCGGCTCGGTGCCGCCGCGGCGCGCGGGCGCGGCGGCCGCGATGTCGGAGACCAGCAACTACTTCGGCTCCTCGCTCGGCATGGCGGCGCTCGGGGTGGTCGGCGCCGCCGTCTACCGGTCCCGGATGGCGGACGCGCCCGCCGCCGCGCGCCAGACGCTCGCGGGCGCCGACGCGGCCGCCCGCGACCTGCCGGGCGACCAGGCCGAGGCGCTGCTGCGCACCGCCCACGACGCGTTCACCGTCGGGCTGAACATCACCGGCGCCGTCTCCGCCGTGATCTTCGCGGCCCTCGCGCTCCTGATCCGGGCGACGCGCCCCACCGGGCCGTCCCATGAAGAAGCGGTGGACGCGCAGCCCGTGGCCGAACGCGCGGCCGCTTAGGGCAGCGACCTCAGCCACCGCGAAGACCGCGAAGCGATTCCGCGCCCGTACAGGATCGAAATGAACCCCCCCGGCTAGTCCCAGCGGCGGGAGCGGGAGCGCTTCACGTTGGAGCGGCGCTTCTTGTTCTCCAGGCGGCGCTCGTTGATGCCGCGCGGGATCTTCTTGGGCACGCGCTTCTTCGGCGGCGGGGCGATGGCCTCGGCGAGGATCGCGGCCAGCCGCGCGCGGGCGGCGTCGCGGTTGCGGAGCTGGGAGCGGAACTCCTCGGCGCGGATCGTGAGGACGCCGCGGACGAGGCGCCCGGCCAGCCGCTCCAGCGCGCGGGCCTTGTAGGGCTCGGGCAGGGACGAGGCGGCGACGTCGTAGGAGAGCTCGGCGGCGGTCGCGCTGGTGTTGACGTGCTGCCCGCCGGGGCCGGAGGACCGGGAGAAGCGCCAGCGCAGCTCGGACTCCGGCACGGAGACCGAGCCGCGGACGTGCAGCTCCTCGGACATGTCGTCGATTATCCCCGGACGGGCGAAGGCTTGTCGTCCGGTTTTCCTGCCGGGAATGCGAGAACGGCCGCGTGTCCCCAGGGCACGCGGCCGTTCTCGGGCCTCTCCCCGGCCCGGGAGAGGCCCTGTTGACCTGGGGCGGCCGTCCGTCCTCCCGCTCCCCCCAGAGCTTGAACGGGCGGCCGTCCCAGGTCAGGTCTGCGGACCGTCGATGATCTGCTGCACCACCTTCTTGGCGGTGTTGGAGGGGATCGCGAAGCCGACGCCGATGTTGCCGCCGCTGCCGCCGGAGGTCGCGATGGCGGTGTTGACGCCGATCACCTGCCCGGCCGCGTTGACGAGCGCGCCGCCGGAGTTGCCGGGGTTGATCGCGGCGTCGGTCTGGATCGCGTTCTCGATCACCGTCTGCTGCTGCTGGGACAGCTGCCCGCGCATGCCGGGCGGCAGGTTCTGCTCACCACCTCCGCCGCCCTCCTGGATCTGGCGGCCGAGGGCGCTGACGATGCCGGAGGTGACCGAGCCGTCCAGGCCGAGCGGGCTGCCGACGGCGAGGACCTGGTCGCCGACCGCGAGCGCCGCGCTGTCGCCGAGCGTGGCGGGCTTCAGGCCGGACAGGCCCTCGGCCTTGATCACGGCGATGTCGTTGCGGGTGTCGGCGCCCAGCACGCGCGCGGGAGCGGTGCGGCCGTCGCTGAGCTTGACCTGCGCCTGGCGGACGCCGGAGACGACGTGCGCGTTCGTCATGATCATGCCGTCCGCGCGCAGGATCACGCCGGAGCCGCCCGAGGTGCCCTGCGCGGTCTGCGCCTGGATCGACACCACGCTCGGCTGCACCGCCTTGGCGACCTGCGCGATCGTGCCCGCCTTCGTGGACGCCCCGGCGACGGCCGTGGGGCTGGAGGAGGCGGTCGTGCCGTCCGTCACGGCCATCGCCAGGGCCGCTCCGGTGCCGCCCGCGCCCACCGCGATCAGCGCGGCGGCGCCGAACGCGGCGAGCTTGCGGCGGGCCGTCCACAACCCGGGCCGCTGCGGCGCGATCGGGTCGGTGACGGTCTGGTAGGGCGGGAAGTGCGGGCCGCCCTGTGGCCCGGCCTGGTAGGGCGGGGCGGGCGGGTCGGTGTGGAAGGGCGGGTCGGTCGGGGCTGTCGGGTGGGACGGCGCTCCGGGTCCACCGGGCCGCTGCCAGGTCGGGCCGTGCGGAGCGAGGTCCGGTCGTTGCGGCTCCCAAGGCTGCCGCGGTTGGTCGGCGCTCATGTCTTCTCCCTGTCTCGTCACCCATGAGCCTGCGTCCCGGGCCTGCATCCCGCCTGGAGCCAACCTGAAAGTGTGCTGAACGGGGAGACGCCACAAAAAACCGTGGCCGAGGGGGTGTGCGGCGTGCGCCCCCTCGGCCACGGTGCCGTGACGTTGGCCAGGGCGCGTCTCCCCCGGTCCCGCCGGGATCGGGCCGCGCCCTGTGATCACTCACCCAAGCGCACCTTCCTGAAAGGAGCCTGAAGATCACCCGGGAAAAAGATCAGTCCGGATCCAGGGGGAGGACGACCCGGAACAGCGCGCCCTCGCCCGGGGTGGAGTCGGCCTCCACGAGCCCGTTGTGCGCGGCGACGAGCGCGGCGACGATGGCGAGGCCGAGGCCGGTGCCGCCGTCCTCCCGGGAGCGGGACGGGTCGGCGCGGTAGAACCGCTCGAAGACGCGCTCGGCCTGCTCGGGGGACAGCCCCGGCCCCTCGTCGGCGACCTCGACGATCGCGGCGGGCGCGCCGCGCAGCGTGCCGGGCGACAGCCGCACCTCGACCGGCGTGCCCTCGGGGGTGTGCCGGATCGCGTTGGTCAGCAGGTTGCCGAGCACCTGCCGCAGCCGCGGCTCGTCCCCGCGCACCTGGTAGGCCATGCCGCCCTCGACCGACAGCTCGACCGTCCGCGCGGGCGCGAGGACCCGCGCCTCCTGGACGGAGTCGGCGGCGACCGCGAGCAGGTCCACCGGGCGCCGCTCGATCGGGCGCTCGCGGTCGAGGCGGGCGAGCAGCAGCAGGTCCTCGACGAGCAGGCCCATCCGGGACGCGGTCTCCTCGATGCGCCCGATGAGCCGGGCGACGTCGGCCGGGTCCCGGGCGGCGCCCTGCCGGTAGAACTCGGCGAAACCGCGGATCGCGGTGAGCGGGGTGCGCAGCTCGTGGCCCGCGTCGGCGACGAACCGCCGCATGCGCTCCTCGGAGTGGCGGGCCGCGTCCTCCGACCGGCGCGCGGCGGCCTCGGACTGCGCGCGGGCGCCGAACGCCGACTCGATCTGGCTGAGCATCACGTTCAGCGAGCGGCCGAGCCGTCCCATCTCGGTGGCCGGATCGTCCTCGGGCACGCGTCTGGACAGGTCGCCGGCCGCGATCGCCCCGGCGGTCTCCTCCACCGCCCGCAGCGGGCGCAGCGAGGCCCGCACCACCCACACGCCGAGGACGACCAGCACCGCGAGCACGAGCAGCCCCACGATCACGTCGATCGCGACGAGCCGCCCGACCGTGCGCTCGATCTCGTCCATGCTGAGCCCGAGGATGATCACGCCGCCGCCCGGGATCGGCTCGGCGAGCACGCGCCACGGCGAGCCGGGGCCGCCGCCGCTCACCGTGAACGGCTCGTAGAGGTGCCGGTCGAGGTTCTTCGGGAGCCTCGGGTAGCCCTCCACGCCCCACGGGCTGTTCTGCTGGACGGGCCGTCCGGCCTCGTCGCGGATCTGCACGTTCATCTCGCTCGGGATGCGCACGTCGATCTGCGCGCGTCCGGTCTGCAACTGCGGGACGACCTGCGTCAGCGAGCGCTGCACCCAGCCCCGCAGCTGGTCGTCGGCCCGCGTCACCAGGTACTCGCGCAGGACGGACGTGCTCGCCGCGCTCATCGCGGTCATCCCGAGCGTGACGAGGACGAGCATCCCCGCCACCAGCTTCACGCGCAGCGTCGTCCGCCCCCAGAAGGAGCCGAGCCGCCAGGTGGGCCGCGCGGTGCCGGGACCGGCGGGATCGAGCGCGGGGGCCCGCGTGGCCATCAGCCCGGGGCGGGGGGCTCGCGCAGCACGTATCCCACGCCGCGCAACGTGTGGATCAGCCGCGGCTCGACGTTGTCGACCTTGCGGCGCAGCGCGGAGACGTAGGACTCGACGATCCCCGCGTCGCCCCGGAAGTCGTAGTTCCACACGTGGTCGAGGATCTGCGCCTTCGACAGCACGCGCCCCGCGTTGGCCATGAAGTAGCGCAGCAGCTTGAACTCGGTCGGCGAGAGCTGGACGGGCCGGCCGTCGCGCCAGACCTCGTGGCTGTCCTCGTCGAGCTCGACGTCGGCGAAGACCATCCGCGGCGTCGCCTCGGCCACCCCGCCGCGGAACCGGCGGAGCACGGCGCGGATGCGGGCGATGACCTCCTCCAGGCTGAACGGCTTGGTGACGTAGTCGTCGCCGCCGATCGTCAGGCCCTTGACGCGGTCCTGGACGGCGTCGCGCGCGGTGAGGAACAGCACCGGCGTGTGGTCGCCGCCCGACCGCAGCCGCCGCGCGACGTCGAACCCGTCGATGTCGGGCAGCATCACGTCCAGCACGATCAGGTCGGGGCGGTGCCGCCGGGCGGCCTGCACGGCGTCGGCGCCGTTGGTCGCGGTGACGACCTCGAAGCCGGTGAAGCGCAGGCTGCCCGAGAGCAGCTCCAGGATGTTCGGCTCGTCCTCGACGACGAGCAGCGTCGCCTCGGCCGCCCTGCCGCCGCCGTTCGCCGTCCGCTCAACCAGTGACACGTGTGGCCCCCCTCCACCAATCATGGCAGAGGGTGGCATCCGAACCTGAAAGCGACCTGAACGTCACCCGTCCGCGCGCGGAGGATCGGCGGCGGGCGCGCGGAATTCAGCGGTTGAGCGCGCGGATCGCGCGCATCGCCTCGCGGCGCGTGTCGCCGGACAGGACGTCCACGTAGACCTCGCCGTCGAGGTGGCCGCACTCGTGCTGGAGGCACCGCGCGAAGTAGCCGGTGCCCTCGACGCGGACGGGCCTGCCCTTCACGTCCACGCCCTCGACGACCGCGTGGGGGAAGCGGGGGGTCGGGAAGTTCATGCCGGGCAGCGACAGGCAGCCCTCGCGCTCGACGAGCGGCTCGCCGTCGGCGGCGACCAGCACCGGGTTGACGACGTGGCCGACGTGGCGGCGGTCGCGGTCGTCCTTGCAGTCGTAGACGAACGCGCGGAGCGGGACGCCGACCTGGTTGGCGGCCACGCCCGCGCCGTCCTCGTCGTACATGGTGATGAACATGTCGTCGACCAGGCGTTCCAGCGACTCGTCGAACCTGGTCACGGGGTCGCACCCGGTGCGCAGGACGGGGTCCCCGAGGAGCCTGATCGGACGGGGGGTCCCGCGGCGCCGTCCCCGGCGGTCGGCGTGCGCGGCGGTCTTCTTGCTCACCCCGAGATCCTACGAGACCTCGGAACCGCCGGAACGCGGCGGGCGGCGCGCCCCGGGCCGGAGGCCGGGGACGCGCCGCCCGCGTGCGTGCGGCGGAGCCGAAATCAGCCCAGGTCGGCGGGGCCGCGCGGCGACAGCGGGCCGTCGTCCTCCTGCGGGCGCGGCGGCTGCGGCGAGCGCGGGGCCTGCGGGGGCACCTGCGCGGCCGGGGCGTCGGCGGACGCCGGCTCCGGGTCGGCCTTGCTCAGCGACGGGCCGGACGGGCCGGACGGCAGCGGCGTCGCCGACGTCGACGAGGACGGCGGGGACGACGGCTTGGCGGCGACCGGCGCCGGGGCGGGCTTCGCCGGGGCGGCCGGTGCCACCGGCGTCGCGGGCGTCGCCGGGACGGCGCTCACCGGCTTCGGCGCCGAGGCGGAGTGGGACGCCGAAGGGGACGCCGGGGGCGCGGCGGCCGGCTGCTTGCGCGGCGGCGACTGCCGGACGGCGTCCTCGACCATCTTCTCCAGCGGCCCCGCCTCGTTCTCGGCGGTCAGCAGCCGGTGCAGCGTCTCGCTGATCTCGGTGAGGCGCTGGAGGGCCTGGGTGTGGTTCTTGGTGAGCGAGGTCAGCCGCTGCGTCGCGCCCTCGTTGATCACGCTGGCGCGGCGCTCGGACGCGGTGAGCGTGCGCTCGGCCTCGATCCTGGCGCTGGTCACCGTCTGCTCCGCCTCCTGCTTGGCGGCGGACAGCACGCTGTCGGACTCCTTCTTGGCCGAGGCGAGCACGTTCTCGGCCTTCTCCTGGGCCTGGGCCAGGTTCTTCTCGGCGTGCGAGCGCGCGTCGTCGATGATGCGCTTGGACTCGCGCTCGGCGTCCTCGCGGATCTCCGCGCCCGCCGCCTCGGCCTCGGCGACCTTGTCGCTGGCCTCGTCCTCGGCGAGGTTGATGATCTGGCGGAGCCGGTCGCTCAGGTCGTCCCCGGTCGGCTTGCGGGCCTCCCGGACCTCGGCCATCTCGCGGCGGATGCGCTCGGCGTCGTCCTGGGCGCGGGCGAGCCGGGCCTCCAGTTCGCGGTGCTTCTGCTGCGCGCGGGCGATGTAGTCGTCGACCTGGCGGCGGTTGTAGCCGCGCATGACGATCTCGAAGGACTCTTCTTGGAGGAGGTTCGGCAGGATTTCGGCTTCGTTGCTCATGGTGCCTTGGGGGGTCGTTGGCGGGGGTCATCACCCCGTCAGGGTCGGATGCGATCCTCACCCGCCTGTGAGCGGGCCCACATTAGAAACGTCAGGACGACTCTTGTCCGGTCCACCCCATTCGCGCAACCGGAACGCGCTTCTCGCTGCGGTTTCTTCATCGGTTTCTTCATCCGGCTGGTCCGACAAACTATCCAAAGTCAGGAAAATTCGCGCTATCCGGGCGGCTGTGTCGCGGAGTCCGGCCCACCCGAACCTCGCCCGAACCCCACCCGAACCCCACCCGCCCGGACCCGGCGGGCGGGGGCGTCCCGGTGCCGTCCTAGCATCGGCGCATGAACTACGTGGGTGCGTTGGGCGAGGACCGGCCGAAGATCCATCCGGAGGCGTGGGTGGCGCCCGGCGCGGTCGTGGTGGGCCGCGTGAGCCTGGGCCGCGCGTCCAGCGTCTGGTACGGCTCGGTGCTGCGCGGCGAGGACGAGGAGGTCGTCGTCGGCGAGGAGTGCAACATCCAGGACCTGTGCTGCCTGCACTGCGACCCGGGGATGCCCGCCGTCCTGGAGGACCGGGTCAGCCTCGGCCACAAGGCGATGGTGCACGGCGCGCACGTCGAGACCGGCTCGCTGATCGGCATCGGCGCGATCGTGCTGAACGGCGCGCGGATCGGCGCGGGCACGCTGGTCGCGGCGGGCGCGCTGGTGCCGCCGGGCAAGAAGATCCCCTCCGGGGTGCTCGTCGCCGGGACGCCCGCGAAGATCGTCCGGGAGCTGCGGGACGGCGACCGGCTCGTCCTGGAGCAGACCCCGCCGATCTACACGGCGAAGGCGGCGCGGCACCGCGCGGCCGACTGGGAGTAGTGTGCCGGGGGCCGGCGCTGTCCGGCTCCGGCGAATGCTGAGCCTGTGACCTGCGGGGACGCGGGTTCGCCGCTGTCGGCGGATCCCCTGCCGCAATCGGCTGACTACCATGACGTGCGTGGTGTGGGGACCGGGCTATGGCAGCGCTCCGCCGCCCAGCCCCCAGATGGGGCAGGATCCGTTCGCGGAGGCAGAGCGCGACACGAGGGCGATGGTGTCCGCGGCGTGGTGGCCGTCGGCGCCTCCTCAGCAGCGCCAGCACGCCATCGGCGGACGCGTGCTCGTCCTCCCCGACGGCACCTGGTGGCTGTTCGGAGCGTGGGCGCGCTGGTACCGGCTGCACCCCTCCGACGGCCAGTGGTACCTGTGCCCGCCGCCGCGCACGCCCGCGGTCCGCATGGCCGCCCGTCCCGGGCAGGGGGTCGCGCAGGTCCCGAACCTGCCGCCGCACGTGGTCCCGGCCGGGCCCGACTTCTCCTTCGCGCCGCCCGCCGGGCTGCCGTTCTTCGGGCACGGGTTCGCGACGGAGTTGACCGCGCGCGTCCGCGCGACGGTGGAGTCGGCCGCCGCGCTGGCCGCGCCCGAGTATCCGCACTGGTGGTCGCAGTTCACGCCGGAGACGCCGTCCACCGTGGCGGTCGCGTGGGGCGTGATGCTGTGGTGCGCGTCCGCGCCCGCCTTCGACGCGCGGCTGGACGCGCAGATGCTCGACCTCTGGAAGCCCTACCGCGCCAAGCCCCTCCCGGACGTCGACGGCCCGCGCTGGCTCACCCCGCCCGCGCTGGAGACGCTCGTCGGGCTCTACTCCGAGCGCCTGCGCGCGAGCCGGGTGGACGCGGCGGTGGTCGTCCTGCGGACGATGTGGGCGGTCGCGAGCGCGCTCCGCGACGACCCCCGCTTCCAGACCCGCGCGGACGCGCTGCTCGCCATCCTCGGGACGACGCTGAGCAACCCGACCGTCGACTACGGGGCGCTCCCGTACGGAGACCAGGCCCTCGTCCAGCAGTGGCTGACGCGGTGCCCGCCCAACCTGGTGCCCGCGCTGCGGAACGAGAGCTCCCCCGGAGACAACTTCCGGCACGCCTTCTACACGCTGAGCGAGGCCATCGCCGACCTGTCCGGTGACCCCGCCGACCCCGCGTACGTGGAACCGCGCCTGGTCGCCGCCGCGCTGCTGGCCGCCGACCTGGAGGTCGTCCGCAAGGACATGGCGGGCTCCATCGTCCCCTGGCTCGACCCGGAGATCCGCTACACCGTGCAGGCGGTCTCCGAGCAGAAGGGGCACCCGCTGCGCCGCCTGTGGCCCGTCGACATGCGGCTGCCCGAGCCGCTGCGGTCCGCCGCCGGGTCCGGGCCCGGCGCGGAGACGCTGCTGGCCGCGATGTACGAGGTGGACCTCGCCTGGTGCCGCCTCGGCGGCATGCCCGCGCGGCCGCGCGGATTCCCCGTCCCGACGGCGATCGTCGCGGGCATCATCGGACGCAACCGCGCCCGCGCCACGGCCGCGTCCCCGACGCAGGCGCCGGCCACGCCCCCGCCCAGCCCGGCGCCCTCGCAGCCGTCGCCGTTCGGCATGCAGAGCCAACCCGGGCTCGCGCCCGGCGCGTCCCCGCAGCCTCCCGGCGTGCCCGCGCAGCCCGACCGCCCGTTCGTCCAGCCGCCCGCGCAGCCGGGATGGGAGAACGCCCCCGGGCCCATGGCGCACGGCGGGCAGCAGGCCGCGTTCGCTCCGCCTGACCCGATGGCGGCCTCGCCCATGCCCGGGGAGGAGGAGCAGGACGAGGCGAGCGTCGCGCCGCCCTACACCGAACTCGGCTTCCAGCGCCCCGGCGCGCCTGCCGCGCCCATGCCGAACCAGGTACCGAATCCCATGCCGGGCGCACCGATGCCGGGGGCGCAGGCCGCCTTCGGCATGCCCGGGGCACCCGTGCCGGGGCAGAACCAGGTCCAGCCTCCGGCGCCCTACAACGCGCCCGAGCCGCCGCGGCCGTCGTACGCGCCGCCCCCCGAGCCGCCGCAGAACCTCTACCAGCCGCCGGAGCAGGAGCCCGACCACCCAGAGGAGAACTTCGCGCCGCCCTACACGCAGCTGGGCTACCAGCGGCCGGGCGAGGGGCCGCCCGCGCAGGGCCTTCCTCCGGGCGCGAACGTCCCGGCGGCCGCGATGGCGAGCCCGCCGCCGCCCCAGCCTCAGCGACAACCCCGACCTCCGCAGCCGCAGGCGCAGCCTCAGGGGACGTTCGACCCGTACGCCACCCGCCTGGAGGGCCCCGCCCCCCAGCCCGCCCAGGCAGGGCCGCCCGCCGGCCCGCCCGGCACGCGCGTGCTCGGCCCCACCGACCTGGGGGGCGGGCAGGGCGGCGACCCGGACGGCGGGCAGGGCGGCGGGCAGGGCGGCGAGGCCCCCGGTGTCGGCCCGGGGACGCGCGTCATGTCCGAGACGATGGTCGGCGACTTCGGCTTCCTGGACGACACGCCCTCACCGGAGCGGCCCGTCCACGAGATCCCGCCGCCGGAGGACCGCGGCCGGCGCCGCACGCTGGAGCGGTTCGGGATCGGCTACGTCTCCGGCGAGCACGACGCGGCCAAGCTCCTGGACGACCTGCGCGCGCAGGTCGAGGAGTGGAACGCGCCGTCCGACTCGGGCGCCGAGCGGACGCGGGTGGACGGCGCGCCCAGCTCGATCCGGCCCGGGGTCCCCGGCGTGCTGCTGGTCGGGCAGCCCCACTCGGGGCAGCGCCGGCTGGCCCGGATGATCGCGCTGATGCTCGCCGACGCGGGCGTCGGCGACGGGGCGATCCGCGCGCACGACGCCGAGGACGTCCGCGACGCCCCGGCCGAGCGGATGGCGCGCCTGCTCACGCAGCCGGGCCCGGCGATCCTGTTCGAGCGGCTGGACGTGGCGATCACCTCGGCGCTCGACCCCGCGGCCGTCGTCGGCGCGGTCCGCAGGGCCCGCCGCGACCCGGTCAACGCGACCCCGGTGATCGCGACGTGCGAGCCGCGCGCCTACAAGCGGCTCGTCCAGGACCATCCCAAGCTGGTGCAGGTGTTCCGCGTCCACCGGATGCCCGACCTCGGCGACCTCGACAACCGCATGACGCTGCTGCACCTGCTCGCCGAGGAGCGCCGCGTCACGATCGGGGCGTCCGCGCTGGAGGTCGCCCGCGAGGACCTGGAGCGCCTGCGCGGCCCCGGCGACCTCGTCAACGCCCGCCTCGTGGAGACCTACCTCGACCAGGCGTGCCAGCGGCACCTGGAGCGCGCCGGGGCCTCCCGCGACCGGCTCGTGCTGACCCCCGACGACCTCGCGGGCGTCGCCGAGGGCATCGAGCCCGCGCTGCGCCCGCCCGGCGACATCGGCGGCTACCTGCGCCGCCTCGACCAGCTCATGGGGCTGGACGCGGTGAAGGAGACCGTCCGCGAACTGGCCGAGGAGGCGGGGCTCGCGGCCGACCGGGCGCGCTACGGCGTGACCTCCGAGACCGGCCGGCACCTGATCTTCACCGGCCCGGCCGGGACGGGCAAGACGACGGTCGCGGGCCTGGTCGGCGGCATCTACGCGGCGCTCGGGCTGCTGGAGGCCGGGCACGTGGTGGCGTGCCGTCCCGTCCACCTGGCCGGACGCGACCAGGTCGACACCGAGAACCGGGTCGCGAGCATGATCGAGCAGGCGCTCGGCGGCGTGCTGCTGATCCAGGAGGCGCACCGGCTCGACCGGAGCCCGGCCGTGGTGAGCGAGCTGCGGCGGGCCATGCACGACCGCGGCGGACGGTTCGTCGTGATCTGTTCGAGCCAGGGACCGGAGATGGAGGGGTTCCTCGCGGGCAACCCCGGGTTCCGGGGCGAGTTCGGACGCGTCGTCGAGTTCACCGGAATGGCCGACAGGGAACTGGTGCAGCTCTTTCAGAACTATGCGGAACGCGACCTCTACATGCTCGACGAGGAACTGCGCGTCGAACTGCTGAACCGCTTCGCGCGGCTGCGCGAGGACCCGGCGTTCGCCTACGCGCGCACCGTCCGCGCGCTGTTCGAGCAGACGGTCGCGCGGCAGGCCGCGCGGCTCGCGGGCGCCGACGTCAACGCCGCGACCGTCGCCCGCCTCACCCCGCGCGACCTGCCCGAGTCGGCGCTGGAGCAGATGCTCGGCGACTTCCGTCCAGGCGGCTGACCTGGGATTTTGCCCCTCCGTCGCAGGTCGGCGGCCCGGCCCCGCGGGAGGGCGATCATGCCCGCGTGTCCTTTCATGGCCGGGACTTTCGCATCATTCCCGGCCCACCCGGGAAGACCAGCAAGGAGAGTGGCCCCCGAATGGCCCTCTTGGGTCATGTGCCCGTCGGGGCGGGACGCGTAGCCTCGAACCCGGGTGTGGGGGGAACGAACGGAGGTGGACGCGGTGCGCCAATACCTCGACCTGCGCGTCCACGACCGTGTTGCGCTGGACGAGATCGAACTCTATGCCGAGATGCTCAGCGCCGTGGCGGCGGCCAAGGAGCCGCTGTCCGTCGCGGAGATCGACATGGTGCTCGGAGTACGGTCCGACGAATCCGGTCGTCGCGAGCTGACGCCGCAAGACTAGCCATGGGACTAGCAACGGGCTAGCCCCCCGGCCGACGCCGCGCAGGCAGCAGGCAGCGAGAGCACCGGGGACGCCGAATTACGGGCGTCCCCGGTTCGCGTTAGGGCCCACCCCTCAGCCCGCTTTTCGGAAAGTCCGACATCGGCCTCGACCGCTTCCGCAACGTTCGGTTGGCCCGTTCCACGGCGCGTGGAAAGGCGGCCGCGGCCCGCCACCCCACCACCGGCCCGGCCGCGTTCGGTCCCGCGCGCCCCGGCTCCGGGGCCATTGCCACGCACAGTGATCATCCGATCGGGGGTCCCCGGCCCGGTGAAACGGAGGCCGCCACCCCCGCGACCTCGGACGGGACGCCGCCCCCGCGCCACCGCCCGCCGGGCTGTTAGTAATCTCACTCGCCATCGCGGTCACTCTCCGTGGCATGCCCACGCGGCCGCCGGATCCCCGCCATCGCCGCAGATAGGGGGCCCTCTCACAGGTATGTACCTGGTGATCTAGGGCAATCTTGTAGGTGAGAGGATGGAGGACACCGGCCGAAGCTGGGGCAAAGGTTCTTTTTACGGCTGGTTGCGCCTACGATCCTCTGCGGACTGTTCCGGCACATCAGGAGAACGACGTGCGCTTGCGTCTCACGCCGCGTGAGGACAGCTTCTACGACATGTTCGCCGACTCGGCGAACAACCTGGTCACCGGCGCCAGGCTGCTCGTGGAGCTCATCAGCGACGGCGCCGACCGGCCCGCGATCGCCGAGAAGATGCGCGCCTGCGAGCACGCGGGCGACGAATGCACTCATGCGATCATGCGGCGGCTGAACGAAACGTTCATCACGCCGTTCGACCGGGAGGACATCTACCGGCTGGCCTCGACGATCGACGACGTGATGGACGAGATGGAGGAGGCGGCCGACCTCGTCGTTCTCTACAAGATCGAGGAGTTTCCGAAGGGCATCGTCCACATGGTGGAGGTGCTGGAGCGCGCGGCCGAACTCACCGCCGAGGCGATGCCGAGGCTGCGGTCGATGAAGGAGCTCAACGAGTACTGGATCGAGATCAACCGCCTGGAGAACCAGGGCGACCAGGTGTACCGCAAGCTGCTGGCGCACCTGTTCAGCGGCGAGTACGACACCCTCACCGTGCTGAAGATGAAGCAGGTCATCGACCGGTTGGAGGAGGCGGCCGACGCCTTCGAGCACGTCGCCAACACGGTCGAGACCATCGCGGTCAAGGAATCATGAGCACGCCGGGGGACGGCTCGACGCTCGTGCGGGAGCCGTCGGCCGGGGAGGGCGCCACGCTCGGCGAGCAGGCCACCCGGCGGGTCTCCGGCCGCGCCTGGCTGCTGCTGCTCGCGGGCGTCGCGCTGGTCACGGCCGCGGGGGCGGTCGGGCTGCGCTCGGACGCGCAGGCGGCGGTGCTCGTCCTGGTCGTCGTGGTCTCCCTCGTCTTCGACTACACCAACGGCTTCCACGACGCCGCCAACGCGATCGCCACCGCCGTCTCCACCCGCGCGCTGACCCCGCGGGTCGCGCTGCTGATGGCCGCGGTGATGAACATGCTGGGCGCGCTGCTCGGCGTGGAGGTCGCCAAGACGATCAGCGAGGTCATCACCCCGCCGGACGACCTGCACGGCCTCACGGTCATCGCGGCCGGCGTGCTCGGCGCGATCACCTGGAACCTGATCACCTGGTACTTCGGGCTGCCGTCCTCGTCCTCGCACGCGCTGATCGGCGGGGTCGTCGGGGCGGGCATCGCCTCCGCCTCGACGGTGAACTGGTCGAGCGTCGTCGACAAGGTCGCGATCCCGATGGTGGTGTCGCCGGTCGTCGGCTTCCTGCTCGCCTACCTGGTGATGATCGCGATCCTGTGGATCTTCCGGCACGCGCACCCGGGACGGGTCGGCCGCCGCTTCCGCATCGCGCAGACGCTGTCGGCGGCGTCCCTCGCGCTCGGGCACGGCCTCCAGGACGCGCAGAAGACCATGGGCATCATCGTGCTCGCCCTGGTCGTCACCGACCACTCCGACGGGAACTCGGTCCCGACCTGGGTGATCGTGTCGTGCGCCGGCGCGCTGTCGCTCGGCACCTACGCGGGCGGCTGGCGGATCATGCGGACGCTCGGCCGCAAGGTCATCGAGGTGGATCCGCCGAAGGGCTTCGCCGCGGAAGCGACCGCCTCCGTCGTCCTGTACGTGACCGCGTATTTCTGGCACGCTCCAATCTCGACCACCCACACGATCACCTCGGCCATCATGGGCGCCGGCGCGACCAAGCGGCTGTCGGCGGTGCGGTGGGGCATGGCGGGCAACATCGTCCTCGCCTGGGTCCTCACGATGCCCGCGGCCGCCGCCGTCGCCGCCCTCGTCTACGGCATCGTCCACTTCTTCGGCGCCTGACCCCTGGTGGCCCGCCGCCCCCCACGGGGAACGGCGGGCCCACCCGGGTCGCCTACTTCCCGGAGATGCGGTTCAGGGGCGGGGGCGCGATGGTGCCCTGGGCGCCCAGGTAGGAGACGAGGCCGTCCAGGTCGATCGGGCCGAGGACCTGGTCCTTGCCCTGGGTGAAGACGCTGAAGCCGTCGCCGCCGCCGAGCAGGAAGTTGTTCGCCGACACCTTGTAGGCGGCGGCCGGGTCGACCGGCTTCCCGTCGATCGTGATGGCCGAGACGCGGTCGCCGATCGGCTTCGAGCGGTCGATCGTGAAGTGCAGGCCGGACGAGGGCTGGAGGATCTTCTCGGTCGTGGGCGTCCACTGCTGCTCCAGCAGCGCGTCGAGCTGCGCGCCGGTCAGCGAGGTCTGGCCCATCACGTTGCTGAACGGCTGGACGGCGAACGCCTCCCCGTAGGTCACGACGCCGTCGCCCTCCGAGCCGCTCGCCTTGTAGGTGAGGTCGGTCCGGACGCCTCCGGGGTTCATCAGCGCGACCTGGGCGCCCTTGTCCTTCATCGAGGCGAGCTGCGCGTCGGCGACGACGTCGCCGAGGGCGGTCTCACCGGCGGGGGAGGGGGCGCGGGTCAGGTCGGCGGTGATCTTGCCGATCGGCTTGTTCGCGATCGCGGAGACGCGGTCCTTCCAAGTCTGGACGAACCTCACCGTCGCCGGGTCCTCCGGGACGTCCCGCGTCACCACGTGGTTGTCGCCCCTGAGCGAGGAGCGGACGATGTCGCCCGTCCGCTTGTTCACCTGGAAGTCGACCTGCGTGATCACCCGTCCGAACGAGGAGCCGGAGGAGTACAGCCGGGGCTGACCCTTCGGGTCCGGGACCGAGCACACGTACTGCTGGTGGGTGTGGCCGGACAGCACGACGTCGATCTCGGGGTCGGCGTCGCGCGCGATGCGGGTGCCGGCGCCGGGGACGACGCCGCACTCGTCCGGCCGCGAACCCGATTTGACCTGGTCGCCCTCGTGCACGAGCAGCACGATCGCCCGGACGCCGCGCCGCTTCAGCTCGCGCGCCGACCGGTCGGCCGCCGCGACCTCGTCGTCGAACCGCAGGCCCTTGATGCCGTCGGCGGTGACGATGGACGGGGTGGTCTTGGTGACGACGCCGATGAAGCCGACCTTCACGCCGTTGACCCGGCGGATCGTCCAGGGCTTCAGGACGGGCTTGTTCCGCTTCTCCAGGATCACGTTGGCGGCGAGGTAGTCGTACTCCGCGCCGCGCCAGCGCCCGGCGGGCGAGCACCCGTCGGTGGGGTGGCAGCCGCCGTCCTGGATGCGCTGGAGCTCCTGGTAGCCCTCGTCGAACTCGTGGTTGCCGACGGCGGAGGCCGTCACGCCGACGTCCCCGAGGAACCGCACCGAGGGCTCGTCGTGGTAGGCGGCGGAGATCAGCGGCGACGCGCCGATCAGGTCGCCCTGCGCGACCGTCAGCGTGTGCCGGTCGGCCAGGCGCTTGAGGTGGGTCGCCACGTAGGTGGCGCCACCCGCTGGAACGGCGTTGCCGTTCTCGTCGATCGCGGTGCCCGAGCTTCCGGTCGGCGCCTCCAGGTTGCCGTGGAAGTCGTTCAGCGAGAGCAGCCGCACTGCCGCGGTGGGCGCGGGCCGCGCGGCGGCCGGCTGCGCCGCCACCGCGACGACCGTCACGGTGGCGGCGGCGCAGGCCAGGATGGTGCGTCGTCGAGTCATTTTCCGCACGCTAGGACGGCCCGGCATACGCGCCCCGGCGACCCAATGACAGTTTTGTGACGTTTTCATCAGGATCAGGCGGACGGTCCGCCCCCGCCGGACGCCTAGGCTGGTGGCCGTGAACGAGACCGACGGCGTGCTCGCCGCAGCCAGGGCCGCGGCCGGCGCCGACGGCGTCGCCCCGCTGTCGGAGCACGCGCTGCTCGCGGTGCGCGCCGGGCGTCCCGGCCTGGTCGTGGCCGAGGGCGGCGCCGTCGTCGGCTACGGCCGCCTCGACCCGGCGACCGGCGACGAGCCCGCGTCGGCGGAGCTGTTCGTCCATCCCGACCACCGGCGCCGGGGGCACGGGCGCGGGCTGCTGCGCGCGCTCCGCGAGCGGGCCGGCGGGCCCCTGCGCGTCTGGGCGCACGGTGACCTGCCCGCCGCCGCCGCGCTGGCGTCCGCCGAGGGCATGGCCCGCGCGCGGGCCCTGTTCCAGATGCGCCGCCCCGCCGGGGGACCGCTTCCCGAGCCCCGGGTCGCGGACGGCGTCACCCTCCGCACCTTCCGGCCCGGCCAGGACGAGGACGCCTGGCTCCGGGTGAACGCCCGCGCGTTCGCGTCCCACCCCGAACAGGGCGCCTGGACGATCGACGACCTCCGCGAGCGCGAGTCCGAGCCGTGGTTCGACCCGGCCGGATTCTTCCTCGCCGAGCGCGACGGCGACCTCGTCGGCTTCCACTGGACGAAGGTGCAGCCGGACGGCCTCGGCGAGGTCTACGTCGTGGGCGTCGACCCGTCCGCGCAGGGGCTCGGGCTGGGCCGCGCCCTCACGCTCACCGGCCTGCACCATCTGCGCGCCCAAGGTCTGCCCCGCTTCATGCTCTATGTGGACGAGTCGAACACCGCCGCCGTCCGCATGTACGAGTCGCTGGGCTTCACGCCCCACACCGTCGATGTCATGTACGCCTGACCTGATCACACCGGCCTGACCGCGGTCAAGGACGCCTGACAGGGCTCCGCCCGGCGGCGGCCGCCGTTCCGACGCAGGTCAGACTCCTGCTTGCGGAACGATCGTCGGGCGCGTGCGCGTTCCCCACGACGGCGGCCAGTCAAACCTGGTTTGCCGAATCCGGGCGACCCTTTGGAGCCCGTGAGCTGCGGTGTTAACCCCCTGGTCACGGCAAATCGGGACATTCTTCGTAGCTCTGCCCGGCGGCGTTCATGATTCGTTCACCTGGATCGGGGTGGCTGGTCACCTGCCCTGCTTAGCGTCACTTCCGACGGCAACCCCGCCACCTGGCCGAACCGCGCCAGCGTGACGGTCGGGGGAACCTGCCCGACGAAATCTGATGAGGAGACCCTCCGGTGAAGAACGGTTCTCGACTCGCCGCCCTTGGCGGTGTGGTCGTCGCGGGGGCGCTGGCCCTGTCGGCCTGCGGAAGTGACGACAACACGACCGAGGCCAGCAGCAGCAACGCGCCGTCCAGCCAGATCGACTGTGCGAAGAGCAGCGCGAACGCGGCCGGGTCCAGCGCCCAGAAGAACGCCATCGAGGAATGGACCAAGATCTACGCACAGCAGTGCAAGGGTGCCAACCTCAACTACAACCCGAACGGTTCGGGCTCCGGCATCCAGGCGTTCACCGCGGGCCAGGTGGCCTTCGCCGGCTCCGACTCGGCGCTCAAGCCCGAGGAGGTCGGCCCGGCCAAGCAGCGCTGCCAGGGCTCCAACGCCCTCAACCTGCCGATGGTCGTCGGCCCGGTCGCCGTCGTCTACAACGTCCAGGGCGTGGACGGGCTGAAGCTGTCGCCCGAGACGATCGCGAACATCTTCGCCGGCAAGATCAAGAAGTGGAACGACCCGGGCATCGCCAAGGAGAACGGGGGCGCCAAGCTCCCCTCCTCGGACATCAAGACGATCTACCGCTCGGACGAGTCGGGCACCACCGACAACTTCACGAACTACCTGCACACCACCGCGCCGAAGATCTGGACGTGGGAGAAGGCCAAGAAGTGGCCGAACTCGGTCGGCCAGGGCGCGCCGAAGTCCGACGGCGTGACCAGCCAGGTCAAGAACACCGCCGGCGCGATCTCCTACGTCGAGCTGTCGTACGCGACCAACAACAAGCTCCAGACCGCGCAGGTGAAGAACGGCGCCGGTGAGTACACCACGCTGTCGCCGGAGAGCGCGTCCAAGGCCGTCACCGGCGCCAAGGTCGTCGGCACCGGCAACGACGTCGCGCTGAAGATCGACTACACCACCAAGGAGCCCGGGGCCTACCCGATCGTCCTGGTGACCTACGAGATCGCGTGCGAGAAGGGCCTGCCGGCCGAGCAGTCCAAGTTCGTCAAGTCCTTCCTCACCTACACCTCCAGCGCCGACGGCCAGAAGGTCCTGACGGGCCTCGGCTACGCCCCCGTCCCGGACAGCGTCCTGACCAAGGTCCAGGCGTCCGTGAAGGCCCTGGCCTGAGGCAGCCGTCCTGACGACCGATGACGACACCAGCAGCCCCGCCGCCGAGGAGCTCGGCGGCGGGGCCGGTCTGGGTTCCGCCGATGTGATCCAGGGAGGACCCCCCGTGACCAGCGAGACCGGCGTCGAGGCGACCGCCGGCGCAAGGCACCGCGGCGCCACAAGCCTGCGGATGAGCACCGGCCGCGCCGGTGACAAGATCTTCGTCTCGGCGGCCCGGGGCTCGGGCATCGTCGTGCTGGCGATCATGGCCGCGATCGCGGTCTTCCTCGTCTGGAAGGCGATCCCGGCGCTTCAGGACAACAAGGCGAACTTCCTCACCGCCGAGGAGTGGAACCCCAACGCGACCGAGCCGAGGTTCGGCATCGCGCAGCTCGCGTTCGGCACGATCGTGTCGTCGCTGCTGGCGATGCTCATCGCGACGCCGATCGCGATCGGCATCGCGCTGTTCATCTCGTTCTACTCGCCGCGCAGGCTGGCCTCCGCGCTCGGCTACGTCGTCGACCTGCTCGCCGCCGTGCCGAGCATCGTGTACGGGCTGTGGGGCCTCGCCTTCCTGTCCAAGCACATGGACGGCATCAGCACGTTCCTCAACGACGTGCTCGGCTGGATCCCGCTGTTCGGCGGCGACTCGCCCGGCAAGAACTCGATCTTCACCGCCTCGGTGGTGCTGGCGATCATGATCCTGCCGATCATCTCCTCGATCACCCGCGAGGTGTTCCTCCAGGTCCCGCGGGCCAACGTGGAGGCCGCGCTCGCGCTCGGCGCCACCCGCTGGGAGACGATCCGGCTCGCGGTGCTGCCCTACGGCCGCTCCGGCATGATCGGCGCCTCGATGCTCGGCCTCGGCCGCGCGATGGGCGAGACGATCGCGGTCGCGATGGTGCTGACCTACGTGCCCGGCATCAACATCCACCTGCTGGAGAACGGCGGCGCGACGTTCGCCTCCAACATCGCCAACAGCTTCGACGAGGCCACGGCCACCGGACGCGGCGCGCTGATCGCCTCCGGTCTCGTGCTGTTCGCGATCACGCTCGTCATCAACATGGTCGCCCGGGCCGTCGTCGCCCGGCGCAAGGAGTTCGTGTGAGTTCCCTGACCACCCCCTCCCGCGCGGCCTCGCTCGGCTCGGTCTCGCTCGGCCGCAAGATCAAGGACAGGGCCGTCCAGGGCCTGGTCTACCTGGCCTTCGCGCTCGCGCTGATCCCGCTGGTGTCGGTGCTGTGGACGGTCGTCGGCAACGGCGCCAAGCGCCTGGACGCCGACTTCCTCAACCACTCCATGAACGGGGTGAGCGGGCGCGACACCGGCGGCGGCGCCTACCACGCCATCATCGGCACCCTCGAACAGGTCGCGATCGCCAGCCTGATCGCGGTGCCGATCGCGGTGCTGACGGCGATCTACCTGGTCGAGTACGGCGCGAACGGGCGGCTGGCCCGCGTGGTCAGCTTCTTCGTCGACGTCATGACCGGCATCCCCTCGATCGTCGCGGGCCTGTTCGTCCTCGCGCTGTGGCTGCTCACGCTCGACTTCGGCTTCTCCGGCCTCGCGGGCGCGCTGTCGCTGACGATCCTGATGATCCCGACGGTGGTCCGGGCGACGGAGGAGATGCTCAAGCTGGTGCCGAACGAGCTGCGCGAGGCGTCCTACGCGCTGGGCGTCCCGCGCTGGCGGACGATCCTGTTCGTCGTCGTCCCGACCGCGCTCACCGGCATGATCACCGGCATCATGCTGGCGGTGGCGCGGGTCATGGGCGAGACCGCCCCGCTGCTGCTCACGATCTTCTTCACCAAGGCGATCAACACCGACCCGCTCTCCGGGCCGCAGGGCTCGCTGCCCACCTTCATCTGGGAGCAGGCGAAGGACCCGAGCCAGAACTCGATCGACCGCGCCTGGACCGGCGCCCTCGTCCTGATCCTCATCATCATGCTGCTGAACCTGGTCGCCCGCATCATCGCCGGACGGCGCGCCCCCACCGGCCGCTGACCCCCCCCAGCACAACTGGCACGACCTGGCCTGACCCACCCGACAAGGAGCATTCACCCCATGGCCAAGCGGATCGAAGTGTCCGGACTGCACGCCTACTACGGCGGCGTCCACGCCATCGAGGACATCTCGATGACGATCGAGCCGCGCTCGGTGACGGCGTTCATCGGGCCGTCGGGCTGCGGCAAGTCGACGTTCCTGCGCACCCTCAACCGGATGCACGAGGTCATCCCGGGCGCCCGCGTCGAGGGCAAGGTCATGCTGGACGACGAGGACCTGTACGCGTCCTCGGTCGACCCGGTCGCCGTGCGCCGCGTCGTCGGCATGGTCTTCCAGCGCCCGAACCCGTTCCCGACCATGTCGATCTACGACAACGTCGCCGCCGGGCTGAAGCTCAACGGCGTCCGCCGCAAGAGCCAGCTCGACGAGATCGTCGAGGAGTCGCTGCAGGGCGCCAACCTGTGGAACGAGGTCAAGGACCGGCTGGGCAAGCCCGGGGCGGGCCTGTCGGGCGGTCAGCAGCAGCGCCTGTGCATCGCCCGCGCCATTGCCGTCCAGCCGCAGGTCATGCTGATGGACGAGCCCTGCTCGGCGCTCGACCCCATCTCCACGCTGGCCATCGAGGACCTCATCGGCAAGCTGAAGAGCCAGTACACGATCGTCATCGTCACCCACAACATGCAGCAGGCGGCCCGCGTCAGCGACCGCACCGCCTTCTTCAACATCGCGGGAACGGGCCAACCCGGCAAGCTCATCGAGATCGACGACACCAGCAAGATCTTCACCAACCCGGAGCAGAAGGCCACCGAGGACTACATCACGGGCAGGTTCGGATAGCTGCGTTCATGGCATCGCCCTTGGCGTCGGGCGCTGGGCGCCCTCCTTCGGCGGGCACCGCGGCGATCGCCGGCATCGCTCCGAACTCGCCTGGCGGCTCGCTTCGCGATCAGATGCCTGCTTCGCTCGCATCCGCCTTCGGACGCGATCGCGGTGCCGGGGTCCTCGGCGGCCGCGGGAGTTGCCGGGGTCAGGCGGGGGCGTGGGTGTTCTCCTCGGTGTCGCCCGGGTCGTGTTCGGGGACGAAGCGGTAGCCGACGTTGCGGACGGTCCCGATGAGGGACTCGTACTCGGCGCCCAGCTTCGCGCGGAGGCGGCGGACGTGGACGTCGACGGTGCGGGTGCCGCCGAAGTAGTCGTAGCCCCACACCTCCTGGAGGAGCTGGGCGCGGGTGAAGACCCGCCCGGGGTGCTGGGCGAGGTACTTCAGCAGCTCGAACTCCTTGAACGTGAGGTCGAGGACGCGGCGGCGCAGCCGGGCGGTGTAGGTGGCCTCGTCGATGGTCAGCTCGCCGCTGCGGATCTCGCCGGGGGCGTCGTCGTCCTCGCCGGCGGCGGCGGCGCGTCCGGCGGCGAGGCGGAGGCGGGCCTCGACCTCGGCGGGCCCGGCGGTCTGCAGGAGCAGGTCGTCCAGGCCCCACTCGCTGCTGAGCGCCGCGAGGCCGCCCTCGGTCACGACGCCGAACAGCGGGGCGTCCAGGCCCGTGGTGCGCAGCAGCCGGCACAGGCTCTTGGCCTGGACGAGGTCGCGCCGCGCGTCCACCAGGACGACGTCGGCGGGCGGCGCGTCGATGAGCGCGGACGCCTCGGCGGGCGCGACGCGCACCGGGTGCAGCAGCAGCCCGAGCGCGGGCAGGATCTCCTCGGAGGGCTCCAGTGCGCTGGTCAGCAGGAGCAAGCTGCTCACGTGCCGCCTCCTCGTCCCAAAAGGCGTAGGACCCAGGCGGCTCATCGTCTGAGCCCCGGCACGGTCGGCGGCTCGAAGACGAGGTGACCATGAAGGCTCTGATGAACTCCATGGCCTCGTCGCCCGGATCCCTCCCGGTGAGCATATCCGAGGCGGTCTCACGGCAGGCGGAGCGGCGGTGCCGGAACCGGGATGAGACGCTGTCCTCATGGCCACGGGAACGATCCGGTACTGGGCGGCGGCGAAGGCCGCGGCGGGCGTCCACGAGGAGCCCTACGACGCGGTGACGCTCGCGGACGCCGTGTCGGCGGCGCTCGCGCGGGACGGCCGCGGCGAGGAGTTCCGCCGCGTCGTCGGCCGCAGCTCGTTCCTCGTGGACGGCGACCCGGTCGGCACCCGCCCGCACGCGTCCGTGGCGCTGCCCGAGGGCGGCGTCGTCGAGGTGCTGCCGCCCTTCGCGGGCGGCTGAGGGGGCGGCTGAGCGGGCGGCTGAGCGGGCGGCTGAGGGGGCGGCTGAGCGGGCGGCTGAGCGGGCGGCTGAGCGGGCGGCTGACCGCCGGGCCGCGCGCGCCCCGCGCCCAGCTCACGGGACTACGCGGGTCATGCTCCGAACCTACGGGCGGCCCCGGCGATCTCATTCTGCGGCGCGACCCTTTTGGTGTGGTCCGCGCACTATCGTGTGGGCCGATCGCGTGCCGTCGCCTGAAGGAGTGACATGCGGAAAGTACTGCTGGTGCTGCTGATCCTGCTGGTCGTCGGCGTGGCCGCCGCCGACCGGATCGGCGTCCGCGTCGCGCAGGACGAGATCGGCAAGCAGGTCGCCGCCGAGTACAACCTCCCCGAGCGGCCGGACGTCACGATCCACGGCATCCCGTTCCTGACCCAGGCGATCGGCGGTGACTACGGCCACATCGACGTGAAGATCGGCGTCTGGACGAGCGAGGGCGTCACCGTCAACGACGTCAAGGTCGACATGCGGGACGTGAAGGCGCCGCTCCCCGACGTCCTGTCGGGCGGCACGGCCAACGTGGTCGCTGGCAAGGCCACCGCGTCCGCCGTCGTCCCCTACGAGGCCGTCCAGAAGCAGGCGCCGAGGCAGGTCAAGAGCATCAAGCCGAAGGGCGACGACCTGGAGCTGGAGATGACCGGGACGATGTCGGGCATCCCGGTCGCGGGCACCGCGGTCGTCTCGGCGAAGCCGACGGCCAAGGGCATCGCCGTCACCCCGGTCTCCTTCACGTCGAGGGCGGGCGCGCAGGTGCCGATGGCGCTGGTGCGCGGGCCGCTGACCTGGGTCGTCCCGATCCCGGAGCTGCCCGTCGGATCGCGGATCAGCAAGCTGGAGCCCACCGAGGCGGGGCTGCGGGTCGAGGCGACCGCGACCGACGTCCGGCTGAACGACCCGGAGCGGTCGCAGCGGCTGAAATAGGCCCGCCGGGTTGTGAACCGGGCGGGGAGGGCGTACGTGTCAGTGGTGTGGGTCCAACCGCGGATGAGCGTTTGCTGCGCGTCCTGTACAGCGAGCACGGCGGTCCCCTACTCGGCTACGTCCTGCGCCTGACCGGCGGGGACCGCACCCAGGCGGAGGACGTCGTGCAGGAGACGCTCCTGCGCGCCTGGAAGCATCCTGAGGCGCTCGCGGGACGTCCGGTGCGGCCGTGGCTGTTCACCGTCGCGCGCAACCTCGTGGTGGACGCGCACCGGGCCAGGCGCGCGCGGCCGCCCGAGACCGGCATCGACGAGCAGGTCCTGATGACGGAGTCGGGTTCGGACGACATCGACCGGGCGCTGGAGTCCTGGACGGTGGCCGAGGCGCTGGCCCAGCTGTCGCCGCCGCACCGCGCCGTGCTGGTGGAGACCTACTACCGGGGCCGGTCGGTGGCCGAGGCGTCCAAGACGCTGGGCATCCCGCCCGGCACGGTGAAGTCCCGCACGTACTACGCGCTGCGGGCGCTCAAGCTCGCGTTGGAGGAGCGGGGGCTCGCGCCATGAACGACTGCACGGAGGTCCGCACCTCCCTGGGGGTGTACGTGCTGGGCGCGATCGACCCGGTCGAGCGCGGCCAGGTGGAGGCGCACCTGGAGCGCTGCCCCGCCTGCCGGGACGAGCTGGCCGGGCTCGCCGGGATGCCCGCGCTGCTCGGCCGGGTGGACGAGGCGCAGCTCAGCCAGATCACCGGCCCGCCACCCGAACTCCTGGACGGCCTGCTGGCCCGCGCGGCCGAGCGACGGAGGGGATGGCTCGGCCCGCTACGGCGGTGGTCGGGCGAGCGGGGCCCGCGTCTCGCGTGGGCTCCGCTCGCCGTCGCCGCGTGCCTGCTGGTGCTCGCCGGTGCGCTGTTCGGCGGCATGGTGTTCCCCTCCTCCGGCGGAGACCAGCGGGCCGCGCCGCCCGGCACCTCGGTGTCGCCGGGCCCGCCGTCGCCGACCAGTACGGGGGAGCGGATCGCGGCCGAGAGCCCCAACAGCAAGGTCAAGGGCTTCGTGATGCTCCGCAAGAAGAAGTGGGGCACCGAGGTCGAGCTGTATGTGTCGGGCGTCCCGAAGGGGTCGCGGTGCCGGCTGCTGGTGATCGCCCGCGACGGCCGGCGGGACGCGCTCGGGAGCTGGTACGTCCCCTACGACAAGGGCTACGGCCGCTACTACGGCTCGACGATGTTCCCCCGGGGCGCGCTGTTCTCCCTGGAGATCGTGGGCCTGGACGGCACGCCTCTCCTCACGATCCCCACCTGATCCCGCGTCCCCCGGAAGAATCCCGGGCACGCGCGGGTTGTCCACGGGGATGGAAGGCGTACTGGTCGCCGCCGCGGTCCTCGCGGCGGCCACGTTGTTCGGCCTGCTCAGGCGGCGCCGCGACGGAGTGCTGCGCGCGTCCTCCCGCGTGCGGGAGGGCGGCGGCGTGCACACCCTGAACCCGGACGAGCTGGGCGCCGACCTTGGGGCGAAGGCCACCCTCGTCCAGTTCTCCAGCGCGTTCTGCGCGCCCTGCCGCGCGACCCGCCGCGTCCTCGGGGACGTCGCGGGCATGGTCGAGGGCGTCTCCCACGTCGAGCTGGACGCGGAGTCGCACCTGGAGCTGGTCCGCAGGCTCAACGTGATTCGGACCCCCACCATCCTGGTTCTGGACGCGGCCGGGCGCGTCGTCCGGCGCGCGTCCGGAACCCCCCGCAAGGCCGACGTCATCGCCGCGCTGGGCCTGGCGATACCCGACGCGTGAGCCCCCTCCGGGCTCCGCCGTCCCCGTTGTTGACCTGCGGGAAGACGAATGTAACTGTCTCGCAAGGCGAGACGGATGTGACAGGGCGTCGATTGTCGGCTTACCATCGTGTCCGTGCGTTACTGGACAGAGCAGATGCTCACGAAGCGCCGCGCGGTGGATTTCTGCCGCGTGGCCGCCTCGCTCTGTCGCATGGCCTGAGGCATCGAGCCCGTTCGCCCCGAGCACTCCGTTTCCAGCTCGTACGCACGTTTCCTCCACTCTGGAGCACCCCGATGCAGGTCGATCCTCGTGGGCAGCGCTTCGCGGCGGCCGCCACGACGGTGGTACTGGTCGCGGTCCTGGTATGGGGAAGCGGGGCCCTGCTCGCCGCCCAGGCCGTCGTGTTCGCGCTCGCGACCATCCTCGGCCTTCGGTACGCCCCGTACGGACTGCTCTTCGCAGTGCTGATCCGTCCCCGTCTGGCCCCGCCCAGGGAGCTTGAGGACGCGGCGCCGCCCCGCTTCGCGCAGGGCGTCGGCCTCGTGTTCGCCCTGGTCGGAACCGTCGGATACGCGACGGGGACCACATGGCTCGGTATCGGTGCCACCGCCCTCGCGCTGGGAGCGGCCTTCCTGAACGCCGCGTTCGGGTTCTGCCTCGGCTGCGAGATGTATCTGCTCGTCCGGCGCGTCGCCGCGCGGCTCGGAGGAGGTGAGGGGGCGCCCTCGCCCCAGCGGCACTGATCCGCGCGGCACCCGCACCATCAGCACCACCCGCACCACCGCAAGACCCGGCACCACAGCACAACCGCGAAGATTCGCTCCGACAGGGAGGTACCCGCATGAGCCGTTCCGACGTCCTGGTGGACGCCGAATGGGTCGAGTCCAACCTCGACTCGCCCGGTCTCGTTCTCGTCGAGGTCGACGAGGACGTGTCCGCCTATGACAAGGGCCACATCCGTGGCGCTGTCAAGATCGACTGGAAGACGGAGCTGCAGGACCCGGTCCGCCGCGACTTCGTCGACAAGACCGGCTTCGAGCAGCTGCTGTCCTCCAAGGGCATCGCCAACGACGACCTGGTGATCCTCTACGGCGGCAACAACAACTGGTTCGCCGCGTACGCGTACTGGTACTTCAAGCTGTACGGGCACGAGAAGGTGCAGCTTCTCGACGGCGGCCGCAAGAAGTGGGAGCTGGACTCCCGCGAGCTGGTCACCGACGTCCCGTCCCGTCCGGCCACCGAGTACAAGGCCAAGGACCAGGACCTGTCGATCCGCGCCTTCCGCGAGGAGGTCGTGGACGCGATCGGCACCAAGAACCTGATCGACGTCCGCTCGCCGGACGAGTTCAGCGGCAAGCTGCTCGCCCCGGCGCACCTGCCGCAGGAGCAGGCGCAGCGGGCCGGGCACGTCCCGACCGCGCGCAGCATCCCGTGGTCGAAGGCGGCCAACGACGACGGCACGTTCAAGTCCGACGAGGAGCTCCGCGAGATCTACGGCGCGGCCGGGGTGGACCTGAGCAAGTCCACCATCGCCTACTGCCGCATCGGCGAGCGCTCGTCCCACACCTGGTTCGCGCTCCGCGAGCTGCTCGGCCTCCAGGACGTCAAGAACTACGACGGCTCCTGGACCGAGTACGGCTCGCTCGTCGGCGTCCCGATCGAGCTCGGCGAGCCCAAGTAAGTCCAGCCAGACCTTCCGTAGACCTTCCCGTGTGCACGGAGATGGAGGAGCAATGACCCAGGGCTGCGCAGCGCCCGCGCAGACGGCGCACCTTCCGGCGACCGTCGACCTCGACAACGAGGCCGTCATCCAGGGGACCGTCACCCGTGACGGCGCCCCGGTGTCCAGCGCCTACGCGCGCCTTCTCGACTCGACCGGCGAGTTCACCGCCGAGGTGGTCACCGGCGACGAGGGCGTGTTCCGGTTCTTCGCCGCCGACGGCGACTGGACCGTGCGCGTTCTCGCCGCGGGCGGCGTGAGCGTCGACAACGCCGTCACGGCCAAGATCGGCGAGGTCGCCGCGCTTGAGGTCGCGATCTGAGCAGAGCCTTCGCGGGCAATCCTTCGGGCCCCGCCGTTCCGCCGCACGCGGGACGGCGGGGCCCGGTCGTGTCCGCGCCCGGTCCGGTGGGCTGGATAGCATCGGCGCGATGTCCCGACCGTCCGCGCGCTCGCCGCTGATCCTGCCCTGGGCCGCACTCCGGCTCGCGGGGCGGTTCGCGCTGCCGCTGAGCCTGTGGTTCACGCTGGGCGAGCTGCTGCGGTACGGCGCGATGTACGGCGGGTACCGGCTCGGCGAGATGAAGGGCACGGCGGCGGCCGTGGCGCCGCTGCTGACCGTCGGCGTCCTCGTGATGGTCACGCTGGCGGTCGCGGTCGCGATGGTGCACTGCGTCCGCGAGGGGCTGGACGTCGTGCACGCCCGCGAGTCCGGCGGCGGCCTGACGGCCTGGGCCGTCGGCAACGAGGAGCCGGTCGCCGGTGCGATGGGCCGCGCCGCGCTCCCCTTCGTGATCTTCTACCTCGGCTGGGGGCTCCAGAGCGAGGACGCCCGCGCGTTCGCGGACGAGGCGGCGAGCCGCGGCTTCGCCGAGAACGGGTTCGAGGGGCAGATCAAGGGCGTCGGCATGCTCGTCTCGCTGGAGGAGCACGTTCCGCTGGCGATCGGGCTGACCGTCGGGTTCTTCGTCGTCCGGCTCCTGGTCGAGTGGCTGCTGGAGGAGCGGTCGCAGCGCTCGTTCGGCGCGCTCATCGCCTTCCTGGAGATCAACTTCGCGCTGTTCGGCATCTTCACGATCGACCACCTGCGGGGCGAGGGCGTCGACTGGTTCACCCGGCGGCGGGCGTGGGGGTGGGTCACCGACGTGGCCGGGCCCGTCCTCGACCAGTGGCCGCCGTTCAAGGACGCGGTGCTCGGCGCGCTGATCTGGCTCGTCATCGCCGGGGTCATCCTCGGCCTGGACGCGCGCGACGAGCAGGTCGTGCTCGGCCGGAGCCGGGCGGCGGAGCGGCTGGCACGCGCCGGCGGCCTGGACCGCGTCAACAGCCCGCGCGAGATCCTGACCCGGGGCTTCCGCGAGATGTGGCTGCCCGCCTGGTACGGGCTGCGGCTCGTCCGCCGGTCGGGGGTGCTGCCGTTCGCGACGTTCTGCCTGCTGTTCACCGGCCTGGACGTCGCGGAGGACGCCTCGCGGCGGCTGGTCTACGAACTGCTCGGCCCGCACGAGGTCACGTGGTGGATGCCGAGGCTGCCGCTCGTCGGGTTCGGGACGGCGCTGGTCTTCCAGATCCTGCGGATCTGCCTGCTCGCGGCGGCGTTCAACCTGGTCATGGCGCGGGTCACGGCGCGAACCGCAGCGAAGGCAGTGGTCCCTTCGGCCGTGAGTACGCCGGGGGCCGCACCTCCAGCACCAGCAGGTCGGCCTTGGCCCGGGGCACCGTCCCCCGGACCGTGATCCGGACCGGGACGCCCGGCCGGGCCGCGCCGGTGCCGAGGCCGGTCGCGGCCCACGCGCGGCCGTCGCCGTCGCGGAGCCGGTAGACGATCCCGTACGCGCCGACGGCCTTGGCGGCCGCCGCGTCCTTCGCGACGACGGCGAGCGTCACCCGGACCTCGGCCACCTCGGCCGACCCCGGCGGGGCGCCGGACGCGGGCCTGAGCAGGGGCGCGGCGGTCCGCCGGTCGACGACCTGCCAGCGCGCTCCGGCCAGTTCCCCGGCCGCCCCGCGCGGGACCGTCGTGACCTTCTCTTCCGGCTTCAGATTGCTGCGGACGTCGCGGGTCTCGTCCAGCCAGTGGACGGTGAGCAGCGCGGGCAGCAGGGTGGCGAGCGCGATCGCCTGCACGACCCGCCGGTCGCGGGGCCGCATCCGCGGCCCCGCCCCGGTCTGGGCCGGGAGGTCGGGCCGGGTCTGCGCCGGGTCGCCGGTCATCGGCGTCCCCGCACGTCGTAGCGTTCGGGCGCGGCGCGGATCAGCTCGGCGGCGCGGGCCCTGGTGAGCCCGAGGTCGATGTCGGCCTCGGCGGACAGCTGCGGCAGCAGCCCGCCGGTCCCCACCACCAGGTGCGCGCCCGCCACCCGCTCCTTGGGCAGCTCGAACACGAACGCGGTCGGCGTCCAGATCATCGGCTGGAACAGCGGCTGGACGACCTCGCCCGCGCCCGGCCGCGGACCGTCCCGGAACGACAGGCCCCCGGACGTCTCCAGCTTCGCCGCCGCCAGCTTCAGCGGCTCGCGTTCGGCTTTCGCCCACAGCCGCACGACCAGGTAGACGCCCTCGGTGCCCACGGGCGGCGGATCGCCCAGCGACAGGCCCGGCGCCAGCGACCGCGCCGCCTCCACCCGGTCGACCCGCACGCTGAACACGCGGTTGCCGACCACCTGCCCGATTCCGCCGCCGTCGCGGATCGGTTCGAGCGCCCGCGCCCGGACGTGCGGGCCGATCGAATGCAGCCACATCGCTCCGGCGAGCAGGGCCGTCCCGCCGACCCCCGCGCCGCCCTGCGTCAGCAGTCTCCGGACGTTCACCGCGGCCGCACCCTCGGGGCGGCGACGGGGAGGGTCAGCCGCCCGGCGAGCGAGCCGTCCTCCAGATCGACCCGCCAGGCGTAGGTGTCATCGGTGAACCCGTGGTCGTACTCCCATTCGCGCAGGCCCACGGTGAACCGGCGGGGCGCGTCCGCCGGGCCCGTCTTCCACATCGCCGAGACCTCGACCGGCAGCCCCGGCTGCGTCGTGCCGGTCTTCGCGCCCCCGGCGATGCCCTCCACCTGGTCGGGCTTGACCCATTTGCCCGCCTTGGTGCGGGCGGCGAGGCCGTCGCGCAGCCCGCCGAAGCCCAGCGAGACGGTCTCCTCGCCCTGGTTGAGCACCCACAGCCGGACGATCACGAACCGCTGCCGTCCGGAGCCGAGGTCGGCGTTCGCCGTGCCGATCCGCGCGTCCCGCACGACGACCTTGAACAGGCCGAGGTCGACCGCCTTCCCCGGCGCGGTCGCGGGCTCGCGCGGCCGCGCCGCGAACCCGCCCGCCGTCCACAGCACGGGAACCAGGACGGCGGCCACCGCGAGCGCGCACACGGGCACCAGCCGGCGCCGCGACGCGCGCTCGCCGGGACTCGGAGGGACCGGTGCGGTGGATTGCACCCGCCAGATGGTAATACGCCATTACCCTTCACCCCGTGACGGAGATGATCGACTACGGGCGTTTCGCCGACCGGCTCGCCCCGCCCCGCCCCCGCTGGGACCTGCTGCGCGAGTTCCAGGAGGAGTGGGGATACGCGGTGCCCGCCGACGCGACCCCCTGGGCCAAATGGTCGGAGGACGAGCACCAGACGTATATACGGCGCCTCAAAGGAGAATGGACGGGCGAGGAGGACGACGAGTTCGAGGGCGTCGACTTCTCCCTCGCCGTCCCCCAGGCCCTGGACGAGTGGTGGGAACTCCCCTTCAATTCCTTCACCCACTCGCCGCGCCTGTACTGGACCAATCCCGTCTACCCGCCGACCGTCCGGCCCGACCCGTCCGGGTACGGCGTCGCCGAGGGGCTGCCCAAGGACAACCCGTACGTCGGCCCGGACGACGACCTGCGCGTCTGCGTCTTCAAGGCCGAATACGAGTACTGCAACGAATGGGGCTACCTCGCCGCCGAGGCGGGCCAGGACGACCCCCGCGTGCTCGTCACGATCTCCGATGACGAATGGGTTCCGCAGGCCCGGTCGATCTCGGAGTTCTTCGTCCAGCTCGCCGTGCAGCGCCTCCCGGCGAGCCTCGGCTGGTGCCTGCGCCTGGACGCCGGCGACTTCCCGGGCGCCCCGGTGGGCGAGCGCCTGGACGCGGCGTACCGTCCGATGGGATTCGAGCCCTGGCGCGAACTCGGCGTCCACAGCCTGGCCTACGGCGGCCCCGACGTGATCGTGCACCACGACCGCGAGAACGCCTGCGACTTCCCGGTGACCATCAGCGCCAGGACCCGCGACGCCCTCGCCGCGGCCGCCCGCACACTCGGCTGGGAATGGGACGACGCGCAAGTCGAGCCACCGGCCGAATAGGAGCGGCGCGGATCGACGTCCGCCCGAATCTCGGTAATGTGCTCACTGCTCATGGTTCGGTCATCGCCGGGAGGGCTGGTGCGACGACGCAAAGCGATCGCGCTCATGGCGGCCACCGCGTTCGGCGGCGTGCTCGCGCCTCCCCTTTTCGCGTCCCCCGCCCTGGCCGCGCCCTGCGAGGAGCCCCTGGTCTACGGCAGCCCCGCGAACCAGCTCCCCCGGCAGCTCTGGCCGGAGGAGAGGCTGAACTACGTGGACGCCTGGACCCACACCCGCGGCAAGGGGGTGAAGGTCGCCATCGTCGACAGCGGCGTGGACACCTCGCACCCCCAGCTGCGCGGACGCGTCGCCCCCTACGACGTGACCAGGTCCGGCCTCCAGGACTGCGTGGGCCACGGCACCCAGGTCGCGGGCATCATCGGCGGCCGGGACCTGCGCGCCCAGGGCATCTCGTTCTTCGGCGTCGCCCCCGAGGCGCAGCTCATCTCGGTGAAGATGGCCGTGAAGTCGCAGGGCAACGACTCCCGCTGGACGCCGCTGGCGATCCGCAAGGCCGTCGACCTGGGCGCCAAGGTCATCAACATCTCGTCCCAGTCCCCGGACCTGCCCGACCTGCGCCGGGCCGTGGCCTACGCCCAGCGGCACGACGTCGTGATCGTCTCGGTCGCCGGCAACCTCACCGACGAGCAGAAGCAGACCCCCGAGAAGTCCTATCCGGCGAGCTACCCGGGCGTGATCTCGGTCGGCGCGCTCTCCAAGGACGGCAAGCTGGCGGGCTTCTCCAACACCGTCACGCCGGTCACCGTGACCGCGCCCGGCCAGGCGGTCGTCAGCACCTGGCCGCGCGACGCCTACAAGGCCGACGACGGCACCAGCCTCGCCGCCCCCTACGTCGCCGGCACCGCGGCGCTGATCCGCTCCTTCAACCCGAGGCTCACCTACCTCCAGGTCAAGGAGCGCATCGAGAGGACCGCCGACGGCGCCCAGGTCCAGGGCACGGGGTCGGGCGTGGTGAATCCGCTCCGCGCGGTGACCACGGTCTCGACCGGCGCGGCGCCGGCGGCCCCCGCCGGCGCCCACCGGGTATCGATCGACCAGCCCCCGCCCGAAGACCACCTGGGCAAGGTGCTGGCCCTGTCCTTCACCGCCGCGGCCCTCACGGCCGCCGCGGCCATCGGCACGGCCGCGCTGATCACCCCCGCCGGCCGCCGCCGCAACTGGCGCCCCGGCGCCTGACCACGTCAGTCCAGAGCGTCCACGAAGCGGTCGGCCTCTTCGGGGGTCATCCCCGTTTCGGCGCTGACCAGGGCGACGGCCGAGCGGCGGTCGCCGGAGGCCACGAAGGCGCGTACCCGTTCTGAGAGCGGGCCGGCGGCGGCCGCTCCGGGCAGTCGGCCGTCCCTCAGGGCGTCCACATACTGCTTGCCGTCCTTGAGGCCGAGCCCCGCGGTCCGGACGAGGTGTTTGACCGCCTCTCTCGGCTTGCCCTCCGCCACCAGCGCGCGCGCCCGCGCCTCGACCTCGGCGGGGACGCGCCCCGCCAGGAACTCCACCTTGAGCCCGTCGACGTACACCTTCGCGGACAGCAGGTCGGCGCCGGTGGCCTTGCGGACGAGGCGGACCGCCGCCACCGGCTTGCCGTCGGCGACCAGTTTCATGGCGTGGGCACGCGTCTCGGGGAGCGCGTTGTGAATGGGCACGGGTTGATTCTTGGCCACTGCTTCTCCTCAGTGGATCCGGGCGCCCGCGACGGCGGCGGCCGGCCCGGCTGCGGTCATCACTGGGGGGTGTCTTCGCGGATGACGGTCTGGATCAGGCGCGTGCCGGTGCGGCGGTCGATGTGGTAGCCCCGGCCCGGGGGGAGTTTGTGGGGTTTCACGTTGCCCAGCAGGATGCCCTCGTCCTTGTTGCCGGACATCAGGAGGCCGGGGGAGGCCATTTCCTTGATGCGGGTGATGGCCGGGTCGAACATGCCGCGGCCCGCGCCGCCCATGGCGCGGGCGACGATGAGGTGGAGGCCGATGTCGCGGGCCTGGGGGAGCAGTTCGACAAGGGGGCGCAGCGGGTTGTCGGAGGTGGCGACCATCTCGTAGTCGTCGACGATGAGGAAGAGGTCCGAGCCCGTCCACCAGGAGCGGGAGCGGAGTTGGTCGGGGGTGAGGTCGGCCGGGGGGAGGCGCTGCATCATCGCGCCGCGGATGTCGTTGACCAGGGACGTCGCGGCCGGGGCCGAGGCGCCGAAGCCGATCTGGTGCTCGGTGTCGGCGACGTCCAGCAGCGAGCGGCTGTAGTCGATGAAGATGATCCGGGCCTGCTCGGGGGTGTAGCGGGAGGTGATGCCGGTGGTGATGTGCCGGAGCAGGTTGGACTTGCCGCATTCGGCGTCGCCGAGCATCAGGAAGTGCGGGTCCTGGGCGAAATCCAGGTAGACCGGGGAGAGCGACTCCTCGTCGATTCCGATCGGGATGCGCATGCCGGTCTCGGCGGGGGTCGGCAGCGAGGAGAGCGGCAGGACGTCGGGCAGCATGCGGACCTGCGGGGCGCGCTGGCCGTGCCACGCCTCGGACGCCGCCCGGACCATTTTGAGGACGCCGTCGTTCAGCGACTCGTCGGCGCCGCCGCCGTCGATGCGGGGGACGGCGGTGAGGAAGTGGAATCCGTCGCGGGAGAGCCCGCGGCCGGGGCGGCCCTCGGGGACGTTGTCGGCGAGCTTGCGGTCGATCTCCGATTCGTAGGGGTCGCCGAGGCGCAGTTCCAGCTTGGTGCCCAGCAGGTCGCGGACGTTGGTGCGGAACTCCGTCCACTTGTTGGTCGCGGCGATGACGTGGATGCCGTAGCCGAGGCCGCGCGCGGCGAGTTGGGTGATGGTGTCCTGGATCGCCTCGTAGTCCTGGCGCAGGGTCAGCCAGTTGTCCACGACGAGGAAGACGTCGCCGTAGCCGTCGCCGGGGTGCTCGCCGGACGCGCGCATGCGGCGGTAGGTCGCGATGCCGTCGATGCCCCGCTCGGCGAACTCGCGTTCGCGCTGCTCCAGCAGGCCGCTGACCTCGGCGACCGTCCGCCGGACGCGGTCGGCGTCCAGGCGGGTGGCGATGCCGCCGATGTGCGGCAGGTCGGCCAGCGCGGCGAGGGCGCCGCCGCCGAAGTCCAGGCAGTAGAACTGCACCTCGGCGGGGGTGTGGGTGAGCGCGAGGGAGGCGATCAGCGTCCTGATCAGGGTCGACTTGCCGCTCTGCGGGCCGCCCGCGATGCCGACGTGGCCCGCGGCGCCCGACAGCTCCAGCCAGTACGGGTCGCGCCGCTGGTGGAACGGCTTGTCGACGATGCCCGCCATCGCGTACAGCTTGCCGCGGCCGTCCCAGCCCGCGGTGGTGAGGCCGTGTTCCTGGGTGACCTGGAGCGGGGGGAGCATCTCGTTCAGCGCGGGCGGCTCGTCCAGCGGGGGGAGCCAGATCTGGTGCGCCTGCGCGCCGTGCCCGGCGAGCTGCCCGACCACGACGTCGAACAGGGACGCCTGGTTCTTCTTCTCCTCGGGCTCGGGCTCCTCCTCGGACCGGTCCTCGATGACCTGCGGGCGTATGTAGCCCGGCAGGTACGGGACGATCTGGGCCGCGATCTGGCTGCCCTGCCTGTCGTCGTTCTGCTTCGGCTGCTCGTCCACGGGCCCCGAGACGTAGGCCGCCTTGAAGCGGACCATCGGTTCGGTGGCGAACTTCAGGTATCCGTTACCGGGGGCGGGAGGCAGTTCGTATGCGTCCGGGACGCCGAGGACGACGCGCGACTCCATCGCGGAGAACGTGCGGAGGCCGATCCGGTAGGACAGGTGGGTGTCCAGGCCGCGCAGCTTGCCCTCCTCCAGGCGCTGCGAGGCCAGCAGGAGGTGGACGCCCAGCGACCGGCCGAGCCGTCCGATCATGACGAAGAGCTCGGCGAAGTCGGGCTTGGCGGACAGCAGCTCGGAGAACTCGTCCAGGACGAGGAACAGCGTCGGCATCGGCGGCAGGTTCGCGCCGTCCAGCCGGGCCTTCTCGTAGTCGCGCAGCGAGGCGTAGTTGCCCATGGCCCGCAGGTACTCCTGGCGGCGCACCATCTCGCCGTGCAGCGCGTCGTACATGCGGTCGACCAGCGGGAGCTCGTCCTCCAGGTTGGTGATGATGGCCGAGACGTGCTCCAGGCCGTCCATCCCGAGGAACGTCGCGCCGCCCTTGAAGTCGACCAGGACGAAGTTGAGGATGTCCGGCGCGTGCGTCATCGCCAGGCCGAGGACGAGCGTGCGCAGCAGCTCGGACTTGCCGGACCCGGTCGCGCCGATGCACAGGCCGTGCGGGCCCATGCCGCCCTGGGCGGACTCCTTGATGTCGAGTTCGATCGGACGGCCGTCGGCGTCCAGGCCGATCGGCACCCGGAACCGGTTGCGCTGGGCGCGCGGCCGCCACACCCGCGCGGGGTCCACCGCGTAGGCGTTCTCGACGCCGAGCAGGGACGTCAGCGTCATGTTGTTCGCCAGCACGTCCTCCTCGTCCACGGCGTCGTTCGCGCTGGACCGGAACGGCGCGAGCTGGCGGGCCAGGCTCTCGGCCTGCGGGACGGTGACCTTGTCGGGCGCGCCGATCGGGGTCGGGACGTCCTTGCCCGCCCGGTCCTTGCGCAGCATGTGGACCTTGTCGGGCGTGACGTTCAGCCGCAGCGTCCCGGCCTCGGTCGTGTAGCCGACGGTCTGGGAGAGGTCGATGACGCAGACGCCCTCGATGCCGTCGGCGGCGATCTGCGAGTCGTAGGCGGCCATGCCGCCGTCCACCACGATCACGTGCAGCGGCAGGTCGCCGGACGGGCGGCCGGAGACGAACCGGGCGCGGTCCTTGATCTCCTGGCCGAGCAGCACCTCCAGCTCGGTCATCGTCGGCGCGATCAGCCGGACCTGCCCGGCGGCGTCGTGCTCGGTGGGGTGCAGGGCGTGCGGCAGCCACTTCACCCAGTCCCAGTAGGGCAGCCGCTCCTGCGAGGTGCAGACGCTGATGCGCACGTCGTCGGGGGTGTGGAACGAGGCCGCCTGCATGAGCATGGCGCGCAGCATCGCCCGCGCGGCCTCCACGTCCCCGAGCAGGAAGATCCGTGAGAACGAGCGGAGGTTGATGGCGACCGGCAGGGCGGGGACGGTCGAGTGCGTCCGGACGAACCGGCGCAGCGCGCCCGCGCTCATCGGTTCCAGGTCCTCGACCGGCTTGGTCTCCGGCGCGATCAGCTGGACGGCCAGCTTCTGCGGCCCGGTGCCCACCCGCACCTGGCCGAAGTCGGAGTCGTCGGCGCGCCGCTCCCACAGCCGCGAGCTCATCGCGATCGACCACAGCCGGGTCGGGTCGGGGTTGTACCACTCCAGCGCCTCGCGCTGCTGGGCGGCGGCCTTGCGGACCTTCGCCCGGACCTGGCCGAGGTAGCGCAGGTAGTCGCGGCGCTCGCCGTTCAGCTTGGACTTGCGCTCGCCGCTGCGCTGCCCGACCTGGCTGAACATCATGCCGAACATCGACAGGCCCATCATCCCGCCCGCCACCATCTGGAGCGGGTTGGAGTTGGGGTTCAGGAACATGAACGCCATCGAGCCGGACCCGGCCGCCATCGGCAGGAACGTCAGCACGTTGCGGAAGCCGTCGGTGGTGACCTCGGGAAGCTCGGGCGGCGACTCCAGCAGGACCTCGCCCCGCGGCATCTCGGGGGGCTTGCGGCGTTCCTTCCGCCGGACCAGAACGGTGCTCACTGGACTGGCTCCCCCTTCTGGGCATCAATGTCGCAGCCCAGCATCATACGGGTACGGGTCCGCATAATCCTTTGATCATCCGGATGCGCTCGGTAACGGAGTGCGGCCTGCGACAGGCGCTCGGCGGGCGCCGCCTTCGATTCGGGGGAAAGCGAAACATTCCACCAGGATTCATCTGCGCCGCCGGTCACGAAGGGGGAACGAAAGCGGCAGGCGCGAAAAAGCCATGCGGGCAAGGCATCGCGGACGTCCAAGGTCCGCGCCGGACGGAACCGGGGCGGGCGTTACCGCATCGAAGTGGGGCATCTCAGCCGGTCGCAGAGGGCGGGCCGGGAGGTCTATGTTGTTACGGTTCTCGCCGGTGTTCGGGTGCTCCCTGTGGGGCCGTGCCTACATGTGAGGAAGTTCAGTGGCTTCAGTCACCGGGGCGGAGCTGTGCAGGGTCACGGTGGTGGCCCCCAAGCGCCGCATCGACATCTCGCTCCCCGCCCACGTCCCCTTCGCCCAGTTCTTCCCGGCGATCCTGCACTACTCCGGCAGCCAGATGGCCGACGCCGGGCTCGCCCACGGCGGCTGGGTCCTGCAGCGGCTGGACGAGGCGCCCTTCGACGGCGGGGCCACCCCCGCGCAGGCGGGGCTGCGCGACGGCGAGATCCTCTACCTGCGTCCGGGGATGTCGCAGCTTCCCGAACTGGCCTTCGACGACGTCGCCGACGTCGTCGCGACCGCGGTCAAGGACCGGCGCGACCGCTGGCGGCCCGAATGGACCCGCGCCTTCTCCCTCGGGGTCGGCGCGGGCGGCTCGGCGGTCGCCGCCGTCGTGGTGCTGCTCGCCGGACCGTCCTGGGTCGTCCCGGCCGCGGCCGCCGGGGTGGTCGCCCTGCTGCTCGTCATCGGCGCGGTGGTCGCCTCGCGCGCCGCGGGCGACGCCAGGGCGGGCACGGTGCTCGCCTTCGCCGCGCTCCCGCACGCCTTCCTCGCGGGCCTGCTCGGCCCCGCCCGCGACCACGGCTTCGGCGAGCTGGACGCGCTGAACACGCTGGCCGGGTTCGGCGTCCTGGTCCTGGTCGCGGTGATCGCGGCCGTGGGCGTCACCGACGGCGCCTCGATCTTCTGGGGCTCGGTCATCGGCGGCGTCCTCGGCGCCGCGGGCTCCGGGGCCGCGCTGGCCTTCGAGGACCTGTCGGCGGCCGGGATCGCGGCGATCACGGTCGTGGTCGCGATGATGCTGACCCCGCTGACCCCCACGCTCGCCTTCCGCTTCTCCAAGGTCACGCTGCCGCCGGTGCCGCAGAGCGCCGACGACCTGCGGCGCGACACGATCATGGTGGACGGCCAGCAGGTGCTGACCCGCACCGGCCGGGCCGACCGCTTCATCACCGGCTTCACGGTCGGCCTCGGGCTCGTGGGCATCCTCGGGCTGATCCCGTCGGCGTTCCGCGACGGATGGCTCGGCCCGGTCACCGCCGCCGTCATCTCCGTCCTCCTCCTGCTGCGCTCCCGGCTGTTCCGCGGCCGGGTGCAGCGGCTGGCGATGCTGGTGCCCGGCATGCTCGGCCTCGGGACGCTGGCGATCGCCATCTCCTGGGACGCCTCGCCGCTGACGATGGCCGCCGGAGCGCTCCTCCCGCTGGTCGTGGCGACCTCGGTCGTGGTCGGGGTGGGGCTGTGGCTCCCGGGCCACCGGCCCTCGCCGTTCTGGAACCGCGCGGGCGACATCCTGGAGATGTTCCTGCTGATCGCCCTCATCCCGATGGCCCTCGGAGAATGCGGGCTGTTCGCGTACATGCGCGGGCTCGCCGGTTAGGAGCGCCGCATGCAGACGCGCAAGGACCTGCTGCAGGCACACCGCCTGATGAGCCAGCGCGCCTCGCTCGCGCTGGTCTCGGGCGAGCCCGACAACCCCGAGCTGCCGCTGCGCCGGATGAACATCAGCGCGTTCAGCGGAATCATGATCGGCATCCTCGTCATGGCGGCGTTCGGCATCTTCGGCGTCATCCGCCCCGGCGGCGCCACCGGCCTGGAGAAGGCCGGGATGCTGCTCGTGGAGAAGGACACCGGCGCCCGCTACGTGTGGTGCGAGAACGGCAAGCTCTGCCCGGTCGCCAACTACGTCTCGGCGCGGCTCGTCGCCGGGGCGGACTCCAAGAGCCGCCGGACGGTCTCCAGCAACTCGCTCACCAAGTACGAGCGCGGACCGGCGATCGGCATCCCGGGCGCGCCGAACACGCTCCCCGACGCCAAGAAGCTGACCAAGGCGCCGTGGGCGGTGTGCGTGCGGGCGTCCGAGAGCACCTCGCTCGGCCGCCGGTCGCTGGTCACGCTCACCGCCGGACGCGAGGTCGGGGGCACCGCGCTGCGTCCCGACCAGGCCGTGGTCGTCAAGGCGGACGGGCAGAACTGGCTGCTCTGGCGCAACACCCGCATGCGGATGCCGCCCTACGCGCTGACGACGCTCGGCGCGAGCGCCGTCCCGATCGCCGGCAAGTGGCTCAACTCCGTCACCCAGGGCCCCGACTTCGCCGCGCCGCAGATCCCGGGCCTCGGACGTGCGGTCACCGGGCCGCTCGGGCCGGCGAAGGTCGGCCAGATCTTCGGCGTCGACACCGCCTCCGGATCCTCGTCCTCGTTCGTGCTGCTCGCGGACGGCCTGGCGCCGATCTCCGCGCTCCAGCGGGACCTGCTGGTCGCCGACCCGCTGACCCGGCAGGCGTACGGGAACCAGCCCGTCCGTCCCCTCCCGGTGGACGCCGGACGGGTGAACTCGACCCGGCAGTCCGCGCGGACGGTCCGCGCCCAGCAGCTCGAAGGCAAGGCGCCGAGCATCGTCGCCTACCGGGAGACGAGCCCGCTGTGCGCGGTCTACGCCGACCCGAGCGGCAACTCCGACGCGACCCTCACCCTCGACGGGAGGCTGCCCGCGCCGCCCGGCGGCCCGCAGCCGAACGGCGCGGACCAATTGGCCTTCCCACCTGGGAGCGCGGCGCTCGCGGGCCGGGTACCAAGCCCGGGAAAGGCGAATGAGGTCAGCACTTATTACCTTGTGGCCGAGGGAAAGAGATTCCCCATCAAAGACAATGAGACGGCCGAGAAGCTCGGCTACTCTCTGCCGGGCGATGCCTCGAAGGTTCCGGCGGGCGTCCTGGACCTGATCGCCCAGGGGCCGGTGCTCGACCCGGCCGCCGTCTCCACCACGCCTCCGGCCAACACCCCGCCGGGGAACTGATTGTGCGGACTTCGGCCACGACCCGAACCGTAAAGGGGGCCAATGCGTCTAAACATCATGTGAAGCGGATGGACAGCATGGAGTAAAGCACCTAAAGTAATGATCACTCTGCGGTGCAACCCCCCGCCATCACCGGCCTCAGGGTCCTTTGCGCTGCCGAAACGGGGGCTTACGGCGTTGGCCCGGCGTCTATGCCCAGTTCACGATCGCGGGTCACGGTACGAATCACTGGAGGTGACTCATGGGGCAGCAGTCGGCAGTCGACAGAGCATCCATGAAGCAGGCCGCGGATGACATCGACGCGTCCGCGAACATCATCAAGGGGCTGCAGACGCAGCTTGAGGGCCACAAGCAGCAGGTCCGCGGGGCCTGGGAGGGCAACGCCTCCATGGCCTTCGAGACGGTCTTCAACCGGTTCAACGAGGACTTCGGCAAGGTGCTGCGGGCCCTGGAGGGCATGCACCAGAGCCTCGTCCAGACCAAGATCACCTATGAGTCCAAGGAAGAGATGTCCGAGCAGGCCGTGAACAAGGTTCAGGCCCTGCTCAACGGCTCTACCTGAGCGAACCTCACAACCAGGTGACGACGGCTGGAAAAGGAGAATCATGAGCTACACGAGGGCCAATTTCGGCGGCCTGACCGAGGGTGAGGCGCAGTTCAGCCAGGCCGCGCGCGCCCTGATGGACGAGCTGAACGACCTGGAGGGCAAGCTCCGGACGAAGCTCAACCAGTGGGAGGGCTCCGCCCAGGAGGCCTACTGGGTCTTCCAGAAGCAGTGGGACGGCGCCGCCAAGGACATGCAGAACGTCGTGGCGCAGCTCGGTCTCGCGATCCGCGACGCGCACGACAACTACCAGCAGGCCGAGCGGTCCAACTCCGGGATCTGGGGCTGACCGCAGGTTCAACCCCCGTCCGCTGGACGCAGCTGTGAAGTGGCCCTGGCCGTGCGAACGGCCGGGGCCCACTTCGCCCGTACCGAACCCAGGTCTGTTCCGTCTTGTCTCCCAGACAGCCGCTCAGGGGGCAAGAGGCTGACAGGAGGTAAGCAGAGATGGCACCCCCAGAACCCCCGAAGAGCCTGCCGACGGCCGGCGGCAAAGAAATCGGCATTCACCACGACACCGTCAAGGACATCGCGGACAAGCTCGAAAAGGACCTGCGGGCCCTCAAAAGCCTGCGCTATGACAACAAGCTTGAGGACGACTCGCCGACCGAGTCCTCACTCGGCAACTACACGGCGGGCCGCAGCCTTTACAACACCGTTTCGGCCGCGCAGACGCAGATCGGCAACACCTACACGCAGTTCGTCACCGCGTACGAAAACGTGATCAAAGCCCTCCGGGCCTCCGAGCAGACCCATCGCAACGCCGACGACAAGTCCAAGCAAGGCGTTCAGAATGCCGCCAGTCCGCACAGCAGCGTGTGAGCGGAACGCACGCGACGAGGAGGGTGATCGTAGGTGACGAAGAGCACGCAGAAGATCAGGCAGGAGGGCTTCCAGACCGGCGGTGAGGGCACCGGCGGCTGGGGGATGCTCAAGGTCTGGGAAGACCAGTTCGACAAGGTCAAAAAGGTCGTCGACAGCATGCACCCGGAGCAGATCGACACGGGTGCGACCACCTACACCAACCTGTCGACCCGGATGAACGACTCCGTCGATCTCATCTACAAGCAGGCGCAGCGGCTGGTCGAGGCCTGGGGCGGTGACGACGCCGAAAAGGCCATGGAGCAGATGAACAAGGCCTACCGGCAGGCCCAGGAGATCAAGACCAAGGCGTCCACCACGGGCACCGCCCTGACGGCGCACGCCAAGCAGCAGCGGCAGTGGAAGCACTCCTACGGCTCCGGCAGCGCGAACGACAGCTGGGTCAAGGACGTCGTGAACTGGGGCCAGCGCGCGATGGCGATCAACCCCGCCACCGCCCCGGCCGCCATCACGGGCCTGATCGGCAACAACTTCGGCGCCAAAGACGCCATGAATGCCATCAACAACGGCACCAAGGGCACCTACAACAACTTCCCGGCCGATATCCGCCAGGACATGCCCGAGGCCGATCCCAACGTCCTGGACACCGACCCGCCGGGCACTCCCCCCGGCGGTGGCCCCAAGTCGCCCAAGATGCCGGGCGGCGGCCCCGGGGGCGGCCCCGGCGGTGGTCCCGACCTGCCCAAGGGGCCCGGTGGCGGTCCCGACCTGCCCAAGCCTCCCGACAACCCCGGTGGGCCCGGTGGCGGTCCCGGCGGAGGCCCGGGAGGACCGCCGCACATGCCGGGCGGTGGCCCCGGGGGCGGTCCCGACCTCCCGGGCGGAGGCCCCGGCGGCGGCCCTGGCGGCGGTCCCGGCGGCATCGGCAACGGCCCCGGTGGCGGCCCCGGCACCGACCTGGCGAGCCTGCCGGGCGGCGGTGGACCGGACACCGGTCTCGGCGGCATGCCCGGTGGCGGCCCCGGAGGTGGTCCCGGCGGCGGTGGTCTGGGCCCCGGCGGTCTCGGCGGCGGCCCCGGCGCTCTCGGCGGTGGTCCCGGTGGCGGCCCCGGCGGCGGACTCGGCGGACCCGGCGGCCTGATGGGCGCCGGCGCGCTCGGCAAGGGCGGCATGTCCGGCATGGGAATGCCCATGGGAGCCGGCGGCCACGGCGGCGGCGACGGCGAGGAGCGCGAGCGCAGCACGTGGCTCACCGAGGACGAGGACATCTGGGGCGGCAACGACGACACCGCCCCGCCCGTGATCGGCTGATGTTCGTGCCATAGTGGTGACAGAGGCGATGGGATAGGTAGATCAGGTCCAACCTGATCTACCTATCCTTTTATAATTCAGTTGCTGTAGACGAGGAGTACCGATGCTGCAGCGAGGTCGAAAACTGGTCGGCTTGGTCTTGGCGCTGCTCCTGTCGGCAGCGGTCGTTTTGCCAGGATCCGCTGCGGCGGCACCGAAACCGCTCGCCCAGGAATGGTGGTTTCCGGCTTGGGGAGTGGACGACCTCCTGTGGCCGATCTCCAAGGGCGCCGGTGTGACGGTCGCGGTCATCGATACCGGCGTTCAGTCGAATGTGCCGGATCTGCGGAACGCGGTTCTTCCCGGCATGGACGCCGAGAGCGGAAGCGGCGACGGCCGCACCGATGGCGATACCGGTGAACTCCACGGCCACGGTACGGCCATGGCGTCGCTGATCGCCGCACAGGGCACCGGGACCGGACTCGTCGGTGTCGCGCCCGAGGCGAAGATCCTCCCCATCGTGGGGCAGAGCACGGACGCCTACGCCAAGGGAATCCGCTACGCGACCGACCATGGCGCGAAAGTAGTCAATCTGTCCCAGGCCGTGCCCGGCGCCTGTCCGGCGAACCTGCAGGAATCCATCGCCTATGCGCTGGACAAGGACGTCGTGATCGTCGCGGGCGCGGGCAATGACGGTGCCGGAGGCAACGCTTCCAACTCTCCGGCCAACTGCAAGGGCGTTCTCGCGGTAGGGGCCGTTGACGCGCAACTGCGGCCCTGGGAGAAGACGCAACGCCAGCCGTATGTGACCGTGGCGGGCCCCGGCGTCAGGGCCCCCGTCGTCGTCAAGAGCGGGAAGTTGATCAGCGGCAGCGGCACGAGCGCCGCGTCCGCGCTGACGTCAGGGGCGATCGCCCTGGTGCGCGCCAAGTTCCCCGAGATGAAGAACCGGGAGCTGGTTCGGCAGCTCATCGCCTCCGCGAAGGACGTCTCCGACAAAGGGCAGGACGACCGAACGGGATACGGAATGGTCCGGCCCTATCGCCTGCTCGCCCAGAAGGCGCCGCAGGGCTCGGCGAATCCCGTCTTCGAGGACTACGACCGGTGGGCCAAGCGGCACAGGCCCAGCGCCCGGCCGAAGGCCGAAAAGGACTCGGACGACGGGATGAGCACCGGCACCATCATCGGCTTCGGCGCCATCGGCGCCTTCTGGCTCGTGGTGCTGGTGATCGTGTTCGTCATCGCGCGGCGCCGGAGGGGGAAGGGCGGCCCGCCGCCCGGCCCGCCTCCGTTCGGCCCCGGTGCCGGACCGGGTGTGCCTCCGGGGTTCGGCCAGTCTGGGCGACCCGGTTTCCAGCCGCCGGTTCAACCTGGTCAGCCCCCCGGCCAGTACCAGCCGCCGGGGCCGCCTCAGGGTGGTGGGCCGCCGACGCCTCGCTGATGCGCCGTTCGGGCATGGGCGGGTTGCCGCCCATGCCCGTGGGGAGGCGTCAGTTGGTGAAGAGGAGGGCGTTGGTGATCTCGACGCCGAGTTCTCCGGCGGTGGCGAACACCGAGCCGGTGCGGCCGCCGGTGGCGCCGCCGTGCGTCCAGTAGGACTGGGCGTAGATCACGCTGGATCCGCGGGTCCAGGTGCGGGTCCAGTACGCCGGGTTGGCGCGGGGCTGCGGGAGGCCGCTGGCGTCGGACGGGGTGAGCAGCTTCGGCCAGCCCTGGGCGTCGGTCGCGTTGCCGATGCGGCTCGCCGCCGAGGGGGTGGCGAACTTCGCGATCGAGACCGACGTGATGATCGTCCGGGACGGGTTGGCGTAGACGGCCGAGTACATGCTTCCGATGCACGGGTCGGTGCGCAGCCTCGACAGCAGCTTGGTGTTGGCGCGGGTGATGCAGGACTCCGTGCGGGTTCCGGCGCGGGTGAAGGTGTTGCCCTTCGCCGTGCGGACGGTCGCCGAGAGCAGGCTCGTCGGGTCGGAGCCGCCACCGCCGAGGGAGGTCGTCGGGCTCGGCTCGATCGAGCCGGTGGAGGGAGGCGTGTAGGTCGGCCGGGCCGAGGGGAACGTGATCGCGGGAGGGTCGTCCTTGTCGTCGCCGCTGTTCAGCACGACGAAGGCGCCGACGCCGATGAGGGCCAGCAGGACCATCCCGCCGACGATGAGCAGCGGGACCGCCGCGCCGCCGCCGCTACGGCGGGGCGGGGGCGGGAAACCGCCGGGCATGGGCGGTCCCGGCATGGGCGGGCCGGGCATCGGGGGGCCGGGCATCGGCCCGCCGATCGGGGCCCGCGGGGGCGCGGGAGGCGGTCCGGCGGGGGCGGCAGGAGGCGGGTATCCCGGCTGGCCGGGCGGCTGACCAGGCCATTCAGGGGGGTTCATAAGAGCTCCGGGCTGTTCGCGTGCGGGGTGCCGATTGAGATCCGGCCAGACTAGCGGGCGTCCCGTGTTGATTTCATCGGGTATGGCACGTCTGCGCCGGTCGGGCCGTTGTGGAGCGCCCTTCTCGCTTCCGGAATCGTTCTGGAGACCCATCGACGGTGCACGGGGCGACCGGTGTCTCGTACGCTTTAAAGGAAGAGGGGAGGCAGGTGTCCGACTCCAGTTGGCAGCAGGCCGTCCTGCGAGAGATCGGCGTTCCGCAGCGGGGATTCCAGACGCTGGAGGCCGAGCCCGCCCCGCCCCAGGGAGGGTGGGGGGCCGAGGCGCCACCGCTGCCCGCCCCTGAGCAGCCGCCCGTCGAGCCGCCTGTGGTGGAGGCCGTCCCGCGGGCTCCCGAGGTCGAGGCGGCGGCTCCGGCGCCGCCCGCACCCGCGCCGCCCGCTCCCGTGCAACCCGTCTCGCACCCGCCCTCGCCCTCTTTGCCGCATACGGTTGCGGATCCCGCGCCCGCTGCGGATGGTGGGGGCGCGGAGCTGCCTCCGCCTCCTGTGCCGCCTTCTTTTGAGCGGCCGGTGGGTGAGTCGCAGCCGTCTTCGCCTTCTCTGTCGCATACGGTTGCGGATCCTGCGCCTGCGGCGGAGGGTGCGGAGTTGCCTCCGGCGCCTGTGCCGCCTTCTTTTGAGGAACCGGTGGGTGAGTCGGCGCCGTCTTCGCCTTCTCTGTCGCATACGGTCGCGGATCCTGCGCCTGCGGCGGAGGGTGCGGAGTTGCCGCCGGCGCCTGTGCCGCCTTCTTTTGAGGAACCGGTGGGTGAGTCGGCGCCGTCTTCGCCTTCTCTGTCGCATACGGTCGCGGATCCCGCGCCTGCGGCGCCTCAGCCTCCGCCGGTTGCTCCGGAGGAGATTCCCTCAGCGCCTGTGTTCCCGGGTGGGGGTGCGGAGTTGCCGCCGGCGCCCGTGCCCCCTTCCTTTGAGCAGCCGGCCGTTGAGGCTTGGCAGCCGGCCGAGCCGCCTGAGCAGCCGGCCGTTGAGCCGCTCATGCATCCCGACTTCGACTGGGCGTCGGCCGTCAGTCCGATGCCCGGGGTCTCCTCGAACGAGGTGCAGGACGGGGCCGGTCACGCGCCGCCGGTGCCGCCGCGACCCGTCCAGCCCCGGGCGCCGGAGCCCGGGCCGCGGCAGCCTCCGTCCCAGATGCCGGCGGAGGACCTCGTCCGGCGGAACCAGCACGGCGATCCCCTCGGACGGCGGGTGCGGCAGAACGTCCGCCGGGTGGTCGGCGGTGGCGGCGGCGCCGCGCGGGAGATGGCGGCGTTCGCCGAGCTGATGCGGCATTCGGTCCCGGGCGCGCGGCAGATCGCGGTCGCCAGCGTGCGGGGCGGTGCGGGGAAGACGACGATGGCGGCGCTGGTCGCCACCGAGTTGGCGAGGCACCGGGCCGACCGGGTGCTGGCCGCCGACGCCGACGCCGAGTTGGGGTCGCTGCCGCTGCGGCTCGGGGTCCGCTCCCAGCTTTCGCTGTTCGAGTTGGCCGGGCAGAATCCGCGCACGTTCGAGGAGGCCGCGCAGTTCCTGTCGCGGACGCCCGACGGGCTGTTCGTGCTGTCCTCGACGCGGGACGGGCGGATCGCGGGCGAGTTCACGCTGGAGACGTTCCAGAGCGCGCTCAACGCGGTCGGCCGGTATGTCGCCGCGACGGTGGTGGACTGCGGCGCGGGCATCCTCACCGAGCTGAACCGGGGCGTGATCGCCGGTTCGCACGGCCTCGTGCTGGTGACGCCGGGGACGGTGGACGGGGCGCTGAGCGCGCGGGGCGCGCTGGAGTGGTTCGCGGGCAACGACCAGCAGGCCGTGCTGCCGCGCACCGTGATCGCGATGGTCTCGCACGCCCCGCAGGTCGGCGCCGACCTGGAGCGGGCGCACCAGATGCTCACCGCGTGGGGGCTGCCCGTCGTGTCCGTGCCGTATGATCGGCACCTCGCGACCGGCGGCTCGCTGGACATGTCCAAGATCTCCGCCGCCGCGCGGGCGGCCGTGATCCGGGTCGTGCACGAGGTCTTCTCGCGTTCGCTCTCCGCTGGGATGTCCTGATGAGCAGTGACCTGGTCGCGCTGGTGCGGCGGCGTCCCGACGTGCACGCCGTCGCCGACGGGATGATCGCGATGGGCGAGCCGCTGGAGCTGCGCGGCGGCGAGCCGGAGGCGACCCGGCTGTACGACGCCGAGGGCCGGCTGCTCGTCTCGATCGAGGGCGCGGTCCAGGTCGAGGTCCAGGGTGAGATCGGGCGGCTGCTCGGCGCGGAGTTCGCCGCGCGGGTCGCGGTGCCGGTCTGGTGGGTGGACGTCCGCGCCGTCGCCGACCTCCCGGAGGCGACGCGGGTGGCGCGCAGGTTCGCCGACTCGCTCGTCCACTGGCTCGGCGGCACGGTGTATCCGGACGGGACGATCGAGCCCCCGGCCCTGAGCTGGAAGGCGAGCGACCCCGCCGGGGACACCTCCGCCGGCGCCGCCTTCCACGACGGCGTCATCGGCGGCTGATCCCGCCCGTCAGTTCCAGTCGCGGGTGAGGTCCTGGCCCCAGGGGACGAGGTTCCAGGGGCTGCCGCCGTCCTCGGCGAGCCGGGCGACGAGGCGCTCGTACTCCTGCTGCGCGCTGCCGCCGCCGCCCGACCACAGCAGCCGGCCCTGGAGGTAGCAGGTGGCCATGTCCTCCCAGGACGTGTAGCGGCGCTGGATGTCGAGCGCGAGCGGGAGCATGCGCTCCCAGCAGTACTCCTCGGTGAGCCAGCCGACCATGTGCCCCCACCGGTAGAGCATGAGCGCGCGGCCGTAGTCCCAGATCAGGAAGCGGCCGACGTTGGCGCGCAGCGCCGGGTCCGCCAGGGTCTCCAGGCGGTGCAGCTCCTCGGCGGCGTGGTCGCGGTCGTTGAACAGCCGGTGCAGGAACTGGGCGAGCCCGGCGCCCTCCTCGCTGGCGTCGGCGCCCGGCTCGTCGCGCAGCAGGGGCGGGACGAGCCGCGCGTACGCGGCGCCCTCCGTCCCGTAGCGGACGCGGACCAGCTCGATCAGCCGCTCCACGAACGGCGGCTCCAGGGCGTCGCGGGCGATGAGGCCGTCGACCTCGCGGAGCAGCGCGGTGTAGGCGTCGCGTTCGGCGGGGGCGCGGGCGGCGAGGTCGGCGTCCTGGGTGAAGTCGGCGCGGTGCCCGTCCTGGACGAGCCAGTTCACGGCGCCGAGGAGCTGCTCCAGGTCGTAGGCGCCCCACGGGTCCTGGAGGAGCTCCAGGGCGGTGCGGCGGTCGGCGGCCGCGGCGGGGTCGCCGGGGGCGGCGCCGAGCCGGTCGAGGCGGAAGCCGTTGATCGCGCCGTAGGGGGCGGCCGCGCCGATGATCCAGCGCTGCACGGGAGTGAGGTCGTCGCCGGAGGCGAGGGCGGGGCCGGAGATCAGCTTCCAGAGCCGGTCGTGGAACTCGGCGGCCTTGCGCCGCTCGCTCTCGAAGAACCCGGCGAGCTGCGTGCGCAGGGCCGGGTGCCGGACGAACAGGCGCCGGAAGAAGCGGCCGTTCTTCCACACGAGGTGCTCGGGGCGCAGCTCGCCGAACGGGACGCGGGTGTGGCGGTGCACCAGCTCGCGCTCGGCGAAGCGCAGTTCGGTCACGGGCCACAGCCTCACCAGCGGGGTGAAGCGGACGACGGCCACGTAGCCGGCGACGAGCGCGAGCAGCGCCGTGCCGGGGGCGAGGGGCCAGCGCGCCGCGTCCTGCATGCCGGTGAGGGACAGGACGGCGCCCGCGAGCAGCAGGGCGATCCCGCCGATGCCGCAGGCCACGAACCAGGCGGTGGCGAGTTGGAGCGAGATCTCGATCCGCACGACGGCCGCGTCGTCGTCGATCTCCAGCGCCGCCTCGGCGAGGGTTCCCTCGACGGCCCGCTCCAACGCGTCGAGCCGGGGGGCCTGTTCCATGGGCAGGACCGTACCCCATCGCCCGATCGGGGTGATCACCACGAGTGGGGGAGGCTCAGCCCGCCTGGAGGTGCCGCATGAGCAGGCCGTGGCGCTGCCAGCCGTCGGGGGAGCGGCCGTCGCCGAGCGGGAACAGCGTCATCGGGGTGCGCGCCGGGCCGACCTGCTGCCCGGGGAGGTCGGCGGGGCCGGTGACGGTGCCGGTGACGGCCAGCGCGACCGGGGCGGGCGCGCCCGTCCAGCGCGGCTCGGTGGTGAGGTCGGCGCGGCCGGGGCAGAGCTGGACGAACAGCGAGGCCAGCGGCTGGTCGGCGGCGAGCGCCCCGACCAGCGAGGGCAGGTGCCGCAGCGGCGGCGGGTCGGTGGGCGCGTAGCCGACGGTGACGGTGGTGACCTCGGCGGCGCCGCCGCCCTCGGTGGTGGCGAAGTCGCAGATCGCCTGGGCGGGGCGCGGGCCGTCGCCGACGACCAGCAGCCGCGCGGTGGAGCGGCCGCGCGCGTACTCGGTGAGCCGGTCGCCGCGCCAGGGGTGCTCCAGCGGCTCGGCGGGCCCGAGCCCGGCGGGCTGCTTGCCGGTGAGCAGTTGCAGGAGGCGCTCGACGGGTCCGCCGAGGTCACCCTGCGCGCCGTGCCTGATCCGGTAGACGAGCGTGAGCTGCGAGCCGATCGCGGCGGTGGGGCGGGTCGTGAACCCGGGCGCGTAGTCGCGCGCCTCCGGGACGGGGACGAACGTCGCGCCGTCCCACTTGAGCGGCCGTCCGGTGAGGCCCTCGTAGTAGCCGTCGCCGTGGCGGACGACCCACTGGAGGTCGGCTCCGGCGGCGACCGTGCGCAGCGGCAGCGACAGCCGCGAGTCGAGGGGGGTGAGGAGCTGCAGCGTGCGGCCGCTCTCGGCGCAGTCGGCGACGGCCCTGGTCAGCCAGCCGCTGAGCGGGATGACCGGCCGGTCCTGCAACACGACCATCGCCTGGTCGGTCAGCGCGTCTACGGTGCTCATCTTCGGGGGAGTCTAGTGGGCGGTCGCGGGGATCCGAGGTCGAGATGACCTTGCCTGGATGACTTTGCCGTGACTCCGGTGGCTCTTGTCCATTGTGTGCTGAAATGTTACGGATGCAGCGAGCCGCGCCGTCCCGCGCGCCCTCCAGGCGGGCGCACTACCGGGACGTGTACTACACCGACGACGCCCCCCGGCCGCCGGAACCGCCGGCGCGGGGGCGGCTGTGGCGCGTGCTCGGCTGGGTGTCGATCGCGATGTCGGCGGTGCTGGTCGCGGGCAGCCTCAGCGCCTACGGGTTCTGGCGGCGGCTGGACGGCCAGATCGACCGCGAGCACGTGGACGACAAGCTCGGCGCGAACCGTCCGGCCAAGCTCAACAACTCGATGAACATCCTGATGATCGGGTCCGACAGCCGCGCGGGGGAGAACGCGCGCTACGGCCAGGAGGTCGGGCAGCGCTCGGACACCACGATCCTGCTGCACATCTCGCCGGGCGGCGAGCAGGCGCTCGGGATCAGCTTCCCGCGCGACTCGATGGTGAACCTCCCCTCCTGCCGCAGGACGGGCGGCGGGTCGTCGCCGCCGCAGCTCGCGATGATCAACGCCGCGTTCTCGACCGGCGGCCCGGCCTGCACGTGGCGGACGATCGAGTCGCTCACCCGCATCCACATCGACCACTTCGTCGAGGTGGACTTCGCCGGGTTCAAGCGGGTCGTGGACGCGCTCAACGGCGTCGAGATCTGCGTGCCCCGCCGCATCGACGACCCGAAGGCCGAACTGCACCTGCGCGCCGGGCCGCAGACCGTGCGCGGCGACCAGGCGCTCGGCTACGTCCGCACCCGGTACGTGCTCGGCGACGGCTCCGACCTCGACCGGATCAAGCGGCAGCAGGCGTTCATGGCCTCGGTCGTGAAGAAGGCCACCGACAAGGGCATGCTCACCGATCCCGGGCGCACTTTCTCGTTCCTGTCCGCCGCGACCAGGTCCATCAAGGCGGACGACCGGTTCACGCTGTCGGTCATGCAGAAGCTCGCGGGCAGCCTGCGCGGGATGAGCGCGGGCAAGGTGCGGTTCGTGACCGTCCCCGTGCAGCCGTATCCGGCGGACAGGAACCGCGTCCAGTTCAACCAGGCGCTGGCGGAGCCGCTGTTCAGGTCGATCCGCGAGGACAACGCGCCGCCCGCCGAGCCGGCGGCGCCCGCGCCCGTCCCGGCGCAGCGGCCGAGCGGCGTCCCGCCGGTGCCGCCCGTCCCGCCCGCGCAGGTCAACGTCGCCATCTACAACGCGACGAGGCTGAAGGGGCTCGGCCGGCGGACCGCCGACCAGCTCACCGGACGCGGCTTCCAGGTCGTCAGGGTCGGCACGCGCGCGGTGCCCGCCGGCGCCCCCACACAGATCCTCTACGGCGCCGGGGCCGAGCGGCAGGCGGCGCGGCTCGCGATCGCGCTGCCGGGGCATCCGCCGCGCCCGTGGCCCGGCGGCAGGCCCGGCTACGTCTATCTCGTCATCGGCAAGGACGGGGCGGTACTGTCCGGGGCGAAGCGGCCGATGCCCCAGGTCTCCGGGGAGATCAGGGCCGACCGGAACATCTGCGATCGGACGTGATGACGGCATCACGCATCGCCCAGGTTTCGCGGACGTGGAGAACCGGTCAACCAGGACGTAGTCGCCACCACATCCCGGTATGTTGGCGGCGCGCCACCCCATGACGCACCCCCTGGCCCACCGATCGCTTCAGAGCGCCCCAATCAGGACCGCCTAACAGAACCAGCCCCCTGCCCCAGGAGCCGCCCCCCCGCCACGGGCTCTGCCGGGCGAAAGCGCCCCACCCGGAACGGACCGATAGGGACCGATGCAGCCCGAGCCCTTCACCCTGTTGATGACCGTCTACGGCGGTGATCGGGTGGAGTATGTCCGGGAGGCGTTCCACAGCGCCGTCCACCACCAGACGCTGCGTCCCGACCAGGTCGTGCTGGTGCGGGACGGCCCCGTCGCGCCGGAGCTGGCCGACTGCCTGCGGGGGCTCGTCCTGGACAGCCCCTCGGAGGTGACGTTCGTCGCGCTGGAGCACAACCGCGGCCTCGGCCCGGCGCTGGACGCGGGCCTGAACGCCGCCTGGCACGACATCGTCGCCCGCATGGACGCCGACGACGTCGCGATGCCGCACCGCTTCCAGGAGCAGGTGCCGCTGGTGCGGGCGGGCGCCGACCTGGTCGGCGCGGGCCTGCTGGAGTTCGGCTCCGACATCTCCGACATCGTCGGGCGGCGCATCCCGCCGAGCGACCCCACCGACATCGCGCGGTACTCGCGGCTGCACGACCCGTTCAACCATCCGACGGTCGTGTACCGGCGCAGCGCCGTGATGGCCGTCGGCGGCTACGGCGACCTGCCGCTGATGGAGGACTACTGGCTGTTCGCGCGGATGATCGCGCAGGGCGCGCGGGTGGTGAACCTCGCCGAGCCGCTCGTCTACTACCGGGTCGGGGACGGCGCGTACGCGCGCCGCGGCGGCCGCGACCTGCTGCGCTCGGAGCTGCGGCTCCAGCGCGCGATGCGCGTCGAGGGCTTCATCACGCGCCCGCAGTACTGGCGCAACGTCGTCGTCCGGGGCGGGTACCGCCTCGTCCCGACGCTGGTCAGGCGGCCGTTCTACCGGATGCTCGTGGCGCCCTACGGCGCGCGCCGCAACCGGTCCCGCAAGCGCGCCGCCGCCGAGGCGCCGTCCTACGTCCCGAGGCACGCCCGCGCCCAGGAGGCGGAGCCCGAGCCGGCCCCGCCCCGGCATCCGGCGGGCTAGGTTCTGTCCGGTGGATCATGTGTTGATCCAGAGCAGGGCTGTGACCAGGACGATCGCTGCGCGGTAGTTGCGGGCGAGTTTGTCGTAGCGGGTGGCGATGCCGCGCCATTGCTTGAGGCGGCC